>NZ_FYAU01000044.1 GCF_900185725.1 Stappia sp. TSB10P1A | reverse complement strand
GCCGTAGCTGCCATTGCACCACCTCAAGACCCCGGCGGGTGCCGGGGTTACAGGAAGCGACTATGGCGGCGGCGGCGCGTGCCGGACATCCGCGCAGGTGCGCGGGAGACGTCGATATTCGGGGAGGTGCGGGAGATTGGCCGGAGCATCCGGCCGCGCCGGGCGGCTGTCAAGGGCGCCCCGCAGAGCCCGGCAGGTCGTCTTGCGCGTCAGGTCGTCTTGCGCCGCTTCGCCCGGCGCTGATACGAGGCCCTGATCCGGTCGGCGAGCTTGGGATATTCCTCATCTGCTGCCGGGCGCAGATAAGGCCGCGCGGGGATCGTCACCTGCGTGACGATCGCGAATGTGCCGTCGTCCAGGCGGAATTTCAGGGCCTGCCCGGTCTTGGGTCTGATCGTGCCGCCGAGCTCCTGGATCCGCGCATAGACCACGTCGCGCACCCCCCACGTCCCCTTGACGCCGCTGCTATGGGGCGCCGCATAATCGGCGATGTCGATGCCGCCCTCCAAAATCGCCGTCCGGTTGTTCCAGGTGTGGTTTCGTTTCGCGTGCTGCACGCACGCGGCCATGGTCTCGTTGACGCCGTCAATCTGGGCGGCGCGCATGTCCGCCTTGACAGCCTTGCCGTACCATTTGAGCGATTTCGGCTTGCGGGCCATCTTGGGTCAGTCCGCCATCTTGGGTCAGTCCGCCATCTTGGGTCAGTCCGAGAGTGCGGCCGGCACCGCCCCTGACGGGAGGCGCGGGATCACCGCCGGCGTCCACCATTTGCAGGCCGTCGCCTGGGCCGGGAAAGGCACTCCCGTGCCCTCCAGCAGCCAGACAGACGCGCCGTCGCTCACCCAGATCAGATGCCCGGCCGGTGCGACCTCCGACCTATCCCGCCACACCGGCGAGGCGTCTGTGAGCACCTCGACATCCCGTCCGGTATATCGCGTCTGGTCCATCACCCGATCCTTTTCAAAGCCGCTTCAAGGTGCGTGTGCTTGCGCTGCACCGGCCCCTCCACCTTCAGGCGGCCGGTGATCAAAGGCTTGCCTTTCGCATCGGTGATGCCGGCGATCTCGTCGTGCTCGGCGATATCCGCGCTGAGGGCGAACAACGCCCGCATGTCCTCGACCATGGCGGTCTTGTCGCCGTCGACGATCTCACGCGAGGCATTCGACCAGACGAAACACGGCAGCGTGCCGAGCGGCTGGAAATCCGGCGCGACCGGATTGTTCCAGCCGTCCCGCCCGGTCGCCTGGTTGCGCTCGACGAGCGCCCGCATGGTGAGACGGCCGGCGATCATGTCAGCGCCAGGGGGGCCGTATTCTCGCCCTGAAGGCCGGCATTGAGGTTTACCTCGCTGCCGGCGAGCGCGCCGCGCAGGCTATCGCTGTCGGTGCGCCCTCCGGAGCGGTTCGCCTTTCGCGGCTCGACCGTGACGAGGCCAGGACGATAGGTCTCCAGGTATTGCCGCACGAGAGGGTCGGCCCGTCGCTCGGGGATCAGCGCCTTGATTTTCAGGTAAACCATGCCAGCCCAGCTCTCGCAGAACACGTCCGCCCGCAGGCGCTTGCGCGCCGGCTTGCAGCGCTTCAGGTGCGTCTTGATATACGCCGCGCGCTCGGCCTTCAGCCGGCGAAACAGGACCGCGTACGCATAACTCGCGATCTCTGCGCTTGCCCCCCGGCCGACGAAGGCGCGGTCGCCGCGCGCATCGAGATAGCAGGTCACTCCAAGCGCCTGGCCAACGGTGTTCGCCAGGATCACGTCCCACACCGGCGGCCGTTGCACCCGGCACGCGCGTGCGGTCGCCTCGTCGATGTCCGCCAGTTCCAACTGCTCGTCGGTGACCCCGTGCGCATCCATCAGCTCGCGGGCCTTGGCGAGCGCCGCTGCGGCCTCGTTTTCATTGCCGCTACGGGCGAGCGCGAGGCACTTGCGGATCTTGTTGAGGATCTTCTTGTCCATGCCCCCCCTCCATCAAGCCATCGGCATGGCGCTGCCGCCCAGGGCAACACCGAGCCAGGCGAACACCGCCTCGCGAGCCTCCGCGCGCTCGGCACCGGTTGCGGCCGTCCATGAATAGTCGCCCGCCCGCTCGCTCTTGAGGCCGGCCGCCGCCTGTCCTGGCGTGTCGAGCGCCATGATGCGGATGACGGCCTCGTCCCTCAGTCCCTGGGCGCCGGTCGGCGTGTAGGTGACCGACACCAGCGGCGCCCAATGCGAGCGACCGTTGTCGCCGTCCAGCAGCCGCAGCAGGGTGCGCCCGCCGTGCAGGACCCGATAGTCGGACGGCGAAAGCGTGATGTCGTTCGCCCCGCTGCCGCTCCAGCCGGGGTCCGTCTCGATGATGGTCACCGGCTCTCCGGCATCGAGCGGCCGCGCGAGGCGCAGGGTGCGCAGACCCCGCGTATCCGGGTCGGACGGGTCGCCAAAGTCGACGGTGATCGGCCCGGCCGGGCCGAAACGGGCGTCAATCTCCGCCTCGATGCCGGCGATCATCGCGGCAAGCTCGTCGTCGGGCAGGTCCGACCCGGTGCGCGCTTTGACGCGGTCTATGAGAGCCATTCGAAGCCTCCTGAAAAAGTGCCGGCTCCGGGCCAGTCGCGCCGTTGCCCTCGGGGGCTTTCGCTTCGGGATTACGCGCCGCCGCCGGCCGCCTCGATCCGCTCCTGTGCCTCCACCACCCACGCGGCCCAGTCGGCCTCGCCGGCGCCGGA
>NZ_FYAU01000014.1 GCF_900185725.1 Stappia sp. TSB10P1A | reverse complement strand
CGCGCTACATCGACGGTTTCTACAATCCCTCAAGACGCCACTCGGCGCTTGGATACATCAGCCCCGTCCAGTTCGAAAAAATGGGCGGATAACAAAACCCCTCTCCACTTTTGCGAAGCAAGTCCAATGGCACCTTCAGTCGGAGTGAGGCGGAATGCCTCTCCTTGCGTCTTCCCAGACGAGCATCGCGCGACCCGGAACCGACGAGCCACGGCGGTTGCGGCGGCGTCCGGGCGTGCTGCCGCGAGGCCCCCGGCTCCCCGATCCCGCATCTGCGCTACGCTGCGTGCGGGATGACGCGGGGGAGATGTTGACGCGTCCTCGCCGCCGCTCTGGCAGCCAATAGGCCCCGGCTCTGCGCTGCGCGCGGCCGGGGTGACGGCCTGTGGGTGGGGCAATGGCGGCGGCATGACGGCGGCGGCCGGGGTGACGGCCTGTGGATGGGGCGAGGCGGCGGCATGACGACGGCGGCCGGGGTGACGGCCGAGAGGAGGCAAGGCGGCGCCTCCCTCTCGGATGTCGTCCCGGCCGCAGGCGAAGCCGGAGAGCCGGGAACCAATGGCAACCCCGGCAGACGTGAGGCGGAAGGACGCCGCGCGGTTACTTCAGCTTGAGGAGCAGGCCGGCGATGAGCTTGCCGCGCTCGACGAGGCTGTCGACCTCGATATGTTCGGTGAGCGTGTGCAGGCCCGAGCCGCGCACGCCGATGGAATCGAGCGTCGGGATGCCGAGGGCGCCGGTGAAGTTGCCGTCCGAACCGCCGCCGGCGCTGCAATGGGTGAGATCGAAGCCGAGCTCACCGGCAATGCCGCGCGCGGTTTCGTAGACCGCGAGCGTGCCCTCGTCCGGCTCCCACACCGGGCGGGTGACGCCGCGCGTCACCTCGATCACCACGTCGTTCTCCTCGCCGTTCAGCGCCAGCATGCGCTTGACGCCCTCGTCGAGGTCGTGCTGGCGCTTGGCCATCGACAGGACCTGCGCCTCGCAGGAGGAGGAGACGCAGTTGACCCACTGGCCGGCATGGATGACGCCGACGGAGAAGGTGCAGTCCTCCGTCGTCATCGCCTCGATCTCGAGGATCTTGCGGGCCATGGCGGCAATCGCCGAGCGGCCGTCCTTCAGCGCCCAGCCGGCATGGCTCGGCCGGCCAAAGGTCCTGACGTTGAAACGGGCGATGGCGAAGCGCCCGGTGACGGCGGAGCCATCGTGATGGGCGGGCTCGGGCACCAGGACATATTTGTTCTTGCGCGCCTCCATCTCGATCAGCTCGCGGGTGGAGGGGGTGCCGACCTCCTCGTCCGGCGTGAACAGGACGGTGACCGGCAGCGGCGTCTCGATGCCGGCGAGCGCGAGCTGGCGCAGCACCTCGACGGTGACGTAGCAGCCGCCCTTCATGTCCTGGATGCCGGGGCCGTAGCAGCGCCCGTTCTCGACGCGCCAGGGGTTCTGTTGCAGCGTGCCGATGGGGTGCACGGTGTCGAGATGGCCGGAGACGAGGATGCCGGGCTTGCCGAAGTCCTTGTGCGGCATGCGCGCACGCACCGAACCGCCGAAGCCCATGCGGCCGGGAATGCGCTCGATCTCGGCGCCGGCGGCGGCAAGATCATAGGCGGCAAGGTCCATCATCCGGTCGACGGCGGCGGCATCATAGGTCGGGCTCTCGCATTCGACCCAGGGCCGGAGGGCGGCAAGCATCGTGTCCGTGTCGAACGGCAGATCAAGATAGCTCATGGAAAGATCCTGAAAGGTTGCTGGGGGGCGAAAACTCACAAGGGCATGCGTTTTTCGACGATGCGCGCCATGATGCTGGCCCCGACAGGAAGCATGTCGTCGTCGAGCAGGAAGCCGGGATTGTGGACCGGCACCTCGCCCTTGTGGCCGAGGGTGCAATAGGCGCCCGGAACCACCTTGAGCATGTCGGCGAAGTCCTCGCTGCCGGTCACCAGATCCCTGGTGACGGTCGCCTTGGCGGCGCCGACGATCTCGCTCGCCGCCTCGCGATAGGCCTCGGCAAGATCGGCATCGTTGACCAGCACGTCGAAGGTCGGGCGCAGGTCGGCGATGATCTCGACCTCATAGGCCTCGGCAAAGCCGGCGCAGATCTTTTCCGCGCGCCGGTGGATGACGTCGCGCACATGGTCGGAGAAGTAGCGGATGGTGCCGGAGATCACCGCCTTGTCCGGTACCACGTTGTAGGCCGAGCCGGCATGGATCTGGGTGACGGAGAAGACGGCCGGCTCGGTCGCCTCGACATTGCGGCTGACGACGGACTGCAGGCTCTGCACAAGCGCGCTGGCAATGACGATGGGGTCGCGCGCATGGTGCGGCATGGCGCCGTGGCTGCCGATCCCGTTGATGGTGATGTCGAAGAAGCTGGCCCCCGCCATCGCCGCGCCCGGCTTGATGCCGAACTGCTCCGGCGGGGCGAGCGGGTTGTTGTGCATGCCGTAGATCTCGTCGCAGGGGAAGCGCTCGAACAACCCGTCGGCGATCATGGCGCGGGCACCGCCCAGCCCCTCCTCCGCCGGCTGGAAGATCAGCACCGCCGTGCCGGAGAAATTGCGGGTGGCGGCGAGATAGCGCGCCGCGCCCAGCAGCATGGCGGTGTGGCTGTCGTGGCCGCAGCCGTGGAAGGCGCCGGGGGTCTTGGACGCATACGGCAGGTTGGTCAGCTCATCCATCGGCAGGGCGTCCATGTCGGCGCGCAGGCCGACGGTGCGCCCGCCCTCGCCATTGCCCTTGATGATGCCGACGACGCCGGTCTTGCCGATGCCGGTATGGACCTCGTCGACGCCCCACTTGCGCAGGAGCTCGGCGACGATGCCGGAGGTGCGGACCTCCTGGAAGCCGATTTCCGGGTGCTCGTGGAAGTCGCGGCGGATGGCGGTGAGTTCGTCGGCATAGCCGGCGATCTGCGGCAATACGGGCATCTTGAAATCCTCCAGGTGTCGTTGTTGGCGCGCGGGATCAGGCCGTCCGCAACTCGCGGAAATTGGCGAAATCCCAGGCGCGGCCGGGGGCGGCCTCGATGAGGGCACGGGTATAGGGATGCTTGGGGTCGGCGAGGACCTTTTCGGCCGTGTCGTGCTCGACGACGCGGCCATGCTGCATCACCACCACCTCGTCGCAGATCTGCGCGGCAACGCGCAGGTCATGGGTGATGAAGAGGATGGCGATGCCGAGCTTGGCCTGGAGCTCGTCGAGAAGCTCCAGCACCTGTGCCTGCACCGACACGTCGAGGGCGGAGACCGCCTCGTCGGCGACCAGCACGTCCGGCTCCATGGCGATGGCGCGGGCAATGGCGATGCGCTGGCGCTGGCCGCCGGAGAACTGGTGCGGGTAGCGGCCGACCGCATCGTCCGGCAGGCCGACCAGCTTCAGCAGCTCGCGGGCGCGGGCCAGCGCCGCATCCTTGTCGGTGCCGAGGTTCAGCGGCCCCTCGATGAGGCTGCGGCCGATGGTCCAGCGCGGGTTGAGCGAGCGGAACGGGTCCTGGAAGACGATCTGGATGTGCCGGCGGAACGGCCGCAACTCGCGCCGCGACAGCCGGGCGATCTCCTTGTCGGCGACGCGGATCGAGCCGTCGGTCGGATCGATCAGCCGCATGACGCAGCGGGCGACGGTCGACTTGCCCGAGCCGCTCTCGCCGACGATGCCGAGGGTGCGGCCCTTGGGGATCGCGAAGGTGACGTCGCTGGCGGCGAGCGTTTCCTTGGTCTTGCGGAAGACGCCATGCGAGCCGTAGACCTTCTGCAGCCCGTCGACGGAGATCACCGGGGCGCCCTCCGGCACGGGCCGGGCGGCGCGCGGGGTGAGGCTCGGCACCGACTTCAGCAGGCGGCGGGTGTAGTCTTCCCTCGGCCGGCGCAGCAGCTCCTCCACCGGCGCGTGCTCGACCAGCTTGCCGAACTGCATGACGTGGACGGTGTCGGCGATCTCCGCCACCACGCCCATGTCATGGGTGATGAACAGCACCGCCGTGCCGTGCTTTTCCTGCAATTCGGCGATGAGGCTGAGGATCTGCTGCTGGGTGGTGACGTCGAGCGCGGTGGTCGGCTCGTCGGCGATCAGGAGCTTGGGCTCCAGGATCAGCGCCATGGCGATCATGATGCGCTGGCGCTGGCCGCCGGAGAGCTGGTGCGGATAGGAGCGGTAGATGCGCTCCACATCCGGCAGGTGCACCTGGTTCATGATGTCGAGGACGCGGGCCTTCTTCTCCCGCGCCGGGAGCCTTGCATGGGTGTCGAGCACCTCCTCGATCTGGGCGCCGACGCGCATCACCGGGTTGAGCGCGGTCATCGGCTCCTGGAAGATCATCGAGATCTTGCTGGCGCGCATGTCGCGCATCGCCTGGGGCGAGAACTCCAGGAGGTTGCGGCCCTCCAGCTCGATGCGGCCGCCGGCGACCTCGAGCGCGCCCTTGGGCAGCAGGCCCATGACGGCGAGCGAGGTGACCGACTTGCCCGAGCCGCTCTCGCCGACGAGGCAGACGGTCTCGCCCTCGCGGATGCGCAGCGAGATGCCGTCGAGGATCGGCGTGGCGGACGCATTGCCGGCAAGGCGCACGGTGAGGTCGGTAATGGTGAGGACGCTCTGCGCCGCGTCGAATGTGCGGGTCTTGAACAGCATGGTCAGGCCTCCCGCTTCTTCAGGCGCGGGTCGAGCACGTCGCGGGCCGTGTCGCCGAGCAGGTTGATGGACAGGATGCACAGCGACAGCATCAGGCCCGGCCAGAAGATCAGCGAGGGCTTGAGCTGGAAGTAGACGCGGCCCTCGGCCATGATGTTGCCCCAGGTCGGGATCTCGGTGGAAACGCCGGCGCCGAGGAAGGAGAGGATCGCCTCGGTGAGGATGGCGGAGGCGCAGATATAGGTGCCCTGCACCGTCAGCGGCGCCAGGGTGTTGGGCATCAGGTGCTGCCACAGGATCTTGGGCATGGAGGAGCCGAGCGCGATGGCCGCCTCGACATAGGGCTCCTCGCGCGCCGACAGCACGACGGAGCGCACGAGGCGCACGACGCGCGGGATCTCGGGGATGGTGATCGCCGCCATCACCGACCAGATGCTCGGCCCGTTGAGCGCGACCAGCGCGATCGCCAGCAGGATCGAGGGGATCGCCATCAGGCTGTCCATCACCCGCATGATGACGGCGTCGGCGGTGCGGAAGAAGCCGGAGACGAGGCCGATCATCAGGCCGATCAGCACGCTGACGACGGCGGCGCCGACGCCGATCAGCAGCGAGATGCGCCCGCCGGTGACGACGCGGGAGAGCACGTCGCGGCCATAGGCGTCGGTGCCGAGCGGAAAGGTCTCGCTCGGGCCCTTGAGCCGCTGGACGGCGTCCATGGTCATGGGGTTGTGCGGCACGATGAGCGGCGCGAGCAGCGCCGAGGCGACGATCGCCACCAGCACGATGGCGGCGATGATGGGGCCGACGCCGAGGCGCCAGCCGGCCGGCAGGGCGATCGCCCCGAACAGCCACTGCATGCGGGAGGCGGGGTGCCGGTCAGCCTGCATCGCGCGCCCTCCCCCTCGTGTGGGCGCTGGAGGCGCGCTGCTGGAACAGGGGGGACATCAGTAGCGGATCCTCGGGTCGAACAGGGTGTAGGACAGGTCGATCAGCAGGTTGATGAAGACGTAGAGACCGCTGGTCAGCAGGATCATCGCCTGGATCACGGGATAGTCGCGGGCGAGGATCGCATCGACCGTCAGCCGGCCGATGCCGGGGATGTTGAAGACGCTCTCGGTCACCACGACGCCGCCGATCAAGAGCGCGAAACCGGTGCCGATGATGGTCATGATCGGCACCGCCGCATTGCGCAGCGCGTGGCGGAACAGGACGATGCGCTCGCTGACGCCCTTGGCGCGGGCGGTGCGGATATAGTCCTCGCCGAGCACTTCCAGCATCGAGGCGCGGGTCATGCGGGCGATCAGCGCCACATAGATCGTCGCCAGCGTCAGGCAGGGCAGGATGGCGCGAGCCAGGAAGCGGCCGAAATCGTCGGACGGGGCGGTGTAGCCCTGCACCGGCAGCCAGCGCAGATTGATCGAGAAGACCTGGATGAAGATGTAGCCGATGACGAAGACCGGGATCGAGAAGCCGAGCACCGAGAAGCTCATCACCGCGTAATCGGCCCAGGTGCGGTGCCGCCAGGCGGCGAGCACGCCCATCGGCACGGCGATCGCCACCGACAGCAGGATGGTCATGACGGCGATGTTGATCGTCGGCCAGATCCGCTGGCCGATCATCGTCGTCACCGCGGTGTTGGAGATCAGCGAGGTGCCGAGATCGCCCTGCAGCAGGAGCCCGACCCAGGTGAAGAACTGGACGTGCAGCGGTTCGGCGAGGCCGAGCGAGGTGCGGATGCGCTCAAGCTGGGCGGGCGTTGCCATGTCGCCGGCGATGATCGCGGCCGGATCGCCCGGCGTCAGCCGCAGCAGCAGGAAGACGAAGACGGCGACGATCACCATCACGGGAATGACGGCGAGGATGCGCCGCAGGATATAGCCTAGCATCGCGGGTTGCTGCTCCTGACGGTTCGGTGTCCCGGACGGGGCCGGTGACGGGAACGGCGGACATGCCGCGCTCCGCCACCGGCCGGATGCCGGATCGGCGAGGCTGGCCGCCCGGCCGAAAGGGCCGGGCGGCGGGCGTCACGGCCCGGTCAGTCCGCCTTCTTGACGTTCCAGAACACCGGAACCGGCGAAGGCAGCATGTCGGTCAGCTTGTTGCTGCGCGCCTGGGGCGACGCATACTGGCCGAGCGGGATGTAGAGGACGTTGTCCAGCGTGTGCTTCTGGATCCGGACCGCCACCTCCTTCTGCTTCTCCGGCGTGTCGGCGGCGATGAACTCGGCCTTGAGGGCCTCGATCTCCTCGTCGGACGGCCAGCCGAACCAGGCGCTGTCGCCGCGGCCGTTGAGCATCGGGCTGATCAGGGGCGAGTTGACCTCCGGCACCAGCCAGTTGGTGAAGAAGATGTTCCAGCCGCCCTCGGAGGGCTTGGCCTGGCTGGCGCGGCGCGTCACCAGCGTCTGCCAGTCCATCGGCTGCATGTCGACATTGAAGCCGGCATTGCGGAAGGCCTGGGCGGCGACCACCGGCTGGGCGGTGAGGCTGACGACGTCGGTCGGCTGCATCAGGACGACCGGGGTGCCGTCATAGCCGGCTTCCTCCAGCAGCTTCTTGGCGCCTTCGATGTCGCCGCCGGAGACCAGCGTCTCGGCGCCGGACTCGTCGGCGAGCGGCGTGCCGCAGCCGAAGATCGCGCCGCAGACCGTGTAGTAGTCCGGGTTGCCGATCAGCGTGCCGAGCACGTCGGCCTGGCTGAGCGCCATCTGCGCCGCCTGGCGGATCTTCTTGTTGTCGAAGGGCGGATGCTTGAAGTTCATCCGGCCGATGGCCTGATAGCCGAGATCGTCGCGGGTCTCGACCGTGACGTCGTCGCTGGCGGCGAGGATCGGCAGAAGGTCGATCTGCACCTGCTCCAGATAGTCGATCTCGCCCGACATGATCGCGTTGATGGCGGTCTGGGCGTCCGGCATGGTCACCCACTTGACCTCGTCGACATGGACCACCTTGCCGCCGGCCATCCAGCTCGCCGGCTCGTCGCGCGGGACATAGTCCTCAAACTTGCGATAGGTGACGGAGACGCCCGGCTGGTACTCGGACTCGATGAAGATGAAGGGGCCGGAGCCGACATAGTCGGTGACCGCCGTGTCGGCCGGGCCGCTGGCGACGCGCTCGGGCATGATGAAGGGCGGCAGCGCCGACTGCTTGCCGACCGTGTCGAGCAGCGCCGGGAACGGGCTCTTCAGCGTCCACACGAAGGTCTTGTCGTCCTTGGCCTCAAGGCTCTCGGTGATGTCGAAGATCAACTGGCCGCCGGAATCGCGCTTGCCCCAGCGGGTCAGCGAGGCGATGGCATCGGCCGAGGTGACCGGGGCGCCGTCATGGAACTTCAGCCCGTCGCGCAGGGTGAAGGTGTAGACGAGACCGTCGTCGGAGATCGTCCAGTCGGCCATCTGCGGACGCGGGGTGAAGTTCTCGTCCACCGCGACCAGCACGTCGTAGATCATGTAGGCATGGTTGCGGCTGATATGCGCCGTGGTGATGATCGGGTCGAGCACGCGCAGGCCCGAATGCATCACCGCGGTGATGGTCTTGCCGGCGGCATCGGCCGGGGTCACGAGGCCGGTGCCGGCAAGCAGCGCGCCGGCAAGCAGGCCGGCGACGGTGTGGCGGGCCTTCATCGCCCAGCCCTTGCCGCGCCGGGTGGAGCAGGTGGTGGCAGTGTCATGCAGCATGATGCTTCCCTTTTCTGGTCAGGTGATTTTGTTTTTCTTCTTGTCGAAGCGGAAACTCCTCCCGCTCCGCAACGCAAGCCCTGCAGGCGTCCTCGCAGGTTCCGGATCAGCCCTCCATGGCTTGCGGCATCTTCGCCGCGGCGCCTGCCGGCACGAAGGCCGGTCCGCCGGGCGACAGTCGCATGCCGGGACGCAGCTTCGTCCACGCAAGATCCGCCGGATCGAGGGGCATCGGCCCCGGGGCGGTGCAGACGAGAACGGTCTCGGCAATCGGGTCGAAATCGGCGCGGAAATGCACCGAGCTCTTGTTGACGAGGATGTCCATGCGTGTCGGTTCGATCCCAACATAGCGGTACATCGCCAGATCGGCCATCTGGGTCTTGTGACTGGCGACGACGATCCGCACCCCGTCGATGGCAAGGCAGGCGGAGGGCCCGACATTCATGCGGGTGCCGCCGTAATAGGGGCCGGTCGCATGCAGGGCGCCGTCCGACAGCGCCTTAACGCGGAATGTCGCCTCCAACGGGCTGTCGCCGGCAACGTTCGACTGGCCGCCGAGCGGAATGGTGATCTCAGCCCCCTCCCCGGCCGCATGGGCGGCGCGGGCGGCGGCAGGATCAATGATTAGGCCGATGGCGGCGTTCTCAGCGCCGTTGCGCAGCAGGGCCTTGAGCATGCCCATGGTGTTGGAATCACCGCCGGCGCCGGGATTGTCCTGCGTGTCGGCGATGACCACGGGGCGGGTGGCACCTTTCGCGATGCGCATCGCCTCGCGCACGCCCTCGTCGGGCGTGAAGGCGCGGCCGGCAAAGGCCGCCTCGCTCTCCATGATCCGTGCCACCAGATGCTCGGCGGCGCGGTCGGCCGCCGCCTGCGTCTCGCCATAGGCGAGCACGGTCTGGCCGCAGTCGGCAATGTCGGCGGCGGGAAAGCCCATCCAGTAGGACAGGCTCGCGACCTCGCCGCCCTCCAGCTCCGCCAGCTCGCGGTAGAGGGTGCGGGCCGGCTCGATGACGGTGCACTGCCAGGGGATCGGGATCAGGAACGGCAACCGGCGGAAGGCACGGGCGAAGGGGCGGCCGCGCTGCATCAGGCGGTCGAGGCCTTGCGCCGCGCGGCGGCCGGTCTGCGCCATGTCGACATGCGGATAGGTGCGGAAGGCGACCAGCAGGTCGGCCTGTTCCACCATCAGCGGCGTGGTGTTGCCGTGCAGGTCGAGGCTGACGGCGATGGGCACATCCGGCCCGACCGCCTCGCGGACACGGGCGATCAGCTCGCCCTCGCCGTCGTCGAGATGTTCGGCGACCATGGCCCCATGCAGGTCGAGGCAGACGCCGTCGAGCGGGCCGCTCGCGGCGATGCCGGCGACGATCTCGCCGGCGATGCGCTCATAGGCCTCGCGCGTCACATGGGCGGAGGGAATCGCGCCGGTCCACAGCACCGGCACCATGTCCCAGCCCGCCGTGCGGCCATGGGCGATGGCGCCGGAGATGCCGAGATTGACGCCCTCGGCGCGGGCGAAGATCTCCGCGCCGCGCGACAGCGGCAGATAGCCGCCGCCCTGCTCGAACTCGGCCAGGGTTGCGAGCGAGGGGGCGAAGGTGTTGGTTTCGTGCAGGAAACCGGCAAGGGCGACGCGGCGGCTCATCAAAGCCCCCGCCACGGGGTTGCAGCGTTGGCGGAGCAGCCCGGCGCAGCGACGGATGCCGTCCTGCCCGGACCTGTTGGAGCCATCTTGCGCCCGCGAACCATACGCCCTCCTGCGTATTGAAATATAATACGATCGTATTATTTTTTTACGATACGAATGGTAAAGTTGACGAGTCAATGCTGTTTTGTAAGCAGTACGTTTTTCGAGGGACCCCGACATGACCAGTTGGTCGCCGCGCGCCAGGCCGAAGGCCGGAACGCCCGAGGAACAGGCGCAGGATCCGCTGTTCGTGCGCTCCATCGCCCGTGCCGCCGACGTGATGGCCGCATTCCACAAGGCCGACGCGCCGCTGACGCTGACCGAGATCGCCGCGGCCGCCGGCATGGGCAAGAGCACGGCGCAGCGCTTTGTCCACACCCTGCGGCAGCTCGGCTATATCGAGCGGGACCCGACCGACCGGGGATATGTGCCGGGCCTGCGGCTGCTCGACCATTCGCTGGACTATCTGCGGCTCAATCCGCTGGTGGAGCGGGCGACGCCGGTGCTGCTGGAATTGCGGCGCAATGTGCGCGAGCGCGTCGACCTGAGCCTCTTCGACGACCTGCGTGTGGTCTATGCGGCGCGCAACCAGAGCAAGCGCGAAACCTTCTTCGCCACTTTGGTGGGCCATGCGGTGCCCACCTTCTGTGCAAGCGGCGGGCGGGCGATCATGGCGCTGTTGCCCGACGCGGAGGTCGACGACATCCTCGCCCGCTCGAATCTGACGCCGATCACGGTGAAGACGATCACCGAGCCCGAGCCGATCCGGCAGAAGGTGCGCGAGGCGCGCGAACTCGGCTACGCAATGGCGCTGGAAGAGGTGGTGCCGGGGGAGATCGCCATCGGCGTCGCCATCACCGGGCCGGACGGTCGTCCGACCGCGGCGATCCATGTCGCCGGCTCGCTGTCGGAATGGCAGGCGGAGGACTTCGCCCAGCGCTTCGCGCCGCTGGCGCAATCGGCGGCGCGGGCCCTCAGCCGGGCGTGAGGGGGATTCGTCGCCCCCATTGGCGTCATTCCGGGGGGTGCGCGGGTGCCGCGCTGGGACCCATTGGCACCCTTGGCGGGTGTTTTTCTCCAACCTCTCCCCAGCGTCATTCCGGGCGAGCATCGCGAGACCCGGGATCGGGGAGCCCCGGCGGTCGTGGTGGTGTTCGGGAGTGCCGTCGACAGGCCCTCGGCTCGCCGATCCCGGCTCGGCGCTGCGCGCCGTCCGGGAGGACGAAAGAGAGGGCGGAGCGCAGGAGGACGCCGGAGGGGGCGGTGCGCGGGATGCAACCGGCGTGTAGGCGCACGAGAGGCTCGGCCAGCGTCTCCTCGCCGCCGCTCTGGCAGCCAATGGGCCCCGGCGCGCGCTGCGCTTGGCCGGGGTGACGGCAGAGGGGAGGAAAGCGCGCACCCGTCCCAAGCGCCCGCGCGGAGCAGCGCGAGGCCGCGCCTCCCTCTCAGGGTGTCGTCCCGGACGAGGCCGAAGGCCGAAGATCCGGGAACCAGAGGCACCCTTGGCAGGCATGAGGCGGGAGCGCATCGCCACCTCCACGGCTGTCATACCTGCGAAGGCAGGTATCCAGTATCCGCCGGGGCGGGTGGGTGTGCGAGGGCTGCAACCTCAAGCCGTTCGATCGCCATCGGTGATCTTGCGGCAACGTCACCGCTCGATCCGTACGACCTGGGGTTACTGGGTCCCGGTCTTCGGCAAGCCGAAACCGGGACGACACTCTGTGTGTGGAGCTCGGCCAGCGCGTCCTCGCCGCCGCTCTGGCAGCCAATGGGCCCCGGCGCGCGCTGCGCTTGGCCGGGGTGACGGCAGAGGGGAGGAAAGCGCGCACCCGTCCCAAGCGCCCGCGCGGAGCAGCGGAGGAGCGCGAGATCGTGCCTCCCTCTCAGGAGGTCGTCCCGGACGAGGCCGAAGATCCGGGAACCAGAGGCACCCTCGGCAGGTGTTTTCTCCAACCTCCGCCCGCCCTATTCCGCCGGCTGGCTGGAAGGCACGGGGGCGGCCGCGCGCGAGCGCGAGCGGTCGCGGGCAAACAGCGTGTAGGCGGTCGGCACGACGAAGAGCGTCAGCACCGTGCCGAAGGACATGCCGCCAACGATCACCCAGCCGATGGCCTGGCGGCTTTCGCCGCCCGCCCCTTCCGCCAGCGCCAGCGGCACCGCGCCGAAGACCATGGCGCCGGTGGTCATCAGGATCGGCCGCAGGCGCAGCGCCGCCGCCTCCACCACCGCGTCGAACCGGCTCTTGCCCGCCTCCTGAAGCTGGTTGGCGAACTGCACGATGAGAATGCCATGCTTGGTGATCAGCCCGATCAGCGTGACGAGGCCGATCTGGCTGTAGATGTTCAGCGTGCCGCCGGTCTGGTGCATCACCGCCAGCGCCCCCAGCATCGACAGCGGCACCGTCAGCATGATGATGAAGGGATCAATGAAGCTCTCGAACTGCGCCGACAGCACCAGATAGATGAAGCCGAGCGCCAGCACGAAGATGAAGACGAGGCTGGAGCCGGTCTGGCGGAACTCGCGCGAGACGCCGCCATAGTCGGTGCGCGCGCTGGAGGGCAGCACCCGCTGCGCCGTCGCCTCCAGATAGTCGAGCGCCTCGCCGAGCGAATAGCCGGGGGCCAGGTTGCCGGCGATCTTGGCGGCGCGGAGCTGGTTGAAGCGGTTGAGCTCCTTGGGCGAGACGCTCTCGCGCACGCTGATCAGGTTGGAGAGCTGGACCATCGAGCCGTTCTGGGCGCGAACATAGATGTCCTCAAGGTCGCCGGGCGTGCGGCGGTCCGAGGGGTCGACCTGGACGATGACGTCGTATTGCTCGCCGTTCATGTTGAAGCGGGTGACCTTGCGCCCGCCGAGCAGGGTTTCCATGGTGCGGCCGACGGTGAGCACGCCCGCGCCCATGTCGGCGACGCGGTCGCGGTCGAGCTCCACCTCGATCTGCGGCTTGTTCAGCGCCAGGTCGCTGGTGACGTTGACGAGATTGGGGTTGTCCTCGATGGCGGCGAGGAAGTCGTTGACCATCGCGTCGAGCTGCTCATAGGGCTCGGAGGTCAGGATCATGAACTCGATCGGCCGCGAGCGGGCGCTGACGCCGAAGGAGCCGGGATGGTTGACCGAGGCGCGCAGGCCGGCGACGCGGCGGATCTGCGGCTGCAATTCGGCGCCGATCTCGATCTGGCTGCGCTGACGGTCCTCCCAGGGCTGGAGCTGGGAGAAGGAGGTGATGTCGGTGACCTCCGGCGAGCCGGCGATGACGAAATAGGAGCGCACCTCGGGAATGTCGGCGAGAAGCTGCTCGACCTGCAGGGCGTAGCGGCTGGTGAAGTCGATGGTCGAACCTTCCGGCGCCGAGCCGGAGATGAACAGCACGCCGCGATCCTCCAGCGGGGCCAGCTCCGACTTCAGGCTGGTCAGCAGCATCCAGGAGGCGCCGGCCACCGCGAAGACCATCAGCACGATCAGCCAGCGGACCTTGAGCGAGACCAGCAGCAGGCGCCGGTAGCCGTCGTTCAGGGCGTCGAACCCCCGCTCCAGGGCGGCCGAGACGCGGCCGCGCTCCTCATGCTCCTTGAGCAGCTTGGAGCACATCATCGGCGACAGCGTCAGCGCCACCAGGCCGGACATCAGCACGGCGGCGGCCAGCGTCAGCGCGAATTCGGTGAAGAGCTTGCCGGTGCGCCCCTCGGCGAAGGCAACGGGCGTGTAGACGGCAGCGAGCGTCAGCGTCATGGCGACGACGGCGCCGGAAATCTCCTTGATGCCGACGATGGCCGCGCGGATCGGCTTCATGCCGTTCTCGATGTGGCGGTGGATGTTTTCCAGCACGACGATGGCGTCGTCGACGACGAGGCCGATCGCGAGCACCATGGCGAGCAGCGTCAGCGTGTTGATGGAGAAGCCGAGTGCATAGATGAAGATGCAGGCGCCGACCAGCGACACCGGGATCGTCACCATGGGTATGAGCGTCGCGCGCAGCGAGCGCAGGAAGAAGAAGATGACGAGGACGACCAGCACCACCGCCTCGGCGATGGTGGCGAACACCGCCTCGATGGACCGGTCGATGAAGATCGAACGGTCATAGGAAATGTCGGCGTTCATGCCCTCCGGCAGGTCGCGGCGAATGTCGGGCAGCGCCGCGCTCAGCGCCCGCGAGACGTCGAGCGGATTGGCGGTCGCCTGCTTGACGACGCCGAGGATCACCGCGTTCTCGCGCTTGTAGCGGGTGGTGCGCCGCTCGTCCTCCGGCCCGATCTCGACCCGCGCGACATCGCCGAGCCGCACGGAAAAGCCGCCGGCGTCCTTGACGACGATGCGGCGGAACTGCTCGCTGGTGGTCAGGCCGGTGCGCGAGAGCACGGTGAATTCGCGGTCGAAGCTCTCGATGCGGCCCGAGGGCACCTCGACATTCTGCTGGCGCAGGGCGTTTTCCACGTCCTGGACGGTGAGTTCGTAGGCGGCAAGGCGGGTGCGGTCGACCCACACGCGCATGGCGTAGCGGCGCTCGCCGAAGATGTTGACCTCGGCGACGCCCGGCAGGTTCTGCAGCCGGTCGCGGATGTAGCGGTCGGCATAGTCCGACACCTCGATGGGCGAGGCGCGGTCGCTGGTCAGGGCGATGAAGACCACCGCCTGGGCGTCGGCCTCAACCTTGGAGACGACCGGCTCGGAGACTTCGGCCGGCAGGCGGCCGCGCACCCGGCTGACGCGGTCGCGCACGTCGTTGGCGGCCTCGTCCGGATTGACCGACAGCAGGAAGCGGACGGTGATGCGGCTCGATTCGGGCCGCGAGCGGCTTTCCAGCACTTCGACGCCGCCGATGCCGGCGATGGAGCCCTCCAGCACCTGGGTGACCTGGGACTCGATGATCTCGGCGCTGGCGCCGGGATAGTCGGTGCGCACGGAGACGACCGGCGGGTCGATGTTGGGATATTCGCGCACCGTCAGGCGCACGAAGGAGACGAGGCCGAGCAGCAGCACCATCAGGCTGACGACGGAGGCGAAGACCGGCTTGCGGACGAAGAACTCCAGCATGGCTCAGCCCCCGGCCGGGCCGTCGACCACCTCGACGGCGGCGCCGTCGCGCAGCAGCAACTGGCCGGCGGTGATGACCACCGCGCCGGAGGCAAGGCCGGAGCGGACCTCGACATCGCCGGGGCTGCGCAGGCCGATCTCGATGGGGGTCTTGACCGCCTTGCCGCCCTCAAGCCGGTAGACATAGAGCCGGCCCTCGTCGCGGAACAGCGCCGCCTCGGGCACCACCATCGCCGCGCTGCGCTCCGCGATGACGATGCGGATGCGGGCGAAAAGGCCGGGCGACAGGCGTCCGTCCGGATTGGGCAGTTCGGCGCGCAGGCGGATGGCGCGGCCCGACACGTCGACGATCGGGTCGATGGCAGTGATCTTGCCGGTGATCGCCTCGCCGGGCAGCGCGTCAAGGGTGACGTTGACCGGCAGGCCGACCCTGAGGTTGGGCAGATGGGTCTCGGAGACGCGGAACTCGACCTTCAGCGGATCGACGCTGGCGAGTTCGACGATGCGGTCGCCGGGGCTGACATAGGCGCCGACGCTGATGTTGCGGAAGCCGACGATGCCGGAAAAGGGTGCGGCGATAGAGGTCTTGGCAAGGCGCGCCTCGGCAAGGGCCACATTGGCCTGCGCGGCGGTATAACCCTGGGAAGTCTCGTCGCGAGCGCGCATGGTGCCGCTGCCCTGCTCGGCGAGCTTGCGGGCGCGCTCGAAATTGGCCTCGGCCAGCGCCACCTCGGACTGCGCCTTGTCGAGTTCGGCGCGCAGGATCTGCGCGTCGAGCTCGACCAGCACGTCGCCTTCCCCGACTGCCTGCCCCTCGGCGAAGCCGATGCGCGCGACGCGGCCGGCGATCTCCGGCGAGATGACGACGGACTCGTTGGCAACCAGCGTGCCGAAGGCGCGGATGTCGTCGACAAGGTCGCGCACGCCGACCAGCGCCGTCTCCACGGCAACGCCCCGTCGCTGGCCGGTCGCGGCGGCGCCCGGCGAGGCGGTGGCGGGCGAGGTGGCCACGGTGGATGTCGCGGAGGCGAGGAAGGACGGCCCGTCCGGCCAACTGACGAAGGCCACGCCCCCCGCCACCGCCAAGGCGACAATGGCGGTTCCGATGGCGGACACGCTCCGGTAGCTCATCTGGCAACAACCCCAAGGCTGACCGGTCGGCGCCCCTTTGCCGAGCCGGAGAGGTTCATGCGGCCCGAGCCCCCGGATGATGACCGAAACCGCGCTGTGCATGAGAAATCGCTGAAAAGATTAGACCGGCCTGTCAGCACTGACAAGGCGAGCAATCGGGCACTGTGCCCAAATGCTGGCAGCCGGCCGGGCGCAACGGGGCCGGCTCAGCCGGCGGCGCGCGAGGACAGCGGTGCGGTGCGGCAGTCGAGATCGGTCAGCGTGACGATGCGGTTGCCGCGCAGATCGTTGGCGCAGACGAGAACGCCCTGCTCCTCCATATGGGTGAGCAGCCAGCGGGCGCGGCCCGGCGAGCGGGTGCCGTAGGCGCGGGCGATCTCGCTGTCTGGCGGACAGGGACGCCCCTCCAGCGCCGCCTTGGCGAGCAGCAGATAGACGCCGCGCATCTCCTCCGGAAGGCTGGCGGCGACGGTCTCGGCCGCCGACCAGACCGACGGGTCGATGTCGCTCGGCTCGACGCCGGCACGGGCGAGCGCGACGCGCTGGCGGAACTCGGGCAGTTCCGGCGGGCGGCCCGGCAGGCGGGCGATGCGGCAGCGCACGAGGAAGTCCTGATAGAGGGCGGCCATCGGCTGGAACGCCGCCTCGCCATCGCCAAGCAGTTCGGCGATCACCGCGTCCACCGCCTTGTCCTGCGCCTCGCGGTCGAGCGGCCCGGTCTCCGCCTCCTCGCGCTTCGCCGCCTGGCGGGTCAGGCGCTCCAGCACCTCGGAGGCGGGTATCGCCTGCTGCACCGGCGGGCGCTCGGCGGCGACCCTCTCGTCCTGGCTCGCCGGCTGGAACAGCAGGTCCTGCAGGTCCTCCGGACGGCCCTGCGGCAGCGGGGTGAGGCGCGGACCACCGCCGCGGCCGGCGGTTTCCACCGCGCCGATGCGCACGGTCATCGGGCGGCGCGAGACGGCCGGCCCGAGGGCGACGAAATGGCCGCGCTCGAGATTGCGGAAGGCTTCCGCCTGGCGCTTTTCCATGCCGAGCAGGTCGGCGGCGCGGGCCATGTCGATGTCGAGGAACGTGCGGCCCATCAGGAAGTTGGACGCCTCGGCGGCGACATTCTTGGCGAGCTTGGCGAGACGCTGGGTGGCGATGACGCCGGCAAGGCCGCGCTTGCGGCCGCGGCACATCAGGTTGGTCATGGCACCGAGGGCGACGCGGCGCGCCTCCTCCCCCGTGTCGCCGGAGGCGGCAGGCGCGAAGAGCTGCGCCTCGTCGACGACGACGAGGACCGGATACCAGTGGTCGCGCTCGGCCTCGAACAGGGTGTTGAGAAAGACGGCGGCCGCCTTCATCTGCCGGTCGGGCTCAAGGCCCTCAAGGTTCAGCACCACGGAGACACGGTGGGCGCGCACGCGCGAGGCGATGACCGCAAGGTCGCGCTCGCTGCCGGCGGCATCGACGACGACATGGCCGAAGCGCTCCGACAGGGTGACGAAATCGCCTTCCGGATCGATGACGACCTGCTGCACCCAGGGGGCGCTCTGCTCCAGCAGGCGGCGCAGCAGATGCGACTTGCCCGAGCCGGAATTGCCCTGGACGAGCAGGCGCGTCGCGAGCAGTTCCTCGAGATCGAATTGGCAGGAGGCGGCCGATCCCGCTCCCCTCACCTCGCCCATGTCGATGCTGACAGTCATTCGTGCCGATGGTCTCGCGTGATCGAAGTCGAACGGTCCCGCCGGCATGGCAGCCCGGCCAGCGCATTGCAAGGGCCATTCGCGGGAACGGGACGACTATCGGCGATTCGCCCCCCGCGCCAAAGCGGAGCGCCCGGCGGGGTTGTGTCGTCCGCCGAGGCAACGCTAGCCGCTTGTAAAATATTCACATTGTCGGAACTGTTAGGCGGCTGTTTACCCGTTCGTCCGAATGGTGAGGGAAATACCCTGTCTCTGGAGGAACGTCATGACCCCCGCGCAACGCCCAAGCGGCGCAGCCTCGCATCCCGGAAGCATGAGCGCGGACATCGCCGGCTTCATCGGTGCCAACGCCTTCGACACCGGCCAGGCGAAAGCCGTCTGGGAGAAGTTGAAGCCGGCCATGCCGGGGGTTCTCGACGCCTTCTACGACACGATCGCCAAGACCCCGGAACTGGCGCCGAAGCTCGGCGTCAAGGGCCAGGACGTGCCCCGGCTGAAGGCTGCCCAGACCAGCCACTGGGACTATATTTTCAACCACGACGCCGACGCGGCGTTCGAGGCCCGCGCCGTCAGGATCGGCGAGGCGCATGTGCGCATCAAGCTGGAGCCGAAATGGTATCTGGCCTCCTACGGCCGCATGCTGGTGGAAGCGATCCCGGCGCTCGCCAGCCGCTACCGGCTGCAGCCGACGAAGCTCGCCCAGGCGCTGCAGGTGCTGGTCAGCCGCACCTTCCTCGACATGATCGTCTCCTACAACGCCTATGAAAACGGCATGCTGCGGCAACGCGAGGAGGAGAACCGCCACGAGACCGAGCTTGCCTCGCTGCGCGGCCTGACCGGCACGGTGGCCGATGTCAACGACGTCGCCGTCAGCATGGCGACCCTGTCGCGCAACACCCGCCAGGCGCGGGAAAGCGGCCAGGCGATCTCGGCGGCGGCGACGGAACTGGTGACCTCGGTCGAGCAGATCGCCGAAAACAGCGACAGCGCCGCCCGCCAGGCCGATGCCACCAACGCAGCCGTCGCGGAGGGCCTGCGCGCCATGCAGGACGTGTCGCAGCGCATGTCCGATATCGCGCAAGCCTCGCGCGAGAGCTCGGAGAACCTGAGCTCGCTGCAACGGGCGTCGGAGCAGATCGGCGAATTCCTGAGCGTCATCGAGAACATCGCCAACCAGACCAACCTCCTCGCCCTCAACGCCACCATCGAGGCGGCGCGCGCCGGCGAGGCCGGACGCGGCTTTGCCGTGGTGGCGAGCGAGGTGAAGAACCTCGCCACCCAGGCGGCGAAGGCGACCGAGGACATCACCCAGCGGATCGAGGCGCTGAAGGAGGGCATGGTCACCACCCAGCAGGCCATCGCCGAATCCCGCGAGGCGGTGGAACGGGGGCAGGAGACGATCGCCGGCGCCAACGACCGGATGCACGCGATCAGCGCGCAGATCGGCGAAGTGTCCGGGCGCATGCAGGACGTCTCGCAGATCCTCCAGCAGCAGAAGGAAGCGAGCCAGGAGATCGCCCGCAGCATCACCGGCGTCGCCGATCTCAGCGTGGAGAACGACAGCCAGCTCATGTCGATGAGCGGCCGGCTGCAATCCAGCAACATGCGCTTCTCCGACAATGCGCGGGCGTGGTTCAACCCGGCCTCGCACCGGTCGATGTGCGAGATGACCAAGATCGACCACGTCATGTTCAAGAAGCAGATCGTCGACACGATCATCGGTGCCGCCAACCTGACCGCCGCGACGCTCGCTGATGATCACGGCTGCCGTCTGGGCAAGTGGTACGATTCACTGGACTCAGAGGAAATCCGCGCACACCCGGCCTATGTCGCGGTCAAGGCGCCGCACCAGCGGGTCCATGCCGTGGGCAAGGCCGCGCTGGAGGCGCATGCGGCCGGCGACAGTGCGGCCACGGCCCGGCATCTCGCCGAGCTCGACATCGCCAGCGCCGAGGTGCTCGCCACGCTCGACGCGCTGTCGGCGGCCCTCGACGGGGACCTTCGCAAGTATGACGAGGTGCGCAAGCCCGTCGCGGCCCACGGGCAAGCGCAGCACGGCAAGCCGACGCGCGCCGCCTGATCGGCCGATACGGAAAAACAAACCCGGGAGCCGACGCTCCCGGGTTTTTCGGTTTCAGGTGCAGCGTCGCGGCCGCTTCAGCGCGGCACGTTCAGGCGAACGTGTCCTTGTACATGTCGCGCAGCACGTTCTTCTGGATCTTGCCCATGGTGTTGCGCGGCAGCTCGGGCAGCACATAGACCTTCTTCGGCTGCTTGAAGCGGGCAAGACGCTCGGCGAGCGGGGCGACCACCGCTTCCGGATCGAGCGCGACGCCCTTGTGGGCGGCAACGACGGCGACGACGCCCTCGCCGAAATCGGCATGGGGCACGCCGATCACCGCGCTCTCGGCCACGCCCTCGATCTCGTCGATCGCCGCCTCGACCTCGGCCGGATAGACGTTGAAGCCGCCGGTGATGATCAGGTCCTTGGCGCGGCCGACGATGGAGACATAGCCGCGCTCGTCGACAAGGCCCATGTCGCCGGTGATGAAGAAGCCGTCGGCCCGGAACTCGGACGCGGTCTTTTCCGGCATCCGCCAGTAGCCCTTGAAGACGTTCGGGCCCTTGACCTCGATGACGCCGACCTCGCCCTCAGCCAGCACCGCGCCGCTGTCCGGATCGGCGATGCGCAGCTCCACGCCCGGCAGCGGAAAGCCGACGGTGCCCGGACGGCGGTCGCCGTCATAGGGGTTGGAGGTGTTCATGTTGGTCTCGGTCATGCCGTAGCGCTCGAGGATGGCGTGGCCGGTGCGGGCGCTGAAGGCCTTGTGCACCTCGGCCGAGAGCGGCGCCGAGCCGGAAACGAACAGGCGCATATGGGCGGCGAGCTCGCGGGTGAAGCGGTCGGTGCCGAGCAGGCGGGCGTAGAAGGTCGGCACGCCCATCATGGTGGTGGCGCGCGGCATCAGGCGCAGGATCTGGTCGAGGTCGAATTTCGGCAGGAACAGCATGGAGCCGCCGGCCAGCAGCGTCACGTTGGTGGCGACGAAGAGCCCGTGAGTGTGGAAGATCGGCAGCGCGTGCAGCAGCACGTCGTTCGCCGTGTAATGCCAGACGTCGACGAGTACGGCGGCGTTGGAGGCAAGGTTCTCGTGGCTGAGCATGGCGCCCTTGGAGCGCCCGGTGGTGCCGGAGGTGTAGAGGATCGCGGCCAGATCGTCGGCGCCGCGGGCAACGTCGCCGAAGTCGGTGGCGGCCGCATCCGCAGCATCGCGGAGGCTGCCGCGCCCCTCAGGATCCAGCGTCTCCACCCGCGCGCCGACCTTCTGCGCGATGGGCGCGAGCGCGTCCTTGCGGGCCGGATCGCAGACCAGCAGCGCCGGGGCGGCGTCGCCGACGAAATAGTCG
Source organism: Stappia sp. TSB10P1A (assembly GCF_900185725.1). Classification (GTDB taxonomy): domain Bacteria; phylum Pseudomonadota; class Alphaproteobacteria; order Rhizobiales; family Stappiaceae; genus Stappia. Next base: position 256,816 of record NZ_FYAU01000014.1, on the reverse strand, counting down.
ATCTCGGCCGGGGTATAGGCGGTGTTGAGCGGCAGGAACACGGCGCCGGCGCGCACGGTGCCGAGATAGAGCATCAGGGCGTCGACCGACTTTTCCACCTGCACGGCGACGCGGTCGCCCGGCTTGACGCCGAGGGCAGCGAGCGCATTGGCATAGGCGGCGGAGCGGGCGAGCAGCCCGCCATAGGTGATGACCTCTCCCGAGGGCGTTTCGATGAACGGCGCCTGCTCGTTGCGGATGGCGGCGCGGATGCGGGAGAAGAGGTGATTGTCTTGCGTCATGCGACGGGGTCCGGTGCCTGTGTCTTGAGTTCGGGGACGGATTTCAGCAGTCGGGTGACGGCGCTGGCGGCAGCGACCGTGCCCTGGGCGGCGAAGGCCTCGTGGTTCTTCTCGATATCGCCGAGGTCGTAAAGATAGTTGACCATCAGCCCGAAGGATTGGCGCAGCCCGTTGGGCGAGGGATCGGCCTGCCAGTTGACGCGCTCCAGCCGCGCGCCGTTGCCAAGGTGAAAGCGGGCGACCGGATCGAGCGGCCGGCTGCCGCGCTTCTCGCGCACCAGGTAATGGGCGCAGAGGGCGCGCAGGGGCTCGCGCGCCTCCTCCGGCAGCGGCGCACCGCCGCCGCCATTTTCCAGGAGCTCGCGCAGCTCCGGCGACAGGACGGAGAGCGCCGGATGGCCCTCTTCCGCCAGCGCCGTGCCGAGCCAGGCGCGCAGGCCCGGCACCGGCGACAGGGTGACGAAGGTCTTCAGCCCCGGCAGGTCGCGGCGCAGCTCCTCCACCACCTGCTTGATCAGGAAATTGCCGAAGGAGATGCCGCGCAGCCCCTCCTGGCAGTTGGAAATGGAATAGAAGACCGCCGTGCTGGCCTCGGCCGCGTCGATGCCCTCGCGCTGCTCGGCAAGGATCGGCGGCACCGCGTCGGGGATCGCCCGCATCAGCGCCACCTCGACGAAGATCAGCGGATCGTCGACCAGCGCGGGATGGAAGAAGGCATAGAGCCGCCGGTCGGGCACGTCGATGCGCCGGCGCAGGTCGTCCCAGTCGCGGATCTCGTGCACCGCCTCGTAGCGGATGATCCGCTCCAGGATCACCGCCGGCGTCGACCAGTCGATGCGGCGCATGACGAGAAAGCCGCGGTTGAACCAGGACGAGAACAGGTGCTCGAAATCGCGGTCGACATCGGCCCAGCCGGGATGCTCGCGCAGGCCCGCCAGCAGCTCGCGCCGCATGCCGACCAGCGCCGAGGTGCCCCCCGGCGCCAGGTTGAGCCGGCGGATCAGTTCCTGCCGGCGCGGCTCGGAGACCTTGTGGAGACGGCGCAGGCGCGCCTCGTCCGATGGGTCCTCGAGCACGGCGCGGGCCGCTTCCTCGACCTTGTCGCGGTCCGGACCGAAGCGGGCGGCGAGTTCGTCGAAGAACTCGGCCCGCCCCTGCGGCGGCAGCGCCGCGTAGCTCGCCAGCACGTCGCGCGCCAGGGCGACGCCGGAGGCCTCGCCCCGCCCCGACAGCAGCGCCTCGCACAGATCGCCGAGCGCCCGGCCGCTCGGCGAGCGGTCCCGCCGCAGGTCGAGAAGCTGGCGTCCCTGCTCGGCGATCGAGGCGAGAAGGTCGTTGAAGAAGCTGGTGCTGCTCATAGGCCGGGTCCCATGACGAGGTTCGGGAGCCAGAGCGCGATCTCCGGCATCAGGCACAGCAACACGATACCGACAACCATGCATCCGACATAGGGGATCGATCCGCGCAGGATCTCGGGAAGCGAGATGCTGGGCGCTATGCCGTTGATGACATAGAGGTTGAGCCCGACCGGTGGGGTGATCAACCCGATCTCCATGTTGATGGTGAGGACAACCGCGAACCAGTAGGGATCGAAGCCCGCCTGGATGATGATCGGCAGCAGGATCGGCGCGGTCATCAGGATCACCGCCACCGGCGGCAGGAAGAAGCCGGCGAACAGCAGGAAGGCGTTGATGATCGCCATCAGCACCCATTTATTGACGTCGAGCGCGGCGATCCATTCCGCGATGGTCTGGGTGATGAACAGCGAGGACAGGGCGAAGGAGAACAGTTCCGAGGCGCCGATGATCATCATGATCATGACGCTTTCCTTCAGCGTGTCGCGGAACAGCGAACTGTAGAGCGACAGCTTCCACAGCCGGTAGATCAGCGCCACGAAGATCAGGCAGAACAGCGCGCCGACGCCGGCCGCCTCCGACGGGGTCGCGACGCCGCCATAGAGCACGTAGAGGATCGCCACGATGATGCCGACGAACGGCAGCACGCGCGGCAGCACCTCGACACGCTCGCGGAACGAGAAGCGGCGGCCGAGCATTTCGAGGCCGACGCCGCGGCGGCGGCAGTCGTAGATGGTCCAGGCCATGAACAGGGCGGTGAGCATCACGCCCGGCAGCAGCCCGGCAAGGAACAACCGGCCGATCGAGGTCTCGGTGGCGATGCCGTAGACGATCATGGTGATCGACGGCGGGATGAGAATGCCGAGCGTGCCGCCGGCGGCGATGGAGCCGGCGGCGATCTCGTTCGGATAGCCGCGCTTGGTCATCTCCGGGATGCCCATCTTGCCGATGGCGGCGCAGGTGGCGGGCGAGGAGCCGGACAGGGCGGCGAAGATCGAGCAGGCGCCGAGATTGGACAGGACGAGGCCGCCGGGCACCCGGTTGAGCCAGCGGTCGAGCGCCTCGTAAAGGTCCTTGCCGGCGGGCGAGGAGGCAACGGCCGCGCCCATCAGGATGAACATGGGGATCGAGACAAGGCCGAAGGAGGCCAGGCCGCCGAAGAAGGTCTCGCCGAGGATCGACACGCTGCCCCAGCCATCGGCGAGGATCAGCGCCATGATCGAGACGAAGCCGAGGGCGAAGGCGATCGGCGTGCCGACCGCGAGAAGCGCGAGCAGCGAGACGAGCACGCCGGCGCCCCAGAGCATGGGCGTCATCGCGCGCCTCCCTGAATTTTCATGATTTCGGCAATGTATTGCAGCACCATCAGGCCGACGCCGACCGGCAGCGGCAGCAGGGGGATCCACAGCGGGATGGCCCAGACCGTGCTGGTGCGCCAGCCGAAGGACCAGGCCTCGTGGAAATACTCCCAGCCCGACCAGGCGAGCAGGGCGCAGAAGGCGATGCCGACCAGCGCCGAGATCGTCTGCATCGCCCGGCGGGCGACCGGCGCGGCGCGCAGTTGCAGCAGGTCGACATTCACATGCCCCCTGTGCAGCAGCACATAGGGCGAGCCGAGGAAGGTGGCCGCAACCAGGGCGTAGATCACGTATTCCGTCTGCCAGATGGTCGAGCCGTCGAGAAAGTAGCGCACCACGACCATGTGGGTGACGACCAGGGCGGCGCTTGCCGTCAGCAGCATCGCGACCACTCCGAAGAGGCGCGAGACGGCCGAAACCGCGTTTATGTAGAAGGACATCGCCTTAGGGTTCCGGTTGCATCGGCGCCCGCCGGGACAAAGCCCCTCCCCGGCCGGCGGGACGGCCGGCGGCATCGGCAAGCGCAGGTGTTGGAAAGCGCGGGACCGGTGGTGCCGGCCCCGCGCAGGGCGAATGCCGGCGGCGCGCCGCCGCCGGCGTCAGGCGGTCAGTCGACCGCCAGGGCCTTGGCGATCAGCTCCTCGCCGCCCGGAACGTTTTCGGAGAAGTTCTTGTAGGAGGTCTCCTTGGCGATGGCGAGCCAGGCGTCATAGTCCTCCGGCGACATCTCCACGACCTCGACGCCGGCGTCCTTGAAGACCTTGATCATGGCATCGTCCAGCCCCTTGGCTTCGGCCGCGAAATAGTCCTCGGCGACCTTGCCGGCGGCCAGAAGCGCGTCCTGCTGCTCCTTGTTGAGCTTGTCCCAGCTCCGCTTGGACATCAGGATCGGCTCATACATGAACCACAGGGCATTGGCGCCCGGCGCGGTCAGGCAGGTGGTCTGCTCATAGAGGCGGAAGGAGACGAAGGACCCGGACGAGGTGTTGGCCGCGTCGAGAACGCCGGTCTGCAGGCCGGTATAGATCTCCGAGGACGGCATGGAGGAGATCGAACCGCCGGCCCCGACCAGCATCTGCTCGAAAGCCGGACCGGCGGCACGGGTGACCTGGCCCTTCATGCTCTCCGGCGAGGTGATGCACTGCTTCTTGGAGGCGAAGCCGCCGGCGAGCCAGGCGTCGGCGATGACGACCACGCCGGCATCGTTCACGATCTTCTTGATGTCGTCCATGAAGGGCGAGGTGTTGAGGCGGGTGGCGCGATCATGGTTGCGCACCAGGCCCGGCATCAGGGTCGCCGAGAACTGCGGGTGGCGGCCCGAGGCATAGTCGAGCGGGAAGGCGGAGATGTCGAGCTGGCCCTTGGTCATGGCGCCCCACTGCTCGTTCGCCTTGAACAGCGACTGGCCGGGATAGACCTTGATCTCGATACCGACATTGGCGTTGGCGACCTCGCGGGCGAGAAGCTGGACCATCTCGTCGCGCACGTCGCCCTTGCCGCCCGGCCACTGGTGCGAGGCCTTCAGCACCACATCGGCGGCATGGGCGGCCGGCACGGCCAGGGCAAGGGCGGTGGTCAGGCCGAGAGCGGCCTTGGTGAATTTCCTGAACATTGTTTCCTCCCAATGCCGACCGGCCCTCTGCGTGGCGGTCGGCTGCATGTCCGGACGGCACCCGCGTCCGCGTTTTTTCGCGACAGCAGCCCGCCTCTCCTCAAGGTGACCATGGTCCGCGCATTCAAGTCAACGGTTTTTGTATACAAGAGAAGAATCATTGCATAAAATCCGGGAATGGATGCTTCGCCAAACACCCCCAAACCCGCCCCCCGCACGGCCCAGGTCCTGCGGGAAGCGCTGGAATACGACATCGCCACCGGGGTTTTCGCCCCCGGAACCCGGCTCGACGAGGTGTCGCTCGCCAAGCGCTTCAACGTCTCGCGGACGCCGATCCGCGAGGCGCTGATCGCCCTGTCCGCCTCCGGCCTGGTCGAGATCCGGCCGCGACGCGGCGCCTTCGTCCAGGAGATCGGCGTCTCGCGGCTGATCGAGATGTTCGAGGTGATGGCGGAGCTGGAGGCGATGTGCGCAAGGCTGGCCTGCCGGCGGATGACCGCGGCCGATCACCGGGACCTGCTGGCAGCGCATGAGGCCTGTACGCAGGCGGCCGACGCGGGCGAGCCCGACGCCTATTTCTATGCCAACGAGACGTTCCACGACACGATCTATCGCGGCAGCGGCAACAGCTTCCTCGCCGAACAGGCGCGGGCACTGCAGAACCGGCTGAAGCCCTATCGGCGGCTGCAATTGCGGGTGCGCAACCGGGTCGGCAATTCGCTGAGCGAGCACCAGACGATCGTCGATGCGATCCTGGCGGGCGACGACCGCAAGGCGGAAAGCGCCCTGCGTTCGCATATCCTGATCCAGGGCGAGCGGTTCAACGACTTCGTCGCCTCGCTCGTCCGGGCCGATGCGGCGCAGGCGCGCCGCGTGATGGCATAGATGCGGCGCAGGCGCGCCGCGTCAGGGCATAGAGGCGGCGCAGGCGCGCCGCGTGATGGCATAGACGCGGCGCAGACGCGCCGCGTCAGGGGATAAGAGCCGGGAAACGGCTCAGGCGCTGGCCGGCGCCTTGCTCAGCACCACCACATTGGTGTGGGTCGGCACCCGCTCGAACAGGTCCATGATGTCCTGGTTCCACATGCGGATGCAGCCGGACGAGGCGCTGCGGCCGATGCTTTCCGGCTCCTTGGTGCCGTGGATGCGGTACAGCGTGTCGACGCTGCCCTGCCACAGGTCGAGGGCGCGGGCGCCGAGCGGGTTCTGCGGCCCGCGCGGATAGCCGTCCTTCCAGTACTTCTCCAGATGCGGATTGCGGTCGATCATCTCCCGCGGAGGGCGCCAGAGCGGCCACACGCGCTTGACCCGCACCTTGGCCTCGCCCGACCAGGCAAAGCCCGCCTTGCCGACGCCGATGCCGTAGCGCAGCGCCTTGCCGCCCGGCAGGGTCCAGTAGAGGAACTTGCCGTAGGGGTCGACGATGATCGTGCCGGCCGGATGGCGGGTGTCGTAGTCGACGACCTGGCGCCAATACTTGCGGTCGAACTTCTTGTAGGCGAGCGCGGGAACCTTGAAGTCGTAATCGGTCACCGCCGCATAGGCCGAGGCGTAGTCGAAATCCTCGCCCGGCAGCGGCGGCCCCTTGGCGAGGGCCGGGGTGACGGGAAGGCCGGCGGTGGCGATGCCGTCGCTCTGGCAGGCGGCAAGCGCCAGCGGAGCGCCGACGATAAAGGCGCGGCGGCTGAGCCGGATCGGGCTGCGGTCGGGTGTTTCGGCGTCCATGCGTATCAATCCATGCTCCGGTCTGGTGCTTCGCCCTGCGCCCCGCGAAGCTCCTGCCTCAATATCCGATCGGCGCCCCGTTCGCGAGTGCAGCCGCGCAACGGCCGGCCACAATTCCGATAAATGTGGCGTGATGACGCTGCCGCTGCGGGAGAACCGGCCGCTTTCGCTTGATTTGGCCGGTGCAATAGCGGAAGCCATAGACGGCGAAGCTCCAAGCGCGACAGGGACCATGCACAAACACAAGACCAATGTGCCGCCCGTCTCCCCGCCGATGCGCGGCAACCTGAAGTCGACCGTCGCCGAGACGATCGCGCTGCGGATCCTGGACGGCACCTATCCTCCCGGCGGAACACTGCCGACGGAGGCCGACCTCTTGGGCAGCCTCGGCGTCAGCCGCACCTGCCTGCGCGAGGCGCTGCAGATCCTGGTCGGCAAGGGGCTGATCACCTCGCGCCCGAAGCACGGCACCAGCGTCCGCCCGGAACTGGACTGGAACTATCTCGACGACCAGATGCTGGCCTGGCGGCAGAAGGTGGTGCCGCAGGGCCAGTTGCTGGCCGAACTGGTCAGCATCCGCGAGATGGTGGAGCCGGAGGCCGCCGCGCTGGCGGCGCAGAACGCCAGCGAGGAGGAGATCGCGGCGATGCGCGAGGCGCTGGACGCCATGGGCCTTGCCGACGGCAACCGCACGCCGGCGACCCAGGCCGCCGATGTCCGCTTCCACCGGCTGATGCTGACCGCCAGCGGCAATGCGCTGCTGTCGGGCCTCGGCGCCTGCATCGAGAACGCGCTGCGGGCCTCGATCCGGATCACCTCCGACCCTGGCGTCAGCGACCCGATCGCCCTCGGCCAGCATGCCAAGGTGCTGGACGCGATCGCGGCGCGCGCGCCGGAGCAGGCACGCGAGGAGATGCGCAAGCTGATGGGGATGACGCGCGCGCTGCTGACAAGGGTGAAGGCTCTGGACTGAGAGCGGCTTCCGACTGCGGCTGTGCGCATCACGCGGTCCGAAAACCGATTCCGGTTTTCCGGCCGATGCTGTAGGACGGTGCCGAGCCGCGCAGGCAACAGGCAGCGCGGCCGCAGGCTGCCGGCGCATGCCCGCGGCAAAATCGCGATACAACCCCGACCCGGACACCCATGGCCCCTCCCCTTCTCCACCTTCGCGACATCGCCCTGACCTTCGGCGGCACGCCGCTCCTGACCTCGGCCGAATTGCAGGTCGGCGAGGGCGATCGCATTGGCCTTGTCGGGCGCAACGGCTCGGGCAAGTCGACGCTGCTGAAGATCGCCGCCGGGCTGGTGGAGGCCGATCACGGCGAGCGCTTCGTGCAGCCGGGGCGGACCATCCGCTACCTGCCGCAGGAGCCGGACCTGTCCGCCTATGCCACCGTGCTCGACTATGCCAGCGGCGGGCTGGCGCCGGGCGACGACCCGTACCGGGCGCAGTATCTGCTCGACGTGCTCGGCCTGACCGGCCGGGAGGCGCCGGCGCAGCTTTCCGGCGGCGAGAAGCGGCGGGCGGCGCTCGCCCGCACGCTGGCGCCGGAGCCGGACATCCTGCTGCTCGACGAGCCGACCAACCATCTCGACCTGCCGGCCATCGAATGGCTGGAGAGCGAGCTGGCCTCGATGCGCTCGGCCATCGTGCTGATCAGCCACGACCGGCGGTTCCTTGCCGACCTCACCCGCGCCACCGTGTGGATCGACCGGGGCATCGCGCGCAGGCTCGACAAGGGCTTCGCCCATTTCGAGGCCTGGCGCGACGAGGTGTTCGAGCAGGAGGAACGCGACCAGCAGAAACTCGCGCAGAAGATCAAGCGCGAGGAGCACTGGATGACCTATGGCGTCACCGCCCGGCGCAAGCGCAACATGCGCCGGGTGCGCGAACTCGCCGACCTGCGCGCGCAGAAGAAGGACCATCGCGGACCGCAGGGCACGGTCAAGCTGACGGTCGGCGAGATGGAGGTTTCCGGCAAGCGGGTGATCGAGGCGCGCGGCATCTCCAAGGATTACGGCAGCGGGCCGGTGGTGAAGGATTTCTCCCTCCGTATCCTGCGCGGCGACCGGGTCGGCCTCGTCGGCGCCAATGGCGCCGGCAAGACGACTCTCTTGAAGCTGCTGACCGGCGAATTACAGCCCGACAGCGGCGAGGTGATCCTCGGCTCGGGGCTGACGATGGTGACGATGGACCAGTCGCGCGAGACGCTGAAGGACGAGGACACCGTCGCCGAGGTGCTGACGGGAAGCGGCGGCGATACGGTGATGCTGCCGGACGGGCCGCGCCACGTCGTCTCCTATATGAAGGACTTCCTGTTTGCGCCCGAACAGGCGCGCACGCCGGTTGCCGCCCTGTCGGGCGGCGAGCGCGGCCGGTTGATGCTGGCGCGGGCGCTGGCCCGCTCGTCGAACCTTTTGGTGCTCGACGAGCCGACCAACGATCTCGACCTGGAGACGCTGGACCTGTTGCAGGAGATGCTGTCCGACTATCCCGGCACGGTGCTGCTGGTCAGCCACGACCGCGACTTCCTCGACCGGGTGGCGACGTCGACGGTCTTTGCCGAGGGCGGCGGGCTGTGGCGCGAATATGCCGGCGGCTATTCCGACATGGTGGCGCAGCGCGGCGAAGGCGTCTCGGCGCGCAAGGGCGCGGGCGATGCGGGCAGCGCCAGGCCGGCGGCGGCGAAGGAGAAGCCCGCCGAGGAGCGGGCGAAGAAGAAGTCGCGGATGAGCTTCACCCAGCAGCACCAGCTCAAGACCCTGCCGAAGGAGATCGAGAAGCTGGGCAAGGAGATCGGCAAGCTGCAGGGCGAGCTGGAGGACCAGACCCTCTATGCCCGCGACCCGAAGCGCTTCGACGCGCTGATGGCCAAGCTCACCGAATTGCAGACCAAGCTCGCAGCCGCCGAGGACACCTGGCTGGAGCTGGAGATGCTGGCGGAGGAAGAGGCGGCGGACTGAGCCCGCCGCTTTGTCGCTACAGCAGCAGCGCGACGGCCGCCCAGATATAGAGCGGCATGGGGGCGGCGCCCCACAGCAGCAGCCAGGGCCAGAGGACCGGCCGGACGGTGTCTTGCGTGCTGATGGGCGTGCTCATGCGATGCTCTCCGCGATGTTCCACAGGGTGAGAAGGACCACCGCCGCGATGCCGATGGTGAAGCCGTATCTGGCGGCCCGGAACAGCGCCCGGCCGGTCGCGTCCAGCACCGGCACGCGCCCGGCGGCGCGGTCCTCGCGCAGGGCGACGGTGAGCGCCGCGAGATAGACGGCGAAGAACAGGACGGTGGCGACTTCCGCGCCGATGACGATGAGGCCGACGGTGCTCATGTGCGCTCTCCCTGGGCAAGGATCGGGGGCAGGCCGGAGATGGCGAATTCCAGGCTCTGCGCGATGCGGCGCGCCCGCTCCATGAAATAGGGGACGGCGTCCGGATGGGGGGCGGTGTCCTTCAGGACCTCTTCGAAATGGCCGAGCCAGATGGCGAAATGCCGGGGCTCGAGGCCCGTCAGCTTGACATGCGCGGGCACCGGACGGCCGCTGTAGCGGCCGGCATTCATCGCGACCGAGGCCCAGAAGTCCTTCATCTTCGCCAGATGCGGCTGCCAGTCGCCGGCGATCTCGGCCTCGAAGATCGGGCCGAGTTCGGGATCGCGGCGCACGCGGGCATAGAACGTGTCGACCAGCACCGAGATATAGGCGTCGTCGATGCCGAGCCGGGCGGCTGCGGCCCGGATCTCGGCCCGGCGCTCGTCGGCGCTGCGGATGCGGATCTCGCTCATGCGGCTTCTCCCACCAGAATGTCCTTCAATCCGGCATTGCCGGAAACGAGGTCGTGGATCGTGTACTCGTCGAGCACGGCGAAGAAGGCCTCGCGCGCCCGGAACAGCGCCGGCTTGAGCTGACAGGCCGGGGTGATGCGGCAGGTGCCGTTGCCGCCGGGAAAGCAGTCGACCAGCGCGATCTGCTGCTCCAGCCGGCGGACGATCGCGCCGACCTGGATGCGATCGGCGGGACGGGCCAGCCTGAGGCCTCCGCTGCGCCCGCGCACGGTCTCGACCAGCCCGGCATGGGCCAGGGCCTGGGCCACCTTCATCAGGTGGTTCTTCGAGATGCGGAAGGTCTCGGCCACATCGCCGATGGTGACGAGCTCGCCGTCCATGACGGCAAGATGCATCATCATGCGCAGGGCGTAGTCGGTCTGCAGGGTCAGGCGCATGCATCTCTCCATATGATGCATTTCATATACCTGTTTTAGCCCTGCAGTTCAACGCGCCCCGCCCCGAAAGGGACCGAGGCGGGCTGCGACAAAGCGACCGGGGAGCGGCGAACCGGGGAGCCGGGACCTGGAGCAGGCCGCCGGCCGTGGTCAGAAGGCGCTGTCCTTGAGCAGCACCTCGCCATCCGCCATCAGGCGCAGCGGCGCCGAACGGCCATCGTCGGCGACGGCCACCACCAGACGGACGCGGTCGGCCGGCATCCGCTCGATCTCGATCCCCTGCCCCTCCGGCACGAAGAAGGTTTCGAGGCCGTAGTCGACGCGCAGCGCGCCTGAGGCCGATGCGGGCACACCGGTGACGCGCCCCTTCAGGGCGATGCGGCCATCGCCGGGCGGCGCCGACAGCACGGCAACGGCGCGGGAAATTCCCTCATCGTCCGGTTCCACCACCACCCAGACCTCATCGCCGCTCGCAAGGCCCTGCGGCACGCCGGCCTCGGGCAGGACCTGGCCGATCTCGGGATTGAGGATGACATAATCGCCGCGCAGCAGGTCGCGCGGATCGATGGGGCGCAGCGCCAGGGTGACCTCGCGCCCGAACCAATGGACCTGCAGACGGTCGGCGAGCGGCAGGCCGATCAGCACCAGTTGCAGCACGGCGACAAGGCCCCAGCGGGCCCAGGGAGAGGCAAGCAGCGCGCTCATCGTCCGCCCTCCCCGGTGGCTGCGGCCCGTTTTCTGAGGCGTCGTGCGGAGATGATCGCCACCGCCACCAGCAGCAGGCCGGCGACAAAGAAGAACACCGACTGGCCGAGCAGCGAGCCGACGGTCTCGTAGAGCAGAAAGAGCAGCGCGACCGCGAGGCCGAAATTGCCGGCGAAGCTCCAGGCCGAGAGCGAAGCGGCGGAGCCGGCGGCGCTGACCGCGACCAGCGCGGCCAGGGTGAGCGCGGCGAGCAGCACCGTGTCGCCCGGCAGGAAGATCAGCACGAACGGAGACGCCGCCGCAAGCACCGCCGCCGCCGCGACCGCGCGCAGCGGCCGCGATCCGGGCGACGAGACGCCCTGCCAGGCGAGACCGGCAAGCATGACCGCGAGGGTCAGGTGCAGCGGCCAGACATGCGGGATCTCGATGGCGACCTCATCCGATGCGGTTTCGGTGAAGCCGATGACCAGCGTCAGCACGACGGTGCCGACCAGGACCAGGATGCCGAAGCCGGAGGCCGACTGGGCGAGCGCCATCAGATCCGCGCGGCGACCGGCCACCAGGTGCTCGGCCGCCCCGTGCTCGGCAGCCCCGTGCTCGGCGCCGGACAGGACATAGCCCCAGACCGCCAGCAAGGCGCCGAACGCCGTGCCCATCGGCAGGATCGAGAATTCCATGTCGCTGGAGGACAGCAGGTAATTGGTGTCGAGCCAGGCGGCGAAGAGCCAGCCATAGATGCCCGCGAACAGCAGCAGCACCGACCAGCGGCCGGCAAAGGAGGTCATGCGCGCCACATGGAGGAGACAGGCCAGCAGCAGGGCCAGGGCAATGGCGACCTGCGCCCATGTCGGACGCGGCGGGTCGCCGATCCACCACAGCCAGGCAAGGGACGCCACCGCCGCCGCCACCAGCGAGGCGCGCGAGCCGCAGAGCCAGGCAGCCGCCAGCGCGCCGCAGGCAACCAGCAGGGCGCCGCCCGGCCAGTCCGAGGGCAGATGGTAGATCTGCCCGACCAGGGCGAGACCGCTGACGAAGACGAGGGTTGCGAACATGGTCGCAAGATCGGCGACCGCGCGCAGCCCGCGCGCCGCCATCGCCGCCGCAAAGCCATGGGCGGCCAGCAGCAGCGCCGCGATGCCGACCAGCTTGACCGCGCGCGGGATCACCTCCCAGTTGGCGGCGACGAAGGCGGCGACCGCAAGCGCGAGGCAGATGGTGCCGATGCCGGCGAACAGCGCGGGAAGGCGCGACCAGCCGGACGGCGCCTCGCCGATCTCCGCCCGGATCTTCGCCAGACCCTCGGTGCCGATCCAGCCATTGGCGGCCCAGCGGGCAAGATCCGTTTCGAGCTGCTTCAGGTAGCCTGCACGGTTCATCAAGTCGTAGCCCTTCCCGTCGGGAGCAAGGATCGCGGTCGTCGGACCTTCATGAGGACGGATCGCCCCGCCCGTCAAGTCGCAACGGGCCGCGCACGCGCGCGGCAACGGCCGGCCGGCGGTCCCGTCCAGCGCTCACAAGGCCGCCGACAGGACGAACCAGACGAGGACGGCGAGCGACCCGCTGGCCGGAACCGTGACCATCCAGGCGCTGACGATGGTCAGCACATGGGCGCGGCGGACCAGCATCCGCCGGCGGATGTCGGCGGCCTCGCCCGCCTCGGGCCGGGCGAGCAGGTCGGCGGGATTGGCCGCTGCCCGTGCGCGGCGCTCCCGGTTCATGTACCATTCGCGGTAGAAGCCGACGCCGAACACCGCGCCGACCGCCGTATGGGTGGAGGAGATCGGCAGGCCGGCGGCGCTGGCGAGCAGCACCGTGGCGGCGGTTGCCAGCAGCACGCAGAAGGCGCGGATCGGGTTGAGGCGGGTGATGCGCTCGCCGACCATACGCACCAGGCGCGGCCCGAACAGCAGCAGGCCGAGCGAGATCCCGAGCGCCCCGACCACCAGCACCGGCAGCAGCAGCACGCCATCGGGCGCTCCGACCCCGTCCTCGCCGAGAGCGGAGAAGATGGCGGCCACCGGCCCGACCGCGTTGGCGACATCGTTGGCGCCGTGGGCGAAGGAGAGGATCGCCGCCGCAACCACCAGAGGCGGGCGGAAGAGATGGCGCAGCGACTGGTTCCTGTCGTCAAGCCCCCGCGCCGCCCGGATCACCGCCGGGCGCGAGATCGCATAGGCAAGCCCGGCGGCCACGGCACCAAGGCCGAGGACCGGCAGGGCGCCGGCACTGCGCAGGGCCGGCAGTCCGACCAGAATCAGATAGAGCGTGAACGTGCCGGCCATCGCCGCGAAGATCGTCGGCAGCCAGCGCCGGGCCGCCGCGAGGCGGTCGCTCCTGCGCAGGATGAAGGTCTTGATGAAGGCCAGCAGGAGCGCCGCCGCAACGCCGCCCAGCACCGGCGAGACCAGCCAGCCGGCGGCGATCGCCGTCAGCGTCAGCCCGTCGAGCGCCACGGTGCCGGCCGCAACCAGCCCGGCGCCCACCACCGCTCCGACCACTGCATGGGTGGTCGACACCGGCGCGCCGATCATGGTGGCGAGATTGATCCACAGGGCGGCGGCGACGAGCGCGGCGAGCATGGCCAGCGGAAAGTCCTGCGGCCGGGCGAACTGTTCGGCCGAGACGATGCCGGAGGAAATGGTCGAGACGACACCGGAGCCGGCCAGCAGCGCGCCGGCGCTCTCGCACAGGGCCGCCAGCACGAGGGCGCTGCCCATGGTCAACACGCGCGCGCCGACCGCCGGCCCCATGTTGTTGGCGACATCGTTGGCGCCGATGTTGAGCGCCATGTAGCCGCCAAGCACCACGGCCGCGGTCAGCAGGAACCAGTGCGAGGTCTCCGCCAGCAGCAAGGCGGCGAGACAGCCGACGAGGACGAGGAAGAGAACGCCGAAGCCGAGCGTCACATAGGAGCGCGACAGATAGCTGGTCGCTTCCTCGACATAGGTGAACTTGTCGAGGTCCTTGTCGAGGGTGGTGCGGATCCTGGCGGGGGTCCTGTCGCTCATGGCGCCATGCTGCGCCCGGCAAATGACGATTTGGCGACGTCCGCGATCAACCGTGGCAGCAAGTGCGTCCCCCGCCCCCGCAGGCGCGGACGCGCCTCACCGCAACTCCTCCAGCAGCCGGGCATTGCCAAGCAGGCGGGACAGCTCCGGCTCGTGGACATTGCGGGCGGCCTCCGCCGGATCGAACCAGCGCAGCTCGCGTTGTCCCTTTTCCGGCCAGTCCTGCGCCTCGCCGACGACAGCCAGCGGAAACACCTGCACGCGCACGCGGCGGCGCAGCCCATTGTCGAGAAGCTTGCGATAGGAATAGCTGCCGAGCGGCTCGCTGCCGACCCGGCCGGACAGGCCCGCCTCCTCCCAGGCTTCCGCGGCCGCCGTCTCGCTCAGCGAGCGGCCCTTCTGCGGCCAGCCCTTGGGCAGGACCCAACGCCCGGTGTCGCGGCTGGTGGCCAGCAGAACCTGCAGACGCCCCTCGCCATCGCGCCGCCAGGGAAGGGCCGCGACCTGCACCGCCTCCGGCTTGCCGCCGAGCCACAGGCGCAGGGTCTCGATCACGCGGGACATGCGCGCGGGCGCCTTGGATACGGTCGGAACTGCCAGGGCCATGGCAACAAGCCCCCTTCGATCACTTAGCCTTTGACGAATCGCATAGAATCAGGAAGCCGTCGAAATAACGAGGCTTCGTTTCTAGATAGGATGCATCGCTGTGCATTGCAAGAAAAAGGCGCACATATTACGCCTTTTCACTTGCCTGCGATCCCTCTGACCCGTCGTCCGCCGCGCCGCGTCCGTCCCGGTCCGCCGACCGGACTATCCTTCGGGAGTATGCACGATCTCGCGGGTTTCGCGGAACCGGATATCGGGATTCTTCTCACCGACATAATTTACCTCCCAAGAGTTCTTGAAAAGGTAAACGGGGCGGTCGTCCCGGTCTTCCGCGACGCTGGCGCGGTTGCTGTCGAGGAACTTGCGCAGCTTGAGCTCGTCGTCGCATTCGATCCAGCGCGCAGTGCTGTAGGGCGCGGCCTCGAAGCCGATTTCCGTCGCATATTCGTTGCGCAGGCGGTCGACCACCACATCGAGCTGCAGCACGCCGACGACGCCGACGATCCAGTTGGAGCCGATCTGCGGCTTGAAGATCTGCACGAGGCCTTCTTCCGCAAGGTCCATCAGCCCCTGGCGCATCTGCTTGACGCGCATCGTGTCGGCCAGGCGCACGCGCCGCAGCACTTCCGGAGCGAAGGCCGGCAGGCCGGTGACGTGGATTTCCTCGCCCTCGCTCAAGGTGTCGCCGACGCGGAGCTGGCCATGGTTGGGCACGCCGATGACGTCGCCCGGATAGGCGGTCTCGGCAAGCTCGCGCTCCTCGGCGAAGAAGAAGATCGGCGCGGAGACGGCGATGGTCTTGTTGGCGCGCACATGCTTCAGCTTCATGCCGCGCCGGAAGACGCCCGAGCACAGGCGCACGAAGGCGATGCGGTCGCGGTGCTTGGGGTCCATGTTGGCCTGCACCTTGAAGACGAAGCCGGTCACCTTCGGCTCTTCCGGGCGGATGACGCGGGTCGTCGCCGGCTGGGCATGGGGCGCCGGGCCGAAGCGGGCGATGAACTGGATGATCTCCTCGATGCCGTAGTCGCGCAGCGCCGAGCCGAAGAAGACCGGCGTCATGTGGCCTTCCAGGAAGGCCTCGCGGTCGAAGGCCGGATAGGCCTCGGAGCCGAGCTCGACATTCTCCTGAAGCTCGGCAAGCACGGTCGGGAACACCCGCTCGGTGAGTGCGGGATCGTCGAGGCCGGCGACGTCGATGATGGTGTCGAAACGGGTGCCGCGCCCTTCGGACGAGGTGAGGAAGCGCTTCGCCTGCCAGTCATAGACGCCGAAGAAGTCGGAGCCCATGCCGACCGGCCAGGTCATCGGCACCACGTCGAGGGCCAGCGCCTCCTGGATCTCGTCCAGCGCCTCCAGCGGATGGCGGCCCTCGCGGTCGATCTTGTTGACGAAGGTGATGATCGGGATGTCGCGCAGGCGGCAGACCTCGAACAGCTTGCGCGTCTGCGTCTCGATGCCCTTGGCCGCGTCGATGACCATGATCGCCGCGTCGACGGCGGTCAGCGTGCGGTAGGTGTCCTCCGAGAAGTCCTCGTGGCCCGGCGTGTCGAGCAGGTTGAAGGTGATGCCGTCGCGCTCGAAGGTCATGACCGAGGAGGAGACCGAGATGCCGCGTTCCTGCTCGATCTTCATCCAGTCGGAGCGGGCCCGGCGCCGCTCGCCGCGCGCGCGGACCTGGCCGGCGGCGCGAATGGCGCCGCCGGAGAGCAGCAGCTTTTCCGTCAGCGTCGTCTTGCCGGCGTCCGGATGCGAGATGATGGCGAAGGTCCGGCGCGACAGGTGGCTTGCCGCGTCCGGCCCCGTGTCCCGGCCGCCGTCGGCCTGGGCTTCGGTGAGGCTCATGCGCTCTCCATGGAATTTCGTGGCGCAGTGCCGGTTGCGGCCCGCTTTCGTGGGCGAAGGTCTAATCGCTTGCGCCGGCAAATTCCAGTGCCGCTTGCGCATGGCCGCGTTACCGCCCATAGCTGGCGGCTCAAGCGAAGTCCTCCCCGCAACTGCCCCAATGCAGGATACCCCTTAATGACGCTTTCGCGAAAAGGCGCCCTCCCCCTTCTCGCCGCGCTCGCGCTGATCGTGCTGACCGCCGTCATCCTGCTGGCGATGGGGCGGGTGCCGATCTGCACCTGCGGCGAGATCAAGCTGTGGACCGCCGACGTCTCCTCCGCCGACAATTCGCAGCACATCTCCGACTGGTACACGCCCTCGCACATCATCCACGGGATGCTGTTCTACGGGCTGTTCCACCTGTTGACGCCCCGGCTCTCGATGGGCTGGCGGGCGGTCGGCTCGATCTTCATCGAGGCGGCGTGGGAGATCGTCGAGAACAGCCCCTGGATCATCGACCGCTACCGGGAAGGCACGATCGCCGTCGGCTATACCGGCGACAGCGTGCTGAACTCGGTCTTCGACGTCCTGTGGATGCTGGTCGGCTTCTGGCTGGCGCTGCGGCTGCCGGTCTGGGTGACGGTGCTGCTGGCGATCGCCATGGAGCTGGTCGCCCTCGCCGTCATCCGCGACAACCTCACCCTCAACGTGCTGATGCTGGTCTGGCCGGTGGAGGCGATCCGCGAGTGGCAGCAGGCGCTCTGAGCGCCGAGACAGCAAACGAAGGCCAAGGAAAGGATCCCATGTCGTTCGTCACAGGCTTGGTGCTGGCCGCCATCGGCGGCGGTGCGGCAACCGCCATCGCCGTCCATGATTTCTTCGAGGGCGAAACGCTGGTCGCCGATCTCATCCGCGCCCGCAGGCTGGCGCGGCGCGACATCGCCGAGCTGGACCGCACGGCGCAGGCGGCCGAGGCGCGCGGCCCGGTGGTGACGCTGACGACGATCCCGAGCCGCATCGCGCATATCGGCATGACGCTGAAGAGCCTGCTCGACCAGTCGCTGCCGCCGGCGGAAATCCGCCTCAACGTGCCGCATCACTCGCGCCGGGAGAACTGCGGCTACGAGATCCCCGACTGGCTGTCGGGGCTCGCTACCGTCACCATCGTGCGCTGCGAGGATTTCGGCCCGGCGACGAAGCTGTTTCCCAGCCTCACCGCCCTTGATGCGAATGCCGCCATCGTGGTGGTGGACGACGACCGGATCTATCCGCCCGACTTCCTGAAGGTGCTGGCGCGCGAGGCCGAGGCCGATCCGGACGCCGCCCTCGGCCTGTCGGGCTGGGTGGTGCCGGGCGACTTCACCGACCGGCCGACGACGGTGCGCACCAATCTCTACATGCTGCCGCCGGCGCCGGTCCGCGCCCGCCGGCTGCGCCAGCGCTACGAGATCGACATCCTGCAAGGGTTTTCCGGCTATCTGGTGCGGCCGCGCTTCTTCCCCGACATGGAGGGGATGCTGACCCATCGCGGCGCCCCGCCGGCGGCGTTCTATGTCGACGACGTGTGGATTTCCGGACATTGCGCGGCGCGCAAATATGTGGTGCCGGCGGCGCGGGCGGGGTTCCAGCTCTTCACCCGCCAGTCGTTCTACCGCGCCAACAGCCTGGGTAAGGTCAATCGCGGCGAAGGCACGCCGGAGAGCCGCAACAACACCATTGTCATCCGTCACATGGCGGATCGCTGGACGGTGGGCGGCCATCGACTGGCCGCAGGCGGCGACACGCCGCGCTGACGGCGGCCGCGATCTCGCCGGCAAGCTCCGGCGCACCGGACAGGAAGCGCTTGGCCGCCGGATCGAGCGCGCTCAGCCGGCGGCCGATCCATGGCAGACCGGAGACGAAGCCGACCCGCGTGCGGACATCGAAGGCGACGACATCGTCGTGGAGGGCGATGTGGTGGGGCGAAGCCAGCGCCGCGAGCCGCGCCAGCGGATGGTCGCTCGCGGCCGGTTCCTCGCGGTAGCCGTCCGCATCGAGACGGGTGATGCGGCGGAGCTCGGCGCCCTGTCCGTAATAGGCAAGGTTCTTCTGCATGACGCGCAAAAGGCCCGTCTCATCGCGCAGGATGCTGCCGGCGCCGCGGCCGAAGCCATGGGCCCCCTCGGCGAAGAGGTGCTCGACATTGACCGGGTGCGGTTCGAAGGCGCCGGTCAGCAGATCCTCGCTGCGATACAGCGCCAGCGTGCGCGCGCCGCCCTGCCCCGGCGGTCTTTCGCAGGTGAGCAGCCACCAGGCGCCATCATGACGGAACAGCGCACTGTCGACGGCATCCACGCGCTCGAAGATCCGCCGGACGCGCCGCCAGCGGTCGGGGAAGCGCTCGCAAACGTAGAGGTCGAGCGCCTCCAGCGCGCAGGTCTCGGGCAGCATGTAGAGCGCGCCGTCCGCCTCGAACAGGAAGGGATAGGAGGCGTGCTCGCGCAGCGGCAGGACGGGGATGAGAGGACCGGGGCGCAGGTCCTCGCCAAGCTCCATGGCAACGAGGCGGCCGAGCTGCTCGCGATAGCGGAATTCCTCGACGAAGAGCCAGAGGCGGCCGTCGCGGCGCCAGAGGAACGGGTCGGCGTAATAGCTGAGCGCCGGGCACGGCACCGGCGTCGGTACGGCATCGCCCGCCCGCATCACATAGGTGCGGAAATTCTCCTTGGGCCAGCGATGCAGGCCGAGGATGCGGCGGCGGTAGAAATCCTGCCAGCGCAGGTTCGCCCGGTCGCCGGCCTTATAGAGCCGGTACCACAGGCGGGCGAGCGGATCGCTCCAGCGCGGGCGGGCCGGGTTCAGCTTGTTGCGCGAGCTCATCCAGCGCACCGGACGGGGCGAGCTGATGTCGATGTCGCCCTCGCTCAAGACCAGGCGGCCGGCGGCCTCGGCCTGGAACAGCAGGATCGACAGGATCGCCTGGTCGGCATTGTGGCTGTTGTCGCGGGCCGCCGGAATGAAGACCTTTGGGTCGAGCGCCAGCTCCGCCCAGTCGATGAGAAGGTCGCGAGCCGTGGGCTGTTCCAGATCGAAGCCGACCACCCCGCCGACCCGGATGCGGCGGTCGAGAAAGGCCGGATCGACGCCGAGCCGCTCGCGGATCGACACCGCGCAGCGCTGCGCCAGGTTGGACTGGCCCGACAGGGTGTAGACGCCGTGGCGGGCAAGCTCGGCCAGCGGTTCGGCGAGCGTGTCGTGAAACAGCGTCGCGCTGTCGAACCAGAAGATCCGGCCGCCGAACCGCTCCGCCGCATCGGCGATCACCAGCGGCTTCCAGGCATAAGTTCCGGTCGCCGGCGCCACATGGGCGGGATAGGGCACCAGGCTGAAGGGCAGGAATTCCGCGAAGGGAAAGCGCGCGGCAAGGCGCGCCCGCTCGCCGGGCTCCAGGCCGAGATCGTAGACGGCGATGCGCGCGTCGGTGTGGAGCCCGCGCGCCTGCACGCTGCCCAGATATTGCGCCAGCGTCGGAGCGAAAGCGGCATCGGCGGCGGTAACGAGGGTGAGCGACATGAAAGGCCCCGGGCAAGCGCGGCGGGCGGCGGACGCCGCCCCGGCTGGTCCGTTCATGTCCGAGAAGCAGGGCAAGCGCAAGCGCGCAGGCCGCGCGCCCGCGTTTGCCTGCGATTGCCTGCGGGACAGGCATCCCGCCGCGCCGAACTGCGCTATAGTTAACGCAACGCAAACGGGGAATCAGCGGGGGCCGGATCGGCAATGAGCGCGCAGGTCATTACCGTCGCGTCGCTGAAAGGCGGCAGCGGCAAGTCGACTTTGGCCAGTTGCCTTGCCGTCCACTGGCGGGCACGCGGCTGGAAGGTTCTGCTGATCGACGCAGATCCCCAGCATTCGGTGCTGCGGCTGGCGGGGCGCGAGCAGGCGCTCGGCGGCCTGCCGGTGATCGGGCGCGCCGACCGGGACGTGTGGAAGGCGGTCAAGGAGCAGGCCCGCGACCACGACATCATCCTTGTCGACACGCCGGGCTTCGACAGCGAGATCACCGCGGCGGGCCTTGCGGTCGCCGATCTGGTGCTGATCCCGGTCAAGCCCTCGCCGCTCGATGTCGACCGGATGACCGATACGGTCGGCCTGCTGATGGCCGGCGTCCAGGGCTGGGCGCCGACCTTCCGCTGCGTGCTGACGCAGACGACGCGCGGCAGCGTGATCGCCCGCCACATCCGCGCCGAGCTGGAAGAGGCCGGTTTTCCGCTGCTGCGCCAGGAGCTGCAGAACCGGGTTTCCTATGCCGAGGCCGCACTCTATGGCGCAACGCCGACGCTGATCCAGCCCGAGGGGGCGGCGGCACAGGACGTGCGCGAGCTTGCCGACGAGGTCGAGGCCCTGCTGGCGACGCGAAAGGCGCGCAGCGCATGAGCCGCAAACTCCCCAGGACGCTGCAGCGGACCATCCACGACATCCGCCGGGAGATCAATGCGGCCGACGCCGAGGAAGCAACCGGGCAGGCAGCCGAGCCGGCAACCGGGGGGCAGGCAACCGGGCAGAATGCCGATCCGGCACTCGATGCAGCGTCCGACGCGGCCCGGCCCGATGCCGGCGGCCCGGCGACGGCGGAAACGCCCCGGCAGGCAGAGCCCGCCGGCACCGCACAATCGGCAGTCCGGCCCGAGGACGCCCCAATTCCCCCCACCCGGGCCCTCAGCACCCGGCCGCCCGCCGGACGGGACCTGCAGCGGATCCGGGCACGGCTGATCATCGAGCGGCATTCAACGCTGGCGGGACTTGCCGGCTTCGTGCCGCTGCCCTGGGTCGACCTTGCCGCCGTCGCCGCCCTCGTCGCGAGGATGCTGCGGGAGCTGTCGCGCTGCTACAGGGTGCCGCTCGACCGGGACCGCAGCGCCCGGATCACCGCGTCGCTGCTCGCCGGCGTCGGTGCGCCCGGCATCGCCAGCTTCACCACCACCAGCCTGCTGCGCATGGCGCCAGGCCCCAATCTGGTCGGCATGACGGTCACCGCCGCCTCCGCCGTCGCGCTGACCCGGGTGATCGGCGACGTGTTCCTCGAGAAGCTGGAGCGGGGCGAGCCGGCGGACGGCGGCGACCACCGGGCCTGAGCGGCCCGCGCGCTTCCCTTGCCCGGCCGGAGAGATCGCCGAAGCGCTCGTCGTCGCTGTGCCAGCCTTTCCTTTTTTCGTTCGACAGAGTACCGTTTCATCGGACTTTCGCAGAGAGCGTTCAGCCTGCATCTGGCGGCAACATTCGAACCTTCGCGCGTCAGGCGCCTTCGGACACATCAGGAGACTTTGGATGGCCAGCAAGACCCCCGCCGGGAAGACCGCCGCCGAGAACGAGAGCGACGTCGACAGCAGCATCGAGGCCGCTGCAGCCGAGACGGCAGCCGAGGACATCGCGGCGGACGAAGCGCCGGCGGCCGCGGCCCTTTCCGACGACGACATCACCCGTCACCTGACGGCCGAGAACCTCACCAAGGACTATGTGATCGCCTCCGTCGCGGTCAGCATCGTGCCGGTGGCGATCTTCGACATCGCCGCCGTGGTGGCCATCCAGCTCCGGATGATCCAGAAGCTCTCCCAGCTTTACGACAAGCCGTTCTCCGACAAGCTCGGCCGCAAGGTGGTCTACGCGCTGGCGGGCGGCGTGCTCGGCTATGGCGCCGGCTATGCGGTTGCCGCGAGCGCCACGAAGCTCATTCCCGGCATCGGCTGGATGGTCGGCATGGTGTCGCTGCCCGTGGTGGCCGGCGCCTCGACCTATGCGGTCGGCCGTTCGATCGCCCGGCACTATGAGGATGGCGGCTCGCTGCTCGACTTCGACGCCAGCAAGATGCGCGCCTTCTACAAGGAGCAGTTCGAGAAGGGCAAGGACGTGGCCAAGCGGGCGCGCGACCGGGTGCGCAGCGGCGCCGAAGAGGTTGCCGAGACGGTGGAAGAGGCCACCGCCAAGGCGTCCTGAACGTCCTGAGATCGAAGCCCCGCCCCAGGCGGGGCAGGCAGGTCCGTCCGATATATCGCCGCGACGCTCGAAAGAGCGTTCGCGGCGACTTTGTCTTGACTCTGGGGCGACGCTCGAAAGAGCGTTCGCGGCGATGTCGTTCAGGCTGGCAGCGTTCCCGACCGGTCGGTGTCGGGATCTTTGCTCAGAGGGACGGGGCGCTCAGAGGGACGGGGCGGCGGGCCGCGCGGGCGCGGGATCACGCGCGGCCGAAAACAGGATTATGCGCGAACCTGATCGCGGCGCGATCACAGCCGGCCGGGCCGGCGGCGTTCCTCGCGCCGGCGCCCCGAAGCCGCCCAGCGGTCGGAGGCCAGCAGCACGATGATCCCCACCACCGGGCTGAACAGGAACGAAACCAGGAAATTGCCGACGAAGCCGAAGCGGGTGTCCCGCCCGAGCATGCCGATGATCCAACTGGCGATGACCCAGATGAACAGAACCCAAGGATTGACGAAGATCGTCATGGCACGGCGCGCTCCCTGTTGGCGGCGGGATCGGGCACGAGCGTTCCCCCCTCATCGCCTTTCACAAGTTCCTGGGACGACCACTCCAGCGGCTTGCGATAGCCGGCAACGGTCCGGAACCGGGTGCCGTCGTGGCGCACGATGAAAACCTCGGTGTCGGTGATCAGTCCACTCGTATCGAACACGATCTTACCCGTAACGCCCTCGAACGGCACCCCGTAACGGGCGACTTTCAACGCATCGGACACCTGCCTTGGATCGAGAGTGCCCGTCCGCTCGCTCACGTCGCGCAGCAGCATCACCGCATCGTAGCCGAGCGCGGCGCTGAGATCCGGCGGCTCGTCATAGGTCAGCATGTATTCGTTGACAAAGGCCGTGGAGAGGTCGTCGGCACTCTGGCTGTCGAAAATCGACACGCCGACCACATCCTTCATGTTCGCATGACCGACATGCGCCTCGATCATGTTGGAAAACATGTATTCCAGCCCCAGGACCGGCTTGTTGATGCCCAGTTCCCGCGCCCGCTTGATGAAATCGGCGGTATCCAGGGACATCGCGGAGGCAACGAAGAAGGCGTCGTAATCGGCGGCGCCGAACAGCTTGTTGTCCAGGATGAACATAAGCAGTTGGTCGACCGACCGGTTGTGCCCCGGCAGGAAGCCCCGGAACACCAGATCCCCGCCCTGCAGGGCGGTGACCGCGCTGAAGAAGTCGCCGGCCTCCTTGCCGTAGTCGCTCTTGTCGGTGAGCACGACGAAGCGTTGCAGCCCGGCGCCGAGCGCATAGCGCGCCACCATCTCGGTGTTGTCCCGATTGTCCGGCTGCAGCGCGAACAGCAGGGAAAAGCCGTGATTCGTCAGCGCCGATGCCGTCGCATGGGTGGCGACATAGAGAACGTCGTTGCGGTTGTAGATCGCGCTCGCGGTGATCGCCGTATCGGACCACTCATGCCCGATGACGGCAAAAAGGCCCCTCTCCTTCACCACCTTGCTGGCAAGGCGCATGGTTCTGACCACCGTCGCCTCGAAGCCGCCTTCGCCGAACGAGACCTCTTCCTGGAACAGCAGCAGTTCCAGATCCTTGCCGAGAATGCCGCCCAGCGCGTTGACATGGGTCGCCGCGAGCCGGGCGCCGTTGGTGAAGCTGTTGATCTGGCTCTCGTCCGCGTAGACCAGCGCGATCTTCGCGGTGTCCGAACTGTCGCCGAAAATGATCTCGTGATAGGCGGCCATCCGCTCAGCCAGGGAGATCCCGCTGACCGCGACGATCACGGCGACGAGACCCAGCCATGCGGCAATCACGCCCGCAGCGACAGCCAGCCAGCCAGGCCGGCGCACCGGACCGATCTTCCTCGCGACGGGCGGCCTCGCCATCGCTCTACCTGTCGCCGCCGAGAATCAGCGGCAGGCCGTCCTTGCCCGCGCCGATCACGACCGTCTTCGCATTGGGCGAGGAGGCGAGGTCCCTGGTCGCCTGCACGCCCTGCCAGCGCAGCAGGTCCTCCGTCAGGCTCTGCTTGACCACGTCCTGGTAGCGGCGGATGCCTTCCGCCTCGATGGCCTTGCGCTCCGCCTCCTGCTTCTCGATGCCGATGCGGTATTGATAGGCCTTCTCCTCCTCCAGAAGCGTCAGCTTGCGCTCGACGGCGAGGCGGATGGCCGGCGGCAGCTCGACATTGCGCACCAAGACGTCGTCGACGACCACATAGCGATCCTCGACATTGGTCAGGCTGTTGACGACGATCGATTCAAGGAACCCGCGCCGGCTGGTATAGACCTCTTCCGGCGCATACTGGCCGACGGCCCGGCGCAGCACCGCCTCGGTCTCCGGGAACACCACCTTGTCGAGATATTCCGGCCCGACCGTGACATGCAGCAGCGGCAGCAGCCGCAGGTCCGGCTTGTAGCGGATGGCGATCTCCAGGCTGACCGGCAAGCCGCCTTGGGTCAGCAGGTGGTACTGGCGCTGTTCGGTCTGCAGGCGGACGTTGTAGACATACATCCGGTTCCAGGGCCACATGATGTGGAGGCCCTCGCCATAGATGTTGCTCATCTCCGTGCCGGAAACCCAGCGGTAGAGAACGCCGGCCTCGCCGGAATGAATGGTGACGACCACCCTGTTCCAGAGCGTTACCAGCCCGACGCCAAACAACAGCAAGACCAGCAAAGTATAGATCTGGACCCGTCGCTGGCGCTCGCTGCGAAGAAACTCTTCATAGTCTTCGAACTCATCGTCCAGCGCCATTCGGCCGACTCGCCATTTTTTACGGTGAACAGTGCGGCAGTATAGGGCGAGCCCCGCCGCGGTTCCAGCCTGCTATAAGCCGGTCTCTCGCGCCCGATTGCAAGCGCGAGCGGCCGTCCGCCCACATCCGTTTCTCCAGCCCGGTCAATCGCATGGCGGCAGCTCCGCCAGCGCCTGCGTCAACTGCCCGACCCAGCCGCCAAGATGCGGCGGGTGCAGGCAGGTGAAGTGATCGCCGTCGGCCTCGATCAGCGCGATCTTTCCCGCGGCGAGCCCCTGCCAGTCCGGCGCGCCGAGCCGGTCGAGCCCCTGCCGGGTCCTGACCAGCGTCAGCGGGACGTCCAGCGGAGCCGGTTCATAGGCCGCAAGGGCGGCGCGGTTGGCGACGAAGACCGCGAACAGCCGGCGCAGGTCGTCCGCCGTCATGCCGGGATGGCTGCGGGCGAAGGCGGGCGTGGCGAG
Source organism: Stappia sp. TSB10P1A (assembly GCF_900185725.1). Lineage (GTDB taxonomy): Bacteria > Pseudomonadota > Alphaproteobacteria > Rhizobiales > Stappiaceae > Stappia. The sequence goes on along the minus strand of NZ_FYAU01000014.1, from coordinate 230,941 downwards.
AAGCTGCTCGGCGATGTCGGCGCCGGCGGCCAGGTCCACCGCCTCGCCGCCCAGGAGGTCGCGGGCGAAGGCCATCGCCTCGGCGGTCTCCGTGCGGCCGGCGGCCACGCTCCCCTCATCAGGCTCGATGCGCCTCACCTCGCCCGGCGTGTAGCTGTCCAAGAGGGCGAGGAGGTCGACCCGTTCGCCGGCGGCGATCAGGTGCCGGGCCATCTCGAAGGCGAGGACCCCGCCCATCGACCAGCCGGCCAGCCGATACGGCCCCTTGGGCTGGACGGTCCGCAGCAGGCCGGCATAGCGCGCCGCAAGGGCCGGGAGATCGGGCGGCGCGACGCTCTCGCCCGGCAGCAGCCCGCTGGCGCGCAAGGCATGGACGGACCAGTCCGGCCCCAGCGCGGCGGCAAGGTCGCCATAGCAGGAGATCGTGCCGGCGACCGGATGCAGCAGAAACAGCGTCGGCGCCGTCACCGCATCCGGGGCCCGGCGCAGCGGCACGAGAAGCGAGGGAGCAGTGGGGCCGCCGGCACCGGCCGGAGGGCCGGAGGGCAGACGCTCGCGCAGGAGCCGGGCCTGGGCGGCGATGGTCGGCGCGGCGGCCAGATCGGCCACCGACAGCGCGAGGCCGAAGGCGCGTTCGATCCCGGCGAGCAGCCGCACGGCGGCGAGGCTGTCGCCGCCGCTTTCGGCAAAGCCGTCGTGAAGACGCGGCCTGCCGCCGCCCTGCCCCAGCGCCTGCGACCAGACCTCCAGCACGCGCGCTTCGGTCTCGTCCTGCGGTGCCTCGTCCGCCGCCTCGCCCGCCTCCTCGAGCGGCTTCGGCGCGCCGGCAATGCGCCGCAGCGCCTGCCGGTCGACCTTGCCGCCAGGGCCGACAGGGAGCGCGTCGATCCGGTGGATCGTCGCGGGAAGCATATGCGCCGGCAACCGCCCGGCGAGGCGCGCCTTCAGCCCCGTCTCGTGGAACCCGGCGGCGTCGGCGACGACGAATGCCGACAGGGCCGCGCCGCCGTCGCGGCCGACCGTCGCCAGCACCGCCGTCTCGCCAAGCCCCTCCGCCGCCAGCGCCGCCTCGACCTCGCCCGGCTCGACGCGGAAGCCGCGGATCTTCACCTGGTCATCAAGGCGGCCGTGAAACGCCACGACGCCGCCGCTGTTGGGCAGGAAGGCGGCCAGATCGCCGGTGCGGTAGAGCCGGATCGGTGGCTCGCCGGGATCGATCGTCCGCAGGACGAAGCGCTCCTGCGTCAGATCCGGGCGGCCGTGATAGCCGAGCGCCAGGCGCGGCCCGCCGATATGCAACTCTCCGACGGCCCCGTCGGGAAGCGGATTGCCGTCGCGGTCGAGAATGTAGATGCGGGTGCCGGGCAGCGGCCGGCCGATGGGCACCGGGCCGGCGCGGTCGCCGGGCACCACCTCATGCACCAGGGCGGTGATGGTCGCCTCGGTCGGCCCATAGGCGTTGAGCAGGCGTGCCGACGCCAGACCGCTGGCCGCCCATAGGGCCACCACATCCGGCCCCAGCGCCTCGCCGCCGCAGATCAGCAGGCGCAGGGAGAGTTTCGACAGGTCGAAAGCGCCGGCCGTCCAGGCTTGCAGGAGTTCGCGGAGATAGACCGGCGGCAGGTCGGCGACGGTGATGCGCTCGCGCTGCAGCAGAGCCAGGAACTCGGAGGGCGCGCGCACCGCCGCGCCGCCGAGCACCAGGCGGGCACCGCTCGCCAGCGTCGGCAGGATCTGCTCCAGCGCGGTGTCGACGCCGGGCGAGGCGAATTGCAGCACGGCATCCCGCTCGCCGAGGCCATAGCGGTCGATGACCGCCCGGCAGTGGCCGGCCAGCGCGCCGTGGGAGACCACCACGCCCTTCGGCGCGCCGGTCGAGCCGGAGGTGTAGACGATATAGGCGGGGTCCTCCGGCCGCAGGGCGACGGGACGCCGGCGGGCAAGCTGCTGGCGCAGACCCCAGCCGTCGCGGTCGAGCCGGACGACGCGGACGCCGGTGCCGGCAAGCTTGCGCCCCCGCGCAACCAGCCGTCCCGGCGCCAGCACGAGCGCGGCCCCGGCATCGGCCAGGACAAGGGACAGGCGCTCGTCCGGATGGTCGGGATCGAGCGGCACCCAGACCGCGCCGGAGGCCAGCACGGCGATGAGGCCGGCGATGCCGTCCGCCTCCCGCCCCGACAGCACGGCGACCCGGTCTCCCTGCCGGATGCCGCAGGCCGACAGCGTCAGGCACAGCCGCTCGACCTGCCGCAGCAGTTGTCGGGCCGAGAGGGTGTCCTCCGGCCCGGTCAGGACGCCGGCAGCGGGGAGCTGCCGCAGGCGGGCCTCGATCCACTCATGGACCAGACCCGAAACCGGCGGGGCATCCGTTGCCGCGCTCCAACTGTAGAGGGCGCGCTCGCGCTCGGCGCGGGTCAGCATGGCAAGCTCGGCGACGGGCGTTTCAAGATCGTCCAGCATCGCGCCGGCCAGCATCTCGTAGTGCCCGAGCATCCGCTCGATGCGGGAGGCGCCGAAGCGGCTGCCGTCGAAGGTCGCGACCAGCAGCAGCCCGTCGCCGCCCTCGTAGAGTTCGAGGCCGAAAGGCGTGTCGCCCGGCTGGCGGATCTGCCGGAGATGTTCGGCCCGCCCCTGCTCCGGCGGCAGGTCGACGCCGGCGCCCTGCGGGAAGTTCTGATAGGCGTAGCTCACCTGCCAGGGCGCCATCCCGTCCGCCCGGCCGCCCAGCTCCCGCGCGACGACCGCGAAGGGCACATCCGACCGCGCCAGCCCCTCGGACAGCGCCCGCTGCACCGTCTCCAGCAAGGCGGCGGCCGGCAGATCGCCATCCACGGCGATCCGCAGGGCCATCATGTTGGCGCAATAGCCGACGGTTTCCTCGAAGCGCCGCTGCGGCCGGCGCAGGGTCGGCACGCCGATGACGAGGTCGTCCTGGCCGGTATGGCGATAGAGCAGCGCCGAGAGAACCGCGAGATGGAAGGCGGCGGGGCTGATGCCCTGGCCCTGCAACACCTCCCTTGCGCGGGCGACGAGCGGCTTCGGCAAGCGATGCTCGGCCGCGCCGTCACGCCGGCCGGTCTCGGCGGCGAGCGTCTCCCGGTCGGCCGGCAGATCGAGGGCGGGAAGCTCGCCGGACAGCCGCTCGCGCCAGTAGCGCCGCTGCGCCGCCCCTTCGGGCGAGGCGAGCAGGTCCCGCTCCCAGGCGACGAAGTCGGCATAGTCGGCCCGGTTCGCGGCCCGCGCCCGCTCGGGCGCCCGTCCCGAGGCAAAAGCCGCATAGGCCTGCCAAAACTGGCGGGCGACGACGGCGGCGGCGGCGCCGTCGATGGCGATGTGATGGAAGGTGACAAGGAGAAGCCCCTCGCCCGGCCCCAGCGTGCCGCCGCGCAGCAGCTCGAAGCGGATCGGCGCCTCCACGGCAAGATCGAAGGGACGGGCCAGCCGCCGGCGGGCGAACTCGGCCGGCTCGATCTCCTTGGGAACCGAGAGGCTCGCAAGGCGCGGGGGATCGCCGGCCTCCAGCCTCTCGCCTTGGCCGGCGACCCGCGCGGCGAGCACGGGAAAGCTCTCGCAGAGCCAGGCGCAGGCCCGCGCCAGGCTGTCCTCGTCGATGCCGCCGACGCGGAAGGCCAGCGGCACGTTGTAGTCCGTCAGATCGGGATAGAGCGTCTGGAGCGCCCACAGGCCCTTCTGCCCCTCGCTCAGCGGCGAGCGCCAGGGTCCGTCCGTCACCGAGGAAACAACCTCGGGCAGCGCATCCGGCTCATTTGCCGCGATGCGGGCGGCAAGATCCGCAAGGGTCGGATGGCGTTCGAGATCGGCATGGGCGAGCGCCACCCCGTGAGCCTCCTCGACCGTATAGACCAGCCGCATCCAGCCCATGGAATCGAGCGCAAGGTCCCGCAGGGGCACGTCGAGGGGGACCTGAGACGGCGACACGCCCCGGATGGCGGCGACCGTCTGCCGGAGCGTGTCGAGCGGCCCGGCCCCGTCCGCGTGGTCCGTGGCCTCCGCCGTCGGCGGTGGGGTATCGGGTAGCCGGCCGATCCAGTGCCGCTCGCGGGCGAAGGGATAGCCGGGCAGCACCAGCAGGCCGCGCCGGTCGCCGTCCTCGTTCGTCTGTGGCAGCAGCGCTGCCGACGGATCGTTTGCGGCCGCATCGAGTTTGTCGGCCAGTTCTTCCACCGAGGAGGCCGTGACCTCGACACCGCAGGCCATCGCCTCGCGGCCGAAGCGCAAGGTGCGCGACAGGCGGTCCAGCGAGAGGCCGGGCGTCGCCCGCACAAAGGCAGCGAGTTGCCGCAGCATCACCGTGAGCTGGTCCGGCGTACGCGCGGAGACCGGGAAGCGGAACGGGCCGGCGGGCTCGTCGGTGCTGGCGGGGGGGGCCGCTCGGGGCGCCTCCTCCAGCACCAGATGCACGTTGGAGCCGCCCGCCCCGAAGGAACTGACGCTCGCCCGCAAGGGCTGCGCCTCACCGTCGACGAGGCGCGGGAGCCATGGCTCGGCGCGAAGCTGCGGCACGAAGGGCGTTGCGGCGAAGGGCGAACCGGCGGCCTCAAGGCTCGGCAGGCCGGGCGACGGGACAAGACGGCGGTGCTGGAACTGCAGCAGGACCCGGGTGAGCTGGGCCATGCCGGAGGCGGCCTCCGCATGGCCGAGATTGGCCTTCACCGAGCCGAGCGGGATGCCTTGCGCCCCCGCGAAGACGCGGCCCAGCGCCCTGAGCTCGATGGCATCGCCGATGGCGGAGCCGTTGGCGGCCGCCTCGACATAGCCGATGGAGCGCGGATCGATGCCCGCCGCATCCATGTTTTCCGCAAGCAGGCGGGCCTGCGCATCGACATTGGGCACCGCATAGCCGGCGGAGTGGCCGGCATGGTTGGCCATGCTGGCGCGGATCACCGCAAGCACCGCATCGCCATCGGCGAGCGCATCGGCCAGCGGCTTCAACAGCACCGCGCCGACGCCCTCGGAGGGAAGGTAACCGTCGCCGCCGGCAAAGCTGCGGCTGCCGGCATGGCTACCGACAAGGCCGGCCTGGCTGAGGCCGACATATTTTTCCGGCAGCAGCGACAGGTTGACGCCGCCGGCAATCGCCAGCCGGCATTCCCCGGCCTTGAGGCTCTGGCAGGCCTGATGCACGGCCTGAAGGCCGGAGGAGCACATGCTGTCGACGGCAACGCTCGGCCCCTGCAGATCGAAGACAAACGAGGTGCGGTTGGCAATCGCCGAATAGGACGAGAGCAGCAGCAGCGCCCGGCTTTCCGCGTCCATCTCCAGCGCCTTGTAGTGCTGGTACATGGCACCGACAAAGACGCCGACGCGGTTGCCGTAACGCTTGCCGAGCCAAGCGCGCGTGTGGCCGGCGCGCTCCAGCAGATGCCAGGCCGTCTCCAGGAACAGCCGCTCCTGCGGGTCGGCGAGCGCCGCCTCGCGTGGGCTGTAGCCGAAGAAACCGGCATCGAAGCGGTCGACATCGTCGATGAAGCCGCCCCAGCGGCAATGGCTGGCAAGCGGCTGGCCCTTGCGCGGCGACCAGGTCTCCTCGACATCCCAGCGCGCGGCCGGCACCTCGCGGACGCAGTCGCGCCCCTCTTCCAGCGCCTGCCAGAACTCTTCCACCGTTTGCGCGCCGGGGAAGCGTCCGGCAACGGCAATGACGGCGATGCTATCGATGTTCGCGACAGGCATCGCCGGGGCTGGCGAGGGCGTTGGCGAGGGAGCCTCGTCGCGGATCGCAGTCACCGCACCATGCCCCGCGTCCTCAAGCGCCGCAGCCAGCCGGGCGATGGTCGGATGCTCGAAGAGAAGCGTCTGCGGCAGCGGGCCGAAGCGGGTTTCGAGCGCTGCCACGATGTCCAGCGCCGAGACGGAATCGACGCCGAACCGGTCGATGGTCTCCTCCGCCCCGAGCCGCTCGGCAGGAATCTTCAGAACCTGCGAGAAACAGGCGCGAACCGCACCGACAACGGCTTCGCTCACCGGGGGAGCCGCATCAAGGGCGACGGAAACCGGCTCCGCCGCCCGCGCGGCGACCGTCACCGGGCGAAGAAGCGCGCGCAGACGGTTCTTGTCGCCCGCGAGCACCAGAAGCTGATCCTCGCCCTTGCGCGGCAGCGCGACGGCAAGCGTTGCCAGCGCGGCATCGGTGGCGAGCGGCGTAGCACCGGCCTGCCGCTCCATCGCGGAGACGACTGCGCCGGGAAGGCGCATGCCGCCGTCCTGCCAGTAGGGCCAGTCGATGGAGAGCGTGTGGCCGCAGCACTCGCCTTTGCCGGCACGGCGGTTCCGCTCCTGCGCGAAGGCATCGAGGAAGGCATTGGCCGCGGCATAATCGGCCTGCCCCGGATTGCCGAGGGCACCGGAGGCGGAGGCAAAGAGCAGCAGGACATCGAGCGGCTCGCTGCCGAGCGCCGCATCGAGCGCCAGGGTGCCGGCGACCTTGGGCGCCAGCACCGCGCGCAGATCGGCCTCGGACTTGTTGGCGATCAGGCTGTCGCGGGTGAGGCCGGCCGCATGGACGACGCCATCGAGACGGCCATGCGCCGCGCGGATCTCCGCGACCAGCGCGCCCATTGCCGCGCGGTCGATGACATCCGCCTGACGGTAGACGGCGCGCGGTGCGAAGCGGGCAAGGGTCTCGTCGAGCTTGTGCATGCGCGCGGACCTGCCGGTGAGCCAGACGGTCGCGCCGGGCGCCTTGGCGAGGATGTCAGCGGCGACATGCAGGCCGACACCGCCCGCCCCGCCGGTGACGAGATAGGCGCCGTCCGGCTTCCACGGCGACGGCAATGCGCGCGTGTCGGTCTCGATCTCCCGCCACACACGCAGCAGGCGCTGGTCCGGGCTGTAGCGAATGTCGTGATCGGTCTGTGCGAGGGCGGCCTCGCGCGCCAGGAGACCGGCGAGATCGGGCCGGACGGGATCGAGCGAGATCGTCTGACAGGCAAGGGCGCGATGCTCCAGCCTGGCGCAGCGCAGCAGGCCGGCTAGCCCTTCGGCGAGGGTACTCTCCACGGGAAGCACGAGTTGCAGGACGGTGGGTCCGGAGCGGCTCGCCATCTCCTCCTTGAGCAAGGCGAGCAGGTGCGTGGCGTGATCGGCGAAGCGCTCGCCCTCGTCGGTGCTGCGGCTCTCCAGCGCCACGATCCGGGCTTGCGGCATTTGAGACCCCAGGCGGGAGACGACCTCGCCCGCCGCACCGCAGAGGACGACGACATGCCGATCAGGGGCGCTGGCGGCGGCCGGCGGGTCCGTCTCCCGCCAGTGCGGGCGGACCAGCAGCGGCAGGGCCGGCGCCGGAGCCGGCGCGCGATGCTCCACGGCGGCGCCCTCGGGCAGCCAGTAGCGCTCTCGGGCGAAGGGATAGGCCGGCAGGCCGATGCGGGCGGGACGGGCGCCGCCGCGCAGCCGCGCCCAGTCGACAGCGGCACCGCCGACCCAGGCGGCGGCGGCCGCTTCCAGCGATCCCGGCGCCGTCTGCGTCCCGTGGCTGCGCGCGGCACGGCCACGCCAGATACCGGCGCCCTCGCCGCCCCGCAACGCCGCGTCGAGCAGGCGGGCCAGCTCCGCCTTGTCGCCGGCGACGATGGCAAGCCGCTCCTCGAAGGCCTCGCGCCCGTCCTGCAGCGTGGTCGCGGCGGCGAACAGTTCGCCCTCGGACAGGGTGTCGAGGCGGGCGCGGAACCGCTCCAGCACCTGGCGCAACTGCCCGGCCTCGCGGGCCGAGAACGGATAGACCGCGCGGGCCGAGAACGGATAGACCGCGCGGGAGGGCATTGCCTCCCGATCAGCGGGCGCCGGATAGTCCTCGATGATCAGATGGGCATTCGAGCCGCCGGCGCCGAAGGAGGAGAGCGCGGCGAGACGCGGGATCTCGTTGCCCTGCCCGTCCCGGCGGCGCGGCCAGTCCTCCAGGCGCTGCTGGACGCGGAAGGGCGAGGCGGCGAAATCGATCTCGCGGTTGAGCCTTGCCGAATGCAGCGAGGGCGCCAGCCGGCCATGGCGGAACTGCAGCAGCACCTTGGTGAGGCCGGCGATGCCGGCCGCGCTTTCGCCATGGCCGATGTTGGACTTGACCGAACCGATGGCGCAGAAGCCGCAAGCCTCCGTCTCCCGGCGATAGGCGCGGGACAGGGCGGCGATCTCGATGGGGTCGCCGAGGCTGGTGCCGGTGCCATGCGCCTCGACATAGCCGATGTCCCCGGCGCGCACGCCGGCGCGCTGCATGGCGCGGCCGATGACGGCGGCCTGCGCCAGCGGGTTCGGCACGGTGTAGCCGTTGGTCTTGCCGCCATGGTTCAGTGCCGAGGCGCGAATGACGCCGTGGATGCGGTCGCCATCGGCGATGGCGCGCGACAGCGGCTTCAGCAGCACCGCGCCGACGCCTTCGGCCGGCACATAGCCGTCGCCGCCTTCGCCGAAGCTCTCGCAGCGCCCGGTGCTCGACAGGAAGCGCCCCTGCGCCAGCGCCAGATACTTGTTGGGATGCAGGGTCAGGTTGACGCCGCCGGCAAGGGCGACACGGCAATCGCCGGCGCGCAGGGCCTCGCAGGCCAGATGGATCGCCGTCAGCGAGGACGAGCACATGCTGTCCACGGCCATGCTGGGGCCGTGAAAGTCGCAGAAATAGGAGACCCGGTTGGCGATGGAGGCGGCGCTGCCGGACAGGGCCAGCGGCCGGCCGGCGGCTGTGCTCTGCGCGCCGTAGAGCTGGTATTCCTCGTACATGACACCGACGAAGACGCCGACATCGCCGCCCGCCATGCCGTCCGCGGCCGGTGCAACGGTGGCGCGGGTGTAGCCGGCATCTTCCAGCGTTTCCCAGGCGCATTGCAGGAACAGCCGCTCCTGCGGATCGAGATAAGGCGCCTCGCGCGGCGAGATGTTGAAGAACAGCGGATCGAAGCGGTCGAAATCGTCGACGAAACCGCCCCATTTGCCGCGCGGCAGCCCGCCCCGGCCGTCCGGATCGTGGAACCTTGAATGGTCCCAGCGCTCAGCCGGGATCTCGGTGATGCAGTCGCGCCCCGCGGCAAGGTTCCGCCAGAACGCCTCGACATCGCGCGCGCCGGGATAGCGCCCGGCAAGGCCGATAATGGCAATCGGCTCGTCTCGCGCCTCGCCCCTGCGCTCACGGAGGGACGGAGTGGCGGGCGCGGCGAACGCCGGGAGCGCGCCGGCGGGCGCCTCCCCCAGGATCTCCGACAGCCTGTCCGCATGGGCCGACGCGAAATGCCGGGCCAGCGAGGCCAGCGTCTGGTGCTCGAAGAACAGGGTGCTGGAGAGCGGGCCGAACACCTTGCCGAGTTCGTCGGTGAGCCGGGTGATCAGCACGGAATCGATGCCGTAGGCTTCGAGCGCGGCTTGCGGGTCGATCTCAGAAATCGGAATGTCGGTCTCCCGCGCCACAACCTCCGCGAGATAGCTCTCGGCTCTTGCGGCCAGCGAGGGGGCGGGTTCCGGTTTCGCCGGCGCGCGTGTCTCGTCCGGCGCCCGCGCGCTCCTCACCAGGCGCAGGGTGAAGCCGCGGATCGCGACGCGAACATTGCCCGCACCATCGGCAAGATCGATGTGGATGCGGCGCAGACCGTTTGCGGCCGGCTGCTCGCGCAGATGCGCCCACATCTCCTCGCCGGTCGGGCCGAAGACGTCCATCCGCTCCAGCGAGAAGGGCAGCGCCGCCGTGCCGCCGGGCTCGTCGTGGAACAGGCCAAGCGCCGAATGGAAGGCAGCGTCGAGCATCGACGGGTGGAGATGGAACGCCTCGCCGCCACGGGCGGCCACCGGCAGCCGCAGCCGGGCCAGAGCCTCGCCGTCGCCGGCCTGCATCTCAAGGACACAGCGGAAGGTAGGACCGTAGGAGAGGCCAAGCGCGGCATAGCTGGCATAGAGCCAGTCGCGGTCGAGCACGCGCGGGAGGCGGCCGTGCAGGGCGGCAAGGTCGAGATGCATCGGCGCAGAGCCGGCCGGCAGGGAGACGACGCTGCCGCGCATGTGCTCGGCCTCGGTTCCCGAGAGCAGGCGGAAGCTTTTGGCACCAGCTTCGCCCTCTTCCAGCGGCAGCCGCACCTCGACCGAGCCGGAGGCGAGCTCCAGCGGCCGGCGCCATGTCACGCTCTCCAGCCGCACGGGATCGTTGCCTCCGGTGGCCATGAAGGCGCTTCGCGCAAGCTCCAGCCCCATGGCCGCCGGCAGGATCGACATGTCCCGGAAGCGATGATCGCGCAGATAGAAGGCCGATGCCTCAAGGCGGCGGGCGAAGAGACGGCCGGCGGGCTCGGACACTGCGGGGTCGCGCGCTGCCGCTGCCGGCACGACCGATGCGGCCGGGGCGGCAACCCGGTAGACCTCGCGGGCGAAGGGATAGGCCGGCAGGCGCAGACGGCGGCGCGGCGCGGACGCCTCGCCGAAACCGGCAAGGTCGCCGCCTTGCACGAAGTGCCGGGCCCAGTCCTCCAGCGACTGTGGCAGCGGAAGGCGGACCTCCGCACGTGCCTGCCCGAGATGAAGGCCGGGCAGCGGAACGCCGTCCAGGACCGCCCTCAGCGCTTGGATCACCTCCGTCAGTGAGCGCGCGACGAAGGCAAGGCGCTGCTTCATCGGCGTGCGGCCGATGCGCAGCGTGAAGGCAAGGTCGGCGAGATCGGCGTCGGTGAAGGACCCGCTCGCGAGCGCGTCCGCCAGATCCCGCGCCCGGTCTTCGAGACGCGCGGCATCGCGGGCGGACAGGGCGATGAGCTGCGGTGCGGGCACTACGGCGGCGGAGGGCGGCGCGGACGGGTAGTCCTCCAGCACCACATGGGCGTTGACGCCGCCGAAGCCGAAGCTGCTGACGCCCGCCCGCAGCGGCAGTTCGCGGCCCGCACCATCGCGCAAAGCCGTCCAGGGCCGGCCCTGCCGGACAACCTCGAAGGACGTTCCTGAAAGATCGATATAGGGGTTGAGGGTCTCGCAATGCAGGCTCGGCACCAGCCGCCGATGCCGCATCTGCAACAGTACCTTGGCGACCCCTGCGATGCCGGCGGCAAGTTCCAGATGGCCGATATTGGTCTTGACCGAGCCGATGCCGCAGGAGCCCTCGGCGCCGATCCCTGCAAAAACGGTCTTGAGCGCGTTGATCTCGACTGGATCGCCGAGCGCGGTGCCCGTGCCGTGGGCCTCCAGATAGCCGATGGTGGACGGATCGATGTCCGCATCCTGATAGGCCGAGCGCAGCAGATCGGCCTGCGCCTGCGTATTGGGCGCGGTCAGCGAATTCGCCCGCCCGCCGTGATTGAGCGCCGTGCCGCGAATGACGGCCAGAATCGGGTCGCCGTCGCGCAGCGCGTCCGAGAGCCGGCGAACGAGGATCATGCCCGCCCCCTCGCCGCGCACATAGCCATTCGCTTGCGCCGAGAAGGTCTTGCAGCGCCCGTCGGGCGACAGCATGCCGGCCTTGGCGAAATTGATATGCGCTTCCGGCGTGACGATGGTGTTGACGCCGCCGACCAGCGCCATCTCGCAGTCGCCGTCGCGGATCGAGCGGACCGCGCGATGCAGCGCGACGAGGGAGCTGGAACAGGCGGTCTCCACCGGCTCGCTCGGCCCATGCAGGTCGAGGAAATAGCTGATGCGGTTGGGCCCGACCGAGGGCACCGCGCCGGTGGCGACATATCCTTCGCCGCCGGTGTCCTCGCCGATGAGCTCGCGATAGCCGCTCGACGAGGTGCCGACGAAGACCCCGACCTTGCGCCCGGCGAGATCGCGCGGCGAATGGCCGGCATCCTCGATGGCGTTCCAGGCATGCATCATCATCAGCCGCTGCTGCGGGTCCATCAGCTTGGCTTCGCGCGGCGAGATGCTGAAGAACAGCGGGTCGAACTCGAACACGCCGTCGATGAAGCCGCCCCAATGGATGTTGGTCTTGCCGGGATCCGCCTTGGGGTCGCCGTCCACCTCCTGCCAGTCCCAGCGGTCGGGCGGAATGCGGGTGATGCAGTCGCGCGCCGAAACGAGGTTCTGCCAGAAGGCATCGGCATTGCGCGCCAGCGGGAAGGCGCAGCTCAGCCCGACGATGACGACCGGATCGTCCGGCAGCGGCTCATCGCGCAGGGGCAGGAGCGTTTCACCTGCCGGTTGGCGGGGCACCGGCACGGGCTGGGCCGGCTCCGCCAGCGTGGTGGTCGGCGCGGAGCCGGCCGCGACATCCGGGCCGATCAGCCCGGCGACATGGCGCGCGAGGCGGGCAAGCGTTGCGAACTCGAAGAAGTCGGCCGGCGTCAGCGAGAGGTCGAGCTCGTCGTTGATGGCGGCGGCAAAGCCGGTCATCGTAATGGAATCGAAGCCGAATTCGCCGAGCTCCGTCTCCGTGTCGAGGGCGGACGGGTCGACTTCCAAGACGCGCGCGGCGATTGCGGTCACGCGGTGAAGCACGGCCGTTGCGGCTGGTCTCGTGGACGGCGCCTCCTCCACCGGCGGACGGACAGGCGCCGACGGGCTGACGGTGCGGGCGGCAAAGCCCTCGAAAAGCGCCAGAATACGACCCGTTTCGTCGCAGAGCCGGAGCGTGTGCGTGGCCCCGTCCCGTTCTCCGACCGCCCACATGGCCGGTTCCGTCGGGCCGGTCACCACAAGGCGGCGCAGGGCATAGGGAACGGTAAGCGCCGCATCGCCGCCCGCTGCGAGCGCCAGCAGCGACTGCAGCGCGCCGTCCAGCATCGACGGATGCAGGGCCATGCCGTCCGTTGCGGCTGCGGGGAGTTCGAGCCGCGCAAGCACGCAGCCATTGCCGGTCGCAAGATGGGTGATCGGCCGGTGGGCGGGACCGTAGCCGAGGCCCAGCGCCTCGAACCGGGCATAGAGCCCGGCAGGGTCGGTCTCGCCGGACATGGCTCCGCGCAGGGCATCGAGATCGACCGGCGGCAATACGATATCCGGCGCCGCGCGGACGCGGCCCTCGCCATGCACCTGCCGGCCCTCGCGGCCGGAGGTCACAAGACGATAGCCGTCGCCGGCCTCCTCCATCTCGACCTGAAGCCGCACGGGCGCCGCATCGACGACAACCGGACGCAGCCAGGTGTGCCCGGTGAACTCCAGCGGCAGGCCGGCAAAGCCGCGCCGTTCGAGCTCGGCCCGCACAAGTTCGAACTGGACGACGCCGGGGAGGACCTTGCGCCCGCCGACGAGATGGTCGCGCAGGAAGCTCTCGCTCCCCTCCAACAACAGGCCTGCGGCACTCGCCGATGCGGATTCGCCGCCGCGCACCCAGTGGCGCGTGCGGGCGAAAGGATAGCCCGGAAGCCGCACGCGCCTGCGTCCGGCGCTGCCGGGAAGCTGCGTCCAGTCCACATCGAGCCCGCGCACCCACAGGGCCAGCAACTCGTCGTGGCGACCGCGCGAGACGAGGCCGGCGGCGGCCTGCCTCAGGTCGGCATCGCTTTCCAGCACCGAGATGACAGCGCGGTTCGCCCGCACCCGGCCGAGATGCAGACCGCCCGTCTCCTCTCCGGCAAGGAAAGCGTCGAGCCGCCGGATTGCCTCATTGCTGCCGCTGGCGACGAAGGCAAGGCGGTGCTCCATGGCATCGCGCGCCACCTGCAGCGTGTGGGCGACATCGGCCAGCGAGACCGCGTCTCCCGCCTCGTCGAGATGGCGGCGCAGATCGCTTGCCGCCTGGCGGAGCTGGTCCTCGCTGCGGGCGGAGAGAACCAGCACGGCCGGCGCGCCGGTCTCGGCCGGCCGGGCCACCGGCGCGGCGACATATTCCTCCAGCACGACATGGGCGTTGCTGCCGCCAAAGCCGAAGGAACTGACGCCCGCCCGGCGCGGCAACTCGCGGCCCGACGCGTCGCGGATGCGCGGCCAGTCGCGCGGCTCGCGCACGACATAAAAGGGGCTGCCCTCCAGCTTGAGATAGGGGTTGAGCCGGTCGCAATGGAGCGTTGCCGCCATCTCGCCGTGACGGATCTGCAGCAGCACCTTGATCAGGCCGGCGATGCCGGCGGCAAGCTCCAGATGACCGATGTTCGACTTGACCGAGCCGATGCCGCAGGACGGCGCGACGCCGGTGCCGAAGCGCTCCTCCGCTTCTCGCGCGAGATCGGCGAAGGCGGCGGAGAGGGCCTCGACCTCGATCGGATCGCCGAGCGGCGTGCCGGTGCCGTGCGCCTCGATATAGCCGACGGTGCGCGGATCGAAGCCGGCGGCGCGATAGGCGGTGCGCAGCAGTTCGGCTTGGGCCTTCGGATTGGGTGCGGTCAGCGAGGCGGCATGGCCGCCATGGTTTTCCGCCGAGGCGCGGATGACGGCGATGATGTCGTCGCCGTCGCGCTCGGCCGCCTCCAGCGGCTTGAGGAAGACGAGGCCGACGCCCTCGCCGCGCGCATAGCCGTTGGCCGCATCCGAGAACGGCTTGGAGCGCCCATCGGGCGACAACATGCCGGCGCGGGAGAAGCCGACAAAGGCTTCCGGCAGGAGCAGCGCGTTGATGCCGCCGGCGATGGCCGCATCGCAATGGCCCGAGCGGATCGCCTCGACGGCGCGGTGCACGGCGACCAGGGCGCTGGAACAGGCGGTCTCGACGGCAACGCTGGGGCCGTGGAAATCGTAGTAATAGCTGATCCGGTTCGGCCCGAGCGAGGGGGCAAGGCCGGTCATCGAGTAGCCTTCAACGCCGCTGCCGGAGGCCGCGACCAGCCGGCTGTAGCCGGTGTCCGCCGTGCCGAGGAAGACGCCGGTGCGCGAGCCGGCAAGGCGCGAGGGCGCGTAGCCGGCATCCTCCATCACGCGCCAGGCCTCGGTCAGCAACAGGCGCTGCTGCGGGTCGATCATCCGCGCTTCCGGCGCGGAGATGCCGAAGAAGGCGGCGTCGAACTCCGCAAGCCGCTCGCCGATGAAGCCGCCCCATTTGACATTGGTGCGGCCGGGCTCGCGCTGCGGATCGCCCCACCAGTCGCGCCAGTCCCAGCGCTCGGCCGGCACCTCGGAGATGCAGTCGCGGCCCTCGACGAGGTTCCGCCAGAAGGAAGCGACATCGGCGGCGCCGGGGAAGATGCCGCTCATGCCGATGATGGCAACGGCCCCGGAGGCGATCTCGGCGACAGCCGCAGGACGAGGGACGGTCGCGGTCACAGGCGCCGGCGCGGGACCCGTTGGCGCAACCGGCAGCAAGGCCTCAGGTGCCGGCGCGCCGCCGAGGACGGCGATCATCGCCGCAGCATGACGCTCCGCCAGATGCGCGGCGAGCGTTTCCAGCACGGGATGCTCGAAGAACAGGGTCGGCGTCAGGTCGAGGCCGAAGCGGTCGTTCAGCCGGTTGGCGAACTGGGTGAAGCTGATGGAATCAAAGCCGTATTCGGTCAGTTCCACGTCCGCGTCGAGATCGTCGAGCGCGACCTTGAGGATCGCGCCCGCCTCCTCGGTGACCGCGCGCAGGACCCGCTGCCGGAGATCGCCGGTATCGACGGCTGCGGCGGGCTTCGGCGCGCTCTCGGCTTTCGCCTGCGGGCGGATGGCGGTGCGGGCCACGAGATCGCGGATGCGCTCGCGCTCGCCCACTGTTACCAGCACGCGGGCGGCACCCGGCGCGATCTCGCCGGCCAGCAGGGCAGCCAGCACGTCGATCCCGGCGCCGGTTTCCAGCGGCACGAGGCCGGTGGTCCGGCGCATCAAGGCCTCGCTGGCGGCATCCATGCCCATGCCGCCATCGCGCCACAGCGGCCAGGCGACGGAGAGCGTACGGCCATGACATGCGCCGCGCCGGCGCCGGGCCTCGCGAACCTCGGCGAAACCATCGAGGAAGGCGTTGGCCGCGCCATAGTCGGCCTGCCCCGGATTGCCCAGCACGCCCGAGATCGACGAGAAGAGGACCAGGAAGTCGAGAGGCGCGGTGCCGAGGGCCCGGTCGAGATTGGCGAGGCCGCGCACCTTCGGCGCGAAGACCTCCTGCAACTGCGTCGCCGTCTTCTTCTTCAGCGCCTCGTCGCGCAACACGCCGGCGGCATGGAACACGCCATCGAGGCGGCCATGCTGAGAGCGGATCCCCTCCACCAGCGCCTGCGCCGACTGCGGGTCGGAAAGGTCGGCCGCCGCATAGGACAACCTGCCTTCGGCATGCAGCGCGGCGGCGCTCCGGCCGGCAAGCACCACCTTCGCATGCGGGGCTGAGGCAAGGATCGCCCGCGCCAGATGCCGGCCGAGACCGCCGGTCCCGCCGGTTATCAGATAGACGCCGTCGTCGCGCAGCGGCAGGGCGCTGCCGCCGATCTCTTTCCCATCCTCTTCCCATATCTCGGCGGCAAGGCCGTCCGGTCCGGCGCGGAAGCGGTCGAGCGGAAGATGGCCGGCCGCTCGCAGGAGGTGCGCGGCGACCGAGGCGGGGTCGAGGCCCGGCGCCAGCGCGATCAATTGGCCGGTCAGCCCGGACGGCTCGCGCGCGGCGCTGCGCAGCAGGCCGACAAGGCCGGACAGCGCCCCATGCCCCTCCGCGTCCGGCACCAGCACCTGCACGAGCGCGCCGCCTGTCTGCGCCTTCAGCACGTCGAGCAGATCGAGGGCCGCCGCCTCGAAGATTTCGGCAAGAGCCCGTCCGGGTGCGCCCGCAAGCGGTCTGACCTCGGCGCCGGGGAGATGCCGGGCCAGTTCCTCGCGGTTGGCGGCCTCCGGCACGACGAGCACGAGGTGCCGGGCGGGCCGGCTCGCTCCGCCCTCCCCCTCGACGCTGCGCCAGACCGGCACGAAGCACGGGGTGTCCTGAGGCGGCGCCTCGACATAGCTGCGGGTCGCGAAGCCGCGCAGGGCGACGCGCACCGTGCCGGCATCGTCCAGCAGCAGCAGATCCATGCGCCGGGTGCGGGGATCGCCGCCGGACACGGGGCGCGGCTGGATATGCACCCAAAGGTCGGTGTCGAGCGGGCCGAAGATCTCGACCGCCTCGATGGCGAAGGGCAGCGCTGCGCCTTTCGGCGCCGTGCCGTCCTCCTCAAGCACAAGGCCGATGGCGGCCTGGAAGGTGCCGTCCAGCAGGCTCGGATGCAGGACGTAGGCATTGGCCGTCGCCGCCACCGCGTCCGGCAGGCAGAGATGGCCCAGCACCGAGCGCTCGCCGTTCGCGTCGTGCCCAAGGCCAAGCGACAGGATCGCCCTGTGCCCCGGCCCATAGGCAAGGCCCATGGCGTCGAAGGCGGCATAGACCCGCTCCGCCGGAACTTCGCGAGAATGCGCCAGCCTCAAGGCCGCCAGATCGGACGCGGCCGGGGCTTCAGGCACACCATCGGCCACCAGCATCTGCGCATGCAGGCGCGGCTCCTCGCCGGCCGCAACGCTCAGCACCTCGGCGCGGCGGGAACCATCGGCGGCCGGCGTAAAGACGATCCGCACCCGCACGGGCTTCTCGACGGCAAGTGGGCTCATCCAGACGACCTGGCGCAGGAGCGGCTGCCCAATCCCTGCCTCCACGGCCGCTGCCCGCACCAGCTCCAGATAGGCAACGCCGGGCAGGACCGCCCGCCCGCCGATCCGGTGGTCGGCAAGAAAGAACTCGTGCCCCGTCAACTCGATCTCGAACGTGCCGGCGCCGGCCGGTTGCGGCGACAGGCCGGGCGCGACAGCCGCCGGCGCGGCTTCCAGCGGCAGCCAGTAGCGCTTGCGCTGGAACGGATAGGAGGGAAGCGCGAGGCGCCGGCGCGGCATGCCCGCATGCAGCCGCTGCCAGTCGACGCCGGTGCCGCCGACCCAGGCACGGGCGACGTCGAGCGGATCGCGGCCGGCAGGGTCGAGCAGCGTTTCGTCGGCGCGCCGGCCGCGCGGAACCGTGCCGCGAAGCGCGTCGCCGCCCGCCCCCACCAGCACGGCATCCATCTGGCGGAGAAGGTCGTCGGCATCGCGGGCGACGAAGGCGATCCGCTCGCGCATCGCATCGCGCCCGACCTGAAGCGTCCAGGCAAGATCGCCGAGATCAGCGCCGGCCACATGCGGCCGCAAGCGGCGGACGGCCTCAGCCAGCGCGTCCGGCGTGCGGGCCGACAGTGGCACGATCATCGAAGACGAGACAGGCGTCGTCACAGGCTGCGGCGCGCGATATTCCTCGATCACCATATGGACATTGGCGCCGCCCGCACCGAAGGAGCTGAGCCCGGCGCGGCGCGGCTGCTCGATCCCGTCGACGACCGGGCGGTCCCAGTGTCGCGCGGCCTGCAACAGGTAGAAGGGACTTCCCTCCAGTTCCAGCAGCGGGTTCGGCTCCTCGCAATGGAGCGTGCGGAACAGGGTGCCGGCGCGCATCGCCAGCAGCACCTTGATCAGCCCGGCAACGCCGGCTGCGGTTTCCGCATGGCCGATGTTCGACTTGACCGAGCCGAGGCCGACATGCGGCACGGCCGGCGCAGGCAGACCCTTCTCGCGGTAGAGCTCGGCAAAGGCGGTCTTCAGCCCCTCCACTTCGACCGGATCGCCGAGCGGCGTGCCGGTGCCGTGGCACTCGATCAGGCTGACGCTGCGCGGATCGATGCCGGCAAGGCGATACGCCTCCGCCACCAGCCGCGCCTGGGCCTTCGGGTTCGGCGCGGTCAGCGAGGTCGCCCCGCCGCCGTGATGCTCGACGGAAGCGCGGATGACGCCGAGGATCGGGTCGCCGTCGCGCTCAGCAAGGTCGAGCCGCTTCAAGAGCACCGCACCGACGCCGTCGGCGCGGGCATAGCCGTTGGCGGCGGCCGAGAAGGTCTTGCAGCGCCCGTCGGGCGTGATCATCCCGACCTGCGAGAACATGATGTGCTGCATCGGCGACAGCATCAGGTTCGAGCCGCCGGCAATCGCCATCTCGCAGCCTTCATGGCGGATGCTCATCATCGCGCGGTGGATCGCCACGAGCGAGCTGGAGCACGCCGTGTCGATGACCGAGCTCGGCCCGTGAATGTCGAGCAGGAAGGACAGCCGATTGGGACAGAAGGCGTGGCCGAGGCCGGTGAGCTGCTGGGCATCCATGATGCCGGCCCGGTTCACCATGTCGGTGTAGTCGAGCAGGTTGATGCCGAGGAACAGCCCGACCTTGCGCCCGGAAAGCGAGCCGGGTGCATGCCCGGCCTTTTCGATCAGGCTCCAGACGCATTCCATGAACAGCCGGTGCTGCGGGTCCATCAGCTCGGCTTCGCGCGGCGAGATATTGAAGAAAGCCGCGTCGAACAGGTCGTGCCCCGGCGTGAAGCCGCCGTATTTCACATCCGTGAAAGGCCCCTTCTTCGGATCTCCATGGACCGCGCGCCAGTCCCAGCGGTCCGCCGGCACTTCCTCGATACAGTCGTCGCCGGCCGCCAGATGCGCGGCGAAGGTCTCAAGGTCCGGGCTTTGCGGAAAGCGTCCCTCCATCGAGATCACCGCGATGGGGACCTGCTCGCCGGTCGCGGCCGCGGCCGCCAGAGGCTGCGGGGCGGGCCGCGCCGCTCCGCCGGAGCGTACGGTTCCCTCCCCCGTTGCGAAGGCGCGGTGACGGGCGAGCCATGCCTCCGGCACGTCGGCTGCGGCATCCGTGCCGGCGGTGGGCAGAGGCTGTGCCGGGGCAATAGTCGGGGCGGCCTTCGCCAGCGCCGGCTCGGGCGCGCGGGCAGCATAGGCGGCCTCCACCGCCTTGCCGTAGCGGGCCAACAGGATCGCCGCGAGATCGTCGAGATGCTTCGCCTCGAAGAAGGTCGTCGGCGCGACGGTGATCGCGAAGTGCCGTGAGATGCGCGCCATCACCTCGGTGATCGCGATGGAATCGATGCCGAGATTGGCAAGGTTCTCCGTCGGGTCGAGCTTGTCCTGCGGGATGCGCAGCGCCTGCGACGCCAGCCGGTGCACGTCCTCGGCAAGCCGGGCGGCAAGCGTTGCCGGCGCGGACGGCGCGCTCACATCCTCAGGCTCCGGCCGGCGCGAGGCGGCGCGCGCACGGGCCCGCTCGACCAGTTCCCGGTCGAGCTGCCGCGCCATGCGCGCCTTCAGGTCCTCGCCCCGCCGGTCGTCGGTCATGGCGCCAGCGCCTCCGTCAGCGCGCGCCCCGGTGCCGGATCGCCCTCCGCCAGCATGTCGCGATAGCGGCGCATATGGGCCAGCAGCTTCCACAGATCCGCCTCCCACCGGTGGCGGTAGCTGTCGATGAAATAGCCCTGCCCGAGATCCGGCTGGTCGATCCTCTTCGCCGCCAGGAAGCGCTCGAGCCCGGCGCTGCGGGCGAAGAGAGCGCGGGCATAGTTGCGCACGAAGAGCCCTTGCGTCTTCAGCCCGTCGCCGAGCCCGCCGGCCGCGTTGATGAAGCCCATGAACAGCAGGCCGTCATGGTTGCGCGGGGTCGAGTGCAGGAAGAGGTCCGGGATTTCGCCCTTCCACTCCAGCAGCTCCCGGTCAAGGAAGGGGAAGTCGCGGCTGTAGCCGGTGGCGTAGAGGATCGTGTCGAACTCGCCACTGCTGCCGTCGGCGAAGGTGACCGTGTTGCCGTCCAGCGCGACGATGTCGCCCTTCGGTACGATGCCGCCATGGCCGATGTGATAGAGGATCAGCGAATTCATCACCGGATGGGCCGCGTCCAGCGGATAGTCCGGGCGCGGCAAGCCGTAGTCCGCGCCGTCATAGCCGGCGAAGCGGAACACTTCCTCGATATAGGCCAGCGTCTCCTCGCGGGTGGCGAACTTGTTGCCGAGCTCCATCATCCATTG
This sequence comes from Stappia sp. TSB10P1A, assembly GCF_900185725.1. Classification (GTDB taxonomy): domain Bacteria; phylum Pseudomonadota; class Alphaproteobacteria; order Rhizobiales; family Stappiaceae; genus Stappia. The sequence goes on along the minus strand of NZ_FYAU01000014.1, from coordinate 210,275 downwards.
CGGGGTCGGCTTCCCGTTGATGAATTTCGGCTGGTAGTAGTAGCCGCGGCGGGTGCTGTGATGCACGCAAGCGGCCGTGCGCACCGCATCGACGGCGATGTCGCAGCCGGAATTGCCACCGCCGACGACCAGAACGCGCCGATCCTTGAACTGCTCGGCGCTCTTGTAGTCGCGGGCGTGCAGCACCTCGCCGGTGAAGGTTCCGAGGTTCGCCGTATCGGGGAAGCGCGGCACCCGCTGCAATCCGTTGCAGACGATCACCAGCGGATAGGTCTCGTCGTGCCCGGCGGCGGAGCGCAGACGCCAGCCGCCCGCCTGCGGCTCCAGCCGCTCGACGGCGGCGTTGAAGCGGGCGCGCTCGTAGACGCCATGCGCGCGGGCATAGTCGCGGATATAGGCCAGCATCTGGCGATGGTTGGGATAGGCCGGATAGTCCTCCGGCATCGGGAAATCCGGCACCTGGGTGTTGAATTTCGGCGAGATCAGGTGAAGCGAGGCATAGGCGCGCCCGCAAGGGGCCTCCGCGTTCCACACGCCGCCGAGATCGGCCTCAGCCTCGTAGAGATCGACGGCGAACCCGTCCTCGACCAGCTCGCGCGCGACGCCGATGCCGGTCGGGCCGCCGCCGATGATCGCGATCTTGCCACTCATCGCGCCGCCTCCCTGGCCAGACCGATCCGGCTGCCGCCGGCCTCCGGCGATCCCAGCCGCACGTCCCGCATCACCATGCACGCATTGCCCTCGTCGTCGTAAAGGGAAAGAACCAGCGGGAGGCCGTTGCCGCCCTCCACATGAAGCACGGCCCGCTCGCCGGCACTCGCCCAGGCGAACATGCTCTCGATCGCGACGGGTGCCGAAAGGGCGGCAACCGCCGCCTCATCCGCATGACCGCCGATCCGGAAGGCCAGCAACCGCCAAGCCGCATCCAGCCAAGCCGGATCGAACAGCATGGCGCCCGCCGAGCCCGCCTCGCCGCGCGGGCGCCGCAGTTCGGCAACGAGCCGATCCCCGGCAAGGCTCACCCTCCCGACACTCGCGGCCTCGGGCGCGGGCGGTCCCGAATGGATGGCGCAGCGCTCGGCGAAGGCGCGATAGGCCTCGCCAAGATCGGTGCCGGCAGCGGGCGCGAGCCGTTCCGCCCTAGCCGGCCGTGGCGGAAGCTCATCCTCCGCGACCGCCGCACCGAAATGCCAGGGCGCGGCTTCCTCGCCGTCCGCCACGACACGATAGAGAAGCCCCTGCCCGTCGTGGCCGACCACGACCGTCAGATGCCTCGGGTGGCCGTTGACGGCAAGCGGTGCCCCCCACAGCAGATGCCGCAGCCCGTGGACCGGGCTGCCACCGGCCCGCTCCAGCGCCCCGCGCGCCAGCTCGGGCAGGAAGAGACCGAGAACCAGCCGCCGGTCGGCGGACAGATGGCTGGTGAGATAAGGCTCATCGCCGGTGAGCGAGACGGAAAAGCGCGCGATCTCGCCACGTGTCGCGGCGCCGTCCAGCAACGGATGGGCTTGCAGCGCGGGCGGCACGACGGTTGCCGCCTCGGCTGTCTCGGCTCTCTCGCCCGGCTCGACCCAATAGCGCTCGCGGGCAAAGGGATAGCCCGGCAGTCGCAGGCGGCCTTGCGGCGGCAGCACCGACCAGTCGACGGCGAGCCCCTTGGCCCAGAGTTCGCCGACACGCGACAGGCGGTCCCTGTCGCCGGAGGCGAGCCAGCGCGCGACAAGCGCCCTCGCCTCCGCGTCCGCCTCGAACGGTGCGGTCGCCGAGCGGTCGCCTTCGGAGACATGCACCCCAGCGAGCGGATGCCCCGCCGCGACCGAGGCGAGCGCACGCAACAGGTCCTCGCGGCCGGCGAAGGCAAAGGCGAGCCTGCTGGCGAAGGCCGTGCGCCCGACCTGCAGCGTCTGCGCCAGCGCGCCGAGATCAAGGTCCTGCGTCGCCGCCACGAAGCGCTCAAGACCGGCGGCATAGTCCTGCAAGCGCTCGCGGTCCCGCGCCGACAGGACCAGCAGCCAGGGGCCGGACGACGCCGGCGGCCTCGCCGGGGCCGGCGCTTCCTCCAGCACCAGATGCGCATTGGTGCCGCTGAAGCCAAAGGAACTGACGGCGGCCCGGCGCGGCGCACTGCCTTTCTCCGGCCACGGCTCGGCCGCATGGGTCAGCGCGAAGGGCGTGCCCTTCAGCGAGATATGCGGGTTCAGGCTGTCGAAGTTCACCACCGGCGGCCGTTCGGCCTGCTCCAGGGAAAGCATTGCCTTCAGTGCACCGGCGACACCGGCAGAGGCGAGACAATGACCGATATTGCTCTTCACCGAACCAATGCGGCAGTCCGCGTCCGCCGGCACGCCGTGGAAGGCGTCGCGCAGGCCCTCGATCTCGATGGGATCGCCGAGCGGGGTGCCGGTGCCGTGGCATTCGACGAGGCCGATCGTCGCCGGATCGATGCCGAAACGGGCCTGCACGGAGCGCATCAGCGCGGTCTGGGCCTGCGGGTTGGGCGCGGTGATGCCGTTGGTGCGGCCGTCCTGATTGGTGCCCCAGCCGCGAAGGACGGCGCGGATCGGATCGCCGTCGCGCAAGGCGTCGTCCAGCCGCTTCAGCAGCACGGCGCCGACGCCCTCGCCCGGCACGAAGCCATTGGCGCGGGCATCGAAGGTGAAGCAGCGGCCGTCCTTCGACAGCATCGCGACCTTGGACGTGTCGATGAACATCTTCGGGCCAATGAGAACGCAGGCACCGCCGGCCAGTGCCATGTCGCAGGTGCCGGCAGCGAGGCTCTCGCAGGCCTCGGCAATCGCCACCAGCGAGCTGGAGCAGGCCGTGTCGATGGACAGGCTCGGGCCGCGAAGATCCAGCAGGTAGGACATGCGCGCGGCGAGGATCGAGCCGGAACTGCCGAGCAGACTGTAGGCGTTGCGCTCCTCGATCAGGTCTTCGTAGCCGCTCGGGCCGGAGGAGACATAGATGCCGCAGTTCTGACCGCCCAAGGCCTGCGGATCGATGGCCGCATCCTCGATCGCGTGCCAGGCGACCTGCAGGAACAGCCGTTGCTGCGGGTCCATCAACTCCGCCTCGCGCGGAGTGATGCCGAAGAAGCGGGCGTCGAACAGGTCGACCCCGTCGAGGGCGCCCATCCACTTGCAATAGGACGAGCCGGGATGCGCCGGGTCGGGATGATAGAAGCGCGCGACATCCCAGCGGGAGGGCGGTATCTCCTCGATGCAGTCGCGTCCCTCGCGGATGTTGCGCCAGAAGGCGTCGAGATCGCCGGCCTTCGGGAAGACCCCGGACGCGCCGATGATCGCGACGGCGGGCGGCTCGTCGGACTTCGGAGCGGGTGCAGCGACGGCGGCAGCGGCTGGCGCGGGCGGCGGCGGAGCCGCGATCTGGGAGACGGCCGGGGTGGCGGGCGGGGTGGCGAGCGGGGCGGGAGCTTTGACCGGGGCCAGGTCCGCCACATGGCGGGTCAGCGCCCCGACGGTCGGATGCGCATAGACCGCGGTTGCCGGCAGATCGATGCCGAACAGCGCGTTCAGCTTGCGGATCCAGGTGACCGCGAGGATCGAGTCGAGACCGAGCTCCAGGAACCCGGCGTCGTCGCGGATCTCGCCCACGTCGATCATCAGGTCCTCGGCGAGCGAGGCGACAAGCCGCTCGCGGATCCCTGCCTGATGCGCGTCGGCCCCGCCCGTTGCGGGCGGCGGGGCGACCTCGACAACCGGTGCTGCCGGCGCAGGCACGGGCTGCGGAACCGCCGAGGACGGAACGAGCGTCGCGACATGATCGGCCAGCGCACCGACCGTCGGGTGCGCGTAGACGGCGGTCGCCGGCAGTTCGATCCTGAACAGCGCGTTGAGCTTGCGGATCCAGGTGACGGCGAGGATCGAGTCGAGACCGAGGTCCAGGAACCCGGCCGCGTCGCGGATTTCGTCCGCGTCGATCATCAGGTCCTCGGCGAGCGAGGCGACAAGCCGCTCGCGGATAGTCGGCCGCAGGTCCGCACGCCCGGCGGAGGGAATCGTCGCTCGCGGCGGCGGCACGTCGCCGAACTTCTCCGCGATGCGGGCGCGGACGCGGGCATTGCCGATGAAGGTCGTCTGATGCATGGCGAATTCGCGCTCCAGCACCTCGTCGAGATGCCGGGCGACGGTGGCCGCCCCTTCCGCCTTCGCCGCAATCAGCTCCGCCTTCGGCTGGCGGGCCAGCGCATGCGCCCGCGCCAGCGCCTCGTCCAGCACCCGCGCGGCCGGCAGCACATCGAGATGCGGCGCCCGGCCGGCCAGCTCGCGGCCGCGATACTCGCGCGCGCTGAACAGCACTTCCCGGCCGAGATCGTCACCCAGCCGGTGCGGGAAGATCAGCGTCGCGCCTGCGCCCGGCGTGAAGCCGTACCAGAGATAATTGCTGTGATAGAGCCCTTCGGTCGCGAAGATCGCCGCGTCGCAATAGAGCCCGAGCGACCAGCCGGCGCCGATGCCGTGCCCCTGCATGGCGGCGATCACCGGCAGCGGACAGGCGAGCGGCAGGCTGTAGATGCGCCGGTCGGTGAAGCGCGCTTCGCCGGCCTGCAACTCGGTCAGGCCCTCGGACGTCCCGCCGCAGGCGAAGTAACCGTCGTGACCGGTGAGGACGACGATCTTTGCCTCCGGCATCGCGGCAATGGCGGCAAAGGCCTCCTCGATCCCGTCCATGAAGGCGGTGGTGAAGGTGTTGCGGCCCGCGCGCTCCAGCATGCGCAGCAGCACGACGCCGTCCGGGAAGGCCTCCAGTTCCATCACGGAGGTCGCCAGCGGCACCCGGCGCGAAGACATCGCAGGCGGACTTGTGGCCCCCACCTCCCGTATGAGCTGCTCCAGACGGCCACGCTCCGGCGATCCTGTGAGCTCCGCGCCGACAAGCTGCGGCATCGCCTTGCGCATATGCGCCTTCAGCAGCACCAGCGCCTCGCGCGGCGCCTCGGCGATGGAGGCGGCGAGCTCCGTTGCAGCAGCCTCGACGCGGTTCGCGGCAACGGCTTCCACTCCCCTCTCGATCCGGCGCGCGGCAAGTTGCCAGGGCAGCCCATCGGGCAGATCCGGCAGGGAAGAGACGGTTGCGCCCTCGGCACGCATGACGAAATCGGCCAGCAGAGCGGATGCCGCACCGTCTCCCGCGACCGGGGCGTCAATGACGGCGACCACCGGCAGCGGGCAGTCAAGCAGCGCCGTGGTGATCGTGCCGCCGGCGGCCGCGCCCGAGGAATTCCATGCCTCGCCGCCCTGGACGACGACAACGCGGAGCCCCTCTTCCTCTCCCGCCTCGCGCAGGGCGCGCTCCAGCTCGCGACGTGTCGCCTCGGTCCAACGACCTGTCAGCTCCAGTTGGCGCACGCCGTCCTGATCGCCGGCAAGGCGCACGCCGCCCGTCTCCTGCGGAGGCTGCGCCGCATGGGAGACAATGGCGACCTCCAGCGGCGCAAGCACCACCGGAACCCTGTCCCTTGCGCTCACGGCATAGGGGCCGGCGAGCGCCGCCGGATCGGCAAGGCGAATGGGCAGAGCCGGTTCGGCAGAGGCAACAGGCGCGGGGTGCGGCTCGATGCGAGGGGTTTCGGCCGCCACGGCCCGGGATAGCGGTTGACGGGCGGCGTCCTTCGGCGCCTCGGTCACCCAGTAGGATTTTCCGGCAAGCGGCGAGGCCGGCAGCGGCACACGGCGGCGCCCAGAACCGAACAGCCCGGCCCCATCGATCTTAGCTCCCTTGACCCAGGCGCCGGCGAGACGCTCCAGTCCGTTGCGCCAGGCATCGCCATCCGCCCCTTGCGAGGCGTCGAGGGCAGCGGCAATCCGGCGGCAATCGTCCGCAAGCGCTGCAGTGCCGCTCTCGCCCGAAGGCGATGCCGATGCGCGTTGGACGCCCTCCGCCCGCTCACCGCGCAGCCATGCGCGGAGCTTCGTGGCAAGATCGCGAGTCCCATCGGCAACGATGGCGAGCCGCTCGGCCATGGGACGCCGGCCGACCAGCAGCGTGTGGGCGATGTCGGCCGTCTCGCTGTCGGCTGCCGTCTCCAGATGCTCCGCCATGCGTTCGGCGAGCTGGCGCAGCAGCGCCTCGTTGCGCGCGGAGAAGACGAAGAGGAACGACGGCAGGAGGCTTGCCGCCTGCGGTTGGAATGGCGCTTCCTGCAAGATCGCATGCGCGTTGGTGCCGCCGAAGCCGAAGGAGCTGACCGCCGCCCGGCGGGGCATCCCGTCACTTGCGGGGAAGGCAAGCGGCTCACCGTTCACCCGGAACGGGCTTTGCGAGAAATCGATGCCAGGGTTGCCGCCGCCGAAATGCAGGACCGGCGGCACCATGGCGTGCTTCAGGCTCCAGACCGCCTTGATGAGGCCGGCAATGCCGGCGGCCGTGGTGGCATGGCCGATATTCGCCTTGACCGAGCCGAGCAGCTTTTCACCCGCCTGCCCGCCGCCATGCACACGGGCTAGCGCCGCGTGCTCGATAGGGTCGCCGAGCGGGGTGCCGGTGCCGTGCGCCTCGACCACGGCAATGCTCGCCGGATCGATGCCGAAGCGCTCATAGATCTCGCGCATCAGGCGCTCCTGCGACAGCGCGCTCGGGGCGGTGATGCCGTTGGTGGTGCCGTCCTGATTGGTACCGCTGCCCAGGATGACGCCATGCACCGTGTCGCCATCGGCCAAGGCCTTCGACAGCGGCTTCAGCAGCACGGCGGCCACCGCCTCTCCCGGCACAATGCCGTCCGCGCCGGCCCCGAACGGGGCGCAGCGCCCGCTCGGCGACAGCATGTTGGCCTGGTTGGCATAAAGGAAGAAGCGCGGCGAGCTCTGGACGAAGACACCGCCGGCCAGCGCCATGTCGCACTCGCCCTCGCGCAGGCTGCGGCAGGCCATGTGGACGGCGACCAGCGAACTGGAACAGGCGGTGTCGACCGCAATCGCCGGCCCCTTGAGATCCAGCCAGTAGGAGAGCCGCGAGGGGATCAGCGACGTGGTGTTGCCCCAGAACGCCTGGCCCGGCGGCTGCTCGCGGAACAGTTCCTGATAGTCGCCATGGGCGCAGCCGACAAAGACGCCGCAGCGCGAGCCGACGATATCGGCACCTGCATGGCCGGCATGCTCCAGCGTCTTCCAGGCTTCCTCCAGGAACAGCCGCTGCTGCGGGTCCATCCAGGTCGCCTCGAGACCCGAAATGCCGAAGAACACCGCATCGAAGCGGTCGACGCCGTCGATGAAGCTGCCGTGCCGGCCGTAGCTGCCCTCCGGCACGTCCCGGTAGTGCGGTGCAAGGTCGAAGCGGGTAACCGGGCCGACCAGGTCGTCGCCCGCCATCAGGTGACGCCAGAACTCTTCGACGGTCGGCGACCCGGCGAAGCGTCCGCTGGCGCCGATGATGGCGATGGGCTCTAGCGCGCTTTCCACCGACCGTGCCGGAACAGGAGCCGGAACAGGGGCCGGAGCAGGTGCCGGCGCGGCGAGCGGCATGGTCGGCGCGTCAGCGGAGCTGCCGAGGCTTTCAATCGCGTCAGCATGCTCCCGGCGCAGGAAGGCTTCCAACTGGCCGACGCTGGCGAAATCGAACAGGCGCGTCTGGTCGAACGGGATGCCGAGCGCCTTGCGCAGGCGATGGGCGAATTCCGCGCCAAGGATCGAGTCGAGGCCGTAATCGGCGAAGCTGCGCGTCGTGTCGATGCTCTCGGGCGCGACATTCAGCGTCGTCGCGACGAGCCTCAGCAACAGGCCGCGCAGATCGTGTCGTGGCTCGCTGAGGGCCGCCTGCGGGCGGGATGCCGGAACCGGGGTGGCAGCCGGCCTTTCCGCAGGTGCGGCAGCCTGCGCAGCCATACCTGCGGCACGCGCGGCAAAGAGCTGCTGGCCGAGGCGCCGTTCGACCTCGCCGGAGCCGGCGATCCAGTCGAAGCCCGCCTCCCGCAGGGCTTGCGCCCAGCTTTCGGGCGCCAGCGACGGCGTGCCGGGAATACGGCGCTCGCCGTCGGTGAAGCGCCACCACCCCTCCAGCAGGCCGAAGGTCACGTGGGTGAACAGCGTCGCGCGGCTCGTCTCGTTGACCAGCAGCACGCCGCCCGGCGCCATGGTCTCGCGTACGGTCTTGAGCGTGCGCACGATATCGGCCGTCGCATGCAGGACATTGGCGGCGATGACGAGATCGTAGCGGCCGGCCTCGACGCCCTGCCCGGCAAGCGGCTTCTCGATATCCAGCAGCGCCGTTCTCAGGCCCGGCACTCGGCCCGCATAGCGGCGCTCGGCATGGATCAGGAAGGCGCGCGAGACGTCAGTGTAGCAATACTCAGTGATGCGGCCGGCGAGCGGCGCGAGCGCCGCGAACACCGGCTCGCTGGTCCCGCCCGTCCCGGCGCCGATCTCCAGGATGCGCAAGGGGCGCTCCGGCCGGCTTGCGCCGACGTGTTTCGCGGCGGCCTTTGCGAGGGTCTCGCTGAAGCGCGCGGCAACCGCGTTCTGCTTGTAGACCGCCTCGACCAGCTCCAGCGAGCCTTGCGGGAACAGCACGTCGGTTGCCTTGCGCACCCCGGTCAGGATTTCCGGCAGGGCCGTGAGCGAGGCTTCGGCAAGGCGCATCTGCGGTGCGAGGCCGTCTTCCTCGCGGCAGGCGCGCCAGCGGCTCCAGGCGTCGTCCTCGGAGAGGGTTTCACCGTCTTCCCGCGCCAAAAGCTCGCGCGCGGCGCGATACCAGCGGCGGAGGTCCTGCGTGACAGCCCCCTCGGGCACCCGGGCAAGCTGCGCCGCCAGCACGCAGGCGACAAGCCGGTCGAGCCGGTCCTGCTCGGCCTCCAGCCGCGCGTCGCCCTGCGCTGCGTTGATCGCGTGTTCCAGTTCGCCGCCCGCCGGCGCTTCGGCCTGCGGCAGCCAGTAGCGGTCCCGCGCGAAAGGATAGGTCGGCAACGACACGATGGCCGGGCGGGTGCTGCGCGGCAGGCGCGCCCAGTCGATATCGATGCCCTCTGCCCACAATGCCAGCAGCTTGTCGAGCCGGCCTTCCTGCCAGGCGCGCTCCGCAAGCTCCTGCAACACGCCGTCGACGCGCAGGGTCGCAAGCAGCCCGTCCGTGCCCTTCGCCTCGCCTGTATACGTGCCCGTTCCTGCCTTGCCCGCGAGCCAATCGCCCAGCCGCGCGACCAGCTCGTCGACGCTTGCCGCCTCGATGCCGAGACGATGGGCGAAGGCCTCGCGCCCGACCTGCAGCGTGTAGGCGACCGCGTCGAGCGGGAGGGCTGTCCTGCTCTCCGCCGAGAGCCCTTGCGCAGCCAGGGCTTCGGCCAGGGTCTCGATGCTGGCGAACCGGTCGAGCGACGGCAGCCGGGCGGCGGGAAAGCGCTCCTCGAGCCGGCGCCGCAGCGCCAGCAGCTCCGGCCGCTCCAGCCCGAGCGCGTCGAAGCTCTCGCCCGGATCGATATCGGCCACCTCAACGCCGAGCACGGCGGCAAGGTCGTCCGCGATGCCGGCCGCAACCGCCCGCGGGGCAGCAGGCGCGCCCGCCGTGGCACCGGAACGCAGCGCCGCCAGCAACCGCTCCGCCTGCGCGCGCAACTGCTCGGGCGTGCGTGCCGACAGGACGATGGCCTGCGGCAAGGTCACGGGCGCGGCGCTCGGAGCCTCGCCCCGCCAGTCCTCGACGATCACATGCGCGTTGGCGCCGCCCGCCCCGAAGGAGGAGATGCCGGCAATGCGCGGGCCGTCCCCCCGCCACTCCGCCGCCTGCCGCTGGAGCGCGAAGGGCGTTGCGGCAAGGTCGAGATTGGGGTTCGGCGTCTCCGCATGCAGCGTCGGCGCCAGCATGCCGTGGCGCATCTGCAGGATCACCTTGGTCAGGCCGGCGATGCCGGCTGCCGCTTCCAGATGCCCGATGGCGGACTTCACCGACCCCAGCGCGCAGAAGCCCGTCTCGGCCGTATCCGGGGCGAAGGCCTGGGTCAGGCCGTCGACCTCGATGGGATCGCCGAGCACCGTGCCGGTGCCGTGCGCCTCGATATAGCTGATATCGCGCGCGGACAGGCCGGCCTGCTCGAGTGCGGCGCGCACCACGTCGCGCTGCGCTGCCGGGCTCGGCACGGTGTAGCCGGTCGCGCGACCGCCGTGATTGATCGCGCTGCCGCGGATCACCGCGTGGATGCGGTCACCATCGGCCAGCGCGCGCGACAGCGGCTTCAGCAGCACGCAGCCGACGCCCTCGCCGGGCACGAAGCCGTCCGCTTCTGCCCCGAAGCTGTGGCAGCGCCCGCTCGGGCTCAGCATATGCGCGGCGCAGAGTTCGACATAGTTCGAGGGGTGCAGGTAGAGATTGACGCCGCCGGCCAGCGCCATCGCGCAATGCCCCGCGCGCAGTTGTTCGCAGGCCTCGTGGATCGCCGTCAGCGACGAGGAGCACATGGTGTCGACCGGCAGGCTCGGCCCGGCAAGGTCCAGCGCATGCGAGACCCGGTTGGCGACGCTGGCGAAGGACGTGGCCGGGCGCACCATCGCCCCGCCCTCGCCCCGGAACGGGCCGTGCAGCGCGTAGCCGGTCTTGGTCACGCCGGCGAAGACGCCGACATTGGCGCCTTCGCGTCCGCCGGCTACTTGCTTCAGCCGCGCGCGGGTGTAGCCGGCATCCTCGCAGGCCGCCCAGGCACACATCAGGAACAGGCGCTCCTGCGGGTCCATCGCTGCCGCGTCCCTCGGCGAGATGCGGAAGAACAGCGGGTCGAACCCGGCGAAATCCTGAAGGAACGCACCCCAGCGGGAATAGCTGCGGCTCGAGGCCACCGCCTCATCGACATCCGGCTCGAAAAAGCCCGCAAGGTCCCAGCGCTCGGCCGGGATCTCGCCGACCATATCGCGGCCGTCCCGAAGGTTCTCCCAGAAGGCATCCAGCGTGTCGGCGCCAGGATACCGGCCGGCAAGGCCGATCACCGCAATCGGCTCGGCATGGGATAGCGGCGCGGCGCGCGAGGGGGCAACCGCCGTCTTTGCCGCTGCCGCGATGGCGGGTACAGGGATGGCAACATCCGTGACACCGGTCCAGCGGCGGCAGGCGTCGGGCTGGCGCTCCGCGAGCCAACCGGCAATCGCGGCGAGCGTGCGATACTGGAAGAACAGGGTTTTCGGCAGCGCCTCGAAGATCCCGCCCAACTCGCTGTTGAGCCGGGTGATCATCAGGGAGTCGATGCCGTAGTCCTCCAGCGGGGCCTGCGGATCGATGCGCCCGGCCGGATGGCCGCTGACCTTCGCGAACAGTTCGCCGAGCCGGGCGGTCGTGCGGGAGAGAAGCTGCGAGGACACGGCGCCGCCACCCGTCACGGCCTGGGGCTCGCTCGGCAGGGTTTCGGGCGCCTCCTGCCGCGAGAAGAAGCGGCGAGCGCGCGAACCATCGCCGGCAATGACAGCGGCTTGCGCATGGCCGGCGCCGAGAATGGCATGCAGCGCGGAAAGACCTGCCTCCGTTTCCATCGGCCGCTGGCCCATGCGCTCGAACAGCGCCGCCTGGACCTCGTCGCCGGCCGCCATGCCGCCATCCCGCCACAGCGGCCAGCCGATGGCGGTGATCCGGCCGCCTGACTGCTCGGCCAGCGCATCGAGGAAACCGTTGGCGGCGGCATAATCCGCCTGCCCGGCATTGCCGAAGGCCCCGGCCAGCGAGGAAAACAGCACGAAGGCTTCGAGGTCCAACCCGCTGCACGCCTCGCGCAGGGCCAGCGCGCCGGTCACCTTGGGAGCGAGAACCTCGGTAAGGTCCGCATCGCGCTTCCAGGCGAGATGTCCGTCGCGGAGCGTACCGGCGCAGTGCACCACCGCATCGAGCCTGCCATGCACCTCGATCACATGGGACACGAGACCTGCGACCGCATCGGCATCGCCCATGTCCACCTGCCGGTAACCGGCGACCGCACCCAGTGCACGGAGTTCGTCGAGGAACGCCTCTCGGGCGTCATCGAGTGGCCCGGAGCCGGTCAGCACCAGCACCGACCCCTTCGCCGTTTGCGCGATATCGCGCGCGACCAGCCGGCCGAGCCGCCCCATGCCGCCGGTGACCAGCACGACGCCGCGCGGCCGCCACTGGAAACTCGCGCCGCCTGTCGGCACCTCCCGCCAGCCGCGCACGAACCGCCGGCCGCTCGAATAGCGAATGCGCTCGCCCGCCGGTGCTCCGGCCTCGGAGGCCAGCAAGCGGGCGGCATGATCGGGCGCGGCCCCTTCAGGAAGCTCGATGACCTGTCCGGCGATGCGGGCATCTTCCAGCGTTGCGGTGTCGAGCATCGCGCCGAGGCCCGCAAGCAGGGCACCCTCGCGCGCCGGCGAGAGCGCCAGTTGCACCAGCACCCTGCCCTCGCCCGGCTGCCTCACGAGATCGCGCAGCAGGCTCAGCAGATGCGTCGCCGCCTGGGCATAGCGCGTGGCGGGACTGCCCCTTCCCAATGGAAGCGAGACGAGTTCGCAGCCCGGACGCGCCTCGATATCGACGCCGCAGGCGACGACGATGCGCCGATCCGCAAAGCGTCCTGCCGGGGCGTCCTGCTCCCGCCATTCCGGCACGAAGATCAGCGTCTCGCTCACGGGCGTGCTGCCGGGAATCCAGTAGCGCGTCGCGGCGAAGCAGCGCGGCGGCAACGGCGGACGCTGCGCCGGCCCTTCAGCGAGATGCTCCTCAAGCACCACATGAGCATTGGTGCCGCCGAAGCCGAAGCTGCTGACGCCGACCCGGCGCGGCAGCAGGGTGCCGGTATCGTCGCGGCGTCGGGGCCAGGCCTCGCGGGTTCGCACCAGACGGAACGGGCTGCCGGCAAGATCGACATGCGGATTGATCTCGTCGCAATGCAGCGTCGGCGGGACTTCGCCCCGCTGCATCGCCATCAGCACCTTGACGACACCGGCAAGCCCCGCGGCCGCTTCCAGATGGCCGATGGACGACTTGACCGTTCCGAGCCCGATATACGGCTGCGCGACGCTCTCGTGCCCGGTCAGGTTGGCGAATGCCCGCTTGAGGCCGTTGACCTCGACCGGGTCGCCGAGATGGGTGCCGGTCCCGTGCGCCTCGATATAGCCGATGCTGGCCGGGTCGATCCCGGCCAGCGCCTCCTCGACCAGCGCCGCCTGCGCCTTCGCATTGGGTGCGGTCAGGGCACCGGCGCGGCCGCCATGGTTCTGCGCCCCGCCGATGATGGTGCCGAGAATGCGGTCGCCGTCGCGCTCGGCATCCTTCAGCCGCTTGAGCATCAGCACCGCGACGCCCTCGCCGCGCGCATAGCCGTCCGCACCGGCGCCGAAGCTCTTGCAGCGCCCGTCCGGCGACAGCATGCCCGCATTGTGCGGCCCCTCGAAGCCCTCCGCCGCCAGACAGAGATTGACGCCGCCGACGAGCGCGACGTCGCAGCGCTCATCCTTCAGCGCCTGCGCGGCGCGCAGCAGGGCGACCAGCGAGCTGGAACAGGCCGTGTCGATGGCCTCGCTCGGACCATTGAGATCGAAGGCATGCGACACCCGGTTGGCGACCATGGCGAGCGAGTTTCCGGTCGCGACATAGCCATCCGCCGCAACCCCATGGGCCGCCAGCAGGGCCGCATAGTCGAGGCTGGTGACGCCGACGAAGACGCCGGTCGATTTCGGCAGGTCGGACGGCTCGATGCCGGCATGTTCGACCGCATGCCAGGCGGTCTCCAGCAGCAGCCGCTGCTGCGGGTCCATCCGCTCGGCCTCTGCCGGCGAGATGCGGAACGCCGCCGCATCGAAGCGGTCGATATCGGAGAGGAACCCGCCGCGCCGGGGGAACGATGCGGCCGCAACGCGGGTACGATAGGCCTCGCCATACCGCTCGATCGGCAGGTCCCGCGTCAGGTCGCGCCCGGCCAGCAGATTGTCGAAGAAGCTGTCGATATCCGGGCTGCCGGGGAAGCGGCCGGCCATGCCGACAATGGCGATGCGGCCGCCTGGCGCCTTCCCCGCAGGGCTGGCGACCGGCTGCGAGATGATCGGCGCTGGCGCTGCGGCCAAGGGCGCGGCGCGGACGGGCGTTGCGGGAGGGGTCTCGACCGACAGTGCGATCCCGTGCCGGCGCACCAGGTGCTCGGCCAGCGCCTCGACATGCTCGCATTCGAAGAAGATCGCCGGCGAGAGCTCGATGCCGAAAGCGGCGCCGATCTCGCCGGCATAGCGCGTCAGCGAGATGGAATCGAAGCCGAGATCGTGGAACGGCTCGCGCGGCCCGACATCGTCGGGGTTGAACTTCAGGATCCCGGCGGCGATCCGGCGCAGCTCCTGCGCAACCCGGTCCGCCGTCTCGCCGCTGCCCTGTGCGACGGCTTTTGTTGGCTGCGGAGTTGAAACGGATGCCGCGGCGAACTCAGCCAGAGGGACGGCCGCAACGCCCTCGCAGCGCGCGACGATGCCTCCCGCCGCATCCAGGAACGACAGGTCGTACGCGCCATCACTCCCCGGCTGGCAGAGCACGGCGGCAACGTCGCCGCCCGTAAGGTGCGAGCGACTGACGCCCGCCAGCGCCAGCGGTTCACCGCCCGCCGTCAGCAGCGCCAGCGCCTGCCAGGCTGCCCCGAGAGCGGTGGAGGGAAGCGCTAGGGTCTTGCGGAACCAGTCCTGCTGCGGCGCGTCCTCGCGCAGCACGCAAAGCAGTCCGCCATCGGCAAGGCGAAAGGCGCGCGCGATCCCCTCCAGATAGGGGCCGAAGCCGAGGCCATTGCGGGCAAGGTCGCCATAGATCCGCGCGTGCTCCAGCACCTCGGTGCTGGCGGCTTTCAACCCGTCGACGTCGATCCGTCCGGCGGGACCGCCTGCGGAGGATATGCGCGCCTCCAGCCAAGGCGTTTCAGCCTCCTCGCCGCCCTGCGCCACGACACGCGCAAGGAAGGCGTCTCCTGCTGGCTTCAACGTCAGGACGAGCGTCTTGACCGCAGGCCAGTCAGGCAGGCCGAGCACCTGCAAGTCCTCGACCGACACGGGCCCGGGCAGCCCGGCGATCCGGGCAAGGGCCGCAACCGCCTCCACCGCGACCATCGGCAGGACCGTCTGCCGGCGACCCTGAGTGTGCACATAGTCGAGCAACTCGCCGAGATGGATATCGGTCTCGTAGCGCAGGCCGGACAGCGTCGAGACGTTGCGCCCGACGAAGGGATGCAGCTTCAGCCGCGACCCCAGCGGGTTGACCACCGAAGGCGCGTCCGGCTGCTCGGGATACCAGCAGCGGATCTTTTCGAACGGATAGGTCGGCAGCGGCACGCGGCGCGGCTCGCGGCCCCGCCAGAGCACGAACCAATCGATGGTTGCACCATGCGTCCAGGCATCGGCCACCTGATCGAGGTCACGCGCGGCAAGGGCTGCCGCCAGTTGCTCTGCGTCCTCCGGCGGGTCGCCGTCGAGGATCGAACGAACATAGTGCCAGGCCCCCTTGGCGCCGGGCGCAGCCGCGAAACCCGCAAGGCGTCGGCGCGCGTCGGCCAGATCGCTCGCCGCCAAGGCCAGCCGGCACGGCAGCTCGGTGCGCCCGACCTGTAGCGTGAAGGCGATGTCGGAGAGATCCGCCTCCGGATGATGTTCCATCCAGGAAAGATGCCGCTGGACCAGCGCCACCAGCCGGTCCTGGTTCATCGCCGAGAAGACCAGCAGTTCCGGCCCACCCTGCCCGCTCGATCTGGGGCGCGGCCGATACTCCTCGATCAGGATATGCGAGTTCATGCCGCCCGCGCCGATGGAGGTCACACCGGCGCGGCGCGGCAGTTCGTGCCCGTCCCGCCTGCGCGGCCGCAGCCAGGGCGCAAGCGTGCGCTGGACGCGGAACGGCGAGGTCGCGAAGGGAATGTCGGGGTTCAGCGTCTCGGCATGCAGCGAGGGCGCCAGCATGCCCTTGTCCAGCTGCGCCACCACCTTGGCGATGCCGGCAAGGCCCGAGGCGCCGAGCAGATGGCCGACATTGCTCTTCACCGTGCCGATCGGGCAGGCCCCGACCGCGTCGGTGTGCTTGCGGAAGGCCTGTGTCAGCGCCTTCACCTCGATGGGATCGCCGAGCGCCGTGCCCGACCCGTGCCCCTCGATATAGCTCACGGTGTCGGCGGGGATGCCGGCATCGTCGAGCGCCCGTTCGATCGCCACCGCCTGCTGGTGCGGGTTCGGCACGGTGAAGCCATTGCGCACGCCGGCATTGCTGATGCCGGTGCCGATGATGACGCCGTGGATATGGTCGCCGTCGCGCTCGGCATCGCAGAGCCGCTTCAGGACGAGCGCGCCGACCCCCTCGCCGAGGATCGTGCCTTCGGCGCCGAGACCATAGCCGCGGATCACGTCGGCCGATTTGGTGGTGAAGTGCTCCTGCGAGGTGGCGATGAGCTTTTGCGGGTGCAGCAGCAGGCTGACGCCGCCGGCCAGCGCCATCTCGCAGCGCCCCGCACGCAGCATGTGCACCGCCTCGTGCACACAGGTCGAGGCGGCCGAGCACATGGTGTCGAGGAAATAGGACGGGCCGGTGAAGCCGTAATAATAGGACACCATATTGGGCACGGTGCCGGTATAGCTGCCGCTGGCGGGCGAGCCGCGCATCAGCATGTTCTGGAAGCCGTAGAGATCGTATTCGTTGGTCATCGACCCGACGATGACCGCGACGTCGCCCGAGTAGCGCCGCTGCAGCGTCTCGCGCGAATAGCCGGCATTCTCGAACGCCTCGACGCTCGCCTGCAGGAACAGGCGCACCTCCGGCGACATAAGTTCCGCTTCGGTCTGGGAAATGCGGAAATAGCGCGGATCGAACCGGTCGATATCGTCGAGGAAGCAGCCCGTGCGCACCACGGTCTTGCCGAGGACGTCGCGCTCGGGATGCAGCAACGCCGCATGGTTCCAGCGCTCCTGCGGATAGGACCGGAACCCGTGGATGCCACCCGCCAGCATCTCCCAGAACTCGTCCTGCGTCGCCGCGCCGGAGACATGCAGCGACAGGCCGACGATAGCGATGGCGTGGCTGTCGGTCTCGGGGTTGGGCTGCGAGACGCTCGGGCCAGGGTCCGCGCGCGCGGGGATCGTCTCGGCGGGAGCCGTCTTCTGCGGTGGAACAGCCTCGCCCAGTCCGTCCTCGGCAAGGGCGGCGGCCAGCGCATTCCGGTGGTTCTCGACGAGATGGCCGGCCACCCCCTCCAGGTCGACATATTCGAAGAACAGGGTCTTCGACAGCGGGCCGAGCCGCTCCTCCAGACGGTTCGTCGTCTCGACGATGGAGATCGAGTCGAGCCCGTATTCCTCAAGCTTGCGGTTGAGGCGGATGCGCGCAGGATCGAGCTCCAGGACATCGGCGAGGATATCGCGCACGAACAGCGCGCCCTGGCGGGCGAGAGCCACGTCGTCGCCGGTCGCCTGTGGTGCCTCCGAAGGGGCCGCCGCGTCCTGCTTTTCCGCTCCCTCGCGCTCGGCAAGAAAAGCGCCGATCCGCGCCGTGTCGCCATAAAGCACGGTGGCGCAAGGCGCCTGCCCGGCGACGAGCAGCCGCTCCAGGGCGGCAAGGCCGGCCGCGCTCGGCAGCGGCACCGTGCCGAAGCGGCGTTCCATCGCCTCCAGGGTCGGCCTGTCGACGCTCATGCCGCCCTCGGCCCAGAGCGGCCAGGCAACGGCAAGCGTCCGCCCCCGCCGCTCTCCGCGCGCGACCATCTCCGCGCGCTCGATAGCGAAGCCGTCGAGGAAGCCGTTGGCGCCGGCATAGGCCGCCTGTCCGGCGTTGCCGAACCGCGCCGCGACGGAGGAAAACAGCACCATGAAGTCGAGCGGCGCGGTCCGCGTCGCCCGGTCGAGATTGAGCGTGCCGGCGAGCTTCGGCGCGAAGACAGGCGCGAAATCCCGTCCCGCCTGCGTCAGGATATAGCCGTCGTCGAGCAGGCCCGCCGCATGGATGATGCCCTTGAGCGGGCCGATCTCGCGGGCAATCCGCTGCGCCAGGTCCTCGACCGCCGCCGTATCGCCCATGTCGCAGACGGCGTAGGTGACAGCCGCGCCGCTTTGCCGCAGCGCTTCGAACCGGCTGCCCTCCTGCGCACTGCGGCCGCTGAGAACGATGTTGCGTGCGCCGCGCGCCGCCAGCCAGCCGGCCAGGATCAGCCCGAGGCCGCCGGCGCCGCCGGTGATCCAGTAGGCGCCGTGCGGATCAAGCTGCATCTGGCGGCGACCGGCAGGAAGATCGACCGGATCGATGCGCAGCGCCTCGCGCGTGCCGTCGGCGCGGTGGCGCAATTCGGTGAAGGTGTCGGCAGCCCCGACTTCCCGCCGCAGGATCCCGGCGAGCCGTCCTGTGTCCGGCGGGCCTTCGATCCGCACCAGCGTACCGGAGATCTTCGGGTTCTCGGTCGCGGCCGTGCGCAGGAGCGCCGCAAGCGGGGCGGTGACCGAGTGAGACAGGCTCTCCGGCGCCAGCACGAGGAAATGCCGGGGGCGGCGCGGCTTCTCCCGCATCGCCTCGACGATCCGCGCATGCAGGGCGTTGAAGAGCCCGGCCGCCGCAGCCGCCGGATCGCCCTCCGGACCAGCGGCAAGCACGCTGACGCTCTGCCCGCTTGCCTCCGACAGGTTTCTTGCAAAGTTTCTGGCGAAATTCACCTCTGCGAAACCAGCCAGCAGCACGGAGACATCCCGCCCGGCGGCGTTGCCGGTGTCTGTCGGCGCGGGTCGCCAATGGCTCTCGGCCAGTACCAGCGGCAGTTCGTCGGCGACCTCATCCCCGGATGCTTCCGCCGGCGCCTCTTCGGAAGCGACGATGCGCAAGGCCAGGTCCTCTAAGGCGACACGCAGGTTGCCGTCCCGGTCCAGCATGTGGATGTCGAGATGGCGCACGGCAGCCGTCGCACGCGCCGGTGCGCGCTCAGTGACGAGCGCCCACATCATCGGCTCGCAAGCGCCATGCACCACCACCCGGCGACAGGCAAACGGCACGGCGGCGCCTAACGGCCCCGCCTCGTCCAGCGCGATCCAGGCCTGGATCGCGGCGTCCAGCATCACCGGATGCAGCGGCAAGGCGGCCAGCGTCGGATGCAACCGCCGCGGCAGCTTCAACTGCGCCAGAACGCGGCCCCCGCCCCGGCCGACCCGCGCCAGCGCCCGAAAGGCGGGGCCATGATCGACGCCGCTGGCCTGCAAACGCTCGTAGCAAAGAGCGACCGGCACGTCCTCGCGCATCTCGACCTGAAGGGCCGACAGCACTGGCACGGACGGCGACGCTTCCACCACCGGCGAGAGGGTGCCGCGCACATTCGCGCCCTGCCCACCGGGGTCGCGGATCTCGAAGCCGATGCGGCGATCCGCCTGCCGCGTCAGATGCGTCTCGACCGTCACCGGTGTCTCGCGCGCCGCGATCGGCCGCGACCAGACCACATCCTCCAGCGCAAAGGTGCCGCCGAGCTCCGCGCCGGCAAGATCGGCAGCGGCGCGCGCCAGTTCCAATGCCGCAACGCCGGGCAGGATCTGGCGGCCGCGCACCCTGTGATCGGCCCAGAAGAGTTCGGGCCCGCGCAAGCTGCTTTCGAAGACCGGCCCGGCAAAGCCGGAGATATTCCGCCGGATCATCGGATGCGGCGCCGGCCGGTCGTCCTTCACACCGAGCGACTCGTCCATCCAGTGCCGCTCGCGCGCGAAAGGATAGAGCGGTGCGCGCACCCGCCTGCCCTTGGGCAGGCCGGCGGTCGTCCACTCGATTGTCTCCCCCGCGGCCCAGCGCGCGGCGAGATCGTGCAAGACACCGCCGTCCGCGCTCGCCCCCGCGTCGACCACGGCCGGGTGGGCGATGCCGCCGAGACGGGCGCGAAGGGCATCCGCCAGTTCCTGCCGGTCGCGGACGAGAAAAGCGACACGGGCCTCGAGCGGATCCCGCCCGATCCGCAGCGTATGGGCAAGGTCGGCAAGCGCCGGCGCGTCAGGTGCTTCGACGGCCTCCAGCAATTCGCCGAGAAGCGCCTGCAGGCGCTCGTCATCTGCCGCTGACAGCGGCACGAGGTGCACCTGCCCGTCGCCTGCTGCGGACGCGGCCTCCACCTTGGGCGCTTCCTCGATCAGCACATGCGCGTTGCTGCCGCCGAAGCCGAAGGAGCTGACGCAGGCGCGCCGCGGCGCACCGTCGATGCGCGGCCAGGGGCTTGCCTCCGTCTGGATGTGGAACGGCGTACCGGCCAGATCGATCAGCCGGTTCTGCGCGGTGAAACCGACATTGCCGGGCAGGTCCTCGCGGGCCAGCGCGATCAGCACCTTGACGATGCCGGCAACGCCCGCCGCGCCTTCCAGATGGCCGATATTGGTCTTGACCGAGCCGATGCCGCAACTCGCCGCGCGCGGGGTGGTGCCCGCCTCGGCGTGCAGGGCGGCAAAGGCCTCCTTCAGGCCGGAAATCTCGATGGGGTCGCCCAGCGGCGTGCCCGGCCCATGCGCCTCGACATAGGACACGCTGTCCGGCGCAACGCCCGCCTCGCGGTGCACCTCCTTGATCAGCGCGGCCTGCGCCCGCGGGTTGGTAACGGTGAGCGAGTTCGTCCGCCCGCCATGATTGACGCCGATGCCGCGAATGACCGCGTGGATCGGATCGCCGTCGGCGAGCGCCTGCTCCAGCGGCTTCAGCAGCAGCACGGCGCCACCCTCGCCCCGGACATAGCCGTCGGCGGCATCGTCGAAGGCATTGCTGCGCCCCGTCTTCGACAGCATGCCGGCCTTGGAGAAGGCGACGAAATGGTTCGGCGACCAGATCAGGTTGACCCCGCCGGCCAGCGCCATGTCGCATTCGCCGCCCTGCAGCGCCCGCACCGCCTCGTAAATCGAGGTCATCGACGCGGCGCAGGCCGTGTCGTTGGTGATGCTCGGCCCCTGCAGGTCGAAGAAATGCGAGACCCGGTTGGCGATGATGGAAAAGGCGATGCCGGTCGGCAGATAGGCGTCGACATGCGGCAGGTGCTTTTCCAGCAGTTCCGCATAGTCCCAATGGCAGACGCCCATATAGACGCCGGTGCGGCTGCCGGCGAGATCGGAGGCGCGGTAGCCGGCATCCTCGATCGCATGCCAGGCCATCTCCAGCGCAAAGCGCTGCTGCGGGTCCATCCAGGCGGCCTCGCGCGGCGAAATGCCGAAGAACGAGGCGTCGAAGCAGTCGGCATCCTCGACGAAACCGCCCCAGATGCTGCTCGTCCTGTTGCCGCGCGCCGGGTCGCCCAGCAACTCTTCCGCATTCCAGCGGCTCGCCGGCACCTGCGAGATCAGCGAGCGCCCGGCGGCCAGATGCGCGCCGAACGTCGCCAGGCGATCCGCGCCCGGAAGCCGCAACCCGACGCCGATGATCGCGACCGGTGCCTTTCCCCCCTCACGGCTCATCGGCTACCGCCTCCTCCGCCGATCATCACCGAGAGCCGGCGGCCGAGCACGTCGGCCGCGCCCTCCAGCAGCCGGGCGGCGATGACATCGGCATGGCGGGCGCGCCAGGGGGCGAGGTCGCTGCCTTCGACCCACTGGTTGAAGGCGCCCTGAGCCGGGCCGCAATGCACCTGGAAATCGACCTTGTGCTCAAGATCGCCAGTGAGCGCCCAGGTGGTCGTGTCCTTGAAATAGCGACGGAAGACGAGGCCCATGCGGTGGCGGGGCGAGCGCTGCGCGCGCTCGATCTCCGCTGCCGGATAGCTCTTCGCCACATCGCGGAACACCTCGTCGAAGCTGCGGCGGAAATAGCGCTCCTCGATCTGCTGGCGCAGCTTCGGGTCGATCTCGTCGAGGCTCTCGTGCTGGCGGTAGAGCGAGACCAGCTTTTCGGCGCGTGCGGGGAAGAACAGGCCCTTCTTCAGCACCTGCACCTTGGCGCCCAGCTCGAACATCTCGCCCGACGGCGCATAGGCGGTGTCATGGACGTTGATGCCTTCCAGCAGGTCCTTGACCGCCTCGCTGGTCCCGGCCTCCACCGTGCACTGGTTGACGGAGCCGGTGACGATGAAGTCGGCGCCCAGCATGAAGACCGCCGCTGCCGCCTCCGGCGTACCGATGCCGCCGCCCGAGCCGACGAAGATCGGGCCGAATTTCGCAAAGCGCGCCTGCGCCTCGTCCCGCACCTTGAGCACCGCCGGGATCAGCGCGAAGGGCATGCCCTGGTCGGTATGGCCGCCGGAATCCGCCTCGACGCAGATGGCATCGGCCATCGGCACCTGGCGCAGCAGGTTGGCCTCGTCGGCAGTGATCGCGCCGCTGGCGAGCAGCTTGCCGAGCAGGCGCTCGGGCGCGGGCGCGAGAAACTGCGCGGCCACATCGGGCCGCGACACCTTGGCGATGATGCGGTTGCGCACGGCGATCCGCCCGCCGCGCTCGTCCTTGAGCCCGGCGGCGCGGTAGCGCACCAGCGCCGGCGTCACTTCCATGAAGGCAGAGGCCTCGATGATGCCGACGCCGTGCCGGATCAGCAGATCGGTGAGCTCGTCCTCCAGATGCGGCCGGTTCACATGGGCGATGAAGTTGATGCCGTAGGGCGCCCCTTCGGGAAGCTCGTCGCGCAGGCGCAGGATCGCGCGTTCCACCTCGGCCATCGGCAGGCCGCCCGCCCCGAAGAAGCCGAGCAACCCGGCGCGGGCCATGCGCTTGACCAGTTCGACCGAGGCAATGCCCTGATACATCGCGCCGGCGATGTAAGGATAGTCGAGCCCGAAGGCCTCGCAGAAGGCGCGCGAGCCGAGATTTTCAGGGCGAAAGCGGAAGGACGCATGGCCGTTGAGCCGGGGCGGCTCGCTCTCGTCCCGCGCCTTGCGGACGGTCTCCGGCTCCGGCTCGGCGATCCTCGCGGCTGCGGCGGCCTCCGCCTCCTCGCGCGCCAGCAGGCCTGCATCGAGCGGCCCGGCCTCCAGTTCCGTGCGCTTCACCATCGGCTTGACGACGGCGCTGCCGGCCGGCCCGAGTTCGGTGACATCGGCGAAGGTGACGCCCTTGGCCAGCAGATAGCGGATGCTCTCGGCCCAGCGCACCGGCGCAGTGATCTGCTCGACCATCCGCTCGCGCAGCCGGCCCGCCTCGTGCGGTCGTGCCGTCACGTTGGAGATGACCGGGATTTCGGGCGTGTTGAAGGTCAGACCCGCGATGTGCTCGGCGAACGCTGTACGCGCGGCCTCCATATAGGGCGTGTGGAAGGCGCCGCTCACCGGCAGCACGACATAATGGCTGGCGCCGGCCTCGCGGAACAGCGGCTCGGCGGCAACCACCGCGTCCCGCCGGCCCGACACCACGATTTGCCGGGGCGTGTTGTAATTGGCGGCAAAGACGTCGCTCAGGCCGTGGCGCTCGATCACCGCCGCGATGCCGTCGGCATCGAGGCCGATGACGGCGGCCATGCCGCCGCCGCGCGCCTCGCCCATCAGCGCGCCGCGCCGCGCCACCATCTTCAGGCCGCTGGCGAAGTCCACAGCGCCTGCGGCGAACAGGGCGACATATTCGGACACGCTATGGCCGAGGACATAGTCCGGCCGCTCGCCGCTCTCGCGGACATGGCGAAGATAGGTCAACGCATTGACCACATAGAGCGCCGGCTGGGTGAACTCGGTCCGGGTCAGCCGCTCCATCGGCCCCTCCAGACAGAGTTGTGCGACCGAGTATCCAAGGACGGCGTCCGCCTCGGCAACGAGCTGCGGGAAGGCCGCAAACAGGCCCTCGCCCATGCCGACGCGCTGCGCGCCCTGCCCTGGAAACATGAAGGCCTTCATTGCTCCTCCAACTCGGCCTTGTCCTTCACCCACTCGATCTGACCAAGGTCCATCCGGATGACCCGGTCGGCCACGCCCCAATATCGCTCATCGTGTGTTGCCGCGATGACAAGTTTTCCTGCCGCTTTGAGTTTCGGGATAAACGTCTCGTAAAAATATTCGCGAAAATGAACATCCTGTTCCGCCGACCACTCGTCGAAGACATAGATCGGCCGGTCCTCCAGAACAGCGGCAATCAGCGCCAGACGCTTGCGCTGGCCCGTCGACAGGTGAAGCTGCGAGAAGCGGCCGTCGGTGAAGCGGACCTTGCCGGCAAGCCCCATCTCGTCGATCAGCGCGTTGACCCGGTCCGGATCGACCCGCTCCAGCCCATACAGCCGGTCGAACAGGTGGAAATCGACGAAGATCGCCGAAAACAGCTCCCGATAGCCGCCAAGCTCGGCGCCCTCGACCGCATGCCCGTCCACGTCGATGCGCCCGCTCGCCAGCGGATACAGGCCGCACATCATCCTCAGCGCCGTCGACTTGCCGCTGCCATTGCCGCCGACCAGGAACACGACCTCGCCCCGCGACAGGGTGAGCGACAGCGGCCCGACATGATAGCCGACGCCCTGCTGCGCCGGATAGCTGAAGCCGATCTCGCGGAAGTCGATCGCCTTGAAAGACCGGAAGGCGTGGGCGTGTTGCCGCGCCTCATCGGTCGAAATGCCCTTGGCGGCGGCGAGTTCGCGCTCCACCGCCAGGATCGACTGCAGGCCGAATTCGGCGCGCACGAACATCGGCGATTGCGCCACCGTCTTGGTCAGCGTGCCGAGGCAGAACAGCAGCACCGGCACGAGCTGGAACACGATCACCGTATGCCCCGACACGAAGGCGGGAAAGCCGAAGGCGACGACGCCGAGCAGCGCGAAGGTGACCAGGCTGCCGAGCAGGATCAGCGATACCCAGTGGTCTATGGTGCGCACCAGCATCACCTCGAGCACGTTCGACCGCTTGCGATAGGCGTTGGACACCGCCTCGCTGCGGCGGGCGTTGAGGCGCAGTTCCTTGCTGCCGTGGATGATGTCGGCAATGGCGTCGAGCATCTGCGCCTGCAGCGTCT
Organism: Stappia sp. TSB10P1A; assembly: GCF_900185725.1. Classification (GTDB taxonomy): domain Bacteria; phylum Pseudomonadota; class Alphaproteobacteria; order Rhizobiales; family Stappiaceae; genus Stappia. Next base: position 185,481 of record NZ_FYAU01000014.1, on the reverse strand, counting down.
CGACAAGGCCGAGAATCCGGCGGAAGCGGTTGTTGATCGCCTTGTAGCCGTAGACGCCGCCCATGACCGCCAGCGCGAAACACAGGAAGGCTGCCGGCGACAGGTAGAGCAGGTAGAGCAGCGCCACCGCCAGCAGCACCACCTGCTGGACCGCGTCCATCACCAGCGGGAAGGTCACCGAGAGGTGGTTCGTCTCCTTGGCGACAAGCCCGTAGAGCCGCCCGCGGCCGATGCGATCGACGGCGAGCAGTTCCGACTGGCGCAGCTTTTCCGCCAGTTGCAGCCGCAGATCGTTGAGGCGCTCCTCGATCAGCGTCGTCGCCCGCACCAGCGCCAACTGGTTGGCGAGGTAGTAGACCAGGAACGCGACGCCGAAGGCCGCCCAGGCGATCAGGCCGGGGTGCTCCGCCCGGGCGACCCGCTCCGCCACCGTGGTGATCACCACGACCAGCACCGCGTTGGCGATGCCGGCCAGCAGGCTGAGGGCGAACATCATCTGAAGCTTGCGGCGGCCGGCGCCGCGGACAAAGGCGACGAGTTCCATGCTCATGCCTCCCCTGCCGGTTCGGCAAGGCGGCCGAGATCGAGTTCCAGCCGCCGGTCGCAGCAGGACCAGAAGCGGTCGTCATGGGTCACTGCCACCACGGTCTTGCCGCGCGCTTTCAGATCGGGCAGCAGTTCGGTGTAGAACACCTCCCGGAAATGCCCGTCCTGGTCGGCCGCCCATTCGTCGAACAGATAGACCTCGCGGTCTTCCAGCAACGCCACGATCATCGCCAGCCGCTTGCGCTGGCCGGTCGACAGATCCGTGGTGGAAAAGCGCCCGTCCTCGAAGCGCACCTTGTCGCCGAGTTCCATGCGGGCGATCAGCCGCTCCACCTCGCGCGGCTTGATGGTCTCCAGCCCGTAGAGCCGGTCGAAGAGATGGAAATCGGTGAAGATGGCAGAGAAGAGCTCCCGGTAGTCGCGCCGGGTCTCCGCCGTCACCGGCGCGCCGTCGCAGGCGATCTCGCCGCCCTCCGGCGCATAGAGCCCGCACAGGAGCTTGAGCGCCGTCGACTTGCCGCTGCCATTGCCGCCGGTGAGGAACAGGATCTCGCCGCGCTTCAGCGTCAGGTCCCAGGGTCCGGCGGCGAACAGGGCGGCCCCTTCCGCATCCCGGTAGCTGAAGGTGACGCCGCGCATCTCGATGGTCCGGAACGAGCGATAGCGCGAGGGCGCCCGCACCGCTCCGCGCGGCTCCGGCGTCAGGCCCGCATCGAGGCGCCGTTCGAGGGCGTAGACATGGGCAAGGCCCGCCTCGGCACGGGCGATCAGGCGCGCAACGGAGGTGATCGCCGCGATCGGCCCGAGGGCGAAGACGGTCGCGGCGGTGATCTTGTAGATCGTGTCCGTGTAGCCCTGGAAGAACACCGGCAGCACCAGCACGACGACGCCGACCAGCAGGAAAATGAAGGCATTGGCGAATTGCAGCAGGCTGACCCAGCGGTCGCCGAGCCCGACAACCACCTGCCGCAGCCGCGCGGTGACGTCCGCGAAATGCGCCTGCAGGGCGTCGTTCTTGTCGGCGTTGAGCCGGATTTCCTGAAAGCCCAGCGTGAAATGCGACAGGCTGTCGAGCATCTCGGCTTCCCGGTGATGCACCTCGGCCAGCGCTCCGGTCAGCGCGCTCTGCCGCCGCCAGAAGAGATAGAGGCCGCCGGCGAGGAAGACCGTCACCACCAGAAAGGAAATCGGCGACAGCAGCGCCACATAGAGCAGCAGGAAGGCGAGCAGGAAGGCATTCTGCCCCGCGCCGATCAGCAGCGGCAGGGTCTGCGACAGATGGTCGGTCTCCTGCGATACGGTGACGAAGACGTCGCCGTGGCCCAGCCGTTCCAGCGTCCGCAAGTCGACGCGACGGATCTTGCTGACGATGCGCCGGCGGGTCGCTTCCAGCCGCGATTGCACGAAACGGTTGGCCTCATGCAGCGAGGCCCGGCTCGACAGCAGCACGAAGGCAAGCGTCGCCAGATAGATCAGCAGCAGTTGGGTGCCGATCGGCTCGGCGAGCACGGCCTTTTCCGCCGCCTCGTTGATCAGCCCGACCAGGCCGGCATTGCCGAGCCCGGCCAGGCTGGTGATCAGCAGGATCGACCGGCGGTTCACCGGCGGGCCGGTTCTGAGCAGCCGCAAGATGTTCATACTGACCGAACCACGGTGAATGCCCCTGTGCCAATGCCGTGCGATCCGCGCCCCGGCGCCCCCGGCGCTCCGGCGGCAACTTGTTCACCGGTCTGATTTCGCTGGTCTTTCGCTATCGTCGGGTGGCAACGGCCACCTCCCGAAATGCTATTCAGCGAGCCTTCCGGTTGCAAGTGTGCGCCTTGTCGTGGCGTCCGGGATTGTCCCCCTTGCATGCATCCCCATCCCTTTCACGGTTCGCTCATCAACATGTAGCGGAAGGGCTGTTGCGGCGCACACTTATTCGATACCGTAGGGTCGTTCCGCCTCGCGCGGTGCATCGGGGGGGGAAACGGGATGTCGCGTGGCGGCCTCCCGCCGGCCTGTCCTCCCTCAGACTCCACCGGGTTTCCAGCCCCTGCTGCAAGCGATCGGAGCGTATGGATAAAATTCGGGATTTCATCGAGAATCAGTTTCTGATCGAGTTCGACGACTCGTTTCCCGAGGACTCCGACCTGTTCAAGGAGGGCGTGATGGACTCCTTCGGCTATGTGCAGTTGATCCGCTTTCTGGAGCAGGAGTTCGACATCCGCTTCACCGAGCAGGAAATGACCGGCGACGTGCTGGTCAGCCTCGTCCAGATCCGCGAAACCGTGGCCCGCAAGGTCGCGGCCCGCGCGGCGGGCTGAACGCAAGCGGCCGGAGAGCCGGCCGGAACCGATCCAGGGGGCAAGCGACTTCATGTGCGGCATCGCCGGTTTCCTCAGTGCCACCCCCATCTCAGGGGATCAAGGCGCCCGGATCCGCGCCATGCTCGCGGCAATCGCCCATCGCGGACCGGACGGCGCCGGCTATGTGGTGGACGACGGTTTCGCCATGGGCACCGTGCGCCTCGCCATTCTCGATCCGGCGGCCGGGCTGCAACCGGTCAGCGACGAAAGCGGGCGCTACTGGCTCTGCTACAATGGCGAAGTCTACAACTACCGGGAGCTGCGCGAGACGCTTGTCAGTCTCGGCCATGTCTTCCGCACCGGCTGCGACACGGAAGTCGTGCTGCGCGCCTGGATCGCCTGGGGACCGGACTGCCTGACGCGCTTTAACGGCGGTTTCGCCTTCGCGCTCTACGACCACGAGCGGCAGGAGCTGTTCCTGGCCCGCGACAAATACGGCAAGCGCCCGCTCTTTCTCGCCCGGCATGGCGAGACCATCCTCTTCGCTTCCGAGATGAAGGCCTTTCTCGCCGTTCCGGGGTTCCGGTTCGAGCAGGACCCGCAGCAACTCGCCGCGATCCTCGGCCAGTGGACACCGCTGCCGCACCAGTCCGGCTTCCGGGGCATCGAGAGCCTGCCGATGGGAGAATGGGCAAGGGTTCGCCAGGGGCGGATCGAGCGCTTCGCCTATGACACGCTGTCCTTTGCGCCGACCGAGACTGTTGCCAGCGAAGGGGACGCCATCGAGCGGATCCGCGAGCGGATGACCGATGCCGTGTCCTTGCGCCTGCGCAGCGATGTGGAGGTCGGCGTCTATCTCAGCGGCGGAGTGGACTCGGCCATCGTCGCCGCGCTCGCCCGTGAGCTGACCCCGCATCCGCTCTCCACCTTTTCGGTCGAGTTCGAGGATACGGAGTTCGACGAATCCGCCGAGCAGCGCCTCGTCGCGGAGCACCTGGGCACCCGCCATCACGCCCGCCGCATCAGCCATGCCGATATCGCCGAGGCCTGCCCCGATGCGGTCTATCACGCGGAGGTGCCGGCCTTCCGCAGCGCCTTCATCCCGATGTTCCTGCTGTCGCAGCGCACCCGCGAGGCGGGCATCAAGGTCATTCTCAGCGGCGAAGGCGCCGACGAGGCCTTTCTCGGCTACGACCTGTTCAAGGAAACGCTGCTGCGCGCCGCGTGGAACGAGCTGCCCGAGGACGTGCGGCGCAGCCGGCTGGAGCGGCTCTACCCGCATCTCGCCCATTACGGGCCGAAGGACATTGCCGCCGTCACCGGGCTCTACCACCAGTTCTCGGCTGAGAAGATGCCGGGCCTCTTCTCGCATGAGCTGCGCTTCCAGAACGGCCAGTTCTCGGCCCGCCTGCTGAACGCGCCCAGCGATCCCTTTGCCGAGATTTCGGCGCTCGTTGCCGGCAGCCCCGAGTTCGGCTCGATGAGCGCGGTCGAAAAGGCGCAGTGGCTGGAATACAAGACCCTGCTGCCCGGCTACCTGCTGTCGACCCAGGGCGACCGCATGAGCCTTGCCCACGGGGTGGAGAACCGCTGCCCGTTCCTCGATCCGTCCGTGATCGGGCTCGCCGCCTCCGTCAACCTGCGCTTCGACGACGGGTTCACCGAGAAACGGCTGCTGCGCGAGGCCTTCCGCGACCGACTGCCGGGCGCGGTCGCCGACAAGCGCAAGTTCCCGTACCGGGCACCGGACGCGGCCGCCTTCGCCGCGCGCCGGCCGGACTATCTCGATCTCGTCCTGTCGGAGAGCGAACTGGCGAACCTGCCCTTCCTCAATGCGAAATTCGCCCAGCGCCTTGCCACGAAAGTGCTGACCAGGCCGGCCGAAGAGGTCAGCACGAAGGAAAACCAGACCTTCCTGTTCCTGCTCTCCATCGCGCTGCTCGACCGGTTCTTCGTGCGCAGGCACGACCTCGGACAGGCAGGGATCTCAAACGCCCTGCCGCCGCTGCAACGCGCGGTGGACCTGCGCGAGGAGGCCGCACCTCACGCCTCCCAGGGGAACTTGGCGTCCCTCACGTAGCGGCGGATATCGGCCCGGATCCGCGGATCGGCGAACATCTCGCGATTGGCGGCGAGCGCCGCCTCGCGCTGCCCCTCAAGGTCATCGAGCCCCGCTCCGGCATGTGCCTTGAAGCGGGCGATGCCCGCCCGTCCCGGCAGCCGCAACCGCATCAGGTGCTGGCGCAGAACCTCGTCGGCCCGCTCGCCGAGCGCATCGACCAGTCCGAAGGACAGGGCATCGCGCGCGCCCACCGGCCGCGTCATCAGCGTCATGTAGCGGGCGCGCTGCGCCCCCACGCGGCGCGCCAGGAACGGCAGCACGCAGGCCGGATAGAGGCCGAACAGCAGCTCCGACAGGGCAAAGCTCGCGGTCTCGTCCGCGATCACGATATCGGCGGCCGCCGCCAGTCCGACGCCCCCGGCATTGGCCCTGCCGCGCACCACGCTCACGGTCACAAACGGCCCGCGCGCCATGCGCAGCCACAGATCGTAGAGCGGCGCCGGGTCCATCGGCTCGGCATCCTCGGCGACCGCGTCGAAATCGCCGCCCATGCAGAAGACGTCGTCGCTGCCCTCCAGCACCGCGACCGTGACGGGCCGGCCATCCGCCCCCTCGCCCGCCTCGCAGAGATCGAAGGCCGCGTGCAGGTCTTGCACCATCTGCGGCGTGATGCTGTTGCCGGCCTCCGGCCGGGTAAAGCGGAGGCGGCAAATGCCTTGAGCGATGTCGCAGGAGATCGTCGAGAACTCTGTCATGCCGCCGCTCCTTCCGGCGCCCCGAAGACCAGCGCGATATTGCTGCCGCCGAAGCCGAAGGAGAATTTGAGCGCGTGGCGGATGCGGTGCTCCGCCATCCCGCCCCGCACCCAGCCGAAACCCTCGTCCAGCGGCGTCTCGAGATGCAGCACCGGGTGCAGCAGCCCCTCGCGCATCTGGATCAGCACGGCGGCGGCCTCGACAGCGCCGGCCGCGCTCAACCCGTGCCCGATGATCGACTTGGTGGCGTTGACCCGCGCGTGGCCGAGATTGAGCCGGCGCAGGGTCTCAAGCTCGGCGTCGTCGCCGGACGGCGTTCCGGTAGCATGGGCATTGACATAGTCGATGTCGGCGGCCGCCAATCCGGCGTCGGCCAGCGCGTCTTGCGCGGCGCGAACTTGCCCGTCGGAGTTCGGCTCCGGCCCTCGGCAGCCATCGGCGCAAAAGCCCGCTCCCAGCACGCGGCCATAGATCGTGCCCCCGGCAAGCTCCGGCCGGGTGACGACCAGCGCGGCGCAGGCCTCGCCATAGAGGAAACCGTCATGGCCCCTGTCCATCGGCCGGCAGACCGGCCCCGCGCCCAGCGCGCCGAGCGCCCGGAAGCCCTGCAGGTCCAACGCGGAAACGTCCTGCAAGGCGCCGAGGGCGATACAGGCATCGACCCTGCCGCTCGACACGGCCTCGGCTGCCGCGACGATCGCAGCCGCGCCGCTCGCCGAGGCCGCGCCGATCGTGTGGGCAAAGCCGCGGATGGGAAACTGCGAGGCGCACAGGCCGCAAATATCGGTATCAAGGAAGACGTGGCCATGGCGCGGCGGCAGAAAGTCCAGCCGCTCGGCATAGTCGCGCAGGCTCAGAAACTGCTCGCGCGCCATCAGGTTGGTTCCGCCGACGATCAGGCCGATCCGCTCGGGCGCCACGCGATCCAGCCCTGCCTCGCGCCAGGCCTCGTCGAGGACGGCGACCGCCGCGCGGCCGCTGAGGCCGGCGGTGCGCTCGACCCGGGGCGGCAGGATCGAGGGCGGATCGGGCATCTCGACGCCGAAGAACGGCGGGCTGCCGTCGCCGCGTTGTCGGCCGGGACGGGCAAGCAGCGCGAAGACGCTCCGCCCCTCGAACAACCCCTGCCGGAACGCGTCCTTGCCGTGGCCGAGGCCGCTGGCGACCCCGATGCCGGTGACGACGGGCGGATGGACGTCAGGCCTTGGACTTGGCATGCAGCAGATCGGCCAGTTCGCCGATGTTGCGGGGGCCGTGCAACTGGACCATCGGCACTTTCAGGCCGATGGCTTCCAGCGTTGCCAGGATGACCTCGCTGCGCTCGATGGAATCGACCCCGAGATCGGCCATGGAATCGGCGCGGGTGATCGGCTGCGCCTCCAGCTCCGGCACGGTGCTGCGGATCTCGGCAATGATGATCTCGGCAATCCGGTCGCTGTCCAACTCGCCCCCTTTTCCGGCTCCGTCGCTGTCGCGGCAGCCCGGCTCAGATCCAGATATACTTGCGGTGGTAGCCGACGACCGCATCCAGCACAAGCCGGTCGCCTGCCGCATCAACCGGCCAGGCATCCGGCACGATCTGGTGGTTCAGTTCCGCGTCCCTGGTGCCGAAGCGAACGACGCTCTCGCCGCGCAGCAGGGTCTCGTAGTCCGCGATGGTGAGGCGATGGCGGCGGTCCAGTGCGGCCGAAATCCGCATCGCGCGCAGCCGCGCCTGGCTCTCCGGCGTCACCACGCCGCTGTAGAATTCCGAGCAGCAGCCCGAGCCGTAGGAGAACAGGCCGACCCGCATCGGCGCATTGATTTCTGCCGTCTCCAGCATGCCGGCCAGCGCCACGAAGACCGAGCCGCCGGCGGTGTTGCCGACCCGCTTGCCGAAGGCAAGGCTCGGCGCGAGGCGCGACTGGAAGTCGGCCTCGATCTCCTTGGGCGGCGTCTTGTAGAGCCGGCGCATCAGGTGCCGGTGGGCGCCCTTGACCATGCCGCCGAACGGCGTGTGGAAGCACAGCTGGCCGAAGCTTTCGCGAAAGTCAGCCTTCTCCACCCGGCGACTGTAGTCGCGGAACGCGCCCTCGCAGCAGTCGAGATAGGCCATCAGCGACAGGTCCGCGTCGCCCGCCTCCGTATCCGGGCCGGGGCGGCAGGTGTCCATCACCTCGAAGCCATGGTTGCCATAGGCGCCTGGATCGATGCGCAGGACATGCGGCGTGTCGGAGACCAGCATCGCCACCGCGCCGGCACCGGAACTCGGCTCCGAATAGGCCCATTCCTCGATAGCGCCGGCATCGGCGAGCGCGAAGCGGGAAATGTCGGTCGCCACCACCAGGGCCTTGGCGCCGGGCGAGGTCTGCGCCAGCACGAAATTCACCGCCATCTGCAAGCCGGCGGTCCCGGAATAGCAGGCCTGCTTGATCTCGAAGAGCCGGCAGTTGGACGGCAGGTCCAGATGCGCATGCACATAGGTGCTGAGCGACTTGCCGAAGTCGATGCCGGACTCGGTGCAGGTCACCACCATCTCGATGCGGGCGCGCTCCTCCGGCGCCAGCGCGTCGATCAGCGGTCGGGCCGCATTGACCGCGAAGGTCACCGGGTCCTCGTAAGGAAGCGCCACCGTCTTTTCCTGCATCAGCAGGTTCTCGAAGCGGGGCATGTCGAGGCCGCGATGCAGGCACAGCTCCTTGACGTCGAGACAGGCCATGCCGCCATAGACGTTCATCGCCTCGATGCCGGCGGCGCGGGCCTCGATGCCGACGGCACGGGTCATGCAGCACCTCCAACGCGGACCGGAAGGCGGCCGAGCCCTCGGGCGTTCAGCCGGTCGAGCCGCCATTCGGGCTCGCCCGCCAGTTCGATGGAGCCGTAGCGGTCAAGCAGGGCGGAAAAGGCGATCTGCGCCTCCAGCCGCGCCAGCGGAGCGCCGATGCACACATGCGGGCCGGATCCGAAGGTGAGCTGGGCATTGGCGGGGCGGCCGATATCGACCTCGTCGGCGCGCTCGAAGCGGGCCGGATCGCGGTTGATCGCACCGATGAGGCCGAGCACCGGGGCGCCGGCCGGGATCAGCGTGCCTTCGACCTCGACGTCCTCGCGCGCCACCCGCAGGATCATGTTGCCGCCCGGCTCCATGCGCAGGAACTCCTCGATGGCGGTGCGCAGCAGGCTGCGGTCCGCTCGCAGCCGCGCCATCTCGCCGGGATGGCGGAGCAGCAGCAGCAGGCCGTTGCCGATCAGCGTCACCGTGGTCTCGTGGCCCGCGACCAGCATGGAGACGAGATTGGTCAGCGTCTCCTCCTCGTCGAGCGTGCCTTCGTCCTGGGCGCGAATCGCAAGGTCCATCAGACTGTCGCCCGGCCGGGCGCGGCGGGCGGCGATGTGCTCGCGCAGGAAGGCCTTGAACTCGGTCAGCGCCTCCAGCGCTTCGCTCTTCTGGTCCGGCGTCATCAGGATGTCGCCGATGCGGATCAGCGAGGCGCTCCAGCGCGCGACCGTCTCGTCGAGGCTCTGCGGAATGTCGAAGAGCTTGCACAGGACCCGCAGCGGCAGGGGGCCGGCAAAGGCCTCGATGATGTCGACGGTGCCCTCGCGCGGCATCGCCTCCAGCAGTTGCGCCGCCTCGGCCTCCACAAGCGCCCCGACGTCGCGCACGGCCTGCGAGCGGAAGGCGGGCTCGTAGACCTTGCGCATGCGGGCGTGCTCGGCGCCGTCGCAATTGATCATCTGCGGCTGGAACTCGCTGAACAGCCGGTAGCCGACGGGGTCGTGCACCCGGTAATCCGGCGCGGTCCAGCCGTTCTTCCAGTGGCGGGTGTCGCGGCCCATCTCCGAGGACTTCGCGACCTTCAGGAAGGCGCGGTGCCCGAGCACGAAATAGACGCCGGAGGCCTCGTCGAGATGGACGGGGCCGAGCGCCTGCAGCCGCTTCAACTCGCTGTAAGGGTTCTCCAGGAAGGCCCGGTCGGTGAGGATGCCCCACCAGTCGATCCGCTCGCCCTGCGTTTCCGCGCCGCGCTCGCTCATGTGCCCGTCCCCTATCGTGCCGCGTAGAGATGAAAAACCGCCGCCCCGCCCTCGGCGAGCGGATGCGTGTCGGTCGTCACCCGGTAACCGCGCGCCGTCAGCCCGGAGGCGATCTCCTCCAGCTTCGGCCAGCCCAGATGCACCTCGACCATCAATTGGCGAATGCGCGGCCAGTCGGCCTCGGTGATGCCGGCAAGCACCTCCTCCTCGGCCCCTTCCGTATCGATCTTCAGAAGGTCGATCGTCTCGACACCGTAGGCGGCCATCTGCGACGACAGCGTGTCGATGCGGGCCCGCACCCGCTCCACCCGGAGCAGGTCGTCGAGAAAGCCGTCCGTCTGCGCCAGTTCGCCCGCGCCGGTCCGCTCGATCACCGCGCGCACCGCCTCGCCGGCGCTTCCCCTGAGAAGATCGCGGATGCCGCCGGCCATCCGCGCGCCGACATCGCTATGCGCGGTCGACAGCGCCGCGACGCCGGGGAAGTAGTCGAACTCCACCTCGCCGGCCTCGGCGCCAAGTCCCAGCGGCACGGCAACGGCCTGCGGCTGGATCAGCGCCATATTGTGCTCCAGCGCGGCGAAGACCTGTGGCACCGGCTCGAAGGCGAAGATGCGTGCGGACGGCGCCTGCTGGCGCAGATGCAGCGAGAACAGGCCGATATTCGCGCCGACATCGAAGACCGCTCCGTCCGGCTGCAATGTCAGGCCATGGGCTGCAAGATCCTGCGAAAAGATCTCGTGTACCGCGAAATCAACCTCGTAGGGGTTGATGCAGGCGATTTCCCGGCCGTCGGGCAGCAGGGCTTTCTTCAAGGTCACGGGGCCGTCCATCCGGGTCGGGAAGAATCGCGACGCCCCTTGAGGGTTGACGTCGGCAGCGAGTGTTCCCCATGTGAAAACAGGGGTCAAGGAACGATCCCGGACATGGTTCCCGCCAAGGCTCCTCATGAAACTGCGCGCCATCAGCGACCTGCATCTCGCCAGCCCGGCCAACCGCGACGCGCTGCTGGCGCTGCCGGACTATCGCGACGACTGGCTGATTCTCGCCGGCGATGTCGGCGAGCGGTTCGACCACATGCGGCTTGCCTTCACCGAACTGACGAAGCGCTTCGCGCGGGTGTTCTGGGTGCCGGGGAACCACGACCTGTGGGCGATCCCGGAGGAGGCCGGCCTACCGGCTCTGGTGGGCGAGGAGCGCTACTGCCGCCTGGTCGAGACGGCGCGCGCGCATAGCGTCGTCACGCCGGAGGACCCCTACCAGATCTGGACCGGCGACGGCGGCCCCTGCGCCATCGCGCCGCTGTTCCTGCTCTATGATTACAGTTTCCGCCCGGCCCATGTCAGCCGCGACGGCGTCGTCGGCTGGGCGCGCGAGACGGGCTCGGTCTGCGCCGACGAGATGTTCCTCAATCCCTCGCCCTTCGCCTCGCGCGAGGCCTGGTGCGCCGAGCGCCTGCGGCACACGGAGGCGCGGCTGGCCGCCCTGCCCGCCGACATGCCGACCGTGCTGATCAACCACTTTCCGCTGCGCGAGGACCTGATCCACATTCCGCGCGCACCGCGCTTCACTCCCTGGTGCGGCACGCGCGCAACCTTCGACTGGCACCGGCGGTTCAACGCACGGGCCGTGGTCTCCGGCCATCTGCATGTGCGGCGCACCGACTGGCGCGACGGCACCCGCTTCGAGGAGGTCTCGCTCGGCTATCCGCGCCAGTGGGACCAGGCGCGCGGCATGGCCGCCTATATCCGCGAGGTGCTGCCCGGCCCCGATCAGCCGGAGGACGAGCTCGCCGCGCCGAGGTTCCGCAAGTAGTCGAGCGGCGCGGCGCCGATCTCCATCGACAGGCGCTCTGGATGCGGATGGCGCACGCCGACCGCCAGCTTGTGGCGGTCGGTCGGCTTCAGGTGGCGGAAGCGCCAGAGCGCCGCATCGTCCGCCGCGATGTTGTCGAAGCGGATCAGCGGCGGCTCCAGGGTGAAGGCGAAGGCATCGAGCGGCTGCGACAGCCCCTTGCCGATGGCCTTCACATAGGCCTCCTTCAGCGTCCAGAAGGTGAGGAAGATCTCGGTCTTGCGCTCGCTCGGTGTCGCGGCAAGCAGCGCGCGCTCGTCGGCGGCGAAGACGCGCTTGGCAAGCTGGTCGACGTCGTTGACCCGCTCCAGCCACTCCACATCGACGCCGACATCGTTGTCGACCGTGAGCGCCACGGCCGCCAGCTCACGCGTATGGGAGAGGTTCACCCGCAGGCGCGGCAGGCCGGCGGGCGGCGTCACCTCCGGCTTGCCGTGATCGCCGGGGGTGAAGCGCCAGTCGCGGGCCGGCAGGCCGGTCCACCAGGTCAGGAGGCCGCGCGTCAGCGCATGGGCGGCGATATAGACGTCCCGGTCGCGGTCGAAGTGGAAGCGGGTGGAGCGCTCCAACTCGCTGTCTTCCAGCAGGCTTTCCAGCAGGCCCCAGTCGTCCTCGCGGATGCTCTTCAGGTCCAGCCACCAGACGGTGACGTGATCGACGCCCGCCTCGAGCTTGTCGCAAAAGGGCGAGCCGTGCGAGATAGGCTGCTCCTGCTTCGCGCCGCCCTGCCAGGATTCCTGCATGCCGCCTGCTCCCAAGTCCCTGCCGCTCGTCTTCTGCTTCGCCGGCCAGGGCTCGCAGTATTACCACATGGCCGCCGACCTTCTTGCCGAAGAACCGGTGTTCAGGCAATGGATGGACATTGGCGATGCCATCGTCCGCGACAGGCACGCCTTCTCGCCGCTCGCCGAGATCCATGCAAGCGGACGGCGCGCCAGCGAGCCCTTCGACCGGCTGGAGCACACCCATCCGGCGATCTTCATGACCCAGTTCGCCATGGCCAAGCTGCTGCAGCACAAGGGGCTGCGCCCCGACATGCTGCTCGGCGTCAGCCTCGGTGAGTTCGCCGCCATGAGCGTTGCCGGGATGGTGCCGTTCGAGACGGCCCTTGCCGCCGTCGCGCGCCAGCCGCGCCTGTTCCTGGAAAGCTGCGCGCCCGGCGCGCTGATCGCCGTGCTCGGCCCTCCGTCCCTGCGCGAGAGCGAGCCACGGCTCGGCACCTTGAGCGAGCTTGCCGGCATCAATGCCGAACGCCACCATGTCCTGGCGATGCCGGGCGAGAATGTCGCGGAGGTCGAGGCGATCCTCACCCGGCTCGACGCGCCGTTCCAGCGGCTGCCGGTGCCCTTCGCCTTTCACTCGCGCTGGATCGAGCCGGCGCGCACGGGCGTTGTCGCCGATGCGGCGAGCGAGCGGCTGGAAAGCCCGTTCTGGCCGGTCTGGTCGGCCTGCCTCAGTGCGCCGGTGCAGCCCGGCGTTGCGGATCTCGCCTGGCGGATCGTCCGCGAGCCGATGCGCCTTGGCGCAACAGTGGCGGCGATCGAGGCGCAGGGCGGCGCCCATTACATCGATCTCAGCGCCACAGGCAGCCTCGCGGCGATCATTCGGCAGGATCTCGGCGAGGCCTCGCGATCGCGCATCAGCGCAGTGCTGTCACCCTTCGGCGGCAACCTGCGGCGCCTCGCCAAGCTGCTGGAGACGGCCTGACCCCTGAGGTCAGCCCTCCATGATGTCGCGCAGGAAGTCGATGAAGCGCGGATTGGTGCCATAGGCGACGTTGACGCGGATCGCCGCGCGGCCGCGCCCTGCCCGCTCAGCCGCCGTACGATCCGGCGTGAACACGCTGCCCGGTGCCAGGAAGATGCTGCGTTCCGCCGCCTTGCGGCACAGCTCCATCTCGTCGATGCCTTCGGGAAACTCCGCCCACAGGTAGAAGCCCGGCGTCACGCTGGCGCGCACCGTCAGCCCCAGCGCCTCCAGTTGCGCCAGCGAGGCCTTGTGCGCGTCCTCGACGCGCGCCCGCAGTCGCCGCAGATGGCGCAGATAGTGGCCGTCCTGGATCAGCTTGAAGACGAATCTCTCGACATAGTCGGCCGTCGCCACGCTCGTCAGCATCTTGAGATTGCCGAGCGAGGCGATGATCGACGGGTGCCCGGCGACGAAGCCGCAGCGCAGGCTCGCCGACAGGGTCTTGGAGAAGGTGCCGACATAGAGCACCCGGTTGAGCTGGTCGAGCGCGGCAAGGCGCGGCAGCGTCGCCGGCAGGATGTCGCCGAGCACGTCGTTCTCCACCAGAAGGAAACCCCAGCGCTCGGCGAGCCGCATCAGCCCGAAGGCCACCGCCGGCGACAGCGAGCCGCCGGTCGGATTGTGGGCGAGCGACTGGGTGAAGAAGATCTTCGGCCGGTGGATCGCAAGCTTGGCGGCAAGGTCTTCCAGATCCGGCCCATCCTGGGCGCGGCGGATGCCGACCATTCTCGCCTTGGCCAGCGTCAGCTTGCCGAACAGCGGATAGTAGCCGGGATCGTCGACAAACACCGTGTCGCCGGGCTCGATCAGGTGCCGGATGATCAGGTCGAAGCCGTGATTGACCCCATGGGTCAGCAGCAGCCCGTCCGGCTGCACCGCGATCGCCCGCTCCATCAGCAGCACCCGCAGCCGCTGGCGCAGCGGCGCATAGCCCCAGGAACTGCCATAGCCGAAATCGACGGAGGACGGGCCCGCCGTCTTGAACACCGAGAAGTAGCGCTTGAGCTCGGAGCCCTCCATCCAGAAGGGCGGTGGACGGCCGTCGCCGGGGCGCACCTCGTAATGCTGGTCGAGTTGTTCGCGCAGCAAGGAAACCACGTCGACGGCGGCCGCCACATGCGGCGCCGGCGGCACGGAACGGGGCGGCTGGAACTGGGCGACGTAGTATCCCGAGCCCGCGCGCGCTTCCAGCAACCCGCGCGCCACCAGCCGGTCATAGGCCTCGGCCATGGTGTTCTTGGAAACGCCGTGTTCGCGCGCCGCCTGGCGCACGGAGGGCAGCCGCTCGCCCGCCTTGTAGGCGCCGGCGGACAGCAACCCGCTGACATGGCTGACGATCGTATCCGCCCTGGAACGCCTTGGCATGCCTCGTTTCCCGCTCACTGTCCCAATGATGGAACTGGGACAGTCATCGCAAATTTGACAGGAACTGTCCCTTGATTGTCCCAGTCATTCTTAGGACAGTTCGCGGACATAACAAACCGACTATCCGGGAGGATGCACATGAAGGATGTTTCCAGACGCCGTTTTCTCGCCGCTTCCGCCATTGGCGGCGGTGTGCTTGCCATGCCCGCGGTCGCCCGCGCGCAGGAGGCCGTCGAGTGGCGCATGCAGGCGCTGTGGGACGGTGGCACGACGCCGTTCGAGTTCGAGAAGGCCTTCGTCGCCCGTGTCGCGGAACTGACCGACGGCAAGTTCGACATCAAGCTGTTCTCCGCCGGACAGCTCGTGCCGGCAGCGCAGGCCTTCGATGCCGTGCGCAGCGGCGCCTTCCAGATGATGAAGACCTTCGACGGCTATGAGGCGGGCAAGATCCCGGCCTTCGCCTTCACCTCGACGATTCCCTTCGGTTTCCCGGAAGCCGACCAGTACGAGGCGTGGTTCTACGAGCTCGGCGGCCTCGACATGGCGCGCGAGGCCTATGGCAAGGCCGGCCTCTCCTACATCGCCCCGACCGTCTACGGCGAGGAGCCGATGCACTCGACCGTCAAGATCGAGAGCATTGCCGAGATGGCCGGCAAGAAGGGCCGCTTCGTCGGCCTCGCTTCCGCGGTGATGGGCGATCTCGGTGTCGCGGTGACGCCGATGGCGACCGCCGACGTCTATTCCGGCCTGGAAAAGGGCCTGATCGACTTCGCCGACCGCGGCGACCTGACCGCCAATTTCGAGGCCGGTCTCGGCGAGGTGGCGAAGTTCATCATCCTGCCGGGCGTGCATCAGCCGACCACCGCCACCAGCTATGTCGCCAACACGGCCGCCTTTGAGGCCCTGCCGGCCTCCTTCAAGGCGGCGCTGGCGGTTGCCGCGCGCGAGATTTCCGGCTCGCTGCGCCAGCGCATCCTGGTGCAGGACACGCTCGTGCTCGACAAGTATCGCGCGCAGGGCGTCGAGGTGATCCATCTCGATCCGGCCGACATCGCCGAGGCGCGCGTCAAGGCGGTCGCCTCCTGGACCACGGCAACCAAGGGCGACGCGCTCGCCACCCGGATCGTCGAGAGCCAGACCGCGTTCATGCAGTCGCTCGGGCTTCTCTGAGCCCTTCCTCCCCGGCGGGCGGCGCGCTTGCGTCGCCCGCCGTTTTGCTGCGTCCTGCCTGACCCACAGCAGACGGTCACCGACAGCAGGCTTTCTTCATGACCCCAGTTTTCAATTTCGTCACCGGCCTCAACCGGATCCTCTTCGGCATTGCCGCCCTTGCGATCTTCGCCGTGGTGCCGATGCTGCTCTACGAGGTCGTCGCCCGCTATGCCTTCCAGGCGCCAACCGTCTGGGCGATGGAGGCGAGCACGCTCCTGTTCGGTCCGCATTTCATGCTGGCCGGCCCCTATCTGCTGCATCTGCGCGGGCATGTCGCTGTCGACATCTTTAGCGAACGCAGCTCGGGCCGCACGCGCAAGGCGCTGGAAATATTCAGCTTTCTGGTGATCGCGATCTTCGCTGCCGTGTTCGGCTGGGTGAGCTGGCCGCTCGCGGTCAATGCCTTCCAGTTCGGCGAGACCAGTTTCTCCGCCTGGAACCCGCCGATCTGGTGGGTCAAGTTCATCGTTCCCTTCGCCTTCCTGATGCTTTTCGCCCAGGCGCTCGTCGAAGCTGGCATGGCACTGCGCACGCCGCCAGCGGCCGCCGCCAAGGAGGCCCGCCCGTGAGTTCCGAACTCGTTCTCCTGGTGATGTTCAGCGGTCTTGTCGGCCTGCTGCTCACCGGCCTGCCCCTCGCCTTCGTTCTCGGCTCGCTGGCGCTGTTCTTCACCGTCGTCCTGTGGGGGCCGGCGGCGCTGACCGTCACCGTGCTGAACCTCTACGACACGATGCGCTCGGAATCGCTGCTGGCGATCCCGCTCTATGTGATGATGGCCAGCGTGCTGCAGCGCTCCGGCGTGATCGAAAGCCTTTACAACGCGATGGAGATCTGGTCGCGGCGCCTGCCGGGCGGCCTTGCCGTCGGCACCGTGGCGATCTGCACGATCATCGCCGCCATGACCGGCATCGTCGGCGCCGCCGTCGCGGCCATGGGCATGCTGGCGCTGCCATCGATGCTGAGGCGCGGCTACCAGCCGGAGCTGGCCATCGGCACGATCTGCGCCGGCGGCACGCTCGGCATTCTCATTCCGCCTTCGGTGATCACCATCGTCTACGCGGTGACGGCGCAGGCCTCCATCGGCCAGATGTTCATTGCCGGCGTGGTGCCGGGGCTGCTGCTGGCCTCGCTCTATATCGGCTATATCGTGCTGCGTTCGGCGCTGAACCCGTCGATCGCCCCGCGCCCGACGGACGACGACGAGATCACCTGGGCCATGCGGCTCGGCGCGCTGAAGTCGCTGATCCTGCCGATGCTGATCATCGTCGGCGTGCTCGGCACGATCTACATGGGCATCGCCACCCCGACCGAGGCGGCGGCCGTCGGCGTCGCGCTCGCCTTCGTCTCGGCGCTGATCGAGCGCCGCTTCAACGGCGAGCTGATCACCGGCGTCGCGCTCGACGTGGTCAAGGTGACGACGATGATCCTGTGGATCACCATCGGCGCGCGCGCCTTCGTGGCGATCTTCACCGGCACGGGCGGCGCCGACTTCCTGCTCGGCTTCATCCAGGACCTCGACACCAACCGCTGGCTGGTGCTGGCTGTGATGCTGGCGATCCTGTTCTTTCTGGGCATGTTCCTGGACGAGATCGGCATCATCCTGCTGTGCGTGCCGGTGTTCCTGCCCGTCATCGACTTCCTTGGCTTCGACCGGCTGTGGTTCGGCATCCTGTTCCTCGTCTCGGCGCAGATGGCCTATATCTCGCCGCCCTTCGGCTACACGCTTTTCTACATGAAGGGGGTGCTGCCCGCCGGCATCGGCATGGGCACGGTCTACCGCGCCATCATCCCTTTCATGCTTCTCCAGGCCCTCGGCATCCTGATCTGCGCCATGTTCCCCGAACTGGTGCTGTGGCTGCCGAAATCCATGATCCAGTAAGACTTTACCCAGGACAGGACTGACCATGAGCGACGCGCGATCTTCCCGTATCGAAGGTCTCCACAAGATGACGCCGGCCGAGCGCCTTCAGGCGGTGGCCGCCAAGGCCGGCCTTGGCAACGAGGCGATCGCCAATTTCGCGGCCGCCGCGGAAGGCCGGATCGAGCTGGCCGACCGGCTGGTCGAGAACGCGATTTCCAGCATCGCCATTCCGATCGGCGTCGCCACCAACATGATCGTCGACGGCCGCGAGGTCCTGGTGCCGATGGCGACGGAGGAGTCCTCCGTCATCGCCGCCGTCTGCAACGCGGCCAAGCGCTGCCGGCCGACGGGGGGCTTCTTCACCTCCTCGTCGGGGCCGGTGATGGCGGCACAGATCCAGTTGCTCGGCGCCAGCGATCCCGAGCAGGTGCGCCTCAAAGTCTATGAACGCATTGAGGAAATTCGTGCGATCTGCGACGAGACCGATCCGCTGCTGGTCAAGCTCGGCGGCGGTTTCCGCGACATCGAGGTGCGGGTGATCGAGACGGCCGAAGGGCCGATGACCATCGTCCACATCATCGTCGACACGCGCGACGCCATGGGCGCCAACGCGGTCAACAGCATGGCCGAGGCGCTGGCGCCGCGGCTGGTGGAATGGACCGGCGCCCGCAGCCTGCTGCGGATCCTGACGAACCTCGCCGACCGCCGCGTGGTGCGGGCCCGCGCGGTGTGGCCGCTGGCTGAGATCGGCGGCGAAGAGGTGCGCGACGACATGATCTCGGCCTATCATTTCGCCGATGCGGACCCCTATCGCGCCGCCACCCACAACAAGGGAATCATGAATGGTGTCAGTGCGGTAGTGCTGGCCACCGGCAACGATACCCGCGCCATCGAGGCCGGCGCCCACGCCTTCGCCGCGCGCAAGGGCCACTATGGCTCGATGTCGCGCTGGGAGGAGGACGCGGACGGCAATCTGGTCGGCATCCTGGAGATGCCGATGGCCGTCGGCCTGATCGGCGGCGCCACCAAGATCCACCCGACCGCGCAGGCCTGCCTCAAGCTGCTCGGCGTGGATAGCGCCGACCAACTGGCGCGGATCATCGTCGCCATCGGCCTTGCGCAGAACTTCGCGGCGATGCGGGCGCTGGCGACCACCGGCATCCAGAAGGGCCACATGGCGCTGCATGCCCAGAACGTCGCCCTGCTGGTCGGCGCGGTCGGGGATGAAATCGACCAGGTGGCGCGCGAACTCAAGGCGCGCGGCAAGGTTCGCCAGGATATCGCCGAGGAAATCCTCGCCGCCCTGCGCGCCGGAAAATAGGCCGGACCGGATGAGCGAGCGCGTCACCATCGTCGAAGTCGGCCCGCGCGACGGGCTGCAGGCGCGCAAGGAACCGATCGCGACGGCGGCGCGCATCGGCCTTGTCGAGCACCTGCGGCGGGCGGGGATAAGGCGGATCGAGGTCGGCTCGTTCGTCTCGCCAAAAGCCGTTCCGCGGATGGCCGATACCGCCGAGGTGATGGCCGCGACGGGCTCGCGCCAGCGGAACGGCGACATGGTGCTGGTCGCCAACGAGCGCGGCCTCGACCAGGCCATCGAACACGGCGCCCGCGCGGTCGCCGTGTTCACCGCCGCGAGCGATGCGTTCGCCGAAAAGAACATCGGTTGTACCGTCACCGAGTCGCTCGCCCGCTTCCGGCCACTCGTTGAAAAAGCGAAAGATTACAAGATCTTCGTGCGCGGCTACGTGTCGACGATCACCGATTGTCCCTATGCCGGGCGGGTCGCGCCGGCGGCGGTCGCGGAGGTGTCGCGGGCGCTGAAGGACATGGGCTGCGGCGAGATTTCGCTGGGCGAAACGCTCGGAAAAGCAACGCCGGCGCGCATCGCGGCGGTCGTCGAGGCGGTCGCCGAACACGTTCCGGTCGCAGAGCTTGCCGCGCATTTTCACGACACCTACGGAATGGGCATCGCCAATGTCGCCGAGGCGCTGCGGCTCGGAATTCGGACCGTCGATGCGGCGGCCGGCGGGCTCGGCGGCTGCCCCTTCGCGCCGGGCGCGGCCGGCAACGTCGCCACCGAGGACGTGCTCTATCTGCTTCTAGGTGATTGTTACGACTGCGAAATTTCGATGGAACCGCTGCTCGATGCGGTCGCCTTCATCGAGCGCGAGATGGGCATCCGCCCGACCAGCCGGGTCTACAAGGCGCTGCGCGGCGGCACCGGCTGAGGCGCAAAACCGGCGCGACGGCCGTCTCGAAAATTGAGACGGATTTTGCAAAATTCCGTCTCGAAATCGCTCGAAATTGAGAATCTCGTCTCGAAATCGGCAAAGGCGGCAAGCCTCGCGAAATCCGCCCGCAAGGCGCCGGAGCGGATCGGCCGCGCGTCGGCCGGGACGGCTCATATGACGTTACGTAACGTCTAATCAGGTCACGTCAGCGACAGGCGCTGCGCGAAGGCGCGCAGCCGCGCGACCGGATCGGAGCCCGGCCGGGTCGCGGCCGGATCGGTGCCGATCAGGGTCACGACCGCCTGCGCCTCGCCCTGCCAGTCGAGGATCGGCGCGGCAATGGCCACGAGACCGGGGATAAACCGGCCGTCGACGGTGGCATAACCGGCGGCGCGGGTCGCCTGGCGCAGATCGGCGACGCCGTCGGTTGTGGCGGTCAGGTCGGAGATGAGGTTCGGGTTGTGGCGCGCGTGCTGCAACTCGACCTCCAGCGCCTGCTGGATCGCGCCCTGCGGCGCCCAGGCGAGGAAGGCGCGACCGGTCGCCGAGTTGAGCAGCGGCAGCGTCGTGCCGAGCCCCATCGAGGTTATCACCGGCGAGGCCGTGCGCTCCCAGCGGATGACCGTGGCGCCCTGGTTGCCCCAGACCGACAGCAGGCCGGTGAGGCCGGTCTCGCCGCACAGGTCCGGCAGCTCCTCCGCCGTGCGGTTGACGAAGTCGTGCCGGGCCAGGGCGGCAAGGCCGAGACGCACGGCGCCGGCGCCGAGATCGTATTTGCCGGAGCGGCCGGCCTGCTCGACCAGCCCGGCATGCAGGAACGAGGCAAGGTAGCGATGCGCCTTGCTGAGCGGCATGCCGCAATCGCGGGCGATCTCCGACAGGGCCATGGGGCGGCTGTAGCCGGTCATCACCCGGAGCAGCCGCAGCGCCGCGTCGAGCGACTGTATGCCGCCGGAGGGCTCGCCCTCTTCCGTCTCATCCTGCCTGTTTTTCATGGTCTTCCAGCACATCGCGCAGCGCATCGAGTCGCGCCGCCATCATACCGTCCGGGCCTTGCGCGAACAGTCCCCTGGTCTCGTGGCCGAGCGCCACCAGCCGGTCCCCCGAGCCGATCCGATAGGCGAGCCGCACCGCCCGCTCCTTCCACTCCTCCACCGCCAGCTCGACCGTCAGCCGGTCGCCCTCGCGGATCGGCGCCAGGAAGCGGGCCGAAACCTCCATGACGCCGATGCCGCGCGCGCCGAGCCGCGCGCACAGGGCGGCATGACCGCCGAACTCCCAGAGCCAGTCGTGAAAGGTCCGGTCCAGCCAGCCGAGAATGTTCGGATAGAAGGCGATCCCCGCCGGATCGCAGTCGCCGAAGCTGGCGCGGGTCGAGAAACTGTGGGCTGGCCGGCTCATAATTCCACCATATGAAAGATGTTGCATATTGTGGAATTGTTTGTATCTTCCCCTCCCACGCTTGTCGAGAGGGAAAGGGAGGAGCATGCGCGGGCTTTCCAAGGTCGAGGTGCTGGGCGGCGGCCCGGCCGGGCTGTACACGGCGATCCTGTTTCGCCGCCTGCTGCCGCATGTGCGGGTGCGGGTCAGCGAACAGAACCCGGAAGGGGCGACATTCGGGTTCGGAGTGGTGTTTTCCGACCAGGCGCTGGACTTCCTGAAGGCGGACGATCCGGACATTCACGACCTGGTCACGCCGCATATGGAGCGGTGGCGCAACATGACGCTGAACCTGCCGGGCGGGCAGGTGCTGCTCGACGGGGTCGGCTTCTCGGCCATCGGCCGGCTGGAGCTGATCGAGATCCTGCGCCGGCATGCCGCCTCGCTCGGCGTCGAGATGCGCTACTCCCACCGCGTCGACGCGCTGGACGAGCTGGACGCGGACCTGATCGTCGGCGCGGACGGGCTGAACTCGCTGGTTCGCGCCAGCCTGGCCGACGCCTTCGAGCCGAGGCTCGAGCATTTCGACAATCACTTCGCCTGGTTCGGCACGCCGCGCCCCTTCGACACGCTGACGCAGAGCTTCGTGCGCAGCGCCAAGGGCTCGCTCAACGCCCATCACTACCGGTTCGCGCCCGACCGCAGCACCTTCATCGTCGAATGCGACGCGGCGACCTTCCGCGCCCATGGCTTCGCCGAGATGGACGAGGAGGAGAGCGCCCGGGTCTGCGGCGAGATCTTCGCCGAGGTGCTGGAGGGCGCGCCGCTGATCACCAACCGCTCGATGTGGCGGCAGTTTCCCCGGCTGTGGTGCCGCAACTGGGTGGCCGGGCGCCACGTGCTGCTCGGCGACGCGGTCCACACGGCGCATTTCTCCATCGGCTCGGGCACCCGCCTTGCCATGGAGGACGCCATCGCCCTGGTGCGCGCGCTCGCAGCGCAGGACGATGTCGACGCGGCGCTGGCCGCCTATCAGCGCGACCGCCAGCCGATCGCCCGCAAGATCGTCGACGCCGCCAACACCTCGGCCGGCTGGTACGAGAGCTTCGCGGCGAAGATGGACCTGCCGCCGCTCGACTTCGCCTTCGACTACATGACCCGCTCGGGCCGGGTCGACATGGACCGGCTGCGCTCCATCGCCCCGCAATTCATGGCTCGCTACGAGGCCGCCAAGGCCAATGCGCCGGCGCCGGCCATCGTCGATCCGGTCGGCGACGACACGCCGGGAGCGGCCGAGATCGGTTTCGACAAGGCCAACCACGCCAATTGTTCGGCGATCCTGTGGGACAATCTCGCCCGCAACCCGGACAAGCCGGCGGTGACCGGCCCCGCCGGCACGCTGACCTATCGGGACCTGGTCGGCGAAGCGGCGCGCTGGGGCAATGCCTTCCTTGCCGCCGGGCTGCGGCGCGGCGAGCGCATCCCGTTCTTCCTGGACGACACGCCGGCCTACCCGGCCGCCTTCTTCGGCGCGGTGCGCGCCGGGCTGGTGCCGGTGCTGCTGAACATCCAGACGACGCCCGAGGTGCTGAACTTCTTCCTGAAGGACACCGGCGCACGGCTGGCGCTGTGCGAGGCGGCGCTTGCCGACCGGTTCGCCGGCGACACGCTGGCCGGCAGCGCGCTGGAGCGGGTGATCCTGGTCAACGGCCCGGCCTCAGGATCGGTCGCGGGATCGGCGCCAGAACCGGCCTCAGAACCGGCGGGCGGCGACCGGCAGATGGCGGCGGAGGCCTTCCTTGCCGGACAGGCCACGGAGCTTGCCTGCGCCGAGACCGGCCCGGACGACATGGCCTTCTGGATGTATTCGTCCGGCTCGACCGGCCGGCCGAAGGGCGTCGTGCATCTGCATCACGACATGGCCTATACGCAGGCCTCCTTCGGCAGCCATGTGCTGAAGCTGTCGCCGGACGACATCTGCTTCTCGGTGCCGAAGATCTATTTCGCCTATGGCTTCGGCAATGCCCTTACCTTTCCCTTCTCGGTCGGCGCGACGACGCTGCTGATGCCGGGCCAGCCGCGCCCGGACGACGTGCTGGCGCTGATCGAGAGATGGCGGCCGAGCGTGCTTTTCGGCCTGCCGACGCTCTACACCGCGCTGGCGCGGGCGCCGTCGCTGGCGGCGCGGGACCTGTCGTCGCTGCGCCAGTCGATGTCGGCGGCCGAGATCCTGTCGCAGGAGGTCTACGACGCCTGGAAGACACGCACCGGCCACGGCCCGACGGAGGGGCTCGGCTCCACCGAACTGCTGCACATCTACCTGTCCAACGCGCTGGACGACCACCGGATCGGCGCGGCCGGCCGGCGCGTGCCCGGCTACGAGATCCGGCTGGAGACGGCGGACGGACGGCCGGCGCAACCGGGCGAGGAAGGCGTGATGCTGGTGCGCGGCCATTCCTCCGCGCCCTGCTACTGGAACCGGCCCGACAAGACCCGCGACACGATGCGCGGCGGCTGGATCCATACCGGCGACCGCTTCGTCGAGCGGGACGGACATTATTACTTCCAGGGCCGCTCCGACGACCTGATCAAGGTGTCCGGCCAGTGGGTCTGGCCGCTGGAGGTGGAGCGCTGTCTCAACGAGCATCCGGACGTGCACGAATGCGCCGTGCTGGCGCACGAACTGCCCGACCGGCGGATGACGCTGCGGGCGATCGTCCGGCTGCGCGAGGGCTCGCGCCAGGGCGACGAGCAGAGCGAGCGGCTGCGCGACTACGTCAAGTCGCGGCTGCAGCCGTTCAAGTATCCGCGCCTCATCGACTACATCGACGAGCTTCCGAAAACCGGCACCGGAAAGATCGACCGCCAGGCGCTGCTGCAGCGGGCGTGACCGGGCCGGCACGCCGGGAGGACCGAGGCAGCCTCGCGCACCAGGGACGGAGCGGGCCGCCAAAGCCAAAACGACAGGTTTTTGAAGGGGAGGAAGACATGACACGCATTGGACAACGACTTGCGAACTGCGCCCTGGCCGCCGCCGTGCTGATCGGCGGCGCCGCAACCGCGCTGGCCCAGGTGGCCTCGATCTCGACGCCGCCGCAGGGCTCGGTATGGAACACCATGGCCTCGGTGATCGCCGGCCAGGCCCGCACCAGCGCCGGCATGCGCATGGTGGTGCAGCCCTATGGCGGCAATGCCCAGATGATGCAGTCGGTGAACGAGGGGCTGGCGGAATTCTCGCTCAACGACGTCAACGACGTGATCTCCGCCGTTGAGGGCAGCGGCGAATACACGGCGGCGATGCCGAACCTGCGGGTGGTGGCCCGCGTCAACCCGTTCCCGGTCGGCCTCTATGTCAAGGAAAGCTCCGGGCTGAAGGCGGTGGCCGAGCTGAAGGGGCGCAGCGTGCCCTCCGGCTGGGACGCCTTTCCGATCGCCCGCTCCCATATCTCGGCGATCCTGGCGGCCGGCGGGCTGACCTGGGACGACGTGCGGCAGGTGCCGGTGCCGGAGCTGATCCGCGGCTCCGACGACATGGCCTCGGGCCGGGTCGACAGCGCCTTCTTCGCCCTTGGCGGCCCGAAGGTGGCCGAGGTCGACGCCTCGGTCGGCGGGGTGCGCTTCCTGACCATCGAGGCCAATGACGACACGCTGGCCCGCATCCGCGCGGTGCGCCCGGCCTTCTACTTCTCGCAAGTGACCCCGGCGCCGCCCCGCGTCGGCGTGCACGAGCCGATGGCCTTCGTCACCTGGGACAACATCCTGGTCGCCGGCGCGCATGTCAGCGACGCGCAGGTCGAGGCGCTGCTCGGCGTGCTGTTCGACGAGGCCGAGGCGATCGGCACCGCCTATCCGCCGCTGCGGGCGCTGGACCTGGCGAGCGCCTACAAGGCCTATCCGGGGCTCGACTACCATCCGGGGGCGGTCGCCTTCTTCGCCAAGCGCGGCATCGCGCAGACGCCGGTCGAATGATCCTCAGGTCGTGGACGGGCGGGCGGCACTCCGCCGTCCGTCCGGCACGCGCGATCGAACCTCGTCAGGACAGACAATGGCACCCACCCAGACACCGGAAGGCGCCCATGGCAGCAACCATGGCGGCGACCATGGCCGCGACCATGGCGGCGGCGTCGCCGCGACGCGCCGGCTGCGCGCGGCGCTCGGCGGCACGCTGACGCTGCTTTCCCTTGCCCAGGCGGCCGATCTCGGCTCGCGGCTCGGCTACTCCTATTATACGGAGCAGTTCCTCGCCGCGGTCCTCGGACTGGCGCTGGCGCTGGTCTTTCTCGGCGATCCGACGGCGATCGGCCGCCACCACATGAGCCGGCTGCAGCGCCTCGCCGACCCGGTGCTCGGCCTCGCCGGACTGGGGCTGTCGCTCTATGTCGCGGCCGCCTATCCCTCGCTGGTCGGGCGGGCGATGATGCTGCCCTGGGACGCCCTGGTGGCCGGCATCGCGCTGTTCGCGCTGGTGCTGGAGGCGCTGCGCCGCTGCGTCGGCTGGGTGCTGGTGATCGTCGTGCTGACGATCTGCGGCTATGGCCTGATCGGCCATCTGGTGCCGGGCATCCTGCAGACGCGGGAAGTCGCGCCGGTGCGGCTCGCGGTCTATCTCGCCTTCGATCCCAACGGCCTGCTCGGCCTGACGCTCAACGTCGCGGCGACCGTGGTGATCGCCTTCGTGTTCTTCGGCCAGGTGCTGCTGCATTCGGGCGGCGCCGGCTTCTTCAACGACATCGCCATGGCGACCATGGGCCGCCGCCGGGGCGGCGCCGCCAAGATCTCCATCGTCGCCTCCGGCCTGTTCGGCTCGATCTCCGGCGTCGTCGTCTCCAACATCGTGGCGACCGGCGTCGTCACCATCCGCCTGATGATCAAGTCCGGCTTCCGCCGCACCACCGCCGCCGCCGTCGAGGCGGTCGCCTCCACCGGCGGCCAGATCGCCCCGCCGGTGATGGGCGCGGTCGCCTTCCTGATGGCCGACATCCTGCAGAAGCCCTATTCGGAGATCGTCGTCGCCGCCATCGTCCCGGCCCTGCTCTACTACGTGTCGCTGTTCGCGCAGGCCGACCTGCTGGCGGCCAAGCAGGACATCCGCCCGGTCGAGGGCGAGGAGATCCCGCGGGCGGCGCAGGTGCTGGCGCGCGGCTGGGTGTTCGCCCTTCCCTTCGCGGCGATCGTCGCGGCGCTGTTCTGGTTCAACCAGCGGGCCGAGACGGCGGCGCTGTGGGGGGCGCTGGCCGCCCTCGGCATCGGCCTGAGCTGCGGCTACGGCACGCTGCGCATGGGCCTGCGCAACCTGTGGGACTGCCTGGTCGAGACCGGCGTCGCGATCACCGACATCATCATGATCTCCGCCGCCGCCGGCTTCATCATCGGCGTGCTCAACGTCACCGGCCTCGGCTTCGCCGTGACCTATGCGCTGGTCGATCTCGGCCAGGGCAACCTGTTCCTGCTGCTGCTGATTTCCGCCGCCGTCTGCCTGGTGCTGGGCATGGGCATGCCGACGGTCGGGGTCTATCTGCTGCTCGCCGTTCTGGTCGCCCCGTCGCTGATCGAGTCCGGCGTCGAGCCGATCGCCGCGCATCTGTTCATCTTCTATCTCGGCATGATGTCGATGGTGACGCCGCCGGTGGGCATCGGCGCCTTCTTCGCCGCCTCCATCGCCAAGGCGCCGCCGATGGCGACCGCCATGGAGTCCATGCGCTTCGGCTGGACCGCCTATATCGTCCCGTTCCTGTTCGTGTTCTCGCCGGCCCTGCTGCTGATCGGCGACCCGCTCGACAGTCTGGTGGCGGTGGTCACCGCAGCGCTCGGCGTCTACGCGATCTCCGCCGCCTTTGTCGGCTGGCTGCACGGACCGGCCGGCCCGGCCCGCCGGCTCGCCACCGCCGCCGCCGGCCTCGCCCTGCTGCTGCCGCCGGGGATCGGCGGCGAGGCGACGCTGTGGATCAACGGCGCGGGCCTTGTCGCCCTCGCCCTGCTGTGGCGGGCCGGAAGCGCCCCGGCGCCGGCGACCGCCTCTCCCCTGACACGCGACTGAAGGAAGGACCGATCGATGTCGTATATTTTCCCGCCGCTCCCCGTGCCGACGGTGGCTGTCGCCGGCAGCGAGGCCCTGCTGCCGGTGCGCCGCATCTTCTGCGTCGGGCGCAACTATGCCGCCCATGCCCGGGAAATGGGCAAGGACCCGGAGCGCGAGCCGCCGTTCTTCTTCACCAAGCCGGCCGACGCGGTGGTGGCGAGCGGCGAGAGCGTCGCCTATCCGCCGGAGACCGAGAACTTCCACTACGAGGCCGAGCTGGTGGTGGCGATCGGCCGGGCGGGGCGCGACATCGCCCGCGACACCGCCCTGTCGCATGTGTTCGGCTACGCGGTCGGCAACGACCTGACCCGGCGCGACCTGCAGCTCGCCGCGCGCGACAAGGGCCGGCCCTGGGACTTCGGCAAGGCCTTCGACCGCTCGGCGGTGATCGGCCCGGTGCATCCGGCCGAGCGGATCGGCCATCCCGACAGGGGCTTCATCCGCCTTGCCGTCAATGGCGAGATCCGCCAGGACGCGGATCTCAGCGAGCTGATCTGGTCGGTGCCGGAGATCGTCTCGAGCCTGTCGCACTCGATCGCGCTGCGGCCGGGCGACCTGATCATGACCGGCACGCCGGCCGGCGTCGGCCCGCTCGCCCCCGGCGACACCTGCACCGTCGCCATCGAGGGGCTCGGCGAGATCGTCACCCCCATCGGCCCGCGCGAGTGATCCCATGACCCTGGTGCTGCACAATTTCTTCCGCTCCTCCACCTCGACGCGGCTGCGCGCCGCGCTGAAGCTGAAGGGGCTCGACTACGGCTATGTCTCCTACGCGCTGCGCAAGGGCGAGACGCGCGCACCGAAGTTCCTGGCGCTCAACCCGCAAGGGCTGGTTCCCGCGCTCGAGCGCGAGGACGGGCGGGTGCTGACCCAGTCGCTGGCGATCATCGAATGGCTGGAGGAGACCCGGCCGCAGCCGCCGCTGCTGCCGGCCGATCCGGACGGGCGGGCACGGGTGCGGGCGCTCGCCAACATGATCGCCTGCGAGGTCCACCCGCTCAACAACCTGCGGGTGCTCGGCTATCTGGCCGAGCAGTTCGGCGCCGACGAGGCGGCGCAGGCGCGCTGGTTCACCCATTGGGTCACGACCACCTTCGACGCGCTGGAGACGATGCTGGCGCGGGACGGCGAGACCGGCGCCTTCTGCCACGGCGACACGCCGGGCCTTGCCGACATCTGCCTCTACGCGCAGGTGTGGAACAACCGCCGCTTCCAGATCGACACTGACGCCTGGCCGACCATCGCCGCGATCTTCGGCCGGCTCGACGCCATCCCGGCCTTTGCCGAGGCGGCCCCGCCGCGGCAGCCGGACGCCGCCTGACCCGCCACCCGAGACGGAACGGAGAGTGCCATGAACGACGCCCTGACGCACGAGACGGTCGAGCACGCGATGCAGCCGCAGGACAGCCCCGAGCTGCGCGCGCTGTATCGCGGCTTCGCCGACAATCACCTGATCCCGCTCTGGACGCAGATCGGCGACCTGATGCCGGTCCACCCCAAGCCGCGCGCCCGCCCGCATGTGTGGAAATGGGCGGACCTGCTGCCGCTGGCCGAGGCCTCCGGCAAGCTGGTGCCGGTCGGGCGCGGCGGCGAGCGGCGGGCCATCGGCCTCGCCAATCCGGGGCTCGGCGGCCATGCCTATGTCAGCCCGACCCTGTGGGCGGCGATCCAGTATCTGGGCCCGCGCGAGACCGCGCCGGAGCACCGCCACTCGCAGAACGCCTTCCGCTTCGTCGTCGAGGGCGAGGGCGTGTGGACCGTCGTCAACGGCGATCCGGTGCGCATGAGCCGGGGCGACCTGCTGCTGACGCCGGGCTGGAACTTCCACGGCCACCACAACGACACCGACCGGCCGATGGCCTGGATCGACGGGCTCGACATCCCCTTCTCCCAGCACAACGATGTCGGCTTCTTCGAATTCGGCTCCGACCGGGTGACCGACTATGCGACGCCGCGCTTCTCGCGCGGCGAGCGGCTGTGGTGCCATCCGGGCCTGCGCCCGCTCTCCGGGTTGCAGGCGACCGTCAGCTCGCCGATCGGCGCCTATCGCTGGGAGTTCACCGACCGGGCCTTGAGCGAGCAGTTGCTGCTGGAGGAGGAGGGCCAGCCGGCGACGGCAGCGCCCGGCCACGCGGCGGTGCGCTACGTCAACCCGACGACCGGCGGCGACGTGATGCCGACGATCCGCTGCGAGTTCCACCGGCTGCGCGCCGGCTGCCAGACGCCGACGCGGCGCGAGGTCGGCTCCAGCGTGTTCCAGGTGTTCGACGGGCGCGGCGCGGTGGTCATGGACGGGCACGAGCACCGGCTGGAGACCGGCGACCTGTTCGTCATCCCGTCCTGGATCGCCTGGTCGCTGCAGGCCGAGACCCGGTTCGACCTGTTCCGCTTTTCCGATGCGCCGATCATGGAGCGGCTGCACTTCGCCCGCGCCCATGTGGAGGAGGCCGGGCAATGAACGATCCGCTGGAGGCGGCGCGCGCCGAACTGCGCCGCCGCCAGGGCGCCGGGGCGCGCTACGACGCGGCGACCGCCCCGGCCCGCACGCTGGCCTGGGCGCGGCAGGGCACCGCCTTCTTCGCCCGGCTGCTGAACGGGCTGGACGACGGCGATCTCGACGCGCCCTCCGCGATCCCCGGCGTGACGCGCCGGCAGCTCGTCGCCCATGTCGGCTATCATGCGCGGGCGCTCAGCGGGATCGCCGCCTGGGCGCGGGGCGGCGCGGCCGGGCCGATGCCGGGACGCGCGGCGGTGGACCCGGACGACGTCAGCCGCAAGGCAAGCCAGCCGGCGCGGGCGCTGCGGCACCTGTTCGCCCATTCCGCGATCCACCTGGATGTGGAATGGCGCGACCTGGAGGCGCCGCAGTGGGAGCGCGCGGTCGAGGATGCGGCCGGGCGGCGGATCGCGCTTGCCGAGACGCCGTGGCTGCGCGCCCGCGCGCTGTGGCGGCACGGGCTCGACCTTCGCGCCGGCGGCCGGCTCGCCGATGCACCGCCCGGCCTTGCCGAGGCGCTGGCGCGGGACAGGCCGGCGCCGAGCCCGGCACTGCTCGATCTGTAGCGTGTCCAAGTCCTCGGGCCGCGACCGGCAGCCACACGCAAAAGCCGCTTTCCTGACGAAATACACGCCAGGATAGATCCGAATTGAGCCCTGCGGATCATATCAACGCGGGGCCTCCCCCAATACTCTTGTCCTCGACGACAGACGTCGGCTGCGAGGAAAGAGACTATGTCATCCCTTGAAAGACCATATTCAGCCACTCCCGAAGATTTCGAGAGCGGATATGAGCTGATCTGCGTCCGGGAAGCCGGAAAAAAGGGCCGCGGCGTCTATGCGCGCAGGGCGGTCGACGCGGGGACCCTGCTGCAGCGCGCCCCCGGCATCTTCTTCGATGCCGATGAAAGCGCTGCGCTCAAGCCCACCGCCGTCTTCGATCATCTGCTCGCCAACCCGGCCGACTACGCGCCCGGCAATCCCGGCAACACCTATGCGCTGATCAATGGCGGCATGTCCTACTGCAACCACGCGGCCGACAACAACGCCGTGATCCAGTGGAGCTTCGAGGCCGACGGCCTCTGGCTGCAACTGCGCGCCCTCACCGCCATCGCCGCCGGGGCGGAAGTCACCATCCGCTACACCAATCTCGACGAGTACCCGGACGGCGACAGCTTCGCCTCCTGACCGCACCACATCGACGAAAGGACCCTTCCATGCTGAAAAAAGCCCGCAAGATCAAGCTGCAAGGCATTCACGACGAGGCCTTCTACAAGGAGCGCGTGTCCCGCTCCCTGTGCTTTCTCGGCCTCGACGAGGAGCAGCGCCAGCTTTCCCAGGACAAGCTCGCCAATGCGACGGTCGGCGTCGCCGGCTGCGGCGGCATCGGCTCCTATCTCGCCGTGCAACTGGCGCGCATGGGGGTGCGGCATCTCAAGCTCGCCGATCCGGACCATTTCGACGCCTCCAACATCAACCGCCAGCTCGGCGCCGGCAAGAACACGGTCGGCCGCAACAAGGCGATGGTGGTCGGCGAGATGGTGCACGAGATGACGCCCGACGTGACCGTCGAGATCTATCCGGACGGCATCCAGCGCCACACCGCCGAGGACTTCGTGGAGGGCTGCGACCTGCTGCTCGACATGACGGATTTCTACCTGATTTCCGAGCGCTACGCGCTGCACCGGGCCTATCGGGCGAGCCCGCGCGCCATCACCATGCTGTGCGCCTGCGTCTGGGGCTGGGCGTCGACCGTCTACAAGTTCGACAAGCACGGCATGACCTATGAGGAGCTGCTCGGCATTGCCGAAGACAAGACGCTCGACCGCGACGACGTCGAGCGGCTGATCAAGATGCAGGCCAACTACTTCCCCCGCTTCCCCGACCGCGACACCGTCTACGAATGGATGGACGATGTCGGCAACATCCCGATCCTCGGCGCGGTGCCGCCGATCGCCTGCGGCTATGTCGCCGCCCGCTCCGTGCTGGTCCTGTGCGGCCTGGAAAAGGCGCCCTATTGCGAGCCGCTGCCGCCGATCCCGGCCTATTACCTCGTCGACACGGCGACCTTCGATGCCGGCTTCTACGCCTTCGACGGCACCTGGGCCAACGACGGCGTGCACGAGGCCCATTTCAAGCCGGACTTCGACTGGCGCGCGGCAAGCTGAGCGCAGCCGCCCCGCCTCCCTTCAAGACATTCACAACTCCGGGAGCCCGCCATGCCGGCCGCAACCAAACCACGGCACCTGCTGTCCATCGACGATCTGGGCGGCGACGCGATCCGGGCGATCCTCGCGCGGTCGCGCGAGATCGCCGCGGGGGCGGCCGGCCGGGTTCCCGGAGCCCTTGCCGCCATGCTGTTCTTCTCGCCCTCGACACGCACGCAATACGGCTTCCAGTCGAGCGTGCTGCGGGCCGGCGGCGGGGTCATCACCGTCGAGCCGGAAAGCTCGCGGGCCGGCTCCAACTGGGGCGAGAGCCTTGCCGACACGGCGCGTGTCCTGTCCGGCTTCGCCGATCTCGCGGTGATCCGCCATCCGCAGGCCGACGCGGTCTACGACTTCGCCGCCGCCAGCACGATCCCGGTGATCAACGCCGGCAACGGCATGGGCCTGCGCGCCGAACATCCGACCCAGGCGCTGATCGACCTCTACACGATCGAGCAGGCGTTCGGACGGATCGACGGGCTGAAGATCCTGATCATCGGCGGCACGCATCTGCGCGCCTTCCGCTCGCAGATCCGGGCGCTGGCGCATTATCCGCAGGCCGAGATCTTCGTCCTGTGCCCGGACAAGTTCTGGATGGACCATGCCGATGCCGAACACTATCGCCGCGCCGGCATCCGCTTCACCCGCATCGCCCATCTCGACGACGTCAAGCGCAGCGTCGACGTGATCTATCACAACGGCATCACCGAGCGCCGCGGCGAACCGGTCGACAGCTATTTCGCGCTGACCGCCGCCCGGCTCGCCGACATCCGGCCGGAGGCGATCGTCCTGCATTCGCTGCCGCGGGTCGAGGACCTGGCGCATGACGTCGATGCCATGCCCCAGGCCCGATACTTCGAACAGGCCCATAACGGGGTGCCCGTGCGGATCGCCGTCATGGAGCACCTGCTCACGGCCAAGCGCGAATAGCCTCGACTTTTTCGCAATTCCGGACGGAAGACCGGTTCCCGCTTTTCCCGGAATTGCTCGGGCCGCTCCAGATTTCACCACCGCCACCGCCACCGCCCTCGCCCCGTCCGCCGGCCCGCCGGACCGGACACGGGAGAGCCTTGCCCAGAAGGACCGCACTCATGCCCCGCATCCCGACGACCCTCTGCCTCGCCGCCGCCGGCGCGCTTGGCCTTGCCTCCCCCGCCGCCGCCGATCAGGTGACCATCACCGGACTGAACTGGGACGCCGCCAAGGTGATCGCCGAGGTGCTGTCGCAGGTGATCGAGCAGGAGCTCGGCACGCCGGTGCGGATCCGCGAGGCCGACACCGATACCTCGCTCGCCTCGATGGATGCCGGCGACGGCGAGCACGACGTCTTCCCCGACATCTGGATGCCGAACCAGCAGAAGGCCTGGGAAATCCATGTCGAGCAGCGCGCCACCATCGGCCACAATGCCGGCTACGAGGCCGTGCAGGGCTTCTTCCTGCCGACGGCGACGGCGCAGGCGCTCGGCATCGCCAGCATCGAGGACCTGAAGTCGCCCGAGATCGCCCGGCGCTTCGACACCGACGGCAACGGCCTTGGCGAATACTGGGCCGGCGAGGAGAGCTGGGGCGCAACGCGGCTCAACCGCATCAAGATGAAGTCCTACGGCCTCGACAAGCTGTGGGAGCCGTGGATCGCCAGCAACGAGGAGTTCAAGGCGGCGCTGGAGAGCGCGCGGGCGGAAGACCGGCCGCTGCTGTTCTACCATTGGACCCCGGAATGGGTGTTCTCCGTGCATCCGCTGACCCAGGTGGCCGAGCCCGCCTACCGGCCCGGCTGCGACACGGTCTACTCGCCGAGCGAGCGCGAGGACTGGCTGGAGGCCTCCTCCTTTCCCTGCGCCTTCGAGACGAGCCGGGTCTATGTGTTCCATTCCCGCTCGCTGGAAACCCGGTTCCCGAAGGTCGCCGCCTTCCTGACGCGGGTGACCTTCGACCCGGCGGTGATCAACGGCTGGGTGACGGAAACCGGCGTCGCCGGCAAGTCGCCGGACGAGGTGGCGGGCGCGTGGCTGGCGGCCAATCGCGACACCGTCGCCGAATGGCTCGGCGCGGCGCAGGCGCAGTGAGGCCGGCATGAGCGATCCCTCCGACACCGCCCGGCAGATGCGCATCGGCATGATCCTGCTGGTGCTGTCCGCCGCCTGCTACAGCACCGCCGGCCTGTTCACCCGGCTGATCGACACCAGCGTCTGGACGATGCTGTGCCTGCGCGGCCTGGTCGCCGGCCTGTTCATCCTGGCGGTGATGCTGGCGCGCGAGGGGCGCGCCGGGCTGGCGCAGTTCTCCGTGTTCCGCAGCCTGCCCGGACTGGTGGCGATCGCCGCCAGCGTGCTGGCGATGATCTTCAACCTGAATGCCTATCTGAACACCTCGGTCGCCAATGTGGTGCTGATCTACGCGACCGCCCCCTTCGTCGCGGCCGCCTTCTCCTGGCTGCTGCTGCGCGAGCCGGCGGCCCCGGCGACGCTGTGGGCCAGCCTCGTCGCCCTTGCCGGCGTCGCCGTCATCGTCGGCGGATCGCTCGGCGGCGGCGGGCTCCTCGGCGACCTCTACGCGATGGCGATGACCGTGTTCATGGCGCTGATGATCGTCGCGGTGCGCTGGGGCAAGGCGCACTCCATGGTGGCGATGGCCTGCGCCTCGGCCTTCGCCTCGTTCCTGATCACCC
This sequence comes from Stappia sp. TSB10P1A, assembly GCF_900185725.1. Taxonomy (GTDB): domain Bacteria; phylum Pseudomonadota; class Alphaproteobacteria; order Rhizobiales; family Stappiaceae; genus Stappia. Next base: position 150,711 of record NZ_FYAU01000014.1, on the reverse strand, counting down.
TGCCCTTCGCCGAGTTCGGCCAGGTCGACGGCCGCGCCCTCGCCCTGCTCACGGCGTTCGGCATCGCCCAGCTCGGGCTCGGCATCCTGTTCCTGACGCTCGGCGCCCGGCATCTCAACTCGGGCCAGGCGGCCTTGATCAGCACGCTCGACGTGCCCCTCGCGCCGCTATGGGTGTGGATCGCCTTCGCCGACGTGCCGCCGCTCACGACCGCCCTCGGCGGCCTGGTGGTGATGGCCGCCGTCATTTTCTCGATCCTGCAGGGCCGGCGCGCACCGGCACCGGCCCCCGCACCGGAGGCAAGCTCATGAAGATCGACCGTATCGCGGTGTACCGTCTGCCCATCGACTTCGGCGAGACCCGCTACACGACCGGCGCCTCCGGCACGGCGCAGGCGAGCATCGACGGCACGATCCTGCGCCTCGACACCGACGAGGGGCTGGTCGGCTGGGGCGAGATCAGCCCCTGGGGCCGCAGCTATCTGCCCGAATTCGCCGAGGGCGCGCGCGCCGGCATCGACGTGCTCGCCCCGGCGCTGATCGGCGCCGATCCGACCGACATCGCGGCGCTGCACGCGGTGATGGACCGGCATCTCGACGGCCATGCCTATGTCAAGTCGGGCTTCGACATCGCCGCCCACGACCTCTTCGGCAAGAGCGCCGGGCTGCCGGTCTACCGGCTGCTCGGGGGACTGGGCAGCGACCGGATCCCGATGAACTGCGCCGTCTATCACGGCCCGTTCGAGGAGATGGCCGAGCGGATCGCCGCCTATCGGGAGCGCCCCGGCTACCGCATCTTCTCCACCAAGCCGGGCGGCGAGGCGGTCGCCGACATCGCGCTCTACGAACGCCTCGCCGGCATCCGCCGGTCGGACGAGATCTTCATCGCCGATGCCAACCGGCTGTGGACGCTGGCCGACGCGCTGCGCGTTGCCCGCGCGATCGAACCGCTCGGCTTCAACCTGGAGCAGCCCTGCGCCACCTACGAGGCCTGCCTCCGGGTCCGCCGCGCCACCGGGGCGACGATGACGCTGGACGAGAGCGTCACCGACGGCGACGTGCTGGCCCGCCTCGCCCGCGACAATGCCGCCGACATCGTCCATGTGAAGCTGTCCCGCATCGGCGGCCTTGCCGCCGCCCGGCGCTTCACCGCCTTTTGCGAGATCGCCGGCCTCTCGCTCAGTTGGGCGTCGTCGGGCGGCACGGAAATCGCCGACATGGCGGCGCTGCACGCCGCCGCCGCGACGCCGCGCGCGCATCTGTTCGGCCTGTGGAGCTGCCGCGAGTTCAACACCGAGAGCTATGCGCAGGGCGCGTTCGAGATCGTCGACGGCGTCACCGTGCCGGGCACCCGTGCGGGGCTCGGGATCGTTCCCGACGAGGCCGCGCTCGGCCAGCCGATCGCCCTGTTCCGATGACGGACCGCCGGATCGCCGCAGAGCCCGTCGAACCCCCGACCGCATGGGAGACCGTCAACCCGACGCCGCACCCGCTCACCCCCCCTTGCCAACCGCCGGAGAGAGACAGATGAACCAGATCGACTACCTGATGGACATGCGAGCCGAGAAGATCAACTCCGCCTTCTATCTCTACGACAACGAGAAGATCGAGGAGAACTTCGCCCGCTTCGAGAGCGTTCTTTATCCGCATACCAGCGTCTTCTTCGCCTCGATGGCGAATGACAACCCGGTGCTGCTCGGCAAGATCCGCGAGCGGGGCATGGGCCTGTTCGTCAATTCGCTGAAGCACCTGCGGCTGGCGGAGGCCTGCGGCTTCCCGTCCGAGCGGATCATCTTCGCCAGCACCGGCCTGACCAGCGCGATGATGCGGCATCTGGTGGCGCGCGGGATCCGGCTGCATCTGGATTCGCTGACCCAGATCGGCCAGTTCGGCAAGCTCGGCCTCAAGACCGAGGTGGGCCTGCGGCTGAACACGTCCGAACGCTCGCGCATCAGCCCGTTCACCGGCAATGACAGCCGCATCGGCATCCAGGACCACGAGCTGGACGCGGCGCTCGAGGCCTGCCGCAGCCTCGGCCTCGCCGCCACCGGCAGCCATGTCTATATCGGCACGGACATCGTCAGCGTCGACGAGATGGTCGCCGGCATCGAGCGCGCGCTGGAACTCTCCGACCGCTTCCCCGACCTTGCCTATGTCGATGTCGGCGGCGGCTTTCCGCTCGACGAGACGCGCTTCGACTTCGACGACTACAACGCCCGCATCACCGCGCTGATGTCCGACTTCTCCCGGCGGCGCGGCCGGCCGATCCGGCTGGTGATCGAGCCCGGCCGGGCGATGTTCGGCAATGCCGCGCGCTTCTATGCCCAGGTCACCGACGTCAAGCGGCGCGAGGGCCATTACTTCGTCTGCGTCGACGCCAGCGCGTCGATGATCCCGAGGGCGATGTTCTACGAGGACTACAACCCGGTCCGGGTGATGACCAACGGCAAGGGGGCGCGGCCGGACTTCGACCAGCCGGTCGATATCGTCGGCAACACCACCTATTCCCGCGACTTCCTGGCCCGGCGCCAGACGATCCCGCAGGTCGAGATCGGCGACTGGATCGAATTCTCGCAGGCCGGCTCCTACTGCTACTCGATGATCACCCGCTTCCTCGGGCAGACCTTTCCGCCCGAGTATCTCGCCGAGGGCTCCGGCGCGCTGACCCTGATCCGGCCGGGCGACCTTGCCGAGGAGGCGGTCCAGTGAGCGCGCGAGCCGGGATCGCCGTCGCCGGCCCGCCCGCCGCGACGAGGCCGGTGCGCTGGCCGCAGGAATGGACCTTCGAGGCGGTCGCTCCGGGAGAGGCGCATTGCCACGAGATCGTCGAGCGGCAGGTGCTCGCCGGCGAGGGCGGCCAGCGCATCGAGGTGGTGCGCACCCGCGCCTTCGGGCGCGGCCTGCTGCTCGACGGCCGCATCCAGCACCTGGAGGGCGACGAATACATCTATAGCGAGGCGATCGTGCATCCCGCCGCGCTGGCCCTCGGCGCGGACTGCCGCCGGGTGCTGGTGGTCGGCGGGGGACCGGGCGGCGCGGTGCGCGAGGCGTTGAAGCACCGGGGGGTCGAGGAGGTCGTCCAGGTGGAGATCGACGCCCGCATGGCGGCGCTCACCCTCAGCCATTTCAGCCATATCTCGCAAGGCTTCCACGACGACCCGCGCTATCGCCTGGTGATCGCCGACATTCGCGACCACCTGGCCTCGGCACCGGCGCCCTACGACCTCGTCATCCATGACGTGAGCGAACCGCTGCCGGGCTCGCCGGCGGAATTCCTGTTCGCCCCCGCGCATTTCGCGGCACTGGCGAGGGTGGTGTCGCCGACCGGCGCCTTCGTCACCTGGGCGGGAGCCGCCGGTCCTTGCGCGGGCGCGGACGCGGCGATGATCCATGCGCTGACGGCCGGCCACTTCGCCCATGCCGAGGCGCTGGTCTGCCACGCCCAGTCCTATGGCACGTCCTGGCTGTTTTCCGTCGGCGCCCACCGGGATCTCGATCTCGCGGGACGGCCGGCGAGCCTTGTCGACCGTCTCGTCGCGACCCGGCTGGACGGGCCGCTCACCTATTACGACGGCACCACCCATCGCCACATGGTGTCGCTGCCGAAGGACCTGCGCGCGCGCCTGGCCGGCCGCCGCAGCGCGCCCGCCCGCCAGCCAATGGAGGACCGCAGATGACCGCCGAACAGTCCCGCACCGCCGCACCGACACAGGCAAAGGCACCGGCACCGGCACCGGAGGACTTTGCCGCCGTGCAGGCCCTGTACGACCAGACGATGGCCGACAATGCGCAGGTGCACGATCTGATCTACCCAAAGGTGTTCGGAGCCGACCAGTATATCGGCCAGTTCAGCGACAACAGCGCCGACGAATTGCGGCTGATGGCGGCCCTGATGCAGGTGCCGGCCGGCGCCAGGGTGCTGGACCTTGGCTGCGGCCGCGGCCTCGTCGCGGCGTTCCTGGCCCGCGAGATGGGCTGGACCGTCACCGGCATCGACCTGTCGCTGGCCTCGCTGGCCGCCGGGCGGAAGGCCGGCCACGGGGTGGAACTGATCGCCGGCAATGTCTACGAGCACGCCTTTGCCGAGCGGTTCGACGGCATCTACAGCACCGGGGCCGCCTGCCATTTCGACGCCGCCCGGCTGTTCGCCCGCGCAAGGTCGCTGCTGGTGCCCGGCGGGCGGCTCGCGATCTTCGAGCGGGTGCGCCTCGGCGACATCGACGCCGCCGACTGGCGCAAGCTCACCACCGACTGGACCTGCCCGCATGTCTACACCGCCGCCGAATATGGCGAGTTGCTGACCGTCGCGGGGTTTCGCGTCCGGCATGTGCTCGACACGACGGAGCGGTTCCGCACCTGGCAGGCGCGCTCCGTCGAGGTGCGCCGGGAGTTGCGGCGGGAGATTGTCGCAGCCACCTCGCAAGAGTATTTCGAGACCTCGCTGGCGCTTGCCGCCTATGAGGCCGACGTCTCACGCAAGGGGCTGCTCGGCTATGCGGCGGTGATCGCGGAGGCGCTGCCGTGACGCCGCCCCTCCACCATCCGCTGCTGGAGGCGGGCGACACCCGCCTGCTGACGGTCGACGCGGTGCTGGCACAGGGCGATACCGGGCTGACCCGCTACCGCATCGTCCGCTTCGCCGCCTATGGACGGGCGCTGCTGATCGACGGGCTGATCCAGTCCTGCGAGTTCGACGAGGCTCTCTATCACGAGATGCTGATGTCGCCGGCCGTCGCCCTGCATGGGCATCCGCGCCGGATCGTCGTCATCGGCGGCGCCAATGGCGGCATCGTCAACCGCCTGCAGCACCTGCCGTCGCTGCGCGGGCTCCACCATGTCGACCTCGACCCGACGCTGGCCGGGCTCTGCCGCTATCACCTGCCGCACCTGCAGCCGCAGGAGCCGTTTTCCTTCGACTACCGGCTGGAGTTCGAGGATCCCCGCGCCTGGCTGGCGCGAAAGCGCGGCGATCTCGGCGGCTGGGCGGATCTCGTGCTGCTCGACCTGCCCGATGCGGCCGACACGTCCTATGCGGCGGGCGTCTTCGACATGGAGGCGCTGGCGGCGGCGGCCGACCTGCTTGCCCCCGGCGGGCTGCTCGTCACCCATGTCGGGCACTGCCATCCGGCGGCGATCTCGTTTCAGGCCGAGACGGTGGCGCGCCTGCGGCGCCTGTTCGCCGATGTCGTCGTCTACGAGCACCCGATCCCGAGCCTCGCGGTCGCCTGGGGCTTTGCCATCGCCAGCCGCGACCGCAGCCTCAACCGTTTCGCCAGAGCCGCGATGGCGCGGCGCATCGCCGCCCTGCCCGCCGCGATGCGCCGCCACTACGACGCGGAAACCCATCTGGCGCTGCTGCACCGCCCGGCCATCGTGCGGGCGGCGCTCGACGCGGCAACCCCCATCCCCGTCCCCACTCACCCCACCTTCATGGAGACGACGACATGACGCTGTTTCCCCAGATCGAGATCGAAGCCGGATCGGACCGGCTGGCGGCATGGGAGCGCGAGGCGGCCCTGCGGCTGCTGGAGCGGCTGCAGATGCCGACCAACTTTCCCTGCTTCTTCTCGCAGAACGCCTGCCGGCGCGGCCGCATCCTCTTCGCATTCGTCGGCGGGCTGGAGGCCGAGGACCTTGCCCGCGGCAGCGCGGCGCTGTCCGCCTATGTCGAGCGGTCGCGGAGCTGGGACGGAGACATCGCCACCGCCGAGCCGCTGGCGATGATCTTCCACCCCGAAACCGTCGCGGCCGACAGTGTCGAGGCCTATCACGAGATCGGCTGGCGGGTACTGCAGGCCTGGCACGACCGGGACGGCACCCCCTGGCCGAGCGAGGTCTCGCGCCTGCCCTCGAGCCCGTTCTGGACCATGTGCTTTGCCGGACTGCAGCTCTTCGTCAACATGAGCAACCCCGCCCACCGCATCCGCCGCAGCCGCAATCTCGGACCGTCGCTCGCCTTCATCATCAATCCGCGCGAACGTTTCGACATCGTCGCCGGCGACAATCCGCGCGGCCATGCGGTACGCGAGCGGCTGCGCCGCCGCATCCATGCCTATGACGGGCTGCCGCACAGCCCGGCGCTCGGCAGCTACGAGGCCGGCGATATCGAGTGGTGGCAATACGGGCTTGCGGAAACCAACGCGCTGCCGGCCGGCACCTGCCCGTTCAAGATGAGGTCCGAGCCATGACCCGGATGCATGAGCCGCAGGACGGGGAGACGCTGTCCCTGGCGGTCTGCGAGCTGCCCGACGGCCTCAGCCCCGGCGATGCCGCCTGGCGGGACCTACTTGACGGCGTCGCGCGGACACGGCCGCAGGCGCTGCTGCTGAACGAACTGCCCTTCGGCCGCTGGCCGGCGGCGAGCGCGGCGTTCGAGCTCGGCCGCGCCGGCAGGACCGCCGCCGCCCATGCGGCCGGCATCGCCGCGCTGGATGTCCTCCCGCCCCTCGCCCTGTTCGGGTCGACCGCGCTTCCCGCCGGCAGCAAGCTGATCAACGAGGGTTTCGTCCGGCTGGAGCGGCGCTATCACGCGCTGCATCACAAGCTCTGCCTGCCGGAAGAGCCGGGGTTCCACGAAGACACCTGGTTTTGCCCCGGCAGCCGCACCTTCGGCACCTTCGATCACGGCGGCTTCCGCTTCGCCTTCGCCATCTGCTCGGAGCTGATGGTGCCGGAGGTGCCGCGCATGCTGGCCCGCCTCGGCGCGGATGTGCTGCTGGTGCCGAGGGCCAGCACCGCCGAGGGGTTCGACCGCTGGCTGACGGTGGCGCGGGCGACCGCGCTGGTGACCGGGTGCTATGTCGCCAGCTCCAACCGCGCCGGCGGCGGGGAGCCCGCTTTCGGCGGCGGCGGCTTCGTCATCGATCCGGGCGGCGAGTTGCTGGCGCTGACGGACCCGGCGCGGCCGCTGGCGGCGGTGAGGCTGTCGAGGGCGGCGCTCGCCCGGGCAAGGGCGGCCTATCCGATGACCATCCGCACGCATCTCGTCCTCACGCCGCCACGCCCCGCGTAAGGGCCGCACCGGCGCCGCCTACGGGGCAACAAGCTCAGGGGGCAAGCTCGAGGCGCATGATCGGCCGCGTCGGCGAGCGGCGCGCCACCTCCCGGAAGCCGGCGCGCAGGAAGGTCTCGTGAAACCCCGTCCAGGCATAGGAGACGGGATAGGAGGACTTGTCCGGCGCGACGGGATAGCCCTCGAGGCACGCGGCGCCGTGGCTGCGCGCCAGATCGGCCGCGGCCCGGAGCAAGGGCCCGGAAATCCCCTTCCGGCGATGGCCGCGCGCGACATACAGGCAGGACACCGACCAGACCGGCCGCCCGTCGACCGGCTTCAGCACCCGCGAGGACGACAGGCGCACAAACGCCTGGCGCGGGGCGACCGAGACCCAGCCGACCGGCAGGTCGCCGTCATAGGCGAGCACGCCCGGCGGAGGGCCGGCGCGCACGACGTCCTCCATCGCCGCGCGGTTGGCCCCGCCGCGGCCCTCGTCATAGGCCGCCTTGCCGAGCCGCCAGAGCATGCACCAGCAGCCGCCATAGCCGCCCTTCGGCCCCATCAGCCGCTCGAAGTCGCCGAACCGGTCGGGGGTCAGCGGGTGCGTCTCGACGGCCGGGAGGTTCACGGCAGGATCCCGGTCGGCTTGCCGTCGATGCTGAGGACGTTCTTGCGCCGCCAATAGGCCTCGACGCCCTCCGGCCCCATGTCGGCATAGAACGGCACCAGCTCCTCCTCGCCGCGCTGGCGTTCCAGGGTCATGACCGGAACGCCGGAGCCGCAGGAGGTCTGGACCATGTCGATCGCCAGGTCGAAGATCTGCCGCGTGCCGGCCATCGGGCGGAACATCCCGGCGAGCGCGTCGAAGCCCGCGTCGCGTGGATGCAGCACCTGTGCCCGGCCATAGACCCGCAGGATGCGCGCCTCGCCGGTGAAGGCGCAGAACATCAGCGTCATGCGATCCGCTTCGCGAAGATGAGCGGCCGTCTCGTTGCCGCTTCCCGAGAGATTGAGCCACACGATCCGGTCGTCGGCGAGGATGCGCAAGGTATCGAGGCCCTTCGGCGAAATGTTGACCCGCCCTTCCGGCGCGGCGGTGCCGACAAAGAACAGGTCGGATCCTTCGATGAAGCTCCGCAACGTCTGATTCAGCTTTTCAGCAACAGCCATGTCGCACACACGTCCTTTCGATCCGGAACCCGGAATGGATACCATGGGTTGCAGGAGACGGTCGAGCCGTCACAACTTCGGAGGGTGCCGCCAACGGCATCCGCGCCTTACGAGGGCGCAGGCGCCGCGACCACCGGCGACGACCTGGCCCGCAGGTAGGCCGCAACCTTGCTCCGCCGGTCGAGATGCAGCCTGCCGAGGATCGCATGCACGTGGTTCTTGACCGTGGCGGGGCTGATGTTCAGCTTGTTGGCGATCTCCTTGTTGGTCAGTCCGCGCTCCAGCAGATGGGCGATCTCGGTCTGGCGCCTCGTCAGATCGAGGCCGAGGGCGGGACAGGCCGCATCCGCCTGCGAATGATCGACGACCAGATGGAAGTTCAGGGTGATGCGATCGTCAAGGCAGGGTCGGTCGTCGACGTCGTAGCCGTGCTCGCCATGCCGACAGGCTGTCTTCATGCCTTCAATGAGGGCGAGGAGACTGGAACTGCTTATGCCGAGACCGCCCTGCGACAGTTCCGCCAGTTCCAGGACCACGTTGAATTTTGCAGGCTCCGTCATGCCAGGCACCCTCAAAATATTTGCGCTGTCGAATTAAAAAATAAGCAAATCAATAAAGACAAATAAATAGACCGCATTTCCCATTTTCAGGTTCATATCAAGCTTCAACAAATGCGTTTCATAAATATATTACAAAATACAACAATCATATTTTTATATAAACAGAACATTACGCGACGATAGACCAATGTATTCCACATAAATACGCGAAACGGCTACGTCCAAAACAAGGTATTTCCGCAGGAAACGGCGAGCGGCCGGGGCAGCCGTCGACCGACAATGACGGCTGGAGGCTTGAGGGGCGCTCTTTTTAGTTGAGGGGCGACGGTCCACATCTTTCGGATGCAGAGGCACTGCTTCGCCCCAAGCGGCGGGCCGGGGGCGGGGCGGGGCGCCCAACCGCTTAGGTCCCGAAGACGATCGACCGGATCAAGGGCCTGTTGCAGGGCGGCCCGGAGGCGATCCGCAAGGGTCGCCGCGCGGGGTCGCGGGCACCAGAACGGTTTCGTCGAAGGAGGCGTCGTCCGGCGTCTCGACATAGCCGACCGAGTGGACGGTGACGTGCGGATCGGCAAATGCGATCAGGCGCGGGACGCCCCAGTCCGTGCGGGCATGGCCGTGGCCGGCGATCACCACCACCGGCGGACCATGCGTCGCCAAGGCCGAGAGCGCCGAGAGCGCCAGCGCCGCGTCGCGCAGGCGCTGCGCCTCGACGAAGCCGCGCAGCAGCACCGGCGGCAGCGCGCCGCAATGGGTCCGCGCCTTCAGCGCCTCGCGCGCGCCCTGCTCGTCCGGCGGCAGCGCAAGGTCGAGGCCGAAGCGGGCGCCGTCCGCCCCGAACACCACCCCGAACACCCTGTTCGCGCCGAGGAACATCGCCTTGCGGGCGTCCTCGCGCGTCACCGCCATGCCGAGGATCGCCGCCTCGCGCGCGGCGAGAAACACCGGCGCGTAGAGCTCGAACGGCGGCCAGCGCGTCTCGTGCCAGCGCGCGGCCTCGGCGATCGCCGCCGGATCGGCCCGGTCGGCGGCCATGACGCGCTCGGCCGCCTGCGGCGTCAGCATCTCGAACACCACCGCGGCCGGGCGAAGCGCCTCGATGCGGCGGGCCTGCGCCAGATGGGTCGCGCGGTTGTCGTGCACCTCGCCGAGGATGACGATGTCGGCGGACGCGGAGCGGGCCGGCAGGGGCTGGGCGAGCGCCAGGAGAAGACCGGCGGCAAGGCACCGCGCCGCGCCTACCATGTCAGGCTCGCCTCCAGATGCAGCTCGGCCGCATGCGTGCCGCCGCCGGCACGGGCGAGCCGGTCGGCCGGGCCGGGAAGCACCTCCTGGAACATGACGGTGCGGCTTTCGCGCAGGATCCGGCGCAACAGGGCGACGCAGACCGGGTTGGCGATGTCGATCCATTGCGGCTTGCGGTGGCGGTTGGCCATCGAGTTGCTGGCATGCCAGTCCATGCCCGGCTTGCGGGCGACGAAGACCTGCGCCGGCATGCCGCGGGCGCGGAAATAGCGGGCGAGCGCCGCCATGGCGCCGACCGTCGGCAGATGCGCCTCGCCCTCCCCGCGCCAGACCGCGTCCAGCAGATCCTGCGAGGTCTCGTACCAGGTCTCGCGGAAGAGCACGCAGTCGCCATGATATTCGCGCGGCCGGTGGCGCGCGGGCAGCGTCTCGTCGCCGACGAAGCCCTTGTCGAGGCCGGGCCGCATGACCGCGACGGGGGCGGTCAGATGGATCAGCCAGTGGTGCAGGCCCCAGGCCGGCGACGGCAGCACGCTGCCGAGATTGACGAAGCGCAGCAGCCCTCCCTCGCCGTCTTCCACTTGCAGGCGCCGCCCGCCCGGCGCCAGCGACACCCGGCAATCCGCCGGCGACAGCAGCGGCACCGCCGCGCCGGGCGGCGCGAAGCCGGCAAGGTAGCGGTCGACGAGGCCGCGATGGCGCTGCAGGCTGCTCACCTCGCTGCCGCGCGACAGGCCGACGAACCGTTCGCCCGTCAGCGCGCTCTGCCGCGCCAGCCAGCCGCGCAGATGGCCGCGCATCGCCTCCGCTTCCTCGCCCTCGCCCTGGGTGTAGCGGGCGAGCAGCCAGACCGGCTCGTCGAACGTGCCGTTGAGCACCAGCCGCAGCGCGCCGTCCTCGCGGAACGGCTGGACATGGGCGCAGAAGGGATGATGGCCGCTGCCGGGGCCGAGCCCTTCGGCGGCAAGGCGGCGGGCCAGCGCCGGATCGCAGAGGCGGGCAAGAAGCTGCGGCCCGACCTGCTGGATCTCCTCGGCAAAGCGCGACAGCAGCATCGCCCCGCCGCCGGGCGGGGCGAGCGCCTGGAACAGGTCGCGCAGCAGCCGGTGCTCGGGCGAGGGCATCGACAGGTCCGCCACCGCCCGGCAGACCCGGTCGCGGAGGCCGGCAAGGTCGTAGTCCGGTTGGTCGTGCAGCCGGACCCAGCAGTCGCGATGCAGCCTCGGCGCGTCCTGCAGCAGCGGATCGGCGGCAAGACGGGCCAGCAGCGCCGGAGCGGGGGCTCGGCCAAGCGCCGCCTCCGCCGTGCCGGGCGTCGCCGGAGAGCGCCGCACCAGCCCCCGGTCGACGAGGCCGTGCACGAGATCGCCAGCTTGCGCCTCGGCGATGCCATGCGCCCGGCATGCCGCCGTCAGCTCGGCCAGGGAGAAGCTGCGCCCGGCAAGGGCGCGAAACACCCGGTCGATCGGCGGGCGCAGGCGAAAGCTGCGGTGCCGGGCGGTCTGCCACAGGGCGCCGCGCGTCAGGCCGAGGCTGGTCAGCTCCGCGTCCAGCCGGTCGCCATCCGGGGACAGGGCGCCGGCGAGTTCGAACCGCTCGCCTTGGCCGAGCGCATCGGCATGATTGTGCCGCAGCACGGCGATCCATTCCTGCGACAGGCTGTCCCGGCTCGAAAGGTCGAAGCGCAGGGGCGACCGCGTCCGCGCCCGGCCCTCACCGCCGCAGATGCCGATGCCCATGTAGCGCTGGTACGGGCTGGTCTTGTGGGCAACGCGGGCAAGATAGCGAAAGAGCCGCATCGCCGCGCGGAACCGGCGGCCGGGCTTCTCGGTCGGGTTGCCGAGCGTGGCGGCGAGCCGGGCAAGCCGCTCGCGCACCTCGTCCAGCACCCAGAGCGTGCGCGCGTCCAGCGCGAGAGCGCGCAGCGCCTCGAAGATCCGCTCAAGTTCGCAAGGCCAGAGGCCGGCAAGGCCGGCGGAAGGCGGCGCATCGTCCTTGCCCGCCTCGGCAAGTGCCCGGCGGAAGGCGGGCGAGACGAGGTCCTCGAGGATTTCGGCCGGCAGCGGCGCCAGCCGCAGCACCAGCATGTCGGCGGAGGCAGCGCGCGGCCCCGTCCATCCTGCGGCGACGGCGGTCTCTGTCCGTGGCTCGGCGAGCCCCGTCATGTGGCGATCGCCTCGACCCAGCGCCCGGACGGGGCGGGGCGGCGCTCGCTCAACTCCCCGGCCCGCCCGTTCACCACATGGCCGCCCTGCATCTCGACGACGAAGTCCCCCAGTTCGGCGATATCGGGATCGTGGGTGACCAGCACGACGGTGGTGCCGCGCGCCCGGCAGGCCAGCAGCGCCTCCAGCACGCCGGCGCTGCTGTCGCGGTCGAGATTGCCGGTCGGCTCGTCCGCCAGGATCAGGTCGGAGCGCATCGCCAGCGCCCGGGCGATGGCAACCCGCTGGCGCTGGCCGCCCGAAAGCTGGAAGGGGAAATGCTGCGCGCGAAAGCCGAGGCCCATCTCCTCCAGCGCCTGCTCCGCCCGCGCCCGGCATTCGCGCGCCGGCAGCGACATGTAGCGGGCCGGCAGCGCCACGTTCTCCAGAACCGAGATCTCCTCGATCAGGTTCAGCGACTGGAAGACGAAGGACACCCGCTCCCGGCGCAGCACCAGCCGGCGGCGGCGGCCGAGGCGCGAGACCGGCGCGCCGTCGAAGCGCACCTCGCCCTCGTCGGGCGCCTCCAGCAGGCCCATGATCGCCAGCATCGTCGTCTTGCCGCAGCCGGACGGACCGATCACCGTGGTGAGCTGACCCGAAGGGATCTCCAGCGACAACCCGTTCAGCGCCGTGGTCTCGACATTGCGGCTGCGGAAACGCCTGGTAACCCCATGGAGCTCGATCTGCATGGCCGTCCTGCTCACTCGATCCTGAGATAATCGGCCTCGGCAAGGCCGAGATAGGAGGAGACGACGACCGCGCTGCCCGGCGCGGGGCCGGTCTTCAGCGCGACCTCGTCGCGGGTGGTGGCGAGGATCTCGACGGGCACCCGCGTCGCCCGGCCGCTCGCCTCGTCCAGCACGAAGACCCAGTTGCCGCCGGTCTGGGCGAGGAAGCCGCCATTGGCGAGGATCAGCACGTCCTCGGCAAGCGCGCGGGTGCGGATCTGGATGTCGAGGCGCTGGCCGTGGACGAGCCCGTCCGGCGGCGCGTCGACGAAATCCATCTCCAGCGTGATCTTGCCGTCGATCACCTCCGGCAGGATCCGCCGCACCCTGAGCCCCCGCCAGCCGCCCCCGCCGTCGCGCCAGCTCGCCTCGTCGCCGATCGACAGGCGGTCGAGATAGATCTCGTCGACCTCCGCCTCGATGATCGGCGTGCCGAGCTCGAACAGGGTGACGAGGTTGGCGCCGCGCTCCACCACCTCGCCGCGCTTGACGCTGAAGTCGGAGAGCGTGCCGTCCATGGTGGCGCGGATGTTCAGCGCGTCGAGCGAGGCGCGCGCCGTCTCCAGATTGCGCATCAGGTTGCCGGACAGGGTCCTTGCCTGCTGCGCCTGGTCGCCCTGCCACTGGATCCGCGACTTCAGCATGCCCACGCGCATTTCCAGAACGGCACCCAGATGGGTTTGCTGGCGCATCAGCGCGTCGACCTCGAAGGGCTTGTCGTGGCCCCGCGTCAGCAGTTGGCGGCGGCGCTCGAGCTGGATGCGGAGCTCGGCGATCTCGTTGGTCAGCCGCAGCACTTCCAGCTCGTCCTCCTGGCGGCCGCGCTCCAGGCTCTGCTCGCGCTGGGTCAGCGCGTTGAGCTGTTCGGCGACCTGCACCTCGAGCGTGAAGAAGCTCATCTCCGTCTCCGGATTGGAGAGTTCGAACAGCAGCTTGCCGGCGCTGACCCGGTCGCCCGGCTTGACATGGACGGCATCGACACGGCCCGAAATGCTGTTCTGCAACGCGACGGAGGTGCGCGGCTTGACCTGGCCGGTGGCATGCAGCACCGGCTGGAAGGGACCGAGGCGGACCCGGTCGAGAACCACATCCGCGCGCGCCACCTGGATCACCCGGTCGTCGGACCAGTCGAACCGCGTCGCCGCCAGCACGATCACCGCGGCGCAGAGCGCGGCCAGGCCGGTCCAGGCGGCGGCGCCCTTCCACACGGGCCGTTTCAACGGCCGGTCCATCGCCTCCAGCCGCTGCTGGGCGGCCGCCGGCGCACCGCCCTCGGCTCCAGGGCGGCGCCCGGCCCCGGCTCCCGGCCCGGGCCGCACGACAGGATGTGGACGCGGCGCCTCGTGCAGGGTCATCGCACCTCCAGCAGGAGTTCGCTGCCGGGGATCGCCTGCGCGCCGAGCGAGGCCCGCCCCGCATCGGAGCGGAAGACGATGTGAAAGGCGCCCTCGCCGCCGGCCTCGATCCGGCGGGCGATCTCCGCGCCGCGCTCGGGATGGTCCGGCGAGACGAGGCGCAGGACCATGCCGCTGAGCGTATAGACGCGCTCGCCCTTCTCGTTACCCTGCTCCTCGCTTGCGACCAGGGCCAGTTCGGCGAGGTGCCGCTCGCTCGCCGCGAGGTCACGGACGCCGAACCAGACCTCGGACAGACCATCGGCGCCGTTGCCGTGCTCCTGCCACTTGCGGTCGTCATATTCGGGATAGCCGGCCCGCACCGCCGCGATGCCCGCGTTGTCGCGCTGCGCGAAGCTGAAGTTCCACAAGGGAAAGTCGAAGGAACGGATGAAGAGCAGGTCGAACATCTTCGGGTAGCTCGTCTCGCCGCCCGCATGCAGCGGAATGATGTCGGTGGTCGGCACGCCGCTCGCGGCCAGCGCCATCATCGCGGCGCCGATGTCGCGCACATAGAGCGCCAGCGCGACGGTGCGCGCGCCGCTCATCTCCAGCCGCTCGTAGAACGGGCGGCGGCTGAAGAACTCGACGCTCTGCCCGGAGGACAGCATCACCATGACGCTCTCTTCGCCGCTGGCGCGCGCGCCGATCTCCCAGGGGGTGAAGCCCATCTCCTCGCGCAGCCAGCGGCTGGTCGCGGCCACGTCCTCCACCGCGATGCGAACGAAACCGAGGGTCTCGACATTCTCCCGCGCGCCGGCGACCGGCCCGGCGGAGGGGCCGCTGAGGCCCGGCGGGACGACCGCGTGCTGCGCCGCGGCCGGCGGCACGGCAAGGAGCAGGCCGAGCAGGACGGAAACGAGAGCTTTCATCGCAGGATCCTTGAAAGAGCGGCAAGACACAGGAGCGCCGGCAGCAGCGCCAGCACCGCGAGATAGAGGCGGGCGAACCGCATCAGGCCGGGCGGACCGGCGAGCCGGCCCCGCTGCAGGCGGCAGGGACCGTAATCGGGGTCGGCACGGGTGGCGCGGCAGGCGCCGACCAGATCGCTGCGGCCGAAGGGCGTGAGATTGGCCAGCAGCAAGGCGGTGCCGGCGAGCGCGAGCGCCTGCAGCGGGGCGACCGGCGCGGCCCCGACCCACAGCAGCAGCACCGCAAGCGCGGTCAGCAGCAGGTCGCAGAACGGTCCGGCGAGATGCACCAGCGCGTGGTCGCGCGGCGCCAGACCCCAGGCCTCGCGCAGGTCGAGCCAGGGCATCGGCAGGCCGGCGCGCCCGCGATGGACGCCGATGGCCGAGGGCCTGACGGCGAAGAGGCGCGCGACCAGAAGATGCGCCGCCTCGTGCGCCAGAACGAGGCACGGCACGGCGAGCGCCAGCCAGCCGAGCGTTGCCAGCGAGAGCGGCAAGCCGGCCTCCATCGGTGCTGCGACTTGGGCAATGAGGAAGCCGGCACACAGGAGGATGGCAGCCAGCGCCAGGACGCTGCCGGCGACGAGCAGCACGGCGCCGCTGCGGCGGGGCGGGCGGCACTCCGGCAGGCCCGCCAGCGCATGGCGGGCGATCAGCGCCTCGGCGGCGGAGAGCAGCGCCCCCGCCGAAGGCTCGCCCGCCGCCGCCAGATCCGCCAGCACCGCGCCGCGATCGCGCCCGCCGAGCAGCGCCAGCACGGCGCGCGACAGCGGGCCGCCGACCCTGAGATAGGGCGCGGTGCCGCGCGGGATGAGGAAGAGACGGCCGCCGGCCGCCAGCAGCATCGGGGCGGCCTCCATCATGCCGGGTGCGGCGGGCCGGCTCATGAGCGCGCCCCCTCCCCGACCGCCAGCCCGGCAATCGGCGCGATCCGCCAGCTTTCGCCCGGCAGGCAGGCATTCAGCCCCTCGTTGAAGACGCCGCCGAGCAGCGTGCCCTGCAGCCCCCGTGCGCAGGCGCCGAGCCAGGCGAGATGCAGCCCGGCGCCGAGCGCCTGCAGCGCGTAGCGATAGCCCGGCGCGCCAGTGCCCCGCGCCAGCGGCGCCATCTCCAGCCCGGCGACCAGCAGGGCCGGAGCCATGTCGGGCACGGACTGCCAGAAGACGCGGGTGTCGCCGATGCCGGGCGACCAGCGCGGCTGGCCGTCGCAGCCCTCCACCACCAGGCCGCGGGCACGGTCGACCGCGACGAAGCGCAGATGGGGCGCAAGGCTCGGCGCATGGCGAGCGGCGCCGGCCCGCGCCTCGGCGAGAAGCGCAAGGATCGTCTCCGGCGACAGGGGCGCGGGCGGCAGCAGGCGCACCGCCCGGCGCGCGCGCAGCACCTCGCCCATGCGCGCCAGATCCCCCAGCGAGGGCTGCGGCTCGGCCGGCGCGGGGAGCTGGCGATCCCGCAGCGGTGCCTTGCCGAGCGCGACGATCCAGTGCGGCAGGCGCGGTTCGTGAAGGGCCTGCGGGTCGTCCAGCGGGTCGTGCTCCGGCTCGTGCGGCGGGTCGGCACTGTCGTCCGGGGCCGCGAGGCAGAGCGACAGCATGTGGCGGTCGTCGAGGAAAGGGAGCGGCAGGCGGCGCTCGATGGCACCCATGTCGAGGTCGCTGCGCACGACAAGGTCGAGGCCGAGCCGCGCTGCCGTCTCCATCAGCACGGCACTGGAGACGCCGGCGTCGAGGCCGCAGATCTTGTAGGCCGCGTCCTGGTACTTGCGCGCCACCCGCCGCAGCCGCGAGACGACAAGGAAGGCAGGGCCGTTGTCCGGCAGGCCGGTTTCGGCGCCCACCAGCGGCGCGCCAACACGCTCAAGCAGATGATCGGCGTCGCGATAGCGATAGAGGCCCGCCGGAAGGTCGGTGTCCTGCGGCAGGTTGACGATGAGCGCGGCCGAGCGCAGATCGCCGCCGGACGGCGTGAGGCGCCGGCCCTCGTCCTCGCCGAAGGCCCATCCGCACAGCAGCGACAGGCGAGAAGCCATGGTCGCCGCAGTGCCGGGATCGGCTCCGGGATCGGCATCGGGATCAGCGGTGGGCAAGGCCAGCGTCGGCACGCCGTGGAAGGCCGGCGCCGGGCCGGCCGCCAGCTTCCGGTTCTTGCTGGCATAATGCATCAGATAGGTGCGCGGGCTGAGGTGCCGGCTGAACAGCTCCTCGATGCCCGACTGGGCGGCGGCCACCAGCATCGCCGGGTCGGGCAGGTCCGCCGACGCCGCGACATAGGGCGAGACGAGAGCGATCTCGCGGGTGATTGGTGCACCCGGCGCGCGGCGCGCGAACACTTCGACGCTGTTGAACTTGCGGCCGCGCTCCAGGCCGCAGGCAAGGCGGAACAGCCGCGCGGCGGAAAGGCTGGCACGCAGACCCTCCAGCACCGGCGCGGACCGGTCATGGCTTGGCGTCTCCAGCCAGGGACCGGCAAGCCAGCCGGCGACGGTCGCCGCCGCCTCGGCCGGCACCAGCGGCCCGAGCCGGAAGCTCTCAGGCCCACCGCCGGCGAACAGCACCAGCGTGCCCGGTTGCAGGGGCAAGGGCGACAGGGGCTCCGGCGACGGGCACAGATCCGCCGGATCGCCATACAGCACCAGGGCGACATCCGGCGCGCCGGCATGGGCGAGGCGCAGGCCGGCGGCGCGGATCGCCGCTTCCGCTTCGCCGCGAAGGGAGGCCGGGCCAAGGACGCGCACCCGGAACCGGTCGACCGCCGCGCGCAAGGCGGCGCGCGAGCGGTGGACGCTGTCGGCGGCGACGACCTGCTCCCAGAACCGCTCGGTCTCCGCCTCGCGCAGCGGCACGCCGTCCGCCGCATCCGGCACGCCGTCCTGCATCAGCCCGCGCCGGTCCAGCAGGGTCACCAGTTCGTCGACATTGCGCAGCGCCTCCCCGGCGCCGCCGAAGTCGGGGGCAAGAGCCTCCGCGATCTCGCTAGGTGCCCGCGTGCCGTCGCACAGGCCGAGCAGCCGCCTGACCAGCGCGTGCGGAACGGTGCTGCGCAGGACCTCGCGCCGGCCGCCGCACAGGATCGCCAGCCGCGACGGCCCGAACGGCAGGACCGGAACGCTTGGGGGAAAATACGGCCTTTGCAGCGACAGCCGCAGCAGTTCGGGATCATGCGCCCGCTGGGCGGCGAGTTCGCGGGCATGGGCGCGCTCGACTACTACCATGCCGGCGCCTCCCGGGTCTCCGGTTCGGGCGCGGCGTCCTCCGCGGCGGGCAGGCCGAGCATCGCGGCAAGATGGCGGGTGGTGCGCCGGCCGCCGGGGACAGTGCCGCGACAGCGGCAGCCATGCAGCGCCAGCAGGTGCCCCTCTTCCAGGAAGCTGCCGTCAGTGAGGAAGCGCAGGAAGCGCCCGTCGCTCTCCTCCAGCGGGCGGCGCAGCCGCGCGGCAAGGGCGCTGGCGGCCAGCGCCGGCAGATAGGGCGGAAAGCCCGGCCGCGCCTCCGGCAGGCGCGCCAGACAGGTGCGGCTCAGCTTGTCGAGCCGGCCGGCGTCGTCCTGGCTCGACACGGCAAGGCGGCGGCGGGCGAAACACTCCGGACAGCCCGGCCGGCCTGCGCGGAACTGCGGCCCGATGGTCAGCCCGTCGTCCAGGAGGCCGATCAGATGCAGCCGGCAGCCGCTGCCGACGAGCCGGTCCCACAGCCGCGTCAGGACCTCCGGCCGGTCGACGTCGAGGATCACCAAGGTGTCGGCGGCCGGCAGCCCCGAGAGGGCTTCGACCGGGTCGGCCGCGCCGTCGAGATCGACGGCCGCGGCAATCGCCACCCCTTCCGCGCGCAGCGCCTCGAGTACCCGGCGCCCGAAGGCGCCGGAGATGACGCATTGCAGGACCGGCGCGGCGGCCGGGGCGGAGATCGGGGAGGCGGGCGCCAGGAAATCGGCCATCTCGTCGGTTCCTCTCACGCGAAGGGCTGGGGATAGGGATTGGCGGCGGCGCGCTCGAAACGGCCGTAGCCGGCCTTGAGCGGATAGTCGTGCAGCCGCGCATGGCCGAGGTAGCGGGCCGAGGGCAGGAAATCGAGCGGCATCAGGTCCGGCGTGACGGCACGGATGACGCTCAAGCCCTGCTCGCGCAGATCGTCGGTGGTGAGGTCGACCAGCGTCAGCTCGAAATCGAGCGCCCGGAACCGGGCGACGAGCCAGTCGAACTCTTCGCGCGCATCCACCTGGCTGCCGGGCGCGAGCCGCGAGATCGGGCTCTCCCGGCCGTGACCGGCGAGAAAGTCGAAGGCGCCGGCCTGCTCCGGCCGGCCCATGTAGCTGGCGCCGAATTCGAGGCGGGTGAAGCGCAGCGGATCGTCCGGGATCTCCTGGAAATAGGGGATCGCCGTGCGCGCGACGCAGGCCTCGCGCACCACCTTGCCGCAGGCCGTCCAGGGGTCGAACTCGGTGCTGCAGCCGACGAAGCTGGCAAGCTGCGGATGGCCCTCGTATGTCTGCAGCAGATAGACCGTCGGCACGCCGAGATCGGTGGTCGCGTCGAAAAACTGGTGCTGCAGCGGCAGGCCCGCGGTGCGGGCGAGCGCCTCGCCGACCTCGTGCGGCGGCGCGGCGTCGAGGACGAGCCGGGGCAGCGGCAGACGGCAGATCCAGGTGAGCGCGATGGCGTCGCGCTCGATGCTCTCGCAGATCGCCGCGACCGCCGCGCGATAGGGACAGTCATGCAGCGCGATGCCGGTGGTGATCGGCGCCCAGAACGCCTCGCCCGGCAGCAGCTCGAACACCAGATGCGACATCACCAGCGGCAGCCAGACCTTGCGCCCTCGCGTCACCGAGTGGCCCTCGACCCAGCGGATCGGCCGGTCGGGATCGAAGGCATGGAGCTGGCAGCGCGGATCGGCGAGCTCCGCAGCACTGCATTTCGGCCAGCGGCGATGGTCGAGGGCGGCCGAGCCCAGCTCGCGGGCGCTGGCGAGGATGTAGTCGGTCTCGTCGAAGACCGAGCTGGCATAGCGCTCGGCCGCCTCCGCCACCGCCCGCACATAGGCGAGATCGGCGCGCAGGTCGCCGCCATTGCCGGCGGTCAGGGTCTCGGCCGTGCTGGTGCCGTCGCCGGCGCGGATCCAGGGATAGGCCAGCGAGACGTTGCACAGGCGCGCGGTGCGCCGGCGGAAGTCCGGCACGCCCAGTTCCTCGTCGTCGATACCCGCCACGCTCTGGACGATGCCGCAGGAGGGGCTGAGGATGGAGGACCAGGGAACGCGGGCGGAAAACGCGCTCTTGTCGAACACGTCGATCATGCCGGCACCCGGTCGAAGGCCGCGACGAGGCAGGCGAGATAGGCTTCGTCGGTGGCCGGGAAGCCGAGCCGGTTCATCATCAGGTGGCAGAGGTTGAAGGCCAGTTGGTCGCGGAAATTGTCGTTGCGCGCAAAGTGCCGCCCGGCGGCGCGCGACACCTGGCGGATCGACGCCTCCCAGCGGGCGAGCAGATCCTGTTCGCCAGCGACGAGCAGCGCATCCGCATCCAGCGGATCGAAGGGGAGGATGCGCAGATCCGCGATCCGTTCGGCGAAGCGGCCGCGATGGTCCTCGGCCGGGTCGGCGCCGCGCAGCCAGTAGTCGCAATAGTCGGCGAGGAACTGGCGCGAGGGTCTCGGCAGCTCGAACAGATGGACGCAGCGCGCCATCAGCAGCGGCGCGATCCCCTTGCGCGAGCGGCCCTCCAGCAGCTCCACGGCAATCGCGGCGGCGGCGATCTCGCTCGACACCTGGAAATGGGTTTCGCAGGCCTCCAGCATCTCGCCAAGGCCATATTTGCCGGTCTCCGGCTCGTAGGCGTCGCGCTGGACATGAGCACGGGGGGCGCGGGGAGCCGGCACCATTGCCGCCGCCGCGCCGTCCGTCCGGCGGGTGGCGACCAGCGGCGTGAACGGGCTCTCCGGCGTGAAGGGCAGTTCATCGGCAAGGGTGCGCAGCTCCCGCTCGATGCGTGCGGCGAGCGGCTCCCGCGCGTGCGGATCGGCCGGCAGGAAGCGCACGCGCAGATGCGGGCCGCCATCGTCGATCATGCGCAGGAAATGCCATTTGGCGACATCGCCGCGCCCGGCGAGCGGCGCCAGATCATGGGCGACGACATGGTCGAGACCGGCGCCGAACAGGCCGGGATAGAGCTTGAAATAGATCCAGCGCGCGCCATGCGCCGCCGCGGCGTCGTTCGCTCCCGTCATGGCTTGCTCTCCCTCATGCCCTGCTCCCCCTCATGCCCTGCTCCCCATGTCGAACCGGAAGAAACGGACGGACACCGCCGTCAGCAGCACCGTCGCGCCCGCCAGCACCGCCAGGATCAGCCCGATCGGCAGGGCCTGCGGCTCGCCGGTCGCGGCCAGCCGCAATCCGTCGACCAGATAGGTGATCGGCAGCGCGTTCGAGATCAGCGCCAGGGCGCTGTCGCCCGGCACCTGAAAGAAGACGTTGCCGAAGCTCAGCATCAGGAAGTTGATGGCGAGCGTCAGCAGCACGCCGACCTGCTGGTTGCCGACGATGCCGCCGAGCGCGAAGCCCATGGCGACGAAGCAGCCGGTGCCGAGCGCCAGCAACGCGGCGAAGAGCACGCCGCTGCCCTCGATGCGGAACCCGAAGAGACCGGCCGCGATCGCATAGAGCCCGACCATCTGCACCAGGGCGATCGCCAGCCGCGTCGCCAGCAGCGCCGCGACGATCTGCATGACAGTGATCGGCAGGGTCTTCATGTGGCGGAAGACGCCGCGCGCGCGCTGCTGCAACAGCGGCGTCGAGGTGCCGAACAGGCCGAGTTGCAGCAGCGACATGGCGAAGAAGGCCGGCAGCAGTTGCACCAGTTCGGAGGAGCGGCGCACCGGCTCGAACCGGTAGTCGAACGGCAAGGGCCCGGCCTGCCGGCCCGCCGCCGCCAGCACCGCCGTGTGCAGCAGGGTCGCCAGCGCCGGATCGGCCGAAACCTCCAGCCGGATACGGTCGTCGGCGCCGACCGCGACCGAGACGACGCCTGCCGCCTTGTGTCCCGCCGGCAGCAGGCGCAGGCCGGGAACGCCCGCCAGCGCCTCGACCAGCGCCTGTGCCTGCGGCGCGCCGACATCGCCCTCAAGCGCCAGCGGCAGCGGCCCCGGCGCCCCGCCGCCGGAACTGCTCATGAAGAAGATCACCACGAAGATCAGCGGGAACACGAAGGTGAAGAAGCTGGAGGTGAAGTCCCGCAGGTATTCGCGGAAATTGTTCAGCACCAGCACGGCGAGCAGCGGTGCGTTCATCGTCCCGCCTCCCTCAGGCCCGGCCCGAGCAGGGCGACGAAGACATCCTCCAGCGTCGAGCGGCGCTGACTCAGCCGCGCCAGATCGAGATGCGGGCGCAAGGGAGAGACGAGCACCGCGTCGAGCAGACCCGCGTCGAACACGGCCCGCGTCCCGCCGCCCCGCTCCCGCTCCAGCGTCAGGCCCTCGCCCATGGCCGGATGCGCGGCAAGGATCCGTTCGGCGGCCAGGGCATCGGTGACGGCGACGGCAAGGCGCGGCGGCGCGCCGTTGCGGGCAATCAGCTCGTCGGGCGTGCCGCTTTCGCGCACGCGGCCGTTTTCCAGGATCACCACATTGCTGCTGAGTTCCGTCGCCTCGGCCATGTCGTGGGTGGCGAGCAGGATGGCGGAGGGTGATGTCTTGCGGTCGCAGAGCCGCCGCAGCTCCGTCCAGAAGGCCAGCCGGCTGAAGGGATCGAGGCTGGCCGTCGGTTCGTCGAGGATCAGCACGGCCGGCTCGCCGACCAGCGCGGCGACCAGCGCCAGCTTGCGCTGCTGGCCGCCGGAAAGCTGGCCGATGCGCTTCTTCCATGCCGCATCCAGGGAGAACGCCTCGATCAGCCCCGACGGCAGGTCGCGGCTGCGATAGGCCTTGCGGACCATCGCCAGATATTCGTCGGTGCGCAGCAGCGGCGGCAGGCTCTGGGTCTGCAGCACGATGCCGACCCGGCGCCGATGCTCCAGCGGCAGGCCGGCAAAGGGCGCGCCGAGGATCTCCGCCCGTCCGGCATCGGGCTTGCGCAGCCCGACGAGGATCTCCAGCAGGGTCGTCTTGCCGGCGCCGTTCGGCCCGAGCAGCGAGGTCAGCGTGCCGGGCCGGCAGTCGAGGCTGACCCCGTCCAGCGCCTGGTGATCGCCATAGCGCTTGCGCAGCCCCTCCACGGCCAACCCGGACGCGGCGGAAGGCCCGGAGACGCGCAGCCGGCTGCCCTCCTCCGCGACAGCGGCTCTTTCGCGAAAGGCCGCGGCACCGCCGGTATCGGTCATCGTCTTCATCGTCCCCGGACCCGCTCCGCCAGCCTATTCGTGACAGCTACTGCAGCCGGTGTTGTAGCCACCGGTGCCGGTTATGCAGCCGATGCAGAAGAAGGACCCGACCGTGGAGCCGGCGCCGCTGCTGATCGTCGTGCCGGTCGACAGACAGTCGCTGGTGGTCGCCCGGGCCAGCATCGGCTCGGTCTCCTCGATATAGCTTTCGTAGACGGCCGCGTGCGCGGACGTGGCCGCGATGTCGAGTACATGCTGCATTCCAGTCTCCTTCCGTATCCTGGTGTCGATGCGGGAAACTCCCTCGCGCCGGCCGGCCCGCTCTCCCGGCCGGACGGCTTTCATCGCAGATCAGTGGTCGGGGACGGCCCGTCCCCGTCAGGTTCCTCCCGTGGCTGTGGCGACAAGATCGGTCCCCCGCGAGATCAGCAGGAGTTCGACGGCGATGCAGGCGGCAAGGGCCAGCGCCGACGACAGCACCAGGCCGAGGCCGAGGGTCGCCAGCACCGCCGGCGAGGCGACCGCGATCCGCTCCGCCTGGCCGGAGAGCCAGGCCTCGCCGAGCAGCACGGTGGCGGCGGCGGCCACCGGCATGGCGAGCAGCAGCGGCGCGACCTGCCGGCTGGCGAGGACCGGAGCGAGTTGCACCGCCGTCGCGCCCAGCAGCCGGCGCAGCCCCAGTTCGCGGCGGCAGGTCACCGAGCGGAAGCGGATCACCGCGAAGAGGGCGCCGCCGACCACCGCAAGGGTGGCGAGCCAGGCGCCGAGGCCGAGCAGCGCCGCGCCCTCGGCCGGCCGGTTCGCCGCCCGGTAGAAGGCGTCGACCTCGATGCGCGAGGGCGTCGCCTGCGGCCACAGGCGCCACCACACGGGAAGGATGCCGGCAAGGCGGGACGGCGCGGCGGCGCCGTCGAAGCGCACCGTGGCGACGCGGAACAGCCGGGGATCGTGATAGACGACCAGCGGCGGGCTCGGCATATGGCGCCCGTTGAGGCGGAAATCCTCCACCACCGCCGCCACCCGCAGGCTGATCTGCGGTCCGCCGTCGAAGCTGAGCACCTGCTGGCCGACGGCCTCGTCCGGCGAGGCGAAGCCGAGAAGGGCCGCCGCGCCGCGGTTCAGCACCACCTGGTCGCGGGCCTGCCTGCTGCTGTCGGGCAGCGCGCCGGCAATCGGCTCCACCCCGATGGAGCGCAGGAAGCCGGCATCGGCCGCCAGCGCCTGGTAGCGCTTCTCGCTCTGGCGGCGGTCGGTGGCGGCGCGCAGCTCCATATAGCTGTAATCGTGCAGCGCGCCGGGCAGCGTCTTGGCAAAGCCCACCTCGCGCACGCCCGGCAGCGCCAGCAGCTCCTGGCGGAAGGCCTCGTGACGCTCGCCGAGCACGTCGTCCTGGTCGACCTCCAGGGCAAGGGTGCGCTCCAGCGACAGGCCGCTGTCGCGGCCGGCGAGATGCAGATGCTGCAGCACCAGCACCAGCGACAGGCCGGCCGCCGTGCCGCAGACGACGAAGGTCGCCCACAAGGGCACGGCGCGCCGGACGGCACCCGGAGCGGCGTCGGGCCGGGCGAGCGGCACCAGGGCGACGAGGACGAAGGCGGGCGCGGCGAGGGCGACCAGCGCCAGCCCCTCGGCCGGCGTCAGGGCGAAGGCCGACGGATCGAGCCGCAGCAGCCCGGCGACCAGCCGCGACAGGCCGATGCCGGCGAGCGCACCGACAGCGCAGACGCCGACGGCAGCGGCGGCTGCGAGCGCTGCCAGGGCCACCCGCCCGTTCGCCGCCGGCACCGCGAGGCTGGCGAGGATGCGCATCAGCTCCGCCACCTGCAGGCGCGCCAGCCCCGCCCCGTAGCCGAAGGCCGCCAGCGCGACGCCGGCCAGCGCCGCGGCGCCGATCCACAGCAGACGCGCCGAGGCCGGCGGGATCGCCGCCACGAGTTCCTCGTAGACGCCGTCCGACAGCCAGATGGCCGCCGCCGGCCGGGCGCGGAACTCCGGCGTCCAGCCGCCGAGATAGGGGGCGCGGGCGGTCAGCGCGGCGGCGATCGCTCCGGCCTTTTCGCGCCCGCCCTCGCCGCGGAACCGCAGGAAGGTGTAGGCGCTCGGGCGCAGCCACTCCATCGGCAGTTGCCGGAGGCTGTCCGGCAGCAGCGCCCGGTCGATGGCGCCGGGCACCGCATCGACAAGCACCACGTCGGGACGGAAGACGGCGTTTTCGGCGAAAGGCTGGAACACGGCGGCGACGGTGTAGGTCGTCCGGCGGCCGCGCCGGTCCGGCTGGGCCGGGGTGATGCGCTGGCCGACCGGATCGCGGGTGCCGAACAGGCGGCGGGCCTCGGCGGAGCTGACCAGCGCCTCGCCCGGCCCGAGCCGGTCGATGGCGGGCGCCCCCTGGCGGATCCGCCAGTCGAAGACGGCAAGCGACGGCGGATCGCTGCGGAAGACGGCGCCGCCGGGCAGCGACATGTCGTCGACCACAAGCTGCGAGCGCAGCGGCGTGAAGCGGCCGGCAAGCGCCAGCGCCCCGTGATCCTGGCGGATCAGCCGGGCCAGCGGATCGGGCGAGGTCGCCCAGCGCCCGCTCTCGCCGGAATGGCTGGAACTCCAGAGCGTATCGATGCGCCACAGGTCGGCATCGACGAGACGGCCCGGCGCGAAATAATAGCGGATCGCCCCGATGAGGACGATGCAGACCGCCACGGCCAGCGACAGGACAACGAACAGCAGGAGGAAGCTGACCCACTGGCGGTGGAGCTTCGCGGCGACAGCGCGAAACACAGCCCGTCTCGGAACATATCCGGATAGATCCACAGCCACAGCCCCGAAAACCGCACCGGCGACCCTGCCGGCAGGGTCGGCCGAATGCGTGTCGCTGGCTGGCCGGCAGGTGGACCGCGTGCCCTCGTCTGGCTTGCGATCCATGCGCAACGGCTGGCTATGGCGCGATCTTAAAGTGAACCCCCGAGGTGTCAACTTGCTATTACTGTCTATTCTTCATGTATAAATTTCATTTCATAAAATTCATCACAGGAACTAAGTATTGTCATTTCTCGCAGGATCGTTCCATTTATATGATGAAAATATTTATTGATACGCAACAAGGGAAATGCACCCGTCCGGACGGGCCGCCGCCCCTGGCGGCAGGCGAAGGGCAGCTTGCGGGGAGCGGCTTGGGGAGCCGTCTTGCGGGGAGCGTCTTGTTCGGGGGGCCGTTCGCCCCTACCGTTTGCAAGGCGATCCTGCGTTCAGACGATCCTGCGTTCACCAGAGACCCGGTCCGGCGGCATGTTTTCCTGGCACCAGCAACTGCGCTCGAAAGGCACTGTCGAACCGCTCGTGGGGGCGGCCATCGGCGTCGGCATGACCGCCGAGGCGGCCGAGCGGGGCGGCGCGGACTTCCTGCTGGCGCTCAATGCCGGGCGCTACCGGGTGATGGGCGCGACCTCCATCGCCGCCATGCTGCCGCTGAACAACGCCAACCGCTTCACCGATCATTTCGCCCGGCGCGAGATCCTCGACCGGGTCGGCGTGCCGGTGTTCTTCGGCGCCTCCGCCTTCGATCCAAAGCTGGACCTGCGTGCCTTCGTCGCCGAACTGGCCGCCGCCGGCTATCACGGCATCGCCAATTTCCCGACATCCATCCACTACGATGGCCGCTTCCGGCGGGCGCTGGAGGAAGCGGGGCTTGGCTATTCGCGCGAGGTCGAGCTGCTAGGGGAAGCACAGCGCCAGGGGCTCGCCACCTTCGGTTATGCCAAGAGCCGCAAGGAAATCCAGCACCTGCTGGAGATCGGCGTCGACATCCTGTGCCTGAATTTCGGCTGGAACGCCGGCGGCACGCGCGCCGTGGCGCAGGCCTTCACCCTGGAAGAGGCGGCCGACCGGGCGCGGCGCATCTTCTCCGAGGTGCGGCAGGCGAGCCCGCAGACGATCTGCGTCTTCGAGGGCGGGCCGATCGTCAGCCCGGACGACATGTATCGGGTCTGCCGGGATGCGCGGGCCGACGGCTATGTCGGCGGCTCGACGCTCGACCGGATGCCGCTGGAAATCTCGGTGATGCAGAAGACCTCGGCGTTCAAGGCCTTCAGCGTGCTGCAACAGGCGGACGCGGCGCAGTCGCGCGAGACGATGCGCGCCGCACGGCTGACCGGCATCGCCGGCCAGTCGAAGGCCGTCGCCCGGCTGCTGGAGCAGGTGGTGAAGCTTTCCGGCACCAACCTGCCGATCCTGATCGTCGGCGAAAGGGGCCTGGGGCGCACCACCCTCGCCCGCAGCCTGCATGCGCTGGCCAACCGCAAGGGCGGCCTCGCCGTGCTGAACGGGGCCGAGCGCGAGGTGCCGCCGGCCGAATTGCTGTTCGGCGCGGAGGCGGATTTCGGCCGGGTGCGGCGCAACGGCGCGCTCGATGCGCGCGAGGCGACGGTGGTGGTGGAGAATGCCGGCGCGCTGGACGAGGCGGCGCAGCAGCATATCCTGTCCTGGCTGGAACGCGGCGAAACCGAGCGCGTCGGCGGCAGCCGCAGCCATAGCCCGCAAGGGCGGCTGGTGCTGATCGCAAGCCCTGAGGACCTCGCGGAAGGCCGGCTGGCGGAGGCGCTCGCCGCGCGGCTGCAACCGGGGCGCATCGACGTGCTGCCGCTGCGCGACCGGCCCGAGGACATTCCCGCCCATGCCCGCGCCTATCTGGAGGCGATCGGCGAGGCGCGGCAATTGGGGCCGCTGGAGATCTCGGCCGACGGTTACCGGGTGCTGTTCGCCCATGGCTGGCAGGAGAACACACGGGAATTGCGCCGGGTCGTCGAACAGGCGGCGGTGCTGAACGAGGGACGGGTGATCGGCTCGCAGGTCTTGCGGGCGGTGATCGAGGCCGCGGACGGGGCGCAAGGGACGACGACGCCGCTCGCCGAGAAGGACTGGATCCTCGACGCGCTGCGCCGCCACCGCTTCCGCCGGGGCGAGACGGCGACCTTCCTCGGCATCTCGCGCAAGACGCTCTACAACAAGATGCGCCGCGCCGGTCTCCTGGACTGAGGCCTATTGGATTGAAAACCGCTCAATCGGCGACCCAGACGCGGCCGTCGGCCAGCGCCTCCGCCTGATCGAGCTCCGGGCCGAAGCCATGCGGACGATAGACCAGCAGGGGCGTGTCGCACTGGTCGCGCAAGACGGGAATCATGTGGGCGACGGCAAGGCTGGCGGCGGCCCGCTCGCGCCAGTCGGCAAGCGCCAGGCCCGGATGCAGCACCAGCCGCGAGGGGCCGTGGCGGAGCATCGCCCGGGCGGTGTCCAGCGAGGCGGCGAAGGCGACGGTCTCGAAGCCGGCCTCACGAAACGCCGTCAGAACCGCGATCTCGCGCGCAACCCCGGCCCCGGCGCTGTCGAAGACGCGGGCCGTCTCGCCGTCGATGAGCTGCACCGTCGGATAATTCGCGACGCTGCTCACCCCCGCCTCGGCCAGCGCCAGCGTCGCATCGCGCAGGCGCAGGAACGGATCGACCAGCATCAGGCCGGCCACCGCCCGGCGGCAGGGAGGCGATGCGGGGGACGCGGCGCGCAGCCCCGCCAGCGCGGCGGCGTTGACATCCACCACCGGCAACATGCCGACAAGCTCGCGATGGGCGGGCGCGACCTGCGCGAGGAAGGGCGCGAGGAGGTAGCCCCCGTCGGGACGCTCGGCGGGCGGGCGGGCTGGCGGGTGGGCCAGGATCGGCAGCGTCAAGGACATGATCGTTGACCCATGTTACCCATTCTTACCCGAAATTGCCGAAAATTCCTTCTGGCACGGATCTTCCGCGCTTGTAAACATTCGTAGCAGATCGGGAGGTTTTGGGAGGAGCCGAAACTTACCCTCAAAACAAACAAAAACGATGCGCGGAAGATTGATGATCTTTCGCACGGGAGGGATTTTTGTCGCTTCAGTTCATGATCACGGTGACGTTGAACGGCCTCACCTTGGCCGCTCTCTACTTCATCGTCGCCAGCGGTTTCTCTCTGATATTCGGCCTGATGCGCACGGTCAACATGGCGCATGGATCACTCTACATGATCGGCGCCTATGTCGGGTTCTCGGTTTTCGACAGCCTCTACGCCTCCAACGCCACGGCCGGCTATGCCTGGTATGTCGGGCTGCTGGCCGGCGTGGTGGCGGCGGCGGTCGCCGGCGTGGTGATCCAGGTCGTGTTCCTCGGCTGGATGCAGGGGCAGGAGCTGCGCCAGGCGCTGGTGACCATCGGCCTGTCGATCATCATCGCCGACCAGTTGCTGGCGCATTTCGGCGGCAACCCGTTCCAGTTCTTCGCGCCCGACGCGCTGTTCGGCCCGACGCCGGTGCCGGTGATCGGCCGCTACTCGACCTTCCGCCTGTTCCAGATCGGCCTTGCGCTCGCCGTCGGCGTCGGGCTGTGGCTACTGCTCAACAAGACGCGGCTCGGCATCATGGTGCGGGCCGGCGTCGACGACCGGCAGATGCTGGCCGCCTGCGGCGTCAACGTGCCGCTGATCTCGGTCGCCACCTTCGCGCTGGGCGCCGGGCTGGCAGGCCTTGGCGGCGTCATCGGCGCCACGGCGCAGCCGGTCGCGCTCGGGGTCGACGTCAAGTTCCTGCTGACCTCGCTGGTGGTGGTGATCGTCGGCGGCATGGGCTCGATCGGCGGCACGGCCATCGGCGCGATCCTGATCGGCGTTGCCGAGCAATGGGGACAGGCGCTGTTTCCGACCTACTCGGTGATCCTCACCTTCGCGATCATGGTCGCCGTGCTGGCGGTGCGTCCGCAGGGCCTGCTCGGGAGGACCGGACGATGATCCTGATGTCCCGCACGCAATGGGCCGTCACCGCGCTGGCACTGGCGATCCTCGCCGTCCTGCCGCTGCTGCTGCCCGATTTCTGGCTGAGCGGCATTCTCGGCCGCTCGCTGATCTACGGCATCGTCGCCCTGTCGATCACCTTCCTGGCGAGCTATGGCGGCTTCATCTCGCTGGCCCAGACGATGCTCGCCGGCATTGCCGGCTACACGGTGGCGATCCTGGCACCGACGGCGATCCCGGCCGGCCAGAACGCCGTCAGCTACTGGCTCGCCATGCCGCTCGCCGTGCTCGCCGCGACCCTTGCCGGCGCCGTGGTCGGACTGATCGCCATCCGCACCCGCGACATCTACCTGCTGATGATCACCCTGGCGCTGGCGGTCGGCTTCAGCCTGTTCGCCCAGTCCAACATCGACTGGTTCAATGGCTACGAGGGCATCCGCAACGTCGTCGGACCGGAGCTTTTCGGCCAGCCGTTCCGTGCCCATGCGGTGTTCTATTATGTGGCCCTGACCGTCTCGGCGCTGCTCTATCTCATGGTGCTCTATGTGGTGCGCACGCCGTTCGGCCTGGTGCTGCAGGGCATCCGCGACAATCCGCGCCGGGTGTCGGCGCTCGGCTTCGACGTCGCCGTGCACCGTATCGCCGCCTTCGCCATGGCGGGCTTCATCGCCGGCTGCGGCGGCGTGCTGATCACCTTCTACAATATCGGCATCACCCCCGGCTCGATCGGCATGACGGCGACGGTCAACGTGCTGGTGATGTCGGTGATCGGCGGGCTGGGCCACCCGATCGGCGCCTTCATCGGCGCGGTGATCTTCACGCTGATCGATACGTTCGCCGCCACGATCTACGACCGCGACCGCTTCAACACGCTGATCGGCCTCGTCTTCCTCGGCATCGTCGTGGCCTCGCCCGACGGCGTGCTGGGGCTCGGCAAGCGCCTGACCGGCTGGCGCAAGCAACGGGACGCGGGGGACGGCGGCACGCCGCACTGAGGAATTGCCTGCGGCAGCCCGGCTCCGGCGCCGCAGGCAGGCACCGGCCGCAAGGCCGGCATCACCGGAGCCCGGCCGTGGAGGAGAAATGGCCGAGCAAGACCACCAAGGGGAGAAGACCATGCTCAGGAAGAAACTGGCCTATAGAACCGCGACGGCGCTGGCCGCCGGCCTGTTCGCACTGGCGGGGATCGGTGCCGCCGCCACGCAGGACGTCATCAAGCTCGGCTCGATCACCACGCTGGAAGGCCCCTTCGCCACCGGCGGCCAGGACGCCTACCGCGCCATGGAAATGGCGCTGGAGGAGATCGACTACACGATCAACGGCAAGAAGATCGAGTGGATCCGCGAATCCTCCAACGCCCAGGCCGATGTGGCGCTGGCCCGCGCCCGCAAGCTGATCGAGCAGGACAATGTCGACATCATCGTCGGCCCGCTGTCCGGCGCCGAAGGCATCGCGCTGCGCGACTACTCGCGCACACTGGAGGGCAAGACCATCGTCAACGGCTCGTCGGGCGCCGCCGACACCACCTTGCGCGATGCCTCGCCGAACTTCTTCCGCTTCAGCACGGAAGGCACCCAGTGGATGGCCGGCCTCGGCAACCACGTCTACAAGGACCTGAATGTCGGCCATGTGGCGCTGGTCGCCGCCGACTATGCCTTCCCCTATGCGCAGGTGATGGGCTTCATGCTCGAATACTGCCAGGCGGGCGGCGCGGTGACCAAGCTGTGGTCGCCGCTCAACACCACCGACTTCGGCTCGATCATCGCCAACATCCCGCAGGATGCCGGCGCCATCGTGCTGATCCAGGGCGGCACCGACGCCCTCGCCTTCCTGACGCAATATGCCGAGGCCGGCGGCGACCTGCCGATCATCGGCGGCTCGATCACCGCCGACCAGACGCTGCTCAGCGCCCGCGGCCCGCACCAGCGGCTGATGGAGGGGATGCTGGCGGCCGGCCCGATCGCCGACCTCAACGAGGACCCGATGTGGGTCGCCTGGGTCTCCGCCTATCGCGAGCGCTTCCCCGACGGCTTCGACTCGCCCTCGATCCACGCCTTCAACTACTACACCAACACCAAGGCGGTGCTGCTGGCGCTGGACGAGGTGGGCGGCGACCTGTCGGACGGCCAGAAGGCGTTCCAGGAGGCGCTGGCCAAGGTCGAGTTCAAGAACCCGATGGGGGCGAATGTCCGCCTCGACGAGAACCGGCAGGCGATCTCCGACATCTTCCTGACGCGGATCGTCAATGACGGCGGCACGCTGCGCACCGCCGCCTTCGGCAAGACCGAGGGCGTGACCCAGACGATGGGCATGGACCGCGAGGCGTTCCTGGCGCTCGGCGCCCCCTCGCGCGACAATCCGGACTGCCCGCCGGCCAACTGAGGCTCCCTCCAGCCTGCCTCCTCCCGCGTGCTGCGCGGGGGGAGGCTCCTTCCGATACCAGCATGCAAAGACAGCAGATGCTCGACACGACGACACGCAAGGACCGGACGGAGGCTTTGGCGCCGACGGCTGCCGCGACCCCTGCCCTGGTGACGGAAAACGTCGGCCGCAGCTTCGGCGCCCTCAGGGCCGTCAGCAATGTGTCGATCACCATCGCGCCGGGCGAGCGGCGCGCGATCCTCGGCCCCAACGGCGCCGGCAAGACCACGCTGTTCAACACGATCTGCGGCGACCATCCGCCGACCGCCGGGCGCATCCTGCTGTTCGGCGAGGACATCACCCACCTGCGGCCGCACAAGCGGGCACGGCGCGGCATCGGCCGCACCTATCAGAGCTCGCTGCTGTTCGACGGGCTGAGCGTCCTGGAAAACCTCTATCTCGCCGTGCGCGGGGCAATGCCCGGACGGCTGTCGCTGTGGAAGGCGGGACGGGGCGATGCCGCGCTCGCCAAGGCGCGGCGGCTCGCCGAGCAGGTGCGCGTCGACACCATCGCCGAGGCGCGCATCCAGTCGCTGTCGCACGGCCAGCGCCGACAGGTGGAGGTGGGCATGGCGCTCGCCTCCGATCCGCGCCTGTTGATGCTGGACGAGCCGGCGGCGGGGCTTTCGGCGGCCGAGCGGCCGGAGCTGGTCAAGCTGATCCGCGACCTGCCGCGCGAGCTGACCTTGATCCTGATCGAGCACGACATGGATGTGGCCCTGCCCAACTCGGACATCGTCACCGTGATGAAGGACGGCGAGGTGGTGGTGGAAAGCACGCCCGACCGCATCGCCGACGATCCGGTGGTGCAGGCGATCTATCTTGGAGGCGAACACTGATGGGCGGCCGTCTGGAGATCGACGACCTGCATGTGACTTTCGGCCAGGCGGTGATCCTGCAGGGCGTAACGCTGTCGCTCGATCGCGCGCCGCTGTCCTTGGTCGGGCGCAACGGCATGGGCAAGTCGACCCTGTGCCACGCGATCATGGGCATGGTGGCGGCGCGCCAGGGCTCGGTGACGCTGGACGGCCGGCCGTTGCTCGGCCTCGGGCCCAGCCGGGTGGCGCGCGGCGGCATCGCCCTGGTGCCGCAGGGGCGGCGGATGTTCCCCTCGCTCTCGGTGCATGAACACCTGCTGCTGGTGGCCGGGCGGAGCAAGGGCGCCTGGACGGTGGAGCGGGTCTACGAGACCTTCCCGCGCCTTGCCGAACGGCGCCGCAACGGCGGCCACCAGCTCTCGGGCGGCGAGCAGCAGATGCTGGCGATCTCGCGGGCTCTCCTGATGAACCCGCGCATCGTCATCATGGACGAGCCCTCGGAAGGGCTGGCGCCGGTGATCGTCGACCACCTGATCGAGACGCTGCGCGCCATCGCCGCCGAAGGCATGGGCGTGCTGCTGGTGGAACAGAACATGCGGGTTGCGACCTCGGTCTCCGACCAGGTCGCGATCATGGTCACCGGGCGGATCGCCACGACCATGCCCGCGCGCGAGTTGGAGGCCGACCGCGACGCCCAGCGCCGCTATCTCGGCGTCAGCCATGGACATTGAAGGGCGGGAGACAGCTTGATGGGCAGGACGGTCTATGTTGTCGGCACCTGCGACACCAAGGCGGAGGAGCTGGCCTATGCCAGGTCGCTGATCCGGGCCGCCGGCGTCGAGGCGGTGCTCGTGGATGTGGGCACCCGCAGCGAGACGGACGTCGCCGACGTGCCGGCGCGCGAGGTCGCCGCCAGGCATCCGGGCGGGGTGGAGGCGGTGCTCGGCGGCAGCGACCGGGGCGCGGCCGTCGGCGCGATGGCCGAGGCGCTGACACACTGGCTGACGGCCCGCGACGACATCGGCGCGGTGCTCGGCCTTGGCGGGTCGGGCAACACGGCGCTGGTGACGCAGGCGATGCGGGCGCTGCCGGTCGGCGTGCCCAAGCTGATGGTCTCCACCGTCACCTCCGGCAATGTGGCGCCCTATGTCGGGCCGACCGACATCGCCATGATGTATTCGGTCACCGATGTCGCCGGGCTCAACGCCATCAGCCGGAAGATCATCGCCAATGCCGCCCATGCCGCCGCCGCCATGGCGCTGTGGCAGGCGCCGGAGGCGAGCGGCGACCGGCCGGGCGTCGGCATGACGATGTTCGGCGTCACCACGACCTGCGTCGACCAGATCCGCGAGCGGATCGGCGACAGCTACGAGTGCTATGTCTTCCACGCCACCGGCACCGGTGGCCAGTCGATGGAGAAGCTGGCGGAATCCGGCCTGCTCGCCGGCATGATCGACATCACCACGACCGAGGTTCCGGACCTTTTGATGGGCGGGGTGTTTCCCTGCACGCAGGACCGGTTCGGCGCGGTGGCGCGCACCCGCCTGCCCTATGTCGGCTCGGTCGGGGCCGTCGACATGGTGAATTTCGGCGCGCTGGAAACGGTTCCGGAGAAGTACCGGGACCGCAACCTCTATGTCCACAATCCGCAGGTGACCTTGATGCGCACGACGGCGGAAGAGAACGCCGCCATCGGCCGGTGGATCGCCGAACGGCTGAACCGCTGCGAGGGCGAGGTCCGCTTCCTGCTGCCGCTCGGCGGGGTCTCGGCCATCGACGTTCCCGGCATGCCCTTCCACGACCCTGAGGCCGATGCGGCGCTGTTCGCCGCCATCCGCGACACCCTCGTCACCACCCCCAAGCGCCAGTTGATCGAACTGCCCTTCACCATCAACGATCCGGCCTTCGCCGATGCGGCGGTCGCCGAATTCCGAAAGATCGCGTCATGAACGAAGTACCCAACCCCAAGACCTCCTCCCGGCCCGCCCGGCCGACGCGCCGCGAGCTGCTGGACCGGTTCCAGGACATGGCCCGGCGCCGGATCCCGATCATCGGCGGCGGCGCCGGCACCGGCCTTTCGGCGAAATGCGAGGAAGCCGGCGGCATCGACCTCATCGTCATCTACAATTCCGGCCGCTACCGCATGGCCGGGCGCGGCTCGCTGGCCGGCGTGCTGGCCTATGGCAATGCCAACGAGATCGTGCTCGACATGGCGCGCGAGGTGCTGCCCGTCGTCAAGCACACGCCGGTGCTGGCCGGCGTCAACGGCACCGATCCTTTCGTAATCATGCATGACCACCTCGACCGGCTGAAGGCGCTGGGCTTTGCCGGGGTGCAGAACTTCCCGACGGTCGGGCTGATCGACGGGATGTTCCGGCAGAACCTGGAGGAGACCGGCATGGGCTTTCACCACGAGGTGGAGATGATCCGCCTCGCCGCCGAGAAGGACCTGCTGACGACGCCCTATGTCTTCTCCTCGCAGGAAGCCATCGCGATGGCCGAGGCCGGCGCCGACATCCTGGTCGCCCATATGGGCCTGACCACCGGCGGCTCGATCGGCGCGGAGACCGCGCGCACCCTGGAGGACTGCGTGCGCGACATCGGCGCCTGGGCCGAGGCGGCGCGCAGCGTGCGCCCGGACATTCTCGTCATGTGCCATGGCGGGCCGATCGCCAACCCGGAGGACGCCGAATTCGTGCTGCGCAACACACCAAGCTGCAACGGCTTCTACGGCGCCAGCTCGATGGAGCGGCTGCCGGCGGAATCGGCGCTGATCGACCAGACCCGGCGCTTCAAGCAGCTCAGCTTCTGAGGGGAGAACCAGCCATGGCAAGGGCTTTCGCCAGCACCCTGTTAGATGCGCCGGTGGAGGCGGTCTGGGCAATGGTCCGCGACTTCAACGGCCTGCCGGACTGGAACCCGGCCGTGCGTGACAGTTCCATCGAGGGCGGCCTTGCCTCCGACGTGGTCGGCTGCGTGCGCGCCTTCACGCTTTCCGACGGCACTTTCGTGCGCGAGCGGCTGCTGTCGCTCGACGACAGCCGCTACAGCTTCACCTACAATTTCGAGACGCCGGCCTTCCCGGTCGACAATTACCTCGCCGGCATGGAGCTGATCCCCGAGACGAAGAGCGGGCGCACCTATGTGCAGTGGTGGGCGACCTTCGACGAGACGCCGGAGGATGCGGGGCGCTTCACCGAGATCGTCTCGCGCGATGTCTTCGCCGCCGGTCTCGCGGCGCTTGCCGAAAAGCTCACCGGCGCGAGCGCGCCGGCGGGGGCCGAGCGCTGGCAGGGCCTGCGCCCGGCCAAGGTGTTCACCTCCAGCACTATTACCGCGCCGGTCGAGACGGTCTGGGCGAAGATGCGCGACTTTGCCGGCATGGGCGGCTGGCACGAGGACATCACGAAGATGCACATGCTGGACGGCGCGCGCTCCGACAAGGTGTCGGGGGTGCGCGACTTCCTGTTCGGCGAAGGCCTGCTGTGGGAGCAGCTTACCTATCTCTCCGACACGAAGCGCGCCTTCCGCTACCGCATCCTGAAAAGCCCGATGCCCTGGCTCAACTACCATGCCGGCGCGCGGCTCTATCCGGTCACCGACCGGGATCACACCTTCGCGGTGTGGACCGCCGACTGGACCGCGGCGCCGCAGGACGACCTGGAGCTGATCCCCAACGTGCATGGCAACGTCTTCCAGAAGGCATTCGACACGCTGGAAGAACAACTGGGAGGCGGGGCCGGCTGAGAGAGCCGTGACGCCCGGCTCATTGCGCCCGGGGTTGTGACAGGTCAAAGATCGCGGGCGTGCGGCCGGGTAGGACTGTGTCCAATCGTCGGACACAGACAGGACCCGAGGCCATGGACCGCTCCCCCTTCGCAACCGCCGCCAGCCCGGCGCCGGCGGCGCCCTTCCGATGCCCCGAGCGGAGGGCCGCAGCATGACGGCTCCGGCGGCGGCAGACGGCGACGCGCCGGGCAGCGATACGACGGGCGGCCTTGCCCGGCACGGCCTGCACGAGGATGTCGCGGCGATCCTGCTCGGCACGTCCTTCGTCGCGCTGGGGACCAAGATGTTCGCCGACGCGCATCTGGTCACGGGAGGGGTCGCCGGCCTTGCGCTGCTGCTGCAGCACACGAGCGGCGTGCCGTTCTGGGCCGGCTTCTTCGCGGTGAACCTGCCCTTCTACCTGCTGGCATGGCTGCGGCTCGGGCCGGCGGTGGCGCTGAGGACCCTGGTCGCGGTCAGCCTGGTCAGCCTGCTGTCGGGGGTGATCCATGTCTGGGTGGAGTTCTCGCATCTCGACCCGGCCTTCGCCGCGCTCGCCGGCGGCGGGCTGTGCGGCGTCGGGCTGTTGATGCTGTTCCGCCACCGGACCGGGCTCGGCGGCTTCAACCTGCTGGCGATGTATCTGCAGGACCGGTTCGGCCTGCGCGCCGGCTATGTCCAGATGGGGCTGGACCTTGCGGTGATCGCCGGGGCGGTCTTCGTGCTCGGCGCCGGCGAACTCCTGTTCTCGGTGATCGGCACCGTGGTCCTCAACCTGGTGCTGGCGATGAACCACCGGCCCGGCCGCTATCTCGGATCGAGTTGAGAGCCGTCAGGTGACGATCACCGATCCGGCGCCAGCCTTGCGGGCGGCAGCGATGGCAAAGGTGGCAATCGCGGTGTCCTGCGCGCCCGTGCCGGTGAGATCGCAGAGGGTGATCTCGTCATCCGAGCGGCGGCCTGGATGGCGGCCCGTGACGATCTCGCCGAGCTCCGGCGGCGTGCCGCCCTGCCAGAGGCCCGCGGCAATGGCGGCGCGCAACTCGCCGAGGGCCTCGCACTGGCTGACCCGGTCGCAGACATAAAGATCGGCGGCAACGAGCGCGGCCGGATCGATCTCGTTCTTGCCGGCCTGGTCCGAGCCCATCGCCGTGATGTGGAGGCCGGGATGCAGCCATTCGGCCTTGAACACCGGATGCTCGGCCGGGGTCGTAGTGACGACGAGCTGGCTCTGCGCCACAGCCTGGGCCGGGTCAGAAACGGCCTCGGCCGCAATCTTCAGCCGCTCGGCAATATCCGCGGCGCAGGCCTCCGCCTTCGCCCTGTCGCGGCCCCAGACGAAGACGCGGGAGAACGGGCGCACCAGATGGGCCGCCTCGATCTGCAGCCGCGCCTGGACGCCGGTGCCGATGACCGTCGCCGTCTCGACCGTTGAGGGCGCAAGATGGCGCGCGGCGACGGCGCCGGCGGCGGCCGTGCGCACATCCGTCAGATAGCCATTGTCGAGCAGCAGGGCCTCGACGAGGCCGGTCTTGGCGGAAAACAAGATCATCAAGCCGTTGAGGCTCGGCAGGCCGAGCTTGGGATTGTCGAAGAAGCCGGGGCTGACCTTGATCGCGAAACCGTCGAAGCCGGGGATATAGGCGGTCTTGACGTCGACCTCGCCATTGGCCTGCGGGATCGCCATCGACAGGATCGGCGGCATCACCACCGTGCCGGAGGCGAGTGCGGCGAAGGCCCGCTCGACCACATCGACGGCGGCCGGATCCAGATGCACGAGACCGCGCAGTTCGCCGGCGGTCAGGACGGTTACCTCATGCGCCATAGCCACGCCCTTTTACCTCGACCTCACCGAGACGAATGCCACGCCCGACGACGATGTCGGTGAAGGTGATCATGTCGACATTGCGGCCCGTCAGGATGGTGGCGACCGGGCCGTCGAAGGCCGGCAGCCGGCCGGCCCGCATCGCGGCGATGCCGACGACGCTGGCGCCCTCCGCCACCATGCGGTCCTCGTAGTAAAGCGCCTGCATCGCCTCGTAGATCTCCTGCTCGGTGACGAGGACGCAGTCGTCGAGCAGGTCGCGGCACAGGGCGAAGGTCAGCCGGTTGTCGAGGCCGATGCCGCCGCCAAGGGAATCGGCAAGGCTCGCCACCTCCTCCACCTCGACCGGATGACCGGCGCGGATGGAGGCGAACATCGCCGCGCCGCGCTCCATGGTGACGCCGACAACGCGGATCGACGGCTTGATCGCCTTGGCCGCCAGCGCGACGCCGGCGGCAAGCCCGCCGCCGGACAGCGGCACCAGGATCGCCGCAAGGTCGGGGCGGTCCTCCAGCATTTCGAGGCCGATGGTGCCCTGGCCGGCGATCACCAGCGGATCGTCGAAGGGGGAGATCTCGATGAGCCCCTCCTCGCGCGCCAGCCGGCGGCTTTCGGCATGGGCCTCGTCCTGGCTGCGGCCGGCAATGCGCACTTCGGCGCCGAGCGCCAGGATGCCCTCGACCTTGGCCCGCGGCACCAGCTCGGACATGCAGATGACGGCGCGAAGGCCGGCGGCGCGCGCCGCGAAGGCAACGCCGCGGCCGTGATTGCCGGTGGAGCAGCAGGTGACGCCGGGCGCCCCATCGGGCACGGCGGCGACGGCATTGAGCGCGCCGCGCAGCTTGAACGCGCCGATCGGCTGCGCCGTCTCCAGCTTGAGCAGCAGGTCGCCGTCCACGGCGAGCGAGGGCACCATCGGCGTGCGCGCGGCAATGCCGGCGATGGCGCGGCGCGCCGCCAGGATGTCGGCGAGATCGACGCTCACGTCGCCTCCTTGACCGCGCTGAGGAACTGCTGGGTGCGCTCCTTGCGCGGATTACCGAACAGCTCGTCCGGCGAGCCCTGCTCCTCGATGCGGCCGCCGTAGAAGAAGCAGATGCGGTCGGAAATGTCCTTGGCGAAGCCCATCTGGTGGGTGACCATCAGCATGGTAAGATTGTGCTCGGCGACGAGCTGGCGGATGACGTTGGTCACCTCGCCGATCACTTCCGGATCGAGCGCCGAGGTCACCTCGTCGAACAGCATCACCTTGGGCCGCATGGCCAGCGCGCGGGCAATCGCCACGCGCTGCTGCTGGCCGCCGGACAGGCGCGAGGGATGCTGGTCGCGCTTGTCGGCCATGCCGACCATCGCCAGCAGTTCCTCGGCGCGCTCGCGCGCTTCCCGTTTCGCCAGGCCGAGCACATGCACGGGACCTTCCATGCAGTTTTCCAGCGCCGTCATATGCGGGAACAGGTTGAAGTGCTGGAAGCACATGCCGATCTTCGAGCGCATCTTGCGCATGTGCCGGTTGTCGGCGCGCACCAACCCGCCGCCGCGCGGCATATGCGTCAGCGGCTCGCCGTCGACATAGATGACGCCGCCATTGATGGTCTCCAGCGTCATCAACATGCGCAGCACGGTGGTCTTGCCCGAGCCGGAGGGGCCGATGATGGTGACCATCTCGCCTTCCGCAACGTCGAGGTCGAGCGAGTCCAGCACCACCAGGCTGCCATAGGACTTGGTGACCTTCTTGAAGCTGACCATCGGGGTCGCCTCGCCCTCGAGCCTCAAGGGGAAGGCGGAAACGTCTGTGGTGTCCATCAGCCCATTCCGAGTTTGCGGCGAACCCAGGCCTCGAAGAGCCGGATCAGCGCCGCCGTTGGCAGCGAGATGCAAAGGAAGATGATGCCGACCAGCGTGAACGGCTCGAGGAAGCGGTAGGTTTCCGAGCCGATGGCGTTGGCGGTGTGCATCAGTTCCGCGACGCCGATGACCGAGAGCATCGGCGTGTCCTTGAAGATGCCGACGAGATAGTTGCCCATGCCGGCAAGCGAGGGCGGCAGCGCCTGTGGAAGGATGACGCGGAAGTAGGTGCGCGCCGTCGACAGGTTGAGCGACTTGGCCGCCTCCCACTGGCCCTTCGGCACGCATTCCAGCCCGCCGCGATAGACCTCCGACAGGTAGGCCGCATAGTGCAGGCCGATGGCGATCATGCCGGCCGTCCAGGGCGACAGGCGGATGCCGAATTGCGGGCCGACATAGAAGACGAAGAAGATCTGCAGCACCAAGGGCGTGGAGCGGATGAACTCGACCGCCTCGCGCACCACCACCGTGAGCGGGCGGAAGGGCGTGCGCTGCGCCAGCACCAGGGCAAGGCCGAGCACAACGGCGATGGCATAGCCGAGGCCGGCGGCGAGCAGGGTGTTGCCGGTGGCGACGATCAGCCGGGGCAGGATCTGGAAGGTGAAGTCCCAGCGCCAGTCGAACATGGCTCAGGCCCTCCCCATCTTGCGCATCATCACCCGCTCCAGCCAGCGCATGAACGGCGTGATCATGAAGCGCGCCAGCACATAGTAGATGATCAGCGCGGTGCCGAAGGTCTGGGCGGAGAGGAAGGTGGTGCCATTGATCTGCTTCACCTGGAACATCAGGTCAGCGACGGAGATCAGCGCGACGAGCGCGGTGCCCTTCAGCAGCTCGATCAGGAGATTGCCCCAGGACGGCAGCATGATCAGCACCGCCTGCGGCAGGATCACCCGGATCATCCGCTTGGCCGGCGACATGTTGAGCGCCAGCGCCGCCTCCCATTGCCCCTTGGGCACCGAAAGGATCGCGCCGCGCACCAGCTCCGCGCCATAGGCGCCGAGATTCATGCCCACCGCGACGAAGCCGGCAGTGAACTTTTCCAGCGTGATGCCGAACAGCGGCAGCACGAAGAAGATCCAGTAGAGCTGGACGAGCAGCGAGGTGCCGCGAAAGATCTCGATATAGACGGTGGCGAGGCCGCGCACCGCCATGTTCGGCGCCATCCGCATCAGGCCGGCGGCAACCGCGATCGCCACCGCCAGCAGCGCCGAGAGCACCGTCAGCGCCATGGTGATCAGCGTCCCGCTGAAGATGCGGTCGCCATACTGGCCGAGGAATTCGAAATAGGACATGCCGCCCAGCCCTTTGCTCTCCGACCTTGCTCAAGGCCACGACGGCGCGGCAGGCACCGCGCCCCGCGCGACTGCAGGGGAAAGGCGGCGGACCGGCCGCGCCGGCCCGCCTGTCGTCGTCGTCATGTCAGCGGTTGGCGCAGACCCATTCGGTGGTCCGCTCGCCCGGCAGCGAGCCCTCGCCGTAGCCGTATTCGGCAACGGCGGCGAGCATCTCTTCAGAGCCGAGATAGGCGGCCTGGGCCTCGTTGAACTTGTCGAGGAAGTCCTGGTCGGCCTTGCGGAAGCCGATGCCGGCCCAGTTGAAGGAGTCTTCCGGCATGGCGTTCGGATCGGAGGCCTCGACGGCACCGCCCGAGCTGTCGGCGAGCTGCTTCATGGTGAAGTAGGTGCCGGCGCCGGCATCGGCGCGGCCGGCGCGCACGGCGGCGAGGATTTCGGTCGGGCCGGGCACCTGCATGATGTTGGCATCG
Source organism: Stappia sp. TSB10P1A (assembly GCF_900185725.1). Taxonomy (GTDB): domain Bacteria; phylum Pseudomonadota; class Alphaproteobacteria; order Rhizobiales; family Stappiaceae; genus Stappia. The sequence goes on along the minus strand of NZ_FYAU01000014.1, from coordinate 107,953 downwards.
GCAACGCCGGCGGCCCTGGCGGCCTCGATGTTGGAATAGCCGGCGCCGGTGACCATCACCGCATTGGCCGCCACGAGGCTCTCATAGTCGCTGATGTTCTTCGGGTTGCCCGGCGCCACGATGAAGCCGTCGCCGACCTTGGCCATCGGCTCGGAGAAGGCGATGTTCTCGCAGCGGCTGGCGAGGATGTTCATGCCGCCGGTGACGATGTCGAAGCGGTTGGCATTGAGGCCCGGAATGAGGCCGCCCCACTCGGTCTGCACCGGCTCGATGTTCTCGTAGCCCATCGACTTCAGCACGCCGATGGTGAAGGCGTTGACGAAGCCCTTCGGGCTGCCGTCGTCGCCCGGATAGGCGAAGGGGATCTCGTTGGCGAAGCCGATGCGGATCGGCTCGCCCTTGTCGGCGCGCTCCAGCAGGGACTGGGCATTGGCGGCGCCCACGAACCCATAGGCGACCGCGGCCATGCCGAGCGCGGCAAGGCCCTTGAAGATGGCACTTTTCATCAGACAGCTCCTCTGTTCCACCACGTCTTGCTTGTTATGTTGTGCACAACATCATGCCGCAGAGGAGCGTGTCAACGGATTTTCTCGGGAAAATCGAGAGACATCTCAACGCCTTTTCGAAATTCGGATTTAGTTGTACACATTGGCGAAAATACCCTGCCGTCGAAGGTGAGGGAGACATGACGCCGCGCCCGGGCCGGGCGCCTTGCCGTCCGCTGGGAAATGCCGGACAAGGGCGGGCTGGAACGGAATGCGGGAGTAGCGCGGTTGGCGGCAACGGAAGACGGGAACCGGATGGAGGGCCGGACGGGAAAAGCGGACGCGCCGATGACGGTGGACAGTGGCGCGCGGCGGCCGTCCGACGAGGGCGCGCGCGGGCGCTTCGAACGGATCTACCGGACCTTGCGGATGCGCATCTGCCTGCTCGACCATGCGCCGGGCAGCCGGCTGCGCGAGGAGGACCTTGCCGAGGAGTTTCGCGTGTCGCGGACCCCGATCCGCCGCGTTCTCGTCAAGCTGGAGGCGGAGGGGCTGCTGCGCTCGGTGCACGGCGTCGGCACCATCGTCACCGACATCGACGTCAACGAGCTGGCGCAGGTCTACGAACTGCGGGTGGAACTGGCCGAACTGGTCGGCAGGCTGTCGCCGGCCCCCGTCGACGCGGCGCTGATCGCCCGCTTCCACGAGATCCGGGCGCGATGCGACGAGATGGTGAGCGAGGGCGATCCGCGCACCTTTTCGCGGATCAACATGGACTTCTTCCACCTGTACAACGCGTTGACCACCAACGGGCCGCTGCGCGAGATCAACGAGCGGCTGTATTATCAGACGGCGCGCATCTGGCTGAAGACGGCATTGCGGCTGAGGAATTCCAAAGAACTGATCCACACCGAGTTCACGACCTTCCAGCGCGAGGTCACCGACACCACCGAGGCGATCGAGCATGGCGACCTCGTCGCCGCCGGCCATGTGCGGCGGGCGCATATTGCCATGAGCTTCGCCAGGATCCGCAAGGCCAGCGAGACGGAGGGGCGCCCGGTGATCGCCCCGACGGCGGGATAATCGTGCTTGCAGCAAATCGCGCTGGACCATGCTCCAGATCAATGATTCCCTCGTTGCCGGCGGGCAGTATGCCGGCGGAGGGCTCTTCCCATGGACATCACCTTTCTGCTTGAGATCGTCGACGAGGCCGAACTGGCGGCGCTGTTCGGCCTCGCCACCGGCGCCGTCTTCGGCTTCGCCGCCCAGCGCTCCTCCTTCTGCCTGCGCGCGGCGACGGTGGAGTTCGCGCGCAAGCGGCTCGGCCCGCGCATGGCGGTCTGGCTGCTGACCTTCTCGGCGGCGGTGATCTGGGTGCAGGCGGCCCAGCTTGCCGGCCTGTTCCGCAGCTCCGACGCGCGGATGATGGCGGTGGCCGGCTCCTGGTCCGGCGCCATCATCGGCGGCCTGATGTTCGGCGCCGGCATGGTGCTGGCGCGCGGCTGCTCCGGCCGGCTGCTGGTGCTGGCGGCGACCGGCAACCTGCGCTCCGTCGTCTCCGGACTGATCTTCGCCGTGGTCGCGCAGATGACCCTGCATGGCTGGCTGGCGCCGCTGCGCCAGTGGCTGGCCGGACTGTGGGTCACTCCCGGCGGCCACAATGTCGACCTGCTGCCCGCCCTGTCGCTGCCGCAGGAGGCGGGGCTGGTGCTCGGCCTTGCCTGCGCCGCCCTCGCCCTGTGGCTGGCGCTGCGCAACGCCATCGGCTGGTCGACGCTGGTCTTCGCCTCCGGCGTCGGCTTCGCGGTCGCCCTCGGCTGGACGCTGACCTTCACCCTGGCGCAGGTCGCGTTCGAGCCGATGAGCGTCACCTCGGCGACCTTCTCCGGCCCTTCGGCCAATACCTTGATGTTCTTCCTGACCGACAATCCGGTGCTGGATTTCGACATCGGCCTGGTGCCCGGCGTGTTCCTCGGCGCACTCGTCGCGGCGGCGCTGGCGCGCGAACTGAAATTCCAGGGTTTCGACGGCGAAAGCCAGATGCGCCGCTCGATGCTCGGCGCGGCGCTGATGGGCTTCGGCGCCATGCTGGCCGGCGGCTGCGCGGTCGGTGCCGGCGTCACCGGCGGCTCGATCTTCGTCGCAACCGCCTGGCTGGCGCTGGCCTGCATGTGGATCGGCGCGGTGGTGACCGATGCCCTGGTCGACCAGGCGCCCAGCCCCGCTGCCGGCCCCGAGGCCGCCCCCGAGACCGTGCCGGCCGAGTAGAGGGCCGAAGCAGATGCCGGCAGGCTTGGCCGGCCCTCTCAGATGTCGGCGATGAAGCGATAGGCGCTGCCGGCGCGTTCGGCGCGGCCGATGCCACCGTCGGGCAAGTGGAAGCCGACGAGGCGCATCCGCTCGCCGGCGAGCCGGTCGAGCAGGGCGAGCCGGGTGGCGGCGGCAAGATCCTCATCCTGATCCGATCCCGAGGCCCAGCCCGGCTGCTCGAAGGCGACGTGGTGATTGCCGATGGCATCGCCCACCACCATCACCGGATCGCCGCCGGCGGCGATCTCGAAACCCATGTGGCCGGGCGTGTGGCCGGGCGTCAGCCGGGCGACGATGCCCGGCAGGGCCTCCTCGCCCTCCTCCAGCCGGCGCACCTGGTCGGCGATGACCTCAAGCCGCCGCTGGGCGCCGATGGCGAATGTCGCCCGCGCCTCGCCGATGCTGGCGACCGTGCCGGGATCCACCCAGTAGTCCATTTCCGCCGCGCCGATCATGAATTCGGCATTGGGAAACAGCGGCTCGTCGAACTCGTCGAGCAGGCCCCACAGATGGTCGGGATGGGCATGGGTGAACAGCACATGGGTGATGTCCTCGACCGTCACGCCGAGCGCGTCCAGCGCCTCGCCGAGCTTGCCGGCGCTCGGCTGGAAGTCGGGTCCGGCGCCGACGTCGAACAGGATCGTGTTGGTGCCGTCGCGCAGCAGCGTGACGTTGCACGGCGGGGTGAGCTGGTCGCGGGACAGGCCGTGACGGGCGATGATCCCGGCAAGCTCCGCCTCGGGCATGCCGCCGAGGATGAAGTCGCCCGGCAGCATCAGCATGCCGTCGGACAGGGTGTCGAGCCGGGCCGCGCCAAGCTCCAGCGAGGCGGCTGACCAGACACGGTGGCCCGACAGAGGCAGGGCGGCGGCGGCAGCGCTGGCGGCGAGAAACTGGCGACGGGAGAGCATGGCATGGACTCCGAAAGAAGGGGACTCCGAAAGAAGGGGGGCTCCGACGGAAGGCGGGGCTGCGAAAAGAAGGCGGGCGCCCGGACAGGGGGCGCCCGCAGGTGGGGAGGAGCCGTTATCCGAAGATGTCGGCGGTGATGCCGGCATACCAGCCGAGGGATTCCTCGAAAGTGACCTTGCGCAGGGCCGCGTCCTCGCCGGTCTGGCTGATGAAACTGTGCACCGAAGCGATCTTGTCCGGCGTCGGCTCGTAGGAGGCGCCGACCTTGACCCCGTCCTCCGGTGCGATCAGCGACCAGCAGGTGTTGGAGTATTTCGCCGGGAAGGTCCTGGAGCCGGTCAGCTCGCCGCGAATGGCCATGGCCGCGACCTTGGCCTGGGAATTGGCGGAGAAGGCGGACTTGGGCATGTCGCCCTGGGCCGAGCTGTCGCCGAGCACCCAGACATTGGCATCCAGCTTCGACTGCATCGAGGCCGGATCGACCGGCGCCCAGCCGCTGTCGTCGGTCACGCCGGCGATCTGGGCGATCTTGCCGGCCATCTGCCCGGGAATGACGTTGCAGACGTCGACCTTCTGCACCTCGCCGTCGACGACGATCTCCATCGCCGCCGGCCGCACCTCGACCGAGCCGCCGCCGAAATCGGGTCCGACCCAGGTCACCATGCCGTCGTAATGCCGCTGCCAGCCCTCCTCGAACAGCGCCTGCTTGGAGTATTTGTCCTTGGGATCGAGCACCAGGATCTTGGCGGTCGGATTGGTCTGCTTCAGCAGATGCGCGACCATGCTGATGCGCTCATAGGGGCCGGGAGGGCAGCGATAGGGGTTGGGCGGCGCCACCATGGCGAAGGTGCCGCCCGCCGGCATGGCCTCGACCATCTGCTTCAGGAGCTGGGTCTGCGGCCCGGCCTTGTAGGCATGCGGCATCACCTCCGCGTCGGCCAGCGACCAGCCGGGCACCGACCCGTCCTTGAAATCGATGCCCGGAGACAGAACCAGCCGGTCATAGGACAGAACCTGCCCGCCGGCGAGGGTGACGGTGCGTGCCTGCCGGTCGACGGCGGTCGCGGTGTCGTTGATCACGGTGACGCCGCTCGCCGCGAGCCCGTCATAGCCGTGCTGCAGGCTCTCGAAGTCGCGGAAGCCGCCGAGATAGAGATTGGAGAAGAAGCAGGTCGTGTAGATCGGGTTGGCCTCGACCAGGGTGACATCGAGGGCGCCCTTGCTGTCCTTGGCGAGGTAACGGGCCGCCGTCCCGCCGCCGGCACCGCCACCGATCACCACGACCTTCGGCCGCGACTGGCCGAACACGACTGGGGCATGCAACACGCTGCCGGCCGCCAGGCCGGTGGCGATGAAAGTGCGTCTGCTCAAGGTCATGCGCGTTTCCTCCGGGGTGTCCTCTCCCCCTTGCGAGCGCGGTGGATCCGCGCATCGTTTCGTCTCAGTCGAGGGTGGTGAAATACGCGGCGAGCGCCGCGATCTCCTCGTCCGAAAGTCGTCCGGCCATCATCTGCATCACCGGATGCGGCCGCAATTTCCGCTTGTAGGCATGCATGGCGGCGACGAAATCCTCCGTCGGCCAGCGGGTGATCGCCGGAATGCCCTGGTCGCTGCCGTCCCGCTGGTGACAGGTGGTGCATTCCGAGGAGAGGTATTCGCCGAAATCCGGATCGCCCTGGATGGCGAGGATCGCCGGGTCGAGAACCAGCCCGCTGGCGCGGGCCGTCGGCTCCGCCTCGGGGATGTTCTGCGGCTTGTCGGACCATTCGCGCAGATAGGCGAGCAGCGCCGAGCGCGCCTCGGCGTCCTTCATGCCGCGATAGGCCATCCGGGTGCCCGACACCAGGCTGCGCGGGTTCTCGACATAGGCGTCCAGCGTGTCCAGGGTCCAGACCAGCCCGTCGCTGCCCATCCGGGCCATCGACTTGGAATATTTGTAGCCCTCGACGCTGCCGGCGGTGCGGCCGAAGACGCGGTTGAGCTGGGGACCGACGCGGTTGACGGCGCCCTTCCCCAGTTGATGACAGGCCGAGCACTGCCGCGCGAACAGCAGCGCGCCGCGCTCCGCATCGCCGATCGGCGCTGCCGCCACCGGCCCCGCCCCCGGCCAGATCCCCACGCCGACGGCGAGCAGGACCAGGGCGGAGAGGAGGTGGCGGCGGCGCATCGTGCTACTTTCCGAGCGAGGCCAGATAGGCGATCACCGCCTCCCGGTCCCGGTCCTTCTTGAGACCGACAAAGGCCATCTTGTTCTTCGGCAGGAAGCCCTTGGGATCGGCGAGATAGGCGTGGAGCGTCTCCGCATCCCAGACCATGCCGCCGGCGCCGGCCTCCAGCATCACCTTGGAATATTTGTAGCCGTCCGCCGCCCCGACCGGAGCCCCGACGATGCCATTCAGCACCGGGCCGACCGCATGTTTGGCGCCCTCGCCGACCTTGTGACAGGCGACGCATTTCTTGAAGACGCCGACGCCCTCGGCGATCAGGGCCGGATCGGCGGCGGCGGCCTCGGTCGCAGTCTCGTCGACAGTCTCGGCCGGAGCGGCGGCGACCTCGGTTGCCGCGGCGGTCTCGGTTGCCGCGGCGGTCTCGGTGGCGGGCGCGGGATCCGCCGGCAGCGCGGCGGCCTCCGAAAGCGGCGGCAGGGTTCCGGCGGGGCGGCCGTCGGGATCCTGCGGCGTGACGTTCAGCTCGACCGCCCGCTTGGTGATCGCCACCGGCCGGCGGCAATCGCTCATGCAGGGCTCGCCGCTGAACAGCGGATATTCGGTCTGCGGCCGGTCATCGGGATAGAAGCCGACGGCGTTGGGCAGCTCGACCTCGCGGAAATTCTCGTCGGAGAGGACGAAATCCTCGTCCACCAGCCCGTTCGAATAGAGCAGGAAGGCGGTGATCGCATAGGTCTCGTCGACGCTGAGGGTCTGGGCCGCGCCAAAGGGCATCGAGCGATGCACATAGTCCCACACGGTCGACAGATACGGCCAGTAGCTGCCGACCGTCTTCACCGGCCGGCGATCGGTAAGGGTGCCGCCGCCGCCGGCCAGCACCGGCCAACTGTCGAGGCCCTCGGCGAACTCGCCGTGACAGGAGGCGCATTTCTCGGCGAAGACCTCGTCGCCGGTGGCGACATCGCCGGAGCCGGGACGCAGGCCCGTGCCGTCGGGTAGCACGGCGACGTCCCAGGCCGCGACTTCCTCCGGCAGCGCCTCGCGGCCGAGGCCGAGCTTGCCGGCAAGCGCCGGCGTCGCCAGCAGCGCACCGGCGCAGATCGCGAGGATCAGGACGTCACGCGACTTCGACATTCTCGACCTCCCCGTCGGCCTTGACCCACCAGGTCTGGATGCCGTTGTTGTGATAGACATTGTTGAGTCCGCGGATCTCGCGCAACTGATCCTTGGTCGGCTGGACATAGCCGGTCTCGTCGACGGCGCGGGACTGCAGCAGCAGCTCCTCGCCATTCCAGTCGATATCGAGATGGAAGCGGGTCAGCGCCTTGGGCAGGGCCAGCCCGGAGAGCCGCGCGCTCTGCCAGTTGACGCCGCCGTCGAGCGAGACGTCGACCCGGGTGATGCGGCCATTGCCCGACCAGGCGAGGCCGGAGATCACCAGCGGCCCCTTGCCGTGGCGGATCGGCACCTGCGGCGAGGGCGAGGTGATGACCGACTTGGCGTCCATCACCCAGGTCCATTTGCGGGCCCGGCCGTCCGGCATCAGGTCGGTGTATTTCGAGGTTTCCTCGCGGCTTTCCACGGCCTGGTCATAGACACCGAGGCGGCGCAGCCACTTCACCCAAATGTTGCCTTCCCAGCCCGGTACCACCAGGCGGACGGGATAGCCATGCTCCTTGCGCAGCGCCTCGCCATTGGCGAAGAAGGCGACCATGACGTCGTCCAGCGCCTTGTCGAGCGGCAGCGAGCGCCCGTTGGAACTGGCGTCGGCGCCTTCCGCATAGACCCACTTGCCCTCCGGCTTGACGCCGGCCTCCTCCAGCAGCAGCCGCAGCGGCACGCCGGTATATTCCATGTTGTGGATCATGCCTTGGGTGTACTGGCAGCCTTCCAACTGCGCCCCGGCCCATTCCATGCCGCCATTGGCCGCGCATTCGCAGAAGGCCGTGGTGACCGAGCGCGGGAAGCGCAGCAGGTCCTCGAAGGTGAACACCAGCGGCGTGTCGACCAGGCCGTTGATCATCAGCCGGTAATCCGCCTTGCTGAGCTCGATCGCGCCGGAATGGTGCCGCTCGAAGGCGCAGCCCTGCGGCGTGATCGTGCCTTCCAGCGCGTGGATCGGCGTGAAATTGATCGAGGAGACCGGGCTTTCGGTCAGCCATTCGACATTGCGCCGAACCACATGGGACTCGAAACGGATCGGCATGCCGTAGGGCGTGGCGTCGACCGGATCGCCGAAGCTGCTGGCCCAGTCCTGCACCTCGACAATCTTGGGATCGGGGCCGGCCGCGCCGGCGGTGGCACTTCCGGCGACAAGACCCGCGCCGGCCAGGGCCGTGCTGCGCAGGAAGTCGCGGCGGGAGGTGCGGGCGATGGGTTCGTCGGACATGGCGAACGCTCCTTGCTTCGTCTCAGATACCGGTCACGACGACCGACGTGTTGGGCTCCAGCTTCACCGAGCCGAGCTTGCGCACATGCGCTTCGATCACATCCCAGATCTGCGGGCCCTCGGTGCCCTCGTTGACGCTGGCCCAGCCGGCGACGGTGTAGGAGCGGCCGGCCTCGATCGCCTCGCCGGTGTCGACCAGCGCCATGTCGGAGATGCGCTGGCCGATCGGCTTCGACACGTCGATGGCATAGGCGAGGCCGCCGATCCGCACCATGTCGCCGCCCTGCTGGTAGTAGGGATCGGGGTTGAAGATGTTGTCGGCGACATCCTCCAGGATCGCCCGGATCGTCTCGCCGGTCATTTCGGTGCGGTAGCAGGCGCCATAGGTCATCGAGGTGACGTTGTGGATGTCCTCGCGGGTGATCGGATCGCCCGGCAGCAGCGTCGTGCCCCAGCGCACCCCCGGCGACATGGCGATCTCGGCGTCGCGCTCGGAGCGGATCGCGTCGCAGATCAGGTCGTCCCAGGTGCCGTTGAAATTGCCGCGCCGGTAGAGCAGGCTCTCGGTGGTGCCGATCTGCTCCTCCAGTTGCGCCTTGAACGGTTCGCGCTCGCCGTCGATCAGCGCCGCCATCTCCGGATCGGGCTCGATCACGTCGGAGAAGATCGGGATCAGCTTGTGGCGATAGCCCATCATGCGCCCGTCGCGCACGTCGAGATCGACGCGCGAGACGAACTTGCCGTTGGAGCCCGAGGCGATGAGGATGGTCTCGCCGACCAGCACCGGCTCGGGCACCGCGTCATGGGTGTGGCCGGTCAGGATGACGTCGATGCCCTTGACCCGGCCGGCCATCTTGCGGTCGACGTCGAAGCCGTTATGCGACAGGCAGACCACCAGATCGGCGCCGTCGGCGCGGACCTCGTTCACCACCGCCTGCATCCGCTCCTCGCGGATGCCGAAGGAGAATTCGGGGAACATCCAGCCGGGATTGGCGATCGGCATATAGGGGAAGGCCTGGCCGATGACCGCCACCTTGACGCCGCCCTTCTCGAAGACCTGATAGGGCTCGAAGGCCGGCTCGTCCCATTCGGCGTCGAAGATGTTGGCGCCGAGGAAAGGGAACGGCAGTCCCTCGACGATCTCCTTCACCCGGTCGGTGCCATAGGTCCATTCCCAGTGGCTGGTCATGGCCTCGACGCCCAGGGCGTTCATGACATTGACCATGTCCTGCCCCTTGGTCAGGAAGCTGGTCATCGAGCCGTGCCAGGTGTCGCCGCCGTCGAGCAGGATCGAGTCCGGCCGCGCCGCCCGGATCGCCTTGACCACCGTGGCGACCCGGTCCATGCCGCCCATGCGGCCATAGGCCCGCGCCAGCGCGGCAAAGTCCTCGCAGGTCAGCGCATAGGCGTCGGCGGAGCCGGGCGCGATGTCGAACATCTTCAGGAAGTCGGCGCCGGTAACATGCGGAACATGGCCCTTGGCGCCGCCGACGCCGAGATTGACCTCCGGCTCGCGGAACCAGATCGGCTTCAACTGGGCATGGATGTCGGTGACATGGATCAGCGTCACGTTGCCGAAATCGTCGAACCGCAGCAGTTGGTCCTGGGTCAGGGCCTGCTGCGCGGCGAGCCGCGCCCAGGTGCCGAAGCCACTGGTGCCGACGATGGCCGAGGCGGCCATCGACGCCTGCAGGAATTCCCGGCGCGTGATCATTCGCTAACTCCTTGCCGCGGATACACCTCCTCCGTTCGCGCCGAAGCGCGCCGCGTGGCTGTCCGCATGTGAAAGACGGTGTTCGAGGGCGGCCGGCCGATCCGCGCGGCCGCCCCCTGACATCAGCGCGGGTCCGATCTCAATGCCGGACCGAAACGCCCTCGACGCTGAGCCCGTTGCCGCGCGAGGCGACATAGAGTTCCAGAGCCTTGAACTCGTCCGACCCGGCCTTGAAGGTCTCCGCACGGGTGTCGCGCACGCAACCGACGAAGCGCTGCTGCGCGCTGACCATGCCGGCATCCTTGAGGCGATAGGTCGGAAAGCCATTGACCTGGCCCTGGGACAGGTGATCGGCGCGGATCATCTGGCCATAGTTGTCCTCGTGACAATTGGCACAGGACATCTCCAACTGGCCGAAGCGCGTGTAGTAGATCTCCTTGCCCTTCTCCCAATAGGAGGCGGCGGGCCCGTCGATCGCCACATTCACCGGTTCGCCACGCGACTGCATCGAGATCAGCGCCAGCATGTCCTTCATCTTCTCGGACGTCCAGCCCCAGGCCTCGAGACCCATGTGCCGGGTCACGCATTCGTTGACATAGTCCTCGACCAGCATCAGCTTGCCCGAGGCCTGATCCACGCGCGGGGTGACCGAGCGCAGGCCGCGCATGCTGTCCGGCTCCTGGTGACAGCCGGCGCAGGACTCGCCCTTGGCACCCATCGGGTTGTTCCAGGCATCGAGGCCCCGGTCGACGAAGACCATGCCCGGATTGTCGAAATCGTCCCGTTGCAGGTCGCGGGTTTCGTCCTCGCGGAACAGCCAGCCCGAATAGATCTCCCGCAAGGCGCCGTTCAGGTGCTCCGGCGGCGATGTCTGCGTCACGAATTCGATGGTGCCGTCGTCCGTCTCGACGACGAGCGTATCCTCCACCGGATCCGCCAGCACGGTACCGGCCATCGCGAGGCCGAATGCCGCGACGGCGGTCCTGATGATCATGTTGCGCGGCTGCATGAGCCTTCCTCCCAAACTCGGTGTGGCAGCGCGATCAGGCGATTTCGATCGCCTTGACGTCCTCGTAGACCGAGCCGTCGTCGTCGTACCAGGTGAACTTGATGTCACCCGCCGCATCGACCCTGACGTCGAACTCGAAATAGGGGTTGGTCGACACCGCCGGATCGATGGCGACATCGACGACGTTGACGCCGTTGAAGTCGCAGGTGAACCGGTTGATGATCGAGCGCGGGATCAGCTTGCCGTCCTTGTCCTTGCGCTGGCCGGATTCCATCTTGTGGCTGATCAGCGCCTTGATCGTCACCACCTCACCGGCGGACGCCGACTTCGGGACCTTGACCCGGGGCTTTGCATCGCTTGCCATATTGCCTCTCCTGTTGCCTGACGATCAGCCGCCGCAGCCGCCGATGGTGACCTTGACGGTCGCTTGCGCCTGACGGATCGATCCGTCGGCCATCTTCGCCAGCGCGACCACGTCCTGGGTCTGGGCGAGACGGATGCGGGTCGCCGCCCGCTGGCTGCCGGCCGCCGGGCCGAAGGTGAAGGTCGCCACCGCCGGCTCCGGATTGCCGGTCGCCAGCAGCATGATGGCGACGGCGCCCGGCGCATCGACGCCGATCGGCACCGTGTTGCCGTTCTCGGCGATCTCCGGCGCGGTGATCGAGATCCCCTCGCCCGCCGGAGCGGCGCCGCCGGTGAAGGCCGCCGTCAGTTCCTCAATGGTCGCGGCCCGGGCAAGGCCCGGCACGGCGGCCACGGCAAGGCCGCCAAGCCCGACCCAGAGCACCTCGCGTCGTGTCAGTTTCATAGTCATCTCCTTGAGCGTCGCGCTGCCGCGTCAGTCCTTGAGGGTGAGAAGATAGGCCACCACATCCTCGATCTGCTGCGCACTGAGGACGGGGGGAAGCGGTTCGGTTCCCGCCTTGCCGCTGAAGCCGTCGCCCGGACGGACGAAGCCGTCGGTCTTGTAGAAGGCCGGCATGAACGAGCCGTCGAAGGTCATCTTCGCATTGGCGACGATGCCGCGCAGTTGCGCCTCGTCATAGCGATCGGCGACACCGTCCAGCATCGGCGCGATCGTGCCGGGGAACTCGACATCGGGCAGCGCCTCGATGGCGTGGCAGGCGACGCAGTTGCCGAGGGCATTGGTCGTCATGACCTTGATGCCGACCTCGGGATCGCCGGGGACGCCGGTGAGCGAGGCGGCGACGGCCCCCTCCTCGTACTTGACTTCCTTGGGTGCGGTTTCAGACAGGGCGGGCGCCACCATGGCCATGGCCATTGCGCCCCCCAGCACGAGCCAGCGTGTCATTGCTCTCCTCCCAGAGTGCTTCCTCGGTTGCAAGGATAGCAACCCTGCCATCCTTCTTGCAATAGAGATATATATTTTTTTGAATGTCTTAATTTATCTCTGTTTGTCAAACGCTTGGGTCACTGCTGTCCGGCCATGCGGCGCGCCAGATAGGCCTGGAAGTGCTCGCCCGATTCGTAGCCGTGCTCGCGCACCCAGGTCAGCAGAGCCTCGGTCGTGCCCTTGCCGAAGGCGCCCGGCATCATCGCGACAGCCGCCTCAGCGGTCGTCTGATCCGGCGAAACGGCTTCCGGCAGGAAGATCAGCGTCGGCGTGAACAGGACGCCCCAGCGCGTCGCCATCGCCTTCTCCGGCAGCACGGTGCCGTCGAAATCGGTCACCTCGACATCGCCGAACAGGTTGATCTGCACCACGAAATACTGCTCGCGGATCAGCGCCTCGATCGCCGGGTCGGTGAACACCTCCTCATGCATGCGCGTGCAATAGATGCAGCCGCGCTGCTCGATGGTGATCATCAGCCGCTTGCCCTCCGCATTGGCCTCGGCGAGATCCTCGCGCAGGTCCTTGAAGGTTTCGCGCAGCCAGGCCGGCTTGTGCAGACCGTCGTCGCCGAGCTCGGCGGCGGAGGCCGGCAGCACGGCCAGCCAGCCGATGACGGCAAGAATGGCAAGACGGATCATGACGATATCTCCCTTCGATAGGTCAGCGGGGCGGTCAGGTCAGCGTGGCGCTCCAGTCGAAATTGCGGATCATCCAGTCGGCGATCAGGTTGACCGAATTGGTGGCGATCAGCAGGCCGAACAGGATGAGCATCACGCCCATCGCCTTCTCCACATAGCCCATCAGCCGGCGGTGGCGGGCGACGAAGCCGAGGAACGGCCCGGCGAAGAGCGCGGCGACGACGAAGGGCAGGGTCATGGCAAGGCCATAGACGAGCAGCAGGGCGCCGCCGCGCCAGACCTCGCCCATGCCGCCGGCGACCATCAGGATCGCCGCCAGCGCCGGGCCGACGCAGGGCGTCCAGCCGAAGCCGAAGGCAAGGCCCATGACATAGGCCCCCACCAGCGTCGTCGGCCGCGCGCCGCTCTGCACCCGCGCCTCGCGATAGAGCAGGCCGATGCGCAGCACGCCGAGGAAATGCAGGCCGAAGAGGATGAGCACCGCCGCCGCTGCCCAGGACAGCACCTCCCGCCATTCCAGGAACACCCGGCCGAGCGCCGTGGCGCCGAGCCCCAGCAGCACGAAGATGGAGGTGACACCGAGCGCGAAGGCCAGCGCCTGGACCATCAGCCGGCGCCGGGCGCCGGGCGAGATGACCTCGCCCTCCCGCAGTTCCGCCGCCGACAATCCGGCCATATAGGACAGATAGAACGGCACCATCGGCAGGATGCAGGGCGAAAAAAAGGAGAGCAGCCCCGCCAGGGCGGCCCCTCCGAAGCTGATTTCCAGCATCCGCCCCTCCCCCGACGCGTCAGCCTTGTTCGGTCTATTCAATTATATTAGGATATTCCTATGTGAATATAGGTTTGTCAACATGCTCCGCCGCCTCCCTCTCGACAGTCTTCCGGCACGCCGTCGCCTCGGCCGTCTCGCCCTGGCCAGCCTGCTCCTTTCCGGCCTGCTCCTTCCCGGCCTGCTCCTTCCCGGCCTGCTCCTCGCGGGACTGACGATGACCGCGCCGCGGGCGGTGGCCGATTCGCCGGTCGCTTCGGTGGCCGCAGCCCCGCTCGAACTGCTGATGGTGGAGCAGCCGGGCTGCGCCTATTGCGCCCGCTGGCACGAGGAGATCGGCCCGCAATATCCGCTGACCGACGAGGGGCGCCAGGCGCCGCTGCGCAGCCAGCAATTGCGCGCGCCGGTGCCGGACGACATCCATCTGGCGGCGCCGCCGGTGTTCACCCCGACCTTCATCCTGCTGGCCGGCGGTCGCGAGATCGGCCGCCTGGAAGGTTACCCGGGTGAGGATTTCTTCTGGCCCCTGCTCGCCGCCCTGATCGCCCGGGCCGACGCCCGCTGACGCCTCGGACGGGCGGGCGCATCGCGCCGGTTTCGGTTGCGATGCCGCTACGGCCGCTCTATGAAAGGCCACGCGACGATTGGGGCCATTCTCTTGTCCGGCACGCAGGATATCAGTGAGGGCGAGACGGACACTGTCGACCTGGACGATCTGGTCGGGCAGGCCAACGAGGTCGCCACCTTCCTCAAGGCGCTCGGTCACGACGGGCGGCTGACGATCCTGTGCCATCTCCACGGCGGCGCCAAGAGCGTCACCGAGCTTGAAAATCTGCTGTCCTCACGTCAGGCTGTGGTCAGCCAGCAATTGGCGCGCCTGCGTCTCGAAGGCCTGGTAAGCGCCAGGCGGGACGGGCAGGCGATCTATTATTCGATCCTCGACCCGAAGGTGGCCGCGATGATCGAAACCCTGGCGCGGCTGTTCCCGAAACCGGCATAAGACCGGCCGCCGCGACATCATTCGGGAGGGAGGAAAAGGCATGGACGCGGTGCCAATTGGCCTGCTTGCGGCCCTGGTCGGGCTGGCGGGCGGGATCGTGCTCGGACTGGCGGCCCGGCTCGGCGATTTCTGCACGCTCGGCGCGCTGGAAAGCGCGGTCTACGGCAAGGACCAGACGATGCTGCGGCTGTGGGGCATCGTCGTCGGCGTCGCCGTTCTCGGCACCCAGTTCGCCGCCATGGCCGGCATCGTCGATCTCGGCGGCAGCTTCTACCACTCGATTTCCTGGAACCCGCTCGCCTCGATCCTCGGCGGCCTCGTTTTCGGCTACGGCATGGCGCTGGCCGGCAATTGCGGCTTCGGCGCCCTGGTACGCTTCGGCGGCGGCGACCTGCGCTCGCTGGTCGTCGTGGTGGTGATGGGCATCTTCGGCTTCATCGCCCTGTCCGGTCCGCTGGCGCCGGTGCGCACCGCCCTGTTTCCCCAGCCGGACGCCACCGGGCCGCAGGGTATCGTCCACGATCTCAACTCGTTGCTCGGCATCCCCGCCGTGGTGACGGTGGTGGTCATCGGCCTCGCCTGCCTCGCCTGGGGCCTCGCCCATGCGCCGCTGCGCCGCTCGCCGCGGATGATCGGCTGGGGCATCGCCGCCGGCGTCGCCGTCGTCTGGTGCTTCGCCGGAACCAGTTATCTCTCCGACATCAGCCTTGGCGCCGTCTCCGTCGAGGGCCCGTCCTTCACCGCTCCGGTGGGGCGCACCCTGGTGTTCCTGATGACCTCGACCGCCGGCGGCATCAGCTTTTCCGTCGGCGCGGTGATCGGGGTGATCGGCGGCGCGCTGATCGGCTCGTCGATCCGCGGCCTGTTCCGCTGGGAAGCCTGCGAGGACCCGCGCGAACTCGGCCGTCAGGTCAGCGGCGCCATGCTGATGGGCATCGGCGGCGTCGTCGCCATGGGCTGCTCGGTCGGCCAGGGGGTGACGGCGAGCGCCGCGCTGGCCTGGTCGGGCCCGACGACGCTGGCCGCCATTCTCGTCGGCGGGGTCATCGGCCTGCGGCAGTTGATCGGCGGCTTCCAGCCGGAATAGCCCGGCTCCGGCGCGCCCGGCAGCCTCCTCCACGCCTCCCAACGCCCCGGCCGTCCTGCCGGCGGGCGCGACAGCGCGCCTGCGTCACGGCAGCGCAACCCCGCCTGGGACCGCATTTTTCCGCTGCAAACTTGAGACATTAATTCATATTAGCCGCGCGGTGTTCGCGGCCCTCGTCGGCGTGCTCCGCCCCGCCGAAGCAGCAGGAATCCCATGCCTGACCACGTTCCTCAGCCCATCCGTTCCGCCCCGACGCAGCAAGCGGTGACCGCGGGCGTCCCCGTGCAATGTGTCGTGGTGCGCGACCAGGACGGCGTGGTGGCCATCGGCCGCGACGACCTGGTGCGCTACGCCGGTCCCGGCCAGATCGTCGCCACGGCCCTGTGCCTGCGGCTGTTCGCGCGCGCCTTTGCCGATCTCAGCCCCGAGGGCCCGCCGCATCGCGACGACATCCGGGTTCTGGTCGGTTTCCCCGGAGCCGGAATTCTCGACTGCGTCGAGATGATCACCCGGGCACGGACGCGCGGCCGCCTGACCGTGGATCCCGAGGCCGGCCCGCCGGACGCCCCGGCGGCGATCGTCGGCAGGTTCTATTTCGAGATCGCCGTCGGCTCCCGCGCAAGCGGCTACTGGCTGGCCGACGGCTATTTCACCGACGCCTTCGTCGACCAGATCCGCCGTCATCAGGACGGCCAAGGCACGCGGGAGGAACTCGCCGCCTATCAGATCGCCAAGCACACCGTGATCGGCCGCCTGCTCGGGGCCCCCGACGATGCCCTGTTCCACAGCCGCAAGGTTCACATGCCATGACGATCGTCGCTCCCGAACTCGCCATCATCGACCATGGCACCACGCTCGCCATCACCTACGAGGACTGCATCAAGTATCATGGCCGCACCAATATCGGCGGTGTCGCGCTCGGCTTCCGTCTGATGCAGCGCGCCTTCGCCGACCTGTCGCCGGCCGGCCCGCCCGACCGGGAAACCGTGTCCGTGCGCACCGCCTTTCCCGGTCTCGGCGTGCGCGATGCCGTCGAGATGATCGCGCGGACCACAAGCCGGGGCGCCTATCACATCGATACGGCGATGGCGCCGCACAGCGCTCCGGAAGCCGCGGAGGGCGGGTTCTGGTTCGAGGTGACCGTGGACGGCCACACCCGCGCCTATGTCACGGCCTCCGGCGCCGTCGGCGCGGAGTTCGTCGCGATCGGACGAACCTCCAAGCAGCGGCCGCTGACACCCGCCGAGCAGGCCCGCTGGAGCGAACTCAAGGAAGAACTGGCGTTCCGCATCATGGCCGCGCCGGTGAACGCGGTGGTGGTTCCGGCGTGAACCGGCCGGAGTGAACTGCGCGGTGCGAGCCGCCCTGCCCGGCCCTCGCTGACGGTGCCGACACCGGGATCGGATCGGACAGTTCGATCGCGCGCTCCAGGTTGCCTTGAGAAAGGCCGGTCTCGCATGCCAGCGCGGCATCGACGAGGCATGAAAGTCTCATCCGCCCAGCATCGAGAGCTGAAAAGGCAGACGCGTCCGCCCCCGGTGCGGACCGCGCGCCCGATCGTTCGGGCCTTTGGATTGTCCGCGCAACATGCCGTCGTTTTGAAGGAAGGAAGCTGCCTCAGCCGCCGCTCTGCGCCTTCGGACGAGGGTCAGGGTCAGGACCCTAACCCGAGACACATCGCCCGTCGCAGAACGGGCCTCTCTTCGACGCGCAAATCAGGCCTTGAAACTCAGAACGTATGATGTGATTATCATACAATCTTGTATTAAGAGGAGGGGAACATGAACCGTCGCTGTTTTCTGCTGGCCGCAGCTTGCGTCGCGGCAACCGCCGGGCTGACAGGCCCGGTCCTGGGCCAGGGATATCCCGCCCGTCCGGTCACGCTCGTCGTGCCTTTCGCTCCAGGTGGCGGCACCGACCTGCTGGCGCGGCTGGTCTCGAACAAGCTGGAGACCGCGCTCGGGGCGCCGGTCGTCGTCGACAATCGTCCCGGCGCGAGCGGCGCCGTTGCCGGTGCCTATGTGAAGACGCAGCCCGCCGACGGCTACACGCTGCTGTTCGGGACCTCCTCGACCAACGCGATCTCGCCGGTGCTGCACGAGGACAAGATGGGCGACATGCTCACCGGCCTCGATCCGGTGAGCATGGTCGCCAACAGTGCGCTCATCCTCGTGGTCCCGGCGTCATCGCCGATCACGGACCTGAAGGGCTATGTGGACGCCTCGAAAGCGCGGCCGCTGACCTACGGCACTTTCGGCGTCGGCTCGACGCCGCACCTGCTGGGCACGCTGCTCGCCTCCAGATCCGGCGCCGAGACGATCCATGTGCCCTACAAGGGATCCGCCCCCGCCGTTGCCGACGTGACCGGCGGCCATATCGACAGCGCCTTCCTGACGGTGACCGCACTCACCGCCTCGCTCGATGACGGGGCCATGCGGGGTCTGGCGGTGGCAGCGCCAGAGCGCCTGTCGCAGTTCCCCGACATTCCGACCTTCGCCGAAGAAGGCTATGAGGATCTCGACGACGCCGGCTGGTTCGGGATCTTCGCCCCGTCGGGGGTGCCGGCCGAGATCCGCACCCAGGTCTCCAAGGCGATCCAGACGGTCCTCGACCAGCCGGAGGCGCAGGAGGAGTTCGCCAAGCTCGGCGTCACGGCGCAGGGCAGCTCGCCGGAAGAGCTGGAGAAGAAGCGCGACGCCTCCGTGGCGCTGGTGAGACACATCCTCGCCACCACCAATATCGACATTTCCGAGTAAGCTGAAAGGTCAACGAGACGATGCGTCAAGACAACATCGCCGACTACCAGATCCGCCGTTGGTACGGTCAGGAACAGGAAGTCCTGACCAACGAGATCTATGAGTCGGACGAAGGTGCTCCCTTGCGCAAGATCCTGATCGCCGCGGCGATCAGGAACCCTTATGCGGGCCGGTTCAGCAGAGATCTGAGCGAGATCATCGATGGCAGCGACCGACTGGGAGAGGAGTTTGCCCGGCGCATCCTCACCGCCCTGGGCGGCGCGCAGGCCGAAAGCTACGGCAAGGCCTGCGTCGTCGGCAGCGCCGGCGAATACGAGCACGGCAACGCCTTCATCACCGCCCGTTTCGCGACCCCGATCCGGGCCGTGCTCCCCGGCGCGAAGGAGTGGATTCCCTCGACCGGCAAGCGCAGCGGCCCGGGCGCCCTGATCGACGTGCCGCTCGCCCATATCGGCGAACTCTATGCGCGCGCCTATTACGACACGGTGAGCGCCTATTTCGACGATGCGCCCAATGCCGACGAGGTGGTGGTGGCTTTCGCCGTCGCGACGCGCGGACGTATCCACGCACGCCTCGGCGGACCGCAGGTCGCACCGCTCGCGGCCGAATAGAACGCGGAGCCAGACACGATGCACCGGGAGCGGTCCAGTTTCGTCTACCTGAACGGGTTGCGGTTCCACTATCTGACCTGGGGCGATCCCGGCCGCCCGATGCTGATCTGCCTGCATGGTCTGCGCAGCTATGGCCGGACCTTCGCCGGACTGGCGCAGACCCTCGCGGATCGCTTCTACGTGGTGGCGCCCGACCAGCGCGGCCGGGGAGAAACGGACTGGGATCCGGCGCGAAACTACTTCGCCGATCAATACGCTGCCGATCTGGGCGCGCTTGTCGACCACCTGAGGGCCGAGACGCTCCATGTTCTCGGCCACTCCATGGGCGGCATCAACGCGCTGACCTATGCGCTGACACATGGCCAGCGCTTCGCGTCGCTGATACTCGAAGACAGCGGACCCGAGGCCGACGGCAGCGCCGGCATCGAGCGGATCCTGAAGGAACTTAAAACGACGCCGCTCTCCTTCGACGATCTGGACAAGGCGCGCGCCTTCTGGCGGTCGATCCGGCCGAACGTCACCGACGCGGCGATCGAATCGCGCATCACCCATTCGATGAAAGCCGTCGGCGGCAAGATCGTCTGGCGCCACGATCAGCTCGGGATCGGGAAATGCCGGATCGAGCAGGCCAGCGTGCGACCGAACCCGGACCTCTGGCCGGCCCTGTCCGGCCTCGCCTGCCCCGTTCTCGTGCTGCGCGGCGCAAACTCCGACTATCTCGACCCGGCACGGGTCCAGCGAATGTGCGAAACGAACCCGCGCGTGGTCGCCCAGGAGATCGAAGGTGCCGGGCACTATGTGCATGACGACAATCCGGTAAGCTTCAACCGTGCGGTCGGCGCATTTCTCGACCGTGTCGCCGGAGCGAGAGACGCAGGACGGAGATAGATGGACAGCAACACCAGCGATACGGCGCGCGTCCGCGGCGGCAGCGTGCGCGAGCGCGTCACCAATGCATTGCGGGCCGACATCATCACCGGGGTGTTCGTGCCCGGCCAGCGGCTGTCCGAGGCCGAGCTGTGCTCCCACCTCGATGCGTCGCGCACGCCGGTCCGCGAAGCGCTCCGTCAGCTCGAGGCGGAGCGCCTGGTCGAGGTCCGCCCCAACCGGGGCCCGATCGTGGTCAAGCTCGGCTGGGAGGAGGCCGAACGGATCTACGACGTGCGGGAGTTGATCGAACCGGAGGTCGTGCGCCTTTTCGCGCTCGCCGCAACCGGCGAGCACCTGGAGCGGATGGACGCGGCACTCGAGGAATTCGAGCAGGCCTCGTCCGAGGGGCTGAACCCGGCTCAACTGATCGGGGCCACGACGACCTTCTACGAGGTGATGTTCCAGGGCTGCAGCAACGACATCCTCGCCGACATCCTGCGCGGCCTCCTCGCGCGGGTGAACCTGCTGCGCTCGCGCTCGATGTCCCGGCCCGGGCGCCCGAAGGAGAGCCTGAAGGAGATGCGCGACATCCTGTCCTGCATCCGCGAGGGGAACGTTCCGGGCGCCCAGCAGGCCGCGGTCATACACATTCGCAACGCCCGCGCTCAGGCCAAGGCCGCGATGCCGGCGCCTTCTGCCCCCTAATCGTGCCCACTAATCGCGCCCCCGTAATCGCGCCCCATCATCGCACAAAGAGACCGCCCCCCCATGCAGCCGAAGCTCAATCGCGACGCCATCAGCGGTTTCCTGCTCGCCCTGATCGGAGCCGCCGCGGCCTATCGCGCCTTCGACTACGGCATCGGCAGCGCCGCGCGGATGGGCTCTGGCTACTTTCCGTTGCTGATCGGCGGGGCGCTGGTGCTGCTCGGCGCTGTCATCGCGATCGGCGGGCTGCGCGCGTCGGCGACGCCCGTCCACATTCCCCGGCGCGAGCTGCTTCTGATCGCATTCAGCGTCGCGAGCTTCGCGCTGATCATCGGACGGTTCGGTCTGTTTCCGGCCCTTGGCGTCTCGGTCCTGCTCGCGTGCCTGGCCGACCGGGGCGCCGGACTGCGGCAAACGATCGGCATCGTCCTCTTCTCCTGCCTGCTCGTCTGGCTCGTCTTCGTGATCGGGCTGAATTCCCCCACGGCTCTGATCAAGGTGTGATCCGATGGAGTTGTTCACGCTCGGCTTCGCATCGCTGACGCTGACCTCGGTGGTCTATTGCTTCGCGGGTGTCTTCCTTGGAACGCTGGTCGGGGTGCTGCCCGGCGTCGGGGCCTTGTCGGCGATCTCGCTGCTGATGCCGGTCTCCTTCTATCTCGACCCGACAACGGCGCTGGTGTTCCTGTCGGGGATCTATTACGGCGCCGAATATGGCGGCTCGACCGCCTCCATCATGCTCAATCTGCCGGGCACCTCGTCGAACGCCATCACCTGTCTCGATGGCTATCCGATGGCCCAGAACGGAAAGGCCGGCGTGGCGCTGACCGTCACCACCTATGTGTCGTTCTTCGGAGGAACCGTCGGCATCCTGCTGCTGACCTTCCTCTCGCCGGTGATCAGCCGGCTGGCCGTCGCCGTCGGTCCGTCCGAATATGCCGCGATCCTGCTGCTGAGCATCATCATGGCGGCCACGATCTCCGACGGGCCGCCGCTGAAGGGGATCGCGATGGTGCTTTTCGGCGCCTTGCTCGGCACCGTCGGCATCGACGTCAACAGCGGCGACTATCGCTTCACCTTCGGCGTTCCGGAGCTCTTCGACGGCGTCAGCCTGGTCGCGCTGGCTCTGGGCACGTTCGGCGTCGGCGAGATCATCTTCGCGATCAGCGCCCAGAAGGCGCGCGGCCCGATGCCCAAGGTCACGTGGCGCTCGATGATCCCGAGCCGGCCGGAATTCCTGAAGACGCTGCTGCCGATGGCGCGCGGCGCCGGGGTCGGCAGCGTGGTCGGGCCGCTGCCCGGCGCCGGGCCGACCATCGCCTCGCTGATCGGCTACGCGGTCGAAAAACGCATCAGCCGGACGCCGCACCGGTTCGGGAAGGGAGCGATCGAGGGCATTTCCTCGCCCGAGGCCGCCAACAACGCGGCCGTCCAGACCGCCTTCATTCCCACCCTGTCGCTCGGCATTCCCGGCAGCCCGACGATGGCGATCATGCTTGGCGCGCTGATGATCCACGGCATCTCGCCCGGTCCCAAGTTCATCTTCGAGCAGCCGGAGATGTTCTGGGGCCTGATCGCGAGCTTCTGGCTCGGCAACATCCTCCTGCTGGGGCTCAACCTGCCGCTGGTCGGCATCTGGCTCTGGCTGCTGCGCATCCCCTATTCGATGATGTATCCGGTGATCGTGGCGCTGATCTGCGCGGGCGTCTACACGCTCACCAACAGCGCCTTCGCGGTATGGCTGGTTCTCGGCTTCGGCTTCGTCGGCTTCCTGTTGCGGCTCTTCGACTATTCGCCGGCGCCGCTGCTCATCGGCTTCATTCTCGGACCCATGCTGGAAGAGAACCTGCGCCGGGCGCTGCTGATCCATCGCGGCAGCTACATCGAGATGTTCTCGCGTCCCGCCACCGCCGCGCTGATGCTGCTCACGCTGGCAATCCTGCTCTGGGCTCTCCTGAAACGAAATTCGCCGGTACAGGGGAACGACTGAGGGCGACCGATTGATACGCCGATTGACGAGGCGGCCGATGGCGTCCGTTCGGGGCGCAGCTTCGGCGTGACCACGCTCGCCTCGCCGCGGGCGGTCACGATCCGCGACCGCGCAGAGGCAACGCACGGCAGACGCTCCCGCAGCGGGCGCTCCGGCAGCGGACGCTTCGGCACCTGTGCAGGCCCGGTCCGCCCATCTTCCGCCCGCCACTCCCCTTGCACGACATCCTCAACGCAGGTCCGGCGCCAACTTCACGGGCCGCCGTTGCGGCGGGCGTCACATCGACAGGACCGGATGCGTGACGCAGGGCTCGACGACGGACTCGCCAAGTTACACGATGCCACCGTTAAAGGGACGCCGTTAAGGGCTTGGTCTGTAGGGATTTATCTAAGGGAAAGTGGTGCCCAGGGCCGGAATCGAACCAGCGACACGCGGATTTTCAATCCGCTGCTCTACCAACTGAGCTACCTGGGCCCGCGAAGCGGCGCGGCCATCTGCCTGCGTCGCATCGGAGTGCCGGTCTTATAGAGGCTCGCACCAAGCCTGTCCAGTTGCCCTTGCAAAGTTTTGCACAAGCCGGACAGGCATCGGGGCCATGCCCGCCACTGGCTCGGCAAACCGACCCTGGCGGCGGGCAAGTCCTTGAAACGGCTCGCCTAGCGCTGGCCGACGACGACGCCGGTGGCGGTGTAGGCGCCGGTGATGTCGGAGATGCCGAAGCTGCCGACCACCCCTTGCGCCGCGCCCATCGGACCGTTCACGAAAGAGCCGGTCAGCACGCCCGACACCGTCTCGCTCATGTTGCCGAGGCCGCCGACGAAATGGCTGAGGTCGCTCGGGCTGCCGGTGGGGGAGTAGACCGAGCCGCCGAAGCTGCGACCATCGAAATTGCTGATGCTGGCTTCGCCGGTGCGCGCGCCGAAATCGAAGGTCATGTTGAAATTGCCGGCCGCCAGATATTGTGCCTGGCCATCATTGGTGATGTTGGTGACGCTGCCGACCGCATGGCCGGCATAGGAGGCCGTGCCGGTCAGCGGCAGCTCGCCGATGGTGGAGACATCGCCCGCCGCCCAGGTGCCGAGATGGACGAAATCGCGCCGCCGGGGATCGAACGGCGCCGTCTCGGACGTGTCCTCGCCGCGGAAGCGGGTGCCCCAATAGCCCCATTCCAGGAAGGCGCAGGTGCAGCGCGCGACATCCGTGAACAGGGCGTCGTCGGCCCCCGCCACCAGCGTCGAAGGTATCATGTAGCTGCGCGGGTTGCTGTCCGGCGCGATGATCTCGCCATCGTCGGTCACGGCGAAGGTCTCACCGAAATTGCCGCTCAACGCGTAGCGATCGTCGTCGATCAGGGCCGAATGACCGTCGCCGCTCCAGGTGAACAGGCTGTCGCCGAAGCCGAGCACCAGGCCGGCAAGGTGATCGTCGCCGTCGAACGTGTCGAGGATCGTCATCGACGCGCCGACCGAATTGTTGCCGGCATCGAAGGCGATGGTGAGCATCTCCGGAGCAAGGGACCAGAACGGCGTTGCGACACCGCCATTCGTCGCCGCCTCGACCATGCCGGAGGCATAGCCGTTGAGCACCCGGCTGGTGCGGATGAACTCGCCCGTCGGCGAGACCGACTCAAGCTGGCCGACATGGGTGTAGCCGGAAACCATCTCGGTCAACGAGCCATAGGGATACGGCCCGCGCGCCGACACGTCGGTGCCGGTCTCAAGCCCGCCGACATCGAAGCCGAGCACGAAATTCTCCGCGTTCGGGCCGAAGATGTGGCCCCCATCCGCGCCCGGCACGGAATCGACAGGCCCCCCATGCAACACCGAAGGGTCGTAGCCGGAGATGCGGAAGCCGCCGCGCCGCGGCCCCTCGATGACGAAGCCTTCCGTCTCGTCCTCGTAGATCAGTCCGGTGGACACCGAGATCGCCGACGCCTGGGCGGCACCGCTGCCCTGGATGGACATCGAGGCGACAAGGTAGCGCGCGTCGTCGTCGTCAAGATCGGAGCCCGTGACGACGAGGAAATCGCTGGTGCGCACGGTCTGCAGGAAGGCGGGGCCGAGCAACTCTCCCGCCAGCGGGTTGAGGAAATAAAGGTCGTGGGCAACGCCGGTCCTGGCGACCTGCAACGGATCGGCCGACAGGCGGTAGCGGCGGATCTGGTTGACCGCCGTGGCGCGCAGCGTCGCCGGATCGGTGCGCGTGCCCCAGATGCCGATGACGGGATCGTTGACCGCCAGCACCGAGGACGAGATTTCCTCGAAGAAGGTGAAGGCGAGGAAATGGTTGCCGTTGCGGTGCACCGTCCCGACCACCGTGCGCCCGCCCGAGGTCACGACACGGAACGCCGCCTGGCCGCCGGCGGGAAGCGGTATGGTGATTGTCTCGCCGCCGATCGTCCCGGTGAGCTGGGTGCCGCCGCCGGTGATCGTGAAGGTGGCGGTGGTGTCGGTGGCCGCGGACCCGCCAACCAGACCCTGCCGGCCGGGGTTGGAGACCGTGAAGGTTTCCAGCGAGGGATCGTAGGAGGAGCCGGTCGTCAGCACCCGCAGGACCACCTGCGTGCCGTCCACCTGGGGCGGATCATTGACGATCTCGCGGATGTGGTTGCCGTTGGCGCCGGGCACGATGTCGCTGACGATGTAGCCGCCGTCGTCGATGCCGGTCGAGGCCACCACCAGCGGCCGCGGGCGCGGCATGACGGTGACGACGGGCTGGCCGGAATTGCCCTGGCCGATGCCGGAGTCGCGCACGCGGGCGTCGGTCGGGGAACTGGATGCGCCGCCGGTCTGGCCGCCGCGCCCCGCCAGCCCCTGCTGCACGCCGGCAATGTCCGCCTGGCTGGTGCGCCGGATCTCCGGCCGGTAGCCCCCGGCCGCCGCCGCGGCGACGGCGAGCGTGTAGCCGGCCTCGTAGATGCGGCGGGTCTGGCCGTCCGGGCCGCGGAAGCTCAGTTCCTTGCCGAACAGCAGCGAGAAGCGCCCCGCGCCGTCGGTCAGGTTGAGATTGGCGATGCCGCCGCGGATGCCGATGGTGCCGACCGGGGTGTTAACGGTGACGCCGCCCGGGTTCTTGCTGAGCTTGCCGCCGACGAAGCGGGCGACGCCCTTGCCGAAGGAGGCGACCAGCCTGCCCGTCCCGGCATCGGGATCGTAGACGAATTCGTCGATGACAAGGTCGGAATTGGCGCCGACGGTGAAGGTCGAGCCGTCGACCAGCAGGATCTGCACCAGCCCTTCGCCGGCCGTCTCGATCCGCTCGCGATAGATCAGCGTGTCGCCGAGCACCACGGTGCGGGTGCCGGCGCCCGGCGGCGTGCGCCGCGCGTCCTGATTGACCGCTGCCGCAACGCCCACGTCGTTGCGCGCCGTAGCAGTACCCGGCACCACGACAAGGGCAGCCCCGAGAGCCGCCATGAAACACTGCCTGCGCATATCAGCCCCCGATAGGACGGCGTAAATCAGAAGATCAGAACGTCTTGATCAGACTGAGCGTCACGGACGCATTGGAATAATCGCGTGTCTGGTAATTGGATTGCAGCCTACGGAACTCCCCGGACAGGGACATGGCAATGTCCGGGCGGAACGGCACGTTGAGCGCGCCGCGCACCCAGAACTCGTTGTCCCGCTGGCTTTCCGTGAAGCTGACCACCGGGTCCGGCGCCGCGAAAGCGCGGCGGACATAGCCGACATCGGCATCGATCGACCAGACGGTGCGCAGCATCTCGACCGGCGAGGCGAAGCGATAGGTGAGCCCGGCCGTCGCGCCGATCTCCCAGCTCTGCTCGAAACGGGCCGCCGCCTCCTCATAGTCGCCGAGCAGCGACACCCGCCCCGACCAGGCCTGCGAGAACTGGTAGGCATGGCTCAACTGCGCCAGGATCTGATAGCCGTTGCGGTTGCTGACGGTCGGATAGGTGGCGCTATCGCGATACCAGCGGTAGCGGTATTCGACCTTGGCATTGATCGACGAGCGCGGGTCCGGCTGGATGGCGAAGCGAGCGCCGAAGCCGGTGGCGCCGGTATAGTTGGTCTCGTTGAGGCGCACGCCCGTGAGGATGCCGTAGACGCCGAAGCGGGCATTGTCGATGTCGAAGCGGGCCATGTTGAACGACGGCCCGAAGGTCAGTTCGGCGAGTTCGGTGTTGAGCCGCGTGCTGTCGAAATAGCGCCCGCCATAGAACAGCAGGTCCGCCTCCAGCAGGTCGCCCTGGGTGCCGAGGTCATAGGCCGCGTGCACGTTGCCGGCAACGAATGCGTTCCAGTCGGCGCGGCCGACGGCGGTGTCGTCGAGCAGGAAGGAGATGCCGTTCAACGTCACGAAGCGACCGCCCGGCCCGGCATTGGCATTCGACTGCCAGCGCAGGCCGGTCATCACCGTCGCCGAGAACTTGGCCGGATCCTCGGCCGTGTCGATCGCGGTCATGAAGGTCTGGACGCGCTCAGCCACCTCCGGCGGCACGTTCGGCGCCTGAAGCGCCTGCTCGAAATAGGAGCGCGCCGCATCGAAGGAGCCAAGCCGGAAATAGAGCACGCCGAGTTCGAGCTGGATGCGCGGCAGGCCCGGCGCATAGATCAGCATGCGCTCGAAGGTGCCGATCGCGGCCTCGTAGTCGCCCATGCGGGCGGACAGGTTGGCATATTCGAAGGCGATGTCGAGGTCGGCCGGATCGCGCATCATCGCCGCCAGCAACTCGGCCTGGCGGGCGCGGAGCTGCTCGTGAGACAGCGACACCTGCGCGCCCTGCGGAGCGCCCTGCGCAAGCGCAGCCGGCGCCGGCATGCAGGCAAACGCGACAAGGGCGGCCACGGCACATCCAGCGAAACGCAGACTCTCGCGCCGGGCATAGACCGCCAAGCTCACCGGCCCCTCCAATCAAAAAACACATTAGAACGGGAGGACATTACGCCACGCGGCCGCGACGAGTCCTGCCTCAAGAAGAGGCCTCGTCAAATATTGGGGGGCATGTTGCAATCCGGGCACATGCCCCCGGCCGTGCGGGCCTGCTACTGCACTTCGCGGATGCGGCCGTCGGTATAGGGAACATAGCCGTCGGCACGGGCGCCGATATAGTCGGCCACCACTTCTTCCAGCCCCGGACCATAATCATAGGCATTGGTGCCGGCCTCGGAAAAGATCCTGTAGCCGTCGCCGCCGCCGCGCATGTAGTTGTTGGTCGCGACCAGATAGGTCGCGTCCATGTCGAGCGGCTCCCAGCCGGCGTCGCCCTCAACCTCGACCTGGATGATTCGCCCCTCGCCGGGCTTGCGCGCGCGGGTCCAGGAGAAGCGGATACCGGCGACCTGCGGGAAGCGGCCGGCCCCCTCCTCCACCTGCGACACGCCGTTTTCCAGCGCCGCGACGACATCGCGGCCCTTGATCTGGAACGTCGCGAGGGTGTTCTGGAACGGCAGCACCGTGAGCACCTCGCCCATGGTGATCTCGCCGGCATCGATGGAGGCGCGGATGCCGCCGCCGTTCTGGATGACGATCCGCACGCCCTGCGCCCTGGTGCGGTCGAGCATGGCATCGGCGATCAGGTTGCCCATCGAGCACTCCTGGGCACGGCAGGTCTCGCGCGAGCCGTCGATGGTCTCGCTGGTGCTGCCGATCACCTTGGCGCGGATTTCCTCCAGCGGTGCGGCAAGTTCGGCAAGGCGGGCGGCGGCGGCCTTGTCGGCCGGCACGGAGGCGTCGAGCAGGATCGGGTTGCCGGCGGCGGAGATCACCTTGCCGGCATCGTCGAAGACGATCTCGATCTCGCCCAGATACTTGCCATAGGCATAGGCCTGGACGACCGGCACCTGGCGGCCGGCCGGATTCTGCACCAGCAACGGATAGGGACCGGCGGCGCCCTCATGGGTGTTGGACAGCAGCGTGTGGGAATGGCCGCCGACGATGACGTCGACCCCGGCCACCCGCGCGGCGATCTCCATGTCGCGCGGCAGCCCCATATGCGTCAGCGCGATGATCTTGTTGACGCCGGCCGCCTGCAGCCCTTCCACCGCGCCCTTGAGATAGGTCTCGGCGCGCTGGAAAAGGACATTGGGACCGGGAGACGAGGTCTCGACCGTGTCCTCGGCCAGCACCGCGACGATGCCGATCTTCTCGCCGCCGACCTCGATCACGATTGCTCCCGGCACCTTGCCCTTGAGCGCCGGCTCGTTCTCCACGTCGATATTGCCGGACAGGACCGGGAACTCGACCGCCTCGAGGAAGGCGGCAAGGCCGGCCGGCCCGTCGTCGAACTCGTGATTGCCGACGGCCATCGCGTCGAAGCCGATCATGTTCATGAACTCGGCCGCCGCTGCCCCCTTGTAGGTGGTGTAGAACAGCGAGCCCTGGAACTGGTCGCCGGCATCCAGGGTGATGACATTGCGGCCGGCCGCGGCCAGCGCCGCGCGCCGCTCGTCGATCTTGCTCTTGATCCGGGCGATGCCGCCGAAGCACTTGCCCTCGGCATCGTCCTTGGCATCGCAGGTGGAATCGAAGCGATTGATCGGCTCAAGCCGCGAGTGCAGGTCGTTGATATGCAGGATGGTGAGGGCAAAATCGGCCTGGGCCGGAGCAACCGCGAGGGACGCCGACAGCAGCATCCCGCCAATCACAGACAGCGCACCCGCGCCGAACGAAGCCAACCGCATCCCGCTCACTCCTCACATGCCGCCGCCGGGCGCCATGCCCTGGCCCCGCCCGCGCCGCCAAACCCGGCCGAAGGTGCCCCCGGCTTCGCTCACGCGACACTGCCAGCTTGCCGGAGCCAGATCAACCGTACCCGATGACGCGGCCAGGCCGCACGGCGCGTCAGTAGCAGTAGTAACCGCAATACTGCTTGGTCGCCTGCAGAACCACGGAATTGGCGTGGCTGAGATCGAGAAGCTGGGTCGGCGAAGCCGGCTGGCCGAGAATCGGAGCCGGATAGCGGGCCTCCGCCGACGGCGGCAGGGTGGAATTGACGGCGGCGAAGCCGGCAAGCTGGCTGCCGGTCGGCCGCTTGCCGGACGGACGATTGCCGGCCAGGATCTGGTTGACGCTGGCGATCAGCGCCTGCGGCGTGCGCTGGCTGACGCCCCGCCCGCCGCTCGCCTGGATCGAGAAGCCCGGCCGGTAGACGCGGGTGGTCTTGCCGTCCCGGCCCGTGAAGGTCAGGTCCTTGCCATAGAGGAAGGAGAAGATCGCCTCGTTGCCGCGGTCGACCAGATTGGCCATGCCGCCGCGCACGCCGATGGTGCCCTGGCGGGTGTTGATGGTGACGCCGCCGCGCTCCTTGGAGATGCGGCCGCCGACATAGCGGGCAACGCCCCGGCCGAACGTCGCCACGAGACGCCCGCCGCCCTCCGAGGGGCGGTAGACGAATTCGTCGATCACCAGGGTGGAATTGGGGCCGACGACGAAGTTGGACCCGTCGGCGAGCAGAACCTGGACAAGGCCGGTGGCCCCGGTCTCGATCTTCTCGCGGTTCACGAAATTCGCGCCGATATGGATGGTGCGCATTCCCGCGCCGCCACGCTGGCTCTGGGCGCTCTGGTTGACGGCGCTGGCCACCCCGACCCGCTCGCTGGCCAGGGCCTGCGGAGCGGCGGCGGCAAGCAGGGCGCAGGCCGCTGCGGCAAGGGCGAGGGGGCGAAATGTCACGGCCATGGTCCAGGCTCCTGTCGGCGGGTCACAAGCAGGCTCTCCCGCTCATCCTGCGGCAAGCCTATCAGGTCTCCGGGACCGGGCGGTGATCGGGATCACACACCGGCGCAATCCCGTGCGTCACGTCCGGCTCACTTGCCGTCCTCGCCAGTGTCCTGCATCGCCTCCAGCGCGGCAAGGTCCTCCGGCTCCAGTTCGACCACCGGCACGCTGTAGCTGCCCGACAGCCAGCGGTTGAGGTCGACATCGGCGCAGCGCGACGAGCAGAAGGGATGAAAGCGCTCCACCGAGAGCTTGCCGCAGACGGGGCATGGCCGCGCCCGCCTCTGCCGGTCGCCCCCGTTGCTGTCTCCCTCGCGCCCTTCGCCCGTCATTGCCTGTCCTTCGTCCCGTGCCCGGCCCTCGTCGGCCAGTTCTACCCGACCCGCCCTCCGGCGTCGACCTTGACCCCGGCGGCCCTGCGTCAGCCCCTGGCGCGCCGGCGGCGCTGGTCGAGGGCGCGCAATTCGGTCTTCAGCACCTTGCCGTAGCTGTTGCGCGGCAGGTCGTCGACCCGCAGATAGTCCTTCGGCCGCTTGAAGCGGGCGATCCGCTCGAGGCAGAGCGCGTCGAGATCGGCCGGTTCGGCCTCGCCGGCATAGACGGCGACGACGCATTCGCCCCATTCCTCATCCGGCCGGCCGATGACGGCGACCTCGCGCACGCCGGGATGGGTCAGCAGCACCTCCTCCACCTCGCGCGGATAGACGTTGCTGCCGCCGGAAATGATCACGTCCTTCGAACGGTCGAGCAGGGTGAGATAGCCCTCCGCATCGAAACTGCCGATATCGCCGGTATGGAGCCAGCCGCCGCGCAGCGCCTCGGCGCTCGCCTGCGGATTGTCCCAGTAGCCGAGCATCACCGTGTCGCCGCGCACCAGGATCTCGCCGGTCGCGCCGTGATCGGCGGCGGCGCCCTCGATCCGCATCTCGACCACTGAGCTGACAAGGCCGGCGCTGGCGAGCCTTGCCTCCCAGCGCGGGTGGTCGCGGTCGGCAATGTCCGCCTTCGACAGCACGGTGCCGGTCATCGGCGTTTCGCCCTGGCCGTAGATCTGGGCGAAGCGCGGGCCGAAGCGGTCGATGGCGCGGCGCGTGTCCGCCAGATGCATCGGCGCCCCGCCCCAGACGATGGTGCGGATATTCTCCGCCATCGCCTCGACCGGAGACTCGGTCAGCCGGCGGACCATGGTGGGCGCGGCGAACATCGACACGCCGGGGGTGCGGGCGATGATCTCCAGCACCTCGCCGGCCTCGAAGGTGCCGGACTCCGGCACCGCGTTGATGCCGAAACGCATGACATGGGCCATGGCGTAAAGGCCGGAGCCATGGCTCATCGGCGCCGCGTGCAGCAGGGTGTCGCCCTGCGCCACCGGATCGACCTCGGTGAGATAGGCAAGGCTCATGGCCGCAAGGTTGCGGTGGCTGAGCATCGCGCCCTTGGGCCGGCCGGTGGTGCCGGAGGTGTAGAACAGCCAGGCAAGGTCGTCCGGTGCGGCATCGGCAAGCGGCAGCGGATCGCCGGCGACCAGCGCCCAGAACGGCGGCCCGCCGAGCGTCACCACGTCGCGCAGGCCCTCGGGCGCATAGGCGGCGACATCCGCCTCCATGCCGGTGCTGACGAAGGCGAGGCGCGCACCGCAATGCTCCAGGATCCAGCCGATCTCGGCGCCGTGCAGCTTGACGTTGACGGGAACCGCGACCAGCCCGGCCCACCAGATCGCATAGAGCGCCTCGAGATAATGCGGGCCGTTCTTCGCGACGATGGCGACCCGGTCGCCGCGGACAAGGCCGTATTGCGAGACCAGGCTGCCGGCGAGCCGGGCCGCCCGCCCGGCGAAGTCGCGATAGCTGGCGACCGGCGACGTCCCCCGCGCCAGCGCCACGGCATCCGCGCGCGCGCGTCCGGCACGCGCCAGCCAGGCTGCGAGATTCATCGGCATTCCCCGCTTCGCATGATCCCCCCGAGCAGCCGGCACGGACGTGCCCCAGCCTCATGACCCGACCCGTTGTGACAGGAACCGCCGGCAAGGCCAAGCGGCAATCGCCCGGCCGGACCGGAGCGCCTCAGGGTCGGATCGCGGCCGGGTCGGCCCAGCCGGCAAGAACCGGATACTTGAGCCCGGCCAACAGGTTCGCCGTCTCGTGCAACGGCAGGCCGACCACATTGGTGTAGGAGCCGACCAGCTTGGCGACGAAAGCGCCGGCAAGGCCCTGGATGGCATAGCCGCCGGCCTTGCCGCGCCACTCGCCGCTGTCGAGATAGGCGTGGATCTCGGCGCGCGACAGGCGCTTGAACCGCACGCGCGTCTCGACCAGCCGCTGGCGCACCACATCCTTCGGGGCGCTGACGCACAGGCCGGTATAGACGCGGTGGCCGCGCCCGGAGAGCAGTTCGAGGCAGGCAAGCGCCTGCTCATGGGTCTCGGCCTTGGGCAGGATCCGGCGCCCGACCGCGACGACGGTGTCGGCGGCCAGCACCAGCCCGTCGACATGCGCCGGATTGCGGTCGGCGGCGCGGCGCGCCACCTCGGCCTTGGTGCGGGCAAGCCGCTGCGCCAGCGCACGCGGGGTCTCGCCCCGGCGCGGCGTCTCGTCGATATCGGCGGGCAGCAGCGTGTCCGGATCGATGCCGATCTGCTGGAGCAGCGCCAGCCGGCGCGGCGAGCCGGAGGCAAGCACGAGCGTCGGGCGCGCGCCCGTCCCGCGGGCCCCTGCGGTCTTGCTGTCGTCGGAAGCTGCGGCGCTCATCGGACCGCTATCTCTCTGTCACGGGTGGCGGACCGGGCCGGATGGCCGTTCGGCGTCACTTGAAACGGTAGGTGATGCGCCCCTTGGTCAGGTCGTAGGGCGTCATTTCGACAAGCACGCGGTCGCCCGCGAGAACGCGAATGCGGTTCTTGCGCATGCGCCCGGCGGTGTGGGCAATGATCTCGTGGTCGTTTTCGAGCTTCACGCGAAAGGTCGCGTTGGGGAGCAGTTCGGTCACAACCCCCGGGAATTCGAGGACTTCTTCCTTGGCCATATGGTTTCCTGATTATCGAGCCGGATGTGGCGGGGAACCTACCGGATCGCACCGCGAAAGGGAACAGCGGGATTCGCGAAAATCCGCGGCTGTGCAGAGGCCGGACAAGGGGTCTAGCCGGCCGGGGTCGCGGTCCAGCCGAAACGCTTCTTGATACGGCCCATCAGCCCGTCGCGGACGGCGCGATAGGCGTCGAGGATCTGCTCGCGCGAGCCGGTGGCAAGCGTCGGGTCGGGGGTGGGCCAGTATTCCACCTCGACCGCGTCGGTGCGGGTCATCTCCAGCGCCTTGTGATGGGCTTCCGGCGCCAGCGTCACCACCAGGTCGAAGCCCGACTCGTCGAGATCCTCGAAGGTCTTCGGCCGGTGCCTGGCGAGATCGCAGCCGATCTCGCTCATCACCGCCTCGACGAAGGGGTCGGGCTCGCCGGCCCGCACGCCGCAGGATTTCACATAGACCCGGCCGGGAAACAGTTGGGCGAGCATCGCTGCCGCCATCGGCGAGCGCACGGCGTTCATGCCGCAGACAAACAGCACGGCACCGGGCGCCGCCGCCAGTGCCTCCCCCGGTGCCGCCGCCGGCCCAGACACGCCGCTAGCCCTTCCAGTGCAGGGCGCAGACGAGGGTGAAGAGACGGCGGGCGGTCTGCATGTCGACCCGGATCTTGCCCTCCAGCCGCTCCATCAGGATGCGCGACCCCTCGTTGTGGACGCCGCGGCGGCCCATGTCGATGGCCTCGATCTGGCTCGGCGTCGCCGTCCTGATCGCCTCGAAATAGCTCTCGCAGATCAGGAAATAGTCCTTCACCACCTTGCGCAGCGGCGTCAGCGACAGGATGTGGGTGACGACGGGGTGCCCCTCCTCCCGCTCGACCAGGAAGACCAGGCGCTTCTCGACGAGCGACAATCTCAGCCGGTAGGGGCCGCCGTCGTCGCCGTTCGGCTCGAACTCGTTCTCCTCGATGAGATCGTAGATGGCGACGGCGCGCTCATGCTCGATATCGGGCGTCGAGCGGACGATCGACGCCTCGTCGAGCTCCACCGCGACCAGCCGAGCGCTGTTCTTTTCTCCCATGACCTGCGCTTGCACCCTCCATTGCCCGCGCCGCCGTCGCAGCGCGCCGTCCAGCAATCGTCCCAACACCTATCCCGTCAACGCCCGTGCCGACAAGCCGCTTGCTCGGCGCCGCGCCCTCACAGGTTGAGCCGGATGGCGACCGAGCGGCCGTGCGCGGCCAGCCCCTCCGCCTCGGCAAGGGCGATCGCCGCCGGGCCGAGCTCGCGCAGCGTCCGCGCATCGCAGCGCAGGATCGAGGTGCGCTTGACGAAATCGAGCACCGACAGGCCGGAGGAAAAGCGCGCCGAGCGCGCCGTCGGCAACACGTGGTTGGAGCCGCCGACATAGTCGCCGATGGCCTCCGGCGTGTGCCGGCCGAGGAACACCGCGCCGACATTGCGGATGCGGGCGAACAAAGCTTCCGCGTCCTCGACGGCGAGCTCCAGGTGTTCGGGGGCGATGGCATCGACCAGCGCCGGCGCCTCGTCCATCGAGGCAACGGTGATGATAGCGCCGAAATCGGCCCAGCTCGGACCGGCGACATCGGCGCGCGGCAGGGTCCGCAACTGGCGCTCGACCGCCTTCTCGACGGCCTCGGCAAAACCCGCGTCGTCGGTGATCAGGATCGACTGGGCGCTGGTGTCGTGCTCGGCCTGCGACAACAGGTCGGCGGCGATCCAGTCGGGATCGTTGGCGCCGTCCGCGACGACGAGGATCTCGGACGGGCCGGCGATCATGTCGATGCCGACCGTGCCGAACACCCGCCGCTTGGCGGCCGCCACATAGGCGTTGCCGGGACCGACGATCTTGGCGACCGGCCGGATCGTCTGCGTCCCGAAGGCCAGGGCGGCGATCGCCTGCGCCCCGCCGATCCGGTAGATCTCGGTGACGCCGGCAAGATGGGCCGCGGCCAGCACCAGCGGATTGAGCGCGCCGTCCGGGCTCGGCACGCACATGACCATGCGCGACACGCCGGCGACGCTGGCGGGCACCGCATTCATCAGCACCGAGGACGGGTAGCTGGCCGTGCCGCCGGGCACATAGAGGCCGACCGCCTCGATCGCCGTCCAGCGCGAGCCGAGCTCGACGCCGATCGGGTCGGTGTAGCGGTCGTCCGCCGGCATCTGGCGGGCGTGATGGGAGGCGATGCGGTCGCGCGCCAGCGTCAGGGCGTCGAGCGTGCGGGCATCCACCTTCTTCACCGCCGCCTCGATCTCCTCGGCGGTGACGGTCAGTTCGGCAAGGCTTTGCGCCTCCAGCCGGTCGAAGCGGCGGGGGTAGTCGAGAAGCGCGGCGTCGCCCCGCTCCCGCACCGCCTCGATGATGTCGCGCACCGCCGCATCGACATCGGCGGATGCCTCGCGCTTGCTGGCGAGCAGGGCCGCGAAAGCGGCCTCGAAATCGGCTGCGCCGGTGGACAGGCGGATCGCCACGGCGGGACCTCCACGATTTGCCGGGCACCGCCCGGAGGGTGTTGAGAAAACGTCAGTCGAGCGGGTGGCTGGGACGGTGCCCGGTCGCCCAAGCCGCGCCGAGGTCGGCGAGCTGCGCCTCGATGCATTCGACATCGAAGGAGAGCGTGCCGCCGCCGGCGAAGACGAGGTCGATGCGCCCGGCCGGCTCGCTGCCGGCGACGAAGTTGACCGCCAGCAGCGACAGCACCGCGTCCTTCGCGTCCTGGCGGATGTTCAGCGCGCGCGGGCGCTCCGCCCGGGCGAAGGACAGGG
Source organism: Stappia sp. TSB10P1A (assembly GCF_900185725.1). Classification (GTDB taxonomy): domain Bacteria; phylum Pseudomonadota; class Alphaproteobacteria; order Rhizobiales; family Stappiaceae; genus Stappia. The sequence continues at coordinate 71,699 of NZ_FYAU01000014.1, read as the reverse complement.
CGGAACGGCGGCGCTCGTTGGTGGCGCGGCTCCCCGTGCTCTCGCCGTCCCAGGCGAAGCGGTTCATGACGAGCACCAGGTGCCGGTCGGAAGGATAGTAGCGGATATCGCCCACCTTGAGCACGGCGTCCTGCACCTGCGCGGAAATCACCGCCAGGTCTTCCTCGTCCAACGCCGCCAGCTTCAGTTGCCGCATGGATCAGCCACCTTATGGGTTGTGCCCGGGGTCGTGCCCGCAGCCGGCGCGCGGGGCGCCGACCGTCCGCCCTTACCTAATGAATTCACGCGGCAAAGCAACTACCCAGTTGACGCGGGCCAGTTGACGCGGGCCAGTTGACGCGGGCCAGTTGACGCGACAGGGAGCAGCGCCGCCAAGATCAGGCGACGGAGAGGAAGGCCTCGATGGGTTCGGGTGTCCCGAACAGCCGGCCCTGGCCCTGGACGCAGCCCGCGGCCGAGAGCAGGCTCGCACGCTCCTCGCTGTCGACCCCCTCGACCCCCACAGGCACGCCCAGCGTCTCGGCGACGGCGACCAGCGCCCGGATCGCCGCCGCGCCGCGCCCTCCGGCCAGGATGTCCTGCAGGCTGCAGCGATCGATCCGCAGGGCATCGAAGCGGAAGCGGCTGAGCAGCTTGAGACAGGACGCCTCCGCCCCGAACCTGTCGAGAACCAGCCGCACGCCGATGTCGCGCAACGCCTCGAACTGGCCCGAGGCCGCACCGGAGTTGAGCAGGAAGTAGCCGTCCGCGACCTGCAGGTGGAGGCGCCCCGGATCGATGCCGGCGGCGGCGATCTCCCGCTCGATGGTGGCCGCCAGGGTTTCGAGGCCGAACTGGCGCGCACCGAGCGACAGGGAGATCATCTGCGCGTCGGGCAGCCGGACCGCCGCGCTCAGCGCCTCGCGCAGAAGCCCGGCGGTCGCCGCTTCCACCGCCGCGGTGTCCTGCGCCACGTCCCCGGCTCCGCCGGTCTGGCCCGGCAGATGCTGCAGCGCCTGATAGCCCCGCAATTCGCGGCTGCGCAGACAGACGATCGGCTGGAACAGCAACTCGCCGCCGGAGGGCGCCGGTCGAAGCAGTACCGGGGCGACGGTGCCGGCCGCGGCCGCTGCCGCCGCTCCCGGCCAGGCGATGACCTGCCCCGCTCCCGCCGGTTCGTCGACCGGCGGCTCGTGAATGCGGAAGCCGTTCCGTCCCTGGTGCTTGACCTGGTAGAGCGCGGCATCCGCGTGGCGCAGGAGCTCGGACATCTCGGCGCCGCGAAGGATCGGCGCGATGCCGATGCTGGCGCCGATCTGGATGCTGCTGCCCTCGACGGCGAACCGCGTCGACATGGCGGACAGGATCCTGCGCGCCGCCGCTTCCGCCAGATCGGACGGCCAGGTCAGCCCGCTTCCCGACAACAGCAGCACGGCGAATTCGTCGCCGCCGATGCGCGCGACGAAGTCGCTCTCGCGCACGCACAGCCGCAGCCGGCGCGCCACCTCGCATAGCACCGCGTCGCCGGCATTGTGGCCGAGCGCGTCGTTCACCGGCTTGAACCGGTCGAGATCGACCAGCATCAGAATTCCGAGACACCCCTCGGCCGGCGCCTCGCCGGTGGCGAGCTTTTCGAGCTGCTCGTTGAGATAGGTCCGGTTGGCCAGGCCGGTCAGCGTGTCGTGGCGGGCCGCATGCAGCACCTTGTCGGCGGCAAGCTCGCGCTCGGTGACATCTTCATGCGTTCCCACCCAGCCGCCGTCGGGCAGCGGGGCATGGACGGTGGAGATGATGCGGCCGGTCTTCAGACGGAAGGTGGAGCGCATGGTCTCGCCCGCTTCCATGCGCCGCATCAGCATTGTGATGCGGGCCTCGACATCCTCGCGCGCCTCCTGCCGCACGTTGGTCTGGAACACCAGTTCGCGGAAGGGCCTTCCAGGCGCGATGGCGTCGGGCTCGAAGCCGAACAGCGAGACATATTGCTCGTTCCACAGGGTCAAGCGGCCGTCCCGGTCGAAGACGCTGACCCCCTGGTTCATGTTGGCGAGCACGGTCTCCAACTCGTCGGACTTCTCGCGTGCCACACGCGCGTTCTCGATAAGCTGCCGCTCGATCCGCTTGCGGTCGGAGATGTCCGTGAAGGTCGACAGCAACCCGCCGCCCGGCAGGAAGGTGCCGCGAATATCGAGCATCATGCCGTTTGGCCGGCTGCGCTCATAGGCATGTTCGGGTCCGCCGAGGATGGTTTCGAGCCGCTGGCGGGCGAGTTCCCGCGGATCGCCTTCGCCATATTCGCCGCGCTCGGCGTTCATCAGCACGTAGTCGGCGAGCGAGGGACGCCGCCTCAGATAGTCGGGCGGCACGTCGAGCAGGGTCTCGAAAGCCCGGTTCCAGCCGGCGACGACAAGGTCCTGGTCGAAATAGACCACGGCGCCGGGATAGTTCCGGAACACCCCTTCGAGCGTCACCGCCTGGCGCACCGTCTCGGTGACATCGGTGAGGGAGATCACCGCGCCCCCGCCGGCCCCGTCGCCGGGACCGGAATAGGCCACCGCATTGAGATTGAGCCAGCGCAGGACCCCATCGCCGAGGCGCAGGCCGGCAACGGTGCTGGACAGGCTGGCCGGATCCGCGACGCCGCGCGCGAGAAGGTTGCCAAGGCTGCCCTGCCCGCCGTCCTTGGCGAGAAAGTCGAGGTCGAGCGTCTGCAACTCGCGGCCCGTAATGTCCTGCCCGTCCAGGCCGAGCATGGCGAGCGCCGCCGGGTTGTGGGACAGGATCCGGCCGTCGGCATCGGCGACGATCACCCCCTCGGACAGGGAGAGCAGCGTCGTGCGATACAGCGCCTCGGAATGCTGCAGCCGGATCTCGGCCGTCTTGCGGTCGGTGACATCGCGGATCGCGCCGACGATGCGCAGGGTCCTGTCCTCGCGCATCAACGGCTTGCCGGCGAGACGGACCCAGCGCTCGCGGCCCTTGGCGGTGCGTGCGAGGAGTTCGAGGCTGAAGGGAAAGCCCCTCAGCCGCGCATCGTCGAGCGCCCGGCGCAATTCGCCTCTCGCCTCGGGCCGGAAGAAGCCGAAGGCCTCCTTCAAGTCCGGGACGTAGTCGTCGTCCACCTCCAGCAGGCGGCGGACCTGATCCGTCCACAGCAGCGTGTCGCGCTCCAGGTCGAGTTCCCAGCCGCCGACGCCGGAGATGCTGGTGGTCTGTGCAAGGAGCTGGGACTGGGTCTCAACCAGCGCCTGCTGGCGCACCGCGTCCTCGCGCAAGGTGGCCGCCTCCGCCTGGGCGGCATAGGCCCGTATCAGCCCTTCCACGGCAACGCCGAGCCGGCGCAATTGCTGCAGTTGCGACGGGGTCGGTTCGCGCGGCTCGGTGTGCATCACGCAGAGCGAACCGAGCCGGTGGACGCCGTCGATCGACAGCGGACACCCGACATAGAAGCGCACATGCGGCGGCTCGACCACCAGCCGGTCGTGCTGGAACCGGGGGTCGGCGGCGAGATCGCGAACCACGAGCAGATCGGGGCTGAGAATGGTGTGGCGGCAGATCGCCGCCTTGCGGGGCGTTTCCTGGAAATCCAGCCCGCAAAAGGCCTTCAACCACTGTTCGTGCTCGTCGACGAACGAGACCATCGCGATCGGACAGTCCATGACCGCCGCCGCCGCCTCGACCAGGGCGTCGAATTCCGTCGACCGCTCCGAATGCAGGATGCCGAGCCGGCGCAGCGCCCGCAGGCGACTGTCTTCGTTTGCGGGCAGCGCATCGAGGACGATGGAATTCATGGGCCGAGTATGCCTGCAACAGGTAAATGCTTCAAAGCGAAGATCGGCAAAATGCCAACGATTTATGAATGACAATCGAAAGAGTTAACTCATCCCCCGCCGCCGGACCTGGCCGGCGGCGCGCTATTTCGACAGGGCCAGCGGCAGGTAGAGGGCGATCTGCGGCCAGCAGATCACCGCCGCCAGCGCCAAGACCTGCAGGATCACGAAAGGAATGACGCCGCGATAGATCGTGCCGATGGAGACGCCTTTCGGCGCGATGCCGCGCAGGTAGAACAGCGCATAGCCGAAAGGCGGGGTCAGGAACGACGTCTGCAGGTTGACCGCCAGCGCGATGGCGAACCAGATCAGCGTCTGCTCCGGCGTCAGGCCGAAGTCGAGCCCGGCGACGACGGGGGCGACGATCGGCACCACGACGAGCGTGATCTCCACCCACTCAAGAAAGAAGCCGAGCACGAAGACCAGTGCCATGATCATGATGATCACCACATAGGGCCGCTCTACATGCACCGAGAACAGGTCGGCGATCAGCGCATCGCCGCCGAGCTTGCGGAAGACGACCGAGAAGACGGTCGCGCCGAGCATGACGAAGATGATCATCGCGGTGGTCTTGGTGGTGTCGCGCAGCGCCGCATAGAGCGTTGCCCAGTCGAGCTGGCGCGACACCAGCGCCAGCACCATGGCGCCGAGCGCGCCGATGGCGGCGGACTCGGTCGGCGTGGCGATGCCGGCGACGATGGTGCCGAGCACCGAGACGATCAGCAGCACGGGCGCCAGCAGGTCGAGCACCAGGCTCGCCGCCGCCCGCCAGAACGGCCGCGGATCGGCCGCCGGCGCCGCCGGCATGCGATGTGGCTGGAAGATCGCGACGAAGACCAGGTAGAGCATGTAGAGCAGGCCGAGCAGCAGGCCCGGACCGACGGCGGCCATGAACAGGTCGCCGACCGACACGCGCAACTGGTCGCCCAGCACGATCAGCATGATGCTCGGCGGGATCAGGATGCCGAGCGTGCCGCTCGCCGCGATCAGGCCGGTGGCGATCTTCGGATCGTAGCGGTTCTGCAGCATGGTCGGCAGCGCCATCATGCCCATCAGCACCACCGAGGCGCCGATGATGCCGGTCGAGGCGGCCATGACGACGCCGATGATCGCGACCGCGAAGGCATAGCCGCCCGGCATGCCGCGAAACACCGAGGCCAGCGACTTCAGCAGCCGCTCGGCAACGCCGGAGCGCTCCAGCATCAGCCCCATGAAGACGAAGAGCGGAATGGCGATCAGCAGCCAGTTGGTCAGCGTGCCGGAATAGATCCGCGCGACGGTGGTCGACAGGAAGATCAGCGGGACGCCGGCCATCACGGCGAAGAGGATGCCGATGCCGGCAAGGACGAAGGCGACGGGATAGCCCGCGAAGATGCCGCCCATCAGCCCGAGCAGCATCAGCAGCGGCCAGAAAGCGTCTTCCATCACGAGCCCTTCTTGTCCTTGGCAGAGAAGTCGCCGCGCGCCAGGGCGATCGCGGTGCCGATGATGCGGTTGACGGCCGCAAGGCCGAGCAGCGAGAAGGCGAGCGGAATGCAGGCCTTGATCATCCAGCGGTCGATCATGCCGCCATAGGTCGAGCCCTCGCCGGTGACATAGGCCCGGTGGGCGAAGCGCGTGCCGAACCAGACGATGATGAGGCAGAAGGGCAAGAGGAAGATCAGGTCGCAGACCAGATCGACCACGGCCCTGGTGCGGGCGGAAAAGCCGGAGGCGAGGAAGTCGACGCTGACATGGCTGCGGTCGCGATAGGCATAGACGCCGCCGAACAGCACCAGCAGCGCGAAGATGTGCCATTGCAGGTCGAGCAGGGTGTTGACGGTGACGCCGGTGTCGAACAGCGGCACGCGCACGCCCCAGTCGGCCAGCCGGTTGGTGCCGACCTTGGCGGCCAGCACGCCGAGACAGACGGAGACGATCAGCGGCAGCACCAGCCAGCCGACGATCTTGCCGGGAAAGGACAGCGCCTCTCCCGCCTTGCGGCTCAGTTCGGACAAGACGACCTCCCTCACCTTGCGGGCGTGACCTTGCGGGGCGTTTGAGTGCGAAAGGACGGCACCCGTCGCGGGATGCCGTCCGATCAGTGGTCTGTGAGACTGGCTTAGCGCGGCAGCGCCTGCAACTCACCCCATTCGCCGACGCGCTCGATATAGGCGTTCAGCGAGTCGAGCGCCTCCTTGAAGATCGCGTCCTTGGCCGCCTCGTCCTCCATCACCGCCTGGGAGGCCTCGCGCAGCGCCACCAGCACCTCGTCGGGGAAGCGCTTGATCTCGACGCCGGCCTCGCGGATCTTGGCGATGGCGATCGCCTGCTGGTGGATCTGGTCGGCAAGGTTCGCCGTGATGTTGGCCTTGCAGGCCTCGACCATGATCTGCTGCTGGCCCTCGGTGAAGCCGTTCCACACGTCCATGTTGACGATGATGGAGTCCCAGCTCGACGGCTGGTGCCAGCCCGGGAAGTAATAGGTCTTGGCGACCTTCTCGAAGCCGAAGCCGATGTCGAGCTGCGGCGCGGAGAACTCCGTCGCGTCGATGCGGCCGGTCTCCAGCGACACGAAGATCTCGCCGGCCGGCACGAGCTGGGTGTTGGCGCCGAGGCGGGCGAGCGCCTGGCCGCCAAGGCCGGCGATGCGCATGTTGAGGCCCTTGAAGTCCTCGGCGGTGTTGATCTCCTTGTTGAACCAGCCGCCGGCCTCCGGCACGACGAGATGGCACGGGATGATCTTCACGCCGTGCGGATCGTAAGCCTTCTGGATGATCTCCAGGCCGCCGCCCTCGAACATCCAGCCGAGCGCCACTTCCGGGGTCGGGCCGAAGGGCATCGAGCCGACGAGATTGGCGACCGGAATCGAGCTCGCCCAGTAGCCGATCCAGTCGAAGCCCATCGGGATCGCGCCGGTGCTGACCGCCTCGAACACCTCGAACGGCGGCACGAAATCGCCGGCGCCGTGCACCTTGATGTCGATGGCGCCGTCGGTCATCAGCTTGACGCGCTCGGCCCACTTGACCGGGCTCTGGCCGATCGAGGGCACCTGCAGGCCGAAAACGCTCTGCAGGTCGTAGCTGTCGGCAAGCGCCGGAACAGCGGTAAGCATGGTTGCCGCCAGCGCAGCGGTTGCGAGCCGTGCCTTCATCAGGACCTCCCTAAAACGCACCCCGAACGGGGCATCTCTTTGCTTTTCTGCCGCTCTGTCCGGCGGCGGGCGAGGCGCGAGCGGCTTTTTTCGACCCCCCGCTTGCCTAACTCAAGTGTTATCTATAATCAAACTGATTAGCAATACACTAATTCCGGGAGACGCCCATGATTGGAGTTGAAGGCTCCGTCGCCGTCGTGACAGGCGCCGGACAGGGGAATGGCCGGGCGATCGCGCTGGGTCTTGCCCGGGCCGGCGCGCATGTGGCGGTGTGCGACATCAACGCCGACGCCGCCGCACAGACCGCCGCGCTGGCGGCCGAGGCGGGGGTGAAGACCTTGAGCGCGCGGTGCGACGTGTCCGATCCCGCTGCCGCCCGCGCCTTCGCCGAGAAGACCCGCGCGGAGCTGGGCGCTGCCCGCATCCTCGTCAACAATGCCGGCATCCTGAAGCGGCACCGGTTCGGCGATCCCGGCTTCGAGGCGGAGTGGGACCAGACGTTCCGCGTCAATGTCGACGGGCCGCGCAACATGGTGCTGGCCTTCGCGGCGCAGCTCGAGGCAACGGGCGGGCGGATCGTCAATCTCGCCTCGATCATGTCGCTGTCGGCCGGGCCCGGCATTGCCGCCTATATCGCCAGCAAGGGCGCCCTCGCCCAGTTCACCAAGGCGCTGGCCCATGAATTCGCCCCGCGCGGCGTCAGGGTCAACGCCATTGCTCCCGGCGTCATCGACACGCCGATGACCGAGCACACGCGCGGCAACGAGGCGGCCATCGGCCGGTTCATGGCGCATACGCCGCTCGGGCGCACCGGCCAGCCGGAGGAGCTCGTCGGCCCCGTCCTGTTCCTCGCCTCCGACATGTCCAGCTACGTGACCGGCGCCATCCTGCCCGTCGACGGCGGCTATCTGGCGGCCTGATCCGGCCCGTCCCTCAAGGAATTGCACCAATGAAAAAGCACAGTTGCGACGTTCTCGTCGTCGGATCGGGCGCCGGCGGTCTGGCCAGCGCCGTCTCGGCCGCCCATCGCCGGCTCGATGTCCTGGTGGTGGAGAAGGAGCCGGTGTTCGGCGGCACCACCGCCCGGTCGGGCGGCTGGATGTGGATCCCCTGCAGCGGTCCGGCAAAGCGCGCCGGCGTCGAGGACACGCCCGAGAAGGCGCGCACCTATCTGGAGCACGAGACCGGGGCGTTCTTCGATCCGGCCCGCGTCGACGCCTTCCTGGAGGCCGGCCCCAAGGCGGTCGAGTTCTTCGAGGAGAAGACCGCGCTGCAGTTCGACCTCGGCCCGACCTTCGCCGATTATCACCCGGACGCGCCGGGCGGCATGCCGGGCGGACGGTCCATCGTCGCGCGCCCCTTCGACGGGCGCGAACTCGGCAAGGAGATCCGCCGCCTGCGCCCGCCGCTCGCCGAGATCACCTTCCTCGGCATGATGATCGGCTCGGGCAAGGAACTGCTGCACTTCTTCCGCGTCACCAGGTCGCCGATCTCGGCCTTCTATGTCGCCAAGCTGTTCATCAAGTTCCTCAAGGACATGGCCTTCCACGGCCGGCCGATGCGCCTCGTCAACGGCAACGCGCTGGTCGGGCGCCTCGCCAGGTCCTGCTTCGACATGAACGTGCCGATCTGGACCCGCGCCGGGGTGCGCGAGCTGCTGCGCGACGAGCGCGGCACCGTCACCGGCGCCATCGTCGACACGGACGAGGGCCCGGTCGAGATCACCGCGCGCAAGGGCGTGGTGCTGGCCGCCGGCGGCTTCCCGCAGGACGCGGTGCGGCGCAAGGAGCTGTTCCCGCATTCCCCGTCCGGCCATGAGCACGTCTCGCCGGCCCCTCCCGGCAACACCGGCGACGGCCTGCGCCTTGGCGCGGCCGTGGGCGGCGCGATCCGCGACGACCTGCCCAACACCGCGGCCTGGGTGCCGGTGTCGCAGCCGCCGCGCCGCGACGGCACGCTCGGCGTCTTCCCGCATTTCGTCGACCGCTCCAAGCCCGGCGTCATCGCGGTGACGCGCTCGGGCCGGCGCTTCGTCAACGAGGCGGATTCCTACCACGACTTCTGCCAGGCGATGCGCAAGGCCTGCGAGGCCGAGGGCGGCGAGATCTGCGCCTTCTTCATCGCCGACCACAAGACCTTGCGCAAATACGGCCTCGGCTTCGTCAAGCCGGCGCCGGTGCCCTATCGCGGCCATATCCGCTCCGGCTACCTGTTCGAGGGCAAGAGCCTGCGTGAACTGGCGCAGAAGATCGGCGCGGACGCGACTCAGTTGGAGAAGACCGTCGACGCCTTCAACGAGCATGCCCGCAAGGGCGAGGACCCGATGTTCCACAAGGGCTCGACCTCCTACAACCGCTCGCTCGGCGATCCCGAGCACCTGCCCAACCCCTGCGTCGCGCCGGTCGAAAAGGGCCCGTTCTACGCGGTCAAGCTGGTGATCGGCGATCTCGGCACCTTCGCCGGCCTCAAGACCGACGGGAACGCCCGGGTGCTGGACGAGGCGGGCCGGCCGATCGCCGGGCTGTATGCGGCCGGCAACGACGCGCTCAGCATCATGGGCGGCAACTATCCCGGCGGCGGCATCACCCTCGGCCCGGCGATCACCTTCGGCTATATCGCCGCGCGCCACATGGCCGGGGCCAACGACTGACCATGTCCCGCGCGACCAGGGACTCCGGCGGCCTGGGGCATCCGGGCCGCCTTTTGCCGGGCGTCCTGTTCGGCCTTTCGGCCGCCATTGCCTGGGCCTTCTACAATGTCGGCGTCGATATCGGCCGGTCGGACGGCTTTTCCAGCGCCGACCTCGCCCTGCTCCGCTATGGCGGGGCGACGTTGCTGATGGCGCCGCTGATGCTGCTGCGCCGCTCGCGCATGAGCGGCCTCACCCTGCCCCGGCTGGCGCTGCTGACCATCACCATGGGTCCGCCCTTCGCCTTCCTGTTCAACACCGGCTTCGGCATCGCACCGCTGGCGCATGCGGTGGTGATCTCGCCGGGCATGACGATCATCGTCGCCAACCTGCTGCCGGTGGTGCTCGACGGTCAGAAGATGACGCTGAACCGCAAGATCGGCATGCTCGTGCTGATCTGCGGACTGCTGGCCATTGCCGCCGACAACGCGCCCTCGAAGATGGCCGACACGTCGACGCTGATCGGCGACCTGTGCTTCGTCGGCTCGGGCACGTTGTGGGGTGTTTTCACCTATCTTCTCGGCCGCTGGCGGCTTCCCGCCGTAGAGGCGATCGGTGCGGCCTCGGCGACCACCACCGTCGTGCTGTTGCCGGTCTATCTGGTGTTTCTCGAACCGGCGCGCCTGCCGGCCGGCATGTGGCTCGAACAGGCCTTCTATCAGGGTGCGCTCGGCGGGAGCCTGGCGATCGTCCTCTACGCGGCGGCGATCAGCCGGCTGGGCTCGGGCCTTGCCGGCCTCTTCCCGGCGATGATCCCGCCGCTGGCGGTGCTGCTGGCCATCCCGATCGCCGGTCAGTGGCCAAGCGCCATGCAGCTTGCCGGCGTCGCCATCGCCGCGAGCGGCCTGATCCTGTCGCTCGACCTTGCCGGCGCGCTCATCAGGCGGGCGGGATATGGCCGAGATCGCGGGACAGGTCGCTCGTGAACTCGATCAGCCGCTTGAGGCACGGCCCGTCCTCGGCGAGATCGATATAGTTGGTCGGGCCGATCACCGTGACCGAAAGCTGGATGATGCCGGTATGGTCGAAGACCGGCGCGGCGATGGCGCTGACGCCGGGGATCGGCGCGTCGCGGGTGATCGAGTAGCCCTTCTTGCAAGCCGAGGCGACCTCCTTGCGGAACGTCGCCTCGTCGACCATCGGGATGCCGTAGAGCGAGGGCTCGATGCCCTGCAGCTCGGCGCGGACCAGCGGCTCGGTCGTCGACTTCGGCAGAAAGGCGGCGAAGATCTTGCCGGTCGCCGTCATCGTCACCATGAAGGTGCCGCCGACGGCGACGTTGGAGTGGATGCGCGCCGCCGTCTCCTCGATATAGACGATGGTCGGCCCGTGCAGGCCCCAGACGCTGATCGCCACCATCAGCCCCAGTTCCTCGGCCAGCGCCGGCACCCGGCGCAGCGTCTCGCGATAGGCGTTCTGGTTGCGCAGCCGCGTGAGGCCGAGCCACAGGGCGAAAGGGCCGAGCTGGTACTGGCCGGTCTCGGTCTGCTCGACCATGTTGATATTGCGGAAGCTGACCAGGTAGGGGTGCAACTGCGCAGGCGCCATGCCGAGCGCCTCGGCAAGGTCCTTCAGCTTCAGCGGGCCGCCGGCCTGGGCCAGCGCCATCAGGATGGCGCCGCCGGTCTCGACGGACTGGACGCCGCGCGGCGCTCGCGGCTTCGACGTTGCGTCAGCACCCACACGCAACTCCCTCAATAGTCTTGCGGAAACGAAACAACCGATGCGACTCACTCTTAGCGGCAATTCCATCGCCGGTCGAGAATGTCGCCCGCACGCCGCGCCCTTGCGGGATTTCCCGTCGCGAGGGCCCGTCTTGCCTCTTTTGCAATCCGCGAACGGCGCTATCTTCCTGCCGTCGAATCGCTCCGCCCCCTCCGCCGTGCCGGGGGCGCGAGGGAAACCGGATGTCCGGGTCGATGCCGCACCGGGCGACCGCGCCGCCCGGCAGGCGTGTCCCTGCGCTGGCGGTGGATCTCCCCGATGCCGTTTGCCAATCTCTCCTACGTGCCCTTCGTCACGATCGGCCTGCTGCTCGCCTCCAACATCTTCATGACCTTCGCCTGGTACGGGCACCTGAAGTTCAAGAGCTCGCCGCTCGTCGTCGTCATCCTGGTGAGCTGGGGCATCGCCTTCTTCGAATATGTGCTGCAGGTCCCGGCCAACCGCATCGGCCACGGGCATTTCAGCGCCGCAGAGCTGAAGACCATCCAGGAGGTCATCACGCTCAGCGTCTTCGCCGTGTTCTCGATCTGGTTTCTGGGCGAGCCGCTGCGCTGGACGCATCTGGCCGGCTTCACGCTGATCGTCGCCGGTGCCGGGCTGATCTTCTACAAGCCGTGAGGGCTCAATAGCCGCCGGACAGGACGATGCTCTCGCCGGTCATGAAGCTGCAGGCGTTGGAGGCAAGGAAGATCGCCGCGCCGACCATCTCCTCGGCCTGCCCGGCCCGGCCCATCCAGTTGAGCTTGCGCACATAGTCGTCCCAGCCTTGCGGGTCGGCGGCCTTGCGCGCCGCATTGCGGTCGGTATCGACGAGGCCGGGCGCCAGCGTGTTGAGCAGCACGCCATGGCGGGCATAGTCGCGCGCCTGGCTCTGGATCAGGTTGTGCTGGGCGGCCTTGGTCGCCGCATAGGCGGTGACGATGGCCTTGGGCCGGAGCTGGTTGATCGAGCCGATGCTGACGACCCGGCCCCAGCCGCGCGCCGCCATGCGCGGCAGGCCGGCCTGCAGCATTTCCACGGTGGAGCGCAGGTTGACCGCCACCTGCAGGTCGAAATCCGCCTCGGTGAGATCGGCAAGCTCCGCATTGACCTGCGCCGAGGCATTGACGACGAGGATGTCGAGATGCCCGAGCCGGGCCTCCGCCTCCTCCACCAGACGGCGCCCGGCGCCGCGCTCGGCAAGGTCGGCGGCAAGGGCGAGCGCCGTGCCGCCGCCCGCCTCGATGGCCGCGACGGTCGTCGCGGTCGCATCAATGCTCTGGCCGTGCACCACCACCGTGGCGCCGGCGCCTGAAAGCCCAATGGCGATGGCCGCGCCAATGCCCCGGCTCGAGCCGGTGACCAGCGCGACGCGGCCGTGAAGGCCGAAAATCGTCTCGAGCGTGTTCATGCAGCGCTCTGACCCTTGCGGTCGAACAGGGTGATCGGCACGCCGGCAAGGCCGGGCGTACAGGCGAAGAGGCCGCCGGACAGCGGCGCCTCGGACAGGGTCGAGGCCGGCAGGCGGGTGCGGGCGCTGGTGATGTAGAGCGTCGCCAGCCCCTCGCCGCCGAAGGCGACGCTGGTCGGGCGCGGAACGGGAAGCTCGATGCTGCGCTCGTGCCGGCCGTCGGGCAGGTAGCGGTTGACCCGCCAGCCGTCCCAGATCGCGCACCACACGCCGCCCTCGCTGTCGACGGCGATGCCGTCCGGGCGGCCCTCGCTTTCCGGGATGCGGGCAAGCACCCGGCGGTTGCCGAGCGTCCCCTTGCCGGGCTCGAAATCATAGGCGTAGATCAGGCCCGGCACCGTATCGACGAAGTAGAAGATCCGGTTGTCCGGGCTCCAGGCCATGCCGTTGCTGACCGAGATGCCGCTTTCCTTGCGCGTCACCGTGCCGTCGGCGGCGACCCGATAGAGCGCGCCGCTTGGCTTGCTGGCGTCGAGCCGCATGGAGCCGACCCAGATCGCCCCGCCGGGGCCGACCTTGGCGTCGTTCAGCCGGTTCTCGGGGATGCCGGCTTCCGGGTCGACCAGCGGCAGCAAGGCGCCGGAGGCAAAATCCAGGAACTCGATGCCGTCCTGCGTTGCCACCGCCAGCGAACCGTCGGCGCAGGGCATCACCGAGCTCACCAGCTTGCCGGTCTCGCAGGTCTCGTTGAGGCCGCTCAACGGATCGAAGCGGTAGACCGCCGGGTGCAGGATATCGACCCAATAGAGGCTGCGCGTGGCCGGGTCCCAGACCGGCGCCTCGCCGAGCTGCGCGCCCCAGGGCAGGACGCAGGTAAGGTCGGCCGGCGTCTGCGACTGGCTGGTGCGCGGGCGCGGGCGGGAACTGATGGCGATGGCACCGGCCGCGCCGGTGATCCTGCGGGCGGCGGCGATCAGCTCGCGCCCGACCGGGTGGATATGCGACGTGTCGAGCCGGGACGAGGGACCCAGCGCGACCAGCGCGCCGATGGGCGTGCCGTCCTTGCCGGCGATGGCGACGGCGACGGAGTTGACGCCGTTGAGGTGCTCCTCGTAGGACACGGAATAGCCGCGCGCGCGGGTCAGCGTCAGGTCGGCCTGCAAGGCCTCCAGCGTGGTGATGGTGCGCGGCGTGTAGCGGTCGAGGCTGAGCCGCTCCAGCAGCGCGCGGGCGAACCCCGGCTCCTGGAAGGCGACCAGCACCTTGCCGGCGGCGGTGCAATGCAGCGGCACGCGGCGGCCGGTGTCGACCCGGACGCCGAGCCCGTCGCCCGAGCGCTCGTCGAGATACTGCACCTGATCGCCGTCGAGCCGGCACAGCGCCACCGTCTCGCCGAGCTCGGCCGACAGGCGCTCCAGCTCGGGCGCGGCCGCGGTCGGCAGATCGAACGTGTCCCACACCCGGTGCGACAGTTCCAGGAAGCGCGGGCCGATGACATAGGTGCCGCGTTCCTCGTTCTGACGCACCAGGCCGAAGGCGATCAGCGTGCGCAGAATGCGCGCGAAGGTGGGCTTGGGCAGGCCGGACTGGCGCAGCAGGTCGGCGAAGCGCAGCGGCGTTTCCGCATCGGCCACCATGTCGAGCAGCGTCAGGCCCTTGGCGAGCGCCGCCGTGCCGGAGGGAACGTCCTTGCGGGACGGGCTCAGGCCTGTGCTCGCGTCCGCCATGTCCGCGCCGCCTCCTGCAACATCCGATCGATCGTCCATTCCGGCTCGAACCCCAGCGTCTCGCGTATCCTTGCGTTCGAGGTCTGGTAATCGACGCCGGCGCCGGGCAGGTCAACGGTGACGACCGGCAATCCCGTGATTTCGGCCATCGCCGGCAGCAGCCGCCCAAAATCGACGGGCTCGCTCGCCCCCAGATTGAAGATCCCCCCGGCCGCCCGGTCCGATTCCAGCGCCAGCAGCACGCCCGTCACCATATCCCTGGTGTCGGTGATGTGCATCCGGAACGGTTTGCCGGCGGCATTGCGGGCGAGCACATGGGCGGGCCGGCCGGGATCGGCCGCGCGCAGCAGTTCGGCCACCGCGGTGTTGCCCATGCGCTCCTGCTGGCGGATGCGCGGTTGCAGGAAGAAGCGCGGGCCGGAGAAGAAACTGTCCGGGTCGAGCAACTCGCTCGCATCCTGCGTATGGGAAAAGCGCAGGATCACCGTCTCGAAACTGCCGATGCGCTGGTGGAAGGAGACGAGGTCCTCGCCGAGCAGCTTGGTCAGGCCATAGGGGCTGTTCGCCCGCAGCGGATGCTCCTCGGTGACGGGGAGGACCAGCGGCGTGTTCTCCGGATAGACCTCGCCGGAGCTGGCGAAGACGAAGCGGCGCACGCCGGCGTCGGCCGCCGCGTCGAGCAGCACCCGCGTTCCCTCGACATTGGCGCGGAACATCGCCGTGCGCTCGGCCGGCACCCAGGACATGAAGGCGCCCAGATGCAGCACCGCATCCGTGCCAGCGACCGCGCGGGCACAGGCCTCGGCATCCTCGAAGCTGCCGACCACCTCGTCGAGATCGGAGCCTGATTGGTTCGGATTGGAGGCACGCAGGTCGAAGCCGCGCACCTCGTGCCCGGCGGCGCGCAGGGCCGCGACCGTTGCCCGGCCGACGCGGCCGGAGCTTCCCGTGACGAGAATCAGCATCAGCGCAGCGCCTTTTCGCTCACCGCATCGAAGAGATGCAGTTCGGCCGGATCGAAGGACAGGACGAGGCCCTCGCCTTCCGCCATCGGGCCGGAATGGGCGAGCCGGGCGATCAGGCCCTTCGATTTGTCGTCCTCGCTCTCGCCGGCCGCGACCATGTGCTCGCCTCCGTCGAAATAGACGTATTTCTCCGAGCCGAGGCTTTCGACGAGGCTCGGACGGATGGCGAAGGTCGCAAGCCCCTCGCCGAGGCGGAAATGCTCCGGCCGGATGCCGGCGATGACGGTCGAGGCGCCGCTAAGGCGCGCCTCGTCGACGGCGATCCGATTGCCGAACAGGGTGATGGAGGCACCGCCGGCCGACCGCTCCACATCGGCGGAGAGGAAGTTCATGCCCGGCGAGCCGATGAAGCCGGCGACGAAGAGATTGTCGGGCCGCTGGAACAGCGTATCGGGATCGGCGATCTGCTGGATCACGCCGTCGCGCATGATCACCACCCGGTCGGCCATGGTCATCGCCTCGATCTGGTCGTGGGTGACATAGACCGTGGTGACGCCGAGGCGCTGGTGCAGGGCACCGATCTCGGCGCGCATGTGGACGCGCAGCTTGGCGTCGAGATTGGACAACGGCTCGTCCATCAGGAAGGCGAGCGGCTGGCGCACGATGGCCCGGCCCAGCGCGACACGCTGGCGCTGGCCGCCGGACAGGTCCTTCGGCCGGCGGTCGAGATATTTCTCCACCTCCAGGATGCGCGCGGCCTCCAGCACCCGGCGCTCGATCTCGGCCTTGGGTGTGCCGCGCATCTTCAGCCCGAAGCCGATGTTCTCGCGCACGGTCAGATGCGGATAGAGCGCGTAGTTCTGGAACACCATGGCGATGTCGCGGTCGCCGGGGGCAAGGTCGGTGACCTCCCGCTCGCCGAGATGGATGGCGCCGCCACTCGCCGGCTCGAGGCCCGCGAGGATCTTCAGCATCGTCGACTTGCCGCAGCCGGACGGGCCGACCAGCACGATGAACTCGCCGTCCGCGATCTCGAGCGAGAACGGCTTCAGCACCTCGTGCGCGCCGTAGCTCTTGTGGACGTTTCGAATGGAGATATTGGCCATGGATTACTTCTCCGCGCCCGCCGTCAGTCCGCCGACCAGGTAGCGCTCAAGGAACAGGTAGATGACGATGATCGGAACGGCGACGAAGACGGCCGCGGCCGAAATCTCGTTCCAGTCGGTGGTGTATTCGCCGCGCATCGTCGTGATACCGAGATTGGCGGTCCAACTGCCGGGCGCGTTGACGAGGAAGGTCCGCGCATAGGCGTAGTCGGCCCAGCTCAGCACGAAGGCATAGAGCGAGGTCGCCGCCAGTCCGGGGGTGGCAACGGGGAGCACGACCCGCACCATCGCCCCCATCGGCGAGCAGCCGTCGACCATCGCCGCCTGTTCCAGCTCGCGCGGGATCGTGTCGAAATAGCCCTTCAGCATCCAGGTGGTGAAGGGAATGATCAGCGTCGAATGGGCGAGCACCAGCGTCCACAGGCTGCCGATCATCCCGAAGTTGCGGAAGATCGAGAACAGCGGGATCACCAGCAGCGTCGCCGGCAGCATCTTCGCCGTCAGGATGAACAGGCCGAGCGAATGGCCGCCGCGGATCGAGAAGCGCGACAGGGCATAGCCCGCCAGCACCGAGACCACCATCGACAGGGCGACCGAGCCGATCGCCGCCAGCATCGAGTTGAGCAGCCAGAGCGGGATCGGCCGCTCCTCCCAGACCTTGGCGAAGGTGCTCCACTGGGCATCGTCCGGCCAGAAGCTGGGCGGCAGTTGCGACAGCTCCGCCGAGGTGGAAATCGCCGTCACCAGCAGCCAGTAGACCGGAAACAGGATCAGCGCGGCGAGCAGGATGACGGTGCCGTAAAGCGCCAGGCTTTGCAGAGGTGTGCGGTTCATGTCGTCCCCTTCCTCAATACATGGCGCGGGTCTGGCGGCCGAGCATCAGCAGGCTCGCGACGACGCAGATGACCAGCGTGACGACGCCCACCGCCGAGGCATAGCCGAAGTTGAAGAAGCCGAAGGCCTGGTCGTAGGTCATGATCGACAGGGTCTGGGTCGACTTCAGCGGCCCGCCCTCGGTCAGCACCTTGATGATCGAGAAGTCGCGGAACACCCACAGGATGACCAGAACCAGGGTGACGCCGAGCACCGGCATCAGGAGCGGCAGCGTGATCCAGCGGAAGCGCTGGAAGACGTTGGCGCCGTCGACCTTGGCGGCATTGTAGAAATCCGTCGGGATCGACTGCAGGCCGGCCAGCGTCATGATCGAGACGAAGGGAAAGCCCTTCCAGATCATGGTGATCGCCACCGCCCAGAAGGCGGCGCCCGGCGTCGACACCCAGGCGACCATGCCGTTGGAGAGGCCGAGCTTGACCAGCAGCCAGCTCATCAAACCGAAGGAACTGTCGAAGATCCAGGCGAAGATCACCACCGCGATCACCTCCGGCACCGCCCAGGGCAGCGCCATGGCAAGGCGCGCGAGCGTGCGCCCGCGGAAGCGGTTGTTGACCAGCAGCGCGGTCGAGACACCGGTGATCAGGCTGCCGGCGGTGACCACGACGACGAGCTTCAGCGTCACCCAGCAGGCCATCCAGAACTCGCTGGAGGCAAACAGCCGCTCGTAATTGGCCGTGGTGAAGGGCGCGCGCGGGGCGCCGATGCGCGGCAGCTTGACCGCCTGCAGCGACAGGTCGATCGAGATGATCAGGGGATAGACGATGATCAGGCCGACCAAGAGCACCGCGGGGGCGAGCAGAATATAGCCCATGAGATGCTGACGGCTCGGCCTGGCCAGATCGAAGAGCCGGACTCGGGACATGCAACCTCCTGCCGCGGGCACAGCGCCGCGGCGCAGGATCGAAGGGACAAGCCGGCTCCCATCGGCGGGAGCCGGCCGCGGAGAGACGGTCAGCCGCCGTTCTTGATGGCCTCGGCCCGCTCCTGCATGACCTTGACCACCTCGGCCGGGTCGAGATCCTGGATCAGCATGCGCTGGACCTCTTCCTGCACCATCTTGCCGAACTCGTTGTACTGGATCTCAAGGCCGGTCGGGATGCGGTCGACGCCGGCATCGGAGGCCGCCATCATCGTCTTGATGAGCAAGGGGAAGTGCGGCACGTCCTGCTCGACGCCGGAGACGTCGGCGACCGGGCTCGGCGGGGTGTTCTTGCCGATGGTGGCGTATTTGCGCTGCCATTCCGGCGACATCACCAGCTTGATGAAGTCCCAGACCAGCGCCTTTTCCCCGTCCGGGATCTCGCTCGCCATGCCGAGCACGTTGGACGAGCCGCCGACCGGCGGGGTGAAGGCCGGCTCGGCGACGACCGTGTCGGCGGCGGCGGCGCCGTTCTGCATGATGCCGTAGAGCCACGGCCCGTCGAGGCGCAGGGCGATCTTGCCGTCGGCAAAGAGCTTGCGGATGTCGCCGGCGGACAGATCGATGGGGGTGAGGCCTTCCTTGACGATGGTCTTCCAGCGGGTCAGGCCCTCGACCATCTGCGGCGTGTCGATGGTGACGTTGCCGTCCGCGTCGGTCCAGTAGGCGCCGGCATCGAGAATATAGCTCAGCATCTCGGTCAGGTACTGGCCGGCGCCGCCCTTGGTCTCGTGGCCGGTGCCGTACTGGTCGGTGATGCCGTCGCCGTTGAAGTCCTTGGTGGTCTTGCGGGCGACCTCGAGGAACTCGGCATAGGTGGTGGGAACCGACAGGCCCTCCTGCTCCAGGAGCGCCTTGTTGTAGGCCATGATGAAGCCGAAGTAGTTCATCATGATGCAGGCGGTCTCGCCGTTCCACATGCACTTGCCCTGGCCGGCCCAGCCGGTCATGTCGATGCCGTCCTTGTCGAGCCAGGGGCCGAGATTCTCCATCCAGCCGTTCTCGGCAAAGGACTGGAACTCGAACGAGGCGAGATGGACGATATGCGGCGGCTGGCCGCCGGCGAACAGCGTCGTCATCGTGTCGGCATAGGCCGCCCGCTCGACCTTGGTGAACTCCACCTTGACGCCCGGATTGGCCTCCTCGAAGGCGGCGATGGCGGCCTTCCACCAGTCGCCGGTGCCGGCATCGTCCACCTGCCAGGAGACGAATTTCAGCGTCGTATCGGCCAGCGCCGGCGACAGCATCGTCGCCGAGAGCAGGGCAGCGGCAGTTGCGGTCCTGACGAACCGCCCGAAAGTCGTGGTCATCGCGTTTCCTCCACTTGGTTTTATATCCGCTGCATCAGCCGCAGCGCTTCCTCCGACGGACGCACCCCAAGACCCGGACCGGTCGGGAGGCGGTAGACGCCCCCCGCGCAGTCCATGTCACCTGCAAGGAGGCGCCGATTGGGTTCGAAGATCGAATGCTGGAACTCGTGGCCGGTCAGCGTCGGCAGCGAGGCGCTCGCCTGCAGGCTGGCGGCCAGGAAGATGCCGGCGCCGATGGTCGCATGCGGGATCACCTCGATCCCCCGCTCCGCCGCCAGCGCGCCGATGCGGGTGAAGTTGGTGATGCCCTTGTGCCCCATCTCCGGCTGGACGATGGCGATGCGGCAGCGCTCCACCCGGTGGCGCATGTCCCAGACCGTGCGCCATTCCTCGCCGACGGCGATGGCTACGTCCGTGCCCTTCGTGACCCGCTCCAGACCGGCAATGTCCTCGGTGTAGACCGGCGCCTCGGCGAACCACAGCCCGTGCGGCTTCATCGCCTCGATCAGGGCCAGCGCCTCGTCGGCCGTCTGGTTCCAGTGCATGTCGGCGGCGATCCGCGCATTGGGGCCGAGCGCCGCGCGCAAGGTTGCCATCTCCGCCGCCGGCCCGTCGTCGGCGACCGGCGTTGCAAACTTGAACGCCTCGAACCCGCGCGCCTGCCAGGACAAGGCGAGTTCGGCGCGGGCCTCGCGCGTCGCCTCGGGCAGGCCCGAGACATAGGCGGGGATGGTCTTCGAGCGGTCGCCGCCCAGCAGCTCCGCCACCGGCTTGCCGGCGATCTGCCCGGCAATGTCCCACAGGGCGATGTCGATGGCGGCGAGCGCGTCGACATAGAAGCCCCCCGTATAGCCGCGCACCCGCATCAGGTCGTAGAGGTCGTCGTAGATCGCCGAGGGGCCTGTCGGATCGCGGCCCTTGGTGAAGTCGGCCAGCAGGTCCTTGACGATCTCGGCAACGGCGCCGGGCGCGACGAGGCCATAGGTCTCGCCCCAGCCGACAACGCCGTCGCGGGTCTCGATGCGCAGCAGCACGCTGCGGTCGAAGGTCGGATAGACGGTGCGGTTGCCCTTGCGCACCAGATAGCCGCGCGCGTTCGGCTCCTCGCCCTTGCGGGCCGAGCCGAGATAGGGCGTGTCCCGCGTCTGCGTCAGCGTGAAGACCTCGATGCTGCGGACGCTATCGCTCATCGGGCGCCCCCGGCGACAGCCGCCTGCGGCACGCCGATGCCGAGCGCGGCAAGATTGGCATCGATGTCGGCGCAGGCCGGCCCGTCGAGCTCCGGCGTCGGCGCACGCACCACGGTGTTGTCCAGCACGCCGCGGCGGACCATCACATGCTTGGTCAGGCGCATACGATAGACCGCCTGCAGCGTCAGCAGCGGCAGGGTCCGCACATAGATCTCCCGCGCCTCGGCGATGCGCCCGGCCCGCCAGGCCCGGTCGAGCGCAACATGCTCGTCGGCGATCTCGATCGCCGGCATTGCCGCGCAGGCGCCGCGCGCATATTCGTCGAGTATATAGCGCGCCCCGCCGCCGCCGATCACGCCGGCCAGCGTCTGCGGCCGATGCGCCAGCAGATGACTGATCGCCGGCCCCGCCGGCAGGGTCTCTTCCTTGACATAGACGATCTGCGGCACGGCGCGCGCCACCTCGACCAGGGTCTGCGGCGCGATGTCGGAGCCGCGCGGCGCCGGCGCGTTCTGCAGCACGATACGCGCCTCCGGCAGGCCGGCCGCCACCTCGCTGAAGAACGCCGTCACCGCGCCGGCCTCGCGGCCGATGGAGACCGGCGGCTGGATCATCAGCCAGGTGACGCCGACGGCGGCCGCGACGCGGCCATGGGCGATCACGTCCGCGGCGGTCGGTGCACTGGCGCCGGCCACCACCGGCACCTTGCCGCCGACCTCCTGCGCCACCAAGGCCAGCAGTTCGGCCCGCTCGCCCGCCTCCAACTGCTCCACCTCGCTGGCGAAGCCGGGGAAGACGACGCCGTCGACGCCGCAATCGAGCGCGAAGCGCACCAGCCGGCGCATCGCCGGGAGATCGACCTTTCCGTCTTGCGTGAAGGGCGTCGGGAGAACCGGAAGGATGCCGGCGAGGTCAGTCATGTCGTCTATGTCCAATATGTGAGACTATGTTTCATAAATTGACACTATCTTGTTTCTGCGGCTAAGACAAGCATCAATGCTCGACCCATCGCCGCCCCCGAAAGGACCGATTCATGCCCTCCCTCTCCGCCCTTAACGCGCCGCATGTCGTGGTCGACTGGGGCACCACCTCCTTCCGCGCGGTGCTGCTCGCCGCCGACGGCACGCAGCGCGACCGCATCGAGACGGGCGACGGCATCCAGTTTGTGGAAAAGGGCTCATTCGAAACCCGGCTGCTTACCCTGCTCGCGCCGTGGCTTTCGGCGGAAGGGGCGCTCGACATCGTGCTGGTCGGCATGGTCACCAGCCGCAACGGCTGGATCGAGGTGCCCTATGTCCCCTGCCCCTGCGCGGTCGAAGACCTCGCGAAAGGCACGATCACCCGCACTCTCGCCAACGGCTCGCGTGCCATCCTGCTTCCCGGCATCACCGATCCGGCCCGCGCGCCCTTCCCCGATGTGATGCGCGGCGAGGAGACCCAGATCGTCGGCTTCGGCCTCGACAGGGACGCAACGCTCGTCCTGCCCGGCACCCACAGCAAATGGGCGCGCGTTGCCGGCGGGCGGATCTCGGGCTTTCGCACCTTCGTCACCGGCGAGTTTTTCGCCCTGTTGACGCAGCATTCGTTCATTGCCCGCGCCGCTGCCGGCTCGGAAAGCGCGGGCGAGGATATGGGCGCCTTCGAGCGCGGCATCGTCGACGGCGCGCCGGAGGGCGCGGAGGGCGATGCCATGCTCTCGCTGGTCTTTGCCGCGCGCACCGGCATGCTCGCCGGCAAGCTTGCCCCAGGCGACATTCGCGACTACGTCTCCGGGCTGCTGATCGCGCAGGAGTTCCGCCAGGCCCGCAATTGCGGCTTCTTCGCCAGGGGCGAGCGCATCGGCATCGTCGGCAATGACGGGCTCAACCGCCGCTATGCCATCGTCGCCCGCCATTTCGGCCTGGATGTCATGGACGGCAGCGACCATGCCGCGATCGACGGTGCCCGGCAGATCCTCGCCGCGGCCAAGGGAGACCTGACATGACCTTGCGCGAAGCGCTTGCCGCCTGCCCGCTCGTTGCCATCCTGCGCGGCGTCACCCCTGCGGAAATCACCGATGTCGCCGACGTCCTGTTCGAGGCCGGCTTCCGCATCATCGAGGTGCCGCTCAACTCGCCCGATCCCTTCGCCAGCATCGGCAGGCTGGCGACGTCCCACGGCGAGCGCACCCTGATCGGTGCCGGCACGGTGCTCGAGCCCGACCAGTGCCGCCGGCTCGCCGATGTCGGCGGCCGGTTGATGGTTGCGCCGAACTATGCTCCCGACGTGGTCGCGGAAGCGCAGGCGCGCGGACTGGTGACGCTGCCGGGCGTCGCCACCCCGTCGGAGGCCTTCGCCGCGCTGCGTCAGGGGGCGGACGCGCTGAAGATCTTCCCGGCCGAGGCGATGGCGCCGCGCGCGCTGAAGGCCTGGCGCAGCGTCATGCCGAAGGACGCGCTGCTGCTTCCCGTCGGCGGCATCGACACCACGACGATGGCGCCCTGGTGCGAGGCCGGCGCCAGCGGCTTCGGCCTCGGCTCCTCGCTCTACCGGCCCGGCATCCCCCTCGACCAGCTTGCGGACAAGGCACTCAGCCTCGTTGCTGCCGCCCGCAAGGCCTTCCCCGGCACCTGATTCCCTCTTCCTCCCTTCGGGAGCCCCACCGCCATGCCGTCAGATGCCGGCCGATTGCGCGATCACCCCACATCCGGGCACCCCACATCCGGCCAGCCCGCACCCGATCACGGCCCGTCGCCCGCCCCCGGCGACCGGCGGCCGCTGATCGAGGGCCTGCTGGCGACGGGGGCCGGCACCATCAACAATGCCTGCGTCAAGCTGCTGGCGGTGATGCCGACCAGCCAGTTGATCCTGCTGCGGGCGGTCGGCACGATCTTCCTGCTGCTGCCGCTGATGATCCGGCGCGGCCTGCGCTGGCCGCCGCGCGTGGTGCTGGCGCGCGCCGCGCTGGAGGCCATCGCCACCGCCGGGTTGATGCACGCGCTCACCCTCGCCCCGCTCAGCTTCGTCGCCACGGTGATGATGACGATCCCCCTTGGCGTGATGGCGATGAACTGGCTGCTGGCTGGCGAGCCCCTGTCGCCGCGCGGGCGCATCCTGCTGCTGCTGGCGTTTTCCGGTGCGCTGATCGCCACCGGCCCGGCGCTTGCGGGGAGCATGGAGGGCGCCCTCTCGGCCATCTTCTCGGCCGGCTTCTATGTCGCCCGCGACCTGCTGACCAGCCGGCGCGCCTCGAGCGTGCCGAGCCTTGAACTCTCCTTCACGGCCAGCATCGCGACGCTGATGCTGGCATTCGCCATGGGTGTCGTCGGTGACTGGCGGCCGCTGGTCGCGGGCGAGACGGGCATCATCGCGGCGATGATCGTCTTCTATATCCTCAGCAACCTGCTGATCGCCTCGGCGACGCGGGCGCGCCATTCGACCATGGTCGCCGCCACCCGCTACTCGGCGGTGATCTGGGCCGCCCTCTTCGATCTCGTGCTGTTCGACCTCGCGCCGCGCCCGCTGACGCTGGTCGGCGCCGCGCTGATCGCCGCCTGCGGCATCGGCCTCGTCTTCACCGAAAGAAAACGGCGCGGACCGTGAGGACCGCGCCGTCATTTTGAAACGGGAAAGCGAGGAGCCTATTCGGCCGCCGGCTTCAGCCGATAGCGGAAGTCGCAATGGGACGCGCCCTTCATGATCGTCTGGGTGCGCGTCAGCTCCATCCTCGGATTGTAGCCGATGCAGAAGTCGCCATCGCGGTTGCAAGACAGCAGGTGGCCGATATCGCCGAGCCCCATCTCCTTGTAGACCTCTGAGTAGCGGCAGCGCTTGACGTTGAAGTCGAGCCGGTCCGGCCCCTTCTCCAGCACCTCGATCTGCAGCGCGTCGTCCATCTGCCACAGCGGCAGCAGGTCGGCGAAGTTCTCAAGGTCAGGCTCGCTCGGCTCCTTCTCCCGGAACTCCTTGCCTTGCGCGATGGCGGAGTTGGAGACGGCCTCGCCGATCACCTTTTCCGCCTCCTCGCGCCCGTGCCGCTCCACCAGCACGTCGAAGACATGCTTGAGCACCGCGGCCTCGATGCGGCGTTTCTCGATCATCGGCAGCGTCATCGTCGTTCCCTCTTTCGTATGTCGTGCCCGTTGTCGCAGCTCAATGCGCCGCGACATGCCCTCCCAGATAGGCATCGGCGACGCGGCTGTCATTGGCGAGATCCTTGGCCGCGCCTTCCATTACGATCTTGCCGCCCTCGATCACCGCGGCCCGGTCGGCGATGCGCAGCGCCGCCTTGGCGTTCTGCTCGACGATCAGGATCGAGTAGCCCTGCGCCCGGATCTCCTCGACCAGGTCGAAGATGAAGCGCACCAGCATCGGCGCAAGGCCGAGCGAAGGCTCGTCGAGCAGCAGCACCTTGGGCCGGCGCATCAGGGCGCGGCCGATGCACAGCATCTGCTGCTCGCCGCCGGACAGGGAGCCGGCGCCCTGCTTGAGCCGTTCCTTGAGCTTGGGGAACAGCCCGAGCACCCGGTCGAGTTCTGCGGTCTTCAGCGGCCCGCCGCCGATGGTCAGGTTCTCCAGCACGCTCATGTTGGAGAAGATCTGCCGCCCCTCGGGGGCCTGCAGAATGCCGAGATCGACGATCTGGTGGCTCTTCAGGCCGACGATGTTCTTGCCCTCGTAGCGGATCTCGCCGCCGGTCGGGTGGTAGATGCCGGAGATGCAGCGCATCAGGCTGGTCTTGCCGACACCATTGGCGCCGAGAATGGCGTAGATGCCCTTTTCGGGCAGGTCCAGGCTGATGTCGTGCAGGATGTCCTGGACGCCGATCCGCAGGGACAGGTTTGCGATTTCGAGAACGTTCACTCGTCCACCCCCAGATAGGCTTCCAGGACCTCGCGGTTCTGCCGGACGACCGCCGGTTCCGCATCGGCGATCTTGCGGCCCGACGCCAGCACGACGATCCGCTCGCAGATGCTCATCACGAGACCCATGTCGTGCTCGACGAGCATGACGGTGATCCCGCTTGAATGCAGTTCCTTGATGAAGGCGGCAAGCTCCGCCGTCTCGGAATCGTTCAGTCCCGCCGCCGGTTCGTCAAGGATCAGCAGGTCCGGGTTCATCGCCAGCGCGCGGGCGATCTCCAGATACTTGCGCTTGCCATAGGCAAGGTTGGCCGCAAGATCGTTGGCGTATTGGGTCAGCCGGACCTTCTCCAGCGCCTCCCAGCTTCGCTCGGAGATCTGCTGCGCCCGCTTCGAGCCGCCGGTGATCGCCTGCCACGGGCTCTGGCCGATGGCCCCGACCGCGCCGACCGAGACATTGTCGAACACGGTCATGTTGGGGAAGACGCGCAGGTTCTGGAACGTGCGCGAGACCCCTTTCGAGGCGATCACCGACGGCTTGAGGCCGCTGATCGTCTCGCCGCGATAGCGGATCTCGCCGGAGGAGACCGGGGTGAAGCCGGAGATCAGGTTGAACAGCGTCGTCTTGCCGGCGCCGTTCGGGCCGATCAGCCCGACGAGTTCCCCTTCCCCGACCGTGGTGGTGACGCTGTCGACCGCCATCAGGCCGCCGAAGCGCCGGGACACATTGTCCACCTCAAGCATGGCGCTCATTTCCAGCCCACCTTCTGCTTGTCGGGATTGTCCTGCCAGGCGGAGCCGAACTGCCGGCGGATGAAGTTCAGCGCCGGCACCTCGCCGAACAGTCCCTTGGGCAGGAACAGGATCGAGAAGAACAGCACGAAGCCGACGATGATGTTGCGGATGTCGCCGACGCCGCGCAGCGCCTCGGGCAGCAGGATCAGGAGCAGGGCGCCGATGACGGCGCCGGGAATGCTGCCCAGCCCGCCGACCACGACCATGGCGAGGATCAGGATCGATTCCGAGAAATCGAAGTCCATCGGCGAGATGTAGCCGGTGGTATAGGCCCACAAGGCCCCGGCGATCCCGGCGAAGAAGGACGAGATCATGAAGGCCTCGATCTTCAGCCGCACCGTGTCGATGCCCATCGCATCCGCGCACTGGTCGTCCTCGCGCAGGCTGCGCAGCGCATTGCCGTAGTAGGAATGGCTCAGCCGGTGGATGACCCAGATCGAGGCGCAGACGATCGTCGCCACCACGAAATAGGTGCCGAGCTCGCTGTCGACCGTGTAGCCGAACAGGTCGATGCCGGTGAACAGCATCACCCCGTTCGGGCCCTTGGTGACCTCGACCCAGTTCTGCAGCACGAGGAAGATCATCTGGCCGATGCCGAGCGTGGCGACGGCGAAATAGATGCTGACGAGCCGCATGGTCGGCAGGGCGACGACGAAGGCGATCGCCGCCGCGCCGAGGCCCGCCAGCGGCAGGCCGAGGGTGAAGCCGATGCCGTAATCGGCCCCGGCCAGCGCCGCGATATAGGCGCCGACGCCGTAGAAGGCGGCATGGCCCAGATGCAGCAGGCCGGCGATGCCGGTGACCAGTTGCAGCGACACCGCCAGCAGCGAGAAGATCAGCGCCAGCATGACGACCTGGTAGAGATAGCCTTGGCCGAGATAGGCCAGCAGGGCCGGAAGGGCGGCGAACAGCACCGCCAGGATGGCGATCTTGAGGACCGCCGATGTGATCAGATCCTTAGACACGTTCCCTCCTCGCTCCGAAGAGCCCCTGCGGGAAGAACACCAGGGTGACGATCAGGAACAGGTAGGCGACCATGTCGGCCCAGACCGACGACATGAAGGTCGTCGACAGGCTCTCCGCCACCCCCAGCACCAGCGCCGCGATCACCGCACCCGGGATCGAGCTCAACCCGCCCATCACCATGGCGACGAAGGCCTTTACCCCCGGAATGAAGCCCATCGAGGGGAACACCGCGCCGTAATAGAGGCCGACGAGAATGCCGGCGAGCGCGCCCATCATCGAGCCGATGACGAAGGTCAGCACGATGGTGCGGTCGGTGTTGATGCCGACATATTTCGCGCCCAAGGGATTGTTCGACACCGCCCGGATCGACAGGCCGATGGCGCTGTATTTCAGCAGCCATTGCAACCCGCCCAGCATCAGCACCGAGACCAGGAAGATGATGATGTCGCCGTTGACGATGGTCACCGGGCCGAGGGAGATCGGCTTGTTGATCAGGTAGCTGATGTCGATGGTCTGGAACTCGGAGCCGAACAGCAGCTCCATCGCCTCGCGGGCGATGATCGACATGGCGAGCGAAGACATCAGCGTCGCCTCGCGCATCGCCCGCGATTTCAGCGAAGCCTCGTCCGAGAACCGTCGGAACGGTCGGAACGCCACCCGCTCCAGGCTGAAGCCGGACAGCGCGCCGACCGCCAGGACGATGAAGACGATGACGAGGAAGGGCGGGCCGAAGGCGGCGATCGCCATGATGCCGGCGAAGGCGCCGATCGTGTAGACCTCGCCATGGGCGAAGTTGACGACGTTGAGGACGCCGAAGATCAGCGTGAAGCCGATGGCCATCAGGGCATAGACCATGCCCAGCGATATGCCGATCGTGAATTGTTGCAGGTAATAGGGATCTATCACGGGAACCTGTCCTGACCTGGGAACACGGGGACCAGGCGCAAGGGGGAGCCGTCCCCGCCGCCCGGAGACCGGGTCGTGGCGGCGGCAGGTCCTCGGCATGCGCCAGGTCTGCGGAGCCCGGCTGCGGCCCCGCTCCCCGCGCCTTACGGCCGGAGAGCGGGGAACGCGGCGTTACTTGACCGGGACGAACTGGCCGTCGGTCACCGTTGCCTTGGTGAGCTGCTTCAGCGCCTCGCCGTTCTCGTCGAAGGACGTGACGCCGGTGACGCCGGGGAAGTCCGTCGTCTTGGCGAGCTCGTCGCGGACGTTCTGGCGCGAGACGTCCGGATAGGCGCGGGCGACCGCTTCCAGCATGATGTTGACCGCGTCATAGGCCTGGGCCGGGAACTGGCCGGGCTCGGCACCGCCGCGCGCCGCCTTCCACTCGTCGACGAAGGTCTTGACGTTCTCGCTCTCGCTGTTGGGCAGGAAGGTGACCGTCAGGAACAGGCCTTCGGCCGCCGGGCCGGCGAGCTCGACGAGCTTCTGGTTGTAGGCGGCGGAGGTCGAATAGACCGGGGTCTCGACGTTGAGCTGCTTCATCTGCTTGAGGAACTGGGCGCCGTCCTCATAGAAGAAGCCCGTGTAGATCGCGTCCGGCTTGGCGCGCTCGATCTTGGTGATGATCGAGCGGAAGTCCGGCAGGCCGCGGTTGAAGAACTCGGTGAAGACCACCTCGCCGCCATTCGCCTTGACCTGCTCGGCGAAGTCCTTGACCACCGACTGGCCCCAGTCGGTCTGCTCGGCGATCACCGCGATCTTCTTCAGGCCGTTCTGGGTCATCCAGTCGGCGTTGTAGACGCCTTCCTGGGCCTGGGTGGTGATGTTGCGGAACTGCCATTCGGAGATCTTGGCATAGTCCGGGTGCGAGGCGGTCTGGCTGAGCTGGGCCATGCCGGCGCGTTGGTAGACCTGGGCGGCGGCCATCGACACGGTCGAGGTGAAGTCGCCGAGCGCGGCGACGATGCGCTTGTCGTCGACGAACTTGCGGGCGATGGCGACGCCTTCCTTCGCGTCGGAGCGCGAGTCCTCGAAGATGATCTCCACCGGCACCTTCAGCTTGCCGGAGGCGTTGAAGTCCTTGAGGGCGATCTCGGCGGCGGTCTTGAAGTCCTGGCCGTACTGCGCCGTGTTGCCGGTCA
This sequence comes from Stappia sp. TSB10P1A, assembly GCF_900185725.1. Lineage (GTDB taxonomy): Bacteria > Pseudomonadota > Alphaproteobacteria > Rhizobiales > Stappiaceae > Stappia. The sequence continues at coordinate 42,156 of NZ_FYAU01000014.1, read as the reverse complement.
GCGGCAACTGGTAGCCGAGATAGACCGGGCCGTCGGCGAGCGCGGCGGCCGGAACGGCGAGCATGCCGGCAACGCCGGCAAACAGTCCGAGAGTGGTCCTGCGAGACATGGTCATAGTGATCTACTCCTGTATCTGGAAGAGCTTGTCTTGTTGTTTGTTGGGGTCACCCCGCGGCCGGGATGACGGTCGTTTCAGCCTGCACCGACGCCGGGCTCGACCCGCAGCAGGCAACATCCGGTCTTGCCCTTTGTCCAGGTTTCCCCCTTGAAGGTAAAGCCGGCCTCGGTGAACAGGCCGCCGTCGATGGCTCCGGCGGCCTTGCAGAGCAGCTCGAGGTCTTCCTCGCTGCGGCCCTGCTCCGTCCACGTGTCCTTCAGCGGACAGCGGTGGAACTGGATTTCCAGACGTTCGTCGTCGCACGCCTTGATCTCGGGCGCGAACATTTCGGCCGAGCACGGGATGCCGCCGATGAAGGCGTCCTTCAGGCCCGGCAGGTCGCCCGGGCCCAGATGCGCGAATTTCTTGCCCATGTCCTTGCCGAGGCGGCGGGTGGATTCGGCGATCAGCTCGACGGCGCGCTCGGCACCATAGGCCTCGCGCAGGACATCGAACATATGCGCATAGGCCTTGGCGCGCATGGCGAAGGCGGCCTTCAGCATGTCGAGCGTGACGACCGGCTCGCTGGTGGTGTGCTGGGTCATGTGGGGCATCGTCCTCTTGGCTGTCCTGCTTGGGTCAGTCGCGGCCGTCGCGCCACCGGTAGAGCGGGAGCATCACCGGCGGGGCGAAGGTCGTGACCAGACCGTGCAGGGGGATTGGCTTGGGATCGGACATCGGCAGGGCGAGATCGGCAACCGGGGTGCCGGCGATCGCCGCGGCGAATTCGCGGCCGAGCGAGATCGACAGGGCGACGCCGCGGCCGTTGCAGCCGGCCCAGCACCAGAAATCGGGACCGAGCTGGCAGATGAAGGGGAAGCGGTCCTCGGTCATGCCGATATAGCCGTTCCAGACGAAGTCGAACTCCGGCTTGCCGAGCACCGGGAAGGCCGTCTGCAGCCGGCGGCCGACGAGCTCGCGCAGCCGGTCCGGGCCGTTGTGACCGAGCGCCAGCGCGCCGCCGGTCACCAGGCGGTTCCGCTTGTCGTAGCGGAAGAAATGCAGGTCGCCGTGGGTGTCGGAGACCGCTTGGCGGCCCGGCACCACCACCTGGCGCTGCGCCTCCGTGAGCGGGCGCGTCGCCATCTGCCAGGACAGCACCGGCACGACGGAGCGGGCGACCCTCGGCGCCAGCCGCGACGACAGGACGCCGGTATAGGCATTGCTCGCCAGCATCACCGCGCGGGCGACGACCTCGCCGGCGGGCGTGCGCAGGTGCCAGCGGCCGTCGCGCCGCTCCACCGCCTCGACCGGGCTTTTCTCGTGGATCGCGACGCCCTTCGCCTCGCAGGCGCTCGCCAGGCCGCGGGCCAGCGCCAGCGGGTTGATATGGCCGCCGGTCGGGTTGTACATGCCGCCGAACCAGCGACCCGAGCCGAGCAGGCTGGCGCATTCGGCCGCATCGACCAGCCGGGTCGGCGCGCCGCGCTTCGCCCAGGCCTCGACACGGGCACGGCTCAGCTTCAGCCGGCTTTCCCGGTGCGCCGGCTGGAACCAGCCGGTCTGCTCCGCCTCGCAGTCGATGCCTTCCTCGCGGACGGTGTCGAACAGATAGGCGGCGCTGTCGCGCACCAGGGCGGTGAAGCGCTCGCCGGTCTCGCCGAACCGCGTCTCGATCGCATCCGGCTCGGCCGCCGTCATCGTCGGGATCACCTGGCCGTTGTTGCGGCCCGATCCGCCGAAGCCGACCTCCATGCCTTCCAGCACCGTGACCCGGTGCCCGGCGCGGGCCAGGTGCAGGGCCGTGGAAAGCCCCGAGAAGCCGCCGCCGATGACCGCCACATCGGTCTCGATGCGGCCGGAGACCGGGGGCGCCGGCGGCCTGGGCGGCGCCGTGTCCGCCCACAGGGATGCCGAGATCTGCTTGCTGGAAAACATGGGGTTGGTCCGTTCTCAAGAGACCCGGGAGGGAGGTTCGTGGATGGAAGCTCCTGCCCCGGATTGTCGCCGCTGCAGGAGCCGCCATCGCGGTTGCAGGACAGCAGATGGCCTATTTGGGGAATGCATCGGGCAAGAAAGTCCAAGGCAGATACATGAACAGTCCTGGAAACACGATCCCCAATACGATGATCGCCATGACCAGTCCTATCAAGGGCATGATTGCCACGAACGCGCGCAGGCTGGAGACATTCCCGATCTGCGTCGCAATCAGGAGGCAAATCCCGTATGGCGGCGTAATCAGTCCGAGGGTCAGCGACAGGATGACAATAAGACCCAGATGCACCTGATCTATTCCGCCGACATTGCCGATGCTCTGGATGATGGGCAGAAAGATGATGGCGGCGGTGACCGGGCTCAGGACCGTCCCGATGATCAGCATGAACCCCATGATCATCAGCATCAACCCGATGCGCGTATCCGTCACCGAGAGGATGAACGTGGCCGCATCGGTCGCAATGCCCAGATAGGAAATCAACCACCCCATGATCCCCGCCGACGCGACCGCAAACATGGGCAGCGAATACGAGATGACCGAATCCGAGAATATCTTGGGCAGGTCTCTGATCCGGATGGCGCGATAAAAGCCCATTGACAGCAAAAACCCGACCGCCACGGCAATGGCCGCCGCTTCGGTAGCGGTGAAGACGCCCATGATAATCCCACCGAGGACGACGATCGGCAGGATCATCGGCGGCGCAGCATGCAGACCGGTCTCGACAACACGTTTGAACGAGGCTTTTTCTTTTGGCTTTACGTCGAACTTACCTGCAACAACGTAAGTGTAGCCCATTTGGGACAGGCCCACCAGAATTCCCGGTACAATACCGCCCAGAAAGAGGGCGCCGACGGAGACGTTCCCGAACGCGCCATAGATCACCATAAGGATGGACGGCGGTATTATCCCTCCCAATACAGAGGACGCCGCCGTCAACGCGACGGAAAACGGCGCCGGATACCCCGCCTTCTTCATCGCCGGGATCAGCACCCCTCCCACACTGGCTGTATCGGCCGCGGCCGACCCCGACAGGCTGGCAAACATCATCGATACCATGACGTTTATATGCCCCAGCCCACCCCGGATGTGTCCGACAGTCGCGTCCGCGAAATTCAGCAAGCGATCGGTAATTCCTCCGTCGTTCATCAAACGTCCAAGCAGGAGGAAGAACGGAACCGCCAGCAGCGGAAACGAATTGATACTGGCGAACATCTGGTTGATGACGGAGGTCAGCGGGATACCGAGCTGCCAGATCGTGATGATCGACGCCAGGCCAATGGCGAAGGCAATCGGCACGCGCAACGCGATCAGACCCAGGAAGCTGAGAATCAGCGTGAGAAAGGGGGGCATGTCAGTAATCCTCAGGCTGTCGTCCGACGGGCGTGCGGGTTCGCAGACGACGAAAGTCGTCACGAATGACCTCGATCGCAAACAGCGCCATGGCTACGCCCGAAATCGGGATGGCGGCAAAGGCGTAGACCATCGGCATTTGCAGCGCGACAGAGCTTCTCCGCCAGCCCATCTCGGCGAAAATCTGCCCATGGACGACGAGGACGTAAATCACCGGAAGGCAAGCCAGCGACCCGAACAGGCGCAGGATGTTGTTCAGCGTAATGAACCGGTGCGGAAGAATTTCGACCACATAATGCACCCCACGACGAAACGCCACGGCCGCACCGAAGAACACCGACCAGACAAAACAGAACAGCGCGACTTCATCCGTCCAGTTGACCGAGATCATCAGATAGTTGCGGGCCACAACCTGATACAGGATCGCGGATATGAAAATCGCGAACAGGCAGTTGGCAACAAAGATCATCACCCTTTCAAGAAGGGTATTTAGAGTACGCATCATCCCCTCATTGAAAAATGGCCACGGACAAGGTCCGTGGCCGGTTGCCGACTACAGCCCGCGGATAATCTCCAACAAGTCCCTCGCCCCAAGGCGGTCGGCATAGGTCTCGTGCAAGGGGATGATCTTTGCGATGAAGGCATCCTTGTCGACCTCGGAGACCGTCACACCCTGTTCGGCCAGCCGGTTGATGAGCTCGGCGTCATATTTCTCGCCCATGTCGGTCCCATGGGCCGCTGCCGCGATGGCTGCACTTTCGATGACCGCCCGCTCTTCTTCCGAGAGCTTGCCCCATGTCAGCTCGCTGATGGAAATATGGCTCATCATGATCTGGTGCTCGGTCTTGTTGTGGTATTTCGCCACTTCATACAGACGCGCGCCGTAAAACCCGCTGATCGTGCTTTCAAACGCACCGACAACGCCGGTCTGCACCCCCGTATAGACCTCGGTCCAGGGCAGCGAGGTGGTCAGGGCCCCGAAGGTCTGCCAGGTCTCGCCGTCCAGGGCCGAGCCCGTCACGCGCATGCGCGTGCCTTGCAGGTCCTCCGGTTTGGTGACGGGTCCCGACGACGTCGACAGATTGCGCGTGCCGCCGCCGGTCAGCGCCAGCAAGTTCAGCCCCACTCCGGCATCGGCCACTTCCTGCTTGAAATGGGCGAAGATCTCGCCTTGCGGATCCGTCGCCGCGCGGAAACTGTCCATTCCGCCAAAAAGATAGTTGAGGCTGAAGAACTCGAATTTCTTGACGAAGGGCGAGATATTCTGGACGCCGCCGATCATCACATCGACCGTTCCGATGCGCATCTCATCGACCACGGTCTGGTCGTTCCCGAGCTGGCCACCGGGGAAAATCTCGACGGTCAGACCCGTTTTCGCCTCGACCTCGGTCTTGAACACCTCGGCAGCATCCACCCAGGGATGCGGCGCAGACACAACTGTGGCCAGACGCAGCGTCTGGGCTGCCGCAGGCATTGCGGAGGCCAGGCCCGTCACTGCTGCCACCGCCAATATCCTGAATGTGCGAGTCATATAACCGTCTCCTCTTAAGCGCCGGGGGTCTCCTCCCCCGGATTGGTCCTGACCGTCAGGACTTCTCTACAGGCTCACCCAAAGTATGCATGAGGCGATTGGCCCAGCCAAAAAGCGCCGTCGAAAGCGTCAGGTCCAGAATCTCCTGGCTGTCCAGTCCGACCGCGCGCAGGGCGTCCACATCCTCGGCTGTGATCTCGGGCGGACATAGCGACAGTTTGACCCCGAAGCTCAGAATGGCCTTGGCACGGGGGTCGATGTCTGCCTTCTCGCCATCCAGGAACACCTTTTGCATGACGCTGCTGTCTTTGGTGATCTGATTGTAGCGACTGGCATGAACCGCCGCACAATAGATGCAGCGATTGACGAAGGACGCCGCCACCGCGCCCAGTTCCCGCTCGGCACGGGACAGACCGCCCGGGTCATACATGATGCCGTTGAACAGCGGCGTGCGCAGGGTCAGCGCCTGGGGATCATGGGCCAGAACCAGGACATACTCGGAAATCTTGGTGTTCGACGGCGTTTCCCTCAGCGCCTCGCGCTGTTCGTCGCTCGCGTGATCCAGATCGACCGGTGTGACATGGGGACGCCAATGAGGAACACGGGTCGTGAATTTCGTGATTACCCGGCTCATGACTGCCCCTCCATGACGCGCAAGACCTTTGCCACCCGGATCTGATAGTTCACGAAAGCCACCAGGCCGGCCAGACGAACGATGTCATCCTCTGCAACACCTGCATCGCGCAGGATATCGATGTCTTGAGCCGTGGCTTCCTTGGGATGAAGGGTCATCTTGTCCACATATGCCACCAGTGCGGCCAGGCGCGGGGCTTCCGGCTGATGGCCCGGCCGCGCCAGGTCGGCCAGATCAGGCGAAACCTCGCCAAGCCGATCATAGTGATGCGCCAGCGCATCGTCCGAGCAGATGCGCGACATGCGCGCGGCCAGATGGGCGCGAAGCCCGTGCGCAAGTCCGCCGGGGGTCTTCGGCAGCAGCGCCGCATCATGCGACCCTTGAGTCAGGTCCATCAGCCGCGCCCGGGTGGCCAACGCGGCCCCAAGCTCTCCTCCAGCCTGCGCCACTCCCGCGGCGCGCTCCAGGATATGATCGCTCATACCTCCACCTCCACCTGACGGTTTTCCGGCCATGGGGACTGACGCCATTCGTCGCCCAGCAACTCGGGTTGGTCATAAGCCTCCAGCGCCGACCAGTGGTGATCGACATCCTCGGTATAAAGCGCTGCCGCGATCGCTTCCGCGAGCCATCGCGCCCCTTCGCTGATGCCGGGAATATCGCCGCTCACCTTGCCCAGACTCAGCGTCGCGCCGTAGTTGAAGCAATGGACCTGCCGCAGCCATGACGACTTGACCGGGTCCTTGGGGCGAAACGCGAAGTCACGCCCGACATAGGGGAAATTCCCCAGTTCGGCATGTTCCAGACCTGGCGGAGGGGTATAGCAGTCCCTCCACAGCAGGATCTGGTCGCTGTGTTCGGCCAGTTCGGGCCGAGCATCGGGCTCGATCCGGAATCCCGTCCCGAGGATCAGGAAATCGGTTTCCAGCGTTCCCTTGGCGGTCTCGACCAGCAATTGCCCCTGTTCGACGCGGGCGCTCTCAACGCCGGCACCAAAATGGAAAAAGGCGTTCGGGTGGCGGCTGACGCGCAGTGTCGAGCCGCGCGGAGACGGCGTCTGGGTGACGAAGGAGTAGCGCATGAACTGCCAGCGCCAGTCGTCCGACATTTGGCAGTAGCCCTGCGTGAAGCCATAGGAGCCAATGCCCATCATCTTGTTCACAACCGGCATTTGCGATCGCCGGATCAGATGGCGGACTTCGGCCGCCCCGTGCTCGAGCGCCTCGGCCGCGTTGTCGACAGCGGATGCCCCGATTCCGACAACAGCCACGCGCTTGCCCTTGAGCGCCGCGAAATCAATGTGGTCGGCCGAATGCGCCCAGAGACTGCGCGGCAGGCCCTCGACAAATGCGGGAATATTCGGCCCGCCGGTCCCATCGCGCCCGGTTGCCATCACCACCCTGCGGGTCAGGATCGACGGCTGCCCCGCGCCCCGAAGCGCAAGCCGCAGATAGCGGCCTTCGGGTGCGATCCGAGTGACCTCGATCCCGTTTTCGACAGGGATGTCGAGAACCTCCCGATACCACTTCAGGTAGTCCATCCACATGGGGCGAGGGATCTTGTCCAGATCTTCCCAGGCACTGAACCCAAACTGGGCCTGGAACCACGCCCGGAAGGTCAAGGACCCCATGCCAAAAGCCGGGCCAGGCAGCGTCTTGGGCGAGCGCAGGGTCTCCATGCGGGCATAGGTAAGCCAAGGGCCTTCGTAACCGGCAGGGTTGCGGTCAAGGATGCGGAGATTGCGGATGCCGCCCGACCTCAGAGCGAAGGCCGCGACAAGCCCGCACATGCCACCGCCGATGATCACGACATCATGGACCTGCTCGCCGTCCGGAGCGACCTGTTCGGGCACCCAGTTGGCTGCGGGCAGGTTCAGGCAGCTAAGCTCGAACTTGATGCGAGCCTCAAGCTGCTCAAGCCCCTGCGCGGATGGCGATGCGTCAATCATAGGCGATCCTCATTCTCGGAACGTGCGGCCTCGGCTGCCTCGTGGGGCAACCAGAACCAGCGAATATCCTCCTGTTCGGGCATCGATATCGCTGGATTGCACGGGTATGTGGCGCTGGCCTTCTGCGCGATGTCTTGCGCGATCGCAAGGCACTCGGCGAAGTCGGGCACCTCGGTGCCGGCCGGCGGCGTCGCACCGTCAAGCGCCTCGAACAGCGAGGCGGGCCGCGCCGCCGGCGCCGCGCCGCTCGCCACCGACCACACGCCGGTGCTCGGATTGACCTTGTAGAGCGACATGAAGGCGGCGCCATGGGCGGCGACGAAGCGCACCGCCTCGATGAGGTAGTCCGTCGTCCGCTCGTCGAAGAAATAGTTGAAGCCGAGCCGCACCCAGCCCGGCCGCAGCACGCTGCGGCCGCTGTGCACCTCCTGCTGGTGGCGCAGGGCGTCCGCCCCGTCGATGCCGAGCAGGTCGTGGCCATAGGGGCCGGCGCAGGAACAGCCGCCGCGCGCCTGGATGCCGAACAGGTCGTTGAGCAGGGCGACGACGAGGCCGTAATGCAGCTTCTTGGCGCCGCAGCGGATGTTGAGCGCGAAGACGCCGATGCGTTCGGCGTTGAGCGGACCCAGCAGCTCGATATTCGGCTCCTGCGCCCAGGCGCGCATGGCGCGCGCCACCATCTCCGTCTCGCGGCGCTCGATCTCGCGGGCGCCGACCCGCGCCTGCAGCTCCAGCACCAGGCCGGTCTTGATGTCGCCGACGATGTTGGGCGTGCCCGCCTCCTCGCGCCGCTCGACGCTGGTCACGTAGCAATGGCCCTCGGCTGTCACGTAGCTGACCGTGCCGCCGCCGGTGGTGGTCGGCTCGATGCCCTCGAAGATCGCCTTGTCGCAGACCAGCAGGCCCGAGGCGCCCGGCCCGCCGACGAACTTGTGCGGCGACAGGACCAGCGCGTCGATATGGTCGTTCGCGCCCGGCGCCGTCTCGCCGATGGCGATCGGCATGTAGGGGGCGCCGGCCGCGTAGTCGCAGAAGACCATGGCGTCATGGGCATGCAGCAGCTTCGCGATCGCCCGCACGTCGGTCTTGATGCCGGTGACGTTGGAGGCGGCGGAGAAGACGCCGAGGCGCGGCACCCCGGCCGGCACGGCGGCGAGCTCGCGCGCCAGCGTGTCGAGGCAGATGCCGCCGGCCGCGTTCAGCGGAATGCGGCGGATGCGGGCGCCGGTCTCGCGCCAGGGCAGGTCGTTGGAATGGTGCTCGTAGGGACCGACGAAGACCACCGGCCGCTCGGCCTCGGTCATCTCGGCAAGGCTCGCCCGCCGCGGCAGCCGTCCCTGCAACTGCATCGCCCGCACCAGCTTGTTGACGGCCGAGGTCGCGCCCGAACCGGTGAAGATCACCGCATGGCGCTCATCGGCGCCGAGCGCCTTGCGGATGGTCTCGCGGGCGGTCTCGCGCAGCACCGTCGTCCGCCGCCCGGTGTGCGAGGTCTCCGTATGGGTGTTGCCGTAGTCGGGCAGCACCTGGTCGCGGATCAGGTCCTCGAGGAAGGACAGTCCGCGCCCGGAGGCGACATAGTCCGCATAGACCAGCGGGCGCAGGCCGAAGGGGGTTTCGATCGGCCGTCCCTCACCGATGACGCTGGCGCGGATCCGCGCGATCAGCGCGTCAGCGTCCGCCGCCGGCAGCGTCGAGTGGCAGCCTTGTACTTCGCTTGATTTGTTCCATTGAGAAACAGGATGTGACATCATTGAGCTCGATGAGATTGATGAACTTCTTGTAGAAGGCGTCGTAGGACGAATTGCTCTTGGTGATAACCTTCAAGAGATAGTCATACTCGCCCGCCAATCGGTTCACTTCCACGATTTCCGGGAATAAACTCACGACGCTATTGAACTTCTCCAGCCAGGCTGTGTTATGCTGGCTGGTCCGTATCATCACGAAAACCGTGAGCTCGAGGCCGATTTTGCTTTGATTCAAAAGCGTTACGCGACCGTCGATATACCCCTCTCGCTCGAGCTTCTGGAGGCGGCGCCAACATGGCGTTGTCGAGAGACCTACCCTCTCAGAAACCTGAGCTATAGATAGGCTAGCATCATCTTGAATTACAGAAAGTATTTTTCTGTCAAACTCATCAATTTGCATCTTTCGTTCTACCTCTGGAGTTTTTGTTAGGATATTCATCCTAAGAAATCCGTTCTCGAAGTCCACCAGAGAATGAGCTTTCTAAACTCCGAAGCCGTCGAAAAAAGCGGGTAGGCAGTGCCTGCACAAATTGAGTGCAACCATTTCAACTCTTGCGCGTTCGGCGGGATTGTCTTTCGCGTTTAGCGCGTTTGCATGCCGATCATGTCGCTGCTCCCTCCGCGGACCTTGCCGGCACCCCCTCGGGCGTGCGGAACAAAAGGCCCGCCAGCAGCGGATTGGGAAAGCGGCGCTCCACCGTCACCGCCAGGAACACCTCGGTGATGCCCGGCAGCGGGCCGGCCTCGACCAGCACGCCGTTCGCCAGTTCGTCCCGCACCACGATCGGCGGAATGACGGCGAGCCCCGCGTCCTCGCGGGCCAGCAGGCGGATCATCGTCATGTCGTCGACCTCCGCGGCGATGCGCGGGACGACGCCGAGCCGCGCGGCCAGCACGTCGAAAGCGGCGCGGATCGCCGTCTCGCGCGTCGGCAGCACCAAAGGTTCGTGCGCCAGCAGGTCGACCAGCGGCCGGTCGCGCCCGGCCCGTGCCGGCGTGCCGATCAGGCTCGCCGCCTGCTCGGCGATGCGGTGGACGAGATAGCGGCGGGCCTCGTCGCGCGCCGGCGCGACATTGGTCAGCACCACGTCCAGCGCCAGCGTTTCCAGCCCGGCCAGCAGTTCCGTCTGGCTGCCCGAGCGCACCACCACGTCGACATCCGGCTTGCCGATGACCGGCATCAGAAACGCGATCTGCAGGTTGCGCGACAGGGTGCTGAGCGCGCCGACCCGCAGGGCGCGCGGCTTCTGCCCGCCGCCCTTCAGCGTCGCCGACAGGTCCTCGGCGGTGCGAAAGATCGCCTGCGCATGGTCGAGCGCGATGCGCCCGGCCTCGGTCAGCACCAGCCCGCGGCCGCGCCGCTCGAAGAGATCGTGCCCCAGCGCCCCCTCCAGCGCCTTGACCTGCGCCGACAGCGCCGAGGCCGACAGGTTGAGCCGGCGCGCGGCGCCGGTCAGCGTCCCGTCCTCGGCCACCGCGCTGAACAGGCGCAGGTGATGGAGGTTGAGCGCCGGCATCGTCCTCTCCCACGGATCGTTCTATCAAACAGAATGATATCCGCTTAAATATGTAATTTTCTTGAACATTGGCAAGCGCTATCTCCGGCCCCGTCCTTGCTGTCCGGAGATCCCCGATGTTCCCCACCGCGCTCGCGCCCCTGCCGCTGCTGATCCTTGCCGCCTTCGCTCTCGCCCGTCCCGGCCGTCGCCCCGGCGCGTTTCCGGCACTGGCGGAGGGCGCGGCGCTCGTCGCCCTCGCCCTTGCCCTTGCCGGCGGCGTCTGGCTGGCGCTCAGCGGCCCGGCGACGCTCGGCATCGGTAGCGGTCCTCTCGCCCCGGCGCTTGGCCTCGACACGGTGTCGGCGGTGATGTCGGTGCTGGTCGCCTTCGTCGGCTGGGTGGTCTTGCGCTTCTCGCGCAGCTATCTCGACGGCGAGGCGCGGGAAGGCGCCTTCCACGGCCTGCTGCTCGCCGCCATCGCCGCCGTTCTGGTGCTGGTGCAGGCCGCCACCCTGCCGGTGCTGATCCTCAGCTTTACCCTTGTCGGCGCCTTGCTGCGGCACCTGCTGCTGTTCTACCGCGAGCGGCCGCAGGCCCGGCGGGCCGCGGCCAAGTTCACCCTCGCCTGGACCGCCGGCGACATCGCGCTCCTCCTTGCCGCGCTCGGCTTCTGGGCCGCCTTCGGCACGCTGTCGCTCGCCGGCATCAGTGAGGCCGCCCGGGGCGGCGACATGCCGCCTGCCGCCGACATCGCCGTGCTGCTGGTCGTCCTTGCCGCGCTGCTGAAGACGGCGGCCTTTCCCCTGCACGGCTGGCTGACGGAGGTGATGGAGGCCCCGACCCCGGTCTCGGCGCTGCTGCATGCGGGCATCATCAATGCCGGCGGCCTGCTGCTGATCCGCCTTGCCGAGCCGGTGCAGGCAAGCCCCGCGGCGATGACGCTGCTGGTCATGCTCGGCGGCTTCTCGGCCCTGTTCGGCGCGCTGGTCATGCTGACCCAGAGCGCGGTGAAGACGGCGCTCGCCTGGTCGACGGTCGCGCAGATGGGTTTCATGCTGCTGCAATGCGGCCTCGGCCTGTGGCCGCTCGCCCTGCTGCACATCGTCGCCCACTCGCTCTACAAGGCGCATGCCTTCCTCTCCTCGGGCACTGCCGTGCGCGCCGTAGCGGCGACGCGGCGGCCGGGGCCGGTCGCCGCGCCCGGCCTTGCCGCGGTGGCGCGGGCCTTCCTGCTCGCGCTCGCTCTTTATGCAACCGTCGCCGGTGCCTTCTCGCTGCTGCCGCTGGAGAAGTCGACCCAGGCGCTGGCGCTCGGCGCGATCCTGATCTTCGGCGTCGCCTATCTGGTGGCGCAGGGACTGGCCGATGCCGCCCCCGCCGCCCTCACCCGCAAGACGGCGACAGCCTCGGTCGCGGCCGCCATCGGCTATTTCGGCTTCCATGTGCTGGCCGGGCTGGTCGTGGGCAGCGAGTTGCCCGCCCCGCCGCAGGCCGGCCCGCTGGAATGGGCGCTGATCGTCCTGGCGCTCGCCTCCTTCGGCGGCGTCGCCATCGCCCAGGCGCTGTTCCCGCATTGGGCGCACCACCCGGCGACGGCGGGCCTGCGGGTCCACTTCGCCAACGGCTTCTATGTCAATGCAACGGTCGACCGCCTGATCGGCGGCTTCCGGACGCCCTCCTCGACCTGATCCGCCCCAATCAGCCCAGCAATCCGCAGGACCACCCCGATGCTCACGCCTCCGACTTCCCTTGCCATCCCGCAGGTCACCGCCCTGCTCGCGGCCGCCAACCGCGCCGCCCAGCGGGTGCCGCCGGCCTTCCCGCTGCAGGCGACCGTCGCCGTCAACCCGTTCCTCGGCCAGACCGGCGAGGACATGGCCACCGCCGCCGCGCGCCTTGCCCGGGTCGCCGGCAGCGACATCGTGCCCGCGCGCAGTCTGCATGCCGATGCGCTGGCCTCTGGCGAGATTTCCGATCAGGACCTCAAGGACGCGCTCGACGCCGCGCCCTTTTCCGGCAAGCCGGCGGATGTCGAGGCGTTGCGGGCGCAGCTTGCGCAACCCGCTGCCGCCCCCGCGCCGCTGCCGACGCTCGCCGATCTTGCCGCGCGCGCGGCCGGCACCGACTGGCCGGAGATCGTCGCCCGCACCACCGGGCTATGGGCGGCCGGCCATTTCGACCGGGGCCAGGCGCTGTGGACGCCGGCGCCGGGCCGCTCCGCCTTCGCCGCCTGGCGGGAGTGGGCGCAGCATGATCTGACGCCGGAGCTTGCCGGCCTTGCCGGCTTCTGCCGGCATGTCGCCGCCTGTCCCGACACGCCGGAGCGGGCGATCCTGCGCGCGGCAACGACGCTCGGTGTGACGGGTGCCGCGGCCGAAACCCTGTTCCACCGGCTGCTGGTCGATCTCGGCGGCTGGGCCCAGCATGCCCGCTACCTGCTGTGGCAGGCGGAGCTTGCGGGCGCCAGCGACGCCACGCTCACCGACCTTCTCGCCATCCGGCTGGTCTTCGAGGAGGCGCTGTTCCTCAGTTTCGGCGAGGCCGTGGCGCAGGACTGGCAGGGCGTGCTCGCCGCCCATGCCGAGGTGCCCGAACCCACCGCCGACCAGATCGCCGACGCCATCCTGCAGGAGGCGGCCGAGCGCTCGTTCCAGCGGCGGCTTTCCGTCCGTCTCCAGGCGCCTGCGATAGCGACGACCGACGGTCGCCCGGCCCTTCAGGCGGCGTTCTGCATCGACGTGCGCTCGGAAGTGTTCCGGCGGGCCTTGGAAAGCCTCGATGCCGGCATCGACACGCTCGGCTTTGCCGGCTTCTTCGGCCTGCCGGTCGCCCACCATCCGCATGGCTCGGTGGAGAGCGAGGCGCATCTTCCCGTGCTGCTGACGCCCGGCATGACCTCCACCGCCCAGCTTCCGCCGCAGGCGGAAACGGAAGGGCGGATCAAGGCTCGGGCGCGGCGGGCGTGGAACCGGTTCCGGCAGGCCGCCGTCTCCTCCTTCGCCTTTGTGGAGGCCGCCGGCCCGCTCTATGCGGCAAAGCTCGTGCGCGACGCGCTGGCGCTGGCGCCCACCCATCACCATGACCATCATGACCATCACGGCTGCGCGCCGCGGCTCGACCCGGCGCTCACCGCCCGGCAAAAGGCCGAGACGGCGGCGACCGTGCTGAAGGCGATGTCGATGACGCAGGGCCACGCCCGGCTGGTGCTGCTGCTCGGCCATGGTGCCAGCACCACCAACAACCCGCAGGAGAGCGCCTATCATTGCGGTGCCTGCGGCGGCCACACCGGCGAAGTCTCGGCGCGGCTGCTGGCGCAGCTTCTCAACGATACTGAGACCCGCACCGGCCTTGCCGAGAGGGGCCTTGCGATCGCCGACGACACGCTGTTCGTCGCCGGCCTGCACGACACCACCACCGACCAGGTGACGCTCTTTGCCGAGGACGCACCGTCCGGCGAGCACGCCGACGATCTCGCCTTCGCGCGGGAAAAACTCGCCGAGGCGGGGCGGCTTGCGCGGATCGAGCGGGCCGCCCGGCTGCCGGGCGCCAGCCACGACCGGCTGGCCTTGCGGGCGCGCAACTGGGCCGAGACCCGGCCCGAATGGGGGCTTGCCGGCTGCTCCGCCTTCATCGCCGCGCCGCGCGGCGTCACCGCCGGCGTCGACCTTGGCGGGCGCGCCTTCCTGCATTCCTATGACTGGCGGGCGGACGAGGGCATGCAGGTGCTGGAGTTGATCCTCACCGCGCCGGTGGTCGTGGCGAGCTGGATCTCGCTGCAATATTACGGCTCGACCGTGGCGCCCGACCTGTTCGGCAGCGGCAACAAGCTGCTGCACAATGTCGTCGGCGGCATCGGCGTCGTCGAGGGCAATGGCGGGCGGCTGCGCGCCGGCCTGCCCTGGCAGGCGGTCAGCGACGGTGCCCGGCTGATGCACGAGCCGCTGCGGCTGTCGGTGCTGGTCGAGGCCCCGCGCGCGGCGGTGCACGACGTCCTTGCCCGGCACGAGGATTTGCGCGCCCTGTTCGACAGGGGCTGGATGCACCTGCTGCTGCTGGAAGACGGCAAGGTCGCGACGCGCTACCGGCCCGGCCTTGCCTGGCAGGAGGTCGCGGGCGAGCGGCGCGACGCGGCGTGAGGCCCGTCACTCCCCTTGCCTACGCGGCGTGAAGCCGCGTCACTCGTCAATCATCCTGATAATCGCGCACGTAACGCTCGAACCCGTCGACCAGCGCCAGCGCCTCGGGGCCGAGCTTGTCGCCATGCGGCTTGATGATCGAATATTCGAAGCGGTCGACGATCTCGACCGGGCGCATCACCCCGCCCATGCGCATGTGATCGCGGGCGGTGAAGGCATCGACGATGCCGACGCCGAGCCCGCGCATCACCAGGGCCGAGACGATATGCGACAGGTAGGATTTCAGCTTCTGCACCGGCGGCCGGCGCATCTTGGCGAACAGCCGGTCGAAGGCACGGCCCGACATGGTGGAGTCCACGAAGCCGACGAAGTCGACGCCGGCAAGGTCCTCCTCGCGGATGACGTCCCGCGCGCCGAGCGGGTGGCCGGGCGGGGCGATGAAGCGGAACGGCACCGAGCCGGTGCCGATCACATCGACCTCGTGCTTGTGGCGCGTGGGGATGCCGAAGCCGACCTGGCACTGGCGCAGCGCCACCTGCCGCACCACCGGCAGCGTCGTCATCGCCAGGAACTCGCCGCGAAACTCGGGCCGCTCCTGCGACAGCAGCGCGATCACGCCGGGCAGCGCCGACTGGGCGATCGCCGGGGCGGCGGCGATGGTCAGCGTCGCCCGGTAGCCCTGGCGGATCTGCGTCGCCGCCCGCTCGATCTGCCCCAGGCCGACGAAGCTGCGCTCGACTTCCGTCCACAGTTCGTGCGCCTCGCGGGTGGCGACGACGCGCCCGCCCCTGCGGCTGAACAGCGGCAGTTGCAGCCGCTCCTCCAGGTCGCGGATCAGCCGGCTGACGGCGGGCTGCGAGATCGCCATCTCGTCGGCGGCGGCGGAGACGGTGCCCGCCCGCATCACGCAGCGGAAGGCTTCCAGGGAGCGTTGCGACAGGGGGGAGCTCATAACATTTCCGCATAAGCGTGGAAGAAAACGGTATTTGCCTTATACCCGGCGCCTTCGCACTGTGACAACAGGCCACAGTCTGGAGGGGCAAGGTGAGCACGGCAGACGATCGCCGGCAGGTGCCGGCAAGCACGCAGGTCGTTGTCATCGGCGGAGGCATCGTCGGTGTCTGCACCGCCCTCTTCCTCGCCGAAAAGGGCATTCCCGTCGTCCTGTGCGAGAAGGGCCGCATCGCCGGCGAACAGTCCTCGCGCAACTGGGGCTGGATCCGCAAGGCCGGCCGCGACAGCCGCGAATTGCAGTTGATGATCGAGAGCGCCGCCATGTGGCGCGATCTCGCCCCGCGCCTTGGCGAGGACATCGGCTACGGCATTCGCGGCACCACCTATGTCGCCGCCGACGAGGCGGAACTGGCAAAGCACGAGGACTGGCTGCGCGACAATGCCGGCTTCGACCACGGCGCGCGCCTGCTGAGCCCGCAGGAGACCGACGACCTTCTCAAGCGCAACGACCGGCAGTTCGTCGGCGCCCTGCACACGCCGTCCGACGCCACCGCCGAACCCACCCTCGCCGTGCCGGCGATGGCGCGCTACGCCGCCCGCCTCGGCGCGACGATCATCGAGGGCTGCGCGGTGCGCTCGGTCGAGCGCGCCGGCGGCAAGGTCCGCTCCGTCGTCACCGAGCATGGCGAGATCGCCTGCCAGAGCGTGGTGCTGGCCGGCGGCGTGTGGTCGCGCACCTTCCTGGAAAATCTCGGCCTGTCGCTGCCGCAGCTCGCGGTGAAATCCTCGGTCCTGCGCACCACGGCCGGCCCCGAGGTGATTGCCGGCACCATCGGCGCCACCAGGGCCTCGCTGCGCCGGCGCGCCGACGGCGGCTACACCATCGCCCGTGCGGGCGCGGCGGAGTTCCAGCTCGTGCCGGCCGCCTTCCGCCATTTCGTCGACTTCCTGCCGATCCTCGCCGACCGCTGGCGCATCATGAAGGTCCGCCTCAGCGGCGACTTCTTCGGCCCGCTCGGCCGCCATCGCTGGCAGGCCGACGAGGTCACCCCGTTCGAAGAGGTGCGGGTGATGGACCCGGCGCCGGACGCCCGCCTGCTGCGCGACGTGCTGGCCTCGGCCAAGACCCTGCATCCGCGCCTCGACGGGGTCGAGATCGCCGAGACCTGGGGCGGGTTGATCGACGTCCTGCCGGACGAGATCCCCGTCGTCGACGAGCCCGCCGGCTGGTCCGGCCTCGTCATCGCCACCGGCCTCTCCGGCCACGGCTTCGGCATCGGCCCCGGCGTTGCCCGCCTGGTGGTCCAGCGGATCGAGGGCGAGGCGCCGCTGGTCGACACGAAGCCCTTCGCCTACACCCGTTTCGGCAGAAAATCGAAGGCGGCCGCATGACCTCACCCGCCCTCGCCACGCCCGACGTGCTCGTCATCGGCGCCGGTATCACCGGCACCGCGGCAGCGCTCGAGGTCGCCGGGGCGGGCGCGAGTGTGGAGGTGATCGACGCCTACGGCCCCGCCGCCATGGCCTCGGGCTGGACGCTGGCCGGCGTGCGCCAGTCGGGCCGCCATCCGGCGGAGCTGCCGCTGGCGCTGGCCGCCGTCGAGCTCTGGCAGGATCTTCACGAACATCTC
The DNA here is from genome assembly GCF_900185725.1 of Stappia sp. TSB10P1A. Lineage (GTDB taxonomy): Bacteria > Pseudomonadota > Alphaproteobacteria > Rhizobiales > Stappiaceae > Stappia. Next base: position 24,632 of record NZ_FYAU01000014.1, on the reverse strand, counting down.
GGCGCGCCGACCGGCTATCGCCGCTCCGGCAACCTGCGCCTTGCCCGCACGGATGCGGAAGTCGCGACGATCCGCGCGCTGGTCGAGGACCAGACCCGGGCCGGCCTGCAGCTCTCCTTCCTGCCGGACCTTTCCAGCGTGCGCGAGATCGCCCCGGCGCTCTCCGACCGGGTGCTCGCCGCCTCCTTCTGCCCGTCCGACGGTCATGCCGACCCGATAGCCACCGTCACCGCCTATGCGAGCCGCGCCGAGAGCCTCGGCGCCCGCCTTGCCTTCGGCGAGCGCGTCCTGCGGCTGGAGACGGACGGCACGCGCGTCCTGCGCGTCGTCACCGACCGCCGCACCTTGAGCCCCGGCACGGTGCTGATCGCCGCCGGCGTCCTCGTCAACGAGTTGCTCGTCCCGCTGGACCACCCCATTCCCCTGCGCCGGCCGATGGTGACGGTGCTGCGCAGCACCCCCTGCCGGCCGATGCTCACCCCCGTGCTCGGCGTCGCCAATGCCAACATGGCGGCCCGCCAGGAGAACGACGGGCGCATGCGGGTGACCAGCGGCATGGAGGACTGGGCCGGCGAGATCGTCGAGACCGGCGGACGCCCCACCATCCGCCCGCGCATGCGCGCCATCCAGGAGACCATTGCCAAGGTCGCCGAGGTGCTGCCGGGCTTCGCCGAGGTGGAACTGGCCGAGTGCTGGGCCGGCGCGCTCGACCTGACGCCGGACGCGCTGCCCGTCATCGACCGGCTGCCCGGCCTCGACAATGCCGTCGTCGCCGCCGGCTTTTCCGGCCATGGCTTCGGCATCGGCCCGGTCACCGGCGCCATTGCCGGCCGCATCGCGCTCGGCCGCGATCCCGGCCACGACGTGTCCGCCTTCCGCTATGGCCGCTTCGCCGCGCAGTCCGGCCCGGACGCGCCGCTCACCCTGCACGGATAGAGGAGACGTCAATGCTCGATCCCGAAGGCCGCGTGGTGATGGTGTCCGGCGCCAGCCGGGGGATCGGGCTGGCGATCACCCGCAAGCTGCTCGACACCGGCTACAGCGTCAGCGCCGGCGCGCGGAACCCGGATGCGCTCGCCGAACTCTTGGCCGATGCGCCGGGCGACCGGTTGCTCTGCGCCCGCTATGACGCCGCCGACCGCGCCTCGCACGAGGCCTGGCTCGCCGCGACGCTCGCCCGCTTCGGCCGGCTCGACGGGCTGGTCAACAATGCCGGCACCTCCAACAGTTTCTCCATCGAGAGCGGCGAGGAGGAAGACCTCGACGCGCTGTGGACCATCAACGTCAAGGGGCCGCTGTTCCTGACGCGGGCCTGCCTGCCGCATCTGAAGGCCGCCGGCAGCGGCCGGGTGATCAATGTCGCCTCGCTGTCGGGCAAGCGCGTGCGCAACGAGAACGTTGCCTATAACATGACCAAACACGCCTTGATGGCGCTGACCCATGGCACCCGCCGCATCGGCTGGGACCACGGCGTGCGCGCCACCGCCATCTGCCCGAGTTTCGTCGCAACGGATCTGACCGACGGGATCACCAAGATCGCGCGGGAGGAGATGATCCATCCCGACGACTTCGCCGAGATTGCCGCCCTGGCGCTGGCCCTGCCGAATACGGCAGCCATGGCGGAAATGCTGGTAAACTGCCGGCTCGAAGACACGCTGTGAGGAGCAGCGTCACAACAACAGGGCCCCATAGACAAAACAAGACCAACAACGACCAGAGGACAGGACCATGAAAACCGGACTGGGAATTGCACTCGCAGCCTTGCTGGCGACAGGACAGGCCTATGCCGCCGGAACGACGCTGAATGTCGGCATGGCGAGCGCCGATGCCGGCAAGCTCGACCCGCATGTGGCGACCTCGACCCCCGACAAGGGCCTCCTTCACTGGATGTTCAACGGCCTGGTGCGGATCAAGCCGGGCGAGGCCAATCCGGAGTTCATCGAGCCGGACATCGCCACGAGCTGGACCACCTCCGAGGATGGCCTGACCTGGGTCTTCTCCCTGCGCGACGACGTGAAATGCCACGGCGACTACGGCACGATCGACGCGGAGGCCGTCGTCTATTCGCTGAACCGCTCGGCCAATGCCGACATTTCCGCCTTCGCCAAGGACTATGCGGCGTTCGAGAGCGTCGAGGCCACCGGCCCGCTGGAAGTCACCATCAAGCTCAAGAACAAGATCCCGAGCCTGCTCGGCCTCCTGGTGCCGTATCATGGCGGCAACATCGTCTGCAAGGACGCGGTCGAGGCGCTCGGCGACGAGTTCCAGCGCACCCCGATCGGCACCGGCCCCTTCATGTTCGCCGAATACCAGCCGCAGCAATATGTGAAGCTGGTCGCCAATCCGGACTACTTCCGCGGCGAGCCGAAGATCAAGGAGATCTTCTACCGCTACATCCCCTCCGACTCCTCGCGTGACCTGGCCTTCCAGGCCGGCGAAGTCGACATGATCTACGGCAAGCAGGAGCAGACCTGGGTCGAGCGCATCAAGCAGGTGCCGGGCGCCGTCGTCTCGGTGATGACGCCGGGCGAAATGTCGGTCATCCACCTCAACATGAAGATGCCGCCGCTCGACGATCTGCGCGTGCGCCAGGCCGTCGCCCATGCGATCAGCCGCGATGCCATGGTCCAGTTCAAGGGACCGGACGTCACGCTGGCGGCGCTCTCGCCGGTGCCGGAAGGCAATCTCGGCTTCACCGACGATGTGCCGATCTACGAGTATTCGGTGGAGAAGGCCAAGGCCCTGCTCGCCGAGGCCGGCCATCCGGACGGGGTGACGATCAAGGCGATCCACACCACGCTGCCGGGCATGCTCACCACCATGGAGGCGATCCAGGCCCTGCTGCGCGAGGCGAGCATCAACCTGGAGATCGAGACCGTCGAGCACGCGACGTTCCACGAGCAGATCCGCAAGGACATGAGCCAGGTGACGCATTACGCCGCCGCGCGCTTCCCGGTGGCCGACGTCTACCTCTCGCAGTTCTACCATTCGGCCGCCATCGTCGGCACGCCGACGGCCGTCGCCAACTTCTCGCATTGCGCGGTCGCCGATGCGGAGATCGAGGCGGCACGGGTCGAGGGCGACCTGCAGAAGCAGCTCGAGTACTGGGCCGAGGCCCAGCGCAAGATCATGGCAGAGGTCTGCGTCGTGCCGATCGTGCAGAGCATGCAGCTGTGGGCGTGGAAGGACACGCTCGACCTCGGCGTCGAGGTGAACGGCTCGCTGAACCTCAGCCCGCCCGTCACCGAAGCCGCGTCCTTCTCGCAGTGAGAAGCGACGCGTAAGCTCCGCACCGGGCGGCCGCAAGGCCGCTCCGGCAAGTGACGACGCTGCTTCCGCCGGCCGCCCGGCGTGCCCGGCGGGGGCAGCGATCTCATCCGCCATGGCAGGAGACCCGTGCAAGCGGGCCGTCCCGCCCATCGGCGACGGAGGCTCGCCTACATGACCGCATTCGTTCTCAAGCGACTTGGCTTCGCGGCGATCACGCTGTTCGCCGTGCTGACCATCGTCTTCTTCATCGTCCGCGTGCTGCCGGGCGATCCCGCCATGGCGATCCTTGGCGACCAGGCCAGCCAGTCGGCGCTGGAGGCCTTGCGCGTGCGCCTCGGCCTCGACGTGCCGCTCTACCAGCAGTATTTCGTCTTTCTCGGCGGCGTCGTGGTCGGCGACTGGGGCGTCTCCATGGTTTCCGGCCGGCCGGTGATCGAGGAGATCCTCAAGGTCCTCCCCGCCACCATCGAACTCACCGTCGCCTCGCTGATCCTCGGCATCGTCGTCGGCGTGCCCATCGGCGTGTGGTCGGCGGTGCGGCGCAACAAGCTGCCGGACTATCTCGCCCGCATCGGCTCGCTGCTCGGCCTGTCGTTCCCGGCCTTCGTCTCGGCGGTGCTGCTGCTCCTGTTCTTCTCGATCCACCTGCGCTGGTTCCCGGTGATCAGCTCGGGCCAGGGCAGCGGCCTTGCCGACCGGCTGCGCGATCTCGCCCTGCCGGCGATCAATCTCGGCCTGATCATGGCCGCCTACATCACCCGCGTCACCCGCTCGGCGATGCTGGAGGTGCTGAACCAGGACTATGTGCGCACGGCCAGGGCCAAGGGCCTCGCCTTCGCGATCATCGTCTGGCGGCATTGCCTGCGCAACGCCCTGATCCCGGTGGTCACCGTCGTCGGCCTCTATCTCGGCATCCTGATCGGCAATTCGGTGCTGACCGAGATCGTCTTCAACCGCCCCGGTCTCGGCAAGCTGATCGTCGGCGCGCTCAACCAGCGCGACTACACGATGCTGCAGGGCATGATGGTCATCTACACGCTGATCGTCGTGCTGGTGAACCTGATCACCGACCTGACCTATGGCCTGATCGACCCGAGGATCAAATACTCATGACGACCCAGCCGAGCGCCGCGACCGGCCAACGCCCGTCGCGCATGACCTATTACCGCCTCGCGATCGCGACGGTGCTTTCGGGTCTGTTCAACGCCTTCAACGCCAACAAGACCTCGTGGGTCGGCCTTGCCGTGTTCCTGATCGTCGCGCTGCTGGCGATCCTGGCGCCGGTGATCGCCCCTTACGATCCCCTGCAGCAGAACATCCTCTACCGCCTCAGGCCGCCGACGGACGCGCATTGGTTCGGCACCGACTACTATGGCCGCGACACGCTCTCGCGCATCCTGTGGGGCGCCCGCATCTCGCTGACCATCGGGTTGCTCGCCATCGGCTCGGCGATGATCATCGGCACGCTGATCGGCCTGATCGCCGGCTATTTCGGCGGCCGCACGGACCTTCTCATCATGCAGGTGATGGACGTGCTGCTGGCCTTCCCCTCGCTGATCCTCGGCCTGATCGTCGTCGCCATGCTCGGCCCGTCGGTCGCCAATCTCGTCATCGCCATCTCGCTCACCGCGATCCCGCCGTTTGCGCGCATCGCCCGGGCGCCGACCATCGCGGTCAAGAACCGCGAGTTCATCGAGGCCGGCCACGCGCTCGGCTATTCGCATCTGCGGCTGATGTTCCGCCACATCCTGCCGAACATCGCGCCGGAAGTGCTGGTGATGGGCTCGCTGTGGCTCGCCACCGCCATCCGCGTCGAGGCCTCGCTCGCCTTCATCGGCCTTGGCGTCAATCCGCCGACGGCCACCTGGGGCGGCATGATCCGCGAGGGCTTCGAGAACATTCTCGACAGTTTCTGGCTGGCCCTCTTCCCCTCGCTGGCGATCCTCGTCGTCGTCTTCTCTCTCAACCTTCTGGGCGACGGCCTGCGCGATGCGGTCGACCCGCGACTGAAGGGGGAACAATGACCGAGCCCGTTCTCAAGGTCGAAGGCCTCACCACCTCCTTCCGCATCGACGGCGCCTTCGTGCCGGTGGTGCGCAATCTCGACTTCACCATCGACACCGGCGAGACCGTCGCCATCGTCGGCGAATCCGGCTCCGGCAAGTCGGTCACCGCGCTGTCGATCATGCGGCTGCTGCAGGAAGGCTCGAGCCGCATCGAGGGTTCGGTGCGCCTGTCCGGACGCGATCTCCTCGCGCTCGACGAGGCGGCGATGCGCGACGTGCGCGGCGGCGACATCGGCATGATCTTCCAGGAGCCGATGACCAGCCTCAATCCGGTGCTGAAGATCGGCTTCCAGATCGCCGAGGTGCTGCGCCGGCATCGCGACATGAGCCAGGCGCAGGCCGAGGCGGAGGTGCTGCGGCTGTTCGACCTGGTGCGCATTCCCGACGCGAAACGGCGGATCGGCGAGTACCCGCATTCCTTCTCCGGCGGCATGCGCCAGCGGGCGATGATCGCCATGGCGCTCGCCTGCCAGCCGAAGCTCTTGATCGCCGACGAGCCGACCACCGCGCTCGACGTCACCATCCAGGCGCAGATCCTCCAGCTCATCCGCGACTTGCAGGGCGAGATCGGCATGGCGGTGATGTTCATCACCCATGACATGGGCGTCGTCGCCGAGATCTCCGACCGGGTCGTCGTCATGCTGCGCGGCGACAAGGTGGAGGAAGCCCCCGTCGGCCGGCTGTTCGCCGCGCCCGAGCACCCCTATACCAAGATGCTGCTCGGCGCCGTGCCCCGTCTCGGCGGGCTCGGCGACACCAAGACGCCGCGCCGCTTCCCCAGGCTCGACGACACCGGCGCCGGCCCCGAGCCCGACAACGAGCCGGACCTGCGCGGCGCGCCGCTCCTGGAGGTGCGCAACCTGACGACGCGGTTCTCCGTGCGCGGCGGGCTGCTCAACCGGCCGGTCGGCAATGTCCATGCGGTCGAAGACGTGTCGCTGACGCTTGCCGCCGGCGAGACGCTGGCGCTGGTCGGGGAATCGGGCTGCGGCAAGTCGACGACGGGCCGCTCGATCCTGCGGCTGGTGCAGCCGGCCGGCGGCGAGATCCTGTTCGAGGGCAAGGACCTGATGGCCGCGAGCCATGCCGAACTGCGCCTTGCCCGCCAGCGGCTGCAGATGATCTTCCAGGACCCCTACGGCTCGCTCAACCCGCGCCAGGCGGTCGGCTCGGCGATTGCCGAACCGATCCGCGTGCACGGGCTCCTGCCGGACGAGGCGATCCCCGACCGGGTCAACGAGCTGCTGCGCCTCGTCGGGCTGAAGGAGGAGCACGCGCTGCGCTTCCCGCACGAGTTCTCCGGTGGCCAGCGCCAGCGCATCTGCATCGCCCGCAGCCTGGCGCTGTCGCCGAAGATGATCGTCGCCGACGAATCCGTCTCCGCGCTCGACGCCTCGATCAAGGCGCAGGTGGTCAACCTGATGCTCGACCTGCAGCGGGAGCTCGGCCTTGCCTACCTCTTCATCAGCCACGACATCGCCGTGGTCGAGCGGGTCAGCCACCGCATCGCCGTGATGCTGCTCGGCGAGATCGTCGAGATCGGCCCGCGCGACGCGGTGCTGCGCAACCCGCAGCACCCCTACACCAAGAAGCTGATCGAGGCGGTGCCGGTGCCCGATCCCGCCGACAAGCGCCAGCGCGGCGGGCTGCTCACCGACGAGTTGAAGAGCCCGGTGCGCGCCCTCGACTGGGCCCGCCCGCCCTCGCGCATGTATCCGGTCGGCGAGGGCCACATGGTGCGGGAGTTCTGAAAATTGACCGAACGGGGACCGGCCGCCTCAATGGCCCGGCCGGTCCTCGTCCGTCTCGCCGGGCTCCTCCGCCCGGTCGAAGCGCCGGCGCAGCCGCTCGATGCGGCGGGCAAGGTTCGGCCGGCCGACCGCCTCCGCCTGCCGCCCGAGCTGGCGCAGCGCGATGCGCAAGCCCGTGCGGGTCAGCCGGCTGTCCGGCTCGGTGAGCGCGTCCTCCATCCCCTCTTCCAGCGCGTCGAGCACCTTGTCCTTGATCGCCACATAGTCCGGCAGGCCATAGCGGCGCAGCAGCTCCTGGAACGCCTCGTGGCGGGCGGCGTCGAAGGCGATGTCCTCTCCTTGCGCGCCCGCCACCGCGCTTGCCGGATGCAGCATGGCGCAGGGCACCAGCCCTTGCGGGATCGGGGTGTTGGCCGAGTGCGTGCGCCGCGAGCGCAGGAGCTTCGGCAGCACATGGGTGTGCGGCCCGTCCGGCGAGACGCCGCCGGTGTCCGGCCCGCCGATCTTCTGATAGACCTCGACCCGCCCCAGTTTGGACCGCACCACCCGGTGCGGATGCGCCCGCAGGATCGCCGCCATCGCCGGGTTCTGCGGATCCATCACCGAGCGGCCGGCATTCCCCCGCAGGATCGCCAGCAGATCGGGATCGCTGGTGCGGATGCAGAATTCGACCTGCGGCTGCGCCAGCCCCATGTCGAAGAGCACCGCCTCCCGGTCCTCCTCGCGCAGGGCGTCCGCGTCCGGCCCCAGCTCGCTCAGCACCGCCCTTTGCGTCACCGCGGCCTGCTCCTCGGGCAGGCACAGCGCCAGCCCCTGGCCCCAGCGATGCGCGCGCGGGCTCAGCGTCTCGAAGGCGATGGCCGCCGCCTCACTCACCGCCTGCGGATCGAGGCGGATGCCGCCCTTGCCGGTCACCCGGCACAGCTCCTGCGGCCGGTCGAGGCGCAGTTCGTCGTCGGCGCGCTGGTGGAATTCGGCGATGGCGCCGAAGGAGCCGATGCTCCAGCCGGCCCCGCGGTCGGCCAGCCGTTCCGCGAGAATGTCGATGAGGCTCAACGTGGTCCCTCCCTGGCAATCAGGTGGCTGGGGACGACGGAGGGCCGCCCCCCGATGTCGATATGTTCGGCGCGGATGCCGTAGACGCCGGCAAGGCGGTTCTCGTCCAGCACCTCGCCCGGCGTCCCGTCGGCGACGAGCCGTCCGCCGTCGAGCAGCAGCAGCCGGTCGCACCAGCGGCTCGCCAGCGTCAGGTCGTGCAGCGACACGAAGACCGGCCGCCCTTCCGCGACAAGGTCGGCCAGCACCTGCATCAGGGCGATCTGGTGCGCCGGGTCGAGGCCGTTCACCGGCTCGTCGGCGATGCAGGCATGCGGGGCCTGCGCCAGCATCCGGGCGATCAGCACCCGCGCCTGCTCGCCGCCCGACAGCGTGTCGAAGGGCCGGCGGGCAAAGCCCGCCACATCCATCCGCTCCATCGCCTCGCGGGCCTGGCGCAGGTCTTCGGCCGAGGCCCCGCCGACCCCGCCTCGATGCGGCAACCGTCCCAGCAGCACCACTTCGATGCACTCCATCGGCCAGTGCACCGTCCGCTCCTGCGGCATGTAGCCGATCAGCCGGGCGCGCTCGCTTGCCGGCATCGCGGCCAGCTCGCAGCCCTGCCAGCGGATGCTGCCCGCATGGGCCTGCAATCCGGTCATCGCCCGCATCAGGGTCGACTTGCCCGCCCCGTTCGGGCCGATCACGCCGACGAGCTGCGGCCGGTCGCAGGAAAACGAGATCCCCCGCAAGGTCTCGCGCGCGCCCCGGCGCACGGTGACGCTGTCGCAGTCGAGACGGATCATGCCGACCTCCCGCGCAGGCTGATGAGCAGCCAGAGGAAGAACGGCGCGCCGAGAAGGGCGGTGACGACGCCGAGCTTCAGGTCCCGCTCGGGCATCACCACCCGCACGGCGATATCGGCGGCCAGCAGGAAGGCCGCCCCGCCCAGCGCGCTGGCCGGCAGCAGGCGCGAGGGCCGATGGCCGACCAGCGGGCGCAGCAGATGCGGCACGATCAGCCCGACGAAGCCGATGGCCCCGCTCACCGCCGTCGCCCCGCCGACGCCGATGGCGGTGCCCACCACCGCCAGCACCCGCGTGCGGTCGAGATTGACGCCGAGGCTGCGGGCAACATCCGAGCCCAGCGCCAGCGCATCGAGCGCCCGCCCCGTCAGCGCCAGCATGACGCCGCCGACCGCGATGAACGGCAGCGCCAGCCCGACATGGACGAGGCTGCGGTCGGTCAGCGAGCCGAGCATCCAGAAGACGATTTCCAGCGCCGCAAAGGGGCTCGGCGACAGGTTCAGCGCCAGCGAGGTCAGCGCCCCGGCCAGCGAGGACAGCGCGACACCGGCGAGGATGATCACCAGGATATCGCCCGAGCGCCCCACCAGCATCTGCACCAGGGTCACCGCGACCAGCGCCCCGGCCAGCGCGCAAAGCGGCAGCGCATAAGGGTGCAGCGCCGTCAGCCCGGCATAGATCGCGATCACCGCGCCGAGCGAGGCACTCGCGGAAATGCCGAGCAGGCCCGGCTCGGCCAGCGGATTGCGCAGGAAGCCCTGCAGCACCGCCCCCGACAGGCCGAGGATCGCGCCGATACCCGCGCCCAGCAGCGCGCGCGGCAGGCGGATTTCGGCGAGGATCAGCGCCTCGGCGCTGTCCGTGTCGTTGAACGCTGCCGTCAGCGTCATCGGATCGATCCACACCTGGCCGATCCCGAGCGAGGCGAGGAACAGCAGCGCGGCCAGCAGCCCAAGGCCGGCCAGCAGCAGCGGATAGCGGCGGTCCGCGCTCATCGGCCCTCCTCCCTGTGCCTGGAGGTCCCGCCGCTGGCCTCGGCGCGCAGCCGCTTGACCGCCTCCAGCGTCAGCGGCGTGCCGCAGATCCAGGCGCGGCTGTCGGCGGAAAGCCGCCGCTCGCTCGAAAACCGCGCATCCAGCACCGGATGGCGCAGGATGTCCGCCGCCCGCGAAGGATCGCCGAGCGAACGCTCCCACAGCAGCACATAGTCCGGATCGGCCAGCACCAAGGCCTCCAGCGGCAGCCGCGTCGTGCCGGTGATCGCCAGATCCTCGCCGAGATGGCGCAGGCCCGCCGCGCCGACGATGGCGTTTTCCAGCGTGCCGGCACCCGACGTGTAGCTGTTGGCGCCGAAGGAGCCGAGCACCGGTGCCCCCTTTCCCGGCGCATCTTCGCCCGGCGGCGCGGCGGCCAGCGCCGCCGCCTCGGCATCGAAGGCGGCGATCAGCCGCGCGGCCTCAGCCTCGCGCCCCAGCAGCTCGCCCATCCGGCGGACGTTTTCGCGAATGTCGGCGAAGCTCGCCTCGGGGCGGAATTCCTCCACCCGGCGCCCCAGGCGCCGCAACAGGTTGACCGTCGCCCGCGTCGTATAGGTGCCGGCCACCACCAGGTCGGGGTCGAGGCGGAAGATCTCCTCCGCCAGCCCGTGATTGATCGCGAGCCCCGCCGCCTCAGCGCTCATCAACGAGACGTCCGGCCTCGCCGCCAGATGCGAGACCGAGACGAGCTGGCCGGGCGCGGCCACCAGCATGGCGATCTGGTCGGTGCACAGGTTCATCGAGACGACGCGCCGGGGCGCCTCGCCCGCCGCCAGAGCCGCAGGGGCCGGAACCGCCAGCGCCAGCGCCAGCAGGACGGCGAGGACACGCCCCGCCGCCCCGCGCCTTGCGTCAGAAGCTTGCCTTGATGCCCGCATAGGCGGTCAATCCTTGTGCCCGATAGCTGTAGACTTCCTGGTAGCGCTGATCGAGCAGGTTCTCGACCCGTCCATAGACCGTGAAATTCTCCGAGATCCTGTAGTCGGCACCGACATTGACGAGGAAATACTCGGAGAGCGTCACCCGGGTCTGTGGCGTCGCACTGATGAACTCGCTGTCCTTCATCCGGCCGTTGAAGATCGCATCGAGAAAGACGGTTCCCCGTCCCTCGTCGAAGCCGCGCACCAGGCTGAGCGAGGCCGAGTGCTTGGGCCGGCGCACCTCCTCCAGCCCGCTCGGCTCGGTCGCATCGAGATAGGTATAGGTGCCCTTGACGGAGAGATCGGCGAGCAGTTCGACACCGAGCGACACCTCGATGCCCTGGCGCTTGCTGGTGCCCGCCATATTGGCCGGCGAGGAGCCGACACCCGGCACCCAGGGCGTCCAGATCTCGTCCTCCAGCCGCTCGTTGAAATAGGTCACGTCGGCGACGGCGCGCCCGTCCCAGAACCGCTGCTCGATGCCGATGTCCCAGGCGAAGTTCTTCTCCGGCCTGAGGTTCGGATTGCCGGTGAAGCTCGCCGGGATGAAGCCGAACTGCTCGAAGAAGGTCGGATTGGTGACGCCGGTGCCGATCGAGGCATGGAAGCGCGTGCCGGTCTCGCGCAGCAGATAGGCGGCGCTGGCGCTGTAGGTCAGCGTGTCCTTGAACTGGTCGTTGCGGTCGTAGCGCAGGCCCGCGCCGAGAAACACCGTGTCGAGGAAGGCGCCGCGATACTCGGCGACATAGCTGGTCAGGTCGCGCTGTTTGCCGGGGATCTGCGAGGGATCGAAGGCGGGAAAGGCGTTCTTGTAGTGCTCGCGCTCCCATTCGACGGCGCCGGTCAGACTGTGCTCGGCATCGAGAAAGTCCGGCGTCGCCGCCGTTACCGTCGCCTGATAGCTGAGGTGCAGCCGGCGGTCGTCATTGCCGTTCAGGCTGCCGGTATTGAAGCCGCGCCGCTCCAGCCCGGTGTATTTGGCCCGCGCCTTCTGCACCAGCCGGTCGTCGAACAGCGACCAGGACAGGCCGACGCCGGTGTAGAACTCCTTCGTCGCGTTGTATCCGGGCGTGTCGATGACGAGGCCCTCCGTCGGCGTCGGCGTCGGCGGCCAGGCGGAGTCCTGGTCGTCCGTGTCCGACTTGCGGTCGACATAGCGGGCGCTGAGATCGAGGCTCAGCGCGTCGGTGATGTCCCAGTTGAAGCGGCCGTTCAGCGTGGCGTTGCGGTCGCCGTCCTTCTCGGAGCCGAATTGCGAGATGTTGAAGCCCTCGTTCTGGCGCCAGGCGCCGGAGACGGCGATGTCGTATCTCTCGCCGCCGCCGCGCACGCCGACATGGCCGGCCACCGTCTTGTCGGTGCCGGTTTCCGCCCGGCCGGTGATCTTCAGGTCGTTGCGCAGGCCGCCCTTGGTGGTGATGGCGATGACGCCGGAGCTGGCATTGGAGCCGTAGATGGCGCTTTGCGGGCCGCGCAGCACCTCGATCCGCTCGATATCGGCGACCTGCAATCCGCCGAAGTCGAACTCGCCGCTGGAGGTCGCCGCCACCTCGATGCCGTCGATCAGCACCAGAACGTGGTTGGCCTCCGAGCCGCGGATGCGGATCTGCGTCATGCCGCCATTGCCGCCGGTGCGCGAGACGGCGATGCCCGGCACCTTGCGCAGCGCATCGGCGACATAGCGCGTCTGCGTCGTCTCCAGCTCCTCGCCCGTGATCACCGTATGCGCCCGGCCCACCGCCTCGGCGGCGACCGGCGTGCGCCCGGCCGAGACGACGATCCGGTCGAGCTGCGTCGCCTCCTCTTCAAAATCCTGACCGCGGGCATCGCCCGGCGCGGCAATCATCGCCGCCCCCATTCCGGCCCCCAGCACGGCAGCCAACGGCCGGGCGCGCAAGGCGCCCCTCAAAATGAACCTCATCCAGACACACCCCTGACGTGCGCCGGAACGCCCCTCGGCGCTCCGTCGCGATACGGCACGAGCCGGCGGACGCAGGCACGCCCCCCAAGCGCGACGGCGCAAGGCGGCGGCCTGCGGGCGCAGGCGGTTTCGGGTGTCACCTCAACGGAAAGCCGCGCCTCGACACACCCCGCGTCGAAGATCGGGTGACCGACAGGGGCAGGTCTCCTGGCTCACGGGTCATCGCGGACATTCACCTTCCCAACCCTGCCTTTGGCGGCGGGGTCAGTGGCCTTCGAACGTCCACTCTCCGTTCACAGTTGCGGGGGCAGCCACGGTTTCGGTCCCTGTTGGGTACGCCTCACCGTGTTCCCTTTTCATCCGGACATGTCCGGAACCTCTGTCGGCGTCAAAGAGAGCGGTTTCGCGCGCCCGAGTCAATCGTCTGTCGCCGTCCCGTTCGCCGCTGCAACCGGACGCTGCGTCAGGTGATCTTCGGGCGTGGCGGGGCGGGGGGCGCGCTCCCTCCAGCGGGCGAATCCGTTCCCGCTGTCGCCCGGTCGCAAAAGCCACCACTTGACTTTCGCCGGCCAAGCACCGACCTTCGGGGCATGAACACGACCGCACCGCGCCAGATTTGCGTTTTCAGGGTGTGCCCCATCGCGGGACACTGACCCCCGGCTAGGTCGCGTCGCGCCCCGGCCGCGGGGCATAGGCCGGCTCGTCCCCTCGCGGGCACACAGCAGGCCATAACGGCGGCGAACACTTCCCCTCACGAGATCCAGACCGCCCGACGCGCGCCTTTGTGCGTCGGCGGCCTTACAACATTGCAAGGACGCCGAGAATGGCTCCAGATACCCGCAAGCGGCGCAAGCCCGCCATCACCGTGACCCGCTCCGACCACGAGCGGCTGTCCGGGCTTGCCGAGTCCATTTCCACCCGCAATCCCGCTGTCGCCGAGCAGTTGGCGAGCGAGCTCGACCGCGCCCGCATCGTCGACGACCGGCGCATTGCCGCCGACGTCGTGCGCATGGGATCGCGGCTGCGCTTCACCACCGATGCCGGCGAGGACCGCTCCGTGACGCTGGTCTTCCCGGGCGAGGCCAATATCGCCGAGGGCAAGATTTCCGTCCTCACCCCGATCGGCGCCGCCTTGGTCGGCCTGTCCGCCGGCCAGTCCATCGACTGGACGGCTCTCGACGGGCGCACCCACCGGCTGACCGTGGAGAGCGTCGAGCCCCCCGCCGTGGCCGAGGCCGAGGCGCGGCCGGCATGAGCGCCACCGCGTCGACGAAAGAGCCGAAGCCACGCGACCGGCTGGCCATCTTCGGAGGCTGTCTCATCGCAGGATCCTAACCCCTGTGCCGCTACCGCAAGCGGCCAGGGGACTCCGATCCGTTTCACCTTTGCCGCTCCGCGGACGGAGCGCTGGAGACCTGCGATGTCCACCGAGACCTGCATCCTGACCACCAAGGACTTCACCATTCTCGAGGTGATGCGCGACCGCCGCCGCGGCCGCGAGGATCCTCTCGTGCCGATCCTCAAGCGCAAGCTCGAGACGGCGACCATCGTCTTCCGCGAGGACGTGCCGGAGACGGTCGCGACCCTGAGCAGCCGCGTCACCTACAGCGTCGACGGCCGCCCGCCCGACACGCGGGTGATCTCGCACGACCACCTGTCCATGCCGATGGGGATGTTCCTGCCGATCACCACCCGGCGCGGGCTGGCCCTGCTCGGCCTGTCGGAGGGCGAGGAATTCGTTCTGACGGATGCGGCCGGACACCCCGAGCGGGTCCTGCTGCAGAAGGTCCACTTCCAGCCGGAGGCCGCCCGGCGCGGCGGCACGACGCCGGAGGGCCTGCCGCAGGCGATTCCCGAGCCGGCGCGGCGCCGGCCCGTGCTGAAACTGGTGCATGGCGCCCTGCCCGGCGCGGACGGCCCGCCGGCCGGCGGCTATAAGGGGCCGGAAGACCCCGGCCCCTCGGCGGCCTGACGCCCGCGTCCGATCTGGAGACGACAGCCATGCTCGATTACCTGGTGCTGGCGGCGGCGGCCTTCGCCGCCGGCATGCTCAACACGGTCGCGGGAGGCGGCACCTTCCTCACCTTCCCCGCGCTCGTCTATACCGGCGTGCCGGTGGTGGCGGCCAATGCGACGAGCGCGGTTGCCGTGTTTCCCGGCTATCTCGGCGGCGCCGTCGGCTTCCGCAAGGAGATTGCCGCCATCGATCGCGGCCTGCTGCTGCGCGTCGTCCTCGTCACGGCGCTCGGCGGGTTCCTCGGCTCCTTGCTGCTGCTGGTCTCCTCCAACGAGGCGTTCTCGGCCGTCGTCCCCTTCCTGCTGCTTGCCGCCACCCTCACCTTCGCCTTCGCCGACCGGCTGCAGATCTGGGCGCAGCGGCAGCGCCTTGCGCCCGGCGGGCCGCTCGGTACCGTGCTCGTGTCGATCTATGGCGGCTATTTCAACGGCGGCCTCGGCATCGTGCTGCTGGCGCTGTTCTCGCTGTGGGGCCTGCGCGACCTCAACACGATGAACGGGCTGAAGACCGGCCTTTCCTTCGTCCTCTCCGCCATCTCGGTCGCGACCTTCGCCGCGGCCGGCCTCGTCAGTTGGCCGCAGGCCATCCTGATGATGGTCGCCGCCACCATCGGCGGCTATGCCGGCGCGCCGGTCGCCCGCGCGCTGCCGCGACAGGCGGTGCGGGCCATCGTCATCGCCGTCGGCGGGCTCATGAGTGTCATCTTCTTCTGGCGCCTGGTCTTCTGACGGCGCCGCAACATCAGGCAGTTCCAACATGAAAGTTCTGGTTCTCGGCGGCGGCGTCATCGGTGTCACCACCGCCTGGTATCTTGCCCGTGCCGGTCACGAGGTCGAGGTGATCGAGCGGCGCGAGGCGGCCGCCATGGAAACGAGCTTCGCCAATGCCGGCCAGGTCTCGCCCGGCTATTCCGCCCCCTGGGCCGGACCCGGCGTGCCGCTCAAGGCGCTCGGCTGGCTGACCATGAAGCACGGCCCGCTGGTGGTGCGCCCCAGGGCAGATCCGGCCATGTGGGGCTGGATGCTGAGGATGCTGCGCAACTGCACCTCGGCGCGCTATGCGGTGAACAAGGCGCGCATGGTGCCGATCGCCGAGTACAGCCGCGACCTGCTGCGCGCCCTGCGGGAGGAGACCGGCATCGCCTATGACGGGCGCAGCCTCGGCACGCTGCAGCTCTTCCGCTCCGCGAAACAGCTCGACGGCGTCGCCAAGGATGTCGACGTGCTGCGCCGGTTCGGCGTGCCCTGCGAAGTGCTCGACCGCGACGGCTGCATTGCCGCAGAGCCGGCGCTCGCCCATGCCAGGGCCGAGTTCGCCGGCGGCCTGCGGCTGCCGGACGACGAGACCGGCGACTGCCAGATGTTCACCACCCGCCTTGCCGGGATGGCGGCGGAGCTCGGCGTGCGCTTTTCCTTCGGCACGCAGTTCATCGGCTTTTCGCACGAGGGCGGCGAGATCGTCGAGGTGCTGACCTCAAGGGGCACCCGCAAGGCCGATGCCTATGTGCTGGCGCTCGCCGCCCATTCGCCGGCGGCCCTCGCCCCGCTCGGGATCAAGCTGCCGATCTATCCGGTGAAGGGCTATTCGCTCACCCTCCCGATCCGCGACGAGGCGCTGGCGCCGGTCTCCACCGTCATGGACGAGACCTACAAGACCGCGATCACCCGGCTGGGCGCGCGCATCCGCGTCGGCGGCACGGCGGAGCTCGGCGGCTTCGACACGGCGCTGCGCGCCGCGCGGCGGGCAGCGCTCGAACATTCCTTCGGCGATCTGTTCGGCGGCAGCGCCGATCCGGCGCAGGCGACGTTCTGGTGCGGCCACCGGCCGATGACGCCGGACGGCCCGCCCTATGTCGGCCCCTCCGGCATCGGCCGGCTGTTCCTCAACACCGGCCACGGCACGCTCGGCTGGACCATGGCCTGCGGCTCCGGCCGGGTGATCGCCGATCTCGTCGACGGCCGCGCGCCGGAGATCGACATCGCCGCCCTGTCGCCCTCGCGCTGAGGGCGAACGAACCTGAAAAAGGCGGCCCGACATCTGCCGGGCCGCCCGTTTTTCTATCCGCGCTCAGATGCCCAGATAGGCCTTGCGGATGCGGTCGTCATGCAGCAGTTCGCGCGCCGAGCCCTCGATCTCGATCGCGCCCGAGGCCATCACATAGGCCCGTTCCGCGCTGTGCAGGGCCAGCGACACGTTCTGCTCGACCAGCAGCACCGTGACGCCGGAGCGGTGGATGTCGAGGAAGCGCTGGTGCATCTCCTCCACCACCATCGGCGCAAGGCCGAGGCTCGGCTCGTCGAGGATGAGGAGCTTGGGCTCCAGCATCATGCCGCGGCCGACCGCCACCATCTGCTGCTCGCCGCCGGACATCGAGCCGGCATATTGCGCCCGCCGCTCCTTCAGCCGCGGGAACAGCTCGAACACCCGCTCCAGCGCCTGCTGCACCGCTCCCCGGTCGGCATGCGAAAAGGCGCCCATCCTGAGGTTTTCCTCCACCGTCATCTCGGGGAAGACATGGCGCCCTTCCGGAACATGGGCGATGCCGAGGCCGGCGATCTGATGCGCCTTCATCCGCGTCAGGTCGCGCCCCTCGAAGGCGATGCGGCCCCGGCACTGCGGCAGAAGGCCGGAGATCGCGCGCAAAAGCGTGCTCTTGCCGGCGGTGTTGGCGCCGATCACGGCAACGAACTCGTGGCGCGCCACATGCAGCGAGATGCCGTGCAGCACCGGCTGGGCGCCATAGCCGGCGGTCAGTTCGCCGATCTCCAGCAGGACGTCCGTGTGACTGGCCGTGGCCTGCATCAGTGGCCCTCCCCTTGCGTCGTGAAATTGGCGCCGAGATAGGCGTCCAGCACCTTGCGGTTGCTGGCGATCTCCTGCGGCGTGCCGTCGGCGATCATCTCGCCGAAATTCAGCACGATCAGCCGCTCGCACAGTTTCATCACCGCCTTCATGTGGTGCTCGACGACGATGAAGGTCATGCCCTCGTCGCGCAGCGAGCGCACCAGTTCGATGATCTCCTCCATCTCCGCCGGCGTCAGCGCCGCCATCACCTCGTCCAGCAGCAGGAGCTTCGGCGAGGTGCACAGGGCACGGGCCACCTCGACGCGGGCGCGCTCGGGGAAGGACAGGTCGCCCGCCTTCTTGCCGGCAATGGCGCCGATGCCGACCCGCTCCAGGCACTCGGCGGCGAAGCGGCGCGCGTCCGTGAGGCTGCGGTTGACCAGCCCGCCGGTCACGACATTGTCGAGCACGGAGGTTTCGGCGAACAGCGCGACGTTCTGGAACGTCTTGGTCAGGCCGGCCTTGGCGATCTGGTGCGGCTTCATCCCGCCGATGCTCTTGCCGTCGAAGATCACCTCGCCCGAGCTCGGCGGATAGATGCCGACCAGCACGTTGAACAGCGTCGTCTTGCCGGCGCCGTTCGGGCCGATCAGGCCGACGATCTCGCCCGGCGCGACGGTGAAGGCGACGTTGGAATTGGCCACCAGGCCGCCGAAGCGGCGGGTGACGTTGCGCACCTCGAGAAGCTGGCCGCTCATGCGCGCTGCCTCCGCTTGAGCCGGTCGCGCAGCGACTCGAACAGCGAGATCAGGCCGCGCGGGTTGAGCAGGATCACCACGATCAGCAGCACGCCATAGGCGAATTGCGACAGGCCGGCGATGGAGTTGCCGAGATAGGAATTGGCCATCTCTTCCAGCGGAATGATCACCGCCGCGCCGATCCACGGGCCATAGAGCCGGCCGGCACCGCCCAGGATGACGATCAGCGCCATCTTCACCGAGATCGTCGCCACGCCGAAGATCGTGTCGGGATCGAAGAAGAACTGGAACTGGGCATAGAGCGTGCCGAGCATCGCGGTCAGCACCGCCGACAGCAGCGAGGCATGCAGCTTCACCCGGTAGGTGTTGACGCCGATCACCTCGGCCGCCGTCTCGTTCTCCTTGATCGCCCGCAGCCGATAGCCGAAGGCCGAGGTCTGGACCCGCCAGAACACCAGCGACACCAGGACCATGGCGCCGAGGAACAGGTAGTAGTTCGGCAGCACGGTCTGGAACTGCAGCGCCCAGAAGCCGGCATCGGGCCGATAGGGCACGGAGATGCCGACCGGCCCGCCGGTCAGGCTGGTCCAGGAATTGGCGACGACGCGGGCCACCTCGCCGGCGGCAAGCGTCGCCAGCGCGAAATAGTGGCCCTTGAGCCTGAGCGTCGGCAGCGACAGCACCAGCGCGAAGAGCGCCGCCAGCGCCATGCCGACGAACACGCCGATCAGCGGCGAGAGGCCGAACGAGCCGAACAGGATCGTCGAACTGTAGGCGCCGATGCCGAAATAGGCCGCGTGGCCGAGCGAGATCTGGTTGGCGAGGCCGCCGACGATGTTCCAGGCCTGGCCCATGGCGCAGAACAGCAGCATCAGGCACAGGATGCGCAGCGTGTAGCCATAGGGATCGAGGCCGAGCGGGGCGATGATCAGCGCCAGCACGACCAGCGCGGGCAGCGCGATGGACAGGGTCTCGGCGCGGGTCATGAGCGCCTCCGGGCGACGATGCCTTCCGGCCGCAGCGCCAGCACCAGGATGAACACCACGAACAGCGCGAGGTTCTGGAGCTGGATCGGCATGAACAGGGCGGAGAAGGACTGGATGATGCCGACGGCGATGCCGCCGATGATCGCGCCGGTCACCGAGCCGAGGCCGCCGAGCACCACCACCGTGAACATCAGCACCGCATAGCCCGAGCCGACCGCCGGCGAGGCGGTGATATAGGGCAGCACGACCGAGCCGCCGAAGGCGGTGGTGCCGACGCCGAGGCCGAAGGCGACCGCGTACATCAGGTCGGTGTTGACGCCCATCAGCTTGGCCGCCATCGGGTCCTGCGAGGTCGCACGCATGGCCGCGCCGAAGCGGGTCTTGTTGAGGAACAGCCACACCGCGCTGCCCGACAGCAGGGCCATCAGGAAGGCATAGAGCTTGTCCATGCCGACCAGCACCCGCTCCGCGCCATGGGAGAACAGCGTCAGCGACTGGGTCTGGTAGGGCGTCGTCACCGAGCGGTATTCGGCGCCCATGATCATCAGGGCGGCGTTTTCCAGCGCGAACAGCATGCCGACGGTCAGGAAGATCTGCGCGACCTGCGGCGCGCCGAGCACCGGGCGGATCAGCACGCGCTGCAGCACCATGCCGAAGCCGAAGGTCACGGCGAGCGCGATGAAGGCGCCGAGCATCGGGTCGAGGCCGAGAAAGTGCCAGCACGCCCAGCCGATGAACATGCCGATCATCATGAACTCCGCATGGGCGAAGTTGACGATGTGCATGACGCCGAAGACGAGGCTGAGACCGATCGCCAGCACCGCGTAGACGCCGCCGATCATGATCCCGTCGAGCAGGGTCTGAAGCAGGATGATGAGGTATTCCATGGTCCCCTCACAAGGTTCGCCGGGAGGGCGCTTGAGGACCCTCCCGGTCGCCTGGCAGCCCCTCAGCGGGGGCTTGAGGTCGGGATCAGAGGCGGTGCCAGACGGCCTCGGCCTTGGCGTATTCCGCCGGGGCGACGGTCACCAGCTCGTCGCCGCGCCACTGCACCATCATCGGCACCGCGTGGATGTTGAGGCCGGTCTCGTCGAACTTGATCTTGCCGCCCGACATGACGGTGGCCCAGCCCTCGTCGAAGGTCTCGGCGGCGATGACCTCGCGGAGCTGGCGCGGGTCGGCATTGCCGGCCTTCTCCAGCGCCGAGGCCAGCACGCCCATGCAGGCGGCGTGCTCCTGCGCCTCGTGCACCATGAAATAGCCGAAGCGCTCGCGGAACCGCTCGGTGAACTCCGGCGCCTGATCGTAGGCCGCCGGCGAGATCGACAGCACGTCGTCGGCAAGCTCGCCGAGGCCGTTGCGGAAGTCGGGGATGATATAGCCCGCCGCGCCGCCGATGGTCGGCAGGTTGATGCCCTGCTGGCGCATGTTGCGGATGATCAGCAGGCTGTCGTTCAGGTAGGAGACCGGGAACACCGCCTGGGCCTGGGTGCGGCGAAGCTGGTTGATCAGCGGCGACACGTCGGTGATGCCGAGCGGATAGGCCTCGTCCATCACCACCTCGATGCCGTTGGCCTCCGCCGCGGCGCGCAGGCCGCCGGCCTGCGATGTGCCGTAGGCGGTGTCCTCATACATGATGGCGATCTTGGTGATCTCGTCGCCGGCCTTGCGGGCAAGGTCGAGCGTGTGGGTGATCGTCGCGCTGCCGAGCTGCGAGGCCTTGGACACCACCTGGAAGATGTTGCGGAAGCCGCGGCCCGTCACCTGGTCCGAGAAGGACATGGTGAGCAGCGGCACGCCGCGCCGCTCGGTCACCTCGGAGATCGCCAGCGTCAGCGACGAGGCGAAGGCGCCGAGCACCGCGCATACGCCGTCCTGCGACATCATCCGCTGCGCCACGGTCGCGGCCTGGGTCGGGTTGGAGGTGGCGTCGGAGATGATCAGGTTGATCTTCGCCCCGCCCATCGACTGGATGCCGCCGGCGGCATTGATCTCGTCGGCGACGAGCTGGATGCCGTTGCGCGAGTTGATGCCGAACTGGGCATTGGCGCCCGACAGCGGCTGGATCACGCCGACATTGATCGTGTCGGCGGCAAAGCCCCGGCGCGCGTAGAACGGCATGGTCAGCGCCGTTGCGGCACCGGCCGCCAGCACCTGGCGGCGCGACAGGCTGAACGGGGATTTCGTCGTGGTCTTGGTCATTGCTTCCTCCCTGGAATGATTGCCCGGATGTCGCTCCGGGCACGGCGCAATCAGATGCCCATTTCGTCGAAGACGTCCTGGGCGGTGCGGAAACTGTCGATCCCCGCCGGCACGCCGCAATAGATCGCGACCTGCAGCATGATTTCGCGGATCTCTTCCTTGGTGAGGCCGTTGTTGATCGCGCCGCGCACATGCAGGCGCAGCTCGTGGCTGCGGCCGAGCGCCGAGATCATGCCGAGATTGAGGATCGAGCGTTCGCGGCGGCCGAGGCCGGGACGATTCCACACATCGCCCCAGCAATATTCGGTGACGAGCTGCTGCATCGGCCAGTTGTAGTCCGTCGCCTTGTTGACCGAGGCGTTCACGTAGTCGTCGCCCAGCACCTCGCGGCGGGTCTTGAGGCCGGCTTCGAACCGTTCGCCGGCCGGCGTGCCGTCGGGGCGCATGGTCTTCGTGCTCATGTTCACTTCCTTCAGTTGCTCGCGTTCGAGGGTTGGTCGCCGGGTCCGGCGGCGAGGAGCGCCAGCGCCTGGTCCAGGTAGCCGGCGAAAAGGTCGGGATGTTCGGTCATCGGGAAATGGCCGAGATCGGGCATGACGATCTGGCGGGCGCCCGGCATCAGGGCGCAGAGCCGCGCGCCGTCCTCCGGCGTTGCCGAATAGTCGTAGGCGCCCGACAGCAGCACCACCGGCAGGCGGGCGGCATCCACCATCGGGGCGGTCTCCTCGCCGTCGAATTCCAGCGAGTAGAAGCCGAGATCCGCCTGATAGACGCCCGGCGCCCCTTGCGAGTAGATCCAGGCGGCGCGGCGGCGGTAGCCTTCCGGCGAGGTCGGCGCCATCAGCCCGCGCACGAAGGCGCCGTTGTGCAGGCCGGCATGGACGCCGACATCGTTCTGGCCGCGGTGGATCCGCCCCTTGGCGCGGTAGGGCGGCTCGATCGCCAGCACGCCGCGCAGCAGCTCCGGCGCGCGGGCCGCGCAGACCAGCGTCACCGCCGCGCCCATCGAGCAGCCGGCAAGGATCGCCGGCCGGCCGACGACCTGCGCCAGATAGGCCTTCACCCAGTCGAGATAGCGCTCCGCCGTCAGGGCGTAGGGCGCGCCGTCCCAGCCAAGCGGCGGCAGCGAGCGCCCGTGGAACGGCATGTCCGGCGCGTGCAGCTCATGAGTCTCGCCCAGCGCGCTGTCGGCCATCTGCGCCTCGAACTGGCGCGCATCCGCCCCCGCCGTATGCAAAAAGACCAGCGGCACCGCGCCCTTGCGCCCGGCAATGTCGGTGTGGATCTCCAGCGGCCCTTCGGCGCAGTCGAGCGTGATCCTGCGCCCGGTTACCCCTTCGCTCGGCCGGATGCGCCTCGGCGCGGCGAGCTCGGGCGCGGCCAGCGCCAGTTCGAACAGCCGCTCCAGCGCGGCGCGCGCCCGCGCGATGACGAGGTCGTCGCCCTCGACCGTCACGCCCGGATTGGCGATCTGCAGCGCCGTGAAGCCCTGGTGGCGCGGCGGCGGGGGCACCTGCAGCATCTTCTCCAGCACGCCCTCGCCGAGGTGCATCTCGATTTCGGCAGATGCGTCCGCGCCCGCCGGCTCCACCCTGCCCGCCGCGATCCGCAGCACGGCGCGCGCCTCGCCCGCGCGGATCGCCAGCGCCACGGCAAGGCCCGGCGACAACCGGGTCAGCTCCGGGTCGCCGGAGGCGGCCTCGAGGCGGCCGGCAAGGGCGGCGAGCAGGTCAGCCACGGCGCGCCCCGCCGTCGACATAGCGGTAGATCTCGGTGTGGTCGGCGCCGGCCGGCAGCTCGTCCGTCGCCGCGGTCCACTCCTGCGAGGTGCGCGCCAGCAGCTTCATGTCGAGGCCGAGGTCGCCTGCGAGCCCCGCCGCGATGCCGATATCCTTCGACATCAGCGCCAGGTCGAAGCCGGAGTTGAAGGCGCCCGACAGGATGAACTTCCTGACCTTGTTCTCGGTCGTGTTGTTGCGCCCGGTCGAGGCGTTGAGAATGTCGGTGATCACGCCCTCGTCGAGGCCGAACTCGCGGCCGACGATCAGCGCCTCCACCGCCGCCAGCGCACCGGCCGCCGAGACGTAGTTGTTCAGCACCTTGATCACATGGCCGGCGCCCAGCTTGCCGGCGCGGAAGATCCGCTCGCCCATCGCCTTCAGCACCGGCTCGGCGCGGGCCGCATCGCCCGCCTCGCCGCCGACCATGATCGCCAGCGTGCCGTCGATGGCCTTGCCGACGCCGCCGGAGACCGGCGCATCGACCAGCGACAGGCCGCGCGCCGTCAGCGCCTCGGCGAGCTTCAGCGTGTCGGCGGGCACCGACGAGCTCATGTCGATCACCAGCGCGCCCGGCGCCGCATCCGCCAGCGCGTTCTCTTCGCCAATGAGGCAGGCGGCGACGATGGCCGAGGTCGGCAGCATGGTGATGACGATGTCGGCGCCGTTTGCCGCCGCGCGGGCGCTCGCCGCTGACCTCCCGCCCTTGGCGGCGAAGGCGGCGCCGGCCTCCTTCGAGCGGTCGTAGCCGGTGACCTGGTAGCCGGCCTTCAGCAGGTTGACCGCCATCGGCAGCCCCATCCGCCCGAGGCCGATGAAGGCGATCTTCGTGCCCGCACCTGATTTCTGGCCCGGTTTTCCGCCCGACTGCCCGACCATGTCCGCAACTCCCCGCCTGCCGCAACGCTTCGCCGGACGCCGCCGCGCGGCCTCTCCGGCCCCTGCTTGCGGCCTCTGCATAACTGACAGGACGGCATTAGCAGATTATCAGACAATCTGTCAATCAGTCGCGCAACCACCTGCCCCTGCTGGCAAACCCGCCGCGGCCGAGATCGCGATACGGGTGTGAACATGCGCAAGAAGAAGGGCGCGAGGCCGTCGGGGGGGGGGGGGGGGGGGGGGGGGGGGGGGGCGTCGGGGGGGCGCTAGGCGGGAGGTCGGGAAGCGGTTGGGCGGAGTAGGTCGGGCGGACGCTTGAGCGTCAGCCTGAAACGGAGGCACAGCCCCGCATCCTCTCGGCCGTCACCCCGAGAAAGAAGCACGGTCTCGCATCCTCTCGGCCGTCACCGAAGCAAGTCCAC
>NZ_FYAU01000064.1 GCF_900185725.1 Stappia sp. TSB10P1A | reverse complement strand
GCGACTGCGAGGTGAAGAAGTTGGTCGGGTTGTCGAGGGCCGAGTTGACCTTCTTGCCGGTGGCAAGGCGGTTCTGGGTGGTGGCCATCATGTCGGCGGTGCTCTGCAGCGTCAGCAGGTTCTGGCGTACACCGGCGGAGAGAGTGATGTCGGACATTCGGAAATCCTTTCGCGCCGCCCTTGTCCCGGGCGCATCTCATTCTGAGAACGCGTTAATAATTGAGCTGAAATTCCTAACGACAGGTTAACCATGTCGCAAATCGCGACCGGCGCTTTAGAAATTTGAAAGAAACCCAAAAGGAAAGGGCGGCGGGTCGAAACCCGCCGCCCTTCGAGAGCGTTTTGCGCCTTTCGGCGAGCTGCGTTCTTAGAAGAGACGCAGCACGGCCTGGTCGGCCTGCGAGGACAGCGACAGCGCCGTGGTGGACAACTGCTGGCGGGTCTGCAGGGCGAGGAGGTTGGCGCCTTCCTCGTTGGTGTCGGCCAGCACCAGGTTGTCGGCACCGGTCTGCAGGGTGTTGATCGAGGCCTTGGTGTAGTCCTTGCGGATCTGCACCGTGGACAGGCTGGAGCCGAACTTGGATCCGGCCTCACGCAGGGTGATCAGCGCCTTGGAGAGCTCGTCGAGGGCGTTGTTGGCCTCGGTGTCGTTGAGGCTGGTCGTCTTGGTGAGGTTGAGGCCCGAGGAGGTCAGATCCTCGCCCTGGATGATCAGCTCCGACTTGCTGGCGGCATCGCGCTTCTCGTTGAAGGCGACGGTGAGCTTCGCGGACGAGGAGTTGATCAGGTTGATGCCGTTGAACGAGGTGTCCTGCGCGAGCTTGTCGATCTCACCGAGGATGCCGTTGAACTGCGATACCAGCTTCTGGCGGGTGGTCGAGTTCGACGCCGGATTGGCCTGGGTGGTGATCGAGAAGCTGTCGGCATCACCGGCGCTGGCGCCATTGGTGAAGGTCACCTGGGTCTCGCCCGGATCCGTGTAGT
>NZ_FYAU01000040.1 GCF_900185725.1 Stappia sp. TSB10P1A | reverse complement strand
GGGCGCAAGCCGCGGGAAAGGGGCGCAAGGTGGGGGAAAGGGGCGCAAGGTGGGGGCGGAGAAAACGATGGCGTGGGGGCGGAGAAAACGATGGCAAGCATTATCCAGCATTTGTGGTTCCGGGCCGACATGGCCGGAGCGCTTGAAACCTATACCCGGCTGATTCCCGGATCGGCCGTCGAATGGACGTCGGCGCTGCCGGCGGAGTCTCCCGCGGGACCGGCCGGCAGCGTCAAGATCGCCGCCTTCCGGCTCGGCGACCAGCGCTACCGGGCGATCGAGGCGGAGGCGCCCTGGGCCTTCAACCACACGTTCTCGGTGATGGTGGAATGTGAGGATCAGGCGGAGGTCGACCGGCTGTGGGATGGTCTCTCGGACGGCGGCGAGATCCAGCAATGCGGCTGGCTGCGCGACCGCTGGGGCCTCTATTGGCAGATCACGCCGCGCCGGCTCACCGAGCTGATGAACGATCCGGATCCGGCGGTGGCCAAGCGCGTCGCCGAAGCCATGCTCACCATGGTCAAGATGGACATTGCCGGGCTCGAGGCCGCGGCAGCGGCACGATAAGGCGGGCGCCGGTCAGGCGCCCAGCCAGTCGCGCATCACGGCGGTGACGGCGCCCGGCGTCTCCAGCGTCGGCAGGTGTCCGGCGCCGGCCATGACTTCCAGACGGCCGCCGGGGATCAGCTCCCGCATCTCGCGCGCCAGCTCCGGCGGCGTCAGCCGGTCGCCGTCGCCGACGACGATGGTGGTCGGGCAGGCGATGGCGGCGAGGGAGGGGCGCGAATCCGGCCGGCCGAGGATCGCGCTCTGCTGGCGGATGAAGGCCTGCGGCCCGGTCGCGGCCGCCATCTGCGTGACGATCTCGCGCAGCGCCGCGTCCTCCTGCCGGTCTTCATGGACGAACAGGGGAAACAGCGCGGGCGTCACCTGGTCGAAGCGGCCGCTGTCGGCCAGCGCCATCAGGCGGCGGCGGTTCGCCGTCTGCTCCGCGCTGTCGGGGCGCGCGGAGGTGTCCAGCAGCATCAGCCGCGTGACCCGGTCCGGCGCCCGGCGCATCACTTCCATCGCGATGTAGCCGCCCATCGACAGGCCGGCGAGGGCAAAGCGCGGCGGCGCCGCCGCCAGCAGCCGGGTGGCGATCGCCGCGATGGTGTCGTCCTGGCGGTGATCTGCGACCGAAATGACGGCGTCGGCGCCGGCCAGATCGCCGATCTGCGGGGCGTAGAGCGCCTCGGTGCAGAGCAGGCCGGGGACAAGGACGAGCGGATCCATCGGGGTCTCCTGCGGTGCCGTATCAGGCGGGGGGTGTCAGGCGGGGCGGGCGAACAGCATCATGTAGTTGACGTCGGTGTCGGAGGTCTCCTGCCAGCGGTCGCGCAAGGGATCGAAGGAGACGCCGCAGCGCTCGACCTCCCGCAATCCCGCCGCCGCCAATGGCTCCAGCAGCTCCTGCGGGCGCACCAGTTTCTCGTAGGAGTGGGTGCCGCGCGGCAGCCAGCGCAGGACATATTCCGCCCCGACGATTGCCAGCGCATAGGCCTTCAGCGTGCGGTTGATCGTTGCGACGAACATCAGCCCGCCGGGCTTCACCAATTGCGCGCAGGCCCGGAGATAGAGCGGCACGTCGGCGACATGCTCGACCACCTCCATGTTGAGGACGACGTCGAAGCGCTCGCCCGCCGCCGCCAGCGCCTCGGCCGTCGTCGCGCGGTAGTCGATGGCAAGGCCGGAGCCGGCGGCGTGGATCTTCGCCACCTCGATATTGGTCGCCGAGGCGTCGGCGCCGGTGACCTGCGCGCCGAGCCGGGCCATCGGCTCGCTGAGCAGGCCGCCGCCGCAGCCGATGTCGAGCAGGCGCAGGCCGGAAAAGGCATCGGCGGCCTTCTCGTCGCGGCCGAAATGGGCGCTGACCTGGCGCTTGATATAGGCAAGGCGCACCGGATTGAACTTGTGCAGCGGGCGGAACTTGCCGGCCGGGTCCCACCATTCGGCGGCCATCGCCGAGAAGCGGGCGACCTCGGCGTCGTCAACGGTGCTGCCGGCTCCGCCGGCTCCGGTCTGTGCGGCGCTCATGCTGCTGTCCTTTCGGGTTTCCCTTGCAGGTTTGGTCGATTGTCGCAGGCGCTTTGTCAAGCGTGGCAGTTGCGGCGGCGGGCCGCAGTCTGTATGGATGTCGCCCGATCCGGCCCGCTGTTCCGGCGGCCGACGCTCACCTTCTCGAAGACGACATAATACAGCCCATGGCCCGTCTGGTTCTCAAGTTCGGCGGAACCTCCGTCGCAAATCTCGAACGCATCCGCAACGTGGCGCGGCATGTGAAACGGGAGGTCGACGCCGGCCATCAGGTGGCGGTGGTCGTCTCCGCCATGGCGGGCGAGACCAACAAGCTGGTCGGCCTGTGCCGCGAGGCGTCGCTCTTGCATGATGCCCGCGAATATGACGCGGTCGTGTCGTCGGGCGAACAGGTGACGAGCGGCCTCCTCGCCATCGTGCTGCAGGACATGGGCGTCGAGGCCCGGTCCTGGCAGGGTTGGCAGATCCCGCTGAAGACCGACGCCCAGCACGGCGCCGCCCGCATCACCGACATCGACGGCAACCGGCTGATCGAGCGGCTCGACAAGGGCCAGGTGGCGGTGGTCGCCGGGTTCCAGGGGGTCGCCCCCGACAACCGCATCGCGACGCTCGGGCGCGGCGGCTCCGACACCAGCGCGGTGGCGCTGGCCGCGGCGATCCGCGCCGACCGCTGCGACATCTACACGGATGTGGACGGCGTCTACACCACCGATCCGCGCATCGTGCCGCGCGCCCGCCGCCTGGAGCGCATCGCCTTCGAGGAAATGCTCGAAATGGCCTCGCTCGGCGCCAAGGTGCTGCAGGTGCGCTCGGTCGAGATGGCCATGGTTCACGGCGTGCGCACCTTCGTGCGCTCCAGCTTCGACGACCCGGATGCGCCGCAGCTCGGCGCGGGCGGCCTGCCCCCGGGCACACTCATCTGCGACGAGGACGAGATCGTGGAACAGCAAGTGGTAACCGGCATCGCCTTTGCGAAGGACGAGGCGCAGATTTCCATCCGCAACGTGGCCGACAAGCCGGGCGTCGCCAGCGCCGTGTTCGGCTCGCTGGCCGATGCCAACATCAATGTCGACATGATCGTCCAGAACATCTCGCCGGACGGGCGCACCACCGACATCACCTTCACGGTGCCGGAGAGCGATTACGACCGTGCCTTCGCGGTGCTGCGCGACAAGAAGGAACTGATCGGCTACCAGGCGATCGAGGGCGCGCGCGACGTGGTCAAGGTCTCGGTGATCGGCATGGGCATGCGCTCGCATGCGGGCATCGCCGCGCGCTGCTTCCAGGGCCTCGCCGAGAAGGGGATCAACATCCGCGCCATCACGACGTCGGAGATCAAGATCTCGGTTCTCATCGATTCCGCCTATACCGAGCTTGCGGTGCGGACTCTCCATTCGCTATACGATTTGGACGGGTAAGCGATCCGCGGCACCTGCCGCCTCGCGATGCGGGCCTTCGGACCCGCTGGCCCCTGACGGTGGTGCGGAAAGGATCTGACGGGTGATGCGGAGCACTCTCGCCGGGCCGCGCGTACTGTTGCGGCGCCTCCGCGAGGTCATGGCGGAGCCGATCAACGCGCAGGAGCGGCTGGACAAGATCGTGGTGCTGATCGCGGCCAATGTGGTGGCCGAGGTCTGCTCCGTCTACATCCTGCGCGCCGATGGCGTGCTCGAGCTTTACGCCACCGAGGGCCTCAACCGCGACGCGGTCCACAAGACCAGCCTGAAGGTCGGCGAGGGTCTGGTCGGCCTGATCGCTGCCGATGCCCGGCCGCTCAACCTGCCCAACGCCCAGGCGCATCCCGCCTTCGCCTATCGCCCGGAAACCGGCGAGGAGGCCTACAACTCCTTCCTCGGCGTGCCGATCCTGCGCGCGGGGCGGACGCTCGGCGTGCTCGTCGTCCAGAACCAGTCGCACCGGACCTATTTCGAGGATGAGGTGGAGGCGCTGCAGACCACGGCGATGGTGATCGCCGAGATGGTCGCCGCCGGCGAGTTGGAGGCCATCGTCCAGCAGGGCACCAAGCTCGACCTGACGCGGCCGATGCATTTCCAGGGCGTGGCGCTGTCCGACGGGGTCGGCCTTGGCCATGTGGTGCTGCACGAGCCGCGCGTCGTGGTCACCAACCTGATCGCCGAGGATGCCGGCGTCGAGCTGGAGCGGCTGGAGCGGGCGATAAACCGGCTGCGGATCTCGCTCGACGATCTCCTCAATTCCGGCGACTTCGCCCAGCATGGCGAGCATCGCGACGTGCTCGAGGCCTATCGGATGTTCGCCCATGACCGGGGCTGGATCCGCAAGATCGAGGAAGCGATCAACAACGGCCTGACCGCCGAGGCGGCGGTGGAGAAGGTGCAGTCGGACACGCGGGCGCGCATGCTGCGCCAGACCGACCCCTATCTGCGCGAGCGGCTGCACGACCTCGATGACCTCGCGCATCGGCTGATCCGCGAGCTGATGGGCCGCCAGCACGGGCCCTTGTCGGAAACCCTGCCGCAGGACGCGGTGATCATCGCCCGCAACATGGGCGCGGCGGAACTGCTCGACTATGGCCGCGAGCGCATCCGCGCGATCGCGCTGGAGGAGGGCGGCCCGACCAGCCACGTCACCATCGTCGCGCGGGCGCTCGGCATTGCCGCGGTCGGGCTTGCGGACAATCTCGTCAGCCTTGCGGAAACCGGCGACCCGATCATCGTCGACGGCGAAAGCGGCCAGGTGCATCTGCGCCCGGCGCCCGATATCGAGAACGCCTATGCGGAGAAGGTGCGCTTCCGCGCCCGCCGCCAGGCGCAATACCGGCGGCTGCGCAACAAGCCGTCGATCAGCCGCGACGGCATCGACATCTCGCTGCAACTCAACGCCGGCCTCCTGGTCGACCTGCCGGCCGTGGCGGAATCGGGGGCGAGCGGCGTCGGCCTGTTCCGCACCGAATTGCAGTTCATGGTCGCCTCCGCCTTCCCCAGGATGAGCGAGCAGCGCGACTATTACCGGCAGGTGCTGGATGCGGCCGGCGGGCGGCCGGTGACCTTCCGCACGCTCGACATCGGCGGCGACAAGGTGCTGCCCTATCTGCGGGCGATCCAGGAGGAAAACCCGGCGATGGGCTGGCGGGCGATCCGCTTCGGCCTCGACCGGCCGGGCATCCTGCGCACCCAGGTGCGCGCCCTGCTGCATGCCGCGTCCGGCCGCGACCTGAAGCTGATGTTCCCGATGGTCACCGAGGTCGCCGAGTTCCACAAGGCGCGCGGCGTGGTGGAGCGGGAGCTGAAGCATCTGCGCCGGCACGGCTATCCGGTGCCCGAGCGCTTGATGCTCGGCGTGATGATCGAGGTGCCGTCGCTGCTGTATCAGCTCGACGAACTCTATCAGGCGGTCGATTTCGTCTCGATCGGCTCGAACGACCTGTTCCAGTTCTTCAGCGCCGTCGACCGGGGCAACACCCGGGTCGCCGGCCGCTTCGACACGATGAGTCCGGCCTTCCTGCGGGCGCTGAAACATATCGTCGACAAGGCCAATGCCTATGCCACGCCGGTGACCGTGTGCGGCGAGATCGCCGGTCGGCCGCTGGAGGCGATGGCGCTTGCCGCGCTCGGCTATCGCCATCTGTCGATGTCGGCCTCGGCGCTCGGACCGGTGAAGGCGATGGTCCGCACCCTTGATGTCGGTCGGCTTGCCGCGCGCCTGCTGCCGAGGCTGGACGAGCCGGCGGCTGCTGCCGATATCCGCGGCTTCCTGCGGCGCTTTGCCTCCGACACGGATGTCGCCTTGTAGCGAGCCTGCCAGCGACCCTGCGCGCCAGGCCTGCTTCGGCCCGCAAGGGCCTTCCTTCCCCCATCTTGAGGATCGCAACGCCATGATCCCGGCGGACAAACTGGATGCGCTGCTGACGCGTGTCGCCGAACTGGAATACCGGATGACCCAGAATCCGGACCCGGAGACCTATGTCCGGCTGGCGCGCGACTATGCCGAACTGGAGCCGCTGGCCGCGCGCATCACCGCGCTGCGCAAGGCGGAGGCGGAACTGGCGGGCGTCGAGGCGATGCTGACCGACCCGGCCGCCGACGCGGAGATGCGCGAGCTTGCCGAGATCGAACGGGACGACTTGCGCGAACGCGTCGAGGCCTTGGCGCAGGCGGTGCGCATCGGCTTCCTGCCGAAGGACGTGGCGGACGACCGCAACGTCATTCTCGAGGTGCGGGCCGGAACGGGGGGCGATGAGGCGGCGCTCTTTGCCGGCGATCTCTTCCGCATGTACCAGCGCTATGCCCAGTTGAAGGGATGGAAGGTCGAGATCCTGTCGGCGAGCGAGGGCGAGGTCGGCGGCTTCAAGGAAGTGATTGCGTCCGTTGCCGGCGACCAGGTCTTCGCCCGGCTGAAGTTCGAATCCGGCGTGCACCGGGTGCAGCGGGTGCCGGAGACCGAATCGGGCGGGCGTATCCACACCTCGGCGGCAACGGTGGCGGTGCTGCCGCAGGCCGAGGACGTGGATGTGCAGATCAACGATGCCGATCTGCGGATCGATACGTTCCGCGCCTCCGGCGCCGGCGGCCAGCACGTCAACACCACCGATTCGGCGGTGCGCATCACCCATATGCCGACCGGCATCGTCGTCGCCGTGCAGGACGAGCGCTCGCAGCACAAGAACAAGGCCAAGGCGCTTCAGCTCCTGCGCGCCCGCATCTTCGACGAGGAACGCGCCCGGCTGGCGAGCGAACGGACGGAGGCCCGCCGCCTGCAGGTGGGATCGGGCGACCGGTCGGAGCGCATCCGCACCTACAACTTCCCGCAAGGGCGGGTGACCGACCACCGGATCGGCCTGACGCTGTACAAGCTGCCCGAGGTGATCGGCGGCGAGGCGCTCGACGACGTGATCGAGCCGCTGGCGCTCGACCACCAGGCGACCCTGCTGGCGGCGGAAGGGCTGTGAGCTCGAGCTCGAACCCGCGCGACCGGCGGCTCGGTACCCTGTGCCGCGAGGCGCGGGCGCGTCTTGCCGAGGCGGGCGTTGCGGCGGCGGCCCTCGACGCGCGGCTGCTCGTTGCTGCTGCGGCGGGTGTCGAGCCGGCCGTGCCGCTCACCGATCCCGAGCGGGAGATCGGCGAGGCGGCGCTGGCTCTGGCGGACAGCCATATCGCGCGCCGGCTCGCCGGCGAGCCGGTCGGACGGATCCTGGGTGCGCGCGAGTTCTGGGGGCTCCCCTTCGCCCTGTCGCGCGAGGTGCTGGAGCCGCGCCCCGATACCGAGCGGCTGGTGGAGGCGGTGCTGGCCTGGTGCGACGAGGGCAAGGGACGGGACCACCCGTACCGCTTCGCCGATCTCGGCACGGGCAGCGGGGCGATCGCCGTGGCCTTGCTGAGCGAGCTGCCGAAGGCCGTGGCGGTGGCCTCCGACCTGGCGCCCGGCGCTTTGGCAACGGCGCGCGACAACGCCCGGCGCAACGGTGTCGGAGCACGGTTTCTCGCCTGCCGGGGCGATTTTGCCGCGATGCTGGCGCCGGGACTGGATTTCCTTGTCTCGAATCCGCCCTATATTTCCCTTACGGAAGAATCCGGCCTGTCCCGGGAAGTGCGGCAGTACGATCCCCACGCGGCGCTGTTTGCCGGCGAGGACGGACTCGATGCCTATCGTGCGATCCTGCCGCAGGCGCGGGAGCGTCTTGTCCGATTCGCGCCGGTGTTTCTGGAGATCGGCGCCTCCCAGGCGCTTGCCGTTGCGGCATTGGCACAGTCGGCGGGGTTCGACGATATCGCGATATTTCAAGACCTTGCCGGATGCGACAGGGTCTTGCGGCTACGCTGTGTTGCAAAATAGCGGCAGATCCGGGGCTTGTAAAAAAGACGCTTGGAAAACCGGACGGAACGGGCTAGGTTCACCTCGCCGAGACCCGACGGGGGTGGCGTTAAAAGCCACGGGTGGGCAGTTCGAAAGTTATCGAGGCTTTTCGTTCCGGCCAGATCTCGCATCGCATGACGGGACTCACCGTCGGCAAGGATGCCCGAAGGACCGCAGGGTCCCGGGATCACTCGGCATCGGTCTGTTCAAGATGAACCCTTAGAGTCAAGCGGGATTGAGCGGCATGTGCCGTTTCGCGGTCCGCTGAAGGTCTCTTGATTGGCCCACGCAACACCGGCTTCGTGCGGTTGCGTTTCATGGCGCCGGCTCCCCGAGAGCCGGACTCCTGACCGGATTTGCCGGTCGCCGTTCTTGAGAGTTAACGGCAGAATGAGACCAGGAAATCAGAGCAACAAGCGCATCCGCGGCCGTGGCCGCAAGGGACCGAATCCGCTTTCGCGGACGTATGAATCGAACGGTCCCGACGTCAAGATCCGCGGAACGGCGCATCATGTAGCCGAGAAGTATCAGCAGCTCGCCCGCGACGCGTCGGCAGCCGGTGATCGCGTCATGTCGGAGAACTATCTCCAGCATGCCGAGCACTACCTGCGGATCATCGCCGCGGCGCAGCAGAGCATGCACCAGCCGGTGGTCCTGCCGCGCGGCGACGAAGCGGAGGACGAGGCGGAGGAGCTTGAGGAGCGCAATGAGCGCACCGAGCGCGCCGACCGCCGCGAGCGGGATCGCGATCGCGATCGGGACCGTGACCGTGATGGGGGAGCGCAGGCTTCGGCAAAGCCGGTCATGCCGGTGGACGCACCGCAGCCGTTCGTCGACGACATTCCGGTCCTCAACACCAAGTCGTTCCCCGGCCAGCCGACAGAGGCCGAGGCAGAGGACGATGCAGGCGATGCGGATGGCGATGCCGACGACCGGGGACGCCGCCGGGTTCGCGGCGCACGCGGACGCGGACTGCGTCGCAACCGCACCGCCCAGGGCGAGGCCGGAGCGCCCGACGAGAAAATGAACGGCGTCGAGCATTCCGCCGCCGCGGAGGCCGAGGTTGCCGTCGAGGCGCCGGAGGACAAGAAGCCGCGGGCGCGCCGCGCGCCGCGCAGCCGCAAGCCGGCCGAGGCGGAGGCGGCGCCGACAGACGCCTGATCCCAGGACGGATCCGCGGCGAGCCCCTGCGCCGAACATCACAGCGACAAGGCCGCGGCACGCTCCGCGGCCTTTTTGCTGTCGGGCGCCGGATCCGCAATGCCCCCCTCTTTTGTGCTCGAAATGCAACACTATATGGTGGGTGCGGCCCTTATCGGGCCGTGCGGATGCCAGTGCGGGTCCGCATTCCGAAAAGGCGGCCTTGCTGCGGGGGGCTGTCGGATCTGGAGGTCATCATGGATTTCGAGAAATACACGGAGCGGGCGCGCGGGTTCGTCCAGTCGGCGCAGACCCAGGCGCTTGGCCAATCCCACCAGCAATTCACGCCCGAACATCTTCTGAAGGTTCTGCTGGACGACCCGGAAGGGCTGGCCGCCGGCCTGATCGACCGCTCGGGCGGGCGCTCGCGCGATGTGCTTGCCGCCACCGAGAAGGCGCTCGCCACCTTGCCGAAGGTGTCGGGCGGCAGCGGACAGCTCTATCTTTCGCCCGCCCTTGCCCAGGTTTTCGACCAGGCGGAGAAGCTGGCCGACAAGGCCGGCGATTCCTATGTCACGGTGGAGCGGCTGCTGGTCGCGCTGGCGATCGTCAAGGACAGCGCCGCCGGCAAGGCGCTTGCCGATGGCGGCGTCACGCCGGTGCGGCTCAACGAGGCGATCAACGACCTGCGTAAGGGGCGCAAGGCCGACACCGCCTCGGCGGAAGGCCAGTATGACGCCCTGAGCAAATATGCCCGCGACCTGACCCAGGTCGCCCGCGACGGCAAGCTCGACCCGGTGATCGGCCGCGACGACGAGATCCGCCGCACCATGCAGGTGCTGTCGCGCCGCACCAAGAACAATCCGGTGCTGATTGGCGATCCGGGCGTCGGCAAGACGGCGATCGCCGAAGGTCTGGCGCTGCGGATCGTCAATGGCGACGTGCCGGAGAGCCTGAAGGACAAGAAGCTGCTTGCCCTCGACATGGGCTCGCTGATCGCCGGCGCGAAGTATCGCGGCGAGTTCGAGGAGCGCCTGAAGGCGGTTCTGTCCGAGGTCCAGGCGGCGGCCGGCGGCATCATTCTGTTCATCGACGAGATGCACACGCTGGTCGGCGCCGGCAAGGCGGATGGCGCCATGGACGCCTCCAACCTCTTGAAGCCGGCGCTGGCGCGCGGCGAGCTGCACTGCGTCGGCGCGACCACGCTCGACGAGTACCGCAAGTATGTAGAGAAGGACGCGGCGCTGGCGCGGCGCTTCCAGCCGGTCTTCGTCGATGAGCCGACGGTGGAGGACACGATCTCCATCCTGCGCGGCATCAAGGAGAAATACGAGCTGCATCACGGCGTGCGGATCACCGATTCGGCGGTGGTGGCGGCGGCGACCCTGTCCAACCGCTACATCACCGACCGGTTCCTGCCGGACAAGGCGATCGACCTGGTCGACGAGGCGGCGAGCCGCCTGCGCATGCAGGTCGACAGCAAGCCGGAGGAACTGGACGAGCTCGACCGGCGGATCATCCAGCTCAAGATCGAGCGCGAGGCGCTGAAGAAGGAGACCGATCCGGCGGCCCGCGACCGGCTCGACAAGCTCGAAGGGGAGCTTGCCGACCTGGAAGAGGAATCGGACGCTCTCACCGCCCGCTGGCAGGGCGAGAAGGAGAAGCTGTCGTCCGAGCAGAAGCTGAAGGAGCAGCTCGACCAGGCCCGCATCGATCTGGAAAAGGCGCAGCGCCGGGGCGATCTCGCCAAGGCCGGCGAACTTGCCTACGGCGTCATTCCCGGGCTCGAAAAGGCCCTGGCCGATGTCGAGGCGAGGGGTGGCGCCGACGGGGCGATGGTCGAGGAGGCGGTGACCACCGATCATGTCGCCCATGTGGTGTCGCGCTGGACCGGCATCCCGGTCGACAGAATGCTGGAAGGCGAGCGCGAGAAGCTGCTGCGCATGGAGGACGAGCTGGCACGGCGCGTCATCGGTCAGCAGGAAGCGGTGCATGCGGTCTCAACCGCCGTGCGCCGGGCGCGGGCCGGTCTGCAGGATCCGAACCGGCCGATCGGCTCGTTCCTGTTCCTCGGGCCGACCGGCGTCGGCAAGACCGAGCTGACCAAGGCGCTGGCGGAGTTCCTGTTCGACGACGAGACGGCAATGGTCCGCCTCGACATGTCGGAATACATGGAGAAGCACTCGGTCTCCCGGCTGATCGGCGCGCCTCCCGGCTATGTCGGCTATGAGGAAGGCGGTGCGCTGACCGAGGCGGTGCGGCGGCGGCCCTATCAGGTCGTGCTGTTCGACGAAATCGAGAAGGCCCATGGCGACGTGTTCAACGTGCTGCTGCAGGTGCTCGACGACGGGCGGCTGACCGATGGTCAGGGCCGGACGGTCGACTTCCGCAACACGCTGATCGTGCTGACTTCGAATCTCGGCGCCGAGTATTTGGTGGCCCAGCCGGAGGGAGAGGATTCCTCCGCGGTGCGCGACCAGGTGATGGCGGTGGTGCGCGCGTCGTTCCGGCCGGAATTCCTCAACCGGCTCGACGACCAGATCCTGTTCCACCGCCTGCAGCGCTCGCAGATGGCGGCAATCGTCGACATCCAGCTCAAGCGGCTGGAGAAGTTGCTCGCCGACCGCAAGATCGGCCTGCACCTGGATGCCGGCGCCCGCGACTGGCTGGCCGAGAAGGGCTACGACCCCGCCTATGGCGCAAGGCCGCTGAAGCGGGTGATCCAGCGCGAGGTGCAGGACCCGCTGGCCGAGATGATCCTGGCCGGACGGGTCGCCGACGGACAGTCGGTCGTCGCCACCGCCGGGTCGGATCGGCTGCTGTTCGAAGTGGCGACATCGGAAAGCGCGGCGGCCTGATCCGTTCGCACCTGCCGAAAGACAAAGGCCCGGGCAGCGATGCCCGGGCCTTCTGTCTTCTGCCCTGCGGGCCAGGTCGTCCTGTCAGACCGTTTCGTCCCGTCAGTTGATGGCGGCGGCCGAGGCGGAGGCAATCCGCGAGGGGCCGGCGGCCCGCTCGACCAGGGCATCGATGCGCTCGCGCTCGCGGTGGAAGGCGGCCAGCAGGTCACCTTCGAGCACCCGTCCGCGCGGCAGGCGGATGCGCATCGGGTTCACGAAGCGGCCGTTCACCTTGACCTCGTAGTGAAGATGCGGGCCGGTCGACAGGCCGGTCGAGCCGACATAGCCGATGATCTGTCCCTGGTTGACCTTGACGCCCTCGCGGATGCCCTCGGCGAAGCTGGTCAGATGGCTGTAGGTGGTCTCGTAGCCGTTGGCGTGCTGAAGCTCGATGCGCTGGCCATAGCCGGAGACCCATCGCGCCTTGGTGACGGCGCCGTTGCCCGCCGCCATGATCGGCGTGCCGCGCTGGGCGGACCAGTCGACGCCGCTGTGCAGCCTCATGACGCCGACGATCGGGTGGCGGCGCATGCCGAAGCCGGAGCGGAACTGGCCGCCCGACAGCGGCTTGCGCATCAGGAACTTCTTCGCGCTCTTGCCGGTCTCGTCATAGAAGTCGACCTGCCCGTCGTCGGGCGTGCGGAACCGGTAGAACCGATGCATGGTGCTGCGGGTGGTCAGGGCCGTGTAGAGGATCTCGGCCGGAACGTTGTCGGCATTCTGCTCCAGGCCGTAGAAGACCTCGAAGGAATCGCCCGGCTTGACCCGCGACTTGAAGTCGACGTCGAAGGAGAAGATCCGGACCAGATCGGTGATCATCTCCGGCTGCATCTCCTGTTCGAGCGCGGTCTGGTAGAGACTGTCGTAGATCGTCGGAGTGGTTCCGGCATAGCCGACGCGATCGGCCTCGGCGAAGGCATCGGCCAGGAACGTGTCGGGCGCCTGGGCCGCGACGAACTCCCCCGTATCCGAGCGGGCGATGGTGGCGCGGTGCTCGGTGTCGGCATAGAGGCTGACGCGCTGCGGCTGCAGCCGGCCGGCCTCGTCCGGGCTGGGAGCGAGCGCGATGCGCAGGCGCTGGCCCATTTCCAGCTTCTCGATGCCGTATTCGCGAACGAAGGCGTCGACGATGCTGGCCGCGTCCTCCTCGGTCGCGTAATTCGCCATCAACTCGTCCTGGAAGCTCTCCTCGCCGCTGACCGGAACGATCTTCTCTTCCATGCCGGCATAGATGTCGGAGGTCTCGCTCTTGGAGACGAAGGAGACGTTTTCCGGCGTGATGCGCACGCTGAGGCGGGACAGCTCCGGCTGCTGGGCCAGATGAAAGTCGAAGCGGCCCGGATCGATCACCGGTCCGCTGGCCTCGTCGACCGAATTGCCGGCCAGGAAGCGGGCCGACTGGCGGACGAACTGCTCGATCTCCAGTTCCTCATAGCCGCTGTCGGCGGTCGCGAGCGGGTTGTCGAGCGGGAAGTCGCGGGTGCTGATCGTCACCTCGCCCTCGACGCGGGCATCGTAGAGCGCATCGCTGACGGCGCGGGCCGGGATGACGTTGGCATCGGAGAAAAGCTGGAGCGGGTTGAAGGGCGGGATGTTCTCGGAGGTCTCGCGCGAGGCGCGCGTGGCAAGCGTGGCGGTGACCAGCGCATAGGGCCTCAGCTTGATGTGATCGCGTCCGTCGATGCGGTTGACGGTGGAGACCGGGATGACATGCCGGTTGGAATATTGCGCGGCGGCCCGGATGACGCGGTCGCCCTTGGCGGAGCCGCTGCCGCCGACGGTTCTGGAGGCGGTGACTTCCGGCTGGTCGCCGCGCGAGGGCGCCGCCGAGACCTTGTACTGGCCGTCTAGCGCGGCAAACAGGGCTCCGCCCATCAGCGTGACCGAGGTCAGGCCGGTCAGGACCGAGCCCGTAAGCCATCGCAAGCTGACCCGGCGCCGATCCGGCAACTGGTCGCGCTCGTCATAGACCATGAGGGGCGGCTCATCGCCAAGGTCCGGCGAGGTGCGGTGTGTCGCGCCGAGATGCATCCTGTCCTTCTCGTCGTGCTCGGTCCCTGCGGCCGACGCCCGTCGGCACCGGCCCGCAACTGCCTTCGTTCTTGCAGGCCGTTGCCGGCCCGTCCCTGCGTCTCGCGATCTCGCCTGCCCCGGCGTTCGACGCGATCCCTGCTTGCCCCGGAAGGCCTGGCGAACAGGCCCCCCGGCCTTGGCCAGACAGTGTCCGGCAGTGCCCGGCAATAGAAAGAGCCGCGCATCCAACCATGCCCCGCATGCCCAGGCCAAAGCCAGTCAAAGGCGCTGGTCGAGCCGGTGTGGCCGGAGCGGCGCAGGCGGCATCATAGGAACCCCGAAGGACAAGAGCAATCTGGCGTATTTGTGACGCGACCTTGCCACAATTCGCGATGTGCCGGGAATTGGCCGCTCGGCGCCCCCGCCGCGCTGTCTCCCGTGCCGTCTCCCGTGCCCGTCCGCGCAGGCACGGAGCGCATTTGCGCGCGGGGGCTCGTTAGAAGCCGTGCCGCTGGTGTGCTTCGGGAACGTGCTTCGGGGCCGTGCTTCAAGCTGCGTGTGCTGCCGGCGCGCCGACGATGGGCGCCGACGATGGGCGCCGGGGAGGGCAGGGGGATGGAGGGAGGATGACGTCCGGATGACACGAAAGCGGGGCTTGCGGGGCGGCCGAGCTGCTTCAAGGGGCCGGTTTTGCCGGTTCCGGCGGCGAGGTTCCGGGTCTCAAGGCCCCGCCGCTTCCGTTGCCCTCTCTCCTGTGCATATTGTTAGTGTGTTGATATTGTTTTGGTTTGTGTGTTTGTTGGGTATGTTTTCCCCAAGTGGGGTTGGTGGTTTGGATTGGATTTTTGGTTTGGTTTGATTTTTTTTGCGGAGGTGGGTTGACGGTCCGGGTGGGTGGTGAGTATATAGCTCCCACAACGACGGCGCCGCCGGGGTTCACCGGCGGCTTTGACTGTCGCTATCACCTGATACGAACTGACATGGGGTTGCGCCCTTCGGGGTGCCAGGATTTCTTGTCG
>NZ_FYAU01000004.1 GCF_900185725.1 Stappia sp. TSB10P1A | reverse complement strand
GCCCGCTGTCCCCTTCGCCGGCCAGCCCGTCCCAGGTCGTCTCGCCAAGGCGGATGTCCCGCAGCTTGTGCGGGCCGGCCAGCACATGCACCGCTTCGGCGAGCTCGTCCTGGCCGACCAGCTCGATCACCGGCTGACTGGCGAATGGCGGGTACACGCGCCGCGTGCCGATGACGCGCGGCACGGAGGCGTTTGGCTGGAGCACGTTGCCCTGCAGGGAGGCCGGATCGAGCGCCGCACCGGTCCCGTCCGGCGTTGCATCGGCACCGCGCGTCGGCGGTGCGGCGATGGCCGAAATGACCAGCGAGCCGACGATGCCGACGCTTGTCGCGATCAGCTTGGCGCCGAGTGACCCCGCCGCGAGCCCGAGCGCGGGAATACCGGCCGAGGCGATGCCGGCGGTGGCGAATGTCAGGGCGATGGCCGCGACGACGGCGAGGATCTGCTTGCCGCCCCGGCCGCCCTCGCGCACCGGCGCATGGAAGGTGACATGGATGCTGCGGCCGGCCGCAGTGCCGGCCTTGGGGCGCACGTGCCGCCACATGGCGCGCGGCACCGGCTCGCCGTCGATGGTCACGACGCCCGTGGCGCCGAAATCGGGGGGCAGGTAGTCGGCCTGCGCCACGATCTCCGCCACCGACAGGCCCTGCGGCCACAGGTCCACCCTCGGCGAGCCCAGAGCCATCGGCGCGCGCCAGATCGTCGCTAGATGTGCCGGCCGGTCAGCCGGTGCCGCCTGAAGCATGCGATCCTCTCGCGTACGGTGAAATGAGTGAGGGGGACGATGATTGCGTCGCAGGCCGCCTCGACATGCAGCACGTGGCCGGGATCGACCAGGACGCCGACATGCCCCGTGCGCGATCCGCCGGACAGGCGCATCACGCACACG
>NZ_FYAU01000039.1 GCF_900185725.1 Stappia sp. TSB10P1A | reverse complement strand
GGTGAAATGAGTGAGGGGGACGATGATTGCGTCGCAGGCCGCCTCGACATGCAGCACGTGGCCGGGATCGACCAGGACGCCGACATGCCCCGTGCGCGATCCGCCGGACAGGCGCATCACGCACACGTCGAAAGCCGTTTGATCCCCCGTTGAAACCGCCTGCCAGTCCTCGCCGTCCTTGCCCGCCGAGACGGCGCGAGCGACGGCGATCAGCTCGCGCGCCGAGATCTCGCCATAGGTCGGCAGCGCGATGCCGAGCTCGCGCTCGTAGACCAGCCGCACGAGCCCCCAGCAGTCGGCGCCGTCCGGCGATCTCCCGCCGTCCTGCCAGGGCAGGCCGACATAGGTTGCGCTCCAGTGGACGGCGGCCCGCCCGCCGATCGGGAGCGCGCTCATAGGTACAGCCCCGGAAACGAGTCCTGGGTGCCGCGCATCGACGGCCAGGCCTCTTGGGTATAGTCCCACGACCGAATGGTGCCCGTGAGCTGCAGCACGTCCCCGCCGACATCGACCAGCGCCAGATGCCGGGCGGAGTAGCTCCGCTCCACGCTTGGCCCCAGCGCCACGCGCGGCTCGACATTGAGGTTGAACTGGCTGGCGGCGATCACCTCCATGTCGAGCCGGGCCGGCCCGTCCATCGCCAGGATGGCCTCGCCGATACGCCGGTCGACATTCTGGACGGTGAGCTCGGTGCGCGGCGGCGCGTCCGTGTCGCTGAGGAGCTGGATCTCGAAATCAAATCCGATCCACGTGGCGCCGTCCATGATGTAGTCGGTGCCGTCCGAGACAATCCGAATGTCCTCCGGCAGGTGCCGGTGGCTGATCCGCAGGAACACCAGCAGCACCTCGGCCGTCTCGGGCCGCTCCAGCTCACGCGCTGTCGCCACGGGGAGCTCGCGTTGCATCGTCAGCCCCTCACCAGCGCCCGGAATGTGACCGTCCACGCCTCGGGCGCAAACCACGCAATCCCGTAGGGCGTCTCATCGATGAACGTTGCCGTCACCGTCGCATCCGTGCGTGGATGCCGGATCGTGAACGGGAGCACTCCGCCGGCCAGGTCATTGGCGACGAAGGCTTCGAATGTGGTGACCTGCGCCGTCGTCATCACGAAGGCGAACGTCGCGGTCGAGAGGCGCACGGTGCTGCGGCGCCGGCCGATCGGCGGGCCGATCTCCGGCCGAAACCGGATGATCGCCGGCTGCGGCGCCTCCTGATAGGGGTGCCGGTCGGCCCTGAGCGGCAGCGAGGCAGGCCACGCGGCGGTCATCGGCGCACCTTGCGCGGACTGACCCCGAACCGGGCTCCTTGCGCCTCGTCGAACCCGCCCGTGGCGAATTCCTGCCGCACCCGCTCGATGACGATGTCGACGATCTCGCGGCCGTCCGCGCCCTGTCGCCGCTCCTCGCGCACCTCGCCGCCCGCGTTGTTGTAGATGTTGACCTCGATGCCGCCACCGCCGATCGAGCGCAGCGACGAATTGGGCAGTACCTTGGCGCCCTGCGCCGTGCCGATCACCGGCTCGGGACCGCGCTCGCCGACGATCCCGAACGTTCCGTTGGGGATGAGGCCGCCCGTCGCGTAGAAGCCGGAGAACAGAGACGACGACGAGCCCCCGCCGAAGAGACCGCCGAACAGGCCTCCAAGCAATCCGCCGCCGCCGCCGCCCGTGGCGGAATTGACTGTGAACACCGCATCGAGCACCTCGTTGAGCAGCTTGTCCGTGATCCGGTCGAGCGCCCGCAGCGCGTTGTCGGCCATGGCATCCCAGACATTCTCGCCGTTGCGCACCGCCATCGCCAGGCTGGACACCGAGCCTTTCAGGATGTCGGTGTACTCCTGCAGCTCCCGCTTTGCCTCGGCCTCGCGGAGATTGGAGCGGATCAGCTCCTCGACCTGCTTTTTCTCGTCTCCCTTCGCCGCCGCCAGCGTCTCGCTCAGCCGGATCATTTCCCGCTGGACCGGGTCCGTCTCGCGCATCACGTCGCGCTCGATCTCAAGCTGCCTGATCAGCCGCTTGACCGCCTCGCGCTTGCTGTCGGTCGCGGTGGTCGCCGCCTTGTCCCGCTCGATGGCCTCCCAATCGATCCTGACCGGGGATTTGTCGCCGTCGTCCCGCTTCGGCGGATCGGGCAGCTTGTAGCGCGCGTCGAAAGCACCGGACGAGAGCGGCTTCGGCCCGCCTTCCATCAGGGCGAGGATAGCGTTGCGCCGATCAATGGCAGCCTGCGGCAGAGCGTTGCCAAAAGGGTCGTGAGTGGCGGCCCATTCGAGCCAACTGCGCATTGTTTTCAGCGCGCCGACCGAGTCGTCGACCGCT
>NZ_FYAU01000006.1 GCF_900185725.1 Stappia sp. TSB10P1A | reverse complement strand
CCGGCGAGGCACCAGGATAGCACCGTGCCGGACCAGAGCGCGATGTCGCCGTAATGGGCGTTTGGCCGTGCGATCAGACGCAGGGCCGGATGGTCGGCCACCTCCTCGCGCAGCCCGTTGCGGCCAAAGCGATGGATCGTCAGGCGTGCCTCGGGCAGAGCGCGCTGAATCCACTGGATCGGCGCCGTCACCACCGACGCGTCGAGGCCGTCGCCGATGGCCTTGCGATAGTCGTAGCGCGTGCGTGCCATGTTCGGCTGAAACGGCACCCAGCCCGGCGCGTGACGCATGACGGACAGCGCCTTTGAAAGCCATTTACGCATCTTGCGGGATCCAGTCGTCATCAAGAGTACGGGTCTCGCCGGCCGGCTTGGCAGAGGTGAGCGGGCGCCACGGCTGCGCCTTCACGCCGTCCGCCGCATGGATCGCCAGCGCCAGTGCCCAGAACCGGTCGGCGTGGCCGTCCGGGGTACGCTCTGCCGTGAAGCGGATATTGCCGGCGGCCGTCACCTGCTTGG
Organism: Stappia sp. TSB10P1A; assembly: GCF_900185725.1. Classification (GTDB taxonomy): domain Bacteria; phylum Pseudomonadota; class Alphaproteobacteria; order Rhizobiales; family Stappiaceae; genus Stappia. The sequence continues at coordinate 914 of NZ_FYAU01000006.1, read as the reverse complement.
TGACCAGGCGGAGGTCCGCCCGGATCGTATCGCGGTAGGGGATACGGACGCGGCGCTCTTCCATGCGCGAGCGGACAGGATAGGCGAGCGCCTCTTTCGCTTGGACCGTGAAGGTAACGCCTTCGACGCGATACTCGCCGAACTTGTCCTGGGCGTCATCAACCCAGCCTATGCCCAACCCTGTCTCGTCGATGCAGATGCGGGCGCACTTCTCGAACCACGGCCAGAGCACCTTTTCCTGCTCCGACTTCCGCATCTTGGACAGTTCTTCAACGTGCCTGGTGAAGAGTACGTCGCCGAGCTTCTCGACCACCCAGAGGACGGTCAGATCGCGCTTGCGGCCGATGTCGACCCCGGCGTAAAGGGTGCCGCCCTCGGGCGTCTGCCAATCGGCCCCTTGCGCGTACTCGGCCGAGGCGATCAGGTCGTACTCGAGGAAAGCCGCATCGTCGTCGGCCGGCTTGCACATGTACTCCTGAAGGAAGCTTTCCTCGTCGGCCGCGCCGCTCTTCACCCAATCGAAATAGGCCGCCTCGTCCATCTCCTGCCGCTCGTCTTCGTCCGGCAGGGATTGCTGCAGCTTCCACAGGAACCCGTCATCCAGCGCATTCTGCAGGGTGACGGTGTGCAGGCTGAGCTTCTTCGGGTTGCCGCCTTCCTTCGCCTCGCGCACGAGCGTGTTGAAGAAATTCTTCGATCCGCGGTGGGTGGAAATCACCTCCATTTGCCCGCCCCAGGTGATGCCCGGATAGGCAATCGACCAGAGCTTTCGTGGATCCGGGTGCAGGGCGAATTCGTCCAGCACGCGGCTGCCGCGCTTGCCGGCCTGGGCGTCCGGGTTGGAGCTCATGGAGTGGATGCGCCGGCCGTTGGCGAACTGCAGGACGAGCGCGCTGTGCTTCTTCTCGTCGTCG
>NZ_FYAU01000038.1 GCF_900185725.1 Stappia sp. TSB10P1A | reverse complement strand
CGGGGCGCGCTCCCGAACCACGCCGCAACCGCCGTGCCTCCCCGGTCCCGGATCTTCGACCTTCGGCCTCGTCCGGAATGACGACGAGAGAGGCAGGAGCGAAGGCACGCCCACGCGAATCCCGCGCTCGGCCTGTCGTCCCGGTCTCAGCCTGTCAATCCCGGCCTCAGTGAAGCCGAAGACCGGGATCAAGTAACCCCAGGTCGTGCGGGTCGAGCCGTGACGGTGCCGCGAACGAGGCTCGCAGCGGCCGGAACTGCTGCTTTCGCACACCCACCCGCCCCGGCTGCTGCTGCTTTTCTACGCCCACGCGCCCCGGCGGATACTGGACGCCCGCCTTCGCGGGCGTGACAGCCGAGAGGGGGGCGAGCGCCTTTCGCCTCACACCCGCTGAGGGTGCCAATGGTTCCCGGATCTTCGGCCTGCGGCCTCGTCCGGGAAGACATCCTGAGTGAGAGGGGCGCGGCCTTGCCCCATCCACAGGTCGTCACACCGGGCAAGCGCAGCGCGACCCGGTGCCCATTGGCTGCCAGAGCGGCGGCGATGATACGCCCACGCGAACCCACACACAGAGTGTCATCCCGGTTTCGGCGCAGCCGAAGACCGGGATCAAGTAACCCCAGGTCGTGCGGGTCGAGCCGTGACGTTGCCGCGAGCGAACCTCGCAGCGGCCGGAACTGCTGCTTTCGCACACCCACCCGCCCCGGCTGCTGCTGCTTTTCTACGCCCACGCGCTCCGGCGGATACTGGACGCCCGCCTTCGCGGGCGTGACAGCCGAGAGGGAGGTGAGCGTCTTCCGTCTCACGCCTGCCGAGGGTGCCAATGGTTCCCGGCTCTTCGGCTTCGCCTGCGGCCGGGATGACCTCGGTGGGAGGGGCGTCGCCTAGCGCTCATCGGCCTTCGCGGGCGTGACAGCCGGGGAGGTGGCAAGCGCTCCCGTCTCATGCCGCAGTGTGGCCGCGCCTCTCCCGTGTCGCCCCGCGCATCCTCCCCACGCGTCCTCCCGAACGCGCTCCGATCGCCCTGCGGCCTAGAACGGGATTTCGTCGTCCATGTCCGGGCCGCCGCCGAAGCCGCCGCCCGACCCGCCCGACCCACCACCCGAGCCGCCGCCATAACCGCCGCCGGAGCCGCCGCCATAACCACCGCCGCCTGAGCCGCCGCCAGACCCTCCACCGTAGCCACCGCCGGAGCCGCCCTCATAGCCCCCGCCGCCGCCTTCGACAAAGCGGCCGCCACCACCGCCGCCGCCTTCGCCGCGGCCGTCGAGCATGGTCAGCGTCGAGTTGAAGCCCTGCAGCACGACTTCCGTGGAATAGCGATCCTGGCCCGACTGGTCCTGCCACTTGCGGGTCTGCAACTGGCCCTCGATATAGACCTTGGCGCCCTTGCGCAGATAGTTCTCCGCGACCTTGGCCAGGCCCTCGTTGAAGATCACCACGCGGTGCCACTCGGTGCGCTCCTTGCGCTCGCCCGAGCTGCGGTCGCGCCAGGTCTCCGAGGTGGCGATGCGCAAGTTGACCACCGGGCGCCCGTCCTGCATCCGGCGGACCTCAGGATCGGCTCCCAGATTGCCCACCAGGATCACCTTGTTGACGCTTCCCGACATTGTCGTCTCCTTGCCTGCCGGACGTTGCCGGCCTGTCCTCAAGCCGGCGCGTCGCGGCCGGGCTTGCTGCTTTACTGTTGCCCGCCCGCGCGCAGCGGCCGGGCTTGCTGCTTCGATGTGGTCCGCCGGCGCTGCGGCGGACCCCGTTGAGTGCATGCGGCGCGCCGGCGGCACGCCTTTGCGCGCCCCGGGGCCCGAGATCATCCCGTGGACCTTAGCCCCGGCCGGGACGCCGGCGAAAGGCCCGCGATCGGCGAACTGCAGCCTCGGCCCGCTTTTTGCGCGCATGCAGCCCGCTTTTCCACAATCGCTTGCCGCAGGCACGCAAGGCGGCTCAGTCCCGGATGACGTTGCCCCTTGCCCGCAGCGCCCGCCCGCACCACATGCCGGCAGTCTTGCGCGACAGTATATGTTCCTGATATGTTCACGCAATCGGATTCGCATCGGCGCGCGTAGAAAGGTCTGCCCCAGTCGAGCCGGGAGTTGCTTGAGCCGGGAGTTGCTTGAGCCGGGAGTTGCGGCTTGCCGGCTTCCGGCTGGTTGCGGCGCCGGCCGGACCAGACCGGATCGGACCAGACCGGATCGGGTCAGTCCGGATCAGGCGGGGCGGATCAGGCGGGGCGGACCGGCAACGGGAATCGACGGCACCCGGCGTATATCGTAGAAGGGCGTTGCCGCCGTCGGGCGGAGCGGCCCTGTCGTGCCCGGCCTGTCGTGCCCGGCCTGTCGTGCCGGGCCCTGTTCTGCTCCGGCTGCCCCAGGCTGCCGTTTCGTCCCGGCCGCGCCGGGGCCGTTTCCTCCCGGCGGCGCCGGGTAACGTTCAACCTGCCTTCGCGCCGCGCCCTCCCGCGCGGCCCGGAAGCCCGCAAAAGGCCGCAGGGCCGTCCATCCAGGGACCGCACGCATGTCCAAGCCGCGTTCGACCACCATGCCGCCCGCCTCCCTCGCCGACCGGCGGGTGATCAGCGTGCGCGGCGCGCGCGAGCACAATCTCAAGAACATCGACCTCGACCTGCCGCGCGACGCGCTGATCGTGATGACCGGCCTGTCCGGCTCCGGCAAGTCGTCGCTCGCCTTCGACACGATCTATGCCGAGGGCCAGCGCCGCTATGTCGAGAGCCTGTCGGCCTATGCCCGCCAGTTCCTGGAGATGATGCAGAAGCCGGATGTCGACCAGATCGACGGCCTGTCGCCGGCGATCTCCATCGAGCAGAAGACGACCTCGCGCAATCCGCGTTCGACCGTCGGCACGGTGACGGAGATCTACGACTACCTGCGCCTGCTGTTCGCGCGCATCGGCGTGCCCTATTCGCCGGCGACCGGCCTGCCGATCGAGAGCCAGACGGTCAGCCAGATGGTCGACCGGGTGCTGGCGCTGGAGGAGGGCTCCCGGCTCTACCTGCTGGCGCCGATCGTGCGCGGGCGCAAGGGCGAGTACCGCAAGGAACTCGCCGAACTGATGAAGAAGGGCTTCCAGCGCGTCAAGATCGACGGCACCTTCCACGAGATCGCCGACGCGCCCGCCCTCGACAAGAAGCTGAAGCACGATATCGACGTGGTCGTCGACCGCATCGTCGTGCGGCCGGACATCGCCGGACGGCTGGCGGATTCGCTGGAGACGGCCCTGTCGCTGGCCGACGGCATCGCCATCGCCGAATTCGCCGACAGGGCGCTGCCGGCACCGGCCGACGGCGCCGTGCTGCAGAACCGCAACGAGACCCACGAGCGCATGGTGTTCTCGGAAAAATTCGCCTGCCCGGTCTCCGGCTTCACGATTTCCGAGATCGAGCCGCGCCTGTTCTCCTTCAACAATCCGTTCGGCGCCTGCCCGACCTGCGACGGGCTCGGCACCACGCTCGCCTTCGAGCCGGAGCTGGTGGTGCCCGACCACACGCTGACCTTGCGCGAAGGCGCGGTGCTGCCCTGGGCCAAGACCGGCTCGACCTCGCCCTATTACGCCCAGACGCTGGAGGCGATCTGCCGCCATTTCGGCGCCTCGATGGCGACCCCCTGGGCCGACCTGCCGGAGCCGGTGCGCGAGACGATCCTCAACGGCTCGGGCCGGGAGAAGATCGAGTTCGTCTATGACGACGGCGTGCGCAGCTACCGCACCGCCAAGACCTTCGAGGGCGTCATCGGCAATATCGAGCGGCGCTGGCGCGAGACCGACAGCGAGTGGGTGCGCGAGGAGCTGTCGCGCTACCAGTCCGACCGTCCGTGCCCGGCCTGCAACGGCTACCGGCTGAAGCCCGAGGCGCTGTCGGTGAAGATCGCCACCCGCCATATCGGCGAGATCTCGCAGCTCTCCATCCGCGATGCCGCCGCCTGGTTCGCCGAGTTGCCGGCAAAGCTCACCGACAAGCAGTCGGAGATCGCCCTGCGCATCCTCAAGGAGATCCGCGAGCGGCTGCGGTTCCTCAACGATGTCGGCCTCGACTATCTGGCGCTGTCGCGCAATTCCGGCACCCTGTCGGGCGGCGAGAGCCAGCGCATCCGCCTTGCCTCGCAGATCGGCTCGGGGCTGACCGGCGTGCTCTATGTGCTCGACGAGCCGTCGATCGGCCTGCACCAGCGCGACAATGCCCGCCTGCTCGACACGCTGAAGCACCTGCGCGACCTCGGCAACACGGTGATCGTGGTCGAGCATGACGAGGATGCGGTGCTGACCGCCGACCATGTGGTCGATATCGGTCCCGGCGCCGGCATCCATGGCGGCGAGGTGGTGGCGCAGGGAACCCCGGCGGAGATCCTTGCCAATCCGAAATCGCTGACCGGGCAGTATCTGTCCGGCGCCATGGCGATCCCGATGCCGGCCGAGCGGCGCAAGCCGAAAAAACACCGCCGCATCCATGTGGCCGGCGCACGCGGCAACAACCTGAAGAACGTCTCGGCGGACATTCCGCTCGGCACCTTCACCTGCATCACCGGCGTCTCCGGCGGCGGCAAGTCGACCTTCCTCATCGACACGCTGTACAAGGCGGCGGCGCGGCGGCTGAACGGCGCGCGCGAGACGCCGGCCCCACACGACCATATCGACGGGCTGGAGCTGCTCGACAAGGTGATCGACATCGACCAGTCGCCGATCGGGCGCACGCCGCGCTCGAACCCGGCGACCTATACCGGCGCCTTCACGCCGATCCGCGAGTGGTTCGCCGGCCTTCCCGAGGCGAAGACGCGCGGCTATCAGCCGGGGCGCTTTTCCTTCAATGTCAAGGGCGGGCGCTGCGAGGCCTGCCAGGGCGACGGCGTCATCAAGATCGAGATGCACTTCCTGCCCGACGTCTATGTCACCTGCGATGTCTGCAAGGGCAAGCGCTACAACCGCGAGACGCTCGAGGTCGAGTTCAAGGGCAAGTCGATCGCCGACGTGCTCGACATGACGGTGGAGGAGGGCGCGCGCTTCTTCGCCGCCGTGCCGGCGGTGCGCGACAAGCTGGAGACGCTGGCCCGTGTCGGTCTCGGCTATATCAAGGTCGGCCAGCAGGCGACGACCCTGTCGGGCGGCGAGGCGCAGCGCGTCAAGCTGGCCAAGGAACTGTCGAAGCGGGCGACCGGCCGCACGCTCTATATCCTCGACGAGCCGACCACCGGCCTGCATTTCCACGATGTCGCCAAGCTGCTGGAAGTGCTGCACGAACTGGCCGACCAGGGCAACACGGTGCTGGTCATCGAGCACAATCTGGAGGTGATCAAGACCGCCGACTGGGTGATCGATCTCGGGCCGGAAGGCGGCGATGGCGGCGGCACCATCGTCGCGGCCGGCACGCCGGAGGAGATCGCCGAGGCGCCGGCGAGCCATACCGGCCACTTCCTGCGCGAGGTGCTGGAGCGCCGCCCGGCCCGCGGCATGACCGCAGCGGAATAGCTACGGGAAGACCGGCCGGCGGGAGGTGGCAGGTCCGCCTCTCGCTGCGTCAGCCGTGGCGGTGGCACCGCCCGCCTCATGCTTGCCGAGGTTACCAATGGGTCCCGGGTCGCGGCTTCGCCTTGCCCGGGATGACCTCGGAGGAGGAGGCACGGCCTCACATCCCCTCCGAGGTCACCCCGGCCGCGCGCAGCGCAGAGCCGGGGCCTATTGGCTGCCAGAGTGGTCGAGAGGACGCGCCTACCCCTCCCCGCGTCATCCCGCACGAAGCGCAGCGAAGATGCGGGATCGGCGAGCCGAGAGCCTCACGAAGGCACTCCCGAACAACACCACACCCGCCGTGCCTCCCCGGTCCCGGATCTTCGGCCTTCGGCCTCATCCGGGAAGACGCGGGGAGAGGCATGTGCGACAAATATCCGCCGAGGGTGCCAATGGTTCCCGGCTCTCCGGCTTCGCCTGCGGCCGGGATGACGGTCTGAGGGGGAGGCAGCGATGTGGGTCTCCGGTCCGGCCGGGATGACCTCCGAGGAGGAGGCACCGCCTCACCCCACCCTCTGCCGTCACACCGGGCAAGGCGCAGCCGCGCCCCGGTGCCCATTGGCTTCCAGAGCGGTGGTGGCGACACGCTGGCGCGAACTCCACGCTCAGCCTGTCGTCCCGGTCTCGGTGAAGCCGAAGGCCGGGACCCAGTAACCACGATCGATCGCGACTGACGCCTCGGCGCAACCGCCGGACGGCCGGAATCTGCTGCCCGTGCTCGTCCCTCTCCCCGCGTCCTCCCGGACGCAATCCTCTCCGTCGTCCTCCCGGACGGCGCGCTAGCGCCGAGCCGGGACCGGAGAGCCAGAAGCCTATCACATGCGCTTGGGTCGCCCCTCGAGCTTCCTGCCTCTCGGGGCGCGCAGCGCCTGGCCGGAATGCGCGCTTTGTGGAATGAATGATGGGGTGGACGGCCCTTCTCAACGGCATCGAAGTGCCAAAACGGGGTCGTTGAAACAACGCCACCAACAAGAGGAGCCGTCCGCCGTGGATATTAGCACCATTGGCTTCGATCTGGTCAAGCAGGTTTCTCCGGGTCACGGCGCCGACGCGGCCGGAACGACGTTCTGAGTGAGAGGGCGCAGCCTCACATCGCCTCAGAGGTCACCCCGGCCGCGCGCCAGCGCAGAGCCGGGGGCTATTGGCTGCCAGAACGGAAGCGATGATGCCGAAACCCCTCCTCTCGTCTTCCCGGACGGCGCGCAGCGCCGAGCCGGGACCGGCGAGCCTATCGGGCACGCGCCCGACCGACATCACAACCGCCGTGCCTCCCCGGTCCCGGATCTTCGGCCGTCGGCCTCGTCCGGGAAGACGCCAAGGAGGGGCCGCGGCCGGGACGACGCGGGGAAAGGTTGGAGCAAAACACCCGCCGAGGGTGCCTCTGGTTCCCGGCTCTCCGGCTTCGCGTGCGGCCGGGAAGACGGCCTGAGAAAGTGGCACGGCCTCACATCCCCTCCGAGGTCACCCCGGCCGCGCGCCAGCGCAGAGCCGGGGGCTATTGGTTGCCAGAGCAGCCGAAACGGCACACCGCCCTCGCGTTTCGTCCTCCCGGACGGCGCTCAGCGCCGAGCCGGGATCGGAGAGCGTATCGGGCACGCTCCCGACCGACATCACAACCGCCGTGCCTCCCCGGTCCCGGATCTTCGGCCTTCGGCCTCGTCCGGGAAGACGAAAGGAGAGGTCCGAGCGCATGAGCCTCGTCCTCGCACCTCCCGCCCCACATCTGCCGAGGTTGCCAATGGGGCGCGGCCGCGGCGAACTCCCCGAGGGATAAGTCCTTGAGGTCGGCGGCGAGCAGGGGGGCTGAAACCGCCTCCATCTTCCCACCCCGGAAGATAAATCGATTTTTACGATGATAATTACAAAAACAATCAGTTTGTGCGAATGAAAGCGTCCTGCCATCCTGCACCGGCATCGCAGGAGGCAAGGTATGAATTTCGCCGGAAGCGGAAAATATGAGACGAAATTCGCGGCGCGCGTCGCGAATTGGGGTCATGCTTTGCCCGGTCTTGCCTTGTGCGTCCTTCTCGCCCTTGCCGGCGAGGGGCTGCGGCGGCTTCCCGGCCTCGACCTGTTCGGGCCGATGGCGCTGGCGATGGCGCTGGGGCTGGGGCTGCGCGCGGTGCTGCCGCTGCCGGCGCTGGTCGTGCCGGGGGTGCGCCTTGCCGCCGGGCCGCTGCTGCGCGCCGCCGTCGTGCTGCTCGGCCTGCAATTGACGCTCGCCGACCTGCTGTCGCTGGGCCTGGCCGGGCTTGCCGTCACCGTCACCGCGCTTCTCGCCACCTTCGCGCTGACCCTGTGGCTCGGCCGCCGGCTCGGCGTCGCGCCGGAGCTCGCCCGGCTGATCGCCGCCGGCACCTCCATCTGCGGCGCCTCGGCGGTGGCCGCCGCCCGCACGGTGACCGGGGCGAGCGCGGGCGATGCTGCCTATGCGGTCGCCTGCGTCACCCTGTTCGGCACGCTCGCCATGGTCCTGATGCCGCTGCTGCCGCCGCTCGCCGGGCTGGATGCGGCCGGCTACGGCCTCCTTGTCGGCGCCTCGGTGCATGAGGTGGCGCAGGTGGCCGGCGCCGGCTTCCGCCATTCGGCGCAGGCGGGCGAGGCGGCGATGGTCGCCAAGCTGTCGCGGGTGCTGCTGCTGGCGCCGATGGTGCTGGGGCTTGCCGCCTGGCTGCGCCGCGGCGGTGCCAGCAAGGTCGCGCAGGACGGGGCCGCCCGCCTGCCGCTGCCGTGGTTCGTGTTCGGTTTTCTCGCCATGGTGCTGGTCGCAAGCAGCACCGAACTGCCCGAGGCCATCCGCGCCGGGGCCGGCATGGCGACGACCTTCCTGATGACGATGGCGCTGGCCGGCCTCGGCCTCGGCACCGATCTGCGCGAGATCGCTGCCCGCGGCCCCCGTCCGCTGCTGCTGGCCGCTCTCGCCGCCCTGTTCATCGCCGCGCTTGCCCTGCTAATGGTGAAGGTCCTGATGTGACGGCGGGCGGGGCGCGATGACGCTGGAGCAGTTGCGGATCTTCGTGGCGGTGGCCGAGCGCGAGCATGTCACGCGCGCGGCGCAGGCGCTTCATCTCACCCAGTCGACGATCAGCGCGGCGATCGCCGCGCTGGAGGCGCGCCACGACGTGCGCCTGTTCGACCGGGTCGGCCGGGGCGTCCGCCTGACCGAGGCCGGCCGGGTGTTCCTGGTCGAGGCGCGCGCCGTGCTCGCCCGCGCCGAGGCCGCCGGCGAGGTGCTGGCCGAGCTTGCCGGCCTGCGCCGGGGAACCCTGCGGATCGCCGCCAGCCAGACGGTCGGCGCCTATTGGCTGCCGGCGCGGCTGACGGCGTTTCGCGCCGCCCATCCGCGCCTTGCCGTCACCCTCGCCATCGGCAACAGCGAGCAGGTCGCCGCCTGGATCGGCGGCGGCGAGGCGGATCTGGGCATGGTCGAGGGGCCGGTGGCCGACGTCGACCTGTCGCCGGTCGAGGTCGGGCAGGACCGCATGGTGCTGGTGCTGCCGCCCGGCCATCCGCTCGCCCGTGGCGGCCCCCTCGATGCCACCGCGCTGAAGGCGCTGACCTTCGTTGCCCGCGAGGCGGGATCGGGCACCGGCGTGATGCTGGAGCGGCTGGGGGGAAGCTTCGGCCTGTCGCTTGCCGATCTCGACATCTCGATGGAACTGCCGTCGAACGAGGCGCTGCGCAGCGCGGTCGAGGCCGGGGCGGGGGCGGCCGTGCTCTCCGCGCTGGTGGCGGACGGGGCGGTGCGCTCGGGCCAGCTCGCGGCGCTGGAGCTCGACCTGCCGCCGCGTCCCTTCTTCGTGCTGCGCCACCGCGCCCGCCATCTTGCGCCCGCCGCCCGCGCCTTTCTCGGTGCCCTCGGCGTGGCCGCCGACGCGGCGTGAGGGGCGGGCGGTCCAACGCCCTTTCCTGGAATTGTCCATGCGTGTCAGGATGATGGCCGAATCGCCCAGGGGCCCCGCCACGCCATGTCCATCACCTGCGACTGCCTGATCATCGGCGGCGGCATTGCCGGCATCGGCCTTGCCGCGCATCTGGGCGCCGAGCGCTCCACCGTGGTGCTGGAGATGGAAGACGCGCCCGGCCGCCATGCCACCGGCCGCTCGGCGGCGATCTTCATCCGCAACTACGGCAATGCCACCTTGCGGGCGCTGAACGACGCGTCGGTCGAGGTGCTCAGTGGCGGCGGCGCTTTCGCGGAGACCGGCTTCCTTTCCCCGCGCGGTGAGCTGGTCGTCGCCCGGCCGGAGGAGATGGAGCGCTTCGCCGCCTATCTGGACGGCGCCGAGGGGCTGGAGCAGATCTCCGTCGCCGAGGCGATGCGGCTCTTCCCGATTCTCTCCGGCGATCATGTGGCGGCGGCCTATGAGGCAGGTGCCGCGGATATCGATGTCGACCGGCTGCTGCAGGCCTATCTGCGCGCCGCCCGCCATGCCGGCAGCCGGCTGGTTACCTCGGCGCGCGTCTCCGCGATTTCCCGCAAGGGCGGCGTCTGGCGGGTCGAGGCGGGCGGCGAGACCTATGAGGCGCAGGTCGTGGTCAATGCCGCCGGCGCCTGGGCGGACACCGTCGCCGGCCTTGCCGGCCTGTCGCCGCTCGGCATCCAGCCCTATCGGCGCTCGGCGGCGATCCTGCCGGCTCCGGCGGGCCTGGATGTCTCGGCCTGGCCGGCGGTGGTCAGCGCCTCGGAGGCCTGGTACGCCAAGCCCGAGGCCGGCAAGCTGCTGGTCTCGCCGGCCGACGAGGATCCGCTGCCGCCGCAGGATGCCTGGCCGGACGACATGGTGCTGGCCGAGGGGCTCGACCGGTTCGAGAAGGCGACGACGGTCGCGGTGACGCGGGTCGAGCGGAGCTGGGCGGGCCTCAGGTCCTTCGCGCCCGACCGCACGCCGGTCGCCGGGTTTTCGGGCGCGGCGGAGGGCTTCGTCTGGCTCGCCGGGCAGGGCGGCTACGGCATCCAGACCTCACCGGCGCTGTCGCGGCTTGCCGCCGACCTGATCCTCGAGCGGGCGCCAGTGCTGGCCCCCGCCGTCGTCGCGGCGCTGGCGCCCGGCCGGCTCGGCGGCTGAGCAGGGCAAAAGGGGGCCCTAAAGCCCCTGCAGCAGGTCGCGCAGCATATGGGTGATCAGGTCGATGCGGCCGAGCGCCTCGCGCAGCTCGTCCTGGTCGCGGTGGCTCAGCGCATCGACGCGCACCCGGTTGGTCGGCGGCACGCCCGCCTCCAGGTCGGCGATCTGCTGGGTCAGGATCAGCCGCATCAGGAAGCCGTGAATGTCGGCGAGCAGCTCCGCGTCGGGTTGCGAGCGGCCGGCCTTCTCCGCGGCCTGGCGCAGGCGCTGCGGCGTCGACAGCGAGACCACGCCATGGCGCAGGGCGATGGCGCGGGCGCCGGCGACGATCGGCAGCAGGCCGCCGGTCTTGAGGTCGACCCGGCCGGTGTCGTCCTTCTTGATGCGGCCGAACAGGCCGAGCGGCGCGGCATGGCTGCCGGCGGTGTCGCCGAGCGCCCGCAGCATGGAGAGCGAGCCGCGGGCGATCTCGCTCGTCTCCCGCCGCAGCCGGTCGGCGAGCCGGCTGCCGCCGCTGCCCGACACATGCGCCGGGGTGAAATCGTAGAAGATGTCGACGCTGAGCAGCGCCTGCGGCGAGGGGTGCCCGGCCCACTCGCGCGCCTGCGCCAGCCATTCGCCGAGGCGCCGCCGCCACGGCCGGTTCTTCGCCATCACCCCGCCCTTGCAATAGGGGATGCCGGCGCGGTCGAGGATCTCGTTGATGCGGGCGGCGAAGCGGGCGAACCAGTCCTCGGGATCGTCGAGGTTTCCCGCATAGTCGTCGGCGATCACCAGCGCGTTGTCCTGGTCGGGGGCGAGCAGGCTTTCGCCGCGCCCGCCCGAACCGAGCACCAGCAGCGCATAGTCGGCCGGCGCCGGGCCGTGGCCGGCGGCGACCAGCTCCGCCTCGGCCAGTTCCGCGGCGCGCGAGGTCATCGCCCGCGCCTCGGCGGCGATGATCGCGGCCACCTGCCGTGCGTCCTGGCCGTCGGCCAGCAGCCCGGCGGCGAGCGAGGGCAGGGCGGCCTGGACGCGGGCAAGGTCGCGCGGCCTTCCGGCGGCGGCGATCTCGTCGCCGACGGTGAGCGTCGCCAGCGCCCGCTTGCGCAGCAAGGTGCGCAGGGTGAAGACGCCGGCGAGCCGGCCGCCGGCGTCGGTGACGCCGATATAGCGCAGGTTGCGCCGGGCCATCAGGCCGAGCGCGCGGTAGAGGAACGTGTCCTCCGGCGCGCTGATCACCGGCGCGCTCATCAGCCGGGCGACCGGTTCGTCGCTGGCGCCGGCGCCCTCGCGGGCGAGCGCGTGCAGCACGTCGCGCTCGGTCAGGATGCCGGGCTCGTCCTCCTCGCCGGCCGGATCGACGATCAGGCAGCCGATCCGGCGTTCGGCCATCAGTTGCGCGGCCTCGTGCAGGCTCGCACCCTGGGCGATGGAGATCGGCGGGCTGCTCATCACGTCGCCGAGCCGGTGGCGGTAGAGAAAGCTGTCGATGGCGCGCTGGCTGCCGCCGCGCAGCACCGCGCGGGAGAAGTCCGGGCGGTCGGAGGGGCGGTCGAACCAGCCGGCCTCCTCCTGGCGGGCGATCAGGCCGGCGGGCTTGCGCGACAGGTTCTCCGCCTCGGCGAGCGTGCGCACCTCCTTGGCCAGCAGCGCCGGGATCAGGGCGGCATAGACCCGCGCCGTGGTCAGCGCGTCGCCATAGGCGGTGTGCCGGCCCTCCACCGGAATGCCGAGGCCGAGTGCCAGGCTGTCGAGCGAGGTGTCGATCATCGCCCGGTCGAGGCCGGCGGCCAGCAGCGCGATGTCGAGCGAGCGCGGCTCGCGCCAGGTGAGGCCGTGGCGGTCGGCCTCGTGGCGCAGCACGGCGAGGTCGAAATGGATGGAATGGCCGACGACGACCGAGTCGCCGATGAAGGCGAGCAGTTCCGGCCCCGCCTCGGCGAAGGTCGCCTGGCCGGCGACGTCCTGGTCGCCGAGGCCATGGATGCGGCGGGCGACTTCCGGGATCGGCATGCCGGGGTCGACCAGCTTGCGGAAGCTCTGTTCCGGGTGCAGCTCCACCCCTTCCATGCGCACCGCGCCGATCTGCACGATGCGGTCCTTGCGGATGTCGAGCCCGGTCGTCTCGGTGTCGAGCACAACCACGTCGAGCGCGATCAGCGGCGTCGCGCCGGCCCGCTGCCCGTTGCCGTCGCGTGCCGCCGGACTCACGGAACGGCCACCATCCGGTCGCTGAGCTGGCCGGCGAAGGCGACAAGGTCGATGCGTTTGCGCAAGGTCGCCTGGTAGTCGATGAAGCGGAAGGCGACGTTGTTGACCACCATCATCTTGTCGGCCTCGCGCACCGCGTCGTCGATCGGAGCGTGGTCGAGCAGGCGCAGCGCGGTGGCGATGGAGATCGCGTCCGGCTTCAAGGGCGGCTTGTCCATGTAGACCTCCAGCCGGCGGTCGAACTCCTCGATGGCGTCGGCCCAGCCCTGCTCGGCGCGGTGCGCGGGCACCTCCTCGGCGTCGAGCACGGCGCGATAGAGCTCGGCAAGGCCGCGGGCGCGCAGCTTCGGATCCTCGGGGAGATGCGGGCGGATCTCGGCCTCGATCATCAGGATCAGGTCCTGTGCCGCGACCGCGAAGGTCTCCCACTTGCAGATGGTCAGGGCGAAACCGAATCCCTCGTCCTGGAACAGGCGGGGCCCGGCCAAGAGCGTGCGGGCGCGCAGGTAGGAATAGCTCGCCCCTTGCGCGAGAAACGCGGCGCCTCCGCGGATCGCCTCGACCGCCGACGGCCAGTCGGATTTTTGCCGTTGGGGCAGAATGGACCCAATCAAATCAAGCACTTGGTGCGTCTCCCTGGTGGCCGGCCGGTTGGCTCCGGCGCCGTGATTAGTCTTTCGGATAACTTTCCTTTTCTACATTGAAGAGAATAACCTGACGGCGCAAGTGTCCCTGCATTGCAATATATCGCATGCTGCTTGTGCGAAGAAGTCGGGGAGGACCGATATTCGACTTTGTGATTATTGCAGCGGGGACGGTGGGGCTGACGGAGGTCGATCAGCCGACCGGGTGCATTCAGTGGGAGGATTTGTTTTGACCGAGAAACTGCCACCGGAAGTGGCGGAGGCGCACTGGACCAAGACGCGGAACCTGATGTGGGTGACGCTGGCGGTCTGGGCGATCTTCAGCTTCTTCATCCACTTCTTCGTAACGGCGATGAACAACATCGTCTTCCTTGGCTTCCCGCTCGGCTTCTACATGGCCGCACAGGGGTCGCTGATCGTCTTCGTCGTGCTGATCTTCTGGTTCTCTGCGCGCCAGAACGCCATCGACGAGGAATTCGGCGTCGCCGAAGACTGAGGGGGATCCAATGGCACTTTCCATGAAGGGTGATTTCACCGACAACCTGGGCAAGATCTACGGGATCTATGTCGGCGGCTTCGCCGCCTTCGTCGTCCTGATGGCGATCCTGTCCACGGTCGGCGTGCCCGACCGTTTCATCCTGTGGTCCTACATGGCCGCAACCATCGGCATCTACGCGTTCATCGGCATCATGTCGCGAACGGCGCAGGTCTCGGAATACTACGTCGCCGGCCGCTCGGTGCCCGCCGTCTACAACGGCATGGCGACGGGCGCGGACTGGATGTCCGGCGCGTCCTTCGTCGGTATGGCCGGCACGCTGTTCGTGCTGGGGTATGACGGCCTCGCCTTCGTGCTCGGCTGGACCGGCGGCTATGTGCTGGTCGCGGTGCTGCTCGCACCCTACCTGCGCAAGTTCGGCGCCTACACCGTGCCCGACTTCCTCGGCACCCGCTACGGCGGCAACGCCGCGCGGCTCGTCGGCATCGTCGTGCTGTTCTGCTGCTCGTTCACCTACATCACCGCCCAGGTCTATGCCTCGGGCATCATCGCCTCGCAGTTCCTCAACATCGACTTCGAATGGGCGGTGTTCGCCGGTCTTGCCGGCATTCTCGTCTGCTCGATGCTGGGCGGCATGAAGGCGGTGACCTGGACGCAGGTGGCGCAGTACATCGTGCTGATCGTCGCCTATCTGCTTCCGGCGGTGTGGATGTCGACCGTGCAGTTCGGCATTCCGATCCCGCAGTTGACCTATGGCGGCGCCCTGACGCAGATCGCCGAGTACGAGCGGATCCTGGAGGTCACGCGGACCCATGTGGCGCCGTTCCAGAGCTACAGCCCGCGCGACTACTTCTTCCTGATCTTCTGCCTGATGGTCGGCACCGCGTCGCTGCCGCACATCCTGATGCGCTTCTTCACGACCCCGACGGTTCGTGAGGCGCGCAAGTCGGTCGGCTGGTCGCTGTTCTTTATCTTCCTGCTGTACTTCACGGCTCCCGCCTATGCGGCTTTCTCGAAGTTCAACCTGATGGGTCTCTTCGTGGCGGCCGGCGCGGAGTCGAGCTACCAGCTCGCGTTCTCCGCGATCCCGCAATGGATGATCAACTGGGGCTCCATCGCCGGTCACCAGCTTGTGACGATCTGCGGCGTCAAGGCCGAGACCGTCGCGGCGATCCAGGCGGCCTGCGAGGCCAAGGGCTTCGCGGAAGGCTTCCCCTACAGCGAACTGCGGCTCAACAACGACATGATCGTGCTGTCGACCCCGTCGATCGCCGGCATGCCGATCTGGGTTGTCGGTCTCGTCGGTGCGGGCGGTTTCGCCGCGGCGCTCTCGACCGCCGACGGCCTGCTGCTGGCCATCGCCAATGCCCTGTCGCACGACGTCTACTACAAGATGATCGACCCCAAGGCCGACTCCAAGCGCCGCCTGATGGTCGCCAAGATCCTGCTTGTGGTGGTCGCGCTCGCCGCCGCCTTCCTGGCGCGCACCAAGCCGTCCGACATTCTGTCGATGGTGGCGTGGGCGTTCTCGATCGCCGCTGCCGGCCTCTTCGCCCCGCTCGTCATGGGCGTGTGGTGGAAGCGGACGACGACGATGGGCGGCATCCTCGGCATGGCCGCGGGCTTCCTCGTCACGATGTACTACCTGATCGGCAACGTCTACGGCTTCGACTTCGTCAAGGGCACGGGCGACGAGATCTCGTGGTTTGGCGTGCAGTCGATCTCCGCCGGCATCTTCGGTGTCCCCGTCGGGTTCGTCGTCACCTATGTGGTGTCGTTGATCACGCCGGAACCCAGTCAGGAGATGCAGGACTTCGTCGACCGTCTGCGACTGCCCAAGGGCGGCCAGTTGATGGTTCAATCCCACTGACAAAGTGGCTATAGAGATGGCGCAGGGCCTGGGCTTCCGGGCCCTGCGTTTTTCATTTCTCAAGGGACGGACAGACAGTCATGCCAGCTTCCGCGCTCGGCGGCATTCTCCTGCTCATCGCCACCTATCTGCTCGCGCTCGGCACCTTCCTGTTCGCCGGCGCCCCGGCCGAGGTGGCGATCTTCCTTGGCGGCACCTATGCGCTGACCGGGCTTGCCGCCTTCCTGTTCTCGCGCGGCCTGCTGGAGTTCTTCGTCGGCTCCGACCGCAACATCACCTTCTTCGTGGTGCTGCGAAAGCTGACCGACCCGCTGCTGGCGCTCACCGCGCCGATCACGCCGGGCTTCCTGATGCCCTTCGCCGTCTGCCTCTATGCGGCCTTCCTGTTCTTCCTGCTGAAGCTGTTCCTGTTCGGCGATGCCTTCCTCGGCGTGCCGCCGCTGTTCATCCTGCTCTATCTGGTGGTGGCCTCGGCGTTCTGACGGCCGGCGCGCCCGCCCCGGCGCGGGGCGATAACAGTTATCACCGGGGCGGAATTGACCCGGTCCAGGGTGCATGCGACCCAGTAGAGAGGCGAGGGGGCCGATCTTCAGGAGGGAGTTGCAATGCTGGATCTCAAGGGACGGGTGTCGATCTACCAGCCGGAGCAGGAAGGCCTGATCTTCCCGTATGAGCCGTCCTTCCAGAGCGTCGAGGAGGAGCGCCGGCACCGCAAGGAGCGCCTTGTCGCCGCCTGCCGCGCCTTCGCCCGGCAGGGCTTCGACTACGGTTTCGCCGGCCATCTCACCGTGCGCGATCCGGAGCGGCCGGAGCTCTACTGGACCAACCCGATGGCGATCCACTTCGACAAGGTGAAGATGTCGAACCTGATCCTCGTCGACCATGCCGGCACGGTGATCGAGGGCGATTACGCGGTGAACCGCGCCGGCTTCGTGCTGCATGCCAATGTGCACGAGGCGCATCCCGACATCATCGCCATGTGCCATGCGCACACGGTCTACGGCACCGCCTATGCCGCGCTTTGCCGGCCGATCGAGCCGATCACCCAGGATGCCTGCGCCTTCTTCGAGGACCATGTCATCATCGGCGACGAGGCCGGTGCGGTCGCGGTCGAGAACCATGCCGGCTCCAACGTCGCGGCGGCCTTCAAGGGCGTCAAGGCGGCGATCCACCAGAACCACGGCCTGCTGACGGCGAGCCGACACAGCATCGAGGCGGCGGCCTTCTGGTTCATCGCGCTGGAGCGCTGCTGCCAGCAGCAGCTCGCCATCGCCGCGGCCGGCATCCCGCCGGTCTATATCCGCGAGGACCGGGCCCGCTACAGCCGCGAGCATGTCGGCAGCGAATATATCGGCTGGCTGCATTTCCAGCCGATCTGGGAGCAGCTCCGCGAGGACTGCCCCGACATGTTCGACTGATACATGCTCGACTGATACATGCTCGACTGACGCCTGTTCGACTGACGATTGTCTGGCCTGCCTCCGGCGGCCGGTGCGGTCCCCGCGCCGGTCGTCTCCTTTCCTCCCCCGGCTGACGCCGTCCGCCTGCCTTGCTAGTCTGTCCCGCTGCCCGAGGGAGGCGGCGAGGGGGAGATGGACGGGGCATGGACGGGGCATGAAGGACAATCGTCTGCTGGAAATGCGGGTGTTCCGCGCGGTCGTCGAGGCGGGGGGCTTCCGCCATGCCGCCGACCGGCTGCGCGTCAGCCAGCCCTTTGTCAGCCAGAGCGTTTCGGGGCTGGAAAAGCGGCTGGGCGTCAAGCTGCTGCACCGCTCGACGAGGGGGCATCGGCTGACCGACGAGGGGCGGGCCTATTTCGAGGCCTGCGTGCGCGCCGTCGACATGGTGGAGGCGGCGGAGGGGGAGGTCTCCGCCGCCACGCGGGCAGCCGCCGGGGAGCTGCGCGTCAGCGCGCCCATCGCCTTCGGCACCGACCAGATCGTGCCGCGCATTCCCGAGTTCCTGAAGCGGCATCCGGGGCTGACCCTCGCCCTGTCGCTGACCGACCGCTTCGCCAACCTGATCGAGGAGAACATCGACGTCGCCGTGCGCATGGGACGGCTGGAGGGATCCTCGCTGATGAGCCGCAAGCTCTGCGACCTGCAGCGGATCGTCGTCGCCGCGCCCGCCTATCTCGCCGCGCACGGGCCCATCGCCCATCCGCGCGACCTTTCCCGCGCCAATTGCCTGCTGTGGGAGGGGCGGCGCGGCCATCTCAACCGCTGGCCGTTTCTCGTCGGCGGTGCGGTCGAGACGGTGACGGTGACCGGGGATTTCCGCAGCGCCAACGGTCTGTCGCTGGTGCAGCTCTGCCTTGCCGGCCACGGCGTCATGCGCATGGCCGAGCATCTCGCCAATCCGGCCATCGCGCGCGGCGAGTTGGTGCCGCTGCTCGCCGACTATCAGGTGCGCGACGACACCGCCTTTCACGCGGTCTATCTGCCCGAGCGCCAGCTTCTGCCGCGCGCGCGCCTGTTCATCGACTATCTGGTCGAGACCTTCCGCGTTCCGCCCTGGTCGGTGCCCTGATCCCGTCCCATATGTCGTGAGACGGCCGCGTTCTTGCGGTTGTTCCCGGCGTGGGCGTAAGATGGTCCCGCGGATACGGCATCCGCCGGGCAGCGAGGTGCGACGATGGCTCACGATCCCAAGGTCGAGGAACGTCCGGGCGAGACCCGCGACGGCGAGGGCCGCCCCGCGCCGAAATTCAGCACGGAGGAGGTCCTGCGGGCGCGCAAGGACGGTGCGCCGCGCCGTTCCAGCGAAGAGATCGTCCGCCGGGATGTGAAGCGTTTCGCCGAGACCCTTAAGGCGCTCGGCGAATGATCGAGCCGACATGGCTCACGCTTGAGGACATCGACGTCATCGTCCGGGCGATAGAGGCCGAGTTTCCCGGCCATTTCATCGAGCTTTATCCCCACAAGATCGGCGATCTGGAGGCTGGCCTTCATCGCGCCCGCAACAAGTGGGCGTTCGAGTATCAGAGCGACCTGATGATCCTGGCGGCGGAGCATGCGTTCGGCATCGGCAAGGCGCATGCCTTCGGTGACGGCAACAAGCGCATCTGCTTCCTGGCGGCGACCTTGTTCCTGCAGCACAACGGCGTCGACCTCGTGGAGCCGGAACCGCGGTTCTTTGCCCAGCCGATCAAGGATCTGATGGCGAACCTGATGACCGTCGATCAACTCGCCGAGCTGTTCGAGCCGCATGCGACACTGATCGACGACGCCGGCTGAGCCCCGCCCCGATTGCCGCATCCCCCGTGCGGTGCTACAGGGGGCGCCTTGCGGCATTCTAGCAACGGACGGTGTGCGATGAGCGACAAGGACATCTATTCCGGCCTGACCCAGCTCGGCAGCGCGACGCAGATCCCGGCGAGCCCGGAAGCGGCGGTGCTGGAGCGGGTGCCCAATCCGCAGCCGGATGTGCGCTATGCCGTGCGCTTCACCGCGCCGGAATTCACCTCGCTCTGCCCGATGACCGGCCAGCCCGATTTCGCGCATCTGGTCATCGACTACCTGCCGGCCGGCTGGCTGGTGGAGAGCAAGTCGCTGAAGCTCTATCTCACCTCGTTCCGCAACCACGGCGCCTTCCACGAGGACTGCACGGTCAGCATCGGCCGGCGGCTCGTCGGCCTGCTGGCGCCGGAGTGGCTGCGCATCGGCGGCTACTGGTATCCGCGCGGCGGCATGCCCATCGACGTCTTCTACCAGACCGGCCCGGCGCCCACGGACGTCTGGATCCCCGACCAGGGCGTGCCGCCCTATCGCGGCCGGGGCTGAGCGACTCACGCCGTCTCCTCCGCGATCGCCAGCGCGCCATAGTCGGCGACCGTCGTCAGCCGGCTCGCCAGCACCACGGCGAAGGAGAGGGCGAAGAGGGCCGCCACCACGGCGAGCCCGGCCTGCGGGGTGACGGCGGTGGCGATGGCCCCGCCCGCCAGCGCGCCGAGCGGCCGCGTGCCGTAGATCGCCGTCTGGATCACCGCGTTGACCCGCCCCAGCATCTGCGCCGGCGTCACCAGTTGGCGCACCGTGTTCTGCGTCACCAGCCACATCGACGGGCCGAAGCCGAGCACGAAGAACGCCGCCATCAGCAAGGGGCCGGGATTGCCTTGCGGCAGCGCCAGGAGCATTGCGGCGGCAACGACCGAGCTGCCGGGGCCGAACATCAGCACCAGGCGCGGGGCGATGCGGCCTGCGATCCGTCCCGCCACATAGGTGCCGGCGACCGAGGCGAGGCCGAAGGCGGCCATCGCGCCGGCAAAGAGCGTCGCCTCGCCGCCATGGTCCTGCGTGATCACCGGCACGGCCAGCACCACCAGCATCGCGAAGGCGAAGTTCCAGAACACCGCGCAAAAGGTGATCGGCAGCAGCATCGGGTGGCGCAGCACGAAGCCGGCCCCCTTCGCCAGCCGCCGGATCAGCGCCTCGCGCTGCTGCGGGCGTGACACCGATTTCGGCAGTGGCGCGGTCAGGATCAGCGCCGACAGCGCGCAGGCGCCCGCAAACCAGAACACGGCGGCGGCCCCCGTTACGTCCAGCATCAACCCGAGGGCGAGCGGCACGGCCAGCGAGGCGACCGAGCGCGGCAGGGAGATCGCCGCATTGGCACGGGCAAGATCGGCCTGCGCCACGATCCGCGGCAGCATCGACAGGCTCGCCAGCCCGTAGAGCACGATGCCGAGGCCGGCGAGCGCGATCGCCCCGGCAAAGGGCAGGATCGCCCCGGCTCCGATGGCGAGCGCCGCCGCCGCAAAGCCTCCGAGCGACAGCAGCGCCGAGGCAAGGACCGCGCTGCGCGGCTCTGTGCGGTCGACCAGCACGCCGAAGGGCAGGCTGCCGACCAGATGCGCCATCGACTGGCAGGCGACCAGCAGGCCGATGGTGCTGGCGCTCGCCCCGAAGACGGTGGCGGCGACGATGGGGACGGCGACCAGCGCGATCTGGTCGGCGATGTTCAGTCCGTAGGACGAGGCGACAAGTCTGTCGAGGGCGCGCATTTGAGGCTCCGCTGGCGGTGACGCGCGCGACTTTACGGACGTCGGCCCACCCCGTTCGACCCGATTTGCGAGCGGGCGGTCTCCCGCAACCGCTTGATCCGGCCTGCTGGAAGCTCTCTTTCTATTCAAAGCCAGTTTTCAGGATCCCGGCCGCCATACACCACGGCAACCACGAAAATCCCGTACGGCATCGGCTCATAGATGATGATGTAGCTGCCCTCGACGAGGATGCGAGCGGTAGGACTTAGCTCCGGGCGGGGAGCGCCCATCTCAGGCTGACCTGCCGCCAGCTCGGCCTTGTCCAGCAATCGCCGCAGCAAGGCATCCGCCGCCGCTTCGTTGTCTGGCGCAATATCGTGCCATATGCCGCGAATATCCCGCTCGGCGCGAGGGCTTAGAACGTAGTCAGCCACGCGACCCGGCTTCCGCCTTCAGCTCTGCCAACAAGGTGTCGGCGTCGACCGACCGGCCTTCGCCGCTGGCCATGCCTTCATTATAGGCGTGTTTCAAACGTGCCATCTCCAGCTTGCGTAGTTCCTGGCGCTGCTCCCACAGGCGCAGCGCATCGCGAACCACCTCGCTGTTCGAGGCATAGGAGCCGGATTCCACCGCGCTCTTTAGCTGCGCCACCTGCTGCGCAGAAAGGGAGACGGTGAGTGTTTTCATCGGTGCCGTTTTCATGCCGGTAGTATGGCATTCCTCACAATTCCTAACAAGGATTATTAGTGATGGCTGCAGCCCGCCGGCTCCGCCGCTTCGGGAATGCCGAGGCCGAGGGTCGTGGGATCGATGCGGCCAGCGATTTGCGAGCGGGCGGTCTCCCGCAACCGCTTGATCCGGCCTGCTGCGGATGCGAAGACGAAAGCCCGTTCCCATGGGGCCGCCTGCCGTGACCTATCTGCTGCTCAAGTATCTCCACATCCTCGGCGCCATCGTCATTCTCGGCACGGGCAGCGGCATCGCCTTCTTCATGCTGATGGCGCATCGCTCCGGCAGCGCCGCCTTTATCGCGCAGACCTCGGCGGTCGTCGTGCTGGCCGACAAGCTGTTCACCGCCACCGCCGTCGCGGTGCAGCCGGTCACCGGCACTCTGCTCATGCGCGAGAGCGGATACGCCTTCACCGATGGCTGGATCGCCCTGTCGCTGGGGCTCTACCTCGTCGCTGGCGCCTTCTGGCTGCCGGTGGTGTGGATCCAGGCGCGCATGCGCGATCTCGCGCGCGGTGCCGCCACTGAGGGCGCGCCGCTTCCCGCCGCCTATCACCGCCTGTTCCGCATCTGGTTCGTCTTCGGCTTTCCCGGCTTCGGCTCGGTCGCGGCGATCCTCTGGCTGATGATCGCAAGACCGGAGCTCTGACCGATGGCCGCCGACGCTCCCACCATCGCCGTTCTCGGCGCCTCCGGCCTCATCGGCCAGGCCGTGGCGCTGGATCTCCTGCGCCGGGGTTTTCCGGTCGCGGCGTTCGCCCGCCGCTTCACCGGCGCACAGAAGGCCGCGCTCGGCGCCGCTGCCGTCGAGGCGCCGCTGGTCGATCTGGACGCGCGCGGCCTCGCCACCCTGCTGGCCGGGCGCAAGGTCGATATCCTCGTCAACTGCATCGGCGTGTTGCAGGACATGCCGGGCAAGGGCACCGCAAGCGACGCGCATGGCGGCTTCGTCTCGCGGCTTTTGTCCGCGATGGGGCAGCAGGGCGCGCGGCCGCAGCTCCTGGTGCATCTGTCGATCCCCGGTTTGGCCGAGGACGACCGCACCGCCTTTTCCGCCACCAAGCGCGAGGCCGAGCGTCTGATTTCCGGCAGCACCGTTCCCTTCGCGATCCTGCGGCCCGGCTTCGTCGTCGCGCCCGTGGCCTATGGTGGCAGCGCGCTGATCCGCGCCCTTGCCGCGCTGCCCCTGCGCCTGCCGCAGGAGGAAGCCTCGCGCCCCTTCGCCGCGACCGATGTCGCGGACATTTCCCGCACAGTCGCTTTCCTCGCCGATGCCTGGGGGCAGGGGCGGCGCGACTGGCGCGAGACCTGGGACGTGATGGAGCGCCGCCCGCACACCGTCGGCGAGGTGGTCGAGGCCTTCCGCGCCCGCATCGGCGGGCCGGCGCCGCGCTGGCGGCTGCCGCGTGCGCTCCTGTCGCTGGGGGCGCGGGCGGGGGATCTTGCTGCCCGTCTCGGCTGGGCACCGCCGGTGCGCAGCACGGCGCTCGCCGAGATGCGGCGCGGCGTTGCCGGCGATCCCGCCCCTTGGGTAGCGGCGACACGCCTTGAGCCGCGCTCGCTGGAGGCGGCGCTCGCCCGTTATCCCGCCGGCGTGCAGGAGCTCTGGTTCGCCCGCCTCTACCTCTTGAAGCCGGCGATCCTCGCCATTCTCGTCGTCTTCTGGTTCGTCTCGGGGCTGATCGCGCTCACGGTGGCCTTCGAGGCGGCGGTGGCGATCCTGACGGCGCATGCCTTCCCGCCGCTGCTGGCGAAGGTGGTCACCGTGGTCACCAGCCTTGCCGACATGGCCATCGGCGCGGCCATCGCGGTCCGGCGCTGGTGCCGCGCCGGGCTCCTCGCCGGCATCGCCCTGTCGCTCTTCTACATGGCGGGCGCGGCCGTGCTCACGCCGGAGATGTGGGTCGAGCCGCTCGGCGCGCTGGTCAAGACCGGCCCGGCCATCGTGTTGATGCTCGTGGCGCTGGCGATCTTCGAAGACCGCTAGCGCGGCTGCAGGCGCGGGGCGCCTCAGGGCAGCCCCTCCCTCTCGGATGTCATCCCGGTTTCGGCGCAGCCGAAGACCGGGAACCAGTAACCCCGATCGGTTCGGCTCAGGCCTCAGCGCCGCCGCCAGAAGGCTGGAGGTTGCCGCCTGCGTGCCACCATCCGCCCCGGCGGATACTGGACGCCTGCCTGCGCAGGCGTGACAGCGGAAGGGGGGGCGACGCCGTCCCGCCTCAAGCCTGCCGCATGACCCACGCACTGCCCCACGCACGCCCCCCGCGTCCTCCCGCACGCTCCAGCCTCTCTCCTCGTCATTCCGGACGAGGCCGAAGGCCGAAGATCCGGAACCGGCGAGCTGGACTTGCTTCGCAAAAGTGGAGAGGGTTTCCTGGCCTTGGAGGGCTTTTGATGAAGCAGCAACGATTTACGCAGGAGTTCCGGGACGAAGCGGTTCGGCTGGTTGTTTCGGTTGGTCGTCGCCAGGCGGAGGTTTCGCGGGAACTGGGGATAGGCTTGTCGACGCTGGAGCGGTGGGTTGCCTCGGCTC
>NZ_FYAU01000005.1 GCF_900185725.1 Stappia sp. TSB10P1A | reverse complement strand
TCCACATGGGAGCGCGGCACCAAGCCAATCCCTGAGACCGGCGAGCTGCGCCTCGCCCTGGCCGCGCTGCTGGCCGGCCTGGAGCCCGTCGAATAGGCGCTTTCGGCGCGATTTGAAATTTCCCACCATCATCGCGTCGTAAAACACGGATTTAGGCCGACTTCGGCAGAAATCAGCCGTTTTTTCATGGTGGGAACGAAGCCGCCTATCCGGCATTTCTGTTCCCACCATCAAATCGACGATTGGCAGATTTCTGCCATTTTTAACTTGGGAAACTCGGCGCCAACCGGCTTTTTTCGGCTCCAATTGCCAAGTGATCTTGCGCGGCCGATCCGATCAACGGCACGCGGCTTTCCGCCGCACAACCCCGTCAAACCCCGCACAAATCCTTGATTTCCCACGGTGTCTCTGCCTGTTTCCGGCCCTCCTCGGGTCTCCCCGGATCTCCCCGTCAATTGCCAACTGTTCTTGCGGGTTACAGGAATGCCGCGATCTTCGGCACGGTCATCCTAGCCGGCTGCACCACGGCGAAATATCCCGCCTTCGCCCGAATGGGCGCATCGATCGCCAGCATGATGCTCCCGGCCTCCAGATCGCGGGCGGCATAAACATCCCGCACGACGGCAAGGCCCTGGCCGGCAATGACGCCCTGGATCAGCAGGGCGTCGTCGGCATAGCTCGGCCCCTTCGTCGCATTGCGGGCCGGCCCGACGCCATGCGCCTCAAACCAGGCCGGCCAGTCCGCGCGGTCGCGATCCTGCAGAAGCGGATAGCGAAGGCAGTCGGCCGGATCGGTCAGAGGACCATCGATCAAGAGCGACGGACTGCCGACTGCAATGAGCCGGGGGGCAAACAGCAAAGCGGCATCCAAACCGGGATAGTCGCCGGAGCCGTGCCGTATCGCGACGTCCACTCCCCCGGTCGTCATGTCGGCGAGCTGCACCGAGGTCTCGATCCGGAGCTCGACCTCGGGATGCTGCGCGGCGAAGCGGCCAAGGCGGGGCGTGAGCCAGCACGCGGCAAAGGACGGGGTGGTGCTGACGACCAGCGAACGCGGGCTTGGCCGCCGATCCTCGAACAGTTGCACGGCGGCGTCGATCTGCTCGAAGCCCGGAGCGACCTTGCCGAACAGGCGCAGGCCATGCGCGGACAGCTTCACCTCGCGGTTGCCGCGCTCGAGAAGCCGGACACCGAAGCGCGCTTCCAGCGCCTTGACCTGCTGGCTGACGGCCCCCGGCGTCACGTTCAGCTCCTGCGCGGCGCGCTTGATGCTGCCGTGCCGGCCGACCTCGACGAAGGTGCGCAGCGCACCAAGGGAAACGGGCAACGTCATGCTCTTGAGTTTAGCTGAGCTAAATCGTTCGACAAGAGATATCATTTGTGCGGGCAGGGCCGAAATGTATGTCTGCCGCGCATGCAAACCAACCTTCCCCGATCCGATCACCTGTCCGCCGCCCTGGTCCGCCTTCTGGCGGTCGGCGCTGGAGCGGCCGTCGCCAACAGCTACTACAACCAGGCCTTCCTCGGCCATCTGACGGCGGATTTCGGGCTGGCGGCCGGGGCCGCCGCCATCGTGCCGGTGCTGACACAGGCGGGCAACGCGATCGGCGTGCTGTTCCTCGCGCCGCTCGGCGACCGGCTGGAGCGCAAGTCGCTTATTCTTGCGACCACGGGCGCTCTGGTGGCGGCTCTCATCGGCGCGGCCGTCTCGCCCGGCTTTGTGTGGCTCGCGGTGGCCAGCCTCGCCGTGGGCCTGTTCGCCACGGTGGCGCAACAGATCGTCCCGCTTGCCGTGCATCTGGCTCCGCCTGCGGAGCGCGGGCGCATTCTCGGCACGGTGACGGGCGGCATCCTGATCGGCATCCTGCTTGCCCGTACGATCAGCGGCACGATCTCGGACGCCTGGGGCTGGCCTGTCGTGTTCTGGTTCGCGGCAGTGCTGATGATCGCCATCGGCGCGGCGCTGGCGCTCTGGCTGCCCCGTGTGCCGCCAACAACCGACTTGAGCTATCCGCGCCTGCTCGGGTCCCTATGGACGCTGGTGCGCACGCATGGCGTTCTGCGGCGCGCGGTTGCGGTGCAGTTCCTGATCTTCGCGGCGTTCATCGGCTTCTGGTCGACGCTGGCGCTGCTGCTGTCCGATCCGCCCTATCGGCTTGGCGGAACGGCGGTCGGCCTGCTGGCGCTTGTCGGGGTTGCCGGCGCGCTCGCCGCGCCGATCGCCGGGGGCTTTGCGGACAAGCGCGGGCCGGCCGTGGTGGTCTCGACCGGCGCGGGTTTCGTGTTGCTCGCCTTCGTCATCTTCGGGCTTTGGCAGGGCTCCCTCCTTGGCCTCGTTGTCGGCATTCTGGTTCTGGACCTTGCCGTGCAGTCCTCGCAGGTCGCCAACCAGGCGCGCGTCTATGCGCTCGATCCGACCGCCCGCAGCCGGCTCAACACCGTGTTCATGGCGACCATGCTCGCCGGAGGCGCGGTCGGAGCGGGCATCGGCGGCGCGGCCTATGCCGCCTGGGGCTGGACCGGCACATGCGCCTTCGGCGCAGTCTCGGCGGCTTTGGCCTTGCTCCTGTCGCGGCAATCCCAGGTCGTGGACTGATAATTGTGCCGGAAACGGCGTCCGATCTGCCATGACATGCCAGGAGGAGCGCGATGGCAGCAGGCGACGCCGATGCGGGCGTTCGAAGGTCACTATCGGCGCCCCCAAAAGCCGCTGTTGCGCAATGCTACATCGGGATCAGGTCCACGCTAGATAAACGATAGCTGATCGGCAGGGTCGCTAAAGGTTGCCTCCGTGAAGGTCATCCCCTTGATTCCGCCTATGTCTCGGACTACGCGCGTGATGTGGTGGGTCGTGTTGATCTCGCGCCACGTCGAGCCATTACCTGGACCGTCCCAACCCTTAGCCGTCTTGAAGATGTAGTCGTCGGCTGAGCTAAAGCCCCGCCCGGCGAACTTGCCGCTTCTCAGGATGCGCTCGCAGACGTCCCGCATGACAGCCTCGGCCTGTCCCTCAGCTGAGCCCCGGACGACGAGCCAACAGTCGAAGGTCGTGTACCGATAGTGCCGTATCGGAATGCCACCGGAGGCTTTCTTGAACTCAAATTTTGCAGAGTCTGCTCCGTAGTCACCGAACACCAAGTGCTCGGGCGAGGTCCCGTCGAGCTTGATCGCCTCCTTCCAAGCAAGCCACTCGTTGCGGGGGATGATCATGTGGCCGTTCGGCTCCGCAGGGTTCACCTCGGGGTAGTTTGTGCCCTGGAATACCACATGACGCCAGCGGCCAATGCCTTGCAGGTCCTCGAGGGCAGCTTGAGCAATGCCGGCAACCGCGAGCGCGTCAGAGAAGTCGGCGTCTGAGAAGTCCGCCAGAACCGCGCACCTCTCTGGGGTCACGCCGAGCGCAGACACAGCCGCAGTCAGGCGGCCGCCGAGCTCCCTATCGACTTCGCCCGATTCCACCCGTATCGCGACGTTTGTCGCGGCCTCGGTTGCCAAGGCCAGACGAAAAGCCGCTGCCCGAGGTCCGAGAGCATCAGCCAGCCTCAGGACGGGGATAGGCTGGGCATGGGCCTTGCGCGCTACATCGAACATCCTGGGCAGCCACTCAACGCACTCCGCTTCTCCGAACTCACTAAAGAGGAAGCGCACATCGAGGAAGGCGTCACGCATTTTCCAGTGATCGGCGATCCGTCGCCCCGTCTCGTAGACGATCTCGTCCTTGGTGAGGAACCGGTGTTTCTCCGGGTCGCGCTCTTTGGGAGGAGGAACGACGAGATGCGGGATGATCTTGTCCGCCACGTCGGGCGCGAGGCGCTGCAGGCCGCGATACTCGCCCTGCTTCAGGCGAAGCGCCGGTACGTAGATGGGGCGAGTGCGAGCCATGAGCCTAGGTTCCTTTCGAAGCCTCGATCAGGTGTTTCCTAACCGCGCCTCTCCCGATCGAATTGGAGAAGATCGCGTAGTTTCCCCTCTCCTTTTGTATCCTGCCGAAGACGATGGCGGGATTTATTCCCAGTTCCTTCGCGAATTTCTCGACTACTCCGGCGGACTTCGTGATGCGGGCCGGCGACCGCTTCCATCGCTCCTCGGGGATGAGCACGTTGGAGGCGAACTCGTTCGCCTCCTGCTCAATCTCGTCCACGTCAGTTGTGTCCGTATCGTCGAAGAAACCTGCGCGGAGGCCGGTCCGGTAGTGGAGGATGACGTGCCCGACCTCGTGCAGCAGCGTGAACCAGAAGTTGTCCACCGTGTCCCGCCGCAGCGTCAGTCCGATGACCGGCACGCCTTCCAACAAGAATGCGGCACCATCGACCTTCATTCCGGGTATCTGCGGCTCGGCCACCAGCACGATCCCCTTGCTCAGCAGAAGGTCGCGCGCGCGCGCCGGTCCGTCTCCGTGCTGGCTGAGTCTAGCCAGTTCCATGAGCCAAGTTATATCGAGCGGGCGATAGACCACGGCGTGGGCGGTGACGATCTGCTCGGCGCGGCGGGTTACCCGCGCCTTCCAAGCCAACAGCAGGAGGTCCTCAGAGTGGTCTTGCACATTTAAGCCAGTCCGCAGCAAAGAAGGGCTGCCGTACTTCAATATGTGGTCCGACACGTAGCGCTGAAGATAGTTGAAGCTTTCCTCGTCGGCCAGAACCACCGAATCATCATCCCCGAACCAGCCGTTGGCGCGAGCGTGCTTTAGTACCTTCCTAACCTCAGCCGCGGAGACATCGCGTGCGATATTCCAGCCGCCGCCGAACCAACTGGATAGGCCCATCTTCCAATCGACGCCCAAGAACCTCGCTATGCGTCGAAAATTGGCAAGGCTTATGGAACTGTATCTGTCGGCCTCGTATCTTTGAATTTGCTGCTCTTTTAGGCCAAGCTTTCTTGCCAACTCTTTTTGCGTCAGCCCACGCGCAATCCGAGCTACTATTAGCGTGAGGCCGGGGTCGTTCTCGGCCCGACGCTCAAGGTCTTCATAGTCCCCAGCCTTCGCCGCCTCATACGCCTTGATCAGAGCTTCGAGCTCTCCTCTTTCGGCTTTGACGGCTTTTCGGAAGCCGTCTACCACCTGAGGAGGAAGGCCGGCGACTATCGGTTCGAACGCCCGTGCCGATGACAACAGTTCATCAAGCTCGGAAGCTATTGCTCGAGCGTCACGGGCTTCCCGTTCGTTAAGAATCACCGAAAATTCCATCATGCTCTCTTTTACACAACAAAATCGTTGTGTTCAAGCTTGAGGGCAGCGAAGACGTCATCGGCTTGTGGAAAGCGGTGTTGAATACGGGACTACCTTCGCAGCGCCCTCGCCCCAAACCCGCCTGTCCGCTTCCCCCTTCCCGCCGCTCGCGGCTCACGATCCGGAGGGCTCCGGCGCAAGCGCAGGTCTCCGCCATGGTCTTGCTCCGCCGTTTTGCCTCGCCCACGCGGCCCCGGCGACGTGGGCCGGGGGCGACCTTCGTCTCCCCGCCCTTGCTCCGGCAAAAGCGATCTCCCGCCCGGCCCGAGACGCCGCCCCCAGCCCATGGTGCGACCCTTTCGCCCCGGGCCACCGGGCGCGTTGACGCGGGGGCGCGGATAATATCTTGTTTTCTGAATATACTGCATTCCATCTGCGGGGGAGAGGATGGCGATGATCTTGCCCGAACGGCTGGGGAGGCCGGTGCGGCGGATCGGCGCGGCGCTGCTGCTGCTGTGGGCCTTCGCGACCTTCTGGCTGTTCACCACCGGCGCCTGGAAACAGTTCTGGCCGAGCTTCGGCGGGCTCCTCACGGTTGCCCGCTTCTATGCCTGGGGAGTGTTCCGGGGCGAGGAGCCCCCCTATCGGAAGATCTTCACGCGCAAGCACAACCCCTTGCAGGCGCTCAGCTATCTGGCGCTGAAAGTGGTGCTGTTCCCGGCCATCTGGTCGACCGGGCTGATCTATCTGCTGCACGCGCTGTGGGGCCACTGGGACCCGGGCGGCTTCTGGATGACGATCGTCGCCAACCTCCACATCCTCGCCGGCTTCGCGATCTTCACCTTCGTGATCATCCACGTCTATCTGCTGACCATCGGCCATGGCTTCCTGCGCCATGTGCGCCCGATGGTGACCGGCTTCGACCGGATCGTCCTGACGCCCGAGCAGGAGGCCTATCTGCGCGCCGACGAGCCGGAGCGGCTGCGGGAATAACCCGCCCTGCCGGCCCCGAGCCGGCCTGTGGCGCGTCTCGAACCGGTGCCTTGCAAACCCCTAAAAATCCGGGGTTCAAATAGCACAACGAGACTGCATCAAGAGACAACCGGGGAAAGAAATTACAGTCAGTACTGTATTTTTAAAACCTAAATACTCAAGGCTTCGCATAACTTGGTGCGATAAAATATTTCTGCTTACCTCCAAACCACACGAGGCGGGCAGGAAGCTCATAATTCGGATAGTCTATCAGATCTGGCCAATCTGGATGGGGGCGATTCCTGCGCAGAGTCTCGTAGTCGGTTTTAAACCATCTATTTAACACCGTAACACTGCGTGAGGGCAGGGTCTTTGTTTTCTTCTCGTTCAACGGAAGTTGCAAGAACCGAGCGTGAAGCCACTCAGCATAATCCAAAGTTGCCCGTGTGACCTTCAGCTTTTTGCCCGACGGCTCTGCCGTCGCAATATCGCCCAGCCATATCTCGCGTTCACGAGTCACCTTCCGAAGTTTATGATGGTCTTCGTTGAGGCGCGTATGTACATTATTACCAATGCCGACATACTGAAGTGTGGTTGATCTCTGATAAGGTCGACGTCCAAGACACATATAAAGAGCATGCCCGTAATCGGACTTTGCCGCTTCCCACGCGCTGTCTAAGTCGTAGGGACCAAACCAGTCGACCGCAATCATTAAATGTTTCGGCATTTTAAACTCTAAGGGTGTCGAAAATCGATAAGCCGTTTACGGATAGTTTGTTCCGCCTTTGCTGATTAGTCCAGCCCCCGCCGAAGGGTGAAAAAAGCAAATCTCACCACTCCCCTAAACCAGCCAACCGAGCTCGCGCCGCTTTCAGGAACGGCACGACGCTTAAGGCAGCCGTTCCGAGGGTACGGGCTAAACTCAAGGCACACGCCGAAGCCGGAGAGTGGTTGGTCGCGGTGCTTGGCAACGCCCGCCGCGCGAACCGTTGCCTGTCCGATGGCGGGCTTGTCTGCCAGTCCGACAATCCGCTCACCGAGGCCCGCCGCGGGGCGCTGGCGGAGCCGTTGCCTGTCCGATGGCGACTTGTGGAGTTTGCAAGGCCCGCGCTGAAATTTCGCGATTTCGAGACGGAATTTTGCAAAATCCGTCTCGAAATTCGCAAAGGCCCCGGCGCGTCAGCGGTCCGCCGGCGCGCGCCCATCCGAATGCCCTGCGTCCGAGTGCCGTGCCAATGCCGCCTCGAGTTCGGCGATCCGGGCCACCAGCGGCGCGGTCATCGCGCGCATGTCCTCGAGCGTATGGCGCTCGGTGATATGTTGAGGACAATTCCAGTCGAACCCCTCCACCGTGACGAGGAGCCCCCGTTCGACACGGGCCCGATAGTCCGGCATTTCGAGGCGCGACAGGGTCGCCTCGTCGTCGAGGCCAACGAGCGTGGCGCGCCCGAAGAGCTTCAGTCGCGTCCTGTTCGGGTAGTCCATGAAAAACAGCGACACCCGGTCGTCGCCCGTCAGGTTGCCGACGCTGACATACTGGCGGTTGCCGCGGAAATCCGCGAAGCCGATCGTGCGTTCGTCGAGCACGCGGACGAAGCCGGTCGGCCCGCCGCGATGCTGGATATAGGGCCAGCCCGTCTCGCCGACGGTGGCCATGTAGAGCGAATCGCGCGCCGCGATGAAGCCGGCCTCCGCCGGGGTGAGCCGCTGGTTGACGGCCTCCGGCGCGCTTTCCATGCGGGCATAGGAGGACCGGCTTCCCAACGCCTCCTGCACCTTCTTCACCGTCGGCGTGAAGGCAATCTCCGCGAAATGATGGGGCATAATGTCCTCCTGCGGTCTCGCGCCGGCGTCACAGGCCGAGGTCCGAAAGGCCCGGATGATCCGCGGGGCGAGGCCCCTGCGGCCAGTGGAACTTGCGGTCGGCGTCGCGGATCGGCTGATCGTTGATGCTGGCGAAGCGCAGCCGCATCAGGCCGTGCTCGTCGAACTCCCAGTTCTCGTTGCCGTGGCTGCGAAACCAGTTTCCGGCATCGTCCCGCCATTCGTAGGCGAACCGCACCGCGATCCGGTTCTCGGCGAAGGCCCAGAGCTCCTTGATCAGGCGATAGTCCAGTTCCCGCGCCCATTTGCGCTGCAGGAAGGCGACGATCTCGGCGCGGCCGGCCGGGAACTCGGCACGGTTGCGCCAGCGGCTGTCCTGCGTGTAGGCGAGCGACACCCGCTCCGGGTCGCGGGTGTTCCAGGCGTCCTCGGCCATCCGCACTTTGCGGATTGCGGTCTCGCGCGTGAAGGGCGGCAGCGGGGGGCGGACGCCCGGTTGCGTCGTCTCGGTCATGGGGTGTCTCCTTCGGTTCAGAGGGAAGAGGCGCAGCCGAAGCTGCGCCCGGATGCCTTCGCGCCGTTAGGCGGCCGTGTTCAGTTCGACCTTCGGAAAGTCGATTTCGACCTCAGTCGCCTTGCCGAGCAGGTTGGTGAAGATGTTCATCGCCACATGCGTGATGATCTCGATGATCTCGGCGTCGGAATGACCCGCCGCGCGCACGGCCTCGAACTCGGCTTTGCTGACCTGACCGGTGTGCTCGACAAGGGCGTGCGCGAAGATCAGCGCGGCCTCCGCCTTGGCATCCAAGGACCGGCCCCTCCGGTTGGCGAGCATCTCGTCATTGTCGAGGCCGACCTTGCGGCCGATCGCGGTATGCGCCGAAACGCAGTACTGGCAGGCATTCTGCTCGGCGACAGCCAGCGCGATGCGTTCGCGCGTCCGTTCGTCGAGCACGCCGGCGCCGGCGATTCCATGGAGACCCAGGAAGGCGTTGAGAGCGACCGGCGAGTTCGCCAGCACGCGGATGAAGTTCGGAACCATGCCAAGACCGGACTGGACGGCGTCCAGAAGCTGCTTGGCCTCGCCGGTGGCGGTTTGGGGATCGATAACGGCAACACGAGCCATGAAGTCAGTCCTTGTGCGGTTGAGGATGCGGTGCTCCGGGCACTGCGTCCGCCCAATCTGGTTCATGGCATCGATTGAAAGAATGCTCGCCTTATGAAATATTTTATTCCTCAAGGAGGAATAATAAGTGGACCGGCTGCATGAGCTCGAGGTGTTCATCGCGGTGGCCGACGCGGGCAGCTTCGTCAAGGCCGGAGCGCGGCTGCGCCTGTCGCCGCCGGCGGTGACGCGCGCCATCTCCGCGCTGGAAGAGCGGCTCGGCGCGCGCGTCTTCAACCGCACCACGCGCAGCCTGACCATCACCGACGTCGGCCAGCGCTTCCTCGAGAGCGCACGGCGCGTCCTCGCCGATCTCGACACTGCCGAGAAGGAGGCGGTGGGCGAAACCGCCCTGCCGCGGGGTCACCTCAACATCACGGCGTCGGTGACCTTCGGCCGATCCGCCTTGGCGCCGGTCGTCTGCGGCTTCCTCGGACAGTACCCGCGGGTGACGGCGTCCGTTCTCCTGCTCGATCGTGTCGTGAACCTCGTCGAGGAAGGGGTCGACATCGCGGTGCGGATCGGACACCTGCCGGACTCGACCCTGATCGCCAAGCGGATCGGTTCGGTCCATCGGATCCTGGTCGCGAGCCCGGATTATCTTGCAAGGCGCGGGGTCCCCGCATCGCCGGCGGACCTGCGGCACCACTCGGTGATCGCCTTCACGGGCCTGATGCCGAACCGCGAATGGCGCTTCCGGAATGGGCAGAAAACCGGGAGCGTGTCTGTGCAACCGACGTTCGAAATCAACGACGCGACCCCGGCGATACAGGCCGCCGCGATGGGGCATGGCATCACGATAGCCCTGTCCTACATGGTGTGCGAGCAGATCCGCGACGGCACGCTGGTCCCGATACTGCAGGCTTTCACCTTGCCGCCGCAACCGGTTCACCTGGTCTATCCGCATGTGCGGCTCGTTGCTCCCAAGATCCGGGCGTTTCTCGATTTCGCGGCGCCTCGGCTGAAGGGCGTCCTCGACCGGCTGGCATGGGAGACCCCGGACGGCGCGCCGCCGACGGGCCTCTCCTGACCGCGCCGCAACCCGTCAGCCTTGCCGGCCGCCGACCAGACGGCGGAGAAGCTCCTCGAGGTGCTGCCGATCGGGCGCCTCGAGCCTGTCGAGGATCGGGGCCAGGGCGGCTTGCCCCTCGTCATGCAGTCGGTCGACCAGTTCAGCCCCCTCGCGCGTCAGGAAGACATCGGTCGCCCGTCCGTCCTCGGCATTCGGCGCGCGGGCGACCAGTCCGCGCTTCTCCGCCCGAGAGACCAGGCCCGACATCGTCTGTTTCTCCAGCCCGAGATAGTCGGCGAGCTCGGCCATCCGCGGACGGCGGTCCCGCAGGATGCCCAGAACCCGAAGCAGCGACTGAGAAAGGTCGTGCTCGGCGGCGATCCGGTTGACGACGGCCATTATCACGAAGGCGGTCGTCATCAGGGCATCAGCCAGCCCGTCGCCGGATGCGGGGGGCGTCTCGTCTTGCGTCTGCATCGCAGCTCCATCTTGACATTGTTCGCATTGCGAACCATATTAATTCGTAATGCGAATTTAATCACGTTTGCGCCCGAAAGGAAGGACCCCGTGAAAGCTGCCGTCATCACCGCTTTCGATCAACCGCCGCGATATGGCGACTTCGCCGATCCGGAGGCCCGCGCGCCGACAGACATGCCGATCGACGTGCTGGCGGCCGGCCTGCACCATGTGACGCGGGGCCGCGCCGCCGGACTGCATTACTCCAGCACCGCCGAACTGCCTCAGGTCCCCGGCATCGATGGGGTCGGGCGCGGTCCCGACGGCAAGCTGCGCTATTTCGTGCAAGAGCCCGGCCGAACCGGAACGATGGCCGAGCGGACCGTGATCGAGCGCAGCCACAGCATCGAACTGCCGGATGGCTGCGATCCGGTCGCCATCGCGGCGGCGATGAACCCGGCCATGGCGTCGTGGATCGCGCTGCGCTGCCGGGCGCCGGGCTTTCGCTGGCGCCTGCCGTTCCAACGCGGCAGGCGGGTGCTGATCCTGGGCGCGACTGGAAGCTCGGGGCGGCTGGCGGTGCAGATCGCCCGGCATCTGGGCGCCTCGCAGGTTTTCGCCGTAGGCCGCAACGCGGCCAGGCTGGCGGAGTTGCCGGCGCTGGGCGCCACCGGAACCATCCTGCTGGGCGACGAGCGGCTGGGTGCCGCCGCCTGCGAGACGGATGTGGTGCTGGACTTCATCTGGGGCGAGAGCGCCGTGCGCTGCATGGAGTCCATGCTGGCGCAACGGGAAAGCCACAGCCTGCCGCTGACCTGGATTCACGTCGGCTCGATGGCCGGCGAGATCGCGCCGATCCCGGGCACCCTCCTGCGCCGGGCGGATCTTCGCATCCTCGGCAGCGGACACGGGGCCGTGTCGGGCCGCGCCATCCTGCGCGAGCTGCCAAGGCTGGCGAGGGAGATCGCCCGCGGCACCTTCCGCGTGGACGCGCGGGCCGTCCCGCTCAACCAGGTCGAACGAACCTGGTCGCGCCCCGATCCGGGCAACACCCGCATCGTCTTCACCCCGTGACCGGCCGCCGGGAGGAGGGAAACCTCACCGCCTCGCCCCTTCGCTTCGGCTGCGGCCGGACGGGGCTCAGCCGAAAGAGGTGCGCATGAGCCGTCGCCGGTCTTCCCTGACACTGCTCCTCGGGCCGGCCATCGGGCTGACCGCCCTGTTGGCCGTCCTGGTGGCCGTCCTGTTGACCATCGGGCCGCCATGGCCATCGCTCGTGCGCGGCGCGACCTCTTCCGAGCCTCCTCCCGCCGCCCCCTCGGCCCTATCGGTCAGCTTGACCTCCGCCGCGCGCGAACGGTAGCCCCAGACCCTGCCCGCTGTCGGCAGCATCGCCGCCTGGCAGGAGGTCGTCATCGGGGCGGAGATCGGCGGGCTGCGCCTGTCGCAACTGCTGGTCGAGGGCGCCGTGCTGGCGGTCGTGGTGCTGGGGTTGTTCCTGCGCGACCTGCGCGCCACCCTTATCAGCGCGGTGGCGCTGCCGCTGTCGATCCTGCCCACCTTCCTGTTCATGCAGTGGATGGGCTTCACGCTGAACATCGTCACCCTGTTGTCGCTGTCGCTGGTCGTGGGCGTCCTGGTGGACGACGCCATCGTCGAGATCGAGAACATCGTGCGCCATATGGCACAGGGCAAGGAGCCGCTGGTCGCCGCGCGCGAGGCAGCCGACGAGATCGGCCTGCCCGTCATCGCCACCACCTTCACCCTCATCGCGGTCTTCCTGTCGACGGCCTTCATGCCGGGACTTGCGGGAAAGTTCTTCGTCCAGTTCGGCTGGACCTCATCGGTCGCCGTGTTCTTCTCGCTGGCCGTGGCGCGGATGCTGACGCCCATGATGGGCGCCGGGATGATGCCCATCGCGCTGGGCTTCGGCGCCGATCCCAGCTTCCGCACCCCCATGGCCATCGTCGTGATCGGCGGCCTGATCACCTCGACCTTCCTGAGCCTGCTGGTGATCCCCGTGCTTTACGAACTGGTCGACGATCTCGTTCGCCTCGTCACGCAGAGGCGGCGGCCGACTGCCGCAAACGCGCCTCCGCCGCCGGGCTCCGCCTAAGCACCCGCGAGGTCACCGTGATCCGGGCCTGCCCTCAGCGACCGCGCGGGCGCGGGCGCAGGCGCACCGTGGCATAGGCCGCGAGCACGATCAGCGCCGCGCCGAAGACCGTCTGCCGATCGGAGCGCTCGTCGAAGGCCAGCATGCCCAGCAGTTCGGCATAGACGAGCTTGATATAGTCCAGGGTGCCGACGACGCTGGCCTCGGCGAGACGCAGCGCCTGAACGCCGCACCACTGGCCAAGCGTCGCGAGAATGCCGATGCCGAACAGCAGAAGCAGTTGCGGCAGGTCGGGCGTCACCCAGAGGACGACCAGCGGCAGGCCGCTGAGCAGCCCGACAAACAGCGACTGGTAGAGCAGCAGTGTGGCGGTGCTCTCGGTCTGCGCCAGCCGGCGCACGCTGATCACCGCCATGGCACCGCCGACGCCGCCGAGGAGCGGGATCGCGGCATGGAGCAGCGACAGGCCCTCCCCGCCGGGACGCATGACGACCAGCACGCCGGCAAAGCCCAGCGCGATGGCGGCAAACGTTTTCGGCCCGACAGTTTCGCCGAGAAAAAACCGGGCCAGCAGCGCGACGAAGAAGACCTGCGAGAAGCCGAGGGTCGTCGCCGTGGCGAGCGGCAGCACGGCCACGGCCCAGATGCCGCAGGACAGCGCGAGAAAGGCGCCGACCAGGCGGATGGCATGCAGGCCGGGACGACTGGTGTAAAGCGCTTGCGGAAAGCTGCGCCGCATCTCGGGCAGGGTCGACAGCAGCACGACGATCTGCCGGAAGAACAGGATCTCGAGAACGTGGAAGTCACCCACCAGCACCTTCGCCGCAGCGGCGGCAAGAGTGTAGAGCAGGGCGGCAAGCAGCGCCCAGGAGACGCCGGAGGAGGAGAGAGCGCGGATCGACACGGAGCTTCTTTCGGCTTTTGGTAGTTTGGTATATTGGTACCTAACTCCGAGATATTCAAACTTCAAGCCGAATTGCATGTCGCCACGCGTCGACGCTGTGCCGGGTTTCGCGATTTGGCGTGGCCGGCCCTGCACTTGCCGTCAGCAGCCGAAATTCCCAGTCGGGGCAGGCCCTCCCGCCGCCTCGTAAAAACTCGCTAAGATTGTTTTACCATAGGTTAACTCGCCCAAAGATTGTGCTTGCACTGAGCTTGGTACCAAAGTACCGATATTAAGAGGTGTTAACCGTAGTTCGACGCGGAGCGAGAAACGGATGCGTGACCAACGCCCAGACACACCGGATTTCCACATCGTCCAGGCGGCGGCAAAAGCCTGGATCCTGCATGCGGAAACGCACCAACTCTATGAAATAAAAGGGACGCCCCCGGAAGACCGCAGGGACCCCGAGGTGCTTTCCCCCGGGCTGGCGGAGCGGGTCGCCAGGGATCTGGAGCAGTTGCGGACGGCGGGCCATCTGACGTCGCTCAACCGGGATCGGTTGGAGCGCGCCTCGCCGCTGGATGGCGCGAACCTGGCTCTGAACATCAACCTGACGTCGGTCTGCAATCTGGGGTGCACATACTGCTTCGCGGAAGGGGGCGACTACGGGCGGATCAAGGGAAAGCTGAATACCGACACGGATCTGGATGCGATCCTGAGCTTCATCGCGGAGAATGCCGGCGCCGGGGACGCGGTGCGGCTGGAGTTCTTCGGCGGCGAGCCGATGATGAACTTCGACGCCATCGAGACGCTGTGCGAGCGCTCACTCGCGCTGGCCGCAGACAGCGGCATCCGCTTTCACTACCGCATCTCGACCAATCTGACGACACGGCTGAGCGAGCGGGAACTGAGCCTGTTCGAGCGCTTCGGCTTCACCGTGTCGGTGTCCATCGACGGCGGCGCGGCGACGCATGACCGCAACCGTCCGAACCTGGCCGGGCGTGGCTCCTTCGAGCAGATCATCGCCAACTGTCGCCGCGTGCGCCAGCGGTCCG
Organism: Stappia sp. TSB10P1A; assembly: GCF_900185725.1. Classification (GTDB taxonomy): domain Bacteria; phylum Pseudomonadota; class Alphaproteobacteria; order Rhizobiales; family Stappiaceae; genus Stappia. Next base: position 104,475 of record NZ_FYAU01000005.1, on the reverse strand, counting down.
AGGCCATCACGCTGGTGGCACGCATGACCTATGTGCCGTTCCCCGGTTCCTCGCTCGTCGCGGATGTACGGGAACTGCACGGCGAGAACGTCTTCGACTGGTTCCAGATCCTGCCCGCCGTGGTCGGCGACAGCTTTCTCAAGCCGGTGTTCGCGGACACGTTCGCCGGCCGCGGCCGGGACGAGATCGACGCGCTGTGCGACGACAAGATCGACGCGGAATACCGCGACCTCGCGCAGGCCTATCTGACGCTGTTCTCGGACGACAACCGCTTCAAGGGCGTGCTGGAGATCGAGACGATCATCCGCATGATCCTGCTGGGAGAGGTGGCGAACGGACATTGCTCCGGCGGACGCAAGTATTTCACCTTTTCGCCGGACCAGTCCGTGATGCCCTGTCACCGGCTGGTGGGCGAGGTCGATTTTCGCAGCGGCAGCTTCTCCGAAGGCGTCGACGCGGCGACGACCGAGCGGTGGCGGACCTCGATCAACGACACGCCGGTGTGTGCGGACTGCGCGATCCGCTACCTGTGCAGCGGCGGCTGCAAGCAGGAGAATTTCGTCCGCAGCGGCGACATGAACCGCCCGGATCCGCGCAGTTGCCGCTTCCAGTTCCGCCTGGTCGACGCCGCCATCGAGACCATCGGGCGCGCCGGGCCGGAGTTGCGCGGGCGAGACAGGTCCGTGCTCAGCGACCTTTTCGTTTCCTGCGGACGCCCGACGCTGAAGACCGGACGCGCGGCGCATCGACCCGCGCCCCCCGGCCTGCAGTGCCTGACACCGCTGACCTGACGCCGCCGACCTGGCACGCCCCGCTCATCCAGACCCGGAACAGCCTGACAGGAAAATTCACATGAACATCCAGCAGGACAAATACATCCGCCGCAACATCCACACCTATCCGTTCAACTACACCTACACGGATTTCGGCAATTTCTTTCGCAAGCAGGACGCGTCGATCTACATCCATATCCCGTTCTGTTCGACGAAATGCCACTTCTGCGACTACACCGTGATGGTGAACTCGAAGGACGATCTGCGCGAGGCCTATGTCGAGGCGCTGATCAAGGAGATCGAGGCGTTTCCGGCCAACCCGGTGTTCCCGAGGTTCCGCATCGAGGCGATCTATTTCGGCGGCGGCACGCCGGGACTGCTGACGGCGGACCAGTTGATCCGCATCCTTCAGGCCTGTCGCGACACGTTCGAGGTGGCCGCCGGCGCCGAGGTCGCGGTGGAATTCGATCCGCGCAGCGTCGACCAGGACAAGATCGACGCGCTGTTCGATGCTGGCTTCAACCGGTTCTCGATCGGGATCCAGAGCTTCGACGAGGGCATCCTGCGGCAGACCAACCGGCCGCACGACCTGCACGATATCGACCGCGCGGTGACGGCGATCCGCAAGTCGGGCTTCACCCATGTCAATGTCGACCTGATCTATCCCCTGATCGGACTGACGCCCGAGATCTGGGAAGACTCCGTCACCCGCGCCATCGACCTGGAGATGTCCTGCATCACGGTTTATCCGCTGGAGGTCTGGGAGAACACCGCCTACCACAACTGGATCCTCAAGAAGGGGCAGAAGCTGCCGCTGATCGAGGAAGAGAAGGCAATGGCGGTGCGGGCCTTCGACCTGCTGGAGCAGGCGGGCTACGTCACCGGCAGCACCTCGGGCTATTACCACCCGGCGCGGGCGGATCATTACTGCCGCTTCCTTGATTATTACTGGCGAACATGGCCGATGATCGGCTTCGGCGTATCGTCGAAATCGGCAATCCATCAGTTCATGTACACAAACATCACCAACATCCGACAGTATATCGACCGGATCAACGCCGGAGAGCCGATCCTCGACTTCTCGACGCATCTGAGCAAGGAGCAGGAGATGCGCCGGGTGATGATCCGCGGGCTGAAGGTGGGCAACGTCTTCAAGACCGATTTCCAGGCGCGGTTCGGCGTGCCCATGGACCTGGTCTATGGCGACGTGCTGCGGGCGCTCCAGGCCGAGGGCTACCTGACCGACGACGGCGAGGAGGTGCGGCTGACCCGCAAGGGGCAACTGTATTCGAACGCTGTCTGGGAACGCTTCTATGTCGAGGAGGACCTCGCCCCCGCCAAGCCGGGAGAGGTCAAGTTCGGCCTGTCGGAACTGATCCTCGACTGATCCTTTCGCTTTTCCATCGCTTCGCTTCGGAGGCCGCCATGAAAATCGATCAAGACGTGTCCTGGATGCGGGACGCCTATCCCGCCACCCATTGGGAGAAGGCCGGCAACGGCAGTTCGATGGTGGTGTGCAACCTCAGCCCGCGCCACTGCAAGATCGCGGACGGGCAGATGGGGCGCTGCGGCGTGCGCGGCAATATCGGCGGCGAGCTGTACACCTTCAACTACGGCAAGTCGGTCGAGGCGACGATGGAATACATCGAGACCGAGGCGGTGAACCACTTCCGCCCCGGAGCGAAGATCCTGTCGCTCGGGAATATCGGCTGCATGATGTCCTGCGATTTCTGCCAGAACTGGCGAACATCCCAGGTGCGCCACCTCGATCAGGCGGATGTGCGCCGCTACACGCCCGAACAGATCGTCGCCACCTGCGAGATGCTGGGGATCGAGGTCATTTCCTGGACCTACAACGATCCGGTGGTCTGGCACGAATTCGTGGTGGAAACGTCGCGGCTTGCCCAGTCGGCGGGGATCGTCACCCTCTACAAGTCGGCGTTCTACATCGAATCCGGCGCGGTGGACGAGCTGATCGACTGTATCGACATCTTCAGCATCTCGCTGAAGTCGATGGATGAGAAGTTCTATCGCAAGTTCACCGGCGGCACGCATCTGCAGCCGGTGCTCGACATGATCCGCAAGGTGCATCGCTCGGGGCGGCATCTGGAACTGAGCCAGTTGCTGATCACCGGGCGCAACGACACCGAGGAGGAGATCGCCAAGACCAATACCTGGGTGCTGGAACATGTGGGCGACCGGGTGCCGTTGCACTACGTCGCCTTCCACCCGGCCTATCTCTACACCAGCGTGACACGCACGCCGGAGGCGATCGTGCTGAAGGCGCGGGAGATGGCGATGGAGGCGGGCATTCGCTACGTCTATTGCGGCAACATGTTCCGCGATGGCGTGTCGGACACCCATTGTCCGGGCTGCGGCACGCGCACCGTGCGCCGCTACGGGCTGAAAGCCGAAGCGGTGGCGCTGGACGAGGCCGGATGCTGCACCCAGTGCGGCACGCCGAACGACGTGCGGCAGGCGCTCAAGGGGCGCGCTGCGGAGATCGCGCTGCCCACCTCGCCCGACACGCATTACAGCAGGGACTTCCTGTGGAACGCGGAGGCGAACTCCGTCCATATCGAGGTGACGCATGACGCGCAGACCGTCTGCGCGCTGCAACTGGAGCGGATCGGCACGGACGCGGTGCCGGTGCAGAGCTTTGCCACCGGCGGCGTGCTGCGGCGGATCATCGCCTCGCGGCAGACCGACGAGGAGACCGGCGTGCGGGTGACGCTGCCGAAAGGGGCCGTCCTGCACTTCTACCCGGTGCTGGACCGGGCGCATTTCCCGACATCCGAGAACCTGGAACGCGAGATCGCGGGCTATCGCGAGGAGCGCACGGACGCGATGGCGCGCGCCTGATCCCGACCCCTGGCCCATCGCCTGCACAGGCGGCGGGCCGACGTTCCGGCACGCGACGGAAGGAGGTCACGATGCTGATGTACAGTTGGATGGTGTGGGTCGAATACGCACCGGAGCGCTACGACGTCTCGGTCAAGCTGCTGACCGGCGGCAAGATCGACCGGATCAAGAACACCATCGCCAGCCGCATGAAGCAGGGCGACCAGGTGCTGGACATCGGCTGCGGCACCGGCTCGCTGGGGCTGAAATGTATCGAGCACGGCGCGACCGTGACCGGCATGGACATTTCCGAAAGCATGCTGAAGGAGTGCCGCCGCAACATCGCCAAGGCAGGGCGCGAGGACCGCTTCACCATCATCAAGGACAGCGTCACCAACCTGAAGAAGCATTTCGCGCCGAGCAGCCTGGATGTGATCGTCTCCACCATGGTGGTGGGGGAACTGTCGAAGCCCTACCTCGAACACATCTTCCGCGAATGCCACGAGATCCTGAAACCGGGCGGCAAGATGCTGATCGCCGACGAGGTCTGGCCCGAGGGCAGGGTCTCGCGGGTGCTGTTCCGGGTGGTCATGACGCTGATGTGGGTACCGCAATTCGCCATCCTGCGGCGGGCGTTCTTTCCGGTGAAGGACCTCAAGGGCGTCATCGAGGCGGCGGGCTTCGAGATCACCGAGAAGAAGACCTGGCCCATGTCCACCTTCCAGTTGATAGAAGGTGTGAAGCGCCATGTTTGAGTGGATCACGACCAAGCTCTACGAGACGTTCCACGTCTTCTTCCGGCATTTCAACTTTCCCTGCGCGCTGGGACTGCGCCGCATCGGCAATCCCGATGCCAACAGCCCGGTGTTCCTGAGCGGCAACTACACGCTGACGGTGCACCGGCTGATGAAGGTGCTCGCCCCCTTCGACTGCTACCTGCTGGTGGCGAATTCCAAGGGCTCGAACGTCTGGTGCGCCGCCGGAATGAACGAATACAACGAATATGACGTGATCGACGCGATCAACGTCACCGGGCTGAAGGACGTGGTGGCCGGGCGGCGGATCATCGCGCCGCCCTATGCCGCGCCCGGCATCGACGCGGAGGAAGTGACGCGGCAGACGGGGTTCAAGCTGGCCTGGGGGCCGACGCATCTCGACGACCTTCCCGCCTATATCCGCGCCAACTACCGCCGCTCCGAGCCGATGACGCTGGCGCAGTTCGGCTTTCTCGACCGGATGGAACAGGCGCTGTCGACGGCGCTGGTCTACTGCATGACGCTGTTCCCGGTGGCCTTCTTCTATCCGCAGTATGCGCTGATCTCGATGGGGTTGATCTTCCTGCTGCACCTGACCTGGTTCGCCTTCTGGGACATTCTCCCCGAAGAGCGCCGCTGGGCGAAGACGCTGACGCATCTGGGTGTGTCGCTGGCCGGGCTGGCGGGCGTGGCATGGTACACGCGGATGCCGGCGGAAGAGGTCGGACTGTGGGCCGCGACGCTCACGGCCATCGTGCTGCTGATCTCGCTCGACGGCTGCGGCAGTTCGACGATCTACAAGACCACGCCGAAGCGCTGGCTGAAGAAGGGCGACTATCGCAGCCATTTCGAGCCGATCATCGATCCGGTGAAATGCACCTCCTGCTACGACTGCATCTATGTCTGTCCGAAGGGCGTGCTGGCGCGGCTGGCGAAAGGGCCGGCGGTGTCGGTGCGCCCCGACCAGTGCATCGAGTGTCTTGCCTGCGTGAAGGCCTGCCATGACGACGCCTTCTACAACACCTCGCAGGAGTGGAAAGGCGACGTGAAGAGCATCGCCGGGCTGGAAACCATCATGACCCGCGACTGGCAGCATCTGGAGGCGGAAACGCGCTGGATCGGCGCGCCGCTGAAATTCCAGGGGCAGACGCTGGTGGTCGACGAGCAGGCCCTGGCGGCGGACGGCGTGCGGCCGGTGCGCACCGTGCAGCGCCGCCCTGCCCTTCGCAACCCCGAGCCCAAGATCGACGATGCAAACCGTGCCGAGGCCTCCTACTGACATGGCCGCCGACATCGATGACGGCGAGGCGTCGCGGCTCTATGCCGGAGATGTCGAGGGCGCGCGGGCGATGTTCGACGCGGCCTGCAGCGCCTGTGGGCTGGAGCTCCATGATCACCTGATCGGCGATAGCGGCGACAGCCTGCGGGTGGCGCTGTGCGGCCCCGGGGACGCGGCCTGCACGCTGGTGGTGCTGAGCGGGCTGCACGGGATCGAGGGGCATTGCGGCAGCGCCGCGCAGGTGGCGCTGGTCCGGCGGCTGGCGGACCATGACGGGCCGGTGCGGGTGATCCTGGTGCATGGCATCAACCCCGGCGGCATCCGCGCGTTTCGGCGCACCAATGCCGACAATGTCGATCTGAACCGCAATTACCTTTCGGACCATGCCGCACTGGCCGATGTCGGGCCGCAGGCCCGCGCCATCGGGCGGCTGTTCAGCAGCCGCGCCCTGTCGCGCCTGCCCGATGCGGCGTGGTTCGCGGTCTTTGTCGCCAGCGTGATCGCGCGAGGCGGAATGCGCCAGGTCAAGGAGACGCTGGCGGGCGGGCAGTACTTCGACCCGCAGGCGGTGTTCTATGGCGGGGCGGCGCTGGCGCCGGAACTGCAGGCGCTGAACGCGGCGTTGGGACCGCTTCTGGAGGGCGCACGGCCCGACCGGACGATCCTGTTCGACCTGCATTCGGGCATCGGCGGCTACAAGGTGCCGAGCCTGCTCGCCAACGGTCCGTCGCTGCTGCCCATGCGGGAGATCTTCGGCATGCCGGTCAGCGACGGACATGCCGGCGAGCAGGCGGTCTATCCGGCGCGCGGCGATGTGATCCGGGGGCTGAAGACGGCCTTCGGGCTGGAAGGCGCCTGCGGCGTCACCTTCGAACTGGGCACCGGCCCGGCGGCGCGGACGCTGCTGGCGCTGCGCGCGGCCAACAGTGCGCTGGTGCACTTCCCGGATGATGCGCGTTGCGTCGCAAGGGCGCGGGCGCAGATGCTGCGCGCCTTCTGTCCGCAGGACGCTGCGTGGCGCGGCACCTATGTGCGCGAGGCCGGGACCTTGATCGCGCGGGCGCTGCATTTCCTCACCACAAGGGCCGACGCCGATGTTTGAGACCGCACGCCGCATGACGTTTCTCGAGCATGAGCTGGTCATCCTCGACCGCACCGACCGCCATCGGGGGGAACTGGCGGCACTGGAGCCGGACCTGCTCAGGCTGGCAACCTTCGCGCGGGGCTGGGACGAGACCCACCTCGACCACATGCGGCGGCATTTCAAGATCGAGCCGTTCTACAACGCCTCCGCCATGGTGCTGATCTTCCGAAACGGCATGCTGATCGGCACCGCCGGGGTGGATACGACCGTGCCATCGGGGCGGGCGGGCGTGCACGTGCTGCACCTGTGCAGCGTCAACGTCATGCCGGAACTGCGCAATTCCGGGCTGATGGCGCTGCTCCTCGTGCTTCTGGCGGATCACGCGCTGGTGGGACGGCCGGCGCGGGACGCGGTCTATTTCACCTCGATCTCGCAAAGCCCGCTGGTCTACAGCCTGATGTCGCACCTCGCTCCGGTGCATCCGGACGGCGTCGGCCAACCGCCCGAGGAGGTGGTGCGGATCGCCCGGCAGGTGGTGGCAAAATACGACCCGCACCTGCCGCTCGAGGCGAGAACGCTGACGCTGCGCGGCGAGTGCGACTTCTTCTATCGCAGCCTGCCCTATGTGGCCGACGCGCGCATCAACACGCTGTTCGACACGATCCTCAATGTTCCGGCCGGCGATGTCTTCGTCAACGTGGCGGGCACGACGGTGGCCGGGGCGCTGGGGCGGGTCGGCAGATACCGCAAGCGGTTTTCGCACCTGCTCAAGGAGGCGGCCAATGCATGACGGCAATCCACTTCAGGGCGCCGGATCGGTCTATGCCGACTCCTTCAAGCGCAACATCGGCATCCTGACGGAGGCGGAACAGGCGGCGCTGGCGCGGGCGACGGTGCTGGTGGTCGGCGCGGGCGGGATCGGCTCCAACTGCCTGTCGACGCTGGCACGGATGGGCGTGGGCGGGTTCCACATCGTCGATCCCGACAGGTTCGAGCTTGCCAATATCAACCGGCAGTTCGGCGCCACCGTCTCGAACGACGGACGCGACAAGGTGGAAGTGCTGCGCGAGGCGATCCTCGACATCAACCCGGACGCGCGGGTCACGCTGTTCCGCGACTATTTCACCGAGGAGATCGCCGAGGCGGCGTTCGCCGGGGTGGATATCTGTATCGATGCCATCGACTTCTACCGGATCGACGATCACCTGACCTTTCACCGTGCGGCCCGCGCGCGCGGGCTCTACGTCCTGATGGGCTCGCCCGTGGGGTTCAGCGCCTGCCTGCAGATCTTCGATCCGGCGGGCATGACGATGGAGGCCTATTGCGGCATTTCCGACGCGCAGCCGCCGATGGAGAAGCAGTTGCGCTATGCCTGCGGCCTCGTGCCGAAGCTGGCGCATATCAGCTACTACGACGTCTCGAAGCAGAACTCGAACACGGATTTCATGCAAGGATCGGGACCGTCGCTGGCCTCGGCCTGCGTGCTCGCGGCCTCGCTGGTGGCGAGCGAGATCGTGCTGATCCTACTGGGGCGGCACAAGCCGCGCGTCATTCCTCACACGCTGCAATACGACCCCTGCACCTGGCGGCACGAAGCGGTCTATCTCGATGGCGGCATGCCCGCCTATGACCCGACCGACGTGATCGAGGGAATCGACGACAAAAGTTCGCTGGTGGTGAACATCTTCGACCATTTCTATCGCAAGGTGCGCGCCGCGACGCTGGAACTGCGCGACGGCGGCACGCTCTGCTACCGCAGCCAGGGCAAGGGGCCACCCGTGCTGCTGATCGGGCCGGTGGGGGGCGACACCAGCTTCTGGGCCCGGCAGGCGTCGCGTCTGGCGGAAGAGTTCCGGGTGATCACGCTGGACAATCGCGGCATCGGGCGCAGTTCCCCGCTGCCGGAGAGTGCTGACTGCGCGACGATGGCCGCCGATGTGCTGGAACTGGTGGCGCATCTGGACCTCGACCGCGTGGTGCTGGCGGGCTGCGCCCTGGGCGGGCTGATCGCCCTGCAGGCAGCGCTGATGGCGCCGGAGCGGGTGGCCGGCATCAGCCTGTGTTCCGCCTATCTGGCGGCGGACGAGGTCATTCTCGACACGACCGAGGGCTGGCGGCGGCTGGCGCGGCAGTCGGGCATGGCGGCGGTGTTCGACGACAGCATCGACTGGCTGTTCGGCGCGGGCTATCGCAGCCGCAACGCCGACGAACTGTACAAGCTGAAGACCTTCTACCGGGTGAACGAGCAGCATGCGGATGCATTCTGCCGCCAGACGCTGGTGGCGAACCGCTTCGTCCCGCTGGCCGACCCGGCGGGGATCGCCTGCCCGGTGCAGATCATCCATGGCGGCGAGGACCGGCTGGTCGGACCGGAGCACGCGCGGGCGCTGGCAGCGGCCCTCGGCGGCGTCACTCCGGTCATTCTGCCCGAGGCCGGGCATTTCCTGACCTGGGAGCGGGCAGACGACTACAATGCCTTGCTGGCGGTCTTCGCCCGGACGGCGCTGGCGGGGGCGGGCGCATGACCACGACCATGAAACCGCGCGCCCTTGCCGGCCACGAGCCGCGGCCCGTTCCCCTCACCATGCTGGACTTCGAAGACCGCATGAGCCCCCTTGCCCGCCTGCAGACGGTGGCGGGCGGGCCGATCCGCTATGCGCTGGCGGGCGATGGACCGCAGACGATCCTGTTCCTGCACGGCATTCCGCTATCGATGACCACCTGGCAGGACCTGTTCTTTGACCTGGCGCGGGATCACCGGGTGCTGGCGATCGACATGCCGGGGTTCGGGCACTCGGGCAAGGCGTTCGGCGACTACAGCCTGGATGCGACCAGCGCCAGGGTGGCAGAGCTCTGCGCCGCCCTGGGTCTGGCGCGGCTGCATGTGGCGGGCAGTTCCTTTGGCGCGGCGGTGGCGACGGTGCTGGCGCTGAACGCGCCTGAACTGGTGGACCGGCTGCTGCTGATCAACAGCGTCGGCATCGCCGGGGGCACCCATTCGGTGGAACGGGCGGCGCGGATCGGCCTGGTGCGGCATGCCATGCGCAGCGCCATCCTGCGCGAGGGCATCGGGCCGCGCATCTTCCGGTCGAAGATGCGCGCCTCCTACACGGCACATATGCCCGATGAGGCGATGGTGGACTTCTATTATCGCCAATTGCTGGAGCCCGGGGCGGCAGATGCGTTTCTGCAGACGCTGAAACAGTTCCACGAGAAGGATCTGCAGGCACGGCTGCCGGAGTTGCGCAAGCCGGTGCTGTCGGTCTGGGGCGCCGGCGACAAGGTGCTGCCGGTGAACAAGTCCCTGGGCATCCAGGCGCGGCTCGGCGACTGCTGGTCGGTGATCCTGCCCGAGGCGGGCCACCTGCCGCATGAGGAGTTTCCCGACCGTGTCGCCAGCCTGTTCCGACGCTTCCTGACACTGGCTCCCGGCTGAGGACCGCTGCCGACCTTCAGGGAGATCACCCGACGGCTCCCTGCTCCTCAGATGAGATCGTCGCGGACGATGACAGGCGACGCCAGCCCGTGCGTATGGACGGTCGCCATGCCTCTCGGATCATCCAGGACCCATCATGGGACACGGCGGCGTACACGCCGGAAGCTCCCCCTCCATCAAGCGGTTGTCCCGCCTGCGCCTTTCCCGATTTGACGTTGCCCCGGTGCTCTTTTACCCAGTAGAACCATGCTGTCGGAAGAGAGGTGCGAGATGGCGGCCAGGTCGGGTAAACACGTGGAAAGAGTTCAGACGGGCGTTCGCATCGAGAAGCGGATCCTCAAGGTCCTGAAATCCCTTGCCTATCACAAGGAGATCAGTCTGAGCGACCTGCTGGAGGGAATGATCCTGCACAGCCTGGAGAACCGGCCCGCCTTCAACGAGGAGACCTTGCAGTTCATCCGCACCATGCGCGAGGTCTACCATCTGGATCTGAATGCCGACGACGCCCACACCATGGAGGAATGAGGCCCTACCCCTCATTCCGCAGCTTCCACCGCGCGGCGACGGGCAGGCTGCGCGGTCAGGTTCAGCAGGGTCTTCTGACTGAGGAAATGCAGTCCGAGACCTGCGTCCACCATGAACAGTTGCAATGAGACGATATCGTCCTGCATCTGCGGCGGCAGGGTCAGCGCAACGCCATGCTGCAGCGTTTCGCCCGGCAAAACCGACAGTTCGACCGGCTCCGTCAGGCCGCCGACGCCCAGTTTGCGCCATTCGTTGAGCTGCAGGAACAGCGAGAGCGCCGCGGCCTCCGGGCCGGTGTTGTCGATGCGAACGGAGACCTCCAGAGCGGACCCGCGTACTTCCGGCAGGGTCGACATGGAGACGCGCAAGGCGGCGGCGAGCGGCAGGTCCGCGGTGATGCCGCAGCGATGGCAGATCGTCACGTCACGCGCGGGATGCTCGGCCACCAGGTCGCGGTAGCGCCAGGCAAAGGCCTGCGTGCCGCAATGCGGGCAGGGGCCGTCGCCCTCGGGCCCGGCCCGGCGCAGATCCGGGTAGAGCGCGGCATGGTCCTGCGACATCCACACCCGTGCCTCGCCCAGATGGTCGGCAATCCGCAGCGCCGCGGCGCGGCGCAGCGCGTCGAGGCGGGCCTGCATCAGCGCCGGCGCGGCCAGCGCCAGGGGCAGTGCGTCCAACTGCTCGATCGGGCGGGGAAAGGCGGCGATCCGGTGCATCAGGTCGGCGATGTCCTTGCCGGCCGTGTCCATCGCCGGGGACGACCCGAAGACATGGGCAATGAGGCGCAGGCGCGAGAGGGCGCCGCGCCCGGTTTCCAGCACCCGGCTGTCGAGCGGCGCGGCCGGCACCAGGGCGACCTCCAGCGGACCGGGGTCGAGCGCGCCGTCGCGAAAGACCGTCACCTCGATCCCCTCGCCGGGGGTGGGCGCAAGGGCGAAGAAATGGCCGGACGCGCGCAGGGCCGGGGTCATCGGCAGCACGGCCAGCGGCGTGTCGCCCGCAGGCCGGGGCAGCGGGAGCGTCACCGCATGCGCCTGCGGCGCGGGGGTGATCCGCAGGACGGTGCCGCGCGGGGTGGAGGTGGTCTCGGCCCCTTGTGTGTCCCGCGCCAGCGGCGGCACGGTGCACAGGTCGGGATCGCCCAGCACCAGGAAGGCCGGATCAGGCAGCATGCCCGTGTTGCCGATGCGGTTGAGCGTGTGGGCGATTTCGCCCAGCGGCGCGGCGCTGCGCGCCAGCGCCTCGATGAGGGTGAGCAGCGGCGCATTGGCCTGCACGTGCTTGAACGGCGCCAGCACCGCCGCCGGACGCCCGTCGAGCAGGCCGAAAAGGACCGAGAAATCCCGCGGGGCAAGCCCCTGGCTGGGGGTGAAGCCGTCGCAGCTCATGAGCAGGACGGTGTTGGCGTCGAGCGACTGCGCGGCGCGGCGGTTCTCGATCTGGCAGGCGCGGCCGCAATCGAAACGCCCCTCCGGCTGCGGCGGCAGGGCGTGCCGGCGCCCGCACAGCACGTCCTCCTCGCCGTAGCCGAGATGCATCTCGTTGCCATGCGCGCCGATCAGCAGGAACTCGGACGGTCCCTTGTCGGCGGGAGCGGGCAGCACGTGACCGACGGCGTGGCAGGCGCGCAGGATCAGAAGACGGGCGACGATCCGTGCGGTTTGCGCTGCGTCGCGTCCGGTCAGCAGGCCAAGGCGGTCGGGAGCCTCGGGGTCGGTGGTTTGCCAGTCGAGCAGGCGGGCGATGAAGGCCTTGTCCAGTGCCTCGGCCGGGGTTGCGATCAAGGCCGTGCCCGACCCGCAAAGGGCGGCGAAGGGGTCCAGCGGCGCGGGCAGGGCGACGACCCGGCGGCCGGTCAGCACCGCATAGGCCAGCGCGGGCAGGCTGTCCGGCCCCGGATCGGCGACCGCCAGGGTTCCGGCCGTGCCCATCTGCCAGAGGTCGCTCAGCAGATCGACCGCCAGACCAGACGCGCTGTCGAATGGAGGGGCGGACGGCGGGGGGGCGGGCGCGATGCGGATCGGCAGGTCGGGATAGAGCGCAGCCAGCGCCCGGGCGTCGCGGGCCGTGCCCGAGATCGGGATGCTGTGCAGATCGCCGGCGAGCGCGGCGGCGCGCACCGCGGCAGCGAAACGAGGCCCATCCGGACAGGGCAGCAGGGTCAGTGCGTCCATGGTCCCTCCCCCATCAGACCGGAAAGCGCACCGAGGCGCGGGCCCAGTCATAGACCTCCCGGATCGCCTGGGGGTCGGGCGCTTCCAGCAGCGCCAGGCCCAGCACATCGCGGAAGGTTTCCAGCCGGAGAACGGCGTCGCCTGCCTTGACGCTGCATTTCAGCGCGTAGCATTCGGGACGCGCGCGCAACTCGTCCAGCGACCGGGTGCTGCGCACGATGCCGGTCTCGTCGGAGTAAAGCGCCATGATCGCGCTCCATTTGCGCGGCGGGCAGGCGCGCACGGTGACCTTTTCACCGCAGGCCAATTGCAGGGCGATGCGCATCAGTTCGAATCCGTAGACCCGTTTCATCACCCCGACCGAATATTGCCCCGGCGGCCGGGCAGCGCATTCGATCAGGAAGGGCTGATCGCCCCGCATGTGCACCTCGGCATGAAAGACGCTGTTGCGGATGCCGAGAGCGCGGACGCAGTCGGCGGCGATGCGGCGCAGCGCCTCGGCCTCGCCGGCGCTGGTGCGGGCCGGGACGTAATGGCCGATCACCATGAAATTCTCATGCGAGAGCTTCTCGCAGAAGTTCAGCACCTCGATACGGCCATCCTGCTCGTAGCCCTCGACCGAGAATTCGCGGCCGGAGACGAATTCCTCCATCACCACGCTGCTCTGCGTGGCGAAGTCATGATCGAGCGCCGCGCGGCGGGCGGCGATGCGGTCCCAGGCCTCGCTCAGCTCATCCGGCGAGCGGACCCGGGAAATGCCGTAACTCATGGCGTAGTCGACCATCTTCATCATGCAGTCGCCGCCGAAGGCGTGCCAGGCGGCGATGGCGTCCTCGCGCGTTTCGACCACGACGAAGCGGGGCGTGGGCACCCCGCGGGCGACGAGACGCTGCTTCATGCGAGACTTGATCTGCTGGCAGGCGGCATCCTCGGCAGGGGCATAGTCGAAGCCGAGCCTACGCCCCAGCGCGGCGGCGGCGGGCACGGTGACCTCGTCGCCGGCGATGACACCGGCGATGGCGCCGCGCCAGGGAGCCAGCGCGGACAGGGCCGAGTCGAGATCGTCGGCGGTGTAAGGGACAAAGGCCGTGAGGGCGCTGTTCGCGGCATAGGCGTCGTCCATGCGGCGGTGACCCGCCTCCTCGGCCCGGCAGACATCAGGATTGGAACTGAGAACGATGGCGCCGTAGCCCAGGTCGCGCGCGGCGGGGATGTAGTTGAAGAAGTGGGCGACCGGGTCGACAATGACGATATGACGCTGACCCGCTTCTGAGAAATGTCTGGTCATCGAGAAGGCTCGCTGTCGGGGGCGCAGGGCAGCGGGGGCGCAGGGCAGCGGCTGCCCTGCGCCGGAGCTTACCAGCAGGCGGCGGCGAGGCTGCCGACCGCGTCCCTGGACAGGCCCATGCCGTCCAGTTCGGTGACGGCCATGGCCTGAAGGATCGCACGCTCGCTGCGGATGCGGTCGATCTCAAGCGTCAGCTTGCCGATCTCGTCATGGATCGGGCCGACATGCGCCTTGAGCTTGTCATGGGTAGCCGACGAAACCTTGGCAGACATAATGGTCTCCTTTTCCTCCTTGAAATCCGGTCGCGGCCGGGTTGCCGGGACCCAGGGAAGGATACCTTAAAGTTGTATTGAGGTACATTGATATCTTGGTACCAAGTCACTTGACCGATCCCGAGCGGAAAGCGCTCGGCCGGCAACGGGTTGCGGGAGGGCAGGGCGATTTGCGGGAAAACGGGCCGGACAGCGCGGTGCCTCATCGGCCGCGAGCGGCGACGCTTTCGGTCGGATCTACGCGGTTCGCCGAGGAGCAGTCCCGTCGGGAGCCTGGGCGTCGGACGCCGCAACCAGGACATCATCCACCGGACGGCGGGGCGAGAACGGCAGGTCCCGTCCGTAGCCGAACCGCATCACGATGTCGGGCCTCACCCCCGGCTCCCCCACCAATGCCGCGAGGTCGGAGCGCAGCGGCGCCACTTCGACCGGCTGATTGACGAAAGCGTGCTTGAGGCCCAGCGCCGTTGCCGCCAGGGCGAACCGCTGGCAGGCGCGCCCGACGGCGATCCAGTGCGCCTTGTCCTCGCGCTCGCCAAGGAAGACGGCGATGCCGGCCGAACTGTCGATCTGCCGGGCATATTTGTCGCCCTCACCCGCTGCGGTGAAGACCGTGTCGAAGGCAAGTCGCCCGAGGCTGTCGGGCAGCACGGGATTGCCGCTCGCGGCCGCAAACAGACCGTCGCCCGCTTCGATTGCGCTCCGGGGATTGAAGCGCAGCCACTGTTTCAACTCCGCCATGAACGCCGGATCCTGCATCTGGGCCGTGTTGCCGGCGATGACGAGGTCCCGCACCTGGTCAATCCGGGCCCGCTCGGTCAGCAGCACGAGGCGGACTCCAGGCTCCTCGGCAGCCTTGCGCAGCGTCTCGAGATCGGCGGCGGCAATGGCGCGGCCGTCATATTCGCTGCGGGTCGACTGCCGCCGAGGGATGGCGGCAAACAAGGGGTCGGATCGCGACGGACCCGCCGAATAGGCAAAGTGGACGAAACCTTCGGGATCAATCCGCGCCTCGCCCGGCCGCCCCGCCGCCGCCGCCGCGATGGCGAGGTTTTCGGTCGCGCAGCCGAGACTGACGAAAAGATGATGGTCGTCGGGATCGACGATGTGGGTGGTGCGCGAAAAATCCGGCAGGATATCCATGGCGCCCTCCGCAAGACGGAACCGCCAAGGCTGCGTGTTGTGGCCATTGGCGGCAAGCGCCGCGTAGCGGACGAGATCCCTGTCGGTCGGATCGGCCGGCAGCGGCGCACGCAGGCCGCCGACATGACGGGCATAGTCTGAGAGCGAACCGACGGCCGACCGCCACCCATAGGCCCCCAGGCCACCAAGGAGAAGCGCCGCACCCGCCCCGACAAGAAAGCCCCTTCTGCGCATCCCCGCCTCCCGTTCGACCAACGATAGCAGATGCAAGACCGGATGGCTTGACCCCGATCAACCTCATGTCGGCGAGGCGCTTTCCGATCCATCCGGATGTCGCATGGCTTTCGGCAGTTCGTGCCTCTCTGGCGCGGGAGGAGACGTCCCTACCGCCGGCGTCCTCGGCACACCATTTCGGCGGACCGCTTTGGGGGACACGCGAACCACGGCACGGCTTCCCGCTGCTTTGCCTTTGGAACAGCGAAAAAGAATACGATACAAGCGTAGAGGTACCCGATCCGGTCGCGCGCTATGTATCTTGGCCAAAGGGAGGGGCCGGGATCATGACCCATCCAATGACACGCCGCTTCCTGATCGGCGCAGGAACGGCTGCCTTGATTGCGAGGCCGGCACGGGCACAGCCGGTTTTGCGTCTGGGATTGACGCCGGTCTTTCTGGATAACGATGCAGTCGTGATTGAGGGCCTGCGCCGCGCCCTTGCAAGCGGCATGAACCGCGAGATCGAACTGTTTCAGCGGCGCACCTACCAGGAAGTCACCGGCCTGCTTCTGGACCGGACGATCGATGCGGCCTGGCTTTGCGGCTATCCCTATCTGCAACATGCCGATGCGCTGGAACTTGTCGCCGTGCCGGCGTGGCGCGGCGGCCCGAGATACCAATCCTACCTGATCGTCGGGGCCGACGATCCGGCGACGGGCCTGAGCGAGCTGCGCGGCGGCTTGCACGCCTTCTCCGATCCGGATTCAAACTCGGGCTATCTCGTCACCGCAACCGATCTGCGGCGCCTCGGGGACCGGGTGGAGACCTTCTTCAGCAGGTCGGTCTTCACGTTCGGTCATCGCAACGTGGTGCGGGCCGTGGCGGACGGACTTGTCAGGTCGGGGAGCGTCGATGGCTATGTCTGGGAGGCTCTGGCCGTCATCGAACCGGCGCTGACCGAACGAACGCGGGTGGTTGCGCGGTCGGAATGGCTGGGCTTCCCTCCGGTCTGCGCGAGGCGCGACAATCTGGCCTCCGAGCCGGTTCGCGCACTGCAAGATGCCTTGCTGGGCCTGGTCGAGCGGGCCGACGGCCGTCAGGCGCTCGCCGCGCTGCATCTCGACGGTTTTCAGCGGGCGACCGACGATCTCTATGACGGAATTGCCGATCGCATGCGCGATCTGGGACCGTGACGAATGAAGCAGCTCGCCTCCCTGCCGATGTCGATAAAGCTGCCGCTGCTGGCGGCGGCGATGATGATCCTTGCCGGGACACTGGCCTCGCAAGTGGTCCTGCGGTCGCTGGCCCGGGTGCAGGACGCACGGATCCAGGAACTGGCGCAGATGCATGTCGAGGGGCTGACGGTGGCGTTGGGGTCGCATGTTCTGCGGAAGGATGTCCGGGAGGTCTATGACACGCTGGACCGGGCCTCGAAGGGGGCCGAGGGACGCAGGATGATTCTGACCGCCGTGGCGGACGAGCGCGGCCGCGTTCTGGCGGCGACCGACCCTCGGCGCGTGCCCATCGACAGCGATATCGCAGATCTGGTCCGAAATGCGGTGGCCCTCGACCATCTGTCGATAGACGATACCGCCCCCGTTCTCAACCTGCTGGCACCGCTGGTCTACCAAGGGCGCATGGTCGGCCAGATCGCAACCGAGCTGGACGTCTCCGACCTTCAGGCGGAACGGCGGCAGGCGCTCGTCTTCCTGATCCTCGGCAACGCTCTTATCGTCAGCCTGCTGACGCTGGCAGGCTTTGTCGTCCTGCGACGGATGCTGCGCCCGGTGACGACACTCGCCTATCAGATGACCGAGACGCCGGGCGAGCCCCACCCCATTCCGGTCTCGCAGATCCCACGTGGCGACGGCGAAACGGCGCGGCTGGCCCGCACCTACAATGCCATGGTGGCCGCCGTCGCCGCCAAGGCCGAAACCGAACGGCGGCTTGCCGAGCGGGAGCGGTTCGTGGCCCTTGGTCGCCTGTCCTCTTCGCTTGCGCATGAGATCAACAACCCGCTCGGCGGCCTGCTGAACGCCACCGATACGATCCGCAACTATCCCGACCGGCCCGAGGTGGTCCGCAAGGCTGCCGACCTGCTGGACCGAGGCCTGCGCCATCTGCGCGATGTGACGCGCGCGACGCTCGACCAGAACCGCCTCAATCGTCAGGACCTGCCGTTGACCCGCGAGGACTTCGAGGATCTCAAGCTCCTGATCCAGCCCGAAGTGTCACGCATGGGGCTTACGCTCGACTGGTCCGTGGACATGCCCGCGCCCACGGCGCACGGCCTTTGCGCGGTGCCGGTTCGGCAGATCGTGCTCAACCTGCTGCTGAACGCCTGCACGGCCGCAGGAACCGCGGGACGCGTCGGGCTGGCCGTGTTGCCAGTCGACCGGGAGCTCGTCCTGCAGATCACCAACACCGGGCCCGAACTGTCCCAGGCCGCGCGCGAGCGGCTGCTTGCCGACGGCCCGGTGCCTCAAGGTGGCGGCGTGGGCCTGCGCCTCTTGCGCGACCTCACCAGGCAACTGAACGGCAGGATCGATCTTGCGCGGGTCGAGGGCGTCACCTGCATCACGGTCGCACTGCCCTTCGCGACGGAGGCTGGCGATGCTGCGGAATAGACGGATCGTTCTCGTCGAGGACGATTCCATCATGGGTGGCTCTTTGGTGCAGCGTCTGGAGCTCGAAGGCGCAAGAGTGCTCTGGCTCAAGCAGATGGTGCGGGCGCTGGGAGCCATCCGGACCCCTAACGCGCCGATCGACGCGGTGATCTGCGACATCGCCCTGCCGGACGGGTCGGGCGAGGAACTGTTCGCCACGCTGGCCCGCACCAGCACGCCGCCGCCGTTTCTCTTCATCACCGGCCAGGGCGGCATCAGCCAGGCGGTTCGTCTGATGAAGGCGGGTGCCGCGGACTACGTGACCAAACCGTTCGACATGTCGGTGTTCCTCGAGCGGCTTGGGCTGCTTGTCGGCAATCGGAAGAGCCCGTCGCCGACCGACGACTTCCCACCCTTGCTGGGGGTGTCTTCGGCGGCGCGGCAGATCGAGGCTTTGATCGACAAAGCCGCGGCGAACGGCCAGCCCGTCCTGATCCGCGGCGGTCCGGGAACGGGTAAGGACCTTGTCGCGCGGCGCATTCACGACCTGTCGGACCGCCGCGTCACGCCGTTCGTCACCGTCGATCTCGTCCGCGAGGCCGATGCGGATGCGGCGCTGTTCGGATCGGCGAGCGGCTTCGGCACCGTACGAGACGGCACATTGTTCCTGCAGGCCGTCGGCAGGATGGGCGCCGAGGTCCAGTCCCGGCTGCTCGACCGGCTCGACCAGGGAGGCGAGGCGCGGCTGATCGCGGCCTGCGGCACCGATCTGGAGGCTCTTATTCAGGACGGTCGCTTCAGTGCCGAGCTGTTCCTGCGGCTGGCGCAGAACGAAATTCCGATACCGCCCCTCGGCACACGGCCGCAGGATGCGATCTGGCTTCTGCATCAGTTGTTCCGCAAGCTCGGCCCTCGCCAGGCACCCCAGGTCGAAGGAATCAGCACCCTGTGCGAAGAGGCCGTGCGGACCCACGATTGGCCGGGGGGCGGGCGCGAGCTTCGCACCAGATTGCTGCGAGGGCTGGCCATGGCGACAGGGTCGCTGCTGCAGCCCTCCGACCTGTTCCCGGAGCATCAGGCCGGGCCGGGGGAGTTCCTGTCGCTTGCGCAGGCGCGCGAGGCTGCCGAGCGGGTGCAGATCATCACCGCCCTCGACCGTACCGGCGGTCAGATCGGCGAGGCGGCGCGGCTGTTGCGCATCTCCCGCACAACCTTGTGGGAAAAGATGCAGAGGTTGGGCCTGTCCGGCCTGTGATCCCACTGCGGCATGTCCGGATTTCCGAACACGAAATTTTCTCTTTGAAATTCAGTCCTTAGCTGCACTGCAGCAGGACCTTGCGCGCCGTTGTCCGCCCTGGACCCGCGAAATAGCATGTTGCCGTATTTCGACTTTGGAGAGCTTGGGAGGAGCCAGCCAATGAAGTGCAACCGATTGGTCGACGTTGGGCGTCGACAGTTTCTGAAAGGGGGCGCGCTAGCGACGGCGGGCGCGGTGGCCGCGGTGGTAGCAACGCCGGAACAGGCCAGGGCACGCGCCCTTGCCCGCGTCGATTACCCGGCAAACCGTCTCGCCAATATCGCCGATCTGGCGGTGAACACGCCGCTGGATGTCGCCTATCCCGATCCGGACAGCCCTGGCGTTCTGCTCAAGCTGGGCCAGGCCGTGGACGGCGGCGTCGGACCGGATGGCGACATCGTGGCCTTCTCGGTGCTGTGTCCGCACAAGGGCTGGCTGCTGAGCTATTCGGCCACGGACAAGACGCTCAACTGCCCCGGCCATCACTCGCGCTTCGACTGCGAGGCGGGCGGACAGCAGATCTGGGGTCATGCCACGCAGAACCTGCCGCAATTCCTGCTGCGCGTCGACGACAAGGGAGACATCTATGCCGACGGCGTGGACGACCTGATCTACGGCCGCCTGTCGAACGTGCTGTAGGGGGAGGGAAAACGATGGCTTACAAGAGACAGATCGACCGCCTGCCGATCATCCCCGCAGATGCGCAGGAATTCAACGTCACCTGCCACTACTGCATCGTCGGCTGCGGCTACAAGGCCTACACCTGGCCGATGAACCGTCAGGGCGGAACGGCGCCTGGCGAAAACAAGTTCGGCGTCGACCTGAGCGAACAGCAGCACATGGAAACCGAGGCCTGGTTCGCGCCGTCGATGTACAACGTGGTGCGCCAGAACGGTCGCGACGTGCATCTGGTGGTCAAGCCCGACAGCGGCTGTGTGGTCAATTCGGGCCTGGGGTCGATCCGCGGCGCACGGATGGCGGAGAACCGGCCGTCGAAGGTCATGGGCACACAGCAGCAGCGCCTGTCCGACCCGATGGTCTGGCGCAACGGCACCTGGCAGCCGACAAGCTGGAACGATGCGCTCGACCTGGTGGCACGGGTCACGGCGCGGGTGGTGGCGCAAGGGTCCGAGGACGATCTGGTCGTCTCGATGTTCGACCACGGCGGCAGTGCCGGCGGCTACGAGAACACCTGGGGCACCGGAAAGCTCTACTTCCAGAGCATGAAGGTGAAGAACTGTCGCATCCACAACCGGCCGGCCTACAATTCCGAGGTCCATTCCAGCCGCGACATGGGCGTGGACGAGCTGAACTACGCCTACGAGGACTATCAGGTGACCGACACGATCTTCATCGTCGGTGCCAACTCGATGGAAACGCAGACCAACCTCTACCTCAACCACATGGTCAAGGGTCTGCAGAACGGTGCGAAGATGGTCGTCGTCGATCCGCGCCGCACTCTGACGATTGCCTCGTCCGAGCAGTTCGCAGGCCCCGAGAACGTGCTGCACCTGGCGATCAGGGAAGGCACGGACATGGCGCTGTTCAACGCCATCCTGACCCATATCGTCGACAACGGCTGGACCGACAAGGAGTTCATCGCCAATTCGACCTTCCAGGACGGGGTGGCGGTGCCCGAGGATCCGGCGCACCCCGCCGCGCTCGGCAGCCTCGAAACGGCGATGCTGACCTGTCGCACCTCGCTCGATCAGGCCGCCGAGATCTGCGGCGTTCCGGCCGCCGACATCGCCAAGGCCGCCGAGTGGATCGCCAAGCCGCATGACGACGGCAGCCGCCGCAATTGCGTGACGGCCTACGAGAAGGGCATCATCTGGGGCAACGACAACTATCGCACCATCGGTGCGCTGGTGAACATCGCGCTCGCAACCGGCAATGTCGGCCGCGAGGGCGGCGGTGTCTGCCGTCTGGGCGGTCACCAGGAAGGCTATTACCGTCCCGGCGACGCACATGTGGGCCGCCCGGCCGAGTATGTCGACCAGTTCCTCATCCGCGGCCTCGGCAAAGTGCACCACATCTGGGCCTGCGACCATTACAAGACCACGCTGAACGCTTCGGAATTCAAGCGGGTGCACAAGCGCCGATCCGACATGGTGAAGGATGCCATCGACGCCGCCGCCGGAGGCACGCGCGAACAGGTGGTCGACGCGATCGTCTCGGCGCTGAACGCCGGCGGGCTCTTCGTGGTGGACGTGGACATCATCCACAGCCAGATCGGCCAGAATGCTCATGTGATCCTGCCGGCCTGCGAAGCCAACGAGATGAACCTCACCTCGATGAACGGCGAGCGGCGCCTGCGGCTGTCCGAGAAATATATGGACCCCTACGGCAATTCGAGACCCGACTGCCTGATCGCCGCCGGCATCGCGCAAGCCATGGAACGGGTGCTGCGCGAGATGGGACACGCGGCCTATGCCGACCAGTTCAAGGGTTTCGACTGGGCAACCGAAGAAGACGCCTTCATGGACGGCTACCACCAGGGCAATCCGGAGGTGACCTATGAGCGCCTGCGGGCCATGGGCAACAACGGCGTGCAGGAGCCGGTCATAGGCTATGAAGATGGCCAACTGATCGGCACCACGCGCCTATACACCGATGGCCGTTTCACCCGTCACGGGCGCGAGGACGGAAAGGCGCTGTTCTGCGCCGCCGGCTGGCGCGGCTGGCAGGCGCCCGGCAAGGCGCGCGAACAGGCCGCGCATCGCTTCTGGATCAACAACGTTCGCGCCAACATCTTCTGGCAGAACCAGTTCCTCGATCAGGAGAACGACTTCGTCCAGGACCGCTACCCACATCCTTTCGTCGAGATGCATCCCGAAGACATGGTGGACTTGGGCCTTAATCCCGGCGATCTTCTGGAAATCGTCAACGACAACGGGGTGACGCAGGGCATGGCCTATCCGATGCCGACGCTCAAGCGGAACACGGTGGCGATGGTCTTCGGCTCGCCGGCGGGAAGCCAGGGCAACGTGGTCAATCCGGGGGTCAACGAACTGGTGTTGCCGGACTACAAGCACTGTTGGGGCACGATCCGCAAGATCGCGGACGCCACGGCGCAGACCCGCAACATCTCGTTCAAGTCTCACGAGATCATGCTTTGATTCAAGCCAACGGACCCGCCCCGCCGCCGGGGCGGGTCCCTGCGCAGGAGGTGCAGATGGGAACGGCAGCTTCCTGTTCGGCCGGCAGGCCCGGGTCGGCGCTCTCGGTCGATGCTGCGCGGCTGCGTGCCGTTGCGGTCGCAACGCCTGTGGCGGGCGCCGAAACGCTTCACCTCGACCAGGCCGCAGGCCGCGTGCTGGCGGCGCCGGTCCTGGCCGTCTCGGCCTTGCCGCCCTTCGACAACTCGGCCATGGACGGCTATGCCATCCGCCTTTCCGACCTGACGGGCGATGGTCCCTGGCACCTGCCGGTCTCCGCGCGCATTGCCGCCGGCGACGGCCGCCGGCTGATCCTGCCGCAAGGTTCGGCGGCACGCATCTTCACCGGTGCGCCGATCCCGCTGGAAGCCGATGCCGTCGTGATCCAGGAACAGGTCTCGCGCGTGGGCGACAGCGTGACGCTGACGCAGCGTCCCCGGGCCGGGCAGAACATCCGCCGCCAGGGCGAGGATATGGCACATGGGGCGCCCGCGCTTGACGCAGGATTAGCCCTGAGCCCGCCCCGCCTTGCCCTTCTGGCAGGCAGCGGCGTGGCGGAGGTCGCTGTTCGGCCCAAGGTGCGCGTGGCCATTCTGTCGACCGGCAACGAACTGGCCGAGCCGGGCCGGGCGCTTGGGCCGGGACAGATCTACAATTCCAACCGCGTGCTTCTGCGCGCCACCCTGGCCGGGCTATCCTGGGTCGCGCTGTCCGATCTCGGCATTCTGCCGGACGATCCCGCCTGTATCCGCGCCGCGATCCGCGACGCCGCGCAGGGGCATGACGTCGTGATCTCCTCCGGCGGCGTGTCGGCCGGCGAGGAGGATCACATCCTCGACGCGCTGCGCGCCGAAGCGGCGGAACTGGACGTGCTCAAGGTTGCCATCCGCCCCGGCAAGCCGCTGACCGTGGGCCGGCTGGGCGCGGCGCTGTATGTCGGGCTTCCCGGCAACCCCTATGCGGCCGCGATCACCTTCAGCCAGATCGCCCAACCGGCCCTGCGCCGGGTCGCCGGACTGCTGGAGGAGCCGGACAACTGGCTGCCGGCCATCGCAGGGTTCCGGTATCGCCGCTCGACAGGGCGACGGGAATATGTGCCGGTCGTCTGGACCGAGCGCGACCCGATGGGACGCCCGATCCTCGATCGGTTGGGCCCGGGCGCGTCAGCCGCCTTGTCGCCCATGGCCCGGGCGATGGGGATCGCCGTGATCCCGCCCGACGTCGACGCCGTCCACCCCGGCATGCCCTTGCCCGTGATGCTGCTCTGCCCTTGACCGGGGGCGAGGTCCGCGCTGGCTCGCCTGATCGGAGGCGAGACCGGTCGGACCCAGATCGACCCCAGATCACCCCCAGATCGCCACAGGTCCGGGCGTGACGACCCAGGGTGCGGAGCCGGAGATGCCGTCGCCGCTTCGCGCGCTTTCGCACAGCCCAACCTCTGGTGTGGCGAATTTGAATCATGCCTCGCTTTGGCAGCGACCGTCAGAGCGTCTTTCAAAGTCCAAAATAACAATAGAACCATTGACTTAGTCGTTTTCCTTTTAAATCTGGAGGTCGCATAGAGCAGGCCGCCAAAGGTGACTAACTTCAGACCCGGGTGACCAGAATCTCGGCGCCCCTGCCCCCGGAGCGCGGGCGCTTCACGCTGCCCGCTTTTCCAACGTGATCTAGCCGCGGCGGAGTCACCCTTCCATCTGCGCGCCTCGTTTCGAACGCGACTCATCGCTGGGCGATACCCCGACGGCGCCGGCGTAATCGAGCAAATCACGGCCTTTACACATCTACATGCATGCACATGCACCTTGACGAGCGCCTCACTCCAATCTACATGCATGTGCATGCAAGATAAGTGAGGTGCATATGAAATCCGTTGTCGTCTATTCGGACTATGTGTGCCCGTTCTGCCTGCTGGCCGAGAAAGTCGTGTCACGGGCAACAGCGGGCCGCAACATTGGCCTGAGCTGGCACGCCTTCGAACTGAGGCCGGCGCCAGTGCCAACCCTGAAGCCAGAAGACCCTTACCTGCCTTCAATCTGGGCCCGGTCGGTATATCCGCTCGCTGAGCAGCTTGGGGTGCCAATCAAGCTGCCCTCGATCTCCCCGCAGCCGAGGACAGCCAAGGCATTCGAGTTGCTGGCGATGGCGCAGGATCAAGGGCGTGATCACGCCTATTCCTTGCGTGTTCTGCAGGCCTTTTTCCAGGAAGACCGCAATATCGGTGATCCGCAAGTCCTGGTGGGGCTGGCTGCGGACGTCGGAATCGACGCGGAAGCGGCTCGTCTTGCGCTGAAGGACGGTACGTACAGAGCACGTCACCGCGAAGCGCTGCGCCATGCCAAGGAAGACATGGGGATCCGCTCGGTTCCCACCATTGTCGTCGGCGATCAGATCTTCCGAGGGACTCCGCCCATGGCGCAACTTGAGGCGGCGCTCGATCAGTTCGAAGCCGCCGCCGGCCCCAAACAGTCCCATCCCCTCATCAGCATTGGAGAGTAAGCATGCCCTGGTTGTATCTCGGGATCGCCGTCATTTTCGAGATCGCTGTCGCAATTTCGGCCGGAAACGCGAAAGGCTTCACCCACCCCGGCTGGACCGCAGCTACGCTTGCGAGCGGTGCTTTGGCGACCCTCTTTCTCAGTCTTGCGCTTCTGACATTCGACGTCGGCGTGGGCTACGCCATGTGGACCTCAATCTCGGGCGTCGGGATCGTCGTTCTGGGCGCGTTGTTCTTCGGCCAAACCCTGAGCTGGAAAAAAGCTCTCGGCATCGCGCTGGTCATCGGCGGGGTTGTTGGCCTGCGCTTGAGCGGCGCAGCGTAGGCGCTGCACCTGAAACAACGAAACCGGCTTGCTTCACAAAGGAAACCAAACGCTATGACAATCGTCCAAGAAGCCCGCAAATCCACAAGCGCCTGGGTGATGCTGCTCCTGGCCAGCCTGTTCGAGGTCGGCTATGCGATAAGCGTCGGAGGCAGTACAGCTTTCACGAGGCTGGGCTGGTCCGCGGCCGCCATCGTGTTCTTTCTTCTTACCCTGTATTTTTTGAGTGCGGCCCTGCGAGAGATCGATGTGGGCATTGGCTATGCCGTCTGGGCAGGGATCGGCTCGATTGGAGCCGTCCTTTTCGGCAGCGTCGTGTTCGACCAGACTCTCACCTGGTTTCAGGGCCTCTGGCTCGCGGTCATCATCGCAGGGGTCGTTTGGTTGAAGCTGGCCGACAGTCCCAAACTTCAAGCTCCAGGCTCGTGAACGGCAGGAGAACATCGATATGGTCCAGCCCCCCTCCGCTCGCATGCTTCCGCTGATGGCCGAAACAGTGGCTTTCTCCCTCAAGCACGTAGCCAGCGGCGGCATCCCGTTCACCGCCCTGATTGTCGGCGAGACTGGCGAGATACTCGGTCGTGGCGTCAATCGCGTCATCGAGTGTCACGATCCAACAGCCCACGCTGAAGTCGAGGCTATCCGCAATGCCTGCCGATCTGGAAGAACGCCGCATCTGCAGGGCGCCACGCTTTTGGCTTCCGGAGAACCATGCGCTATGTGCTATCTCAGTGCCCTCTATGCCGGGATCTCGCATATTTACTACGCTGTCGACAGACACGCGGCGGCTGACCATGGGTTTGACTACCGTGGATCATACCGTCTGCTGGAAACCGATCCTCGAACGTGGGCGTCACCTCGTGCCCGCGAACTGGCGGTACCTGACAGGCTGGCGCCGTTCGAGGCCTATCAGCGCGGCTCCCGCCGAGCGGCCGGCAGATAGGTGAGCCTTGCGCGGGCATCTGCATGGCCATACATGTAGGTGCCCGCCTGTTCGCCGTCCAAGGATGCAGATGCAGCGATGCCCCATTCGAAATCCATCTCCTGGCACAAGTTGCTCGATATCGTGGACAGCGTCGAGGCAGACCTGAGCAGAGTCCTGCAGGCAAAGCACAGTCTCGGATTGTCGGAGTTCCGAGCACTGGATGCTCTGTCGAAAGCCGCGAACAGCGAGCTCCGGATGCAGGAATTGGCCGCGCATTTGGGCCTCAATCAAAGCTCGGTTTCTCGCATGCTCGAACGCTTGAGCCGTGCTGACTTGGCTGTGCGGGATCTGTGTCCGGACGACAAGCGAGGCGTCTACGCAGTCCTCACCAAGCCAGGCGCCGATCGTCTCAAGGCCGCTCGGGCGGACTATGAGAAGACCCTTGAGGAGGCTCTGCTACGCAACGGCGCCGATGCCCTGCTTGAAGCGGTCGATCGCAAGGCTGCCAAGCCATCGCCGTGACGCGGACCGACCGACGCCTTCGCTGAGGGTTTCTCCTGAACGCAGAAACGCGCGGCATTGCATCCGAGCCGTTTTGCGAGCTGCCGACTTTCCCGCCCTCTCGTTGGGAGGGACAGTTGTGTCAGACGTGTCACTCAGTAGGCCCCCGACAGCAGCGCGCCATAACCGGGGACCCGGGTGCTCAGGCCGAGCCGCTTCAGCATCATGTAGGTGGTCGCCACCGACGAGGAGATGACCGGCATGCCGACGCGATCCTCGATGATCTGGATCGCAGCCAGCGACGGCATCTGCACGCAGGCCGACGCAATGACGGCATCGACGCTGTCGGTTTTCAGTCGCTTGGTGATCTCCACCGGCGCCAGCGGGTCCTGCCGCCCGACCTCGAGATTGTCCGGGATCTCCAGCGAGATGCTGTCGACGACCTCGATCCCCTCATTCTCGATATAGTCGATGACCAGCTTGGTCAGAGGCTTCATATAGGGCGCCAGGATCGAGACCTTCTTCGCGCCGATGGCATGCAGCCCGTCGACCAGGGCACCGGCGCTGGTGACGACGGGCGCCGGCGCGCCGTTCTCCTCGGTCCGGCGGTGCAGCCGCTCCTCCGAGACCCGGTGATAGCCCAACCCCATGCTCATGATGGCGACAAGACAGGCATAGCCAAGGACGTCGACGCGCGCGTCCGACAGCTCCAGCGCACAGCGTTCGCTGTCGCCGTCCATCGCCGCAAGCTCTTCCTTGGTCACCTTCTTCATGCGCATGCGGCTCGAATGAAAGGTGAACCGCTCGGGATGGCTTGCCTCGCGGGCGCGCAAGATCGCCGGGATTTCGGTTTCCATCGTCGTGTTCGAGGAGGGGACGATCTGCCCCACACGCACGATCCGGTTGGCACTCATTTCTCGGTCTCCGGTCCTGTATCTGTGGCGGGATCCGCGAGGGATGCCTCGGCCGCCGCCGCTGCAAAGTCGTCGAAGCGCGCCGGCTGGAGCGGCCGCCGATTCACCCGCAGGTCGAAAATGTCGAACCGGTTGTAGTGACCGGTGATGTCGTGCATCTGCCGGGGCTGGATGCAGCGGGACAGGTCGATCTCGGCATAGACGATGCCTTCCTCGTCGATCAGCGGCTCGCCGACCACCCGGCCATCCGGCCCCAGAACACCGGAAAAGGCGCTGTTCTTCCGCGCAAGCAGGTCGCGCGCCTGCGGATGCGAGGCCGCCATCGCATCGATGATCTCCTGCGAGACGGTCGAGCACGAGACAACGGTGAACACCTTGCCCTCGAAGCTGTGCGCGGCCGCGCGCACCTTGATCGCCTCGGCCATGTCGTAGTCGGGAGGCGCAACCGGCAGGGAGATGTAATTGGCGACATGCACCAGCTCGCCCTGGGCAAGCAGCGCGAAGCGCGCCAGCGTGTTGGTGTTCTCGCCGCAGGCAAGGCAACCGAGCGGACCGACGCTGGTGTCATGCACGCGCAGGGCCGATGCATCGCCCGGAGCCCATGTCAGCTTCTCGGCCCATGTCGGCACCAGCTTGCGATGGCGCCCGAGCACAAGGCCTTCGTCCGAAATGGTAATGACGGTATTGTAGATCGTACCGATGCCGTGCCGGCTGCGCTCGTTCGCGCCGACCACCACATTGATCCGGTGGCGGGCGGCCGCCTGCGCGATCTCGGCGATTTCCGGCCCCGGGATCTCGATGGCCGAGCGTACCAGCCGCTCGAACCAGGGGCTTCCCTCCACCGGGTTCATAATCCAGTTCCAGTAGGGATAGCCGGCGATGAAGACCTCGGGGAAGGCGACGAGCCGGGCGCCGGCCTCGGCCGCCTCCCGGATCAGGCCGCAGACCTTCGCCACGGTCGCTTCGGTATCGAGGAAGACGGGAGCCGCCTGGACTGCGGCAGCCTTGAATTTGGGCAGATCGAGCATGCCACTCCCTCCGGGTGAGATGGGGTCGCGTCAGGCCGCGACGGGTCTAGCGGGGCCGCGCGCACTTGCCGCCGGCAGGACGCCGTCGTCGACGACACCCCGCCGGCATTGACGTGTCACGGACCATGGAAGCGCGGCCCGCGGCGGCAAGCCGTACCGTTTTGACGACTTGCCCGTCCTGTTCGGATCAGATCGCGACGACCGGGTGGCGCAGCGTGCCGATACCCTCGACGCCGGCCTCGATGACATCGCCGGGCCATAGCCATTCCTGCGGGTCCCGGCCGGCGCCCACGCCATCCGGCGTTCCCGACGCGATGATGTCGCCGGGTTCCAGCGCAATCGCCGCGCTGATGTCGGCGATCAATGCCGGCACCTTGAACAGCATGTGGCGCGTGTTGGACTTCTGCTTCGTCTCGCCGTTAACCGTCAGCCACAGATCCAGCGCATGGGGATCGCCGATCTCGTCGGCCGTGACGATGCACGGGCCGAAGGGGGCATATGTGTCCTGGCCCTTGGAGTAGATCCATTGGCCTGCCCGGCGATTGTCGCGAGCGCTGATGTCGATCATCACGCTGTAGCCGAAGACATGGGCGAGCGCCTCGGCCTCGGACACACGGCTGGCCGTCCGCCCCATCACCACCGCCAGTTCCACCTCCCAGTCCAGTTGCTGGGTGATCCTGGCGTCGTGCTGCACCGCCTCACCGGGCCCGATAACCGTCGTCGGCGGCTTGGAGAAGAGGATCGGCTGCTTCGGCAGGTCCTTCGAGGTGTCGAGCGTGCGCGCCGATTCGGCGACATGCTCGACATAGTTGAGCCCGATTCCGAAGACGTTCTTGCGGGGTCGCGGGATCGGCGCCAGCAGCCTGACATTGCCCAGCGGCAGCGTGACGCCGGTTCGGAACCCTGTCCGGCTGTCCTCGATGATTGACCGCAGGTCCGAAACCGCCACCGGGCCAAGGTCGATGAAGTCGAGCATTTTCGACGGCAGAGGCAAACCGGCCCGCAGGCCGATCCTCTCGACATCGATCACCAGATCTCCGTCAAGGACACCGAGGCGGGCCTCCGCCTCGATGCTGCTGCGATACGTGACAAGACGCATGGGATCGGCGCTCCTCAGGCTACAAGCGGCTGCTGGCCGTCATTGTCGCCAAAGGCCTCTTCGCGATAGAGGCCGAGCGACTGCATCACCGGCAGGTCGTTGAAGGTGAAGAGGCAGGCGTCCTCGCTCTCCGAAGCGTTGCCATGCTCATGCCAGGCCCAGGACGGAACGCAGAAGATATCCCGCTCCTGCCAGTCGAAACGCTTCCCATCGATGATCGAATAGCCCTTCCCCTTGGCGACCTGGTAGATGAAGCTGCCGGTGTGGCGGTGCGCCTTCGTGCGCTCGCCCGGCCGCAGCAACTGCATCGAGGCGCCGATGGTCTGCATCACCGGACCGCCGGTCAGCGGATTGACATAGTTCATCAGGACGCCGTCATAGGGCGATCCGTCCGTCACCCTGGAATAGCGCTGCAGCGCCTCGTAGGTCGGGCCCCACTCGAACTTCAACAGCGGCGAATAGGGCTTGCCCCAGTCGGTGCCGACCGGCTGGAGGCCGGGATTGGCCCAGATCGCCGTGGAATCGTTGACCGGATAGCCGACGACCTGCCGCAGATCCTCATGAACGGCGTAGAAATTCGCTTCCAGCGCATTGACGAGCGGGATGTCGAGCCCGTCCTGCCAGATGCAGGGGGCACCGTCCTCGGCAACGCCATGCTCGTGCCAGGTGCCGTTGGGGGTGAGCACGAAGTCGTTGGCGCCAAGCGTCATCTTGTGACCGTCGACGATCGTGTAGGCGCCCGCCCCTTCCATGATGAAACGCAGCGCGGAGGCGGAATGCGCATGCGCCGAGGCAGTCTCGCCCGGATGCATGACCTGCAGGCCGGAATAGAGCCAGCCGACGGCGGCGGCGACATCCTGGCGGCCCGGATTGTTCAGATAGATCACCCGGCGGCCGGCCTTCTCGGGCGTGACCAGGTCGACGGAGCGCAGCACGTGGTCGCGCAGGTCGCGGTAGCGCCACAGGACGGGAACCGACGCGGATTTCGGCTGCCAGGGCTCGATCTTGTTGGCAACGGTCCACAGGGCGCCGGCATCGAGACGCTCCAGATCGTTGTAATAGGCCAGGAGTTCGGGCGTGTCCTCCACATTGGCGCGCCCGGCAACATCCTCGCGATAGTTCTCCCTTGCCTTGGTCATAAAGGCCTCCTGTTGTGCTGGATATTACATGACATGCCGGATTTTCGAAATCAATAGGCCTTTGCGATTTCCGGCGAACTGATGTAAATCAGAAGGACAAATCATGAGGAGACAGCCAAGGTGCGCACGGAAGATGTGACCAAAGCGAAGAGCGGTGCAGCCGCGGCGGCCCAGGGCGGAGCGGAGACGCTCGCCGAGGTGGCCTATCGTCGGCTGCGGGACGACATCGTGCAAAATGTCTTTTCGCCGGGCCAGCCCTTGCGCCTGGAACTGCTCAAGCAGCGCTACGGCCTGAGTTTCTCGCCCTTGCGTGAGGCGCTCAACCGCCTCCAGACCGAGCGCCTTGTCGTCACCGCAGCACTGCGCGGCTTTTCCGTTGCCCCGGTTTCGGTCGAGGAGATGTGGGACGCCACCGAAACGCGCATCCTGATCGAGTGCGAGGCTCTCAGGCGCTCGATCCAGCACGGCGACGACGACTGGGAAGCCACGGTCGTGTCCACCTTTCACGCGCTCGACCTTCAGGTGCGCAGGATGGAGCAACGCGCCGGAGACGGCGGCGACGACGATATCTCTGCCCTGGAAAGCCGCCACAAGGATTTCCACCGCGCGCTCATCGCCTCCTGCCGCTCGCGTCGGCTGATTGCCCTTGCCGACCAGCTCTACACGGAAACCCAGCGCTACCGGCTTCCGGCCTTGAGTGGCAAGAATCCAGCCACCAGCCGCAACATTCCCAGGGAACATCGTGAGATCATGGATGCCTCGCTGGCGCGGCGCGCCGACGAGGCCGCCGGATTGCTGGCCGCGCACTATCGCAAGACATCGGAACTGATCGAAGCGTCCATGTCCCGCAGTGGCGCCGCCGTCGCCTGACCATCCGACCGGCCGGCAGCAGACGCAGGCACGCCCCCGATGCTCGAGAACCATCGGGGGCGCCCTGGCCGACGCCTCTCTCCCGGATTGAGACCCCCGCCACGCCGAAACCGTTGACGGCGCGACGCGCCTCGAATTGCGTCCTTTTCGCGGGGCCGCGCCCGGCAAATTCAGATCGTAAGATTGTAAAAATTTCGATCACAGTCCATCATCTTCCGTCTTGACCGATAATTGTAAAGGTGCTCTCTTTTTCGAAAGAAAGGCGTCGCGGCCGTCTGCAGCCAGATCCGGCAGGCCCGCGTCCACACACAGAGGGGAAGCATCATGAACTGTCGCGTCTTGTCGTCGGCACTGGCGGGCATCGCCCTTGCCGTAGCCTCGTTTTCCAATGGCGCCGCCGAAGCGCGGGACCTGCGTCTCGGGCTGATCACGCCGCCGAGCCACGTGGTGACCCTGGCCGCCAATCGCTTTGCCGAGAAGATCGCCGAGGAAACCGGCGGCCAGCTCACGGTCAGCGTGTTCCCCAGCGGCCAGCTCGGCTCCGAGGCGGACATGCTGCAGCAGATGCAGAGCGGGCTGCTCGACATGACCTGGCCGTCGGTCGCGGCCGTCACCGCCCGGCAGCCAACGTTCAACGCCTGGTTCACCCCGTTCCTCATCGATAACGTGGAGATGGCCGTACAGGCGGCGGACACCGAGGCCGCGAAGGAGATGTTGGAGAGCCTCGGCGAACTGGGGATCCTCGGCAAGGGCTATGTCTTTGCCGGCCAGCGGCATATCCTGATGCGCAGCCAGCCCATCACCGCCGTCTCCGACCTGCGCAACCAGAAGATCCGCATCACGCCGTTCCGGGCGACGCAGATCTGGTATCAGGCGCTCGGGGCGATCCCCACCCCTGTCAGCCTCACCGACGTCTATCAGTCGCTCCAGTCCGGGCTTCTCGACGGGGTTGACATCGATCTCGACGCGCTCACCGGCTTCAGCCTGCAGGACGTGGGCAAGCAGCTCACCCTGACCAACCATATGGCGTGGCCGCTGGCTGTGCTGATGGGCCAGGAAGCCTGGGAAGATCTGTCGGCGGAGCACCAGGCAGCCTTTTCGCGCGTCCTCGACGAGGTCCTCGAATGGGCCAAGCAGGAGCAGGTCGCCCGCGAGGTGCAGAACCGCGAGCGTCTGCTTGCCGCCATCGACGTGTCGGAGCCGGAGGGCCTGGAAGAGACCTTCTCCGAGGCCAACGCCGCCTTCCAGAAGGAGTTCGGCGACATCGACGTGGTCAAGCGGTTCCAGGAGCAGGTGCGGGGATTGCGGGCGCAGTAACCGTGCGCCTCATGGGCGCCTGACGCGAGACAGGCGCCCATCGAGCGGTCCGAGCCGGGCCAGCCCCTACCGATCCAAGAGCAGGACCGCGCCAGCAAGATGCATCGCTTCGCCATCACGCTCCGAAGAACAAGCCTTTTGCTGCAGTCCGTGGAAACCTTCGCGGCCTGCGTCCTGATCGTGGCGTTCACGCTCATCCTGTCGGTCAACGTGTTCGGACGGTATGTCCTGAACGCGCCGCTGTTCTTCGCCGAGGAACTGGCGGTCTACATCCTCATCTGGATGGCTTTTCTGGCGGCTGCGGCGTCGATCGGCCGGGGCGACCTGGTCCGGGTGTCGCTGGTCGACGCGCTGCCGCCGCGACTTGTCCGCGCGATCCGCCTCGTCGTGGAGATCCTGGTCTTCGCCATGCTGGCCGGGATGCTCTACGCGGCCTGGAAATGGTTCAACGGACCGGCTGTCGCCTTCGAGCAGGCCCTGACGCTGAACATGCCGAAACGGCCGTTCCTCGCCATCATCCCGCTGTTCTGCGGGCTCTCGCTGCTGCACACCCTGTCCCACATCGTCGAGATTCTCGTCCTCGACACCGCCAGGGGCACCGCCAGATGACCGCGATTTCCTTTGCCCTGTTCCTGCTGATCGGACTGCCGATCGCCTTCGTGCTGATCGGCTCGGCGTTCATCTTCATGGCCGCCGAAGGCAATTGGCGGTTGCTGAACGCCCTGCCCCAGGTGCTGTTCTCCTCGCTGGAGATCTTCGACCTGCTCGCCATTCCGCTGTTCATCCTGCTGGGAGAGGTGATGAACGAGGGCGGGCTGACGCAGCGCCTGATTTCCGCCGCCCGGACATCGCTGCGGCGACTGCCCAACTCCCTGGCCTATGTCTCGCTCATCGCCAACCTGATGCTCGCTTCGATCATGGGCTCGGCGACGGCGCAGATCGCGGTGATGAGCCGCGTGATGGTGCCGGCGATGGAGGATGACGGATACAAGCGCGGTTTCGCCGCCGCCTTGACGGCCTCGGCCGGTCTGATCGCCCCTCTCATTCCCCCCTCGATGATCTTCATCATCTATGGC
The DNA here is from genome assembly GCF_900185725.1 of Stappia sp. TSB10P1A. GTDB lineage: Bacteria > Pseudomonadota > Alphaproteobacteria > Rhizobiales > Stappiaceae > Stappia. The sequence goes on along the minus strand of NZ_FYAU01000005.1, from coordinate 69,940 downwards.
GTGGTGGCCCAGGTTTCCGTCGCCGACATGTTCATGGCCGGAATCCTGCCAGGCCTGCTGATGTTCTTCCTGCTGTGCCTGTGGATCTCGATCCGCGTGCCGCGCCGGGACGGTGGCAGTCCGGCCAGGCCGGATACGGCCATCGGGAACCAAGCCGGGGAGCCCGCTCGCGGGCGCGTCGTCCTCGATCTGCTCGTTACCCTCTCGATTCCCGGCATCATCGTCGGGGGCATCGCCTTCGGCGTGTTCACGCCGACGGAATCCGCCGCCATCGCGGTGGTCTTCACGCTGCTGGTCGGCTCGCTCTACTTTCGCAAGCTGACCTTCGCGAGCCTCCGGCAAGCCCTGGTGCGAACGGCCGGGAACACCGCCATGGTGCTGTTCCTGGTCGCCGCCGCCAAGGTGTTTGGATGGGTCCTGACCTTCAACATGGTGCCGCAGACCATCGCGCTGCTGCTTCAGGGGATCACCTCGGATCCGATCGCCTTCCTGTTGCTGACGTTCCTGTTCCTGACGATCATCGGCTTCTTCCTCGACGGTGTGGCGGCGCTGATCGTCCTGGTGCCCATCCTGTTGCCCATCGCGGTCACCGTCTATGGCATCGACCCGATCCAGTTCGGCGTCATGGTGTGTCTCACCTTGTCGATCGGCCTGTTGACCCCTCCCGTCGGGGCCGGACTGTTCATCGCCTCAGCCGCGGCGAATGTGAAGCTCGGTGCCCTGGTACGTGAAATCCTGCCCTTTCTCGGGATCGCATTCTTCGTCACGCTGTGCACCATCCTGGCGCCTGTCCTGACCTCCGCCTTCAGATGAGCTGCGCAAGCGCAACGGGCGACTGCGGGCCTATGACCGCTCGCCTTGGGGGCCGAGGCTTTCCGCAATGTCCTTCATGACGTCCTCCCACTCGCCCTCGTCCATGTCCATCAGGCCGAAGAACCGCAATGCGAACGCCCCTTCCGTGGCGAGGAAGGCCAGCCTGGCGCGCCGGCCCTCACCGGTCGCGGGATCGAGCATGGCGAGCCGCTCGCGATACCAGCGGCGGGTCGAGGCAAGGTGCTCCGGCGTCTGCTGCAACGCCGCCAGAAGGCTGGCCGCCTTGGCATTGGACGCCGCATCGGAGCGCCGCGTCGCCTCGACATGGGCGCGCATCGCCGTCAGCGCGTCGGGATCTGAGCCGGCGATCCTGGCGAACTCCTCGGCGTAGCTCTTCGCCCAGCGGTCCAGCATCGCGTCGATCAGGGCGTCCTTCGTGCCGAAACTGTACTGGACACCGCCCTTGGTAATGCCGGCTGCCTTGGCGACGGCATCAATGGTCAAAGCCGCGGCGCCCTTCGTCGTCACGATCTCCTCCGCCACATCCAGCAGCGCCTCGCGGTCGATTGTCTTCTTTCGGCCCATGTCACCCCTTTTCATTCAATACGTATGTATTTATATAAGGACGTCTGATCCCGGTCCAGCCGCTTGGAAAGACCGGGCGCAAACCCCGATGGTGAATTCCATGCAATCGCATCTCCGCTGGCTGGTCCTTGGCGTGCTGTCCAGTGCCCTTCTGCTCATCGTCATCGACATGACGGTGCTCTATCTCGCCCTGCCGAGCCTCACCCACGATCTGCACGCATCGCCGAGCGAGAAGCTGTGGATCGTCAACGCCTACGCGCTGACCGTCGCGGGGCTGCTGCCCGGCATGGGCGCGCTGGGGGATCGGTTCGGCTACAAGAGACTGTTCGTCACGGGCCTCGTCGTGTTCGGCAGCGCCTCCCTGGCCGCCGCGTTTTCCTCCACCCCGACGATGCTGATCGCGGCGCGCGTCGCCCTCGCCATCGGCGCCGCCATGATGATGCCGGCAACGCTCGCCATCATCCGCCACACCTTCGAGGATCCGCAAGAGCGGTCCGTCGCCATCGGCGTCTGGGCCGCCATTGCCTCGGGCGGCGCGGCCCTGGGGCCGGTGGTCGGCGGACTGCTGCTGGAATATTTCTGGTGGGGCTCGGTGTTTCTCATCAACGTGCCGATCGTCCTGCTTGCGCTGGGACTCGCCCTTGTTGCGCTTCCGGCAAGTCGCGGCAATCCGAACCGTCCGTTCGACCTTCTGGCCTCGGCCCAGATCATGATCGCCCTGGTTGGGTTGACCCTCGCCATCAAGGAGGCCGGCAAGGCGGAGCCGTCCCCTGCGACGGCCATCCTCGCCGTGGCTGTCGGGCTGGTGTTCGCGGTCGCCTTCGTGCGCCGTCAGGGCTCCTCCAGCACGCCGATGCTCGACTTTGCCCTGTTTCGCAACCGCACCTTTGCCTCGGCCGTCGCCGCCGCCTTCGTCGCCTCGGCGGCGCTCATGGGGACGGAGCTGGTCGTCAGCCAGCGGCTGCAACTGGTGGTCGGCCTGTCGCCCCTGCAGGCGGGACTTGCCATCCTGCCGATCCCGCTCGCAGCCTTCGTCGCCGGGCCGCTGGCCGGGCTGGTGCTGCCGCGCGTGGGCACCGAACGCGTTCTGTGGTCGTCCCTCGCCCTCGCGGCGGCCGGCGTTCTCGCCTATCTCGTCGGCTACCAGTCCGGGCTCTCGATCCGGATCGGTGCCTTCATCATGATCGGCCTGGGCATCGGCGCAGCGATGACCGCCGCCTCCAGCGCCATGCTGCTCAGCGCGCCCCCCGACAGGGCGGGCATGGTCGCCTCGGTCGAGGAAGTGTCCTACGAACTTGGCGGCGCCTTCGGCATTGCCATTCTCGGCAGCCTGATGTCGGCGGTCTATGCGGCCTCGTTCCGCCTGCCGGCCAGCGTTGCCGTTCCGGATCTGGCACAGAACGGTATCGACGGGGCGCTGCTCGCGGCGCAAGCGCTGCCGGAAGGTCTCGCCACCCTGCTCGTCAGCCGGGCGCATGCGGCTTTCGACAGCGCCTTCCTTGCCGTAATGGGAGCCGCAATGGCGCTGATGTTTGCCGTTTCCATTGCAATCGCGATGGTCGCACGGCATGGCGCCAGAACCGGACGGGCCTGAGCGCGGGGACGGGAGCGGGGTGCGGGCGTATTCCAGGTGCCGGAAGCGAAGGCCCGGTCCGGAACCCTGGACGGCACGCCCGCCTCACGGCGCCTTCTTGCCGTAGCGCCGCGGCGCCGCCCCCGTCCACTGCTTGAAGGCTCGCGAGAACGTCGCCGTGTCCGCATAACCGAGCACCTGCGCCGCGGCAGCGAGCGGCATCCCGCTGTCCTCCAGCAGCGCCTCGGCCCTCGCCTGCCGCGTTTCCTGCAACACGCGCCGGAACGACGTGCCCTCCTCCACCAGCCGGCGGCGCAGGGAGCGCACCGACATGTTGAGATCGGCGGCGATCACGTCGCAGTCGACCGAGGCCTGCCCAAGACGCCGCGCGATGATCTCCTTCGCCCGCTGGGCGACGCTCTTGCTCGCGGCTGCCTCTGGGCGGATCAGGTCGAGCAGATGGGTTTCCAGAATGCTCTTCAGCCCGTCATCGGCAGAACGCGCAGATCGGGGAAACGGCCGGTCCAGATCCTCGTCGAGGATGACGAGCCCATTGGACGGCTGGTTGCCCAGAACCGGCGCCCGGAAGAAGGCTTGAAGCTGCTTCTCCCGGCTCGCCACTGAATGTTCGAAATGCACTTCCACCGGCGACCAGGTCGCCGTCGTGAGTTGCTTCACCAGCGTCATCAGACCCGCGATGGTGAACTCGGCGTCCTGACGGCGCGGCCAGATGGCCGGATTGTCGATGCGGTAGCCGTAACTCGTCGCATCCGCCCACCGGTCCACCGACAGCAGCGTCTGTGTCTGCCAGCGGCTCTGGAACCGGGCAAAGGTGGCCAGCGCATCACGCAGATCCCGCGAGGCACTGAGCAGGGCGTGAAACGGCCCCAACTCCGTCAGGCCGAAGCGAGCCCCCATCTCCAGCCCCAGAAAGGGCTGCGAGAACGTCGCCGCCGCGCTTTCGAGCAGCGACACATAACGATGCAGCGGCAGTTGCTGGTAGGGGTGAGTGACCTGCGATCCGAAGACGCCATGTGCGTCGAGCAAAGGGCCGAGTTCGTCCGTCCTGTCGGGCAGGGCGTTGAACAGCGCTGCCAGAAACAGAGAACGGATCGTCGCATTCTCATCCTTGGCCGAAGTGGGGCGATGAGGAGAAACGTCAACCATAGGGATAGTCCCGGATCTGGATTGTCTTTCTTTTTAGCAAACTCGACTGTTTTTGTAAAATAACGATCGCCCCTTCAGCGCCGATCGGACGGCACGGCGCAAGGGCCGGCCCGGATCCCGGCCTTGGCCGGTTTTGCAAAGGCTTCAACCGTCCCGGCAATTTACCTTGGACGGGACCAGCGGCACCTTTCGCTCACCCGTCACGAAAGATGCCGAGCAAAATGACCGCCTCCCCCAGGATTGACTTCATTTACCTGTCCGAGCCCGACATGATCCGCGCCGGCGTCACCGACATGGCCGCCTGCGTCGACACGATGGAGGAGATGTTCCGCCTGCTTCACCATGGCGACTATCGCATGGCGGGCGCGAACAACAACTCGCATGGCGCGATCGTGCTGTTTCCCGAGACATCTCCCTTTCCGGACATGCCCAAGGCGACCGCCGACCGCCGGTTCATGGCCATGCCCGCCTATCTGGGCGGACGGTTCCGGACCACCGGCATGAAGTGGTACGGCTCGAACATCGAGAACAGGGCGAGGGGATTGCCGCGCTCGATCCTGACCTTCGTGCTCAATGATCCGGACACGGGGGCGCCGCTCGCCTTCATGTCCGCCAATCTTCTGTCGGCCTATCGGACCGGCGCCGTTCCCGGCGTCGGCGCCCGCCATCTGGCCCGCCCCGAGTCCCGGGTGGTCGGGCTCCTCGGCCCCGGCGTCATGGGAAAGACTTCTTTGTCGGCCTTCATGGCGGTCTGTCCCGGCATCGACACCGTCAAGATCAAGGGCCGCGGCCGCGCCAATCTCGAGGCCTTCCTCGCCTGGCTGGACAAAACCTATCCCCAGATCGCCAATGTCGAGGTGGTGGACGAGATCGAAGACGTCGTGCGGGACTGCGACATCGTCACCTTCTGCGGCTCGGGGGCCACCGGCGACCCCTCCACCTATCCGACGGTGCGGCGCGAATGGGTGCGCCCCGGCACGTTCCTGTCCATGCCGGCACTGTGCAACATCGATGCCGGCATGGAAGCCCCGGAGATCCGCAAGGTCCTCGACAATACCGGCCTATACGACGCCTGGTACGAGGAAAACCCGAAACCCGTCCATGCCTCGGTCCCGGCGGTCGGCATCCGCTTCCTCGACCTTGCCGCCGAAGGCAGGATCGACCGCGACCAGCTCGAGGACCTCGGCGAGATCGTCGCCGGCGAGGCGCCCGGCCGGCGCGATGACGACGAGATCATCATCATGTCGGTCGGCGGCATGCCGGTCGAGGACGTCGCCTGGGGCACCGTCGTCTACCGCAAGGCGCTGGAACTGGGCATCGGCACCCGGCTTACCCTGTGGGACGAGCCGGCCCTGCGCTGACCCCTCGCCGTCGCAACCCGCGGCGCTGCCCTTTCACCGCCTCCCTTCCCCGCCGGCCCGTGGACTGGCCGTCATCGTCACCCTCACCGGGATCCCGTCATGCCAGACATCGTCAAAGTCAAAACCGGCTCGAAGTTCGAGGAACACGGCAGCTATTCGCGCCTCGTTGCCGTCGACAATCTGATCTTCGTTTCCAACACTGCCGGCCGCAATCCCCGCACCAAGACGATCCCGGAGGACCTCACCGCGCAGACGCTCCAGGTTCTGGCCAATATCGAGACGGCCCTTGCGGCGGTCGACGCAAGCCTTGCCGACGTCGTGGCGGCGCGCGTCTTCGTCCAGTTTCCACAGGATGTCGAAACCGTCATGACCGCCTATGGCGAGAAGATGCGCGGGATCGATCCGACCCTCACCATGACCTGCCCGGCACTCGGCGCGCCCGAATATCGGGTCGAGATCGAGGTAACGGCCTATCGCGGCGCAGCCACCGCCAACGCCAGGATGATGAAGATCTCGCTGTGAGCCGGCTTGCCGACCGCTGCCGCACCGCGTCCTGCCCGCGCTGACCCGGCGCCCCGAAACCAAGGAAAAGAGCCGTGGCTCCCGTCATCCTCCCCGTCCACACCTCTGCCGAACTCCCTGCCGCAACGACCGTCGCCATCATCGGCGGCGGCATTGTCGGCCTGACCGCCGCCTTGACGCTCGCCGAGCGCGGGGTGCCGGTGACGGTGCTGGAAAAGGGCCGCATCGCCGGGGAGCAATCCTCGCGAAACCTCGGCTGGATCCGGAAGATGGGCCGCGACAGGGCCGACATCCCGCTCTCTCTCGAATCGGACCGGCTTTGGGCGACGATGCCCGAGCGGCTCGGCGCCGATATCGGCTACCGGCGGGCTGGCATCATGTATCTCGCCCGAACCGAAGCCGAAATGGCGGGGCACCGCAACTGGCTGGCGTCAGTCCGGGACCTCGACCTCGATTCCCGCCTGCTCGCCCCGGCGGAGATCGATCGGCTTGTCCCCGGTGGCGCGGGTCGCTGGGTCAGCGGCATTCATACCCCCTCCGACGGGCGCGCCGAACCCACGCTCGCCTCCAGCGCGGTCGCCCGCGCGGCCCTGACAAAGGGCGCCGTCATCGTCGAAGACTGCGCCGTGCGCACGCTTTCCACAGCGGCCGGGCGGGTATGCGGCGTCATCACGGAACGGGGAGAGATCGGCTGCGACCAGGTGCTGCTGGCGGGCGGGGTGTGGTCGCGCCGTTTTCTCGGCAACCTCGGCCTGTCGCTGCCGGCTCTGCCGCTGGTCGCCTCGGTCGCGCGCACAGCCCCCATGGACGGGCCGACGGAGATCGCCGTCGGCGCCCCGGACTTCTCGTTCCGCAAGCGCCATGACGGCGGCTACACGATCACCCAGCGCGGCGCGCTGGTCGCCCCGCTGATGCTCGACCACCTGCTGATCGGCCATCGCTACCTGTCGACCTTGCGAGCGCAATGGAAGAATGTGCGGATATCGTTCGGCCGAGACCTGCTGCGCGATCTGTCGCTCGCCCGCCGCTGGAGTGGCGACCGGGCCTCGCCCTTCGAGTTGGTGCGAACACTCGATCCGCCCGTGAACGACGCGCTCAATGCCGAGGCGCTGCGCAACCTTGCGCTGGCCTGGCCGGTCTTCAAGGATGTCGTCATCCGCCAAGCCTGGGCCGGCATGATCGATGTCACTCCGGACTCGCTGCCGGTGATCTCGCCGGTCGCCGCCCTTCCCGGCCTGACCATAGCCTCCGGCTTCTCCGGCCACGGCTTCGGCACATCTCCGGCAGCCGGCCAGCTTGCCGCCGACCTCGTCACCGGCGCATCGCCGATCGTCGACCCAGACCCCTATCGGTTCGACCGGTTCTGAGCGCGGATCGGGCCGGAGCCGCGGAAAGCCACTCGCGACCAGCCTTCACTGGCTTTGGGACATGGTCTTGCGCAGGGAGGTCCCCCCTTGCGCGGCGGCGACAAGCGCACGGGTATAGTCGTGCCTTGGGTTGCCGAACACCTCCTCGACCGGCCCCTGCTCGACGATCTCTCCCCTGAACATCACCACCGTCCGGTCACAGATGTGCCGAACGACCGCAAGGTCGTGGGAAATCAGCAGCAACGAAATCGCGGCCTCTTCGCGAAGCGCCTTCAGCAGTTCGAGGATCTGCGCCTGAACCGACACATCGAGGCCGGACACGATCTCGTCGGCGACCAGCAGCCGCGGGTTGGAACACAGCGCTCGGGCGATATTGACCCGCTGCTTCTGGCCACCGGAAAGCTGGTCGGGAAAGCGATCGATGACGTCCGGCGGCAACAGCACCTTGGCGAGCAGGTCCCTGGCGATGGCGCTGCGGGCCGCCCGCGACGGCCGCTCCGCGCGCACCTCGAGGCTTTGCGTGACAAGGCTGCCGATGCTGCGCCGCGGATTGAGCGCCGACTGCGGGTCCTGGAACACGAGCTGCACCTGGGCGCGCAGCGCCCGCAAGGTGGCGGCAGAGCGGTCCGATCCTGCAAACCCGGCCGCATCGAGCCGCCCGGTCGTCACGTCCTCGAGACCGAGGATCAGCTTGGTCAGCGTGCTCTTGCCCGATCCACTCTCCCCGACCACGCCGACGAACTCGCCTTCGCGCACCTCGAAGTCGAGGCCCCGAAGCGCCTCGACCCGGCGCATGCGCCCAATCCAGTCGCGCGCAATATAGGTTTTCGCCAATCCTTCGGCACGCAGTACGACGTCGGGCCCGGGCTCCCGTGCCGCGGCCTGAGGCTCTTCGGCCGGAGCCTGGATGGCGGAGACGCGCTCGGGAAAGTGACAGGCGCTGCGATGGCCGGTGGTGGTGCTGGCAAGCAACGGCTTGTCCGTGTGGCATCTCATCTCGGCGACCGGGCAGCGCGGGGCGAGTTCGCAGCCCGCCATGACGCTTCGCTCCAACGCGCTCGGCATGGTTCCCGGCAGGGTCAGCAACGGCCTCGGCGGCCCCGAGAGGGTGGGGGTTGCGAGACTGAGGCAGCGCGAATAGGGGTGCGCAGGACTGCCGATGATGGTTTCCGCCGCACCGCTTTCCACGATACGGCCGGCGTAAAGCACCGCGACCTCGTCGCAAAGATCGGCCGCCAAACACAGATCGTGGGTTATGAAGAGAACCGAGGCCCCATGGGTCTCGACCATTCTCGCGATGAGCTCGGCCACCCGCGCCTGGATCGTGACATCGAGCGCGGTCGTCGGCTCGTCGGCCACGACCAGCTTCGGATTGGACGCGAATGCCATGGCGATGAGGACACGTTGCAGCATGCCGCCGGAGAGCTGGTGCGGGTAGTGCGAAAGCAACTCCCTCGACCGGGGAAGATGTACGTCCTCCAGAAGCTGGATGGTCCGCTCCTTGCGCTCCTTCGGCCATCTGAAGCCGATCCGGGCAAGATGACTGCCGAACTGCTGCCCGATCGTCAGAGCGGGATTGAGCGCCGTCATGGGCTCCTGGGGAATGAACCCGATGTCGCGTCCCAGCAGGTCGCGCCGCGTCGCCCGCGTCATGCTGCCCAGCGGAAGGCCGTCGAACTCGATCGATCCGGCGGACACAGCGAGTGCGTCCGGCAGCGTGTCGGCAATGCAGGCGCCGATCATCGACTTGCCCGCTCCGGACTCGCCGATAACACCAAGGATCCTGCCCCCGCCGATCGCCAGGTCGACCCCGCTCAGGATCCGATCGCCGGTGGGAAGCGAGACGTCGAGCCCGCTGATCTCAAGCACATTCTGCTGTTTCATCACTTAAACCGGCCGTCTGGCTGAGGAGCGGGGATCAAGGACACGATTGAGGCTGTCGCCCAGCGCGTTGAAGCTCAGGACCGTGACGAAGATCATCAGGATCGGCAAAGCGAGCCCCCAGGGCGCCGAGTAGATATCGATGCGTGCATCCGCGATCATCTGACCCCAGGCGGGCACGTCGGCGGGAACGCCCATGCTGACGAAGGACAGGATCGCTTCCACGACGACCGAGATCCCCATCTGCAGGCTGAACAGCGTGACGATCATCGGCAGCACGCCGGGCAGCACTTCCCGGAGGATGATGCGTCCGTGGGAGAAGCCGGCAAGGCGCGCATAGGCGACATAGTCCTGTCGCCGCGTCACCTGAACTTCGGTGCGCAGGACCCGGCAGAAGCGGGTCCAGTCGACGAGGATGATCGCGAGGATGACCTTGTCCGTGCCGATGCCGAGCCCGACGATCAGCAGCATCGACAGAACGACCGGCGGGAAGGACAACCAGATCTCGACCATCCGCGAGATTGCCCAGTCGATCCTGCCGCCGAAATAGCCTGCGATGCAGGCAAGGACACTGCCAAGGAGCATGGCGCCGCAGGACGCGAAGATCGCGACGGTCATGGCGGTGCGCGCGCCATGGATCAGTCGCGACAGGATATCGCGGCCGAGGCTGTCGGTCCCCAGCAGATGCTCCGCCGACCCGCCGGCGAAAACCGGCGGCATCAGGATGCTCAGCAGATCCTGGTCGTTCGGCTCATGGGGTGCGATCCATGGCGCAAGCAGCGCCATCAGAAGGATGGCCGAGACCGCCCCTCCGCTCAGGATCAGCCGGATGTCCGCATATCGGGCGAAACCATGCATCGCTCAGCTTCTCAGCCTGGGATTGAGGAGATAGACGCCGGCATCGGCAAGCGAATTGAAGATCAGGGTGGTCGCGCAATAGATGAGGGCAACCGCCATGATGACGTTGAGGTCGACCGTCTGCATGGCTCTCAGCATCAGGTTGCCGAGGCCGGGATAGGAGAAGATCAGTTCGACCAGCAACGTGCCGCCAAACAGGCCGCCGAACTGCGTGCCGACCAGCACGACGACCGGCAGGATGGCATTCTTCAGCGCCTGCCCGAACAGGATGCTGCGGTCGCTGAGTCCGCGTAGCCGCGCCTGCCGGATGTAGCTCTGCTGATAGGTGGCGACGAGGCTGGAATGCAGGACGCGGATGATGGCCGGCGAAAAGGCCAGCCCCAGCGCCAGCACGGGGAGCGCCATGTGGGACAGGGCGTTGAGGAACAGCCGCGGCTCCCCCGCGGCCAGAGTGTCGACGAGCAGGAAGCCGGTGAGGTCGGGAACCGACAGTCCCGGAGCGAGCCTGCCGTTCACCGGGAACAGCGGCATCAACACGCCCAGCAACAGGATGAACAACAGTGCCAGCAGGAAGTCCGGCAGGGCCATGATCACCGAGGTGACGACCATGCCGGCCGATGCAAGAACCGTCCCGCGCGCGGCGAAGATCAGCAGCCCCATGGCAACGCCGAAGACGATGGCGAAGGCCAGAGCACATGTCGCAAGCTCGATGGTGGCCGGAAGGCGCTGGAGAACGAGCGTCGAGGTCGGCATGCGATATTGGGCGGACTCGCCGAAATCGCCGCGTACCGCGCTGCCGAGCCAGACCGCGTATTGCTCCCAGACCGGTTTGGTCAGACCCATCTCGATCCGCTTGGCCTCGACCTGTTCGATCGTCGCCGATGGCGGCAGCGACATCTGCGCCGGATCCACCGGCAGCACCCTGAGCGCCAGGAAGACGAGCATCGAAACGACGGCGAATACCGGCATGATCGCCGCCAACCGCCTTGCGACCACCCATAGCAGTGCCCTGAACACCTCGACGCCCCCCTCCGGCGTGATGCGCGGGACCGTTCCCTGCGCGGATCCCTCTGAAGCTGCCACAGCATCGGCCCGAAAACCGAACTCGGTTTTCGGAAAGCACGATACGGAGAGTCAAACAGCCGGATGGCCTTTTGTGCGTCTTGATAAACGCATGGCGACCTAGGCCGGCGTGATGGCCCCCGGCAACACCAGGCCGTTCGACCATGGCTTGAAGTTGAGGCCCTTCCGGAAGCCGATGGTCTGAATGGCCTGAAGAAGCGGGATGATGGCTCCTTCCTCGACCAGATACGCGTTCAGGTCCTCATAGCCCCGGATGCGCGTCTCGTAGTCCGGCTCCGAGAACAGGGGTTGGACCCGGGCCGTCACCTCCTCGGTCCGATAGGTGGAGAAGGGCAGATCCTGATTGAACATATGGCCGGCGAACAGCTCCGGATCACCGGTCCCGTTTTCCCAGACGAACAGCGAGGCGTCGGGCAGTTTGCCGGTGGCGTTGAGCTCGTACCATTGCGCCTCGGTGATCACGGTCAGGCTGGCCTCGATACCGACCTTCCTCCACATCGTCACGATGGCGCGAGCCAGATCGTAGTCGCCCGGAAACTGGCCGTTCGTCGTCGCAAACCCGAGCTTGACCGGCTTGTCGGGGCCATGACCGGAGGTCGCCAGCAGTTCCACCGCCCCTTCCGGATCGTAGGCGAAGGCGAAGTCCTGTGGGTTGCCCGGCATGCCGGGGATCGTCGGAACGTCGATGGTCACGGCGTCGCCGCCGAAGAAGGCCCGGCTGAGCGTCGCCTTGTCGATCGCCTTATGCGCCGCCAGACGGACATTGTGGTCGGCGAAGGCGCCGTCCGCCCGCACGGTGACATAGATGATCCGCGCGATCGGGTTCGCGATGGCGTTGAACGCGGTGCCCTGCTGCAGCCGCTTCACATCGCGGATCGACAGTTCCAGCGCCATGTCGACCGTCCCGGACTCCAGCGCCGCCAGGCGCGCGGTGGGATCGGGGATGATCTCGAAGGTGATCTGCCGGACCGAGGGCAGGTCTCCCCAGTAATCATCCCGACGGACAAACACGATGCGGCTGTCGCGCCGATATTCCTTGAGCACATAGGGCCCCGATCCCATCGGTGCCGTCTGCATGCCCTCGACCCCCACCTTTTCGGCATATGCCTTGGAGACGATGTAGCTCGCGCTGAAACCGAGCCATTGCGGCGCCGTCGGAAACGGATCCTTGAACCGCATGATGGCCTCCACCGGCGAGACCACTTCGATGTCCGACACGACACCGAAGCCGACAATAAGGTCGATCCCGTCGCCGCGCTGAAGGCGCTCGAAGAAGGTGAAGCGGAAGTCCTCGGCCGTCAGCGGGGTCCCGTCCGAGAAGGTGACGTCGTCCCGAAGCACGACATGAAGGCTGCGCGCATCGTCCGCAAGCTTCCACTGCGTGACCACGTTGGGTACCAGTTCAAGGTCGGCCGTCTGGTTCAGCGGCTGGTCGAACAGCATCTTGAGAACGGTCTGCGGATCTGGCGCCAGCCGCTGGTTCGGGTCCCAGGTCACCGGATCGGTCATCCAGGCGATGGAGACCGTATCGATGTCGCCGGCAAGCGCGAAATCCGGTCGCACGAGCAACGCGCCGCCGGCAACCCCGGCCAGTTTCATGAACAAGCGTCTGTCGATGTCCTTCATTGTCGCTCTCCTCTGGCTGGCAGTGTCCGGCGGTCAGGGCCGCAATCGCATCGATACGGATTTGACTTCGGTGTAGGCGTGCACGACTTCGCTGCCGAACTCCCGGCCGAGGCCCGACATCTTCATGCCGCCAAAAGGAACCGCGACATCCAGCACGTTATGCGTGTTGAGCCAGACCGTGCCGGCTTCGATATCCTCGGCCAGCAGATGCGCGGCGTCGAGGTCGCGCGTCCAGATCGATGCTCCGAGGCCGAATGGCGTGGCATTGGCAAGAGCAACGGCCTCGCCGCGGTCGGAGAACGGCATGGCGACGACGACCGGCCCGAAAATCTCCTCGGTCGCCGCTGCACAAGCCGGATCCGGCCGGGTCAGGACGGTCGGGCGAAAGAAATAGCCGGCGCCCGCAGGGCAGTGACCGCCGGCCCTGACCTCGGCACCGCCGTCGATCGCGGCTGAAACGATGGCCGAGACCTTCTCGCATTGGGCTGCCGAGACGAGCGGCCCGAGGTCCGTCGAGGCATCGAACCCGCTGCCGAGCCGGAGCCGCCCGGCGCGCTCCGCCACCCCTTTCACCACCTCTTCGAACACCGGTGCCGCAATCAGCAGCCGGGACCCGGCCGTACAGACCTGGCCGGAATTGGCGAAGATCGCATTCGCCGCGCCCTCGATCGCGCCCTCAAGGTCGGCGTCGGCGAGGACGATCGTCGGCGACTTGCCACCAAGCTCCAGGGTGACCCGCTTGAGGCTGCGTGTCGCCTCCAGAAGAATGGCCTGACCAGTTGTGGTCGACCCCGTGAAGGCGATCTTGCGGACCCTCGGATGACGCACCAGGGCGGCGCCCGCTTCGTGACCGAAGCCCGTGACGATGCTCACCGAGCCGGCCGGAAACTCCGCCTCCTCGATAAGCTGTGCGAGGCGGAGGCTTGTCAGCGAGGTCATTTCCGAAGGCTTGAGCACCACCGTGCAGCCGAAGGCGATCGCGGGGGCCAGCTTCTGGATGGCCTGGCCGAGCGGAAAGTTCCAGGGCGTGATCCCGGCCACCACGCCGACCGGCACGCGCTCGGTATAGGTGCGATAGATGCCGCCGTCGTCGACCAACGGCGACGGCGTGATGACCTCGCCGGTGATCTTCGACGCCCAGCCCGCATAGTAGCGAAGCGCGTCGACGGCAAAGCGCATGTCAATGTTGCGCGAGATCCAGAGCGGCTTGCCATTGTCGAGCGTCTCCAGGGCAGCGAGTTCGTCGGCCTCTCGTTCGATCAGCATGGCAAGGCGCTCGAGCAGCCGTCCTCTGTCGAGCGGTCGCATGTGCCGCCATCTGCGATCGGTGAAGACGGCATGGGCGGCCTCGACGGCCTCATCGACGTCCTGCGCGGTGGCCGCCGGAATATGGGCGATGACACGTTCGCTGGCCGGATCGATGACGGGGAGCTGTGTCCGGTCGCCGGCTTCGCGCCACTGTCCGCCGATGAACAGTTTCCCGCAAGGGATCTTCGCCAAGAGCCCCTCGGCGCGCGCGGCGGCAGTCATCGAGCAGCGCTCCCGGACAGGTCGCCGCACGGCGAAACGCGCAGGATCGGCGGACATTCGGCGAGGGCTGCCGCATCCGGCAAGGCAATCACAGACACTCTTCGTTCCCCTTCCTGTTATCGAGGAAGACTAGGTCATCGCCCAACGGCGGGTCCATTTCGGTTTCGACCGTGAACTATGCCGTTTCGGCCAAGCGCCATTGGCAAAAAGAACAGCCCGGCGTGAGGGGTCACGCCGGGCTGCCGTCAGGGAGGAGGCCCACGCCCGGCTAGGGGAGAAGGGCCGTGGACCGCGCCGCTCCGCGGGAACGCGGAGGATCCTGCCGGACTACTGCTCGAGCGCCCTGCCCAATCTCGCATAGAGCACGGGACGGTTGCTCCTGAGCCAGTTGGCAAAGAGGGCGCCACCGATGCCGACCACGGCTATGAGAACGGGGAACGTCTGCACGATGGGGCTTTCCGTGCCCGACAGGAACTCGATGTTGCTGATCACCAGACCCACCGCGCCACCCAGGCACAGGACGCTGAGGGCGGGGGCGAAGAGCGCGGCGAACGCCCCCGGACGCTCGCCCGCCGGCAGAGTGCGGAAGAACTGGATCACCGCCAGGCTGACAAGGGCCTGCACGGTCAGGACCCCGAGCACGGTGATCACCGACATCCATGAGAAGATGACCCCATAGGGGTCGAGCCCCGCCAACGCCATGATCAGCAGAACCGACCCGACAAGACCGCTCTGCGCAAGGCCCGCGACATGAGGAGACCGGTGGAGGGGATGCACCCGCGACAGCGCCGAGGCGAGCACTCCCTCCCTGCCGAGGGCAAAGAAATAACGGCTGATCGTGTTGTGGAACGACAGCACGCAGGCAAAGAGGCTGACGATCAGCAGGATGCTCATGGTCGGCACCGACCAGGGCCCGAGAATGTCGGCGGAGGCGGTGAAATAGAACTCCTCGAGGCCGGACTGGGCCGCCGCCGCCACTTGGGAAGGCCCGTAATATTGCGCGATGGCCCAGGTCGAGAACGCATAGAAGACCGTGATCAGCCCGACCGCCGCATAGGTTGCGCGCGGGATCGTGCGGCGCGGCTCCTTCGCCTCTTCCGCGAAGATCGCCGTGGCCTCGAAGCCGATATAGGAGCCAATGACGAAGACGAGCGTTGCTCCCAGCCCGGCCGTGAACACCGTCGACGGCGCGAAGACATCAAGGCTCAGCCCCTCCGGACCGCCGCCACGCAACAGGATGCCCACGCCCAGGAGCAGCAGGATCAGAACCTCGGCAACCAGGCACAATCCCAGCACGCGGCCGCTGAAGGCGATGTTGCGCCGTCCCAGAGCCGTCACGATGGCGATGCCGGCGATCGAGTAGACCCACCAGGGCAGATCGATGCCGAGCGGCTCCAGCGCAGCCGCGACAAAGACGCCGAAAAGCGCATAGATGCCGAGCTGTACCGCGTTATAGGCCAACAGGATGATCATCGCCGCGCCGACGCCGACGGGCCTTCCCAACCCTTGGACGATGTAGGTGTAGAACGCTCCCGCCCCCCGCACATGGCGGCTCATCGCCGTGAAGCCAACGCTGAACAGCAGATACATCACACCAGCAAGAAGGAAGGCGCCGGCGACGCCGGGCCCGTTGCCGAATGCGAAAGCCACCGGAGTCGCCCCCACAACCGCGGTGAGCGGTGCAGCGGCGGCAACGACGAAGAAGACGATATGCGCCAGTCCGAGCGAGTTTCTGGCCAACACCTCTGCCTGACCTGCAGCAGTTTTGGACGTCATGGGTTCCCCTCCTCTGTCAACTATATTACATGATCTTACATATTCTTATTTGTCAAACTTTATACCGTGTGATCGGTTCCGACGTACCGAGCATAGGTTCAGTTGCTGCCGATCGCGGAGACGTTGAGCCCGCCGTGACGATGCGACCGGATGCGCTCCCCAACGGCGCGCATCCTCGCGGCCACACAGGCTTTTCAGAGCACCGGCGGCTTGGCCAGTTCCAGGTGGCGGAGGCGATCGATGAACGCGGCCAGGCGCTCCTCCCGGTACTTCGCAACGTCCATGGCCCGGTAGTCGAGGAAGCCTGCCTCGGTCTTCAGACCGATCCGGCCCGTCGCCATGTTGCGTTCGATGATCGGAGGCGACGCATAGCGCTCATCGTTGAGCGCCCCCGACAGGTAGCGGCTGGTGTGATAAAGGATGTCGCCGCCGCCCCAATCGATGAACTCCAGCAGCCCCAGCACCGAGAAGCGGAACCCGAAGCCATATTTCACCGCCTTCTCGACATCCTCGACAGAGGCAACACCCTGCTCCACCAGGCGCGCCGCCTCGTTCATCGCGATACCCTGGATGCGCGGCACGATATAGCCGGGGGTCGGCGCACACAGCACCGGTACCTTTCCGATCTGTTCGAGCAGAGCCACGAGGCGCTGTGTGACCGCATCCGATGTCGCCTTGCCGGGCGACAGCTCGACCAGGGGCACGATGAAGGCGGGGTTGAGCCAGTGCGCGTTGAGAAAACGCGCCGGCCCCTCGACCGCCGGCGACAGATCGTCGACCAGGATGGTCGAGGTCGTGGAGGCGATGATCGTCTCGGGCGAACACAGGCGCGAGGCCTCGCGAAGCGCCTCCCGCTTGAGCTCCAGGACTTCGGGAAACCCTTCGAAGACGAGGTCCGCCTCGCCCAGCGCATCCCCCGCCGCCGACTTCGGCAACACGGTGACGCGGCCGGCGATGCGCTCGGCCGCTCCGCTCCCTTCGAACAGGCCGAGGTCCTTCAGCAACAGGAGCGTCTCGAGAATTTCTCCGCGCGCCTCCTCGGCGAGAGCCGCGAATTCCTCCGCCGGCCGCTCCTTGAAGTCGATCAGCGTGACCGGATGGCCCGCATAGGCGAAGACGATGGCAATTCCCCTACCCATGCGGCCGGCGCCAAGGGCGACGACCTTCTCGCGCGGGCTCGCGCCGGTGACATTGCCGCTCATGCCGAAAACCCCCGCTCAAGAAACGCCGCGATGTCCTCGCGCGAGTATCCGCCGAGCCCCACGCTGGAGAGCGGACGCCCGTTGCGGGCGAAATCCTCGCCGCACACCGCCGAGCCGATCGCCAGCAGGCCTGCCGCGATCGGCACGGCGACACCGGCCAGATCAGCGATCGACACCAGGAGAGAGAGACCGAGGCGAACATCCTCCATCATGTAGCGATGCTCGGTGAGCACGATCTTCTCCCGCCAGTCGCCCGACTCCTTCAGTTCGTGATGAGACTCCCGCCCATACATCCACTCCTCGCCCTCGTCGCTGTAGTGGTCGGCGAGCGGGAAATGCGGAGCCCGGTAGCCGAGCGCCTCCCGTACCGCGATCCGCTCCGCGTCGAGCGCGTCCGTCACCCGGCGGATCGAGGGCTGTGTACCCTCGTTGTGGATGTCCCATGCGTCGAAATGTTCGAGCGGTCCGGCATTCATGGTGATCACCGGTGGGTGGATGACGGGGCCGGCATTCATCAGTGCCGCCGACAGAACGTCGCCGCAGGGCTCTATCGCACCGGGAAAGGCCTGCCCGATCACGCTCAGCGCCCGATCCATCCCGGAGCGTGGAAACACACCGGTCGGGAGCCGCGTGCCGCGCGCGCTGACGACGATCTCCGCAAAGCCATGCTTGCGCACCAGCCAGGGCAAAGTGCCCGACTCGGCGAAGGCAACCCCGTCCGCCGTGCCGGCCGCCTGCGCCGCACCGGCGAAGATCAGCGAACCGAGCGTGCCGGGAGGCATGTAGACGACCTGGCCCGGCCGCAGATGCGGAGCCAGTACAGGCGCGAGCGCTTCGTGCGCCGTGGCGGGGACCGGACAGAAGATCAGTTCCGCCCCGGCGAGCGCGTCGCCCATCCGGTCGGTCACCTCGGCAAGGACCGCCTCCCGCCGTCCCTTGCCGTCCCGCAAGGCGATAATGTTGTTTAGAGAAAGGTGGCGCGCCACGTCCTCCGCATTGCGCCGCCACAGGACGACATCGTGTCCGGCCAGCGCGAAATCCGCCGCGGCGGCGAGCGACCCGTTGCCGCCTCCCAGTACTGCAATCCGCATAGACAACATTCCTCCCTGGATTTTCGAGATCTGTGGTGAGTCAGGCGCCCTGACCGCAAGACACACGCCCGCTGCACGGCGAGGTGCCGGCACCAATCCTGGGCCGCGCCGATACCGATGGACCGTCGATGGACCGGCCGGGTTCCCGCCCCGGCGCTCCCGACCGCCGGCTATTTCAGCTTTTCAAACCGTGTGAAGGCCGTGGTGAGCGCATCGACGATCTTGTCGACGTGCTCGGCAGCAATGACGAGCGGTGGCGACATGATGATCGTGGCGCCGGCAGGCCGCACGATCACGCCCTCCTCGCGCGCGAAGGCAGCCACCGCCTCGCCGAAGCCCGTTCCCGGATCCAGGGGCTGACGGGTCTTCTTGTCGGCGACAAGGTCGATGCCGACCATCAGGCCCTTGCCGCGCACCTCGCCGACGATCGATGACAGACCGGGCAGGTGCTGGAGCCCGTCGAGCAGGCGCTTGCCCTGCACCGCCGCGTTCGCCGGCAGGTCCTCACGCTCCACGATCTCCAGCGCGGCGATGCCGGCGGCGCAGGCGAGCGGATGCCCCGTCGCGGTATAGCCGTGCATGATGAAGCCTTCGGGCGTGACGCCCTGATACCAAGCGGAGGCCACGCGCTTGTTGAGCACGGTGGCACCGAGCGGGATGTAGCCGGCGGACAGACCCTTGGCCAGGCACATGATATCCGGCTTCACACCCCAGCCCCGCGCGCCGAACATCGATCCGCTGCGCCCGAACCCCGTGACCACCTCGTCGGAAATCAACAGAACGCCGTAGCGGTCGAGCACCTCGCGCACCTTCGGCCAGAAGCTCGCCGGCGGAACAATGACACCACCGGCACCCTGCACCGGCTCGGCAATGAAGGCGGCGACCGTGTGCGGTCCCTGATGCAGGATTTCGCGCTCGAGAAGCGTGGCAACGATGCCGGCAAGCTCCTCCGGATCCTCTGTCCAGGCATTTCGGTAGGGCCAGGGGGTATCGATCTGGAAGCACCCCGGCAGCAGCGGTTCGTAGGACGAGCGGTAATAGGTGCTGCCGTTGACGGAAACGCCGCCGAAATGGACCCCGTGATACCCCTGCTTGAGCGAAATGAACTTGCTGCGCAGCGGCTCACCGACAAGCCGCCAGTACTGCCGCGCCAGTTTCAGCGCCGTCTCGACCGCGTCAGACCCGTTCGCCGAGAACAGAACCTTGTCTGCCTCCTCCTCGGCTCCCATCCCAATGATCTTCGCAGACAGCTCGATCGAGGGTCCGGTCGTGGTACCGGCGAAGGAGGAGTAGTAGCTGATGCGGTCCATCTGGGCGATGATCGCGTCCTTCACCTCCTTGCGATTGTGACCGACATTGACGTTCCACAGACCGCCAATGCCGTCCACATAGGTCTTGCCATCGATATCGGTGACATGGACCCCGTCGCCATCGGTGATGATCTGGGGTGGGTGCTCGCGCGAAAGCAGCGGGTGGATCATCGGGTGCAGTTGGTGCTTCGTGTTGTGCTCACGAAGGAAATTGTCGCGCCTGTCCAGCATGGTGTTGCCCTCCTTCAACGCCGGCTCGGCCCGGCTTCCTGCTTCAGCCGACTGCGATGCAGACGGATTTGGTTTCGAGATAGGCATCGAGCGCGGCACTCCCGTGCTCCCGGCCGAGGCCCGACTGCTTGACGCCGCCGAACGGCATGTTCTGGTCGGGAAGATTATGGGTGTTCACCCAGACCGTGCCGGCCTGGATCTTCGGTACGTGGCGCAGAACCTTGTTGAGGTTGGTGGTCCAGATCGAGGCGCCGAGCCCATAGCGGGTGTCGTTGGCAAGACGGATCGCCTCCTCCGGCTCCTCGAACGGCGTCACGGTGACGACGGGGCCGAACACTTCGTCCTGCATGATCGCCATGGACTGGTCGACATTCGTGAAAATCTCGGGCCGGACGAAATAGCCGTCGCCGTCATACGCTTCGGCCGCGACCACGGGCCTTGCACCTTGCTCGAGGGCACGCGAGATGCAGGCGCTGACATGCGCGCGGTGCCGGGCCGACACCAGCGGGTTGATCTGGTTTGCCGGATCAAGACCCGAGCCCATCGGCAGCGAGGCAGCAATGCCGGCGAAGGTCTCCACGACCCGATCATAGATGCCTTTCTGCGCATAGATGCGAGACCCGGCGCAGCAGGTCTGCCCGACATTGAAAAAGGCGCCGATCCCGGCCGCAATGCCAAGCTGATCGAGATCCATGTCGTCGAACATGATCATCGGCGCCTTGCCGCCGAGTTCGAGCGTGACGCGCTTCACATCCTGCATGGCGCGGGCGCCGATCAGCTTGCCGGTCTCGGTGGACCCGGTGAAAGCGATCTTGTTGACACCGGGATGGGCGACGAGCGCAGCCCCCGCTTCCTCTCCCGTGCCAGTCACCACATTGACGACACCTTCCGGAAAGCCGGCCTCAAGGCACAGTTCGGCAAGACGAATGGCGGTCAGCGGCGTTTCCTCGGCCGGCTTCAGCACCACCGTGCAGCCGCAGGCGAGTGCCGGTGCGATCTTCCAGCAGGCCATGTTGAGCGGGAAATTCCACGGGGTGATCGCGGCGACCACACCGACCGGCTCCTTGCGGGTATACGCCTGGTATCGCGCGCCGGGCGGTACGGCGATCGACACATCGATGGTCGAGCCCGTGATCTTGGTGGCCCAGCCGGCCATGTAGCGCACATATTCCGCCGACGCGCCCACCTCTATGAGGCGCGACAGCATCACCGACTTGCCGTTGTTGAGCGTCTCGAGCTGCGCCAGTTCCTCGCCGTTTTCCTCGATCAGATCGGCGAGCTTCAGCATCAGGCGCTGGCGTTGGGCGGCGAGCATGGTCGACCATTCCCCCTCAAGCGCGGCGCGCGCGGCCCGCACCGCACGGTCGACATCCTCGGCCCCGCCGCGGGGCACGCAGGCAAGCTCGCGTCCGGTCGCCGGCTCGTAGACCGTGATGCTCTCACCCGAGGCCGCACGCTCGTGATGCCTGCCGATGACCATGCGGATGTCGGACTCGATGAACGAGCGAACCGCGGGCGAAATTTCCTCAACCGGCTTGTCTGGCTGCGCGATGCGCATGTCGCACTCCCTCCATGATTGGCGCCCCTCAGCGCCGCGATTTTTATTTCACTTATAAGATTATGCTACATCATATTATAGTTGGATTGCAAGCGGGGCTCAGCTACGGTGCCCCGAGAGGGCGATTGACGGAGACACCGGCAGCAGCATCGGTCCCGCGGCGGATGGTCAGGCGGTGTGGCGCGTTGACATACTTAACTGATAAATCTATGCTGCTGCATACTATTATAGGGAGACTCCAGCTATGGCTGAACGCTCATTTGCTCGCGAGGTTGAGGATCTGCGCCTGTCGGGTGGGGAAATATTCAGCGGCGAAGGAATCCTTGCCATCACCAAGGCCCTGCTGCAGTCCGGCGTGTCCTATGTCGGCGGCTACCAGGGCTCGCCCATTTCGCACCTGATGGACGTGCTGGCCGATGCCAAGGACGTGCTCGACGAGCTCGACGTCATCTTCCAGAGTTCCGCCAACGAGGCGACGGCCGCCGCGATGCTGTCCGCCTCGGTGATGTATCCCTTGCGGGGCGCCGTGGCATGGAAGTCGACCGTCGGCACCAATGTCGCCTCCGACGCGCTGGCCAATCTGTCGTCCGGCGGGGTCACCGGCGGCGCGATGATCATCATCGGCGAGGACTACGGCGAGGGATCGTCGATCATGCAGGAGCGTACGCACGCCTTCGCCATGAAGTCGCAGATGTGGCTGCTCGACCCGCGTCCCGACCATACCTGTATCGTCGACCTGATCGAGAAGGGCTTCCAGCTCTCGGAAGCCTCCAACACGCCGGTGATGCTGGAGGTGCGGGTGCGAACCTGCCACATGCATGGCAGTTTCGTCGCCAAGGACAACGTCAAGCCGGTCTTCACGCTGAAAGACGCCCTCAACAATCCCAAGCGGGATCTCAGCCGCATCGTTCTGCCGCCGGCGGCCTACGAGCACGAGCAGGAGAAGATCCACAAGCGCCTGCCCGCCGCCATCGACTTCGTGCGCGACAACAAGCTGAACGAGTGGATGGGCCCGAGCGAAGGGAAGATCGGCATCCTGATACAGGGCGGGATGTACAACAGCGTCATCCGCGCACTTCAGTATCTCGGACTTTCGGACGCCTATGGAAACACCAAGGTTCCGCTCTACGTCATGAACGTCACCTATCCGGTCATCGACACGGAGGTTGCCGATTTCTGCCGCGATAAAGATGCGGTGCTGATGATCGAGGAAGGCCAGCCCGAATACCTAGAGCAGGCCATCAACACCGTTTTGCGCCGACGCGACATCAACACGCGGGTTTCCGGCAAGGATGTCCTGCCGATGGGCGGCGACTACACCGCCCAGGTGCTGATGCAGGGGATCGAGACGTTCTTGGCAACCAACGATCCGCATCTTCTCGGCAACCGCCCGCCCCTGCCCGACCCGAAGCCCGTGCTGGCCCTGCCGGAAGTGCAGCGCCTGCAGACGGTCGTACCACCGCGCCCGCCCGGCTTGTGCACCGGCTGTCCCGAGCGACCGATCTTCGCCTCCATGAAGCTGGTGGAAGAGGAACTGGGAACGCACCATGTCTCGGCCGACATCGGCTGCCATCTGTTCTCGATCCTGCCACCCTTCGACCTCGGCGCGACCACGATGGGATTCGGCCTTGGCCCGGCCTCGACCTCGGCCTTCAACGTCAAGGCCGACAAGCGCTCGATCGCGATAATGGGCGACGGCGGCTTCTGGCATAACGGGCTGACCAGCGGCATCGGCAACGCCGTCTTCAACAAGCACGACGGCGTTTTCGTCATCGTCGACAACTACTATTCCTCCGCGACCGGCGGCCAGGACATTCTCTCCTCGCGCGCCCAAAACGCAAATCGGAGCACCAACAACTCCATTGTCGAGGCGCTGCACGGCATCGGCGCCAAATGGGTGCGCCAGATCGACCGGACCTATGACGTCACCAAGATGCGCGACACGCTGAAGGAGGCGCTCACCACCAAGGAGGAAGGTCCGAAGATCATCGTCGCCTCGTCGGAATGCATGCTCAACAAGCAGCGCCGGGTGAAGCCGCAGATCGCCAAGGCCATCAAGGGCGGCCAGCGCGTGGTCAAGGAGCGTTTCGGTGTCGATGAGGATGTGTGCACGGGAGACCATGCTTGCATACGGCTCTCGGGCTGCCCATCGCTGTCGGTCAAACAGTTGGACGACCCGCTGCGCGACGACCCCGTCGCCTCGATCGACAATTCCTGCGTCGCCTGTGGCAATTGCGGGGAGGTGGCGGAGGCTGCCGTGCTCTGTCCCTCCTTCTTCCGCGCCGACGTGATCCACAACCCGACCCGCTGGGACAAGTTCAAGGCGAGCCTGACCATGGCAGTCATCGGGGCCCTGCAAAGGAGGCGCGCCATGCGCCGTATCCAGTTCAGCGCGGCCAGCACATGAAAGACGACACAGTCAAGCTGACGCTTCCGGCGGCCGGCCCGGCGACGGAGCGTCCGATCTCCATCGCCATCGTGGCGATGGGCGGGCAGGGCGGCGGCGTGCTCACAGACTGGATTGTGAAACTGGCCGAGAACCAGGGCTGGGTTGCCCAGTCGACATCCGTACCGGGTGTGGCGCAGCGGACCGGGGCCACGATCTACTATGTCGAGATGATGCCGCCGCTCGACGGACGCAGGCCCATCCTTGCCCAGATGCCGACGCCCGGGGATGTCGATGTGGTGCTCGCGTCGGAGTTCATGGAAGCGGGCCGGTCGATCCTGCGAGGAATCGTCACGCCCGACCGGACCACGCTGATCGCCTCCAACCATCGCTCGCTGGCCATCACCGAGAAAATGGCCCCCGGCGAGGGGATTGCCGACAAGTCCGCTGTCTCGCAAGCGATCGGCGTGACGGCACGGCGCGAGATCGTGTTCGACATGGACGCCCTGGCCGTCAGGAACGGCAGCGTCATCTCGGCGGCGATGTTCGGTGCGCTTGCCGGTGCCGATATCCTGCCCTTCGGCCAGGACGATTACCTGACCGTCATCCGCGAAGGCGGCCGAGGCGTGGAAGCGAGCATCCGCACCTTCGAGGCAGCATATACCCGCGCCAACTCGGGCGCGGCGCCTGCGCAGACGGGTGAGCAACCCGAGAGGCCGCCTGCGGAGGCCGCCACCGTCGACCCGCGTTTCCTCCCCTTGCTGACCCGCCTGCGCGAGACCCTGCCGGACGCCGCGCATGCGATGGCCGAAGCTGGCCTGCGCAAGGTCGTCGACTATCAGGACCTCGACTATGGGCGCGAGTATCTCGACCTGCTCGATCGGCTGCACGCCGCCGACGCGGAGGCGGGGGGGGCCGGCAAGGGACATCTCTTCACGGTGACCGCGGCCAAGTATCTGGCAAATGCCATGGCCTATGACGACGTCATTCGCGTGGCGGACCTGAAGACACGCGCGCAACGGCGAGCGCGCATCGAACGGGAGATGGGCCTGCGGGAGGGCCAGGTGCTCCAGACGACCGAGTTCATGCATCCGCGCATGGAGGAAGTGAACGGCCTCCTGCCCGCCCGGCTCGGTCGCTGGATCGAAGCGCGACCGCGCCTCTTCGCCTGGCTCGACCGGCGGATCAGCAAGGGGCGACGGGTCAGGACCTACACCTTGCGCTGGTTCCTGATGCTCTACCTCGTGAGCAGCCTGCGCTGGCTCCGGCGCCGGTCGTTGCGCCATGAGGTCGAGACGGCGCACCGGGATGCCTGGCTCGCAGCCGCCACCCGCGCACTGGCGAACAATTACCAGCTCGGCGTGGAAGTTCTCCAATGCCGGCGCCTCGTCAAGGGCTACTCCGACACCCATACCCGCGGCCTGTCGAAATTCGACAAGGTCGTGGCCACGATCGCCCTCCTGGAGGGACGCGCGGACGCTGCAGACTGGGCGCGACGCCTGCGAGAAGCCGCGATCCGGGACGCGTCCCAGAAGCAACTGGACGGCACGATAGCAACCATAAAGTCATTCCTATGAACAAGCCCCTCGAAACTCCGGTCGCCTCCCGGCCGATCCCGCTTCTTCTCAAAGATCTCAAAAACGGACTTTGGTCGACCGCAACGAAAATCCGGTTCGGACACTGCGACCCGGCAGGCATCGTCTACACGCCGAATTTCTTCGACATCTTCAATGTCGTCATCGAGAAGTGGTATGAGCATGCGCTCGGCATCGACTATTACGAAATCATCGGTGCGCGGCGCGTCGGTCTTGGATATGTGAATGCGCATGCGGATTTCTTCGCGCCCTGCCGGATGGGCACGACGCTCGACGTGGCCCTCGACGTCGAGCGGGTGGGGACATCCTCTTTCAACCTGTTGCTTCATGCTTTCAACGGAGAGAAAGAGGCCCTGAGAGGACGTTTTACGGTTGTCACGACGAGCCTTGACAACCATCGCCCGACCGCGATCCCGGAAGACCTGCGTGCCGCCTTGCTTATTTATGCAAAATCATGAAGTAAGGGACCGGAATCGCACGTGATGCCGGAGCCGAATTCGGGCGGCATTGAACCGGAACCTCCCGACAGATGCGAGGGTCGCAGTGGGCAAGACTATCAGCGAGGGCAAGGGGCTGGACAGGAGCAGAGTTGAAACACGGATCTGGTTGTCGGTGCTTTCGCTGGAAAGCGAGATTTTCTCGAAATTGAATGGCGCCTTGAGCGCTCAATTCGGCATTTCCGTCGCCAAATTCGAGTTTCTGGCGCAGATCGAGCGCTATCCTGCCGGCATCAGCCTCGGGCAGATCTCAGCCAATCTCAAGGTCACGAGCGGCAACGTGTCCGGGCTGGTCCGGCGCCTGCTTGCGGACGGGCTCATCACCAAGACCATGTCGCAGGAAGACCGACGGTCCTTCATCGTGCACTTCACCCCGAAAGGCAAAGAGCTTTTCGACAGGGCCAATGCCCTTCACGCCGAGACGCTGGCGCGCTGTTTCGCCGAGGTGCCGTTGCCAGAGTTGGAAAAGGCGCTTACGACACTCAGATTGCTGTCTTCAGGCATACAGGGACGCCGAAATGACTAAGGCCGGACGCGCCAGAAAAGACATATCGGGCGCGAGCACATCGGAGCCTTTCAGCACTGTAGAGGAGTTGCGCAATTACATTCCGTACTTGCTGAACCTGGTGACGAACCGTTGGAATCTCGATCAGAACCGGGATCTCAACGAGCACGGGATTAACAGTACCGTGCTGCGGACCCTTTCCGTTCTCAACATGCACCCGACACTGACCGTCAACGAGATTGCCGCCTATGCCGTTATCGAGCAGTCGAATGCCAGCAGGACAATCGATTTGATGGTCGCGGACGGGCTGGTTCAGCGGCAGATTTCGGAGAAGGACCTTCGCCGCCGCGAAATTGTCCTGACCGACAAGGGGCGGAGCCTTCTCCACACGCTTTGGCCGCTCATGGTTTGCAACCATCAACGCCTGATCGCCGGGATTCCGGAGAAAGACCTGAAAACCTGCGTCAACACGCTGAAGACGATGATCCGCAATCTCGGCGAAGCCGCGTCCTGAGCCGGTTCGCGGTCGCCAGCGAGGCGAAGCCGCGTGGTTTCACCACCGGGCTCACCGCCCGGTGGTCAGCGCGATCACCCTGAGCGGACTCCCCGACCCTCCTTCGATCTTGAGCGGGGCGGCGACGATCACCGCCCCGAATGTCGGGAGCTGGTCGAGATTGCGCAGGCATTGCAGGCCGAAACGGCCGTTGCCGTGCAGGATCGTATGCGCCGGCAGGGGCGGTTCGAACCCGAACCCCTGGCCGGCATCCGTTCCCACGGTTTCGACGCCGAGACCGATGCAGTCGCGCTCCTTCACCAGAAACGTCACCGCCTCCGCGTCCGGCCCGGGAGAATGCGCGCCGTCGTCCTTGAGATTCAGATAGTCGGGCGTCCCCACCCGCTTGTGCCAATCCGTGCGCAGCAGGATCCAGTGGCGAGCGGGAATGGGACCATGTGTGCGCTCCCAATCCTCCAGGAAGGCGCGCGTCAGCACGAAATCGGCATCGGCCGCCGCCTGACGGGAAATGTCGATGACGACCGCGGGGGCGACGAAGTTTTCCGGCGCGACCGTATCGACGGTACCGTTCGCCACGCCCTTCCCCGAGATCCAATGCGCCGGCGCATCGAAGTGGGTGCCCGTGTGCTCGTTCATCGAGAAATTGTTCCAGTACCAGGCCGGCCCATTCTCGTCATAGCGCGACACGGTTTCCATACGGAACGGCTGGCACTGGCCGAATTCCGGTGGCAGCGCGATGACGGGGAAGTCCGGACTGAGCGTGTTCGTCAGGTCCACCACCTTGATCGACCCGCCGGCGATCGCCCCGACGAGGGACAGCAAAATCTCACCCGAAGCTGCGCTCATGCGATCGGTCCTCCACAGTGCCAGATGACACCCCATCATCGGTCGGCCCGTGCAGGACCGGATCCGCCCCCAAGGCAGATCCCGATGGTTTCCATGGCAATACATAGTCTTATGAATACACTTCCAGTGTCAACCAACGCCCGAGAGCGTCGGCTTTGCCGGCCTGCGAGGCGCCTACACGGGTTTCCGCGCAGCCGGCTCTTCCGCAGTCAGGGAATGATACTTGCGGTCGAACCAGATCAGTGTCTCGGCCGGCGCCGACGAGATCAGCATTCCCACCACCCTGGCGTAGAACACCGAATGGCTGCCGATGGCCCGCCGTTCGACGATCCTGCAGTCGAAGGCGACCACGGCATCTTCCAGCACCGGCGCGCCGGTTGCCAGCGTGGACCACGCTCCTGTTGCGAACCGGTCCTGATCGGTACGTCCGGCAAAGGCATTCGACAGTTCGATGTGGCGGCTGGCGAGCACGTTCACACACAAGTTGCCGTTGCCGTTGAAAACGTCGTGCGAGCGGTTCTTCTGGTTGACGCAGACGAGCAGCGTCGGAGGGCTGTCCGTGATCGAACAGACAGCCGATGCCGTCATGCCATGGCGCCCTTCGGGCCCATCGGAGGTGATCAGGTTGACGGCCGCCCCGAGGCAGCTCATGCCCTGTCGGAAGGTATCGGCATCCGCTTCCATGGTCTCTTCCTTTCGGTGAGGCTGTGCGCCTGCCTGATGTCACCGCATGAAAAGGCCGCCATTGACGTCCCAGCAGGCACCGGTCACGGAGGCCGCCTGAGGGGACGCGAGCAGCAGTATCATCAGCGCGACGAACTCCGGATCGCCCAGCCGGCCGACCGGAATGCCGGCAAGCAGGCTCGGCATCTTCTCGTCCGGAACGAGGGCATGCACCAGCGGTGTATCCATCGGCCCCGGCGCGACGGCATTGACGGTGACACCGAAGGGCGCGAGATCCCGCGCGAAGACCTTGGTCAATGTCAGGATCGCGCCCTTGGAGGCGGCGTAATGCGCACCGGTCGCCGTGCCGCCATTCTGCCCCGCCAGCGAGGCCAGATTGACGATGCGGCCGTAGCCCCTCGACTTGAAATAGCGACCGAAAACCTGGCTGCCGGCAAAGACGCCGCCGGCATTGATCGCCATCACCTCGTTGAACTCGGCCGGGTCGATCTCCAGCAGTGGCCGGGCTTTGGTCACGGCCGCATTGTTGACCAGAACCTCGACGGTGCCCCAGCGCGCGACCGTCTCGTCCAGCACCTGCTGGAACTCCTGCGGCCGGCGGATGTCCAGCCGCATGGCAACGGCGGTTTCACCGTCAGGATCCAGTTCGCTCGCCAGCCGAAACGCGGCATCCGCATCGACATCGCTGATTACGACGCGATTGCCCGCAGCATGGAACGTGCGCGCGACCACGGCTCCGAACCCGGAAGCGGCTCCGGTAACGATGGCAACCTGCGGCCGATCAGGAAAAGACATTGCCATAGCGATACCCCGTCGCCCCGCGACGCTCCCTGCAAGATGTGGATCGTGGTTCCAGCGCCGTCCGGTCACAGATTGGCGGGCACTTCGAGGGCCCGGCCCATCCGGGCCTCGACACGACAATATTTCCAGAGCCGATAGTCGGTGTCGCCGACCGGGGTCGTGCGGAACAGGTTGCAGGCCTGTCGCACGGTCTCCCGGTCCGGCACGTCGGCCATGATATAGGCGGTCCAGGGGAAGCCGGCCGGCGACGTGCCGACCATGGTTTCGTCATCGTCGAGCATGCCGAGGATCGTGACCCCGGGCAGTTCGGAGATCCCCTTCATCATCGAGCCGAACGCCTTCCAGACAGGACCGATCTCGGAGAACGGCAACTCGAAAAAGGTCTGCTGGACGGCAATGCAGAACAGCACGCGGATGGGTTTCTGGTCGGTCATCCTGATTGGTCTCCTTAAGGATAGCCTGGGGGTGTCGACTGGCTGAGCAACGCCGCGCCGGCGGAGGTCCAGGTGCCGGCACCGAGGAAGGCATGCTGCGCCACGGCAGCCGCGTCGATCATGCAACGCGATACGAGATGTCCCTTGCGAAGGGCCTCGGTTCCCGCCATCACGAACGCCATTCGGGTCGCTTCCGCGCCCGCATGCGCCGCCTCGGTGGCGCTCAGACGCAGGCGGACATGGGTGCCGCGATCGAGCTCCCGACCGGCGACGACGTCTTCCCACGCCTCTTCGATCGCGTCGTAGAAGAAGCTGCGCGCGCTACCCAGCCTTGCCTCGGCCTTGCCGAGATCGTTCTGGATATAGGGCCGGGCGCCGATCGGGGGCGCCCCCGTGATCGCCGGCTTCTCGGTTGCCTCGCGATGGATCCAGTCGAGCGCTTCACGCGCGGTTCCAAGCCCGACGACCGCGAGCACCTGCGCTGCCAGCGCCATCGACGGATATCGGAAGATCGGCTCGTCGCGCTGCGCCTTGCCGCCGCGGACGAAGGTCCACTCCTCCGGCACCACCACGCAGTCCGCCACGATGTCGTGGCTGCCGGTCGCAGTCAGGCCAATGGAGTCCCAGGTGTGCTTGATCGAGACCTTCTCGCGCGGCATGACCGCCATACGCGGGAGGCCTGACGAACTGCTTCCCTCGACGCGAATGCCCGCGCCGATCAGCGATGCGCCCATGCAGCCGGAGCAGTAGGGCCAGCGCCCCTGCACCTCGAATCCGCCTTCGACTTCTTCTGCCGCCTGCGGCGGAAAGATCGAGCCGGCGAACACGGTGTCGGGGTCCTTGCCGTAGATCGCCTCGTAGGTCGCAGGCGGCAAGGCTCCCAGATAGACCGCCGACACGCCGAAGCTTGCAACCCATCCGACCGAGGCATCCGCGGCCGAGATCGTCTCGATAAGCCGGCAGAAGGACGCCGGATCCAGCTCGTCGCCGCCAAGCTGCTTGGGAACGAAGGCCCGGTAGACGCCAAGCTTCTGGAGCTTTTCGACCATGTCGCGCGGGACATAGGTCAGCCTCTCGAACTCGTCGCGCCGGGCACGAATTTCACCCAGAACCTCCGAGAGGACAACGGGTCGCGCCCTGTCCTTTGCGAGGGGTTTGTTCATCGGATCTCCTCCTGAATTTCGCGTTCCGCGTCGAGGTGGCATGCTGGCCGCCGGCCTGACCCGGCTCGTCGCCATCCTGTGCGTCAAAGCTGCTGCTTCTTGAGATGCCGCATGTCCTGCAGGGCACCCTTGGCCATCAGTTCCTCGACCTGGGCTTTCAATCCGGCGCGCTGGATCTTCTCGGTTGCCGTCAGCGGCAGCGCATCGACGAACGCGATCCAGCCGGGCACCTTGTAGTAGGCCATCCGCTCCAGCCCCCAGCGGACGAGGTCCTCGGACTCCAGGCCTGGCCGCTCCAGGACGATCAGCGCCGCCACCTCATCGCCGCGCACCGGATCGGGCGTCGCCGTCACTCCGGATTGGCGGATCAGCGGGTGCTCATTGAGGACGGTCTCCACTTCCACCGCTGCGATGTTCTCGCCCGACCGGCGGATGACGTTCTTCTTGCGGTCGACGAAGTGCAGGTCGCCATCGCGGTCGCGCGACACCACATCTCCGGTGTGGAACCATCCGCCTGCCCATGCCTCGTCGGTCGCCTGCGGGTCCTTGAGGTAGTCGCGGAAAAAGCCGAAGCGGGGGTTCGGGCCAGCCCGCCGCACGAGCAGTTCGCCGGGCAGATCGCATTCGACGTCGTTTCCGGCCTCATCGACGATGCGCACCTCCACGTCAGGCGAGGGGCGGCCGAAGCAACTCGTTCCGATCTTGCGCGGCTCGCGATTGGCGCAGATGGCGCCGCCGCTTCCGGTTTCGGTCATGGCCCAGGCCTCGACCAGCGGAAAGCCGAACCGTTCTTCGAACGGACCGTGAAGCTGCTTGTCGACCCCGGCTCCGAAACCGAAGCGAACGCAGTGATCCCGGTCGCGCGGCGAGGCCGGCGCCCCCATCAGCATCGACGGCATCACCCCCAGATAATGCAGACATGTCGCCCGGGTCTCGCGGACATGATCCCACCAGGTGGTGGGCCGAAAGCGATCGAGCAGGATCAGACAGCCACCGACAGTCACCATGGCCATCACCGAAACCGCCATGGCGTTCATGTGGTATACGGGGAGCGGGGTAAGCATGCGGTCGCCCTCCCGCAGGGCCATCGTCCCGCCGATATCGCGGTACCAGTCTCCGGAATAGAGAAAGTACTCGTTGGTCAGCACGCAGCCCTTGGGGCGACCGGTGGTGCCGGAGGTATAGAGCAGGGCGCACTCGCTCGCGGCATCGCCCTCACCCTGGTCGCGCGGACCGTCGAAGGGGGCGGGGACCTGTTCACCGGGCGAAAACACCGGGATCGGCCGCCCGCTTGCCACCGAGGCAGACACGACCTCCGCCGAGCGCTCCGGAAGGACAAGCGCGGCCGTCATCTCGGAATGGGCGACGATATACTCAAGTTCGCTCCCGCGAAGATAGGAGTTGATGGGCACCACCGAGACGCCGAGCGCGTTGAGCGCGAACCAGGCTTCCAGAAAATCCGGCCGGTTCTTCAGCAGCAGCCCCACCCGGTGCCCGCGTCCGTAGCCTTGCTGGCGGAAGGCGGCTTTCCACGCTTCCACCCGTTGCAGCATGACCGCATAGCTGACGACGCCCGCCGCGACGCGATCCCCGCCCGCCGGCTCATCCAGAACCTTCAGGAAGGCGGCCTCACCCTTGGCAAGCGCGGTCGCCTGGAAACGCGAGAAGACCGACGCATCCCATGCCAGTTCGGAATGCAGATCCTCGACGCTGCCGTGCCCCTGCGCGCTCATGGTAGCCATTTGCCTCCCTGCAAATATGAGTTAGCATATGTTTAGTCATTTACAATTTTTTGTCAACGGGGCGCTCCGCGATCTGAAGGCATCGCTGGCTCCGTGCTGGCGGGCTGGCGTGCGTTCAGGCCCGGCCGGGCTATCGCCGCAACCGGTAGCCCGCCTTCTCGCGGTCCCACATATCGGGGGTTACGCCCTGCTCCCGCAGGGCGACCTTTCTGATCTTGCCGTTTTCGGTCAGCGGCATCTCGGACAGGAACCTCAGGAAGCGCGGCACCGCGAAATAGGCCAGCCTGTCTTCGCAAAAGCGCATGATCTCGACCGGATCGATGACAGCGCCCTGTTTCGGCTGCAGCGCGGCCGCCACCTCGTCTTCCCCAAACTCCGACGGCACCGCAAAAACCGCACTCGCCGCCACCAGGGGGTGACCCGACAGGACCTGTTCCACCTCCCATGAGGAGACATTCTCACCGCGCCGGCGGATGGCGTCCTTGACCCTGTCGATGAAGCGATAGGGGCCATCCGGCTCGCGCACCACCCGGTCTCCGGTGTGGAACCAGAAATTGCGCCACGCCTCCACGGTCTTGTCCGGCATGTTGAAATAGCCGGTCGCGAAGGAGAAGGGCTCGACCGGGCGCAGCAGCAGTTCGCCGGCCTCCCCGTCAGGCAAAGGCGCGTCGTTGCCATCGACGATACGGGCCTCGGCCCCGTCCATCAGATAGCCCATGCTGCCGGGATGATCGGACGGAACAGGGCTGGCAAAGACGAAATTGGTTTCCGTCGACCCGTAGCCATCCACCAGCGGCACGCCGAAGCGCTCCAGAAAGGTTGCGTGGAAACGCTCGGGAACCCCACCCCCCAGCGCGACCCGGACCTGGTGCTGCCGATCCTCGGGCGCTTCGGGCCGGGACAGCAGGATCGCTGCCATCGCACCGAGCAGATAGGTCACCGTCGCCTGGTTGTCGCGAAGGCTGCTCCAGAATCCGGACGCGGAGAATTTCGGCTCCAGGACATAGGTGCAGCCGTTGAGCAGGGCCTGGTAGAAGGCATTGAGGGCGTTGGTGTGAAAGATGGGAAGCGTCGTCAACAGGACGTCCCCTTCCTGGATGCCGAGCGCGCGCGCCGAATAGATGCCCCACCAGAACATCTGGGCCTGCGGACAGCACACCCCTTTCGACGGTCCGGTGGTGCCGGATGTGTAGAGGATCGCCACGGTGTCGCCCGGACCGAGGGCTGGTGCAGGCAGCGTCGGGTCGCCGGGATCGTCCACCAGCACAGTGCCGTCCTGGTCCCGCACACCCTCGGCGCCGATGTCCCAGACCATCGCCGGGATCACCTCGTCGGACACCGTCTCCAGAATGGGGCGGTGCCCGGCCTCGACCACGAGAAGCTTCGGCAGGGCATTGCCGAGCACATGCGCGAGCTGCGCGCCGCGAAAGGCCGTGTTGATCGGCGTCGCCACCGCACCAAGCCATCCGCATCCCAGATAGATCTGCAGAAACTCCGGCCGATTGCCGCAGATGATCGCCACCCGGTCGCCGGCGGTGACGCCGGCGTTCGCAAGCCTCTGCGCCCAGCGCGCAGCCATCGCCGCCGTCTCGGCATAGGTCCACTGCGTCGAACCCGACTTGAACAGGACCCGGTCCGCATAGCGTTCGGCCTGACGTTGCAGGATTGTCGGCAGCGTCCGGTCCGCCGGCGCGAAGGCCGCCGCGATCCGGGCGTATCTGTCCCCGGCACTGGCGGCGCGGGAGGGCGTTTGGGTCTCGTCCATGTCGGTTCCCGTTTCCAGATTTCAAAGCCTGCGCTGCGGTCCGCCAAGCGAGCCGGGCGCGTGTCTCTCCCCTAGGACCGCATGAGGTTTGGCAGCCAAAGCGCCAGTTCCGGGAAGAACATGAGCAGGAGAACCAGCAGCAGGATGCATGCGATGAAGGGAAGTGCCGCCAGAGATACCTGCGCCACGGTGGTGCCTGGAGGGCTGACGCCGACCATCACGAAGAGAAGGAGACCGAAGGGCGGCGTGATCAACCCGAGTTCGAGGCCAAGGAGCAGCACGACCCCAAACCAGACCGGATCGAAGCCGTAAAGCGTCACCAGCGGCATGTAGATCGGCAGCGTCAGCATCATGATCGAGAGCGGATCCATGAACATCCCCAGCACGATCAGAACCAGGAACATTGCCGCCAGCATCACATAGGGGGCGAGATCCATGCTGGTGGCATTGGCAATCAGCCCCGCCGAAGCGCCTGAGAAGGCCAGCACCTGCGAGAAGGTCGTCGAGCCGACAATGATCACCAGCATCATGACGGAGACCGCTATCGTGCCCCGCAACGACTTGAGGACCGAGTCCCAGGCCAGTTGACGGTAGAGCGCCGCCAGCACGACAACGGACAAGGTGCCGAACGCGGCCGACTCCGTCGGGGTGGCCCACCCGAGCAGGATCATGCCGATCACCGCGAAGACGACCAGCCCCATCGGCGCCACGTCGCGCAGCAGCGCCTTGAGGATTTCGCCGACAGGTGCACGTTCCGCGACATAGCCCGGCGCCGCCTCCGGATCGATGGCGATCAGGAACCGGATCATGGCGACGATCATGATGGCCAGCAGCAACCCCGGGATCAGGCCGGCGATGAGCAGCGCGCCGACATCGATGCGGGCGAGGGACCCCAGCAGGACGGCCAGCGAGGAGGGAGGGATGATCATCGCCAGCCCGCCGACGGCCATGATCGGTCCGATGATGATGTACCGCTTGTAGCCGCGCTTGATCATCTCCGGCATCAGCGAGGTGCCGAGCATCGCCGCGTTGGCCATAGACGATCCGGAAAGGGTGGCGAAAACCGTGCCGCCGCCCACCGAGAGGTAGCACAGCCGCCCGCGGATGCCGCCGAAGCACTTGTCGAAAGCGTCGAAGACGCGCAGGGCCAGCCCGGTATGGAACAGCAACTCGCCCATCAACACGAACAGAGGCACCGGAACCAGGGTGAAATTCGTGACGGCGGATGTCGAGTTGGCGATCAGTTGGTCGATTCCGACCAGCCCGCCCATGAAGACGACGACGCCGACGACGTTGATCGCAAGGAAGGCCACGGCCACCGGCACGCCCAAGAGCATCAGCGCGACCAGCCCGCCCATCAGGAGAAAAGCAGCTTCGTACCAGGGCATCATGTCAATGAGCCCCCGATGCGCCGGTGAACGTCTCTCCGCGCAGCAGCAGACGGAGAAACTCCAGTGCCATCAGGCAGAAGCCGCCGGCCAACATCGCGTAGAGGACCCAGCTCGGAATATTGATCGACCTGACATCCACCGTCCCGGAGGCGAACGTCTCCATGGTCAGCAGGCTCGCTCTCCAGGACAGGATGGACAGCACGGCGATCGACAACAGCAGCCCTGCCCTGGCAACGATCCGGCGCGGGCGCTCGGGCAGCAACGCCACGAAAGACGTGATTGCGACATGGCCATTCGTTCGCACCAGCCAGGGGGCCCCGGCCATGGTCACGAACAGCAGCGCATATTCCACGACCGCGCTGGTCCAGCGCATCGGCGAGAAACCGAGGTTGCGCAGCATCACGTCGACAATGATGGAGCCGGTGACGAAGACCAGGGTGATGCCGGCGAGTGTCGCCAGCCCGACGATCAGCCAATCATAGACGTGACGGATATGCATCTGGTCCTCGTTGAGAAACCCGGAAAGGATATGGAAGCTAGGGTGACACGGGCGCTGGCCGGGGCGCGTCCCCCGGCCGCGCCGGCTCATCAGCGGTCGTACAACTTGGCGCGGAGCGCTTCGTAATATTTGCTTCCCGAGGCTTCCAACTGCGCCCAAATCGAGCCGTAGGCCGAGTCGAGATACCGCCGCGCCCCCTCGCCTTCCAGGGTGATGGTCTTGACCCCGTCTGCGGTTTCCAACTCGTGCTTGATCCGGTCGGAAAGGGCCTGGACATCGCGATGGGACTTCTGCTCGTATTCGAGAGCGACCTCGCTGAGGAGTTGCCGCGCCTCCTCGCTGAGACCTGCCCACTTGGTCGGATTCATGACGATCACGAGATCGGTCTGGAAGAAGCCGGGATCGATCCGGTATTTGAGGAACCGCTCCCAGGAGAAGCCTTTCACGGCCGGCATCGAGTATCCCAGAGCATCGAATGTGCGGCGCTCCAGACCGGTGTAGATGTCCGGCACGGGAACGACGATCGGGACCGCGCCCCGATCCTCGAAGAAGGCGTTGAAGAGCGGCCCGGAGCGGATCCGCAGTCCGGTCAAGTCGACGCCGCCGTCGTCGGTGCGCTTCGGCTCATCGACAAGGAACAGGTGGAAGTTGGCTGCCGGGGCCAGCCTGCCGAGGAGCTCCACGCCCAGCCGCTCCTGGAAGATGCCCTGCAGGAGCTCGAAGCCGCCGTTGTCACGGGCGGTCTGCGGCGACACCGTGGCGCCGACCAGCGCTCCGGCTTCCGGGACGGTGCCCATGCTGTAGCTCGCAGGGGCATAGGTCATGTCGACCGCGCCGCGGCGTACGGCATCGAACTGCTGCATTGCCGGAATGACTTCCGGACCTCCGACGAATTCGATCTGGACGATGCCCTTGCCCCGTTCGTTCACCAGATCGATGAACTCCCGGTAGGCCTCGGTCGTGTTTTCCGAGGGCGGGAATACCGCGATCGCTCGCAATTGCTGCTCGGCATGGGCATTCACGCCGGAAAGGACCATCATCGTGGCAGGCACGACGGCAAGCGCCTTGCCGAACCCTGAGCCGAGATGGGAGAGAATGGCTTCAAGACACGTCTTCATTCGAGTTCCTCCTGCTTGCACCTGAGTGATGCGGCCGGCCCTATGGCCGCCGCCCCCTATGGCCGGCCCGCCTGTGGCGGGCGTCACCCGGTCTGGCTATTGGAGCTTCTCTGGCCGGAAATACGTGGCCCGCAGCGCATCGTGGAATTCCGAGCCCGACGCCTTCAGACGGTCCCATGTGGCGCCATATGCGGCATCCAGGAACTTCTGCCGCGCCTCGCCCTCGAGGGTCACCTTCCGGATGCCGAGTTCAGCCGCCCGCCGATCGACGTCGGTGATGGCCGCCGCCACGTTCTCGTTCGACGTCTTTTCGTATTCGATCGACGTTTCCTCGATGATCTGCCGGGCTTCCGGAGACAGCTTCTCCCACTTGTCGGGGTTCATCAGAACGACGAGGTCGGTCTGCAGAAAACCGGGCTCGATCTGGTACTTGAGGTAGTTTTCCCAGGAGAAATCGAGAACGGCGGTGGCCGCAGCGCCCAGCCCCTCGAACGTGTTGCGCTCCAGTCCGGTATAGACATCGGCGATCGGCACGGAGATCGGGACCGCGCCGAGGGACTCGAAGAAGGCGCGGTAAACCGGCATCGAGCGGAGGCGATAGCCGGCAAGGTCGACACCGCCGTCCTCGGTTCGCGCCGGCTCC
This sequence comes from Stappia sp. TSB10P1A, assembly GCF_900185725.1. GTDB lineage: Bacteria > Pseudomonadota > Alphaproteobacteria > Rhizobiales > Stappiaceae > Stappia. The sequence goes on along the minus strand of NZ_FYAU01000005.1, from coordinate 31,823 downwards.
TGGGTGACATAGATGCGGAACTCGACCCCGCTCTTCAGGAGCGCGAGGAACTCCACGCCGAGTCGCTTCCTGAACGCATCCCGCATGACGTCGAAGCCGCCATTGTCGCGAGCCTCCGCCGCCGTAATCGTCGAGCCGACGAAAGCATCGGCTTCGGGCATGGCCCCCAGATTGTGGGTGGCCGGGCCATATCGCATGTCGACGATGCCCCTTCGGACAGCATCCGCCTGCTGGTCCTGCGGGATGACCTCGGGACCGCCGACGACCTCGATCTCGACGATGCCCTTGCCGCGCTCGTTGATGAGCTTGATGTACTCGAAGAAATCGACATTGTCTGAAATCGGTAGCGGAAGAGCGACGATGGCCCGGATCTTGTCGGCGGCCATCGCGCTTGTCAGCGCCCCCGATCCAAAGACACCGGCAAGTGCTGTCACTCCCAGCAGCATGCAGGAAAACCGACTGTTCCTCATCACCTAGCTCCCCTCGTTCCTCGAGCTTCGCGGCCGGGCATCTATCTGTTTTCCCTTGCCGCGCATTGACAGTAAGGCGTAATATGATTTATATGTCAATCTATGTTGATGCATAATTTTATAGCTACTGATCGCAGCGGGAGGGTAGGCGTGCACCACGGTTTGGAGGGAGGTCGGCACGGGACGTCACCCCGGCTCGCGAGCGGCGAACGGCCGCAAAGGCGCGCCTCGCTGGCGAGCGGAGGCTAGATGCGCATTTTCTGGCAGAGCTTCGTCGACGAGGCGGTCGGTGCGTCCTACCTGGACACGCTTCGAACCTTTCTCAACGACATCGCGGCGCCCGGCACGCGGGTCGACGTCTTCGGCATGTCCCCTTCCGACCGAGATTTCGGCCGGCTGGCGGAGTTTCGTTGCGCCATACAGGCCGTGGACGCCGGCCTCGGCGCGGAAGCCGACGGCTTCGATGCCTATGTCATGGGACATTTCCAGGACCCCGGCCTCTACGAGCTCCGGTCGGCCCTGAGGATCCCGGTGGTCGGGGTCGGCGAAGCCACGCTCCTGGCCGCCTCGCAGCTCGGCCGGCGCCTGGGGCTGGTGACGCTGGATCCGGCATTCGAGGTTTGGCATCTCGAACAGGCGGAACGATACGGCCTTGCGGGCCGGGTCCAGCACGTTGCGGGCCTCGGGTGCCGACCGGAGGATTTCGACCGTTGCTTCGCCGGCGACGACCTTGCCAGGGAGCGGCTGCTGGCGCAGTTCTCCGCCTGCGCCCGGACGATGGTGGAGCGCGGCGCCGATGTGATCGTGCCCGCCGGAGTGCTGCCTGGCCTGCTGATCGGGGGAGAACACAATTTCAAGATCGGCCACGCACCCGTTCTCAACTGCGCGGCGGTGGCCCTCAAATCGGCGGAGATGTGGGGGCAGCTCCGGGCGCTCAGCGGCATCGAGCCGAGCCGGGGACCGAGCTTCCGCCTTGCCGGCGACCGCGCCAGGCACGACTTCCGCCAACTTGTCGCGCAAGGTACGCCTGCCCGTTCCCTTCGAGAGGATTTCCTGAAATGACGCCCGAGAAGATCGTTTATGCCACCGAGGCCACGGCCAGCGGAGGGCGCGATGGTCGTGCCGCCAGCAGCGACGGGCGTCTGGATGTCTCCCTCTCCATACCCGTAGAGTTCGGCGGACCAGGCGGCGGCGGCACCAATCCGGAACAGCTCTTTGCCGCCGGCTATGCCGCCTGCTTCCTCAGCGCGATCAAGCTCGTCGGACGGCTCGACAAGGTCGCGGTCCCGGCCGATGCGGCCGTAACGGCAAAGGTGGGGGTCGGCGCCGTCGATGGCGGCTACATGTTCGCTGTCGAACTCGTGGTCGCGATGCCGGGTGTTGGCCATGACACCGCGGCAAGGCTGGTGGCCGGCGCGCATGAGCGCTGCCCCTTCTCGAAAGCAACGCGCGGAAACATCGACGTCGTCCTGACGATCGCCAACGGGTAACCTGCTGCAATGCCCAAACCCGCTTCCCCCAGAACGCCCTATGACGGAGTGGTGATCGCCGCGCCGGTGACGATCCCCTATGAGCGCTATTCGATCGAAAGCGCGCATTGGTGGATAGCCCGCGCCCTGCGTGCCCTGGCTGAAACCTCCGGCATTTCCGCGCGCGACTTCGACGGCTTCTGCCTGTCGAGCTTCACCGTCGGCCCGGACACCGCCATCGGCCTGACCCAGCATCTCGGTCTCAGCGTGCGCTGGCTCGACCACATACCGCTTGGCGGGGCGAGCGCCATCGCGGCGCTGCGCCGAGCGGCCCGCGCGGTGCAGGCGCGCGACTGCGATGTGGTCGCCTGTGTCGGCGGCGATACCAACCACGTGGACTCGTTCCGTCGCACCCTGGAGAATTTCTCTCGCTTCTCGCAGGACGCCGTCTATCCCTATGGCGCCGGCGGGGCCAATGCGAGCTTCGCGCTGATCGCCCGCCATTACATGAACCGCTTCGGTGTCCGCCGCGAGGATCTCGGGCGCATCGCGGTCGCGCAGCGCGCCAATGCCCTGCGCAACCCGAACGCCCTGATGAAGACGCCGCTGACCCTGGAGCAGTACATGGCGGCCCGGCCCATTGCCGATCCGATCCATCTCTACGACTGCGTCATGCCCTGTGCCGGCGCGGAAGCCTTTCTGGTCATGCGCGAGGAAACCGCAGCATCCGCCGGCATAAAGGGCGCGCGCATCCTCGGCTCCATCGAACGGCACAATGCCCGCCTCGACGACGTGGTGCAGAACCATGGCGGCTGGGTCGCCGACATCGACGACCTCTATGCGATGGCCGGCGTCGGGCCGGATCGCATGGATTTCGTGCAGACATATGACGACTATCCGGTCATCGTGATGATGCAACTGGAAGACCTCGGATTCTGCAGGAAGGGGGAGGGCGCCGCCTTCGTGCAGCAACACGATCTGACCATCGACGGCACGTTTCCGCACAACACCTCCGGCGGCCAGCTCTCGGCCGGGCAAGCCGGCGCGGCCGGCGCCTATCTCGGGGTCACCGAAGCGGTGCGCCAGGTGCTCGGCACCGCCGGACCGACACAGGTGCCGGGTGCGCGGGTTGGCCTCGCATCCGGTTTTGGCATGATAAACTACGATCGCGGCCTCTCCTCCGGGGCGGTGATCCTTGCGGGAGAGTCGTGATGGTGGAACCGTTGCAGAAACCCGCGCGCAGGACCCCTTTGCAGCGCACGAGACGCCAGGCACTCCCCCCGGTCATCCGCAGCCGGTCCGGGATGCTGCTGACCAAGGCGGCTGCCGAAGGACGCTTCGCCCTGCAGCGCTGCCGGGACTGTGGCACGTTCTGTTACCCCGCCCACGATGCCTGTCCCGTCTGCCTGTCGGTCGAGCTTGCGCTGGAGGACGCCCCGACAGGCGGTCTCGTCGTCTCCGAGACGACGGTGCGCGTCCCCGCCGATGTCTATTTCAAGGAACGCGCGCCCTGGCGCGTCGCCCTGGTCAAGCTCGATTGCGGCCCCGTCGTGTTGGCGCATCTTCATGCCGGTTGCGGGGAAGGAGACCGGGTGACGATGTCCCTGCAACTGGACAAGGCGGGCCTTGCCGCCGCATTCGCACGGCCGGCCAACATCCCCCCCGACGCGGCGGACGACCCGCAATGGCGGGAGATGACGGCTTCCCCGAAATTTCGCCGCGCGCTGGTGACGGACGGACGCACCGCGGTTGGCCGGGCGACCGCGGCGGCTCTGGCGGCCGCGGGAGCGACGGTGCATGTCGGCATCGCGGAGCCATGGAAGCCCTTCGACGGCGAGGCGTTGCCGCAATCCTGCGAGATCGTCCCGCTTGACGTGACCGACGAACGATCCGTGCGGGATCTCGCCGCCGATATCGGCGGCAAGGTCGACATCCTTGTCAACACCGCCGAGTATGCCCGCCCCGGCGGTCTTCTCGACCGGCGCGGCACCGGAACGATCCGCAGCGAGATCGAGCACAACTATCTGGGCCTCGTGCATCTGGCGCAGACCTTCGGTCCGGCGATGCGCGGCAGGGGCGCGGACGGTATCGACAGTGCCGCCGCATGGGTAAACCTGTTCTCCGTCTACGCTCTCGCCAACTGGCCCGCCTACGGCACCTTCAGCGCGGTGGAAGCCGCCTGCCTGTCGTTGTCGCACTGCCTGCGCGCGGAGATGCGACCCGGCGGAATCCGCGTCATCAACTTCTTCACGGGGCCGCTCGACACCGAATGGTTCCAGACCGTGCCGCCGCCCAAGGTCGCACCGCAGACCCTCGCCAAGGCGATCGTGTCGGCCCTGGACAGGGGCATCGAGGATGTGTTCGTCGGGGACGTTGCGGAGGATGTCCGGCGCAGGTTGCAGGCCAACCCCAAGGCACTGGAACACGAGCTGGCGCGTCAGGGCAACGGACAGGCAGGACAATGACCGATTTCACGCCACACGACATTGCGGCCGCCATCGCAGCGGGATCGCTGCGCCTCGTCGATCTCACCTTCACGCTGTCGCCGGAGTTTCCGGTGATCGTGCTGCCGCCCGAGTTCGGACAGGCCTCTCCCCTGCGCATCCAGCAGATATCCCGCTACGACGCGGACGGGCCGGGATGGTACTGGAACAACATCACCTTGAGCGAGCACACCGGGACCCATTTCGACGCGCCGATCCACTGGCACACGGGCAGGACCCTGCCAAACAATGCCGTCGACACGCTTCCCGTGGAGCACATGATCGCGCCGGCCTGCGTCATCGACTGCTCGCGCGAGGCGGCGGCCGACCCGGACTTCCTGCTGACGCGAGCAGCCGTGGAGGCCTGGGAGCGGGTTCACGGCCAGGTCGCCAGCGGAAGCTGGGTGCTGCTACGCACCGACTGGTCCAAGCGCAGCGCGAAAGATTATGCCAACCTGAGAGCGGATGGTGCGCATACGCCAGGGCCCGATCCGCAGGTCATGCAATGGCTGGTGGAGGAGCGCGGCATCCTTGGCTTCGGCACCGAGACCATCGGCACCGATGCCGGCCAGGCCGCGCATTTCAATCCGCCCCATCCGGCGCACCACTTCCTGCACGGTGCCGGTCGATACGGCTTGCAATGCCTGCGCAACCTCGATCAGTTGCCGGCAACCGGCGCGACCCTGATCACCGCGCCACTCAAGATCCTCAACGGGTCGGGCAGCCCGCTGCGCGTGCTCGCTCTCGTCAGTGGAAAAGGGTCGAACGGCTGACCCTCTGTCGTGCCTTGGCGGTCGGTCGCGGCCGCACATCGCAAGCCCTTGGTCGTGAAGGTCCCGCGGCGACTGCGCCTGCTCCAGGCGCGCGGAGCAAAAGCTGAAGCCACAGGCTCATGGCAACGTCACGCCCTCGATGCCGTGCCGCTTCGCCGCCTCGGCGACGCGGCCGCTCGCGCGCATCTCGTCAATGAACTGGCGAACGAATTCCGCCGCGTTCGGGCGCCCCGCCACAACGCCCATCGCCTGCCTGATCTCCATGAAGGGGGGCTCGAGGAGCCGGTACCCGGGGGTGGACGAGGCGTGCTGCTCCATGGCCTGTCTCACGCCGGCCAAGCCGTCGACCGAACCATCCGCCAGCGCCTCGGCAGCCTCGGTGAAGTGCTGGAATGCTATGATCTGCGCGCCCTCGGCGGTGCGCGCCAGGTGCAGCGCATAGGCACTGCCCCGCACCGCGCCGATCCGTAATCCCAGCCGGTCCACGTCCGCCGCAGTTGCCGCGGTCGACCCGTCTGGAACGAGGTAGCACCCTTCGATCACGACATAAGGTGCGCTGAAGGCGATTTGCTCCGCCCGCTGGGGATCGACGGCCAGAAAGCACACGTCCCAGATATCGACACCAGCGTTGTCCGTCACGTCGCCCGCGCGCGGAAAATGGACGAATTCGACGTCGAGGCCGAGCCGACCGGCCAATGCGCGCGCAAGGTCAACCGTAATCCCGCGCGCCTCCCCATCCGCACCGCCGCGCTGCACCAGGACGACATTGCCATGGTTGAGCGCGACGCGCAGGCGACCTTTTGGCGCGATTTCGCGGGCTATGGCGGCTGTGGCAGCGGTCTCGGTCATGAGCAAAGGCCCCGTGCGGATTGGGTTTGTGTCAGCAGGAGCCATGCGCCATCGGAATGGCTGTTGACTCGAACATCTTATTTGTACATTTGTATAAGAAATTTGGTCAAGCAGTCAGATTGAAGATGCGACAGGGAAACATCCGAGAGGCGCTGCTGGAAGCTGCGGTGAAGCTGTTCTCCCGCAATGGCTACAACGCCGTTTCCATGCGGGAGATTGCCAAGGCCGCCGGCGTGAACGTGGGAAGCCTCACCTATCATTTCGGCTCCAAGGCGAATCTCCTGCGCGAGATTTACGATCGCCACACCGCGCCGATGAACCGCCGCCGCCTGGAACTGCTCGGAGAAGCAAGGCGCGTCCAGAATCCGGACGAACGCCTGATGGCGATCCTCAGGGCCTACATCGTGCCGGCCTATTCCTCGTCCTCCGATCACGACGGCGGAGGAGCCGAGTTCACCCGCATGCGCGCCGTCCTGTCCGCCGAAGGCAATGAGGATGCGCGCGCAATCATCGCCAACGCCTTCGATGCGATGAGCCGGACCTTTCTCGAGGCGATCGGCGAATGCGTGCCGGGTGCGTCGCACGAGGGGCTCGTCTGGCGCAGCCAGTTCCTGCTCGGCGGCCTCTACTACGCCCTCATCAATCCGGAGCGCGTGACGCGGCTTTCCGGCGGAGAGGTCGACGGCAGCGACCACGAGGCGGCGATCAATCAACTCGTCGGCGCAAGCTATGCGAGCTTCCGGGGCCTGGCGGAGGAGACGCGTCAGGCGACCGAATAAGAACATCACACAGCAAGGGAGGGTTTCATGGATTTTCTCAAGACAATGCTTGCGGCGGGACTTGCCGCTGCAATTGCCGGTCCGGCGGTGGCGCAGGAGCGCATCTCCATCGGCACCGGAGGCACCGGCGGGCTCTTCTACGTGATCGGAGCCGGCGTGGCGGATCTGCTCAACCAGAACATGGCAGGCACCACCGCGCGCGCCGAGGTTACCGGCGCATCGGTGGAAAACATCCGCCGGGTCGCCGCCGGCCAGATGACGTTCGGCTTCTCTTCGTCCTCCACGCTCTACGAAGCCTCCGTCGGCGAAGGTCCCTTCGAGCAGGCGCTGCCGGTCTCTGCGATGGCTTATCTCTATCCGGCGGTTCTGCAGATCGCGACCACCGCAGGGTCCGGCATCGCAACGATCGAAGGCCTTGCCGGCAAGCGGATCAATCTCGGGCCTCCCGGATCAAATGCCGCCGTTCTCGCCCAGCGCATCCTGGAAGCCTACGGCGTCTTCGACGCCGGCACCGCACAGTTCCTTTCCTACACCGAAGGCACCAGCGCCCTCCTGAACGGCACGCTCGATGCCACGGTGGTGCTCGCCGGAGCCCCGACCGCGGCTCTCATCGATCTCGCCGCCCAGCGGGACATGCGGCTGATCCCCGTGGAAACCGAGCGGCTGGCAGATCTTGTCGCCCGCTACCCTTTCTACCAGCCCTATGAGATCCCCGCCGGCACCTATAGCGGCCAGGACGCGCCGGTGATCGCCATCAACGACCCCGCGACCCTCTTCACCAGCGAGAGCGCGCCGGACGAGACGATCTACAGCATCACGAAGGCGGTCTTCGATCATCTCGACACCCTGGCGCAGGTGCACCCGCAGGCGGCCGCCATCGCGCTTGAAACGGCGCCGAACACGCCGATCCCGCTTCACCCGGGCGCGCAGCGCTACTTCGATGAACGCCGCTAGTCCCGGCCGGTTTTATCCTGCGATGGCCGACATGATGAGCAAGCTCCGGCTGCCGTGGTATCTGACCGGCAAGCGGGAAGCGGGAATGGTCTCGATCGTCTACACGCTGCTTGCGCTGGCGGTCACCGGCCTTGTCGTCTATGGCGCCTATTTCGGCGGCATAACGGCACTGCTCCTGCGTTCCCTGTTCTTTTCGGGTGTGGCGGCGGCGGGACTTGCCGGGGCGGCGCTGCGCATGCGCCCCGGCTATCGCCGCGCCGCCTGCTATCTGCTGGCGGCCGGGGCCCTCGTGCCGGGCCCTTATCTCTGGCATTCCTATCTGGACGTCATCATGCGCGGGGCGATCGCGACCCGCACGGACGAGATCATCTTTCTCACGCTGCTTCTCGTCGTGATCGTCCTCGTGCGCCTCACCCTCGGTCGGGCACTGGTGGTGCTGTCCGCCGTCTCCCTTGCCTATGCCTATTTCGGGTATCTCATTCCCGGCAAATACGGCCATGGCGGCTATGACATCTCGCGCCTCGCCTCCACGCTGTTCCTGTCCACCGAAGGCGTCTTCGGTGTGCCCATGGGTGTGGCGGTGGAATACATCTTCCTGTTCGCACTGCTCGGCACGCTGTTGATGAAGATGGGCACCGGCGAGGTGTTCGTCGACATTGCGCGTGGCCTGACCGGGCGCGTGCAGGGCGGCCCCGGTCTGTCTGCCGCACTCTCAAGCGCGATGCTCGGCACCATCAACGGCAGCGCGGTGGCCAATGTGGTCACCACCGGTACCTTCACCATCCCGCTCATGAAGCGCGTCGGCTATTCGCCGACGCTCGCCGGCGCCATCGAGGCGGCCGCCTCATCGGCGGGACAGATCCTGCCGCCGATCATGGGAGCGGCGGCCTTCCTCATGGCCGAAATGATCGGCGTGCCCTACCAGCAGATCGCCCTTGCAGCGCTGGTGCCGGGCCTGCTCTACGTTCTCGCTCTCCTGATCGCGGTCCGGCTGGAAGCCGGCCGGCTGGGGTTGGAGCGCGACACGTCCGGCGGGTGGCGGTTTCTGTGGGAGACGCTGGCGCGGCGCGGATATCTCCTCCTGCCGCTGATCGCTCTCGTCGTGTTGCTCATGCGCGGCATGACGCCCACCCAGGCGGCCGTCCACTGCCTTGCCTTCGCCCTTCTGATCAGCCCGTGGCGCAAGGAGACACGGATGGGGCCGCTGGACCTCGCCCTGGTCTGCCGCAACACGCTGACCGCAACCCTCCCCATCGTTGCGGCGGTCGCCGCCGCAGGCGTGGTCATCGGGGTGCTCAACCTGACCGGAATGGGCCTGATGCTTTCAAGCCTCATCGTCGAGTTGGGCGGGGCGAATCTGTGGGCGATCCTGCTGCTGACAGCACTCGCCTCCTTCGTGCTCGGCATGGGCCTGCCCACATCGGCGGCCTATCTGCTTCTGGCTGTCCTCGTGGCACCCGCGCTCACGCGGCTCGGACTGTCGCCGATCGTGGCACATATGTTCATCTTCTATTTCGGGCTGGTCTCGGCGATCACGCCGCCGGTGGCGCTCGCGGCCTACGCCGCGGCAAGCATCGCCGGCGCCGACGCGAATGCCACAGCGGTCGAATCCATGCGCCTCGGCTTCGTGAAGCTGCTGGTGCCCTTTGCTTTCGTGACCATGCCCGGCCTCCTGATGACCGGCACCGGCATGCAGATCGCCATTTCGATCGTGCTCGCCACCCTCGCAATCGCCGGCCTCTCGGTGGCGTTCGCGGGCTGGCTCGTGCGGCCCCTGAGCGGGCTCGAAAGGATCGCTTTCGCCGCAGGTGCCCTTCTGGTCGCATGGCCGACGGCAGTCGACGCCACCGACGCGCTTACCCTGGCCGCTCGCGCGGTCGGGCTTGCGGTGCTGGTCGGCGCTGTCTTCAGGAGCGCAAACACCGCGGCCAGGCCCGACCCTCGGATTCCCCGCAACCAGAGACCATAAATGACTGCTTTGCCGTTTCACCAAAATCCGAAGAAGCCCGAAATCGTGCTGCCCGCCGGGAGCTGCGACGCCCATTGCCACGTGTTCGGCCCGGCGGCCCGCTTCCCGTTTGCCCCGTCGCGGACCTACACCCCCATCGACGCGCCGAAGGAGACGCTTTTCGCCCTCCATCGGCATCTCGGGATCGAGCGTTCTGTGCTGGTACAAGCGAGTTGCCACGGCACCGACAACCGCGCGATGCTGGACGCCATCGCCGCGGCCGGCGGCCGCTATCGCGGCGTCGCGATGGTCGAGCGTGACGTTACGGAGGAAGACCTGCAGGCGCTGCACGAGGGCGGCGTGAGGGGCGTTCGCTTCAACTTCGTGGCTCATCTCGGCGCTCCCGCCGATCTTGCCGCGATCCGGGCGATCGTCGCCAAGGTCATCCCGCTCGGCTGGCATGCTGTCGTCCATTTCGACGCGCACAGGCTGGAAGAACTGGCGCCTTTCCTGAAGACGCTCGACCTGCCGATGGTGGTGGATCACATGGGACGGATCGACGCCAGCGCGGGTGTCGACCAGCCTGCCTTCCGGCTTCTCCTTGACCTGATGGAAGACGAACGTTTCTGGGTGAAGGTTTGCGGCTCCGAGCGCGTTTCGCGCACCGGACCGCCCTTTCACGACGCGGCACGATACGGGAAGCTTCTGGTGGAGAGCTTTCCCGCCCGCGTTCTCTGGGGCACGGACTGGCCGCATCCCAACATCAAGAAGGACATGCCGGACGACGGCGCGCTGGTCGATCTTCTGCAGATCATCGCGCCAAAACCCGCGCAGCTTCAGGCGCTTCTGGTGGACAATCCGACGCGGCTGTACTGGTCCTGACGGCTGCAAGACCCGCGAGGAGGCAAAAAGCGGGAGAAGACGGAAAGCACCGCCGCGTCCGTCCTCTCCCTCTCCAGTAGGTCAGCGTGGAAAGACCCGGCCGTCGAACAGCTTGCGCGCGGTGCGCACGAAGGCCGCCTCGCGGATCTCACCGCTGGTCTCGTCCATGGCGGCGACGATCTCCAACTGTCCGGTCGGGTGCTCCACGCGCAATGCCTTGCGGTCTCCTTCGGGGATCGAGGCCAGGGCGTGTGCCGGCGAACCCGGCAGGAGGCAGGCGGTCGCCACGCTGAGCGCGCCGAACACGCCGATCGAGGCATGGCAGCGGTGGGGGATGAAGGTCCGCGTCATGATCGTACCGCCGTTGCTCGGCCGGGCGACCATCGTCATCTTCGGCACGCTTTTCTCGGCAACGTCGCCGAGGTTCATCAGCGGGCCGGCGGCAAGGCGGATACGCTCCAGACGGGCGCGCAGATCCGCGTTCGCCTCCAGCTCTTCGCGCGTCTCGTAGCCGCTGATGCCCAGATGCTCGGCCCTGAGGACGACAACGGGCATGCCGTTGTCGATCAAGGTGCAGGCTACGCCCTCGATCTCGTCGCAGGCGCGGCCGGTGGGCAGGAGTGCGCCGCAGGTGGAGCCGGCCGCATCGGCGAAGCTCAGGAGCACCGGGGCGGCCCCGCCGGGAACTCCGTCGATCGCCGCCGCGCCCCGATAGGTCGGTCTCCCGCCAGGGGTGGGGATGGTGGCGCGCGCCGTCTGACCGGTGTTCTCCATGAAGACGGTGACGGTCGTCTCCCCGTCCGCGCCCCGGACCAGCCCCCGCTCCACGGCGAAGGCAGCCACGCCGGCAAGGATGTTGCCGCAATTCTGGCCGGAACTGACCAGTGGCTGGTCGACGAAGACCTGCAGGAACAGGTAGTCGACATCGATACCCGGCCGTTTGGACGGCTGGATCACGGCCACCTTGCTGGTGAGCGGGTCCGCCCCGCCGATGCCGTCGATCTGGCGCGCATCCGGCGAGCCCATGATCGACAGGAGCAGTCGGTCACGCTCCTCGCCATCCTCCGGCAGATCCCGGGCGAGAAAATAGGCGCCTTTCGACGTGCCGCCGCGCATCATCATACAGGCAATACCGTCATCCATCACTCATCTCCATACAGGCGTCAGGGCAGAGGCAGGCCGAGCAGTCCGCCGAAACCCAAAGCGGCAAGAGCCCAGGCCCCGAGACCGGCGGCCCCCGCCCGCAGAATTGCGGCGGTTCCATCGATGAGCACGACACCCAGCGCGACAGCCGCCGCCAGAGCCACCGCAAGGCCTGTATGGGGCGCGGCCAGGATCACGCCGGCGAACAGCAGGGCGAAGATCAGCGGCCTGATGGACAGCGCGCCGTCGATGCCGCCCTCGCGGCCGAGAAGCGCCGCGGCGGCATAGGTAACGGCAAGCGCCATGCCGACTGCGGCGATGCCGACGGGCAGTTCCGCCGGCCCGACATCCCCGCGCGAAGCGCTGGCCGGCAGCGACAGTGCGCTGACGAGAAAGAACCCGTTCCAGCCGAGGAAGCCCACGGCGGCAAGGAAATGAAACCAGCGCGTCATGACCGTTCTCCGTGGTCGGGGTCGAATGACGGGCGACGGCGCGGACGCCGCCGCCCGCATCCGTTACTGGGTGATACCTGCGGCCTTCAGGAATGCCGCCTGGCTGTCAAGCTGCCTGCCGACATTGGCGGTGAACTCGTCCTCCTGCCAATCCGGGCTTTCCTGTTTCTGGTCCGCCTGGAACGTCTGCCATTCGGGAGACGCGGTGACCTTGTCGATGGCCTTCTGGATGGCGTTCACCGCCTCGTCCGGCGTGCCTGCCTTCACGGCGATCCCGCGCCAGATCTCGTCCACGAGGTCATAGCCCTGTTCCTTGAACGTGGGCGTATCGGGGAAATAGTCCGAGCGCTCGTCGGTGGAGATGCCAAGGAGCCTGATCTGACCGGCCTCGACCTGTGCCAGTCCGCTGGACGGGGTCATCATCGCCGCATCGATATGACCGCCCATCAGCGCCAGGGCCACCTTGCCCGACGCATCATGCGGTATCCAGCCGCTCTCGAATTCGCCCTGCTGCATCAGCTGGTAGAGCATGTACTGGTGGAAGCCGCCCGGCGCGTGGCCACCTATTCTCAACCCATTGGGGTTGGCCTTCATGTGGGCGATGAACTCCTCCGCGCTCTGGAACGGGCTATCGGCTCTCACCGCAAGCGATGACGGCTCGGACTGCATCGCCCGCAGGAAGCGAAGATCCTCCAGCTTGAAGGGGATCAGGCCCTGCGCGATGCCGAAGGTCAGCGCGCCGGTGTGGACGAGGATGTTGTAGCCGTCCGCCGGCTGCGTGAGCACGGCGGACATGCCGACGGCGCCGGTTCCGCCCGGCCTGTTCTCCACCTTGACGGTCCATCCCGCCTCCTTCTCCAGGAGTTCGGCAAGCTTGCGGCCATAGACGTCGAGCGCGCCGCCCGCACCCGACCACACCACGAGCGTCACCGGCTTTTCGGGAAAGTCCGCAGCTTGCGCCGCAGGAATGGCGAAGGCCGCGCCAAGGGCGATCGTCGCCACGACCTTTTTCGCATGTCGCATCAGTCTGAACATCGTTTTTCCTCCCAGTTGTCAGGATTAGAGCGCCGATCTCCGTCGGCTGCGAAGGCTGCGCAGGATCGGCAGTATGAGGCTGACTGCGCTCAGGATCAGGAACGTGACGCTGATCGGGTCCGTCACGAAGATGGAATAGCTGCCCTGCGATGTGACGAGCGCCGTGCGGTAATTGGATTCCACGAGATACCCAAGAACCATCGCCAGCACGATGGGCGCGACGGAGAAGCGGAGCTTCTTCAGCACATATCCCAGCAGACCGAACAGAAGCATCATCGAGACGTCGAAGACGAGGTTGCGCAGGGCGAAGGCGCCGAGAACCGCAAAAGCCATGATGCCGGTGGCGATGACCGAACGCGGCAGTCTGATGGCCCTCGCCCAGATCGGCAGGCACAGCGTTCCGACGGCGAACATGGCAAGCGCGCTGACGATCACCCCGATCAGGATCGAATAGACGAGCGCGGGCGCCTCCGAGAAGAGCTGCGGACCCGGCCGCAGGCCATGCAGGATCAGCGCCCCGACAAGTACGGCCGTCGTGGGCGAACCCGGGACACCCAGCGACAGGAGCGGGATCAGCGCGCCGCCGACGGTTGCATTGTTCGCGGCTTCGGGAGCGGCGACGCCCTTTTCCGCGCCGTGCCCGAAGCTGTCGGGATCCTTGTCGCGTCGGCGCGCGAAATCGCGTGCGATCCAGCAGGCGATGTTGCCGCCGACGCCCGGCAGGATGCCGAGCAGCGTGCCGATGACGGAGCCGGACAGCATCGTCGGGAACAGGTCCCGCCACTGCCTGGCGCGCAGCAGCACACTGCGCACCGGACCCTGACCGTCTGCCGAGGACCGGATGCCATTTTCGGCAAGGACGAGCGCTTCCGATACGGCAAACAAGCCGATCAGCGCGGTGAGGAAAGGCACACCTTCATAAAGCTCGATGAAACCGAAGGTGAAGCGCGGGACGCCGGCGATCGGATCGATGCCGACCGTGGCAATGGCAAGGCCGAATGCCGCGCCAAGAAGGCCTTTTACCAGCGAGCCGCCGGAGAGTGCGGCAACCGACGTCAGGCCGAAGAGGCCGACAGCGAAATAGCCCGCGGGACCGAACTTCAATGCCAGCGAGGCAAGCGGCCCGGCAAGGACCAGCAAAGCAAGTCCGCCGATCACGCCGCCAACGGCGGACGAGCCGAGCGAAATCGCCAGGGCCTCGTTCGCCCGCCCCTGTCGCGTCATCGCATAGCCGTCGAGCGCGGTCGATGCCGCGGCCGCGGTCCCAGGGGTGGAGAGAAGGATCGCACTGACCGAACCGCCATACTCGGCGCCCATGTAGAGCGAAACGAGCAGCAGCATGCTGAGTTCCGGGGAGAGCGTATATGTGAAAGGGATCAGCAGGCTGATGCCGATGGAGGGACCCAGCCCCGGCAGGGCGCCGACGACGATGCCGATCGCGGTCCCCGCGAGGAGGCAGGCAAGCCCCCACATACTGAAGATGGTGCCCAGGGCCTCGATCATGCCGCCCATGTCACCGTCCCCCGTCCGAGACCATTGCCGCCACGCTGTCCTGCGCAAGAACGTGCAGCAAAGCCTCGTAGTGGGTGTTCGGCGGCAGCACAGCCGAAGCAAGCCGCGCATGGGCGTTCGCAATGGTGGCTGCGATGGCGTTCGACAGGACCGGCTCCACACCCAGGCCCCGCAGGGTCTCGGCGGATTCGTTCATTTCCGTGACGCGGCGGGCGCCATGCTGGTGCGTGCGGCCGATATAATAGGTGGCGGTCTCGCGCCAATCGATGCCCGGAAAGGTCTCGGTGATCGACTCCAGGATGCGCTCGGTGACCCCGGCCCGCTCGGCGGCCGTCAGGCTCTCGATCAGGAGTGCCTCCACCCCCTTGATCATGACGGAGCGGATCATCTTGACGGCCGAAGCCTGACCGATCCGCTCGCCCACGGCCTCGCAGCACATGCCGATCGCATTGAGCCGTTCCGCGACATCCGCCGCGCAGCGTCCCGCAGTCAGGATCGGAACGCGGCTGCCAAAGGGCGGGACGCGCGCCATCACCGCGCCCTCGACGAAGGCGCCCCCTCCCGCCTTGGCCAGCGCCTCACCGACCTGCGCCTTGGCCTGCGGGCCGATCGAGTTGAGATCGACATAGACCTGCCCCTCCCGCAGGTGGGGAGCCGCGCTGCGGGCAACGGGTATCGCGGCCGCGCCGACCACGAGCGACAGCACGATCTCGGCCTCCCCGATGCCGGCGATATCCGCCAGCGGCTCGACACCGCGAGCCAGGGCTGCCTCTTGCAGATCCCCCGCTGCGTTCGCGAAACGAAGGTCATAGGCGAGCAGGCGGGAGACGCCGTCAGCCTTGTTGAGATCCGCGGCGATGGCTTGAGCGGCCTCGCCGAAACCGATGAACGCGATGATGGTCACGACAGTCTGTCCTCCCGGCCGCAGGCGCCGACCCAGTCACCCGAAGCTGAAGTTCGTCACACCTGGCGGCATGCCCTGTACGAACTCAGATTCAGGAGATGACTGGCAAGTTTATGTTTCCAATGTGGTTTTCGAATCTGAAAGACGTTCGGGCGGTCGCCACCGGAACGAGGCGTCTGTCAAATCCACCACACCAGCGTCAGCGATACTGCAGCCCCTTTTCCTTCAGCCGTTGGCGCATGCCGTAGATATCGAGCCCCAACTCGCCGGCCAGCAGCCGCTTGCGGGTTTCGGCTTCCTTCTCCAGGCGCGCCTTGCTCTTCCGCAGCACGTCCTCGGCGTCGAGCCGACGGACGACGACGACACCGTCATCGTCGGCCACGATCACGTCGCCCGGCTCGATCGTCTGACCGGCACACACGATCGGTATGTTGATCGACCCGAGCGTTTCCTTGACCGTTCCCTGGGCGGAGATCGCCTTAGACCAGACGGGGAACCCGGCCTCCTCGAGCTCGCGCACGTCCCGCACGCCCGCCTCGATGATCAGCCCGCGCACGCCGCGCACCTTGAGCGAGCAGGCGAGCAGTTCGCCGAAATAGCCGGCATCGCAGGGCGATGTCGGCGACACCACGAGAATGTCGCCTTCGCTGCATTGCTCCACCGCCACATGCAGCATCCAGTTGTCGGCGGGTGGGATCGAGACCGTGACGGCGGTTCCCGCCACGCGCGCGCCGCGATAGATCGGGCGCATGTGAGACTGCAGGAGGCCGATGCGTCCCTGCGCCTCGTGCACGGTGGCAACGCCTGGCTCGGCAAGCGCGTCCACCACCGCAAGGGGTGGGCGCTCCACGGAGGTGACGACGACGCTCATGCCACCGCCCCGTGACCGAGTTCGCCCGTCACATGCGGGAAGACCGCTTCGTAGCCTTCCCCGTATGCGATCTTGTAGTCGGAATTGCGGGAGGCCTGGACACCCCGCTGAAGCGCGACGCGGGTATAATATTCCCACAAGTGTTCCTGGCCTTCCATACATTCGATGGCGGCCCGCTTCCTGTCCCAGACCTGCGTGATGTCGAGCAGGAAGTTGGGCTTCCAGTCGCATTGCTCGGGCTGGTGCGGCTCGAAGAGATAGACCGGCGGCGCGCCCAGGACCTTTTCACCCGGCTTATGGCCATGCGCCTGGGCAATGACGCGCGCATGCTGGGCAAACTCCGTCGTCAGCGGATGGTCGAAGTTATAAGGGTCCTTGCGCGAATGCGTCAGGACGAATTCCGGCCTGATGGCGCGGTAGAGATCGACGAGCCTGTGGAACGCTTCGTCGGGAATGGTCAGCGGATAGTCGCCGAGATCGTAGAACTGAATATCCGCAACGCCGAGCGCGTCGGCGGCTCTCTCCGCCTCCCGCTTGCGGTTCTCCTTCACCGCCTCGACCGTGAAACCCGGCACCTTCCAGAGCTTGGCCGATTCACCGCGCTCGCCGAAGGACAGGCAGACCACCGTCACCTCATAACCCTTTCGGGCATGAAGCGCGATCGCACCGCCTGCGCGCCACACGAAGTCTGCGGAATGGGCACTCACCACCAAAGCCGTTTTCTTGCTCATCAGACCGCGATTTTCCCTTGCTGTCATCTGCACATGACCTGACAGGAAAAAGGGAGCCTCGCTAATCAAAGGCGTGGTAAGGGATATAAGAAATTGCGAAGTGCGGTTGCGAGAAAACGCTGGAGAACGAGGGTGATCCCGAATTTGCGCCACCTGCGCGCCTTCGAGGCCGTGTTCAGGCACAACAGCATCAATCTCGCCGCCCAGGCGGTCAGCCTCACCCAGCCTGCCGTCACCCAGGCGATGAAGCAGTTGGAGAAGCACTTCGACGCGTCGCTGCTGACGAGGCGGGCGAACGGGACCTATGCAACGGATGCGGGGACAGCGCTCGAAGCCCGGGTGACCCGCTTCTTCCGGCAAAGCGTGACGGCAATCTCGCAGGGCATGGGCGCTGCCGGAGGGCGCAACCCGGAGGTTGCCGCCGCGGTCCTGAACCGTCTCACTTATCCCCAGATGCGGGCGTTCATTGCAGTTGCCGAAGCCGGATCGTTCAGCGTCGCCGCGCGCCGGCTGCAGATCGCCGAACCGTCCCTCAATCGGTCGGCGCGCGATCTGGAGAAGATTGTCGGCAGGCGGCTCTTCGTGCGCTCGTCATGGGGCGTGAGCGCAAACCGCGTCGGACAGGAACTCGCGCGCCGGCTTCGTGTCGCGTTGCGTGAACTGGACCTCGCTGCGGAGGAGATCGATGCGCTCAAGGGACAGGTTGCCGGGCGCGTTGCCGTCGCATCCCTGCCGCTGTCGCGCACGCTCATTCTCCCGCGGGCGATCAACAGCCTGTTGAAACAGCACCCGGAAGCGAAGGTGGAAGTCATCGACGGCCCCTATGAGACCGTCCTCAACGACCTTCGTCATGGCACCGTGGATTTCCTTCTCGGTGCCCTCCGCCAGCCGCCACCGGCGACGGACGTCGTCGAAGAACCCCTCTTTTCCGACCCTTATGCGATCATCGCCCGTGCCGGCCATCCATTGCTGAACGCGCCGCACGTCACCCGGGAGATGCTCTCGCAGTACGACTGGGTGATCCCCCGCGCGGGGACGCCCGTACGGCGCGCCTTCGACATGCTGTTTGCCGACACACCTTGCCGTCCCCGCGCGAATATCGAAACCAGCTCGCTGGTGGCCACGCGCGGCATCCTTGCCGAGAGCGACCGGCTGACATTGCTGTCGCTGCGCCAGATCGTGATCGACGAGCGCTTGAACCTGCTGAAGGTGGTTCCGTTCCCGCTGCCCGAGACCAGCCGGTCGATCGGTGTGACCACGAGAGCCGATTGGCAGCCGGGGCCGGTCCAGAAGGCATTCCTGACCTTCCTGAAGGCCTCCTGCCGGCAAGAGAGCCAGGTCGTGGCCTGATAATTCTGGCGAGAGGCGGTCTACGCCGGGGATACCCCAACCGGCGCCTCGGGGGCGGGGTCTGCCTCCGGGACCGCACCGCTGGAGCATATTTCCCGCACGCAGCCACGCAGCCAGCGGTGGGCGAGATCGGCATCGTGACGCGGATGCCAAAGCAGCGAAACGGTGATCTCCGGCAGAGCAACGGGAACAGCGAAAGTGATCAGCCGATCGCGCAGGGAGCCGGTGTGGCGCTCCGGCACGGTGGCGACAAGGTCGGTCGCGCCAGCAAGGGCGAGCGCCGCCGAGAAGCTCCCCACCACCGTCGCGATCGCCCGCGTCAGGCCGAGTGTCGCGAGCACCTCGTCCACATGGGTGCGCTCCACGCCCTTGCGCGAGACCAGAACATGACGGGCCGCAGCATAGCACTCCGGTGTCACAATACCGTCCGCGAGAGGATGGCCCGGGCGCACCACCGCGACGAAGCGGTCACGAAACAGCGCCTGGGTCATGAGTTCGGGGCCATGGTGACGCCCGACGACGCCGGTCTCCAGATCCACGGAGCCGTCGCGCAAAGGGGCGCTGTCCCGGTCCGTCTTCTGCACGAAGCGCAACCGGACGCCGGGCGCCTGCGCCTCGACGCGCGCGATCAGGGCCGGCCCGAAATTCTCCAGGAACCCATCCGTCACGCGCAAGGTGAACCGCCGCACCAGCCCGGCGAGGTCGAGGCGCTGCGCGGGGCGCAGCATCTCCTCGGCATCGCGCACCAGAGTGGCCGCAAGAGGTGCGAGCTCGATCGCCCGCGGTGTCGGAACCAGGCCGCGCCCAGCGCGCACCAGAAGCGGATCCCCTGTGACCTCGCGCAGCCGTGCGAGCTGCCGGCTCATCGCCGAGGGGCTGAGCCGCAGCCGCTTCGCCGCGGCCGCGACGCTGCCCTCCGACAGGAGGACATCAAGCGTAACAAGCAGGTTCAGGTCCGGACGGAACACGGCGTCGCTCCGCGAGCTCTGCGAGAACATGGCGTCAGATGCAATGATGACCTGAGATCCTTGCGCGTTCCGCCAGTCATCGCTGCGCTCTATTGATGACGGAAGCCGGCCGCGAAGGCCAGCCCCGATCCGGCGAGCCATAGCGGCTGGCGCCGCTGAGCAAGACCACGGAGGCGCGCGGCATGGAACGCGAGGACTGGAACAGACGCTATGACACGAGCGAGTTCATCTGGACGCTGGAGCCGAACGCCTGGGTCGCGGGCGAGGCTGCCGGGCTTCTTCCAGGTCGTGCGCTCGATCTCGCCGCCGGCGAAGGGCGCAATGCCCTCTGGCTCGCCGGGCGCGGCTGGAAAGTACACGCGGTCGACTTCTCGGACGTCGCACTGGCCAAGGCCGAAGCGGCCGCAGCCCACCACGGCGTCGGCGAGCACGTGCGGTTCGAGAGCGCGGACCTGCGCCAGTTCGAGCCGCACTCGGGTGCCTATGATCTCGTCCTGATCGCCTATCTGCAGATCCCGCAATTCGAGCTCGGCCCGATCCTGCAACGGGCGGCCACAGCCACCGCGCCCGGCGGTACGCTGCTGCTCGTCGGCCACGACACGAGCAACTTGACGCATGGCTCCGGCGGCCCGCGTGACCCGGCCGTGCTCTACTCCGCCGATGATGTCACGGCCGCACTGGACGGCGGGCTCCTGATCGAGGCCGCCGGAACGGTCGAGCGTCACGCGCACGGGGGCACCGCGATCGATTGCGTGGTGCGCGCAAGGCGCGCCACGAGCGCGGAGGCGGCGGCATGAATGCCCGGGATGTCGCCGCCGCGGCCGGACTCGGCCTTGCCGCGACCGCCGTCCTTGATCTGTGGACGCTGATCGGATCGACCCTGTTCGGCATGCGGCCGGCGAGCATGGCGCCGGTCGGTCGCTGGATCGGCCATATGAGCGAGGGGCAGTTCCTCCATGACTCGATCCGCACCAGCGCGCCCGTCGCCGGCGAGGTGGTGATCGGCTGGAGCGCCCACTACCTGGTCGGCGCTGTCTTCGGGGTTCTGTTCGTGGCCCTCGTCGGGCGGGGATGGCTGGCACGGCCGACCCTGCTGCCGGCCCTCGCCTTCGGCGTGGCGTCCGTCGTCGCGCCGTTCCTGCTGATGCAGCCGGCCATGGGCTCGGGCATTGCCGCGAGCCTGACGCCCGATCCCTTGGCCGGCCGCATGCGCAGCCTGTCCGGACACGCCGTTTTCGGCGTCGGCCTGTTCGCCGCCGGCTGGCTCGTCTGCCAGGCCCGCAGCCATTGGGGCCTGGCCGCCGCGACCGCTCCCATCACTCCGGCATCCCCCTCAACACACGAAGATCGAGCCTCATGACCCAGCACCGCCTTGCACCGATTGCCTTCGGTTTTCTCTTGTCCGGGATGATGTCGCTCATCGTCTCCGGCATCGCCACAGCCCGTGCCATCGGCCTTGACGACGGTTTCGTGCCGATCTGGCTTGGCGGCTGGCTGTCGTCGTGGGTTGTCGCCTTCCCGGTCGTGCTGGTGGTTGCCCCGCTGGCGCGGCGGGCCGTCAACCGACTGTTTCCCCCGCAGCGGGCGTGACCTGCAGGAGGCCGATATCGTGAGCGAAGGCCGTACCACCCTCTCCGAAACAGGTTCTATCGGCGCGCCGCGCTTTGCCGTTGCGGCACTTGGCCTGTCGGCCCTGCTCTCCGCCATCGGCGTCAGCATCGCCAACGTGGCCCTGCCGATGCTGGCGGAGGCCTTCGATGCTCCTTTCGCGCAGGTGCAATGGGTGGTGATCGCCTATCTGCTGGCCGTTACCACGCTGATCGTCAGCATCGGCCGGCTCGGCGACCTGTTCGGGCGCCGCCGGTTGCTTCTTGCCGGGTTGACACTGTTTTCGGCGGCCTCGCTGCTCTGCGCGCTGGCCCCGTCGCTGCCGGTCCTGATCGCCGCCCGGGCGCTACAGGGCGCCGGCTCCGCCGCCATGATGGCGCTCGCCATGGCCATGGTCGGACAGGTCGTGCCTCGCGAGCGGACGGGCGGTGCGATGGGCCTGCTCGGCAGCCTGTCGGCCGTCGGCACGGCGCTCGGCCCCTCGTTCGGAGGGGCACTGATCGAGGCGGCCGGCTGGCCCGCGGTGTTCCTGGTCATGGTACCGCTCGGGCTTGGTGCGGTCGCGCTCACCGCCGTCGCGCTGCCCGCCGATCCGCCCCGGGACGCTGCGGCCGGCCGGCCGCGCTTCGATCTTGCCGGCACGTTTCTGCTCGGCGCAACCCTTGCCGCCTATGCGCTGTCGATGACGAGCACCCGCGGAGCAGTCTCGCCCGCCCTGTTCGGCATAGCCCTTGCCGGCGCGGCCGTCTTCCTCGCCGTCGAGAGCCGGGTTGCCGCCCCGCTCATCCGCATCGGCCTCCTTGCGAGGGGGCGACTTGCAAGCGGGCTGGTGATGAACGTGCTGGTCTCGACGATCATGATGGCCACCCTCGTTGTCGGCCCGTTCTATCTGGCCGGGGGGCTCGGGCTCGGCCCGACCGCGATCGGCCTGGCGATGTCCGTCGGCCCGGCGGTGGCCGCGATTGCCGGAGTTCCCTCGGGACGCCTCGTTGATCGGGTCGGGGCGCAAACGACGAGCGTCGCCGGCCTCATCGCGCTCTGCGCCGGCGCGCTCCTGCTGTCCCTGCTGCCGGCGAGCCTCGGCATTGCCGCCTATGTGCTGCCGCTTGCCGTGATGACCTCGGGCTACGCGCTGTTCCAGGCGGCGAACAACACCGCCGTGCTGCAAGACGCGCCGGCCGACACGCTCGGCGTCACCTCGGCGATGCTCAACCTGTCGCGCAATCTCGGCCTCGTCACCGGGGCCTCGGTGATGGGGACGATCTTTGCGCTGGCGACCGGCGTCGACACGCTCCAGGCCGCCGGCCCGGACCAGATCGCCAGCGCGATGCAGGCGACCTTTGCGCTCGCCGCGAGCCTCGCCGCCATGGCGCTCGTGGCCGCGACGCGGGCGCCCGCGGCGGCGGCCGGCCCTCGGCGAACCTGAGGATCGCCATCACATCCAGGGCTCTACATCAAGGATGAACTTCCTCCTAAGGTTGCGGAATTCCCATCGGAGGACCCTTGATGCGATCCACGGCAATCCTGACTGGCCTTCTGCCCGCCGCTTTCGCGGCGGCCCTCGCAACCACCGATCCGGCGGATGCCGGCGTGGCGCTCGACTGGCAGGACATCGCCCGCACGGCGATGCGCGAGAGCAACTGGTCGCCCCACGAACAGTTGCGCGGACTGACCATCCTCAACATAGCCCTGTTCGATGCGGCCAATGGCGTGGCCGGCCGCTTTTCCGCCTATGCGCTGACCGGCGAGCCGCTTGCCGGCGGTTCGGAGGCGGCGGCCGCGTCCGAGGCGGCGTTCCGCGTCCTGAGCGTCTTCCTGCCCGACCAGGTGCAGGCCCTGGCCGCCCGGCGCGACGATCTGCTGGCCCGCCATGCGGGCTCCGGCGATTTGTCGGCGAGCCTTGCACTCGGCGAGCGCGCGGCGGAGGCGGTGCTGGCGGCCCGCGCGGCGGACGGCGCCGACTTCGGCGGCGACTATACCGAGCCGCCGCAGGCTCCGGGCGTCTATCGGCGGACCTCCGACAAGCCGATGGTGCTGCCCAACATCTCCGCCATGCGTCCCTATGTGCTCGCCGCACCGGACGCCCTGCTCCCGCCGTCGCCGCCGTCGCTCGACAGCGCCCAGTTCCAGCGCGACCTCGCGGAAGTCCGTGAGAGTGGCGGCCTCGAAAGCCAGACCGATCCGGAAAAGGTGATGATCGCCCGACTTCACGCCGGCTCCGGCGCCGCCGCATGGATCCAGATCGGCGAGGGTCTGCTCTCCCGCTGCGATCTGCCCGTGGTCGAGGAGGCCCGTGCGCTCGCGCTGCTCACCCTGGCCATGTCGGACACGCTGATATCCGGCATGACGGCCAAGTACCGCTACAACTTCTGGCGGCCGATCACCGTCATCCACGAGGGCGGCGCCGGATTCAGCCGGCCCGACATCGCCCCGGACACGAGTTGGGCACCGGTGCTGGAGACGCCGCGCCACCCGGAGTATCCCTGCCAGCACTGCGCGAACGGCTCGGCGGCGCAAGGGGCGCTGGAGGCGGTGTTCGGAACCGGACCGGTGCACTTCACCTTTGCCGGCGACCGCGGGCTGGCAGGCGACTATACGAGCCTGCGGGCCTTTGCCGAGGAAGAGGCGCAGTCGCGCATCTATGGCGGGGCTCATTTCCGCTGGTCGAACGTGGCGGGCAGCGCGCTTGGCGCCCAGGTGGCGGCGAAGGTGGTCGCGGCCCTCGCCCCGCGCGCCGAGGCGGCACCGGTCACCGACCTTTCCGCGAGCGGCTGCCTCGCCAGGCAGTGAGGGAGCCGGCGGCGGCGGTGCGACGGCCCGCCCTGCGATGAACTGCGACAGACTGCGACGGGCACCGGGCGGACAAGGGTCCGGCCGGCGTCCGCCCTCCGCCCTCCGCCCTCCGCCCTCCGCCCGAAGCGGGAGGACGCTAGAGCAAACCCCGCAACAGGGCGAGGATCGGGTCGTTGTCGCGGCTCGCCAGATGGGCGAAGAACACCCGCACGGGCTGCGACAGTTCATGCAGCAATTCGACCTCGCCACGGGCTTCCGCCTCGCGTGCCGTTTCCGCATGCAGCAGGCCGATGCCGATGCCGCCGACGATGAGGGAGCGCGTGATCCCTTCCCGGTCGACGCTGATCACCCGCTTGGGGCGGAACCGATGGCGCAGGAACAGGGTGTCCGTCGCCCGGCCGCAGCAACTGCTGCATCGGGGATAGATCCAGGGCAGGTCGGCGACACGCGCCCAGTCGAGCGGCTGCGTGCAGGGTACGGTTCCGGGCGCGGCGGCGAGGAAGATGCTGAACTGGTCGACGTCGATAGCCGAGATGTCCGGTTCCGGATCGTCGATGCTGTTGAAGAAGCAGGCGTCGATCGCGCCGCCGCGCAAGGCGGCAACCGTCTCGCGACCGGAGGCATGCTGGGTGCGGATCTCCACATCCGGATAGCTGTCGGCAAGGCGGATCAGCAGGGTCTCAAGCAACGGATTGCAGGCGTTGCTGCCGACACCGATGCGGATGCGGCCGGTCAACGTGCCGCGAAGCCGGCTCGCCTCGGACAGGACCTCGCCATGCGCCTCCAGCGCCCTTTCCGCCTTGGCGAGAAGGCGCAGGCCGTCGCCGGTCAGCGTCATTCCTCGCGACGTCCGCTCGAACAGCGAGAGGTCGTAGCGGTCTTCGATCGACTTGATATGGGCGCTGACCGCCGGCTGGCTGAGATGGAGCCGCTCGGAGGCACGGGTAATGCTGCCTTCCCGGGCCACGGCGACGAATGTCTTCAGTTGATGGAACTCCATAACGTGCTTCACGCCCCTATTGAACACAGGAGAGGGCGCCGTCGGCGCGGCACAGTCTTGCTCAGGCGCTTGGCGCCCACTGGCTGGGAAACTCGCACGGCCCCGTCGCGGACGGGACCGCCAACAGCGCTTGCGGGCGGCGTTCCGGCCTGGGGCACCTCAGCCGTGGTCCAACCACGGAGAGGGCACGTCTTGGTGGGGACGCCGGTCAGTCGGACCTGTCCGACGGGGTGACTATACCAGAGATTGCATTACTCGCAAGCGCACACTGAAATATTGTGCATCGCACAAGCCACATGCGGACCGCTCAGACAGCGCCGATCAGTCGCCACCAAAGCAGCTCGAGCGGCAGCAGGAAGACGAGGCTTGCCGCGAACAGCAGCAGGCACATGCGCGTCATCCGGCCGAACGGCAGGCCGGCCACCTGGATCGCATAGATCAGCGGCGGCGCCTGGTAGGGCAGCAGGACATTCGAGAAGCCGGGCACCTGGGTCATCAACACCAGGTCGAGCTCCAGACCCGTGAGCCGGGCGGTTTCGCCTGCAAGCGGCGTGAGGATCGCCGGCACTCCGGCCAGATTGGCGAGAACGGCGGCGGCCGTGGACATCATGGCAAGGATTGCCAGCGTGCCGACCGGGCCGGGCTGCCACCCGTCGCCGGCGTCGGGCGGCGCAGCGAGGCCCGTTGCACCGGCAAGCCCATCGACCAGCGTCGCCCCCAATCCGCTTGCGGAAATGAGGGCACCGAGGCCCATGACCCCGGCGACGAACAGCAGCGTCCCGTGCTGAACCTCGCGCGCGACACAGTCCGCCGGGGTCAGGCGGGCGGGCGGAAACAGGCAGACGAGCGCGGCGGCAAGCCCGACCCAGCCGGCGGCGATGCCGTGCAGCGCGTCGGTCATCCACAGGACGAGGCACAGGGCCAGCAGCAGTGCCAGCGCGGTCTGCGCGAGGGTCCAGGGGCCCACCAGGGTGTCGGCGCTCCGGCGCGCCGAGGCCGGCGCCGGCGCCGCAGACGGGAAGAGACGCAGCGACAGTTCGACCAGCACGACGGTCTTGAGGAGACCAAGCACCGGAAAATGCATCCAGAGGTACCGGAAGTAGCCGATCCGATGGCCATAGACGGTCTCGGCGAGCCCGGCGAGGATCATGTTCGGCGCATTCGACGGCAGAATGGCAAAGGCCGGCAGGAAGCAGGAGAAGGCGGCGATCGCGACCAGTCCGATCCAGCCGTCCGATCCTTGCGGATAACCGAGATCCTCCGCGACGGCCATGACGATCGGCAGCATCAATACGATCCGCCCCATGCCCGAGGGCATGACGAAGCCGAGCAGGAGACAGGCCCCGGCAATCCCGTAGGCCGATCGCCGATAGCTGCCGGCAAGGCATCGTGCAAGCGGCTGCGCGATGCGTGCGCCAAGCCCGACATGGCGGATCGCGCTGCCGAGCACGAAGCCGGCAAACAGCAGCCAGTAGGTCGAGGACTGGAAGCCGGAAAAGACCACCGGCGCCGCGCCCGGAATCAGCGTGGCGGCCAGCGTGAACACGGCAAGCGCCGGCCAGTGCGGCGGCACGAGATTGGTCGCCCACGCCGCCATGGCCGCAACGGCGAGGCACGCTACGAGCGCCATCGGCGCCGGCAGCAGGGCGAACAGGGCTACGCCGACGAGGCCGGCGGATGCGAGACAGGCCCCCACGCGACGGGTCGCACCGGTCCCTCCGAGCCGGCGCGCAAGCTCCAGCGCCCGTCCGGTTGATCCTGCTCCTTCGACGTTCCCCATGCAGCGCGCCTCCGGCCGGGCCGACCTCGCCCGATCTCGACACTTGCCTGAAAGCACGTCAGCCAATCCATTCGTTCGTTCCGTGGTCTGCCCTCGAAAAGGCCGAGGTCCTCCACCGTCGTGATTTCCATCATGATTTATCGCGATCTCGCCGGACCCGAGGGCAGACTTCACGAATAACGATTTGATCGCCGAACGCACCCTGATGTTTACTTTTTTCGCAACCTTAGAGGGATTTTTTTGCACGCATATCACCAAGGTAGAGAACCCCGTTCCCCGCGCCCGATCCCCAACGGGGTCGACATAGGCGCCGGGGCGATGCCCTGGGAAGGGGTTCCCGCCACGACGGAGTGACCATGGGCGATCCCTTGTACAGGCCGGAACGGCCAACCGACCCCGCCTTCGAGACCCCGGCGCGCACCACATCGGACTGTGCCTGGGTGCGGTCCCTGCACACGCTCGGACCGGCTGGAACCAATTGCGAGCGCGCGGCCCTTCTGTGGCGCACCAACCGCTGCCCGAATGCCTGGGTCGAGCTGCATCCGACGCTGGAGGCGGCCGCCGACGCCGTGCTCGGCCGGAATGACGCCGTTCTCGTCGGTGTGGCGGCCTATCCGCAGCTTCACACACTGATCTACAGCCGGATCGAGCGGCTGCAGATCCTCGAAGCCTTCATCATGGACACCGACGAGATGGTGCTGGCCTCCTCCAGCGGCGCCTTGCCCAAGGTCTGCGCCACCCATCCCGCGCCCGAGCACCTGCTGCCCCCAAGCATCGAGCGCCGCTATGTGGCGAGCAATGTCCTGGCCGCGCAGGACTGCGTCAGCGGACAGGCCGACGGCTGCGTGACGACGCTCTGCGCCGCCCGCGTCCACGGCCTCTCGGTCCTGCACAACTACGGCTGCATCCCGATGGCTTTCACGATCCACGGACCGCGCAGCGTCCGTCCGTTCGCGTCCTTTGCCGCGGCGGCGTCGGACGTTGCGACCGCACCCGCCGCGATCCATCCCCTGTAACGGAGGTGAAGATGACGAAGCAGTACTTCCAGACAGAGATGGCGATCCGCTATCGCGATACCGATTCCATGGGCCATGTCAGCAGTCCCGTCTATTACGAATACATCCAGTCCGCCTATCTGGAATACATGCACAGCTTGCTGGGCATCCCCAAGGACAAGAAGCTTCCGCATATCATGGTCAAGACCTCCTGCGACTACGTCTCGCAGGCAAGATATGGCGACCGGCTGATCGTGCTCAGTCACATCAAGAAGTTCGGCACCAAGAGCTTCGAGATGGAGCATGTCATGCATCTCAACGACGCGGATGCCGAGGTGGTCGCGCGCGGGGAGTCGGTCCACGTGATGTTCGACTACGAGCGCCAGCAGACCTACCCGATCCCGGAAGACTTCCGGCGCGGCGTGCTCGACTTCCAGAAGACCGTCTAAGCCCGAGCGGAGACCGCCATGCACCTGCAATGGACCCCGGAGCAGCGCGCCACGCGGGCGCTGTTTCACGATATCGGCGCCCGCAGCACCCTCGACCGGCCGCGACCCGGCGCGTTCGACACCGAGACCTGGCACCTGTTGGGCGAGGCCGGCCTGTGGCGCCTGATCGTGCCGAAGGAACATGGCGGCGACGGCGCCGGCTGGTGGGCTTTCACGGCGGCCCTGGAAGGGCTCGCCGCCAGCGGCCGGGCGCCCGGACTGCTGCTGTCGGTCATCGCCCAGGCCGGGCTCGTCCGCGCGCTGGAGCGCCACGGCACCAGCGCCCAGCGGGCGCGGTTCTTCCCGCGCCTGCTTGCCGGTGAGTTGGGCGCGACCGGCATCGCCGACCCGGACACGGGAACCGATGTCCGCTCGACGTCGACCCTCCTCACCGCGCAGGCGAACGAGACCTTCCGCCTCGATGGCGCCAAGTACAACATCGCCCATGCGCCGGAATGCGGGTTCATGCTGGTGGTGTGCAAGCTGGCCGGCGAGGGGCGAGAGGGCATCAGCCTCGTTCTGATCGATGCGGACCTGCCCGGCATCCGCGTCGGGGCGCCGGACGCCAAGCTCGGCAATCACGATCTGCCGACGAGTTGGATGACCTTCGACGATGTCCGGCTCGACTACGGCCACCTCCTCGGCGAGGCCGGCCGGGGGCTGCGCAACCTGATCGACATCGTCTCGCTCGGGCGGATCTATTACGGCCTCGTTGCCGCGTGGTGCCTGGAGCCGATGCTCGCGCGCGCCGTCGACTATGCCACGGACCGCGAGACCTTCGGCGTGCCGATCCTCGATCACCAACACGTGCAGCGCCGCCTTGTCGACATCCGCATCGGCATGGAGGCCGCGCGCTGGACGTCCTATGCCGCGCTCGACCGGCTGCTGCGCGGGGAGGACGAGGCGGTGATGCTGTGCTCGGTCGCCAAGATCCTCGGCGCCGACAGCGCTGTCGCCGGCGCGCTCCACCTGCTGCGGCTCTATGGCAGCAAGGGATATCAGGCGGGCGAGGTGTCCGACTTCCTGCGCGACGCCCTCGCCTTTTGCAGCGTCGGCGGCACCGACGAGATGCATCGCCGCAACATCGTGAACCAGATGACCCGGCTGCACCGGCGCGCCGAAGTGCCCGCCGCCCGCACCGCGGTTCCCCCTCTGCTGCGCGCCGCACCGCCCCCCCTCGCCGCCGCCGGCGACTGACGCCAGCGGGCGCCCGTCCCCGCCCGCATCCTCTCCAGGAGACCGAAATGACCCCGCACCGACTGCTCGCCGCGCTGCTGGCGCTTGCCGGCCCCGCCCTTCCCTTGCCCGCCGCGGCGAACGAGGTCCTGTCGCGGACCGAGGTCGCCATCGACTGGCCCTCTGCGCAGGCGGAAGCGGCCGCCGCCGCGCCGCAGGCCCGCGCCACCGCCGACGCGTTCGCCCAGGCAGCGGGAGCGAACGGCATCCGCCTTCCCGTCCTGCTGCTGCCGGTGGAGGAATGGGGCATGCCGCGCTTCGTCCACCAGACACAGGCCTATGCGGCGGCGTACCGGCTCGAGGGCGCGCAGCTCAGCGTGCTGGGCTGGCGCTCGGCCATCGAGGCGAGCGGGGCGCTCACCCTTCACCATGACGTGCAGGGCTACGAGTCCATCGGCGACGGCGCCGACTACAGTCTCGTCCGCCACGGGGCGTCCTATGTGCTGCGCCTGACCTGCGACGAACCGCTCACCGATCCGCGCTGCATCGAGCCGGCCTTCCTGTCCGGGGCCGCCGCGGCGCTCGTTTCTGCCGGAGGCTCCGAGAAATGATGTCCCGTCCCATCCCGCTGCTGATCCTTGGCCTCCTGCTCGCGGCCGGCGCCGCGCGTGCCGACGACCGTTTCCTGCCGCCGGGCGATCTGCTGCCGGGCTCGGGCGAGGGCATTGCGGTCACCGCGATCCTCTACCCGGACCTGCGCTTCCCGCTGGAGGAAGGCCCCGCCTATGCCAACTCCCCGACCTTCGGCCCCGGCGGGGCGCGCGGCGGCGGCGGCGAGGAATGCGACGCCGTCAACTATTCCTATCCCTGGCGCGACAATTTCTGCGAGCTCCGCCGCTCCGATATCGCCCTGTGCGTCTCGGGAGGCCATTTCGGCCAGGACCTGCGTCCGAAGACCTGCGAGGACAACACTCATTGGGCGGTTGCGGCGGCCGATGGCGTGATCGCGCATGTCGGCCGCTTCAGCATCACGCTTCAGAGCCGGGACGGGACGCTGTTCCGCTATGTCCATCTGGCGATGGACGAACTGGCGGTGGCCGAGCTCGACACGGTCAAGGCGGGCGACCGCATCGGCAAGGTCTCGAACGACTGGCTGACTTGGCTCCCGGTCCATCTGCATTTCGATGTGAAGGACACGGTGCGGATCGGCGACGCCACGCGGATCGTGTTCGTCCCGCCCTATTCGAGCCTGGTGCGCGCCTACGGGCGGCTGGAGCAGTAGGGCCGGCCCGGTGCCCCGGCCGGCATCGAGACGGCGACCCGACCCCGCAAGCGGACAGGATCGAACATGAGGCAGACATCCGACACGCGGCCGCGTCGCCCCCGGGCGGCCGCCGCCGGCGCCCCCACTGACGACAGGCCGGTGCTTGTCGTCCTGCACCAGGAGCGCTCGACCGCCGGGCGCGCCGGCCACCTTCTTGAGGCGCGGGGCTTTCGCCTCGACATCCGCCGGCCGCCGCTCGGGGATCCGCTGCCCGATACGCTCGACCGGCATGCCGGAGCGATCGTGTTCGGCGGTCCGATGAGCGCCAACGACACCGACCCCTTCGTGCGCCGGGAGATCGACTGGCTCGCGGTGCCGCTGGCCGAGAACCGGCCCTATCTCGGCATCTGCCTCGGTGCGCAATTGCTGGTGAAGCAGCTCGGCGGCACGGTCGCGGGCCGCGAGGACGGCCGGGTCGAGATCGGCTGGTATCCGATCGCCCCCACCCAGGAGGGCGAGGCCCTGCTGCCGGACTGGCCGCGACACGTCTATCATTTCCACCGCGAGGGATGCGACCTGCCGAGCGGATCGCTTCGCCTGGCCGAAGGCGAGGTCTACCCGAACCAGGCCTTCCGGCATGGGGAGAACGCCTGGGGCCTGCAATTCCACCCGGAACTGACGCTGGCGATGATGCATCGCTGGGCGGTCAAGGGCGCGCGCTGGTTCGATCTGCCCGACGCCCAGCCGGGCCGGGCGCATATCGCGGGCCGCTTCGTCCACGATCCGCCCTTTGTCGACTGGTTCGACCGGTTTCTCGGCCTCGTCTTCACCGGCGATCCGACGCCTGCGCGCGCCGCGGCCACGGCCACGCGACCCGGTCTCGTATCCGCGCGCGGGAGGCGGTCATGACGCTCCAGGTCGCGGTCCAGATGGACCACATTTCCTCGATCAACATCGCCGGCGACAGCGCCTTCGCGATGATGCTGGAGGCGCAGGCGCGCGGCCACGCGCTCTTCCACTACACGCCGGACCGGCTGGCGATGACCGGCGACACGGTCACCGCCGCGCTGGAGCCGGTCACCGTGCGCGACGAGCCGGGCAACCACTTCACCCTCGGCGAGCGGAAACTGACCGACCTTGCCGAGA
>NZ_FYAU01000065.1 GCF_900185725.1 Stappia sp. TSB10P1A | reverse complement strand
AGTACCCGCTATCGCCGACCGCGTGCTGCTGATCCGCGAAATCGAGGCGGAAATCGGCAGGCCGGCCGAGCATCCGGAGCCGCAGTGGCTGGACGATCTTCTCGATGGCAAGTGGGGGCTGACATGAGCATCCAGCGCATCGATTTCGAGGACCGCGGTCAGGACTTCCTGTGGTGGGAGATCGACATGGAGACAGGTCGCGTTGTTGGGTGCGGCCCGTTTCAGGGATGGCATTGGGCGAGCGGCGATTATCGCGTCGATCTTGAGACGATCTCTGTCGGGTGCCGCCCCCGCATCTTCCACCGGCACGAGGCCAAGGCACGCACATTAAATTATGTGATCGCCGACATCGGCCCAGCCCCTTCGGGGGGGGGGTGTTCGATGCCTTTTTTGATCCGCATGGCGCCTAGCGCGCCGCGCCGCCTGGAAGGAGGGAGGGCTTTGACATGTCCGTCCGCGATCCCGGTGCCCGCCGCCAGGAGCTGCTCGGCGAAGCCCGGCGCCACCGCTACAGGCTGCACCGATTGCCAGGGCTGACCGCCGAGCTTCGGGCGGTCACCACCGAACTTCTGAGACAGGAACTTTCGAAGGCCGCGTCAGGGGCGGCCGTGTCGTCAACTGAGGACCAGGACGAGCGTCCGGACCCTTTGAGATGGTGGGACAGATGACAGCACATGCGATCATCCATGTCGGGCTCAAGCAGCTCGGCATTGCCGGCGAGGACGCCCGCGACCTGTACGAGCGGGTCACCGGCTCGCGATCCCTGCGGGCCATGTCGCCGCAGCAGCACCAGGTGGTGGTGGACGAGCTGCATCGCCTCGGCTTCAAACGCGGTTTGAAGACCGGCTCGGCAAAGCGGGCGAGCGGGCCTTTCGCGGGCAAGCTGCAGGCGCTCTGGATCGCCGCTTATAATCTCGGCGTGGTCAAGACCAGCACCGACGAGGCGATGATGGCCTTCGTCACCCGGCAGACCGGACTTGCGCATGCGCGC
>NZ_FYAU01000045.1 GCF_900185725.1 Stappia sp. TSB10P1A | reverse complement strand
GGTGCCGGACATCCGCGCAGGTGCGCGGGAGACGTCGATATTCGGGGAGGGGCGGGAGATTGGCCGGAGCATCCGGCCGCGCGCCTGAGCTGTCAAGGCGTCGTCTTGCGCCGCTTCGCCCGGCGTTGATAAGAGGCCCTGATCCGGTCGGCGAGCCTGGGATATTCCTCGTCGGCGGCCGGGCGCAGATAGGGCCTGGCGGGGATCGTCACCTGCTTGACGACCGCGAATGTGCCGTCGTCCAGGCGGAATTTGAGGGCCTGCGCGGTCTTGGGTCTGATCGTGCCGCCGAGCTCGTGGATCCGCGCATAGACCACGTCGCGCACCCCCCAGGTCCCTTTGACGCCGCTGCTATGGGGCGCCGCATAATCGGCGATGTCGATGCCGCCCTCCAAAATCGCCGTCCTGTTCTGCCAGGTGTGGTTTCTTTTTGCGTGCTGCACGCACGCGGCCATGGTCTGGTTGACCCCGTCGATCTGGGCGGCGCGCATGTCCTCTTTCACGGCCTTGCCGTACCACTTGAGTGACTTCGACTTGCGCGCCACCGATTACGCCTCCGGATAATCGCCCGGCCGCTCCAGGCGGCGGCGACACGGCGGCAACCAGCGGAACGCGGGAAA
>NZ_FYAU01000043.1 GCF_900185725.1 Stappia sp. TSB10P1A | reverse complement strand
CGACAAGAAATCCTGGCACCCCGAAGGGCGCAACCCCATGTCAGTTCGTATCAGGTGATAGCGACAGTCAAAGCCGCCGGTGAACCCCGGCGGCGCCGTCGTTGTGGGAGCTATATACTCACCACCCCCCAACACCGTCAACCCACCTCACCAAAAAAAATCAAACCAAACCCAAAAACCAATCCAAACCCCCAACCCCACTTGGGGAAAACATACCCAACAAACCAACAAACCAAAACAATATCAATTACATAACAATATGCACAGGAGAGAGGGGACGCCGACACCGGCCGCCTGGCGCCGCGCTCGAGCCCACCGCAAGGCGCCGATTTGCGGGAAATCGGCCTGGATCCGTCATCCCCCCGTCGCAGTCCGCGGCCAGTCTTGCAGGTCTTGCCCTCGCTGTTGCGGGCCTCTCCCGTCTCGCCGCCCTTGTCGCCCGCCGATCTCCCCTCGTAAGGCGGGGACGCTGCGCGGCATCTGATCGCCGCCTCGCTGGCGCCTCGGGAGCCGCTCGCGGCCAGCGCCGCGCGGGTTTCATGAATAGGGATTTCCTTGAACAGGGGGGCGTGCGTTCCCACATCAAACTCGTTCTCGAACAGGAGAGGAGTGTAGATGAGCTACGGAACCGCAACCCATGCCAGTGGCCCGGCTGGCGGCCGCGCGGGGGCTACCTGCCGTCCGGCGATCCGTCCCGGCTGGTCGCCGGTGACGATCGGCCTGATGGTGCTCGGCTTCGTCGTCTTCTGGCCGCTCGGCCTGGCGATGCTGGCCTATATCCTGTGGGGCGACCGGCTTCCCGGTCTTGCACACGATGCGCGCGAGCAGTGGAACGCCAGCCCCCTCGCCCAGGGCCTGTCGTCCGGGCGCGGCTTTTCCGGCGTGCACCCGACCGGCAACGCCGCCTTCGACGACTACCGTGCCCGCGAGTTGAAGCGGCTCGAGGAAGAGCGCGCCCGCATCGACGAGATGCGCGCCGAGTTCGACGCGTTCCTGCGGGAGCTGCGCCGGGCCCGCGACCAGGAAGAGTTCGACCGCTTCATGGCCGATCGCGGCCGCGGCCCGGCATCGCCGGGCGCCGGGACAGGGGCAGGGACAGGGGCACCGGAGGCGTAACGCCGCCGGTCGGCCGACACCGCCGAACACGAAAAAAGCCCCGGAGCACCAAGCTCCGGGGCTTTTTCGTATCCTTGCCGCAAGAGGCGCGCTGGCGCGTCAGTTCGGCTTCTGTGCCGCCTGGGCCTGCGCCTGGGCGGCGTTCTGGCGATAGAGGGCGGCGAAATCGATCGGGTCGAGCATCAAGGGCGGGAAGCCGCCATTGCGCGAGGCCTCCGCCAGGATGTTGCGGGCGAAGGGGAACAGCATGCGCGGGCACTCGATCAGCACGAAGGGGTGCAGGTGCTCCTCCGGCACGCCGACGATGCGGAACAGGCCGCCATAGACCAGCTCGATGGCGAAGACGGTCATCGCCGAGGTCCTGGCCGTGGCGGTCAGCGTCAGCACCACCTCGAACTGGTTCTCGCCCATCGGCTGGGCGCCGACATTGACGTTGATATCGAGCTTGGGCTGCTCCTGCGGCTGCAGCGATCCCGGCGCGTTGGGGTTCTCGAAGGAGAGATCCTTGATGTACTGGGCGAGAATGCTCATGCCCGGTACAGCGCCGGCCTCGTTGCCCTGGCCAGCGGCCGCGTCGTTCGTGTCGCTCATGCGTCAGCTATCCTGTCTCGATGACATCCCATGCCGGCAAGGTCCGGCACATTCCGGCGCGGCCGTCCCCCGTCGCTGCAAAGGCCCGGCGCGCAAACTCGCAGCATCGGCTAGCATGGCAGGGCCGCGCTGCCAAGGGCTGATTGGCCGCCGCCGCGATCGGAGCGCCGCGGCCCGCACGCCAGCGGGAAGCAGCGGCGGGAGCGGGGTCTCCCGTATTTGACGCGGCACCGGCGGCGCGCCACAACAGGCATCCAGACCTTGCCCCGTCCCGGAGCGATCGCTCCAAGGATCACGCCAGAAGGATCATATGGACGATACCGACAGACCCGAACTCGGCTCCCCGCACCGGCGGCTGAAGCTCGACACCTTGGTGCGCCTGCGCTGGCTCGCCATCGGCGGGCAGACCGCCGCCCTCGTCGTCGTGCATTTCTATCTGGCCTATCCGCTGCCCCTGTCGCTCTGCGCGGCGCTGGTCGCCGCCTCGGCCTGGCTCAACATCTTCCTCAAGGTCCGCTCGCCGCAGTCGCAGCGCCTGTCGGAACGCTCCGCCGCCCTGCAACTGGCCTATGACCTGATGCAGCTCGGCGGCCTGCTTTATCTCACCGGCGGCCTCGGCAATCCCTTCGCCTTCCTGCTGCTGGCCCCGGTGATGGTCTCGGCCGCCGGCCTGTCGGCCCGCAACACGCTCTATCTCGGCCTGCTTGCCGCCGCCATCGCCACGCTGATCGCCGCCGTTCACCTGCCGCTGCCCTGGCCGGAGGGTCAGACGTTCCGCCTGCCGCCCGTCTATGCGATCGGCGTGTGGATCGCCCTGGTCTGTTCGCTGACCTTCATGAGCATCTATGCCTTCCGCGTCGCGGAGGAGGCCCGGCAATTGTCCGATGCGCTGATGGCCAGCGAGCTGGTGCTGGCGCGCGAGCAGCACCTGCACGCGCTCGACGGGCTGGCCGCCGCCGCCGCCCATGAGCTCGGCACGCCGCTCGCCACGGTCTATCTGTCGGCCAAGGAACTGGCGCGCGATCTCGCCAATGAAAGGGACATTCCCTCTCCCGAGATGCTCCGGGAGGAGATGGCGCTGATCCTGTCCCAGGCCGAGCGCTGCCGCGAGATCCTGTCGAAACTGTCCTCGCTGTCCGACGACCGCGACCAGCACTTCCGCGGAGAGAAGCTGTCGCATCTGCTCGACCAGGTGGCCGAGCCGGCCCGCGCGGCCGGCGCGCGGATCCGCATCGACGTGCAGGGCGAGGGCGGGGAGCCCGTCGCCCATCGCAATCCGGCGATCCATTACGGGCTCGGCAACCTGCTGGAAAACGCCGTCGACTTCGCCGACAGCACGGTGACGGTCACCGCCCGCTGGAACGACAGCCAGGTCCTGCTGGAAATCGCCGACGACGGTCACGGCTTCACGCCCGATGTGATGTCGCGGCTCGGCGAGCCTTATGTGACCGCGCGCGGGGCGCGGGACGGCCGGCCGGGGCAGGGCCAGACCGGCGGCGGGCTCGGCCTCGGCTTCTTCATCGCCAAGACGCTGCTGGAGCGCACCGGCGCGGAGCTGCGCCTGCGCAACCGGCCGCCGCCGGAGCACGGGGCGGTGGTGCGCATCGCCTGGCCGCGCGACGGCCGCTCGCCCTGGCGGGCCGAGGCCGGGGCGGAGCCGGCGAGGCAGGCCGATTTGCCCTGAGCGGAAACGCACTTATAAAGGACAAAACAGGTCCGTCGGCGAGATTCGGGGCGGCAGAATGAACGGGACGATGGGATGAGTGAACAGTCAGGGGCGGACACCGTCGCACGGGGCAATCTGCTTATCGTCGACGACGACCGCCCGTTCCAGCAACGGCTGGCGCGGGCGATGGAAAAGCGCGGCTTCACCACCGTGACCGCCGACAGCGTGCGCGAGGCGCTGGAGGCGCTGCAGAGCCTGGCGCCGGACTATGCGGTGGTCGACATGCGGCTGGAGGACGGCAGCGGCCTCGACGTGGTCGAGGCGATCCGCGCCCGCAAGCCGGAGGCCCGGGTGGTGATCCTCACCGGCTAC
Source organism: Stappia sp. TSB10P1A (assembly GCF_900185725.1). Classification (GTDB taxonomy): domain Bacteria; phylum Pseudomonadota; class Alphaproteobacteria; order Rhizobiales; family Stappiaceae; genus Stappia. The sequence continues at coordinate 37,980 of NZ_FYAU01000043.1, read as the reverse complement.
GGCAATATCGCGACAGCGGTGACCGCGGTGAAGCTCGGCGCCGTCGACTATCTGGCCAAGCCCGCGGATGCGGACGACGTGCTCGCCGCCCTGCTGTCGGAGGGCGAGGAGAAGGCGCCGCCGCCGGAGAACCCGATGTCCGCCGACCGGGTGCGCTGGGAGCATATCCAGCGGGTCTACGAATTGTGCGACCGCAACGTGTCGGAAACCGCGCGCCGGCTCAACATGCATCGCCGCACGCTGCAGCGGATCCTCGCCAAGCGCGCGCCGCGCTGACCTCCGCGCCGGACTTCCAGAGCAGACCGGCAAAGCAGACCGGGCCTCAGATCAGGTCATAGCCGGTCGCGGCCCGGGCGTCGGGATCGTGCAGGTCGTGCAGCCGCAGCGCGGCGGACTGCGCGAAGCGCAGAAGCACCGCCTTGCGGGTCGCCGCCGGCAGACGGTGTTCGGGCGCCGGGCGCAGGATCTCGGCGGCAAAGCCGTCGGACAGGATCAGGCCGGCGTCTTGCGGAAAGACGTCCGCCGGCACCTCCGCATGGGTGGCGAAGAACAGCCGATCGCAATGCAGGCGGTAGTCCGGCCACTTGCTGTCGGCGCGCAGATCCGCCAGCGACGACTTCACCTCGACGATCCAGATCTCGCCCTTCGGGCCGACGGCGGCGATGTCGGCGCGCCGGCCCGATGCCAGCGTCAACTCGCCGATGCAGGCAAAGCGCAACTGCCGCAACAGGCGCGCCGCGCCGCGCCAGACCCGCAAGGCCGTTTCCGACTGCCGGCCGTCGACCAGCGGCTGGTCGAGCTGGATGCGCTGTCCGCTCATCTGCCTCAATCCCGTTCCTCTTTTGTTCGACCCGAACACTAGCCCCAGACAGCCGGGAAAGACAAGCCCGTTGCCGGCGCTCCGGCGACGGGGCGGTCGATGGACGCAAAAAGGGCCGCGGACAGTGCCCGCGGCCCCCGAGGATATATGGAGACGAGATCCAGCCGCTGCCGGCTCAGCGCCCTTCCAGGAAGCCCATGATGCGGCGGGCATCGCGCAGCACCGGGCCGGCGATCTCCGAGGCCCGGCCGGCGCCGTCGCGCAGCACCGCGTCGATATGGCCGGGATCGGCGAGCAGCCGGTTCATCTCGCCGGTCATCGGCGCCAGCTTGTCGACCGCCAGATCGGCCAGCGCCGGCTTGAACACCGAGAAGGGCTGGCCGGCGAAGTCCGACAGCACCGCGTCCTTGGACTTGCCGGAGAGCGCCGCATAGATGCCGACCAGGTTGGCCGCCTCGGGGCGCTCGGCAAGGCCGTCCATCTCGCTGGGGAGCGGCTCCGGATCGGTCTTGGCCTTGCGGATCTTCTTGGCGATCTCGTCGGCCGAATCGCGCAGGTTGATGCGCGACAGGTCGGACGGGTCCGACTTCGACATCTTCTTGGTGCCGTCGCGCAGACTCATGATGCGGGTCGCGGGACCTGCGATCATCGGCTCGGTCAGCGGGAAGAACAGTTCGTCCGGCAGTTCCGGGCTCGGCGTCGGGTTGGCGATGCCGAGACCCAGTTCCTTGATCCGCTCGGCGAAGTCGTTGTTGAACTTCTGGGCGATGTCGCGGGTCAGCTCCAGATGCTGCTTCTGGTCGTCGCCCACCGGCACATGCGTCGCCCGATAGGCGAGGATGTCGGCGGCCATCAGCGTCGGATAGGCAAAGAGGCCGACCGAGGCGTTCTCCCGGTTCTTGCCGGCCTTCTCCTTGAACTGGGTCATGCGGCTCAGCCAGCCGATGCGCGCGATGCAGTTGAACAGCCAGGCAAGCTCCGCATGCTCGCGGACCTGGCTCTGGTTGAAGATGATCGCCTTCTTCGGGTCGATGCCTGCGGCGAGATAGGCGGCAGTCACCTCGCGCGTCGTTCCGGCGAGCAACGCCGGATCGTGCTTGACGGTGATCGCGTGCAGGTCGACGACGCAATAGATCGCCGGCATCTCGTCCTGCAGCGGCACGAAACGGGCGATGGCGCCAAGATAATTGCCAAGATGCAGGTTGCCGGTCGGCTGGACGCCGGAGAAAACGCGCGGCTGGAACTCACTCAACTGATTGTCCCCCAGTTTGGGCCTCGGAGTTTGGACCTCCGGTTGATCGGGATGCGGGCGCGGCCGGTGCCGGCGCGCGCCTGCGGGTTATGGCGAAGGCGGGGGCGCGGTGCAAGCGGCAAGGCGAGGGGGCGGCGCGCTTTCCCGGCGCCCTTTGGCGGACGCGCAACGCCGCGCATCCGGCGCTGCCTGCGTCGAAACGCCCATTCGGCATATTCCCAATTCACGCAGGCGGATCGATCGGCTATAGACTGGAATAAGACTAATTTGCGAGCATTTGAAACCTCGTATGAATCGACGCATCGTTGCCGTCAGAACCCCCGCAAGAGGTCCGGAGGCCGGAATGGATTACGAGAGCTTCTTTCGACACAAGATCGAAGGGCTGCACAAGGAAGGCCGTTACCGGGTTTTCGCGGATCTCGAGCGCCAGACCGGGAATTTCCCCCGGGCGACCCGCTATACGCGGGACGGCTCCCACGAGGTCGCCGTCTGGTGTTCCAACGACTATCTCGGCATGGGCCTGCATCCGATCGTGACCGATGCGATGCACGAGGCGATCGAGCGCTGTGGCGCCGGTGCCGGCGGCACCCGCAACATCTCCGGCACCAACCATTATCACGTGCTGCTGGAGCGCGAGCTGGCCGACCTGCATGGCAAGGAGTCGGCCCTGCTGTTCACCTCCGGCTATGTGTCCAACTGGGCCGCTCTCGGCACGCTCGCCTCGCATCTGCCGGGCTGCGTGGTGCTGTCGGACGCGCTGAACCACGCCTCGATGATCGAGGGCATCCGCCATTCGCGCGCCGAAAAGCGGATCTGGAAGCACAATGACGTCGCCGACCTGGAGCGTCAGCTTGCCGAGATCGAGCCGGGCCGGCCGAAGCTCGTCGCCTTCGAATCCGTCTATTCGATGGATGGCGACATCGCGCCGATCAAGGAGATCTGCGACGTCGCCGAGAAATACGGCGCGATGACCTATCTCGACGAGGTGCATGCGGTCGGCCTGTATGGTCCGCGCGGCGGCGGCATCGCCGAGCGCGAGGGCCTGATGGACCGGCTGACGGTGATCGAGGGCACGCTCGGCAAGGCGTTCGGCGTGATGGGCGGCTATATCGCCGCCTCCGAGGCGCTGTGCGACTTCGTCCGCTCCTTCGCCTCCGGCTTCATCTTCACCACCGCGCTGCCGCCGGCACTGGCGGCCGGTGCCCGCGCCTCGATCCAGTACCTCAAGTCGGCTGAGGGCGAGGTGTTGCGCACCCGCCACCGCAACCGGGTGGCGACGCTGCGGCGCAAGCTCGATGCCGCCGGCATCCCGCACATGCCCAATCCCAGCCACATCGTTCCGGTGATGGTGAAGGACCCGGTCAAGTGCAAGATGATCTCGGACATCCTGCTCGACAATTACGGGATCTACATCCAGCCGATCAACTATCCGACGGTGCCGAAGGGGCTGGAGCGGCTGCGCATCACCCCCTCGCCGCTGCACAGCGACGGCGACATCGACCATCTGGTGCGCTCGATCGAGTCGCTGTGGTCGCAGTGTGCGCTGGCCCGGGCGGTCGCCTGACCCTACAGGCCATCCCATCCGGTCTTTCGCCCGATCTTCCGCAACAGCTTCGCAACGCGCCGGCCTCGCCGGCGCGTTTTGCGTTTCAGCAGGACGCCGGCGCGTCTCAGCGAGCCGAATAGCGGGGCATGTGGGCGCAGGCCGGCCAGGCCTCGGCAAAGGCGTCATAGACCAGCATCGGGCCGCTGGCGGCGAGCCTGTCGGGATGCCGCTGCGCATGCTCCACGAGGATGCGCCGCAAGCCGTTGGCATCGACCCCCGGCGGCACGCAGTTGGCGCGCCCGAGCAGGAAGGCATCGAGCGTGCCCTGCAGATAGCCAAGGCAGAAGGTCACGGCGACCGGGCTGGTTTCGGGGTCGGCCTTGCAGATGGTGGCGATCTGGCTCGCGCTCTGCCAGCCCTCCGCCGACCCCGGCGCGGCGGTGGCCAAGGCCCCCGCGAGGCTGCAAAGACAGGCGCCGGCAACGGCTGCCGCCCTGGCGCGCAGCGCCGTCATGGCGGAACCGCCTCCCCCTGACGGGCGGATGCGGGCTGTCCCTGCCACCGCGATCAGGCCGCCTTCCATTCTCGCTCGCGCTTTGCCGGTTGCCATTGGGCAATCATCCGGCGAGTCGGATCGAAGGACAAGAGGCGCGGCGAGGACCGCTCGTCACACCCAGCGGAACACCGCCACCGCATAGGCCACGGCGATCGCCAGCGGCACCCACAGGTCGGGGCCGACCAGTCCGAGCCAGGCCAGGAAGATGAAGGCGCTGCCGAGCAGCGAGATGAACAGCCGGTCGCCGCGCGTTGTGTCCAGTCCGAGAACGCCGTGCCGCGGCCCGCCGCCGGGCGAGACATATTCCCAGACGGACATGGCGACGAAGCACAGGCCGATGAAGATGAAGAAGGCGGCGGTCGGCCCGGTCCAGGCCATCCAGCTCAATCCCATGACGTGTCTCCCCTTGGCCTGCCGCTACACCCGGCCGAGCGCGAAGCCCTTGGCGATGTAGTTGCGGACGAAATAGATGACGAAGGCCCCCGGAATGATGGTCAGCGTTCCGGCCGCCGCCAGCAGGCCGAGTTCGTAGCCCGATGTGCTCGCCGTTCGGGTCATGGTCGCGGCGATCGGCTTGGCGGCGACCGAGGTCAGCGTCTTGGCCAGCAGCAGTTCCACCCAGGAGAACATGAAGCAGAAGAAGGCAGCGACGCCGATGCCGGCGGCGATGGTCGGCACGAAGATCTTCAGGAAGAACGACCAGAAGGAGTGGCCGTCGACATAGGCGGTCTCGTCCAGCTCCTTCGGCACGCCCGACATGAAGCCCTCCAGAATCCAGACCGCCAGCGGGATGTTGAACAGCGTATGCGCCAGCGCCACCGCGATCGGCGTGTCGAACAGGCCGATCGCCGAATAGAGCTGAAAGAAGGGCAGCGCGAAGACGGCCGGCGGCGCCATGCGGTTGGTCAGCAGCCAGAAGAACAGGTGCTTGTCGCCGAGGAACCGGTAGCGCGAGAAGGCATAGGCGGCCGGCAGGGCGACCGTCACCGAGATCGCCGTGTTGATCAGCACATAGATCAGCGAGTTGACATAGCCCATGTACCAGGTCGGATCGGTGAGAATCTTGACGTAGTTCTCCACGGTGAAATCTCGGGGGAACAGCGTGAAACTGCCCAGAATTTCGTTCGTCGTCTTGAACGACATGTTGACGAGCCAGTAGATCGGCAGCATCAGGAAGATGATGTAGAGGATCGGGACGAGAGCCTTGGTCTTGTTCATCGGTGAGCCTCCTCACTGCTGCTCGTTGCGCATCATCAGGGTGTAGAACACCCAGCTCAGCAACAGGATGATCAGGAAGTAGATCAGCGACATCGCCGCCGCCGGGCCGAGGTCGAACTGGCCGAGGGCGATCTTGACGAGGTCGATCGACAGCAGCGTCGTCGCGTTGCCGGGTCCCCCGCCCGTCAGCACCGACAGTTCCGTGTAGATCATGAAACTGTCCATGAAGCGCAGCAGCACGGCGATGGTCAGCACCCGCTTCATCTTCGGCAACTGGATGTAACGGAAGATGGCAAACGAGCTGGCCCCGTCGATCCTGGCGGCCTGGTAATAGGCGTCGGGGATCGAGACGAGACCGGCATAGGCGAGCAGCACCACCAGCGACGTCCAGTGCCAGACATCCATCAGGATCAGCGTGAACCAGGCATCGCCCGGCTGGCGGGTGAAATTGTAGTTGAAGCCGAGCGCGTTGAGGCTGCGGCCGAGCAGGCCGATATCGGGCAGGGCGAAGATGTTCCACATGGCGCCGACCACATTCCACGGAATGAGCAGCGGCAGCGCCATCAGCACCAGGCAGACCGGCACCCACGGCCCCTTGCGCGGCATGGCGAGCGCGATGGCGACGCCGAGCGGGATCTCGATGGCGAGGATGGTGAAGGTGAAGATCAACTGCCGGCCGAGCGCGTTGTGAAACCGCTGCGACTGCAGCACCTGCTCGAACCAGGTGACGCCGGCCCAGAAGAACACGTTGTCGCCGAACGTTTCCTGGACGGAATAGTTGACGACGGTCATCAGCGGAATGATGGCGTTGAAGGCAACCAGCGCCACCACCGGAAGGACGAAGAACCACGCCCTGTTGTCATGCGTCTTGTTCATCTCGCCTTCCCTCAGTTCACGATCCAGCCGTCGCGATAGACCGCGGTGCGGTCCGGATCGAAGCGCAGCAGGGCGCTTTCGCCCGGGATCGCGACCCCTTCGGGCACCAGCAGCTTGACCCTGTGCCCCTGCGCCTGCGCCTCGACGATGCTGAAGCGGCCGGCATCGCTGACCTTGACGACGCGGGCCGGCAGTCCCTCGCCGCCGCCCTCCGGTGCGAAGCGGACGAATTCCGGCCGCACGCCCACCTCCAGCCGGCCGCTGCCGGTCGCGGCGGCCGGCGGGCAGTCGGCAACGGGCGTGCCGGCGACCACGGCCTTGCCGCCGGCGATCTCGCAGGGCAGCACGTTCATGCCCGGCGAGCCGATGAAGTGACCGACAAACGTGTGCTGCGGCCGCTCGAACAGCTCGACCGGCGTGCCGATCTGCACCACCTCGCCCTGGTTCATCACCACCACCTTGTCGGCGAAGGTCAGCGCCTCGGTCTGGTCGTGGGTGACGTAGATCATCGTCGTGCGCACCCGCTGGTGCAGCTCCTTGAGCTTGGAGCGGAGCTGCCATTTCAGATGCGGATCGATCACCGTCAGCGGCTCGTCGAACATGATCGCGTTGACGTCCGAGCGCACCAGGCCGCGGCCGAGCGAGATCTTCTGCTTGCCGTCGGCGGTCAGCCCGGCGGCGCGCCGGCCGAGCATGTGGGTGAGGTCGATCATGCCGGCGATCTCGCGCACCCTGGCATCGACCTCTGGCTCGGCGACGCCGCGGTTGCGCAGCGGGAAGGCGAGATTGTCGTAGACGGTCATCGTGTCGTAGACGACCGGGAACTGGAACACCTGGGCGATATGCCGGCGGTCCGGCGGCAGGGCGGTGACGTCCTCGCCGTCGAACAGCACCCGCCCTTCCGTCGGCCGCAGCAGGCCGGAAATGATCGACAGCAGCGTGGTCTTGCCGCAGCCCGACGGGCCGAGCAGCGCATAGGCGCCGCCATCCTCCCATTCCAGGTCGAGGCGCTTCAGCGCCCAGTCGCCGTCGGAGGCCGGTGCCGGACCGTAGGCATGTCGCAGGGCGTCGAGTACGATTCGTGCCATGTCGTTCTCCTAGGTCGTGGACTGGCCGGCGATGCGCCGGCCGGCGCCGTCGAAGACCAGCGCCTTCGACATGTCGGCATAGAGCCGCTGCCGCGTGCCGACCTCGAAGGGATGGATGCCATGCGCCTGCGACACCCAGGTCCGCTCGTGGAAGGTGAAATGGATGATGCTCTCCGAGCCGGAGAGTTCGGTCACCAGCACGTCGCCCTCGATGGCCACCGGCTGGGCGCCCTCCGGGGCGGGGCTGACGTGATGCGGGCGCACCCCCAGCGTATAGGCCCCGTCGGCGAGGCCGGCATGGCCGGCCGGCACCGGGAAGCTGCCGCCGTCGGCCAGGCGGAAGTCGCCGCCCGCCTTGGTCACCTGCGCCGTGTTGATCGGCGGATCGGAGAAGACCTGGGCGCTGGTGAGGTCGAGCGGGCTGCGATAGACCTCGCCCGTCGGGCCGAACTGCACCACCCGGCCCTCGAACAGGCAGGCGGTATGCCCGCCGAACAGCAGCGCCTCGACCGGCTCGGTCGTCGCATAGACGACGATGCAGTCGCGATTGGCGAAGAGGCGGGGCAGTTCGTCGCGCAGCTCCTCGCGCAGCTTGAAGTCGAGATTGGCGAGCGGCTCGTCGAGCAGCACCAGATCGGCGTCCTTGACCAGCGCCCGCGCCATCGCCGTGCGCTGCTGCTGGCCGCCGGAAAGTTCGGACGGCCGCCGGCCGAGCATCGGCGTCAGCCGCAGCAGCTCGGCGAAGGTGCCGACCCGACGCTTGATCTCGTCGTCCGGCAGCCGCGCCACCTTGAGCGGCGAGGCGATGTTCTCGTAGACCGACATGTTCGGGTAGTTGATGAACTGCTGGTAGACCATCGAGACGTTGCGGTTGCGCACCGACACGCCGGTGACGTCGCGGCCGCCGAAGTGAACCTCGCCGGAGGTCGGCCGCTCGAGGCCCGCCATCAGCTTCATCAAGGTGGTCTTGCCGGCCAGCGTCGTGCCGAGCAGGACGTTGAAACTGCCGGGCTCGCAGACGAGATCGGTCGGGTGAATATGCGTCTCGGCACCGACGCGCAGGCTCACGCGCCTCAATTCAAGGGACATCTCGGTCGCCTTCATGCAAGGGTCGATGGGCAGTCTCTCGGGTCCGGCGGGGTCCGGGCAGGGTCCGGGAGAGGTCCGGCCGTGCCGGCGCTCCGCTTGCCCGCGGTTCTCGGTCCCCGCGCGGCGTGTCCCGGCAGGGCGCGCCCTGGCTGGACGTGGCCGCGGCCCGCGACCATGCCGGGAGGCCCGGACTTCCCGCATCCGCGACCGGTGCCGGGCAGGCGGCCCGGGACCTGTCCCGGACCGCCGCTCGCGTGAGCCGAAAGGCTCAGTTCTCTGCCCAGCGCTTGACCAGTTCGTCGTAGTTGACGGTCTCGCCCTGCGGCTTCTCGTTGTCGAGCTTGGCCTTGGCGCCGCCCTTGCCGATCCACTCGGACGGGTCCTTCGGCTCGTTGATGCGCGGGCCGCAGCCGCCATAGGTGTTGTTGGCCTCGTCGGCACGCTGCATGCGGATCATGATCGTGTCCATCTCGTCGGCGAGACGGTCCATGGCCTCCTGCGGCGTGAACGCACCCGAGTTCACGTCGCCGATCTGCTGCCACCACAACTGGGCGAGCTTGGGATAGTCCGGCACGTTGATGCCGGTCGGCGTCCACTTGTCCCGCTCGGGCGAGCGGTAGAACTCGACCACGCCGCCGAGCTTCGACGCACGCTCGGAGAAGGACTCATGCCGGATCGAGCTGTCGCGGATGAAGGTGAGACCGACATGGCTCTTCTTCAGGTCGACGGTCTTGGAGACGACGAACTGGGCATAGAGCCAGGCCGCCTTGGCGCGGTCGGTCGGCGTCGACTTCAGGATCGTCCAGGAACCGACGTCCTGATAGCCGACCTTCATGCCCTCTTCCCAATAGGGACCATGCGGGCTCGGAGCGGCGCGCCACAGCGGCATGCCCTCGTCGTCGACCGTGTTGTTGCCCTCGGCCTTGGACTTGACCATCTCGGCCAGGAAGGCCGTGTACCAGAAGATCTGCTGGGCGACATTGCCCTGGCTGAGCGCCGGCAGCGACTGGTAGAAGTCGTAGTCGGCCGCACCCGGAGGCGCGTATTTGCGCAGCCACTCGTCCCACTTGGCGATGGCGTAGACGGCGGCCGGACCGTTGGTCGCGCCGCCGCGGGCGACCGACGCACCCGACGGGTTGCACGAGCCTTCCTCCATGCGGATGCCCCATTCGTCGATGGGACGGCCGTTGGGCAGGCCGGGCGAGCCGGCACCGGCCATCGACAGCCAGGCGTCGGTCATGCGCCAGCCGAGATCGGGCGCGCGCTTGCCGTAGTCCATATGGCCGTAGATGCGGACGCCGTCGATCTCCTTGACGTCCACGGAGAAGAACTCGGCGATGTCCTCATAGGCCGACCAGTTGATCGGCACGCCGAGATCGTAGCCGTATTTCTCCTTGAACCGGGCCTGCAGGTCCTCGCGGTCGAACCAGTCCTTGCGGAACCAGTAGAGATTGGCGAACTGCTGGTCCGGGAGCTGGTAGAGATCGCCGTCCGGGCCGGTGGTGAAGGCAAGACCCATGAAGTCGCCGAGATCGAGCGTCGGCAGGGTGACGTCCTTGGCCTCGCCGGCCATCCATTCGGTCAGGTTCACGGCCTGCTGCAGGCGCGAATGCGTGCCGATCAGGTCGGAATCGTTGACATAGGCATCGTAGAGATTGCGATTGGTCTGCATCTGGGTCTGCACCGCCTGGACGACCTCGCCCTCGCCCAGGATCTGGTGGTTGACCTTGATGCCGGTGATTTCCTCGAAGGCTTTCGCAAGAACCCTCGATTCATACTCGTGTGTCGGAATACCTTCCGACAGCACGTTGATCTCCATCCCGCGGAACGGTTCGGCCGCCTTGATGAACCAGTTCATTTCCTCGATCTGCTGGTCCTTGGTCAGGGCGGAGGGCTGGAACTCGGTCTCGATCCAGCGCAACGCCTCTTCGGGACCGGCGAAAGCCGAACCCGCGCCAGCCATCAGCGCGACGGCCGCAACAGCCGTCAGCATCTTGTATCTCATGTGCAGTCCTCCCTTGCACGTCTGCAATATGACTATCAAACGAAAAAAAATGAACGTCAACTCGAAAATCGACTTGCCATTCCTTGCTCTCAAGAGGCAAAATTTGTCTGCTTCCGACAGAATGTTGCAGGTGCGAACGAGACCCGCCTAAGACCCGCGCCATATCGAAAAAAAACGAAAGATCACCCATGGAGCCCGTAACCCCCCGGCAGAGCGAGATTCTCGACCGCGCGCGACGCGCCGGACGGGTCGATGTGGATGGGCTTGCGGCGGACTTCGACGTCACGCCGCAGACCATCCGCAAGGACCTCAATGAACTGTGCGAGCGCGGCATGCTGCAGCGCGTGCATGGCGGCGCCGTGCTGCCCTCGGGCATCGCCAACTACGCCTATGACGCAAGGCGCCAGCTCGCGGCCGAGGAGAAGCGGCGGATCGGCCTGCGCGCCGCCAGCCTCATTCCCGACAATGCCTCGATCATGCTGAACATCGGCACCACCACCGAACAGGTGGCCAGGGCCCTGCGCCAGCATGACGGCATCATGGCGATCACCAACAACATCAACGTCGCCAACATCCTGCGGGCGGCGCCGGCCGTCGAGGTGATCATCGCCGGCGGCCAGGTGCGCGCCTCGGACGGGGGCATCGTCGGCGAGGCGGCGGCCGACTTCATCCGCCAGTTCAAGGTCGACTACGCGCTGATCGGCGCCTCGGCGATCGATCCGGACGGGACGATCTTCGACTACGACTTCCGCGAGGTGCGCGTCGCCCGCGAGATCATCACCCATGCGCGGCAGACGATCCTCGTCGCCGACAACATGAAATTCGAGCGCAGCGCTCCGGTGCGCATCGCCCACATGTCGCAGATCGACATCTTCGTCACCGACAAGGCCCCGCCCGAGCCGGTGATGGAGATCTGCCGCGAGCATGGCGTGCGCGTCGAGATCGCCGGAGACGGGGACCCCGACGCCGGCGGCGCGGAGCCCGAGGACGGCCGGGGAGGCCACAGGAAATGACTGCAGCGACGCAAGCGGCGGAGTTCGACATCCTGGTCATCGGCGGCGGCATCAACGGCTGCGGCATCGCCCGCGACGCGGTCGGGCGGGGCTATTCGGTCTGCCTTGCCGAGATGAACGATCTCGCCAGCGGCACCTCGTCCTGGTCGACCAAGCTGATCCATGGCGGATTGCGCTACCTGGAGCATTACGAGTTCCGCCTGGTGCGCGAGGCGCTCAGCGAGCGCGAACTCCTGTGGGCCAACGCACCGCACATCATCCGGCCGATGCGCTTCGTGCTGCCGCACCAGAAGGGCCTGCGGCCACGCTGGATGCTGCGCCTCGGCCTGTTCCTCTACGACCATCTGGGGGGCCGCAAGCTGCTGCCGGCAACCCGGACGCTGAACCTTGCAAGCGACCCGGCCGGCAGGCCGCTGAAGGACGGGTTCGGCACCGGCTTCGAATATTCCGACTGCTGGGTGGACGATGCCCGCCTGGTGGTGCTCAACGCCCGCGACGCCGCCGACCGGGGGGCTCAGGTCCACACCCGCACCGAGGTGGTGGCGCTGGAGCGCGAGGGCGACATCTGGCGCGCCACCCTCAAGGACCGGGAAAGCGGTGCGACCCGCTCCGTCACCGCCCGCCTCGCCGTCAACGCCGCCGGGCCCTGGGTCGACCGGGTGCTGAAGGGCGCGTTGAAGCGCAACGACACCCACAATGTCCGGCTGGTGCAGGGCAGCCATATCGTGGTGCGCAAGCTGTTCGACCACGACCGCGCCTATATCTTCCAGAACGGCGACGGGCGCATCGTCTTCGCCATTCCCTACGAGCAGGATTTCACCCTGATCGGCACCACCGACCGCGACTACGAGGGCGATCCGGCCGACGTCGCGGCGACGGAGGAGGAGATCGTCTACCTGACCGAGGCGGCGAGCGAGTATTTCCGCAAGCCGATCACCCGCGGCGACGTGGTGTGGACCTATTCGGGCGTGCGGCCGCTGTTCGACGACGGCGCCTCCAAGGCGCAGGAGGCGACCCGCGACTATGTCCTGAAGCTCGACGAGGGCGGGCGCCGCGACGGCGCGGCATTGATCAACATTTTCGGCGGCAAGATCACCACCTATCGGCGCCTGGCCCTCTCCGTGCTGGAGATGATCGAGAAGGCGCTCGGCGCCAAGGGACCGGACTGGACGGCGACGGCCTTGCTGCCGGGCGGCGACTTCCCGACCACCGGGCTTGCCGACCTCGAAGCCGCTCTTGCACGCGACTTCGCCTTCCTGCCGCGCCCGCTCATTGCCCGCCTCGCCCGCAGCTACGGCACCAGGGCGCGCGACCTGCTGGCCGGCGCGACCTCGATCGACGACCTCGGACCGCATTTCGGCGCCGATCTCTACGGCCGCGAGGTCGCCTATCTGATGCAGCACGAATGGGCGCGGCGCGCCGAGGACGTGCTGTGGCGGCGCAGCAAGCTGGGCCTGCGGGTCTCCGCAGAACAGGCGCAGGCGCTGGAGGCCTGGATGGCCGGGCGCCTCGACACCGCCGCCCCGGCCGAACGCAGCCAGGGCGCCTGAAGCCAGGGCGCCTGAAGCCGGGGCGCCTGAAGCCAAGGCTTGCACCGAAACGCAAACCGCCGGACGGGAGGCCCGTCCGGCGGTCTTTTCTTGCGAGGAATGCGCCTGTCCCGAAAAACAGGACCGAGGAGCAGAGCCGATCAATCAGAGCTGGTCGGTCACCACGGTGGTGGTCGCGCCGACCGGCTCCTTGGTGATCACCGGGTCGGAACCGCCGCTCAGCAGCGTGTTGACCGTACGCTGGTAGTCTTCCATGTCCAGCCGGCCGTCGGAACCGTCCGTCAGCTTGTTGATCTCGCGGACCATGCGCTTCTGGTGGTTCTCGGTCTGGGCGCCGGTGGCGTCATTCTCCAGCACGATCTCCGCCGCCTCGTCCGGGTTCTCGCGGGCATAGTCCCAGCCCTTCATGGTGGCGCGGACGAAGCGGGCCATCTTGTCGACGAAGGCCGGGTCGGAGAGCTTGTCCTCCATCACATAGAGCCCGTCCTCCAGCGTCGCGACGCCCTGCTCCTCATACTTGAAGACCACGAGATCGCTTTCCGCGATGCCGGCGTCGATCACCTGCCAGTATTCGTTGTAGGTCATGGTCGAGATGCAGTCGGCCTGCTTCTGCAGCAGCGGATCCACATTGAAGCCCTGCTTCAGCACGGTGACGCCGTTCGGCCCGCCATCGGTCGGGATGCCGAGCTTGCTCATCCAGGACAGGAACGGATACTCGTTGCCGAAGAACCAGACGCCGAGCGTGCGGCCGCGGAAATCCTCCGGCTTGGTGATGCCGGTCTCCTTCAGGCAGGTCAGCATCATGCCCGACGCCTTGAACGGCTGGGCGATGTTGACCAGCGGCACGCCGCGCTCGCGGCTGGCGAGCGCCGCCGGCATCCAGTCGATGATCACGTCGGCGCCGCCGCCGGCGATCACCTGCGGCGGGGCGATGTCCGGCCCGCCCGGCTTGATCGTGACGTTGAGCCCCTCTTCCTCGTAGAAGCCCTTGTCCTTGGCGACGTAATAGCCGGCGAACTGGCCCTGCGTGACCCATTTGAGCTGCAGCGTGACGTCGTCGGCCGCCTGCGCGGGACCGAATGCCAAGGCAAACGCGGCGGCGGCTAGCAAAGTCTTCCTCATTTCCTGCTCCCTCTGGTGATGCAGCCGCCGCCCGTTATCGCCGGACTGACGGATGCCAAAACGTGACCGCCCGCTCCGCGAGGGTCACCAAGCCGTAGAACAGCGACCCCGCAAGCGCGGCGACGGCGATCGAAGCCCAGACCATGTCGATGTTCATCCGCCCCACCTCGGTGGAGATGCGGAAGCCCATGCCGACGATCGGCGTGCCGAAGAATTCGGCAACAATGGCCCCGATCAGCGCCAGCGTCGAGTTGATTTTCAGGGCATTGAAAACGAAGGGCATGGCCATCGGCAGCCGCATCTTGAGCAGCGTCTGCGGATAGTTTGCCGCGTAAGTGTGCATCAGGTCGAGCTGCATGCGGTCGGCGGCGGCAAGCCCCGTGACCGTGTTCACCAGCATCGGGAAGAAGGTCATGATGACGACGACCGCCGCCTTGGACGGCCAGTCGAAGCCGAACCACATGACCATGATCGGGGCGACGCCGATGATCGGCAGGGCCGAGACGAGATTGCCGATCGGCAGCAGGCCGCGCCGCAGGAACGGCACCCGGTCGACCAGGATGGCGACCAGGAAGCCGGCGCCGCAGCCCAGGGCATAGCCGATGAGAACCCCCTTCAGGAAGGTCTGGCGGAAATCGGCCCACAGCACCTCGGGCGAGGCGATGAGCCGCACCCAGATGTCGGAGGGCGGCGGCAGCAGCACCTTGGGCACGGCAAAGCCGACCACCAGCACCTGCCACAGGATCAGCAGCCAGGCGCCGAAGGTCAGCGGGATGGCGAGCGCGATGGCGCGGCCCCACAGCGGCTGCCGGGGCTTCAGTCCGGCCATTTCCTCCACCGACAGCCAGGCGATGGCCCAGGCGACGACGACAAGGGCCCAGAAGCCGGATCCCGCCTGGCCCGGATGGGCGGCGATCAGCGAGATCAGCACGAAGGCCATGGCATAGGAAACGGCCGCGAGCAGGCCGGCGGCCCGCGGCCCGCGCAGCAGGCACAGGCGATAGGGCGCCAGCACGATCACCGCGGCAAGCACCATTGCCGCCAGCAGCGGAAAGGCAAGCAGCCCGAGCGCCATCGTGTCGGAGGCGATCACCGGCATCATCGTCGCGACCAGGGCGAGGGCGAGCGCCAGCGAGGCCAGCACGGTTCTCACCGCGCCGAGCCGGTGCGGCCGCGGCGCCGGTGCGGGGGTCGTCCCCTCCCGCGCGCTCATCGCCGCATCCCCATGCGCTTCAGCGCCAACCGCTCGGCGACGCCGATCAGCGCCACGAGCGTTGCCGCCAGCACGGCGGCGGCGATCAGCGCCGACCAGATCTGCACCGTCTGGCCGTAATAGGAGCCCGACAGCAGGCGGGCGCCGAGGCCGGCGACCGCACCGGTCGGCAGTTCGCCGACGATGGCGCCGACAAGGCTTGCGGCAACGCCGACCTTCATCGAGGCGAAGAGATAGGGCATCGCCGAGGGCAGGCGCAGCTTCCACAGCGCCTGGGCGGGCGAGGCCGAATAGGTCTTCATCAGGTCCATCTGGATCGCCTCGGGCGAGCGCAGGCCCTTCACCATGCCGACCGTCACCGGAAAGAACGAGAGATAGGTCGAGATCATTGCCTTCGGCAGCAGGCCGGAAATGCCGATGGCGTTCAGCACCACGATGATCATCGGCGCGATGGCGAGGATCGGGATCGTCTGCGAGGAAATCACCCAGGGCATCAGGCTCTTGTCGAGAACCCGGCTGTGCACGACCAGGATCGCCAGGCCGATGCCGAGGGCGGTGCCGAGCACGAAGCCGAGCAGGGTCGAGGACAGGGTGATGCCGCCGTGATAGACGAGGCTGCGCTTGGAGGTCACCGCCTTGTTGGCGGTGGTGTCCCACAGCTCGACCGCCACCTGATGCGGGGCGGGCAGCACGGGCCGGTCCTGCGACAGCGTGTCGGCGACGAGCTGCGCCAGCGGCGCGTCCTCAATGCCGCCGCGCTTGTACATGTCGCGCTGGAACGGCGCGTTGAGCATCACCGCCGCCAGATACCAGACGGCGATGATCGCCGCGACGACCACCAGCACCGGCCCGGCGGTGCCCTGCATCAGGCCGGCGAAAGGCGAGCGGGAAGGCGGCGCCGTCAAGGCCTCAATCGTCATAGCTGTGCCCCGCCCGCAGCCCCTCGCGCACCCGGTGGGCGATCTTCAGGAATTCCGGCGTCTCGCGGATGTCGAGCGTGCGCTCGCGCGGCAGGTCGCTTTCGATCACGTCATAGATGCGGCCCGGACGCGGGCACAGCACCACGATCCTGGTCGACAGGAACACAGCTTCCGGGATCGAATGGGTGACGAAGACCACCGTCTTGCGGGTCTTGGCCCACAGTTTCAGCAATTGCTCGTTGAGGTGATCGCGAACGATCTCGTCGAGCGCGCCGAACGGCTCGTCCATCAGCAGCAGGTCGGGATCGAAGGACAGCGCGCGGGCGATGGAGGCGCGCTGCTGCATGCCGCCCGACAGTTGCCAGGGATATTTGCGCTCGAAGCCGGAGAGGTTCACCAGCTCCATGTTGCGGCGGATGCGCTCCTCGCGCTCTCCCTTCGCAAAACCCATGATCTCCAGCGGCAGGGCGATGTTGTCGGCGATGGTCCGCCAGGGATAGAGCGCGGCGGCCTGGAAGACATAGCCATAGGCGCGCTTCAGCCGCGCCTCCTCCGGGCTCATGCCGTTGACGCTGATCGTGCCGCCGGTCGGCGCCTCCAGATCGGCGATCACCCGCAACAGCGTGGTCTTGCCGCAGCCGGACGGGCCGATCAGCGAGACGAAATCGCCCTCGCCGATCGAAAGATCGATGTCCGACAGGGCATGCACCGGACCGTCATTGGTCTCGAAGGTCAGCGACAGGTTCTCGATGTCGATCACGCTGCGCTCCGGCCCGGTCATCCTTGCGTCCCCTGTCGCCCTTGCGGCGTCCTTGCTTGCATCTGTCGCGATCATGACCGGACTTGCGGCTCCCTGCATCCATCTCGATCCGTGCCCATCGCCCCGCACCCGCCCGTCCGGGTCATGGCGCGCAGCGCATCAACGGTCCCCATGTCATCCCGTCGGGAAAGGCGACGAGATAGCCCTCGCCCTCCCGCCGCAGGGTGAGGGTGAAGGGCGTCACCTCCTCCTCGCCTTCCTCGTGGCACTGCGCGAGGATTTCCAGGCCGTCCGCCCGCATCCGCCGCTCCGGCGAAAAGGCGCAATAGGAGACGGCGGTGGAAATGCCCTCGTCGTCCATCAGGAAGAAGAAGTCGGGCCCCGTCACCGCTCCCCCCTCGGCCGCCCCCGCGGCCATCAGAGCGCAGCCCTCCGCATCGCCGTAGCGCCCGTCGATCGCCGTCGTGTCGGCGACGGCCGGCGCGCCGGCAAGGAGCAGAGCCAGAAAGGGCAGCAACCGGATGGTCATGTCGCTCCTTAAACGCCGCTTGCAGGAATGCCCGAGCGCTCCACCTTGCGCGGCGAGGTCAGTTCCTTCCAGGTCGACAGCGCCGCGTTGACCGCCTGGAACGGCGGGCGGGCGACAAACTTGCCGTGCCCCTCGCGCGTCTTGATCGCACCGTCCTCGATGGCGACCTCGCCGCGGGTCAGCGTGAAGCGCGGCAGGCCCTTCACCTTTTTGCCCTCGAACACGTTGTAGTCGATGGCCGACTGCTGGGTCGCGGCGGAAATCGTCTTTTCCTTCTGCGGATCCCAGACCACCAGGTCGGCATCGGCGCCGACCAGGATCGCCCCCTTCTTCGGGTACATGTTGAGGATCTTGGCGATGTTGGTCGAGGTCACGGCGACGAATTCGTTCATGGTCAGCCGGCCGGTGGCGACGCCATGGGTCCACAGCATCGGCAAGCGGTCCTCGAGCCCGCCGGTGCCGTTGGGGATCTTGGTGAAGTCGCCGAGCCCGGTGCGCTTCTGCTCCGTGGTAAAGGCGCAGTGGTCGGTCGCCACCACCTGCAGCGTGCCCGCCTGCAGGCCGGCCCACAGGCTGTCCTGGTGCTTCTTGTCGCGGAAGGGCGGCGACATCACCCGGCGCGCCGCATGGTCCCAGTCGGGATGGCGATACTCGCTCTCGTCCAGCGTCAGGTGCTGGATCAGCGGCTCGCCATAGCAGCGGATGCCGTTCTGCTTGGCCCGGCGGATCGCCTCATGCGCCTGTTCGCAGGACGTGTGCACCACATAGAGCGGCACGCCGGCCATGTCGGCGATCATGATGGCGCGGTTGGTCGCCTCGCCTTCCACCTCTGCCGGGCGCGAATAGGCATGGGCTTCCGGCCCGTCATTGCCCTCGGCCATCAGCCTGGCCTGCAACTGGGCGACCACGTCGCCGTTTTCCGCATGCACCATCGGCAGGGCGCCGAGCTCGGCGCAGCGCTGGAACGAGGCGAACATCTCGTCGTCGTCCACCATCAGCGCGCCCTTGTAGGCCATGAAATGCTTGAAGCTGTTGATGCCCTTGTCGCGCACCACCGCTTCCATGTCGTTGAACACCTGCTCGCCCCACCAGGTGATCGCCATGTGGAAGGAGTAGTCGCAATTGGCCCTGGTCGACTTGTTGTCCCACATGGTCAGCGCTTCCAGCAGCGACTGGCCGGGCGAAGGCAGGCAGAAATCCACCACCATGGTGGTGCCGCCGGCAAGCGCGGCGCGCGTGCCGCTCTCGAAATTGTCGGCGGAATAGGTGCCCATGAAGGGCATTTCCAGGTGCACATGCGGGTCGATGCCGCCCGGCATCACGTAGCAGCCGGTCGCGTCGAGCACCTCGTCGCCGGAAAGGTCCGGCCCGATCTCGACGATCCTGCCGCCGTCGATTTTCACATCCGCGCGGTAGGTGAGATCGGCCGTGACGACCGTTCCGCCCTTGATCACTTTGCTCGCCATCGCCGTTCCCCAATCTCGTCTGTCGTTTCCTGACAACTCACCCGCGTGCTGCTCGCGCCCCCCTCCGGCGTCATCCCGGGCAAGGCGAAGCCGCGACCCGGGACCGGAGAGCCACAAACTATCGGTTCATCGTCTCATACAGGTCGGCCCATTCCGGATTCATCGTCTCGATCAGCTCGAACTTCCATTTTCGGTGCCATCGCTTGATCTGCTTCTCCCTGCGAATGGCATTTTCGATGTCGTCGTACTCTTCGTACCAGACCAGCGCCTTCACGCCGTAGCGCGTGGTAAAGCCGGGAACGAGGTCGTTGCGATGCTCATACGCCCGTCTCGCAAGATCCGTCGTCACGCCGGTGTAGAGGGTCTCGTATGGCCGCGAGGCCATGATGTAGACCCATGACGCCACCCATCACCCTCCCCGGCTCGCCGATCCCGGATCTCGCTGACGCTCGTCCGGGATGACGCGGAGAGGCAGTACCCCAGTCTCACGCCCCGCCTGCCGCTCCATCGTCTCCATCGCCCTCACAGGCAAGGCAGCGCCAAACCTCAACCCCGCCCTTCACACTCCCCTCTCCGGCGTCATCCCGGGCAAGGCGAAGCCGCGACCCGGGACCGGAGAGCCACAAACCTGTCCGGCGCGCGCGCCATCACCACGCGCGCCAGCGCTCACTCCACGATCTCCGCCGCTTCCAGCACCGCATGCAGCAGCACGTCGGCGCCGGCCCGCGCCCAGTCCCTGGTAATCTCCTCGGCCTCGTTGTGCGACAGCCCGTCGACGCAGGGGCACATGATCATCGCCGTCGGGGCGACCTTGTTGACCCAGCAGGCATCGTGACCGGCGCCGGAGATGATGTCCATGTGGCTGTAGCCGAGCTTTTCGGCGGCATTGCGCACGGCCTTGACGCAGGTCTCGTCGAAGGTCACGGGATCGAAATGGCCGACCGCCTCGATCGTCGCCATCAAGCCCAGATCCTCGGCGATCTTCGGCGCCCGCGCCTCGAACTCCGCCTTCATCGCGTCCAGCGTCTGCCGGTCGGGCGAGCGGAAGTCGACGGTGAACACCACCTTGCCGGGAATGACGTTGCGCGAGTTGGGATAGACGTCGCAATGGCCGATGGCGCCGACCGCGCGCGGCTGGTGCCGCATCGCGATCTCGTGCACCAGCTCGGTCATCCGCGCCATGCCGAGGCCGGCATTGCGGCGCATCGGCATCGGCGTCGAGCCGGTATGGCTGTCCTTGCCGGTCACCGTCACTTCCAGCCACCACAGGCCCTGGCCGTGGGTGACGACGCCGATATCCTTGCCCTCGGCCTCCAGGATCGGCCCCTGCTCGATATGCAGTTCGAACATCGCGTGCATCTTGCGCGCGCCGACCGCTTCCTCGCCGACCCAGCCGATGCGCTTCAGCTCCTCGCCGACCGTCTTGCCGTCCGCGTCCTTGCGCGCATAGGCCCAGTCGAGGTCGTGCACCCCGGCAAAGACGCCGGAGGCCAGCATGGCGGGGGCAAACCGCGTGCCCTCCTCGTTGGTCCAGTTGGCGACGACGATGGGCCGCTTCGTGCGGATGTTGAGGTCGTTGAGGGTGCGCACCAGTTCCAGGCCGCCGAGCACGCCGAGCACGCCGTCATATTTGCCGCCCGTCGGCTGGGTGTCGAGATGCGAGCCGACATAGACCGGCAGGGCGTCCGGATCGGTGCCCGGCCGCGTCATGAACATGTTGCCCATGGTGTCGACGCCCATGCTCATCCCGGCCGCCTCGCACCAGGCCTGGAACAGCTTGCGCCCCTCGTTGTCGGCATCGGTCAGCGTCTGGCGGTTGTTGCCGCCGGCAACGCCCGGACCGATCTTCGCCATCTCCATCAGGGCGTCCCACAGGCGGTCGGCGTCGATGCGCAGGTTCTTGCCCGGTGCGGTCATTCAGGTCACTCCCTCGGTCGATCCTCAGCCGGCGGCGCCGGCCTCACTCCATGTTGGGAAAGGTATAGACGGCGCCGTCCTTGATACCGGCCGGCCAGCGCGTCGTCACCGTCTTCAGGCGCGTGTTGAAGCGCACGCCTTCCATGCCGTAGATCGAATGGTCGCCGAACAGCGAGCGCTTCCAGCCGCCGAAGGAGAAATAGGCGACCGGCACCGGGATCGGCACGTTGATGCCGACCATGCCCACCTCGATCCGGTCGGCGAAGGCGCGCGCGGCATCGCCGTCGCGGGTGAAGATCGCGGTGCCGTTGCCGTATTCGTGCTCGTTGATCAGCGACAGCGCCTCGTCGTAGCCCTTGGCGCGCACCACCGACAGGACGGGACCGAAGATCTCCTCGCGGTAGATCGTCATGTCGCGGGTCACCCGGTCGAACAGGGTGCCGCCGACGAAATAGCCGTTCTCGTAGCCCTGCAGCGAGAAGCCGCGCCCGTCGACCAGCAGCTCGGCGCCTTCCTTGACGCCCTGGTCGATGTAGCCGAGCACCTTGCGCATATGCGCCTCGGTGACCAGCGGGCCCATCTCCGCCTCGCGGTCGGTCGCCGGGCCGATCTTCAGCGCCTGCACGCGGGGGACGAGCTTTTCCACCAGCCGGTCGGCGGTCTCCTCGCCGATGGGAACGGCGACGGAGATCGCCATGCAGCGCTCGCCGGCCGAGCCGTAGCCGGCGCCCATCAGCGCATCGGCGGCCTGGTCCATGTCGGCATCCGGCATGACGATCATGTGGTTCTTGGCGCCGCCCAGCGCCTGCACCCGCTTTCCATGCGCGGTGCCGGTCGCATAGACATATTCGGCAATCGGCGTGGAGCCGACGAAGGACACCGCCTTGACGTCCGGATGGGTCAGCAGCACGTCGACCGCCTCCTTGTCGCCATGCACGACATTGAGCACCCCGTCCGGGAAGCCGGCCTGGTGGAACAGGTCATAGACCGCCATGACGGCGGAAGGGTCGCGCTCGGACGGCTTCAGCACGAAGGTGTTCCCGCAGGCAACCGCGATCGGATACATCCACAGCGGCACCATCGCCGGGAAGTTGAACGGGGTGATGCCGGCGACGACGCCGAGCGGCTGGCGGTCGGAATGGCTGTCGATGGCCGGGCCGACATTGCGGGCGAACTCGCCCTTCAAGAGATGCGGGATGCCGCAGGCGAATTCCACCACCTCGATGCCGCGCGCCACTTCGCCCAAGGCATCGTCATGGGTCTTGCCGTGTTCGGCCGAGATCGCCCTTGCGATGTCGTCGGCATGGGCGGAGAGCAGTTCCTTGAAACGGAACATCATGCGCGCGCGCTTCAAGGGCGGCGTGTCGCGCCAGGCCGGGAAGGCGGCCTTGGCCGCGGCGATCGCCTCGCCGACCTCGGCCGCGCTCGACAGCGGCAGGACCGCGGTCTGTTCGCCCGTCGCCGGGTTGAACACCGCTTGCGTCCTCGTCGAGCGGGAGACGACACGCGCCCCGCCGATGGCGTTCTCGATGTTGGCAAGGCCGGACTTCGGCATGTTCCCTCCGCTCGCCCGGCGCGACATGCGGTTCCGGGCGCCCTCGTGCGTCTGCGATCGCGGCCGGGATCGGCGGGAAGCCACGCACGCGCGCCGGCCTCTCCTGTCCTCTCCCTCGATGCCTCTCCGGCATCGGGCAGCGCTGGTCGCGCCGCCGGCCATTCCCCGTTCCGGATGGTTCGGCCATCCGGGCGGCCTTCGCGTCCTCGCGCTCCGGCCGAAATCTGAAAGGTGCGCGGCCCCGGTCTGTTGTGCCCGCCGGGTTGCCAGTCGCTTGGTCAGTCGCGTCTTTGCCATTGCGCCAGGCGGAAAAACCTGACCAAATGGTCAAATCGAGCGTAGGAAGGCTTGACCATCCGGTCAAGATCATTTTTTCGGCTCGCCTGCCGAATTGGCACTCACCGCAGCGGACGGCCCGGAGAGATGAGCGGCACGGACAGGTTAAAAGGCAGGGCGCAGGCCCGAATACCGGACAGGACGCAGAAGAGCGCGATCCGGGCGGAGAACGAGCGCGTCATCCTCAAGGCGGCCGAGGAGGTCTTCGCGCAGAGCGGCTTTCGCGGCGCCACCACCGGCATGATCGCCGACCGGGCCGGCATCCCCAAGGCCAACCTGCACTATTATTTCCCGACCAAGGAAGTGCTCTACCGGCGGGTGGTCGAGCATATCTTCAACATCTGGCTGGAGGCGGCGAACTCCTTCGACGAGAGCGACGATCCGGTCGAGGCGCTGACCAGCTACATCGCCAAGAAGATGGACATCTCGCGCGCCCATCCGATGGGCTCCAAGGTCTGGGCCAACGAGATCCTGCACAAGGCGCCGGTGATCCAGGACTATCTGGAGACCACCTTGCGCGAGTGGACCGCCTCCCGCGTCGCGGTGATCGAGCGCTGGATCGCCAGCGGCCGGATTGCGCCGATCGACCCGCAATATCTGCTCTACATGATCTGGGCGACGACCCAGCACTATGCCGACTTCAACCACCAGATCGACACGCTGAACGGCGGCCGGCCGCTCTCCGATGCCCAGTTCGAGGAGGCCAAGCGCACGGTGACCGGCATCATCCTCGCCGGCATCGGCGCTGTCCCCCCGGCCGGGCTTGCCGCCGCCGGGCCGCCGCGCGATGCTGCCGCCCGCAACGGCGCGGCCCGATGACCGCCGCAATGGCGCCCGACAGCGAAGGACAGCAGCAGATGGAGGCAGGCCGGATACCGGACGCAGGCACCGAGCCCGAAAGCGACGGCGCCCCGCGCACCCGCATCCAGGAGAAGAACCGCGCCCGCATCCTGGAGGCGGCGCTCGGCACCTTCTCGCGCTTCGGCTATCGCGGCGCCCGCGTCGACCAGATCGCCGAGGACGCGGGCATGTCGAAGTCGAACCTGCTCTATTATTTCGGCTCCAAGTCGGAGATCTACAAGGCGGTGCTCGCCGACCTGCTCGACCGCTGGCTGGCGCCCTTGCGCACGCTCGATCCGGATGGCGACCCGCGCAAGGAACTCACCGCCTATATCGAGCAGAAGCTGCAATTTTCCGCCGACTATCCGCAGGCCTCACGCCTCTTCGCCAACGAGATGCTGCAGGGCGCGCCGGTGATCCGCGACGTGCTGGCAGGACCGCTGAAGGCGCTGGTCGACGAGAAGTCGCAGGTGCTGCGCCACTGGGCGGAGCGCGGCCGCATCCGGCCGGTCGATCCCACCCACCTCATCTTCCTGATCTGGGCGACGACCCAGACCTATGCCGACTTCGCGCCGCAGATCGAGGCGATCACCGGCACCGGCGTCCATGACGAGGCGTTCCGCCGCCAGGCGCTGCAGGCGTTGACCGACCTGATCTTCGGCGGGCTGCTGCCTCGGCCCGGTTCGCCTTGATCTTGCCCTTACCGCCTGTATCCTGCTTTTTTGCAAGGGACGTGCGTCGCCGTCCCCGATCGACCCTGCGACCCGACCGGGAGACCGCATGCGCAAGGCCCTCGTTTTCGCCGCCCTTCTGCTCTTTGCCCCGCTGACGCTGGCCGGCCCGGCGCTCGCCGCCAAATGCGGCAACAACGCCGCCGGCTTCCCGGCCTGGCTCGCCAGCTTCAAGCGCGAGGCGGTGGCCGCCGGCATTTCCAGCCGCACGGTGGAGGCGGCGCTCGGCGGCATGACCTATAACAGCCGGGTGATCCGGCTCGACCGCAACCAGAAATCCTTCAAACTGTCCTTCGAGGAATTCCTCGCCCGCCGCGCGCCGCCCTCGACCATCGCCATGGGCAAGCGGCGGCTGCAGCAGCACGCCGTGCTGCTCGACCGGGTCGAGCGCAGCTATGGCGTGCCGAAGGAGATCATCGTCGCGATCTGGGGGCTGGAATCGGGCTTCGGCGGCTTCATGGGCGACATCCCGATCTTCTCCTCGCTCTCGGCGCTCGCCTATGACTGCCGCCGCTCCGAGTTCTTCACCAAAGAGCTGATGAGCGCGCTCAGGATCGCCGACCGCGGCTTCATGCGGATTTCCGAGATGAAGGGCGCCTGGGCCGGCGAGATCGGCCAGACCCAGTTCCTCGCCTCCAGCTACGAGCGCTTTGCGGTCGATTTCGACGGCGACGGCCGGCCGAACCTGATCCACAGCCATGCGGACGTCTTTGCCTCGACCGCCAATTTCCTGCGCCAGCACGGCTGGAAGCCCGGCGGCGACTGGGCGCCGGGCAGCCACAATTACGGGGTGCTGCGCGACTGGAACCGGGCGGAGGTCTATCGCCGCACCATCGCCCATATGGCGAGCGAGCTGCGCCGCTAGAGCGCTTTCCGATCAGGTGGAATCACCTGATCGATAAGAAATCGCTCCAAATTCAATACCTTGAGCATATTCTTGTCGTTCAGATCGGTTCGATCTGAACGGAATATGCTCTAGAACCCCTTCCGCGGGCGGTCACGCCGCCCGCTAGCTTGGTTTTTCTGCGGGCGGTCAAGCCGCCCGCACGTGACCGAGAAAACTCTCGATCTGCCGTGACAGCGCCGCCGACTGGTCGGACAGTTGCGAGGCCGCCGCCAGCACCTCGCTTGCCGCCTCGCTGGCGTCGGAGGCCGCGGCGGTGACCCCGGAGATGTTGCGCGAGACGTCGGCCGTGCCTGTGGAGGCCTCGGCGACATTGCGCGCGATCTCCACCGTCGCCTGGCCCTGGCTGCCGACCGAGTCGAAGATCTCGGACGAGATGTCGCTCATCCGGCGGATCGTCTCGCCGATCGCCTTGATCGCCTCGGCCGCGCCGAGCGAGGCCGCCTGCATGTCGGCGATCTGCCTGCTGATGTCGGAGGTCGCCCTGGCGGTCTGGTCGGCCAGTTGCTTGACCTCGCCGGCGACGACGGCGAAGCCCTTGCCGGCTTCGCCCGCCCGCGCCGCCTCGATGGTGGCGTTGAGCGCCAGAAGGTTGGTCTTGGCCGCGACGTCCTCGATCATGATGACGATCGAGCCGACGCGCTCGGCGGCGGCGGCGAGCCCCGCCACCTGCTTGTTGGTCTCTTCCACCTCGGCCACCGCCGTCTCGGCGATCTCGCTCGAGCGGCCGGCCTGGCTGCGGATTTCCGTCACCGAGGACGACAGTTCCTCAGTCGCGCCGGCGACGGAGGCGACATTGGCGGAGGCCTGTTCGGAGGCCGCCGCAACGGCGATCGCCTGCCCCGAGGTGCGTTCGGCGACGCTCGACAGGCCCGACGCGGTACTCTTCAGCCGCTCGGCCGCCTGGGTCAGGGCGCTCACCGACGAGCCGACCGCCTCGTCGAAACTGTCGGCCAGGCGCATCATGTCGGCCCGCCGCGTCTCGGCGGCATCGCGCTCCTTCTCCGCCTCGCGCTGGCGCAGCCGCTCGGTTTCCAGCGCGTTCTCGCGGAACAGGGCGAGCGCCCGGCCAAGCGCGCCGATCTCGTCCTGCCGGTCGACGAAGGGCGCCTGCGTGTCGAGCTGGCCGTCCGCCAGCAGCCGCATGCGCTCGGTCACCACGCCGAGCGGCCCGGTCACCCGGCGGCCGACCAGGAACAGCAGCAGCGCGGCCAGCACCAAGCCGATGCCGAGAAAGCCGAGCTGCCGATAGACATGCGCCTCGGCGGCAGCGGCGGTTTCCGCCGCCGCGACCTCGGCCTGGGCCAGCGCCTCGATGGCGATGGAGGCGATGGCGTCGAGCGTGGGCAGCGTCGCGGCCATCCACTCGGGCAGGGCGAGCGGCGGGGTGGTGCCGGCCTGCAGGGCCAGGAACTGGCGCTCGCTCAGCTCGCGGAAGCCGGCATTGTAGATCGCATCCGTATCGGTGAAGGCCTTGGCGAGCCCTGGCGACAGCGGCAGGTCGCCGAGCAGCGACCGGGCCATCTTCAGCGACGCCAGCGCGGAGGCCGTGGACCCGTAGAACCTGCGCGTGGCATCGTCCGGCAGCGCGACGCCGGAGGTCGCGTTGGAGACGAGAAGCGAGGCCTCGCCCGCCGTGCTGCGCGCATCCAGGGCGGCGGACTGGGCCGCAAGCAGCGCGTCGACGACCGGATCCTTGTACTGGACGCGGGTGCCGAGCTCGCCGGCGAAGGCGAAATTGGCGTTGATCTGGCTGGTCAGCTCATCGCGCCAGCGCTCGGCCACCGCGCCGCGCCGGGCCGCATCCGTCTGCTCCAGCGCGGCGTCGACCTCCTGCATCAGCGCGAAAAGCCGGTCGCGCGCGCCGGTGAATTCCGCCAGCCGGGCGTCGCGGTCGCTGATCGAGGACTGTTCGATGGCGCTCACCACCCGCTCGGCCGCCGAGCGGCCGGCAAGGCGCAACTCGCGCGTGCGCTCCGTCAGGCCGACCACATCCGCCTTCAGGTCGCGGAAGCTGTTGCCGCGGTCGAGGCGCAGATACAGCAGGGTATCGAGCAGCGGCGCCGCGATCCGCGCGATGTCCTGCACCTGACGGGCGGTCTGGAACTCCGTCCAGGCCGACCGGGCCGACAGGGCGAGCAACACCCCGATCGCCAGCGTGAACCCCAGGAACGAGGCGCGCAGAATGGTGGATACGCTGATCTTGGTCATAAGTTCGCCGGACCTCCAGGCGTGGTCTCCCGTCTCCCCGAGCGATTGATCGCCGCAAACTGCCAAGATCGGGTTAACGCAGGGGAACCTGCGAACCAGCGCCGCGCCGGAAACGACAAAACCGGGCCCGCCGCGCGGACGGACCCGGCCTCGCAGTTGGTGCCCGTTGGCGGCGACCGTTACCGCGCCGCCGACAGGCTCCCTTCGATCACTCGGCCGCTTCCGCCACCCGGTTCGGGTTGTTGGGATGGGTCGTCCAGTTGGCGTAGTTCGGGTTGATCGGCTTGCCGGTGCGCGGGTCGCTGCCCTCGGTGATCTGCTCCAGGGTGATGCAGTCCTCGACCGGACAGACCGAGACGCACAGGTTGCAGCCGACGCATTCCTCGTCGATCACCTCGAAATGGCGCAAGCCGTCCTTCATCGCGGTGATCGCCTGGTGCGAGGTGTCCTCGCAGGCGATGTGGCAGCGGCCGCACTTGATGCAGGCGTCCTGGTCGATGCGCGCCTTGACCACATAGTTGAGGTTGAGCCGCTGCCAGTCGGTGACCTTGGGCACCGCCCGCCCGACCACCTGGTCGATCGAGGTGTAGCCCTTCTCGTCCATCCAGTCGGACAGGCCGTCGATCAGGTCCTCGACGATGCGGAAGCCATAGGTCATCGCCGCGGTGCAGACCTGCACCGTGCCGGCGCCCAGCGCCATGAACTCGGCCGCGTCCCGCCACGTCGTCACGCCGCCGATGCCGGAGATCGGCAGGCCGTGCGTCTGCGGATCGCGGGCGATCTCGGCGACCATGTTGAGGGCGATCGGCTTCACCGCCGGGCCGCAATAGCCGCCATGGGCGCCCTGTCCGTCGATGGTCGGATAGGGGGCCATCTGATCGAGATCGACCGAGACGATGGAGTTGATCGTGTTGATCAGGGACACGGCATCCGCCCCGCCCGCATGGGCGGCGCGGGCCGGGTTGCGGATGTCGGTGATGTTCGGCGTCAGCTTGACGATCACCGGCATGCGCGTGTGCTGCTTGCACCAGCGCGTCACCATCTCGATATATTCGGGCACCTGGCCGACGGCCGAGCCCATGCCGCGCTCCGACATGCCGTGCGGACAGCCGAAGTTCAGCTCGACGCCGTCGGCTTCCGTCTCCTCGACGCGCTTGAGGATATCGATCCAGTTCCGCTCCTCGCAGGGCACCATCAGCGAGACGACCAGCGCCCGGTCGGGCCAGTCGCGCTTGACCTGCTTGATCTCGCGCAGGTTCACCTCCAGCGGGCGGTCGGTGATCAGCTCGATATTGTTGAACCCGATGAGCGAGCGGTCCGGCCCGTGGATCGCGCCGTAGCGCGGGCCGTTGACATTGACCACCGCCGGGTCCTCGCCCAGCGTCTTCCAGACGACGCCGCCCCAGCCCGCCTTGAAGGCGCGGACGACGTTGTATTCCTTGTCGGTCGGCGGCGCGGAGGCCAGCCAGAACGGGTTCGGCGACTTGATGCCGAGAAAATTGCTGCGAAGATCGGCCATCTGAGAATCCTCCCCACGGATGTTCGGGAGTGAAAGGTACGGGGTTGCCAGGGGTCCTGCCGCGCTCAGGCGGTCAGCGCCGCATGGATCGAGGCCGCGGCGATCTTGCCGTCCTCGACCGAGGCGACCGTCAGGTCCTCGCCGCCGGCGACGCAATCGCCGCCGGCCCACACGCCGGCAAGCGAGGTGCGGCGGTCGGCATCGACGCCGATCCGGCCGCCGTCGAGCTCCAGCGCCTCGCCGCCGCCCAGCGCGTCCGGCACGAAGGTCTGGCCGATCGCCTTGAACACCTGGTCCGCTTCCAGCGTGACCGTCTCGCCGGTTCCCGTCAGCCGGCCGGCGCTGTCGGGCAGCATCCGCTCCAGCTCGATGGCCCGCACATGGCCGCCCTCGCCGATCAGCCGGCGCGGCGCCAGACACTCGCGGATCACCACCCCGTTGGTCAGGGCGATCTCCTGCTCATAGGCGCTGGCCTTCATCGCCTCGCGGTCGCGGCGATAGGCGATGGTCACCTCCTCGGCGCCGAGGCGCTTGATCTGCACGGCGATGTCGATGGCGGTCATGCCGCCGCCGATCACCACGACCTTGCGGCCGACCGGCAGGGCGGAGAGGTCCTGCGCCTGGCGCAGCTCGGCGATATAGGCGACCGCGTCGATGACGCCGGCCAGATCCTCGCCCTCGGTCTTCAGCGCATTGACGCCGCCGAGCCCCATGCCGAGGAACACCGCGTCGAAGTCGCGGCGCAGGCCCTCCAGCGTGACGTCGCGGCCGAGCGCCTTGTTACACTCCACGGTGATGCCGCCGATCGAAAGGACGAAGTCGACCTCCGCCTGGGCGAAATCCTGCGTCGTCTTGTAGGCGGCGATGCCGTATTCGTTGAGGCCGCCGAGCTTGGGACGGGCCTCGAAGATCGTCACGTCATGGCCCTGGCGCGCCAGGGCATGGGCACAGGAAAGCCCGGCCGGGCCGCCGCCGACGACGGCGACGCGCTTGCCCGTGGGCGCTGCACGCTCGTAAGGATGCGCTGCCCCGCGTGCGAGGAACGTGTCCGTCGCATGGCGCTGCAGCAGGCCGATGGACACGGGCCGGTCCTCGGCGAGGTTGCGCACGCAGGCCTCCTCGCACAGCGTTTCCGTCGGACAGACGCGGGCGCACATGCCGCCGAGAATGTTCTGCTCGAAGATCGTCTTGGCCGAGCCGAGCGGATTGCCGGTGGCGATCTGGCGGATGAATTTCGGAATGTCGATCGAGGTCGGACAGGCGATCGTGCAGGGCGCGTCGTAGCAGAAATAGCAGCGATCCGCCTCGACCCGCGCCTCATGGACGCCGAGCGGCGGATGCAGGTCCTCGAAATTCTCCAGGTAGTCGTCGGCCGTCAGGCGCCCCGCGCGAATGTCGGGGGTCACGAGTGCATCAGCCATGGCTGCACCTCCGATAGCGCCGGGCCGCTGCCGCGGGTCCGGCGTCGATGTTCTCCTCTGGAGCGCAGGCGATCCGTTTCGTCGTCGGACCGGGACCGGAAGGGGGTCCCGCTGTCGGCCTGCGCCGGCTCTGGCGATTTGCTTGGCAGATCTCCTCGGCAGATCTGCCAAGAAGATCTCAATGGCGCGCGCCTCGTTGGTTGGGAGCGCGTCCGGGGTCATTGGGCCGAATTTTGACCAAATAGTCAAATTTTTTGTGCGGCGTCCATCTCCGGCCGATCCCGGCAGCACTTGGCCGGCGGCGGCGGCCATGCGATATGCGGGGGAACAGGCCGCCCGGCGGCAGAGAAACCTTCACGGGAGAGAGATCGGTGACGCACCCCGTCCTTCACGACTACTGGCGTTCGTCCGCAAGCTACCGCGTGCGCATCGCTCTCAACCTGCTCGGCATCGCCTATCGGGCGGCCCCGGTGAACCTGCTCACCGGCGCCCACCGGGCGGCGGAGAACCTTGCCCGCAATCCGCAAGGGCTGGTGCCGACGCTGGAGATCGACGGCGAGGTGCTGACCCAGTCGCTCGCAATCATCGAATATCTGCACGAAACCCGCCAGCCGGCCTCGACCCTGCTGCCGGGCGATGCCCTTGGCCGCCACCGGGTGCGCGCCCTGTCGCATGCCATCGCCATGGAGATCCATCCGGTCTGCAACCTGTCGGTCGCCACTCACGTCGCCGAACTCACCGGCGGCGGCGACGAGACCAAGGCCGCCTGGATGCGCACCTTCATCGGCAAGGGGCTCTCGGCGCTGGAGCGCATGCTCGACGATCCGCGCACCGGGCGCTTCTGCCACGGCGACACGCCGACGCTCGCGGACCTATGCCTGGTGCCGCAGATCTACAATGCCCGCCGCTGGGGCGTCGACCTTGCCGCCCTGCCGAGGCTGGTTTCGATCGATGCGGCCTGCAACGCGCTGGAGCCCTTCGCCGCCGCCCATCCGGACCGCATCGGCGCCCCCGCCTGAGGCGGGGCGTGTTGGGGGCGCAGACGCCCGGCCCCGCAGGGCCGTCCATCCGCGCACCCCACGCGCCCACCCCTTCCTGGCGTCCTCCCGGACGGCGCGCAGCGCCGATCCGGGATCGGCGAGCCGAGGGCCTACGGGGCCCGCTTCCGACAGGCGGTGACCCTTACTCCAGCCCCTCGAACAGCGCCGTCGACAGGTAGCGCTCGGCGAAGGAGGGGATGATCACGACGATGCGCTTGCCCTTCATCTCTGCCCGCGCGCCGACCTTGAGCGCCGCCGTCAGCGCGGCGCCGGAGGAGATGCCGACCGGCAGGCCCTCGAGCCGCGCGACCTTGCGCGCCATCTCGAAGGCCTCGTCATTGCTCACGGTGACGACCTCGTCATAGGCCGCCGTGTCGAGGATGCCGGGCACGAAGCCGGCGCCGATGCCCTGGATCTTGTGCGGGCCGGGCGTGCCGCCGGACAGGATCGGGCTGTCGGCCGGCTCGACCGCGACCACATGCAGGTCGGGCTTGCGCGCCTTCAGCACGTCGCTGACGCCGGTGATCGTGCCGCCGGTGCCGATGCCGGAGACGAACACGTCGACCGTGCCGTCGGTGTCGTTCCAGATCTCCTCGGCGGTGGTGCGGCGGTGGATCGCCGGGTTGGCCGGGTTCTCGAACTGCTGCGGCATCAGCGCGCCGTCGATCTCCTGGACCAGTTCCTCGGCACGGGCGATGGCGCCCTTCATGCCCTTCGGACCCTCGGTCAGCTCCAGCTCGGCGCCGAGCAGCTTCAGCATCTTGCGCCGCTCGATCGACATGGTCTCCGGCATCACCAGGATCAGGCGGTAGCCCTTGGCGGCGGCGACGAAGGCAAGCGCAATGCCGGTATTGCCGGAGGTCGGCTCGACAAGGGTGGTCTTGCCGGGGACGATCTTGCCCTCGGCCTCCAGCGCCTCGATCATCGACACGCCGATGCGGTCCTTGACGCTGGAAATCGGGTTGAAGAATTCGAGCTTGGCGAGGATCTCCGCCTCGACGCCGGCCTCGCGCGCCAGCCGGTCGAGCCGCACGAGCGGCGTGTCGCCGATGGTTTCGGTGATGGAGGCATAGATGCGGCCGCGGCCGGGCTTCTTGTCGCTCATGCTGAACTCCCTTGGTCTCGCCGGATCGCGCAAGGCCCGGCGCGTCATTCTCTCTCAATCTAGGCAGGCATCGCCGCCCTGACGAGCCCCTGCCGTCGCCGGAAACCGCGCAAGCCTGGAACTTCAATCCGAAATCGGCGGATCTTTTGAAAAAGAATACCCCAATGCGGGATCAATGATGCCCGGTCGAGCCGAAGCCACCCTCGCCGCGCCGGGTCTCGTCCAACTCGTTGACCTCGATCAGCTCGGCCCGCGCCACCGGCGCCACCACCATCTGGGCGATGCGGCTGCCGCGCTCCACGGTGAAGGGCTCGTCGCCGAGATTGATCAGGATCACCTTCACCTCGCCGCGATAGTCCGGGTCGATGGTGCCGGGCGTGTTGAGCACGGTGACGCCGTGGCGGGCGGCAAGGCCGGAGCGCGGGCGCACCTGCGCCTCCGTATGCGGCGGCAGGGCGATGGCGATGCCGGTCGGCACCAGCGCGCGGGCGCCCGGCGCGATCACCAGCGGCGCCTCGACGGCGGCGAGAAGATCCATGCCGGCGGCCTCCTCGCTCTGGTAGGAGGGCAGCGGCAGGTCGAGGCCATGGGCAAGGCGGCGCACGCGCAGGGGAAGGGTCATGGGCTGGGATCCGTGTGTGGAAGCGGGAAAAATTGGCGAAAGGTGCTGAAGGCGGGCTTGCGGGAGGGCGGCTGCCTCACGCCGGG
The DNA here is from genome assembly GCF_900185725.1 of Stappia sp. TSB10P1A. Lineage (GTDB taxonomy): Bacteria > Pseudomonadota > Alphaproteobacteria > Rhizobiales > Stappiaceae > Stappia. The sequence goes on along the minus strand of NZ_FYAU01000043.1, from coordinate 4,670 downwards.
CCGCTTCACGCCGGGCCGCCTCACGCCGGGCCGAGAGTGGCGGCGAGCCGGCGGGCGATCTCGGCGACCAGCCGGCGCGCCACCTCGTCCTTGGCCAGCGTCGGCCAGTCGGTGACGCCGTCATGGCCGACCAGCCGCACGGTGTTGGCATCGCCCCCCATGACGCCGGTCTCCGGCGACACGTCATTGGCGACGATCAGGTCCGCGCCCTTGCGCTGCAGCTTGCCGCGGGCGTTGTCGACGACGTCGTTGGTCTCGGCGGCAAAGCCGACGACGAGGCGCGGGCGCGCGGTCGGGTGACGGCCGATGGTGGCGAGAATGTCCGGGTTTTCGGTCAGCGCCAGCACCGGCACCTTGCCGCTGCCGTCCTTCTTGATCTTGCGGTCGCTCTCGCCGTCGCTGCGCCAGTCGGCGACGGCCGCCGCCATCACCGCGACATCGGCCGGCAGCGCCGCCTCGACGGCGGCCAGCATCTGCCGCGCGGTCTCCACCTTCACCACATCGACGCCCGGCGGATCGGCCAGCGTCACCGGCCCGCTGACCAGCGTCACGCGGGCGCCGTGCCGCGCCATCCAGCCGGCGATGGCATGGCCCTGCTTGCCGGAGGAGCGGTTGGCGATGTAGCGCACCGGGTCGATCGGCTCATGCGTCGGCCCGGAGGTGATCAGCACATGCCGGCCGGCAAGGTCCTGCGGCACCGGATCGAGCATGGCTTCCAGCGCGGCGACGATCTCCAGCGGCTCGGCCATCCGGCCGAGGCCCGCCTCGCCGCTCTCGGCCATTTCGCCGGCATTCGGCCCGACGAAGGCAAGCCCGTCGCGGGCAAGCTGGCCGACATTGCGGCGGGTCGCGGGACTTGCCCACATCGCCGGGTTCATCGCCGGGGCGAGCAATACCGGCTTGTTCGCGGCGAGCAGCACGGCGCTGGCGAGATCGCCGGCAAGCCCGGCCACCATCTTCGCCATCAGGTCGGCGGTCGCCGGCGCGACGACGATGGCATCGACCTCGCGCGACAGGCGGATATGGCCGACATCGTGCTCGTCGTCGCGGTCGAAGAGATCGGTGAACACCTTGTCGCCGGCAAGCGCGCCGGCCGCCATCGGCGTGACGAAGCGGCAGGCGCCCTCGGTCATCACCACCCGCACGCTCGCCCCGCGCTCGCGCAACCGGCGGATCAGGTCGAGGCTCTTATAGGCGGCGATGCCGCCGCCGATGATGAGAAGGATGCGCGTGTCAGTAAGGCTCAAGGCTCCCTCCCGCGGGCTGGATGACGGACGGCGGCGGGCTGTCGCCGTCAGCTTCCCGAGCCGAAGGCGCGCGGTGCCGGCGCGATCACCCGCGAGCCGCTGCCCGTCACCTCGTAGACCGCAAGGCCGCGCTCGTTGCGCCCGTCGCGGTCGAAGCGGAAGACGCCGTCGATGCCGAGGAACCCGTCGCGATTGGTCAGCACCCGCTCGGAAAACCGCGCCGGGCCGGCGGAGCGCACGAGACCGGCGGCGAGGATCGTCGCGTCATAGGCGAGCGAGGCGTTGCGCGGCGGCTGGCTGCCATAGCGCGCCTGGTAGCGCGAGGCGAAGGCCTGGAAGCCGGACCCGTCCGGACCCGGATACCAGGCGCCGGTCAGCGGCGCCGCGTTCAGCACCTGCGGCGTTTCCCACTGGCCGCTGCCGAGCAGCCGGGTCTGGCCGAGATTGACGCCCCCGGTCGACAGGGTCTGGGCGACGAAGGGCGCGACATTGCCGGCCGGCACGAAGATCGCGTCGATCTGCGCCGCGTTGGCGGCGATCCGCCCGGCCTTGGCGGCGATGTCGGTGGTGTCGTTGCCGCTCAGGCTGTAGCGCTCGATGGAGACGATGCGCCCGCCGGCCCGGCCGACCTCCTGGCGGAAGGCGGCCTCGACCACCGCGCCATAGGTGTCGTCGGGCAGGAGCGCGGCGAAGGAGCGCTTGCCCTGGCGCGAGGCGTGGGAGACGATCCGCGCCACGTCGCTGCGCGGCAGGAAGCTCAGCAGATAGACGCCGCGCGAGGCGACGGATTCGTCGCTGGAAAAGGCGACGACCGGAATGCCGGAGGAGCGCGCGGTCGCGCCCGCCCCGCCGACCGCCGGCGCGAAGACCGGCCCGAGAATCAGTTCCGCCCCTTCCGCGATCGCCGCCTGGGCGGCGGCCTGGGCGCCCTGCGCCGTGCCGCCGCTGTCCTTGATCAGGATCTGCACGTCGGCGCCCTGGAAGTCGGACAGCGCCAGTTCGGCGGTGTTGCGGAACACGCTGGCGATGGAGGAGGCATTGCCGCCGCCGCTCATCGGCAGCAGCATGGCAACGCGCACCGATCCCTGGCCGAGCGTCTCGCCGCTCGGGGCGGGCGGACCCGACGGCGTCGAGGGGTAGCCCGGATATTCGCCCATGGTCGAGCCGCTGCAGCCGGCAAGCGCCAGGGCAGCTCCGAGCGAGAGCGCAAGGACGGATCGCCGCGCATGCATCATCTTGTCCAGACCTCCAAGCACTGTCCCCGATCTCCCGTTTGCCCGGCCCCGCCTGCCCAAGGCATCCGCCGGAAATGCTTATCAGCCCCGCCCGCCGGCTGCAAATCCTCGCTCGCCGCCTTGGCCTTGCCGGCGTTTCCTGCCAAAACGGGCGAAAGCCCGCCGCGCGGGCTCCCGTTCGCATGAAAGCCGACCGCATGTCCTCCACCGAGCCGGACCAGAGCGAAGCGCCGAAGCCGGCCTCCCGCGATTTCTTCATCGGCGCCCATCGCATGACGGCGCCCTCGCTCGCCTGCGGCCTTTATATCGTCGCGACACCGATCGGCAATCTCGGCGACATGACGGTGCGCGGGCTGGAGGTGCTGGCGGGCGCCGATCTCGTCGCCTGCGAGGACACCCGCGTCACCGCGGTCCTGATGCAGCGCTTCGGGCTGAAGACGCCGCTCACCGCCTATCACGAGCACAATGCCCAGAAGGTCCGCCCGCGGCTGATGGCGGCGCTGGAGGCCGGAAAGGCCATCGCGCTGGTCTCCGATGCCGGCACGCCGCTCGTCTCCGATCCCGGCTACCGGCTGGTGCGCGAGGTGGTCGAGGCCGGCCACAAGGTCTTCCCGGTGCCCGGCGCCAGCGCGCCGCTCGCCGCCCTCGTCGCCTCCGGCCTGCCGTCGGACACGTTCTGCTTCGCCGGCTTCCTGCCGCAGAAGGGCGGGCCGCGCCTTGCCCGGCTGGAGGAGCTCTCGCGCATTCCCGCAACGCTGATCTTCTTCGAAAGCCCGCACCGCATCGCCGCCTCGCTCGCCGACATGGCGCAAGTGTTCGGCGGCGCGCGGGAGGCGGCGGTCGCCCGCGAGATCACCAAGCGCTTCGAGACCTTCGAGCGCGGCACGCTGGAGGAGCTTTCCCGCCATTTCGCGGAAGGCCCGGCGCGCGGCGAGTTCGTCGTGGTGATCGCCCCGCCGCCGGAGCGGCCTGAAGCCGAGGCGGGCGATGCCGACGCGCTGCTCGCCGAGGCGCTGAAGACCATGAAGGCGGCGGGCGCGGCCAAGCATGTGGCGCAGCTCACCGGCCTCGACCGCAAGGAGCTTTACGCCCGCGCCCTGGAGATCAAGGCGAAGTGACGCGCCGCTCCTTTGCCCTGCCGTGCCGCCCGTGCTACTCGGGCGATTGAGCCTCGTCACCCCGACCCTGCGGAGCGCCGCGCATGACCAAGATCATCATGGTGTTCTTCGCCGCCGTCGCCGCGATCCAGGTGATCAAGCCGCTCGGCTGGCCGGGGCTGAAGCACCGCCGCGATGCCTGGAAGCTCGCCGTCGGCGGCTTTCTCGTCACGGTGCTGGCGGTGATCCTCGCCGCCATGTTCCAGCCCTCCGCATGAGTGCGGGCGGCGCGCAGGGTCCGGGCGGCACCCGCCGCCGCCGGCGCGGCGCCTATCGGCTCGGCCTCAGGGCCGAAACGCTCGCCGCGCTCTATCTGCGGGCGAAGGGCTGGCGGATCCTCGCCCGGCGCTTTCGTGCCGGCAGCGGCGAGATCGACATCATCGCCCGGCGCGGCGACACAATCGCCTTCATCGAGGTCAAGGCGCGCGCCGACCGGGACGCGGCGCTTGCCGCGATCACCCCGGCGACCCGGCGCCGGATCGCCGCTGCTGCCCGGACCTGGTGCGCCGGGCGCGAGGATCTCAGCCTCATGACGCTGCGCTTCGACGCGGTGCTGGTCTGCCCCTGGGCGCTGCCGGTGCATGTCGCCGACGCCTTCACCGTCGCGGAAGCGTGAGCGGCCGGGCCGCTCTGGACAAAGCCCGGCGCGGGCCGCATATCCTGTCCCCAACCGCGGGGCGCCCGCCCCGCCTTTCCATCCGTCGTTCAGCGCGCCGATCCGGCGCCGGAGACCTTCCCCGGAGACCTTCCGATGACCTCTTCCACCCCTTCGACCGCCGGCCAGGCCTCCCCCCGGCTCAAGGTCGCGGTCCAGATGGACCACATCTCCTCGATCAACATCGCCGGCGACAGCGCCTTCGCGATGATGCTTGAGGCGCAGGCGCGCGGCCACGCGCTCTTCCATTACACGCCGGACCGGCTGGCGATGACCGGCGACACGGTCACCGCCGCGCTGGAGCCGGTCACCGTGCGCGACGAGCCGGGCAACCACTTCACCCTCGGCGAGCGGAAACTGACCGACCTTGCCGAGA
>NZ_FYAU01000037.1 GCF_900185725.1 Stappia sp. TSB10P1A | reverse complement strand
GGATCTGGAGCTGCGGGCCGAAGTCGACATAGTCCGCGACCTGCACGGTCACCTTCATCAGCCCGTCGAAGGTCTGATAGGTGCGATTTCCCTTCGGGCCGCCCTTCGTCAGGCCGTGCTCCTGGGCAAGCAGCGCATCGAGCTCACCCAGGTCGGTCATGGTGTGACCGCGAAAGCGGCCGATCTGGGCGGAAAGCTCATCGGCGAAACGCATGATCCTGCGCACCACCTCGTCCTCCAGCTTGTGCGCCGGCTTGATCGTCTCCAGCGGCACGAACGCGCCCTTGGCATCGGTCATGTAGGGTTTGCCGGCGATGTCGATGACGCCGTCGTCGGTTGCGGGGATATCGGTCATTGAATGCCTCCATGGCGTTGGTCGAGTGCGGAGCGGCCCGGTGCCGGGTCGCCCATGAGGTTGGCGGTGGGGTCGGGGTGACTGGACAGCAGGTGGTCGAGCATTGGGCTGACCCGCCAGCGCCGGCCGAACGGGGCCGGCGGTGCTTTGGGAGTGGGCACCGGCTGCGGCCGCTCAGCCGCCTCACGCCGCAGCGCCTCGCGTTGCCGTAGCTCCATGTCGACGGCGACGATCAGCCGGGCGATGGAGTGCACCAGGTCGGCGCGGCTTGTGCCGCCCGAGAGCAGCTTGGCGCCGACCTCGGCCGCTGCGATGGAGGCCGGCGTGTCGGGACCGCGTCCGTCGAAGACGCCGGCGAGGATCTCATCGACCAGCTCGTGCAGGGCCTCGCTCATGCCGCCGGCCCTCCATCGTCGGAGGCCGGTGCGGGCACCGGACGCGGCACGATCGGAAGCCGCGTGACCTTGCCGCTGGCGAGATCCGCTTCCGATACCATCGCCGGGCCGCAGACCTGGCTCGCCTCCATGCCCCGTGCGGTTCGCGCCGCGTCGCGCAGCGCGAGGCGAAGCAAGCCGGTCATCGCCGGCTGCAGCGCCAGCGAGCCGTCCGGCCTCGCATTGGCGTCGATCCACCCGATCAGGGTCCTGATGTCATCGGACAGCATCAGCAGCCTCCCTTGAGCCGAGAGTGAGGGCACCCGCTGCGGCAGGCGTGGAACATCCGGACGCGGTGCGCGCTGGTCGGGGCGTACGCCTTGCCCTGCCAGTCGAGGCACAGGTCCCGGCTGAGATCGCCGACCACGGGGCAATCGACGGTCAGCCCCATCAAAGCGCCGCGCACGCGTTCCTCGATCCGGGCGAGATCGCCCAGGTATCGAGAATTGATCACCTGGCTGACAGTCGGCTGGCTGTAGCCGATGCGCTTGGCCGCGCCGGCCAGTCCCTCACGGTCTGCCAGTGCTGCCAGTTCCCGCACCCAATCGGGCAAGGACTCCCCCCAGGTGGCGCGCGCCTTGTCGATCATGGCGGCCGGCGTCATGGCGTGACCTCCTCGGCCACTACCTCGGCCGGGCCGTGGAGAGCTTCGGTGTTGGGGTCGTAGACGACATGCGTGCGCAGCAGCTTCGGCGCCAGCGGGCCGCTCACCATCGACGGCTTGAGCCGCCATTTCGCGGGGCGCGAGCCGACGCTCTTCTGCAGGACGATCAGATAGCCGGCACCCGCCAGGTGTTTGACGTAGCTCTGAGCCGTCACGACCGGCACCGTGACCTCGTCAGTGGCGGCGAACGTCGCCAGCTCATGCGCGGTGAAACCGTCGCGCAGCAGATTGCGCATGGTGTTCCACATCAATTGGTTGGCCGGCGTCGGCGCCTGCGAGCCGTCCCGGCGCAGCCGGGGCGCCTCCTGGTGGCGCTGGACGAGACGGTAGATCCGGCGGCCCCGCCGGCGCCCGTGGGCGGGTTCGGTTCCGACCTCCGCCAGTATGCCCGCGCGGACAAGCCGTCGCAGATAGTCGGTAATGCCGTTGTCGGCCGGATCGCAGCAGCGCTGGTCCACGTCGTGGCGGGTGAACGTTGCGCCGCCGCGCGTCAGGTCGAGGATGACGGACCACACGTGGTCGATGCCGCGCAGCACCGGCCGACCGTTGATCGTCTTGAGCTTGAGGATCGCCGACATCAGCCGCGCCCTCCGGCTCGCCGGATCGGCGTCTCGCCCGTGAAGATGCGCCCCTCGTAGTCGGCGCGGGATACGGCACCTTTGCCGCGATTGCGCGCCCAGGCATGGATCTCGTGCAGCGTCGTGGCGATGCGGCGGGCACGGCCGGACGTCTTGGCGCGGATGTCTTCGAGCAAGTCCTCGCCGATCTCAACCTGCGGGCACAGGATGCGGGCCAGCTCCGCCGTATCCTCGAGGTCGCACGGCTGCGCAAGCTGCCAGTCGAGCACCCTGTTATGCACCCGCTCGAAAGCTTCGAGCTTGCGCGGCAGAAGCTCCTCGCCGATCAGGACGACCGGGACTTGCGTGGTCTCGTGGATGTCGCGGACGTATTCGATCATCTTGCCGTCGACCAGCTTGTCGGCCTCGTCGATGATCAGGGGGCGATTTGGCGCATCGCCCAGGCGCCGGATGATCTCGTCCATCATCTGCGCCACGGTGCCGCGCGGCCGGGGCTGCCCCGCCTCCTGCAGGATGGCTTCGCAGAGCGGCTTTGCCCGCCAGTAGTGGCGGACCTCGACATAGATTGCGCCAGTCCTGTTCATGGCGTACTGCGCGGCGACGCTCTTCCCGTAGCCGCTGTCACCGCTGAAAACGCCGATCCCCGGCAGTCCGACCATGCGCGAGCGCAGCGCCTCGATCATCATCATCAAGGTCGCGACATTCTTCAGCGGCGCGATGGACCCGCCCGTCTTGACCGTGTGCTCTTTTGCCGTCATGCTTCTCTCCTTGGTAAGTGCTTGGGGCCCCGGTTCGCCGGGGCTCCTTTTTTTGGGCGGGCCTAGCCGCCGAAATCCTCATGCAGGGCCTGCAAAGCGCGGTATTCCGGCCCGGACCTGTAGCCACCCAGCCACATCGCATCCTCTGTACTGATGGCCTCGCCGGCCTCGACGCGCGCCATCAGGTCCTGCGCCCGGCGGAAGCGGAGCTGCGGCGTCTCCTGGCGCCGAATTGGGGTGACGGTCGGCGTGACGGTCGGGGCGGAAGCGGCAGGCGCCGCCATCTCCTTGCGCATTTCGGCGAGCAGCTCCGCCGCGCGCTTGGGCTGCGCGGGGGCCTCGGCCGGCCTGGCCGCGTCCAGCGCGGCGGCAATGGCGGGCGTCGAGTGTTCCACCTCGCGCTTGGGCAGAGGGACGACATTGGCGCTCTCGCGGGCGCGGGCGTCGGCCTTCTCCCGGTAGAGCTGCAGCGTCCGCTCGATGCCGGACGGCCCCTTCCTGATCCTGCGCAGCTCGGCTTTCGCGTCCCGCTCGCGATCGGCGAGGATCTGGCGCGCGACGTCCTTTTCGGCCCGCACGAAGGCCGGCCGGTTGATGTCGCGCAGCTCCGGGCAAAGGGCGGTGTCGAGAAACCGCCCATCGGCCGCCGAGAAGACGTAGACCTTGCCCATGTCGATCGGGTCGAGCCGGACGATCACGTCGGTACCGGGCAGGATGCGGCCGGACAGATAGTACCGATGATCGATCTTGAGGCCTTGGCCCGTCATCCTGCGGCGGCCGTCCTTGCCGGCCAGCGGCATCAGCAGGACATCGAGGGCGCGCTCGTCCACGCGGGCGATCGGCGCAGCCGAGGCGGCCGCCGCCTCAGCCGGTGTCAGCCCCTTCAAAGCGCCCTTGAAGCCGCCGTGAGGCCGGGCGTGGTAGTAGACCTCAAGCCACTCGTCGACATGCGCCTGCACCTCGGCCGCCGACAGCGCGACCTCGAAAAGCTCGGCGTCATCCGTGCCGAGGCGCTGGCTGAACGCCTTGCGCTCCTCGATCGCTTTGCGCTCGGCCACGTCATGGCCGACATAGCCGGGGAGTTGCGCCGCGAAGTTGTGTTGGAAGGTCTTGATGACGCGCTCGACATGCGCCTTTTCGGTCGGGCTGTACGCGGCAGAAACGTCGACATCGATATCGAGATCGTCGAAAAGCTGGACGGTGGCCCGCGCCTTGAAATCGGAGCCATTGTCCGTCTTGACGGTCTTGGGGACGCCCCAGGCCATCAGCGCCTTGCGGATCAGCAGACCCACGGCCGAGGCGCGGGGCGTCTTGGCAAGGGTGATGACCACCCGCCGCGTGGCGATGTCGATGCAGGCATACATCGAGTGCCGGCCGTCCGTGCACAGCGCATCGACCGGCGAGGCGTCGATCTGCCAGAGCCGGTTCGGCTCCCTGACCCACCGATAGGCGCCCGTGCCGCGCAGGGCCATGGTCGAGCGATAGAGGTCCGGATTGGTGTTCTTGGTGATGACCACCTTTTCGGCGGCCCGAAGCTCCCGGATGAAATGCTGGAATGTCCGCACCGGCGGCAGCGGCTTGACCTCGCCATGCCGGTCTGTGATCTCGGCGCCGAACTCGCCCTCGCAATAGTCGCGGATCGTCTCCGCAGACAGGGCTGGATTGCGGATGATCCATGCGAGGATATAGGCCCGCATCCGGCCTCCCTCGGCCGTGGCGAGCAGCCCCTTGCCCTTGCGGGCCTTTGCGGGGTCGTGCCCGAGCGCGGCGCTGCCGGCGCTCGCCCGTGCCTGTCGCCAGCGCATCAGCGTGCGGGCAGACACATGCCTGACCACCCCCGCCGCCCATTCGGGCAGCGGCACACGGCCGGCGTTGTACATGTCGGCGAACAGGCTGTCGGTCCCGAGCGCGCCAAGGTCGAGCATCTGCCGGAAGCGATCCGCCAGGCGCAGGATGTACACCCGCGCGTCCCGCGTCAGCCGCGCCCTGTCGGTGAGATCTCCGGCGCCCCGCAGGTCTGCCGGACTGTCACCATCCCTGAGCGCCAGCGCCGGGCCGATCTGGCGCGACAGATACCCAAGCCGCACGTCCAGCGGCAGGAGATCGAGGTGGTACTCATACCCGCCACCATCGCTACCGGAGCGCTGGCGCACGAGAGCGCGGTATCGGTGCCAGCTTTCCCGGTCGGCGAGAGCATTCACGCCGCGCTTGGTTTCCGGCATTCCCGGCATGTCGCCAGCGGCCGCGAGGCTGGCGATCTCCGCCGCCGTGAACCAAATCTGGATCTGTGTCGGGTTTTGCGCGTTCATCGCTCAGACCGCCCCCCACTTGGCCTTCTCGGCGGCCTTGAATTTCTGGATTTTCGCTTCGGCCTCTTCAGCCAGATGCACATTGATGAGCGCGCGGTAGCGGGCATCGACGACCACTTTTCCGAAGCGTCCGGCCACGAAGCCGAGAAGGTCTGTGCAGCCGGTCACTTCGATCAGCGCGATGAAGCGCTCCAGCGTGATGCGATGTGCTTCCGCGCCTTCCGAGGCGTAGTTCGCAAGCATGTTCTCGGAGACCGCATAGCCAAGCTCTGCGGTCATCGCGGCAGCGATCTCAGGCCGCGAAAGGGACGATGACTTGAGGGCGAGCGCGACGGCCTGGCTGATTTGCGAGGCCAGCCGCGAACCGCGAATGGCGCCGGGCTCAAACCCGGCGGCCACCTTCGGCGGTTCCCAGGAGAACAGGTCCCCCGTCAGGTCGTCTTTGCGCGCCTTCACCATCAGAGCGCACCTTCCTCTTTCAGCATGTCGAGGATTTCGTCTTGATGGGCACGCACGAAGGCGCGGCGCTGCCGAACGGGAAACCGCCGCCAGCTGTCCGAAAAGGACCGGAACGCCTTCTCGGCCGGGTCTACGGGCTTGCGTCCTTCGATCATGGCGACCGCGCCGGCCACCGAACCCGCCATCGGCGGTTCGCTGAGCACGTGATCCAGAACGGCGGGACGCATCTCCTCGGGCAGATCGGCCAAGGCCATCAGTTCGCTTTGGCTGTCGGCGAATTTGGTGAGCGCCACTCGCTCGCGGGTGTACCCGTCAAGCGACGCGATCTTCAGGCATCGCCAGACAGTGACCTTGCTAAGGCCAAGCGCCCGTTGCGCCGCCTCGCCGAAGGACGCTGCGAACCGCTCGGCGGCAGCGGCCACCGGGTCGGCGTCGATCAAAGTTTCATCGTGAAACTTTGATGCTGCCCGCCGGTTTCCGCCGCGCTTCACCGCGCCCTGGGCCTGCTCGTAGATCTCGCGCCATGCGGCCACATCCAGCGCCCTGTCCAGCGCCGAGAGCTCCCGACGCATCAGGTTCTCGGCGATCTCCGCAAGCCGCAGGGCGGCCTCGTCGGCGAACGCATCCGCCGGTTTCACGTCGGCCGGAATGCTCTTCCACTTGAGCGACTTCGCCGCACCGAGCCGGTGGGCGCCGGCGATCAGCCGGAAACGCTTGCCCGCCTCGACCACGAGGATCGGGATGCGGAGCCCCTGGCCGTCGATATCTGCGGCCAGCGCGGCCACCCAATCCGGGTCGACCTTGCGCCGGCCGGCGGGCACGTCGATCTGTGCGAGCGGGATCTCGCGCGGAGCGTCGGAGGTCATCGTGCGCCTCCTGCGCGATAGGACGCAGGCGAATCGGCTAACTTGGCGTGGTTGCGGTTCCGGCGCGCGGTGGTGCGCACGCCGGAACCTGCCATCCCCAGGTGGATTGGGCACACGAGGAGATGATTGGAATGGATGCTGAAAAGCTCTTTGAACACGCGGTGCGTCTGGTCGAGGCGAACCTGAACGCGGGCCAGTTTCACAACCCCATGAACCTCGAAACGATCATTCGCGACCAGGTGCCGATCGCTTTTCGAGCTCTTGAAATCGCATGGGCCGAGGTCGTTGGTGAGGGCGAAGGGCGCCATTAGCGTGCCCCCCGCGGCCGGTAGACATAGCCGCGCCCGGCTTCATAGACGTACCCGTCAGCCTCGCCCGGAGACTGTTCGTTCCGGGTGTCGCACTCGATCTGGCCGGGGATCTCGTCCAGCCTCTCAAGCCGGATCTCGATCTCCTCAAGGGCCGTTTTGGTCCTTGTCAGGATATACAGCGAGGACCGCAGCTCGGCCCACACGGTGCGCAGGAGCATCAGGATCGTGCCCGCGCATACGAGGATGGTCATGCCAAGCAAGACAACTTCGTAGGGACGCATCACCCCATCCTCCAGATCAGCACGAGATCCGAAGCCACCCCGACAAACAGCAGGAAGGACGCGACCGCGAGGCACAGGACGGCGGCGGCTGCCAGGTCTTCCGGGTCCGGAAGCATGTCAAGGACAGCCTGCAGCGCTGACAGGAGCGGGCGCATTACGCGGCCACCCTGTCAGAGCTTCCGGGGGTTTTCTGACTCGCCTTGCTCGGACGCTCTCTGCTATCAAAGATCCGATTGGCAGTGATGGGATAGCGGTCGGGCCACACCACCTCCACGGGATCTCCGAGAAAATCGGCGATCAGTTTCTCGTTGGGGCGGTTCCAGCGGGTCCAGACAGTTCGGAAGGTGTTCGGGTTTCGACCGTTTTCAATCGCAAACTCGGTGAGCTTGACGCCCCTGCGTCGAAACTCGGCGAGGATCGAATGCCTGTCCCACTTGGGCTGGGCTTTCGCCATGGCTGCTACTCCTACTGAAAGCGGGTGTTGGCGCACCCGCTTTTTGTTGACGGTGTGTCATCAATTGCGGGTCGCCGAAGCGGGCCGCTTCGATAGAGGTAGGACAATTATGTCCAGTCGTAAAGACATAATTGTCTATGCGATTGGACCAGCGTGTCCTTGTTTTGCATGGGTGGTTTAGGGGACAGGATCAGGCGTGCCGCTGATGAGATCGGAGGTCTCACAGCGCTGGCAGATTCAACGGGGATAGTTAGGCGTACAGTCGGCCGCTATGTCAGCGAGACCACCGAGCCAACTTTCTCAACGCTGATTTCCATCTCTCGGGCGACAGGCGTTCGGCTTGAGTGGCTTGCTACGGGCGATGGAGATATGTTCGCCGATGCGGGTCAGGCTCCGCCCCCCGTGCGCGCAATCGATCCGACACTCTTTCGCCAGGTCGGCCGGCTTGTGGCGAGGGTGCACCAGGAAGAGGGCGTGAGGCTGCCCCCGGACGCCGCGCTGGATGAGCAAGCGGATGCCTATAACGCCCTGATAACGCGTGCTGAGGACCCTGCCGATCCGGCGGAGCTCGAAGCGCTCCTGCCGTGGCTGGAGGCGCGGCTGCGTAGGAGGCTCCAGACGGCGGCGGCTGAGCCGGGCACCGGTAAACGTCCGGCTTCTTGATCGTCCACATTAGAGCTTGAGGCCCTGTAGTCTTTTCCGTCCATTGCCGGAATTGCAATCGTCGTACAACTACGCTCACTGGTAGCAAGGACATATTAGGGGGGAGACGATGAGGCACGATGCCGTCCTGATTTATTTCGCGATTGCCATGATCGCACCGGCGCCGGTAGCGGCGGGAGGCGTCGAGGTCATCCTCGAGCGTCACGAGGTCGGCCCGGTCGCAGACCGCATCATCATGAAGATGGTGAACAACACGGGAAAA
>NZ_FYAU01000011.1 GCF_900185725.1 Stappia sp. TSB10P1A | reverse complement strand
AGGCCAGGTGCATGGCGGATTGACGCAGGGCATCGGCCAGGCGCTGCTGGAGAACGCGTCCTATGACGCGGACGGCCAGCTCCTGTCGGCGTCCTACATGGACTACACGATGCCGCGGGCGGACGATGTGCCGTCCTACCGGCTGATGACGACGGTGACGGCGTGCCCGGGCAACCCGCTGGGGATGAAGGGCTGCGGCGAGGCCGGGGCGATCGGCTCGCCGCCGGCGGTGATCAATGCGGTCACCGACGCGATCGGGACGAACGCGCTGGAGATGCCGGCGACGCCGCAGGCGGTGTGGGCGGCGCTGCGGGCGGCCCGGCCGGCAGAAGCAGCGGAGTGATCTGCGCTGCGCAGGCAGAAGCAGCGGAGTGATCTGCGCTGCGCAGGCACAGGCTGCCGAAGAGGGCAGCCGAAGAGGGCAGCGGCGCGATCCGCGCAGGATCTTGATTGAGGATGGCGCTCCCGCACGGCTTGGCCGCGGGGGCGCTGCAGCAGGCGAGCAAGAGGCCCGGCCGGACTGCCGGGCGAGGGAGGAGCGGGATGTACGAGACGACCTATCACCGGGCGACGAGCGTCGCCGATGCGGCGGCGAAGATCGCCGCTTGCGAGGACGGCAAGATCCTGTCGGGCGGCATGACCCTGCTGCCGACGATGAAGCAGCGGCTGGCGGCGCCGTCCGACCTTGTCGACGTGACCCATGTCGCCGATCTGAAGGGGATCACTGAAACGGGTGGGGGCCTGCGGATCGGGGCGGCGACGACCCATGCGGAGGTTGCCGGCTCACTGAGCGTGCGGCGCCTGGTGCCGGGTCTTGCCGAGCTTGCCGGCCATATCGGCGACCCGCATGTGCGCCACCGCGGCACGATCGGCGGGTCGATCGCCAACAACGACCCGGCGGCGGACTATCCGGCGGCGATGCTGGCCTTGGGGGCGACGATCGTCACCGACCGGCGGCGGATCGAGGCTGAGGAGTTCTTCACCGGCCTGTTCGAGACGGCGCTGGAGGAGGGGGAGATCGTGACGGGCGTCGAGATCCCCGCCTGCGCGGCCTGCGCCTATGCCAAATATCCGAACCCGGCCTCGCGCTATGCGATGGCCGGCGTCTTCGTGGCGCGCAGCGACGGCGGCGTGCGGGTGGCGGTGACGGGTGCCGGGTCGAACGGCGTCTTCCGCCACGCGGGGCTGGAACAGGCGCTGTCGCAGAGCTTCACGCCCGACGCGGCAGCCTCCGTCGCGACCGATGCCGACGATCTCATCTCCGACATCCACGGCTCCGCCGACTACCGCGCAAACCTCATCACCGTCATGGCCAAGCGCGCCGTCGCAAAACTCAAAACCTGAAACCCCGAAACCCTCAAACAGACCCACATCCCAAACAAAACACCCCGCCGGAAAAAAACCGGCGGGGTGCTCGTGTTGAAGGCGTCAATGTTCGGTTGGATCAGGCCGCAGCGACATCGCTGAGGAACCTGTCGATCTGACCGCGCAACTGGCGGGTCTTCTCGCCGACATCGCCGGAGGCGACCAGCACCATGTCGGCCGAGGCATTGGTCTCGGCGACCGCATTGGCCAACTCGCCCATGTTGCTGGTGACCGACGTCGTGCCTTCGGCCGCGTTCTGGACGTTGCGCGAGATCTCGTTGGTCGCCGCGCCCTGCTGCTCGACGGCCGCGGCGATGGCGGAGGTGTAGCTGTCGACCTCCTGCATCGTCTGGGTGATCGCGGCGATCGCTTCCACGGCCTCCTTGGTCTCGCCCTGGATCGCGGCGATCTGGGCTCCGATCTCCTCGGTCGCCTTGGAGGTCTGGTTGGCGAGCTCCTTGACCTCGGCGGCGACGACGGCGAAGCCCTTGCCGGCCTCGCCCGCCCGCGCCGCCTCGATGGTGGCGTTGAGGGCGAGCAGGTTGGTCTGTTCGGCGATCGCCTGGATCAGGGTCACCACCTCGCCGATCTTGTTGGCGGCGGCGGCAAGGCCGGCGACCTTCTCGTTGGTCTGACGGGTGCCCTGGGTCGCCTGGTTGACGACTTCGGTGGTCTGGCCGACCTGCCGGGCGATCTCGGCGATCGACGCGGCGAGTTCCTCGGCCGCCGTCGCGACGCTTTCCACGTTCTGGGTGGCCGCGCCGCTGGCCCGGGTGGTTTCTTCGGCGCGCCCGGCGCTTTCGCTGGCGATGCGGGTGAGATCGCGGGCCGTCGCCTCCATCCCGGCGGCGGTGTCGCCGACCGAGCTCAGCAATTCCTGAACCTGGGCGCGGAAGGAACCGATCAGCTCGTCGACGCGGGCCTGCCGGGCGGCAGCGGCCTGCTGCTCGCGCTCCTGCTCTTCCCGCATGCGGGCACGCTCGCGGGCATTGTCGCGGAACACCTCGACCGTCCGGCTCATGGCGCCGATTTCGTCGCCGCGCTCCGTGCCGTCGATCTCGACATCGGTATCGCCCTCGGCAAGGCGCCCCATGACCGCGGTCAGGCGGCGCGTCGGGCGGGTGATGGCGAGCGACAGAACGATGGCGACGGCGACGCCGAGGCCGACGACACTGGCCAGGGTCACCACGATGGTCCAGAAGCTGGCAGCGCCTGAATTGGCGGCCCGATCAGCCTGCTCGCTGGCGAGCGAGGTGATCTGGCGGCGCATGTCGGCAGTGACGCTGGCAAGTTCTCCCGAGGAGGTGCGAACCGCGCCAAGGCTGTTGAGCATATTCTCGAAGGAGTTGCGGTAGCTGTCGATCTCGGCCTGTGCGAGCTGCACCTTTTCGGCCACTTCCGGGAACTGGCTGGCCGATGCGGCAAGCGTGCCGGCGACGAAGCTCAGTTCGGAAATGTCGCGCAGCACGCTGTCGGCCTCGATGGTGCCGAAGCCGGACATGAAGCCGAGGGTCGTCGCCTTGACGTTCAGCGCCTGCTTGGACAGGTCGCTGGCATTGGCGGAGACCAGATCGACCTTGATCAAGGCGATGTCGCGGGCCTGGACTTCCTGCTGGACGGCGTCGATCGCCTTGTAGGCGGAGGTCTGGACGTCTTTCGCAGCGAGGACGATGTCCTCCAGCGTCTTGTTGATCTGTGCCCGCAGCCGGTGAACGTCGGCGAAGGACGTGGTCCCGGCAAGCAGGGTGAACTGCTCCTGCAGTTCGGTGGCGCGGCCCGCCAGCAGCTCGACGCTGGCCTGGTCGACGCCGTCGACGCGGGCGTTGGTCAGGGCACGGGCATTGTCGCCAAGCTTTCCGGCTTCCGCGATCGCTTCTTCCAGCAGGCCCGACGTCGTCGAGGTGGTGGAGCGCAGGAACAGGTACTGGGTGCGCAGCGCTTCCTCGCGCAGCGCCACGACGAAGCGGATGATGTCATCCGCCTTCCGCCGGGTTGCTGCGGCGCGCAGGCTTTCGCGCTTGGCATCGCGCCGGACGATCTGCATGTCGCCGTTGATCTGATTGGACAGATCACCGAGGCGGGCGATGGACGCTGCCAGTTCACCGGACAGCTCCTGCTGGCGGCCGATCTCCGAGCCGACATCGGCGAAGTTGCTGCGCATCACGGAAACGGACTGGATCGCCGCGTCAACCGCACGGCCGGCGGCCGCATCGCCTGCGACGGAGGCGCGCAGCGCTTCCAACTGGCGGGCCAGAGCGCCGACCTCGGCCTCCATCTTCGTAGCGTCTTCCGTCTGGCGGCTCTGGAGGAACGTCTCCCGCGCCGCCGAAACTTCCTGCAGGCTGGCGACAACGCCAGTTGCGATTCGTGACGTGTCCATCTGCTGCGTCAGGCCGCCGATGGCCATCGTGCCGACACCGCCGAGTACGGCTGCAAGAAGCAGCACGATTGCAAAGCCACCACCGATCTTGGCGGCAAATCCGAGATTGCCAATCAGGCCCAACAGCCGGGACATCAATAATCCTCCACACCCGTTCGTTGTGGAACCCTAGGCAGCCGTCCGTGAATCTTCGGTAAAATCATGGGGAATTTTTTCCAGAAAACAACCTAAGCGATTCCAGAGGCTTGAACAGAAGCGGCGCGCCCGGTCGGGGCGCGCCGCACATCATCGGATATAATCGTCGGCAGGTCCGGCGGAGCTCTGACAAACGACTCAGGCAGCGGCCACGCGGCTGAGGAACCTGTCGATTTCCTGCCTGAGGGCGTCGGTGTTGCGGCTCATGGCGCCTGAGGCGTCGAGGACGTTGTCGGCGGCTGAGGAGGTGCTGTCGACGGTGCTCGCGAGCAGTTCCATGTTGCGGGTGACGGCGCCGGTGCCCTCGGCCGCCTGCTGGACCGAGCGGGAGATGTCGCTGGTGGCGGCGCCCTGCTGCTCGACGGCGGAGGCGATCGATGCGGTGTAGCCGTTGACGTCCTGCATGATCTGGGCGATCTCGCCGATGGCGGCGACGGCCTCGCCGGTCGAGCCCTGGATGGCGGCGATCTGGGCGCCGATCTCCTCGGTCGCCTTGGAGGTCTGGGTGGCGAGCTCCTTGACCTCGGCGGCGACGACGGCGAAGCCCTTGCCGGCCTCGCCCGCCCGCGCCGCCTCGATGGTGGCATTGAGGGCGAGCAGGTTGGTCTGTTCGGCGATCGCCTGGATCAAGGAGACGACCTCGCCGATCTTGTTGGCGGCGGCGGCAAGGCCGGCGACCTTCTCGTTGGTCTGGTGGGTGCCCTGGGTCGCCTGATCGACGACCTGGGTGGTCTGGCCGACCTGCCGGGAGATCTCGGCGATGGAGGCGGAGAGTTCCTCGGCGGCGCTGGCGACGGTCTGGACGCTGTCGGTGGCGATCGAGCTTGCCTGGGTGGTCTCGCTGGCGCGCTCGGCGCTTTCCTGGGCCGAGGAGGAGAGCGCCCGCGCGGTCTCGTCCAGCCCGCTCGCCGTCGCGCTCACCGTCCCGATCAGCGTCTGCACCTTGTCCCGGAAATCCGCGATCAGGGCTTCCATCTCGCTTTGGCGGCGATGGCTCTCGCTGGCGGAGTTTTCGCGCTCGGCGGCGAGGCCCTGACGCTCGACCGCCCGCGCTTTCAGCACATTGATGGCGCCGCTGAGCTGGCCGATCTCGTCCTTGCGGTCCGTGTAGGGGACCTCCACCGCCAGATCGTCGTCGGCGATGCGATGGGCCACTTCGGAAAGCTGCGGGATCGGCTTCAGCAGACGGCGGGTCAGCAGGGCCATGCCGCCGACGGCGAGAACGAGGATCGGCAGGAAGGCGATCATCATCTGGCGGGTGACCGAGTCCATCAGCGCATTGATCGTCGACTTGCGCACCCCGGCATAGAGGATGCCGGCGATGTCGCCGCCCGGCGAATAGATCGGCTCATAGATCGTGTAATAGGGCGTTCCCAGGATCACCGCCTCGCCCCGGAACGTCTGGCCCTTGGTGACGACCGGATAGACCGCGCCGGTCTTGCCGAGCGGCGTGCCGACGGCCCGATCTCCATCCGGCTTGATGACATTGGTGGTCTTGCGCCAGAAGTCGCGGCTCTCCGGATCCCATTTGAACACGGTGACCGTTTCGCCGGTCATGCGCCCGATCGTATCGATCATCGTGTGGTCGGAGATTTCGTCGGGAATACTCTCCATGATCACGCGGCTGACATTGCCGTCCGATCCCCAGGTCACGGAGGTGCCGGGCATGTCGCGGTCGACGATCGTCGCGGCAATCCGCAGGCTGGCGTCCTGGCGAGTCACGGCGTCATGGGTGATCCGCTCGGCGATGACCAGGTAGATGACGGTTGCGACAGTTCCCAGAGCAAGCACCACCGTGAGCGCTGCCGCCATCGAGACGATTGAAACCAGGTTGAGGCGCGAGAGCAGGGTCATGGTTGGTCTTCCTCTTTGCGGAGTTCTTCCGCGTAAATTCATCAGTATTATTGCTTGTTGTAAAAGTGTAAAATTGTAGTTACCGGAAGAATTTCTTGTTTCTATCAGTTTTAAGCGAAGACAGAATTTGTCCTGCGCGAGGATTTCGACGCAAGGCTCGGTGTCGATCATGTCTTGCTGGCAATGCCAGACCGGGACCCCGGGGGATCCGCCAGGCCGATTGCCGGCAGCGGATTTTTGGGCGCGTTTCCTGGTAGGGTATAGGTCAATCTGACTAACTCTTGGTAAACTTCAGGTGGAGATGGAGTTTCAATTGTAATTTCCTGCGAGTTTCGCTGGCGCTTGGGGGCATTTCTTGCAATATTTTCGATATATTGAACATTGCCGGCAGACGAAATTCTGGAAGGCTGGTCGATCCTTGCAAGGCCAGTCGTGCGTGGCGGAATGATCGCCGTGCACGTTGCAGGGATGAGCGCGGCACATGTTGCGCCTGTCCTTGGTTCTTGTGCCGGGCAGCGTATGCGGGCACTGAAGGAGAGCGGCGACATGAGACCCGGCGGTGAAGGCGCCGGCTTGCCGAGGGGCAGCCATGCGCAGCAGCTTTCGACGCAACGGGTTTGCATCGCACCGGACTGTCCCATATGTAGTGTCGAAAATTCAACTTTATGAGAAAGGCCGGTCGATGAGGCCGGTCGGGACCCGCCGTGATCGTCTGTTCCTGCAATGTCCTGACGGACAAGGAGTTACGCAAGGCCGCGCGCGAACTGCAGTCCGGGCCCGACCGCGTGGTCGTGACGCCGGGTGCGGTGTTTCGCGCGCTTGGCAAGCGCCCGCGTTGCGGTAGCTGTTTCAGCACCGTCATACCGATCATTCACGAGGAAGCACCGGCGGACAAGGATACGTCGTCGACAGCGGGGAAGAGCAGCGATGAAGGGTGATGCCAGGGTAATCGACTATCTCAACAAGGCTCTGCGGCACGAATTGACCGCCGTCAACCAGTACTGGCTGCATCATCGCATGCTCGACGAGTGGGGTTACGCGAAGCTGGCCGCGAAGGAACTCGAGGAATCGATGGAGGAACGGGCGCATGCCGACCGGCTGATCGCGCGGATCCTCTTTCTCGGCGGTTTTCCGAATATGCAGAGCCTCGATCCGCTGCGCATCGGCCAGTCGCTGAAAGATGTGATGGAAGCGGATCTGGCCGGCGAGTATTCCGCCCGCGCGCTCTACAAGGAGGCGCGAGAGGTGTCATTGGCCGCGGGGGATTACGTCTCCAAGCTGCTCTTCGAGGGTCTTCTGGTCGATGAGGAAGCGCATATCGACTATCTGGAGACGCAGCTCCAGTTGATCGAGCAGATCGGCATCGAGCGCTACGGCCTGCTGCAGTCGGAGGCCGCCGACGCGGCCGGCTGATCGGCGGCGGAGGGGCTGCCGAAGTCCAGCACCGGACCGGCGGCGGCCTCCGCGTCGGCCCGGTCATGGGTGACGAGCAGCACCGGCAGGCCGCGCGCGCGCGCCTTGTCGAAGACGAGCCTGCGGATCTGGTCGCGCAGCGCCGCGTCGAGCCGGGAGAACGGCTCGTCGAGCAGGAGCGCCCTTGGCCGCGACTCCAGCACCCGCATCAGGGCGACGCGCGCCTTCTGGCCGCCGGACAGGGTGGCCGGATCGCGGGCCTCGAAGCCGGCGAGGTCGACATCGGCGAGGGCCGCGGCAACCGCCGCCCCTCGCCGCTCGCGGCCGCGCAGATCTGCGGGCAGGGCGAAGGCGATGTTCTCGCCGACGTTCATATGCGGAAATAGCAGCGGGTCCTGGAACAGCAGCCCGAGGCGTCGCCGATGCGGCGGCAGGCGGGTGAGGTCGAGGGGGCCGGACAGCACCCGTCCCTGCGCGCTGAAGGCCGGGTCGAGGAAACCGGCCGCATAGGCGAGCAGGGTCGACTTGCCGATGCCGGAGGGACCCATCACCGTCAGCACCTCGCCGGGCGAGATCTTCCGGTCGAGAGCGATCAACGCGCGCCCGGCAAGCACGATGCGGACCTGGTCGAAAACGAGGGCATCGGTCATGCGGCGGCCTCGCCGTCAGCGCGTCGGCGATGGGCGACGCCGGGGATCGCCGCCGCGAGCAGGAAGGCAGCGAAGGGCAGCAGCATCTGCAGCAGGCCATAGAGGCCGATGAGTTGCCGGTTGCCGCCGGCGGCGAGCGCCACCGCCTCCGTCGTCACCGTCGACACCCGGCCGCCGCCGATCAACAGGGTCGGCAGGTATTGCGCGACGGAAACGGCGAAGCCGAGCGCGGCCGCCGTCGCCACCGCCTTGCGTGCGAGCGGCAGCCGCACCCGCCAGAAGCTGCGGGCAGGCGAGGCGCCGAGGGCACTGGCCATATGGCCGTAGCGCGGATCGACCGCGCGCCAGGGATCGGACAGCGCCAGAAAGACGTAAGGCAGGACGAAGACCATGTGGCCGAGTGCGACCGCAAGGAGCGTGTCGTGCAGCCCGGCCATCAGGAACAGGATCTGGAGCCCGAACAGGAAGGCGATCTGCGGCACGATCAGGGGCAGATAGAGCAGTGGCAGCGAACGATGCTGAACCGGCCGCCCGTCGCGCGTCTCGTTCTCCAGGCAGGCAAGGGCGAGCGCGATCGCGACGGCGATGACCGGTAGGGCGATGGCGAGCGTGGTGGCGATAGCATCGCCTGCCGCCGGCCCGTGCACCATCCAGGCCCGCAGTGTCAGGTGATGGGGCAGCGTATCGGGAAAGCGCCAGGGACCGGCGAGCGACCACAGCGCCAGCAGCGCAAGACCGGCAAGCATCGCGGTGGCAAGAAGCGCCATCGCGCTTCCCGACAGGGCGGGGATCAGACGTTCCGCCGCGCTGCGCCGTCCCCCCTCGATCCAGCGGCGGCCGAGCATCGCGGCAAGCCGCTCGCCGCAGATCCACAGGAGAATGGCGAAAAGGCTGAGGCCAAGCTGTGCCAATGCGCCGGCCGAAGCCATGAAGCGCAGCGACAGATCGGGATCGTTCATCCATCCGGTCAGCCGCACGGCGAGCGGCGGCGGCGTGGTCGGCCCGAGGATCAGCGCCACATCGACGACGGAGGTGGCATAGGCAAGGACGGCAAAGACCGGCAAACGGATCTGCGGATAGACGCGTGGCAAGACGGTGGTCAGCCAGCCGGCGACGGGCGCATAGCCAAGGCTTGCCGCCACGCGCTGGCTGCGCAAGGGGTCTGCCTGCGGCAGGGCGGCAAGGAGCATCAGGAACAGGAACGGGATCTCCTTCGCCATCAGGCCGAGCGTCATCGTCAGCCCAAGCGGGTCGCCGACAATCAGCAGGTCCGGCGGGCGCTGGAGGCCGGTCGCCCAGGGCGACAGAAGTCGCATGACAAAGCCTGAGGGGGCGATGAGGAAGGCGAGGCCGAAGGCGGCGGCGGCATGCGGCACCGCCATCAGCGGCGACAGCAGCCGGCGCAGCAGCCGGAAGAAGCGGCTGCCTTCGAAGGCGGCGGTGAACAGCACCACGACCGTGAAGGCGCCGAGCGTCGCGGCAAGGCCGGTGCCGAGCGAGAGCAGCGCGGACTGGCCGATGCCGGGCTGGCCGAGCAGCAGGCGCAGCGGCTCCCGCGACATCGCGGTGCCGCCGAGCGCCGGCACATAACCGGCCGCCGGCAGCAGGGTTCCGAAGAGCCCGGCCGCAACCGGCCCCAGCATCAGGGTGAGCGTGAGCGCCGGGGCGAGCTTCAGCATATGTGCTGCGACCGCCGCTCTGCGCGTCGCGCGGTCACTGCGAGGCGTAGCGGGCCGTCCAGGCGCGCTCCAGTTCGACCATCCAACTGGCATGCGGCTCGTCGATCACCGGCCCGAGCTCCTCCGGCGACAGGGTGGCGATGCCGAGATCGAGCGCGTTGAAGCGCTCCCGCTCAGCCGTCTCCAGCCGCTCCACCGCGAGCACGGTCGGATCGCCCCAGATCGCCGGATCCTGCTTGCGCGCCTGGGCTTCGGGCGACAGCAGGAAGTTGGCGAGGACAAGGGCGCCGGCCTTGGCGCTGGCATTGAACGGAATGGCGACGAAATGAGCGTTGCCGATGGTGCCGCCGTCCAGCACGAAGGTGCGCACGGTGTCGGGCAGTTCGCCGGCGGCGATGGCCGCGGAGGCGCCGGCGGGATTGAAGGTGAAGGCGATGTCGATCTCGCTGTCGGCCAGCAACTGGCGCAGGGCCGGCTGGTTCTGCGGGAAGGATCGACCCTGCCGCCACATGTTCGGATGCAGGTCGTCGAGATAGGCGAAGAGCGGGGCGACATCGGCCTCGAAAGTTGCCGGGTCGACGGGGCGGGACAGTTTGTCGGGGTCGGCGATGGTGGTGGCGAGCACCTGCTTCAGGAAGGTCGAGCCATGGAAGTTCGGCGGCTGCGGATAGGTGAAGCGTCCGGGATTGGCTTTCGCATACTCGGCGAAGGCGGCGAGCGTCTTCGGCGGCTCGGGCAGCGTCGCCGTGTCGTGCATGAAGACGAGCTTGGCCATGCCCCAGGGACTTTCCAGCCCGTCCGTCGGTTCGGTGAAATCGGTCACCACCGCCGGCTTGTTCTCCACATCGACGAGCGGCCAGTTGGGGAGCTTCGTTGCCCAGCCCGGCGTCATCAGCAGGCCCGACTGCTTCAGCGACACGAAATTCTCGCCGTTGATCCACACGAGATCGACAGCGCCGCCGCTGTCCTTGCCGGCCGCCTTCTCGGCGACGATGCGGGCGACCACATTGGCGGTGTCGTCCACCTTCACCTGTTCCACGGTGATGCCGTGCCGCTGCTTCACCTGCTCGCCGGCCCAGGCGATATAGGCGTTGATCCGCGGCTCCCCGCCCCAGGCGTGGAAGTAAACGGTCTGCCCCTTCGCCTGCGCCAGCACCTCGTTCCAGGCGGCCGGGTCGACGGCCTCCGCGGCGCGGCCCGTTGCGACCGTCAGCGGCAGGGCGAGCGTGGCGGCCAGCAGGGCGCCGCGCATCAGCCGCGGCAGCAGGCGAGTGTCGGTCATGTGGAGTCCCCCTTCCCGTTTCGCATTGTGTCGCAAGCCCCTGCAATGACGGTCAACACACGGCTTCGTGACGCTGTTGCCGCTGCCGTGTTCGTCCGCATCGCGCCTAGAGCGGCAGGACATGCGTGTCCTTGACCTCTTCCATCACCGCGTAGGTGTGCGTCTCGCGCACGCCGGGAAGATCGAGGACGGCGTCGGCCAGCAGCTTGCGATAGGCCGCCATGTCGGAGACGCGGGCCTTGACCAGATAGTCGAAGCCGCCGGCGACCATATGGCATTCCAGCACCTGCGGCACCCGCTTCACCGCCCGGGCGAAGGCGTCGAACACGTCCGGCGTCGTCCGGTCGAGCTTGACCTGGAGAAACACCAGCAGCCCCTGGCCGAGGCGGAGCGGATCGAGTTCGGCGGAAAAGCGCAGGATATATCCCTCGCGGATCAGCCGCTTCATCCGTTCCGCCGTCGCGGTCGGGGAGAGGTTGACCCTTGCGGCGAGATCCGTCGTGGTGATGCGGCCGTCGACCTGAAGCACTTCGAGGATGCGGCGGTCGATACGGTCTAGTCCCGTGGATTGCACGGCAGTTTCGGATTTCACAGGCAAAATTCCATTATGATTGCCAATCTTTGCCGAAATTCACGGCATATCCGGCAGTATAATACGAAAATCTCCGAAGAACGAGGCTTGTTCGGGGAGTGGAGCGGCGGGTCGCAGGATCCGCCGCGAGCGTATGCCTTCGATCTGGAGTCGTCATGACCTCTGCCCCGGAACGCGCGCCCGCCGCGCTGTCTCAGACCGATCTTTCTCCTTTCCGCGCTCCCTTCGCGCCCTCCGACGACAGCGCCGTTCGCGGTCTTCTGGGCAAGATCGCCTTCGACGAGGCGACCGAGGCGCGGATCGACGACATCGCCTCCGGCTACATCCAGTCGATCCGCTCGGCGATCGGCGGCCTCGGCGGCGTCGAGGACTTCCTGCGCGAATACGGATTGTCGACCCGCGAGGGACTGGCGCTGATGGTGCTGGCCGAAGCGCTGCTGCGCGTGCCGGACGCAGTGACCGCCGACAAACTGATCGAGGACAAGCTGGCCGCTGCCCGCTTCGACGAATCGGAAGGGGGGGCATCCGACACCTGGCTGGTCTCCGCCTCCTCCTGGGCGCTCGGCGTCACCTCGCGCCTGCTGCATCCGGGCGAGCAGCCCAATACGATCCTTGCCGCCCTGGTGAAGCGCATGGGCATGCCGGCAGTGCGTGCGGCGACGCGCCAGGCGATGCGGATTCTCGGCCACCAGTTCGTGC
This sequence comes from Stappia sp. TSB10P1A, assembly GCF_900185725.1. GTDB lineage: Bacteria > Pseudomonadota > Alphaproteobacteria > Rhizobiales > Stappiaceae > Stappia. The sequence continues at coordinate 36,678 of NZ_FYAU01000011.1, read as the reverse complement.
TCGGCGAGACCATCAAGGGCGCCCTGTCGCGGGCGAAGGGTCAGGAAGCCAAGGGCTACCGCTACTCCTACGACATGCTGGGTGAGGGCGCCCGCACCGCCGGCGATGCCGAGCGCTACTTCCGCTCCTATGCGGATGCGATCGAGGCGATCGGTGCGGCGGCCGGCAAGGGCGAACTGCCCGCCCGCCCGGGCATTTCCGTCAAGCTCTCGGCGCTGCATCCGCGCTATGAAGCGGTCAAGGGCACGCGCGTGCGCGACGAACTGGTGCCGCAGTTGCTCAAGCTCGCCCAGGCGGCCAAGCGCCACAATCTCAACTTCACGGTCGACGCGGAGGAGGCCGACCGGCTGGAGATCTCGCTCGACATCTTCGCCGCCGTTGCGGCCGATCCCTCGCTTGCCGGCTGGGACGGTTTCGGTCTTGCCATCCAGGCCTACCAGAAGCGGGCGCTCGCCGCCGTCAACTGGATCATCGGTCTCGCCGAGAGGCTCGATCGCCGCTTCATGGTGCGTCTCGTCAAGGGCGCCTACTGGGATACCGAGATCAAGCGCGCGCAGGAGCGCGGGCTGGAGGACTTCCCGGTCTTCACCCGCAAGGCGGCAACGGACCTCTCCTATCTCGCCTGCGCCGGGGCGCTGCTCGGCGCGCGAGCCCGCATCTATCCGCAATTCGCCACCCACAACGCGCTGTCGGTCGCGCAGATCATCGCCATGGCCGGCAACGAGGGCGGCTTCGAGTTCCAGCGCCTGCACGGCATGGGCGAGAGCCTCTACAAGGCCGTGACCGAGCGCGACGGGCATCCCTGCCGCATCTATGCGCCCGTCGGCGGCCATCGCGATCTGCTGGCCTATCTGGTTCGCCGCCTGCTGGAAAACGGCGCCAACTCGTCCTTCGTCTCGGCGGTGGGTGATGCTTCCGTGCCGATCTCGCGGCTGCTTGCCCGCCCGCACGATCTGCTGGCCGGAGGCACCCGCGCCCGCAATCCGAAGATCCCGCTGCCAGCCGCGCTCTATGGGGAAAGCCGCAACAACTCGAAAGGCCTGGAGTTCGGCCTTGCCCGCGACCGCTCGCGGCTGGTCGAGGAGATGGCGAAGGCGCCTCGTATGGTCGAGGGGGCGGGCCCGCTTTATCCGGGCGTGGAGGCGCGCGGTAAGGAGCGCTCGGTCCTGTCGCCGATCGATGGCGCGACCCATGTCGGCTCCGTGCGCGAGGCGACGCCCGACGACGTCTCGGCGATGTTCGACGCGGGCCTCAAGGGCTTTGCGCGCTGGTCGCGCACGCCTGTCGACCAGCGGGCGGCGGCCATCGCCCGGCTTGGCGACCTGCTGGAGGCGGAGACGCCGCGGCTGATGGCGCTGCTCGCCCGCGAGGCCGGCAAGACCCTGCCCGACGGCCTTGCCGAGGTGCGCGAGGCGGTCGACTTCTGCCGCTACTACGCCGCCGAGGCGGTGAAGCAGTTCGGCGAAGGCACCTTGATGCCCGGACCGACCGGCGAGGAAAACCGCTACCGCCTGCGCGGGCGCGGCGTCTTCGTCTGCGTCTCGCCGTGGAATTTCCCGCTGGCGATCTTCCTCGGACAGATCACCGCGGCGCTGCTGGCCGGCAATGCGGTGATCGCCAAGCCGGCCGAGCAGACGCCGCTGATCGCTTTCGAGGCGGCAAAGCTGATCCATGCCGCCGGCGTGCCGGAGGATGTGTTCCTGCTGGCGCCCGGCGGGCGCGAACTGGGCGCGGCGCTGGTCGCCGAGCCGCGCGTTGCCGGCGTCGCCTTCACCGGCTCGACCGAAACGGCCTGGGCGATCAACCGGACGCTTGCGGCCAAGCGCGGTCCCATCGTGCCGCTGATCGCCGAGACGGGCGGCATCAACGCCATGCTGGTCGACGCGACGGCGCTGCCGGAGCAGGTCTGCGACGACGTGATGATGTCGGCCTTCCGCTCCGCCGGCCAGCGCTGCTCGGCGCTTCGCCTGCTCTACCTGCAGGAGGACGTGGCCGACAAGCAGCTCGAGATGCTGAAGGGTGCGGCGAGCGAATTGTCGCTCGGCGATCCGGCGGATCCGGCCACCGACATCGGCCCGGTGATCGACCTCGATGCCCGCGACCGTCTGCTGTCGCATGTGGGGGAGATGCGCCGCACCCAGAAGCTGCTCTATGCGGGCGAGGCGCCCGGCGGGGCGCTGGCGCGTGGGACCTGGGTGGCGCCGCATATCGTCGAGCTCGACAGGCCCGATGCACTGACCAAGGAGACTTTCGGCCCGATCCTGCATGTGGTGCGCTACAAGGCATCCGACCTGCCGAAGATGCTGGAGACCATCGCCGCGACCGGCTACGGCCTGACGCTCGGCGTGCACAGCCGCATCGACGCGACGGTGGCGGCCGTGGTCGACCGGTTGTCGGTCGGCAATGTCTATGTCAACCGCAACACCATCGGCGCGGTGGTCGGCACCCAGCCCTTCGGCGGATCCGGCCTGTCCGGCACCGGCCCGAAGGCCGGCGGCCCGGCCTATCTCGGCCGCTTCGCGCTGGAGCAGGTCGTCTCGATCAACACGGCGGCGGCCGGCGGCAATGCCAGCCTGATCGCCATGGCCGAGGAAGACTGAGGCCTACTTTACGGACTGCCGGGCCGAGCACGTGCTACTTGCGCGGCTTGGCCCGGTTGGTCGCCGGGGCGGAAAGCGGGTCGTCCGGCCAGGGGTGCTTGGGGTAGCGGCCCTTCATCTCGGCCTTTACCGCTGCCCAGGAGCCGCGCCAGAAGCCCGGCAGGTCGCGGGTGATCTGGATCGGCCGGTGGGCCGGCGACAGCAGTTCCAGGATCAGCGGCACGCTGCCTCCCGCAATCGCCGGATGCCGGTCGAGGCCGAAAAGCTCCTGCACCCGGATGGGCAGCGTCGGCCCTTCCTCGCGGTCGTAGTCGATCGGGACATGCGAGCCGGACGGGGCGGCGAAATGGGTCGGCAGCAAGCGGTCGAGCTCGCCCAGCCGGTGCTGCGGCAGCAGGGCGGCGAGCGCATTGCCCAGCATCTCGGCGTCGAGCGCGGAGGTGCTGCGCAGGCCCGCGAGATAGGGGCCGAGCCAAACCTCCATCGTTTCGCTCAAGGCATCGTCGCCAAGATCCGGCCAGGCCTCGGCCTCGGCAGCCGGCAATAGCCCTCGCAAAGTCACGACGCGGGCGCGCAGGGCCGCCTGGGCCTTGCTCCAGGGCAGGGCGCGGGCGCCGCGTGTCTTGAGGAAGGCAAGGAGAGCCGCGGCGACGGCATCCGGATCGGGATTGGGCTCGACAGCTTCGCGCAGCACCAGCCGGCGAAGGCGGCGCAGCCGCCGTGCTCGCACAGAGCCCGAGGCCTCGCAGGCGACCTGCACCTCGTCCTCGATTTCGCCGGCGAAAAGCTGCTCGATCTCCTCGCGCGTGATTGGAGCGCCGAGCAGGATGCGGCCGCGCGCGGCATTGCCCTGCAGGTCGGCGACGACGAGGAACGGCTCGCGCGCCAGCGGATCGGCCTCGTCGACGCGCCCGCCCCGGCCATTGGCCATGCGGAAACCGCCGCGCCCGTCCTGCGCCTGCGCCACCCGGTCGGGATAGGCGAGCGCCAGCAGCCTGCCGGCCGCTTCCGTGTCGCCTGCTGCCATCGAAGTCGTCTTCGCGCTCGGCCCCTTGTCGATCAGCGATTGCCAGCGCTGGGCCATGCCGCGCGCGGCTGTGCTGCGCGGATCGCGGGCGCGGCGAAAATCCATCAGGCGGTGGCGAAGATCCGCCGAGCGCCCGCCGAGTCCCTGTTCGGAGAGCAGGGCCGCGGTCTCGCAAGCAAGCCGGCTCTCTCCCGTTTCCGCCGCCCGCACCAGCATATGCGCCAGCCGAGGCGCCAGCGGCAGCGCGCGCATGCGCTCGCCCTCCGCCGTCAGCCGCCCCGTGCCGTCGAGCGCTTCGAGCCGCTGCAACAGGGCGACTGCCTCGTTCCAGGCGGCCGCCGGCGGCTGGTCGGGAAAGCGCAGGCTGGCGGGATCGCTGACGCCCCAGGCGGCAAGGTCGAGCGCCAGGCTGGAAAGGTCCGCCTCCAGGATTTCGGGCCTGTCGTCGGCGGGCAGCGAGGCGGTCTGCGCCTCGTCCCACAGCCGGTAGCAGATGCCCGGCTCCATGCGTCCGGCGCGGCCGCGCCGCTGGTCGGCGGCGGCGCGCGAGGCCCGCACAGTCGCGAGCCGGGTGAGACCGGTCGCCGGCTCATGGACCGGCACGCGGGCAAGGCCGCTGTCGATGACGACCCGCACGCCCTCGATGGTCAGCGAGGTCTGGGCGATTGAGGTGGCCAGCACCACCTTGCGCCGGCCGCTCGCCGCCGGACGAATGGCGGCACTCTGTTCCGCGCCGGTGAGAGCACCGTAGAGGGGAGCGAGGTCGGTATCGGCGGGCAGGGGCGGCAGGAGCATCTCCGCCGCGCGGCGGATCTCGCCCTGACCGGGCAGGAAGGCGAGGATCGAGCCGCTCTCCTCCGCCAGTGCCTTGCGCACCGCCCCCGCGACCTGAGCCGCGATGTCGCGGTCGCCATCGCGTCCGAGATAGCGGGTCTCGACCGGAAAGCTGCGTCCCTCGCAATGGATCACCGGCACGCCGCCGAGATGGCTGGCGACGCCTGCGGCATCGATGGTCGCGGACATCGGCACGATGCGCAGGTCCTCGCGCAGCGCCCCTTGCGCATCGAGGGCGAGCGCAAGGCCGAGATCGCCGTCCAGCGAGCGCTCGTGAAACTCGTCGAAGAGGATGCAGGCAACGCCCGCAAGCTCGGGATCCTCGAGGATCATCCGGGTGAAGACGCCTTCGGTGACCACTTCGATGCGCGTTCGGGCGGAGACTTTCGTCTCCAGCCGCACCCTGAGGCCGACCCGTCCGCCGACCTCCTCGCCAAGCAGCGACGCCATCCGGGCAGCCGCCGCGCGGGCCGCGAGCCGGCGGGGCTCCAGCACGATGATGCGCCCGTCGTCGCGCCATGTCGCATTGAGCAGGGCCAGCGGCACCATCGTCGTCTTGCCGGCGCCGGGTTCGGCCACCAGCACGCAGGCGGTATGCGCTTCCAGTACGGCAAGCAGATCCGGCAGCACCGCATCGATGGGAAGCGGTGGCCGCGTTGCGGCAGCCTTGCTCATTGCGGTGTCGCGGCGGAGCCCATGGCGTCGTCGGCGCTCCAGTGCCGTCCGGCAAGCTCGACGGCAAACAGCGTCGGGGTACGGGCGAAGCTTGCAAGCCCCTCCAGCGCCGGGTTGCTATGGCGCACCAGGAAGGTCGGGATCGAGGCAAGCAGCGCCGAATGCGGAGCCTTCGCCTCGAACGAGGCGCGGAAGGCGGGATGCGCCAGATAGGTGTCGATGCGGCCGGGAATGCCGCCGCCGAGGAAGACGCCGCCGCGCGCGAGGAAGGTGAGGGCGAAGTCGCCGGCCACCCGCCCCAGCGCCCGCACGAAGATGTCCATGGTGCGCAGGGCGATCTCGTCGCCGCCGTCGGCCGCCTCGGTCACGTCGCTGGGCCGCTCGAAGGCGCGGTGGGTCGCGGCTTCCGCCGCCACGGCCCGCGACAGGCGCAGCAGGCCGGCTCCGCTGATGATGCGTTCGGCACCGATGCGCCCCTCCTGCCGCTCGATATGCGGCCAGACCCGATAGTCCGTCTCGGAGACGGGACCGAGTTCCATGTGGCCGCCTTCGCCCGGGATCGGGACCCAGGTGCCGGCGGTATGGATCATGGCCGCCGCGCCGAGGCCGGTGCCCGGCCCCAGCACCACCTTGGCGCCGTTCGCCTGTGCCGTTCCGCCGCCGATCTGGCGGATGTCGTCGCCGGCAAGGCCGGGCAGGGCCAGTGCCTGCGCCTCGAAGTCGTTGAGCACCACGACGCTTTCCAGGCCGAGCCGGCGGATCAACTCGCGCGGCTCGATCACCCAGTCGGCGTTGGTCATGGGAATGCGGTCGCCGGTGACCGGCCCCGCCACCGCGAGCACGGCCGTACGCGGCATGACCGAGGTGTGGTCGAGCACCGTCGCGATCGCCGCCTCGGCAAGGCCGGGGAAATCGGCGGTGGGCACGGAGCCGTAGACCTTCGTCGCGGCATGGGTGTCGGTGACGATCGCGAAACGGGCATTGGTGCCGCCGATATCGGCGACGAGCACGGGAAAGCGGAAACCGCGAAGGCTGGGCGGGGACAGGGTCATCAGGCCTGGGGGAAGATTTCGGGAGTGGTCGAAGTGGTCGGAAGGCCGGCAAGGCGCGCCGAGCGCAGCAGGATATCGGCCGTTGCCCGGTTCAGCGCCATCGGGATGTTGTAGACAAGAGCAAGGCGCATCAACGCCTTGACGTCGACATCATGCGGCATGGGCGACAAGGGATCGACGAGGAAGATGAGCCCTTGCAGCCGACCTTCCGCGATCATCGCGCCGATCTGCTGGTCGCCGCCGAGCGGGCCGCTCTTCAGCCGCTCGATCACCAGGCTCGGACAGGCCTCGAGAATGCGCCCGCCGGTGGTCCCGGTCGCCACTAGGCGGAAGGAGCCAAGCTTGTCCTCATGCGCCTTGGCAAAGGCGACCATCTCGTCCTTGCGGGCATCATGGGCGACCAGCGCCAGCGACGGCTTGGCGGGACGTGTGTCGGGCAAGGGGCTCGCGGTTCCGGTCAAGGCGATCCTGCGTGGTCTCTGGCGGTGGCGGACAAGCGGATACGGATCCTGAGCCTAGTGTGGTGAATTTGAAATACGCCTCATTTTGACAGCACACCCAGAGCGTATTTCAAATTCGAAAGCCACACTAGAAACATAAACTTGCTAGTCATCCTTTTGAAACTGAAGTTCGTACGGAGCATGCCATGAACTGTGACGAACTTCAGATTCGGATGACTAGGATGTACCCGCTTACGCGCCGGGTTGAAAGCCGCTCCTTGCAAGGGGGCGTCACCCGGCCGGAGCTGCTCAATCATAGAGTCCGCAATTGACCGGCTTGCGGCTGCTTGCCCGGTGCACGAGCGGCCGCTCCGGCATCAGCCCCGCGATCTCCAGCACCAGCTTCATGCGGATCGCATCGGCAAACTGCTCGCGCGAGCGCACCGGTATGGAGAAATGCCCGGGTCCGCCGATCACGCAGTCCTCATAATAGTGGTCGACGTTCAGCATGGCCTGCCAGGTGTCGCGATCCGCCTTCAGCATTAGCGGCAGTCCGTTGATGGTGATGCCGGCGGCGATCGCCTGGTCGCGGAAGATGCTGACCTTGCCGCCCTGGTTGTTGGGACCATCGCCGGAAATGTCGATGACCTTGCGCAGGCCCTGATAGTCGCTCGTTGCCATCATCGCGACGGAATGAGCGATGGCGGCGGAGATCGAGGTTCTCTGGCTTTGCCGCAAGGGGGCTTCGGCGATCTTTGCGGCGAAGGCCGCCGCCGAGGCGTGGTCGCTGATCACGGACCAGTCCGCGACGATGAACTGGTCGCTGGCGCTGCCCCATTCCATATATGCGATGGCGATGCGCCCGGTCGGGCCGTAGCGGATCGCGTCGACGACCTCGGGCGAGGTCAGGGCCGCCACATAACCGGCCCGCTGGATCTCCTGCTCTTCCTTGTCCATCGACTGGGAAATGTCGACGGCCAGCACGAGTTCGACGTCGACCTCGCGCTCGGGATCGTAGCCGTATCCGAAGACGGAGGCGTTGCCGGCAGCGGCCGCCGGATTGGCGAGAGCCATGACGCAGACGATCCAGCCGGCGAGCACGTGACGCGTTCCGGCGATGCGGGCAGGCAGGGTCTGTCCTGCCTTCGGGGAGAGAACTGGCACGCACATGGTCGAAACTCCTTCAACCGGTGAAGGGCTCCTGCCTTGTCCGACGCTCCTCGTTCGTGCCTTATCTCGCGTCCGTTCCCTCTCCCGACCGCAGGTCTGCGGCTTCCTTCCGGCGCTCTGGCGATAACCGGCAATGAGCAAGAGCCGTGCCAGACGCTGCGGAAACCTGGTGTTTTCGCCAAGGGAAACCGTTTTGCCGGGTTGGTTCGCGAGCCGCAATCTGTGCGCCTTGCGAAACTCGATCCCGCTCAGCCGGTTAACGATTCCCTCCGGCGTTCCTCACGCAGGGGGCGCGCAGCGCCCATCACTCGGACAACTGCCCTTCCTTTCGGCAAATAGGGCCATTCTGCAAGAAATCCAGGCAAATCCTGCCGGCGGCCAGGCAGGATTTGCCGGGAAACGAGGAAACTGCCGTCTTCCACTGCGGCTTGTTGCGAACGTGCTTGACCTTGGTCGGGCGCTCATGCAGTCTGATTGAAAGAAATCTCAAGAGCTGAAGAAATTTTCAGCCACAGGCGAGGGGTCCGGCATTTCGTTCCGACGCGGCAGGTGCCGCGCGGCGGCCGTCCCAGCAGGCGGGGACGACGGGAACGGGCATGCAGGCAGGCGACTGGACAACAGACATGGCGATCCGCGCCGCGTGGATGTCCTTTGTCGGCGGTGCGACGCAGGGCGAGATCGCCACGCGCCTCGGCATTTCGACCGCCAGGGTCCACCGGCTCATCGCCCACGCCCAGAAGACCGGTCTCGTCCGCTTCCAGATCGTCGGCCGTCCGTCCGACTGCCTGGAGATCGAGGCGGCGCTGGCGGATGCCCATGGCCTGTCCTCCTGCCTGGTCGCTCCGGACATCGGCAACTGCGACGACGCCTCGGCCATCCGCGCGATTGCCGAGGTTGCAGGCCCGCATCTTGCCAGTCTGCTTGGCAATCCCTCGCTCGTCCAGCTCGGCGTCGGCATGGGCCGCACCCTCAAGGCCGCAGTCGAGATGATGCCGCGCATCCAGCGTCCGGATCTCAGCATCGTGTCGATTTCCGGCTCGCTGACCCGCAAGCTCTCCGCCAATCCGTTCGATGTCGTCCAGCAACTGGCCGAGCGCACCGGCGGCGAGGGCTATTACCTGCCCGTCCCCTATCTCGCCGAGAGTGTTGCCGAGCGCGACACGTTCCTCGGCCAGCGCAGCGTGCAGGCGCTGCTGCAGCGGGCCCGCGCCTCGGACCTGTTCGTCATCGGCATCGGCTCGGTCGAGGATGACGGCCATCTCATCAGCCGCGACCTGATCTCGCGCGAGGAGCAGCGCGACCTGATCGCCACCGGCGCGGTCTGCGACCTGATGGGCCGGTTTATCGGTCGCGACGGACGTCTCGTGCCCGCAAAGCTGGGCGACAAGGCCGTCGGACTGCCCTTCGAGGCTGTTCGGGGCGCGCGTATCGTCGCGCTGGCCGGCGGGCTCGGCAAGCTTGAGGCAACGCGCGCCGCCCTGCGCGCGGGGCTGATCACGGACCTGATCGTCGACGAGAACCTGGGGCGAGCCCTGGCCGTCGCGGAAGGAACCAGACAAGCCCGCTCGGCATGAGGCCGGCGGGAAACAGGTGGAGGTAAGTCATGGTGATGAAAAGCGTGATTCTCGGGGCCGCGGCGGCGGTCCTGCTCGCCGGTACGGCGCTGGCTCAGGATATCCAGCCGGCGGTCGTCTATGACCTCGGCGGCAAGTACGACAAGTCCTTCAACGAGGCGGCGTTCATCGGCGCGGAGAAGTTCAAGTCCGAGACCGGCATCGACTATCGCGACTTCGAGATCCAGAACGACAGCCAGCGCGAGCAGGCGCTGCGCAATTTCGCCCGTCGCGGCGCCAATCCGGTGATCGCCATCGGCTTCCTGCATGCCAACGCGCTGGAAAAGGTGGCGGCGGAATTCCCCGACACCAAGTTCGCCATCGTCGACATGGTCGTCGACCTGCCGAACGTCCGCTCGATCCTCTTCAAGGAGCATGAAGGCTCCTACATCGTCGGCAAGCTGGCGGCGATGGCGTCGGAAAGTGGCAAGGTCGGCTTTGTTGGCGGCATGGACATCCAGCTCATCCGCAAGTTCGCCTGCGGCTACAAGCAGGGCGTCAAGGAGACCAACGCCGATACCGAGATCTTCGAGAACATGACCGGCTCGACGGGCGCGGCCTTCAACGACCCGGCCAAGGGTGGCGAGCTTGCCAAGTCGCAGATCGACCGCGGCGCCGACGTGATCTATCACGCCGCCGGTGCCACCGGCCTCGGCGTGCTGCAGGCGACGGCCGATGCCGGCAAGCTCGGCATCGGTGTCGACAGCAACCAGAACGCCCTGCATCCGGGCAAGGTGCTGACCTCCATGCTGAAGCGTGTCGACATTGCCGTCGAGAAGGCCTTCACCGACGCCAAGGACGGCAACTGGACCTCGGGCATCTATTCGCTCGGCCTTGCCGAGGGCGGTGTCGACTGGGCTCTCGACGAGCACAACGAACCGCTGATCACCGACGACATGAAGGCGGCGGTCGACCAGGCCAAGGCCGACATCATCTCCGGCAAGATCGTCGTCCATGACTACATGGCGAGCGAAAGCTGCCCCTTCTGAGGTGACAGGCATGCGCCGCGGGCAGGGCCTGCGGCGCATGCCGCCCCATTTCGGGGCTGGCGATGCGGGACAGCGGTGATGACGCCTATCCTGAAAACGGTTGCGATCCTTGCCCTTGCGGCGGGTCTTGCCGCGACACCCGCGGCGGGTGAGCCGGTGCTCGTCTATTCCGTCGGCGGCAAGTTCGACGGCTCGTTCAACGAAGCCGCCTTCCGTGGCGCCGAGCGGTTTGCCGCCGACACCGGCGAACCCTATCGGGACTTCGAGATTGCTCGCGATGCCGACAGCCTGCAGGCGCTGCGGGGCTTTGCCGCGCGCGGGGCGGAGCCGGTGGTTGCCATTGGCTTCAATCAGGCGGCGGCGGTCGCGGCGGCGGCCAAGGACTATCCGCAAACGAATTTCTCGATCATCGACATGGTGGTCGAGGCACCGAACGTGCGCTCCGTCGTCTTTCGCGAGCATGAGGGCTCTTATATCGCCGGCCTGCTGGCCGCGATGGCGTCGAAAACCGGGACCATCGGCTTCGTCGGCGGCATGGATATCCCGATCATTCGCCGGTTCCTGTGCGGCTACCGTCAGGGAGCGGCATCCGTTTCGCCCGACATACGGGTTCTCTTCAACATGACCGGCGACACGCCGGCGGCCTTTGCCGATCCGGCGCGCGGCGCGGAGCTTGCGCGTGGCCAGATCAAGCGCGGCGCCGATGTCATCATCCAGGCCGCGGGCGGCACCGGCATCGGTGTGCTGCAGGCCGTGGCCGATGCCGGCGTTCTCGGCATCGGCACCGACAGCAATCAGAACGGCCTGCACCCCGGCCACATCCTTACCTCGATCCGCAAGCGCGTCGATGTTGCCGTCTATCGCAACTTCGCCGACACGCAGGCGGGCACATGGAGCGCCGGCCTCGAGGTGCTTGGCCTGGCGGAGGGCGGCATGGACTGGGTGATCGACGACAACAACCGCGCGCTCGTCACCGCGCAGATGGAGGCGGCGGCCGGCGAGGCGGCCGCCAGGATCGCCGACGGCACGATCACCGTGCACGACGCGGTCAGCGACGGGGAGTGTCCGCTGTGAGCGACCAGCTTGCCATCGAACTCGTCGGCGTCGACAAGCGCTTCGGACAGGTCCACGCCAACAAGGACATCCACCTGAAGGTCAAGAAGGGCTCGATCCACGGCATTGTCGGCGAGAACGGTGCCGGCAAGTCGACGCTGATGTCGATCCTCTACGGCTTCTATCACGCCGATTCCGGTGAGATCCGCGTCGACGGCAGGAAGGTCTCCATTCCCTCCAGCCAGGCAGCGATCGCGCTGGGCATCGGCATGGTCCACCAGCACTTTATGCTGGTGGAGAACTTCACCGTGCTTGAGAACGTCATTCTCGGCGCCGAAGGCGGCGCTCTGCTCGCCGGCGGGATGTCGAAGGCCAGGGCCGAGCTGAAGCGCCTTGCCGACGACTACGATCTCAAGGTCGATCCCGACGCGCTGATCGAGGACCTTCCCGTCGGCCTGCAGCAGCGGGTGGAGATCCTCAAGGCGCTGTTCCGCAGCGCCGACATCCTGATCCTCGACGAGCCGACGGGCGTGTTGACCCCGGCGGAAGCCGATCACCTCTTCCGCATTCTCCGCGTGCTGCGCGACGAGGGAAAGACGGTGCTGCTGATCACCCACAAGCTGCGCGAGATCATGGCCGTGACCGACGAGGTCTCCGTCATGCGGCGCGGCGAGATCGTCGCGACGCGGCAGACGTCGAAGACCTCGATGGGCGAGCTTGCCGAACTGATGGTCGGCCGCCGCGTCCTGCTGGAAGTCGAGAAGGGACCGGCCCAGCCCGGCCGTCCGGTTCTGACGGTGGAGAACCTGACAGTGCGCGACGCGCGCGGCGTTGATGTGGTGCGCAATGTCTCGCTGGAGGTGCGCGCCGGCGAGATCGTCGGCATTGCCGGCGTGTCCGGCAACGGCCAGTCCGAACTGCTGGAAGCGATCGCCGGCATCCGCGCGGTGATATCGGGCACCGTCACGGTCGACGGGACCCGGGTGGATCTGACGCAAGGCGGCACGGATCCCGCCGCAATGCGCGGGCTCGGGCTCGCGCATGTGCCGGAAGACCGCCACCGGATGGGACTGGTGACCCGCTTTCCCGAATGCGAGAACGCCATTCTCGGCTATCACCGCGACCCGGCCTATGGGCGCGGTCCCTTCCTCGACTTCGATCGGATCCGCAAGGCGGCGAAGACCGAGATCGAGAAATACGACATCCGCCCGGCCGAGTGCATGCTGAAGACCGCCAATTTCTCCGGCGGCAACCAGCAGAAGATCGTGCTGGCGCGCGAAATCGAGCGCGACCCGGTCATCCTGCTCGTCGGCCAGCCGACGCGCGGTGTCGACATCGGCGCCATCGAGTTCATTCACAAGCGTATCGTCGCCCTGCGCGACGCCGGCAAGGGCGTCCTGCTGGTCTCGGTCGAACTCGACGAGATCCGGGCGCTGGCCGACCGGGTGCTGGTCATGTTCGACGGCAAGGTTGTCGGCGAACGAGCACCCGAAACGGCGGAAAGCGAGCTGGGCCTGCTGATGGCGGGCGCCAGTGGACAGGAGGCGGCGGAATGACGGCGGGGCAGCTTCCGCGCTGGGTCGATTACGGGCTGATGCCGGCACTCAATGTCGCCGCCGCCTTCCTGGTCTCGGGCCTGGTGGTGCTCTTGATCGGCGAGAACCCGGTCGAGGCGGTCAAGGTTCTGGTCTGGGGCTCGCTCGGCTGGAACGAGGGCATCGGCTTCACCCTGTTCTACGCGACCAATTTCATCTTCACGGGCCTTGCCGTCGCGATTGCCTTCCATGCGGGCCTGTTCAACATCGGCGGCGAGGGGCAGGCCTATCTTGGCGGTCTCGGCGTCGCCCTGGCGTGCCTTGCGCTCGATCGCTATGTGCCGTGGTGGGTGACGCTGCCATTCGCGGTCGCGGGGGCTGCCGCCTTCGGCGCGGCCTGGGCCTTCATCCCGGCGATCCTGCAGGCCAAGCGCGGCAGTCACGTCGTCATCACGACTATCATGTTCAACTTCATCGCCGCCTCGCTGATGGTCTACCTGCTGGTCAACCTTCTGTCGAAACGCGGGTCGATGCAGCCGGAGACCCGCACGTTCGAGAGTGGCGGCCGCCTGCCGCTGCTGCAGGACGTGTTGCCGGGGACCAATTTCGGCTCCGCGCCGGTGAACTTCTCGTTCCTGCTGGCGCTCGCCGCCTGCCTGCTGGTCTGGGTGATCGTCTGGCGGACCCGGCTCGGCTACGAGATCCGCACCTTCGGCGCCAATCCGGTCGCCGCCGTCTATGCCGGAATCTCGCCGCTGCGCATCACCGTGGTCACCATGCTGATGTCCGGCGGTCTTGCCGGCATGATGGCGATCAACGAGATCATGGGCTCCCAGCACCGGCTGCTGATCGAGTTCGTCTCCGGCTACGGCTTCGTCGGCATTGCCGTTGCGCTGATGGGCCGTGCGCATCCTGTCGGCATCGTCTTCGCCGCCATCCTGTTCGGCATGCTCTATCAGGGCGGGGCGGAACTTGCCTTCGAGATGCCGGCGATCACCCGCGACATGATCGTCGTCATCCAGGGTCTGGTGATCCTGTTCGCCGGCGCGCTGGAGCACATGTTCCGCCCGGCGCTGCTGCGCATCTTCGGCGTGCTGGCCGCCCGGCCGGCTCCGGCGGCGTGAGGGGGAAGCCATGTTCGAAACCCTGATCTTCGTCCTCGACAGCACCGCACGGCTTTCCACGCCGCTGCTGCTGGCTGCCCTTGCCGGGCTCTATTCCGAGCGTTCCGGCGTCTTCGACATCGGCCTCGAAGGCAAGATGCTGGGGGCGGCCTTCGCCGCCGGGACGGCAGCAGCGCTCAGCGGCTCCGCCTGGATCGGTCTTGCCGCCGGCATCGTCATCTCGGTGGCGCTGGCTCTGGTGCATGGCTTTGCCTGCATCACCAATCGGGGCAACCAGATCGTCTCCGGCGTTGCCATCAACTTCCTGGCGATCGGCCTGACGGCGCTGCTCGGCCAGGCCTGGTTCGGCCAGGGCGGGCGCACGCCGTCCGTGAGCGGAGGTGGCCGCTTCGGAGAACTGACCTTGCCGCTGGCGGAGAGCCTGCGCGATGTGCCGGTGATCGGCCTGATCTATTACGAGCTCGTGTCGGGTCACAACATCCTGGTCTATGTGGCCTTCCTTGCGGTCCCCTTCTCCTGGTGGGTGCTCTATCGCACCCGCTTCGGCCTGCGCCTGCGCGCGGTCGGCGAGAATCCCGGCGCGGTCGATACGGCCGGCATCTCCGTCACCTGGCTGCGCTACCGCGCGGTGATCTGTACCGGCATCCTGTGCGGCATCGCCGGCACCTATCTCTCCATCGGCCAGTCGGCGAGCTTCATCGCCAACATGACGGCCGGCAAGGGTTTCATCGCGCTGGCGGCGCTGATCTTCGCCAAGTGGAAGCCGGTGCCGGTGATGTTCGCCTGCCTGCTCTTCGGCTTCCTCGATGCGGTGGCGATCCGCCTGCAGGGCCAGCAGGTGCCGGGCATCGGCGAGGTGCCGGTGCAGGCGATCCAGGCGCTTCCCTACATCCTCACCGTGGTGCTGCTGGCCGGTTTCATCGGCAAGGCGGTTCCCCCTCGCGCCGGCGGCGTCGCCTATGTCAAGGAACGTAGCTGAGCGGTGCCGGCAAGGAGGATGACATGAGCCGTTTCGACGAGTTGTTCGCTGCCGCCAGCGCGGCCCGCGAGAATGCGCATGCGAAATACTCCGGTTTTCGCGTCGGCGCCGCCCTCGCCACCCGGGATGGTCGGATCTTCGCCGGCTGCAATGTGGAAAACGCCAGCTTTCCCGAAGGCTGGTGCGCCGAGACCACTGCACTCGGTGCCATGGTGGCCGCCGGCGGCCGGCCGGGCGACGTGGTCGAAGTGCTGGTCACCGCAAAGGCGGCGCTGTGCACCCCCTGCGGCGGCTGCCGCCAGAGACTTGCCGAATTCGCCGGCGACGATGTGCCGGTGCACATCTGCGACGACACCGGGCTGCGCCGCACGCTGACCATGGCGGAACTGTTGCCGGCCCGGTTCGTTCTCAAGGACGAGGAGAGGGATATATGAGCGGCTACGGGCCGGAATGCGCGGAAACGGTCCGCGCCGCAAGACCGGGCGATTACCGCGTCGCAATGGTGCTGGGCTCCGGCCTCGGCCAATTGGCCGAGGAGGTCGAGGACGCCGTCCGCATCCCCTATTCCAAGCTCACGGGCTTTCCGGTCTCCTCCGTTTCCTCGCATGGCAGCGAACTGGTCGCCGGTCGCCTCGGCGAGGTGCCGGTGGTCGTGCTCTCCGGCCGCGCCCATTACTACGAGGGCGGCGGCGCCGACGTCATGCGTACACCCTTGGAGACGCTGAAGGCGCTCGGCTGCGACACGCTGCTGCTCACCAACGCGGCCGGGTCCCTGCGTCAGGAGTTCGCCCCCGGCACGCCGATGCTGATCAGCGACCACATCAACTGGTCGGGCCTCAACCCCTTGATCGGCGAGGAAAGCGATCGCCGCTTTCTCGACATGAGCGCCGCCTACGATCCTGACCTTCGCGCGCGCCTGAAGACGCTCGCGACGGAAGAGGAGATCGCGCTCGGCGAAGGCGTCTACATGTGGTTCTCCGGCCCCTCCTTCGAGACGCCTGCGGAAATCCGCATGGCGAAACTCCTGGGTGCGGACGCGGTCGGCATGTCGACGGTGCCGGAGGTGATCCTGGCCCGCTATCTCGGCCTGCGCGTTGCCGCGATCTCCACCATCACCAACTATGGTGCGGGCCTGCAGGCGCACGGCCTGTCGCATGAAGAAACCAAGTCGACCGCGCTGATGGCCGTCGACGCGCTGAAGCGGCTGATCCGCCGCTTCGTCAAGGACCTTGGAAATGCCTGATATGACCTCCGCCGAGGTGGCGCGGCGCGCGCTGCCGCTGGTCGATCTGACCAATCTCGACGACACCTGCACAACGGCCGACATCGACACGCTGTGTGCCCGCGCGGTGACACCCCATGGTCCCGTCGCAGCGGTCTGTATCTGGCCGCGCTTCGTCGCCCAGGCCGCGACCCTGCTCGCCGGCTCCGGTGTGCGCGTGGCAACCGTCGTCAACTTCCCGCAAGGCGGCGACGACACGCTGGCCGTCGTCGCCGAGACCCGCCAGGCGATTGCCGCCGGCGCCGACGAGATCGACCTGGTCATGCCCTATCGCGCCCTGCTCGCCGGCCGGCGCGGCTTCGCCGAGACGCAGATCCGCAAGGTGCGCGAGGCCTGCGGCGACCGGCTGCTGAAGGTGATCCTGGAGACCGGCGAGATTGGCGATGCGCTGCTCGTCCATGCCGCCTCTCTGCTGGCGATTGCCGCCGGCGCCGATTTCATCAAGACCTCGACCGGCAAGGTGAAGGTCAACGCCACCCCGGAAGCGGCGGAGATCATGCTGACGGTCATCGAGGAAGTGCGGCGCGAGGGCGGTCCCGAGATCGGCTTCAAGCCTGCCGGCGGCATTCGCACCGTCGCGGATGCGGCGGCCTATCTGGCGATCGCCGACCGTATCCTGGGGGCGAACTGGGTTTCGGCCCCGCATTTCCGTTTCGGCGCGAGCGGCCTGCTTGATGCCCTGCTTGCCGCGCTCGACGGGCGCGAACCGACCACCGCCAAAGGATACTGACCCCATGCTGGCGCAGGAACTGATCCGCAAGAAGCGCGACGGCGGCACGCTCGCCCCCGAAGAGATCGCCTTCTTCATCAAGGGATTGACCGACGATAGCGTCTCGGAAGGGCAGGTGGCGGCGCTTGCCATGGCCGTGTTCTTCCGCGGACTGTCGCTGGACGAGCGCGTCGCGCTGACACTGGCGATGCGCGACAGCGGCACGGTGCTGGACTGGTCCGACATCGACGCGCCGGTCCTCGACAAGCACTCGACGGGCGGTGTCGGCGATAATGTCTCCCTGATGCTGGCCCCCGCGCTCGCCGCCTGCGGCGCGGCCGTGCCGATGATCTCCGGCCGCGGCCTTGGCCATACCGGCGGCACGCTCGACAAGTTCGATGCCATCCCCGGTTACAAGACGCAGCCCGACAATGCACTGTTCCGCAAGGTGGTGCGCGAGGTCGGCTGCGCGATAATCGGTCAGACGCCGGATCTCGCGCCGGCCGACAAGCGCTTCTACGGCATTCGCGATGTGACCGGCACGGTCGAAAGCCTCGACCTCATCACCGCCTCGATCCTGTCGAAGAAACTCGCCGCCGGCCTGCAGGGCCTCGTCCTCGATGTGAAATGGGGAACGGGGGCCTTCATGGCGACGCGGGAGCAGGCAAGGGCACTGGCCGAAAGCCTTGTGACCGTTGCCAATGGCGCCGGCTGCCGCACGAGCGCGCTGCTGACCGACATGAATGAGCCGCTGGCCTCCGCCGCCGGCAACGCGGTCGAGATGCGCAATGCCGTCGACTTCCTGACAGGGCGGGCGGTCGACAACCGTCTGTTCGACGTCACGGTGGCGCTCGGTGCCGAAGCGCTCGTCCTTGGCGGGATCTGCGCCGATGCGCAGGAGGGGGCGGAGAAGATGCGGGAGGCTTTTGCCAGCGGTGCGGCGGCCGAGCGCTTCGCCCGGATGGTTTCGGCCCTTGGCGGCCCGGCGGACTTCGTCGAAAAGGCGGAAGCCTATCTCGCTGCCGCACCGGTGGAACTGCCGGTCTATCCGCAGGAGCCGGGCACCGTCGTCGGCGTCGACGCGCGCGCCATCGGCGTTGCCGTCGTCGAACTCGGCGGCGGGCGCCGCCGGGCCAGCGATGTAATCGACCCGGCGGTGGGCCTGGTGCACCTTGCCGGCATCGGCCATTCCGCCGACAGCGACGCCCCGCTTGCCATCGTTCATGCCGCCGACGAGGCGTCGGCGCGCCGGGCGGCGGAGACGGTGCGCACCGCCTATCGGCTCGGCGCGCCGCGCGACGTCGAGGATCGGCCCGTCGTCGTGGAGCGGATCGCGCCGCCCGCCTGAGGCGGCCCGGATCGGCAACCGGAGTTTCGGAACTGCAACGGGGCGGGACACAACCGCCCGACAATGACAACGGGGAAACCTCATGGCACGCGCGATCCTGTGCGTCTTGGACAGTTTCGGCATCGGTGGCGCACCCGATGCCGCTCGCTTCGGCGACGAGGGCTCCGACACGCTCGGCCACATCGCGAGCGCCTGCATGCGGGGCGAGGGCGACCGCGAAGGCCTGCGCTCCGGTCCGCTTGCCCTGCCCAACATGACCGCGCTCGGCCTTGCCCGCGCGGCGCAGCTTGCGACCGGCAAGGTGCCGGCGGGTCTGGACGGATCGGTTGAGCCGATCGGCATCTTCGGCACCGCAAGCGAGACGTCGCGGGGCAAGGACACGCCGTCCGGCCACTGGGAGATCGCCGGCGTTCCGGTCGCTTTCGACTGGGGCTATTTCCCGGACACGGTGCCGACCTTTCCGGCGGCACTGACGCAGGCGATCATCCGCGAGGCGGGCCTGCCCGGCATCCTCGGCGACACTCATGCCTCCGGCACGGTGATTATCGCCGACCTCGGCGAGGAGCATGTGCGGACCGGCAAGCCGATCTGCTACACCAGCGCCGACTCGGTGTTCCAGATCGCCGCGCATGAGCAGCATTTCGGCCTGGAGCGGCTCTACCGGCTTTGCGAGACCGTCCGCCGTCTGGTCGATCCCTACAATATCGGCCGCGTGATCGCGCGGCCCTTCGTCGGCGATGCCGTGTCCGGCTTCGAGCGCACCGCCAACCGGCGCGACTATTCGGTGCTGCCGCCGGAGCCGACCCTGCTCGACCGTGCGCTCGAAGCCGGTCGCCGGACGCTGACCATCGGCAAGATCTCCGACATCTTCGCCCATCAGGGCGTGTCCGAAGTGTTGAAGGCGGCCGGCAACGACGCGCTGTTCGACCGCACGCTGGAGGCGATGGACAGGGCCGGCGAGGGAGACCTGATCTTCGCCAATTATATCGACTTCGACAGCCTTTACGGTCACCGCCGCGACGTGCCGGGCTATGCCGCCGCGCTTGAGGCCCTGGATCGCCGGCTGCCGGAGTTGCTGGCGCGGCTGCGGCCGGGCGACCTGCTGCTTCTCACCGCCGATCACGGCTGCGATCCGACCTGGCGCGGCACCGACCACACCCGCGAGCGGGTGCCGGTGATCGGTCTGATCGAGGGCGGTTCGCCGAAGGTGATCGGCGTTCGCGACACGTTCGCCGACATCGGCGAGAGCATCGCCGCCCATCTGGGGCTGGCGCCGGGACGGCACGGCACGTCCTTCCTCTGACATCGGGAGCGGGGTCCGTCGAACTGGAGCCCGTCCGATCCTCTCGGTAGACTGACGGGGGCGACTCGGCATTGCCGATGCCCCGAAATGGAGACGCGCATGATCGCACGGTCCTTTTCCGCACCAGTGGATGGCGTTTTGACGCCGGAGATGAAGGAAGCCTATGCGCAGGACGGCTTTCTGGTGCTCACCGGCTACAAGTCGGCGGAGGAATGTGATGCGCTGAAGGCCCGCATGGCCGAGCTGATCGACGCCTTCGATCCGGACGAGCATGCCTCCGTCTTCGAGACCGGTGCCCAGAGCCACGCCCGCGACCGCTATTTCCGCGAAAGCGGCGACAAGATCCGTTTCTTCTTCGAGGAGGAGGCGTTCGACGCACAGGGCCGGCTGCAGCGCGACAAGCATGTGGCGCTCAACAAGGTCGGCCACGCGCTGCACGATCTCGACCCGGTGTTCGAGCGGTTCTCGCGCGATCCCCGGCTTGCCCGCACCGCAGCGAGCCTCGGCCTTGCCGCGCCGCTGCTCGCCCAGTCCATGTATATCTTCAAGCCGCCGGAGATTGGCGGCGAGGTCAATTGCCATCAGGATTCCACCTTCCTGCACACCGAGCCGCTGTCGTGCACCGGCTTCTGGTTCGCGCTGGAAGACGCGGACGAGACCAATGGCGGCCTGCTTGGCGGGCCGGGTGGGCATCTGGCGCCGCTGCGCCAGCGCTTCCACTATGACGGCGATGCATTGGTGATGGAGCGCCTCGACGACACGCCGCTCGCCGGCGACGTGCCGCTGGTCGCCCCCAAGGGCACGCTGGTGGTGCTGCACGGGCTGGTGCCGCATCGCTCGGCACCGAACCGCTCGCCGCGCTCGCGCCATGCCTATGCGTTGCATCTGGTGGATGGTGCCGCCCGCTGGTCGCCCGACAACTGGCTGCTGCGCGCTCCGGAAAACCCGATGCGCGGATTCTGACGGTCATGCCGACACCGGCCAACCCGCGACCGCCGGTGCCCAAGGCGGAGCTGCATGTGCATATCGAGGGGGCGGCGCCGGCCGACCTCGTGCGGCGCCTGGCAAAGCGCCACGGGCAGGATGTCGAGGGCCTCTTCGACGAGCGCGGCCGCTACCTCTGGAACGACTTCTCCGAATTCCTCGCGGCCTATGACCGGGCAAGCCGGGTCTTCCGCACGCCGGAGGACTATGCGCTGCTTTCCGGCACTTACTTGCGCATGCTGGCGGCGGAAGGTGCGATCTATGCCGAGCTGACCATTTCGCCCGATCATGCCGCCGGCGCGGGCCTGGCCTATGGCGACTATGTCGCCGGCCTTGCCGCCGGCATCGAGCAGGCGCGTGCCGACACCGGCATCGAAGCGCGGATGATCGCCATCGGCGTGCGCCATTTCGGGGCCCGCGCGGTCGAACAGGTGGTGGCGCAGGTCATCTCCGCCCCGCATCCGCTGGTCACCGGCTTCGGCCTTGCCGGCGACGAGCGCCAGGGCCATCCGGCGAATTTCGCCCGCGCCTTCCGCATGGCGGCCGAGGCGGGTCTTGGCCTCACCGCCCATGCGGGCGAGGTCTGCGGCCCGGAAAGCGTCACCGCTGCGCTCGACTTCCTGCGTGTTCGGCGTATCGGCCACGGCGTGCGGGCCATCGAGGACCGGGCGGTGGTGGCGCGGATCGCGGCGGAGGGCATCGTGCTGGAGGTCTGTCCGGGATCGAATGTCGCGCTCGGCTTCTATTCAAACCTGCGCTTTCATCCGGTCAACCTGCTACGCCGCGCCGGCTGCCGCATCACGCTCAATTCCGACGATCCGCCCTTCTTCGGCACCACGCTCGGCCACGAATACCGCAGTTGCGCGCAAACCTTCGGCTGGTCGGAGGACGAGCTGCTGACGATCACCCGTACGGCGATCGGTGCCGCCTTCTGCGATGAGGATACGCGGCGCCGGCTGGTTCTGCGCCTGTCGGAACATGCGGCACTGCGCGGCGACGGCTGAGCGGGGAAGTCGGTGGACGGCAGGGCCAAGGTCCTGCCCGCACGGTTCCGCTGGGCGGCCGGTTGATCTATGACAGGAAGGGAGCCGGAGGCGGCTTCCGGAGGCGGCCGCCTCCTGACAGGGCAAGCGGAGAGGCGCGAGATGAGCGGAGCAACCGTAATCGATCACCCGATGGTGCAGCACAAGCTGACGCACATGCGGATGAAGGACACCTCGACCCAGGGCTTCCGCCGCCTGCTGCGGGAAATTTCGGTGCTGCTGACCTATGAGGTGACGCGCGACCTGCCGATCACCACCGTGGAGATCGAGACGCCGCTGCAGACCATGTCGGCGCCGATCATCGAGGGCAAGAAGCTGGTCTTCGCCTCGGTCCTGCGCGCCGGCAACGGGCTGCTGGAGGGCATGCTGGAACTGGTGCCGGCCGCCCGTGTCGCCCATATCGGTCTTTACCGTGATCCCAAGACGCTGGAGCCGGTCGAATACTATTTCAAGGCGCCGGAGGATCTGGCCGAACGTCTGGTGGTGGTCGTCGACCCGATGCTGGCGACCGCCAACTCGGCGATTGCCGCCGTCCAGCGGCTCAAGGAGCGCGGCGCCACCCAGCTCCGCTTCCTCTGCCTGCTGGCAGCGCCCGAGGGCATCGCCAAGTTCAACGCCGTCCATCCGGACGTGCCGATCTTCACCGCCGCCATCGATGAGCGATTGAACGAGAAGGGCTATATCATGCCCGGCCTCGGCGATGCCGGCGATCGCATGTACGGCACCAAATAGCGCCTTCGCGGTCGGATCTGTTGTATTATTTTTCATTCCGAATTAAATGATCCGACCAGCCGGCGCGGACCGGATCCGGAGCGGCCGTTCGGGGAGGAGAGACATGACAGGCGAGGCGATCTACCCGGATCTGAAGGGCAGGACGGTGCTGGTCACCGGCGGTGGCGGCGGTATCGGCGCGGAGATCGTCCGCCAGTTCGCTGCGCAAGGGGCCTCTGTCGGCTTCATCGACCTCAGCGAGGAGCCCTCGCGCGCGCTTGTCGCGGAGCTGGAAAGCGCCGGGGCGAGCGTCCGCTTCGCCCGCGCCGATCTCACGGACATCGAGGCGACCCGAGCGGCAATCGCCGACCTGCGCGAGGCGCTCGGCCCCGTCTCCATTCTCGTCAACAACGCCGCCCATGACGAGCGCCACCGGCTGGACGACGTGACGCCCGACTATTGGGACAGCCGCATGGCGGTGAACCTCAAGCACCAGTTCTTCTGCACCCAGGCCGTGGCAGGCGACATGCGCAAGCTCGGCTGCGGCGCCATCGTCAACATGGGCTCGATCTCCTGGATGATCGGGCAGGGCGGCATGGCGGGCTACACGGCCGCCAAGTCCGCTGTTGTCGGCCTGACGCGCTCGCTGGCCCGCGATCTCGGCCCCGACAACATCCGGGTCAACTGCATCGCGCCGGGCTGGATCATGACCGAGCGCCAGATCGCGCTCTGGCTTGACGAGGCCGGCGAGCGCGAGATCATGGAGCGGCAGTGCCTCAAGCGGAAGCTGGTGCCGGCGGATGTCGCCCGCGTCGTGCTGTTCTTCTGCTCCGATGCCGCCGGTGCTTGCACCAACCAGACCTATGTCGTCGACGGCGGCTGGATCTGATCCCTTTGGCCAAACCGCAGGAGCAGGCATCGTGATCACTGTCTTCGGCTCCATCAATCTCGATCTCGTCGTCGCCCTGCCGCGTCTTCCCGCGCCCGGTGAAACGGTGGTCGGCCCCGATCACCAGACGTTTCCGGGCGGCAAGGGCGCCAACCAGGCACTGGCGGCGGCGCGCGCCGGGGCGAAGGTCAGGATGATCGGCGCGGTCGGCCGCGATGCCCATGCCGCCGCAGCGCTTGCCAATATCGAGCGCGCCGGCGTCGACCTTTCCGGTGTGCGCCATCTCGACGGCAGCACCGGCATTGCCATGATCGGCGTCGACGCGAAGGGCGAGAACCTGATCATGTGCGCCAGCGGCGTCAATGCGAGGGTCGTCGCGGATTGGCTCGACGGCCGACTGGCGCGGGGCGACCTGCTGGTGCTGCAGCGTGAGCTGAGCCCGGGGCCGATCGCCGATGCCATCGGCCGCGCTCGGCTCTGCGGCGCCCGCGTGCTGCTGAACGCCGCGCCCTCCGGTGATGCCGAGCTTGCGCGCCTCGTGCCCGATGTCGATGTCGTTGTCGCCAATTCGGTGGAGGCAGCGGAACTGGCTGCGGCGCTCGGCGCCGGCGAGAGCCCGGTGCCGGAGACCCATTGCGCGGCGCTGTCCGGCGAGGATCGGCTCGCTGTCGTCACTCTCGGCGCGCGCGGGCTGATCGCCCAGAAGGGCAAGATCCGCTGGCGCGTTGCCGCGCCTGAGGTCGACGTGGTCGACACGACCGGCGCTGGCGATGCCTTTGTCGGCGCCCTTGCCGCGGCGCTCGACCGGGGGGCGGAGATCGGTCGCGCCCTGCTGGAAGGCACTGCCGCCGGCGCCCTGGCCTGCACGGCGAACGGGGCGCAGTCCTCCTCGCCCGAGGCGGGGGCCATTGCGAAGCTCGCCGACACGCTCGCCTGCGAGACGTTTGCCGCCTGAGACCTGCCGTTCGTTTCAAAGCGGCAGCTTCCGGTAACGTGCCGGAAACCGCGTTTGCATCCGCCGGCGCCGGCTTCATCCCTTGCTAAGCGTCCCGTGGCAGCGTTCGGATCGAGCGCGCAACGGCAAAACGGAAACTGGGACAGGGAATGGTGGCACGCTATCTGATGATCGCCGTCATCGTCGTGGTGGCTGCCGTCTTCGCGCCGGATCTGCTGCGCGACTATTTCAAGGATGCGCCGGTTGCCGCGGCCGCGCGGCAGGAGGCGCACGAACCTGTTCCGCCGTCGGGTCTGCGTACTCTCGTGCTGAAGGCTGGACGCGGCGGTCATTACGAGGTCAGCGCCCATATCAATGGCCGTCCGGTGCGCTCGTTGATCGACACCGGTGCCACGACGCTCGCTCTGCCTCTGGATGTGGCGGAAAAGTCCGGGATTCGCCCCGCAAAGTCGGCTTTCGTCGTGCAGGTGCGCACCGCCAACGGCGTGGCGCTCGCCGCGCCCGTCACCTTGCGCGAACTGCGCCTCGGCAGCATCCGCCTCGACAATGTCGAGGCGCTGGTGATGCCGAAGGGGACGCTGGAACTGCCGCTGATCGGCATGTCGGTGCTCGGCCGTCTTGCCACGGTCGATATCCGCTCTGGCACGATGCGGTTGATACAGTAGCCGTCCCCGGTGATTTCGGTGTCCGTGCGGCTATAGTGTCGCGGCCCGTGCCGCGCGGCCGGGCCGTGCGAGACAGCGGGAATCACCTGAAATGAGCGTCAGTCAGTTCGGCCAGCTTGCCGATGGAACGCCGGTCGAGCGTGTTGCCATCGCGCGCGGCGAGCTCTCCGCCGCCATCATGACGATCGGTGCGGCCATCACGGATCTGCGCGTCGACGGTCGCAGCGTGGTGCTCGGCTTTGACGATTTGGCCTCCTATCTCGCACATTCCCCCTATTTTGGGGTGATCGCCGGCCGTCATGCCAATCGCATTGCCGGTGGCCGGTTCCGGCTCGATGGCGAGGAGGTCCAACTCGACCGCAACGAGCGCGGCCGCAATCACCTGCATGGCGGAGCGAACGGTTTCTCCCGGCGGCTCTGGTCCCTGCGCGAGACGGGGCCGGCGCATGCGGTGATGGCGCTCGTGTCGGAGGATGGCGAGGCCGGCTATCCCGGCCGCGTCGAGGCAACCGCCCGCTACGAGCTCCCGCGAGCCGGCGACAGGCTGCGTATCGTGCTGGAGGCGGTGACCGACCGGCCGACCCTGGTCAACCTTGCGACCCACAGCTATTTCAATCTCGACGGCTCTGCCGATATCGGCGGCCACCTGCTGCGGATCGAGGCCGATGCCTATCTTCCCGTCGACGACGAGGCGATTCCGACCGGCGAGGTGCGCCCCGTTTCCGGAACGCCGTTCGACTTCCGCCGCCTGCGCCGGATTGACGCGGAGGGCGTGTGCGTCTCCTATGATCACAATTTCTGCCTGTCCACCGTGCCAATGGGCGAACCACGCCCCGTCGCGCGCGTTGTCGGACAGGGGAGCGGCCTTGTCATGGATGTGCTGACGACCGAGCCCGGCCTGCAAGTCTACGACGGCGGCAAGCTGGCCGTGCCCTGTCCGGGGCTGGACGGGCGCCGGTACGGTCCGCGCGCGGGGCTTTGCCTGGAGCCGCAGCGCTGGCCGGACAGTCCCAACCACAGGCATTTCGCCGGAGCCGTCCTGCGGCCGGGGGAGCTCTATCGGCAGGTAACCGAGTATCGTTTTTCCCAGATCGGGCATGAGGATCAGATGTCATGAAGACCGTGTTTTCCGCCGGACAACTCGCCCACGATCCCAAGCAGGAGATTTCCGACGGCATGTTGAAGCCGGCGGTGGAGATCCCCGCGCGCGCCGAGATGGTCCGCGATGCGGTGCTGACCCGCGGCCTCGGCGAACTGCTGGAGCCGGAGGATTTCGGCATGGAGCCGCTCGCCCGGGTCCATGACGCCGGCTATCTCGCGTTTCTGGAGAGTTTCTGGAGCCGCTGGACCGATCTCGGCCGCAGCGGCGAGGCATTCCCCTTCGTCTGGCCGGTGCGCGGGCTCAACATCGAGCCGGTGCCGGACCACGTCGACGGGCTGCTCGGCCGCTATTCCTTCGATGCCGGCACGCCGCTCGGCGAGCACACGTTCGTCGCGGCCCGCGCCAGTGCCAACTCGGCGTTGACGGCCGCCCGCCTCGTCGCCGGCGGGGAGCGCGCCGCCTTCGCCCTGTGCCGTCCGCCCGGACACCATGCCGCCGCCGACTATTACGGCGGCTATTGTTTCCTCAACAACGCGGCGATCGCCTCCCAGTGGCTGCGCGATGCGGGGGCCGAGCGCGTTGCCGTGCTCGATGTCGACTACCACCACGGCAACGGTACCCAGTCGATCTTCTACGATCGCCCCGACGTCTTCTTCCTGTCGATCCATGCCGACCCGCGTGAGGAGTATCCCTACTTCCTCGGTCATGCGGCCGAGACGGGCAATGGGGCGGGAGCGGGCTTCACCGCCAACTATCCGCTGGAACTGGGCGCCGACTGGCAGGTGTGGTCGCGGGCGCTTGCCGCCGCGATCGATCGCATTGCCGCCTTCCGGCCCGATACGCTGGTCGTCTCGCTTGGCCTCGATGCTTACGAGAAGGACCCGATCTCCCGTTTCCGTCTCGTTCATGACGACTTCACCCGCATGGGGGCGGCGCTCGCGGGCCTCGGCCTGCCGACCGTCTTCGTCATGGAAGGAGGCTACGCGGTCGATGCGCTCGGCACCAATTGCGTCAATGTTCTGGCGGGCTTCGAGGCCGGCTGAGTCGCGTCTCTATAGCGGGAAGCCGAGATCCTGAAGGGCAGCCTTGAGGGCAGGGGCATCGGTGAAATGGATCGCATGCATGCCGACGGACTTCGCCGCTTCGACGTTCGCCAGGCTGTCGTCGATGAACACCGTGTCGGCGGGGGCGAGGTCGTTGCGCGAGAACAGCACGTGGTAGATGCGCGGATCCGGCTTGACCAGCCGTTCATGCGCGGACACGACCACGTCGATGAAGTCCTCCGCCAGAAAGGGAAAGCGGCTTTCGCATTCCGCGAATTTCTCGGACGAGAAGTTGGTGATCGCGTAAAGAGGCACGCCCGACGCCTTCAGCGATTTCAGGATCGCGACGCTGCCTGGCACCTCCCCCGGCACCATTTCGTGCCAGCGCCTGTCCCAGGCGAGGATCTCCTCGCGGTGATCGGGGCGCCGCGCCAGGGCTTCCGCAATGCCGTCCGCGAAGCTGCGCCCCCGGTCCTGTTCGAGGTTCCATTCCGGCGGCAGCACCTCGCTGAGGAACCGGTCGGCATCCGTCTCGTTTCCGAAAATGCTGCGATAGAGGAGGCGGGGGTCCCAGCGGATCAGCACATTGCCGATGTCGAAGACCACGGTGTCGGGACGGGCGCTCATGACGGCTCACGGGATTGCGGGCGCTGCGGCCCTCGGACAAACTGAAGGAATGACGAGACTGGCGCGGCGATCCCGTTCGGGGCAAGAGGCAAATGGCGGATCGACACGCCTGTCCCGCCTCTTGTCGAGGCGCGCGGCTGCCGCGCTGCTGGCCGTGCTGGTCGCCGCCGCCTCGGGCGAGCGGCTGCGCGCCCAGGAGGACCTCCAGCAGGACATGCAGGACAACGGACCGCCACAGGTGAACGGCCCGGCTTTCCTGCCCTGGCTGGATGATACGGACACGTCCGGCCCGACCGATGCCGGCCCATCCGGTGCACATCCGGACGCCGCCGCGCCGGCCTTCGATCCGGCGCGCCTTGCCCTCCTGCCGGAGCTGCGCGTCGGCGTGGTCATGGACCCTGCAGCCGGCGATTTCGGCCGGGTCGCGCCGCTCCGGGAGGCCTTGGAGGCGGGTCTGCGCATCCCCGTGCTGCTGATCGCCTATCGCGATCTCGCCCATTTGCAGCGTGCGATCCTGGCGGCGGAGATTGATTACGCGCCGCTGTCCGCCTCGGCCTATGCCGAGGCGGATCGGGACTGCCGATGCCTGGAACCGCTGGTCGCCCCGCGCCTGCCTGATGGCGAGGTGCGCTGGCATGCGATCGTTCTGGCCCGGGCCGGCGAGGGGGTTGCGTCCCTCGCCGAGATCGCCGGACGGCGCATCGCCACCGGCCCGCGCGCGGCGCTGGGCAGCCGGCTGGCGCAGATCGCCGCCGCCGCCGCCATCGGTGTCGATCTTGGGCGGGAGGAGGCGGCGTTGATCGAGCATCCCGATCCGGTCGCGGCCGCGCTGGCGCTCATTCGCGGGGACGCGGATGTGGCCTTCGCCTGGTCGTCGCTGAAGGGCGAGCCGGCCGAAGGCTATTCGAGCGGCACCTTGCGGGACCTGCGGCGACGCGCCGTCGAGACGGATGGCCTTGAGGTCGTCTGGGCGTCCGAGCCGATTGCCGGTGCGCCGCATGTGGTGCGGCGCGATCTGCCGCAGGAGATTCGCCGTGCGATTGTCGCGGTGATGACGGGGAAGGAGGTGGCGGCGGCTGTCTCGAGCGGCGGCTTCGTGCCGGTGGAGGCGCGGGACTATGCGCCGGTCGCTGCCGCCTTCCCGCCGGATGCGGGCGCCGCGTCACGCGGGCGGATGACGCCGCTCGGCGGGCGCGACTAGGGTCCGGCGGCGCCGGAGCGCCGACTGGTGGCGCCGATCAGTTGCAGCAGGCGACGCTCGTGCTGACGCGCGGTCGCAGGTAATAGGTGTCGCTGAGCGTGATCGTGGCTTTGTTGAAGACATCCTTCAGCACGGCCGCAAAGGTCGGACGATGCTCGTATTCCGCGTGGGCGACGACGAGGTAGGTGTCCTTCTGCTGGGTCAGCTCCGGCGGCAATTCGATCGGAGGCGCCGAACCGGCCCCCCACTGGGAGGTGTTCATCGCGCGGCTCCAGACGACGCGCGGCTGGTTCACATCCTTGATCCAGACACTGGCGACCACCATGCTCAGCGGCGCCTCCGGATAGGGATCGAGCACGGCCCGCGACAGTTGCAGCAGGTCGTTGACCTCCGAAGAGGTCAGTTTGTCGGCCTGGGCGACCAGATCGGCCACGGAGCTCGCCGCCTGGCTCACCTTGCGGTCCAGGGTGAGGGCGGAGTTGAGTTCGGTGACGCCGAGGAACAGCACCAGCATGAAGGGCAGCACCAGGGCGAACTCCACCGCAGCGACGCCGCGCCGGTCGCGCAGCAACCCGCTCGCCAGCCGCGCCGCCACCGTCCTGACGATCCGGTATGGCCCGTCGCGTCTTTCGTTGCGCTTCCGGCTGCTCATGGTCACTGGCTCGCCTGCTGCGTTGTCCAGGGGAAGGGTTCGTTGCGGAAGACCGCCGTGGCGACGAGGAGCCGGTCGCCGGAGCTGAGATCGCCATAGGCGGTCTTCATCATCGCCGACAGCATCGGCCAGCGATACAGCGTCCGCACCACGATGATCTGTCCCGCCTCACCGTGGTTGTAGCCGGTTTGCGCCACGAGCTCGCCGTCCTGGATCAGCGGCTTGGGGGAGAACGAGGCAAAATTGTCGATCCGCTCGACATCGATGGTCAGCCGGTCGGCGGTGACCGGGAAGCCGGCAAGACGGCTCAGCACCGCCTGCTTGAAGGATTCGGCGTTGAAGCCCTGGGCATGGGCCTGGCCGGTCCTGATCATCCGGGCCGCGTCCATGGTGGCGTTGCTGAGCACCTGGTTGGCGAAGAAGGCGAGGCCGATCTCGATCACCCCGAACAGCAGCATCAGGAACGGGATGGCGACGAAAGCGAACTCGATCGCCGTCGTGCCCTCGCGGTCCCGTACCACCGCGCGCAGCGGTCTCAGGCGCGCGAAGCGAGGCAGGAGACGGTCTCTCAGCATTTCTCTGGCACTCGTTGTTGGGAAGCGGCGTCGGCCGCGCCGATGTCGTCAGTTGCCGACACCTGCGGCCTTTTCGGACATGTCGGTGCGCTGGCCCGACTGCTTGTTGAGGATTTCGAAGCTGGCGTCGGAGTCGCCCACGCGCAGCATCGGCTCGCAGTTCGGCGCGCAGGAATAGCTGAAACGCTCGCCCTTGCGATGGACGGTGACCATATCGCCGGAGGCGGCGGCGACCGTGATCACCTCGTCGATGATCGGCTCGCCGTTCTTGTCGAGGATGACCAGGTTGGTCGTGCCGTAGAGCTTGCCCGTCACCACCACCGTCTGCCGGTCATACATGGTGACGTCGGCGATCGCCGGATTGCCGACAATGACCGTGTCGGCCGGCGCGTCGATGCGGAACACCTTCGCCCGGTCCGTCATGACGTGAACGCCGCTGTCCTGGGCATTCGCGCCGGTCGTCGGCACGGCGGCGGCCAGGATCGCGGTTGCGATGGACGCGAGAAAGGCATCGCGAAACTGCGACATGGGCATGCTCCTCAGCGAAAATTCCTTCGCGAGAATGAAGGAAATTGGTGAAGGAAGGGCTAACGCCCGACCGGGCCGGATGCGTTCTGCGAGTGTCGTTAACGCGGGTTGCCTTGCGCGCTTGCCCAAGATTCGCGGGCCGCGCTCGCCGGCGTATGGGGCGGGCAATTGCCCGGTCGTCGCGGTTTGGTTAAAATGCTGACTATTATGTTTTCATGGCATTAACTATAGAACTGCTCTCGCACATCTTGTTGCTTGTCCTCGGCGAATTTAACCTTGTGGCAAGGTGTGGTTCCTATAGTGGCAACATCTTCGAGCGACCGAAATAACAACAAGGTCGACGAGGTGGTGCAGACAACAAGTGAAGTGTAGGAGCCAACCATGCAGAAGTTTCTTGCCCGTTTCGCCAAGGATGAATCCGGCGCGACCGCCATCGAATACGGCCTGATCGCCGGCCTGATCGGCGTGGCCATCATCACCGCCGTGACGGCTGCCGGCGACTCGATCACCGCGATGTTCACCCGCGTGTCGACCGAGCTGACCGCCGCGTCCAACAAGTAAGATCGGCTGACTGGCTCCACGGCCCCGGTATCGAGATCCGGGGCCGCGGGAAGCCACCGATGATGTGGGCGGCCTTGGCCGCCCGTTTTCGTTTCGGTCCGGTCTCGGACGCAGTTCGGATCGGCCAACGCGCTGTCGCCACTGCCGGCTGCCGTCAACCGGACCTTAAGTGTCGCAGCGCATGATGCAGCAGCCGGCGGGTCCCGCCGTTGAGGGAGTGGTCGAATGTTCGAGGCGGCAATCCTGGTGCTGTTTCCCTGCCTGGTGGCCTATGCCGGCGTGTCCGACCTGTTCACGATGAAGATTCCCAACCGGGTGTCGCTGCTGCTGATCGGCGGATTTGCAATCATCGCCCCCTTCGCCGGGATCGGCCCCGTGGAGATCGGCTGGCATCTGCTGGCTGCGGGCCTCGCGCTGGCCGCCTGCCTCGTGTTCTTCGGCTTCGGCTGGATGGGGGGCGGCGACGCCAAGCTCGTCACCGCCGTGGCGCTCTGGTTCGGAATGTCGCAGGACCTCCTGATGTTCCTGGTGCTCGCCGGCATCTATGGCGCGGGTCTGACGCTGCTCATCGTCAGCTTCCGCGGCATCGTTCTGCTGCCCGGCATCGCCGGGCGCACCCAGTGGCTCTTGCGCCTGCACGATCATACGCGCGGCATTCCCTATGGTGTGACGCTGTCCATCGCCGCCCTGCAGGTCTATCCGCAGTCCGCGTGGTTCCGCCTCCTGGCGTAGCGGAGACTTCGGCGGCGCCAAAGATTAACAAATCCTCAACAGAGAAAAGTGCTGCTGTCAATTTGCGAAAGCTTAAGCATATGTTCAGCAACATTGCTCACGTCTGATTAACCATGTCTTGACCATTTGCCTGCAACAGTAGTCGCACGATGACCGAAGGCGCGAAAGCGTCCGGTCCGGTTCGATCCCTGCGGGTGCTGGCAATGAAGATCGCACGTTTCGCCATTCTGGGCATTTCACTCGCCGCCGGCGTTTTGGTGGCGCGGATGGTGATGACCAACAATCCCGAGCCGCCGGCGGCCCCGGTGATGGTCACCGAGACGGTGGAGAAGGACGACGTCCTGACCGCCGCCAAAGACATTGGTCTTGGCGAGCAACTCTCGGCCCGCGATCTCGCCTGGACCAGTTGGCCGCGCGATCTCGCCCCGTCCACGGCGCTCCTGCGCTCGCAGCGTCCTGACGCCATCGACGAGCTGTCCGGCCGCATCGCCAAGGCTCCGGTCTATCAGGGCGAGCCGGTCCGCGAGGAGCGCCTGATCGCCAGCGACCGCGGCTTCATGTCCACCATCCTGCCCAAGGGCAAGCGCGCCATCGCGGTCTCGGTCGAGGCGCAGACGGCGGCCGGCGGCTTCATCCTGCCGGGCGACAAGGTCGACGTGATCCTGACGCGCCAGTCGGCGAGCCGGTCGGGCAATTCCTTCACCAGCGAGACCATCCTGCAGAACGTCCGCGTTCTGGCCATCGACACGACGACGGCCGGCGAGCGGGACGACAAGGCGCTGCCTCCCGGACAGACCGCCACGCTGGAACTCGAGCCGGCCCAGGCCGAAGTCGTCGCCCAGGCCTCGCAGCTTGGAACCATCGCCCTGGTGCTGCGCTCGGCCCAGGATTCCGCGGACGATGCCGACCCTGGCCTCGTCGGCGGCGGAGTGAATTTTGTGAAGTTCGGCGTTGCCAGCCAGGTCCAGACCCAGCGGTGAACGGGATCGGGACGCGGTGATGACGGCAAGGAGTACTCGGATGTTGGCTCAACGTTTCTTCCGGATCGGCACGGCGATCTGCCTCGTCCTCACCGGCCTTGCCGGGATGGATGCGGCCCGCGCCGACGGCTATCCCAAGTCGGTCACGATCCAGGCCGGAGAGCGGGTCGCCGGGCGGATGCTCAAGGTCGGCCTCGGCCGCTCCGTAGTGATCAACCTCGGCGAGGAAGTCAGCGACGTCATCGTCTCCAACCCGGAGATCGCCGATGCGGTGGTGCGCTCGTCGCGCCGGGTCTTCATCCTCGGCAACAAGGCCGGGCAGGCGAGCCTGTTCCTGTTCGGGCGCGGCGGCAACCAGATCGCCAGCTTCGATCTGGCGGTGGAGCAGGACACCACCGACCTCAACATGATGATCCGCCGCTCCATTCCCGGAGCCGACATCACGGCCGAGTCGGTCAACGGCAACATCGTCCTCAGCGGTACGGCCTCCAGCACCGCCGACGCCCAACGGGCCGCCGATCTCGCCGACCGCTTCGCCAAGGTCGAGGGCAAGGCGCTGCCGGTGCTCAACATGGTCTCGGTGAGCGGCAAGGACCAGGTCCACCTCAAGGTGACGGTTGCCGAGGTCGAGCGCTCGATCATCAAGCAGCTCGGCGTCAACCTGTCCGGCACCATCGGCATCGGCAACTACAGCGCCAGCTTCAACAACAACCCGGACTTCTCCGTCAACTCAAACATCGTCGGCCGCGGCAGCGCCGGCGGCGGGTTCCTGGCCGGCGGCTCCCGGCTGAACGCCCAGTTGCAGGCCCTGCAGCGCGACGGGGTGATCCGCACGCTCGCCGAGCCGACGCTGACAGCGATCTCGGGCGAGAATGCCAGTTTCCTGGCCGGCGGCGAGTTCCCGATTCCCATCGCCGAGGACAACAACAAGATCACCGTGCAGTTCAAGAAGTTCGGTGTCGGTCTCGATTTCACGCCGGTCGTCCTCAGCGAGGGACGCATCTCGCTGCGCATCAAGACCGAGGTCAGCGAGATCACCCAGGAAGGGGCGGTGTCGATCGGCGCGCTGGTCATTCCCGCGCTGAAGGTTCGCCGGGCGGAATCCACCGTCGAACTGCCCTCCGGCGGCACGCTGGTGATGGCCGGCCTGCTGAAGGAATCCTACAAGCAGGATCTCAACGGTGTGCCGGGCCTGATGCAGGTCCCGATTCTCGGAGCCCTGTTCAAGAGCCGCGACTTCCTGCGCCAGGAGACCGAGCTCGCCGTCTTCGTCACCCCCTATACCGTCAGGCCGACGGCCCGCTCGGAGCTGGTCGAGCCGACCCGCAACCTTGCGCCGGCCACCGACGGCGGAACCATCTTCCTGAACCGTCTCAACCGCATGTACCGGGTGTCCGGCGATCCCGGCCAGGGCGCCTATCACGGTCAGGTCGGCTTTATCTACGAATGAGGACCGGTCCCATGCTTCCTGCATCCGAAAAGCGCCCAGTCGCGTCCGCACAGCGGGTCCGGGCCGTCACGCCGGCTCTGGCGGTTCTCGCCGCGCTGATGGCGGCCGCCTGCCAGACCCAGCAGCCGACGGTGGAGGCGCTGGCCACCAACGACTACCGCCTGCGCCATCCGATCGTGGTGTCGGAAGGGGTGAAGACGCTGGATCTGCCGGTCGGCAGCGACATGCGCCGCCTGTCTCCGCAGCTCTCGGCGGTGGTTTCCAGCTTTGCGGCCGAGGCACAGTCGCGCGGCGGCGGCGCGATGGAGATCATCGTACCCTCCGGTGCCGGCAACGAGGCGGCGGTGCATGCGGTGCTGCCGGAGATCCGCAAGTCGCTGGTGCAGGGAGGCGCCTCGCCGAAGCGCATCGCCACCCGCAGCTATCCGGTGCAGGACCCGCAGGTCTCGGCGCCGGTGCGGCTGGCCTATTCCGGTCTGCAGGCCAGGACCGGCCCCTGCGGCCAGTGGCCGGACAACATCACCGGCGGCGGCGACGGGATGCGTCACAACCCGCATCTCAACAACACGCAATACTACAATTTCGGCTGCGCCACGCAGGCGAACCTCGCCGCCATGGTCGACAACCCGACGGACCTGCTCTATCCGCGCGCCTCGACGCCGGCCGACCAGATCCGTCGCGGCACGGTCTACGGCAAGTATCGGGCCGGCGAGCAGACCGCCGCCGACTACAAGGAAGGCGACGGCTCGCGCGTCTCGGACGCGGCGAACTGATCCGGAGGAGCTGGACGGATGAACACCCTCGCATACGACACTCCGCTGGACGAGGACGGGTATCCGCATGAGCCGGAAATGGGCACCGGTCCCGCCGCCGACGCGCATGCCGACACGATCGACATCAAGGCCGTGCCGCGGGTCGCCATCCAGGCCTTCTGCGAGAGCGACGACATCGCCCGGGTGATCGAGAGCGCGGCCAAGGACCGGCGCATGGCCAAGGCGCATGTGAAGGTGCACAAGGGCGGCCTGGCGGCGGCGATCGACTTCTATGGTTCGGCGCCGACGCCCAACCTGATTCTGCTGGAAACCCGCACGGAAGCCTCGAAGCTGATCCAGGGGCTGGAGCAACTGGCGGAAGTCTGCGACGCCGGCACCAAGGTGATGATCATCGGCCACGTCAACGACGTGAAGCTCTACCGGGACCTGATCCATCGCGGCATCAGCGACTACCTCGTCGCGCCGATCAACCTGTTTCAGCTCATCGGGGCGATCGGCGAGCTCTATGTCAATCCGGATGCCGAGCCGCTGGGACGCACCATCGCCTTTGTCGGCGCCAAGGGCGGCGTCGGCTCGTCCACCGTGGCGCACAATGTCGCCTGGTCGATCGCCCGGGTCTACGAGAGCGACGTGGTGCTGGCCGATCTGGACCTGGCCTTCGGCACCGCCGGCCTCGACTTCAACCAGGACCCGCTGCAGGGCGTCTTCGAGGCGGTTTCCTCGCCCGAGCGTCTCGACGAGACCATGCTCGACCGGCTGCTGTCGAAATGCGCCGAGCGCCTCAGCCTGCTCGCCGCGCCGGCCTCGCTGGACCGCACCTATGACCATGGCGAGACCAGCTTCGACGGCTTGCTCGACGTGATGAAGCAGGGGGCGCCGGCGGTGATCCTCGACCTGCCGCATGTCTGGTGCGGCTGGGTGCGCCGGGTGCTCGCCGCCGTCGACGAGGTGGTGATCGTCGCCGAGCCGGATCTCGCCAACCTGCGCAACGCCAAGAACATGATCGACACCTTG
Source organism: Stappia sp. TSB10P1A (assembly GCF_900185725.1). GTDB lineage: Bacteria > Pseudomonadota > Alphaproteobacteria > Rhizobiales > Stappiaceae > Stappia. Next base: position 460 of record NZ_FYAU01000011.1, on the reverse strand, counting down.
CGGCAACTGCGTCCCAACGATGCGCCGCCGCGCCTGGTGCTGAACCGGGTCAACGTGCCCAAGCGGCCGGAGATCAAGGCGGCGGAGTTCGCCGATGCGCTGGAATTGTCGGCGGTCGCGGTGGTTCCCTTCGATCCGCTGCTGTTCGGCACGGCCGCCAACAACGGCCAGATGATCGGCGAGCAGGACGAGAAGCACGCCACCGCGGAGATCTTCACCCAGATTTCCCAGGTGGTGACCGGTCGCGGCGAGGTGCCGCGGCCAAAGGGGCTGGCGCTCGGATCGCTGGTGTCCCGTTTCCTGAAGAAGGGCAAGGCAGCCGGGTGACCGGCATCGCGGCCCTTCTTCGAGACGGCCCCTTCTTCGAGACGATTGAGAGCAGGTAACGATGTTCGGTCGACGTGGCGCTTCCTCAGGTACACAGACGTCCCGCCCGGCGGCACCGCCGGTGCAGGGCGAG
>NZ_FYAU01000046.1 GCF_900185725.1 Stappia sp. TSB10P1A | reverse complement strand
CGCCAGAACCTGCTGACGCTGCAGAGCACCGCCGACATGATGGCCACCACCCAGAACCGCCTTGCCACCGGCAAGAAGGTCAACTCGGCCCTCGACAACCCGACCAACTTCTTCACCTCGCAGTCGCTGTCGGCCCGCGCCAAGGACCTGACCAACCTGCTCGACGGTATCGGCAACGCGATCAAGACGATCGAGGCCGCCGACAACGGTATCACCGCCATCACCAAGCTGGTGCAGAGTGCCCAGTCGACCGCCCGCCAGGCGCTGCAGGACGGCTCCGCCGGCTCCGGCACCGTGGTGGAAAGCTCGTCCTCGATCTCGACCAACGGCCTGACCCCGATCTCGGGCGAATCGATCCAGGATCAGGCGCGCCGCCAGACCCTGTCCAACCTCGGCTTCTCCAACGGCGACACGATCACCCTGCAGACCACCAACACCACGAATGGTGCGGTGGCCCAGATCCAGGTCACCGTCGGCACGACGCAGAAGGTGGACGGTTCGGGCGCGGTGTCGACCGTTCAGGACGTCCTCGACGTGATCAACGCCTCCGGCGTTGCCACCGCCGAGGTCACCGATGCCGGCAAGTTCAAGATCACCGGTTCGGACGCCGAGACCATCAACCTGTCGATCGTTGACGTGGGCGGCGACGGCAACACGGCGACCACCCAGCAGACCTCGCTGGCGGCCTCGCTCGGCTTCGGCACCAACACCTCGATCGATCTGTCCAGCCCGGCCGACGGCGACTACACGGATCCGGGCGAGACCCAGGTGACCTTCACCAATGGCGCCAGCGCCGGTGATGCCGACAGCT
>NZ_FYAU01000036.1 GCF_900185725.1 Stappia sp. TSB10P1A | reverse complement strand
GAGCCGAGGCAACCCACCGCTCCAGCGTCGACAAGCCTATCCCCAGTTCCCGCGAAACCTCCGCCTGGCGACGACCAACCGAAACAACCAGCCGAACCGCTTCGTCCCGGAACTCCTGCGTAAATCGCTGCTGCTTCATCAAAAGCCCTCCAAGGCCAGGAAACCCTCTCCACTTTTGCGAAGCAAGTCCACATTGGTTCCCGGATCTTCGGCCTTCGGCCTCGTCCGGGACGACATCCGAGAGGGAGGCGCGGCCTTGCCTCCTCTCGGCCGTCACCCCGGCCGCCGCCGTCATGCCGCCGCCATCGCCCCACCCACAGGCCGTCACCCCGGCCGCGCGCAGCGCAGAGCCGGGGCCTATTGGCTGCCAGAGCGGCGGCGAGGACGCGCTGGCCGAGCTCCACACACAGAGTGTCGTCCCGGTTTCGGCTTGCCGAAGACCGGTCTACGGTCTCACAACGACCAGGGGCCCAACGGCCTCCGTCCCGCAAGCATCATGACACAGCCCGGACATACAGGGACCCAGTAACCACGATCGGTCGCGACTGAAGCCTCGGCGCTGCCGCGAACGACCCTCGCGATGGCCGGAGGCGGCTAGCTTCACGCCACCATCCGCCCCGGCGGATACTGGATACCTGCCTTCGCAGGTATGACAGTCGGGGAGGTGGCGACGCTCTCCCGCCTCACGCCGACTGAGGGCACCAATGGTTCCCGGATCTTCGGCCTCCGGCCTCGTCCGGGACGACATCCTGAGTGAGAGGTGCCGCCTCGCATCCCCTCGGTCGTCACACCATCTCCTCGGACGTCACCCCGGCCGCGCGCAGCGCAGAGCCGGGGCCTATTGGCTGCCAGAGCGGTGGCGAGGACGCGTCAACATCTCCCCCGCGTCATCCCGCACGCAGCGAAGCGGAGATGCGGGATCGGGGAGCCGGGGGCCTCTCGGCCGCGCTCCCGGACGCCTCCGCAACCGCCGTGGCTCGCCGGTTCCAGGTCGCCGGCTTCGTGGCGACGCTGCTTGCCGGGTGAGGCACGCCGGATGCGTCCGAAACCGTCGCCGGTCGGACACGCGCCATTAAACTGAAGGATGTCATGAAACTGAATGGTCGGAGTGGCAGGATTTGAACCTGCGACCCCCTCGTCCCGAACGAGGTGCGCTACCAGGCTGCGCTACACTCCGAACCGATGACCGGCCGGCGGGGCCGGTCGGGTGGAGAGCGATTGTCCGGGCCGGGAGACCGGCGCTCATCCGTGGTGTGGCGGGTTCATATCACCGGCCATCGGCCTCCGCAACCCTGTCCTTGCAGCGATTTTGCTTCGGCTGTGGATGAGCGGCGGGCGGCACGGAAAACACCGCGGCGGCCCGCCCGCCGGCGCGGCGCTCTTGCGCGGCATCGGCGCGCTCGCTATACAGGCGGCCTGCGATTTGGGGCGTAGCCAAGCGGTAAGGCAGCGGTTTTTGGTACCGCCATGCGCAGGTTCGAATCCTGCCGCCCCAGCCAGACCGCATCCGCCCCGCCGGATCGCGCGCGGCGCATCCTCCTTCCGCTCCCTGTTCGACATCCGCCGTCTCCGCCCTTGGGAGGAGCAGCCCCTTCGCGCCGCGTCTGCGCCGCCGGGCAACGGGGATATCCGTGCGATGGCGCAGGCGGACCGTGGCTGTCCGGGGCAGGGGACTGTGCCGGGCGATTTTTGGGGCGATTGGCGCGCGATTCTCAATTTCGAGCGTTTTTGCGGCGGGATTTTGCAAAATTTTTCTCGAAATTCGGCGCGGCTCGGCGGCCGCGTTTCGCGCGCCTGACGGTGCGGTGTCCCCCTCCCATGGCAGGTCCGTGAGCGATTGCGCCAATATGTCGCGGAGGTCTTGCGCGAGATTTCTCCCGTGTTTTCAGGTGGTTGCCAGAGGGCCCTCGCCGCAATTCGCAGATCTGCCTATCCCGGTTAGCGTTCGTTAAGCGGAATCGCTTCACCCTATGGCTGCTGCGCAAGATGCGAGCGGTTTTGGCTGAGAGGATGAGTCCCATGTCGGGCGTGGATGGATCGAATTCGGGGGAGAGATTAAGATTTGCGAGGATCGATGAGGAGACCAGGCGGCAACTTCGCGCGCTCTGGAAGGACGTCGAGCCAAAACTGGATGGTATTCTCTCAAGCTTCTACAAGCATCTCCTGACGCAGCCGAGCTTGGCGAAACTTCTTGGAACCCGCCAGGCGGCGCTGGAATCGGCGCAGAAAGCTCACTGGCAGCGTCTGTTCAGCGCGCGCTTCGACGAAGACTACGAAAGCAGCATCAATCGGATCGGCCGCGCGCATGGCCGCATCGGCCTCGAACCCCGCTGGTACATCGCCGGCTACCAGTTCGTGCTCAACGAATTGACCGCCGTTGTCATTCGCCGCCACCGCTTCTCGCCCGCCGCCGCGACAGCGGCGCTGCAGGCGCTCAACAAGGCGGTTTTGCTCGATCTCGACTACGCCATCTCGACCTACCAGCAGATCCTGATGGAGGAGCAGGAGGCGCGCACCCGCAGCCTCAGCGAGGCGATCGACCGGTTCAAGGGCCGGGTCGAACTCTCGCTCGCCGATGTCGGCAAGGCGGCCGACACGATGCAGTCGCAGGCCGACACGTTGGCATCGGTCGCAGGTGCCGCCTCACAGGAGGCGGTCTCCGCGTCCGCTGCCTCGCAGCAGACTTCGGTCAGCGTTCAGACGGTTGCCTCGGCGGCCGAGGAACTCGCCGGCTCCATCGAAGAGATCGCCCGTCAGGTCAGTGGCGCCTCCGATGTCGCTCGCCGGGCCAATAGCGTGACCGACAGCGCCTCGCACGAGGTTGGGCGACTGTCGGTGACCGCGCAGAAGATCGGCGATGTCATCGGCCTGATCCAGGCGATTGCGGAGCAGACCAATCTTCTGGCCCTGAATGCGACGATCGAGGCGGCACGCGCCGGCGATGCCGGGCGCGGCTTCGCCATCGTCGCGCAGGAGGTCAAAAACCTGGCCGGCCAGACGTCCAAGGCGACCGAAGACATTGCCCAGCAGATCGCCGAGATCCAGGCCGCGACCACCAAGGCGGTCGACACGATCGGCTCGATCGCCGCGACGGTCGGCGAGATCGATACGCTGACCTCCAACATCGCCTCCTCCATCGAGCAGCAGGGGGCGGCGACCCGCGAAATCTCGATGAGCGTTCAGCAGGCGGCAACCGGTACGCAGACGCTGACCCGCAATGTCGGCGGGGTCAACGAGGCGATCGAGAAGACCGAGCGCGCAGCGCGCGACTTCCTGCTGGTGTCCTCCGACCTGCGTGGCCAGTCCGGCCAGATTTCCGAGCAGATCCGCGGCTTTTTCGCCGAAATCCGCCAGACGACCGAGAACCGCGCCAGGGCAGATACCGCGACCACGCCCGTCGGCGGAACCGCGAGACAGCGCGTCGCGTGACCGCGGCAGCGACTTCGGAGTGCTCCGGTCATATCGGATCGCCCGAGGTCGCAGCAGCGAGCTTCTAACGAAACCGCCCGTCCGCGTGCAGGCGCGAACGGGCGGGAGTCGTTAAAAAGCACTGAACTAGGTCTTCTTATATTCTTGTGCCGCCAGGCCGAATGATTTGGACGCCGTAGCGTCAGAAACCGAAGCACCGCAAACCACGTACCGACCGCTTGGTCGGCGAAAGCAACCGCCGGAACGCATCCCCCCCCCGTTCGCGCTCCCAGCGTCAATAATCTGGACCCCGCGCATCGGCGATCGGAACCCCGTGCGTCAGCGGTCGGCCCCCTAAGGGACCGCGCCGCACTTTCGGTCCCGCACCACGTTTGCCCCGTCACAAGCAGGCCCGCCAACCGATCCGGCATGTGCCCGTCCCGCCCAAAGGCGGGAAAAATGGGCCGGATCATCTTGCGGACCCGGCCCAGTTGGGTCACGTGCGATCCGCAGCCTGAAAAGCTCCGGGCAGCCCGCTGTGACTTGCAGAGCCCGCACGGCAGGGCGAACTGCCGAAATGGCCGCGCAAGGCAGGCCGAGAAGGCGCCGCAAGGGCACTCGTCAATTCCGTTCCGGTCAGGCCGGCGAGGTCACCGATCCTTCACCGGAGCCGCGCCCGCTTCTGGCGCGAAGGCTCCGGATCACCTGTCCGCCTGGCCTTCAACCGGGTGTCATCGAAAGCGTCCAAAAATCGGCCCACCCTGCCGCTTCGGACATCCATCCGATTGATTTTTCGATGCAACACCAGTTAGCGTTATCTTTGCGTGATTTTCGCTTTCCGGGCTCTCCGGATGGGAGGCGCGCCGGACCAGCGAGGCGTGGGACGGAGACATGCGGGACGAAACCCGCCGGACGTTGGCGACAGCGGCCGGGCATCTTGCAGCACCGGATGGCCCGATGGATGGGGACGAGGCGGCATTGCGCTTCCTTGCCTATCTGGCGGAAGGGGATCCGGCGCGGCTTGCCGGCGACCGGGACCTGGCGGCTCTGCTGGCGGTGGCCGCGCGGCTCGAGCGCCTGTTCGAACTGGCCTTGCCCGACGCGCCGGGACTGTACTGCTTCGGCGCGGAGGTGCGGCCGGAGGAGTTCGGCGCGGCGCCGGGCGCGCGCGGTTCGCTCTCCGGCGTCGGCGAAACGCGCCTTGCCGCCTTCCGCGCCTGTGTCGGCGAAGCGGTGGAATACCTTGCGCAATTCGAGCCTCGTCCGGGGACGGCCGGGGCGGCGGTGACCGAGGCCGAGGCCGAGGCGACGTCCGGGGACGATGTCCTGGCTGCAGCGCCAGGGGGAGCCTTCTGGACCGAGGCCGAAAGCCGGGCCCTGGGGCTTGGTCCTGGCACTGAAGGCAACGCTTCGCGCGCGGCAGCGGAGGGCGACGGGGACCGGAGCCGGCTGCTGCCGGATGAGCGGGTGCCGGCGGTCGACCTGGCGAGCGGAGCACGGGGGACGGTGCCCGCGGCTTTGTGCTGGCGCCGCCGGCCGGGCGATGCCCTGCCACTGGCCAGAGGCCTTGGCGTTGCGGCGGGGCGCAGTTTCCGGGAGGCCTGCCGCCACGCGATGCTGGAGTGGATCGAGCGCGATGCGGTCGCCCTGTGGTGGCGCGGCGGACGCAAGGGGCGGGCAGTGGCGCTGGAGACCCTGACGGCGCCCGAGGTGGCGGGGCGGATCGCCCGCTGGCGCGGCGGGCGCGACGGACGGCTGAGCTGGTTTCTCGACCTGACGACCGATCTCGGCGTGCCGGTTGCCGCGGCCCTGTCGGTCGACCGGGAGGGCAAGCGCTTCGCCTACGGGTTCTCGGCGCGCCCGACCCTGGAGCAGGCGCTGGTTTCCGCCTTCGCGGAACTGGCGCAGGTGGAACTGGCCGACCGGGTGGTGGACGCCAAGCTCGCCGAAGCGGGCGAGGGCAGGCTCAACGACACGGACCGGTTGCATCTGGCCCGCCGCAGCCTGGTGAAGCCGGACTGGGACGCCCTGCAACCGGCGGCGGCACCTGGATCGGGCGCTGCAGGTGGCGCCGGTTTGCGTGAAGCCAGCGGCGGCGCGGTCGATCCGCTGTCGTGCTTGTCCTTGCGTAATTTTCGCGTGTTGGCAATTGACCTTACCCGTACCGATCCGGGTATAAGCGTTGCACGGGTGCTCGTTCCCGGGCTGCAACCCGATCCGGCCGCGCTGACCACGCCGCGCCTTGAACGGCAGCGGGGATTGCGGCCAAGCGCGGGGTTTCCCGGCGACGGCGTTCGGCTCTACTGAAAGCTGTTTCTTTCATGTCTTTTCCAGGTTTCGGAACAGGGGCTGGGTCCTTCGGGGTCTGACGTACAAGGCAGGGGCTGGTTGACGTGGATGAGATGGGCCATGGTGGATCCGCTGGCGGATTGCGGGATGCCGCATCGGGGCAATCCCGCCTTGACGCCACCATACTTGGGGTTCCGCGTTTTCTCGTGGGCGGGAAGGCGGTCGCCTTCCGCTCGCGCAAGGCGGAGGGGCTGCTGGCGCGCCTGTGCCTGACCGGCGACGGGCGCATGTCGCGCGAGATGGCCGCGAACCTGTTCTGGCAGGACAGTTCCGAGCACCATTCCCGCTCCTCGCTGCGGCAGACCCTGCTGATCCTGCGAAGGGCGCTGGAAGATGCCGGTTTCGATGGTCTGGACAGCGACAAGATGAACATCCACCTCGACCTGTCGCGGGTGAGGCTGGACATGGACGACCTGATCTCCGGCACCGCCGATGCGGTGCCGGCTCGGCTGCTCGTGGAAAAGCGCCTGTCGGAGCGATTGTTCGAGGGCGGCGAGATGCTGGCCGAGCCGTTTCACAACTGGTTGCGGCTGCGGCGCCAGCAGTTTCACGATCACCTGCGCTCCTTTCTGGAGCCCATGGTGCGGCTCGACAGCGGCAACTGGACGCGGATGGAACAGGCGGCGGTGGCGCTGCTCAACCTGGATCCGACGCATGAGCCGGCCTGCCGCGCCTTCATCACCGCCCGCGCGGTTCAGGGCGATTACACGGGCGCGCTGCGAGCCTACGAGGACCTGTGGAACGTGCTGGAGGAGGAGTTCGATACCCAGCCGTCCAGCGAGACCCAGTCGCTGATCGTCGACATCAAGCTCGGCAAGTTCTCCGACTGGCTGCAGCGCGAGCGTGCCCGGCTTGCCGAGGAGGCGGAGCGCAAGGGGGACCGTCCCGCCGTTTCCGCCGGAACCAGGGCGGAAGCCGTGGCCCGCCATGTCAACCCGGTCATCGTGGTCGACCAGATCCTGCAGGTTACCGAGGCTGACGAGGATATCCGGCTCGCCAAGGTGTTCCGCCACGACCTGATTTCGCGATTGGTGCGCTTCCGCGAATGGTCTGTCGCTGACGAGGTGACGGAGGAACTTTCGGGCTCCGCCGCGCCGATCTACCGGGTCTCGATCAGCGCCATGCGGGCGGACCGCGCCGTCTCCTATTCGGTAACGGTCAAGAACTCGCGGACCAATGCCTATGTGTGGGGCCGCAACTCGGCGGTGGAGATCGGAGAACTGTTCGCCCGCCAGTCGACCCTGGTCGCCGAGATCGCCATGGCGATGAACGTCAACATCTCGGCCGAACGCCTGGCCAACATGTCGCGCGTTCCCAACGCCTCGCTCGACCAGTACGACCGGCTGTTGATGGGCCAGCGGCTGCACTACACGTGGAAGATCGAGGATTCGCACCGGGCGGAAGAGGTGCTGAACCGGCTGATCAAGGACAATCCGCGCTTCGGCCCGGCCTATTCGAGCCTGGCCCAGATCATCAATTCACGCCACATCGTCTTTCCCGGCCAGGTCCAGACGCCGGAAACGCTGGAGCGCTCGGCGGGTCTGGCCCGCACGGCGCTGGCGCTCGATCCGTTCGACTCGCGCGGGTATCTGTGCGCGGCCTGGACGCTGGCCCTGCAACGCCGTTTCGAACAGGCCGAGGCGCATCACCGCCAGGCGCTGGAACTCAACGACAACGATCCCTGGACGGCGCTGTCCGCGGCGCATGGGCTGGCCTATTACGGTCACCGCGAGGAGGCGCTTGCGATCGCCTATCGGCATCGCGAGAACGGGCTTCTGACCTCGCCGCTGCACTGGAGTTATTTCGTCGGCATCACCTGCCTGTGCGGCGACCATGCCGGTTCGATTGCCGCGTTCCGCTATCTGAGCGACGGTTATCTCGGGGTCGAGGCCTGGTATGTGGCGTCGCTGGCGCTGACCGGCGATGTGGAAGAGGCGAAGGCGCAGGCCCGGCACCTGCGGCAGCGGGTCACCGACCGCTGGGTGCTGCCGCAACCGCCGGATGACGCGGATATTGCCCGCTGGATCGGCAACTGCTTTCCGATCTCCTCGCCGCGCACATGGGACGAGATCCATCACGGTCTGGCGCTGGCGGGCCTCGTGCTGCCGGCGGATCTGGCACCGCCGGGCGCGCGGGACTGAAAAGGGCCGCGAGATCTCGCGGCCCAGGAGTGTCGCAAGGGACCCGAGGCCAGGCCTCAGGTGCAGACGGCGATCGTGTAGTCGGCGACGCGGCTCAGGAAGAAGTCGCGCATCGTCATCTCGTCCTTGTCGCCATAGAAGCCGGGCAGCGGATAGTCCGCCGCCGGCCCGTCGCCGTACTTGGCGAGCGACTGCTCGACCATGCGCTGCGGCGGCAGGCGAAGCAGCAGCACCTCCTCGCTGGCCTGGATCACCTGCAACGCCTTGTAGTCATCGGGAATGGTGGCAATGCCTTCCGTGGCGCGCTTCAGCCCTTCCAGCGATTCGGGCCACGGCTTTTCGCCGGTGGCGTAGTCGGCGATCAACCGGCCGAAGGCCCGGTAATCGTGGATCTCGACCTTCTTGAGTTCGTCGGTCATGTATTGCCCCATGAAAACAGTTGCGAATATGAAACGCCAGCCGGCCGCCCCGGCCCCTTGGACGGCGAAAGTTGCCGCCGCCTTCGACGCGGAAACCGGATAACAAATACATGGCGGTGCAGAGGCGCACGAAAGTCATGCAAATCATTTCATGACAATTGAAATTAGACTCGCTTGCTGTCGATCCGTCAAGGTGCTGCTTTGAAGTGATTAGCTTATACAACCTTTCGCGCAAAAATATTGGGACGAGGTTTCAGGTTGTACCGTTACAACTTCTAGGGGAAATCTTGACTCAACTGTCCTTGCGCGGGTTCTCGATGGTTTTTACCTCGTCCGCGGAGTCGTCCTCCAAGGCGCTGGCATTCATCTGCCGGCGTTCGGCCGCCATGTTGGCCATGTGCTGTTTCAGTGCCGGATCCTTGTCGATGAGGCTGCGGAAATCGCTGCGCGACAGGACGAGCAGGTTGCAGTAACCGAGAGCCCGGACGTCCGCCGTGCGCGGCTGACCGGTCAGCAGGGCGATCTCGCCGAAGACATCGCCGCGGCCGAGGCGCACGCGCACGTGTTCGGTGATGACCTCCACGGCGCCCGAGGAAATGAAATAGGCGGTGTCGCCACGCTCGCCCTTGCGGATCAGCACCTCGCCGGGAACCGCGAAAAGCGGACGCATCAGCTTGGAGATGGCGCGGATTCGGTCCTCGCTGAGGTCGCGGAACAGCGGCAGTTGCGCGGTGAGGTCCTCGGTGCGCATGCCCATGTCGAGCTGCGGTCGGGCATCGGCCTCCTCGCGCCCGTCCCGCACGCTTTGCGACAGGTTGGAATAGAGCTCGGTGCCGATGAGGTTCTGCGCGTGCAGCGAGCGATAGGCGTCCTCCTCCAGCCGCAGCGCCGCCTTCTGCAGGAAGCGTTGGTCGAGACTGTCGGCATAGTCGGGATATTGCAGGCGCAGGGCTTCCAGCGCCGTCGTCGTCGCCTCGCGCCGGCCGAGCAGGATCTCGGTCAGGATCTCGACGACGCGGTGGCCGAGCAGCGGCTCGATCTTTTCGCCGGTAAAGGCGATCAGTTCATCGAGGACGATGCGGTTGAGCAGCAGCATCTCGTAGCGATCGCCGAGCAGGCGGGCGAGCCAGCGGTCGTATTTCAGGGATCGCTGGAACCACTGCGCAAGCCGCATGGTGCGCGGGAAGGCGAGAGCCTGACGGGCGGCGCGGTTGTACTCGATCCGGCCGCCGGCGCGCGCGCGGTCGGCGATGCGGCCGATACGGGCCAGCAGTTCCTCGGCGGTGTGGATCGAGGCGGTGCGCTCGCGCAAGTGGCGCAGCACGATCTCCCGTTCCCGGTTGGAGATGGACACGAGACCGATGGTGATCCGATCGCGGTCGAGGATCTCGTCCAGGCCGCTGCCGGCGCCGGAGGACTCGGCAAGTCGCTCGCGGTAGCGCCGGTCGGTCTCCTCCACTGCCGCGGGAGCGATATGGTACTCGGCCGCCGCCCGCGCCACGCCCTCGCGCACATTGGTCAGCGCCAGCGCGAGAACCTGCGCCCGCATCGCGCTGTCGAGCGGCGGCAGCTTGTCGAGGCCGAACACACGGATCAAGGGTTTCAGTGTGGTGCCGTAGACGAGCAGCGTGAAGAGCACGAAGCCGGTCGCCAGCACGGCCACGAACCGCTTCACCTGCGGGTCGATAGCGAGGTTCTCGGTGACGCCGAGTGCCAGCGTCAGCGTGATGGCGCCGCGCATCCCGCCCCACAGCATCACCGTCTTGAAGGGCGTGCTGACCGGCTGGGACAGTTGCAGCAGGCTCATCAACGGCAGCAGGCCGAACAGGATCACGGCGCGCGCGGCAAGGGCCGCGACGACGACGATGGCCAGCAGCGCGATGTCATACCAGCCGACATCCACGAGCAGCTTGGGAATCAGGATCGAGGCCAGCATGAAGATCAGCGACGAGGCCCAGAACGCCATCTGGTCCCAGACATCGTTGAGATAGGTCCAGCCGTCCGGGGTCACGCGCGAAGGGCCGGCGAGATTGATGACGATGCCGGCGACGACGACGGCAACGACGCCGGACACGCCGACGAGGTTTTCCGCGATCGTGTAGACGAGATAGGGCATGGCGACGCTGAGCGTCACCTGGGCGAGGCGGAAGTCGCGCACCAGCGGCAGCAGCCGCACCAGGACCTGTCCGCCGATATAGCCGAGCGCGATGCCGCCGGAAAAGCTCCACAGAAACAGTTCCAGCCCGCCGGCCAGCGTCGGCGCCGACGTGCCGGTCAGCGAGCCGAGCAGGATGACGAAGAGGGCGATGGCGGCCGCGTCGTTGAGCAGGCTCTCGCCCTCGACCAGCCGGCCGAGGCGTGCGGGCGCGCCGATGTCGCGGAAGATCGCGACGACGGCGACCGGATCTGTGGTGGCGACAATGGCGCCGAGCAGCAGGCAGGCGACCAGCGGCACGGCGGTGAACGGACTAAGGGCGAAGCCGATGAAGGCAGTCGCCACAACCACCGCGACCACGGCCATCACGAAGATGACGCCGGCGTCGTCGGCCATCCGGCGGACGTCGAGGGTCAGCGTCGTCTGGAACAGCAGCACCGGCAGGAACAGGTGGAGAATGCCCTGCGAGTTGAGCGGCAGGTTCACGAAGACGGAGGCGATCTGGTTGAAGGCGTCCGTGCTGGGCGTGTAGAGCAGCCAGCTCGCCAGGACGCCGATCGCGGTGCCGACAAGCGCCAGCACCACGGACGGGGCCACCTTCAGCCGCCGTGCGAGCGGCTGGATGAGCGAGATGACGACGAGGAGGCCGGCGATGGCGGCGATGAAGAGAGGCGCTTGCATGTCCTCTCTATCTTGCCACATTTCGACAAGCGCGCGACGGTTTCGCGTCGTCCCCCGAGATTTTCCATGTTGATTTTGCGAAGGCTCACCCGATTGGGGCGATCTTGCGCGGCTTGCGCTCCGAAAGGGCGATTCCGATCAGCACCAGGCCCAGGGCGGCGGCGTGGTAGAGGTGGAACGGCTCGCCGAGCAGTCCGACGGCGAGCAGCGAGGAAAAGATCGGCACCAGGTTGATGAAGACGCCGGCCCGACCCGGCCCGACCAGTTCGACCCCGCGCATGAAGAAGATCTGCGACAGGAAGGAGGGGAAGATCGCGATATAGGCAATCACCAGCCAGCCCTTCGGGGTCGGCCATTGCAATGTGCCCTGCGCCACCTCGATGGCGAAGAGGGGCAGGGAGGTGATGGCCGCGATCACCGCCAGGAAGGTGAAGAAGACCATGGCGGACACTTGCGGGCGTTTGCGCAGCAGCACCGCGTAGAGCGAATAGAGAACGCAGGCGACGATCATCAGCGCATCGCCGATATTGACCTGAAGACCCGCCAGCCGCGACAGGTCGCCCTGGGCGGCGATGAAGGCGACGCCGGCCATGGTGACCACCACGCCGGCCGCCTGCAACGGCCGGATCGGGCTGCGCAGGATCACCAGCGCGCCGAGCAGCACGAACATCGGCATCGAGCCCTGGATGATGCCGAGATTGACCGCGGTGGTGCCGTGGGCGGCGATATAGAACAGGGCGTTGAACCCGGTGAAGCCGCATACGCTGGTGGCGATGAGGAGCGGCAGGTGACGCCGCAGGGTCGGCCATTCAGCCTGCATCTGGCGGCCATAGAGCACGAGCAGCAACCCGGTGACACCGATCCAGCGCAGCAACACCACCGCCATCGGCGAGACCTCGCCGATGGCCAGCCGCCCGGCGATGGTGTTGCCGCCCCAGAATATCGTGGTGAGCACCAGCAGCAGGATCGGCCGGTCGAAGAAGCGCGCGAGCAGGGAGGAACCGGAGTGCGACATGGGCCGATGGATCCGCGCCGGAGCAGGATGCGCGCCGGCCGTTGTGCCGGGGCATTCCGTCTTCCGGACTTGCTGGGGTGGCCCGCACCGTAGGCGTGGCATGCCGGCGCGGGAGCGAAGAAACAGCCCTATCGTATGACGAATTGCGGCAGGCGTTGCAAGCCGCCTGGCCGGGTGGGGGGATTGCGCCAAACGCGGGGCTTCTGGACCGGGAGCAGGTTCAGTTGAAGAGGCCACAGGCCACGGTCGACACTTTCAGCCAGCCGCCGGAGTTCGGCGATGTCGACACCGAAGCATCGTTGATCCTGCGGCGAACCACGACGCATTCGCCCCTCCCCAGTACGAAAATGCGGGGTCGGTCACGATAGGGGGTGCTGTCGGAGGGCGTGGTGAGATCGCGGAAATACTGGGTTCCGCCGGCCTGTAGGACATCGCCCCAACGAAGATCGTCGTAGCTGCGTGCCCCGCCGCGCAGCAGATGCAGGTGGCTGCCTTCGGTGCCTCCTGTTGGATTGCCGTTTTGGCCGATCTCATAGAAGACGGCACCGGTGATGCCGAACAACGTGCCATAGACGACCTTGACCGCGCCCGACACTCCAGGAACGGCCGAGGCGAGACCCACCAGCAGCAGCGCCGCGGCGGACAGTTTCAGCACGCTGTCGATATGTTTCAGGACGCTCCCGGCCCTATCCGGCTTGGCATCCGGCCTCCCGTCTTCCACGATCCAGTTCCCCCGCGGCAATGATCCGGCGATCACACCATGGGGAAATTTGGACCGGTATTTTCGAGAAATGCAAACCGCTTCTGCCTGCCGGATGAGCAGGGGCGGCGAGGATCTCGCGATTGTTTCCTTTCAGGATCAAGTCTTTTCGATTTGTGCAAGATTGACCGGGTGAGGGGGCTTGGGTTTCATGGCGAACCGTTTCGCGCGGGCTCCTCTGCCTCGGCCTCTTGCCGTGCGGGGCCGGTTCGAACAAGGATCGCGGGGCTGGCGTTGCCACCCGCGCCAGATGTCATCAGGGAGTGCCGACGCCATGGACCGTATCGAGATTGCCGGCCTGAAGATCACCCCGGAACTGCGGGATTTCGTCGAGCAGGAGGCCCTGCCGGGCACCGGCGTGACGGCGGACGCGTTCTGGGAGGGCTTGTCGGCCATCGTTCACGATATGGCGCCGGAAAATCGCGAGTTGCTGGCAAGGCGCGATGCGCTGCAGGCAAAGATCGACGACTGGCACCGTGCCCATCCCGGCCCGGTCGACCTTGCCGCCTACAAGGCCTTTCTCAGCGAGATCGGCTATCTGGTGGAGGAGGGCGAGGCTTTCGCGGTGACGACGGAGAATGTCGACCCGGAAATCGCCGCCATCGCCGGCCCGCAGCTCGTCGTTCCGATCACCAACGCCCGTTACGCGCTGAACGCGGCGAATGCCCGCTGGGGTTCGCTCTATGACGCGCTCTACGGCACCGATGCCATGGGCAGCCTGCCGCAGGGCGGCGGCTACGATCCGGCGCGCGGCGCCGAGGTGGTCGCTCATGCCAAGGCACTGCTCGACGCGCGGGTGCCGCTGTCGGCGCCCTGGGCGAGCGTCACCGGGTTTTCCGTCGAGGGCGGCAAGCTGACCGTCGCGGGCGAGGGCGGTGCAGCCCTTGCCCTGTCCGATCCGGCGCAATTCGTCGGCTATCGCGGCGAGGCCTCCGCCCCCGAGGCCGTGCTCTTCGTCAAGAACGGCATGCATATCGAGGTCGCCATCGACCGGAACAATCCGATCGGCAAGACCGATCCGGCGGGTATCTCCGACGTGGTGCTGGAGGCGGCCGTCTCCACCATCATGGACTGCGAAGACTCCGTCGCTGCCGTCGATGCGGAAGACAAGGTCGTCGCCTATCGCAACTGGCTGGGCCTGCTGAAGGGCGACCTGACCGCCTCCTTCGCAAAAGGCGGGCGCGAGATGGTGCGCCGCATGGACGGCGACCGGACCTACACGACGCCGACGGGCGGCGAGACGGTGCTGCACGGCCGCTCGCTGATGCTGGTGCGCAATGTCGGTCACCTGATGACGACGCCGGCGATCCTCGACCGCGACGGCAACGAGGTGCCGGAAGGCATTCTCGACGGCATGATGACGGCGCTGATCGCCATGCACGACATCGGCACCGGCGGCCCGTCCGGCGGCGGACGGCGGATGAACTCGCGCGCCGGGTCGCTCTACATCGTCAAGCCGAAGATGCACGGCCCCGACGAGGTCGCCTTCGCCGACCGGCTGTTCGGCCGGATCGAGCAGGCGCTGGGCCTTGCCGCCGACACGTTGAAGATGGGCATCATGGACGAGGAACGGCGCACCACCGTCAACCTCAAGGAGTGCATCCGTGCGGCCTCCTCGCGCGTGTGCTTCATCAACACCGGCTTCCTCGACCGTACCGGCGACGAGATGCACACCTCGATGGAGGCCGGGCCGATGATCCGCAAGGGCGACATGAAGCAGGCCGCCTGGATCCAGGCTTATGAGAACTGGAATGTCGATATCGGCCTGGAATGCGGCCTGCCGGGCCACGCCCAGATCGGCAAGGGCATGTGGGCGATGCCCGACCTGATGCAGGCGATGCTGGAGCAGAAGATCGGCCACCCGAAGGCCGGCGCCAACACCGCCTGGGTGCCCTCACCGACCGCCGCCACCCTGCACGCGCTGCATTATCATGTGGTCGACGTCGCCGCCCGTCAGCAGGAACTGCGGGCGCGCGGCCGCGCCAGCCTCGACGACATCCTGTCGATCCCGGTCGCCGAACGGCCGAACTGGTCGGCGGAGGAGATCCAGGCCGAGCTCGACAACAACGCGCAAGGGATTCTCGGCTATGTGGTGCGCTGGGTCGACCAGGGCGTCGGCTGCTCAAAGGTGCCGGACATCAACAATGTCGGCCTGATGGAAGACCGCGCGACGCTGCGCATCTCCTCCCAGCACATCGCCAACTGGCTGCGCCATGGCGTCTGCAGCGAGGCGCAGGTGATGGAGACGATGAAGCGCATGGCCAAGGTGGTCGACGGCCAGAACGCCGGCGACCCGCTCTACCGGCCGATGGCTGCGGATTTCGACGGCTCGATCGCTTTCCAGGCGGCCTGCGACCTGGTGTTCAAGGGCCGCGAGCAGCCGTCCGGCTACACCGAGCCGGTGCTGCATGCCCGCCGCCTGGAGGCGAAGGCCGCTGCCGGCGCCTGATCCGTCCCACGACACGAGAACCCGCCAAGCCTCCCGGCCGACAGGTCGGGAGGCTTTTTCGTTTCAAGGCGCTTTGGGTCCGGCGAGGGGTTAGCGTCCGGAGGGGCGGAAGGGCTGGACGATGGTCTGCCCCGTCTTGCGGCCGCTCTCGATCCGGTGCAGCGCGTCCTTCAGGCGCTCCTGCTCGCGGTCGCTGTAGATGAAGCGCCAGCCGGTCTCGTTGCCCCGCCGCCAGCGCTGTTCGGCGCGCAGGTCCAGCCCGTGCCCGCAGATTGAGATGCGCACGCTGAGCGCGAAGTTCGGCAGGTCGGCACAACGGATCCGGCATCCCGTCAGGCTGAGATCGGTCATGCTCGCAGCCATTGGCCCGCGCATGGTCATGATGACGACCCGAACCTCGCCCGCCACCCTGGGTGACTGTCGGCGTTCCTTTTGCGCCATCGTCGATGGCATGTAGCGGTTTCGTGGTGACAGGGCCCCCGCCCTCCCATGTCCTGGCACTGTGAAAAGGAGAGAATGTTCTCCCGCCTGGGATGCGCTCCCTCCCGGTTGACCCGTGCGTTGGAGATTAAGCGGCGCGAAAGCTCACTTAATGCTGATATTGGGGGCGTATATAGATTAAAATTGAGCTAAAATTTTAAATTACCGCAACGGAATCCAATATTTTCCCCTGCGGAATCGATGCTGGGCGGGGGCGACGTGGCAAACTGCCGCGAGCGCGTTCCTTCGCCTGGGACGAGCAGCGGTGGCGGGCGTTCAGCGGCGGCCGGGCCAGTCGTCCATCGGCAGCGCGATCCGCGCCTCCAGACCTCCCGCCGGGTGATTGCCGAGCGTCAGCGTGCCGCCGTGGGCATGCACGATGGAACGGGCGATGGAGAGGCCGAGGCCGATGCCGCCGGTTTCCTCCGAGCGCGATTCCTCCAGCCGCACGAAGGGTTCGAAGACGTCCTTGAGCCGCTCCTCGGGGATGCCGGGGCCGTGATCGCGCACGGTGATGATCGCCTGCCCCCCCTCGACCGCGAGTGCCATCTCAGCGTCTCCTCCATAGCGCACGGCGTTGTCGATCAGGTTGCGTAGCGCCCGCTTCAGGCTGAGCGGCCGACAGGAGACCACGCAGCGCCGCTCCGGAGGATCGAAGGCGACCGGCCGGCCGATATCGCGATAGTCCTCGGCGATGGCATCGATGAAGTCGCCGAGATCGGTCGGCGCGCCGACTTCGCGCGAAGCCTCGTCGCGGGCGAAGGCAAGCGTCGCCTCGACCATGCGCTGCATCTCGTCGAGGGTCTCGATCATCTTCTCGCGGTTCTCGTCGTCGTCGATGAACTCGGCGCGGATCCGCAGCGAGGTGATCGGCGTGCGCAGGTCGTGGCTGATGGCCCCCAGCATGCGCGTGCGGTCGCGCACGAAGCGGGTCAGGCGATCCTGCATGACGTTGAAGGCGTGAATGGTGCCGCGCACCTCCAGCGGTCCCCCCTCGCGCAAGAGTTCCACATCCTCGCCGCGCCCCAGCCGTTCGGCCGCGGCCGCCAGCTCCCGCAACGGGCGGGTGAGGCGGCGCACGGTGAGCCCGATGACCAGGACGATGGCCGCCGCCATCAGCGCCACCGTGACGAACACCGGCAGCATGGTGTTGCGCGGCACGCGGAAACGACTGGCGCCGTTGAGCCAGCGCCCGTCCGAGAGCTGGACGGACAGGGTCAGCGAGACGGGGGCCGAGCGCCACTGGCCGTGGCGATGCGGGCCGGGATGGCCGCGCGCGCCGTCATCTCCGTAGAGTTCCCCCTCGTCGTCCTCTCCCTCGCCGTCGCCGACATCGATGCGCCGGCGCGCGGGGGGCGCATGCGACACCTCGCGGCGGGATACGTCGACCCGGATCGTCTTGTCGGTGCCGAGTTCTTCGCCAAGGACGGTGGCGATGCGCTGGTCGGTCTTGCCGCGGCCGGCCTCGGCCAGGGCAGGGGTCTCGTCGATCCAATACCAGAGGAAGCGGCTGGAGATGGCCCGCAGCATGTCCGGATGCTGGCTTTCGGGCGCGGCCTCGACCAGGCGTACCAGGGAGACGGTGCGCGAGACGATGGTGTTGCGGGCGAGCTCCACCAGCGCCACCCGCCGCTCGCCGGCAAACAGCCACAGCGTGAGCGCCTGGGCAAGGACCACCGCGATCAGCAGCAGGGCGACGAGCTGGCCGGCCAGGGAACGCGGCCAGGGGCGAAAGCGGGTCGTCATGCTCCGATGTCCTCCACCTCGGCGGTGAAGGTGTAGCCGCCGCCCCACACGGTCTTGATCAGCTCCGGATTCTTCGGATCGGGCTCGATCTTGCGGCGCAGCCGGCTGACCTGATTGTCGATGGAGCGGTCGAAGGCGGCGGGGCTGCGGCCCGAGGTGATGTCGAGCAACTGGTCGCGCGACAGCACCATGCGCGGGCGTTTCAGGAAGGCGATGAGAAGCTGGAACTCGCCGCTCGACAGCGGCGTGGCGACGCCGTCCTCGCCGGTCAGCAGGCGCCGCGGCACGTCGAGCCGCCAGCCGGCGAAGGCCAGGGTCTCGGCCTCGACCGGATCGCGCGGCTTCGGCACCTGCGAGGAGCGGCGCAGCACCGCCCGGATGCGGGCGAGCAGTTCGCGCGGGTTGAACGGCTTGGTGACATAATCGTCGGCGCCGATCTCCAGTCCGACGATGCGGTCGGTGTCCTCGGCCATGGCGGTGAGCAGGATCACCGGCATGGTGCCGCTTTCCACCAGCGACCGGCACAGCGACAGGCCGTCCTCGCCGGGCATCATGATGTCGAGCACGACAAGGTCCACCGCCGCCGCCTTCAGAAACTTGCGCGCCTGCGCGGCGTTTTCCGAGACCGAGGCGCGCAACCCGTTCTTGCGCAGGTAGCGCGCCAGCGACTCGCGAATGTCGCGGTGGTCGTCGACGACGAGAATGTGGGGCCCGCTTTCGCTCATGCTTGCTTCCGCTTCGACTGTCTGCCTCCCACTCTAGATATCTCCGCCCGAACGAGCAGGGAAACCGCAATTGTATCCAGATGTAACGGGTGCGCGGCACGTGACAGCTTGCGACACAAAGGCGGTCTTGCGGGCACATTTCAGCGACAAGCGGCCGCTAGACCGGTGTCATCGCAGTGACCGACAAGGAGATGACGCGATGACGACTTTCAGGAAGATCACGCTCGCCGCCCTCGCCGCGGCGCTGGTCGGGACCACCGCCATGCCCGCCTTTGCCGACCGCGACGGCGGCAAGTACGGCTGGGGCCGCGATGGCGGCAAGCCGGGCTGGCACCAGTCCCATCGTGGTGGCAAGAAGGGCTGGCATCACGGCCGCCGCGGCGACATGGCGCGCATGTTCATGGAGCGCTTCGACACCGATGGCGACGGCAAGGTGACCCAGGCCGAGATCGACGCCAAGGTGGAGGCGACCTTCGCAGCCGCCGACACCAATGGCGACGGCAAGGTGACGCTGGACGAGTTCAAGGTCGCCTACCAGAACGAGTTCAGCGAGCAGCGGGTGCGCGCTTTCCAGCGCCTCGACCGTGACGGCGACGGCAAGATCACCGAGGCGGAATACAACCGTCCGATGGATCGGATGGCGGCGCGCATGGAGCGACGCGGCGACGACAGCGGCAAGCGCGGCCCGGGCCCGCGCGGTCACGGCCGGATGATGGAGCGCTTCGACATGGACGGCGACGGCAACGTGACCGCCGACGAGATCCGTGCCTCCCGCGCCGAGGCCTTCGCCAAGGCTGATGCCGATGGCGACAAGGCGCTGACGCTCGAGGAGTTCGCAACGCTGTGGGCCGAGCGCATCGACGGGCGCATGGTTCGGGCCTTCCAGCGCCTCGACCGCGATGGGGACCTTGCCATCACCCGAGAGGAAGCAGCGCGTCCCTTCGCAGGCCTCGTGGCCCGCATGGACCGCAACGGCGACGGTGCCCTGTCGCGTGAAGACCGCCCGCGCGGCGGCATGCGGGATCGCGACGGCAAGCGCTGGCAGGGCGAAGGCCCGCGTGGTGAAGGCCCGCGTGGTGAAGGCCCGCGTGGCGGCAACGACTGAGGACGCGCCTTCCCCGCGCGACCTCGTCACTGAACCGTGCAAGCGGCGGGACCTCGTGTCCCGCCGTTCGCGTCTGCAAGGAGACGTCCGCAAGGAGGCGTCTGTACCGGCCGGGAGAGCCTGATTCCCCTGCGGCGCCGGCGCCGCGCCCGTCTCGTGCGGCCCGGCCCGTTTCGCCTATCGGCAAAAGTCACAGCGAAAAGCGGGAATGCATCGGGAAAGCGCAAAAAATGCGCCCGGCCGGAGGATTTTCCCCTTGATTAAGACAGGCTCCTGATTCATATCTCCGCTTGCCCAAATTCGCACGTGCCCGTGGTCGTCCAACCGAAAGGTGGCAGTCGCTCAAAAGGGCCCGGACCTGTCCGGAATAGAGCGACAAAACGGATGGCTTAAAGCAACGACGTAAGAGGGCTTTTTTGGTCTCTGCCGGGTTTCCAAGTCCCGGGGTCACTGAAGAGGCACTTGTTACATCATTGCCGGCCGTGCGGTTCGGGACACCCGATCCAATCCAAGGCAGCAATCGCGGAACGGCGACACGCTTGCGCGTATGCAGGCGTCGAACCCGACCGTTGCATATGGCGTCCGTTTTCTCCCCGTCTCCAACGCGGGCGGGAGACGCGATCGCATATGCACCTGTACCGGAATTCGGACTTGCGGGTGAATGCCATGACCGAGCGCATCAAGAACTTCCTCCGGCAGCGACGAGGCGACGGGCCTTGCGTTGTCGTCGACCTTGACATCGTCAAGGACAACTATGTCGCCTTCGAGCGGGCGCTGCCGGACACCCGCGTGTTCTACGCGGTGAAGGCCAACCCGGCTCCCGAGATCCTGGCGCTGCTCGCCAGCCTCGGCTCCTCCTTCGACTGCGCCTCGGTGCCGGAGATCGAGATGGCCCTGGCTGCCGGCGCCGGACCCGAGCGCATTTCCTTCGGCAACACCATCAAGAAGGAGCGCGACGTCGCGCGCGCCTTCGAGCTGGGCGTGCGCCTGTTCGCCGTCGACTGCGAGGCCGAGGTCGAGAAGATCGCCCGCGCCGCGCCCGGCGCGCAGGTGTTCTGCCGCATCCTGTGCGATGGTGCCGGCGCCGACTGGCCGCTGTCTCGCAAGTTCGGCTGCGCGCCCTCCATGGCGCCGCAGGTGCTGGAGCACGCCCACCGTCTCGGCCTGATCGCCCACGGCGTGTCGTTCCATGTCGGTTCGCAGCAGGCCAATGTCGAGGCCTGGGACACGGCTCTGGGCTCTGCCGCCGCGATCTTCCGCGAGATGGCCGAGCGCGGCATCATGCTGTCGATGGTCAACCTGGGTGGCGGTTTCCCCGCGCGCTACCTGAAGGACGTGCCGGGCGTGCCGCGCTACGGCGAGGCGATCCTGCGCGGTCTCGCGACGCATTTCGGCAACCGCATCCCGCAGACCATCATCGAGCCGGGCCGCGGCATGGTCGGCGATGCCGGCATGATCGAGGCCGAGGTCGTCCTGATCTCGAAGAAGTCCGAAGCCGAGGACGAGATCCGTTGGGTCTACCTCGACATCGGCAAGTTCAACGGCCTGGCCGAGACCATGGACGAGGCGATCCGCTATCCGATCCGCACGGACAAGGATGCGGACCGCAAGACCCCTTGCGTGCTCGCCGGCCCGACCTGCGACAGCGTCGACGTGCTCTACGAGAAGACCCCGTACGAGCTGCCCGTCAGCCTTTCGATCGGCGACAAGGTGCTGATCGAGTCCTGCGGCGCCTATACCACCACCTATTCGGCGGTGGCCTTCAACGGCTTCGAGCCCCTGCGCTCTTACGTCATCTGACGGTCACCCCGAATCGGGCCCAATAAATCCCCTGACAAATCCGGGCCGGCCGGTCGCGAAAGCGGCCGGCCGGCGTTATGGTCCAGCACGGACGGTGCCTGCCCGGTGCCGCCAGGCAGACAGTTGCAAGTAGAAGGACACCCGCCATGACCGAAGCGAAGAAGCCGGCGGCGAAGAAGAAGACGACGAAGCCCGCCCCGGCGCTCGAGGCGGCCGCGACCGCCACCGCGGCGGAGAAGTCCTGGCCCGTTCACGGAACGATTTCCGGCCCGATCGTGATGATCGGCTTCGGCTCCATCGGCAAGGGCACGCTGCCGCTGATCGAGCGGCATTTCCGCTTCGATACGTCCCGCTTCACAGTGATCGACCCGGTCGATGCCGACCGCAAGCTGGTCGACGAGCGCGGCTACAAGTTCCTCAAGCAGGCGATCACCAAGGACAACTACCGCGAGGTTCTCACGCCGCTCCTGACGGAAGGCGAGGGCCAGGGCTTCTGCGTCAACCTGTCGGTCGACACCTCCTCGCTGGAGTTGATGAAGCTGTGCCGCGAACTCGGCGTCCTCTACATCGATACGGTGGTCGAGCCGTGGCTCGGCTTCTATTTCGACGAGAATGCCGACAACGCCTCGCGCACCAACTATGCCCTGCGCGAGACCGTGCGCCGCGAGAAGAAGAAGAGCCCCGGCGGCACCACCGCCGTGTCCTGCTGCGGCGCCAACCCCGGCATGGTCTCCTGGTTCGTCAAGCAGGCCCTGATCGACATTGCCCGCGATACCGGCACCAAGTTCGAGGAGCCGACCACCCGCAAGGGCTGGGCGAAGCTCATGAAGAAGGTCGGCGTCAAGGGCGTGCACATCGCCGAGCGCGACACCCAGCGGGCCAGGAAGCCGAAGCCCATGGGCGCGTTCTGGAACACCTGGTCGGTCGAGGGCTTCCTCTCCGAGGGCTTTCAGCCGTCCGAACTGGGCTGGGGCACGCACGAGACCTGGATGCCGAAGAACGCCCGCAAGCACAAGAAGGGCTGCAAGGCGGCGATCTACCTGGAGCAGCCGGGCGCCAACACCCGCGTGCGCACCTGGTGCCCGACGCCGGGCGCCCAGTACGGCTTCCTGGTCACCCACAACGAGTCGATCTCCATCGCCGACTTCTTCACGCTGAAGGAGGACGGCAAGGTCGTCTACCGCCCGACCTGCCACTATGCCTACCACCCGGCCAATGACGCGGTGCTGTCGCTGCACGAACTGTTCGGCGCCGCCGGCAAGATGCAGGAGACGCTGCATGTGCTCGGCGAGGACGAGATCGTCGACGGCATCGACGAACTCGGCGTGCTGCTCTACGGCCACGAGAAGAACGCCTACTGGTACGGCTCGCAGCTCTCCATCGAGGAGACCCGCGAGATCGCTCCCTACCAGAACGCGACGGGCCTGCAGGTGACCTCGGCCGTGCTTGCCGGCATGGTCTGGGCGCTGGAGAACCCGACCTCGGGCATCGTCGAGGCCGATGAGATGGACTACAGGCGCTGCCTGGAGGTCCAGCGGCCCTATCTCGGTCCGGTCAAGGGCTACTACACCGACTGGACGCCGCTGACGGATCGGCCGGGCCTGTTCCCGGAGGATCTCGACGAGAGCGATCCCTGGCAGTTCCGCAACATCCTGGTGCGCTGACCTTTTCGCAGCAGGACGGACACTCCGGCGGCCCGTGCCGATCTTTCCAGAAGGAAGGGCGGCGCGGGCCGTTCGCGCATCCTCACTCGACGCAGCCGCCGCGAATGGCTACAACCCCCGGATACCGTCGCCATGTGGGAACGCAAGCACAGCATGAAGCCGACAAATCCCGTCTTTACCGGACTGCCGACGACGATCTTCGAGACCATGTCGCGGCTCGCCATCGCCCATGGGGCGATCAATCTCGGCCAGGGCTTTCCGGATGTGGACGGACCGCAGGATGTGCGACAGGCCGCTGCCGATGCGCTGATGGCCGGCCCCAACCAGTATCCGCCGATGCTGGGCCTGCCGGAACTGCGCCAGGCGGTCGCCGCCTCGACCAAGCGGTTCTACGGCCTCGATGTCGACTGGCAGAGCGAGGTGATGGTGACCTCGGGCGCGACCGAGGCGCTGGCCGACGTGCTGCTGGCGCTGTTGGAGCCGGGCGACGAGGTCATCCTGATCGAGCCGCTCTATGACTGCTACCTGCCGCTGGTGAAGCGGGCGGGCGGCATTCCGGTGCGTCTGCGCGTCACCCCGCCGCAATGGAAGCTCGACCTCGGCAAGCTCGCCGACGCCTTCACCGAAAACACCAAGGCGATTCTCATCAACAATCCGATGAACCCGGCCGGCAAGGTGTTCGAAGAGGAGGAACTGGCGGCGATCGCGCGGCTGTGCAACGAGCATGGCGTCTATGCGATCTGCGACGAGGTCTATGAGCACCTGCTGTTCGACGGCCGCCAGCACCTGCCGCTGATGGCGTTTCCGGGCATGCGCGAGCGCGCGGTGCGCATCGGCTCGGCCGGCAAGACCTTCTCGCTGACCGGCTGGAAGGTCGGCTATGTCACGGCCGCGCCGAACCTGCTCGACCCGATCGCCAAGGCGCATCAGTTCGTCACCTTCACGACGCCGCCCAACCTGCAGAAGGCGGTGGCCTATGGGTTCGGCAAGGAAGACAGCTATTTCGTCTCCCTGCGCGAGGAGATGCAGGCCAAGCGCGATCGCTTCGCCAGCGGGCTCGCCGCGCTCGGCTTTGGCGTGCTGCCTTGCGAGGGCACTTATTTCCTGACCTGCGATGTCTCCACTCTCGGGCTTCAGGGCACGGACGTCGACATCTGCCGGCAACTGGTCGAGGAGGCGGGCGTTGCCGCTGTGCCGGTCTCGGCCTTCTATGTCGCCGATGCGCCAACCAATTTCGTGCGCTTCTGCTTCTGCAAGAAGGACGAGGTGCTGGACGGGGCGCTGCAACGGCTGGGCGCCTTCCTGTCGGCGCGCGGCGGCGGCGTCTCCGCCGTGCTGGCCGCGCCCGGGTCCGTGCAGGCGGCAGCCGAAAGGGCCTGAAATGGGAAATCCCGTGCTGGTTGAGGTGCTGCGCGGCGAGACGGTGGAAAGCCGGCATCGCGGCGCGCTGGTGGTGGTCGACGCGGCGGGCCGTGTCGTTGCTGCGCTTGGCGACCACGCGCGCCCGGTCTTCCCGCGCTCTTCGGTGAAGGCGCTGCAGGCGCTGCCGCTGGTGGAGTCGGGGGCGGCGGATGCGCTCGACCTCGACGACGCGGAACTGGCGCTCGCCTGCGCCTCGCACAGCGGCGAGGCGGTGCATGTCAGCGCTGCCCGGGTGATGCTGATGAAGGCCGGCCTCGACGAGGACGCGCTGGAATGCGGAAGCCACTGGCCGCAGCGCATGGAGGACGTCGCCGTCCTGCACCGCGCCGACGCCAATCCCTGTCCGCTGCACAACAACTGCTCCGGCAAGCATGCCGGATTCCTCGGGCTGGCCCGCACGCTCGGCGTGCCGACGCGCGGCTATGTCGAGCCGGACCACCCCGTGCAACGGGAGGTCCGGGCGGCCATCGGCGAGATCTGCGGCGTCGATCTGACGGACATGGCGCGCGGCACCGACGGCTGCTCGATCCCCACCTATGCCATGCCGCTGGCGCCGCTGGCGCGCGGCTTCGCCTGTCTCGGCACCGGCGACGGGCTGGAGCCCTTGCGGGCCGAGGCGGCGAAGCGGATCTACAATGCCTGTGTCGGGAACCCGTTCATGGTGGCGGGGACCGGGCGCTTCTGCACCGAGGTGATGGCGGCGCTCGGCGGGCGCGTCTTCGTCAAGACCGGCGCCGAAGGGGTGTTCACGGCCGCGATCCCGGAACTTGGCTTCGGCGTGGCGCTGAAATGCGACGACGGGGCAACGCGCGCGGCCGAGACGATGATGGCGGCCGTCATCGACGCGCTGCTCGATCTCGACGAGGACGAGGCACAGGCGCTTGCCCGCTGGCGCGCCCCGCGGCTGGAGAACTGGAACGGCCGCCATGTCGGCGACATTCGCGCCGTTGAGGAGGCCTTTGCTCCGCTGAGAGATCTGGCCTGAGAGATTTGACCTGAGAGATCTGACCTGAGAGATCTGGCGGCCGGCGTCTTGCCCAAGGCCGCAAGGCCGCCTTACCGCACCATGTTGCCCTGAATGGCGAGGTGGCCGAAGCCGTCTGCGGCGTTCGGCCTTGTGAGATCGCCGGTGACGGCCTCCTTCCAGCGATGTCCGATAATGGCACCGCCCGGCGTGCCGGAGAAGATATTGCCGGAAATCAGCACCGAGCCGGCGCCCTCCACCACCGTCACCGCCGCGCCAACGGGACAGTCGCGGATAACATTGGAGGCGACGCTGACGTCGCGCAGGTAAGGCCCCCAGCCCAGGTTCAGACCGAAGCGGGCCACCTTTTCCACCACATTGCCGGTGACGGCGGTGTCGGCTTCCACCGCGATGCCGATGCCGAAACCCTGCACCTCGGCCGGATAGGGGCCGGTATCGGCGATGTTGCGGACGATGTTGCCGGAGCAGGTGGCAAGCCGGCCGCCATCGAGAAAGTTGGCGATGGAAATGCCGATGGCGCCGCCATCGACAAGGTTGCTGGCGATCACCGCCCCCTGGAACGCGAACTCGGAATAGATCGCCGTCTCGCCCGAGCGGAGGCAGGAATTGCCCTCGATCAGCACGTTGGAGCCGGCATTGGAACGGATAGCCGAAAAGGCGCAGTCGGCAACGCGGTTGCCCCTAACGATGACGCCATGGGCGCGGAAGATGTTGATGCCGTTGCCGTTCTGGCCCGTTCCGCCATCGCGCGAGGAGATCCGCTCGATCCGGTTGCCGGAGACGATGCTGCCGTCCTCGCCTTCGCTCCAGCGATGCACGAGGATGCCGCCATTGGCGCAGTCATGGACGTGATTGTCGGTGATCGACAGGCCGCGCGCCTCGATCGAGCGCAGGCCCGCCGTGCGCGCGCCGGAGATCGCGTTGCCGGTGATGCGCCCGCCGCAGCGATCGAGCGCCAGGCCGGCCTGCGAACTGCCGGTAATAGCGCAGCCCTCGATCAACAGGTCGTCGACATCGGCGAAATGCAGCAGAGCCGGCGTGTACTCGCCGAGCAGCCGGTTGTCGCCGTCGAAATGGATGCCCTCCATGCCGATGGTTCCCGGTCCTTGGGCGAACACCAGATGGCCGCCGCCCTGGTAGTCGAGCCGAGTCTGGCCGGGCAGGCCGACAAGGCGGGTGCCGGGGGGCAGGCGGAGGTTGGCGACGGTGTAGCGGCCGCCGGGCAGGAACAGCGCCCGCCCGCGATCCGCCGCGGCATTGATCGCCTGCTGCAACAGGGCGCTCTGGTCGTCGGCAGCGCCGGGGCGCACGCCGAATTCGCTCGCCTCGATGGTGCCGCGCAGGTCGGCGACCCGCACCGCAGCGGCGACGGGTCTTGCCGCCTGTGGCAGTAGAAGAGGTGAAACGAGACCGGCAAGAGCAAGTCCGCCGCGCAGCAAACCGCGGCGCGTCGGTTCCGCTTGCGCCTCGGAGGGCGCCTGCCGCACTCGTGCTTGCCTGTCTCGTTTCATGCCCATCCACTCTCCCCGCCGGCAGCCACGCAAGCGGCATGCCGACATCTGCGTCCCGAAATGGGACACAGGTCATGGCGCGGAGATGCGACCGGTCAGGTTCTGCCGAGGGGGGTCCAGATGATCCGCTGCAGCACGGCCTCGCGCAACTGGTCGCCAGGTGCCAGTTGATCGAACGGGCCGGGATATTGCGGGATGGCATAGACGAGCGTGATGTTGCTGGCGCCGCGCGCCTTGCAGATCGCCATGCCGCGCCACAGGTTGCGACCGACCCGGCAATCGCTGCGTGCGGTGCCGATCTCGGCGAAGCTCATGCCGATACGCTCGCCATTGGGGCCTTGCAGGTGATGGGTCACGCCATGCATCTCGCGCAGCTTCCCGTCGCTGTCCTTGTAGAAATGCAGGACCTGGAACCCTTGCGCGTTATAGGCGCCGATGGCCCATTCGGTGTTGTCCTCGGTCGCGGCCTGGAAGCCCTCGGTGGTGAAGCCGGGCAGCGCGGCGGCAATGGCCTTTGCGGAGTAGGGGGTGCCGGCATTGATGCCGCCGGCACCGGCCTCGGTGATCCGCACCTGCGGGCCGGGCTGCGTGCGCACCGAACTGACCGTGTCGAGATCTGCGCTCGGCGAGCATGCGGCAAGCAGTGGCAGGAGAAGGCAGAGGGCGGGATATGGCAGTTTCATCTTGAACAGGATCTCCTCGACTGTGCCCGGCCCGGCAGATAGCATTCATGAGCCCGACACGGAACCCCCTCGCGCAGCCTCGAGCCTGTTCCTTCTGTCGCAGCCCTTGGCGGGTTTGTCCTTCGCGCAATTGACAAGCCCTTGAAAAGCGGTTGCCCGCGCTCGCGGCTGTTTCGGTTGTCGCGCCTCTTGAAAAGGTGGCGTTGCGACTGAAACGCGAGGCGTTCTTCGCGCTTTTCTGTCGTTGCAGTAAAAACTATTGGTAACAGAGGGTTGCAGAGCTCCGGTATTCCGTGGTCTGATCAACTCGGACAAGGTTCGCCGCTCGGCATGGAATCGGAAAATCGGGACCGGTCGCTTTCCCGGGGGAGGGAGGGCACTCGGTACTGCACGCATATCCATGTTTCGGTCACTTTCTCGTCTCTCGGGGCAGGGATTTTCGACGAGGGAGTACGACCGTAAGGCGGTGAAGTTCTTGCCAGTTTGACCGAGGCAATCTGGCGCGAACAGCCGTCGGACGGCCTCGAGCCTTCAAACTGGCGCAATTTGCGGCTGTATGCATGGTCGAAGATGCCAAGCCCGAACTGGTAAGGCACTTGTGAAGACGAAAGGCAGGGAAGAGATGGCTGACCCGATGGAGACGCAGTCCAAGGCGGCGGCGATTGCCGAAGCCCAGACGGGCAAGCATGTTCTCGACATTGTCGAGGCCCAGCTTCGCAGACTGGGGGCAACACATATTCTGGTGACCGGACTGCCGATGCCGAACAGGCCGATCGACGGGCTGGTGCATCGCTTCCGCTGGGCCGACGAGCGGGCCGGCGGCATCGAGCGCAGCGACCTCGATACTGAAGATGGAGCGCTGATGCTCGGCCTGATGCGGACCCGCGCGTTCCTCTGGGACGTGACCCAGGGCGATATGGAGCATTCCGAACTGTTCGCCTCGCTGGGGCGGGACACCCGCGTTGTGGTGGTGCCGGTGACGGAAACGCATCCCTTCCAGGCCATGGTGATGGGCGGCGGCGTCCACCTCGAGGCGGGGTCGGTGGAACTGTCCAACCTGGAACTGCTCTGCAACACCGCCTTCCGGCGTCTGATCGACCTCGGTGTGCTGTCGACGCAGCGTCCCGGCGATCTGTCCGCGCGTGAGCGGCGCGTGCTGGAACTCACTGCGCTCGGCAAGACGGCGAGCGACATTGCCGGCCTGCTCGACATTTCGCAGCGCACCGTGCATGCGCATCTGCAGAACGCCAGCGCCAAGCTCAACGCCTCCAACAAGACCCATACGGTGGTCGAGGCCCTGCGCTACGGCCAGATCCGGCTCTGATGCCGGAGGCGGCTCCGACAGGCTGAGCCGAAAGGCGCAGCCGGTAAGCGGAACGAAAACGGCCACCTGGAGGATCCTCCAGGTGGCCGTTTGATTTGTGTCCGCGCGGATCGGTGCCGGTGCGTCAGGTCTCGTCGCGCTTGATCCACTTGGGCGTTGCCGGCGGCTCGTAGCGCTCGAACCTGGCGATCAGCTCGGCCGGATCGCTTGCCACCAGCACCATGTCGCGCATCACCGGCTTGACGAATTCCTCGTCGCGCTGCAGGTCGAGGAAGGTCAGCAGACCGTCGTAGAAGCCATCGACATTGAGGAAGCCGCAGGGCTTGCGATGGTAGCCGAGCTGGCCCCAGGTCCAGATCTCGAACAGTTCCTCCAGCGTGCCGGCGCCGCCCGGAAGCGCGACGAACCCGTCGGAGAAGTCGGCCATCATTGCCTTGCGCTCGTGCATCGAGGCGACGATATGCAACTCGCTGAGGCCTGGATGGGCCAGTTCCTTTTCCTGCAGGGAGAGCGGCAGCACGCCGATGACCTCGCCGCCGGCCGCTAGCGCGCCGTCAGCGACCGCACCCATCAGCCCGACCTTCGCCCCGCCATAGACAAGACGCCGGCCGGAGCGGGCAATGGCTGCGCCGGTTGCGATGGCCGCCTCGCGATAGGCGGGTTTCGATCCCATGCTGGAGCCGCAAAAGACGCAGATGGATTTCATGTCCGTCGCCATTGATATCCGTCAGCCCTTCGCCAGTTCGTCGAGCACGCGGGCCCAGGAGCGGATGCCCTTGTGATAGCTGGTCATCTCGTATTTCTCGTTGGGCGAGTGGACGCAATCGTCGTCGAGACCGAAGCCGATCAGCAGCGAGTCCATGCCCAGCATGGTCTTGAAGTCGCCGACGATGGGAATGGAACCGCCGCAGCCGATCAGCGCAGCCTCGCGGCCCCACTCGTCGGACAGCGCCTTGCGGCCCTTGGCGAGCGCCGGACTGTCGAACGGCAGGCGCAGGGCCGGGCTGCCGCCATGCTTTTGGAAGGTGACGGTGCAGTCGGCCGGCAGTTTTGCCTCCACATAGGCACGGAAGGCGGCACGCACCTTGTCCGGATCCTGGTCGCCGACCAGGCGGAAGGAGATCTTGGCATGGGCCTGCGAGGCGATCACGGTCTTGAAGCCGGCACCGTTGTAGCCGCCCCACACGCCGTTGACCTCGCAGGTCGGGCGCGTCCAGATCTGCTCCAGCGCGGTGCGGTCCTTCTCGCCGGCCGGGTATTTCAGGTCGACGCCGCCGAGGAAGGCCTCGTGGTCGAAGCCGAGCTTGTCCCAAAGGGCGCGCACGTCCTCCGGCATCTCTATGACGCCGTCATAGAAGCCGGGCAGGGTGACCTTGCCGGTCTCGTCATGCAGGCCGGAGAGAATATCGGCGAGCACATGCAGCGGGTTGCGCGCGGCCCCGCCATACATGCCCGAATGCAGATCCTTGTCGGCGGCGGTGACGGTGATCTCTTCGCCGACGAGGCCGCGCAGCATGGTGGTGATGCCGGGCGTCTCGCGGTCCCACATGCCGGTGTCGCAGACCAGCGCCAGATCGCAGGCGAGTTCGTCCTTGTTGGCGGTCAGGAATGGATGGAGCGACGGCGAACCGGACTCCTCCTCGCCCTCCAGCAACACGGAGACCGACACCGGCAGGCTGCCGGTCTCGGCGATCCAGGCACGCGCGGCCTCGACGAAGGTCATGAGCTGGCCCTTGTCGTCGGCGGCGCCGCGGGCCACGATCATCTTCGAGCCGTCGGGCCGGGTCACCACGGCCGGATCGAACGGATCGCGCTCCCACAGGTCGAGCGGATCGACCGGCTGGACGTCGTAATGGCCGTAGAACAGCACATGCGGGCCGCTCTTCCCGTCCTCCTTGCGATGGCCGACGACCATGGGATGGCCGGCGGTGTCGCGCACGCTTGCCGGAATGCCGATCGCCGTCAGTTCGCTCGCCAGCCACTCCGCCGCCTGCCGGCAGTCAGCCTTGAAGGCGGGGTCGGTGGAGATGCTCTTGATCCGAACGAGATCGAAGAGGCGGGTGAGGGAGGCGTCGAAATCGGCGTCGATTCGAGACAGGACCCGGTCGAGATCGGACATGGTTGGGCTCCGCTGTGAAAGGGTGGGCGTTGGGCCGGCATGACTGCCGCCGGCACGCCAAGGAGGAGGCCCAGCATGGACACAGATCAGGAGCCAAGGCAAGGCACGGCGCGTCGCTGTCCCGCACTCCGGGCAGCCTGCGCCGTGCCGTCGTCGCACTCGATCAGATGAGCGCCCGCGAACGCCGCCGCAAGGGTGCGACGGCGCTCGGAAGGGGTCAGTAGTTGTTGACCGGCGCGCAGGCGCTCATGACGTCCGCAGTGGTGATTTCCGCGCCGTTGATCACCAGGGCGGCACCGCCCGATTGAGCCAGGCTCGTCGGCATGAACGGCGATCGGCCGCAGGCCTCCGCCGTTCCGGTCACGGTGACGTTGCCATTGAGAGCCGCGAAGTCACCCATCAGCCAGAAGCCGGCTCGGCCCGCCTGATCGATGGCGACAGTCTCGAACGTCAGGGCGTCGGACGGGTTGAGCATCTGCATGAGCTGAATGCCGATCATGTCGACATTGGCGATGTCGATATTGGTGAAGCTGGAGTCGCGGATGCCCATGATCATCATGCCGCTATTGGTGGCGCCATCGATGGTCAGGTTGTCGAAGCGGTAGCCATGGTTGGATTCGGATCCGACGATGATCGACCAGTCGCCGCTGAAGGAACTGATATTGACGCCGCTGCGAACCCCAAGACTGGGAAGGGCGCCAAGGCCTGTCAGCACCGAGTTTCGGTAGGCGATCTCGCCGGAGGCGACGAAGGCTGCGCCGTCCGCCGTGGTCTGGGCAATGTCGACCTTGTCGAGATCGGCGCGGTGCACGTAATGGAAGACAAGACCTTCCTTGGCGGCGTTGGAGATGCTGACGTTCCTGAAGGCAAGGTCCTGCGACACATTCGCGAAGATGCCCATGCCGACCCGGTCGGCGGTAACGTCCTCCACCGCGACGCCGTTGGCACGATTGAGGCGGATGCCGACGCCCCTTACGGTCGCGGTCGGCGAGAAGTTGCTGAAGCCATGGGCGGTGTCGAAGGCGATCTCCGACAAGGCGAGGCGGGCGATGGTGAGATCCGAGCCGTTCTCGAAATTGATGCCCGCGCCGGCAACGTTCGAGATGCTGAGGTCGGTGAGCGAGACCCTGCTGGCACCGTTGGAAGTGATGGCATGGCGCCCGCCGGACAGGGAAAAGCCCGAAAGTGCCGTGTCGTCGGCCATCTGGAACAGGTCGCGCGTGGCGTCGCTGCCATGCAGGCGGGTGTCGCCGACGCGAAGGATGCGACCGGTCAAGGGGTTGCGCACATCGAAGGCGCCGGCAACCCTCTGGTTGGCGGCAAGCGAGATGGTGTCGTCGATCTCGATCACCGCGCCAGTGCCGTTGACGAACACCTGCTGGCCGGGGGCCGCCGCTCCGATGGCCTGTCCGATGTCGCCTGTCGCGGGATCGATCACCACGAGGTTGTCGAGCGCAGCTCCGGTGCGGGCGTCGACGCCCGTCACCTCGGCCCCGAAGGCACCTGCCTGAGTGACCACGTCGACATCGCGGACCACCGTTTCGGTCATCCGGCGCTGGAGTGCGGTGAGGCGAGTGCCGCTCTCCTCCCGGCCGATCACCCGCTGCAGCGGCAGACGCAGCCGAGCACCGAAGAAGCCCTGCGAGCCGCGCGGGCTGTCATACTGATATTCGGCAAGCAGGCTGACGCGGCTGCCTTCGACGAGCACGTCGTTCATTCGGTATTCGGCCCGCACGCGCGGTCCCCACACCGTCTCGGCCTTGTCCTCCCAGAAGGCATAGCCGCCGCCATGTACCCAGAACTCGTCGCGCCCGTTGCCCAGCAGGCTGAGGCCGGTCAGCGCGCCTGCTTCCAGGTCGAGACCGCGCAGGGCGCGCTCCTCGCCGCCGCGCACCGTGATCGAGGCCGGGCCGACGCGAGCCGTGTCGTGGGAGGAGAGCTGATGCTTGGTCTTGCCGACCGGCAGATAGGCATTGGCCCGCAGGTTGAAGCGCTCGGTCATCAGTTCGGCGCCGAGCGTCATCTGCAGGAAGTGGTTGTTGTAG
Source organism: Stappia sp. TSB10P1A (assembly GCF_900185725.1). Taxonomy (GTDB): domain Bacteria; phylum Pseudomonadota; class Alphaproteobacteria; order Rhizobiales; family Stappiaceae; genus Stappia. The sequence continues at coordinate 721,670 of NZ_FYAU01000036.1, read as the reverse complement.
TGCGAGCGGCGGTAATCGAGGAAGCCATAGGTGCCGACGATCCAACGGTTGTCGATGATCTGGCGGATGCCGAGACCGGCATTGACTTCCTGCGATCCTGCCGCGCCGAACGTGCCGCGAATATCGGTATAGATCAGCCGGTCGAAGGTCTGGAACAGCGGTACGAACAGGGTCGTCTCGCCGGTACTGGAACTGCCCTTCGTGCCTGCCTTGCCGCCGATCTCCAGATGCGGTCCCCACAACGGAGCCTCGGGCAGCGGCGTTGCTGCCTGCTGGGCGCCGGCCGGCATGGCGCTGAGGAGGGAACCGCACAGGGCGGTGCACAGCGCGGTCGCGCGCATGAGCTTCGATCTGCTTGACGTCATGCCTCACCTTTTTCGGGCAAACGGGCGCGACTGCGCCCGGGCAGACACGCCCGGCCGCGGCGCGCAGGTCCGCGCGGTCTTCTTTTTGAAATGTCCGGGATGGGCCAGACCTTGCTGCGTATCGCTTGCTCGGGCGGGCCGGAGGATCGGGAGCGGACACCTCGGGTCCGCTCGGCAAGGGGAGGCATAACCCCTGCAAAAACATGAGTCAATAAGTCTGGTTTTGGCCTGCGCTGCCTCGTGCAATCTGCCAGCCAGCGGCACACGACTGCCGTCGCGGCGCCGCAACGGCAGTCAGTTTTCAGGGTGTGAAGGAGTTTCTGGGCGTGACGAAGGTGTGGACAGCGTGCGGCTCAGCTTCCCCGCTTGATGGAGCCGAGCACGCCCCGGGCCAGCGCACGGCCGAGCGCCGAGCCGAGCGAGCGGACCACCGACTTCACCGCGGCATCGGCGACGCTGTCGGTTCGCGAGCGGGTGGGGCGGGTGGCCGGCGGCCGCGACGTCGTGCGCGACGGGGTTCGCACCGGCTCCGGCACCTGCGGCATCGGCCGCGGAGCTCGGTCGAAGTCGGGGATCTCGAAGCCGGAGCGGGTGCGGCGCGGAACGCCGCCGCGACGTGCCGCTTCCTGTTCTTCGCGCATGCGCTGGCGCTCCTCCAGCATCACCGATTCCTCCGCCCGCTGCTGCAGCATCTCGAAAGCGGAATGTCGGTCGATCGTCTCGTCATAGACGCCGGCAAGCGGGCTTGCCTTGAGCATCTCGGCCCGTTCCTCGGCGCTCAGCACACCGAGCCGCGAGGAGGGCGGGCGGATCAGGGTCCGTTGCACGATGGAGGGTACGCCCTTGCCTTCCAGCATGGAGACCAGCGCCTCGCCGACGCCGAGCTCCATGATCGTGCGCTCGGTGTCGAGGTCCGGATTGGGGCGGAAGGTTTGCGCCGCCGCCTTCACGGCCTTCTGCTCGCGCGGTGTGTAGGCGCGCAGGGCATGCTGCACCCGGTTGCCGAGCTGGGCCAGCACCGTGTCCGGCACGTCGAGCGGGTTCTGGGTGACGAAATAGACGCCGACGCCTTTGGAGCGGATCAGGCGGACCACCCGCTCGACCTTCTCCAGCAGCGCCTTGGGGGCTTCCGAGAACAGCAGGTGCGCCTCGTCGAAAAAGAAGACGAGCTTCGGCTTCTCCGGGTCGCCGATCTCGGGCAACTCTTCAAACAGTTCCGACAGGAGCCACAACAGGAAGGTGGCGTAGAGGCGCGGTGCGCCCATCAGCTTGTCGGCGGCCAGCACCGACACGACGCCGCGCCCGTCGCGGGTGGTGCGCATCATGTCGCGGATGTCGAGGGCCGGTTCGCCGAAGAAGGCGTTGCCGCCCTGGCGTTCCAGCACCAGCAACTGGCGCTGGATGGCGCCGACCGAGGCCTTGGTGACATTGCCGTAGAGGCCGGAGAGTTCGGACGAGCGCTCGGCCACATGGGCGAGCAGCGCCTGCAGGTCCTTCAGGTCGAGCAGCAGCAGCCCTTCGTCGTCGGCCAGCTTGAAGGCGATGTTGAGGACACCTTCCTGCGTCGGATTGAGGTCCATCAGACGCGACAGCAGCAGCGGGCCCATTTCGGAGACCGTGGCACGGATCGGGTGGCCCTGCTCGCCGAACAGGTCCCAGAACAGGGTGGGGAAGTCTTCGTAGATGTAATCTTCCAGAAAGCCGATCTGGGCGGCGCGTTTTTCGAGGAAGTCCTTGGGGTCGCCGGCCGCGGCGATGCCGGCGAGATCGCCTTTCACATCGGCGCAGAAGACCGGCACGCCGGCATTGGAGAAGCCTTCCGCGAGGATCTGCAGCGACACGGTCTTGCCGGTGCCGGTGGCGCCGGTGATCAGTCCGTGCCGGTTGGCGAGCTTCAGCGTCAGATATTCCGGCTTGTCCGAAGCGCCGATGAAGATCCTGTCTGCGTCCTGCTGCACCTTGCCGTCTCCGCTGCGTTGCGTGGCGTGCGCACCGCCAACCCTGGCAGTGCGCCCGAAATCTCATGTAACCCGCGGACGAACCTGTGTATAGCGGTTGTCGCGGCGCGCGCTCTCGTGCCAGATTGGCAGGCAGACGCTCGATGATTCCTCAAGCGGGAGAGGACAGATGGACGAGCTTATTGGCCGCATTGCCTCGGCTGCCGGCATCAGCGAGGACCTCGCGCGCCAGGCCATTGGCATCATCCTCAATTTTCTCAATCGAGATGGGCCGCAGGACGCGGTCGCCCGTATCGTTGCGGCGCTGCCGGGAGCATCTGCTCTGATGGCGGAGCAGGGTGGCGGTGGCGGGTTGCTCGGCAGTCTTGCCGGCAAGCTCGGCGGCAGCATTGGCGGTGGCATGGGAGCCATGGCCGCCCTCAACGAACTGACCGACGCCGGTCTCGACATGGGGGAGGTTCAGGCCGTCACGCGGGAACTGATCCAGGCGGCACGCGAACATGTGGGGGCCGATGTGGTCGACCGGGTGGTCGCCTCGATCCCGGGGCTCGGCCAGGTTCTGTGAGAGGTTCGCGGTCCCCGCGCGGCTCGGGGTCAAGCTCGGCGATCAGTGCCGGGGCAATGTGGAGGTGGTGATGTCTTATTCCATTGACGAGATCGAGGGTATCGGCCCGGTCTATGCCGGCAAGCTTCAGGCCATCGGCATCAGGACCACGGACGCCTATCTGGAGCGGGCGAAGGATCCGAAGGGGCGCAAGGCGCTGGCCGAGGAGACTGGCATCGACGACAAGCGCATCCTCAAATGGGCCAACATGGCCGACCTGATGCGCATCAGCGGCGTTGGCGAGGAGTATTCCGAGCTGCTCGAGGCTGCCGGCGTCGACACGGTCAAGGAACTCAAGCACCGGGTTCCGGCCAACCTTCACGCGAAGATGAAGGAAGTGAACGAGGCCAAGAAGCTCGTTCGTCAGCTTCCGAGCGAGTCGGCGGTGGAGAAATGGGTGGAGCAGGCCAAGAGCCTGCCCCCGACCATGACCTATTGACGGCCAGAAAGACCTGTCAGCGTCATCCGCTCTGGCCTGAATGAGGGTCGGAGCGGCGTTTCGCGGGCGCGCAAGGTGCGCGCCCCTCTCACGCCAGCGCCAGCAGACCTTCCAGATCGGCCAGTACCGCCACCGGCGGCAGGTCGGCATACTCGTCTGCCGCGCCGATGCGGTTGATCCACACGCTCCGGAAGCCGAAGGCGGTCGCGCCGGCGATGTCCCAGCGGTTGGACGACTGGAACGACACCGCTTCGGGATAGATACGGAAGTGGTTGGTCACCAGTTCGTAGACATCCTGCCGGGTCTTGTAGGTCTTCAGCAGATCGGTGGAAAAAACCTCGTCGAGCAGGTCTTCGATGCCGGCCGCGCGCGCGGCCGCCTCCAGCATCGCGGGGGAGCCATTCGACAGGATTGCCAGCCGGTTGCCGTCGTCCTTGAGACGCTTCAGCACGGTCGGAACTTCCTGGTAGCAATCGAGCTTCCAATAGGCGTCGAGCAGCCTCTGGCGCAGGTCGGCATCGCTCTTGCCTGTCATCGCCATCGCCGTATCGAGGGCCTGCTCGGTGAGGGTCCAGAAATCCAGGTAGCGGCCCATCAGCGCCCGGGTCCAGGAATATTCGAGCTGTTTCTGCCGCCACAGGGTCGACAGGTGCACCGCCTCGGGCCCGAGGTCGCCGGCATGACGGCGCACTGCCGCATGCACATCGAACAGCGTGCCATAGGCATCGAAGACATAGGCGGAGACGGGGCGGGTCGCAGAACGGGACATGAGGTCGGGGCCTTGGCGGGACGAGCGCCCGATGGCGGGAGCTCTGTGGCGGCGGTGCCGCAATTTTGTTCACCTGCCAAGCAAACAGCCATCCCGCCCGCAGGTCAAGGCTTCTTGTGCGGCGCACAAGAAGCCGGCTCAGGAAGCTGCATGCGCCCGGTCTCGTCGAGAGACCAGTCCGGGTTATGGGCAAGCTCCAGCAGATGGCCTCCCGGGATGCGCACATAGCCCGAGTAACCGCCCCAGAAGACCTCCTCCGGCGCCTTGACCGGGTCGCCGCCCGCCGCAACCGCCTTGGCAAAGGCGGCATCCACTTCGGCTCGGCTGCGTCCGTTCCAGGCGATAGAGACCGGTACGAAGCGACCGCCGTCATCCGTGACCGTAGCGTCATGCGCCAGAGAGCCGCGACCGAACAGGGCGAGCGCGCAGGTGCCGCAGTCGAAAAAGGCGACCTCGTCGCTATCAACGGCTGCCGCCCGCCATCCGAGCCCCTCCTCGAAGAAGCGCCGCGCTTCGGCGACGTCATCGACGCCGAGTGTTACCAGGGTCAGTCGCTGTTCCATGAGTTCTGGGCCTTTTGCGTGTGTTGCAGTGAATTTAGAACATATCAGGAACGATAATTCCAGAGGCTGCGTGTGGCGGCCTGGTGATGAAGCGGAAGGGGGCGCAACAACATTCCGAAAATCTGCTGAATCCGGATTGATCTGAAAGGGAGCGCCGGACCGGTGGAACAAATCTGTCCTTTTCCGGAGACACCGAGGCGAGGCCTTGACCTTCGCCGGCGAAGGGCGTTCGATCCCCCTCCAATCGCGAGAAAACGGATCGGGAGCACAAGATGAGCGAGTGGTCGCAGACCTGGAACTGGATCGACGGAAACTGGATCGAGGGCAATGCTCCGATCATGGGGACGCGCACCCACGCGGCCTGGCTCGGTTCGTCGGTGTTCGACGGTGCGCGCGCCTTCGAGGGAGTGACGCCGGACCTCGACCTGCATTGCCAGCGGCTCAACGATTCCGCCCGCGCCCTCGGCCTCAAGCCGGTGATGAAGGCGGGCGAGATGATGGAACTCACCAAGGACGGCTTGTCGCGCTTTGCTCCCAACACGCCGGTCTATGTGAAGCCGATGTACTGGGCCGAGGGCGATGGCATCGGCACCATCGCCGGCGACGCCGATTCGACCCGTTTCGCGCTCTGCCTGTTCGAGGCGGCGCTGGCGCCGAAGGATGCGGCGATCACCCTGACGCTCTCGCCGTTCCGCCGGCCGACGCTGGAGACCATGCCGGTCAACGCCAAGGCCGGCTGCCTCTATCCCAACAATGCGAGGGCGATCGTCGAGGCCAAGTCGCGCGGCTTCGACAATGCCATCGTGCTCGACATGCTCGGCAATGTCGCGGAACTGACCACCGCCAACGTCTTCATGGTCAAGGACGGCGCGGTCCATACCCCGGCCTGGAACGGAACGTTCCTCAACGGTATCACCCGCCAGCGGATCATCAAGCTGCTGCGCGATGCCGGCACCGAGGTCTATGAGCGCACGCTCGGCTATGGCGACTTTCTGGATGCTGACGAGATCTTCTCGACCGGCAACTACAACAAGGTCGTGCCGGTCAAGCGCATTGAGGATCGCGAATTGCAGCCGGGCCCGGTCGCTCAGCGCGCCCGCGACCTCTATTGGGAGTTCGCCCACGGTTGAACGGGTCGGGCGAACCGGACGGACGATCGAAGCGGCGGTGCAGCATGGGCTGCGCCGCCGCTTTCATTTCACGAAGGGCGCGCCGGCCGCGGGCCCGACAGCGGGCCGACCAGCGCGGCGGCGACAACCAGCAGGGCAGCCGCCGCCATCGATGGCCAGTAGAAGCTGCCGGTTGCATCGGCGATCAGCCCGGCAAGGGTCGGGCCGACCATCTGGCCGGTGCCGAAGCAGGCGGTCATCAGCGCCATCACCTTGCGCGGATCACCGCCGGCCAGGCGCCGCCCCTCGATCAGCCCCAGCGACGTGATGCCCATGAAGGTGCCGCCAAGCAGAACGGCGGCGAGCGCCATGCCGGCCATGCTGGAAAACAGGACGCTGGCGGCAACGCCGATGGCCTCAGCGAGGCAGGCGAGCGAGAAGGCCCAGGCTCCTCCGATCCAGGCCGACACCCGTCCCCAGACCCAGACGGAACCGGCCGCCGCCATTCCCACCGCCGCCCAGGCCGGTGCCTCGAACGGCGCCAGGGTTTCCGACTGGCGCAGGATGGAGGTTAGGAAAGTGACGGTCACCACATAGCCGATCCCGAACAGCGCATAGGCGGCGGCGAGGCGCATAAGCGCCGGCGATATGTGGGCGCGGGGCGGGGGCGGGCTTGAGGCCGGAGCCGCCGCGCCACGCGGCGCCCGCGTGACCACGAAGGTGGCCGCCCCCGTGCACAGGACGGCCGAGACGAGGCCGCAGGCCGCCCACAGGCCCTGCCAGCCGGCGCCTTCGCGGGCCAGCCAGCCGACGGTGACGGCGGAGAGCGCGATGCCGATGCCGACGCCTGAAAAGTAGAGTTGGGAAAGGTCGCCGCGCCCGGCGGCGGCGAGCCGGTCGAGCACCAGCACCGAGCAGAACACCAGCACGCCCGCGCTGGCGATGCCGCCGAGAAAGCGCACCAGAGCCAGCCAGACGAGGCCGCCGTCGATCGCCATCAGGGCGGATGTTCCCGCGCTGCCGGCAAGGCTCAACAGGAAGCCGAGACCGATCCGCTCCTTGTCGACGGCCATGACCGCCAGCGCGCCGATCAGGTAGCCGAGATAGTTGGACGAGGCGATGAGGCCGGCCTCATAGGCGGAGAGTGGAATGGCCTCGCTCATGAACGGCAGCACCGGCGTCAGCGCGAAGCGGCCGATGCCCATGGCTGCGGCCAAGGCGCAGAAGCCTCCGAAGGCGAGCAGCACGGGGGAGGCGGAGGCAGGGCGAGGCTTGGCGGGCATGCGGAGACGGCCTTGGGAACGTGGCGCGAAAGGCGGGCAGGCAAATCTAGCGTGGGTGGTAGATCGCCGAGAGGAAAAATCGCCTCGGAGCCCAAGAAAGCGGTGAGCGTATGGTAACCGGCGGGGCATCGAGAGAACTGGCCATGGTCGGCGGGGCCGGATCAGGGCCTTGGGAAAAAGGGGTATAAGCCCGTTGCCGATTGCCGGTCACGTGCCTATTTTGCCTTGTGTGACAGGCAGCAACCGCGTTTCGCGGAAGATGCCGACATCCCGGCCCGGCCGTCATCCGGCTGTCGGACCGAATGGTTTACAACCCGTGCAAGGCCGCCGTGGCAAAGGCGCTCCGGCTTCCGCCTGCGGGTGCTGTCCGCCCGGACGGCATTGATCTCTCGTTCCGCCCTGAGGAGGTTTTCATGGCTTTCGAACTCCCGGACCTGCCCTATGCCTACGATGCGCTCGGACCCTATATGTCGGCCGAGACGCTGGAGTATCACCACGACAAGCACCACCAGGCCTATGTCACCAACGGCAACAATCTGCTGAAGGATTCCGGCCTTGAGGGCAAGTCGCTGGAGGACGTGGTCAAGGAGAGCTTCGGCAAGAACGCCGGTCTCTTCAACAATGCGGGTCAGCACTACAACCACATCCATTTCTGGAAGTGGATGAAGCCGAATGGCGGCGGCAACAAGCTGCCGGGCGGCCTGGCTTCGCGTATCGACTCCGATCTCGGTGGTTTCGACAAGTTCCGCGCCGACTTCATCGCCGCCGGCACCACGCAGTTCGGCTCCGGCTGGGCCTGGCTGGCGCTGAAGGACGGCAAGCTGGCCGTCATGAAGACGCCGAACGGGGAGAGCCCCTTGGTGCATGGCGCAACGCCGCTGCTCGGCGTCGACGTGTGGGAGCACTCCTACTACATCGACTACCGCAACGCCCGCCCGAAGTATCTGGAGGCCTTCGTCGACAACCTGATCAACTGGGACTATGTCGACGAGTTGTTCCAGGCTGCCTCGTAAGCTTTGGCGCAACGCATCAAACGGAAAAGGCGGGTCCGCGCGGGCCCGCCTTTTTCAATTCCTGCGCGCGTGATGTCCTCGTCAGCGCCGGCTGCACTGGGCAGTGAAGACCAGGGTGAGGTACGCGGAAATATAGTTGAGAAATGCGCGGCACTCGGCTTCGGTCTGGAAGCAGCCTTCGCGCGAGAACTGCACGGTGCGCAGGTCGACGCTCTTGCGTCCGCCGACAATGCCGCGCCAGGGGCCGGAATTTGGGTTGCGGCAGTCGGCCCGCGTACCGTAGGTGCCCGGCACATATTCCTCGTTATAGGTCGGCGCGAACAGCAAGTCGCCGAGGAAGCTTGCCTGCGCGGGTCCCGCCTGGGACAGGCAAAGCGTGGCTGCCAGAGCGAGGGCCACGGCGCGGCCGGGCTTGGTTCCGGTCTTGCGGAAGGAGAGGCTGGAAGCGGGCATGACGATCCTCGACTGTCTTCTGGGGGGCGGCAGTGTCAGGTAACCGGTCCTGCAAGCTGTGCCCTGCGGTCCCTCATCCTTGCCATCTGGCGCAAGGACTGGGGCGGAATGATGATGATGCGCCGGTACCGGCGACGGGTCACTCCATTGTGTAATCGTCTTTCGTTTAAGGCCGGTTACGCGACACTGGCATATGTGGGGCAGCATCCTCGCACGTAGATCAGAGGCGTTCGGCGAGGAACGATCCAATCAGCCCGGCCGCCTCCGCTTCCGCCTCGCGATGGGGATTGTGACCGATCGCCGGCAGCAGCACGAAACGCCCCTGCGCCCCGGCAATCCGGCGGGGGTGTTCGGGCGAGCCGAACTCGTCCGCCTCGCCATGAATTGCCAGAAGCGGGCAGGCGACGCCCGCCAGCGCGTCATCGAGCGTCCAGCCGGCAAAGGCGGGGGAGAGCCAGGTCCCGATCCAGGCGTCGACCACCCAGCGCGCCTTGTCGCCGTGATATCGGGCGAGCCGCGCCAGGTCCTGCGGCCGCTCGAAGACCGCTTGCGCCGCGCGGATACCGGCCAGCGTGTGCTCCTCGATGAACGCCTGCGCGCCCATCGTGATGACCGCAAGGCAGGTCGCGCGGTGGTTTGCAGCCGTTTCCACCGCCATGCCGCCGCCGACACTATGGCCGCAGGCGATGAACTGCGTGAAGCCCAAGGCATCGCGCAGCAGCGGCAGCGTGTCCCGCCCTTCCGCCGCGATGAAATCCGCAGGCAGCGCGCCGGGAAAGGCATCCGAGCGGCCGAAGCCGAGCCGATCATAGGCGATCACCGGCCGGCCGGTCGCCTCGCAAAGTGCTTGGGGGAAGCTGCGCCAGAGCTCGACGGCACCCAGCGAGTCGTGAAACAGCACCACCGGCGGCGGCGCGTCCCTCAGGGATGGCTCATGCCACCAGAGTCGCACGAACAGCGCGCCCCGGCCGGTCTCGATCCGCAGGTCGTGGGTGGGTACTGGATCGGTCACGGCGGGCATCGCGGTGGGACGTGTCGAAGGAGGCGAGCATTGCATGCCTCCGCATAGCCGAGGCATGATGCTCCTGTCCATTGCCGCCGGCCGCCCCTCGGCGAGATCGCGCGCCAACCTGCCGCAGCAGGGTGGCTTGCGGGCGGGTAGGGGCTTCAAGTATATTCGAATAATAGAAAATTTCGGATCTGCCGGCGTGCCGCACGTGGACCGCCGGACAGGAAGTGGGGCAGGGGAACGCTGCGGGAAAGCGCGAGGCGCCTCCTGTCGCAGCCCCCGAAGGAGTAGCTGATATGTCGATGATCACCACCAATGTCGGCAGTGCCGACCGGATCGCCCGTATCGTCGTAGGGCTGGCACTGATCGCCTTTGCCCTGTTCGGACCGGCGGACATCACCTGGAAATGGGTCGGCTGGATCGGCGTCGTGCCGCTGCTGACCGCCTTCCTGAAATGGTGCCCGGCCTACACGCTGCTCGGCATCAATACCTGCGGCAAGTAGGAAGGCCAGACGAGGGCCGGGTCAGTCGCAAGAGGTCAGATTGCGCTCCAGGAACGCGATCAGCTTCTCGTGGTGCCGGTTTTCCGCCTCGCTCCGCGGCAGGTGGTCTTCGTCTTGATAATAGTGAACCTCAGGCGTGAGGCCTTGGCGCCGCAGCCGCTCGGCGAGCCGTCTGGTCGTTTCGACCGACCAGACCTTGTCCGCCGTGCCATGGCTGAGAAACAGCGGTCCGTCATAGCGCTCGATCTCGATCGGCGTTGTGGGCAGAAGGTCGTCGCTCGATCCGCGCCAGGACCAGGCACGCTCGCCAGGGTCCCAGACCTGCCAGCCGGGGTCGCCCGCATCCCGCCAGCGGCGGGCATCGAAGGCACCGCAAATGACATCCGGCGCGCTGTGCACGGCGATGGCATCCGGCACGCCGGCAACGCCGTCCCGCAGCATCAGCGATGCAAGCAGCAAGGCATGTTCCGCCCCGCGTGACACGCCGTAGATGCCGACCTTGCCGCCCGATGGGGCAAATCCCCGAAGCGCCGCCAGGGCCTCGGCGGTCCGGTCCAGCGACACGTCGGCGATGCTGCCGGCGTTCCACGCGTTGCCGCCTTTCGAATAGGGGAAGGGAAAGGCCAGGAAGCCATGGGCGGCGAGCAGGACCGCATTGCGATGGCTCCAGCCCGACCAGGCGCCTTCCGACCCATGCAGGATCATGACGGCAGGAAACGGTCCATCGCCCGGCGGGCCATAGGTCGTGCCCCAGTCGGGAATGAGGCGGCGGACGATGTTCAGGGGCATGGCGACTCCTGCCTGATCTTGCAACCACCCGACTTCCGAGGGAAACCCTCCACCTGCCACCTCAGGTTTAGCACGGCTGCATCTGCGGCGGGAGCCGTGCCGTCACGCGAACCCGAGATCCGTGCGCAGCCGCTCCGCCCACTCCCGGCTCGTTGCGTCGGCGAGCTTGGCGACGTCCGGCGTGACGGTGTCCGCTGTTGCCGGATCGAGACCGAGCGCTTCAAGAACATGGCGCAGCGTCCCTCGCGGATCGGCCGAAAGCGCCTCATAGGTGAGGCGCAGCGGGGCGATGCCATGGCCCGTGAACCAGGCTTCCCAATCCCGGTCGGCGGTCACCATCGTGTCGTGGGTGCTGCGCAGCAGCGCGGCGTCGTAGACCGGCTCGCGCGGCGGCGACAACCGCTCCAGCTCCGTGCCATCCGAGGCCCTGTGCCACAGCCCGCTCTGTTGCGCCTTCACATAGGAAACCGCCTGGCCAATCTTGTCGAGGCGCGTCAGGTGAATGAACAGCGTCGGGCCGAAGGCCGCTTCAAGGCGCGCGGCATCGTCCGGTCGGTCCGGGTGGAGAACCGCGAGTTTCTCGCTGAAGAAGGCGAAGCTGTGCCGCTGCAGGCGCAGGCCGAACAGGCCGGTGCCGCCGCGCCCACGCTCGAGGGCAGAGGTGAAGATCTGGGCGAGCATGTCGCGCTCGCCGCGTTCCTTTTCGCCGGAAAGACCAAAGCGCTCGCGCCAGTCGTCCAGCGACGGCTCATGAAACAGGGATGCCGGCCTGCCGGCGACGCCGGTCGCGGCCAGAAGCCGGCACAGCAGTGTGCTGCCGCTGCGCGGTGAGGTGCAGAGAATGTAGGACTGGAAAGATGGCATTGGGCGAAAGGCAGGTCGGATTCGGGAAAATAATCCTTCCCCCCTTTCGTGACAGCAACGTGACGCGTCTTGCTCGGGAACGCGTTATCTGCGGAAAGTCAGATCGACGGTGCCGACCGTGATGCCGTATTTCCGCACCTCTGCCGTGTTGCGCAAGGTGCGGGCGTCGACGCGGGTCAGCGTGTCGAAGAAGCGCACCGCCACCGGGCCGCTCTCGGTCTCCAGCCTGGCCGCATAGTCGAAGCGGATGCTCGACCCGCCGGTGGTGATCGTCACCGGGTTGAGCACGTCTGAACGGGTGGCGATATAGCGGTTCTCCGCCACCTTCTGGAAGAACCAGACCTTGGTGTCACGCTCGCCGTCCGCGAACCGAAAGTCCTCGCGAAGCCGGAGCGTGAAGGTTTTCGGGTTCCAGGTGCCATGAGTGACCACGGTGAAGGGGCGGCGGATGCCGGCGATCCGGCTCTCGAACACGCCTTCCCCGACAGTGCGTCCCCGGAAATAGTCCTCCAGCACCAGCGGCTTGCCGTCTGCATGGGCAGAGCCGGCAGCGAGCACCGGGAGCAGGAGGAGAAACGCGAGCACGGCCGCCAGAGCGGGAATGTTGGCGCGGGCCGCCTCGCGGCAGAAGATCAGCGCGGGCATGGTAACCTCCGTAACCGGCCTGGGCAGCCTGCTGCTGCCCTTAATACCGTTTACGGCGGCTGGCCCGCGCCGGATCGCTTCTCAGTCCGTGGCGCCGGCCACCTTCAGCGCGAAGGCATAGACCAAGGCCACTTCCTTGAGCCGGTCGAAGCGGCCCGAGGCGCCGCCATGGCCGGCTTCCATGTTGGTCTTCAGGAAGAGGGCGGCCTCGTTGCTGCGTCGCTCGCGCAGGCGCGCGACCCACTTGGCCGGCTCCCAATAGGTGACGCGCGGATCGGTGAGGCCGGCCACCGCCAGGATCGGCGGATAGGCCTGCGCCGCGACATTGTCGTAAGGCGAGTAAGCCGCGATCGTCCGGTAGTCCTCTTGCGACGCGATGGGATTGCCCCATTCCGGCCATTCGGGCGGCGTCAGCGGCAGCGTGTCGTCGAGCATGGTGTTGAGCACGTCGACGAAGGGCACCTCGGCGATGATGCCGCCGAAGGCCTCCGGCGCCATGTTGACGACCGCGCCCATCAGCATCCCGCCGGCCGAGCCGCCCTGCGCGATGATGCGGTCGGACGAGGTGAAGCCCGCCTCGGCAAGGTGGCGGGCGGCGGCGATGAAGTCGGTGAACGTGTTCATCTTCGCCTGCCGGCGACCGTCCCGATACCAGCGGAAGCCCTTGTCCTTGCCGCCGCGGACATGCGCGATGGCATAGACGAAGCCGCGGTCGACCAGCGACAGGCAGTTGGTGTTGAAGCTCGCCGGGATGGTGATGCCGTAGGAGCCGTAACCGTAGAGCAGGCAGGGCGCGCTGCCGTCCAGCGGCGTGTCCTTGCGGTAGAGCAGCGACACCGGCACCGTCTCGCCGTCGCCGGCCGGCACCTGGAGCCGCCGCGTCACATAGGCCTGCGGATCGTGGCCGGACGGAACCTCCTGCGTCTTGCGCAGGGTGCGCGCGCGCGTCTCCATGTCGTAGTCGAACACCTGGGCCGGCGTCGTCATCGACGAGTAGGAGAAGCGGATCCGGTTGGTGTTGAACTCGTAGCCGTCGGAAAGCCCGAGCGAATAAGCCTCCTCGTCGAAGGCGATGGCATGTTCCAGCCCGTCGGCGATGCGGCGCACGACGATGCGCGGCAGCCCGTCCTCGCGCTCCAGCCGCACCATGTGCTTGGCGTAGCAGGTGAAGGAGAGGATCAGCCGCCCCTCGCGATGCGGCACCACGTCCCGCCAGGCCTCCGGGCCGGCGCCCGCGCGCAGAGCGGCGAGCGGCAGACTCATGATGCGGAAGTCCTCCGCCCCGCCGTGATTGGTCAGGATCAGCAGCGTGTCGCCGCCGTCGTCCTCCACCGAATACTCGGTGCCGGTGATGCGCTCCGCCACCGTGACGGGGGCGTCAAGCGGCGCATCGGCCGGGATCAGGCGGACCTCGGAGGTCTCGTGGTCGTGGATGTCGATGGTCAGCAAGCGGCCGGACTGGGTCTTGCCGATGCTCATGAAGAAGCCCGGATCGGCCTCCTCGTAGACCAGCACGTCGCCGGCCGGGTCGGTGCCGACCTCATGACGGAACAGCTTCGAGGGCCGGTGGTTGGCATCGAGCCGCACATAGAAGAGATAGCGGCCGCAGGCGGACCAGACGCCGCCGCCGCCGGTGTCCTCGATCCGCTGGTCGAGATCGCGCCCGCTGGCAAGGTCCCGCACCAGGAGGGTGTAGAACTCCGAGCCGGTGTCGTCGAAGGCCCAGGCAAGGCGCGAATGGTCGGGCGAGTGCATGGCGCCGCCGAGACGGAAATAGGCCTTGCCCGCTGCCTCCTTGTCGCCGTCGATCAGGATCTCCTCGGCTTCGCCGCCGCGCTCGGCCGTCTCGCGCGCCATGCGGACGAGGCGCGGATGCTGGCCGCCGGCGATATAGGCAAAGCCATAGGCATAGGGCCCGTCGGCCATCGGCACGCTGCTGTCGTCTTCCTTGATCCGCCCCTTCATCTCGGAAAACAGCGTCTCCTGCAGACCCTTCGTGTCGGCCATGCCGGCTTCGAGATGAGCGTTTTCCGCCTCCAGATAGGCGCGGATGGCGGGATCGAGCGTGTCGGGCGCCCGCATCACCTCCTGCCAGTTCTCCGCGCGGAGCCAGTGGTAGGGATCCTCGCGGGCGATGCCATGGGCGATGAGGGTGAGGGGGCGCTGGTCCGCCCGCGGCGCCGGCGCAGCCGCGGCATCGGAAAGGGGGCTGTGAGGTGTCTTCAACATGGAGCGGAGGTAGGCGCTTTCGTGGGGCTTGGCAAGAGCGGCGCCCGCTTGCGCGCGTGCGCATCCTCAGTCTTCGCGCCCGGTGCACAAGCGCGCTGCTATATGATAAAAGCACGACCATGAGCGACAGGTCCACAACGCTGCAGCCGTCCGCGAAGACGCGGACGGAGCGGCCGCGCCTTTACAAGGTGCTGCTTCTCAACGACGACTTCACGCCGCGCGAATTCGTCGTGGCGGTGCTCGCGGCGGAATTCCGCATGAGCGAGGACGAGGCGGTGCGGGTGATGCTCACCGCGCATCAACAGGGCGTGTGCGTCGTTGCCGTCTTTCCGCGCGACGTCGCCGAGACCAAGGCGACCCGCGCGACCGAGGCCGGGCGCGCCAACGGCTTTCCGCTGCGCTTCGAGACCGAGCCGGAGACCTGAAGCCTCACCCCTTAGCGGGCGCGCAGATAGAGCCGATCGCTGGACAGGTCGAGCACCATCCGGTAGCCCAACTCCTCCAGCCGGCGATGGGTCGCGCGCCCGTCCGGTGCGCCGGCGAAATAGCCCTTGCTGAACTCCATGTAGATCAGCGTCGGCCGCACCGAGCCGACGCTCGACAGCACGGCGGCCTCCGCGCCCTCGATATCCATGTGCAGCAGGTCGATGGCGGTGATGCCGAGCCGGGCACACAGCGTGTCGAAGCGCCGCCCTTCCACCTGCGTCGCCGCCTGCTGCGCCACATGGGAGAAGCGGCTGCGATAGGTGTCGGTATGGGCGTAGAGCGAGCCCTGGCCGTACACTTCTCCATCGATGGTCGCCGGATGCCAGTCGACCGGCCCGTCCGTGGCACAGGCGGCACAGTTGAGCACCTCAACCCGCTCGCCGGCGAGATTGTTGCTGACCAGCGCGAAACGCTGCGGGTCGGCCTCCACCGTCACCACCCGGCAATCGGGAAAGGCGCGGGCGAAGCGGAAGGCGTCGCCGCCGTCGAAGGAGCCGAGGTCGACGATCACCTTCGGAGCGATGCCGAGTTCGCCGAACCAGGCCGGATTGAACCGCGAATGATAAAGCTCGCGCGCCCCGCCGGCGGTGATCACCTCGTCATGCCCGTCGGCAAGGGGAGGCGAGACCAGCCCGGCGCGGCGGGCACGAAAACGATTGGCAAGTTTGCGAAGGCTCACGCAGCGGACTCCGGGCCGGGACCTTCCGCTTCTATAGCGCATGCCGCAGTGGCGCGACATGGGGAAGTCCCCGGAGGAGCGCTGGAATCACGGGATAACGCTGCGTCTTTTTAGCCCGGACCCAGGGCTTCCGGATCATTTGGCCGGGCAGGCCACGTCGCCGGTGCGCGCCGCGCCCGTCCCCTCGATGGTCACGTTGGCGGAGCCCGCCGCGACGCAGCCCTGCGCCGGCGCGACGAAGCGCACGGCCGGCTCGCCTTCGACGAAAACGCCCGGCACCGGCTCGAACAGGCCCGGCGGACAGGCCGCCACATCCGACAGCCGCAAGGCGGGTCGGCCGTTGATCATCACCGACGCGGCGCCCGTGACCGCGCAGGCCGGCAGGTCCTGCGCCGCTGCCGGCAGGACGGGTAGGAGTAACAATGCGAGGACACATATAACTCGATAAGTCATGCACTGACCTGGCGGATTTCTGTCACGCCTTTGGAGTGGCTGATTTGCTGGATGCCGGACCGCCTGCCGGCGTAGCCGCATGTCGCGATCCGGCATCCAGATATCAGTGCGGGCAAAGCCCGCGCAGATTTTTACTTGATGACACCGACTGGCCACCACTGGCGCCCTACCGCCCCGGACGGCCGCTCTTTTTCGGGCGGCCGCGGCGCTGGCGCTCCTCCGCCGGGTCCTCGTAGGAACCGGTGCCGATCTTGCCACGGACGACCGGCTTGACGTCGTCTTCCGGGGCGTTGCCGGGCTTCTTCGGCAGCGGTCCCTTGGACAGCGGCACCTCGGTGCGTCCGACGGTCATCTCGTCGAGCGTATTCTTCCGCACTTTCGAGGCGCTCGGCAAGTTGGCGCTGGCGCCGTATTTCTTTTCGCCCCGGAAACCGCCGCTGCGCTCCTCCACCATCGACTGGCGGGCCAGCGGATCGTCGGCCAGCGCCAGTTCCGTCTCCTGCAACCGCTTGATCTCGTCGCGCAGCCGCGCGGCGGTCTCGAATTCGAGGTCCGCGGCCGCCTCGCGCATCTGCTTCTCGAGATCCTCGATATGCGCCTTGAGATTGTGGCCGACCAGGTTGCCGCTCTCGGCGAAGCCGGCATCGACCGTGACATGGTCCTGCTCGTAGACCGACTGCAGGATGTCGCCGATGGACCGGCGCACGCTTTCCGGCGTGATGCCGTGCTCGGCATTGTAGGCCTCCTGCTTCTCGCGGCGGCGGTTGGTCTCGGCGATCGCCCGCTCCATCGACCCGGTCGTCCGGTCGGCATAGAGCACCACCCGGCCGTCGACATTTCGCGCCGCGCGGCCGATGGTCTGGATCAGCGACGTCTCGGAGCGCAGGAAGCCTTCCTTGTCGGCGTCGAGAATGGCGACCAGCCCGCATTCGGGAATGTCGAGGCCCTCGCGCAGCAGGTTGATGCCGACCAGCACGTCGAAGGCGCCGAGCCGCAGGTCGCGGATGATCTCGATGCGCTCCAGCGTGTCGATGTCGGAATGCATGTAGCGCACGCGTACGCCGTTCTCGTGCAGGTATTCCGTCAGGTCCTCGGCCATGCGCTTGGTCAGCACGGTGACGAGCGTGCGATAGCCCTTGGCCGCCACCGCGCGCACCTCGCCCAGCAGGTCGTCGACCTGCGAGGAGGCGGGGCGGATGTCGATCTGCGGATCGACGAGGCCGGTCGGGCGGATGACCTGCTCGGCGAAGACGCCGCCGGCCTCCTCCATCTCCCAGGAGCCGGGCGTTGCCGACACGCACACCGTCTGCGGCCGCATCGCGTCCCATTCCTCGAAGCGCAGCGGCCGGTTGTCCATGCAAGAGGGTAGGCGGAAGCCGTATTCCGCCAGCGTCGCCTTGCGGCGGAAGTCCCCCCGGTACATCGCGCCGATCTGCGGGATGGTGACATGGCTTTCGTCGGCGAAGACCAGCGCGTTGTCCGGCAGATATTCGAACAGGGTCGGCGGCGGCTCGCCGGGATTGCGTCCGGTCAGGTAGCGCGAATAGTTCTCGATGCCGGCGCAGGATCCGGTCGCCTCCAGCATTTCCAGGTCGAACAGCGTGCGCTGCTCCAGCCGCTGCGCTTCCAGCAGCCGGCCATGGGCATTCAGCTCCTCCAGCCGCTGCACCAGCTCCGCCTTGATCGACTTGACCGCCTGGGCCAGCGTCGGCTTCGGCGTCACATAATGCGAATTGGCGTAGATCTTGACGCTCTTCATCTCCGCCGACTTCTGACCCGTGAGCGGGTCGAATTCGGTGATCGCCTCGATCTCGTCGCCGAACATCGAGATGCGCCAGGCCCGGTCCTCGTAGTGCGCCGGGAAGATCTCGACCGTGTCGCCGCGCACCCGGAAGGCGCCGCGCTGGAACGCCGCGTCGTTGCGCTTGTATTGCAACGCCACCAGATCGGCGAGCAACTGGCGCTGGTCCATCCGCTCGCCGACCTCGATGGCGAAGGTCATCGCCGTATAGGTCTCGACCGAGCCGATACCGTAGATGCACGACACCGAGGCGACGATGATCACGTCGTCGCGCTCCAGCAGCGCCCGGGTGGCCGAGTGGCGCATCCGGTCGATCTGCTCGTTCACCGAGCTTTCCTTCTCGATATAGGTGTCGGTGCGCGGGACGTAGGCCTCCGGCTGGTAGTAGTCGTAATAGGAGACGAAATATTCGACCGCGTTGTCCGGGAAGAACGACTTGAACTCGCCGTAGAGCTGGGCCGCCAGCGTCTTGTTCGGCGCCAGGATCAGCGCCGGACGCTGGGTGCGGGCGATCACCTGCGCCATCGTGTAGGTCTTGCCCGAGCCGGTGACGCCGAGCAGCACCTGCGTCTTGTCGGCATTCTCCAGCCCCTCGACCAGGTCGGCGATGGCGGTGGGCTGGTCGCCGCGCGGCTCGTACTCGGAGACGAGCTTGATCGGAACGCCGCCTTCCGACTTCGCCGGCCGCTCCGGACGGTGCGGCACCCAGGCGACGCCGTTCTTGTGCAGCGGATTGCCGGAGGTGATCAGGTCGGTGAGCGCCTGCACCGTCGCCGTGTGGCCGGTGGTGCCGTCCGACATTTCCGGCGCCGGCTTCTTGCTTCCCTTCTGGCCCTTGCGCGCCTTCTTCGTCTCCGCCACCTGCTTCGCCAGCAGGGCTTCGGCGTCTTCCAGGCTCATGTCCAGCCCGGCGACGGGGTTGAGCCCGCCGGCCGCGCGCTCCCGCGGGGTGCTGGCGACGCCCATCGAGGTGCCGCGCGCCGTGCGCGCCGGCCTGGCCTCCTTCGCCGCCGGTCCCGCCGCGCTCCGCCCCTTGGGCGCTGGCTCGTCCTCGGTGAGTTGCCGCGCCCAATCCGACACCGGGCCGCTGAGCGGTGCTCCCTCGAAGGCAGCCTGCGGCGCCTCGCCGAACCCTTGCGGCGGGGCATCGTCACGGTCCTCCGCGGGGCGGGGCTTGCCGGTTTTGCCGGAGGACGACGCAGAAGACGGGGAGGAGGTAGAGGGTCGCTTGGCCATGGCGGCAATATGGTCCCAAAGCCGCGTTTGGGAAACCCCGTGTTCCGGCTTTGTCCGCCGGAAACCCGCACCATGCTGACACAACGGTGTCAGGAGGGGGCGGATTGAGATTTTCCTCTTGACCTGGAGCGCACCCCAGCTCCCAGGGTCCGAGGCTGGTTCCAACAGGAGACAGCTCCATGAGCGTTATTGAAGCGTTTTTCTCGGCCCTGACGAGCGGCGATGTGGAGAGGGTTCTGCCCTTCATCGCAGCGGACGCGATCATCGTCGGGGTTCGCGCGACATCCGACCCGCGCCTGCCGATCTACGGCACCTATCACGGACAGGAGGGGATGCGGGCCTTCCTTGGAGAGCTGCGCGCGGCCTTCGAAACGGAGGCCTTCGAGGTCGAGGATTCTCTGGAAAGCCCGAAGCTCGGCTTCGCATCGGGGCACTTCCGGCACCGCGTCCGCCACACCGGGCGCCTGTTCGTGTCCACTTGGGCCTTGCGAGCGAAGCTGTGCGACGGGAAGATCGAGCACTATCTGTTTTTCGAGGACACGGCCCGACTGGAAGCGGCCTTCGGGGTGTCGACGGCCGAGGCTGTGTGATGATGATAGGCGACCCGCCGCAGCGGACCGGCCTGAGAGCCGATACCCTGCGCCACTACGAGACGATCGGCTTATTCCGGCACCGCTGCGCGCGGAGAGCTCGATCTGAAGACGCGACAGCTTTGCACGCCGGTTCACAGCACGGTCGCGGCGCTGACGGTTCTGGGCGGCCAGACGGGCCCGCAACTCAAGATCAACATCGAGCATATGATCGCCGCCGGCGCCAGCCGAACGGAGATCATCAAGGCGATCTGGCAGATGGCCGTCTACGGCGGACTGCCCGCCTCCATCAACGGCCTCAATGCAGCACAGGAGGTCTTTCAGGCGGCGGACCGCGGCGGATAGGCCGCCTGGCGACATCTTGACGTGTGGCTTGTTAGGGTGAGCGTTTCACGCTCACCCCTCTCCCTTGTGCCCGTCATTGTGGCCGAGGCTCATGTCCGGCCAGACGAGGTCGCGCACGCGCGCCTTCAGCACCTTCGCCTCGGGAAAGCCGCCGTCCGCCTTGCGGTCCCAAATGGTCGCCCCGTCGCAGGTGATGGTGAAGGTGCCGCCGGTGCCGGGCACCAAGGTGACGGAGCCGATCTCCTCGGAAAACGTCGAGAGCAGTTCCTGCGCCATCCAGGCGGCGCGCAGCATCCAGTTGCACTGGCGGCAATAGGTGATTGTCAGGGCGGGCTTTTGCGTGTCGGTCATGGGCTTTCGGCTGAAGGTCAGGGATGGGGGAGGGGCGGGCGCGTCCGGTCCGCTTGCTCGTGCGGCGGTCCCTGCGGCCGCCGGCTCTGGCTGGCGCCATTATCGCCCTGAGCGGCGCCGGAGCAAGCCTTGCGGTGCCGAGCGGAAAAATCGAGATACCCTGTTGACCTGGAGCGCGCTCCAGCTCCCAGGATGCGAAGCCGTTGACACAGGAGACAGCCATATGATGATCGGTGAACTCGCGCGGCACAGCGGCCTCAGTGTCGATACGCTGCGCTATTACGAGAAGATCGGGCTGGTCCCGCCGCCCTTGCGGGATACCGGCGGCCGGCGCGTCTATGATGCGGCGGCGCTCCGCTGGCTCGGCTTTCTGGAGCGGCTCAAGGCGACCGGTCTCGGCATGCGCGAGCGGCTTCGCTATGCGGAATTGCGCGTGCGCCCTGGCGTTGCCTCGGTGCGCGAGCGTCGCGAGATGCTGGAGCAGCATCGCGACAAGGTGGCGGCGGATCTGCAGCGCCTGACCGATACTCTTGCGCTGCTGGACGACAAGGTGGCGCTCTACCGCCGGATCGAGAGCGGCGAGGTGGCTGACCCGGTCGCGCCGATGGCGGAGGCAGCCATCGGCGGCGGCGCGGCCCGTCGCCGGAAGGAGGTCGCATGATCCCGGCGGCGCTGGAGAAGGGGAGACAGATCGTCGCCCGGCTCAATCCCGAACTGGAGGAGGCGCTCGCCGAGCGCTATGACGCGCTGCTGCCGGGCTTTTCGGAAAGCCTGGTCGAATGGGCCTATGGCCGCCACTATGCGCGGGAGGGGCTCGACCTCAGGACGCGCCAGCTCTGCACGGTCGCCGCGCTGACGGTGCTCGGCGGCCAGACGGCTCCGCAGCTCAAGGTGAACATCGAGCATACGCTCGCGGCCGGAGCCAGCGAGACCGAAATCCTCGAGGCGATTTGGCAGATGGCGGTCTATGGCGGGCTGCCGGCGGCGATCAACGGGCTGAACGCGGCCCGCGAGGTCTTCGAGGCGCGCCGCGCGCCCGGCGGTCCGGGCTGACCATCAGAACTGAGGAAAACCGGACCGGCGACGAACGTCGCCGGTCCGGTCGGTGGCGGATTTACCCTTGCGCTGCAAGTGCCCGCGCGACGGCACTGGCCAGTGTTTCCGTCGGACGGCCGGTCAAGCGGGAGAGGGTGCGGCTGTCGTCGTGGAGCGCGCCCTTCCCCGCCGCCGCATCGGCATCGGCCACCACACCGGCGAAGCCTTCCGGCAGTCCGGCCTGAACCAGCAATGCAGAGAAATCAGCCTCGCTCATGCTGGCGAAACTCACCGGCTTGCCGCTCTGGCGGGCGATCTCGGCGGCCAGTTCGGCGCGGGTGAAGGCGTTGTCGCCGGCCAGCTCATAGGTCGTCGAGAAGGCCGGCGGATCGCGCAGGACCGCGGCAGCGGCCGCCGCATAATCCGCCCGCGCGGCGGCCGAAATCCGTCCTTCGCCAGACGCCCCCGCCACCGCGCCATGGGCGAGAGCGGCAGCGACATCGCCGAAGTAATTCTCGAAATACCAGCCGTTGCGCAGCAGTACGACCGTGCCGGGATAGTCGGCAAGCAGTGCTTCCGTTGCCTTGTGCTCGTTCGCCAGCAGCATCGGCGAGCTGTCGGCATGCAGGATGCTGGTATAGGCGAGAAGCTCGACGCCGGCCGCCTTTGCCGCCTCGATCACCGCCGCGTGCTGAGGCGCGCGCTTGCCGACTTCGCTGGAAGAGACGAGCAGCAGCCGGTCGACGCCGGCAAGCGCCGCTGCCAGCGTTTCGGGCGCGTCGTAATCTCCGCGCACCACCTCGATGCCGCGCGCGGCGAGATCGGCGGCCTTTTCCGGCGAGCGGACAAGGGCGCGGACCGTCTGCGGCGCCTCGCTCTTCGCAAGCTCGTCGATGACGAGGCGGCCAAGGGCGCCGCTGGCACCGGTCACTGCAAATTTGGTCATGGGTCACTCCGTGTGGGGTCACAGGGACGATCTTTCGGATCGGATGACATCCATATGCAGGGTGTACTTTCGAAATGTAAGTACGTACATAAAGGTTAGCTTGAGAGGGAGGGAGCCGGCGCATTGGCGCCGAACGAGGCACGGGTGGCGATGCACAGGGATGCTGCGAAGATTGGTGCGACGGCGGTAGCGGCAGCGGAGCCGAGCGTCGAGACGCTTTCTGAGCGAATGCGACGCGGCGCGCTTTTTGACGTCGCCTGCCCCTCGCGCGATGTGCTGAAGCATGTGACCAGCCGCTGGGGCGTGCTGGTCTTGCTCGCCCTGCTGCAGGGCACCCATCGCTTTGCCGAACTGCGCCGCCGGATTGGCGGGGTCAGCGAGAAGATGCTGGCCCAGACGCTGCAGATGCTGGAGGCCGACGGCCTGGTCATCCGCCGCGCACGGCCGGTGGTGCCGCCGCATGTGGAATACAGCCTGACGGACCTCGGCCGGGAGGCCGGTCAGCGGGTTGCCGCCCTTGCCGACTGGATCGAGATCAGCATGCCGGAGATCATGCGCCATCGTCGCGACAGGCAGGACGCCGCAGAATAAGGACACGGGAGCGCTTGTTCTTTCTTGCGCGCCTTATGCGCCGAGGTCCTGCCCCAGCCACGCAAGGAAGTCCTGGATCGCGGTTTCGTCACGGCGGCAATAGGACCATTTTCCCTGCCGCCGGACGGTCAGAAAACCCGCCTGCCGCAACAGGTCGAGATGGCGGCTCGCCGTCGGCTGGGCGATCCCGAGAGCTTCGGCGATCAATGTCATGCAGACGCCGAAGGCGACCGGGTCCGCCGAAACCTGTCCGGAGAAATGCTCCGCCGGATCGCGGAGCAGGCGCAGGATCGTCATCCGCACATCGCTGGAAATCGCCCGCAGTTGCGCCTCGCGCAGGGCATTTTCCGGGGCAGGGGTTGCATCGCTCATGCGCTTATTCATATAGTCATTTCGCTAAATGTAAATATGAAGACGAGGCCAGGGAGGGCCGAAGGATGCTTCTCGACCTGCCGTACACCAGCGTCGTCGACGGATCCGCCATCCGCTGGGGGCGGGCAGGCAATGGTCCGCCGCTGGTTGCCATCCATGGGACGCCGTTCTCCTCTCAGGTCTGGCGACGGATCGTGCCGCATCTGGCGCCGCACTGGACGGTGTACTGGTTCGATCTTGCCGGCTATGGCCAATCGGAGATGCGGGAGGGGCAGGATGTCTCGCTCGGCGTGCAGAACCGGGTTCTCGCGGCGCTTCTGCGGGAGTGGGGACTGGAGCGGCCAAATGTGCTGGCCCATGACTTCGGCGGCGCGACGGCGCTGCGCGGTCACTTCCTCGATGGCCTCGCCTATGGGTCGCTGACGATCTTCGACGCGGTGGCGCTGGCCCCCTGGGGCTCACCCTTCGTCCGTCATGTGCGTCAGCATGAGGCGGCCTTCGCCGGCATGCCGGCCTATATGCACGAGGCCCTCGTGACCGCCTATCTGCAGACCTCGGCCGCCCGGGTGCTCGATGACGAGGCGCTGCGCGTCTATGCCGCCCCCTGGACGGAAGACGTGGGGCAGCGCGCCTTCTACCGGCAGATCGCCCAGATGGACCAGCGCTACACCGACGAGATCGAGAGGCTCTATCGCCGGATGGATTGCCCGGTCACGGTGCTGTGGGGCGAGAAGGACGACTGGATCCCGCTGGAAAAGGGCCGCGACCTTGCCGAACGCATCTCCGACCGGCCTCTGATCGCGATTCCCGAGGCCGGCCATCTGGTGCAGGAGGACTGCCCGGAAGCCATTGTCGCGGCGATGCTGCGACAGGTGCCGGTCGCCTGAAAGGGGCTGCGCCTCGCCGTCAGGTCTCCAGCGCGTCGCGCAGGCGATAGTACCAGATCGCCAGCGTCGCATAGATCGGGTGCAGTGCGTGGACGGGAAGCGGGCGGATGTCCGTGAAGCGGAACGGCAGGGGCTGCGCACCGTCGAGAAGGTGGCCGCCGATCGCCGTGCCAAGCGCGCTGGAAAGCGCCACGCCGCGCCCGTTATACCCCGCCGCCATGGTGAGGCCCGGCAGCGGCTGGTGGACATGCGGCAGGTGGTCGGCCGTCATGGCGACCCGGCCGGTCCAGCGATAGGTGATCGGCAGGCCGCGGGTTTCCGGGAAGGTCCGGTGCAGGTTGCCGATCAGCCGGGTGTAGGCCGCGTCCGCCGGGGTGTCGGAGAAGGTGCCGCGTCCGCCCATCATCAAGCGGTTTTCCGGCCCGATCCGGAAATAGTTGCCAACGCGGCGGGTGTCCGAGACGACGCAGCGTCCGGGCAGGATCTGCTGCAGAAGTGCGTCCGGCAGCGGCGCGGTCGCGACCTGGAAGCTTCCCGCCGGCACGAGGCTTGCCCTCAGCTTGGGAAACAGCGCCCCGCTATAGCCGTTGGTCGCGACGATCACCTGGCCGGCGAGCACGCTGGCGCCATTGGCAAGGCTCACGCGCCAGCCCTGTCCCTCACGCGCCAGCCGGGTTGCCGCCGCCCCGACGCGGATGTCCGCCCCTTGCGCGAGCGCGGCCTGCGCAAGGCCCGTGGCATAGTTCAGCGGGTGGAGCCTGCCGGCCCGCCGGTCGATCCAGCCGCCTTCGAAGATCGCCGTTCCCGTGTGGGCACGGACCTCGTCGCGGGTGAGCAGGTCGACATCGGCGCCCCTAGCCTGCCACTGCCTGGCCCGCCGCTCGAGCAGGCCGAGATGTGCCCGCTTGACGCTGCCCTGGACCCAGCCGTCGCGGCTTGCCTCGCAAGCGATTCCCTCCGCCTCGATCAGCGCGAAGGTCGTCTCGGCCGTCTTGCCGACAAACTCGGTGGTCGCCTCGCCGAAGACCGTGTCGATCTCGTCCGGATCGATCTTGATGCCCGGAATGACCTGACCGCCATTGCGGCCCGAGGCGCCGAAGCCAGGCGCCTGCGTGTCGAGCACGATGACGGAGGCGCCGCCGCGGGACAGGCTGAGTGCCGCGGCAAGGCCGGTATAGCCGGCGCCGACGATCGCCACATCGGCCCGCATATCGCCTTCGGGCGGCGGCAGGGTCAGCGGCGGGCGGGCGGTCGCGGCCCAGAGCGAGGGAATGGTGTGGGACATGGTCGGCGGCCTCAGACGGGATGGGTGACCCTGCGCAGGAAGTCCTGGGTGCGTTCATGCTGCGGGTTTCGCAGCACCTCGGCGGCCGGCCCCTGCTCGACGATGCGCCCGCCGTCGAGGAAGAGCACGTTGTCGGCGACCTCGCGCGCGAACTGGATCTCGTGGGTGACGACGAGCATCGTCATGTGCTCCTCGGCGAGCGAACGCATCACCTGCAGCACCTCGCCCACCATTTCCGGATCGAGGGCGGAGGTCGGCTCGTCGAAGAGGATCGCCTCCGGCCGCATGGCCAGCGCCCGGGCAATCGCCACGCGCTGCTGCTGGCCGCCCGACAGGGAGGCCGGATAGGCGTCGATCTTCTCGGCCAGGCCCACCCGCGTCAGCAGGTCCTCGGCGCGTTGCCGCGCCACTTGGCGATCCTCGCGCAGCACATGGATCGGCCCCTCCATGACGTTTTCCAGCGCAGTGCGATGGGGAAACAGGTTGAACCGCTGGAACACCATCGAAACCCTGGTGCGGATCGCGTGGATCGTCGAGCTGGTCGCGTCGACCTGCTCGCCGTTGATGGCGATGCGGCCCTGCTGGTAGGTCTCCAGCCCGTTGACGCAGCGAAGCAGGGTGGACTTGCCCGAACCGGAGGGGCCGATCAGGCAGACCACCTTGCCCTTGCCGATCTCGGCGTCGATGCCCTTCAGCACCTCGTGGGAGCCATAGGCCTTGTGAACGTTCTCGAAGGTGATCATCGGGCTTTCCCCATTGCCACTTCCACCCGGCGCATGACGAAGTTCAGCGGCAGCGTCAGGCACAGGTAGAGCAGGGCGACCAGCGTGAAGACCGTCAGGTTGTTGAAGGTGGAGGAGGCCAGCATCTTGCCCTGCATGGTGAGTTCTGCGACCGAGATGACGGACACCTGCGAGGAGTCCTTCAGCAGCATCACGATGTTGTTGGTGTAGGGCGGGACGACGATGCGGAAGGCCTGCGGCAGCACCACCCGGCGCATCATCAGGCCCTGGCGCATGCCGATCGACTTGGCCGCCTCGACCTGGCCCCGGTCGACCGCCTCGATGCCGGCGCGGAACGTCTCGCCGATATAGCAGGAATAGGTCAGGGCAAGGCCGATGACGCCGGCCTGGAAGGCGGTGAGATCGAGGCCGACCTCAGGCATCACGAAATAGATGTAGAACAGGATGACGAGGATCGGGATGCCGCGGATGAACTCCACAAGCAGGCGCACCGGCGTTGCCAGTGCCCGGATCCCCGATGTCCGGCACAGCGCCCAGAACAGGCCGAGCCCGGTCGCCAGCGTCAGCGACAGCACGGTGACGGCGATCGTCAGCCAGACGCCGGACAGGAGGAAGGGAAGATACTCGGCGGACTGAGAGAGGAACTTGTTCATCGAAGGGCCTGCCTGTGACGGAAAGCGAGGTGGGGTGAGCCGGCGGCCGGTTCACCCCGTATCGGAAGGCGTGGGCCGTCTCAGAGGCCGTATTTGGCGAAGATCTTGGCGAGCTCGCCGCTGTCCGACATCTTCGCGAGGGCGGCGTTGACCGTCTCCAGCAGCTCGGGATTGTCCTTGGCTACCGCCAGCGCCACCGTCCCCTCGCTCATCGGCGTGTAACCCTCGACGAGGCGCACGCCGAAGTCCGGGTTCTGGGCGATCTGATAGGCGATGATCGGCTTGTCGCCGAAGCCGGCCTTGATCCGGCCGAGCTTCACCTCGCGCATGATGTCGGCGAGGGAGTCGTATTGTTTCACCTCGCTGAAGATGCCGAGGCTGTTCAGCTTGTCGGCGAAGACGGTGCCGACCTGCGCGCCGACGGTCTCGCCCTTCAGCATGTCGAGCGTGTAGGCGGTGTCGTCCGCGGCCGCGACGAACATGGCATCGCCATAGGTGTAGACGCCGGTCGAGAAGTCCACGACTTCCATGCGCTTTTCGGAGGCGAACATGCCGGCGGAGATCAGGTCGATCTTGCCCGTCGTCAGCGCCGGGATGAGCGCGGAGAAGGCGGAGAGCTCGAACTTGACGGTCAGGCCGGCCTCGGCGGCGATGGCCTCGGCGATGTCGACCATGGCGCCGGTCGGCTTCTGGGTGGCGGTGTCGACGAAGGTGAAGGGCACGCCGGTCGTGGTCACGCCGACGGTGAGGTCCTTGGCGAGCGACGGCAGGGTCAGTCCGACCGACAGGATCAGCGTGGCTGCAAGCTTCTTTATCATAGCGGTTTCCTCTGGTGTTTGGCTGCATCGGCCACATGCCGCGCGGGCGGACGGGCGTCGATGGGGCGGATATCCGCTCGGCTATCCGACTTTTCACCATAATGAAAACGAACAAGGTTTCAATCGGAGTCTGCTGAAATTGTTCACTGTCGTGAATTTTGCTCTCTGGAAGGCCGCAGCGCGGAGGTTTTGAATTGCCCATACGGCTGATACAGCTTAAACTTCCGGTCGAAACCGCATGATCTGCCGATCTGGTGAGGGATTCGGATTTTTTCACCAAGGTGAACCTGGAGGCGTTTGAGCGTATGATGAATTCCGGATCGCCGGGTCCCGGGATCGCCGAGATCGGCGATGAAACGACGGACGACGATCGCACCTTGGGCCTGGCGGTGCGGCGGGCGCGGCAGGCGCGCGGCCTGTCCCTGCAGCGTGTCGCGGAGGCGGCCAATGTCTCGGTCGGTCTGCTCAGCCAGATCGAGCGCGGCATCTCCTCGCCGTCGATCCGCGCCCTGCGCGCGGTCTGCAGCGCGCTGGACATCCCCGTGCACGCGCTGTTCGGCGATGCCGAGGCGGCGCTCGAGCAGGAGAGCCGCCGGATCGTGCGCGTCAACCAGCGCCGCCGCGCCGACTTCGGCGACCGCGGCATGGTCAAGGAATTCCTCACCGCGCGCAACGAGGGCGCCTTGCAGGTGATGGAGATCGCGCTGGAGGTTGACGGCGGGTCGGGCGAGGACCCGTACAATCACGAGGGCGAGGAATGCGGCGTCGTCCTGGAGGGGCGGCTGGAGCTCTATGTCGACGGCGCGGTCTACCGGCTGGCGGAGGGCGACTCGTTCTATTTCGAGAGCACGCTGCCGCACAAGTTCCGCAACATCGCCAATGGCAGGACCCGCATTCTCTGGATCACCACGCCGCCGGTCTGGTGAGTCCGGTCGCATATCCAGCCTTGTGAGGGCGCGCGCGCCTGCTATCCTTCGGGGTGTATTTCAGGCAGATATTGACCGGACCCGATGGCGCTTATCCGCAGCTATTCGCAGATTGAAGAGAGGCGCCGGGCCGGCGAATTGACGCCGGCCGAGGAACAGCTTCTCGCCGAATGCCGGAGCGGCGAGCCGGTCGTGCTGGGCGACGGCACGCGGCCGCAACACGCTTCGCCCGAGCGGACGATCCGCGCCGACCTGCTGCGCTATCTCATCCTGGGCGGCTGCGAGGCCTTCCGCACCCATGAACATGGCATCTGGGTCGAAAGCGCCTGGGTCGAGGGCACTCTCGATCTCGCCTTCGCAACCGCGCGCGGTGCGACATTGCTTAATAACTGCGTGTTTCCGGAGGAGATCGACGCCACGCAAGCCCATCTGCAAAGGCTCGATATCGAGGGGAGCCGGCTGACAGGGCTTTCGGCCAACTATTGCCATGTCGCTGGCGATGTGTGGCTGGACAGGATCGAGTCTTCAGGATCGATCCTGCTCGCGGGCGCCTCCATCGGCGGTCAACTCGCTTGTGCGGGCGCTGCACTAGACGGTGGTGATGGCAAGGCGCTGAACGCGCAAAGCGCGCAAGTTGCGGGCGGGGTGTTTCTGGGGGGCCTGATTTCACGGGGGGAGGTGAGCTTTGCGGTCGCCGCGATCGGTGGCCAGTTGGACTTCGAGGGGGCGACGCTCGACGGCGGTGGCGGCACGGCGCTGAACGTGCAGGGCGCGGGGGTCTCGGTCGATGTGTTTCTGCGCGGCTTGAACTCGACGGGGGAGGTGAGTTTTGCGGGCGCCGTTATCGGCGGCCAGCTCTCCTGCGAGGGCGCCAGGCTCGACGGTGGTACCAAGCTTGACGGTAGTAAAGGTGAGGCGCTCCACGCGCAGCGCCTGCGCGTGGAGGGGAGCTTTCTCTGGCGCGGTGTGGCCTCGGTGACAGGCGCGGTCGGCCTCGTCTCGGCTCATGTTTTCGACCTAGTCGATGACAGCGAGAGCTGGGAGAAACCGGACGCTCTCCATCTTGTCGGCCTGACCTATGACAATCTCGTTGGCCCGCTCGACGAGGAGATGCGCCTCGCCTGGCTGCGCAAGGGCGCGAAGGCCAACGGCGCCTTTCACCCTCAGCCCTACCAGCAACTCGCCAAGGTGCTGCACGCCAGTGGCCACCGGGCCGAGGCGCGGGCGGTGCTCATCGCCATGGAGCGGGAGCGGCACCGGGGCGTCCGAAGCCGATTGCGGCAGGAGATCCATCATCGGCGCGATGTGCGGAGGTTCAGCCGCGAGGGCTCGGAGGCCGCTTCTGAGGCGGTTCAAAAGTCGGCTCGCGAAGCCGCGGCTCTTGCCCGAACATTGGCGCCGGCCTTCAATTTGCGCCATGAAGACCGTCCCTTCGAAGCCGGCACCAGCGCCTATGAGCGGGACCTGGCCCGGCTCGATTTCCGCAACCGGTTGCTCGCGGCCAACACGGTTGCGCGCACGGCAGGGGCTTTGCTGCAGCTTCGCAACGCGCTGTTCAATCTCGTCGCCGGCTATGGCCATGCTCCCATGCGCAGCATCTGGACGCTGCTTGCCATGGTCGCGGTGATGGCCGGCCTATCCTTCGCCACCTGGCGCGCCGGCGATTTCGCGCCGAATTCCGATGTCGTGCTGGTGTCGGAGGGCTGGACGCAGATCGCCAATGCGCCGGGCGGTCAGGCGCTTGATGCGAACTGCTTGCGCGAGGGTGGCGGCGAGCCGTGCCTGTCGCTGCCGGGCCTTTCCGTCAACGCCGCCGCGATCTGGTCCTCCGCGACGGGGCCTGGTCGCGACTACGAGAGCTTCAACGCCCTGTTCTATGCCGTCGACGTGGTGTTGCCGCTGGTCGAGCTGGGCCAGGAGGCGGCCTGGGCGCCGTCGCCCGCACGCGGCTGGTTGGGCTGGTTCGCTCACCATGCCCAGAAGGTCTTCGTGATCCTCGGCTGGATCGTCGCGGCGATCTTCGCCGGTGCGGTCACCGGCGTCATCCGCCGGGATGAATAGGGACGGCTCGACGGCCCTCACTCTTCCTCGAAGGTGAGCGCCGTGCCGTTCATGCAATAGCGCAGGCCGGTCGGCGGCGGGCCGTCCGGGAAGACATGGCCGAGATGCCCCTCGCAGGTGCCGCAGCGCACTTCCGTGCGCACCATGAAATGCGAGCGGTCCTCGTGCTCGCTGACCGCGTCCGGCGTCACCGGCTCGAAGAAGCTCGGCCAGCCGCAGCCGGCATCGAACTTGGTATCGGAGCGGAACAGCGGCGTGCCGCAGCCGGCGCAGGAATAGAGGCCGCCGCGAAAGACGTTCCAGTAAGGGCCGGTGAACGGGCGCTCCGTGCCGGCCCGGCGCAAGACGTGGAACTGCTCCGGCGTCAGTTCGGCGCGCCATTCCTCGTCGCTCTTCATGAGTTTCTTGTGCTGGTCCGCGTTCGTCATGTCCGCACTCCGGTGGTGAAGTGACAACTCCGACTGCCAGAAATAGGAACCTGTGGCCGCTGCGACAATAGGCTTGGCGGGCGATGGCGAAAACTGTCACGCGCCGGCCCTAAATCGCTTGCCCGGCCTGTTGTGCTGGTTATATGTGAGGCAAATCTTCATGAACACTCCGTAGGGTGGGCTGATTCGTCAGATCGCCCGGCTGTCCGGTTCGTTTCATCTTTTTGAGGAGGCACATGTCGATCACAGGCCCCGAGGCGACCTTCGCCGCCGTCCTCGCTCCCTTTGCCGCGGCGGCGATCGCCCCCTTCGCGACGCGGCTGCTGGGAGCCAATGCCGCCTGGCCGCTCGCCCTCGTGCCGGCCGCGATCTTCCTGTTCTTCGCAGGGCTCGTGCCTGAGGTCGCAGGCGGCGCCAGTTTTGCGCCGGCGGTGGACTGGGTGCCGGCCTACGGGGTCAGCTTCTCCTTCTATGTCGACGGCCTGTCGACGCTGTTCGCGCTGCTCATTTCCGGCATCGGCACCTTCATCATCCTCTATGCCGGCGGCTATCTGAAGGGCCATCCGCACCAGGGGCGGTTCCTCTCCTTCCTGTTCCTGTTCATGGGCGCGATGCTCGGCCTGGTGCTCGGCAACGACCTGATCACGCTGTTCATCTTCTGGGAACTGACCTCGATCACCTCGTTCCTGCTGATCGGCTTCGATCACCTGCGCGCCGCCTCGCGCCGCGCCGCGCTGCAGGCGCTGGTGGTGACCGGCGGCGGCGGGCTGCTGCTGCTCGCCGGCTTCCTGATGATCATCGCGCTGACCGGCGTGACCGACATGGCGACGCTGCTCGCCGGCGGCGACATCCTGCGCGAACAGGCGCTCTATCCGCTGGTGCTGCTGCTGGTGCTGGGCGGCGCCTTCACCAAGTCGGCGCAGTTCCCGTTCCATTTCTGGCTGCCGAACGCGATGGAGGCGCCGACCCCGGTCTCCGCCTTCCTGCACTCCGCGACCATGGTCAAGGCCGGCGTCTACCTGCTGATGCGCATGCATCCGGTGCTCGGCGACACGGCGCTGTGGACGACGATCCTGCCGATCTTCGGCGGCATCACGCTGCTGGTCGGCACGCTGCTCGCCGTGCGCCAGACCGACCTGAAGCTGATGCTCGCCTACACCACGGTCGCCTCGCTCGGCCTGCTGGTGATGCTGACCGGCACGAGCTGGGACAAGGCGATCGAGGGCGCGGTGCTCTATCTGCTCGCCCACTCGCTGTTCAAGGGCGCGCTGTTCATGGTCGCCGGCACCATCGATCACGAGGCCGGCACCCGCGACGTGACCAGGCTCGGCGGCCTGCGCGGGGCGATGCCGATCACCTTCGCCGCCGCCTGCCTTGCCGCCCTGTCGATGTCGGGCCTGCCGCCCTTCGTCGGCTTCATCGCCAAGGAATATCTCTATGACGGCATCTGGGGGGCGTCGGGCGCCCACCTGACGATCACCGCCGTCGCGGTGATCGGCAATGCGCTGATGCTGGTGATCGCCGCCGCGGTGGCGCTGAAGCCCTTCCTCGGGCCGAAGGTCGAGACGCCGAAGCACGCGCATGAGGGGCCGGTGCTGCTCTATGCCGGGCCGGTTGCCCTCTCGCTCGCCGGCCTCGCGGCGGCCGTGATGGCCCATGCGACCGGCGTCTACTTCATCTCGCCGGTGGTCTCTTCGGTGCTCGGCACCGCGACCGTGGTCGATGTCCATCTCGTGCCCGGCTATATCGGCGCGGCCCTCATCCTGTCGCTGATCACCGTCGCGCTGGGCATTGTCCTCTATCTCAAGCTCGATGTCCTGCGGGCGCAGATGCAGCGCCTGCTCGCGGCCATCGGCTGGGGGCCGGACAAGGGTTTCGACCAGGTCATCGCCGGCCTCGTCTCGTTCTCCGGCAGCTTCACCCGGCTGGTCCAGGGCGGCCGGCTGGACGTCTATATGACGCTGACCTTCCTGGTCACGGCGCTGGCGCTCCTGGTGCCGCTGACGCTCACCGGCAACTGGCCCTCGGCCGTGCCGATGCCGGACCTGCGGTTCTACGAATGGGGCATCCTGGCGATCGCCGTCAGCGGTCTCATCGCCGTCCTGATCGCCAAGACCCGCCTGACCGCCATCGTCTCGCTCGGTATCCAGGGCTTTGCCGTCGCGGTCATCTTCATGCTGTTCGGCGCCCCCGACCTGTCCTTCACCCAGTTCATGGTCGAGACCCTGTCGGTGGTGATCCTGGCGCTGGTGATGACGCGCCTCAACCTGCGCCCGCGCGACCACCGCCCGCTGGTGCCCCGCGTGGTGCAGGGCACCATCGCGCTCGGCGTCGGCGTCGGGCTGGCGGCGCTGCTGATGCGCGTCACCGAACTGCCCTTCGACCGGTCGCTGTCGGACTTCTTCGAGACCTACAGCCGCACCATCGCCCATGGGCGCAATATCGTGAACGTGATCCTCGTCGACTTCCGCGGCTTCGACACCTTCGGCGAGATCGCCGTGGTCATGCTCGCCGGCCTCTGCGTGCTGGCGCTGATCCGGGTGCGGCCGAAACATGCCAGGGAGGAGGCGTTCGACCGCGCCGCCGGTGACGAGGCGCTGCAGAAGAGCGGGGAGGCACGCCTGTGAGAACGGTCATCTTCCGCACCATCGCCCCCTATCTGGCCGCGCTGATGGTGCTTTTCTCGATCTTCGTGCTGCTGCGCGGCCATAACGAACCGGGCGGCGGCTTCATCGGCGGGCTGATCGCCGCCTCCGCCTTCGCCATCTACGGCATCGGCTGCGGCGTTGCCGCGGTGCGCCGGGCCATCACCTTCCATCCGATGAGCATCGCCGCTGCCGGCCTGTTCCTCGGCGGCGTGTCGGGCCTGCCCTCGCTGTTCACCGGCCAGCCCTTCATGACCAGCCAGTGGTGGTATGTGCATATGCTAGGTGTCGAGGTGCCGTTGTCGACGCCGCTGTTCTTCGACATCGGCGTCTATCTCGTCGTGGTTGGGGCCATCACCTCGATCGCGCTTGGCCTGGAAGAGCGGGAGAGCGACTGATGGAACCCGCCTTTGCCATTCTGATCGGCCTGTTCTTCTCGGTCGCCGTGTATCTGCTGATGTCGCGCCAGTTGGTGCGCGTGCTGCTCGGCGTCGCCATTTTCGGCAATGCGGTGAACCTGCTGATCTTCACCTCCGGCCGGCTGCTGCGAGAGGTGCCGCCGGTCATTCCGGCAGCGCTGCAGGTGCCGGACGTGACGATCGCCAACCCGCTGCCGCAGGCGCTGATCCTGACGGCGATCGTCATTTCCTTCTCCTTCTTCGCCTTCCTGCTGGTGCTGGCCTACCGCGCCTATCAGGAACTGGGCACCGACAATGTCGTCGAGATGCGCGTTGCCGAGCCCACCGGTGAAACCGCCCCGCCGCAGGGATACTGAGCATGGCCGCTTCCGACTACCCCGTTGATCTCTCGCAGGCCATGCGGATGGATCCGGTGCCGCCGGGCGACTGGCTGATTGTGGCGCCGCTGCTGATCACCATCCTCGGCGGTGCGCTCTGCCTGATGACGCGCAAGAACACCGACGCGCAGCCGAAGGTGGCGATCATCTTCCTGACGCTGCTGGTGCTCGCCTGCGCCGGCCTGCTTGCCCGCGTGCTCGACAAGGGCGTGCTGACCATGGTCGCCGGCAACTGGCTGCCGCCTTTCGGCATTGCGTTCACGGTCGATGCCATGGGGGCGACGCTGGCGCTGGTGTCGTCGATCGTGGCGCTCGCCGCGGCCGTCTTCGGCATCAACGACATCGACAAGTCCGGCCGCCGCTACGGCTTCTATCCGTTCCTGCTGTTGCTGATGACCGGCGTTTGCGGCGCCTTCCTGACCGGCGACATCTTCAATCTCTATGTCTGGTTCGAGGTTCTGCTGATCTCGTCCTTCGGCATGCTGGTGCTCGGCAACGAGCGCGCGCAGCTCGACGGTGCGGTGAAATACGCCCTGCTCAACATCGTTGCCACGACCCTGTTCCTGATCGCCACCGGCCTGCTCTATGGCATCCTCGGCACGCTGAACATGGCCGACATCGCGCGCAAGGCGGCGGCGGGCGGCTTCGAGGGGCCGCTGATGACCGTGGCGGTGCTGTATTTCCTGGCCTTCGCCATGAAGGCGGCGGCCTTCCCGGTCAATTTCTGGCTGCCGGCCTCCTACCATACGCCGCGGATCGTCGTGGCGGCCCTCTTCGCCGGCCTGCTGACCAAGGTCGGCGTCTATGCCCTGCTGCGGATCTTCGGCGTGCTGCTGCCGGATGCAAGGCTGATGCTGTCCGACCTGATCGCCGTCGTCGCCATTGCGACGATGCTGACCGGCGTGATCGGCGCGCTGGCCCAGACGGACCTGCGCCGCCTGCTCGGCTTTCTCGTCATCTCCGGCATCGGCTCGATGCTGGCCGGCCTTGCCATCGGCACCGCGCCGGCCATGGCCGGAGCGATCTTCTACGCGGTTCATTCGATCCTCGTGATGACGGCGCTCTACATGGCGGCGGGCGTCATGCGGGCGCTCGGCGGCTCCTATTCGATGCGCGAACTCGGCGGCCTTTACCGGGCGAGCCCGGTGCTCGCCGCCGTCTTCCTGATGCTGGCTTTCGCCGTGTCGGGCCTGCCGCCGTTCTCCGGGTTCTGGCCGAAGGTGCTGCTGGTCGACGCGGCCCTGCAGGACGGCCATGGCTGGATCGCCGGCGCCATCCTGCTCACCGGCTTGCTGACCACCATCGCGGTCGGCCGCGTCTGGATCTACGCGTTCTGGCGCGGCGGCGCGGAAGGCACCGCCGACGGCCAGTTGACCGCGACCCTTGTCGTCCCGGACGAGGTGCGCGGCCCCGGCGTCTGGCTTCCCATCGGCCTGCTGCTCGGCCTGGTGGTGCTGATCGGCCTGCAGCCCGAGTTCATGATGCAGGTGGCGCAGCGCGGTGCCTTGACCCTTGTCGAGCCGCTCGGCTACCTGCGGTCCGTCTTCGGAGATACCGTCCAATGACCGGCCTTTTCCTCATCAACATCCTGCTGGCGCTTGCCTGGGGCGCGGTCACCGGCAGCTTTGCCGAAGTCAACCTGCTGTTCGGCTTCCTGCTGGGCACGATGGCGCTCTACCTCATCCGCGAGCAGGCCGGGTCCGATCGCTATCTGCGGCGGTTCTGGCTGATTTTCGTCCTGGCGATGACATTCGTCTACGAACTGGTGCTGTCGGCGGTGAGGGTCGCCTCCATCGTCCTGCGGCCGAAGATCGAGCTGAAGCCCGGCATCATTGCCTATCCGCTCACCGTCGACCGGGATTTCGAGATCACCATGCTCGCCAATCTGATCACGCTGACGCCGGGCACCCTGTCCGTCGACGTGTCCGACGACCGCAGCACGCTCTACATCCACTGCATCGACGTGCCGGACAAGCAGGCGACCATCGACGACATCAAGAACAGCTTCGAACGCAAGATCCTGGAGGCCTTCCGATGAGCGGCCTTGCCGAATTCTCGTCCGCTTTCCTGGACGTGTGTGTCAACATCTCGCTCGCCGTGCTGACGGTGGCTTTCGTGCTGATCGTGTTGCGCATCGTCAGGGGGCCGACCCTTCCGGACCGGGTTGTCGCGCTCGACATGCTGGTGGCGGTGGGCATCGGCTATATCGCCGCCATCGGCGTGCAGACCGACTATTTCCTCTATGTCGACATCGCCATCGCGCTCGGCCTTGTCGGGTTCCTCGCGACGGTCGCCTTCGCCCGTTTCGTGCTCAACCGCGGCCTTGCCCGCGATCCGACGATCGTCGACGAGATCCGCGAGACCGAACTGCGCGAAGGGCGGTCGAAAGCGAATGTCGCCGGCTCTGCCGCACCGCAAGGGGAGGGCGCACGATGACCCCGTTTCTCGAAATTGCCGTCGGTCTGGTCCTCGTGATCGGGTCGGCCTTCTCGCTGATCGCCACGCTCGGCCTGTTGCGGCTGAAGGACGTCTACATGCGGATGCATGCCGGATCGAAGGCCGGTACGCTCGGCTCGGGCCTCATGCTGATCGCCCTGGCGGTCCATACCGGCGAGGTGGACGTGCTGACGCGGGCGCTCGCAGGCGTGGTGTTCTTCCTGCTGACGGCGCCCGTCGCCGCGCATCTTCTGGCCAAGGCGTCCTACGAAGTCGGCTACCGGCCCTGCTCCGATACCCATATCGACGAGATGGGCAAGCGCGACACCTGAACGGCGAAGCCGCCGCGCGTCCGCGCCGCTGTGCGGGTGCGGGTTCGCGGCGGGCCGGGAAACTGCCCTGATTTCGCCTTTTTATTCGCAATCTGCTTTTCTTGTTTTTGCGAAATCTAGTTCGTCCTTGGCAATCGATTGGCAACGCGATCTGGCTACATGGGTTTCATTCAAAAATTTCTCTTGTGATTGCCTTTTTGTCGATATATACGACACACATGGCTTTCGGTCGGCAGAATCGTAGTCAGATATTGCCTCGCGTCAGTAACGAAACAGTACGCTGAGCTTGTCTGACCGTACTTTTGTCGGTCTATTTCGCAAAAGTTCCGAATAAACTGATGGGTGGAATAATGACTGATACGGTCGCCGACGACAATCTCATCGACCTGACCGCCGAAATCGTCTCGGCCTATGTGTCCAACAACACCGTTGCCTCGTCCGACCTCGCCGGTCTGATCAACGAGGTTTACAATGCGCTCCAGCGGACCAGCGGCTCGACCGTCGAGCCCGAGCCGGAGCCGCTGCGTCCGGCCGTTCCGGTGAAGAAGTCGGTGACGCCCGACTACATCATCTGCCTTGAGGACGGAAAGAAGTTCAAGTCGCTCAAGCGGCACCTGCGCACCCATTACGACATGTCGCCGGAAGAGTACCGCGAGAAGTGGGGCCTGCCGAGCGACTATCCGATGGTCGCGCCGAACTACGCGGCGGCCCGTTCGGAACTGGCCAAGAAGATGGGCCTCGGCCAGCAGCGCAAGCGCGGCCGCTAAGCCCTGCCGAAAGGTCTGGCGCGGCTGTAGGGCCGGAACGTCGACCTTGAGATTTCGGCCATAAAGCAAAGACCGCCGCGGATCCCTCCGCGGCGGTCTTTGCTTTTGAGGGGCTTGCCCCTTTTGAAGGGGGCGCGTGCCGGCCGGCGATTGTGATCCGGCGATTGGGGCCCGGCGATTGGGGATCAGCCGTCCTGCGGCAGCAGCCAGCCGCCGGCGAGACGCACCGGCACCTCCTCGCCGGGCGCCACCCTGCGGGCAAGGTGCAGCACCAGCGGTTCGTCGATGCCGGCAAGGGTCGCCGTCGCCTCGAAGAAACCGCCGCGATAGCTTGCATGCAGCACCCTTGCGCGCGGCGCGCCATCGTCTCCGGCAATCTCGACGTCTTCGGGCCGCAGCATCACCGTGCCCGCGCCGGCGCGCGCCTGCGGCGCGGCGCGAACCTCGAGAGCGTGGGCGCCGGCGCGCACCCGGGCCAATCCGGCCCCCACCGTCTCCACCTCGACGCGGGTCAGCGCCGTGCGGCCGATGAAGCGCGCCACCGATTCGCTCGCCGGGCGCAGATAGACCGTCTCGGGGCT
The DNA here is from genome assembly GCF_900185725.1 of Stappia sp. TSB10P1A. GTDB lineage: Bacteria > Pseudomonadota > Alphaproteobacteria > Rhizobiales > Stappiaceae > Stappia. Next base: position 682,832 of record NZ_FYAU01000036.1, on the reverse strand, counting down.
CGCCGCCTGCAGCAGGCGCCCCTCCCACAGGATGGCGATGCGGTCGGCCAGCGCCATCGCCTCGCGCTGGTCGTGGGTGATGTAGAGCGTCGTCGCCCCGGTCTGGCGATGGAACAGCGCCAGTTCCTCCTCCATCGACTGGCGCAGATGCGGGTCGAGATTGGCAAGCGGCTCGTCCATCAGGATGGTGCCGGCCTGCTGGGCAAGGCAGCGGGCGAGGGCGACGCGCTGGCGTTGGCCGCCCGACAGCGAGGCGGGCTTGCGCGCCGCGAAGGCCGAGAGCCCCACCTTGTCGAGGCTGCCCTCGACCCGTTGCTTGCGGTCGCTGGCGGCAAGGCCGGCGCTTTCGACCGGAAAGGCGACGTTGTCGCGCACGCTCATATGCGGCCACAGCGCATAGGACTGGAACACGACGCCGACATTGCGCGCTTCCGGCGGCACATGGCGGGAGCGGGAGGCGACCGTCTCGCCGCCGATGGCGATCTCGCCTCCGTCCGGCGTCTCCAGTCCGGCGATCAGCCGCAGCAAGGTCGATTTGCCGCAGCCGGAGGGACCCAGAATGGCGAAGAAGCTGCCCGCCTCCACGTCCAGCGAGATGTCGCGGACGGCCGTCTGCTGGCCGAAGCGCTTGGTCAGCGCGCGAAGGGAAACCGACATGGGACTCCGGTTCTGTGTTCGGATCGGGAAAGCGGCCTGACGAGGGGCGCGGCGGTGCGGGAGCCGCCCGCAGCCGAGCCCCTTCGCATGACTGTGTGAGGATCGCATGACAGCGGATCCGCCGGCTCACTTCTTCGGTGCCGGCCGTTCCGTGCCCCAGTTGGAATAGATGCGCGAGCGCCGTGCCTCCGCCTCCTGGCCGTAGCGGTTGATCGCCTCGCAGCCCTTTTCCAGCAGCACCACCTCGGCGGCGAGCTTCTTCCAGGCGACATTGGCGTCCCACACCTTGGAATGGGACGGCGTTTCGATCTCCAGCGCGTCGATGGCGGTGCGATAGGAGACGAGGCGGTAGCGCAGCGCCTGGCTCGCCCAGTCGACATAGCGCCGGTTCTCCCAAACGCGCGCCTGGGCGCCGGCCAGTTCCTCCTTGGTGGAGATGTCGCGCCGGCCGAGGGCGCGCAGCCGCTCCACGTCCGCCTTCATCACCCGCGTCGCCACCTCGCAGAACGGCGGAACGAGGGCCGCGTCGGCGCGGGCATCGGCGGCCACCTTGTCGTAGCGCACCTCGCTGGAGCGGTAGCGGTCGGAGCGCAGATAGGAGTAGTAGCGGTCGGGGTCGAGCTTGCTGGCGGTCTCCGGCAGGATGCGGGTGCGGATCAGTTCGACGCGCGTGCCCTCGATCCAGTCTTCGCTGGCCGGTGGGCGGATCAGCGTCCAGCCGCGATCGCGCATCTCGCGTTCGTCATCGGTGAGGTTGAAGCGCGACATCGGCTCGCCGCGCGACACGGCAAGTTCCGCCCCGGCCTCCGGCATCAGCCGGTCGTGGATCACCGAAGGTGCGGCACGGCCGAAATCGCCGGTTGGCCGCTGGCAGGCGGCGAGCGTCAGCCCGGTACAGGCAACCAGAAGCACGCCCGCGAGAGCGCGTCCCGCGCGGTGTCTGATCATCGGACGCTCCGCGACCGGAGGCCGTTCGGCCAGGGTCGCATGCGCTGTCGGACGGCGGATCGTCACCTTCGCTCTTTCCCGTCGAGCCCCCCGCGCCCCGTGTTGGGACGGGTGGTCCGGCTCAGTGAGCCTTGCCGGGATCGCGCTCCAGACCCGGATGCCCAAGGCTATCCTGTTTGCGCCCGATTCGCGCGCCGAGATCAAGCGTTCCGGCGCCGTCGCGACGTTCGATCCGCACGCCGGGGAAGATGACGATTTCCGCCGGCCCGGTCCGGCCGCGCGGCAGGCCGCGACGGATGGGACGTCCCGGTCGATAGCCGCAATGAAAGTTCAGCACGGTGCCCATAGCACCCTCCGTGAGCCAACCCGGTGCGCGGTGGCGCGCCGGCCCCAGACCCCTGGCAGGTCACGCTGTACCAACTGCCGTAAGGTGAGTAGGAACGAGTCAGGGTTAACAACTCGCTAACGCTTTTCTGGCAGTTTTACGCAGTCCGCTTCCGGTAGGTTCACTTCGGAGAAATCCGGCGGCGGGCGCGTGTAGATGCGTAACGCAGGCAGTCACGGCCCGTGTCCAGATCCTTCGATGGTTCCAGCAAGTCTCCGCCTCCCGGCGCGGCTCTTTCCGAGAGCGCGGACGACCGTCGCCGCGCGCACCATCGTCCGATGGACGGCGTCCTCGATCTGGCAATGGAGCCGGGCGATGCCCGCAAGGCCGGGCTGCTGCTCGCCGCCACCGAGCTCTATGTCGCGCGCGAGGGGCACGACGTCGCCGAACGGCGCATCTTCGCCGAGCTCTTCCGCCAGCTCCTGCCCGACACGCCGGCGAGCCAGCGGCTCGTCATCGCCCGGCTGCTCGCCGCCGCCCCGGCGGCGCCGCAGGAGTGTCTCAGCCTGCTTGCCGCCGATCCCGACAGCGGCATCGCCGCCGCCGCGCTCGCGGGCGAGGGCGCCCTGTCCGAACCGGATCTGATCGCCCGCGCCGCCAGCGGCGACGCCGCCGTGCACCGGGCCATCGCCGCGCGCTCGCAGATGCCCGAACCCGTGGCTCATGTGCTGCTGCGCCATGCGGACCTTTCGACGCTGAAAGTGCTGCTGGCCCGCCCCGACTGCCCTCCCGGCGACCGGGTGCTGGAGCTCTTGTCGGAACGCGAGGAGATGCTGCGGGCGCTCGCCGCCGACCTTGCCCGCCGCCATGCCCTGCCGGCGCCGCTGCTCTTCGCCCTGTTCCTCGATCTCGACCGCACGGGCCGCATGGAGGCGATCGCCGCCGCCGAGGCGCGGGCGCTCGCAGAACTGGCCCGCCGGGGCGACCCCAGGCTGCTCAACGTCGCCTTCAAGCCCGCCGTGCTGGAGGCCCTGGTCGCGGCGGCGCTCTCCGGCGGCGTTGCCGTCTTCGCGGCGCGTCTGGCCCATGCGCTGGCGCTGCCGGCGGACATCGCCGCGCGCATCGTCGATGATCCTGGCGGCGAAGCCCTGGTGCTGGCGCTCCGGGCGCTCGGCACCGGCGACAGCGAAAGCGGCCGCGTCCTGGTGCGGGTGCTCGGCCAGACCGCCCCGCTGGAGCACCTGCGCGGCCTCATTGCCCTGCATGACCGGGTGACGCCGCGCGCCGCGATGCTGGTGATGGAGGGGCTGTGCGCCGGGCCCGCCGCCGCCCTGGCGCAGCTTGCCGACGCCCGCGAGGAGGCGCCGCGCGCCGTCCTCGGCCGGGCCCGCGCGGCCGGCCTCGCCTCGCCCTATGGCGGCCTCTCCCATGCGGAGCGCCACGACGGCCAGGGCGGACGGACGGTCGCCCCGCCATCCTCTGCCGCCACCGCCCCCTCGCGCCGCGATGCCGGCTGACGCCCGGCGAGCCTTGCAATAATCCCGGCATCTGGGCCGGCGCACAAGAAACTGTTACATGCGCCTGCTATGGCCCGTGTTCGCCCGTTTCGTCGAACGGGATGCTCACGCCAGTCACGGGGTTTCGCATGATCAAGACCAAGCTGCTCGCGGCCGTTCTGACGGTTTCGCTCGCAACGCCCGCCTTTGCCGACCTGTCCGGCAAGCTGGTGCTCTACACCTCGCAGCCCAATGCCGACGCGCAGCAGACCGTCGACGCCTTCAAGGCGAAGCATCCGGGCGTCGAGGTCGAGTGGGTGCGCGACGGCACGCCCAAGGTGATGGCCAAGCTCGAGGCCGAATTCGCCGCCGGCGACCCGCAGCCGGACCTGCTGCTGATCGCCGACACGGTGACGATGGAAAGCCTGAAGAAGGAAGGCCGGCTGCTGGCGCATGAGGGCGCCGACGTTTCGGCCTACGATCCGGCGATCATGGATGCCGACCGCACCTATTTCTCCACCAAGCTGATCACCACCGGCATCGTCTACAACACCGGCGCCGCGATGGTGCCGGCGTCCTACAAGGACCTGTTGAAGCCGGAGGCGAAGGACAGCTTCGTCATGCCGTCGCCGCTGACCTCGGGCGCGGCGACCATCCACATGGTCTCGGTGACCAGCCATCCGGACCTCGGCTGGGCCTTCTACGAGGGGCTTGCCGAGCAGGGCGCGCTGGCCCAGGGCGCCAATGGCGGCGTCTACAAGGCGGTTGCCGGCGGCGAGAAGCTCTACGGCTTCCTGGTCGACTTCATGGCGATCCGCGGCGCGGCCGAGGGCGCGCCGGTGGCTTTCGTCTTCCCGCAGGAGGGCGTCTCCGCCGTCACCGAGCCGGTCGCGATCCTCAAGACCGCGAAGAATGTCGAGGCCGCCAAGGCCTTCGTCGACTTCCTGATCTCGGAAGAGGGCCAGGCCCTTGCCGCCTCGCAGGGCTACCTGCCGGCGCATCCGGGCGTGCCCGCTCCGGAAGGCTTCCCGGCCCGCGACAAGATCAAGCTGCTCGACTTCGATCCGGCCGCCGCGCTCGAGGGCGACGCCGCCAACAAGATGAAGTTCGAAGAGATCTTCGGCGGGTAACCGGGATTTGCGCAGTCCGTCCGCCTTCGCGATCGCCGGCGGCGAGGGGCTCTCCCTCGCCGCCGTCGCCTTTCTGGTCACGCTGCTGTGCGGCGTGCCGCTGGCGCTGCTCTTCGCCATCGGCCTGACCGGGGAGGGCGGCGGGCTGTCGCTCAGCCCCCTTGCCGACACGCTCGCCTCGCGCTCCGTCCAGCGGGCGCTGTGGAATTCGCTGGAAAGCAGCTTCCTGTCCGCCTGCCTTGCCACGGCGCTCGGCACCGTGCTGGCGCTGGCCCTCGGCCTCACCAATGTGCGGGCGAAGGCGCCGCTGGTCTTCCTTATCCTGCTGCCGATGATGATCCCGCCGCATGTGACGGCGATCGCCTGGAGCCAGGCGCTGGGGCCGGCATCCCCGGTGCTGCAGGCGCTGGGACTGGCCCCGGCGGCCGGCGCGCCGCATCCGGTCTATTCGCTGACCGGCCTCGTGGCGCTGCTCTCGTTCCAGCACATGCCCATCGTCTTCCTGGTGGTGCGGGCGGGCCTGCGCGCCTTCCCGCGCGAGCTCAGCGATGCCGCCCGCGTCTCCGGTGCCCGCGCGCCGCGCCTGCTGTGGCGCATCACCCTGCCGCTGCTGGCGCCCTCGCTGCTGGCCGGCTTCGTGCTCGCCTTCGTCAGCGCGCTCGGCAATTTCGGCATCAATGCGCTGATCGGCATTCCGGCGCGCTACACCACCCTGCCGGTGCTGATCTGGCGCCGGCTCGCGGGCTACGGCCCCTCGGTGCTCGGCGACGTGGCGCTGATCTCGATCCTGCTCGCCATCGTTACCCTCGGCCTTGTCGGCATCCAGGTGCTGCTGCAGCGGCGCCTGCGCAACGCGCTGGTCGGCCTGCCGCAACAGCCGCTGGCCGTCGATCTCGGCCGCGCCCGGCTGCCGGTGGAGGCGACGGTCTGGCTGCTGCTCGCCGCCACCTTGCTGCTGCCGGCGCTGTCGCTGTTCGCCACCTCGCTGATGCGCACCTACGGCTTGCCGCTGGTCGCAAGCAGCCTGACGCTGGAGAACTACGCCGAGATCCTGTTCCGCCAGGCGGTGACGCTGCGCGCCTTCGCCAATTCCACGGCGGCGGCCGCGCTTGCCGCCCTGCTGATCGCCGCCTTGTCGATCCTGCTCGGCTATTTCCTCGCCATGCGCCGGGGCGCGGCGCGCCGGATCGCCGGTCTTGCCGCCGCCCAGGCGGACGTCGCCTATGCGGTGCCCGGCCTCGTCATGTCGATCGCCTTCATCCTGATGTTCCTGCGCCCGCTGCCGGTGCTCGGCGTCAGCCTCTACGGCACCATGGCGATCATCCTCGTCGCCTATGTGGCGGTGTTCCTCGCCATCGGCCTCAACGCGGTGATGGCCGCCTATATGCAGGTGGATGCCAGCCTCGACGATGCCGCGCGGGTCTCGGGGGCGGGCTTCTTCCGCCGGCTCTACCGGGTGCATGCCCCGCTGGTCGCGCCGGCGGCGGCCTCCGGCGCTATCCTCGTCTTCCTCACCTCCTACAACGAGGTGACGGTGTCCGCGCTGCTGTGGTCGGCGGGCAATGAGACCATCGGCACGACGATCTTCAACTATGAGGACGGCGGCTACACGACGCTTGCCGCCGCCATGTCGAGCGTCACCGTGGCGGCGACGGTGCTGGTGATGCTGGCGGTCAATGCGCTCGCCCGCCATGTGCCGGCCGGCGCCATCCCCTGGAAGGACTGAGCACGCCGAGCGCGGGTCTCACGGCGGGGCACCGTTCCCGTGCTGGCGGGCTGTGGCGGCGCTCAAGGCCAGGGCCTGCCGCAGGGCCAGCAGCCGGTTGGGATCGTGCGCCCAGGAGCGGGCAAGGCCGAGCTGCCGCTCCTGGGCTGCCGCGCGCTCCAGCCAGCGGATCCCGTCGGTGGGAGATATCCCCGCCGGCATGCCGAGCCGCGCGCTCACCCGCGCCTGGAGGTCCGAAAACGGCTTATCCCCGTCACCGCTGCTGCCCGTATACTTCTTCCCCATCGGCCCTGCTCCCATCCGTCGCGAGCAGTATGCGGCGGGCGGGCAGAGGCGGGGGTAGAGGCCAGCGGCCAGGGATCGGCGGCCAGGGATCGGCGGCAAGGGATCGGCGCTCAATCGGACGCGACGTCCCAGAAGGTGCGGCCCTCGCGGTCCTCGATCTCGACGACCCAGATGTCCGGGTCCATCCGCCGCTCGGAGGCGAGCCGAGCCTCGACGCTCTCCCGTTCGGCGCGCTCGGCGAGGCGCTCGAACAGCCGGTCGCCGACGGGGGCGTCCATGAACAGGCTTTGCGGGGCAGGGCCGTAGAGGTCGCAGGTGCCGTCGCGCCGGTCGACCACCAGGTAGATGGCGCCGGCTTCCTCCGCGCCCTTCGAGACGACACCGGCGTAGGCGTTCTCGCCGAAGCAGCGTCGGATCAGGGCGGAGACCCAGAAGCCGGAAGTCAGTCGCATGGCGATCCTTTCGCGCGGGGCATCCGGTTTCGATCGGGGCCCTACGGGGCGTTAAAGCGGCCGGCCGAGCACCTTGCCGATCTCCTGCTCGACCACCGGGCCGAGCACGCCGGTGATGGCAAGGCCCCGGTCGAGCTCGAAGCGGCGGATGGCATTGGCGGTCTGCTCGCCGGCGAAGCCGTCGACGTCGAGGGGACCATAGCCCATTTCCGACAGCGCCGCCTGCAGCCGGGCGATGCGGGCGCGCTCGCCGCTGAGCGCCTGGCCGCCGACCGGGGCGGGCGGCACCGGTCCGGAGGCGGCGGGCGTGGCGACGGGCTGCGCACGCGGCGCGGACGGGGCCGGCACCGGCGGCGTCACCCGAATGGTGCGAACCGTGCCGGTGGCTCCCTCGGGCCCCTGCGCCGACGAAGGGGCGGGCTGGCTCGACGAGTGACCGGGTGCGGTCTCCGGCGGCAGCGGGGGCAGGGGAGGCAGGCCGTCGCTCGCCCCGCCCGTGTCCATGGCGAGGCGCGCCAGCAGCGCCGTGTCGATGTCGCCGGTCTCGGGAAGGCCGCGCGCGCGCTGATAGGCCCGCACCCCGCGCTCGGTCGCCGGCCCGTTCACCCCGTCCAGCAAGCCGCCATACATGCCGAGGCGGCGCAGCTCCAACTGCACGTCGCGCACCAGTTGTTCCCGCTCCAACTGGGCCTGGGTGACGGCCGGTGCCGACGGTGCCGCGGCCCGGGCGTTGTCGCGGGTGGCGAACAGCGGCGCCGGGTGGCTGCCGGACTGGAAGGCGAGCGCGTTGGCGATGATCAGCCCGCCGGTCAGCGCCATGACCAGCCAGCCGCCGGCCGCCACCGGATTGTCGAGCGCCACGGCACCGAGCCCCTGCGACGTCGCGGGACGGGGCGGGGCCAGCGGTTCGTGGCGTCGCCCGCGCCGGGCGGCGGGGGCGGGCTGGTTTCGGGGCGAACGGCTCATGCTGTCAGTCTTCTTCCTTGCGCTCATGCGCTGCGCTTGAGGTCATGTCCGATGCCGCGGCCGGCCTCCCCCCGAGCTGCCGCGAGCCTGTCCGTAACTGTCGCTCTCCCTGTGGCGCCCCCGGCCGCCTCCTCCACTGTCCCCCTTGAGGCTTGCGGCGCCGGCGGCACGGCCGGCAGGGCGATGCTGACGCAGGTGCCTTCGCCCTCGCGGCTGTCCAGCGTCATCCGCCCGCCGCTCAAGCTGGTCAAGCCCTTGACCACGGCAAGGCCGAGGCCGGCGCCGTCATGCAGCCGGGCAAGGCCGGCACTGGCCTGCACGAAGGGCTCGGTAATCCGCTCCTGATCGGCGTGCGCGATGCCGATGCCGGTGTCGCGCACGCCGAAGACGAAGCCCTGCGGCTCGCACCTGGCAAACAGCACGACGCGGCCGCCCCGCGGCGTGAATTTCAGCGCATTCGACAGCAGATTCAACGCGATCTGGCGGCAGGCACGCGGATCTGCCTGCACCTCGCCGAGCGACAGCGGCAGGTCCGCCGACAGCCGCAGGCCGAGCCGCGACGCCTCCGGCTCCATCATCCGCCGGCAACTGTCGAGGCAGGTGCGCAGGTCGAAGCGCTCGGCGGCGATCTCGAAATGGCCGCTCTCGATCCGCGCCATGTTGAGCATGTCGTTGACCAGATGCAGCAGGTGGCTGCCCGACTGGTGGATGGTTCCGGCAAAGTCGCGCACCCGCTGCGGGTCGTCCGCGGCGGCGTTCGGCGCTTCGCTTTGCAACAGGTCGGAGAAGCCGAGAATGGCGTTCAGCGGCGTGCGCAGCTCGTGGCCGACGACGGCAAGGAAGCGCGAATGCGCCTCGCGCGCCTTTTCGGCCTCGGCGAGCGCCGCGTCGCGCTCGGCCGCCAGCGCCGCCTCGGCGGTGACGTCGCGCAGCACGCTAACGATGCCCGCCTCGCCGCCGGGCTCCGGGTGGAAGGTCATGTCGACGACGGCATGGGCGGCGCGGCCGGCCTCGCCCGGACGGCTGGCGCCCCGGCGCAGCCGCAGGCGCAGGTGCTGCGGCCGGCCCTCCGCCGCCGTGTCGCTCAACGCCTTGAGATAGGCCGGCCGGTCGCCGACATGGATGCGGGCGAACAGCCCGTCGCCGGTCAACTCCCGCTCGGCGGCAGCCGCAGAGCCGAGGGCGAGGAGGCGCGCGGCCGCCTCGCCGACCTCTTCCACGCGCCCGCCGGGCCCATGCCGCAGCATCGCCTCGCCGGCAAGCCGCGCGCCCGTCGACGCCCATGCCTCGCGTTGGAGAAGCGCGGCCTCGCGGCGATCGAGCGCCGCGCCAAGACGCAGCGCCAGCAGCCCGGCATAGAGCACGGCAACCGCCGCAACAGCCAGGGATACCGGCAGGAAACCGCCGATCTCGGCCGGCACATCCGTCAGTGTCAGGCCGGCCAGCGAGGGGCCGAGCGCCAATGCCAGCGCCAATGCCAGTGTCAGCGCGGCAACGAACACGACGGCGCGCCGGCGGCCGGACAGCGCCGCCTCGACCGGGGCCAGCACCAGCAGCGGCAGCACCGGCGAAGCGGCGCCGCCGGTGAGCGCGGCGAGCGCGCCGAAGCTCAGCGCGAACAGCACCGCCGAGGCGATCTGTCCCCGCGCCAGATCCCCGGTGCGCGAGACATACATGGCGAGCGGCAGATGCGCCGTCAGCCAGCCGAGAATCAGGGCGGCGGCAGGGGTGGTGATTCCATTGAAGGCGAGCAGCAGCGGCAGCAGGACGAGCGCCAGCGCGCCGCAGGCCAGATGCCCGCGGATGAAGGCGCCGTGGCTGGCGCGCGCGGCCGCCTGACGGGCCGCGTCCGGGTGGACCAGGGCATCGACATGGCTTGCCGCAAGCCTCAGCCGATCCTGCAATACTGGCATCATTCCTGCCTTTTCCGGCCTGTCTTTCCGGCGGAGCGCCGGGGGTTCGATCTCATGCCCGCAATGGTCACAGGAACGGTTTAAGGAACCATGAAACCTCAGGTTTTCACGGTGGATCGGCAGGGCGGTTCGGCGCGCTGGCGGACCCTTGGCGGGCCTTTGGCAGGGCTTGGGAATTTCGATAAAATTTGAGACGAATTTTGCGAAAACTCGTCTCGAAATTGCGGAAAATTGAGAGCGGCGACTCAACCCGGCATTGGCGGGTCCGTGCTAGATTGCGGGCATAACGGGTCCGGCGACCGATCTCGGCGACCGGCTCCCGAACATGACACGACAGCCAAGGGCGGCACCCATGTTCTTTCTTCTGAGATGCGCATTCTGGATCGCGCTCGTGCTGCTGATCCTGCCCATCGACACCGGCGAGGACGGCAAGGACGGCATCGGCATCAACCCGGTCGCCGCGTTCTTCGCGGCCCAGTCGACGATCAGCGACCTGTCGAGCTTCTGCGAGCGCAACCCGCAGACCTGCGAGACCGGCGGCCAGGCGATCTCGCAGATCGGCGCCAAGGCCAAGGTCAGCGCGCGGATGATCTACGAATACCTCGACGAGAACGGCGAACTCACCACCGGCGCGACCGGCACGCTGACCGCCGCCGACCTTGAGCCGGTCTGGAGCCTGGCCGAAGGCGCGGCCCCGGCCCGGACGGGCAGCACGGCCCCGGCCGCCGGCGACCCGGCTGCCAATCAGGCAACCGGACAGACTGGCAATCAGGCAACCGGTCCGGCTGCGGGTCAGATCGTCGGCCAGTCTGTGGGCCAGTCTGTGGGCCAGCTTCCCGGCAACGGTCCGGTGCCGCTGCCCCGGCCGAAGGGCGCCGACCGCCCGGCCTGATCAGGTCCGGGCTGAGACGAGCCGGCCTCTGTCCCGGCGGCTCCGTCGCTGACCGGCTGGTGGCCGACGGATGACCGGCCGACTAAATTGCCGCAGCGGACGCCGCCGCCTGGACACTATCCCCGGATTGGCGGGACCGCTTGTCCGGCCGCTTGTCCCCGGACCGGCGGGCTCGCCCACCGTCCGGAACCGTCTGCAAGTCTCTTGCAGTTTTGCGCAAACTGAAGGCGGACCCTTCCGCCGCCCGCGGGTGAACTGCTGCCCTGTTCACCCGCGGGGTTTTTGTTTTTGAGGTATTGCGAGTTGAATACGGCCGGCATTAGACGCTATATTTCCAAGAACGGGATAAGGCTTGATTGGCCCCAAAAGTCGAGCCACCTAGAACGCAAATTAGCGCGAAGATGTCGCGGCAAGGCAGTTTGTTTTATTCGTGACGGTGGAGATGGCCCAATAGTGTTGGAGAGCGTGAGGTCTTTCGATCGAGAGTTTTCACCATAAATCCAATATAAAATGCGGATGTGATAAATGATGTTTAATAAGCGGTATCCGATCGACGAATTCCTTAAATACTCTGAAAAAAAATTTACTAGTGAGTATGAATCCGATGAAAACCAGCGCTTTCTCAATTACATAGAAAATAGAATTAGATACGAGCTCATTGGGATGATAAATACACTGGATAGGAAGGGTGATATAATTTTTGAGGTCAGAAAGAAAGGTTCCCTGTCTGCGCTCAATAAAATCCTCAAGGAAATGAAGCGATCAGGAGGTGTTGGTGAAATTAGACTTCAGGAGATAGTTAAGGATTTCATAGGCTGCCGTATAATTTGCATTGATGAATCTGCTCTCATTAGTACATTTAAGGCGCTTCTTCAGTATGAAGAACTTACTATTCTTGATAGCGGATTTGAGTTGTATAGTGCTCCGTTTAGAAAATATGAAAATCGAGAATCTCGCTATATGAGAATGGTAACAAAACTGGGATTGAAGGAGGATAATGGTAAGCCTGCTGATGAAACAAAATACACAAACTATGAATCTCTTCATTGCTATCTAAATTTTACGAGAGCGGAGCGGACTTGGCTAGGCTCTTCCGATAAGTTGCTGAACTTTCGAGCAACATCCCGAGAAAATCGATATATTGCCGAGGCGCAGACGCTGGAGCAACTTTATGGAGAGATGAGCGAAGAGCAGAGGGGTCTAATCGTCGGATTCCCAATTGAATGTCAATTGAGGACAACTCTAGAGCATCTATGGTCATCCGAAGAGCATCGGTTTGTCTATGAGAAAATAAAGTCTGGTTTGATATCGGAGAGCGATCCAAAAGTTGGGCTTCTGCGAAACGCTTTTGCTGCCCTAAAGTATCACTATAGTGCTATCGACGATCTAAGGGACGTGATACGAAATATTTCCGGTAAAACCGTTGAAGAGTATTCGTATTATTACACGGGAGCGAATAAAGATATTAGTAAGGTCAGGGCAGTTTATTTCGATACTGAAGACAAGGCGCTGCGTCTCGTGCAAGAAGCGGGGGAGTTGTATCAATCCCTGATCGGCAAAGACGGCGCCAGCGTCGACGAAGATATGCGAAAAATTTATAATAAGATTTATGAAGCTTATGTCCAAATTAAGCGGCCTTTTGGTGAGGGTGAGGGCGGAAAAACATGAAAAATATTTCTGAAAGCTATCGGGACTGGGGGAGAGAGAGGTTAATTTTTTTACAACTTGGGTATATGTTTCTAACGATGCGGAGCAGGGAGGTGAGTGAAGTAACTAAGTCTATGATAGAGGATATGGATCTGAAGGAGAAGATTGGACCTATTAGTCTCAAGATGGCTGCGCTTGATGATAGACCAGGACTTATGATAGCGGAGCGAATTTACTCATATATTATGGCCCAAGATGAAATTGCGTTTCAAGAAGCGGCTGCTGCCCGTGACGTGAATGCTATTGTTTTCAAAGATCCATTGGTTTTCTCGAGGTATGCTTCAAGTCTTTTTTTGCAGGACCGGTTCGGGCAAGCGAAGAGTGTGCTGGATCAGATTTTATACACTCCTGAGTGGGAGTATATGATTTCATCGAATGAAATCGCAAAATTTGATGTTTCGCAATATGAAATCTATATGCGTCACTCGCAGTATACCTTATTTCGTAGCTATCAAGAAGAAGATAAAATGGTGGAGAATATCAGATATATAACTAGGGATTTTGAAAAAATATTGGCAGATATACATATTCACATGGATGTTTTCAATGAAAAGCACTTCAGGGCAGTTGCTTGGTGTTATCTTGTTACGCGTTACTTTTATTGCTTGGAAAGTATAATTCCATCGTTTTATAGGTTGAGTGAACCGATTTTTTTAGATTATCTGAAAAGACATTTCGACATTGGATTCAGTGGAGCGTTCAAGACGAAGCCTGAGTTGCTCTGTGTCTCTTGCCTTCTTCAAAAAGACAATCCTGCAGATTTTTCACAGTGCGCAAATGAGGCGATTGCTTTTATCAAAGCTGACGAGCGGTACCCGAGGTCGGCTAGGTTGGCTTTTATCGATGTGCTGACTAGGATCGAGGAGGCCTATGAGAAAGATGCTTCGATCCGTCCTAAGGTATTCTTTTCGTATAGCCACTTAGACAAGAAGATCGCGGACAGGATAATATCCTTTTTGGTTGACGCTGATGTTGATATAATTAGCGACAAGCAATTCATAACAGGCGAGAGTCTGCTTAGCGGTATGGAGCAGGCGATAATGAAGGCTGAGGTAGCCATAATTTTCGTATCCAGTCAGTATTTGGAGTCGGAGGGATGGCTTCAGAAGGAGCGGGAAACAATTTTTGCTAGAAACGTTAAAGGGGAGATTTCGATTGTAGTTTTGACGTACGATGTTACCGTTGATCAGGTTCGTTTGAAATTCCCGATGCTTGCGAACACCTTGATGCTTTCGATAGATGATAGTCGCATCGAGCACCAAATATTTAGATTGTCGGAAAACATCTACGGGTTATGGGAGAAACAGAAGGCGGCATCCGCAAACAGGAAGAGTCGCTGAGTGAGGCGTAAATTGCAGGGCGAGAGCAGAAATTTAGGTGTTGCAGAATTCTGGATGTACAGAGACGGTATTCCCCTGACAGTACCGCGTTTTGAAGCGGTTTCAGGCGGCGCGGGTTTCGTGGGGCATTGAAGCCTGTTTCGGGTTGGCTGTCAGCCTGTCTCCTTTCGGTTTCTGCATTGGTTGCGACGGCTTGCCGGTCAGGCCTTCGGTGAAGGCCGGAAGCGGGGTTCGCCCGTTCATGTTGCGGCCCAGATGCGGGCGCTCGGTGTTGCAAGTGACCAGCCATGCGTCGAGCACCTTCTGCTAACAGCAACAGCCCCCCGGTTCCCATCTCTTGCCGCACGGACTATATAGCGGGTCACGAAAGTCCGCTCCGCTTCGCGCTCCGCTCGAAGGCAGCTCGAAGACCGCCCAAAGACCGCCCAAAACTGATGGCTGCCCATGATCCCGCCGCTCGACGACATCCTTGAGAATTTCGACCTGCTCGACGACTGGGACGACCGCTACCGCTATGTGATCGAGCTGGGGCGGATGCTGCCGGAGTTTCCCGACGAGGAACGCACCGACGCCAACAAGGTGCGCGGCTGCGCCTCGCAGGTCTGGCTGGTCAAGTCGGTGGAGCAGGGCGCGGACGGCGCCCCCCGCCTGGTGTTCCAGGGCGACAGCGACGCCCATATCGTCAAGGGGCTGGTCGCCATCGTGCTCGCCACCTATTCCGGGCGCAGCGCCGCGGAGATCGCCGAGACCGATCTCGACGCGATCTTTTCCCGCATCGGCCTCAAGGAGCACCTGTCGGCGCAGCGCGCCAACGGCCTCAAGTCGATGGTCGAACGCATCCGCGCCGACGCCCGCGCCGCGCTGGCCGACGCCTGAAGGGGGGGGGTGCTCTCCCGGCCGGCGCGCGAGCGCAGATGCGGGATGGGGCCGGGGGCGCAGGAGGCGCGCTCCCGAAAGATGCCACGACCGCCGTGGCTCGCCGGTTCCGGTGCGCGGCTTCGCCTTGTCCGGAATGACGCAAGGAGAGGTGGGCGAAGGGGGCGGTGCCGGCGGAAAAGAGGCGGGCGGAGGCTGCCCGGGCCGTAGCTGCGGCCGATGCGCAACAACACGCCCCGGCGGATACTGGACGCCTGCCTGCGCAGGTATGACAGCCTTGGGGGAGGCGACGCCGCCCCGCCTCACGCCTGCCGGGGTCGCCAATGGTTCCCGGCTCTGCGCTGCGCGCGGCCGGGATGACCTCCGAGAGGGAGGCGACGCCGCCCCGCCTCACGCCTGCCGGGGTTGCCAATGGTTCCCGGCTCTGCGCTGCGCGCGGCCGGGATGACCTCCGAGAGGGAGGCGACGCCGCCCGGCCTCACGCCTGCCGAGGTTGCCAATGGTTCCCGGCTCTGCGCTGCGCGCGGCCGGGATGACCTCCGAGAGGGAGGCGACGCCGCCCGGTCTCACGCCTGCCGAGGTTGCCAATGGTTCCCGGCTCTCCGGCTTCGCCTGCGGCCGGGATGACGTCCGAGAGGGAGGCGACGCCGCCCCGCCTCACGCCTGCCGGGGTTGCCAATAGTTCCCGGCTCTGCGCTGACGCGCGGCCGGGATGACAGCCGAAGAGAATGGCAAAGGCCTCGCATCCCCTCTGCCGTCACCCCGGCCAAGCGAAGCGCGCGCCGGGGCCTATTGGTTTCCAGAGCGGCGGCGGGGACGCACGGCCGAGCTCCATCCACCGGCTGTCCTCCCGCGCGCTGTCCCTTCATTGCGCCCTCCCGGACGGCGCAAACGCAGATGTGGGGTCGGGCCGGGGGCGCAGGAGGCGCGCTCCCGAAAGATGCCGCAACCGCCGTGGCTCGCCGGTTCCGGGTCGCGCTTCGCTTGCCCGGGAAGACGCCGAGGAGGGGGCGGTGCAAGGGGAACGGTGCAAGGGCAGCGAGGCGACAGGGGATCGAGACGGTGAGAAAGAAGACGGGAGCGAGGAGGCGCGCTCAGCCGGTGCCGTAGTGGCGGGCGAGGCGGGTGAGGCCGAGCAGCAGCACCACCTTGGCCGAGCGCGGCGGCCAGCGCCGCTCCCGCTCGACCTGCTCCAGCCCCTTGAGCTCGCAACATACGTCGATCAGCACGCCGGCGAGTTCCGGCCCGACCTCCCGGATCGCCCGCTCCAGCCGCGCGCGGGCGGCCAAAGTGGCGTCGGTGAGCTCGACCAGCCCGCCGCGCGGATCGCGCGTGCTGCCGCCGCCCGCGCCGCTGCCGAGCGCCGACCAGGCCATGCTGCGCATCCCCGGCACGATGGCGCCAAAGGCGTGATCGGCGCGCAGCCGCTCGCCGGCGGCGAACTGCCCCTCGTCGAGGATCGGCTCGCCGTCGCGGCCGCGCCGCCGGCGCAGCCAGGCGAGCGGGCTCTCGGCATGATTGACGGTGACGATCTCGTCGGCCGCCCCGGCAATGGCGATGCGGCGGGTGCCGATCTCCCGGTGCTGGGCGGCGAAATCCTCCTCGCCGGAGGCGAGACGGCGCAGCCGGGCGCGGCCGGCGGGCGACAGAGTGAGGCCGCCGCCGCCCCGCTCCACCAGCCCGGCGGCAAAGGCGGCGCGCAACTGCGCCGGATCCACAGCGAGAGAGGGGGCGAGAGAGGGGGCCGGCGAGGGAGAGGCGGGCGAGGGAGAGATGGGCGAGGTGGGGGCGCCGTCTGGGCGGGCGCCTCCGGGGCCGGTCCTGGTGCCGCCGGGGCCGGCGCCTCCGCGCCGGGCGGGCACGGCGCACAGCCGCAGGCTCTTGTCGGCGGTTTGCTGAAGCTGCCAGGCGGGCGCCGTGCCGAGCCGGGCGAGAAGACGGTCCAGCGCGCGTTGCGAGGGCGCCATGGCTCACGCCTCCGTCCCGTGGGTGGGAAGGGGGCGGGTGGCCTGGGCACGGGTGGCCTGGGCACGGGTGGTCAGGGGATGGGCGGTCAGGGGGCGGGTGGCCGGGAGACGGGTGGCCAGGGAGCGGGTCGATGGCGGCCGGGCGGGCAGGGCGGCGAGCCCGACCTGCAGCGCGGTCTCCAGCCCGCCGATCATCGTGTCGAACTCCGGCTCGTCGCGCCGGTCCTCGACCAGCCGGCAGGCATGGGCGACGGTGGTGCGGTCGCGCCCGAACTCGCGGGCGATGTCGGTGAGCGTGCGCGCGAGGATGACGTGATGCAGATACATCGCCACCTGGCGGGCGAGCGCCACCTGTGCCCGGCCCCGGCTGGGCTGCGACAGGTCGGCCTCCTCCACCTCGAACACCGACAGGACACAGGCGGTGACGAGCAGTCCCGCGCCCCGCGCAGCTCCCCCCGCCGGCCGCGGGGAGCGATGGGCGGGCATGGCGCCGGCAAGGCCGGCGAGGTCCGAAATTCCGGATAGTCCAGTCATTCCTGCCTCCACTTATCAATTTTAGGTTTATATTCCTAAATCATTACGGGAAAAATACCCGTACGGGGATAAGTGAAGTTGCAGGGCGGTTTTTCGCGCGTGGCGCGGCGGCTTTGCCGGCGGTCGAACGGCCCGGCAAGGGGGGAGAGCGGGGCGATATCGCCCCGTGCCGGGCGCGGGCGCGGGCTCTGGCGCGGATCGGGCTATCCGCGGCCGGCAGGGAGGAAGGAGAGCGGTGCGGCGAGGTCCGCCGCGCCTCGGCTATTTGCCGAGCAGCCGCTTTGCCTCGGGCACGGCGAAGTCGATCAGGACCTTGAAGGAGGTCTGCCAGCTCTCGGGATCGTTGTAGCGGCCCGCGAAGGAGGCGACGACGAGGCCCGGGTCGGGCTGCACGGTCAGCCGCTGGCCGCCATTGCCGACGGCGATGGCGATGGGCCGCTCCGGCGTGCCCGCCAGATACCAGAGATAGCCGTAGCGCGTGACGTCGTTGACCGTTGCCCGCGGCTCGAACGACAGCTCCAGCCAGTCGCGGGGCACGATCTGCCGCCCGTCATGGACACCATAATCGGCGACGAGCTGGCCGATCCGCGCCAGATCCGGCAGCGTCAGCCGCAGGCCGGAGGCGGCGGACGGCGCGCCGTCGGCGCCGGCGACCCACTCGAAGGTCGTAATGCCGAGCGGCGCGAAGAGTTTTTCGGCGGCATAGCGGTCGAGCGGCAGGCCGGTGCCGTTTTCGATCAGCTTTCCCAGCAGGGCGACGGCGCCGCCGCTATAGATCCAGGCCCCGCCCGGCGCCTCGCGGATCGGCTGTTCGAGGATGAAGCGGTAGCGGTCCGGGGCGTTTTCCATCGCGATCTCGCTGTTGCGCGGATCGCTGTAGGGAAGGTCCTCGTCCCACTCGGTCCCCATCTGCATCGACAGCGCGTGCCGGACCAGAATGAGCTCGCGGCCGGGCTGTGCCATGAGGTCCGGATATTGCGGGAACTGCACGTAAAGCGGCGCGTCCGGGGCGGGAACCTTGCCCTCGGCAAGGGCGATCCCGTAGAGCAGGCCGACGACGGACTTGGTCACCGAGCGCAGGTCGTGCAGCGAGGCGGCCGTGTGGTCCTGCAGGCCCTGCGGCTGGCCCCAGCGCTCGTCCTCGCCGGGAAAATACACCTCCGCCAGCCGCTTGCCCTGAAAATCGGCGATGGCGCCGTGCAGGCCGGGCAGCTCTCCGGCCGCAAAGCTCGTCTCAAGCTGTTCGTTCAGCGATTGCGCATCAACGGGGAGCATGGTGCCGATCCAAAGGAGCGAGGCCGCGCAGAGGCGGAGGGCGGGTTTTTGAAACATGCGAACCCTTCGATCGATATCAGCGCCGGAGCGCCGGGTGTGTCACAACCTGCGGCAGCTCGCCTGCGCCAGCGCCGCCTCGATACGGTCGCGGTAGAGCGGATCGCCGTCGAAGGCGCGCAGCAGGGCATAGCCGTGCAGGGCGTCGGTCTCGATGACGATCAGGTCTTCCAGCCCCTCCGGCGGGTTCTCGCGCAGCACGCTGAGCTGCTCGGTGGTGAGCACCAGCACGTCCAGCCGGCCGCCGGCCCCGGAGGTGCGGTCGTTGAGGCTGTAGATCGCCCGCCCGCCGGCATCGAACAGGGCGAAGGACCAGAAGGGCGGCGGCAGCGCCGCCTCGATCTTCAGCGGCCCCTCGGCAAGGTCGAAACGGCAGGCGGCGTGGATCATCATCGGGTCGAGCATCGGCAGCGGCTCGGCCCCCGGCGCCACGTCCGGCAGGCGGTTGAACGCCCCGTCGGGACCGAAGGCGGCGACCCGCGCATAGGCGGTTTCCGGCACCTGGCCCGGCACGCCGAGCACGGTGGCGATGTGAATGATGCCGCCGAGAAACAGGCCGGCGAGCAGCAGCAGCGCGAAACGCGCCAGCACCATGCCATCGACGGCCTGGCGCAGCCGTGCCGAGCGGGAGGGGCGTGAGCGGGCGGCGGGCGCGCTCATCGGCAAAGCCCCCGGCGGATCTCGGGCATCGGCACATTGGCAACGCCGGTGCCGGTGGTCAGCGGCGTGTCGTAGAGCCGCAGCGCCAGCACCAGCCCGTCGGCGGTGTCGGAGGTCGGCAGCCAGTTGCCCGGCCGGGCGCGCGGCGCGGCGGTGATGGTGAAGTCGCCGCCGGGGCGGCGCAGCAGGTGGCGGCTGTTCAGCCCGCTGCGCGGCGCGGCGCCGGCGACCAGCCGCATCTCGCCATCCAGCGCCACCAGCGTCCACAGTCGCGCCGGGGCGGTCTGGCCGGAAATCTCGTAGTCGCAGCGCGGCGACAGGACATCGCCGGCGCTGTCGGTCGCGGCAAGGAACATCAGCCCCTCGCCGCCGGCCAGCGGCACGCGGCCGCTGCGCGCATGGGTGGCGGTGGAATAGGGATCGGCCTCGCGCGTGCCCTGGCGCGGCCGCGCCTCCCACACGCCGAGCCGCAAGGTGCCGAAGGCCGGCGTCCGGTCGACCGCCAGATACGCGGTGGAGAAGCCGACGCCGAGGGCGATGGCGACGACGATGGCAAGATCGAGCGCGAGGCTGCGCCGCCGCCGCCGCAGGATCGGCGGCACCCGGTCGGGCACAAGACCGTCGGTTTCCGGATCGCGGGAAAGGGCGAGCGTCACCGGGCGACGGGCTCCGCCTGTGCGGGCGGCGTGGCGGCGGCCGGGGCCTCGGCGCGCTTGCCGATGGCATCCAGCCGGGCGCCGATCTCCCGCAAGACGGCGATCGACTGCACCCTCAGGAGGCGCGGCCGGTCGGCGCCGGCGCCCTCCGCTACCGGAACGGCGCCGTCCCCGCGGGCCGGCCGGTCGACGCCGGGCATCGGCCGCAGCTCGATGCCCTTGTGCGCATAGTCCATGATCACCTGCCAGGTCATCGCCGGCAGGCTGCCGCCGGTCATCCGGGCGGTGGAGGTGAAATCGTCATTGCCGAACCACACCGCCGCCGCGTAGTTGCCGGTATAGCCGACGAACCAGGCGTCGCGATAGGCCTGGGTGGTGCCGGTCTTGCCGGCGACGGTGACGCCGGGCACGCGGGCGCGGCGGCCGGTGCCGTTTTCCACCGCGTTGACCAGCACGTCGTTCATCTCGCCGGCCTTCTCCTCCGGAAACAGGCGCTGCGGCGGCGCCCGGTCGCTCGCCTGCTGGTAGATCATCCTGCCGGCGGAGTTGCGCACCTCGAGGATCGTGGTCGGCGTCACCTTCAGCCCGCCGCTGGCGAAGCTGGCATAGGAGGCGGCCATGTCGATGACGGTGACCTCGGCGACGCCGAGCGGCAGCGGCCGGGTGATCTTCAATTCGGTGGTGATGCCCATCGCCGTCGCATATTCGACGATCTTGTCGCGGCCGATCGCCTGGGCAAGGCGCACCGGCACGGTGTTGATCGACTTGGTCAGGGCGGTCTTCAGCGTCACCGGCCCGGCATAGCCGCGCGAATAGTTGCGCGGGCTCCAGCCGCCGATGGAGATCGGCGCGTCCGGCACCACCGAGGCCGGGGTGTAGCCGTTCATGAAGGCGGTGATGTAGACGAAGGGCTTGAACGAGGAGCCGGGCTGGCGCACCGCCGCGACCGCGCGGTTGAACTGGCTCTCGCCATAGTCGCGCCCGCCGACCATGGCGCGCACGGCGCCGGTCTCCGGCACCAGGACGGCGACCGCGCCCTCGCGCACCCTGTAGCGCTCGCCGTGTTCGCGCAGGTTTTCCAGCAGCGCCTGCTCGGTCTGGCGCTGCAGGCCGGGATCGAGCGTGGTGCGCACGATGACGATGCGGTCGTTGGCAAGCTCGGGATGGCTGCGCGCCAGCTCGCGCACCTCGGTGAAGGCATAGTCGAGGAAATGGTCCGGCGAGCGGTCCTTGCTGCGGTCGATGGCGAGCGCCGGATTGCGCCTCGCGCCGATCACCTGGCCCTCGGTCATGAAGCCGGCCTGCACCATGTTGGTCAGCACGTCGTTGGCCCGCGCCCGCGCCGCCGGCAGGTTGATATGCGGGGCGTATTTGGTCGGCGCCTTGAACAGGCCCGCGAGCATGGCCGATTCCGCCAGGCTGAGCTCGCGCACGTTCTTGCCGAAATAGAACTCCGACGCCGCCGCGACGCCGAACGTGCCGCCGCCCATATAGGCGCGGTCGAGATAGAGTTTCAGGATCTCGCGCTTGGAGAGGTTCATCTCCAGCCACAGCGCCAGGAAGGCCTCGTTGATCTTGCGCTCCAGCGTCCGCTCGTTGGTGAGGAACAGGTTCTTGGCGAGCTGCTGGGTGATCGACGAGCCGCCCTGCACCACGGTGCGGGCGCGCACATTCTCCACCATGGCGCGGGCGGTGCCCATCACGTCGATGCCGAAATGATAGAAGAAGCGCCGGTCCTCGGTCGCCAGCGCCGCCTTGATCAGGTGGTCCGGGATCTCCTCCAGCGGCACCGTGTCGTTGAGCAGGATGCCGCGCTTGCCGATCTCGTTGCCGAAGCGGTCGAGGAAGGTGACGGAGAAATCCTCGGTGGTGCGCCAGTCGGCGCGCTCGGTCTGCTGGAACGCGTCCTGGGCAAGCGCCAGCATCAGCACGAGGCCGAGCAGGCCGAAGGTGACCCCGTCGGAGGCAAGCTCGGCGGCAACGCGCCCGGCGCCGCGGGCGCGGAACCGGCGCAGCCAGGCCGAATAGGCCTCGATCCCCCGGCGCAGCGACGAGAACGACCGCCACAGGGCGGTGTCGACAAAGGCATCCACCGACAGCATCGCCGAGCGCATGCGGGCGCCGAACGGGCGGCGCGTCGCCGGCCCTTTCCCTGAAGCGGGCGCCGGCTGCGGGCTGTCCTGCGGGTCGGCATCGCCGGATCGCTGGTTCACCTTGGTCTTCCGTTCTGCTATGGCCGTGGGCAGGCTCCCGCTGCGGGAGCAACCCGGCGCGATCCGTTTTACCTCCGATCCGCCGGGCCTTTCAAGGATATGCCGGCGGTGGATGGATCACGAATGCCTCAGGACAGCAACGCACAAGGGGCGGCAGGGGGCGGGACGGACAACGCTGGGGCAGAAGGGGCCGGGACGGATATCGCCGCGGGCGGCGCGCCGTTCTGGACCGGCCGGCGGCTCGGCGAGCTGAGCCCGGCCGAGTGGGAAGCCCTGTGCGACGGCTGCGGCCGCTGCTGCCTCAACAAGCTGGAGGACTGGGACACCGGCGAGGTCGTCTGGACCTCGCTCGCCTGCACCCTGCTCGACGGCGAGAGCTGCCGCTGCTCCGACTACGACAACCGCTTCGCCACCGTGTCCGACTGCCTGCAGCTCACCGCCGAGCTGGTGCCGCAGCTCGCCTGGCTGCCGCCGACCTGTGCCTACCGGCTGGTCGCCGAAGGGCGCGATCTCTACTGGTGGCACCCTTTGGTCTCCGGCGACCCGGAGAGCGTGCACGCCGCCGGCATCTCGGTGCGCGGGCAGACCTTCCCCGAGGACGGCATCCCGCTGGAAGACTATGAGAACTTCCTCGCCGACTGGCCGGGCGAGAACCCGATGGACGAGAAGGTGCGGGTGGGGTTTATTGAGTGAGGGATGGAGTGTGCGGATTAAAGTGTAGGTAGACGATAAAAATCTATTATGCTGCAATTTGTATGTTGAGTCATTTTTTGGGAAAGGCAGCATGAGCAAGGATACGCAAAAAGCACTTGAAATAGTTATAAATTGTCAGCAGGTGATGATTTCCTACCTTCTTACGCATCTCTGTGTTAATTCTTCACCGGATGTAAGTCTTCATGTAAAGAAGACTTTATTGGAAGCGGGAATAGATAAATCGACTCTGGAAGTTCCCATGGATCAATCGGAGATCGAAAAAATTGAATACGTAATGCGGTCTCACATGAGGCGTATTCTATCTCGTATTGAGAGGGATGAGATGAAGCATAGATCAAAGTACGATCTTCCTGCGTTGCTGCCACTTCGCGACCTCGAGGAAGAGTAGGTGTTCTGATTTCTTTTTTGGTGATTCTATGTTTCCGGGGCGGGTTACAAGCGAGACGCTGTAGTTCTTGTTCTTTGACGGGTTAGGAAAAAAATCCTTGACACCGTAACGGTGCTCGGGTAGGGTTCAGGCATGGTCGCATAGGTGCGGCCTGGCGATGGCGGCGGACCGGGAGGTTCGGCCGCCATTTGTGTTTCTGGCGGGTGTTTTTGACGCTCCACCCTCTCCTTGGCGTCTTCCCGGGCAAGCGCAAGCGCGACCCGGGACCGGGGAGGCAGGGCGGTTGCCTCTTTTGTCTGAGCGCTGCGGCAAGGCCCCCGGCTCGCCGATCCCGGATCTCCGGCTTCGCCTCCGTCCGGGAGGACGAAGGAGAGGCTGCGTCCGGGAGGACGCGGGGAGAGGCTGCGCGCGGAAGGACGGATGTGGTGCGAAGCGCATGTGCCACTCCTCGGCTGTCACGCCTGCGCAGGCAGGCGTCCAGTGTCCGCTGGAGGTCGTGGCAAGGACGCCGGCGGAAGCTTCAACATGCTGGCTCCGCAGCCTGAGCCGAACCGTTCGTGGTTACTGGTTCCGGTCTTCGGCTTCACTGAGACCGCGACGACAGGCAGGGAGTGGGGCACGGGCCGGGTTTCGTCGCTGCCGCTCTGGCAGCCAATAGGCCCCGGCGCGCGCTTCGCTTGGCCGGGGTGACGGCCGAGGGGATGCGAGGTCGGGCCACTTTCTCGGGGTGACGCCCAGAGGGGATGTGAGGTGCTGCCACCCTCTCGGAGGTCATCCCGGTCCAGCGCAGCGCAGAACCGGGAACCATTGGCACCCTTGGCGGGTGTTTTTTCTCCAGCCTCTCCTCGGCGTCTTCCCGGGCAAGCGTGAGCGCGACCCGGGACCGGGGAGGCACGGCGTTTGCCGCCTGTCTTGCCTGAGCGCTGCTGCCACCGCCCTCGGCTCTCCGATCCCGGATCTCCGGCTTCGCCGTCGTCCGGGAGGACGAAAGAGAGGACGGTGCGCGGGAGGACGTGGGGAGGGGCAGTGTGTGATGGCGGCGGACCGATTGGTTCGGCCGCCATTTGTGTTTCTGGCAGGTGTTTTTGACGCTCCACCCTCTCCTTTGCGTCTTCCCGGGCAAGCGCAAGCGCGACCCGGGACCGGGGAGGCAGGGCGGTTGCCTCTTTTGTCTGAGCGCTGCGGCAAGGCCCCCGGCTCGCCGATCCCGGATCTCCGGCTTCGCCTCCGTAGCTTCAACATGCTGGCTCCGCAGCCTGAGCCGAACCGTTCGTGGTTACTGGTTCCCGGTCTTCGGCTTCACTGAGACCGGGACGACAGACAGGGAGTGGGGCACGGGCCGGGTTTCGTCGCTGCCGCTCTGGCAGCCAATAGGCCCCGGCGCGCGCTTGCGCTTGGCCGGGGTGACGGCCGAGGGGATGTGAGGTCGGGCTACTTTCTCGGGGTGACGGCAGAGGGGATGCGAGGTGCTGCCACACTCTCGGAGGTCATCCCGGTCCAGCGCAGCGCAGAACCGGGAACCATTGGCACCCTCAGCAGGTGTTTTTTCTCCAGCCTCCCTTTGCGTCGTCCGGGAGGACGCAGGGAGAGGCTGCGTGCGGGACGACGCTGGGAGAGGTTTCTGTGTCCCCGCAACCGCTCTGGCAGCCAATAGGCCCCGGCTCTCCGGCTTCGCCTGCGGCCGGGGTGACGGCCGAGAGGATGTGAGGTCGTGCCACTTTCTCGGGGTGACGCCCGGAGAGGATGTGAGGTCGGGCCACTTTCTCGGGCGGTCTTCCGATCTTTGCCGAACATGATCCCGACATCAAGCAAGGGAGGAGCCGATGGCCGGTTCAAAGGCGCCAGCGGACGGTGCCGCGCAATCCCCGGAACAGGCCGAAGCCAGGGGCAAGGCGGCGGAGGCCGGGACCCCACCGGCACATCCCGACGCGGCGGACGCCAGGAGCAAAAAGCAACCCCCGCCCGAAGCAGCCTCCCCCGACCGCAAGGTGCCGGTGCATCTGGGCGTCGAGGCGTGGGCTGAGGCGCGGCAGCTCTACGAGAGCGGCGCGCTGGACGCCGACGGGGTGGTGAAGCGGTTCTGCGTCGCGAAAAGCACGGTGCTGCGCCACATCCAGGCGGAAGGCTGGGTGCGCTCGGGCGACGTGCGCGGGCTGATCGCCGCCGGCGACACGCAGGGCCTTGCCTGCCTGGTGGGGCGGCTGGCGGAGGCGTTCGAGCGGCAGGTGGAGGCGATCGAGCTGGAAATCGGCCGCGCCCGCACGCTCAAGCTCGACCGGACGGAGGCCTCGCAACTGGCCGAGCGCAATGCTCGCACGCTCGGCATTCTCGCCCGGACGCTCGACGTGCTGGTCGAGCTGCGCAGCGGCGTGCGGGAACTGGACCCGGCAGGGAGGGACGAGGATGCACTCAGGCACGAGCTTGCGCAGCGCCTTGACCGCCTGTGCGGCGAAGGGGCGGCTGCCGGACTTCCTGGCGCGGCTGACGGCGGCGGAACTGCGCTTCCTGCGCCATGACTGGCCCATCTGGGCGCATCAGCACCAGCTTGCGCCGCAGGGCGACTGGCGGGTGTGGCTGCTGCTCGGCGGGCGCGGCGCCGGCAAGACCCGCGCCGGAGCCGAGTGGCTGCGCGCGGCGGTGACTGCGGCCGCGCGTCAAGGGCGGGGCGGCGAGTTGCGCATCGCCCTGGTCGGCGAAACGCAGATGGATGCGCGCGAGGTGATGGTGGAGGGCGTCTCCGGCCTGCTGTCCGTGCATCCGCCGTCCGAGCGGCCGCAATGGCTGCCTTCGCGCCGGCGGCTGGAATGGCCGTGCGGCGCGGTGGCGCAGGTGTTTTCCTCCGAGGATCCGGACGCGCTGCGCGGGCCGCAATTCGAGATCGCCTGGTGCGACGAACTGGCCAAGTGGCGGCATGTGCAGGAGACCTGGGACATGCTGCAATTCGGCCTGCGGCTCGGCGCCCATCCCCGCCAACTGGTGACGACGACGCCGCGCCCGATCCCGCTGTTGAAGCGGCTGATCGGGGACGATGGCACGGTGGTGACCCGCGCGGCGACGGAGGCCAATGCGGCGCATCTCGCCAAGGGCTTCATCACCGCGATCCGCAACCGCTATCGCGGCACCCGGCTGGCGCGGCAGGAGCTGGACGGCGAGATCGTCGGCGAGCGCGAAGGCGCGATGTGGAGCCGCGACGCGCTGGAGCGCTGCCGCAGCGACCGGCGGCCGGAGGAGCTTACCCGCATCGTCGTCGCGGTCGATCCGCCGGCGGGTTCGTCCCGCCGCTCGGACGCCTGCGGGATCATCGCCGCCGGCATCGACGCGGCGGGCATCGTCCATGTGCTGGCGGATGCGAGCCTGCGGGCGGCAAAGCCGGCGCGCTGGGCCCGCGCGGCGGTGGAGCTGTGGCGGTCGCTCGGGGCCGATTGCCTGGTCGCCGAGGTGAACCAGGGCGGCGAGATGGTCGGCGCGGTGATCAACGGCGTCGACCCCGGCGTGCCGGTTGCCGAGGTGCGGGCGCGGCGGGGCAAGTGGCTGCGCGCCGAGCCGGTCGCCATGCTCTACGAGCAGGGCCGGGTGCGCCATGTCGGCGCCTTTCCCGAGTTGGAGGACGAGATGGCGGAATTCGCCCCCGACGGGCTGTCGGCCGGCCACTCGCCCGACCGGCTCGACGCGCTGGTCTATGCGCTGCACGAACTCGCGTTGAGGCCGGCGGCGAGCCCGCGCCTGCGCAGCCTGTGAGGCCTCCGGCCACGTTGAATCACGATGCGAAGCATCTGAATCGATCTGTTTGAATCACCGTCTCAGGCAGCGGACTCAATCTCTCAAGTCGACCGGAAAAAGGATTCTGGATCATGGGGTTGCGCGACCTTCTTGACTCTTTTCGTCGCCCGTCAGCCGAGGCCAAGGCCTCGCGCGCCGGGCCGCTGCTGGCGCTTTCGGGCGCCGGGCGGGCGGTGTGGACGCCGCGCGATTATGCGGCGCTCGCCCGCGAGGGATATGCGCGCAACCCGGTGGTGCACCGGGCCGTGCGCATGGTGGCGGAGGCGGCGGCCAGCGTGCCGCTGGTGCTCTACGAGGGGGCGCGCGAACTCGACACGCATCCGCTGCTGGAGCTGCTGGCGCGGCCCGCGCCGGGCCAGTCGGGGCAGGGGCTGCTGGAGGAGGTTCACGGCTACCTGCAGGTCGCCGGCAATGCCTATCTGGAGCGGGTCGACATCGACGGCAACCCGCGCGAGCTGCACGCGCTGCGGCCCGACCGGGTGCGCGTGGTGCCGGGGCGCGACGGCTGGCCGGAGGCGTTCGATTACACGGTCGCCGGACGCACGGTGCGCTTTCCCGCCGACCCGCGCGACGGGCACCCTTCGGTGCTGCATCTGAAGGTGTTCCACCCGCTCAACGATCATTACGGGTTCGCGCCGCTGGAGGCGGCGCAAGTCAGCCTCGACCTGCACAACGCCGCCGGGGCCTGGAACAAGGCGCTGCTCGACAATGCGGCGCGCCCCTCCGGCGCGCTGGTCTATGGCGGGGCGGATGCGGCGAACCTGACCGACGAGCAGTTCGACCGGCTGAAGGGCGAGCTGGAGGCCGGCTACCAGGGCCCGGCCAATGCCGGGCGGCCGCTTCTCCTGGAAGGCGGGCTCGACTGGAAGCCGATGGGCTTCACCCCGCGCGACATGGATTTCATCGAGGCGAAGAACCAGGCGGCGCGCGAGATCGCGCTCGCCTTCGGCGTGCCGCCGATGCTGCTGGCGATCCCCGGCGACAACACTTTCGCCAACTACCAGGAGGCCAACCGCGCCTTCTGGCGCCAGACCGTGCTGCCGCTGGCCGCCCGCGTCGGCGAGGCGTTGGCGCGGTGGCTTTCCCCGGCCGGGCAGGCGGACCTGCGGCTGGTGCCCGATGCCGATGCTATCGAGGCGCTGTCGACCGAGCGCGCGGCCCTGTGGGAGCGGGTCGAGCGGGCCTCGTTCCTGACGCGAGCTGAGAAGCGGCAGGCGGTCGGCTACGGCGCGGAAAGCTCTGGCGCGGAAGCCTCTGGGGCGGACGGCGCATGATGGAGCCGGCGCTGCGCGAGGTGGCGGCACGCGGGGACCTTGCCCACTTGGTGCTGCTGCTATGGGCGGGCTCCTCGTCGAGCCTGCTGGTGTGGAGCTTGCGCGAGATGGTCCGCTCCAACCGCCGCTTCGACGATTTCGTCGAGGCCATCGCCCGGCTCAACCGGATGATCGGCGACGAGTAGGGGGCGGGGCGGGGGAGCGCGGGGCGGGCGCCAGTCCGGAAACTTTCCTCTCCTTGCGTCCTCCCGGGCAAGGCGAAGCCGCGACCCGGGATCGGAGAGGCACGGCGGTTGTAGCTTCTTGCGTGAGCGCTCCTCATACGCCCTCGGCTCCCCGGTCCCGGCTCGGCGCTGCGCGCCGTCCGGGAAGACGACCGCAGGGGGCGGAGCCGGGGGGCAACCGAGGGACTGGGGCCCCCGGCCGCTCGCATTTCGAACTCACCAAAAGGGAGATCCAGATCATGACGCACCGTGTTGGGGCGCGCGCGGGCGCGCGCGTGCCCGGTTTCCAGATGTCCGGATGTGAGGCGATCCGCTGCGCGCCGCATGTGAAGCGGGCGCATCGGGCCGTGTTCGCCCGTTTCGTGCTGGTGCTGCGCGCAGCGCTCGAAAAAAGCGCGGTGAGCGCCGGGGCCCGCGCATGAGCCGGGTGCAGGCGGAAAGCCCGGCAGGGCGCGACAACGCGGCGCTGGCGATGCGGGCGCTGGCGGCGGGGCGCTTCGGCCGCGACGGCGGCGGGGCGGAGCCGAAGGGCGGGCGAGCTCTCGTTCGCCCGACACGGATTTCCGGCTATGCCAGCCTCTTCGGCACGCCGGACGACGCGCTCGACATGGTGATGCGCGGGGCGTTCCGCCGCAGCCTTGCCGAGCGCGGGGCGCAAGGCATCCGCTTCCTGTGGCAGCACGATCCGGCCCGGCCGATCGGCGTGTGGGACAGCGCCAGGGAAGACGCCCGCGGGCTCTATCTGAGCGGGCGGCTCGTCACCGACACGCGCACGGGCCGCGATGCCGCCGCGCTGGTGGCGGCCGGCGCGCTGGACGGGCTCTCCATCGGCTTTCGCACCCGCTCCGCCCGCCGCGATCCGCAGAGCGGGCTGCGGCGGATCTTCGACATCGACCTGTGGGAGGTGTCGCTCGTGACCTTCCCGCTGCACCCGATGGCCCGGCTCGATGCCGGGCCCACTGCCACGAGCCGCGCGCAAGGCGCGCTCGACTCGTGAGGCGGCCGCAGGGCCGCCCGACCGGCGCTGGCAGCGCCGGACCTCTCAACCAGGGCAATGGAGTTTCGCAGATCATGACCAGCAGCAATCCCCGTCCGGCCGAGCAGCCGGCGCTGACGCGCCACGCCCCCGAAACCAAGGGAATGGAAATCAAGGGAATGGAAACCAAGGGGGTGGAAACCAAGGCGGTGACCGGGCGCGGTGCCACACCTGCCGCCGGCCCCGGACTGGAGCGCGAGCTCGACGACATGCGCGCCGCCTTCACCGCGTTTCGCGAGGTGAACGACGAGCGCCTGTCGGAGATCGAGCAGCGCGGCAGCGCCGATGTGCTGACCGGCGAGAAGCTCGCCCGCATCGAGGCGGAGATCGACCGCCAGCAGCAGCGCCTCGACGCGCTGGCGCTGAAGGCGGCCCGTCCGCCGCGCGAGGCCGAGGCCGCCGGCAACAGGACCCGCGAGAGCGCGGCGACGGGCGAACATCGCGGCGCCTTCCTCGCCTATATGCGCAAGGGCCAGGAGGAGGGCCTGCGCTCGCTCGAACAGAAGGCGCTGTCCATCGGCTCCGATCCCGACGGCGGCTATCTGGTGCCGGAGGAGACGGAGGCCGGCATCCTGCGCCGGATGACGGCGGTCTCGCCGATCCGCGCCATCGCCGGCTCGCGGCAGGTCTCGGCCAGCGTCTTCAAGAAGCCGTTCTCGATCTCCGGCCCGCAGTCGGGCTGGGTGGCGGAGACGGCGGCGCGGCCCGAAACCGGCTCGCCGACGCTGGCCGAACTCGCCTTCCCGACGATGGAGCTCTACGCCATGCCGGCGGCGACCGCCTCGCTGCTCGACGATGCGGCGGTCGATGTCGACGCCTGGATCGCCGAGGAGGTGGAACTGGCCTTCGCCGAACAGGAGGGCGCGGCTTTTGTCGCCGGCAACGGCGTCAACCGGCCGCGCGGCTTCCTCGACTATCCGCGTGTTGCCGAGGCGAGCTGGAGCTGGGGCAATGTCGGCACGCTGCCGACCGGCGTCGATGCGGGTTTCCCGGCGAGCGATCCGGGCGACGTGCTGATCGACCTCGTCTATGCGCTGAAGGCCGGCTACCGCCAGAACGCCCGCTTCGTGATGAACCGGCGGACGCAGGGCGTGCTGCGCAAGATGAAGGACGGCGAGGGCAACTACCTGTGGCAGCCGCCGGCAAGCCTCGGCGCCCCGGCGACCCTGATGAGCTTCCCGGTCACCGAGGCCGAGGACATGCCGGACATCGCCGCCGGCGCGCCGGCCATCGCCTTCGGCGACTTCCGCCGGGGCTATCTGGTGGTCGACCGGGCCGGGGTGCGGATCCTGCGCGATCCCTATTCGGCCAAGCCCTACGTGCTGTTCTACACGACCAAGCGCGTGGGCGGCGGCATGCAGGACTTCGACGCGATCAAGCTGCTGGTCTTCGCCGCGTAACGGCGGCGGCGGACGAGAGGCCGGGCGGGGCTCCCCCGCCCGGTCATGCGGAACGGACAGCGGATGGGGATGCGATGACCGCGATCGTGACGACGCCGCCGGCAGTGGAGCCGGTGACGCTGGAGGAGGCGCGCGCGCAGTTGCGCGTGACATCCGGCGAGGAGGACGCGCTGCTCGGCCGGCTGATCGCCGCCGCGCGGGCGCAGATCGAGCTGGCGACGCGCCGGGCGCTGATCGCGCAGGGCTGGCGGCTCTATCTGGATGCCTGGCCGCCGGGCCGGGTGGTGCGGCTGCCGGTCGCCCCGGTCGCCTCCGTCGAGGCGGTCACCGTCTATGACGGCGACGGGCTGCCGGTGGCGCTGGACCAGGCCGACTACCGCCTGGAGGCGGCGACCAGCCCGCCGCGGCTGAAGGTGGCGACGAGCGCACCGGCCGGGATCACAGGCTTCAACGGCATCGAGATCGACTTCACCGCCGGATATGGCACGGACCCGGCCGCGGTGCCGGCGCCGCTGCGCCAGGCGGTGCTGCTGCTGGTCGCCCATTGGTTCGAGCACCGCGAGCCGGGGCTGGATCCGGCTTCGCTCGGCCTGCCGCCGGCGGTCGCAAGCCTTGCCGGCAGCTACCGGATGGTGCGGCTGTGAACGGGCGAGCGGGAGCGGGCCCGCTCGACCGCGCGATGCGGCTGGAGCGGCCCGAGCGGATCGAGGCGGCGGACGGCGAGGCGGAGACGATCTTCACCGATACCGGTCTCGTCTTCGTGGCGCTGGCGCCGGCCAGCCTTGCCGAGCGGCAGGCGGGCGGGCGGCACGACGGCATCGCCACCCATGTGGCGCGGCTGCGCACCGGCACCGGCATTGCCGGCGGCTGGCGGCTGAGCGAGGGTGCGCGGCGCTTCCGCGTGCTCGCCGTCGACGACACGGCGCGGCGGAGCGGCTTTGTCGCCTGCCTCATCGAGGAGGAGGGACGATGAGCGCGCAAGCGGCCCTGCGGGCAGCGCTGGTGAAGGCCCTGCGGGCCGATGCCGATCTGATCGCGCTGACGGGCGGCGAGCGGGTGCATGACGGGGCCCCGCGCGGGGCCGTGCATCCTTTCATCGAACTCGGCGCCCTCGTCTCGCGGCCGCTGCTGTCGAGCGCGGAGGAGGGCGAGGAGCACGAGGCGGAAATCCTGGTGCATTCGCGAAAAGACGCGCGCGGCGAGGTCGCCGCGCTGATGGCGGCGGCCCGCGAGGCGGTGCTGAGCGGCGTCGAAGGATTTCTCGACGGGCACGTGCTGGTCAATGCCGGGGCGATCGACGAGCGCAGCGAGCGGCTGGCCGATGGACGCACCTGGCGCGGCCGGCTGCGGCTGCGGCTGGTGAGCGAGCCGGCGGAATAGAAAGCGGATCAGGACGACAGGAACGGAGGCGGACATGGCTGCACAGGCAGGCAGGAATCTTTTGCTGAAATGCGACGCGACCGGCAGCGGTGGCTTCGTCACCATGGCCGGGCTGAAGGCGCGGCGGATCGCGCTCAACGCCGGCAGCGTCGATATCACCGACGGCGACAGTTTCGGGCGCTGGCGCGAATTGCTGGCCGGCGCCGGCACCCGCTCGGCCAGCATCTCCGGCGGCGGCGTGTTCCGCGACAAGGCGGCGGACGAGACCGTGCGGACGATGTTCTTCGACGGGACGATCCGCGTCTGGCAGGTGGTGGTGCCGGACTTCGGCACGATCGCCGGGCCGTTTCAGGTGACGGCGCTCGACTATGCCGGCACCCATGACGGCGAGGTGACCTACGAACTGGCGCTGGAATCGGCCGGCGAGATCAGCTTCACGGCGTCCTGACCATGGCGGGGGAGAGAAGCCTGACGGCGAATCGCCGTCGCGGCGAGGTGGCGGCACGGCTCGGCGGGAGAAACCGCCGCCTCGTGCTGACGCTCGGCGCGCTGGCGGAACTGGAGGCGGCCTACGGGGCCGAGGACCTGGCGGCGCTGACCGGGCGCTTCGCCGAGGCGCGGCTGTCGGCGCGCGACGTCATCCGCATCCTCGGCGCCGGCCTGCGCGGCGCCGGCGAAACGATCTGCGACGAGGAGGTCGACCGGCTCGACCACGCCGACGGCATCACGGGGCTGGCGCTGCTGGCGGCGGAGCTGCTGCGGGCGACCTTTCTCAACAGCAACGACGGCGATCCGCCGCCGGACCCTTGAGCGCCGCGCCCGCAGGGCCGCAGGCGGGCGCGGCGGAGATCCGTCCTTTTCCCTGGGACGCGGCGATGGGCCTGTGCATGGGCCGGCTCGGCTGGCCGCCGGAGAGCTTCTGGCGGGCGACGCCGCGCGAAGTGGCGGCGCTGCTGGCCGGGCTGAATGGCGGGCGCGCGAGCCAACAGGCGCCGCTGCGGCGCGCCGGACTGGACGCCTTGATGCGGCGCTTCCCCGACGCGGCGGATGGCAACACGGAACGGCAGGAGGGCGTGGATGAGCGCGGACGGACTGGAGCTTGAGGAGGCCGAGCGGCTGCGCACGGCGATGGAGGATGTGCGCTCCGCCTCGCGCGAGGCGGCCGGGGTGCTGTCGCGCGGGCTGCGCCAGGCGCTGGTCGACGGGCGCTCGCTGGAGCAGGTGCTGCGCTCGGCGGCGTTGTCGCTGTCGAACCGGGCCCTGAGCGCGGCGCTCTCCCCGGTGGAACAGGGGATCTCCAGCGGGATTTCCGGCCTTGCCGGACGGCTGTTCTCAGGGCTGGCATCGGGATTTTCCGGCGGCGGCATCCTGCCCTTCGCCAAGGGCGGGGTGGTCGCAGCGCCCGGCTATTTTCCGCTGCCGGGAGGCGGCGCGGGCGCGCTCGGGCTGATGGGCGAGGCGGGGGCGGAGGCGGTGCTGCCGCTGTCGCGCGATGCGAGCGGCCGGCTCGGCGTTGCCGCGGGAAGCGGCGGACAGGGCGTGCCGCAGATCGTCTTCAATGTGGAGGCAAGGGATGCGGAGAGCTTCGCCCGTTCGGAAGCGCAGATCGCAACAATGGTTGCCCGCGCCGTCGGACGGGGACGGCGCGGGCTTTAACGTCGGGCCCGAAGAGGAGGGGCTCAGGCACCGGCGTATCAGGTGGCGGCGAGCATCGCCGCGATTTCGTCCTTCAGGCGAAGGCGCTGCTTCTTGAGCGTTTCCAGAACCTCGTCGGAGGCTGGCGTCACATCGGTCTCGACCCGGTGAATCTCCCTGTTGACCTCGTGATACTTCTCGGCGAGCCGCGCGAAGTGGCCGTTGGACGTCTTCAACTCGTGCAACGCCGCAGTCTTGTCCGGGAATTCCTCATGCAACTCGTGGGGAACATGACCCATGTTCGGTAGATCTCCTGTGACGCGAAGAGACTGCCCCGCCGCGGCGGAGCGGACCTTGAGGAAGATCAAATTCGACGCGTTTTGTTTCGCCTCATCGAAAAAAGCTGGAGGGCCGCGATGACGCCCGGATTCATCGAGGAGCGGTTCCCGCTCGGCGTCGCCTTCGGCGCCAGCGGCGGGCCGCAATGGCGCACGGAGGTGGTGACGCTCGCCTCCGGCGCCGAGATGCGCAATGCCCGCTGGGCCGGGTCGCGGCGGCGCTATGACGCCGGCACGGGCGTGCGCTCGCTCGCCGACCTGCAGGAGGTCGCTGGCTTCTTCGAGCGCATGCGCGGGCGGCTGACCGGCTTCCGCTTCCGCGATCCCTTCGACAACCTGTCGGCGGCGAGCGGCAACACGGTCGGCCCGCTCGACTGCCGGATCGGCACGGGCGACGGGACGCGGGTAGAGTTTGCGCTTGCCAAGACCTACGGCACCGGCGCGGGCGCGGCGCTGCGGCGGATCGAAAAGCCGGTGACAGGCTCCGTGCGGGTCGCCGTCGGCGGCACGGAGCTCGCCGAGGGGACGGGCTTTGCCTGCGATCCCGCGACCGGGTTGGTGACGCTTACCGCGGCGCCGGCAGCGGGGGCGATCGTCACCGCCGGCTTTCGCTTCGACGTGCCGGTGCGCTTCGACACCGACCGGCTGGAGCTGAGCCTCACCCATTTCGAGGCCGGGCGCGTGCCGACGATCCCGCTCGTGGAAATAACCCCGGACGGGGGAGAGGCGCCATGAGGACGGTTCCGCCGGGGTTGGCCGCGCGCGCGGGCGCGCAGGCAACGACGCTCGCCACCTGCTGGCGGCTGACACGGGCCGACGGCATCGTGCTCGGCTTCACCGACCATGACCGGGTGCTGTCCTTCGAGGGGACGGAGTTCCGCCCCGAGCTCGGCTTCGAGGCGAGCGCCACGGACATGGCCCCGGATTTCGCCGCCGGCACCAGCGAGGCCGCCGGCATCCTTGCCTCCGACCGGATCGCCGAAGCGGACCTTGCCGCCGGATTGTGGGACGGCGGGCGGGTCGAGATCTTCCTGGTCGACTGGCAGGCGCCGGAGCACCGGATGCTGCTGCGCCGCGCCGTCATCGGCGAGGTGACGCGGGCCGGCAATGCGTTCCGCGCCGAGCTGCGCGGGCTGGCGCATCTGCTCGACATCCCGCAAGGGCGGGTGTTCTCGCATCTGTGCGACGCCGATCTCGGCGACGGGCGCTGCCGGCTGGATCTCATCGCCGGCGGCTTCCGGCTGGAGGGAACGGTGGCGGCGGGCTCGACCGCCGGGCGGATCAGGGTGGAGGGCATTGCCGGGCCGCCGCGCGACTGGTTCGCCGGCGGGCGGATCGAGGCCGGCGGGCTGGTCGGCGAGGTGGTCTCCGACCGGGTGGAGGAGGGCGTGCGGATCGTCGAACTGATGACGCCGCTCGTCCAGCAAGTGGCCGAGGGCACGGCCGCGCGGCTGACCGCCGGCTGCGACAAGCGCTTCGCCAGTTGCCGCGAGAAATTCGCCAACGCGCTCAACTTCCAGGGCTTTCCGCATATGCCGGGCTCCGAGCGGGTGCTGGCCTATCCGAGCCGCGGGGCGGCGGAGAACGACGGCGGCGCGCTGGTGCGCTGAAAGACTTCACGATCACGGGAGGCAGGCGATGGTTCTGCGAAGCGACATCCTTGGCGAGGCGCGGCGCTGGATCGGCACGCCCTATCGCCATCAGGGAAGCTGCCGGGGCGCGGGCTGCGACTGCCTCGGCCTGGTGCGCGGGGTGTGGCGGGCGATCCACGGCACGGAGCCGGAGGCGCCGCCCCCCTATAGCCGCGACTGGGCCGAGGCGGATGCGCGCGAGACGCTGCTCGCCGCCGCGCGCCGGCACATGCAGGAACGCAGTCTCGACGAGGCGCAGCCCGGCGACGTGCTGCTGTTCCGCTGGCGCGACGGGGCGCCGGTGAAGCATGCGGGCTTCCTCTCCAGCGATCTGGCGGGCGCGGGGCCTGCGATGATCCACGCCTACGAGGGCCTGTCGGTCTCCGAAAGCCCCCTGGTGCCGGCCTGGCGGCGGCGGATCGCCGCCGTCTTCGCCTTTCCGGAGGCGCGCTGATGGCAACGCTTGTTCTGGCGGCCGCCGGCAAGGCGCTGGGCGCCGCCTTTCTCGGCAGCACCGGCGCGATCCTCGGCCAGGCGGCCGGCGCGCTGGCCGGCCATGCGCTCGACCAGCGGCTGTTCGGCCAGACCCGCACCATCGAGGGGCGGCGGCTGTCGGATCTCTCCGTGCAATCCTCGGCGGAAGGGGCGCCGCTGCCGCTGGTCTATGGCCGGGTGCGGCTTGCCGGGCAGGTGATCTGGGCGACCCGCTTCGAGGAGGAGGTGCGCGAGGAAACCAGCGGCGGCAAGGGCGGCGGCGGAGGCGGCACGCGGGTGCGCAGCTACCGCTATCACGCAAGCTTCGCCGTGGCGCTGTGCCAGGGGCCGATCTCGCATGTCGGGGCGATCTGGGCGGACGGCAAGCCGCTGGAACTGACCGGCGTCACCTGGCGGCTCTACAAGGGCGAGGCGGGCCAGCCGCCCGACCCGCTGATCGCGGCGCTGCAGGAGGCAACGCCCGCCTATCGCGGCACCGCCTATGCGGTGTTCGAGCGGCTGCCGCTCGAGGAGTTCGGCGACCGGTTGCCGCAACTGACCTTCGAGGTGGTGCGCACTGTCGAGCCGCTGGAGGAGATGGTGCGGGCGGTGACGATCATCCCCGGCGCGGGCGAATTCGTCTACGAGCCGGCGGAAGTGACCTGGACCGTGCGGCCGGGCGTCTCCGAACGCGCCAACCGCCACGTCTCCCACGCGCCGAGCAACTGGACCGCCTCGCTCGACGAGCTGCAGGCGCTGTGCCCGAACCTGGAGCAGGTGGCGCTGGTGACGGCGTGGTTCGGCGACGACCTGCGCGCCGGCCACTGCACGCTGCGCCCCAAGGTGGAAACGCGCGGCCGCCAGACGCGCGGCGCGACATGGCTGGTCGCAGGCCTCTCCGGCGCGGTGGCCGAGGAGGTGAGCCGGCACGAGGGCCTGCCCGCCTATGGCGGCACGCCGTCGGACGCGAGCGTCGTGCGGGCGATCCGCGACCTGAAGGCGCGCGGGCTGAAGGTCGCGCTCTATCCCTTCCTGCTGATGGACGTGCCGCCCGGCAACGGCCGGCCCGACCCTTACGGCGGGGCGGAACAGGCGCCGCATCCCTGGCGCGGGCGCATCACCGGCGCGCTGGCGCCCGGCCTTGACGGCTCGCCGGATGGAACGGCGGCGGCGGGCGCCGAGATCGCGGCCTTTGCCGGCACGGCGCATGCGGGGCAGTTCGCGCCGTCGGGCGACGGGGTGTCGTATTCTGGCCCCGGCGAGTGGAGCTATCGCCGCTTCGTGCTGCATCACGCCGCGCTCGCCAAGGCGGCCGGCGGGGTCGATGCCTTCCTGATCGGCTCGGAAATGCGCGGCCTGACAAGGCTCAGCGACGGGCCCGGCAGCTTCCCCTTCGTCGAGGTGCTGCGCCAGTTGGCCGGGCAGGTGCGCGCACTTCTCCCCGAGGCGGCGATCACCTATGCGGCCGACTGGAGCGAATATGGTGCGTACCAGCGGGAGGGAGGCGAGTTGCGCTTTCCGCTCGATCCGCTCTGGGCCGATCCGCAGATCGATGCGGTCGGCATCGATGCGTACTTCCCGCTCGCCGACCAGCGCGAGGACGGCGACCCGGACGGCCATGACGATCCTTACGACATCGCGGCGCTGGCCGGGGCGGTCGTGGGCGGCGAGGATCACGACTGGTATTATGCGAGCGAGGCGGACCGGCGCGCCGGGCAGCGCTCACCGATCAGCGACGGGGCGCACGGCAAGCCCTGGGTGTACCGCGCCAAGGACTTGAAGGGCTGGTGGTCGAACCCGCATGTGGAGCGGGTCGGCGGGGCGGAGGTCGGCGCGCCGACGGCCTGGGTGCCGCAGTCCAAGCCGATCTGGCTGACGGAACTGGGCGTGCCGGCGATCAGCCGCGGCGCCAACCAGCCGAATGTCTTCTTCGACGCGAAATCCTCCGAATCCGCCTGGCCGCGCTTTTCCGACGGCGGCCGCGACGACCTGATCCAGCGCCGGGCGCTGGAGGCGGTGATCGGCCACTGGTCGGGCTGGCATCCGGACCTTACCGCCGGCGACAACCCGGTCTCGCCGCTCTATGGCGGGCCGATGGTCGATCCGGCACGCATTCACCTGTGGGCCTGGGACGCGCGGCCGTTTCCGGCCTTTCCGACGGCGACGGACCTGTGGGCCGACGGCAGCAACTGGCGCGCCGGCCACTGGCTGAACGGCCGGCTCGGCGGTCTGTCGCTGGCCGGGCTGGTGCGGGCGATCGCCGCGGACTTTGGCCTGCCGGATGATCTGATCCGGCTCGGTGGCCTGACAGGCACCCTGGACGGGATCGCGCTGGCCGGCCCGGTGGCACCGCGCGACGTGCTGGCGCCCTTGATCGAGGCGCATGGCGCGGTCGCGGTCGACCGGGGCGAGGCGCTGGCGCTGCTGCCGGCCTGGTCGCCGGCCATCACCGAACTGGATGCGGGCGCGATCCTCGCCGGCGACGGCGACCGGCCGGCGCTGTCCTTGCGGCGCGGCGAGATGGCCGAACTGCCGGCGGAGGTGCGGATCGCCGCGCGTGATGCGACCCGCGAGCACCGGCGCTTCGTCGTCTCCTCACGGCGGATCGAGGGGCATGGCGCGCGGGTGGAAGAGCTGGATCTCGGCGCGACCCTCGACCCGGCGCTGGCGGCGGGACTTGCCGACCGGCTGCTGCTGCGGCGCTGGAACGAACGCGAGGAGGCGCGGCTGGCGCTGCCGCCGGGGCGGCTGGAACCGGAGCCCGGCGACGTGGTGCGGCTTCTCGCCGACCCGCTGCTGGGGCGCGAGGAGGCGCTCGACATCCGCATCGACGGCGTGGAGGAGGCGGAGGGGCGGCGGCTGACCGGCAGGGTGGTGCGCCGGCCGCCGCCGAGCGCTGCCCGCGCCATCGGCGGCGAGGCGCGGCCGCGCAGCATCACCGCGACGGCCGGCGGGGTGGAGGCGGTGATCCTCGACCTGCCGCCGCTGCCCGGCGACAGCGCGCCGCAGGCCCCGCGCCTTGCGGTGTTCGGCGCGCCCTGGCCGGGGGCGGTCGACGTCTATCGCTGGCGCGACGGGTTGTCGCCCGTCCGTCACGCAAGGGCCGAGAGCCCGGCGCTGATCGGCACGCTGGTGAACGAGTTGCCGCCGGGACCTGTGGCGGTGTGGGACCGGGGCAGCCGGCCGGTGGTGGAGATTTCCGGCGGCACCCTGTCCTCGGCGAGCGAGGAGGCGGTGCTGTCGGGGGCCAATGCGCTGGCGGTGCTGGGCGGGGCCGGCGGGCTGGAAGTGCTGCAATTCGCCGGTAGCGAACTGGTCGGCCCGCGCCGCTACCGCCTCTCCATGCTCTTGCGCGGCCAGCAGGGCACGGAAGACGCGGCGCGCGCGCCGACGCCGGCCGGCAGCCGGGTGGTGCTGATCGACGACGCGCTGCTGCCGCTGCCGCTGACCCTCGACGAGATCGGCATCGGCTTCTTCTACGCGGCGCTGCCGGCCGGGCATGCGCTCGACAGCCTCGCCCGCATCGACCTTTCCCATACGGCGACGGCGCGCGGGCTGATGCCTTTCGCGCCGGTGCATGGCCGCGCGCGGCGGTTGGCGGGCGGCGAGGTGCGGTTCGAGTGGATCCGCCGCACGCGCATCGGCGGCGACGGCTGGCGCGAGGGCGACGTGCCGCTGAGCGAGGAGCGCGAGGAGTATCTCGCAGAACTGCTGGATGCGGGTGGTATCGCCCGCTGGTCGGCGAGCGTGACAAGCCCGCTGGCAACCCTGACGGCGGCGCAGGAGACGGCCGCCTTCGGCGGGCCGCAGACGCTGTTCC
Source organism: Stappia sp. TSB10P1A (assembly GCF_900185725.1). GTDB lineage: Bacteria > Pseudomonadota > Alphaproteobacteria > Rhizobiales > Stappiaceae > Stappia. The sequence continues at coordinate 642,663 of NZ_FYAU01000036.1, read as the reverse complement.
GCTTAAGGGTGCGGCAGCTCTCGGCGAGCGTCGGCCCGGGGCTCGCAGGCCTCTTCGAACTCCATCCCTGATTTCATCCACGCAAGGGAGAGACCCATGAAGGTGAGCGAACGGGGCCTGGCCTTTGTCGCCAGGCACGAGGGATTTGTCGCGGGCGCGTACCGTGATCCGGTCGGGGTGCTGACCATCGGCTATGGCTTCACCATGGGGAGCCGGCTCTTCGCCGAGAGCTGGCGCAAGGCGCATGGCCGCGCGCTCGCGCCCGGTGACCGGATCTCGCGCGCCGAGGCCGACCGCCTGCTGCGGCGGCTGATCGACGAGGAATACGGGCGCGAGGTGACGAAGGCGCTCGGCACGCTGCCGCAGCACCGGCACGACGCGGCCTGCTCGGTCGCCTACAATCTGGGGCCGCGGGCGCTGCAGTGGCGCTGGGCGACCGCGCTCAAGGCCGGCGATGTCAAAGGCGCGGCCGGCATCCTCGGCGCCAATTACAACACCGCCGGCGGGCGCAAGCTCGCCGGGCTGGTGCGCCGGCGCCAGGAAGAGGCGCGGCTGCTGCTGACCGGCGATTATGGTGACGGCAAGGGGAGCGGCGTTGCGGCTCCCAGTGGTGTCCCGCAGACCGGCGGCAGCCTGCTCGCCCGCCTCGCAGGCCTGGTGCTGGCACTGCTCGCCCGGCTGCGCCGGAGCTGATCCCTTTCATCCCCAAACTTTGCGAAAAGGAGACCGCCATGCGCGGCTGGAGAACCCTTGCCCTCAATCTTGCCACCGGCCTTGCGGTGATCGCCGCCGAGATGGCGGGCTTTCTCGCCGGGATCGACTGGGCGGCCGCGCTCGGCCCGCGCGAGGCGCTGTGGCTGGTGGTGGCCGTCAACCTCGCCAATATCGCGCTGCGCCACGTGACGCGCGGGCCGGCCGGCTGGTGCGACCGGAACAGGGAGGGCGGCCGATGAGCGCGCTGCTCGCCCTTCTCGCCGGGCCGCTGCTCAAGGCGCTGGTCGGACTGATGGAGCGGCGCCTGTCGGCGAAGGAGCGGGAGGGGGAACTGGCCGCGGAACTCGCGGTGGAGGAGATCCGCGCCGAGATGCAGGCACGGGCCGAGGCGCGCAAGGTGCTGATCGCCGAACAGGGCCATCTCCTGTCCGCCGGGCGGATCGGCCGGCTGCTGTTCGTGCTGCCGCTTGGTGTGTGGTGGGCGGCGGTGATCGCCGATTCGATCTTCCGCTTCTCCTGGAACGTGGCGGCGCTGCCGGCACCGCTGGATGAGTGGGCCGGCGGCATCGTGCTGTCGCTGTTCCTGGTCGACGGGGCGCAAGGGGTGGCACGCAGCCTGCGCGGCGGCAGGGGCGGCTGAGCGGCGTTTTTCGTGCAGCTCCTGCACCTTGCGTTCATGTGCTATTCAGGCGAACCCCGCTATGGAAGACGCATGGTCAGGCAGCTACATATTCGCAAGGTCCCGCGTCGCGTCGCATTGGCGCTGGCGGTGACGCTTGCCCTCCTTGTTCCCGCCACGGCGCAGGCTGAGTGCCTGAGCCAGCGCGAGGCGCGACAGGCCGTGGAAGCCGGCGAGGCGCGCCCGCTCGGCAGCGTCGCCGGCAGTGCCGGCGGCGAGATCGTGCGCGCCGAACTGTGCCGGCAGGGCGGGCAGCTCGTCTATGTGCTGTCGGTGCTGGCCGGCGGGCGGGTGCAGGAGCGGGTGATCGACGCCCGCTCGGGACAGGTGCTGCGCTGAGCGGTGCCTGCGAACATCAATCGCGGTAAGGAACAGGCCCGACCATGAGACTGCTCGTTGTGGAAGACGACAAGGACCTCAACCGCCAGCTCGTCGAGGCGCTGGGCGAGGCGGGCTATGTGGTCGACACCGCCTTCGACGGCGAGGAGGGGCATTTCCTAGGCGATACGGAACCCTATGACGCGGTGGTGCTGGATCTCGGCCTGCCGGTGCTCGACGGGCTGTCGGTGCTGGAGCGCTGGCGCCGCGACGGGCGCGCCATGCCGGTGCTGATCCTCACCGCCCGCGACCGCTGGTCGGACAAGGTCGCCGGCATCGACGCGGGCGCCGACGACTATGTCGCCAAGCCCTTCCACATGGAGGAGGTGGTGGCGCGGCTGCGCGCCCTGCTGCGCCGCGCGGCCGGCCATGCCAGCAACGAGATCAGCGTCGGTCCTTTCCGCCTCGACATCCGCGCCGGCAAGGTGACCAAGGACGGGGCGACGATCAAGCTGACCTCGCACGAGTTCCGCCTGATCTCCTACCTGATGCATCACAAGGGCCGCGTGGTCTCGCGCACCGAGCTGATCGAACATCTCTACGACCAGGATTTCGACCGCGATTCCAACACGATCGAGGTGTTTGTCGGGCGGCTGCGCAAGAAGCTCGACAGCGACCTGATCGAGACGGTGCGCGGCCTCGGCTACCGGATCGGCGAGCCGGATGCCTGACGTCGAACCGCAGGCGGAGCAGCCCGCCGCCGGACGGCGCCGCCGCCAGCACTCGATCGCCACCCGGCTGATCCTGGTGGCGGCCCTGTGGTCGCTGGCGGCGCTGCTGGTGACCGGCTTCGTGCTCGTCGCCATGTACCGGGAGGCGAGCGAACGGGAGTTCGACGCGCGCCTCGACGTCTATCTCAAGGCAATCATCGGCGAGATGGCCGCCGGAACGCCGAGCGAGCCGGCCGAGCCGGGCAATCTCGGCGACCCGCGCTTCGACCTACCGGCCTCGGGCTGGTACTGGCTGGTGATGCGGGCGGAGACCGGCGAGGTGCTGTTCTCCTCCATGTCGCTGCTGGGCGACCGGCTGCAACTGGAGGCGCCGCCGCCCGGCGAGGTGCTGCGCTCGCTCGTCGTCGGCCCGCGCTCGGCGCAGTTGCGCGTGCTGCAGCGGACCATCATCTTCGGCGAGGCCGCCGCCTATCGCATCGCGGTCGCCGGCGAGACGGCGGAACTGCGCGAGCGCGAAACCGACTTCGCCGGCCAGGTGGCCCTGACGCTGCTGGTGCTGGGGATCGGCCTTGTCGGGGCGATCTTCCTGCAGGTCCGCGTCGGCCTGCGGCCGCTGGCGGCGCTGAGCGCCTCGCTGGCGGCGGTGCGGCGGGGCGATGCCCAGACCGTCGACGAGAACCTGCCGCCGGAACTGAAGCCGCTGGCGGTGGAACTGAACGCGCTGGTGCGCTCCAACCGCGAGGTGGTGGAACGCGCCCGCACCCATGTCGGCAATCTCGCCCACGCGCTGAAGACGCCGCTCAGCGTCATCCTCAACGAGGTGCGCGGCCAGCAGGCGCCGTTCGCCGGCAAGGTGGCCGAACAGGCCGAGGTGATGCGCGCGCAGGTCAACCACCATCTGGAGCGCGCCCGCATGGCGGCGCAGCGCCGGGTGATCGGCGTCTCTTGCGACGTGGAGCCGGTGCTGGCGCGGCTGATCCGGGCGATGACGCGCATCCACCGGGATCGCGGCATCGACATCTCCCTCGACATGAAGACACGCTTGCGCTTTCGCGGCGAGGAGCAGGACCTGGAGGAGATGACCGGCAACCTGATCGACAATGCCTGCAAGTGGGCGACCTCGCGGGTGCGGGTGAGCGTTGCCGCCAGCGGCAAGGGCGAGGGCGCGGAGCGGATCGTCCTCACCATTGCCGACGACGGGCCGGGCCTGGGCGAGAGCGAGATGGCCGAGGCGCTGAAGCGCGGCCGCCGCCTCGACGAGACGGTGCCGGGCACCGGCCTCGGCCTGTCGATCGTCGTCGATCTGGCGGCCCTTTACGGCGGCGACCTGGCGCTGGCCCGCGACCGCGGGCAGGGCGGCGGCGGCCTGTCGGCGCGGCTGACGCTGCCGGCGATCTGAGGGTGGCGGGACGGTGTCCGAGGGTCTTGAACGGACGCAGTTCGGCCACAAATACGTGTGTAACGTTTTGACAGGGATTTCGGGCCGATCCTTCCTCCCGGTTGGCGGTTACCGTCCGGTCATTTGGGCTTTCGGCGGCGCCTGTGCGCCGCCGCTCCGGTTGACGCGCATCTGGCCTCGGGTCCGGTAGAGGACCCGGTAGTGGGGCCCGGTAGCGGAGCCGGAGCTAGAGGGATGAAACGAGGGCAAGCGCGGATGAAGGCCGTGAGACTCGCCATTGCCATGGCCCTGGCCGCTGCCACGGGCGCTTGCGGCTCCACCGAAACGGTCGGCTCCGGGCCTGTCGTCGTCGGCGGCAGCCTGTTCGGCAGCGCCTTCAGCGCGCCGACCGTGCAGCAGTCGGAGGCCGATCTGGTGCTCGCCGACCTGCTGCGCACGGAAGCGGGGCAGGGACTGGCGATCGGCGACCGGCGGGCCGCCGCCACCGCGCTGCGCGGGGCGCTCGGCACCAATCGCACCGGCGAGACGGTGCAGTGGCAGAACCGCAGTTCCGGCGTCAGCGGCCGTGTCGTCACCGGTCCCAGCTACCAGGTCAACAACACCCTGTGCCGCGACTACACCCATGTGGTCAGCACGCAGGGCGTCGAACGCTCGATGCGCGGCGCCGCCTGCCGCGCCCAGGACGGCGCCTGGCAGCCGATCATCTGAGCCTGCCGCCGGATCTCCCGCAAGGAGCCGATCAGGAAGGCCCCGAACAGGCCGCCATTCGGCGCGGGCGTGAACTCGCGCGGTGAGGTTTCCTGCTCCGCGCGAGGGGCGGCGATCGCCAAGATTCGGTTAAACATTATCTGAAATTATCGCCGGATGATCCAACAGCCCCCTTCGAGCGCTGCCCGATGCCCGACCGGCACTATCTGACGGCAAAGATCCGGTCCTATCTGCAGGCGCTGTCGCCGCGTGCCATCCACACCCTGTTGCGGGGGCTGGAAGGGGCGCGGGCGCGCGGGTCCGACGATCCCCATCTCGATCTCATTCTCGATGCGTGCCTGAGCGCGGTGCGCCGCGACACCGGCATCGTGCTCGACGCGGCGCCGCGCGAAAGCTGGCTGCAACGGCTGTTCTTCGCGCCGGTCGAGGACATGCTGGTCGGCGAGACGCTGCCCGCCAAGGAGCGCGGCCGCATCGCCCGCGCCAGCCTGCCCCTGATCTGGACCTGGATCTCCCGCGATGTGGCGCCGGACCGGGTGGCCCAGGCGGTCGAGCGCTGCCGGCGGCTGGAAACCGAGCCGGACGAGGTGATCGAACTGGCGGTGTCGCTGCGCCGCAACGTGCTTCTGCCGATGGAAAAGGCGCTGGCGGAGGCGCGCGCCGACGACCGCGTCCACCAGAAGACCAGCATGCTGCTGGGCGGCGAGCGGGCGCTACGCGACGCGGAGGATCTGGTCGCCGCCTTCCGCGAGGGCGGCTGGCTGGAGGCGCTGCGCGAAAGCCTGCCGGAGCGGCTGACCGAATGGGATTTCAAGCCGGGCAGCCCGGCGCTGATCCGCATCAAGGCGGTGACCGACCGGCATCCGGACGAGAGGGCGCTGGTCGCCTCCGTCGTGCTGAACCGGGTGGAAGCGCCGGAATCGATGCTGTCGCTGGCGGCGGCGCTCGCCGGCTCGACATCGATTCGCAAGATCGCCGAGAGCCGCTATGCGGTCTTCGCCGAAATGGCCCTGTCGGAGGTGGAACGCCAGGCCGGCATCGCCTGCGGCGATTGCAGCAACCTGAAACTCTCCAGCGCGATCGACGCTTACACCCGCATCGTCAAGGTGCTCGACCGGCAGTTCGACCTGACGGAAAAGCCGGCCTGGCACAAGCGGGTGGCCGAAACGCGCCGCATCCTGTCGAACCTGATCGCCCGCGACCTGGAACTGGCCACCGGCAACATCCGCCGCCTGCTCGTGGTTCCGACGCTCGACGCCGACGGCGAGCCGCAGATCGACGGCGCGCTGCTGGACGGCGCCCATCGCGGCGTGATGCTGGTCGGCAAGATGCGCGACGCGGCGGAGAATCTCGCCGTCAACGAGATCACCGCCCGCACCCGTCAGGCGCTCGATCAGTCGCTGGAGATCAAGACGCGGGCGCTGCTCTCGGCCCTCGCCGAGGCCGGCGAGACGACGCGCAAGGCGCATCTCGTCGCCGTCGATATCGCCATCGAACTGTGCGAGGCCTTTTACGGCAAGGACTATGCCGACCAGTTGCGGCGCAGCCGCAAGGCGGCGCTGACGCCGAAGCCGGACGCCCGGCAGATCGCCTCCTGATCTCGTCTCCTGATCCCATTCCCTGATCTTGGCCGACCTCGCCGGTGCACCGGGCGGGCGGAGGCACGCGGGGCGGCCGGGCGACGTGTCGCCGTTGAACGGATCGTGATCGGGGTCGTTTCGGCGCGACCGCCTGTCACAGGTCGCTTATACTTGCGGAAATCGCCGCGGCACGGTCTATATCCTCCTCATGACGCTTTGGATCGCTTTCTCCATCCTGACGGTGCTGGCCGCGCTCGCCGTGCTGGTTCCGCTCGCCCGTTCCGGCCGCGACGAGGCCGCGGTCGCCGCCTTGCACGATGCCGAGGTCTACAAGGCCCAACTGGCCGAGGTCGATCGCGATCTCGACCGGGGCCTGATCTCGCCGGAGGCGGCGCAGGCCGCGCGCACGGAGATCGCCAGGCGGCTGATCGCCGCCGACCGCGAGGCACGCCAGACCGGCTCGCAGACAGGGGAGGCGGGCAAGGCCGCGGCCGTGGCCCGGCTGCGCCTGGTGCAGGGACTGGCGCTGGCCCTGGTGCCGCTCGGCGCCGTCGCCGCCTATCTCGCCTTCGGCTCGCCCGACATGCCCGACCAGCCGCTGGCCGCCCGCCTGGAGATGCCGGCGGACGGCCGCTCGCTGCCCGAACTGGTGGCGCGGGTCGAGCGGCATCTCGCCGACAACCCGGGGGACGGGCGCGGCTGGGACGTGCTGGCGCCGGTCTATATGCGCATGGGGCGGGCGGAGGACGCCGCCGCCGCCTATGCCGCCGCGATCCGGCTTCTGGGCTCCGATCCGCGCCGGGAGACCGATCGCGGCGAGGCGCTGGTCGTCGCCAATAACGGCATCGTCAGCGCCGAGGCGCGCGCCGCGTTCGAACGGGCGGTGAAGCTGGAGGCCGGAGCGGTGAAGCCGCGCTTCTTCCTGGCGCTGGCGCTGACCCAGGAAGACCGCAGGGACGAGGCGGTCGCCGCCTGGCGCGCCCTGCTGGCCGATGCGCGCGGCGGCGAGGCCTGGGCCGAGGCCGCGCGGCTGGAACTCGCCAAGCTCGGCGTCGAGACCGCCGAAACGGCGGCGGCGCCTGCAGCGCCAGGGCCGAGCCGCGAACAGATCGAGGCCGCGTCAGAGATGGCGGAGAGCGACCGGCAGGAGATGATCCGCTCCATGGTCGACGGGCTGGATCGGCGGCTTGCCGAGGACGGCGGCAGCATGGAAGACTGGATGCGGCTGATGCGCGCGCTCGACGTGCTGGGCGAGCGCGACCGTTTGCGCGAGGTCATTGCGCGCGCCGGCGAGGCGCTGAAGGATGACCCGGCCGCCGTCGCCGGCGTGCGGCAACTGGCCCGCGAACTGGGCGAAGGCTCCTGAGCGGCACAAACTGGTGGGCAGCGACGGGAACGGACGAAGCAAGATGACCCGCAAGCAAAGACGCATGACGATGATCGCGGCCGCCGGCGGCGTGCTGGCCGTTGCGGTGGCACTGATCCTGGTGGCGCTGAACGACCAGATCGTCTTCTTCCAGAGCCCCAGCGACATCGTTGGCAAACAGTTGCCGGACGGCCAGCGCATCCGCCTCGGCGGACTGGTCGAGGACGGCAGCGTCGAGCGCGGCATGAATGCCGAGGTGCGTTTCGCCGTGACCGACACGGTGGAAAGCGTCAATGTGGTCTATGTCGGCCTGCTGCCCGATCTGTTCCGCGAGGGACAGGGCGTCGTCGCCGAAGGCGTGATGAAGGGCGACGGCTGGTTCCATGCCGACAACGTGCTGGCCAAGCACGACGAGAACTACATGCCGAAGGAAGTGGCCGAGGCGCTCAAGGGCAAGGGCGTCTGGCAGGGCGAGGACTAGCCGGACCCGATCCGGCCGCGCGCGGGCGATATCGCCTGCCGAGTTGAGGGAGACGATCGGGGATGATCATCGAGATCGGCCATTTCGCGCTGATTCTGGCCTTCGTGCTGTCGGCGCTGCAGAGCGTCGTGCCGGTCTGGGGCGCGGTAACCGGCGACCGCCGGCTGATGGCGGTGGCGCCGCCCGTCGCCGGCATGATGTTCCTGCTGGTCGGCATCGCCTTCGCGGCGCTGACGCAGGCCTACATGGTCTCGGACTTCTCGGTCGTCAACGTGGTCGAGAATTCCCATTCGGCCAAGCCGGACCTCTACAAGATCACCGGCGTGTGGGGCAATCACGAGGGCTCGCTGCTGCTGTGGGTGCTGATCCTGGTGCTGTTCGGAGCGCTGGTCGCCGCCTTCGGCCGCAACATTCCGATGGAACTGAAGGCCGCAACGCTCGGCGTGCAGGGCTGGGTGACGGCCGCCTTCCTGCTGTTCATGCTGGCGACCTCCAATCCGTTCCTGCGCGCCTCGCCGGCGCCGATCGAGGGCAATGACCTTAACCCGATCCTGCAGGACGTGGGCCTGGCGATCCATCCGCCGCTGCTTTACGTCGGCTATGTCGGCTTCTCCATCGTCTTCTCCTTCGCCATCGCCGCGCTGATTCTCGGGCGGGTCGACGCGGCCTGGGCCCGCTGGGTGCGGCCCTGGACGCTGCTCGCCTGGATGTTCCTGACGCTCGGCATCGCCATGGGCTCTTACTGGGCCTATTACGAGCTCGGCTGGGGCGGCTACTGGTTCTGGGATCCGGTCGAGAACGCCTCGTTCATGCCCTGGCTCGCCGGCACGGCGCTGCTGCATTCCGCCATCGTCATGGAAAAGCGCGGGGCGCTGAAAGTGTGGACGGTGCTGCTCGCCATCCTCACCTTCTCGCTGTCGCTGCTCGGCACGTTCCTGGTGCGCTCCGGCGTGCTGACCAGTGTCCATGCCTTCGCCACCGATCCGGCGCGCGGCACCTTCATTCTCGGCATTCTCGTGGTCTTCATCGGCGGCTCGCTGGCGCTCTATGCCTGGCGCGCGCCGATGCTCAAGCAGGGCGGGCTGTTCGCCCCGGTCAGCCGCGAGGGCGCGCTGGTGCTGAACAACCTGCTGCTGACGGTGGCGACCGCCGCCGTGCTGATCGGCACGCTCTATCCGCTGCTGCTGGAGGTGCTGACGGACGAGAAGATCTCGGTCGGTCCGCCCTTCTTCAACCTGACCTTCGGGCCGCTGATGATCCCGCTGCTGCTGGCGATGCCGTTCGGCCCGTTCCTGGCGTGGAAGCGCGGCGATCTCGCCGCCGTCGGCCAGCGGCTCTACGCGGTCGCCGGCCTGGCGCTGCTGGCGATGCTGGTGACCGCCTGGATGGAGGGCGCCGAGAAGATCCTCGCCGCGCTCGGCGTCGGCCTCGCCGCCTGGGTGATCTGCGGCGCGGCGGCCGAGATCCTCTCGCGCGCCCGCTTCCGCGATGTCGGCCTGTCGACCGGCCTTGCCCGCCTTGCCGGCCTGCCGGGATCGGCCTGGGGCACGGCGCTCGGCCATGCCGGCATCGGCCTGACGCTGCTCGGCATCGTCGCCGTCTCCGCCTTCCAGGAAGAGAAGGTGCTGACCATCCGTCCGGGCGAGAGCGTCGAGATCTCCCACTATTCGCTGGCCTTCGCCGGCCTGGCGCGGCGCACCGGCCCCAACTATGTCGACGATGTCGGGCATTTCGACATCTATCGCGGCGGCGTGAAAGTCGCGGTGGCGGACCCGGCCAAGCGGCTTTACACCGCGCGGCGCATGCCGACGACCGAGGCGGGCATCGTCACCTTCGGTCTGTTGTCGCAGGTCTATGTGTCGATCGGCGAGGTCCATGCCGACGGCGGCGCCGATATCCGCCTCTATTACAAGCCGCTGGTGACCTTGATCTGGATCGGCTGCCTGGTGATGAGCTTCGGCGCCGTGCTGTCGCTGTTCGACCGCCGGCTGCGGGTCGGCGCTCCCAAGCCGGCCGCCCGCAAGATGGTCGCCGCCGGGCAGGGGGCCGAGTGATGCGCCCGCTCCGCCTGCTGCTGCTCGCGCTCGCCATGCTGGCCGTGGCCCTGCCGGCGGCGCGCGCGCTGGCGCCGGACGAGGTGCTGGACGATCCGGTGCTCGAGCAGCGGGCGCGGGAGCTCTCCGCCGAACTGCGCTGCATGGTCTGCCAGAATCAGTCGATCGACGACAGCGACGCGCCGCTCGCCAAGGACCTGCGCGTGCTGGTGCGCGAGCGGTTGGTGGCCGGCGACACCAACGCCGAGGTGGTCGACTTCCTGGTTGCCCGCTATGGCGAGTTCGTGCTGCTGAAGCCGCGCCTGACGCTGCAGACGGTGGCCCTGTGGGGCCTGGCGCCGCTGGCGCTCGCCATCGGCCTGCTGGTGCTGTTTCTCGGCGCCCGCCGCCGCCGCGGGGCTGCTGCCGTCGCGGCCGGCGCCGCGACACGGCTGACCGGCGAGGAGCAAGCCGAACTGAACCGGATCCTGTCCCGCGACAGGGAGGCGTGATCGGCTCGCGGTTTCGTGGTTTGTTGGGCGTCGGCGCGGGCTTCGAAAGACACCCGCGTTCCGAACGACAAGATCGCCCGACGACGGAGAGCCCGATGCCCGCACAGCCTGTCCGACTGACCTTCGAGGGCCATGACGGCGCCGAACTGTCCGCCCGGCTCGACCTGCCGACCGGCCGGGTGCGCGCCTATGCGCTGTTCGCCCATTGCTTCACCTGTTCCAAGGACGGGGCGGCCGGCCGGCGCATCGCCGAAGCGCTGACCCGCGAGGGCATTGCCGTCCTGCGGTTCGATTTCACCGGGCTCGGCGGCTCGGGCGGCGACTTCGCCTCCACCAATTTCTCCTCCAACGTGGCGGATCTTCTCAAGGCCGCCGCCTTCCTGCGCGAGACCCATGCGGCGCCGAAGCTCCTGATCGGCCATTCGCTGGGCGGCGCCGCGATGCTGGCGGCCGCGCATGAAATCCCCGAGGCGCTGGCGGTCGCGACCATCGCCGCGCCGGCCGATGCCGATCACGTCCTGAAGAATTTCCGTGCCGATCTCGAGCGGATCCGCGACGACGGCGCGGCGGTGGTCGAACTGGCCGGCCGCCGCTTCACCATCGAGAAGCAGTTCCTGGAGGACATCGCCGAGCAGAACGTGCGCGAGCGCGTCGCGCATCTGCACAAGGCGCTGTTGGTGCTGCACGCGCCGCGCGACGAGACGGTCGGCATCGACAATGCCACACGCATCTTCGTGGCGGCGAAGCACCCCAAGAGCTTCGTCTCGCTGGACAGTGCCGACCACCTCTTGACCGATCCGGCGGATGCGGCCTATGCGGCGGGCGTGATCGCCGCCTGGGCGAGCCGCTATATCGGCATGGAGGCGGAGGCCGCACAGGTTGAGGCGAAGGGCGTCGAGGTCAGCGAGACCGGGCTCGGCAAGTTCCAGGCGATGGTGGTGGCCGGCCGGCACCGGCTGATCGCCGACGAGCCGGAGGCGGTCGGCGGTCTCGACAGCGGACCCTCGCCCTACGGCTATCTGTCGGCGGCGCTCGGCGCCTGCACCGTGATGACGCTGCGCATGTATGCCGAGCGCAAGGGACTGGCGGTGACGCGGATCTCGGCCACGGTCACCCATGGCAAGGTGCATGCGGCGGATTGCCTGGAGTGCACGCAGGAGCTTCGCGGCCGGGACGGGCGCATCGACCGCTTCGAACGGCGGATCACCATCGAGGGCGATCTGGATGCCGAAACCCGCGCGCGGCTGCTGGAGATCGCCGACCGCTGCCCGGTGCATCGCACGCTCGAGGCCGGGGCTGTGATCGTCACCCGCGAAGCGTGAGCCGCTGCGCCCGACCCACTCCCGCAACATTACCAAAGCTTAATTTCGCCGACAGGCGGCTGTAAGGCGGCGTGTTCCATATCAGTCGGGACAGTCGGCGAACGCTTCCCCGCGAATGACCGCCGGCTCGAAGGGTCCTGACCTCCGGACGCCGTCCGGTTCCTGATGTGGAGAGAGCAACACATGTCGACCAAACAGATCCCCTCGGCCATCCGCCGTCTGCCGCGCCGCCGTGCCGGCCTTGTCGCCGGTGCCCTGGCGCTGGGTCTTGCCGGCGCGATGAGCCTGCAGACCGTGGTGCCGGGGCAGTTCGCCCTTGCCGACCCGGTGCGGGTCGAAACCGAGGCGCCGCAGAACTTCGCGCCTGTCGTTTCGGCGGTGAAGCCGGCGGTGGTGAGCGTGCGGGTGCGCACCGACGAGACGCCGCGGATGATGTCGTCGCGCGACGGGGGCATCCCCGGCTTCGAGGACCTGCCGCAGGATCACCCGCTGCAGCGCTTCTTCCGGCGCTTCGGCGGCGAGCCCTTCGGCAGCGAACAGCGCCGCGAGCAGCAGCCGCGCCGCCACGGCATGAGCCAGGGGTCCGGCTTCTTCATCACCGGCGACGGCTATCTGGTCACCAACGAGCATGTCGTGGCCAACGGCAAGACCTTCACGGTGATCACCGATGACGGCAACGAATACGAGGCGAAGCTGATCGGCGCCGACAAGCGCACCGACCTTGCCCTGCTCAAGGTCGACAGCGCGGGCCAGACGTTCACGTATGTGGAGTTCGCCCCCGAGGCGCCGCAGGTCGGCGAATGGGTCGTGGCGGTCGGCAATCCGTTCGGCCTCGGCGGCTCGGTGACCGCCGGCATCGTCTCGGCCCGTGGCCGCGACATCGGCGCCGGTCCCTATGACGACTTCATCCAGATCGACGCGCCGGTGAACCGGGGCAATTCCGGCGGCCCGGCCTTCAACGTCAAGGGCCAGGTGATCGGCGTCAACGCGGCGATCTTCTCGCCCTCGGGCGGCAATGTCGGCATCGCCTTCGCCATTCCGGCCTCGACGGCCAGCACGATCGTCAAGGACCTGCAGAAGGACGGCACGGTGGTGCGCGGCTGGCTGGGCGTGCAGATCCAGCCGGTGTCCAAGGACATCGCCGAGAGCGTCGGTCTGAAGGACGCCAAGGGCGCGATCGTCGCCGACGCCCAGGGCGACAGCCCGGCGCGCAAGGCCGGCATCCGCTCCGGCGACACGATCCTGAGCGTGGACGGACAGTCGGTCGACGGGCCGCGCGACCTCGCCCGGATGATCGCCGCCTATCCGCCGGAGACCGAGGTCACCCTCAATGTCTGGCGCGACGGGCGCGAGCAGGACGTCAAGGTCATCCTCGGCCGGTTGCAGGATGACGGCCCGGCGACGGCGGCGGTCCAGCCGACCGGCAAGGACACGGCCTTCGTCGACAGCCTCGGCATGGAACTGGCGGCGGCAAGCGCGATGGGCGCCGGCGAGCGCGGCGTGGTCATCACCGACATTCCCGCCGACAGCCCGGCAGCCGAAAAGGGCCTGCAGCGCGGCGACGTCATCCTCGAGGTGGCGGGCCAGCCGGTCAGCAACCCCGGCGAGGTCGCCGGAGCCGCCCTTGCCGCCAGCGAAAACGGTCGCAAGTCGGTGCTGCTGCGCGTCGAGCGGAACAATGCCTCGCGCTTCGTCGCGGTACCGGTCGACCAGAACAGGGGCTGAGCGGCAGGCGGCGCGCCGGACAGGGTGCGCCGCCGCCGCCAACGAAACCGGATGACGCCGCCCGACGAGCCAAGCCCCCGAACGGCGGCGCGGCATCCGGAAGGTCACCGGCATGCGAGGGGCAGGTCCGCAACCGCCACCAGACGCATGCCAGGGGACCGGGGCCCCGGACCGCCAGACGGTCCGGGGTTTTTCATGCCGTTCGACGCGGGCTCCTGCCGATGCTAAACCCAGCAACCGGAACCAGCCCGAGACCAAAGACCAAAGACACGGAAGAGGTCATGCGGATCCTGATTGTCGAGGACGACAAGGAAGCAGCGAGCTATCTGGCCAAGGCCCTGCGCGAGGCGGGGCATGTGGTCGACCATGCCGCCGATGGCGAGACCGGCTACGATCTGGCCGCCAGCGCCCCCTATGATGTGCTGGTGGTGGACCGGATGCTGCCGCGGCGCGACGGCCTGTCGCTGATTTCCGGCTTGCGCGCGGACGGCAACCACACGCCGGTGCTGGTGCTCTCCGCGCTCGGTCAGGTCGACGACCGGGTGACCGGCCTGCGCGCCGGCGGCGACGACTACCTGCCCAAGCCCTACGCCTTCTCCGAACTGCTGGCCCGGGTGGAGGCGCTCGGCCGCCGACCGCGCCAGCAGGAGGTGGAGACGAGCTATACGGTCGGCGACCTGACGCTCGACCGGCTGAGCCACACGGTGACGCGCTCGGGCCAGGACATTCCGCTGCAGCCGCGCGAGTTTCGCCTGCTGGAATACTTGATGCAGCATGCCGGCCAGGTGGTCACCCGCACGATGCTGCTCGAACATGTGTGGGAATATCACTTCGACCCGCAGACCAACGTGATCGACGTCCATATCTCGCGGCTGCGCGCCAAGATCGACAAGGATTTCGACCGGCCCTTGCTGCACACCGTGCGCGGCGCCGGCTACACGATCCGCGACAGCGGCCGCGCCGGCGCATGAGCGAACCGACGACGACCGGCCGGCTGTTCCGCACCACGGCGATCAAGCTGGCGCTGATCTATCTGGCGGCGCTGACGCTCGCCTCCGGCGCGGTCCTCGTCTATCTGTCGCAGAACACCGCGACGGTCCTGCGCGACCAGGTGGTGGACACGGTCGATGCCGAGATTTCCGGCCTTGCCGACCAGTATCGCATCGGCGGCATTCGCGCGCTTGTCGCCGCCGTCGACGCCCGCTCCCGCCGACCCGGTGCCAGCCTCTATCTCGTCACCGACTTCGCCGCCAATCAGCTCGTCGGCAATATCGAGCAGCTCGACGACCGGGTGCTGGCCGGCGAGAGCGGCGAGTTGCAGCGGGTGATGTACACCCCGATCGGCGGCGGGGCGCGCCGCGAGGCGCTGGTCAGGGTGTTCCAGCTTTCCGGCGGCTTTCGCCTGCTGGTCGGGCGCGACCTGCAGGAACAGCAGTATTTCCGCTCGCTGCTGGCCGAGGCGATGCGCTTCTGGCTGTTCGTGCTGGCGGCGCTCGGACTGATCACCTGGGTCTTCGTCAGCCGCCGCGTGCTGAAGCGCATCGATGCGATGACCGCGACCAGCCGGCGCATCATGTCGGGCGACCTCACCGAGCGGCTGCCGGTGGAAGGCAGCGGCGACGAGTTCGACCGGTTGGCGATCGGCCTCAACGCGATGCTGACGCGCATCGAGGTGCTGATGCAGGGCCTCAAGGATGTCTCCGACAACATCGCCCATGACCTCAAGACGCCGCTGACCCGCATGCGCAACCGGCTGGAGGAGGCGCTGCGCGGCGACCTCGCCGGCGACAGCAAGGCGCGCGCGGTGCTGGAAACCACCATCGAGGACTGCGACGCCCTGATCCGCACCTTCAACGCGCTGCTGCGCATTGCCCGTGTCGAGGCCGGATCCTCCGACGCCAGCTTCGGCGATATCGATGTCTCGGCGCTGGTGCGCGAGGTGGGCGAGCTCTACGCGCCGGTCGCCGAGGATGATGGCGGCGGCATGGAGCTGCGCGTCGCCGATGGGCTGACGGTGACGGGAAACCGCGAGCTGCTGGTGCAGGCGCTGATAAACCTTGTCGAAAACGCATTGAAATACGCTCGGCAGGAGGCGGGCGAGGGCGCTAGGGTGGAGCTGGAAGCGCGCATGGAGGGCGGTGACGTCCTGCTCGGCGTGCGCGACCACGGACCCGGCATCGCCGATGCCGACAAGGAGCGGGTGCTGCACCGGTTCGTGCGGCTGGAGGCAAGCCGCAGCGCGCCCGGCTCCGGCCTCGGCCTCAGCCTGGTGGCGGCGGTGGCGCGCCTGCATCACGGGCGGCTGGAACTGGCGGACGCGGAGCCCGGACTGGCGGCGCGGTTGTGGCTGCCGGCGGCCGGACGCGACGGCGAGGGACGGCCGGCGGGCGGCGACTGACGGAACGGCCCGGTGCAACGGGCGGATCGGGAGGACGGATTGAACGACAGTGTCGCAGCGCAGGGCACCGCGGATGGCGGCGACCGCAAGGGGAACGGCAGCGAGGCGGGCACGGGCGGCATGCCCCTGCTGGCGGCCTTGCGGGTGGTGCCGCTCGCCGAGAGCGAGGCTGCAGCCGAAGCGCTGTTGCAGGATCTTGCCGACGTCGTCGCCGGGCTTGGACCGGATGCCGACCGGCGCCGCAGCGTGGCATCCTTCCTTGCCGGCGCGCTGACCAACGCCCCCTATCTCCGCGACCTTGCCCTTGCCGACCATGCCCGCCTTGCCGCGCTGCTGACGGATGTGCCGCAGGCGCGGGTCGACCGGCTGGTCGCCGAGGCCCGCGAGGTGGCCGGCGACGACGAGGCCGTGGTGATGGCCCGCCTGCGGCGGCTGAAGCAGGATCTCGCCCTGACGCTGGCGCTCGCCGACATTGCCGGCGCGCTCGATCTCGACGCGGTGACCGGCGGCCTCAGCCGCTTCGCCGATGCGGCGCTGACGGCGGCGATCCGCTTCTGCCTGCGCGATCTCGCCCGGCGCGGCAAGTTCGAGATCCGCAACGAGGCTGCCCCGGAACAGGGCTGCGGTTTCGTGATCCTCGCCATGGGCAAATACGGCGCTCTGGAGCTGAACTACTCCTCCGACATCGATCTCATCGTGCTCTACGAGCCGGGCCTGGCGCCGGTGACGGGCGGGGCGGAGGCGCCTGTCGAGTTCGTCCGCATGACCAAGCGGCTGGTCAAGATGATGGGCGACCGCACGGCGGACGGCTATGTCTTCCGCACCGACCTGCGGCTGCGTCCGGACCCCGGCGCCACGCCGCTGGCCATGTCGATCCCGGCAGCGCTGGTCTATTACGAGAGCCTCGGCCAGAACTGGGAGCGCGCGGCCTTGATCAAGGCGCGCGCCTGCGCCGGCGACGTGCCCTGCGGCGAGAGCTTCCTGAAGGAAATCTCGCCCTTCATCTGGCGCAAGTATCTCGACTATGCGGCGATCGCCGACGTGCATTCGATCAAGCGCCAGATCCATGTCCACAAGGGGCACGGGCGGATCGCGGTGGCGGGCCACAACGTCAAGCTGGGACGCGGCGGCATCCGCGAGGTGGAGTTCTTCGCCCAGACGCAGCAGTTGATCGCCGGCGGACGCATCACCGAATTGCGCGGCCGGCGCACGCTGGAGACGCTGGCAACGCTCGCCGCGCTCGACTGGATCGCGGCGGAGGCGCGCGACGAACTGACCGAGGCCTATCGCTTCCTGCGCGCGGTGGAGCACCGCATCCAGATGGTCAACGACGAGCAGACGCATATCCTGCCGGCCGAGGCGGAGGCGCGCGCCCGCGTGGCGCGGCTGATGGGCTTTGCCGAGCTGGAGCCGTTCGAGGAGGCGTTGCGGGCGCGGCTGACGCGGGTGCAGAAGCACTATTCGGCCCTGTTCGAGAACGAGCCGGAACTGGCCTCGGACCTCGGCAACCTGGTCTTCACCGGCGACGACGACGACCCCGAGACACTGGAGACCCTGACCCGGCTCGGCTATCAGCGGCCGAAAGAGGCCGGCAAGATCATCCGGGCCTGGCATTTCGGCCGCTATCCGGCGGTGCGTTCGGCCAAGGCGCGCGAGCGGCTGACCGAGCTGCATCCGGTGCTGATCTCGGCACTGGCCAGCACCGACAATGCCGACCAGGCGCTGCTGGCCTTCGACAGCTTTCTGTCGAAGCTGCCCGCCGGCGTCCAGCTCTTCTCGCTGCTGCGCTCCAACCCGCAGCTTCTCAAGCTGCTCGCAACGGTGATGGGCGCCGCCCCGCGCATGGGCGAAGTGGTGTCGAAGCGGGTGCATGTGCTCGACGCGGTGATGGATCCGGCCTTTTTCGGCGCCATGCCCACCTCGGCCGAGTTCCGCGCGGGTCTGGCCCGCACCCTCGACCTTGCCCGCTTCTACGAGGACGCGCTCGACCGGGCGCGCATCTTCGCGCAGGAGCAGCAGTTCCTGATCGGCCTGCGGCTGCTCTCCGACACGCTGAACGCCCTGCAGGTGGGCGAGGCGCTGGCGCGCCTTGCCGAGACGGTGGTGGCCGGGCTGATGCCTTTCGTGATCGATCACGTGGCGGAAAGCCACGGCCGGCTGCCGGGCGCGGACTGGGCCGTGGTCGCCATGGGCAAGCTCGGCGGACGCGAGATGACGGCGGCGTCCGATCTCGATCTCATCCTGCTCTACGACCACCCGGAGGAGGTGACCGAGACCGACGGCAAGCGACCGCTGGCGCCGAGCCAGTATTTCATCCGCCTGACCCAGCGGCTGGTCGCGGCCCTGTCGGCGCCGACGGCGGAGGGGCGGCTCTACGAGGTGGACTTCCGCCTGCGCCCCTCGGGCAATGCCGGGCCGCTGGCAACGCGCCTTGCCGCCTTCGAGACCTATCAGGCCAAGGAAGCCTGGACCTGGGAGCACATGGCGCTGACCCGGGCCCGGGTGATCGCCCGCTCCTCCGATGCCTTTGCCGCAAGAATCGAGACCAATATCCGCGAGACGCTGGCCCGGCCGCGCGACGCGAAGACGGTGGCCGCCGAAGTGGCGTCGATGCGTGCGAGGATCGAGGCGGAGAAGGGGACATCCGACATCTGGGACCTGAAGCAGGTCGCCGGCGGCCTTGTCGACGTGGAGTTCATCGCCCAGTACCTGCAACTGGTCCATGGGGCGACGCATCCGCAGATCCTGTCGCAGACGACGGAGACGGTGCTGGAACGCACCCGCGACGCGGGTCTGCTCGAAGCCGGCGATGCCGAGGTGCTGCTGCCGGCCATCCGCCTCTATCATGCCCTGACCCAGGTGCAGCGCCTGACGCTGGACGGCCCGTTCAAGGCGGATGCCGTGCCCAAGGGCGTCAAGGATCTGCTGGTGCTGGCGGGCGAGGCGCCGGATTTCGCCCATCTGGAAGCGCTGATGGCGGAGACGCAGCGGCGGGTGCGCGGCACGTTCGAGGCGCTGGTGGGGAAGGTGGAGCCGGCCGCCGGCTGAGGCGGCCGGAACTGGCGCCGTACGGCGCTTCCGGCTCGGCGTACCAACCTGCCCGCGGTAGGCGGCACGTCCGCTCAACCCCGTGTCGGCACGCGTGCAAGGATTTGCGCAAGGACGGGATTTCCGCTGCGGATTCCCTTTGCATGCCGACCGGATTGTTTGCATTCTCTCGCAACCTGTTGCGTCCTCCGCCGCCTTTTCGATCGGACATTGCCGTGATCACGCCTCGTCGCGCCGCGCTTGCATTCGCCTGTTTGACCGCTCTTTCGTCCGCGGCCATGGCCGAGGAGCGCTGCTTCGCCATGGAGACCAAGACGAGCGAGGCGGCGATGGTTCTCAACCTGCCCGATACGGACGGTCCCGTTGCAGGAACCGAGCACGGCACCGTGCAGGATCACGAACAGCGCTATTACACCAGTTGGGAAAGCAAGATCACCGGCACGCGGTCGGGCGACTGGCTCGATGTCACGGTCGAAACGGAGATCGAGGAGGATCGCCAGGTCGGGGACCACAGATGGCGGATCGACGGCGGCGCGATCGTCGCCGATCACGGCCGCTTCGAGCCGGTGCCCTGCAACGGCAGCGAGAGAAGCGGCTTCGACAACGTTCCCGATCACGCCAGCGACGACATCTCGGGCGGACACTGTCTCGACACGGAACAGGTGCTTCTGTCCTGCGAACTCCAGGACGGCGACGTGCTGTCCGTCTGCGCCGCCGCCGGTGTCTCGGCGCTGTCCGTGCGGCAGGGGCCGCTGGTCGCGCCGGACCTGGAACTCCCCGGCACGGCCGATGGCAGCGTCGAACGCTTCATGATCCATTCGCTCGGCTATTCCGGCGGCTACGACACCCGCCTCGGTCTGGTGTCCGGGGATTACACCTATGTCGTCTATGAGCGCATGATCAGCCGGGGGCCGGCCGACCCGGAGAAGGACATGGAAGGCGGCGTCCTGCTCTATGAGGGGCGGACCCTGCAGGTCGAACTGGCCTGCAACAGCCTGAGCGAGGCCGGGCAGGGGCTCGGCCAGCTCTTCGGCGCGGTGCAGGAGAAGGCGTTCTTCGACGAGGACGGCCTCGTCGATTGATCGGCCGGGGCGGCGCCGCCGCCCCGATCCCGACCGTCTGGTGGCGCCCATCTCGTGGCGCCCATCTCGTGGCGCCTGTCTCGTGGCGCCTGTCTCGTGGAGCCTGTCGGACCCGCGCCTATCGCGACTTCAGGATGTCCAGCGCATAGGCGTCGAGTTGTTCACACACCGTGCCCCAGCCGTCGTGGAAGCCCATGTCCTCATGGGTCTTGCGCGCATCGGTGGAGCGGTGCCGGGCAATGGCGGTGTATTTCGTGCCGCCTTCTGCGGCGTCCTCCAGCAGCAGGAGGGCTGTCATGAACGGGTCCGGCGCCGGCTTCCAGCCTTCGGTATAGGCATCGGTGAAGACCAGCTTCTCCTGCGGCACGACCTCCAGGAACACGCCTTCGTTCGCCATCTCGTTGCCTTCGACCTCGAAGGTGGTGTTGAAACGGCCGCCGACGCGCAGGTCGATGTCGCAGGCCGTCACCTTGTGGGGCCTCGGCACGAAGAAGTGCTTGATATGCGCGGGCGTCGTCCAGCATTCCCAAAGGATCGCGCGCGGCGCCTTGAGCGTGCGCGTCAGGATGAGATCGGTTTGCGGATCAAGTTTCATCGTTTCTCTCTTTCACAAGCTGGGTGACATAGGCGTCGAACTGGTCCAGCCGCGAGGTCCACAGGGCCTGCTGCTCCGCCAGCCAGTGCGTCACCGGTGCGATTCCGTCCGCCGATAGCCGGCAATGCCTCACGCGTCCCGTCTTCGTCGTCTCGATCAGGCCCGCTGCTTCCAGCTTGGCCAGATGTCCCATGAACGAAGGCAGGGCCATGGCGTGAGCCGAGGCCAGTTCACTCACCGAAGCCGGCCCCCGTGCGAGGCGCGTGACCACAGCCCTGCGGGTCTCGTCACTCAGGGCGGCAAATTTGAGGTTCAGCTTCGGATCATGCTTAGCCATGTGCCTAACTATCCAGCTATCACAAGGAGGTCAATAGAAACTTAGGTCACCGCCTAACTTTCTGGAAGGCGCAAGTGGGCGGCGTGGTGTCGCAGGCATGCAGGGGAGGACCGAGCAACGAAAAGGGGAGGGACGGGCAACGAAAAAGGCCCCGCAGGGGGCCTTTGCCGGAGACGCCGAAGGGAAGATGCGCTCGCCCCGCCCGTCACGCCGCCTTGCTGGCCGGGCGCATGTCGACCGGCAGGGTGACGGTCACCGTGGTGCCCTTGCCGACGGCGGAGCGGATCTCCATCGTGCCGTCATGCAACTTGACGAGCGACTGGGCGATGGCAAGGCCAAGCCCGGAGCCCTTGTGCGTCTTGGTGAACTGGTTCTCCACCTGCACGAAGGGCTTGGCGAGCCGGACGATGTCGCTCTCGCGAATGCCGATGCCGGTGTCCGAGATGGCGATGACCACCGCATCGGCGCCGTCCATCCGGCCGTGGGTCGCAGCCAGCGTCACCGAGCCGCCGTCGGGGGTGAACTTGACCGCGTTGGCGAGCAGGTTGAGCAGCACCTGCTTGACGGCGCGCCGGTCGGCGGAGAGCGACAGGCCCTCCTCGGTCTCGCAGGTGACGGAAATGGTCTTCTCCGCCGCGGCTGCCGAGATGATGCGCGACACGTCGGTGACGATGGCGCCGAGATTGACCGCCTCGCGCTTCAGCTCCATGCGGCCGGCCTCGATCTTCGACATGTCGAGAATGTCGTTGATCACGTTCAGCAGATAGCGGCCGCTGTCATGGATGTCGGCGCAGTATTCGCGGTACTTGTCGGAGCCGAGCGGGCCGAACATGCCCTGGTCCATGATCTCCGAGAAGCCGATGATGGCGTTGAGCGGCGTGCGCAGCTCATGCGAGATGTTGGCGAGGAATTCGGACTTCGCCTGGTTGGCCTCTTCGGCCTTGGTCTTCTCCTCGGAATATTTTTCGGCAAGCTCGACGAGCTGCTGCGCCTGCACTTCCAGCTTCTGGCGGGACTGGCGCAGGTCGGCGACGGTGGCCATCAGCCGCCGCTCGCTCTCCATCAGCTTTTCCTCGTGCCGCTTCAGCGCGGTGATGTCGGTGCCGACCGAGACGAAGCCGCCGTCCTTGGTGCGCCGCTCGGAGATCTGCAGCCAGCGGCCGTCGGCGAGCTGGGCCTCGTAGGACGAGGACGGATCGGAGGCGTCGCTGCCGATGGTGGGGCTCGCCGAAACCACGGTCTGGCGGGCCGAGGCCATCACCTGGGCATAGGGCGTGCCGGCCTTGATGGCGGAATTCGGCAGATTGTGCAGCGTCTGATAGTTGGAATTGCACATCACCAGACGGTTTTCCGTGTCCCACAGGACGAAGGCCTCGGAAATCGTCTCGATCGCATCGCGCAGGCGCAGGTCGGCAGTGCGGCTCTGCTCGGCAAGCTGCTTCTGCTCGGTGACGTCGATGCAGATGCCGATCAGGTGCGGCTCGGCGATGCCCGGCTCGGTCTGGACCTCGGCGCGGGCGCGCAGCCACACCCATTCGCCATTGGCATGGCGCATGCGGAACATGCGGTCGACGGTGGTCTCGCCGGTTTCCAGCAGCGATTCCGCCAGTTGGTAGAGGTCGATGTCGTCGGGATGGGTCAGCGCGGAGATTTCGGAAAAGCCGAGAATGTCGTCGCGCGGCTGCAGACCGAGCATTTCGTAAAGCGAGGCGGACCAGAAGATGCGCCCGCGCGACAGGTCCCAGTCGAACAGCCCGCAGCGGCCGCGATTGAGCGCAAGGTCGATGCGCGCGCGGGTCGCGGCATAGATCTGGTCGGCCTGCTCGGCCCGGGTCGCCTGCGCGAAGAAGGCGTAGATGAGCACGAGCAGCACCGACGCGGTTCCGACAAAGAGCGTAACATTGGCCGAGACGCTGGCCCGCCATCCGGCAAAGATCGTGTCCTTCGACTGGATCAGCGCGACCATGCCGAGCCGGCCTTCCAGATGATGCACGGTGGCATAGGCCTCGCCGGCCTCCGTCGTGGAGATGGTGAGGACGCCGGCACGGGCTCCGAAGATGGTCAGCGGCTGCCCGGCGCCCAGCAGGTCGGAGAGCATGCGCCCCTCCAGATCGGAGCGGATCGGCGCGGTGGCCATGATGACGCCGTCCGGATCGGCGACCAGGATGCGGCGCCCGTCGCCGGTGGCGCGCGGCGGCAGGCTGTCGGCCAGCGCCGCCTGCAGTGCCGTGCTGAACCCCTGCTCCGGCAGTGCCGCCTCGGCGGTCGACAGGCGCGCCGACAGGGTGGTCGCGATCATGGTGAGGTCGTCGCGCGCCCGCTGGTCGGTTTCCTCGTGATCGTAGGACAGGGTGAGGGCGCGGTAGGTGGCGAGCGTGGCGATGAAGACGATGCAGAGGATCGGGATGGCGCGGCGGAAGAACGGTTCCGCCGTCAACAGTCGCTGATAGGCGGGCTGCGCCAGCAGGCGGATGTGCCCGGTCAGCGACTGCGAGTCACGCTGCCGCTTCAACAAGTCCGCGAATCGACGCGCGGACGCCGCCCCTGCAAAGGCACGCGCCATCGTAATGGCTCCCGATGTGTCGATTTTGCCGCAAACAGAACGCAACCGGCGCTCGAATCATCTTCATTTGAATCGCATTCGCCTGCGTTGTCCAGAGTCCCCCAAGAAAAATATAGTTAATGGAAGCTTAACGTGATTTGCAGAACGCACAACTCTTGCGAGTCCCGTGGGGCGAATATGGAAAGGGCCGCCCGGGCCGCCACGGATGACTGCCCAGGCGGCCCGAAAGCCTGATTCGATGCACTTCACCGGCCGGCTATTGCAGGCAGCGCTCGACGATGTCCCGCATGTCGGCGGACAGGTCCCCCTCCGCCGCAAGGCGCCGCAGGGCGGCCTCGGCATGGGCGCGCCGGCCAGGCTCCAGCGCCCGCCACGAGCGGAAGGCGGACATCATGCGCGCCGCCGCCTGCGGATTGCGCCGGTCGAGATCGCGGGCGAAATCGGCGACGAAGGTGAAGCCGGCCCCGTCCGGACGGTTGAACTGGCTCTGGTTGCCGCTGGCGAAGGCGCCGACCAGCGCGCGGACCCGGTTCGGATTGGCCGGAGAGAAGGCCGGATGGCCGGTGAGGTCGCGGACGCGGTCGAGGGTCGCGCCGCTGGGGGCCGTTGCCTGCGCCATGAACCACTTGTCCATCGCCAGCGGCACCGCGTGGTAGCGCGCCTCATAGGCCGCGAGCGCCTCGGCCCGCCCCGGCAGATCCGCGTGAATGAGCACGGTCAGGGCGGCGAAACGGTCGGTCATGTTGTCCGCCGCCTCGAAATGCGCCTGCACGCGCGCCGCCCCGGCGGGGTCCGACCCGTGCCCGAGATAGTCGAGAAGCGTGTTGCGCAGGGCCCTTCGACCGGCGGAGCGGGCATCGGGCGAAAAGGTCGCGCCGTCGCGCATCGCCTCGTAGGTGGCCAGGATCTCCGGCGCGATGTCGTCGGCGACAATGCGGCGGATGGCGGCGCGCGCCGCATGAATCGCGTCCGGATCGACATTGTGGCCGATCTCGCGGGCGATGTCGGCCTCGCCCGGAAGTTGCAGACACAGGGCGCGGAACGCGGGTTCCAGGGTGTCGTCCGCGACATTGGCGGCGAAGGCTGCGATCAGCGCCGGGCTGATGGCGACCGGATCCTGGCGTGCGGTGCCGGCCGTGGCGGCGATGAGCGTCGTCATCACGACGCTCTGCAGCGCTTCCCAGCGGTTGAAGGGGTCCTTGTCGTTGGCCGCAAGGAACAGCAGGTCGGCCTCGCCGAGATCGGTCTTGAGCGAGATGGGCGCCGAGAAGCCGCGCAGCACCGACGGCACGGCCCGTTCCGTCAGCCCGGAAAAAACCACCGTTTGCTGTGGCGAGCGGATGTGCAGGACGTCACCGGTAACCTCCGCGCCGGCGACACCCGCCGGCACGAGTTCGCGCCCGTCCGCGCCCATCAGACCGACGCGCACGGGAATGTGCATCGGCTTCTTCTCGCTCTGCCCGGGAGAGGGCGGCAGGTGCTGGCGGAAGGTGAGGGTGAGACGGCCGGCTTCGTTCTCGTAGGAACTGTCGACCTTCAGCACCGGCGTGCCGGCCTGCTCGTACCAGAGCGAGAACTGGTCAAGATCGAGGCCGCTTGCCTCCTGGAAACATGCGAGAAACGCCTCGATCGTGGTCGCCTCGCCGTCGTGGCGACGGAAGTAGAGGTCCATGCCCGCCCGAAACGCCGCGTCGCCGATCAGGCTCTTCAGCATCCGCACGACCTCGGCCCCCTTCTCGTAGACCGTCGCCGTGTAGAAGTTGTTGATCTCGTGATAGAGCCGGGGCCGGACGGGATGGGCGAGGGGGCCGGCATCCTCCGGAAACTGGTGCGACTTGAGCAGCCGCACATCGGCGATGCGCTTGACGGCGCGCGAGCGCATGTCGGCGGAAAACTCCTGGTCGCGGAACACCGTCAGCCCTTCCTTCAGGCAGAGCTGGAACCAGTCGCGGCAGGTGATGCGATTTCCCGTCCAGTTGTGGAAGTACTCGTGGGCGATCACGGTCTCGATGCCGGCATAGTCCTGATCGGTCGCCGTCTCGGGCCTGGCCAGCACATATTTGTCGTTGAAGATGTTGAGGCCCTTGTTCTCCATCGCGCCCATGTTGAAGTCGGACACGGCGACGATGTTGAACACGTCGAGGTCATAGGCCCGCCCGAACACTTCCTCGTCCCAGACCATGGAACGCTTCAGACTGTCCATGGCCCAGCCGCAGGCGCCTTCGTTGCCATGCTCGACATAGATGTTGAGCGCCACGTCGCGCCCCTCGCAGGTCCGGAAACTGTCGCGGACGCAGGCGAGATCGCCCGCCACCATGGCGAAGAGATAGGCCGGCTTGGGATGCGGATCGTGCCAGACGGCATAGTGGCGGTCGGTGCCCGGCACCGGCCCGCTTTCCACGGGATTGCCATTGCCCAGCAGCACGGGCGCCTCGCTGACGCGCGCCTCGATGCGGGTGGTGTAGACCGCGAGGCAGTCGGGCCGATCCAGGAAATAGGTGATGCGCCGGAAGCCCTCCGCCTCGCACTGGGTGCAATAGGTGCCGTTCGACCGGTAGAGCCCCATCAGCTTGGTGTTCGCGTCGGGATCGAGCACCGTTTCGATTTCCAGCGTGAAGGGACCCGCCGGCGGCGAGGCGATCTCGAGCCTGTCTGGGGTGATGGTGCAGTCGGTGTCGGCAAGCGCCCGCCCGTCGAGCGACAGGGCGGTGAGCCGCAGTTCGTCGCCATCCAGCACCAGCGGCGTTCCCGGAACGGTCCCCGGCGCCCGCTCCAGGGCCAGCCGGGCACGGACCTTCGCCGCCCGTGGCGCAAGACGGATGTCGAGATCGACCGTCGAGATGCGGTAGGCGGCCGGTCTGTAGTCTTCCAGACGCACGGGGGCGGGAGAATCGGGGCGCATCGAGGCTCCTTCCTGCAGCGCTGCGGCATGTGGGTTCCCAACCTCAACGGAAACCAGTCCGCGCGCATTGAATAGGGTCATCGGGACCGCGCGCGCTGGCGCGGCGCGGTATCCGGCGATCAGCAGATCGACCGGGCCATCGTCACCAGACGGTGGGTCAGGTCGCTGTCGGGATCCGCTAGCGGTCCGATGACGGTGAAATGGTTGTCCTGGCCGCGAATGTCGAGTTCCGTCTCCACGCCGCCGCGTGCCCAGATGTCGGCGATCACTCGCGACTGGCGGATGAACTCGGAGGATTCGCCCCCTCCGACGGCGGCGATCAGATGCGTCCCGGCCGGTGCCGCGAAGGCGATCGGCGAGACGTCGATCGCCTCCTTGCGATCGAGGCGCAGCTTCTCGTTGATCGAGGTGCCGATCAGCGGCTGGAGGTCGAACACGCCGGAAATGGCGAGGCCGGCGGGCACCAGCCGCCGTGGCAGGCCGCGGCTGCCCCAGTCCGTCGCCAGCAGCGACGCGGCAAGGTGTCCGCCCGCCGAATGGCCGTAGGCAACCACCGGACGGCGGTAGCGCTCCCACAGATGACCAGCCAGCCGGCGCATTTCCTCGATGATGTCGCCGACGCGGACCTGCGGGCACAGGGTGTAGCTGGCAACGGCCACCGGCACCCCATGGGCGTTGGCGCCGCGCGCCATATGCGAAAAGAAGCTCCGGTCGAGCGCCTGCCAGTAGCCGCCATGAATGAAGAGGCCGAGAGGGCCGCGAGCCGGCATGCCGCTCTCCGGGAGGAAAAGGTCATAGACCGTGCGCTCGCCCAGTTCGTAAGCCGTTGCCAGCGCGCAGACGGCCTCTTCGCGGTACCGGGCCGCGTCGCGCGCCCAGCCCTCGATGATCGCCGGGTGTTCCGGCACAAGCGCCCGGTTGTTGTATTCGGCCTCGTAGTCGATCACGCGCTCGCTCCCGTTCATTGAGTTTCCTCTTAGCGGCTGCGCCGAGCCGAGTACAGAGAGCGCGCGGCATCGCCGACGGGCGCCGGGATGCCCGCTCCCTGACGGAAGCCAGGCGCCGCGCGATTTGCCGCCGTGGGGTCGCGTTTCGGACGCAATCCGGCTTATTGTTTCGGAAACGGTAACCGCTGATATGCGATGGGAAGACACGACGGATATCGGACGGGGCCGAAATTGCAGGGATGGCGCGGCGACGCATGACCGATGGGAAAATTGAGCGCGTGGACGAGGAACAGCGCGTCTATTCGATTACCTGGGTGGTGGGCCTGGCTTTCGGGCTGCTGATCGGCGTCTCGATGCTGCTGGTGCTGGGCCTGGCGGTGACCGCCAACATGCGCAACACCTATTCCCTGCTGAACGACAAGGCCGTGCTGACCACCAATGCGCTGGAACGGCGGCTGCGAGACCATCTGGATCTCGCCTCGCAGGCCGTCGTGCAGCTCAAGACCGTGTTCGACGAACGGGAGCTCGACGGCCATCTGGAGGACCTGCGCGCCGAACTGACCGCCGCCGTATATGCCAACCCGTCTCTCGATGCCCTCGTCGTCAACGACACGGCGGGCGACGGCTTCGGCATCTATCGTTCGCCGGACGGACAGCTCTGGCCGTTCCGCAGGCAACAGATCCCCGAGGAAGCGAAGCTCTACGCGCTGCCGAACATGACCGCGGCTTCGCCCGCGACCTGGGGCCCGCTGGTGACTTCGGGGGACGTGCTCTATGCCAACGTCACCGTCCCGCTGGTCCGGGGCGGCGCGCTGGTCGGCTTTCTGACGGCCGCCGTGTCGATCGAGGAACTGGGCCGAACCGCCCGACAGCTCGACGAGGGAGCGTATTCCACGGTTTTCATCATCGCCAACGGCAATGAGGTGATCGCCCATTCGGACCTGGAGGACTTCGCCGCTCCGGGAGGGGAGGTTCCGCGCTTGCCGGTGACCGTCGAGGCGCTCGGCGACAAGGCGCTGATGCGCCTGTCGACATCGCGGCCGCTGGAGAATTTCCAGCGGGCCAGCGCCGCCGGCGTCGAGGTGCGGGACCTGGAAAGCGATGACGGCGAGCCGGACTATCTCTCGATGACCAAAGTGATCGCCGGCTATGGTCCGGGCGTGTGGACGGTGGGGCAGTACTATGTGGCCTCGTCGATATCGCGGGAGGTCCGGCGGCTGTTCGGCTCCGCGGTGGTCGGCCTGGTTTCCATCTTCGTGGCGATCGGTCTGTCGGTTCTGCTGGTGCGCAGGGCGACCCGGCCGCTGGCGGAAATCTCCCGCCAGGCCCGCTTCATCGGGGAACTCGACTTCGACCGCGTCGAGCGCCTGCCGCGCAACCGCGTGCGCGAGATCGACCAGGTGTTCCAGGCGTTCAATGCCATGGTGAGCGGCCTGAGGGCGATGAACACCTATGTTCCGCGCTCGCTGTTTCGCAAGCTGATGCGCCTCGGCATGGATCGGGCCGCAGTGGCGAGCGAGCGCGACCTGACATTCATCTTCACCGATATCGTCGGCTTCACCTCCCTGTCGGAGAACCTCACCGCAGCGGAGACGGCGGACGTGCTCAACGAGCATTTCGCGCTTCTCGTTGCGGCCGTCGAACGGGAGGGGGGGACGGTCGACAAGTTCATCGGCGACGGCATGCTGGCCTTCTGGGGCGCGCCGGACGAGCGGGCGGATCATGCGCTGGCCGCCGCGCGCGCCTGTCTCGGCATCGCGGCGGCCCTGCGGCAGGAAAATGCAAGGGCGCGGGAGAACGGCGGAAAGGCCGTGCACGTGCGCATCGGCCTGCACACCGGCCGCGTGGTGGTGGGCAATGTCGGGGCGCTCGACCGCTGGAACTACACCGTGGTGGGCGATGCGGTGAACCTGTGCGAGAGGCTGCAGTCCTTCGGCCGCGAGGTGGCGCCACGGGACGAGGTGGTGATCCTGGCGAGCGACACGGCTGTCTGCCGCATCCAGGCCCAGTCCGGCGGGATGATCGCTCCCGGTGCCGCGCTCAAGGTCGGGACGCACCGTTTCCGCGGCCGCAGCGAGGCGATCGCGGTGTGGCGGCTGGACGACACGGTGGAGCCGGAGAACCTGTGTCCGGCCGGATCGGGCCTCACGCTGGCCGGTTGAGTCCGGTCGCATGGGCCTTTCACACCGGTTTTTCAAGCCTGTGTCATGATTTTGTGATGCCGGTCACACGCGCCTGCGCTAGCACTGGTAAGTAGCGACAGGGGGGAGGGGGTGCCGGGCACTTTCATGCGGGCGATCGCCTCCTATAATGGCGCGACAACGGCACAATGAGGGCGCCTGGAGGACAAGCCGCGTGGATGTTCTGACAATCGACGGTCTCACCGTGGATTTCCTGACGGGAGAGGGGCGTATGCGAGCCGTCGACGACGTCTCGTTCTCGGTTCCCCGCAACCGGACGGTGGCGCTGGTCGGAGAATCCGGCTCGGGCAAGACCGTGATCTCGCAGACGATCATGGGGCTGCTGCCGGAAAAGGCGCAGGTCACGGGCGGCCGCGTCCTGTTCCAGGAGAGCGAGACCGCCGCGCCGGTGGATATCGCCGCCCTCGACCGCAAGGGCGCAAAGATGCGTGCGATCCGCGGCAATCGCATCGCGATCATCTTTCAGGAACCGATGACCTCGCTGTCGCCGCTGCACACCATCGGCGATCAGATCGGCGAGGCGGCGGAACTGCATCGCGATGTCGGTCCCCAGGAGGCGCGCGAACTCACCCGCGAGATGCTGCGCCTGGTCCGCTTTCCCGACCCCGCGCGGGCGCTCGATTCCTATGCGTTCGAACTGTCCGGCGGCCTGCGCCAGCGCGCGATGATCGCCATGGCGATGATCTGCCATCCGGCCCTGCTCATCGCGGATGAACCGACGACGGCGCTCGACGTCACGATCCAGGCGGAAATCCTCAAGTTGATCAAGGATGTGCAGGCCGAGCTGCACATGTCGACCTTGCTCATCACCCATGATTTCGGGGTTGTCGCCAACATGGCGGACGACGTGGTGGTGATCTATCACGGCCGGATCATGGAGCGCGGCAGCGCGCAGGCGCTCTTCGCCGAGCCCCGGCACGACTATCTGAAGGCGCTGCTCAACGCCGTGCCGCGTTTCGGCATGGCGGAAGGCGAGCGGCTGGTGCCGATCCGGCCGATCGAGCCGCATGCGGAAGGGTTCCTGAAGAAGGGGCGCTCGGAACGCGCCTGCGCCGCCGGGGCGCCGCTGGTGAGCCTCACCAATGTCACCAAACGCTTCACCACGCGCAAGGGCGGGTTCTTCCTCGGCAAGGGTGGTCACAGTGTTCTGGCGCTCGACACTGTCAACCTGACGGTGCGGCGCGGGGAATGCGTCGGTCTCGTCGGCGAGAGCGGCTCGGGAAAGACGACCGCGGCCAAGGCGGTCCTGCGTGCCATCGAGGTGGACGAAGGCTCGATCCGATACGATTGCGGCGACGGCCCGGTCGAGGTGGGGAGCCTCAAGGGAGCGGAACTGCTGGACTATCGCCGGCGTGTCCAGTTGATCTTCCAGGATCCGTTCTCCTCGCTCAACCCGCGCATGACCGTGAACGAGTTGCTGATGGAGCCGCTGATCATCCACAATGTCGGGACGGCGGAGGAGCGGGCGGAGCGAGTGCGCGAGCTGATGCGCCTCGTCGGGCTGGACCCGAGGTTCCTGCGCCGCTATCCGCATTCCTTCTCCGGCGGCCAGCGCCAGCGGATCGGCATCGCCCGGGCGCTTGCCCTCAATCCCGAGTTCATCCTGTGCGACGAGCCGACCTCGGCGCTCGACGTGTCGGTCCAGGCGCAGATCCTCAACCTGCTGCGCGACCTGAAGACGGAACTCGGCCTCACCTATCTTTTCGTCAGCCACAATCTCGCGGTGGTCGACTACATCGCCGAGCGGCTCGCCGTCATGTGCCGCGGCCGGGTGGTGGAGATCGGCAGCACGCGGGACGTGGTGGAGAACCCGCTGCACCCCTATACCCGGGCGCTGCTTGCCTCGGTGCCCGAACCGGACCTCAACGCGCCGCTGGACTTCGCCGCGCTGGAGGCGGGACGGGCGTCCGAACCCGACCTGTGGCCGGAGCCCTACCGGCTGGTCGACGGCGTTCGTCCGGCTCTTGTGGAGGTGGAGAGCGGACATTTCGTCTGCGCTCCCGGACTTGCCGGCAACAGCGGGTCGCTGCCGATGGAGGCCGCCCAATGAGACACCGTGCTCGCCTGTCCGCGCTGGTCCTGTCCGCGCTCGTCCCGGTCTGGGCAACGGTCTTTGCCGGGCTTCCGGCGGCCGCGTTGACGCTCAAGGAAACGCCGTCGCTGGTCCCGCGGATCGGCGTCGACCTGCCGCCGGTGGCCGAGCGCCTGCCGGAGGAACCGCTTGTGGTGGATCTGGTGGCGCGCGGCCGCGAGATCGGCACGCCGGGCGGCCGGATCGACACGCTGATCGGCCGCTCCCGCGACGTGCGGCTGATCAACGTCTGGGGCTATGCCCGGCTCGTCGGCTACAACGAGGACCTCGAACTGGTCCCCGACATCCTCAAGGACTTCATCGAGGAGGACGGGCGCCGCTTCACGCTGGTCCTGCGCAAGGGCCACAAATGGTCCGACGGCCATCCCTTCACGTCGGAAGACATTCGCTTCTGGTACGAGGATGTTGCCTCGAACGCCGAGCTGCAGCCCTCCGGCCTGCCGCAATTCATGCTGGCCGGCGGCAAGCCGCCGGTTTTCGAGGTGATCGACGAGACGACGGTTCGCTTCACCTGGGACGCGCCGAACCCGCTGTTCAAGCCGGAATTGGCGAAGTCGCGGCCGCCCTTCATCTATCGCCCCGCGCACTATCTGAAGCAGTTCCATCTTCGCTACGGAGACCTGCAGGCGCTGGAAAAGCAGGCCGAGGCGCGCAAGCTGCGGAGTTGGGCGGCCCTGTTCAACCGGATGGACGACATGTACGACGCCCGCAATCCGGAGCTGCCGAGCCTGCAGCCCTGGGTGCGGCTGACAGACGACGGCGAGCGGCGCTTCGTCCTGCACCGCAATCCCTTCTATCACCGCGTCGACACGGCCGGTCAGCAGCTTCCCTATCTCGACAGCGTCGTCATGACCGTCGCCGACGGCAAGATCATCGCCGCCAAGACCCAGGCCGGCGAGACGGACCTGCAGGCGCGCAATATCGGCTTCTCCGACATCACCATCCTGAAGCAGGGCGAACGGTTCGGCCGTTTCGAGACCTATCTGTGGCCGATCAGCAAGGGATCGCAGATCTCGTTGCAGCCGAACCTGACCGTTGCCGATCCGGTCTGGCGGACACTGATGCTGGACACGCGCTTCCGCCGGGCCCTGTCGCTCGGGATCGACCGGGAGATGATCAACAAGGTCCTGTATCTGGGCCTCGCCACGCCCGGCAACGATACGGTGCTCGAGCAAAGCCCGCTCTACCGCCCGGAATATCGCGAGCTGCACGCGCAATTCGACCCCGATGAGGCCAACCGCCTGCTCGACGAGATCGGGCTGACCAAGCGGCGCGGCGACGGGGTGCGCCTGATGCCGGACGGCCGGCCGCTGGAGATCATCGTCGAGGCCACCGGCGAAAGCCAGGAGGAACTGGACGCGCTGGAACTGGTCGGCGAGACCTGGCGCGAGATCGGCGTGAAGCTGTTTGCCAAACCGAGCCAGCGCGACATCATCCGCGAACGCGCGCTCGCCGGCCTGCTGGTGATGTCCGTCTGGGCCGGGTTCGAAAACGGCATCCCGACCTCGGAAATGTCGCCGGAGGATTTCGCGCCGGTGCGTAGCGACTTCCTGTCCTGGTCGCGCTGGGGCAACTGGTACGAGACCGATGGCCAGACCGGCGAGCAGCCCGACTGGGAACCGGCCATCCGGTTGACGCGCCTTTATGACGACTGGCTGAGCTCCAGCACGCCGGAGGAGCGCACCGAGATCTGGCACGAGATCCTGCAGATCCACGCCGAGGAGACGATCCATATCGGCCTGGTGTCGGAAGTGCGTCAGCCGGTGGTGGTCAAGGGGCTCGGCAACGTTCCGAAGGTCGGGATCTACGGCTGGGATCCCGGGGCCCAGTTCGGCATTCATCGCATGGACGAATTCTACCGGAAGTGACGTGAGGAAGGCGCTGCGGGGCGCTGGGGGAACCGCTTGATGCTCTACTATATCCTGCGCCGGGTGCTGACGATGATCCCGACGCTTTTCGTGATCAGTCTGCTGACATTCGTCATCATCGAGCTTCCGGCTGGTGACTACATCTCCAATCAGATCGCGGCGCTGCGGGCGACCGGCGAGAGCGCGTCGATCGCCAAGCTCGAGTTTCTGCGGGCGGAGTTCGCGCTCGACCGGCCCTTCCTGGAACGCTACCTGATCTGGATCGGCCTGTGGCCCGGCGTGCACGGTTTCGACGGCCTGCTGCAGGGCAACTGGGGCTGGTCCTTCGAGTATGAGAAGCCGGTTGCCGAAGTGGTGGGGCCGACCCTGCCGCTGACCATCGTGCTCAACGCCGCGACCATTCTCTTCGTCTATGTCGTGTCGTTTCCGATCGGCATCTATTCCGCGACCCGGCAATATTCCTGGGGCGACTACGGGTTCACCTTCATCGGCTATATCGGTCTGGCGACCCCGAACTTCCTGCTCGGCCTGATCATGCTCTACTTCGCCAACCTCTGGTTCGGCCTGTCGGTGGGCGGGCTGATGGCGCCCGAATATATCGGGCAGCCCTGGAGCGTGGGGAAGGCGCTGTCGGTCCTGGCGCATCTGATCGTGCCGACGATCGTCATCGGCACGGCGGGAACGGCGGCGATGATCCGGCGGCTGCGGGCGAACCTGCTCGACGAGTTGCACAGGCAGTATGTGACGACGGCTCGGGCCAAGGGGATGAGCGAGCCGCGCCTGCTGGTGAAATACCCGCTGCGCATGGCGCTCAATCCCTTCATCGCCGACATCGGCAACCTGATCCCCTCGCTCGTGTCCGGTTCGGTGATCGTGTCGGTGGTGCTGAACCTTCCGACCGTTGGACCGGTGCTGCTCAACGCGCTGCAATCGCAGGATCAGTTCCTTGCGGGCTTCATCCTGCTCTTCGTCGCGGTGCTGACGCTGATCGGCATGCTCGTCTCCGATCTGCTGCTGGCGGTGCTCGATCCGCGCATCCGGTTCGGGAGGAAGGGGTGATGAGCATGCGCAGCGAGAGCGAACACTACGTCAACCCGGAGGCCTTCAACCCTTCGGAGATGGAGACGCTGTCACCGGCGCAGGAGCGCTATTACCAGGCCTCGCAATGGCAGATCATGTGGTGGAAGTTCCGACGACACCGCCTCGCGGTGTGGTCGGGCGTGATCCTGATCCTGTTCTATCTCTGTGTTCCCTTTGCGGAAATTATCGCCCCCTACGCGCCGAACCAGCGCTCCAACGACCATCTCTACGCGCCGCCGCAGACGCTGCGCCTGTTCCACGAAGGCTCCTTCGTCGGGCCTTTCGTCTATGGGCTGAAGGCGGAGGTCGACCTTGAGACCGTGCGCTGGGTCTACACGGAAGACCGCCAGGACGTGCAGCCGCTGCGCTTCCTCTGTTTCGGCTCGAAATACCGGTTCTGGGGCCTGTTCGATGCAAGCTTCCATCTGGTCTGTCCGGCCGAAGGGGGGACGTTCTATCTGCTCGGCACCGACCGGCTGGGCCGCGATGTGCTGTCGGGACTGATCTATGGGGCCAGGCTGTCGCTGACGGTCGGCCTTGTCGGCGTGACGATTTCCATCGTGCTCGGCCTGTTCTTTGGCGGGATCGCCGGCTTCTTCGGTGGCCTGATCGACAGCGCCATCCAGCGGCTGATCGAGATCCTGCGGTCCTTGCCCGAACTGCCGCTCTGGATGGCACTGTCGGCGGCCCTGCCGGTGACCTGGTCGCCGGTGTGGATCTATCTCGGCATCACGGTGATCCTCGGGCTGCTCGACTGGCCGGGTCTTGCCCGCGCTGTCCGCTCGAAGCTGCTGGCGCTGCGCGAGGAGGAATATGCCAAGGCGGCGCTGCTGATGGGGGCAACGCCCTCGCGGGTCATTCGCAAGCACCTGCTGCCGGGCTTCACCAGCCACATCATCGCCTCCGCATCCCTGTCGATCCCGGCGATGATCCTCGGCGAGACGGCACTCTCCTATCTCAACCTCGGGCTGCGCCGTCCGGCGGTCTCTTGGGGCGTGCTGCTCAACGAGGCTCAGGATATCTCCGTCGTCGTCATCTATCCCTGGCTGATGGCGCCGGTTGTCCCGATCATCATCGTGGTGCTCGCGTTCAATTTCCTTGGCGATGGTTTGCGTGACGCCGCCGACCCGTATAAGTGATGTCCGGCCGTAGGCAGGCCGGCGCTTCGGCGCCGGCTTCCGGGGGGCGTTGACAGACCGGTCGACAGGCCGGCAAACAGGAAGACAAGGCATGTCCAAGAACGCATCGACCGCCGATGGCTGGGACGAGGAGTATCGGCGCGGGCGCTGGTCTTTCCTGCGCGACCTGCCGGAGAGCGGCCGCTACGGCATCATCGGCATGTGGCTGGCGCTGAACGGATCACTCGACAAGGTGCTGGATATCGGTTGCGGCGAGGGGCTGCTGTACGAGCGGCTGCAGCCGATGGGCATCCGCCGCTATGTCGGCGTCGATCTGGCGCCGGCAGCGCTCGGCATCGCCAATGTGGATCCCGAGATCGCTTCGCTGCGCGCGGGCGACCTGCATACGTTCGCGCCGGAGAAGGACGAGGTGTTTTCCGCCATCGTCTTCAACGAGGTGCTGCACTTTTCCGACGATCCGGCCGCCGCCGTGGCGCGCTATGTGCCGTTCCTGGCGCCGGACGGGGTCATCGCCGTGTCGATGTACTCGCCCAAGCGACTGGAGTCGGGCGCCAACCGCCTGATCGCCCGCCTGTGGGAAGCGACCGATGGGCCGGACTGGGAAGTGCTCGACGACTACCGCCTGACCTCGGACAAGAAGAACGTCACCTGGCGGCTCAGGTTGCTCCGGCCGGCCGGCTGACGGCAGCAAGGCCGCGCGCCGCACGCTCTTCGTCGAGCAGGTCCGATATGCGGGTAAGGCGGGCGCCGGGATGCGCCCGCAGGAGGGCGAAGGTCCTCTCCAGAAACTCGAAGCAGGCGTCGGTCTGCGCGAGGTGATGGGAGAGGATGCCGAGCGGCTCCGACGCATTGGTGCGCCGCCGCGCCAGATGGTAGTCGAAGCGCAAGGACGCCGACCGCCAGCCGATGAAACGGCGCTCCTTCTTCCACTTGATCATGTCCACATGCGTCTGCACCTGGACGAGTGCGCGCGGGTGGAATTGGGTGAAGGTCGACAGACCGTGAAGCCCGGCCTCGCCGAGGCGGGCGGAGATGCGCGGCGCGATCCGGTTCCACGGCGGCACCATGATCGGAACGAAGCGCGCGCCGAACAGTTCGTCCAGCCGCTGCCTGCCGCGCCGGATCAGCGCGATCGCCTCATCCGGATCGCGGCGCCGGCCGAACTCCGCCGCCTTCTCGCCTCGCGACTTGTCCTGAAAATTGCGGTGCTCGTAGCCATGCTGCAGGACGGACGCGAAGCGCTCGCCGGCGAGCCGCCCGGCAAGGGCTTCGGTCGCATTCGCCGGAATGACGGCAAGCGCGACCTCGATCTCGCAGGTGTTGGCGATCCGGAGCAACCGCTCCAGCGCCGGCGTCGGCTCCACCGCATCATCGTCGCGCCACCAGACGGGCACCGCCAGGCCGCGCTCCGCGAACCAGTCGAGATGGCGATTGAGGCCGTCGCGATAGGCCAGAAAGTCGGGATCGTCGCCCATGGCAGCCTCGCTCATCCGCGTGCCTCGAGGGCCTGCGCGAGGATGTCGGCTGCCGCCTCGGCGCCCCCGAAGCGAACCGCGATGTCACGGCGGGGCAGGGTGATCGCCTCGTCGGCCGCTTGTGCCAGTGCGGCCGGCGTCAGCGTTTTTTCGGGAATGGCAACGGCGCGGCCATGCTGCACCAGGGCGTCGGCCCGCTGCTGCTGCTCGGTCTCCTTGATCTGCGCGAACGGCACGAGGACGCTGGGCACCCCGGCCCGGAGAATGTCGAGCACGGTGTTGTAGCCGGCCTGGCTGATCGAGAGGCGCGCCCGCGAAAGCAGCGAGGGGAAGTCCCTGCGCGCCCGTTCGACCACTATCCCGTCGCCGGCCTGGGCGGCGAGGGCGGCGAGGGTGGTCGTGTCGATGTCGTGGCCGGCGAGCAGCCGCCAGCGGCAGTCGCCCGCGCTTCGGGAAAGGGCGCGCGCCGCAAGCGCCGCCCTGAGAAGCTCGATCCCCACGGCGCCGCCGCCGCAGGAGACGATGACCTCGTCCAGGCCGTCGTCGCCGGGTGCTTGCGGGCTGTCGGAACCGGTCTCGGCGAAGCCGGTATAGCGCAACAGATGCGCAACGCGATCCGTGAAGGGAAAGCTGTCCTCCAGCCGGATGAAGGCCGGATCGGAATGGACGAGGACGAGATCGTAGGCAGCCAGCGCCCGCTCGGCCATCTCCTCCTCCTTCCAGATCTCCTGCTTGCGCACGAGAATATCGCGGATCGACGCGGCAATCAGCGGAG
Organism: Stappia sp. TSB10P1A; assembly: GCF_900185725.1. Taxonomy (GTDB): domain Bacteria; phylum Pseudomonadota; class Alphaproteobacteria; order Rhizobiales; family Stappiaceae; genus Stappia. Next base: position 604,593 of record NZ_FYAU01000036.1, on the reverse strand, counting down.
GGCGCGGCAGCGCCCTGGCGGCATCGACCAGATTTTGCATCTCGAATGCGAAGGGGCGTCGTCCGAAGGGCCAGGTTTCGGTCAGCAGCAGGTCGAACGGCCGGGCCCGAAAGGCGTCCAGCGTCGCCTTTGTGCGGGCCTCCTTCCACTCCTGGTCAATTTCCTGCCCATCCGGCGTCAGGAAGGTCTTGAAGCGGGCATCGAGCGCCCGGACAGGGGGCAGTTGGACGATCTTCAGACCGGACGTGTCCAGCAGCGGCGGCAGGTGATTGCCGGTGGCCAGCGTCACCGATATGTCGCGCGCGGCAAGGGCGCGGCCGATGGCTGCGGCACGCAGCGCATGGCCGGTGCCGAGCAGGTGCTGGACATGGATGAAGGCGGATCGTGTCATTGCGGCGAAGCGGTAGCGCGGCCGGCGAAGTTGCGCAAGGCTCGGCTCAGGAGGGCGTCGAGACGTCCGGCGCCGCTTGCCAGGTCGTGATCGGCGCGGATGTGGCCTCGCGCCGCCGCCCCCATTGCCGCCGCGCGTTCTGGGTGGGAGAGCAGAGCGGCGAGGTTGGCGGCAAAGGCGACAGCGTCTCCCTCGGCAGACAGCAGACCCGTGCGGCCATGGGTGACGATGTCGGGCACCCCGAACGTATCACCGCCGACGATGGCAAGGCCGGCCGCCTGCGCCTCCAGGAAGACGAGGCCGAAAGCCTCGCGGATCGCCGGCCAGACGAAGATGTCATGCGCGGCGCAAAGAGCGGGAATGTCCTCCGGTGCAAGGGTGCCCGTGAAGGTGACCGGATGGCGGGAGAGAAGCGCCTCGACCTCGGCACGGCCCGGGCCGTCGCCGGCAATGGTGAGGGTGAAGCGGAGGCTGGCCGGGAGCCGGTCCAGCGCTTCGGCGAGCACACGATAGGAGGCGAGCTTTGCCCCCTCGCGCATCATGCCGATGGCGAGCAGTCGCAGCGGCTCGCCGGTGTACCGGGGCTTGCGCTCGGCTCGCAGGAAGGGGGCGGCATCGATGAAGGGGGCAAGCACGGCAAGCCGGTGCGGAGGAACGACGTCGGCGAGGCACTGGCGATCCGCCCGGTGCAGCGCCGCCACCATGTCGGCGCGGGCGAGCGCCGCGTCGGCGGCGGCAAAGCCGTGGGCCCACTCGCCGGTCCTGCGCTTCGGCGCGCGGCTTGCCTCGATGACGACATAGGGAATGCCGGACTCTGCCGCGATGGCCGGCCCGATCCAGTCGGGGGCCTTGTGGTAAAGGTGATAGGTCAGGAACAGGTCGGGCCGGTAACCGCGCGATCGCCAGGCGCCCGCCACGTGCTCGGCTTCGGCAAGGGCGGCCCGCTCCACCTCCTTTTGTGCGCCGACGTCGCCTGTCGCCCGCCAGGCGCGGAATCGGGTGGCGGTCTCGACCTCGTGCCCGGCCGCCTCGAGTGCCTTCACGATCAACCGCCCCATAGTCCGGTCGCCGGAGGGCACCGGATCGTCGAGAGGCTTCATCGGGGCGGTGAAGGCGATGCGCATGGCGGTCTTCCTTCCACCTTACGAGGCGCGGGCCCGATCCTGGAGCAGGGGAGCAAAGCGAGCCGCCAGCCGGTCGATGCCCGGATCTGTGGAAAAACGCCGACGGACGTCGCTCGACGCCGCCCGTCCGAGACGCTCCCGTCTCGCGGGATCTCCGATCAGCTCCGCCAGCGCCGCGCTGAGGGCCGCGACATCTCCCGGCGGCACCAGGGCCCCCGTCTCGCCATCGCGGATGAGTTCGGGGATCGCCGAGACGTCGGTGGCGAGGCAGCACAGGCCCATCGCCTGTGCTTCCATCAGGACGTTGGGCAGGCCGTCCCGGTCGCCGGATTTCGCCACTTTCGAGGCGAGGACGAAAAGGTCCGCGCGCCCTGCCGCCGCGATCACATCCTCGCGTGGCCGCGCCCCGTGCCAGGTGACACGGTCCGACACGCCGAGGCTCTGCGCCAGTTCGGCCAGGCGCTTTGCCTGTTCGCCGCCGCCGATATGCTCGAAATGCCAATCGAGCCCCGCCGGCAACCGGGCGAGCGCCCTCAGCAGGTCGTCATACCCCTTCTTTTCCACCGCCCGGCCGACGGACAGGAGCCGCACGGGACCGTTCTCCCGGCCATCGCCCGCGCCATAGGCCTTTCTGCTGGGAAAGGGGGAGAAATCAAGCCCGTGATAGACCAGTTCCAGCTTGTCCGGCTGCGCGCACAAGGACCGCAGATGGTCGAGATTGACGCGGGTGCAGGTGACACCCCAGGCGGCATCGTCCAGCTTCACCCTGAGATCCCACTCCTCGCTGGTCCAGATGTCCTTGGCATGGGCGGAGAACGACCAGCCGCGTCCCGAAAGATGAGCCGCATAGCGCGAGACCGAACAGGGCGTATGCAGATAGTGGGTATGGATCCAGACGACGTCCTGGGGGAGTTCATGCGCAAAGACGCAGGCCTGGGCCCAACGGCGCTGGCGGTTGGCGTTCGGCTCGCGGGCGAAGTCCGCCATGAACAGGGCATGGGCCGCCTGGTAGGTCGGCTGCCGCGCCGCCCAGCGTTTCGCCCTGGCGACACGGGCGGGGTCGTCCTTCACATATTCGGGAAGATACAGGACTTCCGCGGAAATCTGCCGGTGCACCTCATGAATGAAGGGGTCGTAGGGCTGGCGCAGCGCCACGATCAACTGGCCGATGCCCCGGCGCTCGAGGCCGAGGATCTCCTGCGCGATGAAGGTCTCCGACAGACGTGGATAGCCTTTGACGACGACGGCGATACGAGACATGCGTGGCAAGAGTCCTGAAAGCAGGGCGCGACTGATAGGCGTGCCGTAGCGGGTTGCTGGCCGGGGCGTCAGGCGCGGACGGCCGCCAGTTCCCTGAGGGGGGCGGCGCGTTCCGCGAGGATCCGCTCGACCCGGTCGCCGATCACGTCGAGCCCGCCGAGCAGATTGTCTATTCCGGCGGTCGAGGGAGGCGCAAGCCAGGGCAGTTCGACCAGGGCATCGATCATCTTGTCGACATCCGGATAGTCGTCGATCGGCAGAACCCGCAGCAGGCCGATGGTTTCGGCTCGGGTGGCACGGATCGACTGCTCGCGGCGGGGGACCACGCGAGGTACGAGCAGCGTCGGCTTGTCGAAGGACAGGATCTCACAGAACGTGTTGTAGCCGCCCATCCCGACAATTGCCTTGGCTCCGGCCATATAGGGTTCGATCGTCGGCAGGAAGCGCAGGATGTGAACGTCGCGCAGGTTCTCGGCGCGGGCCTGGAATTCCGCTGCCGCCTGGGCGGGCATGAAGGGGCCGAGCACGATCAGCGCCGGGAACAGGGGTTGAGCACGCGACTCGTAGGCCCGCATGACCCAGTCGACCAGTTCGACACCGTCGCCGCCGCCACCTGGCGTGACCAGAATATAGGGCTCGTCGTCGAAGGGGAGGGGCTCGGTGATGCGGGCATCGGCAGGCACATCGCGCCGCAGGTAGCCGGTGTTCACTGCCTTGGCATGGACATTGGGAGACAGGCCCATGCCGGCCAGCGGATCGTGCAGGTCCGGCGGGCCATAGATCCAGATCTCGTCGTAAAGGCGCTCCAGCGCCGGATCGACATTCTTGCGCGTCCACTCCTCGCGCAGCACCGTCGGATCGTCCATCACGTCGCGCAGGCCGAGGATCAGGCGGGTGTTGCCGCGCTCCTTCAGCATTTCGAGCGTGCCGAGGATCTCGCCGCGCAGCCCCAAGGGCTCCTTGTCGACGATCAGGATGTCTGGATCGAAGACGTTCGCCGTATGCTCGATGATGGAGGTCCGGATCGCCAGGATATGCTCGATATTGAGCGACAGCGACAGCGGCGTGTATTCCCCGTTGCGCAACTTGATGACGCCGGGAATCCGGACGAAGTCGACGCGGGAGCGGAATTCGAAGCTGCCGATGATCGGAGAGCCGGACAGAATCAGCACCGACATGTCGGTAAACCGGCGGGTGAGGGCGTGTGCTATTGTCCGGCACCGTCGCAGGTGACCGAGCCCGAAGGAGTCATGGCTGTAGATCAGCACTTTCGGGGCGCTATTGGTCATGCCTACCCATTCGGTCAGCGCGTCGGTACTGCGGCACGACCACGCTCCCCCATCGTCCGTCCTTCTCTAGCTTCCGATTGGTGAGGATGCAAGGGCGGGGGCTCTTGTTACTTGTGGCGGTTTTGGCGCTCCACGTTATGATGCGCGGGAAACGCGCCGGATGTTGAAACAGGCCCGCGACACGATACCGCGATTGATCATGGAAAAAAGCCTTTTCAAATTCATCTGGCGATACAGTGCCCCTCAGCAGATGACGATCCTGCTGATCACGGTGATAGCTTATCCGGTCACCTATGTGCTGCTGGAACTGCCCAAGCTCATCGTCAACGACGCCATCCAGGGAGAGAATTTTCCCCGAGATCTGTGGGGCTTGGAATTCGACCAGTTGTCCTATCTGGTCATTCTCTGCCTCGCGTTTCTTGGACTGGTGGTGCTGTCGAACGGCATCAAGCTCGCCCTGAATGTCTACAAGGGGCGACTGGGCGAGCGCATGCTGCGCCGACTGCGCTTCGAACTGTTCCAGCGCGTCCTTCGGTTTCGTCTGCCGCACTTCAAGAAGGTCAGTTCCGGCGAGATCATTCCGATGATCACCTCGGAAGTGGAGGATGTCGGCGGTTTCATCGGCGAAGCCGTGGCCCTGCCCGCCTATCAGGGCGGCATGCTGGCGGTCCAGATCGGCTTCATCTTCATGCAGGACCCGCTGCTCGGATTGGCCGCAGTCTCCTCCTATCCCATGCAGGCCTATGTGATCCCGAAGCTGCAGCGCAAGGTCATCGTGCTGTCGCGCAAGCGCGTGCGCAATGTTCGGGTGATCGCCGACAAGATCGGTGAGAGCATTGGCGGTGTTTCCGAAATCCATGCCAATGATGCATCCGCCTGGCACTCGGCGGATCTGTCAGACAGGCTCTACGCAAACTACAAGATCAGATTCCAGATCTTCAATTGGAAGTATTTTATCAAGTTTTTGAACAACTTCATGAACCAGTTGACCCCGTTCCTATTTTACCTGATCGGCGGCTGGCTGGTGATCGAGGGAGATCTGTCCATCGGTGCGCTGCTGGCGGTGATCGCCGCATACAAGGATCTTGCCGGACCCTGGAAGGAACTGCTGGCCTATTACCAGATGGTCGCCGATGTGGACGTGAAGTACCAGACCGTCGTGGAGAATTTCGATCCCGCGGACATCTATCCGGTGACCCGGCTGACCGGCGAGGCGGAGGGGATGCGTCTGTCCGGCGATCTCGTGATGCGCGGCGTCAGTTTCTCCGGCGGGGCGGCGGGGCAGGAGGTCTTCGACGTGTCGCTGACGGTGCCGGAGGGCGCCCATGCCGCCGTGGTCGGCCCGGACGGATCCGGGCGCTCCGAGGTTCTGCAACTGGCCGCGGGGCTGCTCGGCGCCACGAGCGGGCGCGTGGAGATCGGCGGTCAGAACCTCGACAACTTGAGCGAGGCCGTGCTTGGGCGACAGATCGCCTTCGTCGGACCGTCGGTGCATGTATGGACCGGCACGGTGCGCGACAACATCGTCTACGGTCTGCGTCATCGCCCCTTGCGCCCGCCCGAGCGGACAGGAAGCGAGAAGGCACAACACGCCCGCAGGCTGGTGGAGGCGCAAGCCACCCAGAACCCGGACTATGACGTGGAGGCCGAGTGGGAGGACCTGGAGGCGGCGGGCGTCGAATCGGTCGATGCGCTCGACGCGCGCGCTCTCGAACTGATCGAAATGACGGGCCTTGCCGCGGATGTGTTCCGGATGGGCCTGCAGTCTCCGATCGATCCGGCACGGTATCCGGAGTTCGCCGAGCGGGTGCTGATGGTCCGCCGGGCGCTCGCCGATCGGGTGGCCGGCGACGGTCGGCTGGCTGCCATGGTCGAGCTTTGGGATGTCGGCAAGTTCAACAATTCGGCCACGGTGGCCGAGAACCTGCTTTTTGCGATGCCGGTCGATCCGGCTTTGGGGATCGACACCCTGGCTGCCGATCCCGACGTCGCCGCGGCGCTTCGGGAGACCGGATTGCGGGATCGGCTGGTCGAGATCGGTCTGAAGATCGCCGGCACCATGGTCGAACTCTTCGCCAATGTCAGCGACGATTCGGGCCTGCTCGGGGACTACTCGTTCATCACACCCGACGAGTTGCCGGAGTTCGATCGCATCGTGCGTGCCGCCCGCTCGGAAACGGGCAAGGGCCAGTTGCGCGATCCGGACAAGGAGCGACTGATCGGCCTGGCATTCAAGCTGATCCCGGCGCGGCATCGCCTCGGTGTGGTCGACGATGATATTCGAGCGGAGATCGTTGCCGCACGCGCCGCCTTCCACACGCGTCTCAATGGCGACCAGAGTCGCTTCGTGGTGTTCGACAGGGACAAGTTCATCGCTCCCATGTCGATCGAGGACAATCTGCTGTTCGGTCGCCCGCGTGTCGACCGGCGCGATGCCCGAGAGAAGATCGACGGCCTGATCCGCACCATTGTCGATGAGATGGATCTGCGCCGGCCGATCGTGCGCGCGGGCCTCGATTTCCATGTCGGCGTCGCCGGGTCGCGCCTCTCCACCGGGCAGCGGCGCCGCGTCGCGCTGGTGCGGGCGCTGATGAAGAACGCTGCCATCACCATTCTCGACGATACCGTGAGCAGCGGCAGCGAAGATGACCGGGCCCTGCGCGCATCCCTTCGCAAGGCGCTCGATGGGCGAATGCTGCTGTTCGGGGCGCCGAATTTGAACGTGGCGGCGGAATTCCCCCATAGTATCGTCATGCAACAGGGACGTATCGTCGACGAGGAAGGTGCGTCATGAAGCATCGATATCCTTGCGCGAAATTCCCGAACCTGAATGCGGAGGCGCCCGGCGCACAGCCGGTCGAACTCCCGAAGGAGGACACGTGACCCTTGACGCGGAAGTCGATGCGTTGCGGCGCGTGCCGCTGTTTCGCGGCATCGATGCAACCAAGCTGAGGCTCCTGGCCTTCATCTCCGATCGCTCCCGCTTCGCGCCCGGCGAGCATCTGTGCGACCAGGGGGATGACGGCGATTCTGCCTTCATCATCCTGGAAGGAGAGGTGGAAGTACGGGTAAACACGCCTGACGGCGAGCGCACGGTCGCCAGGCTCGGCGAGAATTCCATAGTTGGCGAGATCGCGATCCTGTGCGACGTTCCCCGCACGGCCACGGTCGTCGCCATCAGGGAGATGGACGTCCTGACCGTCTCGAAGGACGATTTCCTCCGTCTCCTCAAGGAGTTCCCGGATATGTCGCTTGAAGTGATGCGAACGCTTGCGAAACGCCTGGACCGCACCACGCAGGATCTTGTCGCATTGCAGTCCTCGGGTGCTGCGGCGTGAAGACGGGGATGGCCTTTCTGTGACCCTTTCGCTGAAGCTGTGGGGCGTGCGCGGTTCGACGCCGACGCCGGGCCCCTCGACGCTCCGCTACGGCGGCGAGACGACCTGTTTCGAGATCCATGCCGGCGATGACACCTTCCTGATCGACTGCGGCTCCGGTGCGCGCAATCTGGGTCTGGAAATGCATGCCCGTCCGCCTGCCGAGTATGATCTTTTCTTCACGCATACCCATCTCGATCATATCTGCGGACTGCCCTTCTTTACCCCTGCCTATGACGACCGGTTCTCCATCAATGCCTGGGCCGGGCACTTCGCCGACAGTTCCGGACTGATGGACATCATCTGCCGGATCATGTCGCCACCGATCTTTCCCGTTGCCGCCAATACGTTGCGCGCCGTGACGTTTCGCAATTTCCGGGCCGGCGGCGAGGTCGAGCGCAAGGGGGCGGCCCGCCTGACGACGATTGCCCTCAACCATCCGGGCGGAGCGACAGGTTATCGGATCGCCTACGGCGGCAAGACGATCTGCGTGATCACCGACCACGAGCATGGCGATGCGGAGATCGATCGCGCCGTGCGCCGTTTTGTCGAGGGCGCGGACGTCATGATCTACGACGCCATGTATACGGATGAGGAATATCCCCGTTACGTCGGCTGGGGACACTCCACCTGGCAGAAGGGAGTGGAACTGGCCCTGGAGGCCGGGGTCTCGCAGCTTGTTCTGCATCACCACGACCCGCGACGGTCGGACGATGCTCTGGATGCGATCGGCGAGCAGGCCGCGCACCGGCATCCGGGCGTCGTGGTCGGGCGGGAAGGCATGGTGATCACTCCCTGACGGGCAGACGATCCTCCGGGGTCGACGTGACGTTAGGTCATGGTTTTCAGGCGCTTGACCGCCCGTCTGCTTCCTGCCACCTGTTGCTCACCAAAACGGTCAGGGAGTGCGCGGCGCTCCGATGCAATCAGGGAGTGAACATGAAGCTTGGGCAGGGAATTGCCGCCGTCGTAACGGGTGGTGCGTCGGGGCTCGGGGCTGCAACCGCTCGCCGTCTGGCGGCTGCCGGTGTCAAGGTCACGCTGTTCGACATGAATGTGGAGCAGGGCGAGGCGATCGCCAAGGAGATCGGCGGCGCCTTCGTCGCGGTGGACGTGACCAGCAATGACAGCGTCAAGGCCGGCTTTGCCGCCGCTCGCGGGCATTTCGGTGTCGAGCGTATTCTCGTCAACTGCGCGGGCATCGCACCGGTGGCCAAGACCACGTCGCGCGGCGAACCGCACCCGCTCGACATGTTCGAGAAGGTGATCGCCGTCAATCTCGTCGGCACGTTCCGCTGCATCGCCCATTCGTCGACGGCAATGGTGGAACTCGATCCGATCACGGCCGATGGCGAGCGCGGCGTCATCGTCTCCACGGCCTCGGTGGCAGCGTTCGACGGCCAGATCGGCCAAGTCGCTTACGCCGCCTCCAAGGGCGGTGTCGCAGCCTCTACGCTGCCGATTGCCCGTGACCTGTCGAAGTCCGGTATTCGCGTCATGACCATCGCACCGGGCATCTTCGAGACGCCGATGCTGCTCGGCCTTTCTCAGGACGTGCAGGATTCGCTCGGCCAGCAGGTACCGTTCCCCTCGCGCCTCGGTCGCCCGTCGGAATATGCCGACCTCGTTGCGGCGATCTGCGAGAACCCGATGCTGAACGGCGAGACGATCCGTCTCGATGGTGCGATCCGCATGGCACCGCGCTGATGCGCAGGTGCCAGCAAGGAGCCGCACCGCGCTGATGCGCAAGTGCCAGCAAGATGCACCGCGCTGATGCGCAAGTGCCTTAGATGGTTGGCACCGTATTCATGCGCACAAAATGAAACCGGCCGCCCAATGGGCGGCCGGTTTTTTTGGTATTCAGCAACTGGCGGCTCAGTCGATCCGGCGCACAGCGCCCTCTGCGGCGGAGGTCGCAAGCAGTGCATAGGCCTTCAGCGCCGTCGAGATCTTGCGCGTACGCTTCTCTCTCGGCTTCCAGGCATCCGCTCCCCTGGCTTCCATCTCCGCCCGTCGACGCGCCATCTCCTCGTCCGAGATGGCGAGGTGGATCGTCCGGTTCGGGATGTCGATCTCGAGCGTGTCGCCTTCCTGCGCCAGGCCGATTTCGCCGCCCTCCGCCGCTTCCGGCGAAACGTGGCCGATCGACAGGCCGGACGTGCCGCCGGAGAAGCGTCCGTCGGTAACGAGGGCGCATTTCTTGCCGAGGCCTTTCGACTTCAGGTAGCTGGTCGGGTAGAGCATCTCCTGCATGCCGGGGCCGCCGCGCGGCCCTTCGTAGACGATCAACACCACGTCACCGGCCTCGATCTTGCCCGTCAGGATGGCATTCACGGCGCTGTCCTGGCTCTCGAAAATGCGGATGCGGCCGGTGAACTTGAGGATCGAGTCGTCGACGCCGGCGGTCTTCACGATGCAGCCGTCGCGAGCGATGTTGCCATAGAGAACGGCGAGGCCACCATCCTGGGAATAGGCGTGCTCCTTTGAGCGGATGACGCCCGTCTCCCGGTCGGTGTCGACGCTGTCATAGCGGCAATCCTGCGAGAAGGCGGTCTGGCTCGGGATACCCGCCGGACCGGCGCGGAAGAAGTCGTGGACGCTCTGGCTGCTGGTGCGCTTCACGTCCCAGCGTTCAAGGGCGTCGGTGACGCTCGCCGCATGGACCATCGGCAGCGAGGTATCGATCAGGCCGGCGCGGTCGAGTTCGCCGAGAATTCCCATGATGCCGCCGGCCCGGTGCACGTCCTCCATGTGGACATGCGATACGGACGGGGCGACCTTGCAGAGCACCGGAACCTTGCGCGACAGCTTGTCGATATCGGCCATGGTGAAGTCGATCTCGCCCTCGCGGGCGGCCGCCAGCAGATGCAGCACCGTGTTGGTCGAACCGCCCATGGCAATGTCCAGCGACATGGCGTTGTGGAAGGCCTGACGGTTGGCGATCGAGCGCGGCAACACGCTGGCATCGTCCTGCTCGTAGTGACGGCGGGTGATGTCGACGATCAGGTGGCCGGCTTCGACGAACAGGCGCTTGCGGTCCGCATGGGTGGCGAGCGTCGAGCCGTTGCCGGGCAGCGACAGGCCGAGCGCCTCGGTGAGGCAGTTCATCGAGTTGGCGGTGAACATGCCGGAGCAGGAGCCGCAGGTCGGACAGGCCGAGCGCTCGATGACCTGGACGTCCTCGTCCGAAACATTGTCGTCGGCGGCGGCCACCATGGCATCGATAAGGTCGAGACGGCGTTCCTTGCCGTCGGCAAGCCGCACCTTGCCGGCCTCCATCGGTCCGCCCGAGACGAACACCGCCGGGATGTTGAGCCGCATGGCGGCCATCAGCATGCCGGGGGTGATCTTGTCGCAGTTGGAGATGCAGACCATGGCATCGGCACAATGCGCATTGACCATATATTCGACGCTGTCGGCGATGATCTCGCGCGAGGGCAGCGAGTAGAGCATGCCGTCATGGCCCATGGCGATGCCGTCGTCGACGGCGATCGTATTGAACTCCTTGGCGACACCGCCGGCTGCCTCGATCTCGCGGGCAACGAGCTGGCCGAGGTCCTTCAGATGCACGTGACCGGGAACGAACTGGGTGAAGGAATTGACGACGGCAATGATCGGCTTGCCGAAATCTCCGTCCTTCATGCCGGTGGCGCGCCAAAGGCCGCGCGCGCCCGCCATGTTGCGTCCGTGGGTGGTGGTTCTGGACCGGTAAGTCGGCATGCTCGCCTCGATCAGTTCGTATGACTATTCGTTCGGAAGGATGGGGTACGGGATCGGGACCGCCGACGCAAGGAAATTGCGGGACGGGCTTGCGATGCGGCCATGCATTGCGCGCAAGGGTGCCGGATGGGACGCCCTGATCTCTCGCATTGGCTGAAGTCTGCGATTTTCACACGCTGAGATAGCGCTCCAGGATCGTCGGATCGGCCTTCAGCTCGGCGCTCGTGCCGCTCCAGGCAACCTGGCCCTTCTCGACCACCACATGCCGGTCGGCGAGTGACTCCAGCGCCTCGACATTCTTGTCGACGACGAGGATTGACTGTCCCTCGCTCTTGAGCCGCTCGAGGCAACTCCAGATCTCGGCGCGGATCAGCGGCGCCAGTCCCTCGGTCGCCTCGTCGAGAATGAGGAGCTTCGGGTTTGTCATCAGCGCGCGACCGATGGCCAGCATCTGCTGCTCGCCGCCGGAGAGCTGGTTGCCCATGTTGGCGCGCCGCTCCTTCAATCGGGGAAAGAACTCGTAGACCCGCGACAGGGACCAGCCCGGCGCCGCGCCGAAGCGGTTGGCGGCGGTGGCGACCAGATTCTCCTCGACCGACAGGGTCGGAAACACCTGCCGGCCTTCCGGCACCAGACCCAGCCCGCACTGCGCGATACGGTAGGAAGGGGCGCCGGTCATGTCCTTGCCCTCGAAGCGGATCTTTCCGCTGCTCGCCGCCATCATCCCCATCAGCGTGCGGATGGTGGTCGTCTTGCCCATGCCGTTGCGGCCCATGAGGGTGACGACCTCGCCGGTGCCGACGGTGAAGCTCATGCCGAACAGCACCTTTGCCGCGCCATAGGCGGCCTCGATGCCGTCCAGTTCCAGCAGATCGGTCATCAGGCGGCCTCCTCGCCGAGATAGGCTTCCCGCACCTTGGCGCTGGCGCGGATCTGCTCCGGGGTGCCCGTCTCGATGATCTGTCCATAGACGAGGACCGAGATCCGGTCGGCCAGCGCGAAGACGGCGCTCATGTCATGTTCGACCAGGAGCATGGCGTATCGGCCCTTGAGCTGGCCGAGCACCTCGACCAGGCGGTCGGTTTCCTCGCGTCCCGTGCCGGCCATCGGCTCGTCGAGAAGCAGCAGCTTCGGTTCGCAGGCCATGGCGATGGCGAGCTCCAGCGCTCGCTTCTCGCCATGCGACAGGATGCCGGCGGGCAGGTCCGCGCGTTGGGAAAGGCCGAGCTCGGCAAGGCAGGCGAGGGCACGTTCGTTGAGGTCGCGGTCGCGCGAGACATTGCGCAGGAAGCGGAAGGAGTGACCCTGTTTCGCCTGCAGCGCCAGCGCGACGTTCTCGCGGGCCGTGAAGGCGGGCAGAATTTCGGTGATCTGGAACGAGCGGGCGAGACCAGCGCGCGCCCTCGCATGCATCGGCAGATGGGTGACATCCTCGCCGGCGAAGCGGATGCTGCCGCCGTCGGGGCGCAGCGAACCGGAGATCTGGCCGATCAATGTCGTCTTGCCGGCACCGTTCGGACCGATCACCGCGTGGATCTCGCCGGGCAGCACGTCGAGCGAGACGTGATCGGTGACCTTGAGCGCGCCATAGGCCTTGGTCAGGTCCTGAAGCTGCAGGATCGGGTCAGCCATTCTTGCGTCCTCCCCCGAGCATTGCCGTCAGACCGCCCTTGCCGAACAGCACGACCAGCACGAGCAGCGGCCCGAAGATCAGCCGCCAGTGTTCGGTGAAATGCGCCAGCACCTCCTCCAGCACTAGGAAGGTCGCCGCGCCGACGATGGAGCCTGCAAGTGAGCCGAGGCCGCCCAGCACAACCATGACGATGAGTTCGCCGGAGCGATGCCAGGACATGTAGGCCGGTGACACGAACTCCGCCGCGTTGGCAAGCAGCGCGCCGGCGAGGCCGGCCATCATCCCGGCGATCACATAGGCAACGAGCCGGTACCAGTAGGGATCGATGCCGATGGCGCGCAGGCGCATCTCGCTCTGCTTGGCGCCCTGCAGCACGCGGCCGAAGCGCGATGCGACGATCATCCGGGCAACCACGTAGCTGAGCAAAAGGACGCCGAGCACGACATAATAGAAAGTCGTCCTGTCACCGAGGACGGAGGATCCGAAGATCTCCGTGCGTCCCCACATGGTCAGCCCGTCGTCGCCGCCATAGGCGGAGAGCGATGTCGCCGTGTAATAGGCCATCTGCCCGAAGGCAAGGGTGATCATGATGAAGTAGACGCCGCGGGTCTTCAGGCTGATCGCGCCGGTGACGGCAGCGAAGAGGCCGCAGACAAGCAGCGTCACCGGCAGGGATATCGTCACGTCCCAATAGCCGTGCTCGGCCAGGATCGCCACCGAATAGGCGCCGAGGCCGAGATAGGCCGCATGACCGAAGCTGACCAGGGCGCCGAAGCCGAGGATCAGCGAGAGGCTGACGGCGGCGATCGCGAACACCATCACCCGGATCGCGAAGAAGACGAGGAAGGTGTCGTTCATCGCGCTCGCCACCGGCGGCAGCGCCGCGAAGAGCAGGAAGGCGATGGCGGCGATCAGCGTCTCGCGGGAGCGCCGCGGCGCTGGGGACAGAGCAGCCGTTGCGGCCTCGGCGGAGGAGCTTGCGGTCATCGGGTCAGCCTCCACGCGCCGGGAACAGGCCGGTCGGCCGGAAGAACAGGACGGCGGCCATCAGGACATAGATCAGCATCGATGCAATGGCCGGTCCGACGCCATTGGCGGCCGAGGGAGACATCACCAGTCTGGCGATATCGGTCGCGAACCCGCGCCCCAGCGTGTCGACGAGGCCGACGATCAGAGCGGCGATAAAGGCGCCACGGATCGAGCCGATGCCGCCGATGACGATGACGACAAAGGCAAGGATCAGCAGATTGTCGCCCATGCCCGGTTCGACGACGAGGATCGGCGCGGCGAGAATGCCGGCGAAACCGGCGAGCATCGTGCCGAAGCCGAAGACCAGCATGAACAGGCGGCGGATGTCGACGCCGAGCGCGGCGACCATCGGCGCGTTGGTGGCACCTGCGCGCACCAGCATTCCGGCGCGGGTATGGGTCACGAGCACGTAGAGCACGGCGGCCACCAGCAGGCCGGCGGCGATGAGCGCGATGCGGTAGACAGGATAGCGCAGCCCGTCCATCAGCTCGAAGGACCCGCTGAGGATATCCGGCATCGGCAGGGTCAGCGGTGTCGAGCCCCAGATGGCGCGAACCGCCTCGTTGAGAAACAGGATGATGCCGAAGGTTGCCAGCACCTGGTCGAGGTGATCCCGGTCGTAGAGATGCCGAAAAACCAGCAGTTCAAGGACCAGCCCGACAATGAGTGCGCCCAGCAGGCCCAGCAGCAGCGCCCCCCAGAACGTTCCGGTGATGCCATAGCCGGCAACCGCCAGATAGGCGCCGAGCATGTATTGCACGCCATGCGCCAGATTGATGAAATCCATGACACCGAAGACCAGTGTCAGGCCCGCGGCGATCAGGAACAACAGGATACCGAGTTGCAGGCCGTTCAGCGTCTGGACGGCAAGAAGGGTGGCGCTCAACGGACCGGCCTCGTCGGTTGCGCAAGCATTGCGATGGGAGGTTATGGGGCGAAGGTCCCGCCGGGGCGTGCACGGGCCCCGGCGGGAAGGGCGTCAGTTCATTGCGCACTCGCCGACATAGGCATCGACCTTGTCGTCGAAGACCTTTTCGACGGTTTCGGTCGCATACTTGCCGTCCTCGCGCTTGACGGCCTTCACCACATACACATCCTGGATCGGGAAGTTGTTGGTGTTGAAGCTGAAGTCACCGCGCACGCTTTCGAACGGAGCATCCTTCATGGCGGCCATCAGCTTGGCCTTGTCGGCCTTGCCGCCGGCCTGCTTGAGAGCGCCGTCGATGAGGCGCGCTGCGTCATAGCCCTGCGAGGCATAGATGGACGGCACATAGCCGAATTCCTGCTCGAAGGCCGCGACGAAGGCCTTATTGGCCTCGTTGTCGAGGTTCGGTGCCCACTGAGCGCCAGACAAGAGGCCGAGCGCGGTGTCCTGGGTCGCCGGCAGCGTCGTCTCGTCGACGGTGAAGGCGGAGAGGAACGGCACCTGACCGGCCAGACCCGCCTGGGCATATTGCTTGACGAGGTTGACGCCCATGCCGCCCGGCATGAACACGAAAACGGCGTCCGGCTTGGCGGCGGCGATCTTGGTCAGCTCCGACGAGAAGTCGAGCTGGCCGAGCTGGGTGTAGATCTCATCGACGACCTCGCCCTTGAAGTAGCGCTTGAAGCCCGCCAGCGAGTCCTTGCCGGCCTGATAGTTCGGCGCCATGATGATCATGCGCTTGTAGCCGGCATCCTCGGCATACTTGCCCATCGCCTCATGGTTCTGGTCGTTCTGATAGGACGTGGTGAAGAAGTAGGGCGAGCAGGCCTTGCCGGCGATCGGAGACGGGCCAGCGTTGCTGCCGACGAAGATCGTCTCGGAATCGATGATCGGCTTGTAGACGGCCATCATCACGTTGGAGAACACGATGCCGGCGAGGATGTCGACCTGGTCGCGTTCGATCAGGCCCCGTACCTTGGTCAGCGCCGCGTCGGGCTTCAACTCATCGTCGACGACGAGGACCTCGGTGTCGAGGCCGCCAAGCTTGCCACCGGCCTGCTTCACGCCAAGCAGGAAGCCGTCGCGCATGTGCTCGCCGAGGGCAGCCGGCGGTCCGGACAAGGTGGCGAGGAATCCGATTTTCAGGCTTTCGGCCTGGGCGGCCAGACCGGTCAGGCCAAGAGCCGCAGCGGCGACTGCCGCCGTCAACATACGCTTCATCATAGTCTCCCCTCAGGACCGCCCGCAGCCAGACCGTCTGGTCCGTGCGTGCATCTGGATGGCATATCGTCGTTATCGCGGCGGGTTTGCCGCTTCCGCTCTCCCGGCGGCTGGAAATATTTTAAGCCTAAAATATTTCCTCTGTGAAGCCCCGTCTTGCACGGACGGTGAAGTTAAGCATGTGGAAAGCGGAAACCGAATAGGTTGAGGGGAGTTTTCCGGCGGCGATGGGCGCGCTGCGCGCGATCGGCCTGCTCGGAAGGGGAGGGCGCGATGACGCGAACGGGATCGGTCTGGCTGGAAACACCTGGACGGTGTGCCGTCGCCCTGTGCGTCTGCGGGCTGCTGGTAGCGTTCGAGACGCGGGCCGATTCCGGTCCCGAGCCTGTCGACACATCGCGGTCGCAGGCCTGTGTCGAGATTGCTTCGGATTTTGCCGACCGAGACACGCCGAGAGGCCCCCATGCAGGCGACGTGGCGGCTGCCGGCATCGAGGGCGCCATCGTCGGCGGGCTTGCCGGGCGGGACCGGCGCGGCACCGGCTGGAGCCCGGACGGCGCCGCGCGCGGTGCGCGCACCGCTGCGGGCATTGCCGCGCTCGAAGGGGTGGGGCATGTCGATGCCGCAGCCTGGCAGGCCGCGTTCGACAGGGCCTACGCGGCCTGCATGGCCGGCGAAGCCCGGCCGCTGACCCGCCGGGAGCGATGCCGCTCCACTGGCGTCGTCACCGGAAGCGGGCAGTCGGGCGGCCCTGCCGTCTCATCGCGCCGCGACTGCGACTGACCGCCCCCGTCTGTCAGCCCCGTCTGTCAGCCCCTGTGCTCGGGTCCCGCGTCGGTGGGAGGAACCGGCCCCTTCTGGGTCAGCCAGCGCAGCAGCCATTCCATCGGTCCCTGCCGGCCGCTGCGCTGCCAGGCAAGGGCGAAGACGATCTGCGCCGCGTTGATGGCAAGAGCGACCAGAAGCAGTTGGTGATGCTCCATCGACCCGAACAGGCCGAAGCCGAAACCATAGAAGAGCAGCACGCAGATGACCGTCTGGCCGATATAGGTGGTGAGCGGAATGCGCCCGACGGCGACGAAGGGAGACAGCAGCGACTGTCCGGCGGCTCGCCGCACGAGCAGGTTGACGAGCCCGATCAGGCCCAGCCCGATCAGCAACCTTCGGAGATTGTAGAGATAGGCGTCCCAGGAGCCGATGGACCAGTTCTCGAAGCCGGGAACAGCGCTGGTGCCATGGACAAGGAAGCCGACGAGCGCCCCGCCACACAGGCCCGCGACGGTCATCATCGCATAGTGTGATGATTTCCAGCGGCCCGAAAAGGCTCCGAGACGGTAGAGCGCCATTCCGAAGAACATCATCGCGCCGACATCGAGGATGTGATCGCTGAAGAACAGCGTGGTCTGTTCCTGGAAGGTTTCGGGAGCAAGGTTGCGCACGACTTCGGTATAGCTGGCGAGGCGCTCGTCCATCTCTGCCAGAGCCATACGCTCAAGCTCGTCGAACATGGCCGCTTCTTCCTCGGCCTCCTGGCGAGCGGCGTCGTCCTGGTCTTCGCCATCCTGGCTTTCGGCAGCCTGGCTTTCGAGCCGGCTGTCTTCCTGCGGTTGCGAGCTCCCGGAGGAATCCGCCGGGGTCTCGGACGTCTCGGTCTCGCTGCGGGAGGCCGCCTGCTCGCTCTGCGCCGCCTCGAAGGCATCGCTTGAGATGCGGTCCAGCGACAGGCCGGTCCCGTCCTTGAGGGAGGAAGCAACGAAGATCACCAGCGCGATGGCGAGGAGCGTCCGGCCCGAGACGTTCCGGAAGACGAACAGGAACATCCCCAGAATGCCGTACACGTAGAGAACGTCGTGTGGCCACAGCAGCAGATAGCCGTGAACGATGCCGAAGACGATCAGCCACATCAGCCGGCGGAAATAGAGATCTGCCGCCAGCAGCCCGCCAGGCGCGCTGGCATGACGCTCCATCAGCAGGATCGCGGTCGCCCCGAAGATCAGCGAGAACAGGCCGCGCATGGTTCCGTCGACGAAGATGACGACGAACAACCACGACGCGACATTGGCGACGACCGTCGCCCCCCACTCTTCCGGCAGGGCGAAGGCGACGGTGGGCATGCCGAAAACGAAGATGTTGCGCCACAGGATGCCGAGGGCCGCAAGGCCGCGCAGGGCGTCCAGCACAACCAGCCTGTTCGACGCGGACGCGCTTGCGACCGTGTCGGCGCTGGTCCGACGGATGCGTTGATCCACGTGTGAATGTCCGGAAAGAAGACGTATTGGCGGAATGCTTACTCCCGGACGCAGAGTCGCACAAGCGCGATTGCACGGGGCGCGCCCTGCCGCAGCAGCACGCGCCCCGGAGAGAGTTGCCGATTTTGCGCCCTATTCCGCGGCTTCGCGATAGGCCGGGTTGTGGGTCTTCGGCTTCGCCTTGAGCTTCAGTTCCTTCAATTCCTCGCGAGCCCGCTCCGCGTTGCGCAGGAGCTGGAACTTGCCCGGCTGGTACTGTTTCGGAGCGAAGATGTCGCCCACGCCGTAGTCGCCCGCCGCGCGCAAGGTGAAGGCGGGGTCGGCGAGATGCGGCCGCCCCAGCGCGATCAGATCGGCGCGGCCGGCGGCCAGGATCGTGTTGGCCTGGTCCGCCGAGGTGATGGCGCCGACCGCCATGGTGGCGATGCCCGCCTCGTTGCGGATCTGGTCGGAGAAGGACGTCTGGTACATGCGGCCGTAGACCGGCGAGCTTTCCGGGCTGGTCTGGCCGGTGGAGACATCGATGAGATCGGCGCCAGCCTGGGCGAAGGCGCGGGCGATCACCACACTGTCGTCGCCGGTGATGCCACCCTCGATCCAGTCGGTCGCCGAGACGCGCACGGACATCGGCTTGTGCTTCGGCCAGGCCGCACGCATCGCCTCGAACACCTCGAGCGGGTAACGCAACCGGTTCTCGATGGAGCCGCCATAGGCGTCGTCACGCTGGTTGGTGACCGGCGACAGGAAGCTTGCCAGCAGATAGCCATGGGCGCAGTGCAGCTCGATCATGTCGAAGCCGCAGGCAATCGCCCGCTCGACGGCGGCAACGAAATCCGCCTTCACCGCATCCATGTCGGCCCGGTCCATCGCCTTCGGCGTCTGGCTCTCGGGATAATAGGGCAGGGCGGACGCCGACAGGATCGGCCAGGCCTCGGTCGCGGGCAGCGGCCGGTCCATGCCCTCCCACATCAGCTTCGAGGCACCCTTGCGCCCGGCATGGCCGAGCTGCAGGCAGATCTTCGCATCCGACTGCGCATGGACGAAGTCGACGATGCGCGTCCATGCGACCTGCTGCTCGTCGGTCCAAAGGCCGGCGCAGCCCGGAGTGATCCGCGCGGTCGGCGACACGCAGGTCATCTCGGTGAAGACGAGGCCGGCACCGCCCATGGCGCGCGAGCCGTAGTGGACGAGGTGGAAGTCCTGGGGCATGCCGTCGATGGCGGAATACATGCACATCGGCGAGACGACGAAGCGGTTCGAGACCTGCATCTCGCGCAGGCGCAGCGGCTGGAAGGCGGGAACCGTCGGGCGCTGCGTGTCGACGTCGAGCCCGGACGCCTTGACCTTCTCCGCAAAGGCACGAGCCGCGGCGTCGACGAAGTCAGGCGCGCGCAGTTCCAGATTGTCATAGGTGATCGCCTTGGAGCGGGTCATCACGCCGAAGGCGAAGGTGACCGGATCCATGTGCCAGTAGCGCTTCACATGCTCGAACCAGACGAGCGACACGTCCGCCGCATGCTGGGTCTTCTCCACCTCCTCGCGGCGCGTGTCCTCGAAATCGGCAAGCGCGTCGGCAATGGTCGGCTTGCGCATCACGCTCTCGTAGAGCGCGATGGCGTCTTCCATGGCAAGCTTGGTGCCGGACCCGATGGAAAAATGCGCCGTCGACTTGGCATCGCCCAGCAGAACCACATTGTCCATCGTCGTGCGGGCGTTGCGGATCATCGGAAAGTTGCGCCACATCGACCGGTTGATCAGCAGCTTGTGGCCGTCGAGCTCTTGCGCGAACACGCCTTCGAGAAAGTCGGCCGACTCCTGCTCCGACATCGCTCCGATGCCGGCCCTCCCGAACGTCTCCGGATCGGTCTCCAGGACCCAGGTCGAGCGGCCCGGCTCGTACTGATAGGTGTGGGCGATGAAGATGCCGTGCTCGGTCTCCTTGAAATAGAAGGTGAAGGCGTCGAGCGGCTTGGTGGAGCCCATCCAGGTGAACTTGTTCGGGCGCAGGTCGACCGAGGGGCGGAAGTGGTCGCGATGGGCTTCGCGCACTGCCGAGTTGATGCCGTCCGCGGCGACGATCAGGTCTGCGTCGGGGAATTGCTCGATGCCCGGAACCTCGGCCTGGAAGTGCATCTCGACGCCGAGTTCGCGGGCGCGCTCCTGCAGCAGCAGCAGCAGCGTGCGCCGGGAGCAGCCGCAGAACCCGTTGCCGCCGATCCGGAAGCTCGCATCCTTGTAGTGGATCGCGATGTCATCCCAATAGGCGAAGTTCTCGGTGATGGCGCGATAGCTCTCGCGATCGTATTTCTCGAAGGTCTCAAGGGTCTGATCGGAAAACACGACGCCGAAGCCGAACGTGTCGTCTGGCCTGTTGCGTTCATGCACGGTGATGCGGGCCGACGGGCGCGCCTTCTTCATGAGGATGGCGAAATAGAGCCCCGCCGGGCCGCCGCCGATGACCTCGATACGCATGACCAGATCCTTCCCTGTCGTGTTCGGTTTGCGGGACATCGCCGCCGGCCAAGCCTCGCAGGCCTCCCGACAGGCCGGCGTGCCGCCGATCTCGGGTCGCCGCATCGATGCGCTTGCGTCCCCCTCGCAGATATTTTAAGCTTAAAATAATTCGCGACGCAACGCCGTTCTGGTGGCGCGGCGCCGACCGGAGAAAGGTTCGGGGAGAGGCATGGCGAAAGAGGCTCCATTGCACGGCCGTCACGCCCTGGTGACCGGGGGAACGCGCGGGATCGGGCTTGCGATCGCCCGCCGGCTGATCGCCGACGGCGCAACCGTCACCATCCTCGGGCGAAATGCCGTGCGGGCGGAGCAGACGGCGCGCGAGATCGGAGCGGCCGGTTTTGCTGTCGCCGACGTCACCGACCGGGACGCGCTGATCGCGGCGCTGCGCGCGTGCGAGGAGATGCACGGCAGCGTTGCGATCCTCGTCAACAATGCCGGCCAGGCTGAAAGCTCTCCCTTCCTGAAGACGCCGCCCGAGCGTTTCGAGCGGATGTTCTCGGTCAATCTGATGAGCATTGTGAACGCCTGCCACGCCGTGCTGCCCGGCATGATCGCGGTCGGCGACGGGCGCATCGTCAATGTCGCCTCGACGGCGGGGCTCAAGGGCTATCGCTACGTCTCGGCCTATGTGGCCGCCAAGCATGCGGTGATCGGTCTGACGCGGTCGCTGGCGCTGGAAACGGCGGAAACCGGGGTGACCGTCAACGCGGTCTGTCCGGGTTTTGCCGACACCGATCTGGTGCGCGAGAGCGTTGCGCGGATCCGTGAGAAGACTGGCCGCGAGGAGGTGGACATTATCGCCGACATGGTGCGCGACAATCCGCAGAAACGGCTGATCGATCCGAACGAGGTGGCCGACGCGGTTGCCTGGCTGGCGGGCGATGCGGCTCGTTCCGTGACCGGCCAGGCGATCGCGGTCGCCGGCGGCGAGGTGATGTGAGGGAAGAGGGATGGACGAGGGCGCTAGCAAGGACATTGGCGACAGCGAGGGGGAGGCTCCTGCCGTCCTGCTTGATGCGGAGACTCGCCTGCATGGCGACGACCACCGCGCGGAGCTGCGCCTCTGGCTGCGGCTTCTGACCCTGACAAACCTGATCGAGAGCGAGATCCGCTCCCGGTTGCGCGGCGCGTTCGATGTCACCCTGCCGCGCTTCGATCTGATGGCGCAATTGGAAAAGGCGCCGGAAGGACTGACCCTCGGCGATCTTTCGCGGCGCATGATGGTCTCGGCCGGCAATGTCACCGGCCTTGTCGAGCGCCTGGTCCAGGACGGGCTCGTCGAGCGGCGCCCGGCTCCCGGCGACCGGCGCTCCGCCCTGGTCACCCTGACACCCGAGGGACGGGCCGGTTTCGAGGCCATGGCACATGCCCATGGCGACTGGGTCGGCGATCTCTTCGCCGGGCTTTCGGACGCCGACATCGAGCAGCTCATGGCGCTGCTTGCACGGGCCAAGGCTTCGGCGCGAGCGGCCTCGGAGGCCGCTCGCAACGCGCCATCTATCCACAAGGAGCCGTCCAATGGCTGATGCCACCGTTTCCGCCCCGATCGTCGGCGCACAGGAGACCTATCCGATCGCGCTGCCCGTGCGGGACTATCGGCCGACCCATTTCCGTCTCGAGGTGGACGGCAAGACGGCGGTGATCACGCTGAACCGGCCGGAGCGCAAGAACCCGCTGACCTTCCATTCCTACGCCGAATTGCGCGACCTGTTCCGCGCCCTGCAGTTCGACGAAGAGGTGAAGACGGTGGTCGTCACCGGCGCTGGCGGCAATTTCTGCTCCGGCGGCGACGTCTTCGAGATCATCGAGCCATTGTTGTCGCGCGACATGCCGGGCCTGCTCCAGTTCACCCGGATGACCGGAGAACTGGTCAAGGCGATGCGCGCCTGCCCGCAGCCGATCGTCGCCGCCATCGACGGCATCTGCGTCGGTGCGGGGGCAATCGTCGCCATGGCGTCGGACCTGCGCGTGGGAACGGCCGGCGCCAAGGTCGCCTTCCTGTTCAACCGCGTCGGTCTTGCCGGCTGCGACATGGGCGCCTGCGCCATCCTGCCGAGGATCATTGGACAGGGGCGTGCCTCGGAACTTCTTTATACCGGCCGCGTCATGAGCGGCGAGGAGGCCGAGCGCTGGGGCTTCTTCAACCGTCTGGCGTCGCCCGAGGCGGTTCTCAAAGAAGCGAAGACGCTGGCCGACAGCCTCTCCGCCGGTCCGACCTTCGCCAATGCCATGACCAAGCGCATGCTCCACATGGAGTGGGACATGTCGGTCGACCAGGCCATCGAAGCCGAGGCGCTGGCGCAGGCGGTCTGCATGAAGACCGAAGATTACCGCCGGGCCTTCGAGGCCTTTGCGGCGAAGCAGAAGCCCGTCTTCGAGGGCAATTGACGCGCTGTCGTCGAGGAGGATGCGATGACCGACCTGAGCTTTCTCGACTGGCCGTTCTTCGACGACGGACACCGCGCCTTTGCCGCGCGGGTGGAGGCCTTCGCCGCCGCCGAGGTCGAGCGGCTTGCCGACCATCATGACGTCGACGGTTCCTGTCGCAGGCTGGTCGCCGCGCTCGGCAAGGCCGGTCTGCTGCGTGCCGCCGTTCCGGCGTCCCATGGCGGCCTGCATGAGCGGCTGGACGTTCGCAGCCTGTGCATCGCCCGCGAAACGCTCGCCCGCTACAACGGTCTCGCCGACTTCGCCTTCGCCATGCAGGGGCTGGGCACCGGCTCCATCACGCTTGCCGGCTCGAACGAGCTGAAGGATCGTTACCTGCCTCCGGTCATGCGCGGCGAGAAGATCGCGGCCTTCGCCTTGTCAGAGCCGGACGCCGGCTCCGACGTTGCTGCACTTGCCACCGTCGCGGACGCCGACGGGCCGGACCATGTCCGCATCTCCGGCGAGAAGACCTGGATCTCCAACGGCGGCATTGCCGATCACTACGTGGTTTTCGCCCGCACCGGCGAGGCGCCGGGCGCGAGGGGGCTCTCGGCCTTCGTGGTCGACGCCGACACGGCCGGGTTCTCGGTCAAGGAGCGCATCGACACGGTCGCTCCGCATCCGCTGGCGACCCTGTCCTTCGACGGTGTCCGGGTGCCCGTCTCCGCTCGTCTTGGCCGGCCAGGGGAGGGGTTCAAGGTCGCCATGGCGACGCTCGACATCTTCCGTTCCACGGTCGGGGCGGCGGCGCTCGGCTTCGCGCGCCGGGCCCTTGCCGATACGCTTGAGCACACCACCAGTCGCCAGCTTTTCGGGGCACCGCTTGCCGATCTGCAAATGACGCAAGGCGCGCTGGCCGACATGGTCGCGGATGTCGATGCGGCGGCACTGCTGGTCTATCGCGCCGCCTGGACCAAGGACATGGGTGCCCCGCGCGTCACGCGAGAAGCGGCGCTCGCCAAGATGGTTGCAACGGAGAATGCCCAGAAAGTGGTGGACCGTGCGGTCCAGCTTCATGGCGGCCACGGCGTGCGCGTCGGCTGCAAGATGGAAGAGCTCTACCGCGATGTCCGCGCGCTGCGCATCTACGAGGGCGCAACAGAAATCCAGAAGATCGTGATCGCGCGTCAGGCGATCGCCGACCATGCCGCCCGCCGCTCCTCCGCGGCGGCCGAATGACGACCATAGAACGCGCCGGAAACCGGCCGCCCCAACCTTCCACAGGAGTGCCGAATGGCCCGCTCAGCCCATACCGACACTTTCGCGGCGGACAATCTGCCACCGCGTGAGCTCTGGCCCGACTTCATCAACCTGGAAAAGCTCGGCTTTCCCGAGCGCATGAACTGTGCCGTCGAACTGATCGACCGCAACGTCGCGCAAGGGCGCGGCGACAAGCTGGCGCTGGTTTCCCCGACCGAGCGCTGGACCTATGCGGAGCTCGCCGAAAAGGTGAACCGCATCGCCAATGTTCTTGTCGCCGATTTCAGCTTGCAGCCGGGCCACCGGGTGCTGCTGCGCTTTCCCAATACGCCGATGATGACGGCGGTCTATTTCGCGATTCTGAAAGCCGGCGGCATTGTCGTTGCCACCATGCCCCTGCTGCGTGCCAAGGAGCTTGCCGTCATCGTCGACAAGTCGGAGCTCTCGCTCGCCGTCTGCGACCACCGCCTTGCCGAGGAGATGGAACTGACGCGCGGCCGTACCGGCCGGCTGGCGACGATCCTCTATGCCGGCAGTGGCGACGACGCTTCGCTGGAGCGCCGCATGGAGGCCGCTTTGCCGGACTTCGCGGTCTGCGATACCGCTGCCGACGACGTCTGTCTGCTCGGCTTCACCTCCGGCACAACCGGCGTGCCCAAGGCAACGATGCACTTTCACCGCGACATGCTGGCGATCTGCGATTGCTACGCGCGCGAAGTCCTGCGGCCGCAGGAAAGCGACGTGTTCATCGGCTCGCCGCCGCTTGCCTTCACCTTCGGCCTCGGCGGGCTGGTGCTGTTCCCCTTCCGCGTCGGTGCGACCGCCATCCTGCTGGAGCGGGCCGGTCCCGACGATCTGTTGAAGGCGATCCCGCAGATGCGCCCCACCGTGCTCTTCACCGCGCCGACCGCCTATCGCGCGATCCTCGCCAAGAAGGGCGAGGCGGATCTCTCGTCCTTGCGCAAATGCGTTTCGGCTGGTGAGGCCCTGCCCAAGGCGACCTGGGACGAATGGCTGGCGGCGACCGGCATCCGCATTCTCGATGGCATCGGCGCGACCGAAATGCTGCATATCTTCATCGCCGCGCGCGAGGAGGACGTGCGTCCCGGAGCCACCGGCAAGCCCGTTCCGGGCTACGAGGCGAAGGTGATCGGCCCCGACGGTGAGGAAGTGCCGGACGGCACGCCCGGCCGGCTCGCCGTGCGCGGTCCCACCGGTTGCAGGTATCTCGCCGACGACCGCCAGGCCAGCTATGTGATCAACGGCTGGAACGTCACGGGCGACACCTATATCCGCGACGCTGACGGCTATTTCTGGTATCAGGCGCGCTCCGACGACATGATCGTGTCGTCCGGCTACAACATTGCCGGTCCGGAGGTCGAAGGAACGCTGCTGGCCCATCCGGCCGTGGCGGAGTGCGGAGTGGTCGGTGCCCCGGATCCGGATCGTGGCCGCATCGTCAAGGCCTATGTGGTGCTGAAACCCGGCGTCACGGGGGATGCGGCGCTGGTGAAGGAACTGCAGGACTACATCAAGGCTGAACTCGCTCCCTACAAGTATCCACGCGCCATCGAATTCGTCTCCGCGCTGCCGCGCACCGAGACGGGCAAGCTGCAGCGTTTTGCGCTGCGTGAACTGGCGACGGGAGAGAGCGAGCCGCCGGCCGCAAGATCCGCCGCGTCGTAAACGCGAACCGTTGAAGATCGGGACTTGGAAGACCCTATGAGCAAGACTGCCGACACCGCCACCGCGATGCCTGCGCGTGCCGCCGTTCCCTCGCCGCTTGCGGCCCTGCAGCCCGACGGCTGGCCGATCCCGAAAGGCTATGCCAACGGCATGGCCGGGGAGGGACGGATGGTGCTGACCGGTGGTCAGATCGGCTGGACCCCGGACGGGGTCTTCGCGTCCGATTTCCTCGGCCAGATCCGCCAGACGCTGGAGAACGTTGTCGCCGTCGTCGCTGCTGCCGGCGGCGGTCCCGAGCACATTGCCCGCCTGACCTGGTATGTCACCGACATCGACGCCTATCGCGAGTGCCTGAAGGAGCTCGGGCCCGTCTACCGCTCGGTGATGGGACGCAACTATCCGGCGATGGCCGTCGTCCAGGTGGTGGCGCTGGTCGAGCCGGAGGCGATGGTGGAGATTGAGGGAACTGCGATCCTGCCAGTGTAACCGCTCGGGCAACGACAAGCCCTGCGGGCTGCGCATGCTCAGCCCGCTTGTGCAGCCCGGCGCCTTGTGGAATAGACAGCCGCACCACCGAACAGGGCCTGTCGACCACGTGACCTCTCCTGCCTACCGACCGGATATCGACGGCCTGCGCGCCGTGGCCGTCCTGTCCGTGGTGGTGTTCCATCTCGATGCGAACTGGCTGCCGGGCGGCTTTGCCGGTGTCGACATCTTCTTCGTCATCTCCGGTTACCTCATCACCGGCATCGTCTGGTCGGAGCTTGCAGCCGGACGCTTCACGCTGAAGGGCTTCTACCAGCGGCGCATCCTGCGCATCGTGCCCGCCTATTACCTGGTGCTCGCGGCAAGCTTCCTGGTGGCAGCGCTGGTGCTGATGCCGATGGAGTTCGAGGCGTTCTCCATGTCGGCGCGGGCCTCCGTGCTGTTCGCCGCCAATTTCTGGTTCGCCCAGCGGATCGACTATTTCGACCAGGCGTCGGAACAGGATCATCTGCTGCACCTGTGGTCGCTCGCGGTCGAGGAGCAGTTCTATGTCGTCTTCCCGCTGCTTCTGATGCTGCTGGTGCGCCTTGCCGGCGCGTCGACCCGCAAGGCGCTGTTGCTCGTGCTCGTCCTCGGGGCGGTGTCGCTTGCGGCGAGCATTGCCATGGCGGCGTTTGCACCGCGCGCCGGGTTTTTCATGCCGCACACGCGGGCCTTCGAACTGATGATCGGTGCGCTGCTCGCCCTGTCGGGCGCCGGGAGAGCGCTCTCGCCCATCCGGCGCGAACTCGCCGGAGCGCTGGGGCTTGTCCTGATCGCCGCGTCCTTCGTCCTGCTGTCGGATCGTCTGGCCTATCCTGGGGGCTGGGCACTGCTGCCGTGCCTTGGCGCCGGGCTCGTCATCATCTCCGGTGCAAATGGGCAACCCCACGCCACGTCCGTGCTGCGCTGGCGGGTCAGCATCGCCGTCGGCCTCGTTTCCTACTCCTTGTATCTCTGGCACTGGCCGGTGATCGCCTTTGCCCGCACGCTTGGATTCGATCCTGCCTCGCCGGCAACCACCGCCTCGCTCCTGCTGCTGATGGCGGCGCTCTCTGCGGCGACATGGCGCTTCGTCGAGCAGCCGGCGCGCGGCTGGCGCTCCGCGGGGGCCGCGCGCGCCTTCGGTCTTTTCGCCGGTCTGTCGCTGGCAACGCTCGCGGTCACCGCCGTGGTGGAGGCGACCGACGGCCTGCCGCTGCGCATCCCGCCACGGGTTGCCGGTCTGATGGCCGCGAATGAGGAATGGCGGGCAAGCGACAGGCTCGCCTGCATGAGCCGCTGGCGCGACGAGGGTTTCTCGTTTGCGGAGAGAGGCGTGCCGGAGAGTCCCTGCCGGTTGGGCGCTCGCGAGGGTGCTGCCCGGGTGGTTCTGTGGGGCGATTCTCACGCGGCTGCCCTGGCGCCGGGTGTCGACGCTGCCCTGGCCGAGCTCGGGGTTGGCGGGCTTCTCGTCGCCAAGGCCGGCTGCCCGCCGCTGGTCGATCCCCGCATTTCGGGCTCCGAACACGATGGCACTTGCCAGCAGTTCACGGAGCAGGTGCTGGACGAGATCCTCGCTGCCCGCCCGGATGCGGTGATCCTGGCCGCCCGCTGGACACTCATTGCGGAGGGCGGCACGGGCGTCGACCTGCGCTTCGCGCCGCCCCCTTCCGCATCGGTGCGCCGCGCGCGCCTGATGGAACTGACGCAGGCTTCCATGGCTCTCGCTGCGCGGCTTGCAGACACCGGCATTCCGGTGATGCTGGTTCACACGGTTCCCGAACCCGGCATCAACGTGCCCTCGGCAATCGCCGTGTCGGATCGCTTCGGCCTGGCCGAGCCGGCGGGGCCGGGACGCCAGGCCGCGCTGACACGCCAGAAAGCTACCCGTGCGGCGCTCGATCAGGCGGCAACCGGCCACGGCTGGCGTGTGATCGACCCGCTGGATGCGCTATGCGGCGCGGGGACCGCCTGCCGGATCGTGGCTGCGGGCGAGCCGCTGTATTTCGATTCCAACCACCTGACGGTGCGCGGCGCCGAACTGCTCTCGCCCGGCCTTGTCGAGGCCCTGTCTCCACTGCTTGGCAGGAATTAGCAGGCGTCCGCTGTCACTCCTGTGCGGCAGCCTTCTTCCGGGCGCGAAAGACATCGGTCTGCACACCGGCAATGCCCCAGTTTTCCAGTTCGACTTCATCGATCACGACAAACGTCGTCTCCGGGTCCTTGTTCAGCACCTCGACCAGGAGATCGGTGACGCCGGCGATCAGCCGGGCCTTCTGCTCACGCGTGACGCCTTCGCGTGTCACCTTGATGTTCACATACGGCATGGGTGTCCTTGTCCTTGTTCGTGTCAGGCGGCCGCGTCGCGTGGCCGGGTGGTGTAGTCGAAAACCTTGGCGGCGATCAGCCAGCGTCCGTCGATCTTCACGAGCGACAGGAAGTCTGTGAAGAACCGTTCGCCGATGGAGCTGCGGACCTGCGCCAGGGCTGCGTTGGGGCCGGCGAAGGTGATGGCGACAACTTCGCCGTCCGCCGGTTCGCCGCGCGAGGCGGGGGAGGGGCGGGCAGCGACGATCGGCAGATAATGGTCCATCGACCAGAAGCGGATGTCGCCGTCGGTCGTCGCCGCGTAAAGCGCGCGGTCGTGGAACAGGCTGCCGAGCAGTACGGCGTCGCTTCGGTGCAGGGCCTCGTGATAGCGCCCGCAAAGATCGAGAATGGCGGAAAAGTCCGCCGTTTCACTGGAGGTCATTGCGCGTGTGCCCTGTGCCGGGCGGCGGAGGTGACACCGGCCGCCGTCCTGTTGATGACGTTCCTGGGGGTTCAGGTCAGGCCGCCTTGCGCAGCCCCTCGGCCTCCAGCGCCCGCCGGGTGGCCTGCCGCTCCGCGATTCGAGCGACGAAGGCCGTTGCCTGCGGGAACTCGTCGAGCGAAAGACCGATGAAGCCGGCCCAGTTCAGCACCGTGAAGAGATAGGCGTCGGCCACCGAGAACGTGTCGCCCATCAGGTAGGGACGACCGTCGGCAAAGATCGGTTCGAAATGCGCGATCCGCTTGCGAACCTTGTCGATCGCCGCCTCGCGGGCAACGCCTTCCGCGCCCTGGAACAGCGGCGAGAAGGATTTGTGCAGCTCGGCGGAGATGAAGTTCAGGTGCCGGTGAAGCTGCGTCCGCTCCCAGGAGCCCGGTGTGGGCGCCAGGCCGGAGGCCGGATGCTGGTCGGCGAGATACTGCAGGATCGCGGCGCCCTCCGTCAGGACGTCGCCGTTGTCCAGTGCCAGCGCGGGGACGTAGCCGTCCGGATTGATCTCCAGGAAGTCTCGTCCGCCGGCTGTCGTCTTCGCGCTCGTGTCGACGCTTTCGATGTCGAAGGACAGACCCAACTCGTTGAGGACGATATGGGTGGCGAGCGAGCAGGCGCCCGGCTTGTAGTAGAGCTTCATCGTGTCTGCGTCCCTATGGCTGCAGGGCCGGTTGCATCCGGCCCCGGAGTGGTGCTGCGGTTGTTTGACCGCGTCCACCGCATCTAGGAAGCTTTGGTTACCTTTGTAAACTTGAAAACCTTGTGTTACGGGATAATCAGATTTCCGATCGGTAACCGCTCCCGGTCGCGCCATGGCGTGCGCGGCGGTTTGGCCGACGCGGTCGAGGAAGACAAGCATGGCCTTGAAAATACGCAAGAATCACAGTCCGCCCCCGCCGGAAGGCTGCCCCTTGAGCCATTGCATGGAGATCCTGAAAGGTGCCTGGACGCCGAACGTGATCTGGTGCCTAGCCGCCGGTCCGCGTCGCTTCTCCGAACTGCGGCTCGACATTCCGGCGGTCTCGGCCAAGGTGCTGACGGCCCGCCTCAGGGATCTGGAGAGGAAGGGGGTGGTGGCGCGCACCGTTCGCCCGACATCGCCGCCCTCGGTCGAATATTGCCTTACCGATCTCGGCGCGGAACTGCTGCCGGCGATCCGCGCCATCGTCGACGTGTCGCACAAGCTGAAGACGCGCAACACGCCGGCCGACCTCAGTGGCGACACGGAGGTCGAGGTCGGCGAATAGGATGGGGCGCGGCATCGCCGCGCCCGCTGCTGGGTGTGTTACCGAGGATCAGACGGCGGCGGCCATCGCCTGGCGCGTCTGGCGGGCAAGGCGGGTCACCACGTTCTGGATGATGCGGTGCCCGGCATCCTGGTCGAGCGACATGATCGATTCGGGATGGAACTGCACCGCGGCGACCGGTTCGCTCTCGTGTTCGACCGCCATGATCACACCGTCCTCGGTCTCGGATGTCACTCGGAACCCGGCCGGCAGCTTGTCCCGCCGCGCGTGCAGCGAGTGATAGCGCCCGACCGTCACCGGCGAAGCGAGCCCCTCGAAGAGCATCGACCCTTCGATGAACGAAACGGGCGAGGGCTTGCCGTGCATCGGGATGGCGAGCTGCGCCAGTTCGCCGCCATAGGCTTCCGCCAAGGCCTGCAGTCCGAGGCAGACGCCAAAGATCGGCAATCCGCGCGCTCGCGCCCGGCCGATGGTCGCCGCGCAGTCGAAGTCCTTCGGACTGCCGGGGCCGGGCGACAGCACCACAAGATCCGGCGCAACATCGTGGAACACGCTGTCCGCCACCGGTGAGCGATAGGTGACGACCTCGGCGCCCGTCTGCCGGAAATAGTTGGCGAGCGTGTGGACGAAACTGTCCTCGTGGTCGACGAGCAGGATCTTCAGTCCCTTGCCCGGCTGCGCGGCCAAAGGATCGATCTTGCGTTCGCGGGCAAGCCCGGCCTCGCGCACGGCGGCGCGCATCGCCTCCGCCTTCAGCTCCGTCTCGGCCTCTTCCTCCTCCGGCACGCTGTCATAGAGCAGCGTCGCGCCGGCGCGGATCTGGGCGACGCCGTCCTTGATCCGCACGGTGCGCAGGGTCAGACCCGTGTTCATGTCGCCGTTGAACAGGATCGCGCCGATGGCGCCGCCATACCAGGCGCGGGGGCTCTTCTCGTGGCGCTCGATGAACTCCATCGCCCACCGCTTCGGCGCCCCGGTCACCGTCACCGCCCAAGTGTGCGACAGGAAGGCATCGAGCGCGTCGAGATCGTCGCGCAGGATGCCCTCGATATGGTCGACCGTATGGATCAGGCGGGAATACATCTCGATCTGGCGCCGGCCGATCACCCGCACCGAGCCCGGCACGCAGATGCGGCTCTTGTCGTTGCGGTCGACGTCGGAGCACATGGTGAGCTCGGCCTCGTCCTTGGCCGAATTCAACAGCTTGCGGATCTGCGCCTCGTCTTCGATCGCGTTCCGGCCGCGCCGGATGGTGCCCGAGATCGGGCAGGTCTCGACCCGCCTCCCGCCGGAGACGCGGACATACATCTCCGGGCTCGCACCGACCAGATATTCGGCGTTGCCCAGGTTGATGAAGAAGCCATAGGGGGAGGGGTTGATTTCCGTCAGCCGCCGGCTGACGGCGGAGGGCGCTGCCGGGCAGGCCTCGTAGAACACCTGGCCGGGAACGGTCTCGAACAGGTCGCCGCGCCGGAAGTAGTCCTTCGCGGCCTCCACCAGCCTTGCATATTCGCCCGGCTCGTGGTCGCCGCGCCCCGGGTCCTGGTTGGCTGGCCGATAGGCTTCCTTCGTGCCGGTGCGCGGAAGGGTTTCGGTGCTGCGCCCGTCCACCTGGAACTCATAGGAACGCACATGCGCCTTGCGGCCGTAGTGGTCGACCAGCAGGATCTCGTCCGGCAGGTAGAGCACCACGTCGCGCTGGTCGTCGGGGCGCGCGAGCACCAATTCGATCGGCTCGAACTGGAAGGCGAGATCGTAGCCGAAGGCGCCGTAGAGGCCGAGATGGCCGTCGTCGCAGGCAAACAGCGCGCTGATCGCCCGGATCACCGAGAAGACGGAGGGCTGGCGCGAGCGCTCCTCCTCGGCAAAAGCGCGGGTGGCCGGCTTGATCCGCAGGGTCAGGAGGTTGCCGTCGCGGGCAAGGCCTTCGACGTCCTCCTGCGCGGCAAGGCAGCACTCGACCGCCGGCAGCAGCAGAAGCCCGCGCTCGTTCAGTGCCTCGACGCGCACGTCGGAACCCCGGGACTCGAGCACCAGTGGCGGGTTGACCAGCGCCATGTCCCAGCGGGTGTAGCGGCCGGGATATTCGTAAGAAGAAGAGAAGACCGCACCCCGCTCAGCGTCCAGCCGGTCGATCCAGGGCGAGGTGCCCAGTTCGTAGTCGGCGGCCCGCGTCGCGACGCTGATGCCGATCCCCCCCTTCGTCACGAAGCTCTCTTCGCGTCCTGTCTGCATGTCCGTCTTCCCTGCCTCCGCTGGCCGCGATCCTCCCGGCCGGACATGGCAAAGCCGCCGGCGGGACCCCGCGGCGGCTTTTTGAAACTCCCCGAATGACGTTAAGTCACGCGCTGTCGTTCGCCGCCTGTTACCAGGAGCGCCACCACCAGCCGTTGATCGTCGTCGTCATCGTCATGTCAAAGTCAGTAGCGCATGCCGGCCCCGTCCGCAACGGCGAAAGTCGCGGAGAGGCGCAGGGTCACGATCCGGCAATGAGGCGGCCGAGCCGCACGGCGGTCTGGCCTTTCGCCGGCCGCCGGTTCGGCATGATCAGCACCGTGCGATCCTCCGGCACCGTCACCGCTACCTCGCCGTCATAGGCGATCACTGTTCCGGCCTTCTCGATTACTTCCTGCCCGACATAGTCCGCCGTGAAGCGGAAGGCGTCGGTCATGATCGTGATCGGCTCGATGATCTCGATGAAGCTCTGCGGTCCCGGCGCGGGGAAGCGTGCAAGCTCGTCGGCAAAGGTGTCCGGCGCCACAGCGCCCGTCACTTGCAGGAAGCGCAGGGTGGTTTCAAGGGCCACATCGGCGCTGGCGGCCTCCCAATGCTGGCCGCATTCCACCAGCAGCGCGTTCTTTTCACTCGCAGGATCGCCGAAACCGCCATAGTCGCGCATCCGCTTGCCGGCCGCATGGCCCTCGTCGCTGACAACCAGCGCCGGCGTTCCGACGGCACGCGCCAGCGCCCGTCCCTTGGCCAGGGGACCGGCGATGTAGAGCGGCGCCGTCGCGTTCTGCATCGAATGCAGGTCGAGCAGGAGATCGACGCTGTCGATGAAGGGGCGCAGCTCCTTCGCGCGTTTGCGCTCCAAGGTCTCGCCGCCGCCGAGCGTTTCCGGCTGCCACAGCCGGTTCATGTCCTCGTCCGCCCAGCGCGAGGCAAACGGGTCCGCCGGGTCGAACCGGTCATAGGCATCGAGGTTGACAAAGGCGAGGGACAGCTTGCCGCGCACAGGGCGGACATCGTGGCGGAACAGCCAGTCAAGCGCGATCGGACCGCAGAGCTCGTTGCCATGCACCACGGCTGTGACAGCCACATGCGGGCCGGCAATGCCGCTGTCGAAGGTGGTGACGCCCTCGATACCGACATTGCCGGCGCGATAGGAGGAGATGTCCGTCTTGAGCAGTTCGACAGGAGGCTGTCCGGTGGTCATGGCGTTTTTCTCGGCGAAGTTGAGCGGGAAACTGTGGTTTAGCGGGTGGCTTCCTCGATCAGCCGGTCGAGGAAGGTCTCGCACTTGACGAGTTCGGAAACGGCGATGAACTCGTCCGCCTTGTGCGCCTGCTCGATGGAGCCGGGGCCGATCACCACGGTGGGGATGGCGGCGATCTCGACGAAGCGGCCGCCTTCCGTGCCGTAGGCGACCTTGGCGTGGTCGTTGCGCCCGGCAAGCCGTTTGGCGAGCCGGGTGACGTCTGCATCCGCCGCCGTGTCGAGGCCTGGGAAGCTGGAGATCTGCTCGAAGGCGATGCCCGTCTCGGGCGCGCGTGACTTCATCTCCGGCTCGATCTCCTCACGGGCGAAGCGCATCACCTCGTCGACGAGCGCGTCCGCATCCTCGCCGGGCAGAACCCGGAACTCGAAGGCGAAGTCGCAGCGGTCGGGGACGATGTTGAGAGCCGTTCCTCCGGCAACGGTGCCTGTGTGCGACGTCGTCACCGGCACATCGTAGAGCGGGTCGCTGGGGCCATCGGCAAGCTCAACTCCCATCTCGCGCACCTTGAGGATCAGCCGCGCGGCATGGTCGATGGCATTGACGCCCTGCGGAGCCAGCGAGGAGTGGCAGGTTCGGCCCGTGACGATCGCTCGGTAGGAGCGCTTGGCCTTGTGGCCGATCACCACCTGCATCTCCGTCGGCTCGCCGACAAAGCAGGCTTCCGGCAGGGCCACCGTCTTCACCAGCCGCTCGATCAGGCTTGGGACGCCCTTGCAGCCGACTTCCTCGTCATAGGAAAAGGCGAAATGGATCGGCTTGACGAGATCGCGCGCCAGCATCTCGTCGACCTTGGCAAGGCAGCAGGCGAGAAATCCCTTCATGTCGCAGGCGCCGCGCCCGTAGAGCAGGCCGCTACGCTCGGTCAAGGTGAAGGGATCGCTGGTCCATGTCTGGCCATCCACCGGCACCACGTCCGTGTGGCCGGACAGCACGTAGCCCGGGATGTCTTTCGGTCCGATGGTGGCGATCAGGTTGGCTTTCTCGCCGGTCTCGTCCGGCACCCGCGTCGTGGCGACGCCGCGCGCGGCGAAGAAGGCCTCCACATGCGAGATCAGCGCCAGGTTGGAGTTCCGGCTCGTGGTGTCGAAGCCGACGAGGTCCTTCAGGATGCCGACCGAGCGCGGAGCAGCAAGCTGGAGCATGCGGTGTCCTTTCCTTGCGGCCGAATCAGGCCGGATGCGAGTAGGCGTCGGCCGGCACGGCCCGGCGCGCATATTCGATGAAGCGCTGGGCGATCGGCGAGACGCGCCCGGCGGGAACGAAGAACTGGGTGAGATAGTCGACACGCGGCGAGAAGCGCCGGAAGACAACACCCTCAAGCGGCCGCAGACTCACGGGGAAGGGGTTGACCAGGCCGACGCCCATGCCCTCGCGCACCAGCTCGCAGATGGCGATGCTGGTCGCCGTTTCCGCCCGGATCTTCCGCTCGATGCCGCGTTCGGCGAAGATCCGGTCATAGACATTGCGCTGGTGGAAGCGGCGGGTCAGCGCGATGAAGGATTCTCCCGCCAGATCTTCCGGCAGGATCTCTTCACGGCTCGCCAGCCGGTGATCCGCCGGGATCGCCGCATGGGCGATCGCGTGGCGGAAGGGATAGATCCGCAGACCATCGTGGCGCAACCGCCCGTCGCTGATGCCGAGGTCGGCGTTCTCGTCGGCGACCGCCGCAGTCACGGTGGTCGACATGCCGATTTCCAGATGCACAGACGCTTCCGGATTGTCGGCCAGAAACCCCGGAACGAGCTTGGTCATCAGGCGGTGGGCCAGCGTCGGCGGGGCGGCGATCCGCAACCGTTTCGGGTTGAGGTCCTCCGCCTCGGCCGCATCGAGCCGCGCCAGCGTGGCGAAGATCGGCTCGATCTGCTCGTTGAAGGCAAGCCCCTCGGATGTCGGCAGGATCTTGTTGCCGTTGCGGTGGAACAGTTGCCGGTTGAGCCGGGCTTCCAACTGGGCGATGGCACGGCTCACCGCCGGCTGCGAGATGCCGAGCCGGTGGGCGGCGGCCGTCGTCTTGCCTTCCGAGATAACCGCCCGCAGCACCTCCAGCTCGCGAAGCGTCAGGCCGCTGCGGTTGACGGTGCTCGTGGCTTGCCGAGCCGGCGGCTCGTCCGTAACCTCTGTATTTGTCATGGGAATACAATTATGCGTTCGAGTTATCGTTTTTCGTTTGTCGATCATATAAACGCATAATAGCCTTCCCCACAAGCCGGCGAGGCGTCAACCTCGACACGGGACAGCAGACGGGGACCAGTCGATCCCGCCCCGTCTGGACAAGACCAGAGGGGATCCAGAGGGGAGCTACCTGATGAAGTCTGCAAGGACGCCGCTCGCGCGCGCGCTCATGGGGGCGGCGTGCGCCATTGTCGCTTTCGCCACACCGGCCGCGGCCGAGGATCTCGTGATCGGCCTCGATTCGGAGTCGACCTCGATCGATCCGCATTTCCACAATCTGGGGCCGAACAACCAGCTCGGCTTCATGATGTTCGACCGCCTCGCCAATCCGGACGAGCGCCAGAACTTCCAGCCCGGTCTTGCCGTATCCTGGAAGCCGGTCGACAGCACCACCTGGGAGTTCAAGCTGCGCGAGGGCGTGAAGTTCCACGACGGCACGGACTTCAACGCCGACGACGTTATCTGCACGTTCGAACGCGCCCCCAGCGTGCCGAATTCGCCAGCGAGCTTCGACACCTATATCAAGGGCAAAACCTTCATCAAGATCGATGACTATACGATCCATGTGAAGACCGCCGAGCCCTATCCGGTCATGGTCAATGACCTCGGCAACGTCGCGATCATCTCCAACGAGGGTGGCTGCCAGGGCACGACCGAGGAGTTCAACTCCGGCAAGGCGGCGGCCGGCACGGGGCCCTTCAAGTTCGTCGAATACGTGCCCGGCGACCGCATCGTGCTTGCCGCGAACGAAGACTACTGGGGCGGCAAGCCGATCTGGGACAAGGTGACGCTGAAGCCGATCAAGTCGGCTCCCTCGCGCGTTGCCGCGCTTCTGGCCGGCGATGTCGACGTCATCAACGGTGTTCCGACCACCGACATCGAGACGCTGAAGAGCCGGGACAATGTCGTGCTTTCGCAGGGCGTGTCCAACCGCGTCATCTACCTGCATCTCGACCATTTCCGCGAGGCCTCGCCTTTCGTGAAGGCCAATGGCGGCGGCGACATCAAGAACCCGTTGATGGACGTCAAGGTTCGCAAGGCCCTCTCCAAGGCGATCTCGCGCGAGCTGATCCGCGACCGCGTCATGGAAGGGCAGGCGATCCCGGCCGGCCAGCTCCTGCCGGAGGGCTTCTTCGGCGTGTCGGAGAACCTGAAGGCGGAACCCTATGATCTGGAGGGCGCCAAGGCGCTGCTTGCCGAGGCCGGACTGCCGGACGGGTTCGAGCTGACCATCCACGCGCCCAACAACCGCTATCTCAACGACGCCAAGATCGCCGAGGCGATCGCGCAGATGCTGACGCGCGCCGGCATCAAGACGCAGGTGGAGACCATGCCGAGCTCGGTCTACTTCACCCGCGCCTCCACCGGTGCCGACGGCCTGCCGGAATTCTCGCTGATCCTGGTCGGCTGGGGAGCGGGCTCGGGCGAGGCGTCCTCGCCGCTGCGCGCCCTTATCGCCACCGCCGACAAGGACAAGGGCATGGGCTCGGCCAATCGCGGCCGCTACTCAAACCCGGAGGTCGACCGGCTGATCGAGGCGGCGCTCTCGGAAGTTGACGACGAGAAGCGCGCCGGCCTGCTTGCGGAAGCAACGGAGATCGCAATCGGCGAACTCGCGATCGTCCCGATCCACTATCAGGTGAACACCTGGGCGACCCGCAAGGGGCTGAACTACATCCCGCGCACCGACGAATACACCGTCGCCTATGGTGTGCTCAAAGACTGAGGCTCGCCTCGTTCCGCCTCCGGCTCCGTGCCGGAGGCGGAGTGTCCGGGACGCTCCGTCGCGATGACAGGCAGTGCCGGCGGAGACGCCCGCAAGGACTCTCCGCCTCACCTTGCGGCGGCTCCGCCGGACTGTCCCGTCCCCTCCATGCCGCTTTGCCGGGAAACCGCTTCATGAGCGTCTTTATTCTCCGCCGCCTCCTGCAGAGCGTGCTGGTCATCGTCGCCATGGCCATGATCGTCTTCTTCGGCGTTCATCTGGTCGGCGACCCGGTCTACATGTTCATTACGCCTGACATGGACCAGCAGGACATCGAGAACGTCACCCGCGCGCTCGGCCTCGACCGACCGATCTGGGAGCAGTTCTGGCTGTTCATCGTCAATGCCCTGAGCGGCAATCTCGGCCAGTCCTTCATCTTCGGCGAGCCGGCGTTGGGGCTGATCATCCAGCGCATGCCGGCGACGCTTGAACTGGCCTTCGCCGCCCTGCTGATGGCCATTGTCATCGGCATTCCTTTAGGCCTCTATGCCGGGCTCTATCCGGACAGTGTCGGCGCCAAGACCATCATGGCCGGCTCGATCCTCGGCTTCTCCCTGCCCACCTTCTGGGTCGGCATCATGATGATCATGGTCTTTGCCGTGATGCTTGGCTGGCTGCCCTCGACCGGGCGCGGCAGCACGGTCGATGTCTTCGGCATCCGCGTGTCCTTCCTGACACTCGATGGGCTGCGCCATCTCGCCCTGCCGGCCCTCAACCTTGCGCTTCTCAAGATTTCGCTGGTCATCCGTCTGACCCGCGCCGGCGCCCGCGAGGCGATGCTGCAGGATTACATCAAGTTCGCCCGCGCCAAGGGCCTGTCGCGCTCGCGCATCGTCGGCGTTCATCTGATGAAGAACATCCTCATTCCGGTCGTCACGGTTCTTGGACTGGAGTTCGGCTCGCTCATCGCTTTCTCGGTGGTCACTGAGACGATCTTCGCCTGGCCGGGGATGGGCAAGCTGCTCATCGAGTCGATCCAGCAGCTCGACCGGCCGATCATCGTCGCCTACCTCATGATGATCGTCTTCCTCTTCGTGGTCATCAACCTGGTGGTCGACATTCTCTATTCGATCCTTGATCCGCGCGTGCGGCTCGGCGACCGCGGCCAGTGAGGACGAACATCATGGCATCAACCGAGACCCCCATCGCAGGCATCGCCGCCCCCCGCCGCGCGGACACGCCCTTTCGCCGTTTCCTCTCGGACTTCACCGATAGCCGGCTGGCCGTTCTTGCCGCCATCGGGCTTGCCATCGTTATCCTGGCGGCGTTGCTGGCGCCCTGGATCTCGCCGCAGAACCCTTACGATCTGGCCGTGGTGTCGGTCTTCGACGCCCGCCTGCCGCCGGGCTCGCAGAGCATGGACGGCGTCACCTTCTGGCTTGGTACGGATGGTTCGGGGCGGGACCTGCTCTCCGCGATTCTTTACGGGCTGCGTATCTCGCTGTCGGTGGGCGTTGCCTCCGCAGCGATTGCACTGACGATCGGCATGATCGTCGGACTGGTCGCCGCTTATGCCGGCGGGCGGACGGAAGGGGTGATCATGCGCATCGTCGACATCCAGTTGTCGTTGCCGGCCGTGCTCATCGCCCTGATCCTGCTGGCCATTCTCGGCAAGGGCATCGACAAGATCATCATCGCCCTGGTCATCGCCCAATGGGCCTATTATGCCCGCACCGTGCGGGCCTCGGCGCTGGTCGAGCGCCGCCGCGAATATGTCGAGGCCGCCGCCTGCCTCGGCCTGTCGCATGCCCGCATCGTTTTCCGCCATATCCTGCCGAACTGCATCGCCCCGCTGATCGTTGTCGGCACCGTGCAGACGGCTCATGCCATCGCGCTGGAGGCAACGCTGTCCTTCCTGGGCGTCGGCCTGCCGCAGACGGAGCCGTCCCTCGGCCTGCTGATCGCCAACGGCTTCGACTACATGCTCTCCGGCAAGTACTGGATCTCCGTCTTTCCCGGAGTGGCGCTGCTGATCACCATCGTCACCATCAACATTGTCGGCGACCAGCTCCGTGACGCGCTGAACCCGCGGCTGCAGAAGTGAGGGCCGCATGAGCCGCGAAACCATTCTCGAGGTCCGGGACCTGCGGACCCATTTCTTCACCAAGGCCGGCGTTGCGCGCGCTGTCGACGGCGTTTCCTTCTCGCTCGCGCGCGGCGAGGTTCTCGGCCTCGTCGGCGAGAGCGGATCGGGCAAGACCGTCACCGGCTTCTCGCTGATGGGGCTGGTCGACCCGCCCGGCCGCCTCGTTTCCGGCTCGATCCGTCTCGGCAACGAGGAACTCGCCGGACTGTTGGAGGAGGGCTGGCGCCGGTTGCGCGGCCGGCGCATTGCCATGATCTTCCAGGACCCGATGATGACGCTCAATCCGGTCCTGCGCATCGACACGCAGATGATCGAGGCGATCCGTGCCCATGTCGACATTTCCCGCTCGGCAGCGCGGGAGCGGGCGCGCGAGGCGCTTGCCCGTGTCGGCATTCCCTCGCCGGACGAACGGCTCTCCGCCTATCCTCATCAGTTCTCCGGCGGTATGCGTCAGAGGGTGGCGATCGCGATAGCCTTGCTCAACGAGCCGGACGTGATCGTCGCCGACGAGCCGACCACCGCGCTCGATGTCACTATCCAGGCGCAGATTCTCTACGAGGTGCAGAAACTATGCGCCGAAACGGGCCTTGCGATGATCTGGATCACCCATGACCTTGCCGTCGTCGGCGGGCTCGCCGACCGCGTGGCGGTGATGTATGCCGGCCGCATCGTCGAGCAGGGACCGGTCGATGCCGTTCTCGATGCGCCCTATCATCCCTATACCCACGGCCTCATCGGCTCGGTACCGAGCCAGAACCGCCGCGGTACGCGCCTCACCCAGATCCCCGGCATGGCGCCGTCGCTGCTGGCCCTGCCGGAAGGGTGCAGCTTCGCCGCCCGCTGCCCGCGCGCCGACGCAGCCTGCAAGGTCTTGCCCGATCTGTTGGAACTCTCGGCGGGCCGCACCGCGCGCTGCCATCATCCGCACGGGCTCGTCGAAACCACTGTTGGAGAGGACGCATGAGCGCCGCACCGCTGCTTGCCCTCGACGCCGTCTCCAAGCGCTTCGTGCGTCGTCTCGATGCGGCCGAGAAGATCGTCAATCTCTTCGGCGGCAAACGCCGTGAGGAGGTCGTCCACGCAGTCGACAGCGTGTCCTTGCAGATCGCGGAAGGCGAGGTGGTCGGCCTTGTCGGGGAATCCGGTTGCGGCAAGTCGACCCTCGGGCGTGTCGTCGCCGGCGTCCATGCGCCGAGCGAGGGGCGGGTGCTGTGGCGTGGGCGCGATGTGGAGAGCCTGTCGGGCGCCGAGCGGCGCGAGGCGACGCTGAAGATCCAGATGATCTTCCAGGACCCCATGTCCTCGCTCAACCCGCGTATGCGGGTGCGCGATATCGTCGGCGAGGCGCCGCGCGTTCACGGGCTCGTCTCGGGCGACGAGATCGCCGACTATGTCGACCGGATGCTGCTGCGCGTCGGCCTCGATCCCAGCTACAAGAGCCGCTATCCGCACCAGTTTTCCGGCGGCCAGCGCCAGCGGATCGGCATTGCCCGGGCCCTTGCCGTACAGCCGGATTTCCTGGTCTGCGACGAGAGCATCGCCGCTCTCGACGTGTCGATCCAGGCGCAGGTCCTCAATCTCTTCATGGATCTGCGCGAGGATCTCGGCCTCACCTATCTGTTCATCTCCCACGATCTCGGCGTTGTCGAGCATCTCGCCGACCGGGTGGTGATCATGTATCTCGGCCGGGTCGTGGAAAGCGCGCCGGCGGTCGAGCTTTTCGCCGATCCGAACCACCCCTACGCGCGCGCGCTCCTGGCCGAGGTGCCGCGCATCGACACGCGCAAGCGGGTGTTCCAGCCGGTGAAGGGCGAGATCCCGTCGCCGCTCGCCCCACCGTCCGGCTGTCATTTTCACCCACGCTGCCCGCATGCGAAGCCCCGTTGTCGCGAGCAGGCGCCTGCCCTTCGCGAGATCGCGCCGGGCCGCATGTCGGCCTGTCACTTGAACGATGGCTGAGGCCATGCCGGGGGCAGGGGAGGCGACCCTTTTCGAGGTGTTGCGGCCGGACCGGCTTGCCGCGCCGCTCGTCCTCGACAGCCCGCATTCCGGAACGATCTATCCGTCGGACTTTGCCCCTGCCCAGCCTCCGGAGCGCTATCGCCGGGCGGAGGATATGTATGTCGACGAGCTTTTTTCCGCCGCGCCCGCCCTCGGCCTGCCGCTGCTGAAGGCACTCTTCGGTCGCATCTATTGCGATGTGAACCGCGCCTTCGACGATCTCGATCCGGCCGTTCTCGATGACGCGCAGGGGCTGGATCTTGCTCCCTCCGGCAAGGCGCGGCTGGGCAAGGGGGTCGTCTGGACCGCGACCCCGCCCGATGGCGCGCCGCTTCTGGCCGGTCCCTTGCTTCGAACCGGCTACCTGGCGCGGCTGGAGCGGTGCTGGCACCCCTATCATGCGACGCTGGCAGAGCTGCTCGGCGAGATCCGCGCAGCGCATGGCCGGGTCTTCCACCTCGATCTCCATTCGATGCAACCTGTCGCCAATGCCATGCACGAAGATGCGACCGGCTCGCTGCGTCCCGATATCGTGCTGTCGGACCTGGAGGGAACCAGCGCCGCCGCCGGTTATCTGGAGATGGCCCGCGACCTGCTGCTCGGCCTCGGCTTTTCCGTGCAGGTCAACGATCCCTTCAAGGGCGCGGAGATCCTGCGCCGTCATGGCGACCCGGCGCGCGGCGTGCATTCGCTGCAGATCGAGATCAACCGCGCGCTCTACATGAACGTTGAGCACTACGGCAAAACCGCGCGGTTCGACGACACGAGGCAACGGCTTTCGGCCTTTCTCACTTCCTTGCGGGACTGGGCTGCAAAAAGCAGCGGTTGAATTTTTCCGGCAGACAGGGCACCAGAGCGCAGCGGTGGCTCCGCCGCACTCCCTCACGTCCCGCACACGGAACGCCGTTTCATGAAGACCGGCCTGTCGCGCCCGAAGCATCAAATTCGCTGGCTCCTGCTGGAAGGCATCAGCCCGACCGCCCCCGCCCTGCTCGATCAGGCCGGCTACACCAATGTCACCCAGCTCAAGACGGCGCTCGATCGCGAGGCGTTGATCGAGGCGCTGCAGGGCGTTCATATCGTCGGCATCCGCTCGCGGACCCAGATCGACGAAGCGATTCTCAAGGAAGCCGGCACGCTGGTCGCGGTCGGTTGTTTCTCCGTGGGAACCAACCAGGTCGATCTCGTCGGCAGCAACCGTCGCGGCATCCCGGTCTTCAACGCGCCGTTTTCCAACACCCGCAGCGTGGCCGAACTGACCATCGCCGAGATCGTCATGCTGATGCGCGGCGCCTTCGCCAAGTCGATGGCCGCGCATAACGGGCGGTGGCTGAAGACGGCCGCTGGCAGCAACGAAGTGCGCGGCAAGACCCTCGGTATCGTCGGATACGGCAATATCGGCTCGCAACTGGCGGTGCTCGCCGAGGCGATGGGGATGCGCGTCGTCTATTACGATCACGCCGACAAGCTGCGCCACGGCAATGTCGAGCCGACCGCCTCGCTCGGGGAACTGCTCGCCGTCGCCGATGTCGTGTCCCTGCACCTGCCGCAGACACCCGAGACCCGTGGCATGATCGGCGCAGCCGAGATCGCCGCGATGAAGAAGGGCGCCTATCTCATCAACAACGCCCGTGGCACGGTGCTGGACATCGACGCGCTGGCGCAGGCCCTGCGCTCCGGTCATCTGGCCGGCGCCGCCGTCGACGTGTTCCCGAGCGAGCCCAAGTCGAACGACGAGGAGTTCGTGTCTCCCTTGCGCGGGCTCGACAACGTCATCCTGACGCCGCATGTCGGCGGCTCGACGGAGGAGGCGCAGGAACGCATCGGCGAGGAGGTCGCCCGTCGTCTCATCGAATATTCGGACGTCGGCTCGACGATCGGTGCGGTGAACTTTCCGCAGGTGCAATTGCCGAAGGGCACCCGCAACACCCGTTTCATTCAGGTGCAGCGCAATCTTCCGGGCGAACTCGGCAAGCTCAATGACCTCTTCGCCCGCTACGAGATCAACATCGCGGCCCAGCATTATCAGACCGACGGCGAGATCGGTTATGTGGTGCTCGACGCCGATGGGCCGGTGGAAAACGCCGTGGAGATCCTCGAAGAGATCCGCCGCCTGTCCGGCACCATCCGCGCACGGCTGCTGAACCGGGTGTGAACGCGCAAGGCGGCCGGAACCGACCGGCCGCTGTTGTTCTTCAATGAAAAATTGCTAGGCTTGCGACAACAGGGCGGCGGCTTCGCGCTGCCGGCCTTTCGCCGCCGCCTGCCTCAATTCCGACGCAGGCCCGCAGGATAGGTTGGGAGTTGGGCTCGTTCCCGCCCCCTGTGACTGCAGGCACTCCCGTTCCGCCAGCCAGCCGACCCGCATGACCCACATTCTTCCCATCGCTGCGTTGCTCGTCGGTTCTGCGCTTCTGCTGCTTGCGGGCGGCCTTCAGGGGCTGCTTCTGCCTCTGCGTGGCTCCTTCGAGGGCTTTTCCGACAATTCGCTCGGTCTGCTCGGCACCGGCTGGGCGGTGGGCTATATTGCCGGGTGCCTGCTGACCCCGATCATCGTCAGCCGGGTCGGCCACATCCGGGCGTTTGGCGTGTTCTGCTCGCTCGCCTCCATCGTCGTGCTGCTGAATCTCGTCTTCATGACACCCTGGGCCTGGATCCCGCTCAGGGCGCTCTCCGGCTTTTGTTTCGCTGGCGCCGCGATGGTGGTGGAAAGCTGGCTGAACGAGCGGGCCAACCCGGCCACGCGCGGCCGCATCTTCGGCATCTACACGATGATCA
The DNA here is from genome assembly GCF_900185725.1 of Stappia sp. TSB10P1A. Lineage (GTDB taxonomy): Bacteria > Pseudomonadota > Alphaproteobacteria > Rhizobiales > Stappiaceae > Stappia. Next base: position 559,684 of record NZ_FYAU01000036.1, on the reverse strand, counting down.
ATCTGGGCGCGACCACCGCCGGCCAGATGCTGCTGACCCTGGGCGATCCGGCCGGCTACCTGTTCTTCGTGATCGGAGCCATGGTCTATTCCTGCGCGCTGCTGCCGACCGCGCTGTCGACCGCCGCTGCCCCGCAGCCGCTCTCCCAGGTCCGCCTCGACATCCGTTCGCTGTGGCGCAACTCGCCGGTGGCGGTGATCGGCGTCTTTCTCGTCGGCATCTCCAACAGCGCGTTCGGGACGCTCGGCGCCGTCTATGGTCGTCAGGTCGAATTGTCCGTGTCCTCGATCGCCACCATGATGTCGGTGGCGCTGCTCGCCGGTGCGCTCATTCAGGTCCCCGTCGGCATGCTGTCCGACCGTATCGACCGGCGCATCGTGCTGATCGGCATCGCCATTGCCGGGTTTCTCGTGGGCATGGCGCTGACATTCGGCGAGGCGCTGTCGCCTCTCGCCATCATTTCCCTCGTCGCGGCGTTCGGCGGCATGATCTATTCGATGTACCCGGTCATCGTCGCTCATGCCAACGACCACTCGCCGCCGGGGGAGTTCCTCAAGACCAGCGGCGGCCTGCTGCTCCTGTTCGGCGTCGGTTCGATCGTCGGCCCGCTGCTGGCGTCGGTGATGATGACCATGACGCGGCCGCAGGGCCTGTTTGCCGTCACCTCCGCGGCCCATGCGCTGATCATCGGCTTTTCGATCTGGCGCATGACCCAGCGCGCGCCGCTGGCGCCGGAGGAGAAGGAGGAGTTCGTCGCCATGGCGTCGGGCGTGCGCTTCTCCACCCCCGAGACGCTGGCTCTCGATCCCCGCGCCGAGGACGACGAGGGCACCTCCCGCGACGCCGCTTAAGGTCGCGAGGATGCTTGCCTCTTGCGCGAGAGCCCGCCGCGTGGCATAGAACGCCCGTCATCAAGAGAAGGGCTGGCGCCCTCGCCAACCTGCCCGACCGGGCAAGGTGGTCTCCCTGACACTGAAGACCGGGTCAACCGGTCCGCGTTTTGGGGATGTGGCCGCATCATGCGGCAACCAAACGGTCGTTTGATCCGCGCCAGTCCTCCTCGGGAAACCGATGGAGGATTTTTTATGTCCAGAGCAACGTCCGGTGCCTCGCTGATTGGGCGCCCGCCCGCCGATCCGGCTGCCTCGTGCCGTGCCGCCAAGCGGCACGCCCCGTTCGCGGCAACCCTGAAACTGGCGGAGATCCGCGTTCTGGCGGCCGGATTGAAGATGCGCGCCACGTGCCTGGGGCTCGACCGGGATTGCAGACAGCCCGGCCTTGATGATGCGGAGCGGGCTCGCCGGCTCGCGGATCTCGAACGCTTGTGGGCGGGCGGATGCCGCAAGGCGGTCGACGAAGTGCTGTTCCGCGACATCGCCGCCCGCCATCCGGATCTCGCCATGGCGCTACGGGCGCGGCTGCGCCGCCGTCAGTCCTCGTCTTCCGCCGGCACCGGGATCGGACGTCCCTGATCGTCCACGGCGACGAAGGTGAAGGTCGCATCCGTCACCTTCTCGCGTCGTCCGTGGCGATGGCGCAGCGCCCATGCCTCGATGCCGATCTTCATCGAGGTGCGGCCGACGCCGGTCACCCGGCAATAGACGCAGAGGACGTCGCCGACATGCACCGGTCGGATGAAGGTCATCCGCTCGACGGAGATTGTCACCACGCGCCGGCGCGCCCGCTGTCCGGCGGCGATGCCGCCGGCAAGGTCCATCTGCGACAGCACCCAGCCGCCGAAAATGTCGCCGGCCGCGTTGGTGTCGGCGGGCATGGCCATCGTCCGCAGCGTCAACTCGCCTGTCGGGGTTTCGATGGTCTCCTGGTCGTTCACGGGCGAGATCTCCTGTCTGGTCGCGGAATCGCGGGATGGACCCTCGACAGCCTATCGCTGCTTTGCCTGCTTGCGAAAGAAAAAGCCCCCGGTCCGCGAGGCGGGCCGGGGGCTGGGACGCTGTCTGGCAGGGGCGGTGGCGGTTCCGTCTCAGGCGGCTGCGACCTCATGCAGGAACCTGTCGATTTCATGCCTGAGGGCGTCGGTGTTGCGGCTCATGGCGCCTGAGGCGTCGAGGACGTTATCGGCGGCTGAGGAGGTGCTGTCGACGGTGCTCGCGAGCAGTTCCATGTTGCGGGTGACGGCGCCGGTGCCCTCGGCCGCCTGCTGGACCGAGCGGGAGATGTCGCTGGTGGCGGCGCCCTGCTGCTCGACGGCGGAGGCGATCGATGCGGTGTAGCCGTTGACGTCCTGCATGATCTGGGCGATCTCGCCGATGGCGGCGACGGCCTCGCCGGTCGAGCCCTGGATGGCGGCGATCTGGGCGCCGATCTCCTCGGTCGCCTTGGAGGTCTGGGTGGCGAGCTCCTTGACCTCGGCGGCGACGACGGCGAAGCCCTTGCCGGCCTCGCCCGCCCGCGCCGCCTCGATGGTGGCATTGAGGGCGAGAAGGTTGGTCTGTTCGGCGATCGCCTGGATCAAGGAGACGACCTCGCCGATCTTGTTGGCGGCGGCGGCAAGGCCGGCGACCTTCTCGTTGGTCTGGCGGGTGCCCTGGGTGGCCTGATCGACGACCTGGGTGGTCTGGCCGACCTGCCGGGAGATCTCGGCGATGGAGGCGGAGAGTTCCTCAGCGGCGCTGGCGACGGTCTGGACGCTGTCGGTGGCGATCGAGCTTGCCTGGGTGGTCTCGCTGGCGCGCTCGGCGCTTTCCTGGGCCGAGGAGGAGAGCGCCCGCGCGGTCTCGTCCAGCCCGTTCGCCGTCGCGCTCACCGTCCCGATCAGCGCCTGCACCTTGTCCCGGAAATCCGCGATCAGGGCTTCCGTGCGGGCCTGGCGGGCGGCGCGGGCCTGTGCCTCCTCCGATTGCGCACCTTCCAGCCGCTGGCGTTCGATGGCGTTGTCGCGGAAGGTCTCGACGGCACGCGCCATGTCGCCGATCTCATCGCGCCGCTCGTCCATGCCGGCATCGACCGAGGTGTCGCCGGCGGCAAGACGGGCCATGACGTCGGTCAGGCGGGCCACTGGACGGGCGAGAGCTCCGGCGCCGAGCCAGACCACCGCCAGCACCGCCAGCAACAGGCCGAAGCCGATGGCCAGCATAGTGTTGCGTGCCGCCACGGCGCCGGCAATCATTGCCGAATAGGGCACGTCGAGGGTGACGTACCAGCGTTCCGCGACGCCGGGGAACGTCACCGGCACGGCAGTGAGGAAGCGGTCTCCGACAAGGCTCTCCGACTGGCCGGCATCCGCGGCGCGCAGCAGCTTCAGTACCTCGCCATCCTCGACCTTCTTGCCGAGCAGGTTTGCATCCGACGTCGAGACCCAGAGATCGTCACCGCCGATGAGCTTGACTTCACCCTGGCCGAAAGGCCGGTTGGCGGACATCTTTTCCACGATGTCGGCCAGCGACAGATCGGAGGTGGCGATGCCGACGGCCTTGTCGCCCTTGCGCACCACCCAACTGATGGTGGTCATCAGCACGTCCTTGCCGTCGATCGGATAGGTATAGGGCGGGGTGATCAGGGAGCGGTTCTCGCGGACCGGCATGTCGTACCAGCCTTCGGTTCCGGCCTCCTTGGTCATGATCAACTGCTCGACCGCCACCTTCTTGTCCGCGCCGAAGTAGAAATACGGAACGAACCGCCCGTTGGCGTCGGAATACTTGTGGTCCTTGAACTCGGCATCACGGCCGTCGAGGCCGTTCGGCTCGAAGGCGAGCGTCATGCCCACCAGGTTGGGATTGCTCTCGACCGTGCGGATCATCAGATCGCCGAGCCGGTCCCGGTCGGTCATGCCATTGGCGATGAGTCCCTCGACCGCGGCGGCGGCGGTCTTGGCGACGGTCAGCGAGCGCGACACATCGCCTGACACATCTGCCGCATAGCCCGACAGCAGCGCCTGGGCTTCCCGTCTCGCATCTCCCTCGGCCGTTGACGACATCACCATGGAGCCGGCAAGGCTGACGCCGATGATCGAGACGGAAAACAGAATACCGGCGCTCACCAGCAGCTTGTTGCGGATCGACAGGTCGGAAAAGCGCATTACGAAACCCCCAGCAGGCCCCTCGGGAATAGTTCTGGCCTTATGCCTAGCTGAGGCTGCGTTACTATCGGCTTAATTCCTGAGTAGTGATCGATTAATGTGACAATTGCGGTCAAGTTGATGCGGTGCTGACCCTAAGTGCGCGAAGCAGGTCTTCGCTATCCATTCAGAGCGCCGGCTCACATCAAAGTCGTTGGGACAAGTGGAGAATTCCACGGCACACCTGGCCGGCCGCGGCTCTATTGCCGGACAGCTTCAAGGTCGATGCGGATGTCTACCTCGTCGCCGACGAGGCCGTTCTCGACCGCATAAATCATGCCGAAGTCGGAGCGGCGCAAAACCGTTCTGGCGCTGATGCCGACAACATGGGTGTCGCCGAACGGGTAGGGGCCGATCTTGTTGAGCGTGACATTGAGCGTCACCGGCCGGGTCACGCCCCGCAGGGTGAGGTCGCCGATGACGGTCCCGGTCGCCTCGGTCTCGGCGCGCGCGTCCGTCATCCGGAAGGTGATGCGCGGATGCGCGTCCGCGCTCAGGAAGTCGTCGGAGCGCAGGTGTCCGTCGCGCCGCTCGTCGTTGGAAAAGACGCTTGCCGTCTCGATGGCGACCGACAGGTCGGAGAGTTCCCGCGTGTTCTCGTCATAGGTGAAGCTGCCCTCGCCCTTGAGGAACAGGCCCCAGGTCGGCGCGTAACCGATATGCATGGCGTTAAAGACGATGGAGAAGTGGCTCGGATCGATGACATAGGTTCGCGGTTCGGCCCGGGCGGGCAGGGCTGCGGTCAGGGCTGCAAATGCGACAGCGCAAGCGGCGATGCGGGCAGGCTTGAACAGGGACACGTGCGGCCTCCTCCCTTGTGGTCCTGCCGGATCATATAGGCGCGCGGCCGACAACAGCGAGGGCAAGGGCGAACGGATCTTGCCGGCTCAGGCGTTCCACAGCCAGGCGGCACCGCGAACGCCGGAACTGTCGCCATGCACCGCCTTGCGGATCGGTACGTCATACTGGTCGGAGAAGACGTGCCGGCCGATTTCCCGCGGCAGCAGGTCGTAAAGTTCCTCGATATTCGACATGCCGCCACCGAGCACGAAGACATCCGGGTCAAGGATATTGGCGACCATCGCCATCGCACGCGCCAGTCGCGACGCGTAGCGGTCGAGAGTGGCGGCCGCGGCGGCCTCGCCGGCGCGTGCCCGTTCGATGATCTCGTGACCCGTCAGCTTCACTCCGCTTACCTGCTGATAGTCCCACTGGAAGCCCGTGCCTGAGCACCACCGGTCGATGGTGCCGCGCTTGCCGGTCCAGCAGTCGGGACCGGGAAACTCCTCGTCGGTCATCCAGGGCACCGGGATGTTGCCCCATTCGCCGCCGATGCCGTTGCGGCCGCGATGCGCCCGTCCGTCGATGGCGATCCCTGAGCCGCAGCCGGTGCCGATGATGATCGCATGCACCACATGCGCGCCCTTGCCGGCGCCGTCGGTGGCCTCCGAGACTGCCAGGCAGTTGGCGTCGTTCTCGATGCGAACGGGCCGTGCCAGCGCCGCTTCCAGGTCGCGGTCGAGCGGCATGCCGTTCATCCAGGTGGAATTGGCGTTCTTGACGAGGCCGGTCGCCGGCGACAGCGAACCGGGAATGCCGAGCCCGATGGTGCCGCTCCGGCTCGTTGCCGCCTCGGCGGCTCCGACCAGCCCGACGACGGCACGGATGCAGCCGTCATAGTCCTCGCGCGGCGTCGGCACGCGCAGGCGAAAACGCTCCGAGCCGTCCGCCTCCAGCGCGATGATCTCCATCTTGGTCCCGCCCCAGTCGATGCCGAGGCGAAGTGGCGCGGTGTGCGGATCTGTCATGAAGGCTGTCCGGTCGCGGGTGTGTGGGTCACGGCGGGACTTTCGCCCCGCCCGAGTCGCGCCGCGATCATAGCAAGGCGGGAGCCGTGCGCCCAAGGTGGGCGTTTGGCGGTGGCGCCGCCCTCAACCTCAGGAAAATAACCGAGGTCATAGCGATCAGCGTTCCGGTAAGTCCGGTAGAGCATTTGGCGGCGCGGCCAGCCTTGCTCCTCTCTGTCGTTAAGAGCATTGGCAGGAGCCTGACATCAGCGACCACGGCTCGCCAACTCCTGTCATTTTCCGCGATTTCAGGGATGCATGGCGCGCGCGGGCGGACTAATCTCTGCCTCCCGATCCGCTTCGGCCCGTCCGCGCTCGATCTTGCGCGGGCCCGCATCACAATATTTCAACGACGTTCCCCTGGGAGGACATATGACGATCTGGAGCAAACTCGCCATTGCCGGCCTTGCCGCGCTCGTGCCGCTGTCCGCGTCCGCCGAGACGCGGGTGACCTACAAGTCGGCCTCCGCCGGCACGTCCTACTACCAGATGGGCGTGCAGATCGCCGAGGCGATCAAGGCCGGTACCGATGGCGGCATCATCGTCACGCTGGAGGAGAGCCAGGGTTCGGTGCAGAACGTGATGGAAGCGGCGGTGCGCCCCGGCAACTACGTCTTCACCACGCCTCCGGGCCTCGTCGGCCAGGCGCAGGGCGCCAAGGGACCGTTCGACGGCAAGGGCAACCCGAAGTTCGACGAGATCCGCGCGCTCTTTCCGATCCCCTCGCTGACCATGCATTTCGTCATGTCGGCGGACAGCGGCGTCACCGACTTCGCCGGCATGAAAGGCAAGAGCATCCTGATCGGCAAGGGTACGTTCGGCGCCACCGAGGGCGCCAAGTATCTCGAACTCTTCGGCCTCAAGGACAAGGTCAAACTGGCCGACGTGGAACTGTCCAACGCTGGTGCTGCGCTCAAGAACGGCCAGATCGACGGCTTCGTCACGGCCAGTTCCTGGCCGGCGCCGAATGTCATCGAGGCGGCGGCCGGCACCGGCGTCACGCTGCTGTCCCTGTCCGACGAGCAGGTCGCCGAGACCAAGCGGACGAAAACGGTGATCCCGGCCCGCACCTATGCGGGCCAGGACCAGGACGTCGTCACCACCTCGCTGGACGTAGTCGCCTACACGACCACCGCGATGGACGACGACACCGCCTATCAGTTGACCAAGACCTTCTGGGAGCAGAAGGAGAAGATGAGCGCCGACGCGCCGTGGTGGGCGGGTGTGACGACGGATATGCTGGCCAGCATTTCCGGCAAGATCCATCCGGGCGCGCAGCGCTATTACGCAGAACAGGGCGTGGCCCTGACCGACGCGCAGAAATAAGGCGCAGGCGGCCGCCATACGCTCGGCTGGCCTTTGGCACGGTTGCGGCCCGGACACCCGTCCGGGCCGATGGTTTTTGATCCTGCCGCACCGTTTTCGGCGCGGTCGGGCAGTTCACCAGGACGGCGTTCATGTCTCTTTCGGCCCGGCTGTTCTGGGCAGCGCTCGGTGCGCTGTCCATCGGCTTTCACCTGTGGCTGGTCTTCACCGGCCTGGTGCCCAATCTCGTCAGCCGGCCGCTGCACATGGCGCTTGCCGTCCCCTTCGTCTTCGTGCTGATGGCGCGCACCCCGTTCCAGCGCTGGACAGGCCTGCCGCTGGCGGTCATCGGCGTTGCCGCCTGCCTGTGGGTTGCGTGGAACCATCGCGCGCTTGGCGATCAGTACGGCTTCCTCGTCGACAACGGCCAGTTCGCGATTGCCCTGGTCCTGCTTGGCGTCACGCTGGAGATGGCCCGCCGGGCCATCGGCTGGCCGCTGCCGCTGGTGGCGGCCCTCGCGCTCGCCTATGCGGTCTGGGGCGAGGCCATCCCCGGCGAGTTCGGCCATCCGGGCCTGCCGCTGGCGAGCCTGTTCGGCACGCTGACGATCGCGGAAGGCGCCCTGTGGGGCAAGCTCACAGGGGTCTCCGTCTCGGTCGTCGCCATCTTCGTCATCTTCGGAGCGGTGCTGAATGCCGGCGAGGCGGGGCAGGGCTTCATGAATGTCGCGGCCGCCGCTGCAGGCCGCCTGCGCGGCGGCGCGGCCAAGGTCTCGGTGATTTCCTCCGCGCTGTTCGGCTCGATTTCGGGCTCGGCCTCGGCCAACGTCGCCTCCACCGGCGCCATCACCCTGCCGGCGATGACCCGGCTCGGCTATCCGCGTTCGCTCGCCGGCGCGGTCGAGGCGGTTGCCTCCTCCGGCGGCCAGATCATGCCGCCCTTGATGGGCGCGGGCGCCTTCGTGATGGTCGAACTGACCGGCACGCTCTATTCGGACATCATGATGGCCGCGCTGTTGCCGGCCGGCCTTTATTTTCTCGCGGTGTGGGTCGGTATCGACGCCTTCTCCTTCCGCCATGTGCTGAAGGGGATCGCGCCGGAGGACCGGCCGGCTCTGCGCGCGGTCGTCATTACCTCGGCCTTCTTCCTCGTGCCGTTCTCGGTCCTGCTGTGGGGCATGTTTGGCCTCAAGGTGACGCCGCAATATGCGGCCTCGCTGGCGATCCTCACCGGTGCGCTGCTCTTGGCGTTTGATGCCCGCCTCAGCTTCGACGCACACCGCACCTTGCTGCGGTTGGAAGAGGCGGCGGTGAATTCCGGCCGGCAGATCGCCACCATCGCGGCGATCATCCTGTGCGCCTCGATCATCATCGGCGTCCTCGGCCTCACCGGCCTCGGGGTCAAGATCACCTCGCTGATCCTGTCCGGCTCCGGCGGCTTGTTGTGGCCGGCGCTGCTGCTCACCGCGCTTGCCTGCCTCATCCTCGGCATGGAGGTGCCGACCACGGCGGCCTATGTCATCTGCGTCTCGGTCGCCGGACCCGCGCTCACCGCGCTCGGCGTGCCGGTGCTGCAGGCGCATCTCTTCGTGTTCTGGTACGCGCTGCTGTCGACCATCACGCCGCCGGTCTGCGGTGCGGTCTTCATCGCCGCCGGCATGGTCGGGGAGAACTGGCTGAAGGTCGCGGCCTCGGCGATGGCGCTCGGCCTCGGGCTCTATCTCGTGCCGCTCGGCATGATCGCCAATCCGGACCTGATCGCGCTGGCGGCGGAGCCGACCATGGCGCTGCTTGCGGCGCTCAAGGTCGGCGCGGCCCTCTCCGCCATCTCCTTCGGCGTCATCGCCCCGCTCAATCCGCTGTTGCGGGCCGGTCTCGTCGCCGGCGGCGGCGTGCTGCTCTTCGTCTGACCCTGCAGGGCAGGGCGGATCGCCCTCAGCGCGCCATTCCCAGCAACGCCATCGTCGCCTGCGCCATCACCTTGGCGCTGTCGACCATATCGTCGATGCCGACGAACTCGTCCGGCCGATGGGCCATGTCGAGAATGCCGGGGCCATAGGCGATGCAGTCGTGCAGGTGGCCGATGCGGGCGATGTGCTTCTGGTCGTAGGAACCGGGCGAGATGACATAGTCCGGGCTCTTCGCCAGCACCTCGCGAATGCCATCGGCCACCGCCCGCACCACCGGCGCGTCGCGGTCGGTCATGGTCGGGATCACTTCCATCAGGTCGCGGATGCGGTAGTCGAAGTTCCGGCGGGTGCGGGCGAGATCGTCGAGGATCGACATGACCTCGTCCTTCACCTCGTCGAGGCTCTCCTCGATCAGGTAACGCCGGTCGATCACCATGCGGCAACTGTCGGGCACGCAAGGCGAAGGCAATCCATCGAAGCCTTCCGGCTGGCCGCCATGGACGGAGTTGATGTTCAGCGTCGAGGAGCGCGCGCCCTCCGGCACCACCGGCATGTCCGTGTGCTTGGCCGCGAGCTTGGGAAACAGCTCGCTCTCGAACCGGTCGAGCACCGCCCCCATGTGGCGCACGGCGCAGTCGCCCAGGAACGGCATCGACCCGTGCGCGATGGAGCCCTTGGTCTCGATCTCCGCCCACCACACGCCGCGATGGCCGAGGCAGATGCGATCCTTGTTCAATGGCTCGGGGATGATCACGTGGTCGACGCGCGGCTTGGAGAACATGCCGAGCCGGGCGAGATAGGCAACGCCGCCGAAGCCGCCGGACTCCTCGTCCACCGTGCCGGAAATCTCGATGGCGCCGGGAAAGTCCGGCATCGCCTCCAGCAAGGCCTCCACGGCGATGATCGAGGCGGCGAGCCCGCCCTTCATGTCGCAGGCGCCCCGTCCATAGACCTTGCCGTCCTTCACCTCGCCGCCGAAGGGATCGAAGGTCCAGCCGTGGCCGGCCTCCACCACGTCGATATGCGAGTTGAAATGCACGCAAGGACCCGGCCGGCGTCCCTCGATACGGGCCACCACATTGGTGCGCGGATAGCGGGCGCTGTCGCCGAGCGTGTCCTCTCCCCGGATGTAGCGCACCTGGAAGCCGCGCCGCGCCAGCCGGTTGCCGATCAACTCGGCACAGGGCGTATAGGCCTCGCCCGGCGGGTTGATCGTCGGAATGCGGATGAGATCCCGGGTCAGTGCGACGACATCGTCCCGCTTGTCCTCGACACGTCTAAAAAGCGCCTCCAGCATGTGGTCTCCCGTGTTAGGACATGAAATGCGCGACCGGTGACGTCAGACGGGCATGGTGCCCCAGGCAGAACCCGGTTTCCAGCGCATCCGCAGTGCATATCCTGCGGGTTTTCCGGGCAGTTTGCCCGGCGGGAGCGGCAATGGCGAAAGACGCGGCGTCACGCGGTGGGGCCCAGCCGGGAAAATCGATCCTGCCCGCGCTCGTGCGCGAGGCACAGGGGCCGGGCGCGCCCGTGCTTGCCGCCATGAACCGTCGCCGGCTCACCGTCAGGGTGCTGATTCTGTTGGCAATCGCCAGCGGCATCCTGGCTTCGGCGCTGGTCTTCCTGCGACCGCCGGTGGAGCAGGCATCGCCCCCGGCCGAGGTCGTCCTGTCCGACCCTTTCGCGAACCTTGCCCCGACGGCGCGCGCCCACCTTCTCAATGAGGCGCCGGATGCAGGGCTGGAGCGCGCCGCCGCGTTCAAGCGGGTCTTCGGCGGCGATCCGGCCGACCTGTGCGAGGCGATCTCCGCCCTCGGCGTGCCGATGTCGGAGTGGCGGCTCGACCCCTTCGTGGCCGGCTTCTGGTATTGCGTCAGCGATCTGGCGATCATCGGGCGCGCGGGGCCGGACGGCGCCCGCTCCTCGCTCTTCGTCAATCTGCGCGGCCAGTCGGAAGGCACGCTCAATACCGTGCGGATCAAGCTCAACGGCGACAACCCGCAGACCGCTCCGGCCGCCCGTGCCGCCCTGCTGCGGGTGCTGGAGGCGGTGGGCGCGCGCTACGGCTGGCCCTGGCCGCCGGCTTTCCGGGCCGCCATAGACCGGGGGCAGCCGGTGGATCTGGAGCAGTTCGGCATGCGGCTCAGGGTGTTGCCGGAGGACCCCGGACTGACCGACGACGATGCCGCGGTCATTCGCTTCAACGTCATTCTCGACTTTCCGGTCGTCGATCTTGTCGCCCCGGCGGAGCTGTTTGCGCCTTTCTCCTGGGAGGCTGCGCCGGCGCGTCGCCGCAACCGGCCGGTCGGCGGGGCAACCCTGCGCGCCCCGCCATCGGGCGACATCATCTTCAGCAGCCCGGATGATGACGATGAGGTCAGCGGCCGGGAAGGGGAATGAACTCCTCCGCGTCGCCCGGCACCGTGTCGAAGCGCATCTGCCTCCAGTCTTCCTTGGCCTGGTCGATGCGCTCCTTCGAGGAGGAGACGAAGTTCCACCAGATGTGGCGCGGCCCGTCCATCGGCTCGCCGCCCAGCACCAGGAAGCGCGCCGGCACGCCCCCCGTCGCCCGCACGGTGATGGCGTCTCCGGGCCTGAAGACCAGCAACTGGCCGTCCTCGAAGCTCTCGCCGGCGATCTCGATGGTGCCGCCGACCGTGTAGAGCGCCCGCTCCTCGTGGCCGGCATCGATCGGCATCGAATTCCCCGGCTCCAGCGTCACGTCGGCATAGATCGTTTCGGAGGCCGTCTTCACCGGCGAGCGGGCGCCGAACATCTCGCCGGCGATTACCCGCACGTTGATGCCGTGGTCCTCCAGGAAGGGCAGCGCCTCGCGGCCGACATGCTCGAAGGCCGGGTCGGCCTCCTCGGCGTGTTTCGGCAGTGCCACCCAGCTCTGGATGCCGAACAGCGTGCGCTTGTGGCCCTTCATCTGTGGGTCCTCGCGCTCGGAATGGACGATGCCGCGCCCGGCGGTCATCCAGTTGAGTTCGCCCGGACGGATGGCAAGGTCCGAGCCCAGACTGTCGCGATGGTGGATCTCGCCCTCGAACAGATAGGTCACCGTGGCGAGGCCGATATGCGGATGCGGCCGCACATCGATCCCGCCGGTCTCGAGGAACTCCGCCGGCCCCATCTGATCGAAGAAGATGAAGGGGCCGACCATCTGCCGCTTCGGCGAGGGCAGGGCGCGCCGCACCTCGAAGCCGCCAATGTCGCGGGCACGCGGGACGATCACGGTGTCGATGAGGTCGCATGCCCCGGCATCGCCGGGTGCGGGGTCAAGATCGGGCATCCAGGTCATTGGCGGGTCTCCCTCTGGCGGACTTGCCCGTTGCAGGACAAGCGGCTGGTCACGGACAGGCGGCGCGCTGCATCGGGCTTGCGTCGTTCCTCTGTCATCCGCTACCAACATAATGCGCCGTCGCCGGCGTTGGGGCAAATGCCGGGCGACGCGCCGTTTCCCCTGCTTGGGTTCCCTTGCCAGACCGGTTTCCGGTCTTTGCGGGGGATCGTCTCGCTTAAAACCTCTCCCATCAGGTCGTCAGACCGCTGCCGCCTTTCAGGTTCCCGCCGCCATGCTCAACGTTCTCCTCATCACCGCCGACCAGTGGCGCGGCGATTGCCTCGGCCTCGCCGGGCATCCCGTCGTGCGCACGCCCAATATCGACGCCCTGGCGCGGGAGGCAGTGTATTTCTCCCGCCACTATTGCCAGGCGGCGCCCTGCGCGCCGGCCCGCGCCAGCCTCTACACCGGCCTCTACCAGATGACCAACCGGGTGGTGCGCAACGGCACGCCGCTCGACGCACGGCATGACACCATCGCGCTTGCCGCCCGCCGCGCCGGCTACGATCCGACCCTGTTCGGCTATACCGACCAGTCCGTCGATCCGCGCACGGTCACCGGCGACGATCCCTGGCTGCGCACCTATGAGGGCATCCTGCCGGGCATGAGCGTGCGGGTGCGCGTGCCGGAGGATCACGGCCCCTGGCTGTCCTGGCTGGCGTCTCGCGGGCACGAGCTGCCCGATCCGCGGCAGGACATGTGGCTGCCGGCGGATGGTCCGGCTGATCCGCCCACCGGCCGCCCGGCGCGCTATTCGGCCGAGGAGACCGAGACCGCGTTCCTGGTCGAGGAGTTCCTGCGCTGGCTCGGCGAGGTGGAGAGCGCGCCGCCGGCTCGCGCCAAGGCCGGCGGCCGGCCCTGGTTCGCGCATCTCAGCTTCATCCGCCCGCATCCACCCTTCATCGTGCCGGAGCCCTATGCTTCCATGTACGATCCCGCCGAGGGACCGGCCTTTCGCGGCGCCGCAACGCCGGGCGAGGCCGCTCGCCTCCATCCCTTCCTCGCCTACGCGATCGGCCAGCAGGAAAAGTCGGATTTCGTCTGGGGCGCGCGGGGCAAGGTGCGCGACTGGGACGAAGCCGTGCGCCGTCAGTTGCGCGCCACCTATTGGGGCATGGTCTCGGAGGTCGATGCCCAGATCGGCCGCCTCGTCGCCGAACTGAAGGCGCGGGGTGAGTGGGACAACACGCTGGTCGTGCTCACTGCCGACCATGGCGAGATGATGGGCGACCACCAGCTCTTCTCCAAGCTCGGCTTCTACGATCAGGCCTATCACATCCCGCTGATCGTCCGCGATCCGCGCAAGACCGCCGGCCATGGCCGCAGGGTCGAGGCCTTCACCGAGTCCGTCGACATCATGCCGACGGTGCTGGAGGCGATCGGCGCGGATTGCCCGCCCTGGCTCGACGGGGCGCCGCTGACCGCCTTCCTGGAGGGCGGTACGCCGGCTGGATGGCGCGATGCGGCGCATTGGGAGTATGATTTCCGCGAGGTTGCGACCGGCGAGGCGCAGGCCGCGCTCGGCCTGCCGCTCGATGCCTGCTCCATGAGCGTCATTCGCGATGCGGATGTGAAATACGTCCACTTCGCCGGCCTGCCGCCGCTGCTCTTCGACCTTGCCGCCGATCCGCACGAGACCCGCAATGTCGCCGAGGACCCGGCCTACGCCTCGCTGCGACTGCGCTATGCGGAGAAGATGCTGTCCTGGCGCGCCCGCCATCTCGACCGGCGGCTGACCGGTATCGAGCTGACCGAGGACGGACCGGTCGACGCACGCAAGCCCTGATGCGGGCGGATCAGGCGGAGGCGGGCACTCGCTCGTCCTCTGCTGGCTGCTCCTGTACCGCCGCCGTGTCCGCTGCCGGGATGTTCGCCCGGCAGGGGCCGAGCAGCGTCTGGCAGATCGGCCAGCGGTCGGTGTTGCCGAGTGCCGTCACCTCGCGCACCACATCGGCGACCGTCTCGCGCAGCCAGCGATGCGCCGGCTCGGCGTCGTCGCGCCCATGCCAGATCAGCGACACGGTGAAATCGTCCAGCTCCACCGGCGGCTCGAAGATCTCCAGGTCCAGCATCTCCGCCTTGGCCAGCGCGATGCGCGCCGGCAGGCAGGCGACGAGATCGGCCTTGGCGACCGCATAGGGCGCCATGATGAACTGCGGCAGCGTCAGGAACACCCGCCGCGACAGTCCGCGATTGGCCAGTTCCCGGTCCAGCGTGCCGCCGGTTCCGCTGCGCGGCGTCACCAGCACGTGTTCCGCCGCCACGAATTGCTCCAGGGTCGGCCCCTGCGGCCCGAAGCGCCCGCGCCGGGCGACCCCCACCAGCCGGTCCGAATAGAGCGGCATCGCCCGGTGGCGCGCCTCCAACTCGCCGGCAACGCCGATGGCCATGTCGATCTCGCCGTCGTCCAGCATCGGCGTCATGCCGGCGGCGCGGGAGTTCTTGATATGCAGGTCGAGCTTGGGCGCAGCGTTGCGGAACCGCAGGATCAACGCCTCCAGCAGCACCGCCATCGAATTGTCGGTCATCGCGAGCCGCACCGACCGATCAAGATTGCACGGGTCGAAGGCCAGCGCCGGGGCAATTGCCTCCTCGATCCGCCGCAGCGCCTCCGACAGGGGCATCGCCAGCGATTGCGCCCGCGCGGTCGGCTCCATGCCTCTCCCCGAGCGCACGAACAGCTCGTCGTCGAACAGTGCGCGCAGTCGCGACAACGCGTTCGACATGGCCGGTTGCGACAGGCCGATGCGGCGCGCGGCGCGTGTGACGTTGCGCTCGCTCATGAGCGCGTCGAACGCCACCAGCAGGTTGAGGTCGACCGAGGATATATTCATCTCGTCAATGTTCCCGGATATCCAAAATCAATTGGACGATAGGTGGATCGTGACCCACTTAAGGTCGCGTAGCAATCGCGCAAGTCCCGTCTCCCGGCTTTTGCGTTCTTCGGGCGGAAGAAGGCAGGGCGAGGGGACTGGTGCGATCCAGCCAATC
Source organism: Stappia sp. TSB10P1A (assembly GCF_900185725.1). Lineage (GTDB taxonomy): Bacteria > Pseudomonadota > Alphaproteobacteria > Rhizobiales > Stappiaceae > Stappia. Next base: position 544,207 of record NZ_FYAU01000036.1, on the reverse strand, counting down.
CCGTTCATCAGGAGGGACGGATGATCCGTTTGAACATCAATGGCCAGGATCGCGAGATCGATGTCGATCCCGAGACGCCGCTGCTCTGGGTCCTGCGCGACGAGCTCGGCATGACCGGCACCAAATACGGCTGCGGCATTGCCGCCTGCGGCGCCTGCACCATCCATCTCGACGGCATGGCCGTCCGCTCCTGCCAGACCATGGCGAGCGATGCGGAGGGCATGGCGATCGTCACCATCGAGGGTGTCGACGGCAAGGCGGCCAAGGCCGTCCAGGCCGCCTGGCGCGAGCTGGAGGTGCCGCAATGCGGCTACTGTCAGTCCGGCCAGATCCTTGCCGCCACCGCGCTTCTGGCCGAGACGCCGAAGCCGTCCGACGAGGACATCGACATGGCGATGAGCGGCAATGTCTGTCGCTGTGCCACCTACACCCGTATCCGCGCGGCGATCCATCGCGCTGCCGAGACGATGGAGGGCTGAGCTCATGTTCCATGTGATGAAGCGCATGCAGGACGCCGCCGCGCGTCCCACCCGCCGCAACTTCCTGAAGATGTCGGCGGTCGCCGCCGGCGGTCTCGTCGTCGGGTCGCGGCTTGCGGTTCCGGGTATCGCCCAGGCGAACGGCGCCTCGACCGAGGACGCCTTCACCCCCTTCATCCGCATCTCGCCGGAGGGCATCGTCACGGTGCTCAACAAGCATCTCGACATGGGCCAGGGCAATGCCACGGGCCTTGCGACACTCGTCGCAGAGGAGCTTGATGCGGCTCCCGAGCAGATGCGGGCCGAATTCGCTCCGGCCGATACCGGGCGCTACAAGAACCTTGCCTTCGGTATGCAGGGCACCGGCGGCTCCACCGCCATCGCCAATTCGTTCGAGCAGTACCGCAAGGCCGGCGCCACGGCCCGCGCCATGCTGGTCGCCGCCGCCGCGAAGGCCTGGGGCGTTCCGGCTGCCGAGATCACCGTCTCCGGCGGCACGATTTCGCACGGCTCCGGCAAGTCCGGCACGTTCGGCGAGTTTGCCGAGGCGGCGGCGAAGCTCGAGGCCCCGGCCGAGGTGACGCTGAAGTCGCCCGACCAATGGGTCTATATCGGCAAGTCCTTCCCGCGGCTCGATGTGCCGAACAAGACGGTCGGCGCGCCGAACACCTACGGCATGGACGTCCAGCGCGACGACATGCTGGTCGCCGTGCTGACCCGCCCGCTGGCTTTCGGAGCGAAGGTGGCCTCCTTCGACGCTTCGGCCGCCAGGGCGGTGAAGGGCGTCGTCGACGTCATCGAGGTCCCGGGCCACGGCGTCGCGGTGCTTGCGACCTCGACCTGGCCGGCGATCAAGGCCAGCGAGGCGCTGGAGATCGAGTGGGACGAGACCGGCGCCGAAACCCGCTCCTCCGATGCCCTGTTCGCCGAATTCCGCGAGTTGGCCGAGACGGCCGGTCCCGTGTTCCGCGACGACGGCGATGCAGAGGCCGCGATTGCGGGCGCCGCAACCGTGGTCGAGCAGGTCTTCGAGTTCCCGTATCTCGCCCATGGCATGATGGAGCCGATGGTGCTGACCATCCATGTCGAGGGCGAGCGGGCGAGCCTCTGGTACCCTTCTCAGTTCCAGACGGTGGACCAGCAGACGGCCGCCGCCGTGCTCGGTATCGCGCCGGAGAATGTCACCATCCACACGCTCTATGGCGGCGGCTCCTTCGGCCGGCGCACCACGCCGGACGCCCGTCACATCGTCGAGGCGGCGACCATCGCCAAGCTCTGGGGCAAGTCGCAGCCGATCAAGCTGGTCTACACCCGCGAGGACGACACGCGCGCCGGCTACTACCGGCCGATGGGCGTCCACAAGGTGCGCGCCGGGCTCGACGCGGACGGCAACCTCGTCGGCTGGCATCACCGCATCGTCCAGCAGTCGCTGATGTCCGGCACCTTCTTCGAGCAGTACATGGTCCATGACGGCATCGACGAGACCTCGGTCGAGGGCGTCAAGGATGCCAGCTACGCGATCCCGGCCTTCCATGCCGAGCTGCACTCGCCAAAGGTCGGCGTGCCGGTGCTGTGGTGGCGCTCGGTCGGCCACACCCAGACGGGCTATGTGGTCGAGGCGATGATGGACAAGGCGGCGCGCGCTGCCGGCGTCGATCCGCTGGAGTTCCGCCGCCGGCACCTGTCGCAGCCGTCGGGCATTGCCGAGCGCGACAAGGACAATGCCCGCAAGCTCGGCGTTCTGGAAAAGGTTGCGGAAATGTCCGGCTGGGCGGGACCTGAGAATGGCGACCGCTTCCGCGGCATCGCCGTGCACAAGTCGTTCAACACCTATGTGGCCGAGGTCGCGGAGGTCAGCCGCCGCGACGACGGAACCTTCAGGATCGAGAACGTCTGGTGCGCGGTCGACTGCGGCGTTGCCGTCAACCCGGACAACGTCAAGGCGCAGATGGAAGGCGGCATCGGCTACGGCCTTGCCGCGGTCCTGTTCAGCGAGATCACCCTGACCGACGGTCATGTCGACCAGGTGAACTTCGACAGCTACCGCCCGATGCGTATCGAGGACATGCCGCATGTCGAGGTCGAGGTCCTCGCCTCGGCGGAGGCGCCGTCCGGTGCCGGCGAGCCCGGCACGCCGCCGATCGGTCCGGCCGTGGCGAATGCGATCCTCGCCGCCACCGGCGAACTGCCGGCGGTGCTGCCGCTGACCAAGACGGGCCTCGCCTGAGGGCCATGCCGAGATGAACGAACGGGCCGGCGCGTGTGCCTCACGCGCCGGCCCGTCTTGCTGCACCTTGCTGCGCTGAGGCTTTCGCCCGGTCTCAAGGACAGGGAGCGCCGAGTTCGAGCTCGTAGGTGGTCCTGCCGACGCCCTGCGGCGGCACCGGCGTCAGATAGACCGTCAGATCGCACTCCTGGGTTCTCACTTGCCATTCGCGCGCGCCGTCCGCGCGCGTGCCGGTGTTGGCGACATGGCCTATCGGCGCCTGGCGGAGGGCATCGGCCACCGCCGCGCTGGACAGGATGGTGCCGATCTGCTCGGCGCTGTCGTAAAAACCCGACACTGCTGCCTGTGCGGGCGCGGCGGCGAGTGTCAGGGCGAAGGCGGTGGCGAGGAATTTCATGGCTCGGCATCCTGAAATGGCATGTCCGACGATGCGACCGGCATCGCCAACTTCCCAGTCCTATCTCGTCAGCCATATGCGGTCCATCGTTCCGACACGGCTCCAGGTCGCGCCGACATGCCGCGCCCGACATAATCTCATTGGCCGATGGCTTTTTTGCATTTCCGCCGAAGGCCCTCTCGGCCCTAGCATTTTTCCGGTCCAGTCCGCTCGCGCGTTGGGTGCGGGGCCCGAACCGGGGAGGGGAGATTGCAGCCTTTCACCACCAACCAGGTGCCGCGCATCGTTGCCGGGCCGGGGCGCAGCGCCGAGATCGGCGCCATCGTCGCCGAGCTTGCCGGCCCGGGCGCCTGCGTTCTGCTGGTCGCCGACAACGGCCTGACCGGTATCGGTCTCACCTCCCGCATCGCCGGCTTTCTCAAGGATGGCGGCCACCGGGTCGTCACCCATGACGCGATCCTCAGCGACCCGAAGGAGCCGGCCGTGGCCGAGGCGGTGCGCATCGCCCGCCAGGAGGGGGCCGGTGCCGTCGTCTGTCTCGGCGGCGGCTCGGCGCTCGATGCCGGCAAGCTCGTCGCCGCGATGATCGGCGCCCACGGCAACCTCGAGGACTACCGGCTTGCCGCCGCCGCGCTGCCGGTGGCGCGCGTGCCGCTGGTCTGTGTGCCGACCACCGCCGGCACCGGCTCGGAGGCAACCGCCGTTTCCGTCATCTCCGATGCCGGCGGCACCAAATACTGGTATTGGGCGCCGGCGCTGAAGCCCGATGTCGCCCTGCTCGACGCGCGCCTGACCATCGGCCTGCCGCCGCAGCTCACCGCGGCCTGCGGCGTCGACGCCATCGTCCATGCCATGGAGGCGGCGACGGGCCGGGCCGCCTTCGCCGAGAATTCCCGCATCTGCCACGAGGCGATCCGTCTCGCCACGGCCAATATCGACCGCGCCGTCGCCGAGCCGAACGACCTGGAGGCGCGCGGCGCCATGCTGCTGGCCGCCACCTGGGCCGGCATCGGCATCGACAATGCCGGCACCGGCCTGGCCCACAACATCGCCCATGCGCTGGCAAGCCTGGTGCCGATCCATCACGGCCGCGCCGTCGCCATCGGCATGGCCGCCTCGCTCGGCTGGTCGATGGAGGGGGAGGAGGAGGCTTATACGGAGGTCGCCCGCGCCTTCGGCTGCGCCCATTACGGTGAGCTGCCGATGGCATTTTCCGGCCTTGTTCGCCGCCTCGGCATTCGCCTGTCGCTGGCCGCCGACATCAATCGTCTGCCGCCGGAGCGTCTTGCTGCCCGCATGGCCGCGCCCGAGAACGCCCCGATGCGCAATGCCAGCCGCCGCCTCGTTACCGATGACGACCTGCTGCTGCTGGCGGAGCGCGCGCTCGGCTTCGGCTGACCATCCGGGGAGGAATGCGGATGAACCCTTTGCAGGCGCCCGCCGCCGTCGTAGCCTTTGCCGAGCGGCGGGAGGATGCACGCCGCCCGGGATCCGCAAGCATGACCACAAGCCCGATCGACCGCCGCCGGCTGCCGCTCAATTCGCTGCGCGCCTTCGAGGCCGCCGCACGCCAGATGAGCTTCACCCGTGCGGCCGAAAGCCTCGGCGTCACCCAGAGCGCCATCAGCCGCCATATCCTGAACCTGGAGGAGGTGATCGGCGCCCAACTGTTCGAGCGGCGCGGCTCCTCGCTGGCGCTCACCGCCGCCGGCCAGGACCTGATCGCCAATGTCACCCCGGCGCTCGACCGGCTGCAGGCCGGGCTCAACGCTATCTGCGAGATCGACCGGGGCGGCACGCTGCGCCTTGCCCTGCCGCCGTCCTTCGCCATCCGCATGGCCGCGCCGATCATCGAGACCTGCCGCGCGCAGGGCGGCGTCTCCATCGAGATCGATACGCCCTACGTGCTGGAAAGCCTCGACAGCACCGTGCATGACGCGGCCGTCGTCTTCTCCCGCCCGCGCGTCACCGACCAGGTGATGGACCTGTTGTGGATGGAGGAGCTGACCCTCCTGTGCCGGCCGGACATGGCGCCGCGCCTGCGCGAGGAGGGGATCGCCGCGGCGCTTGCCCGCGAGACCGTCATCCACATCCGCAACGAGGCCGGCCGCCACACAGCCTGGGTGGAGCTGCTGCGCGCCGCCGGCGTCGCCGCCACCCTGCCGCAGGGCGTCGTCTTCGACACCGCCTATATGGCGCTGGATTTCGCCGCCCGCGAGGGCGGGCTCGTCGTCGCCGACCGCCGGCTTGCCGCGCGTGACATCGCCGAAGGGCGGCTCGCGGCCCCGCTCGCCGTCACCGCCGCCTCCGGCTTCGGCTATTTCATGCTGTTCCGTCCCGACGACCTGCAGCGCGAGGCGGTGCAGATCTTCCGCCGCCGCATGCTGACCGAGTTCGCACCCTCGCTCGAACGTCTCCCGACCGAAAGCGAGCGGGCGCAAGGGGCGGCCTGACCGCCGGGTCCCGGCGCGGGTCGCAAATGCGACAGCGGCGGGACGGATTTCGGCCATTGGGCCTTTGCCGCCGCCGGGCTAGGCTGGCATCCGCCCTCCGTTTTTGACCGGGCCCGCCATCAGGAAGGACCTCTCGCCCTTGCAGAAATATTCGGCCTTCTCGCTGCTGCGCAACGCCCTGTCCGGACACCGCGACTGGCAGCCCGCCTGGCGCAAGCCCGATCCGAAACCGGCCTACGATGCCATCATCGTCGGCGGCGGCGGTCATGGTCTTTCGACCGCCTATTATCTCGCCAAGGAGCACGGTCTCACCAATATCGCCGTGCTGGAAAAGGGCTGGCTCGGTTCCGGCAATATCGGCCGCAACACCACCATCGTGCGCTCCAACTACATGCTGCCCGGCAACAACCGCTTCTACGAGTGGTCGATGAAGCTGTGGGAGGGCCTGTCGCTCGACCTCAACTACAATGTGATGTTCTCCCAGCGCGGCATCCTCAACCTGGCGCACACCCCGTCCCAGCTCGACGACTACGCCCGGCGCGGCAACTCCATGCGGCTGGAAGGCATCGATGCCGAACTTCTCGGCCGCGAGGAGGTCGCGCGCAGGGTGCCCGGCCTCGACATGTCGCCGGACGCCCGCTTTCCGGTGCTTGGCGGGCTGTTGCAGCCGCGCGCCGGCACCGCCCGCCACGACGCGGTCGCCTGGGGCTACGCGCGCGCGGCCGATGCGCGCGGCGTCGACATCATCGAGAATTGCGAGGTCACGGGCTTCCTGCGCGAGGGCGGGCGGATCGTCGGCGTCGAGACGACGCGCGGCGAGATCCGCGCGCCCAAGGTCGGCGTTGCCGTGGCCGGCAGCACCTCGCAGGTGCTGCGCCTTGCCGGCATCGAGCGCCTTCCCATTGAAAGCCACGTGCTGCAGGCCTTCGTCTCCGAGCCGGTCAAGCCGATCCTCGACTGCGTCGTCACCTTCGGCGCCGGCCACCTCTACATTTCCCAGTCCGACAAGGGCGGTCTGGTCTTCGGTGGCGACATCGACAAGTACAATTCCTACGCCCAGCGGGGCAACCTGCCGGTGGTCGAGCATGTCATGTCGGAGGTGAGCGTGATGCTGCCCTTCGTCTCGCGGCTGCGGCTGCTGCGCAACTGGGGCGGCATCATGGACATGAGCATGGACGGCAGCCCGATCATCGCCACCGGGCCGCTGCCCGGGCTCTATCTCAATGCCGGCTGGTGCTACGGCGGCTTCAAGGCAACGCCCGCCTCCGGCTGGTGCTTCGCCTGGACCATGGCCAAGGACGAGCCGCACCCGCTCAACGCCCCCTTCACGCTCGACCGGTTCCAGCGCGGCTACGTCCTCGACGAGCGCGGCGCCGGCCCCTATCCGAAGATGCACTGAGAGGACGCCCGCCCATGCGCATCCATTGTCCCTGCTGCGGGCCGCGCGGCGTCGCCGAGTTCTCCTATGGCGGCGACGGCACCGTCCGCCGGCCGGATCTCTCCGTCACCGACACCGACGCCCATGTCGCCTATGTCTTCGAGCGGGAAAACCCGCGCGGGCGCCATGTCGAGCTCTGGCACCATATCGGCGGCTGCCGCCACTGGCTGCTGGTGACGCGCGACACGCTGACCCACGAGATCACCCGCGTCGAGATGGCCGGCCGCTTTGCCGGCGAGGCCGCGCGCATGCCGGGAGCGGGCGCATGAGCGGCTACCGGCTTCCCCAGGGCGGCAGCCATCTCGACCGCTCGCGGCCGCTCGCCTTCCGCTTCGACGGCGAGCCGATGCAGGGCTTTGCCGGCGACACGCTGGCCTCCGCGCTGCTCGCCTCCGGCCGGGTGCTGGTCGGCCGCAGCTTCAAGTACCACCGCCCGCGCGGCGTCATGGGCGCAGGCCCCGAAGAGGCCAACGCGCTGGTCGAACTGCGCGACGGCGCCCGGCAGGAGCCCAACACCCGTGCCACGATGACGGAGCTTTACGGCGGGCTGGAAGCGGCCAGCCAGAACCGCTGGCCGTCGCTCTCCTTCGACATGATGGCGGTCAACGACCTGCTTTCGCCGCTGTTTTCCGCCGGTTTCTACTACAAGACCTTCATGGGAACCGGTCAGGCGACTTGGCATTTCTGCGAGCGCTTCATCCGCAAGGCGGCGGGCCTCGGCCGCGCCACCCACCTTGCCGATCCCGACCGCTACGAGAAGACCAACGCGTTCTGCGACGTGCTGGTGGTCGGTGCCGGACCCGCCGGCCTGATGGCCGCGCGCGCAGCGACCGCCGCCGGCCTGCGCGTCATCCTGGCCGACGAGAATGCGCGAGCCGGCGGCCGTCTTTTCGAGGACGGCGTGCATCTCGACGGACTGGCGCCGGCCGAGTGGATCGACGGCGCCTTGCGCGAGATCGAGGCGGGCGGCGGCCGCATCCTGCCGCGCACCAGCGTCTACGGCTATTTCGACGGCAACGTGCTCGGCGCGGTCGAGCGGGTCGCCGACCACAAGCGCAAGCCGGCGCCCTTCGAGCCGCGCCAGCGCCACTGGACCATCCACGCCCGTCATGTGGTGCTGGCGACCGGCGCCATCGAGCGGCCGCTGGTCTTTTCCGGCAACGATGCGCCGGGCGTCATGCTGGCCTCGGCCGGCCTTGCCCATGCGACGCGCTACGGCGTTGCCGTCGGCGCGTCCGTGGTGGTCTTCGCCAACAATGACGGTGGCGCCCGCACCGCGATCCAGCTTGCCGACCTCGGCGTGTCGATCAAGGCGGTGGTCGACCCGCGCCGCGAGATCGATCCGGCCCTTGCCGCAGCGCTCGGCGCGCGGGGCATTCGCCTCGAAACCGGCGCGGTCGTTGCCGCGACACGGGGGCGCAAGGCCTTGGCCGGCATCGACATTCGCGGCTTCGATCCCATCTCCGGCGCGCTCGGCGCCAATGTCATGCAGCCCGGCTGCGACGCGCTTCTCGTCTCCGGCGGCTGGACGCCGAGCGTGCATCTGGCGAGCCAGGCGGGCAGCGCGCCGGTTTTCGACGCGGCGCTGCAGTCCTTCGTGCCGGGAGCCGCCCGCGAGGCCTGGACGGCGGCAGGGGCCTGCGCCGGCACGCTCGACCTTGCCGGCTGCCTTGCCGCGGGCCTCGAAGCCGGCCGGACGGCGGCGAACGCCTGCGGAAAAACGGCAGAAAACCGCGATATTTCGCTGCCCGCGCTGTCGGGACAACTGGCCGGCGCCGAACTGCCGTTCCCGCTCTTCGACGTGCCGGCGACCGGTGGGGCCAAGCGCTTCGTCGACTTCCAGCACGACGTCACCGCGGACGATGTGGACCTCGCCAATCGCGAGGGCTTCCGCTCGGTCGAGCACCTGAAGCGCTACACGACGCTCGGCATGGCCGCCGACCAGGGCAAGACCTCCAACGTCAACGCCATCGCCCTGATGGCGCGGGCGCGGGGCTTGACCGCGCCTCAGGTCGGCACGACCCGCTTCCGCATGCCCTGGACGGCGGTGACCATCGGCGCGCTGGCCGGCCGCGAGACCGGCCATCACTTCGCGCCGGTGCGCCGCACGCCCTTGCACGACTGGCATGTGGCGAAGGGCGCCGAGATGATGACGGCGGGCCTGTGGATGCGCCCGCGCGCCTATATCGGGCCGGGCGAAACTTTGCGCGATGCCTATATCCGCGAGGCGACGGCCGTGCGCCAGCGCGTTGGCATCGTTGACGTTTCGACGCTGGGCAAGATCGACGTGCAGGGCCCGGACGCGGGCGAATTCCTCAACCGGCTCTACACCGGGGGCTTTGCCAAGCTGCCGGTCGGCAAGGCGCGTTACGGCGTCATGCTGCGCGAGGACGGCATCATGTTCGACGACGGAACCGCCTGGCGGCTGGCGCCGAACCGCTTTCTCGTGACGACCACGACGGCCAATGCCGGCGCGGTGCTGGCCCATATGGAGCACTATCTGGAGGTGGTCTGGCCGGAGCTGCGCGTCCATGTCACCTCGGTGACCGACCGCTTCGCCGGCATGGCGGTGGCCGGGCCGCAGGCGCGCAAGGTGCTGCAGGCCGCGCTCGGCGAGGGCGACGTCTCGACCGAGGCCTGCCCGCATATGGGGATCGTGCGCGGGCGCATCGCCGGGGCGCCGGTGATGATCGCGCGGCTGTCGTTTTCGGGCGAGCTGGCCTACGAGGTCTATTGCGACTGGCCGGCCGGCCTTGCCGTCTGGGAGACCTTGATCGAGGCCGGAAAACCCAATGGAATCATGCCCTACGGCATGGAGGCGCTCGGCACGCTGCGCATCGAGAAGGGGCATATAACCGGCGCTGAAATGGACGGGCGGACGACGCTCGCCGATGTCGGGCTCGGCGGCATGGCGTCGCGGAAGAAGCCGTATGTCGGCTCGACGATGACCCAGCGGCCGGCCTTCGTCGACCCGGAACGGCCGGTTCTGGTCGGGCTGGTGTCGCGGGACGGGCAGGCGATCCGCGCAGGCAGCCACTTGACCCTGCCCGGCGGAGGGGCGAGTCTGGGCCATGTCACCGCCGTGACCTGGTCGCCGGCGCTTGGCGCCAACATCGCGCTCGCCTTCCTGTCCCGTGGCCGCGACCGCCACGGCGAGGTGCTGGAGGCGGCCTTCCCGCTGAAGGACGAGCGGGTGGCGGTGACCGTCGCCGATCCCTGCTTCTATGACCCCGACGGGAGCCGAATGCATGTCTGACGTCAGCAACGAGCAACCCCGAACCGAGCCCCAAACGACGGTCGCAAGACCGGTGGTCGGCCGGCTGGTGCCGGGCGAGGCGGCGGGCGCGGAGCCCCCGGCGCTGACCCTCAGGGAGCTTTCCACTGGGGCGCTTCTGGAGGTCGGCGCATGGCCTAACCATCTGGAAAAAGTAACGAAAACCCTCTCGGACCTGGCCGGAACGACCCTGCCGGGACGGCCCGGCCGCTTCACCGAAAGCCCGTCGGCGCTGGTCTGCTGGATCGCCTTCGGCCGGTTCATCTATCTCGGCGCGGCGGCCGAGGACACGGCCCGCGTCGACGGCGCGCTCGAGGCGGAAGACGCCGCCGTGGTCGATCTCGCCGGCGCCCGCCGGATCGTCCGGATCGAGGGCGAGGCGGCGTCCGAGGTGCTCAACAAGGCGGTCGCCATCGACTTCGACCCGGCCGCGTTTCCGGCCGGAGCGCTGGCGCAATCGGTGATCCACCAGATCCCGGCGGTGATTCTGCGGCGCAGCGAAACGGTGTTCGACGTGCTGGCGCCGTCGAGCCTTGCCGACGCGCTGATCGACTGGATGACCGACGCGGCGCTGGAATTCGGCTACCGGGTCGGCGAGCCGGGCGCGGTGCTGTAACGCCCCCAGAATCACGGAAAATCACGGAAAATCGCGCGAAAAACCCTGCAACCCGTTGAGATTGCAGGGCTCTCAATTTTCGAGACGAATTTTGCGAAATTCCGTCTCAATTCGCCCGATTTTTGAGAATGCCGTCTCGAAATCGGCGTTCGGCGGCAAACGGCGCGCGTGAGCGTGGCGCGCGCCCAAAAAAAACGGTCAGAGCCCCCCAAAGACCCCCCGCCGGAGGCCCCCAGAGGCTCCTGCCGGACCCTAGACGTTGCTGTCGGGGAACTCGGCCTTGCGGCGGGCCATGAAGCCGATCAGGGCGTCGTCGATCGCCGGGTCGAGCGCCGGCGCCTCGTAGTCGGCGAGCATCTGCTTCCACTTCCGGTTCGCCCGCCAGGCGGCATCCAGCCCGCCATCGGCGCTCCACTGCTCGAAGGAGTTGTTGTCGGCGATCTCCGAGCGATAGAAGGCGGTCTCGAAATTGCGCTGGGTGTGCAGGGCGCCGAGGAAATGCCCGCCCGGCCCGACCTCGGCGAGGGCGTCCATCGCCTGCGCTTCCTCCGAGAGGTCGATGCCCTTGGCAAGGACATGCATCATGCCGAGCTGGTCGGCGTCCATGACGAATTTCTCGTAGGACGAGCACAGCCCGCCCTCCAGCCAGCCGGCGGCGTGCAGGCAGAAGTTCACCCCCGACAGCAGCGTCGCCAGGATGGTCTGGGCGGACTCCTGCGCCGACTGGGCGTCCGGGGTCTTTGACGAGGTGAAGGAGCCGCCGGAGCGGAAGGGCAGGCCCGCGCGCCGCGCAAGCTTGGCCGCGCCGTTGAGCAGCAGGCTGCCCTCCGGCGAGCCGAAGGTGGGCGCGCCGGACTGCATCGAGATCGAGGAGACGAAGGCGCCGAAGACGACCGGCGCGCCGGGACGCACGAGCTGGGTCAGCGCGCAGCCGGCCAGCGCCTCGGCCAGCACCTGCGACAGGGTGCCGGCGACCGTCACCGGGCTCATCGCGCCGGCGAGGATGAAGGGCGAGACGATGCAGGCCTGGTTGGCCGCCGCATAGACCTTGAGCGCGCCGAGCATGGTCGCGTCATAGACCAGCGGCGAATTGGCGTTGATGAGCTGGATCATCACGCAGTTCTGGTCGACGAACTCCTTGCCGAAGACCAGCTCGGCCATGGCGACGGAATCGCGCGCCCGCTCCGGCGCGGTGACCGAGCCCATGAACGGCTTGTCGGAATATTTCAGATGGGCATAGACCATGTCGAAATGCCGCTTGTTGACCGGCAGGTCGACGGGCTCGCACACCGTGCCGCCCGAATGGTGCAGCCAGGGCGAGGCGTAGGACAGTTTCACGAAATTGCGGAAGTCCTCGATGGTGCCGTAGCGGCGGCCCTTGTCGAGGTCGGTGACGAAGGGCGGGCCGTAGACCGGCGCGAAGACGGTGTTGTTGCCGCCGATGACGACGTTGCGCTCCGGGTTGCGGGCGTGCTGGACGAATTGCGAGGGCGCGGTCTTGACGAGCTCGCGCAGCATGCCTTTCGGAAAGCGCACGCGCTCGCCCGAAACCTCGGCGCCGGCCGCCTTCCAGATCGCGATGGTCTCGGGATCGTCGCGGAATTCCAGGCCGATCTCGGCCAGCAGCCGGTCGGCATTGGCCTCGATCAGCTCGGCGCCCTCGTCGCTGAGAATGTCGTAGACCGGCAGGTTGCGGGAAATATAGGGCAGGGCGCCGGCCGCCTGCGATCCGCGTCGCTTTTCCGTCCTTGCCGCCCGGCCGCGCCGTCCGGCGCGCGCTTCCTGGTCACTCATCCGCTGCAAGTCCTCTGCGTAGCTGCCGACTGCCGATTCTGCCCGTCACTGTGCGCCGGGCGCGCGCCCGCCTGCGGCGCGAAAGCGTCGTCGGTTTCTCTAAAAGCGTCATGGGTGCGCGCTGCATTGCGGGGACGGGAGCCGGCCGCGGCCGGGCATCTTTGGCCCGCGTGTCGTCGCGGGGATGGTGGCATGACGCAATCAGGCCATTGGGGGACGCAAATCGTGGCAATACTGCCGGCGAAGGGGCAGGCCGGCGCGCCGACCCGCCCAGGCCCGCAGGCAAGAAGGGTGGACAATGTCGGCGTTTCCGGACAAGGCACAAATCGTCATCATCGGCCTCGGCGGCATCGTCGGCGCCTCGGTGGCGCATCATCTGCTGGAGCGCGGCTGGACCGATGTCGTCGGCATCGACAAGTCCGGCATCCCGACCGATATCGGCTCCACCGCCCATGCCTCCGACTTCTGCTACACCACCAGCCACGACTACCTGTCGGTCTGGACGACGCAGTATTCCATCGATTTCTTCGAGAAGATGGGCCACTACGCGCGCATCGGCGGGCTGGAAGTGGCGCGCACCGGCGACGACACCTGGATGGAGGAAATCCGGCGCAAGGCGAGCTCCGCCAAGGCCTTCGGCACCCGCGCCCATCTGGTGACGCCCGCCGAGATCAAGCAGAAGTTCCCCCTGATCGAGGAGGACATGGTCCAGGGCGGGCTGTTCGACCCGGATGCCGGCCTCGTGGTGCCGCGCTCGCAGACGGTCGCCGGCAAGCTGGTCGACGAGGGCGAGAAGACCGGCCGGCTGCGGGCCTTCGCCAACACGCCGGCGCAATCGCTGGTCATTGAGGACGGGCGGATCGTCGGCGTCGTCACCCATCGCGGCACGATCCGCGCCGACCACGTCATCGTCTGCGCGGGTCTCTGGGGCCGGCTGATCGCCGAGATGGTCGGCGAGGACCTGCCCGTGATGCCGGTCGACCATCCGCTGACCTTCTTCGGGCCCTATACCGAGTTCGAAGGCACCGGCAAGGAGATCGGCTATCCGTTGCTGCGCGACCAGGGCAACTCCGCCTATATGCGCGACACCGGCGACCCGAAGACCACCGAGGGCGGCCAGATCGAGTGGGGCTATTACGAGACCGACGAGCCGCGCCTGTGCCACCCGCGCGAGCTGCTGGAAAAGCACGAGGCGCGCCTGTCGCCCTCGCAGCGCGACCTGGAGATGGAGCAGGTGATCGGCCCGCTGGAACGGGCGATGGAGCTGACGCCGATCCTCGGCGAGCTCGGCTACAACGAGAGCCACTCGTTCAACGGGCTGCTGCAGGTCTCCGCCGCCGGCGGGCCGTCCTGCGGCGAGAGCCAGAAGGTGCGCGGCCTGTGGTACTGCGTCGCGATCTGGGTGAAGGACGGGCCGGGCTACGGCAAGCTGATCGCCGACTGGATCACCGACGGGCGCACCGGCATCGACCACGCCTCCATCGACTATTCCCGCTTCTACGCGCACCAGCTGACCGAGGATTTCATCGAGGGGCGCTGCCGCGAGGCGGCGCAGAAGATCTACTTCCCCGCGATCCATCCGCGCGAGCCCTACGCGACCGGACGAAACGTCAAGCGCTCGCCCTTCCATGAGCGCGAGGTGGAACTCGGCGGCCACTTCATGGAGCTCGGCGGCTGGGAGCGCGCCCATGGCTACGCGGCCAACGAGCACCTGCTGGACAAGTACGGCGACCGCGTGCCCGAGCGGCGGAACGAGTGGGACAACAGGCACTTCTGGCGCGTGTCGAATGCCGAGCACCTGGCGATGAGCGAGGATTGCGCGCTCATCAACCTCTCGCATTTCTACATGTTCGAGGTCGAGGGCCCGGACCATGTGGAGCTGCTGGAATGGCTGTGCGCGGCGAAGATCGGCGGCGACGGCACTATCGGCAAGGGCATCTACACCCATTTCCTAGACGATGAGGGCATGGTGCGGGCGGACCTCACCGTGATCCGCATGGCCGACCGCTGCCGCATCATCGATGGCGCCGATGCCGGCCCGCGCGACCTCCACTATGTCCGAAGGACGGCGCAGGACCGCGGGCTCGACGTCACCGTCACCGATGTCAGCGAGCGCTACACCACCATCGGCATCTGGGGGCCGAATGCGCGCGACAGGCTGAAGCAGGCGGTGGCCGATCCGGCGGGCCTGGAGCCGGAGGCCTTCCCCTTCGCGGCGATCCGCGAGATCGAGATCGCCGGGCGCAAGGTGACGGCGCTGCGCCTGTCCTATGTCGGCGAGCAGGGCTGGGAGCTGCATATGGCCTACGAGGACGGGCTCGCCGTCTGGGACGCGCTGCGGGCGCTCGGCATCATGGCGGCGGGCGTCGAGACCTATGCCAATTCGCGGCGGATGGAGAAGTCGCTGCGCCTGCAGAACGCCGACCTGCTGACCCAGTACAACCTTTATGAGGCCGATCTTGCCCGCCCCAAGGTCAAGGAGGCCGACTTCCGCGGCAAGGCGAAGCACCTGGACTACCGGGCGCGCGCGCACCAGCCGGCGATGCTGTGCACGCTGGTGATGACCGACAATGTCGATGCCGGCGGCACGCCGCGCTACCCGGTCGGCACGCTGCCGGTGATCGACCCGGCAACCGGCAAGACCCTGGTCGATGCGCTGGGCCGGCTCTCCTACACGACCTCGATCGCCTATGGCCCGACGGTGGGAAAGAACATCGCGCTCGCCTATCTGCCGCATGAGTTCGCCAGGGTGGGTCAGAAGCTCAGTGTGGAGTATTTCTCGCAAGAGTTTCCGGTGGAGGTCGCCGGCGTCGGCTACGCGCCGCTCTACGACCCGCAGAACCTGAAGCCGCGGAGCTGAGGCGGCCGCCGGGGGGGACAGGGGGGAGACCGGAGTGCCTGCCATTGTGTGTGCTCGCAAGCCCCTCCGTCGTCATCCCGGCCGCAGAGCCGGGATCGGCGAGCCACGGCGGTTGCGGTTTCGTTTCGGAGCGTGCCCCATAGGCTCTCGGCTCGCCGATCCCGCATCTCCGCTTCGCTGCGTGCGGGATGACGCGGGGAGAGGGCGATGCGCGCCAACCCCGGCTCTGGCAGCCAATGGGCACCGGGTCGCGCTTACGCTTGCCCGGTGTGACGGCTGAGGGGATGCGAGGCCGTACCTCCTCCTCGGAGGTCATCCCGGCCAAGCGCAGCGCAGAGCCGGGACCCATTGGCGACCTCGGCAGGCGTGAGGCGGGCGGCTTTGCGGGCCGTGCCGGAGGTGCGCCCGGCGTGTCCTCGCCGCCGCTCTGGCAGCCAATAGGCCCCGGCTCTCCGGCTTCGCCTGCGGCCGGGGTGACCTCGGAGGGTGGGGTGACGGCAGCGGGGCGGCGGCGGTAGGGCGGCGGCGCTTGGGCGACGGCCGGGGGGAGAGAAGATTTCGCAAACGAAAGGGCCGCGGGAGTGTCCCGCGGCCCTGATAGTGTGGCGAGTGCCGAAACGCGAGGCGAGCAGTCCGATCAGGCCTCGCCGTCCGGAGCGTCGTCGCCCGGAGCCTCGTCCTCGCCAGCGCCGTCATCCGGTCCGCTGTCGCCGCCGGCATCGCCCGGCGCGGCGGAGCCGGAGGCCGGGGTCCCGCCGCCCGAACCAGCGCCAGCCTGGTCGAGTGCCGCCTCTTCCGCGTCCTCCTCGTCGGAGACGCGGCCGACCGAGACGACTTCCTCGCCCTCGGCGGTGTTGAAGACGATGACGCCCTGGGTGGCGCGGCCGGCGATGCGGATGCCGTCGACCGGGCAGCGGATCAACTGGCCGCCATTGGTGACGAGCATGATCTGGTCGCTGTCTTCCACCGGGAAGGAGGCGACCAGCGGGCCGTTGCGCTTGGTGACCGCCATGGCGGTGATGCCCTTGCCGCCGCGGCCCGTGACCCGGTACTCGAAGGACGAGGACCGCTTGCCATAGCCGTTTTCCGAGATGGTGAGGATCACCTGTTCGGTGGCGCTCATCGCCGCGTAGCGCTCCTGCGTCAGCTCGCCCGCCGGCACGCCCTCGTCCTCGCCCGTGGCCTCGCCGTTGGTCTCGTCGGCCTCGCCGCGCATCAGCCGGCGCAGGCGCAGATAGGCGCTGCGCTCGTCCGCCGTGCAGTCGAAATGACGCAGCACCGACATGGAGATGACGCTGTCGCTGTCGGCGAGATTGATGCCGCGCACGCCGACCGAATTGCGGCCCGCGAAGACGCGCACATCGGTGACGGGGAAGCGGATGCACTGGCCGAGCGCCGTGGTCAGCATGATGTCGTCATGCTCGGTGCAGGTGAAGACGCCGACGATGCCGTCGCCCTCGTCCAGCTTCATCGCGATCTTGCCGTTCTTGTTGATCTGCGTGAAGTCGGAGAGCTTGTTGCGGCGGACGGTGCCGCGCGTGGTGGCGAACATCACGTCGAGATTGCCCCAGGTCTCCTCGTCCTCCGGCAGCGGCATGATCGAGGTGATCTGTTCGCCCTGCTCGAGCGGCAGCATGTTGACCAATGCCTTGCCGCGCGAGGTCGGGCCGCCGAGCGGCAGGCGCCAGACCTTCAGCTTGTAGGCGATGCCGCGCGAGGAGAAGAACAGCACCGGCGTGTGCGTGTTGGCGACGAACAGGCGGGTGACGAAATCCTCGTCCTTGGTCGACATGCCAGAGCGGCCCTTGCCGCCGCGCCGCTGCGCCCGGTAGGTGTCGAGCGGAACGCGCTTGATATAGCCGGCATGGCTGACGGTGACGACCATCTCCTCGCGCTGGATCAGGTCCTCGTCCTCGAGATCGGCGCCGCCGTCCATGATCTCGGTGCGGCGGGGTGTTGCGAACTCCTCGCGGATCGCCGTCAGTTCCTCGCGGATGATGTCGAGGATGCGCGAGCGCGAGCGCAGGATGTCGAGGTAGTCGCGGATCTCCTCGCCGATCTTGTTGAGCTCGTCGGCGATCTCGTCGCGGCCAAGGGCGGTGAGGCGCTGCAGGCGCAGGTCGAGGATGGCGCGGGCCTGCTCCTCGGAGAGCTTGTAGGTGCCGTCCTCATTGACCATGTGGCGCGGATCGTCGATCAGGCGGATCAAGGGCTCCACGTCGCGGGCCGGCCAGTTGCGCTCCATCAACTGGGCGCGGGCGGTGGCCGGGTCCGGCGCGGTGCGGATCAGCGCGATGACCTCGTCGATATTGGCGACCGCGATGGCGAGACCGACGAGGACATGGGCGCGGTCGCGCGCCTTCTTCAACAGGAAGCGGGTGCGCCGGCCGATCACCTCCTCGCGGAAGGCGATGAAGGCGGTGAGCATGTCCTTGAGGCCGAGCTGCTCCGGCCGGCCGCCGTTCAGCGCCACCATGTTGGCGCCGAAGGTCGATTGCAGCGCCGAGTAGCGGTAGAGCTGGTTCAGCACCACGTCGCCGACCGCATCGCGCTTGAGCTCGACGACGACGCGCATGCCGGAGCGGTCCGACTCGTCGCGGATGTCGGAAATGCCCTCGATGCGCTTTTCGCGCACATGCTCGGCGATCTTCTCGATCATCGCCGCCTTGTTCACCTGATAGGGGATCTCGGTGATGACGATGGCGTAGCGGTCCTTGCGGATCTCCTCGATCTCGGCGCGGCCGCGCATGACGATGGAGCCGCGCGCGCTCTCATAGGCCGAGCGGATGCCCGAGCGGCCGAGGATGATGCCGCCGGTCGGGAAGTCGGGCCCCGGCACGATCTCCATCAGCTCGGCGGTGGTCATCGCCGGGTTTTCCATCAGGGCGATGGCGGCGTCGATGACCTCGCCGAGATTGTGCGGCGGGATGTTGGTCGCCATGCCGACGGCGATGCCGCCGGCGCCGTTGACCAGCAGGTTCGGGAACTTTGCCGGCAAAACGACCGGCTCGCTCTCCGAATTGTCGTAGTTTTCCTGGAAGTTGACGGTCTCCTTGTCGATGTCGTCAAGGAGGCGCGCGGAGACCTTCTGCAGCCGGCATTCGGTGTAGCGCATGGCGGCGGCCGGATCGCCGTCGACCGAGCCGAAATTGCCCTGGCCGTCGATCAGCGGCAGGCGCAGCGAGAAGGTCTGCGCCATGCGCACCAGCGCGTCGTAGATCGCGCTGTCGCCATGCGGGTGATATTTACCCATCACGTCGCCGACCACGCGGGCCGACTTGCGGTAGGGCTTGTTCCACTCGTAGCCGTTCTCGTGCATCGAGTAGAGGATGCGCCGATGCACCGGCTTCAGCCCGTCGCGCACATCCGGCAGGGCGCGGCTGACGATGACGCTCATGGCGTAATCGAGGTAGCTGCGCTTCATCTCGTCGGTGATGGAAACGGGCCGGATGTCGGACGGCAGGCCGCCCGACGGTGCGTTCGTGTCCCGATCGGTCAAGAGATCTCTCTCACTTGTTGAATCTGTCCCGGTCTTATAGCCGATTCCGCGCTGCCAGCCAAATCCGCCAGGGCATTTCGCGCTGCGAAAAGGCAAGCGAAAACAGCGGCTTGTCAGTTGCCCAAGGGAAAGTTCGGACACGGGCCGGCGCGCCCGCGTCCACAGGGCGTCTTTTGGCTGATATAAGGGGGGTGGACGAGTCGCGCGGGGGGCTTGCGCAATGCTGGCGGACTATCTCATCAATGCCTTCGCGACGCTGTTCGTGACCATCGATCCGGTGGGGCTGGCGCCGATGTTCCTGGCGGTAACGGCGGGCGCCACGGCGGCGACGCGCCGGCGCATCGCCCTGCGCGCGACGCTGATCGGCGGCGCCATCCTGTTCCTGTTCCTGGTGGCCGGACGCGGCGTTCTCGGCGTACTCGGCATCTCCGTGCCGGCCTTCCAGATCGCCGGCGGGCTGCTGCTGCTGATCATCGCCATCGAGATGGTGTTCGACAAGCGCAACCGGCGCAAATCCGAGACGGCGGAAAAGGCGGTGTCGCAGCACGCCGCACACCAGGAAGAGCTGCATGACGTCGCCGTGTTTCCGCTCGGCATCCCGCTGATCGCCGGGCCGGCGGCGATCTCCGCCGTCATCCTGCTGTCGTCGCAGGCGGTCGACACGGTGTCCTATCTCGGCCTGGCGCTGGTGATCCTGGTGATCATCGGCAGTTGCTTCGTCGCCTTCCTGCTGGCCGACCGCATCGAGCGGATGATGGGCGACACCGCCGCCATGGTGGTGACGCGGCTGCTCGGCGTGCTGCTGGCGGCGCTGTCGATCCAGTTCATCGCCGACGGCATCCGCGCGATGATCGCCGCCGGCTAGAGCCCGTCCCAGGGTTATTGCAGCAGGCGGTAGACGGTCGGATTGTCCGGGCAGGCCGCAAAGCCGCACTCAAGGAGCGTGCTGACGCCATTTGCCGCCGCCATCGCCAGCACCAGCAGCACCGCAATGAGCGGCAGGCCGGCAAGGCGGACGGGCGCGCTGCCGGCGGCACGCGGCTCCTCGCCGGGCGCGCGCAGCACCAGCATCAGGGCGCAGGCCGCAATCGCGACGACGAAGACGACAAACGCCCAGGTGTAGAAATGCAGGCCGAGAAAGGGCGCGCCATAGCCGGCATCGCCCGGCTGGATATGCAGCAGCACCTGGCGCATGGCAAAGCCGGCGCCAATGAGCCCTGCCAGGATCGTCACGCCGTAATGGGCGGGCCGGGGGCCGCGCGCGACATTCAGCACCGGGCCGATGGCGAGCAGCAGGAAGCCGGCGCGCTGCAGCAGGCAGAGCGGGCAGGGCAACTCGCCCTTGGCGAACTGGTCGAGAAAGGCGACGCCGAGCACCGCCGAGATGGCGAGAAGGGCGAGGGCGTTGAGGGTCGTCTCGAGAGAGCGGGAGATCATGGCGTGCCCCTTCAGAACGACAGCGGCAGCGAGTCGGTGGCGTGGTGCAGGTAGACCAGCACGGCGGCGACGAAGCTCGCCGCGGTCAACAGGCCGGCAAGGCGCATGGGGCCGAAGGCGGCGGCGGCAAGGGCCGCGAAGAGCAGGGCGAAGAGGGCGGCGAGATACATCGGGCAGAGCCTTTGGGATCCGGGACCTTGGATGTCCGGGTGGGGAACCGGGTGCGAACTCCGGGGAGATTAGACGATTCTCGCCCGCGCGCCGACCGGCGCCGGGCCGGGCACCGAAACGGGCTCTGAAACGGTCTCCAGAACGGCAAAGGCGACGCCTGCGGGATGCAGCGCGTCGCCTTTTGCGGTGTCGGGTCGTCGGCGCCCGGTCAGGAACTGGAGGGAATGCGCTCCAGGACCGAGGTGTTGGCGGCCGGCTGGCGGGTCTCGACGGTGGTGAACTGCACCTGGCGCATCGACCGGTTGCCGCTGAGCGCGGTGGCGCAGTCGGCCGACCAGTTGCCCCAGCTCTGGCCGCGGCACTCGGCGGGCAGCGCGGAGGCGGCGCGGTCGGTCTTGGGCGCCGCCATCTCGCTGCGCACGGCGCCGGCCGAGGCGGTCTGGATGGTGTGGGCGATGCTCACCAGGCCGCCGAAGACGGCCAGCGCGGCAACGGTGGCGATCGCCAGGTCCCGCAGGCGGTGAGCATAGGGCTCGCCATGGTCATGAAGGAAGGTCATTGTCGTCACGTCCCTGCTTTCGTTTCTCGATGACCCCACACTGAGGCAGAAACGGCAAGGAAACCGTGACGCGGATCACGAACCGGAGGGTTGCGCCGGCAGGGCGGGGGTGCCCGTCGCCGGCTCGGCCATGACCGGGTTCTTCTCCGGCACGGTGCCGGCGAAGCAGTCGGGATCCTCCTCGCGGAAGATGATGCCGCCGCAGACCGCCTCAACGGTGCGCGCGATGGCTCGCTCCTCCTTGCCTGACAGGATAACGTGCTCCTGGGCAAAAGGTTGCAGGGTGGCGGCGGACTTCGCCGCGGCGTCGACATCCGAGGCGGCCAGTCCGGCCCCGAGCGTCGCAACCAGCAGCACGACGCCGGCGCCCCACAGGGCGATCGGAGTCGATAGCTGATGAATTTTGTGAATCGTCATCATGCACTGCCATATGGTCTGTCCGGGCGGACTTGGCAAGGCTTTGCCGGATCATCTCCGCGTGAACGGTCTGCACTGTTTTTGTGAACGATTGCAGAAGCTTGCCCTTGAGCCGGCCATGCTTTCGCATGCCAGCCATGCGCCAGGCGCATGCCGGTGCCGTCGGGGTCATGCCTGTACGGAGGCGGACTGGCGAGGGTTGCGCCCTGCTTTTCCTGCACTCCCTGATCTGCAGATGGGACGGGGACGGGCCGACGGCAAGGGGGCGGCGCTTTTTCGGGGCTGCGCGCGCGAAGGGGATAAGGCGGGGCCGCGCGCGAAGGGGATGAGGCGGGCGGCTCCGGCGACGGGGCTTGGCCGGGTCAGCCCCGCTCCGACAGGGCGCGGGCGACCGCCCGCCCCGACAGCACCGCGCCATGCACCGTGCCGAAATGGGCGGCCGAGGCCGCTTCTCCCGCAAACCAGAGCTGCCCGTCCCAATCCGCGCCGGCAAGCGCCCGCCGCGTCGCGGGGCTGGTTCCGACCGCATTGAAACTGTAGCTGCCGAGCGCGTATCGATCCTGCCCCCAGCGGGTGACCTGCGCGGCGCGCGGCGCGGGAAAGCGCGCGCCGAACATCGCCCGCAGGCTGTCGCGCGCGGCGGCGACGGTGTCGCGGTCGCTCATCCGCTCGATCTCGGCCGCCGGATCGGCGGCATTGAAGCCCAGCAGAACGGGGGCGCGGAGCGCGCGCGCCAGCGACAGCCACTCGCCCCAATAGCCCGCGCGCGGGCCGAGCCAGCCGATCCAGTCCACCTCGCCGGGCCAGCGGACCCGGTCGAAGCGCAGCCAGCACTTGTTCAACAGCCCCAGTCCCAGCCCGTCGATTGCCGCCTGCCGGTCCCGCGCCAGCGGTT
This sequence comes from Stappia sp. TSB10P1A, assembly GCF_900185725.1. Lineage (GTDB taxonomy): Bacteria > Pseudomonadota > Alphaproteobacteria > Rhizobiales > Stappiaceae > Stappia. Next base: position 521,691 of record NZ_FYAU01000036.1, on the reverse strand, counting down.
CGGCAAAGCGCACGCGGCCCGAGCGCAGCACGCCCAGCGGCAGGGTGCAGACGATCCGCTCCGCCGCGATCCGGCTGCCGTCGGCGAGGCGCACGGAGCCCGGCGCGATCTCGCTCGCCTCGGCGGAGAGGCGAATGTCCAGCCCGCGCGCCAGATGCGCGGCGATCCGGTCGAACCCGTCGGGAAACAGCATGTCGGCCCCGTCGAACGCCTCGCCGTCCCGCCCGTGCCAGGCCGACAGGAGCCGCGCCGGACCGCCATATTCCTGTTCCAGCGTGCTGTTCACCAGATAGGATACCAGCCGCCGCAGCGGCGCCTCGGCGCCCTGCCAGTCGGCGGAGGCTTCGAGCGCCCGCGCCACCGAGACATCGTCCGGCAGCCGCTCGGCCGCCGCCAGCGCGCGGCGCAGGATGCGCTCGGCCGGCCGCAGGTCCGGGGCGATCTCCGCCCCGTCCGGGCCGAGCAGCAGCGAGGCGTCGTAACGGGTCGCCACCAGCCGCGCCCCGGCCTCGCGCGCCAGAGCGGTCAGCGGGTTGCCGCGCTGGCCGTGGATCCAGCTCGCCCCCAGATCCATCGGCAGATCCGGCCAGAGGCGCGAGGTGACGACACGCCCGCCGATCCGCGCGCGCGCCTCCACAACCGTGACCGCATGTCCGGCCTCCTGCAGGGCCCGCGCCGCCGAGAGCCCGGCCATGCCCGCGCCGAGGACGAGGACGCGCTGCGGCGCCTGCGCGCGCGGGCCACCGCCGGCCCCCCATGTCGCCACGGCGGCGAGCCCGGCAAGGACCTGTCGTCTGTTCGGCGAACTGCTCATGACCGCACCTCCCGCCTGCCGCCGCCGGATCGCGCGCGTCTCCCCAGGGGACCGGCCCAGGGGAGCGGCCCAGGGGACCGCCCCAGGGGAGCGGCCCAGGGGAGCAGCCCAGGGGAGCAGCCCAGGGGACCGGGTGTCTCCGGCGCGGCCCGCCGGGAGCTTGCACCGGGATGGGCGGGCGCGAAAGCGCAAAGCGCGCGGCGACTGCCGGGCGCGCCAGGACGGGGAAGGGGAAGGGGGAGAGGGAGAGGGAGAGGGAGAGGGAGAGGGAGAGGGAGAGGGGAGAGGCGGACGGGCCGGGAACGCCGGCCGGGAACGACATGCCGCGAACGACATGGCGGCGGGCCGGGGGACCCGCCGCCACGCTCTTCGAGAGTGTCCGAGGTCAGGAGGGCCGGATCACTCTGAAACGCGGGTTCGCGTGAGAATGGTCGTGGTGCCGTCGCGCGCGGCGAGCGTCCGCCAGGGCGGGGCGGAGGCCGGATCGACGCTGCGGGCAAGATCGGCACAGCCCTGCGCCGCGTCCTGCATCGTGCTGCCGGCGCAGGCGACCTGCACCGTGCGCGCCATGCGGTCGCCCTTCTTCGCGGTGTTGACCAGATGCCCGGGGCTGAATGTCAGCCCGCCGACGGCGAGGGAGACGGCAATGGCGGCGAGGCCGCCAAGGCCCAAAGCTGCGATGCCACGCATGATGCGCCTCCTATTGCTTGTGGGCAACAGTCTAGCAGAAAAGCGCGGCGAGATACAGAAATTCACAGGAAGTTGCACGGCGGCAACGGGGGGGGAGTAATGTGCCGGGATTGGATTTGCGTCCTGGAGTAGGCGGAGTAAGCTGGAAATAGCCTACGCGCGGGCAACGGCGACCGATAAGAGCCGTTGTTCAGACGGGAACGTTTGCACACCGCATTTTCATGCCGCCCGCGGAACATGGGCGGGCAGGCTGACGCGGAAGAGTTCATTCATGCCAAGGAAAAAACCGCCGCCCCGGATTGTCGCAAGGCGTTCACGGGACAATCCGAACCGACGGTTGAGCGCTGGGGTTCCCGCCATAGCCGCGCGAACCGAACTGGCGGAACGCGTCAGGTATGGCGCCTATTCAAAGCACAAATACAACCCGACAGCCTATAAGCTGGCGCCTTATGCCGGTCGGGATTCCGAGCGAACCTATTGCGATGAACATGCCAAATTCGGCAAGAACGACAGTGATCGGATTCCCCTGCTTCTCAAGCGCGGTGTTATGCTCGGGCTTTGGTCGGACTGCCAAGATGAGGACCTTCCGCCTCTGCTGTGGACCATCGACGAGAGCGGTTGGATCTTTGAGCTACGAGTGACCAATGCTGGCCAGTCTCAATATCACGGCTATCCGGTCCTTCCAGGAGACGCGTTTGCGAGGCATGTCTTGATCAGAGCCAGAGAGGTGGCTTTCGCAACGGACGAGTTTCCATTAGATCAAGATCCAAATGTGCAGGCTGCCATCGCGGCGGCGGAGGCCTTCTACAGATGAGAGCTGTGAAATATTTCACACTTGCCGCCTCTTGGCCCGCAGCCCGCGACGAGGTGGCGGACATCTCGCTGCGCGTAGGTGACCAAGTCATCTCGAGAATTGCAGATATCGAAAAGCGGACGGTCCGGGATTATTTTCGGGCGTCGTCCATCGGGTTGGCGCTTTGGCTTGCAGACAATTGGTGGCGCTTGCGATGGGAGACCATCAGGGATGCCAGATTTCCCTCGGTGGACTGGCGCCTGCGCCATGAGTTGAACTCGGCAAGCGGCGGCGCGCTATGGCCTCCGGTGATGATATACAGTGTAGGTGGCCGTATCGCGTTTGCTCCCAGCGTTGGAAAAAATGTGGTCGGAGGCCCCCAATCCTATTTCGATTTCAAGATTGGAATGGTGTCTGCCGAAGAATATGAACGGGAGCTGGATGCTTTTTTTGAAAGCGTTCTTGGGCATTGCGCAAGAATGGCGGATGGAGAGACGCTGCAGAATTTAATCGAGCAGATCGCCACCGAGCGACGGGACCCGGAACTGGCCGCCTGGCGGCGCTTGGAAGCGTGCCTGGGCTTCGATCCCGATGACGCGCCTGATGAGGTGATCGATGCCTTTGTCAAACTGGATGCTGTCGCAGGTGAGGACGGCGTTGAAGAGGCCGCGCACGCACAACCTGGAGCAGGTTCGGCTCAATCCTTGGGCATGGCAATAGAAGCCGCGCGCGAGTCGAGGGTCGAGATCGATTTGAGTTTGGCAGATGACTTGGAGCGCAATTGGAATCTGCCGAGATATGCCAATCCGTGGCAGATGGCCGAGGCCGCTGCGGAAGAGCTCCGGGCTCTTATCGGCGTGCCGAGAGGTCTTTTAAATCACACCGTTTTCGGAGACCTTTTCAAGGCTCGATGGAATGACCTGAAGTCGGCCACTGCAACCGCGAGGACGCTGCCTTACGGCGCCAGGATCGGAGATGGTCGCAAATATCACGCGGCGCTGCAAACGATTGCATCGCATGATCGGCGGTTTGAGCTCGCTCGGCAGTTCGGGGATGCCGTGTGGCGAAGGGACGCCAGCTTCGGCATTGTCAGCCGCTCGAAAACGGATCGTCAGAAATTTCAAAGAGCGTTCGCTCACTCCTTGTTGTGCCCTTTCAGCGACCTCCAGCGCGTTGTCGATGTCAACGATCCCACGGCCGAAGCCATGAAAATGGCGGCCAAGAGGTTTGGCGTTCACCCGTCCGTGGTGCGCAACCAACTAGTTTACAAAGGCTATCTGCCGTTTGAGAACAAAAACGACGAGACGGAAGCCGCTTAGCCTATTCTGATTTGTACACCGACGATAGCCACCTGACAGTGCCGCGTTTTAAAACGGTTTCGGCGGCACGGGTTCAGGCGGGCATTGGAGCCTGTTCGGTGCGGAGTGTCAGCACCTCGCCTTTCGGTTGTGTGAGCGCGCCGGTGTTTTTAAGGTCTTGGATGAGCTTCTGTCCGGCGCAGGGGTCAGCCAGCCCCACTCCAGCATCCTGCCCAGCAGCGCGGCGTCAGCAAGCGTGTGGTATCATTGGTAATCCATGGAATTATCGCGTGGCAATTGTGAGATGACGAAGGATTTTTCAAATAAAGCCGAATGAAACTTGGCAGTTCCGGCAGGAACGCCGAGAGGGAGACGGAAGACGTCTCGCCGAAGCGTCACATCAGGCGAAAGGGAATGCCGCTGAGCAGCGCCCGCACATAGCGGCGCTTCTGGTAAAGCCCGTTCAGGGAGACGCGGGGCAGGAGCATCCAGTCCTGGGTTTCCGCAGGATCGACAACCCCGGGCTGGGTGGTGACGCCGACCGTCAAGCCGGCCCGGCGCGCCGCGGCGGCCTCGCGGGCGGCGCAGGCCCGCTTCCACCCGTAGGGATAGGCGATCGTTCGCGGCTGCACGCCCGTCCAGTTCGTGATCGCCTCGATGGGCTCGACGATCTCCCGCTCGAGACGGTCGGCATCGACACGGGCGAGGTTGCAATGCGAGACGGTGTGAACGCCGAAGCGGGCGAGCGGATCGGTCTTGGCGAGCCGGCGCAAGGCATCCGCATCCATCACCTGCTCTTCAACGATCGCGGCAGGGTCGACGCCCTGCGCGGCCGCCACGTCATTCAGCCGCGCCACCGCTGCGTCTTCATCGATCGCTTCGATAAAATCCGCGAGCCGGAGAAAGGCCGCGTGCTTCTGCGCGGTGGTGGCGCAGACAACGGTCTCGATGCCGGCGCCGAAATCGAACGCGAACCGGTCGCAGGTCCGCGTCAGATCCTCGGCGGTTTCCCACCACATGGTGTGGGTGCGCTCGACCAGACCCTTGGTGATGAACAGCGTATACGGGACGCCGTGCCTGCGAAACACCGGCGCGGCGTGCTCGGCGTTGTCCCGGCAGCCGTCGTCGAGGGTGAAGGCGACGTAGCGCTCGCCATTCTTCGCCGCGGCAACCGCATCGGGTAGCTCGTCGAGCGCGAGCGGAACGTATCCCCTTTCCCCGGCCTCACGAATGGCCGCGTCGAGGAACTCCGGCGTGATCGAGAGCAGCGCGTTCGGCTCATAGGGCCGGTTGGTGGCCGGGCGCACATGATGCAGCGTGAAGACCATGCCACGCCCGGCCGCGCCGGGAAGCAGCCTGTCGGCACCTGTCAGCGCGATCGCTTCAAGGCCGGCGGTGATCATCGCCCGCTTGAGTTTCGGGGTCATCGTGGTCCAGGCTCTGGCTCAGGCAAAATCGAAATCGATCAGTTGGAACCGGTAGAAGTCGAGCGGTCCGCGCTCGGGCGCAAAATCGCGCATCTGCAGGAGCATGGGCGAGGGCCGCACGCGGTCGGGCAGGCGAAGGCCGGGAGCGGCGGGAAGCGCCCGGTTGAGGCCGGCATAGACGAACAGCGGTCGGCGCCAGAAGGCGCAGGCAGCGCGCGTCACCGCCCTCACATCGGCTCTTGCGGGCGCCGCGCCCGTGGCGCGCAGAAAGGCCGCGGCGAGCGTGTAGGGCAGCTTGCGGCTTTCCCGCGGCGAGGAGATCAGCAACAGGTCGTCGGTGCCATGGACGGCGTAGGTGTATTTGTGACCGCACAGCCGCTCAAAAAGCGAGGGCCCGTCCCATGGCACGCCGGTTTCGCCCGGATCGGTCGCATAGCGGTCGAAGATGCTGACGAAGTGGTCCCGGCGTTGCCTGTCGAAGGGCTCGTGGATGGTCACGCGCTTTGAACGCGCCGGGATGGCAAGGCCCATCCTGAGTTCGAGACGCAGGAAGGCTTTCAGGTTGAAGAACCTTTCGTTGACCGGCAATGCCTTGGCATTCGGCATTCCGAAAGCGAACCTGAAGCCGTGCGCAGCGAATTGCCGCCCGACCTCATCATAGAGCATCTGGATACGTTCGCGCCCGCGCCACTCCTTGAGGATGAACAGATCGACCAGGGCTGCGGCCTTTTCCGGTCTGCCGTTCACCAGCACCGTCTGATGCACCAGGGCGATCTGGCCGATCTTTTTCCCGGTCTCGACCTCGGTCAGGCGGACAACGGTGGTGCCATCGGAGAAACAGTCCTCGTACAGCCACCGCACGTGGTTTGGATCAAAGACGATATCAGGCGACGCGAATGCTTCCGTCGCAAGCCGCGCCGTCTCCGTATAGTCGGGAGATTCTTCAACAGATACACTGATCACTCAAGTTTATCCTTGCATCATCACAACCAAGGATAGGCAGATTGTCTTACCATCGACTTAACTGCGCCATGCCTTTTGTGCCATCAGCAGGCCGCTGCGACGTGAGGTCTATACCACCCGGAATGCGACAGTCTGTGCACAGACGATAGTCACCCGACAGTGCCGCGTTGTAAAACGGTTTCGGCGGCACGGGTTCAGGCGCGCATTGGAGCCTGTCCGGTGCGGCCGGCGCTGCAGCCGACCCGGTCGGGTCACGTCGTGCCCCGCCAGTCCGGCGGCAGCCGGAAGGCGGCGACGAGGCTGCTTTCTCCCGCGCGGGTCAGGTGCAGGGCACGGCTTTCCGGCGCACGGGTCAGCCAGCCCCGCTCCAGCACCCTGTCCAGAAGCGCGGCGCCGAGCTGCCCGGCGATATGCGGGCGGCGTTCGCTCCAGTCGAGACAGGTCCGGCACAGCGGGCGGCGGGCGCGAAGGGAGGCGACGTCGATGCCGAGCGTGCCGAAGAAGCCGCGCCCGCTCTCGGTGACGAATCCGGCCTCGTCCGACAGGACCAGGTGGCCGTCACGCACCAGAGCGTCGGCGACAGCCAGCGCCAGACGGCCGGCCATGTGGTCGTAGCAGGTTCGCGCCAGGCGCAGGGCCTCGTCCTTCGGCCCGACCGGGCGATGCCGCTTCGGCCCGCCGGACGCCACCGCCATCAAGGCATGGATCGCCTGGGCGACCTCGGCCGAGGCCAGCCGGTAATAGCGATGCCGGCCCTGCTTCTCGACGGCAAGCAGCCGCGCCTCCGTCATCCTGGCGAGATGGCCGCTGGTCGTCTGGGGGGTCACCCCGGCATGGCGGGCAAGCTCCCCCGCCGTCAGCGCCTGACCGCCCATCAGCGCGGCCAGCATGTTGGCCCGCGCCGCGTCGCCGATCAGGCTCGCCACCTCCGCGATCGTATTGCCGGATGCGATGTTCACCATGCCGGCAGGCATAGCATCCCGGCCGGCCGGTGTCAGTCGCCGACAGTTCGGCGCCGGCCGAAACATCCGCCGCGAGAACCCCGCTAGAACTCCGCTAGAACCGGGCATCGGACCTGTGGCGGAAAGGCGGATCATGCCAAGACAAACGAACATGACAAGACAAACGAACATGCCAAGACAAACGAACATGACGGTGGAACTGGCGCTGCTGCTGGTGCTGTCGACCGTGTGGGGCGCGTCCTACAGCTTCATCAAGGTGGGGGTCGAAACCATCCCGCCGGTGACGCTGATCGCGGCGCGCACCCTGATCGCCGGCGCCGTCCTGCTGGCGGTGATCCGCTGGCGCGGCCTGCGCCTGCCGCGCGACCGGCGGACATGGGGCCGCTTCCTGGTTCAGGCCTGCCTCAACAGCGTGGTGCCCTTCACGCTGATCGCATGGGCGCAGCAGACCACCGATGCCGGGCTCGCCACCATCCTCAACGCGACGACGCCGATCTTCGCCTTCCTGCTGACCGTGCTGGTCGTTCGGCACGAGGCGGTGACCGGCCGCAAGCTGTTCGGCGTCGCCGCCGGGCTGGTCGGCATCTGCCTGATCATCGGGGTCGAGGCGCTCGGCGGGCTCGGCCGCGAGCTGCTGGCGCAATTGGCGATCGTCGCGGCCTCCGTCTGCTATGCCGGGGCGGCGATCTTCGGCAAGGGTTTCAAGGACCTCGATCCGATGATGCCCGCCGCCGGATCGCTGATCTGCGGCGCCTTCGTGCTTGTCCCGGCGAGCCTGCTTGTCGACCAGCCGTGGCGGCTGGAGCCCAGCTCCGCCTCCGTCCTCGCGCTGATCGCCGTTGCGGTGGTCTCCACCGCCCTGGCCTTCGTGATCTATTTCCGGCTGGTCCAGACGCTCGGTTCGGTCGGCACCACGGCGCAGTCCTATCTGCGCGTCCCGATCGGGGTGGCGATCGGCATGGTGTTTCTCGGCGAGACGCTGAGCCCGACGGCCTGGATCGGGCTGGGCTGCGTCGTCGCCGGTGTCATCGCCATGACGCTGCCCGCCCGCCGCCGCGCCGCCGCTACCGCATGACGAAGGAGCGCCAGGCCGTGCCGTCCTTGTCGATCACGCCCTCCTCGGTCATGCCGAGCTTCAGCGCGACCTGGACCGAGCCGCCATTGTCCGGGTGGATTTCGGCGACGACCCGGTCGAGCGCCAGTGTGCCCAGTGCATGGGCAAGGACCGGCCGCGCCGCCTCGGTCGCAAGGCCCTTGCCCCAGGCGCCGCGGATGAAGCGCCAGCCGATCTCGATTTCCGGGCCGATGCCGTCGCAGGGGATCAGCAGGATCCAGCCGAGGAAATGGTCCGGCCGCTCGCGCGGGACCACCGACCAGTAGCCGAGGCCCCGCCCGTAATCGGCCGCCATCCGCCCGCGCACGAAGGCCTCGTGGCTGGCGGGATCGGTCCAGGGGCGCGGCACGAACCGCGTCACCTCGGGATCGCGGTCCATGGCAAGGCAGGCGGGCAGGTCGGCGAGGGTCCGCGGCCGCACGGTGAGGCGGGCGGTGTGGAAGGTCGGCAGGGTCGGCATGGGGGGATATCTCGCTGTCCGGTTGGGCTCCCACCGTTTTACCGGCGGAGGCGCCGCGTGCAAGGAGGGCGCCGCAAGCCCTTCGTCCCGCTTGCCTGAAAGCGGCGCGCCCTGTACATCGGCGGCATGACACGCACTGCGCTCTATCCCGGCTCGTTCGACCCCGTCACCAACGGCCATGTCGACATTCTGCGCCACGCGCTCGACCTTGCCGACAAGGTGGTCGTCGCCATCGGCGTGCATCCCGGCAAGTCGCCGATGTTCGCCTTCGAGGAGCGGGTGGAGATGATCGCCCGCATCGCGCGCGAGGCCTTCGGCGCGGCGGATGCGGCGCGCATCGAGGTGATCGCCTTCGACGACCTGGTCATCGAGACGGCGCGGCGCAATGGCGCAGCCTTCCTGGTGCGGGGCCTGCGCGACGGCACCGATCTCGACTACGAGATGCAGATGGCCGGCATGAACCGCTCGCTGGCGCCGGAGGTGCAGACGGTGTTCCTGCCGGCCTCGCCGGAGGTCCGCCACATCACCGCCACGCTGGTCAGGCAGATCGCCAAGATGGGCGGCGACGTCCGTCATTTCGTTCCGGCTCACGTCGCGGAGCGCCTGGCCGAACGGCTGGCCGCCCCGCGCTGACACCCCGTTTCAACCCCCTCTGCGGGAGACTTCCTCCATGGCACGCCTGCTTTCATTCCTTTCCGCGCTTGTCCTTGCCGCAACGCTCGCGGTGTCGCCCGCAGCGGCGCAGACCACCGATCCCGAAAACACGCTGCTGCTCGACCTGAAGGACGGGCAGGTGGTGATCCGCCTGCGGCCGGACCTGGCGCCGAAGCATGTCGAGCGCATCAAGACGCTGGCGAGCCAGGGCTTTTACGACGGCATCGTCTTTCACCGGGTGATCGACGGCTTCATGGCGCAGACCGGCGATCCGACCGGCACCGGCATGGGCAAGTCCGACCTGCCGGACCTCAAGGGCGAATTCACCAGCGAGCCGTTCCGCCGCGGCACGCTCGGCATGGCGCGGGGCCAGGACCCGGACAGCGCCAACTCGCAGTTCTTCATCATGTTCGCCGATGGCGACTGGCTGAACCGCCAGTACACCGTCTGGGGCGAGGTGATCGAGGGCATGGAGCACGTCGACAGGATCAAGCGCGGCGAGCCGGTGCAGAACCCGGACAAGATCGTGCGCATGCGCCTCGCCACCGACGCCAACTGACCCGACCAAACCGCAACACCACACCAAAACCAAGGAGACCGAGGGTGGCCGACTACAAGGATGCAGAAAACACGCTGGTGATGGAGACCACCCAGGGCCAGGTCGTCATCAACTTGCGCCCGGACCTGGCGCCGAACCATGTCGCGCGCATCAAGGAACTGGCGCGCGAGGGCTTTTACGACGGCATCGTCTTCCACCGGGTGATCGAGGGCTTCATGGCCCAGACCGGCTGCCCGCGCGGCACCGGCACCGGCGGCTCGGGCAAGAAGCTGCGCGCCGAGTTCAACGCCGAGCCGCATGTGCGCGGCACCTGCTCGATGGCCCGCGCCCAGGACCCGAATTCCGGCGACAGCCAGTTCTTCATCTGCTTCACCGATGCCCGCTTCCTCGACCGCCAGTACACGGTCTGGGGCGAGGTCACGGAAGGCATGGAGAATGTCGACAAGATCAAGCGCGGCGAGCCGGTGGTCAATCCGGACAAGATCGTCTCGATGAAGGTCGCGGCCGACATCGAGTAACGCGGCAGCGCGGCACGGCGACGCAGATCGGGGCAGGGGCCGGACGGCGCCTGCCCCTTTTCGTGAGGCCGCCGCTTCCCCCCAATGGTGTCCTTGTCCCGGATTGTGGAAACGGGGCGCAGGCGACATAGTCGGCGGATAAATCAGGGAAGATCGGGCCCAAAAAGGCCCGGAAGATCGGGCCAGAAACCGGCCGGAAGATCGCGCCAAAACAGGACAGGACCATGAGCAAGCTTGACGATCTCCTGGCGCAGAAGGGCACGCTGCTGGCCGACGGCGCGACCGGCACCAATCTCTTCGATATGGGGCTGACCTCCGGCGATCCGCCGGAAGAGTGGAACGTCACAGAGCCGGAGAAGATCCGCACCCTGCACCGCAAGTTCGTCGAGGCCGGCGCCGACATCATCCTGACCAACACGTTCGGCGCCAACCGCCACCGGCTGAAGCTGCACAAGCTGGAAGGGCGCGTGCACGAGCTGAACAAGGCGGCGGCGGAGCTGGCCCGGCAAGTGGCGGCGGAGGCCGGCCGCGAGGTGATCGTCGGCGGCTCCATCGGCCCGACCGGCGAATTGTTCGTGCCGCTGGGCGCGCTCACTTACGAGGAGGCCGTCGAGGCCTTCACTGAGCAGGCGGAAGGGCTGAAGGCGGGCGGCGCCGATGTCGCCTGGATCGAGACCATGTCGGCACCGGAGGAAATGCGCGCGGCCGCGGAAGCCGCAGCCAAGGTCGGCATGCCCTTCGTGGTGACGGCGAGCTTCGACACCGCCGGGCGCACGATGATGGGCCTGCCGCCGAGCGGTCTGGCCGATCTTGCCGGCGAATTCGCCTGCGCCCCCGTCGCCTATGGCTCGAATTGCGGCGTCGGCGCCTCGGACCTGCTGGCCGCCGTGCTGGAAATCACCCGCGACCACCCGGACGCCATCGTCGTCGCCAAGGCGAATTGTGGCATCCCGGTCATTCGCGGCGACGAGGTGGTCTATACCGGCACGCCGGAGCTGATGGCGGACTATGCGCGGCTCGCGGTGGATGCCGGCGCGCGGATCATCGGCGGCTGCTGCGGCACCTCCTATGCCCACCTTGCGGCGATGCGCCAGGCGCTCGATGCGCATGAGAAGGGCGCGCGCCCGAGCGTTGCCGATGTCGTCGCCCGCCTCGGCCCGCTGGTCTCCCCGCCGGCGGCCGCTCCTGTCGATGGCGGCGACGGCGAGGGCGGAAGACGGCGGAGAAGGCGGGGGTGAGGGCCGACGCGCAGAGGGGGCGCCGAGATGCGTCCGTTCTGTCCGGACCCGGTCGGGAGCTCGAAGGCGCGCTCGGACGTTATGTCCCGCGCCTTTCCTGCCGGCTCTTTCTCCAGGCTGTCCAATCGATCGGCTCGGCCTCCAGAACGGTCAGGTCTCCCGGCTCGACGCGGTCCATAAACAGGATCAGGTTTTGACACTCCCATCTGGCGCTGGGAGCCAGTAGTCCATCGAAGCCCAGGAAGAAGGCGGCATCCGCGATTTCCTGGCTGCGTTCATAGCTCAAGTCTCCGTAACGCTCGGGGACGATTCCCAACGCGGACAACGCTGCGAAATCGGCGAGTTTGAGCGTTCGGCGGGTTTTTACCGATATCCGGTGCAGGACGGACTGCAGCTTTGACGGGAAGACCGGTTGCCGGCTCAAATGAAAGTGAATTTCTTCCAGCGCGCCGTCCCGTTCGAGGGATGTGTAAAGGACATCGAACGTGCCCGGGTCCCATCTGGCTTGGGGCGCAGATCCTTCCAGCACGTCACGCCCGGCGCGTACGATGCGCCAGACATCGCCCTCGAACGAGACACGAGCCTGGGCGTCCAGAGCGTCAAGCAGTTCGATATCCCGTGCGCGTCGCTCTACCATCGACTGCTCAGATGTAAGCGCCAGCGTCGAGGCGCTCGATCACGGCGAGCACTTCCTCGGTCCGGTCGGCATTTATCAAGTCGATGGCTCTCTCGCCGTTCAACAGCGGGTGCCGGGAATGCAGCCAAAGACGGGTCTCGTCGGCGGTGTAGAAGTCCGAAAGCCTGTCCACGACATACCGCAAATCGGCAATAACCGTCTGGGTTCTTAAGTTGGGCGATCCGGTTCCCCGCGTCCAGCGGGACACAGTCGCTGTCGAGACATCGACGATATTCGCGATATCCTTCCCCTGAAGGCCGCCGCGCGACCGGAGATCGTCGAGGATACGTGCAACTGCGGTACTCATCGTGAGTTCCTTCTGGACGTGGCGGTGGAGGAGCTTTGCGGTCGACGTCGCGGCGTGCGGAGGCGAGGAGCCTCGCTTATCGTGCCGTGAAAGTCGTCGAGCACAGACTGCATCTTCTCCAGTCGCTCGCGAGAGCGCTACGCCTGCCTCTGTTCAAACCTAGATTACAAAATAATTTCATCAGAGGAAAGAAGTGAAATCGATATGGAATTCACTTGGCCGGCGCCGCTCGTGCACTGGCACGCGTGCCCGGTCACGGTGACCGCCAGAGCCGCGGCCTATCGCTTCGCTGGCGTTCAGCCTCAGAGGACCAATTTCCTTTGGAAGCTATAGGGGCGGTATCCCCACCACCCCCTCCACCAGCTCCTCGACGCTCCGGCTGCCGTCGAGGCGCAGGACGGGGGCGGTATGGGCGACGAGCCACTCCTCGTGGCGGGCGCGGTTGCGGCCCGAAAAGCCGGGCGTGTCGTAGCTGGCGGCCCATGCGGCGAAGGCCGTGTGGATCTCGTGCATGTCGCCGCCCGGATCGATGCGGGTGCCGTAGCGCTGGCGCTCGCGCGCCCTGAGGCGCTCCATCCGCAGCGGCGTCGGCGTCGCCACGAAGACGATCAGGTCGACCTCCTCGATCAGGGCATCGCCCCAGCCGTCGAACGAGCCGGTCAGCACCCAGCCGCGGCCCCGTGCCTGCTCCACTTCGGCCATGTCGGCGGCGATCAGGCGCACGCGCTCCTGCGGCGGGCGCTTGTCGGTGAAGGGCGGGTCGGTCGGCAGCCAGTAATAGTCGTCGACATCGAACTGCGGAATGCCGAGGTGGGCGGCGAGCGCCGCGCCGAGCGTGGTGACGCCGGCGCAGGAGGCGCCGGTGATGTAGATGCGGCTCGCACGGGTCATGGGCGGCTCAAAGGCTCTTCAGCCAGGGCAGGAAGCCGTCGAGGAAGCGCGTCGTCGCCGGCATGAAATGGCTGCCGTGATGATACATCGGATCGAGCGCGGTGACGATCATCCGCCCCGGTGTGGTGACCTCGTCGTCGTAGAGCACCGAACCCTTGCCGTCCACGTCGATCAGGCTGACGGCGCCTTCCGGCACATCGAAATGGCCGTGATGGTGCCAGGTGGCGTCGTCCAGGGTGATATGGCCGAACAAGGGATGGTCGGGGGCGACGACCTTGAGGCCGAGGCTGCCGCCTTCCTTCCACCACCAGAAATTCGTCGGCGTGTCGTGCCAGGAGACCCCGGGCAGCCAGGCGGGCTGGCCGGTCGAGCCCATGGCGATGACGGTGCCGCCGCCGGCGAGATAGTCGGCGAATTGCTCCCGGCAGGGGACAAGCTGGGACGGGTCGGTGCGGCAGGAGACGAGGATCAGTTCGTGCGCGGAGAGGTCGGTCCCGGCGAGGTCGCGGATATAGACGATCTCGTCGAAATGGTCGCGGTAGCGCGGCTCGTAGAGCGAGCGGTGGTGGTAATAGGTGCCGCTGTCGAGGGCGGTGATGCGCGCCATGCTCAAGCCTCCCGTCCGGCCGCCCAGCGGCACAGTTGCGGCACGATCCGCGCCGTGGTGTCGCTGGCCCCGGCATACATCCAAAGGTCGTTGCCGGCATGCATGAGGATGCGCCCGCCGGCCGGGCGGTGGTAGAGCCAGTCGCAGGGCGCCCGCTCCGGCCCCAGCCCGTGCAGCGGTATGGCGCCCGGCGGCGGCGGGTTGTGACCGCGCGCGTAGAAGCCGGCAACGCCGCGGCGAAAGGTCAGCTCGCGCGCGTCGACCCCGGCAAAGACCGGGTGATCGGTCATCCGGTGCACCTCCAGCGTCGCCAGCGTCACCTTCGGCAGCACCACGAAGGGAGCGAACTCCGGCAGCATCGGCCAGGCGACATGGCCGTTGAAGACCAGCGTGCCGCCGCCGTCGAGAAAGGCGGAGATCTTGCCCGCCAGCGTTCCGAAGTAACGCTGGTCGAGATGGGCGGGAACGAGCAGCGCCCGATAGGCCGACAGGTCGGCCCCTTCCAGCGCGTAATGGTCGATCTGGTCGAGATCGTCGACGAAGCCGGAAATGTCCGGCAGGTCGCCGCCCGCGCCCTTGATCGGCTTGAGAAACAGACAGGATGCCATGGGAAACTCCGGCGGAAGGGGACCGGCGTGGGCAAGCCCGGCCGGTCCCGTCTTGCTGGCGGTCCGGTTCAGTTCTTGGTGACGGACTTGAAGTCGTAGAAGAAGCCCGAAGGGTGGACCTTGTAGCCCTCGACCGTGGCCTTGGCGGCGGCGACGAAGACCTTGTGCACCAGGGGGATCTCCGGCGCGTCCTCCTGCAGGATCTGCTGGGCGCGGACATAGGTGGCGAAGGCCTCCGGCCCGACGTCGAGGGTGCGGCCCTTGTCGACCAGGGCGTCGAACTCCTCGTTGACCCAGAACTGGTAGTTCATGCCGGCCTTGGAGTGGAACTGCGACTTCAGGTGCAGGTCCGGATGGCCGGTCATTTCCGGCGTCCAGAACACGACGGAGATGTCGTAGTCGCCCTGGCGGACCAGCTCCAGCATGCCTTCCCAGGTGAACATCTGCATCTTCGTTTCGATGCCCTGCTGCTTCAGGAGAATGGCGAGCGCCTCGGTGATGGTCGGCATTTCGGCGCGGCTGGAATAGCTGAGGATGCGCAGGGTGAGCGGCTCGCCGTCCTTGGTCCAGATGCCGGAGGACTTGTCGTAGCCGGCCTCGGTGAGCAGGGCGCCGGCGGCTTCGGGGTCGAAGCTGTAGGGCGTCACCTCCTCGCTGGTCCAGGGGAAGGAGGCGGGGAAGAAGGTCCAGGCCGGGTTGCCGATGCCGTCGAGCGCGCCCGTGACGACGATGTTGCGGTCGACGAGCAGGTTGACGGCGCGGCGCAGGCGCACGTCGGAAAGCACGCTCTTCTCGCCGGCATTGATCGCGCCGTAATAGATGCCGGCGCTTTCCTCGCTATGGACGGTGAAGCGGGCGTCGGCGGACAGGCGCGCGACGTCGGAGGGCAGCAGGTTGTCGATGAAGTCGACCTCGCCGGCCTCCAGCGCGATGGCGCGGGCATTGTGGTCCGGGATGTAGCGGTATTCGATGGTCTTGAGCGCGGGCGCCGCGCCCCAATAGCCGTCGAAGCGCTCGACGATGGTGCGGTCCTGCTTGCGGTAGTCGGCAAGCTTCCACGGGCCGGTGCCCACGGGGGTGACGAACTGGCCCGCCTCATCGAAGGAGGCCTTGCCGTAGATCACGGTGATGGCGTCGGTGAGCTGGTTCGGCAGGGCCGAGAAGGGCTCGGAGGTCTCGATCTCCAGCACCAGGGGCTCGGGCGCGGACATGCTCTTGATGTTGAGCAAGTCGGCGGCATAGGGCAGCAGGGCGACGACCCGCTCCAGCGAGAATTTTGCGGCCCTCGCGTCGAAGGGCGATCCGTCATGGAAGGTGACGCCCTCGCGCAAGGCAAAGCGCCACACGGTCGGCGAGACGCGCTCCCAGGAGGTGGCAAGGCCGGGGACGAGGGTCATCTGGTAGTCGAGCTTGATCAGCGTGTCGAGGATCTCGCTCTCGTTGAAGAAGCGGCTGCGGCGCGGCGCCATGGCGAGCGGCAGCGCCTCCCACATGGTGGCGACGACCAGCGTGTCGGCCGGCGTCTCGGCGCGGGCCGGAGAGACGAGCGCGTCGGTCGCGGGCAGGGCGAGCATCGCCGCAGCTATGGCGGCAATCGCGTGCCTGCCGAGCCGGGGGAGGGAAAGGGAGAGGGAGAGGGGCATGTGCATCAGCTCCGTGTTGTCAGGTAGTTGGTGCGGCCCGCGCGCAGCCGGTCGCCGAGGGCATCGCCCAAGAGGTTGACCAGGATGACGAAGGCCATGATCGTGAGACCCGGCACCAGGACGAGGCGCGGGTGATCGCGAAGGTGGTTGCGGGACTCGGCGATCATCCGGCCCCATTCGGGCGCGCCCGGCTCGACGCCGAGGCCGAGAAAGCTCAGTCCCGCGAAGGACAGGATCACCCAGGACATCGAGTAGCTGCCCAAGGCGAGAAGCGGCGTCAGGATGTTGGGCAGGAGGTGGCGGCGGATCACCGACAGGCGCGGCACGCCGAGCGCCTCGGCGGCGAGCACATAGGTCTTGCTGCGCTCGATCATGACCGCGTTGCGCACGAGGCGGGCATATTCGGTCCAGTGGACGGCGGCGAGCGCCAGGATGACGGCCTGAAGGCCGAGGCCGAGCACCCCGGCGATGACGAGGGCGACGGCAAGGGCGGGCAGCACCGAGACGCCTTCGCACAGGCGCATCAACAGCCGGTCGCCGATCCCGCCGAAATAGCCGCTGACGGCGCCGAGAAGCGTCCCGAGGCCGGCGGAGGCCAGCACCACGGCGAGCGCCGAGAGCGTGGTGAGCTGCGCGCCGTAGAGCAGGCGCGAGAGCATGCAGCGGCCCATCGCGTCGGTGCCGAGCGGATAGGCAAGGCTGGGCGGCGCGAGGCGGCCGAGGATGTTGGCAGCATAGGGATCGTGCGGGGCGAGCAGCGGGCCGAGCAGCACAAGGGCCAGGAGCGCGGCGACGGCGAGCGCGAGGCCGCTGCGGCGGCGGGCAAGGCGGGCGCGAAGGCGGGTGCGAAGACGGGCGCGAAGAAGACGGGCGCGAAGACGGGCGGCGGCGGCGGCGACCATCTAGACCACCTCCCGCGTGCGCGGATCGTAAAGGGCGATGGCATAGTCGACGGCGAGATTGACCAGCACATAGCCGCAGGCGACGACGAGGAAGCTCGCCTGGATCATCGGATAGTCGCGGGCGAGCAGCGCCTCCACCATCATCCGGCCGATGCCGGGCCAGCCGAACAGCGTCTCGACGATGATCAGCCCGTCGAAGATGCGGGCGAATTGCAGCCCGGTGAGGGTGAGCACCGCCGGCAGCACATTGGGCGCGGCATGGGTGAGGAGGGCGCGGGTGCTCGACAGGCCCTTGGCCCGGGCGGTGCGCATATAGGGCTGGGCGAGCTCCTCCAAGAGGCAGCCGCGCACATAGCGGGCGAGAATGCCGCAGACCGAGGTGGCGATGGCCAGCGTCGGCAGGACCAGATGCGCCGGCGTGCCGTAGCCGGTGCTGGGCAGCCAGCCGAGCGCGAGGGAGAACAGCAGCGCCAGCAGCAGCGCGTACCAGAAATTCGGGATCGACATGCCGAGAACGGCGAAGGCGGCAAGGCCGCGGTCGAGGAGGCTGCCGGGAAAGGCGGCGCAGACCGCCCCGACCGGCAGGGCGATGGCAAGCGCCAGCAGCAAGGCGGCGACGGCAAGCTTCAGCGAGGCGGCAACGCGCAGGGCCAGTTCGTCGGCGACCGGGGTGCCGCTGACCATCGAGCGGCCGAAATCGCCGGTGAGCACATTGCCGAGCCAGACGAGATATTGCTGCGGCAGCGGCGCGTCGAAGCCGTTTTCCGCCGAGAACCGCGCCAGCGCCGCCGCGTCCGGCAAGGTGCCGTCCATCTGCGACATCAACAGCACTTCGGCGAAATTCCCCGGCATCAGCCGCAGCAGGGCGAAGCCGGCGATGGAGATCGCCAGCAGCAGCAGCGCTGCCGAGAACAGCCTGAGGACGAGTTGCCGTGCCATGTCCGGGTGCCGGGTGGGCCTGGGGGCCGTTAAACTTGAGTGTAGAAATCATGAATTTTCGGGATCGTCCATGCCCCGGCGAAAAAACCTGACAATTTTGCTCATGAAATTTCGAAACAACATATCCAGGGTTTCAGCAGGAGCTGCAGTCTCTATCCAGAGGCGAGGGGGCCAGAGGCGAGGGGCCGGAGATGAAGGACCCAGAGGCGAGGGGCCAGAGGCGAGGGCCGTTCACGAGAGTGTGCACTGGACCCGGCGGCATCCTGGGTTAGGCTTGGCCGATGAGCTGGAGAACGGACGCCCTGAAAAGGACGCTCCCGGCCACGGCCCTGGCGATGGTGCTGGCCGCGGCGATGGTCCTTGTCGCCCTGGTGCCGGCGCGCGCGCAGCCGGCCGGGGGCGAGCCTGTCGACGTCGCCCTGGTGCTGGCCATCGACGTGTCGCGCTCGATGTCGCGCGAGGAACTGGCGATCCAGCGCCGGGGCTATGCCGAGGCGATCGCCAGCCGCGAGGTCTTGCGGGCGATCGAGCACGGCCCGCATGGGCGGATCGGCCTGGCGATCTTCGAATGGGCCGGCGACTTCCACACCCGCGAGGTGCTGCCCTGGACGATCGTCGAGAGCGCGGCGGACGCGCAGGCGATTGCCGCGCTGCTGCTGGAAGAGGAGAGCTCCAGCCAGAGCCGCACCTCGATCTCCGGCGCGATCCTGCGCAGCATGGCGCTGCTGGAGGAGGTGCCGTTCGCGGCCGAGCGGATGGTGATCGACATTTCCGGCGATGGTCCCAACAATCAGGGTCCGCCGGTGACGCAGTTGCGCGATATGGCGGTCGACCGGGGCATCACCATCAACGGGCTGCCGCTGATGACCGACGACGGCTTCGCCCGGTATTTCGCCATTCCCGATCTCGACGAATATTACCGGCGCTGCGTGATCGGCGGGCCCGGCGCCTTCGTCGTGCCGGTGCACGAGTGGAACGAGTTCCCCGAGGCGGTGCGGCGCAAGCTGGTGCTGGAGATCGGTACGCTGGAGCCGTTCCACGACCCGTGGCGGCAGCACCACGACGGCGGCGCGCTGCCGGTGGTGCCGGCGCAGTTCGCCGCCGAGGAGCCCTATGACTGCCTGGTCGGCGAGAAGATGTGGCGCGACCGCCGGGACCTGTTCTACGACGGCGGCAGGTAGATTAACCGCGCCGCCGGCGGCGACGACGCCCGCCGTCGCCGTCTTCGTCCGCGCCCTCGCTCGCCGCGCGCGGCTCGGGCAGCGCGACCGCCGCGCGCAGCTTGACGAAGGGGTCCACCTTGTTGGGGATCGCCATGGCGTTGACGAAATGCTCCTGGAAGCGCGGCTCCAGCGCCGTCTCGATCTTCTCGATCTCGCGCACGACGCGCTCGACCGTGCGCCGCTCGCCGCGATTGATCAGCGCCATGCGCGCGCCGGTGCCGGCGGCATTGCCGACGCTCGCGACATGGGCGAGGTCGCAATCGGGGATCAGCCCGAGGATCATCGCGTATTTGGTGTCGATATAGCTGCCGAAGGCGCCGGCAAGGCGAATGCGCTCGATCGGCGGATTGCCGAGCTTGTCGGAGAGGAGCTGGATGCCGGCATAGAGCGCGGCCTTGGCGAGCTGAATGGCGCGGATGTCGGTCTGGGTGATGGTGAGCTCGATGCCTTCGCTCGCCACCACATAGGCGAAGGTCCGCCCCTTTTGCACCACGCGGGGCGAGCGCTCGGCGAGCGCGCCGTCGATCAGCCCGTCGACGGTGATGACGCCGGCAAGATAGAGCTCGGCGACCGCCTCGATGATGCCCGAGCCGCAAATGCCGGTGACGCCGACCTGGTCCTTCTTCTCCGCGAAGTCCGGATCGTCCGACCATTCGTCGAGGCCGATCACCTTGAAGCGCGGCTCGAGCGTGACCGGATCGATGCGGATGCGCTCGATGGCGCCGGGCGCGGCGCGCTGGCCGCAGGAAATCTCCGCGCCCTCGAAGGCGGGGCCGGTGGGGGAACTCGCCGCCAGCAGGCGGTCGCGATTGCCGAGCACGATCTCGGCATTGGTGCCGATGTCGACGACCAGCGTCAGGGCTTCGGCCTCGAACGGGCGGGTGGAGAGCGTCGCGGCGGCGGCATCGGCGCCGACATGGCCGGCGATGCAGGGCAGGATATAGGCGCGCGCGCCGGGATTGAGCTCCAGCCCCAGCTCGGAAGCCGGGATATGCACGGCGCCCGACACGGCGAGGGCGAAGGGCGCGCCGCCCAGCTCCGTCGGATCGATGCCGAGGAAGAGGTGATGCATGATCGGGTTGCCGACGAAGACGGCGTCCATGACGTCCTCGCGGGTGGCGCCGACATCTGCGACCAGCTTGGCGACCAGCGCATCGACCGCCGCGCGCACCGCCGAGACGAGATCGGGCAGGCGCGCCGGGTTCATCTGCACATAGGAGATGCGCGACATCAGGTCTTCGCCGAAGCGGATCTGCGGGTTCGAGGTGCCGGCCGAGGTGACGGTGCGGCCATTGGTAAGATCGCAGAGATGCGCGGCGATGGTGGTGGAGCCGATATCGACGGCAAGGCCATAGACGGTGGTCTTCTCGCCCGGCCACAGGGCGGTAACGCGCGGCGGGGCGTCGTCGTCCTGCCAGATTGCGGCGGTGACGCGCCAGTGGCCGGCGCGCAGCACCTTTTGAACCCTGGCCAAAAGCGGCGGATCGAGACTGAGGCCGGAAAGTCCGGAGGCCTCGGCAACTGCGGCAAGCAGCCGGTCGCCATCGCCGAGCGGCTGTTCCATGTCCGGCTCGCTGACCTCGACGGTAACAAGGCGGATGGCGCTGTCGGGCGCGACGGTGACGTTCTCGGCGCGCTTGCGCACCACCTGGCGATTGGTCTGCGCCTCCATCGGCACGTCGACCACCATGTCGCCGAGGATCGCGGCCTGACAGGAGAGGCGCCGGCCTTGCGGCAGGCCGCGCAGGGAGAGGTAGCGCGCCTCGGCATCGGTCACCGGGCCGAGATGGTCCGCCGTGCTGACGATCTGCTCCTTGGCGAAGGCGCCTTCGGAAACGGAGATCTGGCAGCGGCCGCAGATGCCGCGCCCGCCGCAGACGGATTCGACATAGACGCCGAGCGCGCGCGCGGCATCCAGCAGCGGCGTGCCGAGCGGGAACGTGCCCCGCCGGCCGCTCGGCTGGAAGACAACCTTTGCCGTTTCGGGCGCCTCGCTCATGGCCTCGCCCGTTCTCGTGGTTGGTCTTGCGTTCAAGCGCTGGCCCGCCTCCGTCCCTCGCGCCCGCCGCGCCGTCCGGAGCCGCCCGAGGCGGCGGGGGCGGGGGCCGGGCCGCCTTCCGCGCCCGGCTTGTAGTCGCGATAGGTCATGATCCAGTCGGAGCAGTTGGGATCGTTGCCGGTCAGCACGTTGGCCGCGCGCACCGCCTCCATCTCCTGCGGCCGGCAGGGGTTCATGATGGCGCTGGTCATGCCGGCGCCGATCACCATCGGGATGAAGCCGGCATTGATGCCGTGCCGATGGGGCAGGCCGAAGGAGATGTTGGAGAGGCCGCAGGTGGTGTTGACCTTCAGCTCCTCGCGCAACCGGCGGAGCAGGCGGAACACCTGCTGGCCGGCGCTGCCCATGGCGCCGATCGGCATGACCAGCGGATCGACGACGATGTCATGGGCGGGAATGCCGTAGTCGGCGGCGCGCTCGACGATCTTCTTGGCGACCGCAAAGCGCACGTCCGGGTCTTCCGAAATGCCGGTCTCGTCGTTCGAGATCGCGACGACCGGGACATTGTATTTCTTGACGAGCGGCAGGATCGCCTCGAGCTTTTCCTCCTCGCCGGTGACCGAGTTGACCAGCGGGCGGCCCTTGGCGACCCGAAGGCCGGCCTCGATGGCGGCGGTCACCGAACTGTCGATGGACAGCGGCACGTCGACGAGGCTCTGGACGATCTCCAGCGTCCTGACCAGCAGCGGCGGCTCGGTCTCGTTGGGATTGACGGCGGTGACGCCGGCATTGACGTCGAGCATGGTGGCGCCGGCGGCGACCTGGGCCAGCGCATCCTTCTCCACGGTGGAGAAGTCGCCGGCGGCCATCTCGGCGGCGAGCTTCTTGCGGCCCGTCGGGTTGATCCGCTCGCCGATGACGCAGAACGGCTGGTCGAAGCCGATGACGATCTCGCGGGTGGCCGAGGCGACGATGGTGCGGGTCATTGGGCTACCTCTGCGGGGTAAGTCGCGGTGCCAGCGGCGGGAAAGGACCAGCTCCCGCGGGCACTCAGCCAGTCGGCCGTCTTGGTCAGGCCGCCGAAGGGAAAGACGTGGATCTGCTGCAGCCGGGTTTCGGGCTGGGTCTGCACGCGCAGCTCCAGCGGGCCGACCATGGTCTCCGGATCGTAGCCCGACAGCATCGAGACGACGGCGCCGCCCCGCTTCTTCAGGAAGGAGAGCGAGTTCTCCACCCCGGCGAAGGCGGCATATTTCAGCAGCGTCGTCATCTTGGCCGGGCCGGCGACGCCGATATGCACCGGGAAGCGGTTGCCCCAGGCGGCGATCTCGTCGAGCCAAAGGCTGACCTTCTGCGGATCGAAGCCGAACTGGGTGACGATGTGGAACTCGGCATCGCTCTTTGCCGCGAGCTCATGCTTGCGCATCAGGAAGGCGCGGATGGTCTCGCGCGAGATTTCCGGCGCGCCCTCCGGATGGCCGGCAACCGCAATGCGGGTGATGCCGAGCCGGTCGAACAGGCCGGTCTCGATCATCGCGACGGAGGAGGCGATGGGGCCGGGCGTCGGCGCCTCGCCGGCCACCGCCAGCACCTCGCGCACGCCGGCTTCCGCGACGAGGCGGGTCAGCCGGTATTCGAAGGCGGCGAAGGAGGGATAGCGGCGCGCGGCCATGTGCGGCACGGCAACGAGGCCGGCATCAGTGACCGCGCGGGCGGCGCGGATGATGTCGTCCTCGCCGACATTGCCGAGATCGGTGAGGTAAAGGCGCGTGCCGGCGGGGACGAGACGGAGCAGCTCCGGCTTTTCCACCACCTGGCGGGGCGACATTTCCGTGGAGGCGGCAAGGCGCCCGAAATCGTTGAGGCGGTGGTCGGTCATGTCGCCGGTCCCGTGCTGGTGTGGTCGGGAGAGGGGGAGGCGGCCGCATCGAAGCCTTCGGCTGCGACCAGGGCCGCCAGCCGCTCCGGCGGATAGGCGGCAAGGAGATCGGCAAGCGCCGCCTCCGCTTCCGCCTCGATGTCGTCGCCGACCGCGACGGGATCGCCCCGCCGCCACTCGGCCAGATAGGCATCGCTGTCCTTCGCGCCGACGCGCATGGCGCAGCGGTCGACAGCCTGGATGAAGCGTTCGGGCAGCTCGCGGCGGGCGCTGGCGCGGCCGGCCCGGACCAGCACCTGGGCCGGGATGTCACGCCAGTAGACGATGGTTTTCTGCGCCAAGATGCGGCCCTTCGACCCGGCCGGGAACGCCTGTCGTCCCCGTGCTTTCGAGCATCATGATGCCTTTGGCCGGCCATCTCATCGGTGCACAGACGACACGGGAAAGCCAGAAAACGACAGCGGCGAAGGGGCGCCGGAACGCGGCACGCCCGCCGGGGGTTTTCGCTCCCGGCGGGCGTGCCTGTCGTCGTGCGGGAGGTGCGAGACTCAGGCCTCGGCCGTGCCTGCCGCTTCAGCCGTCCAGCGCGCATGCAGCCTGGCGATGTCGGCCGAGCACAGGTTGTGCATCTCGCGGCCGATCCGCTCGATCGGCCAGTCCCACCACGCCATCTCCAGCAGCATCGCGATCTCCTCGTCGGAGAAGCGCTTGCGGATCTCGCGCGCCGGATTGCCGGCGACGATGGTGTAGGGGGGAACGTCCTTGGTGACGAGCGCGCGGCTGCCGATCATCGCGCCGTGGCCGATGCGGATGCCGGGCATGATCATCGCTTCCGCGCCGATCCACACGTCATTGCCGACGACCGTGTCGCCCGCCGGGCGGTAGGCGTTTTCGGCGTCCGCGAAGGCCGGTTCCTCGGGCATGAAGAAGAACGGGAAGGTAGAGATCCAGTCCATCCGGTGGCCCTGGTTGCCCGCCATCATGAAGCAGGCACCGGTGCCGATGGAGCAGAAGCTGCCGATGACCAGCCGGTCGACATCGTCGCGGTCGGGCATCAGGTAGCGGGCGCAGTCGTCGAAGGAGTGGCCGTGGTAATAGCCGGAATAATAGCTGTAGCGGCCGACCGAAATGTTGGGATTGGTCACCTGCTCGCTCAGCAGCTTGCCCTTGAAGGGGCTGTCGAAAAAATTGCTCACGGGAGGTCGTCCTCTGTCGCGAGGCTGGGCCCTTTCCGGCCCGTTGGATGGGATGAGGGGACCGGTCCTGCGGCTCATGCCACGCAGACCCGTCCGTGCCGCCGGGACCGCGCTTCTAGCATGCGGGAGAGGGCGCGCAAGGACGCGGATGCAACAGGGGCGTGCAAACAAGCGGTGATCAGGTACTGAGCGTGGTGAGCCGCGTTTCCAGCAGGCCGTAGCCGGTGACCCGCTTGGCATAGGCAAGGCCGAGCCGCTCGGCGGCCGCGCGGGCCCGCGCCTCGATTTCCGGATCCGCCGCCTGTTCCAGATAGAGCAGGCGGGTGTAATTGCCGAAATAGGCGTCGCGCAGCTCGGGATGCGTGTCGAGCCCGAGCGGGCGGATCACCAGCGTCTCGAAATGGCGGGCGAGGAAATCGGTGAGATAGAAGGTGCCGGGCTCGGCCTCGGCTTCCGCGTCGAAGGCGTCGAGGCCGGCGAAGAAGGCATAGCAATGGGCGCCCTCGATCCGCTCCACCCCTTCCTCGGCCAGCACCGTGTCGAGCAGCCCGCCGGTGCCGCAATCGCCATAGCCGATGAGGATATGGGCGTAATGCGGCCGCAGCTTGCGGATCTCGGCGCGCACGGCGGCCGGGATCTTCTCCGGGCGGTTGTGAAGCTGCGCCGGCAGGCATTGCAGCTCCACATGGGTGAGGCCGTTGGCGTCAATGATGGCGAGGATCTCGCGCGCCAGCGCCCCGCAGGCGATCACCAGCACCTTTTCGCGAAAGGGCGCGGGTGCCGCCGGCATGGCTCAGCCCGCCCGCGCCACCAACTGGTTGTGCTTGCGCGCGATCAGCTCCTTGGCGAGTTCGACGGTCACCGCCGCGTCGCGCCCATAGGCATCGGCTCCGACCGCCTGGCTGAACTCCTCGTTCAGCGGCGCACCGCCGACCATGACGATATAGTCGTCGCGGATGCCCTTCTCGATCATCGTGTCGATGACGACCTTCATATAGGGCATGGTGGTGGTCAGCAGGGCCGACATGCCGACGATGTCCGGCTTGTGCTCCTCGATGGCCGCCAGATAGTTCTCGACCGGATTGTTGATGCCGATGTCGATCACCTCGAAGCCGGCGCCTTCCATCATCATCGAGACGAGGTTCTTGCCGATGTCGTGGATGTCGCCCTTGACGGTGCCGATCACCATCTTGCCGACCTTCGGCGCGCCGGTCTCGGCAAGCAGCGGGCGCAGCAGCCCCATGCCGGCCTTCATGGCATTGGCCGACATCAGCACTTCCGGCACGAAGAGAATGCCGTCGCGGAAGTCGACGCCGACGATGCGCATGCCTTCGACCAATGCGTCGGTGAGAATCCGGTAGGGCGTCCAGCCGCGCTCCAGCAGGATCTCCACGCCCTCGACGATTTCGTCCTTGAGGCCGTCATAGAGATCGTCATGCATCTGCTCGACGAGTTCCTCGTCGGACAGCGACCTGAGATCGAGATCGTCTTCCTGCGACATCGCGGGCGCTCCGTTTGCGCATTCGGGGGGCATGGCTCGCTTCCGGGCCTGCTTCCAGTACACTGGTTTGCACCGCCTCCCGTCGATATCTTCAATGCGACATGCGGAGTCGCGGGAGCGACAGCGCCGGCGTCCCGCGGACGCCTGCGCGATTTTCAAGGGGACCGGCGCGCCGATGGCCTTCGATTTCATCTTCATGCTGACGGAGGACGACAGCACCGTCCCCGATGCCCGAAGCCGGCTGGACGAGGTGCTGGCGGGCGGTGCACGGCATATCGGCTTCAAGGATGTCGGCCTGCCCTTCGAGGAGCTGCGGGGGCTCGCCCGCGACATCCGCGCCGCCGGCGGGCGGGTCTATCTGGAGGTGGTGAGCCTCGATGCGCAGAGCGAGTTGCGCTCGGCCCGCGCGGCCATCGGCCTCGAAGTCGACTGCCTGCTCGGCGGCACGCGGCCGGCCGAGGTGGCGCCGCTCCTGAAGGCGCATCCGATCCGCTACTATCCCTTTCCCGGCGAGATCGTCGGCCATCCGAGCGTCTTGGCCGGAACCATCGAGAGCATCACGGCAAGCGCCCGCGCGCTCGCCGAGCTGGAGAGCGTGCACGGGCTGGACCTGCTCGCCTATCGCTTCGCCGGCGACGTGCCGGCCCTGATGCGCAGCGTCTGCTCCGCCTGCGACAAGCCGGTGATCATGGCCGGCAGCATCGACCGGGCGGCGCGCATCGTCGAGGTGGCGGAGGCGGGGGCTGCCGGCTTCACCGTCGGCACGGCGGCGCTGAAGGGCCAGTTCGCGGCGCCCGAAGCCGGCCTTGCCGCGCAGGTGCGAGCGATCCTGTCGCTGACGCTGGAGGCGCGCCGCCGCTCCACCGCGCCGCGCCGCATCGCGCTGGTCGCCCACAATGCCCGCAAGGCGCATCTGCGCGCCTGGGTCGGCCGGCATGCGCAGGTGCTGCGCCGGCAGAAGCTGGTGGCGACCGGCGGCACCGGCGCCATGCTGCTGGAGGCGGTGCCGGGGCTTGCGATCCAGCGGCTGCAGCGCGGCTCGCATGGCGGCGACCAGCAGCTCGGCGCGCTGATCGCCACCGGCGAGCTGGACGCGGTGATCTTCTTCGCCGATCCGCATGGCCACCATTCCAGCGATGTCGACCTGATGGCGCTGACGCGGCTCGCCATCCTGCACGACACGCCGATCGCCTGCTCTCCGGCCGCCGCCGACCTCGTCGTCGCGGCAAGCCTCGCCGGGTAGGGGCTGTCCGCCGCTGCCCCCTTCGCGCCTGCCCCTCCTTGGCAGCATTCCGGCCAGGCGTGATGCCGCCGTCCCGCCTCAGGCGCCGTCCAGTTCGATGAGCAGATCCGCAAGGCGTCTTGCCGCCGGGCCCATCGCCTCGTCCAGCCGATGGGCGACATAGGCCTCCGACGCGATTTCGCCGCCGCGTCCCAGCGCGCCGACATTGAGCCGCACGAGGCGGCCCTGCTCGATGTCCCGCTCCACCAGCCAGGAGGGCAGGCGCCCCCATCCCGCGCCGCCGAGGATCAGGCTGTGCTTGGCGTCCTGGGTGTTGACCCGGCAGGTCTGCGGCGAGAGCACGCCGAAGTCGCGCCCTTCCGAGATGGAGGAGGGGTCCGACAGCACGATCTGGAGATGGTCGGCAAGATCCAGCACCTCCAGCGGGCGGCCGGGCTCCCCATGGGCGAGCGGATGCGCCGTGGCGACGACGGCAACCTGCGTGATCGAGGTCAGGGCATCGAAGCGGATGCGGGCATCGCGAAAATCCTCGCCGACCATGACGGAGAGGGCGCAGCGCTTCTGCTTCAGCGCGTCGAGCGGTCCGCCGAGCGGCTCGACCTGCACCCGCACGGACACCGAGGGAAAGTCCTGCCGCATCCGCGAGATCGCCCGGCCGACCTGCTGCTGCGGATAGAGCGTGTCGACCGCCACCGTGAGCTCCGTCTCGACCCCTTGCGCATAGCCGCGCGCCTTCGCCCGCAAGGCATCGACGCGCACGATGATGTCGCGCGCATTGCCGAGCAGCGCCCGGCCCTGGGGCGTCAGGACGGGACGGTGGCCCGAGCGGTCGAACAGCTCGACGCCGAGCTGGGCCTCGAGATTGGCGATGGCGACGCTCACCCCCGACTGCACGCGCGAGAGCTTCCGGGCGGCGGCGCGGAAGCTGCCGCTCTCGGCGATCGTCACGAAGGTGCGCATCTGGTCGAGGGTCAGGGCATCGAGCATGATCGATTCAGATGAACAAGTTGATAGATTTTATATCACTTAAACCGTTCGAACTTTGCGGGCAACGTCGACCTCATTCGCAATCAGACCTGAGGTTGAAACGATGGCCAGGGTTCTCGTGCTCTACTCCTCCTCCTATGGTCACATCGAGACGATGGCCGAAGCGGTGGCGGACGGCGCCCGCTTCCAGGGACGGCATGTCGCCGAGATCGCGCTGGCGCTCGCCGCCGGCCGGCAGGGCAGGGCGGCGTGACGGCCGCCGCTGCAAGGCCGGAGCCGTCCTCCACCAGATGGGCGGCCGTCGGCCTGATCGTCGGGGCCGGGATCGTCGCGGCGCTGCAGGTGGGCAAGGCGCCCATCGCCGCGCCCCTGCTGGAAGGCGATCTCGGCATCGGGCTTTCGGCGCTCGGCTGGCTGACCGGCGTCTTCGCCCTGATCGGGCTGGTCGGGGGCATCCCGACCGGGGCGCTGGTCGGCAGCTTGGGCGCGCGCCGCGTGCTGGTCGCGGGGCTGTTGATCACGACTGCGGGCGCGGCAGCCGGGGCGCTGTCCGCGGGTCTTGCGATGCTGATGGCCTCGCGGATCGTGGAGGGTGCGGGCTTCCTCTTGATCACCGTCGCCGCGCCGTCGCTTCTCGGGCGCGTTGCGCGGCCGGGCGACCGGGACCTCGCCTTCGCGCTGTGGAGCTGCTTCATGCCGCTCGGCATGGCGGCGGCGATGCTGGCCGGGCCGATGTTCGACGCCTGGCGGGCGATGTGGTGGGCGAGCGGCGGGCTTGCCCTGGCGCTCTGCCTGCTGGTGCCGCTCGTCGTGCCGGCCTCCGGCGAGCGCCACGGTTGGTCGTGGCAGCGCCTGCGGGCCGATACGGCGGCGGTCTTCGGCAATGCCGGCGCCGCCGGGCTTGCCGTCACCTTCGCGCTCTACAGCCTGATGTTCTTCGCGCTGTTCAGCTTCCTGCCCGTGCTGCTGATGGAGCAGATGGGCGTTTCCCACCGCACCGCCGGGCTGCTCAGCGCGCTGGCCTCCGCCGTCAACGTCGTCGGCAACCTGACGGCGGGCGTGATGCTGTCGCGGGGCGTCGGCCGGCCGGCGCTGCTGATCGGGGCCTGCCTGATCATGGGCGCGGCGAGCCTCGGCATCTTCCTGCCGCTGCTGCCGGCACCCGCGACGTTTCTCCTGTGCGTCCTGTTCTCGGCCGTCGGCGGGCTGATCCCGGCAACGCTGCTGTCGTCCGCGCCGATCGTCGCGTCCTCGGCCGCGCTGGTGCCCGTGGTGATCGGCCTGATCGTCCAGGGCAACAATCTGGGGCAGATCCTCGGCCCCGTCGCCGTCGGCAGCGCCATCGACCGGTTCGGCTGGAGCTCGGCCGCCGTCATCGTTGCCGGTGCGGCGGTGCTGGGAACAGCGGTGGTGGTGGCTTTCGCGCAGCGTGTCGCAACGCCTGCCGAGAGGGCCGGAGGAGCCCGATGAGCGTCGCCGATGCGGGACGCAAGGGCTTCTGCCTTGCCGAAGAGTTTCACCGGAGACGTCACAAACCGGCCGGCTCAATCGTCAAGGGGGATACAACACTCGAATGGAGCGGACTATGACGGCCAAGCCGGTAAACCACTACAAGAACGTCCCCGATGTCTTCGGGGCACTGGAGAATGTCCACGGGGCCATCGACGGGCACGGCCTCGACCGGATGCTGCATCATCTGGTGCAGCTTCGCGCCTCGCAGCTCAACGGCTGCGCCTATTGCGTCAAGATGCATACGAGGGAAGCGCGCGAGGACGGGGAAACCAACGACCGTCTCGACCGCCTGACGGTGTGGCGGCATGTCAGCGATTTTACCGCGAAGGAACGGGCCGCGCTCGCCTGGACTGAGGCGCTGACCCAACTCGACGGCAAGACCGACTACGGCCCCTTGCGCGCCGGGCTGCGCGAGCACTTCAGCGAGGCGGAGATCAGCGCCCTGACCGCGACGGTCGCGATGATCAACCTGTGGAACCGCATCCAAGTGTCCATGCACTGACACGCAATCCTCCGAAACAGTCTTGTTCGAAGAACGGCGCCCGCTCTGGCTGTCATGCCTGCGAAGGCAGGCATCCAGTATCCGCTGGCGGTTGTGGTGAAGCCTCAGGCGATGCTTCCGCACGGCAACGTCACGGCCGGAGGCGCGCGGCCTGTGGTTACTAGGTCCCGGTCTTCGGCTACGCCGAAACCGGGACGACAGGCGGAGGGGATGGGGCTTGGGAGGGACGACAGGCGGAGGGGGCGGGGCGAGGCGGCGTGTCCTCGCCGCCGTTCCTGTCGCATATGCCCCTCCCCGCGTCTTCCCGGACGAGCATCGCGAGATCCGGGACCGGGGAGGCACGGCGGTGGTGGCATCTTTCGGGAGCGCTTCCGCGGCCGCCCCGGCTCGCCGATCCCGGCTCGGCGCTGCGCGCCGTCCGGGAGGACGAAAGGAGGGGTGAGTGTGCCTTCGCCGCAGCGTCGTGGCGTGGCGCGGCGCCTAGAACAGTCCTTCGATCTGGCCGTTCGCGTCGAGGCGGATGTGGTTGGCCGACGGCACCTTGGGCAGGCCGGGCATGGTCATGATCTCGCCGCAGATCGCCACGACGAAGCCGGCGCCGGCCGAAAGGCGCACCTCGCGCACCGGCACGATGTGGCCGGTCGGCGCACCGCGCAAGGTGGGGTCGGCGGAGAAGGAATATTGCGTCTTGGCCATGCAGACCGGCAGATGGCCGAAGCCGTCCGCCTCCCAGCGCGCGAGCTGCTCGACCACCTGCTTGTCGGCGGCGATCCCCTCGGCGCGGTAGATCTTGCGGGCGATGGTCTCGATCTTCTGAAGCAGCGGCATCTCGTCCGGATAGATCGGCGCGAAATTGGGACTGCCGCCCTCGACCAGCTCGACCACCTTGCGGGCAAGGTCCTCGGTGCCCTTGGAACCGTCAGCCCAGTGGCGGCACAGCACCGCCTCGACGCCCTGCTCGGCGGCATAGGCCTGGAGCGCGGCGATCTCGGCATCCGTATCGCTGACGAAGTGGTTGATGGCGACGACCACCGGCAGGCCGAAGCTCTTCACGTTCTCGATGTGGCGGCCGAGATTGACGCAGCCGCGCACAAGCGCCTCGACATTCTCCTCACCCAGCGCCTCGCGGCCAACGCCGCCGTTCATCTTCAGCGCTCTGACGGTGGCGACGATGACCGCAGCGTCCGGCTTGAGGCCCGCCTTGCGGCACTTGATGTCGAAGAATTTCTCCGCGCCGAGATCGGCGCCGAAGCCGGCCTCGGTGACCACATAGTCGGCGAGCTTCAAGGCGGTCTTGGTGGCGATCACCGAGTTGCAGCCATGGGCGATATTGGCGAAGGGGCCGCCATGCACGAAGGCCGGGTTGTTCTCCAGCGTCTGCACGAGGTTCGGCTGCATCGCCTCCTTGAGCAGCACGGTCATGGCGCCGTCCGCTTCAAGATCGCGCGCGGTGACGGCGCTGCGGTCGCGGCGATAGCCGACGATGATGGCGCCGAGCCGCGTCTGCAGGTCGGCGAGATCGCGGGCAAGGCAGAGGATCGCCATGATCTCCGAGGCGACGGTGATGTCGAAGCCGGCCTCGCGCGGGAAGCCGTTGGCGACGCCGCCGAGCGAGGCGACGATCTGGCGCAGCGCCCGGTCGTTCATGTCCATCACCCGGCGCCAGGTGATGCGTCGGGTGTCGAGGCCGAGCGCGTTGCCCCAGTAGATGTGGTTGTCGATCAGCGCCGAGAGCAGGTTGTGGGCCGAGGTGATGGCGTGGAAGTCGCCGGTGAAGTGGAGGTTGATGTCCTCCATCGGCACGACCTGGGCATAGCCGCCGCCGGCCGCGCCCCCCTTCATGCCGAAGCAGGGGCCGAGCGAAGGCTCACGCAGGCAGATCGCCGCGCGCTTGCCGATACGGTTGAGCCCGTCGCCAAGGCCGACCGTGGTCGTGGTCTTGCCCTCGCCGGCCGGCGTCGGGTTGATCGCGGTGACCAGCACCAGCTTGCCGTCGGGCCGGTCCGCAAGGCCGGAAATGAAGTCGGAGCGGACCTTGGCCTTGGTCGATCCGTAGCTTTCCAGCGCCTCCGCCGGAATGTCGAGCTTCGCGCCGATCTCGGCGATCGGCTTCATCTTGGCGGCGCGGGCAATCTCGATATCACTGGCCATGGCAAACTGTCCTCTCCCGGGCGGTCGTTGATCTGCCGCCGTCTATCGTTCGATTTGGAAAGCCGATCCTAGAGGCTGAGGGCAGGGCCGACTGTTTGCGATCCGACATGTCGGCATCGCGCAATCGTCGTCCTGCGGGTGAAATGGGGTCTTGTCAGTCCTCGCCGGTGGCGACAGGCGTGTCCTCGCGCCCGCCCCATTCGGTCCAGGATCCGTCATAGACGGCGGAGCGGTCATGTCCGGTAAGGGCGAGCGCCAGCGACAGGATCGCCGCGGTGACGCCGGAGCCGCAACTGGTGATGACGGGGCGCGAGCGGTCGATGCCGGCCGCGTCGAAGGCGGCGGCAAGCTCCTCGGCCGGGCGCAGGCGGCCGTCCTCCATCAGCTCGGTGAAGGGCAGGTTCCGCGCGCCGGGCATGTGGCCGCCGCGCAGCCCTGCGCGCGGCTCCGGATCGGTGCCGGCGAAGCGGCCGCGCGAGCGCGCGTCGAGCACCTGCTGGCCGCTCTTCAGTGCCTGCGCCACCTTGTCGAGATCGGCGACGAGGCCGTTGTTGAGGCGGGCGGTGAAGTGGCGCTCGCCGCGCGGGGCGGGGGCGCCATCCTCGACCGGGCGGCCTTCCGCCTGCCACTTGGGCAGGCCGCCGTCGAGCACGAAGACCTGTTCGACGCCCATGGCGCGGAACATCCACCACACGCGGGCGGCGGAATAGAGCCCGACGCCGTCATAGACGACGATGGTCTGGCCGTCGCCGATGCCCATGCGCCGCATCATCGAGGAGAAGACATGGGCGGGCGGCAGCATGTGCGGCAGATCGCTGGTGGTGTCGGCGATGGCGTTGACGTCGAAGAACACCGCGCCGGGGATATGGCCTTGCGGATATTCCGGCGGCACGTCCGGCTGGCCGACCGGCGGCAGCCAGGCATTGACGACGACAAGGTCCGGCGAGGCGATCTTGTCGGCCAGCCACTGGGTCGAGACGAGCGGGGAAAGCACCATTGCTGAAAGCCTCGCTGGAGCGATGAAGGGGAAGAGAGAGGGGAGGGCGTCAGTCGGCGAGCTGGATGCGCACGCGCCGGTTCTGGCGGCCCTTCTTCTCGATCTTGGTGACGATGAGCGGGCCGATCTCCGAGGTGCGGCTGACATGGGTGCCGCCGCAGGGCTGCAGGTCGACATCACCGATGCGAACCAGCCGCACGCGGCCGCTGCCCATCGGCGGCTTGACGCTCATGGTCTTGACCATCTCGGGCTTGGCGAGCAGCTCCTCGTCGGTGATCCAGTCGGTGGTGACGGCATGATCGGCGGCGGCGATCTCGTTGACCTTCGCCGCGACCTCGTCCTTGTCCGGGCTGCCGTCGGGAATGTCGAAGTCGAGCCGGCCCTCGCCCTCGCCGATCTGGCCGCCGGTGACGGGGAAGGGCAGGACGACGGAGAGCAGGTGCAGGGCGGTGTGCACGCGCATCAACCGGTAGCGGCGGTCCCAGTCGAGATGCAGAACGATGGCCTCGCCGACGGCGGGAAGCGCCTCGCCCTCGGCCGGGACATGGACGATCTGGCTGCGGTCCTCGCCATAGACGGTGGTGGGAATCGCGATCTGGCGGCCGTCGGAAAGCTCGATCCGGCCGCTGTCGCCCGGCTGGCCGCCGCCGGCGGCATAGAAGACGGTCCGGTCGAGAACGAGGCCGCCGCGGTCGGTGATGGCGGTGACCCGCGCATCGCAACTGCGCAGATAGGCATCGTCTCGAAAAAGCAGATCCGTCATGAGAAATCCCCGATGATTCCGGCAGGAGCGCCAGCCTATCCGATCGGCACCGGCAATCAACCACCCGCCGGGGCGAGGATCACCCACCTCACAGGATCGGCGAGAACAGCCGCGCAGCCTGGGCGATGAGGCGGAAGCCGAAGGAGCGCACCTCCAGATCCTCCGGCGTGGTCGGCCGGGAATTGGCGAAGTCGGCCTCCAGCATCCTTTCGACCCGCTCGATGGTGCGCTCGTGGGTGAACCACAGCGTCACCTCGAAATTGATGTGGAAGGACCGGGAATCGAAGTTCACCGTACCGATGCCGGCGAGTGCGTCGTCGACCAGGATCACCTTCTGGTGCAGGAAGCCGGAGGTGTAGCGATAGACATTGATGCCATAGTCGACCATGTCGTCGGCATGGGCGTAGCTGGCGAGCCAGACCAGCCGGTGGTCGGCTTTTTCGGGCAGCAGGATGCGCACGTCGACGCCGCGCATGGAGGCGGCCATCAGCGCGGTCTGGATGGCCTCTTCCGGCACGAAATAGGGGCTGACGATCCACAGCCGCTCGCGCGCCCTGGCGATGGCCTCGGAAAAGGCGATGGCGCAGTCGTCGAACCGGTCGGCCGGGCCGGTCGGCATGACCAGCACCGGCTCGTCGCCCGGCTGCGGGATCGGCACCGGCAGATAGGGGCGGATCGGCGTGCCGGTCGCCCAGTGCCAGTCCTCGCAGAAGGACAGGGCGCAGGCGATGGCCGCCGGCCCCGCGACCTTCACATGGGTGTCGCGCCAGTGGCCGAAGATCGGCGACAGGCCGATATATTCGTCGCCGACATTGAGCCCGCCGACCCAGGCGGCCTCGCCGTCGACGACGACGATCTTGCGGTGGTTGCGGTAGTTGAGCCGCATCGGCCCGGTGAAGCGCAGCCATTTGTGGCGCTGGTTGAAGCCGGCGATCTGGACGCCGGCCTCGCGCAGCCGGCGGCGATAGCTGCGCGGCAGTTGCTTTGAGCCGACATCGTCGTAGAGCACATGGACGCGCACGCCCGCCTGGGCCCGCTCGATCAGCACCTCGGCGAGCCGCTGGCCGAGCCCGTCGTCGCGGATGATGAAGAATTGCACCAGCACCTCGTGCCGCGCCCCGGCGATGCCGGCGAAGATCGAGTCGAACGTGTCCGGCCCATCGACCAGCAGCTCGACCGAATTGCCGGCGAGAAACGGGATCTGGGCGATGCGGGTGAGCACCGGCCAGCTCGTGCTGGTGGTGGCGTCGGCCAGCCGCAGCTCTCCGGCGCGCGCGGCGCGGGTGGTGCGGCCGGCATAGGCGCGCACCTCGCCGTAATCCTCGAACCGCTTCCAGCCGAAGACGAGATAGAGGAAGGCGGTGGGGAAGGGCAGGAACAGCAGCGACAGCAGCCAGGCGATGGAGCCCTGCGAGGTGCGCGAATTCAGCACCTCGCGCACGGCGCAGACGGCGGCAAGCGTGTAGAGCGCGAAGGTGAACGCGGCGATGATCGGCAGGTTGGCGACAAACGCCTCGGCGAGATTGAAGTCGCGGATCATCTCAACTCGGAAGAAACGAGGGTCGAGGGAAGACGGTAGGGACGAACCTGCCCAAAGACAAGGCAGGTTCGCCGATTATCGACCGTCTGTTATCGACCGCCCGTTCTCGACAGCCTGGCGGCACCGCGCGCGACCGGTCGCGCCGGTCAGGCGACCTCCTCGAAGGGAGGGGCGATGGCGCTGGTCACGTGGTCCAGCCAGGCCGGCACCGGCAGATCCTTGGAGCGCAGGAACTCCGGGTTGAACAGCTTCGACTGGTAGCGCGTGCCGTAGTCGCACAGGATGGTGACGATGGTGTGCCCCGGTCCCATCTCGCGCGCCATGCGGATGGCGCCTGCGACATTGATCCCGGAGGAGCCGCCAAGGCACAGACCCTCGTGCTCCAGCAGGTCGAAGACGATCTGCACCGCCTCCGCATCCGGGATCTGGAACGGCATGTCGACCGGCGCGTCCTCAAGGTTGGCGGTGATGCGGCCCTGGCCGATGCCCTCGGTGATCGACGAGCCCTCGGCCTTCAACTCGCCATGGGCGTAATAGTGGTAGAGCGCCGCCCCCATCGGATCGGCGAGGCCGATCTTCACGCCGGCGTTGCGCGCCTTCAGCGCCATGCCGACGCCGGCCAGCGTGCCGCCCGAGCCGACGGCGCAGACGAAGCCGTCGACCTTGCCGTCGGTCTGGCGCCAGATCTCCGGGCCGGTGGTTTCCAGATGCGCCTGGCGGTTGGCGACATTGTCGAACTGGTTGGCCCAGATCGCGCCGTTGGCTTCCGTTTTCGCCATCTGCTCGGCAAGGCGGCCGGACAGTTTCACGTAATTGTTGGGATTGCGGTAGGGGACGGCCGGCACCTCGACCAGCTCCGCGCCGGCCAGCCGCAGCATGTCCTTCTTTTCCTGGCTCTGCGTCTCCGGGATGACGATCACCGAGCGGTAGCCGAGCGCGTTGCCGACCAGCGCCAGGCCGATGCCGGTGTTGCCGGCCGTGCCCTCGACGATGACGCCGCCGGGGCGCAGGGTGCCGCGCGCCTCGGCATCGCGGACGATGTAGAGGGCGGCACGGTCCTTGACCGACTGGCCGGGGTTCATGAACTCGGCCTTGCCGTAGATCTCGCAGCCCGTCAGCTCGGAGGCCCGGTTGAGACGGATCAGCGGCGTGTTGCCGATCGCATCGATCACGGAGGTCTTGATGTCCATCGCTCGTTCCGTCCGTTCAAGGGGCTTGCGGCCCCGGTTGCAGGCCGCCGGGGCCATCTGGTCGAATGGGCCGGCAGGGTAGGCCGGAGGGGCGGGGGCTTCAAGCGAGCCCATGCCAATTGTCAGGCGAACGTTGATAATCCTTTCGGCGCTGTTCTACAAAGTTGATCGATAAATCATGAGAGTGCACATAAGCTTGGAATGTCATGCTGGCGATGATCCAGCTTGCAGTCCGCATCGTAACAGGCACAGAGAGGTTCTCCCGAGCCGCCCGCGCCCGTATCCGGGATATATTGGCGCGACGCCGCAAGTGGAGTATGAGCGATGAGACGCGGCCCTTGGGGGGTGCCGCGACAGGGATTGGATTGGAATGGACGCATCACGCGAACGCGAACAGTTCGACGCGCTGCTGGCCGGATATGTGGCCGGCACGCTGGCCGAACCCGCAAGGCTGCTCGTGCGAAGCCATCTCGACCTGTCGCCGGTCAATCGCGGCTTCGTCCGCGATCTTGAAGCCGCCGGCGGAGCGATGCTGGAAGAGATCGCACCGGTGAGGATCGACAATCGCGACGCGATGCTCGCCGCGATTTTCCAGGCCCCGATTTTCCAGGACCCGGCCGACGAGCCGATCTCGGTTCCGCACCGGGCGCTGAAGACCCGGCTGCCGGCGCCGCTCTTCGACTTCATCGGCAAGGATGTGGCGGACCTGCCCTGGAAGACCAAGCTTCCGGGGCTGAAGGAATACCGGGTCGCCGAGATGGACGGCTGCAGCGCCAGCCTGCTGTGGATCCGCGCCGGCATGGCGATGCCCGCCCATACCCATCACGGCTCCGAACTGACGCTGGTGCTGGAGGGCGGCTTCACCGACCTGCATGGCCACTATGTGCGCGGCGACGTCGCCTATGCCGACGACGATGTCGACCATCGTCCGGTCGCCGACGACGACGAGGACTGCATCTGCTTCGCCGTGACGGAAGGCAGCTTGCGGCTCACCGGCCCGATCGGCCGGCTCTTCGCGCCCTTCATGCGCGGCTGAACCAGAGATCCGTCGGCGATCCGCCCGCGCCCGCCTGCCGTAAACCCCTGGAAACAGGATGGAGGCAGACGATGGCAACAACGACAGTTGGCCCGCAGGACGGCATTGCCTGGGTGACCGGCGCCAGTTCCGGCATCGGCGCCGGGCTGGC
Source organism: Stappia sp. TSB10P1A (assembly GCF_900185725.1). GTDB lineage: Bacteria > Pseudomonadota > Alphaproteobacteria > Rhizobiales > Stappiaceae > Stappia. The sequence continues at coordinate 483,758 of NZ_FYAU01000036.1, read as the reverse complement.
GCTCGAACTGCAGCGGCACGGCTGGACCGTAGCAGTGACGGCGCGCTCCGCCGAGGCGCTGGAACGGCTGAGGCAGCGGGCCGTGCCCGGCGCGATCCTGCCGATGCCGGGCGATGTTACCGATGCCGGGCGCATGGCGGAGATCGTCGCCGAACTGGAAGAGCGGCATGGCGGCATCGCGCTTGCCGTGCTGAATGCCGGCGTCTACCTGCCGGTCGACGGGACCGATCCCGACCTTGCCGCCTTTCACACCTCCTTCGACGTCAATCTCAAGGGCACGGTGAATGCCCTGGTGCCGCTGGTGGCGGCGATGAAGCCGCGCCGGCGCGGCCAGATCGCCATCGTCGCCTCGGTCGCCGGCTATCGCGGATTGCCGACCTCGGCGGCCTATGGCGCGACCAAGGCGGGGCTGATCAACCTGGCCGAGGCGATGAAGTTTGACCTCGACCGGCTCGGCATTCGCCTGCAACTGGTCTCGCCCGGCTTCGTCGACACGCCGGCGACCAAGGACAATCCCTTTCCGATGCCGCATCTGATGAGCGTCGATGCGGCGGTGGCCGAACTGGTCAAGGGGCTGGAGGCGCCGACCGGCTTCGAGATCACCTTCCCCAAGCGCTTCACCCGGCAGCTCAAGGCGCTGCGCCTGCTGCCCTACCGGCTGTACTTTCCGCTTGTCGCCCGCGCCACCGGCTGGTCGCGCAAGGGAGAGCCGAAGGACGACGCCAAGGAGTGAAGCCTGCCCGCTATGCGAGGGGCCGGCCCGGCGTCTCGTTTCGCTCGGCGAGCGAGCGGGCAAGCTCCGCATGCGCGCTGGCACCGAGCGGGAAGTTCCACATCAAGGCGATGGCGGCGAGCTTCAGCCCGACCGGCACCAGCGCATAGAGCGCGACCAGCATGGCGAGCCCGTCCGTGCCGGTGCCGTCGGCCGCGAAGCCGGCCAGATCGAGCAGCGGGAAGGCAAGGCCGACGGCGAGCGCCAGCGACAGTTTCGTTGCGAGCCCCCACAGCGCGAAATAGAGCCCGGACCGGCGGCTGCCGGTCGCAAGGCGGTCGACATCGATCACATCCGCCTGGATCGCCGAGGGGAGGGCGAGATCGGCGCCGAGCGCCAGGCCGGTCAGCACGCAGATGACGGCGAACCCGGCAAGGTCGCCGGGTCCCAGCAGCGGCACCAGCGCGAAGATCGCGCAGGCCCCAAGCATCGCCACCGACCAGCTTCGATGCTTGCCGAGCCGGCGCGAGACGGCGATCCACAGCGGCACGCCGGCAATGCCGCAGAAGAAATAGAGGAACAGGAACGGCCCCTGCATCTGCGGCGCCTCCAGCACCCGCGCGACGAAGAACAGGAACAGCGTCGCCGGCAAGCCGTTGGCGAAGCCGTTGACGACGAAGGCCACAAGCAACCGCAGGAAGGGGCGGTTGGCGGCAAGATGGGCAAGGCCCTGACGCAGGCCCGGCAGGGCGCGGCTCGCCTGCGCCGGTTCGGGGAGGGTGCGGACCGCGACGACGACCAGCAGCGGCAGCGACAGGGCGACGAGCCAGGCCAGCACCGCGAGTGCATCGCCCTGGCTGCCGGCGCCGCTCGCCTCCACCACCGCCGGCACCGAGATCGCGACCAGCGTGCCGACCAGCACCATCCCCTCGCGCGCGCCGGCGACGCGGCTGCGGCCGTGATAGTCGTCGGCCAGCTCCGCCCCCCAGGCAGTGTAGGGGATGATCGCCGCCGTATAGCCGAGCGACAGCGCCAGGCCCCAGCCAAGCAGATAGGTCCAGCCGGCATCCGGCGGCGGCGTCAGGATCATGAAGGCGGCGAGCGCGGCCGGAAGGGCGGCGAGCGCCAGCCAGCCGCGCCGCCGGCCGAGCGGCGGGTGGAAGCGGTCGGCGGCGAGCCCCACCAGCGGATCGGACACAGCGTCGGCGAGCCGCACGATCAGCAGGATGAAGCCGACCTGCGCGAGCGGCAGGCCGATGGTGCCGGCGTAGTAGCTCGGCAGGATGACGTAGAGCGGCAGGGTGAGCGCCGCCAGCGGCAGCGCCGGTCCCGCATAGGCCGCAAGTTGCGCCCATGACGGGCCCGGCGCTGGCGCCATGTGTCAGGGCGCCTTCACATAGATCATCTGGCGCACGTCGATATTGCCCGAGCGGAAGCCGGCCTCGCAGTAGTGGAAGTAGAACTCCCACAGCCGCTTGAACCGGTCGTCGAAGCCGAGCGGACGGATGCGCGGCCAGGCGGTCCAGAAGCGCTGGCGCCATTCCTCCAGCGTGCGTGCATAGTCGTGGCCGAAGATGCGCTGGGCCGCGAGCTGCAGGCCGGTGCGGGCGCCGAGCGCTTCCAGCTCGCCCGGCGGCGGCAGCATGCCGCCCGGGAAGACGTGGCGCTGGATGAAGTCCGGCGTGCGGCGGTAGTCGTCGAACAACTGGTCCTGGATGGTGATGATCTGCAGGCCGGCGCGGCCGCCGGGCTTCAGGCAGTTCGAGACGGTCTGGAAATAGGTGCTCCAATACTCCTCGCCGACCGCCTCGAACATCTCGATCGAGGCGACGCGGTCGTATTGCCGGCGCTCGTCGCGGTAGTCCTGCAGCTTCAGCGTCACCCGGTCGGCGAGCCCCGCCTCCTGGATGCGCTTGGAGGCGAAGTCGAACTGCTCGCGCGAGATGGTGAGGCCGGTGACCCTGGCGCCGATCTCGCTCGCCACGAACTCGGCAAAGCCGCCCCAGCCGCAGCCGATCTCCAGCACATGGTGATCGGGCGCGATGCCGCTTTCCTCCGCCAGCGCCCGGTATTTGCGCTTCTGCGCCTGTTCCAGGTCGTTGACGCCGCCGTCATAGAGCGCCGAGGAATAGGTCATCGTCGGGTCGAGCCATTCGCGGTAGAAGGCATTGCCGAGATCGTAATGGGCCGAGATGTTGCGCCGCGAGCCGGAGCGGGTGTTGCGGTTCAGCCAGTGGCGGACGCGCACCATCATCCGGAAGATCGGGCTGCCGCGCAGCATGTCGGCGGTGGCGTCGCGGTTGCGGCAGAACAGCTCCAGGAAGGTGGTGACGTCGGAACTGGTCCACTCGCCGACCATGTAGCTCTCGCCGACGCCGATGTCGGAGCCGCTGAGCAGGCGGCGGATGAAGCGCCAGGAATGGATGCGCACCTGCGCGTCCGGTCCCGGCGCCTCGCCGCGAATGAGGAAGCGGCGGCCTTCCGGCGTTTCCACGCTCAAGGATCCGGCCTTGAGATTGAGGGCGATGCGCAGGCCGAGGCGGGCGAGCCGGGGAAGTCCGGCCAGCACCTGGCGGGCGTTTTCAGGTGTGAGAAGGATCGCAGTCGACATGATCGGTCGCTCCTCGTCGGACAGCCGGGACACTTCAGCTCCCCGTATATGCTTTGTGGCGTCGAATGGTTCCCGGACGTTGAGACGGCGAATGAAAGGGCGCGCCCTTGAGCCAGAGCCGGAACGCTTCCCAGTGGATTCCGGCGATTACTTTGAGTGTCATGAACGGGATTTTCAAGCAGAGCGAGAACAGTGCGCGGCTCGTCGCCGGCACCGCCGTTCCCGCGAAGGCGGCGGAGAGCAGGGGTCCCGTAGCGTCACTTTCCAGGATGCGCACGCGCACCGCCTTGCCCGGCGGCAGCACGCGGAAGGCATAGGTCTGCGCCATGTCGATGAAGGGCGAGACATAGAAGGCCTTGGCGCGGGACTGGCGGATGCCCTCCGGCCCGCGCTGGCGCTCGCGCACCGGCTCCACATAGGTGTGGATGTCGCCGAACGTGTTGCGCACCTCGTAGACCAGCGCCACGAGCTCCCCGTCCGCGCCATAGGCGAAATAGACGGACAGCGGGTTGAACACGTAGCCGAGGATGCGCGGATAGCACAAAAGCAGGATCCGCGCCGGCGGCGTGTCGATCCCGCGCGCGGCGAGCAGGCCTTCCACATGGGCGCGCAAGGGCGTGCCGTCGCGCGGACCATGGTCGGCCGCGTGGAAGGAGGCGAGGTTGAAGCGGCCGACCGAGAACAGCCGCGACTGACGGTCGGCTTCATTCAGCCGGTCGAGGTCGATCAGCAGCGAGAACACCGTGTAGTCGAAGCGGTGGCCGAACGGCTTCAGCCGCGCATGCATGACCTTGCCCGGATAGAGCACGGCCGCGGCCTCCGGCGGCGGGCCGTTGGCCTCCCGCGTCGTCGCCATGGGGCGTGGCCTGGTCATTCTGCGGCCTCCGCGGTGCGCGCGACGCCGTCCGCGCCGACCCGCCAGGGAATGTCGCAGCCGATCGCCTCGGCGACCGAGAGGCCGGCGGCAAGGCCGTCCTCGTGGAAGCCGTGGCCGCACCAGGCGCCGCAGAACCAGGTGTTGCGGTCGCCCTGGATCTGGCCGAGCGCCTTTTGGGCGGCGATGGCGGCCGCGTCGAACTGTGGATGATCGTACTCGAAGGCGCCGAAAGTAAGGTCTTCGCGCGGCGGCACCAGCGGATTGAGGCTGACGAAGACCGGCTTGTCCTCTGGCAGGTTCTGCAACCGGTTCATCCAGTAGCTGACCGAGGCGTCGCGATAGGGCGCGCCCGGATCGCTGGAGGCGATGTAGTTCCACGACGCCCAGACCCGGCGCCGGCGCGGCATCAGGGCGCGGTCGCGGTGCAGGTAGACCTGGTTCGGCCGGTAGCGGATGGCGCCGAGGATGTTGCGCTCTTCCGGCGAGGCATCGGCGAGCATGGCCAGCGTCTGGTCGGTATGGGAGGCGAGCACGACATGGTCGAACACGTCCTCCTGTCCCGACGTGTCGCGCACATGCACCCGCCCCTTGCGGCGGGTGACCTCGGCGACCGGGGTCGCCAGCCGCACGCGGCCCTGCAGGGGCGACAGCAGCCGCTCGACATAGCTGCGGCTGCCGCCGGTGACCGTGCGCCAGACCGGACGGTCGTGGTTGACCAGCCGGTGGTTCTCGAAGAAGGCGACGAAATTCTCCGCCGGGAAATCGAGCATGTGGGCCGGCGGCGTCGACCAGATCGCCGCGCCCATCGGCAGCAGATAGTCGGAGGCAAAGCCGGGCGAGAATTTCCGGCGCTGGAGATAGTCGCCGAGCGACAGGCCGACGAGGTCGCCGCAGGCGCGGTCGAGGACGCACAGGCGGTTGAAGCGCAGGATCTCGCGCAGCATCCACAGAAACCGCGGCGAGACCATGTTGCGCCGCTGGCCGAAGATCGTGCCGAGGCTGCTGCCCGACCATTCCCGCACGCCGCCGTCGAGCGAGAAGGAGAAGCTCATGTCGCTGGCCTCGCTGGCGACGCCGAGGTGATCGAACAGCGCGGTCAGGTTGGGATAGTTGAGCTCGTTGTAGACGATGAAGCCGGTGTCGACGGCCAGCCGCGTGCCGTCATAGTCGATGTCGACGGTGGCGCTGTGGCCGCCGGGGCGCGCCCGCTTCTCGTAGAGCGTGACGTCGTGCCTTTCGCTCAAGGCCCAGGCGGCGCTGTTGCCGGCGATGCCGGAACCGATGACGGCGATGCGCATTAAATGTCCTTCTCTTCAGGCAGCGTTTTTTATGGACTGGAAAGCGTCGAGGGCGCGCTGGCGCGCCGCGCCGTGCTCGACCATCGGCCGGGGATAGGTGTCGCCGAGGCGGATGCCGGCTTGCTCGAGCATCTCGCGCGGGGCTGCGTGAGGCTTGTGGATGTATGAGGCGGGCAGGCGGGCGAGCTCCGGCACCCAGCGCCGCACATAGGCGCCGTCGGGGTCGAATGTCTCGCCCTGGCTGGTGGGGTTGAAGATGCGGAAGTAGGGAGCGGCATCGGCGCCCGATCCCGCCACCCACTGCCAACTGGCGGTGTTGTTGGCCGGATCGGCATCGACCAGCGTGTCCCAGAACCAGGCCTCGCCCTGGCGCCAGTCGATCAGCAGATGCTTGATCAGGAAGGAGGCGACGACCATCCGCACCCGGTTGTGCATGTAGCCGGTATGCCAGAGCTCGCGCATGCCGGCATCGACCAGCGGATAGCCGGTTCGCCCCCGCGTCCAGGCGCGGAACCCGTCCGGGTCGTCCCGCCAGGGAAAGGCCTCGAAGCGCGGCTGGAAACTGGCATGGCCGATAGCGGGGAAGTGGAACAGCAGGTGGTAGGAAAACTCCCGCCAGCCGAGCTCGGAGCGGAACTTGTCGAGATGCCGGTCGTCGAAGTCGCCGGCGGCGGCCCGCGCACTGGTCGCAAACCAGACGCGGCGGGGCGAGATTTCGCCGAAGCGCAGATGCGGCGACAGCAGCGAGGTGGCGTCCGCACCGGGTATGTCGCGCTCGCCCGCATAGCGGTGCAGCCGGTCGCCGAGAAAGGCTTCGAGCCGCCGGTGCGCGCCGGCTTCGCCCGGCACCCAGGTGTCGCGCAGGCCGCCGGCCCAGTCGGGGCGCGCGGGCAGGGGCAGCAGCGCGTCGATCTCCTCGCTCTGAAGCACGGGCGGCTCCGGCAAGGGGCGGGAAGGGGCCTTGACGTCTTTCGGCTGCGCCGGGGCGCCGCGCGCAGTCATCGCCCGGAAGAAGGGGGTGAACACCCGATAGGGCTGGCCCGCGCCGGTCAGCACCTCCCAGGGCTCGGCCAGCAGCGCGCCATTGAAGCTTTCGGCGACGAGGCCGTCACCACGCAAGGCCGCCTTCAGCTCCGCGTCGATGGCAATGCCGGCCGCCTCATAACGCCGGTTCCAGACGATATGGGCGGCGCCGGCCTCGGCGAGCACCTCGCGCACGGCCGTCAGCGCCGGGCCTTTGCGCAGGACCAGCGGCACGCCGATCCTCGCAAGGTCCCCGGCAAGCGCTTTCAGCGACAGATTGAGCCACCAGCGCGAGGCCCCGCCCGGCGCGCGCGGCGCATCCGGCCCGCTGTCGAGCACATAGAGGGCGATGACGGGCCGGCCTTCCGCGAGCGCTGCGGCGAGCGCAGGATTGTCGTCAAGGCGCAGGTCCTCGCGGAACCAGACGACAAACGGGGACAGGCTGACCTTCGAGGGCATGGGGCGGAATGTCCGTCTTCAGCGGGTATCTGATCCACTTACGTCCTCTTGTGACTGATGGATCAGCACTTTTGACGGAAATGCGCAGGCCGTGTTCCGGGGCCTGTCCGCGCCTTGCACCGGGCGGGGCGCGGCGCAAACGAAGAACGGCCGCACCCGGGGCGCCGCCGTTCTTCGGATCGCTCATCAATGCTTCAGGCCGATATTTCAGGCCGATGTTTCAGGCCACGTTCTAGGCGCGGAACGGTTCGGTGATCCAGTGCCAGGCAACGACGATGCTGTCCGCCGCCGCGCTGAGGCTAGCGAGGATGGCGCTCCACAGCGCATCACCGAAGGCGGCGATCCGCATCATCGTGGTTGGTTCCGACCGGGGGGTCTCCTCGATGAACTCGATGGTGGTCTGCAGCTCCGGATCGTCGACGACGCGGCGGGTCACCACGAGACGCGCATCGGGGGCGACGCGGGACTGGTCGGTCTTCGCCACGCGGGTCTGGTCATCCTGCGGATCGAGCATGGCGCGGACCACGACGGCGCGGCCGTCCGGCAGCAGATGCGTCTCGTTCTGCGCGACCTCGCTGTCGTAGATGACCTCGCCGTGATCGTCGATCAGCTCGACCCAGACGGTCTTGCGCCCCTGGCGCTCGACCTCGCCGACCCAGATCGCATAGGAGCTTTCCTCGACGGCGCCCTGCGGCGTGCCGAGCGTCACCGACAGCCGGTCCTGCGGCAGGAGAAAGGTCTCGCGGTCGCTCTTCGCCAGCACCGCGTCGGCGGTCTGCGCGCGCAGATCCGCGCCGGCGGACGCCGCAACGAGGGCGATCGCCGCCGCCAGCGCCAGCCCGCTGCGGGCCACGCCGTGCCGCGAAGCCACACTGCGTGACTTTCCTGCAACGATAGTCTTTGCAAGTCCAAACATTCGTCGCCTCCCAAGGCTGGGCGGTCCCGAGTTCTGTGGCCGGTGACCGCCTGAATGTTGCTAAGCTTGAGATTTGGTGTACGACTCCCAAATATTCTAGGCCAAGCGTGCCCCAACGTCTCTCAAACATCCTGACAAAACCGTAACGCGCATCACACAGACGCGGTTCCGTGCGAAACGGTTTTTTTACGGATGCCGGATCCCCTTGGGTAAGCTGCTGAAATCTCGGGAATTTCAAACCGGGCAGGAATGCGGCAGAGACGCGGCCACAAGGTGGCGTGGTAAACGTCACGTTTTCGTGACCGCGTCGGTTCGGAAGGACCGGGTCTAGCTGCCACTGGGCCGGGCGTTGGGGAAGAACAACTGCTGGCCGTCGATCTTGTAGTCGGCGATGACCTGCTGCCCCTCCTCGGAGATCACCCAGTCGACGAACTGCTGGCCGAGATCGGCCTTCACGTTCGGGAGCTTCTCCTTGTTCACCAGACTGATGCCGTACTGGTTGAACATCCTTTCGTCCCCCTCGACGGCGATGCGGTACGCGCCCTTGTTGCCGAAGGAGATCCAGGTGGCGCGGTCGGTCAGCACATAGGCGCCCATGCCGGTGCCGGTGTTGAGCGTCGCACCCATGCCCGAGCCGGTCTCGCGATACCAGCCGCCCGAGGCCGCCGCGACGTCGACCCCGGCCGCCTCCCACAGCGCAAGCTCGGCCTTGTGGGTGCCGCTGTCGTCGCCGCGCGAGGCGAAGGGGGCCTTGGCCTCGGCGATCTTCTTCAGCGCGTCGGTGATGTCGCTGGAGCCGGCGATGCCGGCCGGATCGGCCGGCGGGCCGACGACGACGAAGTCGTTGTACATCACGTCGAAGCGCTTCACGCCGTAGCCGTCGGCGACGAACTTTTCCTCCGCCGGCCTGGCATGAACGAACAGCACGTCGCCATCGCCATTGGCGGCGTTCTTGATCGCCTGGCCGGTGCCGACGGCGACGACGCGCACTTCGATGCCGGTCTTTTCCTGGAACTTCGGCAGCATGAACTCGAACAGGCCCGAGTTCTGCGTCGAAGTGGTCGACTGGACGATGATGAACGTGTCCTGTGCCTGGACGGGCGCGGAAACACCCGCCGCCAGCAGGCCGGCCGCGGCAAGTGTCAGGAACCGGCGACGAAGCATGTTGGACCTCCCTCTTTGTTGATCAGCTTTGCGCGCGCGGTTCGTCGAGGAACAGCCGCCCCTCCAGCCAGGCGCTGGCGGCTTCGGAACGGGGGGACGACAGCACCCGCGCGGCGGGCCCGCTCTCCGCGACCCTGCCGGCATGCAGGAAGACGATGTCGTCCGCCAGCCGCCGGGCCTGGCCGAGGTCGTGGGTCACCATCACCACGGTGACGCCGCGCCGGCTGGCATCGGCGATCAGGGTCTCGATGGCCTGGGTCGAGGCCGGGTCGAGGCTGGCCGTCGGTTCGTCGAGAAACAGCAGTTCGGGATCGCAGGCGAGCGCCCGCGCCAGGGCGAGGCGCTGCTGCTCGCCGCCCGACAGAACCCGCGCCGGGCTGCGGGCCAGATCGGTGAGCCGCGCCTTCTCCAGCGCCTCATTGATGCGCGCCTGACGCATCGCCCCGCGCAGGCCCCGCACCTTCAGCGCGAAGGCGAGATTGGCGATGACCGAGCGGCGCAGCATCACCGGGCGCTGGAACACCATCGCCTGCGCTCGCCGGGCGGTTCTGTCGAGCGGGCCGCCGCGCCAGGCTATCCCACCGGCCGTCGGCGCGATCAACCCGTGCAGCAGGCGCAGCAGCAGGCTCTTGCCGGCGCCGTTGGCGCCCATGACCATCGTCCGGCGGCCTTCGTCGATGCGGATGTCGATGCCGTCGATCAGCCGCTTGCCGCCGATCTCCAGCAGCAGGCCCTGCCCCTCCAGCAGGGCGGGGACGGGTGCCGCGTCAGGGCGCTGGGGGCCCTCCGCTTCGTTTCTGGCCAGGGCCTCACGCATAGGCGGCCCTCGCGGCGGAGGCACGCAGGCCCATGACGGCGGCGTTGACCAGGATGGCGATGACCAGCAGCACCACGCCGAGGGCCAGCGCCAGCTCGAGATTGCCCTTCGAGGTCTCCAGCGCGATCGTCGTCGTCATCACCCGTGTGACGTGGTTGATGTTGCCGCCGACGATCAGCACGGCGCCGACCTCGGCGATCGCCCGGCCGAATCCGGCCAGCGCCACGGTCAGCAGGCTGTAGCGGGCATCCCACAGCAGCGCGGTGATGCGGGCGAGCGGGCCGACATCGAGCGAGCGGAACTGCTCGGCATATTCGCGGTCGAGATCCTCGATCACCTGGCGGGTGAGGGCGGCGACGATCGGCGTCACCAGGATGGTCTGCGCGATCACCATCGCGGTGGGCGTGTAGAGCAGGCCGAGCGGGCCGAGCGGCCCTGAAGCGGAGAGCGCCAGATAGACGACGAGGCCGACCACCACCGGCGGCAGGCCCATCAGCGAATTGAGCAGGACGGTCGCCAGGGTGCGCCCGGGAAAGCGGAAGGCGCCGACCGCGGCGCCGAGCGGCAGGCCGATCACGCAGGCGATCAGCACGGCGGTCACCGTGACGCGCAAGGACAGGGCAATGATGCCCATGAGGCTGGCGTCGCCCGACAGGATCAGTGCGACGGCGTCTCCCAGGACTGCCGTAAAGCTCTGCATTCCTGATTTTCCTCCCTCATAAGGGAAGGAACGCACAAAATCGCCGAAAAATCCACTCCCGATCCCGAGCGTCCGGGTGTGCGACGCGGCGGGAGTGGGCGCGCGGGGGACGCACCGATCTGGCGGAGGCGGCGCCGCCGCCCGCCGTGTCAGCCGGCGCGGCGGGCGGTGAGCGTTGCCCCGCTCTCGCCGCGCAGCAGCAACGCGCCGGTCTCGTCGATCCGCCACTCGCTCAGCTCGGGGAGCGTGTCGAGGAACTTGCGCTCCTGCTCCATCAGCGCCGGGGCGCAGGCCATCATAGTCGAGACGGTGCGCGGGTCGACAGCGATCCGCTCGCCATTGGTGGCAAAGCGCGTGCCGTAGCTGTTGCAGGTGGCCTGCCCGCCGAGCTGGCCCTCGTCGGAAAAGACCAGGGTCACGCGGGAAGCGTCGATGATGCCGCTGCCCGAGATGTCCTCGACCACCCATTCCTCGCCGGGCAGCGCGTCCATGCCCGAGGCAAACTGCGGCACCTCCACTTCGAGGCCGCAGGGCGGCAGTTCCTCTCCGCGCAGCGTGAAGCTGGCCTCCAGCCCCTTGGTCCACAGCACGGTGGCGGGATCGTCCCCGGCCTCGTAGCGCACGCCGCTGGCGGCCGGGGTCTGCTTCAGGGCAAGGGTCTCGTCGCCAAGCTCCAGCACGGCGCTGTCGTCGCGCTGCCGCAGCACGCCGGCGACCTCGCCGCAGGTAAGGTTCACCGTCACCGAGACGGGAAGCTGGCGCAGCAGCAGCACGTCGCCGGCATCCGTTCCGGCCTCGTCCGGTCCGGTGGGCGCGGCCTCGACCGCCACCGGCTGCGACACCCAGCCGGGGCCCTCGCCATCGGCGAGCAGGAGCCGGAGCGCATAGCGCGTGCCGGGCACCAGCCGGTCGCCCTCGGCCTTCAGATAGAAGGGAAGGGGCACCTGCCGGCCTTCGAGCTTTTGCCGCTTCTCCGCCACCAGCCGCACGCTCCCGGCCTCGACGCCGGGCTCGAGCGCCGCCATCTCGCGCAGCTCGACGACCAGCTCCGCGCCGCTGCCGATGGCGATGCGCTCGCGATAGGCCGCCGTACCGACGACCTTGAACACCCAGTCCCCCTCCTGTGCGCCGGCCGGCGGCGGGGCGAGCGCCAGAACCCCGACAACGCCGAGGGTGGCAAGGCCGAGGGTGGCAGGGCCGGGGGTGGCTGGGGTTGTTGCGCGGGGGCTTGCAGTTTGGGCCATTCTGTCCTGCCGTGCTTGCGAAGGGGCGCGTCCTGCATCGGCGCGCCGTCCGGTGGATCCTTTCTCGGCTTAGCGGCGAAAGCAGGGCCGGCGCAACCCCGTGGTGCGGGCGGGGGCTGGAGGCACATGGAGGTATTTGCGCCTGCAGTGGAGCGGTTTTGTTGAAAGCGATTCGAAATGTCCGGCCATGCTCAGAAAATTCGTCAGGTATTCTCGCCGCTTTTCCGTTTTCTGCGCAACTTTACGGAGTGTTCACGCCAGATCCTCCAATCTCGGGAACAGGTAATTCTCGAAACCGGAGGGCGGAATGCGCAAGGGAGCGTTCAATCTGAGTGTCGCGCGCAAGATCGGCGCCACCATGGCCCTGTTGATCGTGGTCTCCGTGGGCGCCAGTCTGTTCGCCCTCGACGCCACTCAGCGGGTTGGCGACAACGGCATTCGGCTGGGCGAGGTCGAGGCGCCGCTGGCCGATGCGGCAATGGAGATCAAGCTCACCGCCACCCGGGCCCATCTCCTGTTGGAGGAGATCATGTCCGGCGACGAGGGGGAGAGCATCGACGAGGTCTGGCGGCTGATCGACGAGGCACGGTTCTATGCCCGCGCCATCCTGGACGGGGGAAGCAACCGCGAGGGAGCTTTCATCGCCACCTCCGATCCGGGGGTGCGCGAGGTCGTGCGGGATGTCGCGGCGAAGATCGACGCGTTGGAGGAGGTCGCGCGCGAGCGCCATGCCGGCCTCGTTTCGGGCGTGGACGGGGGAGCCGGCTCAAAGGCCGACGAGATCTTCGATGCGACGTTCGAGACCCTTATCGAGCGCGCCGACGAGGCGGAGGAACTGCTCAAGGCCTCGATTGCGGCAAGCCTTGCGAACCTGCGTGCCGAAGCCGCGTGGGCGCGCAACGTCAGTCTCGGCGGCGTGGCCGCGATGGTTCTGGTCTTCCTGGCCGGGACCGTCTTCGTGTACCGCTCCGTGACGGTGCGGCTCCGCGATCTCGACCGCGTCGCGCGCGCCTATGCGAACGGCGACACGGATGTGCCGGCGCCGGCCTGGCGCTCGCGCGATGAACTGGGACGCCTGAGCGAGGCGCTGGGCCGGTTCCGCGAAGGCGTGATACGCCAGCGCCAGCTTGCCGAGGAGGCGAGCGAGCAGGAGACCCGCCGGGCCGTCGAGCAACGCGAACTGGAACGGCGCACCGCGCAGTCCTTCCACGAGACGACCCGCGGCTTCTTCGACACTCTGGACGGGGCGGCGGGCGCCCTGATGACGGCCGTCGACACCCTGGAGCAGATGAGCGCGCGCTCGGGCGACCTGTCGGAGCGCACCACCGCCACCTCGCGCCAGGCGTCCGACAATGTCCAGACCGTCGCGGCGGCGGCGGAGGAACTGTCCTCCTCGATCTCGGAGATCGCCCGGCAGGTGACCTCCACCACCGAGGTCGTGTCGCGGGCGAGCGACCACGCGAAGCGCACCAACGAGACGGTGTCGCGGCTTGCTGCCGGCGCGAGCAAGATCGGCGAGGTCGTCTCCTTGATCCAGGCGATCGCCGAGCAGACCAACCTTCTCGCCCTCAACGCCACCATCGAGGCGGCGCGGGCCGGCGAGGCCGGTCGGGGCTTTGCCGTCGTCGCTGCCGAGGTCAAGGAGCTTGCCACCCAGACCTCCAAGGCGACCGAGGAGATCGGCGCCCAGATCGCCGCGATCCAGGCCTCGACCGAGGATGCGGTCCAGGCCATCGGCGAGATCACCCGCACCATGCAGGATGTCGACGGCTTCACCGGATCCATCGCCGAGGCGGTCGACCAGCAGGGCCAGGCAACAGGGGAAATCAGCCAGCACGCGCAGCAGGCCTCGGCCCGCACCGGCGAGGTCGCCGACACGATGGGCGAGATGTCTTCCGCCATCGGCCAGGCCGGCGAAGAGGCGGCCAGGGTGCGCGAACTGTCGCGCACGGTGCACCGCGAGGCGGACAACCTGAGGACCTCGGTGCGCGACTTCATCGCCCGCTTCGACGCGGCATGACGGGGCCGGGCCGAGCCTCCCGCTTCCGCCCTGGCGGAGCTGGCTGGCGGTATTGTTCTCCCTGAGTGAACGATACTGTGAGGGAATGGCGGATTGTAATCATGCCGCGCGCGACGCACATTTCGGTCGATAGATTGCGGGCCCCATGGCCTGCGCCGAGATCTGGAGACAGTCATGCCCGCCATCTCTCTCGACAGCCGGACCGCCGTGCAGGGCGACCGTTTCGACATGGCGGCGGCGCCGCTGCGCGTCGGCCTGGTGACGCTGGCGGTGCGCGACAGCGCGCGCGTCGCTGCGTTCTATCGCGAGGTCCTGGGGCTCGAGGATCTCGGCTCCGACGGCCGTGAGGCGCTGCTCGGCGCCGGCGGGGTGCCCTTGCTGCGCCTGCGCGGCGATGCCGGCCTCGTCCCTGCGTCGCGGTCTGAGGCGGGCCTCTTCCACACCGCCTTCCTGCTGCCCTCGCGCGCCGATCTCGGCCGCTGGCTCGCCTTTGCCGCCGAGCGCGGCCTGCGGCTGCAGGGCGCGTCCGACCACAAGGTCAGCGAGGCGGTCTATCTCGCCGATCCGGAAGGCAACGGCGTCGAGATCTATGCCGACCGCGCGCCGTCCGTCTGGACGGATGCGACCGGCGCGATCGTCATGTCGACCGACCCGCTGGATGCGCCTTCGCTGCTGGCGGAGGCGGCCGGGACGGCGTGGCACGGCGCGCCGGCCGGCACGCTGGTCGGCCATGTGCATCTGCAGGTCGGCGCCACCGACATCGCCGATGCCTTCTATTCGGCGCTGCTCGGCTTCGATATTGCCACCCGCTATCCGGGCGCCAGCTTCTACGGCTCGGGCGGCTATCACCACCAGCTTGCCGGCAACATCTGGAACAGCCGGGGCGCGGGGCCGCGCAAAGCCGGCTGCACCGGCCTTGCCGAACTGCAGATCGTGCTGCGCGAGACGGACCGGCTCGGTGCGATCGCCGATGCCGCCGGCAAGGCCGGGCTGGATGTCGCGGCCGGCGGCGACGGGCTCACCCTTGCCGATCCCTGGGGCACCCGCATCCGCCTGACCGCCGCCTGACCGCTGTCTGACCGTCGCCTGACGACTGGCTGAGGCGGGAGCCGGTCAGGCGCCGCCGCCCGGCGCCTCGATCTCCTCCAGCAGCTTGCGCAGCAAGCCGGCCAGCGTCTCGCGCTCGGCCGGGGCAAGATGCGCGAGATACCGCGCCTCGTTCGCCATATCCGCCCGGAAGGCCTCTTCCGCCAGCGCGCGGCCGGCCGGGGTCAGCACCACTTCGAGGCTGCGCCCGTCGCGCGCGGATTTTTCACGCGCGATCAGCCCGGCCGTCTCCAGCCGCCCGAGCCGGTGCGTCAGCCCGCCGGAGGAGATCATCAGCGTCGAATAGAGCTCGGTCGGCGTCAGCCGGTAGGGCGGGCCGGCGCGGCGCAGGGTCGAGATCACGTCGAACTCGCCGCGGTCGAGCCCGTAGCCCGCGAAGATCTTCTCGATGCTGCCGCCGGCCAGCAGCGTCAGCCTGCGCGCCCGGCCGAGGATCGCCATCGGCTCGGTGTCGAGATCCGGCAGTTCCCGCGCCCATTGCGCCCGCAACCTGTCGATATGATCCGCCATGACATCCCCCACGTCGGGACCCCGCCCGCTGCTCAAGGGCGGCTCCCGGGTTCAGTCTCTCGATATCAAGATAATTATCTTGACGCAAAGACAAATCTTTGGAAGTATCTTCTCGTCAAGATAAATGCGGGAGGGATTGCCATGACAGCCAGTGTTCACGCCTCGGCGCAGGCCTTTGCCGAGGATGCCGGACGGCCCGATATCTCGGTCCGCCGCCATCGCTCGCCGGTTCCGGGCGAAAGCCCGACGGTGCGTTTCGAGGGGAAGGACTACGGCTCGCCGGTGTCCATGTTCATCACCGACAGCGCGCCGGGCACCGGCTCGCAACTGCATGTCCACCCCTATCGGGAGACCTGGGTGGTGCGCAAAGGCGCGGCGGAATTCCTGGTCGGCGACGAGCGGCTGCGCGCCTTTGCCGGCGACATCGTCGTCGCGCCGGCCGATGTGCCGCATCGCTATCTCAACGTGGGGACGGAGCAACTGGAGTTGGTCTGCATCCACCCGTCCGAGACGATCCGCCAGCAGGACCTGTGAAAGGAGACGGGGCATGTCGTCATCCGAAGGCAAGCCGCCGGTGAAGGGGACCGTCAAGGGACCGGCCTCCTATTTCCCGTCCATCGAAAAGAAATACGGCCGCCCCATCGCCGAGTGGAAGGCCCTGATCCGTGCGCAATCCGGCCTCAAGCACATGGAACTCGTCGCCTGGCTGAAGGCGACCCACGGGCTCGGCCACGGGCATGCCAATGCGCTGGTCGCCCATACGCTCGCCGAGGACAGGTGAGGGCGGGCGTCTTGCGCGGCCGGCGGAACCTGTCAGTCTCGCGATCGTGTCCTGCAGCGACAAGGGAACCTGCAGGGCGCTGACCTGGCATGGGGGCCCGCTCCCCAGCGCCGTACTTCGTGAAATGTCGAGGCAAAGCTCATGGACATGTCCACCCTGCCGGCTCTGCTGGGGTTTCTGGCAGCCTGTTTCCTTGCCGCCCTGACCGGCGCGCTGTTCCGCCCCGGTGAATGGTACGAGCGGCTGAAAAAGCCGGCCTGGCGCCCGCCCAACCGGCTGTTCCCGCCGGTCTGGACGGTGCTCTACGTGATGATCGCGGTCTCCGGCTGGCTGGTGTGGCGCGAGGCGGGCTTTGCCGGCGCGGCGCTGCCGCTCGCCCTCTACGGCCTCCAGCTTGTGCTCAACGGCGCCTGGACGCCGCTGTTCTTCGGCCTGCACCGCCCGGATCTCGGCATGATCGACATCGTGCTGGTGTGGCTGTCGATCATCGCGACGATCCTGCTGTTCTGGCCGGTGCACATGCTCGCGGCGCTGCTGCTGGTGCCCTATCTCGCCTGGGTCAGCTTCGCCGTCGCGCTGAACTTCTCGATCTGGCGGCTGAACCGGGAGGAGTGAGGTAAACGCAAGACCTCCGCCGCCCGATCAGGACCGGTCCTTGACCGGGGAGGCGGCCGGGCGTGCGTCCTGCGCACGGATGGTGACGACCCGCGCGCCGGTGACAAACACCAGATAGCCGGCAAGGGACAGGGCGGCCAGCGCGCCGACCGCGAGCCGATAGGCAGCCTCGACGCCGACTTCCGGGGCGAGGGCGGACACCAGGGCGCCGAAGCCCCATTGCCACAGGAACACGCCGACGAACAGCAGCAGGTTGAAGAAGGCGATGGCGCGCCCGGCCTCGGCGGGCTGCGACCTCTGGCCGACGAGCGGATGTGTCACCGAGAGCGGCCAGGCGGCAACGCAGAACAGCGCAAACAGATACCAGTCGGCGCGGGCGCCGAGGGCGGCAATGACGACGAGCAGGACGATGCTGGCCGGCGTCCAGCGCCGCAACACCTGCTCCCCGTCCTCGGCGCTGGCGAGAAATCGCGGCGACAGATAGCCCATGACCAGGAACACGAAGAGCATGATCACGTTGATGTAGAGCAGCTCCAGTGCCGCACCGCGCGGGCTTTCGCCCATGACTTGCGTCAGCCATGGCCCGATCCACAGGGTCTGCACGGCGACGAGGATCGCGTAGTTGAAAAAGCCGAGGGCCCCGATCCGCCAGATATGCGCGGTCCGCACGATCGACGCATAGCCACGCAGGATGCCATGCGGCGGCACCCCGGCGGCCGGGCGATGCCCCGGTGCCTGCAGCGCGACCAGCAGCGCGACGGCCGCGAACAGCCCCCCCAGAACGAGGAATAGCATCGGCCAGCCGAAGCGTGAGGCGAGGCTTTCGGACGGCAGCGTGCCGAGGATCAGCCCGAGCGCTCCGGCCATCAGCATCCACGAGTTGAGCCGCTGCTGCAGCGCCGGCGTCGTCCACAGGCGGGCGGCCGTGAGGGGGGCGATCAGGCAGGCGCTGACGCCGACGCCGGTGAGCAGCCGCGCTCCGAACAGGCCTTCGAAACTGTCCGCGACGGCGAACAGGACGCAGGACAACGCGGCGGTGGCGAGCGAGACCACCAGCACGGCGCGCACGCCGAACCGGTCGAGCAGGGCCCCCATCGGCAGTTGCAGGAACGCGAAAGAGGCGAAATAGGATCCGGCAAGCAAGCCGAGTTCGCCGGCGGACAGGGCGAACTGCTCGGTGAACATGGGGGCGAGCGCGGCGGTGACGCCGCGCAACAGCGAGGACAGCAGGTATCCGGCGGCAAAGATCACCAGGACGGCGGCGCCCAGGTGACCCTTGCTCGCCGCAGGGCGGGTCAGCTCCATACCGTCAGCGGCTCCCTGTCTCCCCGGTAGCCGAGAAAGCCCGAGATCGTCAGGCGGTCGATGCCCTCGCCGGGCAGCACCGCATGCAGCTTGCGCGCATTGAACAGGATCAGGTCGCCATTCTCCGGCTTTGCCGAATAGTTGCAGGGCGGAAGGTTCTCCAGCGGGATCGCATAGTCGTCGCCGCGCTGATCGAGGAACTCCGCGTCCGACAGTTCGTCCTGCCACATCGCCAGTTCGCCGCCCGTCTCGGGGACATCGACATAGATGTTGATGCCGAACTGGCTGATCAGGGACGCGGCCTCCGGCGTGTCGGGGGCATGGCGGCCGAACATGTCGTGGTGAGCCTTGAGGGGAATGCCCGGCTTCATGCAGCGCGACAGGCCGACGAACATCTTGCGGCCGTAGAGCGTCTGCAGCGTGCAGCCGGCGCCCCAGGTCTCGTCCATGACGCAGCGGAATGTGTCCATCGGGCAGGGATAGGGATCGCAGGCCCTGCGCAGCAGGTTGAGATTGTCGAGCGCGGTGGCGAAATAGTGCTCGATGATCTCCGGCTTGCGGCCTGTTTCGAAATAGGACATGCCGATCCGGCCGACCTTGGGAGCGTTGAGATAGTCGCTATAGCCGGTGGACTTCAGTCCTTGCGAGATGGTCCGGCACGCCTCGGCGGAAATGAACTCCGGCACGCGCAGGACCTGGATCTCGTTGCGGATCAGGGCCAGGACGTCGTCCAGCGAGAGGGTGGGGGCGACGCGCACGGGATCGATCGGGGCGGCGGACGAGACATCGGGACGGGCAAGGGTCATGGCGTCAGCTCCAGTAGGTGAGCGGCTGGTCGTCGCCGCGATAGCCGATGAAGAAGGACACGGCCATGCGCGCCGTATCGTGCGGCGAAGCGACCGCGTGGATCTTGCGGGAATCGAAGATCAGCAGGTCGCCCCGTCCGGGCTTGACGATGACGTCGGGCGTCGGCAGGTCCTCGACGGCGATGCCGTATTTGCCCCGGCGCCTGCGGTCGAATTCCTCCGTCGTCATGTTGCGATGCCACATCAGCAGTTCGCCGCCCACTTCGGGGACCTGGAAGTAGATGTTGGCGGCGAACTGGGCGAGCAGCGATTCCGCTTCCTCGATGCCCGGAGCATCCTCGGAGAAGATGTCATGGTGGGCGAGGAACGTCGTGTTCGGCTCCACCATCCGCGACAGGCCGACGAACATCTTGCGGCCGAACAGCGTCTGCAGGTTTGCACCCGCCGGCCAGATCTCGTCGAGAATGCCGCGCAGCGTGTCGAGGGGCGACCCGTACGGCTCGCAGGCCTTGCGGAAATCGTTCAGATGCTCCCGCGCGACCACGAAATAGCGCTCGATCAGTTCGGGCTTGAGCTCGGTCTCGTAGAAGGCCATGCCGATCTTGCGGACCTCCGAGACGTTGATGTAGGGCTCGAAACCGAGGGAGGCCTGCCCCCGAGAGATCAGTTCGCAGGACGGACCGTTCGCAAAGGCCGCAACCCGGATCACGCGGACCTCGCCCCTGGCGAGTGCCTTGAAATGCTCGCTGTTCAGGCCGTACTTGTCGGTATGCAACACATAGGGCAAGCCGCCGGACGCCGGGCTGGCCTCGAAGCGTTCGACTTCAGTGGACAATGCAGTATCCATGTCGCCTCCTCATACTTCGTTGCGTTCTGGTCCGGAGCCTTGCACGTGCAGTCGTGACCAGCAGCCCGGCCAGGTGGCCGGTTGCGTGCCGGAGCATGCGGTTGACTGGTTTTTATGGGTGCAACCTATAGTATGAATGCGCCGCAGAGGCAGCCGCTCCGGCCGCAACTCTGTCGTGCCGCTACGTCACGAATGCAGCAGGGATCCATGCTCGCACCCGAAGTCATCCTGCTCCTGCGGCTGGCCGATCTGGGCACCCTGGCGGCTGTCGCCGAGGAGACGGGGATGACGCCGTCGGGCGTGTCCCGCATGGTGTCGCGCCTGGAGAAGCGCACCGGCATCAAGCTCGTGCACCGCTCGACCCGTCGGCTTGCCTTCACGCCGGAGGGCGCCGTCTTCATCGGCTATGCTCGCCGCATGCTGAAGCTCGCAGAGGCGGCCGAGGTCGACCTGTCGCACCGGCACGGCGAGGTTCGCGGCCATCTGCGCGTCAATTGCGGCACCGCCTTCGCGCGGCACCGGTTGGCGCCGCTGCTGCCGGCGTTCCTGCGCCGGCATCCGGCAGTGACGGTCGGGGTTTCGGTTTCCGACCACCGCATAGATCCGTTCGAGGAGCAGATCGACGTGACGATCCGCGTCGGCCTGCTGGACGACAGCGAGTTGATCGCGGCTCGCCTGGGCACGGTCCGCCGCGTCATCGCCGCAAGCCCCGCCTATCTGGAACGGCGCGGCACACCGACGACCGCCCAGGACCTGGCGAGCCATGACTGTCTGTTGCTGACCGGGTTTCCCGGCCAAGCCTACTGGCCGATGATCGAGCAGGGAGCCGTGGTGCGGACGCCCGTCCGCGGGAGCGTCACCGCGGACAGCGCCGATACGCTGTTGCAGATGGCGATCGAGGGCGTCGGCATCATCCGTCTTGGGGACTTTCTCGGCAGGAAGGCGCTTGCCGAGGGGCAGCTCGTTGAACTGTTCCAAGGACAGCACGACGCGGATCCCAAGCCGATCTCCGCCCTGATGCTTCCTGGCCGCCAGGCCATTCCGCGCGTGCGCGCCTTTGTCGACTTCCTGAAGGAACGCGCGTAGGTCGTGAACTCGTAAGTCCGGCGAGAGACGGCACAGTTATGAATTCACGACCTAAAGCCCATTCGGCCACGGCGATCCGATATCGCCAGGCGAGGCATGTTTTCGGGAAGACTGGAGGATTTTTGGGAAAATAAGGAGGAAGTGGCTCCCCGGGCCGGATTCGAACCAGCGACCAAGCGGTTAACAGCCGCTTGCTCTACCACTGAGCTACCGGGGATCACGAAACACGCGGGGCATCCGCACCGCGTCGGTGGCAGGCGTATAGCAAACTGCGCCGCCGCTTGCCAAGCCCTTTGTCGCAAAACTTTTCCACAGTCGGGGAGCGGGCGAGGGGCGGGGAGCGTGCACCGGCAAGCTGCACCGGCAAGAGCCGCGGGCATCCGGCCGCATCCGCTGTGAGTGGAGCGGGCGCCGCCGCGGAAGCTTCCCGGAGCCGTCCACGCCGCGCCGCTGGACGCCGGCCCCTTCGGCAGGCTATGAGTCGTGATCTTCCGGTCCTTTCTGACGGACGAAGTCCGGTGAAAGGGGAAAGTCGGAATACGGTGGGGGAGGACCCAAGTCGGGCTCCCGAATCCGTAGCTGCCCCCGCAACTGTGAGCGGCGAGCCTTCCTGCATGAACCACTGGGCCTTTCGGTCCGGGAAGGGCAGGGCAAGGCCGCGACCCGCGAGCCAGGAGACGAGCCGGATCACCCGAGCCCCCGTGAAGGGGCCCGGCCCGAAACGTCACGCGCCGTCGGGTGGACGGCAGGAGGCCAGAATGTTCCCGTTGAAGGGCGCCCGCCGCTTCAGCCCTCCCGGCATATCCCGCTGCCGGACGGCTTGCGCGTGAGCGGCGCATCCGATTCGCCAACCGCCCCGGCTCCTGTCGCGGCCCGCACCGTGCTGGTGACGGGCGGCGCGCGCTCGGGCAAGAGCCTTTATGCCGAGGGGCTGGTGCGCGCGTCGGCGCGCGAGTGCGTCTATGTCGCCACCTGCACGCCCCATGACGAGGAGATGCGCCAGCGCATCGACCGCCACCGCGACCAGCGGGGCGAGGGCTGGCGGACCATCGAGGAGCCGCGCGACCTTGCCGGCGTCCTCGCCGCCGAGAGCACGGCGCATCGCGCCATCCTCGTCGACTGCCTGACCCTGTGGCTCAGCAATCTGATTTTCGCCGAGGCCGATCCGGAAGCGGAGACGGCCCGGCTCGCCGGGGCGCTGCGCGCCGCGCCCGGCCCGATCGTTCTCGTCACCAACGAGGTCGGCTCGGGCATCGTGCCCGATAATGCGCTCGCCCGCCGCTTTCGCGACGAGCAGGGTCGCCTCAATCGCCGCATCGCGGAACTCGCCGATGTAGCGGTGCTTGTCGCCGCCGGCCTGCCGCTCGTTCTCAAGCCATCCCACCTCCAGCCGGAGATCCGCCTATGACCGCATCCACGCCCCGCACCGCCGGCAAGATCCCGGCCACCATCGTCACCGGCTTCCTCGGCGCCGGCAAGACGACGCTGCTCGCCAACCTGCTGCGCGAGGCGAAGGGCAAGCGCATCGCCCTCATCGTCAACGAGTTCGGCGACATGGGCTTCGATGGCTCGCTGGTCGACGGCTGCGCCGATCCGGACTGCGCCGCCGAAGAGGTGGTGGAGCTGACCAATGGCTGCATTTGCTGCACCGTCGCCGACGACTTCCTGCCGACGATGGAGATGTTGATCGCCCGCGACGAGGCACCGGACCATATCGTCATCGAGACCTCGGGCCTTGCCCTGCCGCAGCCGCTGGTGCGCGCCTTCTCCTGGCCGAGCGTCAAGACCCGGGTGACAGTCGATGCGGTGGTGACGGTGGTGGATGCCGCAGCCGTCGCGGAAGGGCGTGTGACCGGCGACGAGGCGGCGCTGGCCGCGCAGCGTGCCGCCGACGAGGCGCTGGACCACGACAGCCCGGTGGAGGAACTGTTCGAGGACCAGCTCGTCTGCGCCGATCTGGTGGTGCTGAACAAGGCCGACCTCGTCGACGCGGCAACGCTGGAGCGGGTGCGGGCCGAAGTCGCCGGACGCGTCCGCGCGGCGGTGGAGATCGTCGCGGCGGAAAAGGGCATGCTTGCCGCCGACGTGCTGCTCGGCCGGATGAGCGCCTCGGAAGACGACATGCACGGGCGCGAGAGCCATCACGAGCATCATCACCACGACGATGACGACCACGACCACGACGATCACGATCATGACGACCACGACCACGATCATGACCATCATCATCACGACCACGACGACTTCGTCAGCCATGTGGTCGAGCTCGCCCCGCTCGCCTCGCTGAAGGATCTGGAGGCGCGCGTCGCCGCCGCCATGGCGGTGCCCGGCGTGCTGCGCATCAAGGGCGCGGTCGGGATCGAGGGCAAGGCCGCGCCGGCGATGGTGCAGGCGGTCGGCCCGCGCGTCGAGGCATGGTTCGCGCGCGACGCGCGCGCCCCCGGCCGGGTCGTGGTGATCGGCCTTGCCGGCTTCGACCTCGCCCGCGTCGAGGGTCTGCTCGCCAGCGCGCTCGCCGCCTGATCCATACGGCAGGCCAGATACGGCGACAGCGCAGGAGACGGCATGCATATTCTCGCGGGGCGCAGCGGACGCATCGACCAGGGCGACGAGGCGGTCGATCTCGGCCAGTCGCCGGCCGATGTGGTGGTGCTGTCGGCGGCCGACACGGAACTCGCCTCGCTCGCCTCCGTGGCAGCAGGGGGCGGGGCGGGGCAGCCGAGCCTGCGGCTTGCCAACCTGATGGCCCTGTCGCACCCCTATTCGGTCGACATGTATGCCGAGCAGACGGTGGCGGGCTCGCGGCTCGTCGTGCTGCGCCTGCTCGGAGGGGCGGAATACTGGCCCTATGGCGTCGAGCGGCTGACCGAGGCGGCGCGCGGCCACGGCCTGCATCTGGCGGTGATGCCGGGGGACGACCGCTGGGACGCGGACCTTGCCGCCCGCTCCACGCTGCCGGTCGACGAGGTGAGGTGCCTGTGGCGCTATCTCGCCGAAGGCGGGGCGGAAAACCTTCGCAACTTCCTGCGCTACGCCGCGCATCTTCTGGATGGCGCGAGTGAGCCCGATCCGCCGCGCCCGCTGCCGCGCGCCGGCCTGCTGCTGCCCGGCCGTGCCCACCCGACGCTCGCCGACCTGCGGGCGACCTGGACTGATCCGGCCGCCCCCGTCGCCGCCATCGTCTTCTACAAGGCATTGATGCAGAGCGCGGCGACCGCGCCGGTCGAGGCCCTGTGCACGGCGCTGGCGTGCGAGGGCATCAACCCGCTGCCGGTCTTCGTCTCCTCGCTGAAGGAGGCCGAATCCGCCTCCGTCCTCGCCGCGCTGTTCGCCGAGGCGCCGCCCGCCGTGGTGCTCAACGCCACCGCCTTCGCCGTGTCGAAGGCCGGCGAGGCGCACAGCGGAACGCCGCTCGATGCACCTGGCGTGCCGGTGTTGCAGGTGGTGTTCTCCTCGTCCTCGGAAGAGGGCTGGCGCGACGCCGACCAAGGCCTTTCGATCCGCGATCTCGCCATGCATGTGGTGATGCCGGAGGTGGACGGGCGCATTCTCACCCGCGCCGTCTCCTTCAAGGAGCAGGCGCCGCACGATCCGCTCACCCAGTCGGCGACCATGCGCTTCGTGCCGAAACCCGACCGGGTGGCCTTCGTCGCCGCCCAGGCCGCGCGGATCGCCCGCCTCGCCGCGACCCCGGCGGCGGAGCGCAAGGTGGCGCTGATCCTTGCCAACTATCCCAACAAGGACGGGCGCCTTGCCAATGGCGTCGGCCTCGACACGCCGGCCTCCTGCGCGCGCCTGTTGCAGGCGCTTGCCGCCGAGGGCTACCGCATCGACGGCGCGCCGCAGGGCTCTGCCGAGCTGATGGCGCGGATCAGCGACGGCCCGACCAACGACATCGCTGCCCGCCGCGTGCGCCATGGCGGCGCTGAGCTTTCGCTCGCCGACTATGCCGCCTTCTTCGCCCGGCTGCCGCAGGCGGTGCGCGAGGCGGTCACGGCCCGCTGGGGCGCGGCGCAAGACGATCCGCATGTGGAGGAGGGCGCGTTCCGCCTCGCCGTGACGCGCTTTGGCAATGCGGTCGTCGGCATCCAGCCGGCGCGCGGCTACAACATCGACCCCAAGGCGACCTATCACGACCCGGATCTGGTGCCGCCGCACCACTATTTCGCCTTCTACATCTGGCTGCGCGAGACATTCGGCACCCATGCCGTGGTGCATCTGGGCAAGCACGGCAATCTCGAATGGCTGCCGGGCAAGGCGCTGGCGCTCTCCGAAAACTGTTTCCCGGAAGCGGTGCTCGGGCCGCTGCCCAACATCTATCCCTTCATCGTCAACGATCCGGGCGAGGGGGCACAGGCCAAGCGCCGCACCTCCGCCGTCATCGTCGATCACCTGACGCCGCCGCTGGCGCGGGCCGAAAGCCACGGCGTCGCCGCCGAGCTGGAAGTGCTGCTCGACGAATATTACCTGGCGCAGGGTGTCGATCCGCGCCGGCTGAAGGCGCTGACCCGCGACATTCTCGAGGCGGCGGAACGGCACGGCCTCGACCGCGATATCGGCCTGACCAGCGAGATGGACGAGGAGACGCGGCTCGCCCGGCTCGATGCGCATCTGTGCGACCTGAAGGAGTTGCAGATCCGCGACGGGCTGCACGTTCTGGGTGCTGCACCTGGTGGCGATCTGCTGACCGCGCTCCTGGTGGCGCTGGTGCGGGTGCCGCGCGGCGAGGGGCCGGCGCATGAGGGCATCACCCGGGCGCTTGCCCGCGATCTGGGGCTCGAGGGCTTCGATCCGCTCGCCTGCGCCTACGAACTGCCCTTCGACGGCCCGCGCCCGGTGCTGCTTGAAGAGGTGGCAAGCAGCCCCTGGCGCAGTTGCGGCGACACGGTGGAGCGGCTGGAACTGCTGGCGGCAAAGCTGGTGGAGGAGGGCCGCGCGCCGGATGGCTTTGCCGCCACCGCCGCCGTGCTGGAGGAGATTACGACCCGCATCCGCCCGGCCGTCACTGCTTCGGGGGACGCCGAGACCGCCGGCGTTCTTGCCGGGCTTGCCGGGCGCTTCGTGCCGCCGGGCCCGTCCGGCGCGCCGACGCGCGGGCGCCCCGATGTGCTGCCGACGGGCCGCAATTTCTACTCCGTCGATGTGCGCGCCGTGCCGACCGAGACCTCCTGGCGCATCGGTGCGGCCAGCGCCGAGCGGCTGGTCGAGCGGCATTTCCAGGACGAGGGCGAGTATCCGGCCGCCGTCGTGCTGACCTGCTGGGGCACGGCCAACATGCGCACCGGCGGCGACGACATCGCCCAGGCGCTGGCGCTGATCGGCGCCCGGCCGAAATGGGAGGCGGGCTCGGGCCGCGTCACCGGCTTCGACATTCTGTCGCTCGCCGAGCTCGGCCGGCCGCGCGTCGACGTGACGCTGCGCATCTCCGGCTTCTTCCGCGATGCCTTCCCGCATCAGGTCGACCTGTTCCAGTCGGCGGTCGCCGCCATCGCCGCGCTGGAGGAGCCGCAGGACGCCAATCCGCTCGCCGCGCGCGCCCGCAAGGAAGCCGCCCGGCTGGAGGCGGACGGCCTTGCGCCGGAAAAGGCCCGCCGGCAGGCGCTCTACCGCGTCTTCGGCTCGAAGCCCGGTGCCTATGGCGCCGGCCTGCAGGCCTTGATCGACGAGCGGCTCTGGGAGGCCCGCGCGGACTTCGCCGACGCGTTCCTCGCCTGGGGCTCCTACGCCTATGGCGGCGGGGCGAAGGGCGAGGGCGCGCGCGCCAGCCTGACCGCGCGCCTGTCGCAGGTCGACGCGGTGCTGCACAACCAGGACAACCGCGAGCACGACCTGCTCGACAGCGACGACTACTACCAGTTCGAGGGCGGGCTCGCCGCGACGGTGGAAACGCTGAAGGGCACGGCGCCGAAGGTCTATCACAACGACCATTCGCGCCCCGAGCGCCCGGTGATCCGCACCCTGTCGGAGGAGATCGGCCGGGTGGTGCGGGCGCGCGCCGCCAATCCGAAGTGGATCGCCGGCGTCATGCGCCACGGCTACAAGGGCGCGTTCGAGATCGCCGCGACGGTGGACTATCTCTTCGCCTTTGCCGCCACCACCAATGCGGTGGGCGACCATCACTTCGACCAGCTCTATGATGCCTATCTGGACGACGGCGAGGTCCGCGCCTTCTTGGGCGAGGCCAATCCGAAGGCGCTGGAGGAAATCGAGGCGCGCTTCCGCGAGGCGGTCGAGCGCGACCTGTGGCGGCCGCGGCGCAATTCGGTGCGCGCTGCCTTGAATATCGAGGCCCCGCAGGGGCAGGAAAGGGAGACGACCTCGTGAGCGACAAGAAGGCCGAAATGAGCGAAGAGGAGCTCAACGCCCGCCACGCCGAGAAGATGCGCAAGAAGAAGGCCGCGCGCGACAAGATCATGGCGACCAAGACCATCGAGAAGGGGCTCCTGATCGTCCATACCGGCAAGGGCAAGGGCAAGTCGACGGCCGGTTTCGGCATGGTGTTCCGCTCGCTCGGCCACGGCCACAAGGTCGCCGTGGTGCAGTTCGTCAAGGGCCGCATCGAGACCGGCGAGCGCATGGCGCTGGAACGCTTCTCCGACCTCGTCACCATCAAGCGCATGGGCGAGGGCTTCACCTGGGAGACCCAGGACCGCCAGCGCGACATCGATGCCGCCCGCGCCGCCTGGGAGGCAGCCAAGGACCTGATCCGCTCGCGCGAGCATCGCCTCGTCCTATGCGACGAGCTGAACATCGTGCTGCGCTACGACTACCTGCCGATCGAGGAAGTCGTCGCCTTCCTGCGCGACGAGAAGCCGGAGGACGTGCATGTCGTCATCACCGGCCGCAACGCCAAGGACGAGCTGATCGAGATCGCCGACCTCGTCACCGAGATGGAGCAGGTCAAGCACCCGTTCCGCTCCGGCGTGAAGCCGCAGGAGGGAATCGAGTTCTGATGGCGGCAGGCCGCCGCATCCCCGCCCTGATGATCCAGGGCACCGGCTCGAATGTCGGCAAGAGCCTCGTCGTGGCAGGGCTCTGCCGGCTGTTCGCCGATCGCGGGCTGAAGGTGCGGCCGTTCAAGCCGCAGAACATGTCGAACAACGCGGCCGTGACCAGTGACGGCGGCGAGATCGGCCGGGCGCAGGGGCTGCAGGCGATGGCCGCGCGCGTGCCGCTTTCGGTGCACATGAACCCGGTGCTCCTGAAGCCCGAGACGGATGTGGGGGCGCAGGTCATCGTGCAGGGCAAGCGCGCCGGAACGATGCGCGCGCGCGAATACGGCAGCCGCAAGGCCGAGCTCCTGCCGAAGGTGCTGGAGAGTTTCGACCGGCTCAGCGAGGGCGCGGACCTCGTTCTGGTGGAAGGGGCGGGCAGCCCGGCGGAGATCAACCTGCGCGCCGGCGACATCGCCAATATGGGGTTTGCCGAGGCGGTGGATATCCCCGTCGCCCTGTGCGGCGATATCGACCGCGGCGGAGTGATCGCGAGCCTCGTCGGCACCCATGCGATCCTGCCGGAGGCGGAGCGGAGCCGCATCAAGGCCTTTCTGGTCAATCGCTTCCGCGGGGATGTGTCGCTGTTCGATGAAGGCGTGCGGGAGATCGCCGCGCGCACCGGATGGCGCCCGCTCGGCGTGGTGCCATGGTTTGCCGATGCTCACCGCCTGCCGGCGGAGGATGCGCTGGCGCTGGAGGAAAGCGACGGCGACGGCTCGGTGAAGATCGCCGTGCCGGTGATCAGCCGCATCGCCAATTTCGACGATCTCGATCCGCTGCGGCTGGAGCCGGGCGTGACGCTGGAGCTGGTCGGGCCGGGCCGGCCGCTGCCGGGCGATGCCGATCTCGTGTTGCTGCCCGGGTCCAAGTCGACGGTCGGGGATCTCGCCTTCTTCCGCGCGCAGGGCTGGGACATCGATCTGGCCGCCCATGTGCGGCGCGGCGGGCGCGTCATGGGCGTGTGCGGCGGCTACCAGATGCTGGGGCGGACGATCAGCGATCCCGACGGCATCGAGGGCACGCCCGGCACCGTCGACGGGCTTGGCCTGCTCGACGTCGACACGGTGCTGACAGTCGACAAGCGCCTTGTCGAGGTGACGGGCCGCCATGCGGCGAGCGGGACAGCGCTCTCCGGCTACGAGATCCATATCGGCCGCACGCAAGGGCCGGACACCGCGAGGCCCTTCGCGCTATTGGGCGAACAGGGCGAGCCGGACGGTGCGGTCTCGGCAAACGGGCGCATCGCCGGCACCTATGTGCACGGGCTGTTTGCGTCGGACACGTTCCGCGCCGGCCTGCTGGCGGAACTGGGCAGCGGCTCCACCCGCGCCTATGAGGGCGAGATCGACCGCACGCTCGACGCGCTGGCCGCGCATCTGGAGGCCTCGCTCGACATCGGGGCGCTGCTGGAGATCGCCCGCGCGCGGTGAACCTACCCGCCGGCGCGCCGCCAGATCAGCAACTGGTTGTTCGCCGGCATCGCGAGGTCTTCCAGCAGGGTCAGCCCCTGCGCTTGCGCCAACTCGTCGAGCGCCTCGAAATCGCGAATGCCGCTCAGCGGGTCGCGCGCCCGCAACTGCGCGTCGAATTCGGCGTTGCTCTTTGTGGTGAAGGCGCCGCGATATTTCATCGGCCCGTAGACGCAGCACAGGCCGCCCGGCGCCAGCACCTCGCCGATACGGGCAAAGAACTGCCCGACATGGGCGAAGGACATGATGTGCAGCGTGTTCGCCGTGAAGACCGCGTCGAAGGCATCGGGCGCATCAGTCGCCGGCAGCGGCCAGGGCGCGGCGGCGACATCGAGGGCGAGCGGCGGCGGCGTGCGGACAGTCCCCTCGGCCTCCAGTCGCGCCGCAACTCCCTCGACGGCACCGGGCAACTCGCTGCACTGCCAGACAAGCTGCGGCAGGGCCGCAGACATGTGCACCGCGTGCTGGCCGGTGCCGCTGCCGATCTCCAACACGCGCCGGCAGCGGGCGAGGTGGGAACGGAGCCCCGCCAGGATCGCGTCCTTGTTGCGCTCGGCGGAGGGGGCGAAGGGAAGCATTGCGGCCCTCACAGGAACAGCGGGACGAGCGCGATGGCCGCGACCGCAACGGCCTGCAGCACCATCGCCTGGCGGAACACTTTCAGCGCCCTGGAAATGTCGCCGGCGGTGGCCTCGCGCCGGCCGCCTTCGTTCATGAACGGATCGTCGACCCTATAGCCGGGATAGGCGCGCGGGCCGGCCAGCGCCAGCCCGAGCACGGCGGCCATCGCCGCCTCCGGCCAGCCGGCATTGGGCGAGCGGTGCTTCGGCGCGTCCCGGCGCATCACCGCAAGGCTTTCCTTGAGGCTGCGGCCGTTCAGCGGCGAGGTCAGCGCCATGGCGAGCCCGCACAGGCGGGCGGCCGGCCAGTTCACCAGATCGTCGAAGCGGGCCGAGGCCCAGCCGAAGGCCTCGTGCCGCTCGGTCCGGTGGCCGATCATCGAATCCGCCGTGTTCACCGCCTTGTAGGCGATGAGGCCGGGCAGGCCGAGCAGCAGGAACCAGAAGGCCGGCGCGGTCACCCCGTCGGCGGCGTTCTCGGCGCAAGATTCGATGGCCGCGCGGGCAACGCCGGCCTCGTCGAGCTGTTGCGGATCGCGGCCGACGATCATCGCCACCGCCCGGCGGCCGCCGGCAAGCCCGTCCTCCAGCAGGCCGTCGCGCACCGCCGCCACATGCTCGTAGAGGCTCTTCTGGGCGATGAAGACGGCCGCGATCACGGCAACGCCGATCTCGCCGAAGGGCAATGCGCGCAGGATCACCTCGATCAGCACGCCGACCAGCAGCGAGCAGGCGACAAGGCTGGCGAGGAACACCGCGCCATAGATCTTGCGCGCGCGGGGCGAGGCGGCGGGATCATTGAAATCCTGGTCGGCGATCTCGATCACCTTGCCGATCAGCACCACCGGATGCGGCACCGCTGCCCATAGCCGGCGCGGATCGCCGACGAGCGCATCGAGCACCAATGCCAGCAGCAGCAGGAAGGCGGTGTCGGTGAAGAGCAGCATCGTATCAGCGCCCGGTTGCGCCGCTGTCGGCCATGGCGTTTTGCAGCGCCGCCTCCAGCCGGGCCAGCCCCTCGCGCCCGCCGGGCAGGCCGATGCGCAGCCATGTCGGGGTATAGTCGAAGATGCGGGTCCAGATCCGCTGGCGGGCGAGCGCCTCGTGCAGGCCGGCGGCATTGCGCGTGCCCGCCAGCACGAAGAGCGGCGTGCCGCCGAAGACGGAAAGCCCGTGCATCTGCAATGACAGCGTCAGATCGGCGGCCTCATCCGCAAGCTGTGCCATCATCGCCCGGCGCCAGGCATCATTGGCGAGCGCCTGCGCGCCGGTCTCGATCGCCGGGCCGGAGACGGCCCAGCTTTCCAGCCGCTCGCGCAGCGCGGCGACGACGCTCTGCGGCCCGGCGGCGAAGCCGAGGCGCAGTCCGGCAAGTCCGTAGAACTTGCCGAAAGAGCGCAGCACGACCGCCGGGCGCCCGGTCAGATGCGGCAGCACGCTGGCGCCCGGCACGCAGTCGGCAAAGGCCTCGTCGACGACCAGCATGCCGCCGCGTCCTGCCATCTGCCCGGCCATGTGGCGCAGGCTCGACGGGTCGACCAGCCGGCCATCCGGATTGTTCGGGTTGACGATCACCAGCACCTTCACCTCAGGCGCCAGTTCCGCATGCGGCGAGGTGACCTCGCAGACCCGCCGTCCGGCGCGGCGCCAGGCATCCCCGTGGCTGCCATAGGTCGGCCCGGTGATAACGACATCGCCCTGGGGCAGCACATGCGGCAGCAGGGCGATCAGCGCCTGCGTGCCGGGGGCGGCGACGAGCTTGAGGTCGGCGGGCACCTCATAGGCCTTGCGCGCGGCCGCAAGCAGCCGGTCGAGCGCGCCCTGCGAGGGCAACTCCCGCCAGCAGCGGGGGGACAAGGCGGGCACGGGATAGGCATGCGGATTGATGCCGGTCGACAGGTCCAGCCAGTCCTCGGCGAGCCCGCCATACCGGGCCATCGCGCCGCCGAGATCGCCGCCATGCTTCATGCGCCCGCCTCCGGTGAGTGATCCTGTTGTTGCCGTCTGCATGACAGATAGACCACGGGGACGGCGGCAGGAAAAACGAAAATGCACATGGCCGGGGAGATCGCGCCGGCAGAGCAGGTTTGATGCGCGGGACAGGCACGCACCATCGCCAGCCGCAGGGGTGGGCGGCAGCTATATCGGGGACGGACGGGAGGGTGCTGGAGGCCTCGCCCGGAATCGAACCGGGGTGCACGGATTTGCAATCCGCTGCGTCACCACTCCGCCACGAGGCCAGCGGGCAGACTTATCAATCACATGCGAGGCAAGGTCAAGCGGTGTGTCGTGAAAGCTGGATATTTCCACGGCTCTTCAAGGGAGCCGTGTGTTTGGCCCGCCTCCCAGGGGTAATTGTCTGACTGCGCACGCGCCCATGGGGCGCGCGCGGTGCGGCCTATGCCGCCTGGACCTTGCCGATGAAGGCCTGGATGGCCGCGTCGAGCGCCGCCGAAGTCTGCCCGATCTCCGAACTGGCGGCGAGAACCGCCTCGGAGGCGCTGGCCACCGTCAGCGAGGACTGATCGACGGACCGCAGGTTGTCGGCGACGGTGCCCGCCCCGTTCGCTGCCGAGGCAACGGCATGGCTGATCTCGCCGGTCGCGGCCTGCTGCTCCTCGATGGCGGCGGCAACGCTCGACGCGATCGTATCGACATCGGCAATCGCGGCATTGATCTGCTCGACGGCGGAGACCGCCTCCTGGGTGCCGTCCCGGATGCTGTCGATCTGCAGGGCGATCTCCTCGGTCGCCTTCGCCGTCTGGCCGGCCAGCGCCTTGACCTCCTGGGCCACCACGGCAAAGCCACGGCCAGCCTCGCCCGCGCGCGCGGCCTCGATGGTGGCGTTGAGCGCGAGCAGATTGGTCTGTTCCGCGATCGAGCGGATCAGTTCGGCGACGGCGCTGATCTTCATGCTGCGCTCGGCCAGCGCCTTGACGGCCTGGTCCGTGGCGAGCGTCTGCTCGACCGCGACCCGCGCGGCCTGGGCGGATCTGGCTACCTGCTCGCTGATGTCCCGCGCCGAGATCGACAGTTCCTCGGTCGCCGAGGCAACGCCCTGCACGGAGTGCGAGGTCTCGTTGGCCGCCGCGGCGGTGGCGGCGATCTGCGTTTTCGTCCCGGATGCCGACTGCGCCATCTGGCCGGCCGTCTCGTCCAGGCCGGCGGTTGCCTGTTTCAACGTTGCGGTCAGGCTCGCTCCGGTCGCGCGGAACTCGGCGACATGGCGGCCGACGGCCTCGGCCCGTGCAAGATCGCGGCGTTGCGCCTGCTCGCGCTCCCTGGCGAGATCCTGGCTTTGGATGGCGGCGACCCGCAACGTGTCGATGGCCTCCGCCATCTGGCCCAGTTCATCCCGGCGTCCCCGCCCGGGGACGAGCGTGTCATAACGCTCCTCGGCAAGGTTTCTGACCGCTTCGGTGAGGGCGCGCAACGGCCGCGTGACATGCGACAGCACCATCCAGCCCGCGCCGAGGACGATGGCCATGGCGGCGGCCAGCACCAGCCATGACACCCATTGAATGAGCTCCAGCCGCAGGCTGCTCTCCGCCGCCGTTTCGGTCGCCCCTTCGATCTGCACATCGACCAGCTTGCCGATGGCCTCGGTCAGGGGATCGATGATCTGGTAGAGCTTGTCCTTGACGAAGGTGTCGAGGCCGGCGCTGTTCCTGGCGCCCAGGATGCCTTCCAACTCGACGATCGCGGCATCGACGCCGGCGATCAGACGGCGCACCTCATCGACATGCGGGCGCTCCGCCTCGTCGATCGTCCCCGAAAGATAAGCTCGAAGATGACGTTCGATTGCCGTCTTGGCTTCGGCAAGCGACTGCAGGCCTTCGTCCCAACTCCAGTTGCCGTTGCGAACCTTGTGCGAGGCATCGACAACGTTGACGGCATACATGTCGGAGACAATCTTGAGGTCACGCAACGGTATGACCCGCTCGTCGTTGATCTCGCGCAAGGATTTTTCCGCGGTATCCGATCCCCAGAAGCCGGTCGCTACCACCGCCAGAATACAGGCGAAGAGGGTGACAAGGGTTACTAAAAGTCGCGTGCGGATCGTTAACATTGCAACCTCACGTTACAAAATCTATTGTATTCATATCTATAAAATGGTTAACGGGTGATTGAAAATCCGCTAGGGTATTTCGGAAAAGGCTGGTTTCAGAGTTGTTTAGCAATATCAAAGATATTTAACCGCATAAGCCGAACTCTTGGAAAGCAGGCGAGCCGGACCGCGCTGGTGGGGTGGACGCCGATTTATGTGCAGCGATGACGCCCTCTCGCTGGTCAACCCGGCCTTTCCGGGGCATTCTGGCGCCGGGCACCGTCCTGACATCTCCCTGCGAGGCGCTACCGGCCGGGGCACCGTCCCCGAAAGGCGCAGCGTTTCGCCAGCCAAGGCAGTCGCATGACCATGCCCCTTCCTGGCGGGATCCGGTTCGGCCGGATCGCCGCAACCTTGCCCGTGAGCGATATGTCGCGGGCGCTCGACTTCTATGTCGGCGTTCTGGGCTTCACCAAGACCTTCGAGAACGGCGATCCCGTCGGCTTCGTCATTCTCAAGCAGGGCGAGGCGGAGCTTCACCTGACCCTGCAGCCCGGCCACCGCGCCGCGCCGTTCAACGTCGCCCATCTGATGGTCGGCGATGTCGACGCGCTGCATGAGGTCTGCCGCCGGCAGGGCCTGCGCATCGTCAAGGGCCTGCGCGACAAGGAGTTCGGCCTTCGCGCCTTCGTCTTCGAGGACCCGGACGGAAACCGCATCGACGTCGGCCAGCCGCTCGGCTGAGCGGATTTGACCAAGCAAAACCGGGCGGATCGCTCCGCCCGGTCCTGTGTCGGCTGGCGCTGGCTCAGCCCTTGTGATGCACCTGTTGCAACCCGTAGACCGGCGTCGGGATGCCTTCCATCCGCGCCTTCAACTGCAGCGACAGGAACTGCGAGTAGTGGCGCGACTGGTGCAGGTTGCCGCCGTGGAACCACAGCGCTTCCTGCTGCGTCGGCTTCCACATGTTGCGCTGCTCGCCCTCCCAGGGGCCGGGGTCCTTGGGCGTGTCGGAGCCGAGCCCCCAGACCTTGCCCACCTTGTCGGCGGTCTGCTGGTCGATCAGGTCGGCGACCCAGCCGTTCATCGAGCCGTAGCCGGTGGCATAGACGATGACGTCGGCGGGGATCTCAACGCCGGTGTCGAGCTTGACGGAAGTCTCGGTGATCTCCTCCACCTGGCCGGCAGCGAGCTTGATCTTGCCGTCGATGATCAGTTGCGAAGCGCCGATGTCGATGTAATAGCCCGAGCCCCGCCGCAGATACTTCATGAAGAGCCCCGAGCCGTCCGGGCCGAAGTCGAGCTGGAAGCCGGCCTTTTCCAGCGCCGCATAGAAGTCCGCGTCGATCTCGCGGATCTTGTCGTAGATCGGCTTCTGGAAGGTGTGCAGGATCCGGTAGGGGAGCGAGGCGAAGATCAGGTCCGCCTTCGCCGTCGTCATGCCGTTCGCCACCGCCTGCTCGGAATAAAGCGCGCCGAGCCCGTGCTCCATCAGCGGATCGGAGCGCACGATATGGGTGGTCGAGCGCTGCACCATGGTCACGTCGACACCGGCCTCGTAGAGCGCGGCGCAGATGTCATGGGCCGAGTTGTTCGAGCCGATGACGACGACCTTCTTGCCCTTGTAGCCGTCGGGGCCGGGATGTTTCGACGAATGGTGCTGCTCGCCGGCAAAGCGGTCTGCGCCCTTGAACTGCGGGATGTTGGCCTTGCCGGACATGCCGGTGGCGAAGACGAGCTGCTTGGGCCGCAGCACCACTTCCTCGCCGTCCCGGTCGACGGTGACGACCCATTCCTTGTTGGCCTCGTCCCATTTCGCCGAGCGGGCGGTGGAGCGCGTCCAGTAGTTCAGCTCCATCACCTTGGTGTACATTTCCAGCCAGTCGCCGATCTTGTCCTTCGGCGCGAAAACCGGCCAGTTCTTCGGGAAATCGATATAGGGCAGGTGGTCGTACCAGACCGGATCGTGCAGGCAGAGCGACTTGTAGCGCTTGCGCCAGGAATCGCCCGGCCGGTCGTTGCGCTCAACGATGATCGTCGGCACGCCGAGCTGCCGCAGCCTTGCGCCGAGGGCGATACCGCCCTGGCCGCCGCCGATGATCACCACATAGGGCTGCCTGGTATAGCCGAGCGTCGCGGCCTCTTCCTCGCGCTCCTCCTTCCAGGTCTTGGCGCCGGGATTGACCCCGTGCCTGGCGCCGAGCGGACGGGAGAAGCCGGCCTTTTCCTCGTGCCCCTTCAGCTCGACCATGGTGGTCAGCAGCGTCCAGATCAGCCCGTCCTTGAGGCGGATCAGGCCATAGCCGCGCGCCACGTCGGTCTCGAAGGTGATCCAGGCCTGGGTGACGCCGTCGGCCTCGCTGGCCTCCTCGCCCTCGGCCACCTGCCAGGCGGTCGGCCTGGTTGCGGCAAGCTGCGCCTCCAGCATGTCGCGGACCTCGCCGCGACCCTCTACGGTCTTGATATTCCAAGTGAATGTGACGAGGTCGCGCCAGTAGCACTCCTCGGCGAACATGCTGACGGCCTCGTCGATCCGGCCCGCCTCCAGCGCCCCGCCGAACCTGTCGAGAAAGGCCTGAACGCGGGCCGTCGGTGTCTTGTCGAGCATATCGTCTCCTCCCGTTGCTCAAGTGTCCGGGGACGGGGGTGAGCCCGCCCGGTGAGGGGGAGATGGCAAGCCGCGTGCCAAGTGGTCTTGCGCCGGGAGCGCTTTTTTATCAAAGGGTTATATCGGTTGTTGCGTGGCCTGTCGCAGCGTTGCGCAACAGGCCTGCAACACCTGTCGCACAGGGTGCGACAGGCAGGCGCGGCTCACACCGCGCGAGGGTTGCCGCGTTTCAGCCAGCGATGCACGGTGGAGCGGTTGACGCCGAGCCGGCGCGCCAGCGCCGAGACATTGCCGCCGCAGGCGGCGAGCTCGCGCAGGAGATCGCCTTCTCCTGCCGCATCCGTGCCGCCGGGCGGTGTTGCAGGCGGTATCGGGGCGAGGGTAGGGCGAAACCCCGGCCGTGCGCCCGGCCGGCCGATCTGCTCGGGCAGGGCGTCGGGATCGATCACCTCCCCCTCCGACAGGGCGGCCGCGACCTTCAGCGCATTGTGCAATTCGCGCAGGTTTCCCGGCCAGGGATGGGCGCGCAGCGCCATGCGGGCGCCGGGGGAGAGGCGTGGACTGCGCCCGGTCTCGGCGGCGATCCGCGCCAGGATCCGGTCGGCGAGCGCGTCGAAATCCAGCCGCTCGCGCAGCGGCGGCAGGGTGAAGGTGGCGGCGTTGAGCCGGTAATAGAGGTCCTCGCGGAAGCGCCCCTCGGCGACCAGCCGGCCGAGATCGCGGTGCGAGGCCGAAATCAGCTTCAGCCGCACCGGCCGCGTCTTCAGCGCGCCGACCGGCTGCACCTCGCCCTCCGACAGCACGCGCAGCAGGCGGCTTTGCAGGGAGAGCGGCATGTCGCCGATCTCGTCGAGAAACAGCGTGCCGCCGGCCGCCGCCTCGATCAGGCCGGTCTTGCCGCGCGGCGCCGCGCCGGTGAAGGCGCCCGGCGCATAGCCGAACAGCTCGGACTCGATCAGATGCTCGGGGATCGCCGCGCAGTTGACGGCAACGAAAGGGCCGGGCCGCTCGCGGCTCTCGTGGATGGCGCGGGCGAGAACCTCCTTGCCCGTGCCGGTCTCGCCGTGGATCAGGATCGGGATGTCGAGCCCGGCGAGCCGCGACACCCGCGCCAGCATCGCCTCCATGCGCGGGTCGCCGAAACTGAGGCTAGAGAGCGCGCCCGGCAGGCGGGGGCGGACGGCCGCCGGCCCGCGCGGCTGCACCACCGGGGCGATGGAACTGGCGAAAAAGGCCGAGCCGTCGCGCGCCCGCAGCACCCGCTCCCGGTCGGTGCCGCCGCGCATGTAGCGGGGCAGGTCGTCGATCTCGATCTCGAAGAACCGGTCGATCCGCTCGCCGACAAGGTCGCGCGCGGTGAAGGCGGTCAGGTTCATCGCCCGCGCCAGCGCGTTGAAGCCGCCATGGGTGATGCCGGTGACGCGCCCCGCGCCGTCGAGCGACAGCGCCGCGTCCGGGTCGACGTCGAGAAAGTCCGGCAGCCGCGACAGCCGCAGCACCCAGTCGTTGCGGGTGCGGGAGATCAGGTTGGCAAGCTCGATCCGCCGGGCGGTGGCGGCGACCAGATGCAGCGCCAGTTGCTGGCTGGCCTTGGCGGTGGGCGAGCGCAATTGCGAGATGTCGAGCACCGCGGTGAGGTCGCCGAGCGTGTCGTAGATCGGCGCGGCGGTGCAGGTCAGGCCGATATGGCTGGTGTCGAAATGGTCGTCCTGGTGGATCACCACCGGCTTGCCGGAGACGATGCAGGCGCCCACCGCGCAGGTGCCGGCGCGGTTTTCCGACCATTCGGAGCCGAGATAGAGCCCGGCCTTGCGCAACTGGTTGTCGAAGGTCGGATCGCCCATGAACTCGACGGTGACGCCGCGCGCATCCGACAGCAGCAGCACGTATTTCTGCTCGGCGACCTGGTTGAACAGCGTCTCCAGGCCGCTGCGGCCGATGCGGATAAGCTCCTCCGCCTGCTCGCGGTGCTCGCGCAAGGTCGTCTCGGGGACGATATAGGCTTCCTGCGCCTGCGCCGGGTCGAGCCGGTAGTCGTTGACGCAGCGCAGCCACGACTGGACGACGGGCATATCCCGCCCGCTCGCCCCGCCCATGGCGACGCGCTCGATCTCCCTGATGTGCGACAGGGTCGACACCATGGTTATTTCCTCCCGCTTTGATGCTCGCATGGGCGGGCGCCGCTCACAAGGCGGGAACGGGGGATTGGTGCCAAAGGAGGAGTGCGCGGGCGCGCAACTCGTTGACCTGAAAAGCATAAGGGCCACCCAATGGGCGGCCCTTCGCATGTCCGGTGCGGGAGGCGGGGCGTTACAGCCCGAGACCGCCGACGCAGGCATATTTGATGTTGAGATAGTCCTCGACGCCGTATTTCGAGCCTTCGTTGCCGACGCCGGAGTCCTTGACGCCGCCGAAGGGCGCGACCTCGGTGGTGATCAGCCCCTCGTTGACACCGACGAGGCCGTATTCCAGCGCCTCCATGACGCGGAAGGCGCGGCCCAGATCCTGGGTGTAGAAGTAGCAGGCAAGGCCGTATTCGGTGTCGTTGGCCCGCGCCACCGCCTCGTCTTCCGTGTCGAAGCGGAAGAGCGGAGCGAGCGGACCGAAGGTCTCCTCGCGCGCCACCTTCATCTCCGATGTGGCACCGACGACCAGCGTCGGCTCGAAGAAGCGGCCGCCATTGCCGTGGCGCGTGCCGCCGGCAAGCACCTTGCCGCCCTTGGCGAGCGCGTCGGCAATGTGCTCCTCGACCTTCTCCACCGCCTTGCCGTCGATCAGCGGTCCCTGCGTCACGCCGTCCTCAAGGCCGTTGCCGACCTTGAGGCGGGCGATGGCGGCACCAAGCTTTTCGGCGAAGGCGTCATAGACGCCGGCCTGCACATAGATGCGGTTGGCGCAGACGCAGGTCTGGCCGGAATTGCGGAACTTGGAGACCATCGCCCCTTCGACCGCCGCATCGAGATCGGCGTCGTCGAAGACGATGAAGGGCGCGTTGCCGCCGAGCTCCATCGAGATCTTCTTCATATGGGCGGAGGCGTGGGAGGCGAGCTTCTTGCCCACTTCCGTCGAGCCGGTGAAGGTGATCTTGCGCAGATGCGGGTTCTCGCACATCTCCGCCGCGATCTCGGCGGCCGAGCCGGTGAGGACGTTGACCACGCCGCGCGGGAAGCCGGCTTCCTCGGCGAGCGCGGCAAGGGCGAGCGCGGAGAACGGCGTCTGGCTCGCCGGCTTGATCACCATGGTGCAGCCGGCGGCAAGCGCCGCGCCGAGCTTGCGCGAGATCATCGAGTGGGGGAAGTTCCAGGGCGTGATCGCGCCGGTGACGCCAACCGGCTCCTTGGTCACCAGGATGCGCTTGCCGCGCCAGGGCGAGGGGATGATGTCCCCGTCGATGCGCTTGGCCTGCTCGGCGAAGAAGCGGACATATTTGACGCCGAGGGCAATCTCGCCCTTGGCCTCGGCCAGCGGCTTGCCCATCTCGGTGGTGAGGATTTCCGCCAGCGCGTCGTGATTGGCAAGGATCGCGTCGCACAGCTTGTGCATCAGCGTGGCGCGCTCTTCCGCCGTCGTCGCCTTCCAGTCCTGGAAGGCGAGATAGGCGGCCTCGATGGCCCGCGCCGTCTCGGCCCGGCCGCAGCGCGGCACGGTGCCGATGATCTCGCCGGTCGCCGGATTGTCGACCTCGATCACCGATCCGGTGTCGGCATGGGTCCACAATCCGCCGATATGGCAGGACTGCCTGAAAAGCCTGTGGTCGCTGATCATGCTTGCGCTCCCGTTGTTGTTGGCGGGCCCGTGCGGGCCGGCCCTTGTGCTGTCGCGGCCGCATGCGCGGGAGGCGGCCGGTATCTCGTGCGAGGGCCCTGGGGCGAGGCCTTGCGCAGGTCCTGCAAGGCGGTGCACCGGCGAGGGACGGGGATCTGGAATGCCCGGCCGCGCGCCACCCGTCGACCGGGATTCTTGAGCAATCATAGGCATCCGGCCGGCAAGCAGCAACGCAAAGCCGGGAGATACCCCCAGCCGGCGGGGCGCGTTTCGCCGCGTGCCGGGGCCGCGACACGCGCGGCTTTCCCCTTTTCGCGCGGGACGAAGCGGTCT
Organism: Stappia sp. TSB10P1A; assembly: GCF_900185725.1. Classification (GTDB taxonomy): domain Bacteria; phylum Pseudomonadota; class Alphaproteobacteria; order Rhizobiales; family Stappiaceae; genus Stappia. The sequence continues at coordinate 443,022 of NZ_FYAU01000036.1, read as the reverse complement.
AAACGGCGGGAAGACCCGGCGCGCTGCCGCCGCCGGCCCCCACAGACGAAAGCTCGCCATGACCTCCATGATCTCCCTGACGCTGGACGAGGCCGGCGCGCTGGCCCGCGCCGCCCTCATCGCCGCCGACACCTCGCCGGAAAACGCCGAAGCCGTCGCCCGCGCCCTCGTTGCCGCCGAGGCCGACGGCCAGGCCGGCCATGGCCTGTCGCGCGTGCCCTCCTATGCGGCGCAGTCGCGGACCGGCAAGGTCGACGGCCATGCGGTGCCGGAGTTCTCGCGCCCCGCGCCGGCCCTGCTGCGGGTCGATGCCGGCCTCGGCTTTGCCTATCCGGCCTTCGATCTGGTCATCGACGCGCTGCCCGGCATCGTCGCGGAGACCGGCATCGGCCTTGCCGCCATCCGCCGCTCGCACCACTTCGGCCAGGCCGGCGCCCATTGCGAGAAACTGGCGGAAAAGGGCCTCGTCGCCTTCGTCTTCGGCAATGCGCCCAAGGCCATCGCCCCCTGGGGCGGCAGCAAGCCGCTGTTCGGCACCAACCCGATCGCCTTCGCCGCGCCGCTGTCCGAGGGGCGGGCGCCGCTGGTCATCGATCTCGCCGTCTCGCGCGTGGCGCGCGGGCGGATCATGGCGGCGCAAAAGGCCGGCAAGCCGATCCCGGAAGGCTGGGCGCTCGATGTCGACGGCAACCCGACGACCGATGCCGATGCCGGCATGGCCGGGACGATGATCCCCATCGGCGAGGCCAAGGGCGCGGCGCTGGCGCTGATGGTCGAGGTGATGGCCGCCGCGCTGGTCGGCGCCAGCCTTGCCTTCGAGGCCTCCAGCTTGTTCACGGGGGAAGGGGCCGCGCCCGACCTCGGCCAGACGGTCATCGCCATCGATCCGGGCCTGAGTTCCGACGGCGCCTATGGCGAGCGGATGGCGACGCTGGTCGCGGCGATCGAGGCGCAGGACGGGGTGCGCCTGCCGGGCTCGCGCCGGCTCGAGGCACGCGCTCGCGCCGCCCGCGAGGGAGTGTCGATCCCGGCGCCAATCCACGCGGAAATCATCGCGCTCGCCGGGGACAACTGGCGCGAGGCGTGAGGCGCGCGCCGGCCCGGATAGAAGGCGCCCCGGCCGGCGTGGCTCTCCGGTTCCGTTGGGGTGGATCGCGCTTCGCTTGCCCGGAATGACGCTTGGGGAGGTTGGAGCAAAAAACACCTGCCGAGGTTGCCAATGGTTCCCGGCTCTCCGGCTTCGCCTACGGCCGGGACGACATCCTGAGTGAGAGGCGCCGCCTCGCATCCCCTCGGCCGTCACCCCGGCCAAGCGCGAGCGCAGAGCCGGGGCCTATTGGTTGCCAGAGCGGCGGCGAGGCGCGCAGTCCTCTCGCGCGTCCTTCCGGACGGTGCGCGAGCGCCGAGCCGGGATCGGGGAGCCGAGGGCGCTTGCGGACGCGCTCCCGAAAGACACCACGACCGCCGTGGCTCCCCGGTTCCGGAGCGCGGCTTCGCTTGCCCGGAATGACGAAGGGAGAGGGCGGGGCGAAGGGGCCGACAGGCAGCGGCGGCAGGCAGCCCGCTACCTGCCGAATTCGCGCTCGAAGAAGATGCCGGCCTTGGACTCGCCGTCGGCGCCGACCTCGCCGCGCAGCTTCAGCGACCGGGTGACGTCGATGTCGACGGTGACGCGGCTGGAGCCGGCCTCCGTGCCCTGTTTGACGCCGAGATAGATGTTGTCGCTGAGATATTTGCCGACCGCGAGCGAGGGGCCGGAGGTGCCGTCCGTCTCCAGGTCGATGGCATCGACCCCGAGCGACTGGCGCAGCGCCCCGAGCGGGCCTTCGGTGCTGCCGCCGGTGAGCGCCAGCACCGAGGCGCCGAGCTGGGCGATCTGCGTCGGCGAGAGCTGGCTCATCGACCGGTCGAACAGGAATTGCGCCAGCACCTCGTCCTGCGGCAGTTGCGGCGAGGAGGTGAAGGCGATCCGTGGCTGCGCCGCCTCGCCGGTCACCGTGATGGTGACCGCCGCGCTGCTGGTCTGCGAGGTGGCGGCGAAGTTGAGCCGCGGCATCAGGGAGCCGGTGAAGCCGACATCGCCGCGGTTGAACTGGACGCGCCGGGTCAGCACCTGCAGCAGCCCGCGCCGCATGGAGAAGGAGCCGACGGCCTGCGGGTCGGCGGTGGTGCCGACGATGCGCAGGGAGCCGCCCATCTCCGCGTCGAGGCCGCGTCCGCGCACGAAGATGCGTCCCGGCGCCGACACGTTGATGTCGAGACCGATCGGCCGGCCGCCGCCGCCTGTCCCGCCGCTGTCGCGCGCCAGCGCCGCCTCCTGCTGCCGCACCGCCTCCGGCGCGTTGACATGGGTGACCGACACCGGATCGATGGCGCCGGGCAGGGTGCTGGGAATGGTGATATCCGCACGGGCGATGGAGACGCTACCCTCCAGCCGCGCGCCGCGCGCCGGGTCGGCGAGCGGGCCGGTCAGGCGCAGGTCGGCGCCGAGCACCGCCTGGACGATGCGCCCGTCGGTGTAGCTCCCCTCGCGCACCTGCACACGCAGGTCCGCCGGCATGCCGGCATCCAGGCCGATGCGCCCGTTCGCCGAAAGGTTGCCCCCGGCGGCGATGGCCGCGGTAAGATCGTTGATCGCAACACCTGACGTGTCGACGGCGATGCTGCCGGCGAAATTCTGCAAGGTGAGGCCGGAGGCGAGCTGGGTCAGCGACAAGCCGCGCGGCTGCAGGGTGAGACTGTAGCGCGGCGCGGCGAAGGGGCCGGTGACCCGGCCGGAGACGGCGAGCCCGCCCTGGCCGGAAAAGCCGGACAGGATCAGCCGCTGGCGCGCCGCGCTGACCGGCACGTTGCCGCTCACCGTGATGTCGAGGGCACCAGGCGCCGTAATGGCGACGGTGCCGGCGGCGGTGAGCGCCAGACCGTCGGCGCCGGTGATGTCGGTGGTCTGGGTGATCCGGCCGGCCTGGAACCGGCCGGTGGAGCGCAGGCCGACGGCGGCAAGGCCGTTGTCGCGCAAGGGCGCGGCGGAAAGGTCGGCGACCGTCAGCGACCATTCGGCCTGCGGATCGGCGGCAGCACCGCGCAACGTGACCGTGCCCGAGGCGCTGCCGGTGGGCGAAACGCCGGGGGCAAGGGGACCGAGCGCCGTCAGCGGCAGGGCATTTATCCTCGCGTCGATGGCAAGCCGCTCGCCGGCGGTGCCGCTGATGTCGATGCGGCCGCCGCCGATCAGCAGCCCGAGACCCTCGATGCTGGTGATGCCGTCGGCAAGGGTGATGCGCGAGGGCTGCGCCAGCCGGGCGGCGAGACCGCGATAGCGCCCGTCGAGCGCGGAAAGCTGCAAGGCCAACCCGCTGTCCGACGGCTCCAGCGCGGCGGTCAGCGCGACGCCATCGGCATTGCTTCCCTGCGCCAGGCGGGCATCCAGCCGGAGGTCGGTGCGCGTTCCCTGCGAGGTCGCGGTCGCGGTCACCGTCTCGATCAACGTGTCGCCGGCGAGGATGCCACTGAGCCTTGCTTCGCCCGACAGCGTCGGCGCTGTAAGGTCGCCGCGCGCCGTGCCGGACGCGGACAGCCGCGCGATGCGGGTGCCGGCGACCGAAAGATCCTCGCCCGCAAGGGTGAGGTCCGCCCGCTGCGCCGCGCCCGTTCCCGTCAGCGCCAATGTGCCCGACAGGGCGCCGTCCAGCTCGGTCAGCGCCAGGGCGGAAAGTTCGGAGAGGTTCGGCGCGGCGATGTCGAGCGTGCCGGTGAGCGTGCCGAGCGCGTCCGCAAGCTCGCCGATCTCGAAGGCGCCGGTGATCCGGTTGTCCCCGGCCGCGAGCGAGAAGGTCGGGATCGTGACGCCGGCCTCCTTCGGCCTGGCGTCGACCAGCGCGTTCAGCCGATGGCCGTCGACCGTGCCATGGGCGATGATGCGGGCCGACAGCGCCTCCGGCGCGGTCGTGCCGTCGATGTCGATCTCCAGATCGGTGACCGGCTTGCCGGCAAGCTGCAGCGCCTCGGCCTTGAGCGTCGCGGCGATGTCCGGGCCGGCGAGGGCGCCGGTCGCGGTGCCCTCGATCTGCGCGCCGCCCGTCAGTTCGGGAACGAAGCGGGCAAGATCGGCGAGCGTCACGGTGTAGCTGGCGTCGATGGTCTCGGCCGTCAGCGTGCCGTCCATCCGCGCCTCGATGCCGGTGAGCGTCAGGGTCAGATCGGAGATTTCGGCGCCCGGAGCGGAAGGGTCGACGGCGGCACGCGCGTCGAGCGCCAGCGGCCCGGCGAGCATCTCCGCCCCCTCGATCAGCGGCGCGACATGGCGGGCGGTCAGCCGGAGGGCGACGTCGGGACGGACAGTCCTTGCCGTCGTGTCGAGGTTTTCGCCCTCGAGCCGCAGGGCGAGGCCGTCGAGACGGGCCTCCGCCGTCTGCAGCCGCGCGGTGTCGAGGGCAAGCGCCCAGTCCAGCGCCTCGCGCGGGCCGCGCGCCGTCAGCCTCAACTCGCTCTCGCCGATGGCGATCAGCCGGCCGGGCAGTTCCACGCCGATCATCGATCCCTCGCCGGCGGACAGGCGCAGTTCGGCGCCGGCATCGATCCGCCCGTCCTCGGGCAGGTCGGCGCGGAAGTCGGCGGACAGCGTGCCGGTCGTCAGGGTGCCGGTCGCCCGCCGCGGCGCGAAATCGCGGGCGAAGACCACGTCGGCATCGAGCACCGTGCGGCCCATGACGAGGGCGGCGGCGACCGGCGGGGCGAGGGCGGCGACGTCGCCCTCCAGCCGCGCCGTCAGGCGGCGGGTGTCGCCGGCCTCGGCGAGACGGGCGGTGCCGGAGATCTCGGTGCGCCCGTCGAGCGCCAGCGCAAGCTGCGCCTGCCAGTCGTCGAGCGGCCCGTCGCCCTTCAGCGTCACGTCCAGCGCCGGCAGGCCCTCGATCTGCAACAGCCGGGCGGCAAGCCCGCCGCGCGGCTCCTCCACCCTCACGTCGAAGAACAGTTCCTCCGCCTGCGGCAGGAAGCGGACCGTCGCCGCGACATCGCCCGGCGTGCCGTCGATGCGGCTGACGGAGAGCTCGGCAGTGGCCGCGCGCGGTGCCTCGGAGAGGCTCGCCCGCGCCTGCGCGGTGAGGCGCACCGGCGCGCCGACGACGGCCTCACCGATGGCGATCTCCTCGACCTGCGCCCGGCCGAGGCGGAAGGGCAGCAGCGGCAGCGCGCCGCTGTCGGTGCCCTCCGTCTCGCTCTCGACCGGCAGCCGGTCGAGCGACACGCGCGCAACGTCAAGCGTCTCGACATCGACCCTGCCGGACAGCAGCGCCAGCGGATGCCAGGCGAGCCGGGCCTGCTCGACCGCGAGATAGGGGCCTTGCGCATCCCAAACCTCGACCCGCTCGAGCGAGGCGTCGAGACCCCAGCCGACCCTGAGACCGGCGAGGCGGACACCGCCGTCGGCGTCGCTGGCAAGGCCGTTGACGATGGCGACGACCGCGTCCCGGCCGGCCTGCGTCTGCAGCGCGCCGAGGAGGCCAAGGGCGAGCAGCGGCACCAGCACCACGACGGCGAGGACCGTGCGCAGCAGCAGCCGGGCGGCGGTGCGCAGGACGGAGCGGCGGCGGCGGGGCGACGGCGCGGTCACCTCAGGCGCCCCCGCGACGGGGAAAACGAGTCTTCATCGAAAGACTTATGCCGCGCTGTTGAAGCGAAATCATGGCGCATCGCAGCGGCGACCTGATTCGGTCTCTCAAGTCGTTGAATCGGAATCGGAAGCTCATCGTTCCGATCCATATCACTGAAATGATTCACGGAATCGAATTTCGAGACGGATTTTGCAAAATTTCGAGAAATTTTGCGTTTTTGCCGCCCAACCCGTCTCAATTTCTCAAAATCAGAACGCCTGGCTGAGGCCGACATAGACGGCGAAACTCGGGTCGTCCTTCTCCGGGTTGAGCGGCACGGCGACGTCCAGCCGCAGCGGCCCGACCGGGGTGAAGTAGCGGATGCCGGCGCCGACGCCGACCTTCAACCCTTGCGAGAAATCCGGATAGATCGAACTGAAGCTGTTGCCCGCATCGACGAAGCCGACAAGGCCGATCGTGTCGGTGACTTTCATCCGGATTTCTGCCGAGGCCTCCACATAGGAGCGGCCGCCGGTGACCTCGCCGCCGAGCCGCGGCCCGACATTGCGATAGGCATAGCCGCGGATCGAGCCGCCGCCGCCGGAGAAGAAGCGGCGGGCCGCCGGCACCGACCGCACGGACGGCGCGACGATGCTGCCGGCGCCGACGCGGCCGGCAAGCACGAAGCGCCTGGCATCGTCCAGCGCCTGATAGGCGGCGACTTGTCCCCGGGTGAACAGCATGAAGGTCTTGCCGCGGGCGTCATAGGCCGGTTCGGCGAAGATGACGGCGTTGAGGCCCTTTGTCGGGTTCAGCCTGTCGTCGCGGGTGTCGTAGGCGAGTTCGCCGATGACGCCGCCGAGCAGGTAGGTGCGCTTGCCGAACACGTCGGTCTCGTCGGCGAACTGCACCTCGGCGCCGACCCGCGCCGACAGATGCTCGCTGAACTCGCGGCGGACGAAGGCATCCAGCGTGACGTGGCGGCTGCGATAGGCGTCCGGAATTTCCTGCTTGGCGCTGAGGCTGGTCGTGAAGGTGGTCAGCGGCCCGAAGGCGCCGGGCTTCTCGAAGGCGATGCGGGCGGCATATTCCAGGTCCGACAGGCTGTTGTCGCCCAGACGGCCGATCGAGCCCTCGAGGCTGAGCAATTCGCCGCGGCCGAACAGGTTGCGCCGGCGCCAGTAGGACTCGACGCCGAAGCCTTCCGAACTCGACCAGTTGGCGCCGACGCCGATGACGTTGCGCTTGCGCTCCGACACTTCGATGGTCATCGGCAGCCGCCCGTCCGGGCCGACCTGCTCGCCCGGCACGATGCGCACGGAGGAAAAGATGCCGAGATCGGAGAGCCGCTTGGTCGCCCGGTCGATCGCCTGCGGCGAATAGGCCTCGCCCTCCGGCAGCATCGCCTGGGTGACGACGAAATCGGGATCCGTCACCTCGGTGCCGGAGACGGAGACGGCGCCGAACCGGGCGGCCTCGCCGGGCGCGGCGACGAGGCGCACGTCGAGCCGGTTGGTGGCGTGGTCGGCGACGATCTCGCGCCGCTCGATCCGCGCGAAGGGATGGCCGGTCGCCTTCAGGTCGGCGACGATCCGCTGCTCGGCGCGCAGCACCTTGTCCGAGTTGGCGGTGTCGCCCGGCACCAGCCCGTAGCTTTGCGGCGAGCCGACCTGTCCGGCCGGGCCTTCGCTCTCGACGGAGAGCTTGCCGAAGGTGAAGAGCGGCCCCGCCGACACCCGGATCGCCACCGGGACGGGGCGCGGGCCGGGCAGGGAGGGCATGCGCAGCGCCGCCTCCAGCGTCAGTCCGGCAATGCGGATATCGACCGTGCCGGCATAGTAGCCCTCGACATAGAGCCGGCCGACGAGACGCTCGAAGTCGGAATTGGCGCGGGCGATCAGCCCGGCCTCGCCGGAGGGCGGGCGCTCGGCGTCGTCGACGAGGAGCGAGGCGGACTCCAGCTTCTCCTTGAGATCGGCGTCGCCGCCGGTCAGCGTCAGGGCGACCGTGTAGGGGAAGGGATCGACGACGGCGGTTTCCGATTCGCCGCGCGAAGAGCCGAAGGGCCACCACCCGAACAGGTCGAGCGCCTGCGCCGGGGCGGGCGGCAGGCTGAACAGGGTGCCGGCCAGCAGGGCAGCACAAAGCGCGCGCCGGCGAGCCTGCCGCCGCGCGTCTTCCGCATCCCCCGCCATCGACGCCAGCGGGGACGCTGCCCGGATCTCGTTGATACGCACGAGATATCCTGTTCCGGTTGAACCCGAGAGGTCCGTCATCGCCCCTATGGTAAACCAAGGTTAGACCCGAATGGTTGACCGGATCTGAACCGGCCGGACCTTCGCGGTCCAGGTCCGCCACCATATGGCATGTTTCATCCGCTTTGACGACTCCCGCGCCCCCGCAGCGCCCTCGCCACGGACGCGGCCGGCGGTGTCGGCAAGGGGCGCCGCGCGCCGCGCCGGCGGGCCGCGACACTTTGCGAGCCGCTTTTGCCGCTTCGCACAAATGCCTGAAAATCGGGGCAATTTTGTCAGATTCACTTTTTGTTTGATTAACCAATCGGGTAAACAATGTTGCCGTTCGACAACAGGTGCCGGACATGCGGATGCGTGCGCCCATCCGCCTTGGACACCCGCCCGCGAGGGTGCTAACAGAAGCGGGCGTGACACGTCCGCATTGTCACTACCGAGGCCTTGATGCGTTTTCTGATCCCTGTTTTCCTTGCGTTTTCGCTTGCGGGCTGTGCAGGCCTGCCAGGGCAGGGACCAGCCGCGATCACCATCACCTCCGAGGAGATCGAGGGCGACGCTCTCAGCTCCAACTACGTTCTTCTGACACTCGACCGGCAGACGGTCGCCGCCGTGCACGACTATCGCCCGGCACCGTTCTCGCGCCATTTCGCCTCCGTGCCGGGCGCCGGCCGCTCGACCCGCGTCGGCATCGGCGACCGCCTGGTCGTGACGATCTGGGAAGCGGCGCCGGAAGGCCTGTTCTCCACCGCCGACGGCAAGAACGTCTCGGTGCCGGTGGTGGTCGACGAGACCGGCCATATCTTCATTCCCTATGCCGGCCGCATCCAGGCCAACGGCCTGACGGTCGAGGGCCTGCGCTCCTCCATCCAGGAACGGCTGAAGGGCAAGGCGATCGAGCCGCAGGTGCTGGTGCTGGTGGAAGGCAACGAGAGCAGCGGCGTCGTCGTCGTCGGCGACGTGATGAAGCCCGGCCAGTACACCATGTCGGTGCGCGGCATGCGCCTGCTGGAAGCGGTGGCGCGGGCCGGCGGCTCGCGCGAGGCGACCTACGAGACGGTGGTGACGGTCAAGCGCGGCTCGCGCTCCGGCGAGGCCCGCCTCGTCGACCTGATCGAATATCCGGAAAACAACATCTGGCTGACGCCGGGCGACAATGTGCTGGTGACGCACAAGCCGCGCACCTTCTCCGCCTTCGGCGCGGTCCAGAGCACCCAGCTCGTGCCGTTCAAGACCGAGTCGGTGACGCTGGCCGAGGGCCTGGCCCAGGTCGGCGGCCTCAAGGACTTCTTCGCCGATGCCGGCGGCATCTTCCTGTTCCGCTACGAGGACCGGGAGCTGATCCGCAAGATCCGCGGCGAAGAGGTGGCGAAAAGGTTCTCCAAGAGCCGCGTTCCGGTGGTCTACAAGCTGAACCTGCGCGCGGCCGAGGCGTTTTTCCTGGCCCGTTCGCTGGAGATGCGCGACAAGGACATCATCTACGTCGCCAACCATCCGACGGCGGAGTTCGGCAAGTTCCTGCAGATCATCGGCCCGCTGCTGACCAGTGCCAGATCGATCGATGCGCTGGCCAGCAATTGACGTCGGACCTCGCCCCGGCGAGGGGACGTCCGCCGGTGATGCAGACGCTGGCCCGCCGCCGTGCCCGCGTCGCACTGGACGCCTGACATGCCGCAAGAGACGCCAACGCGCACGGTTCTGTTCCTGCAGGGTCCGCCCTCGGATTTTCCGCGCGTCGTCGCCGATGCGCTGGAGGCGCGCGGCCACCGCAGCTTGCGCATCAATCTCAGCCTCTCCGACTGGCTGCTGTGGCACGATGCCCGCTGCACCAGCTATCGCGGCAGCCTGACGGACTGGCCGGCCTTCCTGGAGGCCTATGTCCGCAAGCACGGCGTCACCGACATCGTCTTCTACCAGGACCGCTTTCCCTACCATTCGGCGGCGATCGAGCTGGCCGGCCGGCTCGGCCTGCGCACCGTCGCCTATGAGAACGGCTATCTGCGGCCCGACTGGATCACCGCCGAACTCGACGGCATGTCGGCGCGCTCGCTGTTTCCCGACGACGTGGCGGCGATCCGCGAGGCGGCCTCGGTGCTCGCCCCCATCGACCTGACGGTGCGCTATCGCCATCCGTTCTGGCTGGAGGCGATGCACGAGGTGGTGTTCCACCTCGTCAATTCCATCGTCTTCCTGTTCTGGCCGCGCTTCACCCAGGACAAGTTCTATCACCCGATCTTCGAATATCTGGCGATGGTGCCGCGGCTGGTCTTCGCCCGCAGCCGCGACCGCAACGCCAACATCCTGATCGCCGACCTGATCGAGTCGCGCTGCCCGTATTTCGTCTTCCCGCTGCAGCTCCAGAGCGACTACCAGCTCCGCTACAATTCGCAATACGGCCATCTCGCCGAGGCGCTGGACGAGGTGCTGGCTTCCTTCGCCGCGCATGCGCATCTGGCGGCGCATCTGGTGGTCAAGATCCACCCGATGGACCAGGGCATCGAGCCGTGGGGGCGGATCGTCCGCCAGCTCGCCCGCAAGCACAAGGTCAAGCACCGGGTGCATCTGGTCGATGGCGGCCATCTGGTGACGCTGCTGGAACACGCCTCCGGCGCGCTGATGGTCAACTCGACGACGGGCCTGCACGCGGTGCGGCTCGGCTGCCCGGTGAAGATCCTCGGCGTTGCCGTCTACGACCTGCCGGGCCTGACCTGCCAACTGCCGCTCGACCGGTTCTGGAGGACGCCGCAGGCGCCCGATGCCGGCGTCTACGACGCGGTGCAGCGGCTGATGGGCCACGCGATCCAGATCCAGGGCAATTTCTACACGGACGAGGGCAAGCAGGCCGCCGCCGACGAGTTGGCGCGGCGGCTGACGCAGAACGGCATCAACGAGCCCGCCGCCTGCGTGCGCCCGGCGCCGCGCACGGAAAAGGCCCGGCGGCTCGGCATTCCGATGAGTTTTGCCGAGGAAATGCGGGCGCGCGGGCGCGTCGGGCGGTGGTGGCGTGCCTGGCGCGGCTGAGATGCGCGGCAGCCGCGCCCGGCATTTCCTGTTCCTGCAGGGGCCGCTGTCGCCGCTCTACCGCAGGATCGGCGAAAGACTGGCGGCGGCCGGTCACCGGGTGACGCGGGTCAACTTCTGCAGCGGCGACTGGCTGCGCTGGCACGGGCGCGAGTGCCGGTTCTGGCGCGGGCGCCTTGCCGACTGGCCGGCCGAGGCGGCGCGGCTGATGGCGGAGGGCGCTGTCACCGACCTCGTGCTGCATGGTGACACGCGGCCCTATCACCGCCCGGCGGTGCTGCAAGCCGAGGCGCGCGGGATTGCGGTGCATGTGACCGAACTCGGCCTGCTGCGGCCGGGCTACATGACGCTGGCGCGCGGCGGGCTCGGCGTGCTGAGCCGGCTGCCGGACGACCCGGCGGCGATCCGCCGGGCGGCGGCGCGGCTGGGCGAACCGGACCTGTCGCCGCGCCATCCCGGTTCCTTCGCGCTGGAGGCCTGGCAGGACATTGCCTATCATCTGCCGAATGTGGCGGGCTTTCCGCTGCATCCCTTCTATCGCCGGCACACGCCGAGCCATCCGCTCGCCGATTACCTTGCCTGGGTGCTTCGGCTCGCCGGCGAGCGGCGGCGCAGGAGCGAGGCGGCGCGCATCGAGGCGGCGCTCTTGGCGGGCGACGGACCGCTGTTCCTGCTGCCGCTGCAGGTGGAGGGGGATTACCAGATCCTGGCGCAGTCGCAATTCGGCACGATGCGCGCGGCGCTGGCCCATGTGATCGCCGCCTTTCGCGACGGCGCGCCGAATGCGGCCCGGCTGGTGGTGAAGGCGCATCCGCTCGACAATGGCGCGGTCGACTGGCGGGCCGAGATCGCGCGGCACGCGGGCGCGGATCGGGGCCGGATTGCCTTCCTCGACGGCGGCTCGCTGGCAGCGCTGTTCCCGCGCCTTGCCGGGTTGGTGACGGTGAATTCGACCGCCGGGCTCGACGCGCTGCGGGCCGGCGTGCCGGTCGCGGTGCTGACGCCGGCGCTCTACGACATGGCGGGGCTGACCAATCGCGAGCCGCTCGCCGAGTTCTGGCGGGCGCCGGAGCCGCCCGATCCGGCGCTGCTCGCCGATTTTCTGAAAGTGGTGGTGGCAAGCTCGCAACTGCGCGGCTCGATCCACAATCGCGCGGGGCTGGACGAGGCCGCCGCGACGATGAGCGCGCGGCTGCTGGACGGGACCGCGCCCGATCCGGACTGGCATGTCGAGCCGCCGCCGCGCCTTGCCCGCGCCCGCGCGCTGGGGGTGCCGCTGTGAGCGCGTCGCCGAAATGCCGGCGCTGGCTGCTGGTGGATAAGGGGCTTCGGCCGCATGCCGCGGTGCTCGCCGCGATGCTCGGCGCGCCGGCGGTGACGGCGACCCGGTCGCCGAAAAAGGGCGAGGGGCTGGTCTGCCGTGCCGGCAGCGGCGAGGTGCAAGAGGGCGCGCGGCAGGCGGCGGAGGCCGGCACTCCGCTGCTGCTGGCCGGGCTGCTGCGGCTCGAGGCGCCGCCGGCGCCGCTGGCAAGCGAGACGCTGGTGGCGGCGCTCCTGCCGGTCGATCCGGCGACGGTCCTGAGAGACGGCGAGGCTGCGGCGATCACGGCGGCGGTGGCGGCGCTGGAAGCGGGCACTGGTGAAGCGGGCACTGGTGAGGACACGGCCGGCTGGGGTGCGGCGCTGTGCCGGCGCTTCGGGGTTGCCGAGAACCGGGCGGAACTGGTGCTGTCGTTGGCGCATGTCCATCCCTCGCCCTACGAGGCGGCGGCCGCATTGCCGGCGGTGCTGGCGCTGCAGGGGGTGGCGGCGGCGGCGCGGCGGGCGGAGGTTTCGCAAAAGCCGCTGTTCTGCTTCGGCGCCAAGTCCTGGAACCACGCGACAATCCGTGCCGCGCTGGCCGGCCCCGGCGGGGATTTCGCCTTCTGTGCGAGCGCGGACGAGGCGATGGCCCGCGCCGCGCGCGAGGGCGGACGGGCGCTCGGCTGGGCGGCCGGGGTCACAGCGGAGGCCGAGGCGGCGGCGGCGCGCGCGGGCGTCGAGCTGTGGCGGATCGAGGACGGCTTCCTGCGCTCGGTCGGGCTCGGCGCGGGTCTTGCGCGCGGGGCCTCGGTCGGCTTCGACGACGAGGGCATCTATTTCGACGCGCTGCGACCAAGCCGCATGGAGCGGCTGCTGGGCGAACGGGTGCTGTCGCCAGTGGAACGCGCCCGCGCGGAGGGGCTGATCGCCCGCATCCGCAAGGCGCGGGTCACCAAGTACAATGTCGGCGGCACGGGCGCGCTGCCGAGCGTGCCGAGGGACCGCACGGTGATCCTGGTGCCGGGGCAGGTGGCGGACGATGCCGGCGTGCGCCGCTCGCTGTCGGCGACGATCGACTGCGCGGCTTGCCAGAACGTCAATCTGGAGCTGCTGCGCCAGGTGCGCGCCCGCAACCCGCAAGCGCATATCCTGTTCAAGCCGCATCCGGATGTGGCCGCAGGCCTGCGCGCCGGTCGGCTGGAGCCGCGCGAGGTCGAAGGGCTCGCCGATCAGGTGGTCGAGGGCTGCGATATTCTCGACCTTGTCGATCTCGCCGACCGGGTCGAGACCTTCTCCTCGCTGAGCGGCTTCGAGGCGCTGCTGCGCGGCAAACCCGTCACCGTCTACGGTATGCCGTTCTATGCCGGATGGGGGCTGACGGACGACCTGACGGACTGCGCAAGGCGCGGGCGGCGGCTGGATCTCGCAACGCTCGCCCATGTCGCCTTCATCGACTATCCGCTGACGGTCGATCCGGTGAGCCTCGTGCCGTGCGGGCCGGAATTCCTGATTTCGCGGCTGGAAAGCCAGCGGGCGAGCACCCGCCACCGGATCGCAACGCGGATCCGGCAGGAACTGTCGTGGCTCGGGCGCAAGCTGGGGCTCTAGCTGGCCGTCCTAACTCGTCTGGCGGACGCTTTTGACCAGCGACGAGAAGCCGACATTCTCTTCCCGCATCTTCGCCAGTTCCTCGGCCGTGGCATCGACCGCGCGGTCGATCTGCTCGGCGCTGTGCTCGCTGGTGATGAAGAAGCGGATGCGGGCGGATTTTTCCGCGACCGCCGGGAAGACGATGGGCAGGGCGTTGATGCCGCGTGCCAGCAAGCGGTTGGACAGCGTTGCGGCGCCGATGGAATCGCCGACGATGACCGGAATGACGCTGAGCCCGGCACTGGGGCCGGTGTCGAGGCCGGCGGCGCGGGCCCGCCCCAGGAAGCGCTGGCCGTTGGCGGCAAGCCGCTGCACGCGCTCGGGCTCGCGCTCCATCAGGTCGGCGGAGGCGATCGCCGCCCCGGCCAGCGCCGGCGACAGGCCGACGGAGAAGACGAAGCCCGGCGCGGTGGCGCGCAGATAGTCGCACAGGGCCTTGGAGCCGGCGATATAGCCGCCGCAGGCCGAGAAGGTCTTCGACAGCGTCCCCATCCACATCTCGACGCTGCGCGGATCGACGGAATACTGCTCGGCGAGCCCGCGCCCGGTGGCGCCGAGGACGCCGACCGAATGGGCCTCGTCGACGAGCAGCCAGCAGTCGAAATTCTGCTTCAACCGGATCAGGCGGGCAAGGTCGGGATAGTCCCCGTCCATGCTGTAGATGCCCTCGACGACGATCAGCACATGGTCGAACTTGTGCCGGTTCTGCGACAGCAGTTGCTCCAGCGCGTCGAGATCGCCATGCGGGAAGTTCATCCGCGCCGCGCCCGACAGGCGCGCCCCCTCGGTGACCGAATTGTGCACCAGGGAATCGGTGAGGATGAGATCGTCGCCCTTCATCAGGTGGCCGATGACGGTGACGTTGGTGGCATGGCCGCTGACCATCACCACCGCGTCCTCGACGCCGTGGAGGCGGGCGAGCCGGTCCTCGAGCTCGCGGTGGATCGGCCGTTCGCCGGCGACGACGCGGCTGGCCGAGGCGCTGGTGCCATAGGTGGCGATGGCGCGGGTGGCGGCCTCGTTGACCGCCGGATGGCCGTTCAGCCCGAGATAGTTGTAGGAGGCGAAATTGTCGAAGGTCCGGCCGTCGATCACCGTGGTGGCGCCGGCAACGCCCGCATGGGCGCGGAAGAACGGATTGTCGAGGCCGATGAGATCGGCCGCGGCCCGGTGCATGCGCAACTGGCGAAGCTGCGGCAGCTCGGAAAAGTCGAAGGCGGCGGGGCCGGGCGGCGGCGGCACCGGGGCGGCCGGGCGCGCGGGCTGGCGCTGGCGCGCCGCCTTGTGACCGGCGCGCAGACTGGCCATCAGCTCGCGCCGCTCGTCCGACTTGCTGCCGTGATGATCCAAGTTTCCCTCTCCTCAAGAACCGGGCCTTGCGCCCGCTGGCCCACTATAGCAGCGAGCGGACGTTGCGCGTGCGTTCCTCGACCTCGGCCGCCACCTCGGCCAGCGCCTCCGCGTCGCCGTCGAACACGTCCTCGCCGAGATGCTGCATGGCGTTGGTCCGTGCCTCGCTGGACAGGTCGGCGCCGTTGCCGCTGTCGCCCGACAGGACCTGATCGGCGATGCGCGCGGCCATGTCGGCGAGGGTCGCGCCGTTGGCCAGCGACATCAGCGGAATGTCGATGCCGAACTGGCGCTCCGCCGCCATGCGCAGCTCCAGCGCCATCAGCGAATCCATGCCGACTTCCGTGAGCGGACGGGCCGGGTCGATGTCGTCCTCGCCGATGCGCAGGATGCGGCCGATCTCCACGGCCAGCAGCTTGCCGATCTTGGCGATGGCGCCGGCCCGGTCGAGCCCCTTGACCAGTGCGGCAAGGTCGATGGCGCCGCCTTCGCCGGACCCGTCATTGCCTGCCGAGATCCCCAGCCGCTCGGCGAAGGGCGTGGCGAGCAGGGCAAGGTCGCGCCGGGCCGCCGCCCAGTCGATGCGGGCATAGCCGGGCGCCGCCGCGCCGACGTCGTCCTGCGGCAGGGCCATCAGCACCGCCAGCCCGTCCAGCGCCTCGCGCGCCGAGAGCGCATGGCGGCCGAGCTTGCGGGCCAGCAGGTCGCCGACCTCGGCGTTGCGGGCAAGATAGCCGGCGTCGGAGATCGCGCCCCAGGCGACCGCAAGGCCGGGCAGGCCTTCCGCCCGGCGGCGGGCGGCAAGACCCTCCAGATAGCCGTTGGCGGCGACATAATTGGCCTGCCCCGGATTGCCGACCAGGGTTGTCGCGGAGGAGAACATCACGAACTGGCGCAAGGCGTCGCCCCGCGTCAACCGGTCGAGAAGCTGCGCGCCGCGCACCTTCGGCGCCAGCACCGCGTCAAGCTGCTCGCGGGTGAGATTGGCGAGCAGCGTGTCGTGCAGCACCATCGCCGTGTGGAAGACGGCCTGGATCGCCCCGGCCTCCTTGCGGATCGCGGCAAGGGCGGCGGCGACGGCGCTCTCGTCGGCGGCGTCGCACGCATGGCCGACGACCGTGACGCCGCGGCGGCCCATCGCCTCGATGAGGGAAGCGGCCTCCGGCGTGGTGGCGCCGCGCCGCGACAGCACGTCGATGCGCGTCGCGCCCATGTCGGCGAGCCGGCCGATCAGAGCCGCGCCGAAACCGCCGAACCCGCCGACGACGACCAGGCTGCCGGCGTCGCCCTCGAAGCGGACGGGCGCGGGCGCGGCAGGCCGGGCGGCCGGCTGCTGCGGCGGGCGGATGACGATCTTGCCGATATGGCCGGCCTTCTGCATCAGCCGGAAGGCGGCGACCGCCTCACCGGCCTCGAAGGCGCGATAGGGCAGGGGCGACAGGGCGCCGTCGGCGAAGAGCTGCATCAGCTCGTCGAGCAGCCGCTCGGCCAGCGCCGGCTGGTGGATCAGGAGCTGGTCGGCATCGATGCCGAAATAGCTGAGGTTGCGGCGGAAGGGCCTGAGGCCGAGATGGGTGTTCTCGTAATAGTCGCGCTTGCCGAGCTCGAGGAAGCGGCCGAAGGGGGCGAGCACCTCGATGCTGCGCTCCATCGCCTCGCCGGACAGCGAGTTGAGCACCACCTCGATGCCCCTGCCGCCGGTCAGCCGCATCACGTCGTCGGCGAAGGTGAGCGAGCGGGAATCGAGCACATGGTCGACGCCGAGCCGGCGCAGCAGGCTGCGCTTTTCCGGGCTGCCGGCGGTGGCGATGATCGTCGCGCCGATATGGCGGGCGACCTGGATCGCGGCAAGGCCGACGCCGCCGGCGCCGCCATGGATCAGCACGGTCTCGTGCGGCTCCAGCCGGGCGAGCCGGTGCAGCGCGTAATAGCTGGTGAGGAAGGCGACGGGGATGGTCGCCGCCGCTTCCGGATCGAGCCCTTGCGGCGTGCGGGCGCAGCCCTTTTCCGAGACGGTGACGCGGCTGGCGAAACAGGCCGGGGCGAAGGCGATGACCTTGTCGCCGGGGCGCAGGCGGCGGGCCTGCGGGCCGGTGGCAACGACCGTGCCGGCGCATTCCATGCCGAGCGTCGGGCCGGCGAACCCGTCCTCCAGCGCCTCTTCCGGCAGCAGGCCGAGCGCCCACATCACATCGCGGAAATTGAGGCCGCTCGCCTCCACCGCGATCTCGACCTCGTCGCCGACAAGGGCGCGGGCGGGAACCTGCGACCAGGCGAGGCGGTCGAGCGAGCCCTGCTGGGCGATGTCGAGGCGCAGGGTGCCGCCGTCCGTCTGCGTGTCGCCCGTGCGCGGCAGGTCCGGGCCGCGCTCGAGCCGCAGGCCGAGGCGCGTGTCGCCGTCGATCACCAGCTCGCGCTCGTCGCACTGGCCGGCGCCGACGATCTCTGCGGCAAGGCGCAGGGCGGCGGCGCTGGCATCGAGATCGCGGCGGATGTCGACGAGCCTGAGGCCGGCGGAGGGGAATTCGTTCATGGCGACGCGGCCGAAGGTCCACACGCCGGTCTGCACCGGGTCGGGCGCGGTGCCGCGGGCGAGGGCGCGCGCGCCCTCCGGCGCGACGAGCATCACCGGGCCGGTGGCGCTGCCGCGCCCCTTGAGCATCTGCGTGAGCTGCCAGGTGCGGGCCGAGAGCAGGGCGCTGGCATCCTCGCCAGATCCGGAGCCGCTCCCGCTATAGGCGCCGGCGAGATGGACGATGCCGTCGCGGGCGGCAGCGGCAAGCATCGTGCCCTCGCTCCAGGTCGCGGGATCGTCGAGATCGGCGCGCAGCAGGTCGTCGCCCTTCGTCGGCGTGCCGGCGGCGACCAGCACCGCCTCGATGCCATGCGGCTTCAGGCATTCGCGCAGCGCCGAGGCGACGGCCCGCGACGGCCCCTTGGCGTCGCAGACGATCGCCAGGCGGCGCGGCTCGGCCTCGCTGTCCGCCGCGCCGTTGCCTTTGCCGTTGGCGGCGCTGGCGCGGGCCGGGGCGGCCGCGACGAGAATGCTGGCGTCGATCTCGCCGCCGGCGAGCGGCAGCGCCTGCGCGTCCGCAAGGCCGAAGGCGGCAAGGCGGGCCTGCCAGGCCGCGCGGTCGAGCAGCGGGACGGCGGGAAGCGGCGCGCCGGGAACGGCCGTCCACCAGTCGGCGCCGGTGCCGAGGATCAGCTCGGCGTCGGTGGCGGGGGCGCGCTCCAGCGCCAGAAGCTGGCCGCCGGGCGACAGCATCGCGACGAGATCCTTGAGCAGCGCATCGCCGGCGCCGCTCAGCGTGTCGCAGCAGACCACCAGATCGTAGGGCCCGCCCTCGATGAGCGCGCCGTCCTCCGGCGACAGGAAGCGCGTCTGGGCGCTGCCCTGCCAGTTGCGGCGCAGCCGCTCGACGGTCGCCGGCGACGGATCGCTGACGGTGAGCGTGGCGTTGTAGGGCGACAGCAGCGTGTCGAGATGGCGGGCGGCGGCGAACGAACGCTCGCCCAGCACCAGCACGGAGAGCGGAACCTCGCGCGGCCAGTCGGCGACGGCGCGTGCGGCAAGGTCGAGACAGGCGCGGCGCAGCGCCTGCGCCGCCGGATCGGCATTGCGCCAGCCGGCCAGCAGCGCCGAGGCGAAGACATCGCCGGCGCTGGCCGGCAGCCCGCCCCGCAACAGGTCCGGCAGATCGTCGGCAAGGCGGGCGAGCAGGGTCGCCTGCGAGCCGTGGGCGCCGGCCTCGAAGACCAGCGTCTGCACCAGCGAGGCGGGGTCGAGCCCGTCGGCGGGATCGGCGATGCGCCAGGCGCCGTCCTCCTGATGGGCGAGGTCGTGCTGCGCCAGCAGATGCAGGAAATGGGCGGCGAAGGCGGCGGCGCTCTCATGCAGGGCGCCCGCGCGGATCCGGTCGGCAAGCAGGAAGGGCTCGTCGCCAAGCACCGCATGCAGCGCCCGGTGGGCGACCGTGCGGGCCAGCGCGTCGGCGAGCAGGGCAGCGTCGGAGGGGTCGTAGTCCTCGCTCGCCACCAGCCCGAGCTCTTCGGCAAGCGCGGCGAGCGGCCGGACGACCGGCGCTCCGGTTTGCGCCGGGGTCAGCAGGCGGGGAACGACGCGGTAGTGCAGCCGGTGGTCGGTATCGGCCATGTGGAACTGCACCGCCTTGAAGCGGGCGCCCGTCAGCCGCGCGACGAGGCCGCCCTCGGCGTCGAGATAGTCGAAGCTGGCAACCAGCGAGCGGGCGCTGCCCTTGTCCACCCGGATGCGCACGGCAACGGGAAGGGAGGCGGGGGCATGCAGCTCGACCGCGCCGAAGCGGATCGGCAGGAAGCCGCCGCCGACGGGTTCAGTGCGCTGGCCGAGCAGGGCGAAGAGGCCGTGGAAGCCGGCATCGGCAACGGCCGGATGCAGGGCGAAGGTCTCCGGCTCGGACAGGGCGGCGGGGGCCAGCAGGCCGAGCCGCGCCTCACGCTCGCCCGACAGCACGGCACCGTCGGCAAGGCGGAAGGCCGGGCCGTAGTCGAGGCCGTGCGCCAGCGTCAGCCGGTAAATCTCGTCATGGGAGACCTCGATGCCGGCCGCATCGGCCGCCACCTGATGGGAAACCTCGGTGCCGGCCGCATCGGCATCCGCCTGCGGCGCGGCGCCGGACACCGCCAGCGTGCGGAACCCGGCCTTGGCATAGAGCGACCAGTCGGCGCCGGAAAGGCGCTGGCGGGCATGGATCTCGATCACCCGGTCGTCGGGCGACAGGCGCACCATGGTTTCGAAGGTCTTGCCCTCGTCGAGCACCAGCGGGCGCAGGATTTCGAGGTCGCGCACCTCGATGCGCGCCTCGCCGGTCCATTGCAGCGCGGCGCGCAGGGCCATCTCGATATAGCCGGCCGCCGGGAACACGGCGGTCTGCTCGACCTTGTGGTCGGCGAGGAAGGGCAGCAGGTCGAGGTCGACGACGTTGAACCATTCCGCCGTCTCCGGCCGCAGCCGCTTGCCGGCCAGCGGCCAGCCGCGCTCGCCATGGGCGGTGATGCGCTCGTCGGTCTCCGGCGGCAGGAAGGACGTGAGCTGCCAGGGATAGCTCGGCAGCACCGGCAGGTTGCGCCCTTCCGGCCCGACATAGCGGTCGAGATCGGCCGCCGCGCCATGGGCGACGATGCGCGCGGCGATCGTGTCGATATCGGGGATTGCCGCGCCTTCACCGCGCGGCGCCTCCAGGCTGGCGAGCACCGGCGTCTGGTTGCCGACGCTGCGCAGCACGTCGCGGATATAGGTGGTGAGCACCGGCTTGGGGCCGATCTCGACGACGAGGTCGACCGGCTGCTCGGCAAGGCGCGCGACCGCGTCGGTGAAGCGCACCGGCCGGCGGACGTTTTCCCACCAATAGGTGGCGTCGGGGGTGATCTCGTCCTGCTCCGGCGTGACCGAGGAGAGGAAGGGGATCGCCGGCTTGCCGCATTTCAGCGTCCCGAGCGCCTCGCGCAGCGGCGTCTCGATGGGATCGACCAGCGCGCTGTGGAACGGGTAGGCGATGTTCAGCTTGCGCAGGGCCCACCGCTTCTTGCGGGCGAGGCGGGCGAAGGCGTCGATGCTCTCGGACGGGCCGGAAATGGTGACGCTGCGCGGCGAGTTGAGAGCTGAGAGCTCGATGCCCGGCAGGCCGGCTTCAAGGATCGCCGCCTCAGCCTCCTCGGGCGGAAGCAGCAAGGCCGCCATGCTGCCGAGATGGCGCACCACCTCCTGCTGCGTCGAGCGGGCGTGGATGATGCGCGTCGCCGTGG
This sequence comes from Stappia sp. TSB10P1A, assembly GCF_900185725.1. Lineage (GTDB taxonomy): Bacteria > Pseudomonadota > Alphaproteobacteria > Rhizobiales > Stappiaceae > Stappia. Next base: position 422,069 of record NZ_FYAU01000036.1, on the reverse strand, counting down.
CAAGATCCAGCATGCCCGAGCACCAGGCCGCCGCCACCTCGCCGACGCTGTGGCCGAGCACGGCGGACGGGGCAAGGCCCCGCGCCTTCAGCGCGCTGACCAGGGCCACCTGCACCGCGAAGAGCAGCGGCTGGGCGATCTCGGTCCGCTCGATCTCCGTCTCCAGGTCCTTGGAGAACAGCATGGTGACCAGCGACCAGCCGGACACCGTCATGAAATGCCGGTCGACGAGTTCCAGCGCCTCGCGGAACGCCTTGTCGCCGGAATAGGCCTGCTGGCCCATGCCGGCCCATTGCGAGCCGTTGCCGGAAAAGGCGAAGGCGACGCCGCGGGTGCGCGGGGCGGTCTTGCCCTCGATGGCGGCGGGCGCCTCCTTGCCCTCGGCAAAGGCCGTGAGCGCGGCGAGCTTGGCGACGCTGTCGCCGAGCACGACGAGGCGGTGGTCGTGCAGGTCGCGGCGGCGGGCGGCGGCGTCGATCACCGCACCGGTCTGCGTGCCGGGGTCCGCGACCAGCGCGGCATAGCGGCCGGCCAGGTCGCGTAGCGCCGCTTGCGAGCGCGCCGAGATCACCAGCGGCGCGGTGTCGGCGACGCGGCTGTCGCAGGGCTGCGCCGGCTCCATGTCGCCGATGACGGTATGGGCATTGGTACCGCCGAAGCCGAAGGAGTTGATGCCGGCAAGGCGCGGGCGCTGCCCTCGCGGGAGCGCGACCGGCTCGACGGCGACAGCAAGGTTGAGGCCGGCAAAGTCGATATTCGGGTTCGGCTCGTCGAAATGCAGCGACTTCGGCAGCCGGTCGTGCTGCAGCGCCAGCACCGACTTGAGGATGCCGACAAGGCCGGAGACCGGCTCGAGATGGCCGACATTGGTCTTGACCGAGCCGATCGGCAGCGGCGCGCCGCGCTTGCGGCCGATGGCGGTGCCGAGCGCGTTGGCCTCGGCCGGGTCGCCGACCTGGGTGCCGGTGCCATGCGCCTCGACGAAGGCGAGATCGTCCGGCGAGATGCCGAGCTCCTCGCTATAGATGCTCTCCAGCAGCGTCTTCTGCGCCGGGGAGGAGGGCAGCGACAGGCCGGCGGTGCGCCCGTCCGCATTGATGCCGGTGGCGAGGATGCGGGCCCGCGGCTCGCGCGCGGTGGTGTCGCGCTGCAGCACCAGGGCGACCGCGCCCTCGGAACGGACATAGCCGTCGCCGGAGGCGTCGAAGGCCCGACACAGGCCCTGCGGCGACAGCATCGAGGCGCGGGCGAAGCCGATGAAGGAGAAGGGGCTGAGCAGCAGGTTGACGCCGGCGACGATGGCCGTGTCGATCTGCCCGCTCTCGATGGCGCTGACCGCCTGGTGCAGCGCCACCAGCGAGGAGGAACAGGCGGTGTCGAGCGTGAAGCTCGGCCCGCGCAGGTCGAAGGCATAGGAGACGCGGTTGGAGATGATCGACAGCGTGTTGCCGGTCATCGTCTGCACGTCGACGGAGGGCAGGTCGAACAGCAGCCGCTGGTGATAGTCGAGGCCGGAGGCGCCGACATAGACGCCGGTCTGGCTGCCGGCAAGGTCGCAGGCGCGCAGGCCCGCGTTCTCGATCGCCTCCCACACCACCTGCAGCAGCAGCCGCTGCTGCGGGTCGATCTGCACCGCCTCGCGCGGCGAGATGCCGAAGAAGCTGGCGTCGAAGCCCCACACGTCGTCGATCTGGCCGGCGGCGAAGGTGAAGCTGCGCCCGGACACGCCCGGCCGGGGATGATGGAAGCCGCGCGTGTCGAACCGGTCGCCGCCGATCTCGGTGACCGAGCACAGCCCGTCGTCTAGCAGTGTCCAGAAGGCATCCACTGTGCCGGCCCCGGGAAGGCGGGCCGCATAACCGGTAATGACGGTGCTATTCGCGCGCAAGGACATTCAGAACTCTTCCGTAGCGGTGCTTTTCGGGCAACGGCGGTCCTGCGACCGCCACCGCATGTTGTCGTCGGGTTGCATACCCCTGCAACCGCCCTGCCGGAGGCCGGCTCCCATCCTTGTCCGGGATGGGTCCTGCCACCGTCCCCGACAAGGTCTCTCAATCAGCTTTGGTCCCCGCCTGCCACCAGCCGGGACCCGTTCGAACGGCCTCAATATAACAGCACGAGACGGTCTTCAAAGCGTCGATAATATAGCAATATTGCATTGCAGCATAAATTTCTCCAGATATTTGTTCCCCAGCGGAATCATTGAGCGCCGCATCGGAAATGGTCAGTCTTTCAAAATGATGACAGTCAACCCTCGTTGCGTTGCAACAGTTTCCTCTCCCAGGCAAGAGCGTGCCCGGCGATGACCTCGATATCGTCATGGGCCGGCCGCCAGCCGAGCCTTGCAACAATCCTGCCGTTGTCCGCCACCACGCTGGCGATATCGCCCGGCCGCCGCGGTCCGGTGTGGACGGGAAAGTCGCAGCCCGCCAGCCGCTTCACGGCGGAAATCGTCTCCAGCACCGTATAGCCCCGGCCGTAGCCGCAATTCAGCGTGAAGCCGGGGCTCCCCTCGCGCAACTGGTTGAGGGCGAGGTAATGCGCCTCCACAAGGTCGGCGACATGGATGAAGTCGCGCTCGGCGGTGCCGTCGCGGGTCGGATAGTCGGTGCCGTGGATGGTCAGCCCGTCGCGCAGGCCGAGCGCGGCCTCGCAGGCGACCTTGAGCAGATGCGCCGCGCCCCGCGTCGAATGGCCGGTGCGCCCGAGCGGATCGGCGCCGGCGACGTTGAAATAGCGCAGCACGCCGCAGCGCAGGCCATGGGCGCCGGCGATGTCGGCAAGCATCCGCTCGCTCATCAGCTTCGACATGCCATAGGGGGAGGTGGGCAGCGTCGGCGCGTCCTCGCCGACCGGATCGCCGCCGACCTCGCCATAGACGGCGGCGGTGGAGGAGAAGATGAGATTGGCGATGCCCGCCGCGCGGCAGCCCTCGACAAGTGCCAGCGTCGCGCAGGTGTTGTTGCGGTAGTATTTTTCGGGGCGCTCGACGGATTCGGGCACGGAGACCGAGCCGGCGAAATGCAGCACCGCGTCGACCGGTTCGCCGGCAAGGGCGAGCGCGCGGCCAAGGGCTTGCGGATCGGCGACATCTCCTTGCAGGAAGGCAGCGGCCGGCGGCACCGACCAGGCGTGCCCGCCCTCGAGCGTGTCGAGCACGACGACCCGCTCGCCCGCGTCCAGCAGCCGCCACGCCATCTGGCTTCCGATGTAACCTGCTCCGCCGGTTACAAGAACCGCCATGCTCCCCTCCCGCGGCCGTCCGCCACGCGCCGTTTCGGATGCCGCGGCACCCGGTCGCCCGATGGTGTTAGCGGGTTGACAAACGGCTGGCAAGCGAACAGGAACGCAGCCGGACAGGCGCGCTCGCGAGCGGTTGGCCGAAGCGGTCCGCAACGCGGCCGGCGAGCACCCGGTTCCAGGATCCTCGCCGGGACCCTCATCGGGACCCTCATCGGGACCCTCAAGGGATCCTGCCTGCAAGATCGTGACGTGAACAGCACCGGTCCGGCCCGCGCCGCCGCCTCCCGGCCCCCGCAGGCCCGTTTTTCCAGGAAACTCCAGGAGCACGCATGCGCATCGCAATGATTGGCACCGGCTATGTCGGCCTGGTCTCTGGCGTCTGCTTTTCGGAATTCGGCTTCAAGATCGCCTGTGTCGACATCGACGCGGGCAAGATCGAACGGCTCAACGCGGGCGAGGTGCCGATCTACGAGCCGGGCCTCGACGGGCTGATCGAGCGCAATCTGGCGGCCGGCCGGCTGTCCTTCACCACCGATTTCGACACGGCGGTGGCCGGCGCCGACGTGGTCTTCATCGCCGTCGGCACGCCCTCGCGGCGCGGCGACGGCGAGGCGGACCTCACCTATGTCTATGCCGCCGCGCGCCAGATCGCCAAGGCGATGCGCCCCGGCACGGTCGTCGTGATCAAGTCCACCGTGGTCGTCGGCACCTGCCGAAAGGTCGCCGAGATCATCCGCGAGGAGCGGCCCGGCGTCGACTTCTCCATCGCCTCCAATCCGGAATTCCTGCGCGAAGGCTCGGCGATCGAGGACTTCATGCGGCCCGACCGGGTGGTGGTGGGCGCCGAGGACGAGCGCGCGGAAAGCGCGCTGCGCCGCCTCTACCGGCCGCTCTACCTGCGCGAGACGCCGATCCTCGTCACCTCGCTGGAAAACGCCGAACTGACCAAATATGCCGCCAACGCCTTCCTGGCGCTGAAGATCACCTTCATCAACGAGATCGCCAACCTGTGCGAGAAGGTCGGCGGCGACGTGCAGAAGGTGGCGAGCGGCATCGGCCTCGACAACCGCATCGGCTCCAAATTCCTGCATGCCGGCCCCGGCTTCGGCGGCTCGTGCTTTCCCAAGGACACGACGGCGCTGGCCGCGACCGGCCTGAAGCACGGCGCGCCGCAGCGGCTGGTCGAGGCGACCATCGCCGTCAACGAGGAGCGCAAGCGGCAGATGGCGGAGCGGGTGCTGGAGGCGCTCGGGCCCGAGACTGCCGGCAAGCGCGTCGGCATTCTCGGCATCGCCTTCAAGCCGAACACCGACGACGTGCGCGACGCCCCCTCGCTGGTGATCGTGCCGGCGCTGCAGGCGGCCGGCGTCATCGTCGTCGCCCACGATCCGGAGGCGCGCAGCCAGGCGGAACCGCTGCTGCCGGGCCTCGAATGGCGCACCGACCCCTATGAGGTGGCGGACGAGGTCGATGTCCTCGCGGTCATCACCGAGTGGAACACCTATCGCGGGCTCGATCTCGCCGAGATCGCCCGGCGCATGCGCGGGCGCGCGGTGGTCGACATGCGCAACATCTGGCAGGGCTCGGATGTGGTCGCCGCCGGCCTGCACTACCGGGGCATCGGCAAGACGCCGCTCGCTCTCGGCTGAGCGGCGGGGCAGTAGCCACGAACGGATCACCACTGGAGAGACACCATGCGGATGACGGACGACATGCGGGCGCTGAGAGCGCTCTGCCTGGAGGCGGGGGCGGTGCTGCTCGACTATTTCCACGGCGGCGTCGCGGTGGAGAGCAAGGCCGACGACAGTCCGGTGACCGAGGCCGACCGCCGGGCCGAGGCGATCATCCTTGCCGGGCTGGCCAAGGCGTTTCCGGGCCTGCCGGTGGTCGCGGAAGAAGAGGTCGCCGCCGGCCGGCTGCCCGAGGAGGTCGGCGAGCGCTTCTTCCTCGTCGATCCGCTCGACGGCACCCGCGAGTTCATCTCCGGCCGCGGCGATTTCACCGTGAACATCGCGCTGGTGGAAAAGGGCGTGCCGGTGATGGGCGCCGTCTACGCGCCGCATCGCGGTTCGCTCTATCTCGGGCGGCTCGGTGAGGGCGCGGTCGAGGAGACGGTCGCAGTGGGAAGCGGCGGCGGCGAGGTGGTGCCGCTGCGCGTGCGGGCCGCGCCGAGGGTGCCGCCGGTGGCGGTCGCCAGCCGCTCGCACCGGGACGCGGAGACCGACGCGCTGCTCACCGCGATGGGGGTGAGCGACACGGTCAGCGTCGGCTCCTCGCTGAAATTCTGCCTGGTGGCGCGCGGCGAAGCGGACCTTTATCCGCGCTTCGGCCGGACCATGGAATGGGACACGGCGGCGGGTCACGGCGTGCTGCTGGCCGCCGGCGGCAGCGTCAGCCGCCTCGACGGCGCGCCCTTCCTCTATGGCAAGCGCAACCAGCCGCACGACGCCGACTTCGCCAATCCGGGCTTCCTTGCCGCCGGCACGAGCGATCTCGTGCGCGCCGCCGCCGCCAAGGTCGCCGGAACGTCCGCTGCCGGCTGACGCAGGAGAGGGCTGACAACGGCGGATAGCGCGGGCGCGCCGTCGCCGCCGCTCTGGCAGCCAATAGGCCCCGGATCTCGCGATGCTCGTCCGGGGTGACGGCCGAGAGGATGCGAGCGGGTCGGCCTCTTTCTCAGGACGTCATCCCGGCCGCAGGCGAAGCCGGAGAGCCGGGAGCCATTGGCACCCTCGGCAGGCGCGAGGCGGGACGCACCGCCACCTCCTCGGCTGTCATACCTGCGAAGGCAGGTATCCAGTATCCGCCGGGGCGGGTGGGTGTGCGAAGGCAGGAGCTTCCGGCGGCAGTGCCGAGGCCTCACTCGAACCGTTCGGGGTTACTGGTTCCCGGTCTTCGGCTACGCCGAAACCGGGGCGACACTCTGTGTGTGGGGTTCGCGCGGGCGTGTCCTCGCCGCCGTTCCTGACGCACATGCCTCTCCTTGGCGTCTTCCCGGACGAGGCCGGAGGCCGAAGATCCGGGATCGGGGAGGCACGGCGGTTGCGGGGGCGTTCGGGAGTGCCGTCGTGAGGCTCCCGGCTCTCCGATCCCGCATCTTCGCTGCGCTGCGTGCGGGATGATGCGGGGAGGGTGGTGAGCGGGCGCGAACGTCGTCCGGAGGACGTGGAGACGTTCCGGTGTCCTCGCCGCCGCTCTGGGAACCAATAGGCCCCGGATCTCGCGATGCTCGTCCGGGGTGACGGCCGAGAGGATGCGAGGCCGTGCCTCCTCTTCGGAGGTCATCCCGGCCGCAGGCGAAGCCGGAGAGCCGGGAACCATTGGCACCCTCGGCAAGTGTTTTGTCACACACGCCTCCCCCTCGGAGGCCGTCCCGGCCGCGAAGGCCGTCGAGGCACCCGCAAAAGCTGCGAAATGACAGAGATTTTTTAACGACGGCCGTTTGTCGGCAATCCTGTTTCTCGCGCTGGGGCGCGCGGCTGCGTAAGTCGTGGACGATAGCTGCCGGGAGCAGCGGACGGGACGGTCGCGCCGAGGGCGCTCCGGCCGCCGCCGCGCATCTCCCGGCCTCGTGCACGAGGAGACATCCGTGTCCAACCGGGGAAGCCATCTGCGCCGTCTCGAGGCGCAATCCATCGAGATCATCCGAGAGGTCGTCGCCGAGATGTCGCGACCGGTGATGCTCTACTCGATCGGCAAGGATTCGAGCGTCATGCTGCATCTGGCGCGCAAGGCGTTCTACCCGGCGCCGCCGCCGTTTCCGCTGCTGCATATCGATACGACCTGGAAGTTCCGCGAGATGATCGCCTTCCGCGACCGCATGGCGGCGGAAGCGGGCATGGAGCTGCTGACCCATACCAACCGGCAGGGGCTGGCGGAGGGCATCAACCCGTTCGACCACGGCTCGTCCTACTACACCCAGGTGATGAAGACCGACGCGCTGAAGCAGGCGCTGTCGCATTACGGCTTCGACGCGGCCTTCGGCGGCGCCCGGCGCGACGAGGAGAAGTCGCGCTCCAAGGAGCGGGTGTTCTCCTTCCGCACCGGCTCGCATGGCTGGGACCCGAAGAACCAGCGCCCGGAACTGTGGTCGATCTTCAACACGCGGGTGCGTCCGGGCGAATCGCTGCGCGTCTTCCCGCTGTCGAACTGGACCGAGCTCGACATCTGGCAATACATCCGCTCCGAAAACATCCCCATCGTGCCGCTCTACTACGCCGCCGAGCGCCCGGTGGTGGAGCGCGACGGCATGCTGGTGATGGTCGACGACGAGCGCCTGCCGCTGCGCCCCGGCGAGGTGCCGCAGAGGCGCCAGGTGCGGTTCCGCACGCTCGGCTGCTATCCGCTGACGGCGGCGATCGATTCCGCCGCCACCACCCTCGACGAGATCGTCACCGAAATGCTGATCGCCCGCACCTCGGAGCGCTCCGGCCGGCTGATCGACCACGACGAGGCGGCGTCGATGGAAAAGAAGAAACGCGAAGGCTATTTCTGAGGATCGATCCATGAACCAGGCATTGCCTTCCCTCGCCGGCCAGGCGCTCGACCATCTCGGCGATCACGAACGGAAAGGGCTCTTGCGCTTTCTCACCTGCGGCAGCGTCGACGACGGCAAGTCGACGCTGATCGGCCGGCTGCTGCACGACACCAAGCGGCTGTTCGAGGACCAGGTGGCGGCCCTGCAGAAGGACTCGCGCAAATACGGCACGCAAGGCGAGGAGCTCGATTTCGCGCTGCTGGTCGACGGGCTGGAGGCCGAGCGCGAGCAGGGCATCACCATCGATGTCGCCTATCGCTTCTTCGCCACCGAGGCGCGCAAGTTCATCGTCGCCGACACGCCGGGCCACGAGCAATACACCCGCAACATGGCGACGGGCGCCTCCAACTCGGATCTGGCGATCATCCTGATCGATGCGCGCAAGGGCGTGCTGCAGCAGACCCGCCGACACTCCTTCATCGTCTCGCTGCTGGGCATCCGCCATGTGGTGGTGGCCGTCAACAAGATGGATCTGGTCGGCTACGACCGCGAGGTGCTGCAGCGCATCCGCGCGGAGTATGAGGCGTTCTCGCAAGGCTTCGGCTTCGAGACGCTGGAAGTCATCCCGATGTCGGCGCTGACGGGCGAGAACGTCACCCGCCGCAGCGAAGCGATGGACTGGCACGACGGCCCGACGCTGCTGGAGCATCTGGAAGCGGTGGAGGTCGCCGGCGAGGACCGCCTCGGCCCGTTCCGCATGCCGGTGCAATGGGTGAACCGCCCGAATCTCGACTTCCGCGGCTATGCCGGCACCATCGTCAGCGGTGCGATCCGCCCCGGCGACAAGGTGGCGGTGGCCGCCTCCGGGCGCGTTGCCACGGTGGCGCGCATCGCCACCATGGACGGCGACCTGGACGAGGCGGTGGCGGGCGATGCGGTGACCATCACCCTTCAGGAAGAGGTCGACATCTCGCGCGGCGACGTGCTGAGCCCGCCGGAAAGCCGGCCGGAGGTCTCCGACCGCTTGAGCGCCCATGTGATCTGGATGGGCGACCAAGGGCTGCGCACCGACCGCAACTACGTGATCAAGGCCGGCAAGCGCAGCACCACCGGCGTGGTGGCGCGCATCGAGCACGGCATCGACGTCAACTCGCTGAAGCACCTGCCGACGAGCACGCTGGCGCTGAACGAGATCGGTTTCTGCGAGATCCACCTGAGCGCGCCCATCGCCTTCGACCCCTACGAGGTCAATCGCGAGATGGGCTCCTTCGTGCTGATCGACCCGCTGACCAACCAGACGGTCGGTGCCGGGCTGATCTGGGCGAGCCTCAGGAAGGCCGACAACATCCACCGCCAGGCCTTCGACATCGACCGGGCGGCGCGCGCGCGGTTGACCGGCCAGACGCCGCGGGTGCTGTGGTTCACCGGCCTGTCGGGCGCCGGCAAGTCGACCATCGCCAACCTGGTCGAGCAGCGGCTGCACGCGCAAGGACGGCTGACCTTCCTGCTGGACGGCGACAATGTGCGCCACGGGCTCAACCGCGACCTCGGCTTCACCGAGGCCGACCGGGTGGAGAACATCCGCAGGGTCGGCGAGGTGGCGCGGCTGTTCACGGAAGCCGGCGTGATCACGCTGGTGTCGTTCATCTCGCCGTTCCGCTCGGACCGGCAGATGGCGCGCGATCTCTTCGCGCCGGGCGAGTTCGTCGAGATCCATGTGCACGCGCCGCTGGACGTCGCCGAGACGCGCGATCCCAAGGGCCTGTACCGCAAGGCGCGGGCCGGCGAGATCAGCAATTTCACCGGCATCGACAGTCCTTACGAGGCGCCGGAGGGGGCCGAACTGGTGCTCGACACGGTGGTGCGTCCGGCCGAGGAACTGGCCGACGAGGTGATCCGCTATCTCGGCCTGTAGGGCTTGAGGCCTATGATGAAAAAACCGGCCGGACGACGCGCGTCCGGCCGGTTTTGCCGTCTTTTTCGGCGGTCCTGCCCGCGAATTGAGCGCAGGCCAAAATTGCTTGATGCTTGGGCAATTGCGGGGCAGTCTCTCCGGTGACCCTTCATAAAAACACCAGTGGGGACACCATGCGGAGACTTTTTGGCATTGCTTTCGCCCTGACGCTGGCCGCGCCGGCGGCGATGGCGCAGACCGAGATCAAGTTCACCCTCGACTGGAAGTTCGAGGCCCCGGCCGCGCCCTTCTTCATCGCCCAGGACAAGGGCTATTTCGCCGAGGAAGGCCTTGCCGTCACCATCGACACGGGCGCGGGCTCGCGCGAATCGATCCCGCGCGTCGCCACCGGCGCCTATCAGATGGGATTCGGCGACATCAACGCGCTGATCAAGCTGATGGATGAGCAGCCGGACCTCAAGGTCAAGGCGGTGATGATGGCCTATGAGCGCCCGCCCTTCGCGGTGATCGGCCGCAAGAGCCTCGGCGTCACCGAGGATCCGAAGTCGCTGGAAGGCAAGAAGCTCGGCGCCCCGCCGCCGGACGCCGCCTTCGGCCAGTGGCCGGCCTTCGTCGATGTCGCCGGCCTCGACACCTCCGGCATGACCATCGAGAATGTCGGCTTCCCGGTGCGAGAGCCGATGCTGGCCCAGGGCCAGGTCGACGCGATCTTCGGCTTCTCCTTCTCCTCGGTGATCAACCTGAAGTCGCAGGGCGTGCCGATGGATGACATCGCCACGATCCTGATGGCCGAGAACGGGCTCGACCTCTACGGCAACGTGGTGATGGTCAACACCGACTTCGCCGAGAGCAATCCGGAGGCGGTGAAGGGCTTCGTCAAGGCGCTGGTGCGCGGCTTCCTCGACACGATCGCCGATCCGGAAGCCTCCGTGCCCTACGTCCTGAAGCGCAACGAGGTGCTGGACGAGGCGACCGAGATCGACCGCATCCTGATGGCCGTCGAGGGCTCCATCGCCACCCCGGCGGTGAAGGCCAACGGCTTCGGCGGCGTCGACATGGCCAAGCTCGCCCAGTCGATGGAGTATCTGAAGGCCTCGATGGGCGTGAGCGACACGCCGCCGGCGCCGGAACGGGTGTTCGACCCCTCCTATCTGCCGCCGGTCGAGGAGCGGATGATCAAGTAAGGCCTGCGCCCGCGCCGTTTCTCCTCGTCTCGCGAGACGGGAAGGGGAGGCGCGGGCGTCGTTTCCTCAGGCTTGTCCGCGCCTGCCGGAAAGCTCGCCCATGCCGGGCGCCACCGCCCGTCCTGCGGCCCGCGAAGGCCGCATCATCTCTCGGAGTATCGCCCCGCCGTGACCGGTTTCGTCGATCTCAACAACATCCGCCTTGCCTATGACGGCGGCGACGGCACGCTCGCCCTCGATGGCCTGACCATGGCCGTGCAGAAGGGCGAATTCGCCGCCGTGGTCGGCCCCTCTGGCTGCGGCAAGTCGACCCTGATGAAGCTCGCCACCGGGCTGATCCGGCCGCAGGCCGGCACCGTCGAGGTCGCCGGCAAGGAGGTGGACGGGCCCGTCTCCGTCGCCGGCATGGCCTTCCAGAACCCCTCGATGCTGCCCTGGCGCACGACGCTGAAGAACGTCATGCTGCCGCTGGAAATCGTCCAGCCGCACCGGCGCCGGCTGAAGAGCGAGTATGAGAGCTATGTTGCCCGCGCCGAAAGCCTGCTGGAGGTGGTCGGCCTCAAGGGCTTCGGCGACAAGTTCCCCTGGCAGCTCTCCGGCGGCATGCAGCAGCGCGCGAACCTGTGCCGCGCGCTGATCCACGACCCGGCGCTCCTGATGCTCGACGAGCCGTTCGGCGCGCTCGACGCCTTCACCCGCGAGGAGTTGTGGCAGGTGATGCGCGACCTGCACGCGGAAAAGGGCTTCACCGTCATTCTGGTGACCCACGACCTGCGCGAGGCGGTGTTCCTCGCCGACCGCGTCTTCGTGATGAGCGCGCGCCCCGGCCGCATCATCGTCGAGCGCCAGGTCGAGTTCCCGCGCCCGAGGCCGATCGACCTGACCTATGACGGGGACTTCAACGACATCGTCCACGAATTGCGCGGACACATTGCCGAGGCGAGGGCCGCCGCATGACCAACGAACGCTGGATCAAGGCCGCCCCCTGGCTGTGGACGATCGGCCTGTTCGTCGTCTGGGAAGCGGCGTGCAAGGGCCTCGACATCGCCGTCTTCATCCTGCCGGCGCCGACCGACATCTGGGCGGCCATCGTCAAATACTGGTCGCCGATCTGGAAGAACTCGCTGCAGACGCTGTTCACGACGACGGTCGGCTTCCTGCTGGCGGTGGTCGGCGGGCTGGCACTCGGCCTTGCCATCGGCTGGAGCCGGGCGATCTATGCCGGCCTCTATCCCCTGATGATCGGCTTCAACTCGATTCCGAAGGTCGCCGTCGTGCCGATCCTGGTGATCTGGTTCGGCATCGGCACGGTGCCGGCGGTGCTGACCGCCTTCCTGATCGCCTTCTTCCCCATCGTCGTCAACGTGGCGACGGGGCTCGCCACCATCGAACCGGAGATGGAGGACGTGCTGCGCGCGCTCGGCGCGAAGAAGATGGATATCATGCTGAAGGTCGGCATCCCGCGCTCCATGCCCTATTTCTTCGGCTCGCTGAAGATCGCCATCACGCTGGCCTTCGTCGGCTCGGTGATCTCCGAGACGGTGGCCGCCAATGCCGGCATCGGCCACATGATGCTGGCGGCGCAGTCGCAGTTCAACGTGCCGCTGGTCTGGGCCGGCCTGGTTGCGCTCGCCGTGCTCGGCATCGTCATGTATGCGGCGATGGCCTGGCTGGAGATGCGCATGACCGGCTGGGCGCACCGCTCGGGCCGCAACTGATCGCCGACACTCGCCGGCACTCGCCTGTAGCGCGACGGCGCAACACTCCGGCGGAACCTGCCGCCGGAGTGGCGGCAAGGTGTAGGCAAGCGGCGCGCGAGCCTGTAACACGGTCGGCACCAGCCGCCGGAGACCTGCATGTCGTTCCTCTATGTCCTGAAGCGCCGCATCCAGCGGAACCTGCCCAAGCCGCTCCAGCGCAAGCTCCAGGAGGCGATCTATTTCGCGCTCTACCGGCTGTCGCCGGCCCGCCACCAGAACTTCTTCAACAGCGGCTATTCGCCGGCGGAAGTGCCGTGGACGGAGCTTGCGCCCTTCGACCGCGAGCCGCTGCAGGCGACGCTTTACGACAAGGTGCTGTGGGAACTGACCCGTGAGGCCGCCGGAGGGGGAGGGGCCGATGGTGCCGACTGGGCCGACATCCTCGACATCGGCTGCGGCCTCGGCGGCGGCGTGCAGGTGGCCCATCACCGCTTCCCAAAGGCGCGGATCACCGGCGTCGACGTCAATACCAGCGCGGTGAGCGTCGGCCGCAAGCGGCTGCAGCACATCCCCTCCATCCGCATCCTGCAGGGCAATGCCCGCGACCTGCCGCTGGCCAACGGCTCGTTCGACATGATCTTCAGCGTCGGCGCGGCGAGCTATGTCGGCATGGACGCCTTCATGCAGGAGGCCGCGCGCGTGCTGCGCCCCGGCGGCGTCCTGAGCTTCTCGGTCGGCTACACGGACAAGGACTTCGCCGACCAGCGGGAGATCGTCGACGCGCTCTGCGAGAAGAACGGGCTCGACGTGCACAAGGTGGTCGACATCACCGAAAACGTCTTCGCGGCGATTGCCGAGGACGTGCCGCGCCGGCGCGAGCTGATCAACCGGGTGCCCTGGCCGTTCCGCGACTACGCGCTCGACTGGGCCGACATGCCCGGCACCATGCGCTACCAGGAATATGTTGACGGCCGCCGCCTCGACTACGCGGTCTGCTGCGTCAAGCGCTGAGGGCGAGGGTGGTCAGCGCCGCTGGGCCGCCTGCGGCACGCCGCTCGCGGGAGCCGGGGCGGTGCGGGGACTGCCGAACTCGGTGTCGATGACGTCGCGCAGCTCGCGATAGAGCACCACGTCGAACTCCAGATATTCCTGCACCTTGTCGATCTGCTGCAGCCGCTCGGCCAGCTCCATCGTGCCCGGCAGCACGTAAGGTTCGTAGCCGGCGAACAGGTTGCGGCCGATGGCCTCCTCGACGCAGGTGTTGAACTCGTCGATCCGCTCCTCGACGCCGACCGCGTCGAACTCGGCCAGCCGGTCCAGCGCGATGCTGATATGCCGCTCCTCCGGCTCGTCGCCCTGGTCGCAGACCAGCGCGCGCAGGAACGGGTCGGCAATCGCCTGGATCTGCTGCGGACGCAGCCGCGTGAAGGCGTCGTGCAGCGAGTCCTCGTTCTCCAGGTCGATGGTCTCGCACAGGCCGAACAGGTTCTCGAGACCGGCGACGAGGTTTTCCAAGAGCTTGCGGTTCGTGGACCGGGAGATCTGCTTGATCATCACCAGCCGCTCGGCGAGCTCGACGACGGGGTCGCGCAGCAGGGCGAAGCGCATATAGTCGCGGCTCAGCAGGAATTCGGCGATGCGGTTGTGATTGCTGCGGCCCATCACGAACAGCGAATGGGCATTGTGGTTGATCAGGATGCTGGAGATGGTCGCGAAGGTGATGCGCTCGCTGTTGGTATAGGTCAGGCTGAACAGGTCGTTCGCCATGTTGCGCATGCGGATCTGCGGCACGACGCAGAGGTTGAAGAACATCACCCGCTTCTCGATCCGGTAGGGCGAGGCGGTGTGCCGGTGCACCATCAGCCCGGTTTCCTGCTCGACGAGCTGGACGTTCTCCGCCTTCTGGATGCCCTTCACCACCTTGTCGTCGATATGGAAGCCGACGAAGCCGGTCGTGTGAAGCCCCAGGTCCTTGATGTCCTGGCGGTTCACGTTCGGGCCGACGACGGCGATTTCCTCGTCGTTGACGATCACCTTCACATGCGGCGTGCCGCCCGGATTGGTGGGCACGATCCAGCCGGAAAGGACGCCGTTGGCCTGTCTGTCGATATGAAACTGCACTGTGCCGGCTCTCCCGGGGGCTGTCCCGTCAGATCGCGTGGTCCTTCACCGAGGCGACGATCAGCGAGGCGATCGCCCACAGGACGAAGGAAATGAAGAAGATCATGAAGATGCCCGCCGCAACGCGCGGATAGAGCGCGGTGTCGGGCACGGCGGGACGGACGATCTCGACAAGATAGAGCTGCTGGCGCTCGGTCTCCTGGCGCGCCTTCTCGTAGGAGGAGACGGCGATGGAATAGCGGTTGGCGGCGAACTCCTCCTCCAGCCGCAGGTTCTCGAAGCTGGCGACCACGTCGGACACGGTGCCCTCGCTGCGCCCCTGCGAGGCGAGCAGGCCCTCCTGCGCGGCGATCTGCGCCTTGACCTCGGCCAACTGGCGCTCCAGCACCTGCCGCGGCGCGAAATCCTGGTCGAGCATCGCCGCCGTCGTCTCCAGCCGCGCCTCCAGCTCGATCCGCTTGAGCATGAGCTGCGACAGCACCTGGCCGATGGACTCGGCTGTCATCGTCGGGTCGATGGTCTCGCTGACATTGCGGTAAAGGCGCAGCGCCTCGCGGGCCTCGGCAAGACTGCCCCGGGCAAGCTCGACATCGGCCAGCGCCACGCGCAGCGCTTCCTCGCGGGCGCGGCGGGAGATCTCGTTGACGAGGGTCTCGCTCTTCTCGACGACCTGCCGGGCCAGCCACTCCGCCTCCTCGGCCGAGAAGGCGGTCGCCTCGACGGTGATGATGCCCGACTGGGTGTCGAGCGAGGCGGTGACGCGGCGGTGCCAGTAGTCGACGATGTCCTCCCAGGTCGCGTCCCGCTCCAGCGTCGCGAAATAGTCGCCGCGATCCGGGTTGAACAGACGGAAGACGGTCTCCTTGCCGCCGATATCCTCGATGATCGCCCGGCTCTTGACATAGTTGAGCACGGCGAAACTGTCGGGGCTGGTGCCGGAGACGCCGGCGACCTTGGCGACCATGGCGAGCGCGCCGCTGCCGACCTCCTGCTGGGTGTCGCCGCTGCGCACCATGAAGCGGGTTTCGGAGGCGAAGATGTCGGAGGCGATGACGAGGAAGTAGAGCGCGGCGAGCACCGTCGGGATCATCACGAAGATGCCGAAGCTGCGCCAGAGCCCGCCGCCGCGCCGGCCGGACGTGTCGGTCTCGCGCAGCTCCTTCAGGTCCTCGCGGACGCTGCGCACCAGGCCGGTGACCTTCGTGCCGGCGCGCGCCAGCGGCCCGCGCGAGCGCGGGGCAAGGCCCTCAGTGTCGCTGCTGCCGCCGGTGACCTTGACGGCGCGGGCGGCAACGCCTTCCGGACGCGCCGCCTTGCGCTCGCCGGCATTTCCCTGCGACTTCGGCCCCTGTGCCTTGGGGGGCCGTTCCCTGGTGCCGGGAAGGCGCGAAAGCAGTCTTTGCATCGTCACGTCCAGCGCCTCGCGTCCATCGTCATGCCGCCAGATGGTTGCGGATGAGCACCGCAAGGCCGACCAGTCCGCCCCAGGCGGAGATGCACAGCACCAGGACCACGGTCCATGACCAGATCCGGCGCGGATATTCGGCGTCCTCCGGCAGGGTCGGCTGCATCACGACCGCCGTATAGACCTGCCGCCGGTCAGCGTCCAGCCGCGCCCGCTCGTATTCCAGGCTCGCCTGGGTGTACTGCTTGCGGGCGATCTCCTGGTCGAGCAGGTAGCGGTCGAACAGCGCCTTGGTGGTCGACAGCGTCTCGCCGGTGCTGCCCGGCGAGGCGATCTCCTGGCGCAGCCGCACGATCTCGCTCTCCAGCGTCTCGATCTGCCGGGCGAGGAAGCGCATCTGCGGCGTGTCGGCATTCATCGAGCCGAGCGCCGCGCGCTGGCGCACCCGCATGTCGGAGAGGCGGACCTCCAGCTCCGTCGCCACCGCCGAGATCGACTTGGCATAGAGCTCGGGATCGAGCAGGCCGGTGCTGTTGCGCAGCGCCGCGAGGTCTTCGCTGAGCGCCTTCAGCCGTTCCTGCGCCTGGTCGAGATCCTGGCGGTTGAACTGCAGCAGGTCGGCGCGGGCGCGGGCCGACAGCTCGTTGACGAGCTGGTCGACGGCCTCCAGGATCAGGCTGTTGATCTCCTGCGCGTCCTGCGCCGAGAAGGCCTGCACCGTGACGGTGACGATGCCCGACAGGGTTTCAACATGCACCCCGACCCGCTCGCGCCAATACTCCATGAAATCCTCGATCGGATCGCCTTGCGGAAAGCGCGAGAAGACATCGATGTCGGGCGAGTTGAACTTTCCGAACAGGTCGGTCCGCTCCAGCAGGTGATCGACGAGGGCGCGGCTGTGCACGTAGCTCTGGACGACCTTGGCCTCCTGCATGAGGTTGCCGGTCGGCAGGCCGGTCAGCGACATGAAGGCGGCCGGCGCCGAAGCCTTGAAGTTGCGCAGCGAGAACTGCATCTCGGACTCGTAACGGTCCGAGGCGATGAGGCCGAAATAGAGGCCGGCGACCAGCACCGGAACCAGCACCACCAGCAGCCCGCTGGCGATGATCGACAGCAGGAACAGCCGCTCGCCGCGCCGGCGACGGAAGCCGCCGCCGCCGATGACGCGGCGGTTCGAGCGGATGCGCCGGCTGGCCTCCTTGAGGGCCGCCGAGATCGCGTCCGTGCGCCTGCCGGTCTTCGGTGCCTCGGCGACCACGTCGCCGCCGCCGCCGAGCACCACGTCTATGAGCGCGTCCGACATCTTCTCCGCCATTCGCGGCGAGCCTTTCGCCCGCCGCCGCTACATGTTCAACTGTTTGTACATCTCGACCGCATCCGAGACCGAATCGAAGAAATACATCTTCCCGTCGGCGAGCACGATGCCACGGTCGCAATACATCTGCACAAGCTCGATGCTGTGCGAGATCATGATCATATCCGAATATTGCTTGCGCTTGTTGAATTCGTCCCGGCAACGCTGCTGGAAGCGGGAATCGCCCACCGCCATCACCTCGTCGATCAGATAGCAGTCGAAGTCGATCGCCATCGACAGGCCGAAGGCGAGGCGCTGCTGCATGCCGGAGGAATAGGTGCCGAACGGCGCGTCGATGAACGGGCCGAGCTCGGCGAAATCCTCCACGAAGCGCACCGCCTTGCGGATGTCCTGCCGGTAGACGCGGGCGACGAACTGGATGTTCTCGCGGCCCGTCAGCGCCGGGTGCAGGCCGCCGGCGAAGCCGAGCGGCCAGGACACGCGCGAGTCCCGCACGATGCGGCCGCTGTTGGGCATCTCCGTGCCGGCGATCAGCCGCATCAGGGTCGACTTGCCCGCTCCGTTGATGCCCATGATCCCGTAGCTGACGCCCTTGTCCAGCCGGAAGCTGATGTGGTCGAGCACGATCTTGAGCGTCTTCTGCGTGCGGTAGAACTTGAAGACGTTCTGGAACCTGATCATTTCATCAAGAGCTTTCCGCGCACCGCCCGCTCCGCCGCAAAGCCGAGCAACAGGGTGAAGAGCGAGACCTGTACCACATAGAGCGGGTCGAGCGTCCCTTCCGCATAGCCGTCGTAATAGGCGGTGCGCAGCCACGAAATGCAGTGATACAGCGGGTTGTAGACGATGTAGTCGAGCACCCAGGACGGCATCATGCTCGGCAGGTAGAGCGCGCCGGAGGTGATCCACTGGGCGATCATGATCAGGATGAAGATCGCCACCCACATGGGAAACAGCACCAGGATGACACAGCTCAGCAGGCCAACGGAAATGCCGTAGAGCACCGTGACGGCAATGGCGGCGATGGCGATCTCCGGCCGGTTGGGCAGGAAGTCGACGCCGGCGATGTAGAGGATCGCGCAGAAGGCGATCAGCACGCACATGGCGGTGATCATCTCCAGCACCGCGCGCGCCAGGATGATGTCGATCACCTTGACCACCGGGAACAGCAGCATCGGCTTGTTCTGCTGGATCGCCATCATCATCATCCGCCCCGGATAGAGGCACAGGATATAGGGCATGATGCCGGTGCCGAAGAACACCACATTGTTGGTGCCGAGCGGCACGGCGCGCCCCAGCGCCACCCACACGCCGAGCATCGCCAGCAGGTGGGTGAGCGGCCATGCGACCGCGATGACGAAACCGATCGCCGTACGCCCGAACCGGGTGCGCATGTCGCGCAGGATGAGCGCGCCCATCACGGCCTTCTGGTTGGCCAGGGCGGCGACGAAGGACGTCGTCATGTCACTCCCGAAGCTTCCGGTTCCGCTTGCGCATGTTGCGCTGCGGTACAAATGACCGGGGAACGCGACGATTCCATGGCATGTCCGGGCGCGCGGGGCAATCTCGTCATGCCTCCAGCCTGTCGGCGACGATCCCGGCCAGCGCCAGCGCCGAGGTCAGGCCGGGCGATTCGATGCCGTACAGCGCGACGAGGCCGGCATGGCCATGCTCGCGAGGTCCGTCGATGCGGAAATCCGCCGCCGGCGCGTCGGGGCCGGAGATTTTTGGCCGGATGCCGCTGTAGTCCGGCCGGAGCGCGCCATCGGCCAGCCCCGGCCAGTATTTGCGGATCTCGGCATAGAAGCCGTCGGCGCGGCGCGGGTCGACCGTGTAGTCGAGGCTGTCGATCCACTCCACGTCCGGGCCGAAGCGGGCCTGGCCGCCCATGTCGAGCGTCAGGTGAACGCCGAGGCCGCCGGGCTCGGGCACCGGATAGACCAGCCGCGAGAACGGCGCGCGCCCCGCAATCGAGAAATAGCAGCCGCGGGCGAAATAGGCTTGCGGTGCCTGCGTGCCGGCAAGCTGGCCGGCGAGCGAGGGCGCGCCGTGGCCGGCCGCGATAACGAGGGAGCGGCAGGTGAGGGCGAAGCCGTCGGTGCCGTCCGCCACCGTCAGCCGGTAGCCACCGTCGACGGGCGCAAGCCCGGTCACCCGGGCGCCGCAGACCACCTGGCCGCCGCGCGCCTCCAGGGAGCCCTGCAGGGCCTGCATGAAGGCATGGCTGTCGAGGATGCCGGTGGAGGGGGAGAGCAGCGCCGCCTCGCAGGCAAGCTGCGGCTCCAGCGCCAGCGCCTCCGCGCGATCCAGAAAGGCGAGATCGTCGACGCCGTTCGCCTCCGCCCTGGCCCGGATCGCGACGAGCGCCTCGACCTGCTCGGGCGCGGTCGCGACGATCAGCTTGCCGAGCCGGCGATGGGCAACGCCGTGCTCCCGGCAGAAGCTGTAGAGCATCTCGCGCCCGGCCAGGCAGGCGCGCGCCTTGAGGCTGCCGGCCGGATAATAGATGCCGGCATGGATCACCTCGCTGTTACGGGCGCTGGTCTGCGAGCCGATGATCGGATGCTGTTCGAGCACCATCACCTCGCGCCCGCGCAAGGCGAGCTCGCGCGCGGCGGCAAGGCCGATCACCCCGGCCCCGATCACCACCGTCTCGACATCCATCCCCCGCTCCTTCCCAAGCTGCCGGCCCAAGCTGCCGGCCCAAGCTGCCGGCCCAAGCTGCCGGCCCAAGCTGCCGGCCCAAGCTGCCGGCAAACCGCCGCAATTGCGTGTGACGTCGCTTAGGCCATCGGCAGGGGCGTCGCAACAGGAAGCGGATCGAGGCCCTACTGCGCTCTTGTTCGTCGCGGCTGGGTCTTCTATACAACGGCGGGTCCGTTCCGTTTTTCGAACTCTCAAGGACAGGCATTCATTTCCATGGCCGTTGACGTTACCAGCCTTGAAATTCCCGAAGTAAAGATTATCCGGCCAAGGAAATTCGGCGATCATCGCGGGTTTTTCTCCGAGGTCTACAACAAGAAGGCCTTTGCGGAAGCCGGGATCGAGCTCGATTTCATCCAGGACAACCATTCCTATTCGGCGGAGGTCGGCACCCTGCGCGGGTTGCACTATCAGGGCGGCGAATTCGCCCAGGACAAGCTGGTGCGCTGCGTGCGCGGCCGCATCCTCGACGTGGCGGTGGACATCCGCAAGGCGTCGCCGACCTTCGGCAAATGGGTGTCGGCGGAGATCTCCGCCGCCGAGTGGAACCAGATCCTGGTGCCGGTGGGCTTTGCCCATGCGATCCTGACGCTGGAGCCGGATACGGAGATCATCTACAAGGTGACGGGACATTATGCGCCCACGCATGATTTCGGCATCCGCTGGAACGATCCGGACCTGGCCATCGACTGGGGGATCGACGAGGGCAGGGTGATCCTGTCCGACAAGGACCGCGCGCAGCCCTTCTTCAAGGATGTGGTCCACTGGTTCTGACGGGAGTGATGGTTTCCAAGGCGGGTGCGCCCGCAATTTAATCAATATTTTCGTACATGCGGCTTGATCGCCTCGCCCTGGGCTGCAAAATGCGCCGCCGGTGGCGACGCCGCATGGACCTAGGATCGGGGCAGGGACGAGGGCATCCGGGGCAGGAGGCCTTCCTGGAATTGCTAAGGGGCTGGTGGAGTGCCGCCGGCCCACAACTCGAACGCGGTCGGTGTTTGCATGGAAACTGTACTGGTCACGGGTGCGGGCGGTTATATCGGAACCACCCTCGTGCCGATGCTGCTGGAGGAAGGCTACGCGGTCCGCGCGGTCGACCGGTTCTTCTTCGGTCGCGAGCTTCTGCCCGAGCATGAGCGGCTGGAAATCGTACGACAGGACACGCGCCTGATCGATCCGGCGCTGTTTGCCGGCATCGATCATGTGATCGACCTTGTCGCCATCTCCAACGATCCGTCCGGCGAGGAATTCAGCCGCGAGACCGACCAGATCAACCACGTCTCGCGCGTGCGCTCCGCAAGGCTCGCCCGCGAGGCCGGCGTCAAGCGCTACGTGCTGCCGTCCTCCTGCAGCCTCTACGGCTTCCAGGAGCCCGGCGTCATCGCCGACGAGACGACGCCGACCAACCCGCTGACCGCCTATGCGCGCGCCAACGAGATGGCCGAGCACGGCGTGCTGCCGCTCGCCTCGGACGATTTCACGGTGGTGGTGCTGCGCCAGGCGACGGTCTACGGCTACAGCCCGCGCATGCGCTTCGACCTTGCCATCAACGGCATGGTGTTCGGCGCCTGGAAGACCGGCAAGCTGCCCCTGATGCGCGACGGCAGCCAGTGGCGGCCGATGGTGCATGTGCGCGACACCGCGCGGGCCCAGATCTTCATGCTGAGCGCCCCGGCCGACAAGGTCAACGGCCAGATCTTCAATGTCGGCTCGGACGAGAACAACTACCAGATCGGCCCGCTGGCGCAGATCGTCGCCGACACCCTGCCGAACGAGGTCGCCATCGAGTGGTACGGCGATCCCGACCATCGCTCCTACCGGGTCGCCTTCGACAAGATCGAGGCGCTGGGCTTCAAGGCCGAACTGACGGCGGTCGACGGCGTGCGCGACGTGCTGGCGGCGCTGGAGGACGGGCGCACCGACAAGACGACCCAGACCATCACGCTTGCCTGGTACAAGGAACTGGTGAGCTGGCACGAGCGCATCAAGGAGCTCGAGCTCAACGGCGGCATGCTGCGCATCTGAGGCTTCCCATGAAAACGATCCTCCTTGGTCCCGGCGGCCAGCTCGGCACGGACATCCGCCGGGTGAACGAGGCCGCGGGCAGCCCGCTCGACATCGTCTCCGTCGACCGCGACCGGCTTGATCTCGGCGATTTCGACGGGGTGCGCGAATTGCTGTCCGCCGCCGAATTCGACGTGCTGGTGAACTGTGCAAGCTATCACAAGACCGACGAGGTCGAGAGCAACGCGCAGCACGCCTTCACCATCAACGCTCATCTCGTCGCGCTGCTGGGCGAACTGGCGCAGGCGAAGTCGGCGCGTTTCGTCCATGTCTCGACCGACTATGTGTTCGGCGGCCAGGACAAGCGCAGCCCGCTGTTGGAAGACGATGCGCGCGCGCCGATCAATATCTACGGCGCCAGCAAGGCGATGGGCGAGGATCTTGCCCGGCTCGCCTGCGAGAACACGCTTGTCCTGCGCGTCGCCTCGCTGTTCGGCGTGGCCGGGGCCAGCGGCAAGGGCGGCAATTTCGTCGAGACGATGATCCGCTTCGCCCGCGAGCGCGGCCACCTGCGCGTCGTCGCCGACCAGCAGATGTCGCCGACCTCGACGAAGGACATCGCCGCCGCGCTGCTGGAGATGCTGCGCAAGGATGTGCCTTCGGGCATCTGGCATGTGGTGAATTCGGGATCGGTCACCTGGCACGGCTTTGCCGAAGAGATCGTCCGCAAGGCCGGGATCGCCGCGACGGTGGAGCCGATCCCCTCGGCGGAGTTTCCGACGCCGGCGCGCCGGCCGGCCTATTCGGTGCTGTCGAACGACAAGCTCGCCTCCGTCATCGGCGCGCCGCGCCCCTGGCAGGAGGCGCTGGAGGACTACATGGCCGAGAAGGGGCACCTGGCGTGAAGGGGATCGTGCTCGCCGGCGGCTCCGGCACCCGGCTCTATCCGCTGACGCTGGTGACCAGCAAGCAGTTGCTGCCGGTCTACGACAAGCCGATGATCTATTATCCGCTGTCGGTGCTGATGCTGGCCGGCATCCGCGAGATCCTGATCATCTCCACCCCGCGCGACCTGCCGAGCTACGAGGCGTTGCTCGGCGACGGCAGCCAGTGGGGCATCAAGCTCTCCTATGTGGTGCAGCAGGAGCCGCGCGGTCTGGCCGAGGCCTTCATCCTCGGCGAGCGCTTCATCGACGGAAGCCCCTGCGCCCTGGTGCTGGGCGACAACATCTTCTACGGCCACGGCCTCTCGGAACGGCTGGTCAAGGCCTCGGCGCTGACCGCCGGCGGCAAGGTCTTCGCCTATCACGTGCAGGACCCGCAGCGCTACGGCGTCGTCGAGTTCGACGAGGCCGGCCGCGCGGTGTCGCTGGAGGAAAAGCCGGCAAGCCCGAAATCCAACTGGGCGGTGGCCGGGCTCTATTTCTACGACGCCGAGGTGGTCGAACACGCCCACCAGGTGCGCCCGTCCGCCCGCGGCGAACTGGAAATCACCGACATCAACCGCCGCTATCTGGAGGCGGGGCACCTGACGGTGGAAAAGCTCGGCCGGGGCTTTGCCTGGCTCGACACCGGCACCCATGACAGCCTGATGGAGGCGTCGGAATTCATCCGCGCGATCGAACACCGGCAGGGGCTGAAGGTCGCCTGTCTGGAGGAGATTGCCATGGTGAACCGCTGGATCACTCCGGAAGACGTCTTCGAACTCGCCAAGCCGCTCGCCAAGACGTTGTACGGCGAGTACCTCCTGCAGATCAGCGGACGAAAATAGGCGAGAGGGAACATGCTCGGGCAGGTCATCCACCCAGTGATCTTCTTCTTCTACAGGATCCTCAACCGGGTCTGGTACCTGTACTGGTACTTCCTCGTCATCATGCCTTACGAGGTCTATGCCCGCTTCGTCTGCCGGCTCGACCCCAAGCTCTATTCGGAAAAGCGTCGTATTCTCGGCGTCACCGAAGGGCGCCGCTCGCATGAGGGCAAGCGCTTCGCGATCTTCGTGATCTACACCAAGGCCGACATCCAGGTGTTCACGCGCACGGCGATCGACGCGCTGAACGCCCGCGGCATCAACATCGTCTTCGTCACCAACATGCGCGCGAGCGGCAGCGTGCGCGAGGACCTGCTCGACAATTGCCATCTCTTGATCGAGCGCGAGAACCTCGGCCGCGACTTCGGCGCCTACAAGGACGGTTTCAGCCTGCTGCGCCAGCGCGAGCCGGTGATCGACAAGCTGATCCTGATGAACGACAGCGTCTATTACCTGCCGAACGGTCTCGACAAGATCTTCGCCAGGCTGGACGCGGACGAGCCGTTCATCGGCCTGACGGAAGTGTTCGAGCACCACTACCACGTCCAGTCGTTCCTGCTGGCCTTCAACCGCGAGGTGATCGAGGCGCCGGCCTTCCTGGAATACTGGGACAAGTACCTGCCGATCAGCACCCGCCGCTGGTCGGTGCACAAGGGCGAGGTGGGGCTGACCAAATGCGTGCTGCGCAAGGTCGGCCAGGGTCCGCATATCATCGTCAACCCGGTCGAGGTCTACAACATCCTCGTCGGCATGGATTTCGGCGAGCTCAAGTCGACCATCGACCTGGTGCCGTTCCGAAACAGGAACCTGCTGCGCAAGCAGCTCTACAAGCTGATCGAACTGCGCTCCAGCCAGGCGATCTCGGAAGAAGCGCTGGCCCAGGGCCAGTTCATCGAGCGCTTCGCCGATCTCGTCAACACCGCTCGGGCCAAGGGCACCTCGCTCGCCGATGACGACGACGTCACCAAGGCGCTGGACCTGCGCTACGACTTCCAGAGCCGGCGCAACCTCAGCGACTTCAAGGTGGCGGAGTTCATCGAGGGCTACGTCAAGCTGATGACCGAGCGCAACCAGATCCATTTCGGCGGATTTCTCTACTACAAGTTCCTCGGCGTCCCGATCCTGAAGCGGGACCTCGTCTATCGCGGGGTCTACACGTTCGAGCAGATCAACAAGATCATCGACGATCTCGACCTGCCCTTCGCCGAGGACATCCGCGTCGACATCCGCAGCAAGGGGATGGGGCGCTACTACAAGGGCTTCAAGAAAGTCCTGTTCCGCTACGGCTCGATTTGAGGACGGGGTCGACACCCATGGCAAGACGACTGTTCCGTCGGTTCATCAACACGGTCTCGGGCGCGC
Organism: Stappia sp. TSB10P1A; assembly: GCF_900185725.1. Classification (GTDB taxonomy): domain Bacteria; phylum Pseudomonadota; class Alphaproteobacteria; order Rhizobiales; family Stappiaceae; genus Stappia. The sequence continues at coordinate 396,830 of NZ_FYAU01000036.1, read as the reverse complement.
GGCGCGCGGTGGTGCTGCCGCAGGCGCGGGCCGCGCAGGACAAGGCGCTCGACGACCGCTACGACATGCGGGTGGCGCGGCCCGAGAACGCCATCGACCTGTTCGAGGGCGAATGGTCCGGCGCGCTGCCGGACCTGCCCTCCAACGGCAAGCCGGCCTTCTTCACCGATCCGCGCATCGACTTCTTCGAGCGGGCCTGCGGCGGCTACACGGGCAAGAGCGTGCTGGAGCTGGGGCCGCTGGAGGCCAGCCACACCTATATGCTGCAGAAGAAGGGTGCGGCCTCGATCACCTCCATCGAGGCGAACACCCGTGCCTATTTCAAGTGCCTGATCGTCAAGAACAATTATCGGCTCGACAAGGCCCAGTTCCTGCTTGGCGACTTCCTGAAATACCTGGATGAGGAGCCGCGCCGGTTCGATGCCATCGTGGCGAGCGGCGTGCTCTACCACATGAGCGATCCGGTCGCGCTGATCGAGGCGATGTGCCGGAGCGCCGATGCCATCGGCATCTGGAGCCACTATTACGACCACGACATCATCTCCCGCCATCCGGTCTATGCCGGCCGTTTCGCCGCACCCGAGACGATCCAGCATCGCGGCGTGCCGGTGACCATGAGCCGGCAGACCTATGTGCAGCAGGTGCTCGACTGGAAGGGCTTTTGCGGCGGCGCCGAGCGGGTGACCCGCTGGGTGGAGAAGGCTTCGCTGCTGCGCCTGTTCGACGCGCTCGGCTTCGACGTGGAGATCGGCAAGGACGACCCGGCCCATGTCAACGGGCCGGCGCTGACCTTCGTCGCCAGAAAGCGGAAGGGCGCGTGATGGCCGGGATCCTGCAGCGGATCGTCGGCGCGCTGACCGGCAGCAAGGCGCGCGAGGAGGCGGACAAGCCGCATTTCCAGCGCGACTACGAGCGCCATGTCCGCAAGCTGAAGGACAGCCATCCACTGGACGAGGCGATGTCGCTGGCCGTCGGCGGCCATTACGACATCCAGGGCCGCATCCATCTGGAGCTGCTGCGCTCGCTCGGGCTGAAGGACGGCGACAGCCTGATCGACCTTGGCTGCGGCAGCGGCCGCACCGCGCGCCAGCTCGCCGCGAACGGCAGCTATCGCTATCTCGGCATCGACGTGGTCAAGGACCTCATCGACTATGCCCGCGCCCACACCCCGGCCGACTACCGCTTCCACATCTCCACCGACCTGACGATCCCGGCGCAGGATGCCTCCGCCGACATCGTCTATTCGTTCAGCCTGTTCACCCATCTGCTGCACGAGGAGAGCTATCTCTACATGCAGGAGGTGCAGCGGGTGCTGCGGCCGGGCGGGACGTTCCTGTTCTCGTTTCTGGAGTTCGGCAGTATCGGCCATTTTCCGGTGTTCGCCGGCAGTGTCGAGCAGCAGAGAAACGGCACCAAGCCGGTGCTCAACATGTTCATCGAGCGCAACGTCATCGAGCTCTGGGCGGAGAAGCTCGGCTTCGCGGTGGAGAGCTATATCGACGGCAACCGCGAGATCGTGCCGCAGGGCCGGCTCGGCCAGACGGGGGCGGTGCTGCGGCGTCTCTGACGGCGGGACAGGGGCTCCGGCGGCCCTTGCGGACCTGACGTCAACGGCTTGATCGCGCCGCTGCGAGCAACTAGAAGGAGCTGACGGAATGAGTGTCGACGCGGGTGTTTGCCGCCGGTTCATCCGTTCGCCAGGGAGCCCGATCGGGTCGTGCCAGATTTCGGCCGACGGGGGCGAAAAAGGCCGAAAGAGCCATAACAGACAAACCGGCAGCCAGGGAGCGGCTCGCCTTGCGGGATACCGTGCCGGCCTCGTTTCGAACGGGGCCTCGGCGGGGCGCGAGGTCGCGTGATGCATCAGGAAGGGTCGAACTTGCAAATGGACGGAATGGCACCCGGCCGCCTCGACAATCTCAGGACGCTCGAGGCGGAAAGCATCCACATCATCCGGGAGGTGGCGGCCGAGTTCCGCAATCCCGTCATGCTCTATTCGATCGGCAAGGACTCCTCCGTCCTGCTGCATCTGGCGATGAAGGCTTTCGCGCCCTCGCGCCTGCCGTTTCCCCTGATGCATGTCGACACGACGTGGAAGTTCCGCGAGATGATCGCCTTCCGCGACGAGACGGCGAGGCGCATCGGCGCCGACCTGATCGTGCACACCAACGAGGAGGGTATCCGGCAGGGCATCGGCCCGTTCAGCCACGGCTCCTCCGTGCATACCAACGTGATGAAGACCGAGGCGCTGAAGCAGGCGCTCGACAAATACGGCTTCGACGCGGCCTTCGGCGGCGCCCGCCGCGACGAGGAGAAGAGCCGCGCCAAGGAGCGCGTCTTCTCCTTCCGCAGCAAGGCTCATGCCTGGGACCCCAAGAACCAGCGCCCGGAACTGTGGAACCTCTATAACGGGCGCATCGCCAAGGGCGAGTCGATCCGCGCCTTCCCGCTGTCCAACTGGACCGAGCTCGACATCTGGCAGTACATCCTGCTGGAGAACATCCCGATCGTGCCGCTCTACTATGCCAAGCGGCGGCCGGTGGTGCGCCGCGACGGCATGCTGATCATGGTCGACGACGAGCGCATGCCGATCGGTCCGGGCGACCGGGTCGAGGAGCTGCTGGTGCGCTTCCGCACGCTCGGCTGCTACCCGCTGACCGGGGCCATCGAGTCCGACGCCGATACCCTGCCGGCGATCATCCGCGAGATGCTGATCGCCCGCACCTCCGAACGCTCCGGCCGCCTGATCGACCACGACGACAGCGCCTCGATGGAAAAGAAGAAGCGCGAGGGGTATTTCTGACCATGCTCAACCCGGATCCGACCACCTCCGACGAGGCCGTGCGCGAGTACATCCTGTCCCAGGTCAACAAGGACCAGCTCCGCTTCCTCACCTGCGGCAGCGTCGATGACGGCAAGTCCACCCTGATCGGGCGGCTGCTCTACGACACCAAGCTGATCTTCGAGGACCAGCTCGCCGCGCTGGAGCGCGACTCCACCCGCCACGGCACGGTCGGCGACGACATCGACCTGGCGCTGCTGGTCGACGGGCTGGAGGCCGAGCGCGAGCAGGGCATTACCATCGACGTCGCCTATCGCTTCTTCGCCACCGACCGGCGCAAGTTCATCGTCGCCGACACGCCCGGCCACGAGCAATACACCCGCAACATGGCGACCGGCGCCTCGACCGCCGATCTCGCCGTGCTGCTGGTCGATGCCCGCAACGGCTTGATGACCCAGACGCGGCGGCACGCCTTCATCGCCTCGCTGCTCGGCATCCACCACGTGGTGCTGGCGATCAACAAGATCGACCTCGTCGGCTATTCGCAGGAGCGGTTCCGCGAGATCGAGGCCGAGTTCCGCGCCTTCGCGCAAGGCTTCGACTTCGAGACGCTGGTGGCGATCCCCCTGTCGGCCCGCTATGGCGACAATGTCACCGCCCCGGGCGACAACATGCCCTGGTATCAGGGGCCGACGCTGCTGGAGCATCTGGAGACGGTCGAGGTCGGCCGCGACGACGCTGCCCGTCCGTTCCGCTTCCCCGTCCAGTGGGTGAACCGCCCGAACCTCGACTTCCGCGGCTTTTCCGGCACCATTGCCGGCGGCCGTGTCAGCGTCGGCGACGAGGTGGTGGTGGCCGCCTCGGGCCGCACCTCGACGGTGAAGACCATCCTGTCGCAGGTGGGCGAGGCGCAAAGCGCAGCCTCCGGCGAGGCGGTGACGCTGGTGCTCGCCGATGAGATCGACGCCTCGCGCGGCGATGTGATCGCTTCCGCCGCCGCCCGTCCGGACGTTGCCGACCAGTTCGCCGCGCATCTGATCTGGATGTCGGAGGACGCGCTGCTGCCGGGCCGCTCCTATCTGCTGAAGATCGGCACGCGGACGGTCACCGCCTCGGTGACCGAGATCAAGCACAAGATCAACGTCAACACCTTCGAGCGGGTCGCGGCCAAGACGCTGGAGCTGAACGAGATCGCCTTCGCCAATCTGGCGCTGACGGTGCCGGTCGCCTTCGACCCCTACGAAGCGAGCCGCACCACCGGCTCGTTCATCCTGATCGACCGGCTGACCAATGCGACGGTCGGTGCCGGCATGGTCTGGTTCGCCCTGCGCCGGGCGACCAACATCCACTGGCAGGCGCTGGAAGTGGACCAGGCGGCGCGCGCGCAGAGCCTCGGCCAGATCCCGGCGGCGCTGTGGTTCACGGGTCTGTCCGGATCCGGCAAGTCGACGGTCGCCTCGCTTCTGGAAAAGAAGCTGCATGTGCGCGGCCGCCACACCTACACGCTGGACGGCGACAATGTGCGCCACGGGCTCAACCGCGACCTCGGCTTCACCGATGCCGACCGGGTGGAGAACATCCGGCGCGTCGGCGAGGTGGCGCGGCTGTTCGTCGATGCCGGCCTCTTGACGCTGGTCTCGTTCATCTCGCCGTTCCGCAGCGAGCGCGCCATGGCGCGCGAACTGTTCCCGGACGGGCGCTTCATCGAGGTCTTCATCGACACGCCCATCGAGGAGTGCCGCCGGCGCGACCCGAAGGGCCTCTATCGCAAGGCGGATGCGGGCGAGCTGCGCAACTTCACGGGCGTCGACAGCCCCTACGAGGCGCCGGAAAACCCGGAACTCCACATCCGCACCCTCGGCCGCGATCCGGAGGAGATCGTCGACGAGATCATCGCCTATCTGGAGGCGAATGACCTGATCTGAACACCGGCCCCGGCTCCCTGATTGCAGGGAGCCGGGACCGATGGCAGCGGGAAAGGCAACCTTGTGACGCGCGTCATAATGTTGCTGCGACGGCTGGCCATGATGCGCTGCAACAATCGGAAGCGACGGGACTCAGGGCATGGCCGAAGAAACTGTTCTGGTGACGGGTGGGGGCGGCTATATCGGCTCCCATTGCTGCAAGGCTCTGCGCCGCGCCGGCTATCAACCGGTGGCCTTCGACAATTTCGCCACCGGCTGGCGCGAGGCCGTGCGCTTCGGGCCGGTGGAGGAGGGGGATCTCGCCGACCGGGCGCGGCTCGACGAGGTCTTCGCCCGCTGGCAGCCGGTCGCCGTCATGCATTTCGCCGCCCTGTCGCAGGTCGGCGAGTCGATCCAGCATCCCGAGCGCTACTGGCGCGGCAATGTCGGCGCCACGCTGACCCTGGTGGAGGCGGCGATTGCCGCCGGCTGCCTCGACTTCGTCTTCTCTTCGACCTGCGCCACCTATGGCGAGCAGGACGGGGTGGTGCTGGACGAGGACACGGTGCAGGCGCCGATCAACGCCTATGGCGCCTCCAAGCGGGCGATCGAGGACATGCTGCGCGACTTCTCCGTCTCGGCCGGCCTGCGCCACACGATCTTCCGCTATTTCAACGTGGCCGGCGCCGATCCGGACGGCGAGATCGGCGAGTGCCACGTGCCGGAAACCCACCTCATCCCGCTGGTGCTCGACGCGATCAGCGGCCGGCGCGACGCCATCACCATCTTCGGCACCGACTACCAGACGCCGGACGGCACCTGCATCCGCGACTATGTGCATGTCTGCGATCTTGTCGATGCGCATCTTTCGGGGCTCAATTGGCTGCGCGAGGGGAAGCCCAACCGCGTCTTCTGCCTGGGGACCGGGCGCGGGTTCTCCGTGCGTGAGGTGATCGAGGCGGCCGCCCGCGTCACCGGCCAGGCGGTGCCGGTGAAGGAAGGCCCGCGCCGCGCCGGGGACGCGACGCAACTGGTCTGCGGCTCCACCCGCGCGCGCACGGAACTGGGCTGGGATCCGCAGCGCTCCGCCCTCGACGAGATGATTGCGGATGCCTGGCGTTGGCACCAGCGCGGCGCCTATTCGAAGTGATTGATCGGCAGAACTTTCAGATCGGGACAGAGATGTTGAACACTGGGACGAACAGGCCTGCGAAGAAGAAGCTGCTGGCAAACCTCGCCTTCTGGCGCGGGCCGCGCCCGGACTTCCATGTCGACAAGGCCGGTCCCGTGCTCGTGGCCGGCTGGGCCTGGTGGCCGCATCGGCCGGGCGAGCGGATCACCATCGAAATCCTCAACGGCACGCAGGTGCTGGCAACGGTGGAAGCCAGCCAGTTCCGCGACGACCTCATGAAGGCCGGCAAGGGCGACGGCGCCCACGGCTTCACGGTCACCCTGCCGGAGCCGGGCGCGACCGGGCGGCTCGGCCTGCGCTGCAAGGGCGCGCGCCGCCCGTTCTGGCAGGCGCCGCGCGTTGCCACCGGCAAGGTCGAATTCCACATCGACAGCAAGACGCCGGGCCGCATCACCGGTTGGGCCTGGCTGCCCAAGCGCCCCGGCGAGCGGGCGCATATCGAGGCGGTGGCCGACGGACGGGTGGTCGCCAGCACCACGGCAAATGCCTATCGCGAGGACCTGAAGCTCGCCGGCAAGGGCGATGGCGCCCATGCCTTCGCCCTGGTGCTGCCGGAGGAGGTGGCGAAGACGCCGCCGGCGCGGCTCAGCCTGCGCCTCGCCGGGGCCCGCGTGCCTTTCCACATCTTCCCGCAGGCAGCGGCCGCCGCCGCGCTCGACTTCCACGTCGATGCGGTCGATGACGAGGGGGTCGTCGGCTGGATCTGGGCGCCCTCGACGCCGGAAAAGCGGCTGCCGCTGGAACTGGTCGAGGACGGCGTCGTGCTGGCCGAAACCGTCGCCGACATCTACCGCCAGGACCTTGCCGATGCCGGCAAGGCGGGCGGCTCCTGCAGTTTCCGTTTCGCCATACCGGCCGTGCTGCGCGACGGGCGCCCGCACGCCATCGAACTGCGCTGCAAGGGGCGGCCCAAGCCGTTCCACGTGGTCGAGAGCCGCAGCTTCGCCAAGATCCGCTGCGACCTGACGCTGCTGACGCCGCTTGCCGTCGACGGTGCGGCCTGGCTGCCGCAGAATTCCGGCGCGGCGGTGGAGATCGAGATTTCGCTGGACGGCAAGATCGTCCACCAGGGTACGACGGACGCGCTGCACGCCTTCTCCTGGCGCGCGCAGCCGGGCGATATCGCCGCGCTGGCGAAGACGGCGGGCAAGGACGGCCTGGTCCAGGTGCGGGTCGCCGTTCTCGCCAACGGCCAGCAGGTGAGTTCGGCGCGCGTGCCGCTCACGGTCGCGGCGGACGGTGCGCTGGCGCTGGTGGTGCAGGAGATCTCCGACCGCAGGATCGCGGGGCAGGGGCTGTTGCTGACGGCAACGAGCGGCGCTTGCGGCCTGTGGGTCGGCGGGCGGCAGGTGGCGGATCTGCCCGCCGCGCCCGATTTCGCCTTCGACATCGCCGTGCCGGCGCTGCACCTGGAGGACGGCACCCATGCCGTTCGCATCGATGTGGCCGGCGCGGATGGCGCGGCACCGGTCAAGGCATTTGCCAGGGAGCTTGCGTTCCAGCGCTTCGATCTTGCCCTCGACATCGCCGACGACCGCATCGCCGGCGTGGTCACCGACCGCTGGCAGGCCAACCGCGAGACGGCGGTCGAGATCCTGATCGACGACAAGCCGGTGGCGATCGAGATCGCTCGCGGCCTGCCGGACGACGAGGCCGGCATCGGCCGCCTCTCCGTCGGGATTTCGGCGCGCTGGCGCGACGGGCTGCCGCACCGGGTCGAGGCGCGCATCGTCGGCGACGCGCGTCGCTGGCCCGAGCGGCCGATCCTGTTCCAGGCGGGCGAGCCGAAGACCAACGCGCTGGCGCGGGTCGAGCAGGTCGATGGCGCCGTCTGCGGCTGGGTGCTGCTGCCCTGGGACGGCGAGGCCGTCGCCGACGTGTCGCTGATCGTCGACGGCAAGGTGGTGGAAACGCGCGCGGCCGGCGATCCGCATCCGCAGCTTGCCGCCGAGAGCTTCCTCACCGACGCGCATGGCTTCCGCTTCGAGCGCCGTCTGGCGCCCGGCTCCGCCATCCAGGTGCGTGCGTCCTACCAGGGCCGGGTGCTGCTGGAGCAGGCGCTCGCGCTGACGGGCGGCGCCTTCCGGCTGGAAGATGCCGGCCACAGCCGCACCGGCGCCTGCTTCGTGCTGCCCGACCCTCTCGCCAATGCGCAGTCGCGCGAGGAGGCGCGCGCCGTGCTGCTGGCAGCCGTCGCCGCCGCTCGCGCCGGGATTGCCCCGCTCACCATCGTGTCCTGCGGCCACCGCGCCTCGCTGCGCGGGACGAGCGGCGATCTAGAGCCGCTGGTGGTGGATCTGGTCGGCCGGGAGAATGCCGGCCTGCTGGCCTCGGCCGCCTTCGTGCCGCTGCCGCCGGCGGTGCTGCCCTCGACGGCTGGCGGCGCGCAGGAGCGGGCCTATGCGCTGGACCTGTGGGCGCGGGCCAATGCCTTCTCGCTGATCGCCGGCACCAGCCGGTCTGGCATCCTCGCCTATTGCGCCACCTCGCGCCGTCAGGGCCTGCTGCCGGCGACGACGCAGGTGGTGGTGCTGGCCGACACCTTCGCGGTGCAGGATCTGCTCGACCGCGACCAGTTGCTGGACCGGCCCGACCTGCTGATGGAAGAGGCGCTGGAAAAGGCCGCGCTCGCCGCCTGCACCCGCGTCCTTGCTCCCTCGGCCGAGGTGCTGGAGACCTGCGCCGCCCTGGAGCCGTCGATCGCCGAGCGCGCGCGCGTCGTCCCAGTGGAGATCGGCTCCGCGGCAGGCGTCAGCGGCGCCCCGCGGGAGACGGGCGAGCGCTGCTGGCTGGTCTTCGCCGCGCCCTTGCGCACGCGCACCGGGCTCGTGCAGATGTGCGACGCGCTGGACCGCCTGATGCGGCGGCCCGGCATCGACCCGGAAAGGCTCGGCATCGTCTTTGCCGGCACCGAGGACTGGCTGCGCGGCCGGCGCGCCGGCGCCTATCTGCGCGACCGCGCCCGCAAGTGGCGCTTCGACCTGCGCGTCCATCTCGACCTGACGCTCGACAGTTTCGCCGGCCTTCTCGGCGCCTATGCCGAAAACGGCCTCTCGATACGCCTTCCGGCGGTCGAGGGCACCGTCTGGGAGGCGATGGCGGTCTCCGCCGGGCTCGCCGCCGCCGACCTGTCGTCCGTGCGCGCCGGCAATGCCACCGACCTTGCCGACGCGCTGGAAGCCGCACTCGACGGCAGCCGGCCCGTGCTGGCGGCCGGCACCGTCGGCGGTGACATGGGCGCCGCGCTGGCGGCGGAGATCGGAGCTGCCGCAGCACATCAGACGCCCGCCGTGCGCTCAACGTCGCGGCCGCGCGTCAGCGTCTGCATCAGCCATTTCAACCGCACCAGCCTGTTGCGGCAGACGCTCGCCTCGGTGCTGGCCTGCGGCTATCCGGAGCTGGAGATCGTCGTCGTCGACGATGGCAGCGCGGTGCCGGGCATCGCCGACGAACTGGCGGAGATCGAGGCCGAGCTTGCCGCCGTCAACGGCAGGATCGTGCGCCAGCCGAACAGCTATCTGGGCGCGGCCCGCAACACGGCGGTGCGCAATTCGACCGGCGAGCTGATCGTCTTCATGGACGACGACAATCTCGCCCATCCGGGCATGATCGACGCCTTTGTCGACGCGCATCTGGCGACCGGCGCGGACATCGTCACCTCGCGCTTTGCCATGTTCGACGGCACCGACGCCATCGAGCCGGGGCACGACATCCCGCGCGAGATCGGCGTGCCGCTGGTCCCCGACCTTGCCGTCGGCGTGCTGTCCAACTGCTTCGGCGATGCCAACATGCTGATCACCCGGTCCGCCTTCGAGACGATCGGCGGGTTCACCGAGGACTTCGGCCGCGGCCACGAGGACTGGGAACTGTTCGCAAGGGCCAGCACGCTCGGCCTGCGGCACGAGCTGCTGAACCGGGCGCACTTCTGGTACCGGGTCGCGGCGCAGAGCATGCTGCGCGGCCGCGAGAGCGCCCAGGTCGACTTCCAGCGCAACATCCGCGCCTATTCGCACGATCTGCCGCACGGCATCCACCGCATGCTGATGCTGGCGCAGGGCCTGACCCAGCGCTGGGACAAGCCGGCGGTCGCGCCGCACCTGCCGGCCCGCAAGGGGCTCGCCGTTGCCGGACGGGTGGCCTATGGCCGCGTCGCCGTGATCATGCGCACCAAGGACCGGCCGCTCCTGCTGCGGCGCGCGCTCGACAGCGTGCTGGCGCAGACCTATACCGACTGGGCGCTGGTGGTGGTCAACGACGGCGGCGATCCCGAGCCGGTGCGCAAGCTGGTGGAGGCACGCCGCGCCGCCTTCCAGGGACGGGTGCTGGTGATCAACAACCCGGTCTCGACCGGCATGGAGAACGCGTCCAACGCCGGCGTCACCAATTCGGCGAGCGAGTTCCTCGTCGTGCATGACGACGACGACGCCTGGGACCCGACCTTCCTGGAACGCTGCATCGCCCATCTCGACACGTCGTCGCCGGATGTCGGCGGCGTCGTCACCCATGCGACCGTGGTGATCGAGGATATCGAGGGCGAGAACGTCATCGAGCGCAAGCGCTTTCTGTTCAAGGACATGGAGGCGCTGGAACTGACGCGGCTGTCGGTGGAGAACCAGTTCCCGCCAATCTCCTTCCTGTTCCGCCGGGTGGTGATGGAGACGGTCGGCCTGTTCGACGGCGAGTTGCCGGTGCTCGGCGACTGGGACTTCCACCTGCGCGCCGCCGAACGGTTCCGCATCGACGTGCTGCGCGAGCCTCTCGCCTTCTACCACCACCGCTCCGCCGGCACGACCAGCCAGTACGGCAACACGGTCGTGGCGCAGAAGGACGTGCACCGGATCCAGCGGGCGCTCTACATCAACCGGCACATGCGCGAGGGACTGGCGAGTGGCCGGGGCGGCGCGGACAGCCAGATGCTCTACATGGGCGAATTGCACCGGGAGGTGACGGACGAGCTCCGGCAGATGCGCCAGCACATGCACTGGCTGGAGAAGCTGCTGATCGACCGGGGCGACCACATGAAGCATATCGAGAAGCTGATCACCCGCAAGCGCTGATCCGGCACCCGCGAAGGCAACGCCCATGACCCTGAACTATCTCGATCTGGACGCGGGGAGCCTGCCCGTCGCCGCAACATCCGGCGACGCGGGCGACGCTCTGCAGCAGGTCCTGCGCCGGCTCGCGCCTTTCGACGTGATTTCCTTCGATGTCTTCGAGACCCTGCTGCGGCGCGAGGGGGTGTTCCGGCCGATCGACCTGTTCCTGACCATCGGCGAGCGGGCGGGGCCGCTGCTCGGCCTTTCGGCCGCGGACTTCGCGCGCCTGCGGATGCGCAGCGAGCGCGAGGCCCGCTGCGCGCTGGAACAGCGTCGGGGCCGGGAGGTGACGCTCGCGGAGATGTACGCGCGCATGGACGCGCTGCTGCCGACGCTCGGGCGGCCGCGCGTGGCGCAGGCGGCGCTGGAGGCGGCGCAGCGGATCGAGCAGGAGGTCGAACTGGAGCACCTGCGCCCCGTCCCGGGCGTCGAGCCGATCTACCATTGGGCGGTCAAGGCGGGAAAGCGCGTCGTCCTCGTCTCGGATTTCTACTCCGCCGCCGAATTCATCAACGCGGCGCTTTCGCGCAACGGCTATGAGGGGCACGAGCGGCTGTTCGTCTCCTGCGATATCGACCACACCAAGCATCACGGCGATCTCTACGCCCATGTCTGCAAGGAGATGGGCGTGGCGCCGCGGCAGATCGCCCATGTCGGCGACAATCCGTGGTCGGACGGCTCGCGGGCGCTGCAGGCGGGCATCGCGCATTTGCGGGTCGCCAATCCGGCAGGCCGGCTTGTCGGACGCTGGCGGATCGACTGGCGCAATCCGAGCCCGCAGCCCTCGAGCGCGGTGTTCGCCAGCGTTGCGGACGACCTCTTCGGCTCCGGCATTGCGCCGCGCGAGCCGGAGCACATGCCGGTGCTGGAGCGGGTCGGCCGCGAATGCCTCGGCCCGCTGCTGTTCGGCATGGCCGGCTGGCTGCACCGGGAGGCGCAGGCGAACGAGACGCCGGCGCTGCATTTCTGCTCGCGCGACGGGCTGGTGATGAAACAGGCCTTCGACCTGTTCCGCCGGCGCTTCGGCGGGCAGACGCAGAGCCGCTACCTGATGGTGTCGCGCCAGGCGATCTACCGCGCCCGCGCGGTGAGCGAGCCGGCCGCCGCCGCCGCGCTGTTCGCCCAGAACTGGGCCCGCCTGACCCCGGCCGACGCGCTGGCGCGCTGGGGGCTCGACCCGCACGCCTTCTCGGCTGAGATCCGGGCTGCGGGCTTCTCGTCGCCGCAGGACGTGGTGGCGATCGGCGACAAGGCCGGGGCAGGGCGGTTCGCCAAGCTGTTCGAGGCGTGCCGCGAAGCGCTGCAGGCCGCCAACGAGGCGCATGCGGATCTCTTCGCCGACTATCTGGCGCAGGAAGGCGTGACGGGCGCCGAGGCGGCGACGCTGGTCGATATCGGCTGGCACGGCTCGCTGCAGAAGGGGCTTGGCGAGGTGCTGCGCGCACGCGGCTGGCATGGCCGGCTGTCGGGACGCTATCTCGGTCTTTTCCTGGACAGGGCGACGCTCGCCGGGTTCGACGCGGCCGGTTATCTCTTTTCGCTCGACGGGACCTTGCGGGCGCAGGCCCTGCGCAAGAGCCCGAGCCTCGTCGAACTGCTGCACACTGCGGGGCACGGCTCGACGGCCGGCTATCGCCGCACGGCGGATGGCATCACCGCGGTGTGCGAAGAGCGCCCCGACGAGGAGCGCCAGCATGCGGAAGCCATCGGCCCGATCCAGCGGGCCGCGCTCGCCTTTGTCGAGGAGATGCTCGCCAATCCCCGCCTCGGCCCGCAGCCGCTCGATCCGGCCGATGCCTTCCGCGGCCTCGACCGGCTGCTCAGCCGGCCGTCCCGCGACGAGATCGAGGTGATCGGCCGGCTGCGGATCGCGGCGAATTATGGCGCCACCGCGACCAGCACTGCCTTGACGGATCGCTCCCCGGAAGGCTATCGACTGTGGAATGTGGGGTGAGTTGAGCTTTTTGCCGCAAGAAGAACCAGGGAAAGAGAATGGCTGTCGTTCTGAATAACCATAATATCGTTTATTTCCCGGTTCCCAAGACAGCGTGTACCTCCCTGAAGATGCTCATGTTCGAGTTGAACAATGGGCGCAAGTTCGAGATGTATGAAGAGGACGGCGTTCTCAAGCATATCCATAACGCTGCTTACGGAACGCCTTCGTTCATCGATGTGGACAGAGCCCCCTTTGCCGGCATGACACGTCTTGCGGTCATTCGCGATCCGATCGCCCGGCTGCTCTCGGCCTACAGCAATCGCGTGGCGTTCCATCGGGAGCTTTCGGAAGATCATATCGATGCCGATCTGGCATCGCGCCTGGGCGTCCATCCCAATCCGTCACCTGATCATTTCTTCAACAATATCGGCAAGTTCCGTATTCTTTCCGGCTCCATCAAGCATCACACGGATCCGGTATCCGCGTTTCTTGGTCCGGACCTTGCCTATTACCACCGCGTGTTTCGTATCGAGGACATCGGAGGCTTGGTCGAGCTTTTGTCCAATGCGGTCGGTCACCCCCTAGAGCTCGGCCGCGAGCAGGTGGGAGGCGACAAGATCAAGTTTGAGGATCTTGGCCATCGCGCGCAAAGAAATCTTGTTGAGTATTGTTACGGAGATTACGCGTTGATGAGAGGCTACTATTATATGCAGGCACGGTTATAAATAATAGTTGCCTTGAATTGTTTCAAAGGGGCCTCTCTCCACGAGAATGGTTCTGGTGGTTTCCATGGTTACGATACCAGATTCAGATCTTGCTGTGAGAGCGGCTGCAAATCACGGAATCGAACGGTTAGGAGTTTCTGAACGCGATATCGCTATATCCATAAGGATGGAAAGCGAAGTGGGTGACCTGGAGCTTGTTGCTTGAAACCGTCTCGCAAACTGCTTTGTGCACGCCATATGGAATCGCTTCGAGAGCGCTCCAGACAACAAAATCATTGCACAGGATGTATCCGCCTTTCTTGACCTTTCTCAAGGAGGCGGCCAGGTCCTTCTTGACCATCTCGTATCCGTGCCCGGCATCGATATAGGCAAAGTCGAAATATTCGTCCTCGAACTCTTCCAGGAGATCCCAGGAAGAGCCTTCGCGAGTGACGACCGTGCCGGCCTCCAATTCCTGCTCGACATGCTCCTTGCGGAACGGGGTGTAGTCGATATCAAGCAGGTAGAGTTTTCGCGGCTTCGCCAGATCCATCAAGGTTCTGGCAAAGCGACCGGTCTGCGTTCCAACCTCGACGCCGATCCCCCCCTTGGGAAGATCCGCAATGATGTCTTCTCTGCGCGGAAGCACCTTGCAGCCTGCGAGAAGCTCCCGGGGGATTGCCGGTGACGCACCGCTGATCAGGAACTCGGGAGGGGAGCCGGTCTCACGACGATAGGTTCGAAGACTGTCCTGAAAAGTCTTGAGTGCAGCGTAGACGTTCGTGCGGAGCTGTTCTTCACTCACAGGCAGGTCCTTTCCAGGCGTATTCAGGCGTTGAAGCATCGATGGCAGGGGGGCTCGCCAGCGTGCAAACTGCTGTCGACACGTGTAGAGGATCGAGGCTCAACTGTCACCATTTCGGGCGAATTATCCTCGACATAGGCAGCGGCTGTTATCCTGACGCAGGTGCAGGACAAAGGAGCCGCTGGATGGCCGACGCTTCCCTCAATCTGTCTCTTCCTCTGCTGCAGGCTTCGCAGGCGCAGAAGCACATTACGCAGAACGAGGCGCTGCTGATCCTCGACGGCCTCGTCCAACTGGCGGTGCTGTCGAGGTCGCAGGACACGCCGCCAACCGATCCCGGCGACGGCGCGCGATACGTGATCGCCGGTGCCGGCCAGGGAGACTGGGCGGGCCAGGGCGGCAAGCTGGCCCGGCGGCACGCAGGCGCCTGGGCGTTCCACACGCCCCGCGCCGGCTGGCTCGCCTGGGTGGTGGACGAGGAGCGCCTGCTCCTGCATGACGGGGAGGGGTGGGGCGATCTTCCCGCCGCATTCGGCATGCTCGGTGTCAATGCCACGGCGGACGCGACCAACCGGCTGGCGGTGCGCGGTCCGGCAAGCCTGTTCGACGGGGGATCAGGCGATCATTCCCTCAAGGTGAGCAAGGCGGCGACGGGCAACGCCGCCGGCGTGATGTTCCAGTCCGGCTATTCGGGACGGGCGGAACTGGGGCTTCTCGGCTCGGACGATCTGCAGTTGAAAGTGTCCGCCGATGGCGCGGAATGGGTTCAGTCCGTCACGGTCGATCGCGCCAATGGTCATGTCGGCATCGGCAAAGCGCCGGGCCCCGTGCGGCTGGAGGTGTCCGGAAGTGTTCGTCTGACGTCTTCCTTCGCCCCGTTCCTCCAATTGATCAATAGCGGGACCAGCGGAACCCAGGCGTGGATCGGCATCCCGGACTGGAACCGCTCGGCCTTCTATATCTACGGGGCGCAGTCGGACATCATGTCGATGTACGACACGCCGACGCGCTCGCACCGGCTTTTCGCCGGCGGCAGCGAGCGGATCCGGATCGCCAGCGGCGGCGAGGTCGGCGTTGGAATCGCGAATCCGACAGCGCGGCTGCACGTGGCGGGGCCGGTGCGCACGGCGAGCTATCTCAAGGCCGCGCTGCCGTCCGCCGCGAGTGTCGGGGCCGGCACGCTCACCTATGTCTCGGATGCGGCCGGAGGGGCGCAATTCGCCTATTCCGACGGGTCGCAATGGCTGAAGCTGCGCGACGGCAATCCGGTTTGAGATGTGGAAACTGCCCATTGCCCGCTCGGGAACTGGTAGTCGCTTGCCCGCTGGTCTAGGTATGGTTGCCGACAACCCGACGAGCAGGAGCCTCACAATGACCATGCAAGGTCAGCCCCCCGACTTGGGTGCGCTCGCGGACAGATACGGTTCGGACAAGGGCTATCGCAACCGCGACGCGCACGGCTATACCGCCGTATATGACCTGCTGCTTGCCCATCGCAGGGCCGAGCCGCTCAATTTCCTTGAGATCGGACTGCTGGTCGGTGGGCCGGAGGCGACGGGCGGCAGTGCCCGTCGCGAGACCGTCGATGCACCGTCGGTCAGGATGTGGTTGGACTATCTGCCGAATGCACAGGTCTTCGGCTTCGACATCTCCGATTTCTCGGCCGTTTCGCTTGAGCGTTTCACGTTCGTGCAGGGGGATATGGGAGACCCTGTGGACCTTGCGCGACTGCGGGGTGCGTGTCCGGAGGGCTTCGATGTCGTGGTGGACGACGGATCGCATGCCTCGTGGCATCAGCAGACGGCGTTCATCGAGCTGTTTCCGGCGCTCGTTCCAGGCGGCACCTACGTGATCGAGGATCTCCACTGGCAGCCGGAGCAGATCGAAAACCTGCGGCAGGTACCCAAAACGGCAGAGCTTTTCTCCCGCTATCTTTTGGATGGCAGGTTCGCGGAAACAGGAGACATTCCCGAAGAGCGCTATCTGGAGGCGGCCTCGCAGATTGCCGGCGTGACGTTCGTCAACGAGGCGGGCCTGTCCACCGGCCCCGCCAAGATGGTGATCATCCGCAAGAAGGCCGCAGAGGAACTGCTGCCTTCGCGCAGCTATCATCGCTCAAGAGTTCTCCAGCGTCTTGGCAACGCGGAAGAGGCAATGCGATGGGCACACATTGCCGAGGCGGAAGACCCGTCGCATTTCGATGCGGCGCATGAACATGCAAGGGCCAGGTTTTCAGTGGAAGGATCAAGTCCAGCGGTTGTGGATCTGGCGCGCGGGCTCGTCGCGCGGTTTCCCGACCGGGATCGAGGAATGGTACTCGCGGCCTGGATCTTCTCCCGTCGTCCGGAGCACCTTGCGGAAGCTGTCGCCCTTCAGCGCAGGGCGGTCGAACGTGCCCCCGGCGTTGCGGGCTACCGGGTGACGCTGGCGCATCTGCTGCGGCGCTCGGGAGAGCACGATATGGCCCGCTCGGTTCTGGAAGAGACCGTGCAGTTGTTTGCCGACAATGACCTTGCGCGCCAACGGCTTGCGGAACTCTCGCAAGGGAGCACCTCGTGATCCTTCGTCCGACCCTGTTTCGCAAGGCGGCGCTGGCGACCGCCTTCGACCATTTCACGGGGCGGCCGAAGACCGCCTATCCGACGCGCTATCACTATGTGGAGATCTGCGCAGCCGAACTGGCGGCGGCCGGGCTGCGGCTCGGGCGCATCGGCCAGCACGGCTTGACGCTGACCGACGGGGAGGGCCGGAGCCTTGCCGTGGTCGTGCGCTATGTGACGGCGCGCGACCTGCGGCTGCTGGCGGCGTTTCGCGCCAAGGGCGGGCGGATCGCCTATCTCCTCGACGACGATCTGTGGGCGATGGCCAGCGACACGCGCCTCGATCCCCGCTATCGGGGGCGGATGGCGCGGTTCCTCGCGACCCTCTTCCCCAGGCTGCGCGATCTCGTCGACGTGGCGGTCGCGCCCAACCGCCGGCTGCTCGAGCGGCTGGCGCCGGTACCGGGCGCCTTCCTGCATCCGGCCGACCTTGCGCCGACCGGCGATCTCTCGCATTTCGACAGGGAGGACGGCGAGACCCGCGTCCTGTTCCTCGGCACGGCGACCCATGCGGAGGACTTCGCGGCCGTGGCGCCGGGCCTTGCCGAAGCGCTTGGCGCCGAGCCGGGCCTGCGCCTCGAGACCTTCCTGGGAGGCAAGGGCGAGGCGCTTCTGCCGGCCTCGCGGCAGGTCGCGCATAGGGCACCGATGGTGCTGGAGGACTTCCAGGCCTGGCTGACCGAGGCGCGCCATCACGTGGCGCTCGCCCCTTACGCGATCAATCCGGTCAATGACGGTCGCTCGATCATCAAGCTGCACCAGCATGCGGTGGCGGGCGCCGCCGGCATCTATACGCCGACGGCGGTGTTCGGCCCGGTGATCGAGGAGGGTCGCAACGGCCTCTTTGCCGCGCATGAGCCTGCGGCGTTCCGCGATGCGGTGCTGACGCTCGTCCGCGACAGGGCGAAGGCGCGGGCGATCGCGGAAGGCGGCATCGCGCTGAGCCGCCGGCTCGGCGACCGGACGGCGGTCGCCGGGTTCTGGGCGCGCCTTGTCGCCGGAGAGACCGGCGACGCGTGAGCCTTACGAGACGAGCCGCCGGTAGATCGCCGGCAGGGCGCCGGGCAACCGCTCCGGATCGGCGATGATCGCGTAGGAGCCCTTGCCGAACAGGTAGGGAAAATAGTCGCGCGCCGCCTCGTCGACGGTGACGCCGAAGACGGTCAATCCCTCCCGCCGCGCCTCGCGGATCGCCTCGCGCGTGTCCTCGATCCCGTAGCGCCCCTCGTAATAGTCGATGTCGTTCGGCTTGCCGTCGGTCAGCAGCAGCAGCAGGCGGTGGCGCTGCGGCCGCTCGACGAGCTGCCGGGCGACATGGCGGATCGCCGCGCCCATGCGGGTGTACTGGCCGGGCCGCAAGGCCGCGATGCGGCGCTCGACGGTGGACCCGAGCGGTTCGTCGAAGGTCTTCACCGTGTCGACCCGCACGCTCTGCCGCCGGCGCGAGGTGAATGTGTAGACCGCGTGCTCGTCGCCGCAGGCGGTCAGCCCGTGGGTGAGGGCGAGCAGCGCCGCCTTTTCGACATCGAGGACGCGGTGGCCGCCGATCCACGCGTCGGTCGACAGCGAGACGTCCATCAGCACGGCGACGGAGAGATCCCGCTCCACGGCACGGCCGCAGGTGAAGACGTTCTCGGAGCCCGCGCTGCCGGCCCGCCGGTCGGCCTCCGCCCGCACCAGGGCGGAAAGGTCGAGCTCGTCGCCGTCCGGCTGGCCGTGCAGCACGAGGCGCCGCGGCCGCAGGGCCTCGAACTGGCGGCGGACGGCGCGGATCCGCCGCCGCAAGCCGTCGTCGGGGAGCCAGACCTCGCCGGTCTCGGGCGCGCGCGCGGCGATGACGCGGCAGTGGTCCGGCCGGTGGGCTCGCCGCTTCCAGTCCCATTCCGGATAGGTGAGCCCTTCGGCAAGGCTTCCGTCCTCGGCCTCGGACGGAGCAAGGTCGAGATCCATCTTGAGGCGGACGCCGGCCTTCTGCCGATTGCTGCCGATGGTCAGTTCGGTGATGTCGTCGGCCGCTTGCCGGGCGCCGTCCTCGTCGTCGTCGTCGACCCGGCGGTTGACGTTGACCATCTCTGCCAGCGAGAAGATCGTCTCGAAGCGGTGGAAGTAGAGCGGATCGCCGCGGTCGCTCATGTCGGTGTCGCGCCGCTCGGCCTGGCGGCGGCGGGCATCGACGGCAATTGAGGTGCCGGAGGGCTCGTCGGCATCGTCGGGGCGGGGCGTGCCGGTCTCCTCGCGGATCTCGCCGAACAGCGGCACCGGCAGATAGGTGCGGTAGCCGCGCGGGGCCTTGACGCCGGCAAGATCCGCATCCGGGTTCTCGATGAGAGCGAGGAGATCTTCTCCGGCATCGCCGCGCTGTCCGGCGAGCAGGGCCCGGATCGCCTGTTCGACGCGCATCTCGGCCGCAGGGAGAGCACGCTGCGGGCGAACCGCAAGGGCCGCCGCGCGCAACCGGTGGAACAGCGGGCGCAGGCCGGGCCACGCCTGCAGGGTGGCGCGGGTGGTGGCGATGGACTGACGCAGCCGCAGCAGGTCGTCGACCAGCGGATCGCCGCTTCGTGCCGCCCCCGCTCCGGCATGGGCGAACCAGCAGACCAGCCACTCGTACAGCGCGACATTGTCGGAGCGGTCGGGAAAGCTGTCGATGACGGCCGGTAGCCGCAGCGTCGAGCTGTCGAGGATCGCAACATCCATCCGCTCGGCGCCGAGCCCGACGCGCCGCAGCAGCGACAGCCGATGAGGGGAAACCGCAGGCGCGCTCTCGACAAGGCGCAGCGCGCCGTTGCCGCCCATCGCCCGGAACAGCACGCCGAGCCGGCCGCGCAGGCCGGCAAGCGTCACCGCCGCATCCGGATGATGGGGCAGGGTGGTGAGGCCGCCGACCAGCCTGTGCCAGTGCGACCCGACGAATTCCTCCGGCTCGAACAGCGACATGATGCTACCCCAGCGCCAGGTCTGCGACGCGGGCGAGCGCCGCCTGCACGTCCGGGTCGTCGCTCAGCGGCTGCAGCAGCGCCGCCTCGATCGCCAGCGCCGGCTTCATCCCGGCATGGATCAGGGTCGCCGCATAGACCAGAAGCCGGGTCGAGGCGCCCTCGTCGAGATCCTGTCCCTTGAGGTCGCGCAGCGCGTTGGCGATGCGCACCAGCGGCACGCAGCGCTCCGCCGCAAGCCCGCTTTCGCTGGCGACGATGGCCGCTTCCGTCTGCGGGTCCGGATAGCCGAATTCCATCGCCACAAAGCGCTGGCGCGTGGAGGGCTTCAGCGATTTCAGCACGTTCTGGTAGCCGGGATTGTAGGAGACGACGAGCATGAATTCGGGCGGCGCGACGATCGTCTCGCCGGTGCGCTCTAGGGTCAGCGTGCGCCGGTCGTCGGTGACCGGATGCAGCACGACGGTCACGTCCTTGCGGGCCTCAACCACCTCGTCGAGATAGAGGATTGCGCCCTCGCGCATCGCCCTCGTCAACGGCCCGTCGGCCCACACCGTCTCGCCGCCCTTCAGCAGATGGCGCCCGGTCAGGTCGGCGGCGGTGAGGTCGTCATGGCAGGCGACGGTGTAGAGCGGGCGGCCGAGGCGCGCCGCCATATGGGCGACGAAGCGGGTCTTGCCGCAGCCGGTCGGCCCCTTCAGCAGCACCGGCAGCCGGTTGCGCCAGGCCTGTTCGAACAGCAGGCACTCGTCGCCGGTGGCCGCATAGAAGGGCAGGTCGGGGGCCGGGCTGCGGACGGCGGCGGGATGGGTCGCGGGGGTCATCGAAGGTCACTCCTTGAAACGCCCGGCGAGGGCGCATCTGCAAAAGGGCGGAGAAGGGGAAGGGCCGGGCGCCGAGGGTGCGGCGCCCGGCCTTGTTGTCACTCGGCAGCCTGCAGTGCGGCAGCGCGGTCCTGGCGAGCGACCCTGCGCCGTTCGCGGACGGGGCCGAACACCGCCCACAGGAACATCAGCGCGGCGATGACGACGAGGACGCCGGAGCCGAGACGCACCCAGTAGAACGGAGCGATCTCGTCCTGCACCTCCATGTAGGACATGCCCATCACGCGCTGCAGATGGATCTGCACGGCCCCGGCAAAGGTCAGGGCGAAGGTCATCACCGTCATGGCGCCGCTCATCAGCCAGAAGGAGACGATGTTCAGCGTCTGGTGATAGGGCGCCTTGCCGCGCAGATAGGGCATGGCATAGGAGATCAGCGCCAGGTTCAGCATCACATAGGCGCCGTAGAAGGCGAGATGCCCGTGGGCGGCGGTGAGCTGCGTGCCATGCGTGTAGTAGTTCACGAAAGACAGGGTGTGGAGGAAGCCCCACACGCCGGCCCCGAAGAAGGCGCCGACCGTGCAGCCGAGCGACCACAGCACCGCGGCCCGGTTCGGATGATCCTTGCGGCCGCGGAACACCATGGTGAAGGCGAAGACCACCATCGCGAAGAACGGCGCGACCTCGAGGGCGGAGAAGATCGATCCGACCCACTGCCAGTAGCCGGGCGCGCCGATCCAGTAATAGTGGTGGCCGGTGCCGAGCAGGCCCGAGAACAGGGCAAGGCCGACGATCGAGTAGAGCCACTTCTCGATGACTTCCCGGTCGACGCCGGTCAGCTTGATCAGCAGGAAGGCAAGGACCGCGGCCATCACCAGTTCCCACACGCCCTCCACCCACAGATGGACGATGTACCACCAGTAGACCTTGTCGAGCGACAGGTTGTCCGGCGCGTAGAAGGCGAAGAGCCAGAACACGGCGATGCCCCACAGGCCGAGCAGAAGCACGCTGGTGACGGCGGTGCGCCGGCCCTTCAGCACGGTCATCGACACGTTGTAGAGGAAGATCAGCGCCACCACGACGATGGCGATCTTGATCCACAGCGGCTGCTCCAGGAACTCGCGCCCGCCATGGATGCCTTGCGTGTAGCCGATGACGGCGGCGAGCGCGCCGACCATCAGCAGCACGAGCTGCAGATAGGCGAGGAACGGGCTCTCGATCTCGCGCTCCGCCTCTTCCGGGATCAGGTAGTAGGCGCAGCCGAAGAAGCCCATCAGCAGCCAGACGATGAGCGCGTTGGTGTGGATCATGCGGATGATGTTGAACGGCATCAGTTCCGCGAGGGTATTCGGCAGGACGTAGACCGTACCGGCAAGGCCGCCGGCAAGGATCTGCACGCCGAACAGGACCATGGCACAGACGAAGTACCAGTAGGCCACTCTTTGGGAAGCGTATTTCATCGGGGTGTGCTCCTCAGCCCGCGTCGTTGGGCGGCCAGCCCTGCGTATCGATCCGGCTCGTCCACTCGAGGAAGTCGACGAGGTCGTTCAGTTCTTGTTCGGTCAGGTGAAACTGGGGCATCTGGCGGCGGCCCTCGATGCCGGTCGGCTGCGCCTCCATCCAGGCGATCAGGCCCTCCCTTGCGCCTCCCGCATCGTCGCGGCCGCCGTAGCGGACCCAGACATTGCCGACCTCGGGCGCGAAATAGGCGCCTTCCCCGAGGATCGAGTGACAGTTGATGCAGGAGTGCTTCTCCCAGACGTGCTTGCCGCGGATCACTGACGCGGTCATCGAGGCTTCGTCCGTGGAGGTGGTGACGATGTACCAATGACTGTGCGCGGTCAGGGCGACGAAGACGACGAAGAAGAAGATCGAACCACCGTAGAAGATGTTCCTGGCGGCCGACTTGGTGAAACGCTCGACCGGCGGTCGATGCGGCTCGCTTGGTCCGGACATGTATGCTCTCCAGTTTGCTGACGGATGCCGACAGTGGAGAAGAGCTAGGACCAAGCCCGCCGGCGGACGTTGCTCCAGCGCAAACTCTGCAGAAGCCACCGCGGCGCGAGTTTGCGGCGGCTCAAACTTCGCGCCGCGGGCGGCTGATAGGGTCGCGCCAACAGGAGGCGCGAGCATGCATGACGACGTTGCGGGCGAGACGCCCGACGAGGGATGGGGGCCGCTCGACGGACTGCCCGGCAATCCGATGATGTGGATCCTGATCCTCGGGGAACTCGCCGTCTTCGGCGCCCTGCTGGTCGGGTTCTCGGTGGCGCGGATGCTGAACCCGGTGGAGTTCGCCGCGGGACAGGCCGTGCTGGACGTGCGGCTCGGCGGGCTCAACACCTTGGTGCTGATCGCCAGCGGCTGGTGCGCGGCACTGGCCGTGCAGCGGCGCAGGAGCAACGGCTCGGGCCGCCCGCAACTCGTCGCGGCAATGGCGCTCGGGGCGGCGTTTCTCGTGGTGAAGGGGATCGAATACGCCGCCAAGCTCAAGGCCGGCCACGGCCCGGACAGCGGCACCTTCTTCGAACTCTACTATCTCGTCACCGGCTTCCATGCGCTGCATGTGGTCGCCGGTATCGTGCTGCTGGCCGTGGTCGCCTGGCGCAACAGCCTGGAGAACCTGGAGACCGGCACCGCCTTCTGGCACATGGTCGACCTGGTGTGGATCCTGGTCTTCCCCGTCGTCTACCTGATCGGGTGATCCTGATGGCCCGCCTGCATCTTGCCGCCGTTGCCCTGGCGCTGCTCGCCGTCGTCTCGCTCGAGGTTTCGGGCGGACCAGCGCCCCTACTCGTCTGGGCGATCCTCACCCTGACCATCGCCAAGGCGTGGATCGTGCTGACCGAGTTTCTCGGCCTGCGCGAGGCGCCGGCCGGTTGGCGCTACGGCCTCATCGCTCTCGTTGCCGCGCTGGGCGGCACCATCGGTGCCGTGTTCACGACGGCCCATCTCATCGGCTGATCGCCCTTTCCCGCACCCGTCCTTGACGGCATTCTCCTCAAGCAAGGTCCCATGACAGGCAGGTCACACCAAATGGCACGCATCGGCATTCTCACCGTTTCGGACCGCGCCAGCGCCGGCATCTATGAAGATCGCAGCGGGCCGGCGGCGCTCGACTGGCTGCGGCAGCACCTTGTCGGCGACTGGGAGTTCGTCACCCGCATCGTTCCCGACGGCGCCGACAGCGTCGCCGGTGCGATGCGTCACCTGTGCGATGTGGAGGGCTGCGACCTGCTGCTGGTCACCGGCGGCACCGGACCGGCGCCGCGCGACGAGACGCCCGAGGCTCTGGCGCAGGTCGCGACGCGCTTTCTGCCCGGCTTCGGCGAGGCGATGCGGCGGGCGAACCTTGCCGAGGTGCCGACGGCGATCCTGTCGCGCCAGGAGGCGGCGGTGCGGGGGGCAAGCCTCATCATCACCCTGCCGGGCAAGCCGGCGAGCATCGCTACGTCGCTCAATGCGGTCTTCGCCGCCGTGCCCTATTGCCTCGATCTGATCGGTGCGGCGCGCATCGACACCGATCCGGCCCGCCTCAAGGCGTTCCGGCCGGCTGCGTCCTGACCTCGCCCCTCGCGCCCGACCAGGCGACGCCGGTCGGCCCGTCGAGAAAGCCGTCGCAAAAGGCGCCGCCCGGCGCATGCGGCAGCGCCTTGGCGCAGAACTCCTCCGCATCGATCCGGCCCGACGTCAGATCCGCGAACAGGTCGATGACCTCGAAGAAGCCGGTGGTCTGCGGCGACAGGCGCAGACTGGCGACGCCTGCCTGGCGCAGGGACGGCAGGTGGTGGGCCATGTTGGCGCATTGGCCGGACAGGGTCTGCAAGCCGTTGATCGCCAGGAACTGCTGATCGTCGAGCGTGTCGACGGCCAGCCCGTCCGGGTCCTCGGCGCAGACGAACTGGCACTGGTCCTTGGCCCGGTCGTGATAGCGGGCATGGTAGCAGCGTCCGGAGATGGCGAGCGGCAGGCGCCCCCAGCCCCAGACCTCGACGGGCATGTCGGTGGCGGCGCAGATCCGCTGCACCGAGGCGGCCGAGAGTTCCGGCGGCAGGCAGACGCCGACCGCGCCGCGCCGCTGGAGCACCGCCAGCGTGCCCTCATTGTAAACATTCACCAAGGGGCCGACCGAGAAGCGGGCGCCCTCCGGCAGATAGGCCAGCATGGTGAGGTCGTTGACCTCGACTTCCAGCTCCATCGCGGCGAGTTCGGCCGCCATGCGCCGCTCCCGCTTCAGCGGCGTGATGAGGGCGAGGCTGGTCAACGCCACGTCCTTGCCGCCGGCGAGCAACTGCGCCACCGCGTCCGGCAGCCGCGTCTGGTAGAAGGGCAGCCGCTTCGAGCAGACAAGCTCGCCGAGGACCACGCGGGAGATGCCGGGCGTTTCCGCGAGACGCTCGTAGAACGCGCTCCACAGGCCCGCGTCCCAGAAGCCCTGGATCGGGCCGACGGTCAGTTGCATGCCTTCATCTCCAGATCTTGTTGTAGGCCCCGGCCGTCGCCGCCTGTCCCTCGGTCAGCCGGGCCAGCGCTCCGACGGGCACCTCGCGGCCCTCGGCGAGCGCCTCGACCGCCTGGCGGAAGTTGCGCACCACCTGCGCGACATAGGCGCGCGAGCGCTGGCGGCCCTCGATCTTCAAGGCGGTGACGCCGGCGCGGGACAGGGCGGGCAGGAGCTGCGAGGCGTCCAGGCTCGCCGGATCCTCGAACACATAGCCGGTGCGCGCGCCGACCTTGAAGCAGCCCTTGCACAGGGTGGGATAGGGAGCGGGCGCCTGCGCCGGGGTGCGGTGGATGGTGTAGCCGCCAAGGCGCGCGGCCAGATCCCCGCCCTCCTCCACATAGGACACGTGGCTTGCCGGCGAGCAGACGCCGTTCATGTTCGGCGACTTGCCGGAGATGTAGGAGGACAGCGAGCACCGCCCCTCCGCCATGACGCAGAGCCCGCCGAACACGAAGACCTCGGTCTCCACGTCGATGTCGCGATTGATGGTGGCGATCTCCTCGACGCTGAGCACCCGCGGCAGCACCACGCGCTTCACGTCGAAGGCGCTGGCATAGAAGTTGATGACATCCGGATTGGCGGCCGCCGCCTGCACCGAGAGATGCCGGCGCAGCGAAGGATGGCGCTCGGCCGCATGGGCGATCAGCCCGAGATCGGCGAGGATCGCCGCATCGGCGCCGAGCGTTGCCGCATCGCTCACCGCCCGGTGCCACAGCTCCATCTCGCCGGCGCGCGGGAAGGTGTTGATGGCGATCAGCACCTTGGCGCCGCGCGCATGGGCATAGGCGATGCCCTCGGCCATTTCGCGGCGCGAGAAATTGAGGCCGGGAAAGTTGCGGGCATTGGTGTCGTCGGCGAAGCCGCAATAGATGGCGTGGGCGCCGGCATCGACAGCCGCGCGCAGCGAGGCCGGTGTCCCGGCCGGGCAGACGAGCTCCATCATCGCACCGCTCCCGACCGCGTCAGCGGCACGCCGGTGGTCCGCTCGACTCCCTCGATCAGCCGCCGGGCCAGCCCGGACAGCGGGCCGGCGAACGTCGCCAGTTCCTGGCCGAGATCGAGTTCCGCGTCGTCGATGGCGTTGCGCAGCGCCAGCACGGCCGAGGTGTCGCCCTCCACCGTGAGATCGCGCGAGAAGAACAGGGCGTCGCCGTCCCAGACCCCGTGAACGAGGCCGATCAGCACCGCAAGCGAGCCGGAGATCCGGGCATCGCCGGCCGGCGGGTCGCGGTGCAGGCTGACCGCGGGCAGATCGCGCGTCAGGTCGAGCAGGAAGGAGACGGGCACATCGCTGGCGGTGAGCACGAACCGCGACCGGCGATAGGACCCGAGGCGCTCGAGAACCCCCGGATTGCGGGCGAGGATCTTGCGGGCGAGCCGCGTCAGCAGCATGTCGCCGGGAGGATAGGGGGCCAGCCGGACGCCGAGCGCAAGCAGCGCAGGCATGCGCGGGATCGCGCGATGTTCCGGCAAAGGGGCGAGGGCTTCGGGCATGTGGCGCTCCCGGCAGGCGTGGCGGACTGCCCGCACCATAGAAGCGCGACCTGGCGCCGTTGTTGATCCGTATCAACTTCGCGGTCGATCGGCTTTGCTATGGCTCACCGGTTGCAACAGGAGCCGCCATGCGCCGTCTGCCAGCCTTTCCGGACCTTCGCAGCTTCCTTCGCTGGTGCGACGCGGCCGGCGAGTTGCACACCCTCGGCCATCCGGTGTCGCTCGTCGAGGAGGTCACCGCGATCCATCGCAAGGTGCTGCTGGCGGGTGGCCCGGTCCTGCGATTCGACCGGCCGGTCTCGGCGGACGGCTCGGTGTCCGCCATCCCGCTCGTCGCCAATCTCTTCGGCACCCGGCGCCGCGTCGCGGCCGGCCTTGGCATCGAGCCGGCCGATATCGCCGAGCTTGGAGAGTTTCTCGCGGCTCTGCGTGCGCCGGTGCCCCCGCAAGGCATCAGTGATGCGCTGTCGCGCTGGCCGCAGATGGCGGCAGCGCTGCGCGCCCGTGTCAGGGTGGTGGGCGAGGGCGTCTCGCAGGAAGAGCGGATGAGCGAGCCCGACCTTTCGCGCCTGCCGGTGCAGACCTGCTGGCCGGGAGATGCAGGTCCGTTGATGACATGGCCGGTGGTGCTGACCCGCGACGCGGGGTCGCAGGCGAGTGACAGCGGGCGCTACAATGCCGGCATCTACCGGACGCAGGTGCTGGCAAAGGACCGCCTGATCCTGCGCTGGCTGCCGCACCGGGGCGGCGCTGCCCATCATCGAAGCTGGCAGCGCCAGGGCGAGCCGATGCCCGTCGCCATCGCCCTTGGCGCCGATCCGGCAACGCTGCTGGCGGCCGCCCTGCCGCTGCCGGAAACCGTGTCGGAGATTGCCTTTTCCGGCGTCCTGCGCGGGGCGCGCACCTCGCTCGCGCCGGCCGTCTCCGTGCCGATGCTGGTTCCCTCGAGCGCCGAGATCGTGGTGGAGGGTTGGGTGCATCCGGGCGAGACGGCGCCGGAGGGCCCGTTCGGCGATCACACCGGCTATTACAACTCGGTCGAGCCCTTCCCGGTGATGCGGGTGAGCGCGATCACCCATCGCCGCGATCCGCTCTACCTCTCCACCTGGACCGGCCGGCCGCCGGACGAGCCCTCGATCATCGGCGAGGTGTTCAACGATCTCGCGCTTCCCGTCATCCGCCAGCAGATCCCGGAAGTGGTGGACCTGTGGCTGCCGCCCGCCGCCTGCTCCTATCGGATCGCGGTGATCGCGATCGACAAGCGCTATCCCGGTCAGGCGCGCCGGGTGATGCTCGCCCTGTGGGGCCTGCTGCCGCAGTTCAGCTATACCAAGATGATCGTGGTGGTCGACGCCGACATCGACCCGCGCAACTGGGACGACATCGCCTGGGCGCTGGCGACCCGCTACGACCCGGCGCGCGACACGATGCAACTCGACCGCACGCCGATGGACTATCTCGACTTCGCCTCGCCGCTGGAAGGGCTTGCCGGCAAGATCGGCCTCGACGCGACGGTGAAGATCGGGTCCGAGACGGCCCGCGCCTTCGGCGAGGTGATGCGCCTGTCGCCGGAGGCGGAGAGCGCGGCCGAGCGCATCCTGAAGGCGGAGGGGCTGGCATGACCCGCGTGGTCCTCGGCGTCTCCGGCGCGTCCGGGGCAATGCTGGCGCTCGCCTGCGCCCGCGATCTCGCCCGGCGGGGCGCGTCGATCGATCTCGTGGTCAGCGCCGGGGGAGAGCGGACGTTTGCGTTGGAGGACGGTCTTGCCGCGCGGGCGGAGCTGTCCGCCCTGGCCGCGCGCGAGCATGCCATTGGCGATGTCGGGGCGCAGATCGCCTCCGGCTCCTGTCCGGTTGCCGGCATGGTCGTCGCGCCGTGTTCGATGCGCTCGCTCAGCGCCATCGCCCATGGTCTCGACGACAACCTGCTGACGCGCGCCGCCTCCGTCCAGCTCAAGGAGCGCCGGCCCTTGGTGCTGCTGGCGCGGGAGGCACCGCTGTCGCTCGTGCACCTGCGCAACATGGTGCTGGCGACCGAGGCCGGCGCCATCATCCTGCCGCCGGTGCCGGCCTTCTATCTGCAGCCCGACTCGCTGGCCGACGCGGTGGCCGAGATCGCCGCGCGGGCCGTCGACCTGCTGCGGCTGGGACCGGCTGAGGCGCGGCCCTGGCAACCGGCCGGTCCGGACATGTGAGCTGCGGGCGGCGTCTCGGCTGTTTCGCAGCCTTGGGGTTTCGGGTTAACCTCCTGTCAGTCCGGGATTTGGCAAAAGAGGGGAACCTCCTCCGCACGGTGCGGCAGACCCTGGCGACGAAAGACCTCGCGTGATCATTCCCTGCATCCTGTCCGGTGGCTCCGGTTCTCGGCTCTGGCCGCTGTCGCGCTCCGCCCGTCCCAAGCAGTTCCTTCCGATCTTCGATGGCGAGAGCCTGTTCCAGAAGACGCTGAAGCGCTTCGCCGGCCCTGCCTTCGCCGCCCCCATCGTCATCGCCAATTCCGAGCACCGCTTCCTTGTCGGCGAGCAGATGGCCGAGGCCCGCGCCCCCGCCGATGAGGCTGCCATCGTGCTGGAGCCGGTCGGCCGCAATACGGCGGCCCCCGCCGCCATCGCCGCGCTGTTGGCGCAGGCGCGCGACCCGGACGCGCTGGTGCTACTGGCGCCCTCCGACCATCTGCTGCGCGATACGGACGCCTTCGCCGCCGCCGTCGAGCGCGCGCTTCCGGCCGCAAGGGCCGGGCGCATCGTCACCTTCGGCATCAAGCCGTCCGAGCCCAACACCGGCTATGGCTATATCCGCCTGGCGGAGGCGGGCGAGGGGCCGTGTGCCGTCGAGGCCTTTGTCGAGAAGCCGGATCTGGAGCGCGCCCGAGCGTTTCTGGAAGCCGGCACCTATGTGTGGAATGCCGGCATCTTCCTGTTCTCCGCCCGCGCCATGCTGGAGGAGTTTGCGCGCCACGCGCCCGAGGTCCTTGACCGGGTGCGCGAGGCGCTGGGCGCGGCGACCCGCGACCTCGACTTCCTGCGCCTCGATGCGGGGCTGTTCTCCAAGGTGCCGAACATCTCCATCGACTATGCGATCATGGAGAAGTCGGAGCGGATTTCCTGTGTGCCGATGGAACCGGGCTGGAGCGATCTGGGTTCCTGGTCTGCGGTATGGGAAGCTTTCGAGAAATCCGATGACGGCAACAGCGTTCTGGGCGAGGCGCGTTTCGTGAAGGCACGGGACAATCTCGTCGTCAGCGACGGCGCGCTGGTCTCGGTGATCGGTCTCGACCACGTCATGGTGGTTGCGACCAAGGACGCCGTCCTCGTCGCCGACAAGGCCCATGCCCAGGACGTCAAGACCGTGGTCGAAGGGTTGCAGGCGGAAGGGCGCCGCGAGACGCGCGAGCATCGCCGCCTGTACCGGCCCTGGGGCTGGCGTGAGGAGATCGCCGTCGGCGGCCGCTTCCAGGTGCAGGAAATCGAGATCAAGCCGGGCGAGAGCATGTCCCGGCAAAGCCATGTCAACCGGGCCGAGCACTGGGTGGTGGTCTCCGGCACGCTCGCGGTCGAGATCGACGGCGAGACACGGTTGATGACCGAGAACCAGTCGGCTTACGTTCCGGTCGGCGCCCGCCATCGCCTCGCCAATCCGGGCCGGGTGCCGGCGCGTGTCATAGAAATCCAGTCGGGCGCCTATATAGGCGACGACGACATTATCCGTTACGACGAGGCGGGAGCGCCCCTTTCGCCGGAGTAGGTCCGGGTTCGCCGTCCAGTCCCGCCTATGCCGCCCCGCATCAGATCCTGAGGAAGACACATGTTGCCAGTGCCCGTCGCCGAACTGAAGCCGAACACCTATGCCTACGAGTCCCGGCCTATGGTGAAGGCCACCGGTTTCCGCGAATACGATGCCCGCTGGCTTTTCGAGAAGGAAATCAACCTCATGGGGATGCAGGCCCTCGGCATGGGCATTGCGACCCTAATGCACGAGCGCGGCGTGCGCCCCGACATCGTCGTCGGCCATGATTTCCGCGGCTATTCCGCCTCGATCAAGATGGCGCTGGTCACCGGCCTGATGGCCGGCGGCGTGCGCGTCCACGACATCGGCCTTGCCCTGTCGCCGATGGCCTATTTCGCGCAGTTCGCCCTCGACGTGCCGGCGGTCGCCATGGTCACCGCCTCGCACAACGACAATGGCTGGACCGGCGTCAAGATGGGCATCGAGCGCCCGATGACCTTCGGCCCGGACGAGATGGGGCGACTGAAGGAGATCGTCCTGACCGCGAGTTTCCGCGAAGGCTCCGGCAGCTACCGCTTCGTCGAGAACTTCCCCGAGCAGTATATCGCAGACCTGACCCACCGGCCGCGCCTCTCCCGTCCCATCAAGGTCGTCGCCGCCTGCGGCAACGGCACGGCCGGCGCCTTCGCGCCGCGTGTCCTTGAGGCGCTGGGCGCCGACGTCATCCCGCTCGACTGCGAACTCGACCACACCTTCCCGCGCTACAACCCCAATCCGGAGGACATGAAGATGCTTCATGCGCTCCGCGACAAGGTGCTGGAGAGCGGCGCCGAGGTGGGGCTCGGCTTCGACGGCGACGGCGACCGCTGCGGCGTCGTCGACAACGAGGGCGAGG
Organism: Stappia sp. TSB10P1A; assembly: GCF_900185725.1. Taxonomy (GTDB): domain Bacteria; phylum Pseudomonadota; class Alphaproteobacteria; order Rhizobiales; family Stappiaceae; genus Stappia. Next base: position 365,436 of record NZ_FYAU01000036.1, on the reverse strand, counting down.
AGATCTTTGCCGACAAGGTCGGCGTGATGCTCGCGCGCGATCTGTCGGCGCTGCATCCCGGCTGCCGCTTCGTCGTCGACGTCAAGTCGACGGGCCTCTTCGCCACCGATCCGGTGCTGCAGCAGAACGGCGCGGTGACCGATTACTGGAAGACCGGCCATTCCTATATCAAGCGCCGCGTCAACCAGTTGGACGCGCTGGTCGGCTTCGAGAAGTCCGGCCATTATTTCTTCAACGCGCCGATCGGCCGTGGCTACGACGACGGTCTCGTCTCGGCCATCGCCATCCTCGACATGCTGGATCGCAACCCGGACCGGTCGATGGCGGATCTGCGCCGCGCGCTGCCGCGCACCTGGGGCTCGCCGACCATGTCGCCGCACTGCGCCGACGAGATCAAATACGAGGTCGTCGAGCGGGTGGTGGCGCGCTTCACGGCGATGAAGGAGCGCGGCGAGACGATTGCCGGCCACGGCATTGCCGATCTCGTCACCGTCAACGGCATTCGCGTCGTCGCCGAGGACGGCACCTGGGGCCTTGTGCGCGCCTCGTCCAACAAGCCGGAACTCGTCGTCGTGGTGGAAAGCCCGGTCTCCGAGGAGCGGCTGCACGCCATGTTCAAGGCGGTCGACGCGGTGTTGCGGGAGAATCCGGAAGTCGGCGACTACAACCAGACGCTCTGACGCGGCGTCGGCGGTCTTTTGGAAGGAGGAGGCGGTGGTGCGCGCGACACGGTCCGAGGATCCTGCCTCCGAACTGATGGTGGTTCGCGAGCGGCTGAAGAACTGGCTCGTGCGCGACGCCCTGCCGCTCTGGGCGAGAGCCGGCTACGACGAGGCGAGTGGGCGCTTCGCCGAAAGCCTGACGCTGGAGACGGCGCAGCCCTCGTCTGCACCGGCGCGTCCGCGCGTCCCGCCCCGGCAGATCTATTCCTTTATCGAGGGGGCGCGGCTCGGCTGGCCGGGGCCGGCGGCGGATATCGCGCGCCGGGGGCTCGCCGCGTTCCACGAGGATTTCCTCCAGGCCGATGGCAGCCTGCGGCCGAGGACAGCGGACGGGTCGCGCCCCTTCGACCTTTATGACCAGGCCTTTGCCCTGTTCGCCTATGCCAGCATCGCCGGGGCCGTTGCCGGCCTGCGCGAGCAGGTCGTCGCGGATGCCCGGCGGCTGCGCGATCTGCTGGTCGAGACGCTCGGCCACCCGGACGGAGGGTTCGAGGAAGACGTTCCCCGCCGCCTGCCGCTGCGGGCCAACCCGAACATGCACCTGTTCGAGGCGGCGCTCGCCTGGGCGCATCTGTCGGGCAGCCCGCGCTGGGGCGAGATGGCCCGCTCTATCGCCGACCTTGCCCTGCACCGCTTCATCGATCCCGACCTCGGCGTGCTGCGCGAGTATTTCGACGGCGACTGGTCGCCGGCTGCGGGCGAGGCCGGACACAAGGTCGATCCGGGGCACCTCTTCGAATGGTGCTGGCTGCTGACCACATGGGGCCGCCGCGCCGGCCGGGAGGATGCGCTCGCGGCTGCCGCGCGGCTGTATGCCGCCGGGACCAGGCACGGCATCTGTCCCGATCGCGGCGTCGTCATGCTGGAGATCGGCGACGACCTCACCCCGCGCGAGCCGGTCGCGCGGCTGTGGTCGCAGACGGAATGGCTGAAGGCGTCGCTGGTGATGATGGAAGAGGCGCGCGAGGCCGGCGACGCTGCGCGTGAGCGCGAGGCCGCTGCCGCCGCCGTCGCCGCCGCTGCTGCCGTCGAGCGCTATCTCGATGTCCAGCCGCGCGGTCTCTGGCGCGACCGCCTTGCCGCGGACGGGCGTTTCATCGAGGAACCGGCACCGGCGAGTTCCCTCTACCATCTCGTCTGCGCCATCGCCGAGCTCAACCGGGTCTGCGGCTGAGCGGCCGTCGGCGCGATATCACGGAAGTTTCACGAAGCTGGTGGAGAGTGCCGCAAGGAGAAGCCGGAGCAGGGTGCTTGCGGGAGTAAGCGATGCAGGTGGCGGGTTGGACATCGACCTCGGCAGACTTGCCGGTTTCCGGATCTTGCTGTTCTGTCGGACAATAGGAGCGCGGCCGCCCTCGAGCGGCCGGGGCCAACGAAGAAGCAGGTGTTCCGGTGTGCGGACCAGGTGTTGAGGAAATCGTCGTTGCGTGTGCCGCCGATGAGGATGTCTGGCGCCGGCAGGCGTGTGACGGCCTGGCGGAACGGTTGCGGGAGATGACGGGGGCCGGGGTCCGGGTCTCGGACCAGGCGGCCGGCGCTGGGGGGCTGCGTGTGGCCGTGGAATGGGTGCGATCCGCCGACACGTTCGTGATGGCGCGGCTGTCCTGGCGGAAGGATGGGGAGGCGGTCGCCACCACCGGGCCGGTGATCGAATTCTCCGTCAATGACAGGCAGGTCCGGCTCTCCGACGCGGGGCCTTTCGGGCGGGTGTTGGCGGACAGCTTCCTTAAAGATTGATATTGAGCGAGTATCCGATTCGTATGGATTTGGAGCCCCGGTAAGGGCCGAGAGGGTGAAAGAACATGTGCGATCTCTGTGCGATGACCTATCGGGATCCTGAAGTTCCCGTTGTTGCCGGCTATAGCTGCGACGAGACATTCTCTCCCGGCGCCGACTTCGCGGTGATCACGGAAGGGGCCGACGCCGTCGCCAACACCTCCACCTCCTACACGATCAATGTCGGCGACAGTTTCAACGGAACCATTGCCTTCAACGGCGACCTCGACTGGGTGCGTGTCGCGCTGGAGGCGGGGCAGACCTACAACATCGCTCTCAATGCGGCGAGCGGCAGCTCTCTCGATGCCTATCTGCGCGTCCACAATTCGGCCGGTACCCAGGTCGCCTTCAATGACGATGGCGGCGTGGGAACGAACTCCGCACTCTCCTTCACCGCGTCGGCGAGCGGGTACTACTATCTGAGCGCCGGCGCGTGGAACAATTCTTCGACGGGCGCCTATACGATGTCGATCGCGGCGGCTCCGCCGATGCCGGTCTTCACCAACGACCAGATCGCCGCGCAACTGACGGATGGCTACTGGAACTCGACGGGACGCTCGCAGCGGTCCTTCGACGTGTCGGCCGGCGGCACGCTGACCGTCAACATCACCGGGCTTACGACCGAAGGGCAGTTTCTTGCGACCCAGGCCCTGGCCGCCTGGACCAACGTGACCGGCATCAACTTCAGCTTCATCACCGGTTCGGCGCACATCACCTTCGACGACAACGACAGCGGCGCCTACAATACTTCGACAACCAGCGGCAGTCGCATTCTCTCGTCCTTCGTGAACGTCTCGACAGCATGGCTGGCGAACTCCGGCACGACGATCGACAGCTATTCCTTCCAGACCTACATCCACGAGATCGGTCATGCGCTGGGGCTCGGTCATGCCGGCAACTACAACAGCAATGCCACCTACGGCATCGACAATCACTACAGGAACGATTCCTGGCAGGCGACGGTCATGTCGTATTTCGACCAGCTTGAGAATACGTATATCGACGCAAGCCGGGCCTATATCATCACGCCGATGATTGCGGACATCATCGCGATCCAGAATCTCTACGGAACGCCAGCCAATATCCGCACCGGCAATACGACTTATGGCAATGCGTCCACCGCCGGTGGCTACATCGATAACTTCGTCAGTTTCGGTAACAACGTCGCCATGACCATCTATGACAATGGCGGCATCGACACGATCAACTTCAGCGGAGAGAGCGCCAACCAGCTCATCGATCTTCGCCCCGAGCATTATTCGAATGTCGCCGGCCTGATCGGCAATCTCTCCATCGCTCGCGGCACCATCATCGAGAACGCGGTCGGCGGATCCGGCAATGACACGCTGATCGGCAACAGCGCCAACAATGTTCTGAATGGCGGTGCGGGCGCGGACACGATGATCGGCGGCGCGGGCAACGATACGTATTACGTGGACAATGTCGGCGACACGATCACTGAACTCGCGGGCGAGGGCGTCGACACGGTGATCAGCTCGATCTCGTTCGAGCTTTGGCGTCACAGCCAGCATCTTGAGAACCTGACGCTGACGGGGACAGCGAACCTGTTTGCGACCGGCAACATGCAGGCGAACGTCATCCGGGGCAATTCCGGCAACAACTGGATCGACGGGGCGCAGGGCGCCGACACGATGATCGGCGGGGCGGGCAATGACACCTATATCGTCGACAATGTCGGCGACACGATCATTGAACTCGCGGGCGAGGGCATCGACACGGTGATCAGCTCGATCTCGTTCGAGCTTTGGCGTCATAGCCAGCATCTGGAGAACCTGACGCTGACGGGGACAGCGAACCTGTCGGGCATCGGCAACATTCAGAACAATGTGATCCGGGGCAACTCCGGCAACAACTGGATCGACGGAGCGCAGGGCGCCGACACGATGATCGGCGGTGCGGGCAATGACACCTATGTGGTGGACAATGTCGGCGACACGATCATTGAGCTTGCGGGCGAGGGCATCGACACGGTGATCAGCTCGATCTCGTTCGAGCTTTGGCGCCACAGCCACCACCTTGAGAACCTGACGCTGACGGGGACAGCGAACCTGTCGGGCATCGGCAACATTCAGAACAATGTGATCCGGGGCAATTCCGGCAACAACTGGATCGATGGGGCACAGGGCGCCGACACGATGATCGGCGGTGCGGGCAATGACACCTATGTGGTGGACAATGTCGGCGACACGATCATTGAGCTTGCGGGCGAGGGCATCGACACGGTGATCAGCTCGGTCTCGTTCGAGCTTTGGCGCCACAGCCACCACCTCGAGAACCTGACGCTGACGGGGACAGCGAACCTGTCGGGCATCGGCAACATGCAGGCGAACGTGATCCGTGGCAATTCCGGCAATAACTGGCTTGACGGTGCCCAGGGCAACGACATTCTGACCGGCGGTGCCGGTGCCGACACCTTCGTCTTCCTGTCGGCCGGGGATATCGACACGATCACCGATTTCGAGGCGGGGATTGACACGATCCGGATCGGCCTCGGGGTGACGAATTTTTCGCAAGTGACGGTGACGGATGTGGGGGCGGACACGCACCTGACCTTCGGTTCCAACACGATCATCCTGCAGAATTTCGATCACGCGCTCGTCTCGGCCAGCGACTTCAGCTTCGTGTGACCGAGGGGTAGGGCGAGCGCCCGGCGGAGGAGAACTCTCGTCGCCGGGGCTTGCCGCGCTGCGGCGCCTGTGCCACACGAAACGGCATGCGGACCCTCCTCCGCATGCCGTTTCTCTTTCATCGAACCGACCGAGATCCGATCATGGCCGCGGACACCGCCCCTTCCGACGCCCTTGCCAGCCTGTGCGCCCGCCTTGCCGACCGCTCCGCCGTCATCGGCGTCATCGGCCTCGGCTATGTCGGCCTGCCGCTCGCCTTGCGCTTTTCGCAGATCGGCCACCCCATCGTCGGCTTCGACGTCGATCCGGCCAAGATCGCAAGGCTCAACGCGGATCGCGGCTTTCCCCGCTATGTCGGCAACCGGCGCGAGGAGGTGCGGTTCGCCGGCCCCTTCGAGGCGACGACGGACTTCGCGCGCGCGGCCGAGTGCGACGCGCTGATCATCTGCGTGCCGACGCCGCTCGGCCGCTTCCACGATCCGGACATCGGCTATATCCTCGATGCCGCCCGCGCCATCCGCCCGCATCTGCGGCCCGGCCAGGTCGTCGCGCTGGAATCGACCACTTACCCCGGCACCACCGAGGACGACATGCTGCCGGCCATGGCGCGCGAGGATCTGGTGGTGGGCAAGGACGTCTTCGTCGTCTACTCGCCTGAGCGCGAGGACCCCGGCAATGCCCGCTATGGCATCCGCGAAATCCCCAAGGTGGTGAGCGGCGTCACCCCCGCCTGCCTGGCCGCGGCCGAGGCGCTCTATGGCTCGGCCGTCGACCAGTTGGTGCCGGTCTCCTCGACCCGCGTTGCCGAGATGACCAAGCTGCTGGAGAACATCCACCGGGCGGTCAATATCGGCCTCGTCAACGAGATGAAGACGCTCGCCGACCGCATGGGCATCGACATCTTCGAGGTCATCCGCGCCGCCGCCACCAAGCCCTTCGGCTTCACCGCCTTCTATCCCGGCCCCGGCGTCGGCGGCCACTGCATCCCGGTCGATCCGTTCTATCTGACCTGGAAGGCGCGCGAATACGGCCTGCACACCCGCTTCATCGAGCTTGCCGGCGAGATCAACCGCTACATGCCGGACTTCATCGTCGAGAAGCTGATGGACGCGCTGAACGGCCACCGCAAGGCGCTCAACGGCGCCAGGGTGCTGGTGCTCGGCGCCGCCTTCAAGAAGAACATCGACGACATCCGCGAGTCGCCGAGCCTGATGGTGATGGAGCGGATCGTCGCGCGGGGAGGGGAGCTCACCTATGCCGACCCCTTCGTGCCGCAGCTCTCGCTGGAAAGCGGCCATGCCTTCGCGTCCGTCGAGGTGGATGCCGAGACCATCGCGCGCCAGGATGCCGTCGTCATCGCCACCGATCACGACGCCTTCGACTACGCGATGATCCTCGACAGGGCGAAGCTGGTGGTCGACACGCGCGGCCGCTATCCGGCAAGCGAGCCGAAAGTGACGCGCGCCTGAGGCACTGCCAGACGCCGGCATGCCCGCCATGCCGGCCGTGACGATTGTATTTTCCCCGCCGGTCGGCTAACCCACGCAACGACATGTTGCGGGCGGCTCCGCGGTTCCCCGCCCGGCGACCAAATCAGAACGGGACATCTGTGATGTACGAAGCCATCGATCCGAATCCCAATTTTCCCAAGCTCGAGGAAGACATCCTCAAGTTCTGGCAGGAAAACCGGATTTTCGAGATTTCGGTGGAGAGCCGCCGCAACCAGGACGGGGCGGGCGAATACATCTTCTATGACGGCCCTCCCTTCGCCAACGGCTTGCCGCATTACGGGCACCTGGCCACCGGCTTCGTCAAGGACCTGATCCCGCGCTACCGCACCATGCGCGGCGACTGCGTCGAGCGGCGGTTCGGCTGGGACTGCCACGGCCTGCCGGCGGAGCTGACCTCGGAGAAGGAACTCGGCATCTCGGGCCGCAACGAGATCCTCGACTACGGCATCGGCAAGTTCAACGAGCACTGCTCGGTCTCGGTCATGCGCTTCACCAACGAGTGGCGCTACTATGTCGAGCGGCAGGGGCGCTGGGTCGATTTCGAGAACGATTACAAGACCATGAACCTCTCCTTCATGGAGAGCGTGATCTGGGGCTTCAAGCAGCTCTGGGACAAGGGGCTGGTCTATCGCGGCTACCGCGTCGTGCCCTATTCCTGGGCCGTGCAGACGCCGCTGTCGAACTTCGAGACGCGCCTCGACAACTCCTATCGCGAGCGCCAGGACCCGGCGCTGACCGTCGGCTTCCTGCTCAAGGGCGAGCGCTTCGCCGCCGTGCCGACGCGCCTGCTCGCCTGGACGACGACGCCCTGGACCCTGCCGTCGAACCTGGCGCTGGCCGTGTCGCCGGATCTCGCCTATGCGATCCTGGAAAAGGACGGCGTGCGGGTGATCCTCGCCGAGGCGGCGCTGGAGCGCTACGAGCGTGAGTTCGGCGAGTGGCAGACGGTCGGTACGCTCAAGGGCGCGGAGCTGGCCGGCACCGCCTACGAGCCGCTTTTCCCCTATTTCAAGGGCACGGAGAACGCCTTCGCCGTGCTTGCCGCCGCTTTCGTCGAGGCCGGCGACGGCACGGGCTGCGTGCATATCGCGCCGGGCTTCGGCGAGGACGACTTCGAGCTCGCCCGCGACCGCGGCATCCCGCTGGTCGTGCCTGTCGACGAGGCCGGCAACTTCACCGCCGAGGTCGCCGACTATGCCGGCCAGAACGTCATCGAGGCGAACAAGGACATCATCCGCGACCTCAAGGCGCGCGGCGATACCGTCTATCGCCACGAGACCTATCTGCACGACTATCCCCACTGCTGGCGCACTGACACGCCGCTGATCTACAAGGCGATCGACGCCTGGTATGTCGCCGTCTCGCAGTTCAAGGACCGGATGGTCGAGCTCAACCAGCAGATCGACTGGATCCCCGCGCATGTGCGTGACGGCCAGTTCGGCAAGTGGCTGGAGAATGCCCGCGACTGGAACATCTCGCGCAACCGCTTCTGGGGCTGCCCGATCCCGGTCTGGGTGAGCGACGACCCGAACCATCCGCGCATGGACGTCTACGGCTCTCTGGAGGAGCTGGAGCGCGACTTCGGCGTCAAGGTGGACAACCTGCACCGGCCGATGATCGACGAGCTGGTCCGCCCGAACCCGGACGATCCGACCGGCAAGGCGATGATGCGCCGCGTGCCGGAAGTGCTCGACGTGTGGTTCGATTCCGGCTCGATGCCCTTCGCCCAGCAGCACTATCCGTTTGAGAACAAGGAGCATTTCGAGCGGAACTTCCCGGCCGACTTCATCGTCGAATATGTCGCCCAGACCCGCGGCTGGTTCTACACGCTGATGGTCCTGTCGACGGCGATCTTCGACCGTGCGCCGTTCCGCAATGCGGTCTGCCACGGCGTGGTGCTGGACGAGAACAAGCAGAAGCTCTCCAAGCGGCTGCAGAACTATCCGGATCCGGTCGGCGTCTTCAACACCTATGGCGCCGACGCGCTGCGCTGGTACATGCTGTCCTCGCCGCTGCTGGTCGGCGGCGACCTGGCGGTCGCCAAGGACGGGCGCGGCATCGCCCAGGCGCTGCGCCAGGCGATCATCCCGATCTGGAGCGCCTATTACTTCTTCACGCTCTACGCCAATGCCGACCAGTACCAGGCACAGGTCCGTTTCGACCAGAAGGGCCTCTTGGACCGCTATATCCTCGCCAAGACCCGCGAGCTGATCGAGCAGATCGAGGGCTCGCTCGACGCCTATGATATCCCCGCCGCCTATTCGCATGTGCCGGGCTATATCGACGCGCTCAACAACTGGTACATCCGCCGTTCGCGGTCGCGCTTCTGGGGCGAGGATCTCAACGACGACAAGCGCGACGCGCTCGACACGCTCTACACGGTGCTGACGCACCTGATGCGCGTGCTGGCGCCGATGATGCCCTTCGTCACCGAGCGCATCTACAAGGGCCTGACGGGCGAATTGTCCGTGCATCTGGCCGACTGGCCGGAGGCGGCCAGGATGCCGAGCGATCCGGACCTCGTGCGGCGGATGGACCTTATCCGCGACGTCTGCAACTCGGTGATGTCGCTGCGCGAGGCCAAGCGCCTGCGCGCCCGCCTGCCGCTGAAGACGCTGACCGTCGCCCATGCGGACATCGAGGATCTGCGCCCCTATTCGCAGCTCATCGCCGACGAGGTCAACGTCAAGGAGCTGGTGCTGGAGGCCGACCCGCTGTCGGTCGGCGAGCACAGCCTGGTGGTCAAGCCGCAGATCGGCAAGCGCCTCGGCCAGAAGATGAAGGAGGTGATGACCGCCTCCAAGACCGGCAACTGGACGCTGCGGCCCGACGGCATCGTCGAACTGGCCGGCGTCGAACTGCCGCCCGAAGACTACACCATGCGGGTCATGGCGCCGGAAGGGTCGGACACCGGCCTCTTCGATGCCAGCCGCGGCGTGGTGGTGATGGACACGCGGATCTATCCGGAGCTGGAGCGCGAGGGTTATGCCCGCGACGTGGTCCGCCTTATCCAGCAGACCCGCAAGGACGGTGGCCTGCAGGTGACCGACCGCATCCGCCTCAACCTGGTGCTGCCGGAGGCGCTGGTCCAGGCGGTGGAGGAGCACCGCGCCCGCATCGCCCAGGACACGCTGGCGCTGGAGCTGACCATCGGCGGCGCGCTGGACGGCGCCTTCCGCGCCGAGCATGAGGTCGGCGGCAGCGAGATCGCCATCGAGATCGTCAAGGCGGACGCCTGATCGCGGGGACGCCGGGACTGCAAATGAAGAAGGGGCGGAGCGACCGGAACGTCGCTCCGCCCCTTTCGTTTGTCGTTGCCGGGGCGGTGCGAACGCGCGGCGGGACTGCCTGGGTCGAGGCGAGCAGGCTCCGGCGGCGGGGGCTTGGCGCAGTCCGGCGGCGGACCGCAAAACGGGGATAGGCGTCACCGGCGGCGGGGGATAAGCGGCGAAACGAGATTGAGAGCGGTGTCTCGAAATTTTGCGCCGGCGCTCGGAATTTTCGATTTATATCATTGAAATGGTTAGGTTATTTTAGCCGGATTGCTCGCGCAAATTTCGAGACGGATTTTGCAAAAATCGCTCTCGAAATCGGCTGAAATTGAGACGGTGGACCAAATTGGCCGGATGGCGCGACATGTCGGGCGATCGGCCTGGCCGGCGATGGACCTGCCCGGCGATGGACCTGCCCGGCGTCTTCCCGGGCAAGCGAAGCGCGACCCGGGACCGGAGAGCCGAGGGCCTATGGGGTGCGCGCCCGGCCGTTCCCACGAACGTTCGTGGCTCTCCGGTCCCGGATCGTCGGCCTTCGGCCTCGTCCGGGAAGACGCGGGGAGAGGCATGTGCGACAAATATCCGTTGAGGGTGCCAATGGATCCCGGCTCTGCGCTGCGCGCGGCCGGGATGACCGCCGAGGAGGAGGCAGCGCCGTGGCTCCTCGGTCCGGCCGGGATTGACGTCCGAGGAGGAGGCGGTGCCTCACATCCTCTCGGCCGTCACCCCGGGCAAGCGGAGCGCGACCCGGTGCCCATTGGCTGCCAGAGCGGCGGCGTTGGTACGCCGCGCTTCCCATCAAGGACACTTCGCAGGATCGCACGACCAACGACGCCTCATGCCGGCCGAGGGTGCCTCTGGATCCCGGCTCTCCGGCTTCGCCTGCGGCCGGGATGACCTCGGAGAGGGAGGCAGTGCCTCGCATCCCCTCGGCCGTCACCCCGGGCAAGGCGCAGCCGCGACCCGGGGCCTATTGGCTGCCAGAGCGGCGGTGAGGACGCATCGCCGCCTGTTTTGTCCTTCCGGCCGTTGCCACGATCGCCGTGGCTCTCCGGTCCCGGGTCTCGCGATGCTCGCCCGGGAAGACGCAAGAGGAGAGGACGGAGCACCTCATGCCGGCCGAGGGTGCCTCTGGATCCCGGCGCTCCGGCTTCGCCTGCGGCCGCGATGACCTCGGAGAGGGAGGCAGTGCCTCGCATCCCCTCGGCCGTCACACCGGGCAAGGCGAAGCCGCGACCCGGTGCCCATTGGCTGCCAGAGCGGCGGCGAGGACGCATCGCCGCCTGTTTTGTCCTTCCGGCCGTTGCCACGATCGCCGTGGCTCTCCGGTCCCGGGTCTCGCGATGCTCGCCCGGGAAGACGCAAGAGGAGAGGCCGGCGCAAAGCAGCCGGCCTCTGGAGGCCCCCCCTTACAGCCGGACCGGCTGGCCGCTTTGTGCGGAGAGCGTTGCCGCATCGGCGAGCCGCTGTGCCATCAGCCCGTCATGCCCGCTCGGCGAGGGGGCGGTGGTGCCGCGCGCGCAGTCGATGAAGGCGGAAAGCTGCAGCCGGTAGGCCTGGGCGTAGCGCTCCAGGAAGAAGTTCTGCACCGGGTCGGCGGTGAAGCCCGACGCGGTCGCCAGTTCCACGGTGGTCTCGTGCTGATTGCCGGCGCGCAGCAGGCCGAGCGAGCCGTGCACCTCCACCCGCTGGTCGTAGCCATAGGTGGCGCGGCGCGAGTTGGAGATCTGGCAGATCCTGCCGCGCGCGGTCTTCAGCAGCACCGCGGCGGTGTCGACATCGCCGGCCTTGCCGATCTCAGGGTCGACGAGGGCGGAGCCGACCGCGTGGACCTCCACCGGCTCGTCACCAAGCAGGAAGCGCGCCATGTCGAAGTCGTGGATCATCATGTCGCGGAACAGGCCGCCCGAGCGCTCGATATAGGAGACCGGCGGCGGGGAGGGGTCGCGCGAGAGGATCGTCACCAGCTCGACCTCGCCGATCCGCCCTTCCGCGATGCGGGCGCGCAGCGAGGCGAAATTCGGGTCGAAGCGGCGGTTGAAGCCGATGAACAGCGGCACGCCGGCCGCCTCCACCACCGCAAGCACGCCTTCGATGCGCTGCGCCGACATGTCCACCGGCTTTTCGCAGAAGATCGCCTTGCCGGCCTTTGCTGCGCGCTCGATGAAATCCGCGTGCGTGTCGGTCGGCGAGGCGATCAGCACCGCGTTCGAGCCTTTGCCCTCCAGCGCCTCGTCCAGCGAGATCACCGGCGCGCCGAGGCGCGTTGCAAGGGTCGCGGCGGCGACCTCCATCGCATCGCAGATGCCGGCGAGCCGGACGTCGTTGGTCTGCGCCGCGCGCGCGGCCAGATTGGCGGCATGGATCTGGCCGATCCGCCCCGCGCCGATGACTGCTACTGACAGCAAGGCTCCCCTCCTTTCAGGGAATATTTATTCCATATTGACGCGATCATAGAATTTGCGTTTCATTGATGCAAGATCGCGCAGGCCGGTGGCGGGTGAGATCCGGGCGTTACGCACCGGTTTTTGCCGTCCCGCAGGTGCGACGCTGTCGCAGGGAGGCGATGCGATGACCAGTCCCGACCGTTCGCTTGGCGTCGGTCTCATCGGCACCGGCTATATGGGCAAGTGCCACGCGCTGGCCTGGAATGCGGTGCGCGCCGTCTTCGGCGATGTCGCCCGCCCGAGGCTGGAAATGCTGGCCGAGGTCAGCGAGGATCTCGCCCGCCAGCGCGCCTCGGCCTTCGGCTTTGCCCGCGCAACGTCCGACTGGCGGGCGCTGGTGAGCGATCCGGCCGTCGATGTGGTGTCGATCACGACGCCGAATGCCTTTCATCCGGAAATGGCGATCGCCGCGCTGCAGGCCGGCAAGCATGTGTGGTGCGAAAAGCCGATGGCGCCCGCGCTTGCCGATGCGCAAGCGATGCTGGCGGCGGCGCGCGGCAGCGGGCGCATCGCCGTGCTCGGCTACAACTACATCCAGAACCCGGCCTTTCGCGAGATCGCCCGGATGATCGGCGACGGCGCCATCGGTGAGCCCATCCAGTTGCGCGCCGAGATGGACGAGGACTTCATGGCCGACCCGGAGCAGGCTTTCTTCTGGAAGAGCGAGGCGAGTTCCGGCTACGGCGCGCTCGACGATTTCGCCGTGCATCCGCTGTCGCTGGCCTACCGGCTGTTCGGCAAGGCCGAGCGGGTGTTCTGCGACATGGCGAAACCCTATGCCACGCGGCCGCTGGCCGAGGGCGGCCGCCGCGCGGTGGAAACCCACGACATGGCCAACGTCCTGCTGCGCTTTTCCGGCGGCTTGCAGGCGAGCCTCTTGGTCAACCGCTCGGCCTGGGGCCGCAAGGGCCGCATCGCGCTGCAGGTCTTCGGCTCGCAAGGCTCGATCCTCTACGACCAGGAGCGGATGAACGAGATCGAGCTCTATCGCGCGACCGGCGATCCCGCCCGGCAGGGCTTCACCCGCATTCTCGCCGGCCCCGCGCATCCGCCCTATGGCAGCTTCGTGCCGGCGCCGGGCCACGGCCTCGGCTTCAACGATCTCAAGGTGATCGAATGCCGCGAGCTGATCCGCCTGATCCGGGGCGAGCCGGCGAGCCTCGTCACCTTCGAGGAGGGCATCGAGATCGAGCGCACGGTCCATGCCGCGGCCCGGTCCTTCGCAAGCGGCGGCTGGGAGGAGGTTGGCTGATCAGTTGGCCTGCGCGCGGATCTCGCGGGCCTCGGACAGCGCTTCGGCGAGCACCGCATCGACCTGCGGCCCGCCCATCTGGCTGACATTGAAGCGCATGAAGGCAGGTAGCGTCTGCGCCGCGCTGAAGGCGTTGCCCGGCGCCAGCACAATGCCCTGCTTCAGCGCCGCGCGGGCGACATCGGCCGCGTCCAGCTCTTCCGGCAGCCGGCACCACAGGTAGAAGCCGCCGCGCGGCTCCAGCCACGGCGTGATGCCGAGCGCGCCGAGCCGCAGGGCTGCCTGCCGCCGCGCCTTGGCGAGGCGTCCGCGCAGGGCGGCGACATGCTTGCGATAGCCGCCATCGGCAAGGACGACGCGCAGCAGCTCGGCCGCCATCGGGCTCGGCCCGCCGAAATTCGTCGCCACCTGCAGATCGATCAGCGCCGAGATCCAGTCGGGCCGGGCGGCGATATAGCCGCAGCGGGCCGAGGCCGACAGGGTCTTGGAAAAGCTGCCGATGCGGATCACCCGCTCCAGCCCGTCGAGCGCGGCAAGGCGGGGGGAGGGCTCCGGCTCGAAGGCGGCGAAGATGTCGTCCTCGATGATGGTGAGGTCGTGCTGGGCGGCCAGCACCAGCAGGCGGTGTGCCACGGGCGCGGAGATGGTCGCGCCGGTCGGGTTGTGCAGGGCGGAGTTGGTCAGGTAGAGGCGGGGCCTGGCGCTCGCGAGCACCTGCGCGAACTGCTCCGTGTCCGGTCCCTGCGGCGTATAGGGAACACTGATGATCCGCACCTGATGCGCCCGCAGCAGGGCCTGGAAGTTGAAATAGCAGGGATCGTCGACCAGCACCGTGTCGCCGGGCCGCAGCAGCAGCCGGCAGATCAGGTCCATGGCTTGGGTCCCCGAACCGGCCAAGAGGATGCGGTCGGGCGGCACCTCCAGCCCCTGTTCGGCAAGATCGCGGGCGATCAGCCGGCGCAGCTCGCCCTGACCCTGCGCGCTGCCATAGTCGGCGAGCGTTGCCGCCTCCACCCGCGACAAGGCGCGCAAGGCCCGCCGCAGCGCGTCCGTCGGCATCCAGTCGGCCGGCATCCAGCCGCAGCCGGGCTTGGGCGCGGCGGGATCGGCATCCAGCGCCTGCCGCGAGATCCAGAACGGATCGATGGCGCGGTCGAGCTTTGCTCCCGCCGTGGCGACCTGCAAGGGCGGCGGCGTGCCCAGCACGAAGAAGCCGGAGCCACGCCTGGCTGTGATCAGCCCGTCGGCCGCCAGCCGGTCATAGGCCTCGACGACGGTCGACGGCGAGACCTGCAGGGAGGCGGCGAGCCCGCGGATCGACGGCAGCCGCTCGCCCGGCGCCAGCGCCCGCGTCTCGATCCGCCGGCGGATCGTTGCCATCACGGTTTGCGTGCGTGTGCCGCGGCTCATCCTGTCGCCCATCTGTATGGTTTGTTGAACTGGTACAGTTTCGAGTGATTGTACTGGTCTGTACCTGTCTCCGCCAGCGCTTCCGCGCCACAGCTTGCGGGTGATGGACAGGAGCAACGGCATGCACTCACCTCTCGCCGCCTGGGGCAATGGCCTTCTCGGCGTTCTGATCTTCAGCGGCTCGCTGCCGGCGACCCGTGTCGCGGTCGGCGGCTTCAGCCCGTTGTTTCTCACTTCGGCGCGCGCGGTGCTGGCGGCGCTGCTGGCGGCTGCGATCCTGCTCGTCCTGCGCCAGAAGCGCCCGGCGGCGGGCGACGTGCTGCCGCTGGTGCTGGTGGCGCTCGGCGTCGTCGTCGGCTTTCCGCTGCTGACCGCGATGGCGCTGGAGCATGTCACTGCGGCCCATTCCATCGTCTTCATCGGGTTGCTGCCGCTGGCGACGGCGATCTTCGGCGTGTTGCGCGGCGGCGAGCGCCCGCGCCCGCTGTTCTGGGCCTTTTCCGGCGCCGGCGCGCTGGCCGTCGCCCTTTTCGCGTTGCAAGGCAATGGCGAGGTCTCGCTGGTCGGCGATCTCTTGATGCTCGCCGCGATCCTCGTCTGCGGCTTCGGCTATGCGGAAGGCGCAAGGCTGGCGCGCCGTCTCGGCGGCTGGCAGGTGATCTGCTGGGCGCTGGTCTTCTCGCTGCCGCCGATGGCCGCGCTGGGGCTCGCCGTCCAGCCGCAGACGCTGGCCGGCATCGCCATGCCCGCCTGGGCCGGCCTTGCCTATGTCTCGGTCTTCTCGATGCTGGTCGGCTTCTTCTTCTGGTATCGCGGGCTGGCGCTCGGCGGCATTGCCGGTGTCGGCCAGTTGCAACTGTTGCAGCCGTTCTTCGGCCTGCTGCTGGCCGGCCTGCTGCTCGGCGAGCCGGTCGCCCCGTCGATGATCGCCGTCACCGTCTTCGTCGTGGCCTGTGTCGTCGGCGCCCGTCGCCACGCCTGAGGCGGGCTCAGGAGAAGATGCCGCGCTCGCTCGCCACCGCTTCGGAGATGAAATCGGCGACCACCCGCACCCGGCCGAGGTCCCGCACGCTTTCATGCAGCACCAGCCAGTAGCTGCGGGCAATGGTGCGCTCGGGCAGCACCCGCACCAGCTCGGGATCGGTGCGGGCGATGAAGGCATGCAGGATGCCGATGCCGGCACCAGAGCGCACCGCCTCGGTCTGGCCGAGCGCGGAGGCGATCTCGAAACGCGGCTGGAAGGCGCGGTCGATCTCCTCGGCATAGGCGAGGGCGCCGGAATAGACGAGATCCTCCACATAGCCGACCAGCGCATGCGACTTGAGCTCCGCGGCGGTCTGCGGCGTGCCGGCGCGGGCGAGATAGTCGCGCGAGGCATAAAGCCCGAGCGTGTAGTCGACCAGCTTGCGGGCCACCAGCCGGCCATGGTCCGGCCGCTCGACGGTGATGGCGATGTCCGCCTCGCGCCGCGACAGCGAGACCGCGCGGGGAACGGGAACGAGCTGCAGCGTCAGCGAAGGATGGCGCTCGGTCAGGGTGCCGAGGCGGGGGGCGAGGAAGGCGACACCGAAGCCGTCCGGCGCGCCGATCCGCACCGTGCCGGAGACGGCGACATCCGCATCGCCGATCTCGGCGCGGGCCTCCAGCATCTCCGCCTCGATCCGCTCGGCGGTGGCGAGGAACCGCTCGCCCGCCGTCGTCAGCGCCGAACCGGTGGTGCGCCGGTCGACCAGCTTGACGCCGAGATCCTCCTCCAGCGCGCCGAGGCGGCGGGCGACGGTCGCATGATTGACGCCGAGCGCCCTTGCGGCGGCGAGCAACTGGCCGCTGCGCGCCACGGCGAGGAAAATGCGTGTATCGTCCCAGTTCATGCGCGCTCTCCGGCAGGCTGCGGGGGGCAAAGCCCGGATCAGCGCTAGCATGACTATAAAATTCGCACAACGGATGCGGCTTTCCGCCTATTGTGCGCAACAAAAAACGAAGGCATGACAGGGGCAGCCTCGAACGTGGCATCTGGCCGCGAAAAGGTGCGCGCTCCACTGTGCGGGCTGCGTCAAAAGGGAGAAACGACCCATGAAGACAATCGGACATTTCATCGGCGGCAAGCATGTCGAGGGCACCTCGGGCCGCTTCGCCGACGTCTACAATCCGGCCACCGGCGAGGTTCAGGCCAAGGTGGCGCTCGCCTCGCAGGCCGAACTGCGCGCCGCGGTCGAGAATGCCGCCGCCGCCCAGCCGGCCTGGGCCGCCCAGAACCCGCAGAAGCGCGCCCGCGTGCTGATGAAGTTCGTCGACCTGCTGCACCGCGACATGGACAAGCTCGCCGAGGCGCTGTCGCGCGAGCACGGCAAGACCATTCCGGACGCCAAGGGCGACGTCATCCGCGGTCTCGAGGTCGCCGAGTTCTGCATCGGCGCCCCGCACCTGCTGAAGGGCGAGTTCACGGAAGGCGCCGGCCCGGGCATCGACATGTATTCCATGCGCCAGCCGCTCGGCGTCGTCGCCGGCATCACGCCGTTCAACTTCCCGGCGATGATCCCGATGTGGAAGTTCTGCCCGGCGATCGCCGCCGGCAACGCCTTCATCCTGAAGCCGTCGGAGCGCGATCCGTCCGTGCCGATCATGCTGGCCGAACTGATGATCGAGGCGGGCCTGCCGGCCGGCATCCTCAACGTCGTCAACGGCGACAAGGAAGCGGTCGACGGCGTGCTCGACGATCCGGACATCATGGCGGTCGGCTTCGTCGGCTCCACCTCCATCGCCGCCTATGTCTATTCGCGTGCCACCGCCAACGGCAAGCGCGCGCAGTGCTTCGGCGGCGCCAAGAACCACATGATCATCATGCCGGATGCCGACATGGACCAGGCGGCCGACGCTCTGATCGGCGCCGGCTATGGTGCTGCCGGCGAGCGCTGCATGGCGATCTCGGTGGCCGTCCCGGTCGGCGAGGAAGCCGCCAACGCGCTGATGCAGCGCCTGATCCCGCGCGTCGAGGCGCTGAAGATCGGGCCTTACACCGCCGGCAACGACGTCGATTTCGGCCCGCTCGTCACCGCCCAGGCGCTGGCCCGCGTCAAGGGTCTGGTCGACCAGGGCGTGAAGGAAGGCGCGACGCTCGCCGTCGACGGCCGCAACTTCACCATGCAGGGCTACGAGAACGGCTTCTTCATGGGCGGCTGCCTGTTCGATCACGTCACCAGGGACATGGCGATCTACAAGGAAGAGATCTTCGGCCCGGTGCTCTCCGTCGTGCGCGCCAAGGACTATGACGAGGCGCTCGAACTGCCGATGAGCCACGAATACGGCAACGGCACGGCGATCTTCACCCGCGACGGCGACACGGCCCGCGACTTCGCCAGCCGCATCAACATCGGCATGGTCGGCATCAACGTGCCGATCCCGGTGCCGCTCGCCTACCACACGTTCGGCGGCTGGAAGAAGTCCGGCTTCGGCGATCTCAACCAGCACGGCCCGGATGCGTTCCGCTTCTACACGCGGACCAAGACGGTGACCTCGCGCTGGCCGTCGGGCCTGAAGGACGGCGCCGAGTTCGTCATTCCGACGATGAAGTGAGCCCCGGTCGGGCGCAGCCCGAGCCATCGCCCCAGTGGGGCGATGGCAGGGGCGAACGCGGTCGAGTGTAAGCAGGCGCCAGCCTGCGTCGAGACCGCCAACCCCGGTCGGGCGAACGCGGTCGAGGGTAAGCAGGCGTCAGCCTGCGCCAGGACCGCAACCCGGTCGGGCGCTGCTCCTCTTCAAGAATGAAAAACCCGCTCCGGCCTGACCGGGGCGGGTTTTTCGTGCGTCCGAAAGGGCGGCTCAGCCGGCCCTGCACTCCGTCACCAGCAGCATCTGCAGCGGGGATGCGATGTCGAAGTCGAGCCCGTAATAGACCTCGCCCTCGAAATCGTGGCGCACGAGGCCTTGTGCCGGACGCATCGTCGTCTCGCTCAAGAACAGGGTGTCGTCGTCCGGCTTCAGGTTGAGCACGAGACTCGAGGCCGTGTTCGCATCGACCTCATAGATCACGCGCGTTTCCGTGTTGCGCTTCTTGCCCGCTGAGATGGCGACGAAACGGGTGGGCGTGTCGCAGGGATTCGAGACCAGCACCTGATGCGATGGCCGGGGCGGCTGCGCCTGTGCCGGAAACAGGCGGACCGAGCCGGGCAGCAGCGTGCCGTTCCGCGCCGAGGCGATCACCGCCTCGTCGCCGCGCGACAGGGCGAGCGCCACGATGCTCTCCGTCTTGTAGCGTCCCTCGCGCGAATAGAAGCCGGCGAAATAGGACGTGCCGTCCGCATGGCGGGCCATGAAGGGACCGTCCACCAGCGGCCGTGCATCCGGACAGTTCGGGTCGACGGTCAGCGGCATGCCGTTCTGGGAGACCTCCGGCGTCGCCCGCTCGTGCAGCCAGTAGCGGCAGGCGACCGTCTCGGCATTGCCGGGCAGCGGCTGTGTCGCCGAATAGGAGCGCAGGTCCAGAAGCGGCGGCGCGCTCGCCGAGGTCATCGACCAGTGTCCCGACCGGCCGAGCGCCTTGGGCGCGGCTTCGGCCAGTTCCACCAGCGCGAGCGAGACCGGCGAACCGCCCTCCACCTCGCCGTGCCAGACATGCACGGCCGTCACGCCGGTCTGCCAGAAATGGAAGTAGGATCGGCTGTCGATGCTGCCTTCCGCGTAGGGACGCGCCGAACGGAAGGTGATCGCGCTGTCCCCTTCGGTGACGTCGCTGGTGGAGCGGACATCGAGGCACAGCCGCGTGGTGATCGCGTGGCGGTCGGAAACGAGGATCGCGGGGCATTGGACGAAGCTGCCATGCCGCTGGACCGCCAGCAGGCCCTGTCCCGGGATCCGTCCGGTGGCGGCGCGCCCCGTCGCCCGGCCGTCGAGGCTTCTCGCCAGCATCACGTCCCGCGACAGCGGACCTGTCTGCACCGGCGGGGCATCGGCTGCCCGGGGCAGGGTTTCCGCCGGTTGCGGCACCGCAGACGATGCGGGGGGCGATGCGGGAGACGCCGATAACGTCGGCGGTGCGGCGGTCCGCGGCGGCTCCTCGGCACCGGGCAGAACGGCGAAGACGGCGACGGCAACGACGAGGGCGGCGGCTGCGATCATGGCGATCCTTCCGGCATTGGTGGAGGTTGACCCCGAGGGCGGCGCTTGTGGGCCGGTGGCGGAGGGCGCGTCTTCGGCGAGGGGCCTTGCCGGCGGCGCCGCGGCTTCGGCCTCTGCGGGGCTGTCGCCGGCTGGCGCTGCGGACGGGGCGTCGGCCGCCGGCAGGGTTTCGGCAATGGAGACGAGCGGCCGCGGGCTGGCGAGCACATCGCCCGGCCCGGCGGCGATCAGCACCACGCGGCCGGGCACCGGCGAGCGCATGGCCAGCGTCTTGCCGTCCGAGGTGCGCAGCGTCATCAGCACGGTATCGGGCGCCACCTGTGCGCCCGGGGCGACCCGCACCTCGCCGACCGTGATCGGGAACAGCGCCGGATCGCGCGGGCTGAACACCTGCTTCAGACTGTCCGTCATGCTGCCCTGTTCCCGTCCATGCTTCAGCCTCGGTCCTGTCGCGATCCCGGTGCCTTTCCCCCGTCGTCCCCGCAGTCGCCCTGCCGCAACCGGCGGGGCGATCAAGCTCGCCATTGCGATGAAGATGCCGGAGACGGGAAGGCTAGAGCTCTTTCGGGTGCGAGGACCTGCCGAGGGTGCTGTCGAGACTGTAGCGAAGTTCATGCCCCCTTCAAGATCAGATCGCTGATTTAAATAGCGGTTTTCAGTCCGCCCGGGGATGGAGCCTGCAGCTCGGCCTGGGGGAAGGTCAATATCGGCTCCGCCGGTCAGGTTCGGGATACTGTAAAAAATGACGATATTTGACGTTTCCCTTTACGCAAGATGGACATCGCAGCTAGGCTGCGCCGGTCGGGGGCTCGGGAGTCGGTTGAATGTCGAAGCGTGAAGTTGTGTTTCTGTCGGGCGTGCGCACGGCGATCGGGTCGTTCGGCGGAGCGTTGAAATCCATGCCGCCGACGGAGCTCGGGGCCAAGGTCGCGGCGGAAGCGCTGCGCCGCTCCGGCATCGCGCCGCAGGAGATCGGCCATGTCGTCTTCGGCCATGTCATCAACACCGAGCCGCGCGACATGTATCTGGCGCGCGTTGCGGCAGTGGATGCCGGCATCCCGGTCGAGACCCCGGCGCTGACGCTGAACCGGCTCTGCGGCTCGGGCGCGCAGGCCATCGTCTCGGCGGCGCAGTCGATCCTGCTCGGCGATGCCGACTATGCGCTGGCGGGCGGTGCCGAATCCATGAGCCGTGCCCCGTATTCCAGCCCCGGCGCCCGCTTCGGCGTCAAGATGGGCGAGGCCGTGATGTACGACATGATGCTCGGCGCCCTCAACGATCCCTTCGGCGGCGGCCATATGGGCATCACGGCGGAGAACGTCGCCGCCCGCCACAATATCAGCCGCGAGGCGCAGGACTCGCTCGCCGTGGAGAGCCAGCACCGGGCGGCGCTTGCCATCCGCGACGGGCGCTTCAAGGAGCAGATCCTGCCGCTCGAGATCCAGGCCGGCCGCAACACGGTGACCTTCGACACCGACGAGCATGTGCGCGCCGACACCTCGCACGCGACGCTGAGCGGCCTGCGCCCGGTGTTCCGCAAGGACGGCTCGGTGACCGCCGGCAATTCCTCGGGCATCAATGACGGCGCGGCGGCCGTGGTGCTCGCCGAGCGCGGCCTTGCCGAGGCGCGCGGGCTGAAGCCGATGGCGCGGCTGGTCGGCTATGCCCATGCCGGCGTCGCGCCGGACGTGATGGGCATCGGGCCGATCCCGGCCGTGCAGAAGCTGTTCGAGAAGACCGGCCTGACGGCGGCCGACTTCGACGTGATCGAATCCAACGAGGCCTTCGCGGCCCAGGCCTGCGCGGTGATGCGCGAGCTCGGCTTCCCCTCCGACCGGGTCAATCCGAATGGCGGGGCGATCGCGCTCGGCCATCCGGTCGGCGCCACGGGGTGCCTCATCACCGTCAAGGCGCTCTACGAACTGGAGCGCACCGGCGGCCGCTACGGCCTCGTCACCATGTGCATCGGCGGCGGCCAGGGCATCGCGCTCGCCGTCGAGAACCTCAATCCCCTGTGATACGCACCCTCTCGTGCCGGCGGCCGAGCCCTTTCCATTCCCGGCCGCCGTCCCATGTGACCGGGTGACCCCCTGTCGACGATAGAGGCTGGCGGACATGCGCCTTGCTTTCCTGCGGCTTGCCGCCGCCCTGCTGCTGCTCCCGTCCGCCGCCGTGGCGCAGGCGGGGGAGCCTCCCGCCTTCAGCCTCACTGACGGCGCGGACCACCCGCTTGCCGGGCGCATCTGGTCGGTCGCCAGGGCCGCCTTCGTCGAGCCGGCCGAGGTGGAAACGGCGGTGGCCGGCGCCCGCTTCGTGCTGCTGGGCGAAATTCACGACAATCCCGATCATCACGCGCTGCAGGCGCATCTGCTGGCTGCGGCGAGCGAGGCAGGGCGCAGGCCCGCCGTGGTGCTGGAGATGCTGGCCCGTGACCGCCAGGGCGATGTCGATGCCTATCTCGGCGGCGGGCAGGCGACGGCGGAGGGCTTCGGCGCGGCGCTCGGCTGGGCTCAGTCGGGCTGGCCGGATTATGCGATCTACCGGCCGGTGATCGAGGTCGCCGTCGAGCGGGATCTGCCGATTGTTGCCGGCGACACGCCGCGCGAGGAACGCCGCAAGGTCGCCGCCGAAGGGGCGGAGGTGCTGGGCGCGGAGCGGATCGCCGCGCTGCGCCTTGCCGAGCCGCTGGGCGAGGCGGCCGATGCGGTGCTGCTCGACACCCTGTTCGACGGGCATTGCGCGCTGATGCCGCGCGAGGCGCTGACCCCGCTCGTCGCCGTGCAGCGGCTGCGCGATGCGACGCTGGCCGACGCGATGATTTCGGGAGGGATCTCGGGGGCTGGGGAGGTGGCGGTGCTGATCGCCGGCTCCGGCCATGTCCGCAAGGACCTCGGCGTCCCGCGCTATCTGGAGTGGCGGGAGCCGGATGCAGCGAGCGTTGCGGTCGGCTTCGTCGAGGTGGTGGAGGACAGGACGGAGCCCGCCCTTTATGCCGGCGGCTCGGCGGAGGCTCCGCCGCCTTACGACTATCTCTGGTTCACGCCGCGCCAGCAGCGCGGCGACCCTTGCGAGAGCCTGCGGGCGCGCTTCGGCAAGAGCGAATAGGCATGCCCGCGCGGGCCGCCGTCAGCCGGTGGAGCCGTGGCTTGCCGCTGCAATGCAGGGCGTCTCCTCGTCCCCCTCGCGGGCGTCTCGAGCTGCGTCGGCACGCCACTCCTGTGCCTGCTCGTCCTCCGCGTCGTCGTCGCTCTCGCCCGTCGTCGTCTCGCCCGTCGTGGTCTGGCCCGTCGTGGCCTTGCCCTTGACAGGCGGGGCCTTGGCCTGTGCCTGGCCCGCCGGCCCGGGTGCACTCGAGCCCGCCTCTCGGGGCGCCTCTTCGGACATCCGGGAGGGCTCGGCGTCGGGGGAGGCGGCCGCCGTCGATGCGGTGGCCGCGGCCGCCTCTGTCTGTGCCGCGTCCTCCGTCCTGTCATAGGCTTGTCGGCGCCGCGCCATCACCTTGGCACGGGCACGGCGGCGTTTGACCCGGTTGGCAAGCCGGCGGCCGACCCTCGAAAAGTCCTCGCGGGAGAAGAAGAAGGGCAGGGTGGGCTCGACCGGGTCGATATGCTCGACGGCAAGGCCGACGGCAGTGATGACGTGGTCGCTGTCGATGGCGCGCACGACGAGGTCGATATCGCCATAGGCGACGCGGTCGGCCGGCTCGACATCGTCACCAAGCTCGCGCTTCATGAAGGCGCGCAGGGTCATCTCCGCGTCCGCCTTGTGCACATGGAAGCCGTAGAGCGCGCCCAGTTCCGCCAGTTGCGTGTCGGGATCGAGGTCGAAGTCGCCGAACAGCGCCGGATCGTTCTCCTCCTGCGTCACGGCGGCGAACAGCGTGTCGAGCACCGGCACCTGGCGCGGACTGGCGAGGATATAGAGCCGGTCGCCGGGCTGCGGCTTGCCGGCCTTCTGCAGGCGGATGCTGCGCCCCTCGCGCAGGATCAGCACCGGCCTTGCCCAGCGGGGGATGCGCTCGCCCCGCGCCACCGGGCTGGCGGGATGCACGGTATAGCCGACCAGTTCGTGGTCCTGCCCGCCGGGCAATTCCAGCTCGATCCGGTCGACCGGCCCCATCCGCGGCGGCACGGTCAGCTTCAGCCAGCGCGCCATCGGGCGGATCGTCCAGCCCTGCAGCACCAAGGAGGTCAGCACGATCAGGAAGGTGACGTTGAAGATCTCCTGCGCATTCGGCAGGCCGGCGATCAGCGGCAGGATGGCGAGCAGGATCGACACCGCGCCGCGCAGGCCCACCCAGGAGACGAAGGCGATCTCGCCGCGGGAAAAGCCGAAGGGCATCAGGCACAGCCAGACCGCGAAGGGCCGGGCAAGGAAGATCAGCACGGCGGCAAGGCCGAAGCCCTCCAGCGCCACCTCGCCGAACTGCGAGGGCGAGGCCAAAAGGCCGAGCGTGACGAACATGCCGATCTGGCTGAGCCAGGTGGTGCCGCCCTGGAACTTCTTCAGCGAGGGCTGCTGACGCATGCGGACATTGCCGCACAGGATGCCGGCGACATAGACCGCCAGGAAGCCGCTGCCGCCGGCCAGCGTGGTCACCGCCATCAGGACCAGCGCCAGTGCCAGCACCAGGATCGGGTAGAGCGCGGCCTCCAGCTTGAGGCGGTTGACGATCTGCACGATGGCATAGCCGCCGGAAAGGCCCAGCAGCAGGCCGAGGCCCATCTGGCGGACGAACTCCAGGATCAGTTCGGCACCGGCCGCCGCATCCGCTTCCATCGAGCCGGCGGTGATCATGCCGATCAGGGTCACCGTGAGGAAGATCGCCATCGGGTCGTTCGAGCCGGATTCGACTTCCAGCGTCGCGGAGATCATCTCGCGCAGGTTCACCCCGCCGACCCGCAGCAGGAAGAACACCGCCGCCGCGTCGGTCGAGCCGACGATGGCGCCGAGCAGCAGGCCGTCCGTCCAGGCCCATCCGAACAGGTAATGCGCCGCCGCGCCGACGACGCCGGCCGTCAGGGCGACGCCGATCGTCGCCAGCGCCACCGCGGGAGCCGCCGCCAGGCGGAAGGTCGCCAGCCGGGTGCGGAACCCGCTGTCGAACAGGATGAAGGTGAGGGCGATGGAGCCGATGAAATAGGCGGCCCGTGTGTCGGAGAAGGCGATGCCGCCCGGCCCGTCCTCGCCGGCGGCAAGGCCCACCAGCAGGAAGACCAGCAGCAACGGCGCGCCGATCCGAAAGCTCACCAAGGACGTGAACACCGAAAGGGCGACGAGCCCGGCGGCGATCAGGATCAGCAGGGTGAGCGTTTCGAACATGGACTTGGCATTCTCCGGGCGCGGCTTTGGCTCCGCGCCATGGCTTGATCGCGATGACCTCTTGACTACCGGCAAATCGCGCCGGAACCGGGGCGGTTTTCAGATATTCTATTGATATGAGTTAAAAAAATGGCGGTGCCAGGCACCGCCAGAAACAGTTTTTCAAGAAAAGCGCGGCAGCTCACGCGGCGGCGAGGCGTTCCCGCGTCGCGATCGGGCGCAAGGCACCGCCGTCCTGGCCATAGGCGCGGCCGAAGCGGTTGGCGAGGAAAGCGGCGAGCGGGATCGCCTCCTGCTTGACGAAGCCGCGTCCCGGCAGCGTGCCGTCGCGCAGCATGTCCAGCGTCGCGCAGATGCCCGAGGCGGTGGTGATCTGGATGGCGCTCCAGATCTCGCCGGCCACTTCCTGCGCGGTGACCCGGTAGACCGCCGACATCTGCTCGCGCTGGTCGCCGCGCCGGCCGGAGGCAGTGATGAACACCAGCACCACGTCCTGGCGGGTGATCGGCACGGCGGTTTCCAGCACGTCGCGCATCAGGTCGCGCCGGTCCTTCAGGCCGAGATCGGTGAGCAGCAGCCGCATGATGTCGCGGTGGCCGGGATAGCGCACGGTCAGGTAGCGCAGG
Organism: Stappia sp. TSB10P1A; assembly: GCF_900185725.1. Classification (GTDB taxonomy): domain Bacteria; phylum Pseudomonadota; class Alphaproteobacteria; order Rhizobiales; family Stappiaceae; genus Stappia. The sequence goes on along the minus strand of NZ_FYAU01000036.1, from coordinate 339,335 downwards.
TTGCGCACGCGACCTTCCAGCGTCTCGGCCAGCGAGCCGAGGCCGCCCGACGTGTTGAACGCCTCGTAGTCGACGCCGTCGAGCGAGAAGGTCTCGTAGCCCTCCAGCGGCTGCAGCAGCGCCCGTTCGCCGTCCAGCACCGCCTCGCAAGGGTTGCAGTATTCGTTGATCAAGCCGTCGGTCGACCAGGTGAGATTGTATTTCAGCGCATTGGTCGGGTAGCGCGGCAGGGCGCCGACCCGCAAGGTGAGGTTCTCCAGCGCGTCGAAGCGGCCGGCAAGGTCATGCGCGGCGATGGAGACGAAGCCCGGCGCCAGGCCGCATTGCGGCGCGAAGGCCGTGTGCGCGCCCTCGGCCAGCGCCTTGACGGTCTTGGTCGAGGCGACATCCTCGGTGAGGTCGAGATAATGCGCGCCGGCGCGCTTGGCGGCGCGGGCGATGGTCTGGGTCAGAAAGAACGGGGCGGCCGACAGCACGGCGCGGTGGCCGGCAAGCGCCTCTACCAGCGCGTCCTCGTCGGCGACGTCGACCTCGACGGTGGCGACATCCGGCCGCCGGGCGGCAGCGAGCGCGGCGGCGTCCCGGTCGGCAATGGTCACACGGTAGTCGCCCGTTGCGGCGAGCAGGGCGGCGATGGTGCGGCCAATCTTTCCCGCACCGACGATGAGCACCGGCCAGACAGTCATGAAGGCAATCTCCTCTGGGTGTTGTCGCTCCAGGATAGGAGAGCCTTTGTCCGGATGTGAGAACGCATCGCGTCGGAAGCCGAGCCGTTTCCGGCGATATGCCGGCTCTTCCGTCTAAGTGTCGGGAAGCCCTCCTTTCGGCCTCGCCCTTGCTGGCGTGAGGAGTCGCCCGCGCTTGACCTTCCACCTGCTGGAAGGTGCATGATGACGTCCAAACGTTGACTGGCGGGCCGGCTGCGCGCTCGCCCGCTCGATCGGAGGCGCGTCATGAACATCGGAGAGGCCGCGGCCCTTGCCAGCCTGCCGCCCAAGACGATCCGCTATTACGAAGAGATCGACCTGATCCACCCGGCGCGGGCCGGCAACGGCTATCGCGACTATTCGGAGACCGACATCCACCGCCTGCAGTTCCTGCAGCGCGCGCGCAGTCTCGGCTTCACCATCGAGGAGTGCCGCATGTTGCTGTCGCTCTACGAGGACGAGCACCGCGCCAGCGCCGATGTCCGCGCCGTGGCGATGGAAAAGATCGGCGAGGTGGACCGCAAGATCGCCGAACTGCGCTCGATGAAGGCGACGCTGACCCGGCTGGTCGACTCCTGCCATGGCGATGCGCGGCCCGACTGCCCGATCCTGGAGGATCTCGCCGGCGGCACTGCTGTCTGCGGTGGGCATCGATGACCCCGCGAACGGGCCTCGTCCTGATCGGCGCTGCCGGGCTGGCGCTTGCGACGGTCGTGATCCTGCGGCCACAGGATGTGCCGGATCGGGGAGAGGCGTCCGCCATGGTGGAGGTCACCGTGCCGGAACTCGCGGGCCTTGCCACTGAGGGCGCGCGCGCCTATGACGCCTTCTGCGCGAGCTGTCACGGCGAGAACGCCGCCGGCCGCGAGGGCATCGGGCCGCCGCTGGTCCATGTCATCTACGAGACCGGACACCACGCCGACGGCGCGTTCGTGCTGGCGGCAACGCGGGGCGTGCGCCAGCATCACTGGACCTTCGGCGACATGCCGCCCGTGCCCGAGGCGAGCCTGCAGGACGTCGCCGCGATCATCGCCTATGTGCGGACGTTGCAGCGGGCCAACGGCATCTTCTGAAGGGCTATAGGGTCAGACGCCGAGATAGGCCTCGCGCACCCGCTCGTCGGCCAGCAGCGCGGAGCCCTTGCCTTCGATGGCGATCTCGCCGGTCTCGATGACATAGCCGCGCGTGGCGATGGAGAGCGCGGCAAAGGCGTTCTGCTCCACCAGGAACACGGTGACGCCGTCCTCGCGGTTCAGCCGCTGGATGATCTCGAACACCTGGTCGACCAGCACCGGCGCCAGGCCCATCGACGGCTCGTCGAGCAGCAGCAGCGTCGGCCGGCTCATCAGGGCGCGGCCGATCGCCAGCATCTGCTGCTGGCCGCCGGACAGGCCGCCGGCCGGGTTCCTCCGCCGCTCCTTCAGCACCGGGAAGAGGCTGTAGATCCGCTCCAGGTCCGAGGCGATCTCCGCGTCCTTGCGCAGATAGGCGCCGAGGCGGAGATTGTCCTCGATGGCGAGTGGGGCGAAGATCTGCCGGCCCTCCGGCACCTGGGCGATGCCGGCCGCGACCCGCGCATGCGGACTGGCGCGGGAGATGTCGCGCCCCTGGAAGGAGAGGCTGCCGCCGGTCATCGGCTGCACGCCGGACAGGGTGCGCAAGAGGGTGGTCTTGCCGGCGCCGTTGCCGCCGACCAGCGCGACGATCTCGCCGGCGGCGACGCTCAGGGAAACGCCGTGCAGCGCCTCGATCCGCCCATAGGCGGAGCGCAGCGCCTCGACGCGCAGAAGCGGCTCAGTCGAGTGCAAGGTTGGCCTCCCGCGTGCCGTGGGTTCCAAGATAGGCCTCGATCACCTTCGGATTGGAGCGGATCTCGGCCGCCGATCCCTCCGCCAGCATCCGGCCCTGGTCGAGCACCAGGATCCGGTCGGAGATGCGCATGACCAGCTTCATGTCGTGCTCGACCAGCACCACGGCGACGCCGTCGTCGGCGATCTTGCGGATCAGCTTCTCGATCTCCTCGGTCTCGACCGGGTTGCAGCCGGCCGCCGGCTCGTCGAGCAGCAGCACCTTCGGTTCGGCGGCGAGCGCCCGGGCGATCTCCAGGCGCTTCAACGCGCCATAGGGAAGGTTCGCGGCCGGCATGTCCGCCAGCGCGGCAAGGCCGACGCGCTCCAGCAGGGCATCGGCGACCGCCGCGCTCTCCCGGTTCTGGCGGCCGGTCGAGGGCAGGGCGAACAGATGGGCGAGAAGGCCGCGCTGTTCGCGCAGATGCCGGCCGACCATCACATTCTCCCGCGCGGTCATGCGGAAGAACACCTGCAGGTTCTGGAAGGTGCGCGACAACCCGCGCTCCGCCAGCCGGTTCGGCTCCAGCGCGGTGACCGGCTCGCCGGCCAGCCGCACGCTGCCGGACTTCGGCCGATAGATGCCGGAGACCAGGTTGAACAGCGTGGTCTTACCGGCGCCGTTCGGGCCGATGATCGAGAACACCTCGCCGGGGCGCGCCGAGAAGCTGACATTGTCGACGGCGCGCACGCCGCCGAAGGCGATGCCGATCTCGCTGACCTCGAGGAGGGGCGTCGTCGCTGTCACTTCTTCCACCTCCCCTTGAAGAGCGCCGCAAGGCTCGGCACGATGCCGGCGCGCAGCACGATCATGATCACCATCATGATCAGGCCGAGGATCATGTGCTCGTAGTCGTGGAAGCCGGTCAGCACCTGCGGCAGCACGACGAGGATCGCAGCGCCGGCCAGCGAGCCGAGGACCGAGCCCATGCCGCCGAGCACGACCATGGTCACCAGTTCGATGGAATGCAGGAAGTTGGCCTTGTCCGGCGTCACGAAGCCGTTGAGCAGCGCCAGCGTCGAGCCGGCGACCGAGGCATAGACCGCCGAGATGACGAAGACGGTGAGCTTGGCGCGGGCGACATCGATGCCGGCAACGCGCGCGGCGACCTCGGAATCGTGCAGGGCCCTGAGCGCCCGGCCGGTCGGGCTGGCGACGAGGTTGCAGGCGATCCAGGCGCCGATGACCAGGAGGCCGCCGGTGATCCAGTACCAGGTGTCGGCGCCGCGCACCCGCCAGCCGAACAGCGTCAGCCGCTCCACCGGCATGCCGTCCGGTCCGCCGGTCAGCCAGGCCTCGTTGGAAATCGTCATGGCGATGAGGATGCCGAAGCCGAGGGTGGCGACGGCGAGATAGTGGCCCTTGAGCCGCAGGATCGGCCGGCCGACCAGGAAGGCGAGGGCGGCGGTGGCAAAAGCGCCGAGGAGCGCCGCGACCAGCGGATGCAAGCCGAATTGCGCCGGCAGCACGGCCACCGCATAGGCGCCGATGCCGAAGAAACCGGCATGACCGAGGCTCACCTGGCCGGCATAGCCCATCAGCAGGTTGAGGCCGATGACGGCGAGCGCCGAGATCCAGACCAGCGCGGCGACGCGGTAATAGAAGTTGGAGGGCATGGCGAAGGAGAGCGCGACGACCAGCAGCGCGATCACGAGCGGCACGGCGAGCCGGTGGGAAAGGAGCCTGCCCATGGTCACACGCGCTCCACGCTGGCCTTGCCGAACAGGCCGCCCGGCAAGGCGAAGAGCACGATCAGGATGACGATGAAGGCGATCGCGTCCTTGTAGGTGGAGGAGATATAGCCCGCGCCGAGGGCTTCCAGCAGGCCGACGGCGAGCCCGCCGACCACCGCGCCGAGCGGATTGCCCATGCCGCCGAGCATCGCCGCGGCAAAGCCCTTGAGCGCCAGCAGCATGCCGACATCGTAGCTGGTCAGGGTGATCGGGGTGACGAGGATGCCGGCGACGGCGCCGATCGCCGCCGACATGACGAAGGAGAGGCCCATCACGAAGGAGGTGTTGATGCCGACGAGGCGGGCGGCGAGCCGATTCGCCGCCGTCGCCAGCACGGCCTTGCCGATCAGCGTGCGGTTGAAGAAGGCCCACAGCACGGCGACGATCACCGCCGCGCCGCCGAGCACCCAGAAGCTCTGGGGCAGGATCGCGGCGCCGCCGAAGCGGATCGGCGTGTTGCCGGAAAAGGCGGGAAGCGAATGGAACTGCTTGTCGAACACCACCTGGGCAAGGCCCCGCAGGAAAATCGACGCGCCGATGGTGATGATGATCAAGGTCACCGGCGAGGCGCCGCGCGCCGGCTCGATCGCCAGCCGGTGCAGCAGCAGGCCGACGACCATAGCGACGAGCACGGCACCGAGCGCGGCCAGCGGCAGCGGCACGCCGGCGGCGGTGGCGAAGACCGTCGTCATGCCGCCGATCATGACGAATTCGCCTTGCGCGAAATTCACCACGTCGGAGGCGTTGTAGATGATGGTGAAACCGAGCGCGACCAGCGCGTAGACCGCGCCGACCGTCAGTCCGGAAACACAGAATTGCAGCAACTCGGGCATGGGTCCGCCGTCAGCTTGCCCGCGCCGTCGCGGCGGCCGGGCCGGGGGCCTACAATGTCGGGTGCAGTGGGCAGCCGCCGCGCGCGCCGGAGCTCGCCGGGCGCGCGGCGGGAGAGTCGCTTGCGCGTTACTCGACCAGCGTCCAGTCGCCGCCGCGGATTTCCAGCATCCGGAAGGCGGTGAGGTCGAGGCCCATATGGTCGTCCGGCGACATGTTGACGACACCGGCGGTGCCCATGAAGCCCGAGGTCTTCTCGATCTCGTCGCGGATCGCCTTGGGGTCCTCGGAGCCGGCGCGCTGCATCGCCTCGACCAGGATCATCAGCCCGTCATAGGCATGGCCGCCGAAGGTCGACACCGGCTGGCCGGTCTTTTCCTCGTAGGTCGTCTTGTATTCGACGACGACGGCCTTCTGCGGGTCGTCATCCGGCAGCTTTTCGGCAACCAGAAGCGCCGAAGCCGGCAGGCGCACGCCCTCGGCGGCATCGCCGGCAAGGTCGATGAAGGACTTCGAGGCAACGCCGTGGCTCTGGTAGAGCGGCACGTCGATGCCGAGCTGCTTGTAGTTGCGCGTGACGATCGCCGGCCCCTGGCCGAAGCCGGGATTGACGACCGCCTGCAGGCCGGCGGCGTTCTTGATGTTGGTGAGCTGCGGCGTCATGTCGGAATCGCTCGGACCATAGGTCTCGTCCGCGACGATCTCGATGCCGTAATTGCCCACCACCTCAAGACACTGCTCGCGCATCGACTTGTCGAAGCCGCCGGTGCCGGAGATCATGCCGATCCTGGCAATCCCCTGGGTCTGCATGTCGGCGAAAATCTTCTCGCAGGCCATGCGGTCGGTATGCGGGGTCTTGAAGGTGAACTCCTTCACCGGATCGATGATCACGACCGCGCCGGCCAGCGAGATGAAGGGGATGCCCGCTTCCTCGAAGACCGGGATCATCGCCATCGTCGTGCCGGTGGTCGAGCCGCCGACAACGGCGACGACCTGGTCGTCCTCGACCAGACGGGTGGCGAAGGTGCGCGCCTTGTTGGCATCCGCGCTGTCGTCATAGACGATCAGCTCGAGCTGCTTGCCGTTGACCCCGCCCTCGGCGTTGAGCTTCTCCACATACATCTGCAGCGTCCTCGCCTCGGGATCGCCGAGGAAGGATGCGGGGCCCGTGACCGACAGCGGCGCGCCGATCTTGATCGTGTCGGCCGCCGCAGGGGCGGCCCAGACCATGGCGACACCGGCCAGCAGGGCCGCGCCACGGATGCATTTTCCGAAAACTGCCATTCTTGTTTCCTCCCACAGGTCCAGTGCAGTCTGTTTCCGGTCTCCCGTTCGGAAAGCAGGGGTCGGGGGCGAGTGCGTCGCTCCCGGCCCGTCCGTTCCTACGCCGCGACCGGGCGGCGCATGGCTGCCACGCGGAAGCGGTTGGCGACGAAGGCGCTGTCGCACAGACAGGCATTGCCGGCCGGGTTCGCTCCGGTGACGTGATAGTCAGAGAAGGCGGCGGACTGGTTGACGAAGATGCCGCCGGTCAGGTTGACCGACAGCGCCACGCCGGCCTCGGCGAAGGCATCGGCCGCCTTGTCGATCACCGCCTCGTCCGTCGCATAGAGCGCTGCGGTGATCGCGCCGCGCGTCCTGGCGGAGCCCGCCGCACGGGCAATCGCCTCCTCCGCGCTGTCGGTCGCGATCACGAAGCTGATCGGCCCGAACCGCTCCTCCAGATAGGCCGCCTCGTCTTTCGCATCGACCGCCAGCACCAGCGGGGTCGCCGAGCGGGCGCCGTCCATGCCCTCGACCGGGGTGCTGTCGCGCAGCACCTTGCCGAGCTTGCGAGCCTCGGCGATGCGCTGCAGCGTCGCCTCGCTCTGCACCGCGCCGAGCACGCCGGCCGCGCGCTGGGGATCGCCCAGCAGCTTGTCGATGGCGGTGGCGATGGCGCCGGCGACCTCGTCGAAGCTCTTGTGACCCTCGTCGGTGTCGATGCCATTGCGCGGCACGAAGATGTTCTGCGGCGCGGTGCACATCTGCCCGGAATAGAGCGACAGCGAGAAGGCGATGTTGCCGGCCATGCCGCGCATCGACGGCGTGCCGGCGATGACGATGGAGTTGACGCCGGCTTCCTCGGTATAGACCAGCTTGCCCCTGGCGTTCTCGCGCAACCAGGCGCCGAAGGCCGGCGAGCCGGTGAAGTCGATGATCGCGACATCGGGATGGGTGACCAGTTCCTTGGTCAGCGGCTTGTCGGCGGTGTCGGCGGCAAGCTGCAGCACGTTCGCATCGAAGCCGGCCTCGGCAAGCACCTCGCGGCCGATCCTGACGGTCAGCGCCAGCGGCAGGATCGCGCCCGGATGCGGCTTGACGATCACCGGATTGCCGGTCGCAAGGCTGGCGAAGAGGCCCGGATAGCTGTTCCAGGTCGGGAAGGTGGCGCAGCCGATGACCAGCGCCGGACCGCGCGGCACGATGCGGAACTGCTTGTCCAGCACCAGCGGATCCTTCGGGCCTTGCGGCTTTTCCCAGCGCACGGCGCCGGGAATGCGGCTCATCTCGTCATAGGCATAGGCGATGGCCTCGAGCCCCCGGTCCTGCGCATGCGGGCCGCCGGCCTGGAACGCCATCATGAAGGCCTGGCCGGAGGTGTGCATCACCGCATTGGCGAAGAGGAAGCTCTGCCGGTTGATGCGTTGCAGGATTTCCAGGCAGACGCCGGCGCGCGCTTCCGCGCTCGCCTTGCCCCAGCCGTCCATCGCGGCCTTCGCCGCGGCAACGGCCATGTCCGGCGTGGTCTCGGGATAGGTGATGGCAAGATCGAGGCCGAAGGGGCTGACTTCGTGGCCGACACGCCCGCCCGTCGTCGGCTGGTCCAGCTCGAACGGCTTGCCGAGCAGGGCCTTGAAGGCGGCCTCGCCGTCGTCCTTCGCGCTCTCGCCATAGATCTTGCCGGAGGGAACCTCCGGATAGGCGGACCAGTAGCCACGGCTATGGATCGTCGCCACCGCCGTGTCGAGGGTCGCCTTGTGCGTGTCGAAGAATGCGGCCATGACCGTCTCCCTGCGTGACGCGCTGGCCGGGCGCACGCCGACAGGGGCCCGTCTCGCGGGCTCCGCTGGCGTTGTCCTCCCGGCGGGCGCGCCGCCTGTGTCTTGCCCGCCTCTCCGGTCGCGTCCAGACTTCGGCCTGATCGCGATGCCACGGGGGCGGGTCGGTTCGTTGGTCCGGACGTGATTGACAGCGCCCGATTGACGATCATAATAATTGACCGACCGGTTGGTCAGTCAAGTGAAAAATCACGAGGGCGACCGGTACGCGTCACGACGGGGGAGGGCACCTTGAGGGTGGAACCACGTCGCGGTGGCGGCACCGGCGCAACGGGAGGGCGCATGCAAACCGAGACTTCTGCGGCTCACGGCGGGGCGGAGCCCGCGCCCGTTCTGGTCGAGCGCGAGGGCGGCGTCCTCGTCGTCACCCTGAACCGGCCGGACAAGCTGAATTCCTTCAACGAGGCGATGCATGCCGCGCTGCGCGAGGCGATGGACGTTGCCGAGAGCGATGCCGACATCCGCTGCGTGCTGCTGACCGGCGCCGGGCGCGGCTTCTGCGCCGGCCAGGACCTCAGCGACCGCGTCACCGCGCCGGGCGATGCGCCGCCGGACCTCACCCGCACCATCGAGGCGAATTACAACCCCTTGCTGCGCCGGCTGAAGGCGCTGCCGAAGCCGGTCGTCTGCGCCGTCAACGGCGTTGCCGCCGGTGCCGGTGCCAATATCGCGCTGGCCTGCGACATCGTTCTGGCCGGCGAGAGCGCCAAGTTCATCCAGGCCTTCTCGAAGATCGGCCTCGTGCCCGATTCCGGCGGCACCTGGACGCTGCCGCGCCTGGTCGGCCTTGCCCGCGCCAAGGCGCTGGCGCTGCTCGCCACCCCGGTTTCCGCCCGCCAGGCGGAGGACTGGGGCATGATCTGGAAGGCCCTGCCGGATGGCGAACTGATGGGCGAGGCGCGCCGGCTTGCCGGAGAACTCGCCGCTGCGCCGACCTTCGGCCTCGGCCTCGTCAAGCAGGCGCTGGAAGCCTCCTTCGGCAATGATCTGGACACCCAGCTCGACCTGGAGCGCGACCTGCAGGGGCTGGCCGGACGCTCGCCGGACTACGCGGAAGGCGTTGCCGCCTTCATGGCCAAGCGTGCGCCTGTCTTCACCGGCCGCCCGCCAAAGGGCGCGGGCCCGGACGCGGATACGGACGGGGAGGCATGACCATGACCGACACGCAAGCCGCACGACCGGCGAGCAGCATGAGCCCGGAGGAGCTCGCGCGCGCCTGCGCCGATGCCATGTGGGCCGGCGACAAGGCGAGCCAGGGGCTTGGCATGGAGATCCTCGAGGTCGGGCCGGGCCGCGCGGTCATCGCCATGACGGTCACCGAGACGATGGTCAACGGCCACGGCATCTGCCACGGCGGCTACATCTTCACGCTGGCGGATTCGGCCTTCGCCTTTGCCTGCAACAGCCACAACCAGAACACCGTGGCGAGCCATTGCGCGGTCAGCTTCCTGCGGCCCGGACGGCTCGGCGAGCGGCTCGTCGCGGCGGCCGTCGAGCGCTGGCGCGAGGGGCGCTCGGGCATCACCGATGTCACCGTGACCAATGCGGCGGGCGAGGTGCTCGCCGAGTTTCGCGGCAATTCCCGCACCATCAAGGGCACCCATCTGCCGACCGGGTGACCGGCGGGGGCGACGGCTTTCAACAAGAGTATTGGCCGCGCGCGGCGGAGCCCCGCGACGGCACAGGACAATCCGGGGAGGATGACACGCATGTTCGATCTGGCGCCGAAGCCGGGCGATCTCGACCCTATCGAAACCGCGTCGCGCGACGAGATCGCGGCCCTGCAGCTCGACCGGCTCAGGTGGTCGCTGCGTCACGCCTATGAGAACGTTGCCCATTACCGCAAGAGCTTCGACGAGGCCGGTGTCCATCCGGACGACCTGAAGACGCTGGCGGACCTCGGCAGGTTCCCCTTCACCCACAAGCAGACCCTGCGCGACAACTATCCCTTCGGCATGTATGCCGTGCCGCGCGAGCAGGTGGCGCGTGTCCATGCCTCCTCCGGCACGACGGGCAAGCCCACCGTCGTCGGCTACACCCGCAACGACATCAAGACCTGGGCGACGGTGATGGCCCGCTCGCTGCGCGCCGCCGGCGCCCGGCCGGGCATGATCTGCCATGTCGCCTATGGCTACGGCCTGTTCACCGGCGGTCTCGGCGCCCATTACGGCGCCGAGGAACTGGGCATGACCGTCGTGCCGATCTCCGGCGGCATGACCGAGCGCCAGGTGTCCTTGATCGAGGACTTCCGCCCCGACGTCATCATGGTGACGCCGTCCTACATGCTGGCGATCCTCGACGAGTACCGCGCGCGCGGCATCGACCCGCGCGAAACCTCGCTCAAGGTCGGCGTCTTCGGTGCCGAGCCCTGGACCAATGCCATGCGCCAGGAGATCGAAACGGCGTTCGACATGCATGCGGTCGACATTTACGGCCTGTCGGAGGTGATGGGGCCGGGCGTTGCCAACGAATGCGTCGAGACCAAGGATGGCCTGCATATCTGGGAAGACCACTTCTATCCCGAGATCATCGACCCGGTGACCGGCGAGGTGCTCCCCGACGGCGAGATGGGCGAACTCGTCTTCACCTCGCTGACCAAGGAGGCGATGCCGGTCATCCGCTACCGCACCCGCGACCTGACGCGCCTGCTGCCGGGCACGGCCCGCTCGATGCGGCGGATGGAGAAGGTGACGGGGCGCTCGGACGACATGATGATCCTGCGCGGCGTCAACGTCTTCCCGACCCAGATCGAGGAGCAGTTGCTGCGGGTCGAGGGACTTGCCCCGCACTACCAGGTGGAATTGACACGCTCGGGCCGGATGGACGAAATGACCGTCCATGTCGAGGCGCTTCCCACCCATGCCGACGATGCGCAGCGCGCCGCCTCCGCGGCCGAGCTGAGAACGCATATCAAGAACGTCATCGGGATCAGCACCCGTATCGCCGTCTCCGATCCAGGCGTGCTGGAACGGTCCATGGGCAAGGCGAAGCGGGTGATCGACAACCGGCCGAAGGCCTGATAGGCCGGCGGCCGCAACAACAGGATCAGCGGTCGCGGGACCTTCCGCGACCGGACCACCGGGGGACTGGACGACATGGCACGCCCGCGCGCCGAGGACTATGACGACAAGCGCAAGGCGATCCTGAAGACCTCGGCGGAGCTCTTTGCCGAACACGGGTTCGACCGCGCCTCGATGAACCAGATCGCGCTCGGCTGCGGCGTTTCCAAGGCGCTGCTCTACCACTACTACGCCAACAAGGACGCACTGCTCTTCGACATCATCCGCGATCATCTCGACGAGCTGATCGCCGCGGTGGAGGAGGGCGGTTCGCCGGAGATGACCGGAGAGGAGCTGCTGCTCGGCTATGTCTCGGCGCTGCTCGACGCCTATCGCGACGCCAATGCCGAGCACAAGATCCAGATCAACGAGATGAAGCGGCTGCCGGCCGAGCAGCAGGAGGAGCTGAAGGCGCGCGAGCGCCGCCTGGTGCAGCTCTTCGCCGGCGCCCTGGCGCAGGCGGTGCCGCAGCTCTCCGAACCCGGCTCGGCGCTGCTGAAACCGGTGACCATGAGCCTCTTCGGCATGGTCAACTGGCATTATCTCTGGTTCCGCGAGGGCGGTGCCGTCAGCCGCTCCGACTATGCCCGCATCGCCACCCGCCTGATCCTCGACGGCGCGCGCAGCCTCGCCGGCTGAGAGCCGGCGCGGCGTCACGCTGTCCGGTCGGCCTCAGCCGCCGGTCGCGCGCTCGGCCGGCCAGTTGCGATCACCCTCCGGCAGCATGAAGACCTGGCCCGGATAGATCAGGTCTGGGTTGCGGATCTGGTCCTTGTTGGCCTGGTAGATCGTCGTGTAGCGGATGCCGGCGCCGTAGCGGCGCTGCGAGATGGTCCACAGATTGTCGCCGGTGCGGATGATGACGCTGGGGATCTGCCGGGTGCCGGCATCGCCGCTGGCGCCCGAGCCGGCGCCCGCCTCGCCCGACAGCGCCACCGGGCGCAGGATGACGGCCTCGTCGGCGGCCTTTTCGAAGGTCACCTCGGCACGGGCGGCCACCGCGCCGTCGCCGGACGTTACCTGGTCGGCGCGCACGGCCACCTCGCCCGGGTTGACCTCGCCTTCGGTTTCCAGCAGCCAGCGGCCCTGCGCGTCCGTCTTCGCCTCGCCGACCAACTGGTTGTCGAGATAGACGCGCACGGTGCTGTTGGGCTGGCCCGAACCGGCGACGAAGACCTTCGAACCTTCCGCTTCGACGGCCTCGACCGTGACGGTCGGCGCGGCATCGCTGCCGGTCGGCGCGGTCCCGGCCGGTGCCTCGGCCGTGGCGCCGGCGGCAGGCGCATCGGCGCCAGCCGGAGCCGTGGCAAGATCGGCCGTTGCCGGGGGCTCGGCGGTGGCAGGGGCTTCGGCGGTCTGCTCCGTGCCGGCTGCTTCCGTGCCGGCTGCTTCCGTCGTCGTCGCTCCGGTGTCGGAGGAGGCGTCCGCGAGCTGCGGCTGTGCCGGAGCATCGGTCCGGGGCTGCTCCTGCGCCGGGGCGTCCTGCCCCGCCGACGGCTGTTCGCGCTCCCCGCCGGTTGCGGCTTGCGGCGCGGCGGCATCACTGCCGGTGTCGGCCGGTGCCCCGCTTGCGCTGGCGGCGGCGACCTCCTGCGCGGCGGACGGAGCCTCGCCCGCCTGGTCCGACGTCGCCTGGTCCAAAGTCGCCTGTTCGGTCTGCGCCTGACCCGCGGCAGCACCGGCATCGGCGATCTGCTGCGGCTTCTGGAGGATCTGCGACGGCGCGCCGGGCTCGTTGAGCATGACCAGCACTTCGCCGGTCGACCGGTCCTGCGGTACGGAAACGGCCATCGACTGGCTCGATTCGTTGAGCACCTTGCCGTCGGCGTCGCGGGTCTCCAGCGTCACCGCATGGGCGCCGGGGGGCAGCGGCTCGTCGAGCACGATGGCGAATTCGCCGGCGGCATTGGCGATGCCCCTGCCGACCACCTGGCCGTTCGCCAGCAGCGCGACGATCGCCCCGGCCTCGGAGCGGCCGGCAACGACGGCCGAGCCGTCCGGTTCGACCCGCATCAGGTCGAACGAGGGAAGTGCGGCGATCCGCTCATCCGCCGTCTTGCCGCCGATATCGGTGGTGTCCTGGGGCGTTGCGGCCGCCTGCGGCCCTTCGGTCTTGGCGGGGGCTTCGGTTGCCGCGGTCTGTGTCGCCGCCTCACCGGTCGCCGGCGCCTCCGCCGTCTGTCTGGCGGTGCCGTCGTCCTTCTGCGACAGGTGGTAGCCGACCGCGCCGGCACCGACAAGGCCGAGCAAGACAAGCAACTGGATGATGAGTTTCTGCGACATGAAGACCCCGCGCTCCCCGCGATTCGCACCCTGCGGTTCCCGGTACGATATAATATGTGCCGCAGGCCCCGGAATTCCACCGCATGACTATACGCTAAAGCGCCAGCCGGCAAGCAAGCCGGCCCTCTGATCTGCACCGTTTCGCAGCGTTTTCGCGTCGGTCCCCTCCGGCCACGCGCCGGACGCTGCATGCTTGACCCGGAGGGACAGGGACGGCACATCTAAAGGCATGAAACAGGATCATACGACACCTTGCGGCGAGACCGAGGTCCGCCGCCTGTCCTCCGTTTGCGTCTATTGCGGCACCGGCGAGGGGACCGAACCCCATTATATGGCGGCGGCGCGGGAGCTTGGCCGCACGCTTGCCGCCGAAAGGCTGAACCTCGTCTATGGCGGCGGCTCGCTCGGGCTGATGGGGGCGGTCGCCCGCTCCGCGCTGGAGGCGGGCGGCCATGTCACCGGCGTCATCCCCGGCTTCCTGGAGGAGCGCGAGGTGATGATGCAGGCGGTCAGCGAGTTGATCGTCACGCGCGACATGCACGAGCGCAAGCGCACCATGTTCGAGCGCGCCGACGGGTTCGTGGCGCTGCCCGGCGGCATCGGCACGCTGGAAGAGGTGGTGGAGATGCTGACCTGGGGGCAGCTCGGCCAGCATTGCAAGCCGGTGGTGCTGGCGGATATCGGCGGCTTCTGGCGCCCCCTCATCGACATGCTGGCGCATATGCGGGCGGAGGGGTTCATCCGCGCCGGCTTCGAGGTCGACTACCGGGTGGCGAACAGCGTCGCCGAGATCCTCCCCGCCCTGCGCCGGCCGTCCGATCTGCGCAAGGACGACACCGAGGCCGGTGTCGCCGATCTCGAGAGGCTCTGACCGGAAGGGCCGGAGCCGGTGCCTGCAAGGGACTGGCTTTGCCCGATAGAGCTTTGCCCGATAAAAAGAGCCCGCGGGATGGGTCCCGCGGGCTCTTTTTCTGCCGGCTTTACTCGGCCGCTTGCGGCAGGCCGTCGGGCGGTGCCCTGCGCTCGTCCTTGCGCGGGCCGATCGCGGTCACCGTGGCCGAGCCCGGCGCACCGAAGACGGCGGAGGCCGGTGCCACGGGCGCTGCCGGCTGCTGCTGCGGCCCGTCCCGCTCCTCTTCTTCGAGGGCGCCGGAGGCCGTTGCGGCGTCCGTCTTTCCGCCCCGCCAGGAGGCGAACATCCGCATCCATACCGTCGGCATCGCCAGCATGGTCGGAATGACGATCAGCGTCAGGATGGTGGCGAAGCCGAGACCGAAGATCACCGCCGTCGAAAGCTGGACCCACCACACCGCCGTGATCGAGCCAAGCGCGACCACCCGGTTGAAGAAGTCGAGGTTCAACTGGGTCATCATCGGCACCAGGCCGGCGATGGTGGTGATGGTGGTCAGAAGCACCGGCCGGATACGCTGCGCCGAGGTCTTCAGCACGGCTTCCACCGGTTCGATCCCGTCCTCGCGGAAGCGGTTGTAGGTGTCGATCAGCACGATGGCGTTGTTCACCACGATGCCGGCCAGCGCCACCACGCCCGTTCCCGTCATGATGATCGAGAACTTCTGTCCCATCAGCGCCATGCCGAGCAACACGCCGAAGATCGACATGATCACCGTCGAGAGCGTCAGGAACGTCTGGTAGAAGCTGTTGAACTGCGTCACCAGGATGATGAACATCAGGAACAGCGAACCGACCATCGCCTTCATCAGGAACTCGCCGGACTCCTTCTGGTCCTCGTCGGCGCCGCGGAACCGGAAGAAGACGTTGTCCGGCCATTGCTGGGTGTCGAGCCAGGCCTGCAACTCCGCCACCTTGTCGTTGGCGGTCAGCGGCCGCGTGACGCCGTCCGCGGTGGTGATCGTGTCGGTCATCACCACATTGGCCTTCACGTCCATCGCATAGAGCCCGTCGCGGCGGGTGATCGTCGTCACCTTCTGCTGCGGCGCCCGGTCGATGAAGTTCGACAGCGGCACCTGGCCGAGCGGCGTCTGCAGGCGCAGGGAATCGAACCGGTCGAGCGTGCGCTCCGTCTCCGGCAGGCGGACGCGGATGTCCACCTCGTCTTCCGAATCGTCCGGCCGATACTTGCCGATCAACACGCCGTTGGTGACGAGCTGCACCATCGAGCCGACCGAGCCGATGCCGGCCTGGAACCGGCCCGCCTGCTCGCGGTCGATGGTGATCTGCCATTCGATGCCCGGCAGGGGGCGGCTGTCCTCGCGGTCCTGCAGGCTTTCCATCGTGTCGACATGGCTGCGCACCTTGGCCACCGCCGCCGTCAGGTCGTTGTAGCTGGTGGAGGTGATCTGCAGGCGGACGTCCTTGCCCGTCGGCGGGCCGCCCTCGATCTCGCGGGTTTCCACGAAGATGCCCGGCAGGCTCGCCGTGCGCTCGCGGATTTCGGCGGAGATCTGCTTCCAGTTCCGCCGGCAGCAATAGTCGGAGAACTCCAGGTTGATCTGGGCGATCACGTCGGCGGGCTTGTCCTGCACGCCCATCATGCCGCCGCCGCTGCTGCTGCCGGTGGTCACCGACATCACCGCGTTCTTGATGCCCTTGACGTCGATCACCTCGCGCTCGACGGCGAGCGCCAGGTTCAGAGCCTCGCGGGCGGAGAAGTTGCCGCGCGCCGAGACCAGCACGATGGCCGAGTTCGGCTCCTCCTCGACGAAGAACTCGACGCCCTGCGAGTTGGCCATGAAGTAGGTCAGAATGCCGCCGGACAGCAGCACCAGACCGACCAGCGTCACCACGTTGCCGATCGGCCGACCGGCGCAGAAGCCCAGCATCCGGACATAGAGGCCGGTGAAGCCACGGATCTTGCGCGGGTCGAACTTCTCGCCCGCCGACAGCAGCCGGGCCATGTGCTGCTCTTCCGCCGCGTTCCGCCGGGCCCGGCGGCGCGACAGCCGGATCAGCGGCGCCAGGCCGCGATAGGCGGCAAGTCCCGCCGCAAGGCCCGCGCCGGCGGCGACCGGCAGAACCAGCATCGAGGGCAGGGGCAGCAGGCCTGCCGTCGCCGGATGGGCGAGCAGCACGGCGACCACCGCCCCGACCAGCAAGGCCATCACCCATTCGGCATTGCGGCCGACCCAGGAGATGGCGCCGGACATGGCCGCGCCGGTGACGGGAAGGAAGACCAGCGCGGTCAGCAGCGAGGCGCTGAGCACGATGATCACCATGATCGGCAGGTAGCTCATGAACTCGCCGGCAACGCCGGGCCACAGCAGCATCGGCAGGAAGGCGGCCAACGTCGTCGCCGTCGAAGACACGATCGGCCAGAACATCAGCTTCGAGGCGCGGATATAGGCCTCCTGCGCCTCCATGCCCTCGGCGACCTTGCGGTCGGCATACTCGACCATGACGATGGCGCCGTCGACCAGCATGCCGACGGTCAGCACCAGGCCGAACATCACCATCGTGTTCACCGTCATGCCCACCGACTGCAGGATCAGGAAACCGACCATGAAGGAGGCGGGAATGGCGATGCCGACGAGCAGCGCCGACTTGATGCCGAGCGCCCAGATGATGACCACCATCACCAGGAAGATGGCGGTCAGGATCGAGGCCTCCAGCGAGCCGAGGATTTCGTAGATGTCCTCCGACTTGTCGAGGATGAAGTCGATCCGGATCGTCTCCGGCCAGTCCTTCGTGACCGAGGCCACGACCGCGCGCACCGCCGCGTTGTTCTCGATGATGTTGGTGCCCTTGCGCTTGACCACGTCGATGGAGATCGCCGGATGGCCGTTGACGCGGGTGAAGCTGGTCGGATCCTTGAAGGTGCGGCGGATCTCGGCGATGTCGCCGAGCGTCACGACGCCTTCGCCGCTCTGCTTGATCGGCAGGGTGTAGACGTCGGCCGCGGTCTCGACGAGGCCCGGAACCTTGACGTTGAAGCGGCCCTGGCCGTTGTCCAGGAAGCCGGCGGGCACCAGTTGGTTGTTGTTCGCCAGCGAGGTCAGCAGTTCCTGCTGGGTGACCTGGTAGGATTCCAGCTTCATGCTGTCGATGATGACTTCCAGCAGTTCCTCCCGATGGCCGGAAAGGTCCGCCTTCAGCACGGTCGGAATCGCCTCGATGTCGTTCTTCAGCCGCCGCGCGTGCCGGTACAGCGTGCGCTCCGGCACGTCGCCCGACAGGGTGACGAAGATCGTCGGCATCAAGGCGAAGTTGGTTTCGGTGATGGTCGGCTCGTCGGCTTCCGACGGCAGTTCCGCCTTGGCCTGATCGACCTTGTCCCGCACGTCGGCGAGCGCCTTGGTCTTGTCGAAGTCGATGTTGAACTCCAGCAGGACGCCGACATGGCCTTCGCCGGAGATCGTGGTGATCTCCTTCAGCCCGTCGAGGCCGCGCAGGGAGGTTTCCATCGGCCTGGCGATCAGACGCTCCGCGTCGCCGGGCGAAATGCCCTGCTGGGTGATCGACACGTAGAACACCGGGATGTCGATGTCCGGATCGGCCTCTTTCGGCACGCCGATATAGGCCATGATGCCGGCCGCGACCATCACCACCATCAGGGTGAGGACGGTCTTCGGCCGTCGCAGGACAGTCTCGAGCATCGAGATCATTGCGTGGCCTCCGCCGTGCTGGTCACCGGTTCGACCACCTGGCCGTCGGTTACGTAGTCCTGACCGGTCACGATCAGCCGCACCTGCTTGGGCAGGCCGCCGACCCACAGGCCGTCGATGTCGCCGCCGAGCACGATCACCGGGTGGAAGACCACGCGGTTGGCCTCGTCGACGGCGCGGATGCCGAGCGTGCCGGCGTCATTCAGCGTCAGGACGCCGGAGCTGAGCTGGTGGGCGCGTTCCTCGCGCAGCGGCACCCTGGCTGTCGCGGTGATGCCGTCGCGGATCGCGCCATCCTTGTTGTCGATGACGATCTCGACACGGAAGGTGCGGGTGGACGAGTCGGCGGCCGGCGCGATGTAGCGGATCCTGCCGGTGGCTGTGCCGCCCGCGACGAGTTCCACCTCTGCCTCCTGGCCGATCTCGAGCTTGCCCACGTCGCGCTCCGACACCTGGCCGATCGCCAGGATCGGGTCGGCGTCGATGATCGTGGCGCAGATGCCGCCGATGGCGAGGACCGTGCCGACACTGACCATCGGGCTCTCGACAATGCCGGAAATCGGCGCCTTGATGATCGTGCGGGCCAGCTCGAGCTCCTGCTCCTCCAGCTTGGCGCTGGCGGCGTCCATCGCCGCGCGCAGCGCGGCAACGCGGGTCTGGGCGGTGAAGCCCTTCTCCTTGAGCTGGGTCGCGGCGGTATGGTCGAGCTCCGCCTGGGCAAGCAGCGCCTTGGCTTCCAGCACCTTGGCCTCGCGCGCGCCCTTGTCGAGCACGCAAAGCACGTCGTCCTTGGCGATCGGCTGCCCTTCCTGGACCCGCCGTTCGGACACCCGGCCGCTGGTCTCGGCGCGAACCTCGACCTTGGCATCGGCCTCGGTGCGGCCGCGGATCACCAGGACCGAACGGCGCGGTTCGGCGACGATGTCGCGCACGGCGACGCGGAACGGCTTTGCCGCCGCTTCCTCCGCGCGCTGCGAGGGAGGCGGCGTTGCATTCGGCGAATCGGCGAGGCCGCCCGCGACAAAGGTGCCCGTCCACATCCAGCCCGCGACGCCGGCGATGATGCCGACCGCGAGAACGTAGGAGAAGCGGATCTTCATTCGGTGATCTCCGGGGAGGTTTCGGTCACTCGGCCGCCTGGGGGAGGGCAGGGCGGCCGCGTGCGATGTCTTCAAGTCGGTGTCGGTTCGCTTCCAGGAAGCGGATGTCCTCGGTCATGCAACTGCGCCCGTATTCCAGGATGAAGCGGGCTGCCGGACGGTGGTCGCAGGGCTCGCCGGCAATGGCTTCGAGCTTGGCCAGATCCCCACGCATATGCTCCAGCCGCGCGTCGATGGCCTTGCGGATGACGTCCGGCCCCACCATTTCGGCGCACATGGCGACCAGCAGGAACGGCGAGCGGTAGATGTCCGGCGCCGGCAGCTGGCTGAGGTCGCGGATGAACTCGGCGCGGCCGGCCTCGGTGATCGAATAGACCTTGCGCGAGGGCTTGCCGCTCTGGGCCTCCTCGCGCACCGTGACGAGCCCTTCGGCCTCCAGCCGCGCCAGCGCGGGATAGATCGAGCCGAAACTGGCGTCGACGAAGTAGCTGTACTTGCCTTCGGTCGAGAGCTTGCGGATCTCATAGCCGGTGGCGTCTCCGAAATTCAGGATTGCAAGGCACAGTGTTCTGACGCTCATACTCAGGTCCCTTCCACCCTCGCCGGGAATGGCGGCCCGTCGCCCTGCCGAAAAGCGGGCGATCTTGTTGTCCGGCCGTCGCGGGTCGCGGTCCTTGCGGTGCGATCCGTCCTTCCGTTCTCATGGCCTGTCCGTCCCGACCGTGCTTGCGTTTTTCGCCCGATGGGGGCGCCTGCTGGCTGCGGACAGTGCCGGTTCGGTATATTCTTGATTATGGATATATCGGATCGATATACTTCCGCCTTATATAGGCTTCGGACCCTGCGGCACAAGCGGCCAGTGAGGGATTTTTCGTAGCCTGCAGCTTTTTCCGATGACCTTGAAAGGCGGGACACAGCCCTGCCTGCGGCAGTCGACCGCGTGGACATTCCGGGCGTCTGCGCCATCTTCGGGGAACGGTGGCCTGCAAAGGGGCCGGAGCGATGGCCCGACAGCCTTTACGCCGCGAACGAGAGTGCGGATCCATGACCGACATGCAAGACGTGCAACCTTCCCGGCGGCCCGGCGGCGTCTCCCGCCTGCTGGCGCAGCCCTTCTTCCGGCTCCTGGCCATCAACTGGCTGATCGGCGCCTTTGCCGCCGCCATCGTGCTCGGTGGGCTGTTGTGGCTCGACACGGGCGGGCTGCGCAGCCTGATCCTGGCCTCCGACCAGCCCTGGCTGCCGATCCTGGTGCTGCTGGCGGGCCTGATGATCACCCTGTGCTCGGCCGCCATGGGCGCGGCGATCATGGCGCTGCCCTCCGAGCCGGGCGACGACAGCGGCCGCCGCATGCGCCTCGACGTCAAGGGTGCGCTCGATCCGGCCCTCGCTCCGGTGCCCGTGCCCGTATCCGTGCCGGCCCGCCCCCGCTCCTGACGCGAAAGCCTTGCATCGGCGCGTGCTTTTGGGTTTCCTCCGGCCTAGAGCAGCCCGCTTCGGGCCTGGTCCCCTCGTGCAACGGACGGTCCCAATGAGCGACACCTATCCGCGCGATCTCGTCGGCTACGGACGCGAGACGCCCAATCCGCAGTGGCCGAACGACGCCAACGTCGCCGTCCAGTTCGTCATCAACTACGAGGAGGGCGGCGAGAACTGCCTCCTCCACGGCGACAGCTATTCCGAGGCCTTCCTGTCGGAGATCGTCGGCGCCGCGCCCTGGCACCGCCAGCGGCACATGAACATGGAGTCCATCTACGAATACGGCTCGCGCGCCGGCTTCTGGCGCCTGTGGCGGATGTTCACCGAGCGCTCCATGCCCGTCACCGTCTATGGCGTCGCCACCGCCCTGCAGCGCAATCCGGACGCGGTCGCCGCCATGAACGAGGCGGGGTGGGAAATCGCCTCGCACGGGCTGAAGTGGATCGACTACAAGGATTTCTCGCGCGAAGATGAGAAGCGCCACATGGCCGAGGCGATCCGCATCCACGAGGAGGTCACCGGCTCGCGTCCGCTCGGCTGGTACACCGGCCGCTCGTCGGAATTCACCCGCGACCTCGTGATGGAGGAGGGCGGCTTCCTCTATGATTCCGACAGCTATGCCGACGATCTGCCCTATTGGGTGGAAGGCCCGTCCGGCCCGCATCTCGTCATTCCCTACACGCTCGATGCCAACGACATGCGTTTCGCCACCGCGCAGGGGTTCAACTCGGGCGACCAGTTCTTCACCTATCTGAAGGACACGTTCGACACGCTCTATGCGGAAGGCGAGGCCGGCGCGCCGAAGATGATGAATATCGGCCTGCATTGCCGCCTGGTCGGCCGTCCGGGGCGCGCTGCCGCGCTCGCCCGCTTCCTCGATTATGTCGCCTCGCACGAGAAGGTCTGGGTCACCCGGCGCATCGACATCGCCTGGCACTGGCATGCCCACCACGCCGCCGGCTGAGGCCGGCAACGCGCCGGCGGAGGTCGAGGCGCTCGCCGGCGCGCTGCTGGACCGGCTGCACGAGACCCAGCCGCTGCGCGTCTGGTCGCTGATCGTCACGATCTTCGGCGATGTCGTCGCCCCGCGCGGCGGCGAGGTCTGGGCCGGCACGCTGTCGGACCTGCTCGGGCTGATGCGCATCGATGCGGCGGCGGTGCGCGCCGCGCTCTCGCGGCTTGCCCGCGACGGCTGGGTCGAGCGCGAGCGCCGGGGCCGGCTCAGCTTCTATGCCCTGTCGGCGGCCGGGCGCGCGACCTTCACCCCGGCCTCGCAGCGCATCTACCGGCTTGCGCCGGAAGGAGGCGAGGCGCGGGCGGCGGAGCTGCGGCTCGTCGTGCTGCCCGAAACGGAGGGCCGCAACGGTCTGCGCGAGGCGGCCCGCAAGGCCGGCTACGGCTTGCTGGCGCCCGGCATCCTGCTCGGCACCCCGGCCAGCCCGCCGCTCGACGGGCCCGAGTTTCCGCAAGGGGCGGCGGAGGGCGCGGTGACGCTGGCGGCCTCCGTGCTGGCCGGCTCCGATGCCGATCTCGTCGCCCGCGCCTTCGATCTTGCCCCGCTGGCCGGCCGCTACCAGTCCTTCTGCCGGCGCTATGCGCCGCTGGCCGAGGCGCTGGAGAGTGGGCAGGGCGGTGCAGGGCACGCGCGCCTGTCGCCCGAGACGGCGATGGTCTGCCGCATCCTGCTCGTCCACGACTATCGCCGGCTGAGCCTGCGCGATCCGATGCTGCCGCCCGCGCTGCTGCCCGCCGACTGGCCGGGTCTTGCCGCCAACCGGCTGGCGGCCCGGCTCTACGGCGCGTTGCGCAAGCCGGCCGAGGCCTGGATCGCCGCCCATGCCCGCGGCCCGGACGGCCCCCTGCCGCCGCCGGAGGCCTCGGAACTTCGCCGCTTCTCTGCCGGCTGAGGCGGGGAGTTCCGCAAAATCAGCCACTTGCGAGAACGGATTTGGCATATGTTAATGTGTGACGAAAAATACTTGAAATATAAAAATATCGTCACGTATAATGCGAGCAGATAAGGCGCGCGGCTGGCGCGTCCCGCATGGCAACCGAGGAGGGGTTGATCGCATGTACACCCAGGCCCTGAACGCCCGTGATGCGTCCGACGAGCGCAGCGAGGACGCCGCGCTGCTCGCCGCCTTCCAGGCCCGCGTCGACGCGGAAGAGAAGATCGAGCCCAACGACTGGATGCCGGAGGCCTATCGCAAGACCCTGGTGCGCCAGATCTCCCAGCATGCCCATTCCGAGATCGTCGGCATGCTGCCCGAGGGCAACTGGATCACCCGCGCCCCGACCCTGAAGCGCAAGGCGGCACTGCTCGCCAAGGTGCAGGACGAGGGCGGCCACGGCCTCTATCTCTATTCCGCCGCCGAGACGCTGGGCGTGTCCCGCGAGGAACTGACCGAGCAGCTTCTGTCAAGCAAGGCGAAATACTCCTCCATCTTCAACTATCCGACCCTGACCTGGGCCGATATCGGTGCCATCGGCTGGCTGGTCGACGGCGCGGCGATCATGAACCAGATCCCGCTCTGCCGCTGCTCCTTCGGCCCCTATTCGCGCGCCATGATCCGCGTGTGCAAGGAAGAGAGCTTCCACCAGCGCCAGGGCTACGAGCTGCTGCTGGAGATGTGCCGCTCGTCGGAAGAGCAGAAGGAGATGGTGCAGGACGCGCTGAACCGCTGGTGGTGGCCGTCGCTGATGATGTTCGGCCCCTCCGACACAGACTCCAAGCATTCCGCCCAGTCGATGGCCTGGAAGATCAAGCGCTTCACCAATGACGAGCTGCGCCAGAAGTTCGTCGATGCGACCGTGCCGCAGGCGCATTATCTCGGCCTGACGCTCCCCGACCCGGACCTGAAGTTCAACGAGGACACCGGCCACTGGGAATATGGCGAGATCGACTGGGAGGAGTTTGCCCGCGTCGTCGCCGGCAACGGCCCGTGCAACCGCGAGCGTTTGGCTGCCCGCCGCAAGGCCTTCGACGAGGGCGCCTGGGTGCGCGAGGCGGCCCTTGCCTACGCCGAAAAGCGCCGCAACCGCCGCGAGGCGGCCCGCATCGCCGCCGAGTGAGCGACACCCCGGCGCGGGCACGCGCCGGGCAAAAAAGCACAACGACGTTCCGCAGGACCATGAGGCTTCGCGCCGGCCACCCGTCCGCGAGCCCGAGGGAGAGAACCATGACCGAGAAGAACACGCCGCTCTGGGAAGTCTTCATCCGTTCGCGCACCGGCATGGCGCATCGCCATTGCGGCTCGGTGCATGCGGCCGACGAGGAGATGGCGCTGCAGGCCGCGCGCGACGTCTACACCCGCCGCGGCGAAGGCGTCTCCATCTGGGTGGTGCCGTCCTCGGCGATCGTCGCGTCCGACCCGTCCGAGAAGGACGTGATGTTCGAGCCGACCGCCTCGAAGATCTACCGGCATCCGACCTTCTACGAGATCCCCGAAGAAGTCGGCAACATGTGAGCGGGAACGGCACCATGACCACGACCGACCGGACCGCCGATCTCTTCGCCTATACCCTGCGTCTTGCCGACGATGCGGCCATTCTCGGCCAGCGCCTCGGCGAGTGGTGCGGCCATGCGCCGACGCTGGAGGAGGATATCGGCCTCGCCAATATCGCGCTCGACCATATCGGCCAGGCGCGCGCGCTCTACACTTATGCCGGCGAGGTGGAAGGCGAGGGCCGCGACGAGGACCAGCTCTGCTTCCTGCGTCCCGAGCGCCAGTTCAACAACTGCCTGCTGGTCGAGCAGCCGAACGGCGACTTCGCTGAGACCATCCTGCGCCAGTTCTTCTTCTCCGCCTTCATGCTGCCGCTGTGGCGCGAGCTGAAGGCCTCGAAGGACGAAACCCTCGCCGCCATCGCCGCCAAGGCGGAGAAGGAAGCGGCCTATCACCTGCGCCATTCCGCCGAGTGGACCATTCGCCTTGGCGACGGCACCACCGAAAGCCATGAGCGCGCCCAGGCGGCCGTCGACCATCTGTGGCCCTATACGGGCGAGCTGTTCGAGGTCGACGGTGTGGTCGAGCGGCTGGCCGCCGCCGGCATCGCGGTCGATCCGGCGAGCCTGCGCGATGAGTGGCACGCCACCTTGCGCGAGGTGCTGGACGAGGCGACGCTGCGCCTGCCGCCCGACGGCTGGTTCCAGACCGGCGGCCGCTCGGGCCGTCATTCGGAGAGCTTCGGCCATCTCCTGTCCGAAATGCAGTACATGCAGCGGGCCTGGCCGGGCCTGAGGTGGTGACGGCGATGGGCTCGCGCCTGCACGATATCGCGGGGGAGAGCGCCCGCCGGCGTGCCTTCGAGGTCGCCGCGCAGGTGCCGGACCCGGAAGTCCCGGTGCTGACCATCGGTGATCTCGGCGTGCTGCGCGACGTGCGCATCGCCTCCGACGGCACAGTCGAGGTCGACATCACGCCGACCTATACCGGCTGCCCGGCGATGGCCGTCTTCACCATGGACATCGAGACCGCGCTGTTGGCGGAAGGCTTCGGCAAGGTGCGGGTCAACACCGTGCTGTCGCCGGCCTGGACCACCGACTGGCTGAGCGAGGACGCGCGCGAGAAGCTGCGCGCCTACGGCATCGCTCCGCCGGCCGGCAAGGCCTCGCGCCGCGCCCTGTTCGGCGACGACGAGGTCGCCTGTCCGCGCTGCGGCTCGCACGACACCGAGAAGGTGTCGGAGTTCGGCTCCACCGCCTGCAAGGCGCTGTGGCGCTGCCGCTCCTGCGCCGAGCCGTTCGACTATTTCAAGTGCCACTGATTCAAGTGCCACTGAGCTGGCGTCTTGTCCGGCAGGCCACGGATGCCGCCGGAAGCTTTTGAGGGAGAACCGCATGTCGCCGAGATTTCATGCGCTGAAGGTCCGCGAAGTGAGGCGCGAGACGCCTGAGGCTGTGTCGATTTCCTTCGACGTGCCGGAAACCCTGCGCGAGGCCTATCGCTTCGCCGCAGGCCAGTATCTCACCCTGCGCGCGGTGATCGGCGGCGAAGAGGTGCGCCGGTCCTATTCGATCTGCGCCGGCGAGGATGACGGGGAACTGCGCGTCGCGGTGAAGAAGATCGACGGCGGCGTCTTTTCCGCCTTCGCCAACGAGAACGTGGCGGCCGGCGACGAGATCGACGTGATGACCCCGTCGGGCCGCTTCGTCCTGCCGGCGCATCAGGGCGGCCCGCGCCAGCTCGTCGCGGTCGCCGCCGGCTCCGGCATCACGCCGGTTCTGGCGATGATCCGCACCGTGCTGACCCGCGAGCCCGAGAGCGAGTTCTTCCTGTTCTACGGCAACCGCAGCGCCCAGACGATCATCTTCAAGGAAGAGATCGAGGACCTGAAGGACGTCTTCCCGACCCGCTTCGGCGTGTTCCATGTGCTGTCGCGCGAGACCCAGGATGTGGAGATCCTTTCCGGCCGGCTGGACTCGGAAAAGCTGGAGCGCCTGTTCACCCATGTGCTGCCGGTGGCGGAGGCGGACGGCGTTTTCCTCTGCGGTCCCGGCGAGATGATCGAGACCGCGAGCGCCGTGCTCGCCCGTCTCGGCGTGGCGGGCGAGCGCATCCACCGCGAGTTCTTCACGCCGGCCGATGGCTCGGCGCCGCATGCGGCCAAGCCCGCGAACAGGACCGCCGAGACCGCCCATGCGGCGCGCGCGGAACTGATCATCGACGGGGCCCGCGTCACGGTTCCGGTTGCCGCCGGCGAGACCATCGTCGATGCCGCTATGCGCGCGGGCGTCGAGGTTCCCTATTCCTGCAAGGGCGGCATGTGCTGCACCTGCCGCGCCAAGGTCGAGGCCGGCGAGGTCGACATGGCGGTCAACTATTCGCTCGAGCCCTGGGAGATCGAGGCCGGCTTCGTCCTCACCTGCCAGTCGCGCCCGGTCTCCGACACGGTGGTGCTCGACTACGACGCGATGTAGGCTCCAGGGAGCGGGGCAGGGCGCGCGGTGCGCCGCCCCCGTTTCCCCCAAGAGAGCCTTCCCATGCATCAGCGTTTCGTGCTCGTCACCGGCTGTTCCGGCGGCGGCAAGTCCACATTGATCGAAGAGCTTGCCCGCCGCGGCCACCGCACGGTGGAAGAACCCGGCCGGCGTATCGTCCGCGAGGAACTGGCGGGAGAGGGCAGCGCACTGCCCTGGATCGACCTTGCGGCCTTTGCCCGGCGGGCGATCCGCATGGCCGTCGCCGACTGGCGCGGTGCGCATGGCCGGCGAGGTGATGAGGGCTGGATCTTCTTCGACCGCGGCGTGATCGATGCCGCCTCGGCCTTCCAGGTCGCGACGGCGCGCAAGGTGCTTGCACCGCTCGCCCGCCGCTACCGCTATCGCCCGCTGGTGTTTCTGGCGCCGCCCTGGCCGGAGATCCACGCGGGCGATGCCGAGCGCCGGCACGGGTTTGACGCCGCGACCGAAGAATACGAGCGCCTGGCGAACGAATTGCCCGCGCTCGGCTACGAGACCCGGCTGCTGCCGAAAGCCCCGGTCGCCGAGCGCGCCGCCTTCGTGCTCGCCGCGCTGGAGCGCGGCTGAGCGGCTTTCTCAGATCTCCATCACCACGCGGCCGTCGATCTTGCCGGCGCGCATCGTGTCGAAGATCGCGTTGACGTTCTCCAGCCGATCCGTGGAGTAATGCGCGGCGACCTTGCCTTCGGCGGCGAAGGCCAGCGCTTCGGAGAGATCGTTGCGGGTGCCGACGATGGAGCCCCGGATCGTCTTGCGCGTCAGCACGGTGTCGAAGATCGGCAGCGGGAAGTCGCCGGGCGGCAGGCCGACGAGGCTCATCGTGCCGCCGCGCCCGAGCATGGCGAAGCCCTGGCTGAACGACTTCGGCGACACCGCCGTCACCAGCACGCCTTCCGCGCCGCCGCCTTTCTGCACTTCGGCGACCGCATCCTCGGTCAGCGCGTTGAACGCCATGTCGGCGCCGAGGGCGCGGGCCAGCGCCAGCTTCTCCTCGGAAATGTCGACGGCGATGACATGCATTCCCATCGCCTTGGCATATTGCACGGCCATGTGGCCGAGCCCGCCGATACCGACGATGACGACGGTCTGGCCGGGCTTCGCCTCGGTCTCCTTCAGCCCCTTGTAGACCGTGACGCCGGCGCACAGCACCGGAGCGGCCGGCGCGAAGGCGAGCCCGTCCGGCAGGTGGCCGACATAGTTCGGATCGGCGAGCACATAGTCGGCGAAGCCGCCATTGACGCTGTAGCCGGTGTTCTGCTGGTCGCAGCACAGGGTTTCCCAGCCGCCGACGCAATGTCGGCAATGGCCGCAGGCGGTGTGCAGCCACGGCACGCCGACCCGGTCGCCTTCCTTGACGCTGGTGACGCCGGCCCCGACGGCGGCGACCGTGCCGACGCCCTCATGGCCCGGGATGAAGGGCGGCTGCGGCTTGACCGGCCAGTCGCCCTCGGCCGCGTGCAGGTCGGTGTGGCAGACGCCGCTGGCGGCGATCTTCACCAGGATCTTACCGGGCGCCACTTCCGGTTTGGTCACCTCGCAAATGTCGAGCGGCGCGCCGAAGGCGCGCACCACAGCGGCTTTCATCGTCTTTCCCATTGGACTCCCCGTTGCCGTGTTCCTTCCCAGCCGGGCGACATTGTGGAACAGCAAGGCAGGACCCGCGTTGCGCGAGATCAAGCTCCAACGTCGACGCAGTTGCGATGCCGTTAACGAGGCGGGAACCACGTCGGTTAGCCGAAGATTCAAGTCTTCCTGCCAGTGTCGCCGCATGCAGAATACGGGAAATCCATCAATGGCGCACTGGCTGGACACGGGGAAACGCAACCTCAAGGTTGCGGTCTATCTCCTTTGCGTGACCGTCGTCATCGCCTTCGCGCTGTCCAACACCCATACGCTCGGCAGCGCCGGACGCATTGCCGACGACGTGCGCGCCGGGGACGAGCGCCATCTGGTGCGCAACGAGATCGACCGCCAGGTCGAGATCTTGGTGTTCGATCAGGCACGCATCTCCCACTGGGATGAGGCGGTGCGCGCGCTGATCGCGCATATCGACTGGGACTTCGTCCGCGACGAGATCATCGAGTGGCACTGGGAGGATTTCGGCATCCAGACCACGGTCATCGTCGGGCCGGACGGCAATCCTCGCCTGCTGATCTTCGAGGAAGACGTCCGCGCCGAGGCGGAGGCGGTGAAGTATGTGGAACTGGCCGCCGACCTGGTCGCGCTCGCGCGGGACGCCTACAAGACGCACCGGCAGCCGGCCGGCGGCGGCTTCAGGGTGGCTTACAATCCGGTGCGGTCCCACCAGCCGCTCTTCGTGTCGGATATCCGTCCCGTCGACGGCCAACTCACCATGATCGTCGCCCAGGCCATCGTGCCCGACGACGACGCGC
The DNA here is from genome assembly GCF_900185725.1 of Stappia sp. TSB10P1A. Lineage (GTDB taxonomy): Bacteria > Pseudomonadota > Alphaproteobacteria > Rhizobiales > Stappiaceae > Stappia. The sequence goes on along the minus strand of NZ_FYAU01000036.1, from coordinate 310,259 downwards.
TGCTGCCTGACGGCCACGCCAACATTCTGCTGACCTTCAAGCCGCTGTCCGCTCCGATCCTTTCGGAGATCGGCCGCAAGCTCGGCCTGCAGGATTTCGCCATTCTCCCGGCAGCCGACGTGCCGGCCGATGCCGACTGGATCCGGGTCGGGCGCAGCAGGGGCGCCGATGCAATCGCCGTGACCTGGATGCGGACCTATCCCTCATCGGTGATCTGGCGTCAGGCGCTGCCGCTTCTCGCCGGGGGGCTGCTGCTGGTCGCCATCGCCCTCGGCTTCGTCGCCCTGCGGTTCGGCAGCAGCCTTCTGCGGCTGCAGCAGAGCGAGGAGCGCAACCGCTTTCTCGCCCATCACGATGCCCTGACCGGCCTGCCCAACCGGGCGCAGTTCGAACGCGAGATCGAACAGGTGCTGCAGCACAGCGAGCAGCAACGCTGCGCGGTCCTGTGCATCGACCTCGACCGCTTCAAGGAGGTCAACGACACCTGGGGCCATCCGGTCGGCGATCTGGTGATCCGGACCGTCGCCAGTCGCATCCTGGCGGCAGTCGGGGATCGCGGCATGGCCGCGCGGGTCGGCGGCGACGAGTTCATCGTGCTGCTGCGCGAGGGCCTCGACCCTGGATCGGTGCTGGCGCTGTGCGAGCGCATCGTTGCCGGCATCTGTTCGGAAATCGTCTTCGAGGGCGGCAGCGCCACTGTCGGCGCCAGCATCGGCGTTGCCTGGTGGCCGGACGATGCGCTGACCTCCAGAACGGTCATCCGCAGTGCCGACGAGGCGCTGTACCGGTCGAAGCGGGAAGGGCGCGGCCGGACATGGTTTGCCACCGGTCCGGCGGAGCCAGCCTCGCCAGAGCCCTCCGGCATCGGCCCGCCGCGCCCGGCCGCATAGCCGGCGCGGCGCAGGCGCCCGGGCGAACCCCTTGTCGGATTGCCTCTTTTGCTGCACGGTCCCGCATTGGGGATGTGGACGTGGCCCGGCGGAGGGGCCGGCCTTCCTTGCGCGGGTCCGGTGGGCCTGTCAGTCACCGGTCAAGGACGAGCGGACATAGGAGCGGACATGGGGCGGCGTATTCTGCGGATCATCGGCATCGGCATCATCGTTGCCTCCATCGGGATCTGGTGGCTTCTCGATCGCTTCGGCTGCGAGATGAACACCAGCGGCTGCAGCAGGGTTCTTCCGCGCTTCACCCTGGAGACGGTCGAGTATCTGTTTCTGCCGGTCGCCCTGGGCGTGTTTCTGATCTATCTCGGCCGCCGCCAGCGCGGCTGACGCGCCGACCCTTCTCGCCTGCCGTTCGCGTCGGGCTGGAAATCTCGCCCTACGGCGCCGGCTCGATCAGGTGGCATTCGGCCAGCCCGGTCGGGGTCTCGGTACAGACATGGGTGTCTGCAGGCGGCGGCGAGGCGCAGGCGGCGAGCAGCAGCGACACTGCGAAGACAAGAACAGGCATCTCACATCTCCGCCCGCTCTGCCGTCCTCTCTGCCCCTCTCTTTGGCCGCCTCGCTGCGGCAGCGTTGCCCGGTGGGCTGCTTCGCAATCTTTGGCCGAGTGCTTCATAGCGGCAGGGACAGTTGCCAGGAGAGGCCAAACCGGTCCGTCAGCCAGCCGAAACGGTCGCTGAAGCCATAATTGTCCGGCGGCATCAAGACCGTGCCGCCGTCAGCAAGCTGGGCGAAGGCCCCGTCCAGTGCGTCGACGCTATCCATCTCGACGAACAGCGACATGGACGGCGTGAAGTCGAAGTCGTGCGGGATCGGGCTGTCGATCACGATGAGGCGCTGGCCGGCAAACGATACCTTTGCCATGCGCACCGTTCCGGCCGCAGCGGTGTTCTCGTCGTTGAGTTCCAGCATTTCGATGGTGAAATCCGGAAACACCGCCTCATAGGTTCGGAGTGCCGCGCGAGCATGGCCTTGAAACATCAGGTGGGTGAGTGCTCTGGTCATCTGCGGGGCCCTGTCGCTGTCGGGGGTCTTTGGGTTTCGCCCGGCTACAATGCAGGTCGCGGCGATCACTCGCAAGGGTGGTGCGGGGATCCGCACGCCCTGCTCTTGCGGTGATTAGGAGATCTTATCTCCGCAAGTTTCGCGGCGAATAATTGCGCCTGCGGCGAATGCGCGGTATATTCGCCGCAAAGGATGCGGTAAATGGCGACCTATATCCATCAGCTCGGCGACTGGCCAACGTTTCGCTTCGACCATGCTTCGGTCTCCGGCCCGCTGGCGGCGGTCCGTCACCGGCAGGGCCGGCTCACCGGGCGCATGGACGCGCTCGGCTTCGCACTGCGCGCCGAGGCGGTTCTGGAGACCCTGACGGCCGATGTCGTCAAGTCGAGCGAGATCGAGGGCGAGATCCTGGAGCGCAGTCAGGTCCGCTCCTCCATCGCCCGCCGGCTCGGCATGGATATCGGCGGCCTGCCGCCGGTCGACCGCACTGTCGAGGGCGTCGTCGAGATGACGCTGGACGCGGTCGGCGCGTTCGAGGCGCCGCTGACCAGCGAGCGCCTGTTTGCCTGGCATGCGGCATTGTTCCCGACGGGCCGCAGCGGCATGCTGCGCATCGCCGTCGGCCGCTGGCGCGACGAGGCGGCCGGGCCGATGCAGGTCGTCTCGGGCCCCTTCGGCCGCGAGAAGGTCCATTTCGAGGCGCCGCCCGCTGCCCGTGTCGCGGCCGAGATGGAGGCCTTCCTCGACTGGTTCGAGAGCCCGGACCCGCTCGATCCCGTCCTGCGGGCCGCGCTCGCGCATCTGTGGTTCGTCACCATCCATCCCTTCGAGGACGGCAACGGCCGCATCGCGCGCGCCATCGGCGACATGGCGCTCGCCCGCTCCGAAGGCAGCGGCCAGCGCTTCTACAGCCTCTCCTCGCAGATCCGCCAGGACCGCAAGGGCTATTACGAGATCCTCGAGCGCACCCAGAAGGGCGACCTCGACATCACGCCCTGGCTGCTGTGGTTTCTCGCCTGTCTCGACCGCGCGCTCGATGAGTCCGCCGGCATTCTCGAGGACGTGCTGCGCAAGGCGGCGTTCTGGCAGGCGCTGGCCGGCGAGCCTCTCAGTGAACGCCAGCGCAAGGTGCTGAACCGGCTGCTCGACGGCTTCGACGGCAAGCTCACCTCGTCGAAATGGGCGAGGCTGACGAAGACCTCGCCCGATACGGCGCTGCGCGACATCACCGACCTCGTCGCCCGCGGCATCCTTGCGCGCGATCCCGGCGGCGGCCGCTCGACCAGCTATTCGCTGGTCCCGCCGGATGCCTTGCCGGAGCGCCGCTGAGATCGGGCCCGTGCGGCGATTGCCGTTTTGCCTCAACCGCCTATGATCGCGCGACGCCGTTTGCACGCTCACTTGAGGAGACCTTTGATGAAACTCGTCCGCTATGGACCCGCCGGTGCTGAGCGCCCCGGCCTTGTCGATGCGCAAGGCCGCATCCGCGACCTGTCCGCCCATGTCGAGGATATCGCCGGCGCGACCCTTTCCGACGAGGGGCTGGCCCGCATCGCCGCGCTCGATCCGGCCGCGCTGCCGCTGGTCGAGGAGGGGGCTCGCATCGGTCCCTGCGTCGGCGGGGTCGGCAAGTTCGTCTGCATCGGCCTCAACTATTCCGACCATGCGGCCGAATCCGGCCTCGACGTACCGCCCGAGCCCATCGTCTTCATGAAGGCGACCTCGGCGATCTGCGGCCCCGACGACGGGATCGAACTGCCGCGCGGTTCGGTCGCCACCGACTGGGAGGTGGAGCTTGCCGTCGTCATCGGCCGCCATGCCAAATACGTGTCGGAGGCCGAGGCGCTCTCCCATGTCGCGGGTTACTGCGTCGCCAACGACGTGTCCGAGCGCGATTTCCAGATCAAGCGCGCCGGCCAGTGGACCAAGGGCAAGTCGGCCGACACGTTCGGCCCGCTGGGGCCCTGGCTCGTCACCCGCGACGAGGTGGCCGACCCGCAGGCGCTGTCGCTGTGGCTCGATCTCAACGGCACGCGCATGCAGACCGGCTCCACCGCCACCATGATCTTCAGCGTTGCCAAGGTGATTTCCTATCTGTCGCAGATGATGAGCCTGCATCCGGGCGACGTCATCTCCACCGGCACGCCGCCGGGCGTCGGCATGGGCATCAAGCCGTCGCCGGTCTATCTGAAAGCCGGCGACCGGCTGGCGCTCGGCATCGATGGCCTCGGCACCCAGACTCAGCTCGTGCGCGCCGCCGACTGAAGCGGGGAGGGGTGGCCCCTGGACCAAAGCCGCCGAAACGCAAAACGCCGAAACGCAAAACGCCGGCGCGGGAGGCTCCCGCGCCGGCGTTCGTTTTTCAAGCGTGGTTCGGCGTTGCCGCGTTACGCGGGCTGGAACGAGCGGACACGGCCGCGCTCGCCGCTGTGGTCGCGCGGCTTGGCGCCCTGCGGGCGGGCGTTGCGCTGCTGCTGGCCGCCACGGAAGCCGTCGCTGCGGCCCTCATGCTGGCCATGGCCGGCCGGCTTGTCCTTGCGGGCACCGCCATTGCCGTTGCCATTGCCGCGGAAGCCACGGGCCTCGCCGCGACCGTCCTCACGGCCGCCGCCTTCGCCGCGCGGGCGGAAGGGCTGGCGCTGCTGCTGCTGCTGACCACGGCCGCCGCCGCCGCGCGACTGCTTGCGCGGTGCCGGGCCGTCGTCCTCGCGCTCGACCAGCACCTTGCCGATCAGCTTCTCGATGTCGCGCAGGAACGGACGCTCCTCGCGGTCGCAGAACGAGACGGCGATGCCGCTCTTGCCGGCGCGCGCGGTGCGGCCGATCCGGTGCACATAGGCCTCCGGCACGTTCGGCAGCTCGTAGTTGACGACATGCGACACGCCGTCGACATCGATGCCGCGCGCGGCGATGTCGGTCGCCACCAGCACCGGCGTGCGGCCGGAGCGGAAGTTGTCGAGCGCCTTCTGGCGCTGGCTCTGGCTCTTGTTGCCATGGATCGCCGCGGCCTGGATGCCGGCCTGCTCCAACTGCTTGGTGACCTTGTCAGCGCCATGCTTGGTGCGGGTGAAGACGATGGCGCGGTCCATCTCGTCGTCGCGCAGCACGTCGACCAGCGCCTGGCGCTTGGCGTCGCGCTCGATCAGGAGAACCTTCTGCTCGATGCGTTCGATCGGCTTGGAGGCCGGAGCCACCGCGATCTCCTGCGGGTTGTTCAGGAAGTCCTCGGCCAGCGCGCGGATCGGCTTCGGCATGGTCGCCGACAGCAGCACCGTCTGGCGGTCGCGCGGCAGGCTCGCCAGGATCTGGCGGATCGCCGGCAGGAAGCCGAGGTCGAGCATGTGGTCGGCCTCGTCCAGCACCACGGTCGTGGTCTTGTCGAGACGGATGGCGCCGCCCTGCATGTGGTCGATCAGGCGGCCCGGCGTTGCGACGAGAATGTCGACGCCGCGCGCCATGTTGCGCACCTGCGGGAAGGGACGGACGCCGCCGACGACGACGGTGGCCGAATGGCGCACCTTCTGCCCATAGGCGCGGATGCTGTCGGCGATCTGGGCGGCGAGCTCGCGCGTCGGCGCGAGAATCAGCGCGCCGCAGGTCTTCGGCTCGGGTCGGCTGGCCTGCTCGACGATGCGGTGGAGCAGCGGCAGCACGAAGGATGCGGTCTTGCCGGTGCCGGTCTGGGCGAGGCCCAGCACGTCGGCGCCCGACAGAATTGCGGGAATGCCCTGCGCCTGGATCGGCGTCGGGGAGGTATAGCCCTCGGCCACAAGGGCCTTGAGGATCGGCTCGGCGAGGCCGAGGTCGTTGAACGTGGTCAAGCGGACTCCTTGCTCGCGCCGGCACGCCATCATGGGCGCGCGGTCGCGGTCCGTGTCAGTCGGGAAGGGAGCTTGCGCAGATGAGCTGCCTTGAGGGGCGCCGGCATCGGAAACGGGCCTTGTCGCCCGCCGCTCGGATAGCAGCGCTTGGTGTCGGCAACGATCGGGAGGAAGGTTGCGTCGGGGCGCCGGTCACGAAAGGCTCGTGTCTCCACGCGGACGCCGTTGCCACGCATAGACCACGTTTGATGTTGCGATGCAACGAAAATCGCCGTCGGGACCGTGTCCAGAAAGGATCGATACGATTTGGAACAAAAATTCCATATGAAGACGCTGCACGCCTGTGCAAGCGGGCGAGTGCCCTCGGTCGCCTGGGTCTTTGCCAGCGGAAAACCGGTGTGCCGGCCAGATCCTCCCGTTCGCCACCGCCGCCGCCCGAGACGATCCGCCAGTGCAGCCACGCCGCCGGCGGGGGCGCGCCAGTGTGATCGGCGGATCTCCTTAGGATGTTGGGAACAAACTGGAAAACCTCAAGGAGCGATGTCCGCCCGCGCCGTCCTTGCCTGCGGCGTCCGCGCTTTGCCACCTATCCGCCGCGTGGCATTCGCTCGACAAAGCGGTTGCGAACGGCAAAAATGGAATTTATGTTCCGTTTTGACTCTGCCGGCGTCGGACGACGGGACCTGTGCGGAGACGATCGGCCGGATCGGTCAGGCGGGGAGAGGTTGCCATGAGTTCGCAGCAGGGCCGGGACGCGCGGCCGCTCGATGTCATCACCATCGGCCGCGCCTCGGTCGACCTCTACGGCGCCCAGGTCGGCGGCCGGCTGGAGGACATGCGCGGATTCGCCAAGTATATCGGCGGCTCGCCCACCAACATGGCGGCGGGCACCGCCCGGCTCGGCCTGCGCTCCGCGCTGATCACCCGCGTCGGCGACGAGCACATGGGCCGCTTCATCCGCGAGGAACTGGTGCGCGAGGGCGTCGACGTGCGCGGCGTCAAGACCGATCCCGAGCGGCTGACTGCGCTCGTGCTCCTCGGCATTCGCGACCGCGAGCAGTTTCCGCTGATCTTCTACCGCGAGAACTGCGCCGACATGGCACTGGAGGAAGGCGACATCGACCCGGCCTTCATCGCTGAGGCCGGCTGCGTCACCGTCACCGGCACCCATCTGTCGAACCCGCGCACCGAGGCGGCGGTGCTGAAGGCCCTGCGCCTTGCCCGCCAGAACGGCGCCCGCACCGCGCTCGACATCGACTACCGGCCCAATCTCTGGGGCCTTGCCGGGCACGGTGCCGGCGAAAGCCGCTTCATCGAATCGCGCGCCGTCACCGCCAAGCTGCAGTCGCATCTTCCTCTCTTCGACCTGATCGTCGGCACGGAGGAGGAGTTTCACATCGCCGGCGGCAGCACCGACACGCTGGCGGCCCTCCGTGCCGTGCGGGCGATCTCGGCTGCAACGCTGGTGTGCAAGCGCGGGCCGATGGGCGCCGTCGCCTTCGAGGGCGATATTGCAGACGATCTCGACAAGGGCGTCTCCGGCCCCGGCTTTCCCATCGAGGTGTTCAACGTGCTGGGCGCCGGCGACGGCTTCATGTCCGGCCTGTTGCGCGGTTGGCTGCGCGACGAGGGCTGGGAGCGGGCGCTCACCTATGCCAATGCCTGCGGCGCGCTCGCCGTCTCGCGGCACGGCTGCACGCCGTCCTATCCGAGCTGGGAGGAGCTGTGTTTCTTCCTGCAGCGCGGCGTGCGCGTGCCGGCGCTGCGCAAGGACGCGGAGCTGGAGCAGATCCACTGGTCGACCACCCGCAAGGGCGACTGGCCGCAAATGCGCGTCTTCGCCTTCGACCATCGCAAGCAGCTTGAGGATCTCGCCGCCGAGCTCGGCGCCGACGCCTCCCGCATTCCCGCCTTCAAGACGCTCTGCCTTGCCGCCGCCCGCCGGGTGCAGGCCGGCCGGCCCGGCTACGGCATCCTGAGCGACGGCCGGCTCGGCGAGGCGGCGCTGTTCGCCGCCGCCGGCACCGGCCTTTGGATCGGCCGTCCGGTGGAACTGCCCGGCTCGCGGCCGCTGGAACTGGAGATCGGCCCGGATTACGGCACCGGCCTTGCCGAATGGCCGGCCGACCATGTGGTCAAGGTCCTGTGCTTCTGCCATCCGGATGACGACGAGGCGATGCGCGCGGGTCAGGAAGCGACAGTGCTGCGGCTGGCGCGGGCGGCCCGCGCCAACGGTCTTGAATTCCTGCTGGAGGTGATCCCGTCGAAGGTCGGGCCGGTCGGCGACGACACCACCGCCGCCCTCATTCGCCGCTTCTACGAGATCGGCGTCTATCCCGACTGGTGGAAGCTGGAGCCGTCCGTCTCCGCCGCCGCCTGGGCCGCCACCTGCGCGGCGATTTCCGAGAATGATCCGTATGTTCGCGGCATCGTCGTGCTCGGTCTCGACGCGCCGCTGGAGGAGCTGGAGGCGAGCTTCGCCGAGGCCGCCCGCTTTCCGCTGGTCAAGGGCTTTGCCGTCGGACGCACCATCTTCTTCGAGGCGGCGCGGGGTTGGCTGAGCGGCACGCTTGACGACGAGGGCGCGATCGCGCTGATGGCATCGAAATACCAGATCCTTTGCGCGGCCTGGGACCGGGCGAGGGCGGCAGACGGGAGAGCGGCATGACCACCACCATCCGGCTGACGGCGGCGCAGGCCACCGTGCGCTATCTCTGCCGGCAGATGAACGAGGACGGGGTGCCCTTCATCGCCGGCGTCTGGGCGATCTTCGGCCACGGCAATGTCGCCGGCCTCGGCGAGGCGCTCTACGGCGTGCGCGACGAGCTGCCGACCTGGCGCGGCCACAACGAGCAGGGCATGGCCCATGCGGCCATCGCCTATGCCAAGCAACTCGGCCGCCGCCGGACGATGGCCGTGACCTCCTCCATCGGCCCCGGCGCCACCAACATGCTGACCGCCGCGGCGATGGCCCATGTCAACCGGCTGCCGGTGCTGTTCCTGCCCGGCGACGTCTTCGCGGGGCGTGCGCCCGACCCGGTGCTGCAGCAATTGGAGGACTTCGGCGACGGCACCTTGAGCGTCAACGACTGCTTCCGCCCCGTTTCGCGCTATTTCGACCGCATCACCCGGCCCGAGCAGCTCTTGACCGCGCTGCCGCGCGCCTTCCGCACGATGACCGACCCGGCCGAGTGCGGCCCGGTCACGCTGGCCTTCTGCCAGGACGTGCAGACCGAGGCGTTCGACTGGCCGGAAAGCTTCTTTGCGCCGAAGGTCTGGCGGATGCGCCGGCCGCAGCCGGACCCGGCCGAGCTGAAGGACGTGGTGGGCCTGCTCGCCTCAGCCGAGCGGCCGGTCATTGTCGCCGGCGGCGGCGTCCATTATTCCTTTGCGCATCAGGCACTTCTGAGGTTTGCCGAGACGCATGGCATCCCGGTCGTCGAGACCCAGGCCGGCAAGTCGGCGCTCGCCTGGGACCATCCGCTCAATCTCGGCTCGGTCGGCGTCACCGGCTCCTCGGCGGCGAATGCGGTCGCTCGCGAGGCCGATGTGGTCATCGGCGTCGGCACGCGCTTCCAGGACTTCACGACCGGCTCCTGGTCGCTGTTCGCCCGGCCGGGCCGCAAGCTCGTCAGCCTCAATGTCACGCCCTACGATGCGGCCAAGCACGGCGCCGTGCCGCTGTGCGCCGATGCGCGCGACGGGCTGGAGGCCCTCAGCCGGGCGCTTGGCGACAGGCGTTTCGCGGCCCCGCCGGCCGACCTCAAGCGTGAGTGGATCGCGGCTGTGGATGCCGCGACAGCCCCGCCGCCCGACGGCAACGCGCTGCCGAGCGATGCCCAGGTGATCGGCGCCGTCCAGCGCAATGTCGCTGAAAACGCTGTGGTTTTCTGCGCGTCCGGCGGCCTGCCGGGCGAGCTGCACAAGCTCTGGAAGGCCTCCTGGCCGATGGGCTATCACATGGAATACGGCTTCTCCTGCATGGGTTACGAGATCGCCGGCGGGCTCGGCGCCAAGATGGCGCAGCCCGAGCGCGAGGTCGTCGTCATGGTCGGCGACGGCTCCTATATGATGATGAATTCCGAGCTCGCGACCTCGGTGATGCTGGGCCAGAAGCTCATTGTCGTGCTGCTCGACAATCGCGGGTTCGGCTGCATCAACCGCCTGCAACGGGCGACGGGCGGCGAGAGCTTCAACAACCTGCTCGACACCGCCCGCCATGTGGTGCCGAGCGACATCGACTTCGCCGCCCACGCCGCATCGATGGGCGCCATCGCCGAGAAGGTCGACGACATCGCCGGGCTCGAGGCCGCGCTTGTGCGGGCGCGGGCGTCGGAGCGCAGCCATGTCATCGTCATCGACACCGATCCGCTGGCGACGACCGAGGCCGGCGGCCACTGGTGGGACGTTGCGGTGCCGGAGGTCTCGCCTAGGGATGCGGTCCGCTCGGCTCGCGCGTCTTATGAAAATGCCCTGAAGAAACAGAACCTTGTCGACTAGTCTTCACCTCTCTTCGACCCTTTGAAGGCGCAACAGATGATCCTCTACGGCACCAATCCGATTGCCTGGTCCAACGACGACGACCAGAGCCTCGGCGCCCATATTTCGCTTGAAACCTGCCTGTCGCAGGCCGCCGAGATCGGCTTCGACGGCATCGAGAACGGCCACAAGTTTCCTACCGACCCGGCGGAACTGGCCGCAACGCTGGCGCCGCACGGGCTGAAATTCGTCTCGGCCTGGTACTCGCTGCAACTGCTGACCCGCTCGGCCGAGGCCGAGATCGAGGCGATCGGCGCGCATCTGGCGCGGCTGAAGGCGATGGGCTCGCCGGTGCTGATCGCCTGCGAGACCTCCAACGCTATCCACGGCAACGATACCGTCGCGGTCAACGACCGGCCCCGTCTCGACCGGGAGCGATTCGCTGCCTTTTGCGCCGATCTGGAGCAGGTCGCGGCCCATTGCGGGGCCGCAGGCGTGCCCCTCGTCTACCATCACCACATGGGCACCATCGTTGAAAGTGAAGAGGAAATCGACGCGCTGATGGCGCAGACCGGCCCGGCGACGCGGCTGCTGCTCGACACCGGCCACGCCTATTTCGGCGGCGGCGATCCGGCGCGGCTCGCTGAAAAGCATATGGGCCGCGTTTCACATATCCACGCCAAGAACGTGCGCCCGGATGTGATGGGCGAGGTTCGCGGGGAGGGGCTGAGCTTCCTCGAAGGCGTGCGGCGGGGCGTCTTCACCGTGCCGGGCGACCCCGAAGGCGGGGTCGATTTCGCGCCGGTGCTGAAGACCGCGGCGAAGCACGAGTATTCGGGCTGGCTGGTCATCGAGGCGGAGCAGGACCCGGAGGTTCGCGATCCCGTCACCTACCAGTCGATGGGCCTGAAGGCGCTCAAAGCAATGGCCCGCGAGACTGGTCTCGACCGGGGATAACAGGGGCTAAAGAGCCCCGACACAGACAACCAGGGAGAGCGATGCCATGGCCGATCTGCTCGTGAAACCAAAGGCTAAGCACGGCAAGGTGCACGACATCACGCCGCAAAGCGCCGGCTGGTCCTATGTCGGGTTCACGCTCTACCGGCTGGCGCCGGGCGAGAGCGCGGGCGAGGCGACGGGCGACCGCGAGGCGATCCTGGTGCTGGTCGAGGGGCGGGCCGAACTCAGCGCCGGCGGGGTCTCCTTCGGCGAGCGGGGCGAGCGATTGAGCGTCTTCGAGCGCAAGCCGCCGCACTGCCTCTACGTGCCGAACGGCTCGACCTGGGAGGCGAGGGCGACGACCGAGCTGACGCTGGCCGTGTGCACCGCGCCGGGCAGCGGTGGGCACGCGGCCGGGATGATCGAAAACATCGGTTTCGAGACGCGCGGCAAGGGCACCAATACCCGCTATATCCACCCCATCGCGATGGAGGACAAGGATGTCGCCGACAGCCTGCTGGTGACGGAGGTTTTCACGCCGCAGGGCCATTGGTCGTCCTATCCGCCGCACCGGCATGACGAGGACAACTATCCCGACATGACCTATCTGGAAGAGACCTATTACCACCGTCTCGACCCGGCGACGGGCTTCGGCATCCAGCGCGTCTTTACCGAGGACGGCAACCTCGACGAGACGATGGCGGTGTCGGACGGCGACGTGGTGCTGGTGCCGAAAGGGCACCATCCCTGCGGCGCGCCCTATGGCTACCAGATGTACTATCTGAACGTGATGGCCGGCCCCTTGCGCAAGTGGCGCTTCAAGAACCATCCCGACCACGACTGGATCGCGCAGCGCGACGCCAGAGCTTAGGTGTAAGATACTGGTTTCTAAATAGAAAAACGCCCGAACGAGGTTCTGCTCGTCCGGGCGTTTTCCGTGGTGCCGTTTTTGAGAAATTTCGAGACGGATTTTGCAAAATTCCGTCTCAAACGGCCCGGATTTCGAGACGGGCCTCTCAATATCGAGAAAACCCGTGGTCACGCCGGCTCACGCGGCGATTTTCGCACCTCGCCGGGGCAGGTGGGGCAGGCGGGGCGAGGTTGTCCCCGCCGCCCGGACTGGTTTATCCACCGAGGACGAGCGCGGCACCGGCAAGAGCCGTCAGGCCGCCGAGCACCCGCGTCAGGGTCTGGCCGCGCGAGGAGGCGAGCTTGCCGAGGCCATAGCCGAGCGCGATGCCGGCGGCATGCAGCAGGGCGGTGGCGAGGGCGAAGCCGGCGCCATAGGCGAACTCAGTTGCCGCGCCGATCTCGCCGCCATGGGCATGGCCGTGGAACAGGGCGAAGGCGGCGACGACGGCGGCCGAGCCGGCAACCGGCAGCCGCACGGCGAGCGCCACCAGCAGGCCGAGCGCGACGACCGAGGCGAGGATCGCCGGTTCGACGAAGGGAAGGGCGATGCCGGCCAGCGCCAGGGCGAAGCCGAGCAGCATGGTGCCGACGAAGGCGGCCGGCACGATATAGACGGCGCGGCCGCCGATCTGCCAGGCCCACAGGCCGACGGCGACCATCGCCAGGATGTGGTCGGCGCCGAACAGCGGATGGCTGAAGCCGGCGGCGAAGGACCCGTGCTCGCCCGGATGGAGATGGGCAAGGGCGGGCGTCGCGGTGAGCGCCAGGGCGGCGGAGGTCGCGGCAAAGGCGGCGGCGCGCCGGGCAAAAGTGAACCTCGTCATGCAGTCGATCCTTTTCTCAAGTCGATCCGGCGCCCCGGAATGGGTCGCGCCATTGCTTCAGGTCCTGTCAGTCGTTCAGTCAGGCAGGCTTTTTAGGCAGGTTTTCAGTCAGGCAGATTGGCAGTTTGGCAGTTTGGCAGGTCGCCGGCCGCAAGATGCGGCCGGCGACGCGCGCCGTCAGGCGGCGGCGTGGTAGAGGCGCTGCTGGAAGACGAGGCCGGTGCGGGCCTTGTCGAGCAGCTTGGCGCCGGCGAGCACGGCAAGGTCGACCAGCGGCTCGATGATGATCACCGTCAGATAGGCGAGGCCGAAGCTGCCGACATCGGCAAGGTTCTCGGCGCTGAAGCCGCCGCCATAGAACGCCCAGAACGCCACCCAGGCGACGATGCCGCCCTGGTAGCTGGTGGAAAGGGCCAGCGCCTGCTTGTAGCTGACATCCTTGTAGGCGGTTCTGGCCGGGATGATGCGGCGCGCCAGGAGGCTCATGGCGAACAGCGGCACGATCAGCGTCGTCAGGTTCATGCCGTATTGCGGCAGGTCGTCGGGCGCGAAGAACAGGCCCTGGGTGAGCAGGCCGAGCGCCAGGCCGATGCCGGCGGGCCCGGCGCCGAGCATCAGGTAGAGCGTCGAGCCGAGAATGATATGGACCTCGGAGACGCCGACCGGCTTGGTCGGCAGCACCTCGAAGAAGCAGAAGACCAGCGCGGTGGCGATCACCGAGCGGACGAGGAGGGCGGCCAGGCCGCCGTCGCGGCGGATCGTGTCGAGCGACATCTTGCCGATCAGGCCGACGGAGGCGGCGGCGGTCGCCACGCTGAGAAGGATCTTGGCGCCGTCGACGACGCCGGGTTCGATATGCATGCAAGCCTCCTTGGCGCACCCACCGTGCGCGAAGCCAGGGACAGGATGGCGCGAGGGGCCCCCCGACGCGCCGTGATCGATGGCAGGTCTCCTGGCTCGCGGTTCCTCGCGCCTGTCCGCCTTCCCGGCGCAGGGCCAGTGGCATTCGGACAGCGCTCGCCGCTCACAGTTGCGGGGGCAGCCACGGTCTTGGCCCCTGTTGGGTACGCCGCACCGTGTTCCCTTTTCACCCGCGTCCGGCTTTGCCACGCGGGAACCATCGGTTGCGATGCTAGAGGGCGGGGCGTTGGCGTGACAAGATCAATTTTCGTCCGATCCTGTTCTGCTCGCGCCATCCCCGGACGCGGCGAAGCCGGAGATCCGGGGACCATTGGTGCCCGCAGCGGGTGTTTGTGGCGCAGACCCCTCCTCGCGTCTTCCCGGACGGCGCGCGAGCGCCGAGCCGGGATCGGGGAGCCCCGGCGGTTGCGGCGTCCTTCGGGAGCGTTGCCGCGAGGCCCTCGGCTCTCCGATCCCGCATCTGCGCTGCGCTGCGTGCGGGATGACGCCGGAGGGGGCTGCGTGTGGGATGACGAAAAGAGGGGCCTGCGCGCGAATGACGCTGGAGAGAGGCAGAAGCGCGGGACAGGAGTGGCCGATCGGCAGGCATGAGATGGAAGGCGCTCATCCCACTCTCGGCTGTCATACCTGCGAAGGCAGGCATCCAGTATCCGCCGGAGCTGGTGGTGGCGTGACGGCGGCAACCCCAGCCTCGCCGAGCCTCGCTCGCGGCAACGCCGAGGCTTGAGCCGAACCGTTCGTGGTTACCGGATCCCGGTCTTCGGCTGCGCCGAAACCGGGACGTCACTCTGTGTGTGGACGCGCGCGGGCGTGTTCTCACTGCTGCTCTGGCAGCCAATGGGCACCGGGTCGCGGCTTCGCCTTGCCCGGTGTGACGGCCTGTGGATGGGGCGGGGGCCGCGCCCATCCCAAGCGCCCGCGCGCAGCAGCGGAGGAGCGCGAGGCCGTGCCCCCTCTCAGGATGTCGTCCCGGACGAGGCCGAAGGCCGAAGATCCGGGATCCATTGGCACCCTCGGCAGGTGTGAAGCAGGATGCCTCTCCTTGCGTCTTCCCGGACGGCGCGCCAGCGCCGAGCCGGGACCGGGGAGCCGAGCCTCACGGCTCCTCGGTCTGCAAACCCTTGAAGATCGCCACGCACATCAAGAGCAGGACGAGCGTGAAGGGCAGGCCGGTGGAGATGACCATGGCCTGCAAGGCGCCGAGGCCGCCGCCGATCAGCAGCACGATGGCCACCAGCCCCTCGAAGGTGCACCAGAACACCCGCTGCGGCACCGGCGCGTCGACCTTGCCGCCGGCGGTGATCGTGTCGATCACCAGCGAGCCCGAATCGGACGAGGTGACGAAGAAGACGATGACCAGCACGATGCCGATGGTCGAGGTGATGGAGGCGAGCGGCAGGCCCTCGAGCATCGCGAAGAGCGACAGTTCCGGGCTGTAGCTGTCGATGACGTTGGCCTTGACCGCGCTGGTCGCCGGGTCGGAGAGGACCTGGTCGATGGCAACGCCGCCGAACACCGCCATCCACAGCACGCAGACCAGCGAGGGAATCAGCAGCACGCAGGTGATGAACTCGCGCACCGTGCGGCCGCGGCTGACCCGGGCGATGAACATGCCGACAAAGGGCGACCAGGAGATCCACCAGGCCCAGTAGAAGGCCGTCCAGCCCTGGCGGTAGTCGTCGTCGGTGCGGCCGATCGGGTTCGACAGGCCACCGAGATCGGCGCCATAGGCGAGGAGGCCTGTGACGAAGTCGCTGAGGATCGCGAGCGTCGGGCCGGCCAGCAGCACGAACAGCAGCAGCGCGGCGGCGATCACCATGTTGATCTCCGACAGGACCTTGACGCCGCCATCGAGCCCGCGCAGCACCGAGACCAGCGCGATGCCGGTAATGGCGATGATCAGGATCACCTGCACGGTGATCGTGTTGGGAATGCCGTAGACGTGTTCGAGGCCCGCATTGGCCTGCTGGGCGCCGAGGCCGAGCGAGGTGGCAAGGCCGAACAGCGTCGCGAACACGGCCAACGTGTCGATGACATGGCCGGTCCAGCCCCACACCCGCTCGCCGAAGATCGGATAGAAGGCCGAGCGGATCGACAGCGGCAGACCCTTGTTGAAGCTGAACAGCGCCAGCGCCAGCGCCACCACGGCGTAGATCGCCCAGGGGTGCAGGCCCCAGTGATAGATGGTCGCCGCAAGGCCCATCTCCTTGGCCGCCTCGACGTTCTCCGGGATGATCGAGCCGTCGGCCGCAAACGGCGAGGGGACGCCGAGCGGCGACGAGATGGCCATGTGATAGACCGGCTCGAGCACGCCGAAGAACATCAGGCCGATGCCCATGCCGGCGGCGAACAGCATCGCGAACCAGCCGGCATAGCTGTAGTCGGGGGTGGCTTCCTTGCCGCCGAGCCGGACCCGGCCCCAGGGGCTGACGATCAGGAACAGGCAGAACAGCACGAAGACATTGGCCGCGCTCAGGAAGAACCAGTCGAAGGTGCTGGTCAGCGCCGGCCGCAGCCAGCCGAAGAACGAGGCCGCCTGCTCGGGCGCGGCAAGCGCATAGACGACGAAAGCGACGACGGACAGGCCGGAAATCACGAAGACCGGATTGTGGATGTCGAAGCCGAAGGGCCCAAGCTGGCCTTCCAGATTGTCCTGGCCGATCTCGAAATCGGTGTCGATGATGTCGGATGCGCCTTCCGGTTCGGGGATGCCGGTGGCGCCTGTCTGGTCGGTCATGGTGTGTTCCTGTCGTTGCGGCACGGCCGATCCGCGACGGAAGCCGCTTGCCGGACATGCCTGACGTCTTGCGGGCCTTGCGACCCGTTCGGATTGTATTTGCGAGCGACCACACCAAAGGGTGTCCGGTGCGACCTGATCCGGCTTGCCGGCGACATCGCCCGCAAGTCTGGGCCCACAGGTCTGGGCCCACAGGTCTGGCTCGCACCCGCAAGAGGCCCTTGCGTCCGGCAAGGAACCACGGATCCGGCCGCGGCCGGCATGCGGGGTTGCAAAGCAGCCGCCCGGACGATCCGGGCGAACGGCGGGAGCTGGAAGTGCCCGATCTGCGCGGGCCCTGATCTTGCTCCAAAAGCGGGACCGGGCCTGCTCGCGCATCCCCGGTCGGCAAGGGCAATGTGGCATATTTGCGGCGATGCCGCAAATTATCATGAATTTCAATGTGTTGTGATGGATTTGGAGATTCGCCGCGGCTGCCGCAGGCGCGCCGCAGGCCGGCCCGCAATGGCACCGGCTCTTGACTTGGCCGCCCCGGCATCGTCAGGAAGAACGGACAGGAGGCCGCAACAAGCGGCTATGACACGGGATGCCGCACCGCGTGCAGACGATCGACACGACTTCTTCGCGATTTGGCGACCCGCTGGCCGGGCGCGACATCGCCCTCGTCATCTTCGACTGCGACGGCGTGCTGGTCGACAGCGAGCCGATCAGCGAACGCGTGCTGCTGGCCGCGCTCAAGGAGGCCGGCGTTGCCGTCGACCACGCCTATTTCAAGGCGCATTTCCTCGGCCGCAGCTTTCCGCGCGTTGCCCAGAGCATCCGCGACGACTTCCGTGTGGCCCTGCCGGAGAGCTTCGAAAGCGACTATCGCGAGCGGCTGCTTGTCGCCTTCGAGGCGGAGCTGAAGCCGGTCGCCGGCGTGTTCGAGGTGCTGGACCGGCTGGCGGTCGGTGCCTGCGTCGCCACCAGCAGCAGCCCGCCGCGGGCGCGCCGCTCGCTGCACCTGACCGGGCTCGACCGCTATTTCGGCGAGGCCGTCTTCACCGCCTCGCAGGTGGCGCGCGGCAAGCCGGCGCCGGATCTCTTCCTCCATGCGGCGGCCGAGTGCGGCGTCGCGCCGGAGCGCTGCCTCGTCATCGAGGACAGCCTGCCGGGGCTGGAGGCGGCGCGGGCGGCACAGATGGCGGTGTGGCACTTCATCGGCGGCAGCCATCTGGACGCGGGCGATGCCGCGCCCGGCGAGCCGCCGCTGCCGGTGTTCGACCGGTGGAGCGCGTTTTTCGAGATGGCGCCGGCGCTCGGGCGGGCAACGGCGCCGCAGCCGGCCGGGCAGGGGAGCTGAGGCGAATGGCGGGCAAGGGCGATGCGGATGTCAGCCGCCTCGACGAGGCGGCGCGGGCCGGCTGGCTCTACTATGTCGCCGGCAACACCCAGGACGAGATCGCCCGCAAGCTCGGCGTCTCGCGCCAGTCGGCGCAGCGCCTCGTGTCGCTGGCGGTGAGCGAGCGGCTGATCAAGGTGCGGCTCGACCACCCGATCGCCCGCTGCATGGAACTGGCCGCCAATCTCGCCGACCGCTTCGCCTTGCGCATCTGCGAGGTGGTGCCGAGCGATCCGGCGACGCCCGCCTCCATCGTCGGCATCGCCCAGGCGGCGGCGGCCGAGATGGAGCGGCACCTGAAGTCGAGCGCGCCGAAGATCATCGCCTTCGGCACCGGACGGGCGCTGCGCGCCTCGGTCGACCAACTGCCGACCATGGACTGCCCGCAGCACAAAGTGGTCTCGCTGCTCGGCAACATGATGTCGGACGGGTCGGCCTCGGCCTATAACGTCATCATCCGCATGGCCGACCGGGTCAACGCCCGCCACTATCCGATGCCGCTGCCGGTGTTCGCGCGGTCGAGGGCCGAGCGGGCGCTGCTGCACAACCAGGAGCCGGTGCACAACATCCTGGAACTGGTCAAGGACGCGGACGTGACCTTCGTCGGCGTCGGCAACATGGGCGAGAGCGCGCCGCTCTTCGTCGACGGCTTCATCAGCCGCGACGAGATGGCGGCGCTGACGGCGGCCGGGGCCGTCGGCGAGATCACCAGTTGGGTCTACGACCGGAACGGCGCGCTGATCGAGGGCCTGACCAACGATCTCGTCGCCAGCGCCCCGCTCGGCAAGGCGCGCGACAAGCCGGTGATCGGCATCGCCGCCGGCGAGGCCAAGGTCGAGGCGATCCTCGGCGCGCTGCGCGGCGAATTGCTGAACGGGCTGATCACCAACGAACTGACCGCCGAGCGCCTGCTGGCGCGCTGAGCGCGGCGCAAGATCCGTCGCTCCCTGACAGATCCGGAGCGCGCGCGGCCGCGGTTGCAGCGCGCAAAGGGCTTCGCGCGCGCCGTCTGCCCGTGCGGAAGCGCGATACAAATCCTTGAAACCAAAATATTTTTTGCGGCGCAGCAACGAAAGTTGGCGCGGGAAGCACCGCGCCTGCTTGACGGCTCCTGCCCATTTTGTGAGTATTTGCCCGCAATCATAGCAAATGCCCATGAGGCATCTGGGAGGAGTTCATGACCACATTCATCCGCGCCCTGCTGGGCGCGACGGCCATTTCGCTCGCCGTCTCGCCGGCGCTGGCCGAGAAGCTGACCATCGCCACGGTCAACAATGGCGACATGATCCGGATGCAGCGGCTGACGGACGATTTCGCCGCCAAGCATCCGGGCATCGAGCTGGAATGGGTGGTGCTGGAGGAGAACGTGCTGCGCCAGCGCGTCACCACCGACATCGCCACCAAGGGCGGCCAGTACGACGTGATGACCATCGGCACCTATGAGGCGCCGATCTGGGCCAAGCAGGGCTGGCTGGTCGCGCTCGACGATCTCGGCGCCGATTACGATGTCGACGACCTGCTGCCGGCGATCCGCGGCGGCCTGACCGTCGACGGCAAGCTCTATGCCGCGCCGTTCTACGGCGAGAGCTCGATGGTGATGTATCGCCAGGACCTGATGGAGAAGGCCGGGCTGACCATGCCGGACGCTCCGACCTGGGACTTCATCAAGCAGGCCGCCGCGGCGATGACCGACAAGGGCAACGAGGTCTATGGCATCTGTCTGCGCGGCAAGGCCGGCTGGGGCGAGAACATGGCCTTCCTCAGCGCCATGGCCAATTCCTACGGTGCGCGCTGGTTCGACATGGACTGGAAGCCGCAATTCGACAGCGAGGCCTGGAAGGCGACGCTCGCCGACTATCTCTACCTGATGAACAATTACGGGCCTCCGGGCGCCTCCAGCAACGGCTTCAACGAGAACCTGGCGCTGTTCCAGACCGGCAAGTGCGGCATGTGGATCGACGCCACGGTGGCCGCGTCCTTCGTGACCAATCCGAACGACAGCCAGGTCGCCGAGCAGGTCGGCTTCGCGCTCGCCCCCGACAACGGGCTCGGCAAGCGCGGCAACTGGCTGTGGGCCTGGAACCTCGCGATTCCCGCCGGCTCCCAGAAGACCGAGGCGGCCAAGACCTTCATCGGCTGGGCGACCTCGAAGGACTATCTGGAACTGGTCGCCTCCAAGGAAGGCTGGGCCAACGTGCCGCCGGGCACCCGCACCTCGCTCTACGAGAACGAGAAGTACCTGGAGGCCGCGCCCTTCGCCAAGATGACGCTGGACAGCATCAACGCCGCCGATCCGCAGAAGCCGACGGTCGACGAGGTGCCGTATGTCGGCGTGCAGTTTGTGGCGATCCCCGAGTTCCAGGGCATCGGCACGGCCGTCGGCCAGCAGTTCTCCGCCGCCCTTGCCGGATCGGTCTCGGCCGAACAGGCGCTGCAGAACGCGCAGCAGGCGACCGAGCGCACCATGCGCCGCGCCGGCTACATCAAGTAAGCCTGCGCCAAGGACGAGGACCGGCGCGCGCATGCGGGCCGGTCCGCCCTTCCCGACAACAGACCACCTGACCCGGGGCTGAACCGATGGCTACCGCCCATTCGCGTGCCGCCGCCCGCGTGATGATCTCGCCGGCCGTGATCCTGCTGCTCGGCTGGATGATCGTCCCGCTGTCGATGACGGTCTACTTCTCCTTCCTCAGCTACAACCTCTTGATGCCGGGGATGGAGGAGTTCATCGGCTTCGGCAATTACGAGTTCTTCCTGTCCGATCCCGCCTTCACCGAGGCGCTGGTCAACACCTTGCTGCTGGTCGGCGGGGTGCTGGTCATCACCATCGTCGGCGGCGTCGGCCTTGCCCTGCTGCTCGACCAGCCGATGTGGGGGCAGGGGATCGTCCGGGTGCTGGTGATCGCGCCGTTCTTCGTCATGCCGACCGTCTCCGCCTTGGTGTGGAAGAACATGTTCATGAACCCGGTCAACGGGCTCTTCGCGCATCTGGCCAAGGCGCTGGGGCTGCCGCCCTTCGACTTCCTCGCCCATGCCCCGCTCGCCTCGATCATCCTGATCGTCGCCTGGCAGTGGCTGCCCTTCGCGACCCTGATCCTGCTGACCGCGCTGCAATCGCTCGACAAGGAGCAGCTTGAGGCGGCGGAAATGGACGGGGCGAGCGCGCTCGACCGCTTCCGCTTCATCGTGCTGCCGCACATGTCGCGGGCGATCACCGTGGTGATCCTGATCCAGACCATCTTCCTGCTGTCGGTCTTCGCCGAGATCCTGGTGACCACCAATGGCGGGCCGGGCTACGCCTCGACCAACATCACCTACCTCGTCTACGCCCAGTCGCTGCTGCAGTTCGACGTGGGCGGCGGCTCCGCCGGCGGCATCGTCGCCGTGATCCTCGCCAACATCGTCGCGATCTTCCTGATGCGGATGATCGGCAAGAACCTGGAGGCCTGACCATGGCGCGTCGAGCCACCGGCACCCGCAAGATCCTCGTCACGCTCGCTGCCTGGAGCGTCGGGCTCGCGATCTTCTTCCCGATCCTCTGGACGATCCTGACCAGCTTCAAGACGGAGGCCGAGGCCATCGCCTCGCCGCCCTCGCTCATTGCCTTCCGCTGGACGCTGGAAAACTATGTCGAGGTCAACGCGCGCTCCGACTACTTCCTGCATTTCATGAATTCGGTGGTGATCTCGCTGGGCTCGACGCTGCTCGGCCTCTTGATCGCCATTCCGGCCGCCTGGTCGATGGCCTTCGTGCCGGCCAAGCGGACCAAGGACATCCTGATGTGGATGCTCTCCACCAAGATGCTGCCGCCGGTCGGCGTCTTGGTGCCGATCTACCTGATCTTCCGCGACTTCGGCCTGCTCGACACCCGCATCGGCCTGATCGTGGTGCTGACCCTGATCAACCTGCCGATCATCGTCTGGATGCTGTTCACCTATTTCAAGGAGATCCCCGGCGAGATCCTGGAGGCGGCGCGCATGGACGGGGCCTCGCTCTGGGACGAGGTGGTGCATGTGCTGACGCCGATGGCGGTGCCGGGCATCGCCTCGACGCTGCTGCTCAACATCATCCTGGCGTGGAACGAGGCCTTCTGGACGCTGAACCTGACGGCGGCAAAGGCAGCGCCGCTGACCGCCTTCATCGCCAGCTATTCGAGCCCGGAAGGGCTGTTCTACGCCAAGCTTTCCGCCGCCTCGACGCTCGCCATCGCGCCGATCCTGATCCTCGGCTGGTTCAGCCAGAAGCAGTTGGTGCGCGGCCTCACCTTCGGCGCAGTCAAGTAAGGACCCGAACGATGGGCAGGATTACCCTTTCCAAGGTGACCAAGAGCTTCGGCGACGTGGCGGTGATCCCGCCGCTGGACCTGGAGATCGAGGACGGCGAATTCGTCGTCTTTGTCGGCCCCTCCGGCTGCGGCAAGTCGACCCTCTTGCGGCTGATCGCCGGGCTGGAAGACGTCACGTCCGGCGAGATCGTCATCGACGGCAAGCCGGCGACCGACCTGCCGCCGGCGCGGCGACGGCTCGCCATGGTGTTCCAGTCCTACGCGCTCTATCCGCATATGAGCGTGCGCAAGAACATCGCCTTCCCGCTGAAGATGGCGAAGATGGACCCGGCCGAGCAGGAACGGCGGGTGCTGGCGGCGGCGAAGACGCTGAACCTCACCGACTATCTCGACCGGCGGCCGGGGCAGTTGTCCGGCGGCCAGCGCCAGCGCGTCGCCATCGGCCGCGCCATCGTCCGCGAGCCGGAGGCCTTTCTGTTCGACGAGCCGCTGTCCAATCTCGATGCGGCCTTGCGCGTCAACATGCGGCTGGAAATCTCCGAACTGCACCAGTCGCTGAAGACGACGATGATCTATGTCACCCACGACCAGGTCGAGGCGATGACCATGGCCGACAAGATCGTGGTGCTGCGGGCCGGCCATATCGAGCAGGTCGGCTCGCCGCTGGAGCTCTACCGCAACCCGGCCAATCTCTTCGTCGCCTGTTTCATCGGCTCGCCGAAGATGAACGTGATCACAGGCGAGGAGGCGAGCCGCCTCGGCGCCCATACCATCGGCATCCGCCCCGAGCACCTCGCCATCACCGAGAGCGGCGGGCTGTGGCGCGGCCGGGTCGGCGTCGCCGAGCATCTGGGCTCCGACACGTTCCTGCATGTGCATGTCGAGGGGCAGGACCCGCTGACGGTGCGGGTGGCCGGCGAGGCGGCCTGGCGCCACGGCGACGAGGTGGCGCTTGCGCCGCTTCCCGAACACCTGCACCGCTTCGACGCCAACGGGCTGGCGCTGCGATGAGACGGCTGGAAGGACGCAGCGCCCTGATCACCGGCGCGGCGCGCGGCATCGGCCGCGCCTTTGGCGAAGCCTATGCCCGCGAGGGCGCCAGGGTCGCCATCGCCGACATCAACCTCGATGGCGCGCGGCAGGCGGCCGAGGCCATCGGCAACGGCGCGATGGCCGTGCATCTCGACGTCGCCGACCAGGCCTCCATCGAGCGCGCGGTGGCGGAAGTCGACGCGGCGCTCGGCGGCATCGACATTCTCGTCAACAACGCCGCGCTGTTCGATCTCGCGCCGATCGTCGAGATCACCCGCGCGAGTTTCGACAGGCTGGTCTCGGTCAATGTGGCGGGCTGCCTGTTCACCATGCAGGCGGTGGCGCGAGCGATGATCGCGCGCGGGCGCGGCGGCAAGATCATCAACATGGCGAGCCAGGCCGGGCGGCGCGGCGAGCCGCTGGTCGCCGTCTACTGCGCCACCAAGGCGGCGGTGATCAGCCTGACCCAGTCGGCGGGGCTCGACCTGATCCGCCACCGCATCAACGTCAATGCCATCGCGCCGGGCGTCGTCGACGGCGAGCACTGGGACGGGGTGGACGCGCTTTTCGCCAGATACGAGGGCCGGGCGCCCGGCGAGAAGAAGCGCCTCGTCGGCGCGGCCGTGCCTTACGGGCGGATGGGAACGGCGGAGGACCTGACCGGCATGGCGATCTTCCTCGCCGGGCCGGAGAGCGACTACGTCGTGGCGCAGACCTACAACGTCGACGGCGGCAACTGGATGAGCTGAGCCGGCTAACGGATGACGAGACCGATGAGCGAACACGCAGCGCCGCGCGCCCTCCCGCGCGCCGGCACCAGAGAGCATGACCCTGAGGCCCCAGTGATTAAAGCGACCACCAGCCTGTCCCTATCGACCCTGTCCGAGATTGCCGGGGCGGATGTGCCGGCCTATGCCCGCGAAGACCTTTCGGCCGGCATCGTGCACTTGGGCGTCGGCAATTTCCACCGGGCGCATCAGATCGTCTATCTCGACCGCCTGTTCAACCGCGGCCTCGACCGCGACTGGGCGGTGATCGGCGCCGGCGTCAAGCCGCATGACGCGGCGATGCGCGCGCGGCTGCAGCGCCAGGACTGGCTCTCCACCGTGGTCGAGCTCGATCCCGGCGGGCTGACGGCGCGCGTCACCGGCGCGATGATCGACTTCGCGGAGGTCGACCCGGCCGCCATCGTCGCGGTGCTGGAGCGGCCCGAAATCCGCATCGTCTCGCTGACGATCACGGAAGGCGGCTATTATGTCGACGCCACCACTGGCGGCTTCGATGCGACCCATCCGGAGATGGCCGCCGATGCGGCAAGCCCGGACGCGCCGGCGACGGTGTTCGGCATCCTGCTGAAGGCGCTGCGCCGCCGCCGCGCCGCCGGCACCGCGCCCTTTACCGTGATGTCCTGCGACAACCTGCCGGAAAACGGCCATGTCGCCCGCACCACCGTGCTCGGCCTTGCCCGGATGAGCGATCCCGACCTCGCTGACTGGGTGGCGGAGACCGTCGCCTTCCCGAGCAGCATGGTCGACTGCATCACCCCGGCGACCTCGGAGCGCGAGATGGCCCTGCTGCGCGAGCGCTTCGGCATCGAGGATGAAGCTCCCGTCGCCTGCGAGCCGTTCCGCCAATGGGTGATGGAGGATCGCTTTTCCGCCGGCCGGCCGCGGCTGGAGGAGGTGGGCGTCGAGTTCGTCGAGGATGTCGCGCCCTACGAGCTGATGAAGCTCAGGATCCTCAATGGCGGCCATGCGGCGATTGCCTATCCGTCGGCGCTGCTCGGCTACCAGTTCGTCCATGACGCGATGGCCGATCCGCTGATCGCCGGCTTCCTGAGAAAGCTCGCTCATGCGGAGATCATCCCGACGGTGCCGCCGATCGCGGGCGTCGACTTCGCCGCCTATTTCGAGCTGATCGCCGCGCGCTTCTCCAACCCTGAGGTCGGCGACACGATCCCGCGCCTGTGCCTCGACGGATCGAACCGGCAGCCGAAATTCATCCTGCCGACGGTGCGCGACCGGCTGGAGGCGAAGGCCGATCTGTCGGGCCTCGCCCTGGAAGTGGCGCTGTGGTGCCGCACTTGCGCCGGCACGGCGGAGGACGGCAGTCCCATCGAGATCGCCGACGAGCGCGCCGCCGAGCTGACCCGGCGGGCGCTGGAAGCGCGCGGTACGCCGCAGGCCTTCCTCGATTTCACGCCGGTCTTCGGCGATCTCGGCCGCGAGCGGCCCTTTGCCGATGCCTTCGCGCGCGACCTCGGCGCGCTGTGGGCGGAGGGCGTGCGCCCGGTGCTCTCCCGCTACATCGACAGCGGTGTGGCGGGAGGCTGAGCGCGCGATATCCGCCCGAACACGGCGGCGCGGCGGAGCACCTCCCTCCGCCGCGCCGTCGGTGTCTTGCTGGGGAGCTTTTCCGGGCATTTCCCGTGGTGCGACAGGTGGGGCTCTCGACCCCGCCGCCGGTTCGTGCTTGTCTCTGCGCCTCGAATAAACCGGCAAGGGAGGGGTGCCTTGGGCATTCAGGACGTTTCGGGGCTGACGGCCCTGCTTTTCGATCTCGACGGCACGCTGGTCGACAGCGTTCCCGACATCGCGGCGGCGACCAACCTGCTGCTGGACAGCGAGGGCCACGCGGCGCTGGAGGTCGACGAGGTGCGCCGGATGATCGGCCACGGCATCCCCAAGCTGGTGGAACGGGCGCTGGCCGCGCGCGGCCGGACGCTGGACGCTGAGGCGCTGGCGGTGCTGGTGGCGCGGATGATGGACTTCTACGGCGACAACCTGACGGGGCGCACGTCGCTGCTGCCCGGCGCGATGGAGGTGCTGGCAGAGGGCGCGGCGTCCGGGCTCGGCCTTGCCGTCGTCACCAACAAGCCGGAGGGCTTTTCCCGCACGATCCTGGCGCATTTCGGCCTCGACGCCGTGGTGCCGGTGGTGGTCGGCGGCGACACCTGCGCGGCGCGCAAGCCGGAGCCGGACATGCTGCTGCATGCGGCGGCCCAGCTCGGTGCGGTGCCGGCGACGACGGTGATGGTGGGCGACAGCGGCGCCGATGTCGCCAGCGCGCGGGCCGCCGGCATGAAGGTGGTGCTGGTGCGCGGCGGCTACACGGCGGTGCCGGTGGAGGAGCTGGGCGCCGACCTCGTCATCGACAGGCTCGACCACCTGTTCGGCGCGCTGAAGCACCTTGCCGAAACGGCCGACGCCCGGGCGTGAGGCCCGGGCGCCGAGGTCGTCTTTCATTCCGTGCCGGCTGGCGGTGATCCGCCAGCCTTTTTTTACCGCCAGCGGCTCCGCCCCTGCCGCAGCCGCGTCTGGCGCACATAGGTGGCCGAGACCCAGCCGCTGTCCTCGCCGTTCATCAGCTCGATCCGGCACCAGGTCTGGCCGCCGACGGCGCGGCAACCCCGGTCGATCAGCACGTCGCCATTGGCGACGCGGCCGAGCACCGGGAACTGGGTGCCGGGACCGCCGCGCACATTGAGCAGCCCGTTGGCGCTGAGGCCGGTCACCTCGAAATAGCTCTGGCGCTCCGGCCGGCCCGGCCGGCCGATGTCGGGACCGCCGATATCGGGACGCGTCGGGCGGTCGGCGATCGGCGGCGCCGGCCGCACGCTCGCCTCGCGCAGGAAGCTGCCGACGACCCAGCCGGTGTCCCCGCCGCCCCGCCGCTCGATGCGGCACCAGCGCTCGCCCGCCAGCCGGCCGCAGCCGAGATTGCGCAGCACATCGCCATCCGACAGGCGCGCGACGATCGGGTGGCCGGTGCCCGGACCGCTGCGCACGTTGAGATAGTCGCGCCCGCCGATGCCCGTCACCTGCCAGAAATCCGGGCCGCCGTCTTCCATGACGATGGTCGGGCTGGTCGGGCTGGTCGGTCGGCCGGGACGGTCGTCGCCGGGACGGCCGGGGCGAAGGCTGGCCTCGCGCAGATAGGTGGCCGAGGCCCAGCCGCCGTCGCGCCCGTTTACCCGCTCGACCTGGCACCAGCGCTGGCCGCTGATCGCGTAGCAGCCGAGATTGCGCAGCACCTCGCCCTCGGCGACGCGCGCGACCACCGGATTGCCGGTGTTGGGGCCGCTGCGGATGTTGAGCGTGTCGCGGGCGCCGACGCCGGTGACCTGCCAGAACTCCGGCTCGCCCGGATTGCGGCCGGTTTCGCGGCCCGGATCGCGGCCCGGTTCCCGACCGGGCTCTCGTCCGGGCTGCTGCGGCTGCGGACGGGTCGCGCCCGGCCGGACGGAGGCGACGGTGAGCACGAAGCGCGCCCGCTCGTTGCGGGCGACGCCGTCGACGGCAAGCCGCACGCGGATGCGGTAGTCGCCGGACTGCTCGGCGCGGCCGTCGAACTTGGCGCCCTCGCGGGCGCCGTCGAAGACCTCGCGCCGGCCGCCCGGCTCGGCGATGCCCATGTGCAGCGCGCGGCTGGAGGAGGACAGGGCGATGCTGACCTCCTGCCCGGCCAGCACCGGCAGCAGGTATTCGATGAACTCCGCCCCGGTGACCATGCCGGAGACCTGGGTGCCGGGCTCGCCGCGCGGGATCTCGATCAGCTCCGTCCGCATCTCCATGGCGGCGGCCGCCGGAGCGGCAAGAGCGACCGCGACCGCAAGCGCAGCCGTGGCAAGGGAACGGAAAACCGGCATGCGTCAAATCTCCTGAACGAATCCGCCGGCGGGCGGCGTTGCCAGCAGTGATTGCGCCGCATTGTGTCGAGGTGTTGGCGCGGATTTCAAGTTTCACGGCGAAATGCCGGCGATAGCGGTTTTCGCGCATTGCCCGGCGGCGCCGGACCTCTATCATCGACACGTCGGAGAGGGAGCCGCGATGCCTGCCTTTGTGCTGATCCTGACCTATGTGGTGCTGGCGCTGGCGCCGCTGGCCCTGGCCGCCGCCAGCGGGCGGCCGCCGCGCCCGGTGATGGACGAGATCGCCAGCGCCATGGCGATGGTCGCCTTCGCCATCCTCCTGGTCGAATTCGTGCTGTCGGGCCGCTTCCGCAGCATTTCCGGGCGCGTCGGGCTCGACGTCACCATGCGCTTTCACCAGCTTTTCGCCCGCACCGCGCTGGCGCTGGCGCTGCTGCATCCCTTCCTCTACACGCTGCCCTTCGCCCGGCCGCTGCCCTTCGACCCCACCCGCCAGTTGACGCTGACCTTCGCCGCCGAAGGGCTGGTGACCGGGGTGCTGGCCTTCGTGCTGCTGCCCGCCTTCGTCCTGCTGTCGATCGCCCGCGACCGCATCGGCTGGCGCTACGAGACCTGGCGGCTCGCCCATGGTCTCGGCGCGCTGGTCATCGCGCTGCTGGTGCTGATCCATGCCCGCCACGCCGGCCGCTACAGCGCCGACCCGCTGCTCTCCGGCCTGTGGGCGGTGCTGACCGCGATCGCGGCGCTGTCGCTGCTGCATGTCTATGTGGTGAAGCCGCTGCTGGCGCTGCGCCGGCCGTGGCGGGTGACGGGCCTGCGCAAGCTCGCCGAGCGCACCTGGGAGGTGGTGCTGAGCCCGAGCGGACATGACGGCATCGCCTATCGCGCCGGCCAGTTCGCCTGGATCCGCATCGGCGCGCCGGCCGTCTCGCTGCGCGAGAACCCGTTCTCCATCGCCTCGGCGCCGGGCGAGGGGCGGGATCTGCGCTTCGTCATCAAGGAACTCGGCGACTTCACCGCAACGCTCAGCGGCATCCCGCTCGGCACCACGGCCTATGTCGACGGGCCGCACGGCAACCTGGTGCTGGAGGGGCGCGGTGGCACGGGCATTGCCTGCATCGCCGGCGGCGTCGGCATCGCGCCGATGCTGGGGCTGCTGCGGCAGTTGGAACTCGACGCCGACCCGCGCCCGACGGTGCTGGTCTATGGCAACCGCCATGCCGGCCAAATCGCCTGCACGGAGGATCTCGCCCGCCTGCGCCGGCAGCATCGCACGCAGGTGGTGCAGGTGCTCTCCGAACCGCCGGACGACTGGCAGGGCGAGCGCGGCATGGTCGACGCGGCGCTGATCGCCCGCCTCTTCGCCGAGCCCCGCCACCGCGACTGGCTCTATGTGCTGTGCGGCCCTCCGGCGATGATGGAGACGGTGGAGGCGGCGCTGCTCGGCCTCGGTGTCGCACCTCGGCGGATCATCAGCGAAAGGTTCCAGCATGACTGAGCCGCGCGCCTCGATATCACGTCCGCGCACCGCCCGCCTGCGCCGGCTCGCCCTGTTCTGGGCGCTCAACGCGGTGCTCGCCGTCGGCATCCTCGCCTTCGCGCTGCGCTAGAGGCGAGCGCCCCGCGGCGGGGATGGCGCCGCCGCTCACCCCGCCCTTGCGCGCCGGTTTCTCGGGAGGGCGCGGGAGGGGGAGGGCGCGGGAGGGCATTCTTTGTATGGGGTTCGCGCGGGTGCGTCGCCGCCGCCGCTCTGGGAACGAATAGGCCCCGGCTCTGCGCTGCGCGCGGCCGGGGTGACGGCCTGTGGATGGGGCGAGGGCGGCGGGAGGACGGCGGCGGAAGGGGCGATGACGGCGGCATGACGGCGGTGGGTGGGGCGAGGCCGTGCTTGCCTCTCGGCTGTCGTCCCGGACGAGGCCGAAGGCCGAAGATCCGGGACCCATTGGCACCCTCAGTCGGCGTGGGGCGGGAGGCCTCTCCTTGCGTTTTCCCGGACGAGCATCGCGAGATCCGGGACCGGGGAGCCACGGCGGTTGCGGGTTCGTTCGGGAGCGCGCCCCATAGGCCCTCGGCTCTCCGATCCCGCATCTCCGCTTCGCTTCGTGCGGGATGACGCGGGGAGAGGGAGGAGCGCGGGATGACGCGGGGAAGGGCGGTGCGCGGGATGACGCCGGAGGGGGAGGAGCGCGGGATGACGCGGGGAGAGGGAGGAGCGCGGCGACGACACTCCGTGTGTTGGGTTCGCGCGGGCGCGTCGCCGCCGCCGCTCTGGGAGCCAATAGGCCCCGGCTCTGCGCTGCGCGCGGCCGGGGTGACGGCCTGTGGATGGGGCGATGGCGGCGGCATGACGGCGGCGGAAGGGGCGACGGCGGCGGCATGACGGCGGCCGGGTGACAGCCGAGGATGGGGCGACGGTGGTGCCTCTTCGATATCGCGGGCCGCCGCCTTGAAGATGTTTTGCGAATTATTTCACCTTGTCCTTGGGGATGAGCGGTATCCGATAGGATTCCAAGACAAGACTAAGACGAAACTAGATTTATACCTTTTGCGGCGAGCGCGATACCGTTGCCTAACAGATCCGGCGCGCTCCGGTAAAGGGGCGGCCGGAGGGCTTCGGGAGGGCTCCAACGTGATCGTCCGTACCTACAAGGCCGCCGGCGATGCGCCGGTTTTCCGCTATGCCGTGTCCCGCGAGGTGGTGGCGCGCACCGACCAGGTCGGCCATGCGGTCTACGACACGACGCTGGCCGCCGGCGCCGCCGACACGGTGGCGCGCGATGCCGCCGGCGAGTTTCCCGCACAGGCGCATTTCTGCCTCGCCGGCAGCGGCACGGTGACCGTCGGCGGCCGCAGCGAAAGGGTGTCGCCCGGCACGCTGGTCGCCGCGCGCGCCGAGGTCGAGGTGAGCTTCGTCGCCGAGACCGAGATGCGCATCTGTACCGTCTTCGGCGGCGAGGGGCCGCAGGAGGCGATCCGCGCGGAGGCCCTGGTGCGCCATGTCGACGAGTTCATCGGCACCGAGCGCGACGTCTTCTGGGGCAATGGCCAGAGCCGGCGGCTCCTGGTCAAGGCCGACGGCTTCGGCTTCGCCCTGTGCCAGACGCTCGGCAATGCCAATACGGACTCGCCGCTGCAATACCGCCACCATTTCGAGAGCTGCTACTATGTCTCGGGCACCGGCGAATATGTCTGGGAGAGCGGCAGCCACCCGATCGACACCAACGGCGCGCGGGCAACCGCCTTCATCATGAACCGCAACGACGCCCACCGCATGGTGGTGCGCGATGCCGCGATCTGCCTCAGCATCTTCAGCCCCGCCATCGAGGGGCATGAGGCGCATGACTTTTCCGGCGGCCGGCCGTCTTCGTATTGAGAGACGCCCTCCAGCGGCCGCCTGGCGCGATTTTCTGCGCTTCCGGTTCACGTACCCGAACGTACGCTGCGCTCCGGTTCTCGCAAATCACGCCATCCGGCGCGCTGGAAAGCGTCTCAGACAAGGCGGGCCGAGGTTCGGGGGCAATCAGTCGCCAAGCCACCCAATGGGCCGAATATAATATATTTCAACTGCTTTTGCCGGGTCGCTAAGGTCTTTTCGTCCGCCGCGGATGCCGTCCGCGTCCCGGTTGGCGTCGCCGGAAGGAGTTTCAATGACGTCGCAATCCGTGCAAAGCGCCGAAGGCCAGGTCTTCGACATCATCGGCATCGGCATCGGTCCGTTCAACCTCGGGCTTGCCTGCCTGACCCAGCCAATCCGCGATCTCGACTGCCTGTTCCTGGAGGCGAAGGACCAGTTCAACTGGCACGAGGGAACCCTGCTGGAAACGGCGACGCTGCAGACGCCGTTCCTGTGCGA
The DNA here is from genome assembly GCF_900185725.1 of Stappia sp. TSB10P1A. Classification (GTDB taxonomy): domain Bacteria; phylum Pseudomonadota; class Alphaproteobacteria; order Rhizobiales; family Stappiaceae; genus Stappia. The sequence continues at coordinate 278,475 of NZ_FYAU01000036.1, read as the reverse complement.
TCTCGTGACGATGGCCGATCCGACCAGCGCGTTCAGCTTCCTCAACTACCTGAAGCAGACCGGCCGGATCTACGCCTTCTATGCGTTCCTGCTGGACACGGAAAACTTCTTCCTGCTGCGCAACGAGTTCAACACATACTACCGCTGGGCGGCGAGCCGTCTCGACAACGTGGTGTTCAACCGCGAGGTGGAGGCGGTCGAGTATGACGAAGCGGCCGGCCACTACCGGGTGACCTGCCTCAACACCAGGATGGGCCAGCGCAAGGTGCTGCGCGCCCGCCGCATCGTGCTCGGCTCCGGCATGTCGCCGGCCTATCCCGCCCCTTGCGAGCCGCTGCGCGACAAGCTGCTGCACAGCGCCGACTATATGCGCAACCGCGAGGCGGTGCGGCAGAAGCGGTCGATCACCGTGGTCGGCTCGGGCCAGAGCGCGGCCGAGGTCTATCACGACCTGCTCGGCGACATCGACCGCTACGGCTACCGGCTCAACTGGGTGACGCGCTCGACGCGCCTGGTGCCGCGCGAACTCACCAAGTTCACCCTGCAGATGACGACGCCGGACTATGCCGATTATTTCTTCTCGCTCTCGCGCGGGAAGCGCGAGGAGCTGGTGCGGGCGATGCAGGCGATCTTCAAGGGCGTCAATCCGTCCCTGATCAACGACATCTACGACCTGCGCTATCGCAAGCTGCTCGGCGGCGAGGTCGACATGATGCTGATCTCCAACTCGCAGGTCGAGGCCTGCGCCCATGACGCGGCGAGCGACAGCTTCCGCGTCACCTTCCGCCAGGTCGAGGAGGACCGGACCTTCGAGCTGGAGACCGAGGCGCTGATCCTCGGCACCGGCTACCGCTTCCGCGTGCCGGACTATCTGGCGCCGATCTCGGAGCGCATCAACTGGTGCGGCGAGGGCCGCTTTGCGGTGGCGCGCAATTGCAGCATCGACAAGGAGGGCGGCGAGATCTTCGTCCAGAACGCGGAGATCCATGCCGACAGCTACCTGCCGCCGGATCTCGGCCAGTCCTGCTACCGCAACTCGATCATCATCCGCGAGGTGCTGGGCAAGGACTATTATCCGATCGAGCGCAGCCTTGCCTTCCAGCGCTTCGCCGCGCCGGCGGACGGGGTCACCGCCGCCGCCTCGGCCGGCGGTTGACGGGGCCGGACGATGGACGCGATGACCGCCGCGTTGCAGACCATGCCGCCGCACGAGCGGGCGGTGGCGCATCTGGAAAGCGACCGCTGGCTGTGGGCCAACCGGCTGCTGGTGCGCAAGGCGATCTCCGAGTTCGCCCACGAACTGCTGCTTGGCCCCCGGGAGATTGAGCCGGCGGGCGCCGGCCCGGCCAGCCGCTACGTGCTGGAGCAGCCGGGGCTCGGCATCGAGTACACCTTCCGCGCAAGGCGGATGCGGCTCGACCACTGGCAGGTGGATGCGCACTCGATCGAGAAGCGGGTGAGGGGCAAGCCGGCGCCGCTCGACGCGCTGAAGTTTATCATCGAGTTCAAAAAGGAGCTCGGCATTCGCGATGCGATGATGCCGGTCTATCTCGACGAGATCAGCAGCATTCTCTATGGCAGCGCCTACAAGGCGGCGACCAGGCCGCACCGCGCCTCCGATCTTGCCGGCGCCGATTTCCAGACCATCGAGACCGGCATGACCGAGGGCCATCCCTCCTTCGTCGCCAACAATGGCCGGCTCGGCTTCGACACGGCCGACTATCCGCTCTATGCGCCGGAGGCGGCCGGTCCGCTCTCCATCGTCTGGATCGCGGTCTCCCGCGAGCATGCCCGCTTCACCGCGATGGCCGGCATCGACCACGACCGCTTGATGAGCGAGGAACTGGGGGCGGAAACGGTCGCCGACTACCGGGCGCAGCTTGCCGGCGAGGGGCTCGACCCCGAGCGCTATTATTTCATGCCGGTGCATCCCTGGCAGTGGTTCAACCGCATCTCGATGAGCTTTGCCCCGGAGATCGCCCGGCGCAACATCGTCTATCTCGGCCTGTCGCGCGACCTCTACCAGCCGCAGCAGTCGATCCGCACCTTCTTCAATGCCTCGGCGCCGTCGAAGCGCTACGTCAAGATGGCGCTGTCGATCCTCAACATGGGCTTCATGCTGCAGCGCGGCCTGTCGCCGGAGGACATGCAGACGACGCCGGAGATCAACGAGTGGCTGCGCAACCTACTGGCGCGCGACCGCTACCTGCAGGACAACGGCTTCTGCCTGATCTGCGAACAGGCGACGATCAGCTACCGCAACCCCTATTACGAGGAAGGGCTGGCGGCGGATTCTCCTTACAAGCACGTGCTCGCCGCCCTGTGGCGGGAAAGCCCGGTCAACCTGATCCGCCCCGGCGAACGGCTGATGACGATGGCAGCGCTCCTGCATCTCGACCCGCAGGGAGACGCGCTGACGGCGAGCCTGATCGAGCGCTCGCGGCTGGGGGCGGAGGAGTGGATCCGCCGCTATCTCAAGGCGTATCTGGCGCCGGTGCTGCACTGCTACTACGCCTACGACATCATCTTCATGCCGCATGGCGAGAACGTCATCCTCATTCTGGAGAACGACGCGCCGACGCGCATCGTCATGAAGGACCTGGCGGAGGAAATGCGCATCCTCAACAGCGGCGCGACGCTGCCGCCGGTGGTGCGGCGCAACTGCGTGGTGCTGGACGACGCGGTGCGGCTCGACGGCATCTTCACCGATGTCTTCGACTGCTATTTCCGCCATCTGGCGGCGATCCTCGACGAACGGCAGGTGCTGCCCGAGGCAAGGTTCTGGGCGCTGGTCGGCGACTGCGTGCGCGCCTATCAGGCGGCGCAACCGCACTATGCCGAGAAGTTCGCCCGCCACGATGTCTTCGTGCCGGAGTTCCCACGCAACTGCATCAACCGGCTGCAACTGCGCGACAACCAGCAGCTTCTCGACCCCAACGACCCCGACAAGGGGTTCGAATATGCCGGCACGCTGCCCAATCCGCTGACGGGCGGCAGCGACGGCGCGCAGCCCGGCATGCTGCGCCGGGCGATGGGGCATATCGGCACCTATTTCCTCGGCCCCGGCTGAGGCCTGTTTTCTTCTGTCTCGTGCTGGTTGCGCAGATATGAAAACGGACTTTGTGACAAGAAACCCTCTCTGGAATACTGGAGGCGTGCCGTCTTTCGAGCCTTTCTCGAAAGAAAACGGCTCGTCATTTCTGCCTATCCGGGAAGGGAAATACGATGTTGAAGGCTGTTGAGATTTCGAAGGAGCTTAACGCGGACAGCATTCGCAAGCTGATCGCCAAGAACATCGACGCGATCCACGTGCCGGGCTTCTATCCGGAGGATCTGGCGGCCACCTTCGCCGACCGTGTCGCCGGCGATGCGGGTCTCGAAGCCTACAAGGTGCAGAACGCGCTGAAGCGGCTCGGCATGGGCTATGTCGATGTCGGCAAGGACGCGGACAATGCCGAACGCTATCACAGCGAGGCGCTGCGCTCGATCTGGGGCATCCGCGACCTGATCTATCCGAGGCTGACGCCGCTCGACCATTTCCGTCTGCTGCTGGAGGAGGTCTGGCCGGCCGGCGCCACCATCCAGTCGATCGACGGGCGCAAGAGCTTCGTCGGCACCTGCCGGGTGATCGATCCGGGCGCCAAGATGCTGCCGCATAACGACCGGCTGGCGCGGATGCTGACCAGCGGCACGTCGGACCTGACCGGCCAGCTCGCGGTCAACATCTATCTCGACATGCCGCCGGAGGGGGGCGAATTGGAACTGTGGCTGAGCGAGCCGACGCCGGAGCAGGACAAGGAGCAGGAGACCCGCGACGGGCTCGACCGCGAGGTGCTGGGCGAGCCGCGGCTGGTGATCCGGCCGCAGAACGGCGACCTGGTGCTGTTCAACTCGCTGCTGATCCACGGGGTGACGCCGGGCGTCGGCGCGCGCCGGGTGACGATGTCCTGCTTCGTCGGCTATCGCGGCGACGACCAGCCGCTGACCTATTGGAGCTGACGAACCCACTGCACCGTCTTGCCGGAATGAAAAGGGGCGCGCCTTCGAGATGAAGACGCGCCCTAAGTTTGTTTCGGGGAGGAGCCTTCCGCCGCAACCCGGCCCGCTTTTGGCAAAGCGGACCGGGCTCCGCTGAAGCGGCGGACGGCCTTTCGGTTACTCGCCCGCCGCCGCGGCTGCCTGGGCCTCCGGGCCCGCCAGCAAGTCGCGCCGCCGGATCATCAGACCAGAGATGACGATGGCAAGAACCGAAAGCAGGGCGACGATCCACATCAGCACCGAGAAGGCGGAGGCGAAGCTCGCCCGGCCGAATTCGGTGAGTGCCGGCTGGACCTCGACCGGCGCATTGGCAACGGCGCCGGCGAAGTCGCCGCGGGCGATGAAGTTCGCCGTATTGGCGAGGCCGTCGCCGAGCCCGGCGGCAAGCTCGCCCGTGCCGCCGAGCTGCAGCGTGATCGCCGACAGCAGGATGGCACCAAACACCGAGATCGACAGGGTGAAGGAGCCGTGGCGGAAGGTGATGTTGACGCCGGAGGCGACGCCCGCCCGCTCCGGCGGCACGACGGCGGTGGCGACATTGGACAATTCACCGTTGATGAGGCCGGTGCCGATGCCGAGCAGCACGAAGGCGACGACCCACAGCACCACCTCGGCCGGCGGGGCGATGGCCAGCCACAGGAAGCCGGCGGCGATCAGCGCGCAGCCGAAGGCGATCAGCCCGCGCACGCCGAACCGCTCCGGCGAGGCAAGGCGGGCGCCGAGCGGGGCGACGAGCAGCAGCGGCACCGTCATCGGCAGCAGCATCAGGCCGGCCGAGGACGCCGACATGTCATGCACCACCTGGAAGTAGATCGGCAGGTAGACCAGCATGACCCAGAAGGTGATGCTGTTGAGCACGCAGACGAGCTGGATGCCGGTGAAGGTCGGGATGCGGAACAGGCGCAGGTCGAAGGCCGGCTTCCTGACGCTGGTCTCGATCCACACGAACAGCAGGAACAGCACCACGGCGCCGGCCATCGCCGCGACGATGGTGTTGCTGTCCCAGCCGCGCTCGCCGCCCTCGATCACCGCGTAGGAGAGGCACGCCAGCGCGCCGGTGAAGGTGAGGATGCCCGGCCAGTCGAGGCCGCCTGCATTGTCGTCGGAGGATTCCCCCCCCCGCCAGTAGCACAGGGCAATCAGCACCGCGACGATCGGCACGTTGAGCAGGAAGATCCAGCGCCAGCTCAAGAGGTCGACGAGAATGCCGCCGACGATCGGGCCGAAGGCCGCGCCGCAGCCGATCGACACGCCCCACAGCGCGAAGGCCTGGGCCCGGTCGGAGCCCTGGAAGGCGTTGGAGATCAGCGCGACGCCGAGGATCAGCATGGCCGAGGCCGAGAGCCCTTGCGCGACGCGGCCCCAGATCAGGGCTGTCGGCGTATCGGCGAGGCCGACGATCAGCGAGGTGGCGCCGAACAGCGCGAGGCCGATCACCATCACTCGGCGGCGGCCGAACCAGTCGGCAAGGGCGCCGACGGCGATCAGCACCGAGGTATAGGCGATGTTGTAGGCGTTGATGATCCACTGGAGCTCGGAGAAGCTCGCCTTCAGGTCCCGCTCGATGGAGGGCAGCGCGATGGCGACCACCGTCACGTCGAGAATGACGAGGAACGAGCCGAGCGCGGCGACCGCGAGCGTCGGCCAGTTGTCCATCAAGGAGGAACGTTGTGTCGATTGGACTGAGGTCATTGTCTGTTTCCCGAATGCGTTTGCGGAAACGGTCGCCGGTTGACGAGGCTTCCCTCGGCGAAATGCCGTGAAACGACGGCAAGGCGGGAAGGGGCGGGCGTGCGCCGGAACACCGCGCGCGAGCGACGGCGATCCGGGTGCAACCCCGTATCGTTGTTGGATTTTCTGCACCTTGCAGGAGAAATCTAAAGCCCCCCCGGAGGCGGGGGAAATATATAATTCCGCAGGGTTCAGGTGCCTTTGCGACTGATTTTCAAGGGGGGCCGGGCAGCAGCAAAGGCGCGCCGGCAGCGGGCAGGAACGGCGCGAGCTCGGCGGCCGAAAAGCGGTGCGTCGCGGCATGCGTCCAGGCCGGGCGGCGGTCGCGGTCGATCATCGCGGCGCGGATGCCTTCCGAAAAATCCGCATGGATCATGAGCCGGCTTATAATCGCGTATTCGAACCCCAGCGCGGCCTCCAGACTGCCGTGCCGGCGGGCGCGAGCGAGCGCCTCCAAGGTCAGCGCCAGCGCCAGCGGCGAGGCCTTGAGGAGTGCCTTTGCCGCACGCGCGCAAGGCTCGCCGCCGGTTTCCAGCCGGGCGAGGATCTCCGCCACGTCGGGCGCGGCAAAGGCCTGCTCCAGGTCCGGGCCGAAGCCGGGCAGGGCGGCAGCGCTCTCCGTTAGGGACGCGGGCAGGGCGTCGATGCCGTCTTCGCACAGCGCCTCGGCCAGCGCCGGCAGGTCGGCCGAGGCGATCCGGTAGCGCACGAAGCCGAGCGCGGCGGCGGCCTCCGCACTGAGCTTCTCGCCGGTCAGGGCAATGAAGGCGGCGAGCGGAGCGGGCAGGGAGCTGAGAAGATGCGTTGCGCCGGAATCGGGGATCCAGCCGATGCCGCATTCCGGCATGGCGAAGCTCGCCCGTTCGCTGGCGACGGGGTGGCTGGCGTGCAGCGCGAGACCCAGCCCGCCGCCCATGGCGACGCCGTCGATCAGGGTGACGACGGGCTTGGGGTAGCGTGCCAGGGCAAGGTCGAGACGGTATTCGGCAAGGCAGTGGCCGCGCGCGCCCTCGATGTCGCCGAGGGCGATCCGGCCATGCACGGCGGCAATGTCGCCGCCGGCGCAAAAGGCCCGCCCGCCGACTGCATCGATGACGACGAGGTCAATGGCCGGGTCGGCGCGCCAGTCCTGAAGCGCTAAGGCGATGCCGGCAAGCATCGCCTCGCTCAAGAGGTTGAGGGCGCGGGGGCGGTTCAGCGTGATCCGCCCGGCGCGGCCCTGCCGCCGGACGAGGAGGTCGCCGTCCGGCGGCGCGGCGGCGCTCAATGGTGGATCAGGGCCGCCGACCAGGCGAAGCCCGCGCCATTGGAGACAACCATCACCTTGTCGCCGGTGCGGATGAGGTTCTGCTCCACCGCTTCCGCATAGTTGATGACCATGTCGCTTTCCTGGACATGGCCGCGATGCTTCAGCGCGCTGGTGTAGACCTTTTCCTTCGGCAGGCCGAACTTCTTCATGAAATAGGCCTGATCCCAGGTCGAGAAGGTCGGATAGACGTAATAGTCGACGTCGTCGAAGGTGAGGCCCAGCTTGTCGAGCAACTGGGTCATCACCTTGCCGAACATGCGGAAGTTGATCGGGATGACGCCCTCGTTGAACTTGTCCATCTTGGCATACATGTGCAGCAGCCGCTCGGTGACTTCCTCGTTCGGCTGGCGGTTCTGCAGGCCCGGCACGTACCACACGTCGTGCAGCCGGCCGATGGAGATGGTCTCGACGCCGAGAATGCGGGCGCGGGCCGCGTTCTTGCGCAGCACGAGGGCGCTGCCGCCGTCGCTCGCCACGGTGATCGGGTAATAGGTCTTGTTGAGGTCCGGCGTGCGGTCGCCGGCAAAGAGCAGCGCCGTCGACACGTCGTCGTCGGCCAGCATCAGGGAGACGACGGTCTTCAGCGCCAGATGATAGCTGGCGCAGCCGCCGGTGTTGACGGCGGTGGCGAAGGCATTGTCCAGCCCCAGCTCCTGCTGCACCAGGCCGGCAGCCGACCAGGTCGGGCCGACATAATCCTCCGGGATCGAGGTGAAGTCGACGACGAGGTCGACCTCACCGGGGGCGATCCCGGCCTGGTCGAGGGCGCGGCGCGCGGCCTCGACCGCCAGCACCGAGGGCAATTCGTCGGTGACATGGATGTCGTGGATGCCGATGTCGCGCTGGAAGTCGATGTTCTTCGACAGGGTGCCGAAGGGCACGTCCTCGTCGCGGAAGACGTCCGCCACCAGCTTCTTGCCGGGCGGCAGGTAGAAGGCTTCGGAAAGGATGCCGACGTGGTCCATCTGGATCTCCCTGTCAGTATTGCAGCAAGGTGGCGCCGTAGAGAAAGCCGTGGCCGTGGGTCGCCAGCAGCACATGGCTGCCGGCGGGCGGCGCCTCCTCCTCCAGCTCCAGCAGGTTGAGGACGAGGTCCGAACCGTGCAGGTGGCCGCGCGAGGCAAAGCCCGCCGGCACCAGCCGCGCGCCGGTGCAAAGGCTGTCGCCGACCGCCTGCGCGTCCGCCGCCGAGATGTTGGCGGTGAGGGTGCGGGAAATGTCGCCGCCCGACAGACCGTGGCGGGCGAGCAGCCTGTCGACCAACCCCTTGAGCTCATTGGTGCGGTCGGCGCGCTCATGCTTGGCCGCATCCAGCGTCAGCCGGTAGAGGTCGAGCCGGGTCGGATGCTTCATGCCGCCGCCGGGAATGTTGAGCACGTCGTGCAGCGCGCCGGTCGAGCGCAGGGCGGTGCCGAGGATGGCGGCGCGGCCCGCGCCGCGCGCGACGATGACGGCGCTGGCCCCATCCCCCAGCACGGTGAGCGGTGCGTCCAGACCGGCGATCACCCGGTTGCCGGCGATCGCCTGGTCGGCGGCGACCAGCAGCACCCGGTTGACGTCGTCATTGGCGAGGATCAGCGCGCGGGCGAACTTGATCGCCGCATGCAGGTTCGACGAATGGCCGCCGCTATAGCCGAGCGTGAAGGCGCGCTTGGCGCCGAGCTCGGCCTGCAGCTCGTTGCTCATCGACCAGGCCGGCTCGACATAGCGCTGCGGCATTATCGAAAAGTCGATGATCGCATCGAGGTCGAGGGGCGAGAGGCCGGCCGCCTCCAGCACCTTGCGGGATACGGCAAGGGCCATGTCGGTCGGGCTCTCGCCTTCGAAGACATGGACGCTGCCGACGCCGAGCCGTGCGGCGGCGGTGACATCGACCGGCCCCGTCTCGCGGGCGACGATCTCGTCGAGCGTGCAGATGCGCTCGGGCAGATGGTGGGCGGCGGCAAGCAGGCCGACGGGTTCTGTGGAGTGGTCTCTGATGCTGTCTCTAATGCTGTCTCTGGCGCTGTCGCGGGTCATGGCTCCGGCTCCTGGCTGGGAGAGAGGGGCGCGCCGCGCCGCCGGCCGCTTGCCCGCAAGGCCTGACGGCCGGCGGGCAAGGTCGGGAAGGGCGGCGCGGCCGGTGGGGGCGCGGGGCCGCTCGGGCGGCCCTTCGAAAGGGGCCCGCTCAGGCGGCCCGGGCGGTGCCGGTGCAGGCCTCGATGATCTCCGCCGGCACCGTGTGATCGTCGTACCAGCGGCCCGACAGCGGCTTCTTCACCAGCGCGACATCGGCCGCGTAGGAGAGGATCTCGTCGTTGTGCCGGCCGATCTCCTGGCGCAGCGAGGCAGGCAGCCCGCCGTCGAGCTCATAGGCCCGGTCGATGGAGCCGGTGAGGTGGCGCAGGTGGTCGATGCGGTCGTTGACGATTCTGATCGAGCGCTTGGTGATGCGGCCGAATTCCGCCTTGTCGTTGGCCATGACCTGCATCGCCTCGTACATGCTGGGCAGGAACTCGTCGCGCTTCATCCACCTGGTCTCGTAGTTCATCGCGTCGCGCCAGCGCGGCTGGGTCAGCGACTTGCGATGGGATTCAAGATCGCGGTGGAACACCGTGTAGCCGTGCTCTTCGGGCTGCTCGAACCACTGGCAGCCCGGATCGAGGAACGGCACCATGCCGAAGATCGTCGGGATCACCTTGTCGTTGGGGAAGCGCTGCATCAGCCGGCGCGAATAGGCGACCGTCTCCATGACCGAGGCATGGGTCTGCTTCGGCATGCCGATCGTGTACCAGAGATAGAAGCCCTTGATGCCGACATCGAGCGCGGCGGCGATCCAGTCCTCCATCTCCTCGTTGGTATAGGTGCCGCGCCCGGTCAGCCGGCTGATCTCCACGTCATGCGACTGCGGCGACAGGTTGATATAGATGTCGAGGTTCGGCGCGACCTCGGTCATCTGCTTGAGCACCGAGGGCTTGGTCAGGCGGAACTGCTCGAAGGAGACCGAACTGACGACGCCGCTGTCGTTGACCGCCTCCAGGTAGGAAAGCAGGCGCGGGGCGGATTCCGAATAGGCCTGCAGCGTGTAGACGCTGAGCGGCGACTCGGTCTTGGGGAAGGTGGTGATCTCCCGCGCGAGCTGTTCCGAGCGGCGGTGGAAGACGGTCTTCTTCTCCACATTCATCATCCGCTGATAGGCCCAGCGCGAGCCGGAGCACCAGCCGCAGCTCTGCTGGCAGCCGGTGTTCGGCAGCACCATCAGGTTAGGCATGTTCAGCAGGTTGTCGGTCTTGGGGAACATCTTCGACCAGTCGATCGCCACGTCGTTGAGCACGTCGGGCGTGTAGGAATGGCCGTTGTCGACGACTTCCCCCTTGTCCTTGTAGACCATGTTCTGGACGTCGAGGCGCCCGCGCACGCCGCGCTTGAGCTGGCCGACGAGGTCCGCCAGCGGCTCCAGCGTGTCGTATCCGCGGATGACGCCGTCGATCTGCGGGTATTGCATCATCTCGCGGGCATAATAGGTGGAGACGATGCCGCCGAAGACGACGAAGCTCTCCGGGTGCACCTTCTTCAGCACCCCGGCGACCTCGATCGAGCCCTGGCAATGGGGCAGCCAGTGCAGGTCGATGCCGAAGGCGGGGGCGTCGAGATGCTGGAACAGCTTCTCCACGTCGAGCGTCGGATGCTTCAGCATCAGCGAGGCCAGGTTGACGATCTTCACGTCCAGCCCGCGCTCGGCCAGGAAGCTCTTGATCGACAGGAAGCCGAGCGGGTGCATTTCGAAGATCGGGGTGACGTTGCTGCTCTCCTGGCTGGCATACCAGCCGAGAACGAAGTCGTCCCGGTTGCGGAAGTCGAAGATCGCCGGTGCATGGACCAGGATCAGGTCAGCCTTGATGCGTGTCATGGTCGCCATTCCTCGGACGCCGTGGCAGGGAAGGACAGGGTCCTTACGCCGCGGCCGACGTGATCTTGCTGTGACAGAAACCGGAGAGCGCGCTGAGCGTCTTGTAGTTCTGCGAGGTGATCTCGTCCTCGTCGATGACGATGGCGAATTCCTTCTCCATGTATTCGGTGATCTCGGCGATGCCGAGCGAGTCGAGAATGCCGCTGTCCAGCAGGTTCTCCTCCGGGTCGATGCCGCCCGAGACGTTGACGCCCGAATTTTCCAGCAGATAGGCGAGCAGGGTGTTGTGTACGCTCATCAGGTCGATTGCAGTCACGAGCCTTCCTCCTCAGGCTGTCGCGCGCCCGGCATGGGACACGGCGACGGTTGGCAACTCCGTTCGGGCGGCCGCTTTTGCAGTCTCGCCCTTGTGATATGCACAGTGACTGAAAAGATAGTCTTTGAAATTTGGGAAATTTTCCTAACGGAAGGAGCTTATTGAGCAAATATGGCAAGTCAATATCGCCGGTATTACTGAATTTCTATTGAGTTATATGTATTCCAGCAGGCGATATCCGCAGAAGTGACAGGCGGGCTTTGGGGTGGCGAGTGCGGCCCCGTCCGGCGCGGAGGCCGGACGGGACGCTCCTCACAGGCCGAGGGCGCGGGCGGCGATGGTGCGCTGGATGTCCGAGGTGCCGGAATAGAGCAGGCTGCCGACCGCATCGCGGAAGTCGCGCTCCACCTCGTAGTCGGCCATGTAGCCGTAGCCGCCATGGATGACGACGGAGTTCTGGCAGGAGGCGACCCAGGCCTCGCTCAGGTAGAGCTTGGCGAGCGCCGCCTCCATCGGGCAACTGCCCTTGTTCTTCTTCAGCCAGGCGACCTTGTAGAGCAGCAGCCGCGAGGTCTCGTGCCGCAGCTTCATGTCGACGATGCGGTTGGACACGGACTGGAACTTGCCGATCGGCTTGCGGAACTGGGTGCGCTTGTTGGCATGGGCGACGCATTGTTCGACCTGATGCTCCATCGCACCGACGAGATTGGCGAGGATCGAGCTGCGCTCCCACTCCATCGAATTGTTGAAGATGCGCCCGCCCTGGCCCTCCTTGCCGATGCGCGCGGCAACCGGCACCCGGCAGTCCTCCAGCGTCAGCCAGGCCATCGGCGAGGTGCGCAGGCCCATCTTGCGGCGGTTCGGGCTGACCGTCAGGCCCGGTGTGTCGCGGTCGACGACGAAGCCGGTGAGGCCGAGCGAGCCGGCGCTCTTGTCGACGGTGGCGAAGATGACGAAGACGTCGGCGACCGGCCCGTTGGTACAGAACACCTTGGCGCCGTTCAGCACATAATGGTCGCCGTCGCGGGTCGCGGTGGTGCCGAGGCTCATCACGTCGGAGCCGGCCTCGGCCTCGGTGATGCCGTGGGCGCCGATCAGCTCGCCGGAAATCAGCCCGCGCAGATACTTCTCCTTCTGCTCCGGCGTGCCGAACTGGGCGATCGGCATCTGCACGGTCCACATCTGGCCGTTCATGCTGAACAGCAGGCCGTTGTCGCGGCAGCCATAGCCCAGCGCCTCCATCGCCAGCACCGTGGTGATGATGTCCTGTTCGGCGCCGCCATAGGCCTTCTCGAAGGGCAGGCCGAGGATGCCGAAGCCGGCGATCTTGCGCCACAGGTCGCGCGAGAGGATGCACTCGGCATCGCGCTGCTTGAGGTCGCCCTCGTTGAGCTCGTCCTTGGCGAAGCGGACGACCTTCTCCTTGAAGGCCTCCTGCTCGGGAGTGAAGCTGAAGTCCATCTGCGCTCCTCGTTTTGCGTTGGGGTTTTGCGTCGGGGTTTTGCGTCGGGGTGGTGCGGTGGGTGGTGTGATCAGGTCCGGCGGCCGATGCCGGCCGATGCCTTGCGGGGCGTGCCGTTTGCGCGCCGCCCCGGCAGGTGGTTGGATGGCGGGGACGGGTCGTCGGGAAAGGCGCGGGCGCGAAACCCGGCCCGTGCCGGCGCCTCCGCGGAGCCGGGTCGTGCCCGCGGCCGGGTGTTGCTCGCTGACGAAAACAACATTGGTAATCGTGACAGTATTGGAGCGATTACCCGTATCTCAAGCTTAAGGTCGAGTTCTCGGTGGTACAGATATGAAATTCATATGTCATGGTGTCCTCCCGTTTCGGCCTTCTTGGCGACAAAAACTAGTTCCTTTATTGCACTATCGCGTAGGACGAGAAACTAATTTTAATTACAACCGAAATACAACTTTCCGTTCGTGTCGAGAAATATATATTTTTGCCATATAAAGGTTTGCGTTCGAATTTTTGGGGACAGCAAAAATCGGCCAATCCTAGGGAGCAGAAGGCAAGCAATGAATCTGAGAAGGCTCAAGTTCTTTGTAACGGTTGCGGAGGAGTTGCATTTCGGCAGGGCCGCGGAGCGGCTCTGTATGACGCAACCTCCGCTCAGTCAGGCCATTCTGGCGTTGGAGGAGGAATTGTCCGTCACGCTGTTCAAGCGGACGAAGCGGAACGTGGCGCTGACCCCGGTCGGCGAGCACCTTCTGTCGCATGTGAGCAAGCTGCTGCAGGAGGTGGAGGCCCTGCCGGCGCTGGCGCGTCAGCTCGCCCGCGGCGAGATCGGCTCGCTCAAGCTCGGCTTCGTGACGACCGCCGACTACAACCTGCTTCCCGAACTGATCAGCCTTTATGGCGCCACCTATCCGGAGGTGAAGGTGACGCTGAAGGAGATGACCAGCGACCTGCAGGTCGAGGCCCTGATGCAGGGCGAGATCAATGCCGGCCTGATCATCCCCATGCACCAGACCCTGCATGCCTCGCTGTCCTACCTGCCGCTGCTGCACGAGCCGCTGGTGGCGGCGGTGCCGGAGGAGTGGGTGCGGGCCGGGCGCGTGGAGATCGTCAGCGGCCGGCTGAAGATCGAGGATGTCGCCGAGGAGCCGCTGGTGCTGTTCCCGCGGCGCTCGGCCCCGGCCTTCCATGACATCATCACCACCTATTTCGCGTCCCATGGCATCGAGCCGGTGATCGGCCAGGAAGCCATCCAGATGCAGACCATCATCAGCCTGGTCTCGGCCGGGATGGGGTTCGCGCTGGTGCCCGGCTCGCTGCGCCGGCTGGGCCGCATGGGGGTGCGCTATGTCGGCCTGGAGGGCAAGCCGCCGGTGATCGAGACCGGCCTCGTCTGGCGCAAGGAGGACCCCTCGCCGACGGTGCTGCGCCTGGTCGAGATCGCCCGCGGCCTCGGCGAGCATGCCGGCGACGAGGACGGCGGGATCGGCCAGGGCCGGGGCGGGGGCGCTCCCGGTCTCGGCCTGCCCGAGGCGGCGATGGTGCAGGCCCGCCACGACCTCAACGGCCAGGGCCACGGTCACGCCGGCCGGATCGACTGAAGCGGCCGCCCTTTTGCAATTCGAACGCGCAAGCAGCACACGGGGGCGCCGGCTCGGGAGGGTCGGCGCCGCCGCTGTCGGCGGGGGCGGAACGCAGCGCGATTAGGTCGAAAAACGTCTTAATACCCTCTCAGAAATATATTTCTGAAATGAATGACGAGGCGATACCGTCGCCTGGAGGCTGATGGGCACACCTTATCCGGATGGGAAACAGCGTGGGATTTGAGGCGGTTGCGCCGATCTCCGGCACTGTTCCGGCAAGTCCGGCCGGACCGGCGGTGCGCATCTGGATCGGGAGCCGGCCCGCGGGAGGGCCGGGACGGCGGCGGACCGGCGCCGCGGGATGTCCAGGGAGGATTGCGGGTGGCATATAACGAGCGTTCGAAGACGATTTCGCAAGGGATCGAGCGTTCGCCGAACAGGGCCATGTTCTATGGCCTCGGCTATACCAAGGAAGATTTCGACAACCCGATGATCGGCATTGCCAACGGGCATTCGACGATCACGCCCTGCAATGCCGGCCTGCAGCCGCTTGCCGACGTGGCGGTGAAGGCGATCAAGGAGGCGGGCGCCAATCCGCAGCTCTTCGGCGTGCCCACCATTTCCGACGGCATGTCGATGGGCACCGAGGGCATGAAATACTCGCTGATCTCGCGCGAGGTGATCGCCGACTGTGTCGAGATGACGGTGCAGGGCCAGTGGATGGACGGCGTGCTGGTGATCGGCGGCTGCGACAAGAACAAGCCCGGCGGCATGATCGGCATCGTCCGCGCCAATGTGCCGGCGGTCTATGTCTATGGCGGCACGATCAAGCCGGGCAAGTGGAAGGGCCAGGACCTGTCGGTGATCTCCGCCTTCGAGGCGGTCGGCGCCATCAAGGCCGGCCGCATGAGCGAGGAGGATTTCGAGGGCATCGAGCGCAACGCCTGTCCGACCACCGGCGCCTGTGGCGGCATGTACACCGCCAACACCATGGCCTCGTCCTTCGAGGCGCTCGGCATGTCGCTGCTCTATTCCTCGACCATGGCCAATATCGACCAGGAGAAGTTCGAGTCCACCGCCGAGTCCGCCCGCGTCCTCGTCGAGGCGGTGAAGAAGGGGCTGAAGGCGCGCGACATCGTCACCCGCAAGAGCGTCGAGAACGCCATCACCCTGGTGATGGCAACCGGCGGCTCCACCAAC
Organism: Stappia sp. TSB10P1A; assembly: GCF_900185725.1. Lineage (GTDB taxonomy): Bacteria > Pseudomonadota > Alphaproteobacteria > Rhizobiales > Stappiaceae > Stappia. Next base: position 262,953 of record NZ_FYAU01000036.1, on the reverse strand, counting down.
GCGGTGCTGCATTACCTCGCCATCTGCCATGCCGCCGAGGTCGAGTGGACGCTCGACGATTTCGAGCGGGTGCGCCGCAAGGTGCCGGTGATTTGCGACCTGAAACCCTCGGGCAAATACATGGCGGTCGACCTGCACAAGGCCGGCGGCATTCCGCAAGTGCTGAAGATCCTGCTGAATGCCGGCCTGCTGCATGGCGACTGCATGACCGTCACCGGGCGCACGCTGGCCGAGGAACTGGCGCATGTGCCGGACGAGCCCTCCGCCGATCAGGACGTCATCCTGCCGATCGACAAGGCGCTCTATCGCGAGGGCCATCTGGCGGTGCTGCGCGGCAACCTTGCCGAGGGCGGGGCCGTTGCCAAGATCACCGGCCTGAAGTCGACCTCGATCACCGGCCCGGCCCGCGTCTTCGACGACGAGCAGTCGGCGATGGATGCGATCCTGTCCGACCGCATCCGCCCCGGCGACGTCCTGGTGCTGCGCTATCTCGGCCCGCGCGGCGGCCCGGGTATGCCGGAAATGCTGGCCCCGACCTCGGCGATCATCGGCCGTGGCCTTGGCGCCGAGGTCGGGCTGATCACCGACGGCCGCTTCTCGGGTGGCTCCTGGGGCATGCTGGTCGGCCATGTCACGCCGGAAGCCTATGAGGGCGGCACCATCGCCCTGGTGGAGGAGGGCGACACGATCACCATCGATGCCTCGCGCCACCTGCTGCAGCTGGAAGTGGCCGACGAGGAACTGGCCCGGCGCCGAGCCAACTGGCGCCAGCCGGAGCCGCGCTACCGCAGCGGCGTGCTCGGCAAGTTTGCCCAGCTCGCCCTGCCTGCCAACAAGGGCGCGGTGACGGGGTAGGGCGCCGCCGGCCCCGACCTCGGCCCGGCTTCCGCCCCAACCCAACCCAGCCCCAGCCCCCACCCCAGCCCCATGGGGGCCGCCCGTCCGGTTTCCGCACCCCGTTTTGATGGGAGGAGGGTGCAGGAGGCCGGACGGGCCGGTTTTCGCAGGCGCGGCGAGGCTGCCGGCGCCTGGAGAGAGTGCAGACCGGACGTCATGGACCGGACATCATGGACCGGACATCATGGACCGGACGCCGGAGACCGGACGTCGAGCCGGGGTCGCAAGGCCCCGGCCGCTGGCGTTGTCGCGCTGTCTTCCATTTACGTTACGACACTCACAAGAAATAGAAAAATAGAATTAGACCGGCAAAAGGCCGCTTCATATCCTCGCCTTACAATCGAATAGAATAATATTCGCTTGAGGAGGGGAATTATGTCGGTCGGAGACTGTTGTTGTTGCTTCCCACGTATAAGTAACAAGGGTACGGCGCAGGCAATTCGCAGCCGCGCGCAAGGCAGCTCGTCCGGCCGCGCCGGTCTGCGCGGACTGCTGCTGACCGGCGTCCTGGCGCTGGCGCTCGCGGCTGGCTGGACCAGCCCGGCCGAGGCCGCCCGCTACACCATGACCATCGCCCATCTCTATCCGGACGATCTCACCAACAACGAGACAGCGCCGGCCCTCAAGCATTTCGAGCAACTGGTGGAAAGCGCCACCAATGGCGACATCGACGTGCAGGTCTTCGGCAACGGCGCGCTCGGCGGCGAGGTCGAGGCGGCGCAGCAGACCCGCGCCGGCAAGACCATCCAGTCGGTCATGCTCGGCTCGGGCACGCAGGCCTCCTTCTACCGCAATTACGAGATGATCACCTCGCCGTTCCTGTTCCCGGACTACCGGACGGCCTGGACCTTCTTCGACAGCCCGTGGTTCGCCGAGTTCATGAAGCCGATGGTCAAGGAAAGCGGGCTGCGCTACCTCGGCACGCTCGACGACGGCGGCGGCTTCGTCGCCTTCGCCAACAACAAGCGGCTGATCACCAAGGTCGAGGACCTGCAGGGCCTGCGCATCCGCGTCGAGGAGAACCAGGCGCATATGACGATCATGCGCGCGCTCGGCGCCTCGCCGACGCCGCTGCCCTGGGGCGAGTTGCAGACCGGCCTTGCCACCGGCCTCGTCGACGGCCATTTCCATGCGCCGGGCGTCAACGACATCTTCAAGCTCTACGACGTGACCAATTTCACCACCTGGAGCGGCCACGTCTACAACACCATCACCTGGAGCGTCAGCGAGGCCTGGTTCTCGCAACTGCCCGAAGACTACCAGAGGATCATCGTCGCCGCCGCGCGCGAGGCGGTCGCCATGGCGCATGGCATCGCCGCGCAGATCACCGTCGTCGGCTGGGTCAACTCCTGCAAGAAGTTCGAGCAGTGCCACATCCTCTCCGATGCCGAGAAGCAGCGGATGCGGGAGATCGCGCAGCCGATCTATCGCGAGTGGCTGGTGAAGGAATTCGGCGAGAAGGCGGCGCTCTATGACGAGTTGCGCGCCGAGGTCGAGCGCATCCATGCCGACCTGAATCGCTCCGCGATCGAGATCTATCTCGACTGATCGAAAGGGCGGGGAGGCCGGGCGTGCCCGCGCATCCCCGCCCGTCGCGGCCGGCCACCGCCGCGCCGCGCCCGTTTCAGCCGAGCCGACCGGGAAGACACCCCATGAGCACGACTTCCACCCTTGGGCCGGGAGCGCTTGTCGGCGCCCTGCGCCGGGCCAGCGACGCGGTCAACCGTGCGACCATCGTCGTCTGCGCCCTGCTGCTCGCCGTGATGCTGGTCGTCTCGGCGGCGGGCATCGTGCTGGAGATGGGGCTGGCGCTGGCCCACCGGCTCGGCCAGGCCTCGCTGTTCGACAGCGGCCCGCTCGCCTTCGCCTATGCCAATACCCGACCCTCGCTGTTCCGCCTGTTCCTGCCCTGGCTCGGCATGCTCAGCATCACCGTCGCCTTCAAGTATGGCGAGCATATCGCCATCCTCGCGGTGGCGCGGATGCTGCCTCGCTGGGCCGCGCGGCTGGCGCAGGGCATCAACCTTGCCGCCATCGGCCTCTTCGCCCTGGCGCTGCTGTGGTACGGGTTCGGCTTCTTCCGCGAGGCGAGCAACCTCTACATCATCTCCTCCAGCCTGCAGGTGGCGCATCACTGGACGGCGGCCTCCGTGCCGGTGGCCGGCGCGATCCTGTGCCTGCACCTCGTCGACGGCATGGCCCTTTTGGAAGAGCGCGGTGCCATCGGCGCGGCGGCGGAGGAGGTCGAGGCCGCCGAGGCGGGGCTGGATTACGGCGACGGACCGGCCGAGGCGGGCATATCGCCGCCGAGCCTGGCGGAAGCGGCCGGACCGACGCCGGCGCGCCGCGTCGCGGAGGTCGCCGGATGAGCGCCTCTCTCGCCTTCGTCGTGCTGATGTTCATCGGCCTGCCGCTCGGCCTGGTGCTGACCGCGGCCGGCATGATCGGCGCCTATTCCATCGGCGGGGCGGATTTCCTCGGCATCCTTGCCGACCGCTTCTATTCCGGCGTCTCCGGCTACGTGCTGATCGCCGTGCCCTATTTCATCATCACCGCCGAGATCATGAACCGCGCCGGCTTGACCGAGCGGCTGATCGCCTTCGCCAGTTCGCTGTTCGGCCGGGTGCCCGGCGCGCTGTCGCATGTCAACGTCACCACCTGCCTGATGTTCGCCGGGCTGACCGGCGCGGCGGTGACCGAGACGGCGGCGATCGGGCGCACGCTGATCCCCTCCATGCGCAAGGAGGGCTACAGCGCCGCCTATTGCGCCGCCGTCACCGCCTGCTCGGCCATCGTCGGGCCGATCATCCCGCCCAGCATCATCATGATCGCCTATGCCGCCACCTTGCGCGACATCTCGATCCTCGGCCTGTTCGCCGCCGGCATCGTGCCGGGGCTGATGATGGGCCTCGCCATGCTGATCGTCAGCGGCATCATCTCGTGGAAGCGCGGCTATGCCAGCCATCAGCGGGTGATGCTCTCGGTGATCGTCTCGACCGGCATCAGCGCGCTCGCCGCCATGGGCATTCCGCTGGTCATTCTCGGCGGCGTGCTGACCGGCCTGACCACGGTGACCGAGGCCTCGGTGATCGCCTGCATCTATGCGCTCGCGCTCGGCGGCTTCGCCTATCGCCGGCTGACCCGGCAGGACCTGTGGGAGTCGCTGGTCTCCACCGTCAGCTTCAGCGGCGTGGTGTTCCTGCTGCTCGGCGCCTCCAATGTGCTCGGCTGGTTCGTCACCCGCTCCGGCATCGCCCGCCATGCGGCCGAGACCATCGCCACCATGAGCGACAACCCGGTGGTGCAGATCCTCGCGGTCGCAGCGCTGCTCGTCGTCATCGGCATGTTCATCGACGTGCTGCCGGCGATCATCATCGCCGTGCCGGTGCTCGCCCCGGCGCTGGTCGAGCTCGGCTTCCACCCGCTGCATGCGGGCATGGTGATGCTGCTGGCGCTGAACCTCGGCAACATCACCCCGCCTGTCGGCCTGACATTGATGACCGCCGCGCGAATAGCCAACGCCCCCTACGAGAGCGCGGTGCGCGAGTCGCTGCCCTTCGCCTTCGCCCATGTGGTGATCGTGGTGCTGTGCGCGCTGTTTCCCATCCTGACGCTGCTGGTGCCGCGCCTGTTCGGCGTGGGCGTGTGAGGCCTTCTTATCCACAACCGACACAGAGAGTGACGACCATGACCAAGGATCAATCGGTGGAGCGGCTGACGGCGGTCTTGCAGAAGATCGCGGCGGCGGAGGAAGTGCGCGAGGGCGATCCCGGCCCGGTGACGCTGGTCGCCGTCAGCAAGACCTTCGACGCGGAGGCGATCCGCCCGGTGATCGCTGCCGGGGCCCGGGTGTTCGGCGAGAACAAGGTGCAGGAGGCGCAGGAGAAATGGCCGGCGCTGAAGGCCGAATATCCCGATATCGAGCTGCGCCTGCTCGGGCCGCTGCAGTCCAACAAGGCGCGCGACGCGGTCGCCCTGTTCGACGTGATTGAGTCCGTCGACCGGGAGAAGATCGCCGCCGAGATTTCCCGCGAGATCGCCCGCCAGGGCCGCAGCCCGCGCCTCTATGTGCAGGTCAATACCGGGCGCGAGCCGCAGAAGGCCGGCATCGATCCGGATGAGGCCATCGCCTTCGTCGCGCGCTGCCGCGACGAGTATGGGCTGACCATCGAGGGGCTGATGTGCATTCCCCCCGCAGGCGAGGATCCCGCGCCGCATTTCGAGCTGCTGGCCGCGCTTGCCGACAAGGCCGGCCTTTCCCGCCGCTCCATGGGCATGTCGGGCGACTACGAGAAGGCGGTGATCTACGGCGCCACCAGCGTGCGCGTCGGCTCGGCCATCTTCGGCGCAAGGACGTATGCCTGATCGCCTATGCCTGACCCGGCTTTTCCTTTTCATTCAGGACGCTATTCGATGAACATCAACGCTCACCAGAAGCTGGACTACCGGATCACCCACCAGTTCGACGGACTGACCATTTCGGACGGCGAGTTCCAGCGCCTGCTCGACATCGCCAGTTGGAACGGCCATGTGCCGACCTTCACCCGGCGCGGCCGCGGCTCCTGGGAAAGCCTCAACGAGCCGATCGCGCTGAAGGACGATCCCACCGTCACCTTCCATGCGGCGAAGCTGAAGGGCGTCGGCCTGTGGAACCCGATCCTGCCGGGCGACGCGGAATATTCCAACAAGCTGCATGACGATGCCGGCAACGATCCGGTGCCGCCGCTGACCGACCTCCTGGAATATCTCGTCACCTATCCGCATTTCGGCATCTCGAACGAGGGCGAGTACAAATACGCCTACAGCTCGCCGAGCCCGATCGGCGGCATCGTCCACGAGCGGGCGCATCGCGAGTTCTGGTCGGCCGAGCGGCTGGTGCGCCACGGCGTGCCGACCATCGCGCCGCTGGCGGTGATCGAGTATGGCGGCAACCTGACCTTCCAGGGCCAGCCGATGGGCGCGGTGCTGACGCTGTCGCCCGGCGCCGCCGCCTATCGCATCTCGGAGATCCTGTTCGGCGCCGGCATGGCGCGCGGCAGCGACCCGGCCTTCGACGCCCATTACGACGACATCCGCGAAGCGCTCGGGATCGAGGGCGATCCGGACGACGAGCGCGTCCGCCTTGCCGTCATCTGCAAGCTCGCCCGCGAGGCCGGCAAGCTGCTGCACGATTTCTCGCTGGCCGAGCTCTACCGCTATTCCGGCGACTGGGGCAATTTCGTCTACTCGGTCGAGAGCAAGCGGCTGTTCCTGATCGACCTCGATTCCGTGCAGGACATCAACCACCTGCCGGAGGCGGCAAAGGCGATGCAGGCCTGGCGCGACCTCGCCAGCGCCATCTACCGGATGGTCGGCAAGCTCGGCTATCCGACCGCGCTCGGCAAGTACACGATTGACAACCTGATGGAGTTCGATCCGATCGCCGCGAAGATCGCCGGCTATTTCCCGGACGTGCCGGAGGCCGAGATCCGCGCCATCTCCCGCCGGATGTGGGGCTATTTCATCCCGCATCTGGCGCTGCTCACCAAGCACCGGGACGACATTCTCGGCGGCTGGGACGGCGACCGGCGCAAGTCCTACAAGATGGACCACGATCTCTTCTACATCCTGGCGCTGACCCTGCTGCGGCCGCTGTTCGAGCGCAGCGCCGTCGGGCGCAAGTATCCCAGCGACATCACCGACGACGAGATGTGGGGCAAGGCCGAGCGCTTCCTGGGCCCCCGCTTCCAGTATTTCGCCTGGCTGATGGGCCGCTACGACATTTAGAAAATCAGGAGACGACCACAATGGCGCGCATCATTCCGCGACTGCTCGAGGCTCTGGCGCGGCAGGCACCGGAGGCCGCCGCCATCGTCTTCGAGGGCACGACCTGGACGCGGGCGGAGCTGCAGGACTTTGCCGTCCGCATCGCCCGCGCCCTCCATGCCGGTGGCGTGCGCCGCGACGACCGGGTCGCGGTCTGGCTCGACAAGTCGCCGGAGGCGGTTGGCGCACTGCTCGGCGTGATGATGGCCGACGCGATCTGCGTGCCGCTCGACCCGACCGGGCCGGCGCCGCGGCTTGCCGGCATCCTGCAGGACTGCGAACCGTCGATGCTGATCTCCTCAGGGACCAAGGCCAAGCGGCTGGAGGCGCTGGCGGCGGAGGGGTGCGAACTGCCGCCGGTGCTGGTGACGGGCGGCGTGCCGCTCGTGCTCTCGGCGGAGGCGCGCGGCATCGCTTCGGTGATGCTGGAGCCGGAAGGCGAGGAAAGGGGCGAGGCGGCCGCGCCGCCGCCGTCGAAGATCATCGACGAGGACCTTGCCTATATCCTCTACACCTCCGGCTCGACCGGCCGCCCCAAGGGCGTGATGATCAGCCACCGCGCCATCGTCGCCTTTTCCGACTGGGCGGGGGCGTATTTCGAGCTTCAGGCACAGGACCGGGTCGCCTCGCATTCGCCGCTGCATTTCGACCTGTCGCTGTTCGACGTGTGGACGGCGCTGGCGCATGGCGCCTGCGTGCATCTGGTGCCGCAGGGCCTGTCCTTCATGGCGACGGATCTGGTGCGCTTCATCGCCGAAAGCCGCGTGACCGTATGGCAGTCCGTCCCGTCCGTGCTGCGGATGATCGCCCGCCAGCTCGGCGATCCGGGTCCGGAATTCGACCAGTTGCGGCTGATCTTCTTTGCCGGCGAACCCTATCCGCCGGCGGAACTGCGCGATCTCATGTCCCGCCTGCCGAAGGCGCGCTATCACAACATCTATGGCGCGACGGAGATCAACGACGTCACCTGCCACGCGCTGACCGGCCTGCCGGGCGACGGTCCGCTGCCCATCGGCGTGCCTTGCGCCCATATGGATGTGCTGGTGCTGGGCGAGGCCGGCGAGGTGCTGTCGGAGGAGGGCGCCGTCGGCGAGCTCTGCGCCCGTGGACCGACGCTGGCGAAGGGCTATTGGGGCGATCCGGCGATGACGGCGGCGAAGTTCGTCCAGGACCCGCGCCACGACCTCTATCCCGATCCGATCTACCGCACCGGCGATCTGGTGCGCATCGGCGAGGGCGGCACGCTGCACTATGTCGGTCGCCGCGACTCCCAGGTGAAGATCCGCGGTTTCCGCGTCAATATCGGCGAGGTCGAGGAGGCCTTGCTGCGCCACGACGCCATCAGCGAGGTCGCGGTGATCGACGAACTCGACGCGGAAGGCACCCGCACGCTGACCGCCTGTTTCATCGCGGAGCGCGAGGCGCCGGACGCGCGCGCGCTGAAGCGGCACTGCCTCGCCTTGCTGCCCAACTACATGGTGCCGGAGCGCTTCGTGCCAGTCGACCTGCTGCCGCGCACCTCGACCGGCAAGATCGACCGCCAGGCCCTGCGCCGGCGGCAGGAGGACGCCTGCGAGGAGCGCACGCCGCAGCCCGCCTGAGCCGGGATCATCGCAGGGAGAGCTGTGCAAGGAGATCGTTGCAAGGGAAGGGAGTGGAGGCCTCGCCTGGAGTCGAACCAGGATTTAGGGAGTTGCAATCCCTTGCGTCGCCATTCCGCCACGAGGCCGCAGGTGTTCCGGAGCGTGTTTCGCTGCACCGTTCCTGTAGAGAGACCTTATTGCCCTGCTGTTCAGAGTTCAATTATAATAATGATATCAATATATATAATATTAAAAGTGGCTAATCGGGCGTTCGGGGCCCGATATTCGGCAGTCATATTGGCAGATGCGTGGTGTATTTGGTTTCTTCCAGGATCACCGTACTCTGGATTTCGTGCAGGCCCGGCAGCATCACCAGTTTTTCGCGCAACAGGGTCTGGAAGTGATCCATGTCCCGCACCACGACGCGCAGGTTGAAGTCGAACTCGCCGAGCATCAGTTGCACCACCTGGATTTCCGGGATCTTCAGCGCCGCTTCCTGGAACACCGAGATCGACTGGCGCCCGTGGCCGGACAGCTTGATCCGCACCAGGATGGTGGCGTCGAAACCGAGCTTGCGGCGGTCGAGGATGATCGAGCGGCCGAGGATGACCTTGTCCTCGATCATCCGGTTGATGCGGCGCGAGCAGGGCGACTGCGACAGGCCGACTCGCTCGGCCACTTCGGTCACCGAGAGGGAGCCGTCCTGCTGCAGCACGCGGAGGATCTTCAGATCGGTATCGTCGAGCGGCTGCATGGTTCAGCTCCGGCTGCGCGACAGGGCGCGAGTTTCATGCGCGATAGTCTATTCGGGCGGCTCAAAAAGACAAGATCAGCCGGAATTCCGGCTCTATAGTGAAGATGCTGGTGAAATGTCGCAGGGAGGAGCGCGATGGCAGCCTGCATGATCGGCTGGGCCCATTCCAGGTTCGGCAAATCGGATGCGGCAGGGGCGGAGGAGCTGATTGCCGAAGTCGTCGGCGACTGTCTCCGGCATGCTGATGTCGGTCCCTCGGAGATCGACGCGATCTTCCTCGGCACCTTCAACAATGGCTTTGCGAAACAGGATTTCCAGGCCTCGCTGGTCGCCCTCGCGGTGCCGGAGCTGCGCTTCACCCCGGCAACGCGGGTGGAAAACGCCTGCGCCACCGGCTCGGCCGCGATCCATGCCGGCCTCCGCCAGATCGAGAGCGGCCGCGCCCGCCGCGTGCTGGTCGTCGGCGTCGAGAAGATGACCGCGACGCCGACGCCCGAGGTCGGCGACATCCTGCTCGGCGCCTCCTATCGCAAGGAGGAGGCGGAGGTGGAGGGCGGCTTTGCCGGCGTCTTCGCCAACATCGCCCAGGCCTATTTCCAGGCCCATGGCGACCGGCGCGCCAGCCTTGCCCGGATCGCCGCCAAGAACCACGCCAACGGCATGGCCAATCCTTACGCCCATATGCGCAAGCCGTTCGACTTCGACTTCTGCAACGAGGTCTCGGAGAAGAACCCGATCGTCGCCGGCCCGCTGCGCCGCACCGACTGTTCGCTCATCTCCGACGGGGCGGCGGCGATGGTGATCGCCGACACCGACACCGCGCTGACCACCGCCCCGCGCGCGGTGTATTTCCGCGCCGCCGAGCATGTGAACGACTTCCTGCCGCTCAGCCGCCGCTCGAAGACATCCTTCGAAGGCGCTGCACGGGCTTGGAATTCCGCCTATGAGCGGGCCAAGGTCGGCGTCGCCGATCTCTCCTTCGTCGAGACCCATGACTGTTTCACCATCGCCGAACTGCTGGAATATGAGGCGATGGGTCTGGCGCGCGAGGGCGAGGGCCACCGGATCATCGACGAGGGCATTTCCGCCTTCGGCGGCCGCCTGCCGGTGAACCCCTCCGGCGGGCTGAAGTCGAAGGGCCATCCGATCGGCGCCACCGGCGTCTCGCAGCATGTGATGGCGGCGATGCAGCTTTGCGGCGAGGCCGGCGACATGCAGCTTCCCCGCGCGGAGCTTGCCGGCGTCTTCAACATGGGCGGCGCCGCCGTCGCCAACTATGTCTCGATCCTGGAGCGGCTGAAATGAGGGTGGAAGGCGCCGAGCGCATGTCCAACCGGGTGATGAACCTCGGCGACCTGCTCACCGAGGCCGCCCGCCGCCATCCGGAGCGGCTGGCGGTGGTGCATGGCGAGCGCAGCGTGACCTGGGCGCAGATGAATGCCCGCGTCGATGCCTTCGCCCGTGCGCTTGCCGGGCTCGGCCTCGGCTTCGGCGACAAGGTCATCGTCCAGTCGCGCAACTCGGTCGAGATGTTCGAGACGATGTTCGCGGTGTTCAAGCTCGGCGCCGTCTGGGTGCCGACGAATTTCCGCATTCTGCCGGACGACGTCGCCCATATCGCCAGTTCCTCGCAGGCGAAAGCCATCATCTACGAGCCGGAATTCGCCGCCCATGCCGATGCGGCGCGGGACGCCGGGGCGCGGATCGTCATCTGCATCGGCGAGGGGCGCGACGGCGAGCATGTCCATGCCGATCTGGTGGCGGCGGGGCGCGGCGCGCCCTTGCGGGCAGCGCCCGTCGAGCGGGATGATCCCTGCTGGTTCTTCTTCACCTCCGGCAGCACCGGCAAGCCGAAAGCGGCGGTGCTCGCCCACGGGCAGATGGCTTTCGTCATCACCAATCATCTCGCCGACCTGATGCCGGGCACCACCTCGGAGGATGCCTCGCTGGTCGTCGCGCCGCTGTCGCATGGCGCCGGCATTCACCAGCTCATCCAGGTGGCGCGCTGCGTCACCACCGTGCTGACCGCCTCGCGCAGCCTCGATGCCGACGAGGCGTTCCGCCTGATCGAGCGCCACCGCGTCTCCAACATGTTCACCGTGCCGAGCATCCTGACCGCGCTGGTCAGCGACCCGGCGGTGGACCGCTACGACCACTCCTCGCTGCGCCATGTCATCTATGCCGGCGCGCCGATGCTGCGCGAGCACCAGAAGACGGCCCTGCGCAAGCTCGGCCGCTGCCTGGTGCAGTATTTCGGCCTTGGCGAGGTGACCGGCAACATCACCGTGCTGCCGCCGCATCTGCACGACCCGGAAGATGGGCCGGGCGTGCGCGTCGGCACCTGCGGCTATGCCCGCACCGGCATGCAGATCGAGATCCAGGACATGGACGGCAAACCGCTGCCGCCGCTGGAAAACGGCGAGATCTGCGTCATCGGCCCGGCGGTGTTCAACGGTTACTACCGCAACGAGAAGGCCAATGCGGAGGCCTTCCGCGACGGCTGGTTCCGCACCGGCGACATCGGCCATTTCGACGAGAACGGCTTCCTGTTCATCACCGGGCGCGCCTCGGACATGTTCATCTCCGGCGGCTCCAACATCTATCCGCTGGAGATCGAGGAAAAGCTGGTCGCCCATCCGGCCATCGCCGAGGCCTGCGTCGTCGGCATGCCGGACGAGAAATGGGGCGAGGTCGGCGTTGCCGCCATCGTGCTGCAGCCGGGCGCCGAGATCACGCCGGAGCAGCTCAAGGCCGATCTTGCGACCCGCATCGCCGGCTACAAGATCCCCAAGCGCTTCGTCGTCTTCGACGCGCTGCCGCGCTCCGGCTACGGCAAGATCACCAAGAAGACCGTGCGCGAGCTGCTGGAAAGCCGACTTGCCGAAGCGCCGGTTCTGGAGGGGGCGAGGTGAGGGCGCCCGCCGGTCTTGCTCCTGGACTTACCCGGGGCCTTCCCGCCGCCGCGCGCCTGCTGCGCCAGCCGGGGCCGGTGGCGCGGGAACGGATCACCCTCGGCCGCGATGCCAGGCAGGGCGCGCGCTCCAGTCTGGTGCGCCTTGCCCCCGGCGCGCCGCTGGTCGAGGCGTTCGTGGCGGCGATGCGCGCGGCAACCGGCGGGGAGTGGCGGCCGGCCGCCTTCGAGCTGCTGTCGGGGGCGCTGGAGCCCTGCATCTACTGCCTTGCCGCACCCGATCCCGGCGGCGCGCGGGTGGTGACCTACACGCCGATGCGGGACGCCGGCACTGTTCGCCTCTTCGGCGGGGCGGCGACGCTGGGCATTGGCGCCGACGGCGCGCCGCTGCTGCATTGCCATGCCTGGTTCGCCGAACCGCATGAGGGCCGGGTGTTCGGCGGCCATCTCGACACGGCCGCCAGCCGCATCGGCGGCGAGGGCGTTCGGGTCCGCATGACGGTGTTCGACGGGTTCGACATCCGCCAGCTTCCCGACGCGGAGACCAACCACACCCTGTTCCGGCCGCTGGATCGTTCAGGAGGGGGACAATGAGCGCAGAGGTGATGCTTGTCAGCGGCCGCACCGGCCGCACGGTCTATGCCCGCGTCCACCCCAACGAGGATCTCGTCCAGGCGGTCGAGAAGATCTGCCTCAGCGAGGGGCTCGCCCATTGTTTCCTGCGCGCCGGGCTCGGCAGTCTGACCGATGCCTGCGTCGCCTTTTCCTCCGGCCATATCAAGGTGGTGCGCGGCCCGGCGGTGGAGGTGATCGGCATGAGCGGCATGGTCGAGGCGGATGCGGACGGCACGCCGGTCGCGGTGCTGCACGGCGTGCTTGCCGAGCCGAACGGCGCGATCAGCGGCGGCCGCTTCGTCTCCGGCCACAATCCGGTCTGCGTGACCTTCGAACTGGTGCTGGAAGAGTGGCTGCCGGACGGCGCACGGTCCTGTCATCCTGGCGAAACGGAACTGGCGGACACAGTCTTGGCGAGAACGGTGGCGGCCGGCGAGGCGCAGGCCGCCCGCATGGGGGCCGAACGTATGGGGGGCGAACGCATGGGGAACTGGGAGACATGAGCGTATGACACTTGCAATCCGGTCGCTGGAGGACCGCTGCTATATCGTCACCGGCGGGGCGTCCGGCATCGGCCTTGCGACCGCCCGCTGGCTGCTGGCCCGCGGCGCGGAAGTGGCGCTGCTCGACATGTCGCGCGAGGCGCTCGACAAGGCGATCGCCGACCTCTCCGCCGAGTTCGCGGGCGCGTCCGACCGCCTGTTCGGCGCCCGCGCCGATATCCGCGACGAGGGCAGTTTGCAACTCGCCTTCGAGGGCATCCAGGAGCGCTTCGGCCGACCGCTCGCCGGCCTGGTCAATTCCGCCGGCATCGCCCGCGCGGTGCCCTTCCGCGAGACCGATGCGGAGCTGATGCGCACCGTGCTCGACGTCAACGTGGTCGGGACCTTCCTCGCCGTGCGTGCCTTCGTGGCGGCCGAGCGCGAGCCGGATGCCGCCGTCGTCAACATCGCCTCCGTGTCGGGCCTGATCGGCAATTCGCTGCGCACCGCCTATGGCGCCTCCAAGGGCGCGGTGGTGACGATGACCAAGGTGATGGCTGGTGAGCTCGCCCCGCTCGGCATTCGCGTCAACGCGGTCGCGCCGGGGCCGATCAGCACGCCGCTGCTCGACGGGCTGCACAGCGATGCCGCCCGCAACGCCTGGATCAGCCGCATCCCGCAGCGCCGCTACGGCGCGCCGGAAGAGGTGGCCGAGGCCATCGGCTTCATGCTGTCGCCGGCCGCCAGCTTCGTCACCGGCGAGATTCTGGTGGTCGATGGAGGGTTTCTGTCGGCCGGTATTTAGACCGCCGGCACACGAGCTCCCCCGCCGGACCGGCAAGATGCGGGCCGGCGGATCGCGACGAGCCGGGAGGGGCGTCACGGAACCGCGCCGCAGGTTCCGCCGCTCCGTCCGTCCCGCCGCAGAAAAGGCCCGCGTCCCGAGAGGGGCGCGGGCCATTTTCGTATCCGCAAGGACGAAGCCGGAGAAGGGGCGTCCTACCGGACAGCCCGCCGCCTCGTCAGATGTGCAGCGCGTGGCCGAGCGCGGCGAGGCAGGCTTCCTGCAGGCCCTCGCTCTGGGTCGGGTGGGCGTGGATCACCGCGCCGATATCGTCGATCCGCGCGCCCATCTCGATGGCGATGGAGAACGCCGCAGAGAGTTCCGAAACGCCGCGGCCGACCGCCTGCAACCCGAGGATCAGCCCGTCCTCCTTGCGCGCGACGACGCGCACGAAGCCGTCCTCGGCCTCCATCGTCATGGCGCGGCCATTGGCGGCGAAGGGGAACTGCCCCGTCGTCACCGCCCCACCCTGTGCCTTCGCCTCGTCTGGCGACAGGCCGCAGGTGACGATCTCCGGATCGGTGAAGCACACCGCCGGGATGCAGCGCTTGTCCCAGCTGCGCGTGTGGCCGGCGATGATCTCGGCCACCATCTCGCCCTGCGCCATGGCGCGATGCGCGAGCATCGGCTCGCCGGTGACGTCGCCGACGGCGAAGACGCCCTGCATCGAGGTGCGGCAGCGGTCGTCGACGCGCAGGAACGGCCCGTCGGTGGCCAGCCCCAGGCTGGCGATGTTGGCGCTGTCGGAGCGCGGACGGCGGCCGACGGTGACCAGCACCTTGTCGGCGGCGATCTCGCGCTCACTGCCCTCGGCGGTCTCAACCAGCAGCCCCTTGTCGCCGAGCCCCTTCGCCTTGGTCGCCAGCATCACCTCGATGCCGAGCGCCTGCAGCGACTTGAGGACGGGGCGGGTGAGGGCGCTGTCGTATTGCGGCAGGATCCGCTCGGCCGCCTCCACCACGGTGACCTTGGCGCCGAGCTTGGCGAAGGCCGTGCCGATCTCCAGGCCGATATAGCCGCCGCCGACGACGCAGAGCCTCTCCGGCACAGCGCGCAGCGACAGCGCCTCGCTGGAGCCTATCACCTTGCCGCCGAACGGCAGGAACGGCAGTTCCACCGGCGCCGAGCCGGTGGCGATCACCACCTGTTCGGCGCGGATCTGCACGGAAGTGTCGCCGGTCGTCACCTTGACGGTCTTGCCGTCCTGGAAGGTCGCCTTGCCGGCGAAGAGCCGCACGCCGGACTTTTTCAAGAGGCCGGCGACGCCGGCATTCAGCCGGGCGACGATGCCGTTCTTCCAGTCGATGGTGGCGGACAGGTCGATCTGCGGCGAAGCCACCGTGATGCCGAGCGGCGAGCTGCCGCCGAACTGCGACAGCTTGTGGAACTCCTCGGCCGCATGGATCAAGGCCTTGGAGGGGATGCAGCCGACATTGAGGCAGGTGCCGCCGGGCTTCTGCTCGTCGACGATGACGGTGTCGATGCCGAGCTGGCCGGCGCGGATGCCGCAGACATAGCCGCCGGGACCGGCGCCGATGATCAGCAGCTTGCAGGTCATGTCGCTCATGGGCTCAGTCCTCGACGAACATCAGGGCAGGGGTTTCCAGCAGCGACTTCAGCTTCTGGACGAAGACGGCGGCGTCCCAGCCGTCGATCACGCGGTGATCGAAGGAGCAGGAGATGTTCATCACCTTGCGCGGCTGGAACTCCTTGCCGTCCCACAACGGGCGCACCGCCATCTTGTTGATGCCGACGATCGCCACCTCCGGGTGGTTGATGATCGGCGTCGTGGCGATGGCGCCGAGCGGCCCGAGCGAGGTGATGGTGATGGTCGAGCCGGACAGCTCCTCCCGGCTCGCCTTGCCCTCGCGCGCGGCCTCGGCAAGGCGCACCACTTCGGCGGCGCAGTCCCAGACCGAGCGCGCCTCCGTGTGGCGGGCGACCGGCACGGTCAGCCCCGCCGGGGTCTGCGTCGCGATGCCGATATGCACGGCGTCGTACTGGCGCACCACGCCGGCCTCGTCGTCATAGAGCGCGTTCATCTCCGGCTGCTCGCGCACCGCCATGACGATGGCGCGCATGACGAAGGGCAAGAGGGTCAGCTTGCCGCGGCCCGCCGCATGCACGGCGTTGAGCTGGCCGCGCAGCTCCTCCACGGCGGTGACGTCGACTTCCTCGACGATGGTGATATGCGGGATGCGCGACTTCGACAGCGCCATCTTCTCGGCGATGCGCCGGCGCATGCCGACCACCTTGATATCGCGGGTGCCGAGCGCCGGCATGCGCCCGCTCTGGCGCGCGGTCGGTGGCCCGTGCTCGATATAGGCGTCGAGATCTTCGTGCAGGATGCGGCCCGCCGGGCCCGATCCGCCGACCATGCGCAGGTCGATGCCGGCGTCCTGGGCGCGCCGGCGCACGGCCGGCGAGGCGAGCGGCTTCTCGCCGGCGGCAAGCGGACGATGCGCGGCCGCCGGCCGGCCCGCCTGAGACTGGGACTGCGATTGGGGCTGGGCCTTGGCTTCGGATTTTTCCTTGGCCGGCGCAGGCTTTTCCGGGGCGGGCGCCTTGTCCTCGGTCTTCGCCTCCGCCGCCTTGGGCGCCTCGGTCGCGGCGGCGTCGTTGCCCTCGCCCTCGACCTCGATCTGGATGAACTTGGCGCCGATGGCGATCACGTCGCCCGGTTCGCCGCACAGCCACACGACCTTGCCGGCGACGGTGGAGGGGATCTCGACCGCCGCCTTGTCGGTCATCACGGTGCCGAGCACGTCCTCGTCCTGCACCTCGTCGCCGATGGCGACGTTCCACTCGGTCAGTTCCGCCTCGGCGATGCCTTCGCCGATATCGGGAAGGGTGATGGTGAAGATACCCATGGACTCAGCCCTCCAGAACCTGCGCGAAGGCGCGCTTGATCCGCTCGGGACCCGGGAAATAGGTCCACTCCTGCGCATGCGGATAGGGCGTGTCCCAGCCCGTCACGCGGACGATCGGCGCCTCCAGATGATAGAAACAGCTCTCCTGCACCACCGCGCTCAGTTCGGCGCCGAAGCCGGAGGTCTTGGTCGCCTCGTGGATGATGACGCAGCGCCCGGTCTTCTTTACCGAGGCCTCGATGGTCTCCAGATCCAGCGGCAGCAGCGTGCGCAGGTCGATGATTTCCGCGTCGACGCCCGCTTCCTCCGCCGCCGCCTGCGCGACGAAGACCATGGTGCCATAGGCCAGCACGGTCAGCGCCGAGCCTTCCCGGCGGATCTTCGCCTTGCCCAGCGGCACGGTGAAATAATCCTCGCTGACATCGCCGAGCTCGTGGTTCTTCCACGAGACGACCGGCCGGTCGTGATGGCCGTCGAAGGGGCCGTTATAGAGCCGCTTCGGCTCCAGGAAGATCACCGGATCCGGATCCTCGATGGCGGCGAGCAGCAGGCCCTTGGCGTCGCGCGGGTTGGACGGCACCACCACCTTGAGGCCGGCGACATGGGTGAACAGCGCCTCCGGGCTCTGGCTGTGGGTCTGGCCGCCGAAGATGCCGCCGCCCGTCGGCATGCGGATCACCATCGGGCAGGTGAACTGCCCGGCGGAGCGGTGGCGCATGCGCGCCGCCTCGCTGACGATCTGGTCATAGGCCGGGTACATGTAGTCGGCGAACTGGATCTCGACGACCGGCTTCAGGCCATAGGCGCACATGCCGACGGCGGCGCCGACGATGCCGTTCTCGCTGATCGGCGCGTCGAAGCAGCGGTTGCTGCCGTATTTCTTCTGCAGGCCGGCGGTGCAGCGGAACACGCCGCCGAAATAGCCGACATCCTCGCCGAACACGACGACCCGCTTGTCCCGCTCCATCGCGAGATCGTGGGCGTTGCGGATCGCCTCGATCATGGTCATCCGTGCCATGTCAGAACCCCGCTTCCTGGCGCTGGCGCTGGAGATGCGGCGGCATCTCCGCGTAGACATCGTCGAACATCGCCCGCGGCGAGGGCTTGCGCCCGGAAATCAGCGTGCCGTTGGCCTCCGCCTGTTTCTGGCAGGCGCGCACCTCGTCGGTGATCTCGGCCAGCGCCTGGGTGTGGCGCTCCTCCGACCACTCGCCGATGGTGACGAGGTGCCGCTTCAAGCGGTCGATCGGCTCGCCCAGCGGCCAGGCGCTGAACTCCTCCTTCGAGCGATAGGCGGAGGGATCGTCCGAGGTCGAGTGCCCGCCGGCGCGATAGGTGACATGCTCGATCAAGGTCGGGCCGAGGCCCGAGCGGGCCCGCTCCGCCGCCCAGCTCGCCACCGCATGGACGGCGAGATAGTCGTTGCCGTCGACCCGGATCGAGGGGATGCCGAAGCCGTGGCCGCGCGCGGCGAAGGTGACGGCGCCGCCCCGCGCCATCCCCTGAAAGGTGGAGATCGCCCACTGGTTGTTGACGATGTTGAGGATCACCGGCGCCTTGTAGCTGGAGGCGAAGACCATCGCGGCGTGGAAATCGCTCTCCGAGGTCGAGCCGTCGCCGATCCAGCCGGCGGCGATCCGCGTGTCGTTGGAAATCGCCGAGGCCATCGCCCAGCCGACCGCCTGGATGAACTGGGTGCCGAGATTGCCCGAGATGGTGAAGAAGCCGTGGTCGCGCGCCGAATACATCACCGGCAGTTGGCGCCCCTTCAGCGGATCGGCGGCGTTGGAGTAGATCTGGTTCATCATGTCGGTCATCGGATAGCCGCCGGCGATCAGCAGCCCCGCCTGCCGGTAGGTGGGGAAGTGCATGTCGCCGTCTTCCAGCGCCATGCGGAAGGCGCAGGAGACCGCTTCCTCGCCCAGATGCTGCATGTAGAAGCTGGTCTTGCCCTGGCGCTGCGCCTTCAGCATCCGCTCGTCGAACTGGCGCAGCGTCATCATGTGGCGCAGGCCCTTGCGCAGCGCCTCGGCGTCCAGCAGCCCGGCCCAGGGGCCGACCGCCTCGCCGGCCTTGTTCAGCACGCGCACGACGGAGAAGGCCATGTCGCGCATGTCCTCCGGCGCCTCATCGATGGCCGGGCGGCGCACCGCGCCGGCGCGCGGGATCTCGAAATCGGAAAAGTCCGGCGTGTCGCCCGGCCGGCAGCCGGGCTCGGGGACATGCAGGGACAGCGGTCGTGGAGCGGTCATGGAAACTCCTTCGTCGACAGTAGCAATTCCGGTCGGCGCGCCCGGCGCACCGAGGAGCAATTCAGGAACGGTCGCGCTCGGCCAGCATGGCACGGGCGACGATCACGCGCATGATCTCGTTGGTGCCTTCCAGGATCTGGTGCACGCGCAGGTCGCGGACGATCTTCTCGATGCCGTAATCCTCGAGATAGCCGTAGCCGCCGAGCATCTGCAGCGCGTCGTTGGCGACGCGGAACGCGGTATCGGTGACGAAGCGCTTGGCCATGGCGCAATATTTGGTCGCGTCGCCCGCGCCCTCATCCAGCTTCCACGCCGCCTGGCGCAGGAAGACGCGCGCGGCCTGCAACTCGGTCTCCATGTCGGCGAGGCGGAACTGCAGTCCCTGGAACTGGTCGATGGTCTTGCCGAAGGCCTTGCGCTCGCCCATGTAGCGGGTCGCCGCGGTCAGCGCCCCTTGCGCGCCGCCAAGCGCGCAGGCGGCGATGTTGAGCCGGCCGCCGTCGAGGCCCTTCATCGCATAGGCGAAGCCCTTGCCTTCCTCGCCGAGCAGGTTTTCCGCCGGCACCGCGCAGTCGTCGAACTGCACCTGGGCGGTCGGCTGCGCCTTCCAGCCCATCTTGTGCTCCGCCGCGCCGAAGGAGAGGCCTTCGCTGCCATCCTCGACCACCAGCGTCGAGATGCCCTTCGGCCCGTCCTCGCCGGTCCGGCACATCACCACATAGACGTCGGAATAGCCGCCGCCGGAGATGAAGGCCTTGCTGCCGTTCAGCACATAGCCCTCGTTCGTGCGCGCCGCGCGGGTGCGCAGCGCCGCCGCGTCCGAGCCCGAGCCCGGCTCGGTCAGGCAGTAGGAGGCGATGCTCTCCATCGTCGAGAGCGGGGCGAGGTAGCGCGCGCGCAACGCCTCGCTGCCGTAGGCGGCGATCATGCCGGCGCACATGTTGTGGATCGAGATGAAGGCGGCGACGGAGGGGCAGGCCTCGGCCAGCGCCTCGAAGACCAGCGTCGCGTCGAGCCGGGTCAATCCGGTGCCGCCATACTCCTCCGGCACATAGATCGCGCCGAAGCCGAGTTCGCCCGCCTGGCGCAGCATCTCGCGGGGAATGGTGCCGGCCTTTTCCCAGGCATAGGCATTGGGCGCGATGGCCTGCCGGCCAAAGTCGCGGGCCATGTCGAAAATGAGGGTCTGTTCCTCTGACAGCGCGAAATCCATGGGTGGCGCCTCCCCGCCTGCAATGCTCACCGGCGTCTCGCTGCCCTCGTGGCGGGGCGCGTTCGACTGCCGGGTATTCCGATAGTATTGCCCGCCATGGGCGAAATTTCATGCTGAATTTGCTTCGATTTGACCGAGGAGTGAAATATCCTTCTGCTCTGAGCCGATATGCAGGAGGAAACTGTTGTGCCGCGACAGCTTGATGACATCGACCGCCGTATCCTCAAGGCGCTGGTCGCCAACGGCCGCCTGTCCAACACCGAACTGGCGCGCGAGGTCGGCCTGTCGCCGAGCCCGTGCTGGCAGCGGGTGCGGCGGCTGGAGGAGGAGGGGGTGATTTCCGGCTACACGGCGGTGCTCGACCACGAGGCGCTCGGCGTCGGCGAGACGGTGATGATCGAGGTCTCGCTGGAGCGGCACGATCCGGAAGCGCTGGAGGGCTTCGGCAAGGCGATGGCGGAAATCCCGGAGGTGCTGGAGGTCTATCTGATGGCCGGCGACTGCGATTATTTCGTCAAGGTCGCGGCGAGCGGCACCAAGGGGGTGGAGGAATTCCTGCGCGAGCGGCTGTTTCCGATCCCGGGCCTGCGCCATTCCAAGTCCAGCTTCTCGCTGCGCTGCCTGAAGAAGGTGACCTCCTGCGTGCCCGGTTGAGGCGGGCGCTCACGGCTCGCGGGTCAGCAGGGCGAGCACGAAGACGGCGCCGAGCGAGGTGGTGACGATGCCGATCGGCAGTTCCTGCGGCGCCAGCAGGGTGCGCGCGGCAATGTCGCTGACGAGAAGCAGCGCCGCGCCGGTGATTGCTGCCACCGGCACGAAGCGGCCATGCATCGGCCCGGCGAGGGCGCGTGCGATATGCGGCACCATCAGCCCGACAAAGCCGATGACGCCGCTGATCGACACGAAGGCGGCCGTCGCAAAGGCGCAGACCAGAAACGTCGTCCGCCGCAGCGCCACCACATCGACGCCGAGCGTGCGCGCGGTGTCCTCGCCGGCCAGCAGCGCATCGAACTTGCGGTGGCGGGCGAAGGCGAAGCCGAGGATCGCGGCAAGGCCGATCGCTGCGACCGGCAGCAGGTCCCAGCGGGCAAGGCCGAGCCCGCCCAGCGTCCAGAACAGCACCGAATGGGCGGCGCGCTGGTCGCCGGCAAAGACCAGGTAATTGGTCAGCGCCATGAACAGGAACGAGACCGCGAGCCCCGCCAGCACCAGCCGCGCCGGCCCCCGGTCGCCGAGCCTTGAGATCAAGACCAGCACGATGCTTGATGCCGCCATGCCGCCGGCAAAGGCGGCGAGCGGCAGCGTCCACAGGCCGAGCAGGTCGCCGGTGACGGTGATCACCAGCACCGCCCCGGCCGCCGCGCCCGAGGACAGGCCGAACAGGAACGGATCGGCGAGGTCGTTGCGCGTCGTCGTCTGCAGCAGGCAGCCGACCGTGCCGAGCCCGGCCCCGACCAGCAGCGCCAGCAGCGCGCGCGGCAGGCGCAGGTCCATGACGATGCGGGCCGTCGGCCCGTCGCCGCCGGCCAGCGCCTCGATCACCGCGCGCATCGGCAGCGGCGTCGAGCCGATGGCAATGGCGGCCACCAGCAGCACGATGACCGCCAGCAGGCCTCCCGTCAGGACCAGCGCCAGCCGCATGGCTCAGAACGCCTGCGGATGCATCGCCCGGGCGAGCTGCTCGATGCCGTCGACATTCGCCGGCCCCGGCGTCAGTTCCTCATAGCGCAGAGGCAGATAGCGGGCGTTCTTCACAGCCTCGGTCTGGCTCATCACCGGATGGGCTTCCAGGAAGGCGCGCAGCTTGTCCGCCCCGCCGCCGTCCTGATAGTCGAGCAGGATGATGAACTGCGGATCGGCCGCCGCCACCGCCTCCCACGAGGTGGTGCCCCAGCTCGTCTCCATGTCGGCGGTGACGTTGCGCCCGCCGGCCGCCTCGATCATCGCCGTCGGCATGGCATAGCGGCCGGCGGTGAACGGCTTGTCCTCGCCGGAATCGTAGAGGAACACCTTCATGTCGCGGTTGTCGCCGATGCGCTCGGCCAGTTCCCCCATCCGCGCCTTCCAGCCATCGACCAGCGCCTGCGCCTCCGCCTCCTTGCCGAAGATCGTGCCGAGCCGCAGCATGTCGTCATAGAGCAGGTCGAGCGAGGCGGCGGGCCGCGCCTTGTCGAGATGGATGCAGCTTTCGGTGAGGATCAGCGTCTTGATGCCGTGCGGCGCCAGCGTGTCGGGGGTGACGTCGCCGCCCGGCTTCATGCCGTAATACCAGCCGGCGAAGAACAGGTCCGGGCTGGCGGCGACGAGGTTTTCCAGCGTCGGATATTTCGGCGCGATCTCGGGGATGTCGCCGCGCTTGCGGTCGAACTCCTCGCTGGTCTTGTACCAGCCGCTGATGCCGCTGACGCCGACCATGCGGTCCTGCAGGCCGAGCGCGAAGGCCATCTCGCTCATGTTGATGTCCTGCACCACCATGCGCTCGGGCGCGGCCTCGAAGGTCAGCGGCGTGCCGCAATTGTCGACGGTGACGGGAAAGGCGAGCGCCGGTGCGGCGAAGGCCATCGCGGCGGCGAACAGGGTCAGGCGCTTGAGAGCATGGGTCTTCATGGGGGACAGACTCCTCGTGAGGATGAAAAACCGTGAAACGTCAGAGAAAAGGGGAGGGCGCGGCTCAGCCGCGCGTTGCCACCGCCCGCAGATGCGGAGCGCTGGATGCGGCCGGACCGGCTGTGTCGCCCGGCAAGGTGGCCGCGCCGAACCGCCCCTCGATGGGGATGTCCAGCACGCTGATCTGGCGCGCCTCCACCGGATGCGGCATCCGGTAGAGGTCGACGCTGAACACCGCGCGCACCCGTTCGCTCGACAGCACCTCGACCGGATGGCCATGCGCGACGAGCTGCCCGCCCTGGATCAGCGCCACATGGCTGGCGAAGGCCTCGATCAGCGTCAGGTCGTGCAGCGCCGCCACCACCGCGATGCCGAGGCCGGAGACGAGGCTGAGCAATTCGCCGCGCGCCAGCGGATCGAGATGGTTGGTCGGCTCGTCCAGCACCAGCAGGCGCGGTCGCTGGCAGACGGCGCGGGCGATCTTCGCCCGCTGGCGTTCGCCGCCGGAAATCTCGCCCATCCGCCGGCCGGAAAGCCGCGTCAGGTCGGCGAGCGCCAGCGCCTCGTCGGTCGCGCGGGCACCGGCCTCGCGGCCGCCGGCGCGGTGATGCGGCAGGTGGCCGAGCGAGACATATTGCGAGACGGTCAGCCGGTCGCAGCTTTCCTCGCTCTGGCCGACATAGGCGATGACGCGGGCGCGCTCGGTGATCGGCACGTCGCGATACGGCCGGCCGCCGAGCCGCATCTCGCCGCCGGTCGGCTCGCTCAGCCCGGCGATCAGCCGGATCAAGGTCGACTTGCCGGCACCGTTCGGCCCGGCAAGGACGAGGATCTCGCCGTCATGCACATGCAGCGAGAGGTCGGAAAGGAGCGCATCCGCGCCGCGCGGCCGGTAGCCGACCTTTCGCAGCTCCAGCACCACCGGGGTTCCGCTGCGATGGCTCATGCGCCGTCCCTCCGGTCCGCTGCCCCGAGGGTGGGAGCGGGCAGGGCGGGCATCCGCGCCAGTGTCTTGCCCTTCAGCCCCTCGGGCCGCTGCAGCGACGAGCACCAGCCGTCGTCGAGCTCGGCATATTGCCGGGCGAAGGCGAGGAGCGTTGCCACGTCGCGCGCCGGCTCGATGTCGCCGAAGAGATAGCTCGCCTTGCCCTCGGCCTGATAGGCGACCGTGCAGGGGTGCGAGCAGCCGGCCATGCAGGCGGCGCCCGCCACCTCGAACGGCGCGGCGCCGTCCCCGGCGAGCGCGGCGCTCAAGGTCTCGATCAGGTGAAGGCCCGGCTGCTTCCGCGTTTCCGGGTCGCGGCAGGTGGTGCACACGGTGATGCGGTGCCGGCGCGGCGGGCTGCGGGTAAGGGCCGCCGATGGGCCGAAGAGGGATTCGTTGCGTGTCATGGCTACCTTCCCGGAACACCCCGTCCGGTTGTCGTTGCGGGAGATGGCAGGTCTCCTGGCTCGCGGGTCCGGCCCGGCCGCGCCTTCCCGCCCGGCTTCGGGCAGTGGCATCGTGCGGCAGGGCCTGGGCCATTCGTCCCGTTGAAGGACGTCGGCCCCGGCCGCTTACAGTTGCGGGGGCAGCCACGGTCTTGGCCCCTGATGGGTACGCCGCACCGTGTTCCCTTTTCATGCCTCCGGCGCTTCGGCCTTCGGCAACCATCGCCGCCAA
Organism: Stappia sp. TSB10P1A; assembly: GCF_900185725.1. Lineage (GTDB taxonomy): Bacteria > Pseudomonadota > Alphaproteobacteria > Rhizobiales > Stappiaceae > Stappia. The sequence continues at coordinate 238,457 of NZ_FYAU01000036.1, read as the reverse complement.
ACTGGCAGATGACGGGCACCGCATCAAGGCCAATCGCCGAAGGCCGTCGCCGCCGGTTTAGGTCAGTACCGGTTCAGGCCGCCGCGCTGCCCCAGGCGGGGAAGGGGTCGTCGAGCCCGGTCCACTCTTCCGGGTGGAAGCCGTCCGCCCCGACCAGCGCCGCGTCGAGTTCCGTGCGGATCGCCGCTTCATCCATGCCGCTCGTGCCGATGAAGACGATTTCCTGCCGCCGGTCGCCCCACACCGGATGCATGTAGGGCTCCATCGCCCGCCGCCAGTCCGGCGACTCCGGCCAGTGCTTGCGCGGCACCGCCGACCACCACAGCCCGCGCTTTTCGGTGGTGACGAAGGCGCCCGCCTGGCTGATCTCGCCGACGAAATGCGGCCGGGTCGCCAGCCAGAAGAACCCCTTGGCGCGGATCACCCCCGGCCAGCTCTTCTGCACGAAGCGGTTCAGCGCGCGCGGGGCGAAGGGCTGGCGCGCCCGGTAGACGAAGGAGCGGATGCCGTATTCCTCCGTTTCCGGCACATGGTCGGCGAAGCCGTTCAGCTCCTTGAACCACAGCGGATGCTCATGCGCCTTGTCGAAGTCGAAACGGCCGGTGCCGAGCACGTCGCGCAAGGGAACGGCGGAGCGGTCGGTCTCCATCACCACCGCGTCCGGGTTCAGCCCGCGCACGATCTGGCGCGCGGCGGCAAGGTCCTGCGGGCGGGCATCGCTCACCTTGTTGAGGATGATCGTGTCGGCGAACTCGATCTGGTCGACGAGCAGGTCGACCAGGGTGCGCTCGTCGTCCTCGCCGAGCGATTCGCCGCGATCGGTGAGGAAGTCGGTGGAGCCGTAGTCCTTCAGCAGGCTCGCCGCATCCACCACCGTCACCATCGAATCGAGCCGCGCCACGTCGCTCAGGCTCTCGCCATGCTCGTCGCGGAACTCGAAGGTCGAGGCGACCGGCAGCGGCTCGGCAATGCCGGTGGATTCGATCACCAGATGGTCGAAGCGGCCTTCGCCGGCCAGCGTCTTGACCTCGCGCAACAGGTCCTCGCGCAGCGTGCAGCAGATGCAGCCATTGGTCATCTCGACCAGCCGCTCCTGGGTGCGCGAGACGTTGCCGCCGCCCTCGCGCACCAGGCTGGCGTCGATATTCACCTCACTCATGTCGTTGACGATGACGGCGACCCGCAATCCCTCACGGTTGTTGAGAATGTGGTTGAGCAGGGTGGTCTTGCCGGCGCCCAGAAAGCCGGACAGCACGGTAACGGGGAGGCGATTGTCCATCGTGAAAGAAGCTCCTGGCTGGTCGCGGGCCGGCAGGGGGCGCCGGCCCGCAATGGCGTGTCGGTCGGGCCCGGTCAGTGCTCGTGGTGGCCGAGGTTGAACGAGAGCGTGGAGAAGTGGCTGATCCTGTCGGCCTTCTCCGGCTCGTCGGGCGCCTCGATGGCGGACACGGCGACGACGTTCAGCCCGTTGTTGCGCACCACGATGGTGGCCTTGCCGTCGGCGCCCGTGCGCACCGGCTCGGCCTCGGAGTCGGTGGTGTATTCCGCCGTCACCGGCGCATTGGCGAGCGGTTCGCCGTTCAGCAGCACCAGCACCTCCAGCGGATCGCCGGCATGCAGCTCCGTCGGATCCTTGGCCGGTACGATCTCCAGCCTCAGCCCCTTGGGCAGGGCGGCGTCATGGGTGTGGCGCAGGATCGCCACCGTGTGCTTCAGCGAGCGCGAGGCCTGCTTGGCGCCGGGCACCTCGGACTTGGGCTTGTTGACCCATTTGCCGTCCGCTCCCTGGCTCCAATAGCCGTTGTCCATCGTCGCGATCAGGACCGGTGCCCGCTCGGGCATCGGCACCAGGGCGTGGGTCTCCCGGTTCACCGGAGTGACCGGCACCGCCTGTTCGCCGTCATGGGCGGCAACGGCGGTGATCTTGGCCGGGTCGTAGGCCTCGTCGGAGGCGCCGTGACCGTAGACGATGGCAAGCTCGCCGTGACGCTGGGCGATCCAGATGCCGTGCGCCACCGCGTCGACGGCGCTGCCGGCGAACAGCAGCAGGGCGGCGGTTGCAAGAAGGGTGCGTTTCATTTTGTCCTCGTATGTTATTACATAACAGTAGTGGTACCAAAAAAAGGCGGCCTAAACCGCAACGACCTCCCATCCTCTCGGCCGTCACCCCGCACGAAGCGAAGCGCGACCCGGGGCCTATTGGTTGCCAGAGCGGTCGCGTCCCTTGCACCGCCCCGTCCTCTGGTCCCCCGCACGCAAGCCCCTCCCTTCGTCATCCCGCACGCAGCGAAGCGGAGATGCGGGATCGGAGAGCCGAGGGCCTCACGAAGGCACTCCCGAACGGCGCCACACCCGCCTGCCTCCCCGATCCCGGATCGTCGGCCTTCGGCCTCGTCCGGGATGACGCGGGAGGGGCTGAAGCGCAGGAGCAATTCCGCCAACGCTCTCCGCCTCACACCCGCCGAGGGTGCCAATGGCTCCCGGCTCTTCGGCTTCGCCTGCGGCCGGGATGACGTCCGAGTGGGAGGCACGACCTTGCCTCCTCTCGGCCGTCACACCGGGCAAGGCGCAGCCGCGACCCGGGGACTATTGGCTCCCAGAGCGGCGGCGAGGACACCGGAACCTCTCCCGCGTCCTCCGGACGCCGCGCTCTCCTCTGGTCCCCCGCACGCAAGCCCCTCCCTTCGTCATCCCGCACGCAGCGAAGCGGAGATGCGGGATCGGAGAGCCGAGGGCCTCACGAAGGCACTCCCGAACGGCGCCACACCCGCTTCTGCCTCCCCGATCCCGGATCGTCGGCCTTCGGCCTCGTCCGGGATGACGCGGGAGGGGCTGAAGCGCAGGAGCAATTCCGCCAACGCTCTCCGCCTCACACCCGCCGAGGGTGCCAATGGCTCCCGGCTCTTCGGCTTCGCCTGCGGCCGGGATGACGTCCGAGAGAGCGGCACGACCTCCCATCCCCTCGGCCGTCACCCCGGGCAAGCGGAGCGCGACCCGGGGCCTATTGGTTGCCAGAGCGGTCGCGTCCCTTGCACCGCCCCGTCCTCTGGTCCCCCGCACGCAAGCCCCTCCCTTCGTCATCCCGCACGCAGCGAAGCGGAGATGCGGGATCGGAGAGCCGAGGGCCTTTCGGCCACGCTCCCGAACGACGCCACACCCGCTTCTGCCTCCCCGATCCCGGATCATCGGCCTTCGGCCTCGTCCGGGATGACACGGGAGGGGCTGAAGCGCAGGAGCAATTCCGCCAACGCTCTCCGCCTCACACCCGCCGAGGCTGCCAATGGCTCCCGGCTCTGCGCTGCCGCTTGACCGGGACGACGCCCCGAGAGAGTGGCACGGCCTCCCATCCCCTCGGGGGGAGGGGAAAGCCTCAGCTCGCGCCGCCGAGGCACTCCTGAATCGAAGTGGCGAGGCCGTCGATCAGCCCGAAATAGAGGTCCGGGCCATCGGCAAGGCCGGCGCCGAGCGGATCGAGCACGCCTGCGCGGGCCGGCGTGCCCTCGGTCACCACCTGGATCAGTTTCGGCTCGAACTGCGGCTCGGAAAACACGCAGGTCGCGCCGAGCTCGGCGATCCGGCCCTTGATCTCGGTGATCCGCTCCGCCCCCGGCATCACCTCCGGGCTGACGGTGATCGAGCCGGAGGCGGAGATGTCGAAGCGCTTCTCGAAATACTGGTAGGCGTCGTGGAACACGATGAAGCCCTTGCCGCGCACCGGCGCCAGCCGCGCGTCGATGTCGGCGTGCAGCGCCTCCAGCCGCGCGATGGTGCTGGCGGCATTGGCCTCGTAGGTCGCGGCATTGTCCGGGTCGGCCTCGGCCAGCGCCTCGGCGATCTCGTTCACCATGGCCTTGGCGTTTTCCGGGTCGAGCCAGACATGGGCGTCGAAGGCGCCATGCGCATGACCATGGTCGTGCGCATGGTCATGACCGGCGGCCTTCGCCGTCTCGTGCTTGTGGCCGTGGTCATGCGTATGCGCGTGGTCATGCTTGTGATCATGCTTGTGATCGTGGGCATGGTCGTGCTTGTGATCGTCCTTGGCGTGCTCTTTGGCATGATCGTGGGCATGATCGTGTCCGGCGTCGGCGTGCCCCTCGTCCTCGCCGTGGTCATGCGCCTCGAACGGGCCGCCCTCGCGGAACGGCAGCTTGATCAGCCCATGCGCGTCGATCAGCTCGACCGCCTTGGCATTGGCGCCGATGGTCTCCACCGGCTTTTCCAGGAAGGCCTCCAGCTCGTGGCCGATCCAGAAGATCAGGTCGGCCTCCTGCAGGGCCTTGGCCTGCGACGGCTTCAGGCTGTAGGTATGCGGCGAGCCGGCGCCTTCGACGATCAGGGCGGGCTCGCCCACGCCCTGCATCACCGCTGCCACCAGCGAATGCACGGGCTTGATCGAGGCCACCACCTTCGGAGCGGCATGCCCTGCGGCGGTCGTCGCGACGAGCAGCGAGGCGGACAGCAGCAGTCGTTGGGCAAGCGTCATGGACAGTCTCCGTTTCAGGCTGGCATGTTATAAGATCACGGGGTTGTGTTATGCTATAACGTGTGGGATACAGGCTCGCAAGCCCCCTGTTGAAAAATGTCCCGCGCCGCGAGGCGAGCGGGACTTGCCGGCGCAGCGGCGCCGTTGGAGGATGGCCGGGTGACCCAGGATCCCGCCTCATGTTGATGACCCCTTCCGCAACCGCCGGCCGCCGAACCGGCGAGGACCTCGTGCGGCTGACCGGCGCCGGCGTGTTTCGCGACGGGCGATGGCTGGTGCGCGGCGTCGATCTTGCCGTACGCCGGGGCGAGATCGTCACCCTGATCGGGCCGAACGGCTCGGGCAAGTCGACCACCGCCAAGACCGCGCTCGGCATCGTTGCCCCGAGCGAGGGGCGGGCCGAGCGCTGCCCCGGCCTCGTCGTCGGCTATGTGCCGCAGAAGCTCAGCATCGACTGGACGCTGCCGCTTTCCGTCGAGCGTTTCCTGTCGCTCACCGGCCGCATTTCCTCGCGCGAGACCGACCGCGTGCTGGAGGCGACCGGCATTGCGCATCTGCGCCAGGCCGAGATGCGCAATCTTTCCGGCGGCGAGTTCCAGCGCGCGCTGCTGTCCCGCGCCATGGCCCGCAAGCCCGACCTCCTGGTGCTCGACGAGCCGGTGCAGGGCGTCGACTTTTCCGGCGAGGTCGCGCTCTACGACCTGATCCGCCGCATCCGCGACGATATCGGCTGCGGCATCCTCTTGATCTCGCATGATCTGCATGTGGTGATGGCGGCGACCGACCATGTCGTCTGTCTCAACGGCCATGTCTGCTGCCAGGGCGCGCCGACGGCGGTCGCCTCCAGCGAAGCCTATCGCCAGCTTTTCGGCGCCCGCGCCGACGCGACGCTCGCCGTCTACGAACACCATCACGACCACACCCATCTGGCGGACGGGCGGGTGCTGCATGCCGACGGCAGCATCACCACACATTGCCACCCGGACGACGGCCACCACCACCACGACCACGATCACCCCGATCACGGCCATGACCATCACGGCCATGACCATGCGGCGGGGGGCGATGCCTCGCCCGCGACCGGAGGACGCCATGCTTGACGACTTCTTCACCCGCGCCCTTGTCGCCGGGGTCGGGGTGGCGCTGGTCGCCGGGCCGCTCGGCTGTTTCGTCGTCTGGCGGCGGCTCGCCTATTTCGGCGACACGCTGTCCCATGCCGCGCTCCTCGGCGTCGCGCTCGCCTTCCTGATGCAGGTCAACATCACGCTGTCGGTCTTCACTGTTTCGGTGCTGGTGTCGCTGGCGCTGCTGCTCTTGCAGCGCCGCGCCTCGCTCTCGTCGGACTCGCTGCTCGGCCTGCTCGCCCATTCCTCGCTGGCGCTTGGCCTCGTCGCGCTCGCCTTCATGAGCTGGGTGCGGATCGACCTGATGGGCTTCCTGTTCGGCGACATCCTCGCCGTGTCGCGGTTCGACATTCTCGCCGTCTATGTCGGCGGCGCGGCGGTGCTCGCCGTGCTGGTCATGATCTGGACGCCGCTCTTCGCGGCGACGATCAGCCGCGAGCTTGCCGAGGCGGAGGGCTTGCGCCCCGACCGGGCCAACCTCATCTTCATGATCCTGCTGGCGACCGTCATCGCCATCTCGATGAAGATCGTCGGGGTGCTGCTGATCACCGCCATGCTGATCATTCCGGCGGCGACCGCCCGGCGCCTGTCGTCCGGCCCGGAGCAGATGGCGGTGATCGCCGCGCTTGTCGGCGCCGTCGCCGTCGTCGGCGGCTTGTTCGCCTCGCTGGAGTGGGATACGCCGTCGGGACCGTCGATCGTGGTGGCGGCGCTGGTGCTGTTTCTCGCCAGCCTGTCGCCTTTCGCGGAAAAGCTGCCGAAACTGTTCGGCGCCGGCGCACGGCGCGCGCGCCCTGGGAGTAGCAGTCAATGAGCGGAGACACCTCGTCCGGCCACGGCCACACTCACGGGCATGGGCATGGCCCTGCCGGCCTCACCCGCAACCAGAGCCTGGTCCTGTCGGCGCTGGAGCGGGCCAAGGCGCCGCTCAGCGCCTATACCATCCTCGACCAGTTGCGCGACGACGGCTTCCGCGCCCCGCCGCAGGTCTATCGCGCGCTCGACAAGCTGGTGGAAATGGGCGCCGTGCACCGGCTGGAAAGCCTCAACGCCTTCGTCGCCTGCCGCCATCCCGACTGCGACGGCCACGAGACCGCCGCCTTCGCCATCTGCGAGACCTGCGGCCAGGTGACCGAACTCAACGACAGCGAGTTCTCCCACCATCTGCGCGACCTTGCCGCCAAGGTCGGCTTTGCTGTGCGCAAGTCGACGGTGGAACTGCGCGGCACCTGTGCCACCTGCCAGGCTGTTGCCTAAGGCAGGCTAAGAATGCCAGGCTGTTGCCTAAGGCAGGCAAGACTGTCAGGCTGTTGCCTGAGGCAGGCAGGACTGCCAGGCTGTTGCCTGAGGCAGGCTAAGACTGCCAGGCTGTTGCCTAAGGCAGGCCTGAAAGGGCGACAAATTTTCAGCGCACCGCCGCGACCGGTCCCGCCGCCTGCGGCAGGATGAAGGGAACCTCGCCCGCCGGCACCGCCGACACCCGCAACGGATGGTCAAACGCCTCCGACACCAGCCGGTCGGTAATGACCTCTTTCGGCGTGCCCTGCGACAGCAGCCGGCCGGTCTTCATCACCAGGATATGGTCGGCATAGAGCGCCGTCAGGTTGAGGTCGTGCAGCACCGCGACGACGCCGCCGCCGGCGCGCGCATAGTCGGCGGCGACATCCATGATCAGGATCTGGTGGCGGATGTCGAGGCTGGAGATCGGCTCGTCGAGGAACAGCCAGCGCGGCACGCCGCCGGGGCAGGGGTCCCAGACCTGGCACAGCACCCGGGCAAGCTGCACCCGCTGCTGCTCGCCGCCCGACAGCGAGTGATAGGCGCGCGCCGCGAAGCCGTCGAGATCGACCCGCTCCAGCGCCTCGCAGATCCGCCGATGGGGGGAGGCGGAGGGCAGCGCGCCGCGGCGGATGCCGAGCCGCACCACTTCGGCGACGGTGAGCGGAAAGGTCAGGCTGGTGTGCTGCGGCAGCACCGCGCGCAAGCCGGCCAGCGCCTCCGGCGGCAGGCCGTCGACCTTGGTCCCGTTGAGCCGCACCCGGCCGGTGTGGCGCAATTCGCCGGTCACCGCCTTCAGCATCGTGCTCTTGCCCGAGCCGTTCGGCCCGACGATCACCGTCACGGCGCCGGCCTTCGCGGCGAAGGAGACATCGCGCACGATCGGCGTGCCGCTTAGGCTGACGTTCAGCGCCTCGATCTCCAAAGTAGGGGTCGCAGCCATGCTCATGAATAGATCAGCCCTTTCCGCCGCAGCAGGATCCACAGGAAGAACGGCGCGCCGGCCAGCGCGGTGAGAATGCCGATCGGCAGCTCCGCCGGGGCGACGATGGTCCGGCTCACCGTGTCGGCGAGGATCAGCAGGCTGCCGCCCAAGAGCGCGCAGGCCGGCAGCAGGAACCGGTGGTCCGGGCCGATGGTCAGCCGCAACAGATGCGGCACGACGATGCCGACGAAGCCGATGCCGCCGCTGACCGCGACCGAGGCGCCGGTCGCCGCCGCCACCGCGACGATGGCGACCCGCTTCAGCCGCTGCACGCGGATGCCCAGATGCCCGGCCGCCGCCTCGCCCAGGACCAGGCCGTTGAGCCCGTGGGCGAGGAACGGCACGCCGACCAGCACCACGGCGATGATCGGCCCGGCCGCCAGGATCTTCTGCCAGTTGGAGCCGGCCAGCGAGCCGAGCGCCCAGAAGTTGAGGTCGCGCAATTGCTGGTCGCTGGCGATATAGACGAGGAGGCCGGTCGCCGCCCCCGCCAGCGCCGACAGGGCGATACCGGCCAGCAGCATCGTCGCGACGGAGGTCATGCCGCCGCGCGTGCCGATGCGGTAGAGCGTGAAGGTGGTGAGAAGCCCGCCGAAGAAGGCGGCGAGCGGCAGCGCATAGATGCCGAGCACCGCCACCACCGGCGCCAGCGCCGTGGTGCCGAGCACGATCATCGAGGCCGCGCCGAGCCCTGCGCCCGCCGACACGCCGACAATGCCGGGATCGGCGAGCGGGTTGCGGAACAGGCCCTGCATCACCGCGCCGGAGACGGCGAGCGCGGCGCCGACCAGCGCGCCGAGCAGGACGCGCGGCAGCCGCACATCCATCAGCACGATGCGGTCGCGCAGCTCCGCCGGGCTTGCCGCCTCGCCCTGGCCGAGCAGCGCCTTGACGACGCTCGACAGGGGGATGTCGAGCGCGCCGGTGGTCAGCGAGAACAGCATCACCGCGACCAGCAGCATGGCGAGGCCGGCGATCACCAGCCGCGCCAGCGGCTCGCGGTCGCCGAGCCGGGCCTGCGCGACGACCCGCTCGGGCAGCAGCCTTTCGGACAGGGACGAGGCGGAAAGGCTCATCGTCAAAGACCCAACTCGGCGAGCGCCGCCGACAGGTCGCGCACGGCAGCGCCGGTGCGCGGGCCGAAGCCGATCAGATAGAGCCCGTCCATCTGGATCAGCCGCCGGTTCTGCCCGGCCGGGGTCTGCGCCAGCGCCGCATTGGCGAACACCTCGTCGGCGGAAGCGGTGTGGTTCTCGCCGCGGCTGATCATCAGGATCACGTCGGGGGCGGCCGCGATCACCGCCTCGTCGTTGATCTGCTTGTAGCCCTCGAACACGCCCATGGCGTTCTGCGCGCCGGCCAGCTCGATCATGCCGTTGGCGGCCGTTCCCGTGCCCGAGGCAAGGATCCGCCCGCCATTCATCGACAGGATGAACAGGATGCGCGCCTCGCGGCCGCGCGCGGCGGCCTCGGCGACGGCCTCGTCCAGGGCAGCGCCCACCTCTTCGGCAAGCCGTGCCGCCTTGTCGCCCGCGCCGATCGCGGCGCCGATCCGGTCGATCTTGCCGAGGATGCCGGCGCGGTCGAAGCTCTCGGGCACCGAGACATACGGCACGCCCGCCTCGCGCAGCACGGCGAGGGCTTCCGGCGGGCCGCTGCCCTCCAGCATCAGGATCGCGTCGGGCCGCACCGACAGCACGCCCTCGGGCGAGAGCGCGCGCATATAGCCGACATCGGGGAGTTCGGCCGCCGCCGGCGGGAACCCGCTGGTGGAATCGCGCGCCACCAGCCGGGCCTCCTCGCCGAGCGCATAGACGATCTCGGTCACCGAGCCGCCGATGGCGACGATCCGCTGCGCGGCCGAAATGTCCGCGGCCTCCTCGGCAAAGGCCGGGGTGGCGGGCAGGGCGAGCGCGGCCGCAAGGGCGATGCGGCGAAGCGCGCGGCCGCTTGGCCGCAGGGAAACAAGGGTCATCATCCGTCCAGACATGGTGAGGGTCACTCGGCGGCGATGGTCGCGGGGCGCGCCAGCCCCTCGACCAGCCCGCGCCAGTCGGCGCGCTCGGCGCGGCCTTCCTTGCGCACGCCGAAGAACTGGATGACCAGCGTGCCGTCGGCGTCATAGGCCTCGACCGAGGTGACGTTGCCGTCGCTGGTCGGCTTGCGCACGGCCCAGGCCTCCTTGATGTGGTCGGTGCGCAGATGCAGGTGGAAGCCCGGATCCATCACGTTGAGCCAGGGCCCCATCGGCGCGATCTTGGCGATCGGCCCGGAATGGATCTGGATGCAGCCGCGATTGCCGACGAAACACATGATCGGCTGGCCGCTTTCCGCCGCCGCCTGCATCATTGCCGGCACCGCCCCCTCGGCCAGCGGCCAGGCATAGTCGTCGCCGGCCAGGGTGAGCGCGTTCAGCCGGTGCAGGTCGAGATCGCGCAGCATGCCGTGGAACTGGTGCGTGTCGGTCAGCGCCTGCCAGCGCTCGCGCAGCGCGTCCTGCTTGTCGCGCTCCAGCGCCGGGCGCGCCGACACTTCCGCCGGGGTCACTTCGCTCAGCAGGCCCGGCTCCTGGTCGTCGGCGAGCAGGCTCTCCACCAGCGCGGTCCAGGCGGCCATGTCGGTGCCGGGGCGCGTATGCACCTTGTGCACCGCATCGCCATGCGCGTCGAAGAACTGCAGGCTGAGGCGCTCGACCCCGTCCTCGCCGGTCTTGGCGACGGCGAAACCATGCGCCCAGGCGGTCGGGAACATGCGCGTGTCGATGTCCGCGCCCAGCATCATCGCCGCCCGCTTGCCCGGCACGAAGCGCTCGTAGACGCCGATCTTCTCGTGCACCGCGCTCTCGTTGCGGGTCAGCGCCATCACTTCGCCGACGCCGCGAAGCCCCGTGAAGATCTCGTCGAAGCGGATGTCGATGCGGCTGACGCCCTGGCCGCAGAAGGCGGAGACGAACTCCGCCTCGCTGAGGCCGAGCATGCGGGCAAGGTCGCGCTCGCGCATCTTGGGGTTCTCGGCCCGCATCCGGCGGACATGTTCGAAGTCGGTGGTTTCACGGGTCATGGGGGATCACCTTGTTGCCAGCGGCCACGGCGGGGCGGACCGCACCTTGCGGCGGTCTCGCATCCTTGCGGCCGGTCGGTTTGGACCGTTGCTTGCGCCCTTCGCCGCCGGGCGATCCCGGGCGAAAGGGGGGCTGGCTGGGTGCCGGACGGATTTCCTGCGACCGGAAGGCCGATCACATACTTGACTCAATTACTCATGTTTTGTAACGACATCAATACCTGAGTAACTATCTCAAGTTTTATCACCAAACGACGAGCAAGCAAGCGCGTGCCAGCGAGCGATCGACCATGATGGAGTTGTCAAATGGGGCTGGCAGGCTCGTACAGGATTGAAAAGACGGCGGCGGGCAGGGCCGCTGTCTTGATGAGCGGCGTCGCGTTCTGCGCGCTGACGGGAATTTCGGGCGCTCTTGCGCAGGACGTGCCGGCGGAGGGCGATCCGGCCCGCAGCACGGCACTGCAGCGCATCGTCGTCGGCGCCGGCGTCGAGAAGGTGGCGATCGACACGCCGCAGGCGGTCACCGTCCTCGACCAGGAGGACATCGACGCCGAGCAGCCGATGACCATCGGCGACATCTTCCGCCAGGTGCCGGGCATCACGGTGGTCGGCAGCGACCGCGTCGGCGGCCAGTCCTTCAACATTCGCGGCATCGGCGATCTCGGTTCCTCGGACGAATCGAAGATCATCGTCTCCGTCGACGGCGCGGTGAAGTTCTACGAACAGTACCGCATGGGCTCGTTCTTCTCCGATCCCGAGCTTTACAAGCGGGTCGAGGTGCTGCGCGGTCCGGCCTCGTCCACCCTTTACGGGTCGGGCGCCATCGGCGGCGTGATCAATTTCACCACCAAGGACCCGGAGGACTTCATCAAGCCGGGCGACACCGGCGCCGTGCGTCTGAAGACGATGTACGATTCCAACAAGGACGGCGCCCTGGCCTCGGTCACCGCCGCCTATGCCTTCTCCGAGCAGACCTCGGTGCTGCTGAACGGCAACTTCCGTCGCTCGGGCGAATATGAGAACGGCCTCGGCCGGCCGGTCGTCGGCTCCGATTTCGAGGCCTTCTCCGGTCTTGCCAAGGTCGTCCACCGCTTCGGCGACAACAACGAGCAGTCGCTGCGCCTGTCCTACGAGCGTTGGCAGAGCGAGGACGACAACGCCCAGTATTCGCTGACCGGCACGCTCGGCTTCGGCACCATCGACCGCGACATCACCGACCAGACGGTGGCCCTCATCTATGAAAACCCGGCCAGCGACAATCCCTGGCTGAACCTCAAGCTGAACCTCAGCTTCTCGGACACTCAGGTGAAGCAGAGCAACGCCTCGGCGCCGATTCCCTCGCCGTTGTTCTTCGACAGCGAATACGGCTACCGCACCTGGTCGGGCCGGGTAGAGAACACCTTCGACTATGTCGGCGACAGCATCCGAAACTACTTCACCTTCGGCACCCAGGTCAGCTACCAGGAGCGCATCGCCACCACCCGCTTCGGCGACGTCTCCTTCCATCCGGAAGGCACGGACACCAAGTTCGGCTTCTTCGCCCAGAACGAATTCGTCTGGAACGACCGGCTGACCCTCATTCCCGGCGTGCGCGTCGACTTCGTCCAGCTCGATCCGGCGGCCGCCGTCATCGGCGGCAGGAAGCAGAACGAGACCGCCTTCTCGCCGAAGATCGCGGTGATGTACAAGCTGAACGACACGTTCTCGCTGTTCGGCTCGCTCGCCCATACCGAGCGCGTCCCGACGCTGGACGAGCTCTATTCGACCAATCCGGCGGACGGCAATTATCCGGGCGGGCGCACCGTCAGCCTCGGGCTGACCAAGGAGAGCTCGAACAGCGTCGAGGTCGGCTTCGCCGTGTCGACCTTCGACCTTTTCGAGAAGAACGACAGCCTGCAGATCAAGACCACGGGCTTCTACAACGATCTCAAGGACATGATCGTCGCCAACCCGGCGCGCGGCCTGCCGACGCCGGTCCCCTACTATACCAACGTCACCCATGCGGAGATCATGGGCGTCGAGGTCGAGGCGGCCTATGATTCGGAATATGTCTTCGGCAGCCTCGCCTTCAGCCATGTCCACGGCACGAACAAGGCGACCGGCGCGACGCTCAACACCATTCCGGCCGACACGCTGGCGGTGACGCTCGGCGGCCGTCTGCCGGACTACGATCTGTCCTTCGGCTGGCGCGGCCTGTTCGCCGGGTCGATGAGCACCGGTGCCACCGCCAACCGCGCCTATGGCGGCTATTCGGTGCACGGTCTCTTCGTCGACTGGAAGCCGGGCGAGGGGCAGTTGGCCGGGTTCGAACTGCGCGGCTCGGTGGAGAACTTGTTCGACAAGCAATACCGTAACAACCTCGCCGGCGACGATGCCAAGGGGCGCACGTTCAAGTTGACGCTGGCCAAGACCCTCGGCTGGTAGGCTGATCGGGAGTAGCGAATGGGACTGAGACTGGAAATCGCGGCGGCGGCGGCCTTGACCGCCGTCGCCCTGTGGGGCGGCCCGGCGCGGGCCGCCGGGGACGCTCCGGCTGACGGGGCGGCCCCGGCGGCACTTCACATCGAGCTGAACCGCGCCGTCGACAACGGCGCGGGCGGCTGCCGGCTCACCTTCGTGGTGCGCAATGCGACCGGGGCCGAGCTGCCGCAGCCGCGATTCGAGTTTGTGCTGTTCGACAGCGACGGGCTGGTCGACCGGCTGACCACGTTCGACTTCGGCGCGCTGCCGGAGGACAAGACCTCGGTGCGCCAGTTCGACCTGGCCGGGGCCCCGTGCGAGGGGCTCGGCCGCCTGCTCGTCAACGGGCCGGCCCAGTGCGGCGAGGCGGGCGCGGCGGCGCATTGCCGGGCGGCGCTGTCGCTGTCGAGCCGCACCGAGATAGCCCTGATCCGATAACCCTGCTGGGAACCGACCATGTCCTTTGCCGATATCCTGCGCCCCGTCACCGACTTCCTGGAGCTTGGCGGCCCCGTCGTCGCCCTGCTCGCCGTGCTCTCCGTCGTCGCGCTGGCAGTGGTGATCCTCAAGCTCGCCCAGTTCTGGCTGGAGCGGGTCGGCCGGCCGGGCCGGGCCGAGGCCGCCGTGCGCCTGTGGGGCCATGGCCGCCACCGCGAGGCCTGGCAGGCGCTCGGCGACATCCGCAGCGCTTCCGAGGAGGCGGTCGCCATCGCCTTGCAGGCGGGCGAGGCCGGCACTGTCGACAAGGCGCTGGTCGAGGAGGAGATCGCCCGGGCGGCGACCCGCCGCCTGCACGGCTTCAACCGCGGCATGAAGGCGCTCGACGCCATCGCCCAGATCGCGCCGCTGCTCGGCCTGTTCGGCACCGTGCTCGGCATGATCGAGGCCTTCCAGAAGCTGCAGGAGGCCGGCAACGCCGTCGATCCGTCGCTGCTCGCCGGCGGCATCTGGGTGGCGCTGCTGACCACCGCCGCCGGTCTGGCCGTCGCCATGCCGGTCTCCCTCGTCGTCACCTTCCTGGAATCCCGCATCGAGGACGAGAAGGTCGCCATCGAGACGCTGGCCTCGGCCGTGCTGCTCCAACAGGCGCGGGGCGCGCGCGCCGCCGACCCGCTCGCGGACACTGAGGCGGGGGGCTTCGAGCGGGTCGCCAATGCGCATTGAATTCGCCAGCCCGCGCCGCCGCCGCCTGTCGCTGACGTCGCTGATCGACGTCATCTTCCTGCTGCTGCTGTTCTTCATGCTGTCGTCGACCTTCACGCGCTTCGCGCAGGTCGATCTGGCGGCGCCGGGCGGCGGCACCGGCGGCGCGGCCGCGCGGCCGGACATCTTCGCCACCGTCGATGCGGACGGCCTCACCGTGAACGGCACCCTCATTGATCCGCGGGCGCCGGGCACCGCCATTTCCGCGCTGATCGAGGCCGGCGCCAAGACCGCGCTGCTGGTGCCGCGCGAGGGCGCGCGCGCCCAGGATCTGGTGAGCGCGCTGGAACTGCTGCGCGGCGGCAACGCGCTCAAGGTGATCGTGGCGAGGCCGAAATGATCCGGATCCGGCAGAGGCCGCCGAAGCGCCAGGCGGAAAGTACCATTTCCCTGATCAACATCGTCTTCCTGATGCTGATCTTCTTCCTGATCGCCGGCCAGCTCGCGCCGCCGGTCGAGCCGTCGGTGACGCTGGCCGAGACCGTCGACGCCCCGCCGCTGGCGCCGCCCGACGCGCTGTTCGTCGACAAGGACGGCGCGCTCACCTATCGCGGCCAGCCGACCGACATTGCCGCCTATCTCGCGGCACTTTCACCGGGCGTGCCGGCAGGCGAGGCGAGCGAGGGCGAGGGGGGCACCAGTGGCCCGCCCGTCATGCTCGCCGTCGACCGCGACCTTGGCGCCGCCCGCGTCCTGGAAATCGCCGAGGACCTCTACCGGGCCGGCGCCGGCAGCGTGTCGCTCGTCACCAGCGGGGTGGAGCGATGAAGCTGCGACCGCATCATGTCGTCGTCGCCCTGGCGATTTCCACCGTGGTTCATGCCGCCGCCATCGCCGTGCTGGCGGGCGGCGAGCCGGGGCTGGAGCTGGAGGGCGGCAGCGCCTTTCTCTCGGCCGAACTGGGCCAGGGCTTTTATGACGCCTTGCAGGCCGGCAGCGAGGGCGAGGTGACCGAGGCCGTCAGCGAGACCACCGAGGTGGTGACGCCGGTCGATGCCCCGGAAGGGGTGAAGGCGGTGGAGCACGCGACCGCGCTGGTGGAGAGCGTCAGCGAGGCGGAGGCGGCGCCCGAGGCGCCGACCAGCGAGGCGCTGCCGCCGGACGAGCTTGTCGAGGCGGTCGAGCCGCCGACAGAACCCGCGACGACCGAGCCGGTCACGGCCGAAGCCCTGACGCCCGAAGCCGTGACATCCGAGGAGGTGACATCCGAGGCGGTGCCGATGGAGATCGCGGCGCTGGCGCCCGGCCTTGCCGCGACCGCCGTTCCGACCGCCGTCGAACGGCCGGACGAGACGCCGCCGGAGACCGCGCCAGAGACCGCGCCCGTGCAGGCCAGCGTCGCGCCGCAGGAGGCCGAGCCCGTGCCCTCGACCGAGCGGCTGGAGGCGACCGTCGCCGTGCCGGTGCCCCAAGCCCGCCCGGCCGACCTCGAGGTCGCCGAGACCCGCCAGCCGGCGCCGGCCCGCAAGTCCGACACGGTCAAGCGGCAGACGGAGAAGCCGGCCCGCGCCGCGAAGGCGGCAAGCACCAGCGGCGCTGGCGGCCAGTCGAACGCCACCGCCAAGGCCGGCGGCTCCGAGCGGGCCGGCGCGTCCAGCGAGTTCGGCAATGCCGAGGCCTCGAACTACATGGGGCAGATCTATCGCAAGGTGAACCGGGCCAAGCGGCGCGGCAGCGTCGGGCGGCAGCGCGGCGAGGCGCTGATCGCCTTCGTCGTCGCCAGCAATGGCAGCCTTGCCGGCGTGCGGGTGGCGCGCAGTTCCGGCAACGAGGCGATCGACCGCGAGGCGGTGAGCACGGTGCAGCGGGCGCAGCCTTTTCCCCCGATCCCGCCGCAGGCCCGGCGCAACACCTGGACTTTCACGGTGCCGATCGCCTTTTGAGCGGGTTTGCGCGGCGAAACGCAATTTCGGGCCGATTTGAGAGGGAATTTTGCAAAATTCCTCTCAATTTTTGCAAGCGTACCCGCGCGATTTTCCGGCCGGAAATCCCCGCGCGATGGTCGGCCCGCCATCCGGCGATCCGGCCGCCGGTTGCGCCGCCGGATCGCGCCCGCTGCGCGGCCGGCGTCTGCCCGGCGCGGGGAAAGCCCACCGGTTGGCGGTCGGTTGGCGGCGGGAAAACCCTGTGCCGGACGACAGATTGCCGAACGGGTGCCATGATTTGCGGCCAGTCTTGCGGGGAACGCCGGGCCGATCGCGCCGCAGGCGGAGCGTGGACAGGCCCTTGCACACGTCACTTTTCGACAGGATCGCGTTTGCCGGGTGGCTCCGCCCGCCGCTTGCGCTCCTGACCGGTCTTGTCCTCGTCGGCACGGCGGTGGCGGCGCCGCCCCTGCCGCAACCGCGACCCGAGGTCGAGATCGCCTCGCGGCCGCAGGAGGGCGGGGACAACCCGGTTTCGACGCCCCGGGCCAAGCCGCCGCTATCCCCGGTGGAGGCGCCGGCGGCGGCGGGGATCGCGCCTGCGGCCAGCCCCTGCGCGCAGGCTCTTTCCAGCCTCGGCGCTCGGTTCGAGCCGCTGCCGGAGATCGAGGCGCTCGGCGCCTGCGGCATCGAGGATCCGGTGTCGCTGTCGCGGGTGGGCGCCATGGCCCTGGTGCCGCCGGCCGTGCTGTCCTGCGACACGGCGCTGGTGGCGGCACGCTTCGCCGCCGGGGTGATCCATCCGCTTACCCGCTCCACCCTGGGTGCGGATGTGGCCGAAATCCGGGTCGCGGCCTCCTATCATTGCCGCGGGCGGAACCGGGTGGCCGGCGCAAGGCTCAGCGAACATTCCTTCGGCCGGGCGATAGATATCCGCGGGCTGGTGCTGGAGGACGGCCGGGAATTCGCCGTCGCCCCGCGCCCGACCGGCGACGAGCCCGCCGATTTTCTGCAAAAATCGCTGCGGACAGCCGCCTGCGGGCCATTTACCACCGTTCTCGGGCCCGGATCGGATGCCCATCACGACGATCATTTGCACCTCGATACCAAGCCGCGCCGCGCGCCCTGGTGCCAGTAGTGCTCCGGCCTCGGCACCTTTATTCCCGTTCCGCAGGGCTGAAAGGGTCGGAAGACTGACCCAGATCAAGGAAAGTCCGACCATCTTGCGGAATACTGTCCCCGTGGCCGTCTCCTCGACCTGTCCGTAACCCCCCCCAACCGAACGCCGAGGCCGTCGTGACCAAGCGCCAGAAAACCAAAGCCGGACCGGGTTCCGGCACCGCCACTATTCCCGCCAGGGCCGCATCCGCGTCGTTGCCCGTGCCGGTCCCCATGCCCGCGCGCGTCCCGGCGCCGGCAAGCCCGGCCGAAAGCCGGGTTCCGAGCCCGCCGGAGCCTGCCCGCCACCTGCACGAGAACATGGACCGCAGCGTCCGCGCGGCGGCGGCGCGCCTGACCGGAGGCGTTTCCCCCCACGCCTTTCTCGGCGCCTGGGGCGACTGGATGCTGCATTTGTCCCGCGCCCCCGGACGCCAGCTCGATCTTGCCGAGCGGGCGCGCGACAATGCGATGAAGCTCGCCGCCTACACCCTGACCGGCGATGGCGAGCGGGCGCCGCCGCCGTTTACCCCGAAGAGTTTCGATCACCGGTTCGGCCATCCCGGCTGGCAGAAGGCGCCCTATCGCATCTGGCAGCAGAGCTTTCTGGCGGTGCAGGACTGGTGGGATTACGCGACCGAACCGCTGCGCGGGCTGGAGCAGCAGGACGCGGATCGCACCCGCTTCATGGCGCGGCAGGCGCTCGACCTTGTCTCGCCGTCGAACTTCCCCTGGAGCAATCCCGAGATCCTGGAAGAGACCGCCCGTCAGGGCGGGCGCAACCTGATCGAGGGCGCCGCGCATTTCGCGGAGGACTTCATCAAGACCGTGACGCAGCGCCACGATCCGGCGCCGAAGGGCTATGAGATCGGCAAGGATCTTGCCTGCACGCCGGGAACGGTCGTCTATCGCAACGACATCTTCGAGCTGATCCAATATACACCGCAAACCGACAAGGTTCAGGCGGAGCCTATCCTGATCGTTCCGGCCTGGATCATGAAATACTACATTCTCGATCTGTCGCCGCACACGTCGATGGTGAAATATCTTGTCGACCAGGGCTTCACCGTCTTCATGATTTCCTGGGTGAACCCGACGGCGGAGCAGGCCGGACTGTCGCTGGAGGACTACCGCAAGCGCGGCGTGATGGCGGCCATGGACGCGGTGTCGGCCATCGTTCCGAACGAGCGCATCCATGCGGTGGGCTATTGCCTGGGCGGCACCATGCTGGCGATCGCGGCGGCGACGATGGCGCGCGATCATGACGACCGCCTGGCCTCGATCACGCTGATGGCGGCGCAGGTGGATTTCGTCGAGGCGGGGGAATTGCTGCTGTTCCTCGACGAGAGCCAGGTGGCGTTCCTGGAAGACATGATGTGGGACCAGGGCTATCTCGACCGGCCGCAGATGGCGCGCACCTTCGCCGCCATTCGCGCCGAGGACCTGATCTACAGCCGCGCCGTGCGCCGCTACATGCTCGGCCAGCAGGATCTGCCGACCGATATCGGCGTGTGGAACGGGGACACCACCCGGATGCCGGCGCGCATGCATTCGCAATACCTGCGCGGCCTGTTCCTGGAGAACCGCCTGACTGCCGGCCGATTCGCCGTCGAGGGGCGGGTGATCGCGCTGAAGGATATTTCCGCGCCGATGTTCGTCGTCGCCACGGAGACCGACCATATCGCGCCGTGGAAGTCGGTCTACAAGACCCAGCTTTTCACCGACAACGACCTGACCTTCGTGCTGACCAAGGGCGGCCACAATGGCGGCATCGTCAGCGAGCCCGGCCATCCCCGGCGCCACTACCGCCTGTCGCACCGCCCGGCCGGCGCCCACTATTCCGGTCCCGACGGCTGGCCGGAGCGGCATCCGGCCCGGCCCGGCTCGTGGTGGCCGGAATGGGCGGCCTGGCTGGCGGCCCGCAGCGGCGGCACCACGCCGCCGCCGCGGATCGGTGCCCCCGAGCAGGGCCTGCTGCCGCTTGGCCCAGCGCCGGGCAGCTATGTCCATCTGGTGTGAACCGGTGCCGGCGGGGGGAGGGGGAGAGATGTGGAAGGATAAAAACATGAGTGAAATACTCTTGAATTCGCGCCCCCTTCAGGGTAGCTCTCGCGCATCCTCCCTCAGATGCGCGGACAGGTTTCCATGTCTTCCAGGTTCCCCCTTGCCGTTGCCGCCCTTGCGCTGGCGACCGTCGCTCTTTCTCCGGCCCGAGCCGAGCCGACCAGCTACCCGCTGACCCTCGACAATTGCGGCGTCGAGGTCACCTTCACCGCCGCCCCCCAGCGCGCGGTGGCGCTCGGCCAGAACAGCGCCGAGATCCTGCTGCTGCTCGGGCTGGAGGATCGCCTTGCCGCCTCCGCCTTCTGGCCGACCAAGGTGCTGCCCGAACTCGCCGAGGCGAACGAGAAGGTGAAGCTGCTCACCGTCGAGCAGCCGACGCTGGAATCGATCCTGGCCGAGGAGCCCGATTTCGTCGTCGCGCAGCTTCCGCTGCTGCTCGGTGCCGACAGCAAGGTGGCCAAGCGTGAGGATTTCGCCGCACTCGGAATTCCGAGCTACTTGTCTCCGGGTATTTGTACCACGCGCAGGGACACCGGGGATATTTACGGCAGCCGCCAGCAGCTCTGGAACATGGATCTCCTGTTCCAGGAGATCGACGAACTCGCCCGCATCTTCGATGTGGCGGATCGCGGGGCGCAACTGATTGCCGACTTCAAGCGGCGCGAGGCCGACCTGCGCGCCCGCCTCGGCAGCAACCCGGATCTCAGCTTCCTGTTCTGGTTCTCCAGCCCGTCGGTCGCGGACGATGCCTATCTGGGGGGCAAGAACGGCGCCTCCGGCTTCATCGCCGACGTGCTGGGCGGGCGCAACGCCATCACCACCGAGGCCGAATGGCCGACGGTCGGCTGGGAAGGCATCATCGCCGCCGATCCGACCGTGATCGTCGCCGCCTCTCTCGACCGCAACCGCTGGGATCTCGACAAGGCCGAGAACAAGATCGCCTTCCTGAAGGGCGATCCGACCGTCAGCCAGATGGAGGCCGTGCGCCGCGGTTATATCGTGACGATGAACGGCGCGGCGATGAACCCGACCATCCGCACGATCTACGGCGCGGAGGAAGTGGCCGCGCAGCTCGAGGCTCTCGGACTGATCAAGTGAGGATAGCCCTCTCGCGGGCCACCGCGCGGTTCGCACTGCTGCTGTTGGCGTCGCTGGCCGTTCTGGTGCTGGCGGTCGCCACGGCGGTGGGGATCGGCGAGATGCGGATCCCGCTGCGCACCGTCGCGCTTGCCGTCACCAACCAGTTCGGCTGGACCTCGGCCGACATCAGCCGGATCCAGGCCAGCGTGATCTGGGACCTGCGGCTCAGCCGCGCGCTGGTCGCCGCCCTGTGCGGGGCGGGGCTCGCCATGTGCGGCGCCATCTTGCAGTCGCTGCTGCGCAATGCCCTTGCCGAACCCTATGTCCTCGGCATCTCCGCCGGCGCCTCGACCGGGGCCGTGGCGGTGATCATTCTCGGCGTCGGCGCGGGGGCGGTGTCGCTGTCCATGGGCGCCTTCGCCGGTGCGCTGGCCGCCTTTGTCTTCGTCGCGGTGTTGTCCGGCGGCGGGCGGGGCGGCGCCGACCGCACCATCCTGTCGGGGGTCGCCGCGGCACAGCTCTTCAACGCGCTGACCGCCTATGTGGTGACGACCTCCGGCAATGCCCAGCAGGCGCGGGACGTGATGTTCTGGCTGCTTGGCAGTTTCGGCGGCGTCCGCTGGCCGGAGTTCCAGCTTCTGGCCGTGGTTCTCGTGTTTGGCCTCGCGGTCTGCGTGTGGCATGCGCGCGCCCTCGATGCCTTCACCTTCGGCGACGATGCCGCCGCCTCGCTGGGCATCGCGGTCGAGCGGGTCAGGGTCATCCTCTTCGCCGTCACGGCGGTGATAACCGCGACCATCGTCAGCATGGTCGGCTCCATCGGCTTCGTCGGCCTCGTGGTGCCCCATGCCGTGCGCTTCCTCATCGGTCCCGGTCATATGCGGCTGCTGCCCGCCTGCATGATGGTCGGGGCCGTGTTCATGGTTCTCGCCGATATCGTCTCGCGCAGCGTGATGGCGCAGCAGACGCTGCCGATCGGCATCGTCACGGCGCTGGTCGGCGTGCCGTGCTTCTCCCTCATCCTCTACCGGGCGAGGCCGGCGGCATGAGCATACGGGCCGAGAACCTCGTCTGGCGGGTCGGGCGCAAGACCATCGTCGACAATGTCAGCCTGCGCGTCGAACAGGGCAGCGTGCTGGGCCTGCTCGGGCCGAACGGTTCGGGCAAATCCTCGCTGCTGCGGCTGCTGTCGGGGCTGCGCCGTCCCGCCTCCGGCCGGGTGACGCTGGACGACGCCGACATCGCCCACATGGGGCGCCGGCACCTGGCGCGCCGCGTGGCGCTGGTCCAGCAGCATGCCGCGACCGACGTCAACGTGACGGTGGAGGAGGTGGTGCGGCTCGGCCGCACCCCGCATCGCGGGCCCTTGGCGGCCTGGACACCGGCCGACACACTGGCCGTCGAGACCGCGCTGCAGCAGGTCGACATGGTGGAGTTCCGCGGGGAGCGCTGGCAGAGCCTGTCCGGCGGCGAGCGCCAGCGTGTCCATATCGCCCGGGCGCTCGCGCAGCAGCCGCACGAACTGTTCCTCGACGAACCGACCAACCATCTCGACATCCAGCATCAGCTCGAGCTGATGCGGCTGATCGCCCGGCTCGGCCTGACCAGCATCGTCGCGCTGCACGATCTCAATCACGCGGCGATGTTCTGCGACCGGCTGCTGGTGCTGGACCGGGGCAGGGTGGTTGCCGACGGGACGCCGGCAGAGGTGCTGACGCCCGAGCTTCTGAGCGGCGTCTTCCGGGTGGAATGCGATTTCCATCGCCCCGACGAGCAGACCCTGCACATCCTTTTCAGGAAATAGCCGCAGCTCCAGAACGGTCCTTCACGCCGGGGAGAGCTTTGCGCCGGGCACTCAGCCTTTCGCTGCGCGGACCCTGCCCGAACCGGCGAGGGCCAGGAAGGCGAAGACCAGCGGCACGAAGGACAGCCACAGGATGGTGTTCCAGCCATAGGCGGTCAGCAGGCCGCCGGACAGGAACGAACCGAAGGCCATGGTGCCGAAGACGATGAAATCGTTCAGCGACTGCACCCGCGTCTTCTCCTCCGGCCGGTGGCACTCCAGCACCAGCGCGGAGGCGCCGACGAAGCCGAAGTTCCAGCCGACCCCGAGCAGGATCAGCGCCAGCCAGAACTGCGTCACCTCGAGGCCCGTCAGTCCGACGGCGGCCGAGGCGCCGATCAGCGCGAGACCGGCGGCGACGACGGCAGGGGCGCCGAACCGGGCGATCAGGCTGCCGGTGAAGAAGCTCGGGGCATACATGGCGATCACATGCCATTGCAGCCCGAGATTGGCCGATTCCTGCGACAGGCCGCAAAGCTGCATGGCGAGCGGGGCGGCGGTCATCAGGAAGTTCATCAGGAGGTAGGAGACGACGCCGCAGGTCACCGCGATCAGGAAGCGCGGCTGGCGAACGATCAGCGCCAGCGGCCGGCCGCCGCTCCGCTCCTCGGCCGTGGGCATCGGCAGGCGGATGCCGGCGAGGATAACCGCCGAGAGCGCCGCCACCGCCGCCTGCGCCAGGAAGGTCGCGGCGAACATGTAGGGCATCCACAGATACATGGTGTGGGTGACCAGTTGCGGCCCGATGACGCCGGCGAACACGCCGCCGGCCATCACCAGCGACAGCGCGCGCGGCCGCTTGTCGGCCGGCACGCAGTCGGCGGCAGCGAAGCGGAAGGACAGCACGACGGCCCCATAGGCGCCGCCGAAGAAGGTCGCCGCGCAGAACAGCCAGAACGAGCCGATGATCACGGCGAGGGCCGCCAGCAGGCCGACCAGCACGCCGCAGACGGTTCCCAGCAGGAAGGTCGCTCGGCGCCCGTGACGCTGTGCGATGGCTCCGGCCGGCAGCGTGCAGGCAGCCATGCCGACGACGAAGATGGTGATCGGCAGTGTCGCCAGCGCCGGCGTCGGGGCCAGCATATGGCCGACGATCGCGCCGGTGGCGAAGACGACGACGGAGTTTGCGCCCGCCAGCGCCTGAGCGAGGGCAAGGCGGATGACGTTGGCGCGGCCATGCTCGTAAAGCGGGGGCGAATAGCGGGGAGAGGCGGGGAGAGCCGCCACGGCGTCGGACATGGGCGCGTCAACCTGACTGAAAGAGATCCGGCAAGAGGACGCGGCAGTGCCGCGTCGCCGGCTGCAAGGAGAGTGTCACCTATCGCATAACAGATCGCGAAAGCGAGGAACAGGGATCACGAGTCTAGCACGCGCCTGCCCGCTCGGGGACAAGCCCGCGAGCGGACCGGCCGACGGGCCCCGCTCAGAAGCGGACGGCGACACCCACCCTGCCGCCGGCCGAGGACTGGCCGTCGCCCTCGATGTTGAAGCGCAGCGCCGCGTCGAGGCTCCAGTGGCCGCCATTGCTGAGCGTCAGTCCGGCTCCGACCGAACCGAAGGGACCCGAGCCGCCAAGGCTGGAATAGCCGCCGGTAAGGGCGACGCTCGGGGTCAGCACCAGCGCATCGTCGAGAACGTATTGGCGGGCGAGTTCGGCTCCAAGGCTGACCCGCAACTGCTCGACCGTGAAGCCATCCAGGCCGACGATATCGCCGGCAGCGTTTGTGACGCGGTAGTCGTCCACCTTCTCGGACAGATAGACGGCGCGCAGCTTCGGGGACAGCGTGGTCGTCTCGTCGAGATACCACTGGCCGGAGAGGGCGGTGTCGAACATCCAGCGGCGGGTGTTGAAGCGGCCGTCCCAGAAGGTGGTGTCGATGTCGTTGGAGGATCCGCCATACAGCAGGCTGGTGTCCCAGAAGACGCCGCGGCCGAGCTCGAACGAGGCATAGGGGCCGACAAGCCAGCCGTCGCCGCTCAGCCTCGAATTGTCGCGGGTCGGATCGCTCATCCGGTCATAGTGGAAGGAGAAGCCGATGAGCGCATTCTCCGTCACCAGATAGTCCGCGCCGGCCGAGAACAGCGCGAACGTGCCCCAGCGGTTGTCGTTCTGCTTGCGATTGTGCACGGCGAACGAGCCGTCGACCCAGACGTTGAACACCGAGGTGTCGACACCGAGGCTGCGCTCGATCGCATCGCTCGCCGCGGACATCTGTGCCAGGCTGGTGGCAAAGCCCAGGGTCATGCCGTGCGACGAGGGCTTCATGCGCATGCTGATGACTTCCCGCGCCGTCCGCATCTGCCGCCGCTCGCGCAGGCCCGGTATCCTGATCATGGTGCTGATCAGGTTCTGCCGTGTCTGCACGAAGCCGTAAACCAGACTGTGGATTTCCTTGGCGACGGCGACGGGACTGTAGCCGAGCGTGTAGAGCACGGTCCCAACGTTGGACGTGCCGAGCGAACTGGTCAGCGTGAAGCGGATCGTCACCTGGCCGGAATAGGTCGGATTGGGCGTGAACTTCAGGTAGAAGCCGATCGGGCCGGGGCCGACCTGGGCGAACTCGCCATGGACGATCTGCGCCGTGCCGGCCGTCGGCGGTTCGACGGCGACGATGGCGGCGGACTCGAACGGTCCGCCCGTCGCACCGCTCGCCAGATTGACGTTCGGCGGCGTCGACCCCGCCGGCACGGTCACCTCCTTGTCGGTGACCACGACCGTCTGTTCGGTCACGGCCAGCGTATAGGCCGCCGAACCCGTGACGTTGTTGGCATCGCTCGCCTGGATCGTGAAACTGTAGTTGCCTTCGGTGTCGACATCGAGGGGGCCGTTCAACTCGCCGGTCGAGACATTCAGCACCAGGCCGCCGGGCAGGGACCCCGCGATCACGCTGTAGAGATAGGGGCCGGTGCCGCCGCTGGCTGTGATCGCGGCGGTGTAGTCTTCGCCGGCCATTGCCTGAGGCAGGGCGCCTGCCGCCGGGTCCAGGGTGATGGTGACCGGGGCGGCATCGATCTGCAGCGAATAGGCGGCCTCGCCCGTGTCGGAATTGGCGTCCGTGGCGGTGACGGTGAAGCTCGCCGTCTCCGCCGTGGTCGGGGTTCCGGTGAGGGCGCCGTTGGAGGCGAGGGTCAGGCCGTCGGGCAGGGCGCCTGCGGTGACCGCATAGGTGTAGGGCGCAGCGCCGCCGGAGGCGGTGAAGGTCTCGGTGTAGCTGGTTCCGACCGTGCCATTGGCGAGGCTGCCGGCGGCCGGGTTCAGCGCGATGACGACGGGGGCTGCATCGACCTGGATGGAATAGGCGGCCGCGCCGGTGGCGGAGTTGGCATCCGTGGCGGTGACGGTGAAGTTCGCCGTCTCCGCCGTGGTCGGCGTTCCGGTGAGCGCACCGTTCGCGGCGAGGGTCAGGCCGTCGGGCAGGGCGCCTGCGGTGACCGCATAGGTGTAGGGCGCAGCGCCGCCGGAGGCGGTGAAGGTCTCGGTGTAGCTGGTTCCGACCGTGCCATTGGCGAGGCTGCCGGCGGCCGGGTTCAGCGCGATGACGACGGGGGCTGCATCGACCTGGATGGAATAGGCGGCATCGCCGGTGTCGCTGTTGGCGTCGGTGGCGGTGACGGTGAAGTTCGCCGTCTCCGCCGTGGTCGGGGTTCCGGTGAGGGCACCGTTGGAGGCGAGGGTCAGGCCGTCGGGCAGGGCGCCTGCGGTGACCGCATAGGTGTAGGGCGCAGCGCCGCCGGAGGCGGTGAAGGTCTCGGTGTAGCTGGTGCCGACCGTGCCATTGGCGAGGCTGCCGGCGGCCGGGTTCAGGGTGATGGTGACCGGAGAACCTTCCGAACAGCTCGCCGTCATCGTCACCGTGGCAGGATCATCTATATAAGCGGGGTCGGACGACTTGTTTACGAGCGCCTGGAGGATAGCATAGGTATTGCCGGGCGAAAACGTATGGGAGCCGCTGTCGGAGAAGCTGCCGACGAGATCCGAACTTTCGGAATGCACCCAATCACCTCCGTTTCCGACAAAGAAAGCGGCGTAGGTATGGCTGTTTAGGACGCCGCTGCCAGTAACCGACCAGGTCAGCGTTTCGCCGTCCGCCAGGTTGTACTCATCGAAGAAATCATGGTAGCCCGGTGGGAGAGAGGCTGAGTCGAAAGTTACTCCGGCACTCCATTCGCTGTTGATCCGCGCGCAGTCGGCCGAGAGCGCGTTGGCGTCGGTCGTGCCGGCGCAAAGGGCGAAACACAGGGTGAGGACCAGGAAAGCGAACTGGCCGAGCCGATGGCCCGCAGCCCCGAGGGCGGCATGAATGGCCTGCGCGCTACGGCTGCCCGATGGCATCGCGGTAGTAAGGGATGCGCGGAATGTCGCCGGCTTCCGCCTGCCTGCCGTGACCGTCACAGCTTCTGTGCCCCGCATGCCCTATCCCTGCCGTTTTGAGGGGATGTCCCTGGATCGCCCCCCGCCTATCGAGCACACCCGCGCCGCTCAGTGCCCGTCGAAATCCCTTGTGCGATGCCGCTCCCGGACCGGCATCCGCTGCCGGGCCGGGAGTCGTGAATCGCAAATCCGTCTACAACCTATCGTTAAGTCAATTTCTTGCGATGTTTCGTTGGCGCGGTCAATGGTTGCAACCACCGACCGCGCGGTTTTCCGGCGGGTGTGACACTACGGCCTGTCGGGGTAGAGGCCGTTGATCATGATGCAATAGCTCATCGCCAGCGACGGCGACTGGTTGGAGAAGGCAACGCCATTGCCGGTATTGCCAGTCGTGACCGCACCGCCGGTGATGCCGGACTGGTACGTGAAGCTGATGGCGCCGTGGCCGGCTGTGCCGGTCAGTTGCACGTCGAGGCCGCTGAGTTCCACGTCTGCGCTAGTGCTTGTGGATGGCGCATAGATGCTTGCAGCCGGAAAGCCTGTTGTGGGCGCTTTGGCGAGATAGGAATTGGCGGAGAGCGTTGGGGTGCCAACCTCATCCTTCGCATTGAGTTTGGCTGAAACGCCCAGCGTGCCGGCATCTGCCGGGACATTGACTGTCTGCTGTCCACCGCCCGTGCCGGTGAACGTTGCCGCGTGGTTGTGCGGCGGCAGGTTGGAGACGTTGAGGGTGGTGGTGGGCACGCCGGATTGCGTGGCAAAGACCTGATTGGGCAAACCGGGGCCCGTGCCGTAGTGGAGTATCGCCCGGCCGCGCAGATCGGGGAGACCGAACTGGCCGCTCTGCACGGAGCCGCCATACTGGGTGCCGATCAGGCTGTAGAGGGCCTGATTGCCGTTGATCGCGATCAGCCGTCCGTCGGCCGGCAGCCAGTTTCGTGGGCACCAGTTGAACGCAAAGGCGCAGACGCTGCCGATGTAGGATTCCATGTTGCAGGCCTGTGCCGGCGCCGTGCCGACGACGAGCAGGCCGCCGCCCAGGCCGAGCGTTCCGGCGATGCTGAGGGCGGAGAGCCCCCGGGCAACGGTACGATGCAGGTGGAGTTTGCCCTTCATGCCAGTCTCCTTCCGATTGCGCGCGGCCCGAATCGTGTCCGCACGGTGCTATGCTGCGCATCGGATTATAGTTTTTCTATCTAAAGTTGGTAAATATCGAACATTATCTCAATAGTTGTAATACGTAGCGTAAGATTGCAAAGCGGGATGCCGCCCAGCGGGGCGGATTTCGGGCGGCATGCTCGCGTGCAAGGCGCTGTCATGCCGCGCCTCGCACCGGGGAGGAGCGGTTGCCAGCCCCTTGGACGCGCGTGCAGTCATGCTTGAGACGGTGCTTGAGGCGGGCGAGGTGTGCGACGGGATGTCGAAAGCTGGCGAATTCGATCGCAAAATCGAGTACACACTCCGTTCCCAGGATGTTCGATACACGTAAAGCAATGAGATATCAGTCAAACAGACTGGCCGTGGCGCCGATGATGGAATGGACCGACCGCAACTGCCGGGCGTTTCATCGTCACCTGAGCGCCCATGCGCTGCTCTATACCGAGATGGTGGCGAGTGCCGCCGTCATTCATGGCGACCGGGAAAAACTGCTTGGCTTCGACGCCATGGAACATCCCGTCGCCTGCCAGCTCGGCGGGTCCGACCCGCGTGAGCTGGCCGAGGCCGCCCGCGTGGTCGAGGGTTTCGGCTATGACGAGGTGAACCTCAATGTCGGCTGTCCGTCCGACCGGGTGCAGTCGGGCCGCTTCGGCGCCTGTCTGATGCGCGAGCCGGAGCTGGTCGCCGAAAGCGTTGCGGCGATGAAGGCGGTGGTCGCCATTCCCGTGACCGTCAAGTGCCGCATCGGCGTCGACGACCAGGACCCGGAAGAGGCGCTCGACCGGGTGGCCGACGCCGTGGTCGCGGCCGGGGTCGATGCGCTGTGGGTGCATGCCCGCAAGGCTTGGCTGAAAGGCCTGTCCCCTAAGGAAAACCGCGATATTCCGCCGCTCGACTACGACCGCGTCTACCGGCTGAAGCAGCGGCTGCCGGACCTTTACATCGGCATCAATGGCGGCATCGCCAATCTCGACGAGGCCGAGGCGCATCTGGAGCGCGTCGACGGGGTGATGCTCGGCCGCGCCGCCTATCACGACCCGTGGCTGCTCGCCGATGTCGACCGGCGCCTGCATGGCGCGGCAAATCCCGTCGCCAGCCGGGAGGAGGCGATCGCCGCCTTCCGGCCGTTCATTCTGGCGCGGCTTGCCGAAGGCAGCCGTCCCAACCAGATCCTGCGGCACATGCTGGGGCTCTATCACGGCGTTGCCGGCGCGCGCGCCTGGCGCCGACGGCTGACGGTCGATGCGGTGAAACCGGGGGCCGGCATTGAAGTGCTGGACGCGGCCCTTGCCGAGATTGCCGGGGCCGGACTGGACAAACCGGTCGACGTGGGTCAGTTAGAAACCACGGGGTAGGCGACCGGCTGAGTCCAGCCTGGCCCGTTCCTCATTCCTTCCCGCGCCGCAGCCAGTGGGGGCTTTCATGGATTTGTCGTCGATCAACGGCGAGGTCATCGGCCTCGCGTTCGCCCTTGTCGCGTCGGGCGCCGTCGCGGGGATTCTCGCCGGCGTGTTCGGCATTGGCGGCGGCGCGGTGCTGGTTCCGGTGCTCTACCAGTTCCTGACCTGGCTGGGCGTCGACGAGGCGGTGCGGATGCACATTTCGGTGGCGACCTCGCTCGGCATCATCGTGCCGACCTCGATCCGCTCCTTCCTGGCGCACAAGCAGCGCGGCGCGGCGGATCTCGACCTGCTGAAGAGCTGGCTGATTCCGGTGCCGGCCGGCGCGGTGGTGGCCAGCCTTGTCGCCGCCTATGTCTCCGGCGACGGGCTCAAGGGCATCTTCGCCGGCATCGCCGTCATCGTCGGCCTGCGCATGCTGTTCAATCGCGAGAGCTGGAAGATCGGCAACGACATTCCCGGCAACCCGGTGCGGGCGATCTGCGGCGCGTTGATCGGCTTCTTCTCGACCCTGATGGGCATCGGCGGCGGCGTCATGAACAACACATTCATGACCCTGTTCGGCCGGCCGATCCACCAGGCGGTGGCGACCTCCTCCGGCACCGGCGTGCTGATCTCGATTCCCGGCGTCATCGGCATGATGTGGGCCGGCTGGGGCGCGGCGGGCCTGCCGGCGTTCTCGCTCGGCTATGTCAACATCCTCGGCGTTGCGCTGATCATCCCGATCACCACCTTCGCCGCGCCCTTCGGCGTCAAGATCGCCCACGCGCTGCCGCGCCGCTATCTGGAAATCTTCTTCGGCCTGTTCCTGCTGTCGGTCGCCGCCCGCTTCGCCTGGAGCCTGTGGGGCTGACGCCTTACGGCTCCAGGATCAGCCGGTCGCCCTCGACGCGCCAGCTCCTCAGCCGGTCCATTGCCGACATGCCGAGCAGGCTCGTCTCCAGCGAGCCAGGACGGGCGACGAAGGCGCGCAGGTCCGTCAAGGCGAAATCGGCGATCTCCAGCCGCTCGAGCCGGATGGTGGCGACCTCGGTACGGCCGTTCGCCGTCGACACCGGAACCGTGTAGGAGAGCGCTCCCGTGTCGATGCCGGCGGCGCGCGCGTCGGCGTCGGTCAGCGTCACCGCCGAGGCGCCGGTGTCGAACAGGAAGTCGACAGGGGCGCCGTTTACCCTGGCGGCAATGCGATAGTGGCTCGACCGGTCGCGGATGATGGTGATGGCCCCCGACTGCGGATCGGTGATCGCCATGCCGGGAACCAGCGTGCCGACGACCCGCCGTCCAACCACCTCAAGCTCGTCGCGCCAGGCATAGCCGGTGATCAGCAGGCCGGCGAGCGCGCCCCAGATCAGCAGGCTGCGCAGCAGCGCAGGCACCTGGCGCGGCGAGGCGAGCATCGAGCCGCCGATGACGACGAGCAGGGCGAGCAGCGCCACGATGCGTGGCCCCGCATCCGAATGGCGGCCATTGTCGCCCGGCATCTCGAAGCCGGCGAGATAGGCGATCACGGCGGCGATCATCACGGCGACGAGCAGGCCGATGACGACGAGGCCGGCGGTTTTTCCGCGAAACATCAACTGACCTCCACAGGGCGCGGTGCACGGTCGGCGAGCACGGCATTGATCGCCCGGCGCTCGGCCTCCGAGAAGCTCGCCCAGCCGGCGATCTCGTCGAGAGTTCTGAGGCAGCCGGTGCACAGGCCGCTTGCCGGGTCGATCCGGCAGACGCGGATGCAGGGGCTGTCGCTGCCGGTCATGTCTCTCGCTGGTCCTGTCGTTGCCGTGTCATTCGTCCCATGTGGGGGATTTCAGCGCTCGGACAAGACCGTGATCGGCATCGCCAGGATCTTCAGCGGGAAGGTCACGGCCGCCTTGGCGGTGTTGCCGACAATGTCGATGGGCGTTTCGGTCGGTCCCGATTGCTGCTTCAACTGGAGCGAGCCGAGGGCTTTCTGCAACTCTGGCGCCACCTGGGCGAGTTGCGCGAACTTGCCGTGATTGACCGGGTCGTCACCTTTCACATCGGTCAGGTCGATGACCACTGCGCCGAGCCTCGCCAGTTCCTCCTCGTCGCCATAGGCGCCGAGCCGCTCCCGCCCGCCGGCGATCAGCCTGGAGGCGGCGAGCGCCCGGTCGTCGCGCGAGACGAGGATGATATAGGGGCGCTCGGGCTTGCCGGTGCGGCGCAACTGCGCCTTGAACACGTCGACATCGACATCCGGCGCCGCCATCGCCATCAGCCCGATCTTGTGGGCCGGCAGCGGCTTGCCGGAAATGCGGATCTGCCGCCCGGTCTCCATCAGCACCCAGTTGCCCATGGAATGGGCCAGCACGTTGATCTTTTCCGCGCTGGAGGAGGCCAGCAGCCTCAGGGTCTTCTCGAGACTGTCGCGGGCGATCGTGGCGCTGTTGGTATCGTAGAGATAGCCGGTGACATCGCCGCTGGAGGCCCAGGTGAAGAGCACCGGCACATGCGGCATACCGCTGTCATGCGCCAGTTGCACCGTCCGGTAAAGCGCTTCGGGGAAGCGGGTGTTGTAGCCATGCACGAACAGGAAGACCTCGCGCTGGCCCTTGGGGCGCTTCGCCAGTTGGCGTTCCAGTTCCGCACGGAAGCCGGCGTCGTCGATATAGCCGGCGGAGCGCAGGGTGAAGTCCTTGGCCGGATCCCCTGGCGGCGTGGTCGGCCACTCGATCGATCCCGGCTTGTGATCCGGCGGCACCGAGACCGTGGCAATCGCGTGGTCCAGCGCGTCCGCGCGCTCGCCGCTGAACAGGCTGCCGGGGGTCGTGTCACGGGCACGGGTGGTGGCGACGAGGATCTCGTGCGTCTTTGCGCCCGGCGCCGTGGCGTGGGTGGCCACCAGGCTGCCGGGTCCGGGACGACCGGCACAGGCGGCGAGCATGAGCGCGGTGATCAGGACGAGGACGAGGCGGCCGACAGAAGAAGGCTTGGGCATCGCCGGGGTCGTTCCGTCCCAGGTAAAAGCAATACTCGACACGCCGCAGACCTCACGCTTGCAACCGGGGGGCGGACCTGCCGCAGGCCGGGAGGTCTTTCATAGCAGCTAATGCGGCGAGATGCAGTTACCGCGCAAGGCAGAAGCCGAGCAGCAGGGCAAGGAGCGCGACCTGCTGTGTCGCGCCGAGCACATCTCCCGTGTGGCCGCCGATGCGGGAACGGGCGAGCAACGCCATGCCGGCGGTCGACAGGAGGGCAAGCAGCAGGGCGGCGAGCAGGGCCGGCGCGGGGCGCACCGCCAGTCCGACAAGGAGCGCGGCAAGGCCGACAAGGGCT
Organism: Stappia sp. TSB10P1A; assembly: GCF_900185725.1. Taxonomy (GTDB): domain Bacteria; phylum Pseudomonadota; class Alphaproteobacteria; order Rhizobiales; family Stappiaceae; genus Stappia. Next base: position 205,627 of record NZ_FYAU01000036.1, on the reverse strand, counting down.
GCGGCGACGGCGGCGCGCCGGGAAGGCTGGCCGCTGGCAACGGCGAGCCCGTCGCGCCGGGCCGGGGCAAGCGCTGTCCACACGCCGACCATCGCTGAGCGCGAGACGGCTTCGGCAAGGATCAGCAGCAGGGCTGCGGCACCGGCACCGACCCGCTCCATCAGTGCGGCGAGAAGAACGCTGCGCAGGCTGATGGAGACGATCAGCGCCAGCGTGCCGAAGGCGCCGATGCGGCTGTCCTTCATGATTTCCAGCCGCCGCTCGCGCTGCTGCGCGCCGAAGAAACCGTCCGCGACATCGGCAAGTCCGTCTTCGTGCAGCGCGCCGGTAAGCAGCATCGCGAAGGCGGCGGCCAGCAGGGCGGCGGCCAGCGCGGGGAGATCGGTCAGGCTGCACAGCACCAGCAGCACGGCGGGCGGCAGGGCGAGCAGGGCGCCGGCGATCGGCACCAGCCAGGCGGCGCGGGAGAAGGCGGGAAGCTGCGACGGATCGTCCAGCCGATTGACCGTCGGCACGGGCACGCGGGAGAAGAAGCGCAGGCAGGCCGCAAGGTCGGCGAGCGGTTGCAGCAGCATGGTGGCGATCCGGTCGTCCGGCACATCGGCCTCAGGCTTCATTTTTCCCTCATCCGACTTTGCGACCCTGCGCGTGCCGGTTTATAGATCGGCCCCCGCCCGCCGCCAAGATCGCGCGGAGCCCCGATTCCAGCCGGAGTTTCCAGCCCATGTCCCTTTCGCCCTCCGCGCTTCCCTTCGACGACATCCGCAACCTGGTGCGCCAGATGCCCGGACCCGATGAGGAAGCTGTCGCGGAAGTGCGCGCGCGCGACGCGCAACTGACCAAGCCCGCCGGTTCGCTCGGCAAGCTGGAAGAACTCGCCGAATGGCTCGCCGGCTGGAGCGGCCGGGGGCGGCCGAAGGTGAGCCGGCCGGTGGTTGCGATCTTCGCGGCGAATCATGGCGTTGCCAACAGGGGCGTTTCGGCGTTTCCCGCCAGCGTCACCCGGCAGATGGTGGAGAATTTCGCAGCCGGTGGCGCCGCGATCAACCAGATCTGCATCGCCCACGATCTCGGCCTGAAGATCTTCGACCTGGCGCTCGACGTGCCGACCCCGGACATCGCCGAGGAGGATGCCTTCGACGAGGCGAACTGCGCCGCGACCATGGCCTTCGGCATGGAAGCGGTCGCCGGCGGCACGGATCTGCTGTGCATCGGCGAGATGGGCATCGCCAACACCACGGTCGCGGCGGCGGTGCTGGCCGGTCTCTTCGGCGGCGCGCCAGGCGACTGGGTGGGGCCGGGCACCGGTGTCGACGCCGAGGGGATGGCGCGCAAGCGCGCCGCCGTCGAGCAGGCCGTCGCCCGGATCGCCGGGACCAGCGATCCGCTGGAGGTGCTGCGCCGCCTCGGCGGGCGCGAGCTTGCCGCCATGGCCGGCGCCGTGCTGGCCGCGCGCCTGCAGCGCACGCCGGTGATCGTCGACGGCTTCGTCGCGACCGCCGCCGTCGCCGTGCTGCATGCGATGGATCCGCGCGCGCTCGATCATTGCCTGTTCGCCCATGTCTCCGCCGAACCGGCGCATCGCATGGCGCTGGAAAAGCTCGGTAAGGCGCCGCTGCTCGATCTCGGCATGCGGCTCGGCGAGGGAACGGGCGCGGCGCTTGCCGCCGGCATCGTCCGCGCCGCCGCGCAGGTGCATGACGGCATGGCGACGTTCGCCGATGCCGGCGTCTCCGGCAAGAGCGAAGAGTGAGCACGAGCGGGCTTCAAAGGGGCGCGACGCGCGCCCGATAGGCGCTCGGCGTCTCGCCGGTGACGCGCAGGAATTCGCGGTTGAAGTTGGACTTGGTGTTGAAGCCGCTGGCCAGCATCGCGGTGGTGACGCTGTCGCCGGCCGCGAGCCGGGCACAGGCGTGGCGGATGCGATAGCCGTTGACATGGCGCGACACGTTCTCGCCTTGCGTCCGGTTGATCGCCGCGGAGAGCTGTTTCATCGGCACGTGCAGGCGGCGGGCGAGGCGGGCGAGCGTCAGATCCGGATCGAGACAGGCGCCGCCGTCGTCAAGCAGCGTGTCGAGACGAGCCATCAACTCCCGGTCGGCCTCGGACTCCTGCAGCGGGTGGATCGGGCGCTCCGGCGGCGCGTCTTCCCCCGCGTCTTCCCCTGGGTCTTCGTCGTCTCCGGGCGCTGCCTCCGGGCGGGCGGCGAGAAGCGCCAGCAGCCCGACGGCGAGCAGCGCCACCGATGAGGTCAGGCTGACGACAACGGGCCGTACCCAGTCTGCGCCCGAAAGCAGCGCGGCGGCGATCGCCGTGTCGCTGACCGCCGACAGCAGCAGCGAGGCGCCCACCGCCTGCCAGATCCGGCGGGGAAGCGGGCCAGCCTCGAACCGCGCCAGCGGCAGGTCTTCGCGGCCGCGCGCCTGCAGCAGGATCGCCGCCCCGTAGCCGGCATAGAGGGCGACGAGCGCAGCATCGGGAAGCCAGTGCAGCGCGCCGTGACCAAGCGGAACCGAGAGGGCGGCGGCGAGCGGCGCCAACACATGCGGCAGATCGCGCGGCACGGCCGGCGCGCGGATCGCCGCCTGGCGGAAGGCGAGATAGGCGAGCGGCGGAACAAGGGACGCGGTGACCGGCAGCACCGGTTGCAGCGCGCCGATGCCGTAGTGCTGAACCAGCGAGATCAGGGTTCCCTGAAGCGCGGCCGCTCCCAGCAGCGCGGGAAACAGCGAGGGACCGTCCTTCAACAGCAGGAAGCGGCAGGCCAGGAAGGCCAGCACGAGGGCGACGGCAAGCGGGATCGGCAGAACGAGCATGGAGGACCTTGAGGAACCGCAACAGGCGACGGACAGGCGCGTGTGTGGTGCACTATCCGGTTCCAGTCGTCCTCGATCCGGTTCGAGGACGCAAGAGCGGGCCGCCCGCGGCATTCGGGTCTCGTTGCCAACCCCTTGGAGATCCTGCAATGAAACACCTCGTCCTCGCCGCCCTGCTTGCCGCTCTGGTCCCGGCGCCTCCCGTTGCGGCAGAATCGGCGGTGCTTGAACTTCCCGGCTTCGACCGGATGGACGTTCCGGCCCGCCACCGTGCCCTGCCGATCGCCGCATCGCTCTGGTATCCGGCCGGCCGCGCCACTTACCGGGCCGTCATCGGCGAGAATGCTCTCTTTACCGGGGTGCCGGCCTTTGTCGGCGCGGCGGTGGCCGAAGGGCGGTATCCGCTGGTGTTGCTGTCGCATGGCTCCGGCGGGGCGATGGAGGGGCTTGCCTGGCTGTCGGCGCGCCTTGCCGCGCAAGGTGCCATCGTCCTGGCGGTGAATCACCCCGGCACCACATCGGGCGATTCCTCGCCGCGCCGGACCATGCGACTGGCGCCGCGTGCCGCCGATCTGGGCGCCGCCCTGGAGGCCGTGCTCGGCGACCCGCAATTCGCGCCGCATATCGACCGGGAGCGCATTTCGGCCCTCGGCTTCTCGCTCGGCGGGACCACGGTCCTGGGTCTCGCCGGCATTCGCTTCGACGCCGAAGCCTTCGCCGACTATTGCCGCGAGGCCGGAGACGAGGCGGCCGGTTGCGACTTCCTGGCGAAGGGCGGCGTGCGGCTCGATGCGTTGCCCGAAGCGTTCTCGGCGGACATGCGGGACCTGCGCGTTTCCGCTGTTGTCTCGGTCGATCCCGGTTTCACCCATGCTGCGGTTGAGGAGAGCCTTGCCGGCGTGCGGGTTCCGCTGCTCTTCGTCAATCTCGGCGAGGAGGAGCGCTGGCCGGGGGTGGATGTCGGTCCGCAGGGCAGCGGCCTTGCTGAGCGAGTCGCGGGTGCACGCCATGTGGCGGTAGCGCCGGCGTGGCACTTCAGCTTCCTCGGCCTGTGCAAGCCGCAAGGGGCGGAACTGCTGAGAAAGTGGGAGGACGATCCGATCTGCGACGATCCGCGCGGGAGCGACCGGGCAACGGTGCATGAGGAGATCGTCGGGATCGTGGCGGACTTTCTCGGACTGTCCGGGGCGGCCGCCAAATAGAACGAAAGGGCTCGGCGAGGTGGCGGCGCGGGCTGCCGCCTCAGGAAGCCTTGCGCACCATCATGCGGCGGGCGGCGCTGCGGCGCGGGTCGGCGCCGCTGCCGGCCGCCTCTTCCAGCGCCGGCATGGCTTCGAGCACGCGCGAGGCGGGGAAGGTGACGATCACCTCCGTGCCCTCGCGCAGCTTCGAGCGCAGCTCGAACTTGCCGCCATGCATCTGCACCAGCGCCTGGACGATGGACAGGCCGAGGCCGGTGCCTTCCTCGGCGCTCTTGATGGCGATGGCGCCCTGACCGAAGGCCTGCATGACGACGGGGATCTCTTCCTCGGGAATGCCCGGACCGTTGTCGCGGATCGAGATGTATTGCCCCCCGCCGGCGGTCCAGCCGGCCTTGATATGCACCTCGCCGCCCGAGGGCGTGAACTTCACCGCGTTTGACATCAGGTTGAGGATGACTTGGCGCACGGCCCGCTCGTCGATCCACAGCTTCGGCAGGTCGACCTCATAGGCTTCCGTGATGGTGATATTCTTCTTGCGCGCGCGGATCGCCATCATGTGCTTGCAGTCGTCGAGGAGTTCGGCCAATGGCACGGCCTCCTCGCTGAGTTCGTAGCGACCTGCCTCGATGCGCGAGAGATCGAGGATTTCGTTGATCAGGTTCAGAAGGTGCTGGCCGGAATTGTGGATGTCGGACGCATACTCGCGATAGGTCTCGTTCTCCATCGGGCCGAGAAGCTGGTTCTTCATGACCTCGGAAAAGCCGAGAATGGCGTTGAGCGGCGTGCGCAGCTCGTGGCTCATCGTGGCGAGGAACCGCGACTTGGCGAGATTGGCTTCCTCGGCGCGCCGCCGCGCCTCGTCGGAAATGGCGTTGGCCTGTTCCAACTCGGAGATGAGGTGGTCCTTCTCGGCCCGGAAGGCCAGCATCGTCGCGGTGGAGACGTGGAGCTGGTTGCCGAGCATCAGGAAGAAGCCTTGCGCGCCGATGGCCATCGCCATCATCGCGTAGTGGATCGCCGTCTGCTGGTTGAGGAAGGAGACGACGATCGCCAGGGTGATCGGCAGCGTGCCGGCGAGCAGGGCGCGCGGCAGGCTCGCCGACAGCATGGTCAGCATGGCGATGACGATCAGCATCGTCGCGAACTGGAAGATCTCCGAGCCGTCATGGCCCGGCGCCGTCGACTGCAGCAGGAAGAACCCCGCCCAGGACAGGCCGTAGAGCATGTCGCCGATGATCATCTGGCGGCGCCAGCGCGGCAGGTCCGCCTCCGCCGGCGCCTCGCGCTCGAAGCGGCGGCAGGCCATCAGCAGCAGGACATGGGCGATGACGGTGAAGACGAACCAGCCGATGACCAGGTCGATCCGCATCCATAGCAGCGAGATGCTGCCGACGATCAGCGCGAAGAGCGGCAGCGCCAGGGCGGCGCTGAGCCGGTTCTTGGCGAAGGTGAGCAGCAGCTCGTATTCGAAGTTGGGGGCGGTGCCATCGGCGCTGGACAGCCGCTCGCGAACGCTGCGCACGGTCTTCGCCACGTCGCGCCGTCGCCGGGCGCGCTCGCTGTTGAGGGCCGTTTTCGCCTCGCTGCTGGTGGTGTCCTGCGCGGCCATGTGGTTCTGTGACCTGGTTGCCGGAAGCTTGTCCGGTTGGATCGAAACAGGGCCAGTGTGGTGACCAACCCTTAATATCCGCCTCAAGGACGTGGTTAACCAAACGTCACGGCCCTACATGGACAGCGTCGAAACTGCCGGGGCGGGCAAGGAGAGCGGATGACGGCGAGAAGCGGACCATGGCTCGATGGGCTTGCGCGCGAAATCGCCGCCTGCCGGGCCTGCGTCAGCGCGCCGGTGGGACGGCCGCTGCCGCACGAGCCGAGGCCCGTCTGCGTGATGTCGTCGACCGCACGCATCGCCATCTGCGGCCAGGCGCCGGGCACGCGTGTGCATGCAAGCGGTCGCCCGTTCACCGACCCGAGCGGGGACCGGCTGCGCGAATGGATGGGCATTGGCGAGGACATTTTCTACGACGCCCGGCAGATCGCCATCGTGCCGATGGGCTTTTGTTTTCCCGGCCTCGACGACAAGGGCGGCGACCTGCCGCCGCGCCGCGAATGCCGGCGGATCTGGCACGACCGGGTGTTTGCCGCGATGCCGCAACTGCGGCTCAAGCTGGTGATCGGCAGCTATGCGCAGGCCTACCATCTTGGCCCACACCGTCGCGGCTCGGTGCGCGAGACAGTCGCCGCGTGGCGGGAGATTCTGGAGGCAACGCGGGCCGAGGGCGTGGCGGCGCTGGCCCTGCCGCATCCGTCGTGGCGCAACAATGCCTGGCTGAAGCGCAATCCGTGGTTCGAAGAGGCGTGCCTGCCGGTGCTGAGGGCGGAGGTGACACGGTTTCTCGAGGGCTGAAAGGGCTCCCGCACCGGCCGGCCTGGCGACGGCAGGCGGCGCGTCGTCGAGGTGGGAGTTGACACTGACGAGAAAACGCGGCAAGCGACGGGGGAATGAAAATTGGAAGAAAAATCCAACATTTCTCAGGATCATGCGGTTTGAAGAAATTTCAATTCGTCTGATGCGATATGTTGGAAAATGAATCCAGATAACCCTCAAGTCGACGAGCCAGACCGCCATGATCGACCGTATCGACAGACGCATCCTTTCGATCCTCCAGGAGGATTGCACCATCCCGGTCGCCGAAATCGGTCGCCGCGTCGGGCTCTCCACGACGCCGTGCTGGCGTCGCATCCAGAAACTGGAGGAGGATGGGGTCATCCAGCGCCGGGTGGCGATCCTCGATCCGAAGAAGATCAATGTGAAGGTCACGGCCTTCGTGGCGATCACCACCTCGCGGCACAATGACGACTGGCTGCGCAAGTTCGCCGACGTCATCTCCGAGTTTCCCGAAGTGGTGGAGTTCTACCGGATGGCCGGACAGGTCGATTACCTGTTGCGGGTGGCGGTGCCCGACATCGAGGCCTACGATGCCTTCTACAAGCGGTTGATCGCCAAGATCGACATTTCCGATGTCTCCACTTCTTTCGCGATGGAGCAGATCAAGTCGACGAGCCAGCTTCCGCTCAGCTATGTCCAGACGGAGAAGCCGCGCGCCGAGCGGGACGAGCAATAGGCGCGCCAGCACGGGAGGCGACGCATGGGAACGCAATCGCAAGGACAGGGGCCGGCATGGCGATGGCGGCTGGCTGCCGGCCTGATGGCGTGCGCCATCTCCGCACCGGCGATGGCGGCCGACGGGCCGCAGATCCGTCAGGTCGAGCGAGCATACGAAGATGTCCGCTTCGACCTGGAGAACGCGATCATCAATCGGGGCCTTGTCATCGACCATGTCTCCAATGTCGGCGAGATGCTCGCTCGCACCGGCGCCGACGTGGGATCGCAGACGGAGGTCTTCGTGAGTGCCGAAGCGATGCTGTTCTGCTCCGCCCGCCTGTCGCGCGCGGCGATGGAGGCGGCGCCGGAAAACGTCGCCTTCTGCCCCTATTCGGTGTTCCTCTATGAGACGCCGGATGCGCCCGGCACGGTCTCCGTCGGTTATCGCCCGCTTCCTGAAGCGGGTAGCGAGGCATCGCGGGCGGCCATCGCCGAGGTGAACGCGCTGCTCGCCGGCATCGTCGAGGAAGCAAGCGGCGAGTGAGCCGTCTGGCGCGGGCGCCAAGCATGGCTCACCTCGTTTGGCCCTGTCTCAGGTGCTCTCGCCGACCTTCGGCCAATAGGTGCCGAAGCACCAGACATTGTCCTCCGGGTCGCGGCAGATGAACTCGCGGCTGCCGTAATCGCGGGTGACGATGGGTTCGACGATTGTGGCTCCGGCTTTCTCGGCGCGGGCGAAGGCCGCATCGATGTCCTCGACCGCGATGTAGAGGGTCTTTCCGGCCGGTCCGTCCGGCTGGCCGACGATCTGCGCGAAATCGTCGTCGCGGGCCTGCCCCAGCATCAGGATGGAACTGCCGAGCGCGAGCTCGGCATGGGCGATCGTGCCGTCCGGTGCCTCGTGACAGGCGTGGACGGTAAAGCCGAAAGCCGCCTGCAGCCACTCGACCATCTGGCGGGCGTTGCCGAAGCGAAGGGCAGGGAAGATGCAGGGGGCAGGGCGCGTTGTCATGGATCACCTTTGTCCTCGTTGCAGAGCGGGACAGCGATAGCGGCTCTGCCCCGCCGGCGATTGAACAAATGTCACCTGACCGGCAGGTCCTCCCAGGTTGCGGCGCCGAACTCGTCAAGGCTCCGCCACCAGGCGCGCGGCGTAAGCCCCGCGAAATCCTCGAACTCGCGGATCATGTGGGCCTGATCGGCATAGCCGCCGGAGAAGGCGATATCGGCCCAGTCGGGCCGTTGCGTCGCACGCGCGAGCGCCTGGACGCGATTGAAGCGGGCGATGCGGGCAACGGTCTTCGGCGAAAGGCCGATTTCACGGGAGAAGCGCTGCGACAGATGCTTGCGGCTCCAGCCGATCCTGGCGGCGAGGTCGGCGACGCGGTGTACCGCACCCGCGGCGAGCAGGCCGTAGGCGGCCTCCACCAGCGGAACCGTCGCCTCTCCGGCGGCTCCCCCAAGGCGGGCGGCAAGGAAGGCCTGTGCGCAGTCGAGCCGGGCGCACCAGTCGTCAAGATCCTCCAGTCTGCGGAGGAGTTCGCCGACCTCGCGATGGGCAAGGTCGGACAGGGGCACCATGCGCCCCGCAAACTCGGCAGCCGGAACGCCCAGCAGGCGCTGCGCCCCGACCGGCGTCAGGTTGATCTGAAGGCATGCGGACCGACCGTTGGAGGCGATGAAGACGCGAGCCGTATCAAGACCGGCGATAAAGCTCGGTCGCTCGTCATCTAGGCGAGGTGCTCGGCCGAGGCCGATGCGGAACGGGTCGCCGAAGCTGACGATCAGCGGCACGGCGAGCGAGGCGGTTTCGATCTGCCGAACGGCGCGACCGGCCGTCTCCTCATAGGCGGCAATGTCCGTGTAGAAGGCGCGCAGATGCAGCGGCGCTTGCCGGCGCATGAAGACGACGCCGCAATCGACGGGGGCTGTCATGCCAGGGGTATGCGGATCGGGACCATCCGTCTGTGCCGGGCCCGCGAACTCACGCCTCTTGTTTCGCTCGCTCATGCCGCAGGCGCTCCCGTTCTCGCTACGCGCCGCCTTCCCGTCAGAGTGACAAGGTGACGAGAGCGGGGACGTGTGCACCCCGCCCGCTCCGGCAGCCTGGCGGCCAACGGAGCGGAGAGGGCGTAAAGGCTACTTGCCCTTGCCGGCGTTTTCGAGGCGGGCGATCAGGCTGGACGTGTCCCAGCGGTTGCCACCCATCGCCTGGACTTCCGCATAGAACTGATCGACCAGTGCGGTGACCGGCAGGCGGGCGCCCGTTTCGTTGGCCGTCTTCAGGCAGATGCCGAGGTCCTTGCGCATCCAGTCGACGGCGAAGCCGAACTCGAACGTGCCGTCACGCATGGTCTGCCAGCGGTTTTCCATCTGCCAGGACTGGGCCGCGCCCTTGGAGATGACCTCGATCACCTTGGCGACGTCGAGATCCGCCGTCTTGGCGAAGTGGATTGCCTCCGACAGACCCTGCACCAGGCCGGCGATGCAGATCTGGTTGACCATCTTGGTGAGCTGACCGGCTCCGGCCGGGCCCATGTGCCCGACCATCTTGGCGAAACACTCGATGACGGGACGGGCGGTCTCGTAGGTGTCGGCATCGCCGCCGACCATCACGGTCAGCGCGCCGTTTTCCGCGCCCGCCTGGCCGCCGGACACCGGCGCGTCGAGGAAGCTGCAGCCCTTTGCCTTGGCCGCCTCGTAGAGTTCGCGGGCGACCTCCGCCGAGGCGGTGGTGTTGTCGACGAAGATCGCGCCCTTCTTCATGCCGTGGAAAGCGCCGTCAGGGCCGGTCGTGATCGAACGCAGGTCGTCGTCGTTGCCGACGCAGGAGAAGATGAAATCGCACCCCTCCGCTGCCGCAGCAGGGGTCGCGGCGTGGGTGCCGCCATGCTGCGCCGCCCATTTCTCAGCCTTGGCCGCAGTGCGGTTGTAGACGGTGACCTCATGGCCGCCGCGCGACCTGAGATATCCGGCCATCGGATAGCCCATGACACCGAGACCGATGAATGCAACCTTCGCCATTGCGCCCCTCCGCTTGAATTTGCTGGCTGAACCGCCCCGGACGAGGCGGTGTGCAAATGCTGTCGGACCCTGTTTAGCGCATCGCGAGGTCAGAGTCAGGGGGAGGGGCGCAGGCGCTGCGGCTGCCCGTCACTCGCCGTCGGGCGACAGGATCGGCGCCAGGGCGCGGCGGGGCGCGGGTCGACGGATACGGCGCGGCGCGTCAACGGGAGGCGAGATCCGGTCCTCGGCGCGCAGGGCGATCAGGTAGGTTCGTGCAAGCAGGTCAATCATGTTCCGCTCTCCATCAATGGCATCAGTTGCCGAAAGAGTTGCGGTTTTCGGCCGTTCATGCGACTCAGGAAAAACGTCTGAATGTAAGTGAGGCTTACAGATGGATTGGAGCCGAATGCCTTCGCTTGCCGGCCTGCGCGCCTTCGCCGCTGTCGCCGAGGCCGGCACGCTGGCCGGGGCGGGACGGACACTGAATGTCAGCCATGCGGCGATCAGCCAGCAGGTGCGGGCGCTGGAGGCATTTCTCGGCGCCGAACTGGTGGTCCGGCAGGGGCGGGGAATCGTCCTGACACAGGAAGGACGCGCTCTCGCCGGGCATCTCGAGGACGCCTTCTCGCGGATGCACCGCGCGGTCGCGGAACTGACCGACGCGGACCGCACCCGCCCGCTGCAGGTGACCATGACGCCGGCCTTCGCGGTGAGCTGGCTGATGCCACGCATCTCGGAATTCCGCCATCGGCATCCGGACATCGAGTTGATGTTGAACCCAACCGCTCAGGTCGTGGATCTGGAACCGGGCGGTGTCGATCTCGCCATCCGTTTCGGCAATGGTCGGTGGCGGGGGTTCGTATCGGAGCCGCTGCTGCTGACCGGTTTCGTGGTGGTGGCGGCACGCTCGCTCGTCGGCGACACGGATTTCTCGGACCTGACGCGGCTGCGGGACTACCCCTGGCTGCAGGAACTCGGCACCAACGAGAGCGCCAACTGGTGGCAGCGGCAGGGCATCGCCCCGGCAAAGGGCATCAAACTGCATCTGCCGGGCTACATGATGCTGGAGAGCCTGCGGCGCGGCGACGGGGTGACCGCGGTCGCGCGCGCCTTTATCGAGTCGGAGATCCGCTCGGGCCAGTTGCGGATCCTGTTCGAGGACCAGGAGCGCGGCAACGGCTATCACCTGGTCACGCGGCCCGGGGTGCAGCGGCTGCCGCTCAAGGCCTTCATCGCCTGGCTGCGGAGCCACCGCGATCGGCAGGGGGACGCGTCGGATTAACGGGCAAGCGGCGCAAGGGCGGAGGAAAGATCCGCGATCAGGTCCTCCGCATCCTCGATGCCGATGGACAGGCGCAGCAGGTTGACCGGGATGCCGGTGGCGTCCCCTTCGATCGTGTGGCGATGCTCGACAAGGCTCTCGACGCCGCCGAGCGACGTCGCCCGCTTGATCAGTGTCAGCCGCCCGGCGACGGCCAGAGCTTCCGCGGCGCCGCCCTTGACGAGGCAGGACATCAGATAGCCGCCCTTGGTCATCTGCCGGCGCGCGGCCTCATGGCTCGCATGGCCCGCAAGCCCGGGATAGAACACGGCTTCGATGGCGGGATGCGCGGCGAGCATCTCGGCGACGGCCTGTGCATTGGCGCACATCCGCTCCATGCGCAGGGACAGGGTGCGCAAACCCCGCAGCAGCAGATAGGCCTCGAAGGGGCCGAGCACCGCACCGGAATCGTGCCGCTCCTCGCGGATGAAGCGCCAGACGTCGCTGTCGGCGTCGCGGCAGGTGACGATGCCGGCCAGCACGTCGGAATGGCCGTTCAGCGCCTTGGTCGCCGAATGCAGGACGAGGTCGGCGCCAAGATCGAGCGGTCGCATGAGCAGGGGCGTTGCGGCGGTGGCATCGACGACGAGAACCGCCTTCAGGGCATGCGCCGTCTCGGCGATCGGGGCAATGTCGGCGACCGTCAGCCAGGGGTTCGACGGCACTTCGAGCAGGACGAGATTCGGGCCGGTTTCGCGCAGCGTTTCGCAGAACCGGGCGGTGTCGCTCGCGTCCGCCTCGATCAGGGCGATGCCGGCATGGGCGCAGTGCTTGCGCAGCCAGGACGTGGTGCCCCAGTAGATGCCGGCCTGCACGACGATGGTGCCGCCCGGCCGTACGCTGCGCAGCACTGCGGCGACCGCCGCCATGCCGGAGGCGAAGACGCGGCTGTCCGCGCCATTCTCCAGGCGCGTCATCAGGCTTTCGATCTGGCGCGGCAGGTCGCTGTCATCCCGCGAATAAAGATGCGCGGCACTGGTCAGCCGGTAGTCCGCGTCGCGGGCGAAGGTCGTCGCCGTGTGGATCGGCGGAACCACCGCGCCGGTTGCCGGATCGACGCCGCCGCCGCCATGGGCGAGGAGCGAGTCGGGAGAAAGGCGGCGGTCGGACATGTCGGCCATGGAAAGACTCCGGTGGGAAAGGTGTCCGGCAGGGGTAAACGCGCAACGCCTTTCCCGCAATGGGGCAGGTTGCACCAGCCGATGAGAAGGGCTCAACTGCGCCGCAGATGGCGGGTCAGGCGCAGTTCGATCTCGTCCCAGATCCGCCGCAAGGTCTCCACCACGATCAGGTAGAGCACGGCGGCCCAGATATAGGCCTGGAAGTCGAAGGTCCGGGAATAGGCGCGGCGTGTCTCGCCCATCAGGTCAAAGATCGTCACCAGCGAGACGATGGCGGATCCCTTGATCATCAGGATCAGTTCGTTGCCGTAGGGGCGCAGCGCCACGATCAGCGCCTGCGGCAGGATCACCTTCCAGAAGGTGATACCCTTGCGCAGGCCCAGCGCGGCCGCCGCCTCCCATTGCCCCTTGTCGACGTTCCTCACCGCCCCGCGCAGGATCTCCGCCTGGTAGGCGGCGGTGTTGAGCGTGAAGGCGAAGACCGCGCAATACCAGGCATCGCGGAAGAACCACCACAGGCCGACATCGCTGAGGAAGGGGCGGAAGCTGCCGGCGCCGTAATAGATCAGGAAGGTCTGCGCGAGCAGCGGCGTACCGCGGAAGAAGTAGACATAGGCATAGGCGATGCCCGAGACAAACGGGTTCCGCGAAGCGCGGGCCAGCGCCACGAGCAGCGACAGGGCGGCTCCCGCAACCATCGACAGGCCGACCAGTTGCAGGGTCACCACGATGCCGTCGAGATATTTCTCCCAGTAGTTGCGGACAAAGTCCGACATCACGTTTTCGGCAAGGTAGTAGAGCAGGCTGGCGCCGGCGACGATCCATAGCGCCATGAGCAGGTGGCCGGCGACGCGGGTACCGCTCCAGCCTCGTGAAGGAACCGGCGGGGCCGGGCGGGCCGGGATGGTCTCGCGGCTGATCCAGCTCATCGCGATGCCTCCCCGCGGCGGGTCCAGGTCTCGATCCGCGACAGGCCGATGGAGGAGATCATCGCCAGCATGAGATAGATGAGGCAGGCCCCGCCGAAGAACAGGAACGGCTCCTTGGTCACCCGCGCGGCAATGCCGGCCCATCGCAGCAGGTCATCAAGGCCGATGGCCGAGACGAGCGCGGTTTCCTTCAGGAGGATCAGCCAGAGATTGCCGAGCGCGGGCAGGGCGAGGCGGATCAATTGGGGCAGGATGACGAGGCGCATCGTCTGGGGACGGCTGAGGCCAAGTGCATAGCCTCCCTCGTATTGCCCCTGCTTGATGCCGCGAAAGGCGGAGAGGAAGGCCTCCGAGGCATAGGAGGAGAAGACCAGCGACAGCGCCACCATTCCGGCGACGAAGGAGTTGACGTTGACCGTGGCGCCGGGAACGAAGAGCCGCGCGACCTCGTTCAGCAGCATCTGCACGCCGTAATAGACGAGGAACAGCGTCAGCAGTTCGGGCAGGCCACGGAAGATCGTGGTGTAGATATTGGCGGCGGATCGTAGCGAAGGCTCGCCGGAATTCTTGGCAAGCGCGACCAGGAAACCGAGAACGAGGCCGAACGGCAACGATGACAGGGCCAGAGCGACGGTGACGAGCACGCCACGCGCGATCTCATCGCCCCAGCCGTCCGGGCCGAACGATATCAGAGTGAGGATGTCGGTCATGCGCCGGAACCGCTGGTCTTGGCGGGGGGGCAGCAGACTGCCGCCCCGCGTATGTCAACGGTCGTCAGCCGCCATAGACATCGAAGTCGAAATACTTCGACTGGATCTCTTCATAGGTGCCATTGGCGCGGATCGCCTCGATGGCCTTGTTGAAAAGTTCCTTCAGCTCCGGCTCGTTCTTGCGAATGGCGATACCGGCGCCTTCGCCATTAATGACCGGATCCGGAGTCAGGGTGCCGAGCAGCTTGCAGCAGGCGCCGTCGTCGGTGCCGAGCCATTCGGACAGGACCACCACGTCGTCGATCACCGCGTCGATGCGGCCCGAGGCGATGTCGAGCTTGTACTCGTCCGGGGTCGGATAGAGCTTCAGTTGCGCATCGCCGAGCTTGGCCTCGGCATAGTTGGAGTGGGTGGTGGACGACTGCGCTCCGAGCAGCTTGCCGGCAAGCGCTTCCTTGGTGGCTTCCGAGATGTCGCTGTCCTTCGGGACGGCAATCGCCGGCGGCGTGTTGTAGTACTTGTTGGTGAAGTCGACGCTCTGCAGGCGCTCCTCGGTGATCGACATGGAGGCGATCACAGCGTCGAACTTGCCGGCCTGCAGGGCCGGAATCATCCCGTCCCAGTCCTGAACGACGAACTCGCATTCCACCTTCATCTCGGCGCAGAGCGCCTTGGCGATGTCGATGTCGAAGCCGACGAGCTGGCCGTCGGAGGTCAGATTGTTGAAGGGAGGATAGGCGCCTTCGGTGCCGATCAGCACCTTGCTCCAGTCCTTGGCCTCGGCGGCGCCGACGGTAACAATCGCGAGAGCGGCGGCAGCCGCGATCTTCATGAAACGCATCATGTATCCCCTGCGGTACTGTTTTTGCCCGCGTCCTTGTTGTCGGCGCGGGATCAGATTTCATACTCCCACCAAAATTGTCCGGAGTTCAACCGCTTTACGCTGCGTTGTCCCCATCGGTCATGCGGAATAGGAACATTGTCCCGCAACCGTCACCAGTATTGGAAGGGTGTCGTAAGGGAATGGGCAAGGACTGTCGGGGGCTTCACCGTGCAGCGAGGCCATAGTCGCCGAAACTGATGAAATCGACAGGCTGCCCTTCGGTCACCGCTGTGACCTCCTCGGGGATCTCGATCAGGCCGTCGGCCTCGCGCAGGGAGGTGATGAGGCCGGAGCCGTCGCGGGCGAACTTGCGCACAACCGTGCGCCCGCTCGCATCGCGGTCGAGACTGCCGCGATAGAACTCGCGGCGGTCGGGTTTCTTCTTCGGCACGCTGAACGCAGCCGGGATCTGGTAGCGCACCGGCTCGAAGAAGGTGCCGCCGCCAAGCGCCGACAGGACGGGCAGGACGTAGAGAAGCCCGCAGACCATCGCGGCGACGGGATTGCCCGGCAGGCCGAGGGTGACGCAGGTGCCGATGCGGCCGAAATTCATCGGTCGCCCCGGCTTGATCGCGAGTTGCCACATGTGCCGGCTGCCGAGAGCGTCGATGGCGCCGACCAGATGGTCCTCTTCGCCGCGGGACGCGCCGCCGGTGGTGACGATGACGTCGTGATCGGTGGCGGCCGCCGTCAGGGCGTCGCGCACGGCATCGGCGCGGTCCGGCAGGATGCCGAGGTCGGTGATCTCGACACCGCTCGCGGCAACCAGTCCGGAGAGGAGAAAATGGTTGCTGTCGTAGACACCGCCGATGGGGAGCGGCTCGCCGGGACGGCGCAACTCGTCGCCGCTGGAGACCAGTGCCACGCGAAGCCGGCGGAACACCTCGACGCGATCGGTGCCGGTGGAGGCGATCGCGGCGATGTCTTGCGGCCGCAGTCGGGCGCCGGATCGCACCAGGACATCGCCAGCGGCGAGGTCTTCGCCGGCCCTGCGCCGGTTGGCGCCCGGCTTGAGGCCGGGGGGAATGCGAACGAAGGTTCGGCCGCCGCGTTCCGTTGCCTCGCAATCCTCCTGCATGGCGACCGTATCGGCGCCGTCCGGCATCACTGCGCCAGTGAAGATGCGTGCCACGCTGCCGGGGGCAAGCGGCGCGTCCGGTGCGTGGCCGGCCGCGATGCGGGCGGAGAGAGGCAGAAGTCCATCGGTGGCGGCCGCATGGTCCGCGTGACGGAAGGCATAGCCGTCGACGGCGGAATTGTCGAAAAGCGGCACGTTCTGAGGGGCCGAGACGGACTGTGCCAGGATGCGGGCATGGGCGTCGCCGAGCGCAACGTTCTCGCGCTCGGCGACGGGCGCGACCCGCTCGCGCAGGATCGCCAGCGCCTCGCCGTGGCGCAGCCGGTCGCGGTCGTGCAGGAAGCAGTCGTCAAGCAGTGGTCTGATCGAAGCCATGTCGCGTCCCGGAAAGACCGCATATGCTCAGGATGAAGCCGGCGATGCCGTCGATATCGTCCAGATGGTAGACCGGCAGGGCCGTCTCCGCCACGGTGCCGTCCGAGGCGATGGCGACCACATGCGGATCGCCAGGCGACAACGGTTCGCCGCGCGTAGCGGCAGCGCGGCGCAGTTCCAGCTTCGGCAGGGCCGCGCGCTTGTAGCCCTCGACCAGCACAAGATCGCAGGGCGACAAGCGCGCAAGGATCTGGTCCAGAGACGGCTCGGCCTCGCCGCGCAACTCGTGCATCAGGGCCCAGCGACGCCCCGACACCAGCGCTGTCTCGACGGCACCGGCCGCGCGGTGGCGATGGCTGTCGGTGCCCTCCTGGTCGATGTCGACGGCATGATGCGCGTGCTTGACGGTGGCGACGCGAAAGCCCCGCGCCGTGATCGCGGCAACCAGCCTTTCGGTCATCGTCGTCTTGCCGCTGTTCTTCCATCCGGCGATGCCGAAGACGGGGGGCTTGTGCATGTCTCTCATGCGCCCGCCTTCACAAGGTCTTCCGCTGCCTTGAGGTCCTCGGGCGTGTTGACGTTGAAGAAGGGGTCGGGCGCGCCTGGCGGCGGTGTGAAGTCGGCGCTGGCATTGGGATGCATGTCGACGAAGGCGAGCACTTTTCGCGTTGTTCCTTCGCGCAGGAAGGTTTCGAGCGAGTCGGCGGCGCAGATCGGCCAGTAGCCGAAGACCGGGTGCGTGTGGCCATCGGACCGGGCGAGCACGATGCGGCCCGGCTCCACCCCGCGCGCGGCGAGGAGCCGGGCGGCAAGGTCCTCGGGAAAGAACGGCGTGTCGCCTGCAACGGAGACGATCCCCTCGGCCTCTGGCGCATGCGCCTGCGCCCAGCGAAGGCCGGCGAGAACTCCCGCCAGCGGCCCGGCGAACCCTTCGACCGGATCCGGGACGACCGGAAGGCCGAAGCCGGCGAAGCGCCCGGCCTCACCATTGGCGTTGAGCACGAGAGGGCCGACCTGCGGCCGAAGCCGCGCGATGACGCGGGCGAGCATCGTCTCGCCGGCAAGCGGCAGCAGCGGCTTGTCGCCGCCACCCATGCGGCGGGCAAGGCCGCCGGCAAGAACGCATCCAGCGAGACCTGCAGTGCTCATGCGGCGTCGTCCTCGCGGCGCGAGCCCTTGCGGGCATGGCGCGGGTCCTCGCGGTCACCGGCCTCCGGCAGCGCGTCGTACTCGAGCCGCTCAGGCCCCGACAGCACGACGAAGCGCTGGCCGCGCGCCCGGCCGACCAGCGTCAGCCCGACCCGTCGGGCAAGCTCGACGCCCCAGGCGGTGAAGCCGGAGCGGGAGACGAGGATGGGAATGCCCATCATCGCGGTCTTGATGACCATCTCTGAGGTCAGCCGGCCGGTCGTGTAGAAGATCTTGTCCTGCGGGGGGACATGGTTGAGCCACATCCAGCCGGCGATCTTGTCGACGGCATTGTGCCGTCCGACGTCTTCCATATAGGCGACCGCCCGGTCTTCCTGGCACAGCACGCAGCCGTGGATCGCCCCGGCTTCCAGGTAGAGCGAGGGCTGGGTATTGATCTTGCGGGTGAGGGCGTGGAGCCAGGAGGTGCGAAGGCGGGCGGCCGGATCGAGCGAGATCTCGTCGAAACGCTCCATCACATCGCCGAAGACGGTGCCTTGCGCGCAGCCGGAGGTGCGCACCTTCTTCTTCATCTTCTCCTCGTAGTCGGTCGCGCGCTCGGTGCGCACGACCACGACGTCGAGATCCTCGTCATGATCGATGCCGGTGATGCGGTCGTCCGGCCGCAGCATGTTCTGATTCAGCAGATAGCCGACCGCCAGCAGATCCGGCCGGTCGCCGATCGTCATCATCGTGACGATCTCCTGCGCGTTGAGATAGAGCGTCAACGCGCGCTCGCTAACGACGCGAATCTCGACCTCGCGGCCGTTCTGGTCCACGCCCGTGACGGGCGAGGACAGGCGCGCGTCCTGCGGATCGGGGCGGACGACAAAGTCGGGGAGCCTCGCCGAAAGGGGGGCTTTCGAGCGATCTGACTCGGGGTCTTTCCGGGGGTCTTGCAAGGCATCCTCCCTGCCACGCCTGCCGAACACCGCCCGGGCGGGGCGCTGCTGCGGCGCGGCTGCGTTGCCGCACAGGTTAGGGAAGGAGAGGCAAGGCTGGCAAGGGCGCCGATGCGATCAGGCGGACAGCGCGCGCGGCTGCCTGTCTTGGCGCACTTGCCGGGCCGCGCTGAAGATGATCGCCGAGACGAGATCGTCGTAGCTCGCAAGGTCCGGCGCCTGGCAGATCGGAATGTAGAGGCTCGACAGAACGCCCTCATGCGAATCGAGAGCATCTGCGAAGAACAGCGGCAGGTCGGGCAGCAGGCGCGAAGTATCTCTGCGCCTGTCGAGCACCAGGCAACCGCCGTGGCGCGCGTCGTCGACGATCCGTGAATAGGTACTCTCCACCGCGTCGCCGTCGCCCTCCAGGATCTGGAAGAACGTGTTGCCGGCCAGCAGCAATGCTCCTGTCACTCCGTCGCGGGCATTGTTGCGGCGGGCGACCGCGAGCAGGCGGTCGACTTCTTCGTCGAGCGACAGTGTCATCTCGCTGAAGTTGATCCTGCTCCGGTAGCTCAGCCGGGTGATGGTCATGGACTGCCTCGATGCGTCGTTCATGCCAGACAGTCTAGTGACAACCCCTTCGCGTTCGGTAAGCGGAATTCCGAATTGTTGCGTGTGATCATTAACTTGCCGGCAAGCAAGCGGCTTGCGGGGGAAGGTCCCGTCAAACCAGCATCGCAGCGCGGGTGTAGCGGCACCCGTCCAGCCGTTCGGCGACGCAAAGCATGGCCTTGCGGGCCTGGTCGAGCGAGACGGGGGCCGGCTGCTCCACCAGTTCGGCAACTCCTGCGGGAACCTCGACCCGGCTGTCGGCGAGACAGAGCCAGCAATGCGGGAACAGGCGGGCAGCCAGCGGACCGCTGCACAGCGGACCGGTTCCGCCAAGACGCAGATCGTCGACAATGCTGGACCGGCTGTCGGTCAGGCCCGAGGCTTCGCCTTCGAGCCAAACGACGACCTGATCGCCATGGAGCAGGATCGCCCCGGTGACGCCATTGAGGCGGTTGAGATGGCGGAAACGGTCAAGCAGACGGTCGATGTCCGCGCCGGACAGTCCGTCGAGCAGGCTGCCGCGAAGAGGGGCCCTATAACAGATCGCACTCAGTACCATGTTCTCGATCCTTGCACGTCAAGGCACCCCAGCCATGTCAGCAGTTTGCCGCGCAAGGTCTCCATCAATGGTTAAGAAGCCGCTGACGTGACCTTGAAATCTTGCGGAAAACGGCGATTTCGCAAGGGAACAGCCGGTTGGGCGGGCACGCCGGGCGGCTGCGGCGGGAAAGCAATTGACCTTTGCGGGCGCAGCCTTACGTTCCGCCCATGTGAACGGGCACGGAAGTCATGATGTTCTGGAAGAAAAAGAGGGATGCAATGCCAACGCGCGAAGAGGTCCTTGCCGAGCTCTCCAAGGTCAAGGGGCCGGATCTCGAGGGGGACATCGTGTCGCTTGGCCTTGTCTCGGATATTTTCATCTCCGAGGGGCGGGTGATCTTCTCGATCACCGTCCCGGCGGAGCGCGCCGAGGAACTGGAGCCCATGCGCCAGGCCGCCGAAAAGGTGGTCGGCAAGCTGGCGGGCGTGGAAAAGGTGCTGGCCGCGCTCACGTCCGAACGGCGGCCCGGCGCGGGGGGGAGCGCACCAGCCGTGAGACCCGCGCCGGCCGCCCGCGACGCCGGCAACGTGCCGCCGCCGATGCAGCGCCGTGCGGCGCCTGCAGCGCCTGAGCAGGGGGCAAAGCCGGGTGTGCCGGGCGTGAAGGCGATCATCGCGGTGGCCTCCGGCAAGGGCGGCGTCGGCAAATCGACGACGACCTGCAACCTGGCCCTGGCGTTGCAGGCGAACGGGCTCAAGGTCGGCGTGCTCGACGCGGACATCTACGGCCCGTCGATCCCGCGGCTCTTTCGTGTTTCCGGCCGGCCGGAACCGGTGTCGGGCCGCATCCTCAAGCCGCTGGAAGGCTACGGCATCAAGGTGATGTCGATGGGCTTCCTGGTGGACGAGGAGACCCCGATGATCTGGCGTGGGCCGATGGTGATCTCGGCCATCACCCAGATGTTGCGCGAGGTGGCCTGGGGCGAACTCGACGTGCTGGTGGTCGACATGCCGCCGGGCACGGGCGATGCGCAACTGACCATGGCCCAGAACGTGCCGCTGGCCGGCGCGGTGATCGTGTCGACGCCGCAGGATCTGGCGCTGATCGACGCGCGCAAGGGGCTCAACATGTTCCGTCGGGTCGACGTGCCGCTGCTCGGCATCGTCGAGAACATGAGCTATTTCCTGTGCCCCGACTGCGGCGGACGACATGACATCTTCGGCCATGGCGGCGCGCGCGCCGAGGCCGAGAAGCTGGGCGTTCCGTTCCTCGGCGAGGTGCCGCTCGACATGGCCATCCGCATCAACTCCGACGCGGGAACGCCGGTGACGGTGACCGATCCGGAGGGGGCCCATGCCGCGATCTATCGCGAGATCGCGGCGAAGGTCTGGGCCGAGATCGAGCGCAATCGCGAGGACGGGCAGCGCGCCGCACCGCGCATCGTCATCGAGAGCCAGTGAAGCGGATTTGACAGATGTGGCCCGTTTCGCGGACGGGCCCGCGCTCAAGCGGCAGGTTCAGGGATCCGCAGATCATCTGCTGATCTGGTTTTTCCTGCGGCTTCTGACATGATTCAGAGCCTGCTGAAGATGCGCAGGTCGGACTGAACCCGGGCCGGCTTCGCCTGTGATGTGGTCTTGCGAGGGCCTCGCGGTCGATCCGCGAGGCCTTTTGCGTGCTCGCGGCGGATTCGCCTTTTCCGGAACCGGACTCGCCGACGCTCTTTTCAGGTCGGACGCCAAATCTCCGGAAGCCGTTTGTGCAGAGCACAACCGCATGGCCGTCGACGGCGGTGTATTTTGTGTCATTTTACGTCTTTTTGTCCCGAAAAATTCCGTCAACCTCATGAAATACATGAGAAAGGCATGCGCGTTGCAAAATCGAAAGCGTTTGCACCTGCCCGGTCAAAATGACACTCTGCAATAGAGGGAGAGCCATTGGATGACCAGCAGACCGGGTGCCGGGACTGCCGTCGAGGCGAGTACCGTAGCGACGGACAGCAGCAACGTCGACGGAAGGATGAGCATCGTTGCCGAGGATCGGGAGCGGGCCATTCTCTACGGCATACTGGCGAGCGGCCTCGAGGGCCCTGTCGATTGTGGCTGGTTGAACGCGGTGGCCGGCCTGCCGCGGCTGGAGGGCGACATCGGGGCCTGCCTGGCGGATCTCTCCCGCTCGGCGTCTCAAGCTGACCCGTTGGTGCTAAGGCGCGATTACCACGACCTCTTCATCGGCGTCGGGCGAGGCGAACTCGTCCCCTATGCATCCTATTACCTGACCGGTTTTCTAAATGAGAAGCCGCTGGCATTGCTGCGGCAGGACATGCGCCGCCTCGGGATCGAGCGCGATCCCGATGTGCACGAGCCGGAAGACCACATCGCCGCGCTGTGCGCCGTGATGGCCGGGCTCATCGATGGCAGCTTCGGCGTCGATCAGGATGCGGAAAGCAGCTTCTTCCGCACGCATCTGGCGACCTGGGCGCCGTATTTCTTCAAGGATCTGGCGACGACCGCCATCGGAGACCTCTACCCGGCGCTCGGGCGGCTGGGGCAGGCGTTCATCGCCCTGGAGATCGAGGCCGACAGGCTGTTTGGAGAGCGCCGCAAGGCGGGCTGAGGATCGTGCCCGGGAATCGCCGGGCGAACCGGCGGCGGCCACAGAGCGCCGCTCAAGACAGATGACTGGACGAGACTAAACTAAACGAGGCGAGACTGGGCAAGACTGGACCAAGAGGGTGCCATGAGACGCAAGGATACAGCGATCGAGGCGGATCGCCGGAGTTTTCTGAAACTGGCCGGACTTGGCGCGGTGGCCGGAACGGCCACGCTCGTGACGGGCGAGGCCGGGGCCGAAGAGGCGGCCAAGACCGCCGGCAGCGGCTATCGGGAAACCGAGCATGTGAAGACCTTCTACGACACGGCGCGGTTCTGAGCTCGAAAGAGCCGTGAGGCAGACTGAAGCCGCAGTCGCCGCAGGTGCAAACAAGGACCCGCGCCACCCGCGTCAGGGCCCAGGCGCAGCAGACATCGCCTTGGCGCGAGGCTGCGCAACCGAGGGAGAAACGTGATGCTGAGGAAGAAGACGAGCGGGACGGCACGTCGGTCCAGCCTGGCTTCCGCCATCGAGGCAATCGGTGCGAGTGCGATGGACCGCCGCATGTTCCTGCGTCGATCGGGCCTCGCCGCGGGCGGGCTGGCCGCCGCCGGAGCCCTGACCGGCACCATGGTGCGCAAGGCGGAGGCGGCCGGGCCGACCAGGGCACGGGTCGATATCAAGAAGTCCATCTGCACCCATTGCTCGGTCGGCTGCACGGTGTTGGCGGAGGTTCAGGACGGCGTTTGGACCGGTCAGGAACCGGGCTTCGACAGCCCGTTCAATCTCGGCTCGCACTGCGCCAAGGGCGCGGCCGTGCGCGAACACGCCCATGGCGAGCGGCGGCTCAAGTACCCCACCAAGCTGGTCAACGGAAAGTGGGAGCGGATCTCCTGGGAACAGGCGATCGACGAGATCGGCGACCAGATGCTGAAGATCCGCGACGAAAGCGGACCCGACAGCGTCTACTGGCTCGGCTCGGCCAAGCACAACAACGAGCAGGCCTATCTGGTGCGCAAGTTCGCCGCGTTCTGGGGCACGAACAACGTTGATCACCAGGCGCGGATCTGTCACTCGACCACAGTCGCAGGTGTTGCCAACACCTGGGGCTACGGCGCGATGACAAACTCCTACAACGACATGCACAAGTCCAAGGCGATGCTCCTGATCGGCAGCAATCCCGCCGAGGCGCATCCCGTTTCCCTGCTGCACATCCTCAAGGCCAAGGAGGAGAACGCTGCGCCGCTGATCGTCTGTGATCCGCGGTTTACCCGCACGGCGGCTCACGCGAGCGAATATGTCCGCTTCCGTCCGGGCACGGACGTGGCCCTCGTCTGGGGGATTCTCTGGCACATCTTCCAGAATGGCTGGGAGGACAAGGAGTACATCCGCCAGCGCGTCTGGGGCATGGATCAGATTCGCGCCGAGGTGGCCAAGTGGACACCCGAGGAAACGGAGCGCGTCACGGGCGTTCCCGGTTCGCAGTTGCGCCGCGTTGCCCGTACGCTTGCCAACAACCGTCCCGGTACGCTGGTCTGGTGCATGGGCGGAACCCAGCATACCAACGGCAACAACAACACGCGTGCCTATTGTGCCTTGCAATTAGCGCTCGGCAATATCGGCATGTCGGGTGGCGGCGCCAACATCTTCCGTGGCCATGACAACGTCCAGGGCGCGACGGACTTCGGCGTCGTCGCCGACTCCCTTCCCGGATACTACGGTCTTGCCGAGGGGGCCTGGCGTCACTGGGCGCGGGTGTGGGATGTCGATTACGACTATCTGGCGGGCCGTTTCGCCACCATGAAGGGCGCCGACGGCAAGGACCGCCCGATGATGTTCGAGACCGGCATCCCGGTGTCGCGCTGGATAGACGGCGTGTTGGAGGACAAGGACAATCTGGTCCAGCCGGACAACACGCGGGCGATGGTGTTCTGGGGCCACGCTCCGAACTCGCAGACCCGCCTGCCCGACATGAAGCGGGCAATGGAGAAGCTCGACCTGCTGGTGATCATCGACCCGTTCCCGACCATGTCGGCGGTGCTGAGCGATCGCAAGGACGGTGTCTATCTGCTGCCTGCGACCACCCAGTTCGAGACCTACGGGTCGGTGACGGCGTCGAACCGCTCGCTGCAATGGCGCGAGAAGGTGATGGAGCCGCTGTTCGAATCCAAGACCGATCACACCATCGCCTATCTGCTGGCGAAAAAGTTCGGCTTCGCGGAAGGAATGTTCAAGAACATCGAAGTGAACGGTGAGGAGCCGCTCATCGAGGACCTGACGCGCGAATACAATCGCGGCATGTGGACCATCGGCTATACCGGCCAGTCGCCGGAGCGGTTGAAGCTGCACATGGCCAACCAGCATACGTTCGACCGCACGACGCTGCGCGCCAATGGCGGTCCGGCCGACGGCGATTATTACGGCTTGCCATGGCCGTGCTGGGGTACGCCGGAGATGAAGCATCCGGGTTCGGCCGTCCTTTATGACACGTCCATTCCGGTGGCGGAGGGCGGCATGGGCTTCCGTGCCCGCTTCGGCGTCGAGAGGAACGGCGACAACCTGCTCGCGGAAGGGTCCTGGCCGGTTGGCTCGGAGATCGAGGACGGCTATCCCGAGTTCACCATGGCCATGCTGCAGAAGCTTGGCTGGGATGTCGACCTGACCGACGAGGAGCGGGCCGAAATTGAGGCCGCCGGCGGCGAGAATGCCAACTGGAAGATCGACCTGTCCGGCGGCATCCAGCGCGTGGCGATCAAGCACGGCTGTGCCCCCTATGGCAATGCAAAGGCCCGCACCGTGGTGTGGACCTTCCCGGATCCGGTGCCGCTGCACCGCGAACCGCTCTACACCAATCGCCGCGACCTGCTCGACAAGTACGCGACCTACGAGGACAAGACCTTCTGGCGCGTACCAACGCGCTACAAGTCGATCCAGGAGAACGACTATTCCCAGGACTTCCCGATCATCCTGACGTCGGGACGCCTGGTGGAATACGAGGGCGGCGGCGACGAGACCCGCTCCAACCGGTGGCTGGCCGAGTTGCAGCAGGACATGTTCGTCGAGATCAATCCGCGCGATGCCAACGATCTGGGCATTCGCGACAGGGAAATGGTGTGGGTGCACGGCCCGGAGGGCGGCAAGGTCAAGGTGATGGCGATGGTGACCGAGCGCGTCGGCGTCGGCGTCGCCTTCATGCCGTTCCACTTCGGCGGCCACTACCAGGGCGAGGATCTCCGGAGCAAGTATCCGGTCGGGTCCGACCCCTACGTGCTGGGCGAGGCAACCAACACTGCACAAACCTATGGCTACGACAGCGTCACCCAGATGCAGGAAACCAAGGCCACGCTGTGTCGCATCGAGCGTGTGGCGTAAGGGGGAGAGATCATGGCACGAATGAAATTCCTCTGCGACGCCGAGCGCTGCATCGAGTGCAATGCCTGCGTCACCGCCTGCAAGAACGAGCATGAAGTGCCTTGGGGCATCAATCGCCGCCGCGTGGTGACCCTGCAGGACGGAAAGCCGGGCGAGCGCTCCATTTCGGTCGCTTGCATGCACTGCTCGGATGCGCCCTGCATGGCAGTCTGTCCGGTCGATTGCTTCTATCAGACCGACGAGGGGGTGGTTCTCCATTCCAAGGACCTGTGTATCGGCTGCGGCTATTGCTTCTACGCCTGTCCCTTCGGCGCGCCGCAATATCCGCAGGCCGGCAACTTCGGCTCGCGCGGCAAGATGGACAAGTGCACCTTCTGCGCCGGCGGTCCTGAAGCCGACAACTCCTCGGTCGAATATGCCAAATATGGCCGCAACCGCCTGGCGGAGGGCAAGTTGCCGCTCTGCGCGGAAATGTGCTCGACCAAGGCGCTGCTGGCGGGTGACGGCGATGTAGTCTCGGCGATCTATCGCGAGCGTGTCGTGGCGCGCGGCTTCGGCGCGGGCGCCTGGGGATGGGGCACCGCCTACGAGCAGAAGGCCGGAAGCTTCTGACCGGATGTACCGGTTGATCGTGAAAAAGGGCAGGGGCGGCCGGTGGCCGCCTTTGTTCGTCGCTGGACCTTGATCCTTCCGCAGCCTGAGCAAGGAGAGCTTGACGTGAAATCGGGACCAGCCGCCTGGGGCATGATGATCGTCGCGGCCACGCTGCTCGCGTTCGTGCCGGGATGCCGGGAGGACGAGCAGAACCGGCCGCTGCATCTGGAGAAGGGGGTCTATCAGGGAGCGGACGACGCGCCGCTCACCGCGGAGGAGCGCCGTGCTCTGCAGGAGCGTGCCAACAGGCAGCGGTTCTGAAGGGCGGCAGGAGACTGGCGATCGAGCGTCCGGACGAGCAAGGGAGGGATTGGGATGAACCACACGGGAACCATTCGCCACGCCGGCTGGCCGCACGCACTTGCGCTGCGTCTCCATGCGGTTGTTCTTGCTGCGGTCGCGGTGGTCTTCCTGGCGCTGACCATGCAGGCGCCGGCCCTGGCGCAGCAGCCCATACTCGACCCGGCGCCTGAGTCGCCGGTGCAGGGCCAGGTTCCCGGAAACACGCGCGGCACCGTTTCCGACACCGACCTGTGGCGCGCCGTACGACAGGGTGTTGCCGGCAGCGTGTCGATCCCCGACAGGAACGCTGCGACCCTGGTGCAGTCGGAGGGCGAACTCTGGCGCTCGATCCGCAATGGTCCACTCGCCCTCTATGGCAGTTGGGCGCTGCTGGCGACGGTCGTGGCGCTGAGCCTTTTCTTCGCCATTCGCGGACGCATTCGCATCGAGCACGGGCGATCCGACCGGACCATTACCCGTTTCGTCGCTGTCGAGCGCTTCGGCCACTGGCTGCTGGCAATCTCCTTCATCGTGCTGGCGCTGACCGGCCTCAATGTCATGTATGGCCGTTACGTGTTGCTGCCCTTGATCGGACCGGACGCCTTCGGAGCGATCACCATGTTCGGCAAGTACCTGCACAATTACCTTGCCTTCGCCTTCATGGCGGGCCTGGTCATCGTGTTCCTGATGTGGGTGCGGCACAATCTTCCGGACCGAACCGATATCAAATGGGTGCTGCAGGGAGGCGGTGTTCTCTCGCGCCGGCTCCATCCTCCGGCGAAGAAGTTCAATGCCGGGCAGAAGGTGATCTTCTGGCTGACGATCCTGTGCGGCGTGTCGATCTCCCTGTCCGGCTGGACATTGCTGTTTCCCTACACCACGCACTTCTTCTCCGGCACGTTCGAAGTGGTCAACACGGTGTTCGGGAGCGAGCTCCCCACCGCTCTGACACCGTTGCAGGAGCAGCAACTCGCTTCGCTCTGGCATTCGATCATGAGCGTCTTCCTGATCTGCGTGATCCTTGCGCATATCTATATCGGCACGATCGGCATGGAGGGGGCTTTCGATGCGATGGGATCGGGCGAGGTCGATCTCAACTGGGCGAAGGAGCATCATTCCCTGTGGGTGGATGAGGTGATGGCCCGCGAGGGAGAACAGAACGGCGGGGCGGAGGCGCAGCCTGCCGAATAGCCCGGGAGCACGACGTGTCGGCGGCGATCAGGGGTCTTGCGGTTTCGGCCGCTCTGGTGTTGGCCGCTACCGGCGTCTGCGAAGCCGCAGACGACGGCGGGCCGACATGGCCGGAGCGGTTGCAAGGACATGGCGGGCCGGTAAGGTCGGTCACGGTCGATCCGGAGGATGCGCAAGTGCTCACCGCGTCCTTCGACTATTCGGTCATCCTTTGGGACATCAGCGAGGGCGAGGCGAAGATCCTGCATCGCATGATCGGCCACGAGGCCGCCGCCAATGATGCGGCCTTCGCCGGTGCGGGCCGTGCGGTGTCGGTCGGGGACGATGGGGCGGTGATCCTCTGGGACCTTGATACGGGGACGATGCTCGACCGGACCGATACCGGCGACGACAAGATGCTGGCGGTCGCCGTCAGCCCGGATGGCCGCTTCGCGGCGACCGCGTCCTGGGACTGGACGGCCAGGATTTACACTCTGGAGAGCGACCGGCTGACCGAGCGCGCCGTGCTGCGCGGCCACCGCGGCACCGTCAATGCCGTCGCCTTCTCCGAAGACGGAGCCCGCGTCTATACGGCCTCCTATGACGGCGCGATCCGGCTCTTCGACCGGGAGAGCGGCGAGTTTCTGCAAGAGGTCTACTCGCATGGCTGGGCCATCAATGTGATGCGCCTGCTGCCCGGTGGGCAGCACCTTGTTTTTGGCGCCGCCGACGGTGAGGTGGCGGTGGTCGACATCGCGCAAGGCGCGGTCTTCAAGCAGCTCGCCAGCCACGAGCGGCCCGTCCTGTCGCTGGCGCTGTCGGGCGATGGGCACCGCCTTGCCAGTGGCGGTGGCGACGGACGCATCCGCGTCTATGCAACGGACGGATGGGAGGGGCTGGAGGAGTTCGAGAACCCTTACGGTCCGATCTGGGGCACGGCCCTGCCGGGCGACGGTTCGGTAGCCCTGTATGCCGGCCTCGACGACCATGTGAATGTCTGGCAGGTGGCTCCCCGCAAGGCCTTCGAGCCGGTCGAGAGCGCCTTTCCGCGCCGCTTCCAGGTGGCCGAGGACGAGGATCCGGGACGACGGCAATTCGCGCGAAAATGTTCCGTCTGCCACACGCTGACGCCGGATGACGGCAACCGCGCCGGCCCGACGCTCTACGGCGTCTTCGGACGACGGGTCGGAACACTGCCGGGCTATCCCTATTCGGAAGCGCTGCGCCGTCTCGACTTCATCTGGACCGAGCAGACGATCTCCGATCTCTTCGACCATGGCCCGGATATCGTGACGCCGGGGTCCAAGATGCCGCTTCAGCGCCTGACGAACGACGAGGAGCGTAACGCGCTGGTGGTCTATCTCAAACGAGCGACCGCGCCCGATGCCGGCGGGGTCGGCAGCGAGGGAGAACAAAAGCAATGAAGGCGTTCGTCAGCGCACTTGTTGCGCTCGTCGTGATCGGGACGGGGGCGTGGGCCTATCTCACCCGCGAACTGGATTACTCGTCGGCCTCCGTCTACACATCGCAGACGGCGGGTGCGGTGCGGCTTTCGCCGGACAGCGGCAAGCGACCGGGTAAATGACCGTGCACGTCCGCCCAGGCATCTTGCGCGCGTTTTTTTGTGCCGCGCCACTGACGATCTTCGCGGGCGTGGGCGCATCAGCACAGCCGGCACCGGCGAACCTGCTGGAGCGCGCGCAGGCCGCGGTGGTTGCCGTGCTGCCGGACTGGCCCGAAGGCCGTGCCAATGCGGAAGAACCGGAAGGCTCGGCCGTGGCGATCGGCGACGGCACCATGCTGCTCACCGCCGATCACGTGCTTGGTCAGGCCCGGGGTGTTCGCCTGCGCTTTTCCGACGGCCGCGTTCTTCCGGCGGAAATCATCTTCCGGGATGCCGAGACCGACCTCGCCATTCTGCGCGCGCCCGAGGCCCTGCCGCCACTCGTCTTTGCGCCGCAGCCCGGCCTGGGTGCTCCGGTATGCGCGCTCGGCAATGGCTTTGGCCTTGGGATCTCGTTGAGTTGCGGCGTGGTATCGGCAACGGCGAGGGGCGGCGTCGGGTTCAATGCGGTCGAGGACTTCATCCAGACCGACGCGGCGGTCAATCCGGGCGCGTCGGGCGGCGCTCTGATTGATAGCGAAGGGAGGATCGTGGGCATTCTCTCGGCGATCTTCACCAAGTCCGGGGACGGCGATATCGGAGTGAACTTCGCTGTCTCGGCGGCGCTCGCTGAGCACGTGATCGAGGCCGCGATCACGTTCGCCAGCCCGCGTCGCAGTCTCGGCGCGCAGGTGCGGCCAACGCGGCCCGGTCCCGACAAGGCGGGTCTCGAAGTGATTTCCGTTGATGAGGACGGAGCCGCACACCGGGCCGGCCTTGCGCCCGGTGACGTCATCCTCTCGATCGACGGCGTATCCGTCAGCAAGCTGGCGGCGTTTCGCGGGCGCCTGGAGCGCCGCGATGCGCGCGGCCGGCTGATCGTCCGCCGGGAAGACTCAGAACTTCAAGTGGATCTGAAAGTTGCAGACTGATCAATAGCTTGCTCGACTGCGCGGACTCTTCATCGCAGATTGGTGATTCACAATCTCAACGGGAGGCGGGCGAAAGGTTTCGCCTTTGCCCCGCCCCAGGCATCAGGAGAAAACCATGAACGACGAGACCTTCAACATGTCTCTGAGGAAGTTCCTCAAGCAGGTCGGCGTCACCTCGCAACAGGCGCTGGAGACTCATGTTCGCGAGGCCGGCCTGACGACGGGCACGTTGTCCGCCCGGGTGGTGCTGACACTGGATGGACAGGAGTTCGAACATGTTGTGACAGGTCAGATCGATCTCGGCTGAGACCTTGCCGGACCTGTCGGGAGGCTGCGGAATCATTTTTTGAAGGAATGCCTGCATCGTGCCGGAACAAAAGGACAAAGCGCCTTCCGACCCACGCCTGCCGCCCTTGCTGGCCGGGCACAGGAGGCCAGCTTGCGAGCACCCTTTCGACGCAGCGGTCTCCGGCGCGGAAGCCGGCCGCTACTCCGCCGGCGACCTGCTGTGGTCCGAGAGCCGGAGCCACTTGCGGATCGCCCTTGTGCTGGAACCTGATGTGCCGCCCACGCGCTGCGCCGAGATGCTGTTTCTTGCCATGGTCGCGAGCACAGATGCGATCGGCACGCTCATCCCGCCGGAAGTTGCCTTGACCTATGTCTGGCCAGCCACGCTGCGTGCGAACGGAGCGCGGGTCGGACGGGCCCGGTTCCGGCAGTCGGCAGACCTGGACGAGGAGGGCGCGCCGCTGTGGCTGGTGGTCGGCATCGAGATGCGCCTTGCCCCGGTCGGCGGAGACGTGGAGCCCGGAGAGATCCCGCATCTGACCAGCCTTTCCGACGAGGGGGCGGCGGATCTCGATGGCACGCTCGCGGTGGAGGCCCTGGCGCGCCACCTGATGACGTGGCTCCACACCTGGGAGGTCGAGGGGTTTGGCCCGGTCGTTGAGAACTGGCTGTTTCGGGCAGATGGCTATAAGGGTGAGGTCGTGCTGCCCGACCCGGATGGCGACCTGCGTGGCACGTTTCTGGGGCTCGACGAAGCCGGAAACCTGCTCCTCAGGCCAATGGACGCAGAACCGGTGACGGTGGTGGCGGTGCCGCTCGACCGGCACCTGGATCAACTTGACCGGCTCGACAGCCTGGATGCTGCGCTGGCGCTCCACAGTGAGGTGATTGACCGATGACACGGCTGTTGAAGGCGATCCGGCTCGATGCATCGGACACGAAGGTGTTCCCGCAGGCGGCGGAAGCGGGCGACTGGGTGATCCCCGGAACTTTCGCGTTTCGCGCCTATACAGACGAGGGGCTGACCGGGAAACTGCGCCAGGCCTTTGTTTCCGGGTTCCTGTCTCTGGAGAATTTCGGCTGGGCGACGCTGGCGACCCCGGCCGACCTGCCAGACGGGGAGCGCGAGCGACTGATCGAGCGACTTTCGGAGCATTTCGTCGCCGAACATGGCGCTCCGTCTCTGGAGGCCGCGCGGTCGGTGGCCGAGGCAGAACTGGACGACGCCGCCGAAATTGCCGCGGAACTGGACCTCGATGCGCTGCTGGCGATCAGCCGCGAGATCGACGAGGACGGATCGATCCGCGAGAGCCTGCACCTGGTGGAGCGCGCGGGCGACGGGTCCCATGCCCGGATCTGGGACGTGTCCGAGGACGAGTGATGCCGCAATTCTGGAAGTCCTCGGGGATGCATCTCCTGACGCGTGACGCGCATGGCCATCTCGCCGTGACGCCGGATTTCCTGCGTGCCTATTACACGCGGCCCGAACTCCACCCGGTGGAAGACTCCTGCGTCGCCGAGCACCGCCTGTTCGAGAGGCTGATGGCGGACCCTTTCGCTCCCGTCGGCGAACAGGACCTTGCGGCCATCGCGGACCCGGACGCGGCGGACAACTATCGTATCGTGTTGCGGTTCCGGGATCACCTGCTGGCGCATGGCAGCATCGAAAGCGGCTATGCCGCCCTGTTCCAGGCGGGCAACGGCATCGCGATTCCGCCGATGTTCATCGATCAGTTGGTGCACCTCATCGCCCACAATATCCTGCGCAAGGTCGCCGATCCTCTGCGTTTGCGCGCCGGCGAACTGCTGTTCCGCGAGCAGGCGGCAACCACGGCGGACGGGCAACTCATGCTGGCGGATGCCGAAACTGTCGAGACCTATTCGCGCACCGGCGGTCTGGGAGGCCTGGGGGCATTGCTGGCCGAAGCCGGTACGCCGCTGCCCTCCGTCTCGCTCGATGTCCTGACCGAAGACAATGCCCCGATCTACTGGGACCGTTCGGACCGCTTCGATACCGCCATCGACGTCCGGTTCACCGAACCGGCCCTCGATGCCTTCGCGAGGGTTCTGGAAAGCTGGATCGCCCATTTCCATGGCGTTTCGGTCCGCATCCAGCCGCAGCAATCGATCCGCGACGAGCGCTGGTCCTGGCATGTCGGACTGGACGCCGAGGCGACCCGCATCCTCAATGCCCTTTATGAGGGAAAACCGGTCGGGGATGAAGATCTCGGTCGGATCGTCGCCCTGTTCCGTCTGGACTTCGACAGCCGGGGCGATGCCATCGACAGCATGCGCGGCAAGCCGGTCTGGATGGGGCTGGCAATGGGAGCGGACAATATCGTGCGCATGAAGCCGCAGAACCTATTGACAAACCTGCCAGTTCGGCGCCGAAACTGACTGCCCCGCCCGCGGTCGTTACGCCCGCAAGCCACCGGACCCCTGCCATGATCGCCTCGGAAAACGGCCGTGCCATCCTGTTCATGATGCTTGCCATGGCCGGGTTCATCGTGAACGACAGTTTCGTGAAGCTGGTCTCCGAGCGTTTGCCGCTTGGCGAGATCATGTTCGTGCGCGGAATGATGGCGCTGGTCCTGGTTCTTGCCCTTGCCGTTTTCAACGGCGAGGTCCGGCGGTTTTCTCTGTTGGTGAACCGGATTGTCGGCCTGCGGGTGTTTGCCGAGGTGACGGCGACTGTCCTCTATCTCACGGCGCTCTTCAACATGGAGATCGCCAACGCAACGGCCATCCTTCAGGCGCTGCCGCTGCTGGTCACGGCGGGCGCTGCCGTCTTCCTGGGAGCGCCGGTCGGCTGGCGACGCTGGACCGCGATCGCAGTCGGTTTTTGCGGCGTGCTGCTGATCGTGCGTCCGGGCATGGAGGGGTTCAACGCATGGGCCCTGATTGCGCTCGCCAGCGTGCTCTTCATGGCGCTGCGCGACCTCGCAACCAACGTTCTGCCGAAGAGCGTGCCGACACTCGGCGTCACTTTCGCGACCCTGGTCGGCGTCACGGTGACCGGGATGGCGCTGTCGCTGGGCGAGACATGGGTCATGCCGACCCTGCTGGACCTGACATTCCTGGCGGCGGCCGCTCTGTTCATTCTCATCGGATTTGTCGCCATCATCAACGCGATGCGCATCGGCGACATCTCGCTGGTCGCTCCGTTCCGCTATTCGATCATCGTCTGGGCGATCATCATCGGCTTTGTCGTATGGGGCGATGTTCCGGACCTGCCGACGCTTGCCGGCATTGCCATCGTCGTTGCCACCGGACTGTACAGCCTGATGCGCGAGCGCAAGAAGCTCAACGCGGCCGGCCCGGCCGCGACGGCGGACCTGCCGCGCTGACTTTCAGACCTGCCGAAACTTGCCATTCACGCTTCGCACGCCGTAAAGCAGTTCCTATGACAAAACCCTTATCCCCGGCACTCTCGGAGCGGCGCCCGACAATCGCGCTTCTTGTTGCCGTCTCAGCCGTCAATCCGCTTGCCCTCAATATCTACCTGCCGTCGATGCCGACGCTGGTCGGCATTTTCGGGACGACTGCCGGCATGGTGCAGCTCACGCTGTCGCTCTATCTGGCAGCCGTTGCCGTCGCCCAGATCGGCATCGGCCCGTTGTCGGATCGGCACGGCCGCAGACCGGTGCTGCTGTGGGGGCTGGCGATCTTCATTCTCGGCAGCACCGTCTGCACCCTGGCGGATACGATCGAGACGATGCTGGTGGGTCGGGTGCTGCAGGCGGCCGGCGGCTGCGCCGGCATCGTGCTCGGACGCGCCATCGTGCGCGATCTCTTCGATCGCAGCCAAGCGGCCAGCATGATCGGCTACGTGACGATGGGGCTGGCGGTGGCGCCGATGATCGGACCGGCGCTCGGCGGCGCTCTGGACGAGAATTTTGGCTGGCGGACCAGTTCCTATCTGATGGTGGTGCTGGGCATCGTTGTCTTCGTCTGGGCCTGGTTCGAACTGCACGAGACGAACCACAACCGCACGCCGGCGGGAGGCGGCCTGAGGGGGCTGGCGCAGAGCTATGCCGTGCTTGCCCGGTCCTCGCTGTTCATGAGCTATGCGATGACCTCCGCCTTCACGTCGGCGGTGTTCTTCTCCTTCCTTGGCGGAGCTCCCTTCATTGCCGCCGAACTGCTGCACATGACGCCGTCGACCTATGGCCTCTATTTCATGCTGGTGGCTGGCGGCTACATCATCGGCAACTGGACGTCGGGCCGGTTCTCCGCCCGGATCGGCATCGGCCGGATGATCAATGGCGGCAATGCCGTCCTGAGCGTCGCGGTGCTGGCGATCGCGGCCGCGTTCTGGATGGGGCACCTGCATCCATTGTCGCTGTTCGGTCCGATGTTCGTGGTCGGGCTCGGCAACGGCATGTCGCTGCCAAATGCGATTGCCGGTGCCGTGAGTGTTCGCCCGGATCTTGCCGGCGCGGCCTCGGGCTTCACCGGCAGCATGCAGATCGGCGCGGGCGCGATCACGTCGGCGCTGGTTGGTTGGCTCTTGTCCGGCGTGCTGTGGCCGGGCACGATCTGGCCGCTGGTTCTGGTCATGGCCGTCTGCTGCTGTATCGCCGTCGGTTCGGGGGTCGTCGCACGTCTGCTGGAGCCCTCCGACTGTTAGGGAACGCCCGGCCAGTGTTTCGGGAAGCACGGGCCGCGGGTTGCCGGCCGGGGGAGACACGAACGTCGAAAACCGGGCGCCGCGCCGTCACGACGGGGCCGAAAGCGAGGACAAGCCAATGACCAACAGACAGGATCGGCGCGCTGGTCGTGCGACGGGGACGCTCGACACGACAGGCTTCCTGCAGGTGGCCGCAAGGTTCATCGACTTGGCCAATCGCGAGAACCGCAAGATCGCCGCCACCGACCTGCAAATGGCCTTCCTCTGGGCCGCCGCGCGTTACAACGCGCATGTCGCCAAGGCGGTGATCGGGGTCGAGGATCACGAGGAGTTCGTCACTCAGATGGTGGAGAGCTATCGCGAGATGCTGCGCCAGAACCTCGCGGATCCGGAACTCGACCCGCCGGCCGGCAGCGCCTGAGGATCGTCCGGGAGACGCTGTTCACCACGTTGCGCGAACCGGCGGGGCGTCAACTGTCCTTAAGGAAGTCCTCCGCGGTCAGCGCCTCCCTGTCGAGCGCGAGATAGTCGTCGGTGGTGACCACTCTCGGACGCGCTCCGCCGCGCAGCGGCGTGTCCTCCATCTCCCACTGAGCCGAAATCCGGCAGTCGTCGCACATCTCGATCAGGGCGATCTGCTCGGCGCGCTGGAACATCCAATGCTTGCCGGAGAGCTTCTCACGGATGCGGGCGATGGAGGCTTTCGTGCCGAAAGCTTTGCCGCAGGACACGCAGGTGGCCGGCTCCTCCTCGTGCAGCACCTGCGGCCTCATCGCAGCCGGTGTGGCGTTGTAGCGGGCCTCCAGCGTGATCACCTGCTCCGGACAGGTGTTGGCGCAAAGCCCGCACTGGACGCAGGCGGCTTCCGTCAGGCTCACCTGCGGTTTGTCGGGGTTGTCGGACAGGGCCGCCGTGGGACAGGCCGAGACGCAGGCAAGGCACAGCGTGCAGCCCTTCGCGGCGATGCGGATCCGGCCATAGGGCGCATGCGAGGGCAGGGCGATGATGTCTTGCGCCGAAGGGGCGCCTTCCAGCAGACGGGCAATGGCGCTGCGCGCAACATCGCGCTTGGTGCCGACCGGGTCGACGCTCGTCGGCCTGATGGCGGGACCAGGCGCGGGCAGGGCGAAGTGTCCATCGAGACGGTCCGGATCGTCTTCCACGGCGATGGTGAACATGTCGGCGGCGACGTAGCCCATGCCGGACAGCAGGCTCGCGCAAAGCTCGATTTCCATTCGCAGCGCATCGAGTTCGTGCGCCTTGGTCGGCGGACAGAGGAAGACGATGCGCCTGGCGCCGGCAAGGGTGGCGGCGAGGACCGCGTCGTGGCCGAAACTGGTGACCGAGTGGACGGCATGCGGCAGGACATTGCCCGGCAATCCCTCGCCGAAGCGGGCGAGCGCGTTGATCAGGTCGCCGCCATGCTGGCCGTCATGGACGAGAAGCACCGCGTTGCTGCCGCCCGCCTCGCGATAGGTGCCGATGAGAGCCTGGAGGCGGCGGATCTCGCCGCGGCGATCGGGATAGCGATAGCTGACCGCCCCGGTGGGGCAATGGGCGGCGCAGGAACCGCATCCGCCGCAGATGCCCGGATCGATGGCGATTTCGCGTCCCATGCTGGAAATCGCGCCGGCGGGACAGGCATCGAGACAGTTGGTGCAGCCGGTTTTGCCGGAGCGGCCATGCACGCAGATCGAGGCGTCATAGGTGACATAGAGCGGCTTCTCGAAGGTGCCGACCATGTCCGCCAAGTCGAACAGGGCCCGCGCCACCGCCGCCGGAGCGCCCGGATCGACGCGGACATAGCCGTCGCGCTTTGCCGGCGCGCTGACGAGCGGAGTGTCTCCGGAAAGGTCGAGAATGAGACTGCATGTCGCCTTCGCTCCGTCGCGCGGCAGCGCGAAGGACGGGGCTCCTCGCGAAGAAGGCAGCATCTGGGCATAGCCGTCGACGGTCACCGAGAAATCCCCGAGCGAACCGGCAACGGTGCGGATGCGGCCGGCATGGACGGGGATCTCCAGAGTGCTGGGCAGGAGAATGTCGGACGCGTCGCTGAGCAGCAGCGAGACGGACAGTCGCCCCTCCAGCGCCCGCGCCGCGTCGAGCGCCTGCTGGCCGGCGCCGTAGACGAGGCAGACCCCGTCCGAGTCGATCGAGTGCAGCACGGCGGGTTCGACCGGCGTCAGGGCTTCGGCGAGAAGCGCGGAGATCTTCGGATGCGGATCGCTTGAGGCAGGGCACCAGCCCGCCCGTTCGCGGATGTTGACGAAGGAGAGATCCTGATCGGCGCCGCGCTCCTCGGCGATTTCCTGGAAAAGCGGGGCCTCCTGCGTGCACGCCACCAGCAGCGGTTCGCCGGTCGCGAGCGCTTTTTCGAAGGAGGTCATCTGGGCCCGGCACAACTGGGTGTGGATGATGTGGTCCTTCTCCAGACCGGCGATGCGGTGCGCGTCGAGACGCATGGTCTTCTCGCAATTGCACAGCAGGATTCTGGGGTTGCTCGAAGCCATGTCGTTCCTCCCCGCATACGGCCTCAGCCTGTCTGGCAAGCCGCCGCGCCTTATGATTGCTCCGCCGGACACTAGCGCAGTTACGAAGAGTTTTCCCCCTTCGCCTGGAGGACGCAAGTCCAGTGGCTGGCGAACGCCGTGGAGGGGCCGGATTGTCTTTGTCGCGCATGTGCTCCAGAGTCATACTGTCGGGGAGAGCATCCGGACTGCGGTCTACCGGGAGGACGTCAGGTGCACAGGGAAGTGACAGCGATGTTCGGTATCGTGCTCGAACGCCGCCCATCGCCGTCAAAATGGGCGGACTGGTCCTGGGCGGTCGTCGAGGTGATCCCCGATGCGCCGCCGACCGAAGGCTGGACGGTGATCCAGGACCAGGACGGCGTCACCCGCTACCTGTCTTCGCCGCACATGCTGGTCCTGCATCACAAGATGGTCGAGGCCTATGACGCCAATATCGAGACCGGCGAGCCGTCGATATGGGCGATGCTGGACGACGAGATCGTGGCGAGGAATCCGCCCTACAGGGTGCGCGGCGTGACGGCGGATCCGTACGAAGCGCAAGGGGTACTCGACAGTGCCGAAGGCCTCGTCGAGCGCGTGCCGATGCCGCGGGAAACGGTCGCCTGGATGGCTCAGTATCTTGGCTCCCTGCCGGAGGCGCCCGCCTTCCGCAAGCGCCGCCGCGACCGTGTCGAGTTGGAGAAGCAGATTTTCGGCAAGGAGCCGATCTTCTCGCCGCTCGGCCGCAAGGAGGAGCGGGATCAGTGACGAGAGAGGCCGACAGCGGATTCTTGTCGCGGTGGTCGCAGCGCAAGCAGGCGGCACGACAGCAGGAGAGAACCGCTGGGAGTGACGATCTGGCGGGGATGGAGCCGGCTGGGGCGGCAGATGCCGATACCACTGCGCAGGGCGACGCGGCGCTGGAAAGGCCTTCGCAGGAGGAGACTGCCGCTGCCAACCAGGCCGCGGCCGAGTCCGTCGATCTGGAGACGCTCGGCTTTGAATCCGATTATTCGGTCTTTCTGAAGGACGGAGTTTCCACCCAACTGAAAAATGCCGCCTTGCGCAGGTTGTGGCGGTCGAACCCTGTGCTGGCCTGCCTTGATGGGCTCAACGATTACGACGAGGACTATCGCAAGGTCGAGACCTTCGCGCACGGCGTCCGTTCGTCCTGGCAGGTTGGCAAGGGTTATGGCTGGATGGCCGAAGTCGACGAAAACTTGGAGGCGGTCGCGGACAGCGTCGACGGAGTGCCCGCTCCGGACCGTGCCGGTGACCTCGCTTCCGGTGACCTCGTTTCCGGTGAACCCGTGCAGGACACACCGGAGCGCGCCGAGGCGCTGCTCCCTGACGCTGCCGAGCGCGGAGGCGAGGATCCGCAAGACCAGGTGGCGGGTGCATGCGAAGGGGAAGACGAGCGCGGGGAGGCGGGTCTCCAACTCGCCGCGCCGGCGACCCGCGAGACTGACGACACGGTGCGTCCGCACTCGTCTGCCGCGTCAGAGCCTGTCCGCCCCGCGCGGCGGCGGGTCCGCTTCACCTGACGAGACGACCCGGCGGCGAGCCTATTGCGGCGGAAACTGAGCCTCGCAATAGCTGACGGCGCGCGCCCGGAACGTGTCGTAGCGCGCCGCGTCGACCAGCCCATCCCGGCGCATCTGATCGACCGCGCCGAGACGCTCGGCAAGACAGGCGTCAAGCCGAGGATCGGCGCCCGCGGCCAGTCCGGCGCGAACGGGGCCGTCGCCTTCGAACGGTGTCATGGCAACGCCGGCAAACCCGACTTTGCCGATCCACACCATCGCCGCGGCCAGACAGACCGCCACCGCGAGAGCGGCAATCCTTGCGCCGCGACCGTCGATCCCTCGCGGGCGCAACTGCCGACTATCGCGCGCCGCCGCCATCTCAGCCGCCGGTTACGCTCATGTGACGGCTGACGGCAGGCTGGCGGGTGCGCCGATCGATGATGAAGTCGTGGCCCTTGGGTTTGCGGCCGATCGCCTCGTCGATGGCGGTGTGCAGAAGGGCGTCGCTTTCGGAAGCCCGGAGCGCGGCACGCAGGTCCGCGCTGTCGTCCTGGCCGAGACACATG
Organism: Stappia sp. TSB10P1A; assembly: GCF_900185725.1. Classification (GTDB taxonomy): domain Bacteria; phylum Pseudomonadota; class Alphaproteobacteria; order Rhizobiales; family Stappiaceae; genus Stappia. Next base: position 165,727 of record NZ_FYAU01000036.1, on the reverse strand, counting down.
TAGAGCATGCCAGTGCAGGTGATGCGGACGCGGTTGCAGGTCTCGCAGAAATTATGGGTCATCGGCGTGATGAAGCCGAGACGCCCGCCGGTCTCGGCGATGCGCACGTAGCGGGCAGGGCCGCCGGTCTTGTACGGGATGTCCTCCAGCGTCAGATGCTCTGCCAGATTGGCACGAACCAGCGAAAGCGGGAGATACTGGTCGGTTCTGTCTTCCTCGATCTCGCCGAGCGGCATGGTCTCGATCAAGGTCAGATCGTAGCCGTTGCCGTGGCACCATTCGATCATGGGAACAATCTCATGATCGTTCACGCCTTTAAGGGCGACCATGTTGATCTTGATCGACAGGCCGGCCTCGGTGGCGGCGCGGATGCCATCCATGACTTTGGCAAGGTCGCCCCAGCGGGTGATCGCCCGAAAGCGGGCCGGGTCGAGCGTGTCTATGGAGACGTTGATGCGCCGCACGCCGCAGTCGCTGAGTTCCGCTGCATACCGGGCGAGCTGCGATCCGTTGGTGGTGATCGTGAGCTCCTCGAGATCGCCGCTGTCGATATGGCGCGAGAGCGAGCGGATCAGGCTCATGATGTTCTTGCGGACCAGCGGTTCGCCGCCGGTCAGACGCAGCTTGCGCACGCCCTTGACGATGAAAGCCGAGCACAGCCGGTCGAGTTCCTCGAGAGTCAGTACCTCCCGCTTGGGCAGGAAGGTCATGTCTTCGGCCATGCAGTAGACACAGCGGAAGTCGCAGCGGTCGGTGACGGAAACGCGGAGATAGCTGACTGTTCGCCCGAACGGGTCGATCATCTGCTGGGACATCGTGTGTTCCTCGCTCGGTCGGTTGGTCCGGCCTCGTGATACGCGGATCCCGATGCCTGATGCATCCGGCCTCCTCCCATTTGGGTATGAAGGTAGCGGAAAGAAGAGTTGCGTCAATTGTGCGCGCGCAGGAGATGCTGGTGCCCAACACCTGCCCTTGCAGTTTGCCGAGGCGCCACTATCGTCGCCGGCACGCAAGACAACGCAACCCGGAAGGATTGGCACCGTGACCGACAGCAAGCCCTGGCCGACCGAGATCCGTCTGAGCAAGGATCGGAAGCGGTTGACCGTGACGTTCGACAGCGGTGCGGCGCACGAGTTTTCCGCCGAATACCTGCGCGTCTGCTCACCCTCCGCCGAGGTGCAGGGACATTCGCCGGCTCAGCGCAAGACCGTGCCCGGCAAGCGGGAGGTCGCAATTCTCCAGATCGATCCGGTCGGCAACTATGCGGTGCGCCTTCATTTCGACGATCTGCACAATACAGGGATCTTCTCCTGGGACTATTTCCTGAAACTTGCCCATGACCGCGAGGAGCTCTGGGGCGGCTACCTGCGCGAACTGGAGGAGAAGGGGCTCTCACGCGAGCCGAAGCGTTGAATCGGAGCGTCGACAGGTGTGCGGAATCATCGGCATAGTTAATTTGAGAGAATCATTTCGGAGAGTGCGGATCGTGAGCGGTGATGGAGCGATGACCCCGGGTTTCGGGCTAGGCGAAGCCGGACAAGCGAAGGGGTTGAGCCGCCGCGCGCTGCTGATTGGTCTGCCGCTGCTTCTGGCTGCCTGCCAGAGCAAGGGCGGGGCGATCCGCAACGCGGGCCTGGAAATCACCACCGAGGGCAAGCCCGATTATGCGCTGGCCTATGCGGCCCGGCGCGACGGTGGCTTCAACATCCCGGCCATTCCCTGGAAAGAGTTCGACCCGAAATATCTCCGGCAGACGGTGCGTTATGTCAGCCGGCACGAGCCGGGGACGGTTGTGGTCGATCCCCACGCCAAGTTTCTGTATCTCATCCAGCCGGGCGGCACCGCGATCCGCTATGGGATCGGTGTCGGCCGGGCCGGCTTCGCCTGGTCGGGCGATGCGACGATCCGCTTCAAGCGGGAGTGGCCGAAGTGGTTTCCGCCGGCCGAGATGATCGACCGCGACCCATCGCTTGAAAAGTACCGGGACGGTCAGGAGGGTGGCCCAAGCAACCCGATCGGCGCGCGGGGCCTGTATCTGTGGCAGGGCAACGTGGACACGCTCTACCGCATCCACGGCACCAACCAGCCCCGCTCGATCGGTACGAACGCATCGTCAGGATGCATTCGCATGTGGCACCAGGACATCATCGATCTTTACGACCGGGTGAATGTCGGAGCCAAGGTGGTTGTGCTCGGCTGAGATCAGCGCAAGCTGATCGCGAGCGTTTCCGCATAGGCGAGGATCGCTTCCAGATCGTCGGAGGTGAGAACGACCTCAGCGAGGGTGGCCGGACTGTCGGGTGGGCGTTCGGGCTCGTTCTCGAAGCGCAGGTGGGCTGGATGCGGGCGTCGCGCGAGGAAGGTCTCGAAGCGTTCGTGCCAGTCTTCAAGCGCGCTGATCATGATCATGAAGGACGGGGTGGAGGAGATGCCCGTCATGCGGTTCTCCGGAGTCACCACGTGACAGCGGGCACAGTGGAGCCGTGACAAGGCCTCGCCGCGTTGGGCCAGCGCCGTGTCCTGCTGGGCGCTTGCCGGCCCCGGCCCGCCGGGAGGTAGGACAGCCAGTTGGCAGCCGAGGCCGATCATCACCATGAGCCGGCGCGGCCGTCCAGCCTTCTCGTGCCGATGTGACCACCTGTACCCGGCCATGGCTGCCATCCGTGCCTCAACCGCGCGGCCCCAACTGCGCGTGCTTATGCCCGATCCGGCTCAGGATCGCCGCTGGTCGGTTGCCGGTCAATGCAAAAGGGGCCGGCGAACCCGCCAGCCCCTTCAGACCGCTGGAACCCGTGAGGCTCAGCGCTTGACCACGACACGGGTGCCGATATCGACGTTCTCGTAAAGATGAATCACATCTTCGTTGGCCATGCGGATGCAGCCGGATGAGACGGCGGTACCGATGGTCCAGGGCTCGTTCGAGCCGTGGATCCGGTAGAGCGTGTTGCCGAGATACATGGCGCGGGCGCCCAGCGGGTTGTTCGGTCCGCCCGGCATATGCGCCGGCAGCACGCGGCCCTTGGCACGTTCGCGGGCCCGCATCTGCGGCGGCGGCGTCCAGCCCGGCCACTCCGCCTTGCGGGTGATCCGCTGGGTGCCGGCCCACTGGAAGCCCTCGCGGCCGACGCCGATGCCGTATTTCATCGCGCGGCCATTCTCCTGCACATGGTACAGGCGGCGCTCGCCCGTATCGATGATGATCGTGCCCGGCGCGTGGGGGCCGTCATAACGGATGCGTTCCCGCGGGATCGGCGACTTGCCGCTCTGCGTGCCGTGGGGGTTGTATTCCACCCACTTGCGGGTTGCGGGATCAAAGAAGCTGTTCGCAGCCGCAGGCGTCGCGATGGTCGCGGCGACGAGCGTCACGGCAAGCAGTTTGAAAAAGCGCATAGTCAGGTTCCCCATCCGATGGTCATGCGAACCAGCCACTGACCCCATGCTACACCGCGGTGGAAGCCGATGCCGTCCCTGATGGGGAGGCGAGGCTGCCGAAAGGTCTTCGGCAAGGGGTCCGCGTGGCACTGCCTGCCGATCTGGCTCGTCGACGATACTTCCCATTGTCCCTTGCAATGCAGTTAATGCAAAGGTCTCGACAGGACAGAAACTGCCGCAAACGGACGAGGGTTGGCGTGACGGCGGTCACATGATCGTGAGTTTTCCGCCCAAGGGGGCAAGGTGCCGCCGTCACACCGGAATGAGGCAAGGGATTTCAGCTTCAGCCGAGGTTCAACTCCTTGAAGAAGTCATTGCCCTTGTCGTCGATGACAATGAAGGCGGGGAAGTCCTCGACCTCGATACGCCAGATCGCCTCCATGCCGAGTTCGGGGAACTCGACCACCTCGACCTTCTTGATGCAGTCCTGGGCAAGGCGGGCGGCCGGGCCGCCGATGGAGCCGAGATAGAAGCCGCCATGGGCCTGGCAGGCACGGCGCACCTGGGCGGAGCGGTTGCCCTTGGCGAGCATCACCATCGAGCCGCCGGCAGCCTGGAACTGATCCACATAGGCATCCATGCGGCCGGCGGTGGTCGGACCGAACGAGCCGGAGGCATAGCCCTCCGGCGTCTTTGCGGGGCCGGCATAATAGATCGGATGGTTCTTGAAATAGTCCGGCAGCGGCTGGCCGCTTTCCAGACGTTCGCGCAGCTTGGCGTGGGCAAGGTCGCGGGCGACGATCAGCGGGCCGCTCAGCGACAGGCGGGTCTTGATCGGGTGCCGCGTCAGTTCGGCGAGAATCTCCGGCATCGGCCGGGTAAGGTCGATCTTCACCACATGATCGGAGAGCGTGTCGTCGGTCACCTCCGGCATGTACTTGTGCGGCTCTCGCTCGAGCTGCTCCAGATAGATGCCGTCACGCGTGATCTTGCCGAGCGCCTGCCGATCGGCCGAGCAGGACACGCCGATGCCGATGGGCAGCGATGCGCCGTGGCGCGGCAGGCGGATGACCCGGACATCGTGGCAGAAATACTTGCCGCCGAACTGCGCGCCGACGCCGGTCGCCTGCGTCAGCTTGTGGATCTGCTCTTCCATCTCCAGGTCGCGGAATGCATGCCCCAGCTCGGAGCCGGCTGTCGGCAACTGGTCGAGATAGCGCGCGGAGGCGAGCTTGACGGTCTTCAGCGTCATCTCCGCCGAGGTGCCGCCGATGACGATGGCAAGGTGATACGGCGGACAGGCGGCCGTGCCGAGCGTCAGGATCTTCTCCTTGATGAACTCGACCAGCCGGTCCGGGGTCAGCAGCGACGGGGTGCCCTGATAGAGGAACGTCTTGTTGGCCGAACCGCCGCCCTTCGCCATGAAGAGGAACTTGTAGGCATCGTCCCCCTCGCTGTAGAGCTCGACCTGGGCCGGCATGTTGTTGGACGTGTTCTTTTCCTCGAACATCGACAGCGGCGCGAGCTGCGAATAGCGCAGGTTCTTCTTGAAGTAGGCGTCGCGTGCACCTTCCGCGAGCCGCGCCTCGTCGCTGCCGTCGGTCCACACGCGGCGACCCTTCTTGCCCATGATGATGGCGGTGCCGGTGTCCTGACACATCGGCAGCACCCCATGCGCGGAGATGTTGGCGTTCTTCAGCAGGTCGAAGGCGACGAACTTGTCGTTTTCGGTCGCTTCGGGATCGTCGAGGATCTTGCGCAACTGCTCAAGGTGTCCGGGGCGCAGGTAGTGATTGATATCTGCGAAGGCTTCCTCCGCGAGAATGCGGAGGCCCTCAGGCGCGACCATCAGAACGTCCTCACCGTTGAAGGTGGCGGTCGAGACGTGATCGGATGTCAGCTTGCGATAGGGAGTGGGATCCGCACCCAGTGGAAACAGCGTGGAATGGCGATAGTCGGGAGGGGTGGTCTCGGACATCGATCTGCCTTGGCTGGAAGCTGAGGTGGATAGGTTGGGTTGCCTTGTACGCCATCCCGTCGCCTCCCGCCAAGTCGACTTGCGCCGCAGCCCGCCAGTAGTGGGAAACGCGACGGGCGCCGCGCTTCCAGGACCTGCTATCGGGTGGCGGTGATGACCAGTTTTACGGCGACTTCGTCACCGACGGTCGAGGCGGGAATGTCGGAGCCGATGCCAAAGACCAGCCGCAGGACCGGAACTTCCGCCTGAGCGCGGGCGGTGTCGCCATCGATCTCCAGCGTGAAGGGGAGGGTGAGGGGCACGGCCTTGCCCTTGACCGAAAGCTCTCCGGCCGCCTCGTAACGCCCGTCGCCGAGCGCGGTAATCCGCGACGATTCGAAGATGGCCTGAGGATGGGTCGACGGATCGAACCACGAACCGCTGACCAGCGTCTGATCGACCTGCGGCTGGCCTGTGCCGACAGATACGGTGTTGATCACCGCGCGAATGTGGGAGCCGTCGAGGTTTTCAGGATCGAATTCGATCTCGGCGGTCCACTCCTGGAAACGGCCCTCAACGGAGTTGCCGTTCTGCGTCGCGACGAAGGACAGGCTGCTTTCGGCCTGGTCGACAGTCCAGGTGCTGGCTGTGGCCGGACCAGCCGCAAGGAGCGCGGCGAACGCCAGGCCGAGAGCGTGCGTGTGCACAGTTCGGAGAGGGGAGAACATTGTGGTAAACCTCGTGGTTGAACGGTGCCGCGTCCAGGCGCTCCCGGGAGGGAAGGTCGTGGGTCCGGTGCGGTACCTGCCTCGGTTTGGGCGTCAGCGCGGGTGGGTCTCGCTTCCGGTGCGGACCATGCGCCGCAGGACGTCGTCCCGGTTGAGGAAGTGGTGCTTGAGCGCGGCGGCGACATGCAGCACGACCAGGAGCAGAAGACTGTTGGCCAGCAATTCATGCAGGCCCTTGAGCGTACGCTCCGCTTCCGCCTTGCTGCCCAGAGCGTCCGGCACCGGCAGGTGCGGGACAGGCAAGATGTCGAAACCGACCGTCGGAATTCCCCAGGGAGAGGCGGAAACCATCAGCCAACCCGACAGCGGGATCGCCAGCATCAGCGCATAGAGGCCCGCATGCCCGAGATGGGCCGCCAGCCGCTCGATACCCGGCATCGTCTCGGGCAGTGCGGGAGACGGATTTGCCAGCCGCCAGGCAAGCCGGGCGAGCACGAGGGCGAGCACCACGAAGCCGAGCGACTTGTGCAACTGGTAGAGCGCGAAAGTATCCGGCGCCATCGGGTCGAGCCCGGTCATGTACTTGCCGAACAGGAACAGCCCGATGATGAGAAGTGCCATCATCCAATGGAAGAGGATGGCGACAAGACCATAGCCTGAACGAGTGTTGCGCAGTTGCATGACGGCTTCCGTTCCTGCTGCCGTGAGAATGCGGGAGACGGACGGGGAGGCGCCCGTCTCCCGCCTGAAACCTTACTTGGCCTGCAGTGCCTCGGCGCTGAAGGAGATCGTCACCTCGTCGCTCACGAACGGCACGAACATATCCATGCCGAAGTCCGACCGCTTGACCACCGTGGTCGCGTCAAATCCAACCGCCGGGACCTTCTCCATCGGGTGTTCGCCGATCGCGTTGATCGTGACGTCGAAGGTTGCCGGCTTGGTGACGCCCTTGATGGTCAGATCGCCAGCGACGGAAAGGGTCTTCTCGCCGGTCTTCTCCACGCTGGTGGAGACGAACGTGGCGGTCGGATGGGCCGTCACCTCGAAGAAGTCGGAGCCCTTGAGGTGCTGGTCGCGCTCGCCCCAGAACGTATCGAGGCTGTCGACGTTCACCGTCAGGGAAATGCTGGAGTTGGCCGGCGTCTCCTGATCGATCACCAGTTCGCCGTTCCAGTCGCCGAAGCGGCCATCCGTGGTCGAATAGCCGAGATGGTTGTACGAGAAGGTCAGGTTGGCGTGGGACTTGTCGAAATCATAGGCAACCGGTTCGGCGATCGCGGGAGCGGCGGCAAGGGCGACCGCGAGCACGGCGGCGGAAAGACGGATCATGAAAAACTCCTGGCATTGCTGTTAAGGGATCGGCGCTGACCGCGTCGGGCGGCCTGCCGTGGAAATCGTATGAACGCGTTGCGTCATCAACCGCGCCCTGCTGAATTCACTGTCTGCGTGCGGTGAACAATAGCAGACGGTGAGTCATGACTGTATGACGCTTGCGTGTTCCCCCCGGCTCGGGCACTTTCCCGCTGGCCGTGTCTGGACGGAACGGCGCGTGGCGGCAGAATCGAGGCCCGCTGGGTTCGAACTTTCGGAGATGCGGGACATGATCGATCTCTACACTTGGAGCACGCCAAACGGCCGCAAGGTCTCGATCATGCTGGAGGAGAGCGGGCTTCCCTACACGGTCTTCCCGATCGACATCACCAATTCGGAGCAATACGCGCCGGCCTTCGTCCATATTTCGCCGAACAGCAAGATCCCGGCGATCATCGACCGGGAGGCTGGTGTCAGCCTGATGGAGTCCGGAGCCATTCTGCTCTATCTCGCCGACAAGACCGGGCGGTTCCTGCCGCCCGAGGGGCCGGAACGCCTGCGCGTCATCGAATGGCTGATGTGGCAGATGGGCGGCTTCGGACCGATGCTCGGCCAGGCCCATCATTTCCTGCATTTCCATCCGGGCAAGGCGCCTTACGCCGAAGAGCGGTATGCCAACGAGGCGAGACGGCTCTATCGCGTGCTCGACCGCCAGCTTTCCGAGCACCAGTTCGTAGCTGGCGACTATTCGATCGCCGACATGTCGATCTGGCCATGGGCCAGTCGGTTCGCATGGCAGGGGGTCGATTTTGCGGAATATCCCAATGTCCGGCGCTGGTATCTCGAAGTTGCGGCGCGGCCAGCGGTCCAGCGCGGCTACGACGTGCCGAGTGTTTCCGCCGAGATTCCCATGCCCGCCTGAGTGGCGGACATGGGATTGCGGGTCTCAGGCGGGAATGGAAATACCGCGAACCGAGGCCGGGCGCTGCGAGCAGTCGGCGAACCAGCGCTGGACATTGGCGAGCTTGTCGAGGCCGGTGATCTCGCCGGCACCGTAGAAGCCGCCCAGCGTGCGGATCCAGGGCCACACCGCGATATCGGCGATGGTGTAGTCGTTGCCCATGATATAAGCGCGCCCGTCCAGCCGCTGCTCCAGCACCGCGAGCAGGCGTTTTGCTTCCGCCGTATAGCGTTCGCGCGGATAGGGATCCTTGACCTTGTCGGCCGCGAAATGATGAAAATGGCCGAGTTGCCCGAACATCGGCCCGAGTCCGCCCATCTGCCACATCAGCCACTGGATGCAGTGGTAGCGCTCGGCCGGATCGGCCGGGATCAGCTTTCCGGTCTTGTCGGCGAGATAGAGCAGGATCGCCCCGCTCTCGAACAGCGCCAGCGGCGCGCCGCCCGGACCGTCGGGATCAAGGATCGCGGGGATCTTGTTGTTGGGGTTTAGCGACAGGAATTCAGGTGTCATCTGATCGTTCGTCTCAAACGACACCTTGTGCGCCTCGTAGGGAAGGCCGAGCTCTTCCAGCGCGGCGGACACCTTGATGCCGTTCGGCGTGGCAAGCGAATAGAGCTGCAGCCGGTCGGGATGCGTCGCCGGCCAGCGGCGGGTGATCGGGAAGTTGTCGAGTGCGGCCATAAGTGCTTCTCCTGATGCGAGCTTTCTGTGCTTCTAGGGGATCATCGCGGGTCTGTCTCGGCGGATTTCCCGTCACAGGCCTCCGGTTTGGGTGCAGAACCGCTCGCGGTGCAATTTTGGTCTTGGACTTGTCACGATTGCGTGCTCGGATCTGCCTCCTTGGAAATGCGAACCGCATCGGCACCGGAGCACCCGGGGGTGGAATGGTCTCTCAACGGGCCGTCAAACCAGGCCGGAAGATCGGGGGAAGGGGTAGGCATGCGCGGCAAGTTCGGGTTCTTCGGCCTCGGCGGCCTGGTGGTTCCGGCGCTCGCCGGCCTGCTGGTCTTGGGTGTGACGGAAGCTCCGCAGGCACAGGCCCAGGACGCGTCGGAGCGACGGATCGTCACGATCGACAATGCCGACTATTTCGGCGCGGATTTCGAGACGCTCAAGGACGTCGACCTCGACACCTGCAAGGCGGCGTGCCTGGAGAGCAGGCAGTGCCGCGCCTTCACCTACAACACCTCGGCGCGCTGGTGTTTCATGAAATCCGATGTGGGCCAGTTGCAGGCCTTCACGGGCGCTGTGGCCGGGCGCATCGTCACGGTGGCGCGGCGCGACGATGCAAGCCGCAAGGCGCGTGGCGACGAACTGGCCTTCCTGTCCGGCTCGCTGGTGAGCGATGCGGCGGCCTATGCCCGGCGGTTGCCACGCGATTTCAGGGCGGGCGGAGAAAGCGTCGGCCAGTTGGAAAACCAGGCGCGCGCGGCCTTTGGCAGCCGCGATTTCGATGAGGCCGAACGCCAGTTCGCCCGTGCCCTGACGGTCGATGCCGAACGCCCGGACCTGTGGACAGGACTGGCCGGATCGTTGCTGGCTCAGCGGCCCTCGGACTGGCAGCGACAGCGCCAGGTGGAGGCCGATGCAACCGGTGCCGCGATCAACGCCTATCTGGTGTCCGGCAGCCAGGACGAGCGTGTCCAGGCCCTCGATATTCTCGTCTCGGCGCTGGAGCGCCGCCAACTGTACAAGCCGGCGATCAAAGCCCTGCGGGCCGCCCTCGCGCTTGAGGAGACATCGACGCGCCGTCAGCGTTACGACCAGATGGTGGCGAGCTACGGCTTCCGCATTCTCGACCATCAGGTCGATTCCGATGCGGCGACACCGCGCATCTGCGTCGTCTTTTCCGAAACCCTGCAGAGGGGGCTGGATTTCTCGCCCTTCGTGCAGGTGACCGGCGCGGGATCGGTTTCCATCGAGGGAGACGGTGCCCAGATCTGCATTGACGGCATTCGGCACGGCGAGCGCTACGGAGTGCTGCTGCGCTCGGGTGTCCCGTCGGCGGATGGCGAGACGCTGGACAAGTCGGCCGAACTGACCGTTTATGTCCGCGACCGCGAGCCCTCCGTGCGCTTCCTCGGTCGTGCCTATGTTCTGCCCTCGGGCGAGGGCGCCACGATCCCTCTGGTTACCGTCAACACCAACACCGTCGAGGCGGAGATCTACCGCATCGGCGAGCGCGGCCTTTCGCCCGCCCTGCGCGATCGCCGGATCCTGTCGCAGCTCGACAACTATCGCTCCGAGCAGGTCCGCGACGAGTATGGTGAAAAGCTGTGGTCGGGAACGGTCGAAACCGAACTCCGCCTGAACCAGGATGTGACCACCGCGGTTCCCGTCGCCGAGTTCGGGCTGACCATGCAGCCGGGCATCTACGCGATGGTCGCCCGGCCCCGCGGCGACACGCAGAACGCCTGGGGAGCTCACGCAACCCAATGGTTCCTCGTCTCGGATCTTGGCGTCAGCGCCTATACCGGATCACAGGAAACGGCGGTCGTCGTTCGCAGGCTGTCCGATGCCGGGCCTGTCGAGGGAGCGAAAATTCGTCTGGTCGCGGTCAACAACGAGGTGCTGGGCGAGGCCACCAGCGATGCGGACGGCTTCGCGCGGTTTCCGCCGGGCCTGTCGCGCGGGACGGGCGGCAGGGCACCGGCGCTGGTCAGTGCCGAAACTTCCGAAAATGGCGACTATGCCTTTCTCGATCTGACCAAGCCGGCCTTCGATCTGTCCGACCGGGGCGTTGAAGGCCGCGCGGCGCCAGGTCCCGTCGATGTGTTCGCCTGGCTTGATCGTGGCGTCTTCCGCCCGGGCGAGACGGTGCATGTCGGCGCGATGGCCCGCGACCGCGATGCCCGGGCGACGACCGACTTGCCCCTGACCTTCATTTATGAGCGTCCCGATGGGGTCGAGCACAGCCGCGTGATGATCGGTGACGCTGGCGCCGGCGGGCGATCTCACGCCCTGCAGGTTCCTGCCACCGCGCAGCAAGGGAGTTGGTCGGTCAGGATCCACGCGGACCCGAAGGGAGAGGCCTTGGCGCGCCTGTCGTTCCTGGTGGAGGATTATCAGCCGGAACGGGTGGATTTCACGCCGCAGACCGAGGCCAAGGCCTTCGACCCGGAGACGCCGCCGACCGTCTCGCTGGAAGCGAAGTTCCTCTACGGTGCCCCCGCCTCGGGACAGCGCATCGAAGGAGAGGTCGTGGTGTCCCCGACCCGGCAGTCGCCGGCCTATCCGGGCTACACGTTCGGTCTCGCCGACGAGCAGATCTGGCCGGAACGGGCGTCCCTTCCCGACGGGATCTCGACCGATGACGACGGCAAGGCGAGCTTCACGCTTCCCGTGCCGCAGTTGCAGCCGACGACTGCCGGCTACACGGCCACGGTGATCACCCGGGTGGTCGAAGCCGGCGGGCGCTATGTTGAGCGCGGCCTCGACCTGCCGGTCGTCGCCGACGGTCGCAGGATCGGTGTCAAGCCGGCGTTCGACGGGGGCGTCGACGAGGGAGCTCCGGCCGAGTTCGAGATCATTGCCCTTGACGCGCAAGGCGAGCGGATCTCGGCGGACGTCCAGTGGACGCTCCTGAACATCGACACCCGCTACCAGTGGTACAGGTCGGATGGACGTTGGTCCTTCGAGCCGGTAACGACGAGCCGCAAGATCGCAAGTGGCGACCTTGCCGTCACCAAGGACGGCTTGGCCCGTCTGTCGGTGCCGGTGAAGTGGGGTGAGTATCGCCTTGAAGTGGTTGCCAACGGGCGCGAGCCGGCAGCGACGAGCCTCACCTTCAATGCCGGCTGGTACGTCTCCTCGGCGTCGTCGCAGACGCCGGATGTGCTGGATGTCGGCCTCGACAAGACGGCTTACCGGTCTGGCGAGACGGCGAAGTTGCGGTTGAAGCCTCGTTTCGACGGCACTGCTCTGGTGTCGGTGATGGCGGATCGGCTGATCGAAAGCCGCGTGGTCGAAGTGGCGCAGGGGGAGACGGAGATCGATCTCACCGTCACCGATGACTGGAGCAGCGGTGTCTACGTCACCGCGACGCTGCTGCGTCCGATGGATGTCGAGGCGAAGCGGATGCCTTCGCGGGCGCTCGGCCTGCAGTGGCTTTCCGTCGATCCGGGCGAGCGTCGCCACACGGTCGAGATCGAGGCGCCGGCCACGCTGCGCCCGCGTTCGACCATGGAAGTCGGCCTGACGATCCAGGGCCAGCCTGCCGGCACGCCGGCCTTCGTGACGGTTGCCGCGGTCGATGTCGGCATTCTCAACCTCACCCGTTTCCAGACCCCGGATCCGGCCGGCTGGTACTTTGGCCAGCGGCGTCTTGGTATGGAAATCCGCGACTACTACGGCGAACTCATCGACCGGACCGTGGGCGATCTCGGTGTGGTGCGGTCCGGCGGCGATGGCGGCGGACTGGCGTCCGCCGTGCCGCCGCCGCAGGAAGAGCCGATGGCGCTGTTCTCGGGCGTTGTTGAGACCGACGCCGACGGACGCGCCATGGTCTCCTTTGAGGTGCCGGACTTCAACGGAACGGTGCGTCTGACCGCCGTCGCCTGGAGCGAAAGCGGCGTCGGGCATGCCGAGCGTGAGGTGACCGTGCGCGATCCGCTCGTTGTCACCGCCACCCTGCCGCGCTTCCTTGCACCGGAGGATCAGTCGCGTCTTCTGGTCGAGATCGACAATGTCGAGGGGCAGGCAGGTGACTATGTGTTGCAGACCATCGTCGATGGGCCGGTCTGGTTGCAGGCGGAGGACGCCTCCCGCACGCTGACGCTTGCCGCCGGCGAACGGCAGACCCTGCGCATTCCGCTGATGGCCGACACAGGCACGGGAGATGCGTCCCTGACGCTGACGCTCGCCGGGCCGGATGGCCCGGTCGCGGAAAAGACCTTGGCTCTCGGCGTTCGCGACACCATGCCCCCCTTGATGCGTCGCTCCTTCGTGACGCTCGCGGCCGGGGCCGGCCTGACGTTGGACGGCGGCACGCTCGCCGGCATCGTGCCGTCCGGCGCCAGCGTGACGGTCTCGGCCGGCGGCGCCGCCCGGATCGACATTCCGGGCCTGCTCGCCGCCCTTGATCGGTATCCCTATGGCTGCACCGAACAGGTGACGAGCCGGGCGCTGCCGCTGCTCTATCTGAACGAACTCGCCGTCGCGAGCGGGTTGGAGACCGATGGCGAGGTGCGCAAGCGGGTGGAGCAGGCAATCGTTCGTGTGCTTGGAAACCAGAGCTCGAACGGGTCCTTCGGCCTGTGGTCGAGCTTCGGGTCTCAGGACACGTGGCTCGATGCCTATGTGACCGATTTCCTGCTGCGGGCACGTGAGCGGGACTACGACATCCCCTCGCTTGCCCTGGAGTCCGCACTGGAGAACCTGGAGAACCGCATCGCCTATGCGTCCGATTTCAACGATGGCGGCGAGGCGATCGCCTATGCGCTCTACGTTCTGGCCAGCGCCGGACGCGCCTCGATCGGAGATCTGCGTTACTACGCGGATGTGAAACTCGACGATTTCGCAACGTCGCTCGCCAAATCGCAGATCGCCGCCGCGCTCGCGCTTTACGGCGAAGCCGGCCGCGCGGAGCGTGCTTTCGCTGCCGCGGTCGGGGAGAGCGGGCGCGTCGAGATGCTCAGCTACCGTTCGGACTATGGCACCGTGTTGCGCGACAATGCCGGTGTGCTGGCTTATGTGACCCGCGCCAGCGCCACGTCCGTTGATGCGGCGGCCCTGACACGCGATGTCGCCAATCGGCAGGACGCGACGCCCGTGCTTTCGACGCAGGACATGGCCTGGCTGCTGCTTGCCGGTCATGAACTGGAGAAGAAGGCGGAGGCCGCGCGCTTTGCCGTGGATGGATCTCCGGTGTCCGGTCGGCTCGACAGGCGGCTTGCGGGCACGGCGGTGTCCGCACAGCCGATGCGGATCGAAAACCGCGGCGACAAGGCCACCGATGTGGTGATCACCGTCAGCGGCCGGCCGGTCGAGCCGGAGCCTGCCGGTGGTACCGGCTACAGCATCACCCGAGCGTTCTACGATCTCGACGGCAATGAACTGTCTACCGAAGCGGTGCCGCTCAACACCCGCGTGGCCGTGGTGCTGACGGTCACCCGTGATCGGCCGGGCAGGGGGCGGATCATGGTGGTGGACCGTCTGCCGGCGGGCCTCGTCATCGACAACCCGCGGCTGGTGCGCTCTGGTGACCTTGGTGGCCTGGACTGGTTGTCGACGGTGGACAACACGGAACATGTCGAGTTCCGTGACGACCGCTTCGTGGTTGCGCTGGACGAAACGCAGCAGAACCTCGACGTGATGACCTTCGCCTATCTGGCACGCGCGGCGCTGCCGGGCAGCTTCGCCCATCCGCCCGCGACGGTGGAAGACATGTATCGGCCCGATCTTGCGGCCCGCACCGACACCGGGCGGCTGGAAGTGCTCGGCCCGCTGCGCTGACGGTGGGGCGGGAAAGGCAGGCGGATGAGGCAGGCGAAACCTGGCAGGCGGGTGCGGCGGCTGGCGATTGGCCTGTGCTGCGCCGGCCTCTTGGGTCTTGCCGCGCTCGCCGCGGCGCTGGCGGTCCAGGTTGCCACGCTGGATCGGGAGGGTCTGCCCGGCGCCGTCGAGATGTCCCGGTCGGTGAGCGACCGGAATGGCCGGCTGTTGCGCGCCTTCCAGACGGCGGATGACCGCTGGCGGATGCCGGCTTCCCCCGAGGATGTGGATCCGCTCTATCTGAGCCTGCTCTTGGCCTATGAGGATCGACGGTTCAACGATCATCATGGTGTCGACCCGCTGGCGATCCTGCGGGCCGCCGCCCAGTCGCTGGCGAACGGACGCATCGTGTCGGGCGCCTCGACGCTGACCATGCAGACCGCGCGGCTGCTGACGGAGACGCCGACGCGCACGCCTGTGTCGAAGTGGCGGCAGATCGTGCTGGCGCTTGCGCTGGAGCGCCATCTGGACAAGCGGGAGATCCTGTCGCTCTACCTCGCTCGCGCCCCGTTCGGCGGCAATATCGAGGGCGTGCGGGCGGCCAGCCACGCATGGTTCGGCAAGGAGCCTGCCCGACTGACGCCGGCGCAGGCCGCGCTGCTCGTGGCCTTGCCGCAGTCGCCCGAGGCACGCAGGCCGGATCGGTTTCCCGATGCGGCGCGCGTCGCACGCGATCGGGTGCTGGCGGCGGCGCAGGCAGCGGGTCTGCTCTCCCACGAGGATGTGGTCGCCGCGCAGAAGGAGGCCATCCCCCGCACGCGCCGGCCAGTGCCGATGCTTGCGCCCCATGCGACACGACAGGCACTCGCCCGCAGCGAAGCGGCCGATCAGCGCCTGACCATCGATGCGGACGTGCAGGCCCGGCTCGAGGCGCTGGTCGCCGAGCGCGCCGGACGGCTCGGCAGCCATGTGTCGGCGGCCGTGATCGTTGCCGACCACGGCAGCGGCGAGATCCTGGCGCGGGTCGGATCGGCCGGGCTGCTGTCGCAGGCACGGCGCGGCCATGTGGATATGACGGGCGCCATCCGCTCGCCCGGTTCAACGCTGAAGCCGCTGATCTATGCTCTGGCCTTTGAACAGGGGGTGGCGCATCCCGACAGCCTGATCGAGGATCGGCCGACCACCGTCGCCGGTTACAGCCCGACGAATTTCGATCTTTCCTTTCAAGGCACGGTTCGTGTCCGCGAAGCCCTGACCGCCTCGCTCAACGTGCCAGCGGTCGCGCTGCTCGATGCGGTCGGCGTTGCCCGGTTCGTGTCGCGGCTTAAGCGGGCCGGCACCTCGCCGCGCTTCCCCGCCGGAGAGGCGCCGGGACTTGCGGCCGCGCTTGGCGGGTTCGGCATCTCGCTGCGCGACCTGGTGGCCCTCTATGCCGGCATCGCGCGCGGCGGCGTGGCGGTTCCGCTGCGCGAGAGCCTTGCCGAGGGGAGCGGAGAGGCGCTGCTGCCGGAGGGCCGCCGCTTCCTGTCCGAGACCGCGGCCTGGCGGATCGCCGACATCTTGTCGGAAGTGCCGCCGCCCGATACGGCGAATGGTGCCGGCATCGCCTACAAGACCGGGACGTCCTACGGCTACCGTGATGCATGGGCAATCGGGTTCGACGGTCGTCACACCATCGGCGTCTGGGTCGGGCGTGCCGATGGAACGCCGGTGCCGGGATTGACCGGCTACAAGTCGGCGGCGCCGCTGCTGTTCGACGCGTTTCAGCGTGTGGCCGCGCGGCGCACACCGTTGCCAAGGCCGCCTCGCGATTTCGATCCGCTGGTGGATGCGGTGCCAGCGCCCATGCGCTACGCTCGCACGGTGGTGCGTCCGGACGGCCAGCATGCCCGGCGTGGGCCCGAGATATTCTTCCCGCCGGACGGAGCGACAGTGGACCTGGGACTTGGCGAGGGCCGCGATGCGGCGCTGGTGGTGAAGCTCCGCAGGGGCCGGGCGCCGTTCCTCTGGCTCGCCAACGGGGCACCGGTGGCGAGCGGGCCCTTTGCGACATCGCTGGTCTGGCAACCGGACGGACCCGGCGCGTCCACCATCTCGGTCATCGACGCGGATGGCAATTCCGCCCGCGTGACGCTCGACCTCCGATGAGTCTACCCTGCCCGGAACTCATCGGGGGCGGGCAATCTCGGTCTCGTCTCTCGAGCCCCGCCGTGTTCCGGCTCCCACGCGAGACGACGTCGGAAACTGCCGCGACAAGTGCGATTGCCGCGACCGCGGGAGAAGTCCGGCTCAATGTTGCGTCAGTCCCGCGCGCCGACTATTGTGCGCCACCCGGACAGCCTGTCCGGTCAAACGCCACACTCCAAGAGGTCCAGCATGTTCAAGGGATCCATCCCCGCACTCGTCACGCCGTTTCGCAATGGAGCGGTCGACGAGAAAGCGTTCCAGGAGTTTGTGGATTGGCAGATAAAAGAGGGCAGCCATGGGCTTGTGCCGGTGGGCACCACTGGCGAGAGCCCGACGCTGAGCCATGACGAGCACAAGCGCGTCATTGAATTGTGCATCGAGGCCGCCGCCGGCCGCGTGCCGGTGATGGCGGGCGCGGGCTCGAACAACACCGTCGAGGCCATTGACTTCGCCACCCATGCGGAGAAGGCCGGCGCGGACGCCCTGCTGATCGTGACGCCCTATTACAACAAGCCGAACCAGGCTGGTCTGATCGCCCACTATCGGGCCATCGATGCTGTCGTCGGCATCCCCATCTACATCTACAACATCCCCGGCCGGTCGGTGATCGACATGCAACCGGAGACGATGGCGGAGCTGTTCAGGACGTCGCGCAACATCAAGGGTGTGAAGGACGCAACTGCGAACATGTCGCGTGCCAGCCGCCAGCGCGAGCTGTGCGGGCCGGATTTCGTCCAGTTGTCGGGCGAGGATATCACCGCGCTCGGCTTCAACGCCCATGGCGGGACGGGCTGCATCTCGGTCACGGCGAATGTTGCGCCGCGGCTCTGTTCGCAGTTCCAGGAGGCGATGCTGGCAGGCGATTTCGCAACGGCCTTGTCGATCCAGGATCGGCTGGCACCGCTGCACAATGCGCTGTTCATCGAGCCGAACCCGACCGGGGCGAAATACGCCCTGTCGCTGCTCGGCAAGCTCGAGAACGAGCTGCGCCTGCCGCTGGTTCCGGTCTCCGAGCCGACCAAGGCTGCAATTCGCGATGCCATGACCCATGCGGGTCTGCTCAACTGACAAGGACGGTTTGCCGGGCGGCGTGATCCGCTGCCCGGCGCCGGTAAATGAAAATGGCCCAAAAGAGCGCCGCCGACAGCAACCGCAAGCTTATCGCCGACAACCGCAAGGCCCGGTTCAACTATGAGATCGAGGACACGCTGGAAGCGGGGATCGAGCTCAAGGGGACCGAGGTCAAGGCGCTGCGCGAGGGCAAGTCGATGATTGCCGAATCCTACGCCAGCTTCGAGGGCGGGGAGTTCTGGCTGATCAATTCCTACATTCCCGAATACCTGCAGGCCAACCGCTTCAACCATGAGCCGCGCCGCAAGCGCAAGCTCCTGTTGCACAAGCGGGAAATGGCTAAGCTCGCCCTCGCCGTCGACAAGGACGGCAAGACGATCGTTCCCCTGAAGCTCTATTTCAACGAAAAGGGACGGGCCAAGGTCGAGCTCGCACTTGCGCGCGGCAAGAAGCTGCACGACAAGCGCGAGACCGAGCGTCAGCGCGACTGGAACCGGGAAAAGGCGCGCCTGTTGAAAAACGCTGGATAAGCTGGGGGAAAACTCTGGGTGAGTGGTGGAAAACGCAGTGCGCGTTTTTGCTTTGTTCCTGATATTTTACTTCAGAAAACTTCCACAACTTACTCGAAGTTCACGAGATCCGGATTTTAGAGGATCGTGCTCAACAGCGCGCGCCTTTCGCTGTCGATCGGAACCGGACGCCTTGTGGATCGATCGACCTGAACATGGACGAAGCGGCCTTGCGCGCTGGCGGCATGTTCTTCGCCGGCAAAGAGTGCGATCTCATACGTCACCGACGAGCCCCCGAGCCGGGCGACCCTGACCCCGGCCGTCACTGTGCCGGGAAAAGTCAGTTCCGAGAAATAGGCGCATTGCGTCTCGACGACGAGAAACACCGTCTCGGAGCCTCGCGGATCGAGCACGCCTTCTTCGATCAGCCAGCCGTTCACCGCTGTATCGAAATAGCTCAGATACTCGACATTGTTGACGTGGCCGTAGATGTCGACATCCATCCAGCGCGTCGGGATCGACCGGAACAGGCGGAAATCGTCACGGGTCAGCGGTGTGGGGCGGGTCATTGGCAGACACTCCCTCTCGTCACAGCGTGCGGCGGCCGAACGTGTTCGTGCGCGGAAAGCCGTTGGGGGGCAGGCGTCCTGCCTGGGCGCGGTCGCCGCGCCAATCCGTCAACTCGTCCATCTTGCGGTTGAAGCTGCGTCCGGACGAGTCGACCCAGGACAGGCCGTCCTCGGCCTTGAACACCGTCACGTCGGACACGCCGCCGTCGCGATAGCGCTGCAGCCGCACGCCGCGCCCACGTGCCATCTCCGCAACCTGTGCCAACGGGAAGACGAGCAGCTTCCGGTTGCGCCCGATGATCGCCACATGGTCGCCCTCGGCGGCAACGCAGAGCCGCGCCTCGATCGGCGGCGTCACATTGAGGACCTGCTTGCCCTTGCGGGTATTGGCGACGACATCGGCCTCGTTGACCACGAAGCCGCGCGCTTCGTCGGAGACGACGAGAAGCTTCCGGTCGCCGCGATAGACAAAGACGTCGATGACGTCCTGACCTTCCTCCATGTCGACCATCAGGCGGATCGGCTCGCCATGGCCGCGCCCGCCCGGCAGCTTGTCGGCGCCGAGCGTGAAGAACTTGCCGCCGGTGGTGAAGACGAGCAGCTTGTCCGTCGTCTCCGCCAAAAGGTGCAGTTTCAGACTGTCGTCCTGCTTGAAGGTCAGCGAGGAGAGGTCGGACTGATGCCCTTTCAGGGCCCGGATCCAACCTTTTTGCGAGATGACGACGGTGATCGGTTCCTTCTCGATCATCGCCTGATGAATGTCTGTCAGGTCGTGATCGGGCGCATCGCCGAAAGTCGTGCGGCGCTTGCCGAGCGGTGTTTCCGGTCCGTAGGCCTTGGCCATCTCGCCGATCTGCTTGCCGATCTTCGTCCACTGGCGCGCCTCGGAGCCAAGCAGCGTCAGCAACTCGTCGCGCTCGGCAGTGAGCTTGTCGTGCTCCTTGCGGATCTCGAGTTCCTCGAGCTTGCGCAGCGAGCGCAGCCGCATGTTGAGGATCGCCTCGGCCTGCACGTCCGTCAGGCCGAAGGCCGCCTTCAGCGACACCTTGGCATCGTCCTCCTCGCGGATGATGCGGATTACCTCGTCGAGGTTGAGATAGGCGATAAGGTAGCCGCCGAGCACTTCCAACCGATGCTCGATCTGCGCCAGTCGGTGCTGCGAACGGCGAACCAGGACGTCCTTGCGGTGGTCGAGCCACTCCTGCAGGGCCTGCTTGATCCCCATCACCATGGGAATGCGGCCGCCCGACAGGACGTTCATGTTGAGCGAGAAGCGGTTCTCCAGGTCGGTGAGCTTGAACAGCGACTCCATCAGCAGCGCCGCATCGACATTCTTGCTGCGCGGCACGAGGACGAGGCGGACATCCTCGGCGGACTCGTCGCGAACGTCATCGAGCAGCGGCAGCTTGCGGGCCTGCAGCAACTCCGCGATCTTCTCGATCAGCCGCGACTTCTGCACCTGATAGGGGATCTCGGTGACCACGACCTGCCAGGTGCCGCGGCCAAGATCCTCGACCTCCCAGCGAGCCCGCACGCGGAAGCCGCCGCGGCCGGTCTCATAGGCCTCCAGGTAGGCCGCGTCGCTCTTGACCAGAATGCCGCCGGTCGGAAAGTCCGGCCCTTGGATGAATTGCAGCAGGTCTTCGGTCGAGGCACCGGGCGTCTTGATCAGATGCTGCGCGGCGGCGCAGAGCTCGCCGATATTATGTGGCGGAATGGAGGTCGCCATGCCGACGGCGATGCCGGCCGCGCCGTTCGCCAGCAGATTGGGAAACCCGCCCGGCAGCACCACGGGCTCCTTGTCGAGCCCGTCATAGGTCTCGCGGAAGTCGACCGCGTCCTCATCCAACCCGTCGAGGGTGCGCACGGCGATGTCGGTGAGGCGCGCTTCCGTGTAGCGCATGGCCGCCGCGCTATCGCCGTCGATATTGCCGAAGTTGCCCTGACCGTCGACCATCGGGTAGCGGACGGCAAAGTCCTGCGCCAGGCGGACGAGCGCGTCGTAGATCGCCTGGTCGCCATGCGGGTGATATTTACCCATGACGTCGCCGACGACGCGGGCGCATTTCTTGAAGCCGGCATTCGGATCGAGCTTGAGCAGCCGCATCGCATAGAGGAGGCGACGATGCACGGGCTTCAGCCCGTCGCGTACATCCGGCAGCGCGCGGTGGGTGATGGTCGACAGCGCGTAGGAGAGGTAGCGCTCCTCGAGCGCCGAACGAAGGTCGACAGGCTCGATGCCGCCCGGCTGAATCAGGTCTTTTCCCATGCCTTACTCGCTACAGGCATTCGCGGTCCGAGGCAATGCGCGAGCCGTCACCAATGGCGGTTTTCAGCCGCTTTCCGCCTCTTGGAGCTGGCGCTTGATCGCCTCGATGAACCCGTCGCGGGCCGGAGACATCTGTAGCAGGCGCGGGGCGAGAACATGCCGGTCGAGAAAGTAGCCGGTGAGGTGGAAGGCATCCTCCAGCGCCTTGCGATCGGGAAGCGTCCCGGAAGGTTCGGAAGCGATACCGCCCTCGCGTGCCGACGATGTCGCCGGCGCCAGAAACGGCGGCAGGGGCAGCAGGCGAGGGGCGTAAGGAAGCCCCGCCTCGCGGCAGACCGCGCGTCCCGATTTCGGCGACACGTAGATCAGGTCGTCGCTGCGTCCCGTTGCGGCGCATTCCGTCAGGTCCAGCCCGAAGCCGAGCTCGGCAAGGACCTGCAATTCGAAATGCACCATCAGCGCACCGGCGACCAGCGGCTCGTGCAGATGGGCGATGATCGCCTCGAGCCCGTCATGAAGCTGCGGATGCGGATCGCGTTCAGGGAGGAAGTGCAGCAGGGCCGCGAGCGCCTGGATGCCGTAGACGCCGGTCGAACTGGTCATCAACTGGGCGGCGCGCAGTTCCAGCGGCTCGATGGCGTAGAGACCGAGGTGATCGTCGAGGCGGGCCCGCCAGACGAGGCCGACGCGATTTCCCGGCTGCAGTGCCGCCTGCATGCGCCGGCTGCGCCCGCCGCGCACGAGACCCAGATGCCGGCCGCGCTCGCGCGTCATCGCCTCGAGGATCAGGCTGCTCTCGCCGTGTTTCCTCGTCGCCAGGATGATACCGTCAGCGCTCCATTCCATGAGTATGCGGCCAGATCGGTGAGAGGTGCTACCTTGGGAACTCCAGGCCCATCTCGCGGTAGCGCTCGGGGTCGTCGGACCAGTTCTCGCGCACCTTGACGAAGAGGAACAGGTGGACCGGGCAGCCGGCGGCCTCGGCGATTTCGGCGCGGGCGGCCTGCGAGATCGCCTTGATGGTGCGTCCGCCCTGGCCGAGCACGATCATCTTCTGGCTGTCGCGCTCGACATAGATCGTCTGCTCGATACGGACCGAACCGTCCTTGCGCTGCTCCCAGGCCTCGGTCTCCACCGTCGACATGTAGGGGAGTTCCTGATGCAGGCGCAGGAACAGTTTCTCGCGAGTGATCTCGGCAGCCAGCATGCGCATCGGCAG
Source organism: Stappia sp. TSB10P1A (assembly GCF_900185725.1). Taxonomy (GTDB): domain Bacteria; phylum Pseudomonadota; class Alphaproteobacteria; order Rhizobiales; family Stappiaceae; genus Stappia. Next base: position 143,139 of record NZ_FYAU01000036.1, on the reverse strand, counting down.
GTCCGAGGCCTGGTCCTCCGGATAGAGCCAGGGGCTTGGTGGGACGCGCTCGGCGAGATCTTCCATCAGGTCGTCGAGACCGGAGCCGGTGACGGCCGACACCATGAAGGTCTTGTCGAACTGGACGATGTCGTTGGCCTTCTGCGCCAGCGCCAGCAGTTTCTCGCGCCTGGTGACGTCGATCTTGTTGAGGATCAGCAGCTTCGGCAGCTTCACATCCGCGAGCCGTTCCAGAATGCTGGCGACCTGATCGTCGATGCCCTTGCGCGCATCGATCAGCAGGGCAACCACGTCGGCCTCGCGCGCGCCGCCCCAGGCGGTGTCTACCATGGCGCGCTCCAGTCGCCGCGTGGGACGGAAGATGCCCGGCGTGTCGACGAAGATCACCTGCGAGGCCCCGTGCATGGCGATGCCGCGCACCAGGGTGCGCGTCGTCTGCACCTTGTGGGTAACGATGGAGACCTTCACGCCGACAAGGGCATTGAGCAGGGTCGACTTGCCGGCATTCGGCGCCCCGATCAGCGCGACGAAACCGGCCCTGGTGGCGGTCTCGTTCGTCTCGGGGGACATGCCGGTGCCCTCGGTCGGGGCCTGGTCGCTGGTGCTCACTTGATATCCGTCTCCGTCCAGACGCCTTCCCGCAGGAGAGCCGTCTCTGCCGCCCGCTGTTCCGCGAGCCGTTTCGATCCGCCGGTTCCCGTGGCCGGCTCGTATCCGTCGATCTCCACCTGGACGGTGAAGCTGGGCGCGTGGTCCGGGCCGCTGCGCTCCGTCATCACGTATCGCGGGGCGGCCTTGCCGCGTCCTTGCGCCCATTCCTGCAGCATCGTCTTGGCATCGCGCAACGGGCCGGTATAGCCGGTCATCCGTGGTCCCCAGTGGCGCTCGATCAGAGTTTGCGCCGCCTCGAGCCCGCCGTCCAGATAAACGGCGGCAATCACCGCCTCGCAGACGTCGGCGAGGATCGCCATCTTGCGCTTGCCGCCGGTCTGAGCCTCGCTCTCGCCAAGGCGGATGGCATCGCCGAGCTTCAGGTCCCTGGCGACTTCCGCGCAGGTCTCCTTGCGCACAAGCTGGTTCAGCCGCCGCGCCAACTCGCCTTCCTCGGCCCTGGGAAAGCTGCGATGCAGCATCGTCGCGACCGCGAGCCCGAGCACCCGGTCGCCAAGGAACTCCAGACGCTGGTAGCTTGCCGCCGGCCCGCTGCGCGCGGTGGCGCTGCCATGGGTCAGGGCGCGCGCGAGAAGCTCACTGTCGCGAAAATCATGGCCGAGGCGCTTCTGCAATTGCGCCTCGGCCTTTTTCTGCACATCGGAGTTCATGTCGAGGTCTCTAGGCCACCTGCTTCACAGCAGCTTGAACAGCCGGCTGCCGCGCACGGTCCAGGGCCACTTCCAGAACATCCAGGCCGACGCATCCTCGTCGACGGAGAAGAACAGCATCTCCGCGCGGCCGACAAAATTCTCGAAGGGAACATAGCCGACGGCGGACAGGACACGGCTGTCGGTGGAGTTGTCGCGGTTGTCGCCCATCATGAAGTAGTGGCCGGGCGGCACCTTGTAGATGCCGGTATTGTCCCAGGTGCCCCGGGTCGTCAGGTCTAGCGTGTCGTAGGTGACCCCGTTGGGCAGCGTTTCCCGATAGCGGGGAACACGCCGCACATTGCCGAACTGGTCTGTCGTGATGAAATCGTCGATCTGGGTCCGTTCCACCGCCGTGCCGTTGATATGCAGAACCCCGTCGATCATCTGGATTTCGTCGCCGGGCAGACCGATGACGCGCTTGATGTAGTCGACGGAGGTATCCTTCGGCAGCTTGAAAACGGCGACGTCGCCGCGCTCCGGTTCGCTCGCCCAGATGCGCCCCTCCATCGGAACGAGCCCGTAAGGGAACGAGTATCGGGAGTAGCCGTAGCTGTATTTCGACACGAAGAGATAGTCGCCGATAAGCAGCGTATCCATCATCGAGCCGGACGGGATATTGAAGGGCTGGAACAGCAGGGTCCGCACCACCAGGGCCAGCAGCAGCGCCTGCACAAGCACCTTCACGGTCTCGTAGAGGCCACCTTCCTTGCTCTTGCTATCGTCGGACACGCTCATTTTTTCCTTCGTGACGGTCGCTCCCCGGCGCCGGCCTGATGGCTTGCGGCCCGTCTGGGAGGCAGTCCCGCCCGTGCCGCATCGCCGCTGATCTTCGGCTGGATTCGGGAAAGGGACTGCGCCTTGTCTCCAAGGCTTGTACCGGCTTGCCCCAATTGACGCAATGCAAACGCCGCGCGCCGCGCCAGGGCGCAGGGTCCGCGCTGGTTTCCCGCGGAATTTTCAGGGTCTGGCGCTTGCCCGCCCCGCATCCATCCGCCGCCGCATTTCGCGGATTGCCGCTTCCAGGCCGATGAAGATGCCTTCGCCGACGAGGAAGTGGCCGATGTTCAACTCGGCAAGCTCAGGGATCGCCGCGACGCCTTCCACAGTGTCAAAGGCAAGGCCGTGTCCAGCATGGACCTCCAGCCCCAATGCCACGCCGTACCGGGCGGCCTCGCGGATCCGGTCGAGTTCCAGGGCTGCCGCTTTCGCGTCGCCGTCATTGTGAAGATCGCAATAGCGACCGGTATGCAGTTCCACCACGGGTGCGCCAAGGGCGACTGCGGCATCGAGTTGAGCCTTGTCGGCCTCGATGAACAGCGAGACGCGCGTACCGTTGTCGGCAAGGGCCGCGATCAAGGGCTTCAGGTGGTTATGCTGGCCGCGTGCGTCGAGGCCGCCTTCGGTCGTCCGTTCCTCGCGCTTTTCCGGCACGATGCACGCCGCGTGCGGGCGCGCCTCGAGAGCGATCTTCAGCATTTCCTCGGTTGCCGCCATCTCGAAATTCAGCGGCAGGTCGATTTCCTTGCTCAGTCGCGCGATGTCGTGGTCGGAGATGTGGCGGCGGTCTTCGCGCAGATGCGCCGTGATGCCGTCGGCGCCGGCCTGGGCCGCGAGATGCGCGGCACGCACCGGATCGGGAAACCGGCCGCCGCGCGCGTTGCGGATCGTTGCCACGTGATCGATGTTGACGCCAAGACGCAGGCGCTGACTGAGCATGGGAAACTCCTGGGGAGGTCGGTCTGTCGAACCGGAAGGCAGGTTTGCGCCACTATGTGGCTTCCATCTCCTGTCTTCAACGGGAAAGCGACTGGCGGGGTCGCTCTCGCCGCGTCAGGCGTCGGCGTCGTGCGTTGCGCCCTTGACGCCGCCGGGGAGCCGGCGCGATGCCAGCTTGAGACGGCGCGAGCGTTGATAGGCGCGCACGCTGTAGAACACCAGGAAATAGAAGATCGTCGCGGTCAGCAGGCCGAGCGGGACCGCCCCCACCAGCATCGGCTTGATCAGCGGCAGGAGCGTATCCAGCGACTTCTCGAGAAAGCCTCCGTCCAGATGCCTGTCGATGGTGCGGTGGTCGAGGGTCTTGGCCTCGCCATAGATGATCATGGAGCCGACCTTGTAGGTCGAGGCCCAGATGAAGGGAAAGGTGAGGGGATTGCCCACCGCTGTCCCCAGGGCGGCGGCGACCATGTTTCCGCCGACGATGAAGGCGAGAACGAAGCTCAGAAGGAAATGCAGCCCGATGAAGGGCGTGATCGAGGCAAAGGCGCCGGCGGCGAAGCCGAGGGCGATCGCATTCGGGCTGGCTGTCAGCCTCAGCACACGCTTCGAGAAGTAGCGGGCGGAGCGAGCGAAGCTGTGACGCGGCCAGACTGCGACGCGCAGGCGTTCCAGATGGTTCGGCTTGTCACGACGTTTGAAAAGCATGCCTCGTCTTCACGTCCTCTTGTACGTCCGCCAGCGGCGATGCCCGGTCAGCCGATCTCGCGTGTGACGCTGGACACATTCGGCTTTGCCCGTAGCTGATTGATGATGCGATTCAAGTGCTTCAGATCCCATACCTCAAGATCGATAAGGATTTCATGAAAATCTGCGGCCCGTCGCAGCATTTTCAGATTGTCGATATTACCACCCAATTCGGCAATCGTTGCGGCAATCGTCGCGAGAGATCCAGGTTCGTTGAGGGCGTAGACATTGATGCGCGCCGGGAAGCGTTCCCGCTTCTCTCCGCCCATGTCCCAGCGAACGTCCAGCCAACGATCCGTTTCATCCTCGAACGCCTGAAGTGCCGGCGACTGTATCGGATATATGGTGACGCCGACGCCCGGTGTCAGGATGCCGACGATACGATCGCCGGGGACGGCGCCTCCTTCCGGCGCAAAGGAGACGGGAAGATCGCCGGACAATCCGCGAATCGGCAGTGATCCCTCGCCGTGGCGGCCGTCCTCGCCATCCGGGATGCGGAACTTCATGCCGCTTCCAGACTCAAGGCCGAACCAGCCCGGCTCGCCGGACTGCATCGCATTTGGCAGACGGTCGTCCTGGTAATCCGGGTAAAGGGTGGTGACGATCTCGTGCGCCCGCATTTCGCCGCGTCCGACCGCGGCGAGCAGATCCGCAAGCGCGCTGAAGCCGAGATCGGGCAGCGCCCCTTCGATCCGCTCCTCGTTGAACGCATGCCCTGCCCGACGGAACGCCCTTTCGAGAATGTGCCGGCCCAGCGAGCCATATTGCTGGCGGGCGTTCTCGCGGGTCGCGCGACGGATCGCGGCGCGGGCCTTGCCGGTAACGGCGATCGATTCCCAGGCCGGAGGCGGCGTCTGTGCCTGGCTGCGAACGATGTCGACCTCGTCGCCGTTGCGAAGCTCGGTGACGAGCGGCATGATCTGGCCATTGACCTTGGCGCCGACGCAGGTGTTGCCGATATCGGTGTGGACCGCATAGGCGAAGTCGATGGGCGTTGCGCCGCGGGGCAGGGCGATCAGTCGGCCCTTCGGTGTGAAACAGAACACCTGGTCGTGGAACAGCTCCAGCTTGGTGTTTTCGAGGAATTCTTCGGGCGTATCACCCTGCGACAGCAACTCGATCGTGCGCCGCAGCCATTCGTAGGCGCGGCTTTCGTCGTTGAGCTTGTTGATGTTTCTGCCGCCCAGCTCGCCATCCTTGTAGAGCGCGTGCGCGGCGATCCCGTATTCGGCGACGCGGTCCATCGCCGTTGTGCGGATCTGCAACTCGACGCGCTGACGGCTGGGACCGACGACGGTCGTGTGGATCGACCGGTAGTCGTTCTGCTTGGGAGTTGACAGATAGTCCTTGAAGCGATCGGGCACCGCCGGCCAGGTTGTGTGGACCACGCCGAGTACCCGGTAACAGGCCTCGACCGTGCCGACCACCACGCGAAACCCGTAGATGTCCGACAATTGTTCGAAGGCGATCGACTTCGACTGCATCTTGCGGAAGATCGAGTAGGGCCGCTTCTCCCGCCCCTTGACCAGAGCCGCGATGCCACGCTCTTCCAAGCGCGCCATCAGGTCGTGCTCGATGTCGGTGATCAGGCTCTTGTTCTTGTCGCGAAGCGCCGTCAGCCGATCGGTGATCGTGGAATAGGCATCCGGATTGAGGGTCCTGAAGGCGATGTCCTCCAGTTCCTCGCGCATGTCGTGCATGCCCATGCGTCCGGCGAGCGGCGCATAGATCTCCATCGTCTCCTCGGCGATCCGGCCGCGCTTGTGCTCCGGCATATGGTGGAGCGTACGCATGTTGTGGAGCCGGTCCGCCAGCTTGACGAGCAGGACACGCACGTCATCGGCGATCGCAAGAAGCAGCTTGCGGAAGTTTTCCGCCTGCTTCGCGCGCTTGGATGCAAGGTCGAGACGCTTGATCTTGGTCAGTCCGTCGACGAGCTTGCCGATCTCGGGACCGAACATCCTGTCGATCTCGTCGCGGGTCGCGGATGTGTCCTCGATGGTGTCGTGCAGCAGGGCGACAGCAATGGTCGCATCGTCGAGACGCAGATCCGTGAGAATCGCGGCGACTTCGAGAGGGTGGGAGAAGTAGGGATCTCCCGACGCGCGCTTCTGGGTGCCATGCTTCTGCATGGCATAGACATACGCCTTGTTGAGAAGCGCCTCGTCGGCATTCGGATTGTATCGCTGGACCTTCTCGACCAGCTCATATTGCCGCATCATTGCGGAAACGCCTCACACATCGGTGCGGCCGAGACCATGCCGCTGTCCCACGGGACGCCACGACAGACGACTGCAGGGACAGACGACCGCACGCCGTCGCTCGGCGGCATACGCCGCCAGGCGTCCGCGTTCAGATGTCGTCCTTGCGCTCCGGCGGCACAAGGCCCTCGAGGCCGCGCAGCAGATCTTCCTCGGACATGCGGTCGAACTCGACCGAGCTGTCGTCGACGGCGTTGACCTCGGTTCCGCCTTGACTCTGCGAGGAGGTGTTGGGGACCATCGGAACGGCTTCCGCCTCCGGCTCGTCCACCTCGACATACTTCTGCAGCGAGTGGATCAGATCTTCCTTCAGATCCTCGGGGCTGATGGTCTGCTCGGCGACCTCCCGCAGGGCAACGACAGGATTCTTGTCGTTGTCGCGATCGATGGTCAACGGCGAGCCGTTGGAAATCATCCGGGCCCGATGGCTCGCAAGCAGCACCAGTTCGAAGCGGTTCTCGACCTTGTCGATGCAGTCTTCGACTGTCACGCGCGCCATAGGTATGCTCCATTTAAACGGTTGTCAGCAAGCGGCGATATGTACTGTGTTGCACCGCAAGACGCAAGCCTTACGAGGAAGGAGGCTACGGTTTTGTTTTTTAATCACGTTTCTAATTTCGCCATGTTTTCCTGTAGACTCTTTCCTTAAACCTGCAGAAGCTCAGTTGCCGCTTTATGGCAAAATGGTGTAGGTGGAAATACTCACAGACGGTTGAGTGTACCGTCCAAAGCAAAAAGACGGGATGCTTGCAGGATTGCATCCCATGGGCACGGAAGCCGGATGGAAATCCGGATTGCAGGTCGATCCGAAAACGATGTCGAGTCGAGCCTCAACTCCTGACGCGGTGGGCGAACCCGCGTCACAAGGCAGCTCGCTGACTTTCCCTTGGGTGCGCTTCTCCCTCGGGGTGGTGGTCGCCCTGCATTGCAATGAAAGGTATTGTACGAGATGTTCGATCCACGAGAGAAGGTTGCGTTGTTCATTGACGGCGCGAACCTGTATTCGACTGCGCGCAGTATTGGATTTGATATTGACTACAAGATGCTGCTTCAGGAATTCCAGAAGACTGGGTATCTTTTGAGGGCGTATTACTATACGGCTCTGATCGAGGACCAGGAATATTCGTCGATCCGTCCGCTGATCGACTGGCTGGATTACAATGGCTACAAAGTTGTCACCAAGCCGGTGAAGGAGTTCGTGGACTCGACCGGGCGTCGCAAGATCAAGGGCAACATGGATATCGAGCTTGCGGTCGATGCCATGGAAATCGTCGAGCATGTCGATCACATCGTCCTGTTTTCCGGCGACGGCGATTTTCGTCCGCTGGTCGAGGCCCTGCAGCGCAAGGGCCGAAAGGTCAGTGTCGTCTCCACCTTGCAGACCCAGCCGCCGATGATTGCCGACGACCTGAGACGGCAGGCCGATCATTTCATCGACCTCGCGAATCTTGCCAAGAAGGTCGGACGCGATCCCGCCGAGCGGCCGGCACGGCCGGCGCCGCGCCGCGCCGAGGTGGAAGAAGACGACGATTATTGAGGCAGGTCGCGGTGTCAGACCTGCCTGATCCTGGACGGGACTGCCCGTTCTGCCCGCGTCTCGTGGCCTTTCGCGAGCGGCACAGGGCGGAGCAGCCTGTCTGGCACAACGCGCCTGTTCCAACCTTCGCCTCCGAGCGGCCCCGGTTGCTGATCGTCGGACTTGCGCCGGGCCTGAGGGGCGCGAACCGCACCGGGCGTCCGTTTACCGGCGACTATGCCGGGGATCTCCTCTACGAGACGTTGGTGGATTTCGGCTTTGCGCGTGGCCAGTACCAGGCGCGACCGGATGACGGGCTCGAACTCGTTGATGCCGCCATCACCAATGCAGTGAGATGCGTTCCGCCGGAGAACAAGCCGACAGGGGCGGAAATCCGAACCTGTCTGCCCTATCTCGCGCAGACCTTCGAGGCCTTGCCTTCGCTCAAGGCTGTGGTGGCGCTCGGGCGTATTGCGCATGATGCGACGCTGTCAGCCCTGGGTGTCAGGCGCGCGGCCCACCCTTTCGGCCACAACGCGCGGCACGAGCTTTCGTCAGGACCCGTTCTGTTCGACAGCTATCATTGCTCCCGCTACAACACCAACACCGGCCGGTTGACCCGCGAGATGTTCCGCGACGTCTTTGCGGCGGTGCGTGTGCAGGTGGATGCGGCGCGGGACGATTGAGGCGATCACATCACGCCGATGCGATCAGGTGGACGGTTCTGCGTCGGGCTCCGCGGCGGAAAACCAGCCGCGCGGGCCAAGATGATCCTGCGGCTGGAAGCGTGCCTTGTAGTCCATCTTGGGCGAGCCCTGCACCCAGTAGCCAAGATAGACATAGGGCAGACCCAGCGCCCTTGCGCGTTCCACATGGTCGAGGATCAGGTGGGTGCCGAGACTTCGGAGCGGAGCTTCGGGCTCGAAGAAGGAATAGACCATCGACAGTCCGTCGCTCAGCCGATCGGTAAGGGCGACCGCGAGAAGCGGGCCGGCACCACGGCCGGTGAGGAACGTATCCGGCCCCCGTCGACGGTATTCGATCAGCATCGTCTCCACATGGGTGTCCTCGATCATCATCGCATAGTCGAGAACGGTCATATCCGACATGCCGCCATTGGCGTGTCGTGCGTCGAGATAGCGGCGGAAAAGGTCGTATTGCTGCGACGAGGGGGCCGGATCGCTGATGCTGCCCACCAGATCCGCGTTTCGCTTCCACAGGCGGCGGAAGGATCGGGTCCAGCGAAAATCATCGACACGCACCCGGATGGAGACGCAGGCGCGGCAGTTCTCGCAGGCGGGACGATAGGCGATGTTCTGGCTGCGGCGGAACCCGCCCTGGGTGAGCACGTCGTTGAGGATTTGCGCCCGCGAGCCGACGAGATGCGTGAAGACCTTTCTCTCCTGCTTGCCAGGCAGGTAGGGGCAAGGCGACGGCGCAGTCAGGTAGAATTGCGGTGTGTCGGTCGGATGTCGCGTCAAGTGCGTCCTTCCCGCTCAGCGCGTCTCACTACATCGAGAAGCCATAATATATGGGTGCGACAAAAGTGAAAGTCAGCCAGAGCAACAGCGCGAGCGGTGTGCCGGCGACGATAAAATCCGAAAACCGGTAGTGGCCGGGCCCCATGACGATCAGGTTGGTCTGGTAGCCGATCGGCGTCGCGAAGGAGCAGTTGGCGGCGAAGATGACGCAGGTGACGAAGGCTTCCACCGGCATGCCGCTCTGGATCGCCATGTTGACGGCGATTGGTGTGAACAGCACCGCAGTTGCGTTGTTCGACAGAACGTTGGTCAGCAGCATGACCAGCAGGAAGAGGGAGGACAGCATCACCATCGGCCGCTGACCCTCAAGTGCCAGCACCAGGAGATCGGCGATCATGCTGGCTCCGCCGGTGACTTCCAGGGCGCTGGCAGCCGCGATGGAGGCGCCAATGAGCATGAATATCCGGCTGTCTACCGCGCGCAGCGCCTGCCGCGTGTTGAGGCACCCGGACAGCACCATCGCCAGGGTCGCCGTGATCGAGGCGATGACGATGGGGACGAGGCCGCTGGCGCTGGCCGCCACCATCAGCGCGAAGATGGCGAGCGCTCGCGGGGCCATGCGCCGCGGCGGCAGCTCTGCGGTCGACCAGTCGAGCAGCAGCACGTCGCGGTTCGTGCGCAGCTTCTGGACGCTGGAGGCGTGGCCGGCGACCAGAAGAACGTCTCCCGGCTCGAGCCGGATTTCCGTCATCGCCATGCGCGGCATCCGCGACCGGCGCTGAACGCCCATCACCACGCAGTCCGTCTCGCTGTGAAAGCCGCTCTGGGCGATCGTGCGCCCCGATAGACGTGAGGCGGGAGCGACCACCACTTCCGCAAGCGTGAGCGAACGCTGCGGCAACGACGTCTCGACCTCGGACGGCTCCTCGCTTTCCGTTGCCATCAACGGGCGCCGTTGCGAGAGGGCGGCCGTCAGCGCATGGCGTGTGGCGGCCACGATCACGGTATCTCCCGGCATCAGGGTGACATTCTCGAAAGGCGGCAGGATCGGTCGCTCGCCGCGCTGGACGAGCCGGACGGTCATGTCCTTCAGAGCGGGAAACAGGCCGGTGACGGAGGTGACGCCTTCCAGAGGATGCCCGGCGGTGATGCCGATCTGGGCGATGAACTGTTTCCCGGACGAGACCTGCAACTCTTCTGCCATCGAGCGCCGCGGCTTCAAGAGATACGGCATGACGAACAGGACATAGAGGATGCCGACGCTCGCCAGGATGCTGCCCATGCCGGTGAAGCTGAAGAAGCCCAGCCGGAGATCGCTGGTGCGGGCCGCCACATCGGCGACCAGCAGGTTGGTCGAGGAGCCGATCAGCGTGGTCATTCCGCCGAGGATGGCGATGAAGGACAGGGGCATCAGCAGCCGCGCCGCCGGTTTGCCCTGCGCCGCGGCGACGGCGGACAAGATCGGCAGGAACATGACCACGACCGGGGTATTGTTCAGGAAGCCGCTGATCACGGCGACGGCGATGAGGATCGGTGCCGCCGCCAGCACCGGACGTTTGCGTGTGGCGTCGACGATGATCTTGGCCGGTTTTTCGAGCGCATCCGTCTGGAACAGCCCCTGTCCGACGATCAGCAGGCAGATGACGGTGACCAGCGCGGGATTGGCGAAGCCGGCGAGCAATTCGGCCGGGCCGATCGTGGCGGTGCCAACGGCCGGTTGGAAAAAGCTGAAAATCAAAAGGAAAGCGACGACGGATCCGAGCGCGACCACCTCCAGGGCGACGCGCTCCAGAGCGTAGAGCACGACGGTGGCCACGATCACCACGAAGGTCAGCAACATCGCGGGATCGATCGGCAGCATGTGGCGGGCTCGTGTCCTTGGTGGGGAGCACGCGAGTTGCGTGCAGCGCGGCACGCGCCATGTGCTTTTTTAATGGGGCGGCGCACTTTCGCAAAGCGGCAATGAGCTCATCCACCGCTTGCTCTTCAGAATGGATTTGCTTGCAAAGACTATTTGGCGGTCAATCCGTTTCGCGCCCGCGGTTCACCACCACCACGCCGAGCACGATGTCGTGCAGCAGACGCTTTTCCGCATTGAAGAAGCTGACGAGCAGGACGAGCGGCGTGAGCAGGCTGAAGGAGAACCAGAACAGCAGGGCATGCATGGCCGCAATCAGCATGTCGGGGCGCCGGCCGTCCAGCATCCGCATGGTGATCCCCATGGCCCGCATGCCGGGCGTTGCACTGTGCGGTCCGCCGAGCGTGATGCTGACATAGGCGAGCGCGACGCCTGGGCCGAGCACCGGGAACAGCAGCCAGCCGAGGCCGAACGTGAAGAGGCCGAGGAACAGAAGCAGCAGGCCGCCTGCAAGGGTCAGGGCGACGATGACCGCCGCATCGATGAAGAAGGCAAGAATGCGATTCGTCCGCAAACCGTCGAACAGTCTCGGATCGAGGCCGGGGATGCCGCGCCCGTCGTCTGTCTCGCCGCCGGAACCCGACGCGTTCCGCTCATACATCGTCAAGCCTCCTTGTCGTCCCTGCAGGTGGTGATGCGGGCGGCTTATGTCAAACCGCTTGTGCGCAAGCCGGTCGCCGGCCGATCAGATCCGGGATTCCCCGAGATCGAGCGGGTGCACGGAATGGCCGGCGGCTTCCAGTGCCCCGTGGATGCGGCCCGCGTGATCGCGGTCGTGCGTTTCCATCGTGACGTCGAGGGTCGTGCCTTTGGCCGGCACGTTGAGAAACAGCCGATGGTGGGAAACCTCCAGGATGTTTCCCCCAAGACGGCCGATCAGGGTCGCAATCTCCCCGAGAATGCCCGGACGGTCGGCGGTGGTGATGCGAATCGAGAGCAGGCGGCCCTCGCGGGCGAGTTCCCGCACCATGATCGAGGAGAGCAGGCGTGGGTCGATGTTCCCGCCGCATAGGACAAGACCGACACGCTTACCTGCAAAGCGCTCCGGATAGGCGAGCAGGGCGGCGAGACCGGCCGCTCCCGCGCCCTCGGCCATGGTCTTCTGCCGGGTCAGATAGGCATTGACCGCCCGCTCCAGCGTTGCCTCGTCGACAAGCAGGATGTCGTTGACGGTCTGGCGAACGATCTCGAGCGTGAGCTTGCCGACATTCTTGACCGCAATGCCCTCGGCCAGCGTCGCACCGCCACAGGTGACCGGTTCTCCGCGCAAGGCGCCGATCATGGAGGGGTAGAGGGCGGCCTCCACGCCGACAATCTCGATGTCGGGCCTGGTGGCTCTGGCCGCGACGGCGATCCCCGAGATCAGCCCGCCGCCACCGACCGGAACGACCAGGCAATCGAGGTCCGGGTGGTCTTGCAGCATCTCCAGTGCAATGGTGCCTTGGCCGGAGATGATTGCCGGGTCGTCATAGGGGTGGACCCAGACGAGCCCTTCCTCGTCGGCAATGCGCTCCGCCTCTGCCTGGGCATCGGCCAGGACCTCGCCCGCAAGTACGACACGGGCTCCATAGCCGCGCGTTGCCGCGACCTTCACGAACGGGGTCGGCTCCGGCATGACGATGGTGGCCGGAATCCCGAGCCGAGCGGCATGATAGGCGACGGCTTGCGCATGATTGCCAGCCGACATGGCGATGACACCGCGCCGGCGCTCGGCGTCTGCAAGCGCGGAGAGCTTGACGAGGGCGCCGCGCTCCTTGAACGCGTTGGTGACCTGCAGGTTCTCGTATTTGACGAAAACCTCCGCCCCGGTCAGTTGCGAAAGTTTCGGTGCCGGCAGGCACGGCGTGCGCATCACGGCTCCCTCGATGAGCCTTGCAGCCTGAACGATCGTATCGAGGGAAACTTGCATGTGAGTGGTCCGGCTACGCGAAAAGTTGCGCCCAACTGCCATCAAGCCGGGATCATTTGCAAGCTCAGGATGGTTGCCCCGACCATCAGGCCGGCCAGAGCGATCCGCAAACCGTTCAGCAGACCGATGTTCCCGGTATTGCTGCGAATCCAGCTTCCCGCCAGCAGCCACAAACCGTTCAGGAAACCGCCGAGAAGCAGAAACGTCAGCGACAGGATCAGCGCATCGGCGAAGTAGCGCTCGGCCGAGACGAACTGACTGATTCCTGCGATCTGCATCGCATAGGCTTTCGGATTGAGCGGATGCACCCAGAAGCCCCGGCCGTATCCCGGGATGTGTCCCGCCTTGCTGCCGGCTTGTACCGGGCTGCGAACGATCACCCAGGCAAGATACAAAATGTATCCAAGGCAGAGCACCCTCAGCACGTCGAACACCTCCGGCGCGGCTTTCAGCAACGCGAAGAGGCCGGCGACGTTGAGCCAGTATATCACCTGAAAACCGGACATGGTCCCGAGCATGAAGGGAAGCGCGGGACGCGCACCAAAGGACATGCTGTTGGCCATCAGCGACATGTTCGCCGGACCCGGGGATCCGACCATGGCCGAGACGAACAGTGCGAGCAGCCCGAACTGGGCAAGAGGCATGACGAGATCTGAAGACATCTGACGGAGGCTTTCCACGAACCGAGGCCGAACGAATGCCCGACTGCGCCGCCAGAATTGAGTTGAGCCAATGCGAGATACAATAGTAACATTGTTCCTATGACAATATTTGCGGATCTGCCGGCCGGCTCGGCAACGACTGTCACCACGCGAGCGCTGGAAGCGCATTTGCGCGATGCGATCGAGCACGGCAATCTGAAGCCCGGAGACCGGTTGCCGCCGATCCGCGAGGCGGCATGGAAGCTCGGTTGCGCACCTGGAACCGTGGCCCGCGCCTATCGTGCACTGGAGCTTGCAGGCCTCGCGCACGGGGAGGTTGGTCGCGGCACCTTCATCACGGCCGGCGACAGGAAGCTCGGATTTCCCAAGCCTGCGGGACCATCGGCGCGTGCTGTCACCGATCTCGCGGTGAACAGCTTTCTGCTCGACGACGCGACCGATCTGCTGGGGGATGCGATGGACTCGGCGCGCCAGGCATTGGCCGGCGGCGCGCTGCCGCTTGCCTATCTGGCGCCGGGCGCCGATGCCGATATCCGGCAGGTTGCGTCGACGTTTCTCGGGAGATGGTGCGCATCTCCCGATCCCGACCGGATTGTCGTAACGTCCGGTGCCCAGGCCGCCATTGCCGCAACCTTCCTGGCGCTCACCGAAAATGGCGGCGGCATTGCCTGCGATGTCCTGACCTATCCGGGAGTGATCGGTGCGGCCAGTGCCGCGCGGGCGCGGCTGCATCCGGTGCGAATGGACCAGGAAGGCATGGAGCCGGAGGCGCTGGATGCTCTATGCCGCCGCTCCAGCATTTCCTGCGTCTTCCTGATGCCATCGGTCCAGAATCCGACAGGCAGGCAGATGTCGCTCCGCCGCTGCCGGGAACTGGCGGCTGTTGCCGAGCGGCACGGTATCGTGATCATTGAGGATCAGGTTTACGGGTTCCTGCGCGAGCCGGGATCATCGCCGGGGTTTTCCGGTCTTCTGCCTGACGCAACGGTTCTGGTGACGGGACTGTCCAAATGTGTCGCACCGATCCTGCGCGTTGGCTTTGTTGCGGCGCCGCGCCCGCTGACCAGGCAGATTCTCGCTGTCGACAACGCGCTCAGCCTGATGGTGTCTCCGGTCCTGACGCACATGGCCGGGCATGTTCTCGCCGATCCGCGCTTCGAGGGAAGGCTGGAGAGGCTCCGGCGTGCAGTGGCAAGGCGCGCGCCCCTTGTCCATGAACGGTTTCCTGCCCTGCGGCCGGAAACGCTGCAGGGCGGGCTTGCCTGGCTGCCCCTGACCGGTGGGTGGTCGGCGGATGCGTTCGCCGCCGAGGCGGAGGCGCTCGGCGTGCGGGTGGCGCCGGGACGTTGCTTTGCGGTCGAGCCGCGCGGCGCTCCGGATGCGGTCCGCATCTGCCTCGGCTCCGTCTCCGACGACGCCACATTCCTGCGGGCGCTGGAAGACCTCGCCGGCCTGATGTCGCGACCACCGCGCAGCCTGCAGGCGCTTCCCTGACGCCTGCGCCTAGTCGATGCCCTTGAGCTTGCGCGCCACACTCACAGCGAAATAGGTCAGAACGCCATCGGCGCCGGCACGCTTGAAAGCCATCAGGCTCTCCATCATCGCCCGCTCGCCATCGAGCCAGCCGTTCCCCGCGGCGGCCATGATCATCGCGTATTCGCCCGACACCTGATAGGCGAAGGTGGGGCGCTCGAACGTGTCCTTCACCCGTCGGATGATGTCGAGATAGGGCAGGCCCGGCTTGACCATGATCATGTCGGCGCCTTCCTCCAGATCCAGCGCCACCTCGTGCAGTGCCTCGTCGCTGTTGGCCGGATCCATCTGGTAGGTCCGCTTGTCGCCGACCAGCGTCGCGTTGGTTCCGACCGCGTCGCGGAACGGACCATAGAAGGCGGAGGCATATTTCGCCGCATAGGACATGATCTGGACGTCCGCGTAGCCTGCCGCGTCGAGGCCGGCACGGATCGCGCCAATACGGCCATCCATCATGTCGGAGGGAGCAATGACGTCGGCGCCGGCCTCCGCCTGCAGCAAGGCCTGGCCCACGAGTTGGGCGACGGTCTCGTCGTTGAGGATCGTCTCTCCCGCCATCAAGCCGTCATGGCCATGGCTGGTATAGGGATCGAGAGCGACATCCGTGACGATGCCGATCGGCAGACCCGCCGCCTTGATCGCCCGGCAGGCTCGGCAGATCAGGTTCTCCGGATTGAGCGCCTCGGAGCCTGCGGCATCGCGCAAGACCGGATCGGTGTTGGGGAACAGGGCGATTGCCGGGATACCCAGTTCCGCGGCGGTTTCGACCTGGCGCGCGATCCGGTCGACGCTGTAGCGCATGACGCCGGGCATCGACGAGACAGGCTGCTCGACATCCGTTCCATCGGTCAGGAAAAGCGGCCAGATCAGGTCGTCCACCGTGAGCGTGTTCTCGCGCACCATCCGACGGGACCAGTCGGTGCGACGGTTCCGTCGCATGCGCCGCCCCCCGAGGATGCCGGGGACGTCGGCAGAGGGACGGAGGGCGGAGGGGCGCTGGTCAGCGGTCATGTCGGGTTCCGTGCAACACTGGCAATTGAGGTGGTAGACCCTAGCACCGCAGGAGCGGCGTTCGAAAGCCTGCCGCGCAAAGCATCCAAGGCCGGATTGACGCAGGCGCGGGGGCTGGCTAATCCAGCTAGCGTCAACGTGGAAGGTTGGGTTCCCCCCTTGCCGGCACGGCGACAGGTTTGGGAGGACGCAGGCGATGGATTTTACGCTCGGAGAGGACCAGCGCGCGTTTCTGGATGTCGCCCGCCAGTTCGCACGCGACGAGATGGAGCCCAAGGCTCGGGAGTGGGACGAAAAGTCGTTCTTTCCCGTCGAGACGCTGCGCAAGGCCGCCGAACTCGGCTTTGGCGGGATCTATGTCGGCGACGACGTCGGTGGCTCCGGTCTGGGGCGGCTGGATGCCGCGGTGATCTTCGAGGAACTCGCCGCCGGCTGCACCTCCACGGCCGCCTATATCTCCATTCACAATATGGCCGCGTGGATGATCGACCGCTTCGGCACGCAGGAGCAGCGCGAGCGGTTCCTGCCGGAGCTGTGCTCGATGGCGCGCTTTGCCAGCTACTGCCTGACCGAGCCTGGGGCCGGCTCGGATGCGGCAAGCCTGCGCACGCGCGCCGTGAGGGACGGCGATCATTACGTCGTGAACGGCTCGAAAGCCTTCATTTCCGGCGGCGGGGCATCGGATGTCTATGTGGTCATGGTCCGTACGGGCGGCGATGGCCCCAAGGGGATTTCCTGCCTCGTCGTCGAGAAGGACACGCCGGGGCTCGGCTTCGGTGCGCAGGAGATCAAGCTTGGCTGGAAAAGCCAGCCCACGGCCCAGGTAAACTTCACCGATTGCCGGGTCCCGGTCGCCAACCGCATCGGCGAGGAAGGCGAGGGCTTCCGCATCGCGATGGCGGGCCTCGATGGCGGCCGCCTGAACATCGGCGCCTGCTCGCTCGGCGCGGCGCAGAGCTGCCTGGACCGCTCCATCGCCTATCTCAAGGAGCGCCGGCAGTTCGGACGGCCGCTGGCGGAGTTCCAGGCGCTGCAGTTCCGCCTCGCCGACATGGCGACGGAGCTGGAAGCCGCGCGGCTGCTGCTGCACAAGGCGGCGACGCTGGTGGATGCGAAGACGCCGGATGCGACGCGCATGGCGGCAATGGCCAAGCGGATGGCCACGGATGTCGGCTTTGCCGTCGTGAACGAGGCATTGCAATTGCACGGTGGTTACGGCTATCTGCGAGACTATCCGGTGGAGCGTTATCTTCGTGATGTCCGGGTGCATCAGATTCTGGAAGGCACGAACGAGATCATGCGTGTCATTATCGCCAGGGATCTTCTGAAGGATTGACCTGGAAGGACGGTAGTTCCGCGAATTATGCGCTCTATGTGTTTCGAATTAATCGAGAGTTCCGGCGAATTTTTGAGGATACTTGATGAGCGAACCCGAAGTTCTGTTTGATCGGATCGGCCATGCCGGCGTCATGACCCTGAACCGGCCGAAGGCGCTCAACGCCCTGAACCACGGCATGGTGCTCGCGATGGCCGATCAGTTGGAGCGGTGGGCAGGCGACGACGCGGTGCGCCACGTGATCGTGCGCGGGGCGGGAGATCGCGCCTTTTGCGCAGGTGGCGACATTCGCAAGATCTATGACCAGGGCATGGCAGGCGATCCGACGCGGGCACGGTTCTTCGCGGACGAATATCGCCTGAACGTCCGCATCAAGCGCTTCCCGAAGCCCTATATCGCGCTCATCGACGGGATCGTCATGGGCGGCGGAGTGGGGGTTTCCGTCCATGGCAGCCACCGCGTCGGCACCGAGCGCACGACCTTCGCCATGCCGGAGACCGGCATCGGGTTCTTTCCCGATGTGGGCGGCTCCTGGTTCCTTCCACGCATGCCGCAGGAGACCGGCATGATGGCGGCGCTCTCCGCCGGCCGCCTCAAGCAGGCCGATGCGCTGTGGACCGGCATCCTCACGCATGGAATTGCGTCCACCGACATGGAGGCGCTGGCGAGCGCGCTGACCGAGACCGACGCGGTCGACGAGGTCATCGCCGGTTTTTCGCGGCGCCATGACGCCGGCGCGGCGCCAATCGCGGCGCGTGCACCGAGGATCGCCGAGATCTTTGGCCGGGCTTCGGTTGCCGAGATTCTCGAGGCTCTCGATGAGCTGGCTGGCGCGGCGGGTGACCCCGATGCGGACTGGGCACAAGGTCTGGCGGACACAATCCGCGCCAAGTCGCCGACCAGCGTGATGCTGGCGTTCCAGCAGTTGCGACGCGGCGCGGAGCTCGATTTCGAGGCTTGCATGCGCCTTGAATATCGGATCCTCAGTCACATCCTCCAGGGGGCCGACTTCTATGAGGGCGTGCGAGCGGTGATCGTCGACAAGGACAATGCGCCGCGCTGGTCACCAACCCATCTTGCCGATGTGACGGAGGCCGACATTCTCGCGCATTTCGAGCGGCCCGAGAGCGGCGACCTCGACGTGTGAGGCGTGCTTCCGGCAGGGGGCGGAAAGGCTTTTCATGACTGCGCTGTTTCTCGAGTTCCTGAAGAACAGGCCGCCCTGGTCGGTCACGCTGGTCCTGTACCTGCGGGCGATGGCCATTCTGCTGCTCTTCGCCGGTCTCATCCACTGGGGCCGCATCGTCGGCATAACGCCGTGGCGTGGCCAGTGGTTCTGGGAAATGCCGGTCGAGTGGCAGGCGGCGACGGTGTTCTTCGCCGTGCTCGACCTGGTCGCGGCTATCGGCCTCTGGTTGACGGTCTCCTGGGGCACGGTCATGTGGCTGACCAGGGCGCTCAGCCAGGTCGTCATGCACACGTTGTTTTCCGACATCTACGGTCGCCGGCCCTACGAGATCGCCTTCTATCTGACGACCATCGCGATCTATCTGATCCTGCTTTATTTGAGCGAGCGGGAACAGAGGCGCTGACGACGCTGCCGCAATCGGGGCCGGACCAACCGGGCCGGATCGTCAGGATATCGCCCGGCCATCGGGGCAGCGGGCGTGAGTGACATGGTTTGCCCGAGGGGGCGCAAAAGGGAGAAGACGCTTATGGCAACGGTCGGGTTTATCGGGCTTGGCAACATGGGCGGGCCGATGGCCGCCAATCTCGTCAAGGCCGGCCACGATGTGCGCGGGCTGGACCTTTCGGCGGACGCCAAGGCCCGTCTGAAGGAGGTGGGCGGCAGGCCCGTGGACAATCTTGCGGAGGTGGCGGCCGACGCGGATGTGATCGTTTCGATGCTTCCTGCCGGCGGTCACGTGCGCAAGGTCTACACGGGGGAGGGCGGTGTGCTCGCGCATGCCCGCCCCGGGACGCTGCTGATCGACAGTTCGACGATCGATGTGGAAAGCGCCCGCGCGGTGGCCGCCGCTGCCGAGGCGGCGGGCATGCCGATGGTCGACGCACCGGTTTCCGGCGGCGTCGGCGGCGCGACTGCGGGTACGCTGACCTTCATGGTTGGCGGTCCCGATGCGGCGTTCGAGGCAGCGCGGCCCTATCTTGAGGTGATGGGCAAGACCATTGTGCACGCTGGCGGCGCCGGCACGGGGCAGGCGGCCAAGATCTGCAACAACATGCTTCTCGGCATCTCGATGATCGGCACCTGCGAGGCTTTCGTGCTGGCGGAGCGCCTCGGCCTGGATGCGCAGAAGCTGTTCGACATTTCCTCCACCGCATCGGGGCAGTGCTGGTCGCTGACCACCTATTGCCCGGTACCGGGCCCCGTGCCGACGTCGCCGGCCAATCGGGACTATCAGCCAGGGTTTGCTGCAGCGATGATGCTGAAGGACCTGAAGCTGGCCCAGGAAGCGGCCCATGCCAGCGGCGCGTCTACGCCCCTGGGAGCGGAAGCTGCGGCGCTTTACAATCTTTTCTGCAATTCCGGCGACGCCGATACGGATTTTTCCGGCATCGTCCGCTTTCTGCGGGGCAAGGTCCAGGATTGAGCCCCCGGACTCTCCGGCAGTCTGTTTCCTCACGGCACGGCGCGGGATACTTGTCCCGCGCCGGTTTGCGTTGCAGGGCTTGGAAAGCGCGGAACTCGGCAGCAAATATCCTTAACGGAAGGTATTTCGTGGCATCCTGCATTGCTTTTGCGTGTTAACCAGAGATTTAGTCTCCTTTTTAAGCGGATTTTAGAGGCCTGCCCGTATTGTCGGTTTCAAGGTGACGACAAACGCACCACCAACAATACATGAGGCGCAAACAAATGATGACGGCAAAGAAGGCAGTCGACGTCGCGTTGCAGGCTGAAGAAGGCGACGACATCAAGCCGCTCTACCTCGAGGCTCTGACTCTGGTCGAACGTCTGCATCGGCGGCTGCTCGACGTGATCAAGGACGAGTTCGACCGCGAAGGGCGTGCAGACGTGAACAGCGTGCAGGCGCTGCTGCTGTTCAACATCGGCGATGCTGAACTGACCGCCGGAGAACTGCGCACCCGCGGCTACTATCTCGGCTCGAACGTGTCGTACAACTTGAAGAAGCTCGTCGACATGGGCTTCATCCACCATCAGCGTTCGCGCACCGATCGCCGGTCGGTTCGTGTCAGTCTGACGCCGAAGGGCAAGGATGTCGCGGAGAAGGTGAACGCGCTCTATGAGCGGCACATGTTGTCGGTCGAACAGGTCGGCGAGATCGGTCCGGACGATTTCAAGGTGCTCAATCGCTCGCTGCGCCGGCTGGAGCGCTTCTGGACCGACCAGATCCTCTACCGTCTCTGACAGTGCGGGACAGGCAGTCCCGCGTCGTCCTCATCGAAGCCGTCTCGTGCTTGACCGCGCGGGACGGCTTCGCTGCATTCGGGCGCGGCATGCCGCCGTTTTTCGCGTTGCGACATGAATGCGCCATAATGGAGTGGCTTACGGAGACGGCACCATTCGGCTGGGATGGGGCGGTTCGGGCAGAGGTGTTGCCGCGTCGGGCCGGGGCTGGTTTCGTTTGCGCGCGGATCGTGAGTATTTGTTAAGTCCGTCGACGTATCCTTAACGGGACCTTTCTGAGCTTGATCTGGGACTGGAGTCGATACGGTGGGATTTGCAGTGACCGACCTTTTCGAAGGACGCATGTTCGGGTTGCGTGCCGGTGCGAAAGGCGCCGCACTTGCTCTTACGGGCATTTTCGCCTCGTTTGCCGCAGGGGATGCCGCCACGGCGCAGCCGGCTCCTGTCCAGATGATGCTTGAGCAGCAGCGGGTCGAATGGCGCGACCAGTTCGATACGACGATGCGGACGCTGCAGGCTGTCGAGTCGACGTTTCCAACCCTGTCTCCGGACACCGCCAGCTATGTCGAAGGCGCCATCCAGCGCTATTCCATGATCGTGCAGCAAGGTGGCTGGCCGCAGGTGACGAGCGGCCGCCAGGCCATGCGCCTTGGCGTTCGCGAGGAGCATGTGCTGTCGCTGCGCCGCCGGCTGATGGTCTCCGGCGACCTTGAGCAGACGGCCGGGTTTTCGGACACCTTCGATTCCTATGTCGATGCTGCCGTGCGCCGCTTCCAGCTCCGCCACGGACTGTCGCCGGATGGCGTGGTCGGCAAGACCACGCTGATCGCCATGAACGTGCCGGCGGATGTCCGGCTGTCCCAGTTGGAGACCAACCTGGTGCGGCTGCGCTCCATGTCGGGCTTCCTTGGCGATCGCTACGTGATGGTCAATATTCCGGCGGCGGAGATCGAGGCGGTTGAAAACGGGCGCGTGCGCTCGCGCCACACGGCGGTGGTCGGCAAGATCGACCGCCAGACGCCCATCCTGAACTCGTCGATCTACGAGCTCAATTTCAACCCGTACTGGACGGTGCCGGTTTCGATCATCCGCAAGGATCTCATCCCCAAGATGAACGAGGATCCGGCCTATCTGGAGAAGAACCGCATCCGGATCTTCGACTGGAAGGGCAACGAGCTCGCTTGGCAGCAGATCAACTGGAGCACCGACGAGGCGACCCAGTACCAGTTCCGCCAGGATCCGGGCGAGATCAATTCGCTTGGCTCCGTGCGGATCAACTTCCACAACACGCATCAGGTCTATCTGCACGACACGCCGTCCAAGTCGCTCTTCGGCTCGGATTACCGGTTCCATTCGTCCGGTTGCGTGCGTGTGCAGAATGTCAGGGAACTGATCACCTGGCTGCTGGAAAGCACCACCTCGGACTGGAGCCGCGCACGGGTTGACGAGACCATTCGCTCCGGAGCCCGCGAGGACGTGAAGCTCGGGACCAAGATCCCGATCTACATGTCCTATGTCACTGCCTGGGCGACCGCCGAGGGCGTGGTGCATTTCCGTGAAGACATCTACAACCGCGACGGTCTGCTGATGAGCGACGCGACGATGGGCAGTGCGTCCCTGCAGTGATTGTGAGGCTGCGGCACGCCGCAGCACGGGGGCGCGTCGCCTGCCGGCTGCCCTGGGCGGCCTCCGACACGTCGGAGGCCGTAAGTCGTATGGCTGAAGACTGGTGCTTGCAGACGGGGGCCTGAAGCCGGGTACCTGAAGTCGGGCGGGGGAAGTCGTGACCCTGGGAAAGCCGCCGAAAGGCGAGGTTTATTTCGAATTTCATCCCCTCGGGCGCCAGGTCCGGGTTGCGGCAATCGATGGCGATACCGGCACCGAGGTTGTCGTCATGGGGCCGATCCAGGCCTCGCAGGCCGACCTGCAGCAGCTCGCTCTCCGCAAGCTCATGAAGCGTCTGGCCGAAATCGGGCCAACGCGCTGAAGGGCCGGGCATCGTGAGCCGGCGTGATGTCGGGCGCCGGCAATGGCCCTTGGTTCCCGCGTGCGGCTGTGCTATCTGGCGAAGCCTTTCGGATGGACCGGACCGGGCAGCATTCAGCAGCGCTGAGTCCGGTAGGCCGGGCGTTTTCCGTTCGCCTGCGGTTGCGGCGCCTGTGGTCGCGATGCGCGGCTGATCTCACTTCAGGACTGCTAGAGGGGACCGACGATGTCGATGACTGAAACCACGTTCGACACGCCGATTTATCCGGATTTCTTCACCCGTTCGCTTGCGGACGTGGATCCGGAAATCAATGCGGCGATCACCAGCGAACTCGGTCGCCAGCGCCATGAGATCGAGCTGATCGCGTCCGAGAACATCGTCTCGCTCGCGGTGCTTGAGGCCCAGGGCACGATCCTGACCAACAAGTATGCGGAAGGCTATCCGGGCAAGCGCTACTATGGCGGCTGCGAGTTCGTCGATGTCGTCGAGACGCTGGCGATCGAGCGCGCCAAGCAGCTTTTCGGCGCACAGTTCGCCAATGTGCAGCCGAATTCCGGCAGCCAGATGAATCAGGCCGTGTTCCTCGCCCTGCTGCAGCCGGGCGACACCTTCATGGGGCTTGACCTCAACTCGGGCGGTCACCTGACCCACGGCTCTCCGGTCAACATGTCCGGCAAGTGGTTCAACGTCGTGTCCTATGGTGTACGGCAGGACGACCATCTGCTCGACATGGACGAGATCGCGCGCCTTGCCGAGCAGCACAAGCCGAAGCTGATCATCGGCGGCGGCACGGCCTATTCCCGAATCTGGGACTGGAAGCGCCTGCGCGAGATCGCCGACTCGGTCGGCGCCTATCTGATGGTCGACATGGCTCACATTGCCGGCCTGGTCGCCGGCGGCGCGCATCCTTCGCCGCTGCCGCATGCCCATGTGGTCACCACCACGACGCACAAGTCGCTGCGTGGTCCGCGCGGCGGCCTCATTCTCACCAACGACGAGGCGATCGCCAAGAAGGTGAACTCGGCCGTTTTCCCCGGTCTGCAGGGCGGGCCGCTGATGCATGTGATCGCGGCCAAGGCGGTTGCGCTCGGCGAGGCTCTGCGCCCCGAATTCAAGACTTACGCGCAGGCCGTTGTCGCCAACGCCAAGGCACTGGCCGCCAGCCTGCAGGAGCAGGGGCTCGACATCGTCTCCGGCGGCACCGACAACCACCTGATGCTCGTCGACCTGCGCCCGAAGAACGCCACCGGCAAGCGCGCCGAGGCGGCTCTCGGCCGTGCCAACATCACCTGCAACAAGAACGGCATTCCGTTCGATCCGGAAAAGCCCTTCGTCACCTCCGGCATTCGACTCGGCACCCCGGCGGGAACCACCCGTGGCTTCGGCCAGGGCGAGTTCCGCGAGATCGGTCGCCTGATCGGTGAAGTGCTCGATGGTCTGCGCAGCGCCAACAGCGAGGATGGCAATGCGGAGGTCGAGGCGCGGGTGAAGGAGAAGGTGATCGCACTCACCGATCGTTTCCCGATCTACCCGACTCTCTGAGCGCGAGCCGGCGCGCAAGTCGCGTGCCGGCAGCCAGTCTCCGTGGATCGCCTCTTGCAGGGGTCCGCCGGTCCGGAGCCAAGACAGCATGAAGTGCCCGTATTGCGGGTGTGACGACACCCAGGTGAAGGACTCGCGTCCCACGGAGGACAACACCGCGATCCGCCGCCGTCGGATCTGCACCGCTTGCGGTGGCCGCTTCACCACGTTCGAGCGGGTCCAGTTGCGCGAGTTGACCGTGATCAAGCGCAGCGGCCGGCGTGTTCCCTTCGATCGAGACAAGCTGATGCAGTCGGTGCGCATCGCCACCCGCAAGCGTCCGGTTGAACCGGAGAAGCTGGAGCGGATGGTGAGCGGCATCGTCCGGCAGCTCGAAAGCTCGGGAGAAAGCGACATCAAGGCGAGCGACATCGGCAACCTGGTCATGGAGGGCCTGAAGGTGATCGATGATGTCGCCTATGTCCGCTTTGCTTCCGTCTACAAGAATTTTCGCGAAGCCAAGGATTTCGAGGCGCTCCTCGACGAGATGAGCGGGCCTGACGCCGCTGCCGTCGGCGAAGGCTGATCCTTGGACATGAACTGACCATGCCGGACAGTTGGGACGATGATCGTTTCATGGCCGCCGCCGCCTCTTATGCGCGGCGAGCGCTGGGACGCGTTTGGCCCAACCCGGCCGTCGGAGCGCTGATCGTGCGCGACGACGGCGACGGCCCCGTTGTCGTCGGACGCGGCTATACCCGTCCGCCGGGAGGTCCCCACGCGGAAGTGGTCGCGCTCGCACAGGCAGGAGAAGCGGCCCGAGGGGCTACCTGCTACGTGACGCTGGAGCCGTGCTCCCATCACGGGCGGACGGGGCCGTGCTGCGTGGCGCTGGCCGAAGCGGGTGTGCGGCGTGTGGTGATTGGTCTGCTCGATCCCAACCCGCGCGTCGCCGGGCGCGGCGTCGCCATGTTGCAGGCGTCCGGCGTCGAGGTTCGCTCAGGGGTGCGGGAGGATCTGTGCAGCGCGCTCCACGCAGGTCATGTCAGCCGCCTGACCCGGGGTCGTCCGCTGGTCGTGTTGAAGCTGGCGGTATCGCAGGACGGGTTCATCGGCCGGCGCGGTGCCGGCCAGATCGCCATCACGGGGGACGATGTCTTCCGCCGTGTGCATGTTCTTCGGGCCGAGTGCGATGGGATCCTGGTCGGGATCGGCACGGCGCTCGCCGACGATCCGATGCTGAACTGCCGATTGCCGGGGCTGTCCCATCGCTCGCCCGTCCGCATCGTTCTCGACACGACCGCGCGGTTGCCGCTGGAAAGCAGGCTGGTGAAGAGCGCGGGCGACATCCCGCTCTGGCTGCTGGTGGCGGCCGATGCGGAGGTCGAAAAGGTCGACGCGCTGAGCGCGGCGGGCTGCACGGTGATCCGCCTGGCGCGAGCCAAGGGAGAGCCGATCGACCCGCGGACCGCCGTTCGCGCCCTCGGCCAGCGCGGCATTACCAAGCTGATGGTCGAGGGAGGCTCGGCGGTCGCCCGTGCGTTTCTCGATGCCGATCTGGCCGATGAAGTCATCATCTCGCAAAGCGATCTGACCATCGGCGACGGCGGCATCCTTCCCTTCGGGGAACGCGGGGTCGACTTGGTGACCGCTAGCGTGTTTTTCCGCAAGGTCGGGGCAAGGCGGTTCGGTGCCGACACCATGACCCATTTCCTTCGTGAAAGGAGCTGAGATGTTCACCGGGATCGTCACGGATATGGGGCGGATCGCGTCGGTCGCGACGATTCCGGCCGGACTGCGCACGCGGATCGTCACCGCCTATGATCCCGAGGGGATCGAGATCGGCGCGTCGATCGCCTGCGACGGGGTGTGCCATACGGTCACCGCGCGCGGCCGGGACGGCGGCGAGAACTGGTTCGAGATCGAGTCGGCGGCAGAGACGTTGCGTCTGACCACCGTCGGAAGCTGGACAGTTGGCGACCGTGTCAACCTGGAGCGCTCGCTGAAGATTGGGGATGAACTGGGCGGACACATCGTCCAGGGCCATGTCGACGGAACGGCCGAGATCATCGAGCGGGTCGACCACCCGGACTCGGTGTTCTTCCGCTTCCGCGTCCCGGCAGATTGCGCGCCGTTCATCGCCAGGAAGGGCGGCGTGGCGCTGCATGGCACATCGCTGACCGTCAACGAGGTGGAAGGGGACACATTCACCGTGTTTCTCATCCCGCATACCCTTGCGGTCACCACCTGGGGCGAGCGCAAGCCCGGTGACAGGATCAATCTCGAAGTCGACATGATGGCCCGCTACGCGGCCCGGCTCGCCGAGTATCGCTGACCTTCGTCCCGCCCGGTCTGCACCTTGCGCGGCTATCCCGCGGCGGCATGGCCGCCCCCGGCAATCCGCGCTGGACAAACGCGGCCCGGCATGGTTCCTACCGGCACCTTGACGCCGGCTGGACCGGCTTTCGGAGTGGCGATCTGTTTCGTCCCGCATGCGCCCGGCGACCGGGCCGCAACGATATGAAAGCGAAGAGAGCGACATGACGACTCCCCGAATCCTGATCATCGACGCCCGCTTCTACGAAGACATTGCCGATGCCCTGCTTGCCGGCGCCATGGAGGTGCTTGAAGGGCAGGGGGCGGATGTAACCCGTGTCTCCGTGCCTGGGGTCCTGGAAATCCCGGCCGCCCTCGCGATGGCGCTGGCCGCCATGGAGGCCGGAACCGCCGACTATGACGGCTTCGTGCTGCTCGGCTGCGTGATCCGCGGCGAGACCTCCCATTATGACATTGTCGCCAACGAATCCGCCCGCGCCGTGATGGAACTGGTGATCGATGCGGCGCTGCCGCTCGGCAACGGCATCCTGACCGTCGAGAACGGCGAGCAGGCCTGGGTGCGCGCCGATCCGGCGAAAAAGAACAAGGGCGGCGCAGCGGCGCAGGCCGCGCTCGACATGATCGCGATCAGGGACCGCTTCGGGATCTGACATGACCGAGGACAACGAAGCCCGGACGGAGCCGCTGGTGCGCCCCGCCAACAAGCGGGGGGCTGCCCGTCTGTCTGCCGTGCAGGCATTGTACCAGATGGATGTCGGCGGCTCGAACCTTGCCGATGTTCTGGTGGAGTTCGAGGCATTCCGTCTCGGGGCCGAACTCGACGGCGAACAGTACCGGGAGGCGGATGCGAGCTGGTTTCGTGACCTCGTCAAGGGCGTGGTCTCCGAACAGCGCTATCTCGACCCAGTGATCCATCGCTCGCTGGTGGCCGGCTGGCCGCTGAAGCGGATCGACACGACCTTGCGCGCCATCCTGCGCGCCGGTGCCTTCGAGCTGATGCGGCGCAAGGACGTGCCGGCCCGCGTCGTGATCAGCGAGTACATCGATGTTGCCCGCGCCTTCTACGAGAAGGACGAGCCGCGTATGGTGAACGGCGTGCTCGACAAGCTGGCGCGGGAATTTCGCGCGGCGGAGTTCGACGGCCCCGGCAAACCGGAGCCGGCGGAAGACGACGCCTGATCTGCCTGCCCTTGCGTGAGGAGTGAGTCCGTGGAGCTGCGGCGATTCGTCGTGGCTTGCGCCTCCTGCGCGATCCTGCGGCCCTGGCACAACTTTTCTAAATGGAAATGCCATGAGGCGGAACCGGATCAAGTGCCGGTGGAGCCGTCCGTGGAGCAGCTCCTTGCACCCGCCGGTGCGGCTCGTTCCGGGCGATTCCGGTAAATCTTCCGCAGCGTAAGGAATGGCGGCCCGGCCTTGCGGGCAGGGCAGGGCCTGATGCTGCTGGTCGTGTCTCCTTCCGCAACTGGGTGGAAACTCGTCCTTGACGGGACGCACAGGACAGATACCGTTCCTCCCGCAGGACCAGACAAGAACAAGAAAAGGTCCTTTCGCGTCCTTCATTGGGGGGAAGTATGCTCGAGCTCGTAATCGTAATCCTGTGTGGCCTACTGTCCATCGCCTATGGCGCGTGGGCCATTCAGTCCGTCATGGCGGCAGATGCCGGCAATGCGCGCATGCAGGAAATCGCCGGCGCCATCCAGGAGGGCGCGCAGGCCTATCTCAACCGTCAGTACACAACGATTGCCATCGTCGGCGTTGCCATCTTCGCAGTGGTCGCCTGGTTGTTGGGCATGCTGGTCGCCATCGGCTTCGCCATCGGCGCGATCCTGTCGGCCGCCGCCGGCTATATCGGCATGCACGTCTCCGTGCGCGCCAACGTGCGCACCGCGCAGGCGGCCAGCACCTCGCTTGCCGCGGGCCTCGAGATCGCCTTCAAGGCTGGCGCCGTCACCGGTCTGCTGGTCGCGGGCCTTGCCCTGCTTGGCGTCGCTGTCTATTTCACGATCCTCACCGAAATCCTCAACTATGAGGCTCAGAGCCGGGTCGTCATCGACTCACTGGTGGCGCTCGGCTTCGGTGCGTCGCTGATCTCTATCTTCGCCCGTCTCGGCGGCGGCATCTTCACCAAGGGTGCGGATGTCGGCGGCGATCTCGTCGGCAAGGTCGAGGCCGGCATTCCGGAAGACGATCCGCGCAACCCGGCCACCATCGCCGACAATGTCGGCGACAATGTCGGCGACTGCGCCGGCATGGCGGCAGACCTGTTCGAGACCTATGCGGTGACGGTGGTTGCCACCATGGTGCTGGCATCCATTTTCTTCACCGGAGCGGCGGCACTGGAACTGATGCTTCTGCCGCTGGTGATCGGCGGAGCCTGCGTCGTCACCTCGATCGTCGGCACCTTCTTCGTGAAGCTCGGCGCCAGCAACTCGATCATGGGCGCCCTCTACAAGGGCTTCGTCGCAACCGCCGTGCTGTCCGCTGTGGCCCTGTTCGGCATCGTGTTCTTCTGGCTCGGCTTCTCGACCGAATACACCACCTCCGGCGGGCTGACATTCTCCGGCCGGCATCTGTTCTATTGCGGGCTTGTGGGCCTTGTGGTCACCGGCCTGATCATCTGGGTGACGGAGTATTACACCGGTACAGATTACCGGCCGGTCCGCTCCATCGCCCAGGCTTCGGTTACCGGCCACGGCACCAACGTGATCCAGGGCCTTGCCGTTTCGCTGGAAGCGACGGCACTGCCCGCCATCGTCATCATCGCGGGTATTCTCGGCGCCTATAACCTGGCAGGACTCTTCGGCATCGCCATCGCAGTGACGACGATGCTGGCACTCGCCGGCATGGTGGTTGCGCTCGATGCCTTCGGCCCGGTGACGGACAATGCCGGCGGCATCGCCGAAATGGCAGGGCTCCCGAAGGAGGTGCGGGTCACCACCGACGCGCTAGATGCTGTCGGCAACACCACCAAGGCGGTCACCAAGGGCTATGCCATCGGCTCGGCCGGTCTGGGTGCGCTGGTGCTGTTTGCGGCCTACACGGAGGATCTCAAGTTCTTTGCGGCCAATGCGACGCCGGGCTCCTATTTCGACGGGGTCGTCGTCGATTTCTCGCTGTCCAACCCCTACGTGGTGGTTGGCCTGCTGTTCGGCGGCCTGCTTCCCTATCTCTTCGGCGGCATCTCGATGACCGCCGTCGGCCGCGCCGCCGGCTCGGTCGTCGAGGAGGTGCGTCGGCAGTTCCGCGAGAAGCCGGGCATCATGGAAGGCACGGAGAAGCCGGACTATGGCCGCGCCGTCGACATGCTGACCAAGGCGGCAATCCGCGAGATGATCATCCCGTCGATGATGCCGGTCCTGTCGCCGATCGTGGTGTTCTTCGTCGTCACTGCCATTGCCGGCAAGTCTCAGGGCTTTGCCGCCGTCGGCGCCATGCTGCTCGGCGTCATCGTCACCGGCCTCTTCGTCGCCATCTCGATGACGGCGGGTGGCGGTGCCTGGGACAATGCCAAGAAGTCCTTCGAGGATGGCTTCGTCGACAAGGACGGGGTCCGGCACATGAAGGGCTCGGAAGCGCATAAGGCCTCGGTCACCGGTGATACGGTCGGCGATCCCTACAAGGATACGGCTGGTCCTGCGGTCAACCCGATGATCAAGATCACCAACATCATGGCGCTGCTGTTGCTGGCCGTGTTGGCGCATGCCTGACCAAACTGGGGCCGTCGCTTGCCGGCGGCCCTGCCGCTTCCATGCCGTGCCGCATGACAAAAAACGCCCGCAGCCTCGGCTGCGGGCGTTGCGTTTGAAGAGGCCGAACGGGGCTCTAGAGGTTGAGGCTCGGGTTCTGGGCGCCGCGCAGGATCTGCGACAGGAAGCCGTAGTCGGAGCCGCCGGTGCGGGTCTTGCGGTTGAGGATGTCGACGACCTTGCCGTCCTCAAGGCTGTAATAGGCGGTGTCGCGAACGAAGCCGTCCTCATCGAAATAGACCGCAACGACCCGCTGTTCGACCGTCCGCGGGCTCATGAAGGCCGTGGTCCGCTTCACCTGCGAGATATAGTAATAAGCCTCGCCGTCGAGCCGTGAGGCGGTCGAGGGCGAACCAAGCAGCAGTTCGACCTGCTCACGGCTCGATCCCACCTGGATGTCCCGCACCCGGTCCGGCGGGATGACATGGCCGTGATTGAGCGTCGTGGTGAAGCAGCCACCGAGCGGCAGCGCCAGAACGCCTGCCAGCAATGCTCCGCGAATCCATGTCTTCATATGAAGCGTATCCTGTTGCTTTCTGGCAGCTCTCACGACCGGAAGGCAGCCGTGCGCCATCTTTATCGCTCCGCGCGTCCTTGGCAAAGTCCCTAACCTGCGTTAGGCCACTTGGCAACCTTCGTCCAAGCGAGGCAACCCATGGTCTTCGGTCTCTTTCGCCGGCGTCAGCGTCCGGAAGTGCTCGCCGCATACACCTCGATCGTGGCACAGGCGCGGCAGCCCTGGCTCTACGTCCGCTATAACGTGCCCGATACCGTCGATGGCCGTTTCGAGATGGTCATGCTTCATACGATCCTGGTGCTCAACCGGCTCCGGGGCGAGGGAGGGGAAGTCGCCAGTTTCTCCCAGGAGCTTTTCGACACGTTTTTCGCCGACATGGACGGGTCGCTGCGGGAAATGGGTGTCGGCGATCTTGGGGTTCCGAAAAAGGTGAAGAAGATGGCCGAGGCCTTCTATGGTCGCGCCGCGGCGATTGCCGAGGCTCTGGCCGCCGACGGCTTGCAGGAGCTTGCAAGCGTCGTTGACCGCAATCTTTTCGCCGGCGCGTCGGACATGGGTGCTGCGCATGCGATTGCCCGCTACCTGCGCGAAGCTGCGGACGGGCTGGACCGCCAGCAGGCATCGCAGATCGTCGCCAGCGGCCCCAAGTGGCCGGGCGAGCCGGTCGACATAGGGTAAAGCTGGAAGGAGACGTTCATGGCACTCGCTGACTTCCCTCTGTCGCACCCGCAGGACATCCAGCATCTGACCGACAAGCCGTTGGTGGTGGATCTGCGGCCGGACGAGGCGCAACTCCAGCGCCTGACCAAGGCCTACTCGCTGCTCGCCTTGGAAGATCTCGTTGCGCGGTTCGAACTGCGCCGATGGCGCCGTGACGGCGTTGCGATCGAAGGCCGGCTCCAGGCGCGGGCGACTCAGGCTTGCGTTGTCACGCTGCAGCCGGTGGAACAGCAGATCGACGAGGCATTCACCATGCGGTTTGACCCCGATGCCGCAGCCCTGTCCGGCGTCGAGGAGGAGGGCGAGATCGACATCGATGCCTTTGCCGAAGACCCACCGGATCTTTTGGAGGGGGGAAGGCTCGATCTCGGCGCGATCCTGTGCGAGCAACTGGCGCTGGCGCTGGACCCCTTTCCGCGCGCGCCCGGGGCGGAGCTCCCGGAGGGCTATGGCGAAGACGGCAAAGTCGATGCGGACGACAAACCGCCGTCGCCATTCGCCGTTCTGGAGCGGTTCCGCAAGCATGAGGAGTAGGCCGCACATCTTGCGCGCGGCTGAAGGCCAGAAAGCTGTTGTCTCTCCGTTGTAAACAGGTATGTTCCCCAACGCCTCGGATGAAGGGGAGTCCAACCACTCTTTCGTGTGTCGTGGCAACGGCTGCCCGCAAGTCATGAGGTTGCACGACCTTGTGAAACGACCCGTCGGGCGGCGCAGGCAACAACAAGACAAGACGGCAGCATTGTCGTCCCGGGCCCGAGCGGTCTGGAGAATTCGGGACAGCAATGCCGATCGGCGCGCTCTCTTCCCTTCGGGTGGGGCGTCGCCGCCGATCCAGAAGACACGGACGATGGCTCAGACGGTTCGAATCTCGCTGGATGCAATGGGCGGCGACAGGGGGGCGGAAGTCGTCGTTCCTGGAGCCGCATTGGCGCTGGAACGGCGTCCCGACATCAGCTTTTCCTTCTACGGCAACTCGGATGCGGTGGCGCCGCTGCTGCAGGCGCATCCGCGTCTGCGCGACGCCTCGACGCTGCATCACTGCGAGGTCGCCGTCGCCATGGACGCCAAGCCCAGCCAGGCGCTACGCCAGGGGCGCTGGAAGTCGAGCATGTGGCGCTGCATCGAGGCGGTGAAGACCGGTCATGCGGATGTCGCCGTCTCGGCGGGCAATACCGGCGCCCTTATGGCCATGTCGAAATTCTGCCTGCGCACCATGGCGAATATCGAGAGGCCGGCGATCGCGGCGATCTGGCCGACCACACGGGGCGAATCCATCGTCCTCGACGTTGGCGCGACCATCGGCGCCGATGCCCAGCAACTGATCGACTTCGCGCTGCTGGGCGGTGCGATGGCCCGCATCCTCTTTTCCATCGAACGCCCGACCGTCGGCCTTCTCAACATCGGCGTCGAGGAGGTGAAGGGCCTGGAAGAGGTGCGCACCGCCGGCCGGCTGCTGCGCGAGGCCAACCTGCGATCGCTGACCTATGCCGGCTTCGTCGAGGGGGACGACCTCGGCAAGGGCGTCGTCGATGTGGTGGTGACGGAAGGGTTCGCCGGCAATATCGCCCTGAAGACAGCGGAAGGGACAGCGCGCCAGATCGGCAGCTACCTGCGCTCCGCCATGAATCGGACTTGGCGGGCACGGCTCGGCTATCTGCTGGCGAAGGATGCCTTCGACCGGCTGCGGGAGAAGATGGATCCCCGAAAGGTCAATGGCGGCGTCTTTCTCGGCCTCAACGGCATCGTCATCAAGAGCCATGGCGGAACCGACGCGGAAGGCTTTGCCGCCGCCGTCGAACTTGCCTACGACATGGCCCGCAACGATCTGATGAACAAGATTTCCCAAGACCTCAAAAGCTACCATCGCGGCCGGTTCGCGCCGCGGGACGGATCGGAAGGTGATCAGTGACAGTCAAGCGATCCATCGTTCTTGGGACCGGCAGCTATCTTCCGGCCCGCCGGCTGACCAATGACGATCTCGCCAGGATGGTGGACACTTCCGATGAATGGATCGTCCAGCGCACTGGTATCCACGCCCGGCATATCGCGGCGGACGGCGAGTTCACCTCCGATCTCGCGGTCGCTGCTGCCCGCAAGGCGCTTGAGGCGGCAGGGTGCGAGGCGACGAGCATCGATCTGATCATTCTTGCCACGGCAACACCGGACAATACCTTCCCGGCGACTGCCGTCACGGTCCAGCACAGGCTCGGCATCGCCAGCGGATTCGCGTTCGATGTGCATGCGGTCTGTTCGGGCTTCGTCTATGCGCTGGCAACGGCGGATGCCTATCTGCGGGCCGGCATGGGAAAACGGGCGCTGGTGATCGGCGCTGAGACCTTCTCCCGCATCCTCGATTGGGAGGACCGCACCACCTGCGTGCTCTTCGGCGATGGGGCAGGCGCCATTGTCCTGGAGGCAGCGGAGGGGGACGGGACCACGGCCGATCGGGGTATCCTGACCTCGCACCTGCGCTCCGACGGCGCCCACAAGGACAAGCTCTATGTCGATGGCGGTCCGTCTTCGACCCAGACCGTCGGCCACCTGCGCATGCAGGGCAAGGAAGTCTTCCGCCATGCGGTGTCGATGATCACCGACGTGGTCGAGGCAGCCTTCGAGGCAACCGACACCAGCGCCGAGTCCCTTGACTGGTTCATTCCCCATCAGGCCAACCGCCGCATCATCGACGCCAGCGCCAAGAAGCTCGGCGTCGACCCCGCCAAGGTGGTTGTGACTCTGGAGGATCACGGCAACACCTCCGCGGCCTCGATTCCCCTGGCGCTCGACCAGGCGGTGCGCGACGGGCGGGTGAAGCGCGGCGACCTGATCATGCTCGAGGCGATGGGCGGCGGCTTCACCTGGGGAGCGTCGCTGCTGCGCTGGTAGCCATGCAAAGGCTTGAGCCTTGTGAACTTTTACGAACCGGAGCAAGGTCAGACTGTTGACCGTCTGCGCGCGAGCCAATAGGCTGTCTTCCGGGTTCGGTGGGCCCCGAAGGGTCAAAGAAGAATATCCCTGACACCGTCGAACCACGAGGTTCGGCCAAGGAGGGACTATGAGCGGCAGGACAGTTACGCGGGCCGATCTTTGTGAGGCGGTCTACCAGAAAGTCGGCCTTTCAAGATCGGAATCATCGGAACTCGTGGAAAAGGTCCTGTCGGAGATCGCGGACTGTCTCGTTGCCGGAGAGTCGGTGAAACTCTCGTCATTCGGGTCCTTTGTCGTGCGCTCCAAGGGAGAGCGCATCGGACGAAATCCGAAGACCGGCGAGGAGGTGCCTATCCTCCCGCGCCGAGTGATGGTGTTCAAACCGTCGAACGTGCTCAAGAAGCGCATCAACGAGACGATGATGGGAGCGTCCGGGAGCGGCGACTGAGACAGCGCCGGCGGACGATGAAGCACCATTTCAGTGACCGTCGAAAAAAGCCCTGACGCCTTTCGCACGATCAGCGAGGTCGCCGACGATCTCGACTTGCCGCAGCACGTCCTCCGTTTCTGGGAAACCCGCTTCACCCAGATCCGCCCGCTCAAGCGCGGCGGCGGTCGTCGCTACTATCGTCCCGACGATATCGATCTGCTGCGTGGCATCCGGCATCTGCTCTATGGCGAAGGCTATACGATCAAGGGCGTGCAGCGCATCCTGAAGGAACAGGGCCCCCGTTTCGTCATGCAGGTCTGGCGCGAGGATGGTATCGCGCTCGCGGCCCTTGCCGCACAGCCGGGGACGGACGAACCGGAGGTCGAGGACGTGGTGCCCCCGCCGGCTGCTCCGCCAAGGTCGCAGCCGCGCACGCCGGATTTCGCGCCGAGCATGCAGGCACCTCGAGCACGCCAGGCGGAACCGCAGTTCGTCGATCCGGACGATGATGGAGAGCCGATCCCGCGCGGCATATTGCCCGAGGGGGCCGTGCCGCCGGAGATGCCGACGACGCGCGCCGGGTTTCGTCTCATGGAGCGGCTGCTCGGCGAGCGTGTCGAGGCTCCGTCCGGCAATCTGTCGAAGGACGATATCCGCCGCCTCCAGGCGACGCTTTTCGAGCTGCTGGAATGCAAGCGCATCCTCGATCAGGCGCGGTAGATCGGCGGGAGCGAGTGCCTGCTAAACACCGCGCCGGCGGCTAGCGGGTTTCTGGCGGTGCGATCTCCAAGGTTATCGCCGCATACCAGTCCGCAACGCGGCGCATGTCCTCGTCGCTCATGTCTGCCGCTATCGCCGACATCACGTCGTGTTGGCGCTTCCCGAGCCGGAACGCCTTGAGCTGGGTATCGATATAGATCGCGCTCTCTCCGGCGAGGTTTGGCACGCCGTCCATCTGCCCGATTCCCTGGACGCCGTGACACGTGCTGCACTCGACAGGGGCG
Source organism: Stappia sp. TSB10P1A (assembly GCF_900185725.1). Lineage (GTDB taxonomy): Bacteria > Pseudomonadota > Alphaproteobacteria > Rhizobiales > Stappiaceae > Stappia. The sequence continues at coordinate 107,107 of NZ_FYAU01000036.1, read as the reverse complement.
TCATTCTCCGAAACTCCGGCGGGAAGGACCGCGCTGGCCTGCTGCGCCCCGTACCAGGCGGCAAGATTGGCAATCGCTGCGTCGTCGAGCGACTGAGCCACCACGCTCATCATTTCATGCGTGCGCCGGCCGTCCCGGAACGCGCTGAGCTGAGACTCGATATAGGAGGCAGGCTCGCCGCCGATGTGAGGTGCGATCGGTATTCGGGCCATGCCCTCAAGGCCGTGGCAAGTACGGCACTGGCCGGCCTGTTTGCGACCAGCTTCCGGATCACCGAGAGTGCCCTCGGCGACGGCGGGTGAGGAACCGGCAACCCGGGCAGGAACAATCCCGCCCGGGTTCGGACCAGCGAGGAGCATGGCGCAGGTGAGCACCATCGCAGGTCGCTTCATTCTCAGTTCCCCTCGTAGGAGATTCGGTAGAGGGCTCCGGCCAGATCGTCGGACACCAGAATAGAACCGTCACGCAACTGGGCGACGTCGACCGGGCGGCCGAGATACTCTCCGTTCTCATCGATCCAGCCTTCGGCGAAAGCCTCCGTGGTGGCATTGCCCTCACTATCGATGAAGGTGACCATGACGCGCGCGCCGACCGGCTCCGTGCGGTTCCATGAGCCATGCTGTGCAGAGAAGATCGCGTTCCTGTACTTCTCCGGGAATTGGCGGCCTGTATAGAAGGACATTCCAAGATCGGCTGCGTGGGCGATCGTCTCCACGGCCGGCATGACCACCTCCACCGGCACTTCCTCGTTCGCGTATTCGTTGGTCCGCACGTCGCCGCCGCCGTACCAGGGATGCCCGAAATGCTGTCCGGCCGCTGTCTGTCTGTTGATCTCGCCCGGAGGGATATCGTCGCCCATGCCGTCCACCTGGTTGTCGGTAAACCAGAGTTCTCCGGTCTGGGGATGGAAGTCGTGTCCGACAGAGTTGCGAATGCCGTAGGTGTAGACCTCGCGCCCGGTTCCATCGGTGTTGATGCGGATAATGCCGCCAATGCCGAACTCGTTGTACAGATCCAGCTTCTCTGCTGGCGCCACGTTGAACGGCTGGCCGAGCGAGATATAGAGCTTTCCATCGGGACCGATCCTGCAGACCCGTGCAGTGTGATTGTAGCTCTCCTCGGATGGCGGAACCAGTTCGCCCTGCTTGATCACGTTGAAGGCGGCGACGTCAGGGCTTTCGTAAAAGAACTCCGCAGCCGGATAGACCAGCACCCGGTTCTGCTCGGCGATGTAGAGGAAGCCGTCCTTCGAGAAGCACGGACCATTGGGGATCGCAAACTTGAGCGAGGGAGCGAAGTCCTTCACCTCGTCCGCGACACGATCCTTGTTGCGATCAGTCACGGCCCAGACCTTGTCCTTGCGCGTGCCGACGAAGGTGACGATGCCCTGCGGACCGACGGCAATGTGGCGCGCATCGGGGACCACGGCATAGAGGTCGATCTTGAACCCGGCCGGAAGCTTGATGCGCTTCAGCGTTTCACGGATGCCGTCGGCATAGGCGCCGCTCTGCTCCACAAAGGTGAACTCCGTGGTGCCGGTGCTCTGGAAATTCGACAGTTTCTCGAGGTTGTCCGGCACCGGCGCCTGCGCGGCGGCGAGGGATGTCGCGGCCAGCAGAGCCATGCTTGCAAGCAGGAAGGTCTTCATGCGTTTCCTCCGGTGGTGATGGTTGGACCGCGGGAGCGGTCGCAATGCACGGGATCTGCGTCCCGATTGACGCTCGAAAGACCCCGGACGGTCGCGCCCCAGGAACAGGCGGCCTCGTCCGGACAGGTGAGCGGGAAATATAAAATCATACATATGACAAATGATGCAATCTTTGCGAGAAGGGCGGGTCTATTACCCCTTGTCTCTGCCCGCCCTCTCTCGTCCGGGGCTGCTGGCTACAACTGTCCTTGCGACATCTGCGAGGCGATATGGTCGGCCTGGCGGATCGCCAGCGCCACGATAGTCAGCGTCGGGTTCTCCGCCGCGCCGGTGGTGAACTGGCTGCCGTCCGACACATAAAGGTTCGGCACGTCGTGCGCCCGACCCCAGCGGTTGACCACGCCGTCCCTCGGGTTTTCCGACATGCGGTTGGTGCCGAGATTATGCGTGGAGGGGTAGGGCGGCGTCGGGAAGGTGCGCGTCGCGCCGACTGCCTCGTAGATCGCGATGCCCTGCTTGTAGGCATGGCGGCGCATCGCGATGTCGTTGGGGTGGTCGGTGAAATGCACGTTCGGCGCCGGCAGCCCGTACTGGTCCTTGAGCTCGTGATTGAGCGTGATCCGGTTGGTCTCCTGCGGCATGTCCTCGCCGACGATCCACATGCCGGCCATGTTCTCGTAGGAATCGAGCGCGGTGGTGAACTCGCGGCCCCAGGCACCCGGATCCAGGAACGCTGCCATGAACGGCAGTCCGAGGGCGAGTGTCTCGAGTTCGTAGCCGCCGACGAAGCCGCGCGAGGGATCGTGCCTCGCCTCGTCCTGGACGATGCCGGCCATCGTCGTGCCGCGCCACATGCGCACGGGCTTGTCGAACACGGCATAGACCGATCCGGTCATGTGCCGCATGTAGTTGCGTCCGACCTGGCCGGAGGAGTTGGCAAGCCCGTCGGGGAAGAGGCTCGAGGCGGAGTTGAGCAGCAGGCGAGGGCTCTCGATCGAGTTGCCCGCGACGCAGACGACGCGCGCCTTCTGCAGGTGCTGGTTACCGTCCCTGTCGGCATAGAGCACGCCGGTCACCTTGCCGCCGGCATCGTGCTCGATCCGCAGAACATGGGCGCGCTCGCGCACCTCAAGGTTGCCGGTGGCTTCGCCGCGCGGGATGTCCGTATAGGCGGCGGACCATTTGGCGCCCCATTTACACCCCTGGAAACAGAAGCCGGTCTGCTGGCAAGCAAAGCGGCCGTCGTTCTCCGCCGAGTTGATTGCCATGCGTCCGGTATGGACTTCCGTGTAGCCGAGCTTGCGCGCGCCGGCTTCGAAGACCTTGAAATTGTTGTTGCCGGGCAATCCTTCTCGACCGCCGGTGCGCGTGACGCCCAGCTTCTCCTCCGCCTTCTCGTACCAGGGTTCCATCTCGGCAAGGTCGATCGGCCAGTCGAGCAGGTTGGCACCCTCGACATTGCCATAGGTGCTGCGGGTCTTGAATTCGTGCGGCTGGAAGCGCAGCGACGCACCCGCCCAATGGGTGGTGGTGCCGCCGACAGCCTTGACGATCCATGCCGGCAGGCCGGAGAAGTCCTTTGCAACGCGCCAGTCGCCGGAGGTCGAACGCGGGTCGAGCCAGGCCAGTTGCCCGAAACTCTCCCACTCGTCGTTGATGTAGTCTTCCGGCAGATAGCGCCCGCCGGCTTCCAGCGCCACCACGCTGACGCCCTTCTGGGCCAGTTCATTGGCCAGGACGCCGCCGCCGGCGCCTGTCCCGATGACCACGACGACCGTGTCGTCGTTCAGGTCGAATGGTGCGGCCATGACAGCCTCCTCCCTCAGAGCCAGTTGATGTCGTCGAAACCCCGGTCGATGTAGCCGCCCAGCGAGTAGCTTTCCCCCTCGTAGCCGAAGAGGGGCCACACGGCCTTCTGGTTGTAGAGCCCGGTGACCAGCCCGCCGCGCACGGTCTGGAAGAAGGGGCTCTCCTCCATCGATCGCAGGAGGTCGGAGCGCTCGCGCTCCCAGCCGATCGCGAGATATCCGGCATGCCCCTTGCCCTGGGCCGCCGCGTCGAGCGCGGTAACGCCGGCCTCGATCATCGCCGCCTTGTCGGGGACGTCGTATCCCTTGACGGCGATGGCGTAATACTCGTCCGCCACATGATCGTGCGGATAGATGTCGCGGGCCATGCGGATCAGGGTTGCCATGGTTTGCGGCTTCAGATGGGCGACCTCCATTGCCCATGCCGCGGTGTTGGCGGCCAGAAAGCCCGGTCCGATGACGAATGCGGCGCCAACTGCTGCGCTGCGTGCCAGCAGTTGCCGTCTGGTCATGTGTCTGTGGGTCAGTGTTTCGGTCATTTTCCTCCCTCCCGAAACGGTGTGCCCCGTTCAGCGATAGCGACCGTGGCGCTGCAGCACCTCGATCTGATAGCCGTCCGGATCCTGAACGAAAAAGAAGCGGGCCAGCAGAGCGCCGTCGCGGTTGAACTCCACGATCTTGCGCGGAGCGAGCCCGGCCTGCTCGAAGCGGGTGTGTTCCGCATCGAGATCGTCGACGCAGAAAGCCAGATGTCCGTAGCCGTTGCCGAGGTCGTAGGGTTCCGTGCGTCCCTTGTTGACCGTCAGTTCGACCTCGAAATCCGCGTCGGCATTTCTGAGATAGATGAGGATGAAGTCGTCGAACTCGAGCCGTTCGGCAATGTCGAGCCCGAATGCCGTCTTGTAGAAGCCAACGGAACGCGTTTCATCGAGCACGCGGATCATCGCGTGTATGCATTTCGCCACGAGTGTTCTCCTGGATCAGTCCTGACGGCGGTGCCGGCAGCTTTCTTCAATCGGACAGCCCTGGCCGCAAGACTGCGGCCAGATGGCTGATGCCCAGTTCTTCCGATAGAGAAAGGATGCGTCCGGGATTCACTTCATGGGTAGTAAAGTTTTACTACAGGCGCTTTTTACTCCGCAGCTTCCAGATGCATCTGAGGAACCGTCTGGCGAAGCCGAACGAGACAGGCACAGCGCAGCAGCGAAGTGAAGTTGCGCGTCTCGCCCCGCAGTTCCAGCACCTCGGAATGCAGCTTCGAGATGAAGGCCGGCGTGCTCACGCCTTCGCTCTGCGCGATCTCGTCGATGATCTCCCAGAACGAGCGTTCGAGCCGGATGCTGGTGCTCTGTCCGTTCAGTCGCAGGCGCCGCATTTCGGGTTCGTAGTCGCCCGGGTCCTGCCCGGCAAAGATGTGGCACATGTACGTTCCTCCCACGTGACGGCCGGGTTCTTGTCGGTGCTCCGGTCCTTGTCAAGCATGGTAGCGCTGTTCGCGGATCGCACAAGTGGACCAGAGGTCGAGCCTGCCCCTCCGGACCTGCAGCCAGGGCGGAACCCGTTGCTGCGCGTCAATGGATCGGGCCGTCGATAGGCAGGTCGAGGTCGTCGCGCTCCGGGCGGGTGATCTCCGGTCCCAGGGCGAAGGCAAACCCGGTGACCCCCATGAGATCTTCCGCCACTTCGCAGCGGAAGGAGAGGTCGTACCAGCGTCCGCGTCCCTGGATTGCCGCTCCCTTTGCCTCCAGCGCCAGGCCCGTCAGCGTCGCTTCCTCGCGTGCCTCGGCGATTGCGTATTCGAACCGCAGGTCCGGATGCTCCCGGCGCAGTTGCTCGACCGCCTCATAGGTGCACAACTGAAAGATTCGCTCTTCCGGGTCGGCCAAGTCCAGTTCGGCGAGCGCCGCGCGCCCGAGCGCTGTGTCGCGCAACCGCGAGGTGTAGAGGGTGCGCGCCTCGGTGAGTTCAGGGACCCGTCGCCGGGGAGGGGCGGGCGTGACGCGGGCGGCATCCTTGGCCGTGGGCGAAGGCGGGGCGTCCGTTGACGCCCGATCGGTTGGCAAGTCTGCTGGCACCTGCTCGTCCTGCGTCCGATGTTGCTGCAATGGCGCAGGTGCTGCGGAAGACACATCGTCTGCGGGCTGCGTTGTCGTCCCCCGGGGGGCGTCCGCAACCTCCCCCAGCCGAGGCTCGGCTCGCGTTTGCAGCGGTACCAGCACCACTTCGACCGCATCGTCATACGATACGCCGTAGGGCTGTGGAGGATCCGAGAGCAGTGCAAGCATTGCGAATGCCGCGACGTGAAAGGCTGCCGACAAGGCAAGGCCGAGCGTCAGGTCCCAACGCTCCGGAGGGGCTGGGGGCTGATCGGCAAAAGCAGGTGTCGAGGCCCCCTCAGTGTCGATGGGGCCTGCCCGAACGTCTTCAAGATCGGCCTGGGTCGCGATCTCGCGCGCGCTCATCGCACGACCGGCTTTGCTGCTTGGCGTCTATGGATGATGGGGCTGAGCATGTCACGCATCGGCCCGGATATTCCGGCCACTGCATGACGATCTGAACGCCAAGCAGGGCGAGATGCGAATGGTCGGGCAGGCCGGATTTGAACCGACGACCCCTTCACCCCCAGTGAAGTGCGCTACCAGGCTGCGCTACTGCCCGACTGCCCGCTTCGCGAGCCCGTTCTTCCTATCCGCTTCGCAAGGGGCACGCAAGCGCTTAAGAACCGCAATCAACGCTCGCGAGCGGCCTTCATCCCGGCGGAAGACAGGCGCTTGGCGGCCGAGGTCCGCCACGCATATTCACAGGCGATCAGACCCCAGGCGAGGCCGTAGAGCAGATAGAGATGGCGCCAGCGGTCGGTATCGATGATCGCCGACATCAGCATGTGACCGAACAGCACCACGAACACGCATTGCGCGGCCCACGTCCACGGGCGTCGCTGGTAGACCAGCGGGAACAGCCGGATCGCCGTGAAGGCGACGAGCGAGAGATAGGCGACGCCGCCGAGCCAGCCGTAGGTTGTGAAGGCTTTCAGATAGGTATTGTGCTCGTCTTCGGGGAAGAAATTGCGGAACTGCAGGGGACCGAGCCCGAACGGCCGGTCGAGCACCATCTGGAAGCCGAGCGTATAGCGCGCGAAACGGCCGAGCCGCGCCGTGTCGTAGTCCTGCACCAGCCTGGCACGCTGCAGCAGCATTCCGGAGATGGACTCGACCGACAGCGCGACAGCGATCAGCGCAAGGACGGCGAGAACGCCGGCGGCTCCGAACAGGATCAGCCGCGCGCGTTCCCCGCGCTCCCGCGTCATGCAGAAGAGGATCACGTAAAGGCCGATAGCGGCAAACGCGGCAAGCCCCCAGGCCGCGCGCGAGAAGCTGAGCAGGATACCGAAGCTCAGGACACCGAGCACCGCGATTGCGATTCCCGAGCGGGCAAGCGGGCGGGTCAGCACCGTGTGCAGGGCGATGGTCCAGGGCAGCACCAGGAAGGGGCCGAAGACATTGGGGTCCTGGAACGTGCCTTTGGCGCGGCCGTACAGGGTGAAGAGGCTGCCGGGAAGCAGGCCGAAATAGCCGCCGATGCCAAGGAGCGCAACGATGACCGCGCTCGCCGTGTAGGCATTGGCGATGGTTGCCAGACGGGAGGGATCGCTTGCGACCACCGAGGCGAAAAAGACGGAGGTCAACGCCAGGAAGCCGGTGACGGCGATATACATGATCGCAACGCCGAAATTGTCGGACATCAACGTTCCGAGCAGACCGCCGCAGACGAAGAGCACGATCACCAGCAGAAGAGGGCCGAGGGCGGGGGAGAAGCGCGGGCCGGACAGCAGCCAGCCCGACAGCACGACCACCATCGCCAGCTCGTAAGGGGCGGGCTCGCGCAGCACGAATCCGCCAAGGAAGGTCACCAGCCAGAGCGCGAGCGTGCCGATCAGCCGCGTATCGATGCGCAGGCCGCCGCTACGCCGGATCGGAGCGGTGGGAGCTCCGGCAAGTCCGCGATGGGCGGCCGTGCTCAATAGGCGTTCTCCGACTTGAACAGGGCGAAGGGCGTTGCCAGCAGGATGCGGATATCGAACAGGATCGACCAGTTCTCGATATAATAGACGTCATATTCGACGCGCTTCTGGATCTTTTCCGGCGTGTCGACCTCGCCGCGCCAGCCGTTGATCTGGGCCCAGCCGGTCACGCCGGGCTTGACCTTGTGGCGCGCGAAATAGCCGTCGACCACCTCGTCCCACATCTTCTCGTTCGTGTGGGCATTGACCGCATGCGGGCGCGGCCCCACCAGCGACAGATCGCCTTTGAGAACGTTGAAAAGCTGGGGCAATTCGTCCAGCGACGAGCGGCGGATGAAGCGGCCGACGCGGGTCACCCGCGGGTCGTTGCGGGTCACCACTTTCTTCGCGGCCGGGTCCGCCATCTCGTGATACATCGAACGGAATTTGAGGACTTCGATCACCTCGTTGTTGAAGCCATAGCGCTTCTGGCGGAAGAGGGCAGGTCCCTTGCTGTCCAGCTTTACCGCCAATGCGGTGGCGATCATGACCGGCGACAGCAGCACGATCATCAGGCTCGCCACGATGAGGTCGAAGGCGCGCTTGGCGATACTGTCCCAGTCGGCAAGCGGCTTGTGCACCACGTCGACGATCGGCACGGTTCCGATGAAGGAAGACGCGCGGTCGCGGAAGGTCAGCTTGTCGGTATGGGCGGACAGGCGGATGTCGACCGGCAGGACCCACAAGGTCTTGAGGAACTCCAGCAAGCGCTTCTCGGCTCTCAGCGGGATCGTGACGATCAGCATGTCGATGCGAGCGATGCGGGCGAACTCGACAAGGTCGCTCACCGTCCCAAGCTTCGGATAGCCGGCGACGATATCCGGCGAACGGTCACCCTTGCGGTCGTCGAACAGGCCGCAGATGCGGATGTCGTTGTTCGGCTGCCGCTCGATTTCGTGAATGAAGTCTGCGGCAACCTGACCGCCGCCGACGATCACCGCCCGCCGCTCCAGCCGGCCTTCGCGCGTCCATTTGCGCACGAAAATCGTCACCAGCGTGCGCGCCGTCAGCAATGTGGCCAGTCCGAACCCGTACCAGAGGATCAGCAGATCGCCCGGCACGCCCCGCATCACGTTGCCGAATGTCTTGGCCATGAACATGGTCACGAAAACCAGGGTCCAGGCGATGACCATGCGTGCGGCCTGGGCCACCATGTTGCGCATCAGCGGGATCTGGTAACAGTCCGAGGCCTGGAAGAAGGCGGAGGAGAGCAGCAGCGCCGCAGCGACCGACAACAATGCGGTCGACGAGACCACCGGAATGCCGCCTGAATGCAGGGAGGCAAAGCCGAAGGCCGCCACGATGGCAAGGTCGGCCAGTCGCACGGTGCCGCCCAGCACTGTCGGCGAGACCACGGAGGTCTGCAGGCCGCTGGCGATCTTGATCGCGAGCGGCGACAGTTTGCTGGTGTTCGTCAGCGGGGTGCTGTTCTCGCCCTCCGTCTCCGACGTGCTTGGCATGACGTTCTGCAGCAGTTGCGCGGTATGATGCGGGGGCATTTCCTTTGCCTCTTTCATTCGCGCCTGCCCGACGCGCCGGCATCCCGGTTCGCCAGGGCGCTGGCGGCAGCCAGCGTCGGCGCGTCCGGGCTCCGTCCCGCCTTGTCCTGCCGCTTCACCCCGCGCGTCTCCAGATAGAGCGAGGTGATGCGATCGTTCATGAGTTCGACGTTGAAGGTCTCGGACAGGCACTTGCGCTGCCCTTCCGCGCGCCGGCACATGGTATCCGGATCCCGGAAGGCCGCAGCCATGGCGCTGGCCAGTTCTTCCGCATCGCCCGGCGTTACCAGTTTGTCGGCGAAGCGGCCGAAGATCTCCGGAATGCCGCCGACGCGGGTTGCGATCAGCGGCATCTGGGCCGCCACCGTCTCCAGCACGATATACGGCATGGCCTCCGCACGGGAGGGAACGACGACACAGCGTGCGAGACGGAAGGCTTCGCGGGCGGGCATGGCGCCGAGGAAGCGAACGCGGTCGGTAAGGCCGTGCGCCTGGACCATCGCTTCGTAGCGCGAACGATCTTCGCCCTCGCCAACGATATCAGCCCGGGCCTTCATGCCGTGGACGCTCTCCATATGCGCCAGCGCCTGAATGAACAGATCCGGCCCCTTGAGGTCGCGCAGCATGCCGATGAACAGGAAATCGGCGGCGTCGGCCTGCGGCCGCACTTGCGAGAACTCTTCCGGTGCCAGCCCGTTATAGACGACCCGAGCGGCCACCTTGGGCATGGAGACCTTTGATTCGTAGGCAGAGTACTCGTAGTCCGAGACGAAGATGAGTCCGTCGGTGAAGCGCTCCTGCAAGCGCTCGAGCGCGAAATAGATGCGTCCTTCGATCCCGCGCGGATCGTAGTGGAGGCTGCCACCATGCGGGCAGTAGATCCGGGTGACCTTGCGGCCGCGCAGCCGCAGCAAGGTGCCGATCGAACGGGCGAAGACCCCGCCCTTGGCGCCATGGCCATGCAGGACGTCGGGCTTGAGATCGCGCACATGCCGAAACAGCGACAATGCCGCACGCAGGTCGCCGGGGGTTACCTGGCGACGCATCGGAAAGCGCGCGATGCCGAGGGCAAGCTGCGGGGCAAGACGTGCGATGGCCTCGGCTTCGAACGGGCCGCCGGTGGAGGCGTCGCAGATCACTCCGACCTGATGACCGGCCCGCGTCTGGGCCAGCGAAAGGTCGGAGATATGTCGGAAAATCCCGCCGATCGGGGCGCGGACGATGTGAACGATGCGCAAGGGCGCGGCGGTCATCTGGAAACTCCCTGGCTCAACGCGGCTGCCCGTCCGGATTATCTTTCCGGATCATGCAACCTGAACCTTAGCAGACAGGGATGAGTCGCAGGTTAATCCGCCAAAAATGCGAAACCCTCGGGTGGGTTAGAAGAATCGCTCCCGCACATAGATCGTGTCGCCCGGTCGGACCGGGTCGGTGATCGGCACGCGCCCGCTGATCACCTCGCCGTTGATCTGGCGGGTGATGTCGACCGAGGACTGCTGACCGCGGGGCGTGAACCCGCCCGCCGTTGCGATGGCATTCTGCGCCGTCATGCCCGCCACATAAGGGTACTGGCCGGCGGCGGCGACTTCGCCCATGACGAAGACGGGACGGTAGGTGGCAACTTCAACCGAGACGTCTGGATCGCGCAAGTATCCGTTTTTCAAGCGATTCGTGATCTGGGCCTCAAGCTCGCGGACGGTCAGTCCGCGTGCCGCGACACTGCCGATGAGAGGCATCGCGACATAGCCGGCCTGATCCACCGTGTAGGTGTTGTTGAGATCCTGCTGACCGAACACGATCACCCGCAACACATCACTGGAGTCAAGCCTGTAGGGCTTGGTGAGGATGTCGTGGAACGCCGTTGGCGGTTGCCGGTATCCGCTGCACGCGGCGACCGTCAGGGCCAGGCAAAGAACGGCGATGAGGCGCGTGAACATTCCGATCTCCTGAAGCGACTGCGCCATTCTTTTCCGCAACGTGGTTAACTTGGGGTGAATCGGGCAAGCGCGATGCTGTGCGCACGGCTCGGGAGGTTAACTCTCCGCTTACCATGAATCGTCATCATCCTCGCAGACACCCTTCCGGAGTAGCGAGCATGAACCAGCCGCACGCACCTGACGCCCGACCGCCCGGCGTCGACGAGCGCGTCGAGATCGACCTTTCGGCGATCCTTGGCGCCTTGCGCCGGTCGCTTCGCTGGCTGCTGCCTCTTGTGGTCGGCGCCGCACTCGTGACTTTCCTGGTTCTGCAAGTCGTACCCTCCCGCTACCGGGCCGAATCGAAGGTGCTGATCGAGACGTCGAACGTCGTCTATCCTGGGGAAGCGCGCGGCGCAGAGGAGGAGCGGGCGCTTCTCGACAACGAGGGTGTCGCCAGCCAGGTCGAACTTTTGCAGTCGCGCGATCTGTTGCGCCGGGTGGCCAAACGGCTCGATCTTGCCAGCATTCCCGAGTTCGAAGCAGGCTCCAGCAGCCTGATCCAGGACATGTTCGTCGCGCTCGGCGTGATGCGCGATCCCGGCAGCAATACCCGCGAAGAGCGGGTGCTCAAGGTCTTCTATGACAATCTCGAGGTGTTTCGGGTGGATGGCTCCCGGGTCATCTCCGTCCGCTATGTCTCCAAGAATCCCGAGCTCGCCGCCAGGGTCGCCAATGCGGTGGTCGAGGAGTATCTCGACCTGCAATCATCGGTGAAGCGCGAGACGACGGACATGGCCGCGGCCTCGCTGGAGCCGCAGATCGAGCGGCTGCGCGAGGAGGTTCAGGCGGCGCAGAAGCGGGTCGAGGATTTCCGTTCGCAGAACGATCTCCTGCTCGGCGCCGACAATCAGACGCTGGATCGCCAGCAACTCGGGGAGATTGGAACACAGCTTTCCGACGCCCGCGCGGCCCAGTCGCAGGCCGAGGCGCGGGCGAAGCTGATCCGCGCCCAGCTCAGTGGCGGCGGGTCGCTCGACGGCATGCAGGACGTGCTGAACTCCCAGCTTATCCAGCGTCTGCGCGAGCGTCAGGTGGAACTCCAGGCCCGCATTGCCGAGCTCTCCACCACCTTGCTGCCGAACCATCCGCAGCTCCGGGCGCTGCGGTCCCAGCTTGATGACTTCGATCGGCAGATTCGCCAGGAGGCGGGACGTGTCGCGGCGGGGCTGGAGAACGAGGCGCGTATCCAACAGGAGCGTGTGGCCTCGCTTCAGGCAACGCTCGAGGAATTCAAGACGCGCGCGGCCCGTTCCAACGACGATCAGGTCCGCCTGCGCGATCTGGAGCGTGAGGCAGCGGTCAAGACGACACAGCTCGACCAGTTGATGACCCGCTACCGCGAGGCCGATACGCGTCGCAACGCCAGCGTTATTGGCGCCGACGCGCGCGTCATCTCACGAGCAACCGTCCCGCTGGAGCCCTTCTCTCCGAAGGTGCCGCAGACGGTGGCGATTGCCGCTTTCGTCACCTTGATGCTGTCGGCGATGTCGGTGATTCTCGGCCAGTTCGTCTCCGGGCGCGCTTTCGTGACCCGTATCGTGGAGACGGAGGAGGCGGACCATCCCGTTGCGGCTGCATCCGCTTCGCAAACGCGCTCCGCGTCAACGGGGCGGGGAGGGGCAGCCTATGGTGCCGGCACGCCGACCTTCTCCTATGACTGGACGCCAAGCGCAGCGGTGGGCGCTTCCCTTGCCGTGAAGTCCCAGTCGACCGCGGAAGAGACGCCGTCCGACATCGCCAGATCCGCCCCGGCGTCTGGTCTCGACGGGCCGCTTGTTGCGCCCAGCCGAGAACGGCCGCGCCGCATCGCCGTGCTCAGCGTCGACAGCGACGAGATCTCACAAAGTGTCACGTTCCGTCTCGTGCGCGCCGCGGCGGAGGAGGGCGTCATGCCGTTGTTCCTTGAGGTCCGCCCGGATCTCGCCGATCCCCAGGCGGTGCCGGGGTTTGCCGAGCTGCTCGACGGCAGCGCCTCGTTCGCCGGCGTGATCTATCGCGATGCAGCCTCGCGCGCGCATGTCATCGAGGCGGGGCGACGGGCGATTGACGACGATCTCGCTCAGAACGAGCGGTTCGAAATGCTGATGGAAGCGATCGACCACACCTACGATCAGGTGTTCTTCGACCTCGGGCTGATCGACGATTCGCTGATCAGCGCCCAGATCCTGGCGATGGCTGATCAAGTCGTGGTGGCGTCGGGCGGATCTCCTGCCGATCCCGAGATGGAAGACGCAATGCGCATGCTCGAGGACCAGACCGGCACTCCGGTGATCGTGGAAACCGTTAGCGATGGCGCAGGAAGGTCCGCCAGCGTCGGGCGAGCGGATATGGCAGCGTGAGGCGGTAGCGCGGCACCAGGATTGGCAAAGCAAGAGGCCGGGGCGATGCCCGGCCTTTCTGCAACTCCTGCCGGGTGGTTGCGTCAGCCCTTCAGCCTGCGCATCATCCGTACCGCCTGCCACAGCTTGGGCGAACTGCGGATCCGCCGTTTGAAGGCGCGCATCTGCTTGACGCCGTTCTGTGCGATATAGCCCTTGATCGTCACCGGAATTTCGACGTCCATCAGGACTTCCTTGTCCGCCCAGGCCGTCTTGTACCGTTCTGCGCCGAGGCCGAAGTCGAACGTGTGGGCGCCCAGGCGGCAGGCATCTGCAATCACATGGTTGAGCAGGATATCGCCGGGGCTGCAGGCGGCGACGTCCTCGTCGATGCTGTTGGTATAGGCGTGGTAGCGGCCATATTGCAGGCCGCACAGATAGGTCGCCCGAATCCGCCCGCCAGCTTCCAGGGCATGGATGGTCACGTGCTCGGAGCGATCGCGGATCGCGCTTGTGATCTGATCGGCGAGGAACCCTCTGACATCCGCCGGCTCGAAGACGTTGGGAATGCCGTGCGTGGCTTGACGGGCGCTGCGTTGCGCAACCAGCGTGTCGAGGAAGTGCAGGGCCGTTTCCGTGTCGACCGCCTTGCGCCAGGCCAAGCCTCCCAGTTCCGCGAGCTTCTTTTCCTTGATCCTGAGCTTCTTGCGGGCGCTGGAACTCCGGCGTTCCTTGTAGAGCGTGTCGAAGTCGGCCTTGAGCGGGAAAGCATGAACCGCGTTCAGGCTTTCGATCGCGGTGCGGTCTATCAACGGATGAACCCGCTCGTCCAGGGTGGCGGGAATGTACTTGAGGTCGAACAGGTCGATCCGGTGTTCGCGCCCGATGCGCAGGAGCGCGCGGTGCAGGCTCTTGCCATGGATGCCCGCGAACACGTCGCGGCGCCAAAGGCCACTGTTCTGATTGCCGTGAAAGTCGCCGAGGAACCGGCCGAGACGCAAGGTGCCGCCGAAGATCTTCATCACTCCAAGCGGCAACAGGAAGCCGGGCTCGCCGTCAATCTCGCCGAGGACGATGATCGGCTCGATGCCGCGCGCGCGGCCGACGTGGTCGTACCACGACGCGAGCCAGTCATAACTCGTGAACAGCGTACCGAAGGCGTTTTCTTCGAGATGGCGCCAAGCGCAGGCCGCCTCCGCCGGATCGCGAAGGGCACGCACGGAAAATTCGCCGTTCTCGAGCATGGCATCCAGCCTCATCGCCTGAAGGTCCATCTGATCCCAGTCATTCGACTGGAGCAACCCGACCGGCCTGACCATCGTCTCCCCCAGATTCGCGATGCTCTCGTTGCTGCTGCCCCGATGGCATTCTCATTCGATTGCCAGTTTCACTAGCAAGGAGTTCTAAAGAAACCGTCGATATGCCGCTCCCAGTTGAAAAAGCTGGCGACTGTCACCGGCTTCAGGCGGTTGTCAAAACATGGATCTGCGGCGTCACCTGCTGGCTGGACGCTGTAAGCTGCTGCATTGGAGCGGGATCGGCCACCTGCTGCCGCCACTGACTGGCGGGCGAGGTGTGATTTTTACTTGCACAGCGTGCGACCTTCTGGCGCGCCGCGTCAGTTCCCCCAATGCCCGTCTCACCGTCACATCGGAGTTTCTGGACCATACGATCCGCCAGATACGTGCTGCCGGTATGGAGATCGTGCCGCTGGAGACGGCCGTGGCACGCATGCAGGAGCCGGACAGCGGGGGCGCGTTTCGCTGCGCTGACCTTCGACGACGGGTATCGCGACAATCTCGTCCACGCCTGGCCGGTGCTGAAGCGCCACTCTGCAACCTGCAGCACTGGTTCGCGCGGGATCTGGGGGAACTCGCAGCGGTTGGAACTGGAACTGCGCCGGCTGGCATCTGTCCACGGCGTCGACCTGTCGGCTCTGGCCGAGGAACTGATCCTGATCTGGGACGAGTTGCGCGAGATGCTGCGCGGTCCGCCGTTTTCAGTAGGCTCTCACACCCACGACCATTATCCGCTGACGCGCGAGCGCCTGCGCGACACGATCAATCCGCATCCCGCCTGCGGCTGATCCGGAAGCCGTGCTCCATCCACCAGATGATGGCGCCGGCAGGGAGCGTCCAGGCAATTCCAGCAATCCCGAAATACAGGAGCTGCACGGCGAGCGAGGCGTGCTGCAACGTCATGTCGCCAATGACCATCGCCACGAAGGCATAGACGATCACGAAAGTGACCAGCACCAGCATGCCGATGAATTTGCGCAGCGGATTTCGCATCTGCTCTCCGGATCGGTGTGGAAGCGGCCTGTCGCCCGCACCCAATCGCAAGGGGTAGGCCAAGCGTCCAAACGATATGTTCTGAGTGCATGTGTCACAGCGACCCCTGCCGTCAAGACCTTGTCTTTCGCCGCCCGTGCCTATAACCCCGCTCAGTCTCGCGGTGCCGCTGGCGCCGTTCCTTCATTTGACGATATGGTGCCTCCCCATGTCCGACACGACGGCAGCCTCGCTCGGCGCTCCGATGGATGACGCCAACGCTCGCATCGCGGCCGACCGCCGGGCGATCCGGCTCTGGCTCTATGCGATCTGCGTGCTGATCTTCGCCATGATTGTCGTCGGCGGCGCGACCCGTCTTACCGATAGCGGCCTGTCGATCACCGAGTGGAAGCCGATCCACGGCGTCATTCCGCCGCTTTCCGTTGCCGAGTGGGAGGAGGAACTGGAGAAGTATCGCCAGATCCCCGAATACCAGCTCATCAACAAGGGCATGTCGCTGGACGAGTTCAAGTTCATCTTCTGGTGGGAGTGGGGACATCGCCTGCTCGGCCGGGTGATCGGCCTTGCCTTCTTCGTGCCTCTCGTATGGTTCTGGTGGCGTGGGCGCATCGAAAAATGGCTGCTGCCCTGGCTGGTCGGGGGCTTCGTACTCGGCGGCATGCAGGGCGTCGTCGGTTGGTGGATGGTGGTCTCCGGGCTTGCCGAGCGTGTCGACGTCAGCCAGTACCGCCTTGCCACCCATCTGACGCTTGCCTGCCTGATCTTCATCTATCTCTTCGCGCTCGCCCGCTATCTCGCGCAGGTTCCGGTCGATCGCGAGGCCGCCGCCCGGCCGCAAGGGGCGCGGCCCTTCGTGGGAACGGCAAAGCTCCTGCTGGCCCTGCTGGTGCTGCAGATATTCCTCGGTGGTCTGGTGGCCGGGCTCAAGGCCGGGCTTTCCTTCAACACCTGGCCGCTGATGGACGGCGCCCTCATCCCCTCCGGCCTGTGGCTTATGACGCCGGCCTGGATCAATCACTTCGAGAACGTGCTGACCGTGCAATTCCAGCACCGCCTGACCGCTTATCTGATCGTCGGATTCGCGCTATGGGCCATGTGGGCGGTCTATCGCTGCGAAACCGCCCGCCATCTGCGCGGCGCGGCGCATGCCGTGCTGGTCGTCCTCCTCGTCCAGATGGTCATCGGCATCGCCACCCTGCTTGGCCATGTGCCGTTCTGGCTGGCGCTTACCCATCAGGGCTTCATCGTCGCGGTGATGATCGCCGCCGTGGAGTTCTGGGTGCGGGCGCGTTTCAGCGAGGCCCTTCGCACGTGATGGTGCCGGCGCAGATATGAAAAAGCCGGGCGACATGCCCGGCTTTTCCGTTCTTCACACCGCTTTTCGATCAGACCGCGGCCAGTGCCTGGTCGAGATCGGCAATGATGTCCTCGACATCCTCGAGGCCGATCGACAGACGGACGACGTCCGGACCGGCACCGGCCGCCGTCTTCTGCTCGTCGGTGAGCTGACGGTGAGTGGTCGAAGCCGGATGGATGATCAGCGAGCGCGTATCGCCGATATTGGCGAGATGCGACAGGATCTGGCAGTTGGAAACGAGCGCGACGCCCGCCTCGTAGCCGCCCTTGACCCCGAAGGTGAAGACCGCACCTGCACCCTTCGGCATGTATTTCTGCTGTTTGGCATGGTTGGGGTCGCCCGGCAGGCCGGCATAGGACACCCAGGCGACCTTGTCGTGACCGGCCAGGTGCTGTGCCACCTTGAGCGCGTTGTCGCTGTGGCGCTGCATGCGCAGCGGCAGCGTCTCGATACCGGTCAGGATCATGAAAGAGTTCATCGGCGAGATCGCCGGACCGAGGTCGCGCAGGCCGAGCACGCGGCAGGCGATGGCGAAGGCGAAGTTGCCGAAGGTCTCGTGCAGCACCATGCCGGAATATTCCGGGCGCGGCTTCGACAGCATCGGATAGCGGTCGGTCGACGACCAGTCGTAGCTGCCACCGTCGACGATCACGCCGCCCATCGAGTTGCCGTGTCCGCCCATGAACTTTGTCAGCGAGTGCAGCACGATGTCAGCGCCGTGCTCGATCGGCCGGCACAGATACGGGGTCGCCAGCGTGTTGTCGACGACGAGCGGGATGTTGCGGGCCTTTGCGACCTTCGAGATCGCCTCGATGTCGACCACGACGCCGCCGGGATTGGCGAGGCTCTCGACGAAGATCGCGCGGGTGCGGTCGTCGATCAGCGCGGCGAAACTCTCCGGATCCTGCGCGTCAGCCCACCTCACTTCCCAGCCAAAGCTCTTGAATGAGTGGTTGAGCTGGTTGATCGAGCCGCCATAGAGCTTGTTGGCGGCGACGATGTTGTCGCCCGGCGTCATCATCGTGTGGAAGGCAAGCAACTGCGCCGAGTGGCCGGACGCCACCGCAAGCGCCGCCGTGCCGCCTTCCAGGGCCGCGACGCGCTCTTCCAGAACAGCCGTCGTCGGATTGGTGATACGGGTGTAGATGTTGCCGAAGGCCTGCAGCCCGAACAGCGACGCGGCATGGTCGACATCGTCGAAGACGAAGGACGTGGTCTGGTAGATTGGCGTCACTCGCGCGCCGGTCGACGGGTCGGGCTGCGCGCCGGCATGGATCGCCAGCGTCGAAAAACCGGGAATGCGGTCGCTCATGAATTCCTCCTAGACTGCAAGCGGCGGCATACTGGCCGATGCCCGCGAGGAGGTCAAAGGAAAGCGATTTCGTTTCAGGGATCTGAGGAGAATGAGTTTTGCGAAACGCGGCTCCCCGCGCGCTTCAGTCTCCGTCGCAGCCGCCTGCGTCGGCATCTGATGGGCCCGCGTCATAGCCGATATGATAGGAGCGCTCTCCCCGTCTTCCGGTGGCGATCATCGCGAAGCCGGCGATGACAAGCACCATGATCGCTCCCAACAGGGCGAGCGTAAGGGGGGAGGCAAGGGGTGCGAGCAGCGTTTCCATACCCTCCTTTTAGGGGAGGGAGGGAAAGATTCCCTGAATCTCGCCGTTCGCTTCAGTCCTTCCGCAGCCCGCGGTGCTGGAAGCCGCCTTTCAAGGCCGGACGCTTTGCCGACAGGGTGCGGGAATTGACGCCGGTCCAGCCGATTTCGCCCGACAGGCGGCCATACTCGATCTTCGGGCAGCGGTTCATGACGACGCGCACGCCGGCGGCCTCCGCCAGGCTGGCCGCTGCGTCGTTTCTGACCGAAAGCTGCATCCAGATGACTTTTGGTAGAGGGGATAGCTGCAGCGCTTCCTGCGTCACGGCGAGCGCGGCGTCCGAATTGCGGAAGACGTCGACCATGTCGATGGGCGATGGCACGTCCGCGAGGCTGGCATAGACCTTCTGCCCGAGGATCTCCTTGCCGGCATGACCGGGGTTGATCGGGAAGACCTCGTAGCCCTTCGACAGCATGTATTTCAGCACGAAATAGGAAGGCCGGACGGCGTTGGGGCTCGCGCCGACCATGGCGATGGTCCTCACGTCGTCGAGGATCGCCCGGATATACGCATCCGGATAGGTGTCGTGCTGGATCTTGCTCACGGTCTCTCTCATTCGCCGCTCCACTGGGGCGTCCGCTTTTCGATGAAGGCGCCGATGCCTTCCTCCGCATCGCGGGCCAGCATGTTCTCCACCATGACCTGGGTGCAATGGCGATAGGCGTCGACGAGCGACATCTCCGCCTGGGCGTAGAAGGCTTCCTTGCCGATCTTCAGCGTCAGCGGCGACTTGGAGGCGATGGTCTCGGCATATTTCGCTGTCACCTGGGCGAGGTAATCGGCTGGCACGACCCGGTTGACGAGGCCGAATTCGCGCGCCGTCGAGGCGTCGATGATCTCGCCGGTCAGCAGCATCTCCATCGCCTGTTTTCGCGAGACGTTGCGCGACAGCGCAACCATGGGGGTCGAGCAGAACAGGCCGATATTGACGCCCGGCGTGCAAAAGCGGGCGCGGTCGCTGGCGATCGCCAGATCGCAGGAGGCGACAAGCTGAAGCCCGGCAGCGGTTGCCATGCCGTCGACCTCCGCGATCACCGGCTTGGGATGGGTAACGATGGTCTGCATCAACCGGGCGCAGCGGTTCATCACCTCGGAGAAATAGACACGACCGCGGTCGGAGTGACTGCGGGCGGCGGTCATCTCCTTGAGATCGTGTCCGGCGCAGAACACATGGCCTTCGGCACGCAGCAGGATCACCCGGACGGCGGCATTCTCGGCTGCGGCGTCGAGCGCGTCCTGCAGCGCCGCCATCATCTCTTCGGAGAGCGAGTTGCGTCGCTCGGGCCGGTTCAGCGTCAACCGCAGCACTCCAAAGGACAGGTCCTGGGCGGTCGGCCCACTCTCGCTGGTCGCCGCAGCTTTTGCCGCTGTTGCATCGGTCATGGTGCTTTCTCCCTGTTTTACCTTGTTATAGGGCAAGCCGCAGGCGCGACAAAGCGGACCTTCGTTCCCCCTGGGACTTGTCGCTTTTTCCGGCTTACGTTAACGAAAGCGTCAAAACAGCAAGACCTCCAGGGAAGGAACCGGATCCGTGCAGCCGATCATGACCGTAGCCGAGCTCAACGTATTTCTGGATCGCGAGTTTCCGCAGATCCATGCGGACGGCCGCATCTACGAAATCGAGGCGGTGACGCCGGGCGAGGCGGTCTTGTCCGTGAAGGCTACGGACAAGCATCTGCGGCCCGGGGGAACGATCTCTGGGCCGACCATGATGGCGCTCGCCGATCTCGCCGCCTATGCGGTGATCCTGGCGCATATTGGTCCCGTCGCGCTGGCCGTCACCACCAATCTCAACATGAATTTCCTGCGCAAACCCGAACCCGGCGACCTTGTCGGCACCTGTCGGCTGCTGAAGCTCGGCAAGCGCCTTGCCGTCACCGAATGTGGCATTGCCGGCCGGGCAGGGGGCGACCTGGTGGCCCACGCAACAGCCACCTACTCGATTCCGCCCCGCTGACGGGCGGAAAAGCCTTCGATTTTGTGTGGTATATATATACCGTTTTTGTAATGCATTGTTTTTAATGATATATTTTTGGAGATGACGTTTTTAAGTGCATTGACAGTGCCTGCGAAGCCGCGTACATCCTCCGCCGACAGGAAGCGGGCCCGTTTCGGGGCCCGTTTTGCTTGACCTCGGGTGATCCGCACTGATCGCGGCGCCCGCGACCAAAGACGGACCACAGCGATGAAGACCTATTCTGCCAAGACGGCCGAGGTCGAGAAGAAGTGGATCTTGATCGACGCAGAAGGCGTTGTCGTCGGCCGCCTGGCCGCCTTCATCGCCAACACGCTGCGCGGGAAGACCAAGCCGACCTTCACGCCTCATATCGACTGCGGTGACAATGTCATCGTGATCAACGCCGACAAGGCGGTGCTGACCGGCAAGAAGTACTACGACAAGAAGTACTACTGGCACACCGGCTTCCCCGGCGGCATCAAGGAGCGCACCGCCCGCGCCATTCTCGAGGGTCGTTTCCCCGAGCGTGTGCTTGAGCAGGCTGTGAAGCGCATGATGCCGGGTGGTCCGCTGAGCCGCGCCCAGCTCAAGAATCTCCGGATCTATTCCGGTGCCACGCATCCGCATGAGGCCCAGTCGCCGGTTCCGGTCGACTTCAAGGCTTTCAACGCGAAGAACGACGGAAAGAGGGCCTAATCCATGGCTGAGCTCCAGTCCCTCGAAGATCTCGGCGGCGCTCTGGGCACTGCCCAGGCCGAAGCCCCGGTGCATGTCCAGAAGCTGGACGCCCAGGGCCGCGCCTATGCCACCGGCAAGCGCAAGGACGCCATCGCGCGCGTCTGGATCAAGCCCGGCACCGGCAAGATCACCATCAATAAGAAGGACTACTCCGCGTATTTCGCGCGTCCGGTCCTTCAGATGATCCTGCGCCAGCCGATCGTCCTGACCAACCGCGACGGCCAGTATGACGTCATCGCCACCGTGTCCGGCGGCGGTCTGTCCGGCCAGGCCGGCGCGCTGCGCCACGGCATCTCCAAGGCTCTGACCCATTACGAGCCGGAACTGCGCGGCATCCTCAAGAAGGAAGGCTTCCTGACCCGCGACAGCCGCGTCGTGGAGCGCAAGAAGTACGGTCGCCGGAAGGCGCGCCGGAGCTTCCAGTTCTCCAAGCGCTGATCTTTACCGATCACCTTGCGATATTCGACGGCCCGCCCTTGGCGGGCCGTTTGCGTTTGAGGATGGGTCACCCTTTGCGTGACGACAACAGGATGCTGGTTTCGGAACCGGCGATGCCGTCGAGCAAGCGGACGGTGGAGAGCAGCCGATCGAATGCCTCCAGCGTGTCGGTTTCCAATTCCGCGACCACATCCCAGCGGCCGTTGGTCGTGTGCAGCGCGCGGACTTCCGGAAAGCCCTGCAGCCGCCGCACCACCGATTCCGCCCGGTGTCCCTCCACCTCGATCATCATGATCGCCCGCACCCGCCCGCCCGCCTCGTGGCTGCGCAGGCGCACGGTGAAGCCTTGAATGACGCCGGTTTCCGTCAGCCGGTCGATACGGGCCTTCACCGTTGCCCGCGACACGCCGAGATCGGCGGCAAGCGAGGCGACAGGAAGCCTCGCGTCGTGGCGCAACAGGGCAATGAGTCGGCGGTCCAGGTCGTCCATCTTATCACTTTGCTAGGTAGATCTTATCAGATCGTCGGATCATACCGTCAATCTGACGAATTTTCACCTGTTCGCTCACTCTTCATGCGGACATCATCCGTCCTGAGCTACGCTGTTGCTGGCAGCCGCCGGATTCAATCGCCCGGCGGATCCTTGATGGATGAGACAGCAGGCAGGAGACAGACGCATGTCGACCGACAGGACACAGCCGATCGCGCTTCTTGGCGTACCGCTGGAGGCGGGCACGGGTCGACGCGGCGCGGCGATGGGGCCGGCTGCCCTGCGCGTCGCGGGGCTCGCCGAGCGGCTCGAGGCACTCGGCTGGTCCGTCAAGGATTTCGGCGACGTGACGCCGCTTGCCCTGGAGACGATTGCCCCGCTTCACCTGCCGGGCAAGGCGCATGTGCCGGACGTGGTCGCCTCCTGGGTGCGGCCGCTGGCGCGCGAGGCGCGGCGCCTGTGCGACGAGGGCTATCTGCCGGTGTTCATGGGCGGCGACCATTCGCTCTCCATGGGATCGCTGTCGGGCGTCGCCAGCTACTGGCAGGAGAAGGGGCGGCCGCTCTATGTGCTCTGGCTGGACGCCCATGCCGATTTCAACACGCCGTCCATCTCGCCCTCCGGCAATCTGCACGGCATGTCGCTGGCGCTCGCCGCGGGTGAAGAGGAGTTGTTTCCCGTAATGGCGGACGCTCCCCGGGCGGTCGTGGATCCGTCCCGCATGTGCGTCTTCGGCGCCAGGTCGATTGATCCGCAGGAGCGCGAACTGCTGCGCCGCCGTGGTGTCACCGTTTGCGACATGAGGCAGATCGACGAGAACGGCGTCTCCCTTCTTATGCGTGACTTCCTGAAGAAAATCAGTCAAGACCACGGCGTTCTTCACGTATCGCTTGATGTGGACTTCCTCGATCCCGGCATTGCGCCCGGCGTCGGAACCACAGTGCCGGGCGGCGCCACCTATCGCGAGGCGCATCTGGTGATGGAACTGCTGGAGGATGCCGGCGTCACCGTGTCGCTCGACATCGTCGAGCTCAACCCTTTCCTCGACGAACGCGGCCGCAGTGCCATCGCGCTTGCCGAACTGGTCGCCAGCCTCTTCGGCCAGGACGTCATGGACCGCCCGACCCAGGCTTTTGCCTGACGCTGCCCCAATCAATGGAGACGAATGTGACCCGCCTGCCCGAAGACTATATCGCCGCCGAACATCAGCTCGGAGCGCATAACTACAAGCCGATCGACGTCGTGCTCACCCGCGGTGAGGGCGTCTGGCTGTGGGACGTCGACGGCAACCGCTACATGGATTGCCTTGCGGCCTATTCGGCGGTCAACCAGGGGCATTGCCACCCGAAGATCCTTGCGGCCATGACCGAACAGGCAGCGAAGCTGACGCTGACCTCGCGCGCCTTTCGCAACGACCAACTGGCGCTTCTCTACGAAGATCTGGCAAGGCTCACGGGAGCCCACAAGATCCTGCCGATGAACTCCGGCGCCGAAGCCGTGGAAAGCGCCGTCAAGGCGGTGCGGAAATGGGGATATGAGGTCAAGGGCGTACCGCGGGAGAAGGCCGAGATTATCGTCTGCGCCAATAACTTCCATGGCCGTACCCTCGGCATTGTCGGCTTCTCGACCGATCCGGTGGCGCGTACCGGCTTCGGCCCCTTTGCGCCGGGGTTCCGCGTCGTACCCTTCGGCGATGCCGATGCGTTGGAACAGGCGATCACCCCGAACACCGTCGCTTTCCTCGTCGAGCCGATCCAGGGCGAGGCCGGCATCCTGATCCCGCCGGCCGGCTATTTCGCCCGTGCCCGCGAGCTCTGCACCGCGCATAACGTCACGCTGATCCTCGACGAGATCCAGACGGGACTGGGGCGGACCGGCAAGTTGCTGGCCGAGGAGCACGAAGGCATCGAAGCGGACGTCACGTTGGTCGGCAAGGCGCTGTCCGGCGGCTTTTATCCGGTCTCGGCTGTGCTCTCCAACTCGGAAGTGCTGGGCGTCCTGCAGCCGGGCGAGCATGGTTCGACCTTCGGCGGCAATCCGCTTGCCTGTGCCGTTGCTCGTGCCGCGCTTCAGGTGCTGGTCGAGGAAGGCATGATCGAAAACGCCGAAAGGCAGGGGCAGCGCTTCATCGAGGGCCTGCGCTCGATCCGGTCCAACGCGGTGCGCGACGTGCGCGGGCGCGGCCTGATGCTGGCCGTCGAGCTTCATCCCGAGGCTGGCGGCGCGCGCGGCTATTGCGAGGAACTGAGGGCCCAGGGGATCCTGGCGAAGGACACCCACGACCATACGATCCGCATCGCCCCGCCGCTGGTGATCACGGCCGACCAGGTCGACTGGGCGCTGCAGCGCTTCGACACGGTGCTGACGCGCGCCGCCCACTGAAGCGGCTGCGTGCCAGCGCGTGTTGGCGGCCCGGAATGAGGTGAACGGTCACGATGCCGTGCGGCGATCGAGATCCTGGCGCGAGGCGTTGTCGTTGTCGGGAACGACAGTCCAGGAACGATAGACCGGATGGGCGTCGCGCATCCGGTCGTAGAGCGCCACCATGCCTGCAAGGAACGCGATCTTCGCCACGTAGGTCACGATAGTGCCGGCGATGAGCACCGGCAGGTTCTGTGTGAAGGCGCCCCACATGCCCATCGCGAAGCCGACCGCAGTCGCCAGCGACAGCAGGATGGCTCTGCGGTTGTCGTCGGTCGGGATCGGTACCACGGCCCGGTTGAGCCACACCCGCTCGCCGAAGGTGGCGCGTGCGTGCCAGGTGTTCAGCCGGCGCGGCGGCGGAAAGATGCGCGGGTTGAGCCACAGCCACAGACAGACGGTGGCGATCGACAGGCCGGCCAGCGGCCAGCCGAACCAGCCATGCGACCAGACGGCGAGATAGAGCAGGGGCAGGGTGGCAAAGCGTGTCCACACGCTCCAACCGCTCGCGTGCCGGAGCCAAACGTCCGCATCCATGCCAAGCATCCGCAGGCGTCCGGCATTCATCGGCCGATAGACCGAATAGCGCCCCGATCTCGGCCGTGGTCTGGCCTGTTGCCGCATCTCTCGCATCTCTCGCGGACCCGGCCGGCTGGCCCCTGTCAGGGGATGCGCGGGTGCGGGTCAAGCGTTTCCTCAAGCCCGGAAGTCTAGCGCAGGTGGCCGCCGCGTGCCACCGGGGATGCCCGATATGGTTTCGAAAAGCTGCAGCTTCAGGAAAGTGCCTTGACGTAGCTGCCCGGCGCATCCTCGATGATCTTGACCCTGTTGGCGCCGGGCTTGCGGGCTTTTGTGGTGTTGCCGTCGAGCTTGCGGATCCAGCCGTCCCAATGCGGCCACCAGGAGCCGGGGTGCTCCTTCGCCTTGGCGAGCCAGTCCTCGTAGCCCCCCTTCGGGCGCGCGCCGGTCCAGTATTGATACTTGTTCCTGACGGGAGGATTGACGACACCTGCGATATGCCCGGATCCCGAAAGCACATAATCGACAGGTCCACTGAAGCACTGCGATCCGACGAACACCGATTGCGGCGGAGCGATATGGTCCTCTCGGGTGGCAAGGTTGTAGATCGGGATCTTCACCTTGCCGAGGTCGAGCTTTTCGCCGCCAATCTCCATCGTGCCCTTGCTGAGCCGATTTTCCAGGTAGCAGTTGCGCAGGTAGAATGAGTGGTTCGCCGCCGGCATGCGGGTGGAATCGGAGTTCCAGTACAGCAGGTCGAAGGGGAAGGGCTCGCGGCCCTTCAGATAGTTGTTGACCACATAGGGCCAGATCAGGTCGTTGGAGCGCAACAGGTTGAAGGCCGAGGCCATTTTCGAGCCTTCAAGATACCCCTTCTCCCCCATGCGCCGCTCCAGCGCCTGGATCTGCTCTTCGTCGACAAAGACCTTCAGGTCGCCCGCATGGGTGAAATCCACCTGCGTGGTGAAGAAGGTGGCGCTGGCGATGCGATCATCGCCCGTTGCCGCCATATAGGCGAGCGTCACGCCCAGCAGCGTACCGCCGACGCAATAGCCGATGGCGTTCACCTGCTCCTCGCGCGTCGCCTTTCGGATCACGTCGAGCGATTCCAGAATGCCCTCGCGCATATAGTGCTCGAAGCTTTTCTGCGCTTGTTTCTCGTTGGGATTCACCCAGGAGATGACGAAGACCGTGTGTCCCTGGTCCACCGCCCATTTGATGAACGACTTCTCGGGGGTCAGGTCGAGGATGTAGTACTTGTTGATCCAGGGTGGCACGATTAGCAGCGGCCGCTTCAACACCGTCTCGGTCGTCGGCGTGTACTGGATCAACTGGCGCACGTCGTTCTGCGCGATGACCTTGCCCGGCGTCAGCGCCAGGTTGGTGCCGACGCGGAACTTGGTCGGATCGGACTGGCGGATCTTCAAGTCGCCCTTGCCGGCCTCGATATCCTCGGCCAGCAGCTTCATGCCGCGCACGAGGTTCTCGCCGTTCGACTCCAGCGTTTCGCGCAGCAGTTCCGGATTGGTCAGCACGAAATTCGACGGCGACAGCGCATTGGCGATCTGCTTGACATAGAAATCCGCCTTGTGGCGGGTGTGCTCATCGAGATCCGCCGCCTCGACCACCATCTGCTCGGCCCATTGCGAGGTGATGAGATAGAGCTGCTTCACGAAATCGAAGAACTGGTTCTCGCTCCATTCCGGATCGCCGAAGCGCTTGTCGCGCGGGTCCGGGCTCGCGGCGGGGGCGGCCTGCTCTCCCATCATTCGCTTCAGGGACGAGTTCCACAGGTCGATATATTTGCCCCAGAGCCGCGTCTGCGCTTCCAGCGCACGCTGCGGGTCGGACATCCAATATTCGCCGACCTGCGCCAGGGTCTTGAAGATCACCGTCAGTTCGTCGCTGGTCTCGGGCTTGATCTCGCCCTTTTCGCGCGGCTCCACATAGGCCGCCATGGCGCGCCCGGCATTCTCGATGATGCGTCCCAGGTTCTGCGCAAAAGCCTCCGGATTCTTGACGATATATTGCAACAGCGGACTGGTCTTCTCGTCAATCATCCCTGGCGTATCCTCCACTTCGGGTCCCGGTCGTCTTTGTGTCCGCAACCCAGGCGGGTCTTGGCGGACCTCATTTGCGGCCTTCGTTTGCACCCCGTGTCCGCTTGACCCCATAATAGTTCTTCATGACGCAAGACTGACAAGTTGGACAAGGCGCTTACAATGTCGTACGTCCCGGTCAGCTTGCAAGCGGTGACATTCGCGAAATTCGTGCAGGACCACGGTTACATGCGTGCAACGGTCTTCACCACTGTTTTGACCTCGGCGCTTCTCGCCGGGTGCGCTTATGCGCCCTCCGGTACGCTGGTCGACGCTCTGGAGCCGGAAGGCGTCTCCCGCAGCGGCATGATGGCGCCCGCGACCACTGCGCGTGTACCCTCGCCGGAGGTCGCGATCCCCGGCACGGGCTTGCCGGCCGCGACGCCTCCGGTCGCCTACGGGCCGACGGGGACGATCGAAGGGGTGGGGCAGGGCGCTGCGGTTGCGGCGCCGATCCGCAGCCCCGATGGGCTGCTCACCGAGGATGCGGCGGCGGCAACCCGGACCCGTCTCCAGGAGATTGCCCGCTCGCGCGGCGGGGCATCCCGTCCGGCAAACTCCAGTAGCGTCATCCAGCTCAAGAAGCTTGGCGAAAGCCACGGTGCCCGTGCCATTTCCGAGATCGAGGCGGACGGCAGCAGCGATTGATCCCGCTTCGTAAGGCAGCCGGCGTCTTCGGTCGCAGCAGGCGCGGATATTTTGGCGCGCAGGCCTTTTTGCCGATGCGCGGCGGCGCGGCCACTGGTATGTAGCCGGCGTTCGGCGTCGTGCACAGGCCGATGCCGCATATGCGCCCGGACGAGAGGCGCGCGCAGACCACGCTTTGCGGGTGAGGATTAGACCATGGAAGAGTTCTACCAGACGCGGCGCTTGCCGCCCTATGTCTTCGAACAGGTCAACCGGCTCAAGGCGAAGGCACGCGCGGCAGGCGCAGATATCATCGATCTCGGCATGGGCAATCCTGACCTGCCGACGCCCAAGCACATCGTCGACAAGCTCACCGAGACCGTCCAGAATCCCCGGACCCATCGCTATTCGGCGTCCAAGGGCATTCCCGGGTTGCGGCGGGCGCAGGCGGCCTATTACGAGCGCCGGTTCGGGGTGAAGCTCAACCCGGAGACCCAGGTCGTCGCGACCCTCGGCTCCAAGGAAGGCTTCGCCAACATGGCGCAGGCGATTTCCGCGCCGGGCGATGTGGTGCTGGTGCCCAATCCCAGCTATCCGATCCACGCCTTCGGCTTCCTGATGGCCGGCGCGGTGCTGCGGTCGATCCCGTCCGAGCCCGGACCGGAGGTGTTTCACGCGTTGGAGCGGGCGCTGATCCATTCGGTCCCCAAGCCGATCGCGATGATCCTGTGCTATCCGGCCAATCCGACGGCCTATGTGGCCGATATCGAGTTCTACCGCGATGTCGTCGCCTTCGCGAAGAAGCACGACATCTTCGTGCTCTCCGATCTCGCTTATTCGGAGATCTATTTCGGCTCGACGCCGCCGCCCTCGGTCCTGCAGGTGCCGGGTGCCATCGATGTGGCGGTGGAATTCACCTCGCTGTCGAAGACCTTCTCCATGCCCGGCTGGCGGATGGGCTTCGCCGTCGGCAACGAGCGGCTGATCGCCGCACTCGCCCGGGTGAAGTCCTATCTCGATTACGGCGCCTTCACGCCGATCCAGGTTGCGGCCTCCGCCGCGCTGAACGGGCCGGACGACTGCATCGTTGCGGCGCGCGAGACCTATCGCAAGCGGCGCGACATCCTGGTCGAGTCCTTCGGCCGCGCCGGGTGGGAGGTGCCCGCGCCGGAAGCGTCCATGTTCGCCTGGGCGCCGATCCCGGAGAAGTTCCGTCACCTCGGTTCGCTGGAGTTCTCCAAGCTGCTGATCGAGCATGCCGACGTCGCCGTCGCCCCCGGTCTCGGTTTCGGTGAGTATGGCGACACCCATGTCCGCATCGCTCTGGTGGAAAACGAGCAGCGCATCCGCCAGGCGGCGAGAAGCCTGCGTCGCTTCCTTGAAACGGCGGACGAAAAATTGCACAACGTCATCCCCATCGGAGCCTCGGGTTAAGGGCGTGTCGCGTCTTGCGGCGCGCCACTCCTCAAACGGATCGCGATCTTCATGAAAGCTGAATTGCGCGTCGGCGTCGCCGGCCTTGGAACGGTTGGTGCCTCTCTCGTCCGCCTGCTTGGCCGCAAGGCAGACACTTTCGCCGCCCGTTGCGGTCGTCCCGTCACCGTCACCGGCGTCTCGGCGCGCGATCGCTCCCGTGATCGCGGCCTCGACCTGTCCGGCATCGTCTGGCATGACCGGCCGGAGGACCTCGCTGTTTCACCGCAGATCGACGTCTTCGTCGAACTGATCGGCGGTGACAGCGGCCCGGCCGAGACGAGTGTCCGTGCCGCTCTGGCCGCCGGCAAGCATGTCGTCACCGCCAACAAGGCGTTGCTCGCCCGCCATGGGGTGGAACTGGCCCGTCTTGCTGAGGAGAACGGCGTCAGCCTGGCTTTCGAGGCGGCGGCAGCCGGCGGCATCCCGGTCATCAAGGCGGTGCGCGAGTCGCTCGCCGGCAACGACATTTCGCGCGTCTATGGCATTCTCAACGGCACCTGCAACTACATCCTGACCCGGATGGAGCAGGAGGGGCTCGACTTCTCCGCATGCCTCGCCGACGCCCAGCGCCTTGGCTATGCCGAGGCGGATCCGACCTTCGACATCGAAGGCTTCGACACGGCCCATAAGCTGGCGCTGCTGACCTCGCTTGCCTTCGGCAGCGAGATCGACGTCGATGCAATCTACATAGAGGGCATTTCCTCGATCACCCGCGCCGATATCGAGGCGGCAGGCGAACTCGGCTACCGCATCAAGCTCCTGGGAGTTGCCCAGAAGACCGACAGCGGCATCGAACAGCGCGTGCATCCGACCATGGTGCCGCGTGCCTCGGCCATCGCCCGCATCGACGGGGTGCTGAATGCGGTCGCCATCGACGGCGACGCGGTCGGCGAAGTCGTGCTGGTTGGGCCCGGTGCCGGCGGCAACGCCACTGCCTCGGCGGTGCTGGGCGACATCGCCGATATCGCCCGGGGCCTTGCCATTCCTGCTCTCGGCCGCCCAGTCGGCAGGCTCTCGCCCTACAAAGCGGCGCGCATGCGTATGCATGAGGGCGGCTACTACATCCGCCTTGCGGTCTATGACCGTCCCGGCGCCTTCGCCGAGATCGCCCGGATCATGGCCGGCGAGGGAATCTCGCTGGAGTCCATCGTCCAGCGCGACCGAACCCGCCGCGTCGGCGACCAGACCCCGCACGGCGACACTCCGCAACCGGTGATCCTGATCACCTATGAAACCACCGAGGCCGCGGTGAAGCGGGCGCTCGCGACGATCTCCGCGCAGAATGTCGTCGCCGGTACCCCGCAGCTCATCCGCATCGAGAAACTCGGCTGACCGAACCGCCCCGCCAAGCGCCTTTCGAGGAAACCTGATGCCCAGCACCGCAGACCTTCACAGCGAAGCACTCGACCGTATCCTGACCCTGGAACTTGCCCGCGTCACCGAGCGTGCGGCCGTTGGCGCTGCCCGCCTGCGCGGCCGCGGCGACGAGAAGGCGGCCGACCAGGCCGCGGTCGATGCCATGCGCCGGGAGCTGAACCGCCTGCCGATCGACGGCACGGTGACAATCGGCGAGGGCGAGCGTGACGAGGCGCCGATGCTCTATATCGGCGAGAAGGTCGGCACGGGCGAGGGACCGGAGGTCGACATCGCCCTCGATCCGCTCGAGGGTACGACGATCTGCGCCAAGAACCTGCCGAACTCGCTGGCTGTGATTGCGATGGCGCCGAAGGGCGGTCTGCTCAACGCGCCTGACAGCTATATGGAAAAGATCGCCATCGGTCCGGGCTATCCGGCCAATCTGGTCGATCTCGACGCGCCCGTGGCCGACAACATCAACGCGCTGGCCAAGGCCAAGGGTGTGCCGGTCGCCGAGATCACCGCCTGCGTGCTCGACCGTCCGCGCCATGCCCGGCTGATCGAGGATCTGCGCGCCACCGGCGTCGCGGTGCGTCTGATCGGCGACGGCGACGTGGCCGGCATCATTCATACGACCGATCCGGACGAGACCGGCATCGACATCTACATGGGCATCGGCGGTGCGCCGGAAGGCGTGCTGGCGGCGGCAGCGCTGCGCTGCATTGGCGGCCAGATGCAGGGGCGTCTGGTGATCACCCGCGACGAGCAGGTCGAGCGGGCCCACCGCATGGGCATCGACGACATCCACCGCAAGTACACGATGGAAGAGATGGCGCGCGGCGAGGACGTCCTCTTCGCCGCAACCGGCGTCACCGATGGCAACTTCCTGCAGGGCGTGCGCTTCGGGCGCGGCGAGATCACCACCCACACGGTGGTGATGCGCGCGGCGACGGGCACGGTGCGCTATATCAAGGCGCGCCACACCCAGCTCGACAAGTTCCACCTCGATTGAAGGACGGAGGCCGATCCCGCCAGATGCCCGGCATCGACCAGACCGACCTGACGGATGACGGGCGCCGCCGCGTTCTCGGCGTTGCCCGCTCCGCCGGCGAGCGGACCTGGCGGGAGCGGCTGACACAGGGGCAGGGCGCGACGGCGCTGGCGATCGCGCAGCGTCTCGGCGTTCCGGAAGTCGTCGCACGGGTGATGGCCGCCCGCGATGTCCAGCTTGAGGCGGCCGAGCGGTTTCTCGACCCGACCATCAAGGACCTGATGCCGGATCCTCTGTCGTTGCGCGACATGGAACCGGCCGTCGCCCGCGTCGCCGATGCAGTGGCCGCCGGCGCGCGCATTGCGATCTTCGGCGATTACGATGTGGACGGCGCCACTTCGTCCGCGCTGCTGTCGCGCTATCTTGCCGCCATCGGCATCGCCAGTCGCATCCATATTCCTGACCGCATCATCGAGGGCTACGGTCCTAATGGACCGGCCATCCGCATGCTGCGGGAGGAGGGGGCGGGGCTGCTGGTCTGCGTCGATTGCGGCAGCGTTTCCTTCGAGGCCTTCGCCGAGGCCCGCGCTGTCGGCCTCGATGTGGTGGTGCTCGACCACCATCAGGTCGGCGAGGAACTGCCCGCCACAGCCGCGCTGGTCAATCCGAACCGGCAGGACGACCTCTCCGGCCTTGGCCATCTTGCCGCCGTTGGCGTCACCTTCCTCTTTCTCGTTGGGCTGAACCGCGAGCTTCGGCGACGCGGCCTTTTCCGCGCAAGACGCGAGCCGGATCTGCTCGCGCTGCTCGATCTCGTCGCCGTCGGCACGGTCTGCGATGTGGTGCCGCTGAAAGGCCTGAACCGCGCCTTCGTCCGCAAGGGGCTGCTCGCGATGCATGGCCGGGCCAATGCCGGCCTTGCCGCGCTTGGCGACGTGTCGCGCGTCCACGGCCGGGCGACGCCCTATCACCTCGGCTTCATGATCGGCCCGCGCATCAATGCGGGCGGACGCATCGGCGATGCCGCACTCGGCGCGCGGCTGCTCACCACCGACGATATGGACGAGGCCCGCTCGATCGCCGAGCGGCTCGACGGGTTGAATGCCGAGCGTCAGGCCATCGAGGCGGAAATGCTGCTGGAGGGCGACGCCCAGGCCACAGTCACCCTTGAGCGGGACGACCCGGCGGTGCTGCTCACCGGGTCGCCGGACTGGCATCCCGGTGTCGTCGGCCTCGTCGCCGCCCGCCTCAAGGAACGCTACCGCCGTCCGGCCTTCGCCATTGCCTATGATGTCGACGGCAAGGGAACCGGCTCTGGACGGTCCATTCCTGGTGTCGACCTTGGCGCCGCCGTCCGCCGCGCCGTCGACGAGAGGATCCTGGAAAAGGGCGGCGGGCATGCCATGGCCGCCGGCCTCACCGTACGCCACGAGAGGCTGGACGACCTTGCCGCCTTCATGCAGACAGCCCTTGCCGAGGATGTCGCCGCCGCACGCTCGGCAACTGAGTTGAAGATCGATGGCGCCCTGACGGCGGGAGCGGCCAGTGCCGATCTGCTGCATATGCTGGAGACCGCCGGCCCGTTCGGTGCCGGCCATCCCGAACCGGTCTTCGCCTTTCCCAGCCATCGCGTCACCTTCGCCGACACGGTCGGCAAGGGCCACGTCCGCCTGACGCTCGCCGATGGTGGCGGCAGCACGCTGAAGGCCATCGCCTTCAAAGCCGCCGACACACCGCTCGGCCAGGTGATCCTGGGCGGGCGTGGCGGCGCGCTGCATGTTGCCGGGGCGTTGTCCCTGGACACCTGGCAGGGCCAGGAGCGGGTGCAACTGCGCGTGATCGACGTCGCCGACCCGCAGCGTTCGAGACTGTAAGCGCATCCGAGGCGGAATCTTCTGCCCATCGGCATTTCCTGCCCTGTTAAGGAAGGCGAAACCCCGCCCGCGCTAGCGTGCGCCAGGATGGAATTGCGGGATGGAATCATGTCACCTCGGGCCCAGTTGCGTCATTTGATGGCCGAAGTCGATACTGCTGCCGACAACGCGGAACGGGCGCTGCGGCGCCTGCAGGCGCAGGGCGTCACCGCCGTGGCGCCGGAGCGTGCGCCCGCTGTGACCCCGCTGCGCGCGGGTCTCATTCTCGTCAGCCTGCTGATGGCGGCCAAGGTTATCATCTCCAACGACTGAGCTTGCGCTCGTCGCCGGTATTTTTGATCGCCGGCGCAAATTGTCGCCTTGATTGTGGCAGTCGATGGGGCCAGCATCCGGCTCCATGAACACGCCTTCCTCTCCCGACACCTTCCGCCTTGCGCTTTGTGCCTTCAATCTCGGCCAGGGCGGTCGCAGCCGCGAGGATTTCCTCGCCGGCATCTCGCAACGGCTCGCCCGCGCCCATGCCCAGGGCGCCGAGCTCCTCGTACTTCCCGAATATCTGAGCGAAGCCTTTCTCGCTTGGAAGCCGAAAGGCCTGAAACCGACATCGGAACTCGCCTTTATGGCCGGTGAGGCCGAAGCCCTGATGCCCGACCTGAAGGCTCTGGTTGCCGAACACGCGGTCACCCTCGTGGCGGGCTCCATGCCGGCAGCCGATGGCCGGGGCGGCTTCGTCAACCGTGCCGTCGCATTGATCGCCGACGGTCGGAGCATCTCCCACGACAAGCTGGCATTGACGCCTTTCGAACTGGACCGCGAAAGCTGGTATGTCACGCCGGGCGACAGGGTGATCCGCTTCGAGGTCGCCGGCCTGTCGATGATGATGCTGATCTGCCTCGACGTCGAAATGCCGGCGCTCTCCTGCCTGATCGCCCGCGAGGCGCCAGACCTTCTCATCGTGCCCTCAATGACATCAAGCCTCGCCGGCTACAACCGGGTGTTCGGCTGCGCCAAGGCGCGCGCGGTCGAACTCATGTGCTCGGTCGCCGTCTGCGGCGTTGTCGGCGCCTCGCCGGGCACCACCCAGAACGACAGCAACGTTTCGGGCGCCGCGCTCTATGTGCCGTGCGAGCCGTCGCTCGGCTATCGCGGCGTGGTCGCGGAAATCGCTCCTGTCGGCGGCACGCGCGGCGAAGAGCCGTTCCTGGTTGCCGATGTCCCGGTCGCGGCGATCCGGGCCTTGCGCGCGGGCGGCGCCGAGGTCTGGCCGGGCCACTGGTCGGCCGATCACATCACCCTGTCCCGCGAGTGACCGTCATGAGCGCTCCCGATATTTCCGCGTCGTTTCGGGGCGACCGGGCGACTGGCGTTCTCCTGCTGCTGGCCGGCCTTTCCGGCGGACTAGGCGTCGCCCTGTCGGCGATGGCAGCGCATGTGCCGGGCGGCGAACTGCTGTCGAGCGCGGCCAACATGCTGCTGTTCCATGCGCCGGCCTTTCTGGCGCTGGCGGCGCTGCGTGCGATCGGTCCGAGCGGCGTTCTTGCGGTCGCAACGCTCGCGCTTGCAGTTGGTCTTGCGCTGTTCGCCGGGGATCTGACCTCGCGGGTGATGCTGGGTGATCGGCTGTACCCGATGGCGGCGCCGACGGGCGGCAGCTTGATGATCCTCGGCTGGGCGGGCATCCTGCTGGCTGGAGCCGTTCGGCTGGTGAGAAGGGCCTGACCTGCGGTCTTTTGCCACTGTCGCGCATGCGACGCAAAGCCTCGACGGGATGTCGTTTTTCCGCAAGACCGGCCGCCGGATCGGTTGCACAACAGAGCGGATGGCGCGCAGACGTGGCCTGTCGGCGACCGGCATTCCGCCTCCGCATGAGCCGCCACCGGCAAGAGGACCGCATGACACGTTTCTCCTTCTGGGACCTGGCCTTGAAGGCCCTCAACGCCCATCAGGACTGGGGCCACCAATGGCGCAAGCCCGATCCGAAACCGGAGTATGACGTTGTCATCATCGGCGCCGGCGGTCATGGTCTTGCCACCGCCTATTATCTCGCGAGCGAGCACGGCATCACCAACATCGCCGTGCTGGAAAAGGGCTGGCTCGGTGGCGGCAATACGGGCCGCAACACCACCATCGTGCGCTCCAACTATCTCTGGGAGGAGAGCGAGGCGCTCTACGACCACGCGATGGACCTGTGGCAGGACCTGTCGCAGAAGCTGAACTACAACGTGATGTACTCTGCCCGCGGCGTCATGATGCTCGCCCATACGGTGCATGACATCCAGGTCTTCAAGCGTCACGTCCACGCCAACCGGCTCGCCGGCGTCCAGAACGAGTGGCTGAGCGCGGAGGAAGCCAAGGCGTTCTGCCCGCCCCTCAACATCGGTCGCAACATCCGCTATCCGGTTCTGGGTGCGGCGCTCCAGCGCAAGGGCGGCGTTGCCCGTCACGATGCGGTGGCCTGGGGCTATGCACGCGGCGCCGACCAGCGCGGCGTCGACATCATCCAGAACTGCGCCGTTACCGGCATTCGCCGGCACCCGGATGGTTCGGTCGCCGGGGTCGAGACCTCGCGTGGGTTCATCGGCGCCAAGAAGATCGGCGTCGTTGCTGCCGGCCACACCTCGGTCGTCATGGACATGGCCGGCGTCAGGATGCCGCTGGAATCCAACCCGCTGCAGGCACTGGTGTCCGAGCCGGTGAAGCCCTGCTTCCCCTGCGTGGTCATGTCCAACACGGTGCACGCCTATATCTCGCAGTCGGACAAGGGCGAATTGGTGATCGGCGCCGGCACCGACCAGTATGTCTCCTACAGCCAGACCGGCGGATTGCAGATCACCACGCACACGGTCGATGCGATCTGCGAACTGTTCCCGATGTTCCGCCGCATGCGCATGATGCGCAACTGGGGCGGCATCGTCGACGTCACGCCGGATCGCTCGCCGATCATCGGCAAGACCCCGGTGCCCGGCCTTTATGTCAATTGCGGCTGGGGCACCGGCGGGGTCAAGGCGACGCCCGGCTCCGGCCATGTTTTCGCCCACACCATCGCGCGCGACGAGCCGCACCCGATCAACGCCCCCTTCACGCTGGACCGGTTCCGCACCGGCCGGCTCATCGACGAGGCGGCTGCCGCCGCCGTCGCGCATTGAGGCCCGACATGACGCATCAGGCAGTGAATCTTGCCGGGAAGCTCGCTCTGTTCTCCGAACACTGGTCGCCCAAGATCGTCGGCTCGTTCAACGGTCACGACCTCATGGTGGTGAAGGTCAAGGGAGAATTCACCTGGCATTCGCACCCCGACACCGACGATTTCTTTCAGGTGTTGTCGGGTCGGTTGACCATTCGGATGCGCGACGGCGATGTCACGCTCGGGCCCGGAGAACTGTTTGTCGTGCCCAAGGGCGTCGAGCATTGCCCGGTCGCCGAAGTTGAAACCCACCTGTTGCTGATCGAGCCTTCCGGGACGCCGAATACCGGCGATCCGGAGACCGCGGCACACAAGACCGAGATCTAGGGGTGAGCCGATGCTTCTGATCCACTGCCCCTGCTGCGGCGTCGACCGACCCGAAATCGAGTTCCGCTATGGCGGCGAGGCGCATATCGCCCGTCCCGTGCAGCCGGCCGATTTCGACGATCGTCAATGGGCCGAGTTTCTCTACATGCGGACCAACCCGAAGGGCGTGATGGCCGAGCGCTGGCGCCACGTCCATGGCTGCGGCCGCTTCTTCAATGCGCTGCGCGACACGGTGAGCGATCGCTTCATCGCCGTCTACCAGACCGGCGAACCACGGCCCGACCTTTCCGCGACCGGCGGGGAGGGGGCAAGATGACCCGTTCCTTCCGCACCTCGAAAGGCGGGCGCATCGACCGCGCCGTGCCAGTGACCTTCACCTTCGACGGCAGGACGCTCACCGGCCGGGCCGGCGATACGCTTGCCTCGGCCCTGCTTGCCAACGGCATCCATCTGGTCGGCCGCTCCTTCAAGTATCACCGCCCGCGCGGCATCCTCACCGCCGGCTCGGAAGAACCCAATGCGCTGGTCGGGGTCGCGAAATCCGCGGCGGCGGCCGCGGCCGGCCAGAGCGTGCCGAACCTGCGCGCCACCCAGGTCGATATCCACGAGGGGCTGGTGGCGGTCAGCCAGAACCGCTGGCCGTCGCTCGGCTTCGATATCGGCGCGGTCAACGACCGTCTCTCGCCGCTTTTCGTCTCCGGCTTCTACTACAAGACCTTCATGTGGCCGAAGAGCTTCTGGAACCGGGTCTATGAGCCGTTCATCCGGGCGGCTGCCGGCCTCGGCAAGGCGCCGACCGCCCCGGATCCGGATCGCTACGCCAACCGCTACGCGCATTGCGATGTCCTCGTCGCCGGCAGCGGCCCGGCGGGCCTTGCCGCTGCGCTCGCCGCTGCCCGCGCCGGCGCGCGGGTGATCCTGGCCGACGAGCAGGCCGAACCGGGCGGCTCGCTGCTGCATGAGGCGGGGGCCGAGATCGAAGGCCAGTCCGCCACCGTATGGGTATCGGCCGCGATGGCCGAACTTGCCGGCAATGACCGGGTCACCCTGCTGCCGCGCACCACCGTCTTCGGCTATTTCAACCAGAACTTCGTCGCCCTTGCCGAGCGGGTCACCGACCATCTCGCCAGTCCCGACCCGTCGCTGCCGCGCGAGCGCCTGTGGCAGGTTCGTGCCCGTCAGGTGGTGCTCGCCACCGGGGCCATCGAGCGACCGCTGGTCTTCCCGGAGAACGACCGTCCAGGGATCATGATGGCCGAAGCCGGCCGCATCTACGCCAACCGCTACGGCGTTCTGCCGGGCCGTGCGATTGCGGTCGCCACCGCCTGCGACAGCGCCTGGCGCGCTGCGTTCGATATCGCTGCACTGGGGGGCAACGTCGTTGCCGTTCTCGACATGCGCGGCGACGTCGATCCGCTGCTGAAGGAGCGTGCCCGCGCGCTGTCGATCCGGGTGGAAACCGGCTGCACAGTGACCGGCGTCAAGGGATCGAAACGCGTCCAGGGCGTCCTTCTCGGCCGCCTCGTCGGCGAGACAGTGTCGTCCGCCGGCAGTCTCGCCTGCGACTGCCTGCTGATCTCCGGCGGCTGGACGCCCAATGTCAGTCTGCATTCGCAGGCGCGGGGCAAGCTCGACTGGAACCCCGAAAAGGGCGCCTTCCTGCCGGGCGATCCGGTGCAGGCGCAGCGTTCGGCCGGCAGTTGTCGCGGCATCGACGGTCTGGCGCTGGTGCTCGCCGACGGCGCGCGCGCAGGCGCCGAGGCGGCCGAAGCCGCGACCGGAAGCCCGGCGGATGTCCCGACCTTCTCTGCCAGCGGAGGCGACGCGTCGACCGGATGGTGGCTCGGTGCCGTGCCGCATGATCGCAACCCGGCTCGCGTACGCGCCTTCGTCGACTTCCAGAACGACGTCACCGCCAAGGACGTGAAGCTCGCCGTGCGCGAGGGCATGCATTCCATCGAGCACATCAAGCGCTACACCACGACCGGAATGGCGACCGATCAGGGCCGCCTGTCCAACATGAATGCGCTGTCGATCGCCTCCACGGCGCTGGCCAACGAGATCCCGCAGGTCGGTCTCACCACCTTCCGCCAGCCCTACACGCCGGTGACCTTCGGCACGTTGGCGACGACCTCGCGCGGCGATCTGTTCGATCCCGTCCGCCGGACGCCGATCCACGATTGGGCGGCGGCGAAAGCCGCGGCGTTCGAGGACGTCTCGCTGTGGAAACGCGCCTGGTACTTCCCCAAAAGCGGAGAAGACATGCATGCCGCGGTGCTGCGCGAGTGCCGCACCGTGCGCGAGAGCGTCGGTCTCTTCGATGCCTCGACCCTCGGCAAGATCGAGGTGGTCGGACCCGACGCGGCGGAGTTCCTCGAGCGCATCTACACCAATCCGTGGAAGAAGCTCGGCATCGGACGCCTGCGCTACGGGCTGATGCTCAACGAGGCGGGCTTCATCATGGATGACGGTGTCGTCGGCCGTATCAATGAGGACTGTTTCCACGTCACCACCACGACCGGCGGCGCGCCGCGCGTCCTCGCCCATATGGAGGACTATCTCCAGACCGAATGGGCTGACCTGAAGGTCTGGCTGACCTCCACCACCGAACAGTGGGCGGTGATCGCCGTGCAGGGGCCGAAGGCGCGCGAGGCGATTGCCCCGCTTGTCGACGACATCGACCTTGCCACCGAAGCGATGCCGCACATGTCGGTGCGCGAGGGCCATGTCATGGGGGGCATTCCCTGCCGCCTGTTCCGTATGAGCTTCACCGGCGAGGCCGGCTACGAGATCAACGTGCCGCCGTCTCGCGCGCGCCAGGTCTGGGAGGCGGTTTTCGCCAATGTCGAGCGGCTTGGCGGCTGCGCCTACGGCACCGAGACGATGCACGTCCTGCGCGCCGAGAAGGGCTATATCATCGTCGGCCAGGAGACCGACGGTACGGTGACGCCGGACGATGTCGGCATGGCCTGGGCCATCGGCAAGGCCAAACCCGATTTCGTCGGCAAACGTTCGCTCGCGCGTCCGGATCTCGTCGCGCCGGGCCGCAAGCAGCTCGTCGGTCTGCTGACCAGGGACGGCAGGGCATTGTTGGAAGAGGGCGCCCAGGTCACGGCGGAGGCCGATCCGGCGCCGCGCACGCCCGCGCTCGGCCATGTCACCTCGTCCTACATGTCGGCCGCTGCCGGCCGGCCCATCGCGCTCGCGATGATCGCCAACGGCCGTGCCCGCCACGGCGAGATCCTGCATGTGCCGATGCCGAATGGCGCGATTGCCGTCGAGGTGGTCCCGCCGCTCTTCGTCGATCCGGAAGGAAGCCGGCTCAATGTCTGACACCTTGTTTCATGCGCCCGCCGAGGCCCTCGCTCTGCCGCCGCATGCCGCTGCGGGCACCGCCCTTCACCGCGCCGGTCCGCTGGTCCGCTTCGTGTTCCGGGGTGATTCCGGCGCGGCAGCGAAAGTCGGGGAGGCATTCGGCGTGTCCTTGCCGCAGACGCCGCTTGCGGCCGGCAGGGCAGGCGATCGCGCTGCGCTCTGGCAGGGGCCGGACGAATGGCTTCTGCTCGCCCGTCCGGCCGCCGACGGACCGCAGGCTGTCGATGGGCTCGCCCGCAGTCTTGCCGGCGAGCTTGCCGCCGTGCTCGGCGACACGCCGCACTCGCTGGTCGACGTGTCGGAGCGCAACATCGCGCTGCTGCTGGAAGGGCCGGGTGTTGCCGACCTTCTCAACGCGCATGTCTTCCTCGATCTCGACCCCGTCGCCTTTCCGGTCGGCATGGTGACACGCACGCTCTTCACCAAGGCAGAGATCGTGCTGTGGCGCACCGGCAGCGACAGGTTCGTCCTGGAGTGCTGGCGCAGCTTCGCCCCTTACGTTGAAGGACTGCTGGCGGAGGGGTGATCCGGGTTGCGCTGTTCATGACAACAGGACAGGAACAGCGGCGGCGCCGGCGGCGCCGCCCGTTTTGTTTCGGCCGCGGCACTTGCGCGGCAGCGGCGGTCGTGGTGAATGTGCGGGCCGTCGCCCCTGACCGATGGGAGAGGCCCGTCCACCCCGGGGCGCCGGTGGACGATGATCCCCCAACAATCGCTGCCCAAAGCGCCGACGCTATGATATTCGGCAGTTCGCAAAGATGGTGACCATGACGCCGAATAACGATCCCAACTCCACATCCCCGATCGCCGGGATACATCCGGCCCTTGCGTCCGCCTTGGCAGCGAAGGGGTACAGCCAACTGACACCGGTCCAGTTGGAGATGACGAACGAGGAGTACGGCGATGCCGACCTTCTCGTCTCGGCGCAGACCGGGTCGGGAAAGACGATCGCATTCGGCATTGCCATCGCATCGACCCTGCTCGGCAGCGCGACACGCTTTGACGTTGCGGCCGCGCCGCTGGGTCTGATCATCGCTCCGACACGCGAGCTTGCCATTCAGGTTCAAAGGGAACTCGCCTGGCTCTATGCGGAGACGCAGATCAGGATCGCGACCTGCGTCGGCGGCATGGATATCCGCACCGAACGCCGGGCGCTCGAACGCGGCGCCCACCTTGTGGTCGGCACGCCCGGCCGCCTGCGCGACCACATCACGCGCGGCGTGCTGGACCTCGGCGGCATTCGCGCGGTGGTGCTCGACGAAGCCGACGAGATGCTGGACCTCGGGTTTCGCGACGACCTGGAGTTCATCCTCGGCGCGTCGCCGAAGGACCGCCGGACGCTGCTGTTCTCGGCGACCGTCAGGCGCGGCATCGCCGAACTGGCCAAGACGGTGCAGACCGATGCCGTGCGCGTCGCGACACTCGCGACCACCGAACAGCATGCCGACATCGAATACCAGGTGATGCTGGTGCGGCGCGACGAGCGCGAGCACGCAATCATCAACACGCTGCTGGAGTCGGACAGCAAGAGCGCCCTGGTGTTCTGCCACACGCGCGAAGCGGTTCGCCACCTCACGGCGCGCCTCGTCAATCGCGGCTTCTCGGTGGTGTCGCTTTCGGGCGAGATGGCACAATCGGAGCGCTCGAACGCGCTGCAGGCCATGCGTGACGGACGCGCGCGCGTCTGCGTTGCGACCGACGTCGCGGCGCGCGGCATCGACCTTCCCAACCTCGACCTCGTGGTCCACGCCGACCTGCCGAGCAAACCGGAGACCCTGCTGCATCGGTCCGGGCGCACCGGGCGCGCCGGCCGAAAGGGCATCTGCGTGCTCATTGTTCCCGAAAACAGGCGTGGGGCAGCGCATCGCGTTCTGACAATGGCGCAGCTCACCGCGACCATGCGTGCGGCTCCCGGCATTGCGGAGATTGAGGCCCGCTACCGCCGGCAGATCCTGGATGCCGCCGTCTCGGCGGCGGAACCCGATGAGCAGGAGGCGGATTTCGTGGCCGAGTTGCTGGAGCGGGCCGGACCGCAGCGTATTGCGGCCGCGTTCCTCCGCCAGAACCTGGCCGCGCATCCGGTTCCGGAGGACCTCCTGCCGCTTCCTGCCGAAGCGCTGCAGAGCCGTGGTCTCGGCAACCGTGTCCGTCGGTCCGGCGAGGACCATGCGCCGACCCGCGAGCCGCGTGGCCCGAGCATGGAGGACGGCGTCTGGTTCACCATCTCGCTCGGGCGCAGGCACCGCGCCGACCCGAAGTTCCTGCTGCCGATGATCTGCAACGCCGGCGGGGTGACAAAACGAGATGTCGGCGCGATCAAGATCGACGAAAGCGAAACCCGTTTCGAGATTTCCGCCGACAAGGCTGGTAGCTACGCTTGGCAGATCCTGCAGCCTGGCAGTCTCGAGAAGGGCATCAGGATCGCGCCTGTCGGCGAGATGCGCGCAGCGCCGAGGCAATCCAAACCGAAATTCAAGCAGGACGGCAAGCCGGCCCGCAAGCACAAGGCTCCGGAGAGGGCCCCGGCAACCGATCGCGGCAAGCCGCCGAAGCACAAGAACCGCAAGCCGAAGCGCCCTCACTGATCGTGAGGGGGCTGGCGGAGGAACAAGGCGCCTTTCCGGGTGAAATGCGTCTTGCGCGCTCCGGCCGAGGGCGCCTGTCGCCAGCACCGATTGTCAGAACCTCATAGCATCAGTTTTCATCTCATTCGTTCTGCAAGGTTTACCCCCCGTTGAGACAGGGCATGTCTAGTTGTAGCCGTGAAACCGGCTGATCGGCGGATGTGTCGAGCATGCGTCTCCATGGCGCGGTCGGGAGGCCGGCACGCCCGTGTCGGCACGCTGGGGGAGGATCCAGAAATGTGCGAGATTGACCATTACGCCCTGTCGCGACGCGGCCTGCTGGGACTTGGAGCAGCGGCGGCGACGACGGCCTTCGCCGGTGGTTTCGCGTTGCCGGGCAGCGCCGCCGCCGAGCAGGCGACGAGCGCACCCAACGACATTTCCCCAGAGGACGCGCTGGCGCGGCTGGTCGAAGGCAATTCGCGCTATGTCGCCAACGCCGGATGCAACGGCGACTTCTCGGTCGGCCGCGCCGCGCGTGCCGGAGCTCAGTACCCCTTCGCCGGAATTCTCTCCTGCGCCGATTCGCGCGTCGCCCCCGAACTTCTCTTCGATCAGGGGCCGGGCGAACTGTTCGTGATGCGGGTTGCCGGCAACTTTGTGGACATCAGCGGGCTTGCCAGCATCGAGTACGGCGTTGCCGTGCTCGGCATCCCGCTTCTCGTGGTCATGGGCCATACCAACTGCGGCGCCGTGTCTGCGACCATCCGCGTGGTGGAAGAGGGCACGGAACTGCCGGGTCACCTGCCGGAACTCGTCGGCATGCTGAAGCCGGGCGTCGAGGCGGCGCTCGCCGACAAGCCCGCCGATCCGCTCGCCGCCGCGACCCGTGCCAATGTTCTGCACAATGTCGAAAAACTGAAGGCCGCCGGCCCGATCGTTGCCGAGGCCGTTGCCGGCGGCAAGGTGCGCGTTGTCGGTGCGCTCTACGATATCGCCACCGGCAAGGTCGAGGTCATCTGACCTTTGCAACGGCGGTGCGGAGACCTTCCGCGCCGTCGATCTTCGCTCACGCCGCTGGGGCTCAGGCAAAGCCGCTCTTCGCCAAGATGGAGATCGTGCTCCGGCGCGACGGCGACCGCGTCCGCCATATGGGAGTGGGCGAATTTTCCACCCTATTTGGAAGGCTTTCTCGCCGGATCGCAACGCCAGCCTTGCACCGAGATCATCGCACCATCGTCTCCCGGTTCCACGCCGCGTAATCCGGATTGCCCTCCGTGCGCACGGGGCCGTCATAGCCGAACTCGACCATGTGTACGCAGACATGATCGGCTGCGATGAACGCGACTCCGTAGCTCGCCGGCAGGTCCGAACTGGACAAGAGTTCGCGTTCGCGGAACAGCGCGATGCCGGCATGGTTCGTGCCGCGCAGCGAGGTTGTCGGCACGCCGGCGGTCGAGCCGGCCAGCGGCAGATGGCAATGCCCGAAGAAGATGTGCCGGATCCGGTCGCGGTGGCGGGCGACGGCGTCGCGGAACGCCCTCCCGTCGGCAAGGCCGATCCGGTCGAGCGGCGCGAGATGGGTCGGGAACGGATTGTGGTGCATGAACAGGAAGAACGGGCCGTCATGTTCGC
The DNA here is from genome assembly GCF_900185725.1 of Stappia sp. TSB10P1A. Classification (GTDB taxonomy): domain Bacteria; phylum Pseudomonadota; class Alphaproteobacteria; order Rhizobiales; family Stappiaceae; genus Stappia. The sequence goes on along the minus strand of NZ_FYAU01000036.1, from coordinate 62,418 downwards.
GAAGCCGGGCCTCGAGCCAGGCCAGCCGGGCTTCGCAATAGTGCCCGGAATGGGTCTGCGGTTCCCAGGTGTCGAGCATTAGGCAGCGCCCCGCCGAGACGTCGCGCACGCTCTGCACGAAGCCGTTCGGGTCGGCGAGTTCGGGAAATACGTCGAGAAATGTCGGGCGGTCGTCGTGGTTGCCGATGCACAGCGCGATGGGGAGGGGCAGGTTGGCGAGCCGGTCGCGCAGGCGTTCATAGTCCGCCCGGTCGCCCCAGTCGGAAAGGTCTCCGGTGATCACCAGCAGTTCGGCATCGCCATGGTCGGCCAGCGCATGGCCGAGGGCGCGCTCGAAACTGGCGTTCGGGTCACGGCCCTGGATCGTGTGCCCCGGCGTGGTCAGATGGATGTCGCTGAAATGGAGGATCTTCATCTTGTCTGGCTTGGTCTTGAGGGGCCGGATCGGCGCAGGCACGCCAGGCGTATGGCCCGGCGTGCCTGCTGTCGGAGTTACTTCCTCGGCAGCAGCTTCTGCACGTCGGCGGTCATGTCGGCGAGCACCGCATCGGGCTCCTGCGCCCGTGCGCCGGTGATGATCGAGTTCAGGTGATCCTTGATCACGTCGGTGATCTTGAGCCCGTTCTCGCGAGGGAAGGCGTACCACTTGGTCAGCAGGGCGACCTGGCTGACGGCGGTGTAGTTGTTCGGATTGTCCGTATAGAAGTCCTTGAGGTAGACGTCGTTCGCCTTCTTGTTGGGCGGCATGTAACCAGTCGTCCGCGCCATGATGGCCGCGCCTTCGGCGCCGTGCCAGAACTTCATCACCTCCCAAGCAGCCTTCTGCTTTTCGGCGTCCTTGGTCAGGATGATGCCGACATTGCCGCCCGCCGGCAGACGGCCCGTGCCCGGCACCACGTCGGGGAAGGTGAAGGTCTTCAGGTCGAACTTGCCGTCGACCATCGAGGTGACCTTGGCGAGGTCGGAGGTCGAAGTGAAGTGCAGGCCGGTCTTGCCGGCGGCGAAGGCGCTGCGCATGTCGGGCTGGGTGAGGTTCGGCATGCCGGCCTCGGTCACCAGGCCGGCGATCATGTTGATCGCGAAACGGCCTGCCTCGCCGTCGAAGGCGACCTTGCTCTCGTCCTCGCTCAGCATCGTGCCGCCACGGGCGAAGACCGGGGCCTGCCACAGCCAGTTGCCGGTAATGTCCCAGGCGTAGGTGACGCCGTTGATGTCGTCGCCAACCGACTTGATCTTGCGCGCGAGGTCAATCACCTCGGCCCAGGTGGTCGGCAGCAGCTCCGGATCGGCGCCGGCGGCACGCACAAGGTCGAGATTGACATACATGATCGGCAGCGAGATCGCGAAGGGCAGCGCGTAGACTTGGCCGTTCTGTGTGCCGATATCGTACATCGCCTTGTGGAAGCCGTCGGTCTCCAGCTCCGGATCGGCGGCGATGAAACCGTCGAGCGGCTGCGCGATGCCGCGATCGACGAAGATGCGGACGCGGTTCAGGCCCTGGAAGGTGATGTCCGGCATCTGGCCGGTGATCGCCTCGCGCAGCACCTTCTGCGTGCCTTCCTCGTAGGACTCGTAGGGCGCGCGGAACGTCACCTTGATGTCGGGATTGGTCTTCTCGAAGGCCTCCCGGATCTGCTCGTGTGTGGTGTTGAAGAGCTCGCCATAGGGGTACTGGATGACGATCTCGGTCTGGGCGGCGGCCGGGAGGACGGCAAGCGTCATCGCGGCCGAAAGCAGGACGTGCTTCAGCATGTGGATCTCCATACGAGGCTGCGGTAGAGGTCCGGCGGACGTTGACCGTCCGTTCTCGGGGTTATTTCATGCCCGTGAAGGTGATGCCTTCGATGAAGCGGCGCTGCGCGAACAGGAAGGCGATAACCAGTGGGGCGATGATGATCGTGGCCGCCGCCATCAGCGGACCGTAGTCGGTGCCGGCTTCCTCGTTGCGGAAGGCGGCGACGCCAAGCGGCGGGGTGAACAGGTGCGGCGAGTTGATGGCGACGAGCGGCCAGAAATAGTCGTTCCAGTGCGAGACGACCGAGAAGATGCCGAAGGCGGTGACGGCCGGGATCGCGGTCGGCAGCATGACGCGCCAGACGATGCCGAACTCCGATATGCCGTCCATCCGGGCAGCGTCGACCAGGTCGTCCGGAACGCTCATGAAGAACTGGCGCATCAGGAAGATGCCGAAGGCGGAGATCGTGAAGGGCACCACCAGCGCGGCATAGCTGTCGAGCAGGCCGAGCTGGTGGAACAGCAGGAACAGCGGCACGGCGGTTGCCTGTTGCGGGACGAGGATCGCGAACAGGACGAGGGCAAAGGCCGTCTGGCGTCCGATGAAGCGCAGCTTGGCCAGGGCATAGGCCGCCGGCAGGTTGACGACCACCTGCAGGGCGAAGATCGCCAGCGTCACGATCGCGCCATTGGCCAGGAAGCGCAGCAGCGGTGCGCGCTCGAAGGCGGCGCTGTAGTTCTCGACCGCGGCGAGACGCTCCGGCCACCAGCGGATTTCCGACAGGAAGATCTCGCCGGCCGGCTTGAGCGAGGTCGAGATCATCCAGGCAAACGGCAGCAGCGTCAGCGCGGCGAGCGCCAGCAGCGCGGCATGGCGGGCAAGGCCGGGCAGGGCGGCGGAAAGCGGAGAGAGCAGCGGGCGCATCAGTAGTGGACCCTCTTTTCGATCACCCGCGCCTTGATCAGCGTGAGTAGCAGGACGAAGGCTAGGAACACCACCGCGATCGCCGCGGCGAGGCCCGAGCGGAAGAATTCAAAGCCCTCGGTGTACATCGAGTAGAGCAGCACCTCGGAGGCCTTGCTCGGGCCGCCCTTGGTCAGCACATGCACCGTGTCGAAGACCTGGAACGAGCGGATCGCCGAGATCAGCACCACGAACATGGTGACCGGTCCGAGCAGGGGCCACGTGACGAGGCGGAACTGCGACCAGGCGGAGCGGGCGCCGTCAAGTTCCGCGGCCTCGTAGAGGTGGCGCGGGATGGACACCAGCCCGGCGAGAAACAGCACCATGTTGAAGCCGAACATCTGCCACACGCCGATCGCAGCGAGCGTCGGCAGGGCGAGCGCCGGTTCGCTGAGAAACGCGTGGGTCGGCAGGCCGAGGGCGGAGAGCATCAGGTTGATGAGGCCGAACTGCGGATGCAGCATGAACTCGAACGAGATCGCCATCGCAATCAACGTCGCCATCACCGGCACGAAGAACACCGCCCTGTAGAGGCTGCGCAGGCTCCGGCCGGACTCGATCAGCAGGGCCACCGCGAGGCCGAGACCGACGGAGGCGGGCACCACGATCGCCACATAGGCGAGCGTATTGCCGAGCGCCTTCCAGAACACGCGGTCGTCCAGCAGGGCGGCATAGTTTTCAAACCCGATGAAGGAGAAGCCGGAGGCGCCGAGTTGGTAGTCCGTCAGCGACATCAGCAGCACGGCTGCGACCGGCCCGAGCACAAGGAGCAGCATGAGCAGGCCGGCGGGAAGCAGCAGCGCCGTTGCGACGAGCTGGTGCGGGGAGCGTGCGGCCGTGGCGGCCGCCTTGCTCTTTCGCGACGACCGGCTCACGGGCGCGGCGACACCTTCGCGGGCAAGGGGCAGGCTCGCGTCAGACATGGGCAACCTCCCCAACGCGAGGAGCAATCCGCCGACCGTCGGCGGCGAACAGGCGCGCGGCGGCCGGTTCGAAGCCAAGCCCGACCGTGTCGCCGAGGCGTGTCCGGCGCGCCTCGGCCTGGCTGAGCCGCACCACGACCGGAGCTTCGCACCCCTCGACCGCGAGATGGACGAAAACGTCCGCGCCGAGATTCTCCGTGTGGGCAAGGCGGCCCCGCAATCCGGCGGCGTCCGGCGCGCGCAGGGCGATCGCCTCGGGCCGGATGCCCAGACTGACGCCAGAGCCCGGCGTGGCTGTCGCGGCGCAGCCGGTGTCGCGGCCGCCAAGCCGGACGCTCCCGGCGTCGTCGACCACGCCGTTCAGGACATTGATCTTCGGGCTACCGATGAACTCCGCAACGCGCAGGCACGCCGGCTCGTCGTAGATCTGATCCGGGCTTCCGACCTGCAGGATCTCACCCTCGGCCATGACCGCGATCTTGTCGGACATGGTCATCGCTTCGGCCTGGTCATGCGTCACGTAGATGAACGTGGTGCCCAGCGCCCGGTGCAGTTGGGCGATTTCCGTGCGCATGTGCACGCGCAGCTTGGCGTCGAGATTGGACAGAGGCTCGTCGAGCAGGAAGGCGCGCGGCTGGCGCACCATCGCCCGCCCGACCGCCACGCGCTGGCGCTGGCCGCCGGAAAGCTGGCCGGGCTTGCGCCGCATCAGCGCGCCGAGGCCGAGCTGTTCGGCTGTGCGCGCCACCTCCGCGCGGATCTCCCGCTCCACCGCGTGTGTCCCTGGCACCGCGTGGCGGATCAGCGGCATGCGCTGCAGCGTCGACAGCCGACGCATGCGCAACGGCACGGCGATGTTGTCCGCCACGCTCAGATGCGGATACAGCGCATAGGACTGGAACACCATGGAGAGGTTGCGCTCCGATGGTCGCACGGCGTCGACCACGTCGTCGCCGATCCGCACATGCCCCGAGTTCTGGCGCTCCAACCCGGCGATGATGCGCAGCAGCGTGGACTTCCCGCAGCCTGACGGTCCGAGCAGCGACAGGAACGATCCGTCCTCTATCGTCAGGTCGATCCCTTTCAGGATCTCCGTCCGCTCGTAGCTTTTCCGGATGCCCTCTAGCGTTACGCTTGCCATTGGATCGGCCTCACTGTTTGTCCCTTGCGGACACTGCCTAGCAAGTCGGGTTGACAGTCACATAACCGGAAATAAGCCCTGCTAATGATACGGCGGAGTCCCATCCATCCGGCAGGAGAAACGCCCGTGAAACCCGGCCTGGCCCAGCTCGAGGCGTTTACCGTAGCGGCGCGCGAGCGCGGATTTTCCCGCGCGGCGACGGTGCTCGGCATCACCCAGTCGGCGGTGACGCAGCATGTCGCCAAACTCGAGCGGTTGATGGGGGTGCCCTTGTTCGTGCGCCGTCGCGGCGGACTCGAGCTGACGCGCCCCGGACAGGACCTGTTCGAGCTCACCGACCGGGTCTTCACCCTGACCCAGCTTGTCGGTGAACGCCTGCAGGCCTACGGGGCCATCGAATCGGGGCATCTGCGGGTCATCGCCAATGCGCCGCGCCCCGTTCTGCCGCTGATCGCCGCCTTCAACCGCCGCTATCCCGGCGTCCGGGTGGCCTTCTCGTTACACAGTTGGTCGGTGGCGATGCAGCGCTTGCGCGGGCGCGATGTCGACATCGCGGTCGTGACCGAGCCCGAGCACGTCGAGGGCATGTACGAGCTTGAGCTGGAGCGCGCCTGTTTCATGGCCTATCTGCGCGGCGAGCATCCGCTCGCCCGCCAGAAGACCCTGTCGCTACGCGATCTCGCGCAGGAATGCGTCGTGCTGCCCGAGGGCGGCTCTCTCACGCGGCGCGCGGTGTCGCAGGCCCTTGCCAGGAACGGCCTTGCGCTCGACCGCATGATGGAGATGACGAGCTATCCGGTGGTCAAGGAGGCTGTTCTGCACGGCGTCGGCGTCGGCCTGCTGCTCGGCGCGAGCTTCTTCCCGTCGCGCCAGCTTGTCGTGCGGCCGATCGCCGAGATGCCGGAGGCCTACCGGACGGTGCTCGTCACCCCTGCTGACAAGCGCGCGCTCCGGATCGTGCGCGCCTTCATCGACGTCGCAGAAGAAAGTGTCGGCTGATGCCTGCCGCCCGGTCTCAGGCGAAGCCGCGCTTCTTCAGCAGCGGCCCGGCATCGGGCAGGGCGCCGCGGAAGGCGACATAGGCGTCCTTCGGGTCCTGCCGGCCGCCGGCAGAATAGATCGCCTCGCGCAGCCGCCGGGCGAGGTCCGCGTTGAAGATGTCGCCCGTTTCCTCGAAGGCGGTGAAGGCATCCGCGTCCATCACTTCCGACCACATGTAGCTGTAATAGCCTGCCGAATAGCCGTCGCCCGAGAACACATGGGCGAAATGGGTCGGCCGGTGGCGCATGGTGATTTCCGCCGGCATGCCGATACGGCTGAGCGTCTCATGTTCCAGCGCCTCGATATCGGCCTCGCCGTCCGCCTGGCGAGTGTGGACGTCGAGGTCGAAGAGCGCGGAGGAGAGATACTCGACCGTCGCGAATCCCTGGTTGAAGTTGCGCGCCGCCAGAACCCGCTCCATCAGGTCTGCCGGCATCGGTTCGCCGGTCTCCACATGCACGGCGAAGCGCGAGAGCACTTCCGGCTCGGACAGCCAGTGCTCGTAGAGCTGCGAGGGCAGTTCGACGAAGTCGCGCGCCACGGACGTGCCGGAGATCACCGGATAGGTCACGTCGGAGAGCAGCCCGTGCAGGGCATGGCCGAATTCGTGGAACAGCGTGCGCGCATCGTCAAAGGTCAGCAGCGTCGGCTGCCCCTTGGGCGCCTTGGCGAAGTTCATCACGTTGACGATGATCGGACGGATGTCGGCCGCCAGCTTCTCCTGCCGGCGATAGGCACTCATCCAGGCGCCGCTGCGCTTGGTCGAGCGGTTGAAATAGTCGCCGAGAAACAGGCCGACATGACCGCCATCGGCATCCAGCACCTCGAAGGCGCGCACATCCGGGTGATAGAGCTTCAGCCCGTCGACCTCTCGAAAGATCAGACCGAACAGGCGCCCGGCGGTGTGGAACGCCGCCTCGATCATCTTCTCCAACTGGAAATACGGCTTCAGCTCTGCCTCATCGAGCGCATGGTCGCGCAGGCGCAGCTTCTCCGCGTAGAAGCGCCAGTCCCAGGGGGCAATGGCGATATTGTCCCCCGTCTCGGCGGCGAGCCGCTGCAGAGCCTCCGCTTCCTTGCGGGCCTGCGCCACCGCCGGGCTCCAGACAGTCTCCAGCAGGTCGCGAACCGCATCCGGTGTGCCGGCCATCGTGTCGTCCAGCTTGTAGGCGGCGAAGCTGTCGAAGCCCAGCAGCCTGGCTCGCTCGTCGCGCAGCCTCAGGATCTCGGCGATGACCGCGCGATTGTCCGTGTCGCCGCCGGTCTCGCCGCGCGAGATCCAGGCCTTGAACGCGGTCTCGCGCAGGTCGCGCCGCGTCGAGAACTGCAGGAACGGCTCGATCAGCGAACGCGACAGGGTGATGACGTGCTTGCCCGGGTGACCGCGCTCGCTCGCCGCCTCGGCCGCCGCCTGGCGCAGGAAGCCGGGCAGACCGGCGAGATCCTCCTCGCTCTCCAGCAAAAGGTGATATCCGGCCTCATCGGCCAGCACGTTCTGCGAGAACCGCGTCCCCAGCACGGCAAGCCGCTGCGAGATCTCGGCCATGCGCTGGCGTCCGGCCTCATCGAGGGCCGCGCCGGCGCGAGTGAACATGCGGTGGTAGCGTTCCAGAACGCGCGCCTGTTCCTCGTTGAGGCCGAGGCTGCCACGCGCCTCCCACAGCGCGGCGACGCGGGCGTAGAGCGCCTGGTTGAGCAGGGTTTCGCTGGAATGGCGGGCCAGCTTCGGGGCGATGTCGCGCTCGATGCGCTGCAATTCCTCGGATGTGTGACTGCCGGCGAGATTGAAGAAGACGGAAGCGACGCGCGTCAGTTCCCGGCCTGACAGTTCCATCGCCTCGATCGTGTTGGCGAAAGTCGGCGCCTGCGGGTCGGCGGCAATCCGGTCGATCGCTTGCCGCGCCAGCTTCAATGCCGCCTCGAAGGCCGCCTCGTAGTGCCAGGGCTCGATTTCGCCGAAGGGCGGCAGCCCGAAGGGCGCGGTCCATTCGGCAAGCAGCGGATTGCGGTCGGCGACTGCGGCGGCGTCGGTCATGGGGGTCCTGAAAGATCTCACGAGGAAGGAAGCGGGCCAATTCCCGAGAATCCGGCCCTGTCGCGGACAATATGGGACGGCGAGGCGCTTCTGTCAGCCCCCGTGGAGCGGCCTTTGCTCACAATCCCGCCCACATCAAAGCGAGGGACACGGTGACCACGCCGGCTGTGGTCGACAACAGGATCGCCGCCGACAGTTGCTGGATGAAGATGCCATAGCGCTCGGCAACGACGAAGACATTGCCGGCGATCGGCAGCGATGCAACCACCACCAGCACCGCCGTGCGCGCCGCATCCAGGCCAAACAGTGTCGCAGCGGTAAGGACGGCGAGCGGATGCACAAACAGCTTCATCACGATCATCAGCGAGATCGCCCGTGCCTCGCCCTCGACCCGCCGCGCGGCAAGCTGCACCCCAAGCGAGAAAAGGGCGGTGGCGCCGGCTGCATCCCCAAGGAAGTTGAGCAGGTTCTCTCCCGCCTGCGGCAGTTTCCCTCCCGCCAGCGACAGGAGCGTGCCGCCGACGATGGCGAGCACGAACGGGTTGAAGATCACGCCTTTCGCCACGGTGACGACCAGCCGCCAGCTCGCGCCCTTGCCGGAGGACCATTCCAGCAGCCCGATGCAGAGCGGAATGAAGATCGTCAGGTCCAGCACCAGCACCACCGCCATCGGCGCGGCGGCCCGGTCGCCGAACGCCGCCAGCATCAAGGGCAGACCGAGAAAGCCGATATTGCCGATGGTGGCGGCCTGGCCGCTGACCGCCATTTCGGCGAGGCCACCGCCGCACAGGATGCGCATGGCCAGCATGGCGAGGGCGAAGGTCACGGCTCCGGCCAGGATCCACACCGGCACCATCGGCCCGGTCAGGGCCGCGATGATGTCCTGTCCCGCCAGCGCCCGGATCACCAGCGCCGGCATGGCGAAGTTGAACACGAAGACATTCAGGCTGCGCACCGCTCCGTCCGGCATCCAGCCTCGCTTCGCGGCGAAGAACCCGAAGGCAATGACAGCGAAGAACGGACCGGTAATCGAGAGCGTCAGGAGCATGGCATTGCAATCCTTGGTTGAAATGACACTGGCGGCTTTGGCGCGCCTGGCTCGAATGCGAGGGAATGGACTCAGGATTCGTTAAGAGGGGACGGGGATACTGTGCAGATCATGTCTGCCCTGTCCATCTCCCTTTCAGGCCTACAGGCCGCCGGTCAGCGCTTCGAGGCGTCCGCCCGCCGCATCGTTGCGGCCGGAGCCGAAGCGGGCAATGCGTTGCTCGCCGCGAGCGGCCACGAGACGACGGACGGACAGAGCGCAGACGGCGACCAGTCGCCCGCCACCGGCGCGCCGGCAATCGGTTTCTCGCCCGACATGGTCGGGGCCATCGTCGACATGATGCAGGCGGAAAATGCCTTCAAGGCCAATGCGCGCGTCGCCGGCCGCATCAGCGACATGCAAAAGGCCTATCTCGACATGTTGGGCAATCGGTCCACACGCTGATCGACGCCGGCTTCTGCAGCCGGCCGCCTGCAGGCCTCAGACCTTATAGAAATCCCGATACCACTCGACGAAGGCACGCACGCCGTCCTCCACCGAGGTGCAGGGGCGGAAGCCCGTCGCCTGGGTCAGGTCTTCGACATCCGCCCAGGTGGCCAGAACGTCGCCCGGCTGCAGCGGCATGTAGTTGCGGACCGCCGTGACGCCGCAGGCCGCCTCGATGGCGTCCACATAGCGCAGCAGCTTCACCGGCTCGGAATTGCCGATATTGTGGATCCGATAGGGGGCGGAGCTGGTCGCCGGGTCGGCGGCGGCCGCGTCCCAGTCCTCGTTGACCGCCGGCGGCCGGTCGGCGATGCGCACGATGCCCTCGACGATGTCGTCGACATAGGTGAAGTCGCGCAGCATCTCGCCATTGTTGTAGATGTCGATCGGCTGGCCCGACAGGATCGCCCGGGTAAACTTGTAGAGCGCCATGTCCGGCCGCGCCCAGGGGCCGTAGACGGTGAAGAAGCGCAGGCCGGTGAGCGGAATGCGGAAGAGGTGGGCGTAGCTGTGCGCCATCGCCTCGTTCGCCTTCTTCGTCGCCGCATAGAGCGAGATCGGATGATTGCCGCCGCGATGCGGCGACAGCGGCATCGTCTCGTCCAATCCATAGATCGAGGAGGTGGAGGCGAAGACCACATGGTCGACGGTGTGGGCGCGCGCCGCCTCCAGCACCGTCAGGAAACCGGTGACATTGGCATCCACATAGGCCTGCGGCGCTTCCAGCGAGTAGCGCACGCCCGGCTGCGCCGCGAGATGAATGATCCGTTGCGGCGCGTGCTCGGCCATCAGCGCCATCACCGCCGCGCGGTCCTCCAGCGAGATCCGCGCCTCGATGAACTGGGGATGCTGGCGCAGGATCTCCACCCGCGCTTCCTTCAGCGCCGGATCGTAATAGGGGCTGACGCAGTCGAGGCCGATCACCTGCCATCCGTCGGCGAGCAGGCGGCTTGCCAGGTGAAAACCGATGAACCCGGCCGAGCCCGTGACGAGGATCTTGCGCATCGATGTCCTCAGGCGTCGAGCAGCGAGCGCAGCAGCGGCCGCAGCTCGCGGGCGAGCTCCTCATCCTCCAGCGCGAAGGCGATGTTGGCGGCAAGGAAGCCGGACTTGGAGCCGCAATCGTAGGTCTCGCCTTCGAAGCGCAGGCCGGTGAAGGGCTGCATGCCCATCAGCGAGATCATCGCGTCGGTGAGCTGGATCTCGCCGCCGGCGCCGGTCTCCTGGCTGCCGAGCAGTTGGAAGATCTCCGGCTGCAGGATGTAGCGACCGTTGATGAACAGGTTGGTCGGCGCCGTGCCCGGCGCCGGCTTTTCGACCATGCCGGTGATGGTGAAGGTCCGCGCGCTCGCATCGCCGTCGACCTCGACGATGCCGTAGTTCTGGGTCTGGTCCTCCGGTACGGCCTCGACCGAGATGACGTTGCCGCCGGACGCATTGTAGATCTCCACCATCTGCGACAGGCAGCCCGGCTCGGATTTCATCAGCATGTCCGGCAGCAGGATCGCGAAGGGCTCGTTGCCGATGATGTCGCGGGCGCACCAGATGGCATGGCCGAGGCCCAACGGCTCCTGCTGGCGGGTGAAGCTGGTGGTGCCGGGGGCCGGGCGGATCGCCTCGAGCAGCTTCAGCGCCGCCTGCTTGGAGCGGGCGCGCAGCGTGTCCTCCAGCTCGTAGGCGATGTCGAAATGGTCCTCGATCACATGCTTGTTGCGCCCGGTGACGAAGACGATGTGCTCGATGCCGGCATTGCGCGCCTCGTCGACCACATACTGGATGATCGGCCGGTCGACGATGGTCAGCATCTCCTTCGGCAGGGCCTTCGTCGCGGGCAGGAAACGGGTGCCGAGGCCAGCCACCGGAAGGACTGCCTTGCGGATCTTCTTGTTCTGCATGAAACGCATTTTCCGTGTCTGGTGGAATCGGGAGGCGGCACGGGCCGCAAGGTAACCTGAAAGGATGACGGAACCAAGTTGGCGAAAAGAATGTCGGCGCAACGACTTCGCGCCAATCCGCGCAAGCTTTGTCCCAGGATTGGGGCAAGGATTGGGCAAGGGAACGACCGCCCCAGACCGCCGAGGCGCTTGCGCGCGCGCGCCATGCGGACTACTGACGGGCGGAACGCGCCAGCGGGCGGGCGGCCCATGAGTTGGGGCTGGCCCAGCAGGAGAGACGAGCTGCCATGACCGAGACATGCAATCGAACCGTGACCGTCGGGAACGTCGCCTTCTCGCAGGACGCGCCGCTGTCGCTGATCGCCGGCCCCTGCCAGATGGAGAGCCGGGCGCATGTGCTGGAATGCGCCGCCGCGGTGAAGGAAATCGCCGACAGCCTCGGCATTTCCGTCGTCTTCAAGGCCTCCTTCGACAAGGCCAACCGCACCTCCATCGCCGCCTCGCGCGGCGTCGGCCTCAAGGAAGCGCTGCCGGTCTTCGCCGAGATCCGCGAGACCTTTGGGCTGCCGGTGCTGACCGACATCCACTCCGCCGACCAGTGCGCCCCGGTGGCCGAGGTCGTCGACGTGCTGCAGATCCCCGCCTTCCTCTGCCGCCAGACCGACCTCCTGGTCGCCGCCGCCAGGACCGGCGCGACCATCAACGTCAAGAAGGGCCAGTTCCTCGCCCCCTGGGACATGAAGAACGTGCTCACCAAGATCGTCGAGACCGGCAACCCCAACGTGCTCCTAACCGAGCGCGGCGCCTCCTTCGGCTACAACACCCTGGTGTCCGACATGCGCGCGCTGCCGATCATGGCGCAGACCGGCGCGCCGGTCGTCTTCGACGCGACCCATTCGGTGCAGCAGCCGGGCGGGCAGGGCACCTCCTCGGGCGGCGAGCGCCACATGGTGGCGGTGCTGGCGCGCGCGGCCGTTGCCGTCGGCGTTGCCGGCGTCTTCATCGAGACCCACCCGGACCCGGACAACACCATCTCCTCCGACGGGCCGAACATGATTGCGCTCAAGGACCTGAAGGAGCTGCTCGCCGACCTGATGGCCTTCGACCGCATCGCCAAGTCGCGCCCGCGCGGCATCTGACACGGCCTTTTCCTTGTCGCCCGCCTCGGCTAGGAACAGCCGGACGGCGGCAGGTCCAACCAGCCTTGGCCCACCCACTTTCACAAAGTCCCACCCGCAGGGAGACGAGAATGACCGCAATTGTCGACATCACCGCCCGCGAGATCCTCGACAGCCGGGGCAACCCGACCGTCGAGGTCGACGTGTATCTGGAAGACGGCGCCTTCGGGCGGGCCGCGGTGCCCTCCGGCGCCTCGACCGGCGCGCATGAGGCGGTGGAGCTGCGCGACGGCGGCGCCCGCTACCTCGGCAAGGGCGTGCAGAAGGCGGTCGACGCGGTCAACACCGAGATCTTCGACGCCGTCGGCGGCCTGGATGCGGAAGACCAGATCAAGATCGACGAGGCGATGATCGCGCTCGACGGCACGCCGAACAAGGCGCGCCTTGGCGCCAACGCCATCCTCGGGGTGTCGCTGGCCGTCGCCCGCGCCGCCGCCCAGTCGGCCGGCCTGCCGCTCTACCGCTATGTGGGCGGGGCCGGCGCGCGCCTGCTGCCCGTGCCGATGATGAACATCATCAACGGCGGCGCTCATGCGGACAACCCGATCGATGTGCAGGAATTCATGATCATGCCGGTCGGCGCCGACACGCTGGCGGATGCCGTGCGCATGGGCTCGGAAGTCTTCCACACCCTGAAGAAGGGCCTGAAGGATGCCGGCCACAACACCAATGTCGGGGACGAGGGCGGCTTCGCCCCGAACCTTGCCTCGACCGAGGACGCGCTCGGCTTCATCATGAAGTCCATCGAGAAGGCCGGCTACCGCCCGGGCGAGGACATTTGCCTCGCGCTCGATGCCGCCTCCACGGAGTTCTTCAAGGACGGCAAGTATCACATTTCCGGTGAGGGCAAGGTGCTCGGCCCGGACGAGATGGCCGCCTATCTCGCCGATTTCGTCGGCCGCTATCCGATCATCTCCATCGAGGACGGCATGGCCGAGGACGACTGGGCCGGCTGGAAGGCGCTGACCGATCTGGTCGGCTCCAAGTGCCAGCTCGTCGGCGACGATCTCTTCGTCACCAATTCGGTGCGCCTGCGCGAGGGCATCAAGAAGGGCGTCGCCAACTCGATCCTGGTCAAGGTCAACCAGATCGGCACCCTGACGGAGACGCTCGACGCGGTCGAGACCGCGCACAAAGCGGCCTACACCGCCGTCATGTCACACCGCTCGGGCGAGACCGAGGACAGCACCATCGCCGACCTCGCCGTCGCCACCAATTGCGGACAGATCAAGACCGGTTCGCTGGCGCGCTCCGACCGGCTCGCCAAGTACAACCAGCTCATCCGCATCGAGGAAGAGCTGGGCGAGCAGGCCCGCTACGCCGGCCGCAGCATCCTGAAGGGCTGATCGGCGCCTTACGCCTCAGCGCCTGAAACAACGAAACCCGGTGCGCTCCCCGCGCGCCGGGTTTTTGTTTGGGGAAGGGCGCTCAAGAGCTCGGCAAGCGACTCGAAGCGGCTACAGTGGCACTTGAAATGCGGGAACGTTCGGTATCAGCACCTCTACATGGACGGTGACAATGCGTACTCAATTCGTCTAGGTGACTGTCTGGATCTGGAGGCAGCGGTAGGCACGTGTCCCACAATGTAAAATCTATTGGCAAATTTATCCAAAATCTGCTCCAAATTACCCCTATGGAAACGGTGAATATTTACTCGCGGGGGAAGTCCTGTCGAAGGTCGCCTTCAAAAGATGAATTGTAACGTTGATCTAGATGCAAATTTCCTCGAAAAAAGTAAATTTTTAAGGTGAAAGATATGAGGCTCGTTTCTTTTTCTGTAGAAAATTATAGAAGTATTACGAACGCAAAAAAGATACCGCTTTCGGATTACTCTCTTCTGGTAGGAGCGAACAACGAAGGCAAATCCAATATATTGCACGCATTGGCGCTCGGCATGAATGCCTTGATCGAGTGGCATCGACAAGTACGGAGAACATCCGATGGGCGAGTTGTCAGGCTGCCCTCTAGTTTAATTCGATCACATAGAATCGGCTATGATTGGGACACTGACTTTCCTGTTAGAAAGCAAATCAAACCCAATGCTGGGATTGGGTCGAGCGTCACTCTGGAATTTGCGTTGAATGAAGCGGAGACGGCTGAATTCAAAGATGAAATAAAGAGTAATCTTAACGGAACTCTTCCTATTTTAATTTATTTTACCAAGGGTGATTTCGAGGTAACTGTAAAAAAACCCGGTCGCGGCCAAGCGATGCTCACTCGAAAGAGTACGCGAATTGCCGATTTTGTTTCAAAGAGGATTCGATTTGAATACATTCCTGCCATCCGAACGGCAGAATCGGCGGCGAAAGTTATTTCTCAGCTAGTAGATCGAGAATTACACCGCCTAGAAGGAGATCCAGAGTACGCTGAGGCTATTTCCAAGATTGAAGAGTTGCAGCAGCCTGTTTTTGATGAGCTGGCTGAGGCAATTAAATCAACTGTAGCGCGTTTTCTTCCTAGTGTGACGTCGGTTGAATTAAAGAGTCGGCGTGAGGCTCGCTACAAGTCTTTAAGGCGAGATTTCGAGATAATAGTAGATGACGGCCACTTAACACGCCTCGACAGAAAAGGTGATGGTGTTCAGAGTTTGGCCGCACTTGCCTTGATGCGACACGCTTCGGAACAAGTAGATGCTGACGTTAGCACTGTTATCGCAATTGAGGAGCCTGAATCCCACTTGCATCCGAGAGCGATACACGAACTTCGCGCTGTTATTAGTAATCTAGCATTAAGTAATCAAGTTGTCCTAACTAGCCACTCTCCTCTTTTTGTTAATCCGAACAACCTAAGTAATACGATTATAGTTAAGGGAAGTAAGGCGGCGCCTGCTACGCAGGTCTCGGCTGTGCGCGAAGCCTTGGGGGTTCGATTCTCAGACAATTTGCACAACGCTAGACTTGTGGTGCTAGTTGAAGGGGGGGATGATGTTACCGCTCTTAAGGCTATTACATCTTACATGAGCCCTTCGATCGCGCGGGCGCTAGATGATGGATCTATTTTCTTTGATCATCTAGGTGGGGCAAGTGGATTGAGGCAAAAAGCGTCTTTCTACAAGTCTGGCGCGTGTTTGATCCAGTGCTTTTTAGATGATGATGCAGATGGCCGTAAAGCTATGAAGAGGGCGATAGAAGATAAAGTTATCGAATTGAAAGATATTAATTTGAGCATAGTCCCCCATCTTGACGAGGCGGAAATTGAGGATATCTATGATAAAGCGATTTATGCGGCGGACTTTATAAAGAAATTCGGCGTTGATCCAGCCAAGAAAATAAAGATAAAATCAAAAGTAAAATGGTCTCAACGCATGAATCGAATCTTCTTGGAGGCCGGAAAGCCCTGGAATGATGACGTAAAATTTGAGTTAAAGAATTGGCTAGCGAAATTTGCTTCTGCTAATCCGGGTGTTATACTGAAAAATGAACTGTCAGGGCCTATTAGAAATTTCGTATCGTCGATTGAAGCAAAGTTGCCAGATGAGTAATTCCCCACTCTAGGCGATTTTATAGCCACTACCCCGTCTTCGTCTCATAGGCGTGCTTGATCGCGGCGGCGAGGGTTTCCGGCTTTTCCGCCCCCATGACGATGAAGCGCTCGTCGATGATGAAGGCCGGGACGCCGGTGACGCCGATGCGGTGGGCCTGTTCGACGGCGGCGGTGATCTTGCTGCGGTCGGAATCCGTCGGCAGCAGTTCGGCGACGAGATCGGCCATCATGCCGACTTCGCCGGCCGCCATGACCAGCGTCTGCGGGTCGCTGAGGTCGGCGCCTTCCAGGAAATAGAGGCGGAACAGGCGCTCGGCCATCTCGCTCTGCAGCCCGTCGGCGCGCGACCACAGCAGCAGGCGGTGGCAATCCAGCGTGTTGGGCGAGGTGCGGATGCGCTCGAAGGCGAAGGGGATGCCTTCCTGCAGGCCGGCGGCGGCGATCTGCTCGTGCAGCGCGTCGATGCGCGCCTGGCTGCCGAACTTGTCCATCAGATATTGCTGGCGGTCCTTGCCCTGCGGCGGGATCGTCGCGTCGAGCTGATAGGGCTGCCAGCGCAGGGCAACGGGAATGTCCGGCAGGCTCGCCAGCGCCTTTTCCAGCCGCCGCTTGCCGATATAGCACCAGGGGCAGACCACGTCGGAAATGACGTCGATGGGCATTGCGGCCTGATCGGCGGCGGTCCGGGCGGCTGCCTGCTGCCCGCTCGCGGTGTCGGTCTCCGTCTCGGCGTGCATGGGCAGTCCTTTCGTCGGTTGCGCCAGGAGCGCGAAGGGAGCGCGCCTTGGGACGCGTCAGGCAAAGGCGGTGCTGGCGACGATGGCGCCGATCCGCCGGCGGATGCGCTCCTGCGCCTCCGCATCCCGCAGCACGGCGATATCGCCCAGCCCCTCGACCGTAGCAACAAAATCCTCCTCGCGCGATGCAGCAAGCGTCGCCGAAAGGACGGGGTTGACGGCGGCACCTGCGAAGGGATCGTCATTCGCGGCCATGGAGGTGAGCGGCGGCGGGGCGATCTGCGCCAGTTGCAGGGTCAGCGGCTCTGCCCCGCGCAAGGCGAGCGCTTCGCCGAGCGCCGCCAGATAGCGCTCGAACGCCTCGCGCGGCAGCACCGGCAGGCCCTTGCCCGAACGATGGCGCGGGCGATAGCCGGTCAGCACCCGGTCGGCAAGCGCCCGGCGCGCGCCGGCCCGCAGCAGGCACAGGAGATGCCGGGCGAGGATCTGCGGCGCGGCCTTGCGCGGCACGCAGTCGCTGGCCCCACTCGTCAGCAGGGCTGCCGCCTCCGCCTCGTCGGCGCACAGCGCCAGCACGGGCAGGGCGATATGGCGCGGATCGGTGCGAAGGCGGTTCAGAAGCTCGGCCGCGCGGGGCGCGGGCAGGTCGCTCACCAGCAGCCGGGCAGGGGCCTCGTCCAGCGCGGCGAGCGCGGCCTCCGCCGTGAGGCAGCCGCGCAGGTCGAGCGCGGCAAGGCGACCGGACAGCGCCATGCCGATGCGCGCACTGTCGCCGGCAACCAGCACCGGAATGCCGCGGGCAAGACCGCCGGTCGGCGCCGCTACCAGCGAGGCTCCCGGAGCCAGCGGGCCGAAGGCCGCCCGGCGCAGCCGCGCCTCCTCCATCCGCCGGGCCTGGCGCACGGTCTCGGCCAGCCGCTCCAGCGCCAGCTCCGGCGGGCAGGCGGCGGAGATCATCGCATCCGGCAGGGGCGCTTCAGGGATTTCCGGGGCGGCACACAGCACGAGGCGCGGCACGTGCACGCCCCTTGCGCGCGCCTCGGCCAGGTGCCGGGCAAGGTCTGGGCAGGTGGTGGCGCCGGCAAGGCTCACCACCGCGTCGGGCAGGAGGGATCTCTGGTCGCCGGCCCATGAGAGGTCGGCAAGCTCGCCCCACGCTTCAGCAAGACGCGCGAGCGGATTGTCCGGACGATCCCTCGGCCCGTCCAGCAGCACCGACAGGCGGCGGGCGGCCTCCCGGCTCATGCGACCTGCGAATGGCCGAAGCCGGCGCGGGCGGCCAGCGCCTCGCGATCGACCTTGCCGGCCGCATTGCGCGGCAGGGCGGCGACGGGCAGCACCCGGTGCGGCACCTCGGCAAGGCTGGCGTGCTCGGCCTCCAGATAGGCATAGAAGCCCTCGACATCGAACAGCAGACCCTTCTGCGGCACCATCGCGGCATAGAGCCGGGCGCCGAGAATGCCGTCCTCGACGAGGAAGGCGGCGGCCTCGCGGATGCCGGGGAAGGCGGCATAGAGCGCGTCCAGCGTCGGCAGCGAGCCGACGCCCGGCGCCATCTGGCCGGGAATGCCGAAGCCGGTGATGCCGTTCTCCGTCTGGCGCAGCGGCAGCAAGGTGTCGACGAAGCCGGCCTTGTCGGTCGGCATGCGCACCTTGCAGGCGGGCCAGGCCGAATCCGGCACCATGGCGCCGCGCACCTTCAGCATTGCCGGGCTCGTTTCCGTATCGATGGCGATTTCCAGCAGTGCCGGCGCCTGCGCGGCGGCGGAAGGCGAGCCGATCCGCCCGCTCGGCAGCGGGCGGGGCAGGGCGCTGCCCTCTCGGGTGCGGGCGACCATGGCGAATTCGTCGGCGATATGCAGGTCGACCAGCTCGCGGTTGCTGCCATGCGGGGCAGGGGCGGGCGAATGCGCCTGCCAGACCGGCACGATGCGGCAGTCGGGCCGCTCGATCCGCCGGTCGAGCGCCGGCACCAGGGCGCCGGGGCACAGCACGATATCGGCGTCCGCCGCATCCGCGTGCGCGGCGAGCCGGCGCAGCGAGCCGGGGTGGTGCAGATGCAGCGTGCCGCCCGACAGTAGCCAGGGGATCAGGCCGGCGCCGATGCCGGCCATGCCGGTCAGCGCGTAAGGGAGCAGGACGTTCGGCGCCTGCGGCAGGGAGAGTTCCAGATAGGGCATCAGACCGCAGGCGATCCACTGGTTGTGGCTGCGGGCGATGGGCAGCGGCTCGCCGCTGGTGGAGCGGGTCCAGGTCAGCGTCGCCACATGGTCGGCAGCGTTCTGGTCGCGGCGGATCGGCGCCGGCTCCAGATCGTCGGGCAGTTCGCCAAGGATCTGCTCCACCTCCATCAGGCCGTCGGCGACATCGCGCCCCAGACCGAAGACGAAGCGCAGGGCGAAGAGATCGGCGGCGGTGTCGCGTGCCTCCAGGCCGATGGAGCGCCCGCCGAAGCTCTCGCCGGCGACCAGCGCCTTGGCGCCGGCGCGGGTCAGCGCCTCCAGCACGTTCTTCTGGCGCCAGTGCAGCGGCAGCGGCGCAATGACGAGCCCGGCACGCAAAGCGGCAAGGAACGTGATGACCGCGTCCACCGTGCCGGCGCTCTGCAGGCCGATGACATTGTCGTGCTTCAGACCGACGGCGGCGAAAAAGGCGGCGAGCCGGCTGATCTCGGCATCGGCCTCGCCATAGGTGAGGCGGCGCGGCACCTCGCGAAAGCCGCCGGCATCCTCATCGGCATCGCACAGGGCCAGCCGTTCGGGATGGGCGGTCGCGGTCTTGCGGAACAGCGCATCCAGCGTCACGCGGCCCCAGATGCCGCTCTGCCGGTGTGCCTCGATCGTCTTCAGCGGGGTCAGGATCATCTCGTCATTCCCAAGCCACTCAGCGCCTTGCAGCAGTGGACCACCAGGTTTCGAAGCGCGGTCCGGTGATGGACTGGACCTCGGGGCGGTCGATCGCGGTCCAGCGCGCCACCCATTTTTCAGGAAGATGGAACAGGGGCACCACATAGGCACCCGAAATCAGCGCCCGGTCGAAGGCGCGCACGGCGGCGATGAAGTCCTCCGCCTCGCGCGCGGCCAGCATGGCGTCGATCATCGCATCGACCGCCGGGCTCTTCACCCCGGCATAGTTGAACGACCCTTCCTGTCCGGCGGCCTCGCTGCCCCAGCGATAGCGCTGTTCGTTGCCGGGCGACAGGGAAACCAGCCAGGTGTTCAGCACCACGTCATAGTCGAAGGTCTGGCGGCGACGCTGATATTGGGCGCTGTCGACGGAGCGGATCCGCGCATCGACGCCGACGAGTTTCAGCGCCCGCTGATAGGCGATGGCGAGCCGCTCCTGGTCCTGCGATGCCACGAGGATCTCGAAGGACAGCGGCGCGCCGCCGGGGCCGCGCAGGACGCCTCCGTCGATGCGATAACCGGCTTCGCCGAGCAGTTCGACGGCGGCACGCAGCACCTTGCGGTCGCGCCCCGATCCATCCGCCTCGGTCGGTTGCCAGGTGCCGGCCAGCACGTCCGGAGCGATCTCGTCGGCGAAGGGGGCGAGCAGCGCGCGTTCCGTCTCGCTTGCCGGGCGGCCGAGCGAGGACAGGACGGAATTGTCGAAATAGCCGCCGGTGCGGGCATAGAGCCCGTGATAGAGGGTGCGGTTGACCCATTCGAAGTCGAACAGCATCGCCAGCGCCTGGCGCACCCGCACGTCGGAGACGACCGGGCGGCGGGTGTTGAAGACGAAGCCAAACATGCCGGCCGGGGTGCCGAGGCGGAAGCCTTCCTTGACCACCTTGCCACCGGTGACCGCCGGAAAATCGAGCGAGGTTGTCCAGCGGGCCGGGTCGGCGACGGGAAGCACCTGAACCAGACCTTTCTTGAAGGCCTCGAACAGGGTGTTCTCGTCGCGGTAGTATTCGATGCTCAGTCGATCGAAATTGTAGAGGCCGCGGCGGATCGGCAGGTCCTTCGCCCAGTAGTCGGGATCGCGGCGATAGACGATGCGGGTGCCCGGATCGACGCTGTCGATCACATAGGGCCCGGAGCCGATCGGCGGGACGAGCGTGCTGCGGTCGAAGGTCTCGGGATCGATCGTGTGCTTGGCAAGGATCGGCGACATGCCGACGAGCAGCGGCAGTTCCCGGTCGGCCCCATCGTCGAAGGTGAAGCGAAGGCTGCGGTCGCCGGTCTTTTCCATCGAGGCGATGCGGGCATAGCGGGCGCGAAAATGCGGGCGCCCCTTGTCGCGCAGGATCTCGAAGGAGAAGATCACATCCTCGACCGTGACAGGCGTGCCGTCGGAGAACCGCGCCTTGTCGTTCAGGCGAAACTCGATCCACTCTCGCGTTTCCGGCATGCGCACGGATTCGGCGAGCAGGCCGTAGAGGGTGAAGGGCTCGTCGAGATTGCGCTCCAAGAGGCTCTCGATCACCAGCGCTCCGAAATCCGTGTCGCGGATGCCGCGCGCGGTGGTTGTTCCCCCCTGGACGATGAACTGATTGAGGCTGTCGAACGAGCCCTGGACGCCATGGGTGACGGTGCCGCCGCGCGGCGCGTCGGGATCGGCATAGGGCAGATGAAGGAAATCGGCGGGCAGGGCGGGCTCGCCATGCATGGCGATGCCGTGGCTCCATGGCACACCGGTCTCCTCCGCCACGCCGGCAAGCGGCGCAAGCGCAAGCACGGCCGCCGCGAGAACGGCGGACAGCCTGGCCAGGGAGAGAATCGGGGCGGGTTTCATTTCGGTCATGCTGTCGAATCCTAGCGCCCAATCACTTTGTTATGGTTAACACAGTCTCAACGCCAGCCATGCCTCCGGCAGACCGCCCGGTGGAGCCGGGGACTGCGGCATTCGCGCAACAGCGTGGCAATCCCGCACGAATGAGGCGCCGTTGCGACTGCTCGCACCGCCGACAAACTGGATATTCCCTGCGCCAGACTGTAAAGATGCGCCCGTGATCGCACGGGCCAATGTCTTGCCGCATTCTTTGCGCACAGGTTTGGCAAGCGAGGACAGAGGTTTTCCCGTTGGTGGCGACGACGCGTTTCCATGTGCCCGCCGCAACGAAACAATGGACTTAGGGACGCATTGCATGGCTGAGAGACTGAAGAACCACTTGGCGGGTCTGGCCGTCGGCGTTGCGGCGAGCATCGCTTTCGCAGGCGGCGCCGTTGCGCAGACTGTCGAGCCTTCGGCGGATTCGCCCTGGGTGAAGATCTGCAACACCGACCCGCAGTCCAACAAGGAAATCTGCGTGGTGACGCAGGAACTGCGCACCGACACCGGTCAGTTCCTGGCATCCGTGGCGGTGCGCGAGATCGCCGGCGAGGCCCGCAAGACCCTGCTGATGGCCGTACCGCCGGGCATGCTGATCCAGCCGGGCCTGCGCGTGCAGGTCGACAACGGCAAGCAGACCGAAGCCAAGTACGGCATCTGCTTCCCGAATGCCTGTTACTCGGAACTGGTGATCGAGGATGCCTTCATCAGCTCTCTGAAGGCCGGCGGGAACCTGATTCTGACGACGCTGAACCAGCAGGCCAAGCAGGTTCCGTTCCAGTTGACGCTGACCGGCTTCACCAAGGTTTATGATGGCGCGGCGATTAATCCGGAGGAACTGCAGCAGAAGCAGCAGCAGTTGCAGTCCGAGCTGCAGAAGCGCGCCGAGGAAGCCCGTCAGAAGCTGATCGAGAAGCAGAAGGAAGTGACCGGCTCGAACTGAGCCGCGTTCACCTGCCGGCAGAACAAAAGAAACGCCGCGGCTTCGGGCCGCGGCGTTTTTCGTTGGGCAGGCAAAGGATGCGGGAGAGGCCGGCAGTCAGTGCAGGTCCACGTCGCGCGGCCGGTACGAGCCATCGTCCTGCTGCTCGAAGATCTCGTCGACCTGGGGATGGCGAACGGGCTCGCCCGTGTCGTCCGGCACCAGGTTCTGTTCGGAGACATAGGCGACGTATTCCGTCTCCGCGTTCTCGGCGAGCAGGTGATAGAAGGGCTGGTCACGCTCCGGGCGCACGTCCTCCGGGATCGCTTCCCACCACTCCTCGGTGTTGGAGAAAGTCGGGTCGACATCGAAGATGATCCCGCGGAAGGGATACACCCGGTGCTTGACGACCTGACCGATCATGAATTTCGCAGTGCGCATCTGTTCGGTTTCAGCCAATTTGAACGTAGGTCGGGATCTTCTCCCTTTGGTCAACACTAGCGCATACGCCCTCAACAGGCGGTTTACAAGTCGCGACCGGCTCCGCCGATCTACAGGCCGTAGAGGGCCGCCATGTCCGGATCCTTGGCCGCGACGATGCGGGCAAGGTCGACGATAACCTTCGCCTGTTTCCAGGTCGCATCGTCCTGCATCTTGCCGTCGATCATCACCGCGCCGGTGCCGTCGGGCATCGCCTCCAGGATGCGCAGCGCGAAGGCGACCTCGGCCGGCTCCGGGCTGAACACCCGCTTGGCGATGTCGATCTGGCTCGGATGCAGCGACCAGGCGCCGACGCAGCCCATCAGGAAGGCGTTGCGGAACTGCGCCTCGCAGGCGGCGGGATCGGAGAAGTCGCCGAAGGGACCGTAGAACGCCTTGATGCCGGCCGCCATGCAGGCATCGACCATCTTGGCGACCGTGTAGTGCCACAAATCCTGCTGGAAGACCGCGCGGGGGGCCGCATCCCCTCCGGCATCGGCCAGCACCGTGTAGTCGGGATGGCCGCCGCCGACGCGGGTGGTCTTCATGCCGCGCGAGGCGGCAAGATCGGCGGGACCAAGGCTCATCCCGTGCATGCGCGGGCTGGCGGTGGCGATCGCCTCGACATTCTTGACGCCCTCGGCGGTCTCCAGGATGGCATGGACGAGGATCGGCTTCGACACGCCGGCCCGAGCCTCGAGCTGGGCAAGAAGCTGGTCGATATAGTGGATGTCCCAAGGCCCCTCGACCTTGGGCAGCATGACGACGTCGAGCTTGTCGCCGACCTCGGTGACGATCTCGACGAGATCGTCCAGCACCCAGGGGCTGTTGAGGCAGTTGATGCGGGTCCACAGGCCGGTGGTGCCGAAATCGTTGTCCTGCGCCATACGGATGAAACCGCGACGCGCGTCGGTCTTTGCATCGGCGGGGATCGCGTCCTCCAGATTGCCGAGCACCACATCGACCGACCGAATGAGATCCGGCACCTTCGCGCGCATCTTTTCGACATGCGGCGGCACGAAATGGATCATGCGCTCCAGCCGCACCGGCTGCTCGCGCAGCGGCGCCGGCGCCCCGATGGCCAGCGGCTGATAGAAGGCACGCGGTGTCTTCATGATGGTCTCCTCCCGAACGGCCCGCGTCAGCGCGGTTCCTTACCCGTCATGTTGCATTGCATATAATGGCTTTCGCGTTGCGGCATGCAAGCGGGACCTTCGGGCAAGGCGGAAGGCTTCACAGCCACTTGCGGATGATCCACATCCATTGGGCCGGATATTCGCGGATCCACTGCTCGAACAATGCGTGATAGCGGCGGGTGGCGGCCAGCGCGTCGGCCTTGCGGTCGCCGCTCTGCGGCATTTCGACGATGCGGGCCTCGATGCGGAAGCGATTTCCCGGCAGGCGCACGGTTCGGCTGGCGACGAGGGGCACCCCGGCCGCGCGGGCGATGGAGGCCGGATAGACCGTGGCCCAGGCATCGCGGCCGAAAAAGGGAATCACCGCGCCGCGGGGATCGCGCAGGTCGGCGAGCATGGCGGTGCGGCCGCCCGAGCGGGCAAGGGTCAGCAGCCGCCGCGCCGTCTCGTGGCTCTTGGGATAGAGACCGCCTGGATAGATGCGGGCGCGCAGGTCGTAGACCAGACGGTCGACGAGGGGATTCTTGATCGACTGGTAGACCCCGGCCGGCTGCCATCCGGCGGCGAGGCCGCCCATGGCGGTCATTTCCCAGTTACCGGTATGCAGCGAGACGACCACGGCGCCGCCATCACCCACCGCCTTGCGAACGTCCTCCACGTCATATTCGAAGCGATCCGGCTCGGCGACGATGCGGTCGAGTTGCAGGGTTTCGGCGGCGATGCGGCCGAGATTCTCCCACATGTCGAGCACAAGGCGACGGCGCTCGGCCGGCGCAAGGTCCGGCATCGCCTTTTCGAGATTGCCGAGCGCGCGGCGGTGGCGGCTGTTGAAGCGCGCGAACAGACGCCAGCCCTTGCCCATGGCGGCAGACGCCGCATCCGGCGGCAGCAGCCGCAGCAGCCAGAGGGCAAAGCTCAGCAGCCGCCATTCCAGGCGATAGCGCCAACCGCGTCGCGTCGCCGGCAGGGTGCCGGTTTCGCCGGGGGAGTCCGTCTCCATCATCGCCTGTCGTCGTCTCTACTCACTTATGCGGAGGTCGTTGCCGTTGACCGGTCTCGGCGAACCCGCTAGGCCTGCGGTGATTAACCAAGCGGTCGAGGCTTGGCAACACGCTCCCTGTTGAAGCTCCCTGTTGCGCGGGCGCCCCTCCCGTCCGCCGGAGGCCCTGATGGAAAATGTGATCACGCTGGCCCTTCCGTTTTTCGGACTGATCTTTCTCGGGATCGGTGCCGGCAAGCTGAAGGATATTCCCGCCTCGGGGCTGGCGTGGATGCAGTTTTTCATCATCTATATCGCATTGCCGGCGCTGTTCTTCCGCCTGCTCGCCAAGACGCCGATCGAGGAACTGACGAATGTCGGCTATGTGGCGGCGACAACCTTCGCCACCTACAGCGCCTTTGCCATCGCCTTCTGCATCGGCGTGCTGGCCTCGCGCGGCAGCATTCCCGAAGCGACGATCCAGGCGCTCGCCGGCTCCTATTCCAATGTCGGCTACATGGGGCCGGGGTTGACGCTGGCGGTGCTCGGACCGGCGGCGGCCGTGCCGACGGCGCTCGTGTTCTGCTTCGACAATATCCTGCTGTTCACGCTGACACCGCTGATGATGGCTCTCGGCGGCACCGACAACGAACCGCCGCTGAAGACCATGGTGACGGTGCTGAAGCGCATTTTCACTCATCCCTTCATCCTCGCCACCATTGCCGGCGTGATGGCGGCGGCGGTCGAGTTCCAGCCGCCGCAGGCGATCGACACGCTCTTGACCTTTCTCAGCAACGCGGCCGCCCCTTGCGCGCTTTTCGCCATGGGCGTGACGGTGGCGCAGCAGCCGATGGGGCGGGTGCCGCTGGAACTGCCGGTGATCCTCGCCGTCAAGCTGATCGTGCATCCGTTGATCGTGCTGGTGCTGCTGAACTGGATGGGCGGCGTCGAACCGGCTTGGGTGGCAACGGCGGTGCTGATGGCCTGCCTGCCTCCGGCGGCCAATGTCTTCGTGATCGCCCAGCAATATCATGTCTATGTCCAGCGCGCCTCCAGTGCGATCCTGATCGGCACCATCGCCTCGACGGTCACCGTGTCGGTCTTCATCTATCTGATCACCGAAGGATTGTTGCCGCTTCAGTAGAGGCTGCCCCGCAAGAGCAGCCGTCCGGGAGGAGACAGGACATGACGCAACAGCCGCTTGCCGGCATCACGGTGCTCGATTTCAGCACGCTGCTGCCGGGCCCGCTTGCCAGCTTGATGCTGGCCGAGGCCGGCGCCGCGGTGATCAAGATCGAGCGCCCGGGCGGCGAGGACATGCGCTTCTTTCCGCCAAAGGCAGGACCGGCAAGCGCGCTCTACGCCATGCTCAACCGCGGCAAGACCTGTGTCGAACTCGACCTGAAGGACCCGGCCGCGCGCGAGCGCGTGCTCGAACTCGTCGACGGCGCCGACGTGGTGCTGGAGCAGTTCCGACCCGGCGTGATGGCGCGGCTCGGCCTCGGGCCGCAGGACCTTGCCGCCCGCAACCCGCGCCTGATCTACTGTTCGATCACCGGGTTCGGACAGGGTGGCCCGCGCGCGCCGGACGCCGGGCACGACATCACCTACATGGCGCTGACCGGACTGCTGGCGCTCTCCTGTGGCACCGGAGAGGCGCCTGTTCTGCCCCCCGCGCAGATCGCCGACATTGGGGGCGGCAGCTTTCCGGCGGTGATGAACATTCTGCTGGCCTTGATCGCGCGCGAGCGCAGCGGCAGAGGCGCTGTGCTCGACATTGCCATGTGCGACGCGATGTTCACCTTCGCGCTGTTCGCCCAGGCCAAGCTCACGGCGACCGGCAGGGGGCCGGGCAACGGCGCCGATCTCCTCACCGGTGCCTCGCCGCGCTATCGCATCTATGCGGCCGGCGATGGCGGGCTGATCGCCGTCGGGGCGCTGGAGGAAAAATTCTGGACCGCGCTGTGCGATGTGGTCGGCTTGCCGGAGGCAGCGCGCGACGACCGCCGCGATCCGGACGGGACGGGCAGGGCGCTTGCCGCAGCCTTCGCCGCGCAGGACACCGCCTATTGGGCGCCCCGGCTTGCCGCCGCCGATTGCTGCGCCGCGCCGCTCGCCACCCTCGCGGAGGCCTTTGCCGATCCACATTTCCGCGAGCGCGGCCTGTTCGACTTCGACGTGACGACGGGCGACGTGACGCTGCCGGCGACGGTGGTGCCGATTGCACCGGTCTTTCGCGGCGCCCGCAGCGCCAGGGCGCCGGTATAGCCCCCGTAGAGCGTCAGCCGAGCGGCAGGCCGCGCATCAGGCGCGGGCGGGCCATTAGCGGGGCGATGCCCTCGCGCATCAAGAGCCGGCGCAGCGGCGGCACGCGGCCGGCGAGGTAGAGCCCGATCCCGCGCAGCAGTTGCACGGGCAGAAGCTCGCTCAGCAGCGAGCGGTTGAGCAGGTCGACGGCCGTGGTGCGCGAGATGATGTCGGGCCGGCGCGCGCGCTCATAGGCGGCGAGCACCGACGGCGCGCCGATGTCCTCGCCGCGGCGGCGGGCAGCGACCAGGATCTCGCCGAGCGCGGCAACGTCGCGCAGGCCGAGATTGAGTCCCTGCGCCCCGATCGGCGGAAACACATGGGCGGCCTCGCCGACCAGCGCGCAGCGGTTGGCGGCGACAGTTCTGGCCGTGAGCCCGCCGAGCGGATAGAGCTGCCGCTTGCCCAGAACCCGCATGCGGCCGAGGATCGAGGCGGCGCGCCGCTCGATCTCCAGCGCCAGCGTATCGTCGTCGAGCGCATGCAGGCGCTCGGCCTCGCCCGGTTCCTGAACCCAGACCAGCGAGGACTGGCGCCCCTTGAGCGGCACCAGCGTGAAGGGGCCGGTCGGCGTGTGGAACTCGCTGGAATGGCCGTGATGCGGCACGTCGTGCTCGAGATTGAGCACCAGGGCGCATTGCGGATAGCGCCACTCGCTGACAGCGATCCCCGCCGCCTCCCGCACGGCCGAGCGGCGCCCGTCCGCACCGATGGCAAGCCGGGCGGAGAGGGTGGTGCCGTCCGAAAGCGACAGGGTGACGCCGCTTTCGCCCGGTTCCAGCGCGTCGAGGCGGGCGTCGATCCGCTCCAGCAGCGGCTCGCTCGCGCAGGCTTCGGCCAGTTCGCGGTTCAGATCGGTGTTGCGGATGTTGTAGCCGAAGGCCGGAAGATCGAGTTCTGAGGCGTCGAAGACCACTTCGGGCGCACGAATCAGCCGGCCGGTCGCGTCGATGATGCGCATGTGCTCCAGCGGCGCGGTGTGCGGGGCGATCCGCTCCCACAGCTTCAGCGAGCGCAGCATCTCGACGGAGGACTCCAGCAGCGCCGTGGTACGATCGTCGGCGGCGGCAACGGCCGGAGCGACAAGCGCGGTGCGGAAGCCATGGCGGGCGAGCAGCAGAGCCATGCCCATCCCCGAGGGGCCGGCGCCGACGACGGCGATATCGGCCTGGCGCGGAGTGTTGCCGCTTGCGGTTTTGCGCTTTGTCATTGCCGGAACCCGATCTTTCCTCGAACCTTCAAGGGGAAGATGACGCGGCGGCGGCGTAATGCAAGCCCGGTGGCGACGCATTTGGTCGCATCCGGCGCAGCGCGGATGCCGATCCGCGTCCAAGGACACTATCATGCCGTGCGGATATCCGGGGACGAGCCGGAACGGTAAGCAGGAGCGGGACGTGCCGGCAGGACTGGAGATTTCGGCGAAAGGCACGGGCGGCGGAGAGCCGAGGGGCGGCGGCCTGTGGGGGCTCGCCGCGCGGCATCCGCGCGCCACGGTATTTGCCTGCATCGGCGTGGCGGCACTGGCTGGCTGGGCCTATCTGGCGGCAATGGTGGCCGCGATGGTGCCGGTGATGGATATGGACGAACTCGGCCCCGGCATGGTGCTGTTCAACACGTTCAATATCTTCGCCGGCCTGCCGACAGAGGCCCGCGTGTTGCTGGCAGCGATCTGCCTGCCGGAAGGCGCCTCGACCTTCGGCATGCCGGCCTCGGAACTGTGGTCGGCCCACGACATGCTGCTGGTCTTCGTCATGTGGGCGGCGATGGCGCTGGCGATGATGTTGCCGACGGCAGCTCCGGTGATCGCGAGTTTCGCCGAACGGGCACGGCAGCCGGGCGAGGGCGGTTACGGCCTGCCGGCCGGGTGGGCGACGTTGCTGCTGGCGCTCGGTTATCTCTCGGTGTGGATGGCCTATGCGGTGGTGGCGACGGGCGCCCAGGCGGCGCTGACCGCGTTCGGTGCGCTGACGCCGATGATGGCGCCGGTGACCACCGTTCTGGCGGGCACGACGCTGGTTGCCGCCGGGATCTACCAGTTCACCCCGGCCAAGGCAGCCTGCCTGTGGCGTTGCCGCAATCCGCGGCTGTTCTTTGCCAGCCACCGGCCGAGGTCGCTTGCCGAGACCTTCCGCCTCGGCGTGATGCAGGGCCTGTTCTGTCTCGGCTGCTGCTGGGCGCTGATGACGGTGATGTTCGCCGTCGGCATCATGAACGTCTTGTGGATCGCCCTGCTCGGCCTCCTGATGGGGCTGGAAAAGACCTTCCTCTCGGACCGGCTGCCGCGCCTCGTCGGTGTCTTCCTGCTGCTGTGGGGTGGCTTCCTGCTGATGCTCGCCACCCTCGGCCACACGACCCTGGCCCGTTGAACTGCCCCGAGCCGGGTTTTTGCGACAAAAACATGTCAGTCTTGTTGCAGTTCGCCCCTCTTGCGGGCATAGGAAGGTCAGGGGGAACCATTCTCTCGTCCCTTCCGGCGGGGGAGGTGGACCAGGTTACGAGGTTGAGCCTGTGGCAAAGGGAAAGATGGCGGATCTCGACGCTGGCGTTACGGACAGGCTGAAGAGCGCGCATCCGCTGTTCCTGATCCATGTGCTGACCGCACTCGGCGCCCCCATCGCGCTGCTGGCGCTTCTCGCCGGCTCGCACGGCGACTGGACGATGCTCTTCGTCTGGCTCGGCATTGCGCTCGTCATCGACGGCATCGACGGACCGCTCGCCCGCCGCTTCGACATCGCCCGGCGCATGCCGCAATGGTCCGGCGCCTCGCTCGACTTCGTCATCGACTATGCCACCTATGTTTTCCTGCCGGCCTTCGCACTGGCGGCCAGCGGCATGCTGTCGACCCCGTGGAACTGGATCTGCGGTGGTCTCGTCGTCTTCACCGGCGCGCTCTATTTCGCCGACAACGGCATGAAGCAGCCGGACGGCTCGTTCAAAGGCTTCCCGGCCGGCTGGAACATGGTGGTGTTCGGACTGATGGTGCTGTCCTCGTCGGAGGTCTTCACCGTTCTGTTCGTGGTGGCGCTGTGCGCGCTGACCTTCGCCCCGATCCGCTTCGTGCATCCGGTGCGGGTGACGCGCTGGCGCCCGCTGACGCTGGCCGTGACACTGCTGTGGTTCGTGGCGGCGGGCTTCGCCATTGCCGACGGCATGTCGGCCGACGGGCCGGTCAAGTGGCTGCTCGCCGTCTCCAGCATCTATCTTCTCTCCGTCTCCGCTGTTCAGCAACTGCTGGACAACCTGCGCTGAGCCGATCGCCGCACCCGCTGGCGGCGTTTCTCCAGATCGCACAACGCCTGCCTTGCAAAAGGGGTTGCCCGCTCTGCCCGGCGCCCCCATCATCCGGCTCACGATCGAGACCCATCCCGACGGGAGCAAGACATGGTGAAAGCAATCAGGGTGCATGAGACCGGCGGACCGGACGTCATGCGCTGGGAAGACATCGAACTGGGCAGCCCGGGCAAGGGCGAAGCGCGGATCCGGCACACGGCCATTGGCCTCAACTTCATCGACATCTATTTCCGCTCCGGCCTTTATCCGGCGCCGGCCGGTCTGCCCTTTACCCCGGGCAACGAGGGCGCGGGCACCGTCGTCGCGGTCGGCGAGGGCGTGACCCATGTGGCGCCGGGCGACCGGGTCGCCTATGTCGGTCCGCTCGGCTCCTATGCCGAGGAGCGCCTGATCCCGGCCGACCGTCTGGTCAAGATCCCGGACGGGGTCGACGACAAGACCGCAGCCGGCATGATGCTCAAGGGCATGACCGCCCGCTATCTGCTGCGCAAGACCTACAAAGTGACCTCCGACACCACGCTGCTGTTCCACGCGGCGGCGGGCGGCGTCGGCCTGATTGCCGGCCAGTGGGCGGCAAAGCTCGGGGCAACGGTGATCGGTACGGTCGGCTCCGACGAGAAGGCCGAGCTTGCCAAGGCCAACGGCTACACCCACGTCATCAACTACCGGAGCGAGAATTTCGTCGAGCGGGTGCGCGAGATCACCGGCGGCAAGCTGTGCGACGTGGTGTACGACTCGGTCGGCAAGGACACCTATCCCGGCTCGCTCGACTGCCTGCGCCCGCTTGGCCTGTGGGTGTCGTTCGGTCAGGCGTCCGGACCGATCACCGATTTCAACCTGGGCCTGCTCGGGCCGAAGGGCTCGCTCTATGCCACACGGCCGACGCTCTTCACCTACATCGCCTCGCGCGCCGACCTGGAGGAGACCGCCAACGATCTCTTCGACGTGGTGCGCTCGGGCGACGTCAAGATCCAGGTGAACCAGGAGTACCGGCTTGCCGACGCCGCGAAGGCGCATGAGGACCTGCAGGGGCGCAAGACCACCGGCACCACCGTCCTCGTGCCCTGACAACGCCTGTGGATCGGTCCCGCACTCTCTACGGCCCGGCGCTCCGCTATTTCGCGGCCGTCGCCCGGTCGGGATCGATCCGCTCGGCGGCACGTGAGCTGAACGTCGCCTCAAGCGCCGTCAACCGGCAGATCCTGTGGCTGGAGCAGTCGCTCGGCCACACGCTGTTCGACCGGTTGGCGCGCGGGGTGCAACTGACGCCCGCGGGAGAGATCCTGCGGGCGCATGTCCTGCGAACCTTCGCCGACCTGGAGGCGACGCTGGGCGATCTCGACGCGCTGACCGGCATGCAGCGCGGCACCGTGCGCATCGCCAGCGTCGAGAGCGTCACCGAAAGCCTGTTGCCCGACGTGGTCGCCGCCTTTCGCCGCAGCTATCCCGGCATTCACCTGCACCTGGTCCTGACCGGCTCGGAACAGGTGGTGGAGGCGATCATCGCCGGCGAGGCGGATGTCGGCTTCGCCTTCGAGCCGCCGGACGATCCGCGCCTTGCGGTCGCCTTCCACCGGGATCTCGAAATCGGCGCTCTGGTGCGGCCCGGCCATCCGCTGACGCGGCTCGAGCGCGTGTCGCTGGCCGACTGCTTGGTCCATTCCTTCTGCTTTCCCTCGTCCGACCTGTCGTTGCGCAAGCGGCTCGATATGGCGCTCGCCGACGGAGGCTTTCCGCCCGGCGCCTTTGTCGAGGCGAATTCGCTGAAGCTGATGAAGGAACTGACCCGCAGCGACGACACCGTCGCCTTCCTGACCACGCTCGGCCTGGAACGGGATCTGGTCGAGGGCTCGCTGGTGTTCCTGCCGCTGGCCGAACAGCCCCTGAAGCGGGACCGCTTCACCATCCTGACCTCGGCGCATCGCAGCCTCGGGCATGCGGCACGGGCGTTTTTCGATCATTCGGTGGACGCATTGCGCGCTCGTCTTGCGATGATCGATGCCAATTCGGCATCATAGGGGTCGAAAATATCTTCTGGTCGCATCTGCTCGGCTGCTGCACTCTTTGGAGGCATGCACAATGCGTGACCATATCCGGCAGGGGGGCGATCGCACGCATGGAAGGGGGAGCATGGGACGACTGACGACACATGTGCTGGACACGGCGCTCGGAAAGCCGGCGGCGGGCCTGTCGCTGTCGCTGTGGCGTGAGCGGAACGGCACCTTCGAGCGCATCCGCACCGCCGTGACCAATTCCGACGGACGGGTCGATGCACCGCTGCTGGAGGGCGATGCCTTCCGCGCCGGTGTCTACGAGTTGCGGTTCGAGGCGGGCGCCTATCTCGCGGCCTCTGGCGCGAACCTGCCCGATCCGCCATTTCTTGATATCATCCCGCTGCGTTTCGGGATCGCCGACGAGGCCGGCCACTATCATGTGCCGCTGCTGCTCTCGCCCTTCGGCTATTCCACCTATCGCGGGAGTTGAGCGATGCGCGAAGTCGTCCGTTTCCTGCAAGGAGGCCGTGTCGTCGAACTGGCGGATGTCCGCCCGACCGAGACGGTGCTCGACTATCTGCGCCTGCGCCGCGGTCTTGTCGGCACCAAGGAAGGCTGCGGTGAGGGCGACTGCGGCGCCTGCACGGTTGCGGTCGGACGGCTCGTCGAGGGGCGCCTCGTCTATCAGCCGGTCAATTCCTGCATCCAGTTTCTCGGCATGCTGGACGGCGCCGAACTGGTGACGGTGGAGGATCTCGCCGCGGACGGGCGGCTGCATCCGGTGCAGCAGGCGCTGGTCGACCATCACGGCTCGCAATGCGGTTTCTGCACGCCGGGCTTCGTGATGAGCCTCTTCACGCTCTACCACGCGCCGGAAACACCCGCGACGCGCAAGACCGTCACCGATTGGCTCGCCGGCAACCTGTGCCGCTGCACCGGCTACCGGCCGATCGTCGACGCGGCGATGGCGGCCTGTTTCAGCGAGATCGACGATGCCTTCTCGCGGCGCGCGGCCGAAACCGTCGCGGCGCTCGAGGCCATGGAGCGGGACACCCGCGATGTGGTCATCGCGCAGGAGGGGGGCGGCTTCTTCGCCGTGCCCGCAACGCTGGATGCGCTTGCCGAACTGACGGAACGCCATCCGGACGCCACTCTGGTGGCGGGGGCGACCGATGTCGGCCTATGGGTCACCAAGCAGCTCCGTGAGCTGCCGCAGGTCATCTGGCTCGGCCGGGTGCGCGACCTCGACCGTATCGAGGAGACGCCGGGCGGCGTGCTGATGGGGGCGGGCACGACGTTCGCCGCCGCTCATCCCTACATGGCACGGATCGACCCCGACCTTGGCGAGTTGTGGCGGCGGATCGGCTCGCGGCAGGTGCGCGCCTCCGGCACGGTCTGCGGCAACATCGCCAACGGCTCACCTATCGGCGACAGTCCGCCGGCGCTCATCGCACTCGGCGCGACCATCGAGCTGCGGCGGGGCGAGGCTTCGCGCACGCTGCCGCTGGAATCCTTCTTCATCGGCTACGGCAAGCAGGACCGCGCCCCGGGCGAGATCGTCACGGGGCTCTATGTGCCGCGTCTCGACCCGAACCACGCCTTCCGCTGCTTCAAGATCTCCAAGCGCTTCGACCAGGACATCACATCGGTGCTCTGCGCCCTGCGGGTCACGCTCGCCGACGGCACGGTGACCGAGGCGCGGCTCGCCTATGGCGGCATGGCGGCAACCCCGAAACGGGCGGAAAATGCCGAACTCGCCCTGCTCGGCGCCCGGCCCGACAGGCCGGCGAGCTGGGCGGCGGCGCTGAAGGCGCTGGCCGACGATTTCGCTCCGATTTCCGACATGCGCGCCAGCGAGGCCTATCGCAAGGAGGTGGCACGCGCCTTGCTCGCCAAGGCTTTGGTGGAAATCGGCGGAACGCCGGACGAGCGCACGCGGGTCACCGGATTGCGAGCCGGGGAGGTCATCCATGCGGCATGACGAGGACAGCGGAACACAGGTCGGCGCGGCGCTCGCCAGCGTCGGCCGGCCGCTGCCGCATGACAGCGCCATCCGCCATGTCAGCGGCAGCGCCGTCTATGTGGACGATATCCGCGAGCCGGCCGGCACGCTGCATGTGGTGCCCGGTTGGGCACGTGATGCCACAAGAGGCAGGATCGTCTCGCTGGATCTCGATCCCGTCCGCGCCCATCCCGGCGTCGTGGCGGTGATCGGCCCGGCGGAGATTCCCGGCAAGAACGACGTCTCTCCCGCCCTCGGCGACGAACCGATGTTCGCAGACGAGGAGATCCTGTTCTGGGGCCAGCCGCTCTTTGCCGTGGTGGCGACCACCCGCGAGGCGGCACGCCATGCCGCCCGCAAGGCGCGAATCTCGGTGGAGGAGCTGCCGCCGCTGCTGACCGTCGAGGACGCGCTGGCGGCGGGCGAGACGGTGCTGCCCGACTACCAGTTCCGCAAGGGCTCGCCGGAAACGGGGCTCGCCACCGCCAGCGATCTGTTGGAAGGCTCGCTGCGCATCGGCGGACAGGAGCATTTCTATCTCGAGGGCCAGGTCTCGCTGGCCGTGCCCGGCGAGGACGGCGACATGTTCGTCCACACCTCGTCGCAGCATCCGAGCGAGACGCAGCACATCATCGCCCGGGTGCTCGGCGTGCCGGACGCGGCGGTGACGGTGGAAGTGCGCCGCATGGGCGGCGGCTTCGGCGGCAAGGAGTCCCAGGCAAACCACTGGGCGGCGATCGCGGCGATTGCCGCGCGTGCGACCGGCCGGCCCTGCAAGCTGCGGCTCGACCGCGACGACGACATGATCATGACCGGCAAGCGACACGACTTCCGCGTCGACTGGAAGCTCGGCCACGATGCGCAAGGGCTGTTGCGGGTGGTCGACATGCGGCTCTTCGCCCGCTGCGGCTATTCGGCGGACCTGTCGCTCGGCGTCGTCGATCGGTCGATGTTCCACGCCGATTCCAGCTACTACTATCCCGACGCGATGATCCATTCGCGCCGGCTGAAGACCCATACCTGTTCCAACACCGCCTTTCGCGGCTTTGGCGGCCCGCAGGGCATGCTGGCGGCCGAGCGGATGATGGATGCGCTGGCGATCCGGCTCGGCGTCGATCCGCTGGACCTGCGCAAGCGCAACTTCTACCGCGATGGGCGCGACGTCACGCCTTACGGCATGAAGGTGGAAGAGCACGCGACGCTGCATGCCATCGTCGATGAGCTGGAGCAGAGCTCCGACTATCGCCGGCGGCGGGAGGAGATCGCCGCCTTCAACGCGACCAGCCCGATCCTCAAGAAGGGCCTGGCGCTGACGCCGGTGAAGTTCGGCATCTCCTTCACGCTCAAGCATCTGAACCAGGCCGGCGCCCTGGTGCATCTCTACACCGACGGTTCGATCCACCTGAACCACGGCGGCACCGAAATGGGGCAGGGCCTGTTCCAGAAGGTGGCGCAGATCGTCGCCGAGGAATTCGGCGTCTCGCTCGACACGGTGAAGATCACCGCGACCCATACCGGCAAGGTGCCGAACACCGGTCCGACGGCGGCCTCCTCCGGCACCGATCTCAACGGCATGGCCGCCAAGATCGCCGCCGAGACCATCCGCGGCCGCCTCGTCGCCTTTGCTGCCGAGCGCTACCAGATCGAGCCGGCGGAGATCGTCTTCGCAGACAATCGCGTGCAGCTCGGCGAGCGGAGCATGACGCTCGGCGAACTGGCGCGCGAGGCGCATCTGGCGCGGATCCAACTGTCCGCCGCCGGCTTCTACGCCACGCCCAACATCACCTGGGACCGGCCGAGCGCCTCCGGGCGGCCGTTCTTCTATTTCGCCTATGGCGCGGCCTGTTCCGAGGTCACCGTCGACACGATGACCGGCGAAATGCGGGTCGACCGGGTCGACATCCTCCACGACGTCGGCCACTCGCTCAATCCGGCCATCGACATCGGCCAGATCGAGGGCGGCTTCGTGCAAGGCATGGGCTGGCTGACCACCGAGGAACTGGTCTGGGACGACCGGGGACGCCTGCGCACCCACGCGCCCTCGACCTACAAGATCCCGACCGCCTCCGACGTGCCGGAGGACTTCCGGGTGGAGCTTTACGCTTCGGCCGGCAATCCCTCGCCGACGGTCTACCGCTCCAAGGCGGTGGGCGAGCCGCCGGTGATGCTGGCGATCTCCGTCTTCAGCGCCATCCATGACGCGCTGGCCAGCCTCAATCCCGGCGCGATACCGGACTTGGACGCCCCGGCGACTCCGGAAGCGATCCTGCGGGCGGTGCAATCCATGAAGCGGGGCAGGGCCGGCTGATGCGCAACCCCTGGAGCGCCGTTCGCGATCTGCTGCAACGCCATGGCGGCTGCGCCATGGTCAGCGTGCTGGCGCTGCAGGGCTCGGCCCCGCGCGAGATCGGCGCGCGCATGGTGGTGGCGCCGGACGGGTCCTTCCACGGCACCATCGGCGGCGGCACGCTGGAATACGAGGCCATCGCCATCGCAGCCGCGCAGGCCGGCGACGAGAGTTCGACCGACCTGTTGAAGCTGCGCACCTTCACGCTGGGGCCCGACCTCGGCCAGTGCTGCGGCGGCCGGGTGACGCTGGCGGTGGAGAGCTTTTCGCTCGCCCGGCTCGACGAGGCCCGATGCCTCGCCGAACTCGCCGAACGCGGCGGCTTCGCGACACGGGCTGCCATCGGCGCGCAAGGGGAGGTAGCCCCGCGCGAGATCGTCGCCGGCGAAGACACGGTCGACGCGCCGCTGGCGCTGTCGGCAGGGCTGCTGGAGGAGCGGTTCACCGCCGGAGAGACCCGGCTGATGCTGTTCGGTGCCGGCCATGTCGGACGGGCGGTCGTGCTGGCGCTGGCCAGCCTGCCGTTCCGCATCACCTGGGTCGACAGCCGTGCCAACGCCTTCCCCGCGCACGCACCGCGCAGCGTCGAGGCGCGCCATGTCGCCGATCCGCCATCGATCTTTCGCGAGGTCGCGCAAGCGGACGCGGTGCCGGCCGAAGTCCTGATCATGACCCATGACCACGCGCTTGATCTTGCGATCGCCGACGCGGCGCTGCGGGCGCCCGGCATCGGCGGCGTCGGCATGATCGGCAGCGCCACCAAGGCGGCGCGCATGGTCTCGCGGTTGCGGGCGGCCGGCCATAGCGCGGAGGCGCTCGGTCGCTTCCGCTGCCCCATCGGCATTCCGGGGATCGTCTCGAAGGAGCCGGCTGCCATCGCCGTCTCTGTCGCGGCCGAACTGATGCTGCGCCGGGAGCAGGCGGGAGCTTTCCACAACAAACACGGCGGTAGGCTTGCAGGGGGAATGAGGCTCGTATGATAAGGCGCCGGGGGAAGCGATGACAGCCACGACACCGACAGACCCGCCGGCGATCGGCCGTGACCGGCAGGGCGACATCCTGCTCGAGGCGCGCGGCATCACCAAGCGCTTCGGCGACATCCTTGCCAATGACGACGTCTCGATCGCCCTGCGTGCCGGCGAGATCCACGCCCTGCTCGGCGAGAACGGCGCCGGCAAGTCGACGCTGGTCAAGATCCTCTACGGTGCGCTCGAGCCCAATGGCGGCACGCTGCACTGGCAGGGACGGGAGGTGACCATCGCCTCTCCGGCCGAGGCCCGCAAGCTGGGCATCGGCATGGTGTTTCAGCACTTCTCCCTGTTCGAGGCGCTGACGGTGGCGGAGAACATCGCGTTGGCGCTGCCACGAGGCACGGCGATGCGCGAGTTGTCGGCGCGCATCCGCGAGGTCTCGCGCGACTACGGGTTGACGCTCGATCCGCAGGCGATCGTCGCCGACCTGCCCGTCGGCATCCGTCAGCGCATCGAGATCGTCCGCTGCCTGCTGCAGGAACCGCAACTGATCATCATGGATGAGCCTACCTCGGTGCTGACGCCGCAGGAGGCCGACCAGTTGTTCCTGACGCTGGAGCGCCTGACCCTTGAAGGCTGCGCGATCCTCTACATCTCGCACCGCCTGGAAGAGGTGAAGCGGATCTGCCACCACGCCACCGTGATGCGGCACGGCAAGGTCATCTCCGAATGCGACCCGGCACGGGAGACCGCCGCCTCGCTGGCCCGGATGATGGTGGGTAGCGCGGTGCATGACCTGAAGCGCGGCCCCCGCCCGGATGCCGGTGCCGTGCGGCTGGAGCTGCGGGGGCTTTCCGCGCCGGCGGACGGACCGTTCTCCGTTGCCATCGACACTGTCGACCTGCAGGTCCGCGGCGGCGAGGTGGTGGCGATCGCCGGAATCGCCGGCAATGGGCAGGGCGAACTCTTCGATCTCGTCTCCGGGGAGCGGCTGTCCTCCTCCGGCAGCGTCCAGATCGACGGCCAGGCGGCCGGCCGCAGCGGCATCACCGCGCGTCGGCGGGCGGGAGCCGCCTTCGTGCCGGAGGAGCGGCTCGGGCACGGCGCCGTGCCGGGTTTGCGGCTGTCGGAAAACATCGTCCTGACGCGCCATTCCACCGGCGACGGCCTCGTGCGCGGCGGCTTCGTCGATACGGACAGGGCCGGGGAGCTTGAAAAGCGCATCAAGAACAATTTCGGCGTGCGCATGTCGCATGA
This sequence comes from Stappia sp. TSB10P1A, assembly GCF_900185725.1. GTDB lineage: Bacteria > Pseudomonadota > Alphaproteobacteria > Rhizobiales > Stappiaceae > Stappia. The sequence goes on along the minus strand of NZ_FYAU01000036.1, from coordinate 23,294 downwards.
CGATGCCGAGGCGCGGGCACTCTCCGGCGGCAACTTGCAGAAATTCGTCATCGGCCGCGAACTTGACCGGCAACCTGGCGTGCTGGTGGTGAACCAGCCGACCTGGGGGGTTGATGCCGGCGCGGCGGCACTGATCCGCCAGGAACTGATCGATCTCAGCCGGCAGGGCTCGGCGGTGCTGGTGATCAGCCAGGATCTCGACGAGATCTTCGAGATCGCCGACCGGATCGCCGTCATTTCGCGCGGCCACCTGTCGGAGGCGGAGCCGGCGGAGACCATGACGCGCGAGCGCATCGGCCTGCTGATGGGCGGGATGGAAGACCGGCAGGGAGGCGCGACCCATGCGGCTTGAGCTGGAAAAGCGCGCCGAGCATTCGGCAGCGATGGCGCTGCTGTCGCCGGTGATCGCACTCGCCCTGACGCTGGTCAGCGGCGCGATATTGTTCGCAGCGCTGGGGCAGAATCCGGCGCGCGCCCTCTATGTCTTCTTCATCGATCCGCTGACCGCGTCCTGGTCGCTGCAGGAACTGGTGGTCAAGGCGACGCCGCTGATCCTCATCGGTGTCGGCCTTGCCGTCTGCTACCTCTCCAACACCTGGAACATCGGCGGCGAGGGGCAGTTCACGGCCGGAGCTCTCGCCGGTTCGATCCTGCCGATCCTGTTCGCGGGCTTCGAAAGCCCGCTGACCCTGCCCCTGATGCTGCTGATGGGCGTTGCCGGCGGCATGGCCTGGGCCGCGATCCCGGCCTTTCTCAAGGTGCGCTTCGGCACCAACGAGATCCTCACCAGCCTGATGCTGGTCTATATCGCGCAGCTTCTGCTCGACTGGCTGGTGCGCGGCCCCTGGCGCGATCCGGCCGGTTTCAACTTTCCCGAAAGCCGTATGTTCACCGCTGCGGCGACCCTGCCGGCGCTGGCCGACGGGCGCATGCATGTCGGCGCCATCTTCGCGCTGATCGCGGTGGCGGCCCTTGCCGTGGTGCTGATGAAGACGCGAAAGGGCTTCGAGATCCGCGTCCTCGGTCAGGCGCCGAGGGCAGGGCGCTTCGCCGGGTTCTCGCAGAACCGGATGGTATGGTTCGCCTTCCTGCTGGCGGGCGGCCTTGCCGGCCTTGCCGGCATCAGCGAAGTGTCGGGCTCGATCAACCAGCTCACACCGGTGATTTCCCCCGGTTACGGCTTCACGGCGATCATCGTGGCCTTTCTCGGACGGCTGAACCCGATCGGCATCCTGTTCTCGGGGCTGCTGCTGGCGCTGTCCTATCTGGGCGGCGAGGCGGCCCAGGTGGCGCTCGGCATCTCCGACAAGACCACCCGCGTGTTCCAGGGGATGCTGCTGTTCTACGTGCTGGCCTGCGACACGCTGATACTCTACCGCATCCGGCTCGGCGGGCCGGCGGCGACGGGGAAGGGGGCCTGACATGGGCATGTTCGAAGCCATCCTCCTGACCGTTATCACCGCCGCGACGCCGCTGCTGCTGGCCGCCATCGGCGAGTTGGTGGTGGAGCGCTCGGGTGTCCTCAACCTCGGCGTCGAGGGCATGATGATCCTCGGCGCGGTGATGGGCTTTGCCGCCGCCCAGGCGACCGGCTCTCCCTATGCCGGCGCCCTGTGCGCGATGCTTGCCGGCATGACGCTGGCCCTCCTGTTCGGCTTCCTGACGATCCACCTCGTTGCCAATCAGGTGGCGACGGGTCTGGCGCTGACGCTGCTCGGCCTCGGTCTTGCCGGGATGATCGGCGAGGCCTTTGTCGGCCGGCCGGGCGTCCGGCTGCAGGCGATCGACATTCCGGTGCTGAGCGATCTGCCGGTGGTCGGGCGGATCCTGTTCGGTCAGGACCTCTTGGTCTACATATCCTTGGCGCTTGTCGCCGCCGTCACCTATGTGCTGTTTCACACCCGGGTGGGGCTCGTCATCCGCGCGGTCGGCGACAACCACGGCTCGGCCCATGCGCTCGGGGTCTCGGTACGCAAGGTGCGCTACCTCGCGGTGCTGTTTGGCGGCGCCTGTGCCGGGCTTGCCGGCGGCTATCTGTCGCTGGCCTACACGCCGCAATGGATCGAGGGCATGACAGCCGGGCGCGGCTGGATCGCGCTGGCGCTCGTCGTCTTCGCCACCTGGCGGCCGTTGCGGCTGCTGGCCGGCGCCTATCTGTTCGGCGCGGTCGGAATCATGCAGTTTCATGCGCAGGCGCACGGGTTCGGCATTCCCTCGCAGTTCCTCTCGGCTCTGCCCTATGCTGCGACGATTGCCGTGCTTGTGATCATCTCGCGAAACCGTATCCTGACCCGTATCAACACGCCGGCCTGCCTCGGCAGGCCGTTCGTGCCGGACCGGTGATGCGCTGAACAGCGGGCGCGGGACGGGGCAGCCCCATCCGCCGCCTGCCATATTGACAGCCGGCAAACGTCCGGCGGGGCTGAAACAGGGGACAGGAGCAGGAAATGAAGAAAATACTGGGGTTGGCGGCGGCCGCGCTGCTCGGCTTCGGCGTGATCGGTGCCGAGGCGGCCGACAAGCTGAAGATCGGTTTCATCTATGTCGGCCCGATCGGTGATCATGGCTGGTCCTACCAGCACAACCAGGGCCGTCTCGCCATCGAGAAGGAGTTCGGCGACAAGGTCGAGACCGTCTATATCGAGAACGTTTCGGAAGGTCCGGATGCGGAGCGCGCCATCGAGCGCCTCGCGCGCGACGGGGCAGGGCTCATCTTCACCACGTCCTTCGGCTTCATGAACCCGACGCTGAAGGTCGCCCAGAAGTTCCCGGACGTGAAGTTCGAGCACGCCACCGGCTACAAGCGCGCCGACAACGTCTCCATCTATTCGGCCCGCTTCTATGAAGGCCGTTACGTGATCGGGCAGATGGCGGCGAAGATGTCGAAGACCGGCACCGCCGGCTACATCGCCTCCTTCCCGATCCCGGAAGTGGTGCGCGGCATCAACTCCTTCATGCTCGGCGCGCAGTCGGTGAACCCGGACTTCAAGATCAAGGTCGTCTGGGTCAACACCTGGTATGATCCGGGCAAGGAGGCGGATGCCGCCAAGGCGCTGCTCGACCAGGGCGCGGACGTCATTGCCCAGCACACAGACAGTCCGGCACCGCTGCAGGTGGCCGAGGAGCGCGGCGCGATCGGCTTCGGCCAGGCGTCCGACATGATCGCCTTCGCGCCGAAGGCCCAGCTCACCGCCATCGTCGACGACTGGAGCGCCTATTACATCCGCCGCGTCCAGGCCGTGCTCGACGGCACCTGGACGAGCGAGGATGTCTGGGGCGGTTTTGCCGCCGACATGGTGGTGATGGCGCCCTACACCAACGTGCCGGAGGATGTCGCCAAGGATGCGGCCGAGATGGCCGAGAAGATCCGCTCGGGCGAATTCCATCCCTTCACCGGCCCGATCTACAAGCAGGATGGCAGCGAGGCTGTCGGCGACGGCATCATCCTCGATGATGGCGTCCTGCTCGGCATGAACTGGTACGTCAAGGGTCTGGACGACCAGTTGCCGCAGTAAGGCTGCACTGCGTTTCGCCTTGTGCGAAAGGTGAGGGCCGGGGGCGCAATCCTCCGGCCCTTTTCGTTTGCAGGCACAAGTGCCTTGCTGCGCCAGCGCTCCGCGTCGATAGAATGCGCCTTGGAATTGGAGTTGGCGGGAGGGCGGTGGACCACATGACTCACAAGATATCGGAATGCCTGTTCTGCAAGTTCGCGCGCGGCGATATCCGCCCGCATGTCGTCCACGAAGACGACCGCCTGCTTGCCTTCCTCGACATCGGGCCGATCCGCCGCGGCCATGTGCAGATCATCCCGCGTGCCCACCACGATTATTTCGAGATGCTGCCGGAAGATCTCGCCGCCGGCATTCTCGCGCTCGGCCAGAAGATCGCCCGCGTACAGAAGCGGCTCTATGGCGTTCCGCGCGTGGCGTTCCTGTTTTCCGGCGGCGACATCGCCCATGCCCACGCGCATCTGGTGCCGATGGTGGAGGGGACCGACATTACCTCGCGCCGTTACATCCGCGAGGAGACGCTGAGTTTCGCCGCGATCCCGAGCCCGCCGCCTGCGGAACTGGCCGAGGTTGCACGGGAGATTAGGGGAGCTCTGGAACGGGACGAGGCACAGGGCAGGGAGGCGTGAGACTGGAGGCCCTTCCCGCAGCCGAACAGGAACCATTGACTTTGTCCATATTTGGGATATATTCCCGAATATGGATGGAAACGAACGACAGAACCAAGCCCTGGCCGACCATCTCCGGTCGCTGAGAACGGAGAGGGGCCTGACGCTTCAGGACCTTGCGGACAGCAGTGGGGTCAGCAGGGCGACACTCTCCCGCATCGAGAACGCGGACGTCAGCCCAACGGCGGAGACGCTCGGCCGTCTGGCATCGGCCTTCGGCCTGCCGCTGTCCCAGCTTCTGGCCCCGCTGGAGCCGGAGTTTCCGCCGCTGCTTCGCCGCGCGGAGCAGGGCATCTGGTCGGATCCGGACGGCGGTTTCGTCCGCCGGTCGGTGTCGCCGCCCGCCAGCGGCCTGAAGCTGGAAATGATCGAATGCGAGATCACGCCCAACCAGCGCATCTCCTATGAACGACCGGCTGTTGCAGGGCACGAACACCACCTTGTCCTGCTGGACGGAGCGCTGACGCTCACCGTCGACGGTGAACGGTACGAGCTGCGGCCGGGCGACTGCCTGCGCTACCGGCTGTTCGGGGCGTCAAGCTTCGAAACTGGCAAACACTCCGCGCGCTACCTGATCGCGCTGGCCTGAGGGCTCCCCATATGGAAACGCAGATCCTCGAACTCGATGGCCCCGCCATCGAAGCAAATAGTGCCGCGCTCTCGCGCATTCTCATCGACAGTGTCGCCGACGGGGCGGCCATCAGCTTCATGGCGCCCGTGTCCGCGCACGAGGCCGCCCGGTTCTGGCTGGAGACTGTGCGTCCGGAAGTAGAGGCCGGGCACCGGACGGTTTTCGGTGCGCGGCGCGACGGCGCCCTTATCGGGACCGTGCAGCTTCTCACGGCCATGCCGCCCAATCAGCCGCATCGCTGCGAGATCGCCAAGATGATCGTCCATCCGCAGGCACGACGCCTCGGTATCGGCCGCGCGCTGATGACCCGTGTTCTGGAGCGTGCGCGCGAGCTCGGCAAGACGCTGGTGACGCTCGACACGCGCACCGGCGACGTCGCCGAGCCTCTCTATGCCTCCGTCGGGTTCGAGATCGCCGGCACCATCCCGGACTATGCCTTCGACCCGGACGGACGAGCGCGGCACGCCACGACCTACATGTACCGGCGGCTTGACGAGCGCACGCCGGCCTGAGCTTCGCTGCTGATCGGGCAGCGTCATGGCCGGCAGATTGCCCAGGCGGTTCGTCGGCACGGCAATATCGGCTCGCAACAGCCAGACAGCGCCGAGCCGGGGGAGCGCGAGGCGAGCCTTTGCCCGATCCCAACCCTCACATCGCTAATTCGCATAAGATATATTATGGAATATTTTTTATTGGTGCCGGTAAGGCATGGCGCGCCGTGCGAGCCGATCCCCCCGGCACAGGAAAACGCTGCGTGAATTAATTCGCCGCGATCCCCGCAACTGCCGAGACATCCATGTGCAGTTGTAGTTATGTATCTTCGAAACGAGCGGGTTTCGCGGGGTCTGATCCGTTGGCATTGAACAAGCAGGACATGCCTGGGCGTGCAGGCATCAACACCTATCTCATCGTGTTGATGCTGGTGTGTCTGATCCCCATTCTCGTGATCTCGGGATATGCCGCATGGCGGACCGGCGAGGCCTACAGGGATACGGCAACCGCGCGTCTCGCCGAGACCGCGCTCACCATTCGCAGCGCAATCGAGGCGGAACTGGAGAGCCGTTTCACGGTCCTCAGCACCTTCGCAACGCTTTGGACGCCGGACGACCGCAGTGATCGCCTGAGGCTTCAGGCCAGCCCCTATGCGGGCATCGGTCTCACCGGCGAAGTCCAGATCATCGAGTTCGAGGGCCGGCGCCCGATGGCTTCCGCCTCGGAGCAGGTTCTGGCCATCGCGCGCCTGTCCTTCGACCGCCAGGCTCCGGTCGTTTCCAACCTCGTGCTCGGCTCCAGATTGTCCGACCACCGGATCCATCTGGCGATACCGTCGGCAGCGGAGAGCGACGAGCGCGAACGCGTGTTTGTCCTGTCGCTCTCGCCCTCGCAGCTTATTCGCACTCTCCAATATGGCCGCGAGCGGGTGAGCGGCATTCTGATCGCGGTCGCGGATGGCAATGGCCGGATCCTTGCCCGCTCCCGTGACGCGGAAAATGCCGTTGGCCTCAAGGCTCCGGATTGGGACAAGCTCCAGGCCATTTCCGGCAGCAGCGGCTCTTTCGAAGCGATGACGACCGAGGGCCAGAGCACCGTCATGGTCTTTCAGCGCATCGAGATGACGCCCGGCTGGACTGCCGTGGTCGCCGAACCGCTGGAGGTGTTCAACGCGCGCTGGCATACCCCACTGGTGGGTCTGCTGCTCGGCTCCGTGCTGGCGACCGTCCTGGCGACCGTCGTCGCGATCCATATCGGACAGATGATCCGGCGACCCGTGCAGGCTCTTGCCGCACGCAGCCTGGCGATCGCCAGAAGCGAGGGCCGAGGCGATACGCCGCCTGAGGCCCTGCCGCAATCGACGATCCGCGAGTTCGAGGTCGCGCGCGTCAGCTTCGAGGCGGCGGAAGCGGCCCGCCGCACGCTCGAGCGCCGTCTGCGCACCGCCGCAAACGCCGGTGCGCTGGTGTTCTGGCGCTGGTCAAAGGCCGGCGATCTCCTGTCGCTGGAAGGATGGGAGACGCTGACAGGAAGGGCGGACAGCGAGGCGCTGGGAACCGCCTGGATCGACCAGGTTCACCCGGACGATCGGGATCGGGTGATGACGGCTATCGGCCAGAAGAAAGAGGGCAGGCTCGACTACTTCGACATCGAGTTCCGCCTGCGCGTCGCCAATGGCCGTTGGCTGTGGGTCCGCGATCGCGGCGGCCCGGTGCTCGACGACGCCGGTCAGGTGATCGAGTGGGCAGGCGTGCTTGAGGATATCGACGCGCGCAAGCAGGACGAGGCGAAGATTGCCCATATGGCGACCCATGACGCCTTGACCGGGCTCGGCAATCGGGTGCTGCTGCACGAGCGGCTGCAATTGGCGGCGGCCGCCGCCGGGCGCGGGGTGACCAGCGCCCTCCTCGCGCTCGACCTCGATCTCTTCAAGCAGGTCAACGATACGCTCGGGCATCCGGCCGGCGACGAAGTGCTGCGGCAGGTGGCCAGACGGCTTTCCGGCTGCGTGCGCGAGGTCGATCTGGTGGCGCGGATCGGTGGCGACGAATTCGCCATCCTGCAGCACGGCGCGGCGCAGCCGGCGGCAGCCAGAACCCTGGCGGAACGGCTGATCGCCGCCGTCTGCGCGCCCTATGACGTCCATGGCCAGAGCATCGTCATCGGCATCAGCGTCGGCGTTGCCTTGATCACCAGCGGAACCCATGGGGCGGACGACCATATGTGGCGGGCGGACAAGGCCCTCTACCGGGCAAAGGCGCTGGGGCGCGGTCGCATCGCGGTCTTTGGCGAGGACATTCTCGGCGGCCCGCAGGACGGATAGCACCGGCCGGCGATCTTGTTCCGGATTGCCGGGTGCGGCTACCCTGGGTCGTCACGCTTGGAGGTTCGTTCATGCCTTTGCCGTTTGAGAGGTTTTTCGCGCGGCCAGCGCATGCCCTATCCGTCATCCTCCTGTCGCTTGCCCTGTCTCTTGGAGCTGCCACCGCCCGCACGGAGATCGACGCAGATATCGGCGCGGTCCTGGAGAGGGAGCGCGCCGAGCTCGCGCAGACCTGCGGCCCGCTGCTGGAGTTTCTCGACGGCTTCGCGACCTCGGTCGATGTCGACGGCAATGCCCTGCCCGACATTCTGGTCGATTACGGGCGGCTCTCCTGCGACGGCAGCCGGATGATGTTCTGCGGCTCGGCTGGATGCACCCAGAAGATCTATCTCGGCCGTTCCGGCGGCGCGCCGGAGATGGTCGGCGAGTTTCTCGCTTACGAACTGCGCTTCGATCGCCCCTTGCAGGGCAGCTTTCTCGCCGTGCTGCACGGTGGCTCCTGCGGGCGTGCCGGTGCCGAGACCTGCTTCCGGCGCTATGCGCTGTCCGGCAGCGCGGTTGTTGCGCTGGAGGAAGAACCGCGCGATCGCTGGTTCTTCACCGCGTCCCCCTCGCCCTCCGCCATGCTGGCGACCATCGATGGCGACAGCCTGCGCCTGGTTTGTGACGGCGGTGCGCTGCGCATCGAATACGGACCGACATGGCTGTGGGAGGACGGCGGCTCGGTCAGCGAGCATGCTCGCGACCTTGCAAAGCCTCAAGGGCGGATCGAGATCGACATCGAGGTCGACCGTGGCCAGCCGACGCCGGTTGCCTTCATGATCGAGGAAACAGCACGCGTGCTGCAGTCCCCGACCTTCGCGCCGGATGAGCCGCTCTTCGCGGCGATGATGCGGGGAAGCGGGATGGACTTGCATCTCGGCGGCTCGCTGGAGCATCTGCGCAATGTCACGCTGAAAGGCTCGTCCAGGGCGATCGGCAGCCTGCTGCGGGCTTGCGGGCAGGGCTGACACGGCTGGACAGAGGAGGGGGCAGCCCCCTTCCCTCGCCTGTTGCCGGGCTCTACCCCTGCTCCTCTTGCAACTCGGCGGCATCCCCCGCCTCCACGACCCTGCGCGCGACCGCCAGCGAAAATCCCTGCCGGCACAGCGCCGCCATCTCCTTGCGCAGCCGATCAGGGTCCCCGTCGCCCCGCCGCCAGGGACCGAAGCGCCGCTTGCGCGCGGCAATGCAGGCCGCCGCAAGGTCGTCGCTTTCCTCTTTCGCGATGAGCTGTTCGGCCAGTTCCTGCTCGATACCCTTGGCGGCCAGCACCGCGCCGATCCGCCGGGCCGAGCGGCCCTTGCGGCGTTCGGAGGCGATCCGCGCCTCCGCAAACAGCCGGTCGTCGACCAGGCCCGATGCGGCGCAGCGGGCCACAACCGCCTCGATCATGTCGCTGAACCCGGCCGGATCGAGATCGAGCTCGCGGGCCGCGCGCATCACCTTGCGCTCGAGCACCCGTCTCAGGTTCTCGCGGCTGGAGCCGTAGCGGTCGAGATAGTGGAGCGCCGCCTTCATCAGCCGCTCCTCGGTCGGCGGACGGGCGGCGCGCGTCATGGCGCGGCGTCGAGGCTGGCCGAAAACCGCAGGCCGTCATAGGCCGGGACCACGCCCTCGGGCAGTTCCGCTTCCAGCGTGCGGTAGTCGAGATCGACATGCATGTTGGTGAGGATCGCCTTGCGCGGTTGCAGGCGCGAGATCCAGTCGAGCGCTTCCGACAGGGAGAAATGCGAAGGGTGCGGCGTGCGGCGCAGCGCGTCGATCACCCAGGTGTCGAGCCCCGAGAACCCGGGTTGAACGCTCGGTGGAATATCTTTCGCATCAGGGAGATACGCGACGTTTCCAAACCTGAATCCGAGCGCGGGAATATCGCCGTGCGGCACTTCCAGCGGCAGGAACGGGATTGGCCCGCCCGCCCCGTCGATCACCCCCGCCTCGCCGTCCACGATGCGCATGTCGCGCAGGATCGGCGGATAGCTCGACCCCGGCGGCGTGGCGAAACCGTAGTAGAACAGGTCATGGGCGCGGCGCGAGGTGAAGGCGTCCATATAGACCGGGATCAGCTTGCGATGGGTGATCGCCAGCGGCCGCAGGTCGTCGATGCCGTGCAGGTGGTCGGCATGGGAATGGGTCAGCAGCACTGCGTCGAGATCGGCGACGCGGGCGTCCAGCAATTGCTGGCGCAGGTCCGGCCCGGCATCGACCAGCACGCGGGTGGTACCGTCCGGCCCCTTGCGCTCGACCAGCAGCGCGCAGCGCATGCGCCGGTTGCGCGGCTCGTTCGGGTCGCAGTCGCCCCAGATATTGCCGACGCGCGGCACCCCGGCCGAGGAGCCGCAGCCGAGGATGGTGAAGTCGAGCCTGCCGCCGCCGGCCATCGGTCTCAGCTTTCCGGCAGCAGGTGGCGCGGCACCCGCGAAAACAGGCGGAAGAAGTTCTCCGTGGTCTGGCGGGCCATCTCCGTCTCGCTGACGCCGCGCGTTTCCGCCAGCACCTTGTTGGTATGGGCGACATAGGCCGGCTCGTTGCGCTTGCCGCGCCAGGGCTGCGGCGCAAGATAGGGCGCATCCGTTTCCACCAAGAGCCGGTCGGCCGGCAGCTCGGCGGCGATCGCGCGCAGCTCCTCGGAGCGCTTGAAGGTCAGGATGCCGGAAAACGACACATAGAGCCCCAGCTCGATACCGGTCAGGGCAAGGTCGCGACCCGAAGTGAAGCAGTGCAGCAGGGCCGGAAAGGCCCCCTTCTCCGTCTCGTCCCGCAGGATCGCGGCCATGTCCTCGTCGGCATCGCGCGAATGAATGACCAGCGGCAGACCGGTCTGGCGCGCGGCGGCGATGTGGCGGCGCAGGCCCGCCGCCTGCGCCTCGCGCGGCGCCTTGTCGTAGAAATAGTCGAGCCCGGCCTCGCCGATCGCCACCACCTTCTCATGCGCCGACAGGCGCACCAGATCGTCGGTGGTGACCAGCATCTCGGCCTCCTCCCCCGCATTGTGCGGATGGGTGCCGACCGAGCAGAAGACGGTGTCGTAGCGCTCGGCAAGCGCCCGGATCGTGTCGAACCGGGCGACCCGCGTCGAGATCGTCACCATCAGGCCGACCCCGGCCTCGCCGGCGCGGGCGATGATCGCATCGCGCTCGGCGTCGAAGTCGGGAAAGTCCAGATGGCAATGGCTGTCGACCAGCATCACGCCGCCCCGCCGGCCGGCGCCTCGGCCTCGACATAGCGCGGGAAGACGCCCTCGGGCTTGGGCAGCTCCGCGCCGGCGGCAAGCCGCCCGCTCGCTCCCAGCCGGTCGAAAGCGCGTGCATCCACTGGGACCGCCAAAAGGTCGAGCAGCTTGCCCGCGCTCGTCGGGATGACGGGCTGCGCCAGGATCGCGATCTGGCGGATCACCTCGGCGGTGACATAGAGCACCGTCGCCATGCGCGCCGGGTCGCTCTTCTTCAGCGCCCAGGGCTCCTGCGCGGCGAAATAGCGGTTGGCCTCGGCGACGCAGGCCCACACCACCGACAGCGCCTGATGGATCGCCTGGCGCGACATCGCCTCGCGCGCACCCGCCAGCATCGCATCGGCCTGGCCGACAATCGCCTCGTCCTCGGCCGTGAAGGCGCCCGGCTCCGGCAGGCGGCCCTCGCAGTTCTTGCCGATCATCGACAGCGAGCGCTGCGCCAGGTTGCCGAGGTCGTTGGCAAGGTCGGCGTTGATGCGGTTGACGATGGCCTCGTGGCTGTAGTTGCCGTCCTGGCCGAAGGGCACCTCGCGCAGGAAGAAGTAACGCACCTGATCGAGGCCGTAATGGTCGATCAAGGCGAAGGGGTCGATGACGTTGCCGACCGACTTCGACATCTTCTCGCCCTTGTTGAACAGGAAGCCATGGGCGAAGACCCGCTTCGGCAATTCGATCCCCGCCGACATCAGGAAGGCCGGCCAGTAGACCGCGTGGAAGCGCACGATGTCCTTGCCGATGACATGCAGGTTCGCCGGCCAGTAGCGCCAGCGCGGACTGCTCTCGTCCGGGAAGCCGGCGCCGGTGATGTAGTTGGTCAGCGCGTCGACCCACACATACATCACATGCCGCTCATCGTCCGGCACGCGCACGCCCCAGTCGAAGGTGGTGCGCGAGATCGACAGGTCCTTCAGGCCGCGGCTGACGAAACTCACCACCTCGTTGCGGCGCTCGTCCGGGCCGATGAAGTCCGGATTGGCCTCATAGTGGGCGAGCAGCCGGTCCTGATAGGCCGACAGGCGGAAGAAATAGCTCTCCTCCTCCACCCATTCCACCGGCGAGCCCTGCGGGCCGTAGCGCACGCCGTCGGGGCGCAGTTCCGTCTCGTTTTCCTGGTAATAGGCCTCGTCCCGCACCGAGTACCAGCCGGAATAGCTGTCCTTGTAGATGTCGCCGCTGGCCGCCATCCGGCGCCAGATCTCGCGGCTCGCCTCGTGGTGGCGCGGCTCGGTGGTGCGGATGAAGTCGTCGTTGGAACAGCCGAGCGCCGCCGCCATGTCGCGGAAGCGGGTGGCGTTGCGCTCCGCCAGGTCCTGGACCGGGATGCCTTCCGCACGCGCGGTCTGCAGCATCTTCTGGCCGTGCTCGTCGGTGCCGGTGAGGAAGAACACGTCGCGACCATCGAGGCGCTGGAAGCGCGCGATGGCGTCCGTCGCCATGCTCTCGTAGGCGTGGCCGATATGCGGCGCGCCGTTGGGATACGAGATGGCAGTGGTGACGAAGAAGGGCGATCGATCGGTCATGGCCTGTCAGAGGGTCCGGATTGCGGGTGGGTGGCCCGGATGGGCGCTCCAGAAGTCGAGTGCGAGGCGGCCGGCGTCAAGCCCGCGCGGTTTCGGCAAGATCGCGCAGGGTGTTGAGCGCGATCTGCTTCCTGTCGAGATTGTAGGCATCCGCCTCGCGCGCGGCGCGGCTGGTCTTTTCCCATACCTCGCTCACCCTGACAAGGCGGTGCAGATCGCCTGCCCCCGCCGCGCCCAGCCGGGCGTGCAGGTGATCGGCGACGAGATCCTGGAACAGGCTCCAGGCATCGTCGGCGCCGCTGCGCGACACCTGATCGGCAAGCTCATGCGCCGCCGCCGCATCCAGGCGCGGCAGCCCCGCCATCAGGCCGGCAAAACTGTCGGCAAGCTCGATGGCATCGCCGGCGGCGAGCTTGATCGCCTTGCGCAGGCTTCCCTGCGCCAGCTCCGCCGCCCTCGCCGCCACCCGGTCGGCCGGATCGGCGACGCCGAGATCTCCGAGCCCGGCCAGCACCTCCTCGCGCGACAGTCCCCGCAGGTGGAGCATGCGGCAGCGCGAACGGATCGTCGGCAGCAGCCGGCCCGGCGCATGGGAGAGCACGAGAAACAGCGAACGTTTAGGCGGTTCTTCAAGAACCTTCAACAAGGCATTGGCCGCGTTGACATTCATGTCGTCGGCGGCATCGACGATACAGATCCGCCAGGAGCCTTCCGCGCCGGTCGACCCGAAGAACGGCACCGTGCGGCGGATCTCGTCCACCGTCAGGTCCTGCTTGATCTTGTCCTTCGCCTTGCGCTTGGGGTCATAGGGCCGGCGCAGATGCAGAAGGCCCGGATGGGCGCCGGCCGCGACCTTGCGGAAGTCCGGATGACCGGCCGGCAGCGCGCAATCGGCCGCCTCGGCCACCGCCGCGGAGGCCGGGTCGGGATGGGCGAGCGCGAAGCGGGCGAAGCGAAACGCCAGCGTCGCCTTGCCGATGCCCTTCGGGCCGGCGAGGATCCAGGCATGGTGCATGCGCCGCGAGCGATAGGCGGCCAGCAGTTCCTCCTCCGCCTCGCGATGGCCGATCAGGCTGGCCCGCTCGCGCGGCAGCGGCACATCCTCGATGGCATCGGCTTCCGTCAGCAGCGGATCGAGATCGCTCATCGCCACGCCTCCTCCTCCGCCTGCAGCAGGCGCGCGGAAACCGCCTGCCAGATCTCCTGTTCCACCGCATCCGGCGTCTGCATGCCATCGACCACAAGGAAGCGCTCCGGCTGGCTGGCGGCAAGCTCCAGGAACATCCGTCGGCGCCGGTCCTGCACGTTTTCTCCCTCCGTCTCGAACCGGTCCGGCTGCGGCGCGGCTCCCGCCGAACTGCGCGCCGCCACCCGGGCGATGCCGACATCCGCCGGCACGTCGATCAGCACGGTCAGGTCAGGCCGGCAACCGGCCACCGCCAGCGCCTCCAGCCGGTCGAGAAAGGCCGTATCGACGCCCGCCTCCCCCTGGTAGACGCGGGTGGAGTCGGCGAAGCGGTCGCACAGCACCCAGTCGCCGCGCCTCAGCGTCGGCTCGATCGTCGTGTCGACATGGTCGGCCCGGGCGGCGGCAAACATCATCGCCTCCATTTCCGGCCCGAGTTCCTTGATGCGGCCGCCGAGCAGCAGCCGGCGGATGGTCTCCGCGCCGGGCGATCCGCCCGGCTCGCGCGTCACCACCACATCGACGCCCGCGCCGTGCAGCCGCTTGCGCAACCGCTCGATCTGGGTCGATTTGCCGGCCCCCTCGCCGCCCTCGAAGGTGACGAAATGGCCTCGGCCGGCAGCATGGCCGGCAACGATTGCCGTGTCACTCATTGAGCCACCATCCGAACAGGGTTTCCTTGACCGCATCGGCGGCGCGGCTGGTGAGGGTGCCCTCGCCCGCCTCGGCGCCGGTCAGCAACGGCGCGCGATAGACGATGTCGCTGTCCCTGAGCACCCGCAACTCGCCGACTTCCTCGCCGCGCCTCACCGGCGCCGGCAGCGGACCCTTGTAGATCGCCCGCAGCCGATAGGCATGGCGATTGCCGCGCGGCAGCAGGATCTGGACCGGTTCGCGCACCACCAGCGGCACGGCGCCGATGGAGCCGCCGAACACCCGCGCCTCGGTCACGGTGTCGCCCGGCGAGAACAGCACCACCTCCTCGAAATCCTTCTCCAGACTGTCCAGCAGGCGGCGCAGCGCCTCCTCTCGCCGGTCGGCGCCCGGGTGGCCGGCAACGACGGCGATCAGCCGGCGGCCGCCGCGCTCCGCCGAGGCGACCGCGTTGAACCCCGCCCCTTGCGCGAAGCCGGCGGCCAGCCCGTCGACCCCGGAAACGGCGCCGATCAGCGGGTTCTTGTTGCGCTGGAAGATCCCGTTCCAGGTAAAGTCGGGCGCGCTGAAGAGGGCGTAGCGGTCGCCGTGGCGGGTCAGCACATAGTCGGCGAGCCGCGCCATGTCCCGCGCCGTCACATAGGAGTCGGACGCCTCATAGCCGGTGGGGTTCGCGAATCTGCTGCCGGTCAGGCCGATCTCCGCCGCCTTGTCGTTCATCCGCGCGGCAAAGGCCGCCTCGCTGCCGGCAAGTCCTTCCGCCAGCACGATGGCGGCGTCATTGGCGTTCTGGATGATCAGCCCGTGCAGCAGGTCGATCACCGGCACGGCGCTGCCGAGCTTGGCGAACATGGTGGTGACGCGGGCCGGCGCACCGCCGCTGCGCCAGGCATGTTCGCTGACGGTGAAGGCGGTGTCCTCGCTCACCTCGCCCCTGGCCAGCGCGTCGAAGACGACGGCGGCGGTCATCAGCTTGGCGGTGGAGCCGGGCTGGTAGCGCACCGTCGGGTTGCGGCTCGCCAAAAGAGTGCCGGTGGTGATGTCGAGCAGCAGGGCCGAACTGGTGTCGGGCGCGCTTGCGTCCTGCGCCTTCACCGCCGCCCCGCCGAACCCGAAGCCGGCAACGAGCGCGAGGAGCAGCACCAGCAGCGCGGCGACGGTCCCGGGCGGCAGGCCGTGATGCCGCGCGCCCGCGCCGTCCTGTTTCCGCACTGCAACCGCAGCCGTCATGTCACGCTCTCCCGTCCCGGCCCGATGTCGACGCCATGGCGAAAACATACAGGCTCGGACGGGTCAAGCCTACCTGCGGCGCGAGGTTGTTCAGTCCGACTGGCGTGCGGCGAGTTCGCGCGGCGACAGGCCCTGGCCGATCGCGTCGAAGGCCGCATAGGCTCCCTCGATCCGGGCGCTGGCCCGATAGGACGAGATCGCAGACCCGCGCGCGAAGGTGCTGGGCTGGCCGAGATAGGCCGGTCCCGGCGCCAGCACCGGCTCGCTGGCCACGGCCGGCACGACCGGCAGCGTGTTGCCGTCGTAGCTCATGACCGGTGCGGAAGATGCCGCCGGCGCGACCTCCGTCGGAGTGTCGTTCTCGAAGGTGCTAAGCGAGGCGACCTGCACCGTCGGCGCGCCCGCCTCGAAGGCGATCGCCGGGTCGAAGGCGGCGGTGACCATCTGGCCGAAGCTGCCGGTACCGGCAATAACCGGACCATAAGGCCGGTTGCGCGGCATCGGCGCCGAACCGGAGAGCGTCGCCACCGTAGAGGTTGCCAAAGTGGAGCTTGCCGGCGCGGACGCCGTCGGGCTTGCAGCCGGAATATCGGCCTGGGCCAGCATCGTGCCCGGCATGGTGGCGCCCGGCTCGACCGCGCCCGGACCCCGGTAGGAGGCCATCAGGAAGCTCTGGTCCTGCCCGTCCATGCGGGCCCTGCCGACATATTCGACCTTCACCTTGGCCACGCCCGCGCTCTTGAAGTCGAGCATGCTGGCGACCTTCTCGGACAGATCGATGGTGCGGTTGCCATGGAACGGCCCGCGGTCGTTGACCCGGACGATCATCGAGCGGCCGTTCTTGAGATTGGTCACGCGCGCATAGGAAGGAAGCGGCATCGTCGTATGCGCCGCCGTCGGCGCATTGCGGTCGAAGACCTCGCCATTGGCGGTCATCCGGCCGTGAAAGGTTGGCCCGTACCAGGAGGCGAGACCGACCGAGGTGTAGTTCGGATCTTCCTTCGGGTGATACCACTTGCCGGCGACCTTGTAGGGCTTGCCGACCATCTGGCGACCGCCGCCCTTGGGCACCGGCTGGTTGCCGGAGACGACGCGCGGGCTCGCCGCCACGCCGTATTTCGATTCGGGAAACTTGACCTTCTGGGTCTTCGGGGCGGAGCCGCAGCCGGCAAGGGCGAGACACAAGGAAGAGACCGCCATGATGCCGAGGACGCGCGGAGAAAACCGGCGTTCGCAAACCGGCGCCGTGCCGATTCGATCGGAACTGGGGTTGGTGCTCAGGTGCCGGCGTGCTGTCGCCGGGTCCTTGCCATCATTCATTCTGCCGCCCTACTCGATACCTGACCGGCGGTTTTCGCCTGGGGTTCCGGCCGCAGAGGACATTCTGTCCGCTGGGTCGCTCCTTCGGTCGACATCCCGCTGGCAGGCCGTCGACCGCTCGGGGTCCTCGCCACCTGCGCCAGTGATCACGAAAGGTTGGATAAAGCAACGCCCGTTGAAGGACTTTTGTCCGGGGAGTCGGTCGCTTTCGCCTGCCTTGCGTGCCCTGTCGGTCGGACCCGTCTCGTTGCGATGCTGCCCCCCAAATGGCGCATCACGACACGTGTACCATGCCGTCTCTTACTGCAAGGTGAAGATCGGGTCGACCTGCGCGTCTGTCGCAGGCAGCATTTTTCCACGACCTGTTGCGGAAGGGCCGCAGGTTGGCGGCGGCCCTCATCCGGCGGCCCTTCCGCTCTCGGCTTTCGCGTCTCTCGCACCAGGATGAGCCGTCCCGGCGTCGGCTTCCGGTGTCAGTTGTCGGTGTCAGCGGCCGATTCGGGCGCGGCCCGACATGCCGTCGTCGCGCTGCCAGTAGAGCGTGTCGCCCTCGCCCTTCGACAAGGTGAAGCAGAACTGTTTGCCGTCGTACCAGGACTCCCACTTCTGGCACAGGCGATTGCCGCGCACCCACCAGCGGCCCTGATCCTTGGGCTGCATGAAGCGCCCGAGGCCGACCGCGTCGCCGGAGCCGTTGACCTGACCATCGGTGCGGTAGTGGAGCGGGAATTCGCCGCCGAGCGGCACTTTCAGATAGATCCGCTTGCCGGCAACCGTCTTGCGGATCTCCTGTTCGTTGAGCTGAGGGCGCGCCTGCGCCGGAGTTGCGGCGGCGGCAAGTCCTGCGATCAGCGCGAGAAACGCGCCGGCTGTGCGAAACTGCATGGCTGTCTCCAGATCGGGCATCGGACATCGTCGGGGCGGGTTCCCGCCCGCATCGATACCGGGAGTTACGCCGCAGCTTCGCCGGCGGATCAGGCCGCCCCTCGCGATGCACGCATCTGTGATGCGGGTCACACCATCCGATCGGGGCACCGGCTACAACGAACACATGGCGCGTGCCCCCGCGCCGGACGCCGAACCAACGGCGCAGCCGCCGATCCGGTCCCTGCCTCGACCTTCCGGATCGGCGGCTTTTCTTTTGAAGAGCCCTCACCCACCGCTGCCCCCTCTCCTGCCCCGTGACCGTCTCCGGCCCAAAGCCCCTCTCCCGCCCAAAGCCCCTCTCCCGCCAGGACAGGGTGGACTTGCGTCGCAAAAGTGGACCCTGTCCCGGCGGGCTCTGTCGGGTCATCGTCCCGGATTGGATCGAAGCGGAGCGGATCGCGACAGTGCCGGGCCGGTCCGGCCCCGGCCTTGCCGCGGCGCGCCGCACCTTGCTGTTGCGCGGCGCCTCGCCGCTTGACAAGCCGGGCCGCGAGGGCGAAACGAAGCGCACCGGAAGAGTGGCCGAGTGGTTTAAGGCAGCGGTCTTGAAAACCGCCGTACGGGAGACCGTACCGTGGGTTCGAATCCCACCTCTTCCGCCATTATCTGACTTCGCGCTGTCGCCCTTCGCGCTGTCGCCCTTCGGGCTTCGCTCCAGTCGGGGCCTCGCACAAGCTCGGACGGCCCTTTATAGCGCGCAAAATCGTTTGGCATTTCGCGCAAGAACGGATGACAACAGTTTCACACGCCGTTTAAGCCTTCCTCGCCGCCGCCGTCGCGCGCTTCAAAGCGCCTTCGAAAGCCTTTCGCAGGCGATCTCGTAGTACGCCTCCTCGCGCTCGCATCCGACGAACCGCCGGCCGCTCCTCACGGCCGCCACACCGGTCGTGGCGGAGCCCGCGAACGGATCGAGGACCGTGCCGGGTGGGCACACTTTCACCAGCGCCTCCATCAGCGGCAGCGGCTTGCCCGTTGTGTGCAGCTTTCGCCCTCCTGCATTGACGGCCACCCGGTAGACACCCGGATACGTCGGCCCTGCGTTGTCGTGCCACGGTCCCTTCGAGCCCCAGACTACGAACTCCGACTGCTGTCGGAACCGCCCTTTTTGCGGGCGGTTCGCTTCCGTCTTATCCCAGGCCACCACCCCTCGCCAGACGAAGCCGGCCGCCTGCAGTGCCGTCGTCATGGTCGGCAGTTGCCGCCAATCGGAGAAGAGCAGGACCGGCGCGCCGGCGCGCAGGACACGGTAAGCCTCTGCCAGCCAGAGCGTCGACCAACGCAGATAGGAGAACTGATCGCGGTTCTCGCCTGCGAACTCGGGATAGAGTGTTGGGGTGTTGAGATATTTGTTGTTCGCGCTGTCCTTCACCCGGTCTTTCGCGTGCAACCCGCCGGAGGAGTACGGCGGGTCGGTAACAAGCGCATCGAACGCGGCCGTGGTCTGCTCGCTCAGCCAGGAAAGGGCGTCGACGTTGTGCATATGCCAGTGCATCAAGAGCCTCGTGTCTCGACGCTCTGGCGGCGCTCGGGTTGGGGCTCGGCAGGCCTCAATGCGTTGATCGTCCCGCAGCGCGGGCACTTGACTTCAATCGTACCAGATATCGCTCTGGCGGACGCCCGCATCAAGAGACGCCGGCAGTGTGCGCAGCGGATGGACTCCACTCTCGACCTCAAATAGACAGACCCCGCTGCCGATCGTTCCGGTCAGCAGTAGCGGCGGGGTCGCTGTTGAGGGTTTTTGCAGCGTGTGGGGGACTGGTTGGTGCTAGGCCCCACGGTCCGGAAGTCGCATTCCGGGCTCCCCGCTCCTTACTCTGGATTGATGTCCGGCTCGGGGGCAGGCTCGGGTTCGGGCTCGGGCTCAAGGTCTTCTTCCGGCTCGGGCTCAGGGTCCTCTTCCGGCTCAGGCTCGGGATCGAGCTCGGGCGCCGCGAAGGCCGCTTCCACCGCCTCCCGTGTGACGATCACGCCGGCCTCGATGTCCGCCGCCACGGCCGCCTCCGCGGCGAAGGAGGCGCGCACATGCTCGCGCACGGCGCGGGCGAGGTCCTGGACGTCGGCGTTGGTCAGCTCCCTGAACAGGCCGTCTGCAAATTTCCACGGCTCGCCGTCGAGCCGGCTGCCGCTCGTCACCGCCACGTGCTCGGCCAGGACCTTGGTCTGGCTCTGCCGATCGGTGTGCACGGGCCAGCCGCGCCACTCCATCCCGCCCACTTCCGCACGCCACCTCAGATCGGCCGCAAGCGCGATCAGCTCGGCCGGCAAAGGCGCCGGGGCGGGAGGCCGGCTAAAGCCCGTGTCAGGGTCGTGCAGGTCGCCGATCGCGGCGTCATCGGCATCGGTCAGATAGCCATCACTCACCATGAAATCCGGTCCCGCCATAATGATGTTGACGACGATGCCGCCGACCACATGCGCGCGCGCCATTACTTCGCTCATCCGATCACCCTCACTCTGACTTCGCCGCGTGCGCCCGGCCCTCCGCCGCCGCCGCCACCACCGGGGGGCGATCCGGCCTCGCCGCTGCCGCCCCCGCCCTTGCCGCCGAACAACGAGGTCCCGCCGGGCTGACTGCCGCCGCCAGGACCGGCGCCGCCGCCACCACCACCATAAGCGGCGGCGGCGCCGGCACCGGAGCCCCCCGCGCCGCCGCCGAACGTCACCCCCCACAGCGCTCCGTTGCCGCCATTGGTGCTGGCGGAGCCACTGACCCCTGCCGAGCCCCATCCGCCACCGCCACCGCCACCCTGGGCACCAGAGCCGCCGCTCCAGCCGCCGCCGCCGCCATAGGCGGACAGATGCGAGCCGAAAGAGCTCGTGCCGCCGGTGCCGCCCGGCTGCGTATTTGCCACGCCGCCGGCGCCGACCTGCACGGGCTCGGAGGCGCCCAGCTCGCCGAGGCGCATCCAGCGCCAGACATAGGCGCCGCCGCCGCCGCCGCCGCGATAGGTATTGGAGTTGTTGGAGCCGCCGCCGCCGCCCCAGGCCTCGATCAGTGCCATTGCATCGGCGCTCAGGCCGGTCGGTTTCGTCCAGGTGCCGCTCGCGGTGAAAGGCTGGTAGTCGAGCGTCGCCGATCCGCCGCCGCCGCTACCGCCGACGATCATAAAAGCGCCGGCGATGAACACAGCGAGGTAAACGGTTCCCGCCATGAATTCGGCCTGGGCCAGCGGGCTGCCGTCCGCCTTCGTCAGGTCGTAATACGGGTTGCCTGCGTGGATGCGCAGCCGGGCCGGGCCGGTGTTCGTAGCGCTCGGCCGCAGGTAGAATGCCATGCCGGCGACGACGTCCGCGTCCAGCACCGGGTCCACCTCGGCCGTGTAGTCGTTGCCCGCGCTGGTCAGCGTGACGGGCCGCATCACGCTCGCATCGAACAGCATCCCGATTTTCGACGCTACTGCATTCATGTAGGACGCCCCCGTGACCGGCGGCGGCGAGATTGAGGTAGGCAGTTTGCGATCAGCCATTCAGGGCCTCCCAGATTTGTGGCGCCTCATCCACCGCCGTGATTTGTGCGGTGAGACCTTTGCCGTTGCGGATCTCAGACACGATCATCCGCCGGTACTCGCGGCCGATCGTGCCGACCACCACGAGGCAGCCGGCGTCGATCGCGGGCTGCCCGGCGACGATCACGTTGGGAACGGGAGTGGCGAATGTCAGCGTGTCGGTGGTGCCGGGCGCCGTGGACAGCGCATGCACGCTCGTCGCCCCGTCGCCGCGCCGGATAGCGATGCCCGTGCGCGTCCCCACGTCGAGCATGTCCGGGACAGCCAGCAGGTTTGCGGTCGCCAGCATGTCGGCCGTATTGGCCACCTCGATCGTGCAGTCGAGCACGATGCCGGTCACATTGCCGCCCGACGTGGTGACGCTCACGATCCGGCCGTACTGGCTGTGCCGCGTCAGCACGTCGTGATTGACCGCGATCAGCGATCCTCGGCGACAGCGAATCGCCTCGGCCGGCGCGGTGAAATCGTAGAAGGCGCTGCGGTGCTCCGCCTGCGCCAGGTCGAAGGCGGCGCGACGCCGCACCTTGTCCTCATCGACCAGGCCCTCATAGCTCACCTGCTCGGTGCGCGCGTCGGTGCCTGCCGCGCCGCGCCGATAGACGATCGCCTGCCTCTCGCGGCCAAGGGCGAGCGCGTCCTTCCACGTCACCCTGAGGCCGGCTGGAATGCGCGCGAACGCGCGCGTCCACCGGAACTTCGACATGTTGCGCGGCGAGAAAACCTGAACCGGCGCCTCGGCCGATCTGTCGCGGTCGCGGATCACCCCCCACACTTCCGATTGATAGGGCCGCGCGTAGCCGCAGCTCGCGATGATCCGCAGCAGGTCGGACAGGCTCTCGCCCTCGGCCACCATGTCGCAGGTGTAGTTCTGCGCGTAGCAATCGCTGCGCCATGCCAGGACGCCGTCCAGGTCGACCACGTCGAGCGGGATCGGGTCTGCGTTGAGCCGACCGGTCATCGCTTCCAGCAGCCACGGCGCCGGGTTGCGGCTGGGGGCGAGCACATGCATCGACTGCCGCGACGTGTCGTGCTGCCGCCACCCCGGCCAGACCCGCAGGGAACTCGCGCCGGCCGGGGCCGACCAGTTGACCGGTACGACAGGGATGCCGGCCACCGCCCAGTCGTTTGAGGATGAGGGGCGCAGGTAGCCGCCGGCATCCGCGCCGGCATAGACGTCACCCCATAGCGCGCCTCCGGTGGTATGCGCCTCGCCAATCAGCACCCCGTCGATCCAAAGCCGCATCCGACCGACATTGATCCGGATGTCCCAGGCGACCCTGTGCCGCTCGCCATCGAATGGCAGCATGTCGAGAGGCCGCTTCAGGATCACCGTGTTGAAGTCGCTGGCTACAAGCGCCGGATTTCCGTTGCCGGCCCGCGCGACCAGGCGCCGCGCGTTGTCGACATGAATGGAGGCGCCTACGCCGGTGCCCCCTTCTTCCCACAGCACCGACCACGGCGCCGGATCGGTCGGCAGGAGGACATCGCACTCGAACGCGATGCTCGCGGACTTGTTGAAGAATCCATCCGCAACGGTCGTCACGGGCGCCACCGTCACCGGAGCGACGTGCTGGCGGTCCACCCAGACCCGCAGGCTGCTGGCGCCGGCCCGGTCGCTCCACCACACGCCGCCGGACGCCACGCCCGCGAAACTGCCGTCGCCGGTGGATGGCCGCAGGTACCCGCCCCAATCGCTTCCGGCATAGACCGAGCCCGAAAGCGGTCCCCCGCCCGTCGTGTGCGCTTCGCCGATGAGGACGCCGTCGATCCACAGCCGGACCCGACCGGGGTTGATCCGGATGTCCCAGGCGATCCTGTGCACCTTGCCATCGGCGCCAACAGGCGTTGTGAGGATCGCCGTGTCGGCAGTGCTGGCCTGCACAGAGGGAGAGCCGCTGCCGGCCCGCAGTACCATCTGTCCGGAACTCGTGATGTAGACGGCGGCGCCGATCCCGGTCCCGCCGTCTTCCCACAGCACCGATCGCGCGGCTGGCGCCACCGGCAGGCGGACATCGCACTCGAACGCGATGTTCTTGGTCTTGTCGAACGTTCCGTCC
>NZ_FYAU01000034.1 GCF_900185725.1 Stappia sp. TSB10P1A | reverse complement strand
TCGCGCGCCGCGCCGCCGCGCACCATGTTGGAGCGCAGGTCCCCCTCCTGCGGCACCCGGTTGACCGCCCCGGCGAACTCGCCGTCGACCAGCAGGATGCGCTTGTCGCCCTTGGAGACCTCGGGCAGGAAGCGCTGGATCACCCAGGGCTCGCGGAAGGTGACGGCGAAGAAGTCGTAGAGCGAGCCGTAGTTGAGATCGTCCGAGGTGATGCGGAACACCGCCGCCCCGCCATGGCCGAACAGCGGCTTCATGACGATGTCGCCATGCTCGGCGCGGAAGGCGTCGATGGCGGCGCGGTCGCGGGTGATCAGGGTCTCCGGCATCAGGTCGGGGAACTCGGTGACGAAGAGTTTTTCCGGCGCGTTGCGCACCGAGGCCGGATCGTTCACCACCAGCGTCTTGGGGTGGATCTTCTCCAGCATGTGGGTCGCCGCGACATAGGCCATGTCGAAGGGCGGATCCTGCCGCATCAGGATCACGTCCATCTCGGCAAGGTCGGTCAGTTTCCGCTCGCCGAGGGTGAAGTGGTTGCCCGGCTCGTCGCGCACGGTGACCGGCTCCAGCGCGGCGGTGACCGTGTCGCCGGTCATCGCCAGCCGGTCCGGCGTGTA
>NZ_FYAU01000033.1 GCF_900185725.1 Stappia sp. TSB10P1A | reverse complement strand
CCGGCGAGGCACCAGGATAGCACCGTGCCGGACCAGAGCGCGATGTCGCCGTAATGGGCGTTTGGCCGTGCGATCAGACGCAGGGCCGGATGGTCGGCCACCTCCTCGCGCAGCCCGTTGCGGCCAACGCGATGGATCGTCAGGCGTGCCTCGGGCAGAGCGCGCTGGATCCACTGGATCGGCGCCGTCACCACCGACGCGTCGAGGCCGTCGCCGATCGCCTTGCGATAGTCGTAGCGCGTGCGTGTCATGGTCGGCTGAAACAGCACCCAGCCTGGCGCGTGACGCATAGCGGACAGCAGCGCCTTTGAAAGCCATTTACGCATCTTGCGGGATCCAGTCGTCATCAAGAGTACGGGTCTCGCCGGCCGGCTTGGCAGAGGTGAGCGGGCGCCACGGCTGGGCCTTCACGCCATCCGCCGCATGGATCGCCAGCGCCAGGGCCCAGAACCGGTCGGCGTGGCCGTCAGGGGTACGCTCTGCCGTGAAGCGGATATTGCCCGCCGGCGTGACCTGCTTGGTCACCTGCCGCAGGTCGGCGCGGATCTCGCCCGAATAGGGGATGCGGACCCGACGATCCTCCATGCGCGAGCGAACCGGATAGGCGAGCGCCTCTTTCGCCTGGGCGGTGAAGGAAACGCCTTCGACCGCGTATTCGCCGAAACGATCCTGGGCGTCATCCACCCAGCCGATACCGAGGCCTGTCTGATCGATGCAGACGCGGGCGCACCTGGCGAACCAGGGCCAGAGCACCTTTTCTTGCTCGGACTTCCGCATTTTCTTCAAGGTCTCGACATGGCGCGTGTAAAGGACGTCGCCCAGCAGCTCCACCACCCAAAGGACGGTCAGGTCTTGCGTTCGGCCGATATCGACCCCGGCGTAAAGGGTGCCGCCCTCTGGCGTCTGCCAATCGGCTCCTTGCGCATACTCGGCCGAGGCGATCAGGTCGTACTCGAGGAAAGCCGCATCGTCGTCGGCCGGCTTGCACATGTACTCCTGCAGAAAACTTTCCTCGTCGGCCGCGCCGCTCTTCACCCAGTCGAAATAGGCCGCCTCATCCATCTCCTGCCGCTCGTCTTCGGCCGGCAGGGATTGCTGCAGCTTCCACAGGAACCCGTCATCCAGCGCGTTCTGCAGGGTGACGGTGTGCAGGCTGAGCTTCTTCGGATTGCCGCCTTCCTTCGCCTCGCGCACGAGTATGTTGAAGAAATTCTTCGATCCGCGGTGGGTGGAGATCACCTCCATTTGCCCGCCCCAGGTGATGCCCGGATAGGCAATCGACCAGAGCTTTCGCGGATCCGGGTGCAAGGCGAATTCGTCCAGCACGCGGCTGCCGCGCTTGCCGGCCTGGGCGTCCGGGTTGGAGCTCATGGAGTGGATGCGCCGGCCGTTGGCGAACTGCAGGACGAGCGCGCTGTGCTTCTTCTCGTCGTCG
>NZ_FYAU01000032.1 GCF_900185725.1 Stappia sp. TSB10P1A | reverse complement strand
TCGCCTGCGAAAGGCTTTCGAAGGCGCTTTGAAGCGCGCGACGGCGGCGGCGAGGAAGGCTTAAACGGCGTGTGAAACTGTTGTCATCCGTTCTTGCGCGAAATGCCAAACGATTTTGCGCGCTATACTTGCACACGCGATGACAGATGCCGTACGGGACGCTCCGCGGGCAAGGGCAAGTCTGGCGGGGAGGGTGAGCCTATGAGACAGGGAGGTTGGCTGGGGAACCTGGATTCGAACCAGGACTAACGGAGTCAGAGTCCGTGGGTCTACCGTTAACCTATTCCCCAATGCCGATGGATGCTGTGTCCGGATCTGACCGGACATCTGGACCTGCAACAGCCATACCGGCTCTGGAGCCTTTGGCGATGCAGTCCGGCCGGAGATGCTCTTCAGGAAAGATGCCCTTCAGGAAAAAACTCCCCGGCGCCTGCCGCGCGAACGGCAGCGCATCCATGGGCGGCTTTTTATGAATCTGGACCCGCGCTGTCAAGCACGGATGCCGGTCCTTGGAAAAAATGCTGCCCCAGCCTGTGCATATCCGGGGTTGGCAGAGGGCGCGCGCGCAAGGTCGGGACGCGCGCGGGGCAGCGCGTGCCATGGGATTTGCGGCTGTCGGGGGGCTTCCCGTGGGGCAGAACGTTGCGGGCGGCGGATATGGTGGTAAACTCTCCCCAACGACAATGCGTTTTCTGGCGGCGGCCACGATGCGGCCGACACAGGAAGGCAGAGGCACCCATGGGTGCCGGTAAGGACAGACTGTGAGCGAATCGGGACAGATGGAGCCGGGCGACAGCCGGCTGCATCCCGGCTCGACACCGGGACAGAACGACGCGACAGGCGCCGGCACAGGGCCCGCCAAGCGCAAGAGGTCCCGGAAGAGACGCAGGCCGAAGGGCGCCGCTGGCGCCCCGGCCGGGGGCTCCGGGCAAGGTGCGGCACGCACGGCCGGAGACCGGGATGCCGGAGCGAACGCCGTCGGCGCGCCACCACCAGGGGGCGTGAACGGGAAAGCTGCATCCGCGGGCAGCCGAAAGCGGGCGCGCAAGCGCCACCGTCCCAACCGGGCGGAGCGGCGTGCCGATGCCAGCCGGACGGACACCAGCCAGACAGATGCCAGCCGAACGGCTGCGAGCCGGGCCGAAGGGCAGACACCCGCCGAGACGGCGGGCCAAGCCGAGCCGGCAACGCGCGCGCAGACTGCGCCGCAGGCTGGCAGGGCCGCGATCCGGTACAAGGAACAGCCGCAAGCAGGGGCGCGGGACGCTGCGGCGCTGCGGCGTGGTGTGCCGACGACCGGACAGCAGGCAGGGTGGGGGGCTGGGCAATCGGGCCCCGGCAGCCATGGTGAGGGCTCTGGGAAACACGGCCGCCCGGCGGACCAGGTGCACGCGGCGGTGCCCCACTGCGCGTCCGGGTTGCCGGCGCGCGGGCGGGACGAACCCGTGGCCCACCGGCCGCCGCCGCATGGGCATGCGGTGGCCGGGCCAGAGGCGGAGCCGCCGGGGCGGCTCTATGCGGCGCTCGATCTTGGCACCAACAATTGCCGCCTGCTGGTGGCGCGGCCCGAGCAGCGCGGCTTTCGCGTGGTCGATGCCTATTCGCGCATCGTCCGGCTGGGCGAGGGGCTGGGCCATACCAACCGGCTGAGCGAGCCGGCGATGGAGCGGGCGCTGGAAGCGCTGGTCTGTTGCCGCGACAAGCTGGAGGAGCGGGGGGTCGATCGCTTCCGCCTGATCGCCACGGAAGCCTGCCGCGCGGCGGAAAACGGGCCGCAATTCATCGAGCGGGTGCGGCAGGAGACCGGTCTTGCCCTGGAGATCGCCTCGCGGGAGACCGAGGCGCGACTGGCGGTCGCGGGCTGCGCGTCGCTCGTGTGTCCGGATGCCAATGGCGTGGTGCTGTTCGACATCGGCGGCGGATCGTCGGAGATCGTCTGGCTGGACCTGCGCAACCGCTGCGGCGCGCGCGGCGTGGCGCTCACCCGCTTCATCCGCGCCTGGATCTCGCTGCCCGTCGGCGTCGTCAACCTTGCGGAACGCCATGGCGGACGCCATGTCACGACCGACACGTTCGAGGCGATGGTCAACGATGCCCGCGCGCATCTGGAAGCCTTCTCGCTGGGGCGGGAACTCAGCGCGGCGATCTGCGACGGCAAGGTGCACATGCTCGGCACATCCGGCACCGTCACGACGCTGGCCGGCGTGCATTTCGGCCTCAAGCGCTATGACCGGCGCCGGGTCGACGGGGCGTGGATGGACACCGAGGATGTCTCGGCGATGATTGAGCGGCTGCGTGCGATGCCGTATGAGGAGCGCGTCGACAACCCGTGCATCGGCGCCGACCGGGCCGATCTCGTGCTGGCGGGCTGTGCGATCCTCGAGGCGATCCGGCGGCGCTGGCCGTGCCAGCGGCTGCGTGTCGCCGACCGGGGCTTGCGCGAGGGCATCCTGATGGAGCTGATGGCGGCCGACAATGTCTGGCGCCGAAAGCCGCCGCACCGACAGCGCCCGCGCGGGCGCACGAGATAGGACAAGGCAATGACCACTTCGGGCCGCGGACGCGGCGACCGCGGCATGTTCGAGCGGGTGAAGACCGCGCGCAAGCGGTCGAATTCCTCCACCCGCTGGCTGCAGCGCCAGCTCAACGATCCTTACGTTCGCCGGTCGAAGATCGACGGCTATCGCTCGCGCGCGGCCTACAAGCTGCTGGAGATCGACGAGAAGCACAAGCTGCTGAAGCCGGGTCAGAGGATCGTCGATCTGGGTGCTGCGCCCGGTGGCTGGTGCCAGGTGGCGGCGGCGAAGACCGGGTCCACCGACGAGGATCCGCTGATCGTCGGCATCGACTATCTGGAGATGGAGCCGCTCCCCGGCGTGGTGCTGCTGCAGAAGGATTTTCTCGACGACGACGCGCCGCAGGCCCTGCTGCAGGCGCTGGGCGGCCATGCGCCGGACCTGGTGATCTCCGACATGGCGGCGCCGACCACCGGCCACCGTCAGACCGACCACCTGCGCACGACTCACCTGTTCGAGGTCGCCGCCCTCTTTGCCCGCGAGACCCTGGCGCCGGGCGGGGCGTTCCTGTCCAAGGTGTTTCGCGGCGGAGCCGAGAACGATCAGCTCGCCGAGCTGAAGCGCGACTACCAGACGGTGCATCACATCAAGCCGCCGGCGAGCCGCAAGGAAAGCCCGGAACTCTATGTTCTGGCGAAGGGTTTTCGCGGCCGCAAGGACTGAGCGAAAGACACTCGCCGCATCGGTGCCGTTAAGAAAAGACCGCGAAGGGACAAGTCCTTCCGTGATCGCGCTTCCCTTCCCGTCGTACGCGTGTTAATGACCCGCGCCAACTTCTCCCATCTGCGACCGCTCCTCCGGACGCCTCCCGTCCGGACCAGGGTCGTTTTTCCTGAAAGGGGAATTGGCCGATGCCCGCATTCTACCAGTCCATTCACGGTACGGAGGCTCTGACCTTCGACGACGTCCTGCTGATGCCGGGCCATTCGGAGGTCCTGCCGGCGGAAACGGATCTTCGTACCCGGGTGACGCGGGAGCTGGAGCTCAACCTGCCGATCCTGTCGAGCGCCATGGACACCGTCACCGAGGGGCGGCTTGCCATTGCCATGGCCCAGGCCGGCGGCATCGGCGTGATTCACCGCAATCTGACCATCGATCAGCAGGCCGAGCAGGTCCGCCAGGTCAAGAAATTCGAGTCCGGCATGGTGGTCAACCCGCTGGTGATCGGCCCCGAGGCGACGCTGCAGGAAGCGCTGGACCTGATGCAGCATTTCGGCATTTCCGGCGTGCCGGTGGTCGAGAACGGCGGCTCGGGCGGGCATCATGTCGGCCGGCTGGTCGGCATTCTGACCAACCGCGACGTGCGCTTCGCCTCCGATCCGGCGCAGCGCATCGCCGAGCTGATGACCCGCGAAGGGCTGGTCACAGTGCGCGACAGTGTGAGCCAGGCCGAGGCCAAGCGGCTGCTGCATGCGCATCGCATCGAAAAGCTGCTGGTGGTCGACGACCGCAACCACTGCATCGGTCTGATCACCGTCAAGGACATGGAGAAGGCTCAGCTCAACCCCAACGCTTCCAAGGACGAGCAGGGCCGACTGCGGGTCGCAGCGGCAACCAGCGTCGGGCCGGAGGGTTTCGAGCGGGCCGAGCGGCTGATCGATGCCGGCGTCGACCTTCTGGTCGTCGACACCGCCCATGGTCATTCCGAGCGGGTGCTGGAGATGGTGCGCCGGGTCAAGGCGCTGTCGAATGCCGTGCAGGTCCTTGCCGGCAACGTCGCCACGGGCGACGGCACGCGGGCGCTGATCGACGCCGGCGCCGACGCGGTCAAGGTCGGCATCGGTCCGGGCTCGATCTGCACCACCCGGATCGTCGCCGGCGTTGGGGTGCCGCAGCTCACCGCGATCATGGAGGCCTGCGCGGTTGCCGAGAAGGACGGCGTGCCGATCGTCGCCGACGGCGGCATCAAGTTCTCGGGCGATCTTGCCAAGGCGCTGGCGGCCGGTGCCTCCGCCGCGATGGTCGGCTCGCTGCTGGCGGGCACGGACGAGAGCCCCGGCGAGGTCTACCTGCACCAGGGCCGCTCCTACAAGGCGTATCGCGGCATGGGGTCCGTCGGCGCGATGGCGCGCGGCTCCGCCGACCGCTACTTCCAGGCGGAAGTGCGCGACACCTTGAAGCTGGTGCCGGAAGGCATCGAGGGTCAGGTTCCCTACAAGGGGCCGCTTGCCAGCGTCCTGCACCAGCTCGGCGGCGGCCTGCGCGCGGCCATGGGCTATGTCGGGGCCCGTACCATCGCGGATCTGCAGGACAAGGCGCGCTTCGTGCGGATCTCCGGCGCGGGCCTGCGTGAAAGCCACGCCCATGACGTGACGATCACCCGCGAGAGCCCGAACTACCCCGGCGGCGTTTGAGGACGGCGACGGTCGAGAAGAAATATCAGCCGGCACCGGGCGGAAGAGATCTTCCGCCCGGTGTCGTTTTCCGGACCGGTTTTTCCGGATCGTGCCGGCCGATCACCCGAGAGCGGCGTCCGCAACCTGCGCCTGTGAGCCGCGCCGCCGGCCGCCGCGGCGCGGCGCGCGGGGTTCCCGCGACATCTCCAGAAGGCGATGGGCACAGGCGACGAGCAGCTCGGGCGAGGCTCCGTCAACGTCCTGGGCGGCATAGGAGAAGAACGCTTTCCACGCCCGAATTTCCTTATCCGGGTCGGTAAATGTACTTTCGGTCGGCTGTCTGATGTCGCTTTTCATGGCATCCTCCTCCGATAAACAAGATTTGGCACTCAGTGACGTTATGGAAGCGTTATTTGTATTCTACTCATAAGCACGTATTGGTTGTATGTTTGGTGTGCTCTGTCAATAATATCGAGGCGTCACTACTTAAGGTTGACTTTGAAACAATCCCAGGGTGAAGGCTGCTCGCGAAAACGACATGCCACGCCACCCTGTCGCGGCGGTGCCAGACATTGGCAAGGCGCGGAGGATCGGCTAAAGCAGCCGAAAGGGTGCAGTCCCGGTCAGGCCGGGATCGGCTGGCAGGGTCTTTGGCGTCGTGCCGTCGGGCAGCGGCGCGACGCGGGCGATGTCGCGACCTGCTGGCGCGCATGGACGGATTTCGAGGACACGAAGCATGAAGGACGGAGGCCGCCTGGCTGCGGCAATCGAGATTCTCGGCGATGTCGAGCAGGCGCGCCGGCCGGTGCAGGAGGCGTTGCGCGATTGGGGCCGGCAGCATCGCTTTGCCGGCTCCGGCGACCGGCTGGTCATTGGCAACCTCGTGTTCGATGCGCTGCGCCGGCGGTTGTCGCTGGCTGCGATCATGCAGGACGAGAGCCCGCGCGCGCTGGTGCTGGCCACCTATGCGCGAATCTGGGGCTTCGGCGTCGACGGTCTTGCCGCGGTGCTCGATGGCGACCGTTTCGCGCCCGAGGCGGTGACGCAGGAGGAGGCGGCGCGGCTTGCCGCAGAGGCTCCGGCCGAGATGGCGCCGCATGTGGCGGCCGACATTCCCGAGTGGCTGTGGCCGCAGTTCCACGAGGCTTTCGGCGATGCCGCGGTCGAGGAGGGCAGGGCGCTTGCCGCTCGCGCGCCGATCGACCTGCGCGTCAACCTGCTGAAGGGCGACCGCGAGCGCCTGCTGCGCAAGCTCTCTCACCTCTCCTTGCACGCGACGGCGATCTCGCCGGTGGGGCTGCGGATCGAGCCGCCGCTCGGCAAGGAGCGGGCGCCGCACGTTCAGGCGGAAGAGGGCTTCCGCAAGGGCTGGTTCGAGTTGCAGGACGAGGCGAGCCAGGTGGCGGCGCTCGTTGCTGCGTCCGTCGAGCCGGCGCAGGTGCTGGATTATTGCGCCGGCGGCGGTGGCAAGACGCTGGCGCTGGCCGGCGCGATGGGCAATCGCGGGCAGATCTACGCCCATGATGCCAGCAAGCTGCGGCTCGCGCCGATCTTCGAGCGTCTGCAGCGGGCGGGCGCGCGCAATGTCCAGGTGCGAGACCCGGAGGCGGCGACCCTCACCGACCTGGAAGGGCGGATGGATCTCGTTTTCGTCGACGTGCCGTGTTCGGGCACCGGCGTGTGGCGCAGGCGGCCGGATTCCAAGTGGCGTATCACGCCCAATGCCCTTGCCGCGCGGGTGCGCGAGCAGCACGAGGTGTTGTTATCGGCCAGCCGGCATGTGCGCCCGGGCGGCCATCTCCTCTACGCCACATGCTCGCTGCTGCCTTGCGAGAATGGCGAGCAGGTGCGGGGCTTTCTGGCCGAGGCTCCCGGCTTCGAGGCGATCTCGCTGGAGCCGCGCTGGACGGAGCTGTTCGGGGAGGCGGCGCCGCGTCCGCGTTTCGAGGCGCCCGGCTTTGCAACGCTGAGCCCGGCGCGCACCGCGACCGATGGCTTCTTCATCGCCTTGCTGCGGCGGCGCGAGGAAGCCTGAGACCGTCGCCGTCCTGCGTCAGATGCCGGACCCTCGTCAGATGCCGGGCCCTCGTCAGATGCCGGGAAAGAGCGGCAGGTTCTCCTGGTCCCGTCGCGTCTCGCCCGGTGGGTCGGTGTCCGTCTGCGCAGCCTCTTGCGCGCCCTGCGGGGCAATGTCCTCGGCTGCGGGTCCCGTCGGCGCGACTGCGGCCGCTGCGTCGTCCTGCTGTCGTTCGGACAGCAGGCGCTCGGCACGCTCGGCGGCCTCCTGCGCCCGCTCCAGCGCCTGTCGCTCGAGTTGCGGCACCAGCACGTCGAGATCGCGCCAGACCCCTTCCGGCACCCGGTCGCGCTGGCCCGCAGCCATCAGCACGCTGCGCGCCTGCAGCCCGGCGCCGGCGGCCGCGAGCGCGGTACCGAGCGCGTTGCCGGCGGCACGGTTGTCGCCATCCAGCTCCCATGCAGCGCGGGCATTGGACAGGGCGCCGGCCAGGTCGCCTGCCTTGCGGCAGGCATGGCTGAGCTGGATCGGGTGGTCGGGATTGTCGGGTTCGAGC
Source organism: Stappia sp. TSB10P1A (assembly GCF_900185725.1). Classification (GTDB taxonomy): domain Bacteria; phylum Pseudomonadota; class Alphaproteobacteria; order Rhizobiales; family Stappiaceae; genus Stappia. Next base: position 172,845 of record NZ_FYAU01000032.1, on the reverse strand, counting down.
TCCTGCGCGCCGGCAAAGGCCTCGATCGCCTCGCTCCAGCGCTCGCCGGCAAGATGGATCGAGCCGAGCAGCGCCATGATCTCGGCATCCGCCGCCCCGCGCACCACCGCCTGGGTTGCGGCGTCGAGTGCCTCCTCAACGCGGGCCTGGCGGAACAGGGTCCGGGCAAGTCCCTTGAGCGCCGGCACATAGGTCTCGTCGAGGCGCAGGGCCTGGCGGTACTGGGCGATGGCCGCGGCGACATTGCCGAGCGGCGCCTGGGCATCGGCGTCGAGCGTGAGGGCGGCGGCGCTTTCCGGCATCGCCTTGAGCAGGCGGCGGGCATGGGGCGCGGCCTCGGCGTGGCGGCCGGAGCGGATCAGGATGGTGGACAGGCCATAGAGGGCGTTGCGGTTGTCGCGGTCGAAGTCGAGCACGGCGAGAAACGCCTCGCGGGCCTGCTCGTCGCGGCCGAGCAGCAGCAGGGCATTGCCGAGATTGGCGCGGGCGGGGCCGTGCTCGGGCCGGGAGAACACCACCTGGCGCAGCAGCGTCACCGCCTCGTCGAGGTCGCCCTTGCGCATCATCGCGGTGCCGGCGCGGTAGCGGGCCTCGAAATCGTCCGGGTCGCGGGTCATCAGCGCCCGGTAGATGTCGAGGGCGCCGTCGAAGTCGCCGGCGGCCTCGCGCGCGGCGGCCGCGATGAGGGCGTCGGAGGCTTCGGGCGGCGAGAGGAATGAGGCCATGGATCGGGTGGGCTCCTGAGCCGCGCTTGTGCTTCCCCGGCTCGGGTCGCGGCGATTCGGCCGCGCCTCCGGAGGGCAGGTCATTGCGGGAGCGTAGGGTGCTTCGCCCGCATGGTCAAAGTTCCCACGCCCGTTCCCGCAGTTATCCGCAGCCGTCCGGCGAGATTGCGGCATTGCGGCAGGCGCAGGGCCGGGAGGACAAGATTCCTGTTCAAAACCTGCGGCGCTTTGGCTATTAGCTGCCCATGACCGACCAGCTCCTCATCATCGATTTCGGCTCGCAGGTAACCCAGCTCATCGCGCGGCGGCTGCGCGAGCTGAACGTCTATTGCGAGATCCATCCCTTCCAGAACGTCACCGACGCCTTCCTGGCCGAGTTCCGGCCAAAGGCGGTGATCTTCTCCGGCGGCCCGGACTCGGTGGTCCGCGAGGGATCGCCGCGCCCGCCGGCCTCCGTCTATCAGCTCGGCGTGCCGATCCTCGGCATCTGCTACGGACAGCAGGTGATGATGCAGGATCTCGGCGGCCAGGTGGAGGGCGGCAAGATCTCCGGCGGCGGCGGCACGGCGGAGTTCGGCCGCGCCTATGTGACACCGACCGAGCAGCGGCTGCCGTTCCTCGACGGCTGGTTCGAGGAGGGGCGCGAGCAGGTCTGGATGAGCCATGGCGACCATGTCAGCCGGCTTGCTCCGGGCTTCGAAGTGTTCGGCACCTCGCCCAACGCGCCCTTCGCCATCACCGCCGATCCGGCCCGCCGCTTCTATGCGGTGCAGTTCCACCCGGAGGTGCACCACACGCCGAACGGCCGGCGGCTCTACGAGAACTTCGTCAGGCAGGCCGGTTTCACCGGCGACTGGACGATGGGCGCTTATCGCGAGGAGGCGATCCGCAAGATCCGTGAGCAGGTGGGCGACAAGAAGGTGATCTGCGGCCTGTCCGGCGGCGTCGACAGTTCGGTTGCGGCGGTGCTGATCCACGAGGCGATCGGCGACCAGCTTACCTGCGTCTTCGTCGATCACGGCCTGCTGCGTCTCGGCGAGGCGGAGGAGGTCGTGGCGATGTTCCGCGACCACTACAATATCCGCCTGATCCATGCCGACGAGCAGGAGCTGTTCCTGTCGGCGCTGGAGGGCGTCAGCGACCCGGAAGTGAAGCGCAAGACCATCGGCAAGCTGTTCATCGACGTGTTCCAGAAGCATGCGAACAGCATCGAGGGTGCCGAGTTCCTAGCGCAGGGAACGCTCTATCCGGACGTGATCGAAAGCGTGTCCTTCTCGGGCGGCCCGTCGGTGACGATCAAGAGCCACCACAATGTCGGCGGCCTGCCGGAGAAGATGGGCCTGAAGCTGGTCGAGCCCTTGCGCGAACTGTTCAAGGACGAGGTGAGGGCGCTCGGGCGCGAGCTCGGCCTGCCGGACAGCTTTATCGGCCGCCATCCATTCCCCGGCCCCGGCCTTGCGATCCGCTGTCCCGGCGAGATCACGCGGGCCAAGCTCGACATCCTGCGCAAGGCGGATGCGGTCTATATCGACCAGATCCGCCGCCATGGGCTCTATGACGAGATCTGGCAGGCCTTCGTGGCGATCCTGCCGGTGCGCACCGTCGGTGTGATGGGCGACGGGCGGACCTACGACTATGCCTGCGCCCTGCGCGCGGTGACCTCGGTCGACGGCATGACGGCGGATTACTACCCGTTCAGCCACGAGTTCCTCGGCGAAACCGCGACGCGGATCATCAACGAGGTCGAGGGCATCAACCGGGTCACCTACGACATCACCTCGAAGCCGCCGGGCACCATCGAGTGGGAATAATTCGCGCCTACCCAGACGCCGCCGATAGCCGCCTATCTCCCTCTATAACGCACTGAAAATAAACAGTTTTCCTTCCGCCACCTTTCGCCGTCAATCGCCGAGCCAGCCTCGCGATCGACGGCGGAGCTGACGGTATGGGGCGTCTTGTGACATCGTGGAATTGCATATACCGTCATGGCTTAGAGAGCTTGTGACGGTATTTTTTTGACCCTTATTCCATTGAGAATAAAGGTAAATTCGCCGACGGGATTGGTCGATTTTGGCCTGACGGTATTTTCAGGGGGCTCTCTGGCGTTTTTTGAACGATCTAGGAGGGTCCGATGCTTACCGACGCGGCAATCAAAGCACTGAAGCCAAAGGACAAATTATACAAGGTCACTGACCGTGACGGTATGTATGTCGTCGTGAACCCGTCGGGCACCGTCGTGTTCCGCTACGACTACCGTATGCACGGTCGACGCGAGACCTTGACCCTCGGCCGATACGGGCCAGCGGGCCTTTCTCTCGCCCGTGCTCGGGAACAGCTAATCGACGCACAGCGCTCGATTCAGGAGGGGCGGTCGCCTGCCCAAGAGAAGCAGCGCGAGAAGCGCCGCATCAAGGAAGCAAAGAGCTTTGGGGAGTTTGGCGAACGCTGGCTGCAAGAGCACCGGATGGCCGAAAGCACTCGCGCGATGCGCCGCTCGATCTACGAGCGCGATATACTGCCGACGTTCCGCAATCGGTTGCTGACGGAAATCACGCCCGAAGATCTTCGGGCGATGTGCGACAAAGTGAAGAAGCGGGGAGCGCCGGCCACGGCGGTCCATGTCCGGGACATTGTGAAGCTGGTCTTTGCCTTCGCGAAGCTGCACGGGGAGAAGGTGGCGAACCCCGCCGAAGAGGTCGGGCCGGCGTCGATCGCGACCTTCGTTCCCAAGGACCGCTCGCTTTCGCCCGCTGAAATTCGGGTGATGCTCGGCCAGCTAGAGCATGTGGCTACGCTGCCGACCATCCGGCTCGGCTTGAAGCTGATCCTGCTTACAATGGTTCGCAAGAGCGAGTTGCAGGACGCGGTGTGGGATGAAGTCGACTTCGAGAATGCGGTGTGGTCGATCCCGAAGGAGCGGATGAAGCGTTCCAAGCCGCACAACGTCTATCTGTGCGAACAGTCGCTGGACATCCTCGTCGCGCTCAAGACCTGTGCGGGCAATTCGCGCTACCTGCTGCCCTCGCGCTACGATGCGGATGCGCCGATGTCGCGCGCGACCTTCAACCGCGTCACCGCGGCGGTCGTCGCGCAAGCCAAGAAGGCGGGTCTGCCGCTGGAGCCGTTCACCGTGCATGATCTTCGCCGCACGGGCTCGACGCTGCTCAATGAACTGGGCTTCAACAGCGACTGGATCGAGAAGTGCCTGGCGCACGAGGACGGGCGTTCTTCGCGCGGCGTCTATAACAAGGCCGAGTATGAGCACCAGCGCCGCCACATGATGCAGGAATGGGGCAATCTGATCGACGCATGGGTCGGCGGTCAGAAATACACCCCAACGCTCTATCCGGCCTCCATGGACCTTCTGGCCCCGGAGCCTAACCTTTGACCGGACGGGTCTTCCTGAGCGTGACGTCGGGTGCGGGGGCACGCTTGGCGGTCTTCGCCTTGGAGGCTCGACGGCGTTCTTCAAGCCAAGCCTCCACTTCGCCGAGGTCCCATACGACGGTTCGAGATGTCAGATAGAAGCGCTGCGGAAACTCGCCGCGCTGCTCCATGTCGTAGATGGTCGTGTCGGCCAGGGGAACGATCTGTCGAAGCTGGTGCCTGCGGATGGTGCGTTTGTTGAGAGGGGCCGGTGTCTGGCTCATCGCCCAGCCCCACCGTTTGCGATCCTGTCGTTCCATGTGTTCATGCCAAACCTCCTTTAATGTGGCCGGGGTAGCGACTTGGCTGCATTCTCGGCGTCTGGCGAACCATGGCGAAGGATCGGCCGCCGGTAGCGTGCCGCATTCGCGTTCGCTTGCGCACGGCACCCCAACCAACCGGGCTCGCATGACGTGTGCGGTTATAGGGGCGCTAATCACCGCATATCGTACGGTGATTATGCTGGTGAGAACGGAATGGGCGCGGCGGGAGCATAACGGCATCGCCGGTACGACCCGCGGGCATGGGCTCAGCCGGTGTTGCGCCGGGCCTTAGCGAAGCCGCGATCGGTCGAGATGAAGCGTTCGAGCATTGGCACGATCAGCTTGGCGGGCTCGATGGGTTCGCCGCCCTCGGCTAGCAGGCGGCCGTATTCTGTAAGATCGCGATGGAGCGCGGCGGGCAGCTCCAAGGCGACCTTCACAGGTTTGTCGTCGGCGATCGGGCCGAGTTTCAGCTTGGCCATAGTCAGTTCCTGTAGGGTTCGAGCACCAAATCCTTGGTGACGATGACTCGGACCGGAAAGCCGGGCCGGATGGTCAGCGTCGGCGCGACCTGCAATTGGCGCTGGACTATCTGCTGACCGGCCTGGTTTATCGTGTCCTGCGCGCCGTCGCGGATGGCGCGGATCGGCCGGTCATTGTCGTCGGTCGCGAGTTCCGCGCCGACGCCGAGCAGGGTCGAGAGCGCGGCGGCCTTAGCGAGATCCCACCAGTGATAATCGACACCATCCTCCAGGCCGGCATAGCCCTGGGTATCGGCGCCTGGCTGGCGCTCGAGAACGATCGAGCGCCCGTTAGGCATGATGAGGCGGTTCCAGACGAGCAGCACGCGGCGCTGACCGAACTGCACCGCGTTGTCATGCTGACCGATCAGCCTAGTGCCTTGCGGCACGAGCAGGATGCTGCCCGTCGGGCTGTCATAGATGTTTTCCGTGACCTGCGCCGTGATCTGTCCGGGAAGATCGGAGCGGATGCCGGTGATGAGCGCGGCTGAGATGACCGCTCCCGCCTGAAGCACGAAGGGCGATGCCGGCGGCGAGACGCGATCGGGCGTCACGGTGCGCCGGTCGGCTGCGGCGTTGAGAAAGGCAAGCTGCCGGTCCTGGGCGGTCGGTTGCCCTGCCGCGGCGCTGCCGGGATCGAATCCGGCGAGCCCGGGCATGGCCCCCGGCGTCGCGGCCGCAGTCGACCCCTGCCGTGACTGGAAGAACACGGCGCTGAGGCGCGCGGCTTCTTCCTCGGCGCGGCGGCGTTGCTCGGCCTCATCGACGCCCGGCGTCGGAACGACAGGCGGCACGACGGGCTGGCCGGCATTCTGCGCGGACAGGATGGGGCCTCCCAGATCGCCCGGCAACGCTGGTCCAAGAATGGGACCTGTATAGTCGCGCGGCAGTCCGGCAAGACCATCGGCGGGCTGGCGGTTGGACGTAGAATATAGCTCCTGACCGTCATCGCCGCCCGTGCGCGTCTGGAGCGCATAGATCAGCGCGCCGCCGATCCCGACCATGGCGACGGCCGCGAAGCTGGCTAACATCTTGCGTGACAGGCGCGTGACTCGGGGCGCTTCGGCACGCAGGCGCATCGGAGCGGTGTTGGTGTTGTCGGGATCGCTCATGACTGCGGCCTCCCATCCGTGCGGACGATCCTGACGGTCTGCTGGTTCTTGCCACCGCCAAGACGCAGCTCGGCCGCGCCGAACAGACGGTCGACGATCAGGATGTGTTGGTAGATGCGGCTGTTGGCGATCTGTGCCTCGCCTTCGGGGCCAATGACGAAGATCGGCGGCATTTCACCCTGCACGATCCCGCGCGGAAACTCGACATAGACACGGCGGCCGTCGTCATAGACGGCGACGGGCTTCCAGGGCGGATTGCTGGAGCCGGTCAGGCCATAGCGGTAGTTGCGGGCAGCAACGGCCGGGATGAATGGCGTTGCCGGGACGGCCTGACGCCCGCCGCCTGCCGGCTGCGGATAGGCCCAGGCCACGGCGGGCATATAGGGCTTCTCGCCGGAGCGCAGCTCGACCATGTAGGTGCGCCGGTCGGTGGTGATAACCAGATTGGTGGTGATGTCGGCGCGCGTCGGCTTCACCAGCACGTGGACGCGGCGGGCGACGCCGGAGCCGGACTCGGTGTCGCCGATGATCCAGCGGGCGGTGTCGCCGGCAGCGATCGGGCCTGCGCCGGTCAGGCTCTCGCCCGGTTCGAGCGCGATATTGGTGATCTGACCGGGAGCGGCATAGACCTGATAGAGCGCGCCTTCGCTCCACGGATAAACCTGTATGGCGTTAAAGTAGCCTTCGCGACGCGGCTGGACGCGGGCGGCGGCATTGGCGTTCTCGACGCGGCCGGTCGCGGTGCTGGCGGTCTGGCCACCACGCGCCACGGTCCAGGCCGGCGGAACGTGCAGCGGTTTCAAACGCTCGTCCGTTACGGCGGCGGGAATGGCCGGCAGCGGCGGCACGCTGTTGTCGTAGCTGATCTGCGGCGGCTTGGTGGAGGCGCAGCCGGCGAGCATGGTTGCCGAGAGCATCGCAGCCGCGATTGCGGGTTTGCGGATTGCCCGGTTCATTGGCCCATCTCCCGCGACCAGTTGATGGCGTTGACATAGATGCCGAGCGGATTGGCTTTCAGCCTTTCGGCGTCTCGGGGTGGCTGGAGGCCGATAGTGAGGATCGCGGTCCAGCGCTCCGTGCCGGAGAGCTGGCCGTTCTCGAAGTGCCGTTCCGTCCAGGCGACACGGAAACTGTCCGGCGAAGCGCGGATGACGCTGGAAACGTCCACCGCGATCTGCTGCTTGCCGATCTTGGTGAATGGGTCGTTGGTGCGGGCGTAGTCGTTGAGCGCTCCCGCACCGCGATCGGTCGTCCACTCATAGGCGCGAAGCCAGTTCTGGCGCACGATGATCGGATCGGCGGGAATACTCCTGACCTGCTCAATGAAGCGGGCGAGATGCCACGCGATCTGCGGATCGGTCGGCCGATAATCTGCGGTCGCCGGCGCGACGGTCTGGGCCTGGCCGAGCTTGTCAACCTGCACCACCCAGGGAACGACAGTTCCCTGCACCGACTGCCAGACAAGTGCGGCGGCAAAGCCGCCAGAGAGAACCAGCGAGCCGAAGGCCATGTATCGCCAGTTCTTGGCCTGTACGCGGGCGGAGCCAATGCGCTCGTCCCAGACCTGCGCGGCCTTCTGATAGGGCGTCTCGGGTTGCGGTGTTTTGCCGTAATGCGTGGCGGGGCGTCGAAACAGGTTCATGAGCGGTCACTTTCAGAGAGGTTGACGGAAGAGCCGGAGCCGTGGCTGTCGCCGGAGCGGACGGCGTGGGTCGTGGTCTGGACGCCGTGCGAGAGGCGCTGCGAGCGCTGCATTCGCTTCGCCCAATCGGGCTGGCCCTTGGCGGTGTGGGTGGCGGAAGCGGCGTCGGCTGCGGCATCGGCGGAACCGCCGACTGTCCCCATGGTCGAAGAGCCGCCCGTGACGCCGAGGCCGCTCTTCACGCCATCGGAAAAGCTGGACTGGACGCTGGCGGCCGCACGGCGAAGCGGCGATATGGCGGCGCTGCCAGCAGCGCGACCGATGCCGCCCATGCCGGATGCGGCGCCTGCCGCCCCGGACTGGCCGAGCGAACTGAGGCTGAAGGCGGCGGATGCCGCGCCGGCTGCGGTCGCGCCACCACGCACGGCGGCAGCGCCGGTGGAAAGCGTGGCTGCACCGCCCTTGGCGGCAAGGCCGGCAGCACCAGCGCCGGCCAGCACCATGCCGCCTGCGGCAAGGCCAGTTCCAACGGCGGCGCCCGCGCCGAGCTGCGGGCCGCCGGAGACGAGGCCGTTGGCGATGCCGGGGCCGAAGATGCCGAGGCCGAGAAGCGAGAGAGCGGCGAGCACGACGGCCATGGCGTCGTCGATGCTCGGTGTCTGGCCGCCGAACCCTTGCGTGAACTGTGAGAACAGCGTCGAGCCGATGCCAATGATGACGGCCAGCACCAGAACCTTGATGCCGGACGACACCACATTACCCAACACCTTCTCAGCCATGAAGGCGCTTTTGCCCCAAAGCCCGAAGGGGATGAGGACAAAGCCGGCGAGCGTCGCAAGCTTGAACTCGATCAGAGTGACGAAGAGCTGGATCGCCAGGATGAAGAAGGCGAGGATCACCAGCGCCCAGGCGAAGAGCAGGCACGCGATCTGGATGAAGTTCTCGAAGAAGGCGACCCAACCCATCAGGTCGGAGATGGATTCGAGCAGCGGCCGGGCGGCATCGAGGCCGGTCTGTGCGACCTTGCCGGGACGCATCAGGTCGGCGGCCGAAAACCCGGTCCCGCTCGCCTTCAATCCCAGCCCGGCGAAGCTGTCGAAGACGATCTTCGCCAGGTTGTTCCAGTTGCCGATGAGATAGGCAAAGGCCCCGACAAACAGCGTCTTCTTGACGAGGCGCGCGATGATGTCGTCATCGGCGGCCCAAGACCAGAACAATGCGGCCAGCGTCACGTCGATGACAATGAGCGTGGTGGCGATGAAGGCGACTTCGCCCGACAACAGGCCGAAGCCGGAGTCGATATAGCGGGTGAAGACCCCAAGGAAATTGTCGATGACGCCAGCGCCGCCCATGATCAATTCCCCTCGGTTCGGAGGGGCGAGAACGGCGCGGGCGTGCGGCCGAGAAAGCGGTCGCGCGTTTCCGCCCAGACCCGCATACACTCGCCATCCTCGGCAGCTTTCTGGCCGAGCTGCTGGCAACGGCGCTGGCCTTCACGCAGCGGGTCGGATGCGGGTTGGTGAAGGCGCACCGGCGAAGATGCCGACGCGTCCTCCTTGCGGGTCAGCTCGATCACCGTCGCCGTGAAGGCAACGGCGACGAAGACGATAGCGCCGAGGCGTGCCAGCATCTTGCCGTCCATGGTCACGACCTCAGTTGCCGTTGTTGAACATCCGCGCGCTGCCTGGCTGGTAGCCCGAGCCGGGCGTCAGGAAGCGGCGGCGCTGTTCGCGGCCCTGTTCGGCGGCGGCGGCACGCTCGGCCTCGGTGAGTGCGCTCGCGCGGCCGTTGGAGGCGAGCAGCGCGACGAGATCGGAGAGCTGCTGCGACTGGAGCGCGAGAAGCTGGTTGCCCGCCTGCGCCGCTTGCAAAGCGCCGGTCGCGCCCTGGCTCTGGTCGATCAGCGCCGACATCTGCGCGCGGTTGCTGTCGATATTGCCGACAACACCGGCCTGCACGCGCATGGCGTCCTGCAAGCCGCCAACCGTGTTCTGCCAGCGCGAGCGCGCATTGGCGACGAGCTGCTGGTCGGTGGCCGACATCGAGACGTTGCCGTACTGGCTTTGGAACGCCTGATCGATCTTCTGGACGTCGAAGGCGATGTTCTGCGCCTGGCCGAGAAGCTGCTGGGTCTTCTGGACGTTCTGCTGCAAGGTCTGGAGGGCAGAGAACGGCAGGCTGGCGAGGTTCTTCGCCTGATTGATGAGCATCTGCGCTTCGTTCTGAAGCGAGGTGATCTGATGGGTGATCTGCTCCATCGTGCGCGCCGCAGTGAGGACGTTCTGCGCGTAGTTCGTCGGGTCATAGACGATGCGCCAAGCATGGGCCGGCGTCGCCATCATCGGCGAGAAGGCCACCGGCGCCGCAGCGAGCACGGTTGCGGCGAGCGCCACGGCGCGCGAGCGGAAAGTACGGGTCTTCATGGCATGGTCTCCTTTTCGGCTTGGGGGAAGTTCGGGATGAGATCGGCCGCCCAACCGGCGTCGCGGGCGCGCAGCCATGCCGCGAGGAAGCCTTCGCGGCCGTGCTCGGCGACGAGGTTCGCGATGAGTGTCTGATCGGATTTGGAGGATGCGGCGCAGAGCGCGAGGCCAACCTCACACAAGCCCAATTCGAACAGGCGGTTGCCGCGCCGCGACTGGCAGTAATAGTCCCGCTTGGGCGTGGCCCGCGCGAGGATTTCGATCTGCCGGTCGTTGAGGCCGAAGCGCCGATAGATCGCTGTGATCTGCGGCTCGATCGCGCGTTCGTTCGGCAGAAGCAGCCGCGTCGGGCAGCTCTCGATGATGGCCGGCGCGATGCTCGAATTGTCGATGTCGCTGAGCGACTGCGTGGCGAAGATGACGGACGCATTCTTTTTTCTGAGCGTCTTCAGCCATTCGCGGAGCTGGCCGGCGAAGGCTTCGTCATCCAGGGCCAGCCAGCCCTCGTCGATGATGAGCAGCGTCGGCCGCCCGTCGAGCCTGTCGCCGATGCGGTGGAAGAGATAGGAAAGCACGGCCGGCGCTGCGCCGGTGCCGATCAGCCCCTCGATCTCGAACGCCTGCACGTCGGCCGAGCCGAGATGTTCGGTCTCGGCGTCGAGCAAGCGACCGTAAGCGCCGCCGACACAATAGGGACGGAGCGCCTGCTTGATGTCATTGGACTGGAGCAGGACCGCAAGACCGGTGATGGTGCGTTCCTCGACCGACGCGGAGGCGAGCGAGGTCAGCGCGGTCCAGATATGCTCCTTCACCTCAGGCGTGATGGGGATACCCTCACGCATGAGGATCATGACGATCCAGTCGGCCGCCCAGGCGCGTTCATAGGTGTCGTGGATGCGCGCCAGCGGTTGAAGCGAGACGGAGAACTCGTCCCCTTCGGTCAGCCCACCGCCGAGATCGTGCCAGTCCCCGCCCATGGCGAGCGCGGCGGCGCGGATCGAGCCGCCGAAGTCGAAGGCGAACACCTGGGACCGCTCGTAGCGCCGGAACTGGAGCGCCATCAACGCAAGCAGCACGGATTTGCCCGCGCCAGTCGGGCCGACGACCAGGGTGTGGCCCACGTCGCCGACATGGAGACTTAACCGGAACGGGGTCGAGCCTTCGGTCTTGCCATACAGCAAGGGGGGCGCACCGAAATGCTCGTCCCGTTCCGGCCCCGCCCACACGGCAGAGAGGGGGATCATGTGGGCGAGATTGAGCGTCGAGACCGCCGGCTGGCGGACATTGGCGTAGGCATGTCCGGGGAGCGAGCCGAGCCAGGCATCGACGGCATTGACAGTTTCGATAATGGCCGTGAAGTCGCGGCCCTGGATGACCTTCTCGACGAGGCGCAGTTTCTCGTCGGCAAGGCGAGGATCGGCATCCCACACCGTGATGGTTGCGGTGACATAGGCCATGCCGGCGACATCCTGGCCGAGCTCCTGCAAGGCCATGTCGGCGTCGGCGGCCTTGTTCGCCGCATCAGTGTCCACAAGGGCGGATGCCTCGTTGGTCATCACTTCCTTGAGGATCGCGGCGATGGACTTCCGCTTGGCGAACCATTGCCGCCTGATCTTGGTCAGCAGCTTGGTCGCGTCGGTCTTGTCGAGCAGGATCGCCCGCGTGCTCCAGCGATACGGAAAGGCCAGCCGGTTGAGATCATCGAGCAGCCCCGGCGTCGTCGCGGTCGGAAAGCCTATGATTGTGAGGACACGCAGATGCTGATCGCCAAGGCGCGGCTCCAGCCCGCCGGTGAGTGGCTGATCGGCGAGCAGCGCATCGAGACAGATCGGCGTCTCAGGGACGCGGACGCGATGCCGATTGGTCGAAACGGTCGAATGCAGATAGGTCAGCGTCTCGCTGTCATCGAGCCAGTCGCATTCGGGCATGAAGCCATCAAGCAGGGCCAGCACGCGCTCGGTGCGATCGGTGAAGGCGCGCAAGATCTCATGCGGATTGACGCCGGAGCGCTCGCGGCCTTCGTATAGCCAGGTCTCGGCGCGGGCGGCTTCCTCGGCCGGCGGCAGATAGAGGAAGGTCAGGAAGTAGCCGGAGACGAAGTGAACGCCTTCTTCCTCGAAATCGGCCTTGCGCTCTGCGTCGACGAGGCCTGATGCGGCGTCGGGGAATTGGTTCGCCGGATAGATCGCGGCCTGGTGGCGCTGAGCTTCGACGAAGATGCTCCACCCAGAGCCGAGACGGCGGAAGGCGTTGTTGATGCGGCCGGCGACGGCGACCAGCTCGGCCGCGACGGCGCTATCGAGATCGGGACCGCGGAACGACGCGGTGCGCTGGAAGGAGCCGTCCTTGTTCAAGACGATGCCGGGGCCGACGAGGGCAGCCCAGGGAAGGAAATCGGCGAGGCGGTTGGCGCTGCGGCGATATTCGGCGAGGTTCATCATGGCGTGGGCTCCCTCAGACCGACAGGTTTGCGGGGATGCGCAAGTGCCGGCGGCCGACCTCCACGAAGAGCGGATCGCGTTTCGCGGCCCAGACGGCGGCGAAGTGGCCGATGGCCCAGATGGCGAGGCCGACCAGCCAGAGGCGCAGGCCGAGGCCCACGGCCCCGGCCAGCGTCCCGTTGAGGATCGCGATGGAGCGCGGCGCACCGCCGAGCAGGATGTGCTCGGTCAGCGCGCGGTGGACCGGCACGGTGAATCCCGGCACGTCCAGTTGCTCGAAGGCGACCGCCATCAGACGAGCGCCCCGCCGCCGAACGAGAAGAACGACAGGAAGAAGCTCGACGCGGCGAAGGCGATCGACAGGCCGAACACGATCTGGATTAGCTTGCGAAAGCCGCCGGACGTATCGCCGAAGGCGAGCGCCAAGCCCGTTGCGATGATGATGATGACGGCGACGATCTTGGCCACGGGGCCTTCAATCGACTGAAGGATTTTCTGAAGCGGCGCTTCCCACGGCATCGAGGAGCCGGAGGCGTGGGCAGCAGGAACGAGGACGAGATTGACATAGGTGGCGGCAGCAGCGGTCGCGATCGTGCGACGTACGCGCATGGTGGTGGGGATCATGAATTATCTCCTGTGCTGGCGGGGATTGCGGGGCTGATGCGGTAGTCCCCGTCCGGGCCGAGTCCCTCGACACGGGCGAGTTCGGCAAGACGGCGCGCGGAGCCGCGGCCGGAGAGGACGGCCACGAGGTCGATCGTCTCGGCGATCAGGGCGCGCGGGACGGTGACGACGGCTTCCTGAATGAGCTGTTCGAGACGGCGCAACGCGCCTATGCCGGTGCCGGCGTGGATCGTGCCGACGCCGCCGGGATGGCCGGTGCCCCATGCTTTGAGAAGGTCCAGCGCCTCGGAGCCGCGCACCTCGCCGATGGGGATACGGTCGGGGCGCAGGCGCAGCGACGAGCGGACCAGATCGGAGAGCGTGGCGACGCCCTCCTTGGTCCGCATGGAGACGAGGTTCGGCGCGGCGCATTGCAGCTCGCGCGTGTCCTCAATGATGACGACGCGATCCTCGGTCTTCGCCACCTCGGCGAGCAGCGCGTTGGTCATCGTGGTCTTGCCGGTCGAGGTGCCGCCCGCGACGAGGATGTTGGCGCGCGCCGCGACCGCCGCGCGCAGCGTCAGGGCCTGGTCGGCCGACATGATCCCGGCGGCGACGTAATCATCGAGCGTGAAGACGGCGACGGCGGGCTTGCGGATCGCGAAGGCGGGCGCGGCGACGACGGGTGGAAGAAGCCCCTCGAACCGCTCTCCTGTTTCCGGCAGCTCGGCCGAGACGCGGGGGCTGCGGGCATGAACCTCCGCGCCGACATGATGTGCGACCAGGCGCACGATGCGCTCGCCATCGGCCGGCGAGAGGGTTTCGCCGGTGTCGGAAAGACCTTCGGAAAGGCGATCGATCCAGATGCGCCCGTCCGGGTTCAGCATCACTTCGACGACGGCAGGGTCTTCCAGAAAGCGCGCGATGGCGGCTCCAAGCGCCGTTCGCAGCATCCGCGCGCCGCGCTGGATCGCCTCTGGTTTCTGGTGAGAATTGTTGGTCATGCCGCCCCCAAATCCGTGGGGACGCAACAGATAGTTCCCCGATCGGGGATGATTAAAAGAGCCCGAAATCAGGCCTGTTCAACAAGTATCTAGACCCGTGCGGTGGTCGGCGGCTATTGGCGGCGAATAGGATGGGTAAGGTCTCGAATGAGGTGGAAAGCCAAACGACGGCTTACGGTAGCCTGACCAGGAAAGTGGCCACTCACTGAGCCAATCACTTCGGCGACAACGCGCCGCCAAAAAACATGAGGTGAAGCCTGGGATCGTGGTATAATTGCGATGCAATTGAGGCTTGGGGGAATATGGGCAATCCGCAAAACTTTAGCATCGACGTTCCGCACAGGTGCCAGATACTTCTCGAACAGCTTTGGCCGTCAGTGTCGAACAAAGCCGATGGAAGGTTACTTCCGTTGAATGCCTCATTTCTTCTGGCGATCTCCACACCCATGGTGAATTTGCCGATTGAGAGGATTTGGAAGCCGCAAATGGGCAGAGCGGTTGGCCACCTCAATGATGGCGTCCTTGACGCTTCGCTGGCGAAGGCAGTTAAGGGGCATATAAGTCAGAGCCCAGTTGCAAATGCTCCGTTCTACAAAGCCGGTGCGTGGCGCTATAGTTATTTGCCCAAGGGCGCGGAACTGCCAGACCTCTCCAAGCAGGGCCTACCAGCTGTAGTACAGCACGAGCTTGCTGCGGATGGCGCGGTGGCGGATGCCGACGCGCTTGCGACCGAGACATTCTGCAGCATTCTGCGAAACGGTTTGGCTCACGGAGGCGTGCTTTACCTCGATAAAAACGGTCAAACGGTGGAAGGCGCGCCGGTTACCAGGTTCTGCTTTGTCAGCACGAAGCAAAAAAAGCAGGCGGTTGTAGGCCTGCATTTTCTGCAGATCACGATGCAGGAATATCGCGCGTTTCTGGGTAGGTGGGTTGGCTGGCTTCAAAGCGCCACTGCCCGAGGGGCAGAGTTAGCCGCTGACCGAACCATTCCCCGAGAGGAGATCCTCGGGCTTCAGGCGCCATGACGCAATATCCTGATCGATTAATTCCCAGTTCGCATCAAGCTCGGGCATGTCGGCTGCCGACATCGCAGCCATGTCTAGCCCTTCGAACTGGTTACCCTGGTAGACGGCTAGGGTAGAGACCGCTCCGTTGGCAAACCAGAGCCCGATCAGGTCACCAATCTCCTTTAGAGCTTTGATCACTTCCCTCGCGTCGCGTATGTCAAATTCCTCGAGACCCTTCCCCAGGCGACTCTCAGCGTTGCCTGCATGAGCGATGTGGGTGGAGGCATGGTCGCTGATGCGATCAAGTTCCTTGAGACGTGTTTCGATCAATTCTAGAACGGCGGGATCTATCAGGTCGGTCTCGCTCCGATCCGCTTCCCTGACCCCGCTGAGATAATCGAAGTCTCGATGACTATATTCGCTGAGGGTTAGGGCAGGGTCGCCCCATATTGCTCTTCCCGCAGCGGCTTTCAGGGCCTCCCAGTTCTCCTGTCGAAGTACGTCGAGATCGTAGCGGCACATCCGAAGGTGCTCGACGTATACTCGTCGGGTCAGTTTAGGTCGGCAAGCTTTCACGTCATTCAGGATCGCCCGAAGTGAATAAACCCCGCGTGGTCCAACAAGTGGGTGCGGATCGAGCAGCTTCCTGGCCCCGAGAAGCAGACTGGACCAGTAACCCTTTGCCAATAGATCAAACAACATCTGATTTAACGATGGACTGTCACCGTCTGGTACTTCTGCCCGCTGCCGTTGACTGGCGAGATTGACAACCGTGATTGCCGTTCGAAACGCGGCATGATCCCACAGCATGGCTTCAATGGCCGCCAGGACGCCGGTGGTGTCATCGGTGTAGGCCATCTTCCAGTTTGCGATGCGCCGAAGTAGTGCGTCGTCTGCCTGTTTGCCCAAAATTCCCCCTCGACCTTCAAGTATGCCATCAGCCGATCCAGTATAGCGCTTCAGATAGCTGATCTACGAGTATCTGGCCTGAGATAGCTGCGTCCCCTTTCGTGGACTGCGTCGGCTTCTTGGTTGTCGCCGTCGTTTCTGTAGCGGCACGGGGTCGAAACCAGACGCCATTCCTAAGCATCTTCGTCATTCTCTGTCGGGGGCTATTCAGAAGGATCTACATCGCGCGACAGCTCTTTCAAGAACCTGTCTCCCGTCGCGAGACGACGGCCGAGCGTCTGCATAAAGCGCTCGAACCGTTCCGCTCCCTTCGCACGCGCGGAGGCTTGCGCGTTCTCCGGGAGCGGCGGCGTGGAGGAGAGCCAGATGTTGATGAAGAGCGAGATGGTCTCGCCGAGCACGGCGAAATCTTCGTCGATCGTATCGATCTGACGGCCGAGCTTGTCGAGGCGGCGAGACATAGCCGCCTCCAGCTTCTCCGTCGTGTCGCCGGACAGGAACGATGCCACGGCCGCTTCGACGATGGCGGATTTGGAGATGTTCCGGCGCAGCGCCAGCGCCTCGACCTGCTTGAGCAAGGCCGGGTCGAAATAGACGTTCATGCGGGTGCGGGTTGTCATGGCGCGCTCCTCAAAGCTCGATGCCGTCGCCGGGATCGAGCGCGGCTTGCCGCGCGACCATCCGCATACGAGCGCGAATGGCGTTGGCCTTGGCGGCTTCGACATCGGGTTCGTCGTCCAGAAGCTCGAACTCGTGCTCGGACGGCGGCGGCGGGGGCAGGATTTCTTCGTGCTCGGGCAGTGCGGGTTCGCGGCGAATGCCGGCATTGGCGGGATCGCCGCCGTCATGGCCTCCGCCGGCTCCGCCAGTCTGGCCAGCCGCCGCGACGACGCGGCCGGACCAGTCATCGGTTGCGGGGGCGTTCGCAGGTGCGGCCACCAGCTGGGGCGGCGCGACGATGCGCTCCTGCAAGCGCGCGTCCTCGAAATACTTCGCCTTGGTGGCGCGGATTGGCGGCGTGCCCGCCACCATGACGATTTCCTCATGGGGCGGGAGCTGCATGATTTCGCCCGGCGTCAGCAGCGGCCGCGCCGTCTCCTGCCGCGAGACCATCAGATGCCCGAGCCAGGGCGACAGCCGATGGCCGGCATAGTTGGTGGAATCGCGCAGCTCGGTCGCGGTGCCGAGCGCATCGGACACGCGCTTGGCGGTGCGCTCGTCGTTCGTGGCGAAGCTGACGCGGACATGGCAATTGTCGAGGATGGCGTTGTTCGGCCCATACGCCCGCTCGATCTGGTTGAGACTCTGGGCGATCAGGAAGCCCTTGAGGCCGTAGCCCGCCATGAAGGCGAGCGCAGATTCGAAGAAGTCGAGCCGCCCCAGCGCCGGAAATTCGTCCAGCATCAGCAGCAGCCGATGGCGTTCTCCGGAGTTGGTCAGCTCCTCGGTCAGCCGGCGGCCGATCTGGTTGAGGATCAGGCGAATGAGCGGCTTGGTGCGGTTGATGTCGGAAGGCGGCACGACAAGGTAGAGGCTGACGGCTTTCCTGCTGCCGACGAGATCGGCGATGCGCCAGTCGCAGCGTGCAGTCACACGCGCCACCACCGGATCACGGTAGAGGCCGAGGAACGACATGGCGGTCGACAGCACGCCCGACCGCTCGTTGTCGGACTTGTTCAGCAGCTCGCGGGCCGACGAGGCGATGACGGGATGAACTCCGGCTTCGCCGAGATGCGGCGTGTCCATCATCGCGCGCAAAGTGGCTTCGACCGGGCGGCGCGGATCGGAGAGGAAGTTGGCGACGCCTGCGAGCGTCTTGTCCTTCTCCGCATAGAGAACATGCAGGATCGCGCCGACCAGCAATGAATGGCTGGTTTTTTCCCAATAGTTGCGCTTGTCGAGCGAGCCTTCGGGATCGACTAGGATGTCGGCGATGTTCTGGACGTCGCGGACTTCCCATTCCCCTTGCCGGACCTCCAGCAGCGGATTGTAGGCGGACGATTTCGCATTGGTCGGATCGAACAACAGGACGCGACCATGCTTGGCTCGAAAGCCAGCGGTCAGGCCCCAATTCTCGCCCTTGATGTCGTGGACGATGCAGCTTCCCGGCCAGGTGAGCAGGGTCGGGACGACGAGGCCGACGCCCTTGCCCGATCGGGTCGGGGCGAAGCACAGCACGTGCTCGGGGCCGTCATGACGCAGGTAGTCGCAATCATAGCGACCGAGCACGACGCCATCGGGACCGAGCAGGCCGGCGGCGCGGATTTCCTTGTCTTCGGCCCAGCGTGCCGATCCGTAGGTCGCGACATTGCGCGCCTCGCGCGACCGGATGATGGACATGGTGATCGCGGCAACCATGGCGAAAAGGCCGCCGGATACTGCGATGATGCCGCCCTCGGTGAAGATCGCGGGGGCATAGGCATCGAAAGAGAACCACCACCAGAAGAAGGCGGGTGGGTAATAGATCGGCCATCCCGCCAGCTCGAACCAGGGGCTTCCAAGCTGCGCCTGAAAGCCGAGCCGCCACGCGGTCCATTGCGTCGCCAACCACATCATCACGAACACGATGGTCAGGACGACGGCAATCTGGCCCCAGAGAATTCGGCCTCCACGCATACGAGCTCCAATCGGCAAAATTGTTGGAGCCGATCAGAGAATGCGGGATTTCGGAAGGAGCAACAGTTAAGACGATGCTGGAGGGCGGCCGGATACTGTCGACGGCGAATAGGATGGGCGCGTCAAATCTATTCTGCGCACGCCGTGGTTTCTGTTCGCCGCATCTTCGATGCTAGTGTGAGCAGATTTCGTAATGCGGCGCCGCGATTGTTCGGTGACCAGACCGCCGAGAAAACCACGGGATCAGGTTCATCAATGATCGGAGCAAGCGCGACACCAAACGTAGGAGAAAGCTGGCTCGCAGCTCCTAACAGCGTGATTCCGAAGCCCTGCGCTACCATGGATAGAAGTGTGCCGCGCTCAACCGCGAATCGATGGATGGCAGGCGGCGGCCACCCTCGCGCAAGCCGCAAGATAATATGGTCGTGAACTTGTGGTCCGGTCCCACCATGACGGACAAGAAAAGTCTCAGCAGCGAGATCAGTCCACTGGACACCTGCCCGGCCGGCCAGTCTATGCTTTGACGGGAGCGCGACGACGAGCGGCTCAGTCCATATCGGCCGGGAATGGCAATCGGGCAGCTCAAAAGTGCCAACAAGGAACGCCACGTCGAGCTGACGGGCGCGTAGTTGCGTAATGGCGTCGCGTGCCGATCCTTCGGCCATATCAAGTGCTATGGCCGGATATTGCTCACGGTATCGCGTCAGCAGGAGATCGAGAAAGCTGCCTGCTATCAGGCCGTGAACACCGACGCGCAGGCGGCCGGATTCTCCCGATGCCGCCAAGCTTGCGGATTTCACGGCATTCTCAAGGTGGTCGACGCCGGCTGTCACGCGTTCGACAAAATAGCGTCCAGCTTCCGTCAGGCGAACGCCGCGGGTATTGCGCTCGAAGAGCGGAGTGCCAAGCTCATCTTCCAGCGCCTTTATGCGAGCGCTGACACTTGACTGGCTAGTGCCCAATGCTTTCGCCGCGTGGTGAAAGTTGAGATGCTCCGCAACGGAAATTACTTGAATCAACGAGGCCATAGAGATGCGGTTGCGCAGGATCGCACAGCAGGTCAATGGTTTCGATTCTGCTTCTGTTGACCTAATCGTTTGCCCGGCCTTGTTAGCGACGGCCATGGAATGCGCTCCTCCGTGCTCGCTTCACTCGTGGCCATCGCACTCGAAAATGAGGAATCCATCTAGGTTGCGTTTTGCAATGTTGAAAACGCGGGCAATTGAGTCTCCCGTACTTGGAAGGAAGGCTAGACGTTCAGGAGGTCAAGCTTGGACGCTTTAAAAACGGCCGACGATAACGTCAGTGAACCGAGCTTCCGGCGCGCGCAATGCAAGTGCTCTCTGGCCATCGAACTACTAATTTTCAGCTGGGCCGCGATCTGCTTGGGCGCATAGCCGCGCGCGTAAAGCTCAAGGCATTGTTGCTGTCGATGGCTCAGGCGGACTTGCCTCGGCTCCCGTGCATGAAGCAGGAATGCGACTTCATGGAGGTAGGGAGCAAGCGCGGAAACAAACGCCTGGTAGCGCCATCTTTTTTGTTCCCACTCCCGGCAGGAATGAAATGATGTCAGCGTTATAAGCGCTCGCTCCCCGGAGGCTCCCCGCATCGGTACAGACACTCCTTGCCGCCCAACGCCGAAGCTTTCTGCCTCCGCAAATAGCCAGCGCAGCGAGGCCGTGCTGGCAACTGCCTGCCAATCGAACGGCAGCTTCCTGGTGATGCCGTCGGCAATCGGGTCGATTCCTAGATAGCCACGATCAAAGTAACGGCCTTCCCATTCCCTTGAATATGTAACGTATCGAATCGGATCGTCAGCAGGCGCCAATGCGCCGTCAGCCATATAAGCAATATTAGCGGCATCGATCTCTGTAGATATTTCCATCAGAACAGATTGTATCTGGTTCTCAAACTTGACGTTCTCTAGCCTCCGTACAGCGTCTTGCAGCACAATCATCGCACATCTCCTCCCGGCCTGCTCGTCGGAAGATGCTGCATGTATTGCCCGGCTACAGCAACCGTGCCTTATAGTCCCAAGCCGCGTTGCCGCCCCAACTGCCACGACACCGATCCGCCTTGAACGACGCCACTGACTTCGCGCCCGAGTTGGCGGTCGATGACCGGCCGCCATGGGACCATCGTGAACTCGTGGCTCTGCTCGACTAGGGCGAATTTGCCGCTCAATAGCTGGACGGTGCCGGTGAACTTGCCCGCGATGGTCTCGCCGTCAGCGGCGGGGCGAAAGGGCAGGTTCTTGCTTGCAGCCAGCTCGCCGCCGATGCGTTCGATCTCCCGTGCGCGCAACGTGGCGAGAAGGTTGCGCCGGTAGAGCGTGCCGCCGTTCGGGCCGGGCGAAGCATCGCCATGGTCGATATGATGCCGGCGGCGTCGGTCGATCGCGTCGCGAACCTGCTGGCCGAAGCCGGCCGGCGCAAGGTCGGAAGCGTCGGGCGTCACCAGCCGGCGGTCGAGCCAGGTCGCGCCGTCCGCGCCGATCTGCTGTTCGAGCCGGGCGGCCGAGAGGATGCGAATATTGGTCTGCCGGTTGCGGCCGGCGTCATAGGCGGCGGCGCGGCTCTCGAAGTCCTCGGGGATGCGCCACTGGTCGGCGTCGATCCGCTCGGCGATTCCGGCGCGGCGCAGCGCCTCCAGTCGGCGCACATGGGCACCGACGTAGCCCTCATAGTCGCCGCCCGGAACACGGCCTTCGAACCTCGCCTGTTCGAGATGGCGGCTCGGCCGATAGACGCCGCCCTCGGCGATGCCTGCGATGGTCCGATCGGATGGCCGGCTCGCCGTCTCGGCCGGGCCGATCTCGATGACGCTGCCGATCCGCGTATCCTCGACGCGGGCTGGATCGATGCCGGCGATATGGTGGGTGCGCCCGTCCACGCCAACGACCACGACGGTCAGGTTCTCGCCCAGCTCGTCGGTGAGATATTTATCGACGACGCGGCCGGTGATCGCGACTTCGAGCGCAGCGTCGTGAATCTGGAACGTCATCGGATCTCGCTCCAATCCGTCGGCCTTCAGCGCCTTGTGCATATTTCGGATGATGTCGCCGCGCTCGCCCAGCTCGCGCAGCGCCGGTTCCATCCGCTCGCTCAATTCCCAGACGCCGGGCGCGTGCTCGGTGGCGAGGCCCATCTTCTCCAGCTTGCCGAGACGGCGCAGGCGCAGCGTGCGGTCGAACTGGCGGCGATGATCGGCCGCCTCATGGCGCAGGTCGAGGAAGCGGTCTTCGGCTTCCTCGGACATGGCGCGGTCGATACGGGTGAAGCGGTCCTGATCGATCTCGGCCGAGAGCTTGCGGCTCTGCTCGATCTCGGTGACGGGACCGAGTTCGAGCGTCGCCAGATCGCTCGCCCGCTCGCGGATGCCGTTGGCGAGATAGTCGCCGTTGATAACGAGGTTCTCGCCCAACTCGTCCTTGCCGCGCACGATGACATGGACGTGGGGATGGCCGGTGTTGTGGTGATTGACCGCGACCCAATCGAGCCGGGTGCCGAGATCGGTTTCCACCTGAGCCATGAGGTCGCGCGTATAGGCGGTGAGATCGGAAAGGTCTGCGCCATCCTCGGGCGAAACGATGAACCGAAACTGGTGGCGATCGTCCGCACCGCGCTCGACGAAGGCAGCGCCGTCGGCGCGGTCGTCGGTCGCCGAATAGACCTGGCCTTGCTCGCCATCGCGGGAAGTGCCGTCACGCTGGATGTAGCGAAGATGGGCGACGGATTTGCCATTCTTTCCCGCGCCCTGGACGTAGCGGGTTTTGACGACGACGCGTCGCTGACCGGGGCTGCTGTGCTTCCATCCGCCCGACAAGGTTCGGGCGCGCACGAAGGCCGCGCCACGTCCCCGTTTCAGGCCCGGTGCGCCGCTCGCCCGCGAAGCCTTGCCGCCCATGGCCGACGCCTGCGTGCGGGCGCGCTGCGATGATGATCCCGACGAACGCGACGGGCTGTTGCTCTGCTGGCGGGCGATCTTCTTCGCCTGCGTGAGAAAGCTCTTGGCCTTGCCCATCTTCGGGGCATCGCTGCGGACGCGCCCGGGCCTCGGGCGGAAGCGAAACTCCTCGTCGTCGCTCAAACCCGCGCCTCCGGCCCGAAGGCGTCCAGAGCGGGGAAACGGCTCGATTTCGGGCTATGGTGCCGCTCGAAACCCAGCAAAGGCAAGGCTTTGCGCGACATCGCGGCACGCGGGCTCCAAAATGAAGGTGCCGCAAGCGCCGCGCCAAAACAGTGTGCAGACAAGGGCTTGCCCTGAAACCGGCCCGACGTGGTGCCAGTTTCCTTTATCTTGCCCTCCGCCTTTTCTGACCTTTCCGCCCTTCCGACCGGGAATGCAGCGAGGCGCGACCCCGCCTGACTGCACACCGGGCCAAGCGCAAGCGGACGCGGTAACGCTATCCTCATGGCGCCCTCCCGTCGTCGGCCCGCGCGACGAACATTCGGCGGTCTCGCGACTCCGCATCGCGATGCGCGCGCACCGGAACGGTGGGGCGAGAGTCGCCTGATGTACCGATGGTCTGCACTGGATCGGCTGTTCGCGTGTCGGTCGGGCGCATGACGAAGAGCGGTGCGTCGCGCCAATCGGGCGGCGGCTCCGCGCGTTTCGCCGGATCGCCGGACGGAGCCGCGCCGCCGAGCAACGGTACGAGCGCGGCGACATAGGCGCGGGTTTCTGCCGGCAGCGGCCGGCCCCTCGCGCGATGATCGTCATAGCGGCCGGGACCGGCATTGTAGGCGGCGAGCATCGCCGCGACAGTGCCGTAGCGATCCCACATCTCGCGCAGATAGGCGGTGCCTGCGAGGATGTTATCGCGGGGATCGTAAGGATCGCGGCCGAGGCGATAGCGCATGCGCAGGCCCGCCCAGGTGTCGGGCATGACCTGCATGAGCCCGATCGCGCCCGCCGTCGAGATCGCGCGCACATCGCCCGCGCTTTCGGCGCGCAGCACCGCACGAATCCAGTGCTCGGGAATGCCGAAGCGCTGCGACGCCTCGGCGATATGCGCGCCGTAATCGCTGACGGGCCGCGCGACGACGGCAGATTGCGCGATCGTGACAGTCGGCCCGGACGAGAACGCCAGCACGGCCAGCGCGATCAGGAGGGCATAGCGGCGTGCCGACCTTTCTCCGCCGAACCGCCAGCCTGCCAGCGTGCTCGCTGCGGTCAAGGGTGCGCGCGAAGCGCCGGCCGGTGGCTGCCCTTGACCTTCGCTGCGCGCGCCGGCCGACGTGTGGTCGAGCGGGACAGAGGAATGAGACGGCATTCCCGCGAACAAAGGAATACGAGCTTTGAGCGCGATGATGACGGGAGGACGCATGGCCTCAGTCCCGTTCTTCACGCGGTTTGAGGCGCGTCCAGTGCAGCGACCATGACGATCCCGCATCGTCGTCGCGGAACAGGTTGGCGCGGATCGGCTGCGGCAATGCCGGATCGTCAAGCAGGATGGAAAGATATTCGCCGGCCTTCTCGCCGGTGCGTTTCCATGCCGCGCCGATCTCCGGGCCATCGTCGGCTCCGTGATGGACACGGAAGTCCGGCACATTCTCCGCGTCCGACGGATCGGCGGGAACGATGGTAAGTTCGCGGTAGAGCGTGAGGGTGTGAACGCGCCCGGTGAAGCCGGACCCTTCGCGCGTGAACTGACCGATTTGCGGCATGACTGTCTCCATGCGGTGGCGTTGGGAAAGCCAACGGCGGGCACCGCTCCCGCCGATGGGGAAGCGGTCAGTGCGTCGGCGCTCGCCAGACTAAGCGGCCGTCGCCGTCCTCGTTGGTCCAGAGCGGCAGCGCGCGGCCGATGACGGCGCTGGCCGGAATGGGACCGAAGTAGCGCCCGTCCAGGCTGTCGCGGGCGTCGATGTTCATGAGGAAGAGCTGGCCGTCGGCGATGACGCGACAGCCCTGCCAGACCGGCAGCGTGCGCCCGATCCGGTCGCGGTCGAGCGCGTCGCCCATCTTCACGCCATCGACGGTGATGGCGCGGCGGGAGCGGCATACCCGCTGTCCCGGCAGGCCGAAGACACGCTTCAGAAGCGGCACGCCGCGACCGACATAGCCGCGCGCCACCATGAATCCGGCGAGCGGTTCGGGCGGCATGACCGCGACCAGCTCGGGCACGGCGAGCCGCTCAGCCGGTTCTATGGTGTAGAAGCCGACCGGCGCGCTGGCGGTGACGTTCCATAGGAGTTTCGTCGGCATGTCGGCTACGCTGGTGGCGGCGATGCCGGTCACGGAGAGCAGCGTCACCGCGAGGATGCGGTGGCGGCTCATGGATCGATCCTCCGGCGGCCGATCCATGCGGCATGGCGCTCTGGCGTATAGGCGGCAGACTCCAGCCCGGCGCTGAGCCGGTTATGGACGTGCCGCCAGTGATCGGGGGAAGCGTCGGCGGGATCGAGGCCGAGCGCTTCCACCGCGTCGATCGCGGCAAGCGCGCGCTGCACCTTCGGCCAGCCGTCGAGCCGCAACAGGATCTCGCCGCCGGGGCGAACGAAAGGCAGTGTCTGGAACGGCTCACCGCGGCCGATGGTGCGGACGATGTCGATGCGCGAGACGATTGTGCCATGCTCGCCGGCCGCCCAGCGAACGAAGGCGAAGATGCTCTCGGGCGCGAAGCCAACGACGCTCCGGCGACGATCGAGGATTTGTTCGTAGGCTTTGCGGCCGAAGCGTATCCAGTGCTCGACCCTGCGTTTCTCGAAGGTCAG
Source organism: Stappia sp. TSB10P1A (assembly GCF_900185725.1). Classification (GTDB taxonomy): domain Bacteria; phylum Pseudomonadota; class Alphaproteobacteria; order Rhizobiales; family Stappiaceae; genus Stappia. The sequence continues at coordinate 147,434 of NZ_FYAU01000032.1, read as the reverse complement.
CTCGACCAGGGTGGTGAACGGTGCTGACCCGTCCGGCAGCGGACGGCCGTGCGCGCGATGAGAAGGTCTGCCGCTCATGACCGGCCTCCATGGCGGTCGTCGTCGGCGAGCATGTCGCGCAGCACGTCGGCGATGGAGCGGCCGGCACCGGCACCACGCCTCGCGCGCGGGTGCGTCAAAGAAGAAGAGTTAGATTCTCTGTTAGACTCTAAGTTAGCAGCCGGATTCCGAGTTTCAGGCCATAGGTTTAGCTGCGATCCGTGCGCCTGATGTGCCGATAGGGCTGCGCCCGATGTGCCGATACCGCGTGCGCCTGATGTGCCGATGGTTTCCACAGGCGTATTCACAGGCACTGTGGACAGGATTTCGGGGCGGATGCGCAGTAGCTCGCGACCGCGCTCGCGCTCGATCTGAAGGCGGTAGCCTGGGAGCGGCTGGCGGGCGGCGATCCGGCGCAGGTCGAGCGCGAAGTCGGAGGCACGCGCCATGCTGCCCGACTTCACATGGAGATGCGCGACCTCGAACAGCCAACCGTTGCGCTGGTGGCCGGCGTGCTTGCGGGCGACACGATAAAGCCAGCGTTCAATGCCGCCCGTCAGCCGGAAATAGGCAGGGTCGATGTTGAGGACGAGCGTGCGATCGACGACGCTATTGTAGAACCATTCGGGCAGGACGAATTCCATTCCCTCGACGCGGCCGGCGCGCGTCGTCATCTCCTCCCATTCGTTGATCCACGAGAATTGCCGACGCTGCCAATGCGGGCCGTTGCGGATCGTGGTGGCGATGACGGTCGATTGCAGGCGCGCGAGCGCGGCTTTCAGCAGCACATATTGACGGTTGCCGGTCGGCCGCCCGATGGCGCGCAGCAGATGATAGGGCGTGAAGCGGAAGAAGCGCGAGGTGCGCAGGCCGTCATTCTCGGCCGCCACGATCTGCGAGGCCGCCCATATCAGCACGTCGGCGTCCCATATGGTCGCCATGCCGTGTTCGGGCATGGCGAGCACCTGCACCTCGACGTCGGCCGCCTTGTAGAGAATGGGTTTGGTGCGCGGCGTCTTCGCCAGCGAGAAGAAAGGCCGCTCCATGAGATCGCGCTGATCGCGCGGGCTAGCGTCGCCCGTCGCGACCACGAACGGAGGCAGGTGATTGCGCTCGCTCGTGTCGGCCGGCTGCGCTGGGCTGTGATCGTCGTGCAGCATTCAGCACTTGCCCCGCTCTTCGGGCGTCAGCGGACGCGCGGGGAAAACCGTGCCGACATCCGTGTCACGAGTGGATTTGCGGCTGCCGATGTCGGACCAGACTTCGAGATCGCGGATGGTGTAGAGGACGCGGCCGCCGATCTTGCGATAGGTCGGGCCGGTCCCGTAGGTGCGGTGCTTCTCAAGGGTGCGGATGGAAATGCCGAGGAAGCGGGCGGCTTCCTGCGTGCGCAGGAGTCGTCGCGGCAGGCCCGCCAATGGATTGGCCATGGAGTCACCTCTGGTTCGTCGTGATGCGCGCTGCCTTCGTGGCAGCGGGCTACGGCGAACGATGGCGAGGGATCGGCGGCGGGGAGCGTGCCGCATTTGCGCTTATGCGCAGGCGGCACCCCTGGGCGTGCAGGCTGGAACCCCTGTTCGGAGACAGGAGCGGCGGGCTTCTGGCTACATGTTATGACTAGATGACTACTTTGGCGCGCTGGTATTCTTCAGCAATTCGCCCGGCTCGATCCCAAGTGCCTCGGCGATCTGGCCAAGAACCGTGACACTGGCGGACACGTCGCCACGTTCGATGGCTCCGATGTAACGCATACTCAAGCCTGCCCGGTCGGCGAGTTCTTCCTGCGTCAAATTTTGATCATGGCGGATCCGACGCAGATTCCTCGCCATGACCTCCTTGAGATCCATGACAAAAGAGGAACCAGCATAGGAACGATCCTTCTAGGAACGATCATTCCCATTCGTATCAGACCATGCTATTCATCGGGTTGTCCTGAAGTGCTTCATTATGTCCGCGTTCTCGATAAAAAAGGGCGGAATTCATGCGTGAACGGCCTCTGCTTGACCCAGATGTTGAAGATGAGGCCCCCAGGGGGGCCGATATCACGACCTATGACGAACAGCACTACGTCACCTATTTGCGGCTGTTAGATGCCAGCCGAGACGGCGCAGACTGGCAGGAAGTCGCCCGTATCGTTCTGCATCGCGATCCCGACCGTGACGAAGCAGGGACGAGGCGATGCTGGGAAAGCCATCTCGAACGTGCGCGATGGCTCTCAAATAAAGGCTATCGACGTATTCTCGAACAAGAGATTGCCAACAATCAATTATAGGCTAACCGGAAGATGACGTCGTGCCGAAACGCCATTGTCGGCACGAGGATTGAGATGCTTAAGGCGGGATCATCTATTGAGCAATGGAGATAAGGAAGACGCCATTACAGTCTCTGGCGTCGAGAAAAGATTCGGGTGGGGAGGCCGTGCTTTCAAGGCGCTCGATGGGCTTTCTCTTGGTGTTCCCCAAGGCTGCGTATACGGCCTCCTGGGCCCGAACGGTGCCGGCAAGAGCACGTTGCTACGGATCATAGCTGGCCTCGTGCGCCCTGATCGGGGCTCGGTTTCCATCTTCGGAGAGAATGCTGGCAGGGAATCGCGACGCCGCCTCGGCATGTTGATCGAAGCCCCGGCGTTCTATCCGTTCCTGACCGCACGCGAGCATTTGGAAATGTTCGCTTGGATGAGCGATACCGTCACGATGGTAGAGCCTATTCTGCGGCGCGTTGGCATCGGCTACGCCGCTGACAAAAAAGTAGCTGCATTCTCGTTGGGGATGAAACAACGCTTGGGGATCGGCTGCGCGCTCGTCGGCCGTCCAGATGCTATCGTTCTCGATGAGCCGACCAACGGTCTCGATCCGGATGGCATCCTCGAAATGCGTTCGCTGATCGTGGATCTAGCCCAGAGGGACGGTATCACCGTGCTGCTTTCGAGCCATCTCCTCGACGAGGTGGAGCGCGTTTGCGAACGCGTCGCGATCTTGCGCAGCGGGAAAATGGCGGCGCATGGGAAAGTCACTGACCTGCTCGACAGCCAAGCTCGCTTTTGGCTCAACGTTGATTCACCGCAAGCCGTGTTGGAGCGTTTGGCATCGCGGGCCGATGCTGGTGATGGTGGAGTTTATGTTCGAATTGAGCGCGACGATGCACCTGAACTCATACGCGCGCTTGTAAACGCGAACATCCGGATATTCGAAGCAAAATGGATCACTCCCGATCTGGAGTCGGTCTTCCTGTCGGAAACGCGGAGAGAGCCACAATGAGCGCTCTACTCTCGGCAGAACTTCTGAAGCTTCTACGACAGCCAGGCATTCTATTCTGGGGGTTTCTGTCGGTTCCCGCTGCCGCAGTCGGCCTTAAGATCGCGCTGGAGAGTTTTTTCGTCCTCCGATCAGGAAACCTCCCGCAAGCACAAGCCGATGCGCTTCTTTCAGCCGCGCAATCATTGGGCATCGCAGGCAATCCGATTGCACAGCTTCTCTATGCGATCGGTGTTTCCTCTGTCTTCTACGTCGAATACCGCTTCTCGGCTTGGCGTAACCTCGTGCCACGGACAGGGCGTATTCCTCTCCTCGCCGCAAAGTTCGCTGTTTGCCTCCTGTGCATGGTCATCGGTCTTGTTCTGACAGTCGTCGGAGACATGATCCTCAACACTGCGCTTAACTTTCTCGGCGGCGGCACCAGCAATAGAACCCCAGTCCAAGCGGGCAGCATCCTCGTGCTCTGCGCGGCGTTTGTAATCGCCTTTCTCGAACTGGCGACCCTTGCTGCAGTTACCGCGACGCTCACGATCATATTCCGGAGCATGATCGCGGCAGTCGTTCCGGTATTTCTGGTAGGGATAACGTGCTCGATCCTGCAAGCTTATTTTGGCGCTGCCATAGCCAGCGTTCCCATGCCGTCTTTTGCTGCCGATGCTGCGCGAGCATGGCTTTTTATAGGTGCCGAGGGGTCGTACGGCATCACGGGTTTCGGCACACTGCTGGCATGGCTGTTAGCGGCGGTAGCAGCCGGGTCTTTCATATTTTGGCGTCAGCCTCTGAATACCGAGTAGCAGCGAAAACACTCATATAACTCGCTGAAGCCTTGATGAGTGGATCAACGAAATACCAATCTGAGGGACATGCAGATCGAATGATGCGGATACTTAAATATGCGGCCGTTGCATTTGCTCTCTTGCTGGTCGGCCTCGTCGGTTATGGCGCTAAGGGATACTGGGATGCGCTATCGGATGCAGAAAGCTTGCGCACTCGTGCCGACGCGGTGATCGCTCATGGCCGCGGCGGCGACTCTCTGGGGGCAGCCCATAGGGCTATTCTGCTCGCGGTCGAAGACCCGAATTTCTCAACGCATTCCGGTGTTGATTTCTCGACCCCGGGCGCTGGGTTGACCACCATCACTCAATCGGCTGCCAAGCGGCTTGCCTTTGAGGAATTTCATCCCGGCATCGGCAAGATCCGCCAGACCGGTTATGCGCTAGGGCTGGAGAGGCGTCTTTCCAAGGAGCAGATCCTTGCCCTGTGGCTGGAGACGCTGGAAATGGGCAAGGGGCCAAATGGCTGGATAATCGGCTTCCATTCGGCAAGCTCAGCGATCTATGGGCGGCCTCCAGCCGAATTGACCGAGGCCGAGTTTATCCGACTTGCGGCGGTGCTGATAGCGCCGGCCTCCTATGATCTCGTTCGAAGCGACGCCAAGCTCGACGAACGCGCCGCCCGTATCCAGCGTCTGGCAGCCGGGACGTGTGTGCCTGCGGGCTTTTCGGATGTTTGGCTTGAGGGTTGCCAGTAGCGATACACGAATCGTATTCGTGGTCTTATTTTGATCTAATCAGCGTCATGCGCTCTTTTCGTGAGGTAAAGATTGAATGTCCCATAACTACTCATCGTTCCTTACTGTCTCCCTCTTGGCGATTTCACTGTTGGCAAGCACTCTTGCGGCGCGAGCCGATGTGCCTCCCGCCTCCGCGCAAAGCGTAACCTTGGATCGGGCAACGGTCGCCAAAACGATCGGTGGTATCGCCGCCGAGTTGCGGGAGAGCTACGTGTTCCCGGAAAGGGGCGCGCAGGCGGCGGAGGCGCTGGAGAAGGCACTGGCGGAAAACGCCTATGGCGGCGTCACCGATCCAGCGCAGTTTGCGATGCAGCTAACGGAGCAACTCCGGGCGATCACGAAGGACGGTCATGTGCGGGTGATATTCGGTTCGCCCCTCGGCAATCAGCCTACGCCAGCGAGCCCGCAGGATGCCGGTTTCGAGGTGAAGCGGCTAGACGGCAATATCGGCTATATTCATTTGACGCGGTTCGTTCCGCCTGAAGTTTTCAAGCCGGCCGCCGACCAAGCCATGCGTAGCTTGTCAGACACCGCCGCGCTGATCATTGACATGCGGGAGAATGGCGGCGGGCATCCGGCATCCGTTGCCTACCTCGTGAGCTTCTTCCTCGACCAGGGTGCGCGCGTCCATATCAACGACCTCATCTGGCGCAATCGCGGGACGTTGACGTTCAGAACGGAATCGTTCTGGAGTTCGCCGACGCCGGTGCGCTACGTCGGCAAGCCGGTCTACGTTCTGGTCGGTCCGAAGACCTATTCGGCTGGCGAGGAATTCGCATATGACTTGCAAGCCCTTCGGCGGGCGATCGTAGTCGGCACGGCCACCCGCGGAGGTGCGAATCCGGGCGGGCTTAATGAACTCGGATCGGACCTCTTTGTCGTTGTGCCGACTGGCAGGGCTGAAAATCCAGTCACGCGAAGCAACTGGGAGGGTGTCGGCGTACGCCCTGACGTTCAATCAACACTTGAGGACACGCAGGACACTGCAGTGGCGCTGGCGAAGTCCGAGGCTGGCGCACCACAAACGAGTCAACAATAACCGGCGGGCGTTGCCTGCGGCAGAGAGTGCAAACGTTGCGGCAAAGACGTGGAGAGGTGATGTTCTATCGCCATCTCCGACTGGGGAGCTTGATGGGATAGTGCAGTAGCAGTCGATAGCCGCCGCGCATCATTTTGATGCCGTGCGCGATCAGACGGCGGGCCTTGTTCTTGCGCGGATCGAGCTCAAAATCCTCCTTATTGCCGCGAAAGCCTAGCAGGACTTCGGCGACAGTACGATAGCTTTCGCCGCGAAGCCGAGCGTCGAGGGCCCGCAGAGATAGGATGTGCCATTGCCTGAGTTGCGCGGGCAATGCGCGGAAATCGCGCCCCGGCCCGTGGCCCTGAACGGCTTTAACCAATCGACGCGCCGCATGAGAGCGGAGATCGTAGAAGGCGTCCGCCGGCAAGACCGTGCCATAGAAGGCCGCCGCATCGGGAGCGGCCTGGGGCAGCCAGAATTGATGCGCGACGCCGTCAGCCTGCCAGATACCGTGCCAGCCATCCTCAGCCTGGCGGAGGTCGAGACCGTCGAGATGCGCAAGCGTGACGATGGGTTCGGTTTCGCCATTATGGTGCTCCAGCGGCATGAGCCGTATGGCCTGCGGCTGAAGGTGTGGACTCCAGAATAAAGTCTGCCGATCCGATGGGGTTTCAGGATCGGTCGGAAAATCGCAGCCCCCACCGCAGCGCAAAAGCTTCCAGCCGCTCCGGGTCTGGCTCACGCGACGCGATGATGGCCTGAAACTCGCGACGATACTCGTCGTCGCGGCGAAGATACTCCCAAGCGAAACCGGCGGCGGGAATGCTCTTTGCAAATTTATATGCCGCCGGAGAACGCCAGTCGATACTCAGCATTGGCGTTGCCTCTCTATTCGGGCGCACACAAAGCAGTGCCCGGATAGAGATCTTCAAGCATCGATTAAAACAACTGTAGTCGCGCTATCGAGATAACTAGATCGGCTAACGCGATCAATCTATTGGTTTTTTCTTCTTAAAAGTGCTTACGTGTTTCTGCGAGCCGGGCGTAGTCCGGCGAGCGCGGCCATGATCTCGGGCATGGCCGCGCCGCCGATCCGCAACGTCGGATCGGCGCGATTTTTCCGCTCCTGTGATCGCGGGAAGAGGCAGGGCCGCCGGGACCGCGGCCCTGTCGCGTTCGCGGTCAAAGCCCCTTCAGTTTCTGCATCCCTTCCGCCAGCGTCCAGAGCGCACGATTGAGCGTCACATTCTGGTCGATGCCGTTGATGGCGCGGGTCTGGGCGCGGCGGATGCGGCCTTCGGCATTCTGCTTGCGGCCTTGCAGCCCGCCCTTGGTCAAATGCTCCTGAATGACGTTGAACGTGCTCCAAAGGCTCCCGCCCATATCCTCGCGGCGGCGCGGTTCGATGATCTGTTCCGGGCGCAACGGGCTTTCCTCCTCGCCATAGCGGGCGACAAGGCTCGCCTCGGCCAACACGCGGCGCTCTTCTGCGGAAACGCGGATTTCCTTCATGGTCTCGCTGGCGTCGATGAGACGCGGAAAGTCTTCCGCGACGGTGAAGACGCCTTCAATAATCTGATCCTGAATGCCGCCTTTGTGGGGCACGCGGATTTCCTCGAAGCGCTCGCCCGCAATCATGCTGTTGGTGCAGACGAAACGGAGCATCCCGGCGAACATCTGATAGGCGCTCGTCCCGTCATGGCTGTTGACGATGATGACTTCCGCCGCCTTCGGCTTGCCGATCCCGCCATCCCGACGCAGGCGCAGCATGTGCTTTGCGTGGCCGTGGCGCGAACCGTCGCGCGGAACCGACTGCACGGCGAAGAACGGGAACCATCCTTCCCGGCGCAGGCCCTCCACGATGTCGATGGTGGGGACATAGACGTAACGCTCGGAACGGCTGTTATGGGCTTCGCTGGCGAAGATCGACGGGACATGTCGATAAAGCGCCTCGTTATCCAGCGGCTCGCGCCCGCTGATCTGATGGGAGTTGCGGCCGAACCGGGTGGCGAGCTGGTGATACATGTTCTTTCCTTTCGTGGGCTTGGGTTGGAGCGCAGCGCTGCGCTGCAACCCTGGCCGTCGCCGAGACCGGGTGTGCAAACGGAGGTAGGGTTCGCGGGGAACCGGCTGCACGGAGCGCGGCACGCGCGAAGGAAGCTGGGCGGAAGCCTCTCGAAGTGCGCTGAGGGCTGGTCCTAAGCACTTCCCCGGTCAGAACGGAGCGGAGGCCGGGCACAAGAATCTGATCGGGACTAACATCGGAAATCGGAAAGCCACCGCTCGCGATCGGTAGCCCCGCCGGCCCGGAGGCGAACGCGCCTCCACATTGGGCGCGCTGTGGTGAGCCGAAGGCCGCCAGTGACAAGCACCGGCGCTTTTGCTCCGGGACCGCATTTCCAACTGGCGTCAGCCATGCGCCATGGGATTGATGGCGAATGGCGGAAACGCGCCATAGGTGTGGTTTCGACGCAGCCAAAAGCCCGGCCCGAAGGGCAACGCCCAATCCTAGCTACCGATCTCCGTATTGACATCGTGGATACGAACGCCCGTATTCCCACGATGGCAAAACTCGTTTAGCCCTCCGAACCCATCCGTTCCGCTGCTGTCGCGGCGCGCGCCTCGGCGGCCGATGCCAAGGGCAGCATCAACTTGCGGATCGGGGCCGGAACCCGCCAGCTCATCGACGACGCAGCGGTGACACTCGGAAAAACGCGCACCGAGTTCATGATCGACAGCGCCAGACGGCAGGCGGTTGTTGTTCTGCTAGACCAACGCTTGTTCACGCCCGACCCTGAACGCTACGACGCCTTCATGCAGGCGCTCGACAATCCGCCTGCGCCGGGGCCGAAGCTCAAGGCGCTGCTGCACCGGTCTCCGGCATGGCAGAAATAGACGACATGCCGGACCATCCCGAACCGAGCCTGTCTGCCCCCGTTCCTCTGACGGCGGAGCACGACCTTTCGGCGTTCGAGTGCGGCAAACCCGCGCTGAACGACTGGGTCCGCCACCGGGCCTTGAAGAACGAAAGCCAGTTCTCGCGCACCTATATCGTGTGCGCTGGCAATGGGGTCGTCGGCCATTTCTTCATCTCTGCGGGATCGGTGGAGCGGGGCGCGGCTCCTAGCAAGGTGTGACGGAACTCGCCCGACCTGATTCCAGTTTCGTTTCTTGGGCGGCTCGCCGGTAGCCTCGACGATGCGGGAAAGGGTCTGGGCGCGGACCTGCTGTCGGACGCGCCTGCGTCGGGTCGCGCTGGCCTCGCAAAGCATCGGTATCGGGGCGGCGATGGACTAGGCGGAGGATGAAGCGGCCAAACGCTTCTATCTGCGCTGTGCGGAGCTCGTTGAGCATCCCGAGGACAGTCGGACGCTGTTCGTGCCTGTCGAAACGGTGGTCGCGGGTTTCAGCTAGGCTGCCAGGAGAGTCAATCGCGATATCGACCATTTCCTAGCGCTACGCGGGATCGAAATTTGCTGGGGGGCGCGCGAGCCCCTTCACCCCATCGTTGTCTCACCCGTCGCTAAGCTGCGAAACTGGTACGCCGTATTCTCCCATGCGCTGGCGATCGGACGCCAGTCTGCCATGGTCACGGCGTTGTTGCTGCGCTATAGGTATCGGAACCGCCACGCCTAGCCATAAATTGCCCCATGAGTAAAACAAACAAAATCTACAACGTCATAAGTTCAAATCCTAAGGGATACTACAAGAATATCACTGTTCGTGGTAGCGATGACGCATCCGTCACTGTACGTGTCCACCGCTTTGCCGTCGTCGGCAAAGGCGATCAGATTCGTTTCGGTGCTGCTGGAAGCGACAAGGTCTTCGTTGTCGCAAAAGACGAGAGCGAACCGGATATTCCGCTTACACCTTTGTTCTCCGTCGATGAAAGCGTCTCCATCGGGAAGGAAAAATTCGAGCTTCGGATTCGTGAGATCAATTCTGAAGCGGATATGCGTGCACTCGAATTTCTAGAGCAATTCCATTACAAAACCAACAACTCTCTGAGCGAGAAAACCCAAGAAGATGATGCCAAAAGCGCCACTTCTTCCGTGGGAGGACGCCGGGCGGTGCTTTATGCGTCCATCAAGATCGGCGAACGATGGCTCCCAGCGGGCTATATTGATCTTCAAATGCCGCTCATGATGTGCAAACCGCGTCATGAAGTTTTCAACCATCCCTTCGAGCATCCCGAGCGCGCCATCCGCTGGGAGCGGTGGGACCAGCACGCTATGAAAGACTATCTGAACACGATAGTCCGTATTGGGCGCATCGTGGTTAGCCCCGAGTTGCGCGGTCTCGGCATTACACGGCGAATCATCAAGGCAGCAAAGAGCTTTTCAGCCGAACGTTGGCATATCGGCGGGATGCGTCCGATCTTCATGGAAATCTCAGCTGAGATGCTGAACCATATTGATTTCGTCAGTTCCGCCGGCTTTAAATTTATCGGCAAAACCGAAGGCAACCTCTCGCGCGTCCTGAAAGACATGCAATCTATGGCTCGCGCGCCCGGCGGGGAGTTCGGGATGATGAGCTTGCAGCGAAAATATTTTCGCACACTGGAAGATTATTGCAAGACACTTCAAATAAGCTTCGATGAAGGTCTTGAGGCCCTTCGTCGCAAGATCGAGCAGAATCAAAATGCGCTGACAACCGGTGAATGGGCGATCCTGCGCTCGGTCATTCGGAATCCGATTCCTTACTATTTATGCCCGATGGATGATTATACGGCGAAGTATCTTCGGGAGGCGTTGAAAGCGCATCCGCCGACGGAAGATAGCCCGATCGAGAGTCCCGATTTTTCAGCTAAAAGCATGCAGATCAGCATAGATAACCTATCGATTCGCGCCGCCTATCGCGTACCGGAAACCCGTTCGACCAAGATCATCATGGATGCTTTCGGTCTCAGGGGCGACATGATCTATGCCGATATCGTCCAGAATGTCTCGGTCAAAGCTTCGAATGGCAACATCATCTTCGTAGTTGGAACCAGTGGAAGCGGGAAGAGTGTCTTTCTGAATGCACTTGATCCTGACAAGACACCCGACGGCAACCTTACTGTGAAGCGCGTAGGAAGTCTGACGCATTCCGCTGGCTGGTTGCGTCCGCTGCGAGACGATATCCCCGTGTTCGAGGCCCTCGCGGAGAAATTCACACCGGAAAAGGCTTTTATTGCACTTAGCCGTGTCGGTTTGTCTGAGGCTTTGGCCTTCATAAAACCCTTCTGGATGCTGAGCCGTGGACAGCAATATAGAGCTATGATCGCCGATCTCCTGCTCAGGAACGAAGAGGTCTGGCTTCTCGATGAATTTTGCAGTGATCTCGATCCCATCACTGCCAAAATCGTTGCTCATAACTTGCGCAAGCAGATCATCGCGACAGGGCGTATCGCTTTTATTGCAGCGGCAAACCATACCCACTATCTCGACGCTTTGCGCCCGACCAAAGTCTTGATGCTTCGTTCAGGCGATCAGCCTGCATGGCTGTCCTACAAGGAATATCAGAATGACTTTCTCGACCAAGTCGGCTGAACGGTTCGGAACCGTTATTGATAAAAGCCCGTACATGGTCGAAGACCCTCTGGTCAAAATCCAATATGTCTCAAAAGGGCAGAATGTGGTATTTGGCCGCGCCCTAAAGGATGAGAACTACAGCAACCTTCTCTATGTCGGTAAGATTTTAGAAAGCACCAAGGGCAAGAGTTATCTAGGTTCGGATGCGTGGCTGGATACGACATTCCCGCATGTCATCTACATTACCGGAACACGCGGCAGTGGCAAAAGCTTCGATCTTGGTGTGCTTGTTGAGGGCATATCTAGGCTCGCCAATCCATCGCCTATCCAGAATGATGTAAAGCCGATCACTTCAATCATCATCGATACTCAAAGCCAGTTCTGGACACTCGGCTATGCGCCACGCGAAGCCATCGAAGCGAACAAAGTTCAACTTGATGAGCTAAAACACTGGAACTTGCAGCCGAACCATCTGGCTACTGCGAAGGTCTTCACGCCACCAGGATCGACTACGTTCCTCGGCACCGAGCAAACGCTCCAGATCAGGCCTAGAGATGTACGAGCAGAGGAATGGTGCGCGTTACTTAGCCAAGAGGTCTACAGCCCGCAAGGGCATATCATTACGGCAACGCTCGAAGCCCTTGGCGATACGGATTTCGAGATCGCTGATATGCTCGCCTACATTGCCGATGATACCAACTGGCCGACTGTGGCCGAGTCCTCGCGCAACGCGATCACCTACAAGCTGGATGACTACCGCCGTACCAATCTGTTTTCGGCCTCTGGCCTGCGAATCAAGGACTTCTTGGAGGACGGAACGTGCAACATCCTCTCGCTTCGAGAGCTTCGAAATGAGGATAAGTCGCTCATCACAGCTGTAATTGCCCGCAACCTCTTTGATATTTTAGGACGGCACCACAACAAAAAGAAGACGGCGAGCTTCTTCGAGCAGCCGTTCGAGAGCAACGGAACGCCGGATCGAGTTTGGCTGGTCATCGATGAAGCGCATGTTGTAGCCCCGAGGGATCAGATCTCACCGGCGCGCAGCGCGCTAGTGGAGTATGTGAAACGCGGGCGCGATGCTGGCTTGTCGTTGGTTCTTGCCACCCAACAGCCATCAGCTCTTGATGATCGCATCCTCAGCCAAGTCAACGTGACGTTCAGCCATCGGCTGAGCTTCCAAAGCGATATCAACGCAGCCGTGGACCGAATACCAACCAAATCGATTAAAACAATGAAATTCGCTGGTACCAATCTAACCGATTTCGGGGATATGGTGCGGGTCCTCGATGCCGGTCAATGCTTCTTGGGAGATCAGGCCAGCAGCCGCACCGTCCTTGTCCAAATTCGTCCCAGAGTGAGCGCGCATGGCGGCTACAGCCCATTCTGACCCTTACTCCATCTTCCTGCGCAAAATCGGCTATTCGGTGGGTTTGGAGTACACCGCCGAGCGCCTAGAAGATTTGAACTCAGTCTATTTGCAGGACCGAGATGTCACTGCCGCGAGTTGGCATGACCTTGTCACCGGCAGCAAGTACGAAGGGGGCTGGGGGCGCGACAAGAGCGCGGAAAAGCACATCGGAGATTTTTTCCATTCACTGCGCCTGATCCACCGAACCTCTGGCGACGTGCTCGCGTTGGAAAACCTTGACGCCATGGCTATCGCTTCTGAACTGCTCGACAACGACAAAGAAAAACGTGCTGCGCGAGACTTCCTGTTCCTATGGGCGATCCTCACTAATGATGGCGAGATTTTTGTCAATCTACTGCTTGCTGGCTTTAAAGAACAATCTATCAAGGAAACTCTTACCGCGATGATGCAGAAGAAGCGGGCGGATGCAGCCGAAATTTTCAAAGGAAGAGCTAATGCCCAGCGAATTAATCGTGTCATCACGATTGAGCGCCAAGAGAAAAACAAGGGAAGCGCGGGAACTGGTCAGTCCGTCACGTCTTTGCGTCGCACGGAGCCCCTGAAACCTGAGCGTGCTAGCGGATCGGGTACAGATGAGGACGATGGAATCGAATTTTCGGAGGACTACTTCCGCAAAGTTCCACCGCGCAGACGAGATTGGGCAATTTCTCTCGGCCTTTGGGACGAAGAGAAGGGCTTAACACAGCGCGGAGGCGATTTTCTCGATGGCCTTCGACAAAGCGGATATATCGATGGGAAAGACTGCTTCACGTACTGGCCTATGGATTACGAGTTGATGCGGTCCGGCTTCCGACCTGATCTGTTCGGCGAAGCGACAAAGAGCTTATGGGATTGCCTTGTTGACTTCGCAGGGGCCTACGCCAGTCTGCGCGTTAAACCACGGACGGACGGCGATCCGGATGCCGTTGTGAAGTTGATTGGAAACATGATGGAGGTATTCCGCAGCTTGCATGTGAGAAAAGCCATGCTGAGACGGGAGTTGCCGATCACGATTGCCTACCCATCAGCCATTGCCCTGTCTTGCGCGCGCGGCGATGCCGTGCTCGATCTTCCTGCTACGATCCTCGCGGAGCAGAAAGGAGACCACCGCCGTGTTGCGTTCCGGCAATCAAGACACACTGGCGGCGCCTTGAGCATGAAGAGATAAGTATGCCAGTATTTCTTCTTCCCGATTTCATCGCTGATTTACAAGAGCACAACGACGCACACTTTGCGCGACGTGTTCTGCAAAAGACCATACGGCCCGACGGTGGCTTCCGGCCCGACTCGGATGACCACCCTTATGAAGGGATAGAAGATGGTTGGATTCGTTATGTGAGCCGCAAGCGAACGGCATATCGTGTAATCTTCCTTCGCAAGGGCGAGAACATCTATCTATTCCGAGCCGGAGAACACAGCGTCGAAGATCGATTGAACGGGCCTGCTGACGGTGCCATGAAGGCGGCCGTGCCCGTAAATGACGGCGGACCTGAGATAGCGGCGACCCTAGCTGCTGCGCCTACTCGGGCACGTCCGGCTGGCGCATCGCCTCCTTTAAACCGCTTTAAGCGTAACCTCCCGCATCCGCAAATTCACCGTGAGATATTTTCGCGTCGTAATCTGCCGCATAAGGATATCTGGTTGGTCACTCCCTTCGTGAACGGAGATTTGTTTGCGCCGACCAAACCTCTAGGGAAGCTTTTGCTCGACCAAGTCGAAGATGGGGCAAGTGTCTCACTTATAACCGCACCGCCCAGGGATAAAAAAATTGAATGGATGGAGAAATTAGCAGAGAGGAAGGTAAACATCTTTGTGTATCCTCGGCTGCACTCAAAGCTATACTGCTTTGTCTTTGACGAGAACCGCCGCTATGAGCCGGGGCTGCGCGAAGGCGATCATTATTCGTCATTGATTCTTGTCGGCTCATCAAATCTGACCTCAATGGGGATGGCTCTTGGGAATCAGCCGTGGAGTGAAGAACTGTGCTACTCGGTTCCGGAGAATGAGATGGGCTTTGTGGAAGAGTATGTGGCGGAACTGATGATGCACGGCTATGAGCTACCCGACGTGCGCCGGTTTCTGGCACGGGGGCAGTGGGAAAAACTGGAGAACGGAAAATGGTGATGCAGCCTGGAGTATACTACGAAAAAGCAAATCTTAAGGATAATCCGTTCCGGTCAAACCCCAACTTCGCGGCCGATCCGCGAGCAGGCATTTGGGTTGGCTATGAAAAGCAGAAAAAACAATTAGATAAATACCTGAGACGTTCTCTGGCAGATCAGGTCGGCAATGCTAACTTTCTCATGCTCTATGGGAACTACGGGACAGGGAAATCCCATGCCCTACTCTGGGCACAGAACCGTATACTTCATGAAGAGAAGGCAGTATTTGACTCGGTCTGTTACTTCATTCCGACGCTGCGTAAAGATAAAGGCAAGCTCACCTTTGCCGGAGCATTCCTTGACGACATCGTCGCCAAGTCTGACCTCATGGCGAATGTGCAAGCCTATCACAATTTTCTAACCGAGTGCATCTCATTTTGCCGCTCTGCTCATGGCCTTGGTCATGACGTGCCCGCAGAAAAGGTCATTGAGATATTAATACCTCCTGTTGAGCTCAATAATTTCGCCAAGGAACTTTATCACTGCCAGAAGGAAGAGGATTTCCTAAGACTTATCGCGCCCAAAACACTTACAGATTATCAGGCTATGATGATCTTCACCAGACTGGTGAACTTATTTGTCCACGAGATGGAGATTTCGAGCACGAATAAGAGGCGGTTTAAGAAAGCCGCCTATCTCTTTATAGATGAGCTGGATGATCTGGAGCGTGCAAGCGTCAAGGAGGCGCGTGAGGTTAACGATATATTGCGCCATATCTATGATAATTGCCCAAATTGCTTCTGCATGGTCATCGCGCTTTCAGCGGAAATATCGCAACTCGCCGTGCTGTTCTTCGATTACATTTTAGGCCGTATTCACCGCCAGATTGAACTGGTCGTTCTAGATAAAGACGATGCAGTTGCGTTCGTACGTGAGATTCTCAATAGCAATCGCGTTGATCCAGATGGCGAACGGGAGTTCTTCCCGTTTGAAGAGACAGCGATTGAGACAATCGCATCTCAGCTCACCGAAATAACGCCGCGCAAGATCGTCACCACGATGCAGCAAGTTATCGAGGAAGTGCGACTTGCAGGACACGATCCGGCTGATGGACTTGTCTCCGTGGATTTTCTTGATGAAAATGAGATACTTGAAGAAGTCCTTGGCGAAGGTGGTGTAGCATAGCGGGTGAATCAGCCACTCAGGCTGAGCTTGACCTTTTCGTCTGTTTTCAGGATGCGACCTCGATTTCGACCTTATCAAGCCCGAGAGCAGTTCATGATGGCTAGGTGTGGTTTCTGGAGAGGTTGTTCATCGCCCGTGAGAGCCTGAAGGTGGTTGTTGCGACACGACCGACCGCAGGATATGAGGAGGAACAACCCTCATCAGAATACGCGAACGACGCCGCTTGGTCGAGCCGAGATGGTTCGGCGGATCGTCGAGGAGAAGCGGCCCGTTGCCGAAGTGGCGGCCGGCTTCGGCGTCAGCGAAAGGACGGCCCGCAAATGGCTCGCCCTCTGGCGGGCAAGAAAGGCGGCAGGCCTTGAGAACCGCTCCTCCCGGTCGCACGCCGCAGGCGATGAGGCGGCCGGTTCTGGCGGGAACTGGCGGCTCGCCTGCGCCGCGACTACCGGCTGAGCGGCGAGGAAATCGCCACCCAGCTGGGCTTTGCCCGCTCCACGGTCGCGGGCTGGCGGATGCGGATCGGGCGGCTGTCCGCGCTGGTGCCGAAGGGAACCGGTGCGGCGCTATCAACGCGAGCGGCCGGGCGAACTCCTACATCTCGACATCAAGAAACTGGCGCGTTTCGCGGGTGTCGGCCACCGCATCACCGGCAACCGGCGCGGGGCAAGATCGCTCAATCCTTCCATCAGCACATCGACCTGATGGAAGCTTTCATGATCGGGCAGTTCATCGAGAAGATCGAGGATCGCACGCTCAGATGCCGAAACCGTCAGCGGCCAGTCCCATTGTCCCTAGGCAAGCGAGCGCAATCCGACATCTTGGAAAGATCGGTCGTCGCGTATGCTGGCGTGTTTCCGATCAAGGGTAGGGAAGGTAGTGTCCTCAAGGTCCCTCCCGAAGAGTGGCACGCTATTGCGGTAGACGAATTGCTCCTTGAGTGGCAGCGCAGTGAGCCAGTTCGGGGGCTTCGTTGGGTCGTGAAGATAAACCTTAGAACCGCCTTGCGAGACGTAATGGGCATAGCCCTGCAGTTCGAGTGCTCTTCGGCCACCAACGGCAAGGCGATGGTCGAGGATCGTCTGGAGCGAGATAACGACCTGCTGCCAGCTCAACTGCCCGCGGGGGCGTCTATAGACCCGGCGTGCTGGCTGTTCGAGCCACCCTGAGGCGACATATTTTGTACGCAGGGAGGTGAATAGTCGTGCGCGGAGAGCCACGCGGAATCGACGAGCAGCTCTCTGGGAGGAGGCGCTCAGCTGTTCTAGCTTTCCTTCGCTTTGCTCACTCATGATGAACTTTCTCGCTCACTTTCAAACCGTTGACCAGTTTGAAAATATCCCGTTTAGCGTCGTAAAGGTAAGTAAATCTGGCATCTGGCAAACCCGCAGCCTTTACCTTGACACAAATCCTCGGATTCTGATGGCTGAAAACCGCGGCTTCGTAGCAGCCAGTCGGAGCGGCCTATCCCTCGTCGGCTCCCTCAAGCGGCAAGGCCAAGGCGTCTGTCCACTCCAGCGGCGAGTACGAGGTGGCCAGCCCCTTTGCTTCGTCGATAGACCAGAGTTGGAGGGTGATGGGGGGAGAATAGTAATAGCTGCCCCTTTCAGCTTCCTGTTCTGGACCTAGCTCGGCGAAATCGACTTTCGACGATCTCGCCGAAATGTCGAGGAAATGGGGACTGATCAGGGCATCAATCTGTTTCAGACGCTGCCGGACCCAAGTCGCCATTGTACTCACTCTTGCAGCATCCTCAGACGTTCCATTTTCGAGATGATGCAGCACTGCAGTAAGTTTGTCCCGTTGGGTCAGTTGCTCATGGACTGCATCCACAAACTCCATGCGGCGCTTCTCGCGGCTATTAAATGCCTCTTCACGCTGGCGTCGAGCCTCGGCCTCCCGGTGCCGGCGTTCCCGCTCGTCGGATTCTCTCCTGCGCTCACTAATGTAGGCGGCGTGCCCGACGAAACCTGCCAATATGTCCGGCAGCATGCGTTCCAGAGTTTGCGTCTTTCCGTCTGAGTAAGTGCGGCGAAGACCTGCGTATGGGTTGGCGTGAATGACGATAGCGAGCCGGCCGGATGGAAACTGGTCGTACTTTGACCACGGATCGGTGGAGTAGCCCCAGCGCGCCCGTTCATCCCGCCGCTTCAATTCCGCGGTTGTTGGTTGATGCAACGTCTTCTCGGGCTGTTCCTCCAGGCCGAACGCAATTGACTCATTCTCGACAATGAGCACCAACCCGTCTTCAGTCGCCTTCGGCAAATGGCCTTGGGTTTCCGCAAGAGTGAACAACTGGCTTAGAATCCGAATTCCCCGTTCGATGGAAGCAGGAGCAATTTTGATCGGGACAACGTCTTTCGAGCGAACCGACGCGAAACCCCGGTCGTCGGGACGCGCTTTTGAAATCGCGCGCCTTGTGGCAGTGAGACACGGCGGTTCATCGATGCTCAGCGTCGGTTGCGATGCAGGGACCAGAAGCGGCTTAGCCGCGGCATGCTTGTGAAGCCTGTCTCTAGCTCTTTCCTTGGCTTCGCGGACCGAAGGAGACAGATGCTGCTCGGAGCTTCCCGATATCCTGACCGTAGCCAGGTTAGGTTCGGTCAGTGACGGTAGTGCTTCCTTGTTGACCCGCTTGCCGTGTTCCAGCTTCGCCCAGTAACCACGTTCAGGTGTTGGAATGCGATGGCGATCGCAGGTCTTCTTCAACGCCGTACCCGTAACGCCATAGTCTGCGGCAACTTTGGTCATGGGTTTGGACCAAACCTGCTCGTAAAGCTCTTCCCGAGAAACTGTCTTCACCCTCTCAACCTCTGTCGTCCATGCAATGTGCTCGATCTCGCCCGTGATCTAGCGAACTAGGATCGAGGTGTAAGTATTGATTTTGCCGGTTTTGACGGTACTTTATCGCCGCGTCAGATTCGACGTTCGTGGCCTATGCCTTACTGCGACGCGGCCGATAGATGCCGATAGTTCACAGAATTTTTCTAGCTAGGTTCGTTCCTGAAAACCCAGAAAAATCAAAAGGCTAGGCTTTTGACGGCACCTTTCACGGTATACTCAGCCGCTGAAATTATTTTTCGCAGATATGTCAGATGCTTAGGGCGAAAAGAATATTCGAGTGGGAGTGATTTTTGCCCCTCCGGCAGTATCCATTTCTACGCTCCGATACGCCATAACACATTGAAGTGCAGGGTAATTCCAACCAGCCTTCTGTCAGCGCTCAAATCTTCCACAAGTCAAGCTGCCGTGGTCTCAGGGCTAAGAACGGGTGCGCGGGTCGGTGACACTGCTACGAGCCAGCGAGCTACACGCCTCAAAGGCAGAGCGCTTTTCCTTGGATGCTGCAAAATCCATCTCGAAGAGTGCGCCGCCGCCTGGCGCGGTCCTGTACCGAAGATTTCCCCCATGCGCCTCCATGACCGCGCGCACGACGGAGAGACCGAGCCCGTTTCCTCCAGTTTCCTTCGCACGCTCGGGATCGCCGCGCACGAACGGGTCGAACACCCGGCCGACTAGATCGGTGTCGATGCCTGGTCCTTGGTCGGAGATGGCGAGCACCGCTGTTCCGTTAACCGCCTTCAGGCTGATGGTGATCGTGCCCCGGATGGCGTGGCGCCGCGCATTCGAGATCAGGGCGAGAACCGCCTGGCGCACGCGTGTCACATCCGCGTCGACAACGATGTCGTCGAGGTCGAGCGCCAGATCGAAACCGCTTGAAGCCAGATCGGGCAATAGGAGCGCGGCGATTTCCTCGACCTCCTGGGCCAGGCGGGTCGGCACGATACGGAGATCGAGATGGCCGCTATCGGCAAGCGTCACCGTGCGCAGATCCTCGACCAATCGGGCGAGGCCGTCGACCTGAAGGATCAGCCGTCGAAGCGTGGGCTCGTCCGGTTCGAACACCCCGTCGATGATCCGCTGGAGGCGCCCCTTGAGGATGGTCAGCGGTGTACGCAGTTCGTGTGCGATCGTCGCGTTCCACAGCGCCATGTCGGCGGCCATGTCCTGCAGTCGCTGCGCCATCGTGTTGAAGTCGCCGACGAGTGAGGCCGTTTCGCCCAGCGCCTTGTCGCTTGCCGTAGCCCGGGCCGACAGGTCGCCAGCGGCGATCTGGCGAGCGCTGCGGGCCAGCGACTCCAACGGATCGAGGATGCGGCGCGCGAGCCGCAGCGCCACCAAGGCGGCAATCGGAAGGGTGACGAGGACCAACACGGCAAAGATCACGAGGTCAAGCGATGTCAGCCAGCCATCCGCTTCCGGCAATGGATAGACGGCGACGAAAACCGAGTAGATGAGATAGGTGCCGAAGAACACGAGGATGCCAGCCAGGACGGTGATCGCTGACATGGCGATAAGGATCTGACGGCTCAGCCCAGTGCGCGCGTCCATCGTCACGCCGACAATCTGTAGCCGATGCCGCGAACGCCGGGCAGGAGCCCGTGTGCCCCTGCCTGTTCGAGCTTCTTGCGCAGCTTGCTGAGGTGGCTGTCCACCGTCCGGTCCAGGGCGTCCGATCCGGGGAGGCAAGCATCGACAAGCTCGCCGCGCGTAAACACCTTGCCGGGATTGCGCGCCATATGGGCGAGGATGCGGAACTCGGTCAGGGTCAGCGCCAGCGGCCTGGCCTCGCTGCCGGTCCCGAAGCTCGCCTGATAGCCATCGAGATCGATGGAGAGATCGCCCACGCGCAGAACGCCGCCCGCCGTCGCCAGCCCCGAGCGCCGGAGCACGGCCTTGGCGCGCGCCACAACCTCAATCGGATTGAACGGTTTGACGACGTAATCGTCAGCGCCGATGCGAAGACCTTGAAGGCGGTCGATATCCTTGTCGAGCGCAGTGATCATGATGGCTGGGGTGGTGCCGCGCCGGCGAAGTTCCGCCAGGACTTCCCAGCCGTCGAGACGGGGCATGTTCACATCCAACAGGACGAGATCCGGCTTCAAAGCGAGATGGAGATCGAGGGCGGTGCGGCCGTCGCGGGCGAGCACGGTCCTGAACTCCTCCCGCTGGAGGTAGGCGTCCAGGATAGAAGCGATTTCTTCGTCGTCTTCGGCAATCAGGACAAGGGCGGCCATGGCGTTCTCCTGCTCAAGGGATGCCATCCGTAGCGACTGCCGTCGAGTGCTTTGGCCTCTCGTCCATCAAGTCTCCATAAAACCTCCACACTGCGCAAACGGTCCGGGTTGATATGGGCGTCGTCGCTTCGAGCGATCGATGGTCTTGAAGGATGTCCCGATGATGCGTGCCCGCAGCCACTTCACCCGCACAGTTCTCGGCATTGCCTTGCTGGTTCTCGCCGCCTGTTCCGACAACGGGGAGCCGCGAGCGTCTCAGGCTGCAAGTGCGCGGGAACAGGCTGAACCGGCGGTCGCACGCGTGGCGACCTTGACCGTCCAGCCCCGTCGCGTCGTCGTCTACGAGGAGTTGCCGGGACGCGTGTCCGCGCGGCGCACCGCGGAGATACGGCCACAGGTCAGCGGGATCGTCCGCAAGGTGCTTTTCAAGGAGGGCTCCGAGGTCTCTGCCCACCAGCCTCTGTTCGAGATCGATCCCGCGCCATTCGCTGCCGATGTGGAAGCCGCTTCGGCGGTGCTGGCGCGCGCTGAAGCTGACGAGCTCAACGCCTCCCTCAAGCATGATCGTATCAAGGCCTTGGCCGAAAGCCGGACCGCAACCGCCGCCGCCCTGGGAGACGCGAAGGCGGCGCTGGCACAGGCGCGTGCGAGCGTGGCAGAGGCGCGGGCAAACCTGACGCGTCGCCTGCTCGAACTGGCCCATGCCACCGTGACCAGCCCGATCGCCGGGCGGGTGGGGCAAGCACTCATCACCGAAGGCGGACTCGCTACGGCGGGCGCTACCAACCCAATGGCCGTCGTCCAGCAGTTGGATCACCTCTTCCTGGATGTCCACCAGCCGTCGATGCGCCGTGAGGCACTCGAAGAGGCGCTTGCGAACGGACAGGCAGACGAGGCGGGCGGGCTGCCGGTCGACATTCTCACCATCACGGGCAAGCCCTACGAGTATCAAGGCACCATCCGTTTCTCCGACAGCGCTGTCGATCCGGGAACGGGCAGCATTACGATCCGCGTCGAGGTGCCGAACCCTTATGATCAACTGCTGCCCGGCATGTACCTTCGCGCAAGACTCCCTCGCTCAGTCCATCCCAACGCCCTGACGGTGCCGCAGGAAGCCATCGTGCGTGACAGCTCCGGCCGGCCGCAGTTGACGGTCGTCGGAGCCGACAAGTCGGCACGGCGCCGCAATGTCGAACTGGGTCCGCTGGTCGACCGGCAGTACGTGATCCTGTCAGGCATCAGCGCCGGCGACGAGGTCGTGGTCCGGGGCCAGGATCGCGCGACCGACGGAATGAAGCTCCAGACGGTGGCGCACCAGCCTGCCGTCCGGACGGACACACAGTAGGGACGCCCCATGCCCCAATTCTTCATCGACCGCCCCGTCTTCGCCTGGGTCATTGCCATCTTCATCACGATCGCCGGCATCGTCGCGATCCCGCAACTGCCTGTCTCGCGCTTTCCCGTGATCGCGCCGCCCAGCGTCAGCATCAATGCGAGCTATGTCGGCGCGAGCGCCCAGACCGTCACCGACAGCGTGACGGCGCCGATCGAGCGCGAGCTGTCGGCTGTCAAGAACGTCCTCTATTTCGAATCCTCGGCAGACGCTTCCGGCAACGCCTCCATCACGGTGACCTTCAAGCCGGGGACCGACCCCGAGCTTGCTCAGGTCGACGTGCAGAACCGTCTGAAGTCGGTCGAGCCCCGCCTGCCTGAGCAGGTCCGGCGAGCTGGACTGTCGGTTGAGGCCGCATCTTCGGGTTTTCTCATGATCGTCTCGCTGCGGTCGGCCGACGGTGCGGTCGATCCTCTGGTGCTCGACGACTATCTCGCCCGCGAGCTTTCGCCGGAGCTGAAGCGAGTACCAGGCGTCGGCCGCGTGCAGTCGTTCGGCTCGGAGGCCGCGATGCGTGTCTGGGTGGATCCCGCTCTGCTCACATCCTACTCGCTGTCGATGGCCGAGATCATCCAGGCGATCCAGACGCAGAACATCCAGGTGGCTCCGGGCAGGCTCGGAGAGGAGCCGAGTGTCCCCGGCCAGACGATCAGCGTGCCGCTCAGCGTCAGCGGACAGCTCGAGACGCCGGAGCAGTTCGCAGCGGTGGTGCTGCGGTCGAATCCTGACGGATCGAAGTTGACGCTCGGCGACGTCGCCCGCATCGAGGTCGGAGCCCAGTCCTCCGGCTTCTCGATCTTCGACGGCGGCAAGCAGGCGACGGCGGCGGCGATCCAGCTCGCGCCCGGCGCCAATGCGGTCAGCACGTCCGAGAACGTCCGCGCACGGCTGGCCGAACTGGCACCCTCGATGCCGTCCGGCGTCGCCTACGCAGTCTCCTACGACACTGCCCCCTTCGTGAAGATCTCGATTACCAAGGTCGTCCAGACCCTGGTTGAAGCAATGGTGCTGGTGTTCCTCATCATGCTGCTTTTCCTCCAGAATATCCGCTACACGCTGATCCCGGCGATCGTCGCGCCGATCGCGCTGCTCGGCACCTTCGCGGTGATGTGGATGATCGGCTATTCGATCAACGCGCTGACGATGTTCGGCATGGTGCTGGCCATCGGCATCATCGTCGACGACGCGATCGTCGTGGTGGAGAACGTCGAGCGGCTGATGGCGACCGAGGGCCTTTCGCCGCGGGATGCCACGCGTCGCGCCCTGCGCGAGATCGCGGGCGCCGTCATCGGCATCACGCTGGTGCTGACCGCGGTGTTCCTGCCGATGGGCCTGGCGACGGGCTCTGTCGGCGCGATCTACCGCCAGTTCACAGTCTCGCTGGCGGTCTCGATCCTCTTCTCCGCCTTCCTCGCTCTCAGCCTGACACCTGCGCTCTGCGCCACGATCCTGAAGCCGGTCGCGCCTCATCACGAGCGCAAGGGTTTCTTCGCGTGGTTCAACCGCGGTTTCGAGCGGCTGACGGGCCGCTACACTGCCTGGGTCGGAGCACTGGTGAAACGCGGTATGCGCGTGATGCTGGTCTACGCCGCGATCGTAGGCGCGCTGGCCTTCGGCTACAGTTCGTTGCCGACCGCCTTCGTGCCCGACGAAGACCAGGGCGCATTCATGACGTCCTACACGCTCCCGGCCGACGCGACGGCCGAGCGCACCAAGGCGATCGTGGAAGGCTTCGACCGCCATGTCGCGACGCGTCCCGATATTGCGAACAACCTCTCCGTCATGGGCTTCAGCTTCTCCGGATCTGGACCAAATACCGCCATGTCGTTCACGACGCTGCGCGACTGGAGCGAACGGACGGGCAGCACCGACGCAGAAGTGGCGGCTGCCAGCGCGGCGATGCAGGAAACGACAGAAGGCGAAATCCTCGTGATGAAGCCGCCCACCATCGAGGAACTCGGCACGACGTCCGGCTTCGCGATGCGCCTTGTCGATCGCAGCGGCAACGGGGCGGAGGCGCTGCAGAAAGTTGCCGACGACCTCATCAAGCTGGCGGGAGGCAGCAAGCTCCTGCAGAACGTCCGGGTCGACGGATTGCCGAGCGGTCCGAGCGTCCGCCTCAACATCGACCGCGCGAAGGCCGGGGCGCTCGGCGTCAACTTCTCGATGATCAGCGATACGCTTGCCGCCGCGATGGGCTCGACCTACATCAACGATTTCCCGCGTGCGGGCCGGCTTCAGCAGGTCATCATACAGGCCGAAGCCAAGGACCGCATGCAGGTCGAAGACGTCCTCAAGCTTCACGTGCGCAACGACAAGGGCGGGATGGTTCCGCTGGCTGAAGTTATCACGCCGGAGTGGTCGGTCAGCCCTCTCCAGCTTAACCGATACAACGGTTATCCCTCGCTGAGCATCTCCGGCGATGCCGCCTCGGGCGTGTCGAGTGGTGCTGCGATGACCGAGATCGAGCGCCTCGCATCGAAGTTGCAGGGTGGGTATGGCGTGGAATGGACCGGGCAGTCGTTCCAGGAACGCCAGGCCGGGGCGCAGGCGCCGATCCTCGTCGCCTTCTCCTTCCTGGTGGTGTTCCTGGTTCTGGCAGCGCTCTACGAAAGCTGGGCCATTCCGCTGTCCGTCATGCTGGTCGTGCCGCTGGGCATTCTCGGAGCGGTCATCGCGATGCACCTGCGCGGCATGGAAAACGACGTGTTTTTCAAGGTCGGCCTCATCACGTTGATCGGCCTGTCGGCGAAGAACGCGGTGCTGATCGTGGAGTTCGCGCGAAAGCTGCACGCGGAGGGCAGGAGCCTCGGGGAGGCGGCCATAGCGGCATCGCGCCTCCGCCTGCGGCCGATCGTGATGACCTCGCTTGCCTTCACGCTCGGCATCGTGCCCCTGGTCATCGCCAAGGGGCCGAGTTTCGAGATGCAGAACGCGCTGGGGACGGGCCTCTTCGGCGGCATGATCTCGGCCACGGTCCTTGCCGTGCTCTTCGTGCCTGTCTTCTTCACGCTCATCATGCGATTTGCTGGGCGGAAAACGAAGCAAGAAACTGCCGAAGCGGTCACAACGTGACCAATGGCCAGCCGCATCTCGACACAGATTTCGGAGAATATTGATGAAATCCGCAACCACAACCGGCCAGGTGACCCTCGACATCGCGCGCGAGGACGACCTGCCGCGCTTCCGCAAAGATCTTCAGGACGCCTTCGCGGTCGCGGTCGTGGAAACCTTCGGATCGGTCGACGACGGCCCGATCCCGTCCGACGACGACGTGGCCGCCTCCTTTGCGGCGCCGAACGCCGTCGTTCACCGGATTCTCGAAGACGGCCGCTGGGTCGGCGGCGCCGTGGTGTCGATCGACACCGAAACGCAGCATAACTCGCTCGATTTTTTCTACGTGCGCTCCGATGAACTGGGGCGCGGCATCGGTCGCAAGGCCTGGGCCGCCATCGAGGCGGCATATCCGGATACGCAGGTCTGGATCACCCACACGCCCTACTTCGAGAAGCGCAACATCCACTTCTACGTCAACGTCTGCGGCTTCCACATCGTCGAATACCACCACGCCGGCCACCCGGATCCTCACCGTCCGAGTGAGCCGGGTCTGCCTGGCGACGACGACATGTTCCGCTTCGAGAAGCATATGCGGGGCCTGGTCGCGTAGAGCACAGGATGGCGTCCTGGACGTCCGCCATCCCGGCGATCGGCGATGGCAGGGTGAGCGTTGACTGCGCCAGCTTTGACGGCCTACTCCTCGGCGCTGACGGGCAAAGCAAGTTTTTTGAAATAAAATCAATCTCTTATGGCATTGAAAAATCAGAGTGGGGAGTGTCCAAGCTCACCGACGCGGCTTTTAAGGCACTGATATCAAAGGCGAAAGTACAAGGCCGCGGACCGTGGCGGTGCACCTCGCCGATGGGGATGGGGCCGTTCGAAGGCGTTTTCATGAACCTGACTTTTTGAACCCCTACCGACACGGTGGCTCATACCCCGAAAGTCTCTCTCGCACCTGGATGAACGAGGCTGGTTTCCGGGAAGTCTCAAGATCGCGCCTTGCTGATGGCTGCAGTTTGTTTCGCGGGCGCCTTCCGTCCTGATCCGCGCTCCAATACTCTCTGCATGTCGACGGCATTCGTCGCGCAGTAGCAGGTCAGACATGCCCGCGATCATCCAACCGGAAGGTTCCATATGGCTGAGGTCTTGCTGTTCCATCACGCGCAGGGGCTGACCCCGGGTGTGCGCGCTTTCGCCGACGACTTGCGAGCCGGGGGGCACGTCGTTCACACGCCCGATCTGTTCAACGGGCTCACCTTTCAAAGTATCGACGAGGGGCTTGCCTATATCGGGGAGACGGGATTCGATGAAATGCGGGAGCGCGGCGTCAGAGCCGCCGACGGATTGCCTCTCGAACTTGTCTACGCGGGGTTCTCGTTCGGTGTGCTGCCGGCACAGCAGCTTGCGCAGACCCGGCCCGGCGCCCGTGGGGCCTTGCTCTTCCACTCTTGCCTGCCGATAACTGGCGAGTGGGCTTTCGGGCCTTGGCCGGACGGCGTGGCAGCTCAAATCCACGGGATGGACAATGACCCGATGTTCGTCGGCGAGGGCGATATCGACGCCGCCCGCGAGTTGGTGGAGAAAGTCGCGGAGGCGGAACTCTTCCTGTACCCAGGCGATCAGCACTACTTCGCTGACAGCTCGCTTCCGTCGTACGACGCGGATGCGACCGCGCTGCTCACCCTCCGAGTGCTTGAGTTCCTGGATCGCCTATGATCCAGGCGCGCGCCTCGCTTGAGCGCAAACCGGCCCAGAACGCCGGGGTAGACGCGTTCAACGGCGGCTTCCGCGACGAATGCCTGAACGAGACGCTGTTCACCACCCTCGGTCAGGCGAGGCCGGGCATCGCCAGGTGGCGTAAGGACTGCAATCGCACCGGCCACATTCGGCGCTCGGTAACATGACGCCGTACGAACACGCCATCAAATGGAGACCGGGAAACCAGGCCGCATGGGGCCAAAAATCAATCCAAGGGCTCTGCGCTGAGCGGCAGGGACCCCAGGGCCCAGATCACATGGTATTCTCGCCCGAGTATTTTCTTTCTCAAGGAATATCAGATGCTTGTTTCGGAAAAATAGAGTGGCGTGACGTCTTCGGCATCCCGAAGGGCTGTCGATTGGCCCTTCGGGGACCGGCGGTGCGTTTCGGATCGCGCGGGTCGCCGCGCTAATAGACCGCTTCGTAGGCCGCGCAGATCTCGCCCTGCGTCTTGCCGTCCAGGTAGGCGATCTCGCCCTTCTTGTGTTTGACATAGACCTCCGGGAAGCCGGCGGGAAACCAGTCGCGAACGACCGGGTTTCCTTCGAAGCGTTCCAGGGCGGCCTCAAGCGTCTGCGGGAGCCGAATGAAGCCGCGGGCGGCAAGGGCGTCGGCGTCGAGCAGCGACAGATCCTCCTGCGTTGCCTCCGGCACCGGCAATCGCTCTTCAATGCCCTGGACACCGGCATGCACGATCGCCGCCAGGGCCAGATGCGGGTTGGCCGCCGCATCCGCTGCCCTGAACTCGAAATTGAACTGGGCGGCGCGGGCGATGTCGCTGATGTCGGACACCGGGCAGATGCGCACCGAGGCTTCGCGGTCCCGAAAACCGAGATTGTTGAAGGCAGCGCTCCAGCGGTGCGGCGTCAGCCGGAGATAGGACACGACGCTCGGGGCGGTGATGGCGATGATCGCATCCAGATATTTCAGGATCCCGGCGACGAACATGCCGGCGACCTCGGAGAGCTCGTGCTTGCCCTGCGGGTCGTGGGTCACCGGAGTGCCCGCATCATCGAGCATGCTCAGGTGAACATGGACGCCGTTTCCGACGCCGGCCGGATCGCGGATCGGGGTGAACGTCGGATCGTAGCCGAGTTCACGCGCCACGAGACCGACGATTTCGCGTGTGACCAGCGAATGGTCGGCGATCGTCACGCCCTTTTGCGGCCCCATCGTCACCTCGAACTGGCCGGCGCCGAATTCCTTCAGGATCGTGTCCGGGGTCACGCCCGCATCGCGCATGGCGGCGACGACGGCTTCGCAGAAATGCCGTTCTTCCTGGAAAGCGGCGAGCGTGAAGGCCTTGCCGATCTCCCCGGTCAGTTGCTTGATCTGAAACTCGTGTTCGAAAGCGCCGTACAGCGTCACGCCCGCAACCGTCTTCAACCGCGCGAGCGCGGCCTCGAGGATCGAGCGCGTGCAGAACTCCCAGGGGCGGCCGTCGAGATAGCGGATGTTGCCGAGCACGAAGTTCTCGTTCGGCGCTCCCGCCTCGCTCTCGATGCTGACGCGGGTCGCGGGATCGGGAATGAGCACGAGATCCCCGAGCGAGCCGAACGGGCTGTCGGCGATCGCGTCGAAGCAGGTGATCTGCACGTTGGTCGGCGTCCAGCCGACGCCCCGCTTGAGGCGCTTGTCGAACTGCGACACAGGGAAAGCCTTGCCGCGCACCTTGCCCGAAAGGTCGCCGCAGCAGGCGACCATCATTTCCTCACGTCTCATCGACATCCCCGTTCAGTCTGTCCTGGTCGTATCCGGGCATTGCGAAGCGAATGCCGTCCCAGTCCCTGATGCGCTTTTGTGTGGCTTCCCAGTCGGTCTCGGAGACGCGCACGATCAGTGCCTCGACAAGAGCCAGGGCGGCCGCGGCCGTATCCCAGGCCGTGCCGGCATCGATCGGCAACGCCACGATGTGATCGGCGTGTCTTGCCGCCGGCGACATCCACTTGTCGGTCACGACGACAATCGTCGCTCCGCGCTGTTCCGCAATGGATTTCGCAAGCCGGGAGAGGCTGATCTGATAGCGGCGGAAGTCGAAGATCAGCACCACGTCCTTCTTGCGCATGCGCAACACATGTTCCGGCCAGAACTCGGGATTGTCGGCCATGTGATAGATGCCGCTGCGAATCTGCCGGAGATGAACGGACAGGAACGAGGCGATGCAGTCGCTCACCCTGCCGCCAAGCAGGAAGATGTTGCGGGTTGGGTCCGCAAGGAGGCTGGCGAGACTGTCGAACTGTGCCTGCGGCACGGTCTCGACCATTTCCTGCATCACGGCCGAGAGGCGCGCCACATATTCGGAGAGAAAATCCGAGTGGCCGACCGGGGTCTGGCTGGACATCAGGTCGACAGGCGAGCTCTGTCCGGCTTTCAGCTCGGCGATCAACTGCCGCTGTAGATCCTGGAACCCGCCGCAGCCGATCTTGCTGACAAATCGCGTGATCGACGGAGCGCTGACGCCGGTCCTGGCGGCAAGCTCCTGAATATTCTCCAGACCAGCGAATGGATAGTCGGCAAGGATGGCGTTGGCGATCTTGCGTTCGCTTGCGGTGAGCTGGCTGGATGCTTCCCGAATTCTGGTGCGGATCGTCGAAGACGAAGTCACATCGCTCATTGGCGAGTTCCCCTTGTTGGAGCGGATATTCCCTTTTTGGAAAAAATTAGTCAAATGGAAAAATGCGATTGACTATGATCGATAAATTTCTTTGATTTGCGGTATCGAAGCCCCGCGTGCCGAGATCGTCCTGGCCGCCTCACGGATACCGTCCTCCATGCTCAGGTTCGCAGATCCCGACATCACTGGACTGCTGCAGTCGGGCGACCCGCATCCGGTGGAATGGGTCAATATCTCCGGCCGATCCGCCATTTTCCTGATCTGCGAACATGCGGGGCGTGCCGTGCCTTCGGCGCTTGGCGACCTCGGCGTCGATCCGCAGGAAATGGACCGGCACATCGCCTATGACGTGGGGGCGGAGGGGCTTGCCCGGGGGCTTTCCGAGCGCCTTGACGCGCCTCTCATCCTGCAGCGCTACAGCCGCCTCGTGATCGATTGCAATCGTCCCTACGAGTCCGACGGCTGTGTCGTCAGGCAGAGCGACGGCACCGTGGTGCCCGCCAATGCGGAGGTTGCCGAGATCGACCGGCGCCGCCGCTTCGAGGAAATCCACCGGCCGCTGCATGCCGCGATCGCGGCGGCGCTCGATGATCGGCAAGCCGGCGGCGGCCCGCTGTTTCTCGTCACCGTCCACAGTTTCACTCCGGTCATGCGCGCAACGGGCGCCCGGCGGGATTTCGAGCTCGGCCTGCTGTACAATCGCGACGCCCGTCTTGCCGAACGGTTGGCCGACCTGTTCGCGCGCGCCAATCCGCATGTCACGGTCAAGCTCAACGAGCCCTATGTCGTCGACGATCTCTCCGACTACACGATACCCGTTCACGGCGAAAGGCGCGGCATCCCGCACGTGCTGATCGAAACGCGCAACGATCTCATCACCGATGACCGCGGACAGCGGGAGTGGGCGGACCGGCTGGCCGCCTCCCTTCGTCTGGCGGCGCAAAGCCTTGAAGGAAGCGTATGATGGCCGCAGCCCATCCGACCACACGCGATATCCCGCTCGATCCGGCTGCCTCCGCGATCCTCTTTATCGATGTCCAGAACTTCTCGGTCCTGCGGGACGGCGGCGAGTTCAAGGATGTCTCGGACGAGGATATCGCCGGCAAATACGGGTACTATTTCAAGCGCATCCACGAGGTGGCGATCCCGAACATGCAGCGGCTGCTGGCGGGGTTCCGCAGGGCAGGGATCGAGGTTCTGCACACCACGATCGAGAGTCTGACGAAGGATGGCCGCGACCGGAGCCTCGATTACAAGATCACCGGCTTCAACGTGGCGAAGGGATCGCATGACGGCAAGGTGATCGACGAGCTGGCGCCGCTTGAAGACGAAATCGTCTTTCCGAAAAGCTCGTCCAGCGTCTTCGTTTCGACCCATATCGACTATGTGCTGCGCAATCTCGGCGTGAAGCAGATCGTGCTGTGCGGACTGCTCACC
This sequence comes from Stappia sp. TSB10P1A, assembly GCF_900185725.1. Classification (GTDB taxonomy): domain Bacteria; phylum Pseudomonadota; class Alphaproteobacteria; order Rhizobiales; family Stappiaceae; genus Stappia. Next base: position 116,002 of record NZ_FYAU01000032.1, on the reverse strand, counting down.
GATCAGTGCGTCGAATCCGCCGTTCGCGACGCCTGCGACCTCAACTACCTGGTCACGCTCGTGCCGGATGCCTGCGGAACCTACTCGCAGGAGCGTCACGACTTCTCGCTCAACGCCATCAAAGGCTACTGCCGGCAGATCTCGACCGCCGATCTTCTGAAGGAGATCGGCCAGTAAGCGAAAGGCGGCTTGAGGAAAGGACCAAGGAGACACCCGAGAACGTGGCGAATAAGCCCAAGAAGGCAGGCCCGCTTGTCAGTTCGCAGCCGAAAGGCACCTTCCAGAAAAGAGGAACAACCATGATGAAGACGTCCAGAATTCTGATGGCAGCCGCCGGCGTGGCGCTGGCCGGCTCCGCGGCGCTCGCCGACGACGGCAAGATCGTGATCGGCGGCGCCTTGTCGATGACCGGCATTCAGGCGCCGCTCGACACGCCCGGCTACTACGGCGCCCAGGTGGCGGTGAAATACCTCAACGACAATGGCGGCGTGCTCGGCAAGCAGATCGAGTTCATCAATATCGACGGCAAGTCCGATCCGGTCACGGTCGGCAATGTCGCGGTCGAACTGATCGACAAGGGCGCGGCGGTCATCGTCGCGCCCTGCGATTTCGATTTCGGTTCGCCCGCCAGCCGCGAAGCCCAGGCCGCCGGCCTCGTCGGCATCTCGACCTGCGCGTCCGATCCGCTCTATTCGTCGTGGTCGCTGGGCGACAAGCAGTTCACGCTCTCCATGTGGAACACCACGATGGGGGCGGCGGCGGCCGATTTCGCGATCAAGGAGAAGGGCTGGAAGACGGCCTATGTCGTCACCGATCAGTTCATCGCCTATACCAAGTCGCTCTCCAAGTATTTCGTCGAGCAGTTCAAGGCGAATGGCGGCGAGATCCTGCTGGAAGACACCTATACCAACGGCGACAACAATTTCTCGGCGCAGCTTGCGCGTCTGCAGGCGCTCGGAACGAAGCCCGACGTCATCTTCGTCTCGTCCTATGGTCAGGACATCGGCATCATCATTCGCGCTCTGCGTGAAGTCGGCTACGACGCGCCCGTGCTGGGCGGCGACGCCTATGACGATCCGGCGATGCACGAGGCGCTCGGCGAGAAGTTCGGCAACGACGTCTTCTTCGTCACGCATACCTGGATGGGCCCCGAGGCGCATCCCGACATGGCGGAATTCATCGAGCTCTACACCGCCATGCATGGTTCGGCGCCCGACACGTCCTTCGTCTCCACGGGCTGGGACACGATCATGCTGATCGCCGAGGGCATCAAGGCCGCCGGAACCACCGAGGGCGCGGCGCTCGCCAAGGCTCTCGAGGACGGCCAGTTCAAGCTTCTGACCGGCGATCTCGACTACGGCACCGCCGAGGAGGGGCACGTTCCGAACAAGGCCGCGGCGATGATCGAATTGAAGGGCGGCACGCCGAGCTTCGTCGGCTGGCGCAAGCCTGACTCGCTTCCCAAGCCCTGATTGCACTTTTGGGCCGGCTGACGGGCCGGCCCATCTTCGTTTGGAAAAGCCATGTCAGAATCGCGCCTCGCGCTGAACGACGTGTCGGTGGAGTTCGCCGGCCTGCGCGCCCTCGACCACGTGTCTCTTGCCGTTTCGACCAGTGAGATCGTCGGACTTATCGGGCCGAACGGGTCCGGCAAGACCACGCTGATCAACGCCATCACCGGCCATGTGAAGCTGGCCGCCGGCCGTGTCAGCATCGGCGATACGACCATTTCAGGCCTCTCGCCGCGCGAGATCGCCCTTCAGGGTGTCAGCCGTTCCTTCCAGATCGTCCGGCTTTTCAACGCGATGACGGTGTTCGAAAATGTCGAAGCCGCGGCGTTGGCCAAGGGGACGCCGCCTGACGAGGCGCGGGAGCGGACCAGGACCCTGCTCGGCGAATTCGGCCTCGGCGAGAAGGCCGACGAACTCGGCGAGAGCCTGAGCTATGGCGACAAGCGCCGGGTGGAAATCGCGCGCGCACTTGCTGCCGAACCGCGCTTCCTGCTGCTCGACGAGCCGGCCGCGGGAATGAACGATGCCGAGACCGAAACGCTGCTTCACACCCTTGCCGAGCTTCCGAAAAGCCGGGGGCTCGGTCTCATCATCATCGATCACGACATGAGCCTGATCATGCGGCTGTGTCACCGGCTGCATGTGCTGGCGTCCGGCCGGACCATCGCGGAAGGCGATGCCGCCCATGTCCGCAGCCATCCGGCGGTTATCGAAGCCTATCTCGGCAAGGGGGCGACCCATGCTTGATGTCCGGGACCTCTCCGTGGACTACGGCTCGATCCGGGCGGTTCGCGGCATCAGCTTCCATCTCGCAAAGGGCGAGTTGGTGAGCTTGCTCGGGGCCAATGGCGCCGGCAAGTCCACCACGCTCAAATGTATCGCCGGCGCGTTGAAGGCCTCTGGCGGCTCCATCACGCTGGGCGGGGTCGCGATCACCGCCAGCAGCCCCGAGCAGGTCGTGCGTGCCGGCCTTGCGACCGTGCCGGAGACCCGCGACGTCTTCCCCGATCTGACGGTCGCGGAAAACCTGATGCTCGGCGCCTATATCCATCGCCGGGACCGCGCCGGCAATCGCGACAATCTCGAACGGGTCCACACGCTCTTTCCGCGTCTTGCGGAGCGCAAGCATCAGGCGGCCGGGACGCTTTCGGGCGGCGAGCAGCAGATGCTGGTCATCGCCCGCGCCCTGATGTCGCGTCCCACCGTGCTCCTGCTCGACGAGCCGTCCCTCGGTCTGGCGCCGGCGATCGTCGACCGGATCTTCGAGATGATCGACACGCTGAAGCGGACGGGCCTCACCATCTTCCTGGTGGAGCAGAACGTGAACCAGGCGCTGGCCCTTGCCGACCGTGCCTATGTTCTGCGGCTCGGAAAAATCGTCGCTTCCGGAACCGCCGACGAGATCAGGTCGACCACCGATCTCAGCGCACATTATCTGGGAGGCTGAGCATGGCGTTCACCATCCAATTCGTCATCGACGTGCTGAGCCTTGGCGGTGCCTATGCGCTGATGGCCCTCGGCCTCGTCATCATCTACGGCATCCTGCGCCTCGTGAACTTCGCTTACGGCGAACTGATCATGGTCGCGGGCTACACGCTGTACCTGACCGGCGGCTCCGGCTTGCCCTGGATCGTCATGGCGGTCCTTGCCCTGGCCATGGCGGTGGTCTTCGGCATCTTCACGGACTATGCCGCGTTCCGCCCCGTGCGCGCCAAGTCCGTGACGGCGGTGCTGATCACCTCCTTCGCGTTCTCCAACCTGTTGCAGAACGCGGCGCTTCTGTTCATCTCGCCGCGTCCCCGCTATGTGCCGTTGCCGGAGATTTTCTCGCAAACGGTGGTGATCGCGGGTGCCATCACGCCGGTCCGCAACCTGCTGACGATCGCCGCGTCGATCGTGCTGCTGGCGGCCGTCGCCTTCCTGATGCGGAAGACGACGCTCGGCATCGCGATGCGTGCGGCGGCGAGCAACTTCACCATGGCGCGCATGCTGGGCGTTCCGGCGAACCTCATCATCTCGCTGGCCTTCGCCCTGTCGGGCTTTCTCGCCGGAGTGGTCGGCATCCTGTGGATCGGCCGCATTGGCACGGTCGTGCCGGGGATCGGCCTCGAACCCTTGCTCGTCGCCTTCATTGCCACGGTCATCGGCGGCATGCGCAGCCTGCCGGGGGCGGTCATCGGCGGCTTCCTGCTGGCGTTCATCGACACCACGCTCAACTACACCCTGTCGCAGGATCTCCTGAAGTTCCGCGACGCCTTCACCTTCGGACTCGTGATCCTGATCCTGCTTTGGCGTCCCGATGGCCTCATCAAGGGCCCGGCGAGCGGGCAGCGGACCTGAGGAGCGCTGCCTTGAAACCCTCCCATCTCACCGCCCTCGTCCTGCTTGCCGTCATCGTGATCATCGGTGTCGGCAGCCACCTCATCGGCATCCGCCTCTATGACCGCATTGCCACGAACCTGATGATCTCGCTGGTGCTTGTGGTGGGTCTGCAGACCTTCATGGGCAATTCGGGCCTCCTGTCCTTCGCCCATATCGGCTTCATGGGCCTTGGTGCCTACACATCGGCGGTTCTCACCATTCCCTCGCAGATGAAGGGCATGGCGCTGCCCGACCTCTACCCGTTCCTGACGGCCGTCGAGGTCTCGCCGCTTCTCGCGATGGTCGCCGGCGGCCTGGTCGCGGCGGCGGTGGCGGCGGCGATCGCCTATCCGCTGATGCGCCTGTCCGATGCGGCAGCCGTCATCACGTCCTTCGCGCTGCTGGTCGTGCTCTACACGGTGATGAACAACTGGAGCGCCCTGACGAACGGTCCGCGCACGCTCTTCGGCCTGCCACGGACGACGGACCTTCCCACGGCGGCGAGCGTGGCGGTGCTGGCGGTGATCGCCGCGCTGGTCTTCAAGGAGTCCCGCACCGGCAAGCTGTTGCGCGCCTCTCGCGAGGATGAGGTCGCCGCCGCCGCGCTTGGCGCCAACATTCCCGCATTGCGGTGGCGCGCCTTCATCCTTGCCGCTTTCCTCGCCGGCGTCGGCGGCTCGCTCTGGGGGCACTTCATCACGTCGTTCTCGCCCAAGGCCTTCTACCTCAAGGAGACCTTCCTGATCGTCACCATGCTGGTCGTCGGCGGCGCCAACACCGTAACCGGCGCGGTTGTCGGAACCGTGCTGATAACCGTGGCCTATGAAGGCTTGCGCGGAACCGAAAGCATGCTCAACGCCACGTCGTTCGGCGCCGGACAGGTCATCGGCCTGACGGAAATCGTGCTGGCGCTCGCCATGATCGCGGTGATGATCCTCAAGCCCGGCGGCATTTTCCCAAGTCGCGAGATCGGCGATATCCTCGCCCGCCTCCGCGCCAGGAAGGAGACACGTTCATGACCTGGAAGACCGACTATCGCTCCTTCTACTATGCCAATGCCGAGGAGCCGGAGGATATCGTCCTTGACCCGGAAACCACGGCGTTGCTGGTCATCGACATCCAGAACACCTATCTCGCGCCCAAGGACACGCCCGAGGAAACCGCCCGCTGGCAGCCCTTTTATGATCGCATGCGCCAGACCGTCATCCCGAACACCGCGCGCTTGATTGAGGACTGCCGCAAGCGCAAGGTCGAGGTGATCTTCGCCCGCATCGCCTGCCTGAAACCCGACGGCCGCGACCGCTCGCTGAGCCAGAAGAAGCCGGGCTTCAACTACCTGCTGTTGCCGAAGGACCTGCCCGAGGGGCAGATCGTCGACGAGCTTGCGCCGAGGGCGGACGAGATCGTCATCACCAAGACGACCGACAGCGCCCTGACCGGGACCAACCTGCGCCTGATCCTTCACAACATGGGGATCAAGGACGTCATCTGCTGCGGCATCTTCACCGACCAGTGCGTGTCGTCCACCGTGCGCAGCCTGGCGGACGAGAGCTTCGGGGTGATCGTCGTCGATGATTGCGCCGCCGCCGCGACGGACGAGCTGCACAGGCGCGAGCTCGAGATCATCAACATGATCTACTGCCACGTCGCGCAGCTCGACGAGGTCGTGACCTTCTTCAAGTGAAAGGGCGCGCGCCGATGTCCGGTCTCTATGCCCGAGAAAGCCGATCGGTCTCCACGATGGCGCATCTGCGGTTCTTTCCGCAGGCGGTGACAGGCGGTCACGGATCGTATCTGACCGGGGAAGATGGGCGCCGGCTTCTCGACCTCTCCGCCTCCTGGGGGGCTGCGAGCCTCGGTCATTCCCACCCGGCGCTGCGCGATGCGGTGAACCGGGCGCTGTCGAACCAGGCCGGTGCCAGCTATCTGTCGAGCGCCAACGAGCCTTGCGTGCGGCTGGCCGAGAAACTGCTCACGCTGGTGCCGGAGCGTGCCCGCGGCCGCGTCTGGTTCGGCCATTCCGGGTCCGATGCCAACGAGACCGTCGCGCGCATGGTCGTCTCCGCAACCGGCCGCCCCCGCATCCTTGCCTTCAAAGGTGCCTATCATGGCGGCACCGTCGGCTCGATGGCGGTGTCCGGCCATCCGGCCCAGCAGGGGGCGCGCGCCGCGGGGCTGACGCTCGTGCCCTATCCCGACAGCTATGCCAGCGGCGGTCCGGAAGCCGCAAAGCGGGAAGCTCTGGAGGCGCTGGAGCAGGCTCTCGCCAGCGAAGCCCCGCCGCAGGAGATCGCAGCCTTCTTCATCGAGCCCATTCAGTCCGACGGCGGGATGCTGGTGCCGCCGGACGGCTACTTCCAGGCCGTGGAGGCGATCTGCCGGAAGCACGGCATTCTCATCGTCGCCGACGAGGTGAAGGTCGGACTCGGTCGCACCGGCCGGTTCAACGCGTTCGAGCATTGTCGCATCGAGCCGGACATCGTCGTCTTCGGCAAGGGACTGGGCGGAGGCCTGCCGATCTCCGCCGTCGTCGGGCCCGAAACCGTGATGAACCATGCGGTGGCGTTCTCGCTGCAGACCGTCCACGGCAATCCGGTCTGTTCGGCCGCGGCTCTGGCGGTGCTTGAAACCATCGAGGGCGACAGGCTGGCGGAGAATGCCAACGCCACAGGCCGTGTGCTCTTCGAGGCTCTCGGCAGGCTGGCGGCAACGCAGCCGCTGATCGGGGAGGTGCGCGGCCGCGGTCTCGCTCTCGGGATCGAGCTCGTCACCGACAGGGGCACCCGTCGGCCGGCATCGCGGCAGGCGGCACTGACGGTCTACCGCGCCTACCAGTTGGGGCTCGTGCTCTACTATGTCGGGGTCCATTCCAATGTCCTGGAACTGACGCCGCCGTTGACGCTTACCGAGGCGCAGGCCCTGGAGGGCGCCGCCATTCTGGGCCAGGCGCTTGACGATGTTCAAAACGGGCGCGTCGACGAGAACCTGCTTGCCGGATTCGCCGGCTGGTAAGGCTCCTTCGTCCCGGCGCTCCCATCATCCCTTGCATGGCTGGCCCGAAGCCTGTCAGACAGACCCTCGGCCCGTCGTTGAGGCCGGCGATTCCGGGCGGACGGGCCGCGCCGGTCGTCTGGCCGGGTCGGCACACAAGGAGAGATTTGAATGATCGAACGTATGGATGTCGGGACGCGCCTGAGCCAGATCGTCAAGCACAATGGCGTTGTCTATCTGGCCGGCCAGGTCGGGGAGGGCGCGACCGTCGCCGAGCAGACCCGCGACTGCATCGCTGAGGTGGAGGCGCTGCTCGCCCGCGCCGGCTCCTCGCCCGAGAAGATGCTGCAGGCGATCATCTGGCTGGCGGACATGACCGACTTCGCCGAGATGAACTCGGTGTGGGACGCCTGGGTGCCGGCCGGCTGCGCGCCCGTGCGCGCCTGCGGCGAGGCGAAGCTGGCTACGCCCGAATACAAGGTCGAGATCATCGTCACCGCCGCCTGCGACTGATCTGATCGCGGACGGCGGGGCGACCCGCCGTCCCTTTTTCGCTCCCGCGTTGCGGGCCGGCGTCGTGCCGTGCGTCAACCGGCGTCCGCTGTGGCCGGACCCGGCGGGATCGCAAGCACATCCATCGTGGCGTTCCTCAGCACCTCTTCGGCGACGCTGCCGAGCAGGAACTTGGCAAGGCCGCCGCGACCGCGCGTGCCGACGACGACCAGCCCGGCCTCGTCCTGCCGCGCCGCGGCCAGGATCTCGTCGGCCGTGCCCGATGCGTCGTGGCGCGCCAGATATTCGGCCGGCGCGATGTCGAGCCCGTCGAAAAAGGCCGCAAGCTTGCCGGTCGCCTCGCTCCGCTCCCGTTCCAGATAATGCTCCTTGTCCTCCTTGTTCAGCGAATGGCCCATGGCAAGGCCGATCGCCGGGGCGTCGAAGACATGGAGGGCGGAAAGCCGCGCATGCCCGTGCAGGGAGAGCGCGCGGAAGGTTTCGATCGCCGCGCGCGAGGCATCGGACAGGTCGGTGGCCAGCAGGACGTTGCGATAGGGGCCGACCGGAGGCGCGTTGGCCATCAGCACCGGGCAGGCGACGAAGCGGATGGCACGTTCGGCCGTCGTGCCGACAAAGGCGTCGCGCAGCACCTGCCGGCGATGCGGACCGAGCACCAGCAGGTCCGGCGTCTCATCGTCACTCGCCTGCGCGATGCCGGCGAAGGGGGAGGCGAGGACCACGCGGGTCTCGCAAGCCACCCCGTCGATCCGGCGCAGCGTCGCGGACTGCTCGTAAAGCAGGCGCAACGCCACCTCGCGCTCGGCGTCGACGATCCGTTGCGGCTGGTCGTCGTCGACCACATGAACCAGCGACAGGCTGGCGCCGGTCTGCCGTGCCAGCAGCGTGGCGCGCCGCAGCGCGCGGTCGGACCGCTCGGAAAAATCGGTGGCCACCATGATTGTCTTCATTGCGCGTGTTCTCCGCCGTTCCCGACCTACACAGACACGAGAAAAGGACACTTTCCTTGATCTGGATCAGGCGGGGATCATCATGTTTCGCTATTCTGCGACAAACACGTGCAAAATGGCATACCCATGACCCGAGAGCAGTATCAGACAGTCAGGGAGGTGGCCGAGCGCCTGAAGATCAGCGAGGCGACGGTGCGGCTGTGGATCCGCAGCGGCGAATTGCGGGCGATCGACATCGGCAAGGGATGGCGGATTGCAGACAGTGATTTCGATACCTTCCTGAACAATCATGCGACAAGGGCACGGCCGGATATGGCGTCGCCCGAGGACAGGAGTGCCTGATGGACGTGCTGATCCAGTCTCCGTTTGCCGAGATTGCCGCCTTGCTGGTGATGGCCGCGGCCGTCGGGCTGGTCGGCATCCTGCTCCGGCAACCGCTGATCGTCAGCTTCATCGCGGTCGGCCTGATTGCCGGACCCTCGGCGCTGGACCTCGTCCATGCGGACGAGCAGATCGCGTTCCTCGCCGAGCTCGGCATTGCCGTCCTGCTGTTTCTCGTCGGCATCAAGCTGGACGTAAAGCTGATCCGCTCGCTCGGCGCGGTGTCGCTGTTGACCGGGCTCGGCCAGGTCGCCTTCACCTCGTTCTTCGGCTATCTGATCGGCCTTGCGCTCGGGCTCGGCCACACGACGAGCCTCTATGTGGCGGTGGCGCTGACCTTCTCCTCGACGATCATCATCGTCAAGCTGCTGTCCGACAAGCGCGAGATCGATTCGCTGCACGGGCAGATCGCCCTCGGCTTCCTCATCGTCCAGGACCTGGTCGTGGTGCTGGCGATGATCGTGCTGTCGGCCATCGGCATCGGCGCGGCCACTGAGGGGGCGGGGGGACATGGCGGCGGCTCGGTGCTGACGGTGCTGGTCTCCGGCATCGCCATGGTCGCGCTGGTGGTTCTGTTCGTCCGTTTCGTCGCCACCCCGCTGACCGAGCGGCTGGCGCGGGCGCCGGAGCTGCTGGTGATCTTCGCCATCGCCCAGGCGGCGATGTTCGCCGCCATCGGCGATGCGGTGGGGCTCGGCAAGGAGGTCGGCGGGTTGCTGGCCGGCGTCTCGCTCGCCTCGACGCCCTATCGCGAGACCATCGCGGCGCGGCTGGCGCCGCTGCGCGACTTCCTGCTGCTGTTCTTCTTCATCGCGCTCGGGGCGACGCTCGATCTGTCGCTGCTGGGCGCGCATGTGACCGGCGCCATCATCTTCTCGCTGTTCGTGCTGATCGGCAATCCCTTGATCGTGCTGGCGATCATGGGGGCGATGGGCTACCGCAAGCGCACCGGCTTCCTGGCCGGCCTGACCGTGGCGCAGATCAGCGAGTTCTCGCTGATCTTCATCGCCATGGGCGTCTCGCTCGGGCATGTGCGGGACGATGCCCTCGGCCTCGTCACGATGGTCGGTCTCGTCACCATCGCCGCCTCTACCTATATGATCACCTATTCCCACCACCTTTATGCCTGGTGCGAGCCGTTGCTCGGCCTGTTCGAGCGCAGGGGCACGCCGCGCGAGCCGAGCGAGGCGGGGGCGCATGAGGTCACCGGCCACAAGGTGATCATTTTCGGCCTCGGCCGCTTCGGCACGGCGATCGGCCTGCGGCTGCAGCGGCGGGGCATCCGCGTGCTCGGCGTCGACTTCAATCCGCTGGCGGTGCGGCGCTGGCGCGAACTCGGTCTGGAGGCCGAGTTCGGCGACGGCACCGACCCGGAGTTCATCTCCGAACTGCCGATGTCCCATGCCGAGTGGCTGGTGTCGACCGTGCCGAGCCACGTCACCGGGCTCAGCCAGGAGGATCCGCGCACGACCCTGCTGCAACTGGCCCGCAGCGCCGGCTTCGGCGGACGTATCGCCGTCTCCTCGCATCACGCCAGCGATACGGAGACGATGTTCAAGGCCGGGGCGGACATGGTGCTGGAGCCGTTCCAGGACGCTGCCGACCGTGCCGTCGAGCTGCTCTGCGGCGCCCGCAAGGAGGAGCGCACGGTCATTCCGCTGATCGAGAGCGAGGCGAGGGAGGCCTCCTGAGGCCGCCCTGCCGCCGCGTTCGCTCAACGCTTCGCCTCATCCATCTCGGCGCTCTCGCGGGTCAGGTAGGTCCGTGTGATGCCGGGGATGCGCTCGGCGAGCCAGCCGCCATATCGATGGGTTCACGACCTGGCTTCCGCAACGCTTTGCGCGGGCCTGGCTACCAGTCGCGCCTTGCGGCAAGCTCGGTAAGCTGATCGGCCAGCTCCGCGGCGAACTCCTGCACCAGCATGGAGAGCGGCCGGTTGGCGGGCGTCATCAGCGACAGGTTGTGGTGCAGTTCGGGGGCGAAGGGACGGAAGACGATGCGGCTCGACGTCCCGAACGTTTCCTCATGGCTGATGGCGGTGAAACTGTCGCAGATCGTGCAGCACAATCCTTCCGAGACGAGCTGCAGCGCCGGCAGGAAGGTGCGCAGCTCGAAGCGGCGGTTGAGGCGCGCCCCCGCATCCCGAAAGGCACGGTAGGTCTGCACCGCGGTGATGTGCTCGTCATACAGCATGGCGAGCGGCCGGCCGTCGAGGTCGGCCGGCGTGATCACCTCCCGTTCGGTGAGCGGATCGTCCGCGGGCATCGCGCAAAGCCCGGGAAAGACGAAGTCCTGCGAACGGATCGTGCGCCGCGGCTCGGACGTCTCGGCAAGGCCGATGTCGTATTGCTGCGATGCGATCCAGTCGGTGATGACCACCGACGACTGCATCATCAGCGAGACTTCGACCTGCGGGCGGCCGCGCAGGAACCCTGCCACCACCTTGGGCATGAAAAAGCCGGATGCGGCCGGATTGCAGGCGATCCTGAGCTTGCCCTTTTCCAGGTTGCCGATTTCCTGCAGCGTGCGCGCCGAGTGCGACAGGCGCTCCAGGACGAATTCCGCCTCCTCCAGGAAGTAATGGGCCTCAGGCCGGGCCACCAGCCGGCCGCGCTCGCGCTCGAACAGGGGAAAGCCGATTTCCCGCTCCAGCCCCGAAATCATCGCGCTCACCGCCGGCTGGGTCCGCCCGAGGGAACGGCCCGCCTCGGAGACCGAGCCCGTGCGCATCACCTCCACGAAAGTCTGCAACTGGCGGAATGACAGGTTCATGTCCGTCCCATAGGGTGACTTTATTGATATAGCAGTAATTCTAATTTGATTTTATGCCATAGCAGATCCGACAATGGCAACTGCAATGGAGGTTGCTGTGGCGCTCGCAAGACCGCCATGAGAGGGGGGCGTGTTTTGGACCGGTTTGCGAAATACCTTCTGACGACGCTGATCTGCATCGTGGCGCTCGGTCAGTTTGCTCAGGCACTCACGCGTTACGTCTTCCAGATTCCGGTGATGGGGCTGGAGGAGACGATGATGTATCCGACGCTCTGGCTCTACATTCTCGGGGCGGTCAATGCGTCGCGGGAGAACAGCCACATCCGGGCCAACGTGCTGGAGATCTTCCTCAAGACGAAGCGTCAGCACACGATCCTTGCCATTATCGGCGAGATCCTCAGCCTGATCATCGGCCTCTGGCTGCTTTACTGGGCCTGGGACTTCACCCGCTATGCCTGGCGCGTGTGGAAGGAGAGCCCGACCCTCTACATCCCGACCTTCTACTCGGATGTGGCGCTGGTGATCGGCCTTGCGCTGATGATGCTCTACACGGCGATCCACATGGTCGGCCATGTCCGTGCCCTGGCGGGTGAGGGCGCACGATGATCGAGATCGCGCTTCTGGCCATCGCGGCCCTCGTCGTCACCCTGTCCTTCGGTGTTCCGCTGCCCTGGTGCTTCGGTGCCGCGCTGATGGTGATGTACTATCTCGGCGACGTCACCATGAAGGGCATGGTGCTCTGGGGCTTCCAGCAACTGGGCAACCCCGTGCTGCTGGCCATTCCGCTCTTCGTGCTTGCCGGCGCGGTGATGTCGGAAAGCGGCATCGCCGCCTCGCTGCTGCGCTTCGTCAACGCCTTTGTCGGCCATGTGCGCGGCGGCCTCGGCATCGTCGCGGCGGTGAGCTGCGCCGTGATCGGGGCGATCTCCGGCTCCGGCCTCACCGGCATTTCGGCGATCGGCCCGCTCCTGATCCCGGAGATGGAAAAGCGCGGCTATCCGCGCGAATACGCCACGGCCCTGATCGCCAATTCCTCGATCCTCGGCCTGTTGATCCCGCCATCCCTCAGCATGATCCTGTTCGGCTGGGTCACCGAGACCTCGATCCTTGCCTGCTTCCTGGCGACGCTTGGGCCGGGCCTCTTGATCATGGTCAACTTCTCGCTCGTCAACCTGTGGATGTCGCGCAAGTTCAACCTGGTGCTGGACGAAAAGCCGGCGCTCGGGGACCTTGCCGGCGAGGTGGCGCGGCGCGGCGTCCATGCCTTTCCGGCGATGCTGATGCCGGTGATCATTCTCGGCGGCATCTATGGCGGCATCGTCACGCCGACGGAGGCGGCGGCGCTCGCGGTGATCTACGCCGTGCCGGTCGGCTTCCTCGTCTACAAGGGGCTGAAGCTCGAGAACTTCCTGTTCGCCGGCAAGGAAGCGGCCACCGCCGTCGGCGCGATCATGCTGATGATCCTGTTCTCGATGATCGTCGGCCAGATGTTCGTCTATGAGGGCGTCCCGCAGCAGCTCGTGCAGGCGATCTTCGGCATCACCGAGAACAAGATCCTGCTGCTGATCATGATCAACGTGCTGCTCTTCCTGATCGGCATGGTGGTCAACGACACGACGGCGATCCTGCTCGTCGCCCCGCTCCTGATGCCGTTGATGCAGGCGATGGACGTCTCGCCGGTGCAGTTCGCCGCGATCATGGGGGTCAACACGGCGATGGGCGGGGTCACGCCGCCCTATGCCTCGATCCTCTATCTCGGCGCGCGCATCGGCAAGGTGAAGGTCACCAAGGTGATCCCGCCGGCGATGCTGCTGATCGTCACCGGATACCTGCCGGTCGTCTTCCTGGTGTCGTTCTGGCCGGACCTGTCGCTCTACCTGCCGCGGCTGTTCGGCTACTGACCCCGACAACAACAAGAAGAACCCTGAACTGCATAACCTGAAGAGGAGGTCCTCATGAAACATATGCTGCATGTCACCGCCGCCGCCCTATGGCTGGCCACCGCCGGCCTTGCCCAGGCCGCCGACCTGAAGATGAGCCATGTCCGCCCGCAGGGCACGACCATCGACACCGAGCTGAAGGTCTTCGCCGATGCGATCCGCGAGGCGAGCGGGGGAGAGGTCAATATCCAGATCTTCGCGGCCTCGGCGCTCGGCGACTACACCACCGTGCAGGAGCGCGTGTCGGTCGGCGCCATCGACATGTCGGTCCAGCCGGCGGCGACCGCCGCCGACCGCCGGATGCAGATCGCCTCCCTGCCGTTCCTCGCCTCCAACTGGGAGGAGGCGCGCAAGGTCTACGGCCGCGGCGGGGCCATGCACGCGACGATGGCGGAGCTTTTCGCCAAGCAGGACATCACGATGCTGGCGGCCTATCCGGTCTATTTCGGCGGCATCGCGCTCAACCGCGACGCGGTCACCCCCGGCACGACCGAGGCCAAGGGCATCAAGGTGCGCGTTCCCGGCATCAAGGGCTTCCAGCTCACCGGCGAGGCGCTCGGCTACATTCCCTCGCCGATCCCGTTCTCGGAAGCCTTCACCGCGGTCCAGACCGGCGTCGTCGACGGGGTGATCGGCTCGGGGGCGGAGGGCTACTACTCCTCCTTCCGCGACGTGACCAAGACCTATATCCCCGCCAACACCCATTTCGAGGTCTGGTTCATGATCATCTCGACCGAGGTGTTCGAGGGGCTGAACCCGGACGTGCAGGCAGCGATGCAACGTGTCGCCGCCGAGTTCGAGACCATGCGCTGGACCGTTGCCGAGCAGGATCAGGCGAAGAACGAGCAGCGCCTGGCCGACGAGCTCGGCACCACGGTGGTGGCGCTCTCCGACGAGCAGCTCTCGGCCATGGCCGAAAAGGTGCGCGAGACCGTATGGCCCGAGGTGCTGAAGGACATCGGCGAGGACTGGGCGCGCTCCGTTCTCGAGACTGCCCGCGACTGATCCTGCCTCCTGCCGGGCGGCCCCGCGCTGCCCGGCATCCTTTCCAATCCGATCGGACATCGTCATGGATTCTGACTACGCCATCATCGGTGGGGGCGTCGTGGGCCTTTCCGTCGCCTGGGGCCTGCTCGGGCGCGGGCGCTCGGTCACCGTGATCGACGGCGACGACGGCAGCTTTCGCGCCAGCCGCGGCAATTTCGGCCTCGTCTGGGTGCAGTCGAAAGGCATGAACCAGCCGCGCTATGCAAGCTGGTCGCAAGCGTCGGTCGCCGCCTGGCGCGGCTTTGCCGAGGAGCTGCGCGAGGGCACGGGTGAGGATCCCGCGCTTCGGCAGAACGGCGGCTACGATCTGCATTTCTCCGAGGAGACGCTCGCCGAGACCGTCGCCCGCTACGAGGTGCTGAAGGCGAAGCTCGGCGGCAACTATCCTTACGAGGTGCTCGGCCACAACGAGTTGCGCATGGAGGAGCCGGCGATCGGGCCGAAGGTCGCAGGCGCGATCCTGCATCACCAGGACGGCCACGCCAATCCGCTGAAGCTGCTGCGGGCGCTCGCCGCCGATGTCCGGCGCCGGGGCGGGCGCGTGCTCAATGGCAAGACGGTCCAGTCCGTCAGCCGCAACGACGTGTTTCGCATCGAATGCACCGACGGCACCATCGTGGAGGCGGCGCGCACGGTGCTCTCCGCCGGGCTCGGCTCGGCGGCGCTGGGGCCGAAGATGGGCTTTCGCGCGCCGATCCGGCCGCAGCGCGGCCAGGTGCTGATAACCGAGAAACTGCCGAAGCTCCTCAACCGTCCGTCGCTGCTCGCCCGTCAGGTGGACGAGGGCGGCGTCCAGATCGGCGTGACCAACGAGGAGGTCGGCCACGACGACACGGTGACGGTGGAGGGCATTGCCGGGATCGCCGCCCAGGCCATCGCCGCCTATCCGGTGCTGGCGAAGGCCCAGCTCGTGCGCTCCTGGGGCGCGCTGCGGGTGCTGTCGCCCGACGGGCTGCCGATCTACCAGCACAGCCGAGAGATGCCCGGCGCCTATCTCGTGACCTGTCACAGCGGGGTGACGCTCGCCGCCGCCCATGCGCGCTTCCTGCCCGACTGGCTGGAAGGCACGGCGCAGGCCCCCGACCTGGAGGTGTTCAGTGAAGACCGCTTCGACCTTTCGTGAGCTGGAGCCGGAGGGACCGCGTGTCCGCGTCCGTTTCGCCGGCCGGGATCTCCTGCTGCGCGAGGGCGGCAATCTGGCGGCCGAGCTGCTGGCGGCCGGCGTCACCCCGTTTCGCCGCACGCCCGTTTCCGGCGCGCCGCGCGCTCCGTTCTGCATGATGGGCGCCTGCTTCGACTGCCTGGTGGAGATCGACGGCGTCACTCGACAAGCTTGTATGTGCGAGGTCGGCCCCGGCATGGAGATCGCGATGCCGTTTGCGGAGAGGGACGGGGATGCGTGACGCCGATCTCGTCATCCTCGGCGCCGGACCTGCCGGCATGGCCGCTGCCCGGACGGCGGCGGAGGCCGGCCTTGTGGTGGTGCTCCTCGACGAGCAGCCGCGCGCCGGCGGCCAGATCTACCGCGATGTCGAGCGGGCGGGAGAGCGGCGCGCCGCGATCCTCGGCGCCGACTATCTCAAGGGCGCCGATCTCGTCCGCGACCTGCCGCATCCGAATATCCGGCATCTCGCCGGCGCCACCGCCTGGCAGGTGGAGGAGGGGCGCCGCGTTGCCTTCACCCTCGACGGCGAGGCCGAACTGGTCGAGGGGCGCCGGCTGCTGATCGCGACCGGCGCGCTGGAGCGGCCGATGCCGATCCCCGGCTGGACGCTGCCCGGCGTCATGACGGCAGGGGCCGCGCAGATCCTGCTGAAGCAGTCGGGCATGGTCTGCGAGGGGGCGGTGCTCGCCGGCTGCGGGCCGCTGCTCTATCTCGTCGCAGCGCAGATGTGCCGTGCCGGCACGCCGCCGCTCGCCCTGGTCGAGACGCAGACGGCTGCCGACCGGCTCGCCGCGCTGCGCCATATCGGCGGTGCGCTGCGCGGCTGGCGGGCGCTTGCCAAGGGTCTCGGCCTGCTGGCCGAACTGCGCCGGGCCGGCGTGCGCCGCTACACCGGCGCCAGCGATCTTGCCGTCGAAGGGGGCGCGCAGGCACAGGCGCTGCGCTTTACCGCCGGCGGGCGCGCGCACCGGATCGCCTGTTCGACCGTGCTGCTGCATCACGGCGTCGTGCCCAACACCCAGGTCGCCCGCTCCATTGGCGTGCCGCATCGCTGGGACGATGCCCAGCGCGCATTCGTTCCCGAGCGCGACCCCTGGGGCCGTGCGGCGGGACTGGAAGGCGTCTTCATCGCTGGCGATGGCGGCGGCATCGGCGGGGCTGGGGCGGCGGCGCTGGCTGGCCGGCTCGCCGCGCTTGCCGTTGCCTGCGACCTCGGCCGGCTGAGCCCTGGCGAGCGGGATCGGGCCGCACGGCCCTTGCGGGCGGCGCTGTCGCGCGAGCTGGCGGTGCGCCCGTTCCTTGATCGCGCCTATCCGCCCTTTGCCGGCGCGCTGCGTCCGGGGGATGACACGCTCATCTGCCGCTGCGAGGAGGTGACGGCGGGCGACATCCGGCGCTATGCCTCCATCGGCTGCCTTGGTCCCAACCAGACCAAGGCCTTCGGCCGGGTCGGCATGGGGCCGTGCCAGGGGCGCTATTGCGGATTGACCGTGACGGAGCTGCTGGCCGACGCCAACGGGCGCAGCCAGGACGAGACCGGCTATTACCGCATCCGGCCGCCGTTGAAGCCGGTGACATTGGGCGAACTGGCGGCACTGGCCGCCTCGCAAAGCAAGGAGACTGCGGAATGATTGAACGCATCGATGTGGCGACGCGCATGAGCAAGATCGTCAAGCACAACGGCGTCGCCTATCTGTGCGGCCAGGTCGGCGAGGGCGAGACCGTCGCGGATCAGACCCGCGAATGCCTTGCCCGCGTCGAGGCGCTGCTCGAGCGTGCCGGCTCTTCGCGCGAGAAGATGCTGCAGGCCATCGTCTGGCTGGCGGACATCAACGACTTCGCCGAGATGAACTCGGTCTGGGATGCCTGGGTGCCGGCCGGCTGCGCGCCCGCCCGTGCCTGCGGCGAGGCCAGGCTCGCCCGCGCCGACCTCAAGGTCGAGATCATCGTCACCGCCGCCTGCGACTGACGCTGCCTGCGGCGGCGGAACACCGTCGCCGCCTGCATGTGGCAGAAGCAAGGGGCGCGCGCGCCTATGCCTCGATCTTCGAGACCCCGCACCACGTGGCGATGATGCCGGCGACGGCGCCGACGAAGCGCACGTGATCCTCGGTATCGACCCATTCGTCGGTGCCGTCGTTCTGGCTGAGATCGCCGCAGAGCGGGCCGATGCCGATGGTCGGGATGCCCTTCTGGATCATCGGGTTGCGGATATCGCTGCCCGTGTGCATCGGGTTCACATGCGCGTCCAGGCCGCAGACACCGCGGATCGCCTCATGGGCTGCGAGCAGCAGCGGATGGTCCTGTGGCACCTCGGCACCGGTGGTGCCGCTGTCCCAGACGATGCGCGGCGGGTTCTCCGCCAGCCAGGGATCGCTCGCGGCGGCCTCCGCCACCGCCGCCTCGATCTGCGCGCAGACGTCGGAAAGCTCTTCCGGCGGCGGGAAGGCGATGGCTGCGCCGAGCGTGCAGCGTGTCGCAAGGCGGGCGAGCCGCTTCGGATCGCCGGCCGAGATGTAGGACATCATGATGTTGGTCGAGCGGCCGACTTCGCCGTGCAGCGCCGGATGGTGCACCTCTTCGCCGCGCCGGGCATCGAGCCGTCTCAAGGCCTCCCAGATGACGAACGCCTTGTCGATGGCGTTGACGCCGAGATGCCCGAAGGCGGTCTGCAGC
Source organism: Stappia sp. TSB10P1A (assembly GCF_900185725.1). GTDB lineage: Bacteria > Pseudomonadota > Alphaproteobacteria > Rhizobiales > Stappiaceae > Stappia. The sequence continues at coordinate 97,695 of NZ_FYAU01000032.1, read as the reverse complement.
GGCTCGGTCGTCGGCGGCGGGCAGCCCTCGACGATCACCCGGAACTCGATCTGGCCGGAGGCCAGCGCCTTGATCTCGCGCAGCCCGGCGCCGGACTCGGCCGGGTGCAGGTAGAGCGCGGCATCCGCCGTCATGCCCTCCTGCATCAGCCGCGAGACGCCGCGGGCATGGCGCTTGCTCGGGGTGCTGGCGATCAGCACGTCGCCGTCGGGGCGCAGGCCGAGCGAGGCGAGCAACTCCAGCGCCTGCAATCCGGCGGCCACGCCGGAGAGATCATCCGCAACGCCCCAGCCGTAGAGCCGGCCCCCGTCGATCTCGCCGGCGAACGGGTCGTGCCGCCAGCGGTCGGTGCCGGTGACGGGCTCGCCGTCGGGATGGGCGAAGAGGATCAGGCTGCGCCCGTTTCCTGCGCCCTTGCACCGTGCGACGATGCTGGTGCGCGCCTGCGGATCGATGGCCGCCGCGCCGGCGAACTCTTCGATCATGCGCACCTCGGCCGGATTGTAGGAGCTTGCCTCGACGCTGCAGCCGAGCGCCTCGGCGGACTTGGCGAAGAGGGCCTGCACCGCCGTCTCGCCGTCCTTGCCGGCGCGGATATAGGCCCGCAGCCCGTCGAGAATGCGTGCGTGCTCGCGCGCCGAGGCACTGGCGATGTCCTGCAGGATCGATGTCACGGTGGTCTCCTGTCGGTGTCCGTCGCCAGCCGTCATGTCGCGATGGCCGCCGAGCGGCGCTGCAACAGGCGCATGAGGCTGAACGTCGTGTGGTCGAGCGGGTCGTGATGGACGGGGGCATCGCGCCCGTCGACGCGAAGATGCACCGGGCCGCAAGCCGAGTGGGCCTCCACCTCGAACCAGGCCTGGCTGACGGTGGGGTCGGCGACCAGCGTCACCCGCGTCGCGTCGAGGCCGAGACCAGCCAGCGCGACGCCGATGGTGACATTGAGATGGCCGGGAAACTGCGCGGCGATCTCGCGGGCGCTCGCCTCCAGGAAGGTCGTCGGCACCGCGACCCTCTCCAGGTCGATGTAGCGGCCTGCGCCCATCGCCTGCCAGCGCTCCAGCGGATAGCCGATGCGCATGGCGACGCGGGAAAGGCCGTTCTCGCGCGCCGCTGTCAGGAAGCCGATGGAGCCCAGCGCCCCGGCCGGCACCTCGATCCGTCCCGGCCCCCTGGCGGCCGCCTGCCTCAGCCGGCGTTCCGCCTCGCGATCGGCGAAGGCGCCGAGCGAGAGGGGCAGGATATCGCAGCCGGCGGAGAGCAGGGCGGGAGCCGCCTCGACCAGCGTCGCGGCGGAGGCGCATTCGGCGGCGACGGTGGGCCGCGCGGCAAGAAAACTCGCAAGGTCGGTGCAGATCGCCGCATCGGGGGCAAGGGCGCTCGCCTCGCCCGCCTGGTGCGCCCGCACCAGCAGCGCGGCGAGCTGCGGTCCGTCGCTCGCACCGGAAAAGCGCGCGGCAAGCCGTCTGCCGATCGGTCCGAAGCCGATGATCCCGAGCCGGTCGCGGGGGCGGGTGCTCATCACGATGTCCAGACCGTATCGAAAACAGCGGGAGGAGAGGCGGCGGCGGGGAGGCGCCGCCGCCCGCCGCAGGACCCGCCGGGCGCGGGGGAGGGCCGGGCGGGTCCGTTTGCGGGGAAAGGCGTCAGACCGGATGTTAAGCCGGAGATCAGGCCGGTCCGGGGCCGCTGATCGCGAACTTCTCTTCCTCGATGGTCAGCACGCCGTAGCGGTCGAACAGCTCGTCATAGAAGCCGCTGGCGCGCAGGTCGTTGAGCACGCCGACGGTGGCCTCGGCCAGCGTCTTGTCGGCAAAGGCCAGCGTCGCGATCTGCGGGAACAGGCCGGCGATGGCGCGGGTGAAGTCGTCGCGGTCCTCGAGGAACTTGGCGGTCGCGTCGATCGAGGTCGCGGCATCGACCTGGCCGGCGCGCAGGGCCTGGAAGGCTTCCGAGAAGTTGTTGAACACCCGGACGGTGATGCCCTTGAGCCCGGCATTCTTGAGCATCTCGTCGACCTCGCGGGTGCGGCGCTCCTCGATGCCGCCGAGCTCGACGCCGACGGACAGGCCCGCCAGCTCTTCCCACTTGGTGATGCCCTTCGGGTTGCCCTTGGGCACCAGGAAGCTCACGGCGGCGCGCTCGTAAGGCACCATGTACATCAGCTTGGAGCGCTCTTCGGTCCAGAAGATGCCGGTGTTGATCATGTCCCAGCGGCCGGCGGCGAGGCCCGGCACCATCGCCGCGAACTCGACCTTGATATATTCCGGCGTCAGGCCGAGCTTGGCGGCGATCTCCTTGCCGAGCTCGATGCGCATGCCCTGCACCTCGCCCTTGTCGTCGACGAACTGGAGCGGCGGCAGGGTCGGGTTGGTGCTCATGACGAGCGTGCCCGGCTTGATGATGTGCGGCGGGGCGAGCGCCGGCTGGGCGAAGGCGGCGCGCCCGCCAAGGGCAAGGCCGGCACCAGCCGCTGCCGCGCCGAGAAGCACGCTCCGGCGGGAGACGCCTGTGCCGAGAATGTGATCGAAGCCTTTGTTTTTCATGGGAGTTGTCTTCCGCTCTGGGGGATGGGACGGGGCTTGTTATTTATTGTATTCGGACGGTATACCATTTATATGCGATCTGCAAGCGGGCAAAAACGACGAATTCGGGAGGGCGGCATGGCGCATGCGGGGACGGTTCGGACGGTGTGCGGGCCGGTCGCGCCGCAGGCGCTGGGCTACACGTTGATGCACGAGCATCTGCTGTGCGACCTCACCCCGCCGGCGCTTCGCGGCCGCGGCCTGCCCGAGGTCGAGATCACGCTGGAAAACGTCTTCGACGTCACCTACCGGCCGAACGACTATCACGGCAATCACCGGCTCCAGGACCTTGCCGTCGCGACATCCGAGACCCGCCGCTTCGCGCAGGCGGGCGGCGGCACCATCGTCGAGATGACCACCGGCGGGCTGTGTCCGGACCCGGAAGGGCTCGCCGCGCTCTCGGCGGCGACCGGCGTGCATGTGGTGCTCGGCGCCGGCTTCTATACGCAAGGCTATCAGGACGCGGCGACGCTGGCGCTGCCGGTCGAGGCGCTGGCCGACATCGTCACGGCGCAGGTCGAGGAGGGCGCCTGGGGCACCGATATCCGCTGCGGCATCATCGGCGAGATCGGCTGCTCCTGGCCGCTGACGCCGTTCGAGCGGCGCTCGCTTGCCGCCGGCGCCATCGCCCAGCAGCGCACCGGCGCCGCCATCACCGTCCATCCCGGCCGCCATCCCGACGCCCCGCACGAGATCCTCGACGTGCTTCAGGCGGCAGGCGCCGACCTCTCCCGCGTCATCATCGACCATATGGACCGCACCTATGACGGCGTCGACGCGGTCGTCGCGCTGGCCCGGCGCGGCTGCGTCGTCGAATACGACTTCTTCGGCATCGAGCAGTCGCAATACTGGATGGCGGTCGCCGACCTGCCGACCGACTACATGCGCATCCATGCGGTGCGTCGGCTGTTTGACGAGGGGCTCAGTGGCAATGTCGTCCTGTCGCAGGACATCTGCACCCGCTCGCGCCTGCAATGCCATGGCGGCCACGGCTATGCGCATATGCTGCGCAACGTCATCCCCTTGATGCGCGACCGGGGCTTTGCGCAATCCGAGATCGACCTGCTGCTGAAAGAGACGCCGGCGCGGCTGCTGACGCTGGTGTGAGACGGATGGGGCGGGCGAGGGGCCTTCAGTCGGTCATGTTCAGGTGTTTGCGGGCGAAGTCGATCAGGCTGACGATGTGGTTCGCCACCGTCCGGCGCACGTCGTCGGCATCCTGCCGCTGAAGTGCGTCGATGATCATCAGGTGCTCGGTCGAATCGGGCGTCAGCCGGTCCTTCAACTGGCCGATCTCGAACAGCCGCGTCGTGGCGCGCAGGTTGCGCAGCACCTGCGCCATCACGTCGTTGCCGCAATGGTCGATGATCAGCCCGTGCAGATGGTCGTCGGAGAACCAGTGGGCGTCGGTGTGATAGCTCGTCGCCCCCATCAACTCGTCGATCTCGCGGCGAACCTCGATCAGCTTGCGGCGCGGGATGCTCCCCATCGCCTGCACCGCCGCTTCCGGCTCGATCAGCAGCCGCAGCTTCAGGCTCTGGATGTACTCGCCGATATCGACGTGCCGGACCACGTAGTTGCGCCCCTCGCCCTTGTGGACGAGGCCTTCGCCTTCCAGCCGCTGCAGCGCCTCGCGCAAGGGGGTGCGCGACACGCCGAGCGTCTCGGCGAGCCGCGCTTCGACGATGACATGGCCGCCACTGAGCTTGCGGTGGCGAATCATGTCCGACACGGCGTTGTAGGCCAGCGCGGCGAGGCTGTGGCTTCCCCGACCCGCTGCGCTGCCGCCGCTTTCCTCCGTCACGCTCACTTTGGCTTGCTCCTCCCCCGTCTCGTCGCTGCGCGGATCCTGCCTCATGCGAAAGACTTTCCTTGGCTACAGCCATGCGGCATAGCAGTCCTGATCGTCAAATAGGGAAGTGGAGACGGCGCATGGCCGAACAGGACACCGGCACGGAGACAAGTCTCGCCGACGAGACCTATCGCGCCCTGCTGGAGGAGATCCTGTCGGCGCAGCTTGCCGGAGGCGTCGTCATCCAGGAGCGGCGCCTTGCCGCCCGGCTCGGCGTCTCGCGCTCGCCGATGCGCGACGCGCTCGGCCGGCTGGAGGGGCAGGGGCTCCTGGTGCGCAACGGCAAGAGCCTGCTCACCGTACGCGTCATCACCCTGAAGGACTATCTCAACAGCCTCGCCATGCGCCTGCTCGTCGAGCCGGCGGCCGCCGCGCTCGCCTGCCCGGACCTGCCGGAGGCGGTGCTGCGCCGATGGACCGCGATGCTGGACGCCATCGAGGCCGACCCCGACCCCGATCCGGCGACGATCTGGCGCTTCGACGATGCGCTGCATCAGGGGCTGGGCGAGGCCAGCGGCAACCCGTTCATGGCCGAGACCATCGTCCAGATGCGCCGCTACACGACGATCTTCGAGCGCCAGCGCCGGCTCGAGCAGCGCAAGCCCGGCCTTGAGGACCATCGCGAGATCCTCGCCGCGCTCGCCGCGCGCGATCCCGAAGCCGCGCGCCAGGCGATGGCGCGGCACCTCGACAAGGTGCGCCAGCGGGTGCTCTCCACCTATTGAGATCGCCGCCGGGCGGCGGGGACGGGACGCCATCTCGTTCTTTCGCACGCTCGTTGTCTCGCACGCTCGGTCTTCGCAAGGAGCGGGACGCGCGGCGTCCCGAAAGGCCCGTGCACAGGTCCGACAAAGGGACTTGCGCCGGTCTCGATGCTGTGTATTAAATCGGTATACCAAATGAATGCGGGAAATGCAAACCAACCCGTGGCCCCATCTCACCCCGTGACGCCTCCCGGACGGGAGGCCCGCGACCCTGTCGCTGGCGCGCGCCCGTCGGTCGACCCGTTCCGCCTCCGCACGCCAGCGGCCGCCCGTCGGTCCGCGCCGTTCGGGGCGGCGCCGTCGTCCGCCGCCTGCCGCTCCCGATAGAAGGCCCGCACAGGAAGGCCCACCATGTCAGTCTGGAACTGGTCAGGTTTCTTCAACTATCTCACCAACGCCTACATTCTCGAAGGCGTGTTCACGACGGTCTGGCTGACCTGCGTCTCGCTGCTGTGCGGCCTGGTTCTCGGCTTCGTCATCGCCCTGATGCGCCGCTCGAAGCTGCGGGTGATGCGCGCGATCGCCTGGTTCTACATCTGGCTGTTTCGCGGCACGCCGCTCCTGGTGCAGCTCATCGTCATCTACACCGCGCTGCCGCAGCTCGGCATCCGCTTCTCGGTGATCGAGGCGGCCCTGATCGGCCTTGCGCTCAACGAGGCGGCCTATCTCGCCGAGATCATCCGCGCCGGCATCGAGGCGGTGCCGGAAGGTCAGTCGCGCGCGGCGCGGGCGCTGGGCATGACCGAGCGCCAGATCATGCGCTACATCATCATGCCGCAGGCCTTCAAGGTGATCATCCCGCCGCTCGGCAATTCGGTGAACGGCCTGCTCAAGACCACCTCCGTCACCTCGGTCATCTCCATGGAAGAGCTGCTGCGCCGCACGCAGGTGCTCATCCAGGAGAAGTTCATGGTGCTGGAGCTCTTCGCGGTCGCCGCCCTCTACTACCTCATCCTGACAACGCTCTGGGACTTCGTCCAGCGACGCATCGAACGCCGCTTCGGCCAGTCGACCGCCGCCGTCGGCCTCACGGAAAAGCGCTGAATCTTCATAAGGGTACCTTCACATGTCCACGACATTTCGCGGCGTCTTCACCGTGATGATCACGCCGGTCGACGGCACCGGCCGGCCCGACCTTGCAGCGCTCGCGGCCTTCACCGACTGGCAGATCCGCGAGGGCGTGCACGGCCTCATTCCGCTCGGCTCCACCGGCGAGTTCCTGTCGCTGTCCGAGGACGACAAGGACGCGGTGGCGCGCACGGTGATCGACACCGCCGCCGGCCGGGTGCCGGTGCTGATCGGCACCGGCGCGGAGGATACGCGCGAATGCGTCCGGCTCGCCCGCAAGGCTGAGGAGATGGGCGCCGACGGCGTCATGATCATCCCGCCGTTCTACTGCACCCCGACCGACGACGAACTGGTCGAGCACTACCGCACCATCGCCGCCGCCATCTCCATCCCGATCATGGTCTACAACAACCCGGCGACGTCGAATGTCGACATGACGCCGGAGCTGCTGGCCCGTATCGCCGAGATCGACGGCTGCGACTACGTCAAGGAATCCACCCTCGAGGTGACGCGCATCCGCGACATCGTCCGCCTTGCCGGCGACCGCATGGTGCCGTTCGGCGGCATCCTCGGGTTCGAATCCTTCGTGATGGGCGCGCAGGGCTGGGTGGCGGTCGCCTCCAATGTCGCGCCGGGGCCGATGGCGCGCATCTTCACGCTCGCCGCCGACGACAAGGATTACGATGCGGCCCGCGCGCTCTATCTGGAATGGCTGCCGATCATCCAGGCGGTCGGCGGCCAGGCCTATGTCGCCGGCACCAAGTCGCTGCTCGCGCATATGGGCCTTGCCGTCGGCGCGCCGCTGCCGCCGCGCCTGCCGCTGCCGGCCGCGCGCGATGCCGAAATGAAGGCGCTGGTCGAGCGGTTCGGCCTGCGCTTCGAGACCTGACCGGAGACAGACGCCCATGTCCGCTGCGGCCCCGCACGGTGCCAGGCCGGCCCCAGACCGCGTGACCGTCCATCTGGACGGCGAGACGCATCGTGTCGATCCGGGCATGTCCGTCGCCGCGGCCCTTGCGGCCGGCGGGCGGTCCGCCTTCTCGCGCGATGCCGTGGGCCATCCGCGCGGGCTGTTCTGCGGCATGGGCGTGTGTCACGATTGTCTCGTCACCATCGACGGGCGCAGCAGCCAGCGCGCCTGCATGACCAAGGTGCAGGACGGCATGCGGGTCGAGCGGCAGGCGGCCCGCCCGGACATTCTCTCGCCGGCGCTCGCCGATCTTGCGCCGGTGCCCGCCGAGCTTCCCTCGCGGGCTGTAGACGTGCTCGTCGTCGGCGCGGGGCCGGGCGGGCTCTCCGCCGCCATCGCCGCTGCCCGTGCCGGCGCCAAGGTCACCCTCGTCGACGAGCGGCCCGCTGCCGGCGGCCAGTTCTACAAGCAGCCGGCAACCGGGGAAGCGCGGGCAGCGCTTTCCCGTGACCGGCAGGCGCGGGACGGTGCCGGCCTCGTCGCCGAGGCCCTTGCCTGCGGCGTCGAGCTTCTCTCCGGTGTCACCGTCTGGGGCGCCGAGCGCCAAGAGGACGGCGCCCCCGTCCTCGGCTGTCTCGGCCCGGACGGCGCCTTCTACCTGCGCCCGCGCAGACTGGTCATCGCCACCGGCGCTTTCGAGCGGCCGGCCGCGTTCCCCGGCTGGACCCTGCCGGGCGTCATGACCACGGGCGCGGCGCAGACCCTCCTGCGCAGCTATGCCAGCCTTCCCGGACGCCGCTTCGCCATCACCGGCAACGGCCCGCTCAACATCCAGGTCGCCGGCGAGATCCTGCGCCATGGCGGCACGGTCGTCTGCCTTGCCGACCGGGCCCGCGCGCCCTGGTCGAGCCCGCGCGATGCCGTCGCCATCCTGCAGGCCGATCCGGCGCTGGCGCTGAAGGGCATGGGCGAGATCGCCGCCCTGCAGCGCGCCGGGGTCTCGATCCGCTGGCAGACCCGCGCCGTCGAGGTGCTGGGCGAGGGCCGTGCGCAGGCTGTGCGTCTTGAGGGGCCGTCCGGCGAAGAGGTGTGCGAGGTCGATACGGTGCTCATCGGCGGCGACTTCGCCCCGTCCAACGAGCTGTCGCGCCTGCTCGGCCTTGCCCATGTGGTTGCCGGCGACGGCACGCTGGTCGCCCGCTGCGACGAGGCCGGCGAAAGCTCCGATTCCTGTGTCCATATCGTCGGCGAAGCGGCGCGCTTCGGCGGCGCCCATGTCGCCATGGCCGCTGGGCGCCTTGCCGGCCTTGCCATTGCGCGCAAGCTCGGACTTGCCGCCGAGCCCGATCCCGGCGCGCAGCGCCGGCTCACTCGCGCCCGCCGCTTCCAGGCGGCGCTGTGGCGGTTGTTCCGCCCGGCAGACGGTGGACAGGCCGAGGCCGGCACCACGCTGTCCTGCCGCTGCGAGAGCGTCGGCTTAAGTGTGCTGCGGCAGACCGCCGCCGGCGGCCCGCCGGACATCGCCACCTTGAAGCGGCTGACGCGCGCCGGCATGGGCCGCTGCCAGGGCCGCTATTGCGGGCGCACGCTGACCGCGCTTGCCGGCCGCCCGGCCAGCGAGACGAACGGCCTGCTTGCCCCGCAAATGCCGCTGCGCCCGGTGCCGCTGGCAGCGCTCGCCGTCGAGAAGCCCGAATGGGGCGGCCACAAGCGGGCGCTGCTGCCCGAACGTCCGCCGCTGGACACTCCGGAGCCGCTTGCGATCCGCGAGGTTGCGACGCTCGTCATCGGTGCCGGCATCGCCGGCCTTGCGACCGCGCTCTTCCTCGCCGAGGCGGGGGAGGAGGTGGCGGTGGTCGAGCGCGGCTTTCCCGGCGGGCTCGCCTCGGGCGGCAATGCCGGCAGCCTGCACGCCCAGTTGCTCTCCTTCGACCATGGCGCCAAGGCGGAGGGCGATGGCGGTGCCGCCGCCCGCACCCTGCCGCTGCAGCTTGCCTCCATCGACCTGTGGCGCGAGCTGGAAGTGCGGCTCGGCCGCGACTTCGAGATGAAGATCACCGGCGGGCTGATGGTCGCGGAGAGCGAGGCGCATCTGCGCTTCCTGGAGGAAAAGACCCGCGTCGAGCGCAGCCACGGCATCGACTGCCAGGTGATCGGCCGCGCGGATCTCGCCCGGCTGGAACCCGGCCTGTCGCCGGCGATGGTCGGCGCCGCCTATTGCCCGCAGGAGGGCAAGATCAATCCGCTGGTCGCCACCCGCCATGTGCTGGAGGCCGCCGCCTCCGCCGGTGCCCGGGTGTTCGACCGCACCGAGGTTCTGGCGATCCGGCGCGAGGGCGCGGGCTTTCTCGTCGAGACCTCGCGCGGGTCCTTGCGCACTGGGCGCCTCGTCAATGCCGCCGGTGCCTTCGCTGCCCGCATCGGCGCCATGCTCGGGCTCGACATTCCCGTCTTCGGCGCGCCGCTGCAGATGGTGGTGACCGAGGCCGCCGCGCCCGCCGTCTCCCATCTCGTCGCCCATGCCGACCGGCACCTGACCTTGAAGCAGGCGGCCAACGGCAATTTCCTGATCGGCGGCGGCTGGACGGCCGGGCTCGATCCCGTGCACAGCCATCCGCGCCCGCTCCTCTCCAGCCTGGAGGGCAATCTCTGGGTCGCCCAGCATGTGGTGCCGGGCCTGCGCAAGCTGCATGTGATCCGCAGTTGGGCGGCGATGAACATCAATATCGACGGCGCGCCGATCCTCGGAGAACACCCGGCGATGCCCGGCTTCTTCAACGCCGTGACGTCGAACGGCTACACGCTCGGCCCCCTGGTCGGGCAGGTGACGGCGGCGCTGGTGCGCGGCCGCGATCCCGGCCGCGACCTTTCGGCCTTTTCCATGTCCCGCTTCCAAGGAGGGTGACCATGATCGAGATCACCGGAGTGACGAAATACTACGGCAAGTTCCCCGTCCTGAAGAATTGCTCGACCAGCGTCGCCAAGGGCGAGGTCGTCGTCGTCTGCGGCCCCTCCGGCTCGGGCAAGTCGACCCTCATCAAATGCGTCAATGCGCTGGAGCCGATCCAGCAAGGCTCGATCCGGGTGGACGGGGTCGAGGTCAACGACCCGCAGACCAACCTTCCCGAGCTGCGCTCGCTGGTCGGCATGGTGTTCCAGAATTTCGAGCTGTTCCCGCATCTCACCATCGAGAACAACATCATGCTGGCGCAGCGGATCGTGCTGGGCCGCAGCCAGCAGGTCGCCCGCAAGCGGGCAATGGAACTGCTGGAGCGCGTCGGCATGACCGGACACGCCCACAAGTATCCGGGCCAGCTTTCCGGCGGCCAGCAGCAGCGCGTGGCGATCGCCCGGGCACTCGCGATGAACCCCAAGGCGATGCTGTTCGACGAGCCGACCTCGGCGCTCGATCCGGAGATGATCTCCGAGGTGCTCGACGTGATGACCTCGCTGGCGCGCGAGGGCATGACGATGATGGTCGTCACCCACGAGATGGGCTTTGCCCGCCGCGTCGCCACGCGGATGGTGTTCATCGACCAGGGCGAGATTGTCGAGGACCGGCCGACCGAGGAGTTCTTCCCCGCCCGCCACAACCCGCGCACCGAGGCCTTCCTCGGCAAGATCCTGCATCACTGACCATTCGGCCGAGGCGCGGGGCACCGACCGCCTCCCGCGCGCCGGCCGCGAACCACCACCAAGGGAGAAATGACATGAAGATCAAGATCACCGCCGGCCCCTTCACCTTCGACGCGGTGCTGGAAACCGAGAAGGCGCCGGAGACCTGCAAGGCCTTCCTGGCGCGCATGCCCTTTGCCGGGCAGATCGTGCATGTGCGCTGGTCGGGCGAGGGCGTGTGGATCCCGCTCGGCGACCTGTCCTTCGGCGTCGGCTACGAGAACCACACCAGCCACCCGGCGCCGGGCCATATCCTGCTCTATCCCGGCGGCATCAGCGAGACGGAGATCCTGCTCGCCTATGGCGGCGTCGATTTCTCCTCGAAGATGGGCCAGCTCGCCGGCAACCACTTCGTCACGCTGACCTCGAACCTCGACAAGCTGCCAGAGCTCGGCCGCAAGGTCCTGTGGGAAGGCGCGCAGGACATCCGCTTCGAGGCGGCCTGACCTTTCCGGCTCAGTCCAGAACGGCGAACTGGTCGAGGATCCAGAAGACCTCCGCGGCCAGCGCCAGCACCAGAAAGGCGATGTGGAAGCGCGGTGCGCGCTTGCACATCGCGGGGCTTCCATTTCTTACCTCTCTCACGGCGCCAGCCGGATCGCCGTGGTTTCCTTGCCGGTGCGGATCACGAACATCGTGTAGAAGCGCGCCACATTGGTCTCGTTGCGGAACAGACGTTCGCACAAGCCGTCGAATTCCTCCATGCCGGACAGCCGCAGCATCAGCACCACATCGGCCTCGCCGCTGACGCTGTAGGCCTGCACCACCGCCGGCTCGCTGTCCGCCAGCGCCAGGAAGCGGCGGGGGTGCTGCTCGCCGTGGCGCTCCAGTTCCACCGTCACGATGGCCTTCAGACCCTTGCCGGCGCGCACCGGGTTCAGGATCGCGACCGTGCGGTCGATGACGCCGGCTGCCCGGAGCCGGCGGATGCGGCGCAGGCAGCTCGACGGCGACAGGCCGACCTCCTCGGCAAGGTCGGCATTGGTGCGCGCGGCGTCGTCCTGCAGCAGGTTGAGAAGCTTTCTGTCGATGCGGTCCATGGTGCCTCCGGAGGTCGCGGCACTATGCAATAAAATTGCACGAACTTGCAAAGTTTGACCAAAAATGCCGCGCGGCTGCGGTATCGCTAGCGCAGGAAACTGTTGGAGTGACTCGAATGTCGGTGCGTGCGCGGCTGATCCAGCGAAACCGCGAAACCCTTGGGATCTATTGGGAACTGGTGCGCATCATCGTCCCGGTGATGGTGATCGTCGAGATCCTGGCGCGCCTTGGCGCCATCCGCGCCATGGCCCCCTATTTCGAGCCGGTGATGCAGCTCTACGGCCTGCCGCCGGAGATCGCGCTCGCCTGGCTCACCGGCCTGCTGATCGGCATCTGGGGCGCGATCATCATCGTCTTCGCCCTGGTGCCGGTGTCCGAGCTGACCGTCGCCGACATCACCGTCTTCTCGACGCTGCTGCTCTTCGCCCATGCGCTGCCCATCGAGCAGCGCATCATCCAGCGCGCCGGGCCGGGCTTCTGGATCACCACGGTGCTGCGCATCGCCGGCGGGCTCGCCTGCGCCGCGCTGCTGCACCAGCTCTATTCCGCCACCGGCTGGCTCGCCACGCCGCTGTCGCCGGTGTGGATGCCGATGGAGGAGACCACGACCTGGACCGGCTTTGCCATCGGCCTCGGCAAGACGCTGCTGATGATGCTGATGATCCTGTTCGGCCTGTGCTGGCTGATGGACATCCTCAAGGTCACCGGCATCATGGACCGGCTGATCCGCGCGCTGGTGCCGCTGTTCCGCCTTGCCGGCATCGCCCCGCCGGCGGTGCCGTTCGCCTCCGTCGGCCTGCTGCTCGGCATTTCCTATGGCGGCGGCCTGCTGATCCGCGAGGCGCGGGAGGCGCGGGTCGATCCGCGTCAGGTGTTCCTCGCCAGCGCCTTCATGGGCTTTGCCCACAGCCTGATCGAGGACACGCTGTTGGTCGTCGCGGTGGGGGCGGATTTCGCCAGCGTCTTCTTCGGCCGGCTGCTCTTCGCGGTGGTCGCGACCGCGCTGCTGGCAAGGCTCGTGTCGCTGATCCCGGACTGGATCCTGTTCGCCGAACCGGCGCGGGCGCGGGCCATGCTGCGCGAGGTCGAGGCCGAGGCGCGCTGAGCCGGGCGCCTGATGCTCGCGGCAGCCAAGGCCGCCGCGAGCTGTTGCCGCAAGACTAGCGGGCGGCGGCGCGCTTGCCGAGCGGGCGGATCACCAGGAGGTCGATCGCCAGCATCACCAGCAGCGAGGCGCCGACCAGCGGGAAGACGATGCCGCCGACGATGAGGATCGCCAGCAGGCCTCGGAACACCTTCGGGTCCGTCGGCATCGGCGGCACGCCGAGGCTCCCCGACGGCCGCCGCTTCCACCACATCACACCGGCGGAGACGGCGAGCATCACGATGGCCAGGCACACCGCCACCAGCAGGATCTGGTTGGCGAGGCCGAATTCCTGGCCCATATGCACGTTGATGCCGAATTCCAGCCATTTGCCGAGCGGGCCGTAATCGGCATAGGTCATGTCGACCAGCGGCTTGCCGCTGTACTGGTCGAGATGCACGACGCGCTGCTGCGAAAGGTCGTCCGGATAGACCGAGGCCGAATAGACGCCGGTCGGCGAGGTGGGCAGCGCCAGCGCATAGCCCCGGTGCAGCCCCAGCCCGTCGACGATCTCCACCGCCCGGTCGATGCCCATATCGCGGGCCTGCGGCGCGGCGTCGGTCGAGTTGGGGATCCGCGCCTGTTCCAGCGACCAGGCGGTCTGGCCGGTCTCGGCGAGTTTCACGTCCGACATCGGCACGTTGACGCGCACGCCGGACGGATAGCCGAAATTGTTGCCGTTGGCCCATTCGTTGACCTTGGCGCCCCAGTTGCCGGACCACGGCATGCCGGTGATCGCCAGGAAGACGATGAAGGCGCCGACGAAGATGCCGGTGACCGCGTGCGTATCGCGCCAGAACATCCGGTTCTTCGGCGTGCCGCGCACGCTGGTGACGCCGCCGCGTCCGCTTTTGCGTGGCCACCACAGATAGATGCCGGTGCCGACCAGCAGGATCGCCCAGCCGCCGACGATCTCGATGACGGCGCGCACGGTGGGTCCGAAATAGCGCAGGCTGTGCAGGTAGCGCACCGTCCACATCACCGTGCCGCGGTCGGGCAGGGCGCCGAGCACCGTCGCGTCATAGGGGTCGACATAGACGGCGAGCCGCTGGCCCGTGTCGGCCTTGACGGTGATCTCGGCCGAGGCGTTGGCGACCGGCGGATCGGTGTATTTCACCGCCGTGCCGGGATGGGCGTCGAGCGCGGCCGCAACGATGGCGGAGGGCGCGGCCTTGGCGAGGGTCTCGCGGATCTCCACCCGCTTCAGGTCCGCGTGCAGGATCGCGTCCAATTCGTCGCGGAAGAGATAGAGCGCGCCGGTGACGGCGAGCGTGATCATGAAGGGCAGGACCAGCAGGCCCGCATAGAAGTGCCAGCGCCAGACGGCGCGGTAGAGGTCGGAATTGGAGGCCGGGGAGGCGAGCGCCCCCGTTCCGGCTCCAGGCGCGGTGGTATCGGTCATCGATGGATCTCCAGGCAGGAGGGCGCTCGCCGCCGCGCGGGGGTCGCATCGGCGGCGGGACGGCCCAGGTGCCGTTTGTTGAGTGGATACGGCGGCGCCGGCCCGAAAGCCTCGGCCGGCGCCGCGCCGGGATCAGTGGGTGCTGTGGTCGGTCTTCTTCGTCTCGCCGTGACCATGGCTGCCATGGTCATGCGCCTTGCCGCCGGCGCCCATCTTGTCGGCCGCCAGCTCGACCTCGATGTCGCCGCCCTTCTCGAAGGTCAGGGTCAGCGGCACCATGTCGCCCTCGGCGATCGGCTGCTTGAGGCCGATCAGCATGACGTGGAAGCTGCCGGGAACGAGTTCCACCTTGGCGCCGGCCGGCACCTCGAGACCATCGGCGAGCGGACGCATCTTCATGATGCCGTCGACCACTTCCATCGTGTGGATCTCGACCTTCTCGGCGACCGGCGAGGACCCGCCGATCAGCCGGTCGGCGGTGCCGCCCTCGTTGGTGAAGGTCATGAAGGCGCCGGCGACCTTGGCGGCCGGCGGCGTCGCGCGGGTCCAGGGATGGCCGATCTTGATTTCGCCGATCCGGTAGCCGTGGGCATGGGCGCCGGCGAGCGCGACGAGCGTCAGGCCGATCGCGAAGACAATCTGCAGGATACGCATGAGAAATGCTCCATAAGTCGCAAAGGTGCGAACCGGCGGCCATCGGGCACGGCCGGTCGTCATTGAGGTCGATTGCGTCAGATGGAGACGAGGGGCGGCGCGCGGGCCGGCGGCGGCGGTCCTTCCGCACGGTCGGTGGCCGTCGGAGCCGGGGTGGGAGCCCAGGAGGCGGCGTCGGCCGCCGCTTCCGGATCGGGCAGGGGCGTGGCGGCCGGGGCCGTCAGCGTGCCGCCGACGCAGGCGAGCTTGCACAGCGTCGAGCAGCAGTCGCGGGCGAGATCCTTGAGCGGATGGTCGTCGCCCGGATCGGCGATCGCCATCGGCGAGCACAGGATATAGGCCGGGCTGGTGCCGTCGGCGGCCATCACCGTGCGGGCATGGGCGGCGACAAGGCCCTGCAGCAGCATGGCGAGGACGATCGTCGCGGCCATCGACCACGTCAGCAACCGGTCCTTCAGGAGTTGCCTCATGCTGTGCATCCCTCGTCTCTAGCCGTGTCGCGTGCGTCTGTCACGAGGGGAAATCGGCGCCGCGCGGATGACACGTCGCAGGGCGCGCTCCTATAGTGCCCGGACCCATCCGGATGCGCGGGCGGGCAGTGGCGGCAGGACGGGCAGGTGAACGGCAGCGAGAACGCGAAAGGGGCGACCGGCATCGGCGCCGTGGTCGGCGCCGCGGTGCGGCGCGAGCGCCTGCGCACCGGTCTGTCGGCGAGGCTTCAGAACCACTGCAAAAACCGAAAAGAGACCTGCTGACAACTGACCCGAAACAGGTTTCGCTGCCTCTCTGAAAACCCCGCCGTCCGAACCGGTTTCAAAACACTAAACTGTCAGGGGAACACCGTCTCTGTGCATGTTGCTGACTTTCATCCTGTTTTTCACGATAATAGCCTTATGGGAGATGCGAAGCCCCCAATCAGAACGGCGAGATCGTCAGACGCAGGAGATATTGCTTGGGTGCATTTTTCATCTGGAGGTGGGCGTATACGGGCTTGCTTCGAGACGAAGTGCTAGCAAGGTTAGATATTGAGTAAGCGTGAATCTGGAGTCGTTTACATATCTACTGAGTTTTGATGATGTAAAACTGGATGGAGATATGAGTGACACTTTACGATTGGAAGGAAAAAACACTCAGGCGCATTTCTGCGAGAGCTGACCGTGAGTTCGACCGGGCAATCTTTGCGAAAAGACATTCCTTGTACAAACGTGACGATTTTGAGATTGCCGGTTCTCGTCTCTACAAGGCTCTATCCATTCTATTCAACCGAATTGACCTCCGTTACATAGAGCTCGACCGGCTTCTGCGGACGTTTGGAAAGAGTTCGATAATGCGGTCCGTAGGTATCGTAGAAGAAACGATCGATTGGTCCAGTCACGAGATAGATTTCCGCGAATTTTCAGCCAGTGAATTGAGAGGCTGGCCGTCGTTGCAATTTCGAATTCGTCAAGCAAAAAAATATATTAGCCGCTTTCTCAAAAGAATTTTTGGATATTTATCATGGCGCTTTAAAAGGAGTCGCGCAGATATTTTTCTTGGTTCGAGGGACGATAATGTATCCTTCTACGGAATGATCATATTGATGATTTCTGCTCTACCTATCGTACTCGTTTACATGTTAGGCATCGTGCCCAGTAGGGGAACTCTGGCGCACGATATATTTATCGCATTACACGCTTCTGCGGTGGATATCATTTTACTCGTAGTAATACTATCGATATTTATATCGGAGAACAAAAAAAGAGAAAATCGCAAGGCCTTAGACCGACACTTGCTTTTAAATCACGGTCGTCAGGGCGCTGAAATCAGTCAAGAATTAGTGGCGTTGCTGCGGAATGTCCATATTCAAGATGGTCATCTTCGAAATTCGGAAACAATGTACGGTGCCCGTATTGTCCATGACGAGAAGGAAATGAATATTTTCGGATTTTCAGGGTATTTATGCATAAAAGGATGTGATGTTGAGGGTTTAAACATTCTTGGGGTAAATGAATTGCATATAGGGCGCGAGCATATTCCAGACTGCCTGGATGCGACCGCCTACGATAAGAAGGAAACTTCAATATCAGATATTAATATTATATGGATCATTTCATATAATAACTTATTCAACAAGGTTCATGTAAAGCGTATTAGAATGCTTTATACTTATTTGCCTTCTTATATCGATGGATTATCAATGGTGGCGATAAATTCAGTTTTTGTCGGTGGGTATATCTATAAAATGGAGGCGAGGTGTAGATCATTCGTCAAGTCTGAGTTTCACTCATTGACAATAGAAAATTCGAAGTTCGAGGATTGCTTATTTGAGAAATGCGTATTCACAGACCTCACAATAATTAATACGGAGTTTTTGAGGTGTAGATTTGTTGGTTGTGTGTTCTCTGCTAGAGATGTGTACAGTGGTTTTCTCACTCGTGAATCAAGCATACGAAGTATGGGTGAGCCGAGTGGAGATTTTCGTGCCCGTAGAAGAAAAATAATAAAAAAGGTCTACGGAGGGTCGCTAACAAGCTTTGTGGACGATTTTTCCATAATCGATGGGAAGCGGCTTGTGGATGTTGCAGAGAAAATGAAGCGGCGGGTTGCGTTTGGCGTGAGAGACGTTTGGCTAGGTGGTGTCCCTAAATCTGAGGGTGACAAGGGAGAGTTTCATCGGGAGAGGCTGATAAAAAGGCGGGCAGCACAGATTGCACAGCATAGATCGACGATGGATCTGCTGAATAGGATGCATTCGGGAGAAGCAGAGCAAGACGAATGGTGATTGCCGTAACGTCGACTTGCTATGTAGACCGTATATGTGCAGAGACGGTATTCCCGTGACAGTACCGCGCTATGAAACGGTTTCATACGGCGCGGGTTTCAGAGGGCATGGGAGCCTGTTTCGGATCTGTTTTCGGCCTGTCTTCTTTCGGCTTCCGCAGTGGTTTGTGCTGCGTACCGGGCAGCCCGTCGGCGAAGGTCTTGAGCGGGGTTTGCCGTTCATGCCGCGGCGCTGATGCGAGCGTGGCGCTCGATGGCGGGCTGGTACGATTACTAAAGCAGCGAGACCTGGGACGGTGCGCGTCTGCCAATCCGCAGGTGCTATATGCCTCCCCCGTGAGGATAGGGCTCGGGCGAGTGCTGGCTGTCGACCCTGCCGGTCAACCGGACGGGGCGGATCTGCGCTCACAGCTTCCGGGCGACAGCGCGGAAAACGAGTTCCCACAGGCAGGTGGCGCCGCTCGCCTGCCGCTCCTGGCGCAGCCGCGCGTCCAGCGTGTCCGGGTCGGCGCTGGCCATGTCGGTGATGCCGAAGCGCTCCAGCCGCGGCATCACTGCGCGCACGATCATTCCGACCGGATAGCTGCTGTCCGGCGTCAAAAGGTTCGCCTCCGCCCGCAGGCTCTCGACGGTCAGCCCCGCCGCACTCATCACCTCGTGCAGCGTCAGCCCCATGTCGAGCCGCGCGCCCTCCCGCCGCAGCATCTGCGCCAGCCAGTCGCGCACCTCGTCATGCAGGGGCAGGGGATGGCGGCCGGGCACCAGCTTCGAGGCGTCGTGTTCGTGAAAGGCGACGACCCCGCCGGGCCTGAGCGCGCTGCTGATCGCTTCCACCGCCGCGACCGGATCCTGCTGGTACATCAGCACCCTGCGGCCGACGACGGCGTCCAGCGTGCCGTGGCCGGGAAGCTCCGCATCGAAACCGCCCTCGATCACGCTTACATTGGCAAGGCCCTCGGCCGCCGCCATCCGCCGGGTCATCTCCAGCATGGCGGGATCGTGGTCGACCGCCAGCACCCGGCCTTGCGGCCCGACGCGGCGGGCGATCATCCGCGTCACCGCGCCGGGACCGCAACCGATATCGACCACCGTCCAGCCGGGCGCGATGCCGGCCTCGTCCAGCAGGTGCTCGGTCATCAGGTCGACGGGATTGGTGCTCATGCGGTCGGCTCCTGCGGGGCGGTGCAGCAGGTATCGTCGGCCGCCGCCGCGATATCCGCAAGGCCGACCTCGGCCAGCGACATGTGCAGGCGCAGCCGGCGCGCAGGCACTCCCGCCTCGTGAATGCCGATCACCGTCTCCACGTCCGGGCAGCCGTCCTCGCCGCAGGCAAGCTCGCTGACCGAGATCACCGCCTCCGCGCCGGGTGCCAGCACCTGACGCACCGCCTGCTTGACGCGCTCGCGCAGGGCGTGCCGTTCCGCCTCCGCCTCCGCGCTGTTTGCGGCGGCTGCGGCGTTGGCGGGGTGCCGGCCCTTCGGGGCGAACGGATTGACGAAGAGGCGCATGCGGCGGGCTCCGGATTTGTTATGTGATAACGTTTCATCATTGGCGAATGCGGAGGCGCGCGTCAAGCCGCTTGCGGGGGCGGGCGGGATAATGTATCCATATATCCAGAAGGAGAGATAAATGGATAAGTTGTCCGCGCTCGCCGCGCTGGCCGCCCTCGGGCAGGAGACCCGGCTGGACATCTTCCGCCTGCTGGTCAAGGCCGGGCCGCAAGGTATCGCCGCCGGCGAGGTCGCGGCCCGTCTCGGCGCGGTGCAGAACACCGTCTCGGCCCATCTCAAGACGCTGGCCCAGGCCGGCCTGATCCGGGCCGAGAGGGACGGGCGCAGCGTGCGCTACATCGCCGACATGACCGGCTTCCGCGACCTGCTGGCCTTCCTGATGGAGGACTGCTGCAACGGCGCGCCGGAGCTCTGCCGCCCGGTGATCGAGGCGGTGACCTGCAATTGCTGATCGTCCGCCGGACGGAGAACGGGCGGACCAAGGAGGGACGAATGAGCGACCGCGTCTTCAACGTGCTGTTCCTGTGCACCGGCAACTCGGCCCGGTCGATCCTCGCCGAGGCGATCCTCAATCGCGAGGGAATGGGGCGGTTCAAGGCCTTTTCCGCCGGCTCGCAGCCCAAGGGCGAGGTGCATCCGCAGGCGCTGGCCCTGCTCGAAAAGCTCAACCACGACACCGGCTTCGCCCGTTCCAAGAGCTGGGAGGAGTTCGCGCAGCCCGGCGCGCCGGTGATGGATTTCGTCTTCACCGTCTGCGACAACGCCGCCGGCGAGGCCTGCCCGGTGTGGCCCGGCCAGCCGATGACCGCCCATTGGGGCGTGCCGGACCCGGCGGCGGTCGAGGGGACGGCCATCGATCAGGCGCTCGCCTTCGCCGACACCTACCGCATGCTCGCCACCCGCATCTCGATCTTCACCGCTCTTCCGCTCGCCTCGCTCGACCGCATGACGCTGCAGTCGCGGCTCGGCGAGATCGGCCGCGATCTGCCCGAGGTGGGCTGAACCATGGGCTTCGATCTTCAGCGCCGCCTGGCGGCGGAAGCGCTCGGCACCGGCGTGCTGGTCGCGACCGTCGTCGGCTCGGGCATCATGGCCGATCGGCTGACGGGCGATGCGGCCCTTGCGCTGCTCGCCAACACGCTGCCGACCGGCGCGATCCTGGTGGTGCTGATCACCTGTCTCGGGCCGCTCTCCGGCGCGCATTTCAACCCGGCGGTGACGCTGGTCTTCGCGCTGCGGCGGGAGCTTGCGCCTGCGGAGGCGGCGGCCTATGCGCTCGCCCAGATCCTCGGCGGCGTTGCCGGCACGCTCGTCGCCCATGCGATGTTCGAACTGCCCCTGTTGCAGCTCTCGGCGACCATGCGCACCGGCCCGGCCCAGTGGCTGGCGGAAGGCGTCGCCACCTTCGGGCTGCTGCTGGCGATCCTTGCCGGCCTGCGCTTCCGGGCCGAGGCGGTGCCCTGGCTCGTCGGGCTCTACATCACCGCCGCCTACTGGTTCACCGCCTCCACCTCCTTCGCCAACCCGGCGGTGGCAGTGGCGCGCAGCCTCACCGATACGTTCGCCGGCATCCGCCCGGTGGATCTTCCCGCCTTCATTCTTGCCGAATGTCTCGGCGCGGCTCTTGCCTTCGCGCTGCTGCGGTGGCTTCTTGTCGAACGGGAGGCGAGGGGCGCTGCCCGGGTGGCCTGACGGGCCGTCCGCCGCGCCACGTCCTTCCGTTCGCCTGCCTCCCGCCTCGAGCCTCCCATCGCGGCGGCCATCCCTGAAAGGTCATCGCCGATGTCGCAGCGCCTCCTTGGCGGTGACGCGCCGCCGGCCGCAACCGGCTGGTTCATCACCGCGCTCGGCATCGCCCAGATCTGTTCCTGGGGCACGCTGTTCTACGGCTTTCCGCTGATCGCCGAGGCGATGCGCGCCGATCTCGGCTGGTCGAAGCCGGTGCTCTATGGCGCGGCGACGCTCGGCGTGGTGCTCGCCAGCCTTGCCGCCTATCCGGTCGGGGCGGCGATCGACCGCGGGCACGGGCGCTACATCATGGCGGGCGCCTCGGTGCTGGCCGGCCTGCTGCTGCTCGCCTGGTCGCAGGTGGAGGAGATCGCCGCCTTCTATGTGGTGCTCGCCGGGCTCGGCATGCTGCAGGCGGCAACGCTCTACGAGCCGGCCTTCGCCGTCGTTGCCCGCCGCGTCGGCCCGTTGCGGGCGCGCGGCGGCATCACCACGCTGACCCTGTGGGGGGGCTTTGCCAGCACCGTCTTCATCCCGATCATCCAGCTCCTGATCGAGACGCAGGGCTGGCGCGGGGCGCTGATGGTGATGGCCGCCGTCAACGGCCTCCTGTGCGCTGCGCTGTATTTCGCGGCGATCAACCCGGCGCGCGATGCGCCGGCACCCGTGCATGAGGACGGCAGCGCGCCGCTGTCGGGCCGCCATGCGGTGGCGGCGGCGATGCGCCGGCCGTCCTACTGGGGGCTGATGCTGGCCTGGGTCTCCTATTCGGCGGCGGTGTCCGCGCTGATCTATCATCTCTATCCGCTGCTGCTGGAGCGGGGGCTGGATGCGGCCGGGGTGGTCATGGTGATGACGGTGATCGGCCCGGCCCAGGTTGCCGCGCGCATCGCCATCCGCGTGCTGGCGCCGGGCGCGCCGGTGCGGCTGATCGGCTCGGCCGTGGTCGCCGTCTTTCCGCTCGCCATCGCCGCGCTTGCCTTCGCCCCGCCCTCGGTGCTGGTGATCGGCGCCATCGCCGCCCTCTATGGCGCGGCCAACGGCATGATCACCATCGTGCGCGGTCTCGCCGTGCCGGAAATGGTCAGCCGCGAGGCCTATGGTGCGGTCAACGGCTCGCTGATCGGGCCGATGAACCTGATGCGGGCGGGTGCCCCGCTTGCCGCCGCGCTGCTGTGGCAGGCGTCGGGCGGTTATGGCGCGGTGCTCGTCGCGGTCTTCGTCGGCGCGCTGGTCCTCTGCCTCGGCTTCTGGTTCGCCGCGCTCAAGGCCCCGCGCTGAAGCGCCTCACGTTTCGCTCCGCAGATCCTCGGCGAGAAAGTCGATCAGCGCGCGCACCTTCGGCAGCAGGTAGCGGCGCGAGGGATAGACCGCATAGACCTGCGTGTCCGCCGGCGCCCAGCCGTCCAGCACCGTCTCCAGCCGTCCGGCGGCGATGTCCTCGCGCACATAAGACGCCGGGATCAGCGACAGGCCGTAGCCGTCCAGCAGTGCCTCGCGCACGGCAAGGCTGGTCGACGCCCGGTAGCGGCTTGTCACCGGCAGCGTCACCCGTTCGCCCTCCCGCTCCAGCGCCCATTCGCTGGCATTGCCCGACAGCGAGAACTGCACGATCCGGTGGCTCGCGAGCTCTTCCGGACGGTGTGGCCGGCCGGCCCCGTCGAAATAGCTTGGGGCGCCACAGATCACATGGCGCATCGCCATCAGCCGGCGGGCGACCAGGCTGGTGTCCTCCAGCTTCGCCGTGCCGCGGATGGCGACGTCGAAGCCGTCCTTGACGAGATCGACCCGCCGGTCGTCCAGATGCAGGTCGATCTCCACGTCGGGATAGGCCTGCATGAAGGCGGTGATCGTGCGCGACAGGCGGGTGAGGGTGAGCGAGATCGGCGCCGCCACCCGCAACAGCCCGCTCGGCCGGTGGCGCAGCGGCTGCATCGAACCGTCGGCCTCGGTCAGGTCGTCGAGGATGCGCGCCACCTGTTCATGGTAGAGCCGGCCCGGCTCGGTCAGGCTCATGCGCCGCGTCGTGCGGTTGAGCAGGCGCACGCCGAGATGCGCCTCCAACTCGCCGATATTCTTGCTGATCGCCGCCGGCGACAGCGACAGGCTACGCGCGGCACCGGCGAAGGAGCCCTCGTCGACCACCCGGCGGAAGACGCGAAGCGCGGTGAGTTGATCCATTATTGTTCACTTATGGTTGCGAGTGATCGGATAAATAGCCGGATTATCGCGAAACGGGAACGGGAATATCTCTTGGGCACCGACGGGAGCACGGGCTCCCGGCCCACTCACGGAGAGATCCTCGTCATGACCGCCACCGCTACCGCCACCGACATCGACACCCTTCTGGAAGGTCGCGTCTCGACCAATCGGTTCGACCCCGACGCCCGTCTCGCCCGCGCGCAGATCGAGGATCTGATCCGGCTCGCCACCCGCGCGCCGAGCGCCTACAACCTGCAGAACTGGCGCTTCATCGCCGTCGCCTCGCCGGAAGCCAAGGCGCGGCTGCGCGCGGCGTCCTATGATCAGGCCAAGGTGTCGGAGGCCGCCGTCACCTTCATCATCGTCGGCAGCCATCCGGACGCGGCAAGCCTCGGCGACCGGCTGCGCCCCTCCGTCGAGGCCGGGTTCATGCCCGCCGACATGGCCGCCGGCTGGGTCGATGCGGTGGCCGGCACCTATGGCGCGGACCCGGTCGCCGCGCGCGACGAGGCCGTGCGCTCGGCGACCCTTGCCGCCTCCTTTCTGATGCTGGCGGCGGCCGCCAGGGGGCTTGCCAGCGGGCCGATGGTCGGCTTCGAGCCGGCAAAGGTCACGGCCGGGTTCGGCCTGACGGACGGCGAGGTGCCGGTGATGCTGCTGGCCGTCGGCCCGGCCGCGCCCGGCAACTGGCCGCAGAAGCCGCGCCGCCCGCTCCCCGAGGTGCTCTCGCACGCCTGACCTTGCCGGGCGAGGGGGCTTGTCTGCCCCTGCCGCTCCCGCCAAGATCGCCGGGCGGCGCGCCTGTCGCCCGGCCCGTTCCCGCCTTCCTCAAACGAGGCCGCCATGTTCCGCGCTTCCGACCTGCTGCTGACCGCGCTCGCCCCGATCGTCTGGGGCAGCACCTATATCGTCACCACCGAGCTGCTGCCGCCCGGCCATCCGGTCTTCGTCTCCGCCGCCCGGGTCCTGCCGGCCGGCCTGTTGCTGCTGCTGATCGTGCGCCAGTTGCCGCGCGGGCAGTGGATCTGGCGATCCTTCGTGCTCGGCGCGCTGAACTTCGCCATCTTCATGGTGCTGCTGTTCATCGCCGCCTACCGGCTGCCCGGCGGCATCGCCGCCACCGTGGGCGCGGTGCAGCCGCTCATCGTCATCTTCGTGGCGGCCATGCTGCTTGGCAGCGTCATTCGTCCGCTCGCGGTTCTCGCCGCCCTTGCCGGGCTGTGCGGGGTGGCCCTGCTGGTGCTGCGCAACGAGGCGGTGCTCGATGCGGTGGGCATCGCGGCAGCGCTGGGTGGGGCGGTCTCGATGGCCTTCGGCACGGTGCTGACCCGCCGCTGGCAACCGCCGGTCTCACCGCTCATCTTCGCGGCCTTGCAGCTTCTCGCCGGCGGCGTGCTGCTGGTGGTGATGGCGCTGTTGCTGGAGCCGCTGCCGCCTGCGCCGAGCGCGCGCAACATGGCGGGCTTCCTCTATATGAGCCTGTCCAGCGCGCTCACCTATGTCCTGTGGTTTCGCGGCATTTCGCGGCTGGAGCCCTCGGCGGTCGCCTCGCTCGGCTTCCTCAGCCCGACCACCGCCGTGCTGCTCGGCTGGGGGCTGCTCGGCCAGGCGCTGGCGCCGTCGCAGATCGCCGGGGTGTGTCTCGTTCTTGCAGGGGTCTGGGCGGCGCAGAGGGCGGTGCGGCGGGCGCCGGCACGCGGGCCTGCCCCGGCCTGACGGGAAGACGGAAAGAAGACGGCGGGTTCAGTCCGCCGTCTCGTCGTCCTCGCGCAGGAACTGCACGCCGATCTCGGTCGCCGTGCGCCAGCGCACCAGGGCGGCGACGGCGATCTCCTCGTTGACGATGCGCAGTTCGAACCGGTCGGGAATCTCGGCAGTGCTCGGCAGTTTCAGCAGGGCGCCATCGTCCGACAGGTTGCGGACGCGGCATTCATGCACCTTCGCCCCGTCGTCGAGGACGATCCGGCCGCTTTTCAGGGTGCGGTGGCGCGGACTGCTCCGCCTGTCGCGAATCGGCATCTCATCCCACCTCCAGGCGCGCGAACTATGAGCCCACCTGCAGTGATTCTCCAAGCCGGTTGCGGCTTGAATTGGTCCGCAATCGGGTTTTTTGCGGATCGGGCGGTCTGACGGCCCGTCGCCGGGCGACCGTCGCATTCCTGCAACAGTCGCGTCGCCTCCCGGCGGCTTGGCCCTGTGCCGCTTGACCACGCCGCGCGGGCGGTCAACCCTGCGCCGGAAAGAGGGAGATTCCAACGCCATGACCCTGCTCGTTCTGGGACTCGTCGTGTTCTTCGGCGTCCACCTGCTGCCGATGATGACCGGCCTGCGGGAGCGCCTGCGCGCCCGGTTCGGAGCGGGCACCTACCGGATCCTGTTCAGCATCGGCTCCATCGTCGGCTTCGTGCTGCTGGTCTATGGCTATGGCGCGGCGCGGGCGGAAGGCCCGGCGATCCTGTATTATCCGCCGGTCTGGCTGCGCCACCTGACCGCGCTGCTGATGCTGCCGGTCTTCGTGCTGCTGGTCGCCTCCGGCGGGCCGATCGGGCGGATCAAGATGGTGGTCAAGCACCCGATGGTGCTGGCGGTGAAGATCTGGGCCGTCTCGCATCTGCTGGCCAATGGCGATGCCGCCTCGGTCCTGCTGTTCGGCTCGTTCCTCGTCTGGGCGGTGGTCGACCGGATCTCGCTGAAGCGGCGCCCGGCGACGCTGGGCGGAGCGACGGCCGGCGTACCGTCGCTGGCCAGCGACATCGTCGCCATCGCGGTCGGCCTCGGCCTCTACATCGCCTTCGTGCTGTTCCTGCATGAATGGCTGATCGGCGTGCCCATCTTCTAAGGACAGCCGCCGTCCGGCAGCCAGGGGGCGCGGCGGGCGCGCGCCGGGGCGGACCCGCCGCCTGCCTCACTTGCGCCATGAAGACGCGCAAGGGGAGGGACGCAGAGCCGTCTCCGGCCGTCGTTCCGGGCTCCTGCCGCGCAACCCGTGTCGTTTGCCAGCAGAAGGGCAAATGGATATGGTGGCGCCGCGCCGCGCCGGCAGACCGGGCGGCGTATTGCTCAAGTATCGGGAATTCGCAGCGTATGTCCGACATTTTTCGCGAGGTCGACGAGGAGATCAGGCACGAGCGCTACAAGCGCCTGTGGAACCGTTTCGGCACCTACCTGATCGCCATTGCCGTCCTCATCGTCGCCGGCACGGCCGCCTGGCGCGGCTGGGTCTACTGGCAGCAGACCGCGGGGCGCGAGGCGGGCGACGTCTATGTCTCGGCGGCGCGGCTGGCCGACCAGGGCAGTTTCGCCGAGGCCGAGGCGCGGCTGGCGGAGCTTGCCCGCGGTCCCGGCGGCTATCCGCAACTGGCCGCCATGCGCGCGGCGGCGCTGAAGGCGCAGGCGGGCGATGCGGCCGGCGCCATCGCCGCCTTCGACCAGATCGCCGACGACGGGCGTTCGGAGCGGCTGCTGCGCGACATCGCCCGGCTGCGCGCCGGCTATCTCGCCCTCGACCTTGAAGATCACGCCGGCGCCACCAGCCGGCTCGAAGCCCTTGCCGGCGACGACAACGGCTGGCGCTTCCTTGCGCGCGAGGCGCTGGTGCTGTCGGCCTGGAAGCAGGGCGACACGGCCGCCGCGCGCCGCTGGATCGGCGGCATCGTCGAGCAGGAAGGCGTGCCGGGCGACGTCGCCTCGCGGGCCCGCACCCTGCGCGACCTGATCGACGCCGCCGAAGGCAAGCCGGCCGGGGAGGGGTCGTGATGACCGTCTGCCCGAGCCTTCGCCCCACATCTTTCCGGAGGTCCCGGATGACGTTTACCACCGTCCTGCGCGCGGCGACCCTGTCGCTGGCGGCGCTGGCGCTGGCCGGCTGTGAGACGGTCGCCGACCTCAACCCATTCTCGAAGGACACGGTGCTGCCGGGCGAGCGGCAGGCGCTGTTCGACACCACGCTTCCGGGCACCGAGAGCGGCGGCCGCGCCGCCAGCATCGGCGCGGCGAGCGGCGTCGAGTGGCGCCAGGGCGGCGGTGATGCCGCCAACAATTCCGGCAATGTCGCGGCCAATGTCACCGGCGGGCGCGCCTGGCGCGCCTCGATCGGCAGCTCCGGCGGCGGCATGTTCTCCGGCAATGTGCGCATTGCCGCGCGCCCCGTTTCGGCCAATGGCCGGATCTTCGTCTACAACCAGAATGGCGAGGTCACGGCGCTGTCGACCAATGGCGGCCGCCTGTGGAGCCGTTCGCTGCGGCCCGAGGGCGAGAGCGGCGTGGCGTCGGGCGGCGGCGTCGCCGCCGAGGGCGGCCGCGTCTTCGTCGCCACCGGCTACAGCCAGCTCGTGGCGCTCGATGCCGGCTCCGGCGCGGTGCTGTGGACCAAGGACATCAACGCGCCGGCCCGTCAGGCACCGGCCGCGGCCGGCGGCCTCGTCGTCGCCGTCACCCAGACCGGCGAGGTCCATGCGGCCTCGCAGGATGACGGCGCCGAGCGCTGGACCTATACCGGCATCGCCGAGAACAGCGGCCTGCTCGCCTTCGCCAATCCGGCGATTTCCGGCGGCACCGTCATCGTGCCCTTCACCTCCGGCGAGGTGATGGCGCTCGACATGAAGAACGGCGAGCCGAAATGGGTCGAGGGCGTCACCCGCTCCTATCGCACCCGCGCCGTCTCCGGCTTCTCGGATGTCGCGGCGAGCCCGGTGGTCAATGGCGACATGGTCTTCGCCTCCGGCGTTTCCGGCCGTCTGGTCGCCTCGCGTCTGCGCACCGGCGAGCGGGTATGGGAGCAGGATGTCGGCTCGCTGCACACGCCGATCGTCTCCGGCGGCAGCGTCTTCCTGATCGACATCGAGGACCGCATCGTCGCGTTGGAGCGCTCCACCGGCAAGCCGCTGTGGCGCACCGTGCTGCCCAATGTCGAGGGCAAGAAGAAGAGCCGCATCAACTGGGCCGGACCGGTGCTCGCCAATGGCGTGCTGGTCGCGGTGTCGAGCGATGGCCGCATGGCGCGGGTGGATGCGGCCTCCGGCCGGATCCTCGGCACCTCGTCGACCTCGGAAAACATCTATGTGACGCCGATCGTCGCCGGCGACCGGCTGGTGACGATCACCGCCAAGGGCGACGTCGTCGCGTTCAACTGACGGGGCGCCGGCGCTCCCGCCGGCCCGCTCCCGCGTTTCCCGCATCCCGCGCCGTGCCGGCGCGGGATGCTTCATTTGATCCGGGCCCTCGGCGGGTGTATTCCGCCGGGGCCTTCGCCATTTCCGGGGTTACAGGACGTGCCTGCCAAGATCGCCATCATCGGACGCCCGAACGTCGGCAAGTCCACCCTCTTCAACCGTCTCGTCGGCAAGCGGCTGGCGCTGGTCGACGACACGCCGGGCGTGACCCGCGACCGCCGGCCGGGCGATGCCCGTCTCGGCGACCTGCGCTTCACCATTCTCGACACCGCCGGCCTCGATGAAGCCGACGCCGCCAGCCTGGAGGGGCGCATGCGCGCCCAGACCGAGGAGGCGATCGCCGATGCCGATGCGGTGCTCTTCGTCGTCGACGCGCGCGCCGGGGTGACGCCGAGCGACAGCCATTTCGCCAACCTGCTGCGCCGCGCCGACAAGCCGGTGATCCTGATCGCCAACAAGGCGGAGGGGCGCTCGGGCGAAAGCGGGCTCTACGAGGCGTTCGGCCTCGGCTTCGGCGAGCCGGTGGCGATGTCGGCCGAGCACGGCGAGGGCCTTGCCGATCTCTACCAGGCGCTGCGGCCGGTGGTCGACGCGGTCGAGGAGCGCGAGGCCGCCGCCGCCGATGCTGAGGTGCGCGCCGCCGAGGCGGCGCTGGCGCCGGCCGAAGTCGCCGAGACCGATGTCGATCTCGCCACCGACGAGGATGGCGAGGTGGTGGAGGAAGAGGACAAGGGCCCGGCCGCCGGCAGCGCCCAGCGTCCCTTGCGCGTGGCCGTCGTCGGCCGTCCCAATGCCGGCAAGTCGACGCTGATCAACCGCTTCCTGGGGGAAGAGCGGCTGCTGACCGGCCCGGAGGCCGGCATCACCCGCGATTCCATCTCCGTCGACTGGGTCTGGCGCGACCGGCACGTCAAGATGTTCGACACCGCCGGCATCCGCCGCAAGGCGCGGGTGCAGGAGAAGCTGGAAAAGCTCTCCGTCGCCGACGCGCTGCGGGCGATCAAGTTCGCCGAGGTGGTGATCGTCACGCTGGACGCGACCATTCCCTTCGAGAAGCAGGACCTGCAGATCATCGATCTGGTCGCCCGCGAGGGCCGCGCCCTCGTCATCGCCATCAACAAGTGGGACCTGATCGAGGACCGCGCCGAGGCGATGCAGCGCATCTCCGATGCCTCGGAGCGCTATCTCAACCAGATCCGCGGCGTGCGCATCGTCACCCTGTCGGGCCTGCACGGGCGCGGCCTCGACAAGCTGATGGAGGCCGCCTTCCAGGCCTATGACATGTGGAACCGGCGCGTCTCCACCTCCCGGCTCAACCGCTGGCTCGACGGCGTTCTCGTCCACCATCCGCCTCCGGCGGTGGCCGGCCGGCGCATCAAGCTGCGCTACGTCACCCAGGTGAAGGCGCGCCCGCCGCATTTCGTCGTCTTCTGCTCGCGCCCCGAGGTGCTGCCGGAAAGCTACACGCGCTACCTCGTCAACGGCTTGCGCGAGACGTTCAACATGCCCGGCACGCCGATCCGCCTCAGCTACCGCAAGGGCGACAACCCCTATGCGGCGAAGGCGAAGAAGCGCAAGATCCACTGACGCCGGATCGCGGCATCCGGATCGCCGGCTGCATCACGAAGTTGCGGCTGCATCTTCCATTGCGTGTCCGGGCGACCCAAATAAGCGCCAGTGCGCGGGGGCGGCCTGCGCACGACCCGTTGCCCGTGCCGTGCGGCGCGGGGACAGCCATCGGCATTGCGGAGACCGGCGACGACAGGCCGGAGGGGTGAGAACATGACAATCAGCGCAAGTCTGGTCGCCGCCGAGGTCATGGAATGGCTGCATGGCGACGCGGTGCGGGTCGAGGAGATCTCGGTGCTGATCGAGATGCTGGCGCTGCGCCTCAACGAGGCCGGCGTGCGCATCGACCGGGTGGTGACCGGCATCACCGTGCTGCATCCCAACGTGCGCACGGAAGGCGTCACCTGGACCCCCGAGAAGGGGCTCGAGCTGCGCCGCTACATGGAAACGCCCGAGAGCCTCAAGGCCTATGACAACAGCCCGTTCAAGGTGGTGTTCTCCGAGCGCCGCAGTGTTCGCATCCGCCTTGCCGCGGGCGGCGAGCTGCCGGACTACGGCATCGTGCCGGAGCTGCTGGAGGCCGGCTATACCGACTATCTCGCGCTGCCGCTGCCGTTTTCCGACGGGTCGGTGAAGGGCGTCACCTTCGCCACCCGCCGCGCCGGCGGCTTCACCGGCGCGCAGATCTCGCTGCTGGAGACCATCGCCCGGCCGCTGGGGCTGTTGTGCGAGCTCTACACTTTGAAGCGCATGAGCCAGACCCTGCTCGACACCTATGTCGGCCGGCGCGCCGGCGCGCGGGTCCTGGCCGGCACGGTGACGCGCGGCGACGGCGAGACGATCTCCGCCGTGGTCGGCTTCTTCGACCTGCGCGGCTTCACCGAACTCTCCAACGCCCTTCCCGGCGACAAGCTGATCAAGCTGCTCAACGCCTATTTCGACGCGGTCACCCGCGCGGTCGAGGCGCATGACGGCGAGGTGCTGAAGTTCATCGGCGACGAGGTGATGGCCGTCTTCCCCTATGGCTGCGACGACAGCGCCCGCACCGCCGCGCGCCAGGCGCTGCTGGCGGCGCGCGAGGCGAGCGCGGCGATCGCCGAGATGAACCGCGACTGCTGCGACGAGAAGCCGCCGCTGCGCGTCGGCATTGCCCTGCATGCGGGCGACGTGTTCTTCGGCAATGTCGGGGCCGAGGCACGGCTCGATTTCACGGTGGTCGGGCCGGTGGTCAACCTGGCCTCGCGCATCGCCGGGCTGACCCGCGACCTGGAGCAGGACATTCTCGTATCCGAGGCCATCGCCGACCTGATGGGCTGCCACGCCGGTGCCCTCGGCCGCTACCGGGTGAAGGGGTTCGAGGCGCCGGTGTCGGTGTTCATGCCGCCGGCCGGCTCGATCGGCGCCGACGGGAGCTGGTGCAGCGAGGCGGCCAGCGCCCTTGCTCGCGAGGCGAACTGACGGCGCACCAGCACGCAGACGACGAAGAACGTCGTCGCCATGAAGACGCGCGGGTCGATGAACCAGCCGAGATAGCCGACCGAGAAGAAGAAGGCCCGCTGGCCGCGGTTGAAGTGGGTGCCGGCGAGCACCATGATCCCGGCGGCGCGCTCGGCGAAGGCGTCGCGGTGCTCCCGCGGCGCGTTTTCCTCCGGCATCGCGCCCATCAGGATCGTCGCGTAGTTGAACAGGCGATAGGCCCAGCCGAACTTGAAGAAGGCATAGGCATAGATCAGCGTCAGGCCGATCACCTTCAGCTCCCAGACGGCCGGGCTGCCGCCGCCCTTCAGGCCGAGGTCGCTCATCATCTTCAGGATCGATTCGGTCGAGGTCAGCAGCGCGAAGCAGCCGCCGATCGCCAGCAGCGAGGTGGAGGCGAAAAAGCCGGTGCCCTGCTGCAGGCCGGCGGCGATGCCGACATCCATGATCCGCACCGGGCGGCGGCTCATCATCTCCATCCAGCCGCGCCGGTGCAGGTTCATCTGGTGCGACAGCGTGCGCGTCTTCAGCGGCGACAGTTCGACGACGACGTTGAAGCCGAGCCAGGCAGCGACGAACCAGGCCAGCGCCGCCAGATCCGTTCCGGCCAGATCGATCATGATGCGGGGTCCTCGCGCTTTCCCTTGCGTTGCCGGTGAAGTCTGACCTCGCATGCAGCGCCGATCAACTGCGCCGGTGCGGTGGTCCACTGCTGGCGGCGCGGGCGGACCCGATCCCGGCTTGCCGCAGATCGCAGTGGGGCGCGGCCGGCGCGCTGGCTGCGTGTTTTACCGTATTTCCAGCCCGCGTTTTCGTGACGTTTTCTACGTAAGGTTGGGCATGTTACTTTCCAAGTTAATTATTTTTAAAATCGTCCGCTCTTATGCTTTCAGGGTTAGTCTAGGGAGCACGACACATAATGTTCGGCAGCGGAAAGAAGGCGCTTATCGAGGCGATCGGCCGGTCTCAGGCGATCATCGAGTTCACGCCGGATGGCACGATCCTCGATGCCAACGAGAATTTCCTGAAAACCGTCGGCTATCGGCTCGACGAGATCCGCGGCAAGCACCACAGCCTGTTCGTCAGGCCGCAGGACCGCGAGAGCGCCGAGTACCGCGCGTTCTGGGCGGGGCTGGCGCGCGGCCAGGCGCTGTCCGGAGAGTTCCGCCGCACGGGCAAGGAGGGGCGCGACATCTGGTTGCAGGCGTCCTACAACCCGGTCCTCGGCCGGGCGGGGCGCATCGTCCGGGTGGTCAAGGTCGCCGCCGACATCACCGAGGCCAAGCGCCGCGCCATCGAGACGGCCGGCGAAATCGCGGCGATCCGCCGCTCCCAGGCAGTGATCAGCTTTGCCATGGATGGCACCATCCTTGAGGCGAACGACAACTTTCTCAAGACGATGGGCTACCGGCTCGACGAGATCGTCGGCCGCAATCACAGCCTGTTCGTCGGCGAGGACCAGGCGCGCAGCGCCGAGTATCGGCGGTTCTGGGACGAGTTGAGGGCCGGACGGTTCCAGTCGAACGAGTACCGGCGGCTCGGCAAGGGCGGCAAGGAGGTGTGGATCCAGGGCACCTACAATCCGATCCTCGACGAGGACGGCAAGCCGGTGAAGGTGGTCAAGTTCGCCACCGATCGCACGGAGCAGGTCTCCCTGCGCAGGCACCGGGAGGCTGTGCAGAAGCAGATCGACGCGGATCTGGATTCGGTTGCCGCCGCCATCGCCCAGGCGAGCGGGCGGGCGGTCGATGCCTCCGCCTCCTCGCTGCAGGCGTCCGGCAATGTCCAGGCGGTCGCCTCGGCGACGGAGGAACTGGTCGCCTCGATCAGCGAGATCACCCGGCAGGTCAACCAGGCCATGCAGGTGGCGGGCCGGGCGGTGGACGAGGCGCGCGAGTCCTCCGCCGTGATGAGCGAACTGGCGGCGAATGCCGGAAAGATCGGCGAGGTGCTGGAACTGATCGACAGCATCGCGGCGCAGACCAACCTGCTGGCGCTCAACGCGACCATCGAGGCGGCGCGCGCGGGCGAGGCCGGCAGGGGCTTTGCCGTCGTCGCGGGCGAGGTCAAGAGCCTTGCGGCGCAGACCTCGAAGGCGACCGAGGATATCAGTGCGCGCATCGCCCTGGTGCAGGGGTCGTCGTCGCAGGCGGAAGGCTCGATCCGGTCGATCATGACGATCATCGAGGAGATCAGCGACATTTCGTCGAGCGTCGCCACGGCGATCGAGGAGCAGTCGATCGTCACCCGCGACATTTCGAGCAACATGCAGCAGGCCCATGCGGGCGTCGCGGCGATCAGTTCCAACATGCAGTCGCTGTCGCAGGAGACCGAGCGGGTCGAGCAGGCGACGGTGAAGGTGCGCGAGGCCTCCCGCTCGATCGCGTGAGGCGGCCGGCGGGCCGGTCCGTTCGCGGCCGGCCCCGGCACTTGTCCCCGTTGGCTGCATGTCTCATCGACTGTTTGTCTGCGCCGGCGCTTATCCCCGTTTTCGGCGGCGGCGCCGGGTTGCGATTTCGAGACGGGAGTCTCGAAATTTCTCAAAATTTGAGACGGATTTCGGCGAATTTTGAGAGGCTCGTCGCAATTTTCCGGCGCGGTTTCTCGCAAAAATCCCGAGAGGATTGGGGCGGTTCATCGAACTGTCATGCGTGACGTGCAGGTCAGCTTGTCCTTTTTTTGCGCTTGCGAAATTATTGCCAAATCGTTAAATGCCGCCTCGGACCGAACGTGAGCGCGGGGGGCAAACACGCGCCGCAACACTCGGACAACAAGGAACTTCATGGACGAACAGGTTCAGAAATCCTGTTGGGGCGTAACGGCTTGGGTCGTTCTCCTGGCGGGTGGCGCACTTGCGCTGATGTATGTGTTCGGCGGGGATGTCACGCCCGCGACGGTGGCCATCGTCCAATAGGACATGCTGCGCCCGCGAAGGCGGAGGCGCCGGACGGCCACATGAACTGCGAAAATCAAACTGCAGAAATTGCCAGGGGCGCGGAGACATCCGCGCCCTTTCGCGTTTTCCGACGATGCTTTCGCGCCGCCACGCGCGGGGACAGGGCTTGTCATTTGCGCAGGGCCCGGCAAACAATGGCGGCCTTGCCGGCGGGCGGCCGGACTGCGGGGAGAGCGCGATGACGGGACGGATCATCAGGGGATACAAGGCCTTGCTCGCCGAGGCCGAAGCCGTGGTCGAGACCCTGGAGGTCGGCGCGGCGGTGGCGCTGCATGGCGATCCAGGCACCGTCTTCGTGGATATCCGCGACATCCGCGAATTGGAGCGCGAGGGCCGTATCCCCGGCGCGGTGCATGCGCCGCGCGGCATGCTGGAGTTCTGGATCGACCCGGAGAGCCCCTATTTCAAGCCGGTCTTCGGCGAGGACAAGCGCTTCGTCTTCTTCTGTGCCGCCGGCTGGCGCTCGGCGCTGGCGACCCGCGCGGTGCAGGAGATGGGGCTGGCCCCGGTCGCCCATGTCGGCGGGGGATTTTCCGCCTGGCGGGAGGCGGGCGGCCCGGTCGAGCTTCCCGGCAGCGCCCCCAAACAGGCAGCCGCATCAATCGGCTAGCGTCTCGACGCCGGGATAGGAGCGGGGCATGCCCGGCGCGCGCGGCCGGGAGCGCGGGGTGAGGGTCTGAAACATCATCTGCCGCAGCACCGGCACCCCGGAGGGGGCGCTGGACAGCAGGCCGCCATAGCTTTCCGGGCTCGTCTCGAAGAGGACAAGCGTTACCGGGCCAAGGTCCGGCCAGATCACCTCGGCGCCCCAGGTGGGCACATCGGCCGCCGTGGCCTGGCCGGACAGGGCGATCGCGTCGTCGCGCGACAGCGCCGTGCCCGTGCCCTGCGGCCAGTCTATGCGCGCGAGCCCGTCCGGAATCTTCCACAATTTCAACCGTGTACCGATGTCGAGCAGCAGGTTCTCGCCGGTCTTGCACAGTGAGATATGGACGATGCGCTGGTCGAGTTCACCCGGTGTCGCCGTGACCCCGTCGGGCGTGCGGGTCAGCACCGCGGTGTTGGTGACGCGGAACGCCTGGGCGTCGGCGGCGGCGGGGACAGGTTTCGCCAGCGCCGCCGTCAGCGACACCATCAGGGAGAGGGCGGCAAGGAGCGCGTAGCCGACCGAAGCCGGTCTGGAGGCTTGCAACGAAACGGCGATCATCGGACCTTGTCGGGACGGGAGGGTGCGGGGAGTAAGTGACGAGTCTAGCCCTGTCAGATTTACGAAGGATTACGTTAGGCCGGCGTTATTTCGCTGTTTTGTACGGGAGCGCATGAATGAGACTGGTGATCGGCAACAAGACCTATTCCTCCTGGTCGCTCAGGGCCTGGGCGGCGGCGAAGCTTTCCGGGCTTGACTTCGAGGAGGTGCTGGTGCCGCTCGACACGCCGGAATTCGCCAGTCGGGTCAAGGCGATCTCTCCGGCGGCGCGGGTGCCGGTGCTGGTCGATGGCAAGCTTGCCGTGTGGGATTCCCTTGCGATCATCGAATATCTGGCCGAGCGGGCGCCGGCCGGGCGGTTGTGGCCGCTGGACGGGGCGGCGCGGGCGCGGGCGCGCTCGCTCTGCGCCGAGTTGCATTCCGGCTTTCCGGACCTGCGCGGGCATTACCCGATGAACCTGCGGCGCACGCCGGCGCCGCATCCGCGCTCGCCCGATGCCACGCGGGACATTGCGCGGATGCGGGAGATCTGGCGGGACTGCCGCGCCGACCATGCCGGGGAGGGGGATTTCCTGTTCGGGCCGTTTTCCGCCGCCGACTGTTTCTTCGCGCCCGTCGTCACCCGGTTTCTGACCTACCTGCTGCCGCTGGGCAAGGTCGAGCGCGCCTATGCGGAGGCGGTCATGGCGCATCCGATCCTGGCCGAGTGGCGGGGGGGGGGGGCGCGCGAGCCCTGGGTCGTCGACGCCGACGAGGTCGATTGAATGAAAAATAACACAATGAAATAAAAGAGAAATACGGATGGTATTGACTAAAACGTAAGCGTCATTCACTGTCCCGCTCAGCAAGAAACCGACAGGTCGGGAGCGGCGATATCCGTCTCATCCCGACAGCAACCGGGGGGATAACCAGGTGGCGATCCTGCGCAGCAATTCCACGACCCACGGGCCGGAGGTGGAGGCGAACCGCGCCGCCTGGGCCGAGCTTCGCGCCGACCTCTTGGGCAAGCGGCATGCGGCGGCGCTCGGCGGCCCCGAGCGGGCGCGCCAGCGGCATCTGGCGCGTGGCAAGTTGCTCCCGCGCGAGCGCGTCGCCCGGTTGCTCGATCCCGGCAGTCCGTTCCTGGAAATCGGCGGCCTCGCGGCCCATGGCCTCTATGACGACGCCATCCACGGCGCCGGGCTTATCACCGGCATCGGCCGGGTCTCGGGCCGCGACTGCATGATCGTGTGCAACGACGCCACCATCAAGGGCGGCACCTATTATCCGCTGACGGTCAAGAAGCACCTGCGGGCGCAGGAGATCGCCATGGAGAACCGGCTGCCCTGCATCTATCTGGTCGATTCCGGCGGCGCCAACCTGCCGAACCAGACCGAGGTGTTTCCCGACCGCGACCATTTCGGCCGGATCTTCTTCAACCAGGCCAACATGTCCGCGATGGGCATCCCGCAGATCGCCGTGGTGATGGGCTCGTGCACCGCCGGCGGGGCCTATGTCCCTGCGATGTCTGACGAAACCATCATCGTGCGGCAGCAGGGCACGATCTTCCTGGCCGGTCCGCCCTTGGTCAAGGCGGCGACCGGCGAGGAGGTTTCGGCCGAAGATCTGGGCGGCGCCGACGTGCATACCCGCATCTCCGGCGTTGCCGATCACTACGCGGTCGACGACGATCAGGCGCTGGCCCAGGCGCGCCGCATCGTCGCCAATCTCAACAGCACCAAGGCGCCGGATCTGGCGCTTATCCCCGCGCGGGCGCCGGCGGTCGATCCGCGCGATCTCGACGCGGTGGTGCCGGTCGACCTCAAGAAGCAATACGATATCCGCGAGGTCATCGCCCGCATCGTCGACGGCTCGGAACTCGACGAGTTCAAGGCGAATTACGGCACGACGCTGGTGACGGGCTTCGCCCGCATCCAGGGTATCCCCGTCGGCATCGTCGCCAACAACGGCATCCTGTTCTCGGAATCGGCGCTGAAGGGCGCCCATTTCATCGAACTGTGCTGCCAGCGCCGCATTCCGCTCCTGTTCCTGCAGAACATCACCGGCTTCATGGTCGGGCGGGAGTACGAGGCCGGGGGTATCGCCAAGGACGGCGCCAAGCTGGTGACGGCGGTCGCCTGCGCCAGGGTGCCGAAGGTGACGGTGATAGTCGGCGGCTCCTATGGCGCGGGCAATTACGGCATGTGCGGGCGCGCCTACGCTCCGCGCTTCCTGTTCATGTGGCCGAATGCGCGGATATCCGTGATGGGCGGCGAGCAGGCGGCGAGCGTGCTGGCGACCGTCCGGCGCGACAATATCGAGGGCGACGGCGGCAGTTGGAGCGCCGAGGAGGAGGCCGCCTTCAAGGCGCCGATCCGCGAGAAATACGAGGCGGAGGGCCATCCCTATTACGCCACGGCGCGGATGTGGGACGACGGCATCATCCTGCCGGAGGAGACCCGCACGGTGCTTGGCCTTGCCTTCTCCGCCGCGCTCAACGCCCCGGTTCCGGAGACCCGTTTCGGCGTCTTCCGCATGTAATCCCCGTCGCGGGCCGCGCATCCGGCCCCGCGCTCGCCTGCCCTTTCAACGAGGACCCACCCCATGCTGGACTCGGTGCTGATCGCCAATCGCGGGGAAATCGCCTGCCGCATCATCAAGACCGCGCGCCGTCTCGGCCTGCGCACCATCGCCGTCTATTCCGAGGCCGACCGCGACGCGCTGCATGTGCGCATGGCGGACGAGGCGGTCGCCATCGGTCCCTCGCCGAGCTCGGAGAGCTATCTGGTGGGCGCGCGCATCCTGGAGGCGGCCAAGGCGACAGGGGCGGCCTCGATCCATCCCGGCTACGGCTTCCTGTCGGAAAACGCCGCTTTTGCCGAGGCTTGCAAGGCCGCCGGCATCGTTTTCGTCGGCCCGTCGGCGGCGGCGATCCGCTCCATGGGGCTTAAGGACGGGGCCAAGGCGCTGATGGAGAAGGCCGGCGTGCCGGTGGTGCCGGGCTATCACGGCGAGCGGCAGGAGGCGGAGTTCCTCAAGCAGAAGGCCTATGAGATCGGCTATCCGGTCTTGATCAAGGCGGTTGCGGGCGGCGGCGGCAAGGGCATGCGCCGCGTGGACAAGGCGATCGAGTTCGAGGCCGCGCTCGCCTCGGCGCAGCGCGAGGCGAAGTCCGCCTTCGGCGATGCCCGGGTGCTGATCGAGAAATTTGTCCTCAACCCGCGCCACATCGAGATCCAGGTCTTCGGCGACGGCAAGGGCAATGCCGTGCACCTGTTCGAGCGCGACTGCTCGGCGCAGCGCCGCCACCAGAAGGTGCTGGAGGAGGCGCCGGCTCCCGGCATGACGCAGGAGACCCGCGCGGCGATGGGCGCGGCCGCGGTCGCGGCGGCCAAGGCCGTCAACTATGCGGGCGCCGGCACCATCGAGTTCATCGCCGACGGCTCGGGGACACTGCGCCCCGATGGGTTCTGGTTCATGGAAATGAACACCCGGCTGCAGGTCGAGCATCCGGTCACGGAGATGATCACCGGCCAGGACCTCGTCGAATGGCAGTTCCGCATCGCCTCCGGCGAGGGCCTGCCGCTGTCGCAGGAGGAGATCGCCATCAGCGGCCACGCGGTCGAGGTGCGGCTCTATGCGGAGGACCCGGATACGGGATTTCTGCCCTCGACCGGCCGGCTCGATCTGCTGGATCTGCCTGAAACTGAAGGCGTTCGCATCGATACCGGCGTCGAGACGGGGGCGGAAATCTCCGCCTTCTACGACCCGATGATCGCCAAGCTGATCGCTTATGGGCCGGATCGCCAGACGGCGCTCGACCGGCTGGCGGCGCAGTTCGACCGCTCGCTGATCGCCGGACCGAAGAACAATCTCGCCTTCCTTGCCGCGCTGGTCGCCCATGAGGAGGTGCGCCGGGGCGGCTTCGACACCGGGCTGATCGACCGCGACCTGGCCCGGCTGACCACCGGGCGGGTCGGCGAGGCAGCGATCGAGGCGGCGGTGGCGGCCCTGGTGCTGCCGGAAGCCGCGGCCGCGAGAGCCGGCTGGCAGGATCCTTTCGCGGCGACCAGCGGGTTCGAACTGGCCGGCATCCGGCGCATCGGCGTCGGTGTCGAGGTCGACGGCGAGCCGCGCGAGGTGACGATCTCCTGGTGGGGCGGCGAGGCCAGCGTTTCGGGCCCCAGCCATGACGCCCCACGGACGGGAGCCGGCCGGGTGGTGCGCAGCGACCGGGGCGTTTACGCGGTGGAGGGCGGGCGCGCCGTGCTGGTGACCTTGGTCGACCATCTCGCCCGGGTGGCGGAGGACGCGGAAGCCGCGTCCGCCGTCAAGGCGCCGATGCATGGCAAGGTCATTGCCGTCGATGTCGCGCCCGGCGACCGGGTGGGAAAGGGCGACCGGCTGGCGGTGGTCGAGGCGATGAAGATGGAACACGCCATCACCGCGCCGCGCGACGGCACGGTCGAGGCGGTCTTCGTCACCGAAGGGGCGCAGGTCGACCAGGGCGCGCCGGTGGTGGCGCTGGCGGACGAGGACTGACGCTTCTACGGCTCAGCGCATCGCCTGTGCATAGCGGGCAAGGCCGGCGCCTTGCGGGTTTGCCGTCGCGTGCGGAGCCCTATAACAGGAGGCATGCCGCTTCATCTGCTCAAGCTCTGCGTCGGCGTCGACGCCATCGAGGATCTCCAGGCCTGGATCGATTTCCGCCTGGAGGAGAAGCGGACGCGCGGCGAGCCGGTCGAGCAGTATCACACCACGCGGATGATCCCGACCCGGCGCGACGAGCTGCTGGGCGGCGGCTCGCTCTACTGGGTGATCAAGGGCACGATCCAGGCGCGCCAGCACCTCCTCGACATCCGCCCCTTCACCGACACATCCGGGGTCAAGCGCTGCCACCTGGTGCTGGAGCCGGTGCTGCATCCGACGCGGCCGCAGCCGCGCCGGCCGTTCCAGGGCTGGCGCTATCTCACCGACGAGGACGCGCCGGCCGACATCCGCCGGCTCGCCGGCGGCGGCGACATTCCCGAGGCGATGCGCCGGGAACTCGCCGAACTCTGCCTGATCTGATTGGTTTTCTTGCGAAACTCGCAGTCCGCTCAGGCCTGTTCCGCTCAGGCCCAGCCCGAGGCCGGGCGGGCGACCGCCATATTGTCGATCAGCCGCGTCGAGCCGAGCCTTGCGGCGACCAGCAGGCGGGCATTCGTGCTGTCGGGCCCGACGGGGGCCAGCGTCGCGGCATCGCGCAGCTCCAGATAGTCGACGGCAAAGCCGCCTTTGGCGAGCTGCGCCGTGCCGTCCGCCAGAACCGATGCCGCCGGCTCGCCGGCCTCGATGCGCGCGATCG
Organism: Stappia sp. TSB10P1A; assembly: GCF_900185725.1. Classification (GTDB taxonomy): domain Bacteria; phylum Pseudomonadota; class Alphaproteobacteria; order Rhizobiales; family Stappiaceae; genus Stappia. Next base: position 56,694 of record NZ_FYAU01000032.1, on the reverse strand, counting down.
CCTGGGTCAAGACCTGCGGGATCAGCGCGGCCGTCCGGCGGGCGCCGGCGTCGAGATAGCGGTTGCGCGAGGACATGGCGAGCCCGTCCGCCTCGCGCACGGTCGGCGCGCCGAGGATCTCGGTCGGAATGCCGAGATCGGTGACGAAGCGGCGCACGACGGCGAGCTGTTGGTAGTCCTTCTCGCCGAACACCGCGACATCGGGCAGGGCGGCGAGCAGCAGCTTGGTGACGACGATGGCAACGCCGTTGAAGAAGTGCGGGCGGGTGACGCTTTCCAGCCCGGCCGACGGACCGCCGACGGTGACGCCGGTGGCAAAGCCTTGCGGGTACATCTCGGCGACCGAGGGCAGGAACACGCCCTCCACCGACAGCTCTTCCAGCATGCGGATGTCGGCCTCGTTGTCGCGGGGATAGGCGTCGAAATCCTCCGTCGGGGCGAACTGGGTGGGATTGACGAAGATCGAGACGACCACGTGTTCGGCCCGCGCGCGGGCGGCGCGCACCAGCGACAGGTGGCCCTCGTGCAGGGCGCCCATGGTCGGCACCAAGGCGATGCGGCGTCCGGCGGCGCGGGCAGCGGCGATGCCCTGGCGCAGGTCGGCAACGGTCTCGTGAACCCTCGGCCTGGTCATGTCTTGCGGTATCCTCCAGTGTGCGACGCCGCTCCCGTGCCGGCGCCGGATACGGTGTTTAGCGCCTTTTGCGGTTGGCGTTTGGATTTTTCCGCAATGGGCGCCATATCAATTGCGACTGACTGAAATGCATGGCGGAACCGTAAGGAGCACTGGTGGACGAGGACCGCAGGATCGAGGCGACACGCAGCCGCAGCCCGGCCGGAACGAGCCAGGGCAAGGCCCCGGCGACCTCCGCCAGAAGCGCGATTTCCGCCTTCCTCGGCGCGGCGCAGGCGACCCGCAACGTCGCCACCGCGGGGCGGCTGGTGATCGCGCTGGACGCGACGATGAGCCGCCAGCCGACCTGGGACCGGGCCTGCGCCATCCAGGCGGAGATGTTCACCGCCGCCGGCAAGGTCGGGCGGCTTGCCATGCAGCTCGTCTATTTCCGGGGCTTCGGCGAATGCGCCGCCTCCAGATGGGTCGACGACGGCGAGACGCTCGCCGGGTTGATGACGCGGATCGACTGTCGCGGCGGCCAGACCCAGATCCGCAAGGTGCTGCGCCATGCCATCGACGAGACCCGCCGGCGCAAGGTGCAGGCGCTGGTCTATATCGGCGACTGCGTCGAGGAGGATGTCGACGCGCTCTGCGCCAGGGCGGGGGAGCTCGGGCTGCTCGGCGTGCCGGCCTTCATCTTCCAGGAAGGGGCGGACGCCCATGCCGAGACCGCCTTTCGCGAGATCGCAAGGTTGACGCGTGGCGCGCATTTCCGTCTCGACGGCTCGTCGGCGCGGGAGCTTGCCGAGTTGCTGAAGGCGGCGGCGGTCTATGCGGCGGCGGGGCGCGAGGGGCTGGAGCGGCTGACGCGCGGCGGCGACGGCGGGGCGAAGCGGCTGCTGCGGCATATGGGGTGAACCGATGGGCATGAGGTGGCGGGGCGCTCGTTTGCCGCCTCGTACGGGGACGACCGGCTCTTTATAGTGCCGATGGCTGCACGATTTGCGAAGACGGGGACTGGCATGGGATTTCTGCTGCTCGGCGTGGGGACGCTTGCCCTGCTGCTGGCGCTCGCGCACTACACGACACGGGCCAATCCGGGCGATCTTGCCCGCCAGCTCAAGACGGCCGGTGGCGTCGCCCTTCTGGCGCTGGCGGCGGTGCTGCTGGTGGCGCGGCGGATCGACCTGGCGCTGCTGGCCGGCGGCTTCGGGCTGACGCTGCTCGGGCTGCGGCGCGCCCATGGCTTCAAGCCGGCGGGCGAGGGGCAGAACGGGGGAAGCGGAGCGACCTCGACGGTGCGCTCCGCTTTCCTGGAGATGCGCCTCGACCACGACAGCGGGGCCATGGCGGGCGAGGTTCTGGTCGGCCACTTCGAGGGGCGCAGCCTCGACAGCCTGTCGCGCGGGGAGCTTGCGACGTTGTACCGGGAACTGTCCGGCGATGCGGACAGCCGCGCCTTATTTGAGGCTTATCTCGACCGCCGGGAGCCCGGCTGGCGTGTAGACTTCGAGGCGGATGCCACAGCGGGGCATGGAAGCCCGCCGGGCACGGGCGCCATGACCGAGCAGGAGGCCTACGAGGTTCTGGGGCTTGCGCCCGGCGCCGGCGAGGCGGAAATCCGGGCGGCGCACCGCAGATTGATGAAGCGCGTCCATCCCGATCAGGGGGGGAGCGGATTTCTCGCTGCCAAACTCAACGAGGCGAAGGCCCTGCTTCTCGATCGTCATTGAACTCACCAGTACGCGTAACAAGTTGATCTGGGTTTCAGACGGTCCGTCCCACTACTGATACACGGCGTAGCAGTTGAACCGCTTCTGCTTCAGGTCGCGGCAGGCGTTCCAGGCCGCGGTCTTGGTCTCGAACCCGACGAAGCGGGCGCGATAGAGGGTGGAGCCGCCGGAATCGACCGGCTCGGTATAGGGGTCGTAGCCGCGCAGCTTCGGTCCGAGCGCGCCCTGCGCCCGCTTCAGCATGGCGACGGCGGCATCCTCGCTTTCGGCGGCGGCGATCTGCACCTGCCAGCCCGGCGCCGGATCGGCGGCGTTGTTGGCGGCGACGGTCACCGAGGAATTGGCCGGCGCGTCGGGCAGATCGGCTCTCGCCTGCTGCTGGGCCTGCTGCTGCTGGGCCTTTTGCCGGGCCGGCTGCGGGTCGGGCAGGGTGGCGGCGACCGCCTCGTCGGTGAGGGCGGCAACGCGGATGGTCTGCGTGCGCACCGTACGCACGGCCGGTATCGGCGCGGGAACCGCCGGTTGCGATGCCGCGATGTTCGGAGCCGAGCCCTGCGGAACCATGTCGGTACCGGCCACTTCCATCGCCTTGCGGTGCAGGATCGCCTTGAGGTCGGGCTTCTGCGGCACCGGCGCAATCGAGCCGGTGACGATGTCGGCGCCGGCGTCGGCCGCGCGGACAGCCGGAACGGCAGGCGCAGCCGGGGGAGCCGCCATGGGAGCCGCTGCGGGGGCGACGCGGGCGGCGGGAGCCGCCACCGGCACGGCGCTGGCGGCTTGGCTGAGCGCCGCCATCTGCATCACCTGCTCCTGCGGCTTCAGGCCGGGGACGGGCACGTTGCGCAATTCGGCGAAGGCGAGCGGCTTGGGCGTGACCTTCGGCGTGGCGGCCGCCTGGCTGCGGGACGCCGGGGCACTGGCCGCCGGAGCGCTGGCGACCAGCATCGGCGCGGTGCGGTTGCCGCGGGTTGCCTTGGGCAGGTACTGGGCGATCAGCTTTTCCATCTGCGCGTTGCGCGAGGCGCCGGTGCGCCCGCCCATCACCACGGCGACGACGTGGCGGCCATCGGTGTTCACATTGGTGACCAGGTTGAAGCCGGAGGCGCGGATGAAGCCGGTCTTGATGCCGTCGACGCCCTTGACCCGGCCGAGCAGGCGGTTGTGGTTGCCGTAGCGCTGGCCCTTATAGGTGTAGACCCGGGTATTGAAGTACTTGTAATACTTCGGGAAACGCTCCTGGATCGCGCGGCCGAGCAGGGCCATGTCGCGGGCCGTCGTCTTCTGCGCATTGTCCGGCAGGCCGGACGGGTTGCGGAAGGTGGTGCTCTTCATGCCGATCTGGCGGGCGGTGCGGGTCATCCGCTGGGCGAAGGCCGGCACGGAGCCGCTGACATTCTCGGCGACGACGACGGCGACGTCATTGGCCGACTTGGTCACCAGCGCCAGGATCGCATCCTTCGCGGTGATGGTGCTGCCCGGCTTCAGGCCGAGCTTGGAGGGCGGGCGGCTCGCGGCGTATTGCGAGACCTTGAGCCGGGTCTGCAGCGACATGCGGCCGGCCTCGAGCTCCTCGAACAGGACGTAGAGCGTCATGATCTTGGTGAGCGAGGCCGGATAGCGGGCCGTATCGGCCTTGTAGCTGTAGAGCGTGCGCCCCGACTTCACGTCGACGACGATGCCCGAGTATTTCGGATTGGCGAAAGCTGGAGCGGACAGCATCGCGGTCAGCGCCAGGGCCATGGCGGCCAGAAGCACTCCGCGGGTTCCGATTGCAAGGGCGCGCCCGACGCGCCGCACACCTTTACTCAGCACAATTTCACCCCACTCGGGTCCAGGTGTTTCGTTTGCGGTGCGATCCGGATCCCCGCCAGCCCCGGCCGGATGTCCCGCGTGTTGCCTCATGATGCCCGAAATACGGTTACGAATGTCCAAACGCAGTCGTCGAGCGAAACCGATTTCCGAGATTTTTAGCCGCGTTGTCGCCGGCTTTCATGATGGCGAAGAGTCGCAAAAGGCGGTTAATGCGCCGTTACCGGAGATCTCCGCCGCACGACAACCGTCGCGCGAAACGGCAGCGGCGAACCGGGCCGGTCAAAAACGCAAGGCAGGACGGGGACTTGCCGTGGAAGCGGCGGATCGGCCCCACTGGCGCGCCGCGGCCGGGCTCCTTCGCCGGCTATGCTGCACTGCAAAATGACTCTTGACAAAATTTGTGCATCGCATATATCTCTTTTCGTTATCGCAAGGCTCGACGTTGAGGCGTGCTTTGGGGAAATCCTCCGCGGATCTTCCTCTGGCGCCCCGAACATTCGGGCGCGTCGCATACCGGGCCCGGCGAGGCCGGACCGGACCGGAATACCGGGGCAATGCCGGAACACCGGGGCAATCAAGAGGCCGCAAGGCCGCAAGGCAAACGCTCAGAGGTCACAGATGATGAACAATTTCGAAGACATCCAGAAGCTCGGCAAGGACAACATGGACGTCGTCATGCAGAGCTTCGGCGCCATGACCAAGGGCTTCCAGGCGATCGCCTCGGAAGTGGCCGACTACCAGAAGAAGTCCTTCGAGGACAGCACCGCCGCTGTCGAGAAGCTGGTCGCCGCCAAGTCGCTCGACAAGGCCTTCGAGGCCCAGAGCGAATTCGTCAAGACCGCCTATGAGGGCTTCGTCGGCGAGGTCACCAAGATCGGCGAGATGTACAGCGACCTGGCCAAGGACGCCTACAAGCCCTACGAGGCCGCCTTCTCCAAGGCCGGCAAGTAAGCTTCCGTCTCTGAAGACGATCCCGGCGGCACGCCGCCGGGCCTTCGACCCGCGGCCCTGTCCGCGGGTTTTTTGTTGCCTGCGCCGTTCCGTCGCGGCTGCGGCCGTTTCCCGCGCCAGGTCGCGGCTCTTCCTCCCAACAATTCGGCGTGTTGCGCGTGCGAATGCACATCGCCGCCATTGAGCTTGGCGCAGGATGCCATACATTAGATGGACGCGCGGGCAGGTCGCCGAAACGGCTGTCCCGAGGGGCGGCGTGCCCTGGGCGGCGTGCCTGGGGTGGCGTGCTTGGGGCGCAGCGGCCGTGCCGCGGTCGTCGCAGGGGCCATCTCCCAGCAGGACTGCAGGCGCTCGCCGGCCGAACCTTGCGGGCCAGACGTTGCTGGTCAGGCCGTTCGGGCCAGACCTTGCGGCTTTCCGAGGGACAGGTCCGCCGCAGGACAGGCGATTGCGGAACAGGCGATTGCAGGACAGGCGATTGCGGAACAGGCGATTGCGGGACAGGGCGATGGAGAGCCAATGACCAACGGACCTCAGCGCGGCAACGGCGACGACACGGGCAACCTGGTCGTCACCAAGACGCGGACTGTCGCCAAACGGCCGAACCTGTACCGTGTCCTGTTGCTGAACGACGACTACACGCCGATGGAATTCGTCGTGCACGTGGTGGAGCGGTTCTTCCAGAAGAACCGCGAGGAAGCCACGCGCATCATGTTGCACGTCCATCACCACGGCGTCGGGGAGTGTGGTGTTTTTACCTATGAGGTGGCGGAGACCAAGGTCACTCAGGTCATGGACTTTGCCCGCAAACACCAGCATCCTCTGCAATGCGTGATGGAAAAGAAATAGGGGTCGCCCGTGCCGTCATTCTCCCGAAGCCTTGAAAAGGCCCTGCACCAGGCGCTCTCGTTCGCGAACGAGCGTCAGCAGGAATACGCGACCTTGGAGCACCTGCTCCTCGCGTTGATCGACGACCAGGACGCCGCCGCGGTGATGCGCGCCTGCAATGTCGATCTCGACGTGCTGAAACGCAATCTCGTCGAATATATCGATACCGAACTCGAGAACCTGGTGATCGAGGGCGATGACGATTCCAAGCCGACGGCCGGATTCCAGCGCGTCATCCAGCGCGCCGTGATCCATGTCCAGTCGTCGGGCCGGGAGGAGGTGACGGGCGCCAACGTGCTCGTCGCCATCTTCGCCGAGCGGGAAAGCCATGCGGCCTATTTCCTGCAGGAACAGGACATGACCCGCTACGACGCGGTCAACTACATCTCCCATGGCATTGCCAAGCGCGCCGGCATGTCCGAAGCACGTCCCGTTCGCGGCGCCGACGAGGAAGCGGCGACGGAGGAAGGCGTGGAAAAGCCTAAGCAGAAGACGGATGCGCTTGAGGCCTACTGCGTCAACCTCAACGAGAAGGCCAAGTCCGGCCGTATCGATCCGTTGATCGGACGCGATGCCGAGATCTCGCGCACCATTCAGATCCTGTGCCGCCGCTCGAAGAACAACCCGCTCTTCGTCGGTGATCCGGGCGTCGGCAAGACCGCCATCGCCGAAGGCCTCGCCAAGCGGATCGTCGACGGCGACGTGCCGGAGGTGCTGCTGGACGCGACGATCTTCTCGCTCGACATGGGCGCGCTGCTCGCCGGCACCCGCTATCGCGGCGACTTCGAGGAGCGGCTGAAGCAGGTCGTCAAGGAGATCGAGGACTATCCCGGCGCGGTGATGTTCATCGACGAGATCCACACGGTGATCGGCGCCGGCGCCACCTCGGGCGGGGCGATGGACGCCTCCAACCTGCTCAAGCCGGCGCTCGCCTCCGGGACGATCCGCTGCGTCGGCTCGACCACCTACAAGGAATACCGCCAGTTCTTCGAGAAGGACCGCGCCCTGCTGCGCCGGTTCCAGAAGATCGACGTCAACGAGCCGACCATCTCGGACACGGTGGAGATCCTCAAGGGGCTGAAGCCCTATTTCGAGACCTTCCACAAGGTCCGCTACACCAACGAGGCGATCAAGACGGCGGTGGAGCTGTCGGCCCGCTACATCAACGACCGCAAGCTGCCGGACAAGGCCATCGACGTGATCGACGAGTCCGGCGCCTCGCAGAAGCTCGTTCCCGAGGCGCGTCGTCGCAAGACCATCGGCGTCAAGGAGATCGAGACCACGGTCGCCTCGATGGCGCGCATCCCGCCGAAGTCGGTGTCCAAGTCCGACGCGGAGGTGCTGTCGAACCTCAACGCCACCTTGAAGCGCATGGTCTACGGCCAGGACGAAGCCATCGAGACGCTGGCGAGCGCCATCAAGCTCGCCCGCGCCGGCCTGCGCGAGCCGGACAAGCCGATCGGCAACTACCTGTTCTCCGGCCCGACCGGCGTCGGCAAGACCGAGGTCGCCCGTCAGCTTGCCGCCTCGCTCGGCGTCGAGCTGCTGCGCTTCGACATGTCGGAATATATGGAGCGCCACACGGTCTCGCGGCTGATCGGCGCGCCTCCCGGCTATGTCGGCTTCGATCAGGGCGGCTTGCTGACCGATGGCGTCGACCAGCATCCGCATTGCGTGCTGCTGCTCGACGAGATCGAGAAGGCGCATCCGGACCTGTTCAACATCCTGCTGCAGGTGATGGACCACGGCCGGCTGACCGACCACAACGGCAAGCAGGTCGACTTCCGCAATGTCATCCTGATCATGACGACCAATGCGGGCGCCTCGGACATGGCCAAGCCGCCGATCGGCTTCAACCGGGTCAAGCGCGAGGGCGAGGACCAGGAGGCGATCAACCGCCTGTTCACGCCGGAATTCCGCAACCGTCTCGACGCGGTCATCGCCTTCGGCAGCCTGCCGACGGAGGTCGTGCACCGGATCGTCGAGAAGTTCGTAATGCAGCTCGAGGCGCAGCTTGCCGATCGCGGCGTCACCTTCGAGCTGACCGACAACGCCATCGCCTGGCTCGCCGACCAGGGCTATGACGAGCGCATGGGCGCGCGTCCGCTCGCCCGGGTGATCCAGGAGCACATCAAGCGGCCGCTGGCCGACGAGGTGCTGTTCGGCAAGCTCAAGAAGGGCGGCACGGTCAAGGTGTCGGTGTCGGAGGATGCGGCCGGCCTGCTGCTGGAGACGGTCGAGGACACTCCGGTCAAGCCGAAGGCGGAAAAGCCCAAGGCTGCGCGTCCGAAGCGGCGGCGCAAGCCGGCGGCGAAGAAGGTCGAGGTCGCCGCTCCGTCGAAGAAGGGCGGATCGGCCAAGAAGAGCCTCGTCCCGAAGGTGCCGCTGGCCGACTGAAGACGGCGGACGATCATTGCCGCGCTTGCGCGCGGCCTCGCGGAACGGCGCCCCTGCGGCGCCGTTTTGCATTTTTGCCTCGACCTGCTAGGTAGGAAGTCCCCTGGCCGGCCCGCCTCCCTGTGGCCGGCGCCCTGTCTTGCGGTTTCGTTTCATGCCGACGCCCCCGTCCGCACCCCCGACACGTTTGCCGGAGCCCCCGGAGGACGGCAGCGACCTGCCGGCCCGGATCTGGGTTCTGCGCGGTGTCCGGGCGGCGGTTTCCATCCCCGCGCTGATCCTTGCCGCCGCCTTTGTCGGCTATGCCGGCCTTGCCCGCGAAAGCGGCTTCACCCTCGGCGAGACGCTGGCGATGGCTGGCCTCGTCTGGGCGCTGCCGAGCGTCGTCGTGCTGACCGGCGCGATCACCGCCGGCATGGGCCTGGTGCCGGCGGCCATCGCCGTGGCGCTCGCCTCGGTGCGCCTGATGCCGATGACCATGGCCTTGATGCCGATCCTGCGGGTGGACGGCAAGACGCCGCGCTGGCAGTTGCTGGTCGCCTCGCATTTCGTCGCGGTGACCGCCTGGGTCTGGGCCATGCGGCATCTGGAGGACCATCCGCGCGAGGCGCGGCTGCCGTTCTTCCTCGGCTTCGGCGCCAGCCTGACCCTCTTCGTCTTCGTCATGACCGGCGTCGCCTACCTGCTGGTGGAGGGCATGCCGGCGCTGCCCTCGGCGGCGCTGTTCCTGCTGACGCCGGTCTATTTCCTGTGCTCGCTGTGGGGCGCGGCGCGCATTTCCGCCGACAAGGCGGCGATGGCGGCCGGGCTGCTGCTCGGGCCGCTGTTCTACATGCTGCTGCCCGGCCTTGATCTGTTGTGGACCGGGCTGGTCGGCGGCACGCTCGCCTATCTCGGCACGCGCATCGCGCGGCGGGGGTGGCGATGACCGGCGCCGAGGCCTGGTGGTGGCCCTATGTGATGATCGTGGTGGCCGGCTGGCTCGCCACCGACATCTGGCGCTGGCTCGGGGTGCTGGCCAGCGGCCGGCTGCGCGAGGACAGCGAGGTGATGATCTTCGTGCGCGCGGTCGCCACCGCACTGGTCGCCGGCGTCATCGCCAAGCTGATCCTGTTTCCCGCCGGCGCGCTGCAGACCACGCCGATGGCCTTGCGGATCCTGGCCGCTGCCTGCGGCTTTGCCGCCTTCTTCGCTTCCCGGCAGAAGGTGGTGGTGGGCGTTGCCGTCGGCGAGGTCGTGCTGATCGGCGGCTGGCTGCTGCTCGGCCTTGGCTGAGGACAACGTGCCTGACAGGATGGGCTGCTGACACGAGGCTGTCAGCAGGGGGCTGCTAATCCAGGGATGCGACGGCGCGATAGCGCGCCGCCGGTTTGACCTCAAGGAGACCGCATGTCCGACACACGTTCCGCCGACAAGCTGACGCTGCACTACGCCCCGCGCAGCCGCGCCAGCACCACCCGCGTGCTGCTTGACGAACTCGGCGCGCCCTACGACCTGCATGTTCTGAACATGCGCGCCGGCGAGCTGCAGTCGCCCGACTATCTGGCGATCAATCCGCTCGGCAAGGTGCCGGCGCTGACCCATGGCGACACGGTGGTGACCGAATCCATCGCCATAGCGCTTTATGCCGGCGATCTCTTCCCGCAGGCGGGGCTGACCCCGGCCATCGGCGATCCGCGCCGCGGCGCCTATCTGCGCTGGATGGTGTTCTATGCCGCCAGTTTCGAGCCGGCCCTGATAGACAAGTTTCTTGGCCACGATCCCGGACCGCAGTCGCCCTATGGCACCTACGACAAGGTGATGGAGACGCTGGCCGAGCAGCTCGGCAAGGCGCCCTACATCCTCGGCGACGAGATCACCGTCGCCGACATCCAGTGGGGCTCGGCGCTGCGCTGGACGCTGATGTTCAAGCTGGTGCCGGACCTGCCGGTCTTCACCGACTATGCCGGGCGCATCACCTCGCGGCCGAGCTTCCGGCGCGTCCACGAGGACGAGGGCCGGCTCGACGCCGAGCACGAGGCCGCCGCCGCGCAGGCGAGCGGCGGCAACTGAGCCTCGGCGTTCGCTCAGGCGAGAGCGGCGCGGATCTTGTCGGCATTGGCCGCCAGCACCGCCTGGTCGGCCATCTCGCCGGTATGCGGGCGCATCGCCACACCGGCAAAGCGCGGGATGACATGGATATGGGTGTGGAACACCACCTGTCCGCCCGCGCTTTCCGAAAACTGCTGGATGGTGGTGCCGTCGGCGTCGAAGGCGCGCACCACCGCATGCGCCATCTTCTGCACGGTCTTCATCACCGCGTTGAGATCGTCCTCGGCGATGTCGAGGATGTTGCGCGAAGGGGCCTTCGGAATCACCAGCACATGGCCGTCGCCGCGCGGCATGATGTCCATGATGACGAGGGTCCTGTCGTCCTCGTACACCTTCTGCGCGGGCAGTTCGCCGCGCAGGATCTTGGCGAAGACATTCTGGTCGTCATAGGCGGCAGCTTCGATCGGCATGGCTTTCTCCGGTAGGGCCCTGGCGGGCGAACTTGGGTGTCCCTTGGCAGCACAGCCGCCGCCGGCGTTCAAGTTCAGAATCAGAGTCAAGCTGAGAAATCGATTCAACGACGGCTCGCGGGTGGCGCCAAGGCCGCCTGAGCCGGCCTCGCATCTCGATTCAACGGCGGCGAAAAGACGAGTCGGCAGAATCGCTTGGGCCAGGGTCTTCAGGCTTTCCTGAAGGGCGAATGCTCGTCGCGGATATAGGCGCCTTCCTGCTCCACCGCCCGGCGCTCGCGCGCCAGATAGTCGGCGACCGCGTCCCGCAGTCCCGGATGGGCGATGTAGTGGGCAGAGCGCGTCAGGCTCGGCAGATAGCCGCGCGCCAGCTTGTGGGCGCCTTGGGCGCCGGCCTCGACGCGGGGCAGGCCATGCTCGATCGCATGGTCGATCGCCTGATAGTAGCAGACCTCGAAATGCAGGAACGGGTGCTCCTCAAGGCAGCCCCAGTTGCGCCCGAACAGGGCCTGCGAGCCGACGAGGTTCAGCGCGCCGGCAATGTAGCGCCCCTGGCGCCGCGCCATCACCAGCAGCACCCGCCCGCCCAGCCGCTCGCCGAGCAGCGAGAAGAAGCGGCGGTTGAGATAGGGGCGGCCCCATTTGCGCGCGCCGGTGTCCTCGTAGAAGGCATGAAAGGCGTCCCAATGCGCCTCCGTGAGGTCGCTGCCGGTCAGCCGCTCGATCTCGATGCCGCCGGCCACCGCCTCGCGCCGTTCCTTGCGGATCTGCTTGCGCTTGCGCGAGGCGAGGTCTTCCAGGAACCCCTCGAAATCGGCATAGCCCCGGTTCTCCCAGTGGAACTGCTGGTCGGTGCGCAGCAGATAGCCGTGCTCGCCCGCAGCCCCCCACTCGTCCTCTTCCATGAAGGTGATGTGGGCGGAGGAGGCCTCGCGCAGCGCGCAAAGGTCCCGGAGCCCCTGCGCCAGCGCGGCGATGGCCGCCGGCCGGTCGATATTGGTGCCGGTCAGGAAGCGCCGGCCGGTCGCCGGGGTGAAGGGCACCGCGCACTGGAGCTTGGGATAATAGCTGCCGCCGGCCCGCTCATAGGCGTCCGCCCAGGCGTGGTCGAAGACATATTCGCCCATCGAGTGGGACTTCAGATAGCAGGGCAGGGCGGCGACGGCGCGCCCCTCCGGGTTTTCCAGGACGAGGTGCTGCGGCAGCCACCCGGCGCGCCGGCCGACGCAGCCGGATTCCTCCAGGATCGACAGGAAGTCGTGCGAAATGAAGGGGTTGAAGGCGGTTTGCGGAGAAACTGAGTCAGCGCCTGGAGAATCAGATTCAAGTGGGGCGGGCGACAGCTTGCCGCCCGGCTCCAGCCGCCAGCCGGGATTGGCGAGCGCGTCCCACTCTTCGCGCGGAATGTCGGAAAGCCCGCCGATCGCCTTCAGGCGGAACGTGCGGGTGTCGTCGTCGCATGCGCTCACTTGGCAGGCCTTCAACGCTTGCGGCCCGCGTGGGAAGAGGCGCTGCGGGCCGGGTGGGGAACTCGCCCGTCAAATCTAGTGCGCTGCACGCGTGCTGCAAAGGCGCCGCGTCAGGTGCCGCGTCAGGAGGAGGGGGCGGCGTCCGGATCGAAGCCTTCGAAGACGATCTGGTCGGCGAAGGCGCGGGCGCGGGCAAGGTCGTCCGGGGTGCGCACCGTCCAGGCGATCAGCGGCAGGCCGAACGCCTTGCGCAGCACCGTCGGGGCGAGCGCCGGCAGGTCCTTCACCCAGTAGGAGACGAAGCTCGGCCGGGTGCGGACACTGTGCAGCATGTGGCGCAGGGCGAAGCGCTCGACGCGGCTGGCATGGCCCCAGTCCTTCAGGTCGCGGGCGCCGTCGCCGAGCGCGCCGCGCGGGATGTCGGGGGCGGCCTCGCGCATCAGGGCCAGCATTTCCGGGTCGAAGGACTTCACCGCGACCGGGCCGGAATAGCGGCCAAGGCTGGCGGCGATGGCGGCGATGAAGGCGCGCTCGGGCCGGCGGCCGAAGCGCGACTTGATCTCGATGCAAAGGCCCGCCTTGCCGTCCACCTGGGCGAGCAGGTCGTCCAGCGTCCACAGCCGGTCGTCGGTACCGCGCAAGGCGATGCGGGTGAGCTCGGCGGCGCTGCGCTGGCGTACCGGTCCGCTTTCGAAGGTCAGCCGGTCCAACTCGTCGTCATGGAAGACGATCGGCACGTCGTCGGCGCTCTGCTGCAGGTCGACCTCGATGGCAAAGCCCTTGTCGACGGCCGCCTGCACGGCGCTCTGGCTGTTCTCGATACAGCCGCGCGAGGCGTCGTGATAGCCGCGATGGGCGATGGGACGGCTGGTCAGCCAGGAAATGTCACGCATCGTGGTGTCCGCCGTCCCGCCGCCGTTACTCGACCTCGAAGATCGCCTCGACCTCGACGGCGACGCCGAAGGGCAGGCCGGCGACGCCGACGGCCGAACGGGCATGGCGGCCGCGCTCGCCGAGCGCCTCGACGAGGAAGTCGGAGGCACCGTTCATCACCTTCGGCTGGTCGCCGAAGTCGGGCGCGGAATTGACGAAGCCGACGATCTTGACGAGGCGCACGACCTTGTCGAGGTCGCCGAGCGCGGCCTTGGCCTGGGCCAGCAGGTTGATGGCGCACAGCCGCGCCGCCGCCTGGCCGTCCTCGATCGAGGTGCCGGCGCCGAGCTTGCCCTGGAACTGGATGCCGTCCGGACCCATCGGGATCTGGCCGGAGATGAAGAGCTGGTTGCCCGTGCGCACGAAGGGCACGTAGTTGGCCGCCGGCGCCGCCGCCTTGGGAAGGGTGACGCCCAGTTCGGCGATGCGTGCCTCGATCTGACCCGACATTGCGGTCCTCCTTTGGATTGTCGGCGGCGACATTGGCGCAAATCCCGTGTGGCATCAAGCCGCCTGCCGGGCGGGAGGGGAGAAACGGGTGGATGATCGGCACGGCCACCGCGCGCATGCGATAAATGGGTCTGGTCGGCGCGCGCCGGATCGGCAAGACTAGGGCTCGGATTGCTCCAAGGAGACAGGCTTCATGTTTCATACCCACTGGACGCGCCCGCTTCCCCTGGCCGGGCTCGGCGTCCTGCTGGCGCTGGCCGGCGCGCCTGCGACCGCGCTCGCGGGAGCGCCGCTGCAGCCGCACCGCGCCGTCTACGACCTCGGCCTGACCGACAGCGCGGCGGCCGCCGGCATGGCGGCGGTGCGCGGGCGCATGGTCTACGAGTTCACCGGCAATGCCTGCGAGGGCTACAGCATCGCCTTCCGTTTCGTCACCCAGATGGCGGACGAGAGCGGCGGCACGCGGGTCACCGACCTGCAGACCAGTTCCTTCGAGGAGCCGGCCGGCAAGAGCTTCCAGTTCCTCTCCAAGACCTTCATCAACCAGCAGCTCAGCGAGGAAACGCGGGGCCGGGCCGAGCGGACGCCGCAGGCCATCGCCATCGACCTGAAGAAGCCGAAGGACCATGCGGTGACGCTGGCCGGCTCGGCGCTGTTCCCGACCGAGCATCTGATGACCCTGCTGGAGCGGGCGCGCGGCGGCGAGACGATCTTCGTCGCCGACCTGTTCGACGGCTCGGAGACCGGCGAGAAGATCTACGGCACCACGGCGGTGATCGGCCCGCGCCGGGAGGGCGCAGGCGATGTCGGCCGCGACGATCCGGCCGCCGTCGGGGCCATCGGGGCGGGCGCCCACTGGCCGGTGACGATCTCCTATTTCGACGAGAGCAAGGGCGACGGCGGCGAGGGCACGCCGATCTACCAGCTCAGCTTCCTGCTCTATGACAACGGCGTCAGCCGCCGCCTGGTGCTCGACTACGGCGATTTCGAGCTGCGCGGAAACCTTGTCGAACTGACGCCGATGCAGGCCAGCGCCTGCGACCGGTAAGCGGCGTTTCGAGCTAGGGGTGCGGGCGGAAGACCCCGTCCGCACCCGGTTGCGTCGGCGGTCGATCAGCGGATCGGGGGAGCGAACTGGATGCCGCCCTGCGACCACAGCGCGTTGACGCCGCGCGGGAGCTGCATCGGGCTGCCGGCGCCCAGGTTCCGGTCAAAGGACTCGCCGTAATTGCCGACATGGCGGACGATCCGGGCGACCCAGTCGTTGGTCAGGCCGAGATTCTTGCCGAACTCGCCTTCCAGGCCGAGCAGCCGGCGGATCTCCGGATTGTCGCTGGTCTCGGCGATCGCGTCGACATTGGCCTTGGTTACGCCGAGTTCCTCCGCATTGACCATCGCGAACACCGTCCAGCGGACGATGTCGAACCAGACGTCATCGCCCTGGCGGACATAGGGGCCGAGCGGCTCCTTGGAGATGACGCCGGGCAGCAGCATATGCGCGTCCGGCTCGGCCATCTTCAGGCGGTAGGAGACGAGCTGCGACATGTCGGTCGTCAGCGCGTCGCAGCGCCCGCTCTCATAGGCCTTCACCGTGTCGTCGATGCTCTGGAAGGTGACGAGCTGGTAGGTCATGCCGTTGACGCGGAAATAGTCGGCAAGGTTCAGCTCGTTGGTGGTGCCCTGCACGGTGCAGATCGAGGCGCCGTTCAGATCGCGGATCGTCTCCACGCCGAGGTCGCGGCGCACCTGGAAACCCTGGCCGTCGTAGTAGTTGACGGCGGTGAAATCGAGGCCGATGCCGGCATCCCGGCCGAGCGTCCAGGTCGTGGTGCGCGGCAGCACGTCGATCTCGCCGGTCTGCAGTGCCACGAGACGGTCCTTGCTCGACAGCGGCACGAAGTCCGCCTTCTGCGGATCGTCGAAGATCGCCGCCGCCAGCGCCCGGCAGACGTCGACGTCGAGGCCGGTCCATTCGCCCTTGTCGTCGGCCATGCTGAAGCCGGCGATGCCGGTGCTGGTTCCGCAGACCAGCCGCCCGCGATCCTTGACGATGTCGAGCGTGTCCTTCGCCAGCGCCGCATTGCCGAGCAGCAGCGTTCCCGCCACTGCGGCCAAGGCCAGTCTGATGCCAGATGATGCCATTCCATGTTCTCCGGTTGGGTCGTGTTTTCAGGTCAAGGGCGCGGGCCTGCCCCGCGCCCTTCCGCTGGCGGCACGCGCTACAGGTCCATGACCTCGTAGCGGCCATGCGCCGTTGGCCTCGGTGTCGGATCGTCGCTGATGGCGATGAGTTCCGCCGGTTCGGCGCGGGGGGCGGCGTCGCCCTCGCGCCAGATCCAGTAGTGGTTCTCGGGCAGTCCGTTGACCGCGACGACCTTGTGGTTTCCCTGCGCGTCGATGGCGTGGATGGTGACGCGGCCGATCAGGCCGCCGACCAGCCGGCGCATGTCCTCGACCGCCTCGTAGACGGCATCCGCGACCGAAAACCCCATCTTCATGTAGAGAACGACCGCCCGCGACGTGCCGGCGCGGATGGTCATCTCGCCGACGCC
This sequence comes from Stappia sp. TSB10P1A, assembly GCF_900185725.1. GTDB lineage: Bacteria > Pseudomonadota > Alphaproteobacteria > Rhizobiales > Stappiaceae > Stappia. The sequence goes on along the minus strand of NZ_FYAU01000032.1, from coordinate 40,392 downwards.
GGTGCAGGCGCAGGCGCCATAGCGGCTGTCCGCATAGGAGCCGGCGCCGATCGCCGGGCTGTCGCCAAGGCGTCCGGGATATTTCCAGCCCCAGCCTGAGGTGCTGGTCGCCGCGGCGATGTCGCGGTTGCGGTCCTGTCCGAGAAACACCGTCGTGTCGCGGCCAAGCTCCGGGTCGATCGCCTGCTTGCACAGTTCGCGCATCGGCACGTTCGGCCAGTTCCGGCGGTCGGCCTCGCCGACTTCGGTGGCGAACCAGCGCTCCCAGGCGTTTTGCGCGTGCGGCATCAGCAGTCCGCCGGCCTCCGCGCCGATCTCGGCGGCAAAGCGGCGCGCGCCGTCGCCGACGAGGACCTCGTGCGGCAACTGCTCCATCACCTGTCGGGCGATGCTCACCGGATGCAGGAAGCCGGTGAGGGCGCCGACGGCGCCGGTGCGGAATGTCGTTCCGTCCATGACCGAGGCGTCGAGCTCGACGGTGCCCAGAAGATTGGGCCAGCCGCCGCGGCCGACGGTGCGCACGCTCTCGTCCGCCTCGACCAGGCGCAGGCCCGCCTCGAGCGCGTCGAGCGCGGAGCGGCCCTCGGCCAGGAGCCGCGCCGTCGTCGGAATGCCGCAGCCCCCCTCGTTGTTGGAGACGACGATCATGCCGGCCTTGCCTGTGTGTGAGCGGTCTGTTGACTCATTTTGTATCCAGTTATTTGAGAGCCATTCTGCCTATTTTTTGGCGGTTTATCGCCGAATTTTTCAATATTCGGCAGATGCGAAGAGCGACAGTATGGCAGATTCTCTGAGGGATTGGATTCAATTTTTTCGAGGGCGAAAGGCTGCTATCATCGCGGCGGGCGACGGGCTATGCCTTGCCCGACCGAGACCGCAACAGAGGCGCGTTCTGCCGATGACATCGAGTGCAGCATCAGGGACCCTGGCGGGGCCCGCATCGAGCGAAGCCTCGACCGGGCGCCGCAAGACGACGAGCGCCCAGGTGGTCGACCGGCTGCGCGAGCGCATCCTCAGCGGGGACCTGCCGGAGGGCGCGCAGTTGCGGCAGGAGAAGCTGGCGAGCGAACTCGGTGTCAGCCGCGTGCCGGTGCGCGAGGCGCTGCATCAGCTTGAGGCGGAAGGGCTGGTGACGCTGGTCACCCACAAGGGCGCGGTGGTCTCGGGGCTCTCGGTCGACGATCTGGAGGAGACCTACGAGATCCGGGCCCAGCTCGAAGGCTGGTTGCTGGAGCAGGCCATGCCGATCCTCAGCGAGCGGGACTATGCCCGCGCCGAAGCGCTGGTCGTGGAGATGGAGAGCGACCTGCGCGACGAGAGCTGGTCGGATCTCAACTGGCGCTTCCACGCGACGCTCTATGCGCCGGCGAACCGGCCGCGCACGCTGGAGCTGGTGCACAAGCTCTACCGCAATGCCTATCGGCATTTTCCCTTGCCGATCCGGCTGACCGGCGGACGCGAGCGGATGAGCCGCGAGCACCGGATGCTGGTCGAGCTGTGCCGCAAGGGCGATGTCGCTGCCGCCCGCGAGCACCTGACGACGCATATCCTGCTGGGCGCGCGGACGCTGATTTCCCGGCTCAAGGCCTTGCGGCAGAAGGAAGCGGCGGACGAGAGCGGCCGTTAGCGGTCGCGCTGGCGGCGCGGGTCGCCGGCCTTGGTGAGGCCGAGTTCGACCGCTTGGCTGCCGAATTTCGAGCGCAGCGCGTCGATGGCCCGCTCGGCCCTGGCGCGCTGGCCGGCGGCCGGGTCGACCAGGTCGTCCGGGTCGGCCCGCGTGCCGTCGCTCAGTTCCGACAGGCCGATGCCGATCAGGCGGAAGCGGCGGCCGTCCGCGGCGCCCTTCAGCAAGTCCTCGCCGGTGCGGAAGATGCGGTCGGCAAGCTGCGTCGGATCAGCGAGGCTGCGCGAGCGGGTGAGGATGCGGAAGTCCGGCGTCTTCAGCTTCAAGGTCACGGTGCGCCCGGCGAGATCCGCCGCCTTCAGCCGCGCCGAGACCTCTTCCGCCAGCCGCCGCAGGATGGCGCGCAGCGTCCCCAGATCGGAAATGTCGGTGTCGAAGGTCGTCTCGCTCGACACGCTCTTGGTCTCGCGGCTCGCCGAGACCGGCCGGTCGTCGCGGCCATGGGCAAGGCTCGCCAGCCGCAGGCCCATCGCGCCGTAACGGCGGGCAAGGTCGACCGGGTCCATCGTCTGCAATTGGCCGATGGTGATCAGCCCGTCGGCGGCGAGCTTCTGCTGGAACACCTTGCCGACGCCCCAGATCAGCCCGATCGGCTGCCCGGCAAGGAAGCTTTTCGCCTCCGCCGCGCCGATCACCGAGAAGCCGCGCGGCTTGTCGAGATCGGAGGCGATCTTGGCGAGGAACTTGTTGGGCGCAAGCCCGACGGAGACGGTGACGCCGACCTCCTCCTCGATGGAGCGGGCGAAGCGGGCGAGCGTTTCCGCCGGGCTCGCGTGGTGCAGCCGCTCGGTGCCGGTCAGGTCGAGAAACGCCTCGTCGATCGACAGCGGCTCGACCAGCGGCGTCAGGGCCCGCATCCGCTCGCGGATGTCGCGGCCGACACGGGCATATTTCGCCATGTCCGGCTTGATCACCACCGCGTCGGGGCACAGTTCGCGCGCCTTGAACATCGGCATGGCCGAGCGCACGCCCTTGATGCGGGCGATGTAGCAGCAGGTCGAGACGACGCCGCGGGTGCCGCCGCCGACGATCACCGGCCGGTCGGTGAGCTCCGGATTGTCGCGCTTTTCCACCGAGGCATAGAAGGCGTCGCAGTCGATATGGGCGATCGACAGGCTGTCGAGCTCGGGATGGGAAAGCACGCGCGGACTGCCGCAGGCGCGGCAGCGCAGAAAGCTGCCGCGCAGTGCCGCCGGCGCCCGGGTCAGGCAGTCGCGGCACAGCACGGTGCCGGCGCGGGGGGCTTGCGCGCCGTCCGCTCGATCTCCCCCAACAGGCGCTGCGCCCGACATGTCCCGCGGCTCCGGTCCTTCGGCGGCGGGGTGGGCTCTCAGCCGCCGATCACCTGGCGAATATACGTTGCCGCCGTGTTCCAGTCATGGGTCTTGAGGCCGGTTCCCGCGATATCCTCCGCCCCGGCGAAGAAGCGCCGGTCGGCGATGAAATGCACCAGGGTGCTGCCCGCATGGCTGTCGCGCACCGAGCGGATATTGGCGGGGCTGTCGTCGATGAAGACGACCGGCGCGCTGCGCCCGGCGGCAAGGGCTGCCACCGCGCCGCCCTTGGGGCCGGAATTGGTGATGAGCGGATAGGTCATGCCGTGGCTGGTGAGGGTGCGGATGCGGCCCTCGCGGTTCCAGTCGCCGGGCAGGTTGGTGAGGAACACCACGTCGGCGACCCCGGCAAGGCCGGCCAGCGCGTCGGCGGCGCCCGGCACCGGCTGCTGCCGCTCGACCCATTCGTCGAAGAAGGCCTGGATCAGCGCCCGCACCACCACCGCCTCCAGCAGCGTGCCGGCGGCATCGGCGATGTTGCCGGTGAGCTTGTAGTCGTGGCTGAGGAAGCGGTGGCCGGAGCGGCCCATATGCTCCTCCAGATGGACGAGGAACAGCAGCGCCACCTCGTCGACGTCGCAGATGACCAGCGGCCGGGCAGGGCGCGCGGGCTGTGCCGCGTGCAGCCGGCGGATCTGGTCGAGCGTTGCCGGCAGCACCGGGGTCGGCGCGCTCATGCGCCGCTGTCCCCGGATCCGTCCCCGAAGCCGTCCGCGCCATGGGCGGTATCGAGCGCGTGGCGGGCGGTGGCGATGGTGGTCGGGCGCAGGCCGCGCGCCTCGCAGAAGGCGAGCAGCAGGGCCTCGTGGCCCATGTAGAATTCCAGCACGCCGATCAGGAAGCCGGGCTCGCTCGCCGCCTGGCGCAGCTCCGCCGGGCCGATGCCGGCGAGAGCCAGGAAGCGGCCGAGATGCTCCATGTCATGGGCGAGATAGCCGAGCGCGTCGGCGGCGACCGCCTCCGCTTCCTCGGGTCCCAGCCGGGATGAATGCCGCGCGATCATTCGCGTTTGCCTTTCCGAAACGAATTCCCTCTACGATATATGGTACCTATCGTGGGTAAGGGGCCGACGCCAGTCACGCTCTCGCCAAGCCGGCACGGGTCTCGTGCCGGCATGTGAGCCGCGGGTAGGCCGGGCGCGGGGACGAAGGCGAATACTATGGCTAAAACCGTGCTGATTGTTGAGGATAACGAACTCAACATGAAGCTGTTTCACGATCTTCTCGAGGCGCATGGCTATCAGACGCTGCAGACCCGCACGGGGATGGAAGCGCTGGAGCTGGCGCGCGAGCATCGTCCGCAACTGATTCTCATGGACATCCAGTTGCCGGAGGTTTCCGGCCTCGAAGTCACCAAGTGGATCAAGGAAGACGACGACCTCAAGGCGATCCCGGTCATCGCCGTCACCGCCTTCGCCATGAAGGGGGACGAGGAGCGGATCCGGCAGGGCGGCTGCGAGGCCTATATCTCCAAGCCGATCTCGGTCGCCAAGTTCCTGGAAACCGTTCGTTCCTATCTGGGCGACTGACCGACGGACGGGGGCCAACGGGCGGGCATGAGCGGGCGCATTCTCGTCGTCGACGACGTCAAGGCGAATGTGAGGCTTCTGGAAGCCCGGCTCGGCGCCGAGTATTTCGAGGTCCGCTCCGCCGTGAGCGGCGCCCAGGCGCTGGAGATCCTCGCCGGCTGGCCCTGCGACATCGTGCTGCTCGACGTGATGATGCCCGGCCTCGACGGGTTCGAGGTCTGCCGGCGGATCAAGACCGACCCGCGCAGCGCCCATATCCCGGTGGTGCTGATCACCGCGCTGGACGGGGCCGAGGACCGGATCCGCGGCCTGCGCGCCGGGGCCGACGAATTTCTCACCAAACCGGTCAACGATGTCGCGCTGGTGGCGCGGGTGCGCAACCTGATCGGCCTCAAGCGGCTCAGCGACGAGTTGCGCCTGCGCGCCCAGACCGGATCGCAATTCGGCCTTGCCAGCGACTTCGACCCGGCCGGCGAGGCGCCAGCCTGCGTGCTCGTCGTCGATGACCGGCCCGCCTCGGCCGAGCGGCTCGCTGCCGCGCTCGCGCGCGACTACGACGTGGTGGTCGAGCCCTCCGCGCCGCAGGCGCTGCTGGGCGCCGCCGATGGCGGCTACGACACGATCCTGATCAACCTGCGCATGGCCGGCTACGACGCCCTGCGCCTCGTCTCGCAACTGCGCTCGCTGGAGCGCACGCGGCTGGTGCCGATCGTCTTGATCGCCGATGCGGACGACACCGCGCGGGTGACGCGGGGGCTCGATCTCGGCGTCAACGACCATGTCGCGCGGCCGATCGACAAGACCGAACTGCTGATCCGGGTGCGCACCCAGGTCAGCCGCAAGCGGGCGATGGACCGGCTGGCGGCGGATGTCGAGCAGACCCTGGCGATGGCGGTCACCGATCCGCTGTCGGGCCTGCGCAACCGGCGCTATCTGGAGACGCATCTGGCGAGCGAATTGCGCCAGGCGGCGGAGGCCGGCCTGCCCTTGGCGCTGATGCTGGTCGATATCGACCATTTCAAGCGGATCAACGACCTGCACGGCCATGACGCCGGCGACAGGGTGATCCGCGACGTGGCGCGGCGGCTGCGCTCGCACACCCGCAGCCTCGATCTCGCCTGCCGGTTCGGCGGCGAGGAATTCGTCATGCTGATGCCGGAGACGGACCTGGACAAGGCCGCCGGCATCGCCGAGCGGCTGCGCAAGGTCATCGAGGCCGAGCCCTTCCGCCTGCCGTCCGACGACGAGATGCTGGTGACCGTCAGCATCGGCGTCGCCAGCTATCGGGGAACGGGCGACAGCGGCCCGAAGATGCTCAAGCGCGCCGACCAGGCGCTGTACCGGGCCAAGGGCGAGGGGCGCAACCGCGTGGCGCTGGAGCAGTCCGGGGAGCAGTCCGGGGAGCAGACCCGAATGGAGCAGGCCGAGGCGCAGACCCGAATGGACCATGCGCCGGCCGGCCGTCCCGACAGCGCTCCGGCGGGCGAGGCCGCTCCGGCGCCGTCGTCCGGCCGCGGCGCCCGCACCGGCTGAGCCCCAGGCGTCCTCCTAGCGGTAGCCGGGGATCGTGCGGCGGGCTTCCTCCTCCACCTGCCATCTGGTCGCTTCATAGTCGCGGCGCCGGTCGTTCAGCTCGAAACGGGCTTCCTGGATGTTGAAGCGGGCGTCCTGCACCTTCTGGCGCAGGTCGTTCTGGCGGTTGCGGCAGGTGGTCAGCTCGTCGCCCGACTTGTCGCTGCAGTTGACCCGGCCAAGGTCGGCGTTGAGGCGGTCGATCTCGCGCTGGCGCTCGTCGATGCGCCGCTCCAGACTGGTGAGGCGGTCGCGCGAGGACCACAGCCGCTGGCCGAGCCGGTGGGCGCGCTCGGCCTCGCCGGCAAGGTTGGGCGGGCAGATCGGCGACAGGCTGGTGTTCTGCTGGCCGAGGTTGAAGCCGTTCAGCGGGGTGCAGTAGAGCAGCACGCCTTCGCTCCAGCCGCTCATATAGGCCTGCGGATCGGGGGTGACGCCGTGGCGGCCGCAATCCTTGGTCACGTCCTCGAAACGCGAGGACGGGTAGCCCTGGGCGGCGTGAGCGCGGCCGATCTCGCTCCAGTCGCCGGCAAGGCATTGTTCCTTGGAAACGGTTTCGCAGCCGGCGAGAAGGCCCGCGCCGAGCAGCAGCAAGGCTGCGTGAAGAACATATTTCATGACATGCACCCGTGTGAGCCAAGACGTGCCGACCGGGTATATGCCCCCCCAACGGCATGTTCTCCTTACAGGACCGGGCGGGGCGGGCGCAACGGCCCTGAGGCTGCGACCTGCCGCCGCTTCGCGTCACGCCCTTCTGCTGGTGCCGCTGCCGCACCCTGTCGCTGCGCGTCGCCGTGCCGCCCTTGACCCGCCTCGTCGGAAAGGTCATTTGACAGCGGCCATAGATTTGAGGGATCGTCCCGCGTCAGTCGCGCAGGCCGTATCCGTTGCAAGGCGCCGTCCGGACGGGTCGGCGCACCCGTTTTCCTGTTTGGGGTCTCATGAATATCGTCATTGTGGAATCGCCGGCCAAGGCCAAGACCATCAACAAGTATCTTGGCTCGGATTATCAGGTCCTCGCCTCCTACGGCCATGTCCGCGACCTGCCTCCCAAGGACGGTTCCGTGCTGCCCGACGAAGATTTCGCGATGACCTGGGATGTCGATGCGAAGTCGCAGAAGCGCCTCAACGACATCGTCCGCGCCGTCAAGGATGCCGACCGCCTGATCCTCGCGACCGACCCCGACCGCGAGGGCGAGGCGATTTCCTGGCATGTGCTCGAGGTGCTGCGGCAGAAGAAGGCGCTGAAGGACAAGCCGGTCCAGCGCGTCGTCTTCAACGCCATCACCAAGAAGTCCGTGCTCGACGCGATGGCCAATCCGCGCGAGCTCGACGAGCCGCTGGTCGATGCCTATCTGGCCCGCCGCGCGCTCGACTATCTCGTCGGCTTCACCCTGTCGCCGGTGCTGTGGCGCAAGCTGCCGGGCGCCCGCTCGGCCGGCCGCGTGCAGTCGGTCGCCCTGCGCCTCGTCTGCGACCGCGAGGCCGAGATCGAGCGCTTCGTGCGCCAGGAATACTGGTCGGTGCTGGCCAATCTGACGACGGCGGGCGGCGCTGGCTTCCAGGCGCGCATCGCCGCCTTCGACGGCAAGAAGCTCGGCCGCCTCGACATCGCCAACGAGGAGCAGGCGAACAGGATCGCCGCCTTCCTGCGCGCTGCCTCGCTGAAGGTTGCGAGCGTTGAATCGAAGCCGCAGCGCCGTCATCCGGCCGCGCCCTTCACCACCTCGACCCTGCAGCAGGAAGCCTCGCGCAAATACGGCTTCGCTGCCGCCCGCACCATGCAGATCGCCCAGAAGCTGTATGAAGGCGCCGATATCGGCGGCGAGACCGTCGGCCTCATCACCTATATGCGAACCGACGGCGTGCAGATCGCCGGCGAGGCCATCGCCTCGGCCCGCAAGGTGATCGGCAAGGACTACGGCGACACTTACGTTCCGGAAAAGCCGCGCCACTACTCCTCCAAGGCGAAGAACGCCCAGGAGGCGCACGAGGCGATCCGCCCGACCGACCTGACCCGCCGCCCGCGCGACGTTGCCCGCTATCTCGATCCCGATGCCGCCCGGCTCTACGAGCTGGTGTGGAAGCGCACCATCGCCTCGCAGATGGAATCCGCCGTGCTGGAGCGCACCACGGTCGATATCGACGCGAGCGGCGCTGGCGGGTCGGCGACCCTGCGCGCCACCGGCTCGGTCGTGCGGTTCGACGGCTTCCTCGCCCTCTATCAGGAGGGCCGCGACGACGAAGAGGACGAGGACGCCCGCCGCCTGCCGGCCATGAGCGAGGGCGAGAAGGTGGAGCGCCAGTCGATCGAGACCGCGCAGCACTTCACCGAGCCGCCGGCCCGCTTCACCGAGGCGACATTGGTCAAGAAGATGGAAGAGCTCGGCATCGGCCGCCCCTCGACCTATGCCTCGACGCTGCAGACCCTGCGCGACCGCGACTATGTCACGCTCGACGGCAAGCGCCTGATCCCGCAGGACAAGGGCCGGCTCGTCACCGCCTTCCTGGAAAGCTTCTTCAACCGCTATGTCGAATACGACTTCACGGCGGAACTGGAGGAAAAGCTCGACCGCATCTCGGCCGGCGAACTGTCGTGGAAGGATGTCTTGCGCGATTTCTGGAAGGACTTCTCCCTCTCGGTGCACGACACCAAGGACCTGCGCGTGTCGCAGGTGCTGGACGCGCTGAACGAGATGCTGGCCGCCCATGTCTTCCCGGACACGGGCAATGGCGAGGATCCGCGCAAGTGTCCGGTCTGCGGCTCCGGCCGCCTGTCGCTGAAGGTCAGCCGCTTCGGCGCCTTTGTCGGCTGCTCGAACTACGACAAGGACAAGCTGGAGGGCAAGGTTCCCAACGAGAACCCGCCCCATTGCGGCTACACGCGCCAGCTTTCGGCCGCCGGCGGCGGCGAGGAGGGCGATGCGGAGATCGCCGACGGCCCGAAGCTGCTCGGCCAGGACCCGGCGAGCGGCCTCGACGTCACCCTGCGCTCCGGGCGGTTCGGCCCCTATGTCCAGCTCGGCGAGGAGGCCAAGCCGAAGCGCGCCTCGCTGCCGCGCGGCTGGCAGGTCGCCGATATGGATCTCGACAAGGCCCTGCAGCTTCTGTCGCTGCCGCGCGAGGTCGGCCCGCATCCCGAGGACGGCAAGATCATCTCCGCCGGCATCGGCCGCTACGGCCCCTTCGTGCTGCATGACGGCACCTATGCCAATCTGGAAAGCGCCGACGAGGTGTTCTCCGTCGGCATCAACCGCGCGGTCGATGCGCTGGCCCAGAAGCGCGCGAAGTCGACGCGCGGCGGCGCTGCCGCCGCCCCGCTGAAGGAGCTCGGCGCGCATCCGGACGGCGGGCCGATCACCGTGCAGGACGGCCGCTATGGGCCTTACGTCAAGTGGGCGAAGGTCAACGCCACCCTGCCCAAGGGCAAGGACCCGATGACGGTGACGCTGGAAGAGGCGATCGAGATCGTCAACGCCAAGGCCGGCAAGTCGGGCAAGGGCGCCAAGAAGGCTGCGCCCAAGAAGGAGCCCGCCGCGAAGAAGGCGCCGGCGAAGAAGCCCGCCGCGAAAACGACAGCAGCCAAGAAACCGGCGGCGAAGCCGAAGAAGGCGAGCGCCGCCGCGGATGGCGCTTCTTGAGCACCAAGGCGCCGAAACGTCCGCGCGCGGCGAAAAAGGGCGAAAAGACCAAGGGCACAGCGGAGCTGCCGGGCCGTGACGCGATCATGGCCTTCCTCGCCGACAATCCCGGCATGGCCGGCAAGCGCGAGATCGCCCGCCATTTCGGCATCACCGGCGGGGCCCGCATCTATCTGAAGCGGCTGCTGCGCGAGATGGCCGATGACGGGCTGCTGGAAAAGCGGCAGAAGCGCCTGTCGCGCCCCGGCGACCTGCCGCCGGTGCTGGTCGTCGTCGTCACCGGGCGCGACAGCGACGGCGAGCTGCTGGCCGAGCCGGCAAGCTGGGACCAGGACGACCACGGGACGCCGCCGCGCCTCCTGGTGCTGCCCGATCCGCACAAGTCCGACGTGCGCGTGCCCGGCCTCGGCGACCGGCTCCTGGTGCGCGTCACCGGCGATCCGACGGGGGACGAGGCGTCCCGCGCCGGCCGTATCATCAAGCTGCTCGAACGCCAGTCCTCCAGCGTCCTCGGCATCCTGCGCCAGGCGCGCGGGCGCACCTTCCTGGAGCCGATCGACCGCAAGCAGAAGGAACTGGAGATCGACACGAGCGATCTCAAGGGCGCGGTAGACGGCGACCTCGTCGGCGCCCAGGTCACCAAGGTCGGCCGCTACGGGCTGCCGCGCGGGCGCATCGTCCGCCGCATCGGCGCCATGCATTCGGAAATGGCGGTCTCCGAGATCGCCCTGCACACCCACGGCATCCCGCATGACTTCCCCGACCGGGTGATCGAGGCGGCGGAGGCGGCGACGCCCGCCACCCTGTCGGGCCGCGAGGACTGGCGCAAGCTGCCGCTGATCACCATCGACCCGGCCGACGCCAAGGACCATGACGACGCGGTGCATGCGGTCGCCGACGACGACCCGGCCAACGAGGGCGGCTATATCGCCACCGTCGCCATCGCCGATGTCGCCTATTACGTCCGCCCCGGCGAGCCGCTCGACCGCGAGGCGCATCTGCGCGGCAATTCGGTCTATTTCCCCGACCGGGTGATCCCGATGCTGCCCGAGGCGCTGTCCAACGGGCTGTGCTCGCTGAAGGAGGGCGAGGAGCGCCCGGCGATGGCCGTGCGCATGGTCTTCGACGGGGAGGGGCGCAAGCTGCGTCACAGCTTCCACCGGGTGATGATGCGCTCGGCGCTGAAGATCTCCTACGACAAGGCACAGGCGGCCATCGACGGGGAGGGCGGCATCGTCGCCGATGCGGTGCTGGACGATGTCCTGAGGCCGCTGTGGGCCGCCTATGCCTGCCTGAAGCGCGGCCGCGAAGCGCGCGAGCCGCTCGACCTCGACCTGCCCGAGCGCAAGATCCGCCTGAAGCCGGACGGCACCGTCGACGGCGTCCATGTGCCGGCCCGCCTCGACGCGCACAAGCTGATCGAGGAATTCATGATCCAGGCCAATGTCGCGGCGGCCGAGACGCTGGAGAAGCACGGCGTTCCGCTGCTCTACCGCGTCCACGACGCGTCGAGCCCGGAAAAGCTGGAGGCGCTGAAGGAGTTCCTGGGGACGCTCGGCATCCGCCTTGCCTCGAGCGGCGGCATTCGCCCGTCGGCTTTCAACGGCATCCTGCGGAAGGTCGAGGGCACGCCGGAGGCCGAGCTGGTCAACCAGGTGATCCTGCGCAGCCAGGCCCAGGCGGAATATTCGCCGCAGAACATCGGCCATTTCGGCCTCAACCTGCGCCGCTACGCCCATTTCACCTCGCCGATCCGCCGCTATGCCGATCTCATCGTCCATCGCGGCCTGATCCGGGCGCTGAAGCTCGGCGACGACGGGCTGCCGGACGGCATGGAGGGGCGGCTGGAGATGATCGGCGCCGACGTCTCGGCGGCCGAGCGGCGGGCGATGCTGGCCGAGCGCGACACGATCGACCGGCTGATCGCCCTGTGGCTGGCCGATCAGGTCGGCATGCGCTTCGCCGGGCGGATCTCCGGCGTCGTCAAGTCGGGCCTGTTCATCCGCCTCGACGACACCGGCGCGGACGGGTTCGTGCCCGCCTCGACCCTTGGCGCCGACTATTACCATTACGACGAATCGTCGCATTCGATGAGCGGGCGAACCACCGGGGAAACCTTCGCTCTTGGCGACCGGGTCGAGGTCCGGCTGGTCGAGGCGGCCCCTTACGCGGGGGCGCTGCGGTTTGAACTTTTGAGCGAAGGTCACTATCACAAGCGAAGGAATGCGCGTGAGCGCACCATCGCGCGCAGCCGCAAGCACAAGAGCGGCAGTGCCGGTGTCCCGGGCAAGACCGGGCAGCCGCCGAGGGGGCGGCCATCGAAAGGACGGCGCACATGACAGTCACCTATGCAGGATCGCCCGAGCTTGTGGGCACCGCCGCGGCCAGGGGCTCCCTGGACGCCAAGCCCAAGCGCGATGTCGGCCGCGCCATGCTGCTGGGCGCCAAGGGGCGCTGCCCGGCCTGCGGAACGGGGCGCCTTTACGGCAAGTATCTCAAGGTCGAGCCGGTCTGCGCCTCCTGCGGCGAGGAGCTCCACCACCACCGCGCCGACGACGCGCCGCCCTATTTCACCATCTTCGTGGTCGGCCACGTGGTGCTGCCGATCGCGCTCGCGGTCGAGGTGATGACGGTGCCGCCGATGTGGGTGCACATGGCGCTGTGGCTGCCGCTGATCGTCGCGATGACGCTGGTCTGCCTGCCGCCGATCAAGGGCGCGCTGATCGGCCTGCAATGGGCCAATTACATGCACGGCTTCGACCCCAACGCCATCGGCGATGACCAGCCGGCCTATGATTTCGGCGGAGACGGCACCCGTTCATGAGCGAGTTTCTGGTCCGCCGGCTGTCGGAAGCCGAGCGCTACATGGACAATCCCAACCTGCGGCCGAAGGATGCGGCGACGCTCTTGGTGCTCGACCGCAGGGACGACGGCAACCACCGGGTGCTGATGGGCCGCCGCCACATGCGGCACCGCTTCATGCCCGGCATGTTCGTGTTTCCCGGCGGCCGGGTCGACCCGGCCGACAGCCGCGTGCCGGTCGTCGGCGACTACCATCCGGTGGTCGCCAGCAAGCTTGCCCATGCGATGAAGGGACCGAAGACGGACGCCCGCACCCGCGCCTTCACCGTGGCGGCGATTCGCGAGACCTATGAGGAGGCGGGCCTGTTGGTCGGCTCCCGCTGCGACATCGACTGGCAGGGCGCCGGCGACATGGCCGCCTTTTCCGAGCGCCATCTGCTGCCGGACCTGTCGCCGGTGCGGCTGATTGCCCGCGCGATCACTCCGCCGCGCCGGCCGCGCCGCTTCGACACGCGCTTCCTCGCCGTCTTCGCCGATGCGGTGGCCGACCAACTGCCCTCGGGCACCGGCCCCTCCGGCGAGCTGGAGGAGGTGCATTGGCTGACCCTGCAGGAGGCCAAGGCGCTGGAACTGCCGACGATCACGCTGACGGTGATCGAGGAGTTGCAGGCGCGGCTTGCCGAGGATCCCGAGCTCGATCCGGCCCATCCGGTGCCGTTCTACTACTGGCGCGGCAAGGGCTTCGTGCGCGAGGAGATCTGAGGCGCGGATCGGGGCGCGGATCGGGGCGCGAAACCGGGAGCGCCGCGCGCCTTCCCGCTTGACTTTGGGCGCGCGAAACGTATGGTGCGCGCTCAGTTTCCCAGAACAACCGGTGGAGCGTCCTCTCCGAACAGCGGAGGCTCCGACGTACGGCCGGACACAAGTGCAAGGACAAGAACGATGGCCAAGGCAAACACCATCAAGATCAAGCTGCTGTCGACGGCCGACACGGGCTTCTTTTACGTGACCAAGAAGAACTCCCGCACCATGACCGACAAGATGGTCAAGCGGAAGTACGATCCGGTCGCGAAGAAGCACGTCGAGTTCCGCGAGACCAAGATCAAGTAAGACCTCGCGCGCAGCGCATCGGTCCCGCCGCTTCAGGCCCCTTCGGGGGCCTTTTGCGTTGCGGCGCCACGCGGCCTTGGCGTCCCGAAAGCCCTTGGTTCTGGGAGCCACTGACAGCCCCTGAGGCCGGGAGCCCTTGAGCCCCCCTTGAGAAAACTGCGAAGTGCGCGAGGGGGCAGGCGATCGGCGTCCCGGCCGGGACACGAGGAGGCCACTCCAAACCCGGGGGACGCCGATCAAGCCCACGGGTGTCAGGAGATGCGGCGGACCTGAACGTGCCGTGGGTCACCCTGCCGGTCGGAGCCGAAAGCGGCGGCCGGCAGGAACAGGCGGCGACGGTTCGGTTGGAGCGGTCGCGGCCGGTTCCCGAAGACTACTCGAAAGCTTCGACGAATCAACACGCTCGCCGGCTTCGCTAAGAATTTCTTTCATTTTTATGTAAATGAGATCGGTTAATCCGCCGGCCTCGCAATATTGTTGCGTTTCCCGCGGATTTGCGGATCGATTCCTCCTCGGCTCTCCTTCTCTCCGCCTCCTCCCGGACGCCGGTCCTCTCTTTTTTGCGCGTCCTCCCGGCCGACGAGCCCCTCCGGCGTCATCCCGCACGACGCGAAGCGGAGATGCGGGACCGGCGAGCCGAGGGCCTGTCGGACACGCTCCCCGAACGACGCCACACGCACCGTGGCTCTCCGGTTCCGGCTCGCGGCTGCGCCTTGCCCGGAATGACGACGAGAGAGGCTGGAGCAGCGAAAGGGGACAACGCCAGCGCCTTCCGTCTCATGCCCGCCAAGGGCGCCAATGGTTCCCGGATCTTCGGCCTCCGACCTCGTCCGGGACGACATCCGAGAGGGAGGGGCGGCCCCGCATCCCCGCCGCCGTCGTTCCACGCTCCGACTGTCGTCCCGGCACGTCAGGCGCCCGCCGTCCGGACGCTGGCGCGCTGGCACGGGGCCGACCGGAGGCAAGGTCCGTAGAACTGCGCAAGTTGCGGGTACGGCACGCGAATATCACGTCATCAGCTTGCCAGAGATCGTTTTTGACGTGTACTATGATTGTATAAAATCAATGGTTGTGCAAACCTTCCATGCCGCCTCGACAAGCCAACAACCGGGTCACACAATGCCGATAGATGCCCATAACGACCGCTCTGAGGCCGCCCGCTACTGCGCCCAGATTTGCCGTGAACTGAGAGACCTTGCTTCTAATAACGAACTGGAATTCCTTGCATATTTGCTGGAGATGGCGCGGGTGGAGGCCTTCGACCGGCATGTCGAACTGCAGCGGCCGGGAGCGGAGAAAGCGGGTAGGCGCTGACCCTTATCACAGGTTGTATTCGGGCATGTGCATCTATTCCGCAACCCTTGTGCTTCTCTTGGTTGAAATTTAGGTTGTGGTTGTTGCAGGCTACAATTCGCGGTGATCTTGGCCCTGCCGGCGGGAATGAGCCGCTCGGCCGGCCGCCTCCTGCGCCTGTCGGGGATGGGGATCGCAACAGCGGACCGCCGCCTCTTCGAGGCGCCCGCTGAACTCCCGCGAGGCCCCCCACAGCGCCGGTGGAACGCCCCTGGAGCCTCGCCGAGGCCGCCGGCCGGCCGCCTCAGCGGCCGTCGATCAGGCTGATGCGCTGGCCGCGATGGCGTTCCAGCCGGCCGGCCAGTTCCAGCTCCAGCAGGATCACGTGGACGATGCGGGCAGAGAGGCCGGTGTAGCGGATCAGCTCGTCGACCTCGACCGGTGCCGGCCCCAGCGCCGAGAGCACGCGGCTGCGGTCGCTGTCGCCGACATCCGGCGGGGCGATCCGCCGTCCGTCCGCGTCCGGTTCCTCGATGTCGAGGCCGGGGATGTCGTCGGCGATGCGGCGCGGCCCGAGGCTTTCCAGCACGTCGGCGCCGTTTGCGACCAGCGTCGCGCCGTCGCGAATCAGCCGGTTGCCGCCTTCCGAGCGCGGATCGAGCGGCGAGCCCGGCACCACGAAGACCTCGCGGTTCTGCTCGGCGGCGAAGCGCGCCGTGTGCAGCGAGCCGGAGCCGCGCGCCGCCTCGATCAGCACCGTTGCCAGCGCCATGCCGGAGATCAGCCGGTTGCGGCGGGGGAAATCGCGGGCGCGCGGCTTCCAGCCGAACGGCATCTCGCTGACGATGGCGCCGCGCGCGGCGATGTCGTGATAGAGGTCGCGGTTTTCCGGCGGGTAGATGATGTCGATGCCGCCGGCCAGCACCGCCGCCGTGCCGCCCGCAAGCGCCGCCCGGTGCGCCGCCGCGTCGATGCCGCGTGCCAGCCCCGAGATGATGGTATAGCCGGCCGCCGACAGGTAGCCGGCGATCTCGCTGGCGATCTTCTGCCCGGCCAGCGAGGCGTTGCGCGCGCCGACCATGGCGATGGTGGCGCCGTCCGCCAGCCGGTCGTCGGAGCCGAGCACGGAAATCAGCGGCGGCGCGCCGTCGACATGGCGCAGCAGGGGCGGGTAGCCGTGTTCGCCGAGTGCCCTGAAGCGCCCGCCGATCCGCGCCAGCGCCTCGATCTCGCGTTCCGCCTCGTCTTGCGAGGCGATGCGGATGGCGCGCTTGCCGCCGCGGCGGGAGAGTTCGGGCAGGGCGGCGAGCGCCGCCTCGGCCGAGCCGGTGTGGTTGATCAGCTCGCGAAAGGTGACCGGGCCGACATTCTCGGAGCGGATCAGCCGCAGCCAGGCGAGGCGCTGGCGCTCGGAAAGGGCGCGACCGCGCCCGGTCGCGCCTGCGCTCATCCCTTCTGGCCGATCCGGCCTTCGGTGCCCTTGAGAAGGCGGCCGATATTCTCGTGATGCTTGGCCCACAGGATCACCGAGAGCAGCGCCATCAGCTCGGCCACCTGCGCCCGGTCGAAGACGAACCACAGTAGCACGGGGGTGGCGAGGCTCGCCGCCAGCGCCGAGGCGGAGGAGTAGCGCGTGACGAGCGCCACCGCGACCCAGATCGCGGCGAAGGCCAGCGCTGCCGGCCAGTAGAGGCCGAGCAGCACGCCGAGATAGGTGGCAACCCCCTTGCCGCCGCGAAAGCGCAGCCAGACCGGGAAGAGATGGCCGATGAAGGCGCCGAAGCCGGCGATCACCGCCGGGTCCGGCCCGCCATAGCGGCTCGCCACCAGCACCGCCACCGTGCCCTTCAGCATGTCGCCGAGAAGGGTGAGGGCGGCGAGATGCTTCTTGCCGGTGCGCAGCACATTGGTGGTGCCGATATTGCCGGAGCCGATCTTGCGGATGTCGCCCTGGCCCGCCAGCCGGGTGATGATCAGCCCGAACGGGATCGAGCCCAGCAGATAGCCGAAGGCGAGGGCGGCAAGGTAATAGGGCCAGACGAGACCCCAACTGATCGGATCGGGCAACGCGCAGCCTCCGGTTGCAACAGCGCGGTAACTCTAAAGCACAAGCAGGGAAAGGCAAATCCGCTTTTCCCGAGGGGCCTGATCCAAGAGCGTTTGACGCCTTCAGGGCGTGACGATCTTTCCCGCAACGAGCGTGTGCAGCACCTGGCCGGTAAAGCGCGCATCCTCGAACGGGGTGTTCTTGGAGCGCGATTTCAGCCGGGTCTTGTCCAGCACCCAGGGCCGGTCGAGATCGAACACCACCACGTCGGCGGGGCTGCCCGCGGCAAGGCGGCCGGCGTCGAGGCCCAGCCGGCGGGCCGGGTTGCAGGTCATCGCCGCAAGCAGGGGGGCAAGGCCGATCTCGCCGGAATGGACGAGGCGCAGGCCGGCGGCCAGCAGCGTCTCCAGCCCGATGGCACCGTCCGCGGCCTCGGCGAAGGGGTGGCGCTTGGTCTCCACGTCCTGCGGGTCGTGGCCCGAGACGATGACATCGATGGTGCCGTCGGCGAGGGCTGCGATCATCGCCTGGCGCTCGTCTTCCGAGCGCAGCGGCGGCGACATCTTGAAGAAGGTCCGGTAGGGGCCGATGTCGTTCTCGTTCAGCGTCAGATGGTTGACGGTGATGCCGCAGGTAACGTCGAGCCCGTCCGCCTTCGCCCGGGCGATCGCCCTGGTGCTCTCAGTGCAGGAGACCGACTGGGCGTGGTAGCGCCCGCGCGTCAGCGCGGCGAGCCGCAGGTCGCGCTCGACCATGATGATCTCGGCCTCGCGCGGGCTTGCCGGCAGGCCCTTCCAGCTTGCCGACAGGCTCTCGTTGACGACGCCGCCGCCGGCCAGCGCCGGGTCTTCCGTGTGGTGCACGACGAGCGCGCCGAAGTCGCGGGCATAGGTCATCAGCCGGCGCATGATGCCGGCATGGGTGACGGAGCGGTGGCCGTTAGAGAAGGCGACGGCGCCGGCCTCCTGCAACAGGCCGATCTCGCTCATCTCCTCGCCGGAAAGACCCTTGGTCAGCGCGGCGAAGGGGTGGACGTTGACGCAGGCCGTGTCGCGGGCGCGGCGCAGCACGAAGTCGACCAGCGCCGGGTCGTCGATCACCGGATCCGTGTCGGGGGAGGTGACGATGGTGGTGACGCCGCCGGCCGCCGCCGCCTGGCTGGCGCTGGCCAGCGTCTCGCGGTGTTCGGCGCCGGGTTCGCCGACGGTGACGCCCATGTCGACGAGGCCGGGGGCGACGACCGCGCCGGCAACGTCGATCATCTCAGTTCCCTCTGGCGCACCCTGGTTGTGAGCGCTGGGGCCTGCGGCGGTGATGCGTCCGTTCTCGATCAGCACGCTACCGGGCGCATCCAGGCCGCTTGCCGGGTCGATCACCCGGGCATTCGTGAGGAGGATCGGGGCGAGGAGGATCGGGCTCTGCGGGTTTGCCATGGCCGGGCTCCTCACTTGTTCGGCAGATGGGCGGCGAGCGCCTCGAGAACGGCCATGCGCACGGCAACGCCCATCTCGACCTGCTCGCGGATCAGGCTTTGCGGCCCGTCGGCGATCTCCGGGTCGATCTCCACGCCCCGGTTCATCGGGCCGGGATGCATCACCAGCGCGTCCGCTGCCGCCGCCGCCAGCTTGTCGCGGTCGAGGCCGTAATAGCGGAAGTATTCGCGCACGGAGGGGATATAGGCGCCCTGCATGCGCTCGCGCTGCAGGCGCAGCATCATCACGATGTCGGCGCCGGCCAGCCCCTTGCGCATGTCCTGGAACACCTCGACGCCCATCTGGGCGATGCCGTTCGGCAGCAGCGTCGAGGGGGCGACGACGCGCACCCGCGCGCCGAGCGCGTTCAGCAGGATGATGTTGGAGCGGGCGACCCGCGAATGCAGGATGTCGCCGCAGATCGCCACCGTCAGCCCGGCGATGCTGCCCTTGTGGCGGCGGATGGTCAGCGCGTCGAGCAGCGCCTGGGTCGGGTGCTCGTGCGCGCCGTCGCCGGCATTGACCACCGAGCAGCCGACCTTCTGCGCCAGAAGGTGCACCGCGCCGGCGGCGTGGTGGCGCACGACGATGATGTCCGGGTGCATGGCGTTCAGCGTTGCCGCCGTGTCGATCAGCGTCTCGCCCTTCTTCACCGAGGACGAGGCGACCGACATGTTCATGACATCGGCGCCGAGCCGCTTGCCGGCGATCTCGAACGAGGACTGGGTCCGCGTCGAGGCCTCGAAGAACAGGTTGATCTGGGTCCGGCCGCGCAGCACGGCCTTTTTCTTCTCGACCTGCCGGCTGATTTCGACGGCGGCTTCCGCCTGGTCGAGCAGCGCGACGATCTCGTTGGGCTGCAGGCCCTCGATGCCGAGGAGGTGACGGTGCGGATAAAGCTCCGCGAGGGGGGGATGATGAGCGCTCATTAAAGCCAACCCTATAGGCGCTTCCCGGCGCCGGCTCAAGCGCGGCGAGGTGTTCTCCACCGGCGGGGGGCATTGAGCCGAAACGCGCGCCCGCGTGACAGATCGAAACGCGCGCCAGATGGCCGTGGGAGCGCGTTTGCTACTGCGCAAGCAAGAGGGCCAGCGGCATGGTAATGGCCGCCAGCACCGTCTGCAGGGTCAGGATCTCGGCCATCAGCGGTGCGTCGCCGCCCATCTGGCGGGCGAGCAGATAGGCATTGCCGGCGGACGGCACCGCCATGGCGATGATCACCGCTGAAAGCGCGGCGCCGTCGAGGCCGAGCAGCAGCGCGAAGGCGACGCCGAAGACCGGCATCACCACCAGCTTCAGCACCGTGGCGGTGGCGAGCGACGGGCCGGGACGGCGCAGGGCGGCAAGGTTCAGCCCGGCGCCGACGCAGACGATGCCGATCGGCAGCGCCGCATTGCCGAGGATCTGCAGCGTCGCATCGGCAAAGCGCGGCAGCGGCAGGCCGGTGAGGTTGAATGCCAGCCCGGCGCCGGTCGACCAGATCAGCGGATTTTTCGCCAGATCCAGCGCGATGCGGCCGGCGCCGGGCGGGGAACCGCTGGCAAAGCGCGCCAGCACCAGCACATTGATGACATTGAGCAGCGGGATCATCGCCACCACCGCCACGGCCAGCAGCGCGACGCCCTCGCGGCCCAGCAGCTCGTCGGCGATGGCCAGCGCGACGAAGGTGTTCCAGCGCGTCGCGCCCTGGAAGATCGAGCTGAAGCGCGGCCCGGTGATGCCGAACCGCGTCTTCAACAGCGGTTGCAGCGCCAGCGTCAGCGCCGACATCGCCAGGATCGACAGGATCAGCGCCGCGCTCATGCCGAAGGCGGGGATCGCCAGGAAGTCGGTCTTGGCGACGGTGCGGATGATCAGCGCCGGGAACAGCAGGAAATAGGCGATCTTCTCGATGCCGCGCCACTGGTCGCCGGTGATCAGGCCCATGCGCGCGACGATGTTGCCGGCGGCGATCACCAGCAGCACCGGGATCAGCGCATTGAAGACGCCGTTCATGGCTGCCCGTCGTCGGGTATGCCGCCTGGCCCATAGTCCGGCCCGTCGTCCTGCTCGTCGAGGCTGCCATAGGTCAGGCGGTCGAGCAGGCCCTGCAGGATGTAGGAGGCGGCCATCTTGTCGACCAGCTCGGCCCGGCGGGCGCGCGAGCGGTCGGCGTCGATCAGCGTGCGGGTGACGGCGGCGGTCGACAGGCGCTCGTCCCAGGCGGTCATCGGCATGTCGGTCAGCGCCGCGAGATTGCGGGCGAAGGCGCGGGTCGCCTGCACGCGTGGGCCTTCCGTGCCGTCCATGTTGAGCGGCAGGCCGAGCACCAGCCCGCGCACCTCGTGTTTGGCGCAGATGGCGAGCAGCGCGGCGGCATCGACGCCGAATTTCTTGCGTCGGATCGTCTCCAGCGGCGAGGCGATGCCGCGCCCCAGATCGGACAGCGCAAGGCCGATGGTCTTGGTGCCGAGATCGAGACCGATCAGGCGTCCGATACGGGGGAGGCGCGCTGCGAAATCTTCCAGCGCAAGGAGAGGGTCTGTCGCCATTCTGCGGCTTTAGCACGGCGCGGCAGGGGCGAACAGCTCCGGGATTGCCGTTTGCCGACAAGTGGCTAGATTCCGGCGGGAGAGTTCCAACCAGATCCGAAGGCAGCCATCATGAAGCTCACCTATCTCGGCCATTCGGCGTTCCGCGTCGAACTTCCCGGCGCGATCCTCCTCATCGACCCGTTCCTCAGCGGCAATCCGTCCTTTCCGTCCGACATGACCGTCGAGGAGGCCAGCGCGGGCGTCACCCACATCCTGCTCAGCCACGGCCATGACGACCACACCGGCGACGCCGTCGCCATCGCCAAGGCGACCGGCGCGCAGGTCACGGCGAATTTCGAGGTCTCCATGTGGGTCCAGTCGCAGGGCCACGAGAACATCAACCCGATGGGCTGCGGCGGCACGGTCGATGTCGGCCCCTTCGCGGTCTCGCTGACGCAGGCGCACCACACCTCGTCCTCGCTCGCCGGCGGCTGGCCGCCGGTCTATATGGGCCAGCCGAACGGCCTGATCGTGCGGGCCAAGGGCCAGCCGACGCTCTACCACATGGGCGACACCGACATTTTCGGCGATATGGCGCTGGTGAACGAGCTCTACGCGCCGAAGGTCGGCATCGTGCCCATCGGCGACCGCTTCACCATGGGCGCGCGCACCGCCGCGCTCGCCTGCCGCCGCTTCTTCGACTTCGACACGGTCATCCCCTGCCACTACGGCACGTTCCCGATGCTCGACCAGTCGGCGGATGCCTTCGTGCGGGAAATGGGCGACCAGGGCTCGCGCGTGAAGGTCACCGCCCCCGGCGCCTCGCTGGAGATCTGAGGGAGGGGGCGACGCACCGCGAGTGAGGCACGGCCTCTCATCCCCTCTGCCGTCACCCCGGCCAAGCGCAGCGCGCGCCGGGGCCCATTGGTTGCCAGAGCGGTTGCGGGGGCGCGCTGGCGCGAACCCTATCCCTCGGCTGTCGTCCCGGTTTCGGCGCAGCCGAAGACCGGAACCCAGTAACCACAGGTCGCGCGGCTCGGGTCTCGGCGCTGCCGCGAACGACCCTCGCGGAGGCTGCGGGGCTGCTTTGGCGCCGCCATCCGCCCCGGCGGATACTGGATACCTGCCTTCGCAGGTATGACAGCCGGGGGGGGGGGCGACGCTCTCCCGCCTCATGCCCGCCAAGGGCGCCAATGGGTCCCGGATCTTCGGCCTTCGGCCTCGTCCGGGACGACATCCGAGAGGAGGCGCGGCCTCGCCCCGTCCATAGGCCGTCACCCCGGCCGCGCGCAAGCGCGCGCCGGGGCCCATTGGTTGCCAGAGCGGGCGCGAGGACACGCCTGCGCGAACCCCACTCTCCGGCTGTCCCCCCACGCGCAAGCCCCTCCGGCGTCATCCCGCACGCAGCGCAGCGGAGATGCGGGATCGGAGAGCCGAGGGCCTATGGGGCGCGCTCCCGGACGACCCCGCAAACGCCGTGGCTCTCCGGTTCCGGCTCGCGCTTCGCTTGGCCGGAATGACGCATGGGGAGGTTGGAGCGAAGAACACCTGCCGGGGTTGCCAATGGCTCCCAGAGCGGTGGCGAGGCGCGCAGCCCTATCCCTTCGTCCTCCCGGACGGCGCGTAAGCGCCGAGCCGGGACCGGAGAGCCGAGAGCCTATCGGCCACGCCGCCGAGCACACACTCCCGCCATGCCGGATCGCGGGGCGCGTCAACGCCATCGCGAGATCCGGCATCCAGACATCAGTCGCGGGCGTGAGCCCGCGTCTTGAAGAGCCGTCCTGACCACTGGACACACGTCAAATGTTCTCGTAATGTTCTCGTCAGTCCAGAACAGGTGCCGCCATGACGATTGCCCTTCCGCTCCGCTCCCGCCTGCGCGTTTCGCCGTTCCGCGGCCGGCTTGACGACTATCTGGTGTCGCTGGCGCGCGGCGATCTGCTCGGCGCGGCGCGGGCGCATTTCGCCCCCGATATTCGCCTGTTCGACAATGGCGCGCTGGCGGCCGAGGGGCTGGAGGGGGTGCTGCGCAAGCTGCACCCCGTTGCCCGCCGCTTCACCATGCTGCGCGGCACCATCGACGGGCTGGTCTGCGACCGGGCGGGCGAGACGGCGGAGTTCTCCTGCCGCTTCGACGGGGTCGAGATCGACGGCCGCGTCTTCCGCGAGACGGTATCCCTCCGCCAGCGCTGGCATCTCGGCCGGATCATCGAGGAGGAGCAGTGGCGCGGGCTGGCGGCTTTCGCCCAAGCCTCCGCCCATGCCTCCGCTCTGGCCCCCGCCCATGCTCTGGCCGGCAGGCATGCGTCTGCCGCTCCGGGCTCCGGCCTGCCGGCGTCGCGGCCCTCCGCCGCCGCCTGTTCCGCGCTCGGCCCGTCCGCCTGCGGCCAGGGGGCTGCCGCCTGATCGGGCGAAGGCCGGCCTAATTGATTTGCGCGCCGGCTGCGGCTTGCGGGGCGAAGGATGCGGATGATATAGCCCGGTCAAGCGGGTGCGGCCCGCCGGCACTGTTGCCGGCCGGGCTTGCCGGCATTGCGGCGGGCCTGTCGTCACGGAGGGGCCACGTTCGCAAGGCCCGCACCCTTTCAGGCCCGATCTGTTGGAGAATTCGCATGTCCGTCGATGTCGATACGGTGAAGCGCGTCGCCCATCTGGCGCGGATCAAGGTGACGGATGAAGAGGCCGGCCGGATGACCGGCGAGCTCAACACGATCCTGGCCTTTGTCGAGCAGCTCGACGAGGTCAATGTGGACGGCGTCGAGCCGATGACCTCCGTCGTCCATCAGCAGATGAAGAAGCGGGCCGACGTCGTCAGCGATGGCGGCTATCCGGACAAGGTCGTGGCCAATGCCCCGGCCTCCGACGACAATTTCTTCATGGTCCCCAAGGTGGTGGAATAGGCATGTCGGTCCGGGTGGGCATTGAAAGCCCGCTGACCGACGACATGCGGGCGCTGGTCGGCGAGTTGAACGCCGTGCTGCTCGAGCTCACACCGCCGGAATTCTGCTTCCACATGAGCGTGGAGGAGATGGCGGGACCGCAGACCACCGTGTTTGTCGCCCGCGATCCGGCCTCCGGCGAGGCGCTGGGCTGCGGCGCGCTGTTGCGCCACCCCGACGGGGTCGGCGAGGTCAAGCGCATGTACACCCGGCCGCAGGCGAGGGGGCGCGGCATCGGTCGGGCGATCCTGGAACGGATCGAGGCCTTGGCCGAAGCCGAGGGGGGCGCCGAACTGGTGCTTGAGACCGGCGACCGGCATCCTGCGGCCTGGCGGGTGTATGAACGCGGCGGTTTTGTTCGGTGCGGCCCGGTTCTCGACTACCCCGACAGCAGCTATTCCGTCTTCTACCGAAAGGCGCTGACCCGTCGCACTTGACGCGGGCCGCGCGGGGCGCGAGACAGGCTCCCAAGAGAGGGCGCCGAGCGCCGTGCCTCCCAGACCACCAGCGAGATCCAGTCCGAGCGAGACCCCGATGACCGAGCTGACCAAACTGACCCTGGCGGAGGCCCGCGCGCGGCTCGCCGCCCGCGAGATCACCGCGAGCGAGCTGACGCAGGCCTATCTTGCGGCCATCGAGGCGGCCAATCCGACGATCAACGCCTATGTCGCGGTCACCGCCGAGCGGGCGCTGGAGATGGCCAGGCGCTCCGACGAGCGGCTGGCGCGCGGCGAGGGCGGGGCGCTGGAAGGCATTCCGCTCGGCATCAAGGACCTGTTCGCCACCGAGGGCGTCCACACCCAGGCCTGCAGCCACATCCTCGACGGGTTCAAGCCGCCCTACGAATCGACCGTGACGGCGAACCTGTGGGCCGACGGCGCGGTGATGCTGGGCAAGCTCAACATGGACGAGTTCGCCATGGGCTCGTCCAACGAGACCTCCTATTACGGCAATGTCGTCAATCCCTGGCGCCGCGAGGGCTCCAACGAGGCGCTGGTGCCGGGCGGCTCGTCGGGCGGTTCGGCCGCCGCGGTCGCGGCCTGGCTCTGCGCCGGCGCCACGGCGACCGACACCGGCGGCTCGATCCGCCAGCCGGCGGCGCTCACCGGCACGGTCGGCATGAAGCCGACCTATGGCCGCTGCTCGCGCTGGGGCGTCGTCGCCTTCGCCTCCTCGCTCGACCAGGCCGGCCCGATCACCCGCACCCTGCGCGACAACGCCATCATGATGCGCTCGATGGCCTCGGTCGATGCCAAGGACACAACCTCTGTCGACATGCCGGTGCCGGATTACGAGGCGGCCATCGGCCGTTCGGTCAAGGGTTTGAAGATCGGCATTCCGGCCGAATACCGCATCGACGGCCTGCCGGCGGAGATCGCCGCGCTCTGGCAGCAGGGCATCGACTGGCTGAAGGCGGCGGGCGCGGAGATCGTCGAGATCAGCCTGCCGCACACCAAATACGCGCTGCCGGCCTATTACATCGTCGCCCCGGCCGAGGCCTCGTCGAACCTCGCCCGCTATGACGGCGTGCGCTACGGCTTGCGGGTTCCGGGCGAGGATATCGCCGACATGTACGAGAACACCCGGGCCGCCGGCTTCGGCGCCGAGGTCAAGCGCCGCGTGCTGATCGGCACCTATGTGCTCTCGGCCGGCTACTATGACGCCTACTACCTGCGCGCCCAGAAGGTCCGCAGTTTGATCAAGCGTGATTTTGACGAGGCCTTCGATGCGGGCGTCGACGCGATCCTGACGCCGGCAACGCCGGACGCCGCCTTCGCGCCGGGCGCCTTCAGTGGCGATCCGGTACAGATGTACCTCAACGACGTCTTCACCGTGACCGTGAATATGGCCGGCCTGCCGGGACTGGCTGTCCCCGCCGGGCTGACCGGCTCCGGCCTGCCGCTCGGCCTGCAGCTCATCGGCCGGCCCTTCGGCGAGGAGACGCTCTACACCCTCGGCACCGTCATCGAGGAGGCTGCCGGCCGCTTCGAGCCGGGCAAGTGGTGGTAAGGCCGATTTGAGAGGGTTTGCGCAAATTTTCGCGATTTTGACGCGCGATTTTGCAAAATCCGTCTCAATTTTTGCAAGCCCGGCGCCCGGCGGTAACCCGTTCGGGCGCCTTGCTTTTTTGCCCCTGAGCCGGTGATTTGGCGCGATCGCCGCGCAAAATCGCCTTACAGCTTGTAGGCGGTGCGGAAGCCGCCCCAGTGGCGGCCGGAGACGGTGATAGGTGCGTCGATCTCGCGCATCCAGATGATCGTGCCGTTGCCCATGTCGCGGGGATAAGTCTGCACCAGGAAGGGGCGTGTGTTGCGCGCCGCGCTGAGGCCGGCGCGGTCGTCGAAGATCCGCCGGTTGCGGCAGTTGGCGGCATTCCAGGCCGGGTCGTCGGGGCGCTGCGGCTGGGAATAGGCGGCATTGTGCACCGGCAGATAGGCGTTGCGGTCGACCGCGACGCAGAAGACGAGGCCGCTGCCCTTGGCGCGGGCGAGGATATCTTCCTGGATCGGCGGCAGGATCCGCTCCAGCACTTTGAGCGCGCGGTTCGAGACCTGGCGCGGGTTGGTGTCGGGGATCGGCTGATAATCGATGTCGAACAAGGCGTCGAGCGTCAGCTCGCGCTTGGCTACCGCCTGTTCCATCGCCTCGGTGACGCGGCGGGCGCCGTCCTGGGCCCGGTCGATCGACGGGGACAACTCGCCGCGCACCCGCGCCAGCACCTCGGCAAGGCGGGCGACGAAGGCCTCGTCCGGCCGCTCGAAGGCGCAGTGCATGCCGAGATCGGTGACGGCGACGATCTGCAGCGCCGTGCGGCCGAGGCCGGAGAGATCGACCTTCGCCGGGCCTTCTTTGGCGCGCTCCTCGCCCTGTTGCGGGGCGAGAAGAACGCCGCCGGCCGACAGGTCCAGCGTCTTGATGCGGTAGCTGTGGCCCGATTGGGTCAGGGTTCCGGACAGTTCCGCCGGCAGCCGGTCGTCGCGCCGCCGGTCGCCGATCGCCGTCTGGCGGATCATCATCGTGAACCGGCCGCTCAGACTGTTCCCCAGGGCGAGCATCGAGCGGGAGGCCTCGCCGGCGGCCTCGCCGGCGCGCTCGGCGCTGTCCGTCGCCTCGGTGATCGTCGAGACTTTCTCGGTCACCGCGCGCACGAAATCGGCGGTTTCCCTTGCGGTTTCGCCGACCGAGCGGGTGGTTTCCAACTGGCGGCCGACGGCTTCGGCGACGGCGGCGAAGCTCGGCCGGATCTCGCCGATCACGCCGATGATGCGGTCGACGGCAAGAATACTCCCCTCGGCCGAGCTCTGCAGGCGGGCGATGTTGGCGACGATTTCGTCGGTGGCGTTCTGGGTCTCCACCGACAGTGCCTTGACCTCGCTGGCGACGACGGCGAAGCCCCGGCCGGCCTCGCCCGCGCGGGCCGCCTCGATGGTGGCGTTGAGCGCGAGCAAGTTGGTCTGCTTGGCGACGTCGGAGATCAGCCGGACGACATTGGCGATGGCGTCGATGGCGCTTTTCAGCTCCTGGATGCCTGTGTTCGCGGTGTCGGCGACCTGACGCGCTTCCTCGGCCAGGCGCGAGGAATTGCGGACCTGTTCGTCGATCTCGTTGCTCGCCGCGACGAGCTGCTCGACCGAGGCGGAGAGACTGTGGGCGGTCTCGTCGGCATGGCGCGTTTCGCTGTGCAGCGCCTGCGAGTGACCGCGGATATCCGAAAGCTGCTGCAACTGCTCGCCGACCCGCGCGCGCAGGTCCTGCGCGCCGGTGCCGATGCTGCTGGCGGCGGCCCGCAGATCGGATTCGATCAGGTCGAGCGTCAGCGCCGTCTGCTGATCGCGCGCCAGCGACAAGGATGTCTCGGCCGACGTCACCGTGTGCTTGTCGGCCTCGGCTGCGTGGATCTCTTCGCTCCGGACCGTGTTGGAACCGTCGGTGATTCTCGGTCTCGCTGCCGCGAATAGACGCATGATTGGATCTCCGGTTTCCGCCCTATCCCAAAGGGTTATCCAATAATTTTCTGGTAATAGTTTTGCATGATTGCTTGAATTGTTGGTTAACGCAGCGGGAAGTTTTCAATCTGATTTGCTCGCTCGCAAAACGTGTGGACACCTGCCGGCGCGGCGCATGTCGCGGGTTCTTTGCCTTGCGCGGTTCCCATGCTAAACCCGCCGGGCACGGCCGGCGGCAGGCGCCACGGCGCGGGACCGACGCGGAACGACGCGGAACGACGAACGGAACGGGATGAGCGATCAGCTTAAGAGACAGGCCGCCGAGGCGGCGCTGGAAGAGGTGACGCCGGGGATGCGTCTTGGCATCGGCACCGGGTCCACGGCGGAGCAGTTCGTCCGCGCCCTGGCGGAAAAGGTCCAGGGCGGGCTGTCGGTGATCGGGGTGCCGACCTCGGAGCGCACGGCGGCGCTGTGCCGCGAACTCGGCGTGCCGCTGGCGACGCTGGAGGAGTGCCCCGAGCTCGACCTGACCGTCGACGGGGCGGACGAACTCGACCCGAAGCTGCGGCTGATCAAGGGCGGCGGCGGCGCCTTGCTGCGGGAAAAGATCGTCGCGACCGCCTCCCGGCGGATGATCGTCATCGCCGATGCCAGCAAGAAAGTGGCGCGTCTCGGCGCCTTCGCGCTGCCGGTCGAGGTGGTGCCCTTCGGTCTTCGCGTCACCCGCAACGCGGTCGCCCGGGCACTTTCGAACCTTGGCTATGATGCGCCGATCCTGCTGCGCGGCGGGGACACGCCGTTTGTCACGGATGGCGGCCACCATATTCTCGACATCGATTTGCGCGAGATCACCGATCCGGAGGCTCTGTCGCGGTCATTGCTCGACATTCCGGGGGTGGTGGACCACGGGCTCTTTCTCGGCATCGCCGATGCCGCGTATCTGGCCGGGGCCGATGGAGTGGAGCGCCTGCTTCCCGTCGCCGACCAGCAAAACTGACCTTCAAGGACCAGCCCGGCGAAGGCGGCCGGGCACCCGATCACTTGCTCATGGAGTATCCGATGTTTGATTTCTGCCGGAAATCCGCGACGGCCGCCGCCACGGCGGCGGCAATGCTGCTGTCCCTCGCCCAGGCGACCCATGCCCAGGAGAGCTTTTCCGAGGAGCATATCGCGGCCGCGCGCAGCGCCGTGCAGGCGGCGCAGGCGATCCGCGCCTTCGACGATGTGCTGCCGCTGATGGCGGAGCGGACCCGCAGCCTGTTCATCCAGAACGATCCGGCGAACACCGGGATGATCGACGAGGTGGTGACCGATGTGGCCCTGTCCCTCGCCGGGCGCCGTCCGGAGCTCAACCGGGTGGTTTACGAGGTCTGGGCGCGCCGCTTCACCGTCGAGGAATTGAACGAACTGGCGGCCTTCTACAACACCCCGCTCGGCCAGAAGTATTCCGCCGTCGAGCCGGAGCTGCGGGCGCTGTCGATCGGTGCCGCCAAGCAGTGGGGCGATGCGATTTCGACCGAAATGGTGACCCTGGTGCGCGAGGAGATGATTAAGCGCCAGGAGGCGCAGGAGACCCAGCCGACGGAAGCCCCGGCGCAATAATCAGGGCCGAGAGGGCTCCAGGCATGAGCGATTTCGACTTCGACCTCTTCGTCATCGGCGGTGGTTCGGGCGGCGTGCGCGCGGCCCGCATCGCCGCGACCCATGGCGCGCGCGTGGGCATCGCCGAGGAATACCGCTACGGCGGGACCTGCGTGATCCGTGGCTGCGTGCCGAAGAAGCTGATGGTCTATGCCTCGCGCTTTTCCGAGGAATTCGAGGACGCGGCCGGTTTCGGCTGGCAGGTGGGCGAGCGCCGTTTCGACTGGGAGCGGCTGATCGATGCCAAGGACCGGGAGATCGCCCGGCTGGAGGCGATCTACCGTCGCAACCTGGAACGCTCCGGCGTCGAACTGTTTGACACGCGGGCGGTGCTGGAAGACGCCCACACGGTGCACCTGCTGACCGACGGACGGCGCATCCGCGCCGAGCGGATCCTGATCGCGGTCGGCGCGACGCCCAATGTCGATGCCGGCCTGCCGGGCGGCGAGCACGTCATCACCTCCAACGAAGTGTTCCATCTCGCCGACCTGCCGAAGCGCATTGTGGTGGCC
This sequence comes from Stappia sp. TSB10P1A, assembly GCF_900185725.1. Lineage (GTDB taxonomy): Bacteria > Pseudomonadota > Alphaproteobacteria > Rhizobiales > Stappiaceae > Stappia. The sequence continues at coordinate 10,357 of NZ_FYAU01000032.1, read as the reverse complement.
GGCGGCGGGTATATCGCGGTCGAGTTCGCGGGGATTTTCGCCGGGCTCGGCGCGGAGACGACGCTGATCTATCGCGGGGAAGAGATCCTGCGCGGCTTCGACGATGACCTGCGCCAGGTCCTGCACGAGGAGATGGAGAAGAAGGGCATCCGCGTCCTGTGCGGCGACGTGTTCTCCTCCATCGAGAAGACCGGTGAGGGTCTTGTCGGCCACACCCGCAAGGGCGAGACGCTTGCCGCGGACAAGATCATGTTCGCCATCGGCCGGCGGCCGAATACTGCCGGTCTCGGCCTCGACAAGGCGGGGGTAGAGCTGGCGTCTTCGGGGGCGATCGTCGTCAACGAGGCGTCGCAGACCAATGTTCCGTCGATCTATGCGGTCGGAGATGTCACCGACCGGGTCAACCTGACGCCGGTGGCGATCCGCGAGGGCCATGCCTTCGCCGACAGCGTCTTTGGCGGCAAGGAATGGTCCGCCGATCACTCGATGATCCCGACGGCGGTGTTCTCGCAGCCGGAAATCGGCACGGTCGGCCTGACCCAGGCCGAGTCGCTGGAACGCTACGGCGCGGTCGACGTCTATAAGGCGCATTTCCGCCCGATGAAGCACACGCTGTCGGGGCGCGACGAGAAGATGCTGATGAAGGTGCTGGTGCAGCCGGAGACGGACCGGGTGCTCGGCGTGCACCTCCTCGGCCATGACGCCGGCGAACTGGTGCAGGTGCTGGGCATCGCGCTGCGGATGGGCGCCACCAAGGCGGACTTCGATGCGACGATGGCGGTGCATCCGACGGCGGCCGAGGAACTGGTGACGATGCGCGAGCCGACCGAGCGGCTGCGCGCCTGACCGGCCGACAAGGCGGACCTGAAAAGACGACGGGGAGGCACTGCCTCCCCGTTTTGCTTGCGGTTTTGCGGTTCCGAGCGGCCGGCGGAGCGCTGTCAGTTCGCCGCCGCGCGGCGCCAGCCGAGCGCCAGCAGGCCGGCACCGATCATCAAGGTGCCACCGCTGCGGTTGATCCAGCGCCGGACGGAGGGACGGCGGATGCGCGTGCGCACCATCGAGGCCATCAGCCCGTAGGCGGCGGCATTGAGCGCGGCGAGGATGACGAAGGTCGCCTCGAGAATCACCGCCTGCTGCAGCAGCGGGCGCGCCGGATCGATGAACATCGGCAGGAAGGCGATGAAGAAGACGATGCTCTTGGGATTGAGCGCCGTCACCGCATAGGCGTGCAGGGCGATGCGCAGCATCGGCGCGCGGGTCGGGGCAGATGCGGGGCCAGGGGTGCCGTCCGCCATCTCCTGCGGCGCCGTGTCGGCAACGGGCGCGCGCCAGAGCTTCAGCCCGAGCCAGATCAGATAGGCGGCGCCGATCCACTTCAGCACCGTGAACAGGGTCGCCGAGGTGGCGAGCAGCGCGCCGAGGCCGAGCAGCGAGGCGGTCATCGCGGTGAGATCGCCGAGCGCCACGCCGATGACGGTCGCCGAGGCCACCGCCCGGCCGTGGGCGAGCGCATAGGAGACGACCAGCAGGATCGTCGGGCCGGGGATGGCGAGCATCACGAAGGAGGCGGCGGAAAAGGCCAGCCAGGTTTCGAAAGACATGGAAGAACTCCGGCAGGTGGGACGTCGATCTGCCCAGCAATCCACAACCGATGGCATTTGAAAAGAGGCAAACACCCGCATCGAGGCCGCCGCCGCGGCGCGGGGGCGCGGCGGCGGCGGGGGTTTCAGCGATTGTCCAGTTGCGAACGGACCCGCAGCAGCCCGAGACGGGTGATGCGGTAGGGGCCGGACTGGGCGGAGGCGATGAGCCGGCGCCGCTTCAGCTTGCGAAAGAGGTCAAGCGTCAGCCCGGTGTTGTGCCAGCCCTCGCGGGTGACGATGGCGAGCTCTTCGATGCGGCCGCGCTCGTCCTTTTCGACGAGCACATGGCCGCCTTGAGCGAGCAGGTGCAGGACCCGCTGCTCGGCCTTGGAAATATCCATTTTCGGAGTGTCCGGAGATGCAGTTCACACGCGCACGTCACCGCCGCCCGCAACGCAAGCGGTCGTGCGTGGGTTGTTGCCCGGTCTTTCTCGATGGACCGGGCTTTACCGGGTCTCGAGTTGGCTGCGCATAAGCTCTCCGAAGTTGACGCGGCACAGATAGGCGTTGAGCGCCCGCCGCGCAAGGCAGCGCGGGCGGTGCCCGGTCGGGGCGGGCCAGTGTCGTCGATCCGTGTTGCGGAAATGTCGCGCTCGCGTGAAGGCGCGCGGGGGCGCGATTGCAGTTCCCTTTTGTGTCCCGCGATCCTAAAACAGCGGCATGAGCCCGACCGAATCCCTGCCGCTGCTTTTCGGCCTTGCCGGCCTGTTGAACCCTTTCGCGCTGCTGATCGGGGCGGCGCTCGGCTGGTATGCCGACGCGCGCGCCAAGCTGATCATCGCCGGCTTCGCGGCTGCAGTGATCAGCGTGCTGATCGACGTTTCGCTGTCGGCGAGCGGCGTGCGGGCGCTCGGCGGCTATGACGGCGGGCCGCTGGCCGTGCTGCCGTTCCGCTTTGTCGGCGCGCTGGTGCTCGCCGCCATCGTGCACGGCATCCGCAAGCGGGCACAGCGCCACCGCCGCTGAGGCAGGGGCCGAGCCTGCAGCACCGTCTCTTGCGCGCGCCCGACGCCGCGCGGCGAAGCAAGGTCGCAGCCTAGTTGCCGGAACGGCCCGTCCAGGCGGCGAACAGCTCGCCATTGGGGCAGAATCCCGGCGCGTGGGCAGCGCCGTCGGCGTGCTCTTCGAGCCAGTTCGCGCAGTCCTGCGGCCGTTCGCAGCCCATGCAGCGGGCGGCGGCGGTGCGCATCGTGCTTTCCAGGATCATGCCGGACGGCAGCGTGTCGTCGGCGCCAACCGTGCGCATCATCCGCCCCATCAGCCCGGCACGTTCGTCGAGGCGCTTCATCAGTCCCATGGCAGCCCGTCCTCTGTTCGCGGCGCCGATGCGGCGGCCGCTGCCCGGTTACTGTAGGATCGTTGCGGAGGAAACTATTTGACGGAAATCAAACGGCGGACCGCTCCATAAGCGGGATCGGCGGGATTTCGCGAATCTGCTAGGCTCACTCACCGTCGGCGCGAGGCTGGACGGCAGCACGGCGAGGCCCCGCGCATGATCTCTCGCGTGACATCCCAGAGCAACCAGAGCGGCGTCGTCGCGGTGCGGCCGGTGAGCCGGGTGCCGATGCTGAATGTCGGCGATGTGATCGCCGTGCGCGTCGCCAAGCACCTGACCGACAACGTCATGCGGCTGATTGCAGGGGGCGGGGCAGGGGCGGGCGGTTTTCAGCTCGATGTCGAGGGGCAGGAGATGCTGCCGCTCGGCACGCGCGCCACGCTGAGCGTCGAGCGCGGCCCCGACGGCCCGCGCTATCAGGTGAGCGCCGCGCCGCAAAACGCCGGCCAGGGCGCCCCGCAGGGCGCATCCAGCCCGGCCTCCGGCGAGGCGGCGGCACTCGCCCGCATCACCGCGCTCGCCACCTCCCTTGCCGCCCGCCAGGATGGCTTGTCGCCGCTCTATGGCGGCCTTGCCGCGACGCTGGCCGCAGCGCCCGCCGGGGCGGCGGGCGGCTTGCTGCCGCCTGCGGTGACGAGCGCGCTGGCGAGCCTGCTCGGCTTCCGGCTGGATCCTGCCGGAACCCGGGAAGGCCGGCTGGATGGCCCCGCGCTCAAGGCGGCACTGGAAGGCGTGACGGGGCGCGGGGCGGCGAGCGGGACTCCCAGTCTTGACGAGGCGTTGAACGGGCTCCTGCGCGTGCTGAAAGGGGCGGCCGGGGGGCGCGAGGCGCCGGCCCGGCAGGCGACCCCGCCGCCGCTGCCCGGCATTTCCCGGCATCCGCGCGGCGAAAAGCCGGCCCGCGCCAGCGGCGAGCTGATCTCGGCCCTCCTGGCGCGCGACGGCGAGGAAGCCGCCGCCATCCTTGCGGCCAAGACCGAGGCGGCGCTGGCCCGGCTGCGGCTCGCCTCGCTGGCCTCGCGCGGGTTGCTGGCCGATGGCGAGGGCGCGGGCGATGCGGCGCTGTTCGACCGGGTGCTCGACCTGCCGCTGGTGGTCGGCGGGCAGACCGCGGTGATCTCGCTGCAGATCGGCCGCGACGACACGCCCGGCCACGACGGGGAGGGCGCGCATCCCGCCTGGCGGCTGCGCTTTGCGCTCGACACAGAGGCGACCGGCGCGGTGGAGGCGCTGGTCGGGCTCGACGGTCCCCGCCTGTTCGCCAGCCTTTGGGCCGCGCGGGCGGACATCGCCGCGGACCTCAACGAGCGGCTGCCGCGCCTTGCCGCGACGCTTGCCGAACAGGGGCTGGAGGTGGTCGATCTCAAGGTGACCAGCGGGCTGCCGGACGATCCGCCGGCGCCCTCCGGCCAGTTCGTGGACGTGGTCTCGTGAGCGGGCGCCGGGCGAACGGAACGCGGCCCCTGGCCCTGCGGGAGGGCCGGCCATGAGCGAGGAGCAGGACCCGCGCCGCCGGCTGGCGGTGGCGCTGCACTACGACCATGCCGGCGCGCCGCGCGTCACCGCCAGGGGGCGCGGCGCCATCGCCGCCCGCATCCTGGAACTGGCGGCCGAACACGGCGTGCCGGTGGAAGAGGACGCGGCCCTGGCCGAGGCGCTGTCGCAGATCGAGCTCGACCGGGAAATCCCGGTGGAGCTCTACGAGGCCGTCGCCGCCGTGCTGCGCTTCATCCTGATGGCCCGGGGCCGGTGAAGGGGCGGTGAGGGGCCGTTGAAGGGCCGTTGAAGAGCCGGTGAGGGACGGATTGTCGCTGTGCGAGGCGACGAATTGACTTGCCAAATCGGGGCTGAAATGGGAGTTCGATGGCTTCGGCTGGCCGGCGTCGCACCCTTGCGAAAACGGACAGTTTTTCAGGCGGGTTGTTTACTCATTTCCTCCATCTGGGGGGCTCGCTCCCGGATTGGATGGATATTGGTGAACACTGACTGCCGCCCGGCGGAAAAGCCGCGCTCCTGGAACGCCTCGCTGGCCAAGTATCGCCAGCCGAGCACCGCGCGCAGCGTCTTCGAGATCCTCGCCAGCCTCGTGCCCTTCGCGGCCCTGTGGGCGGCGGCGGCGGTGCTGGTGAACCACGGCCAGTGGTGGGGCCTCGTCCTGACCGTGCCGGCCGCCGGCCTGCTCGTGCGCCTGTTCATGCTGCAGCACGATTGCGGGCACGGCGCGCTGTTCACCCGGCGCGGGCTCAACGACTGGACGGGCCGCGCGCTCGGCGTCTTGACCTTCACGCCCTACGACTACTGGCGGCGGAGCCATGCGATCCACCACGCCTCGACCGGCAATCTCGACCAGCGCGGCATCGGCGACATCGACACGCTGACGGTCAGGGAGTACCAGGCGCTGCCCTGGAGCGGGCGGCTGCGCTACCGGCTCTACCGGCATCCGCTGGTGATGTTCGGGCTGGGGCCGGCATGGCTGTTCGTGTGCCAGTACCGCCTGCCGTTCGGCATGATGCGCGGCGGCCTGGAGCCGTGGCTCTCGACGCTTGCCACCAACCTTTGCATCGCCGGCATGGCCGCGCTTTTGATCTGGGCGGCCGGGCCGGGGACCTTCCTGATGGTGCAGGGGCCGATCATCCTGATGGCGGCGACCGCCGGCGTCTGGCTGTTCTACGTCCAGCACCAGTTCGAGGAAACCCACTGGTCGAAGGGCGGCGAGTGGAACTTCCAGACCGCGGCGCTGGAGGGCAGCTCGCATTACGACCTGCCGCCGATCCTGCAGTGGTTCACCGGCAATATCGGCATCCACCACGTGCATCACCTGTCCAGCAAGATCCCGTTCTATCGCCTCAGCGAGGTGATGCGCGACTTCCCCGAACTGCGCGACATGAACCGCATCACCCTGCGCCAGAGTTTTGGCTGCGTGAAGCTCGTCCTGTGGGACGAGGACACCCGCCGGCTGGTCACGTTCCGCCAGGCCCGCACGGCCAGCGCTGCCTGAGGGGGAGCTTCAATCCGCTCCCGGCCGACGGGTGGCGCTTCATTCCGAGGGCGCTGAGGGATGGCGTGTCGCCGTTGACACGCCTATCGCAGCAGCCCGGCCAAGTTGAGTGCAAGGCCGGCAAGCGCACATCCTGCGAGGACCGTGACCGGCCCGAGACGGAACCGGAATGTGGCGAGGAGAGCCGCGAGGACGAGCACTGCCGCAGCGAAATTGAGCGAGGACCAGACCGGAAGGTCGAGGTTGAGGCCGAGGGCGACGACGCGGCGCAACTCGTCGAAAACCACATGCAGGGCGAACCAGACGGCCAGGTTGAGGATCACTCCGACCACCGCCGCGGTGATTGCCGTCAGCGCCGCGGTCAGGGCGCGATTGTCGCGCAGGCGCTCAATGAAGGGCGCGCCCAGGAAGATCCACAGGAAGCAGGGTATGAAGGTCACCCAGGTGGTCAGCAATCCGCCCAGCGTTCCGGCCATCAGAGGCGATAGCCCGCCCGCCTCGCGATAGGCTCCCATGAAGCCGACGAACTGGGTGACCATGATCAGCGGTCCAGGAGTGGTCTCGGCCATGCCGAGACCATCCAGCATCTCGCCCGGGGCCAGCCAGCCGTAGTTCTGCACTGCCTCTTGCGCGACATAGGCCAGCACCGCATAGGCCCCGCCAAAGGTCACCACGGCCATGACGCTGAAGAAGCTTGCGATCTGGGCGAAGACGTTGGTGGGACCAAGGACTGCGATCAGCGTGCCCACGGACAGCAGCCACAGGGTGAGGAACACGGCCGAGACGCGGAAAGCATAGGCGCGATTGACCCGGGCGTGCTCGGGTATCTCTTCGCCGAGGATCGTCTCGGCATCGTCAACCTGGACTTTCCCGACCTTGCCGTGTCCGTGCCCGCTCCGGAATGCGGACAGGCCTGTGCGGGCGCCGATGAACCCGATCAGTCCTGCGAGCAGGATAATCAGCGGGAAGGGCACGCCGAAACCGAAGATTCCCACGAATGAAGCGGCTGCGATGCCGACCATCACGCGGTTCGTCAGCGCCCGGGTGCCGATGCGGATGACCGCCTGAACCACTATGGCGAGCACCGCAGCCTTCAGTCCGAAGAACAGGGCCTCGACCGCGCCGACATTGCCATAGATCGCGTAGATCCAGCTAAGGCCCATGATCGCCACGACACCCGGCAGCACGAAGAGGGTGCCTGCAATGATGCCGCCGACCGTTCGATGCATCAGCCACCCGATGTAGACGGCCAACTGCATTGCCTCCGGACCCGGCAGCAGCATGCAGTAGTTGAGGGCGTGCAGGAAACGCTTCTCCCCGAGCCAGCGCTGTTCCTCGACCAGGATCCGATGCATCAGCGCTATCTGCCCGGCGGGACCTCCGAAACTGAGGAGGCCGATACGTGCCCAGATACGGGTGGCCTCGGCCAGGGTAGGGTATGGGGTCCGCATCATCCTGCCTTGGGTCTGTTGGTCGGCCAGTTGTGGGTTTCGTCGCCTGCGTCGCGTGCCCAGCGGTAGAAGGCGTCGTAGAGCAGCATTCCGGCGTCGAGCTGTTCAAGATCGTCGGAGTACATTCGTGACAGCCCGAGAGAGGCGGCCAGCAGGCCTGCGGCTTCGGGCGCGAGGTCGAGCCGCGCGGTGTCGGCGCCGCGGACGATCGCGGCGAGACGGTCGAGTGCCGGCATGGACAGTCCAAACTCACCCAGCATGACGTCGAAGGTGCAAAGGTCGCCTCGATGGCTCCAAAACACCTGCTCGATGTCGAAGGGGGCGGCGTTGTACCGTTTGGCGACGCCTGTCACCTCGGAAGGGGCCACGAACAGAATCACTGCACGTGGGTCGAGGAAGCGGCGGATCAACCAGGGGCAGGCGATCCGGTCGATCTTCGGTCGCGCCCGGGTGACCCAGACGGTGCGATCGTGTGTGTCGCGAATGGGCAGCTTCGCCGGATCGATCAGCGGCAGCCCGGCGGCGCTCCAGGCCTCGAAGCCGCCTTCGAGATATTCGGACGGGATACCCTCCGCCCGCAGCCAGGCCGCCGCCCCCTGGCTGCGATGATGTCCTGCATGACAAACGGTGATCGAGGGGCTGCCGGCCAGACGCTTTGCAAGGCCGGCAAGGTTCCGATCTCCGACGTGCAAGCTTCCAGGCAAAAGGCGCGGGTCGCTGGCATAGTCTTCGTCCGAGCGCATGTCGAGCAGAAGAGGGGAGCGGGGCGTGCCGATCAGGCGAGAGAGTTTTTCAGGCGAAATGGCATTGGGGGCAGGCATGCGCGTTCCTCCTTTTTAAGGATTTGTATGGAACGCGATCTTCGGCTGGCGCCTCGTGGGGAGGTCGCGGATCCCCATGCGGCCAGTTATCGGCGGTTGGACGAACGTGTCAAGAAATTGAGCGGTCATTTTCCATGCGGGCGGTCCTGCGCCACGTTCAAAGCGGCGGGTTTTCGCTTCGTTCATCTTCCCACTCCCACCTCCCCCCTTGCGGGGAGGGCAAAGACCCACTACCCACACATTCAAGCGGTCTGGCGCGCGTTTTACGCGCGCGCGGCACGCGTTCAGGACAAGTCCGCCCCTTGGCAAACCCGTTTTCGCGCGCGTGCGCGCGGGGGCTTGAGGGGGCGGGCGACAGGCACGACACAACGGGCAGGACTTCCACGGCATGAGCATCGTCGACACCCGCACCCCCGATCCCAAGAAGTTCATCAAGGGCGCCACGGGCGACTGGGAAATCGTGATCGGCATGGAGGTGCACGCCCAGGTCACCTCGAATGCCAAGCTATTTTCCGGCGCCTCGACCGAGTTCGGCAAGGACCCGAACGCCAATGTCAGCCTCGTCGATGCGGCGATGCCCGGCATGCTGCCGGTGATCAACGAGGAATGCGTCAAGCAGGCGATCCGCACGGGCCTTGGCCTCAAGGCGCAGATTAACCTCAAGTCCGTGTTCGACCGCAAGAACTACTTCTATCCGGACCTGCCGCAGGGCTACCAGATCTCCCAGTTCAAGCAGCCGATCGTCGGAGAGGGCGAGGTCCTGCTCGACATGCCGGGCGGCGAGCAGGTGACCGTGGGCGTCGAGCGGCTGCATCTGGAGCAGGACGCCGGCAAGTCGCTGCACGACCAGCACCCGACCATGTCCTTCGTCGACCTCAACCGCTCGGGCGTCGCCCTGATGGAGATCGTCTCCAAGCCGGACCTGCGCTCCGCCGACGAGGCGAAGGCCTATCTCACCAAGCTGCGCACCATCCTGCGGTATCTGGGCACCTGCGACGGCAACATGGACCAGGGCTCAATGCGCGCCGACGTCAACGTCTCGGTGCGCGCGCCGGGCGGGGCCTTCGGCACGCGCTGCGAGATCAAGAACGTCAACTCCATCCGCTTCGTCGGCCAGGCCATCGAGTATGAGGCCCGCCGCCAGATCGGCATCCTGGAGGACGGCGGCAGCATCGACCAGGAGACGCGCCTGTTCGATCCGGCCAAGGGCGAGACCCGCTCGATGCGCTCCAAGGAGGAGGCGCACGACTACCGCTACTTCCCCGATCCGGACCTGCTGCCGCTGGAGTTCGACCAGCCTTACGTCGACGCGCTCGCCGTCGGCCTGCCGGAGCTGCCGGACGACAAGAAGGCGCGCTTCATCGCCGATTACGGGCTCACCGCCTATGACGCCGACATTCTGGTGGCGGAAAAGGCCTCGGCCGACTTCTTCGAGGAGGTCGCCAAGGGGCGCGACGCCAAGCTTTCGGCCAACTGGGTGATCAACGAGCTGTTCGGCCGGATCAACAAGGAAGGGCTGGAGCTGAGCGAAAGCCCGGTTTCGGCCGGCCAGCTCGGCGGCATCGTCGATCTGGTGGTCGACGGGACGATCTCGGGCAAGATCGCCAAGGACCTGTTCGAGATCGTCTGGAGCGAGGGCGGCGAACCGGCGCAAATCGTCGAGGCGCGCGGCATGCGCCAGGTGACGGATCTCGGCGCCATCGAGGCCGAGGTCGACAAGATCATCGCCGCCAACCCGGACAAGGCGGAGCAGGCGCGCGCCAAGCCCGGCCTTCTCGGCTGGTTCGTCGGCCAGGTGATGAAGGCGACCGGCGGCAAGGCCAACCCGCAGGCGGTCAACGACCTGCTCAAGGCCAAGATCGGCATCGAGTAGGGCGGTCGTTCCGCCATCGCTCCGGCAACCAATGGGCCCCGGGTCGCGCTTCGCTTGCCCGGGGTGACGGCTGAGGGGATGCGAGGTCGCGCGCCACTGACAGGATGTCATCAACTCATATCGTTGAGGTGGTCTCTCGTTCTGGCGTTGAGGATGACGACGATCTTTCTCATGAGGGCTGTGAGGGCGACGATTGGCTTCTTTCCGTTTGCGATCAGCCTGTGGAAGACGG
>NZ_FYAU01000031.1 GCF_900185725.1 Stappia sp. TSB10P1A | reverse complement strand
GATTTTTTTTCTGATAAGCTGGTTCTCACTTCTGTTACTCCAGCTTCTTCGGCACCTGTTTTACAGACACCTAAAGCTACATCGTCAACGTTATATTTTGATAGTTTGACGGTTAATGCTGGTAATGGTGGTTTTCTTCATTGCATTCAGATGGATACATCTGTCAACGCCGCTAATCAGGTTGTTTCTGTTGGTGCTGATATTGCTTTTGATGCCGACCCTAAATTTTTTGCCTGTTTGGTTCGCTTTGAGTCTTCTTCGGTTCCGACTACCCTCCCGACTGCCTATGATGTTTATCCTTTGGATGGTCGCCATGATGGTGGTTATTATACCGTCAAGGACTGTGTGACTATTGACGTCCTTCCCCGTACGCCGGGCAATAATGTTTATGTTGGTTTCATGGTTTGGTCTAACTTTACCGCTACTAAATGCCGCGGATTGGTTTCGCTGAATCAGGTTATTAAAGAGATTATTTGTCTCCAGCCACTTAAGTGAGGTGATTTATGTTTGGTGCTATTGCTGGCGGTATTGCTTCTGCTCTTGCTGGTGGCGCCATGTCTAAATTGTTTGGAGGCGGTCAAAAAGCCGCCTCCGGTGGCATTCAAGGTGATGTGCTTGCTACCGATAACAATACTGTAGGCATGGGTGATGCTGGTATTAAATCTGCCATTCAAGGCTCTAATGTTCCTAACCCTGATGAGGCCGTCCCTAGTTTTGTTTCTGGTGCTATGGCTAAAGCTGGTAAAGGACTTCTTGAAGGTACGTTGCAGGCTGGCACTTCTGCCGTTTCTGATAAGTTGCTTGATTTGGTTGGACTTGGTGGCAAGTCTGCCGCTGATAAAGGAAAGGATACTCGTGATTATCTTGCTGCTGCATTTCCTGAGCTTAATGCTTGGGAGCGTGCTGGTGCTGATGCTTCCTCTGCTGGTATGGTTGACGCCGGATTTGAGAATCAAAAAGAGCTTACTAAAATGCAACTGGACAATCAGAAAGAGATTGCCGAGATGCAAAATGAGACTCAAAAAGAGATTGCTGGCATTCAGTCGGCGACTTCACGCCAGAATACGAAAGACCAGGTATATGCACAAAATGAGATGCTTGCTTATCAACAGAAGGAGTCTACTGCTCGCGTTGCGTCTATTATGGAAAACACCAATCTTTCCAAGCAACAGCAGGTTTCCGAGATATGCGCCAAATGCTTACTCAAGCTCAAACGGCTGGTCAGTATTTTACCAATGACCAAATCAAAGAAATGACTCGCAAGGTTAGTGCTGAGGTTGACTTAGTTCATCAGCAAACGCAGAATCAGCGGTATGGCTCTTCTCATATTGGCGCTACTGCAAAGGATATTTCTAATGTCGTCACTGATGCTGCTTCTGGTGTGGTTGATATTTTTCATGGTATTGATAAAGCTGTTGCCGATACTTGGAACAATTTCTGGAAAGACGGTAAAGCTGATGGTATTGGCTCTAATTTGTCTAGGAAATAACCGTCAGGATTGACACCCTCCCAATTGTATGTTTTCATGCCTCCAAATCTTGGAGGCTTTTTTATGGTTCGTTCTTATTACCCTTCTGAATGTCACGCTGATTATTTTGACTTTGAGCGTATCGAGGCTCTTAAACCTGCTATTGAGGCTTGTGGCATTTCTACTCTTTCTCAATCCCCAATGCTTGGCTTCCATAAGCAGATGGATAACCGCATCAAGCTCTTGGAAGAGATTCTGTCTTTTCGTATGCAGGGCGTTGAGTTCGATAATGGTGATATGTATGTTGACGGCCATAAGGCTGCTTCTGACGTTCGTGATGAGTTTGTATCTGTTACTGAGAAGTTAATGGATGAATTGGCACAATGCTACAATGTGCTCCCCCAACTTGATATTAATAACACTATAGACCACCGCCCCGAAGGGGACGAAAAATGGTTTTTAGAGAACGAGAAGACGGTTACGCAGTTTTGCCGCAAGCTGGCTGCTGAACGCCCTCTTAAGGATATTCGCGATGAGTATAATTACCCCAAAAAGAAAGGTATTAAGGATGAGTGTTCAAGATTGCTGGAGGCCTCCACTATGAAATCGCGTAGAGGCTTTGCTATTCAGCGTTTGATGAATGCAATGCGACAGGCTCATGCTGATGGTTGGTTTATCGTTTTTGACACTCTCACGTTGGCTGACGACCGATTAGAGGCGTTTTATGATAATCCCAATGCTTTGCGTGACTATTTTCGTGATATTGGTCGTATGGTTCTTGCTGCCGAGGGTCGCAAGGCTAATGATTCACACGCCGACTGCTATCAGTATTTTTGTGTGCCTGAGTATGGTACAGCTAATGGCCGTCTTCATTTCCATGCGGTGCACTTTATGCGGACACTTCCTACAGGTAGCGTTGACCCTAATTTTGGTCGTCGGGTACGCAATCGCCGCCAGTTAAATAGCTTGCAAAATACGTGGCCTTATGGTTACAGTATGCCCATCGCAGTTCGCTACACGCAGGACGCTTTTTCACGTTCTGGTTGGTTGTGGCCTGTTGATGCTAAAGGTGAGCCGCTTAAAGCTACCAGTTATATGGCTGTTGGTTTCTATGTGGCTAAATACGTTAACAAAAAGTCAGATATGGACCTTGCTGCTAAAGGTCTAGGAGCTAAAGAATGGAACAACTCACTAAAAACCAAGCTGTCGCTACTTCCCAAGAAGCTGTTCAGAATCAGAATGAGCCGCAACTTCGGGATGAAAATGCTCACAATGACAAATCTGTCCACGGAGTGCTTAATCCAACTTACCAAGCTGGGTTACGACGCGACGCCGTTCAACCAGATATTGAAGCAGAACGCAAAAAGAGAGATGAGATTGAGGCTGGGAAAAGTTACTGTAGCCGACGTTTTGGCGGCGCAACCTGTGACGACAAATCTGCTCAAATTTATGCGCGCTTCGATAAAAATGATTGGCGTATCCAACCTGCAGAGTTTTATCGCTTCCATGACGCAGAAGTTAACACTTTCGGATATTTCTGATGAGTCGAAAAATTATCTTGATAAAGCAGGAATTACTACTGCTTGTTTACGAATTAAATCGAAGTGGACTGCTGGCGGAAAATGAGAAAATTCGACCTATCCTTGCGCAGCTCGAGAAGCTCTTACTTTGCGACCTTTCGCCATCAACTAACGATTCTGTCAAAAACTGACGCGTTGGATGAGGAGAAGTGGCTTAATATGCTTGGCACGTTCGTCAAGGACTGGTTTAGATATGAGTCACATTTTGTTCATGGTAGAGATTCTCTTGTTGACATTTTAAAAGAGCGTGGATTACTATCTGAGTCCGATGCTGTTCAACCACTAATAGGTAAGAAATCATGAGTCAAGTTACTGAACAATCCGTACGTTTCCAGACCGCTTTGGCCTCTATTAAGCTCATTCAGGCTTCTGCCGTTTTGGATTTAACCGAAGATGATTTCGATTTTCTGACGAGTAACAAAGTTTGGATTGCTACTGACCGCTCTCGTGCTCGTCGCTGCGTTGAGGCTTGCGTTTATGGTACGCTGGACTTTGTAGGATACCCTCGCTTTCCTGCTCCTGTTGAGTTTATTGCTGCCGTCATTGCTTATTATGTTCATCCCGTCAACATTCAAACGGCCTGTCTCATCATGGAAGGCGCTGAATTTACGGAAAACATTATTAATGGCGTCGAGCGTCCGGTTAAAGCCGCTGAATTGTTCGCGTTTACCTTG
>NZ_FYAU01000021.1 GCF_900185725.1 Stappia sp. TSB10P1A | reverse complement strand
ATGGCCGCAGCAGGCCGGCTCTGTGCGGGCCGGGCGGCGGGACGCTGCGGCAGCGGCTCGTCGCTTGCGGCAACCGATGCCTCGGCGCGCGGCGGCACCGGCGCCTCCGTCCGGGGCGGCGCCTGCTGGCGGACGCGCGGCTTGCCGGAGCCGGGCTCCAGCGGCCGGTCGTCCTCGGGACGGGAGGCGGGCATGGCCGCCATGCGGGCGTCTTGCTCCAGCGCCATCAGCCGGTTGTTGATCGAGGTGAGCACGTCCTGGACGCTGTCCATGGATTCGCGCGAGCGGCGCTCGGAATTGGTCGCCGCCTCCATCAGCCGATGCAGGTCGCCGCGCAGGGCCTGGGCGACGTCGCCGCCGGTTCCGCCCGCCTGCAGCGCGCTCTGGATCTCGCCGAGCCGGGCAAAGCCGCTGTCGGCGGCATCCAGCTTGGCGGCAAGCGCCGCGATCTTGTCCTCGACCTGGGAGAGAACCGCCGCGTCGTCGCTGGCGGAGCCCCGGCTGACGGCCTCGGCCAGATCGCGGAGCTGCGCCTCGAGTTCACCCACCGATACCGGCTGGGCGACGCTGTCGCGCAAGGAGGCGATCTCCCGGCGCAGGCTTTCGAACTCGTCGCCGCCGGCGGAGGCACGGCCGGTCTCGAAGCGCTCGTTGAGATTGGCGATGCCGGCCTCGAGACGGGCGATCAGATCGGCCTCGATGCTGGCCTGCTGACCTTCGGCAACGAGCGTCACCCGGTCGGGCCGGTCGAGGGCGTTGATCTTGCCGTCGATGGCGGCAAGCCGCTTTTCCAGCAGGGTGAAGGCGGCATCATAGCTCGGCGGCATCTGCCGCGCGGTCTCGATCCGCTTCAGCCGGCCGGAAATCTCGCCGAGCTTCTCGTCGAGCTGCGGATCGGCGCGGCTGTTGCGGTCGTCGGCCAGCATGCTGGCGATTTCCTCCAGCCGGTCCTGCAGCCGGTCGACGGCGCCCGACTGCGGCAGCCGGTGCTCGATGGCGCCCATCCGCTCGGCGAGGTGACGCTGCTCCTCGACCAGCCGGTCGATGGTGTCGAAGCGCCGGGCCAGGGCACTCATGCGCTCGTCGATGCCGGCGAGCAGGTCGCCGACGTCGAACCGCTCGACCAGATCGCGCACGCTGCGGATCTCGCCGCGCAGCAGGTCGAGATCGGCACCGCCGCTGCGGCGGACCAGTTCCTCGACCCGGTGACCGATATCGGCGACGCGGTCATCCAGGGCGGCGAGCTGGTCGCCGCGCGGCACGATGCGGAAGGCATCCTCGATGTCGGCAAGGCGCTGGCCGAGTTCGGCGACGAGGCGCGGCTCCAGCCGGTCGCGCGCCATCTCGTCGAGGCGCTGGACCAGATGCGCATAGCCGCTTTCCAGCGTCGTCAGCATGCCCTCGACATTCGAGTGGCCGATCATCGCGCGCAGGTCCGCAATCTCGGACCGCAGCTCGCGGACAAGGCGCATGTCGCCCCGATCGGCGCGCAGCCGCTCCACCGCGTCGGACAGGCGGCGCATCTCGCCGCTGTCGCGGGAGGCGGCCCGCTCGCGCTCGGCGCGCAGGCTCTGGGTCAGGAAGCCCCGCAGGTCGGCGATCTCGCGCCGCAGCACGTCGAGCCGGTCGTCGCGCGCCCCGCTCGCCCGCTCGACCCGGTGGGCAAGGTCGCGGATCAGCGGCCGCAGGTCGTCGTCGCCGCGCTCCTCGCGCCAGCCGCCGCGCGGCGGCATCGGCGCCGGGCGCTCATGGCCGTATTCCGCGTCCGCCAGCCCGTCATACGGGGCCTCATCCCCCTCGTAGCGGGCATTCTCGTAGCGGGCGTCTTCGTAACGGGGATCGTCGTAGCGGGCCTCATCATAGCCGGCCTCGCGCGGCGCGCCGTAGCTGTCGTCGTAGCCGTAGCCGGCGTCGCGCCAGTCCTCGCGGGGCGGCGGCGCGGCCGGGCGGCGCGGCGCGCGGGCCGGGGCAGACGCGTTCGGACGCGCAAGGCCAGGGGCCCGCT
>NZ_FYAU01000030.1 GCF_900185725.1 Stappia sp. TSB10P1A | reverse complement strand
TGATTGGTTGCCAGAGCGGTTGCGGGAGCCCCTTAACTCCTCCCCGCGTCATCCCGCACGAAGCGTGAGCCAGATGCGGGATCGGAGAGCCGAGGGCCTGTGAGGTGCGCTCCCCGGACGCCCCTTGAGCGCCGGGGCTCCCCGGTCCCGGATCTTCGGCCTGCGGCCTCGTCCGGGAAGACGCGGGGAGAGGCTGGAGCGCATGAGCCAGGCTGCCCCGTCGGCTCGCCTCGCGCCTGCTGAGGGCGCCAGTGGTTCCCGGTTCTGCGCTGCGCCTTGCCCGGGATGACGCCGGGAGAGGTATGCGCAAAGTCGTCCGTCACCGTAGCGTCCGGGTTTGACGGGCGGAGAGGGTGGCTGGCCCCGTCGGCCCGCCTCGCGCCCGCTGAGGTCGCCAATGGGTCCCGGCTCTGCGCTTGCGCGCGGCCGGGACGACGTCCTGAGAGGGAGGAACGGCCTTGCATCCCCTCGACCGTCACGCCGGGCAAGCGAAGCGCGACCCGGGGTCTATTGGTTGCCAGAGCGGATGTGAGATGCGCAAACCTCTCTCCTCGTCATCCCGCACGAAGCGCAGCGAAGATGCGGGATCGGAGAGCCGAGGGCGCTGGCGGCAGCACGCCCGAACAACACCACAACCGCCGGGGCTCCCCGGTCCCGGATCTTCGGCCTTCGGCCTCGTCCGGGAAGACGCGGGGAGAGGTTTGCGCAAGGGATGACGCCGGGAGAGGTATGCGCAAGGGAGGACGACGGCGGGCCTGCGGAAGATGCCGGGAAAAGGGGAGCCGGGAAAAGGGAAGGACAAAAACGAACGCCCACCGGTGGGAGGAGGTACCGGTGGGCGTCGTTTTGGGTGGCCGGTGAGGGAGGAGGAACACCGGCCGGTACGGGAGCGAAGCGTGGGAGGAGGATCGCTTGCTCCGTTGGTTGAGATATGGGGGAGTCGCGCCCCTGTTTAAAGAGACGATGTTGCATATCAGCCCTGCTTTTTGTGCAGAGCAGCATAAAATTTTGAAAGTTGATTTTTTTCAATAGCTTAAAAGAAAACGCCGCCCCCGAAGGGACGGCGTCTTCCGTTTGCGGTGCCCCCGCGAGGGCTGTGCGTCGTCTCAGCGGGTGTGGCTGCGGGCGATGAAATCGATATCGCCGCGGCCGATTCCCAGATCGCTGAGCTCGCGATTGGACAGGCGGGACAGCTCGTCATAGGTGCGACGGTACTGCTGCCAGGAATTGTACTTGCGAACGAGGGTGTTGAACATGATGTCGGTCCTGATGTCGGGGCTGGCGCCGGGGGGCCGGGGTGGCGCGGATTGGGCGCCAGCATCCCGAACCGCCGCACTGCGGCGAAGCCGGTGTTTCGTTGGGGTTGCGCCCGCCCGCCGGTCGGGAGGAGGGTACCGGCGGGCGGCGCGTTCGACTGACGGGTCCGGGAGGAGAAGACCCGCCGGTTCGAGATGGGATCAGCCGATCACCGCGCGGCGAGCGACGGTCGGGATCTCGCCACGCGAGATGCCGAGATCGTCAAGCTCGCGCGGGGTCAGGCGCGACAGCTCCGTGACGGTGCTGTGATAGGCCCGCCAGTTGCGGTATTTGCGAGCGAGGGTCGTGAACATGTCGAACTCCGTGATCTTTTTCTTATTGCTCCCGAAGCGGCCGCTCTTCGCTCATTTTTTGCGCTGCGTCATCGTTCGGTGACACTGATATGGGCTGCGTCGCGCCGTTTGTGAGGCGCTATTTTCGCATGCCCGGATTGCGGCTTTCGCCGAGGTCGCACACCCAGCGGGCATGCCCAAGAAAAAAGCGACGCCCGCCGGTGGGAGGAGGTACCGGCGGGCGTCGCAATGTCCGAACGGGATTGGGAGGAGGATATCCCGTCGGCAACACGTCAGGAGACAGGGGAGGAGGTCTATCTCCTTGAACGTGAACTGTTAACGGCTGGCGTTCCGGGCGATGAAGGGAATGTCGCCGCGGGCGATGCCGAGATCGTTGAGCTCGCGGGTGGTCAGCCGCGACAGCTCGGAAACGGTGGTCTGGTAGGTCCGCCAGTTGCGGTATTTGCGAGCGAGAGTGTCGAACATGGCAACCTCATATGCACGACATGTGGGAGTTGGCTGCCTGGGTCATTCCTCGTCAGCGCTCCGATCCGATGACCAGAAGGTAGTTTTTTCAGGTGCCGAAAAAAAGCGCAGATAGTGCACAGCAGCTATGCAGATTGTGCATCGCAAAATAGTTGCGCGCGCGCTCGTTATGCCGGCGACTCGGAAGAGCCGCCGGAGCGGGCGGAAAGGGCGCGCGGTTGACCGCGCGGCAGGGGAGAGCTAAGAGCCGAACCCCTGAGCCAATGCCATCTTTCACCGGGTTTCAGCCAAGGCCATGCGCGTCGACGATTTCGACTTCGAGCTGCCGCCGGAGCGCATCGCACTGCGCCCGGCCCGTCCGCGCGATGCCGCGCGCCTGCTGGTGGTGCGCCCGAACGGCGCGCCGCTGCCGGGCGAGGTGCTGGAGGATCGGGGCGTGCGCGACCTGCCGATGCTGCTGGAGCCGGGCGACGCGCTGGTCTTCAACGACACGCGGGTGATCCCGGCGCAGCTCGAGGGCACGCGCACGCGCGGCGAGGCGGTGGCGCGGATCGGCGCGACGCTGCACCTGCGCGCCGGAGGCGACCGCTGGTGGGCCTTCGTGCGCCCGGCCAAGAAGCTGATCATCGGCGACCGGGTACGGTTCGGCGGAGAAGGCAAGGCCTGCCTGCTCGGCACGCTGGACGCGACCGTCGCGGACAAGCGCGAGAGCGGCGAGGTGCTGCTCGCCTTCGACCTCGCCGGCCCGATGCTGGACGAGGCGATCGCCGCCGTCGGCCATATCCCGCTGCCGCCCTATATCGCGACCAAGCGCGGCGAGGACGAACAGGACCGGCAGGACTACCAGACGATCTTCGCGGAAAAGGACGGGGCCGTCGCCGCGCCGACCGCCGGCCTCCATTTCACCGACGATCTGCTGGCGGCGCTCGACGCGCGCGGCATCGAGCGGCACCGGGTGACACTGCATGTGGGGGCGGGCACGTTCCTGCCCGTCAAGGCGGACGACACCGACGAGCACCACATGCATGCCGAATGGGGCGAGGTGAGCGCGGAAACGGTCGCGGCGCTGCGCGCCGTGCGGGCACGCGGCAACAGGGTCGTCGCCGTCGGCACCACCTCGCTGCGCATCCTGGAAAGCGCGGCGCAGGGCGAGGAGGGGCTGGCGCCCTTTGCCGGCGAAACATCGATCTTCATCACGCCGGGCTACCGGTTCCGCGCCATCGACGCGTTGATGACCAATTTCCACCTGCCGCGCTCGACCCTGTTCATGCTGGTGTCGGCGCTGTCGGGCCTTGAGACGATGCGCAAGGCCTATGCCCATGCCATCGCCACCGGCTATCGCTTCTATTCCTATGGCGACGCCTCGCTGCTCTTCCCCAAGGATCCTGCATGACCGCGCCGTTTTCCTTCCGCCTCCTTGCAACCGACGGCATGGCCCGGCGCGGCGAGATCGTCACGCCGCACGGACGGGTCGCAACGCCGGCCTTCATGCCGGTGGGCACGCAGGCGACCGTCAAGGCGATGTATCCGGACCAGGTGCGGGAGCTCGGCGCCGACGTGGTGCTGGGCAACACCTATCACCTGATGCTGCGGCCGGGCGCCGAGCGCATCGCCCGGCTCGGCGGGCTGCACCGCTTCATGAACTGGCCGCACACGATCCTGACCGACTCGGGCGGTTTCCAGGTGATGTCGCTGGCGCAGTTGCGCAAGTTGACCGAGGACGGCGTCACCTTCCAGAGCCATATCGACGGCTCGCGCCATGTGATGACGCCGGAACGCTCGGTCGAGATCCAGCAGTTGCTCGGTTCCGACATCCAGATGCAGCTCGACGAATGCATCGCGCTGCCGGCGCCGCGCGAGGACGTGGAGCGGGCCATGCGCCTGTCGCTCCGCTGGGCGGAACGCTCGCGCGCGCAGTTCGAGACGATGGGCGGGCCGGGGCGCGGCCAGGCGCTCTACGGCATCGTCCAGGGCGGCGACGTGCCGGACCTGCGCATCGCGTCGGCTGAGGCGCTGGGGCAGATGCCGTTCGAGGGCTATTCGGTCGGCGGGCTGGCGGTCGGCGAGCCGCAGGAGGTGATGCTGGCGATGCTGGAGATCACCACCCCGGCGATGCCGGTGGACAAGCCGCGCTATCTGATGGGCGTCGGCACGCCGGAGGACATCCTGGAGAGCGTCGCGCGCGGCATCGACCAGTTCGACTGCGTGATGCCGACGCGGGCCGGCCGCCATGGCCTCGCCTATACCCGCTACGGCAAGGTGAACCTGAAGAATGCCCGCCATGCGGACGATCCGCGCCCGCTGGACGAGGCCTCGGACTGCCCGGCGGCGCGGGACTATTCGCGCGCCTATCTGCACCATCTGGTGAAGGCGGGCGAGGGGCTGGCCGCGATGCTGCTGACCTGGACCAATCTCGCCTATTACCAGACCTTGATGCGCGAGATGCGCGCGGCGATCGAGGAGGGCCGGTTCGAGGATTTCCGGGCGAAGACGCGCGAGGACTGGGCCCGCGGAGATCTGGCGCCGCGAGACTGACGGGCCTGCGCGCCGGCGGGCGCAACCGTCCCCGTGAAATCTTCCGCGCGCTTTACCATCCGTTCACGCGATCGGAGCTATCAGGCTGTATTCAATTGCTTATTCCCGAACCGGCGCTCCGTCCGGCCAGAGGATTTCCCGAATGCGTCACAAGCCGAAGGTGCGCGGCGAGCTTCGCTCGGCCCCCAGAGCCCCTTGTCGAATTCCCGCCATCATCGTCGACCGGGGCGTGTCGATCTCCTGCATGGTCGAGGATCTCAGCATCACCGGCTGCCGTGTGCGCCTCGCCGGCCAGCACATGCTCGCCGAGCGGTTTGCCTTCGAGTTTCCCCGGCGCGCCATCACGGTCGATGCGGAACTGGTCTGGATGCAGGGTGACGAGGCGGGCATCCGCTTCCTGCACAAGAAGGCGAGCGAGGCGCACGCGGTAGCCGGCAGGCCGCACGTTCCCCCGGTCGATACGTTCGATGAACGTGTCGAGATCGGTTAGAGCCGAGAAAGGAGCGCGGGCGTCGGCCAGCCGTCCGCCGGAATGCCGAGGCGCAGTTGCTCGGCCCGCACCGCCGCGCGGGTGCCGGCGCCGAGGATGCCGTCGATCTTGCCGACGTCATGGCCCCTTGCGGCAAGCTTTTCCTGCAACTGCTTCATCTGCGCGTCCGACAGGCCGGGGTCCGGATTGCCCGGATCGTAGCGGGGGGCGCCGGCGAGCCGCGTTGCCAGATAGGCGGCGGTCGTCGTGTAGATGAACGACTGGTTCCACTCCAGATAGACGCGGAAATTCGGGTAGGCGAGGAAGGCCGGGCCCTTGTGGCCCTGCGGCATCAGCAGCGCGGCGGGCAGGTTCGCCGCCGGCAGACGGCCCTGGCGGGCGGTGACGCCGGCGCTGGCCCATTCGCCGACGGTGGAGTCGAAGTTGAGGCCGGTCTTCTCCCAGGGCAGGCTGGCGGGCAGCTTGACCTCGGTCAGCCAGGGCTCGCCGGCGCGCCAGCCGAGGCTCTTGATGAAGCCGGCGGCGGTGAGGATCGTGTCCGGCGCACTGCCCTTGAGGTCGACATGGCCGTCGCCGTCGCCGTCCTTGCCGAAGCGGATGATGTCCGCAGGCAGCATCTGCACCTGGCCGATCTCGCCGGCCCAGGCGCCGGTGGTGCGGGCCGGGTCGAGGTCGCCATGGGCGACCATCTCGATGGCGGCGATGAGCTGCGGGCGGAAGAGCTGCGGCCGGCGGCAGTCATGGGCGAGCGTCGCCAGCGCGTTCACCGTGTTGAAATCACCCTGGACGGCGCCGAAATCGGTCTCCAGCGCCCAGAAGGCGGTGATCACCGGCGCCGGCACGCCGTAATCGGCCTCGGCCCTTGCGAAGATCGCGGCGTGCTTCTTCATGTTGGCGGCGCCGTGCTTCAGCCGGTAGTCGCTGACCGAACGCCTGGAGAAGGTGAGGAAATCCTGCTTGAAGACGCCTTGCGCGCGGTCGCGCGACAGCACCGTCCTGTCGATCTGCGCGCCGCCCAGCGTCTTGCGGATCGCCGCATCCGGCAGCCCCTTGGCGCGGGCTTCCTCGGCGACGCCGCTCAGAAACGCGCCGAAATCGCCGCCGCAGGGCGTGCCGGCCGCCGCCGGCGATGTGGCGAAGAGCGCAGCGAGGCAGGCGGCGGCAAGGGAGAGGCGAGGCAGGCGGCAGATCATCGGCGGGCCCTTTCGGCTGGACGAGTCGCCCCTGATCTTGCGGGAGGCGACCCTGCGGAAACAAGCCCGGCGCGGCAAAATTCCGCTCAGCCGGTACGCGAGCGTGGCTGCCGCTCGGCGAGATAGTCGACGGCGGCCTCGAAGGGCAGGGGGCGGCAGAACAGGAAGCCCTGGCCGAACTGGCAGCCGCGCTGGTGCAGGTAGCGGGCCTGCGCCCGCGTCTCGATGCCTTCCGCCACCACCATCAGGCCAAGGCCCGAGGCGATCGCCAGGAAGCCGTCGATGATCACCTCCGAGGAGCGGTCGCGGCCGATGCCTTCGACGAATTCGCGGTCGACCTTCAGCTCGTGGATGGTGAATTCGCGCAGGTGCTTGAACGAGCCGTAGCCGGTGCCGAAATCGTCCATCGAGATGCGGACGCCGAGGGCGGCCAGCATGTCGACATTGTCGCGGATCGTCTCCGCCGCGCGGGCGATGAACACGTCCTCGGTGATCTCCAGGGTGAGCAGCCGGGCGAGCTGCTGGTTCTCCATCACCAGCCGGCGCAGATCGTCCATGCCGCTGCGGGTCGCCAGCATGGATTCCTCCATGTTGAAGGAGATGCCGCGGCTGTCGAGGCCGAGCTCGGCAAAGCGCCGGAGATCCTCCACCACCTGCCGCGCGACCTTCATGGTGAAGTCGCCCTGCAGGCCGAACTCGTCGATCTTCGGCAGGAACTGGTCGGGCATCAGGAGCCCGCGCTGCGGATGGCGCCAGCGGGCGAGGGCCTCGAAACCGGCATGGGCATTGTCGGCGAGCGCGACCTTGGGTTGGTAATGCAGCACGAATTCGCCCTCGCGCAGCGCCCGCTCGACCTCCTCCCGCTCCTCCAGCCCGAAACGCTGCGGCGCCATCTGCGGCGAATAGATGGTGAAGGACGGCCGCTTCTCCTGTTTGGCGACATACATCGCCCGGTCCGCCGCCGCCATCAGCGCCTGCGGCCCGTAAGGAACCTCCCGGCTGCAGGCGACGCCGATGCTGGCGCCGACCCGGAGCTCGCGTCCGGCGTGGCGCACCGGCGTCACCGTCGCCTCCAGCACCCGCTTGGCGAACTGCTCGGGATCGCGGCTGCCTTCCCGCGAGACGATGGTGATGGCGAATTCGTCGCCGCCGAGCCGGGCGACCATGTCGCCGGGGCGCACCAGGGCGCGATAGCGCTGCGCCAGTTCCCGCAGCACCGTGTCGCCGGCCGCATGGCCATAGGCGTCGTTGATCGGCTTGAAACTGTCGAGGTCGATCAGCAGGAAGATGAGGTCGCCGTCGCTGCCGGCGGCGAGCGCCGCGCTGTCCATATAGGCGTCGAAGGCCTTGCGGTTGGCGACGCCGGTCAGCCCGTCATGGGCGGCGATGAATTCCAGTTCCGCCTGCTTCTGCTCGCGCTCGCGCGCCAGCTCGCGATTGCGCACCAGCGCCCGCTGGAGCTCCTGCACGGAGCCGGCGATGCTGCCGATCTCGTCGCGCCGCGCGGTGCAGGGCACCGGCGTCGACAGGTCGCCGCGCAGCAGCGCCTGGATGGCACGGACGAGACCGGTGATCGGCCGGGCAATGGCCCGCGAGGCGGCGATGCTGACCCCCACCACGACCAGCGCGGCGAACAGGGCGAGGATCAGGAAATGCCGGTTCAGCCGGTCGAAGGTGGCGCCGGCCTCGCTCATCGCCCTGCGGAACTGCTCGCTCGCCCGGTCGCCGATCGCCTGGGCATGGTGCTCGACCTCGGCATAGGTCTTGTGGCCGCCGCGGGTCGCCATCGCGCCGAGCGTGGCGTTGCGCAGGATCAGCAGCACCGCCTGCGAGGTGTTCTGGCGATAGGTGGCAAAGCCCCGCCGCAACTCCTCCGTCCCTTCGAGGCCGGCCCTGTCGAGCAGGGTAATGTCGATGGCCGCCCGCTCGAGCCCGTAATTGATCGCGCGCAGGGTCCCTTCGAGCTCGCCGCCGCGCACGCCGATCTCGCTCCACATCGACAGCTTGTAGAGATTTGCCTCGACGCTGGCCAGGTGATGGGACACTTCATGGGCGCGGTGCAGCACCGTCTCCAGCCGGGTGAGGTTGGCGACGATCGCCGCCCGCTGCTGGGTCAGCGCGTGCCAGGCGAGCATGACCATGACCGCAAGGGCGATCAGGGTCGCGAGCGGGGCCGCCATCACCTTGGCCAGGATCGGCCAGTTGGAGAAGCGGAGGCGGCCGGCCAGGCTATCCGGTCGGCGCATCTTCGAAAGCCCCCGCGCACAGGACGCGCTCGCCGTCCTCCAGCATGAAACAGGTGTGGAAGCCGATCGCCGACTTCGCAGTCTTCGGATGCGGGAAGAGCAGCAGGAACACCTTCTCGCCCGTTTCCAAAGCGGAGGCGACCGCAAGCTGCGTCCAGAACCGGCCCTCGATGTCGGTGATGTTGGAGACGTCGATGCCGACCAGCTCCGGATGGCCGGTGTCGAACCAACTGACGCCCGCGGTGGTGACGCCCCACAGGTGCAACCCGTTCGCCTCGCGCAGCCAGGGCGGATTGCGGAAATCCTCCAGGGCGGTTTCGAGACCGGCTTCGTCGATGTGCCGGCGCGCCAGTTCCGCCAGCTCCACCACATGGCTGCGCACCAGGTCGAGGTCGGCGCCGGCCGTGCGCGCGTGCAAGGCCTCGGCGGCGGCGACCGGCGACAGCGCCCCGTCGGCCTCGGCGAACGCGGCAGCAGGCAGGGCCGCCAGCAGGCTCAAGGCAACGGTCAGGGTTTGCACGGAACCAGTCATCCACTCCTCCAAACCGCTACTGAAACCGATACAACCGAGTCATGAAAGCGCCTTTAAGGCATGTTGTGAACTTTTTGCTACCAAGGTCGCGGACACGCAGTTGTGCCGGGTCCCGCAAGAGTTGCGAGGCTGCGGCCTGGGGCAACGAAACGCCGGCTGAGCCATTTTCGGGGAGGCGGAGGACCGCGCGCGACGGGCAGGGCATGCGCCGAGATCCCCTTGCGACAGACCGCGAGGGATGTCTGTGATCCATGTCACGAAGTGGGCGCCAGGGGCGCACCACACCCGCACCCTTCGGCTCGCCGGGGCGGCTGGCGAGAACGCACGGTCTTCCCATCACCCTCACGGCGCGGGACGGGCGCACATCGTCAGAACCGGAAAGTGTCAGAACCGGAAAGTGTCAGAACCGGAAAGTCGCGCCGATCAGCGGTCCAGTCATGTCGATGTCGAGCTTCATGCCGCCTCGGTCATAGTCGAGAGCCATGTGGCGATAGCCGGCGGACAGAAAGACGCGGTCGTTCACCCGGTAGTTCAGCGTCCCGACGGCCTGCCAGGTCAGGTTCGAGCCGGCGCCAAAGCCACCGACATCCGTATAGGCAATCACCGACCAGTCCGGCGCGAACTGCCACCGCGCCCGCGCCGCCAGCACCGGATCGAGCCAGGTATCGCTCTTGCTGGCGGCAAGGCCGGTGCCGCGGATATTGACGCTGGCGTCGATATGCCACAGGCGGGCGCCGGCCAAGAGGTCGAGCGTGAACTCGGGCCGGGCGACCACGGAATAGCCGCCGGCGAGCGTCGCAGAGAGTTGCCGCACCTGGCCGTGCACATCGAAGCCGAAGGGGGCGAAGGGCAGGGCGATGCGGTCCTGCTCGGTCACGGCCGACCAGGTGAAATCGCCGAAGATCACGAAGCGGTCGTAGCGGGCCGTACCGCTGACGAAGAAGGCGCCGTCGAGATTTTCGAGAATGTCGCTGAACGGACGGTCGAAGGAGGCGGTCGGCAGGAACGGGCGCGGCTTGACGGTGCCCGACAAGGAGGGCGCCCAGGCATAGGGCGTGACCTGGAAACGCCAGCCGTCCTCGGCATGGGCAGGGCGCGCCAGCAACTGGGCCGCTACGAGCAGCGCCGGCAGAAGGACGGCAAGGAACCATGCCCCGCGGGCGATTCGCCGGCTGACTATGGGCGTAGAGCCCTCTGATCGGTCAACCATGGGGCCGCTCCTCCTTGCAACGCGCGATCAAGCCCGCACCTTGCAATGCGCGATCAAGCCCGCAGCGCGGGCGGGCTGCGAAGGCGACACGAAAGCTACTGCCCCGCAGATCGACGCGTCAATCGCCCAAGCGGCAATTTGGCGACTTCTGTTGCCGTTTCGCCCGGGAGAGTGCCAGTTTCAGGCGGCCGAAAGACTTGGAGAATAGCCGTTCTCCTGCCCCTTCATCCAGTTGTCATGCCGGTATCACGAGGCGGGGGCATCTTGAATATTTCGTCATATCCGAACGTAAATTGTCGAAACTGACGATAGTCTTTCCTGTGGTTTGACAGCCCTGTCGAACACGACCCAGAATGACATGCGTTTCGGCATGTTCAGCGAGGTGTGTGATGCTTCTGTGCGCCTGTTGTTTCACTGGGACCCCCTATCAGGATCGGGTTCCGATGGCCTGCCGCTGCGGGGCGCCGGAAACGCTTGCCGCCTATCGCCGCATGGAGGTCGAACTGTCGCGCCGGGAGATGATCGGCGGCGCCGCCGCGGTCATGGGCATGTTCGCCGGTTTCGGTCTTGCTTCCTCGCACGCCCAGACGGGCGATCCGGGCCGGCCGCTGCTCCTCACCAATCTGCGGCTTTTCGACGGGCAGGAACTGTCGATCCGCGAGGATGTCGACATCCTGATCGAGGACGGCCACGTCTCCGCCTTGCCGCCAAAGGGGCAGGGACCGGCCGAGGCAATCCGGCTCGATTGCGGCGGCCGTGTCGCCATGCCGGGGCTGATCGACTGCCACTGGCACTCGACGCTGGCCAGCGTTTCGCAGGTCACGGCGCTCACCGGCGACATCGCCTATGTGCATCTTCTGGCCGCGCGCGAGGCCGGTGCCACGCTGTTGCGCGGCTTCACCACCGTGCGCGACGTCGGCGGCCCCGCCTTCGCGCTGAAGCGGGCGATCGACGAGGGCGTCGTCGCCGGGCCGCGGATCTTTCCCTCCGGCGCGCTGGTCTCGCAGACCTCGGGACATGGCGACTTTCGCATGCTCAACGACCTGCCGAGGGCCGACCGCGATCCGCTGAGCTATCCCGACCGGGTCGGCGTCACCGCGATCGCCGACGGCGCCGACGAGGTGCTGCGCCGGGTTCGCGAGCAACTGATGCGCGGGGCCAGCCAGATCAAGATGATGGCCGGCGGCGGTGTGTCGTCCGCCTACGATCCGCTCGACAGCACCCAGTTCACCGAGGCGGAGCTGCGCGCCGGCGTCGATGCCGCCTCCGACTGGGGCACCTATGTCTGCGTCCACGTCTACACGCCGAAGGGCATCCAGCGCGCCATCCGCGCCGGCGTGCGCTGCATCGAGCACGGCCAGCTCGCCGACGAGGAGACCGTCGCGATGATGGCCGACAACGGCATCTGGTGGTCGTTGCAGCCCTTCCTTTCCGACGAGGATGCCAATGTCCATCCCGATCCGAAGCAGCGCGCCGATCAGCAACGGGTCTCGGAAGGAACGATCCGCGCCTATGAGACGGCGAGGCGTCTCGGCGTGCGCTCGGCCTTCGGGACAGACATCCTGTTGAACCCCGGCCGGTCCGCGTCACAAGGTCGCCAACTGGCCAAGCTCGCCCGCTTCATGAGCCCGCTGGAGGCCCTGCGCGCAGCAACGGGGCGTGCCGGCGAGCTGCTTGCCATGTCGGGCGACCGCAACCCCTACCGCGCGCCGGTCGGGGTCGTGGCGCCGGGGGCGCTCGCAGACCTGCTGGTGGTCGACGGCGAACCCGAGACGGATCTCTCGTTCCTGGGAACGCCGGACACGTCGCTGCGGCTGATCATGAAGGGCGGCGAGGTGGTCCGCTCCAGCCTGTAGCGCGCGATTTTCGGCAAGTGGCATCCCGGAATCCCCGCACGCGCGCGGACCTGCTCCTAGAGCCCTTTCGGCCAATTCGAAGTCAATTCTGCTTCTCGATTGGAGCGGCGATCCGGCGTCGAAACGGTCGCCGCGCGATGCCTTCGCATCGGGCAAGATCGGTTCGGCGTCGGGTGCCCGCCAATCGGAAGCCCTGCGGGACGGGCGATTTTGCGCCAATTCCAGCGCAAAGCCCCTTGTCCGTATCCAGATACGGCCTGCATGCCTTTGCTTGACCTTGTCACAAAATCGCTCCGTCAGAATGGCTCCGAATTGGCCGAAAGGGCTCTAGGTGTTTTCCGGACTAGGCCTTGCCGGCGCTCTGACCCAAATTCGGCCGGACCTTTCCCGGGCCTCCGCCCCCTCCAGAGACCACGGACCAACGCCCATGAGCAGTGATCGCGACCAAGACATCGCCGAGGCCCATGCCCGCGATGCCGGCACCGTCCTTGCCGCCCTCGACACCACGCCGGCCGGCCTGTCGGCGAGCGAGGTCGCCGAGCGGCTCGCCAGATACGGGGAAAACCGGCTGCCGGCAGCGCCGCGCCGCGGGCCGCTGGTGCGCTTCCTCAGCCAGTTCCACAACCTGCTGATCTATGTGCTGATCGCCGCCGCCGCGATCACCGCGCTGATGGAGCATTACATCGATACCGGCGTCATCCTGGCGGTGGTCATCGTCAACGCAATCATCGGCTTCATCCAGGAGGGGCGGGCCGAGCAGGCGATGGACGCGATCCGCGACATGCTGGCGCCGCACAGTTCGGTTGTGCGCGACGGCCGGCGGCAGGGGATCATGGCGAGCCAGATCGTGCCCGGCGACATCGTGCTGCTGGAGCCCGGCGAGCGGGTGCCGGCCGACATGCGCCTGCTGGAGGCGGCGGGCCTGCGGATCGACGAGGCGCTGCTGACCGGCGAATCCGTCCCGTCCGAAAAGGAGACGCAGGCCACGGCCGCCGACGCGCCGCTCGGCGACCGGCACGGCATGGCCTATAGCGGCACGCTGGTCACCGCCGGCACTGGCCGCGGTGTTGCCGTCGCCACCGGCCCGGCCACCCAGATCGGCCGCATCAGCGGGTTGCTGTCGTCGGTCGAGACCCTGACGACGCCGCTGGTCCACCAGCTCGACGGCTTCGCCCGCTGGCTGACCCTGCTGATCCTGCTGGTCGCCGGCCTGGTGCTCGCCTGGGGCTATTATGTCATCCACATGCCGTTCGACGAGCTGTTCATGGCCGTGGTGGGCCTCGCCGTCGCGGCCATTCCGGAAGGCCTGCCGGCCGTCCTGACGATCACGCTCGCCGTCGGCGTGCAGGCGATGGCGAGGCGCAACGCCATCGTCCGCCGGCTGCCGGCGATCGAGACGCTGGGCTCGGTCTCGGTGATCTGCTCCGACAAGACCGGCACGCTGACCCGCAACGAGATGCTGGCGGCGACCGTCGCCACCTCGCGCCACCTGTTCGCCGTCACCGGCGAAGGCTACTCGCCGGAGGGGACGATCCGGCTCGACGACCGGGACGTCACGGCCGGCGAGCATGGTGTGCTCGCGGAAATCGCGCGGGCGGCCGCCCTGTGCAACGACGCGGCGCTGCATCCGCACGAGGAGGGCTGGCGCACCGAGGGCGATCCGATGGAAGGGGCGCTGAAGGCGCTCGCCGCCAAGATCTCCGGCGACGGCCACGAGCCCTATGGCGATCATGCGCGGCTGTCGGAGATCCCCTTCGACGCCGCCCATCGCTACATGGCGGTGCGCCATCGCAGCCCGGACGGCCACACGGACCTTCACGTCAAGGGCGCGCCGGAGCAGGTGCTGGCGATGTGCGCCGGCCAGCGCACCCCGGAAGGGGGGATCGAGCCGCTCGACAAGGACTTCTGGACCCGCGAGATGGACGCGATCGCCGGCCGCGGCCAGCGGGTGCTGGCGCTTGCCACCGTCGACGACGCCTGGCAGCCCTCCGGCGATCCGGCCGTGCTGCGCAAGGAGGACCTGGCCGGCCGCCTCATCATCCTCGGCCTTGTCGGGCTGATCGACCCGCCGCGCCCCGAGGCGGTGGTCGCCGTGGCCGAATGCCACGGCGCCGGCATCCGGGTGAAGATGATCACCGGCGACCATGCCGGCACGGCGGCGGCCATCGGCCGGCAGATCGGCCTGAAGAACCCCGACAAGGTGCTGACCGGCAACGATCTCGACGCCATGGACGATGCGGAGCTTTCGGCGCAGGTGGTGGAGACCGACATCTTCGCCCGCACCAGTCCGGAGCACAAGCTGCGGCTGGTGACGGCGCTGCAGGCGCATGGCCTGACCGTCGCGATGACCGGCGACGGCGTCAACGACGCGCCGGCCTTGAAGCGCGCGGATGCCGGCATCGCCATGGGCCGCAAGGGCAGCGAGGCGGCGAAGGAGGCGGCCGACCTGGTGCTCGCCGACGACAATTTCGCCTCGATCGCCGCCGCCGTGCGCGAGGGCCGCACCGTCTACGACAACATCAAGAAGGTGCTGAGCTGGACCCTGCCGACCAGCGGCGGCGAATCGATGACCGTCGCCCTGGCGCTGCTGCTCGGCATGGCGCTGCCGATCACCGCCGTGCAGATCCTGTGGGTCAACCTGATCACCGCCGTGACGCTGGGCATCTCGCTGGCCTTCGAGCCGACGGAGGACGGCACGATGCGCCGCGAACCGCGCCCGCGCCGCCAGCCGATCCTGGGCGGGGCGCTGCTCTGGCACATCGTCATGGTGTCGGCGCTGATCCTGGCCGGGGTCTTCGGCATCTATTTCTACGCCATCGACCGGGGATACTCGCAGGATGTCGCCCGCACCATGGCGGTCAACACGCTGGTGGTGCTGGAGATCTTCCACCTGTTCTTCATCCGCAACATCTACGGCACCTCGCTGACCTGGAAGGCGGTGCAGGGCACGCCGATCGTCTGGGCCTGCGTCATCATCGTGACGCTGGCGCAGTTCGCCATCACCTATGTGCCGACGCTGCAGATCGTGTTCGGCACGGCGGCGGTGCCGTTCTTCGACGGCGTGCTGATCGTGATGGTGGGCGTGGCGTTCTTCGCGCTGATCGAGATCGAGAAGCAGTTGCGGCTGGTGTTCCGCCGCAACGGCGACGGCGAGCACTGACAGGGACGGGGGACGACGGGGGCGGCGGCCGGGCGGGCGGCATGACAATGGAGCAGGCGGGCACGACACGGGAGGGAGGCGCGCAATGCTGCTGAGAGGCGAGGTGCTGGAGGGGATCAGGGCAGGGCGGATCAGCCTGCAGTTCCGCCGCTGGAGGCGCCGCACGGTCAAGCCCGGCGGAACCCTGCGCACAGCGATCGGCGTCCTTGCCATCGGCGACATCTCGCCGGTCGAGGCGGGTGCTGTGACCGACGACGACGCCCGCGCGGCCGGCTTCCCGGATGCGGCGGCGCTGCGCGACTGGCTGGATGGCGGCAGGCCGGGGACGCTGGAGCGGATCGAGGTGTCCTGGGGCGGCGAGGACCCGCGCGCCGGGCTGCGCGAAGAGGCCGGCCTCGACCCGCAGGCGCTGGCGGAGATCGCCGGGCGGCTCGATGCCATGGACGGGCGGGCACGCGAGGGACCCTGGACCGGGCGGATCCTGGATCTGATCGCCCGCAACCCGGAGCGCCCGGCGGCGGAACTTGCCGCCGCGATGGGCCTGGACAAGCTCGCCTTCAAGACCCGCGTGCGCCGGCTCAAGGAGCTCGGGCTGACCGAGAGCCTGGCGGTCGGCTATCGCCTGTCGCCGCGCGGGGCGCGCGTCCACGCGGTCCGGTCGGAGCGGCCTTGACGGATCAATAACCATTCGGTTATGAGATAAACCCATAGCCATGGAGTTATGGGTTTCATGCCGCACGCCGAAGACACTGCACAAGTCACTGGCCCAGACATTGGCCCAGACACTGGCCAAGACATTGGCCAAGACGCCCTCTTTCGCTCGCTCGCCGATCCGACGCGGCGGGCGATCTTCGAACGGCTGTGCCGCGACGGCGAGCAGAGCGTCGGCGCGCTGACGGCGCAGGCCGGCGTGTCGCAGCCGGCGGTTTCCAAGCATCTTGCGGTGCTGAAACAGGCCGGGCTGGTGCGCGACCGGCAGGCGGGGCGGCAGACCCACTACAGCGCCGATGTCTCGGCCCTCGCTCCGCTGGCCGACTGGACGCGGCGGATGACCGGCTTCTGGGAAGCCCGCTTCGACGCCCTTGAAGACCTGCTTGGAAGGATGGATCAGTGACGGATACCCATGAAGACACGCTGTCGGTCGTCGTCGAACGCGATATCGCCCACCCGCCGGAGCGGATCTGGCGGGCCTTGACCGAGCCGCATCTGATCGAGGAGTGGCTGATGAAGGGCGACTTCCGCCCGGCCATCGGCCATCGCTTCGGCTTTCGCGCCGACTGGGGCTCGGTCGATTGCGAGGTGCTGGACATCGAGCCGCCGCTCCTGCTCGCCTATAGCTGGGGCGACCATGATCTCAAGAGCATCGTCACCTGGACGCTGACCCCGACGCGCGGGGGAACGCGGCTGCGGATGGAGCAGACCGGCTTCCGCCGCGACCAGCCGCGCTACTATGGCGGCGCCAAGGCCGGCTGGCCGCATTTCCTCGATGCGCTGGAAGAGGTGCTGGCGCGCATGGAGTGACCGGCTCCACCGCGACCTGAACCACACCGTCCCCCCAAACCTGGAACTTGTCATGACCCGAAACGGATGGATCCGACAGACCCACCGCTGGCTGTCGCTCGCCTTTACCCTGGCGGTCCTCGCCAATATCGCCACGAACCTTGCCGGCACGGCCTCCGTCTGGGTGGGGGTGCTGGCGCTGGTGCCGCTGATCCCCCTGATGCTGACGGGCCTGTGGCTGTTCGCCCAGCCGTGGCTCGCACGGCGGGACGGCACAGCGGCAGCGACCAGAGAGGCCCGTCCCTAATCCCGCCGCAGCGGCGCGATGAAGGGGCTGTCGAGCAGGCGGGCGGCATCGAGATGGTGCGGCGCGATCCGGCCACGGTCCGGCAGGGCGCCGTCGGCGAGCAGCGTCAGCAGGCTGGCGGCATAGCCGGTGGCGACCGAGGTCAGCGCGTTGAACGGCCCGTAGGCGGCATTGGGCGCGAAGCGGTAGCGCAGCGTGCGCTCTGCCTGCTGGCGGCCACGCTGGCCGCGCGCGGTGAGGACCACATGCAGCACGTCGTCCTCGATCAGCGGCAGGCCGTTGGACAGCAGCGTGCGCAGCAGGTCGCGGCGATGGCGCAGGCCGAGATCGTCAAGCAGGAAGCGCATGTAATCGAGATGGCCCGGATAGCGCAGGGTCTTCACCGTGACGTTGCGCGGGGTGAAGCCGGCGAGCGCGTCGAGATCGGCAAGCCCGCCGGCGGTGACGAACGCCTCGTAGCCGATGCCGTCGAAGGTGAGGCGCTCATACTCCTCCAGCGGCGTCAGTTCGACCGCGGCGCCGTCGCGGATGGCGGCGCTCGGGCGGGTGTATTCCTCGATCAACCCGTCGACATTCCAGATCTGGCCGTAGCCGAGCCGGTTGGTGGGATGGCGCGGGATGGCACCGACCCGGATGACGAGATCGGAGACCGGCGCGAAGTCCTTGAGCAGGCCGCAGGCGAGCACGCCGATCAGCCCCGGCGACACGCCGCAGCCGGTAAGCACCGCGCGGTGGCCGGCAAGGGCGTCGAGGCTGTGGCGCGCGGCCCGGGGCGTCGGGATGAAGTCGAGATAATGCGCCTTCACCAGCAGGGCCGCCTCGGCGACGCGGGCGACGGCCTGGTCCGGCACCGCCGCGACGACGATGTCCTGCCCCTCGATCAGGCGGTGCGCCTCCTCGCCGGGGGCGAGATGGCGCAGGGTCAGCGGCAGGCCGAGGCCCTGCAGCCGGTCGAGCGCGTCGTCGGACCCGTCGACCACCTGCACGGCGAAGCGGCCATGGCCGGCAAGGACGGTGGCAAGCGCCGTGCCGACATGGCCGGCGCCGAACAGGGTGAGCTTGACCTGCGACATTTGCTAGCCCTTGAACCTGGCGACGAAGGCCTGCAGGCGCGGGTTCGTCGGTTCGAGGATGACCTCGGCCGGGCTGCCCTCGGCGGCGATGACGCCCTGATCGAGGAACAGGACGCGGCTTGCCACCTCGGCGGCGAAGGCCATCTCGTGGGTGACGATGGCCATGGTCATGCCGGCCTCGGCAAGGGCGCGGATGACGGCGAGCACCTCGCCGACCAGTTCCGGGTCGAGGGCGCTGGTCACCTCGTCGAGCAGCAGGACTTCCGGGCGCATGGCGAGGGCGCGGGCGATGGCGACGCGCTGCTTCTGGCCGCCGGACAGGTGATTGGGATAGGCCGAGTGCTTCTCGGCGAGCCCGACCTGTTCGAGCAGCGCCATCGCCTCCTCTTCCGCCTCGCGGCGCGGCCGCTTGCAGACGATCACCGG
Source organism: Stappia sp. TSB10P1A (assembly GCF_900185725.1). Lineage (GTDB taxonomy): Bacteria > Pseudomonadota > Alphaproteobacteria > Rhizobiales > Stappiaceae > Stappia. The sequence continues at coordinate 28,560 of NZ_FYAU01000030.1, read as the reverse complement.
ACCCTCGGTGACGTTCTGCAGCACGGTCTTGTGCGGAAAGAGGTTGAAGTGCTGGAACACCATGCCGACATGGCGGCGCAGCGTGCCGATGCCGAGGTCCTCGCCGCGATCGCGGAAGCCGTCGCGCACCCGCTTCTGGCGGAAGCGGATCTCGCCGCCGGTCGGGGCCTCCATCCGGTTGAGGCAGCGGATGAAGGTGGACTTGCCCGAGCCCGACGGGCCGATCAGGGCGACGACCTCGCCGCGCGCAAGGCCGAGGTCGAGACCTTTCAGCACCTCGTGATGGCCGAAGGTCTTGCGCAGGCCGATGGCCTCGATGACGGGGGCGGGCGCGGCGGACAGGGATGTGGCGGTCATCTGGATCTCCTCAGTCGCTGACGCGCAGGCGCTTTTCCACCCAGTCGGCGATCTGCGTCATGGGCAGGAGCATGGCGATGTAGAGCACGGCCATGACGGTGTAGGATTCCAGCGGGCGGTAGGTCTGGCCGTTGACGACGGCCGCCATATAGGCGAGGTCGGCGACGGAGATGACCGAGACCAGCGAGGTGTTCTTGAACTGGATCACCGACTGGTTGATGAAGGACGGCAGCATGCGCTTGAACGCCTGCGGCAGGATGATGCGATGCATCGCCTGCCAGGGGCTCATGCCGATGGCGGCGGCCGCCTCGCGCTGGCCCTTGTCGATGGAGACGATGCCGCCCCGGAAGATCTCGGCGTAGAAGGCGCCGACATAGAGCGACAGGGTCAGCATCGCCGCGACGCGGTTGTCGATGTTGCCACCGACCAGCAGCGGGAAGGCGTAGTAGAACCACAGGAGCTGCACCAGCAGCGGCGTGGTGCGGAAGATCTCCTGATAGACGCGGGCGATGAAGCTGAGCATGCGCCAGCCCGACAGGCGCATCGAGCAGGTGAGGAAGCCGATCAGCACGCCGAAGACAATCGAGCCGACCGTGTAGACCACACTGATCCACAGGCCCCACATGAAGAGGTCGCGGTACTGCCAGACCGAGTGGAAATCCCAGGTATAGGTCACGGCTGCGCCTCCCTGCCGGGACGGCGCGGGGCCTGTCGCGTCGCTGTCATTGTCTCGGGTCCTCTGGTTTCTTGTTCGTGTGGACGATCACGCCGCATCGCGGCCGCTCCTGTCCATGGCTTGAGGCAGTGTCCTATGCGGCGCGCGGGCGCCGCAATGCAAAGCAAGGGCGCCGGCTTAGCGCATTTCTTGGAAGCTGGCGGCGGCATCGGCGAAGCGGCCGAGGATCGCCGCGATGGTCTCGCGGCTGGCATCCGTCACCGGCACCATCGGCAGGCGCAGCTCCGGACCGGCGAGATTGGCAAGGGCGAGCGCCGCCTTGACCGGGCCGGGGTTGGACTCGATGAAGAGGCCGTCGGCGAGCTCGGCGACCAGCTCGTGCAGGGCGAGCGCGCGGGCGGTGTCTCCCGCCTCCCAGGCCTTGACCATCTCCACCATCTCGCGCGGGGCGACATTGGAAACGACGGACGTGACGCCGACGGCGCCGAGCGACAGGAACGGCAGGGTCAGGGCATCGTCGCCGGAATGGATGATCAGCCGGTCGCCGCAGGCCTGGCGCAGCCGGGTGACGCGGGCGGAGGAGCCGCCGGCCTCCTTGATGGCGACGATGTTGGCGTGGCGCTCGACCAGCCGGGCGCAGGTTTCCGGCGCGATCTCGACGCCGCAGCGGCCGGGCACCGAATAGAGCACGATCGGCAGGCTGGTCGCCTCGGCGACGGCGCCGTAATGGGCGAGCAGGCCGGCCTGGGTCGGCTTGTTGTAATAGGGCGTGACGACGAGCACCGCGTCCGCCCCGGCGGCCTCGGCGCGCGTCACCTTCTCCACGGTCTTGCGGGTGTCGTTGGCTCCGGCGCCGGCCAGCACCATGGCGCGGCCGGCGGTCAGCGCGACGGTGCGGGCGATCAGGTCCTCGGCCTCCGCCTCGGACAGGGTCGCCGCCTCGCCGGTGGTGCCGACCGGCACGAGGCCGGCGACGCCCGCCGCGAGCTGGCGCTCCACCAGCGCGGCGAAGGCGGCATGGTCGACCTCGCCGTCGCGGAACGGGGTGACGAGGGCGGTGAAGACGCCGCGGAAACGGCTGGCCATGTCGGTCATGGAAGATCCTCCTTGCAGAAGTCAGTTTGAATTGGTGTCGGCGAGCGCATAGCGCCCGTTGGCGGGACGGCGGGCGGCGAGCCACTGGGCGGCGGCGAGCGCCCCTTCGGCATAGGCGGCGAGGGTGTGGACGCGGTAGCTGAGCAGCAGTTCGGCGGAGCCAAGGTCGAACCGGAGCTCGTTGACGCCGACCGTGTCGCCCTCGCGGGTGACGCGGATGTCCGGCTCCGGCGCGTCGAAGCCCATGGCGGCGGAGCGGGCCTCGCGCACCGTGGCGGCGAGCCAGCGCGAGGTGCCGGAGGGCTCGGCCTTCTTGCGGGCGTGATAGACCTCGCCGACGCCGGCCTCACCGCCGGGCATCAACCGGGCGAAGCGGCCGGCGATCTGGCGGAAGGCCTCGAAGCCGAGGGCGAAATTGGCGCTGACCACCATCGGCCGATGGGCGGCGAAGGCGGTGAGCGCGGCGTCTTCTTCGGCGGAAAAGCCGGTGGTGCCGATGACCATCGGGATCGGCTTCTCGCCGACCTCGCCCTGCAGGGCGAGCGAGGCGGCGGGCGAGGAGAAGTCGACGATCACGTCGCAATGGCTGTTCATGGCCGCGTCCGAGGGGCGGTACTCGATGCTGCCGCCGGCGACCGGCGTGCCGACCAGGGCCGAGCGGGGCGAGACCAGCGCGGCGGCCAGCTCCAGCCCGGGACTGGCGAGGACGAGTTCGACGAGGCGGGTCCCGACGCGGCCCGACGCGCCCATGACGGCGATGCGCATGGCGGGTTCCCTCAGTCGATCACCACCTTCGGCTCGCTCATCTCGCGCAGGGCGATGCGCACGCCCTCGCGGCCGAGGCCGCTGCGCTTGACGCCACCGAAGGGGACGTGTTCGGCGCGGAAATCCGGGCCCTCGTTGATCATCACGCCGCCGACGATCAGCTCGCGCGAGAACAGCTTGACCATGGCATGGTCGTTGGTGAAGACGCCGGCCTGCAGGCCGTAGGCGCCGGCATTGACCTCGGCGATGGCGGTGCGGGCGTCCGAGAAGGTGCGGATGGCGATGACCGGGCCGAAGGTTTCCTCGGCGATGATCGGCGCGTCGGCGGCGACGTCGCGCAGCACCGTCGGGGCGACCAGCGTGCCCTTGCGGCCGCCCCCGGCGAGGAGACGCGCGCCCGAGGCGAGGGTGGCGCCGACGCGCTCCTCGACCAGCCGCGCGGCGGCCTCGTCGATCACCGGCCCCATGTCGGTGGCCTCGTCCGCCGGATCGCCGGCACGGACCCCGGCGACGGCGGCGACCAGCCGATCGATGAAGGTCTCGGCGATGGCGGAGTGGAGATAGAGCTTCTTCACCGCCGCGCAGCTCTGGCCGGCGATCTCGAAACGATGGCCGATGGCGGTGGCGACGGCGCGGTCGAGATCGGCATCCGGCAGGACGAAGAGCGGATCGTTGCCGCCGAGTTCCATCAGGCAGCGGACGAGGCCGCTGGCGGTCTTCAGGGCAAGGCCGGCTGCGGGACCGCCGGTGAAGGAGAGCAGGTCGATGGGCGCGCGGGCCAGCGCCAGCGCCGCCTCGGCACCGCCATGCACCACCTGGAACAGATCGCGCGGCCAGCCGGCGCGCACGGCGAGCTCGGCAAGGCGGGCGGCGGCGAGCGGCGCCTTGGGCGAGGGCTTGGCGACCACCGCATTGCCGGCGGCGATGGCGGGCCCGAGCTTGTGGCACAGGAGATTGACCGGATAGTTGAACGGGGTGATCGCGCCGACGACGCCGACCGGCTGATAGGTGATGGTGGCGAGCCGGTCGGCGCCGCCCTCGACAATGGCGCAGTGCAGCGCCTCGCCGTCGAGGAAGGTGGCGGCATCGCCGGACAGTTTCAGCGTGTTCTGGGCGCGGCGGACCTCGTTGCGCGCCTCGCGGATGGTCTTGCCCATTTCCGCGCAGATGGTGGCGGCAAGGGGTTCCGCATCGGCGGCGATCTCGGCGGCGAGCGCGTTCAGCAGGGCACGGCGCTCCGCCGGGGTCGAATGGCGGAACTGAGCCTGGGCGCGGCGGGCGCGGGTGAGCGCGGCGAGGATATCGGCCGGGGAACTCGCCGGCAGGCGGGCGACCTCGGTCCCGTCGAACGGGTTACGGACGGCGAAGTCGGGCTCGGTGTGCAGGGCGGCGGTGGACAGCTTGGTCATGTCTGGCTCTCGTCAGGCAGGGAGGGGGCGGGCGCCGGGGCGGCGAGCGCGGCGATGGGAACGGGGCGGATCGGCCAGCGCTGGCCGGTGAACGCGCCGGGGGCGAAGGGAGTGGTCGCACCGGTCAGGCTGCTGGTCAGGGCGGCGGTGTTGGCGGCGCAGAACCGGCCCTGGCAGGCGCCCATGGCGAAGCGGCCGCTCAGCTTCAGCTCGCGCGGGGACAGACCTTCATCCTCGGCAAGCAGGCGCTTGAGGTCGCCGACGGTGCGGCCCTCGCAGCGGCACAGCACCGTGTCGTCGGCAAGGTCGGCGGGGGACACCGGCGCCAGCGGCGCGAAGGCGCGGGCGATATGGCCCTGGGCGGCGCGGTGGCGGGCAAGGGCGGCGGGCTCGGTTTCGGCATCGGTGGCCTGCCGCCCGGTCGGGGAGGCGAGGCGGGCCGCGATCCGCTCTCCGGCGGCAGTGCCGTCGGCGATGGCGGCCGGGGCGCCGAGCGCGGCGCGGCAGTCGCCGATGCGCAGGACCAGCGGGCGGCGCGGCGACGCCGCCGCATCCTCGGGCAGGCCGAAGGCGTTTTCGGCAAGCCCGTCATGCAGGGCGATGCGATCGGCGGCAAGGCTGTGGCTGGCGCCGCGCCGGTCGGTCCAGGTGGCGACAAGGGTCTCGCCCTCGCCCTCGCTCTCGGCTGCGATCCGCCGCAGCACGGCGCCGCGATGCCAGGGCACGCGGGCGCGGGCAAGGGTCGCGAGATAGCCCGCCGCCTCGCGCAGCAGGGCCGGATGGGCGATGAGGGCAAGACCTGCCGACCAGCGCCGCAGCGGGTCGCCCGCCTCGAGAATGGCGAGCGGCGGATGGCCGAGGCCGGTCATCTGGGCGGCGACGGCGAGCAGCAGCGGGCCGGAGCCGGCCAGCACCACCCGGCCGGCGGGAGGGCGGCCGGTCTCCTTCATCAACACCTGCAGCCCGCCGGCGGTGACGACGCCCGGCAGGGTCCAGCCGGGACGCGGCAGGATGCGCTCGACGGCGCCGGTGGCAAGCACGAGCGCGCGCGGGCGCAGCGACAGGACGCGGCCGGCATTGCGATCCTCGATCAGCGCCAGGCCGTCGGCCTCGAGCCCGAGAAACAGGGTTTCAAGGCGCAGGTCGAGGCCGGGTGCGGAGGTGAGATCGGCGAGGAGCCGGCGCCAGCGCTGCCGGGAGGAGGCCGGTTGCGGCACCGGCGCGGCGCCGCCGACCGGCTGGCGGAAGATGGCGCCGCCGAGGCTGGCGCGCTGGTCGACCAGCGTGACGGACAGGCCCTGACGGGCGCAGGCGCTGGCGCAGGCCATGCCGGCCGGGCCGCCGCCGACGACCAGCACATCCATCGCCCGTTCGATCTTGCGGGGGGCGTCAGGCCGCATCGCCGGGCTCTCCCTGTACGAGGTGGAGGGGTGCGGGGTGGAGGGGCTCGACGCGGGCGCCCGCCTCGGCCCTGGTCAGGCAGGCCTCGCGCGGCACGCCGGCGACCCGCACGGTGCAGGCCTGGCAGGCGCCGATGCCGCAGAAGTAGCGGGCCGACTGGCCGACGGGATCGCGCCCCAGCGAGACGATGCCGGCGGCGGTGAGGGCGGCGGCGATGCTCTCGCCGTCCGAAAACGGGATCGGCCGCGACATCCAGAAGAAGGTGGGACGGGTCATGCGGCGGCCTGCAATTCGGCGAAGCGGGAGGGCGCGAAGGGGGCAAGGTCCAGCGCCGGCGCCGTGCCGCAGACGAGATCGGCAAGGGCGGCGCCGGTGACCGGACCGAGGCAGATGCCGTCACCCTCGAAACCGGTGGCGAGAAACCCGTTGGCAAGGCCGGGCAGGGGGCCGACCAGCGGCAGCCCGTCGCGCACGGCGGTGCGGGCGCCGGCAAAGCCGCGCAGCAGGCGCACGCCGGCAAGGCCGGGCACCAGCGCGACCGCGTCGGAGAGGATGCGGGAGACGGCGGCAAGATCGGTCTCGCGCTTGTCGCCATGGTCCTCGCGGGTGCCGCCGATGAGGAACTGGCCGGTGCGCAGCGGGTCGACGACGAGGCCGAAGCCGCGCGCGGCGGAGGCGGAGGCCTGCTCGCCGCCGGCGTCCAGCGCGCGGGTCTGGCTGCCCTTGGACAGGAGATAGCGCCCGGACATGATCGAGCCGGGCATGGCGCGGCTCAGCGCCAGGTCGCGCTCGGTGATCAGCAACTGGCCCTTGCGCGGGGTGAGCACGGCTTGCAGGCCGAACAGGGGCGCGGTGCCGTTGCCGGTGGCGAAGACGAAGGCATCGGCGGCGATCCGGCCGCGCGGCGTCTCGACGGCGCGAATGCGCCCGCCGGCCGCGTCGATGTCGAGCCGGGTCACCGGGCAGCCGCGCAGCACCGGCACGCGGGCGGCGGCAAGCAGTTGCCGCACCACCTGATAGCCGATGGCATGGCCGTCGCCGCGCACCTCGATGACGAGGCAGGCGGCCGCCGACAGGGCGGGAAAGCGCGCCTGGATCGCCGGCGGCTCGATGGCCGCGACCGCGACGCCGGCCTGGGCGAGGGCGGCGGCATGGGCTTCCAGCACCGCGCGTTCGGTCGGGCTCGCGGCGACGATGAAGGTGGAGCGGGGATGGAACAGGCCGGCAAGCGGTGCGTCGTCGCCCTGAAGGCCGGTTCCGGGGTCCGGGTCGAGCCCCGCCAGCCGGCGATAGAGGGCGATGCCCTGGAGCGCGGCCTGCATCAAGGGGCCCGGACGCTTGCTGGCGACGGAGACGGCGCCGTCGGCGGCGCCGGAGGCCTCGGCGGCCGGGGCGAGCGCGTCGAGCACCGTGACATTGAGCCCGCGCCGCGCCAGGAAATAGGCGGCGGCGCTGCCAATGATGCCGGCACCGGCGACGACAACGGAAGCGGGTTGCGGATGCGCAGTTGCCACGGGCTGACCCCAGGGGTTGAACATGGGGGCAAGTGTGGCGGGGCCGGCGGGGAAGCGTCGATACAAGATGACGGGCGAGCTTGCTGCGGAATTTTGTATCGGCTAAGGGGGAGGCAGCCCCTATGGCGGTGCGGCAGGGAGACACGCATGGCCAAGATCAGCCTGACGCTCATCCAGACCTTCTACCAGGTCGCCCGGCACGGATCGTTTTCCGGCGCGGCGCGGGAACTGAATCTCAGCTACCAGTCGGCGGCCAACCATGTGCGCCGGCTGGAGCAGATCCTCAACGGCCGGCTGATCGAGACCGAGCAGGGCGCCAAGCGGATCGCGCTGACGCCGCGCGGCCGGGCGCTCTACAACCTGCTGCATCCCGAACTCGACATCATGCTGGAACGGCTGACCAAGCTGATCGAGAACCAGCGCTCGGCGCTGCGCGTCGGCATGCCGCAGGCGATCTTCTTCTATCTGTTCCCCAAGGTGCTGACGCGGTTTCGCGAGGAATTCCCGGAGATGGAATTCGCCGTCTACGAGCGCGACACAGTGCTGGCCGAACTGGTCAAGAACGGCAGTCTCGACGTGTGCATCTCCGAGCGCTATTTCGGCGATCCGGTGGTGCCGCAGCGCCTGCTCGGCAGCTACCGGCTGAGTCTCGTCTATCCGCGCGCCTGGGGCGCGGCGCCGGCCCCGGCCGAGGTGCCGGCCTGGGCGCGCGGGCGCGCCTTCATCACCTACGAGCCCGGCCAGACACTGCGCAACCTCGCCGTCGACTTCCTCGGCCGCGACGGGGCGCAGGTGCAGCCGGCGATCTCCACCTCCGGCAGTTCCTCGGTGAAGCGCTGCGTCGAGGAGGGGCTGGGCTTCTCCATCATCCCGTCCTGGTGCATGCAGGGCGAGGAAGCGGCGATCGCCAGCGTCAGGCTGACCAACCTGCCCGAGGTGCGGGTCTATTTCGGCAGCGCCGGCTTCCTGCAGAAGCACCCGAGCGTGCAGCGGCTGTTCGCCGACTGCCAGGCCGAGCTGGTCGGCCCGGTGCTGGAGCCGCCGCGCGGCGGCGATCTCGCCCATCCGGCGCTGTAGGCGCCCTCGGATTATCCGGCGCCGTGAGCGCCATTGGTCCTTCCAACATATAAAAAACTGCGTAAGGGCGGCGGCGTCTCTAGCATTGTTCCCACCCCCGCGCCCGCTAGGCTTGACCCCGGCCAACAGTGCTGCCGGGCCGCGCCACCAGACGGGCACCGGCCAACGATACGTCGGGGAACAACGGAGGTCCTTTACCCATGACATTCCTGAAGAAGCTGTGCAGTGTCGTCGCCATGACGCTGGCCATCGGCGCCGCGAGCGCCGCCGTCAGCACCGCGAGCGCCGGCACCATCGAGGAGATCCGCGCCCGCGGCGTGCTACGCATTCCCGGCATCCTCAACGAGGTGCCGTATTTCAACAAGGATCCGCGCACCGGCGAATGGCAAGGTTTCGTCATCGACATGGCGAGCGACATCGCCAAGATGCTGGACGTGAAGCTGGAAGTGGTGGAGTCGAGCTGGTCCAACGCCATTCTCGACGTGCAGAGCGGCAAGGTCGACATGGCCTTCGCGGTGACCGCGACGCCGGTGCGCGCCATGTCGGTGTCGTTCTCCGACCCGACCTATTACAACAGCTTCATCATCGTCTCGGCCAAGGACGAACTGACCGGCAAGACCTGGGGCGAGTTGAACGACCCGAAATACACCTTCGCCGTCGATCTCGGCTCGGCGCAGGACCTGATCACCCAGCAGTATCTGCCCAAGGCCAATGTGCTGCGCTTCAAGACCCGGGACGAGGCCATCGTCGCCGTCACCACCGGCAAGGCGGACGGCCTCGTCAACACGATGCTGAACGGCCTCGTCATCTCCAAGAAGGCGCCGACGATGGGCTCGGTGAAGGTGCCGACGCCGGTTCTGTCGACCCCCTCCGTCATCGCCCTCAACTACAGCGCCGACGAGACGTTCAAGAGCTTCGTCTCGGCCTGGGCCGAGTACAACCGCCGCATCGGCAACAACCAGACCTGGATCGTCAAGAGTCTGGAGCCCTTCGGCATCACCCTGACCGACATGCCCGTCGGCTTCGGCTTCGGCGGCTGATCCGGATCCGATCCTCACCCCATCGACCTTTCGCCCCCGCGCCACCGGCGCGGGGGTTTTCGTTTCCGGGACGGGTTGTCGGATGCTACGCTGCGCCCAAGGAGGAGAACGACTTGGCCGATCCCTCGCAGCATGTCGCGCATGTCGTGAAGACGGCGACCGACTCCAATTCCGCCGCCCGCTCACGGCTGGCCGCTTCCTGGCGCCGGTCGCTGGACCATTACGGCCTCGATCCGGGCGAACGGGATGCGGTGCGGCGCATCAGCGGCGAGGCGCTTGCCGAACGCCGCGCCCGCTACGAGGCGATCCTGAGGATCGCTGCGCCGCGGCTGGATGCGCTCTACCAGCTCGTCAGCGCCTCCGGATGCGGCGTGTTGCTGACGGATGCCGAAGGGGTGGTGCTCGATCTGCGCGCCGCCGACGGCGATGCCGAGGTGTTCGAGGCCTGGGGCCTGGTGCCCGGCTTCGACTGGTCCGAAGCCTCTGAAGGCACCAACGGCATCGGCACCTGCATCGCCGAACAGCGCCGCGTCATCATCCACCGCGACGAACATTTCCGCGCCCGCAACACGTCGATGAGTTGCATGGACACGCCGATCTTCGGGCCCGAGGGGGAGCTGATCGGGGCGCTCGACGTCTCCTCGGCGCGGGCCGACCAGACCGAGTCCTTCAACCGGCTGATCGCCGCCATGGTCGCCCAGACCGCCCGCCAGATTGAGGTCGACAGTTTCCGCGCCGCCTTCCCGCAGGCCCGCATCATCGTCACCGATGCCGACGACAGCGAGACCGCGATGCTGCTGGCGGTGGACCGCGACGACATCGTGCTCGGCGCGACGCGGGGGGCGCGCAAGGCCTTCGGGCTGGGGACCAGCGGCCCGATCCGCCGGGTGCCCGCCTCGGACCTGTTCGGGCGCGAGGACGGACCGACCGGCTTCGAGCGGGCCGAGCGGGCGGCGGTGATGCGGGCGCTGTCGCGCAGCGGCGGCAATGTCTCGGAGGCGGCCCGTGCCCTCGGCGTCGGGCGCGCCACGCTCTATCGGCGCATGAACCGGCTCGGCATCGGCGAAAACGAAAGCTGACCTGTCTCGATTCCGAGACAGGTCCGATCGCCGACGTCCGCGTGCCGGCTGATCGCCCTCCGTTCCAGCGGTAGTTTCCGCCCATCCCGGCGGAGGACCGGGAGACACGGAGGAAACCCATGAACGAGATGGTCCGGATCGCGAGCGGCTATAGCTCGCCGTTCAAGCTGCGCTACGACAACTTCATCGGCGGGGGCTTCGTGCCTCCGGTCAAAGGGCAGTATTTCGACAACATCACGCCGATCACCGGCGCCAAGGTCTGCGAAGTGGCCCGCTCCACCGCCGAGGACGTGGACCTGGCGCTCGACGCCGCCCATGCCGCGCGCGAAGCCTGGGGCAAGACCTCGGCCGCCGAACGCTCCAATATCCTTCTCAAGATCGCCGACCGCATCGAAGAGAATCTCGAGCTGATCGCCACCGCCGAAACCTGGGACAACGGCAAGCCGATCCGCGAGACCATGGCCGCCGACATCCCGCTGTCGGTCGATCACTTCCGCTATTTCGCCGGTGTCCTGCGCGGCCAGGAAGGCACCATGTCGGAGATCGACCACGACACGGTCGCCTATCACTTCCACGAGCCGCTCGGCGTCGTCGGGCAGATCATCCCGTGGAACTTCTCGATCCTGATGGCCGCCTGGAAGCTGGCCCCGGCGCTCGCCGCCGGCAATTGCATCGTGATGAAGCCGGCGGAGCAGACGCCCGCCGCGATCATGGTCCTCGCCGAATTAATCGCCGACCTGCTTCCCGCCGGCGTCCTCAACATCGTCAACGGCTACGGCGCCGAGGCGGGCGACGCGCTGGCGCGCTCGACGCGGATCGCCAAGATCGCCTTTACCGGCTCCACCGCCACCGGCCGCAAGATCATGGAGGCCGCCACGGTCAACCTGATCCCGGTGACGCTGGAACTGGGCGGCAAGTCGCCGAACATCTTCTTCTCCGACGTGATGGCGCAGGACGACGCCTATCTCGACAAGGCGGTCGAGGGCTTCGTGCTGTTCGCCTTCAACCAGGGCGAGGTGTGCACCTGCCCGAGCCGCGCGCTGGTGCAGGAGGACATCTACGAGGCGTTCATGGAGCGCTGCATTGCCCGCGTGAAGGCGATCCGGCAGGGCGACCCGCGCGACATCGAGACGATGGTCGGCGCGCAGGCCAGCAAGCAGCAGCATGACAAGATCATGTCCTACTTCACCATCGGCGCGGAAGAGGGCGCCGAGGTGCTGGTCGGCGGCGATGCCGCCAGCTTCGACGGCGAGATCGCCGGCGGCTATTACATCCAGCCGACGATCCTCAAGGGCCACAACAAGATGCGGGTCTTCCAGGAGGAGATCTTCGGCCCGGTGGTCAGCGTCACCACCTTCAAGGACGAGGCGGAAGCGCTCGCCATCGCCAACGACACGATGTATGGCCTCGGCGCCGGCGTGTGGACCCGCGACGGAACCCGCGCCTATCGTTTCGGCCGCGCCATCGAGGCGGGCCGGGTGTGGGTCAACAACTACCACGCCTATCCGGCGCATGCGGCCTTCGGCGGCTACAAGCAGTCGGGCATCGGCCGCGAGACCCACAAGATGATGCTGGACCACTATCAGCAGACCAAGAACATGCTGGTCAGCTACAACCCCAACAAGCTCGGCTTCTTCTGAGGCCGCAAGCTCCGGGACCTGGCCCGGCCGGACCACCGGCCGGGTCGTTTTGCTTGCCTCCGGCCGGAACTCCCACCGGAGGTTATCCGGGAAGCGGCTCCTGGGCGCAGCGCCGGCGGATTTCCTCGAAAAGCGGCACCAGGCCGGCATTCGCCGCCTCGACCTCGCGGTGCCGGGCCAGGAACTCTCCCATCACGTCGCGGATCTCCTCAAGGACCGCGGCTTCATCGATCCGCGTCAGCCGGCCCGCCTGCAGCACGAACGTCCCGTCGACCATGACATCGGTGACCGAGGAGCCGTTCTCGCAATAGACCAATTGGCGGACGGCGTCGGAATTGGGCGTGAAGGCCGTGCCCGATGTCAGATCGAGGAATGCGAGGTCCGCCTTCTTGCCGGGGCGGATCGAGCCCGTCTCGTGGTCGAGCAGCGCGGCTTTCGCCCCGCCAAGCGTTGCCGCGTGCAGCACCTCATGCGCGGCGAGCCAGCGCTCCGGCGCCGTGTCCTGCAGGGTCTGCACCAGGGCGGCGACGCGCATCACGTCGAAGATGCGCATCGTGTCGTTGGACGAGGCGCCGTCGGTGCCGAGCCCGATATTCACTCCGCCGTCCAGCAGCTTGCGAACCGGGCACAGGCCCGAGCCCAGCTTCAGGTTGGCGATGGCGTTGTAGGAGACGGACACTCCGGCCGCGCCCATGCGGGCGATGTCGTCGTCGCTGATCCAGACCGCATGGGCCATCAGCACGCCCGGATGCAACAGGCCGAGGTCGTCCATGTACCTGACCAGCGAGCCGCCGAACACCTTGGCGCCGGTGACGGCCTGCACCCGCGTTTCCAGAACATGCGTGTGATAGGGCACCGCGTGCTGCCGGGCGAGGTCCATGCAGGCAAGCATCAGGTCGGGCGTGCAGCGCTGCGGCCCGGACGGGGCCAGCATGAAGCGCAGGCGGCCGTCATGGCCGCCATGCAGATGGCGGAACACCTCCTCGCAATAGGCGGTGTAGTCCCGCGCTGTCGGCAGCGGAAACTCGAGCGCGGCCTGGATGTCCGGCGGGACCACCTCGCGACCGAAGGCGAGCGTGTCGAGATAGGGCAGGTTCATCAGCCCCGAGGAGACGTTGGCGCGGATGCCGATGTCGCCATAGGCGCGGAACACGGTGGCCAGCCGTTCGAGATCGTGCTTCGGCGGATCGAAGAAATCGTCGCTGATCATGGTCACGCCGCCGCGCAGCGACTCGATGGCGACCAGCATCGAGCGCAGATAGAGCAGGCGCAGGCCGACAGGCTCGGCGGCGAAGAACGGATAGGCGTAGCTCAGCCAGGTCTCCAGCGCCATGCGCTCGTAGCGGCCGCGAAAGAACATCTCGCTGGAATGCAGATGGGCGTTGACGAGGCCCGGAATGACCAGCTTGCCGCGCGCCTCGTGCACCATGGCATCCGGGGGCGGGGGCAGGTCGCGGGCGAGCTCGGCGATCCGCCCTTCGCGCAGCAGGATGTCGAGGCGCTGCGGCTGAAGCCCTTGCGGTCCCTCGAGCGTCAGGACCTCGGCGCCGCGGATGAGACAGGCCCGCATCACAGCCGCCCCAATTCGTTCGGGCCCGAGGCGGTGGAGCGGCGGCCGAGCCGCGCGCTGAGCCACAGGCCGGCGACGGTTGCAAGATAGGGCAGCGCCAGCAGCAGGGCGGACGGGACCCTGTCGCCATAGAGCAGTTGCGCGCGGATGCCGAGGGCGCCGGCGAAGGCGAAGAAGAAGGCGGCAAGGGCCGCGCCGACGGGATGGCCGGCGCCGAAAATGACGGCGGCAAAGCCCATGAAGCCGCGCCCGGAGGTCATGTTGACCGAGAACATCTGCAGGCTTCCCGCCGCAAGCTCGGCCCCGGCAAGGGCGCAGAAGGGGGCGCCGAGCAGCAGCGCCCACAGGCGCATCAGGGTCGGGCTGACGCCGATGGCGCGCGCCGCGAACGGATGCTCGCCGCAGGCGGACAGGCGCAGGCCGAAGCGGGTGCGGCACAGGACCAGCCAGGTGCCGAACACCAGCACGGGCATGAGTGCGACGAGCACCGACAAGCCGCCGAACGCCCCGAATGCCGGCCCGATCCGCGGCAGGCCGAAGGGCGCGTTGACCGCCGCTTCGCTGCCGAAGATCGCCGTCAGGGCAAGAGCCGTGCCGCCGAGCCCGAGCCCGGTGATGCCGAGGCCGGCAATGATCTGATTGGCCTTCAGGATCTCCACGACGAACCACAGCAGCGCCGACAGGGCGCAGCACAGCAGCACGGCGACGGCCAGAGCCAGGGGCAGGGAGCCGGTGAGCCGGATCGTGACGATGGTGGCGCAGGCGCCGACGATCATCAGCCCTTCGAGGCCGAGGTTCCACACGCCGGCCCGCTGGGCGATGACCCCCGCCAGCGCGACATAGACGATGGGCGTTCCGGAGCGCAGGAACGCGACGATCAGGTCTTCCATCGGGACCTCCAGCGGGACAACACGCCGCGCACGGCGTCGGCACGCGCGGTGATGAAGAGGGCAATCGAGGCGTTGATGATCTCGATCGCCGCCGCCGGCAGTCCGGCAACGATCGGCAGATACAGGGCCGCCGAGGCCAGCGCGCCGAAGAACAGCGCGACGACGACGGTGGCGAGCACCGAGAGCGACGACACCAGCCCGATCAGGATCGCGGTGAAGCCATGGGTCGGCAGGAAGCCGCTGGCCAGCCGGCCGTTCGGCCCGAGCAGTTCGATCGACCCGGCAAGGCCGGCGAGCCCGCCGGAAAACAGGAAGGCGCTAATGGCGATGCTTTCCACCCGCGCGCCTTGCCAGGCGACCATCGACGGGTTCCGTCCGGCAAGCCCTGAGAGGATGCCGAACGCGGTGCGGCGCGTCAGCCACCATCCGAGCAGCACGACGAGGACCGCGGTCGCCAGGATGACGGGCGAGGTTCCGGTCGTCTCGGAAATCCGGTGCGCCGCATCGATGGGGCGGGAGGAGGTGGCCTGGCCGGAGCCGGACGGATCCTTCAGCGGTCCGGAGGTCACATGGACCAGAGCCAGTGCGGCAATGAAGTTGCCCATCATCGTGGTGATGACTTCGTCGGCGCCGGCGCGAACGCGCAGCAGCGCCGGCCACAGCGCCCACAGGGCACCGCCCGCCATGCCGGCGGCAAGGCAGAGCGGCACCGCCACGAGGGGCGATGTGCCGCGCAGGGCCTCGGCCGCGAAGGCCGCGGCGATCGCGCCCATGTAGAACTGTCCCTGCGCGCCGATGTTGAAGAAGCCGGCGCGGAAGCAGATCACCACCCCGACCGAGGTGATGAGCAGGGGCAGGGCCCATCGCAACACGTGGTCGAGCGCGCGCGGCCGGAACAGCGCGCCCTCGATCACGCCTTGCAGCGTTTCGGTGGCGGACAGTCCGACGGCCGCGAAGATCAGCGCGCAGAGCAGCAGCGCCGCGAGGATGAAGGCAAAGGTCCGAAAGACGACGGCAAGCTGAGTGGTCATGGCGCCAGATCCTCCTGCCCGTGTCCGCCGGCCGCGATCATCGCGTCGCCGACCGCCCGGATGTCGTAAGGGGGCGTAAAGCTGCCGACGCTCCTGCCCGAGGCGAGGACGACGACCTTGTCGCAGATATCGAAGAGCTCATCGAGGTCCGAGGAGATGATGAGAACGCCCGCCCCGCGATCGCGCGCGCCGCGCAGGGCATTCCACACCGCCGCCGTCGCGCCGATGTCGAGGCCGCGCGTCGGCTGGGCGGCGACGATGAGCCGGGCCTCGGCATCGATCTCGCGCGCGAGGATCACCTTCTGCGCATTGCCGCCGGACAGGGAGCCGGCGGGCTGGTCCGGGCTGCGATAGCGGACATCCCAGGCCTGGAACGCGGCATCGGCATCGCGGCGCAGGGCGCGCGGACCTGCCGGGGAAAACAGCGACCGGCCGACGAGGCGCGCGGCGCACCAGTTCTCCCACAGGCTGCTGGTCAGGCTGAGACCTTCGACATTGCGCTCGAACGGGATGATCCGCAGACCGGCCTTGCGGCGCGCGGCGAGCCCCTGGCGCGCGAAGCGCTGCGCGCCGATCTCGATCTCGCCGGCGGTCAGCGGTGCGAGGCCGGCGATGGCGGCGACCAGATCGCGCTGGCCATTGCCCTCGACGCCGGCAATGCCGACGATCTCGGCTTCGTCGACATCGAGGTCGACGCCGTGGAGGCCATGGCCATAGGGCCCGCCCGGCACCGTGGCCCGGCGGATGCGCAGGGCCCCGGCCCAGCCCGGCCGTCTTGCGGGCGGGGTTGAGGAGGCGTGGGTGGTTTCGCCCTCGCCGGTGAGGGCGGCGCGGTCGGCGGCATCGATCGTGCCGGCGCTGTCACCGATGATCAGGCCCGACAGGGCGGAGGGTTCGAGGCCCACTGTTGCGACCGGTCCGGTGACCAGACGGCCGCCGCGCAGGACCGTCACCGTGTCGGCAACCGCCAGCACTTCCCGGATCTTGTGCAGCACCAGGAACACCGTCACCCCGCGCGCCTTCAACCCGCGCACCCGGGCAAACAGCCGCTCGATGCCCTCGGGCGCCAGCACGGCGGTGGGCTCATCAAGGATCAGCAGCCGCGCATCGGAGACCATCGCGCGGGCGATCTCGGCAGATTGCTGGGATTCGACCGGAAGGTCCTGGATGCGCGCATCCGCCTTCAGGTCGATGCCGATGTCGTTCAGCCAGGACTGCCAGTGCCGCTCGATCGCCTTGCGCGAGAAGATCCCGCGCCGCGGACTGACGAATTGCAGCACCTCCGCCACCGTGAAGGAGGGCGGCAGGGCAAAGCTCTGATGCACCAGTTCGACACCGGCGGCGCGCGCGGAAAGCACATCGCCGGGCGGGACCTTCTCGCCGAAGATCAGGACGTCGCCCTGCGCCGGGGCGACCAGCCCCGCCGCGACGCGCGCGAATGTCGTCTTGCCCGCGCCGTTCTGTCCGACGATCGCGTGAATGAGCCCCGGCTCGAAGCGGGCCGAAACCCCTTCGAGAGCGGTGAAGCTCCCGTAGCGCACCGTGACATTGCCGGCGTCGAGGGCGGGCGCCGAAGCGCCCGCCGGTTGGGGTCCTGCCATCTGCGGTCAGAGGTTCGTGTTGAACTCGACCACCAGCGATCCGTCGAGGATCGCGGTGCGCGCCTGATCGACCTCCGGCATCGCGGCTTCGGCCATGGCGTTGAGCTCGGCCGGTCCCTGGGCGATGAACTCCGGGTTGCGGATGAAGTCGATCACGCCGGTGCCAAGGCCGGTCGGCACATGGCCGGCCTGCCAGTCGGGCGTCAGCGCCCGCTGCGCTTCGTTGTAGAGCGAGGCGCCGAAGTCCAGGCCGACGATGGAGATGAGGCTCTTCGGGGCCAGGGTGAACTGCGCCGGGTCGAGGCAGGAGACCAGGCGCCCCTCGCGCTCCTGGGCGGCGGCGATGATGCCGAAATCGGTCGCGGCGGCGTCGGTCTGGATGAAGTCGATCCCGTCCGAATACATCTGGGTGGCGATCTCCTGGCCCTTGGCCGGATCCTGGAAACTGCCCGCGAAGGCCACCGTCGCGGTAATGTCCGGATTGACCGACTGGGCGCCGGCCTTGAAGGCGTTGAAGTCGGCGTTGATCGGCGGGATCGAGATGCCGCCGATGAAGCCGAGCTTGCCGGAGCGCGACATGCGGGCGGCGAAGATGCCCGCAAGATAGCAGCCGAGATAATAGTCGTAGGAGACCGTCGTGACGTTGGGAATCGCCGGCTCGAAGGGGTCGGCGAAGAGCTGGATGAACTTGGTGTCGGGGAAGTTCGGCGCGACCTCCCGGATCGGCTCCGCCACCTCGTTGAAGGTGGAGACGACGATCGAGGCGCCGGCCTCTCCCAGGGTGGTGAAGCTGGTCTCGTAGGTCGCGGGGTCCTGCGCGTAGATGGCGCGTGCCCGCATGCCGGTTTCGGCGGCGAACTGGTTCAGCTTGCCGATCATCGAGTCCACCGGGCCGGCATCGCCGGCCGCCTGGGTGTGGACGAGCGCGATCAGTCCGCCTTGCGCGCGGACGGCCGAGGGGCCGAGAAGGCCGGCGGCGAGAAGAAGACCGCCGGAGGTCTGCAGCAGTCGGCGGCGGGTGAAGGTCGACGTGGTCATGGGTTCATTCCTCTGGTGCGGCGGGCTGGATTATCGTTGGTGTCGGCGAGCAGGATGCCGGAGTCATGATCATGACATCCTGTGCCGTGATCGCATCAAGTGCCCAGATCGATGCGATGAAGTCTTGCCATGCGGGATCGGCATACATGGCGGCGCGGCGGGCCTCCCGGTCGGCGAGGCTGTGATAGGCCCAGATCAGCACGATCGTGTGCAGGCGGCCGATCTCCGAGACATAGAGGCCGACGAAGCGGCCAAGATGCCGCTTCTGGATCGGCAGCCCGTCGCTCTCGTATTTCGCGAGCCATTTCGGCACCGTGCCGGGACGGAAGGTGTAGGTGCGATGTTCGACGATCACTGCGCGTCCTCCAGAATGAAGTCGGAAGCCCGCTCGCCGATCATCACGGAAGGGGCGTGGGTGTTGCCGCTGGCGATGATCGGCATGATCGAGGCGTCGGCCACGCGAAGCCCCTCGACGCCGCGCACCCTCAGGCGGGCATCGCAGACGGCCAGCGGATCGCCATCGGTGCCCATCTTGCAGGTGCCGACCGGATGGAACGTCGTCATCGCCGTGGCGCGGAGCCAGTCCTCGAGCGCGGCATCGCTGTCGACGGCCGAGCCGGGCGCCAGCTCCGCTCCCCGGAACGGCGCCATCGCCGCCTGTGCGACGATGTCGCGCGTCTTGCGGATGGCCGCGATCATGGTGCGGACGTCGAACTCGTCGGCGAGGTAGTTGGGCATGATCCGCGGCGGGCGCAGCGGGTCGGCGCTCGCCAGTTCGATCTTGCCGCGGCTGGCCGGATTGACCGGACCGACGCGGATGGTGAAGCCGTGGTTCGCCTCCACCGCCTGCCGCCGGAACGGATTGGGGAAGTTGAGGTTGGCCGTCTTCTCCAGCGCCGGCATGAAATGCAACTGGACGTCCGGCGCCGCAAGGCCCGGATGGGTGCGCAGGAAGGCACCGGCCTCATAAGGAAAGGTGGTGACGATCCCCGTGCCGAGGAACATGCCCTGCAGCATCGACAGGGTCAGCCTGTCGGCGCGCAGGTCGCGATAGAGCGTGATGGGCTGCGGGCATTCCCAGCTCATCACGCAGTCGACATGGTCCTGCAGGTTGTGGCCGACGCCCGGACGGTCGGCGCGCACGGCGATGCCATGCTCCGCCAGATGCGCCGCCGGCCCGATGCCCGACAGCATCAGCAGTTGCGGCGAGTTCACCGTGCCGCCGGACAGGATCACCTCCCGGCCGGCCTTCACGGTGACCTCCGCGCCCCTGGCGCGGTAGCGCAGGCCGGTGACCTTGGTGCCCTCGAAGGTCAGTCCGGTGACGAGCGCCCCGGTCACGATCCGCAGATTGGGGCGGCCCCTGGCGGGGGTCAGGAAGGCGGAGGCCGCCGACCACCTGCGCCCTTTGCGGATGTTGAAGTCGTAGCGTCCGACGCCGTCCTGGGCTTCGCCGTTGAAGTCGTCATTGATCGGCAGCCCGGCCTGCGCGCCCGCCTGAAGGAAGGTGTCGAACAGCGGATTGGGTCCGCGCGCCCGGCTGACGACGAGTTCGCCGGCCTGCGAGTGGTAGTCGTCGTTGCGGTCCTCGTGCCGCTCCGACCGGCGGAACGCCGGCAGCACGTCCTCGTAGCTCCAGCCGGGCAGGCCAAGCTGTGCCCAGCGGTCATAGTCGTGCCGGTTGCCGCGCACATAGATCATGCCGTTGATGGTCGAGGTGCCGCCAAGCGCCTTGCCGCGCGGCCAGTACAGCTTGCGCCCCTTGAGCTGCGGCTGCGGCTCGGTGAAATATTTCCAGTTGTAGATGCCGTAATGGAACAGCTTGCCCATCAGCATCGGCAGGCGCACCAGTGGGTTGCGGTCACGCGGCCCGGCTTCCAGCAGCAGCACCTGGAAGCGCCCGTTCGCCGACAGCCGGTTGGCCAGCACACAGCCGGCGGACCCGGCCCCGACAACGATGAAATCAAAGCTCTCTGTCATGGCTTACCAGTCGATGGGAGGCACGCCCGCGCCCGCCAGATGCGCATTGGCCGCGGCGAAGGGATTGGGGTGCGAGAGATAGTCGTCGGCGAAAGCCGGGTGAGGGCGGTTGAGGACGATGTGCCGGCCCATTGCGGCAAGGCCGGCCTCGGCGAACAGGGCCTGCGCGGCCGCGCCAAAGCCGAGAAAGGCAACCGGCGCCTCGGAGCGCGCCACATGGCGCAGCACGGCCAGCATCAGCGGCCGCCACAGCGGCAGATGCCCGCGCGCCTGGTGCGGATCGATGTCCCGCCGAAACCGGGACAGGGTCAGCGAGGCGTTCAGCAGCAGCACGCCCTCTGCCTCGTGACGGTCGGACAGGGCGCCATGCGCCTCCACCGCGATCTCGCCCGTCTCGATCAGGCGCAACAGCGCCGGCCAGTCCGCGAAGCTGCGGGCAAGCTCCGGCCGGCCAAGGCGCGCGGCAAGCAGCGACTGGGTATAGGCCCGCACCGAGGCCGAGAACATCCTGTCGAGATCGCGCCAGGCAAGGGCTGCGCCGATCTCGAAGGCGCGGCCGGTGGCCGAGGCCGGCTCCGGATAGGGGTCCTGGCCGAGGATGACGGCGCGCACGCCGGAGGGCGCCACCTGGTCGAAGGCGCGCAGCAGATGCGCCCCGGCGGGGGCGCCGGGAAAGATCCGGCCCTTGCGCGGCGGAAACACCGGCTCCCAGGGCTCGATCTCCAGCGCCGGATCGATCGCCGCGAAATCGAGGGCGGTATCGCCCAGCACCGCGTGCCAGGAGGGCGGCAGGTCGCCCTGCCAGCCGGCCAGAACCTCGCGCATCGCCTCGGACAGTCTCTGCGGCATATCGCCCCTCCCATTCGCCTTCGATGTGAGCGAATCTTGACGACTTCGTCAAGTTTTTTCGATCAGAAATCTGACGAAATAGTCAGGTTCTCAGATCGCCTTTGCCACGGTCCCGCCGCGTGCTAAGGAGGGGAGAGACAAGGGTGGAAACGATGAAAAGCCGGGAAAAATCCAGAACCTTCATTGCAAAGGACGAATCCGAGGGGCGGATACGGGCGCGCAATGAGCGGCTGATTCTTGACGCATCGGTCAGATTGTTTTCCGCCAAGGGCTATGACGGCACGACGATCTCGCAGATCGCCGAGACCGCCGGACTGCCGAAGGCGAACGTCTATTACTACTTCTCGACCAAGGCGGCGATCTACGAGCGGCTGATCAGCGAGGTGCTGCAGGACTGGGACTCCGCCCTGCGCCTGCTGGACCCGGAGCTCGACCCGCGCGAGGCGCTGTTCAATTATGTCGCCGGCAAGCTGGAATTCTCGCGCCGGCATGGCGAGAAGTCGCGCTTCTTCGCCGGCGAATTGCTGCGCGGGGCGACCTTTCTCAGCCCGCGCCAGAAGCGGCATGTCCAGGCGGTGACGCGGGAGGCCTGCGAGGTGGTGCAGCGCTGGGTCGACGAGGGCAAGTGCAACCGGGTCGACCCGCGATACCTGTTGATCATGCTGTGGTCGACCACCCAGTACTTCGCCGATTTCGCGCCGATGGCGGCCACCACGCTGGAAGTGCCGAAGCTCCGCAAGAGCGATTTCGACGAGGCGGCCCGGCAGATCATCGCCATGCTGGGCCTGTGGCCGGCGAGGTGAGGGGCAGGGCGGGGTCCTGGGCGATGCTGTTGTCCCGGCCCTGATCCTTGCGCGCATGCCGTTTCGCTCACGGTCGCGGCGTCACCTGCCGGTCGCGCAGCAATCCGCTCATGGCGGCGAGACCGATGGCCGCGAAGGGCACACAGGACGCGAAGATCCATCGGGCGACCTTGGCAGCATCGGCGGCTGTCTCCATCGACAGCAGACCCGATGCATTCGCCACGATCCCGACATAGGCGGCGCCGAGAGCGTAGCCGAGCCTCTGCATCGTGGGGATCGCGGCGGAAATCCGCTCAACCTCGTCGGCCTCGACGAGCCTCATCGTTCGCCTGAGAATGAACGTCCAGGCCATCCCGAAGCCGGCACCCTCCATCGTCGCATAAACCGCGATCAGCCAGACGGGGCCATTGGGAACCGCATGGAGAAAGCCGAGGATGCTGAGGGCCACCACCGCCATGCCGAGAGCGATCGCCAGCCGGTCGAACCGCTCGGCCAAGCCGCTGACCAGAACGGCCATCACCGACCAGCCGATGGACGAACAGGCTATGATGTAGCCGGCGGTCAGCGCGGAGACGCCATGGATCGCCGTGACCAGGAGCGGCCCGAACGCGGTGACGGCGATGGTCGCCATCGACATGGACACGATCATGATCAGCGCGGCGCCTGACGGGCGCGTGGGATCGACCGGGCGAGGCGGAAGAAGGCGGTTGGCCCCTGCGCGCTGGTCCAGCCACAGAAATCCGATCAGGCAAGCAAGGCCTGCGGCAACGGATGGGACCGTTCGCAGGACCGAGACCTCGACGCCGCCAAAGGCGACCAGGACGACGGCGAGGCACAACAAGGCCAGACGCCTGACAGGGAGCCCGGCAGCGTCGGCCGTGGATCGTGTCACGCCCGCCTCGTTTCGCAAGACGATCCAGAGGGCGAGGGCGAATGCCTGGCAGGCAAAGAAGGCGAAGCCCCAGCGCCAGGTCGCATAGTCCACGAAGACGCCGCCGACCAGCGGCCCGGCGAACGCCGAGACGCCCCAAAGGGTCGAAACGGCAGCCATGGCACGCGCGATGTAGCGGCGCGGGAAGATCAGGCCGACTGCGACGAAACCCATCGCCACCAGACCGCCGCCGCCGATGCCTTGCAAGGCGCGCCCTGCCAGAAGCAACGGCATGGTCGGGCTGACGGCGCTGAGGAGGCAACCGAACCCAAACAGGATGGCCGCCAGGCTCATCGGCGCGCGCAGGCCGAAGCGCAGGATCAGCAGCGCGCTGGCCGCCCCCGCGACGATCGACCCGATTTCGTAGAGCGAGACCGACCAGCCCACCAGGGCGGCGCCGCCGATCTCGGCCACGATGGAGGGGAGCATGGTGGCGACGATCAGGCTGTCGGCCGCGTGCAGCCAGACGGCGAGGCAAACCAGGGCCAGAGATGCGGCATACGGGCTTCCGACAAACTCCCTCCATGACACGAAAGTCTGCGTGTCATTCCCTGCCTCGGTGTTCATGCCTGCCATGTCCGTCTCCTGTTGACGGACATGCTGCTACGACCTCAACATTGGTTGAGGTCAAGGAGGTTTCGTATGGCGAAGAAGGAATTGTCCGTCGGCGAACTCTCGCGCCGCAGCGGGTTGCCCGTCTCCACGCTCCACTTCTATGAGCGCAAGGGGCTGATCGCATCCGAAAGGACGTCGGCCAATCATCGGGTCTATCGGCGCGAAATCCTGAGACGGGTGACGGTCATAAAGATTGCACAGAGCGCGGGCGTCCCACTTGCCGAGATCGCCGAAGCCCTGTCGCAACTGCCAAGGGATGCGTCCCCCGACACACATGACTGGGAGCGCATCGCCGAAAACTGGCACGACGGTCTGACGCGGCGGATCGAACTGCTCACGGCGCTGCGCGACAAGATGGCGATATGCATCGGCTGCGGATGCCTGAGCGTGCAGCGCTGCCCTCTGGTCAACGAGAATGATGAACTGGCGAAAGACGGCCCCGGTGCCCGACTGATTCAGGGCGTGTGACGTCAGGACCCGTGACTTCAGGACCCGTGACCGGCGGGTCTTAAAGCCGCGCTCCTCCTAGCATATCATTGCCGGGCCAGACGCCGTTTCCGGGACAATATGAGTCCACGAGTTAGCTGAACGCAGCAACGACCGTTTCAATGGGGAGAAACAGCGTGCGGCTGTCTTGCGGGTACTCGATGAACTCGGCGCAGCGGAGGTAAAACCGCTTGGCGGCATCGTCCTTTGCATGGACCAGCACAGCGCCAATGCCGATGCTCTGGGAGGCGAGGGCGATCCGGCGCAACGCATCCGAAAGAATATCGGCGCCGAGACCTTTCCCCGCGTCATCGCGATCGACCGCCAAGCGCCCGATCACGGAGACCGGAATCGTTTCGGGCGCATTGCGCCGTACCTTGCCGGGAGCGGCCCCGCGCTCGACCGCTCCGGCCGAGATACAGAAATAGGCGACTACCCGATTTCCCCGGCAGACGACATAGGTGCGGGAGAAGCGGCTTTCGTCCTTCAAGGCTCGGTGACGCAGCCAGTCATTCAGCGCTGGCTCGCCGCAGTCGAAACCCGACACGTCGTGTTCAGCGGTCAAGGGAACGGGAGCCGAGAGATGAATGTCGGGGCGCTCCGATGCGCCCTCTACTTCTGCCATGCCGGCACCCGGCGCAGCAGAGACCGCAGCTTCGGCCCCGGTGCGGGCGGATTGTCGAGCGCGTGCATGAAAGCATCGTAACGCTCGCAATCGAGCACGAACAGCCGTTGGTCGAGCAGCACATCAATCGCCTGCCGCCGGGCGCTTTCGACCATGAACTCCGTGCGCGTCTTGCCCAGCACCGCTGCCGCATCGTCGATCAGTTGACGGGTGTTCGCCTCAATCCGCAGATTGATGCTCCCCTTCGTCTCGGCAGCCGAAGAGCGCTCGGCGACCATTACGGCCTCCTGATCGGGGCTTTCGGAGGAGGGACTGCGAGCTTTCGACATGCCCGAAAATATGCTGGCCCGTATCTACAATGTCAATACGGGCGGCAGTCGTGCGCGGCGCCGCCCTTCAGGTGCGGCGGCCGAGGTTTCGGGAGACATTTCGCACTCGGATCCCAGCGGGCGACTGCGGGCCGGCCGGTCAGACCGCCCCAGCGGAAGCGCCGAGCGAACCGGGACTGCCATGAGCGAAAGGATGGCGGCCGGAGTGCGACGAAACGCAGAACGACGTTTCCGCGATTACCCCCTATGCTTCGCCGAACAGAGCCATGAACAAATTGCCCTGAAAGACCGGTTCCGGTCGGTTCGAGTGGATTTCACCCCCCAGGAGTTTCGGCAGTGGACATCCCGCGCATCTTCAACATCACCGAAAGCGCCCATCGCATCCACAACCCGTTCACGCCCGAAAAGCTCGCCACTCTCGGAGCGGCGTTGCGCCTGCCCCCGGGAACTCGCGTGCTCGACCTCGGAAGCGGCTCGGGCGAGATGTTGTGCACCTGGGCCCGCGACCACGGCATCACCGGCACCGGTGTCGACATGAGCCGGTTGTTCACCGAGCACGCGAAACTGCGCGCTGAAGAACTCGGCGTGGCCGATCGAGTCGAGTTCATCCACGGCGACGCAGCCGGCTACGTCGCCGACGAAAAGGTTGGTGTGGCAGCCTGCGTCGGAGCCACTTGGATCGGTGGGGGTGTCGCCGGCACCATTGAGCTTCTGGCGAAGAGCCTTCTCCCTGGCGGGATCACCCTCATCGGCGAACCATACTGGCTGCGAAGGCCGCCGACGGAAGACGTCGCCAAGGCATGCCGCGCCGGTTCCATCTCGGACTTTCTCTTGCTTCCGGAACTTCTTTCGTCGTTCGGCGACCTCGACCACGACGTCGTGGAAATGGTCTTGGCAAATCAGGACGGCTGGGACAGGTACGAAGCAGCCAAGTGGCTCACCATGCGCCGATGGCTCGATGCAAATCCCGAGGACGAATTCGCGAAAGATGTTCGAACCCAATTGGCCTCGGAACCGTTGCGACACGCCAGCTACACGCGTGAATACCTGGGCTGGGGCGTGTTCGCGCTGATGGCACGGTGATAGAAAGAGGGCACAAGCTGCCTCTATTGCGCCGAATGAGCTGGTAACTGCCACCAAGATATCTGGGGCTGCGGCGTAGAACAGGGGGGCGCCATGTGGCTTTGGGGCCTGCGGTTTTCGGCGGTGATTGGGTGACAAACGGCGATGATATCGGGCTCCCGGTGGGCAGACCGCGAGATCTGCCGACCCTTGCGTGCTGGAAGACGAGGGCAGGACGGCATATAAACGAGCAGCGGGTATTAATTACGGACAGTCCATATGGACCCTCTCAGCGATGTGATAGCTCTGCTCCGGCCGAACACGGCCATCTCCAAGCCCATTACCGGGCGGGGTCACTGGGGCGTTCGCTATGCGGCTTACGACGCTCCAGGCTTCACGATCATTCTGAAAGGCGCATGCTGGATCGCTTTCGAGGGAGAGCAGCCCCTGAAGCTGGAAAAGGGCGCCTTTCTCCTTCTGCCTGCAACCCCGGCCTTCACCTTGAGCAGCCATCCCGCCATCGCCTGTGAGCCGCGCGACCCGATGGACGTGCCCGCCCGCCATGGCGAGCAGGAGGGAGAGGCGGACTTCGAATCGCTGGGCGGCACCTTTCGCATCGAGGCGGCCAACGCTCCGCTCCTGCTCGCCCTGCTGCCGCGGATGATCCATGTCCCACCCTCGGAAGGGCGATCGGTGCGGTTCAGGCGGGTGATCGACCTCATCATGGAGGAATGCAGCGGCGACGAGCCGGGCAAGGACATGATCCTCCGGCGGCTGCTGGAGGTTTTGCTTATCGAAGCCTTGCGCTTGCGCGGTGTCGCGACCGACGATGATCGCGCCGGTCTTCTCAACGGGATGCGCGATCCTGCTCTGGCGCGCGTCCTCGGCGCCATGCACGCCGATGTACGCGCCGACTGGACGGTCGCCGGTCTCGCCCGGATCGCCGGGCAGTCGCGCTCCGCCTTCGCCGCGCGCTTCGGCGCGGTCCTCGGCTGCGGTCCGATCGAATATCTCGTCCGCTGGCGGATGGCGCTGGCGAAGGACGCCCTGCTACGGGGAACCAAGACGCTGGACCGGATCGCCGACGAGATCGGCTACGAATCCGCCAGCGCCTTCAGCACGGCCTTTCGAAAGCGGCTCGGCTGTCCACCCGGAAAATTTGCTCGGAGCAGCAGTGCCGGTGAACCGGCTAGGATCGAGAGCGAGCCACGCTGAAGTCTCGATACCAGGCTGCCTCTGCCGATATGGACGATTGGAAAACGATAATGGACTTTGGATTATATATCGTCTCGACCTTTGAAGCTATCACGGAGCCATCCGAAACGAATGGAAGCTCCCATGCAAACGATCCTGATCACCGGCACATCCTCGGGCTATGGCCTTGAAACGGCGAGGTATTTCCTCGACAAGGGCTGGAATGTCATCGCGACCATGCGTCGCCCCGACGCCGCTCTTCTGCCGGTTTCGTCCAACCTGCGCATGCTGCCGCTCGACGTGACGAGCGAAGAGAGCATCGTCGCCGCCATCGAGGCCGCCGGGCCGATCGACGTGCTCGTCAACAATGCCGGCATCGGCGTCGTCGGAGCCTTCGAGGCGACGCCGATGGCGCATATCCGCAAGGTGTTCGACACCAACACGTTCGGTGTCATGGCGATGTGTCAGACCGTCATTCCGCAGATGCGCGGACGCCGATCCGGCGTCATCGTCAATGTGACATCGAGCGTTACGCTGGCTTCCATGCCGCTGGCGGCCGCCTATACCGCCAGCAAGCAGGCGATTGAGGGCTTCACCGGCTCGCTCGCCCATGAGCTTGGCCACTTCGGTGTCCGCGCAAGGCTGGTGGAACCGGGCTATGCTCCGACGACCCGGTTTGCGCACAACACCGATCTGCGCGTCGAGGATCTCATCCCTGCGGCCTATGCCGGTTTCGCGGCGCCGATCTTCGAAGCCTACGCCAAGCCGGCGCAAACGACGAAGGAAACGGATGTCGCAGAGGCCGTCTGGGCCGCCGTTCACGACACGTCCGGCCGGCTTCAGTTTCCCGGTGGAGCTGACGCTGTCGCCCTTTATCAGGCCCGCCACGGCTGAGGTCGTGCTCCGCTCGATCCTGCAGAGTGGGAATATCGGCGGCATTCGGCGGTAGTTCGTTCGCCTGAAGCGCTATTTTGACCGAGATGGCGGAGCATCGCGCAGGCATTTCGGACCCGCAGGGTTCGCAAGGCCAAGGGTATAACCCGCAAGAACAGATGGCAATTGACGGGGAGATCCGGGGAGGGCCGGAAACACGTCGAGACGCCGTGGGAAATCAAGGATTTGTGCGGGGTTTGACGGGGTTGTGCAGCGGAAAGCCGCGCGCCGTCGATCGGATAGGCAGCGCAAGATCACTTGGCAATTCGAGCCCAAAAGACCGGCCGGCGCTCGATATCGAGCGGCAAGAACGGCGGAAAACCGCCAACCACCACTTTGATGGTGGGAACTGAAACACCTGATTGGCCGACGCGTTCCCACCACAAGAAAATGGCGGATTTCTGCGAAAGTCCGCCGCCATGCCGTCTCCAAAAGGTGCCGAAGGTGGGAAATTTCAAATCGCGCCGAAAGCGCCTATTCGACGGGCTCCAGGCCGGCCAGCAGCGCGGCCAGGGCGAGGCGCAGCTCGCCGGTCTCAGGGATTGGCTTGGTGCCGCGCTCCCATGTGGA
>NZ_FYAU01000027.1 GCF_900185725.1 Stappia sp. TSB10P1A | reverse complement strand
GCGCCTGCGAGGTGAAGAAGTTGGTCGGGTTGTCGAGGGCCGAGTTGACCTTCTTGCCGGTGGCAAGGCGGTTCTGGGTGGTGGCCATCATGTCGGCGGTGCTCTGCAGCGTCAGCAGGTTCTGGCGCACACCGGCGGAGAGAGTGATGTCGGACATTCGGAAATCCTTTCTGGCTGCCCAAATTTACGCATGGGCCTCGTCCTGAGGCTCGCAGCCAAATTGACCCGGAAACGCTAAATTAAGGTTAACGAGACCTGGCTCGAAATCCGAATTCGCATGCAATTACAGATGGTTTGTTAACCATATCGAAAGGGGCATGAAAAAGGGCGGCGAGTCGAGACCCGCCGCCCTTCGAGAGCGTTTTGCGCCTTTCGGCGAGCTGCGTTCTTAGAGGAGACGCAGCACGGCCTGGTCGGCCTGCGAGGACAGCGACAGCGCCGTGGTGGACAGCGACTGGCGGGTCTGCAGGGCGAGAAGGTTGGCGCCTTCCTCGTTGGTGTCGGCCAGCACCAGGTTGTCGGCACCCGTCTGCAGGGTGTTGATCAGGTCCTTGGTGAAGTCCTTGCGGATCGTGACCGTGTTGAGGTTCGAACCGAAGGTCGAGGCCGTCTCGCGCAGCGTCGTCAGGGCGTTGCTCAGCTTGTCGAGAGCCTGGTTGGCTTCCGTGTCGCTGAGGCTCGACACCTTGGACAGGTTGAGACCCGAGGAGGTCAGGTCCTTGCCTTGGATGGTCAACTCCGACTTGCCGGCCGCGTCGCGCTTCTCGTTGAAGGAGACGGTGAGCTTCGAGGTCGACGAGTTGATCAGGTTGGTGCCGTTGAAGGAGGTGTCCTGCGCGAGCTTGTCGATCTCACCGAGGATGCCGTTGAACTGCGACACCAGCTTCTGGCGGGTGGTCGAGTTCGCAGCCGGGTTGGCCTGGGTGGTGATCGTGAAGCTGTCGGCATCACCGGCGCTGGCGCCATTGGTGAAGGTCACCTGGGTCTCGCCCGGATCCGTGTAGTCGCCGTCGGCCGGGCTGGACAGATCGATCGAGGTGTTGGTGCCGAAGCCGAGCGAGGCGGCCAGCGAGGTCTGCTGGGTGGTCGCCGTGTTGCCGTCGCCGCCCACGTCGACGATCGACAGGCTCAGGGTGTCGGTGTCCGAACCGGAAATCTTGAGCTTGCCGGCATCGGTGACCTCTGCGGTGGCAACGCCGGAGGCGTTGATCACGTCGAGGACGTCCTGAACGGTCGACACCGCGCCCGAACCGTCCGCCTTCTGCGTCGTGCCGACGGTGACTTCGATCTGGGAGACCGCACCGGTCCTGGTATCGGTCGACTGCAGGGTGATCGTGTCGCCGTTGGAGAAGCCGAGGTTGGACAGGGTCTGGCGCTTGGCCTGGTCCTGGATCGATTCGCCCGCAACCGGCGTCAGGCCGTTGGTCGAGATCGAGGAGGAGCTTTCCACCACGGTGCCGGAGCCGGCGGAACCAGCCTGCAGCGCCTGACGGGCGGTCGACTGGGCGCTTTCCACCAGCTTGGTGATGGCCTTGATACCGTTGTCGGCGGCTTCAAGGGTCTTCGTCGCGTTGGAGATGCCGTCGAGCAGGCTGGACAGCTCGTTGGCGCGCGAATTCAGATTCTGCGAGGTGAAGAAGTTGGTCGGGTTGTCGAGGGCCGAGTTGACCTTCTTGCCGGTGGCAAGACGGTTCTGGGTCTGGGCCATCATGTCGGCCGTCTTCTGCAGCGACAGAAGGTTCTGGCGCACGCCAGCGGAGAGAGTAACGCTCATTGGTGTACCTTTCTGGTAACAGGTCGAGCAACGCATCCTCGTTGCCAGGCGAAAGTACCCCGTCGTTCCGGAATCAATTGTAAAAACAATTGGTTAACGTATCTTAGGGTAAACAGCCGGTTACCAGGTCCGCCGGAGGCTCGCATCCTGCGGCAGGAGCTTAAAACTGCTCGCCGAATCATCCCGAAACGGAGATACTGCGAAGGTGCTCGAACAGCCACCGCCGAGGATCCGGTGCCGTCCGCTGCCTCGCAGCGGTTAAGAAACTGCCGCCTGGCGGGGGTAAGGACAGTGAAACCCGCGAACGCGCCGGACCGGCCTGATCGGAACCCGCGTTTGCCGCGAGCCCGAAAAGATCGCGAGATGAGCCTCTTCACATTTGACAAGTGCACGGTGGTCGCCGAGATCGGCATCAATCACAATGGCAGTATCGACCTGGCGCTGGAGATGATCCGCGCCGCGCACCGTGTCGGCTGCGATGCGGTCAAGTTTCAGAAGCGCACCGTCGATGTCGTCTACTCCGCCGAGGAACTGTCGCGGCCGCGCAAGTCGCCCTTGGGCGAGACCAATGGCGACCTGAAGCGGGGGCTCGAATTCGGCCGGGCTGAGTATGAGCGGATTGCCGCGCTCTGCGCCGAACTGGGGATCGTCTGGTATGCCTCGCCCTGGGACGAGGCGGCGGTCGACTTTCTCGTGGCGCTGGACGTTCCCTATCTGAAGATCGCGTCGGCGTCGGTGACCGACCGGGAACTGCTTGTCCATGCCGCCCGCAGCGGGGTGCCGCTGCTGATCTCCACCGGCATGTGCAATCTGAAGATGGTCGAGGCGGCGGTCGAAGCCATCGAGGAGGCCGGCGGCCAGATCGCCTGCCTCTATCACTGCACCTCGACCTATCCGGCGCTTCCCGAGGAGATCAATCTCGCCGGCATCTCCACCCTGCGCGAGCGCTTTCCCCATCTCAAGATCGGCTATTCCGGACACGAGGAGGGCATCCTGCCGAGCATCCTGTCGATCGCCTTCGGCGCGGTGTCGGTGGAGCGCCACTTCACTCTCGACCGCACCATGTGGGGCTCCGACCAGTCGGCCTCCATCGACGTGGCGCAGATGAAGGAGATGATTGCCGGCATTCGCTTGGCCGAGAAGGTTCGCGGCGACGGCGTCATCGATATCTACGCCCGCGAGCGCCCCGTGATGGAGAAGCTGCGGCGCAAGGATACGCTGGCCGCGCTGTGACCGTCCCATCGTGACCCCCGCTCCGTGATCCCCGCCCGCATGCGCCCGCTCTTCGTCCTGCACCTGGCCTCCTTCGTCGGCAATCTCGGCGACAATGCCATGCATGACGGCGAATACCGGACGCGCGCCGCCGATCTTCCGGTTCCTCTGAACCATCGCCCCATCGAGGTGCGGGACTTCATCCACTGGCGCCGGCGCGCGTTTGACGGGGCGTTCGTGGACGAGGCAAACAGCGCGGATCTGGTTGTCATCGGCGGGTTCAGCCTGTTTCAGCTCTGGCGCGAGACCACCTCCTCCGGCACCTATCTGGATGCGGGCCCCGAGCTCTTTGCCGCGATCCGGCGGCCGATCGTGTTCCATGGCCTCGGCGTCGACGCGACGCGCGGCGTCAGTCCGGTGGCGGTGGCGCGGACGCGGGCGTTTCTCGACGATATGCTCGGCTTCGATCACTGCCGGTTCTCGCTGCGCAATGACGGGTCGAGCGACCTGATCCGCGATCATCTGGGCAGCGCTTATGCCGATGCCATGCCGGTGATCCCGGATGGCGGCCTGTTCGCCGAGCCGTCGCCCTGGGCCCATCCCGGCCTGCCGGAGGGGCAGCGCTTTGTCGCCGTCAACCTTGCCGGCGACATGCCGGACAAGCGCTATGCCGGAGACCGCGGCGAAGATCTGACCGACCGCTTCGCGGCCGGAATTGCCGCCGGGATAGAGACGTTGCTCGGCGCCGACGAGACGCTCACCTGCGTCTTCGTGCCCCATATCTACAGCGATTTCGGGCCGATCGGCGCGGTGCTCGCCGCGCTGGACGACAGGTTGCGGCGCGAGCGCATCGTCGTTGCCGCACTGGCGCAAGGGGAGGGCGGCTGGTCGGCCAGTTTCGACCTCTATCGTCGCGCCGCCGCCGTCATCGCCATGCGCTATCATGCGAACCTTGCGTCGATCGGTTTCGGCACGCCGGTCTTCGGCCTCTCCACACACCACAAGATCGCCGGCCAGTTCGGCGCGCTCGGGCTTGCCGACCGTTGCCATGCCTGGGCCGCGGACAGCGATCTCGCGCCTCTTTTCGCCGATGTGGCGCGCGATCTTGCCGATCCCGCCGCAAGCGTCCGGCGCCTTGCGGAGGTGCGTGCCCGCGAGCGGCAGGTGCTCAGGACCCACCATGATGATCTCGCCGGCTGGCTGGCGGCGCGGGTGGAGGGGCGCGCGTGAGTTCGATCATCGACCGCTGCCTGGCACTCTACGGATCGGACGACTACTTCGTGCGCTACCCGGCGCGGGTGTCGGCGGACGAGTACTGGGACGACAAGCGCGATCCGGACGGCCGTCTGCGCGACATCGCCGCCGAGCGGGAGATGCGCAAGGCCGACCTTGCCTATATCGCCGAGGCGGTGAATGCGCGGGCCCCCGGCCGGGTGGTCGATATCGGCTGCGGTCTCGGCGAGTTGCTCGAGCAGATCGACCCACGCCACGAGCGGATCGGCCTCGATCCGTCCGCAAAGGCGGTGGAGATGGCGGCGCAGCGCAGCGGCGCCGCTACCCTTCGCGGCGTGCTGGAGCCCGGCCGTTTCCAGCCTGCGTCCTGCGATGTGATCGTCGCCCATCATGTCATCGAGCATGTCGACGAGCCGGTTGCCTTCGTCCGGCTGGTGGCCGAGGCGCTGCGCACGGGCGGGCTTTTCGTGGTCGGCACGCCCAATTTCGCCAGCGCCGCGGCGCGCCTTTTCGGCGAGCGCTACCGCTTGCTCCACGATCCGACGCATGTCAGCCTCTTCACCGACGACTCGCTGATGCGACTGCTGCGGGACAGCGGCTTCCGCATCGCCTCGGTGGAGTATCCGTTCTTCGGCACGCGCTTTGCCACCCTTGAGGCCTTCGAGCGGATGCAGGACCCGGGAACGGGCGTGTCGCCCGCCTTCTGGGGCTCCTTCGTGACGGTTTTTGCGGAAAAGACATGATGATCTGTGATGCGATCGTGCTGGCGCGTGGCGGTTCGAAAGGGATCCCGCGCAAGAATGTCGTGCCGGTCTTCGGCAAGCCGTTGATTGCCTGGACCATCGAGGCGGCGCAGGCCGCAGGCTTCGTGCGCGACGTCGTCGTCTCGACCGACAGCGAGGAAATCGCGGAGACGGCAAGGGCTTACGGTGCGCGCGTGCCGGTGCTGCGGCCGGACGAATTCGCGACCGACACCTCGCCGGCGGAGGCCTCGCTGCGCCATGCGATCCAGCATATGTGCCGGGCGGACAAGCCGGATGCGATCCTGTTCCCGCAGGTCACTTCGCCGGTGCGGCGCAGGGACACGCTGGCCGATGCCTTCCGGCATTTCACGGACGGGGGCTACGACTCGCTCTTCTCCGCCAGGCTCATCCGCAACTACATCTGGCGCAACCTGCCCGAGCCGCAGCCGCTTTACGATCCGCACAACCGGCTGATGCGCCAGCAGATCCCGGCCGAGGACCGCTATTATCGCGAGACCGGCAACTTCTACCTGTTCCGCACGGACAGTTTCGAGCGGACCGGATGCCGGCTGACGGGACGTATCGGCTTCTGGGAGACCAGCGACGAGGAAGTCGTGGAAATCGACGAGCGCGACGACATCGCCGTCGCGGAACTGATGCTCGAGCGGCTGGAGCGCAATCTCGAGATCCATCCGATCCAGATGTGACGCCCGTCGGGGCGTTCGCGCTATTTGCGCTCCGCCAGCCAGGCCTGCAGATCCGCCGCCAGCCGGGGCACGATGTCGGCCGCGGGCCGTTCCGGGTCGAGCCGCAGGTAGCGCGTCGCCGGGGCCCAGGGCGGGTTGTCCTGACCGAGCAGGATCGTGCCGGTCACCGGGCCGAAGCGCCAGGTCGGCACGCCGAGCGCGCCCGACATGTCGGCGACCGACGTATTGGCCGAGATGACGAGGTCCATGCAGGAGGTCAGCGCCGCCACGGTTTCCAGATCGTCGAAGAGGTCGAGATCGTCCCAGCGATGCAGGGTGAATGAGGCGCGCTCCGACAGTGCCGCGATCTCGGCGCTGCGGTCGGTATAGTCGAGCAGCACGAAGTCGACGCCGTCGGCGCCGAGCAGCGGCAGCAGGTCGGCAAGCTCCAGGTAGGAGCGCCCGCGCTGGCCGACGCGGTTGGCGCTGGTCCAGGACAGGCCGACTTTCGGCCGCGGCCCGCCGAGCGGTGGCCGCTCGCGCAGGGCGGCGACGCGGTCCGGATCGGCGGCGAGCGCCGCGCGCGTGCCGGGAAAGGCGGCGATGTCCGGCCGCAGCAGGGCGGGCAGCCCGCCAAAGGCGCATTGAACGTCGAAATCCTCACGCGGCCGCGCAAAGGCGTTCAGCCCCTCGTTGCTGCGCGGGCGTATCTCCACTTGCGGGAAATTGCGGGCCAGCAGCGGCACTAGTTTGGGGTGGCACTCGACGATCAGCCTCCCGGCCTGCGCGGCCAACTCCTCGAACATCGAGGCGGAGCGCAGCACGTCGCCGATGCCCTGGTCGTCCCAGATCATTAGGGTCTTGCCGGCAAGCGGCTCGCCCTGCCAGGTCGGGCGCGAGAAGCGGCGCTGGATCAGCCCCTTGAGGTTGGCTTCGACGCGGCGCTCGGCAAGCTTCCAGCCGCGCGCGAGATCGCCGCTGGCGAGGCAGGCGAGGCCGAGCGTCATCGCCGTCTCGTGGCGGGCGGGGTCGATGGCCAGCGCCCGCTCCAACTCCTCGACGGCCTCGCCAAAGCGGCCGAGATGGTAGAGCGTCTTGCCGCGCAACAGACGGGCATCGCTGCCGGCGACGCCGCCGAGGGCGAGCGCAAGGTCCGTTTCCACCAGTGCCTGGGCATAGGCGCCGATGCCCCAGAAGGCATTGGCAAGGCTCAGCCTGTAGGTGGCATCCGTCTCGGCATCGAAGGCTTCGGCGCGCTCCTGGAGCAGGGTAAGCGCCTCGCCGGCGCGATGCACCTGGTTCAGCGCGTCCGCAAGGCTGAGCAGCGCAATGCGGTGGGCGGGATCCGAGGACAGGACAAACTGGAAGACACGCACGGCGTCTTCATGCCGGGCGGCGAGGATCAGCGTCTGGCCGAACTCCACCAGCATATCGATGCGCTCGGGCGCTGCCCGCAGGGCCGCATCATAGGCGGCCAGCGCTTCCGGCAGGCGGCCGGCATTGCGCAACACCTGGGCCCGGCGATGGAGCAGGTCGGG
Organism: Stappia sp. TSB10P1A; assembly: GCF_900185725.1. Classification (GTDB taxonomy): domain Bacteria; phylum Pseudomonadota; class Alphaproteobacteria; order Rhizobiales; family Stappiaceae; genus Stappia. Next base: position 18,074 of record NZ_FYAU01000027.1, on the reverse strand, counting down.
ATCGGTCGCCCCGCCGGCCTGCGTCTGTTCGGCCAGGGCCAGCAGGCGCGTGGTATCGCCGAGCCGTTCCAGGCAGTCGAGCAGGTTGACCCGGTAGCGCGGCTCCGCAGGGGCAAGGGCTACCGCACGCTCCAGAAGTGCCACGGCCCGTTTCGGATAGCCCTGTTCCAGGAAGCACAGGCCGAGGAGGTTGGTCGCCTCGGCGTTGGTCGGGTCCTGTTTGAGAATCTTCTCGTAGATCGGGCGGGCGCGCGCGGGCTTGCCGTCGCGCTGCAACAGCAGCGCCTTGCGCATCTGGTCCAGGAAGGTCTGGGGAGAGGGCGGCATCCGCAGGGTCCGGGTCGAGGGTGAACGGAGCCCGGACTATAGCCGATTCGGAATCGGGTGGGGCGGAACGGCCCTACCAGGGATCATGTCCCCGATACTGGCAATTTGGACGGGACGCGCCAACGGCACCCCGTCCGCGATCAGAGGTTGCGGCTGAACGCGAGGCCGGTCATGTCCTTCTGGGTGGTCTCGGCAAAGGCGCGGCGCAACCGCAGGAGGGATTCCTCCGGGATCTGCTGCACCACCTCGCCGGTGTCCATGTCGACGGCGCGGAAGACGATGGAGGCGGTGATCTTGTCGCGATATTCCTCGCGCTTGATGTTGCTCTCGGCCTTGGCGAAATCGTTCTCGGCAGCAGGGCGCGGGGCTGTCGTCTCGCTGGTCGGCTGGACGGACTTCTCGGGAGGCAGGTCCGTGGTCGCAGCCGGAGGCGATCCGGCCTCGGTCGGTCTGGGAGTTGCCGGCTGCGGCGTATAGGCCGCGGTCCTGATCGGTGTTGCTTCCATTGCCTTACTCCTTCACCGGACAGACCCGTGAAGGCCACGCGCCCGGGATCACTGTTGCTTTTCGACCATCACGTCTTTCGCTCGTTAACCCTTCTCGGGTCTTCCGATATGCAACTTCGCTCGCCGCACTCAGGGAGAACGACTTGCAGAATATGGCAAGAAGCTTATCGGAAAACTGTGAATCCACTCTTAATGAAATCGTTAGGATTTGCGGCTGAACCGATCTGATCCCGATTCGTTCCAGTGTGGTTAACCGGGGAAGCGCAGAGGACGCAACGGCAACGCCGCCCGGCCTTGGGAGGCGGGCGGCGTCGAGACCTGTCTCTTTTGCGGTGAGCCGCTTGGCCCGGCCCGGAAACGGCCCTACAGCGCGCGGTTGACGGCGATGCCGTCGGCGAGGGCGGGCGCGCGCGGGGCGCTGCCTCCGGGGCCATAGGTTGACGGTCCGCGGGTGCTGGCGGCGCTCTCCGCCACCTTGCGCAGCAGGGTGTCGGCAACCTCGCGAGCGGTCGCCAGCACCGCCAGGTTGATGCGCAGCACCGGCTGGAACTCGGCATGGCGGCGCTTCAGCCGGTCGACGGCTTCGGGCGCGAGATTGCCGAGCGCGACGGTCTGGTCGCGCACGAAGGTCATGCCGCGCATGTAGATGCTGACCAGCTTGGCCTTTTCCGGCTGCAGGTCGCCGGCCGCGTCCAGCTTGCCGAGGCGGACCAGTTCCGTCTCCCGCTCGATCACGGCCAGCAGGTCGCCCATGGCGGCCTCCAGGCGGATGCAGGTTGCCTCGGCGGCCTGGGGATCGGCAATGGCGCCGGAAAAGAATTCGGGGGCAATCTCGGCGAGTTGCTTGGTGTCGAGGCTCATTGTCCGGCCATCTCCTGAAGGGCAAGAAGTTCACGCTGGACCGCGTCGGCGATGCCGATGCCGCCGGCCTTTGCGATGGTGTTGGCGTATTGTTCGACCAGCATGCCGCTCCAGGCCTCGGAGCCGGTCTCGTTGCCCCAGGCGCCGCCCTCCTCAAGGCCGGCGAACATCGTCTGGAACATCGTGTTGAGGAAGACCGCCTCGAACTGCTCGGCATTCTCGCGCATCACGGCGGCAGAATTTGCCGGGTCGGGCGTGGAGGTGCGCGACGCGAAGCGGCCCTGGGCCGAGGCGAGGACGGTGTCGATGCCGGGCAGGCTCATCACATCACCTCGATTTCGGCCTGCAGTGCCCCTGCCGCCTTGATCGCCTGGAGGATGGAGATCATGTCGCGGGGGCCGATGCCAAGGGCGTTGAGACCGTCGACGAGTTGCTGCAGCGTCACGGATTCGCGGACGACGGCGAGCTTGTTGTCGCTGGCATCGTCGACGAGGATGTCCGTCCGCGGTTCGACCGCAGTCTCGCCGTTGGCGAAGGGCAGGGGCTGCACCACTGTCGGGCTTTCGGCGACGGTGATGGTCAGGTTGCCCTGGGCGATGGCGACGGTCGAGACCTTGACGTTCTGTCCCATGACGATGATGCCGGAGTTCTCGTCGATGACGATGCGGGCCGGCAGGTCGGGCTGGATGACCAGTTGCTCGATATCGGTCAGCAGGTCGACGATATTGCCGTTGAACTGGCGCGGCAGGTCGATGCGGACGGTCGCCGGGTCGAGCGGCTCGGCGGTCGGCAGGCCGATCAACTCGTTGACGGCGAGTGCCATGCGCCGGGCGGTGGTCAGGTCCGGATTGCGCAGGGCGAGCCGCAGGCTGGTCAGGGAGGCCAGCTTGAAGTCGATCTCGCGCTCCACCAGCGCGCCGTTGGCGATGCGGCCGGAGGTCGGCACGCCGCGAACGATGGAGGCGGCGTCGCCCTGGGCGGCGAAGCCGCCGATGGCCAGCGGTCCCTGCGCGATGGCATAGACCTCGCCGTCGGCGCCCAGCAGCGGCGTCACCAGCAACGTGCCGCCCTGCAGGCTGTCGGCGTCGCCCAGGGCGCTGACCGAGACGTCGATGCGGGTGCCCTGGGTGGCGAAGGCCGGCAGGTTGGCGGTGACCATCACCGCGGCCACGTTCTGGGTGTTGAGGTTGAAGCCGCGAGTGTTGACGCCGAGGCGCTCCAGCATGGCTTCCAGGCTCTGGCGGGTGAACGGGGCATTGCGCAGGCTGTCGCCGGTGCCGCGCAGGCCGACCACGAGACCGTAGCCGATCAACTGGTTGTCGCGGATGCCTTCGAAGTCGGCGATGTCCTTGATCCGCGAGGCGGCGCTGGCGGGCCCCGCCAGCATCACCACGAGGGCGAGCGTCCACGCCATGCAGAGAACCTGCAGAATGGCAGTGAGGCGGGAGAAGAGGCCGATCAGGGTCATTCTGGTTTGACTCGATTGCGCAACGGGCGACGACGATGGTGTGTCCGCGTTCCGTTATGCGAGCAGCGTGCCAGAATTCGGCGCGGCGACTGAAATTCTCTAATCAATTGTTTTAAAAGCTAAATGTTGAAAACGGCAGGGGGCTCGGCCAAACTCCGTCCACGGATGCGACCTGTCGCCCGGCAGGAATTGCCGGGTCGTTAACGCTTCGTTTACCAACTCGGAAAATTGTGTAGTGTCGAAGTTGCCTCCAGCGGGATCCGGTTTTCGATGATGAGAATCTCAGGCTACACGCCCCTGACGGGCATCGCCGGACGCAACCAGAAGAAGCGCACCGACGGGTCCGGCAGCCAGTTCGACCTCGGCAGTTCGGGGCGGTCGGAAAGTGCCGCCTCCGCCGGTTCGGCCGGCGGCATTGCCGGCATCGATGCGCTGCTCGCGCTCCAGGAGGTGGACGATCCGTTGACCGGCCGACGCCGGGCGATGGCGCGCGGCCACGACATGCTGGACATGCTGGAGGAGATCAAGGTCGACCTGCTCGCCGGGCGCATCTCCCCGGAGCGACTCACCCGGCTGGCCATGTTGCTGGAACGGCGGATCGACAGCGGCAATCCGGCGCTGGAGAAGGTGGTCGACGAGATCGAGCTTCGCGCGAAAGTGGAGCTGGCGAAGCTCGGACTCTACGGCACGTAAACCGCGGGCGGTGCCGCCGGAACAGGCCGGAGTTCTGCCAAAACCGCGGGCAGCCGGCTTAAGTCCATGAAATGCTTCACGGAAATTTGGCGCTATTTTCGACGTCGGCGACATTGTCCATCGGTCGCAGGATCGCTATATTCCGCGCGGCCTAACGGGAGCCGGAGTAGGACATGACGGTTGAGCTGGATGCCGAGTATCGTCCCAGCGAGGACGAGACTTTCATGAACGAGCGTCAGCGCGAGTATTTCCGGAACAAGCTTTTGCGGTGGAAGGAAGAGCTCCTCAAGGAAAGCCGCGAAACGCTCGCAAACCTCCAGGAGGAAAGCCAGAACCATCCTGACATCGCCGACCGGGCGTCTTCCGAGACCGACCGATCGATCGAACTGAGGGCCCGTGACCGTCAGCGCAAGCTGATCGCCAAGATCGACGCGGCCCTGGAGCGGATCGCCGACGGGTCCTACGGCTATTGTGTCGAGACGGGGGAGCCGATCTCCATCAAGCGGTTGGAGGCCCGCCCGATCGCCACCCTGTCGCTGGAGGCGCAGGAAGCGCACGAGCGCCGCGAGAAGGTGTATCGCGACGACTGACCGGTTCTCGGCCGGCACAGACAACCTTTCAGGCCCGGATCCGTCCGGGCCTTTTTCGTATGGGCGGCGGCCCGGTCATCCGCCCGGCATGGTCCGGTTTCATGCCCTGTTAATAGTTTCTATCCGTCTTGATTAAGACTTCGACAAGCGGCGTCGAGTATCGATGACGTAGAGGAAATTCATCCTCGCGCTACAGATCCTCGGTGTCCCATGCTCGACGTCCTTCTGGTTATGGATCAGGAAAAGCCCTTTCCCGCTTTCGGAAATGCGCTCGCCATGGCTCTCAAGGTCGAGCGCGTCTCGCGTGAATCGCTTACTGTCGAGAACGTTGCGTCGGCGCGGGTGATCGTTCTTCACTGCAGCTTGCGCCGGTCCGCCCACATTGCACGCCTTGCCGGGCTGATCGGCGAAGACCGGCGCAAGAACGACACGATTTTCGTTGCGACGGGCAGCGACCGGGCCTGTCAGGTCCAGGCCGAGGCGCTGGGCATCGAGCGGGTGCTGCCGAGCTTCCGCACGCCCGACGACATCCGGGCAGTGGTCAAGGCCATCCTCTGGCGCAATCTGTCGACCCATCTTGCCGGACGCTCGCCCTATATCGCCAAGGCGATCGAGTGCGGCGAGAGGCTGCATCGCGAACTCGGCAGGGCCATGCGGGCCGACCGGCCGCTGCCGCCGGAAGTGATCGGCGCCACGGCGCGGGCGATCTGCGAGGCGACGCGGCGCGACGGGCTCGGCGGCTGGCTGGATGCCGTCCAGTTCCACCACAGCCGCACCTGTCGCCACATGCTCAGCGTCGCCGGCAATGGCAGCGCCTTCGGCCAGCATCTCGGACTGCATGAGAGCGATATCGTGCTGATCGCAGAAGCGTGTCTGCTGCATGACGTCGGCAAGCTGTTCATCCCGATCTCGGTGCTGGAGAAGGACGGGCCGCTGAGCGATACCGAGCGACGGGTGATCAACACCCATCCGGCACGCGGCGCCTTCGCGCTGCAGCGGAGCGGGCGCGACGATATGGAGGTGATCCACGCAGTGCGAGATCACCACGAGTTTCTCGACGGCACCGGCTATCCCAACGGGCTCGGCGCAAGTTGCATCCGCCCGCTGACGCGCATCGTCACCCTTGCGGATATCTACAGTGCGCTGACCGAGGAGCGGGCCTACAAGGCGGCGATGTCGCCGCGTCAGGCCCTGGCGATCATGGGCGAGATGAAAGGCAAGCTGGATGCCCGCCTGTTCACCGCGTTCCGCTCCATGGTGCTGGCGCCGGTGTTCACGACCAAGCGCGGCGGAGAGGGCGAGGAGGGCGGCGTGATGATGCCGTGCCTGCGGGCGGGACGGCATCCGCTCGACCCGGGCGGACGCGAACACGCGGCCTGATCGGTCGGCCGGCTCTTTCTTGCGGCATCCTCCTGTGTTGGCTGGAAGGGACAAGATGCGGCGGGCACGGGTCCGCTGGGGAGCGGGGGGATCCCGTGCCCGCCTGCCGTCCGGTGCCTGGGGAGCGTGGAGCGGCTTGGGGAGGGGAGGGGGTCGCGGCGCTCTTTGGGGAGCCGCGCCGCGAACCGAAGAGGCAGGATCAGAACGGCAGGACGATATCGAGCACCTGGGCGCCGTAGCGCGGCTGCTGGACGTCGGTGATCTGACCGCGGCCGCCATAGCCGATGCGGGCCTCGGCGATCTTCTCGCTTTCGATCGTGTTGTTGGCCGCGATGTCCTCGGGCCGCACCACGCCGGCGACGATCAACTCGCGCACCTCGAAGTTCACCCGCACTTCCTGGCGGCCTTCGATCACCATGTTGCCGTTCGGCAGGATCTGGGTGACGACGGCGGCGACCCGCGTGCGCAGCTTCTCCTCGCGGTCGACCTTGCCGCTGCCCTGGAAGGTCGAGGCGCCCTGGGCCGAGGCCAGGTTGTCCGAGCTCGAGCCGCCGGGCAGCAGGAAGGTGTTGATCGCCGCGCCCACGGCGCCGCCGGTGCCGGAGGAGGAGGAGCCGGTGCGGCTGCGCTGGGTCTTGTTGTCGAACTCCGCCTTGTCGGAAATCGTCACCAGCACGGTGAGAATGTCGCCGATCCGGGCGGCGCGCTGGTCCTTGAAGAAGGCGCGGGCGCCGGACCGCCAGAGCGAATTGGAATTGTAGTGGACCGACTGGGGAGCCGGCATCGGCATCTGCACCGGCCGGTAGCCGGCGGTGGTCGTCGGATCCTGGATGGCGGAGAGCGCCGGGGTCTGGCCGACCTGCGAGAGCTTGTCGGCGGTGCCGCAGGCGGCGGTGGCAAGAGCCAGCGACAGGGTCAGGGCCGGCTTCAAGAGGGACATGCGCGGAGCCATCAGTTCGTCTCCTGGAGCTGTGCAAGGTGCTGCCGCGCGACACTGACCTCGATCTGGTCGCGGGAGCGGACGATCCCGGTCACGGTGCGGCGGGACTGCAGGTTGAGGACGTCGATCAAGTCGCCGGCGGCGCCGTTCGCCATGGCCTGGCCGATGGTGGTCAGCGTCATGCCGCCGGTGTGGTAGACCAGCGTCACCTTGGCGCCGCGCCGCACCAGGAGGGGTGGCTCGACATCGGCGGCGCGCAGCGGCCGGCCGACCTGGAGCGCCTGGCGTGCCGCCTGGCCGATCACCTGCGACGGGTCGGTGATCTGACGGGCGGTGAGGCGGTTGCGGGCGACGCGCTGCGGCTCGATATCGGCGGCGGTGATGACCGTGCCGCGATCGATCGGCCGGGCGGCGACATAGACTTCGACCATTTCCCGGGCAAGGCCGGTCAGGCGGAGGGTGACGGGACCATCGACGGCGCGCACGCGCAAGGTCGCGGCGAGGCGGCCGGAGTGGCGGTCCCAGGCCAGTTCCGAGACGGTGATCGGCTCGATCCGGCCGGCGTCGGCCAGGAGCGGGGCACGCAGCCCCGACACGGCCACTTCCAGCGTGTCGGCATCGAGTTCGGGCTCGCGGGCGAGCAGTTCGTTCCGCACGGCCTCGGCGACCTCGGTCTCGCCGATGGTCAGGGCGAGGCGCTCGACGACGACCTCGAACAGGCCGTCGGTGCCGGCGAGGGCAAAGCCCGCCGTGCGGGCACGCTCGGCCACCAGGCTCGCCCGCACCGTGCCACGGGTGCCCGGATCGGGCGCCCGGAACAGCGGCGTCGCGGCGAGGGCGCCGGCATGGGGATAGAAGTCGCCGATGGTGACGATCGGGCCGGTGACGGCGACTTCCGAGCGCAGAGCACCGGCAGCGGCCGGCAGGGCCGAGGCCAGGGCAAGAGCGGCGGCGAGGAGGAGCTTGGCGAACATCGCGAGGGGCCTTCCGGTCAGCCGGCGCATCAGCGCAGGTTCGAGGTGGTGGCGGACATTTCGTCGGCCGCCTTGATGATGCGCGAGTTCATCTCGTAGGCGCGCTGGGCGGCGATGAGATCGGAGATCTCGCTGACGGCTTCCACATTGGCCATTTCGAGATGCTTCTGCAGCACGTCGCCGAAGCCGGGATCGCCCGGGTTGGCGACGATGGCGGCGCCGCTCGACTCGGTCTCCAGGAACAGGTTGTCGCCGATCGCTTCCAGGCCCGACTTGTTGATGAAGCGGGCGATCTGGATCTGGCCGAGCACCTGCACGGCGTTGTTGGGGTCGAGCACCTGCACCTGGCCGTCGGTGGAGATGGTGATGTCGCGGGCGTCTTCGGGAATGACGATGCCCGGCAGCACCGCATAGCCGTCGATGGTGACGATCTGGCCGTTCGGGTCGCGCTCGAAGGAGCCGTCGCGGGTATAGGCGGTGCCGCCGTCCGGCATCTGGATCTGGAAGAAGCCTTCGCCGCGCACGGCGACATCCAGTTCCTTGTTGGTCTGGCTCAGGTTGCCCTGGCTCATGATGCGGGCGGTCGAGGCGGTCTTGACGCCCGAGCCGATCTGCACGCCGGTCGGCACGATCGTGCCGGTGGCCGAGGAGTTGGTGCCCATGCGGCGCAGGTTCTGGTAGAGCAGGTCCTGGAAGTCGGCGCGCTGGCGCTTGTAGCCGGTGGTGCGCATGTTGGCGACGTTGTTCGAGATGACCTCGACGTTCAGTTCCTGGGCGCGCATGCCGGTCGCGGCGATGTGAAGTGCCTTCATGGTGACTGTTCCTTCTTCCGCTTCGCTCAGGCCTGGACGGAGCCGAGGCGTTCGATTGCCTTGCGCAGCAAGTCGTCGCCGTCAGACAGCATCTTCGACACGGTCGTGTAGTTGCGGGTGATCTCGATCATCCGGGTCATTTCGACGACGCCGGAGACGTTGGATTTCTCGACGGCGCCCTGCAGGACGCGGATGCGCTCGGCGGCTTGCGGCGCCTCGCCGGCGAACAGGTTGTCGCCGATGCGTTCCAGGGCCTGCGGATCCTCGAAGGTGACGACGCGCAGCCGGCCCTTGACGCCGAGTTCGGTGGAAACCGTGCCGTCCTCGGCGATGGTCACGTCGCCGTCTTCGGCTGTGAAGACGAAGGGGCCGCCCTCGCCCAGGACAGGCCGGCCGTCGGCCGTCACCATCTGCCCGGTCGCATCGAGGTGGAAGGCGCCGCTGCGGGTGAAGCGCTCGCCTTCGGGGCCGCCGATGACGAAGAAGCCTTCGCCCTCGATCGCCACGTCGAAGGCGTTCTGCGTCAGCGAGATGGCGCCGGCTCCGAAATCGGAGGAGGCTGCATAGTCGAGGACATAGGAATACGTCCGGTCGCCGCGCTGGAAGGCCGTGGCCTCCGCGACGGGCATCAGATATTCCTCGAAATGCAGCCGCTGGGACTTGAAGCCCGTCGTGTTCATGTTGGCCAGATTGTTGGCCACCACGTTCAACTGGTTGCGAAGGGCTGTCTGGCGTGACAGCCCGATCAGCAGAGAATTCTCCATGGCGTACCGTTCCTGTGCTCCCCAGCGAGCATCCACCCTCCCCAGAGCGGATACCCGTTAACCTTGTTGCAGACATCGTGCCAGTTTTCGTATCTCTGATTTCATTGGGCTTTTTGGTTCGGGGCGGCAGGGTGGGAGGCAGCTTCGTTCCGGCCAATGGTTACCGCCCGGCAAAAATTGCCGCATTTTGCGAGGCGTTAACGGTTCGGTAACCACTCGTTAACCATTGTGACTTTAGAAATTAACTCCACGCGCGGGAGGGCAGCGCAGCGAGGTTGAGTCACAATGACGGCGGATGCGGATGCAGCCGAAACCGGCACCCCGGAAGAAGGGGCCGGCCGGTCCAGGAAGAAACTGCTGATCTTCGGTCTCGCGGGTCTCGTCCTGCTGGCGGCCATCGGCGGCGGGGTCTACTACTTTCTGTTCTCTGGCGGCGGCGAGGAGGCTGCGGTCTCGGGAGGCGCGCAGCGGCCGGTGTCCGAGCAGCGGCCCGCGGTGTTCTTCGATCTGCCGGAGATGACCGTCAACCTGTCGAGCGAGGGCCGGGCCACCTATCTGCGCGTGCGCATCTCGCTGGAGGTGACGAACCGCGAAATGGTGCAGCGGATCGAGCCCTATCTGCCGCGCATCCTGGATGCCTTCCAGGTCTATCTGCGCGAGCTGCGTCCGGCGGATCTCGAGGGTTCTTCCGGTTTGTTCCGACTCAAGGAAGAGTTGTTGCGACGCATCAACACGGCGGTCTATCCGGCGCGCGTCGAAGGCGTTCTCTTCAAGGAAATCCTGGTCCAGTAAGGTCATCCGATGGCTGACGACGACGATCTCGGCAATCTCGACGAGGCATGGGGCGAAGCCCTGGCCGAGCAGATGGAAGGTGACGGCGAGGAAGAGGATCTGGCCGCTGCCTGGGGCGCTGCGCTCGAGGAGCAGGGCGTCGCCGGCGGCGACGACATGGCCGCCCAATGGGCGGCGATGATCGACGACAGCGAGCCGGAGCTGGAAAGCGCCACCCGCGGCGCCGACCGCATTCTCAACCAGGAAGAGATCGACAACCTCCTCGGCTTCAACATCGAGGACACGATCGCCGCCGACCAGAGCGGCATTCGCGCGCTTATCAACTCGGCGATGGTCTCCTACGAGCGTCTGCCGATGCTGGAGATCGTCTTCGACCGGCTGGTCCGGCTGACGACCACCTCCTTGCGCAACTTCACCTCGGACAACGTCGAGGTGTCGCTCGACAGCATTTCCTCGGTGCGCTTCGGCGACTATCTGAACTCGATCCCGCTGCCGGCGATTCTGGGTGTGTTCAAGGCCGAGGAATGGGACGGCTTCGGCCTGTGCACGGTCGAATCGAGCCTGATCTACTCGATCATCGACGTGCTGCTCGGCGGCGGCCGCGGCATGTCGGCGGTGCGCGTCGAGGGGCGGCCCTACACGACGATCGAGAGCAACTTGGTGCGGCGGATGATCGAGATCATCATGCACGACATGGAGCAGGCCTTCTCGCCGCTCTCGCCGGTCCATTTCAACCTGGAGCGCCTGGAGACCAATCCGCGCTTCGCCGCGATCTCGCGCCCGGCCAATGCGGCCATCCTCGTCGAACTGCGGATCGACATGGAGGACCGGGGCGGCAAGATCGAAATCATGATGCCCTATGCCACTCTGGAGCCGATCCGCGATCTGCTCCTGCAGATGTTCATGGGCGAGAAGTTCGGCCGGGACCAGATCTGGGAAGGCCACTTGGCCACCGAGATCTACGCGGCGGAGGTGGATGTCGACGCGGTCCTCTACGAGACCCACATCCCGCTCGGACGGGTGCTGGATCTCAAGGTCGGCGAGACGCTGCTGTTCGACATTTCTCCGAACGACCCGGTCTCGATCAAGTGCGGCGGCATTCCGCTGACGCAAGGAACGATGGGCAAGGACGAGGATTCCATCGCGATCCGCGTCGAGCGCGGGCTGCAGAAGCCCAAGATGACCTTGGCCGCTTTCGAGCGGGCCATGCAGAAGGAAATGGACCCAACATGAGCACGCTCCCTGTCGGACTGATGATCGAGAGCCTCGTTGCCCTGCTGCTGGTGGTGACGATCGGATATTGCGTGGTGCTCAACAAGCGGCTGAAGCGGCTGCGGGCCGACGAGGAGGCGCTGCGCGCGACCATTTCCGAGCTGATCACCGCCTCGGAGATCGCCGAGCGTGCCATTCTCGGGCTGAAGGCGACGGCGGGCGAGGCCGACCGCACCCTCGGCCAGCGCCTTGTCGACGCCGAGCGCCTGTCGCAGGAACTCGCCGCGCATGTCTCGCGCGGCAACACCGTGCTGGAGCGCATCACCCAGATCACCGAGGCCGCCCGTGCGGTCCCGCAGGCGCCGGCTCCGGCCGCCGCCATGGCTGCTCCGGTCGCCGAACCGGCGCCGGCGGCCGCGGCCCGTCCGTCGGCCATGCGTGCCAGCGACATCCGGTCCGCCGCGATGGAGGCGACCGCCCGGCTTGAACTGTTCCGCAAGCGTGCCGCGGAGCAGGCTGCGTGACAAACCTGCGCCTGATCCCCGTTCTCGTCCTGGCGGCCAGCGCGCTTCTCGCGCTGAAGCTGCTGGGGCTCGCCATCGAGGGCGGCACGTCCGTCACCGCCGGCGTGAGCGTGGCGATGGCGCAGCAGCCTACCGATCCTGCAACTGGCACCGCCGGGACAGGGGATGCAGGCGCTTCCGACGGGCCCTCCACCGAGGGCAATGAGGAGGCGCCGCCGCCGCCCGGTGTCGGCGGCCTCGAGCTCGGCGGCTCCATTGCCGAACGCAAGGTGCTGGAGTCGCTCAGCGATCGCCGCCGCGAGTTGGACAACCGCGAGAAGCAGTTCGAGTTGCGCCAGCAGCTCATGAAGGCGACCGAGGATCGCCTGCAGCAGAAGGTCGAGGAGATCTCGGCGATCGAGGAGCGGATCCGCGGCTTGCAGGAGAAGGAGGAGAAGAAGCGCGAGGAGGAGATGAAGGACCTGGTGGTCATGTACGAGTCGATGAAGGCGAAGGATGCGGCGCGCATCTTCGATCGGCTCGACCTCGACATCCTCGTGCGTGTCGCCCGCCAGATGAACCCGCGCAAGATGGCCGACATCATGGGGCGCATGTCGCCGGAGGCGAGCGAGCGGCTGACGGTGGCCCTCGTGACCGGACGCAAACCGGAAGAGGCCGCCGCCGTCGTCGCGCCGGACCTGCCGAAGATCATGGGCAATTGATGCGGAGCGGGCGTCCCGTCGTTCCCCGGCGGGAATGCCAGGGAATCCGGGAGGTCGGTTAAACGCAGCGTTAAGCGGCGGCCGCTAGACTGGATGCTTGGTCGAAAGGTTCAGGGGAGCCCGGTGAGGCAGGACGGCTCGAAAAGACGCATGCTTCAGGTCGCCGCCGCGCGGATCACGGCGGCGTTTCTTGCGTTTGCCCTGCTGTTTTCTGGCGTTTTCGCCGCTCTTGCCGTCGTCGCCCCGTCCGCCCATGCCGAGCCGCTGCAGGCGGATCTGCGGGCCTCTCAGCAGGATGGCTATGGCCGGATCGTCCTGACCTTCCGCGATCTCACGCTGCTGCCCGAATATGATGCGATCGCCTCCAACGGCGTTCTGCGCATCCGCTTCCGCGAGGAGGTGATGACCAGTGTCGACAGCGTCCCGATCGACATGCCGAACTTCATCTCCATCGCCCGCCGGGATCCGGACGGTTCGGCGCTGCGCTTCGCGCTGATGGGCGACTTCCGGATCAACACGATGGAGGCGGGAGAGAAGCTCTTCATCGATCTTCTGCCGCAGAACTGGCAAGGCATGCCGCCGGGCCTGCCCGACGAGGTGGTGCAGGACCTGGCCCGTCGTGCCGAGGAGGCGATCCGCCGCGCCCGGGCCCTGGAACAGGCACGCCTGAAGGGACAGGAAGAACCCAAGGTCGAGCTCTTCGTCGGCACCCATCCGACCTTCACCCGGCTCGCCTTCGAGTGGAACCTGAACTTCGATTCGGCCTTCGTGCGCGAAGGCGACATGATCAAGGTGACGTTCAGCTACGATGTCCCGCTCGACCTGTCGATGCTGCGCGCCGATCTGCCCCCCGGCGTGGTGGATGCAACGGCCTTCAGCGACGAGGGGCGGCTGAAATTCCTGCTGCGGATACAGCCGGACGTGGATATCCGGGCCTTTCGCGAGGACAATTTCTACATCGTCGACGTCACGCCGCGCAGCATGGCACAGGACCCCGTCAATGCCGCCATCGGCGAGGCTCTGACGGCGGGGGACGACATTCCGGCCACCGCCAGGGAATTGGTGATGGCGTCCGGCGTCTCCGGTGCGGCGCAGCCGAGCCCCGAAGCCATCTCTCCGGAAAGCGCCGCGCCGGCGCAAGTGCCGGTAGAGCAGGCGTCGGCGTCGCCGGCGGAGCCGGATGAGCCGGGCACACCGCTTCCGCGTGCCAAGCCGGGATCGGATGAGGCGGCTCCGCAGGCCTTGCCCCAAACGACACCGGCCGTTCAGGCGAGCGATGAGGCGCCGACCGACGCGCCGGCATCCGCCCCGACCCGGCCCGCCGAGGCCGTGCCCGCTTCGCCGGAGCCGCCGGCCGCAGCCGCATCGACGGCTGCCGTGGCGCCTCGGCCCGAGGCCGCCGGGGGACCGGCGACGCAGGACGGACTGCCGGCGGAGATCGATCTCAGCGGTCTTGCCGTCGACCGGCCGTCCGGTTCGGCCGACGAAGTCGCCTCTCCGGAAATGCCGCCGGCCGGCTATGGCGATGAGACCCGCCGCTTCGTCGTTGCCGAGGCGCGCCGTATCGGCGAGGCGGTGCGCGTGGTGTTTCCCTTCTCCACCCCGGTCGCCTCGTCCGTGTTCCGCCGCTACCGCAGCCTTTATCTCGTCTTCGACACCGCCGATCCGGTGGACATTCGCGGCATGCGCTCGGTGCTTGCGGACCGGGTGGAAGCGGTGGAGGTGATCGCCCATGCCGACTGGCAGGTGATCCGCATCGATCTGATGCGCGACGCGCTGGCCAGTATCGGCATCGACGGCAGCGCCTGGGTCATGACCATCGGCGAGATGATCCTCGAACCGTCCCGGCCCCTGACGCTGCAACGCAGCCAGAGCAGCGATGGCGGCACGGTCATCACCATCCCCTTCCAGGGGCCGGCCAATGTTCGCGAAGTGGTCGATCCCTTCGCCGGCGACAAGATGACGGTGGTCACCGGCTTCGCGCCGGCGCGCGGTCTGTTGAAGCCGCAGAGCTTCGCCGAATTCGACGCGTTGATGTCGGCCCATGGCGTTGCCGTGCTCGGCAAGGCGGACGACCTTGAGATCAAGCTGCTTGGCGATGCGATCCTGCTGCAGCGGCCGCGGGGCCTGGCGGTGTCCAACGGCAACCTGACGAGGGGATCGACGATCCTGCCGCCGGTGATCGATCCCTCGACGCCGGGGCAGGTCGACCTCGGCAATCTGATGAGCAGCGGAACGAGGGACTTTCTCCAGAAGATCAAGGGCATGGAATACACCATCGCCAACACGCCGGAGGAGGAGCGGCGGGGACCGCGGATGGAGCTGTCGCGCTTCTATCTCGCCCATGGTTTCGCCCATGAGGCGCTGGGCTTGATGCGGCTTGCCTCGCTCGACGATCCGGCCCTGGCCCGCGATCCGGCCTTCAACCTGATGATGGGAGCGGCCCAGACCCTTGCGGCCCGGCCGCGGGAGGCGCTCGACTATCTCGGACGGACGGAGCTTCTCAACAATCCCCATGCGGCCGTCTGGCGCACCATTGCCTCTGCCGAACGGCGCAACTGGAGCGAGGCGCGGGACAACCAGCCGCGCGGCCAGGCCGTTGTCGGCGGCTATCCGGCGGCGGTGCAGATCGCCTTTCATCTGGCTGCGGCCGAGACCCTGGTCGAGGTCAGCGATTACGGGCAGGCGGCGGCGATCCTCTCCGAGATCGACCCGAGCCTTGCCTCGGCCCGGCAGGCGGCGCGCTATGACATCATCCGCGGCCAGATCGCCGACGCTTCCGGGCGCTCCCGCGAGGCGCTGACCGCCTTCGATCTGGTTCAGCGCTCGATGGAACGCCCGCTGGCGGCGGAAGCCGCCTATCGCGCCTTGCGGGTTCGCCATCGCGACGGCGAGGTCACCACGGAGGAGGCGATCGACCAGTTGGCGGGGCTTGCCGCATCCTGGCGCGGCGACGAGACCGAGTTGAAGACCCTGCGCTTCCTGGCTCAGCTTCAGGCCCAGGCGGGCGAATATCGCGGCGCCTTCGAGGCGATGCAATCGGCGATCCAGGCCAATGCGGATGCGGAGACCACGCGCCTGTTGCAGGACGAGATGGGGGCGGTTTTCGCCAACCTGTTCCTCAATGGCGAGGCGGACCGGATGGATCCGGTGAGGGCGCTGGCGCTGTTCTACGATTTCCGCGAGATGACGCCGGTCGGCCGACGCGGCGACGAGATGGTGCGCCGGCTGGCGGGCCGGCTCGTCGATATGGACCTGCTCGACCAGGCATCGGAACTGCTGCGCCACCAGGTGGACCATCGCCTGAAGGGCGCCGCCCGCGCCCAGATCGCCGCCGACCTCGGCGTCGTCTACCTGATGGATCGCAAGCCGGAACAGGCGCTCAGGGTGCTCACCCGCACCCGTCAGGCGAAGCTGCCGCGCGAGCTGGAGCGCCAGCGCAACATGGTCGAGGCGCGCGCGCTGACCGAAAGCGGCCGCCCGGATCTGGCGCTGGAGATCGTCCGCAACATGCGCGGCGAGGATGTCGAGCGGCTGAAGGCCGACACGTTGTGGGCGGCGCAGAGTTGGCGCGAGGCGGGCGAGCAGCTCGAGGCGCTGGTGGGCGGCCGCTGGTCGGACCCGGTGCCGCTCGCCGACCAGGAGCGCACCGACATTCTGCGCGCGGCGATGGGCTATTCGCTCGCCGACGACGATTTCAGCCTGTCGCGGCTGAAAGCCAAGTTCTCCGGCAAGATGAGCGACAGCCCCAGCGCCGCCGCCTTCGACATCGTGACCCGGCCGGTGGGGAGCCGCGGGGTCGAGTTCATGTCGGTGCTCGACAGCCTGCAGAGCGTCGACTCGCTCGACATCTTCCTGGCCGAGTATCGCCGCAAATACCTGCAGCCGGCGCTGGACGGGGCATCCGATACCGAAGAGCCGGAGCTCCCGATGTCGGAGCTTGACGACGCGCCGGACAGACAGCGCACGGCCGCGCGCGGCGATGACGCGGAGCCGGCGGCGGAAATGGCCGAGAGCGCGGTCGGCGACGCCGGTTAGCGGTAGCGCCTTTCCCTTCCCGGCCCGGCCCGGTGCGGTGGCGGGACGGGGTCAGCCGCTGGAGAAACTCTGCACCAGGCTGCCGGCGATCAGGTTCCATCCGTCGACCAGGACGAAAAAGATCAGCTTGAAGGGAAGCGAGATCACCACGGGCGGCAGCATCATCATGCCCATCGACATCAGCACCGAGGCGATGACCAGGTCGATGATCAGGAACGGCAGGTAGAGCAGGAAGCCGATCTCGAAGGCGCGGCGCAACTCGCTGATCATGAAGGCCGGCACCAGCACCCGCATGCTGATGTCCTCGGGCGTCTCCGGCGCCTCCTGTCCCGACAGTTCGGTGAACAGCGCCAGGTCCTTCTCCCGCACATTGGCACGCATGAAGGCGTGGAACGGCCGGGCGCCGCGCTCATAGGCTTCCGTGAGTTCGATATTGCCCTCGACCAGCGGCTGGACGCCCTCGTTGTAGGCGGCCTCGAAGGTCGGCGCCATGATGAACAGGGTCAGGAACAGGGCAAGCGAGGTCATCACCGCATTGGGCGGCGCCGTCTGCAGGCCGATCGCCGAGCGCAGCAGCGACAGCACCACGACGATGCGGGTAAAGCTGGTCACCATGACGAGGATCGACGGCGCCAGGCTCAGCACCGTCAGCAGCGCGACCAACTGGACCGCGCGCTCGGTCAGCCCGGCGCCTTCGCCAAAGCCGATGGTGATGTCCTGAGCGCTCGCGTCGGTGACCAGCGCGAGCATGGCGAGACAGGCGAGGACCGCGACCGACGTCTTGCGGAGGGGCAGGACGGCGTGCCGGGCCTTCGTCATGTGCGCGGCACCATCATTTGCGCGGTCCGCCGATCTCGCTCAGGAGCCGCGCCATCTCTTCCTCGATGGCATCCATCGTCACCGAGCCGGCATCCTTGTCGGCCTTCTTTTCCGCCTTCGGGCTGTCGTCGCCGCTCCCGGCCTCGGGCTCGTCCGCTGCGGCCGGCGCAGCCACCTTGATCTCGGGAGCGGCCGTCGCCGGCTTCGGCGCCTCGTCAACGGCCGGCGGTGCTGCCGGTTCGGCCTTGGGAGCGGCTGCCACGGGGGCGGTGGCGGCGGGGGCGGCGGCGCGGGGTCCGACATCGCTGCGCGGCTCGCTGCGTTCGCTGGCGGGGCTGCCGCGCGACTGGCCGAGTTCGGCGAGCAGCGCGTCTTCCAGCGAGGCAAGATCCGGCTGGACACGGCTTGCGGCGGGTGCCGGCGCTTCGGGCTTGATCTCGGCCTTCGCTTCCGGCTCGGGCTGCTTGACCTCGACCTTCGGCGCCGCGGGCGCGCTCGCGGACGAGGCCGCGGTGGCGGCATCGGCGACCGCCCCGGCGACAACGCCGGACAGGTCGCCGCGCGGCGCCGGCTTCTCGGCGGTCTCGGTGAACTGCGGGAAAGCCGTGCGCGCATTGGCGGCCGGGCCGGACGACGGCGGCGTCACGTTGCGGCGGATCGGCGGGGGCGGCCG
>NZ_FYAU01000024.1 GCF_900185725.1 Stappia sp. TSB10P1A | reverse complement strand
CCTCGCCGCCCCCGCGGGGGCGTCCGGCCCGCAAGCCCGCCGCCAGCGGCGGCGACGGCGGCGGCCTCGACCTTGGCGCGGTCAAGGGCGGCGGACGCGGCAAGTCGCGCGCCAAGCGCCAGCGCGGCGGCCTGACCCGGTTCTTGCGGCGCGGCCTCTACTGGAGCTTCGTCCTGTGCATCTGGGCCGGCATCGCCGGCATCGGCGTCCTCATCTATTACGCCGCCTATCTGCCGCCGACCTCCGAATGGAAGGTGCCGCAGCGCCCGCCCAATGTGCGCATCGTCGCCTCCGACGGCACGTTGATGGCCAATCGCGGCGACACCGGCGGCGAGGCGGTGCGGCTGGAGCAGTTGCCGCCCTATCTGCCGCAGGCGGTGATCGCCATCGAGGACCGGCGCTTCTATTCGCATTTCGGCCTCGACCCGCTCGGCCTCGGCCGGGCGGTGGTGACCAACCTCACCTCCGGCCGGCTGGCGCAGGGCGGCTCGACGCTGACCCAGCAGCTTGCCAAGAACCTGTTCCTGGAGCCCGACCGCACCCTGCGGCGCAAGGTGCAGGAGGCGGTGCTGGCGCTGTGGCTGGAGACCAACTACTCCAAGGACGAGATCCTGGAGATGTATCTCAACCGGGTCTATTTCGGCGCCGGCGCCTATGGCGTCGATGCCGCCGCCCGGCGCTATTTCGGCAAGTCGGCGCGGCTCATCAGCGTCTCCGAGGCGGCAACGCTGGCCGGCCTGCTCAAGGCCCCCTCGCGCTATGCCCCGACCCGCAATCCGGACCTTGCCCAGGATCGCGCCGCCACCGTGCTGGCGGCGATGGCCGAGGAGGGCTATCTCAGCGACGCGGAGGCGCGCGATGCCCTTGCCGCGCCGATGCGCGTCGTCACCCACCACACCTCGGCCAGCGAGAACTATGTCGCCGACTGGGTGATGGAGCGGCTGCCCGGCTATGTCGGCGCCATCGAGACCGACATCATCGTCGACACGACGATCGATCTCGGCCTGCAGATCATCGCCGAGGATTCCCTGCGCCGGGCGCTGTCGGAGGAAGGCGCCAAGCTCGGCGTCGGCCAGGGCGCCATCGTCACGCTGGACGGATCGGGCGCGGTCAAGGCGCTGGTCGGCGGCCGCGACTATTCCGAGAGCCAGTTCAACCGCGCGGTCAATGCCAGGCGCCAGCCCGGCTCGGCCTTCAAGCCCTTCGTCTATCTCGCCGCGCTGGAGCGCGGGCTGACGCCGGCGACCGTGCGCGTCGACGAGCCGGTCAGGATCGGCAAATGGGCGCCGCAGAACTACACCAAGACCTATCGCGGCCCGGTGACGCTCACCGAGGCGCTGTCGCTGTCGCTCAACACCGTCGCCGCGCGGCTGGCGGAAGAAGTCGGCCCGCGCGCCATCATCCGCGCCGCCCGCAAGCTCGGCATTTCCTCGCCGCTCGCCTCCAACCTGTCGATCTCGCTCGGCACCTCGGAAGTGACGCCGCTGGAGATCGCCGCCGCCTATACGCCCTTCTCCAATGGCGGCTACGCGGTGGTGCCGCATGTCATCCGCTCGATCCGCACGGTCGACGGCAAGGTGCTCTATGCCCGCGCCGGCGACGGTCCCGGCCGGGTCGTCGACCATGCGACGCTCGCCGACATGAACATGATGATGGCGCAGACCCTGATGACCGGCACCGGCAAGATCGCCCATCTGGAGGGCCGGCCGGCCGGCGGCAAGACCGGCACCAGCCAGGATTTCCGCGACGGCTGGTTCATCGGCTATACCGGCACGCTGACCACCGCCGTCTGGCTCGGCAATGACGACAATTCGCCGACCAAGCGCGCCACCGGCGGCTCGCTGCCCGCCAAGATCTGGAAGGACGTGATGCAGGCCGGCCACCAGGGCCTGCCGGTCGCCAGCCTGCCGGGCGTCTCCGACCGGCCGGTGCGGGTCGCCGAGCCCGCCACCACGCCGCTCGACATGCCGATGCGCGACATCCCGGCCGAGGGCGATCCGGCGCGGCGGCTGCCGCCGATGCAGGACGGCGAGGGCGGCGGCGGCCCGCTCGACCTCATCAACCGGATCTTTGGAGGCTGACCTTCCCCGGCTGACCGGGCCCAGGCGCCCGCCTCAGGTGGCGGAGCGCGCCCGGCGGCTCGCCAGCAGCGCCAGCAGCGCGCCAAAGCCGTTGACGGCAATGACCAGCGCCAGCGGCAGGGCGGTGGCGCCATGGGTGGCGCCGACGCCGATGCCGACCAGCGCGGCAATGCTCATCTGGCTGATGCCCATCAGCGAGGAGGCGCTGCCGGCGCGGTCCGGGAAGGGCATCAGCGCCGCCGCCTGCGCCTGCGGCAGGGCAAGGCCGACCCCCACCATGTAGAGCATCATCGGCAGGATCACGGAGAGCGCCGAGGGCGCGGCGAGAACGGCGGCGATCATCACCGCGCCGCCCAGCGCCAGCAGCACGCAGCCGCTGAGGATCGTCGCTTCCGCGCCCCGTCGCGGCGCCAGCCGCTGGCCGATCAGCGTGCCGACCACATAGGCGCCGGCGCAGACGCCGAAGGCGATGCCGTAGAGCTGCGGGGTCAGTCCGAAAATGTCCTGCAGCACGAAGGACGAGCCGGAAATGAAGGCGAAAAGGCCGGAGAAGGTCAGCGTCATCACCGCCAGATAGGCGGCGTAGGCGCGGTGGCGCAGCAGCCCGCCGAAGCCGGACAGGACGGCGCGGACGGAAAAGGGCGCGGTCTCGCGCGCCCGGATCGTCTCGGGCAACCCGCGCCAGACGCTGGCGACCACCACGGCGGCGAAGGCAACCGAGACCAGGAAGACGAAGCGCCAGCCGCCGGCCGCCGCGATCAGCCCGCCGAAGAACGGCGCGATCGCCGGGGCAAGGCCCATGATCGAGCCCATGCGGGCGAGTTCCTGGCCCGCGCGCGAGCCCTCGTAGAGATCGCGCACCACGGCGCGCGCCAGCACCACCGGCCCGGCGGCGCCGAAGGCCTGGCAGAAGCGCGCGACGATCAGCACCTCGACACTCGGCGCCAGCGTGCAGGCAAGGCTGGCGAGCGCGTAGATCGCAAGGCCGGCGATCAGCCCCGGCTTGCGGCCGACCCTGTCGGCGAGCGGGCCGTAGACCACCTGGCCGACGGCGAAGCCGACGAGGAACACCGACAGGGTCAGTTGCACCGAGGCGTGGGTCGCCTCGAGATCGCGCAGGATCGAGGGCAGCGCCGGCAGATACATGTCGGTGGAGATCGGGCCGAGCGCGGTCAGGCTGGCGAGCAGGATGGTGAGCGCCCAGGTGTCCGGCTTGAGCATGCGAGCGGCCTTCGTGCGGGGGCGCCGGCCGCGCGGGCGGGCGGGCGCCGTGTGGGAGGCGGCTGCGGCGGGTGTTGCGACCGCCTCAGCCGTAGAGATGCAGGCGGCCGCCCTCGCGCTTCAGCCAGACGCGCGCCTCTTCCGTGTGCGGGGCCAGGCGGCGGCAATGGGCCCAGAAGCGCGGGCCGTGGTTCATCTCGGCAAGATGAGCGACCTCATGGGCAGCGACGTAATCGAGGATCGAAGGCGGCGCAAGCACAAGCCGCCAGGAGAAGGAGAGCCGCCCGTCCGCCGTGCAGGAGCCCCAGCGGCTGCGGGTGTCGCGCAGGGTGAGGCCGGTGGGGCGGCGTCCGAGCGCCGCCGCGTGGCGCGCCACCGCGGTCTCCAGGTCCCGCCGCGCCTCGCGCTTCAGCCAGTCGGTGAGCTTGCGGGCAATGTGCTCCTCGGCGCCGGGCACCAGCAGGTGGCCGATCGCGCCGGCCTCGTCATCGGCCTGCGTCTCGCGCCGCACCAGCCCGCGCAAGCCCCCCGCTGCAACGATCCTGTGCGCCGCCCCGCGCAGCGGGATCACCCCGCCTTCGACGAAGGGCACCGCCTCGGGCCGCTCGCCCAGCCGCCCGGCGAGCCAGCCGCGCTGGCGCTGCGCGAAGTCGCGCGCGGTGGCAAGGCTGCCGCCCCTCGGCACGGTCAGCACCGGCGGGCCGCCATCGGCCGGCACGCGCAGGATGTAGCGCTGCGCCCGCGGATTGGCGCGCAGCGCGATGCGCTGCATCCGCCCGTCGATCTCCAGGGTGATCTCCTCGGGCAGGGCCGGCTGGCGGCGCAGGCGGAAGAAGGAGCTCACGCGCCAGCCAGTTCGTCGAAGCGCTTGCGGACGGTGCCGCTCAAGGGGTTCTTCGCGCTCCAGCGGTAGCGGATCGTCTCGAAGCGCATCGAGCGCGCGTCGATCAGCAGCAGCCGGCCGAGCAGACCCTCGCCGAAGCCGGCGATCTCCTTGATCGCCTCCATCGCCTGCAGCGTGCCGACAATGCCGGTCAGCGCGCCGAGCACGCCGGCCTCGGCACATGTCGGCAGCAGCCCGTCCGCCGGGCGCTCGGGGAAGAGGCAGCGATAGGTCGGGTTCGGCGTGCCGTCCTCGGCCGCCTCATGCGGCTTCAGCAGCGTCAGCGAGCCGTCGAGCCGGCCGACCGCGCCGGTGACCAGCGGTTTGCCGGCAAAGAAACAGGCATCGGAGACGAGATAGCGGGTGGCGAAATTGTCGGAGCCGTCGATGACGAGGTCGTAGCGCGAAATCAGCGCCAGCGCGTTCATCGCGGTCAGCCGCGCCACATGCGGCTCGACCTTCACATGCGGGTTCAGCCGGGCGATCGCCTCGGCCGCGCTCGCCACTTTCGGCTCGCCGAGATGGTCGGTGTCGTGGATCACCTGGCGTTGCAGGTTGGAGAGCGACACGGTGTCGTCGTCGACGATACCGAGCGTGCCGACGCCGGCCGCCGCCAGATATTGCAAGACCGGCGCGCCGAGCCCGCCGGCGCCGATCACCAGCACCCTTGCGGCTTTCAGCTTCTGCTGGCCGGGGCCGCCGACATCCTGCAGGACGATGTGGCGGGCGTAGCGTTCGAGTTCTGCGGGCGAAAGCGGGGTCATCTGAGGGTCCGGCAAGGCAGCGAAAAGGGGCGGTCAGCGCAGCAGTCGGCCGACCAGCCGGGCGGTATAATCGACCATCGGGATGACGCGGGCATAGTTCAGCCGGGTCGGGCCGATGACGCCGAGCACGCCGATGATCCGCTCGTCCTGATCGCGGAAGGGCGAGACGACGATGGAGGAGCCGGAGAGCGAGAACAGCTTGTTCTCCGAGCCGATGAAGATGCGCACGCCCTCGCCGCCCTCGGCGGCGGTCAGAAGCTGGATCAGCTCGCGCTTGTTCTCCAGATCGTCGAAGAGCAGGCGGATGCGCTCTAGGTCCTGCTCCGCCTCCAGATGCGACAGCAGGTTGGAGCGGCCGCGCACGATCAGCGAGCCGGCCGCGTCGACCGCGCCGGAGCGGGTGGCGATGCCGGCTTCCACCAGCTTGGCGGTCAGCGCGTCCAGCTCCTTCTGGTGGCGGTCGCGCTGGGTCTCCAGCTCGCGCCGCGCCTCGGCCAGGGTGCGGCCGCGGATCAGGCTGGTGAGATAGTTCGACGCCTCGATCAGGGCGGTCTGCGGCAGGCCGGGCGGCAGGTCGACGATGCGGTTCTCCACCGAGCCGTCGTCGCCGACCAGCACGACCAGCGCCTTCAGCGGCTCGATCCGGACGAATTCGACATGGCGCAGGCGCACATCCGCCTTGTGGGTGAAGACGACGCCGGCGCCGCGCGACAGGCCGGAGAGCATCTGGCTCGCCTCGGTCAGGAGCTGCTCGCTGGTGCGCTCGCTGCGCGCCGCCTTGACCTGGATGTCGATCTGGTCGCGCTCCTCGCGCGTCAGGTCGCCGACCTCCAGCAGCGCGTCGACGAAGAAGCGCAGGCCCCCTTCCGTCGGCATGCGCCCGGCCGAGGTGTGCGGCGCGTAGAGCAGGCCGGCATGTTCGAGGTCGGACATGATGTTGCGGATCGAGGCCGGCGACAATTGGATCGAGGGCAGCCGCGACAGGTTGCGCGAGCCGACCGGCTCGCCGGTGTCGAGATAGGATTCGACGATGGCGCGGAAGATCTCCCGCGACCGCTTGTCGAGATCGCTCAGGCTGACGGACGGCACACCCAGCGTCACGTTCGCGCTCCCCGGTTCAGCAACTCCAGCTTCCGCACCTTGACATCCTGCCTTGCCGCCAACGCGGCCGACTTCCGCGAATATAGTGCGGCCCGCCCGCGATTGCCCATATCAAAGGCGCCGACCGGCCGGCGAGGCGGGACAAGCGGCAGACAGGCATTTCATTCCTGTCCCATATTGGATTAAGAGGGACGCGGAACAGGAGCAAGGGGCATTGGCGCCCCGAGCGGCAGGCTTTGAAGGGGATCGACATGCGGCCATCCAAACGCGCGGCGGACGAGCTGCGCGCCGTGACGCTGGAACGGAGCGTTTCCAAACACGCGGAAGGCTCGTGCCTGGTCAAGTTCGGCGACACCCATGTTCTGTGCACCGCGAGCCTGGAAGAGCGGATTCCGCCCTGGCTGCGCGGCCAGGGCCGCGGCTGGGTGACCGCCGAATATGGCATGCTGCCGCGCGCCACCGGCGAGCGCATGCGCCGCGAAGCGTCCTCCGGCAAGCAGTCGGGCCGCACGCTGGAGATCCAGCGGCTGATCGGCCGGTCGCTGCGCGCCATTGTCGACCTGCCGCTGCTCGGCGAGCGGCAGATCTCGGTCGATTGCGACGTCATCCAGGCCGATGGCGGCACCCGCACCGCCGCGATCACCGGCGCCTGGGTCGCCCTGCATGACTGCATCGAGTGGATGCGCGCCCGCGACATGCTCGCCGGCAAGGTGCTGAAGGACCATGTGGCGGCGATTTCCTGCGGCATCCATGGCGGCCAGGCGGTGCTCGACCTCGACTATCTCGAGGACTCCGACGCCGATACCGACGCCAATTTCGTCATGACCGGCGCCGGCGGCATCGTCGAGATCCAGGGCACGGCGGAGGGCGCGCCCTTCACCGAGGCGCAGTTCGCCGAGCTGATGGAGCTCGCCAAGTCCGGCATCGCCCGGCTGGTCGACCTGCAGAAGATGGCGATCTCGTGAGGCGCGCATGACCGACACCGCATCCACGCCCATCCGCCGGCTCGAGCCCGGCCGGATCGTGCTGGCGAGCCACAATCCGGGCAAGCTGCGCGAATTCGCCGAGCTGATGGCGCCCTACGGCTACGAGGTCGTCTCGGCCGGCGCGCTCGGCCTGCCCGAGCCGGAAGAGACCGGCACCACCTTCGAGGCCAATGCGGAGCTGAAGGCGCGCGCCGCCGCCGAGGCCTCCGGCCTGCCGGCGCTCGCCGACGACAGCGGCTTCTGCGTCGTCGCGCTGGACGGGGCGCCGGGGGTCTATTCGGCTCGCTGGGCGGGTCCGGAGAAGGACTTCGCGATGGCGATGCGCACCATCGAGGAAAAGCTGCAGGCCGCCGGCGCGCTGGATCCGGCGGACCGCCGCTCGTCCTTCGTCGCCGTGCTCTGCCTCGCCTGGCCGGACGGCGAGGTCGCCCTGTTCCGCGGCGAGGTCGAGGGCACCGCCGTGTGGCCGCCGCGCGGCAGCGGCGGCTTCGGCTATGATCCGATGTTCCAGCCGGACGGCCACGCCCGCACCTTCGGCGAGATGTCGGCGGAGGAAAAGCACGGGCAGGCCGGCGCCGCGCTGTCGCACCGCGCCCGCGCCTTCGCGGACTTCTCCGCGCGCTGTCTGGAGGCATGATGGCAGAGGCGGACGGCGGTTTCGGCATCTATGTGCATTGGCCCTTCTGCGAGGCCAAATGCCCGTATTGCGACTTCAACAGCCATGTCCGCCATGCCGGCATCGACCAGCCGCGCTTTGCCGCCGCCTTCGAGCGGGAGCTTGCCTATTTCGCCGCACGCACGCGCGGGCGGCGGGTCGAGTCGATCTTTCTCGGCGGCGGCACCCCGTCCTTGATGCTCCCCTCGACCGTCGGCCGCGTGCTCGACGCCATCGCCGGCCTGTGGGAAATCTCGCCGACCGTCGAGGTGTCGATGGAGGCCAACCCCTCCTCGGTGGAGGCGGAGCGGTTCCGCGGCTATCGCGCCGCCGGCGTCAACCGGCTGTCGCTCGGCGTGCAGTCCTTGCGGGACGCGGACCTGAAGCGCCTTGGCCGGCTGCATGACGCGGATCAGGCGCGCGCGGCGATCGGCATCGCCCGCTCGACCTTCGAGCGCATCTCCTTCGACCTGATCTACGCCCGGCCCGACCAGGATGCCGCCGCCTGGCGCGCCGAGCTGGAGGAGGCGATCGGCCTTGCCGCCGACCACCTGTCGCTCTACCAGCTCACCATCGAGCAGGGCACGCCCTATTTCGAGCTGCACCGCGCCGGCAAGCTGGTGGTGCCCGATCCCGACACCGCCGCCGATCTCTACGACCTGACGCAGGAGATCTGCGCCCGCCACGGCATGCCGGCCTACGAGGTCTCCAACCATGCGGTGCCCGGCGCCGAGTGCCGGCACAATCTCGTCTATTGGCGCTATGGCGACTATGTCGGCGTCGGCCCCGGCGCCCATGGCCGGCTGACCGGCGGCAACGGCAAGTTCGCCACCGCCACCGAGCGCCATCCGGAGACCTGGCTCGCCGCCGTCGAGGCGCGCGGCGAGGGGTTGGTGGAGGACGTGTCGCTGACCCGGGAGGAGCAGGGCGACGAGTTCCTCCTGATGGGCCTGCGGCTGGTGGAGGGCGTCGACCTTGCCCGTTTCGAGGCGATTTCCGACCGCCGGATCGATCCGCGCCGCGTCGCCGACCTCATCGAACACGGCATGGTGGAACGACTCGGCGGCACGCGGATGCGGGTCACGCCGGCCGGTTTGCTCGTATTGGATGCGGTCGTCGCAGATCTTGCATCGTAATTTTTTACGATATCTCCTGAAAATTGACGGCTCCGGCAACTTTTTTCCACCGCGTTGCCGATTTGCGCAAGATCCTGTCTTGGCTTGCGTTTTCAGGGACATCCGGAGGAGATTCCGGCGGCAAGGGCCGCACTTCCGGTATTCCGTCACCGCATGACCGGCCGGAGACCGTCCTGCCTGTTGAAGCGGCCTTCATCTTTGTCATATTATTTTTGCAATGCGACAAAAGGCAGCCGTCCATGCTGCGCTGCCTCACGGAGATTGCGAGGTCGGTCACGTGTTCTACCAGGTCTATGAATTCAATCATGCGGCGATGAGTCCGCTGCGGGCGAGCGCCGACATGGCGCGCCTGTATTTCCAGAACCCGCTCAACCCGCTCTCGCACACCCCGATCGGGCGCTCGGTCGCCGCCGGCTGCGAGTTGATCGAGCGGATGACCCGGCGCTACGGCAAGCCGGAATTCGGCCTCACCCAGACCACCGTCAGCGGCGTCAAGGTGCCGGTGCGCGAGGAGATCGTCTGGAAGAAGCCGTTCTGCAACCTCTTGCATTTCGACCGCAAGCTCGGCGAGCGCAAGCACAAGGGCCCGCGCATCCTGATGGTGGCGCCGATGTCGGGCCACTATGCGACGCTGCTGCGCGGCACGGTCGAGACGATGCTGCCGAGCGCCGACATCTACATCACCGACTGGATCGACGCGCGCATGGTGCCGCTCACCGAAGGGCGCTTCGATCTCGACGACTATATCGACTATGTCATCGAGATGCTGCACTTCCTGGGGCCGGACACCCATGTCATGGGCGTCTGTCAGCCGTCGGTGCCGGTGCTCGCCGCCACGGCGGTGATGGAGGCGCATGGCGACCCTTGCGCCCCGGCCAGCGTCACCCTGATGGGCGGGCCGATCGACACGCGGATCAACCCGACCGCCGTCAACGATCTCGCCGAGAGCAAGAGCATCGAGTGGTTCGAGCGCAACGTCATCATGAAGGTGCCGTTCCCGCAGCCGGGCTTCATGCGCGACGTCTATCCGGGCTTCCTGCAGCTTTCCGGCTTCATGAGCATGAACCTCGACCGCCACGTCAACGCCCATCACGAGTTCTTCCAGCATCTCGTCTCCGGCGACGGCGACAATGCCGAGAAGCATCGCGACTTCTATGACGAATATCTGGCGGTGATGGACCTCACCGCCGAGTTCTACCTGCAGACGGTGGAGACCGTGTTCATCCGCCACGCGCTTGCCAAGGGCGAGCTGCGCCATCGCGGCGAGCTGGTCGACTGCGGCGCCATCCGCCGCTCGGCCCTGCTCACCGTCGAGGGCGAGAAGGACGACATCACCGGCCGCGGCCAGACGATGGCGGCGCACAACCTGTGCGTCAACCTCGCCCCCGACATGCGCGCCCATTACATGCAGCCCGATGTCGGCCATTACGGCGTGTTCAACGGCTCGCGCTTCCGCTCCGAGATCGCCCCGCGCATCCTCGACTTCATGCGCAGCCATGCCCAGCTTCCGGCGACCCCGCCGAAGGCCGACGTGAGGGCAAAGCCGGCCAGGGCGTCGGGCAAGGTCTCCGATCCGCTGGCCGAGGTGCTGCTGGCGACGCCGCGCGGCGTCGCCGACGACCTCACCGCCATCGGCGGCATCGGCCCGAAGCTGCAGACCGCGCTGAACGGCGCCGGCATCTTCCACTACTGGCAGATCGCCGCGCTCACCGACGAGCAGATCGCCGCGCTCGACAGCCGCCTCGACTTCCGTGGCCGCATCGACCGCGACGGCTGGATCGAGCAGGCCCGCAAGCTCGCCGAGCAGCCCGCCACCCACTGAGCGAGACATGAGCGTCCTCGCATGAGCTCCTGGCTCATCGCCGTCGACGGCGGCGGCAGCACCTGCCGCGCCGCCCTTGCCGGCCCTGACGGCGAGATCGTCGCGCGCGGCCTCGCCGGCCCGGCCAATGTCGCGACCGACCCGGGGCAGGCCGCCGCCAATATCCTTGCGGCGGCGGGCGCCGCCCTTGCCGAGGCCGGCCTGCCGGCGGAGGCGCTCGCGGATTGCCCGGCGCTGCTCGGTCTTGCCGGCGCCCGCCAGCTCGGCCGCGACGGGCGTTCGCTGCTCTCCCTTCCCTTTGCGCAGGTGGAGCTCGTCGGCGACGGCGAGATCGCGCTGGAGGGCGCGCTCGGACCCGATGACGGGATCATGGCGATCCTCGGCACCGGGTCGGCCTTTCTCGCCCGCCATGGCGGCGAGATCCGCAGCGTCGGCGGCTGGGGCGTGCATCTCGCCGACCAGGGGGGCGGCGCCCGGCTCGGCCGCGAGGCGCTGAAATCGGCGCTGCTGTCGCGCGACGGGGTGCGCCCGCGCGGAAGGCTCGCCGAGACGCTGCTTGCCGCCTTCGGCGACGATCCGGCGCGCATGGTCGCCTTCGCCGCCACCGCCCGCCAGGCGGATTTCGCCCGCCATGCCCCAGTGGTCTTCGATGCCGCCAAGGCCGGCGACGGCGAGGCCGAGGCGCTGCTTTGCGCTTTCACGGCCGAGGTCGAGGAGATGCTCGGCGCGCTGGTCTTTCCCTCCTGCCGGCGCATCGTGCTGATGGGCGGGCTTGCCCCCTTCTATGCGGCGCGCCTCGCGCCGCGCTTTGCCGCGCATCTCGCCGCCCCGCTCGGCGATGCGCTGGACGGCGCCGTGCGGATGGCGCGGCGGGCGTTCTTCGCCGCCTGAGGCCCGCCGGCAACGGGCCCTGCGGTTATGCAAATGCCCTGAAATCTCATTTTACATCACCTTTTGCGTGGCCCACCCTGTCGGTCATGCCAAGCCGGCCTGCGCTCCGGACGGTACGCGCGCCGTCCGAAAACCGATTCAGGTTTTCGGGCCGATGCTGTAAGAGCAGGGGCGGAGCAGAGCCAGGTGGGCCGGCGTGGAGGCGGCGGCCCGCGGTTGGGAGGAACGAGATCCGATGAGCCAGTCTTCGGGGCGCCACTCTTCGGGGCACCAGTTTTCGGGACGCCAGTCTTCGGGACGCCTGGCCGTCGAACGGCTGCTGGAGCGGCTGTCCGCCTGGCTGGCGATCGCCGGCGGCGCCGCGCTGGTGGCGCTGACCGTGATCACCGTCGTGTCGATCGCCGGCCGGGCGCTGATCTTCGCCGGCCTCGGGCCGATCCCCGGCGACTACGAGCTGGTCGAGGCCGGCACCGCCTTCGCCATCTTCGCCTTCCTGCCCTGGTGCCAGTTGAAGCGCGGCCATGTCACCGTCGACCTGTTCCTCGCCCGCTTCGGTGCGCGCCTCAATGCCGGCGTCGACCTTGTCGCCAACATCCTGATGACGCTGGCGAGCGGCCTGATCGCCTGGCGCCTGTGGCTCGGCATGCTCGACAAGAAGGCTTATGGCGAGACCACCTTCATCCTGCAGTTTCCGCTGTGGTGGCCCTATGCCGCCGCGCTGGCCGGGGCGGGCTTCGCCGTCGTGGTCTGCGCCTATACGGTCTGGCGCAGCCTGGACGAGACCCTCGCGCGGCCCGTTGCCGCCGGCCGGGAGTAAGACGACGTGTCATCCCTCGAATACGGCCTGTGGTCGATCCCGGTCCTCCTGCTGCTGATCTTCCTGCGCCTGCCGATCGGCCTCGTCATGCTGATGGTCGGCATCGCCGGCACGACGCTGGTCACCGGGAGCACGGTGCCGATCCTCGCCCAGCTCAAGTCGCTGGTCTACAGCACCTTTTCCAACTACTCGCTGTCGATCGTGCCGCTGTTCCTGTTGATGGGCCAGTTCGCCACGCGCGGCGGCATGTCGCGCGCCCTGTTCCGCGCCGCCGAGACCATGGTCGGCCACCGGCGCGGCGGCGTCGCCATGGCGGCGGTCGCGGCCTGCGGCGGCTTCGGCGCGATCTGCGGCTCCTCGCTCGCCACCGCCGCGACCATGGGCCAGGTCGCCCTGCCCGAGATGCGGCGCTGCGGCTATTCCGGCGCCCTGTCGACCGCCTGCCTTGCCGCCGGCGGCACGCTCGGCATCCTCATTCCGCCCTCGGTGGTGCTGGTGATCTACGCCATCCTGACCGAGCAGAACATCGCCAAGCTGTTCGTCGCCGCCTTCATTCCGGGCATCCTCGCCGCCCTCGGCTACATGCTCACCGTCTCGCTCTATGTGCGCTTCCGCCCGGACAGCGCCGGCAGCCGCGACAAGGCGAGCCGCGCGGAGCAGATCGCCGCGCTGATCGCCGTCTGGCCGGTCATGGTGATCTTCGTCGCGGTGATCGGCGGCATCTATTCCGGCGTCTTCACGCCGACGGAAGGGGCGGCGGTCGGCGCCGCCGGCACCGGCATCGTCGCCCTCATCAATGGCGGGCTCGACCGCAAGGGGCTGGTGGAGTCCTTCCTGTCGACCGCCAGCGCCACCGGCATGATCTTCTTCATCGTGCTCGGCGCCACGGTCTACAACGGCTTTCTCGCCTTCTCGCAACTGCCGCAGCAATCGGCGGCCTATGTCGCCGGGCTCGGGCTCAGCCCGTGGACCGTGCTCGTCGTCATCCTGATCTGCTACCTGATCTTCGGCTGCATCATGGATTCGCTCTCCATGATCCTGCTGACGATCCCGATCTTCTTTCCGATCGTCGCGGCGCTCGACTTCGGCCTGCCACCGGAAGAGTTCGCCCTGTGGTTCGGCATCATCGTGCTGATCGTCGTGGAGGTCGGGCTGATAACGCCGCCCGTCGGCATGAACCTCTTCGTCATCAACTCGATGGCGCCGAACGTGCCGCTGTCGCAGACCTTCCGCGGCGTCGTGCCCTTCATCGCCAGCGACATCGTGCGGGTGGCGATCCTGGTGCTGTTTCCGGGCCTGACGCTCGTCCTGGTGCGGCTGCTCTACTGACGGGGCCGCACGGCCCCCTCAAGCTCACACCTTCGCCGGGTCGAAGTCCGGCAGACGCAGTTCCTTCAGCATGTACCACTGGTCGAGATTGTGCCGGACGACAGGCTCGAAATGCCGGTCGAGCGCCGCGATCCCGGCCATCGTGGCGCTCTCGGGCACGCCCTCCCGCCGGAAGTCGAGCGGCGCGCCGACATGCACCCGGTAGCTCGCCACGCCTGAGCGCAGCACATGGATCGGCACCACCGGCGCCCCGGTCTTCAAGGCCAGCTTGATCGCGACGGAGGCATTGCCGCGCAGCGGCAGCGGCCGGCCGAAGGCCGGCAGGTGGATCTGCCGCTCGCGCACCTCGTCGACGAAGAGGATCGCGTCGAAGCCCTCTCCCACCACCAGCCGGTGCAGGTGCCGGGCCGAGCGCTGGCCGGGCGGAAACACATAGAGCCCGTAGCGGGCGCGAAGGTCGTGCAGGATGCGGTTGGCGGCGGGCGAGGGCTCCGGCTGCCAGGTGCCGACCGCCTCGCGGCCGAAGGTGTTGAGCACGGTCTCGAAACACAGTTCGAACGGACCCAGATGGACACAGGCGAAGATGACGGGCGCATCCGCCGGCAGGCAGGCCAGCGTGCCGTGCGGGTCGTCGACCTGCAGCCGCCCCGCCGCGCGCAGCCGCTCGACCGTCGCATATTCGGCCATAACCGCGCCCGCTTGCCGCCACCAGCGCCGCACCGCCGCCGCCTGCTCGGCCGGCGCAAGCGGCGCGTCCGGGTGCAGCCGGGCAAGCGTCCAGACAAGCCGGCGGGCATAGATTCGCCGCCGCTGCAGATGCTGAACGGGCGCGGCGAGCGCCCGGCCGAGGCGCGGGGCAAAGCCCACCGGCAGGCGGCGCAGCGCCGCGTGGATGGCGCGCTTGGCCGGCCCGAGCACCGGTTCGCGGTGCCAGGGCTCGCCCGGCACCTCGCGCGCATGGGTTTCCTCGAAGGCGACCGGGGGAGTGCGCCGGCGGCCGCGCACGGCGGTCATGGCCGGGGCGGCCTCACGCGCTCGGAGCGCGCGACTGAAGCCGCATCGGCAGCGTTTCGCCCGGGCGCAGGGTCAGCCGGCAGACCGGCTGCACGTCGGTGCCCGGCTCCAGCCGCGCCTCGAAGCCCTGGGCGAGGATCGCCAGCGACAGGATCGATTCCGTCAGGCCGAAGGCGAGCCCGGCGCAGATGCGCGGGCCGATGGCGAAGGGCACATAGCCGAATTTCGACTGGCCGCCGCGCGTCGCCCCCAGGAACCGTTCCGGCTCGAAATGATCGGCGCGCGGCCAAAGCTCCGGATTGCGATGCAGCAGCCAGGGCACGACCATCACCAGCGAGCCCTTCGGCGTCGCCACGCCGCCGACCGTCTCGTCGGCCAGCGCCTCGCGGGCGAGGATCGGCACGGGGGGATAGAGCCGCAGCGTCTCCTCGATCACCGCGCGGGTATAGGGCAGGCGGGCGACATCGTCATAGGTCGGCATGCGGCCGGCCAGCACCGTGTCGAGCTCGTCCTTCAGCGCCGCGCGCGCCCAGGGCGCCTGCGACAGCAGGAACCAGGTCCAGGCCAGCGTGTTGGCCGTCGTCTCGTGGCCGGCCATGAAGATCACCGCCGCCTCGTTGCGGATCGCCTCGCGCGACAGCGGCTTGCCGTCCTCGTCGCGGGCGTCGAGCAGCCCGCCGATCACCGAGGTCTCGCCGTCGCGGCGGCGCGCCTCGTAGCTGGTGATGATCTCGTCGAGCACCCTGTCGATGCGCGCGACCGCCTGACGGATGGCGCGGCCGCGCCGGCGCGGCAGCCAGTCGGGCAGGCCGAGCAGCGAGATCAGGTCGATCTGGTCGATATGGCGCTGGTAGTCGGTGAAGCTGTTGACCACCTCGGCGGCATAGTCGCGCCCGAGCTGGCGGCCGAAGATGGTCCGGCAGATGATCTCCGCCGTCAGGTGGGCCATCTCCTGCAGCATGTCGACCGGCGCATCGGGACCGGCCGCCTCCCAGGCGGCGCGGCGCTCGGCGATGGTCTCCGCCATGACGGGGAAAAAGTCGCGGACCTTCGAGGCGTGGATGATCGGGCCGACGATCTGGCGGCGCCGGCGCCAGGTCTCGCCGTCGGAGATGAACAGGCCGTCGCCGAGCAGCGGTTCCAGCGCGTGGCGCATCTGCGCGCTCTTGCGCTCGAACGTATCGTGCTTGCGCACGAAGGCCTCCTGCACCAGGTCCGGGCTGTTGCAGACGAAGATCTGCTTGCGCAGCACGGCGACCCGCAGCCACGGCTTGGCGAAGGCCGAAGACGGCCAGACCGAGAGGAAGTTGCGGCGGGCAAGACCGATCAGCTTCCAGACCGGCGGCGGCGCCGTCGGCCGCATCGGGCAGGGCGGTACATAGGTGCCGGGCGCCTTTGCCCCGACGTCCGGCGCCGGAGCCTCGGCGGTCGCGGACGCGGCTCCACCATGGCCGGCGACCGGGCAGCCGGCAGCCGGGTTATCCCCGGTCCTCTCCCCGTCTATGGTTCCTGTCGGTCGCTGCATGGGTTCTGTCCGGGGTCTTGTCGGGGTCTTGTCGGGGTCTTGTCGGGGCGCCTGTCCGACCGGGGGGCGTTTCGTCCCTCCCTTATGGCAAACCTGGCGACCGGCTCCAAGTCCGGCCTTTGGGCAATTTCGAGACGCGATTCTCGAAATTTCGCGAAATTGAGAGCGAATTTCGCAAAATCCGTCTCGAAATTCTCAAAATCCACAAACGTCCGAAAAACCTTACTTTCCAGGCGCGTAAGCCGCCGGATCGAGTGTTTCCGGCCGTCCGTCGAGCGACAGGCGGGTGATCGCCGGATCGCTCTGCGCGATCACCTTGCCGCGCCGCACGACGGCCAGGCGACGCGCCCGCAGGCGGATCGCCTCGATCGTGTCGGCCGCCTGCAGCAGCACGAAATCGGCGTTGCAGCCGGGCGCGAGGCCGTAGCCGTCGAGCCCCATCGCCCGCGCCGGGTGGGTCGTAACGCATTCAAAAGCATAGCGGATCTCGTCGCGGCTCATCATCTGCGCGACGTGCAGTCCCATCGAGGCGACCTCCAGCATGTCGCCCGATCCCATCGAGTACCAGGGGTCCATGACGCAGTCGTGGCCGAAGGCGACATTGATGCCGTGCTTGCGCATTTCCGGCACGCGGGTCTGGCCCCGGCGCTTCGGATAGGTGTCGTGCCGACCCTGAAGTGTGATGTTTATCAATGGGTTGGCGATGGCGTGCACCTGCGCCTCGGCGATCAGCGGCAGGAGCTTCGAGACGTAATAATTGTCCATCGAGTGCATCGAGGTGAGGTGCGATCCGGCGACCCGGCCATGGAGGCCGAGGCGCTGCGTCTCGCAGGCCAGCGTCTCGATATGGCGCGACAGCGGGTCGTCGCTCTCGTCGCAATGCATGTCGACCATCAGGCCGCGCCTGGCCGCGATCTCGCACAGCGCCCGCACCGAGCGCGCGCCGTCGTCCATCGTCCGCTCGAAATGCGGGATGCCGCCGACCACGTCGACGCCCATGTCGAGGGCGCGGATAAGATTGCGCTCGGCCTGGGGCGAGCGGTAGAGCCCGTCCTGCGGGAAGGCGACGAGCTGCAGGTCGATATAGGGCGCGACCTTCTCGCGCACCTCAAGCAGCGCCTTAACGCCGGTGAGCTTGTCGTCGCACACGTCGACATGGCTGCGGATCGCCAAAAGCCCTTGCGAAACAGCAAGATCGCAGTATCTCAGCGCCCGCTCGACCACCGCCTCGACGGTGAGCAGCGGCTTCAGCTCGCCCCACAGGGCGATGCCTTCCAGCAGCGTGCCGCTCTCGTTCATCCGCGGCAGGCCGAGCGACAGGGTCGCGTCCATGTGGAAATGGCTGTCGACGAAGGGCGGGGATACCAGCCGGCCGCCGGCCTCGATCACGCGCCCCGCCTCGCCCGAAATGCCGGGCTCGACGGCAGCGATGCGGCCGTCCCGGCAGGCGATGTCGATGCGCTCGCGGCCGTCGGGCAGGGTCGCGTTCTTGACGAGAAGATCGAAGGACATGGGCGGCGTTTTCCGGAATCGGCGCAAGGCTCGGGGCGGGTTCGCCGCAGTTTCGGCCGCAACCGCGCCGGTTTCAAGCGCGGTCGCGACCCTGCCTCACTTTACAGCGACCGGGCGATGGCGTCCGGGGCTTCCCAGCCGCGACGCTGGTCGTACTCGCCGCGCTCATGGATGACGTTGGCGCGCCCGACCAACAGATCGTCGACGCGTCCGATCCGCTCGCCGTCCTTGTCCTTGTAGGGCATGGCGTGCAGCACGTAGCGCATGGCGTTGAGCCGCGCCCGCTTCTTGTCGTCGGACTTGATCACCGTCCAGGGCGAATCGGCCGTATCGGTGTGGAAGAACATGGCTTCCTTGGCCTGGGTGTAGTCGTCCCACTTGTCGAGCGAGGCAAGGTCGACCGGGGACAGTTTCCATTGCTTGAGCGGGTGGACGTTGCGCTCGCGGAAGCGGCGGTTCTGCTCCTCGCGGCTGACCGAGAACCAGAACTTGATCAGATGGGTGCCGCTGCGCACCAGGTTGCGCTCGAACTCCGGCACCTGGCGCAGGAACTCGCGATACTCCTCTTCGTTGCAAAACCCCATGACCCGTTCGACGCCAGCGCGGTTATACCAGCTCCGGTCGAACAGGACGATCTCGCCGACGGTCGGCAAGTGCCTGACATACCTCTGGAAATACCACTGGCCGCGTTCGACCTCATTGGGCTTTTCCAGCGCCACGACCCGCGCGCCGCGGGGATTGAGATGCTCCATGAAGCGCTTGATCGCGCCGCCCTTGCCGGCGGCGTCGCGGCCCTCGAACAGGATCACAACCCGCTGGCGGGCATCCTTGACCCAGGACTGCAGCTTGAGCAGTTCCGTCTGCAGAGTGAACTTCTGGCGCTCGTAGTCGCGCCGCAGCATCTTGAAGCGATAGGGATAAGCGCCTTCGCGCCAGTCGGCGGACAGCTCGTCGCTGGTCCGTCGCGGCGTGCCGGCGGCCTTGGGCAGGCCGAGCGCCCGCCGCATCACGCCGGCATCGTCGGGCGAGGCGCCCTCGAGGATCGCGTCAAGCCCCTCGTCACTCGTGCCGATGTCCTGCGAGGCGATCCGCTCGACCGCGGTCACTTCGCTTTCCTGCGCGGCAACGACCCGCTGCTCCGAAAGTCCCGAGAGATCGACCCGCCGCCCGCGCCGGCCGGAGCCGGCGGGAGGGCTGGTGTCCGGTTCGGCGAGCGGGTCCGCTGCTGCCTGCCTGCCACGTGTGTCGGATACCTGCCGGTCGCTGTCTGTCACGCGCGCCTCCTCCTGCCGCAAAACCGATGCGCTCCGCCGGCCGCAAGGCGGTCCGGCGGAGGTCGCTGGGTCAGCCTGCACACTTTTGCGGGATTCGCCTTGACCGGCATCAAGCGCGCTGCGCGAAACTCAATAGGGCAGGCCGACATAGTTCTCGGCGAGCGCCTGGCGGGCGGCGCGGGAGGAGGCGAGATAGTCGAACTCCGCCTCCTGCATGCGGGCGGCAAAGGCGCCGCGATCGGGAAAGGCGTGCAGCGTCGTCGTCATCCACCAGGAAAAACGCTCGGCTTTCCAGACCCTTGCCAGCGCCCGGTCTGAATAGGCGGCAAGACCGCTGTCGTCGCCGCGCCGGTAATGGGCGGTCAGCGCCTCGGAGAGATAATGGATGTCGGAGGCCGCGAGATTGAGGCCCTTGGCGCCGGTCGGCGGCACGATATGGGCGGCATCTCCGGCAAGGAACAGCCGGCCGAAGCGCATCGGCTCGGCGACGAAGGAGCGCAAGGGCGCGATGCTCTTCTCGATCGACGGACCGGTGACCAGGCGGCCGGCGATGTCGGCGGGCAGGCGGGAGACCAGTTCCGTCCAGAAGCGATCGTCGGACCAGTCTTCGACCTTCTCGTCGAGCGGGCACTGGACATAGTAGCGGCTGCGCGTGCGCGAGCGCATCGAGCACAGCGCGAAACCGCGCTCGTGGCCGGCATAGACCAGTTCATCATGCACCGGCGGCACGTCGGCGAGCAGCCCGAGCCAGCCGAACGGATAGACCATCTCGAACAGCCGCAGCCGGTCGGCGGGGATAGACCGGCGCGAGACCCCGTGAAACCCGTCGCAGCCGGCGACGAAATCGCATTCGATGCGGTGATATCTTTCGCCGAGGCGGAAGGTGACGAAGGGCCGCCCGCCCTCCAGATCGTGCAGTTGAACGTGCTCCGCCTCGTGCAGCACCGTGCCGCCCATGGCATCCCGTGCTTCGTAAAGGTCGGCCGTCACCTCGGTCTGGCCATAGACCATAACGGTCTTGCCCTCAGTGAGATCGGCAAGGTCGATGCGCAGGCGCCGGTCATGGAACGAGATCTCGACGCCGTCATGGACAAGCCCCTCGCGGTCCATGCGGGCGCCGACGCCGGCCCGGCGCAGCAGGTCGACCGCCCCCTGTTCCAGCACGCCGGCGCGGATCCGCGACAGAACATAGGCGCGGGAGCGGCGCTCCAGCACCACATTGGCGATGCCGGCAAGATGCAGAAGCTGGGACAGCAGCAGGCCGGAGGGACCGCCGCCGACAATGACGACCCCGGTGCGGGCGGGAACGTCGGCGGGGCTGCAGCCGGAAAGATCGGGGGTCATGCGCACGGATCCTTGACGCGATCGGCCCGCGAGCGGGCCTGCCAGTGTGCCGAGAATGGGCGCGAAGCACTGGACAAGGGAATGCAGAATTCGGTCAAATACAGGGATGAATCGAACATTCCAGGCTGCGCCGGATTACGGACTCTATGGGGAACCGGTGGGATCCGGCTTTCCCGACATGCTCCATATCGAACATCTCTCGGTTCGCAGCGGACCCCGCCGCTGGCGCATCGCCCGGCACCGGCACCCCTCGCTGCATCAGCTCTTCTGGATCGAGCGGGGCGGCGGCGTGCTGCTCGGTGAGGGGGGCGAGAGCGCGCTGGCCGGCGGCGACGTCCTGAACATGCCGGCAGGCGTTGCCCATGGCTTCCGCTTCCTGCCGGGCAGTGCCGGCATGGTGCTGACCCTGCCGCTGGCGGTGTTCGAGCCGATCCGCGCCCGCATCGATCCGCAGGGGCGGCTGCTTGCCCCGTGCCGGGGCCGGGCGCGCACTGCGCCGCCGGAGATGGAAGCGGTCCAGGCGGAGTTGCTGGGGCGGCGGGCGGGGCGGGACGAGGCGCTGGCGGCGCTGGCGGCACTGACCTTCATTTGGGTGCTGAGGCGGCTCGACGCGGGTCCGGACATGGCAAGCCCGGCGGCCAGCGGCCAGGCGGCGGCGCGGCTGGCGGCGCGTTTCCAGGCGCTGGTCGACGCCCATTACCGGCACTGGCACGGGCTCGGCCCCTATGCCGCGGCGCTGGCGGTGACGGTGCCGCACCTGACGCGGGCCTGCCGACAGGTGCTCGGCCAGCCCGCCTCCGCCGTGCTGCGGGGGCGGCAGATGCTGGAGGCGCGGCGGCTGCTCGCCTACACTCAGACAAGCGTCGCCGACATCGCCTATCGGCTCGGCTTTGCCGATCCGGGGCATTTTTCCCGTGTCTTCTCGGCCGCCACCGGCCTGTCGCCGAGCGCCTTCCGCGCCGGCTTCACCTCCGGCGCGGACTGAAGCGCCACGCCCTCACAAGGCCTGTTCGAGCCGTCCGACGAGCTGGCGCAGCATCTCGACGCGGGCGAAGCGCTTGTCCTCGGCGGCAACCAGATGCCAGGGCGCGAGGCGGGTCGAGGTGCGGTCGACCATGTCGCCGGCGGCCTCGGCATAGTGATCCCATTTCAGCCGGTTGCGCCAATCGTCATCGGTGAGCTTGAACTGCTTGTAGGGGACCTCCTCGCGCTCCTTGAAGCGGGCAAGCTGTTCCTGCCGGCTGATCGCCAGCCAGAACTTGACGACGATGGCTCCGGCATCCGCGAGTTCAGCCTCGAACTCGTTGATTTCGTTGTAGGCGCGCGACCAGGCCGCCTCGCTGCAGAAGCCCTCGACCCGCTCCACCAGCACCCGCCCGTACCAGGATCGGTCGAAGACCGCCGCATGGCCACGGCGCGGCAGCCGGTTCCAGAACCGCCAGAGCCAGGGATGGGCGTGCTCCTCCTGGCTGGGGGCGGCGATGCGGTGGACACGATAGCGGCGCGGATCGAGCGGGCGAATCAGGCGGCGGATGGCACCGCCCTTGCCGGCCGCGTCGTTGCCCTCGAAGGCGACGACCAGGGAACGGTCGCGAAAGGCCTTGCGGTCGACAAGACGGGCGAGCTCGTCCTGCAGGCGGTCAAGTTCGGTGCGATAGCGGTGGTTGGACAGGCGGGCGCCGAGGTCGACCGCCTCCACCGCGCTGCGTCGCTCGACGCGGGCAACCACGGCCGGCAGCGCCAGCGGATCGGCGGGGGCGGCCTCCAGCCGGCGGCGGATCGCCATTTCGACGCAGCGGCCCAGCGCCAGGTCGCGGGCCCGCGGCTCATCGCTGGGGATGACGATCCAGGGGGCGATCGGCGTGGAGGTGGCGAGCGCCGCCTGCTCGAAGGCCGCCTGGGCGCCGGAGGCATGGGCGATGTCGGTCCATTCGGCAAGGATGCGGCGGGCGCGGCCCTTTCTGCCGAGCCCCTTGAGCCGGCGCTTCTGCATCGCCGGCGTCAGCGAGAACCAGAATTTCAGCACCAGCACGTTCTCGCGGGCGAGCAGCCCCTCGAACCGGTTGATGCGGGCGAGGCGGCGCTCGAACTCGGCCTCGCCGATCTCGCCCTGGACGAAGCAGCGCAGCGGCTCGTTGTACCAGGAGGAGACGACGATCGAGGTCTCGCCCAGCGCCGGCAGGTCGCGCCAGTAGCGCCACAGGTCCGGACGGCCGCGCTCCTCGTCGGTCGCCTCGTCATAGGCGTTGCAGGTGACATAGCGCACGTCCAGCCATTCGTGCAGGCGGGCGATGGCGTCGTTCTTGCCGGCGCCGTCGACGCCGGCGATGACGATCAGCACGGAGAAGGGCTTCTTTTCGATCACCTCGAGCTGGGCGGCGAGCAGCTCGGTGCGCAGCTTCGGCTCGAGCGCATCGAAATCGGTGCGCGACAGGTCGACGGGAAGGGAAGCCGACTGGAACACGGGCACACGTCTCCTGCTGTCTTGTTTTCAAGCACCGTTTGATCGAGCACAAGGTGCCGTGCCCGGCGCCGCGATGCAATGGCGCCGCCGTCCGCACCGATCATGACCGCCGGGCCAGCCTTCGGAGCGCACAGGGAAAAATGCGTCTTGCGAGGATTGGCGAAGCAGGCCGCAGGACGTACATGTAGCGGGCCGCGACCGGGGAAATCCACCCCTCGCCAGCCAGGAACCAGTTCATGCCGGGCCGCGTCTCGTGACGGACCTTCTCAACCAGCTTGTCGCCTTCATCGGCGAGAACCCGACCCTCGCCAATGCGGTCGTGTTCCTGATCGCGATGGGCGAGGCGCTGTTCATCGTCGGCATGTTCGTGCCCTCCACGGTGGTGCTGGTCGGCGCGGGAACGCTGGTCGGCCTCGGCAAGCTCGATCCCTGGCCGATCCTGCTGTGGACGACGCTCGGCGCCATCGCCGGCGACGCGATCTCCTACTGGGTCGGGCATGTCTACAAGGACCGAATCAAGTCGGTCTGGCCGTTCAACCGCTACCGGACGCTGGTCGAGCGGGGCGAGGCCTATTTCCGACAGCATGGCGGCAAGAGCGTTTTCATCGGCCGCTTCGTGCCGGGGGTGAAGGCGATCGTGCCGGGCATCGCCGGCATGGTCGGCATGCCGGTCGGCCGCTTCACCTTCATCAACGTCACCTCGGCGATCGCCTGGGCCATCGTCCATCTCGGCCCCGGCGTCATCGCCGGCACCGCCTTCAGCGCTCTCGGCGCGATCAGCGGCCGGCTGGCGACGGTGCTCGGCGTGCTCTTGGTGCTGCTGTTCGTCGCGGTGATGATCGCCCGCTGGCTGATCCTGATCGTGCTGCCGCTCTATGCCGGCAGCCGGCTGAGGACCGTCGAATGGCTGGGCCGGCACGAGAACCGCGTCAGCCGGTGGTTCGCCCGCATGCTCGACCCGGCGCATCCGCGCTCGGCCGGCATGATCGTGTCGGCGCTGCTGCTGATCGTCACGGTGCCGCTGTTCGTGGCGCTGGCCGCGGCGATCTCGCCCGACAATGGGCTGAGCCGCGCCGACACGGCGATCCGCAACCTGTTCCAGGACCTGCGCACCCCGGTCGGCGACGACATCATGACCTTCATCACCATGCTCGGCGACGGGGTGGTGATCGCCGCCGTGGCGGCGGTGGTGATCGCCTATCTGTTCGCCCGCAAGGCCTGGCGCCGGGCAACCGGGCTGATGATCGCGATCGCCGGCGCGGCGGTGTTCGTGCCGCTGTTCAAGATGCTGTTCCAGCGCGAGCGGCCGATCGACATCTACACCGGCGCCGACGCGCTGTCCTTTCCCTCCGGCCATGCGACGCTGACCGTGGTGCTGTTCGGCATCGTCGCGGTGCTGGTCGCGCACGACCGCTCTCCGCTGACCAAGGCCGGGATCTTCTCGCTGGCCGTGCCGCTGATCGGCGCCGTCGCCTTCTCCCGCATCTATCTCGGCGCGCACTGGATGAGCGACGTGGTCGGCGGCATCACCTTCGGCACGGCGATGGTCGCCGCCTTCGCCTTCGTCTTCGGCTCGGTGCACAACGAGAAGATCGGCCGCTGGTCGCTGGCGGCCTTGACGGCAGCGACGCTGTCGGTGGTCGGCGGCATTCACATGGCGCGCAATTTCGACCAGGCGCGGGAGATGTACCGCCCGAGCATGCCGGTGGAGATCCTGAGCGCGGACGAATGGCTGTCCGGCGGCTGGCAGAAGCTGCCGACGCACCGGATCGAACTCAGCGGCGAGCAGGAGGAACCGCTGATCCTGCAATGGAGCGGCGACCCGCAGGCGCTGGCCGAAGCCCTCGCGCAGGACGGCTACCGTCCGGCGCCCGGCTGGTCGCTCGTCACCTTCACCGGCTTCCTGACCGGACAGACGGCGGCGGAAGACCTGCCGACCCTGCCGCGCATCCAGAACGGACGCGGCGCCGATCTGGTGCTGGTGCGCCGCGACGGCGACGACACCGACGGCACGCAAGGCGGGCGCTGGGTGCTGCGGCTCTGGCCGACGCGCTTCGAGGTGATGACGCAGACCGGCGAACGGCTGCCGCTCAGGGTCGGCTCGCTGATTCACGAGCGCATCCTGCGGCCGCTCAACGAGTTGTCGGCCCCGCGCGCCGACCGCGACCTGCCGCAGGCGGACGAGAACCCGCTGAACGACCTGCCGGGGATCGTGCTGAGGATGCGGCGGGACGGCTCGACCGTGGCGCTGGGAGGACCGGCGGCGATGCGCCCGGCAAACCCGGCGGATCCGCTGCCGGATCAGGCTCCCGCTTCGACGCCCGGCGCGGAAGGGGCGGCGCAATAGATGCCGTAAAGCGCCTCGAGAACGGCAAGAACCTCGTCGCCGGCCAGCCGATAATAGACGGTCTGGCCGTCGCGACGGGCCTCCACCAGACCCTGGGCGCGCATCCTGGCGAGATGCTGGGACAAGGCAGACTGGCTGAGGCCGACCCGCTCGGCCAGCGCGCCGACGCAATGCTCCCCGCGCACCAGATGGCACAGCACCAGCAGGCGGCGGCTGTTGGCCATCGCGGCGAGGAGAGCGGCGGCCTCGTCGGCCTTATTTTCCATGTCTTGAATATTCATGCTTGCTAATTTATTGCCCCTTTATATATTTGCAATCCGAGGAAGCCCTGATGGGTCAGCAAGTCGCAACCACACAAGGTGCCATTGACACCGCAGGCTCTTCGTTCTCCCGAGATCTCCGCCACCCCCCGTTCCGCGAGACATCGACATGAGCGAGTTCACACCCTTTTCTTCCGCCGCCGGCGGCGCGCTGATCGGCCTCTCCGCCGTCATGCTGATGGCGCTGCTTGGCCGTATCGCCGGCATCAGCGGCATCATCGGCGGCCTGCTGCCCCCCTATGCAACCGGGTCCGTCGCGGCCGCAGAGCGGGGCTGGCGCCTGGCCTTCCTTGTCGGCATGATCGCCTCGCCGCTGGTGCTGCTGGCGGCAACCGGCAGCCTGCCCCAGATCGAGGTGCCCGTGTCGCTGCCGATGCTGGTGGCTGGCGGCCTGATCGCCGGTGTTGGCGTGTCCTATGCGAGCGGCTGCCCCTCCGGGCACGGCGTGTGCGGCATGGCGCGCTTCTCGAAGCGCTCGATCACCGCCACCTTGACCTTCATGGCGACCACGGCCGCCACCGTCTTCATCGTCCGCCACATCGCCGGAGCCTGACCGATGACCCGAATCCTTCCCGCCTTCCTCATCGGCCTGCTGTTCGGCACCGGCATCCTGCTGTCGGGCATGGCCAATCCGGCCAAGGTGCTGAACTTTTTCGACATCGCCGGAACCTTCGACCCCTCGCTCGCCTTCGTCATGGGCGCGGCGCTGATCGTCACGGTGATCGGCTACCGGCTGGTGATGGCCCGCCCGGCGCCGGTGCTTGCCGCCGGCTTCTCGCTGCCGGGCACCACCCGGCTCGACCTGCGCCTGATCGGCGGTTCGGCACTGTTCGGCATCGGCTGGGGCCTTGCCGGCTTCTGTCCGGGCGGCGTGGTGCCGGCACTCGGCCTCGGCCGCAGCGAGCCGTTCGTCTTCGCCGGCGCGATGGTGGCGGCGATCGCCGCGATCCGCCTCGTCGAAGCCTGGCGGGTGCGGCAGCCGCAGACCGCCTGAGCCCGCCTGACACGGCCTTTCACGAAACGACATCGATACCGATGGAGCACGACACGATGACCGAGACGACCTATCCCATCGATCCGACGACCCGGCCGGAGGTCACCGCCTTCTTCGACCCGCAGACCAACACCATCTCCTATGTGGTCAAGGATCCGGCCTCGACGGCCTGCGCCGTCGTCGACAGCGTGATGGACATCGACTATGCCGCCGGCCGCATCTCCTTCGAGTCCGCCGACCGGATCATCGACTTCGTCCGCGAGAACGGGCTGACGGTCGAGTGGCTGATCGAGACCCATGTCCATGC
This sequence comes from Stappia sp. TSB10P1A, assembly GCF_900185725.1. Taxonomy (GTDB): domain Bacteria; phylum Pseudomonadota; class Alphaproteobacteria; order Rhizobiales; family Stappiaceae; genus Stappia. The sequence continues at coordinate 440,769 of NZ_FYAU01000024.1, read as the reverse complement.
CGACCACCTGTCCGGCGCCCCCTATATCCAGGGCAAGCTCGGCGGGCGCATCGGCATCGGCGAGAACATCAGGATCGTCCAGGACACGTTCGGCAAGGTGTTCAACGAGGGCACCGAGTTCCAGCGCGACGGCTCGCAGTTCGACCACCTGTTCCGCGACGGCGACACCTACACGGTCGGCGGCATGACCTGCTTCGCCATGCACACGCCCGGCCACACGCCAGCCTGCATGACCCATGTGATGGGCAATGCCGCCTTTGTCGGCGACACGCTGTTCATGCCCGATGGCGGTACGGCGCGGGCCGACTTCCCCGGCGGCGATGCGCATGAGCTTTTCCGGTCGATCCACAAGGTGCTGGCACTGCCCGACGAGACCCGGCTGTTCATGTGCCACGACTACGGCCCGAACGGCCGCGAGATCCGCTGGGAAACCACGGTCGGCGAGGAGCGCAAGCACAATATCCATGTGCGCGACGGTGTGACGGAAGAGGAATTCGTCGCCATGCGGCAGGCGCGCGATGCGACCCTGGACATGCCGAAATTGATCATTCCCTCGATACAGGTCAACATGCGCGCCGGCAAGCTGCCCCCCAAGGACGAAAGCGGCCGGACCTTCCTGAAGGTGCCGGTCAACGGATTGTAAGGACAGGAAGAATGCAGAGCGCACGGGTCGACGACACCCTCACCGTATCGTTCCAGATCCAGCCGGAGGATGTCGCCGCGATCCGCGATGCGGGCTTCGTCGCCATCATCAACAACCGGCCGGACGGCGAGGTCGCGGACCAGCCGGCGGGCGAAGAAATCGCCCGCGCCGCCGCCGAGGCGGGCCTCGCCTATGCGGCGCTTCCGGTCTCGGGCCGCGAGGGCATCACGCCCGACACGATCCGCGGCTTTCAGGAGGTGCTGGAGGCCGCCGGCGGTCCCGTCTTCGCCTTTTGCCGGACCGGCACGCGCTCGATCAACCTGTGGGCCCTGTCCCAGGCTGCCGATCGCGACCCGGCCGAACTGCTGCAACTGGCGGCGGAGGCCGGCTACGACCTGTCCGCCCTTGCCCCGGCCCTGCGCCAGATCGCCAGCCACGGCCTGCCCGGCTAAGGCCCACCGGCGCTGACGCCGGAGCCCGAGCCGCACGGCAGGTGGGTCTCCCCTTGCGAGGGGACCGTCTCGACGCGCCGCGCGCTTGCGCGCGGCGTCCCTTTTCCTGCGACCTCTATTCCGGCCCGGACATGACTCGCCTTGCCTCCTATCTCCCGATCCTCGACTGGGGACGCAGCTACACCCGGCACACGGCGACCGACGATCTGATCGCCGCGCTGATCGTCACGATCATGCTGATCCCGCAGTCGCTCGCCTATGCGCTGCTGGCCGGCCTGCCGCCGGAAGTCGGTCTCTACGCCTCGATCCTGCCGCTGGTGGCCTATGCGCTGTTCGGCACCAGCCGGGCGCTTGCCGTCGGGCCGGTGGCGGTGGTGTCGCTGATGACCGCCTCGGCGGTGGGAGAACTCGCCGCCCAGGGCACGCCCGAATATCTCGGCGCGGCGATCGTGCTGGCTCTGCTGTCGGGCGCGATGCTGATCGCGATGGGGCTGTTCCGCCTCGGCTTTCTCGCCAACCTCTTGAGCCATCCGGTGATTTCCGGCTTCATCACGGCGAGCGGACTGATCATCGCCGCCGGGCAGCTCAAGCATATTCTCGGGCTCGGCGGCTCCGGCAACACCTTGGTGGAGATCCTCGCCGGGCTCGCTTCCGAACTCGGCAATGTCAATCCCTACGCTCTCGCCATCGGCGTGCCGGTCACCGCCTTCCTGTTCTGGGTGCGCAGCGGGCTGAAACCGGCGCTGATCCGCGCCGGGCTGCGGCCACGGCTTGCCGACATCATCGCCAAGTCGGGCCCGGTCGCAGCCGTGGCAGCGACGACGCTGGCGGCCCATGTCTTCTCCCTCGGCGACAAGGGGGTGAAGCTGGTCGGCCACATTCCCGCCGGGCTGCCGACCCCGGCGCTTCCCTCGCTCGACCCGCACCTTTGGAGCCAGCTTCTGGTGCCGGCGCTGCTGATCTCGGTGATCGGCTTCGTCGAGTCCGTTTCCGTCGCCCAGACGCTGGCGGCCAAGAAGCGCCAGCGCATCGTCCCCGACCAGGAACTGATCGGCCTCGGCGCGGCCAACATCGCCTCCGGCCTGTCCGGCGGCTATCCGGTGACCGGCGGCTTCGCCCGCTCGGTGGTGAATTTCGACGCAGGCGCGGCAACCCCGGCCGCCGGCGCCTTCACCGCGGTCGGCATCGCGCTGGCCACCCTGTTCCTGACGCCGCTGATCGCCGACCTGCCGCAGGCGACGCTGGCGGCAACGATCATCGTGGCAGTGCTGTCGCTGGTCGACCTGAAGGCGCTCAGGCGGGTCTGGGCCTATTCGCGCAGCGACTTCGCGGCGATGGCGACCACCATTGCGGCAACGCTTGTCCTTGGCGTCGAAACCGGCGTCACCGTCGGTGTCGGCGTGTCGCTGGCGCTGCACCTTTATCGCAGCGCCCGGCCGCACATGGCGATCGTCGGCATCGTCCCGGGCACGGAGCATTTCCGAAACGTCAACCGGCACAAGGTGATCACCGGCGACACCGTGCTCACCTTGCGGGTCGACGAGAGCCTGTTCTTCGCCAACAGCCGCTTCCTGGAGGACCGGCTGACGGAGCTGGTGGCAGAACGGCCGAAGCTGCGCCATGTGGTGCTGATGTGCACGGCGGTGAACGAGATCGACGCCTCGGCGCTGGAGAGCCTGGAGGAGATCAGCCGGCGGCTGGAGGCCGCGGGGGTCGGCTTCCACCTGTCGGAGGTCAAGGGCCCGGTGATGGACCGGCTGCAGCGGACCGATTTCCTGACCCATCTCAACGGCAAGGTGTTCCTCACCCAATACGAGGCTCTTGCCGCGCTCGACCCGCGCACGACCCATATCGCGGAGGCACGCCAGCCGCGCAAGGCAACCAGAGCGGACTTCTGGATCGGCCCGGAAATCTGAGGCGGGAGGATGGGTGGCGGGAGGATGGGTGGCGGGACGATGGACGGCGACGCGCGGACAGGCGAGGGACACGATCCGGCAAGCGGGCTTGCCTGGCGTTTTCGCCCCGCACCCGCCGGAGGCAGCGACTTGCTTGCCGTGGTCTTCTCGCAGGTGCGCGTGCCCCCCGGCCGCTTCGGGCTGGAGCGGTTCTTCTCCAACACCCGCCACGCCTGCCTGTTTCTCAACTGTCCGGACCCCACATGGTATCTCGGCTGCGAGACAGCGATCGACCGGGCGATCGATGCGGCGCTTGCGGCCTCCGGCGCGGCGCGGATCGTCCATTACGGGGCCTCGAAGGGCGCTTATGGTGCGCTCGTCACCGCGCTGCGGCGCGGCGACGGGCAGGTCTTCGCCTTCGGCCCGGAACTGCTACTCGGCCGGCCCGGCAGCCAGAGCGGCGCGGTGGTCCGGCCGGCGATGGCCACCGCCCCGGACCTGGCACCACGGCTGGCGCGGTGCGGCGAAGGACCGGAGCTGACGCTGGTCTTCGGCATCTTCGACGCGACGGACGCGGCCGGCGCCGTGGCCCTGGCCGGGCAGGATCTGCCGGCGCGGGTCAAGGTGCTGCGGCTCCTCTCCTCCCATGCCAGCCACGACCATCTCTACACGCTCAACATCGCCCGCAAGCTGATCGCCGGCTTCTCCCGCGATCTCGGGACCCTGTGCGCCGAACGCGGGCTGATCGCCGAGGACGGCACCGCCGAGTTCGCCCGCTTTGCCGCCTTCGCCGGTCGCATGGCGGCGGAGGAGCACGATAGCCAGGACGCGGTGGGGGAGGCGCTTGCCGACCCTTACGCACGCGTCAATCCGGGCTATGGGCTGGCGGTGGGCCAGGCGCTCATCCGCCTCGGTGAGCGCGAGCAGGCGGCACATTGGCTTGCCGGGGTGCAGGAGAGGGTGGACGCGATGCCGGGAGCCGGCGCGCTGCCCAAGCGCTGGCGCAAGATGGTGTGGCAGGCACGGCTGACGGCGGCCGACGCGACGACCCGCACGGCCCTGGCGGCGCAGGCGCGCGAGCGGTTTCCCGGCGAGGACTGGCCGGAGGCGGCTCCCTGGTGAGCCGGCGGCGGCCGCAACCCGTCAATGCCAGGCTGGGGCCGGGCTGGGGTGCCAGGTTCAGTGCCAGGTTCAGTGCCAGGTTTCGGGCGGCGACACGGCCTGCCCCTGGGCGAAGCAAACGCCGAGTTCCCTCAGGATGTCGAGATGCCGGGCTTCCGTCACATATTCGGCGACGGTCGGCAGGCCGAGCGCCTCCGCAAGGCCGACGACCCCCGAAACCGCGGCCCGCTTGACCGGATCGCCGGCAAGGCCCGCCGTCAGCAGCCGGTCGATCTTGATGAAATCGAACGCATTGGCGCGCAACTGGGTGAAGGCGGCGAACCCACGGCCGAACTTGTCCAGCGTGATGCGGCAGCCGAGCGCGCGCAGGTCCGCCATCAGGTTCCACGCCTCCGGCTTCAGCCGCGACAGCGCCGTCTCCGGCACCTCGAAGACGAGCCGCTCCGAAAGACCCGGCGAGCGCCCCAACCGATCGAACAATTGGCGGGCGAAGACCGGACTGTGCAGGGTTTCCTCCGACAGGTCGATCGCGATCGGTAACCGGTGGCTCGTTCCCGCCTCGAGACGGGACAGCACGGCATTGACCACCAGCCGGTCGACCGCCCGCATCAGGCCGTGCCGTTCGGCAATGGCGCGGATCATCGAGGGTCCGTGCAACTCGCCGTCCTCGGTGGCAAGACGCGGCAGCACCTCCTGCATTGCCGGCAAGCCGCTGGCGAGATCGACGATGGCCATGACATTCAGCACGAAGCCGTTGCCGGCGATTGCCCGTTCGACCGCGAGCAGGTGACGGATCTCCACCTTCCTGTCGTCGCCGGGCTTCCTCATGCCGTCATGCACGACGATGCGATGGCCTCCGGCCGCCTTGGCCTGCATGCAGGCGAAGTCGGCCCATTGCAGCACCCGGCCGACGGTGACGGCCTGCCGCGCGCCCTCCTCGTCGCCAGCCGCGGGCACCGCCACGGTGGCGATGCCGATGCTGGCGCTGCTGCGGAAGCTCATGCCTTCCCAGTTCAGGCGGTATCCCTCGAACGTGGCCAGCAACCGGTTGCAGATCGCCTGAGCGGCAAGGGGCAGCATGCTGTCGATGATCAGGCCGAACTCGTCGCCGCCGATGCGCGCCACCTCGACGTCCTCGCCGGCCGATTGCTGCAGCAGCCGCGCGATATCCTGAAGAAAACGGTCGCCAGCGCCGTGTCCGGCCGTGTCGTTGACCAGCTTGAAGCCGTCGAGATCGATGAAGACGACGCTGAAGCCTTCGCTCCGGCGCGCCCGGAAGGCGGCAACGCGCTCCTCCAGCCCGGTTTCGAAGGCGCGGCGGTTGGCGATGCCGGTGAGATCGTCCTGCAGCGCCAGCCGCTCCAGCCGCTCCGACAGGCGACGGGTCTCGGTGACGTCGCGCAGGGTAACGACGACCGCGTCGATCTCGCCATCGCTGTTTCGGAAGGGTTCGAGGCGGGCGTCCATCACCACCGGAGAGCCGTCCGGCGCCGTCTCGTGGAAATCGTATTCCACCGCCTCGCCGGCAAGGCATCGGTCGAGCCAGGGGCGGACCTCGGCGGCGAACCGCGCCTCGCCGACAATCTCGATCAGCGACTCTCCGCGAAAGCTCTCGGCGGTACGGCCATGCCAGCGGGCATTGCTTTCGTTGGTGAGGATGTAGCGGTAATCGCGATCGACGATCGACAGGCGGTCCGACATCTGGGTGACGGCGCTCTCATAGAGCCGCAGCACCTCCTCCGCCGCCTTCAGATCGGTGATGTCGCGCCCATAGGCGGCAACCCCGAGCAAGTGACCCGCGGCATCATGCACCGGCTGGTAGCGCACGTGAAAGAAGCGGCGGCCCTGGCCGGGCACGTTGATCCAGTCCTGCAGCACCGTGGCGCAACCGGACAGGGCTTTTTCCAGGAACGGCGCGCGGCGCGGGAAGGCCGTGGCGCCGGCAATCTCCTGCACCGTGCGACCGATCGTCTGCTCGCGGCTGAGGCCGGCGATCATCACGTAAGGTTCGTTGGCCTCGCGGATGACATAGTCCGGCGTGCAGAAATAGATGGGATCCTGAGACGCAGCGATGATCGCGGCATGCAGCCCCTCAGCGGGCCATGCCAGGTCCGGCCTTGCCGCGTCATCCGATGTCATTCGGTCCGCCCCCGCAACATCGTTCCACTTTCGCAGAAGCCGTAGCGGCATGAAGCGGGATTTGCCACAACAAAGTCATGAAAAACGGCCATTCCCGGAGGAGATGATCAATACCGTGTCGGAGCCGCGTGGCGCGATCCGCAAGATAGTTAGGATTGACAATATGGATTGCCGAAAATGATTCGCAAGCCCCGGGCCCGCCTGTTGGCGTTGTCGCTCTGCGCCGGACTGACCGCCAAGCCTGCCCTGGCGGAATGCGGCAGCGCCTCCTGGTACGAACTGACCGGGCGCACCGCAAGCGGCACCCCCAACAATCCGGAAGCCCTGACTGCGGCACATCGCACCCTGCCCTTCGGCACGCGGGTGAAGGTCGAGAACCTCGCCAATGGCGAGACGGTGACGCTGACCATCGTCGACCGGGGACCCTTCGCGCGGGGCCGGGTGCTCGACGTCTCGCGGCGGGCGGCACGCGAGCTGAAATTCCTGCGTCGGGGAGTGACCAAGGTGCGGGTGACGGTGACCGGCAAGGCGACGCCCTCCTGCGGCTGAGACCGCACGCCGAAGGCTGCGGCCGGACGCCTGTCGGCCGGGAGGCCGAAGCGGACGGGAAACTGGTCCTGACCGTGAGGAGGGAGGGGGAAACCCCACGGCCAGGACCGCCGCATCTCCTTGACGAAGACAGATCGATAGCAACAGGATTCGCCGCGGCTGCAAACCCGGAATCTTGCGTATCGCCGCTGTGCCCGTCGTGGCTGGCGAAGCGGTGGCCGCCGGTGGCGCCTCAGCCCGGCAGCGCAGGCCGGTCGCCGCCACCGGCCACCACCTCCCCCATCAGCCAGTCGCGGAACCGGGCAGCGACGGGGCGCAGCGAGCGGTCCTCCGGATAGACGAGGTGATAGGCGGAGGGCAGCCGCAGCACCGTGTCGAAGAGCTGCACCAGCCGTCCGGAGGCCAGTTCCTCGGAAACGAAGAAGCGCGGCACCAGGGCCGCGCCGAGGTCGTTGGCGGCGGCTTCGGCCATCATCACGAACTGTTCGAAGCGCGGCCCCTGGAAGGCGAGTTCCGTCTCGACCCCGGCGCATTCGAACCACTGGCGCCAGGCGAGCGGCCGCGTCGACTGATGCAGCCGGGTGAGCGGCGCAAGATCCTGCGGCCGGCGGATCCGGTGGCGGGCGCGGAAGGCCGGCGAGGCGACCGCGATCACCTCCTCGCGGAACAGCGGCTCGGCAACGGCGCCCGCCCAGACCGGATCGCCGTAGTGGATCGCCACGTCGAACGGCTCCTTGGCAAAATCGAAAGGCCGCAGGCGCACCGTCACATTGAGGCTGGCGGTCGGATGGACGGCGATGAAGCCCGAGAGGCGCGGAGCCAGCCAGCGGGTGCCGAAGGAGGGCAGGGTGGCCAGGTTGAGCACGTCCTCGTTGCCCGCGAAGGACATGACCTGGCGGGTGGCGGCGGTCAGGCTTTCCAGCGCGCCGCGCACATCGTGCAGATAGAGCCTCCCGGCATCGGTGAGCACGATGCGCTGACGCACCCGCTTGAACAGTTCGACGCCGAGCCGGACCTCGAGATGGCGCACCTGCTTGGAGACGGCACCTTGAGTGAGATGCAACTCCTCCGCCGCGCGGGTGAAGCTGCCGTGCCGTGCCGCGCACTCGAAGGCGATCAGGCTGTCGACATGGGGAACGAAGCCGCGTTTCAAACCCTATTCCATCCGCTCATGAACTTGGGACAACATATCACTTTTCGCCGGGGGCGACAGACCGGACACTCGCGCCCGGACATTCACCCCTTTCGCGGGTCCGGCCGCCCAGAGCGGCGCGGGCCCTGATAACGAACGCACTCCGCCAGCAGCAGCGCCCGCAGGCGGATCGGAGGAGACCACAGCCATGACCGCACACGCATCCGTTCACAAGTCCGACCCGACCGGCGGCGGCCGCTTTTCCTGGGAAGACCCGTTCCTGCTGCGCGACCAGTTGAACGAGGACGAGATCCTGATCATGGAAACGGCCCGCGCCTATGCCCAGGACAAGCTGCAGCCGCGCGTGCTGGAAGCCTATGCGCAGGAGAAGACCGACCGCGAGATCTTCAACGAGATGGGCGAACTCGGCCTGCTCGGCATCACGCTGCCGGAAGACTATGGCTGTGCCAACGCCTCCTATGTCGCCTATGGCCTCGTCGCCCGCGAGATCGAGCGGGTCGATTCCGGCTACCGTTCGATGAACTCGGTGCAGTCGTCGCTGGTGATGTATCCGATCTATGCCTATGGCAGCGAGGAGCAGCGCAGGAAGTACCTGCCGAAGCTCGCCAGCGGCGAATTCGTCGGCTGCTTCGGCCTGACCGAGCCCGATGCCGGCTCCGACCCGGCCGGCATGCGCACCCGCGCCGAGAAGATCGACGGCGGTTACCGGCTGAAGGGCTCCAAGATGTGGATCTCCAACGCGCCGATCGCCGATGTCTTTGTCGTCTGGGCCAAGTCCGACGCCCATGACGGGGCGATCCGCGGCTTCGTGCTCGACAAGGGGATGAAGGGCCTTTCCGCGCCGAAGATCGGCGGCAAGCTCAGCTTGCGCGCCTCGATCACCGGCGAGATCGTCATGGACAATGTCGAAGTCGGCGAGGACGCGCTGCTGCCGAATGTTTCCGGCCTGAAGGGCCCGTTCGGCTGCCTCAACCGCGCCCGCTACGGGATTTCCTGGGGCGCGCTGGGTGCGGCCGAGGATTGCTGGCACCGGGCCCGCAACTACGGCCTGGAGCGCAAGCAGTTCAACAAGCCGCTGGCCCAGACCCAGCTCTTCCAGAAGAAGCTCGCCGACATGCAGACCGAGATCGCGCTCGGCCTGCAGGCCTCGTTGCGCGTCGGCCGCCTGTTCGACGAAGGCCGCGTGGCGCCGGAGATGATCTCCATCGTCAAGCGCAACAATTGCGGCAAGGCGCTGGACATCGCCCGCCAGGCCCGCGACATGCATGGCGGCAACGGCATCCAGGAGGAGTACCACGTGATGCGGCACGCCCAGAACCTGGAGACGGTGAACACCTACGAGGGCACGCATGACGTTCATGCGCTGATCCTCGGCCGCGCCCAGACCGGCCTGCAGGCGTTCTTCTGAGCAGGTGATGGAGGGCGGGGGCCCGCGGCCCCTGCCCCATTCCTCGTCACCGGCCTGCCACGGCACAGGCTCGATCTCGGCGCGCCGTCGCACGAACGGATTGCACAACGACGCGTGGTGGTGGAAAACACCATGGTCTGATCCTGCAGGGTTCGCCTCACGCGCAGCTTGCACGGCCATTCTCTCCCCCGCCCGCGCGGCGGGCCCGCCACGACATGCGGGCCGCCTTTTGCCGCGCAGCCTTTCCGGAGCCTGCCATGACGCTCGCCAGCGGCCGCGAATTCCTGATGATCCCTGGGCCGACCACGGTGCCGGACGAAGTGCTCAGGGCCATGCACCGCCCGGCGATCGACATCTATACCGGCTCGCTCGTCGGGCTGACCGACAGCCTGCTCGCCGACCTGCCGAAGGTGTTCGGCACCACAGGCAAGGCCTTCCTTTATGCCGCCAACGGCCACGGCGCCTGGGAAGCGGCGCTGACCAACACGCTGTCGCGCGGCGACCGGGTGCTGGTGCTGGACTCGGGCCGCTTCGCCCGCGGCTGGGGCGAGATGGCGAAAATGTCCGGCCTCGAGATCGAGGTGCTGCCGGGCGACTGGCGCCGGGCCGTCGATCCGCTGGCGGTGACCGCGCGCCTTGCCGCGGATACCGCGCATGAAATCAAGGCGGTGCTGGTGGTGCAGGTGGACACGGCCTCGGGCGTGCTCAACGACATCGCCGCCCTGCGCAAGGCGATCAATGCGGCCGGCCATCCGGCGCTGTTCATGGTCGACACCATCGCCTCGCTCGGCTGCGTGCCCTACAAGATGGACGCGTGGGGCGTCGACGTGACCGTCACCGGCGCGCAGAAAGGGCTGATGACGCCGCCGGGCCTTGCCTTTGTCGGCGCCAATGCCAAGGCGCTCGCCGCGCATGAGACGGCAACCCTGAAGACCTTCTACTGGGACTGGACGTTCCGCCAGGGCAGCGAGCACTACCAGAAATATTGCGGCACGCCGCCGGAGCACCTGCTCTTCGCCTTCCGCCAGGCGCTCGACCTGCTTCTGGACGAAGGGCTGGACGCCGCCCATCACCGCCATGCGCTGCTGGCCGCGGCCGTGCGCGCCTGCGTCGCCAAATGGGCCGAAGGCGGGGCGATGGAGCTGAACATCCTGGAGGAGGCCCAGCGCTCCAACTCGGTCACCGTGGTGCTGACGCCGGGCTTCGATCCGGCCGTGCTGCGCCGCTGGTGCCAGCAGACCTGCAACGTCACCATCGGCGGCACGATCGGCGAGATCGCCGGCAAGGGCATCCGCATCGGCCATATGGGCCATGTCAACGCGCCGATGGTGCTGGGCACGCTCGGGACGCTGGAATTGGGGCTCAAGATGCTCGGTGTGCCGCACGGTGCGGGCGGCGTGCAGGCCGCGATCGAGTGCCTGGCGGCGGGGCTCGCCGAGCCCCGCTGATCCGGGTCCTGGGTTCGCTTAGAGCGCGCGGCCGATCTCCTCGACGATGGCCTCCGCCGCCGCCCGGCGGTTGGCGACCATGATCACGGGCCGCGCGACCACCAGATAGTCGGCACCGGCAGCAATCGCATCGGCCGGGGTCATGATGCGCTTCTGGTCGCCGGCCTCGGACCCTGCCGGACGGATGCCAGGCGTCACGGTGACGAGGCGCGGGCCGACCACCGGGCGCAGCGAGGCGACCTCCAGCGGCGAGCAGACGATGCCGCCCATATTGGCCGCGCGGGCATCGGCAGCGCGCGCAATCACCAGATCCTCGACGCCGCCGGCATAACCGGCATCGTGCAGGTCGTCCTCGTCCATCGAGGTCAGCACGGTAACGCCGAGCAGGCAGACATCGCCGCCGGCCGCGGCAAGGCCGGCAACGGCCGCGCGCATCGCCTTGGGATAGGCGTGGATGGTGACGAAGCGCACGCCCATGCGGGCGATGTTCTCGACCGCCTTCATCACCGTGTTGTCGATGTCGAGAAGCTTCACGTCGAGAAAGATGCTGTGGCCCTCGCGGGCAAGCTCGGCGGCCAGTTCCAGGCCGCCGGCGAACTGAAGCTGCATGCCGATCTTGTAGGTGCCGACGGCACCCGCGGTCTCGCGCACGATGGCGCGGGCCTCCTCCACCGTCGGCACGTCAAGGCCGACAATCAGGCGGTCGCGGGCGCTCGCCGGCGCGAAAGGGGACGGGTCCTCGTCCAGCGGTAGGGCAGCGCTTTGCATCGGCAGGTCTCCGGAACGTTGCAAGTGTCGAAAATCCGTCTTACCCGTGCAGGGCGATCTTGGCCAGATCGCGGCGCGGCGCGCGCAGGTATTTCATTGCGGCAAGCCTCCTGTTACAAGGCTTCGCTGCCGGCAGCAGGCCGGTGACAGAAGGACAGGGTCGCCCATGCGCACCGCGAAGATCTCGCGCAAGACGAAGGAAACCGACATTGCCGTCGAGATCGTCCTCGACGGGACCGGCGCCTATTCGGTGCAGACCGGGGTCGGCTTTCTCGACCACATGCTGGAGCAACTGTCCCGGCATTCGCTGATCGACATGACGATCCGCGCCAGCGGCGACACCCATATCGACTTTCATCACACGGCCGAGGATGTCGGCATCGCCCTCGGCCAGGCGCTGCGCCAGGCGCTCGGCGACATGACCGGCATCACCCGCTATGCCGACTGCCATCTGGCCATGGACGAGGCGCTGACGCGCTGCGCCCTCGACGTGTCGGGCCGGCCGTTCCTGGTGTGGGACGTCACCTTCCCACGCGACAAGGTCGGCGACTTCGACACCGAGCTGTTCGAGGAGTTCTTCCGCGCCTTCGCGATGAATGCCGGCATCACGCTGCATATCGCCAACCTGACGGGCAGCAACTGCCACCACATTGCCGAGACCTGCTTCAAGGCGGTGGCGCGGTCGCTGCGCAAGGCGATCGAGCCGGACCCGCGACAGGCCGGCCGCGTGCCCTCGACCAAGGGCCAGCTCGGCGGCTGAGACCGCCGGACGGAGGGATAGATGACGATCCATATGGTGCTGATCCCGCCCGGTACCTCGCCCGAGACGATCGGCGAGGGTGCGGCCGAGCGCACCGTCTTCATCCCCGACCGCTTCAACTGGGCGGCGCTGGTCTTCACCCTGCCCTGGCTGCTGGTGAAGCGGCTGTGGCTGGTGCTGCTCGCCTATCTGCTGGTCGGCCTTGCCGCCGAACTCGCCTCGCGGTTTGTCGGCGGGCCGATGCCCGGCATTGCCACGGCGGCGCTGTCGATCCTCTTCGCCTTCGAGGCGAACGGGTTGTGGCGCTGGACGCTGGAGCGGCGCGGCTGGCAGTTCGTCGCGGTGATCGAGGCGCAGAACCGCGAGGAGGCGGAACGGCGCTTCTTCGCAAGGCTTGCCGCCCACCAGGCGCAGGCAGACGCCGCCGGCACCACGCCGAAGCCCGAGACCCCGCCGCCGCATCGCCCTGGCTACCCGGTGCCGCGCATCGGCGCGGAGCGGGTCGTCGGCCTGAGCCTTGCCCCGCATCAAGGCTGACATCCGGCACACCGCGCCGCCCCCTGCCACCTTCCCGCATCGCCTGACGGATTGAACCCATGCTGATCGCCATCATCGACTACGGCTCCGGCAACCTGCGCTCGGCCGAAAAGGCCTTCGAGCGGGCCGCCCATGCCCATGGCCATGGCGCCAGCGTGCGGGTGACGGCCGACCCGGACGTGGTGGCGCGGGCCGACCGGATCGTGCTGCCGGGCGTCGGCGCCTTTGCCGACTGCCGGCGCGGCATCCGCGCGGTCGACGGCATGGAGGCCGCCCTCGTCGAGGCGGTCGAGGCGAAGGGGCGCCCCTTTCTCGGCATCTGCGTCGGCATGCAATTGATGGCGAGCCGCGGCCTGGAGTTCGAGAAAAGCGAAGGCTTCGGCTGGATTCCCGGCGACGTCACCGCGATCACGCCGGACGATCCGGCACTGAAGATCCCGCATATGGGCTGGAACACGATCCGCAAGCTTGCCGATCACCCGCTGCTTGCCGGGATCGAAACGGGCGAGACGGGCCTGCACGCCTATTTCGTCCACTCCTTCCACCTGAAGGCGGCGGACCCGGCGCATGTCATCGCCACCGCTGACTATGGCGGGCCGATCACCGCGATCGTCGGACGCGACACGATGGTGGGCACCCAGTTCCACCCGGAAAAGAGCCAGCGGCTCGGCCTTGCGCTGATCGCCAATTTCATCGAGTGGGCGCCGTAAGCGGCACCTGCGACGAGACGGAACACCTATCATGCCCATCCTGTTTCCCGCCATCGACCTGAAGGGCGGCCAATGCGTCCGCCTGAAGCTCGGCGACATGGCGCAGGCCACCGTCTTCAACGACGACCCGGCCGCCCAGGCCCTCAGCTTCCAGACGCAGGGCTTCCGCTACCTGCATGTGGTCGACCTCGACGGCGCCTTCGCCGGCGAGAGCCGCAATGGCGCGGCGGTCGACGCCATCCTGCAAGCAACGACCAATCCGGTGCAGCTTGGCGGCGGCATCCGCAGCCTTGCGCATGTGGAAGCCTGGCTCGCCAAGGGCATCGCCCGGGTGATCCTCGGCACGGTGGCGGTGCGCGATCCCGATCTGGTCAAGGCCGCCTGCAAGGCCTTTCCGGGCCGGGTCGCCGTCGGCATCGACGCGCGCGGCGGCAAGGTGGCGGTCGAGGGCTGGGCGGAGACCTCCGAACTCTCGGCCATCGAGCTCGCCCGCCGCTTCGAGGACGCCGGCGTTGCCGCGATCATCTATACCGACATCGACCGCGACGGGGTGCTGGCCGGCATCAACTGGGACGGCACGCTGGAGCTGGCCGGCGCCACCTCGATCCCGGTGATTGCCTCCGGCGGCCTTGCCTCCATCGAGGACGTCAAGCGGCTCGCCGCCCCCGACTGCGCCGTGCTGGAAGGCGCGATCTCAGGCCGGGCGCTCTATGACGGGCGGCTCGATCCGGCCGAGGCCTTGAAGATCCTTGCCGCAGGGTAAGATGCTAGTCGTCGCCGCCCTTGCGCTCTTTCCCGGCTTTGCAGCACGGGTCAGGACCTGTATGCTGCGACCGCGAAATACGTCGGGTAATCGCCTAACATGCTGAAAGCACGTGTCATTCCCTGTCTGGACGTCAAGGACGGCCGCGTCGTCAAGGGCGTGAACTTCGTCAATCTGGTCGATGCCGGCGATCCGGTGGAGGCCGCGAAGGCCTATGATGCGGCCGGCGCGGACGAACTCTGCTTCCTCGACATCACTGCAAGCCACGAGAACCGCGACACGATCTTCGACGTGGTCCGGCGGACGGCGGAGGCCTGTTTCATGCCGCTGACCGTCGGCGGCGGCGTGCGCCGGGTCGAGGACATCCGCAAGCTGCTGGTGGCCGGCGCCGACAAGGTGTCGATCAACACGGCGGCGGTGAAGAACCCCGATTTCATCCGCGAGGCGGCGGAAAAGTTCGGCGCCCAGTGCATTGTCTTGTCCATCGACGCCAAGCAGGTCAACGCGCCCGGCGAAGCGGAACGCTTCGAGATCTTCACCCATGGCGGGCGCGAGGCGACCGGCATCGACGCCGTCGACTTCGCCCGCAAGGCGGTGGAGCTGGGCGCCGGCGAGTTGCTGGTCACCTCGATGGACCGCGACGGCACCCGCACGGGCTTCAATCTGGCGCTGACCCGCGCCATCGCCGATGCGGTGCCGGTGCCGGTGATCGCCTCCGGCGGCGTCGGCACTCTCGACCACCTGGTCGAGGGCGTGCGCGACGGCCACGCGACGGCGGTGCTCGCCGCCTCGATCTTCCATTTCGGAACCCACACCATCCGCGAAGCCAAGGAACACATGGCCCGGGCCGGCATTCCCATGCGGCTCGACGCGGCCTGACACCAGGGCCCGCCCCGACGCGCAGAAAACAGCCGGCAGGGGCGCGAAGCCGCAGGAGATGTCCGACCAATGACCGGCTTCACACTGACCGACCTTGACCGCATCATCGCGGCGCGGGCGCAGAGCGACGACGAGAGCTCCTACACCCGCAAGCTGATCGGCAAGGGGCCGGCGAAGATCGCCCAGAAAGTGGGCGAGGAGGCAGTGGAGACGGCGATCGCGGCGGTGGCCGGCGATGCGCGGGAGCTGACCGGCGAGGCCGCCGATCTGCTCTACCACCTGCTCGTCCTGCTCAAGGTGCGCGACGTGCCGCTTGCGGACGTGATGGCGGAGCTGGAACGCCGCACGGCACAGACGGGTCTTGAGGAGAAGGCATCGCGGCGGCCCGGCTGACAACCGGCCTTGCGACGGACTGCCCGGCACGGCCCACGCGACCGTTTCCGGGTCTTGCGAGCGAACGGCCGGGCATCCGGCAGGAGCGAGGATTGCATGGTCGCCATGGAGCACAGCCTCAACAGGTTCACCGAGGACGATCTGTCGCCGTACCGGGTCTTTACCGAGGCGGAATGGGCGAAACTCAGGGCCGACACGCCGATGACGCTGACGGCGGCGGAGGTGCGCCGGCTGCAGTCGCTCAACGATCCGGTGTCCATCGCCCAGGTGGAATCGATCCTGCTGCCGCTGTCGCGGCTGCTCGCCTATTATGTCGAGGCGACACAGCAGTTGCACCGTGCAACCACGCGCTTTCTCGGCAGCAACGACGTCAAGAACCCGTTCGTCATCGGCATCGCCGGCTCGGTGGCGGTCGGCAAGTCGACGACGGCGCGCCTGCTGCAGGCGCTGCTGGCGCGCTGGCCGGCGAGCCCGAAGGTCGACCTCGTCACCACCGACGGCTTTCTCTATCCCAACGCGGTGCTGGAGGCGGAGGGCCTGATGCGGCGCAAGGGCTTTCCCGAAAGCTACGACCGGGCAACGCTGCTGAAGTTCCTGTCGGACCTGAAGGCCGGGCGGCGGCATGTGCGCGCGCCGGTCTATTCCCACTTCTATTACGACGTGATGCCGGGGCAGTTCGTCACGGTCGACCGGCCGGACATCCTGATCCTCGAGGGGCTCAACGTGCTGCAGACGACCAACCTGCCGCGCGACGGCAAGGAGGTGCCCTTCGTCTCGGATTTCTTCGACTTCTCGATCTATATCGACGCCGACGAAGACGTGCTGCACGACTGGTACGTGTCGCGTTTCATGCGGCTGCGCGAGACCGCCTTCCGCGATCCCGGCTCCTATTTCAACAAGTATTCAAAGGTCGGCGACGCGGAGGCGCTGGCGATCGCCGAAGGGCTGTGGAACGAGATCAACCTGGTCAACCTGCAGGAAAACATCCTGCCGACCCGGCCGCGCGCCGACCTGATCCTGCGCAAGGCCGAGACCCACGCGATCAACGAGGTTCGGCTGCGCAAGCTGTGAGCGGGTTTCCTCAGACCGGCTTCATGCCGTTGCGGGCAAGCACTTCGCCGGCGAGATAGAGCGAGCCGCAGATCAGGATGCGCGGCGGCACAGTGTCACCGGCGGCGCGCTCCCGCACATGGGCGAGCGCTGCGACAAGCGAGGCATGGGCGTCGGCCGCAAGGCCCGCCTCCCGCGCCGATCCGGCAAGGCAGGCGGGATCGCGGCCGGCATCGGTGGTGGTCAGCGGGACGCAGGCGACCTCGCGCACAAGACCGGCAAAGGGGCGGAAGAAACCGACCGGATCCTTGGTCTTCAACATGCCGGAGACGAGATAGAGCGGCCTTGGGCGGCGCTCCTCCTGCTCCGCCATCACCTCGGCGATGGTGATGCCGGCGCCGGGATTGTGACCACCGTCGAGCCAGAGTTCGCTGCCGGGCGGGCAGAGATCCAGCAGCGGACCTTCCGTCAGCGGCTGCATGCGGCCCGGCCAGTCGACCGACAGGAGCCCGGCCTCGATGGCCTCGACCGCCGGCAGACGGCCGGCCGCTCGCAGCGAGGCGATGGCCATGGCCGCGTTGACGATCTGGTGGCGGCCGAACAGGCGCGGCAAGGGCAGGTCCATCAGCCCCTCCTCGTCCTGATAGACGAGGCGGCCGTTTTCCTCGAAGGCGGTGAAATCCTGCCCGAACACCTGGAGCGGCGCGCCAAGACGGGCAGCGACCCGCTCGATCACCGCCATCGCCTCGTCGGGCTGCGGCGCGATCACCGCCGGGCAGCCGCGCTTGAGAATCCCGGCCTTTTCCGCCGCAATGTCGGTCAGCCGCTCGCCCAGATAGCGCTCATGGTCCATCGACAGCGGCGTGATGGTGGCGGCGAGCGGCGCGTCGACCACATTGGTCGCGTCGAGCCGGCCGCCGAGACCGACCTCCAGCAGCAGCACATCCGCCGGCTCCTCGGCAAAGAGCAGCAGGGCGGCGGCGGTGGTGACCTCGAAGAAGGTGATCTCCGCGCCGGCGTTGGCCTGCTCACAGACGTCGAGCGCCTCGATCAGCCGCGCATCGGTGACGAGACGTCCGGCAAGGCGGATGCGCTCGTTAAAGGCGACGAGATGCGGCGAGGTGTAGACATGCACCTTGAGCCCGGCCGCTTCCAGGATCGCCCGCATGAAGGCTGTGGTGGAGCCCTTGCCATTGGTGCCGGCGATGTGGACGAGCGGCGGCAGCCGGTCCTGCGGCCGGCCAAGCGCGCCCAGCAGGCGCTCCATGCGGCCGAGCGACAGGTCGATCTCGCGCGGATGCAGCGCAAGCAATCGGTCGAGGATCGCGGTTACCTGGTCCATTGTCCGCCCGTCCCGCCGCGCTGGAAGCGCGCCTGCAGCAGCCTTCATGGTTAGGGGAACTTCCGGGGACGCGGCAAGCCTGGCAGCGTCCGCCGGTGTCGTGCCTGCGACAGCGCGGCCGGCTAGTGGCTTTCGCCGCCGCCGTCGCTGCCGCCACCGCCGCTGTCGCCGCCCGAGGAACTGTCGCCGCCATGGGCGAATTCCGGCGAAACCTCGGCTGTGCCGTTCGAACCCGGCAGCGACTTCAGTTCCTCCTCGTCCGGCAGGCTGACCTCGGCCTTCATCAGGATCGAGCAGACCCGGGCGATCGTCTCGGGCAGCTTGTGGCGATGCACAACCATGTCGACCATGCCGTGATCGAGAAGGTATTCGGAGCGCTGGAACCCGTCGGGCAACTTCTCGCGGATGGTCTGCTCGATGACGCGCGGCCCGGCGAAGCCGATCAGCGCCCCCGGCTCGGCCATGTGGACGTCGCCAAGCATCGCGTAGGAGGCGGTGACGCCGCCTGTCGTCGGATTGGTGAACACCACCACATAGGGCAGGCCCGCCTCGCGCAGCATCTGCACGCCGACGGTGGTGCGCGGCATCTGCATCAGGGAGAGGATGCCTTCCTGCATCCGCGCGCCGCCCGAGGCGACGAAGAGCACGAAGGGCGTCTTGCGCGCGACAGCCGTCTGCATGCCGGTCAGCACCGCCTCGCCGGCGGCCATGCCGAGCGAGCCGCCCATGAAGGCGAAGTCCTGCACGGCGGCGGTCATGTCCATGCCGCGCAGCTTGCCGGTCGCCACCGTCACGGCATCGTCCAGACCGGTCTTGGCGCGGGCATCGCGCAGGCGGTCGGTGTAGCGCTTCTCGTCGCGGAACTTCAACGGATCGGCGGCGACCTCCGGCGTCGCCACCTTCTCGAAGGTGCCGCCGTCGAAGAACAGTTCGAGCCGGCGACTGCCGGAAATCCGCATGTGGTGACCGGAATTGGGCACCACCCATTGATTGGCCTCAAGATCGCGGTGGAAGACCATCTCGCCGGTCTCCGGGCACTTGATCCAGAGGTTCTCCGGCACGTCCCGCTTCTGCAGCAGGCCGCGAATCTTCGGGCGAACGACGTTGTTGATCCAGTTCAAGGCAGATACCGTCCGTTGTCTTGCATGTTCCCGGCCGTCATTGGCTTTCCGGCCGTCCTTGGCCGCTGCGGCTCAGCCGCGGGCCCGGGCGACGCCGCCGGCAAGCGCCCGCACCACCTTCGCCACCGCCTCGACGGTCGCCGGCGTTGCCCGGCCCTCGCCATCAAGGCTGTTGCGCACCGCTTCCACCAGCACCGAACCGACGACGACGCCGTCGGCGTCGCGGCCGATCACCTCGGCATCCTCCGCCGTCTTGACGCCGAAGCCGACCGCCACGGGCAGCGCGGTGTGGCGCTTGATGCGGCGGACCGCTTCGGTGACCCGGTCGCGGTTGGCGATGGTGGCGCCGGTGATGCCGGTCACCGATACGTAATAGACGAAACCGGACGTGTTGGCGAGAACGGCGGGAAGCCGCTTGTCGTCGGTCGTCGGCGTCGTCAGGCGGATGAAGTTGAGCCCGGCGGCCATCGCCGGCAGGCAGAGCTCGTCGTCGGCCTCCGGCGGGATATCGACGATGATCAACCCGTCGACGCCGGCCTCGACCGCCGTCTTCACGAAAACCGCGGGATCGCGCACGTAGATCGGGTTGTAATATCCCATCAGCACGATGGGTGTGTCCTGGTCGTGGCGGCGGAAGGCGCGCACCATGTCCAGCGTCTTGTCCATGGTCTGGCCGGCGGCGAGCGCGCGCTGGTTGGCGAGCTGCACCGGGATGCCTTCGGCCATCGGATCGGAGAAGGGCATGCCGAGCTCGATGACGTCGGCGCCTGCGGCCGGCAGCGCATCGAGGATCGCCTGCGAGGTGGCAAGGTCCGGATCGCCGGCGGTGACGAAGGTCACCAGCGCCGGGCGGTTCGCCGCCTGCAATGCCGCAAAGCGGCGGTCGATCCGCGTGTCACTCATCTGCCCGGTCCCACCCTGTCATTGTCCTGCCGGTGTCGTCCGGCCCCCAGGGCCGGCCGGTCGCGGCTGTCGCGGGCCAGTCCTGCCCGCGAAAGCCAGTGGGGATGTAGGGGGCAGACAGGCCCCCTGTCAATCGGCGAAGCGGCCCCTGAGGCCGCCGCGCCGCCGACATCAGAGCCGGCCGGTCAGCGCCGCGTCGAAGATCGAGGCGGCACCCTCGAGCGTCAACTCGATCGGGTTGCCGCCGGCGGTCGGATCGACAATGGCCATCTCGGCGATCTTCGCGGCCTTGGCGCCGTCGACCTTCAGCCCTTCCAGCGTATGCGGCACGTCGAGCGCGGTGCGCAGGTCGAGCACCGCCTGCAGGAACCCGTCGAAACCGCCGGAGATGCCGAGATAGCCGGCGAGCCGGTCGATCTTGGTCTCGATGGCCGCGCGGTTGAACACCAGCACATAGGGCATGAAGACCGCGTTGGTCATGCCGTGATGGGTGTCGTAGAGCGCGCCGACCGGATGGGAGAGCGCGTGGATGGCACCAAGGCCCTTCTGGAAGGCGACCGCGCCCATGGCGGCGGCCGACATCATGTGGCCGCGGGCGACGAGATCGTCCGGCACCTCGGCGACACGCTTCAGGTTCTCGAAGACGAGGCGCATGCCCTCGACCGCGATGCCGTCGCCCATCGGATGGTAGAAGGTGGAGGAATAGGCCTCCAGGCAGTGGGCGAGGGCGTCCATGCCGGTGCCGACGGTGAAATAGCGCGGCATGCCGACGGTCAGCTCCGGATCGCAGATGACGATGCCGGGCAGCATCTTCGGGTGGAAGATGACCTTCTTGGTGTGGGTTTCCTCGTTGGTGATGACGCCGGCGCGGCCGACCTCGGAACCGGTTCCGGCCGTGGTCGGCACGGCGAGGATCGGCGCGATGCCGTCCGGATCGGCGCGGGTCCACCAGTCGCCGATGTCCTCGAAGTCCCACATCGGCCGGGTCTGGCCGGCCATGAAGGCGATGACCTTGCCGGCATCAAGACCGGAGCCGCCGCCGAAAGCGATGACGCCGTCATGGCCGCCGGCGCGATAGGCGGCAACGCCCGCCTCGACGTTCGATGCGGTCGGGTTCGGCTTGATGTCGCTGAAGATGTCCGGCTCCAGGCCGGCCTGGCGCAGCAGCTCCAGCGCGTTGGCGGTCATCGGCAGGCGGGCAAGGCCCGGATCGGTGACCAGCAGCGGGCGCTTCATGCCGAGCAGGGCGGCGCATTGGCCGAGCTCGTTGATGCGGCCGGCGCCAAAACGGACGGAGGTCGGGTAGTTCCAGTTGACGGACGGGGTGGTGGTCATGCCTTGGATCCTGAGAGGAAGAAGCGCGAAACGGAGAGGTCTGCGCGCCCTTACGAGCGGGCGCGCAGGTGGAAGGACTTCGGCCGGGTCAGCGACAGGTAGCCGATCTCCGACAGGGCGGCGCCCTTGCCGGTATCCTTGACGCCGGTCCACACCAGCGCCGGGTCGAGATAGTCGCAGCGGTTCATGAAGACCGTGCCGGTCTCCACCCGGTCGCCGATGGCGATGGCGGCCTCCTCGTCGGCGGTCCAGATCGAAGCGGTCAGGCCGTAGGGGCTGTCGTTCATCAGGGCGATCGCCTCCTCGTCGGAGCGCACCTTCATCACGCCGACGACCGGGCCGAAGCTCTCCTCGCGCATCACCGACATCTGGTGATCGACATCGACCAGCACCTGCGGCATCAGGTAGGGCGTGCCTTCCTTGTCCTGCGGGAAGCTTGCCCGGTCGACCAAGGCCTTCGCGCCCTTGCGCAGGGCCTCGGCGGTCTGCTCGCGCACATGGGCGGCAAAGCGCGCCTGCGCCATCGGCCCGAGCGTCGTCGCCGCATCGAGCGGATTGCCAAGCGTGTAGGCGGAGGCGGCCGCCGCCAGACCCTCGACCACCGCGTCATAGTGCGTCTCATGCACATAGACGCGCTCGATGCCGCAGCAGCACTGGCCGGAATTATAGAAGGCGCCATCGGCGAGGTTCTCGACCGCGAAGGCGACATCGGCGTCCGCGCGGACATAGGCCGGGTCCTTGCCGCCGAGCTCGAGGCCGAGCGTGGCGAAGGTGCCGGCCGCCGCCTTCTCGATGGCGCGCCCGCCGGCGACCGAACCGGTGAAGTTGATATGGTCGATGCGGCCCGACCCGAGCAGCGCCTCGGTCTGACCGTGGTTCAGCACGATGTTGCGGAAGACGCCCTTGGGCAGACCAGCCGCCTTGAATGCCTTGTCGAGCCGCTCGCCGACCAACAGCGTCTGCGCCGCGTGCTTGAGGATCACCACATTGCCGGCGATCAGCGCCGGGACGATGGTGTTGATCGCCGTCATGAACGGATAGTTCCACGGCGCGATGACCATGACGATGCCGAGCGGTTCGGGCCGCACATAGCGGGTGAAGCCCGGTCGGTCGGTATGGTGGCGGGGCCGCAGCGCCTCCTCGGCGATCTTGACCATATAGTCGGTCCGCTCGCGCGTACCGCCCTTCTCGCCGCCATAGCGTACCGGCCGGCCCATCTGCCAGGCGAGTTCCGGCACGATCTCGTCGTTCATCGCCTCAAGCGCGGCGACGGCGGCAAGCACTGCGGCGCAGCGCTCGGAAATCGGAGTGGCGGCCCAGCCAGCCTGCGCGGCGCGGGCCTCGGCCACCGCCTTGTCGATCTCGGCGGCACTCGCCACGGGGCGCTCCGCATAGACGGACCCGTCGACAGGGGAAATCAGCTTCACTGTTTCAGACATGACCTCGGCTTTCATTTAGCACGCTAGAGTCTTTACGTGTCCCGCCTCGCCATAGGCGAGGATGGCCCGGTCGCGAGTGACGATGGTTAGGTCGTATTCGCGCGCCGTGGCAATGAGGATCCGGTCCATGGGATCGTTGTGAACCGGTGTTGGCAGAAAGGAAGAGGCGACCAGGATGTCGGGGGTCACCGCCTCCACCTCAAGATCGGCTGCCTTCACGAAGTCGTTGAACCACCGCAATGGCGGCTTGACGGACGCCAGCCGCCCCTTGGCGACGAGCACACCGAGTTCCCAGGCCGACATCGCGGACAGACTGACCGGCGAGCCGGTATCCAGCATCGCCAGAGCGTCCTCCGCGATCGGATCTCCCTGAGAGATCCAGATCATTGCGCAGGTGTCGAGCAGGAACCGCTCAGCCATCGGCATAAACCCCCGCCCAGTCCGGATCGGCCGGCATGGTGAGGTCGGCCCCCTCGGCAACGGTCAGCGTTCCCTTCATGCAACCATAGAGCCGTCCCGCGCGGCGCGGCGACGCAGCCGGCGCCGACGACACAGGCGGCCGCCCCCGGCGAAACGTGAGGCGCTCCCTCGCCAGATCGACATTCGCAGTGACATAGCCTGCGTCCAACCACACTTTTGTGATAACACTGTTACTCGGATTGTTGCTCCACCAAGCGCGATGCCGCCGAGCGGAGGCGGGCAACCGGTCATCGATGAGCTTCTCGATCTCCGCAAATGTCATAGGAACCTGCTCAATATTTCTGGTCTTCAGATAGGCTCCAAGAGGATCGTACTTGCGCATTGCAACCTCCGTGATCGTTGCCGGACTGCCCGGACGGCTTCACGCTACCTCCAATCCAAAAGTGTTGCAACAGTACCTTTTGTTACTTTCCTAAGCGCGCTCGAAACCGCGGGCGAGTTCGTAGTCGGTCACCACGCGGTCGAATTCCTCCTGCTCCCATTCCGCCGCACGGACGTAATGGTCGATCACCGCATCGCCGAAAGCCTCGCGCAGCATCTTGGACTTGCGCAGGGTCTCCGTCGCCGCCCTCAGCGTGCGCGGCACCTCCTTCAGCCGGCGCGACTGGTAGAGGTCGCCGGTCACCGGCGCCTCGAGCTCCAGTTTCTCCTCGATGCCCCGGATACCCGCCGCAAGCTGCGCGGCCAGAGCCAGATAGGGGTTGAGGTCCGAGCCGCCGATGCGGCACTCGACGCGCACGCCCCTGGTGCCCTCGCCGCAGAGCCGGAAGCCGGCGGTGCGGTTGTCGATGGACCAGGCGGTCTTGGTCGGCGCGAAGGTGCCCTTCTGGAAGCGCTTGTAGCTGTTCACATAGGGCGCCAGGAACCAGGTGTAGTCCGGTGCATAGCGGATCAGGCCGGCCATGTAGTGACGCATCAGTTGCGACATGCCATGCGGCGCGTCCGCATCGAAGAAGGCGCTGGTGCCGTCCGTCTTCCACAGCGACTGATGGACATGAGCGGAAGAGCCGACGCGGGCATGATGCCATTTCGGCATGAAGGTGACCGCGCGGCCATGCTGCCAGGCGATTTCCTTGGTGGCGTGCTTGGCAATGGTATGGTGGTCGGCGCAGGCGAGCGGATCCGCGTAGCGGATGTTCAGCTCCTCCTGCCCGGCCTCGGCCTCGCCCTTGGAGTTCTCCACCGGGATGCCCGCGGCATAGAGATGATTGCGGATCGGGCGCATCACCTCCTCTTCCTTGGTGGTCTGGAGGATGTGGTAGTCCTCGTTATAGGCGGAGATCGGCTGCAGATCGCGGAAGCCCGAGCGGCGGATGTCGTCGAAGCTCTTCTCGAACAGGAAGAACTCCAGCTCGGTCGCCATCTTGGCCTCGAAGCCCAAGGCCTCGAGACGGGCGATCTGCCCCTTGAGCAGCGCCCGCGGCGAGTGCGGCACCGCCTCGTGATGATGGTCGAGCAGGTCGCACAGCACCATCGCCGTGCCATCCAGCCAGGGCACGGGGCGCAGGGTCGAAAGGTCGGGCTTCATGACATAGTCGCCATAGCCGCCGGCCCAGCTCGTCGCGGCATAGCCCTCGACCGTGTACATCTCGAGATCCGTCGCCAGCAGGTAATTGCAGCAATGGGTCTCCTCGAAGGAGTGGTCGATGAAGTTGCGCGCATGGAAGCGCTTGCCCATCAGACGGCCCTGCATGTCAACGGCGCAGACCAGCACGGTGTCGATGGTGCCGTCGGCGACGGCAGCCTTGAGAGCGTCAAAAGTGAGATTGCCAGCCATTGGAACCATCATTGTCGGTTAAGCGGGGCGAAAGCGCGTGTGAAACGAAAACGCGACCGGGGCGGCAGCCGCCGCCCCGGTCGGTCGGCATCAGGTGTAGCGGTAAGGCCGCCCGGCCTTCTGCATGTCGGCATTGTACTTCTTGAAGATCTCGACGACCTTGGCCTTGGTCGCGGACTCGGCGGCGATCTCGTCCCAGAACTTGACGGCGGCGTCCTCGACCGTCGCCCATTCGGCGTCCGGGATCGAGGTGAGTTCCATCTTGGTTCCGTGAACGCGAAGGCTTGCCTCACCGCCCCAGTACCACCACTGGCGATAGTAGTGGGACGCATCCATGGCCAGTTGCAACATGGTCTTGAGATGGTCGGGCAGTTCGTTCCAGCGGTCCATGTTGGCGAAGAACGACCCGGCCCAGGCGCCGGAGATGTTGTTGGTGAGGAAATAGTTGGTCACGTCGGCCCAGCCGACCGTGTAGTCTTCGGTGATGCCCGACCAGGCGACGCCGTCGAGCTCGCCGGTCTGCATCGCGACCTCGATGTCCTCCCAGGGCAGGGTCACCGGCACGACGCCGAACTGGGCGAGGAAGCGGCCGGCGGTCGGGAAGGTGAAGACACGCTTGCCCCTCAGGTCCGCAAGGCTGCGGATCGGGTCCTTGGTGGCGAAGTGGCACGGATCCCAGGCGCCGGCGGAGATGTGCTTGACTCCGACCTTGGCGTATTCCTCCTCCCAGATCTCCTTCAGGCCGTACTGGTTGAACAGCACCGGCACGTCCAGCGAGTAGCGGCTGGCGAAGGGGAAATAGCCGCCGAATACGGTCACTTCCGTCGGCGACGCCATGGAATCGTCATCCGACTGCACCGCGTCGATGGTGCCGCGCTGCATGGCACGGAACAGCTCTCCGGTCGGCACGAGCTGGTCGGCGAAGAACAGCTCGATCTCCATCTGGCCGTTGGCCGCCTGGTTGAAGGCGTCGATATGCGGCTTGATGACATGCTCGGCGAGCGCCGCGCCGGCATAGGTCTGCAGGCGCCACTTGATCGGTGCCTGACCGAGAACGGCGGGGGCGGCCAGCGTCGAGGCGCCGGCTGCGGCGACGGTGCCGAGGCCCGCCTTCTTCAGAAAGTCGCGTCTGTTGGTCATGTCTCATTCCCCTTGGTTTCGTTGACGAGATGCAAGGCGCGCCCGTTCTGATTGTTGTGGTGGCGCGGCGGTCCGTATGCGGGTCGGCGGTTCTCCTTCTGCTGCGAACGAACGGATCGGTTCGGCCCTCCGGTCTCAGCGGCCATAGACATAGTCGGGCAGCCACAGGGCGATCTGCGGGAACATCATTATCAATGCCAGGGCCAGGATCATGACCAGCACGAAGGGCGTGATCGAGCCGTAAATGTCGCGCATGGAGATCTGCGGCGGCGCCATCGCCCGCATCAGGAACAGGTTGTAGCCGAAGGGCGGGGTCATGTAGGCGATCTGGGTGGTGACCGTGTAGAGCACGCCGTACCAGACGAGATCGAAGCCGAGCGCCGCGACCAAGGGCACGTAGAGCGGCGCGACAATGACCAGCATCGCCGTATCGTCCAGGAAGGTGCCCATCACCAGGAACGACACCTGCATCAGGATCAGGATCATCCAGGGCGACAGGCCGAGCCTTTCGGTAAAGAGGGTCTCGATCGCCTTGACCGCGCCGAGCCCGTCGAACACGGCGCCGAAGCCAAGGGCCGCAAGGATGATCCACATGAACATGCAGGAGATCGCCAGGGTCTGGCGCAGGCAGGTCTCGAAGACGGTCCAGGTCATCCGCCGCTTGAGGACAGCGGCCAGGAAAGCGGTCATGGCGCCGATGGCGGAACTCTCCACCAGCGAGGTCCAGCCATTGACGAAGGGCACCATCATCGCCGCGAAGATCGCCAGCGGCAGGACGCCGGCGCCGAGCAGGCGCAGCTTCTCGGCACGCGGCACCGAGCGCTCGTCCACCGGCAGGACCGGACCGAGCGAGGGGGTGATGCGGCAACGGACATAGATATAGACGATGAACATCGTCGCCATCATCAGCCCGGGCACCACGCCGGCGAGCCAGAGCTGGCCGACCGGCTGGCGGGCGATCATCGCATAGAGCACCAGCACCACCGAAGGCGGCACCAGGATGCCGAGCGAGGACCCGGCCTGGATGACGCCGGTGACCATACGCTTGTCGTAGCCGCGACGCAGCAGTTCGGGCAGGGCGATGGTGGCGCCGATCGCCATGCCGGCGACGGACAGGCCATTCATCGCCGAGACCAGCACCATCAGGCCGATCGTGCCGATGGCAAGCCCGCCGGAGACCGGCCCCATCCACACGTGGAACATCTTGTAGAGATCGTCGGCGATCTTCGATTCCGACAGGACATAGCCCATGAAGATGAACATCGGCAGGGTGAGAAGCGGATACCACTTCATCAGCTTCATGGCCGAGGCGAAGGGAATGTCCGAGCCGCCGGTGCCCCACAGCGCCAGCGCCGCCACAGCGGCGACGCCGCCGATCGCGCCGAAGACGCGCTGCCCGGTCAGCAGCATCAGCATCATCGACGAGAACATCAGCAGCGCGATCATCTCATAGGACATCAGATCTCCTCTCCGCGGATGCGCGCGATGTCCTTGATCAGTTCGGAAACGGCCTGCAGCAGCATGAGCAGGAAACCGAGGCACATGATCGTCTTGATCGGCCACAGGATCGGCCGCCAGGCGGTCGGGCTGCGTTCGATATGGCCGATGACCTTGCCGGCCGCCTCGGGACCGCCGGTCACGAAGGCAACGACGAGGTTCTTCAGGAAGGTGAAAGGCTCGGTGCCGAAATGGCCGAGCGAGTAGGCGGTCGAGCCAATGCCGCCATAGAGCAGCACGCCGAGATAGAAGATCAGCACCAACACCGTGAAGGCGTCGAACCAGGCCTTCTTCTTCACTGTCCAGCCCGCATAGAAAAGATCCATGCGCACATTCGAGCCGAGCTGGATCGAATAGGGCCCGCCGAGGATGTAATAGGCGACCATGGCGAACTGGGCGACCTCCAGCGTCCACAGGGACGGCAGGAAGAAGGTCTTGGAAATCGACGACCAGAGCAGCACCGCGACCATGACGAAGAGGCCATACATGATGACCCGGCCGAGGCGATAGTTGATCGCATCGACCACCTTCACATAGCTGCGCAGCAGGCGCGGCATGGTCACGCCCCCCCGCTTCGCGCCAGATCCGCCAGCGCGGCGCGCAGCGCGCGGGCAAGCCGCGCCGCCCACAGGCTTTCGCCGGCAGCGTCCGCGATCTCGTCGTTGCGCACCTCGATCATCACGCAAGGCAGCCCGCGTGCCTCGCCGTGACGGCCCACCGTGTAATAGACCCCGTCGCCCGGCGCATAGGGCTCGTTGTCGCCGAGATCGGCAATGTTCTGCGCCGCAAGGTCGGCGAGCATCGCCTCGGCGACCCGCCGGTCGCGATTGGACAGGATGCCGACCGGCCAGGGACGGTTGAACCCCTTGTAGAGCGGCGTGAAGCTGTGGACCGAGACGACGACGCTGTCGAGACCGGCGGCCGCGCGCGCGTCGAGCAGCGCCTCGATGCGGGAATGGAAGGGCGTATGGGCGAGCGCGATGCGGCGGGCCCGCTCGGCCGGGTCGAGATTGCGATTGCCGGGGATCTCGGTCGTCTCGCTGACCACCGGAATGAGGTCATGGGCGGCGGTGTCGCGGTTGCAGTCCAGCACCAGGCGCGACAGGTCGGGATAGACGAGCGGCGCGTCGAACAGGCGCGACAGATGGCGCGAGACGCCGAGCGCACCCGGGTCCCAGGCGATATGGGCGCGCCGCGCCGCCTCGTCGAGGCCGAGATCGCCATAGTCCGGCGGCAGGCGGCGCGAGGCATGGTCGCACAGCAGAACCAGGGGGCCGCGGCCGCCCGGGTTCTCCGCGACGACGACCGTCTCCGCCTGCGCCGTGTCGCCGGGCAGGAGTTCGCCTTCGCGTGCCGCTGTCGATCCCATCCCTGTCCCCCGGCCGGATCCCCTCGCGAAAGAAACGCAACTGCTGTTATATTTGTTACAAAATTGCGTTTGCACTCGCTTCCTGTATGATTTGATACATTGCCGGGACCGATGTCAATCGGGTTTCGGCTGGGAACCTGGACAAGGGTCCGGCATCCGGCCGGGGAGGCGGCCTCACCACCATGACATCGCTTGCCGAAGAGATCCGCGAGAGGCTGGGCGAATGCACCGCCACGGAGCGGCGCGCCGCGCTCGCCCTGCTCGCCAATTATCCGGTGCTGGGGCTCGGCACCGTCGCCCAGTTCGCCAGCGCCGCCGGCGTGAGTTCGCCGACCATCCTGCGCTTTGCCGCGCGCATGGGCTGCGGCACCTATGCGGCGCTGCAGACCCGGCTGCGCACGGAGCTGGAGGACCAGCTCAAGTCGCCGCTGGCCAAGGCCAAAGACGGGGCACAGGCAGGCGGTACGGGAACCGGCATCGGCGCCGTCGCGGAGGCGGCCCGCGCCAATATCGGCGAGACCTTCCGCCACCTGCCGGCGGCGGAGCTGGAAGCCGTGGTGTCGCTGCTGTCCGACGAGCGGCGCACGCTCTATCTGCTCGGCGGCCGTTTCACCGACGCGCTTGCGCGCTACATGGCGGCGCATCTGCGTATCCTGCGCTCCGGCGTCATGCATATGGCCGGGCAGGAAGGCAACTGGCGCGACGCGCTGCTGGATGTCGGCCGGCGCGACGTGCTCGTCGTCTTCGATATCCGCCGCTATCAGGCGGATCTCGGCCGGATGGCCACGGCCGCCGCGAAACGCGGGGCCACGGTGGTGCTGATCACCGACAGTTGGCTGTCGCCGATCGCCAGCGTTGCAACGCATGTGCTGCCGGCGCGCATCTCCGTGCCCTCGCCCTGGGATTCCTCGGCGGCCCTGATGGTGATCGCCGAGACGCTGGTCGCCGGGGTCACCGCGCGCGATCCCGAGCGCAGCGAGCGGCGCATGTCGGCGCTCGAAGCCTATCGCGACGAGGAGGATCCCAAGCGTCCGTCGCCGACATCGGGTGAGGCTCCCCCGACCGGCTGAGACAGCCTCGTCTCAACCCTAGAGCCCTCGCTGGGCGACCGCCTCGCGCATCACCGCCATGAACAGCAGCAGATCGGGCGTGTGCGCCTCGGATGCCCGGGTTGAGATGCCGACCGGCCCCAGCGTGATGCGGGTGTCGACGGCGAGCGCCGCAAGCTGGCCTTCGGCGAGATCGTTGGCGACGACGCCGTTGGAAATGATCCACACCGCATCGGTGGAGCGGGTGAAGGCGCGGCCGAAGGCATTCGACACCGTCTCGATCCGTCGCGGCAGCCGGCCGATGCCGTTGGCCACCATCAGCCGCTCGACCAGCGGCCGGATCGCCGCACTGCGATTAGGAAAGAGCACGGGAAAGTCCGGCAGGCGGACAAGGTCCGGGTCGGCGATCAGCGGGTGAGCGGGACGGACGGCCAGCACCACCTGCTCGCTGTAGAGCTGCTGGAAGGCAAGCCCCTGCATCGCGTCCGGCTGGCCGAGCCGCCCGATCACCACGTCCAGCGCCCCCGTCTTCAGTTCCCCGAGGAGATGGCCGTTCGGGCCGGTGACGATGTCGAGCGTGGCGCCGCGTCCGCGGTCCAGATATCGACCGGCGGCGAGCGGGACGATGCTGGCCGCAACGCTTGGCAAGGCGCCGACGCGCAGCAGCCGCTCCGAACCCATTCGCACCTGGTCGATACCGTCGAGCCCTTCGGCGAGCGCTGCCACCGACAGGCCGGCATAGTGGCGGAAGATCTCGCCCTCCGCCGTCAGCGACACGCCGGAGCGCCCGCGCTCCATCAGGCCGACGCCGAGCAGGGCCTCCAACTCCTTCAGCGTCTTGGAGACGGCCGGCTGGGTGACGTTGAGGGCGCTTGCCGCCTCCGTCAGGCTGCGTAGCCGCGCCACTTCCAGGAAGGCCTGCAGATGGCGCAGCTTGATCCCTGCTCCGACGGGCATTTGTCTCTCCGGTTATGCAAAATGGCGAAATACTCATTTTACATTACCAATTGCCGCGTCCATCCTGAAGCTCCACCATGGGCGGGGAGTGTGGCAGGATGAACGGGCAGGACCCTTTCGAGGCGGGCATGGCGACCCGCAAGGCCGTCTTGGGCGAGACGCATGTGGCGCGTGCCGAGGCGGCGCGCGACGACTTCGACGGCCCGTTCCAGGACCTGATCACCCGGGGCGCCTGGGGCGGGGTCTGGGCGCGCGACACGATCAGCCGGCGGGAGCGGTCGATGATCACCATCGCCCTGCTCGCCGCGCTCGGCCATGACGAGGAGTTGGCGATGCATTGCCGCGCCACGGCGCGCACCGGCGCCAGCCGCGAGGATGTCTGCGAGGCCCTGCTGCATGTGGCGATCTATGCCGGTGTGCCGGCCGCCAACCGGGCGATCCGCATCGCCCGCGCCGCCTTCGCGGAGATGGAGGAGACCCGCAGCGGATCGGGAGGAGACAAGACGTGACGACAACCGCCTTCTACCGGCGCGACCGCACGCAGCAGCCGCTGCCGCTGTCGCCGGGCTACAAGAGCACCGTGCTGCGCGCGCCGCTCCGGCCGCTGCATGCGCTGGAGCAGACCGCCCTGGAGCAGAGCGGGCCGGCGCTCGGCCACACCCCGCTCGGGCCGCTCGATCACGACCTGATCCGCAATGCGGCAACCACGGGCGATGCGCTTGGCGAGCGCATCTACGTCTTCGGACGGGTGCTCGACGAGAACGCCCGGCCGGTGCCGAACGCGCTGGTCGAGGTCTGGCAGGCCAATGCCGCCGGCCGCTACGCCCATGTGCGCGACGGTTATCTCGCCCCGCTGGACCCGAACTTCACCGGCTGCGGGCGCTGCGTCAGCGATGCGGACGGGCGCTACCTGTTCCGCACGATCAAACCGGGCCCCTATCCCTGGCCGAACAACGGCTCCGACTGGCGGCCGGCGCATATCCACCTGTCGGTCTTCGGCGAGGCCTTCGCCCAGCGGCTGATCACCCAGCTCTATTTCGAAGGCGACCCGTTGATCCCGCTCTGCCCGATCGTCAACACGATCCCCGACAAGACCGTGATCGACCGACTGGTGGCGCGGCTCGACATGCGCAACCAGGAGCCGTTCGACTGCCTCGCCTACCGGTTCGACATCGTGCTGCGCGGCCGGCGGCAGACCCATTTCGAGAACCGGACGGAGGGCCTGTGATGAACGACCGGCTGAAGGAAACCCCCTCCCAGACCGCGGGACCTTACGTCCATATCGGCACCGCGCCGCAGACGATCGGCCGGCCGGCGCTGCCGAACCAGCCGGGTCCGGTGATCGAGAGCAACACCGGCGAGGTGATCGTCATCGAGGGCCGTGTGATCGACGGCGCCGGCGCGCCGGTACGCGACGCGATGCTGGAGATCTGGCAGGCGGACGGCATGGGCCGGGTCGGCGACTATGGCCTCTTCGCCCGCGCGACCGCCGATTTCGACACCGGCACCTTCCGCTTCCAGACCGTGCGGCCAGGCCCGCACGCGGCAGGCCATGCCCCGCATGTGGCGGTGCTGATCTTCGCCCGCGGCATCAACATCCACCTTCACACGCGCATGTATTTCCCGGAAGATCGCGAGGCGCTGGCGAAGGACCCGGACATGCGCCGGCTCGAGCCGGAGGCGGTGGCGACGCTGGTCGCAACGGAAGCGGGGCAGACCGAGAACGGGGTGCCGCTCTACCGTTTCGACATCCGCCTGCAGGGCAAGAACGAGACGGTGTTCTTCGACATCTGAACGTCGCGGATCCCTCCAAAAGGCAGAGGCCATGGCCGACATCCCTCTCGTTTCGCCGCTTCATGCCGGCCTGTTCGGCGACGACGAGACGGCGGTCCTGTTCTCCGCCGAGGCGGAGATCGCCGCGATGGTGGAGGTGGAGCGGGCGCTTGCCCGGCTGCAGGGCGCCGGCGGGCTGATCCCGGCGGGTGCCGCCGACGCCATCGACCGGGAGCTTTCCGGCATCGTGCCGACGCCTGCGGAGCTTGCCGCCGGAACGGCCGCGGCCGGCGTCCCCGTCCCCGCGCTGGTGGCGGCACTGCGGCAGAAGCTGTCGCGGCCGGCAGCCGACTACCTGCATTTCGGCGCCACCTCGCAGGACATCGCCGACACCGGCCTGATGCTGCGCCTCGCTCGCACGCTGGCGCTGTTCGAGGCGCGGCTAGTGGACATCGTGGCGCAGCTTTCCGCGCTCGCCGCCCGGCACCGGGCAACGCCGATGGCCGGCCGCACCCGGGGCCAGATCGCAACGCCGATCAGCTTCGGCCTGCGCGTCGCGACGTGGACCTTGCCGCTCGCCCGCGCGAGACAGCGCCTTGCCCGGCTGCGGCGCGAGGCGCTGGTGGTGCAACTTGGCGGTGCCTCCGGCGATCTTGCCGCGATGAACGTGCCGGGGCGCGCCGCGGAACTGGCCGGCGCCCTCGCCAAGGAGCTTGGCCTTGCGCCATCGCTCCCCTGGATGACCGACCGGGAGCCGCTGCGCCGGATCGCCCGCGAGGCAAGCGAGATCGCGCTGACGCTCGGCAAGATCGGCGAGGACGTGATCCTGCTCGCCCGTTCGGAAGTCGGCGAGATCCGGCTTGCCGAGGCGGGCGGCTCCTCGACCATGCCCCAGAAGCAGAACCCGGTGCGGGCCGAGACGCTGGTGGCGCTCGCCCGTTTCTCCGCCGCGCAGTCGGCGGCGCTGTCCGCCGATGCCCTGCACCGCGAGGAGCGGGACGGCGCCGCCTGGATGGGCGAATGGCTGGTGCTGCCGCAACTGATGCTGGCGACCGGCGCGGCGCTGCGCCATGCGCAGGCGCTTGCCCTCGGCATGGAGGCCGATGCGACAAGGATGGCGGCAACCGCCACCGGCGGCGGCGGGCTGTCGCTCGCCGAGCGCTTTTCCTTCGCCCTGTTGCCGCATGTCGGCCGCACTGCTGCGCAAGATCTGGTGAAGACGGCCGCGGGTCTGGTGCGCACTGAGGGCGGCACGCTGGCCGAGGCGCTGTCGCGGCTGACCGACGCGCCGCTCGACTCGCGGGCACTGGCAGATCCCTCGTCGGTGGCCGCACCGGCGGCGGCGATGACCGACGAGATGCTGGCCGAAATCGCCGCACTCATGCGCGGCGACTGACCTTTCGCCTATCGCTGGCCCTTGAAATAGGGCTTCAGCATCGCGCGCGGATAGTCCGCCTTGCGGGCGACCATGACCAGCGCCAGGATCGACAGCAGATAGGGCAGCATCAGGAACACTTGGCCGGGCACAAAGGCGCCGACCTCGGTCTGCAGCCGCACCTGGAAGGCGTCGAAGGCGCCGAACAGCAACGCGCCGAGCAGCGCCTTGCCGGGGCGCCAGGAGGCGAAGACGGTGAGCGCGATGCAGATCCAGCCGCGGCCGTTGACCATGCCGAAGAAGAAGGCATCGAAGGCGGACATGGTCAGGAAGGCGCCGCCCAGCGCCATCAGCGCGGAGCCGGCAACGACCGTGCCCATGCGCAGCGCCATGACCGACAGGCCCTGCGCCTCGACCGCCGCCGGATTGTCGCCGACGGCGCGGATCGCCAGCCCGAGCGGAGTGCGGTAGAGCACGAAGCCGACCACCACCACCATCGCCAGCGCCAGCATGGTCAGCGCCGTCTGCTGGAAGAGGACGGTGCCGAGGAAGGGCAGGTCGGACAGAACCGGGATATCAAGCGGCTGGAAGGCGGTGATGCGCGGCGGCGAGGTGACGTCGGGCAGGGCCGTGCGATAGGCGTAATAGCTGAGGCTGGTGGCGAACAGCGTCACGCCGATGCCCGAGACATGCTGGGAGAGGCCCAGCGGCACGGTCAGCACCGCATGCAGCAGGCCGAAGGTCGCCCCGGCGAGCGCTGCGACCAGCACGCCGCCCCACAGGCCGGCGCCAAGCCAGGCGGCCATCCAGCCGGCCATGGCGCCGGCAGTGAAGATGCCTTCGATCCCGAGATTGAGGACACCGGCACGCTCGCACAGCAGCGCGCCGAGCACGCCGAAGATCAGCGGCGTGGCGATCCGCAGCGCCGCCGCCCAGAAATTCGGCGAGACGAGGATGTCGAGGATTTCCATCATGCCCCGGTGTCCTTGCCGGCGGATGCCCTGCGCCCCGGTCCAACCAGCCGTATGCGGAAGCGCACGAAGAGGCCGGAGACGAGGACGGCGATCAGCGAGGTGGCGACGACGAGGTCTGCCAGATAGTTGGAAACGCCGATGGCCCGGCTCATGCTGTCGGCACCGACGAAGACACCGGCGATGAACAGGGCCGCGACCACGACGCCGAGCGGCGACAGGCCGGCCAGCATGGCGACGACGATGCCGGCATAGCCGAAACCGGGCGACAGGTCGGCGGTGAGATAGCCTTTGAGGCCGGCCACCTCGCCGACGCCGGCGAGCCCCGCCAGCGCGCCGCTGAACAATGCGACGCGAACGAAGGTCGCGGTCACCGGGATGCCGGCATGGCGGGCCGCGTCCTGGTTCTCGCCGACGGCGCGGATTTCGAAGCCCCAGACCGTGCGCGCCAGCAGGATATGGGCGAGCAGCGCGGCGATGAGCGCGACGATCAGCCCGGCATGGACACGCATGCGGTCGAACAGCTTTGGCAGCGTCGCCGCATCCGCCATCGGCTCGGATTGCGGCCAACCCATGCCCATCGGGTCCTTCATCGGCCCTTCCAGCATCATCTGCACGAAGAGCACCACGACGAAGTTGAGCAGCAGGGTGGTGACCACCTCGTCGGCGCCGAGCCGCAGCTTCAACAGCGCCGGCACCAGCATCATCATCGCCCCCGCCAGCGCGCCGGCGAGCAGCACGAGCGGGATCATCACCGCCGGCGGGGCGGAGATCGCCCCGGACCCAATGGCAACGGCGGCAAGCGCGCCTGCATAGAGCTGCCCCTCGCCGCCGATATTCCACAGCCGCGCCCGAAAAGCGAGGGCGGCGGCAAGGCCGGTGAGGATCAGCGGGGTCGCCCGCGACAGCAGTTCGGAGACAGCGAAGAACGAACCGAAGGCGCCCCTCGCCATCAGCACATAGGCCTGCAGCACCGGCGCACCCGCCGCCATGATCGGCAGGGCGGCGAGCGCCAGGGCGGCCAGCGCGGCGGCGACCGGAACGCCGGTGCGCAGGAGAGGCGAGACGGTCTCGCGCGGCTCGAAGCGGATCATGCGGCCTCCTCCGCGTGGCCGGCCATCATCAGGCCGACAGTGGCGCGGTCGAGCTCGCCGGCATCGCGCGCCGGGGTGAGGTGGCCGCGATGGATCACCGCGATGCGATCCGACAAGGCGAAGAGCTCGTCGAGATCCTCGGAAATCAGGATGACGCCGGCCCCGCGCGCCCGCGCGGCAAGCAGGCGGCGATGCACCTCGCCGGTGGCGCCGATGTCGAGCCCGCGCGAGGGCTGCGCGGCGAGCACCACCGCCGGCTCGGCGTCGAGCGTGCGCGCCAGCACGATCTTCTGGATGTTGCCGCCCGACAGCAGCCGCGAGATCGCGGAGCCGCCCCGGCAGCGGATGTCATGGGCGGCGATCGCCTCACGGGCGCGCGCCGCGATCGCCCCGAAATCGAGGAAACCGAGGCGCTGGTAGCGGGCGGAGCGGATTTCCTCGATCACCAGGTTCTCGGCAACGCTCATCGCCCCGACGATGCCGTCGCGGTGGCGATCCTCCGGGATCCGGGCAAGGCCGGCGGCGATCATCGCCCGGGCATCCCCCGCCGTGACATCGCGTCCTGCGAGCAGGATGCGGCCCGACGTGGCGCGCTCCAGACCGGAGACGAGGCGGGCGAACATCGCCTGACCGTTGCCGGAAACCCCGGCAATGCCGAGGATCTCGCCCGAGCGCAGGGCCAGCGAAAGGTCCCTGACCGCCTCGCGGCCGCTGCCGGCGCAGACGCCCTCAAGCGCCAGCAGCACCTCGCCGGGGGCGCGCGGCTCGCGCCGGCTCTGGGACAGCGAATGGCCGACCATCAGTTCGGCGAGCTTCTGGCGGTCGCACTCGGCGGTCGGCAGGTCGGCGACCTTGCGGCCCATGCGCAGCACCGCCACACGGTCGGAGGCGCTGAGCACCTCGGCCAGCTTGTGCGAGATGAAGACGATGGCAAGGCCGCTGTCCGCGAGCTGGCGCAAGGTGGCGAACAGCCCTTCGGACTCCTGCGGCGTCAGCACGGCGGTCGGCTCGTCCAGCACAAGGACGCGCGCATCGCGATAGAGCGCCTTGAGGATTTCCACCCGCTGCTGTTCGCCGACCGACAGGCGCGAGACGCGCAGGTCGAGATCGACGGTCAGCCCGCTGTCGCGCATCAAAGCCTCCAGCCGCTGCCGGTCGGCGCGGGAGGAGGTGGAGGGGGCCAGCAGCGGCCTTGTGCCCAGCACGATGTTCTCGAAGGCGGTGAGGTTCTCGGCCAAGGCGAAATGCTGATGCACCATGCCGATGCCGGCATTGAGCGCCGCATGGGGCGAACCGGGCTCGAGCGGCACAAGTTCGCCGTCAGGACCAACGATGCGCACTTCGCCCTCATCGGCGACATAGTGGCCGAACAGGATGTTCATGAGCGTGGTCTTGCCGGCGCCGTTCTCGCCGAGCAGGGCGACGATCTCGCCCGCGTGCAGGTCGAGATCGACCGCCTCGTTGGCGGTCATCGCGCCGAAGCGCTTGGTGATGCCGGCGAGCGACAGCACGATCTTGCGCTCGTGCGGCCGGCCGGGCAGCGGCTCGCTCATCTCCACTCCGGGGCAAAAGGGAAGCACGGCGAGCCCGCCCCCGGTCTCTGTCTGAGACCGGGGTGGGCCGCGATCAGGCGATCACATGGTCGACTTGGGCTCGGCGTCGTTGACGTTGACGCGGAACAGGCCGCCGAGAATGTCCGCCTCCGTCTCGCGGGCGGCCTTCACCACCTCCGCATCGGCAAGGCTCTCGTCGACGACGAAGCTGCCGCCGCCATAGGACATGAAGGAATACTGGCCGTAGTCCGAAGGCTCGAAGCTGTCGGAGGTGACCGCCTCGATCACCCGGTCGATGGTCGGCTCCATATGCCACAGGGCGCTGGCGAGAATGGTGCCGGGATAGTCGCCGGCGGTGTCGATGACATTGCCGATGGCGAGGATGCCCTTCTCCTTGGCGGCATCCGACACGCCGAAGCGCTCGGCGTAGAGAATGTCGGCGCCCTTGTCGATCATCGCAAAGGCCGACTCCTTGGCCTTGGGCGGATCGTACCAGGAATTGATGAAGGTCACCAGGAACTTGACATCCGGGTTGACCGACAGAGCGCCCTCCATGAAGGCGTTCATCAACCGGTTGACCTCGGGGATGGCGTAGCCGCCGACCATGCCGATGACGTTGGACTTGGTCGCCTTGCCGGCGATCATCCCGGTCAGGTAGCTCGGCTCGTGGATCCAGTTGTCGAAGACCGCGAAATTCGGCTGCGCCGGACCGAAGGACGAGCCCATCAGAAAGGCGGTGTCGGGATATTCCGCCGCCACGCTGCGCGCCGCCCGCTCCACGGCGAAGGCCTCGCCGACGATCAGGTCCATGCCGCCTTCGGCATATTCGCGCATGACGCGCTCATAGTCGGTGTTGGCGACATTCTCGGAATAGGTGTAGGTCACGTCGCCGCGCGCCTGCGCCGCCTGCAGCGCCTGGTGGATGCGCCCGACCCACTGCTGCTCGACCGGCACGGTATAGATCGCCGCCACTTTCAGCGGCTTGTCCTTGGCCAGCGCCGGCAGGCCGCCTGCCATGACCGCAAACGATGCGGCAAGCCCCAGGACGGCCCGACGCGTCCAGGCGAAATGATCGTTGATTGCCATCTGACTCCCCCTCGCAGACTTCTGCACCCCGCCGCGGTTTGCACGAGGGCGCGCCCGTTTCATCACCCTGCGGAAGCCCTGCTGCGGCCACTCGCCCGGCGAGCGAAATTGGACCACATTCCAGGCACGCTCACAATGGAGGCAGCGGCTGTTCGCGGCTGTTTTTTGAACGGATGGACAAAGTTTGATCGTCTGGTCAAAAATTAAGCCGACAAAGCACGCGGCGACGGCAACCCGACCACCTGCGCCGCGTGTTCGGCCAAGACCTCACAGCCTATCCGAGCGGATCGTCCGAGGCGGGGGGCGGGGCGGCACGGCGGCGGGCGCGAGCGGCGCGGGCGCGCGCGAGGTAACCCTTGAGATCGACCGCGCCGGTGAGTTGCACGAACAGCGCGAACAACACCATGCCAGCCGCCACCAGGAGACCCAGCGCGGCGAAACGCACCAGCACCGAGGGCGCGCCGATCAACGGCGCCAGCAGCCAGTCGCCGAGCAGCAGGCCGCCGCCCATGGCCAGGCTGGCCAGGGCCAGCAGCGGCAGGCGGCGGCGGGCGCTGCGATCGACGCGGAAATGTCCCCGCCGCCACAGCGCCGCGCCCAGCAGTCCGGCATTGACCCAGCCGGCGAGCGAGGTGGCGAGCGCAATGCCGACATGGCCGAGGAACGGAGCGAGCGCCAGCGCGCCGATCACGTTCACCGCCATGCCGATGCCGGCGAACCACATCGGCGTCACGGTGTCCTCGCGGGCGAAGAAGCCGGGCGAGAACACCTTGTTGAGCACGAAGGCCGGCAGGCCGAACGCAAAGGCGATCAGCGCGGCGGTGGTGGCGCTGGCTGCCTCGGCCCCGAACTCGCCGCGCTGATAGAGCACCGAGACGATGGGCTCGGGCACCGCGATCAGCGCAATGGTTGCCGGCAGGGTCAGGGCGAGGGCGAATTCCATTGCCCGGTTGAGCGTGCCGTTGGCCTGGCCGTTCTCGCCGGCACGCAGCGAGCGCGACAGGTCGGGCAGCAGCACCACGCCAATGGCGATGCCGACGACACCGAGCGGCAATTGGTAGATCCTATCGGCATAATAGAGATAGGAGACCGCGCCAGCCTGGGTGGACGCAATCACCGTGCCGACGACGATGTTGATCTGGGTGATGCCGCCGGCCAGCACCCCCGGCACGCCGAGCCGGCAGAGACGGCGAACGCCGGCGGTCAGACGCGGCCGTAGGATCGGGACGGAAAAACCCATGTGGCGCACGGCGCCGACAAGCAGCGCCAGTTGCGCGAAACCGGCGACCGCAACACCGCTGGCGAGCACCACCCCGAGCATCGTGCCCGGCTCGAGCCCCGCATACCAGATGCCGGTGAGCACGGCGATCATCACCAGGTTGAGGATCACCGGCGCGAAGGCGGCGGCGGCGAAGCGGCGATAGGTGTTGAGGATGCCCGACAGGCAGGCGACCAGCGACATGCACAGCAGGTAGGGAAAGGTGATGCGCGACAGCAGCACCGCCAGCTCGAACTTCCCCGGATCCTCGGTAAAGCCGGGGGCAAGCAGGAAGACCAGCCCCTGCATGGCAAGAAGGGCAACGGCGGTCAGCGCCAGCAGCGTCCACAGCAGGGCGGCGATGATCTCACCGGCGAAGCGGCGCGCGCCCGCGTCCCCCTGTTCTTCCAGCGCCCGGGCGAACAGCGGCACGAAAGCGGAATTGAACGCGCCTTCCGCGAACAGGCGGCGGAACAGGTTGGGCAGGCGGAAGGCGACGAAGAAGGCGTCGGCCACCGGCCCGGCGCCAGCAAAGGCGGCGATCATCACGTCGCGGACGAAGCCGAGGATGCGGCTCGCCATGGTGGCGCCGCCGACGGTAACGAAGTTTCGCAGGAGACTCATCGAGCCAGCCATGGGCGGAAGGTCC
This sequence comes from Stappia sp. TSB10P1A, assembly GCF_900185725.1. Taxonomy (GTDB): domain Bacteria; phylum Pseudomonadota; class Alphaproteobacteria; order Rhizobiales; family Stappiaceae; genus Stappia. Next base: position 399,932 of record NZ_FYAU01000024.1, on the reverse strand, counting down.
GTTCAGGAGTGACGGGAAGGCGCATCGGACGGCACAGGTCAGGTAGCACGGTTCTGGACACCACGGCCGGGCAGGGCGATCAGGCGGTGCCCGCGCGGCGCGGGCGACGGCGGGCCGGCGGCTCCTCGGTCGCCTCCCCCTCGACCGCCTCGCGCAGACGCTCGCGGATCGCCTCCTGCCGGCCGATATTGCCGATCTTCTGTCCGGTCAGATCGGTGACATAGAAGACGTCGACCGCCCGCTCGCCGAACGTGGCGATATGAGCGGAATTGATGTTGAGATTGAGGCCGGAGATCGCCCGCGTCAGATCGTAGAGCAGACCGGGCCGGTCGAGGCCGGAAATCTCCAGCACCGTGTAGCGGTTCGACCAGGAATTGTTGACCAGAACCTCGGTCTCGACGCGGAACGCCTTCATCCGCGAGCGGGACGCCGCCTTGCGGGCGACGCTGTCGGGCAGACGCTCCTCGCCGCGCAGCGCCTTCTCGATCAGCCGGCAGACGCGCTCGCCGCGGCGGATCTCGTCGTCGTCGCCGGGCAGCTCGCGGGAAATGTAGATCGTGTCGAGGGCGAACCCGTCCGTCGTCGTGTCGATCTGCGCGTCGACGATATTGGCGCCGGCGACGAAACAGGCACCGGCGATGGTCGACAGCAGCCGCGGATGGTCGGCCGCCAGCACGGTGATCTCGGTGACCTCCTCGAAGGCATGGGTGACGACGCGCGAGGAAAAGCCGGTGCCGGCGCGGTCGGCGGCGCGGATCATCTGCGCATCGGTGATCTTGCGCTCCAGCGGCACGCGCAGCCAGTAGGCCGGATAGTGACGCTCCAGATAGGCGGCCAGTTCCTCCTCGTCCCAGGAGGCGAGCGTTGCCGCGAGCTCGCGCTTCGCCGCCTCAACCCGCATGCCATGCGGCAACAGGCTGTGACCGCCGGTCAGCACCGGCTCGCACTCATAATAGAGCGTGCGCAGGAGCTGGCCCTTCCAGCCATTGAAGACATTGGGGCCGACGGCGCGGATATCGGCGACGGTCAGGATCAGCAGCAGCTTCAGCCGCTCGAGGCTCTGCACCTCGCGGGCGAAATCCTCGATCGTCTTGCGGTCGGCGAGATCGCGGGACTGGGCGATGGTGCTCATGTCGAGGTGATGCTCGACCAGCCAGGCGACGGTCTCCGTCTCCGAGGGGGTTAGGCCGAGACGCGGACACAGGCGGCGGGCGATGCGGGCGCCGGCGATGGAATGGTCCTCCGGCCGGCCCTTGGCGATGTCGTGCAGGAACATGGCGACGAAGAGGACCTTGCGGTTCTGGATCGTCTTGATCAGGTCGGTGGAGAGCGGATGGTCCTCGCCCGCCTCGCCGCGCTCGATCTCGCCCAGCACGCCGATCGAACGGATCAGGTGCTCGTCGACCGTATAGTGGTGGTACATGGAGAACTGCATCATCGCCACGACCTTGCCGAAATCGGGCACGAAGCGGCCGAGCACGCCGGTCTCGTTCATCTTGCGCAGCACGGTCTCGGGATCGTTGCGCGAGGTCAGCACCTGCAGGAACAGCCGGTTGGCTTCCGGATCCTCGCGCACCTGGCTGGTGATCAGTTTCAGCGACCGGCGAACCAGCTTCAGCATCTCGGGATGCAGCATCACCGCGTGCCGGTCGGCGATCGCGAAGAGACGGATCAGGTTGACCGGATCCTTCTCGAACACATCGTCGGCAACGGCGTTGAGCCGCCCCTTGTCGATCACGAAGTCGGGCGAGCCGGTCTGGACCTGACGGCGGCGGGCGCGGGCGGCGATACGGTCGATCAGCTTCGACAGCGGCTGCGGCGCCTTGGCGTGCTGCTCCTCCAGCGCGGCGCAGAAGATCCGGGTCAGGTCGCCGACATCCTTGGCCACCAGGAAATAGTGCTTCATGAAGCGCTCGACGTCCTTCATGCCCGGATGCTGGGTATAGCCGAGCCGCACGGCGATCTCGCGCTGGACGTCGAAGGACAGGCGCTCCTCGGCCCGGCCGGTGAGAAAATGCAGGTGGCAGCGCACCGCCCAGAGGAAATCCTCGCCCTTCTTGAAGCGCTGGAAGTCGGAGCGGGTGAAGACGCCGGCCTTGACGAGGCCCGAGCCGGAGCGCACGCGGTAGAAGTATTTGGAGATCCAGAACAGGGTGTTGAGGTCGCGCAGGCCGCCCTTGCCTTCCTTGACGTTGGGCTCGACCAGGTAGCGCGAGGTGCCCTGGCGGGTGTGGCGGGCATCGCGCTCGGCAAGCTTGGCGGCGATGAATTCCGGGCCGGTGCCGGCGACCACGCTCTTGTCGAAACGGGCGATCAGTTCGTCGGTGAGCGGCTCCTCGCCCCAGACATGGCGCGCCTCGAGCAGTGCGGTGCGGATCGTCATGTCGCTGCGGGCAAGGCGGAGGCACTCGTCGATGTTGCGGGTCGCGTGGCCCACTTTCAGGCCGAGATCCCACAACATGTAGAGGATGTATTCGACGATCTGCTCGCCCCAGGGCGTCTGCTTGTAGGGCAGCAGGAACAGCAGGTCGACATCCGAGCCCGGCGCCAGGGTACCGCGGCCATAGCCGCCGACGGCGACGATCGACATGCGTTCGGCCGCGGAAGGGTTCTTGACCCGGTAGACGTGATGGATGGCGAAATCGAAGATCACCCGCAGGATCTCGTCCTGCACATGGCTGAGCCGCTTGGCGCAGAGCGTGCCGCCGCCATCGGCGAAGAGCAGTTCCTCGACCCGGACGCGCGCGTCGCGCATCGCCGCCTTCAGTTCGGCGAGAACCTGCCCGCGAACGGCAAGGTCGGACCCGTCCCCGTCTTTCGCGGCAGTCAGCGCCGTCAGCCGGTGGCGCAGGTCATCGGCGTCGATCAGCCCGGCAAAGGGGTCGGCGGCGCGGGCGGAGGTCTTCGGCGTCGTCACTTGCAGCGCGGTCCTTCTTGCGGCGCAGTCGTTCTCGTCGCCGCATGGCTTGGGGCGAGAGGCCCGCGCGGCCCTGCCGGCGGCGACTGCGGACCCTACGCCCGCCGCCCGCCCCGCTCAAGGGGCGCCGGAAAAGAACCGGAGGTCGTTTGACGACCTTCAGATTCGGGCAACTAGATCCTGTCCCGCGCCGCCGCCACCCGCACTTGATGCAGCAGATGGGCAAGACTGTCGCGCGACAGGCCGGAAATCTTCGCCGCCAGCAGGTTGGCGAGCTCGGTCGCCTCCGGCTGCAGGCCGGCCGTGTCGATGGAGACCTTCGGGTCGGAGATCTCGGCGAGCCGCTGCAACTCCTCCGCCTCATCCCAGATCACGTTGAAGAAGGCGATGATCCGCTGGACCATATACCAGGTCGGGCGGCCGCGCCGGCCATGCTCCAGCGCCGAAAGATAGGCCGCCGACACGCCCAGCGCCGCCGCCATGTCGGACAGGGTGATGCCGCGTTTCTTGCGCAACTCCCGCAGCTTCGCACCGAACGGCGTCATCGTCCCCTCCGCTCTCCGCCCTTGCGGATCCTGACATAGAGCGCGCCGCCGCCGCCATGGGCGGCATGCGCCTCCTCGAACCCGACCACCAGCGGACGAAACTCGGGAAAGGCCAGCCATTGCGGCACGACGCGGCGCAGGATGCCGCGCTCTCCCGCGATCGGGCTGCCGCCGGGGGCGCCCTTGCCGGTGATCACCAGCACGAGGCCGGCACCGCTCGCCTGGGCATGGGCGAGAAACCCGCGCAGGCGCACATGCGCCTCCGCCTGGGTCAGGCCATGCAGGTCGATGCGCATGTCGATGGCGCGGCTGCCGCGGACGATCCGGCGCCGCTGGCGCGGCTCGAGCGGCGACAGGGGTGGCGGCGCCGGCGGAGCGGGCGGACGCAGCGCAGAGGCGCCCGTCGCCGCAGGCTTCGCCGGCAAGGCGGCCGCCGGCACGGGGGCGGGTGCCTCCTCGGCTTCCGCTTGTCGCGCCTCTGCCCTTGCGCGGCCGCGCGGCGCCAGCGGATCGACGTCCGCCGTCACCTGCTCCCACAGGCGGCGTTCCTCGGGCGAGGGCTGGCGACCCCGGCGACGGCTCACGGCGCGCCCTCGCGTCCGCGCGGCACCAGCAGCACCATGTCCGCCCGGTGCTGGATGCGCCCGGCCCGCTCGCCGGCCGCCTCGCCCGAGCCGAAGAAGATGTCGCCGCGTGCCGGGCCGATGATGGCCGAACCGGTGTCCTCGGCGATCATCAGGCGGCGAAACTGCTCCTGCGCGCCATTCGGGCCCGAGGGAAGATCGGCGGAAACGAAGACGAGCGCCCCATAGGCGTGATGCGCCGCATCGACGGCGAGGCTGCGCCCGGGCAGCAGCGGCAGCCCGGCCGCCCCCACCGGCCCCTCGTGCTCCGCCGCCTCGCTCACCTCGCGGAAGAAGATATAGGAGCGGTTGCGGCGCAGGACGGCGTCGATCTCGGTCGGGTTTTCCGCCAGCCACTTGCGCAGTACCTGCATGGTGACGGTACCGGGCTCGGCAAGGCCGCGCTCGATCATCACCCGGCCGATGGCGCTGTAGGGGTGACCGGTCTTGCCGGCATAGCCGACGCGCAGGCTGCCGCCCTCGCGCAGGCGGATGCGGGCAGAGCCCTGGACATGGACATAGAAGGCATCGACCGGATCGGCGAGCCAGACGAGTTCGAGGCCCCGTCCGTCCAGCGCCCCGTCCATGATCGCCCCCCGGTCGGGCGGCGCAACCAGGCGGCCCGCGCTGTCGGCAAAGGCGAAGGGCGCGTCGGCCGGCAGGCCCTCCGGCACGGGTCGCCCGGCCAGGGCGACGAGCTCCGGCGGGCGGGCAAGCAGCGGCGTGTCGTAGCCGCCGCCCGGCTGTCGCGCACCGTCATATTCGGGCTCGAAATAGCCGGTGACAAACCCGTCGGCGACAATCCGTCGCGGTTCGAAATGGCGCTCCAGGAAGGCGCGGGCGGCCAGCGGCTCGTTGCTTTCGGCGGCGGCTCGTGCCGGCGCGCAGAGCCGCGCCAGATCGCCCGGCAGGACCGGCAGCCGCTCGCGGCAATGGCGCAGGAAGGCGGAAAGGGCGGCTCGGTGGTCGTCGCCGGCCCAGCCGGACAGGTCCGCGAAGGTCAGGGGCGCAGACAGCATGAGGGGTTTTCCGCGCGCCAGAGCCGGACCCGCCACAGCGATACCGGCAAGCAGTGCCGCCGCCAGGCCGGCAGCAAGGGCCGTCCGGCCGGCGGCACGCACATCACTCGACCGATTCGGTCGCCACCAGACGCCAGTTGGGATCGCGCGAATTGGTGTCGCGGGCGAAGGTCCAGATGTCGGTGACGTCGCTGACCGCGTTCGGGTCGCCATCGACGATGGCGCCGTTGCGGTCGCGGGTAGCGGAGATCAGTTCGGAGCGGAACTTGACGGTGACCTGGGCGATGGAGCCCTTCAGCGCCGCCTCGACGATATCGGCCTTGTCGATGCCGACAAAGGTGGACTCGATGGTCTCGCCACGCGATTCCCGGTCGGAGATGGCGGCGACGAAGCCCTCGTAGACATCCCTGGACAGCAGGTTCTTCAAGGTCTTGCGGTCGCCATTGGCGAAGGCGGTGACAATCATCTCGTAGGCCGCGCGGGCGCCCTGCAGGAAGCCCTGGGGTTCGAACGAGCGGTCGGCGGAGAGGATCTGCCGGAGCGCCTGGTTGAGCGCGCTGCCTTCCGGAGCCACCTTGTCGAGCGTCGCCGAGGCGGGAGCCGGCGACGGCCCGCCCTGCGGCGCGGTCTGACCGGGCAGCGGGATGACGTTGTCGTCCTGGACCGGACCGCCGGCGCCATTGTCCCGCTCGGGGGCGGAATAGGGATCGAAGGGCGGGCGCTCGTTGCCAGTGCGCCGCCCGAGGACGCTGCGCAGCCTGAAGAAGATCACGACCGCCAGGATCAGGAAGATGATAGTGGTGATGTCGTTGAACATATGATCCGTTTCACATCCGGCCGGTTGCGTCGCAGACGCCGTCACGGCATTCCGCCAGTCGGGTTCGTTTCCGGGCCCGCTGCCGGGTTCGGGTGCGGCCCTGCAGCGGACCGTCACCGACGCCCCGCGCGGCAGGCCACAGCTTTGACCCCATCGTAGCTTATGTAAGCTCCCTTGAACCAACATCCAGCCTTCAACACAAGTGTCCGTCGCAGTTTTCGTGGTCCGAAACCACATAAAGCTCGCATTTGCGTCACTTGGTCCTTACCTGAGGGGCGACGATTCCGGCCCGGCGCCGCCTGTGCCGGCCGGAATCGCCGCTAATCGCACATCACGAGACCGTGTCGCCAACGCCATGCCCATCGGACTGATCCTCCTTCTTGTCGTAATCGGCCTGCCGCTGATCGAGATCCTCGTCTTCGTCGAGGTCGGTTCGGAAATCGGCGCGGTGCCGACCGTGCTTCTGACCATCGCGACAGCGGTCGCCGGCAGCCTGATGCTGCGGCTGCAGGGCCTGTCGCTGCTGCGGCGCGTGCGCGCCGAGATGGAGCGCGGCGAGGTGCCGGGCGAAGACATCCTCCAGGGCTCGCTGATCGTTGTCGCCAGCGTGCTGCTGCTGATCCCCGGTTTCGTCACCGACGCGCTCGGCCTGCTGCTGTTCGTGCCGCCGCTGCGGGCGGCCATCGCGCGGGTGATGGTGCGCAACGCGAAGGTGACCGTGGTGCGGGCCGGCGCCCGCCGCCGCGGCGAGGGTGTCGTCGATCTCGACCGGGACGACTGGGCCGATATCGATGGCGACGGCAAGGGCGGACGCGGGCCGGACGGCTCGTCCCCATGGCGGGGACAGATCGGCGACGGCCGGGGCGGAAAGGATCCGGATCCGCGCGACTGACCGTCGCGTCGCGCCGCCGCCTCACCAAATTGTGAAAACGGGTTAACCCCCCCTACACCCGTCTGGCGCAAACTCCCCGCCAAACACAACCGGGAAGCAGGACGTCATGACCGGACGGGAGACGGGCATCGCCGGCCCTTCGGGACGCATCGCCACGGGACGCATAGACTGGGTCGATACGGCCAAGGGGCTTTGCATCATCTTCGTGGTGATGATGCATTCGACGCTGGGCGTCGAGAATGCCGCCGGCCGCGAGGGCTGGCTCGGACTGGTGGTCGAGTTCGCCCGGCCGTTCCGCATGCCGGACTTCTTCATGATCTCGGGCCTGTTCCTGGCGCTGGTCATCGATCGGCCATGGCGCCGCTATCTCGACCGCAAGGTCGTGCATTTCGCCTATTTCTACGTGCTCTGGCTGACGATCCAGTTCGCCGTCAAGGCGCCGTCCATGGCCGCGGAGACCGGATGGGGCAGCGTCGTCAGCGACTATCTTCTCGCCTATGTGCAGCCCTTCGGCACCCTGTGGTTCATCTACATGCTGCCGGTGATGTTCGTGATCACCAAGGTGCTGCACGACCGCGGCGTACCGTGGCAACTGGTGCTCGCCGTTGCCGCCGTGCTGCAGATCGCCCCGATCTCGACCGGATCGGTGCTAATCGACGAGTTCAGCTCGCGCTACGTCTATTTCTACGCCGGCTACATCTTCGCCACCCGGGCCTTCGCGCTCGCCGACTGGGCCCGGCAGCATCTGGCCCTCGGCGTCGCCGGCCTCATCGCCTGGGGCATCGTCAACGGCGTTCTGGTGTTCAACGGTCTCGCCGACCTGCCGCTGGTCGGCCTGGCGCTCGGCACGGCCGGCGCGCTGGCGGTGATCGTCACCTCGGCGCTGCTGACCCAGGCCGGCATCGCTGCGCCGTTCGCCCATTGCGGCCGCCAGTCGATCGTCATCTATCTCGCCTTCTTCTTCCCGATGGCCGTGACCCGGATCGTGCTGCTGAAGACCGGCCTGATCCCGGATGTCGGCACGGTGTCGTCGATCGTCACCGCCGCCGGCGTCATCGCGCCCCTGGTGCTGGCGTGGCTGATCGAGCGCACCGGCTATGGCCGGTTCCTGTTCCACCGTCCGGCCTGGGCACGGCTGGAGCGCGACCCACCGCGCCGTCCGGTCGCGCAGGCGGCCGAGTGAGCGGGGCGGAACAGGCGGGGTGAAATAAGCGGGGCAGGCGCGAGAAGCAGGCTTTTCTCGCGCCGCCAACGCGGGCATGATCCGCGCCATGTCGAACGAAGCCACCTCCGCCCTCACCGCCGACGACCACCTGATCCTGGTCGACGGCTCCACCTTCATCTTCCGCGCCTATCACGCGCTGCCGCCCTTGACGCGCAAGTCCGACGGCCTGCCGGTCGGCGCGGTGTCCGGCTTCTGCAACATGCTGTGGAAGCTCTTGCAGGAAGGGCTGACACCGGAGGAAGGCGACGAGCCGACCCATATGGCGGTGATCTTCGACCATTCGGCGAAGACGTTCCGCAACGAGATCTACTCCGCCTACAAGGCCCAGCGTCCGGAGCCGCCGGAGGACCTGATCCCCCAGTTCGGCCTGATCCGCGAGGCGACCCGCGCCTTTTCGGTCCATTGCATCGAGCAGGAGGGGTTCGAGGCCGACGACCTGATCGCCACCTATGCCCGCGCCGCGGCGGCGGCGGGCGCACGCGTCACCATCGCCTCCGGCGACAAGGACCTGATGCAGCTCATCGGCCCACGCATCGGCATGATCGACACGATGAAGAACAAGATCTTCGGCGAGGCCGAGGTCTTCGAGAAATTCGGCGTCGGCCCGGACAAGGTGATCGAGGTGCAGGCGCTGGCCGGCGACAGCGTCGACAATGTTCCCGGCGTGCCGGGCATCGGCCTGAAGACGGCGGCGCTGCTGGTCAGCGAGTTCGGCGACCTGGAGACGCTGCTTGCCAGCGCCGACACGATCAAGCAGGCCAAGCGCCGCGAGAACCTCATCGCCTTTGCCGACCAGGCGCGCATCTCCAAGCAGCTCGTGACGCTGAAGGACGACGTGCCCGTCGAGCAGCCGGTGGAAACGCTCACCGTCAACGGGCTCGACGGCACCCGCGCCATCGCCTTCCTCAAGGCGATGGAGTTCACCACCCTGACCCGACGGGTCGCCGAGGTCACCGGCCTCGACATTGCCGGCGTCGAGCCGGCGCGACTCGTCGTGCGCGGCTGGCACGAGCCGGACGGCAAGGGCCGGATGATGGAGGGCGGCCCCGGTGCCCAGCCGGACGGCGGCGAGACCAGTGCCGAGGCCGCCAGCGGCGGGTCGGGCGGCGATGCCGTCGCAGCGGCCGCGGCCGTCGCCGGACGGGACGGGGCGTGGACGCCCCAGGCGGTCGCCGACGCGGCGGCCGCGCAAGCGCTGGCGCAGACCATCGACCCGTCCGGCTACGAGACGGTGATGGATCTCGACCGGCTGAGGGCCTGGGTGGCGGAGGCGAGCGAACGCGGCCATGTGGCGGTCGATACGGAGACGACCTCGCTCGATGCCATGCAGGCCGATCTCGTCGGCGTGTCGCTGGCGACGGAGCCGGGGCGGGCCTGCTACATCCCGCTCGGCCATGTCGACGGCGAGGGCGACCTGCTCGGCGGCGGCGGCCTGATCCCCGGACAGATCGCCCTGGGCGAGGCGCTCGCCGTGCTCAAGCCGCTGCTGGAGGACCCCAGCGTCCTCAAGATCGCGCAGAACCTCAAATATGACTGGCTGGTGCTGAAACGCTACGGCATCGAGGTCGCCCCGTTCGACGACACGATGCTGCTGTCCTATGCGCTGGATGCCGGCAAGGGCGGCAACGGCATGGACGCGCTGTCCGAGCGCTGGCTCGGCCACACGCCAATCCCGTTCAAGGAAGTCGCCGGCTCCGGCAAGGCGATGATCACCTTCGACAAGGTGCCGCTCGACAAGGCCTCCGCCTATGCGGCGGAGGATGCCGACGTCACCCTGCGCCTGTGGCAGGTGCTCAAACCGCGGCTTGCGGCGGAGCACATGGCCGGCGTCTATGAGCGGCTGGAGCGGCCGATGGTGCCGGTGCTCGCCCGCATGGAAGAGCGCGGCATCTCCATCGACCGGCAGATGCTGTCGCGCCTGTCGGGCGAGTTCGCGCAAGGCATGGCGGCGCTGGAGGACGAGATCCGCCAGCTTGCCGGCGAGAGTTTCAACATCGGCAGCCCGAAGCAGCTCGGGGACATCCTGTTCGGCAAGATGGGCCTGCCGGGCGGCAAGAAGACCAAGACCGGCGCCTGGTCGACCTCGGCCTCGGTGCTGGAGGATCTTGCCGCGGAAGGGCACGAACTGCCCGCGCGCATCGTCGACTGGCGGCAGCTCTCCAAGCTCAAGTCCACCTATACGGACGCGCTGCCGGGGTTCGTCAATCCGCAGACCGGGCGCGTGCACACGTCCTACGCGCTGGCGGCGACGACCACCGGCCGCCTGTCCTCATCCGAGCCGAACCTGCAGAACATTCCGGTGCGGACCGAGTCCGGCCGCAAGATCCGCAAGGCCTTCGTCGCCGGCAAGGGCATGAAGCTGGTCTCGGCCGACTACAGCCAGATCGAGCTGCGCGTGCTCGCCCATATGGCCGACATCGGCCAGCTCAAGCAGGCCTTCGCCGACGGGCTGGACATCCACGCGATGACCGCCTCGGAAATGTTCGGTGTCCCGATCGAGGGCATGGACCCGATGGTCCGCCGCCGGGCCAAGGCGATCAATTTCGGCATCATCTACGGCATCTCGGCCTTCGGCCTCGCTGCTCAGCTCGGCATCCCGCGCGGCGAGGCGGCGGAGTATATCTCCACCTATTTCAAGCGCTTCCCCGGCATTCGCGACTACATGGAGGAGACGAAGAAGTTCGTTCATGCCAATGGCTACGTGACGACGATCTTCGGCCGCCGGGCGCATTATCCGGAGGTGAACACCTCCAACCCGAACATGCGCGCCTTTTACGAGCGCGCGGCGATCAACGCGCCGATCCAGGGCTCGGCAGCCGACATCCTGCGCCGGGCGATGGTGCGGATGGACGACCGACTGTCGGCCTCGAAACTCGCCGCCCGCATGCTGCTGCAGGTGCATGACGAACTGATCTTCGAGGTGCCGGAAGCGGAGGTGGACGCGACCATCGCCCTGGTGCGCCAGGTGATGGAAACGGCGGCCGAGCCGGCCGTGACGCTCTCCGTGCCACTGCATGTGGACGCGCGCGCCGCCGACAACTGGGACGAGGCGCACTGACGCGCGCGCCCGCGCCCGCCCGGCGGGCGCGGCTTACCCCTCGCGGATGAAGCGCTTCTCCACCGCCGCAAGGCCGGCATCGAGCCGGTCGGCGGCCTCGAAGCCGAGATCGCGCAGCAGTTCGGCCTGGAAGGCGCGGGCAAGGTCCACCAGTTCGCCATAGACCCTGGCGCCTTCCGGCGTCAGTTCGAGCTGTTCGGCCCGGCGGTCGGCCATATCGGTCGCGCGCGACAGCCAGCCGCGCTTTTCCAGCGTCGCCACCGCCCGGCTGACCTTGGTCTTGTGCATGGCGGAGCGGCGGCCGATCTCGGTCGCGGTGGTGTGGCCGAGCTGGCCGAGAATCGCGAAGGTGCGCCATTCCGGGCGGCTAATGCCATAGGCCGCGCGGTAGCGGGCGGCGAAGCGGCGGCTGACCAGCTCCGACGCCCTGACCAGCCGGTAGGGCAGAAACTCGTCAAGCAGCAGGCGTCCGGTCATTTGCGGCCCCCATGCCGATAAAATCCGCCGAGCGGCGTCTCGCACGTTGATAGTTTCAGATAAAACAGTTACACATGCAACCATCAACTGTCTGGATCAGGAGGGATCGGACATGGCACTTTCGAACAGCCCGGCCTATATGCCGGGCTTCGGCAACGATTTCGAGACCGAGGCGCTTCCCGGCGCCCTGCCGCAGGGACAGAACTCGCCGCAGCGCGCGCCTTATGGCCTTTATGCCGAGCAGCTTTCCGGCTCGCCCTTCACCGCGCCGCGCGGCACCAACGAACGGTCCTGGCTCTACCGCATCCGACCGTCGGTGAAGCATTCGGGCCGCTTCTCGCCCGTCTCCCTGCCCGAGTGGAAGAGCGCGCCGACGGTCGACGACCATTCGCTGGCGCTCGGCCAGCTTCGCTGGAACCCGGTGCCGATCCCGCAGACGCCGGTGACCTTCCTGACCGGCATGCGCACCATCACCACGGCCGGCGACGTCAACGGCCAGGCCGGCATGGCGAGCCATGTCTTTGTCGCCAATACCGACATGGTCGACGAGTATTTCTTCAATGCCGACGGGGAACTGCTGATCGTGCCGCAGGAAGGCGGGTTGCGCATCGCCACCGAACTCGGCGTGATCGAGGTGGTGCCCAAGGAGATCTGCGTGATCCCGCGCGGCATGGTGTTCCGCGTCGAATTGCTGGACGGCAAGGCGCGCGGCTATGCCTGCGAGAATTACGGCGCCAAGTTCACCCTGCCCGACCGCGGCCCGATCGGCGCCAACTGCCTTGCCAACCCGCGCGACTTCAAGACGCCGGTGGCCTGGTTCGAGGACAAGGAAGGTCCCTGCCGGCTGGTGGTGAAGTGGTGCGGCCGCTTCCACGAGACGAAGCTGGAGGCCTCGCCGCTCGACGTGGTCGCCTGGCACGGCAACTACGCGCCCTACAAATACGACCTGACCACCTATTCGCCTGTCGGCGCGATCCTGTTCGACCATCCCGATCCGTCGATCTTCACGGTGCTGACCGCCCCGTCCGGCGAGGAAGGCACGGCGAATATCGACTTCGTCATCTTCCCGGAGCGGTGGATGGTCGCGGAGCATTCCTTCCGCCCGCCATGGTATCATCGCAACATCATGTCGGAGTTCATGGGGCTGATCTACGGTCGCTACGACGCCAAGGAGGAAGGGTTCGTGCCCGGCGGCATGAGCCTTCACAACATGATGCTGCCGCACGGGCCCGATGCCAGCGGCTTCGAGAAGGCGAGCCGCGCCGAGTTGAAGCCGCAGAAGCTGACAGGCACCATGGCATTCATGTTCGAGACCCGCTTCCCGCAGCACCTCACGCGCTTCGCGGCGGAACTCGACACCCTGCAGGACAACTACCTCGACTGCTGGTCGGAGCTGAAGAAGCGCTTCGACGGCACGCCTGAGGGCAACTGGGACTGAGCCATGAAACTCGCAACACTTCGCGATGGCAGCCGCGACGGCAGGCTCGTCGTCGTCAACAAGGCGCTGACCCGCTGCACCGAGGCCACCCACCTCGCCCCGACGCTGCAGGCCGCCCTCGACACCTGGGACGAGGTCGCGCCGAAGCTGGCGATCCTCGCCGAGAGCCTCGAGCACGATGCGGTGCCGAGCCTGCGCTTCCACGAGCATGATGCGCTGTCGCCGCTGCCGCGCGCCTATCAGTGGGCGGACGGCTCGGCCTATGTCAATCACGTGGAGCTGGTCCGCAAGGCGCGCAATGCCGAGATGCCGGCGAGCTTCTGGACCGATCCGCTGATGTATCAGGGCGGCTCGGACGCCTTTCTCGCTCCGCGCGAGCCGATCCGCATGGCCGACGAGGCCTTCGGCATCGACATGGAGGGCGAAGTCGCCGTGATCACCGGCGACGTGCCGATGGGCGCCACGCCGGACGAGGCGCGCGCGGCCATCCGCCTCGTCATGCTGGTCAACGACGTGTCGCTGCGCGGCCTGATCCCGGCCGAACTCGGCAAGGGCTTCGGCTTTTTCCAGTCCAAGCCATCGTCCGCCTTCTCGCCGGTGGCGGTGACACCGGACGAGCTGGGCGAGGCCTGGGACGGGGGCAAGGTTCACCTGCCGCTGCGCGTCGACCTCAACGGCCAGCCCTTCGGCCGGGCCAATGCCGGCATCGACATGACCTTCGACTTCCCGACCCTGATCGCCCATGCGGCCAAGACCCGGCCGCTGTCGGCCGGCGCCATCATCGGCTCCGGCACGGTGTCCAACAAGATGGACGGGGGCCCCGGCAAGCCGGTCGCCGAGGGCGGGGTGGGCTATTCCTGCATCGCCGAGATCCGCATGATCGAGACGATCGAGAGCGGCGCCGCCACGACGCCGTTCATGCGCTTCGGCGACACGGTGCGCATCGAGATGCTGGACGCGGACGGCCACTCGGTCTTCGGCGCCATCGAGCAGACGGTCGAGAAATACGAGAAGGCTTGAGGCGCCGTGCGGCGCTGATCGAAGGAGGGACTTCGCGATGAAGACTGTGCGGATGCTGGCGGCGTTTGCCGCTCTTGCCCTCGGCACGGCAGCGATCACGCCGGTGCGGGCCGCCGATGTGACCGCGCCGGTGCGGGCGCTGATGACGGCGGCGGAGGCCAACTGGGCCGAAACGCCGCAGGAGTATCAGGATTATTTTTCCGAGGAGCGCCTGGCCAGCCTCTACAGCGCCGACCTCGCCGCCCGCTACCGCAAGGCGGCGGATACGCCCTTCGCCAAGGAAATCGGCACGCCGCTCGACTGGGACGTCGTCGTCAACGGCCAGGACGGCTGCCCCTTGAAGGAGATCAGCATCGCGGCGGCCGGGCAGGAGCGCGGGGCGACCCGCGTCGTCGCCCGTTTCCGCGGCCTGACCTGCTTCGGCCCGGACGCCGAGTACCAGGGCTTCCAGGAGGCGCATTTCCTCGTCATCGAGGAAGGCGGCCGGCCGGTCATCGACGACATCGTCACGCCGATGGACGGCGAGACGCAGTCGCTGAAGGCCCAGCTCGACATCATCGCCTCGGACGCACAGTAACCGCGCCCAACGGGGCCGCGATGCGGCCCATCGAAATCTGAGAGGACTATCTCCCGTGAGCAAGCAATTCGCCTCCCAGGGCGACATGACCGAGAAGAAGATCTCCTTCACCGAAATCGGCGACGGGCTTTGGGCCTTCACCGCCGAGGGCGACCCGAACACCGGCGTCATCATCGGCGACGACAGCGTCATGATCGTCGAGGCGCAGGCCACCCCGCGCCTTGCCGGCAAGGTGATCGAGAAGGTGCGCGAGGTCACCGACAAGCCGATCAGCCATCTGGTGCTGACCCATTACCATGCCGTCCGCGTGCTGGGCGCTGCCGCCTATCAGGCGCCGACGATCATCATGAGCGACAAGGCCCGTTCGATGGTCGCCGAACGCGGCGCCGAGGACCGGGAGTCCGAGTTCATGCGCTTCCCGCGCCTGTTCCAGGGCTATGACAATGTCGCCGACATTCCGCCGCTGACCTGGCCGACGACCACCTTCACCGACAGGATGAGCGTCTTCCTCGGCAAGCGCCGCGTCGACCTCAGCTTCCTCGGCCGCGCCCATACGGCCGGAGATATCGTCATCCACGTGCCGGACCAGAACGTCATGTTTACCGGCGACATCGTCGAGTACCACTCCGCCTGCTATTGCGGCGACGGGCATTTCCGCGACTGGCCGGGCACGCTCGAGCGCATCCGCGCCTTCGACGTCGATGCCATCGCGCCGGGCCGGGGCGATGCGCTGGTCGGCAAGGAGATGGTCAACGCGGCGCTCGACGCGACGGCAGACTTCGTCACCTCGACCTTCCGTCCGGTGGCGCAGGTGGCAACGCGCGGCGGCTCGCTGAAGGAAGCCTGGGACGCGGCCCGCGCCGCCTGCGATCCGAAGTTCGCGTCCTACGCGATCTATGAGCACTGCCTGCCGTTCAACGTGGCGCGCGCCTATGACGAGGCGCTCGGCATCGATACGCCGCGCATCTGGACGGCCCAGCGCGACAAGGAGATGTGGCAGGCCCTGCAGGGCTGACGAGACCTGCCGTCGCCGGCCGGTGCGCGAGGACGCTCCGGCCACGACGGTTTCAGCCCGCAGAAGACCGGCCAGGGAGGGCCGCTGATGACGAAGATCTTCGAAACGCCGCTCTATCCGTACACGCGCTGCGCCGATCAGGACGCCGCAGCGCCGGCCCGCCACAAGGTGGTCGTGATCGGCGCCGGGCCGATCGGCCTGGCGCTCGCCATCGACCTGGCGCAGCAGGGCGTCGCCGTCACCGTGCTCGACGAAAACGACAAGGTGAGCTGGGGCTCGCGGGCGATCTGCTTCGCCAAGCGGCCGCTGGAGATCCTCGACCGTCTGGGCTGCGGCCAGAGGATAACCGATAAGGGCGTCGTGTGGAATCTCGGCAAGGTCTTCTTCGACGAACGCAAGGTCTACGAGTTCAACCTGCTGCCCGAGGGCGGGCACAAGCGGCCGGCTTTCATCAACCTGCAGCAGTATTACCTGGAACAGTATCTGGTCGAGCGGGCGCTGGAGATCGGCCGCGACACCGGGCTGCTGGAGCTGCGCGGCGGCAACAAGGTGAGCGCAGTGACGCCGCATGGCGACGGCGTCGAGCTGACCGTGGAGACGCCGGAGGGGCCCTATCGAATCGAGACCGACTGGCTGGTCGCCTGCGACGGTGCCGGCTCGCCGACCCGCGCCATGCTCGGGCTCGACTTCCTCGGCCGGGTGTTCGAAGACAATTTCCTGATCGCCGACGTCGTCATGAAGGCGGACTTCCCGACCGAGCGCTGGTTCTGGTTCGACCCGCCGTTCAACCGCGGCCAGTCGGCGCTGCTGCACCGCCAGCCGGACGACGTCTGGCGCATCGACCTGCAGCTCGGCTGGGATATCGACCGGGAGGCGGAGAAGGACCCGGCGCGCATCGCGCCGAAGCTGAAGGCGATGCTCGGCGAGGATGTCGACTACGAGCTGGAATGGGTGTCGATCTACACGTTCCAGTGCCGGCGGATGGAGAAGTTCCGCCACGGCCGGGTGATCTTTGCCGGCGACAGCGCCCACCAGGTCTCGCCCTTCGGCGCGCGGGGCGCCAATTCCGGCCTGCAGGACACGGACAACCTCGCCTGGAAGCTGAAGCTGGTGCTCGACGGCACGGCGCCCGAGGCGCTGCTCGACAGCTACGATGCCGAGCGCGTCTTCGCCGCCGACGAGAACATCCTCAACTCGTCGCGCTCGACCGACTTCATCACGCCGAAGAGCCAGGCCAGCCGGGTGTTCCGCGACGCGGTGCTGGAGCTGGCCGAGCATCACGCCTTTGCCCGGCCCTTGGTAAATTCCGGCCGCCTGTCGCTGCCGGCGACCTATGACGGCTCGCCGCTCAACGGCCCGGACTGCGCGGCGATGCCGGCCCGCAGCCGGCCGGGCGCCCCGGCGAGCGACGCGCCGGTTGCCGGCGGCTGGCTGATCGACCGGCTGGGCAACCGCTTCCAGCTTCTCACCATCGACGTCGAGGCGCCGGAAACCCTTGTCATCGACGGCATTGCCGTCGAACGGGTGGCGCTGTCGGCCGGCGACGATCCGAGCGGCGCGCTCGCCGCGCGCTATCTCGGCGAGGCGAAAAGCGCCGTCTACCTGATGCGACCCGACCAGCATGTCGCCGCCCGTTGGGAGGCGTTCGATGCCGGCGAGGTGACGAAGGCGCTGCGGATCGCCACCGCCCGAGGCAAGACCCGCGGGCGGGGATAACGGCCCGAACCGGCCGGAACGCAAGGAAACCCGAAATGAGCGAAACCACCAAGGAAACGGGCCTGCGGCTGGCGCCCAACATCGCCGATCCGGACGGCTTCTATGCCGAGCTGATCGCGCTGCACGAGGGGCTGCCGCGCGAGGACAGCGAGGCGCTGAACGCCCGGCTGGTGCTGGTACTGGCCAACCATGTCGGCGACCGCGAGGTGCTGCGCGCAGCCTTCGCCGCCGCCAGACTGCAAGGCCCGCCAACGACCTGAGCCTTTCCGCGGCAGCCTGCGGCTGAGGGGCCCGTGGCTGCTGCGAGCCTGCCGAACGCGGACGGGGCGTTCCGTTTCCACGATGAAACCGGGAGAGCCCGCAATGACTGTCCAAGCTGACCTGAAGATCGAGCAGATCCACCACGTCGCCTATCGCTGCAAGGACGCGAAGGAGACCGTGAACTGGTATGTCGACAACCTGAACATGGGCTTCGTGCTGGCGATCGCCGAGGACAAGGTGCCCTCGACGCATGAGCCGGACCCCTACATGCATGTCTTCCTCGACGCGGGGGCGGGCAACGTGCTCGCCTTTTTCGAGCTTCCGACCAAGCCGGAGATGGGCCGCGACCCGAACACGCCCGTGTGGGTGCAGCACATCGCCTTCAAGGTGAAGGACCGCGACACGCTGCTTGCCTACAAGGAGCGGCTGGAAAAGAACGGCATCGAAGTGCTCGGCGTCACCGATCACTCGATCTTCCATTCGATCTATTTCTTCGATCCGAACGGCCACCGCATCGAACTGGCCTGCCCGGATCCGGCCGAGGAGGAGATGCTGAAGAAGCTCGACGCGGTGAAATGGGAGATGCTGGAGGAGTGGTCGAAGACCAAGCGCGCGCCGCAGCACGCCGCCTGGTTGCATGCCAAGGAGCTCGGCAAGGCCTGAGGCCGCCGCGTCCCGCCCCGGATCGCCGCCCGGCGCGGCGCTTCGGGGACGGGCGCTTCGGGGACGGGCCAAATTCGGGCCGCATTCTTCCGCTAGGCGATGCAGCCTGAGGTCGCAGGCGCGCAAGACGCCTTGCGGAAACCGGCGGGGCGTCCGGGGTCCACAAGGCAGCAATGCTGGAGACACCGCATGCCGTCCCGATTCCTGGCGAGCTTCCTCCCCCGCGTCCTTCTCGGCCGGCTTCCTCGCCGCGCCACACCCACGCTGGCGTTGGCGCTGATGCTCGGCCTGCCGCTGCCGGCGAGCGGCCAGCCCGCCGACCTTGCCGGGGCGTCCGACCATCCGCTGGTCGGGCGCTACGAGGGCGCCGTCATCACCGCCCACGAGAGCCGCGCCTATGACGAGATCCGGCTGCCGGTCGCCCCGCTGGAGCGCGGCGGCAAGGACGCGCCGGATGCCTGGCAGGCGGAATTCTCGGGCCGGATCACCTCGCTGCGCTACGAGGGGCCGGGCGGGCGCTCGATGCTGGAGATCCTGCGCAACCACCAGAGCGAGCTGGAGGCGAAGGGCTTTGCGACCCGCCTGTTCTGCCGGGGCAAGGCCGACTGCTCGCCCGGCGGCGCCATCCCGACCTTCTGGGACGCGGGGCGCGCCGGCATCGGCCTGCCGACCACCTGGGACAGCACGGTCTACCTGCTGGCCGAGCGGAACGACGCCGAGGCGCGCGTCACCGTCGCCCTGCTCGGCGTCGAGACGAGGGCACGCGGCGACCGGCCCCTGATGCCGCATCTGGCGGTGACGGTGGTCGAGGCGACGCCGATGGAGACCGGCCGCATCGCCGTGCTGGCCGCCGACGAAATGGCGCAGACGCTGGCCCGCGACGGCCGCATCGCCGTCTATGGCATCACGTTCGAGTTCGACAGCGCCGAGATCACTGCCGAGTCCGCCGACCAGATCGGCGAACTCGGCCGGCTGATGGGCGACAATCCGGACCTTGCCGTGCTGATCGTCGGCCATACCGACGGCAAGGGCGGCTTCGACTACAACCTGTCGCTGTCGCAGCGGCGCGCCCAGGCGGTGGTCGACCGGCTGGCCGGGACGCATGGCATCGCCGCCGCGCGGATGACACCGGCCGGCGCCGGCATGGTCGCCCCCGTGGCCAGCAACAGAAGCGACGAGGGGCGGGCGAGGAACCGGCGGGTGGAGATCGTCGAAATCGTCCGCTGATACAGCCTGAAGTTACATTCCCCCGTTGCCTCGCGCAGCCGGTTCGTGAGATGGATGGCATCGGAACGAGCGTCCGGGACCGGACGGGCAGGGGGCGGAAATGCAGGAAAATCCGGGTGATAGCCGCAAGCGCGGGCGGGGTCGCACGGTCGGCCGGTGGCTGGCGGCTCTGGCCGTGCTGCTCGTCATGGTGCTGGCCGCCGGCTGGTGGATCACCCTGCCGGCGCCGCCCGACGCCTTCTACACGCCGCCGGCGACCCGGCCCGCCGAACCGGGCGCGATCCTGCGCAGCGAGCCCTACGACATCGACATTCCGGCCGGCGCCAAGGCCTGGCGGGTGCTCTATACAACCCGTCTGGAGGACGGATCGCCGACGGTGGCAAGCGCGCTGGTCGTGCTGCCGGACCGTCTCGTCGACACCCCGCGACCGGTGATCGCCTGGGCGCACGGCACCACCGGCGCGGCACGCGGCTGCGCGCCGTCGCTGTCGCCGGCGCCCTTCGGCGGCACGCCCGGCATGGAGGATGTGGTCAAGCACGGCTGGGCGATGGTCGCGACCGACTATGCCGGCCTCGGCGGGCCGGGCCATCACGGCTATCTGGTCGGGCAGGTCGCCGCCTATTCGGTGCTGGACGCGGTGCGCGCGGCACGCCAGGTGGCCGACTGGCAGCTCGGCAGCCGCGTCGTCGTCTGGGGCCATTCGCAGGGCGGCCACGCGTCGCTGTGGACCGGCATGCGGGCCGGCACCGACGCGCCGGAGCTGGAGATCGCCGGCGTCGCCGCGATGGCGCCGGTGACCGAGATCGCGGCGATGCTCGGCCAGGGCGCGGGCAGCGGCTTCGGCGAGATCATCTCGGCCTATCTCTATACCAGCTACCGCCGGCTCTACCCGCAGATCGGCGATGCTTATGTCAGCGATTTCAACGAGATGGTCGCAACGGACATCGCCCGCCGCTGCCTTCTCGACTGGCGCGCGGCCTGGTCGCTGGCCTTGACCCGGCTGCTGCCGAAGTCCGGCCTGTTCAGCCAGCCGATCGGCGAGGGGCCGTTCGGCGAGCGGCTGGCGCAGAACGACCCCGATGGGGCCATCGCCGCGCCGCTGCTGCTGGCGCAGGGCCTTGCCGACGAGGTGATCGACCCGGCGCTGCAGGCGGGCTTCGTGGCGCGCCGCTGCGCCGCCGGCCAGGCGATCGACTACCGCACCTTTCCGGGGCTCACCCATGTCAGCCTGGTCGGCCCCGGCTCCGACCTGACACCGCAACTGCTGGACTGGACGAAAGCGCGATTCGCGGGCGATCCGGTCGAGGTGGCAACCGGGGACAACTGTCCGGCCGGCTAGAGGCCGGGCGGGGATAGCGCGCCGATCCGCTTGCGAGCGCTTGCGCAAACGCGGCCCCGCCGCGCCCGCCGATATTCGATTAAGTTATTGATATAATTTTCTTTTTTCAAAGAATCACGCGGTGCGATTTTTGCGCGGAAACTTGCAAAATTTTGCGAGATTTCGAGAAATTTCGAGAATCCCGTCTCAATTTCGCCAGGTCCGCCGATGGCGCGGCCGGTCGCGCCCTGCCCGTGACCTGACTGTCTCCCGCTCCTGGCGCCCGCTTCTGGCGCTCCTATCTGGCGCTCCTTTCTGGCGCTCGCTTCTGGCGCCCGCAGGACCTCGAAGCCTGTTGCGATTGTGGATGTTATAAGATAACGAATGAACCCGGCGACGCGGACGACCTCGCGCGCCGGCCCTTATCCTCCGCCTCTCCCCCTTCGGCGGCCGTCCCGCCGCCTTCCCAGGACAGGACCGTTCCGATGCCCCGACTGCTCCCCCCCGTCCCTACAAAGCTCCGGGCAAAACTCCGGGCAACGCTCCCGGCAGCGCTCCTTGCGACGCTCCTCGCCGCGACCGCGCCGAGCCTTGCCCAGCCCGCCGACGAGACGCTCGACGTCGTCGCGCAATTCGAGATCCAGGCGCCCGAGCCCTCGACCAGCGGCTATATCTTCACCCGCATGGGCCTTGCCGAGACCCTGGTGAACGCGGCCGCCGACGGGCGGCTGGAGCCGGGCCTTGCCACCGGCTGGGAGGTGTCGCCGGACGGGCTGGCCTGGCGCTTCGTCCTGCGCGAGGGCGTGCGCTTCCACGACGACACGCCGATGACGGCGGAGGCGGTGGCGAACGCGCTGGAGATCGCGCGGGCAAAGCCCGGACCGCTGGCCGGCCTGCCGATCGCCGCGATCACCGCCGACGGCGATGCGGTGGCGATCACGCTCACCGAGCCGCTGGCGGCGCTGCCCGCCTTCCTGGCCGAGTTCCGCTCGCAGATCCTGGCGCCGGCCGCCTATGACGGCGACGGCAAGGGCGTCGCGATCATCGGCACCGGCCCGTACCGCGTCACCCAGATGACGCCGCCGCTCGCCCTCAAGGCCACCGCCTGGGACGGCTACTGGGGCGAGGCGCCGCACATCGCCCATGTCAGCTACACCGCCGTCAGCCGGGTGGAGACGCGGGCGCTGATGGCCGAGTCGGGCGATGCCGACTTCGTCTTCGCCCTCGACCCGGCCAGCGTCGCGCGGCTCGGCCTGTCCGACGCCGTCGAGGTGCACTCGGTGGCGATCCCGCGCACGCTGCTGCTGAAGGTGAACGCCGCCCATCCGTTCCTCGCCGAGCCGGCGGTGCGCCAAGCCCTGAGCCTTGCCATCGACCGGGAGGGTATCGCCCGCGCCGTGCTGCGCTATCCCGAGGGCGCCGGCCAGCTTTTCCCGCCGTCGGTGGCGGACTGGCACAACCCGGCGCTGGAGCCGCTGGCGCATGACATTGATGCCGCCCGCGCCCTGCTCGGCGACCTCGGCTGGACGCCCGGCGACGACGGCATCCTGCGGCGCGGCGACGACCGCTTCTCGCTGACCCTGCTGACCTATCCCGACCGGCCCGAACTGCCGCTGGTCGCCGCCGTGCTGGAACAGCAGTTCCGCGCCATCGGCGTCGAGGTGGTGATCAACACCACCAACTCGTCCGAGATCCCGGCCGGCCACCAGGACGGATCGCTGCAGATCGCCCTGCTGGCCCGCAACTTCTCGCTGATCCCCGACCCGATCGGCACGGTGCTGTCCGACTATGCGCCGACCGGCGACTGGGGCGCGATGGGCTGGGACAATCCGGCCTTCACCGCGCTCGCCCGCAGCCTGGCGCGCGGGGAGGGCGGCGCGGCCGAACGGGCCGAGGCCGCGCGGATCCTGCAGGAGGACCTGCCGGTGATCCCGATCGCCTGGTATCGCCAGACGCTGGCGGTTGCCCGCGACATCGAGGGCACGGTGATCGACCCGTGGGAGCGCAGCTTCGGCCTGCCGGCGCTGCGGCGGACGCGATGAGCGCCCTCGCCTCCCGGCTGGTGCAGGCGGTGATGGTGGCGGTGCTGATCGGCACCGCGACCTTCGCCATGATGCGCGCGCTGCCGGGCGATGCCGCCTGGCGGATCGCCGCCGGACGCTACGGCTACGACAATGTCAACGCCCAGGCGGCCGACGCGGTGCGCCAGGAACTGGGGCTCGGCGGCCCGGTGCTGCCGGCGCTCGGCCGCTGGTTCGCCGATCTGGCGCGGCTCGACTTCGGCACCTCGCTGGTCTCCGGCCAGCCGGTGATCGACGAGATCGGCCACCAGCTCGGCGCCTCCCTGCAGCTTGCCGTCGCCGCCTTGCTGCTGTCGCTGCTGATCGGCCCGCCGCTCGGCATCCTGGCCGGGCTGCGGCCGGGCGGCGTCCTCGACCGGACGCTGCTGGTGCTGTCGACCGGGCTGAAGGCGGTCCCGCAATTCCTGATGGCGCTGCTGCTGATCCTTTTCCTCGCCGTGCATCTGCGCTGGCTGCCGGCCGCCGGCCATGGCGAGGCGCGCCACTTCATCCTGCCGAGCCTGACGCTGGCGCTCGGGCTGGCCGCCGTCAACGCAAGAATCGCCCGCGACGCCATGGCCCGGATCGCGGCGATGCCGTTCTACCGCTTCGCGCAGTGGAAGGGCCTGTCGCCGCGCCAGGCCCTGCTGCGGCACGGGCTGCGCAACGTCTCGGTGCCGCTCGTCACCTATCTCGGCCTGCAATTCGTCACCCTGGTGGAGGGCGTCGTCGTGGTCGAATCGGTGTTCGGCTGGCCCGGCATCGGCCATGCGCTGGTGCATGCGATCTTTTCGCGCGACGTGCCGATGGTGCAGGGCACCGCCTTGGTGCTGGGGCTCGGCTTCGTGCTGGTCAATGCCGGCATCGACCTCGCCGTGCGGCGGCTCGACCCGAGGGTGAGCGCATGACCGATACCCCCCTCTCCCTTGCCGGAAACGCCAACCGGACCGCGAGCCTTGCCGCCAGCTGGCCGCGCCTCGTCGGGCTGCTGCTGGTGGCGCTGGTCGCCGGCTTCGCGCTGGCCGGGCCGCTGCTGGTGCCCGGCGACCCGCTGGCGCAGTCGCTGATCAAGGCGCTGGCCGGGCCGGAGGCGGCCGCGCCGCTCGGCTACGACCATCTCGGCCGCTCGATCTTCCACCGGCTGGCCAGCGCGCTGCGGCTGTCGCCGGCGATCGCCCTGGCCGCCGTCGCCACCGCCGGCCTGGCCGGCCTGGCGCTCGGCACCCTGGCCGCCGCCCGTGGCGGCTGGACCGAACGCGCCCTGGTGACGCTGGCCGACGCGCTGCTGGCGCTGCCGGGCCTGCTGCTGGTGCTGATCGTGCTGGCGATCGTGCCGGGCACGGCGCTCGGCTTCTGGGCCGGCCTGTCGCTGGTGCTGTGGGTCGAGTTCTTCCGCCTGTCGCGCGCCGCAACGCGCGAGACGCTGGCCTCGCCCGCCGTCCAGGCCTCGCGGCTGCTCGGCTTCGGCCCCGCCTACATCTTCCGCGCCCATATCTGGCCGGAGGTCGGGCCGATGATGCTGACCGCCGCCGCCTTCGGCACGGCGACGGCGATCATGGCCATCGCCGCGCTCGGCTTCGTCAATGTCGGCATGCGCGCGCCGACGCCGGAACTGGGCCGGATGATGGTGGAGCTGCTGCCCTATTGGCGCGAGGCGCCGCTGGCGCTGCTGTCGCCGGTGGTCGCCACCTTCACCCTGCTGCTCGGATTGACACTCATGGCCGGGAGCCGCTCCGCATGATCCTGCTTGAGGCCGACGACATCACCGTCTCGGACGGACCGACGACCCTGCTGCAACCGGTCAGCCTGACACTGGAGGCCGGAACGCCGCTGGTGGTGCTGGGCGAGACCGGCTCGGGCAAGAGCCTGCTGGCGCAGGCGCTGATGGGAACCCTGCCGCCGGGCCTTGCCACCAGCGGACGGGTGACGCTCGGCACCCACCGGCTGGAGACGGCGCGGGCCGGCCGGTTCCGCCCGCTATGGGGCCGCGAGATCGCCGTGCTGCCGCAGGAGCCGTGGCTGTCGCTCGACCCGTTGATGCGGGCGCGGGCGCAGGTCGGCGAGACGCACCGGCTGGTGCGCGCGCTGACGGCGGCCGAGGCCCGCCGCCAGGCGGAGACGGACCTTGCCCGGCTCGGCCTCGACCCGGCGGCGACGCAGCGCTACCCGCACCAGCTTTCCGGCGGCATGGCGCAGCGCGTCGCCATCGCCGCGGCGCGGGCCGGCGGGGCGCGGATCGTCATCGCCGACGAGCCGACCAAGGGGCTGGACGCGGCCCGCCGCGACGATGTCGCCGACCTGCTGCTGCAGGAGCTCGGCCAGGGCGGCGGTTTGCTGGTGATCACCCACGACCTGGAGCTGGCGCAGCGGATCGGCGGCCGGCTGATGGTGCTGCGCCGCGGCGAGGTGGTGGAGGCGGGCGAGACCGCGCGGGTCCTCGCCGCGCCGCTGGACCGCTACACGCGGGCGCTGATCGCCGCCGATCCGCGCCACTGGACACCGCGCAGCACCGCTGCCCGCGCCGCTGCCAGCACCACCGCCAGCACCTCGTCGGGGCCGGCGGTCGTCTCGGCCCACGGGCTCACGGTGGGGCGCGGCGGGCGGAGCTTGATCGACCACGTCGATCTCGACCTGCGCGCCGGGCGGATCTTCGGCGTCACCGGCCCGTCCGGCTGCGGCAAGTCGACCCTCGGCGATGTGCTGCTGGGCCTGGTGCCGCCGCTGGCGGGAGAGGTGCGGCGGGACGGCGGATTGCCGGTCACCGCGTTCCAGAAGCTCTATCAGGATCCGGTCGCCGCCTTTCCGCGCCGGCTGCGGCTGGGCCGGACGCTGGCCGATGTCGCCCGCCGCCACGGCGCGGGCGCGGGCCGGATCGACGCCCTGCTGGAGCGGCTCGGGCTCGACCCGGTGCTGCTCGAGCGGCTGCCCGACGCGGTCTCCGGCGGCGAGCTGCAGCGGCTGGCCTTGCTGCGGCTGCTCCTGGTGCGGCCGCGCTTCATCTTCGCCGATGAGCCGACCTCGCGGCTCGACCCGATCACCCAGGCGCAGGTCATCCAGCTCCTGTGCGAGACGGTGGAGCAGGACGGCTGCGCGGTGATGCTGGTCAGCCACGACGCGATGCTGATCCGCAACACGGCGGACGAGAGACTGGCGCTCGGCCGGCCGGAGGGCGCCGCCGAGCCGCAGCCGGAGGGCGCGCGGCCCGAACCGGTTCCCGCCTGAGGCGGGCGGGCGCTCAGGCGACCGGGGCGGGCGCCGGCATGCGCGCCGCCATGCGCACTGGCATGCGCGCCGGCAGGGGCGGCAGGATCGCCGATTTCAGCAGCAGGGACGCGGGGTGGCGGAGCTCGACAAGCGCCCCGCTCGGGGTTTCCTCGACCACCGTGCCGGCGTCCATGACAACGGTGCGGGCGGCGAAGCGCTCGACCAGCCGCAGGTCGTGGGTGACGAAGAGATAGGCAAGGCCGGAGGCCTGTTGCAGCCGCTTGAGCAGCGCCAGCGTCGCGGCCTGAAGGTGCAGGTCGAGATTGGAGACCGCCTCGTCGAGGACGACCAGCGCCGGCGAGGGCGCCAGCGCGCGGGCGATGCACACGCGCTGGAGCTGGCCGCCGCTGACCTGCGACGGCAGCATGGAGGCGAGCGAGGCCGGCAGCTCGACCATCTCCAGCAATTCGTCGACCCGGCGGGCGCGAGCCGAAGCATCGAGCGAGGTCAGATGGCGCAGCGGCTCGGCGATGATCGTGCGGATGTCGAAGCGGGGATTGACCGCGCCCGGTGCGTCCTGGAACACCATCTGCACCTCGCGGCGGAAGCGGCGCGCGCCTGCCCTGTCGAGACGGGCAAGCGGCGTGCCGCGATAGGAGACGGTGCCGCGGTCGGGCCGCTCCAGCCCGCACAGGAGCCGCGCCAGCGTGCTCTTGCCGCAGCCGCTGCGGCCGAGCAGGGCGACGGTCTCGCCGGCCGCGACCGACAGCGAGACGCCGGCGAGCGCGGTGCGCGCGGCGCCCGCGCCGACCAGCGAAAAGCTGCGATAGGTGCGGGATACGCCATCGGCGCGGATCAGCGTCATGGGGCAAGCTCCAGTCCGTAGAGCGCCAGATGCGCCGCAACCAGCATGCGGGTGACCGGATGGCGCGGGGCGCCGAACACCTCCTCGACCGGCGCGCATTCGACCAGCCGGCCGTGATCGAGCACCGCGACCTCGTCGGCGAGGCGGGCGACGACGCCCATGTCATGGGTGACGAGCAGCACGCCGAGGCCGCGCGCGGCAACGAGGCGCTGCAGCAGGTCGAGAATGCGCGCCTGCACCACAAGGTCGAGATCGGTGGTCGGCTCGTCGGCGAAGAGGAACGGCGCCTCGGCGAGGAGCGCCAGCGCGATCATCATCCGCTGCAACATGCCGCCGCTCATCTCGAAGGCATGCAGCGGCAGGATGCGGGCGGGCTCGTCGAGCCCGGCCTCGGCCATCGCCGCCTCGATGCGGGCTTCGCTGTCGGGGCCGGCAAGGCCGAGCGCGGCAAGCGTCTCCAGCGCATGGTCGCGCATGGTCCGCACCGGATTGAAGGCGCTGCGCGGGTTCTGCAGGATCGTCGCGACCTCGCGGCCGCGCAGGGCCTCGGGCGCGCATTCGGCACCATTGAGACGGACGCGGCCGGACAGCGTCCTGGTGCCGGGCGGCAGGGTGCCGAGCGCGGCCATGCAGGTCATCGACTTGCCCGAGCCGCTGGCCCCGACCAGCGCCAGCACGCGGCCGCGCCGGAGCTCCAGCGTCAGGTCGCGCACCAGCACGGGGCCGGCACCGTCATGGCCGGCGGCGACCGTCAGCCCCTCGATGGAGAGGGTTTGCGGGGTCGGCAGGACAGGCGCCGGGGACGTGGGGAACGGCGGAGCGGCGGTCAATGGCAATGCTCCGCCCGCAGATGCGGGTCGAGACGGTCGCGCAGCGCGTCGCCGAGGATGTTGAACGCCATCACCGAGACGAAGAGGGCAAGGCCCGGCCAGAAGATCAGCATCGGCGCGGTCCAGACATATTGGCGCGCGTCGCCGATCATCACGCCCCATTCGGCGGTCGGCGGGGTGACGCCGAGGCCGAGGAAGGAGAGGCCGGAGACATGCAGCATCATGTGGCCGATATCGAGCGTGGCGAGCACCATGAGCTGCGACAGGGTGGCGGGAAGCAGATGGGCGGCGAAGATGCGCAGCCGGCTCGCCCCGGCAAGGCGGGCGGCGAGCAGGTGGTCGCGGTGGCGCAGCGACAGGACGATGCCGCGGACGATGCGCGCATACCAGGCCCAGTGCGACAGGGCGATGGCGATGATCACATTGACGAGGCCGGTGCCGAGCATGCCGATCATGAACAGCGCCAGCACCAGGGTGGGGAAGGTGAGGAAGACGTCGGTGACGCGCATGATGAGCTGGTCGGTGCGCCCGCCGATGAAGCCGGAAGCGCCGCCGACGGCGATGCCGAGCGCGAGGATGAGCACCAGCGTCACCGCCACCGCGCCGAGCGAGACGCGCACGCCGGCGATCAGCCGCGAGAGCATGTCGCGGCCGAGATGATCAGTGCCGAGCCAGTGGACGGCGTCCGGCGCCTGCAGGCGCGCGGTCAGGTCGATCACGTCCGGATCGTGCGGCGAGATCCAGGGACCGGCCACGGCCGCGACGACCAGCAGGGCGACGACGGCAAGGGCGAGGCGCACCGGCCAGCGCCCCGAAAACGGCGCGGTCAGCCGGGAGAGAAGACGGCGGGAGGGCCGCGCGGAGGACCCATGGAGCGGCAGGTCGGTCATTCCACTCCCTCCGCCGACAGGCGGATGCGCGGGTCGGCCAGCGCATAGACGATGTCGACCACCAGGTTGCACAGCATGAAGATCGCGACCATCACCAGGGTGAAGCACTGGATCACCGGATAGTCGCGGTTGAGGATCGCCGAGACGGCGTAGCGGCCAACGCCCGGCCAGCCGAAGATGCTTTCGATGATCAGGGTGCCGCCGATCATCTCGCCGATATGCATGCCCATGGCGGTGATGACCGGCAGCCAGGCATTGCGGAGCACATGGGCGCGCTCGACCCGCCGCTCGGGCAGGCCGCGCAGCCGGGCATAGCGCACATGCGGCTGGCCGGCGACCTCCAGCATGCTGGCGCGCAGCAGCCGGGCATTGATGGCGAGCGACATCAGCGACACGGCGACCGCCGGCATCACCAGATGGGCAAGGCCGCCGCGGCCCATCGGCGGCAGCCAGCCGAGATGGACCGAGAACAGCAGCACCAGGAGAAAGCCGAGCCAGAAATTCGGCATCGACACGCCGATGAAGGCGACGAGCCGCACCATCTGGTCCGGCCAGCGCTCGCGGTAGCGCGCCGCCCAGATGCCGAGCGGCACCGACAGGCCGATGGTCAGCGCCAGCGCGACACCTGCGAGCTGCAGCGTGGCGGGCAGGAAGTGCAGCAGGTCCGGCAGCACCGGGCGCTGGGTGGCATAGGAGACACCGAAATCGAGCCGCACCGCCTTGCCGAGCCAGTCGAGATACTGGGTCACGATCGGCCGGTCGAGGCCGAGCATCATGCGCGCGTCCTCCAGCGCCTGCGGCGTCGGCGGCACCTTGGACAGGCGCAGATAGTCCATCGCCGGATCGCTCGGCCCCAGCCGCAGCATCAGGAAGATGACCAGCGAGGCGCCGAGCAGCATCGGCAGCAGCAGGAGGACGCGGCGGAGGATGAAGCCGGCCATCTGCCTCAGTCCGCCGCCGGGGTGAGGCGGTCGAAGGGGATCTCGCTCGACATGGCGCCGAACGGCACCTCGCCCACCTCTTTGCGCGCGACCGCGACGGCGGTGACATAGGTCAGCGGCAGGTAGACCGCCTGATCGTGCAGGCGGGTGAGGAGATCGCGGTAGAGCGCCTGGCGCGCCGCCTCGTCGGTGGTGACCAGCACCTTGCCGATCATCGCGTCGATCTCGGCCTTGTCGGCAAGGCCGAGCTGGGCCTGATAATCGGCATGGGAGGGCACGCGCATGGAGCTGACGAAGGCATGCGGATCGTAAGGCGCGCCCCAGGTGCGGTTGAAGATCATGCCGAAGCGGCCGTCGCGCTGGCGGGCATAGACGCTGCTCTCCTCCTCGCCGGTGAGCAGGACCTCGATGCCGACGCGGCGCAGGTCCGCCTGGACGATCTCGGCCATCGACTTGGCGACCGCATCGGTGCCGACGAAGCAGAGCTCGACGCTGAGCCGCTCGCCGTCCTTCTCGCGGATGCCGCCTTCGGTCGAAGCCGTCCAGCCGGCGTCTTCCAGCAGGCGCCGCGCCTCGTCGAGGTCGTAAGGATAGGGCTCAAGGCCGATATCGGCGTAAGGAACGTTGGGCGCGAACAGCGTGTCGGCGCGGCGGCGGGTGCCGTAGAGCACCGTGGCGATCATCGTGTCCTTGTCGACCGCCTGGTTGATCGCCCGGCGCACGGCAAGGTCGCGGGTGGCGCCGCGATTGGTGTTGATCGCCAGGGCATGGGTCTCCAGCGGCTCCGACAGGGCGGCGGTGAGGCCGGCCCGCTCGCCCATGGCGCGGAAGCGCTCGAACGTGTCCGGCGAAATCGGCCCGTCGGTGCCATAGATCAGGTCGATCTCGCCGGTCTCGAAGGCGATGGCGCGGGTGTTGGGATCGGGAATGACCTTGACGGTGATCGCCTGATAGGCCGGCCTGTCGCCCCAATAGGCCTCGTTGCGGGCAAAGGTGTCGCGCTCGCCGAGCAGCGTCTCGGTGAGCATCCAGGGCCCGGTGCCGATGGGGGCGGCGATGCCGTCCTTCGTGCCGCCCTCGATGAATTGCGACGGCGCGACGAAGCGGAACGGGCGCGGCAGCGCCAGCTCCTGCAGCACCGGGTAATAGGCGTCCTTGAGGGTCAGCCGCAACAGATGCGGGCCTGCGACCTCGGCCGAGACGATCTGATTGGCGAGCTCGAGCCAGGCATGGCGGGGCCGGTTGGCGAGCACCGCGTCGAAATTCGCCTTGGCGGCGGCGGCATCGAAGGGCTCGCCATTGGAGAAGGAAACATCCTCGCGCAGGGCGAAGGTGTAGACGCGCCCGTCGTCCGACACCTCCCACGATGCCGCCAGCCAGGGGACGACCGTGCCGTCGGCGCGGTAGCGCACCAAGGGCTCGTAGACCATGGCCTGCGCGAACATCTGGTTCGGCGAATAGAGATGCGGGTTGAGCGGACCGACATTCACCGGCCAGGAGAAGTCGAGCGCCGGGCCGGCAACCGCCGGCGCGGCCGGCATCACCGCCGGGCTGAGGGACAGCGACAGGCCAAGGGGCAGCGCAAGCGCGGCGGCGCGGAGGAGCTTGAACATGTGACGCTTTCCGAAAGGGCGGTTGGTCGGGACGGCAATCGATAGGGGCAAACCGTATGATGAATTAGAATAACATCATACTGCCGCCATCCGTCAAGCGCGACCTCGGCGCAATCCGGCTCCGCCCTGGGCGGCCGGGCGTTTCAGCGGTTGCGGTCGTTCCCGCCACCGTGGCGATGGCCGGGGTCCGGGTCGTGATCGGGGGCATGATCATGATCATGGGCATGGCCGCGCAGCAGCAGCGATTCGCCCTCGAGCGCCGGGAAAACATGCAGGCTGCCATGACGCACGCCGCGCTGGCTGACGACACTGTCGGCGAAGCGGCGCAGATCGCCGGCGGTGCCGGCGAGGATCGACACTTCGAGACAGTTCTCGGCGCTGACATGGACATGGGTGGTGGCGACCGACAGGGCGTGATGGGCGTGGTGATTGTCGGTCAGCCGGTTGGGCAGGTCGCGGATGCCGTGGTCATAGACATAGGTGAGCGCGCCGTAGCACAGGCGCTCGTTCTCCAGCTCGTCGTCCGGGCCGATCGCCTCGCGCGCCAGCGCCTCGCGCGCCATGTCGCGGAAGATCTCGGAGCGGCTGGCATAGCCGCGCCTGGCGCCGAGGGCGTCGATCTCCCGCAGCAGGTCCTCGTCGACCGTGATCGTGATGCGTTCCATGACGGGCTTCCCTGACAGCGGGGCGGAGGAGACGACGGGGGGCGGTCCCGGTGGCGGGACCGTCCCCCGGACTTCGGAGCCGGGTGAGCCTAGACCGCGAAGCGCAGGATGGCGGCAAGGTCGCCCTTGCCGGGCAGGTCGGCGCGGCGCACGCCGAGGACCCGCGCCCCGCTCGCCAGCGCCCGGCCGGCGATCTCGTCGACGATGCCATAGGTGCCGGCGCTGGCGGCTTCCGCGAAGGTGACGGCGCCGCTCTCCTCGTCGACCGTGCCGGCGACCACCGTGTCGATGTCGACCAGCAGCGTGTCGATGGCGCCGAATGTCGCCGCCCGGGCGGCATCGGAGACATCGGCGGTGGGCCGGCCCTCGCCGGCGCGCGCCGCATAGAGCGCCGTCAGCGCCGCAAGGTCACGGGCATGGTCGGCATCGAGGACGGGGCGCGCGGCCGCCGCCAGATCGGCATCGGAAATCCGGTCGGGGCTGTCGGAAATGTCGTCCGGCAGCAGGTGCGGATAGCTGTTGACGGCGCGGAACACCGAGGCGAGCCGCCCGGTCGCCGCCAGGATCAGCGGCGTCTCGCGCCCGGCCAGGAACGGGCGCAGCGCCGCGTCGACCTTGCGCGCATATTGCTGGAAGCGGACATTCTGCCCCTCCGAGCCCTGGATGCGGCCGCTGGCGGAGCGGTCGTTCAGCGTCGACTTGCCGACGGCGCTGGCCGCGTCCTTCGGCAGCCCGTCGATCCTGACCGTCGCCGCCGGCAGCTCGCCATGGACCTCGACCAGCCGCACGGCGTTTTCCGACAGGGCCAGCACATAGGCCGACTGCGGGAAGGTGACGGCGCGCAGCAGGGGCTTCAGGTGGAACCGGTCCGACACTTCCACCAGGGTGGTGAGATGGTTGGCCAGGCGGAAGGTGCGCAGGCTCTCCGGCGTCGCCAGCAGGGCGAGGCTGTTGGCCTGCAGGCGCCAGAACTCGTCATCCTCCGCCAGCGCGTCGAACTGCTCCTGCAGCGCCGCCAGCCGCCGCTTGTCGAACCCCGCCGCCTCGAGCTGCTCGCGCGCCTGCCGGACGAGATTGCCGAGCTCGATCCGCGAGGCACCGCTCTCCTGGGTGAGCGGCGTCGTCGGCAGGTAGATCGACACGCAGGCATCGCTCCTGGTGCCGTTGAGCGCAGCGATTTCCGAGCGGGTGGGGATATCGACATGAAGCATATGGCTGTCCTTCCGGTACTGTCCGCGGGTGTTCGCGGCCCTCTATATAATCATCATGGCGGCATCCGTCCGCCCTTAAGGCAGATCAATCGCCAGGTGACGCGCCATCGGCATGGCGGCTCCTTGTCACGGCATCATGGCGGGCCATGGTGGCCCGGCGGCCGTTTGTCGGCCTGCCGGCAACCGGACGACAGGCTGGCCTATCCGGCGGTCAGCAGATGCCCGAGCAGCGCGTAGGCGAGGCCGAAATAGATGAAGACCCCGAGCAGATCCATGATCGAGGTGATCATCGGCGAGCTCAGCGTCGCCGGATCGGTGCCGATGCGGCGCGCGGCGAACGGCAGCAGCGCGCCGATCAGGCCGCCGAGCACCGTGCAGATCGCCATGGACAGGCCGACCACCAGAAGCACGTCGCCGCCGACACCCTTGCTGAAGAAGGCCAGCACCGCCTCCAGCAGGGCGATGACCACGCCCAGCGTCAGCACCACCGGGATCTCCCGCCGGATCACGAACCAGACATCGCGCCAGCGCAGCTTGAGCTCGCCAAGCGCCATCGCCCGGATGACCAGCGTCGCCGACTGGCTGCCGGTGTTGCCGCCCATGTCGACGATCGGGGCGATGAAGGCGGCAAGCACGATCACCTGGCTCAGCATCTCCTCCTGCGCCGCGACGAAGGTGCTGGTGACGACGCCGAACACCGTCAGCATGATCAGCCAGAACGAGCGCACCTTGAACATCTGCACGAAGCTGGAGGAGCGCAGGTCGAGGTCCGGCCCGCCGCCCGGCGCGACGTTGCCGCCGAACTGCATCACCCGCCGGCCGCGCTGGGCCTCGGCGACGTCCATCGCATCGTCGACGGTGACGATGCCGACCAGCGCATCGCCGCCATTGGTGATCGGCAGCGCCAGCAGGTCGTAGTCGGCGATCTTCTGCGCCACCTCGTCGCGCTTGTCCCCGACCCGCGCGAAGATGACGCGCTTGCGCATGATGTCGGCGACCTGCACCTCGTCGCGGGCGATCAAGAGGTCGCGCAGGGAGACGACGCCGACGAGACGGCGCGCGTCGTCGACCACATAGGCCTCGTAGATGGTCTCCTTGTCGGGCGCCTCGTGACGCAGCCGGTCGATCGCCTCGCGCGCGGTGAGGCCGGGCGCCAACAGCGCATAGTCCGAGGTCATGATCGAGCCGGCCGTGCCTTCCGGATAGGAGGCGAGCCGGCGGATGTCCTCGCGCTCGGCATGGGCGATGCCCGGCAGCAGCGCCTGCTGCTGCTCCGGCGTCAGCCGGTTGAACAGGTCGGCCCGCTCGTCATGCGACATGGCGGTGACGAGCCGCGCCAGGTCGGGGCGGGACAGCCGGCCGGCAATGGCAACCTGGAGCGCGGGCTGGAAATAGCCGAAGACCTCCGCCTCGCGGCGCTCGGGCAGCAGCAGCAGGATGGAGGCGATCTCGCCGGGGGCCAGCTCGCCGACATCGGCGGCGATATCGGCGGGATGGCGGTCGGCGAGCGCGGCCTTGATCGAGGCAAGGTCGTTGCGGGCAAGATAATCGCGGAAGGCCGCGGCGGTGATGATGGCGGTCATGGGTCTGAACTCCGTCGGTCGGGGCGCCGGCGACGGAGGACCCGCCCTCATCGATGGGGCTGGACCGGGCGCCGGCAGGCTGTCTGGGGATGTCTTTGGGAAACGACGGCCACGGGGCGCGATGCCCGCGCGGCCGTGCGACTAGATCCGTCTTCCATGTTCGATCTTCCTGAAGGGTCAGGCCGCCCGAAGGCTGCCGGTTTTGAGACTTAGTCGTGTTATGTGACAAATCGACAATCGGGCACACGGCGCAGGGCCGGCGGAGTCGGAATCGGTGGCGGCATTCTCCTCCAGCGACCAGCCACAGCGGAGCCCTCCGGTCGCGCCATCGGCGGACCAACGGCATGCCAGCCGGCGGTCCGGCAAGGACCGCGCGGAGACGCGGAGGCGTTCGACGCCCGCCTGTGCGGCAGACGAGCGCGTACGATTCGGCAGATGCCGGTCGACATGTGGGAGGAAGATGATTTTCTTCATGGCTCACCTCCTTCGACCCCTCGCGGCGGGGGAGGAGGTGAACGGGAGCCGGCCCTTAAGCCCGAGCGCCGCTCACCCGGCCCTGGCCGGGAGCGATCATCGCTGTACGGAGTGGCGCCCGATGACGGACGCCACGACTAGGGTAGCTGTCCATGGTTCTCTCGATTGACAAAGAGGCCCGCAGCGCGAACCGGCGCGGACGCGAAACAGATAACCTCCCGCGGCGGGCGGATCAAGCCCGCAGGGCACCGTCCGGCTTTCAGGGGCTTGCACCCCCGGTTCCGGCGCAATCATCAGTCCGCGCTAGCCGCCGGCGGCTGCATCGAACCGCTGGCGAGACTGCTCGATCTCCTGCCAGTTGTCCCTGATCCAGTCGGTGAACCCTTCAAGCGCCGGGAGCATCGTCCGGCCCATTGGCGTCAGTTGGTATTCGACGCGCGGGGGAACCTCGGCAAAGTAATGGCGCAGGACAAGGCCGTCCCGCTGGAGGTTTCGCAGTGTCAGGGTGAGCATGCGCTGCGAAATTTTCGGGATCCCGTTCCTGATTTCGGAGAAGCGCAGAGGCCTCTCCGGCTCCAGCGCGAGAATGCTGACGACGAGGATCGTCCACTTGTCCCCCAGCCGCGCCAGGATGTTGTTCGGCGCGCAGGGCGTGAAGACCGGTCCTTTCTTCGTTTCCGTGTAGGGCCTGCCGTGGATCAGCTTCTCCATGAGTTACCTCCTGGTCACCGGCTTACAGACATGTGCCGCCTTGCGCGCTTCTTATAGCAGTCCCATTTCATAACCATCAATGGTTACCGAAAGGAACGATCGATGGCGAGGGTTGACCCGGCCGGCTGCCGAACCGGTCCGGACAGCCCGCGCGACCTTGGCAACCTGGCCGCGGGACAGGGCACCACGCTGCATGGGCCGCCGGCCGTCTGTCCTTCAACGTGAACAACAGCAGAGATCCCGAACATGGCTCCTCTAAAAGCTCTCATGCTTTCCTGCGCCCTCACTCTGGGTGCGTTGACCGCGCAATCGGGCGCGGCGCTCGCCGATGTGAAGAACATCGTTCTCGTGCATGGCGCGAATGTCGACGGCAGCACCTGGCGCGGCGTCTACAACCGTCTCACGGCGGAAGACTACAAAGTCACGATCGCGCAGATGCCGCTGACCTCCACTGAGGACGACATTGCCGCAGTCCAGCGGATTGTCGACAGTCAGGACGGCCCGATGCTGCTGGTCGGGCATTCCTACGGCGGCATGGTGATCAGCGAAGTCGGCGGCGACCCGAACGTCAAGGGCCTCGTCTATGTCGCGGCGTTCCAACCCGACGCCGGCGAAAGCGGCGTGGCCCTGATGGCCTCGGTTCCGACCGAGTTCACGCCCGACAAGCTCAGGATCTTCGACGACGGTCACTACCTAGTCGATGAAGACACCTTCGTCGCCATCGTCGGAAACGGCTTGTCCAGGGACGACGCGATCTACGTGGCAAGGTCGCAGGCGGCATCGAACACCGCGATCCTCAACTACCAGGCTCGCGTCGCGGCCTGGAACGAGAAGCCGAGCTGGTCGGCCATCGCGACCCTCGACCGGACCATTGCGCCCGGCCTGCAGCGTCAGATGTCCGAGCGGGCCGGTTCCACCATCGTCGATATCGAGAACGGTCACATGCTGCCGATGACGAGCCCGGACGAGGTGGCCGACCTCATCCGGCAGGCCGCCAGGGCAGTCGAATAGGGCGCTTTACCGCACGGGCCGGGCGAACCGGTCCGTGCGCTTTGCCCGGTCTTGTTGCCTGGTCTTGTTGCCAGCCCGGTTGCCAGCCCGATTCCCGGGCCGATGTCCGGTGGCGCCTTGTGAGGTCGTGACTTCGTGATTGCCGTCGTTTGGCCCCCGGCGACGGTCCGGGGACCGGAGGGGCGGCGGATCAAGGTGCCGGGAAGCGATGTCACGCTCCGCCGCCCCCTCTCAGGCTCGGCGCACCACGTCCTGCCATTCCGGGTGCCGTGCGATCTGCGCCTTGGCGAAAGGGCAGAGCGGCAGGATGGCGACCCCTTCGCGGCGGGCGTCCTCGATCGCCTGGCGCACCAGCCGCTCGCCGACCTTGCGGCCGCGCAGCGCCGCCGGCACCTCGGTGTGGTCGATAATGATCATCCCGGCGCCGGCCCGGCTGTAGGTCATCTCGGCCTCGATGCCGTCGACGAGGAGGCGGTAGCGCCCCTTCGACGCGCCCTCCTCCCGCTCGACCTGTTCATCGCCCGCCGACGGCGCATTCCCCGCCCCTGCCGCATCGGGGGCCCGCACCTGTCGCGGCTGCCCATGCGCGCATTCCAGGAGATCGCGGTCCCAGCCGCCGAGATCGGCCGCCGCCTCGTAGGTGGAGACCAGGAACGCCAACAGGGCTTCATCGGGATCGGCCAGGGACTGAACGGCCTCGTAGGGCAGGACGAATTCCGACAGACCGTCGTGCCAGAAGGCGGCATCGGGCTGCACGGCCGCAGCGCGGTACCCGCCGGGCGCCGGGTAGGCGTAGGCATAGAAGGCCGGATAGTCGATGCCGCCGCCGCCCGGCCAGAAACCCACTGACGAGACCTCGCGGTCGTAGGCCTCCTGCGCGACGTCATCCGGCAAGGCCGGAACGCCGCCGGGATGGAGCGGCGCGCGGCGCCCCGAAAAGCGGGTAACCGCCAGGTCGAAGCTGCCCCAGAAAAGATGAACGGGGCTGGACTTGCCGACAAAGGACGTGCGGAACCGGTTGAAGACCCTGTCGACCGCCAGCAAGGCCTGATGGAAGCGCTGCACGGCTTCGCCGTCATAGGGCCGGTCGCGGTCGTCCTCGGCGAAGGGAACCGGGAAGGGCACCTCGTTCGGGCGGCCGTTGAAGGTCGGGGTGCCGCCGAGCTCCGAAATCAGGTGCACGAAGCTCGCGTGGAAGGCCGCGACGGTGGTCGGCCCGAGATCGAACGCCGCCGTGTGACCGTTGCCATTGGTGCCCACGACCCTGTGCTTGCGAAGGTCGAACAGGATTTCGATGCCCGGCCCATCCGGGATGGGCGACGTGGCCAGACCGGTCGGCGTGACATAGAAGGTCGCGTTCCAGGAGTGATTGAGCCACGGCGTGTGCGCCAGCCGGTATTTGCCGGCGATCTGGAGATAGAGATGCAAGGCTGAACAGGTTTCACGCCAACTGAGGTAATCGAGGCGGGGCCAGGTGGTCATGTCTCGTTTCTCCAGGCTGGATCCGGTCAGTCCGGAAGGGGGATGTGCTCGCTCCGGTCGCCGGCGGGCAGATCGAAGCGTCCCTTGCCCCAGTTCGCGGCGCGCCCGGCAGGAGCGGGCCCTGCCCCATCGCCGACGGATAGATCGCTTGCCGCGCTCGCCGCAGGGTCTCGCCGTCACGCAGTCCGGCCGGCGGACCCGCCAAAAATCTGGTCGCACCCTTTCCGAGAAACCGAACGAACTCAAGCCTGCGCGCCGCGGCGCGCCGGAAAGGGCGCAAGAACGGCACCAGGGCGGCATGTCCTGCACCGCAGAGCAGGGGCGCATTCGCTACTTACCGGCAGTCAATGAGCACTTCCCCCAGACTCAGGAGACTGACATGACCTTCCGCAACGGCCTTGCCTCGCTGCTCCGGCCCGAGGATTCGGTGCTGGTCCTGATCGACCACCAGCCCTACCAGCTCGCCAACCTGAACAGCCACGACCCGCATATGGTGGTCAACAACACGACCGGCCTCGCCAAGGCGGCCAAGGTGTTCGTTGTCCCGACCATCCTGACCACCGTTGTCGCCGACCGCGGCGGAAAGCTGTTCCCCTCGATCACCGACGTGTTCCCGGGCCAGGAGGTGATCGACCGGACGCTGATCAACACCTGGGAAGACAAGCCGACCGTCGATGCGGTCAAGGCGACCGGCCGCAAGCAGTTGATCATCGCCGGCTTGTGGACCGAGGTCTGCGTCGCCATGCCCGCCATCCAGGCGGCCGGGGAAAGCTGGGACGTGACCGTCGTCACCGACGCGTCGGGGGGCACCTCGCTCGAGGCGCACCAGGTCGCAATCCAGCGTATGATTGCGGCCGGCGTCAATATGATGACGTGGCTGGCCGTGGCGTCCGAATGGCAGCGCGACTGGGCGCGGGCCGAAACGGCGGAAGCGCTCAACGAGGCGATCGGGTCGCACGCCTACGGCAGCGGCAGCGGCGCCGCTGAGTTTCAGCATCGCTCCCGAGGAGCGCGCCAGGGCGCGCAGATCGGGTCCGCTGTGGACCAGCGCGCCCTTCGATATGACGATCGCGTCGCGTCCCGCCGAGAGAGCGGATCGGAGATAGGCAAGGCCCGGCCCCCCGGTGCGAAAATCGCTGGGACCGGCCTCGATCAGAATGTCGGCGCCGCTCGCCTCGATGAAGGCCGGGCCCGACAGGCCCGGCTCGAGCGCCTCAAGGCGCCCGGCTTCGAGACCGTCCGCATCGGCCAGACCGGCGCGCGATCCGCAGACGGCGACGAGGCGGATGTCGGTATCATGAACCTGCCGGTAGCGCTCGCGCCGGGCCAGGAGAAGAGTGGCGGTGGCGCGGCCCACGCCCCCGAAACCGGCAATCGCGACCCTGACGATCTTCATGATTTCACTGCCTTGTCTTCGAGGCTCAAGCCCGAGACCCCAACGTTTCGAACAGCGCCGGTCGAAGGCGCGCGTGCGGCGGCCGCGCAATCCGCGACCGCCGATCCCCTTGGCGAGCCGTCTCAGGCGCGGATGAAGGCCAGCATATCCGGATTCACCACCTCCGGATGGGTGGCGAACAGGCCGTGCGACAGGCCGGGATAGGTCTTCAGCGTGCCGTCCCTGACGAGCCTGATCGCCTTGAGGGCCGAGGTCTCGATCGGCACGATCTGATCGTCCTCGCCGTGAATGATCAGTACAGGAACGGTGATCGCCTTCAGGTCCTCGGTGAAGTCGGTTTCCGAAAACACTTCGATGCAGTCGTGATGCGCCTTGGCGCCGCCGCTCATGCCCTGGCGCCACCAATTGTCGATCAGGCCCTGGCTGACCTTCGCGCCCATCCGGTTGAAGCCATAGAACGGCCCGCTCGGCAGATCGCGATAGAATTGCGCCCGGTTTGCCTCCAGGGCGGAGCGCAGGCCGTCGAAGATCTCCATCGGAACGCCGTCCGGGTTGGCATCGGACCGGGCCATCACCGGCGGGATCGCCGCGATCAGAATGGCCTTGGCCACCCGGCCGCGCTCGGCCCGCGCCGCATAGCGCGTGACCTCGCCGCCGCCGGTCGAATGGCCGATATGGACCGCGTCGCGCAGATCGAGCGCCTTGGCGATCTCGGCCACGTCCGCGGCATAGGTGTCCATGTCGTTGCCGGTGTCGGTCTGGTCGGACCGGCCATGGCCGCGCCGGTCATGCGCGATCACCCGGTAGCCTTCGGACAGGAAGAACAGCATCTGGGCGTCCCAGTCGTCGGCGCTGAGCGGCCAGCCATGGTGAAACATGAGGGGCTGGGCGTCTTTCGGTCCCCAGTCCTTGTAGAACAGCGTCGTGCCGTCGGTCAGGGTGATGGTGGTCATGGCATGTCTTCCTTTCGCGGGTTTCGAGGAAATTGCCGGGCGGCGGGACGAGCGGTTCCGCCTGCGCCCGGTCGGTCATAGCGGCCTCAACAGATGCCGCACGACGGGCGGCCGGTCGCCGACATGGAACGCCTGGAGCAGTTGCTGATCGAGCTGGTCGGCATGGGTCACACGGGCATGCTGGTGCTGGTGCTCGACCCAGCTCTCGACGACGAAGCTTTCGACGATACGCCCCGGCTCGGCGACGTCCTCCCAGACGTCCCAGCGGATGGCGCCGTCACGCTGCCGCGACGACCGGAAATCGCGCAGGGCGACGACGAAGTCGGCAAGGCGCGCGGGCTCGATCCGATACTCGATCTCGATCAGCACCGGCCCGCGGTCGTCCGCCGGCTGCACGAAGACCACAGGTTCCGCCCAATGGTTCGAGGGCGCCAGATCGTTAGTCCGAGTGCCGGCCGGTGCCCGAGGAGACGGGCGCCGCCGCGCCACAACCGCTGCCACGAAGGCGCCGGAAGGGCTGCGGCACAAAGGCAGGTTGGCTTTCGGGCAGGTTGGCTTTGCGAGGCTGACTTTACTGCCCGCGCCCGAGTGCCGCGGCGCAGGGCCTGCGATGACGGTGCCGATCTTGCGGGCTCTTGCCGAGGGAAAGCCGCGAGGCCGTCCAGACCGGGGCTGCCGATGCGGAGTGCCGGGCCGGCGGAAGCGATCCAGACCGGTCTCGCAGCACAGGGAGCCCGCGCGACGCGGTCATCCGCGGCGCCGGCAGCCTGGCTGATGCTCTAGACGCGCTTTCCGATCAGGTAGAATCACCTGATCGATAAGAAATCGCTCCAAATTCAATACCTTGAGCATATTCTTGTCGTTCAGATCGGTTCGATCTGAACGACAAGAATATGCTCTAGACGCGCTTCCTGGCCAGCAAGCAGGGGGCCGCTGCGCTCCATTCCTGTTCGCTGCGCGCAACGGAACGTCCGCGCTCGAACAAGCCGCCAGGCGACCACA
The DNA here is from genome assembly GCF_900185725.1 of Stappia sp. TSB10P1A. Taxonomy (GTDB): domain Bacteria; phylum Pseudomonadota; class Alphaproteobacteria; order Rhizobiales; family Stappiaceae; genus Stappia. Next base: position 358,233 of record NZ_FYAU01000024.1, on the reverse strand, counting down.
GGCCGTTGAACCGAGCCATGGCCGAGCGCCGCCGTCTGTTTGCTGTCTTGCAGAAGGGCGACTTCCCGTTCTCTCGGAGCGCGATACCGGCGGCCGCCTGATCGGACGGCCTCGCCGATCAGGCGGCCGTCATCGGCGAGACCCCGCTCGGCGCAGCGCCTTCCCTTCCGGTTCAGGCGCGTCCGCCGCCATGTGCCGGGCAAGTGCCTTGCCATCCGGATTGTTGTGAATGCTCGACAGTTGCGCCGCCGCGGCCGCATCGCCGCTCAGCACCGCGTCGGCAATTGGCTCGTGGAGCGGGATCATGTCGGCAAACAGATCGCTATGCATGGGTTCGGTGAGGGTCATGAACAGCCGGATCTGGCTTTCCAGAAGCCCGTACATCTGGATCAGTCTCTTGTGCCGCGACATGGCGACGATCTGCCGATGGAAGGCAATGTCCGCCTCCATGCAGGCGCGCTTGTCGCGGCGCGTCACCGCCCGCCGCATGTCCTCCATGGTCTTCTTCAGTCGGCTGGCATCCTCGTCCGTCAGGTTCCGGGCCGCGAGTTCGGCCGCCAGCGCCTCGAGAGAATTGCGCAACGAGCACAGTTCGAGGGCGTCCACTGCGCTGAGCCCGGCCACGAACATGCCGCGGCGCGGACGGAACTCGACCAGGCCTTCGTTCTGAAGATGGCGAAGAGCCGAGCGGACGGTTCCATTGCTCACCTCGAACTCCTGTCCCAGGTCGGCCTCCACGAGATGCGTGCCGGTGGTCAGCGTCCCGGAGAGAATCTTCTCACGAATCCCCTCCGCGACGACTTCGTCGAGACCGGGACGCCCAGAGACAGCTTTGGTGCGCGCCATGCCGCATGCCTTCCTATCGACAATAATTAATTATTCTAGCCGATTGGCCGGCCAAATGCACCGCGTTTCTACGGCATCCCCAGGGCATTCGGCAGCCAAAGCACGGTGGCCGGCACATATGTGATCAGCAGCAGCACCGCCAGAATGATCGCGATGATCGGCAAGCTCTCCCGCACGACCTGGCCCATCGGCGCGCGAGAAATCGACTGGGTGATCAGGAGATTGAGGCCGATAGGCGGGTGGATCAGTCCGATCATGAGGTTCAGCACGACCACCAGCCCGAAATGGACCGGGTCGATGCCATAGGCGAGAGCGGCGGGCAGGAAAATCGGCACCAGGATGATGGTGGCGGGCGTCGAGTCGAGGAAGATGCCGGCAACGAGGAAGATGATGTTGACCAGCAGCAGGAAGCCGTGCGGACCGAGATCGGCCGCCTGCAGATGCGCCTGGATATCCCGGGGAATGCCGTTGACGACGATCAGATAGGCAACAAACGAGCTGATGCCGACGATCAGCATGATATTGGCCGTCTGCAGGGCGGCGTCGGTGAGCATCCCGGGAAACTGGCGCCACTGGAATTCACGGTGGATCACCCAGCCGACGAACAGGGCGTAGAAGACCAGCACCGCGCCCAGTTCGGTGACCGTGAAGAGGCCGCCCTTGGCCCCGAGTGCAAGCAGCAGCGGCATGCTCAGCGCCCAGAGGCTGACCCGGAACTTCCGGCCGATCTCGGTCCAGGCGATGCTCCCGCGCGCCGCCAGCCGCTTGCGCCTGGCGACATAGGTGACATAGGCGATCAGCGCCGCGGCGATGATGAAGCCGGGGATATAGGCGCCGACGAAGAGCTTCATGATCGAGACCTGGGCGATCACCCCGTAGATCACCAGCGGAATGCTGGGCGGGATGATCGGGCCGAGCACGGCCGCGCCCGCGGTGAAGGCCGCCGCGAAGGCGGGCGAGTAGCCTTCCTTCTTCATCTCGGGGATCAGCAGGGCGCCGCTCGCCGCCGCATCGGCGACCGAGGAGCCGGAAATGCCGGAGAGGAACACGTTGGTCCCGACATTGACCACGCCGGAGCTTCCCCGCACCCGCCCGAGCGCGCTGGCGAACAGGTCGATGACGCGCGCGGTGACGCCGCCGCTGTTCATGATCGCCGCCGACAGGATGAAGAAGGGGATCGCCAGCAGCGGAAAGGAATCGATCCCGTTCACCAGCTTCTGGGCCAGCAGGACGCCCGGCGTTCCCCAGAGGGCGACAATGACGAGCGCGGCAACGCCCATGGAAACGGCGATCGGCACGGACAGCAACGTGAGGACGAAGAAGACGGCGGACAGTACCGCGAGCATGGTCATGGGCGGATTTCCTCAGGTGACGAGGGCGGAAGGGACGCGGCCGGGGAGACGAGACGGCGCGTGAACAGGCGCTCGATGATGAAGAACAGGCCAAGCGCGCCAAAGACGATCGGTGGCAGATAGAACCACCGATAGGACAGCCCCGTCGCCGGGGCGATCTTGCCGGAGGCCATCTGGATCAACTGCCAGGCGTAGTGGCTGAGGAAGACCAGCAGCAGCGCGGTGAGCGCATCCGTTCCCAGCCCGAGCGCGCCGCGAGCCCTTGGGCTCATCCGATGCTGGACGACATCGATGAGGATCAGGTCGCGCATCGAGACCAGCAGCGCGGCACCGCAAAAGACCATCCAGATCATCAGCAGGCGGCAGATTTCCGCGAGCTGATGGGTGGCGCCGTGAGTGACATAGCGTGCGACCACCTGAAAGGAGACCAGCACGATGATGGCGAGCAGCATCAGCGCGAGCCCCTGCCGCAAAATCCAGCGCAGCGCAGCGCCGACGCGAATGATGATATGAGACATGAGTTCCTCCCGCGCGGCTCCCGGCAAGACGGCGCCGGGAGCCGCCGTTCAATCAGTTCACCAGGCGGAACCGGTCGATGATGGGCTGGAGCGCTCCGTCGTGCCTGGCTTCGGCCGCGCGCCTGGCGAACGCCTCGAGATCGGGTGCGTGGACGACGAGGCCGTTCGCCTGCAGCTCGCCGATGAGCTGCTGGCTGCTCTCCTGGGTATAGGCGCGATACCAGTCGGCACTCGCATCCGCCGCCGTCTCGAACGCCGCCTTCACGGGAGCGTCGAGCCCGGCGTACCAGGGGGCGTTGCAGATGAACGCCATCGTCTCGGCCATGTGGTTGGTGACGACGAGGTGTTTCGCCACCTCGAAGAAACGATGATCCTTGATGGCGACCAGCGGCTGCTCAAGACCATCGACCACCCCCTGCTGGAGCGCGGCATAGGTTTCCTCAAAGGCGATCGACGTCGGATTGACGCCGAGTGCTGCAATGGAGGTCACATAGGCCGGAATGCCGGGCGCGCGCACCTTCATGCCCTGAAGGTCGGCGAGGCTGTCCGCCGGCTTCTTCACCAGAAACTGCCGGAACCCGCGGAACCCCGGACCGACGACCTGGAAGCCCGAGTCCTCGGCAATGGACTCGATCACCGCCTTGCCCGCCGGCCCGCGCCAGATGCGGAAGAAATGGTCCTCATCGCGATAGAGATAGGCGACGCCTTCGATGTTGGAGATCGGGCTGAAAGAGCCGAGGACGCCGACGCTCTCATACATGCATTCGAGAACGCCGCCCTTCACCTGCTCGACCATCTCGCTCCAGGTGCCGAGCTGCGAAGCCGGGAAAATCTCCACCGAGACGCTGCCGCCAAGCTCCTTCTCCAGATTGGCCTTGAACAGCTCGATCACCTTGGTGTCCGGCCCCTCGGGCGTGCCGGTGCCGCCGATGCGGATGCGGGTCTGTGCCTCGGCCGGCAGCCCGGCCGACAGGGCGAGGGCGCATGCAACAACGAACGTCTTGAGCTGTGACTTCATAACTATCCCCTTCCGGTTTTGCTTTGTCTTTGAGATCAGCCGCCGCTGGGGCGGGCATGTTCGGGTCAGTTCGTCCGGCGCTCTGGCGCGACGAGCTCGCTCAGCACCGTTTGCAGACGGGTGCCGGGGCGCAGCCCGAGCTTCCGGGCCGCCTGGTTCACGTCGGAGATGACGCCGTTGTCCCAGGTGTCCCGGGAATCGCCGATGCGGGCGCTGGTGTGGGCGATGACGCCGGCGGCGATCCCGCGCTCGTCGAGCATGGCGAGCGCCACGGCTCCGGCGTTCTCCTTGCCGAAGCCGGCATCGTTGAAGAACACCGCGCCGACCGGGACGGCGAGGGCGAATTCTCCCGAACTCGCCCCGCCATGCGAGGCGGAGACGACGATGGCGCCTTCATCATCCGGCGTCAGCTTGGTGATGGAGTCCATCACGACGACACGGCCCTTCGAGCCGTGGCAGACTTCAGCTTTCAACATGGCTTTTCCTCATGCGTCGGTTCGGGCGATGGCCGTCAGGGAGCCGTCGAGGGCGTCGACGATCTGGTCGATCTGGTCTTCGGTGATGACGAACGGGGGGCTGATCTGGATATGATCGCCGCCGCGCCCGTAGTTGGCGCCTGCAACACCGGGATTGATGATGACGTTTCGCAGGCGCATCTGCGCTGCCAGGCGCGCGGTGAACTGCTCGCTCTCGGCGAAGGGCCGGCGCGAGGCGCGGTCGGCCACGAATTCCAGGCCGGCGAACAGCCCGCGTCCGCGCACCTCGCCGATGCAGGCGTGGCGCTGCTGCAGCGCTTCCAGCCGCGCGAACAGATAGGCCCCCGTCTTGCCGGGCCTCTCGAACAGGCCCTCGCGGGTCATGATCTCGAAGACCTGCTGGCCCATGAAGCAGGCGGCGGGGTGGCCGCTATAGGTGAAGCCATGCACGAAGCGGCGTTTGCTGGTGCGGAAGAATTCGGTGATCTCGTCGCTGATGATCGTCGCGCCGAGGGCGGCGTAGCCGCTGGCGATCGCCTTGCCGGCGGTGATCATGTCGGGTGTCACGCCCCATTCCTGGATCGCGAAGGGCCGGCCGGTGCGGCCATAGCCGGTGAGCACTTCGTCGGCGACGAACAGCACGCCGTAGCGGTCGCAGATCTCGCGGATGCGCCGGTAATAATCCGCATGCGGCACGACGCCGGAGCAAGTGGTGCCGACGATCGGCTCGGCAAAGAAGGCGGAGACGGTCTCCGGCCCTTCCAGCAGGATCGCCTTCTCCAACTCGTCGGCGCAGGCAAGCGAACAGCCGCCGTGCCTGGCGCACAAGCCACACCGATATTCGTAAGGCGGGGGAATATGCACCACCGGCAACAGATAGGGATCGTAAGGCTGCCGCCAGCTCGTGCGGCCGGAGATCGAGAGGGTGGCGATGGTGACGCCATGATAGCTCTGCCAACGCGCGATGATCTTGTGACGGCGCGGCTCTCCCCGTTCGATGTGGTACTGCCGGGCAAGCTTCAGCGCCGTCTCGTTCGCTTCCGAACCCCCCGACGAGAAATAGACCGATCCCATCCCGGGCGGGGCGACGGACAGTATCGAAGCCGCGAACCGCTCCTGCCACGGATTTGAGAAGCCGGCGTTGTAGACGAAAGTGACGCGATCGCCGGCATCGGCCAGCGCCTCGGCGATCTCCGTGCGGCCATGGCCGATGCCGACGACACCCGCGCTTCCCATCGCATCAAGGTGGCGATTGCCCTCTTCATCGAAGAGGTAGACGCCGGATCCGCGCGCGATGCGCAGCGGTGCCGTCGCGAAATCCCTCAGGAATACCGTCAATTTCTCAACTCCCTCGCACTCGGCCGATGGCTGTGGCGCAACATCAGGCATGACCAGATCATGCCCATCGCGATTTTTCCTTGTCAATAAAAAATAATTAATTATTGTGCAGTGAACCGATCGACAGGGAGACGGAAATGGTTACGGCACGCTGGAGAGCAGAGGACGGGCTCGGCATCGAACATGCCGACGTCGCCGTCGGGGCTTCTGAGATACGCGTCGAGAGCGTGGTGACCGGAGACCGGTTCGGTCCCTATGGCGCGCGCTACCGGTTGCACTGCACGGGCGACTGGACGGTTCGGAGCGTCGAGATCGATGTCGTCGGCGGAGCGTCTCTGCGGCTGGCGAGCGATGGCGAAGGCAATTGGAGGGACGGTGCCGGCTCGCCATTGCCGGAGCTCCAGGGGTGTATCGATGTCGACATCTCCGCCACCCCGCTCACCAACACGCTGCCCATTCGCCGGCTTCGCCTTGCTGAAGGCGCGCGTCGCGAGATCCGCGTCGTCTATATCGCAGTGCCGAGCCTCACCCTCGCGCCGGCGCTCCAGGCATATACCTGTCTGATGTCCGATCGGCGCTATCGCTACGAAGGTCTGTTTCGGCATTTCGAGACGGAGCTGGACGTCGATGGCCACGGGCTGGTGACCGACTATCCGACGCTGTTCCGCCGCGTGCTCTAGGATCGAGCCGAGACCATGAGCGACGAAAGACTTCACTGCACCTATCTCATCGAAAGCCCGATCGACATCGAAAGGGCAGCCGAACTGCTTGCCAGCGAACAGTCGATCGGATCGTTCGTGCAGGTCCCGGGCGAAACCGACGATGTCCTGCGGCGGCACGGGGCCAGGGTCGAGGCGGTGGATCGGGTCGCGGACGGCGCATTGCCCAGCCTCGCGACCTCCTTGCCGGGGCTCGCAAGGGATGTCCGCACAACCCGTGCCGTGGCACGCGTGTCATTTCCCGTCGAGAACTTCGCACCTAACCTGGCTTCGCTCTTCGCGATCCTGCTCGGCAATCTGTTCGAGCTTCAGGAACTCACCGGAATACGTCTCGAGGACGTCGAGCTTCCCGCAAGCTTCTCCGACCGCTTTCCCGGTCCCGCCTTTGGCGTAGCCGGCACGCGCTCGCTCACGGGCATCCCGACCGGCCCGATCATCGGCACCATCGTCAAGCCGAAGCTGGGCCTGCCGCCGGAGCAGATCGCCGCGCTGGTCGAGACGCTCGGCGACGCCGGTATCGACTTCATCAAGGACGACGAGTGCCTCACCGACCCGCCATCGGCTCCGTTGGCCGCACGCGTGGCGGCCGTTTCCCGCGCCCTTGACCGCGTCGCGGACCGAACCGGACGCAAGCCCATGTTCGCATTCAATGTCAGCGGAGAGTCCGACGACATGCGCCGCAGCCACGACCTTGTCGCCGCCGCCGGTGGAACCTGCATCATGGTCTCGCTCAACGCCTGCGGCCCTTCCGCGATCGGGGAGCTGAGACGCCATTCCACCCTTCCTCTCCACGGTCATCGTGCCGGCTGGGGAATGCTGACGCGCCATCCCTCGCTCGGCATCAGCTTCACCGCCTATCAGAAACTGTGGCGTCATGCGGGCGTCGATCACCTCCATGTCGGCGGGCTGCAGAGCAAGTTCTTCGAGGAGGACGCCTCGGTCGCGGCCTCGGCACGGGCGTGTCTGGCGCCCCTGGGTCGGCACGCGGCTGTCATGCCGGTGTTCTCCTCGGGCCAGTGGGGCGGCCAGGCCCCGGAGACGTTCCGGCAGGTCGGCAGCGACGACCTTCTCTATCTGGCGGGCGGCGGGATCCTCGGCCATCCGCTCGGCGCTGCCGCGGGTGTTCGCGCCCTTCGCGAGGCCTGGGAGGCGGCGAAACTCGGCATTGCGCTCGATGACCATGCAGCCACCCATCCTGCTCTGGCGGCCTCAATCCGGACATTCGGACAGATCAGAACAAGACGGGGAACGGGCAATGGCTGACCTCTCACCCTCGCTCTGCTTCTATGGCGACGATTTCACGGGCTCGACGGACGCGCTCGACGCTCTCACCTCGGCGAACGTGTCGGCTGCGCTGCTCCTGGAGCCGACGGACGAGGCCATGCGCCTGCTGCCGGACGTGCAGGCCGTCGGGCTCGCCGGCATGAGCCGGGCCATGTCGCCCGATGACATGGAGGCACATCTGGCGGATGCCTTCCGTTTCCTGGCCGATCTCAATCCCCGGGTCCTGCATTACAAAGTCTGCTCGACATTCGACTCCTCGCCGACGAAGGGCAGCATCGGCAAGGCAATGGAAATCGGCCGACGCTTCTTCGGCGATCGGGCGACGCCGATTGTCGTCGGCGCCCCGGCGCTGGGTCGCTATGTCGCCTTTGGTCATCTTTTCGCTCGGGCGGGACATGCGCCCACGGTTCACCGCCTCGACCGCCATCCCGTCATGAGCCGACATCCCGTGACGCCGATGACGGAGTCCGATCTGCGGCGCCATCTGGCCTGTCAAACCAAGCTTCCCATCGACCTTGTTTCGCTCGCCGACCTCGAAGCCGGGCACTATCCGGCTCTGGAGGCAAACGGCCGTGCCGTCCTGTTCGATACGACGTCTCCCGGTCACCTCGCCGATATTGGCGGATGGCTCGATCGCGAAAGCGCCGAAGCGCCGATCTTCTGCGTTGGGTCGAGCGCAGTGGAAACGGCCCTCGCTCCCAGGATCGGCGCTGGCGGCACGTTTCGTTCCCCACCACGCCTCGCTCAGGGGCCATGCCCGGTTGCGGTGGTGTCGGGCAGTTGTTCGCCGGTGACCGCTCAGCAGATGGACGCCGCAGCGCGCAACGGCTTTGCGCTCATTCGCATCGAACCGGCGGAGCTCATGGAGGATCGTTCGATGATGGCTGCCTGTCACAAGGCTGCCGACACCGCGACAACGGTATTGCAGACAGGCCAATCCGTCCTGGTCTATTCGGCCCGCGGACAGGCGAACTTCGGTGTCGCGGTCGACGAACGCCAACGCGGCGATCTGGAGCGCCGCATCGGCATGGCGCTTGGCAAGGTGCTCGCAACGCTCGTCGAACGCGCCGCGCTCCGCAAGGTGATCGTCGCCGGCGGCGATACATCAGGGCGTGTCGCGCGCGCCCTCGACCTCGTGGTTCTGCAGGTGGTCCACCCCCTTGCACCCGGAGCTCCCCTCTGCCAGGGCTCAAGGCGCGACGGCTCCAGGATCGAAATCGCTCTCAAAGGCGGGCAGATGGGCGGTGAGGACTTCTTCGCCCGCGCCAGAGACGCCTGAGCTTCTGAAAGCTACATGACGCTCGCGCCGGATCGGAAATCGGCCCTGACCGACGGGAGCTTTCCTTTCATCCGAATCTGAAGTTCGTCACATGGAGCGGCGTGCTCTCAACGAACTTCAGATTCAAAAGGGTGACTGGCAAGCCTATGTTTCTAGCGTGGTTTTCGAGTCTGAAACACGCTCGCCGGCCCGCTGCAAAACGAGGCGTATTTCAAATTCACCACACTCGTCAAAACCGGAGGAAACGACCCGTGGCAGGCCACCCCGCGGCCAAGGGCCCGGGCCTGCCGGTCGGTGGCCCGGGGCACCCTCTGGCGGCCGGACACCCCGAACGATGCTGCTCCGCACCATGCCGGAAGTTGCATCTCGTAACGGAATTTCCCTGAAAAATACAACATTACGTTGCAACCATAGGATTTTATCGCTAGAATTTCAGACGTTGGAATGTAGATCTGAAATTAGTTCTTTTTGTCTGGAAGGGAGTCGGACTATGATTCTCAGCAGCTTGGTGCGCGATGATCCCAACGGATTCATCGACTTGGACAAGAACCTCGGCCGCCACATTGGCGACAAGAATGTGCAAGCCTTTCATGAAGAGGCCGGCAACCTCGCCGCGGACGTGCTGTTCGAAGACGAGTCCATGGTGAAGGAGCTCCTTCGGGACGAAGTCATCGTGACGGAGCTCAACGCCGCGCTGTATAACGTGCGCGCCAAGGCCTATGGTTTGCGGACCTTCAACGCCGACCGGGACCGGGCGATGTTCGCGGACACCCTGCACAGCGTCATGGGCAAACGCGACCAGAGCCTCGAGCGCGACATCATCCAGGCCGAACTCGTCCAGAACTCGGCCATCAACGACCGGACCATGCGCAATCCGACGGTGATGAAGGTCCTGAACGAGCGTGTTTCGGACCTGTACGAACAGTACAAGAAGAAGAAGAAGAGGTAACCGGACGGCGCTGTCGTCGAACCGGCTCTGCGAGGGCAACGAAACACCGCAAGCCATTGGCTGTCGCAAGCCGATGGCTTGCGGGTTTGCGGCTTACAGCGAGCCAGGTCGCCATGCAAAATCGCCGGCCATGTGGCCGGCCATGTCTTTGGTCATGGCGTTGACCTCGTCGTTGGGCATGTCGCTGACCATGGCGCCAGTCGCATCACCGGTCGCACCGCCAGTCGCATCGCCAATGGAGGCCGGCGCGCCCGGACGCCCCGTCTCTTCCCCCGTTTCTTCCTCGCCGCCGCCGCGCGTCTGCGTCTTGCGTCTGCCTCCCGCGCCCGCGCCTCGGCCTTCCCGGCTGCATCTTTCCCCTGGCCTCTGTTCTCCCCGATTTCGTTGCTCCCGGCCTCGTTCTGTCGGCCTCGTTCTCTCGGTCTCGTAGTTCCCCATCTCGTTGCGACCCGTCGCATCTCGCGCCCGTCTCGACTTGCTCGGCAAGGCGGGTCCAAAAAGGTCGCTCGGGCAGGGGCGCCCGGGCACGAGCCGCCGGCGCTCCGACGAGCGCGGCCGGCGGCGATCCGTCAGCCTGCTGCCTGTTTTTCGCGGATGGACGACACCGGCCCGGACGGGAGGGCATTGTAGATGGCCTGGAACGCCTTGACCGGATTTCGCGGCGTTTCCAGCGCCGCATAGGCCGGATCGGATTTCAGGAGTTCATGCACGCGGGACAGCCGCCACTGCGGCACCCTTGGAAACAGGTGGTGGACCAGATGATAGCCCTCGCCGTGCTTCTCCCCGACCACGAGATCCCACAACAGGCCGAACTCCCGGTTGCGGGACATCTGGATGTCGACGGGCTCCTCGGGCTCCATCAGCGGGTAGTGCTCCAGCAGTTCCGCGATCGAGCCGATCCAGGCATGGGTGGTGACCAGCGGCACCAGCCAGTAGGCCAGCAGGGCCCAGAAGACGCCGGTCCACAGGGCGACGCCGATCACGAGCGCATAGGTCGCCAGCCGGACGGCGGTCTCCCATCGGTCCTCGTCGGCCGGCAGGATCCGGTGCCGGATCAGGAAGGCGATATAGCGCAACGTTCCGGCGGGGCTGACGACCCGGAAGAGATACCGGCGCAGCGAGGCCTTGCACCGCCCCGCGCCATAGAGGCCGGATGTCACGAAAAACTGGTAGTCCGGATCCTGCTCCGGATCGCCGAACAGGCTGTGATGGGCGCGAAGATGCGAGGCGACATAGCCGGTATAGCTCTGCAGCACCGGATGTCCGCCGAACACCGCCCCGAGGACGGTTCCGGCGCGGCGGTTCTTCATGAATGTCCGGTGGCAGGCCTGGTGCAGGACGCCGGACAGCGCCCTTTGCCGACCGCCGATGAGGAAGATCGCGCACAGATACGCCGGCAGCGCCAGATAGAGCGGCAGCGAAACCCAGGCCCAGTAGGAGCCGGCCGCCGCCAGCAGGATGACGGACCAGTGTTCGAGCAGTTCCAGCGGCCCGTGCAGGTTGTCGAGCGCGTAATACGCCTGGACCCGCCGCCGCAGGTCGGCGGAAAAGGCATGCCGCCTGACCTGTTTGACCTCGCCCGCCATCGCCGCCTCCTCACGCCGACTTTCCGCGCGGCCGCGCCGGCGCCGCGTCCCGCGGCACCCGGTCGATCCGGTTCCGGCGCCGGTCGAGGAAGCCCAGGATGGCGGGTACCGGGCTGACCACATGGCGGTTGTCCGCCAGGGCCGCGCCGTAGCGCCGGCGCACGTCTTCCATGCAGCTCCAGTGCTCTTGCGGGCACAGGTGGTGTTCCTGATGATAGCCGTCGTTGAAGGTGACGAAATTGTAGAGCCGTCCGTAGTGGCTGACCGAGTTGGCGAAGCGGTTCTCGGGGCAGGCGCCGAAGTGCTCGAAATAGTTCTGGACGTTGACGAGAACCAGCGCCGCGAAAAAGGACGGCAGATAGGCGAACAGCACAAAGGAGGGCCGCACCGCCAGCAGGCCGAGCAGAACCAGCGTCAGGACGATCAGTTCAAGGCGCATCTGCCGCCGTTCCCCGTCCCGCAGCCGGGCGCCGACCACCTGGTCCGGCGAGCGGGCGCTGTCCGCCGCCGCCAGGGCGGGGACGAAGGCCGTCAGCCGCAGCCATGCCTCGTTGCGCAAGGTGGCGACCGCACCCGCGAACGCATAGCGCCAGATGCTCAGATGCGTGCCGTCGCTCGCGCCGGCATAGGTCGACGACAGGTCGCGCGGCGGGCCGTTCGGACCTGGGCGATCATTGTGATAGCGGTGATGATTGCGCACATGCGAGACGTGATAGGCCTGCATCGACTGGCCGATGGTGACCGAGTTGAGCACCGAGGCGGCGGCGTTCAGACGGGGATGGCGAAACCACGGATTGTGGGTGAACAGATGCGCGACGATGACGATGCTGTAGGTGGTGAGCAGCGCCAGCATCGGCACGATGCCGAGCTTCCAGCCGATGGAGACATGCGGCCATGCATAGGCGCTGCAGAAGAGGGCGCAGGCATGCGCCAGGCTCAATCCGGCCAGCCAGGCATCCTTTGCTGAACAGCGCCACATCGCGTCGCACCTCTCGGCGTTATCCGGGCATGTCGACGCGCTTGGCTCCCGACACTGCCGGCACGTCCTCCCTCCGCGAACGCCGCGCTCAGCAGGAAGGTCGGAGTCGATCGGTCAAAAATAGCTCTCCAGGCCCCCCGCGCGGCGCACGTCGAGCGTTGCGCAATGGAACGACCCGCCAAGGGCATGAAAATGCCGGAACGGGCACCGGATCGCCTCGAAGCCCCAGGCTTCCAGCGCCTCGGCCATCGGATCGTCCTGCGCCTCGACAATTACACGTTGTGGATCGAGCATCAACACGTTCATATTGATCCAGCCGCTGCACAGGAACAGCGGCTGCGTGCGCGGCGGTGGCGGCGGGGCTGCGCGCACCTCCCACGCCTTGAACAGCTCCGGCACGGTGCGCACCCGTTCCGGGTTGATCAGCAGTTTGCCGGGGGCGAGCGGCATCAGGCTGGCGTCGATATGCATCGGGCGGTCGTCGTCGAACGCCACCTCGTGCACCCGGTAGGCGCCGCCGAGATGCCGGCGCAGCCAGTCCACGCCCATCCGGTTCGTCACATGGCTGAGCTGGACGAAGATATCGCGGCCGCAGCGGATGAAGTCCGCCGCGTCGAAGGTCGGCTCGAACTCCGAGACCGCGAGGCGCGGCGGCAGTTCGCCCCCGGCCTGCCTCCAGCCGTCGTCGTAAAGCCGGTCGGGGAGCTCGGGCCTGGGGGCCGCGCTCCAGCGCGCGCCGGCGGCGAAATATTCCTTGAGGAGGGGGCGGTAGGCCAGAACCTCGAAATAGCGCGATCGCCAGGCCATCGGGCACTCGATCAACTCGTCGCCGACGACCAGGATCACGTCGCGCGGCATCGCCTCATAAAGGCCGGTGCTGGTCCAGCCGGGACCGCCGAAGCTCGCCTGCTTGTCGCGCGGGTCCGGCCGCCTGACCTTGATGCCCTCGCGCTCCAGAAGGGCCGAAAACAGGTCCAGCTCGCGGCGGGCCCCGTCGACGATGTCCGCCGGAAAGGCCTGCCCGGCATGGGCACGTATGTGGTCCGCCTTGGCGGGCGGCAGCACCGCTTCCACGGCGGCATGCCAGGGAGGGAAGCGGGCGCCGTCGGCGATGCCGACGATCACCTCTTCGAGCGGGTCCCACTCGTTGTGGGAGCTGACCGGGGTGACAAGGTCACGCGCCGGAGCAAGGCCGACGCCATGATTTGAAAGTCTCTTCATCGGCGTCAATTCGACCAATTAACTTTTGGACGGTCGGTTTTATTGCGATTAATATACATCCTATAGTGGCACTCTAGCAGATCGTCATGGTGCAGCCAAATCCAAAAACCCCGATCCTTGACCCGACCCTTGCCCCTGCCATGACGACCTCTGCGGCATGACCGGCGCGACGGGCGCAATACAAGCCGCGGCCCTCGCCGATCCGGAGACTTTTGCCCGCGGCGACGCCTGCCGCGTCTTTCGCCATCTTCGGACCCAGGAGCCGGTGGCGTGGACGCCCGAGCCGGACGGGCCGGGGTTCTGGTCGGTGACGCGTTACGCCGAGGGTGCATGTGTCCTGAAGGATGCTTCGACCTTCAGTTCGGTTGAAGGAACCACCCTGGAAGGCAACCGCTGGCAGGACGATCCGGCCGCCGGCAGGATGCTGCCGCTGATGGCCGCCCCGGCCCACACCGCCTTGCGCCGCATCCTGATGCCGCATGTCTCCGGGCCGCGCGTGGACGCCCTGCGGCACGACACTGCCGGATTTCTGGCCCGCGTGCTCGAGGAGTGCACGGAGCGCGGCCGTTTCGAGGTAGGCGACGGGCTCGCGACGCGGGTTGCGATGCATGTCGCCTTCCGCCTGCTCGGCCTGCCGCCGGAAGACGAGGCCGGCCTGCTGCCGGTCGTCCGCGACACCCTGTCCTGCAATGAGAGCCGCCGGCATCTCGCGGATGCCGAACTGCTGATCTATGTCAGCGAGGCGGTGGAGGTGCGACGGCGGCACCCCGCCGACGATGCGATTTCCGCGATAATGGGCGCCGAGATCGACGGCCGCCCGCTGGACGACGAAACGGTCCTCTTGACCGTGCTGAACGTGATGTCCGCCGGCCTGACGACGACCCGGCTGGCGATCACCGGGGCGATCCATGCCCTCATGCATCATCCGGACCAGTGGCGGTGGCTCCAGCGCCGGCCCGACATGCCGGGCACGGCGGTCGAGGAGGTCCTGCGCTGGACATCGCCGGCCGCGGCGGTGGTGCGCACGGCGCATGCCGACACGGTGCTGGCCGGACGCCGGATCCGCCGCGGCCAGCGCGTCGCGGTCTGGATTCCCTCCCTCAATGCCGACGAGGCGGTGTTCGCCGATCCGGACCGCCTGCGGCTCGACCGCGCGCCCAACCGCCATCTCGGGTTCGGGACGGGCATGCATGCCTGTCTCGGCATGATGCTCGCCCGCCTGGAACTGCGATTGCTCATGTCCGAGATCCGGCGCGCCTGGGCCGGGATCGAACCCGACGGACCGGCGGAGCGTCTGACCTCGCTCGTTCTGCAGGGCATCGACCGCCTGCCGGTCCGGGTTGGCCCGTCGTGACGCGGTCTCCGGGATCCTGGATCCTGCGATGGCTCACGACAACGACAGTCGCGCAAGGTCGCCGACCAGGGTCAACACCGGTTCGGGATCGGACTGCAGGAAGAAATGGTCGCCCGCCGCCTGGCGGATGACGGCGGCGCCGGTGCCGTGGTGCCGCCAGGCGTCGAGTTCGTCGGCGGTGACATAGGGGTCCGCCCGGCCGCTGATCGCCCCGATCGGGCACGGCAGGGGCGCGGCGAACCGGCGACCCGCCCCCGCCCGCCACTCTTCCGCCATCCGGCAGCCGGCCCGCAGCGCCGGCAGCAAGACGTCGACGAGCTCGCTGTTCGCCAGCACGTCCTCGGGCAGGCCGCCGAGATCGGCGAGGGCCCGCAGGAATGCCGGCCGGTCGAGATGGGCGATGGCCCGGTTGCGCGCGTTCATGGTCGGTGCCGGGCAGCCGACAACCACGAGCGCGGCCGGACCCGCGCCGGACCTTGCCAGCAGGTGCGCCGCCTGCGCGGCGATCATGGCTCCCAGACTGTGGCCGAGAAGAATGAAAGGCCTGTCGCGCAGGTGGACGGATGCGGCGATGAATTCCTGCGCAACCTCGTCGACGCTGCGGGCCAGCGGCTCGTTGAACCGGGTCTGATGGCCAGGAAGCTCGAAAGCGCAGACATCGGCGGCCTGCGCCATCAGGCCGGACCACGCGCGGAAGACGGTCGCGCCCGCCCCGGCGGGGGGAAAACAGAACAGCCGGTAGCGCGCGCCAGGACGCGCGATCCGGTGTGGAAAGAACCGGCGGAGGTCTCCGGCCGATGCCTGCATCCGGCCGGCAGTGGCGCCGGCGTCCTCGCTCCGGCCGTCCATCACAGGTCCCCGACGACGCTGCCGCCGTCCCCCTCCGTCTCCGGGATCGAACCGCCCAGCCAGAGCAGTTCCTCGATCGCCTCGGCGATTTCGGCGATCGTCGGTTTCTCGAAAAAGTCCCGCACCGTGAACTCCACCGCGAACGCCATGCCGATCCGGGCGACCACCTGAAGCACGGTCAGCGAATGTCCGCCGAGGACGAAGAAATTGTCGTGGACGCCGGGTCCGTCGATGAACAGCACCTCTTCCCAGATGGCGGCGAGCGTTTCCTCGACGGGCGTGCGCGGGCCGACATGGGCGATTCCCGACAGCAGATCTTCGCGCCGCGGCGGCGGCAGCGCGGCGTAATCCGGCTTGCCGCTGGGCAGCAGCGGAAGCTGTTCCAGGGCCACCAGCGCCGCGGGAACCATATAGGCCGGGAGCCAGCGCTCCAGATGATCCCGCCAGTGGTCGATCGCCTCGCCGGAGGTCTCGGAGCTTTCCACATAGGCCGTCAGCAGCCTCTCCCCGGCCTCCGTTTCGCGAATGTCGACGAGGCAGCGCCGGACCTGCGGCAGGCGTTCGAGAACGGTTTCGATTTCGCCCGGTTCGAGCCGCTGGCCGCGCAGCTTGATCTGCCGGTCCCGCCGTCCGGCATAGTCGATGCGACCGTCGTCGCGCAGCCGTCCAAGATCGCCGGTCCGGTACATGCGCGCGCCCGGTATCGGGCTGAACGGGTCCGGCACGAAAGAGCGCGCCGTCAGCGCCGGCTGGCGCCAGTAGCCGTCGGCGAGGCTGCCGCCGCCGATGCAAAGCTCTCCCGGAGCCCCGAGGGGAACATGGTTGAGATGATCGTCGAGCACATAGACCGCCGTTCCCGAGACCGGCCGGCCGATCGACGGTGCCCCGTCGCCTTCGGGACCGACCGTCCCGGCCGTGGCGACGACGGAACACTCCGCCGGTCCGTAGTGATTGACCAGCGTCATGCCGTGGGAGGGATCCGGCCGCCGCCGCAGCCGGTCGCCGCCCGTCAGCATGACCTCCAGATGCGGCGGCAGCGGTTGCCCGCCGGCCAGCATGGCTTCGGCCAGAGGCGTCGGCACGAAGGCATGGGTGACCCGATTTTCCGACAGGTGCCCGATGAGGCGGTCGATATCGCCGCGGGTCGTGTCGTCCACGATGACCAGGGTGGCGCCGGCGGTCAGGCAGGCCCAGACGTCCCAGGTGCAGGCGTCGAAGGACAGGCTGGCGATCTGCGCCACCCGATGACCCGGCCCGAGCCCATAGCGGTGCCGGTGCCAGTCGACGAGTTGGCGGAGGCCGCGATGCGGAACGATGACCGCTTTCGGACGGCCGCTCGTTCCGGATGTGTGGATGCCATAGGCGGGAAAGACCGGCGCAACCTCCTCCGGCCCGTCGCGCCCCCGGTCGCCGGCCGCCAGCACCGGGGAAACCGGCACGATCGTCAAGCCCTCTGCGGGAAAGCGCCCGCCGACATCCCCGGCGACGACGACATGACCAAGACCCAGGTCCGCGGCCATGCCGGCGAGCCGGTAGGGCGGAAGCTGGGAATCCAGCGGAACGAAGGCTGCCCCGGCATCCAGGATGCCCAGCATGCCGATGGTCATGGCGGCGGAGCGCTCGACGCACAGGCCCACCATCTCCCCGCGCCGGACCCCAAGCTGCCGCAAGCGGTCGGCGAGATGGAGGGCATTCGATGCGAGGTCGCCATAGGCGAGATCCGTGGCCGCATCGCGAACGGCGAGCGCGTCCGGCTGACGTTCTGCCTGGCGGTGCACCAGATGGTGAGCGCCGTCCTGCGGGACCTGCCTTGAAACCGTTCCGGAGAGCCGCGAGAGCGCGGCGCTTTCCCTCTCTCCGATCACCGGCAACCGGGAGATCGCCGTTTGCGGCCGTTCGACGATGGCCCGCAGGAGCGCCGGGAACCGCTCGGCCAGCCGCTGGGTGGCGGCAGCGCCGAACCGGTCGGTGCTGTACTCGAACCCCCCGGACAGCGCCGCGCCGGGCCGATCCGACAGGAACAGGGTCAGGTCGAACTTGGAGGTCGTGCCCTCTACCGTCACGGCGGCAGTCTGCAGGCCCTGCAAGGCCAGGTTTCCTGCACTCCCCGCCAGCGTTACGGCGGTCTGGAACAGGGGATGGCGCTCGTTCCCGCGCTCAGGCTGGAGTTCCTCCACCAAGCGTTCGAAGGGAAGGTCCCGGTGCTCCTGCCCGGCAAACACGTCTTCCCGGACCTGGCGGACGAGATCCGCGAACGGCATGTCCGGTCTCAGGCGGCTGCGCAGCACGAGCGTGTTTTGAAACAGGCCGACCACGCCGCTCAGGTCCGGATGGTCGCGGCCGGTGACGGGATACCCGATGAGAAAGTCCGCTTGTCCGCTCGACCGGTAGAGCAGCACCGCGAAGGCGGCTGAAACGGTCATGAAGAGGGTGGCGCCGAGGCTTGCGCTCAGCGTTGTCAGCGCGGCCCCAAGCGCCGGGTCGAGGTCGATATCGATCCACCCGCCCCTGCCGCTTTGCGCCCGTCTGGGCCGCCCGCCTTCGGTGGGAAGCGCAATGTCGTGGGGCGCACCGTCCAGATACCGGCGCCAGTGGTCGACGAGCGGCTGCATGTCGGCGGCGCGCAGCCGCTCGGCCTGCCATGCCGCGTAATCGGCATACTGGATCGGCAGCTCCGGAAGATCGACCGGCCGGCCGCCGAGAGCCGCGTTGTAGAAGGCCGAAACGTCCCTTGTCAGGATGTCCAGGGACTGGAGATCCGCGACCGCGTGATGAACGGTGATCACGAGCACATGGTCGTCGCTCCCGAGAGCGCCGAGCCTGGCGCGGGCAAGCGGCCCGGCGCGCAGGTCGAAAACCCGCTCCGCCTCGGTGCGGACGAAATCCCGGATGTTCTTGTCCGGCTCCTCCGCAGGCAGCAGGGCAACGAGATCGAGCGGAAACCCGGCCCGGTCGGCGACGATCTGCACCGGCTTGCCGTCCTCGACATCGAAGGTCGTGCGCAGGCTTTCGTGCCGCGCGGCGGTCTGGTCCAGGGCCTGCCGGAGCGCCGGTATGTCGAGCGGCCCCGTGATCCGCCAAGCCGCGGGAATGTTGTAGAGCGGCGAGTGCGGCTGGAGGCGGTCGAGGAACCAGAGCCGTTCCTGCGCGAAGGACACCGGTGCCGAAAAGGCCGTGCCGGTGTCCTGCGGGGAGTCGGTGCTCGATAGGCCGGCGTCGGTCATGATCGGACCCTGTTTCGTCTCTTTCTCAAGAGGTCGCGGCGCCGATGCCGGTCGACCGGACGCGCCGCGAACGGTCGAGACGCGGGATCGGCTGAAGGCGGGCGTCCGTGTCCACGTGCTGCGCGCCGCTGTCCAGATAGGCGGCCAGTTCCGCGATTGTGGGATGCTCGAAGATCGCCCGCAGCGGCACGACGAAACCGGTCGACTGCGCCAGGCGCGCCGACATCTGGATCGCCGTCATGGAATGGCCGCCGAGGCTGAAGAACGAGCTGTGAATGCCGACAAAGGACAGGTCGAGCACCTGCCGCCAGACAGCGGCCAGCAACAGTTCGGTCGGCGTTATCGGCGGTGTGCCCGGCGCGTCGCCGCCGTGCTCCGTCACGGCCGGCGCGAGGCGCAAGGCGCTGCGGTCGATCTTGCCGTTCGGCAGATGCGGCAGGCTGTCGACGATCGTCAGCGGCTGCGGAACCAGGCTCCTCGGCAGCAGTTTCGCAAGCTCGGCGGCAAGCGACCTTGCGGACAGGCCCTCGTCCGGGGCGACCGTGACGAAGCCGGCGAGACGGTCCGTGCCGTCCGCCTCCGTCAAGACAGCCACCGCGGCCTCGCGCACGCCGGGACACGTCAGCAGCGCATGCTCGATCTCGGTGAGTTCGATCCGGTTGCCGTGAAACTTGACCTGATGGTCCGTGCGTCCGCGGAACTCGATGTGACCGTCGGCAAGAAACCGTGCGCGGTCTCCGGTCGCATAGATCCGGCTTCCCGGCGGCCCGAACGGGTCGGGCAAGAACCGCTGCGCGGTAAGGCCGGGGCGGCCGAGATAGCCCCGCGCAAGACAGGGTCCGCCGATATGCAGATGGCCGCTGACGCCGATCGGCACCGGCTCCAGCCGGTCGTCGAGGATATAGACCGCCGCGCCGTCGACCGGCCGGCCGATCGTTACCCGGTTGTCGGCGCCGATCTCGGTGAAGGTGGCGTAGGTCGTCGCCTCGGTCGGGCCGTAGAGGTTGAAGATGCGCGCGCCGGGCACCGCGACCCGCAAGACCGCCACCAGGCTTGGGTCGAGCGGCTCGCCGGCCAGGTTGATGGTTCCGGCCGATGTCGGCACCGCCCCGGCGGCGGCAAGTGCGCTCATCGACGAGGGCACCGTGTTGATCAGGGTCGGCGCCCCGGCGGCGGCCAGCGAGATGTCGTCGACGAGCACCACTGTCCCGCCCCGCATCAGGGGGAGGAAGATCTCGAAGACCGACAGGTCGAAGCAGACCGACGTCGCCGCGAGCATGCGCGCTGTCTCCCGCGCGGAATAGACGCGCGCCGCCCAGGCCAGCAGGCCGATGGCGCTGCCATGGCTGATCGCCACCGCTTTCGGATGGCCGGTCGACCCCGACGTGTAAAGGCAATAGGCCAGGGTCTGCGGGGCGATGCTGGTGCCGAGGTTGCCGGACGGCTGGCGCGCGAGGAGGCCCGGATCCGCGTCGATCAGGACGGTACGCCCGGAAAACGGCGGCAGGCTGGCGGCGTCCGCCTTGCGCGTCAGCACGATGCCGGCGTGCGAATCCTCCAGCATGTAGGACAGGCGTCTGGCCGGATAGCCGGCATCCAGCGGAACATAAGCGCCTCCGGCTTTCAGGACGGCCAGCAGGCCGATCACCAGATCCGCACCGCGTCCGAGGAGAATGCCGACCAGGCTTTCCGGCCCGACGCCCAGGCTCTGCAAATGGCGCGCGAGGCGGTTCGCCCGCTCGTTGAGGTCGCGGTAGCTGAGGGTTTCTGACCCGACCTCGACCGCAACGTCATTCGGCGTCCTGGCAACCTGGCGTTCGAACGCCTCATGCAGGCTCGCCGGCCCGCCGTCCGGCCGTGCCGTCCGGTTCCAGTCCACCAGGATCCGGTGCCGCTCCGGTTCGCTCAGCAGCGCCATGTCGCCGACCGGCCGGCCCGGATAGCGGACCAGCTCACGGCAGAGGTGGCGGACCTGGCCGGCCATCCGTTCGACCGTGGCGCGGTCGAAAAGGTCCGCCGCGTATTCGAGATCCACCTTGAGCGCATCGCCGGTCTCGGTGACGAACATCGACAGGTCGAACTTGGCCGTCCGGTCCGGCACCTCGATCACCTCCGCCTCGAGCCCCGGCAACTCGACGTCTCGGTCACATTCGGCACCGAAGCCTCCCACCCGCCCCGTTGCCGCGGCCCGGGTCCTGGCATGGCTGCACCAGACCTGGAAGATCGGATGATGGGACGGGTCCCGGACAGGCTGAAGATCCTCCACCAGTTTCTCGAAGGGGTAGTCCCGGTGCCGGTCGGCCGCCAGGACATCGTCGCGCACGGCCGTCAGCAGGTCCGCGAACGGCATATCGGCGCGGGTGGCGATCCGCATCGTCAGCGAGTTGACGAACAGGCCGATCAGGTCCTCCGTCTCCCGCCGCGTCCGGTTGCCGGAGGGATAGCCGATGCAGAAGTCGCCTTGCCGGCTGTATCGGAACAACAGGACGGCGAAGACGGCGGACATCAGCATGAACATCGTCGCGGCCTGGCTGTGCGCAAGGCTTCTCAGGTCCGCGGCCAGCGCCGCGTCGAACGTGAACGACACGCTGTCGCCGCGAAAGCTCGCCGTCGGCGGGCGCGGCCGGTCGCTGTCGAGCCGAAGCTCCTTGGGGATGTTCCGCAGGCGCTCCCTCCAGAAGCGTCTGTGGCCGTCGAGCACATCGCCGGTGAGCTGCGCGCGCTGCCACCGGGCGTAATCGCGGTACTGGATGGGCAAGGGCGGCAGGGGCGAAGGCTTGCCGGCGCGAAAAGCCATGTACAACGCGGCGAGTTCCCGCATGAGGATCTCGACGGACCAGCCGTCGAACACGATATGCGGGATCGTGACTTGCAGGACATGCTCCGTCCGCGCGACCTCGATCAGCAGCGCCCGCAAGAGCGGGCCTTCCGCGAGATCGAACGGCGTTCGCGCGTCCTCCGCCAGCAGGTCGAGGGCGGCCGAGCGGGCGTCGCCGGAGGTCGGCGGCGCCGTCACGGGAAGCTTCAACCCGCACTCCGTGGAAACGATCTGGATCGGCGGGCCGCCATCGTCGGCCGCGACGAAGCGGGTCCGCAGGCTCTCGTGCCGGCGCAGGATCTCCTTGAGCGCCAGCCGCAGGGCGTACCGATCCAGGCCTCCCTTCAAGCGCCAGGCGACAGCGATGTTGTAGAGCGACAGCCCCGGTGTGAACTGGTCGATGAACCACAGGCGTTCCTGGGCGAAGGATGCCGGAACCTCGTCGGCGGCCGGCGCCGGCCTCACGGGGGCGACGGGCGCGTCGTCCCGGCCCTCGAGACGCGCGGCGAGCTGCCGGATCGTCGGCGCTTCGAAGATGTCGCGCAGGATCAGGCCGCGCTCCGGCTCCGTCCGCAGCCGGGCGATGATCCGCGACGCCAGAAGGGAGTATCCGCCAAGCGCGAAGAAATCGTCGTCGATGCCGACCCGTTCGACCTCCAGCACCTCGGCCCAGACGTCCGCGATGTGCTGCTCCGCCGCCGTTCGCGGTTCGCCGCCCTCCCCTTGGTCGGCGGGTGCCAGCGGCGCCAGGGCCGCCAGTCGCGCCCGGTCGATCTTGCCGTTTGCCGTCAACGGCAGCCGGTCGCGGATCTCGAAGGTATCGGGGATCATGTAGCCCGGCAGGCTTGCGGCCAGCTCGGCGCGCAGGAAAGCCGCATCGACGGCCTGTCCGCCGGCTGGGGCGACATGGGCGATCAGTTTCCGCGCTCCGGAGGGGCTCGTCCGGGGCAGGACGGCCGCCTGGGCGACCCCGCCGATGCGATGCAGGCGGGCTTCGATCTCGCCGGGTTCGATCCGGTAACCGCGGATCTTGAGCTGCTGGTCGATCCGGCCGAGAAAATCCAGGCTGCCGTCCGCCCGGAACCGGCCCTTGTCGCCGGTGGCATACATGCGACTGCCCGGCGGGCCGAAGGGGTTGGGAACGAACCGTTCCGCGGTCAGGCCAGGGCGGCCCCGGTAGCCGCGGGCAAGGCCCCGGCCGGCGAGGTGGATCTGTCCCGGCACGCCCGGAGGGACCGGTTCGCCGTCATCGTCCAGCAGATAGGCTTGCGTGCCGGCGATCGGCCGGCCGATGCCGACATCGGCCAAAGGATCGGAGCGGACATGACACCAGGTGCTGTAGGTGGTGTCTTCCGTCGGACCGTAGAGATTGAGCACCCGCGCCCGGGGCGCGGCGGCATACAGCGCCTCGACCAGACCGCGCGGCAGCGGCTCGCCGGCAAGGTTGATCGTCCGCACCCCCGCCGGGATGGCGTTCCGCTCAAGCAGCGCCCGCGCCGCCGAGGGAACCGTGTTGAGCAGCGTCGGCTCCACCGCCGGCGGCGTGTCGGCGAGGGACAGGGAGTCTTCGACCAACACGATGGTGCCGCCGGCGGTCAGCGGCAGGAACAGCTCGAACACGGAGAGGTCGAAAGACAGCGAGGTCGCCGCCAGGGTGTGGCGGGTGTCCTCGCGGCCGAAAACCGTGCCGGCCCAGGCCAGCAGGGCGGCGGCGCTGCGATGCTCGACCATGACGCCCTTCGGCAGGCCGGTCGAGCCCGACGTGTACAGGACATAGGCGAGATCGGACGGGCGCGGCGGATCGCCCGGCGGATCGGGCGCGAACCGCGCGATCCGCTCGCGATCCCGGTCGAGGCAGACGGTGCGGACCCCGGCCATGCCGAGCGACAGCAGGCGCTCCCCGCGCCCCAGGACGACCCGCGCGGAGCACTCGGCGATCATGTGGTGCAACCGGTCCGCCGGGTAGTCCGGGTCGAGCGGAAGATATGCCGCCCCGGCCTTCAGGATGCCGAGGAGAGCGGCGACCATGTCCGCCGACCGGGGCATGGAGATCCCGACGACATCCTCGCGGCCGATCCCCATCGACCGCAGACAGCGGGCCACCCGGTTCGACAGGCGCTCCAGCGCGGCATGGCTCAAAACGGTGTCGCGATGGAGGACGGCCACGGCCTCGCCGGAGGCGGGCGAGGCGATCATCGCGGTCAGCGTCCCGTCGGCGGCCGCGGCCGCAGTGGCGGCGGTGTCCGCCCCGGCCGCCGGGGCGTCGCGGCGCGCGCGTCCCCCCGGCAGCGGCAGGTCGCCGATCCGAACGCCCGGCTCGTCCGCGATCGCCGCCGCGATGCGCTCGAAATCGGCCGCCGCGCGCGTGATCGTCGGGCGGTCGAAAAGCGCCGTGTCGTAGTGGAAACCGCCATGCAGCCGGCCTCCCTCCAGGGTCATGGTCAGGCCGAGATCGAACAGGGCGGTGGTCAGCTCCGTCATCTCGCGTTCGGTTTCGAGGCCAGGCAACGACAGGTGCCCGCCAGCCCCGCTCTCGAACGCGAACAGGGTCTGGAACAGGGGAGAGGCCGTGCGTCGGATGGTCGGCCCAAGCTCGGCAACGAGCCGGTCGAACGGCAGCTCGCGGTTCTGATAGGCCTCCAGCACGCGGCGCCCGGTCTTCTCAAGGAAATCGGCGACGGTGACATCGGCGCGCGGCCGCGCCCGCATGACCAGGGTGTTCAGGAAATTGCCGATCAGATGCTCCGTGCCCCGCCCGCGATAGGCGGCGACGGGCGTGCCGACGCACACCTCGGACTGTCCGCTCCAGCGGGCGAGGAAGATCTGATAGGTCGCCAGCACCAGCATGAACGGCGTCAGGTTGGCGCGGCGGGCGGTTTCCAGCATCCGGCCGGTGAGCCGCTCGGACCAGGCGAACTCGACGAGCCCGCCGGCAAGGCTCGGCAGCCCGCGTCGCGGCCGGTCCACCGGCAGGCGCAGGCCCTCGGGGGCATCCTCCAGGCGCCGCCGCCAATAGGCGAGCTGGGCGTCCAGTTCCCCTGTCTCAAGCTGCCGGCGCTGGGCGAGAGCGATGTCGGCATATTGCAGCGCCAAGGGCGGACGCCGGGGCGCCCGGCCGTCACGCCGCGCGGCGTAGAAGTCGCCAAGGTCGTCCGCCAGCACCGCGAAAGACGCCTCGTCGCCGGCGATATGGTGCAGGACGATGACCAGGACATGCTCGTCGGCGCCCCGCCGGACCAGCCGCACCCGGAACGGGCTTTTCGCCTCCAATGGGAAGGGCTGTTCCGCACTGTCCTGAACAAACCGCCTTGCGTCGGCCGGATCGGCCCTGGAGAAATCCGCAAGCGCGATATCGAGCGCGCCCGGATCGAGAATGTCCTGCCGTGGCAGGCCTTCGGCGGCGGGATAGCGCGTCCGCAGGATCTCGTGCCGGGCTTCCAGGTCGGCAAACGCGCCCATGAGCGCCGGAACGTCGAGCGCGCCGCGCAGGCGCAGAACGAGCGGCAGGTTATAGGCGGCGGTGCCGGGATGGATGTGCTCGATAAGCCACAGACCTTCCTGTGCCGAACTCAGCGGCAGGAAGGACGGGCGGCGCGCGGCGGCCGGCGGACTGTCGGCCCGGTCCAGATGCGCGATGATTTCGGACTTGCGCCGCCGGAGTTCCGCAAGCGTGTCGCCGTCCAGTCCATCGGGCGGGCGGTACCGCAACCGGCCGTCGCGCACCCAAAGCTGGATGCCGGCTGCCCGGATCTCGGCCAGAACGTCTTGCAGATCGCGCATACGGCCTCCTTTCAGATCTCCAGGCCGACAAGGCGCGTGTCGACGATCCGCTGTATGGCCGCGGCGAGCGCGGGAGCCTTATCCGCCTCGACCATGGTGAAATGCGTGCCGTCGACCGTGTGCGGGGCCAGCGAGCGGAAGACCTGTCGCCAGCCCTCGGACCTGAACTGGTGCTGGACGGAGACGGGGTCCGCATGGGCGCGGTCGAACGGCTCGGCCGCGCCGAGATAATCCGCATCAATGGCAAGCGGCCGGGGCTCATAGCGATCGAACGCCCGAAAATCGCGCTGAATGAGCTGGTCGAGCTCCGCCAGAAGGGCCGCATCCGGCGCCTGAAGCGGCTGCGCGTTGCGGCGCGGAATGTCCAGTCCGTCGAGAAGCGACCGCATCTGCAGGGCCTGCGGCGCGTCCAGCAGCTTCGGCGGCGTCCAGGTGTCGAGCAGCAGCAAGGCGGCAATGTCCACGGTCCGCGCGATCCACTCCCGCGCCATTTCCAGGGCGATGCACCCGCCCATCGACCAGCCCGCAAGGATCACCGGGCTCACCCCCCGCACGGCATCGACTTCGGCGACATAGCGCGTGGCGAGGGCCTCGATCGTGCAGGTCGCAGGGTCGGTGCCGATGCCGGGTGCCTGCAGGCCCCAGCAGGACAGATCGGTGCCCATCCGTTTCGCAACCTCGACGAACGGCATCACCGAACCGCCGGCGCCATGCACGAACACGAGCAGCGGCCGGCCCGGCCGAACGGCGAGCGGCACGAGGCACGAGACGCCGCGCGCGCCGGTTTCCAGCCGCGCGGCCAGGTCTCGAACGCTCGGGCAGGCAAAAACGTCGGCCACCGACGGCCGCAGGTTCAGCTCGGTGTCGCAGGCGTCGATCAGCTTGAAGATCAGCAGCGAATGGCCGCCGAGATCGAAGAAGCTGTCGGTCGCCCCGATGTCGGTCTGCCCGAGGAGGTCCTGGTAGATCCGCAGGAGACGCTCTTCCAGGGGCGTTTCCGGTGCCGCCCGCTCCCGGCTGTCGCACCGGGGCGCGGTCCACTCGAGAGCCGCGAGGGCCTGGGCATCGACCTTTCCGTTCACGTTGGTCGGGAGTTCGCCGAGGATGACGATGGCCGGCGGAACCATATGGCGGGGCAACAGACGGCGCGCATGGGCAAGCAGGACGTCCGGCGTCGCCTGCGCCCTCTCCCTCAGCGTCACGAAAGCCGGGATCCGGGGTCCGGTTCGCGGATCGTTGCGCACCAGGACATGGCACTGCGCCACGGCCGGGTGCTCGCACAACACCGCCTCGATCTCCGCCAGTTCGACCCGCATGCCGCGCAGCTTGACCTGCCGGTCGATGCGTCCGAGATGTTCGAGAGTGCCGTCGCCGCGCCGCCGGCACAGGTCTCCGGTGCGGTACATGCGCTGCCCCGGCGGCCCGAACGGATCGGGCAGGAACCGCTCGGCGGTCAGGCCCGGCCGGCGGTGATACCCGAGCGCAAGACCGACCTCGCCGCCGATGTAAAGCTCGCCGGGCACGCCGAGCGGGCACAGGCGCCCCGACGGATCGAGCACGTAGCAGGTGAAATTCGCCGCCGGATGACCAAGCGGCACATAGTCGGTCCCCGACGTATTGGGCAGGGGACAGTCCGTCACGGTTCCGCATTCGGTCGGCCCGAAGCAGTTGACGAGCAGGGCCTGCGGCAGTTTTTCGTAGAAGCGGTCGCGCAGACGGGGGCTGACCGGGGCGCCGCCGCACAGGACGCAGGCGAGGCTGCGGCAGGATCCGTCCGGCAGGACGTCCAGCATCAGTTCCAGCATGCCCGGCACCAGGAAGATCTGCGTGACGGCGTGTTGGTCGATCAGCGCGACCAGCCGCTTCGGGTCGCAGTTTTCGCCGGGCTTCGGAACCACCAGCCGGGCGCCGAAATAGAGCGTCCAGAAGATCTCCCAGATCGAGACGTCAAACCCGTAGGAGGTCTTGAACAGGTTCGCCCCGCCCGAGGTCAGCGGATAGCGCCCGTGCAGCCACAGGATTTCGGCCAGCGCCGCTTCGACCGAATAGACCACACCCTTCGGCCGTCCGGTGGAGCCCGAGGTGAACAGGATATGGACCGGCCGTCCCGCCGGCGCCATGCATGGCGGATCGCCGGGGGGCCAGTCGTTAGGGGACCAGTCGTTAGGGGACCGGTCGTCGGAGGCCTCGGTGCCGCCGACGACGTGAACCGCGCAGGAGGCCGAGGCGACGAGCGGTGCGGTCGCACTGTCGGCCAGCACCAGCAGCGGCGCGGTGTCCTCCAGCAGGACGCGGATCCGTTCGCCGGGCAGAGCGGGATCGAGCGGGACATAGGCGGCTCCGGTCTTTGCGACGGCCAGGAGCGCCATGACCAGATCGAAGCCGACAGTCATGCACACGGCAATGTAGCAGCCGGGGCCGGCGCCTTTGGCGAGAAGATGCCAGGCGAGCCTGTTGGCAGCGGCATTCAGCTCGCCATAGGTCTGCTGGCCGCGCTCGCCGACCAGCGCGACGGCATCCGGCGAGCGCCGGACCTGCTCTTCGAACGGTTGCGCCAGGGTGCGGTAGGGACTGCCGGGCCGCATGTAGGGCTCGAACGCGTGAAGGAGATGCGCCTCGTCCCGCGCGGACAGCAGCGGCGCGTCCAGGATGGGCAGATCGGGATCCCGCGCGAAGGCGGCCGCGAGCCGCGCGAACATCGACACGAAGCGTTCCGCCGTCGCCCTGTCGAAGAGATCGGCCGAATATTCCAGAGATCCGACCATTCCCCCGTCGCGCTCGTCCAGGAACAGCGACAGGTCCCATTTCGCGGCCTCGGAATCGGCGAAGGCCGCGGCGGTGTCCAGCCTGCCGTCAGGGGTGGCCGGCAGGCCGCCGACGCTGAACATGGTCTGGAACAGGGGGCTGATGCTTGCATCCCTCGGCAGGTTCAGCGCCGCGACAACGGACCCGAAGGGAACCGTGCCGTTATCGTGCGCTTCCAGAACGGTGGTTCGCACCTGGCGCAGGAGGCTGCGGAAACGCGGATTGCCGGCAAGATCGCTGCGCAGCACCACCGTATTGACGAACATGCCGACCATCGTCTCGACAGCGGGATGATCGCGCCCGGACAGCGCGGTTCCGACCAGCATGTCGGTCGCGCCCGACACGCGCCGCAGGAACGTCTTGTAGACCGCCGCCAGGACAACGAAGAGGGTGGTGTTTTCCGCCTCGGCCAGCGCCTTCAGCGGCCGCAGGCCCTCGGGGGCGATCCGGCAGGGAACCACATGGCCGCGTCGGCTGGGCACGGGGGGACGCGGACGGTCGGAGGGAAGATCGAGGACCGGAAGCTCGCCGCGCAGCTTGGTCCGCCAATAGGACAGTTGCTCCTTGGGATCCGCCCCGTCGGCCCGCCGGCCCGCATGGGCGGCATAGTCGATGAAGCGGACGGCCGGTGCGGGGCCGGGCGCGTCGCCGGCCAGAAGCGTCAGCAGGTCGCCATACAGCGTTTCCAGCGAATGGCCGTCGACGGCGATATGGTGAAACACCAGGAAGGCGACGGCCGCCCCGCCCGGCATGCGCACCACGTCCATGCGGTAGAGCGGCGCCGTCGCCAGGTCGAACGGTTCCCGGTAGCACCTGTTGCCGATGACCTCGATCCTGGCTTCGGCCTCGCCGGGAGACAGCATGCCGGCGTCGTGCCAGCGCAACGGGCAGGGGACGTCCTCGCACAGTTCCTGCAGCGGTTCCCCGTCCTTTTCGTAGATCCGCAGGCGCAGGGCATCGTGACGCTGCATCAGGGTGCGCAGCGCGTCCCGCACGGCCTCGTCCGACGGACAGGAGGGCAGCCGGAGGATGCCGATCTGGTTGTATTCCGGACTGTCCGGAAAAATGCGGCTCTGGAACCAGACGCCGGACTGGTTGGGCAACAGCGGAATGTCGCGAACGGTGTCGCTGCGCGGGATCTCCGCCGCCGCCGGGGGGGCGCCAATGTCCCGATGCGTCATCAAACGCTCGAGCAATTGCCGCTGCGCGGGACCCAGGTCGGCGCGTCCGGCTCCCGCTTCGCTCATAACCGCAAGCCTTCGAGCATCTGCCGTGCCTCGTCCTCGGACAGGGCGGCCACCCGATCGATCAGCCCGGCCTCCACCAGCCTCGCCAGCCCTTCGACGGTCGGCTCGGCGAAGAAATCGCGTACCGAGATGCGCACCGCGAACCGGGTTTTCAGTCGGGCGATCACCTGGATGGCGGTGAGCGAATTGCCGCCGATGGAAAAGAAGGTATCCCGCCGGCCAACGCCGGGCAGGTTCAGAACCTCGCGCCAGACGGCTGCGATCTCGCATTCCAGCGGCGATGCGGGCGGCGCCGAGCCGCCGCGGGAGGCGAAATGATCCGGACCGGGCGGCGGCAGCGACAGGCGGTCGAGCTTGCCGCTCGCCGTCAGCGGCAGCCGGTCGAGCACGACATAGGCCGCCGGCAGCATGTAGCTGGGCAACAGGAACTCGGCCTGCGCCCCGAGCCCCGCAGGGGTCAGGCCGTCGCCCTGGACATAGGCGATCAACTGATCGGATCCGGACGCGTCCTGCCGGGCGATAACAGCGCAGGCAGCGACCCCGCGCAAGCCGCGCAGCACCTGCTCCACTTCCGCGATCTCGACCCGGCAGCCGCGGATCTTGACCTGCTCGTCGAGCCGGCCGAGATACTCCAGCGCTCCTGTCGATGTGACGCGTCCCAGATCGCCGGTGCGATAAAGCCGCTCCCCCGGTTCGATCGGCCAGGGGTGGGGAACGAATTTCTCGGCGGTCAGGCCCGCGCGCGCCCGATAGCCGCGCGCCAGTCCGCCGACACCCGCGACGCAGATCTCGCCGGGCATGCCCGGTTCCACCGGCTGCAGCGACCGGTCCAGCAGGAAGACCCGGTAGAGCCCGATCTGGCGGCCGATCGGCGCCCACAGCCGGTAGCTGCGCGCGTCGTCCTGCCAGTAGGCCACTTCGGACGTTTCGGTCTGGCCATAGCAGTTGTGCAGCGGGATCGGGACCCGCGCCCGGTAGCGCGCGAGCAGGTCCGCCGACAGGCCCTCGCCGGACACCTGCACCCATTTCAGGTCGGGAGCCTCGTCCCAGCCGCCGGCGCTCAGGACCGCATCCAGCATGGACGGCACGAAATGGGCAAAGACCGTGCCGGGCCGGGCCAGCAGCGCGCGGATGTGATCGACATCGGCTTCGCCGCCCGGATCGGCGGCAAGGACGGTCGCTCCGGACATCAGGGGACCGAAGATCTCCCAGATCGCCACGTCGAACACCAGCGGCGTCTTGTGCAGGACCCGGTCGCCCTCCTGAAGCGGATAGCGGTCCCGAAGCCATGCGATGCGGCCCATGACGCATCGATGGTCGAGCAGGACGCCTTTCGGCTCGCCGGTGGAGCCGGAGGTGTAATAGGCGCAGGCAAGGTGATCAGGACGGGCGGGAACGCTGCCGCGCGCCTCCCCGACCGTGGAACGGAGCAAGTCTTCGCTCCAAAGGCGCAGGCCCGGCAGGGCCAGCCGGCCCCGGTTCGCGGCATCGACGATCAGATGCTCGACGCCCGCGTCGAGGAGGATTTTCCGCGTGCGGGCGAGCGGATAGCCGGGCGACAGCGGCACGAACCCGGCCCCGGCCTTCAGCACGCCGAGAAGGGCGACGATCAGCGCGAGCGAACGGTCGAGGCAGACGCCGACCAGGTCTTCCGGGCCGATACCGGCAGCCGCGAGGGCATTCGCCACACGGTTGGCGCGCGCCTCCAGCTCGCCATAGGTCATCCGCTCCGACAGGGTTTCCGCCGCGATGGCATCGGGCGTGCGGTCGGCCTGCTCTTCGATGTAGCGGTGGATCGGGCGCAGGTCCGGATAGACCGCATGGTCCGCGTTGATGGCGCGAAGGCGCGTGTCCCGCTCCGCACCGGTGCTCAGCGCCAGCGCGTCCAGCGGGCGGGTCGGCGCGTGCGTTGCCGCCCGCAACAGGCCGAGGAAATGCCCCCGCAGGAGATCGGCCTCCGCCGCGTCGAGGACGTCGGTCGCATATTCGAGCTCTCCGCGAACGGTGCCCTCCGTGAGGCGCAGCATGCAGGAGAGGTCGACCTTCGCCGTTCCGGTATGGACGAGCACCTCCTCCAGCCGGGCGCCGGGCGGAGCGAAGCCGAAATCCGCCGGCGTCGACTGCATGACGAACATCGCCTGGAACAGCGGATTGCGGCTCGATCGGCCGGGCAGGTCGAGAAGGTCGACGATCTCGTCGAACGGCAGGTCCTGATGCGCCAGCGCTTCCGACATGCGCCCGGCGACATGCGCCACCAGATCGCCGAACGAGCGCTGCCGGCCGGCATCGACGACGATCGGAAGCGTGTTGGCGAAATAGCCGACCGTGGCCTGGTCGGCGGGCGACATGCGGCAGGCGGCGGGGACACCGATCACGATCCGGTCCTGAAGGGTCCACCGGTGCAAGGTGGCGGCGAAGGCCGACAGCAGGACGACGGGAACCGTGGTTCCGTGGCCGGCCGCGGCGGCCTCCACCTGCGCCGCCAGGGCCTCGTCCATCGACAGGTCCGCGACGCCGCCGGCATCGGAGAGGTCGCGGCGGGTGCTCGCGCCGTGGTTCAGCGCAAGCACCGGGAGATCGCCGGCAAGCTGCCGCCTCCAGTAGTTCCGGTGGCCGTCGAAGGCGGGCGAGGCGCGCAAGGCCTCGAACCGTGCCACATGGTCCGCGAATTGCGGAGCGGCGGGTCCGGCGGTCTCCCCCGTCCACGCCGCCTGCAGGTCGCGCAGCAGCAGGCCGTGCGACCAGGCATCGCACACCGCATGGTGGATGTTGAGCACCCACAGCCACGCCTCCGGCGCGTAGCGGATGCACAGCGATCGCATGAGCGGCGGCGTTCCCAGATCGAAGGGCAGGCGGACCTCCGCCTCGGCCATCGCCATCGCCGCGTCCCAGCCGGCCGCCTCAAGCACCTTGCTCGCAATCTCCAGCGGCGGCGCGATCTCCTGCATCAGGCGGCCGTCCCGCATCGCCAGCGCCGTTCGCAAGGCCTCGTGGCGCGCCGTCAGCGCGGTGAGGGCGCGGTCGAGATCGGCGATCGCGAACGCGCCGCGCACCCGGAAGCCGAGCGGCACGGAATAGGCCGGCGAGCCCTTCGCGTAGTCCGACAGGAACCACAGGCGCCGCTGTCCGTTCGACGCCGGGGCGAGGCCGGTTCGGAGCGCCGCCGCGTCGGGCACCTCGGCGGGTCGGGTGTCCGTCGCCGCCCGCCGCGCGTCGACCGCCGCCGCAAGGCCGCGCGGCGTCGGCCGGGCGAACAGGTCGGAAAGGGAGAGGTCGACCGCAAGGTCGGCGCGCAAGCGCCCGATGAGCTGCACGGCCTTGAGCGAATCGCCGCCACTGAGGAAAAAGTCGTCGTCATCGCTCCCCGGAGGCAGGCCGAGGACGTTTGCCCATTGGCGGGCGATCACCGCATGCGGCGGTTCGTCAGCTTCAGGCCGATCCTGGAGGCTGTCCGGATGCGGCAGGCGCTTGCGGTCGAGCTTGCCGCTGACCGCCCCCCGGGGCAGGGCATCGAGCACGATCAGTTCGGCCGGGATCATGATCTGCGGCAGCCAGTCGCGCAGTTGCGCCCGCACCCTGTCCGGGTCCGGCGCCTCGCCGATCAGATATCCGACCAGCAGCGGATCGGCGGAGGTGGGGTCGTGCAGCGCCGCGGCCGCTTCGCGAACCCCGTCGCACCTGACAAGGCAGCTTTCGATGGCACCCAGCTCCACCCGGTGCCCGAGGATCTTGACCTGCTCGTCCCGGCGGCCGCGGAAATGCAGGACGCCGTCGGCGGATCGCAGCCCATGGTCGCCCGTCCGGTACATGCGGCTGCCCGGCGGTCCCCACGGATCGGGGCGGAAGGCCTCGGCCGTCAGCGCCGGCCGCTTGACATAGCCGCGCGCGGGCGGCACTCCGCCGATCCAGATCTCCCCCACCGTGTCGTCGCCGACGGGGTCCATGCGCTCGTCCAGCAGATGGATCGCCGCGCCGTCGATCGGATGGCCGATCGGCACGATGTCGTCGTCGACCATCGCAGGCGGGCGATAGGTGGCGCAGGTGATCGTCGCTTCGGTCGGACCGTAGTCGATCACCCAGTCGACATCGCGGGTCCAGCCCAGCGCCCGCCACTGGCGCAGCTTTTCGCCGAAGGCCGTCTCCCCGCCAGTGAAGACGAGGCGCAGGTCGCGCGGCTTGTCGCGCGGCCCGCACCCGTTCTCCAGTCCGGCGGTTTCGCTGTCGACCCAGCGATGCCAGAGCGAGGAGGCCATGCTGGCGACGCTGATCCGATAGGCGTCGAGCGCCTCGCGAAGCGCGGGGCCGGGCATCGGCACCTTGCCCGGCAGCACGACGGTCGCACCGGCGATCCAGGCCGGCAGCAGTTCCTCCAGCGCCGCGTCGATCGACAGCGGCGTCATGTGAAGAAACCGGTCGGCCGGCCGCAGGTGAAGATGGCCGCACATGAAACGGGCATGGCTCAGCAGCGAGCGGTGACTGACCGCGACACCTTTCGGCACCCCCGTCGTCCCGGAGGTGTAGATGCAATAGGCGAGGGCGTCGGGCCCGGCCAACGGCTCCGGATCGGCGTCCGGCCAGTCCGCAAGGGTCTCGTCGCCAACCAGCATCAGCGGCACGTCCATGTCCGAGAGCATGTCCGCGAAAGCGGCTCCTCCGGCGGCATCCGCGAGCAGCAGCAGGGCGCCGGTTTCGGCAAGAACGTGACGGGTCCGGCTGGCCGGGTGCCCCGGCTCGATCGGAACGAAGGCGCCGCCTGCTTTCCAGATGCCGAGGACGGCAAGGAGCGTCCAGGCCGACCGGCCGGCGCTGACAGCGACCACCACGTCCGGCCCGGCGCCCATGGACCGCAAACAATGAGCCAGCCGGTTGGCCGCGCGGTTCATCTCGTCGAACGTCAGACTGGCCTCGTCGGTCACGAGCGCGGTCGCGTCCGGCGTGGCTGCCGCCCTCCATTCGAACCAGCCCGCAAACGAGCCCCCCTTCGCACCTGCGGGGCCTGCGAGACGGGGGTCGGAACGAGCCTCATCTTCCAAATCGAGCACGGGGTCCCAATCGAGCACGGACGTCGCTCCAATTCGCGGCTTGCGCGCCACGCGTGTCTCAGAGCCTGCAGGACAATCATGTTAGATCGACACTCTCAAGTTGTGAACCCGAATCCGGAACCGGACGCGGACAACATGACAGGTTGCCGTTTTCCCTTGCGGCACGTTTTGCCAGAAAGGCCTCCTCTTCTCCGCTCCGCAAAAGCACAAACCTGATCCCGGCGACCGGTTTCGCACCGGGATGTCGGTGAAAACCAGCGCTTTTCATATGAAACCCGTCTTACCGAACGCCAAAACCGTCGCCGGCGCCTTCGCGGCGAGGGAACTGATTTTTGCCTGGGACTTTGTCTTGCAAGGTGATAGCGTTTCCTTGCACGCCAGTGTTTCGCAGGAGGGGTTTTCTTGACGTCTGCGAAGGTTGCCGAAGAGTTTTTTGATTTTGTGGGCCTGGGTTTCGGGCCTTCCAACCTTTCCTTTGCCGTCGCGGCCCGCGAACTCGCGCCTCATCTCGACGGAGTTTTTCTGGAGCGCAACCCAGAGTTTTGCTGGCACGCGAACATGATGTTCGACCGCTCCAACGTGCAGATTTCCTTTCTCAAGGATCTCGTCACCTTGAGGAATCCCTCGAGCCCCTTCAGTTTCCTGAACTACGTCCGCGATTGCGGCCGCCTGGAGCGGTTCGTCAATCTGCGCAGCTTTCACCCGACCCGGGAGGAGTATCAGGACTACCTGCGCTGGGCGGCCGAGCGGTGCGGGGCGGATGTGCGCTACGGGACGAGAGTCGTGTCGGTAAGGCCGGGGCCCGGCTCAGCGCCGGACCATTTCGAAATCCGCGCGCAGGCGGCCGGCAGCGGGGCGCCCAGCCGGTTCCTGGCGCGCAACATCGTCATCGCGACCGGCGGCGCGCCGCGGATCCCGGCCGGATGCGAGATCGGCGGGCGGATCCTGCATGCCGGCGAGGTGCTGTCCCGTCTCGGCGACACGGCCCCGGATCCGGAGGCGCCGCTGCGCTTCGTCGTCGTCGGCGACGGACAAAGCAGCGGCGAAGTCGTGCTCGCGCTGCTGCAGACCTATCGCAGAGCGGATGTGCAGGTATGCGTCTCGGGATACTCGCTGCGCCCGGCCGACAGTTCGGTCTTCCTGAACGAGGTCTACGGGTCGTCCGAACTCGACACATTTTACGGGGCCGACGAAGCGCGCCGGCACGCCATCCTGCAGGACGTCCGCAACGCGAATTACGGCGTCGTCGATCCCGACCTGCTGGAGGAGATCTATCGGATCGCCTATGCGTCGGAGATGCGCGGCCGGACCCGGTTGCAGATCCGCCCGTTCACGCGGCTGACGGCCGCGCGCGAGGACGGCGAGCAGGTGCGGCTGACCCTTGTCGACAGGGTGTCCGGTCAGGCCGCCGACATGACCTGCGATGTCCTCGTGCTGGCGACCGGCTTCACACGCCGTCTCGATCCGGAGGTTTTCGGCCCGGTGCTGCGTCTGCTCAAGCAGCGCGAAGACGGCGGCGTCGCGGTGTCGCGGCACTATCGCGCCCTCGCCCGCGAGGCGCTGTCCTGCGGCGTCTATCTGCAGGGATTCAACGAAGCCAGCCACGGGCCCGGCGATACGCTGCTGTCGCTGCTGCCGTTCCGCTCCGCCGAGATCGTCGAGGACATCCTCGCCCACCGGCCGGCGGAGCCGTTGCCGCGTCCGGCGGTGGCCGAGCCGGCCTATCCGCCGCGCCGTCATGTCGACCATGACGAAGACCGGCAATTCGCCCTTATCGAGCGCAATCCCTTCGCGACCCTGATATCGGCACGGGACAGGGACGATGCGCTGGTGACCCAGTTGCCGCTGATCCTCGACCGGCGGCGCGGGACCAGAGGCATTCTCTTCGGCCACATGGACCGCTCCAACCCCCAGGCCGCGCTGCTGGACGGCCGGAAGGTGCTGGCCGTCTTTCACGGCCCGGACTGCTACATCTCGCCTCACGTCTACGGGTCGCATCAACTTCCGACCTGGAACTCGATTTCGGTTCAGGTGCGGGGACGGGTCCGGCCGATCGAAGACAGAGACACGCTGGTCCAGGGCCTGCAGAGCATTTGCGAGCGGGCCGATCCGGGGGATGCAAGCTACCGGCTGGCCGCCGACGACCCGCGGATAGACCAGCTCATCGATTTCATCGTCGGCTTCGAAATCGAGATCGACCACATGATCGGCCGCTTCAAGCTGTCCCAGGACAGGGACGCGGCCGACCGACAGCGCGCGGTGTCCGAAATGCTGCGCCACGCCCGCGCCCGCGACCGCGACCTGATCGAGAAGATCGCCGGTATGGACCTGTCCTCGGCGCCCCGGTCGGCCGGCATGCAGCAACCGATGCCTTCGATGGGCCAATTTCCAGGGAGGGAGCAATGACCGCGACAGACGATGACGCCGAAAGCGACGAGCAGTACTACATCGTGCGCAACCATGAGGAGCAGTATTCCATCTGGGTTGTCGGACGCCCGGTCCCGGCTGGATGGGAAACGGTCGGAGAGCCGGGGACCAAGTCCGACTGCCTCGCGAGGATCGAGACGCTGTGGACGGACATGCGCCCGGCAAGCCTGCGCCGGGCCATGGACGGCGCCTGAGCCCGCCTGCCGACCGCGGTTCACGACAAGGAGAGCCTCGACATGCAATCCGTGAGCGCCGCACAGTTTTGCGGCCGTCCGATTGGCGGGATGTCGCGGCACTTCGAGCCGCTTCTGGAAACGCCGGCGGACGCCGGCACGGACGAGCTGCGCGCCGTCTTCGGCACCCATGGCTATGTGTTTGTGCGCGGGCTGCTGTCCCCGGATCTGGTGCGCCGCGCCAGGGAGGACATCCTGAGCGTTCACGCCATCATGGGCGAGGTCGACGACCGCTATCCGCTGGCGGAGGGCCGGGCCTCGCACCGCTCCAACAGGGCTGACATCAACGTTCGCGCGGCGCGGCGCGCGATCCTGCGCAGCGATGCCCTTCAGCAGGTCGTCCGGTCCGAGCGGATCGGCCAGGTGATCGGCGCCCTGCTGGACGGACCCGTCCGGCCCTGGGACTTCATTTGGCCCCGGGTGATGGGCAAGGGAAGCGGCAGCGGACTGCATCAGGACGCCCCCTTCCTGCGCGGACCGGCCCCGGAGGCGGTCATGTCCGTCTGGACCCCGCTCGGCGACATCGATCCGCACCAGGGCGGGCTGGTTCTGCTCGACGGTTCGCAGGACTGCCAGCTCTACAGGACCGAATACGGCGTTCTCGACGCCGATGCCGACGCGAATTTCGGCTGGTATGCCGACCGTCTCGACGGGATCCGGCAGGACGCTTGCGGACCCTGGCGGACGACGTCGTACCGGATGGGCGACGTCGTCATCTTCGGCCTGTTCATGCTGCATGGGGCGCTGGACAACACCACGGACTTCCTGCGTGTCTCGGTGGATTCCCGCTGGCAGCGATCGGACGCCGTCGTCGATCCGCGCTGGATCGGGCCCGCGGCGGTCGGCCGCCATCCGGACCGGATCTTCCTGCCGGGCGTGTTCGTCGACGACACGTTGAACGAGGGCCTGCGATCCGAATTCCACTGGATCGGCAGCGACGGTCGCCCGGTGGACGCGCCGGATCGGGACAGGTGACGCCACGCGGCGCAGGTGGGATGACATGCAAGAGACGACGACCGACACATCGATGGACAGGCTTGTGCGCCAGATCGCCCAAATCGGCGAGGTCGACCTGGGTGAGGTCGCCCGCGCCGCCCGCGAGCTGGCCGGAACCGATGCGGGCTACCGGAGCCAGTATGTCGGCTTCAACGACGGCCACTGGCACTCGGCGGTGCTGGTCAATCCGTCCGGGCGGCACGACGACCACCTCATCAGCGACGGAACCGGCCGACCCACCGAACTCGCCGCGCATCTGCCGGGCGCCATGCAGATCATCAACGACCTAGCGGCGCGGTTCGGTCTCAACGTCTGTTGGGCCCGGCTCGCCCTGATGGAGTCGGGCGCGCGCGTGTGGGAGCACCGGGACTTCCTGGAACTGCAACAGCAGGACAAGGTCCGGCTGCACGTGCCGCTGATCACCAACGACCGGGCCACGCTGCATTTCGCCGAAGGCGCCGTGCACCTGGCTCCGGGGTTCGTCTGGCATCTGGCGACCGACATTCCCCATGGCGCCAGCAACGACGGCCCGGACCGGGTGCATCTGATCATCGACTGCGACGATGCCGAGGGGTTTCACGCCCGCGTCGGCCGGCGGCGGCTCGACCCCTCGCTGGCGACGCTGTTCCCGGTGCTCGACGACATGTCGCTGGCGGCCATCGAGGCCCGCTTCCGCAAGACCGTGGCGGCGGGGGATGCGGCCGCAGCGGAGCGGGACGTCCTGTCGCTGTTCGGCAGTTGGGATCTGCGGCACCGCACCACGTTCGGGCTGCTGGCGCAGTTTTTCGACGCGCTGGGGCAGCAGGACAAGGCCGAGCACTGGCGGACCGAAGAGAAGGACAAGCTGTACGAACGGGTCTATTGACCGGGCCGGCGGCGGTCCTCAGACGGCCGCGTCGACGAGCTCCGCGAACTTGCGCATATCGACAAGCCGTTCGAGCCTGTCGAACCGCTCGCTCGCCGCATGGTGCCCGACAGCCGCCATATGCGCCCGCCAGGAAAACCGGCCGGGTTCGCCGGTGCCGAGCGCGGCGTTCACCCGCGTCTGCCGCGCTGTCAGATAGCCGGCGTACTGGACGGTGAGATCCGCGGCCCGGCGCGCCGCCGCCCTTGCCTCGGGCGTATCCGTCTTCATCAGCGGAAGGAGCCGGTCGAGCGGGATCCGGCCGGCTCCCTCGCCCGGCGGCGCGAGCCGCAAGCCCGATTGCCGGTTGAGCGATTGCAGGGACTGGTGGGACAGGTTGTCCGATCCCGGATCGGTCAATCCGAGGACATCGTCCAGATACGCATCGAACACCCATTTCGCCATTTGCGCCTGGGTCGTCAGCTCGCAGTAGTGAAGGGCCGCCTGGGGCGCTGCCCCCGCCAGTCGGCTCGCGTCCGGCGGCGCCCCGGCCCCCGTCTTGCGACCGCTGATGGCGCGGTCGACGAAAGCCCGGATCATCGCCGGCGAGCCGGCGCAGACCCTGCCCTCGTTCAGATAGATGCCGCGCTCCTCCGTCGCCTTCAGGACATCGTCCACCCGCGCCGGCTCGAAAGCGACCTCCGGCGGACCGGCGAGCATGACCGCATTGGCGGTCAGGTACAGGCCCTGCGCCACCTTGAACAGCGCGCTCAGCCGGCGCGGCACCGCGTTCCACGCAAAGGCCTTCCTGCGCGCGAGAAACCCCGGCACGGTGGTCAGGAAATTCCCGAGCCGCGACAGCAGCAGATAGTTCATCTCCATCGGAAAGGACTGCATGTAGATCGCGCGCAAGGCGTCGAAATCCTCCAGGCACTCCGCCCAGCACGACGTCACCTGCCGGAGCGCCGAGACGTTCATCGGCGCGCCGAGGCGCGAGCCCGGATAGGGGCACGTTTCGAACCGCAACTCGACGCCGTGCAGGAGGCCGGCGGACGCATTGGCTTCGGCCAGCGGCCGGCCGTCCTCGTCGATCAGATATTCGCAAAAGCCCGGCAGCGCGGTCTCCAGAAAGGGGTAGCGGAAGATCTCGCCTGCAAGCTTGCCATCGCTGTCCATCGAATCGCTCCACTGCGCGCGGGCGGAAGGGTCTGAAGCCACCTGCGCCGGCGTCAGTCCGTCCCAGTGGACTCGCCGCCCGTCATCGTCAGGATCAGGGGCGGTTCCGGCTCGCCGTCCATGAACTCCGTTTCCGCGAGCCGGCCTTTCAGTTTCAGGCCGCGGATATGGATCTTGCCGCTGTCGGGAAAGACGCAGACCTCGTTGGCGCTGTTGCGTCCGATGCCGATATAGACGAGGTCTTCCTTGCCCGTGTTCGCGATCTGGTGGGCGGTGCGGGTGCCGGCCGGGCAGGAAATCATGTCGCCGGGACGGATCGGATAGCAGTCGTCGCCATAGCGCAGCAGGCCGGTCCCCGCGACGACGAAGAACAGTTCGTCGTCCAGCATGTGATAGTGGTGCGGACAGCCCACCCGCCCCGGCGGCATCCGGCTGAGATTGGCGCAGAGCTCGCCGCCATTGTCTTCCATATAGGGCGTCAGGACCTTGTAGGTGCCGCCCCAGTGGTCGCCGCTGGCGGACTCGCACTCCTCGGCCTCGTCGATATTCAGGACAGGACCCCGGCGCGGTGCGGGTGGGTTCGACATCGGGGTTCTCCATTCTGCGCGGTCGGCCCCGGCGCCAGCACGAGGCGCCGTGCCGCAGCGCGCCGCGCGACACGTCAAGGTTTAGCAAATCGGATTATGCACCATAATCCTGTACTTTTCGGTTTTTTCGGTGATACACTTCTCTTGCGAACCTGAAGTTCGTCACAGGTCGCAGCACGCTCTCAACGAACTTCAGATTCGAGAGGGGGACTAGCAAGTTTTTGTTTCTAGTGTGGTTTTCGAAATTGAACGACGCTTCTACGGTTTCTGCCGAGAACAGGGCGTATTTCAAATTCCCCACACTAGGCCGGCCGACATTAGGCCAAAAAGAGCCCGCAAGCCATTTCTCTCAACGCGCCGATTTGATTGAGTGATCTGATGACGCAGCGTTCAAGCCTCGAAGGCATCGTCGCCGTTGTGTTTGACAAGGATGGCGTTCTTGCGGATTCAGAACCCATCAATCTGAAGTCTTTGCGACAAGTGTTCGCCAGTCATGGATACCGGTTCGGCTCCGAGATCGATCGGCAGGTCGTCGGCCGGCACCCGAAAGACTATTTTCCGGCCATCGCCCGGCAGTTCGGACTGAGCACGGCCCGTCAGGAGACCATGTATGCCGAAAAGGAGGCCCTCTACGCCCGCATGTGGGAAGAGGACGGCAGCCTGTTCGACGGTGTCCATGAGGTGCTGGCAGATGTACGGAGCCGTGTCTCGCGTCTGGGCATCGCGACCAGCGCAACCCGCGCCGAGTTGGACGCCTTCCTGGCGCGGTTCGAACTGGCGGGGTTTTTCGACCTGACGCTGAGTCGGGATGACGTCGCGCGGCCAAAGCCTGCCCCGGACATCTATCTCAGCGCCGCGCGCGCGTTCGGCACCGATCCGCGCAACATCCTGGTGGTGGAGGATTCGGAACCCGGCGTCACGTCGGCCCATGCCGCCGGCACGTTCTGCATCGCGGTCGGCGGCGCCCATCTTGCGCCGGGCACCCGGGTGCTGGCCGACAGGACGATCGCGACCCTGCGCGACCTTCCGGCGCTTCTCGGCGACCTCGGGCGGGGATGATGGTCCCCCGCTCGCCCCCCTTGCGGATGCCGGGCGCGCGCCTCGGGTTGGTGCCGTTTACCGTGCCGGGCTGGCCGAGCAATGCGGGCTATCGCGAGGCCCTCGAACGAATTGCCGACCGGCAGCCGGCCTCCTTCGAATTCGCCCTTCCCTCCGACAGGTGGTCCTTTCGCACAAACGAGGCGATCGCACGGGCTCTCGCCGGCTCCGATGCCGATCTCGGCGCCGTCCTGCAGGTGGCCGCCCGATACCGGCCGAACGTTGCCGTCGTCTACGAGGGCAGCGCCGGGACCCAGGGGCGCGCGGCGCTGCTGGCGCGGCTGGCGGGGGCGGTCGATCACATCATGCTGGAATGGGAGCCCGAGACGCAGACCTGCTGGGCGGACGAGGCCGCGCGCCACGGGATCGGCCTGGTGACCATCGCCGAGGCCGACGGCCTGTCCGCGGCAAAGGCGGGCGACATCGGCCGGACGGCGCCGCCCGGCGCCATCGTCTACCTGAAATGCGCCGACACGACCGCGGGAACCGCCGTCGGCACCGGCGTGGTGCGCGCGGCGAGCGAACGGCTCAAGGCCTGCCGGGAGGATCTCTTCGTCATGGCCGGGTTCGGGATCCGCGAGCCGGACCAGGTTCGCGCGCTGGCCGCCATCGACACGCTGGATGCCGTCGCCGTCGGCACGGCCCTGCTGGACCGCTTCACGCAAGGCGTCGATGCGGTCGCAGCCTTTTACGGCGCCTTGAGCGATGCCGCGGAGGGGACCGCATGACACAGGATGTCGGACACGCCGACAGGGCCGCCTATCCGCACCAGGCGCTCCACCGGCTGTTCGAGCAGCAGGCCGTCGCGACGCCCGATGCCCCTGCGCTGCTGCATGACGACGGGCAGACGAGCTTTCGCGACCTCGACCGGCGTGCCAACCGGCTGGCCAACCATCTTGCCGCACGCGGGGTTGGGCGGGGCTCACGGGTCGGGATCTGCCTTGCCCGCTCGCCGGACTCGATCATCGCCGCCCTCGCCGTGATGAAGGCGGGCGCTGCCTATGTGCCGCTCGACCCGACCTACCCGCCCGCGCGCCTTGCCTTCATCGCGAGCGACACTGCCATCGAGTGCGCGGTGACGGCGACCCGCTTCGCCCACCTCCTGCCCGACGGCGTCGATCGCGTTTGCCTCGACCGCGACGCCGGCGCGATCGCGGAATGCAGCGGCACGCCCCCTGCCGTCGACAATTCGCCCGACGATGGATGTTTCGTCGTCTACACGTCC
Organism: Stappia sp. TSB10P1A; assembly: GCF_900185725.1. Classification (GTDB taxonomy): domain Bacteria; phylum Pseudomonadota; class Alphaproteobacteria; order Rhizobiales; family Stappiaceae; genus Stappia. The sequence continues at coordinate 314,963 of NZ_FYAU01000024.1, read as the reverse complement.
GGCTCCACCGGCAAACCGAAGGGTGTCGCCTCGCCGCACCGGTCGACGGTGGTCATGCTGTCGTGGCTCTGGGCGAGCTATCCGTTCGGACCGGACGAGCGGTTCTGTCACCGCACCACGCTCAATTTCATCGTCTCGGTCTGGGAGGTGTTCGGCGCCCTTCTGCGCGGCGTGCCGGTCGCGCTCGCGCCCGAGGACGCCAGCCGCGATCCCCATGCGCTGATCGCGTTCCTTGCGCGGCAACGGGTGACGCGGCTGCTGCTCGTGCCGACCCTGCTGCGGGCGTTGCTCGATGCCGCGCCCGGCGCCGGCGGGCTTCCCGCCGCGCTGACGATGATCATCACCGTCGGCGAGCCGTTGCACACCAGCCTGGCGCAGCGCCTGCTCGACCGCTATCCGGGCATCAGCCTGCTGAACCTGTATGGCTGCTCGGAGACCCATTCCGCGCTGTGCCACGAAGCCCGGCTGCCGCTGCCCGACCTGCCGATCGTTCCGGTCGGAACGCCGCTGTCCAACCGCAGGGTCTACCTGCTCGACGCGGTGGGCGAGCCTGTCGCCGACGGCGAGACGGGCGAGATCGCGATCGCCGGCGACGGCGTCTCGACGGGGTATATCGAGCGCCCGGACCAGACCGCGAGGCAGTTTCGCGCCATGCCCCGGCTCGGCGAGGCCCTGGTCTACCGGACCGGCGACCTTGCCAGGCGCCTTGCCGACGGCTCGATCCACTTGCTCGGCCGGATCGACAATCAGGTGCAGATCCGGGGCCACCGGATCGAACCGGAAGAGGTCGAGGCGGTGCTGCTGACCCATCCGGGCGTCCGGACCTGCGCCGTCGCCCCGCGCGACATCGGCGGCGAAACGGTGCTGTCCGCCTATGTCGTCGCGAAGGGCAGCGAGGCGAGCGCGGCGGAGTTGCGGCAGCATGTCGGCACGCTGCTGCCGGCCGAGTTCATCCCCTCGACGATCAGCTTCCTCGACACGCTGCCGACGACCGCCAACGGCAAGCTGGACCGGCGCGCGCTGCCCGATCCGGTGACCGCCCGGTCGCTTGCGACGCCCTGCGTCGCGCCCGCCACGCCGACCGAGGACGCCATTCGCGCGATCTGGGAGCAGATCCTTCTCGTCAGCCCGATCGGCGTGACGGACAATTTCTTCGATCTCGGCGGCTATTCGAACCGGGCGGCGAACTGCCTCATCAAGATCCGCGATGCCTTGGGCGTCGAGTTGCCGCTGGAGCGGTTCTTCCGGTTGCAGACCATCCGCAAGATCGCGGAAGAGGTCGACGTGCTGCGCGCGATCTCGGACATGCCCGGTGACCGCGAGCAGGATACCGAACAGGGGGTCATCTGATGATCGGAGACCTTGTCAGGGACCTCAGACAGCGGAAGATCCGGATCTGGGCCGATGGCGGACGGCTCCGGTACGAAGCTCCCCGCAACGCCTTGACGCCGGAGCTGACGGAACGGCTGCGGGCCAACAAGGCCGAACTGATCGAGTGGTGCAACCGGGCGCGCTCCACCCGGCTCGAGCCGATACTGGCGGTCGACCGGAGCGCGCCGCTGCGTCTGTCGCGCGGCCAGATGCGGATGTGGTTCCTGTGGCTGCTCGATCCCGACAGCGCGGCCTATTGCGCCCCGGTGGGCTTCACGATCTCCGGTCCCTTCGACACCGCCGTCTTCGCCGCGGCGCTCGAGCGGGTGCGCGGCCGGCACGAGAGCTTGCGCACGCGGTTCGGCGAGCGCGACGGCCGGCCCGTCCAGATCATCGACGACGGCCCGCTGTCGCTGGACATTACCGACCTCTCCGACCGGCCGCCGGCGGTCGCAGGCGAGATCTCCAGGGAGCGGCGGGACGCGCTCATGCTGCGGCCCATGGACCTGCGCGCAAGGCCGCCGTTCGAGGTGCATGTGTTCAAGGTCGGCACCGAGCGGCACGACGTGCTCATCCGGCTGCACCACATCGTCTATGACGGCTGGTCCAATCACCTGTTTCTGACCGAGCTGTGGACGGCCTACAGCGCCCTTTCGCAGGGGACGGAGCCGGATCTTCCGCAGCTTGCCATCCAATATGCCGATTTCGCGGCCTGGCAGCACGAGCGGCTGACCGGCAGCCGGCGCGACGAATTGCTCGGATACTGGACCCGGCACCTGCGCGGCGCGGCAGCCACGATCCGCCTGCCGGTGCGGCGGGACGGCGCCGCCGACGGCCTGGCCGAGGTGGAGGCCGTCCCGATCGCGGTCGCCCAGGACACGCTGAGCCGGCTCGAGGCGCTGTGCCGCGAGACCGGCGCGACCATGTTCATGCTGTTGGCCGCTGCGCTGCGGGTCGTCCTGGCCCGCTATGGCGGCGACGGGGATTTCATTATCGGCACGCCGGCGATGCGGCGGGTTCATCCGGATGTCGAGAACCTGATCGGCTATTTTGGCAACACGCTCTTGCTGCGCACGCCGATTGCCTTGTCGCACAGCTACCGCGAGGTGCTCGCCCTCGAACGGGAGACCGCGCTTGCCGCCTATCAGCATCAGGAACTGCCGTTCGACATGCTGGTCGAAGCGCTGGCTCCCGACCGGTCCGACGCCGGCGCGCCGCTGTTCCAGGTCATGTTCCTGTTCGGCGAGAAGGCGCCCGCCTCCGTCTCGGTCGGGCCGCTCGAGATCGCCTATCTCGAAGACGCTCCGACCGGCGCGAAATCCGACCTCGGAGTGTGGATCAAGCATGCGCCGACCGGCGGCCTGAGCGGGCATTTCGACTTTGCGCCCAGACGCTACGAGCGGCGCATCATCGAGGGGTTGGCCCGCCGTTTTCACCTGGTCCTGGAGGCCATGGCCAGCCGTCCGGACGAGGCAATCGGCGCGACCCAGGTGCTCTCCCGGCAGGAACTGGACCAGCTCCTGCGGGACTGGAACCCGCTTTTCCAGGCTGCCGACGACAGCCTGATTCCGGAGATGGTCCGGCGCGCAGCGGCGCGCGCGCCCACAGCGACCGCGATCCTGCACGGCTCGGCCGCCGTGACCTATGGCGAGCTCGACCTGCGCGCCAGGGCGCTGGCGGAGCGGCTGCTGGCGCTGGGGGTCTCTCCGGGAGACACGGTGCTGGTATGCCTGCCGCGCGAACCGACACTGGTGGCCGCCCTGCTTGCGGTCATGGCCGTCGGCGCGGCCTATGTGCCGGTCGATCCGGCCTATCCGCAGGACCGCAGGCACATCGTGCTGGAAGACAGCGGCGCCCGGGTCATGATCTGCCTGCCGGATCGGCTTCCCGGCGACGTCCCGTCCGATGTCGCGCTGCTCGATCCCTCGGCCCTGCGCAGCGGGGCGCCGGCAGAGTGGTCGGAGCTGTCCGCCGACACGGGGCCGAACGATGTCGCCTGGGTCCTCTATACGTCGGGGTCCACCGGCAGGCCGAAAGGCGTCGAGATTCGCCATGGCGGAGCGGCCGCGCTGGTCCATTGGGCGCGTCAAGCCTATTCGGAGCGCGAACTGGCCGGCGTTCTCGCCGGAACCTCGGTGTGTTTCGATCTGTCCGTCTTCGAGCTCTTCGTTCCCCTGTGCGGCGGCCACACGGTCATTCTCGCCAACAGTCCTCTCGACCTGTTCGACCTGCCCGGCCGCGACCGAGTGACGCTGATCAACACCGTGCCCTCGGTCATGCGCACGCTGCTGGCGGTCCAGGGGGCGAGGTTTCCCGCCGGCCTGCAGACCGTCAATCTCGCCGGTGAACCGCTGAGCACCGAGCTGGTGAACGCGGTCCAGGCCCGGACCGGCGCGGCCAGGGTCTATGATCTGTACGGGCCGACCGAGGCGACCACCTATGCAACGCGCAAATTGCGGACAGGAACCGGCCCCCCGTCGATCGGCACGCCGATTGCCGGAACCCGCGCCTATGTGCTGGACCCGTCCGGCATGCCCCTGCCGCCGGGGGCGACGGGCGAACTCTTCCTTGCCGGCGAGACCCTGGCACGCGGCTATCTCGGCCGGCCGGACCTTACCGCGGAGCGGTTCGCCGCCCCGGCCGCGGACTGCATTCCGGAGGCGCGCCTGTACCGGACCGGCGATCTCGTCCATTACACAGGCGAGGGCGAACTGGTCTATGTCGGCCGGTGCGACGACCAGCTCAAGATCCGGGGCTATCGCATCGAACCCGGCGAGGTGCGGATGGCGTTGCTCGCCGTCGACGGTGTCGAAGACGCCATCGTGACCGGTTCCCGCGACGACGGCGGCAACCTTTTCCTGGTCGCCTATGTGATCGGAGCGCTAGAGGCCGTGACCGCGCGACGGCTTCGCAGCGAGCTTGCCGGGGTGCTGCCCGATTTCATGGTTCCGAGCTTTTTCACGCGGGTGGATCGGTTTCCGCTGACGCCCAACGGCAAGGTCGACCTGGCGCGCCTGTCGCCGGACACGCGCCGTCCTGAACCGATTGCCGCCGCACCGCAAACCGCGACCGAACAGGCGATCGCCGAGATCATGACAGAGCTGCTGGGCCGCGAGGTCGGCCGGCACGACCACTTCTTCGAGAGTGGCGGCACGTCGATGTCGGCCATGTTGCTGATCGGCCGTATCAATGCCCGCTTCGAAACGCAATTGCCCCTGCGCGCGCTGTTCGAGCAGCCGAGCGTGGAGGCCCTGGCACGGCTGGTGGAGCATGCACCGCGCCGCAACTCGCTGCGTCCCGACGGGTCCTTCGAGGCCGCGAACGTGCCGATGACCTTGCTGCAACGTCATCTCTGGCTCGTTCACCGGGCCGCCGTCAATCCTGCCTTCCTGAACCTCTGGCAGACGATGCCGCTGTCGGGACCGCTGGACCGCGAGGCGTTCCGGAAGGCGCTGGCAACGGTCGTCGAACGGCATCCGATATTGAGCGCCCGGTTTCCCGTCGTCGAGACCTACGTGCGCCAGTCCTACCAAGGCACGGTTCCGACGCCGAGCGAACTCGACCTGTGCGGGATTGCCGATGAGGAGACCCGCCGCAAGCGGTTCGACGATTTCTGCTACCGGCTCGGGGCGCCGTTCGACCTCGAGGCGGGGCCGTGCCTGCGTATGGGGATCGTCGAGCTGTCGCCGGACCGTCAGCTCGTTCTGATCATCGTTCATCACATCATCGTCGATGAATGGTCGCTGGCCCGCCTTGCCGGCGAGATCCGCGATCATTATCTCGCCGGCCGCGAGGGCCGCCCGGCGCCGCCGGCGAAATCCTCGGTGAGGTTCGCCGACCATGCGCTCTGGGAGAGCCGGAGCCGCGCCGAAGGCCGCTTCGAGGACGAAATGGCCGCCTGGGCCGCCTATCTCAAGCGGCCGCTCGCGCGCCTTCCCCTGGACTGGACGCAAGAGGCCGATCCGGCCCTGGGCGGAACCTACCGGTTCGCGGTGCCGGCCGAGCTCTGGCAAGACCTCAAGGATCTCGCCGCCCGCGAGCGCTGCTCGCTGTTCGTTCTGACGCTCGCCATGCTGATGCTGCTCCTGCGCAGGCGCACCGGCGAGGCGGATATCCGCGTGTGCACAAACATCTCGCGCCGGCATCAGCATGACTTCGAGGGCACGATCGGGCCGCTCACCGATTCCCTGATCGTTCGCGGTATGCTGGAGGGTTCCGAGGCGCCCGAGGCCCTGCGTCTGGTGCGTGACAGCCTGCTCGACGTCTATACGATCCTGGCCATCCCGTTCGAGGAGATGGCGACCCGGCTGGCTCGGCAGCACGGGATCGCCCGCAGCGAGTTGGCGCAGGTGTTCTTCCTGCTGCATGAGGAGGACACGCCGGTCTCCTCGATGGCCTCCTCGCCGTCCGCGGACGACACGCCCGCGCTGCGCATGAGCCCCGATTTCTTTTCCAGTGCCGACCACGCCTATGACCTGGTGCTGTATCTGTCCCGGCTCGACGACAGGGTCGAAGGACATTTGACGCTGAAGGGCGGCGGGCTGGCGGTGCACGAGGCGATCGCGGCCGACTATCTCGATCTGCTGCGCGAACTGGTTCGGACCAAGGGACCGGGATGATGTTGCGGGAGCCCTTGACCGACAACGGAGTGGCCGGCCGAGGACTGGCGGATACGGCGGTGTTCCACGAGCGCCTGATGTCGGCCAGCCAGGAGGATCGCGGCCTGCCGCAAGCGGTGGCGGAGCTCTTCGGCGTGGCACCGGACGACACGCTCGACTATCGGGACTGGCGCCGGATCTCGGCGGGCTACACGCGCGAGGCCGGCGGCGACATGGACCCCTGCCAGGCGAGCCGACATGCCGCAGCCGTGTTCGACGCCCTGCGGGCCCCGCCGGTGCCGGCGACCGTGGCGGATCTGGTGCACAAGACCGAACAGCTTTATGCCGCAGCCGCCGACGATCTGTCCGATCTGGCGATTGCCTTCGTGAAATGGGCAATGGAGACGAGCGAAAGGCAACGGGCATCGGATCTGATGTTTCTGGCCCGCGACGCCATTCCCTTCTACGTGGTCGCCTGCCAGTTGCAGGCCCGTGGCGTTGTCTGCGGCCGGCTGTCCCTGCTGGCGCTGAACCGGACCATGATGCCGCGCTCGCCTCTCGACGAGGCGTTTCCCGGCGACCTGCGCGGCACCGATGTCGAGCAGTTTCTGGCCGCCGCCTTCGCCACCCGGCACCGGCCGCTCCTCATCGACACCGGTCTCTACGGAACGCTGATCCAGCCGATCCTTGGATCGGCGGCCTTACCTGATCCGTCCGTCGTGTTCCTGGCTTCGAAAAATCCGCGTATCGCCGGCTACTTGAACCACCTTGACGCGCCCGACAAAAAGACGGGTCACGCCCCCCTCGGGCCGCTCGGCGAAGCGTGCTGCGATGTGCTGGAAAACTGGCCCAAACCCTATACCCGGCCGCGCCTGTGGGAGCGCGACGGGGGCTGGGTCGCGGCTGCGCGGCTGACGGACCCGGTCTCCGCGACAGCCGCGCTGGTGCTCTACCGCACCCTTGCCCGGCGCGCCCGGACGCGCGATCTCGAGACGCTGGATCCGCACGCAGCGCTGCGGCGGGTCGCCGCGCTGTCCGGCCCGCGATTCCTGACCGAGAGCCTGCCCCGCTGGCCCCATGCGGACAGGTGGCAGGCGGCATGGTCGCACGGGTCCGTCGCCCCCCTGGGATCACGGTCGTGACCGGCTTCGACCTTGGCGAAGCCCTTGACAGACTCGACGCAGATCTCGCCGGCGCCCCTGCCGCCGCAAGGCACCTCCTTCGCGCCCTCGGATCGGGCAGCATCGGACCGCCCGGCGCGTGCCGGCCCGACCGCGCCGAGGCGGCCCGGATCGAGGATCTCGAGGACGGTCTGCGGACACGGTATGGCGCCGAGTTCGCCGATCCGGGCTGGCACGGACCGACCTCATTTCAGCGCCTTGTCTGGCAGGACACCCAGACGGCGGCGACATTCGCCCGCTCGGGCGCGGTTCGGGCGCTGCTGCGGCGGCGCGCGGACGGTTCCGAGCCTGTCCTTGCCCCAGGCATGACCCTGAGCAGGGCACTGATCGGTGGCCTTGCGCGCAATCGCCCGTCCTATCTTCTGTCCGCCTGCCCCAATTGGCGCAGCCGCCCGGCGCTGCTCCCGTTCGATCGCCTTGAGGACATGGCCGTCGGCGACCGGCTCCAGCACGCGCCCTACATGGTCGAGGCGGAGCGGCTGGACGCGGCACGCGCCCTGGCCCGTTGCGTCGTGGCCTGCTCCTGGGGCGAAGAGGAGGGGGCGGGGGCAGGGATCGAAGACGGCGAGGCCGAGGCGGGTTTCGGGAGGGCTTTGCGGTCGGCTTCGACCGCCGCCGTGCTGTCGGCGCTGGAGCGGCTTTGCACGCCCCGGATCGCCGCAAGGCTGATGACGGGGGCGGACAACCCCAGCGTGACGCTGCCGCGCATGAACGGCCAGTGCCTGGAAGTGATGGCGGAGTATGACGCGCTTGTCGCGGCCTGCGGGGGCGACCACGCAAGAGCACTGGGCTACGGCCTCGTCTCGCACGCCCTCGACGCCAAACATCTCATCGCGGTGCTCGCGGCGGCATCGGCCGGAGCGACGGCCGCAGGCGCCACGGGCGGCACGGCCCATGCCCATGCCCGCGATAGCGTGCAGCGGCTCCTGCGTGGGGCGGCGCAAGGCACGCTCGGCGCGCAGGCCGGAGCGCTGATGCGGGCCCGCCTGCAGCAGGGCCTGTTTCTGCTGTGGCAGGACAGGAAAGACCTCGGCCTGCCGCAGGCCGATCTGGAGGACGCGCTCGCCTTGCCCGTCGGTAAGCCCCTGTGACGCGAGGCAACAGCGGCCGCCAGCAACGGCCGGGCGGCGCGAGGCACCCGCCGACCTATCCCAAGGCGCGACGGCCGTGCCTCATCATGCGCTGCGCGGTGCCTCAGGACAGCGGCGCGGCAGCGGCCATCACCCGGTCGAGATGGGCGATGGTGGCATCCGCGAAACGCTCGCAGCCCGCGACCCGGTCGGCATGGGTGCAATGGTCGCTCATGGACTCGATCAGCGCGTCCACGATCTGGATGTGCTGGTCTTCGGACTCGCCCCCCTCCGTCATCAGGTGTTCGCACAGATAGGGCCACCACAATTCGGTGAAGCTCTTTCCGGTGAGCACCGCCCATTGGGCGACGAATTCGCCGATCCAGGCGGTTGTGAGCGGAGCGATCGACTCGATCATCTCGCAATAGCCCAGCACCTGCCCGACGCCGTTCTGATCAATGCCGAGATCGTCCAGATACCTGCGCTCGACAAGTTGATCCGCGGCCACCGCCCGGCCGGTGACGGCCGCCACGGTGCGCAGATAGGACTCCGCGTGATTGACTCCGGAAAACAGTTCCACGAACGCGTGGTCGCCGTTTTCGATTTCCTCGATCTGGCCCGCAAGTTTTTTCGCGTCCATGTAACCGTGATCGCCGGCGAAGGTCGCGACCCTGCCGAACGCCATCGGAGAGGACCGCGAAATCGGATGGAAGCCGTTCACGATAGCCTCGATGAAGCGTTGCTGCCGGTCTTCCGGCCCCTCCAGAACCGTCTTGAAATAGGTGTTTCCCTTCGGGGCGATCCGCATCAAGGACCAGAAAGGATGAGACAGAATACGGCCTGCTTCGGTTCCGACGTTTGCGTCAACGATGGCGGCTGTCTGCGGCATTACAGAACTCCTCCTCAAAGCAGCAAAACTATACTCCGGCAACTTAGAGTATTTGATTTCGGCGAGCCAGAGAAAACTCCCGATTGCAGGTCGCAGGCGATACTCGCGTGCCCGCAGGGGCGGCGGCCGAACACCTGGAGGCGAAAAATTGCTCGAGAACAATCTTGCCGCGTCATTGCGGATGGTTCACGTTTGGGTAGGCGCGGGGTTCCCGATGCATCGCCAGGCCTGGATGAAGCCACGTGGAGGTTGAGATGCCCGAAGCAGCCTCAGGGGAATTCTGGAGCGACATCAAGCCGATCGAGGTCAATTTCAAGCCGGATGCCTTGCCCGCGCTGTTCCTGCGCGACCCGGCCGGCTATGACGAACGCTATGCCTTTCCGATCAGCGAAACCGTCTCAGCCATCCCCTTGTGGATCTCGCTCGACCGGAACATGTGGTCCAACATCCTGATTGCCCGATCCGCCGGCCTCGTGAACCGGCATTATCATCCGCACCCGGTCTTCGCCTATACGATTTCCGGAAAGTGGGGCTATCTCGAACATGACTGGACGGCCCAGGAAGGGGATTTCGTCTACGAGCCTCCCGGCAGCAGCCATACGCTCGTCTGCTACGAGGCCGAGGAACCCATGCGCACACTGTTCATCCTGACCGGACCGCTGATCTGGCTCGACGAGGACGGCCGGACCATCGGTCACTATGACGTCCACGACTTTGTCAGCGACGCCCGCGCGCATTACGAGGCGAACGGACTGGGGGCGAGCCATGTCGAGTCCCTGTTCCGGTGACGGGCGCGCGCCACCCCCTGGGCGCGGCCCGGTGGGGACAGGGCGCCCGCAATGAGCACGCTCGGGCAGTTCGATATCGCCGGCCGCTCGGCGCTTGTCACCGGCGCGGCGTCCGGCTTGGGACTGGCCTATGCCGAGGTCCTTGCCGAGGCCGGCGCGGCTGTCACTCTGAGCGACATCGACGGGGCGAGGGCCTTTGAGGAAGCCGAGCGGCTCCGCAGCGAGGGCCGCGAGGTGCGAGCAGCGACGCTTGACGTCGCCGACCGCCGGGCCACGCAAGCGGCAGTCGCGGCGCATGTGGCCGCCTATGGCGGCCTCGACATCGCCTTTGCCAACGCGGGCATCGATTCCGGCGACGGCTTCTGGAACCCGGATGGACATCGCAATCCGGACGCCCAGATCGACACGCTCGACCCGGCCTGGTGGGACCGCACCCTTGCGGTCAACCTGACCGGGGTCTTCAACACCCTTCGCGAGGCGGCGCGGGTCATGAAGGATGCCGGCAAGGGCGGATCCATTGTCGTCACCTCGTCGAACGCGGCGCAGATCAACGTGCCGGTCGTCGGGCTGGCCTATATGCCGGCCAAGGCCGGCCTCGCCCATCTGGTGCGTCATGCGGCGCTGGAACTCGCCGAATTCCGCATTCGCGTCAATGCGATCGCCCCCGGTCCCGTCCTCACCAATATCGGCGGCGGCAAGGTCAAGACCGATCCCGCCGCAAGGGCCTTCTGGGACCGCCAGATCCCGCTCGGCTCCATAGCCGTGACCGAACAGATAAAACCGCTCGCCCTCTTGCTGGCCTCGGACGCCTCAAGCTACATGACGGGATCTCACGTGGTCATAGACGGCGGCATGCAACTCGGCAATTTCCGCTAGGCGGCATCCTCTTGCCGGACACCGGCGAAAGGCTGCACCGGTGTCGCTTGATGAGAGTTCCGTGGCAGGTTACCCCATTTGCGCAGCACAGTCTCGCGAACGTCGAAGTCACAGGCGGCCTGGACCACCGCAACACCTCGCTCCTTGACCAACTTCACCGCCTGAAGCTTGAACTCGCGGCTGAACTAGCTTCTTCGCATTCCCCCTCTCCAGTTCCGTCAAACACTATATCTCGATGTTCACGAAACCGGCAGCAGGCCATTCCTCCCGAATCTACCAAGAAGCTTCAAGAACAAACGCCAAAATCAGTTATGAGTGGGGCGTTTGTGGCCGCTTCGCGATCTCCCATAGCGTATTGATGCTCCAGAAGGCGCTCAGTCCTTCCATTCGCTGCGGCGCGTCGCCCGGGGTGCTGAGGAGAACTGTGTCTACGCCATAGCCCACCTTCCGCCAGCTTCGCACCCAGGATTTCAGCAAACCCGCGAAGTGTCCCGCTGCATAAAGCGGCCGGCGAAGGGGGCTCCACGCAGACGGGCAAAGTTTGAAGGTCTTAGACCAGCACTCGATGAGCTTGACTGATTGAGTGCTGGTCAAGCCCGTGCGGCGCATGAGCAATTTCAAGGCGTGATGCGTCCGCATCGAAAGCCTTGGTATTGAATGGCGCCGGCTGCGGAGTGCCCGCTTCAGGACGAGACGGCACGAAAGCTGCCGCTCGAATTCCCGCCCCGCGCGCAGATGCCTGCATGGCCGCCATGAGTGAGGCCACGGAGGAATGCCCCGCCCCCTGCAAGCACCTGCCAAATCGGCAGCTCCCACTGAGGGATTGCGGGCAGTTGAACGATCTTCATTGCCTACATATCCGGCTGGCTGGTTGCCGCGAAAGCCGTGACCACTGTATCGATCACCGCCTGAAGTCGCGGCTCCAGATCCAGACCAGCCGCGACGGCCTGCTCCACATGAGCAGGATGGACGAAGACCGTAACCGCGTCGCGCACCACACCGGCAGCCATGTCGAGGTCGGGGATACGGAACTCGCCCCGCGCTATCCCGTCTTGCAATATCTGCCGCACGAGCCCGGTCATGCGTCGCGCATAGTCGCCGACGAGGTCCGGGCGCTCGGCGATGATCCGGCGGTAGAGACCGTGGATCTCCGGATCGTCACCCAGCTTGGCCCGCTTGCTGCGGTGGAGCGCCAGGACAAGGCCGCGAAGCCGCTCTGCCGCCGGACCATCGGCCATTGCAAAGCGGGCCGCCAGATCGGCCTCCTCGGCCATCGTCCGCGCCGCAAGGGCGTCGAAGATCTCCGCTTTCGACCGGAAGTGCCGATAGAGCGCCGAATGCGACAGGCCCATGGCCTTGGCGATGTCGACGACGTTTGTCTTGGCCTCGCCGAACCGGCGGACCTGTTCGGCGGCGGTGTCCAGAATGCGATCGCGATGATCGTGGGCGTCGTTCGTCATGCGCAGCTTTTAGCCGACACATCGCAGGCGCACAACATGTAACAGATTTCATATTTTGTATTGTGTAACATCTTTGGATGTGACACGTTGGGACAACCGACGTTCAGGAGACAGTCATGAGCCAGTTCCCTTCCCCGCATGCGCCCCGCCTCGCTCTCGTCACCGGAGGCTCCGGTTTCGTCGGCGGGCATCTCATCCGCCGCTTGCTGTCCGACGGCTGGCGCGTCCGCGCGCCTGGCCGCAGCGCCGAGGCGCGGGCGGAGGTTGAGGCGCTCGGCGCCGAACCGGTTGAGGGCGACCTCCTGGACTGCGCGGCCCTGGCCCGCGCGATGGACGGGGTCGAGGTGGTGTTCCACGTCGCGGCGCATTTCAAGCTCTGGGGGCCGATGTCCCTGTTCCGCCGGATCAACGTGGAGGGCACACGCAATGTCGTCGAGGCGGCGGAGCGGGCCGGCGTGCGCCGCATCGTCTATGTCAGCGCCGCCGCGGTCGTCATGGGCCGCCCCGAACCGATGCGTGGCGTGACCGAGGACATGCCCCTGCACAAGATGCCGTTTGCCCCTTACGCCGCATCCAAGGCCGAAGCGGAGGAAGTGCTGCTGGCGGCGAATGGCTGCCGTGCCGGCTTCTCCACGGTGGCCGTCCGGCCGCCTTTCATCTGGGGTCCGGACATGCCGGCGCTTGACCGCATGGTCGAGACCGTTCGCGCAGGGCAGTTTCAATGGGTTGCCGGCGGCGAACAGGCGCTTTCCACCTGCCATGTCGACAACCTGTGCCACGCGCTGATCCTCGCCGCCGATCGCGGGTCAGGCGGAGAGGCCTTCTTTGTGAGCGATGGCGAGGACACGACGCTGAAGTCGTTCCTGACGCGCCTGCTTGGCAGCCGCGGCGTGACGCCCAAGGACCGCGCCGTGCCGTTTGGCATTGCCTGGACGATGGCGGGTGTGATGGGTGCGGTCTGGCGGGTCTTCCGCCGCAAGGGCGAGCCGCCGGTCACCCGGCAGATGCTGCGGTTCATCGGCAAGGATTTCACCATCGACGTGAGCCGTGCGCGAAATCAACTCGGCTATGCTCCGGTCATCTCGACGGCTGACGGCATGCGCGCAATGCAGGCGAACAACCTTCGCTGACCTCAGCTTGCACCCTCGTCCCGAAACGGATGCTGCCTCTCCAATTCCGATGTTTCCGATCTTCCGGTACATCCCTTCGCGGATGGGCAGGGGCCCTATAGCAATTCTCGATGAGCTTGACTGATTGAGTGCTGGTCAAGCCCGTGCGGCGCCTGAGAAAATTCAAGGCGTGGTGCATCAGCAGCGACAGCCATGGCCTCACATCGTAACGAGCCGGAAGTTCGGGCCGGGCCGGTTAGCCACCTCTGTCAGCCATACATGCGAATGCGCAACACGCTGGAAGCCCCATCGCACTTGTGTCTTCTCACCAGCATGGCGAGCGGCCTTCGCCCGCTCCGCGCGCGAACGACTTCGGCTGGGAAATGACGGCTATCGCCGCGATCACCTGCGCGCCTTGGCGCAGCGCGTCGAGGTCGCCGACAAAGAGGTTCGCATCATGGGATCGAAGTCGGAACTGCTGCGAACGCTCGTCGCCGCTTCAAGCGGGCAAACGGCGGCGTTCGGCGTTCAGAGTTCTGTACTGAAATGGCGCACCCGACAGGATTCGAACCTGTGACCTCTGCCTTCGGAGGGCAGCGCTCTATCCAGCTGAGCTACGGGTGCTTCCGGGCGCAAGGCCAAGAGCGGCGCGCGCAAGGCGCGGCATCTGGCGAACCGATAGCCGATCCGCCGGCGGGAGGCAATCGTTTTGTCCCGCCCGGCGAGGCCGCCGATGACATCGCCAGCGATCGCATGGGACAGAGCAAAAGGCCCCGGCGACGGTCTCGCCGGGGCCTTTTTTTTCAAGGAACGATCAAGGGGATTACAGGTCGAAGCCGAGCAGCTTGCCGACCGTGAACACGTCCTTGTCGCCGCGCCCGCACAGGTTCATGACGATGATCTGGTCCTTGTCCATGGTCGGCGCCAGCTTCATCACCTGGGCCAGCGCATGGGCCGGCTCCAGCGCCGGGATGATGCCCTCGACGCGGGTCAGCAACTGGAAGGCCGCCATCGCCTCGTCGTCGGTCGCCGGCACATAGGTGACGCGGCCGGTGTCGCGCAGCCAGGAATGCTCCGGCCCGATGCCGGGATAGTCGAGGCCGGCGGAGATCGAGTGGCCCTCGAGGATCTGGCCGTCGTCGTCCTGCAGCAGATAGGTGCGGTTGCCATGCAGCACGCCGGGCTTGCCGGCATTGAGCGAGGCGCAGTGCTCCTCGCCGTCCAGCCCCTTGCCGCCCGCCTCGACGCCGTAGATGGCGACGGCGGACTCGTCGAGGAAGGGATGGAACAGGCCGATGGCGTTGGAGCCGCCGCCGACGGCGGCGACAAGGGCATCCGGCAGCCGGCCTTCCGCCTGCAGGATCTGCTCGCGCGTCTCCGTGCCGATCACCGACTGGAAGTCGCGCACCATCTCCGGATAGGGATGGGGCCCGGCGGCGGTGCCGATCAGGTAATAGGTGTCGGCGACATTGGTCACCCAGTCGCGCAGCGCCTCGTTCATCGCGTCCTTCAGCGTGCCGGCACCGGCGGTGACCGGCACCACTTCAGCGCCGAGCAGCTTCATGCGGAAGACGTTGGGCTTCTGCCGCTCGACATCGGTGGCGCCCATGTAGACGACGCAGGGAAGGCCGAAGCGGGCGCAGACGGTGGCAGTGGCAACGCCGTGCTGGCCGGCGCCGGTCTCGGCGATGATGCGGGTCTTGCCCATGCGCCGGGCCAGCAGGATCTGGCCGAGGCAGTTGTTGATCTTGTGGCTGCCGGTGTGGTTGAGCTCGTCGCGCTTGAAATAGACCTTGGCGCCGCCGAGCTCGGCCGTCAGCCGCTCGGCGAAATAGAGCGGCGAGGGCCGGCCGGTGTAATAGGTGTTGAGATGCTCGATCTCGGCGTGGAAGGCGGGATCGGCCTTGGCATCCTTGTAGGCCTGCTCGAGATCGAGGATCAGCGGCATCAAGGTCTCGGCGACGTAGCGGCCGCCAAAGATGCCGAAATGCCCGCGCTCGTCCGGACCGGAGCGAAAAGTGTTCTGCTGGATCGTCATGCGCTCCGTCCCTGTTCGGCGGCGGTCTCCGCCGCGCCCGGCACCGCCCGGCGCGCAGCCGCGACGAACGCCCTGATGAGTTCCGTATCCTTGACGCCGCGCCCGCGCTCCACTCCGGAAGAGACGTCGACGTCGCGGATGCCGCCGATGCGCACCGCCTCGCCGACCGTCACGGCATCCAGCCCACCGGAAAGCATGAGCGGAACGCCGAGGTCAAGACCCTTGAGCAGGCGCCAGTCGAAGCTGACGCCATTGCCGCCCGGCAGCACCGCCCCCTGCGGCGGCTTGGCATCGAACAGCAGCCGGTCGACATGGGCGATATAGGGCGCGGCGGCGGCAATGTCCTCAGCCGCCGAGACGCCCAGCGCCTTCATGATCCGAATGCCGTGCCGCGCCTTCAGCTCGGCGCAGCGCGCCGGGCTCTCGTGCCCGTGCAGTTGCAGCCAGTCCGGCCGTACGGCCGAAACGACAGCATCGAGCAGCGCATCGTCCGCATCGACCGTCAGCACGACGATCCCGGCCCGACCGCGCGCACGCTCCGCCAGCCGCGCGGCGACCTCCATCGGCACGTTGCGCGGGCTCTTGTCGAAGAAGACGAGGCCGATCATGTCGGCCCCGGCCGCAAGCGCGGCCTCGAGCGTCTCCTCGGTCGACAGACCGCAGATCTTGACGAGGCCGCGTTCGCTCATCGTCTCCCTATTCCTCACGTCACGTTGTAGGCGGCAATCGCCGCCATGTTGACGATGTCGCTGTCCTTGGCGCCGATCGGCAGGATCTGCACCGGCTTGTCGAGGCCGACCAGCAGCGGGCCGATCACCGTCGAACCGCCGAGCTCCTGCAGCATCTTGGTCGAGATCGAGGCCGAGTGGAACGCCGGCATGACCAGCACGTTGGCCGGGCCGCTGAGGCGGCAGAACGGATAGGCCGCCATCTTGTCCATGTTGAGCGCGACATCGGCGCCCATCTCGCCATCATACTCGAAATCGACGCGGCGCCGGTCGAGGATCTTCACCGCCTCGATGACCTTTTCCGAGCGCTCGCTGCGCGGATGGCCGAACGTGGAATAGGCGAGCAGGGCGATGCGCGGCTCGTAGCCGAGCCGGCGGGCGACATGGGCCGCCTCCTCGGCGATGTCGGCCAGTTCCTCGGAGGTCGGCATGTCGATCACCGCCGTGTCGGCGACCAGCACGGTGCGGCCCCGGCACAGGGCCAGCGACACGCCGATCACCCGGTGGCCGGGCTTGGTGTCGACGACATTGCGCACCGTGTCGAGGGCGACGGAATAGTTGCGGGTAAGGCCGGTGACCATGGCATCGGCATCGCCGCGCGCCACCATGATCGCGCCCCAGTAGTTGCGGTCGTTGTTGACCAGCCGCTGGCAATCGCGCAGCAGGTAGCCGCGGCGCTGCAGGCGCGAGTAGAGATACTCGGCATAGTCGGAATTGCGCGTCGACAGGCGGGCATTGAGGATGCGGATGCCGCCGCGCTCCAGGTCGACGCCGGCGCTGGCGGCGACCTCGCGCACCTCGTCCTCGCGGCCGATCAGGATCGCCTCGCCGAGCCCTTGTGCGACGAAGCTCGCCGCCGCACGGATCATCGGCTCCTCCTCGCCTTCCGCGAAGACGACGCGCTTGGGCTGCTGGCGCACCTTGGAGAAGATCCGCTGCAGGGTGCCGGCGACCGGATCGCGCCGGGCCGAAAGCTGGTGGCGATAGGCCTCCATGTCGACGATCGGCCGGCGGGCGACGCCGCTGTCCATCGCCGCCTGGGCGACCGCCGGCGGAATGGTGGAGATCAGCCGCGGGTCGAAGGGCACCGGGATGATGTATTCGGGGCCGAACTTGGGACGGTTGCCGCGATAGGCGGCGGCGACCTCGTCCGGCACCTCCTCGCGCGCCAGATCGGCCAGCGCGCGGGCGCAGGCGACCTTCATCTCGTCGTTGATCGTCGTCGCCTGCACGTCGAGCGCGCCGCGGAAAATATAGGGGAAGCCGAGGACGTTGTTGACCTGGTTGGGATAGTCGGAGCGGCCCGTCGCGACGATGGCATCCTCGCGCACCGCATGGGCCTCCTCCGGGGTCACCTCCGGGTCCGGATTGGCCATGGCGAAGATGATCGGGTTCGGGGCCATCACCCGCAGCATGTCCTCGGTCAAGGCGCCCTTGACCGACACGCCGAGGAAGACGTCGGCGCCCTTCATCGCGTCATAGAGGCTGCGCGCCTCCGTCTCCACCGCATGGGCGGACTTCCACTGGTTCATGCCTTCCGTGCGGCCCTTGTAGATCACGCCCTTGGTGTCGCAGAGGATGACGTTGTCATGCGGAACGCCGAGCGCCTTGATCAGCTCGATGCAGGCAATGCCGGCCGCGCCGGCGCCATTGCAGACGACGCGGGCGGAGGCGAGATCGCGACCCGTCAGATGCAGCGCGTTGATCAGCCCGGCGGCGGCGATGATCGCGGTGCCGTGCTGGTCGTCGTGGAAGACCGGAATGTCCATCAGCTCGCGCAGGCGCTGCTCGATGATGAAGCAATCCGGCGCCTTGATGTCCTCCAGGTTGATGCCGCCGAAGGAGGGGCCGAGATAGCGCACGGCGTTGACGAAGGCGTCGACCTCTTCCGTATCGATCTCCAGGTCGATGGAATCGACATCGGCGAAGCGCTTGAACAGCACCGCCTTGCCTTCCATCACCGGCTTGGAGGCGAGGGCGCCGAGATTGCCGAGGCCGAGGATCGCGGTTCCGTTGGAGATCACCGCCACCAGATTGCCGCGCGTGGTGTAGTCGAAGGCGCGGGACGGGTCCTCGGCAATGGCGCGCACCGGCACGGCAACGCCGGGCGAATAGGCCAGCGACAGGTCGCGCTGGGTCGCCATCGGCTTGGTCGGGTTGACCTCCAGCTTGCCGGGCCGGCCCTGCTGGTGAAACTGCAATGCTTCCTGATCGGTAAAACTGACGTTGCTCTTGCCCGATTTGTCCGTCGTCGGCATGCGGTTTCCTCCAGTTCGTTGCACCGTCGCGACGGCGGAGGCAGACCTTATCCCCGGAGAATTCAAGGCTCAAGCGGGGGTAGCGGCACAATCCGACGAAAGCGGGGAGGATCGGCGCCGGGGGGCGTGCGGCCTCTTCCGTCGCGAGCGCGGTCGCATTAGGGTCTGGCGCATGGCCGACGACATGCAGATCCCCCACGATACACCGCAGCTTCGCGAGGACGTCTTGGCGCCGGACAGCGCCGGCGCGGTCACGCCGGCACCCGACCTGTCCGCGATGACGCCGATGATGGCGCAGTATATCGAGATCAAGACGGCCAATCCCGACTGCCTGCTGTTCTACCGCATGGGCGACTTCTACGAGCTGTTCTTCCAGGATGCGGAAGAGGCCTCGCGGGCGCTGGGCATCACGCTGACCAAGCGCGGCAAGCATCTGGGCGAGGACATCCCGATGTGCGGCGTGCCGGTGCACGCGGCCGACGACTACCTGCAGAAGCTGATCTCGCTGGGCTTCCGCGTCGCGGTCTGCGAGCAGACCGAGGATCCGGCGGAGGCGAAGAAGCGCGGCTCCAAGTCGGTGGTGCGGCGGGAAGTGGTGCGGCTGGTGACGCCCGGTACGCTGACCGAGGACCGGCTGCTGGAGGCGGCGCGCAACAACTTCCTGCTGACGCTGACGCGGGCACGCAGCGGATCGCTGGAGGACGAGGCGAGCTATGGCCTGGCCTGGGCCGACATTTCCACCGGCGCCTTTCGCGTCGCCACCAGCGACGCGCGGCAATTGGCCGGCGACCTTGCCCGCATCGATCCGCGCGAGATCGTCGTTGCCGACGCGCTGCTCGACGAGCCGGAGCTGCGCCGGCAGCTTGCCGAGACGGGGGCGGCGCTGTCGCCGGTGCCGCGCAGCCTGTTCGATGGGGCCACCGCCGGCGACCGGCTGGCGCGCTATTACGGCGTTGCGACGCCGGAGGCCTTCGGCAGCTTCTCGCGGCTGGAGCTGACGGCGGCGGCGGCCGCCATCGCCTATGTGGAGCGCACGCAATATGGCGAGCGCCCGCCGCTCGACCCGCCCTCGCACGAGGCGACTTCGCGGCGGATGCTGATCGACCCGGCGACGCGGGCGAACCTGGAACTGATGCGCACGCTTTCAGGCGAGCGCGCCGGCTCGCTGCTGTCGGCGATCGACCGCACCGTGTCGGGCCCCGGATCGCGGCTGCTGGCCGCCCGGCTCTCCGGGCCACTGACCGAGGTGGAGGAGATCCGCAAGCGGCAGGACGCGGTGGCGCGGCTGGTCGGCGACACCTATCTGCGCGAGAGGCTGCGCGAGAGGCTCAAGGCCGTGCCCGACATGGCGCGGGCGCTGTCGCGCATCGCCATGCAGCGCGGCGGCCCGCGCGATCTTCTCGCCCTCGCCAGCGGTCTCGGCGCGGCGCGCGACATCGCCGGCCTGTTTCCGGACGCCGGCGGCGAGGGTGAGGAGATCGGCGCGGCGCTGGCGCGGATTGCGGCGGCACCGGCGGAGCTTGCCGGCGAGCTGGAGCGGGCGCTGGTCGACGAGCCGCCGCTGCTGGCGCGCGACGGCGGCTTCGTTGCCGAAGGCTATATCGCCGATCTCGACGAGATCCGCCGGCTGCGCGACGACAGCCGCAAGGTGATCGCGCAGTTGCAGGGCGCTCTGACCGACGAGCTGGCGATCCGGGCGCTGAAGATCAAGCACAACAACGTGCTCGGCTGGTTCATCGAAGTGCCGGCGACCCATGCGGAGAAGCTGACGGCCGATCCAGCGCGCTTCATCCACCGGCAGACGATGGCCGGGGCGATGCGCTTCACCACCACCGAGCTCGCCGATCTGGAAAGCCGCATCGCCAATGCGGCCGGACGGGCGCTGGCGCTGGAAAGCGAGGTGTTCCGCCGGCTGTGCGAGGCGGTGACCGAGGCGGGCAGCGCCATCAAGGGCGCCGCCGACGGGCTGGCCGTGCTGGACGTGGCGGCGGCGCTTGCGCATCTCGCCGAGGCGGAGAGCCAGTGCCGGCCGGTGGTCGACGACAGCCTCGCCTTCGACATTCGCGGCGGCCGGCATCCGGTCGTCGAGCAGGCATTGAAGCGCGAGAGCGGTGGCAGCTTCGTCGCCAATGACGCGGATCTGGGGCCGAGCGAGGGCGAGACGGGCGGCCGCATCTGGCTGATCACCGGCCCCAACATGGCCGGCAAGTCGACCTTCCTGCGGCAGAACGCGCTGATCGCCATTCTGGCGCAGATGGGCGCCTTCGTGCCGGCGGCCTCGGCCCATATCGGCGTGGTCGACCGGCTGTTCTCGCGCGTCGGCGCGGCGGACGACCTGGCGCGCGGACGCTCGACCTTCATGGTGGAGATGGTCGAGACGGCGGCGATCCTCAACCAGGCGCGCGCGCGGGCGCTGGTGATCCTCGACGAGATCGGCCGCGGCACCTCGACCTTCGACGGGCTGTCCATCGCCTGGGCGGCGATCGAGCACCTGCACGAGGTCAACCGTTCGCGGGCGCTGTTCGCCACCCATTACCACGAGCTGACCGCGCTCGCCGGCCGGCTGCCACGGCTCGCCAATGCCACGGTGCGGGTGCGCGAATGGCAGGGCGACGTGGTGTTCCTGCACGAGATCGTCGCCGGCGCCGCCGACCGGTCCTACGGCATCCAGGTGGCGAAGCTCGCCGGCCTGCCACCGGTGGTGATCGAGCGGGCGAGGGCGGTGCTGGCGCAACTGGAAGAGCAGGACCGGCGCGCGCCGGGCGAACAACTGATCGACGACCTGCCGCTGTTCGCCGCCGCAGCGCCGAGGGCGAGCGCGCCCGCCGCCAAGGCCGCGCCCGATCCCGTGCTCGAGGCGCTCGACGCCATCGACCCGGACGACCTGACGCCGCGCGCGGCGCTGGAAGCGCTCTACAAGCTGAAACAGGCGCGCCGCAAGGGCTGAGCGGCGTTTACAGGCTCTCCAGCACGGGGCCGGCGAGCCCGGCCTCCCAGCCGAGGATGGCGCGCTTGCGCGTCAGACCCCAGTGATAACCGCAGAGCTTGCCGGTACTGCCGAGCACCCGGTGACAGGGCACGACGAAGGAGATCGGATTGCGCCCGACCGCCCGGCCGACGGCGCGCGAGGCGGTCGGCTTGCCGAGCCGCTCGGCGATGTCGCGATAGGTGGTGGCGCGGCCGAGCGGAATGCGCAGCAGGGTCTCCCAGACGCGGATCTCGAAATCGGTGCCGATCAGCACCACCCGCAAGGGCTGCTCGGCCGACCATTGCGAGGGCGCGAAGATGCGCTGCGCCAGCGGCGCGGTGAAGGCGACATCTTCGACATAGGCGGCGCGCGGCCAGCGGCCGGTCATGTCCTCCAGCGCGGCGCGCTCCTCGCCCGGATCGGCGAAGGCAAGGCCGGCAAGGCCGTGCTCCGTCGCCATCACCAGCGCGAGGCCGAAGGGCGAGGGGTGGAAGCCGTAGCGGATCTCGACGCCCTCGCCGCGCGCCCGGTAGACGCCGGGGGTCATCGCCTCGTGGGTGACGAAGAGATCATGCAGGCGCGCCGGGCCGGACAGGCCGACCTCGTAGCTGGCGTCGAGCACGGTGGCCGACTGGCGCAGCAGGGCGCGGGCATGGTCGAGGGTGATCGCCTGGACGAACTGCTTGGGCGTGATGCCGGCCCAGCGCGAGAACACCCGCTGCAACTGGATCGGGTCGAGGCCGGCCTCGGCGGCCAGCATCTCCAGTCCCGGCTGGTCGCGCCAGGTCTGCGTGATCACCTGGAGGGTGCGGCGGACGGTGTCGTAATCCTTCGCCGCCTCGGGAAGGTTCGCCCCCGGCACGGCCGGCAGGACCTCTTCCATGTTGCGCATCACCGTCATCGCCGGATCTCCTGCCACGCTCGCTGGTCGTTGGCTCATGAAACCATCGTCATCAAGCGGCGAGCCTAGCCACGCGGGGAGGCCGCCGCCACCCGATTTGCGAGGAGCTTCAGATTCGGGTGATTTGCGGGGCGGGTGCGCCGTCTTGCTTCGGCCAAAAACGCGGGCCAGTGTGCCGCCGCCAGCGACGCCGTTGCGCCGCCCGCGACGAGACCCACAGGGACATGCCGATGCACCAGTTCCGCCCAGATGCCTACCGACCCGCGACCCGCCATCTGCCCCGGGTGGCCGTTGCCGCCGGGCTGGCGATGCTGTTCGCCGCCCTGCTGCCGCCCCCGCCCGCCGGGGCGCAAGGCAGCGGGCAAGAGGCCGGCGGCCAATCCGGCCCGCGCCTGCAGCGCCGGCTGGTGATGATCCAGACCGACGACGACACCGCGATCCGCGAGGTCGAGATGGACGGCAAGCCGATGCAGGTGCGCCGCCGGGCGCAGGCCCGGGTCTTCGTCGAGGTCGAGGGCAATCCGAAGAATGACGGGCAGATCGACTGCCGGCGGTCGCTGCGGCTGGTGCTGGCCGACGGGCGGATCCTGCGCGACACGGTCGACATCTGCGGTGACTGGAAGGTGACGATGGCAACCAGCGGGCCCGCCGCGCGGCAGGCCGACGCGAGCCGCGGGGTGCGGCAGGCGGTGCCGTCCGGCGAGGGCCCGGGCGCCCCGCCGCGCGCCGGTGGCATCCGCCGTCCCACGGTCAACGGGCAGCAGGACGGCGGGCAGCAGGACGGCGGGTTGCGCGGCAGCCGCGACGAGACCCGCCGGGAGACCGGCGGTGCGGAAGCGGCGGCACGGCCAGAGACGAGGCCAGAGACGAGGCCCGAAACGCAGCCGCAGACGCGATCCGAGGCTCCGCCCCAGGCGATGGCACGGGCGGAAGCCCGCCCCTTGCACGACCTGCCGCTGTTCGAGGGCCGCAGGTGGTATGTGGAGGAGCGCGGCGGCGACCGGCTGCATCTGGTCTACGGCCTGCGCGAGACCGACGACCGGGCTCTCAGAGCGAGCTGTCGGCGCGGCTCCGACCGGATCGAGTTGCAGCTCGCCGCGACCGGCGACCGGCTGGCCGAAAACCAGCCGGTGGTGGTCGATCTGGCGGCGCGCGACGTCCGCCGCAGCTACACCGCGCGCGGCTCCAGCACCAATACCGAGTCCGGCCAGTCCGAGCCGGTGCTGACGCTCGCCGCCGACGATCCGATCTGGACCGGCATGATCCGCGGCGACACGCTGAGCGTCGGGGTTTCCGGCAACTGGCGCTACCGCATATCGCTGTCGGGAAGCGCCCAGCCGGTGCGCGCCTTCCAGCAGGCCTGCGCCACCCCGGCGCCCGTGGCAACGCTGCCGCCCGCCGAGCCCCTGCCCGGCCCGCCGGCCGCAAGCGGCGGCCTGAGCTGCCGCGAGGAGGGCGAGATCACCTCGCTGCCGAGCAGCCAGCCGGCCCGCATGATCTTCGTCAACGAGCGCAACCGGCCGGTGGTGGTGCACTGGCTCGACTTCGCCGGCCTGCGCCAGACCCAGGCCGGCGTGCCGCCGGGCGGGCGGATGATCCAGGACACGCTCGCCGGCCATCCCTGGCTCGTCGCCACCCAGGACGGACGCTGCCTCGGCATCTACGTGGCCGGCGGCGGCACCCGCACGGTGACGATCGGCCGGGGCGGCGGACTGGCGGCCCCCGACCCGGTCTTCCCGCCGGCACCGCCGCCGCAGATCCTGCCGCAGCCCCTGCCTCCCGCGCCGCTGCCACCCTCCGGCGACCTGCTGTCGCTGTCCTATGATTGCGACAGCGGCACCTATCTCGACGTGACCATCGACAACGCGCGCGGCACCGCAACGGTGCGCGAACGCGGCCTGTCGCCGGTGACGCTGGCCGACCGCTCGGGCGGCGGCGGCGAACTGAACTATGTCGGGCGCGGTTACGCGCTGAGCGGCACCGGCAACACCGTCACCTGGCAGCGGCCGGGCGCGGCGCCGCAGTTCTGCCGGATCTTCTGATCCGGCAGAACTGCGGCGCCTTCGCGCCATGCGAAGAGGGGTCAGGCGGGTTCCGGCAGATCCGGATGCGGACCGCCGGCCTTTGCCAGCGCGAGGGCGCGCCGCAGCGCGTCGGCGAAGCTGGTGCGGTCGTCCGGATTGAGGAAGCCGCCGATGTCGACCGACATGTCGCGAGCCGTCAGGGTGATGCGCAGGACGCCCTCGTCCTCCTCCTCGCGCACATGCAGCCGCGCCCAGAACGGATTGCAGGAATAGAGCTGCTCGCGCCCGGAGGCGAGCACCTTGCGCACGCGGATCTCGGTGCGCGAGACCTGCACCTCCTCGAAGGCCCGAGCCGCCCGGTAGTTCCAGCGGAAGGCGAGGAAAATCAGCAGGATATCAAGGCCGAGAAAGCCGAAGACCGGCCAGGCGCCGAGCGACAGGAAAACCAGGCCCGCCACCAGGCAGATGGCACAGACCACCAGCATGAGAACGCGGAATCCCGCCGGCCCCAGCGACCGGTAGGGGGTCAGCAGGGCCGCGAAGAAGGGCGCGTCCGGATCCGGGAGATCGGGGGACTCGGTTTTCGGATTGCCGCTCGTCATGAGCGGTGATTATAGAGGAGGAATGACCGCGAACCAGCCTGATCCCCGCAAGACGCGCAAACCTGCCGCAAAGCCCGTTGCCAAAGGCGGCAAGGCTGCCGCCAAGCCGAAGCCGGCAAAGCCGCGCGCGCCGGTGCGCCCGCGCTACAGCAAGGACGAGCTTTACGCGATCTTCGCCCGCTTCCACGCCGCCAACCCGGAGCCGACGGGCGAACTCCACTATGTCAATCCCTACACCCTGCTGGTCGCGGTGGCATTGTCGGCGCAGGCGACCGATGTCGGCGTCAACAAGGCGACGCGGCCGCTGTTCGAGATCGTCGACACGCCGCAGAAGATGGTCGACCTCGGCGAGGAGCGGCTGCGCGAGGCGATCAAGACGATCGGCCTCTACCGCAACAAGGCGAAGAACGTCATCGCCCTGTCGCAACTGCTGATCGACCGCTTCGGCGGCGAGGTGCCGCAGGACCGCGAGGCGCTGGAGACGCTGCCCGGCGTCGGCCGCAAGACCGCCAATGTGGTGCTGAACATCGCCTTCGGCCAGCCGACCATCGCCGTCGACACGCATCTCTTCCGCCTCGGCAACCGCATCGGCGTCGCGCCGGGCAAGACGCCGCTGGAGGTGGAGAGGGCGCTGGAAAAGGCGGTGCCGCCCGAGTTCCTGCTGCACGCCCATCACTGGCTGATCCTGCATGGCCGCTACATCTGCAAGGCGCGCAAGCCGGCCTGCGAGAAATGCCTGATCGCCGACCTGTGCAAGAGCCCGGACAACACCCGGCGACAGGCGGCATAGCCAAGCGGGCGCGATGACCGCGCCCGTCACTGTCTGGATGTCGTGATCTGAAGGTGTCCGGATCTGAAAGTCCGGAACGGGAGGCGGCAGGCCAAGGGCGCCGCCCCGCGCTCAGTCCTTGCGGCGCAGGCGGATCACCACGTCGACGCGGACGATCTCCATGCCTTCCGGCGCCTGGGGAAGCCGCGCCATGGCGACGCCGGAGCCGGGAATGTCGATCACCTTGTTGTCGCCTTCGATGAAGAAGTGATGGTGGTCGTCGGTGTTGGTGTCGAAATAGGTCTTGGTGCCCTCGACCGCGACCTCGCGCAGGAGGCCGGCCTCGGTGAACTGGTGCAGCGTGTTGTAGACCGTGGCCAGCGACACCGGAACATTGGCGGCTTCCGCCTCTTCGTGCAGGAGTTCCGCCGAAACGTGCCGGTTACCCCTGGAATAGAGCAGCTCGGCCAGCGCGACACGCTGACGCGTCGGCCTCAGGCCGGCAGAGCGCAGCATTTCCTGAACTTCGATATGCCGGTGCAATTCACCCACGTGCGTGCGCTCGCTTTCCGTTTCCGTGCCTCCGCGGCACCGCCGCGGACTCTGATGTGGGGGTTCGACCCGCCGGGACGCAAGGTCCTTGGCTGTTTTCTGCCATGGATCGCGTCCGATTGGCAAGGTCGGGCCTTCCCCTACCCCTCAGCCTTGCCGGAAAAAGGGTCAAAAAAACGTCTGCCGAAGCCGCGGAAGGCGCAAAATGTCGGCCACCGACCTGAAAGCTTGCGAAAAAGCTCATTCAGAGAGCCACTTCACGGGTTTCCGCGGGCCAAGATGCTATGTTAGTAAGCGCGGCAGAACCAGATCCCGGTCCGGCAGGACGGCCAAGTCGGCTGCTTCGCGCATACGGGACACACCGACAACTGCGGGAATGGGAAGAACGTGCGGCAATCGAGCTACTCCTACGATGAATTGCTGGCCTGCGGACGCGGCGAGCTGTTTGGCCCCGGAAACGCGCAACTGCCGCTTCCGCCGATGCTGATGTTCGACCGCATCACCTCGATCTCCGAGGACGGCGGCGAGCACGGCCAGGGCCAGGTACGGGCGGAGCTCGACATCCGCGACGACCTCTGGTTCTTCCCCTGCCATTTCCAGGGCGATCCCGTCATGCCGGGCTGCCTCGGCCTCGATGCGCTGTGGCAGATGACCGGCTTCTTCCTCGGCTGGCTCGGCGAGCCGGGCCGCGGTCGGGCGATCTCCACCGGCGAGATCAAGTTCTCCAAGATGGTCACCCCCGAGACGAAGCTTGTCGAGTACGGCGTCGATCTGAAGCGCGTGCGGCGCGGCCGCCTGGTGCTCGGCATCGCCGACGGCTGGCTCAAGGCCGATGGCGAGACGATCTACCAGGCGAAGGACCTCAAGGTCGGCCTGTTCAAGGCCGAGTGAAGCCGGTCGCGCCGACCCCGCATCCGGCGAACGCGGGCGATTGATCGCCGCCGCGGTTGCGCCTATTTGGTGGGAGCAGGTCCCACCGTGCAGGCGGCGCGGGACCGCCGGACGGCGGGTGCCGCCCGCGGACAATACGCACATACCGAGCCGGCCGCAGCCGGCTCCGAAGACAGCATGGGAGACCGCGATGAGGCGGGTGGTGATAACCGGAATGGGCATCGTGTCGTCGCTGGGCGGCACCACCCAGGAAGTGACGGCGAGCCTGCGCGAGGGCAAGTCCGGCATCGTTCCGGCCGAGGACTATGCGCGGCTCGGCTTCCGCTGCCAGGTCCACGGCGCCCCGACCGTCGATCCCTTCGAGGTGCTCGACCGCCGCACGACCCGCTTCATGGGACCGGGCGCGGCCTGGACCTACATGTCGATGCAGCAGGCGATCGCCGATGCCGGTCTCGAGGAGAGCGACATCAGCAACGAGCGCACCGGCATCATCATGGGCTCCGGCGGCCCGTCGACCCGCACCATCGTCGAGGCGGCCGACATCACCCGCGACAAGGGTCCGCGCCGCATCGGACCGACCGCGGTGCCGAAGGCGATGAGCTCCACCACCTCGGCGACACTGGCGACCCCGTTCAAGATCCACGGCGTCAACTATTCGATCTCCGCCGCCTGCGCGACCACCAATATCTGCATCGGCAACGCCGCCGAGCTGATCCAGTGGGGCAAGCAGGACATCGTCTTCGCCGGCGGCGGCGAGGATCTCGACTGGACCATGTCGAACCTGTTCGATGCCATGGGCGCCATGTCCAGCAAGTACAACGACACCGCCTACAATGCCTCGCGCCCCTTCGACAAGAATCGCGACGGCTTCGTCATCGCCGGCGGCGGCGGCGTGCTGGTGCTCGAGGAGCTGGAGCACGCCAAGGCGCGCGGCGCGAAGATCTATGCCGAGATCGTCGGCTATGGCGCGACCTCGGACGGCTACGACATGGTCGCCCCCTCGGGCGAGGGCGCGGCCCGTTGCATGAAGCTCGCCATGGCCAATGTCCGCGAGCCGATCGACTACATCAACCCGCACGCGACCTCGACGCCGGTCGGCGACGAGCGCGAGGTGGAGGCGATGCGCAGCGTGTTCGGCAAGAACCTGCCGCGGATCTCGGCGACCAAGTCGATCTCCGGCCACTCGCTGGGCGCAGCCGGCGTGCATGAGGCGATCTATTCGCTGATCATGATGCAGAACGACTTCATCGCGCCCTCGGCCCATATCGAGGAGCTCGATCCGATCTTCGCCGACGTGCCGATCATGCGCGAGCGCGTCGACAATGCCGGCCTCAATGTCATCATGTCCAACGGCTTCGGCTTCGGCGGCACCAACGCCACGCTGGTCTTCCGCCGTTACGGCAACTGATTTCACGCAAACCAAATCCGGCCGCTTGCGGCAGAACCGGACGGAGCGGGGCGAAGCGCCCCCTCCGTATCTCGCACAGGAGTTGTGAATGAGCGGGCTTATGCAAGGCAAGCGCGGTCTCGTCATGGGCGTCGCGAACGATCACTCCATCGCCTGGGGGATCGCCAAGGCGCTCGCGGCGCAGGGGGCGGAGCTTGCCTTCACCTACCAGGGCGAGGCGTTCGGCCGCCGTGTCAAGCCGCTGGCCGAGAGCCTGGGCGCAGACCTGCTGATCCCCTGCGACGTCGAGGACATCGCGACGGTCGACAAGGTCTTCGAGACGCTGAAGGCCGAGTGGGGCAGCATCGACTTTCTCGTCCATGCCATCGCCTTTTCCGACAAGTCGGAGTTGCGCGGCCGCTATGCCGACACGACGCGGGAGAACTTCACCCGCACGATGCTGATCTCCTGCTTCTCCTTCACCGAGATCGCCAAGCGGGCGGCTGGCCTGATGCCGAACGGCGGCTCGATCGTGACGCTGACCTATGGCGGCTCGACCAAGGTGATGCCGAACTACAACGTCATGGGCGTCGCCAAGGCGGCGCTGGAATCCTCCGTGCGTTACCTCGCCATGGATTACGGCCTGCAGAACGTGCGGGTCAACGCGATCTCCGCCGGGCCGGTGCGCACGCTGGCCGGGTCCGGCGTCTCCGACGCGCGGGTGATGTTCAACTATCAGAAGCAGCATTCGCCGCTCGGCCGCACGGTGACCATCGACGAGGTCGGCGGCTCGGCGCTCTACCTGCTGTCGGACCTGTCGTCCGGCGTCACCGGCGAGGTGCATTTCGTCGACAGCGGCTACAACACCGTGTCGATGCCGCGCCTCGACGCGCTGAAGACGCAGGAAGCGGAGGCCCAGGCCGCGCGGCACGCGCACGAGGACGTCTGACCGGCAGGTCATACCCCCTGCACGATGCGCAATCACGGCGGTCACGCGACAGCGCGGCCGCCGTTTCTTGTGCTTTCTTCAGAGGATCGCGGCCCCGACCGCTATTCGATCGTTTCGTCCGGATAGACGCCGAACAGCCGGGTCTGGTCAATCCAGCCGGAGAAGCGGTCGCCGCTGACGCGGCACCACCCCTGCCGGCAACTCCCGACATTGACCAGCACATTCGGTCCGAGCTCGGCGGCGAGGCGGGCATCGGAGCGCGGCTCGGCGCGCAGAGGCGTGGTGCCTGACTGTTCCCACGGCGTCACCAGCGCGGTCCTGCGCCCGCTCAGCAGCGAATGGAACACCCAGCCTTCCTCGCCCTGCCAGTCGCGGATGCGGCGCCAGTTCTCGAATTCCTGGACGATCTCCACCGGCAGGCCGGCGCGGACATAGGTCCAGCCGATGCGATGCTCCAGCGTCGGGCCGACGCGAACATTGACGCGTTCCGACTTCAGGCTGACGAAGCGCGGGACCGGAAAGCCGCTGGGGCCGCGCGCGGTGTTCTGGGCAAGGGCCGTGCCCGGCCCCGCCAGGCCCTGCAGCAGCACAAGCAGCCCGGCCGCGAGCACGCCAAGGAGGCGGACCAGGCGCCGCACACGCGGCGGGTGCGCGCGCGTGTCGCAGCTCGGGTCACTGCGGTGGTCGCGGTGGGCGCCGCCAGCCGCCGGCCGTCCGCCGGGATCTCCGCACCGCCTTGCCAGTCCACGCATCGAAGCCCCGTCCTTTCCGCCACGCCCCGTTATGCCCGCCTTCGCCAGCCCCTCCGCCAGCCTGGCAGGCGGGTCCAGCGAAAGACCGAGAATCGCACATTTTCAAGGCAGGCCCGCCCTGAGCCCGTCCTCCGGCGCCGAACGGCATTCCGATCCCTTGTTTTGACCGGACCATCTGGTAATGAGAACTGACGCGTCGGATCGACCGCTGCCGCGACGACGCAATTTCTGACAGGTAGGGTTAAGGAGCCCTCAACAGAGCGCGAAAAGGCGAGGAGCATGCCCAGGAAGAAGCCGCTGGTCGTCGTGACACGCAAACTGCCGGACGTCGTCGAGACGCGGATGCGCGAACTGTTCGAGACGCGCCTCAACGAGGCCGACAGGCCGCTGAGCCAGGCCGAGCTGGTCGAGGCGGTCAAGACCGCCGACGTGGTGGTGCCCACCGTCACCGACCGGATCGATTCCGCCGTACTGTCGCAGGCCGGCCCCAATCTCCGCTTGATCGCCAATTTCGGCAATGGCGTCGACAATATCGACGTGATCACCGCCAACAATCGCGGCATCACCGTCACCAACACGCCGGGCGTGCTGACCGAGGACACAGCCGACATGACGATGGCGCTGATCCTCGGCGTGCCGCGGCGCATCGCCGAAGGCATCAAGGTGCTGGAGCATGGCGAATGGGCCGGCTGGTCGCCGACCTGGATGCTTGGCCGCCGCATCTGGGGCAAGCGGCTCGGCATCATCGGCATGGGCCGCATCGGCCAGGCGGTGGCCCGCCGCGCCAAGGCCTTCGGCATGTCGATTCACTATCACAATCGCCGAAGGGTGTCGGAAGCGGTGGAGGAGGCGCTGGAGGCGACCTACTGGGACAGCCTCGACCAGATGCTGGCCCGCATGGATGTCGTGTCCATCCACTGCCCGCACACGCCGGCGACCTATCACCTGTTGTCGGCCCGCAGGCTGAAGCTGATGAAGCCGGAGGCCTATATCGTCAACACCGCGCGCGGCGAGGTGATCGACGAGGCGGCGCTGATCCGCCAGCTCGACGCCGGCCAGCTCGCCGGTGCCGGCCTCGACGTGTTCGAGCACGAGCCGGCGGTCAACCCGAAGCTCATCGCCTCCACCAAGGTGGTGCTGCTGCCGCATA
The DNA here is from genome assembly GCF_900185725.1 of Stappia sp. TSB10P1A. GTDB lineage: Bacteria > Pseudomonadota > Alphaproteobacteria > Rhizobiales > Stappiaceae > Stappia. Next base: position 283,652 of record NZ_FYAU01000024.1, on the reverse strand, counting down.
TGGGATCGGCCACCGTCGAGGGCCGTATCGACATGGGCGAGAAGGTCATCATCAACATCAAGACCTTCATGGACGGTCACCGGCCGCCGGATCGCGTCCTGCCGTCGATGCTGTGACCGGGACAGCCCGCCTCAGGCTCAGCTCTCCCGGGGCTCAGGCCTCGCCCGGCTCGTAGCGTTTCCACAAAGCCTTGTCGCCGATGCCGGAAATGAAGGCGGCATGGGCTTCCCGTTCGGCCGCTGTCAGGCGCGGGGGGAGCGGCACCGGTCGCGGCTGCGCGCGCGAGCGCTCGCGCGGAACCGTGCCGACGGCCGGGCCGGCGTCTTCCTCCACGGCGAAGGCCAGACCCGCCTGCTTGCCGCCGATCAGCTCGATATAGACCTCGGCCAGGATCTCGGAATCGAGGAGGGCGCCGTGCTTGGTGCGGCGCGAATTGTCGATGCCGTAGCGCGAGCAGAGCGCATCCAGCGAGGCGGGCGAGCCGGGGTGCTTGCGCCGGGCGATCGCCAGCGTGTCGAGCACCTGGGCCGGGGGGATCGGACCCATCCCGACCCGCGACAGCTCCATGTTGATAAAGCCCATGTCGAAGGAGGCGTTGTGGATCACCAGAACCGCATCGCCGACGAACTCCAGGAACTCCTGCGCCACTTCGGCGAATTTCGGCTTGTCGGCGAGGAACTCGGTCGACAGGCCGTGCACGTTGAACGCCTCCAGCGGCACGTCGCGCTCCGGATTGAGATAGACGTGATAGGTGCGGCCGGTCGGCACATGGTTGATCAGCTCGACGCCGCCGATTTCCACCAGCCGGTCGCCGTTCCTGGGATCAAGACCGGTCGTTTCCGTGTCGAAGGCGATTTCGCGCAAGGGCAGGTCCCCGTCTTTGGTGCCCGGCAGCCTTTCGGCGGCCGGTCGTCAGTGTCTCAGATCGTCACCCGCAACGACAGCAGGGGCGGCGGCAACACCGCCTTCGCGGCCGGTTTTCCCCAGACCATCCCCGTGCGATCCCCAGGCAGCCCACCTGGTCGGTCCCAACTTGTGCCCGCGGTTTTCCTCAGCCGAGAAACGCCGCCGCCCGCAGCACCGCGCCGACGGTGCGGCGCGCCGCCTCCAGTCCCCTGCCGGTGTCGACCAGAAAATGGGCGCGGCGGCGCTTGTCCGCATCCGGCATCTGCTTCGCCAGAATGCCCTCGAGCCGCGCCTCGCTCATGCCGGGCCGGGCGAGCACCCGCTGGCGCTGAACCTCAGCCGGTGCAGTGACGACGACAGCGGCGCGGACCCGGCGCTCCCCGCCGGTTTCGAACAGCAGCGGAATGTCGAGCACGGCGACGCGGCAGCCCTGGCGCCTGGCGTCGTCAAGAAAGGCGGTTTCCGCCTCGCGCACCAAGGGATGCACGATAGCCTCCAGCCGCCGCATCTCATCCGGCTTGCCGATCACCCGCTCGCCGAGCCGGGCGCGGTCGACGGCACCACCCGTGACAGTGCCGGGAAACGCCGCCTCGATCAGCGGCGCGGCCTTGCCCGAATAGAGCCGGTGCACGGCGGCATCCGCATCATAGACCGCCGCTCCGGCTTCGGCGAACATGCGCGCCGTGGTGCTCTTGCCCATGCCGATGGAGCCGGTGAGGCCGAGAACGATCACGCCGCCACTCCGAGATCGGCCAGCAGCAGGGCCCGCAATTCGTCGGTGACCTGCGGGCGCACGCCGAACCAGCGCTCGAAGGCAGGCACCGCCTGATGCAGCAGCATGCCGAGCCCGTCGACCGTGACATTGCCGCGTGCCCTTGCGGCGGCCAGCAGCGGCGTTTCCAGCGGTGCATAGACCGCGTCGGTCACCAGCGCGGTGACAGGCAGCGGCGCAAGATCGATCTGCAGCGGCGGCTGGCCCTGCATGCCGAGGGAGGTGGTGTTGACGAGAAGGCCCGCTGTCCCCAGCAGATCCGGAATTTCTCCCCAGTCGGCAGCTTTCGAGTCGGGTCCGAAATGGGCGCAGAGTTCCTCCGCCTTCGACCGGGTCCGGTTGACGATGGTCACGGTTTTCACACCCCGCGACAATAGCGCCCAGACGACGGCGCGGGCCGCGCCGCCGGCACCCAGGACCACCGCCTCGCGCAGGCCGCTGTCCCAACCCGGCGCCATCTGGTCGAGATTGCCGAGAAAGCCGAGCCCGTCGGTGTTGGCGCCGTGTACCCGGCCGTCCTCCGCCACCCACAGGAGGTTCGCCGCGCCCATGGCCCGTGCCGACTCGTCCAGCGTTGCGCAGGCGGCGGCGGCCGCTTCCTTGTTCGGCACGGTGACGTTGCAGCCGACCAGCCCCTGGTCACCGAGCGTCCGGTAGAAGCGATCCGCCTCCTCCGGCGGCACGGCGATGCGCTCGTAGACGCCGTCGATGCCATGGCTCGCCAGCCAATGGGTGTGGATGAGCGGAGACCGCGAATGGGTGACCGGATAGCCGGTGATCGCCGCGCGCCGCGTCATGCCTCGATCGCTCCCATCTCGCGCAATTGCTGGAGAAGCGGCAACAGCGGCAGGCCGAGGACCGTAAAATAGTCGCCCTCGATCGCCTCGAAAAGCTGAACGCCGCGCCCTTCGAGCTGATAGGCGCCGACGCTGGACAGAACCACGTCGCCGGTGGCGGCAAGGTAGCGGCCGACAAATTCGGGGCCGAAGCGGCGCATCTTCATGTGCACGGTGGCCGCGCCGCACCACAGGGTCTCGCCATCGCGGGCAATCGCCGCCGCCGAATGCAATTCGTGGCTCTTTCCCGACATGGCGAGGAGCTGGCGGCGGGCCGCCTCCATGTCTTCCGGCTTGGTCAACCGCTCACCGTCGAATTCCAGCACCTGATCGGCGCCGATGACCAGCGCGCCGGGATTGCGGGTGCTGGTTTCCTGCGCCTTGGCTTCCGCAAGGATGCGGGCGATGTCGGCCGGCGGAAAGCCGCTTTCCAGCAGCGGCGCCTCGACGGCGCGCTCGTCCACCTGCGCCGGGTCGACCCGGAACGACAGGCCGGCATTGGCAAGCAGCTCGGCGCGGATCCGGCTGCCGCTGGCGAGAATGATGTCGGTCATGAACCCATCCGCAAGCTGTTGAAGGCCGCTTCAGGCGATATCAGGCCGCGCCCTCGTTTGCCAGAGCACTCTTGTGCGCGCGGTAGAGTGTCAGGATCTCCGCCGCCGTCTCCTCGATGGAGCGGCGGGTGACATCGATCAGCGGCCAGCCATGCTCGGCGCACAGCTTGCGCGTCACCGCGATCTCGCGGGCGATCACCCGGCGGTCGACATAGGTCTCGTTGCCGAAGGAACCGGCGCTCAAGGCGAGGATGCGGTTCTGCCGCACCTGCTGGATGCGCTCGACCGAGGCGATCACGGCAACGACCATGGCCCGGCGCAGTTCGGTGAGCTGACGGGGCAGGGGAATGTCCGGCACGATCGGGATGTTCGCCGCCTTGATGCCGCGATTGGCCAAATAGATGCAGGTCGGCGTCTTCGAGGTGCGGCTGACGCCGAGCAGCACCACATCCGCCTCGTCGAGGTTTTCCGGGATCTGGCCGTCGTCATGCAGCATGGTGAAATTGAGCGCCTCGATCCGGTGGAAATAGTCGGCGTCGAGCGCGTGCTGGCCACCGATCCGGCCGGTCAGGCGGACATTGAGATAGGACTGGAACACCGCAAAGACGGGCGAGAGGATGTTGACGCAGGGAACGCCATGGGCGCGCGCCGCCTGCTCCAGCCGTTCGGCAAGCTCCGGATCGACCAGCGTATAGAGGATGATGCCCGGCGCATGCTCGATCTCGTCCAGCACATGGTCGAGCTGCCGCGTCGAGCGCACCAGCGGATAGACGTGCTCGATCGCCTGGACATCCTCGTACTGGGCGCCGGCAGCGCGGGCAACGGTCATCAGCGTCTCGCCGGTCGAGTCCGAAACCATATGCAAATGGAAGAAGTTGCGAGTCTTACCCAAGCTGTTATCCCCTGCCGGCGGCGCATCTGCTGGTGAGTGTGGTCAAGTCGGCCATTTTGGCGCCTCGCCCTCGAAACCATGCCCGAAGCGCGAAAACAATCAACACTGCACAGGTGCGGGGGAACCGGCAGCGGAAGGATCGCCGATAACGGGGAAAACCGGTTTGTTCCTGAATGGTCCCCAGCCTGTTCAACCCCGCCTTAAAGGTTAACAGATGGTTAACAAACGTCCATATACCTGTTTTAATTGACGGATCCGGGTTATCACCGAAGGCGGGGAAGACACTTATGCCCGAAACCCCTCGACAGGATGGGGGCGAACAGGTCATGTGGAGCCGTGTCGACAACCGATAATCCCGGCTGTCCAGTGACAAACAAAAACAACAGAATCCTCTTTCAAGGATTCTTTTCTTTTTTAAAGGGGGTCTCGTGTCTCAGACCGCGTCGCGACGGATCATGCAAGTTCTGGCTGGCGAAAGGCTGTGGCCACCACCGATCTGGATGATGAGGCAGGCAGGCCGCTATCTCCCCGAATATCGCGAGACCCGTTCAAAAAGGGTTAACTTTCTTGAATTTTGCTACGACGTGGAGCTTGCCACGGAAGTGACATTGCAGCCGATCCGGCGCTACGGCTTCGACGCGGCGATTCTCTTCTCCGATATTTTCGTCGTTCCCGACGCGCTCGGATATCCCGTGCGCTTCGAGGAAGGGCGCGGTCCTGTGCTGGAGCCGCTGCGCGACGCGCTGGTCGGCTCCCTCGACCAGTCACGGGCCACCCGGCATCTCGACCCGGTGATCGAGATCGTCGGCCGGCTGCGGCGCGAACTGCCCGAGGAGGTGACGCTGCTGGGCTTCTGCGGGGCGCCCTGGACGGTCGCCTGCTACTCCGTGGCCGGTCACACCACCCAGGAGCAGACGGCGGCCAGGATCGGCGCCTATCGCGATCCGGAGCTGATGCAGGCCTTCATCGACCAGTTGGTCACCGCGTCCATCGGCTATCTGGTGCGCCAGCTTGAGGCCGGGGCCGACGCGGTGCAGATCTTCGACACCTGGGCCGGCGTGCTCGACGACGAGGGCTTCCGGCGCTGGTCGATCGCGCCGACCCGCGCCATCGTCGAGGGCGTGCGGGCGGCCGTGCCGGGAGCGCGGATCATCGGCTTTCCGAAAGCCTCCGCCGCCCGGCTCGCGGACTATATTGCCGGAACGGGCGTCGATGCGGTCGGGCTCGACTGGACCGTGCCGGGGGCGCTCGCCCGCGAGGTGCAAAGGCTGGTTCCGGTGCAGGGCAATCTCGATCCGATGCGGCTGGTCGCCGGCGGCCGGGCGCTGGAGGAGGGCGTCGACCAGGTGCTTGCGACACTTGGACAGGGTCCGCTGGTCTTCAACCTCGGCCATGGTGTGACGCCGGACGCCGATCCGGAGAATGTGGCGCGGATGATCGCCCGCGTGCGACAGGCGCCCGATCCCCGCGAAGGCTCTCTGGAGACCCGGTGACCCATGCTCTATCTCTGGCTGAAGGTCCTGCACATCATCTCGGTGATCGCCTGGATGGCCGCGCTGTTCTACCTGCCGCGGCTGTTCGTCTATCACGTTGAGGTGGGACCGGGCACGCCGCAGAGCGAGACCTTCAAGGTTATGGAGCGGCGGCTGCTCAAGGCGATCATGACCCCGGCGATGATCTCGTCATGGATCTTCGGGCTCTGGGTCGCCTATGAGGGCGGGTTCTTCTCGTCCGGCTGGTTCCACGCCAAGCTGACGCTGGTTCTGGCGATGAGCGCTCTGCACGGTTATCTGGCGCGCTGTGTGCGCCAATTTGCCGCGGACACCAACGTCAGGAGCTCGCGTCACTACCGTATCGTCAACGAGGTGCCGACCCTACTTATGGTGCTGATCGTGATTCTGGTGGTGATCAAGCCATTCTGACTGGTTGATCTCGGCTAACCCTGCGTCCGAATGGCGTGGCTAACCTTTCCGGGCGCATGACAATATTGCGAGCACTCGCCGAATGGCGCTTGCTCTGGTGAATTTAAAAATGTAGATTCCGGCAACCTCACATCCTGCGGGCATGGTGTTAGCGACGTTCCGGGGCGACGAGTTTGGCCGCGCATCCGGGAACCGCAAAAGCACCAGGTCGGATCGGAAGGTCCGATTGTCGATCCGCAGCCACTCCCTTCCTTCCTGATCCAGGTTGCCAAGACGGCGACGCGGGATCATACGCATCCACCCCTAGCAGAAGACCATCCATTGCCCATGCGGGAAATGAAACTCTCAGATCTCAAGATCAAGACGCCGACCGAACTCCTCGCCTTTGCGGAGGAGCATGAGGTCGAGAACGCCAGCACCATGCGCAAGCAGGAGCTGATGTTCGCCATTCTCAAGCAGCTCGCCGCCCAGGACGTCGACATTATCGGCGAGGGCGTCGTCGAAGTGCTGCAGGACGGTTTCGGTTTTCTGCGCTCGCCGGACGCCAACTACCTTCCCGGCCCGGATGACATCTACATCTCACCGTCGCAGATCCGCCGCTTCTCGCTGAGAACCGGCGACACGGTCGAAGGCGAGATTCGTAGCCCGAAGGAGGGCGAGCGCTATTTCGCGCTGCTCAAGGTCAATAAGATCAATTTCGAGGACCCGGAAAAGGCGCGGCACAAGGTTCATTTCGACAATCTCACGCCGCTCTATCCCGACGAGCGGCTGAAGATGGAAGTCGAGACGCCGACCGGGAGCAAGGACCTGTCGTCGCGGGTCATCGACCTGGTCGCTCCGCTCGGCAAGGGCCAGCGCGGCCTGATCACCGCTCCGCCGCGCACCGGCAAGACGGTGTTCCTGCAGAACATCGCCAAGTCGATCACCACCAATCATCCCGAATGCTATCTGATCGTGCTGCTGATCGACGAGCGGCCCGAGGAAGTCACCGACATGCAGCGTACGGTGAACGGCGAGGTGGTGTCCTCCACCTTCGACGAGCCGGCGGTTCGCCACGTGCAGGTGGCCGAGATGGTCATCGAGAAGGCCAAGCGCCTGGTCGAGCATGGCCGCGACGTGGTGATCCTGCTGGATTCGATCACCCGGCTGGGGCGCGCCTACAACACCGTGGTTCCGTCCTCGGGCAAGGTGCTGACCGGCGGTGTCGATGCCAACGCGCTGCAGCGGCCGAAGCGCTTCTTCGGTGCTGCCCGTAACATCGAAGAGGGCGGGTCGCTGACGATCATCGCCACGGCCCTGATCGACACCGGCAGCCGCATGGACGAGGTCATCTTCGAGGAGTTCAAGGGTACGGGCAACTCCGAGATCATTCTCGACCGCAAGATCTCCGACAAGCGCGTCTTCCCGGCCATCGATATCCAGCGATCCGGCACCCGCAAGGAAGAGCTTCTGGTCGAGCCGGTGAACCTGAAGAAGACGTTCGTGCTGCGCCGCATCCTCAACCCGATGGGGACGGTCGACGCCATCGAGTTCCTGCTCGACAAGCTGCGCCAAACCAAGTCGAACGACGATTTCTTCGACAGCATGAACACCTGACGGCGCTGCGCGGCATCGCCGCGACGCGGATACGAGATTCACGTGAAACACCCGCGGAGGTCCGAGATCTCCGCGGGTGTTGCTTTTTGCAGGACGGGTGTTTCACGTGAATCAGGTCGATTCGGAGGTGCAACGATGGCAGGCGAGGGCGAGGCGGGCCCGGTGATCGAAACCGCGAGGCTGCTGTTGCGTCCGTGGCGGGAGGAGGACAAGGCGCCCTTCGCCGCGATGAATGGCGACCCTTGCGTGATGCGCTACTTCCCCTCGGTGCTGAGCCGCGCTGAGAGCGATGCGATGGTCGACACGGCGCGGGCCCGTGCGGCGGCGGACGGGATCTGTTTCCAGCCGGTGATCGAGAAGGCGGGCGGGTCCTTCATCGGTTTCGTCGGCCTCAACCGGCCGAGGCATCCGCTGCCCTTCCTGCCCTGTATCGAGATCGGTTGGCGGCTCGCCCGTTCGGCGTGGGGACAGGGCTATGCCAGCGAGGCCGCGCGGGCATGGCTTCGATTCGGTTTCGAAACACAGGGTCTCGACGAGATCATCTCCTTCACCGCCGTGCTGAACGCTCCGTCGCGGCGGGTGATGGAGCGGATCGGCATGCGGCGGGACACGGCCGCGGATTTCGCTCATCCGGCAATCGATGGCGCAAGCCCCCTATCGCCGCATGTGCTTTATCGCCTCGGCGTGAAGGATTGGGCCTCTCACCGGGGCGGCGGATCTGGCAGCGCCGGCGACTACCCGGACTGAGGCTGGGCCTTAATGTCGGGACGCGAAGTGGGTAAGCGCTGGTCCGACATCGGCGGCGCTGGTTAGCGGCGCGCTGCAGGCTCCCCGCCGGCAGAGATAGAGGGTGGGGCGCCCGGCGCGGGCGGTCTTGCCATGCAGCGGGTGGCTGGCCGGGAAATCGTGGCCGTCCGAAACTTCCAGGCGGATGATGGCGGGATCGGCCAGGCGGGCAACGGCCCGGCGCAACGCCATCGCGCACTCGGACCGGTCTCCCTCGAGCGGCGTCACCAGCACCGCGAGCACTGCGTTTTCGGCGGTGTCTAGGGCGCTCAACAGGCTCGCCGTGCCGAAGACGTTGCCGACGATGTCGGCGGCGAAACCGGCAAGGATCGCCTCTGAGGTCTCCGCCAGCCTATCGTCGCCGAGGAGGTGCGACAGGCGCAGGAAGGCCTCAGCCGCCAGCCCGTTGGCATTGGGAACGGCCTCGTCCATTGGCGAGAACGGCCGTATGATGATGTCGTTCGCCTCGCGTGAGGCGAGGTAGTAGCCGCCACCCTCATGGGCAAAGTCCCGATCGAGCCGGCGGCCGAGGTCGAGGGCGTCGGCGAGAAATCGATTCGCCTCCGACATGGACCACGAGGTTTCGGCGAGGGTGACGGCGGCCTTCATCATTGCCGCAAGGTCGCTGGCAAATCCCGGCCGGGTGAGGCGACCTCCGCACCAGGCGTGGGCGAGGCGACCCTCGTTGTCGCGCATGTGATCCATGACGAAGCCATAGGCATCGATGGCGAGCCGGCGCCAGGATTCACGTGAAACACCTTCCAGGCGGAAGAGATACTCGGCCTCCGCCAGCGCGGCGATGGTCAAGCCGTTCCAGTCGGCGAGGACCTTGTCGTCTCGCGCCGGGGGCACCCGGTTTTGACGGGCGTTGAGCAGCGCGGCGCGGGCGGCGGGATAGGGCGCGGCGCCCGCGCCCGGGCCGGCGCGCGGTGGCGACAGGCGGTTCGGAATGCTGGCGCCCTCGAAATTGCCACAGGCGCTGATGTCATAGGCCTGGCAGAAGGCAAGGCAGGCATCGCGGTCGAGGACCCTCGCCACCTGATCCGGCGTCCAGACATAGAAGCGGCCCTCCTCGCCCTCGCTGTCGGCATCGAGGCTTGCGGCGAAGGCCGGCCCGTTCATCATCTCCCGCTGCAGCCAGCCGACGGTCTCATCGAGTCGGATCCGGAACAACTCGGTGAGCGATGGGGAAAGATCGGCGAGGGCGAGCGCGCGGGCGAGGTGAGCGATGTATTGGGCGTTGTCATAGAGCATCTTCTCGAAATGCGGCACCAGCCAGCGCTCGTCGACGGAATAGCGGGCAAGGCCGCCACCGACATGATCGTAGATGCCGCCGTTGCTCATGCGTTCCAGCGTCAGCACGCAGGCATCAAGAGCCTCGGCAGAGCCGCTGCGCAGGGCCGCGCGCCAGACGAGTTCGCTGACGCAGGCCTGGGGAAATTTGGGTGCGCCGCGGATGCCGCCATGGGTCGTGTCGTAAAGGCCGGCGAGGCGCAGGCCGGCGGTGACGGCAAGGTCCGGCGGCAGGGCGCCGGCCGCTTGGGGGCGGGCCGCCGCCAGATGGGTCATCAGAGCCTTGCGGTTGGTCTCGATTCGGCTCCGATCCATTCGATAGGCACGGTCGACCGCCTCCAGGACCTCGATGAAACCGGGTCGCCCCCAACGGGAGGTTCTGGGGAAATAGGTGCCGCCCCAGAAGGGCTCTCCCTCGCTGGTGAGGAACATCGTCAGCGGCCAGCCACCCTGCTGGCCAAGGGCATGCAGCGCGGTCATGTAGATCTGGTCGATGTCCGGGCGCTCCTCCCGGTCGACCTTGATATTGACGAAGAGGCGGTTCATGACCGCGGCGACGTCCGGATCTTCGAAGCTCTCATGGGCCATGACATGGCACCAGTGGCAGGCGGCGTAGCCGACCGAGAGGAGGATGGGCTTGTCGGCGGCGCGGGCCTCGGCCAGCGCTTCCGGTCCCCAGGGACGCCAAGCGACCGGATTGTCCTTGTGCTGCAGCAGATAGGGGCTGGTGGCGCCGGCCAGACGGTTGTCGGTCATGGGCCTCTCCGATATCAGGGCGTGGCAGGCTCCGGCCAGGGAAGCGGGCGGAGCCGATGATGGTTGTTGAGGAAAGGCTAGGTCAGTCGATGTCTGGAGCCAAGGGAAAGCGGATGGGGGGAGGCAATGAGACGCTGCCCGGGCGCGATACGATCTTTGCCCTGTCCAGTGGGGCGGTGCCCGCTGGTGTGGCGGTGATCCGCCTGTCCGGCGAGGGAACCCGATTCGCCCTCGAAACGATGTGCGGGACCTGCCCGGCGCCGCGCCGTGCCTCCGTGCGCGAGCTGCGACGGCCGGCGGATGGCTCCGTTCTCGACCGGGCGCTGATGCTGTGGTTTCCCGGCCCCGCCAGCTTTACCGGAGAGGACGTTGCCGAGTTCCATTGCCATGGCGGACGCGCGGTGGTTTCCGCGGTGCTGGAGGTGCTTGGCAGCCTACCGGGATGCCGGCCGGCCGAGGCGGGGGAGTTTACCCGCCGGGCTTTCGACAATGACCGGATGGATCTGCTTGAGGTCGAGGGCCTCGCCGATCTGATTGCGGCGGAAACGGAAGCGCAGCGGCGGCTGGCGATGAGCCAGGCCGGCGGCGCGCTGGCGGCGGTCTATGACGGCTGGCGCGGGCGGCTGACCCGCGCGCGGGCCTTGGTGGAGGCGGAGTTCGATTTCGCCGACGAGGAGGACGTGCCCGACGATGTCTCCGCCCTGGTGTGGGAGGAGGTTGCTCGCCTGCGCGAAGAGATCGCCGGGCATCTTGCCCGGTCGCGGCGGGCCGAGCGGCTGCGCAGCGGCGTCCAGGTGGTGCTGCTCGGTGCGCCGAACGCCGGCAAGTCGAGCCTTTTGAACGCGCTGGCGCGGCGGGATGTCGCCATCGTCACGGAAGAGGCGGGAACCACCCGCGACGTCATCGAGGTGCATATGGATCTCGACGGTTATCCGGTGACGTTGGTCGACACGGCGGGCCTGCGCGAGGCGGCGGGACTGGTCGAGCGGGAGGGCATCCGCCGGGCGCTTGCGCGGGCCGAGGATGCAGACCTGGTGCTGTGGCTTGTCGCGCCGGAGACGGACCCTTCCAGCGGAGAGTCATCTCCGCCGCCGCATGCAACGACTGCCCTCTGGCGGGTCGAGACCAAGGCCGATACGGGAACGGGGTGGCCGGCGGCAGCAGCGGGGGAGCGAGACTTCCGCCTGTCCGTGCGCAGCGGCGAGGGAGTCGATGCGCTGCTTGCTGCGCTGGCGACGTTTGCGGCACAACATGTCGGCGGGGTGGACGAGCCGCTGGCCGCGCGGGAGCGGCACCGGCGGCATCTGGAGGACTGCCTGGCGGCGCTTGGTGAGGCGCTGGCGGAGTGCCGATCGCTGGAAATCCGCGCCGAGGACCTGCGGCGGGCTGGGGAGTCGCTGGGGCGGATTGCTGGACGCGTCGGCGTGGAGGACCTGCTGGACGTGATTTTCCGAGAATTTTGTATCGGGAAGTAAACGAGCGTTTCACGTGAAACAGCAGGAATCGAGGATCGATTCAAACCCGTAATGAAGACTCATCCGAAACGGATGTCAGACAGAGGCCGGTAACGCTGCTTATCTTTGACCGCTGCGCCGGTTTTCGGGTATCACCGGCCGCAAGAGGTATCCACGCAAGGCGGATCGCGGACCTTTCCCGTGTCGCCTGCAGGCCCCGAGCGCGATCTTCGCCGGCGCGGGCAGAGGCTGAAAGCACATGACCAGGACAAAGGGCGGCAATGTCGCCAAGCCTGTCTTCGATGTGATCGTCATCGGCGGCGGCCATGCCGGCTGCGAGGCCGCGAGCGCCAGCGCACGGCTGGGCGCCCGCACTGCGCTGGTCACGCATAGCTTCTCCACCATCGGCGTGATGTCCTGCAACCCGGCCATCGGCGGCCTCGGCAAGGGACATTTGGTGCGCGAGGTCGATGCGCTGGACGGATTGATGGGCCGAGTGGCCGACCGGGCCGGCATCCAGTTTCGTCTGCTCAACCGGCGCAAGGGCCCTGCGGTGCGCGGGCCGAGGGCTCAGGCCGACCGCAGGCTCTATCGCAAGGCGATGCAGGAGGCGATCCGCGAGACCGCCAATCTGGAGGTCGTCGAAGGGGAGGCGGCGGAGCTGACGGTCGAGGCCGGACATGTCGGCGGGGTGGTGCTGGCCGACGGGCGGCGGCTGGTCACCGGTGCGGTGGTGCTGACCACCGGCACCTTCCTGCGCGGGGTCATTCATATCGGCGAGCGCAAGATCGCCGCCGGACGGGCCGACGAGGCGCCGTCGAACCTGTTGTCGGCCTCGCTGCTCTCGCATGGGTTCGAGCTCGGCCGGCTCAAGACCGGCACGCCGGCACGGCTGGATGGTCGCACGATCCATTGGGAACGGCTGGAGGAGCAGAAGGGCGATTCGGATCCGGAACCATTTTCGGAGCTGACGAGCGCCATCACCACGCCGCAGGTGTCCTGTCACATCACCCGTACGACGCTGCGGACCCACGAGATCATCCGCGACAACCTGCATCGCTCGGCGATGTATTCCGGCGAGATCGTCGGCCGCGGGCCGCGCTACTGTCCTTCGATCGAGGACAAGGTGGTCCGCTTCGGCGATCGCGACGGCCATCAGGTTTTCCTGGAGCCGGAAGGGCTGGACGATCCGACGGTCTATCCGAACGGCATCTCGACCTCGCTGCCGGAAGATGCGCAGCTTGCCTTCCTGCGGACCATTCCGGGGCTGGAGGATGTCGCCGTGCTGCGGCCGGGCTATGCCATCGAATACGACCACATCGATCCGCGGGAGTTGGGTCGTACGCTCGAGACGCGCCGGGTCGGGGGCCTGTTCCTGGCCGGCCAGATCAACGGCACGACAGGTTACGAGGAAGCGGCCGCGCAGGGGCTGGTCGCGGGGCTGAACGCGGCGCTGAAGGCGGGCGGCCGGGCGCCCGTCGTCTTCGGCCGCGACAGGGGCTATCTCGGGGTGATGATCGACGATCTGGTGACCTGCGGCGTCAACGAGCCCTATCGGATGTTCACCTCGCGGGCCGAGTACCGGCTGTCGTTGCGGGCGGACAATGCCGACCAGCGGCTGACGCAGATGGGCATGGAGATCGGCTGCGTCTCGGCGGAGCGTGCCTCGCGGTTCGAGGCAAAGTGCCGGGATCTGGCGCGGGCACGCGAGGTGCTCTCTGGCCTGGTGCTGACCCCGGAGGAGGGGCGGCGCGCCGGCCTGCCGATCAACCAGGACGGGGTGCGGCGCTCCGCCTTCGAGTTGCTGTCCTACCCCGATATCGACCTCGACAAGCTGGCCGTCGTGTGGCCGCAGGAGATCGGAGCGCTCGCCCCGAAGATCGCCGCGCAGGTGGCGATCGACGCGCTCTACGCGGTCTATCTGAAGCGGCAGGAGGCGGACATCGATGCGTTGCGCCGCGACGAGGATCTGCTGCTGCCGGCTGGCCTCGACTATGCGCTGGTCAAGGGCCTGTCCAACGAGGCGCGGCAGAAGCTCGAAGCCGCGCGGCCCGAGACGCTGGGCCAGGCAGCGCGGATCGACGGGGTGACGCCGGCGGCGCTGACGCTGCTTTTGTCGCATGTGCGCAAGGCGCAAAAGGCCGGGTCCCGCGCGGGCGGCCGGGAGGCCGTGGCATGAGCCGGCCGGCGCGGCTGACCGTCGATGACGGACCGGAAGTGCTTCACGGAATTTTCGAAGTTTCACGTGAAACAGTGGAGCGCTTGACCACTTACGTGAATTTGCTCCTGCATTGGCAGAAGGCGCAGAACCTCGTGGCGCCGTCGACCTTGCCCGAGGCTTGGCGACGGCATGTCGCCGACAGTCTGCAGGTGGTGGCGTTGGCGCCGGAGGCCGCCCGCTGGGTGGATCTCGGTAGCGGCGCCGGCTTTCCCGGCCTGGTGACGGCGATGGTGCAGATGGAGCGCCTGCCCGGTGCGCATGTGCATCTGATCGAGAGCAACAGCCGCAAGGTCGCCTTCCTGCGCACGGTGATCCGCGAGACGGGCTGTCCGGCGACGGTTCATGCGGCGCGTATCGAGGACGTGTCGGGGGACCTAGCCGGCGAGGTCGAGGCGGTGTCGGCGCGGGCGCTGGCCGATCTTTCCGAGCTGCTGGCCTATACGGAGCCCTTCTCGAATCACGGCGCACCTGCGATTTTCCACAAAGGAAAAAATTTCCGCGACGAGGTCGCGCGTGCCGCTCACGCTTGGGAGTTCGATCTGGTAGAAAGGGAGAGCCTCATCGATCCCGACAGCCGGCTCCTCAAGATCACGGGGATCCGGCCGCGCGGTGCGACAGGGAAAGGCCAGACCGGATGAGCATGCTTCCTCAGTCTCCGCGCGTCCTCGCGCTCGCCAACCAGAAAGGCGGCGTCGGCAAGACGACCACCGCAATCAATCTCGGGACCGCGCTCGCAGCGATCGGCGAGCGGGTGCTGGTCGTCGATCTCGACCCGCAGGGCAACGCCTCGACAGGCCTCGGCATCGACCGGCGCAGCCGCGACATCTCGACCTATGACGTACTGATCGGCGATTGTTCGCTGGCCGAAACGATCCAGGACACGGCGGTGCCGCGCCTGTGGGTGGCGCCGTCCACCATGGATCTGCTCGGCGTCGAGCTGGAGATCGCCAGCCGCCCGGATCGGGCGCACCGGCTGCGCAAGGCGATCCATGAACTGGCGGGGCAGGGGCGCCAGGCGGCGCCGGCGGACTTCACCTATGTGCTGATCGACTGCCCGCCCTCGCTGAACCTGCTGACGATCAACGCCCTGTCGGCCAGCCACTCGATTCTGGTACCGCTGCAATGCGAGTTCTTCGCGCTGGAGGGCCTCAGCCAGTTGCTCAGCACGGTCGAGCAGGTGAAGGCGGCGCTGAACCCGGAACTGTCGATCCACGGCATCGTTCTGACGATGTATGACAGCCGCAACAATCTCTCGGCCCAGGTGGTCGCCGACGTGCGCGAGACCATGGGCGATGCGGTGTACGAGACGATCATTCCGCGCAATGTGCGGGTGTCCGAGGCGCCGTCCTACGGCAAGCCGGCGCTGCTCTACGATCTG
Organism: Stappia sp. TSB10P1A; assembly: GCF_900185725.1. Classification (GTDB taxonomy): domain Bacteria; phylum Pseudomonadota; class Alphaproteobacteria; order Rhizobiales; family Stappiaceae; genus Stappia. The sequence continues at coordinate 268,286 of NZ_FYAU01000024.1, read as the reverse complement.
AAGTGTTCGGGCAGCCAGGCCTACCTGCGGCTGGCCTCGGAGATCATCCAGCGGGAGCGGACGCTGCGCGGCGTCGCGGCGTAACGATTCGGATGCGCAACGGTGCGCGCGGCCGACAACAAGAACAGGCAGTGACGATGGCGGATGACGACGGTGGAAAGAAAAAGCGGCTGGGCCGGGGGCTCGCCGCGCTGATCGGCGAGGTGGGGACGGAACCGCCGGCGGATCCGCGGCCACCCCGCGACACGCGGCGGGTGCCGATCGAGTTCCTGACCGCCAATCCGCGCAACCCGCGCAAGACCTTCACCGAAAAGGATCTGGAGGATCTGACCAACTCGGTGCGCGAAAAGGGCATCGTGCAGCCGCTTCTGGTGCGTCCGGTCGCCGGCCGCGACAACGCTTATGAGATCATAGCCGGCGAGCGCCGCTGGCGGGCGGCGCAGCGGGCGGGCCTGCACATGGTGCCGGTGGTGGCGCGCGAGGTCACCGATCAGGAAGCGCTGGAACTCGCCATCATCGAGAACGTGCAGCGCGCCGACCTCAACCCGATCGAGGAGGGGCTTGGCTACGATCAACTGGTGCAGGACTTCTCCTATAGCCAGAGCGAGCTGGCCAAGGTGATCGGCAAGAGCCGCAGCCATGTCGCCAACACGCTGCGCCTGCTGAAGCTGCCGAATTCGGTCAAGGACTATCTGGCGGAAGGCCTGCTGACCGCCGGTCACGCGCGAGCGCTGATCACCGCGGAAGATCCGGCGGCGCTGGCCGAATTGATCGTCGAGAAGGGGCTGAATGTTCGCGAGGCGGAAAAGCTGGCGCAGGACCCGCAGGCACTGACCCGCTCGCGCGCTGCGAAGACGGAAAGGCCGGACAAGGACGCGGATACCAAGGCGCTGGAGAAGCGGCTGACCGATACGCTGGGGCTGAAGATCGCCATCGCCCACAAGCCGGACAAGGGCGCCGGTGAGCTGAAGATCAAATACGCTTCGCTGGAGCAGCTCGACGAGATCTGCCGGTTGCTCGGCGTCCAGGGCTGAACGATCGATTCGGCTGCGGTCCGATCCCGCTGACCTGCGAAGCGAAGCCTGGCGGCGCCCCGAACGTCAGCGGGTCTTGCATTTAACTCATTGATTTTCAAATCATAATGGAGATTGTTCCACCTCCGGTGGAGGTCTTGCGTCAGTCGGTGTCGACCGCCTCGTCGGCTTCCAGGATGCGCCGCAGACGGGAGAAGGCAAGGCGGATGCGCGATTTCACCGTGCCGAGCGGCAGACCGGTTTCCTCGGCGATCTGGCTGTGCGACAGGCCGGAGAAGAAGGCACGGCGGATCAGGTCGGCCTGCTCCTGCGGCAGCGCCTGCATGGCCTCGCGGACCCGATCCTCGCGCTGACGGGCATCGAGTTCCTCGTCCTGGTCTTCCGGCGCGGGGGGGCGCAGGGTCGGGTCTTCGGCATCGATGAGGGCGGAGCGGTCGCGTCGCAGGGAATCGATGCGCCGATTGCGGGCGATGCGAAACAGCCAGGTCGCGGCGGTGGCCCGGCTTGCGTCAAAAAGTCCCGCCTTGCGCCAGAGGGTGATCATCACCTCCTGGGTCAGCTCCTCGGCAGTCGCGGCATCGGAGCCGAGCCGCATCAGATAGGACTTGATGCGCGGGGCGAAATGGTCGAACAGCGACGCGAAGGCAGTCCGGTCGCGATCTCGGGCCACCTGCAGGATCAGAAGCGAGAACCGGTCCTCAACGGCCACGATCACGCAGCTCCCGTCCGCATCGAAGGGATGCGCATCCGGTGTGTCGGGTCGGTCTGGTCCATGTGTCCTTCTTCGTTCGAAACTGCGAGGCGGTTCGGGGAGGCCCCCGGCAGGCGACGTCGGCAACTGTCCAAATAGCCCATGTCGCGCGTCCCGTCGACGTGCGCGTGCCGCTGCGACGCGCTCCTGCAACATCAGACCGGGCCGGGCGGTTTCGTCAATCCCCGGAAGGGGTAAAGACAGCTTGGCAAAAGTGTCACACTCTTGCCCGATTTGTACCGGCAGCGTGCGCCATCCAGCGATCGTAGCGGGTTTGCGAAGCCGTCTGACGGCTTTTCGAGAATATCAACCCTTTCGTAACCTGCTGGGCGATAACCTTAAGACAAGGTGACGATTGCTCAGCAAATTCGATCCATTCCGGATGGTTAGCAGTAGCGGTTTAGGAGATGATGCAAGCAAGAACGCTCTTCCCGGCTCTTCTGGCACTCGTCCTTACGGGTGTGTCGGCGCACGCCCAGACGCCGACCCTTGTCAGTCAGCACAATAACTGGGACGCCTATTCCTATGGCGGTTCCAAGGGCAAGGTTTGCTATGCCTTGTCCAAGCCGACCAAGCTCTCGCCGAGCGATCGCAATCACGGAGACGTGTTCTTCTTCGTGTCGAACCGGCCCGGCGAGAACGTCAACAACGAACCCAGCGTGATCGTCGGCTATGCCTTCAAGGAGCAGTCGTCGGTGTCCGTCGACGTGGACGGCCAGAAGTTCACGATGTTCACCAAGAACGACGGCGCCTGGATGGCCAATGCGACCGAGGAGCGTCAGCTCGTCGCCGCGATGAAGGCCGGTCGTGGCATGGTCGTTACCGGCGTTTCGGCGCGCGGCACGCAGACCACCTACGACTTTTCGCTGTCCGGCGTGACGGCGGCGATCACGGCGGCGGATCGGGCCTGCCAATAAGGCCCGCCGCCACGCGCTGATCGCACCCCGGGATCTGCTCCCGCCGAGCCTGCGCTGCGAAGCGGAGCGGCTTCGCGCGGGGCGCATGTGCTTTGGGGCTCACAAACGGCCCGGCTTGCTGTATAAGATGCCGTGATCCGAACCGTCCCGCCCCGACAAGGCGCGGGACGGTTCGGGCTTTTCGGGCGGTGGCCGCATTGGCGCCGCCTTTTCGGCGTTTCCCTTTCGGGATTCGTTCTTTCGGGGTTTGCCCTTTGGGAATTTGCGCCGGGCGGCGGTTTGAACTGTGCCCCGCAAGGCCGCGGCGCCCCTGTCTCACGGACCGACGACATGAGCCTGATGCAGCACGACTCCGCAACCAGCAGCCTGATGGCCGCTCCGGCACCGCAAGCGCGACCTGCGGCGCCGGCGGGCGAGGACAAGCCGGTTCTGGTCGGTCTCGACCGGGAGGAACTGGCCGAGGCGCTGGCCGGCATCGGCGTGCCACAGCGGCAGTTGCGCATGCGCGTTGCCCAGCTCTGGCACTGGCTCTATGTACGCGGCGCGTCCGACTTCGCCGAGATGACCAATATCGCCAAGGACCTGCGCGCACAGCTTGCCGAAGCCTTCAGCATCCGTCGCCCCGAAATGGTGTCGGAGCAGATTTCCAGTGACGGCACCCGCAAGTGGCTGTTCCGCTTTCCCCCGCGCGGGGCCGGGCGGCCGGTCGAGATCGAGACCGTTTACATTCCCGAGGAGGGACGCGGCACGCTCTGCGTCTCCTCGCAGGTCGGCTGCACGCTCACCTGCACCTTCTGCCACACCGGCACCCAGCGGCTGGTGCGCAACCTGACGGCGGAGGAGATCCTCGCGCAGATCCTGGTCGCTCGCGACCGTCTCGGCGACTTCCCCAAGGGCGAGACGCCTGCCGGGGCGGCGGTGCCGAGCGAGGGCCGGCTCGTCACCAACATCGTGATGATGGGCATGGGCGAGCCGCTCTACAATTTCGACAATGTCAAGAAGGCGCTGCTGATCGCTTCGGACGGGGAGGGGCTGTCGCTGTCGAAGCGGCGAATCACCCTGTCGACCTCGGGCGTGGTGCCGATGATCGAGCGCACGGGCGCCGAGATCGGCTGCATGCTGGCGATCTCGCTGCATGCGGTGCGCGACGACTTGCGCGACGAACTGGTGCCGATCAACAAGAAGTGGAACATCGCCGAGCTGCTCGATGCCTGCCGGGCCTATCCGGGGCTGAACAATGCCCGCCGCATCACCTTCGAATACGTGATGCTGAAGGACGTCAACGACAGTCTCGCCGACGCGCGCGAACTGGTGCGCCTGCTCAAGGGCATTCCGGCGAAGATCAACCTGATCCCGTTCAATCCCTGGCCGGGCTCGCCCTACGAATGCTCCGACTGGGAGCAGATCGAGGCCTTTGCCGAGGTGGTCAACCGGGCGGGCTATGCCTCGCCGATCCGCACGCCGCGCGGCCGCGACATCTTCGCCGCCTGCGGCCAGCTCAAGTCGGAATCCGAGCGCATGCGCGCCCGCGACCGGGCCGCTGCCGAAACCGCTGCGAGCTAGGTGATGATCGACGGCGGCAAGCTTCTTGCCCAGTGCATCCGGATCGTCGTGGGGCTGGTTCTGGCCTTCGTGGCCGCCGCCGCCTTCGTCGCGTTCGGCCTGTTGCGCGGGCTGCAGGATCCCGCCGGCGATCCGGTGGTGATCGGCCTTAGCTTCGGCTGGTCTCTGGTTGGGGCCAGCCTCATCGGTGGACTGGCCTTCGCCCCGGCGCTGGCCGCCGTGGTGCTGGCGGAGGCGTTGCGGCTGCGCGGAGTGGTCTTTCATCTGGCGGCTGGCGGCGCCATCGCGACCGTCCTGTGGTGGTCCGGCGAGGGCCCGGCCCACTTGCAGGCGGATGTCCGGCCCGGCACGATCGTCGCAGCGGCGACGGGCTTCCTGGCGGGCTTCGTCTATTGGGTGGTCGCCGGGCGCCAATCGGGATGCTGGCGGATCTCGGCGCGGGACACGCGCGAGGACTGACGCCGCAATCGGTTTTTGATCACATCGCCTTCAATCACACCGTTTTCAATCACGCCGTTCTCAATCAAACTGGCAGACCGCGCGCAGCGCGGCGCTCCCGAACCCGGTGCAGGGTCGGCAGGGCGGGCGACGTCCTCGCCGTCTCGTCGATCAGCCGGTCGGAGGTGTCTTCGATCGTCTCGACCATATGTGTGTGGAACGTCTCGATGTCGAGGCCGGGTGCGATCGGCGGCAGGAACTCGACAAGCACGGTGCCGGGATAGAGTCGCCAGCCGCGGCGCGGCCAGAACAGGCCGGAATTCAGCGCCACGGGCAGGACCGGCGCCTCCAGCGACCGATAGAGATGGGCGACGCCGTGCTTGTAGCGCGGCTCCTCGCCGGCTCCTCGCCGGGTGCCTTCCGGAAAGATCAGGATCTGCCGGCCTTCGGCCACCGCCTCGCGGGCCCGCTGGGTCATGGCGGCTAGCGCCAGGGCGCGCTTGCCCCGGTCGACCGGGATCTGGCGGAATTTCGCCGTGTACCAGCCGAAGATCGGAATGTAACGCAGCTCCCGCTTCAGCACATAGGTTGGCGAGGAGAAGAGCGGCAGAAGCGCGAAGGTCTCCCAGGCCGACTGATGCTTGGCGGCGACGATGCAGCCGCCCCGCGGAATGTTCTCCAGCCCGCGGAACTCGACCTTCATGCCGACGATCCATTTCAGCAGGAACAGCTCGACCCTGGCCCAGAATGGCACCAGCGGCCAGCCGCGCCGCCGCGGCATCAGGAAGACCGGCAGGCCGGCGATCATCAGGACCAGGGTGCTGATGTAGAATAGCGCCTGAAACAGCAGCGAGCGAAGAAGCAGCATCGATCTCAACCGGTTGCGGTGTGGAACTACCGGACGCGCCGCAAGCGGCGCCCGCCAGGATCCCGTGCGACTTGCCTCCGACGCAAGCCGCATGGACGGCACCGTTACGGCGCCGACGTTTCCATAACCGCGATCCGCAGCCAGGCAAGCAGATATTTCAGGTGCTCGCGCGCCAGCAGCAGCGCCGTGCGCGGCTCTTCATGCCAGCGCTCGGGGGCGAGATCGGCTGTCTGCACCGGCACGGGCACGAGGTCGAAGTCGCTCATGGTCGAGCGGAGCTCGAGCAGGGCGCGCGGCATGTGATAGGCGCTGGTAACGACGAGAAGACGGGCAAAGCCGTTCTCGCGAGCCCATTTCGCCGTCTCGGAAGCGTTTTCCAGGGTGTTGTTGGCGTTCCTGTCGAGGTCGACGCAACAGGAGAACAGCGACAGGTCGCTGGCGGTGGAGATGACGATCTGCTGCGGCGTGGTTTCGGGATGGACGCCGGAAATCAGCAGGCGCTCGGCATTGCCGGCCTGCAGCAGGGCCAGTGCATGCTTGACGCGCTCGCTGCCGCCGGTAAGGACGACGATGGCGTCGGCGCGGGCCGCGTCGTTGCTGTCATAGCCGGCGACGGTGGCGGCGAAGCGCAGGAAGGAGCCCGCATAGAAGCCCAGGCCGGCAACGAGAAGGCCGCTTGCCAGGATGCGCAGCAACCGTCGGCCGCGCGAGCGGGCTCGCCCGTCTGCCGGCGGCGTCGCCCCGGCCGTCCCACCGGCCGTCCCACCGGCCGTGGTCTGCTGGTCGTCCTGCGAACTCATCGGCTGAGCCTGCCCCTCGGCCTTCCTTTCACGCGGTCTGATATCCGCCCGGTCGGCGGATGCAAGAGGGCGAATCGCCTGCATGCGTCTCTCGGCTAACTAAGGCGCAAGCCGGCCGGTTTTTCCACCCCCGCGCGGTACGGTCGGACGGGGCAAAGGTGGCCGGTGGCCGGTGGCCGGTGGCCGCTGCGCTGGTTCACCCCGCATGGCAGATCTTCGCGGCAGCAAGATGTTGCAAACGCGGCACGGCGATGGGCAGGCACGGTATCGGTCTTTCCCGGGCAGCTTCAGCGCATCATTGCGGCGAAAGCACGCAGCGAGGCGGCAAGACGGCGGCGCAGGCCGGCGGCCCGGCGGCGGACGGTGGCCGAGAGCCGGTCATAGCCGCCGCGCCAGCGCCGGGCGCGGGCTTCGGCGCCCGGCAGCCGCCAGAGCAGATGGCGAACGCCGAGGATGACCAGAAGGGTCAGGCACCAGGAAATCAGCGTGTCGGACAGGAAGTGGCCGCCGAAAGCGACGCGGTTGGCGGACAGCACAAGGACCAGCGGCAGGATCACGGCGAGGACAGTGCGGCGCCAGGCCGGGGGAGCGAGAATGGCAAGGGTGATCAGCCAGAGGCTGGAGGAGGCCTCGCCAGAGACGAAGGAGCAGTTGCTGCCGCAATGGTCGCTGATCCGCCAGACGCTCACATAGGGCGCGTCCCCGCCGAACAGGTCCACCGCGTTGGGGCGCGGCCGACCCCAGTTGTCCTTGAGGAGGGCGTTGACCAGCAGGCCGGGGCCGAGCGCCAGGGTTGACAGCAGGAAGACGGGCGCCCGCAGCGGCAGGCGTTCGGGCAACGGGCCGGCGACGAAGGGCCACAGGAGGACGGCAAGACAGAGGCCGGCGATCAGCTTGACGAGGAAGGGGCCGAGCTCGCGCAGGCGCTGCAGGAACGGGTCCTGCGCCAGGATGAAGCCGGCGTCGGGATGGTGGAAGAGCCGGGAGGCGGCGATATCGAGGCCGGGGAAGGCAAGGAAAAGGCCGGTGACGATGAGGAGACAGGTGCAGACGACAAGGGCGAGGGCGCCCGTTTCGCCGGCGGCAAGGCGCGCCGGGAAGCGGAAGCCGCGCGAGGCCGTGGAGGGGGGGGTGTCGGTCATCGCGCCTGCATTAGCGGTTGTCTTGCGGGTCCGGTTGAGGGGTTATAGCGATCTGGCTCCTCCTGTCCAAGGGCGGCGCCGTGCCGATGCGGCTGCCGGTCGCAGCCGCCGCGAGGAAAGGAAGCCGTCATGTCGCGTCCGATCGTCCAGTTCTGGTACGAGTTCGCCTCCACCTACAGCTATCCGGCCGCCATGCGGATCGAGGATCTGGCGGAACGGCGCGGCGTCGAGCTGCGCTGGCGACCGTTCCTGCTCGGTCCGATCTTCGCGCAGGTCGGCTGGACCACCTCTCCCTTCAACCTGCTGCCGGCGAAGGGGGCCTATATGTGGCGCGACTTGGAGCGGATCTGCTCTGCCGCGGGACTCCCGTTCCGCCGGCCCGAGCCGTTTCCGCAGAACGGTCTCAAGGCCGCACGCATTGCCACGGCGCTGGCACCGGAGCAGGTGGCGCGGTTCTCGCGGGCGGTCTATCTGGCGCAATTCGGCGAAGGCTGGCGGATCGACAATGAGACGGTGCTCGCCACTCTGGCCGCCCATGCCGGGGCGGAGGCGGATGCGATCCTCGCGCGTGCCGCCAGCGACGACGTCAAGGCACGGCTGCGCGGCAGCGTCGAGGAGGCGAAGAGGCTCGGCATTTTCGGCGCGCCGAGCGTCACCTGTGCGGATGGCGAGCTGTTCTGGGGCAACGATCGGCTGGAACAGGCGTTGGACCATGCGCTGGACACCCATGCGGCCGGCTGAGCCCCACCTCGTGCACCCGGCGGTGCCCCGGTTGTCCGCGGCCATGGCCGCGACATCTTCCCGCCACCATTTTCGGCAAGATGACAGCATCCCGGGAACGGGAACGAGGATCGGAAGGACGTGTCCCGCAGCGATGGCGATACGCAGTGACACTGCAATGGCGGCAGGATCCGCGCCGCGCGGCGCGGACCGGCTTGCCTTTGCCCTTGGACTTGCCTGTGCCTTGGGGCTGGCTGGAACCCTTGCCGGAGCGTTTGCCGCGGGACCTGCCTTCGCCGAGGGGCGGGACGGTCTTCCGGACGCCTGCCGGAACACGGCGGGCGACGAGATTCTGGACGCGCGCGCCGAACCCGGCGAGCCGCATGTGTGGCGCAGCGCCAGTGGTGAACTGCTGCGTCAGGCCGAGCTTGTCATGGTGACGGATGAGGCTCCAGCCACCGGTCAGGCCGGCGCGCGGCTGCGCTTCGTGGCGCTTGGCGAGGGGACGGATCGGTGGGAGCGCCGCTCCGGCCATCTGGTGCTCGATCCCGGCGAGCGGTGGCTCGCCCGCGAACTGGTGCGCGCCGGACAGGCGATCGTCGGTCCCAGGCTTGCCGGGCGCGACTGTCTCGAATACCTGCTGCGCGAGGAACAGACGGCACGCCGTCGCAAGGTCGGTCTCTGGCGGCACGAAAGGGTGTGGTCGGCGCATGACCCGGACGTGCTGTTGGCCGAGCGCAACGGCCGCTATACGTTGGTGTCCGGCCGCGTGGCGTCGGTCGGGGAGACCCGTTCGATGATCTACCTGAATTTCGGCGGCCGCTGGAGCCGCGATTTCACCGCGACGATCCGCGCGGAGCGCAAGGCTGTCTTCGCCGCCGCCGGGCTTGACCTTGCGTCTCTTGGCGGGGCAGCTATTCGCTTGCGCGGGATGATGCGGCAGTCGGGTGGCCCGTCCATCGATCTGGAGCATCCCGCGCAGATCGAGCGGCTCGACAGGAATGGCGATCGGCGGTGAAGAGGCTCTTCAGAACAGCAACGCGTCCGGACCGATCCCGGCGGCCGCGCCGCCTGCGGCTCGCGGCGGCGCTGGCCTCGGCGCTGCTCCTGTCCGCGTGCCAGTTTTCCGGCACCACCCCGATCGAGATCGGTACGCCGGCGCCGGGCAGCCTGCGGCCGGGAGTTGCCTCGGATCTGGGCGCGCGGGAACACCCGCGCGTGGTGGCGACTTATGGCGGCGTTTATGAGGATCGCGGGGCGGAGCGCGCCGTGGCGCAGGTGGTCGGCCGGCTGGTCGAGGCATCCGACGACCCGTCGCAGAGCTATCGCATCACCATCCTGAATTCGCCGGCGGTCAATGCCTTCGCGCTGCCGGGCGGCTATCTCTATGTGACGCGCGGCCTGCTGGCGCTGGCGACCGATACGTCCGAGGTGGCGGCGGTGCTGGCGCATGAGATGGCCCATGTCACGGCCAATCACGCGATCAAGCGTCAGCAGCGAGCCGAGGCGACCGAACTGGCCGGGCGGGTGCTCGGCAATGTGGTGCGCGACCCCGACCAGCAGCGCGCGGCCATCGTCTCCTCGCAACTGTCCTTCGCCCGCTTCTCGCAGATCCAGGAACTGGAGGCCGATGCCGTCGGTGTCCGCACGCTGGCCAAGGCGCGCTACGATCCCTTCGCCGCCGCGCGATTCCTCACCGCCATGGGCCAGTTCGCCGCCTTCCAGTCCGCGCAAGGGGCGGGCAAGGGCGCGCCCGACTTCCTGTCCTCGCATCCGACGACGCCGGAGCGGGTGCAGACGGCGGTACGCGCGGCGCGGCAGGTCGGGGCTCCCGGTCTCGGCGAGCGCGACCGCGATGCCTATCTCACCAAGATCGACGGCATGCTCTACGGCGACGATCCGCTGGAGGGCTATATCCGCGGACGCTCGTTCCTGCACAAGGCGCTGGGCATCAGCTTCACCGCGCCGCCGGGTTATGTGCTTGAAAACTCCCCGGAAGCGGTGCTCGCCAGCAATCCGAACGGCACGGCGCTGCGCTTCGACGGCGCGGATCTGACCGATTTCCCCTCGCTCACCGCCTATATGACCAGCGGCTGGATCAACGGTCTGATCCGCGACAGCGTGCGCGAGGAAACGGTGAACGGGCTGCCGGCGGTCACGGCTTCGGCGGTGACCGAGGGCTGGTCCTTCCGCATCGCGGTGGTCCGCATCGGGCGTACCGGCTACCGCTTCATCTTCGCCTCGCGAGCCGGCGGCGAGGCGTTTACCCGCGACTACGAGGCGACGATCAGGAGCTTCCGGCAGCTCACGCCGACGGAGATCGCGCGGCTGCGGCCGCTGCGCATCAAGGTGATCCGGGCCGATGCCGGCGATACGCCCGAGCGGCTCGCGGTCGGGATGAGCGGTATCGAACCAGCGCGCCGGCTGGAGCTGTTCTCGATCCTCAACCAGACGCCGCCGGGCGAAGTCATTCCGGCCGGCACGCCGCTGAAGCTGGTGGTCGACTAGGCGGAGGCGAACCGGGCAACGGGAGACGCAGATGCAGCAGCAACATGCAGGCGGATGCCTGTGCGGCAATGTGCGGTTCGTGGCAAGGGGGCGCCCCTATCGCGTCGGCCTGTGCCATTGCCTCGACTGCCGCAAGAGCCATGGCGCGCTGTTTCATGCCTCGGCGATCTTTCCGGCCGATGCGGTGACCACCGAGGGCGAGACCGGCGACTATCAGGGCCGGTTCTTCTGCCCGCGCTGCGGATCTCCGGTCTTCGGGCGCAGCGGCGACGAGGTGATGATCAATCTCGGCGCGCTCGATGCGCCCGACCAATTCACGCCGACCTATGAATTGTGGACCGTCCGCCGCGAGGCGTGGCTCCCGGCGTTTCCGCTGAAACACCGCTACGAGCACGACCGTCCAGACGACAGCCGCACCGGGGATTAGACAGCCAAGCGCGTCATCTCCCTGCCGCTAACCGCCGTCGACCTTGGCGTAGGGCTGCTGCTGGTGGCCGGCGAGATAGGCGAGGGAGCCGAGGCCGGAGGCGATCTGCTTGGCGGCCTTGAAGGCGCGGCGGCGCCCGCCCTCCGGCGAGACGGCAAAGCTTGCGGCGGCCGGCACGAACAGGAACGTGCCGCCGACGATACGGCCTACGCCCTTCAACAGGCTGCGCAGGGCGGCTTTCTTCTTGCCGGCGCGCTTTTCGTGCAGGCGCGAGATGTTGCCGGCGACGCGGAAGGTACGGCTGAGCTGCCAGCGCAGGGTGGTGCGGTTGACCGGGACGAGTTCCTCCACCAAGGCGTCGGGGATCCAGACGATGCGCCCGCCGGCATCGTGGACGCGAGTGAAGAAATCCGTATCGCTGCCGCCGGTAAAGCGCATGGACCCGTCGAAATGCAGGCCGAGGCCGCCGGCCTCGCGCGCCCGGAACACCCGGGTGTCGACCAGCGTGTTATGGCCTTCCGCCTTGGTCAGCACCGTGCCGGAGGGGCGTTTGTTGACCTGCGTGGGCACCATCCATGAGGGCGTTTCGGGCGGCCAGGTGTAGAGGACACGGCCATAGTGGACTTCGGCAGGGAGGGCGCGGGTCGCCTCGACCATGGTCTCCAGCCAGCCGGCATGGGCGATCTCGTCGTCGTCGATATAGAGCACCCGGTCGAATCCGGCGCCTTCGGCGAAGGTGCCGCAGCGGTCGCGCGCGAAGGGAATGCCGAGCTCGCGCTCCAGCACATAGTGGATGGTCCAGCCGGTCTCGGCCGCGACCTCTTCCGCAACAGAGCGCGACGTCTCGCGGTCATGGTTCTCGACCACGACGATCTCGGCCCGGACCCAGTCCGGCACGGCCTGTGCGCAGACGGAGGCAAGGCAGGCCCGCAGCATCTTCGGCCGTTCTCTCGTGCAGATGGCAACGCAGAGTTTCATCAGCGCGCAGGTCCCCGTATCCCGGCCCGAGAAGGGCCTGTTCCCGTCAGGGGAGTACCTGTTTCTCAGAGCAGAATCCAGCCGGCGGGAAAGAGTTCGTCGACATAGACCCGGCGCAGCTCGTCGCGGGCGAACCATTTACGCGGGGCGATGACGTGGCGGTCCGGGTTGCGACTGAGCCACGCGCCCCACCAACTGAAGCTCGAATTGGCGATGACATGATGGGCGCAGCGGCTCATCAGGTGAAGATCCTGCTCGCGGCTCTGGCCTTCGATCAAGATGCGGCGGGGCAGGTCGCGCGTCAGATCGTCGGCAGCCGAAATGTCGTCGGAAAAGACCAGCCACGTCGCCTCCGGCACCAGGCGCGCCATCAGCCCGGCCGCGCGGCTGTAGTGCTCGGTGCCGAGCAGGCCATGGGTGGCCGTGGTCTTTGCGTTGGCGGCGTAGTCGCCGCGCCGCACATGCAGGCACACGCTGGTGGGCAGGTCGGCGAGCGCAAGGCGGGCAGGGTCCAGGGTCGCGGCGACGTGGTCGAGCGAGAACAGCGCGCGGATGTCATCCCGGCAGTCGGCGAAGAACTGCTCCGACTGGAAATATCCGGACAGATAGGTGCCGGGGCCGAGGCCGGAAAAGCCGTCGCCGTGGCAGAAGTCCTTCTGGACATAGCGCGGACCGGCCCACAGCTTCTGCCGCTTCTTGCCGCTGCTGCGCCCCAGTGCGCCCAGCACGCGCGCCTTCAGCGAGGTCGTGTCGGGCTGCCAGATCCGTGGCGCGAGGCCGAAAACGTTGAGACCGAAGGCGGCATGGGCCAAGTCCAGCTCCAGCGGATCGACGAGCAGTTCGACGCCGAGGCGCTTGGCCAGCGCATGGCCGGCGGCATATTGAAACATCTGGTTGCCGAGCCCGCCCCAGATCCGAACGCAGACCGGAGCGCGGTCTTGCGCCATTTCCGTCTCCGTCCGTTTCGTGCCCCCGGCCGCCATCTCTCGCCCCGCTGCTGCTGCATCGCTCTTGTTAGTCGGCATCGGGACGTCGAACAAGCGGGCTCCTACCAGGGATGTATCTCGCCGTTCCATTGCAGGAAACTGCCAGTGTCCGCCATCGACAGGCGGGTGGCGACGGAAAAGATGCCGGCGGCACTCTCCTGCGGGTCGATCTCGGCGCTGCCGCCGCCCATGCTGGTGCGCACCCAGCCCGGATGCATCACGACGACGCAGATGCCATCCGCTTCGAGATCGATGGCCAGTCCCTGCATCGCCTTGTTCACCGCCGCCTTGGAACTGCGATAGGCGTAGCTGCCGCCTCGCGGACGGGCGAGCGATCCCATCTGGCTGGAAATCGTGACGATGCGCGGATTCGCCGCCCGCCGAAGCTGCGGCCGCAACGCCACCGCCATGCGCATCGGCGCCAGCGTGTTGACCTGCAGCTCGCGCTCCCAGGCGGCGAAGTCGAGATCGTCGAGCGTCTGGTGCGGATTGAGCACGCCGGCATTGTTGATCAGCAGGTCAACGGGCGCCTCGCCAAGCGCCTCGGCAAAGGCGGCGACGGATCCGGCATCGGTCACATCGAGCGGGTGGACGGTCAGGCGATCCGGATGGCCGGCCGCGAGGTCGGCCAGTGCCATGGCGCTTTCGGGCGCACGGCAGGCGGCATGGATACGCCAGGCCCCGTCGGCGAGGAAACGGCGCACGAGCTCCAGTCCGATGCCGCGATTGGCGCCGGTGACGACGAGTGTGGAGGTGGCAGGGGAGGTCATGGGCAGGACTCCGGCTGGCGGCGCTGCGCGCGCGGGCGAGACGATGACAGGCTTGGTAAACGCGGCTACAAGGTCGCGCAAGCAGGCGTTGGCCCCAACGGTCGGCGCAGGAGGCCTTCAAGACGGATTGCAGCGATGAGCAGCGAGCGGATAGCCCCTTTCCTCGGAACCTGGATCCTTGATCTCGACGAGAGCGAATTCGATCAGAGCGAGTTGCCGCAAGCCGCTACCTGCCGCATCGAGGAGGAGTTCGGCCTGGTGAGCATCCGCATGTCGATCCTTTCGGCGAGCGGTGAGGAGATCGGCGGCGAGATCACCGGTGTGCCCGGTGCGCCGGGCGCGCGCCTGTCGGAAAGCGGGCTCGCCGACAGGCTGCTGCTCTATTTCGAGGACGAGTACACGCTCACCTCGGAAGCGAAACGCGGCGATCTCACCTTGATGACGGCCCGGAGACGGCTTTCCGATGACGGGCAGAGCCTGGAGGTGGAGCAGAGCGTGGTGGTGCCCGGCCAGGGGCCGGTGATCAATACCGGCATTTATCGCCGCGCCCAGTAGCAGCGGCAGCATCGGCGCGGTCAGATCAGGTCGGGCCAGCGCATCAGGGCGAGAATCGCACCCCAAAGCAGCAGCGACAGCAGGCCGGCAAGGCGGAAGCGGGAGATGGTGCCGCGCGAATCAACCTGATCGAGCAGCCGCCAGGCCGGAACCAGACGCAGCAGCAGCGCGTTGACGGCCAGCGCGGCCAGCATCCCGGCCTTGACCTGGAACGCAGGATCGGCAGCGACCGCGAACGGGCGTGTCGACATCAGCGCGATTCCGCTCGCCAGCGCAAGCAGAAGGCCGACGAGGGCGGTCTGGCCGAGGACGCGGGCAAGATCGGCCAGCGGCGCATTGCGCCAAAACCCGATCAGCCGCAGGTTGAGCGGCAACAGGGCGCCGACCAGCACCAGCGCGCCGAAGAGGTGTACGGCGGCGGCGGCTTCGCGCAGCTTCGCGGATCCCGCCATGGTGCGGGCAAGCTGCGACGAGCCGAGAAACTCGAGAAACGGGGCGATGTCGGGCATGTCCCTTTCCACTTTCCGCGAAACCGTCGATCCTTCGCAATAGCCTGATTCCGTGTCCGGGTCCTGTCGACGGACGGGATTTCGGCGGGCGAAGGCGATTTTTGTTGCAAGGCCGGGCAGGGCGGATACGCATCGAAGGTTGCAATAGACCTCTGGCCGGCAGTCGGACGAAGCGGAGGACTGGCGATGAACGTGCTTTCGCATGTGCGCCCGGGCGACGAGATGGCGGCAACGCGGATCTATGCGGCCGGCCTGATCCAGAAGCTGCGGCCGTTTTTCGGCGGCGTCGACGCGGCGGCGGAGTTTCTGGCGCCGCATCTGCAGCGCGACCGGGGTGTGATCGCGCTGGTCGATGGCCGGGTCGTCGGCATTGCCGGCTATCGTCTCGACGGCCACGGGCTGTTCGAGCCGAAGTGGCGGCATTTCCGCAGGCGTTTCAGCCTGCTCGGCACGGCGATCCGGATGACGGGTCTCGCCCTGCTCGACAAGGAGGAGCAGGAGGATGTACTGCCTATGGACGGGATCGCAGTGGCCGAGGAGGTGCGTGGCATGGGGGTTGGCAGCGCGTTGCTGGCGGAGATCGTCGCCATTGCCCGGCGCGCGGGCAAGCGCGCGGTGCGGCTCGACGTCGTCGACACCAATCCTCGGGCGAAGGCGCTCTATCTTCGCCGCGGCTTCGTCGTCGAGGGGCGGCGCCGGCTCGATCTGCTGCGCCCGGTCTTCGGCTTCGCCACCGTGACGGTCATGCGGTGCCATCTCGATACGGATACGGGATCCGTATGAGCGCGGCGGATGAGGAGGCGACCTGCGGACAGCCGCAAGCGGCAATCGCGAGAGCGCCCGGCCAACTGGCGCCGGAGGCGGCCGAGCGCGTGCCGCAAGCGCTGGACCGGGCGGCGATGGCGGTGGTGCTGCTGCTCGTCGCGGTCTTTGGGCTGGCGCAGGGCCTGACCTATCCGCTGCTCTCGTTCATCCTGGAGCGGCAGGGAACGCCAGCCTGGCTGATCGGCAGCAATGCCGCGATGATGGCGCTGGGCCTCATCGTCTCGGCCCCCTTGGTGCCGCAACTGGCCATCCGCTTCGGTGCCGCGCGGCTGGCGATCGCCTCAGCGCTGTTGCTGGCGGTGCTGTTCGCGCTGATCGGCGCGGTGCAGTCGCTGTGGCTGTGGTTTCCCGCCCGCTTCCTGCTCGGCGTTGGCATCAACGGGCTCTACATCTCCAGCGAGACCTGGGTGAACCAGTTGGCGCCCGACCGTATCCGGGGCCGCATGCTCGGCCTCTATGCGACGTCGCTGGCCGGTGGTTTCGCGCTGGGTCCGGCGACGCTGGCGGTGACCGGCACACAGACCCTTGCACCCTTCGTCGTCTGTATTGCCGTCTGTCTGATCTGCGCGGTGCTGATCGCCTCGATCCGCCACCGGCTGCCGCGCTTTGCCGCCGGCGAGAGCGGGTCGATCCGCATGGTCGCGCCGCTGATCCCCTTCCTGCTGGTGGTGACGGGCATCGCCGCCGCCTTCGACCAGGCGATCCTGACGCTGTTTCCGGTCTACGGTCTCGGCCATGGCCTTGACGAGACCTCTGTGGCGACGGCGCTGGCGGTGCTGATCGTCGGCAACATCGTCTTCCAGGTGCCGATCGGCACGCTCGCCGACCGCTGGGGACCGCGCCTCGTCATGGTGGTGCTGTGTCTGCTGACCATTGCCGGCGCGATGCTGCTGCCGGCGCTGATCGACACGACGTGGCCGCTGTGGGCGATGCTCTTCGTCTGGGGCTCCTCGGCCTATGGGGTCTACACGATCGCGCTGATGGAGCTCGGCCGCCGCTTCACCGGCGCGATGCTGATCGCCGGCAATGCCGGCTTCGCCGTGATGTGGGGCGTTGGTGGCTTCACCGGACCGGCGATTTCCGGTCTTGCCATCGATTTCGTCGGTCTTTCCGGCTTGCCGATGCTGCTCGGCGGCGTCTATGTGCTGCTGCTGGTCGCGACGTTGATGCGGCGGCGCCCGGCCTGAACGGTCTGCTCAGTGGCCAGCGGCCAGCGCGCCCTGCACCCGCGTGTCGGAAGCCCCGGCCAGACCGTTCTCCACCGCCATCACCGACTGGGTCGACCCCATGGTGGCGCGCTCCTCCACCGTGTGGCCGAGGCCCCGCAGGATCGCCAGCGTGTCGGGCGAGAACCCTTCCTCGATGCGGATCTCGTCGGGCAGCCACTGGTGGTGCATGCGCGGGGCGGCGGTCGCCTCGGCGATGTTCATGCCGTGATCGATGACGTTGAGGACAATCTGCAGCACGGTGGTGATGATGCGGCTGCCGCCGGGCGAACCGGTGGCCAGCACCAGCCGGCCGTCGCGAAACACCAGCGTCGGGCTCATCGAGGAGAGAGGCCGTTTGCGGGGGGCGACCGCGTTGGCGTCGCCGCCGATCAGGCCATAGGCATTCGGCACGCCGGGCTTGGCGGAGAAGTCGTCGAGCTCGTTGTTGAGCAGGATGCCAGTGTCGCCGGCCATCATGCCGACCCCGTAGGAGAAATTCAGCGTGTAGGTGTTGGACACCGCGTTGCCCTGACCGTCTACCACCGAATAGTGCGTGGTCTCCTCGCTCTCGTACGGAGCCGGCATGCCGGGGGCGAGGCGGTCGGCGGGCATGGCTCGCTCAGGGTCGAAGTCGGCCATGCGCGAGGCCGCGTAGGCCTTCGAGGTCAGGCCCTTCACGGGAATATCGACGAAATCGGGATCGCCGAGAAATTCCGAGCGATCCGCATAGGCGCGCTTCATCGCCTCGGCCATCACATGTAGCGTGGCCGCCGACCCGGCGCCGGAGGCGGCAAGGTCGAACGGCTCCAGCATGTTGAGGATCTCGATGAGATGAACCCCGCCGGAGGAAGGCGGTGGCATGGAGACCACCTTATAGCCGCGATAGGTGCCGGAGACCGGCTCGCGCCATTTCGCCTCGTAGGCGGCAAGGTCCTCCGCCGTCATCGATCCACCGGCCTCGCGGACCCGCGCGGCGATGGCCTCGGCGACGGCGCCCTTGTAGAAGCCGTCCGGCCCCTCGTCGGCAATCGTCTGCAACGTGGCCGCAAGCTGTGGCTGGCGCAGGGTCTCGCCGGGCTCATAGAAGCCGCCGTCGGCCTTGTAGAAGGTCGCGAGCGCGGCGGGGTCTTTCGACAGGCGCGAATGGACCTGCCTCAGCGAGCCGGCAAGGTCGTCGGAGACGGGAAAGCCGTCGCGGGCCAGCCGGATCGCGGGAGCGAGGAGTTCGGCGAAGGCGAAGCGGCCGCTGCCGTAGCGGGCATGGGCGGCATGCAGGCCGGCGACGGTGCCGGGTACGCCGATGGCAAGTCCGGAATAGCGGGACTTCTCGCTGTCGGCATTGCCGTCGGCGTCCAGGAACATGTCACGCTCCGCAGCGGCCGGGGCGAGCTCGCGATAGTCGAGCGCCTGCGTCTCGCCGCTTTCGGCCATATGCAACAGCATGAAGCCGCCGCCGCCGATGTTGCCGGCGCGCGGCAGGGTGACGGCAAGGGCGAAGCCGACCGCGACGGCGGCGTCGACCGCGTTGCCGCCGGCGGCGAGAATGTCGCGGCCAACGAGCGTTGCGGTCGCCTCCTGGCTGGCGACCATGCCGCTGCGGGCAAGCTCGGGGTGAAAACGGTCGGAGCCGGACAGGATCGGGGCCGGGGCCGCGTCCTGGGCGAAGGCCGGGCCGGCGGCCAGGCCGATCGCCGCGACGGCGGCAAGCGCGAAGCCGGCGAACCTGCCGGTGCGTCTGGTTACTGCGCGCATGTCAGCCTCCGGATACAGTAAGGGAAACACCAGTCTGTCGCCAAAAGCGGCGGAGAGCTACCCTTGACAGTTCCCCGGTTGGCAGTTCCGTTGGGGCAGAGTGAAGGCAGCGGAGGTGGGCAGGATGGCGAGAGACAGGTCGCGGACGCGTCGCGGCGCGATACGGGCGATGGCCCTTGCCGGGATTGCGGGCGCCGGTGTGGCAGGCTTGTGCGCGGCAGCGCAGCCCGGAGTGACCTGGGCGGCGGATGCCGGGACGGGACTCGAACTCTCCCGCACATGGTGCGCGGCGTGCCATCTGGTGGAGGAGGGCCAGGCGGGGCCGGGCAGCGACATCGCACCTTTCACGGAAGTCGCGCGCGATCCGGACTTCGATCCGGACCAGCTCGCGGCCTTTCTGGCCGCGCCGCATCCGAAAATGCCGGACATGTCGCTGACCCGGCGGGAGATCGCCGATATCGGCGCCTATATCGCGAGCCTGCGCCGGCGGTGACGGCCGTGCCCCGGTAAGGGGACGCGGCCGTTTCCGGCCGCGTCAGAGCGATGCCTCGCCCGCCTAGGGCCGCGTCAGGCGGCGACCTTCTTCGGGGTGATGAGGCCGCGATTGACAAGGACTTCCGCGATCTGCACCGCGTTCAGCGCCGCGCCCTTGCGCAGGTTGTCGGCGACCACCCACATGTTGAGGCCGTTCTCGATGGTGGCGTCCTCGCG
Source organism: Stappia sp. TSB10P1A (assembly GCF_900185725.1). Lineage (GTDB taxonomy): Bacteria > Pseudomonadota > Alphaproteobacteria > Rhizobiales > Stappiaceae > Stappia. The sequence continues at coordinate 248,824 of NZ_FYAU01000024.1, read as the reverse complement.
GATGCGGCTGACATAGGTCGCGTCCTCGCCGGCACTCTCGTAAGGCGTGACGTAGCCGCCGTCCTCATGCTTGTCGACGACCAGCACGCCCGGCGCCTCGCGCAGGATGTCGCGCGCCTCCTCGGCGGTGATCGGACGCTCGAACTCGATGTTGACGCTCTCCGAATGGCCGATGAACACCGGCACGCGCACGGCGGTGCAGGTGACCTTGATCTTCGGGTCGAGCATCTTCTTGGTCTCGGCCAGCACCTTCCACTCTTCCTTGGTGTAGCCGTCCTCCATGAAGACATCGATATGTGGGATGACGTTGAAGGCGATGCGCTTGGTGAACTTCTCCGGGGTGATCGGATCGTTCACGAAGACCGAGCGGGTCTGGTTGAACAGCTCGTCCATGCCGTCCTTGCCGGCGCCGGAGACCGACTGGTAGGTGGAGACGACGACGCGGCGGATGGTCGCCGCATCATGCAACGGCTTCAGCGCGACGACGAGCTGGGCGGTCGAGCAGTTCGGATTGGCGATGATGTTCTTGCGGGTGAAGCCGGTGATGGCATCGGCGTTCACTTCCGGAACGATCAGCGGCACATCGGCGTCGTAGCGCCAGGCCGAGGAGTTGTCGATGACGACGCAGCCCTTGGCGGCGATCCTCGGCGACCACTCCTTGGAGACGGCGCCGCCCGCCGACATCAGGCAGATGTCGACATCGGAGAAGTCGAAATGGTCGATGGCCTGGCAGGTCAGCGTGCGGTCGCCGAAGGAGACGTCGACACCCTGCGACCGACGGGAGGCGACAGGCACGACCTCGCGGGCCGGGAAGCCGCGCTCGTCCAGAATGTCGAGCATCTCGCGGCCGACATTGCCGGTCGCGCCGACCACTGCGATCTTGTAAGCCATTGGTATTCAGTCCTCTCTTGCCGCTCCCCGCCAACCCGAAGCCGCCATCCCTGCGGGAGCCTCAGGTCCGTTCGGTCCCCCGTCAGACCCGGGGGAGCGCGGGTCGAGAGGGCCGTCAGACGGTCGTTTTGCGGGTCGTCGTCGTGGTCGTGCCGGCGCACGCGACACCGTTCGCGGCTTTCGTCGCGGTGAACGGGGCGTTGGAAAGGGCGCGCGGCTTCGGCATGGGATCCCTCGCGGATCCGGACGGGAACTGTCCGAACCTCGACGGCGACTAGATGCCGTCATGCGCGACCATTGTCAACATGGCCGTGCGGCATCGGCGTTCGAAGGATCAGCCGTCCATGCGGAAGCGCAGCAGCAGAGTGCGCTGCAGGATCGAGCGGTTGTCGTCGGAAATGATGGTCAGGATCGTCTCGCCGGCGGCGTTGCGATGAACGGCGATGCCTTCCATGTTGTCGATCTGATCAGAAAACCCGGCCTCCAGCAGCACGCGGCCAACCACCAGGGCGCCGGGCTTCAGCTCGCTTGCCGGGAGCAGGCGCACGCGCATGCCGATGCCGTGGCGCAGGGTGAAGCGCCGCTCCAGCAGCAGCAGGTCGCCGGTGTCAAGAAAGACCGCGTCGGTGGCGTCGTAGGAGTCCTGGCGCAACACGGTGAAGGTGCCGGGCGTCGGACCGCCGAGCAGGAAGCCGGGCAGGTTCGCGTTGAATGTCTGGCCGCGTTCGGAGATTACCACCAGCGTGCCGGCGAGCGGGCCGTCATTGGCATAGGCGACCGCCTCCATGCCCTTGTTGTGGCGCAGGGTCTGCAGGGCCGGCGGCAGGTCCAGCGCCCGGCCCGGGGTCCGCAGGTCGCCGAGCGGATAGGGATAGGCGTAGATGGCGTGATAGCGTTCGGTCGCCATGTAGAGTTCGCCGCTGCCGTCCGGATTGCGGCGCAGGGTCAGGGCCTCGGCATCGCCGCGGCCGCTGTCGATGAGCGGCCGCCCGTCCGGCCCGATGATGGCGCTGAGGCGTGCGTCGCGCAGGGCCAGCGGCCGCCCGTCCGGATCGCTGTCGATCGTGGCAACCAGCCACAGGCCATTGTCCGAAACCGCGATCATGTCGCGGCCGTCCGGGCTCAGGACCAGGCCGGAGAGGCCGCCCATGTGGCGGTTGCCCGAGAACAGTTCCAGTCCGCCGATGAAGGTGAGCTCGCCGAAGTGCGGCTCGTCGGCGCGGCCGACCCGGAAGGCGTCGATCGGCTGGGCGCGGATCACCACGTCCTGGAGGGGAACGTCGATGATGGCCGCCGCCGGGCCTGGCGCCAGCGTCCACGCGCAAGCGCAGAGGGCGGCGGCGAAGGCCGCGGCAAGGCGCGACGGGCGCGGGCGGGCGGGCAGCGCGGTGGCCATCGTCTCAGCGCGCCGCGCGGCGGCGTCCGCGACCACCGCGCGACGGTGCCTGCGTCTGCTCGTCGAACAGATCGGCGAGCTGGTCGGTCATGGCGCCGGCCAGTTCCTCCGCATCGACGATGGTGACGGCGCGGCGGTAGTAGCGGGTGACGTCGTGGCCGATGCCGATGGCGATCAGTTCCACCGGCGAGCGGGTCTCGATCTCCTCGATGATGTAGCGCAGATGCCGCTCGAGATAGTTGCCGGGGTTGACCGACAAGGTGCAATCGTCGACCGGGGCGCCGTCCGAGATCATCATCAGGATCTTGCGGGCCTCGGGGCGGCCGAGCAGGCGCTTGTGGGCCCAGTCCAGCGCCTCGCCGTCGATGTTCTCCTTCAGCAGGCCCTCGCGCATCATCAGGCCGAGATTGCGGCGGGCGCGGCGCCAGGGTGCGTCGGCGGACTTGTAGATGATGTGGCGCAGGTCGTTGAGGCGGCCGGGCTGGGCCGGCTTGCCGGCGGCAAGCCACGCCTCGCGCGACTGCCCGCCCTTCCAGGCGCGGGTGGTGAAGCCGAGGATCTCGACCTTCACGCCGCAGCGCTCCAGCGTGCGGGCCAGAATGTCGGCGCAGGTCGCGGCAACGGTGATCGGCCGGCCGCGCATGGAACCGGAATTGTCGAGCAGCAGCGTCACCACGGTGTCGCGGAAATTGGTGTCGCTCTCCTGCTTGAAGGCGAGCGGCTGCATCGGGTCGGTGACGACGCGGGTCAGGCGCGCCGTGTCCAGCATGCCCTCCTCCAGGTCGAAGGACCAGGAGCGGTTCTGCTGGGCGAGCAGCTTGCGCTGCAGGCGGTTGGCCAGCCGGGCGACGGCACCCTGCAGGTTGACCAATTGCTTGTCGAGATGGCTGCGCAGGCGGTCGAGTTCGGCGGTGTCGCAGAGTTCCTCGGCCGGCACCGTCTCGTCGAAGCGGTTGGTGAAGACCTTGTAGTCCGACGTCGGCGGCAGGTTGGAGAGCGGCAGCTCACGGCGCCGGCTTTCGCCGGGCTCCTCGGCCTGGTCCGCCTGGTCGTCCTGGGTCAGCTCCTGCAGGTCGCCGTCGAGGCCTTCGGTCTCGCCCGCCTCGGTCTCCTCGCCGGAGAGTTCCATCTCCTGCGGCGCGCCCTCGTCCTCGCCGCTTTCCTCCTCGCCGTCGGCGGAGGTCTCGCCGCGCTCGTTGCGCCCCTCGGCGTCTTCGCTCTCGCCGTCCTCGTCCTCGCTCTCCTGGCCGATATCCTCGTCCATCTCGAGAGAGGTCAGCACCTTGCGCAGGCGCTTGGCGAAGTCCTGCTGGTCCTCGATCCGGTCGGCGAGCAGGTCGAGCGCCTCGCCCGCCTTTTCCTCGATCCAGCCGCGCCACTGGGCGATCATCGGCTCGGCGCTTTTGGGTGCCGGCCGGCCGGTCAGGCGCTCGCGCACCATATAGGCGATCGCCTCCTCCAGCGGCGCGTCCTCGCGGCTGGCGACGTCGGCATAGGCGGCCTTGCGGCTGCGGTCCTCCAGCATGGCGGAGAGATTGTCGGACACCCCCGGCATACGGTTGGCGCCGACCGCCTCGCAGCGCGCCTGCTCGACCGCGTCGAAGATGGCGCGGGCCGTCTCGCCCTGCGGCACCAGCCTGCGGTGCAGGCCGGGGTCATGACAGGCGAGCTTGAGCGCCATGGCGTCGCCGAGGCCGCGCGTGACGGCGATCTCGTCGGCTGTGAGGCGCCGCGAGGGCTCCGGCAGGCGGGCCGTGTGGCCCGACAGCGACGGCTTGTCGGAGGAGAACAGCACCTCAAGCTCGGCGTCGGCGGCGATGGCGCGCATGGTGTCGCCGATCGCCCGCTTCAACGGCTCGCTCGTGGGCCTGCTCTTCTCGGAGGGCGGATTGCGCATGGGACTGCCGGTCAGCTCATCACCACGTTGGCGGCGGACTCGGGCAGTTCCTCGCCGAAGCAGCGCTGGTAGAACTCGGCGACCAGCGTGCGCTCCATCTCGTCGCACTTATTGAGGAAGGTGACGCGGAAGGCAAAGCCGACATCCTTGAAGATGCTCGCGTTCTCGGCCCAGGTGATGACCGTGCGCGGGCTCATCACGGTCGACAGGTCGCCGTTGATGAAGGCGTTGCGGGTCATGTCGGCGAGGCGAACCATGCGCGAGACGATCTTGCGGCCCTCGTCGTTCTGGTAGTGCTTCGACTTGGCCAGGACGATCTCGACCTCGTTGTCATGCGGCAGATAGTTCAGCGTGGTGACGATCGACCAGCGGTCCATCTGACCCTGGTTGATCTGCTGAGTGCCGTGATAGAGGCCCGACGTGTCGCCGAGGCCGACCGTGTTGGCTGTCGCGAACAGGCGGAAGGCAGGATGCGGGCGAATCACCCGGTTCTGGTCGAGCAGAGTGAGGCGGCCGGACACTTCCAGCACGCGCTGGATGACGAACATCACGTCGGGGCGACCGGCGTCGTACTCGTCGAAGACCAGCGCGATGTTGTTCTGCAGCGCCCAAGGCAGGATGCCGTCCCGGAATTCGGTGACCTGACGGCCGTCCTTGACGACGATGGCGTCCTTGCCGACCAGGTCGATGCGCGAGATGTGGCTGTCGAGGTTGACGCGCACGCAGGGCCAGTTGAGCCGCGCGGCGACCTGTTCGATATGGGTCGACTTGCCGGTGCCGTGATAGCCGGTGACCATGACGCGGCGGTTGTGGGCAAAGCCGGCGAGGATCGCCAGGGTGGTCTGCCGGTCGAAGAGATAGTCCGGGTCGAGATCGGGCGTGTGCGCCGACGGCTCGCTGTAGGCGGGAACCGTCAGGTCGCTGTCGATGCCGAAGGTCTCGCGCACGGACACCGTGGTATCCGGCAGGTGTTCGACGGGCAGGGTCTTGTCAGTCATCTTTCCTCCGCTGGCCCGCTGCCTGGCGGGATCCGCGATGTCGTGCACAGCGCTCCGCGAGATGCGGCGGCGCAAAATTCGAACCAGACCCTATTGCCAGAGCCCCGTTCGGCCAAGTGAAAACGCCTCGTCGCAGGCGGCGCTGGCGCGAATTGCGCCGGGAAAGGGATCTCCCCGCGACGGGAGACCGCTCGGCGTCAGCAGCCTGAGGCGATCCGGAGATCCGGGAGATCTCCGATTTCATAGCCGATCCGGACCAACTGGCAAGCCCGCTTCGGCGCGCGGCGGCGGATCGGCTCAGCAGAAGCCGGCCTTCTTCAGCAGCGAGTAGGCATTGATGATCTCGCGCAGACGGTCCTCCAGCGAGCGGTCGCCGCCATTGGCATCCGGGTGCAACTGCTTCACAAGGTCCTTGTAGCGGGTCTTGATCTCGGCATCGCGGGCATGGTGCGGCAGGCCGAGCGTGTCGAAGGCACGGGCCTCCAGCTGCTTGAGTTTCGGAGCCCGTGCGCCGCTGCCGGTGGTCTTGCCCGATCCCGTGCGCCGGCGGGCTTCGGCGCGTGTCCGGGCCGCCTGACGGGGATCGACATCGGACCAGGCGCGCGCGCCTTCGTCTGCCGTCTTGGCGTTGACGCCCATCTTCCAGGTGGGGCGGTGACCGGTGAGCGCGTCGCGCTGGTAGGCCCGCGTCTCGTCGTCGTCCATGCCGGCGAAATAGTTGTAGGACTTGTTGTAGTCCCGCACATGGGCAAGGCAGAAATGGTAGTATTCGCCGTCCGCATGCCGTCCCTTGGGCGCGCGGTGGGTGCCCGGCTCGTCGCAGCCCTCCCACTCGCAGATCCGCTCGCACGCGAACTCTTCCTCGGCGCGAAGGCGCTTTGGGCTGATGCGGATGCGGTCGAAAATGTCCGAAGCCACCGGTCCTGGTCCAGTTTCCGTGATCTGCGGGGCGGGAATATACGGCTGTGGCCGCGACGATCCGCATAAATAGGGGGAGTGTGGCTCGTTCGGCAAGGTCTTGACGGCGCCGAAAAGTCTGTCACATGGAAGGCATGAGCATCCGGGACCTGATCGAACAACGCCTGCGCGACGCCTTTGCCCCGCAGAGCCTCGAGGTGATCGACGAATCCGAGCGGCACCGCGGACATGGTGGCTGGCGCGAGGGCGGCGAGACCCATTTCCGTATCCGCATGGTCGCCGCGTCGCTGGCCGGCCAGAGCAGAGTGGCGCGCCACCGGGCGATCAACGACTGCGTCAAACCGGCCTTCGATGCCGGATTGCATGCCCTTGCGATCGAGGCACGTGCGCCCGATGAGCGCGACCCGCGGGGCGGCGGCCCGGCCTCTTTGGCCTGAACCGGCGGGAAGACAAGGGTCGAGCGACCGGCTTATGGAGCCGGTTCGCGGACTGCTTTTCGTCGAAATCAGCCCGATTGCGTCGTCGGAGCCGCAGCCTGCGGCGACGTTGCCGCCTGTCCAGCGAAGACCGCCTTCACCGAGCCTGCCACGGACTTGGACAGCGGCGTGATCTTCAGCCGGGTGACGCGGTTCTTTTCCCGCTTGAGCACGGTGAAGCGGTAGCCGTGGAAGGTGAAGGCCTGCCGCTCTTCCGGGATCATCCGCGCCTCGTGGATCACCAGCCCGGCGATCGTCGTGGCCTCGTCATCGGGCAGGCGCCAGTCAAGCGCGCGGTTGAGATCGCGGATCGGCACGCCGCCGTCGACGATGATCGAGCCGTCGGGCTGCGGGCGGACGCCGGCGAGCTCCACGTCGTGTTCGTCGGAAATCTCGCCGACGATCTCCTCCAGGATGTCTTCCAGCGTCACCAGACCCATCACCTCGCCATACTCGTCGATGACGAGGGCGAAATGCGCCTTGCGCTTGAGGAAGGCGTTGAGCTGGTCCTGCAGGCTGGTCGTGTCGGGCACGAACCAGGGCGGGGAGACGATCTGCTCGATCTCGATGCGCGAGGCATCGCCGCCGGCTGCCGCCAGCGCTCTGAGCAGGTCCTTGGCATGCAGCACGCCGATATAGTTGTCCGTCTGCCCGCGCCATAGCGGCAGGCGGGTGTGCGGGCTCGCCAGCGCGTCCTGGATCAGCCTGTCGACCGGCTCGTCGGCGTTCAGCGTGTTCATCTTGGTGCGGTGGACCATCACGTCCGACACTTCCAGGTCGGCAAGGTCGAGAAGGCCGCCGATGCGGTCGCGTTCGGCCTTCACCAGGCCGCCCTCCAGATGCTGCAGATCGACGGTGCCGCGCAATTCCTCGTGTGCGGAGAGCACCATACGGTTTTCCGACACATCGACGCCGAACAGGCGCAGCAAGGCGCGCACGATCATCTCTACCGCGCTGACGACCGGTCCGAAGACGATCACCACGACGCGGACCACCGGCGAGACGGCAATGGCGAAGCGGTCGGGATTTGAGATCGCCCAAGTCTTTGGCAGCACCTCGGAGAAGATCAGGACGAGGGCGGTCATCACCAGGGTAGCGTAGACGACGCCGGCATCGCCGAACAGGCTGAGCAACACGCTGGTGGCCAGCGCGGAGGCAAGGATGTTGACCAGGTTGTTGCCCAGCAGCAGCGCGCCGATCAGCCGTTCTCGAACCATGATCAGGCGGCTGACGACGGCCGCGCGTCGGTCGCCGTTCTTCTCGAGTTGCAGCATGCGGGCGCGCGAGGCGGCGGTCAGTGCCGTTTCCGAACCGGAGAAGAAGCCGGACATGACCAGCAGGACAAGGATCGCGAGGATGGAGAGCCAGAGGCTTGCGTCGCTCATCGGTTGCGTCTCCCTCGTGTTGGGATCCAGGTTCGGGTGGTGCCGACCCGGCTCAGGATCGCGCGGCCAGTTCGTCCGTCAGGAAGTCGCGCAAGGTGGCGATATCGACCCCGCGCTCGATGAAGGCGTCGCCGATGCCTCGGACCAGGATGAAGGTCAGGGCGCCGCGGCTCACCTTCTTGTCCTGTGCCATGATGTCGAGAAAGCTGTCGGCGGGCGGCATCTGCCCGGGTATGTCGCTGATATGGGTGGGCAGGCCGACGGCGGCAAGGTGCGCGGCCACGCGGTCGCGGTCGGCCTGCGGACACAGGCCGAGCCGGACCGAGAAGTCGAAGGCGAGCCGCATGCCGATGGCGACGCCCTCGCCATGGACGAGGCGCGTGCCGTCATAGGCGACGATCGCCTCCAGCGCATGGCCGAACGTGTGGCCGAGGTTGAGCAGCGCCCGTGCCCCTGTCTCGAATTCGTCCTCGGCGACGATGGCGGCCTTGGCGCGGCAGGAAACGGCGATCGCCTCCTCGCGCTCCGCCCCGCCGGCGAAGACGGCAGTGTGATTTTCCTCCAGCCAGGCAAAGAAGCCGGCATCGCCGAGCAAGCCGTATTTGATGGTTTCGGCGTAGCCGGCGCGGAACTCGCGCAAGGGCAGGGTGTCCAGCGTCGCGGTGTCGGCCAGCACCAGCGAGGGCTGATGGAAGGCGCCGATCAGGTTCTTGCCATGGCGTACGTTGATGCCCGTCTTGCCGCCGACGGAGGAATCCACCTGGGCCAGCAGCGTCGTCGGGACCTGGACGAACGGCATGCCGCGGCGGACGCTGGCAGCGACGAAGCCGGCAAGATCGCCGACCACCCCGCCGCCGAGCGCGACGACGGCATCGTTGCGCTCCAGCCGGGCCTCCAGCACCCGGTCGCAGACCGTCTCGTAGACCGCGAAGCGCTTGCTGGCCTCGCCCGGTGGCAACAGGATGGTGGCAAAACCGATCCCGGCCGCCTCGAGCGAGGTCTGCAGCCGCTCGAGGTGGTGGGTGGCGACGGTCTCGTCGCTGACGATGGCCACCTTCGAACGGGGCAGGCGGGCGGCAAGGCGCGCTCCGGCCTCGTCCACCAGTCCCCGGCCGATCAGAATGTCGTAGGAGCGCTCGCCGAGATCGACCGGAACACGAAGCGGGTCCGTGGCTGAGGTTTCGGCCGCGGCGGATTGGCGGGTCATCGGCGTTCGGCTCCTTGCGTCTGTTCGCTGAGCGCCGGCGCAAGGCCGAAATGATCCTCGAGCGCGGCGATGATATCGACGACGACGGCTTCGTGCGGCACATCGCGCGACTGGACGGTGAGGGCGGCCTGCGCGTAGACCGGCTCGCGCTCGGCCAGCAGCCGGCGCATGACCGCTTCCGGGTCGGGGTCGTTGAGCAGCGGCCGGTTCGGCTTGCGGCGCACCCGGTTCATCACCAGCGAAAAATCCGCCTTGAGCCAGATCGACAGGCCGTTTTCGCGGATCGCAGCACGGGTCTCCGCGTTCATATAGGCGCCGCCGCCGGTGGCAAGGATCTGCGGCCCGTTCTTCAGCAGGCGGGAGATGACGCGCTGTTCGCCGGCCCGGAAATAGGCCTCGCCATGCTGGGCGAAGATCTCCGGAATGGTCAGGTTGGCGGCCGCCTCGATCTCCGTGTCGGCGTCGACGAAGGGCAGCGTCAGCGTCTGGGCGAGGCGCCGGCCGACGCTCGACTTGCCGCAGCCCATGATGCCGACAAGCACGATCGAGCGCGTTCCAAGCGCGTTGACAAGCCGGGCGGCACGCTCTTCCTCGACGAGATACGGCAGGACGGACATCTGACGGCGCTCTCCCTTTTGACCCATCGCTTTGCCCTTGTCCTGCCCGCATAGTCAAGCCTGCATGCAGATGGCGACTTGCATCACGGCCGGCGACTGGCCGATAAGGGATGCGTCCACTGGCGGTTCCGGAGCCCTTTCGACACCCATGCCCACGATCGCCCGACTGCTGTTCGTTCTCCTGGTTCTCACCGGCGCGGTCGCCGGTACGGTCTTCGCGCTGGGCACGTTTGTCGAACCGGAACCGCGCGAGATCACGGTGCGGCTGCGGATGGACGGGTTCGGGCGCTAGCGAGGCCGAAGCGGGAGGCGGGATGGCGAGCGACGCGCTGCTGATCGAGGGCTTCCTGGAGATGCTGTCGGCCGAACGGGGCGCGGCGGCCAACACGCTGGAAAGCTATCGCCGCGACCTTGAGGATTTCTCGGGGTTTCTCGGTGCGCGCCGCTCGGCGGCCGCTACGGCCTCGCGCGAGGACGTCACCGCCTATCTCTCCGATCTCACCCGGCGCGGCTTTGCCGCCAGTTCGCAGGCGCGACGGCTGTCGGCCCTGCGCCAGTTCTACCGGCATCTGTTTTCCGACGGCTTGCGCACAGACGACCCGACCCGCACCGTGGCGACGCCCAAGCGCCGCGCCGCCCTGCCCAAGGTGCTCGGCGAGGAGGAGGTCGACCGGTTGCTGGCCGCCGCGCGGGAGGCGAGCGAGGTCGAGGGCCTGTCCTCGGCAGCACGGCTGCGGACACTGCGCCTGCATGCGCTGCTCGAGGTGCTCTATGCCACAGGCCTGCGCGTGTCCGAGCTGGTGTCGCTGCCGCTGTCGGCGGCCCTGCGCGACGAGCGATTGATCGCGGTGACCGGCAAGGGCAACAAGGAGCGGCTGGTGCCGCTCGGCCCGGCTGCGCGCGCGGCGATGCGCGCCTATGTGGCCTGCCGGCGGGCGGAAGGGGTCTATCCGGCCAGCCGCTGGCTGTTTCCCTCGCATGGGGAGAGCGGGCATTTCACCCGCCAAGCCTTCGCCCGCGACCTGAAGGACCTTGCGGTGTCGGCAGGACTCGATCCTTTGGCGCTCTCACCGCATGTGCTGCGGCATGCCTTCGCCTCGCATCTTTTGCAGAACGGCGCGGACCTGCGCGTCGTGCAGCAGTTGCTTGGCCATGCCGACATCTCGACGACGCAGATCTACACGCATGTGCTCGACGAGCGGTTGGCGGCCCTGGTCGAAGGCCATCACCCGCTGGCGAGGAAACGCTGAGTGTGGTGCCGCCGGCCAAGGCTCAGCGCGGCATCAGCACCCAGATGTCGAAGTCGAGGATGACGGCAGGGTCATAGGCGCCGTCCGGCCCGGTCAACGGGAAGTCGTGGCACGGCCGGTCCTTGGTCGCGATCATCCGCAGGCGCAGGGCGCCGACATCGTGGCGGCCGGGAATGTCGGCCTTCTCAAGGACTTGCGACCAGGCGAAGACCGTGTTGCCGGCAAACAGCGGCGCAACATGGCGCCCGGCATTGATACCGGCGATGTGGAAGGCATTTCCCAGCCCGTTGAAGGACAGGGCGCGGGCGAGCGAGATCACATGGCCGCCATAGACCAGTCGTCGGCCGAAGCGGCCCTGGCCTTCGGTGAACTGGTTGAAATGGACGCGGGCGGTGTTCTGGTAGAGGCGGGGGGGGATCTGGTGCTCGGCCTCCTCGACGGTCATGCCGTCCACATGGTCGATGCGCTCGCCGACCGCATAGTCGCCGAAGCGATGCGGTGAGCCCGCCAGGTCGTCGTCCCAGGCCTCGACGTCGATCAGCGGGCAGGCATCGCCGAGGGCTTCCGGCGCGATGGCGTCCGGCAGGCTCGGCACGATGGTCTCGGGCGCGAGACTGGCGGGATCGCGCTTGTTCACCATGACCCAGCGAACATAATCGAGCACCTCGGTGCCGTCCTGATTGTAGCCGGTGGAGCGGACATAGACGACGCCGGTGCGCCCGTTCGAGTTCTCCTTGAGGCCGATCACCTCGGAGACGGCGGACAGGGTGTCGCCGGCGAAGACGGGCGCAAGGAACCGGCCACCGGCATAGCCGAGATTGGCGACCGCGTTGAGCGAGATGTCCGGCACGGTCTTGCCGAAGACGATGTGGAAGACCAGCAGGTCGTCGACCGGTGCCTCTGGATAGCGGACGCGCTGGGCGAAATCGTCCGAGGATTGCACGGCAAAGCGCGTGCCGTAGAGGGCGTTGTAGAGCGAGATATCCCCTTGTGTCAGCGTGCGCGGGGTTGCGTGGCGCAGGACCTGGCCGACGCGGAAATCCTCGAAAAAGTTGCCCGGACTGGTCTTGCTCATGACGCGGCCTCCCTGATCGTCTTTTGCGCTGCAATAAGACAGGCTGGCAGGCCGGTGTGCAAGTCCGACCTTGGGCGCTAGCCTGCCACGAGCAGGTTGCCGGCGCGGCCACAAGGGCTTAACTAGACAAACGCTCCGGGGCGGCTTTCGGAGGCCGCGAAGCAGAGGAACAGACCATGGCGGATGAGCAGACCGGTGCCGGCAACGGCGCGCCGGAGACCCCTTCCACCTTTCCGCGGGGACTGCTGGCGGGCTATCGCGCCTATCGGGAGCACTCCCACAAGCCGCATCGCACCGATTACGAGCGCCTTGCGATCTACGGGCAGCAGCCGGAAGTGATGGTGATTTCCTGCTGCGACAGCCGGGTGGCGCCCGAAGGCATTTTCGCTGCCGGACCGGGCGAGCTTTTCGTGGTGCGCAACGTCGCCAATCTGGTGCCGCCCTATGAGCCGGACAACGATTACCACTCGACCAGCGCGGCGCTTGAATTCGCCGTGCAGGCGCTGAAGGTGCGCCATATCGTGGTGCTCGGCCACTGCCAGTGCGGCGGCGTCAAGGCGTTCCTCAACCAGGATGCCACGCCGCTGTCGCCGGGCGATTTCATCGGCAAGTGGATGACGCTGCTCGAGCCGGCGGCGGAGTTCCGCTGCCTCAAGGTGGAGCGCGACGAGGATCCGCAACTCGCCATGGAATATGCCGGCATCCGGCAGTCGCTGGTCAACCTGCGCAGCTTTCCCTGCGTACGGATCCTCGAGGAAAAGGGGCGCCTGTCCCTGCACGGGGCCTGGTTCGATATCGGATCGGGCGAGTTGCGCATCCTCGATCCGGCGAGCGAGCGTTTCGTCGCCGCCCCGGCCTTCCTGGCCGCCGGCTTTGTGCCCGGCGGTTGAGGGCTACTTCACGCCTTCCAGGTTGAGGCTGACGAGGCGACCGGTGTCTTTCTCCATATGCGGCAGATAGGCCTGGGAGTAGTCGTCGAGGCCGCTATGCTCGGTCGTGCGCCAGTCCCAGCGGCGCACGGAGGTAAAGCCGACCTCGATCAGCGCGGCCGACAGGGTTTCCTCGTCGAAGACCATCTTGTGATAATCGTACTGATCGCGCTGGCCGCCGACCAGCAAGCCCAGCACCTGCGGCAGGGCGATGCCGTTCGAGGGGTCGAGATAGAGTTCGGCGGCGGCACGGAAATCCGGGACGGCGATCCGCAGCACGCCGCCCGGCGCCAGCACCCGGCACCATTCGGCGAGGACGTCGCGATACTCCTTGCGGCCGAAATGCTCCAGCACGTGGCAGGCATAGATCAGCCCGACGGTGCCGTCGGCGATGAAGGCAAGATCCTCGACCGGGCCGATGCGGTCGACATGCGGATAGTCGAGCGCATCGACATGGTAGAAGCCGGGAATGTGCTTCACGCCGCAGCCGAGGTGGAGTTTCTCGATTTTCATTGGGTGCTGCCCGTTCTGCCATCGGCGCCGAGAACGGCGCGGTTGTCCAAATACCAGCGGATCGTCTGCCGGATACCGTCCTCCAGCGCCACGCGCGGGCGCCAGCCGAGCGCGTGCAACCGGCTGGACTCCATCAGCTTGCGCGGCGTGCCGTCCGGCTTGCTTGCATCGAAGCGCAGGGCGCCGGTGAAGCCGGCCTCGCGGGCGATCAGCGTCGCGAGATCGCGAATTGAGATTTCCTGGCCCGAGCCGATATTGATTGGCTCGTCGCCGTCATAGGCATCGAGCAGGAAGACGATCGCGTCGGCGAGATCGTCGACATGCATGAACTCGCGCAGCGGCGTGCCGCTGCCCCAAATCTCCACCGCTTCGGCGCCGGCCGCCCGCGCCTCGACGACCTTGCGGATCAGCGCCGGCAAGACGTGGCTGGTGGCGAGGTCGAAATTGTCGTTCGGACCATAGAGATTGGTCGGCATCGCCGAGACATAGGAAAGCCCGTGCTGGCGGCGATAGGCCTGGCACAGATAGACGCCGGCGATCTTGGCGATGGCGTACCACTGGTTGGTCGGCTCCAGCGGCCCTGTCATCAGCGCATTCTCGCGGATCGGCTGCTCCGCGAATTTCGGATAGATGCAGGACGAGCCGAGGAATACGAGACGGCGGACGCCGTGATCGGCCGCTGCGGCGATCACGTTTGTCTGGATCTGCAGGTTGTCCTGCAGGAAATCCACCGGTTGGCGGTCATTGGCGAGAATGCCGCCGACACGCGCGGCCGCCAGGATCACTGCATCCGGTCGTTCGCTGGCGAAGAACTCCGCGACGGCGTGCTGGTCGGTCAGGTCCAGTTGCGCCCGTGTGCGGGTGATGATCTCGGCCTTTTCCTGCGCAAGGCGGCGGCAGATCGCCGAGCCGACCATGCCGCGATGGCCGGCGACGAAGATCCGGCGCGCTGGGCCGGCGCTGCTCTCAGCGGTCATCGTCAGTCCTCGCGGCCATAGGCGCGGCGCGCATGGCGCTCGACGCGCAGCAGCTCAAGATCCGCATCCACCATCTCGTCGACCAGTTCGGCAAAGCCGGTCGTGTGGGTCCAGCCGAGCCGTTCGCGCGCCTTGGTCGGGTCGCCGAGCAGAAGGTCGACCTCGGTCGGGCGGAAATAGGCGGGATCGATGGCGACCAGCGTCTCGCCGCTCGCCCGGTCGCGGCCCGTCTCTTCCACGCCCTCGCCCGACCAGACGATCTCGCGGCCGACGCGGGCGAAGGCGCGCTCGACGAATTCGCGGACCGTATGGGTCTCGCCGGTTGCCAGGACGTAGTCGTCGGGCTCGGGCTGCTGCAGGATGCGCCACATGCCTTCGGCATAGTCCCGGGCATGGCCCCAGTCGCGGCGGGCATCGAGATTGCCGAGATAGAGCTGCTTCTGCAGTCCGAGCTTGATGGCGGCGACCGCGCGGGTGATCTTGCGGGTGACGAAGGTCTCGCCGCGCAGCGGGCTCTCATGGTTGAAGAGGATGCCGTTGCTCGCGTGGATGCCATAGGCCTCGCGGTAGTTCACCGTGATCCAGTAGCCATAGAGCTTCGCTACCGCATAGGGCGAGCGCGGGTAGAAGGGCGTCGTTTCGCTCTGGGGGGTCTCTCGGACCTTGCCGTAAAGCTCCGAGGTCGAAGCCTGGTAGAAGCGGCAGGATTTTTCCATGCCGAGGATGCGCAAGGCCTCCAGCAGGCGCAAAACGCCGGTCGCGTCGGCATTCGCCGTGTATTCCGGCGTCTCGAAGCTCACCATGACATGACTCTGGGCCGCGAGATTGTAGATCTCGACCGGCTGGATCTCGGAGACGAGGCGGATCAGCGAGGAACTGTCGGTCAGGTCGCCGTAATGGAGAAAGAAACGGCCGCCTTCTTCATGGCGATCCTGGATCAGGGGGTCGATCCGGCCGGTATTGAACGAGGAGGAGCGGCGCTTCAGCCCATGCACCTCGTAGCCCTTTTCGAGCAGGATACGGGCGAGATAGGCGCCGTCCTGGCCGGTCACGCCGGTGATGAGCGCGCGGGGTGCAGTCATGTTTGTCCCTGTCGGATGCCGGAAGAACGGCCTTGTCGGTCGTTCCTCCTACTGCACGCGACGGACAAGGGCAACCGCCGCCATGTTTCCCGAGAGGATGGGCGACGGCGGGTGCGCTCGGCTGGGGCGTCGCGTCGGACGCGGGGACTTCAACTGCAATAGGCGAGCTTGTCCGGCTGGACCTTGAGCAGCGCGTCGCGGAGCTTGTCGAGTGCGCGGCTCTCGATCTGGCGTACGCGCTCCTTGGAGATGCCGAGCTTCTGCCCGAGCGCCTCCAGCGTCTCGCCTTCCTCGCTCAGACGCCGCTCGCGGACGATGCGCAGCTCCCGCTCGCTCAGCACGCCGAGCGCGGTTTCCAGCCAGCGCGTGCGCCGCTCGGTGTCGATGACGCCGCCGACGGTTTCCTCCGGCAGGGGATCCTCGCTGACGAGGAAGTCCTGCCGATCGGCGCCCGAACCGTCCGATTCCAGAACGGGCGCGTTCAGCGAGGTGTCCGGCCCGGACAGGCGGGCGCTCATCGCCGCCACGTCCTGCACCTTCACGCCCATCGTCTCGGCGATCTTCTCGACCAGCTCGTTCTCGCTGATCTGGGTCGTGCCGCTGGACAGTTTCGCCCGCAGACGGCGCAGGTTGAAGAACAGCGCCTTCTGGGTCGACGAGGTACCGCCACGGACGATAGACCAGTTGCGCAGGATATAGTCCTGGATCGAGGCGCGGATCCACCAGGTGGCATAGGTGGAGAAGCGCACCTCCCGCTCCGGCTCGAAGCGCGAGGCGGCCTCCAGCAGGCCGATATGGCCCTCCTGGATCAGGTCGCTCATCGACAGTCCGAAGTTGCGGTATTTCGCCGCCACTGCGATGACAAGGCGCATATGCGCCAGGCTCAGGCGGTCGAGCGCAGCCTGGTCGCTCTTCTCGCGCCATGCGATTGCGAGTTGCTGTTCTTCCTCGCGGCTGAGATAGGGCGCGTTCATCGCGGCCCTGACAATCTGACGCCGGTTGCCCGAAAGATAGCTCACGGTGTGTCCCTCCGCGTCCCGGCCCCCCCTCGGGAGGCCCGGCACCGGGTGGGCGGCTGCCGCCACGACCGGTGCCTTCGTCTGCATTCGTTTTCGATACGCTGCCAGGGTGTTTTCGGTTCAGTCCGAGGGACCGCGCGTGTCGCGTCCCGTGTCGGCCGGATGGCAGCACTGCTCAAGGTCGAGCATGACTCCTCCATACGATCAGGACCAATAGGAGTTCATCCAGATCGCAATAAGTTTACCTGATTGATCGGGCGGCACTGTGGCATTCCGTTCAAATCGTTGAGCGAAAAGAAAAACGCCCGGCGCTGGTGGCGCCGGGCGTTGAAGGTCCTGACGGGCCGATGCCGCGTTCATGCGGCTTCGGTCTGTTCCCCGTCCTCGTCTTCGGTCGCGGCGGCCGCCTTTCGGCTGGTCGACTTGGCGAGATTCTGTTCGATCTGGCGGATCGCCTCGGTGTCGGAGCACTTGTTGACGGCGGCGATTTCACGCGACATGCGGTCGAGAGCCGCCTCGTAGAGCTGCCGCTCCGAGTAGGACTGCTCCGGCTGACTCTCGGACCGGTAGAGATCGCGGACCACCTCGGCGATGGCAATCAGGTCGCCGGAATTGATCTTCGCTTCGTATTCCTGCGCGCGGCGGCTCCACATGGTGCGCTTGACACGCGGACGGCCGCGCACGGTCTCCAGCGCCTTCTTTACCGCTGTGGCATCCGCCAGCTTGCGCATGCCGACGGTCGCGATCTTGGCGACCGGAACACGCAGCGTCATCTTATCCTGTTCGAAGTTGATCACCAGAAGCTCAAGCGCATATCCCGCGACGTTCTGTTCCTCGATGGCGGTGATCTGTCCAACGCCATGGGCGGGATAGACAATGAATTCGCCAGTCTTGAAACCTTGTCTCTGCGCGGTTTTCTTCATCGTTGTTGCCATACGCCTATGCTACTCCTGCGCAGTTGCGGCCAGAAGCCGGGGGCGTCGCGCACGGCGGCGCCCGTCCATGGAGAAAACGCACAACCACCGGCTTGTGGCGCACCACAATCCGTCGGAGTTCGTTATTCGATGATCAGCCGACCGAACTTTGGCCTCGATCAGATCTAGGAGGGATGCCGCCCCCCTCCGCATATGGCGAAGGGTTCGCAACCATAAAAAAACCTCCGCGTGGAGGGGGAGACCACTGGTTCGGTTACTGAGGAAAAGACTATAGCACAAAACTTGTGGATTTCAAAACGTGACGCTTCGCCCCTTGAATTTCGCTACAGGGCATCACTGCCGCGCCGCCAACAACGGCGCGGCCGGTAGCTGTGGTCGATCGCGTCGGGCTCAGTCTCCAGAGCCCGGTTCCGGGGAGAAATAGGCGTCGAACTTGTTCGGCTTGCCGTCGAAGTCCTCGGCCTCGGGAAGCGGGTCCTTCTTGACCGTCAGGTTCGGCCACTTGGCGGCATATTCGGTGTTGAGCTCCAGCCACTTCTCCAGGCCCGGCTCGGTATCCGGCTTGATCGCATCCGCCGGGCATTCCGGCTCGCAGACGCCGCAGTCGATGCATTCGTCGGGGTGGATGACGAGCATGTTCTCGCCTTCGTAGAAGCAGTCGACCGGACAGACTTCAACACAATCGGTGTACTTGCACTTGATGCAATTGTCCGTGACGATATAGGTCATCGCAATCCTCTCGCGGCGCCAGTCATGCCGTCGCCATGTCGCGGCTCTTCGATCGAGGCCCGATCTCCGTTCCGCAGTTGCGGTTCGAAGGTGCAGTCCGATACGGGGTTCCGGGTCCGGCCAGGCCGGGAGACCAGAGCGTGCCGGCCAGTATGCGGGCGGGTCTTGCTGCCTGCGTACCGGGTTTGGCGATGGGCTTCAAGTTCGGAATATGTTGCCGATGATAGCTGGCGGGAAAGATTTTTCTCCGCTTCGCCGGCCTCGCGCGAGCGGGCGATATGTCGCAGCCTTGCCGGCGCAAGATCACCGCAGTTCAGCCCCGTCGTTCAATTCGTGTCGGTGAGACGATCGATCTGGCGTCGCTGGCGCTTGGTCGGCCGGCCGCTGCCCCGGTCGCGCCGTCCGGGTGCCGGGCCGTCCTGGCCGAAAACGCTCGGTTTGCCGGCGGCGGCAGCGTTCTCGCCCTCGCCAGCGTCCTGCGCATCCTCCTCGGAAAGCGATGGGGCGCCGGGAGCCGGCGCCAGATCCTCGTAAAGAAGGCGGGCTTCCGGCGCCGGCCCCCTGCGAGCGCCAGGTGCCAGCACCTTCAGCACCAGCACCCGGTTCGCGACCGCGATCGTCAGGACATCGCCGTGGCGGATCGCCTTTGCCGGGGCCGAGGCCTTGTCACGATTGACCCTGACGTGGCCGCCGGTCACCAGCTTCTGGGCGAGGCTGCGCGACTTGACGATGCGGGCGAACCACAGCCACTTGTCGAGCCGCTGCGGCGTCATGTCCGCGGGCGGCGCGGCTGGTCCGGTGGAGGTGGTCTCGCTCACCTGTGCGGCAACCCTGCATCATCCCGGCCCGCTGCCCGTGTCGCGACGGGTCAGGAGCGCGGCTTCTTCTCCAGATCGGCCTTGAGCGCGGCCAGTTTCGCGAAGGGCGAGTCGGGATCGATCTCGCGCGCAGGGCGTTCCGGTCGGCCGCCACGCGGACGTTGGCCTTCCGCGCGCGCGCCCTCGGGCCGGCCCTTGCCGCCGGCCCTTGCCTGGTCAGATCGGGCCTGGTCTGAGCGGGCCTGGTCTGGGCGGGGCCCGTCGGGCCGCCCTTGCTGGCGGTTGCCGCCCTTGCCGAAGCCGCGCCCCTTGGTCCGCTGCTTGTGATCCTGTCCGTCCGCGCTCTGCTGGCCGTCCTGTTCGTGGCGGCGGCCTCCGCGTTGGCCCTCGCGCTGGCCTTCCCGCTGGCCGCCGGCGCGCTGACCGCCCTGCGGCCGACGGTCGCGGCGGCCGGGGCGCCAGACCTCGATGGT
This sequence comes from Stappia sp. TSB10P1A, assembly GCF_900185725.1. Taxonomy (GTDB): domain Bacteria; phylum Pseudomonadota; class Alphaproteobacteria; order Rhizobiales; family Stappiaceae; genus Stappia. Next base: position 229,239 of record NZ_FYAU01000024.1, on the reverse strand, counting down.
GACCGTTTCCTTTGCGCCATCGGCCGCGTCTGTGGCGGCAGAGGCGTCCTGTGCCGGTTCGGTCGTTGCCGTCGCGGTTTCGGTTGCGCTCGGCTCTGCCGGTGCGGCGACCGGGGCGTCTTCCGGCAGGCGTGCCGACTCGTCTGCTTCGGCGGGCGCCGGCGTCGGCTGGTTCTCCGCCCGCTCTTCCGACTGAGTTTCCGTCGGAGCGTCGGTTGCGACCGCCTCGGCGGCGGGAGGCGACGCGGCTTCCGGCTTCTGCGTCGCTGGCCGGGCGATTTCTCGGCTCTCGGAGCGATAGCCGAGAGATTTCAGGACGGCGGCAAAGTCCTCGCCAGCGCAGCCGAGCAGCGACGTCATCGCCACGGTCACGGTGAAGCCGCCGCCTTCGGCAACGGCACCGTCCGGTGGCGACACCTCCGCATTGAGCGGCTTCCAGGCCAGAAGCGGACGGATCAGGTCGGCGAGGCGCTCGAGAATGTCGATGCGCACGGCGCGGGGTCCGCAGACGCGGAAGCCGACGACCTTGTACAGAGCCTTCGAGATCTGTGGGTCGACGGCAATCGACGTGCGGCCCGAGGCCGAGAGCTGAGGCAGTTCGGCAAGACCCGGCATGTCGGGCTCGCCATGTTTCAACGCCCAAAGCTGGGCAATCAGCCGGCTCGGGGCCGGCTTCAGCAGGGCTGGCACGAAAATATGATAGGCGCCGAAGCGCACACCGAGGCGGCGCAGGCCCGCGCGCATGGACTGGTCGAGCTGGCGGACGTCTTCGGCGATCTCCGAGCGGTCGAGAATGCCGAGCGCTTCGACGAGGCGGAAGGCGATGCCGCGGCCGAGACCCTCCAGGCCCTCACCGATCTCGAGATCGCGCAAGGGCTTGAGCACCGTGTCGATATGCGCACGCAGCCACAGGACGAGGCGTGCCTCGACCTTGTCGCGGTCGGCCGCCTCCAGGGTCTCCTCGCACAGGACGATCAGGCCCGGGGTGAGCACCGTTTCGCCGGAGATGACCCGGGCGACGATCTCGCCCTGCCAGCGCAGGATGCCATCGGAGGCGAGCGCGAAATCCTCGTTGGCGCCGCGCGACAGGCGGTCGGCGCGCTGGGTGAGTTCGCTGGCCAGCGCCTTCTGGGCCGCAGCGCGCAGCGCCTTGACGTCCGGCCCATCGGCGGAGGGGTCTGGCGCAAAGCGGAAGCCCTGCAGTTGTCCGACGTGCTGTCCCTCGACAAGCACATCCCCTGCCGATGTAATTTCCGCTTCAAGCATGGCGTTCTCTCTCAGCCGTCGCATCAATACGCTCGTCCGCCGATCGACGAAGCGCTGGGTAAGCCTCTCGTGCAAGGCGTCGGACAGACGGTCTTCTACGCCGCGCGTCACGCCTTGCCAATGGGCGGGATCCGCAAGCCAGTCACCACGGTTGGCGACAAAGGTCCAGGTGCGGATGTGGGCAATGCGGTTTGCCAGTGTGTCGATGTCGCCGTCGACGCGATCGGCGAAGGCGACCTGGCGGGCGAACCAGTCGTCGGGAACCACCCCGTCGCGGGTCAGATGGGCATAGAGCCCGGCGATCAGGTCGGCGTGGTTGGCCGGCGCGATCTTGCGGTAATCCGGCACCTGGCACACGTCCCAGAGCAGGCGCACCCGCTCCGGCGACGAGGCGACACGGCGGATCGCCTCGTCGCGCAGGGCATGATCGAAGGCGGTCTCGTCGGCCGACGGCGGCGCGCGGGTCAGACCCTGTTCCCGCGGCGGCTCGTCGAGCGTGCGGCGCAGGCTCTCGACACTGTCGTAGTCGAGCGCGCGGTTGCGCCACTGAAAGACCTTGAGGGCGTCGAAACGGTGGCTCTCGAGGGCTGCGACCAGTTCCTCGTCGAAGGGATCGACCCGGCCGGTGACGCCGAAGGTGCCGTCGCGGGTGTGGCGACCGGCGCGCCCGCCGATCTGGCCCATCTCGGCGGGCGTCAGCATCCGGTACTGGTAGCCGTCGAACTTGCGGATGCCGGCAAAGGCGATGTGATCGACGTCGAGATTGAGGCCCATGCCGATCGCGTCGGTGGCGATCAAGTGCTGCACGTCGCCGTTCTGGAACAGCTCCACCTGAGCGTTGCGGGTGCGCGGGCTGAGCGAGCCGAGCACCACGGCCGCGCCGCCGTGCTGGCGACGAATCAGCTCGGCGATCGCGTAGACCTCGGAGGAGGAGAACGCGACCGCGGCGGAGCGTGGCGGCAGGCGGGTGATCTTCTTCTGGCCCGAATAGGCCAGCACTGACATGCGCGGCCGGGTGATGACGTTCAGGCCGGGCAGCAAACGCTCCAGCAGCGGGCGCGCCGTGGCCGACCCGAGCAGCAAAGTCTCCAGCGTGCCGCGCATGTTGAGGATGCGGTCGGTGAAGACGTGGCCCCGCTCGAGATCCCCTGCGAGCTGCACCTCGTCGATGGCGACGAAGTCGGCGACAAGATCGAGCGGCATTGCTTCCACGGTCGATACCCAGTAGCGGGTCCCGGCGGGGATGATCTTCTCCTCGCCGGTGACCAGAGCCACCTTGTCCTCGCCGACCCTCTGAGCGATGCGGCCATAGACCTCCCGCGCCAGCAGGCGCAGCGGCAGGCCGATGATTCCGCTTTCGCGGGCGATCATCCGTTCGATGGCGAGATGGGTCTTGCCGGTGTTGGTGGGGCCGAGGACGGCGGTCACGGTACGCGCGCGGGCGACCGGCGGCAGCGTTGTCCATGTGGGGCCTGTGGTGCCCCCGGCCGAAGACGGCCTCGATTGTCCGGAATGAAGCATTGGCTGGAGCTGTGCTGTGCGATCCGTGCCACGGCGGAGCCCGCCACGATCCGTTGCGAAATAGAACCGCGCGACGGGATGGCGCCGGGGTCCGGATAGGTTTGTCGGCGGAAGCGTCAGGCAACCGCAAACCCGTTGGCTCGACAGGTAGCACAGACGGTCGCGGGCTGTCGCCTGCTGTTTTCCACAAGCGGGGAGGGGCGACGACCGCCGGGCGGGACGCCCCGCTTCGGTCCGTTCCGGCAGCGCGAAAACCGACCTGCGTCAGGGTGAACAGAACGAGTCCGGAACAAAGCCGGACCGAATCGATGACTCGCACGGATTCAGGTTTCGTTCTCTACGACATGTTGTGGAGGCAGAGGATCACGGGGCGAAATCGTGAATCTGCTCAAGGATTTGAGTCGACCGATTCGGATCCGGTCGAATTTCTCGGCGCTGCGAAACAGATTTCCATCCCGTTAACCAGCTCGATAAAATTCGAACTGCAAAATTCACGTTTGTCGAAACCGCGAACGAAGCCTGTCCGAATCGCTGACAGATAGTTGTTCCTGATATGTTCATTCGATATGTTGTGCCCCGCCCGAGTGGGCATAGCGGATGATGAGGATGGGGTCGCGGGCGTTCGGTGGGTCTCGCGAAACGGGTTTACCCGATCGTTTCATTCCGGGACGATTTGCCGGCAGACATTTGCGGGGCCTATCGGTCCTCTCGTGCCTGCCATCTTCCCTTGTTGCGGTGCAACAGCTAGAACGCGGTGACGCTAAGGCACCGGCGCCCCCTTGCGGGGTGCTTGTCAGGAGGAGGGGCTGACTTGGCAATTCGGAAGATTCTCGTCGCCAACCGTTCGGAGATCGCAATCCGCATCTTCCGCGCGGCCACCGAACTCGGCATGCGCACCGTGGCTGTCTATGCGGAGCAGGACAAGCTGGCGCTGCACCGGTTCAAGGCCGACGAAGCCTATCAGATCGGCCGAGGCGCGCATCTGGCGGAGCCGCTCGGACCGATCGAGGCCTATCTGTCGATCCCCGAGATCCTGAGAGTGGCGAAGGCGGCGGGCGTCGACGCGATCCATCCCGGCTACGGGTTCCTGTCGGAAAGCCCCGAATTCGCGGAAGCCTGCGCGGCGGCGGGCATCGTCTTCATCGGTCCTTCGCCGGAGACCATGCGCCGGCTCGGCAACAAGGTGGCGGCTCGCAATTTGGCCGTGGAAGCAGGTGTTCCGGTGATGCCGGCGACCGATCCGCTGCCCGACGACATGGACGAGATCCGCAGGCTCGCCGCGGAGATCGGCTATCCGGTGATGCTCAAGGCGTCCTGGGGCGGGGGCGGGCGCGGCATGCGCGTCATCCGCGACGAGGAAGCGCTGTTGCGCGATGTGGCGGCGGCCAAGCGCGAGGCCAAGGCAGCCTTTGGCAAGGACGAGATCTATCTGGAGAAGCTGGTCGAGCGGGCGCGGCACGTGGAAGTGCAGATTCTCGGCGATGGGCATGGCAACCTGGTGCATCTGTTCGAGCGCGACTGCTCGATCCAGCGCCGCCACCAGAAGGTCGTCGAGCGAGCGCCTGCTCCCTATCTCGGCGCCGACCAGCGCGCGGAACTATGCGAGTACGGCCTCAGGATCGGCCGCGCCGCGGACTATCGTGGCGCGGGAACCGTCGAGTTCCTGATGGATGCGGACAGCGGTCGCTTCTACTTCATCGAGGTCAACCCGCGCGTCCAGGTCGAGCATACGGTGACGGAGGAGGTCACCGGCATCGACATCGTCAAGGCGCAGATCCGCATCGCAGCCGGTGCGATGATCGGCGAGCCGGCCTCCGGCGTGCCGGCCCAGGAGGCGATCCGGCTGAACGGCCATGCCCTGCAATGCCGCATCACCACCGAGGATCCCGAGCAGAACTTCATTCCCGATTATGGCCGGATCACCGCCTATCGCGGCGCCACCGGATTCGGCATCCGGCTCGATGGCGGCACGGCCTATTCAGGCGCGGTGATCACCCGCTACTATGACCCGCTGCTGGAGAAGGTGACGGCCTGGGCGCCGACGGCGGAAGAAGCGGCGCAGCGCATGGACCGGGCCTTGCGCGAGTTCCGCATCCGCGGCGTTGCCACCAACCTGGTGTTCCTGGAGAATGTCATCGGCCACCCGGATTTCCGGGCCAACGCCTACACGACCCGCTTCATCGACGAGACGCCGGCGCTGTTCCGCCAGGTCACCCGGCGCGACCGGGCGACCAAGCTGCTGACCTATATCGCTGACGTCACCGTCAACGGCCATCCGGAGACCCGAAACCGGCCGCGCCCGTCCGGCGATGCGCCCGCGCCGGTCGCCCCGCTCTATAACGGCGAGATCCGCATGGGGACGCGGCAGCTTCTCGACGACCTGGGGCCGGAGGGCTTTGCCGACTGGATGAAGGCGGAGCGGCGGGCACTGATCACCGACACGACCATGCGCGATGCCCACCAGTCGCTGCTGGCGACGCGGATGCGCAGCTTCGACATCGTCGCGGTGGCCGATGCCTATGCCCGCGGCCTGCCGCAGTTGTTCTCGCTGGAATGCTGGGGCGGCGCCACATTCGACGTCGCCATGCGCTTCCTGACGGAAGATCCCTGGGAGCGGCTGCGGGCGGTACGTCAGCGCGTTCCCAACATTCTGCTGCAGATGCTGCTGCGCGGGGCCAACGGCGTCGGCTACGCCAATTATCCCGACAATGTGGTTCGCGACTTCGTTGCCCGCGCGGCGGAAACCGGCATCGACCTGTTCCGCGTCTTCGACTGCCTCAACTGGGTCGAGAACATGCGTGTCTCGCTCGATGCGGTGATCGAGGCGGAGAAGCTGTGCGAGGGTACGATCTGCTACACCGGCGACCTGCTGGATGCGGCGCGGCCGAAATACGACCTTGCCTACTACGTCAAGCTGGCGAAGGAGTTGGAGCGTGCCGGCTGCCATATCCTGGGCGTCAAGGACATGGCCGGGCTGATGAAGCCGGAGGCGGCGCGGCGACTGTTCGCTGCGCTGAAGCAGGAAGTCGGCCTGCCGATCCACTTTCACACCCACGACACCTCCGGCATTTCCGCCGCCACCGTGCTGGCCGCGGTCGAGGCGGGCGTTGACGCGGTCGATGCCGCGATGGACGCCTTTTCCGGGCTGACCTCGCAGCCGGCGCTGGGCTCGCTGGTCGCGGCCCTGCGCGACGGGCCGCGCGACACCGGGCTCGACGCGAAGGCGATTCGCGAGATCTCCTTCTACTGGGAGGCGGTGCGGGCCCAGTACCGCGCTTTCGAGAGCGATCTCAAGGCGCCGGCCTCCGAGGTCTATCTGCACGAGATGCCTGGCGGCCAGTTCACCAACCTGAAGGAACAGGCCCGCTCGCTCGGCCTCGAGACCCGCTGGCACGAGGTGGCGCAGGCCTATCACGACGTCAACATGATGTTTGGCGACATTGTCAAGGTGACCCCCTCGTCCAAGGTGGTCGGCGACATGGCGCTGATGATGGTGGCGCAGGGACTGACGGTCGCCGACGTGCTGTCGCCGACCAAGGAGGTCGCCTTTCCCGAAAGCGTCGTGCAGATGATGCGCGGCGATCTCGGCCAGTCTCCCGGCGGGTGGCCGACGGACATTCAGACAAAGGTGCTGAAGGGCGAGGCGCCGATCACCGTGCGTCCCGGCTCGCTGCTGGCGGCCGACGATCTCGCCGCCCGGCGCAAGGAACTGGAAGAAAAGACGGGCGACGTCTCCGACACGGACCTTGCCTCCTATCTCATGTATCCGAAGGTCTTCACCGACTTTGCCGTGGCGCGCGATCGCTACGGTCCGGTCGATGTGCTGCCGACGCCGGTCTATTTCTACGGGTTGCCGGCGGGCGAGGAGATGATGATCGACCTGGAGCCCGGCAAGACGCTGGTCGTGCGAACCCAGGCGGTCGGCGAGACCGACGAGACCGGCGAGCGCAAGGTGTTCTTCGAACTCAACGGCCAGCCCCGCATCATCAAGGTGCCGGATCGGGCGCATGGGGCCGCCGGCGCGGCGGTGCGGCGCAAGGTCGAGGCCGGCAATGCGGCGCATGTCGGCGCGCCGATGCCGGGCGTCATCTCCACCGTCGCGGTGAAGCCGGGTCAGAGCGTGTCGCCGGGCGATGTGCTTGTTTCCATCGAAGCCATGAAGATGGAAACGGCGCTGCACGCCGACCGCGCCGGTACGGTGGCGGAGGTGCTGGCGAGCCCCGGTCAGCAGGTGGATGCGAAGGACCTGCTGGTGGTCTTCGAGGCGGAGGGCTGACGGGTCGATGGTGCTGAGGATCGCCGCCGCCGACCTGCGCCGCGTGTTCCTGCACCTGCAGGGTCTGTCCGATGTGCCGTCGCGGCGCTTCGGGCAGGCGGAGCTGTGCGACATCATCGACCGCCTCGGCTTCGTCCAGGTCGACAGCATCAACACGGTGACGCGGGCCCATCATCAGATCCTGTTCTCGCGCAACCAGACCTATCGCGAGACGCAACTGACGGGTCTGCTGGAGCGCGACCGGGCGGTGTTCGAGAACTGGACCCATGACGCGGCGGTGATCCCCTCCAGCGCCTATCCCTACTGGCGCCATCGCTTCGCCCGCCAGAGGGACCGGCTCAAGGCGCGCTGGACGAACTGGCACGGGCACGACTTCCACGGCGAGATCGACCGGGTGCGCGAGCATGTGCGGGCCAATGGCCCGTCGCGCGGCCGCGATTTCGACGGCGAACGTGCCCGCAAGGAACCGGGCTGGTGGAACTGGCAGCCGGGCAAGACGGCGCTGGAGTATCTGTGGCGAACCGGCGAGATCGCCGTGACCGCGCGGGACAATTTCGCCAAGGTTTACGATCTCTCCGAGCGGGTGATCCCGCGCGAGCACTTCGAGCAGGACGTCAGCCACGAGGCCTTTGTCGACTGGACCTGCCGCGAGGCGTTGCAGCGGCTGGGCGTTGCGACATCGGGCGAGATCGCGGCCTTCTACGATCTTGTTTCGCCGGAGGAGGCGAAAGCCTGGTGCTCGGAGCAGGTGGGCGTGACCATCCTGCCGGTGGAGATCGACTTCGGGCCGGGTCAGCCGAAGCGCGCCAGCGTTGCGCGACCGGATATCGAGACCTTGTTGAGCGAGGCGCCTGAGGCGCCGGCGCGGGTGCGGACGTTGAGCCCGTTCGATCCGGTGCTGCGCGACCGCAAGCGGGCGGAGCGCCTGTTCGGTTTCTCCTATCGCATCGAGGTCTTCGTGCCAGCGGAGAAACGCAGCTACGGCTACTATGTCTATCCGATCATGGAAAAGGACCGGATGATCGGCCGGGCCGACATGATCTGCCGGCGGGCCGAGGGTGAGCTGCTCGTCACCGCCTTCTGGCCGGAGCGCGGCGTGCGGCTCGGCGAAGGCCGGTTGGCGCGACTGGAGGCCGAATTCGCCCGCATGGCCCGGTTCACCGGCATGGAACGGGTCGTGTTCGCGGAGGGCTGGCGGCGCGAGCCCGTCGGCTGACGCGCCGCGCCGGATAACCCGACGGACCTGCGAGAACGGATCGGCTTTCAGTCCTTCGTCGCGAGGATGCGTTCGATCTGGCTCGGCGGATGCCCGGTCAGCGTCTTGTCGACCTCGGCGACGATACGGCTCGCCACCTCCTTGTGAAAGGCCTTGCGCAGGTCGCCCAGCGTCATCGGCGGAGCGACGACGACGAGTTTCGAAAAACGGCCCTTGTGGGCTTCGCGGTAGAGCGTTTCGGCGATGAGCTTGGCAAAGCGATGCTTTTCGATCATGTGCCAGTCGGTCGGCTCCATGGCGCTGCGGTGCGGACCGGGGCCATCGTTGCGCCGACCGGGGGCGTCTGTGCCTTGTTGCGACGTCGGCGGATTGTCCTGTTGCAACACCTGCAGGACCTCGAAATTCGGGTAGTCGGCATCTCCCTGATTGCGGAAGAACAGCGCTTTCTCGCCGTCTCCGACCAGAATCCAGCTATCGTGCTCGATGCGCAGCCCGCTCATGTGAGGTCTCCCTTCTTACGTGCCGAGCCCGCTCGTGACCGGTTCCGCCGGCCTGGAGCAGGCATCCAGACCTGAAGGACACGTAGGTACGATCGCAGCCCGTTTGAATGGCCTGCGTCAGAGTTTCGCCGTCTCCCGGGCAATGAGGTCGTGGCATCCCTGGTCGAGCATGCGGAAGACCGCGTCGAAGCCGTTCGGACCGCCATAATAGGGATCGGGCACATCGTGAGGGAGAAAGCGCCGGATTTCGGCACGGCAGCCGGTCGGTGCGCGGGCCTGAAGATCGGCGAGATTGTCGGAATCCATCGCCAGGATGAGGTTGAATCGCGTGTAGTCCGCGTCACTCACCTGGCGGGCGCGCAGGCACGACAGATCGATGCCGTTGCGGGCGGCGACCGCCACCGAGCGCGGATCGGGTGCCTTGCCGACATGCCAAGAGGCGGTGCCGGCGCTGTCGACGGTGACGGAGCCGCCGAGACCGGCGGCTTCGATCCGCTGCCGCAGGATGCCCTCTGCCAGCGGCGAGCGGCAGATATTGCCAAGACAGACGAACAGGATTGCGGTCACGAAGCCCTCGCTGGTTGGTTGGTCTGGTCGCGCCCGGCCACGCCGAGGCCCGACATCGCGATGGGGTTGCAGCCCTTGTCAGGCCGCGCCTGTCGTGGTCCGCTTTCCGGGTTGGGTCGCCGCCGTCGGCGTCCGTTTCCAGGAGGAGGTCGCCATGACCGAAAAGCTGTCGCCCGCCGCCCGCTCCGACGCGCTTGCTTCCCTGCCCGGCTGGCGGGAGGTGGAGGGACGCGACGCGATCACCCGGACATTCACGTTCAAGGACTTCAACGCGGCCTTCGGTTTCATGACGCGGGTGGCGCTCGTTGCCGAGAAAATGAACCACCATCCCGAATGGTTCAATGTCTATCGGACCGTCGAGGTTGTTCTGACGACCCACGATGCCGGAGGGCTGAGCGAACTGGACATCCGGCTGGCCCAGAAAATGGATATGCTGGCGGACAACTGATGGCGCGCCGAGGTCAGCCTCGTTCGAGGAGGAAGATGTGGACGTCGTTCTCCCCGGTCTGTCGCGACACCAGCCTGTGTCCCGCCTCCTGGCAGAAATGCGGGATGTCGATCACCGACATCGGGTCGGTCGAAAGCACGCGGATCAGGGCTCCCGTCTCGAGGCGAGTCATGGCCTTGCGAGTCTTGAGAACCGGGAGAGGGCATTTCAGGCCCTTCAGATCCAGCTCCAGATCGACCTTGTCCACTGCGCGCTCTCCACCGATATGAGAGGCAGTCCGGCCCCTCGGATCGACCTCCGCCAGCCGTTCCGGCTGGGCACTCCCGACCCTGAAGACAAGACAGGAGAATATGTCCGTGACCAGCAGTGGCAAGCCCGATGCGTTCGACATACTGGATTTCTGGTGGACGGCCGGACCGCAGAGGTGGTTCGTCCGCAACGAGGCCTTCGATGCGCAGATCCAGGCGCGGTTTGGGGATCTTGTCGAGCCGGCGCGGGACGGGGCCCTGGATGCCTGGGCGGACACTCCGCATGGGGCGCTCGCCCTGCTGCTGCTGCTCGACCAGTTCCCGCGCAATCTGTTCCGCGGCAATGCGCTTGCCTTCGCTTCCGACGAGCGCGCGCGCCGTATTGCCGGAGGGGCTCTTGCCGCCGGGTTCGACCGGGCGTTTCCGAAGGAGGCGCGCCCCTTCTTCTATCTGCCCTTCGAACATTCCGAGGACATGGCGGATCAGGAGCGAAGCGTGGATCTGTTCCGCCGCCATGGCGATGAACAGGGATATCTCTATGCCCTGATCCATCTCGACGTGATCCGCCGGTTCGGCCGTTTCCCCCACCGCAATGCCGCGCTGGGAAGGGAGACGACGCCGGCTGAGGCGGCCTATCTTGCCGATGGTGGCTTCAGCGCCTGAGTGGAGCGCACAAAATTTGTGCACATAATTTAGCCGCATCCACCTGTCGGATGTGGCTATTTTTTGTGCAGACGAAGGTGCTTCGAGAGGGCGGCCCCGAAGCCGGAAAGGTGACCTGCAGACTTTTCATATCTTATTGTTTTACATTTGTTTTTCTTCACGATCTGCCCGTCTGTCCGGCCATATTTTGCGCCGCAGCACGAACTGGCACGCTCCTTGATAATTGAGAACCGGCGTCAAACGGATCGCCCGGCTACCAGGCTGTGGTGGCGGCCGCGATCCGCCAGATCAAGCCGAGACGCGCCTGCCGCAATGGGCCGGGGAAGCGAAGCAGGGAAAGGAACGGAAGCAAGCATGAAAATCGTGATGGCCATCATCAAGCCGTTCAAGCTCGACGAGGTGCGCGACGCCCTCACGAGCATCGGCGTTCAGGGACTGACGGTGACCGAGGTCAAGGGCTACGGACGGCAGAAGGGGCACACGGAGATCTATCGCGGTACGGAATATGCCGTGAGCTTCCTGCCCAAGCTGAAGATCGAGGTCGCGGTGACCTCCGAGCTTGCCGACAAGGTCGTCGAGGCAATCGCCAGCGCCGCCAAGACCGGCCAGATCGGCGACGGCAAGATCTTCGTCTACGCGCTCGACCAGGTTCAGCGCATCCGCACCGGCGAAACCGACGCCACCGCGCTTTGACCCATCCGAGCAGGGGAATTTCAATGAAAACAACCTTCAAGACCGCCGGGCTGGCTTCGCTTGCGCTTCTTGCGGCGACCGGCGCCGTTCTCGCCCAGGACGCGACCGTTGCCACCGAGGCAGTCGAGGCCGCAGCCGAGGCGCCGCAATACGCGCTCGCCAGCGAGACCGCGTATATCTTCAACACGCTGCTGTTCCTTCTCGGCGGCTTCCTGGTCATGTGGATGGCGGCCGGCTTCGCCATGCTCGAGGCCGGCATGGTGCGCGCCAAGAACGTCTCCATGCAGTGCCTGAAGAACATCACCCTCTATTCGATTGCCGGCCTGATGTTCTGGATCACCGGCTACAACCTCATGTATACGGGCGTCGATGGCGGCTATATCGGCTCCTTCGGTCCGTATGCCTTCGATCCGGTCGGCGGTAACGATCTCGGGACGGGCTATTCCGTCGCCTCCGACTGGTTCTTCCAGATGGTGTTCTGCGCCACCACCGCCTCGATCGTTTCCGGCACGCTGGCCGAGCGCATCAAGCTGTGGCCCTTCCTGGCCTTCACCGTGCTGCTGACCGGCTTCATCTATCCGATCGCCGGCTCGTGGCAGTGGGGTGCCGGCTGGCTCGACGGCATGGGCTTCTCGGACTTCGCCGGCTCGACGCTCGTCCACTCGGTCGGTGGCTGGGCCGCGCTCGCCGGCGCCCTGGTGCTCGGCGCCCGCACTGGCAAGTACACCGCCAACGGGGTGCACCCGATGCCGGGCTCGTCCATGCCGCTGGCAACGCTTGGCACCTTCATCCTGTGGCTCGGCTGGTTCGGCTTCAACGGCGCCTCGCAGCTTGCCATGGGCACGATCGCCGATGTCACCGACATCTCCCGGATCTTCGCCAACACCAACATGGCGGCGGCTGCCGGCGTGGTTGTGGCGGTGATCCTGACCCAGGTCCTGTACAAGAAGGTCGACGTCACCATGGCCCTGAACGGCGCGCTCGCCGGTCTGGTGTCGATCACCGCCGAGCCGCTGGCTCCGTCCGTTTGGCAGGCCGTGTTCATCGGCGGCGTCGGCGGCGTGATCGTCGTCTTCACCGTGCCGCTGCTCGACAAGCTGAAGATCGATGACGTGGTCGGCGCCATCCCGGTGCACCTCGTTGCCGGCATCTGGGGCACGCTGATCGTACCGCTGTCCAACGGCGATGCCTCCTACTCGGTCCAGCTCATCGGAATTGTCGCCTATGGCGTGTTCACCTTCGGCGCCAGCCTGATCATCTGGCTGGCTCTCAAGGGCACCATCGGCATCCGCGCCTCGGCCGAGGAAGAGGCGCTCGGTCTCGACAAGATCGAGGTCGGTGTCGAGGCCTATCCGGAATTCGGTCAGGGCAGCCAGCGCGTCTGAGCCCAGCCGGTTCTTCTCCCGAAGCAACCGGCGTGACCGGCGGTTGCACCTTGAAGCCCGGGGCTCCGTGCCCCGGGCTTTTTTCGTCTGGCTGCGGTTGCTGCGGGCCGGAAGGCCGATCATCCTGAGCCGTGCCGCGGCCTTGCGATTCGCAAGACACCGGTTTTGGCTGCAACGAGGACCCGCCATGCCGCTCCTGGCTTCCATCCCGCTTACCGTGGTGCCGCTGATTGTCTACAACCTGCTCGCCTTCGGCCTGCTCGGCGATGGCGGCGGCCCTTGGCTCTCCTCGGTTCTGACGCTCGATCTGGTTTCCGGTGCGAGCTTTTCGCTGCTGGTTGCGGATCTGACGATCCTGTGCGCGCTGGCGATGCTGTTCATCGAATTGCTCAAGGCCACCCGTACCGGTGCGGTGGCGCTTGTCGACCACATCCTCTCGACCCTGGTTCTGGTCGCCTATCTGGTCGAGTTCCTGACCGTCCGCGAAGCTGCAACGTCGGTGTTTTTCATTCTGACCTGCGTTGCGCTGGTCGATGTGCTGGCGGGGTTTTCCATCACCATAACCGGCGCTCGCCGCGATTTCGGAGTTCCCAGCGGCGACCAGTTCCGCTGAGCGGTCGCCGGAGTTTCGCCGCCGCTCTCATGCTCCGGAGCGCTGAAAAGCGGGGACAAGGCTTCGCCGACAGAAGCCGCTACGTCAAAAGTTAACAAAACATTATCGCCTGGCATGGCATTTGCGCTAAATTCCTCGGTAACAACGCCAATGTCTCAAATTGGCACGCCGGGGAGGCGGAAATGCGGATCGAGCAGGGCGGACGTCCAGCAACAGCACCAGGCGTGGGCCGGCGTGCCGCCGAGACGGCGGCGTCGACGTCCGTCGGCGGGGCTACGTTCGCCTCTGCGGCGCGCTCGGTCGTGCCGGTCGCGCCGGTCAGCGAGCCGCGTGGCGACCGCTTTTCCCGCCTCTATCGCCCCAGTGCGGCTTTCCTTGCCCAACTGATCGCCATGCGGGAGCATGTGCCGCAGATGCGGGCAAGGCGGAGGGCCGCTCCCGAACAGGCGGTCGAGGCCTACCGGTTGGCGGAGCGCCAGCCGCGCGTGTCTTCGCCCGGCCGGATTCTGGCCGTCAGCCGCTGACGGGCTGCGCCTCGGCAGCTCAGTAGCCCCGGTGTCTCAGTAGCCGATGGCGCAGCCGTCCTTGCGGGGATCGGAACCACCGACAAGCACGCCGCGCGCGCGGTCGATCAGGATCGCCTGGCCGCCGCCGATGGGCTCCGCGACGATCTCCACCTGGTGACCGAGGTCGCGCAGGCCGACGAGGGTCTCATGCGGCACATGGCGCTCGGCCTGCAGCACATGGGTCGTCTCGTCGAAGAACATGCGCGGGGCATCGATCGCCTCCTGCGGATCCATGCCGAAGTCGACGATGTTGCTCAGCACATGGGCATGGCCACAAGGCTGGTAGCCGCCCCCCATTACTCCGAAGGAGAGATACGGCCGGCCATCCTTCAGTGCCATTGCGGGAATGATCGTGTGCAGCGGGCGCTTGCCGCCATCGATGCAGTTCGGGTGCCCCGGCTCCAGCCGGAAACAGGCGCCGCGGTTCTGCAGCATGACGCCGCTCTTCGGGGCGCAGATGCCGGAGCCGAAGCTCTTGTAGACGGAGTTGATGAAGGAGACGGCCATGCCTTCGCGGTCGACCACCGTGAGGTAGATCGTGTCCGACGAGGGGCCGAGCAGGGCAGGGGGGATCTCCGAAATGCGGGTTGTCGGGGAGATCCGGGCCGCCAGCTTGTCGAGATAGTCGGATGACAGGAAGGCATCCGGCCCGTGCCGCATGTGGTCCGGATCGGCGAGGAACAGGTCGCGCACCGAATAGGCGAGGCGGCCGGCCTCGAGCTCAAGATGGAAGCGAGTGGTGCCGAGCGGATCGAGCGAGGCGAGATCGAAGCGCTCCAGCAGCCCGAGCATGACGAGGGCGATGAAGCCCTGGCCGTTGGGCGGAAGCTCTGCAACATCGATGCCGCGATAGGACCGGATCACCGGCGGCATCGGCAGAGTGGTCATGCCGGCGAGATCGTCGAGGCTCATCAGCCCGCCGCGCGCAGCCAGCGTATCGACGATGTCGCGGGCGACCTCGCCCTCATAGAAGCCGGACGGCCCCTCGGCGGCGATCTTCTGCAGCGTGCGTGCGAGCGCGGGATGGCGGACGACATCGCCCGCTTTCGGGGCCGCTCCACCGAAGAGATAGCTGTCGCGCGCGCCCGGATCGGCAGCAAGCTTGGGCACCGCCAGCGCCCAGTCATGGGCGACACGGGGTGCGACCGGATAGCCGTCCCTGGCGTAGGAAATAGCGCGCTTGAGCAGTTCGGCGAAGCCGCGGCGACCGTGGGCGGCCAGGAGATCGTGCCAGGCACGAACGGCACCGGGAGCGGTGACCGAATGAGGGCCCTGCGCGTCGATATTCGTTACGCCGAGTTCGGCAAGCCGTGCCGGCGTTGCCGCCTTCGGTGCCGGGCCGGACCCGTTGATGCCGTGGATCGAGCCATCGGGCCGGGCGACGATGGCGAAACAGTCACCGCCGATGCCGGTCATCTGCGGCTCGACGACGGCCAGCACGGCTGAGGCGGCCACTGCAGCATCGACCGCATTGCCTCCGGCCTGCAGGACTTCCAGTGCGGCCGCGCTCGCCAGCGGATGCGAGGTCGCCGCCATCGCGGTGGTGGCATGGACGCTCGAGCGTCCCGGGGCATGGAAATCGCGCATGACGATCCTTGTTCTGCTGTGTTTTGCTGGATCCGGAGCGGGGGCTGTCGCGCCCGCCGAGCCACCGGGGGAGGAGGGTATTTTCACCTTCAGGGAATGAGTGCTTGTCGTTCTTATCCGTTGGTGGCAGGCAGTTGCCCTGTTAGCCATGGATCGGTGAAGACTATCGGATGCCGGCACGGAGGCCATAGGAAATGAGCAAACTGACCCTTTCCAGTGCGGAAAAGATCATCGATACAGCCCTTGCCAAGGGAGCCGAACTCGGCTTGAAGCCGCTGACCGTTGCCGTTCTGGATGCAGGCGGCCATCTGGTTGCGCTCAAGCGGCAGGACGGCGCCTCGATCCTGCGGCCGCAAGTGGCCAGCGGCAAGGCCTACGGGGCGATCGCTGTAGGGGCCGGCTCGCGCTGGCTCGACGAGAACGCCCGGACGCGACCGCATTTCGTGCAGGCATTGAATGGGGTGGCGGGCGGCGCCATCGTGCCTGTGCCGGGCGGCGTGCTGATTCGCGATGGCAAGGGCGGGGCGATCCTTGGTGCGGTCGGCATCAGCGGCGATACATCGGACAACGACGAGATCTGTGCGGTCGCCGGGATTGAGGCGACCGCCTTCTCCGCAGACTGCGGCTGAAGCAGGCCGGACGGATCGTCCGGCCACATGTCTGCCAGGTGTGGTCGGGCGGCCGCGATCTACTCGCGGCTGCCCCCGGCGAGGGAATCGATCTTCTTCTGCATGTCGGAGAGCTGCTTCTTCAGCGCGTCGAGATCGTCGGCGCTGGCCGGGCTCCGGGGGGCCTCGGCTGGCCGGGTCGCCTGTCCTTCCGCCTCCTTGCCCGGACCGAAGGGCAGGAACATCCGCATGGCCCGGTCGAAGATCTCGGCATTGCGCTTCACCTGGTCCTCGATTGCGTCGAAAGCGGTGGAGCCGAAGGCATTCGCCATCTGCTCGCGCAACCGGTCCTGCTCCCTGGTGAGCGAGGACATGGAGAAGTCGAGATAGGACGGCACCACGTTCTGCATGCTGTCGCCGTAGAAGCGGATCAGTTGTCGCAGGAACGTGATGGGCAGCAGATTCTGGCCCTTGTTCTCCTGTTCGAAGATGATCTGGGTCAGAACGGAACGGGTGATGTCATCGCCCGTCTTGGCGTCGTAGACGACAAAATCCTCCTCGTCCTTCACCATCAGGGCGAGGTCTTCGAGCGTCACATAGGTGCTGGTGCCTGTGTTGTAGAGACGTCGGTTGGCGTATTTCTTGATGATTGTCGGATCGGTGGTCTTTGTAGCCATGTCGGTTTTCGGATCCCGGCTTCGCGCCCCGGCCCGCAAGCCGTTGCGGCATTCCTCCCTGGTCCACGGTCGTCGGATCACCCTGCACGTCCGCGACTTCGTCCTGACGCACGATAAGCCAATCGTGGGCGGGCGCACCACCGTTTTGTCATATCATGCGGATCGGCGCCGGTTGCGCCGAAAGGATGACGCGACGAAGGCGGAAATCGCCAACAGCTAAGGGGTGTTCCGGTTGACACTTGGCGGGCGGGCGTCTCTAGTTTGCGGGAAACGCGCAGGCAGCCGGACAACAACCAGGGGAATGCCCGCGCCATGGGAGGTCCGGTTTTCGGGAGATCATGAAATGAGTGCATCCACCGACGTCGTCATCGTCAGCGCCGCACGCACCGCCGTCGGCTCCTTTAACGGCGCCTTTGCCAACACGCCGGCCCATGAGCTCGGAGCGGTGGCGATCCGCTCGGCGCTTGAGCGCGCCTCCGTTGCGGCCGCCGATGTCGATGAGGTCGTGTTCGGCCAGGTTCTGACCGCGGGCCAGGGCCAGAACCCGGCGCGCCAGGCAGCCATCCTTGCCGGCATTCCCGACAGCGCGACGGCCTGGGTGCTCAACCAGGTCTGCGGCTCGGGCCTGCGCACCGTCGCCATCGCCATGCAGCAGATCGCGGCCGGCGATGCCTCCATCATCGTCGCCGGAGGCCAGGAGAACATGTCGCTGTCGCCGCACTGCGCCCATATGCGCGCCGGCTACAAGATGGGCGACTACAAGATGATCGATACGATGATCAAGGACGGCCTGTGGGATGCCTTCAACGGCTACCACATGGGCCAGACGGCCGAAAACGTCGCGCAGAAGTGGCAGATCTCCCGCGAACAGCAGGACGAGTTTGCCGTCGCCTCGCAGAACAAGGCGGAAGCGGCCCAGAAGGCCGGCCGGTTCAAGGACGAGATCACGCCGGTGACGATCAAGGAGCGCAAGGGCGACCGGATCGTCGAGGAGGACGAGTATATCCGCCACGGTGCCAGCCTCGACAGCATGACCAAGCTGCGTCCGGCCTTCACGAAGGATGGGTCGGTGACCGCGGGCAACGCCTCCGGCATCAACGATGGCGCCGCCGCTCTCGTGGTGATGAGCGCTGCCGAGGCGGCGCGCCGCGGCCTGACCCCGCTCGCCCGCGTGGCCTCCTGGGCGACCGCCGGCGTCGATCCGACGATCATGGGCTCCGGCCCGATCCCGGCTTCCCGCAAGGCGCTGGCCAAGGCCGGCTGGAAGGTCGAGGATCTCGACTTCGTCGAGGCCAACGAGGCCTTTGCCGCCCAGGCCTGCGCGGTGAACAAGGACATGGGCTGGAACCCGGACATCGTCAACGTCAATGGCGGGGCGATCGCCATCGGTCATCCGATCGGTGCTTCGGGTGCCCGTGTGCTGGTGACGCTGCTGCACGAGATGGCGCGCCGGGACGCGAAGAAGGGTCTGGCGACGCTGTGCATCGGCGGCGGCATGGGCGTGGCGCTCTGCGTGGAGCGTTGATCGAAGCTCGATGGCGGGCGCTTGATGCCGGTCAAGGCACGGGCGGCCGCCATCGGCTGGAATGCGGGTGAAAGCCGGATGGCCTTCTGCCCGCAACCGGCAGACCGGGCCAGTCAGCGGCGGCAGGCACGGCAGCGCAAGCTGAACGGGAGGACGTGAATGAGCAATGTGGCAATCGTGACGGGCGGGACGCGGGGCATCGGCGCCGCCATCTCCAAGGGACTTAAGGCGGCCGGCTACACGGTGGCGGCGACCTATGCCGGCAACACCGAAAAGGCGGAAGCCTTCAAGGCGGAGACCGGCATCCATGTCTACAAATGGGATGTGGCCGATGCCGAGGCCTGCAACGAGGGCGTCGGGCAGGTGGTCTCCGACCTGGGGGCGGTGGAAGTCCTCGTCAACAATGCCGGCATTACCCGTGACGGCTGGTTCCACAAGATGGATTTCGAGCAGTGGTCGGCGGTGATCCGCACCAATCTCGATTCCATGTTCACGATGACCCGCCCGGTCATCGACGGCATGCGCGAGCGCGGCCACGGCCGCATCATCAACATCTCGTCCATAAACGGACAGAAGGGTCAGCTCGGCCAGACCAACTACTCGGCCGCCAAGGCCGGCGTGATCGGGTTCACCAAGGCGCTCGCTGCGGAAAACGCCCGCAAGGGCATCACCGTCAACGCCATCTGCCCCGGCTATATCGACACCGACATGGTGGCGGCGGTGCCGGAAAAGGTTCTGGAAGGAATCATCGCCGGCATTCCGGTCGGCCGGCTCGGCCAGGCGGAGGAGATCGCCGCGGCGGTCGCCTATCTCGCTTCCAAGGAGGCGGCCTTCATGACCGGTGCCGTGCTGACCATCAACGGCGGCCAGTACTACGCCAACGGCTGACGCCGGCGCATGACAACCACGGCCGCACCGGTGCGGGCTTCGGGGCTTCCGGCATGCCGGAAGCCCTTTTCATGTGCCAGCGGTCACAGACAAAGTCGGCGTTCCGCCTTGAAAGCCCGCCGGCACGGGGCCCACGTTCTCAGGGAAGCGATTTTTCCCAGCGTTCGAGTTGCCGGGCCACGGGCAACGGTCCGAGCGTAAGCCGGTAGAAGTCAAAGAGGTCCGCTCGCTCGGAGGCGAGGAAATAGCAGAAATGCAGCTTGAAGAAGCGGAACCGAAGATGGCGATAGAGCTCGGCGGTCATCCGGTCCGGCACCCTCACGCTGAAACGTCTCGGCTCCTGGACATGTCGCGCCAGCCAAGGCGCATAGGTCGCTACCGGCGTGGTCTTTCCGCAGCAAAGGATATCGTGGGGGGCATAGACATCGGTCCAGTCGAGATGCCGTGCCTGGGCAAGGCTCGCGACAGCGGCGCCGAAGCCTCTCTGCGCGCCGAAGCCGCCGGCATAGGCGAATGCCGACCCCATCGTCAGAACGGTGAACCGGCCCTGCGCCGCGCCGAAATCCGGCACGCGCTTCAGCACCTCCCGCAGCGTGTAGAGCAGAACAAAGGTTCCGGAACTGTGGGCGACAAGGACAAACTCCTCGTCCGACTCGCATTCGGTGGCCATCCCGATGATCCGTTCGGCGAACTCGGCGATGCGCGCCGTCATCCGCGGGTCTTCATTGCGCGCCAGACGTCCGATGGAATACCAGTCATGGATCAGGTACCAGACATAGGTCCAGCGTTCCAAGAGACGGGTCACCTGGTAAAGCGAGATCATCCAGGCCAGGCCTGCCGCAACGCTCAAGGCCGCATGGACAGGACCGGTTCCGGGGAGAATGAAGGGAAAAAGCAGCGCCGGCACGATCGAGGCGACCAGAAACACGAGAATCGCAAGCATCGGGTAGAGAAAGAAAAGGCCGTTCATCCAGTTGGCACGCAGGCGCTCGCTGTAGCCGCCGGCCATCGCGAATAGGACGAATGTGCGCACAGCCCCCGCAATGACCGCCCAGAGGGGGCGTCGAAAGTCGCGTTTGCTCAGATCCCGCCAACCCAGCAGGGAGAATCGCGTCGTCACCACGCCTTCCGGCCAGGCGATTTCACCGGTCCAGTCGACAGAAGATCCCCCGGATCCGGCGCCTGGCCTCAAACCGGAGAACGACCCCGACACCGACCGGAGTCTCAGGAAATGGGCCAATTCTTCCGTGAGCTGGCTGAAGACTGTCTCGGGCCGGCGCAGGTCGTAGCCCGGTATGTAGATGACCCGTCGTTTCCGGACCTTAGACGTCCCGCTGTTGTCGTTCATGCGGCCCCGGCAAACTGCGCTGATCGTGCCTTTGCGCACCGCCCCTGCGCGTATAGCCGCCTTGGTAACCGGAGTTGCGTTTCTCCTGCAAGGTTGCCTCGCCACGGTCCTGGAACAACCCTGCACAGGGTTTCCATGTTACGGATGCGGGACCCGGCGGATCAGCCGGTGGAGACGGCCTCGCAAACCTGAGACGGCAGGCACAACGCAAAAAAGGATCGAAGCACGGGCTTCGATCCTTTTCTAAAACGCGCAAACCCCGGCCGGTTGGCCGGGGTGAAGGTCTTACCGATACGACGCGACGACGGACGCCGCGCCTGCCGGAAGCTCCGATCACACGTCTTCCTTCACCGCCAGGATCTGGCGGCCCCGGTACATGCCCGTCTTCAGGTCGACGTGATGCGGGCGGCGAAGTTCGCCCGAATCCTTGTCCTCGACATAGGTCGGCTGCTTCAGGGCGTCCGCGGAGCGACGCGCGCCGCGCTTCATGCGCGTGGTTTTTCTCTTCGGAACGGCCATTGTCGTACTCTCCGTCGTGCAATATCCCGCGAAACCCGGACCGGGTCAGCCCGGGGCGTGGGTCTACACGGTGTGCAGGAATGGCGGGCTTATACCGGACCTTTTGCCGCTTTGCCAGCCCGAATCTCGAGAATTTTCGCCCTGCGGCGATTCTTTGCGCAGCGCTCAGCGACCGAAGCCGAGTAGGCATTCCAGGTGCGGGTCGATCGCCGTTGCGCGGCGCTGATTGATGCGCGCCAGACGGTCGTGGCCGGGGCGCGGGCGGGCCGGATTTCGCGCCAGCGGATTGGGCAGTGCGGTGGCGAGCCGGGCCGCCTCGGTGCGACTGAGATCCGCCGCGGGTTTGCCGAACCACGCCTGGGCTGCCGCCTCGGCACCGAATACGCCTTCTCCCCATTCGGCGATGTTGAGATAAATCTCCAGGATCCTCCGCTTGCTCAGCATGGCATCGATCATGAGAGCGAGCGGCAGTTCCATCATCTTGCGGACATAGCTGCGGTCGTTCCAGAGGAACAGGTTCTTGGCGACCTGCATGGTGATGGTCGAGGCGCCGCGCGCCGAGCCTCCTTCGTTGAAGGTCGTGATCTGGCTCTGCAGCGCCTCCCAGTCGATGCCCCCATGCTGGCAGAACCGGGCATCCTCGGAGGCGACCACCGATCGCACAAGATGCGGAGAGATCTGATCGAGCGGGACATAGTCGCGGGCCACCCAAAGGCCCTGCACGTAGCGGCTCAGCATCAAGGTGCTGACGGGGGGCACGACGGCGTAGAGCAGCGTCAGGAACGGCGGCAGGAGCAGCAGCGCAATGAGCGTGCGCAGCAGGATGCGGCGCAAGCGCCACCGGCGCGGCTGTCGCGTCTGGCTGCTGACCTCTTCCTCGCTCATCCGTTCCGCTGCTCGCCCCGCCCGTCTCAACCGACCTATCGATCCGCACGGTGCCACACCGCGCTGCCGGAATACAGGCTGGCGGCGCTCCAGACAACAAACGCCTGCGCGGACCGGCATGGCGCCATGCAGGCTGTTGACCTCGGCCCGGATTTTCGACACTGAGGCAGGATGCTGGCGGTCGGTCGCCAGCCGCTGTCCCTCAAGGCCATCAGGAGCCGTTTCGTGACCGCCGATGCCGCAGATCAGCTTGCCGCCGACGCCGGGCGGTTCGAAGCCATGCTGGATCGTCTGCTCCTCGGCCAGACGGAAGAGGGAGAGTTGGCGCGCCCGCCGCGTCTCGTTGAAGCCATGCGCTATGCGGCGCTCAGCGGCGGCAAGCGGCTGCGCCCGGGTCTGATGCTTGCCGCCGCGCGGCTGTTCGGCCGCGATGACGATGGCGTCCTGGTCGCGGCCGCGGCCCTCGAATGCATCCACTGCTATTCGCTGGTCCATGACGACCTGCCGGCAATGGACGACGACGACCTGCGGCGCGGCCGGCCGACCGTGCATCGCGCCTTCGACGAGGCGACGGCGATTCTCGCCGGCGATGCGCTGCTGACGCTGGCCTTCGATCTCGTGGCGGATCCGCGCGTGCATGCGGAGGCGGGCGTGCGGCTCGCGGCCTCGCGCGAGCTGGCGCGCGCCGCCGGCATCGGCGGGATGGCAGGCGGGCAGATGCTGGATCTGGCGGCCGAGCACAGCAGCCTCGGCGAGACCGAGATTCGGCTGCTGCAGTCGATGAAGACGGGGGCGCTGATCCGCTATGCGGCCCGTACGGGTGCCCGGCTCGCCGATGCCTCAGTCGAGGATATCGAGCGGCTGACCCGGTTCGGAGAAGTGATCGGTCTGGCATTCCAACTCGCCGACGACCTGCTCGATGTCGAGGGTGATGCGGCGGCGCTCGGCAAGGCGGCCGGCAAGGACGCGGCGGCCGGCAAGGCCACTCTGGTCGCGCTGAAGGGGACGGCGTGGACGCGCGCGGAGCTCGGCCGGCTGGTGGCGGAAGCGGAAACGCTGCTTGCCGCTTTTGGCGAGCGGGCGGCATCGCTTGCCGCTCTTGCCCGGTTCGTTGCCGCCAGAGACCGCTGAAGCCGCTGCCTGCCGGATTTCACCCGACAAAGCTGCGCATGTGAAAGCTGCCTGCCTCGGCCGACTGTGCATGAGGCCGGCCGAAGGGGCAGGCATGCCGTGCCAGGCAGCCGTCATGGCAGGGTGCAGCAGGATCTGCCCGCAGATAGGCCAGACAGCGCGGCACGTCGTAGCCGGCCTGTGACAGGGCGCCGGCCGGGCAGGCGGAGAGACAGGGTTTTTCAAGACAGGTCGGGCAGGGGCCATCCGCTCCCGCATCCGAGGATGCGGTCAGTGGCTCTGCCGACAGCAGGGCCCCGCGCAGACCCGCCCAGGGGCCGAACGCGCGATGCGCCAGAACGCCCATCGGCGAGCGCGAGAAGCTGCCTGCCCTCAGCGTCCAGCGCTGGAACGGGTGGTAGGGAGGCCCCTCGAAGGGGAAGACGATGCCAAGACCCTCGCTCGCCGCCAAATCGCTCAGGATCCGGCGCGTGAAGCGGTCCAGCGGATCCGGCTGGTCGTCGGCCGCCTCAGGGCTCGTTGCGAAGATCTTAAAGAGCGCGTTGGAGAGACTACCGACGACAAGGACCGCGCGCGTCTCGCGGCCCGGCCGGATGTCCGGCACCGCGTCGTCGGAGACGGGTTCGAAGCGGCCGAGCAGGCAAAACCCGGCGCGAGCGAGCCTGTCGCCGACAAGGGCGATCCAGGCCGCATCCCGCGCCGGGTGCGAGTTCACTTCAGCCGGTCGCGCTTGGCCAGGGTGCGCAGGCGCAGGGCGTTCAGACGGATGAAGCCGGCTGCGTCCTTCTGGTCATAGGCGCCGCGATCGTCCTCGAAGGTCACCAGTTCCTCGGAATAGAGCGAGTAGGGCGACTGGCGGCCGACGACGATGACGTTGCCCTTGTAGAGTTTGAGGCGGACCTCGCCGGCGACCTTCTCCTGGCTCTTGTCGATGGCGGCCTGCAGCATTTCGCGCTCGGGCGAGAACCAGAAGCCGTTGTAGATGAGCTCCGCGTAACGCGGCATCAGCTCGTCCTTCAGGTGGCCGGCGCCGCGGTCGAGGGTGATCGACTCGATCGCCCGGTGGGCGGTGAGAAGGATGGTACCGCCCGGCGTCTCGTAGACACCGCGCGACTTCATGCCGACGAAGCGGTTCTCGACGAGGTCGATGCGGCCGATGCCGTTCTCGCGGCCGTACTCGTTCAGCTTGGCGAACAGCGTGGCCGGCGACAGCGTCTCACCGTTGAGCGACACGGCATCGCCCTTCTCGAAGCCGATGGTGATCTCGGTCGGGACGTCCGGCGCCTCCATCGGGTCGACGGTGCGCTGGTAGACATATGCCGGCGGCTCCTCCCACGGGTCCTCAAGGACCTTCCCCTCGGACGAGGAGTGCAGCATGTTGGCGTCGACCGAGAACGGCGCCTCGCCGCGCTTGTCCTTCGGCACCGGGATCTGGTGCTGTTCGGCGAATTCGATGAGATCGGTCCGGGACTTGAAGGTCCAGTCGCGCCAGGGGGCGATGACCTTGATATCCGGGTCGAGCGCATAGGCGGACAGCTCGAAGCGGACCTGGTCGTTGCCCTTGCCGGTGGCGCCGTGGGCGATCGCGTCGGCGCCGGTCTCGTGGGCGATCTCGATCAGCCGCTTGGAGATCAGCGGACGGGCGATGGAGGTGCCGAGCAGGTAGACACCCTCGTAGAGCGCATTGGCACGGAACATCGGGAAGACGAAGTCGCGGATGAACTCCTCGCGCAAATCGTCGATGTGGATTTCCTTGATGCCGAGCATCTCGGCTTTCTTGCGCGCCGGCTCCAGTTCCTCGCCCTGGCCGAGATCGGCGGTGAAGGTCACCACCTCGCAGCCATATTCGGTCTGCAGCCATTTCAGGATGATCGAGGTATCGAGGCCGCCGGAATAGGCGAGCACCACCTTCTTGATGTCTTTCTGTGCCATGGGGTCGGTAGTCCAGTCCTGGGCAGGTGAGGCGGGTTGCGGCGATCCGCGCGCCGGGTTGGTCCGGCGACGCACGCCGACCGGTGAAATTCGCGCGCACTGTAGCCTTTGGGCGCCGGAGCGCAAGCCGGGAAACCCGGCGGTCCCGCGGTTCCGCGCCGAAATTCAGCGGCGCGGAACGGGTCGCCAGCCGGGAGGTGCCATCTCGAAGCCGGCAAACTCGAAACCCGGCGCGACGGTGCAGCCGACCAGCGTCCAGCGACCGAGGCTTTCCGCCGTCTGCCAGGCGCCGGCCGGCACGATCCCCTGCGGTCGCTGACCTGCTGCGAGATCGTGGCCCAGATGCATGGCGCGGACGTCGTGGCCGTTCTCCGAGATGGTGAGGGCGAGCGGCCCGCCGGCATGCCAGTGCCAGATCTCGACCGCGTCGACCCGGTGCCAGGCCGACAGTTCGCCTGCCTCCAGCAGGTAGTAGATGGCGGTGGAGCGGGCCCGGCCGGCGGCATCCGTCCTGCTGTCGCGGAAGGTTTCGCAGTAGTGTCCGCCCTCGGGATGCGGCACCAGGTCGAGCATCGAAATGATCTCGGCGGCGGTCAGGTCGGCAGCGAACATCGAGCAGGCTCTCCGGCGGGGTCAGAATGTGTCCTTGCGGCGGCGGATCTCGGCGAAGACCTCAGCGTCGCTTGCATCCTCAAGATGGAGACGCGAGCGGATCGCGGCGTCGCCGGCGCGCAGGAACGGGTTGGTGGCGCGCTCCCTCGCCATCGTCGTCGGCAGCGTCGGCAACCCCTGCTCCCGCAGGCGCTCGACCTCGGCAACGCGTTCTTTCAGAGCGGCGTTGTCCGGGTCGACGGTCCGCGCGAAACGGGCATTGGACAGCGTGTATTCGTGGCCGCAATAGATGTCCGTTGCCGGTGGCAGCAGGCGCATGAGCTTTTCAAGCGAGGTCCACATCATGGTCGGGTCGCCCTCGAAGATGCGGCCGCAGCCGAGCGAGAACAGCGTGTCGCCGGTATGGGCGAAGGACAATTCCGGCGCCCACCACGAGATCTGGTCGAGCGTGTGGCCGGGTGTGCCGATCGCCTTGAACGGGATCCCCGCGGCGGTGACCTCGTCACCGTCCTCGACGACAGCGTCGAGCCCGGCGATCCTGTCGCGCGAGAGGGCGGGGCCGGTGACGCGGGCGCCGGTGTCGGCCTTGAGCTTTTCCAGCCCCTGGACGTGGTCCCAATGGTGATGCGTGATGAGGATGTCCGTCAGCGTCCAGCCGGTCTCCTTCAGCACCTGCCTGTAGGGATCCGCGTCGGGGACATCGAAGGCGATGGTTCCGCCGGGCCCGGATGTGCTTTCCGGCACATGGACAAGGACGCCGAAATTGTCGTCGAGACAGGGGAACTGGCGGATCACCGCCGGCCGTGTGTCAGCGCTCATGATGTCGTCCTCCGTATGGTGAAACATGCTTCCGCCGAGGCGTGGTCTCTGCAGGTAGCATCTTTCCGCCTTCGGCGGCAGACCCGGCCGGCCGGGACGGCGGGCTGACGGGTCAACGCGTCGGTGTCGTCGAGCGTTCCACGAAGATGGCGTCCAACCTCAGGGTAGAGGGCGGCGCCTCCGGGTCGGCCAGGCGGCGTTCCAGATGGCCGACGGCGCCCTCGGCCATCTTTTCGGGATCCTGCCGGAAGGTGCTGAGCCGGTAGGCGTCCCAGGAGGCTTCGGGAATATCGTCGAAGCCGATCACCGCCAGGTCGCGTGGGATGTCGAGACCGAAGCGACCGCGTGCCCGGTCCATCAGACCGATGGCGACGAGATCGTTGACGCAGAAGACCGCTTCGGGCCGCCCGTCCGGGCGATTTCCGGCAAACAGCGCGTCGGCTGCGTCCTGACCGCCGGCATAGTCCGCCTCCTGGCCATGCGCGCGGATAACGCTGGCGCCGAGGCTCCGTGCCTCGTTGGTGAAGGCGTTCTCGCGTTCCACCAGGCTTGGCGTGGCGGAGGTGACGCCAGCCAGCGCCAGCCGGGTGAAGCCGCGCTCGACGAAGAGCCGGGCAGCCGTGCAGGCGGCTCCGGAATTGTCGATGCGGACATGATCGCAGTCCGGCTCGGAGCGGCCGATCATGATCAGCGGCTGGCCGTTGCGCCGGGCAAGGTCGACGAAAGATGCGGGCGGCGAGCCCGACAGGATGATGGTCGCGGCCGCGCGATAGCCGAAGAGGGCGTTCTGGGCTGCCTGCAATTCCTGCTCCAGACTGCCGGTGTTGATGATCAACGGCACGCTGCCGCGCAGGATCAGCGCCCGGGTGAGGGCGGAAACGAGGTGGGCACGAAAGCCCACTTCGGGCCGGGTGACGATCAGCCCGACGAGGCGGCTGCGGTTGGCGAGCAGGCCGCGGGCCAGATCGTTGACCTGGTAGCCGAGTTCGGCCGCCGCCTGCATGACCTTTTCTCGGGTCTCGGGTGCGATGCTGGCGCCGGGCGTGAACGCGCGAGAGACGGCCGAGCGGGAGACGCCGGCCTTCTCTGCCACCTGCTGCGCGCTGATAAAGCGCCGCGCGGGGGTCTTGTCACCCTGATCCTGTTTCAATGGCCAACCTTCGACAGCACGTCGGATCTGAGGAATCGCTCGACGACGAGCATGAAAGCAATGGACGGGATCAGGAGCAACAGCGCCGTGATCGATGCCACCTGATAGTTGCCGCCGGCCCCGGCAGTGTACAGCAGCAGGGGCAGCAGATTGACGTCGGGAGCGCCGACGAAATAGCTGCCGGTGAACTCGTCGAGCGATTCCAGGAACACGAAGATCGCGCTGGCCAGCAGCCCGGGGGCGGCGAGCGGCAGGGTCACGTCCCGAAACGCGCGGAAGGCGCCGGCGCCGAGCGAGCGGGCCGCCTGTTCCAATTCCTGGTCTACGGCGGAGAAGGCGGCAGTGGCGATCCACACCGCATAGACCAGCCCATGGGTGACATGCACCAGCACAACGCCGGCGACCGTACCGTTGAGGCCGATCTGGTAGAAGAGCCGGGCGATGTTGACGTAGACCGGCAGGTTGGGAAAGGCCTGCGGAATCAGGAAGGCGAGCAGGATCAGGGCCCGGAAGGGCAGGCGCAGACGGGCCAGCGCATAACCGGCAGGCACTGCCAGCGCGAGGGCCAGCACCACGGTGAGGCTTGCCACCAGCACGCTGTTGGCGAGCGACTCCATGGCGTTGCCGCGCGGCGAGAACACCCGTTGCCAGTAGCTGAAGCCGTATTCCAGCGGCAGCGCATGCGGGAAGTACCAGCGTTCGGCGACGGTCCACAGGACGAGGTTGGTCAGCGGACCGAAGATGATGAAGGCCAGCAGGCCGAGCACGACGGCGCGCGGCACCCACCACAGATCGAGGCGGATACCCGCGGGGCGGAGCGGCGCACGGGGTGTGGTCGACGGGGCGGTCATCCGCGCTCCCTCATGCTCTGGCGCAGATAGAACCAGGCGACGCAGGCCGTCGCGGCGAGCGAGATCAGGCCGAGCGCATTGGCCACGCCATAGTCGCCATAGGCATTGATGCGGAAGGCAATGTCGGCGGTCAGCATGGTCGGCGACTGGGCGTTGATCATCAGCGGCACGGAGAGCACGGACATCATGGTGACGAAGGACAGGACCAGTCCGACCATCAAGGTGGTGGCGACCTGCGGCACGAGAATCTCGATCAGGATGCGGAGCCGCGATGCGCCGAGATTGCGAGCCGCCTCGATGGTGCCGCGGTCGACCGAGGCCATGGCCCCGGCGAGCAGCAGGGTCACGAAGGGCGTCTGCTTCCAGACGAAGGCGATGACGATGCCGCGCCAGTCGAGGAAGCTCACCGCCTGCAGCGGCGTGATGAGGCCAGCACCGACGAGAATATTGTTCATCAACCCGTTCTTGGCGAGGAAGGTGCGCAGCACCTGACCGACGACGATGAAAGGAATGAACAGCGGCCAGCGATACAGCCAGCGCAGGATCGCGACGGCGCGCGGATTCTCGCCGAGCGTCAGGTAGCCGCCAATGGCGATGGAGAAGAGCCCGATCAGACAGGTGGACAGGCTGACGATCACCACCGTGAAGAGGATGTCGGAACTGTAGAGCGCGAAGGACTTCGTGAAATTGCCCAGCCCGTAGCCTGCTTCGGTCTCGAAGGCGCCGACCACCGAGAGGGTGAGCGGCAGCACGAACAGGAACAGGATCACCGTCAGGGCGGGCAGGACGAGAAGCAGTCCGAGCAGGCGTCTTGGCATGGCGGCGTCGGTCCGGTGGCGGCCGTCCGGAGGGTCCGGACGGCCTTTGCGGTCAGGTCGGTATCAGTTCGCGGCCTTGGCCTCGTAGGCTTCCAGGATCGCGTTGTTGTAGGGCGCGATCGGGAAGGGCTTGCCATAGCTGGCGAGGTCTTCCGGCGTCACATCGGTGAACAGCTTGTTCCAGGTTTCGGCGTCGAGTTCGGCCTGCACATGCTGGGCGTCGATGCCCGGATACCAGTTGAAGCGCTTGACGATGCCTTCGGCCTGGACCTTGGGGCTGGTGGCGAGTTCGACGAACTTCTCCGCCAGTTCCTTGTTCGGGGCCTTGGCCGGGATCACGTAGTGCATCGGCTGGCCGGGCATGCCGGGCGCCGGCAGGAGCAGCTTGAACTCGGGCGGCAACTGGCCGTTGGCCTGCCAGGAGTAGAACATGTCGACCCAGACCGGACCGATGGCGATCTCGCCGCGCGACAGCAGGTCGAGAGTTCCGGCATTGCCCGGGGTCAGCGTGGCGTTCTGGGTGAACGCCTTCAGGCTGTCGAAGGCGGCATCCCACTTCTTGGTCTCCGCCTCCTCGAACGGGCCGTTCATCAGCTTGCTGGCATCGCCGTCGCCGAAGGCGTAGATCCAGCCCATGACGAAGCTGACGCCCGAGGCGCCGCCCTTGATGCCGTTATAGCCGAACTGCTTGGGATTCTCCTTCACCCAAGCCGCGAGTTCCTCGTAGCTCTTCGGCGGATTGGGCAGCAGCGCGGGGTTGTAGGCAAGCGCGGTCTGGCTGTTGAACATCGGCATGACATAGCCCTTGACGCTCGCGCCGAGCGCCATATCGGCGTTCGTCCGCGTCACCAGCTTGCCGGTGGAGATGGTGTCGCGATAGGCCTCGAGATAGCCGCCGGAGACCATCGGGCCCGCGAACTTCTCGTGCACGACGGCAACATCCGTGTCCCAGACCGTGCTGCCGGCCTGCTTCTGGGCTTCAAAGCGCTCCAGAATCTTCTGCGAGCCGGCGTCGCCGGGTCCGGTGCCGACGGCGCGTACGGTGTGGCCCGGGTTCTGCTCCTCGAAGAGCGGCCCGAGATACTCGTTGATGTAGTCGACCATGTTCTGGTCGCCGGCCGTGATCACGGTGAGCTCGGCCGCCGTCACCGGCGTGGACGCAAGGCCCAGCACCAGCGTCGCCGAAAGAAGTTTCCTCATGTCGCTACTCCGCTTTCTAGACATCATGGACGTTCAAGTCTCGGATGCTTCCAGGACGCGGCCCGTGGTGCCGTCGCTCAAGGAGCCTTCGGGGTCGGCAGGATTGCTCTGCCGGACGAAGAGGAAGAGCGCTTCGGCCGGGATGCGGATGCGCACCGCTGCGCCGAGCGCGAAGGGGGTCGGGCTGTCGACGAGCAGCACTTCGTCGCCGACCCGTACGGAGTGGCGCCAGGCGCCGCCGGGATAGCTTGCCGCCTCGATCCTGCCGGGCAGGTCCAGCGCGTCTCGGGCCGGGTTGCCGTCGCTCTCGCCCGCCACGATGGCTGCGGCTTCGGCGCGGAACCGCGCTTCCAGAGGGCCATCGGCGAGCGGGCGCCCATCCCGTGGCAGATCGGCTGGTGCATTGTTCGGGCCGGCCGCGATCTCCACCCGGTCGGCGATGATCCGCCCGGTCAGGTCGATCCGGTTTTCCGCGCCCATGAAGGCGGCGACGAAGGGTGAGGCGGGGCGGTTGTAGAGCGCCTGCGGGGTGCCCTGCTGGGCGATGCGGCCACGGTCGAGAATGACGATGCGGTCGGCCATCACCATGGCCTCCTCGCGGTCGTGGGTGACATGCACTGCGGTGATGCCGAGACGCTTCTGCAGCGCGCTGATGTCGTGGCGCACCTTGAGGCGGATGCGGGCGTCGAGATTGGACAGCGGCTCGTCGAGCAGCAGGATCTGCGGGTCGATCGCCAGCGCCCGGCCGAGCGCAACGCGCTGGCGCTGGCCGCCCGACAGGGCTCCGGGCTTGCGCTGGCCCAGGCCCGCCAGACCAAGAAGGTCTTCCAGCTCGCCGACCCGCCGGGCGATCTCGGCCTTCGACCGACCGCGCAGCTTGAGCCCATAGCCGATGTTCTGCGCCACGGTCATATGCGGCCACAAGGCATAGGACTGGAAGACCAGCGCCATGCCGCGCTTGTCCGGCGGCTGGCGCGTCACGTCCGTACCGTTGACGGAAATGCTGCCGGCGGAGGGCTTCACGAAGCCGGCGATGGCGCGCAGCAATGTGGTCTTGCCACATCCCGACGAGCCGAGCAGCGCGACGAACTCGCCCTTGACGATCGCCAGGTCGAGGCGGTCGAGCACGCGCGTGGTGCCATAGCCCGCGGAGAGGTCGGTGATGGTCAGAAACCCCTGCGGCGTCATTTTCTGCTCATTGCACAGGTGTGCAACGTAGGGCGCGAGCCGGGTGCTGTTGTCCGCTGGAACGGGTTTCGCATTTTCTAGCCTCGGGTCGTGGGCCGCGTGACGCTGCAACGCGCATCGGCGTTTGCAAGGCGACTGATACGGGGGCTGTGTAACGGCGAGATGACGCTCAGCGATCGATCGGGGTTGATCGCGGGCTCGACGGCACCAGGTTCGGATCTGCGCGGTCGCGATGTCAGTTGAGGCTTTGAGAATCCGCGACGTCATGCAACCTTCGAACGGGAGCGATTCGCAGCATGGGTTGCCGCGCCGGAACGGCTGGCGGGCCTTGGCGGTGGGGGTCGAGAGCGTGGTTGTGCCGGGGAGGGCTTTCCGCGAGGCCGGCCCGCAGGGTTGATCTGAGGCGAAGGCCCGTTTCGGTTGCCCTCGCTGGACGGAACGGGTGATGGATCGGAGCAGCTCCTCTTCCGATCCGGCCTCGTTGAGAGAGGCCGGGATCCTTGACAGCACGCGCGGTCTGACCGCCGTGCTCGACTGTCTTCCTCATCCGGCATGGATCTTCGATCGCAGCGGGCGTTACATCTTCCAGAACCGGATCGATCGGGAGACCCATGGGGTCGCCATCGGCCTGCTGCCGAGCGAGGCCGGGCTCGGCCCCGAAGAAGGCAAGGCCTGGACCGAACTCCACCTGAAGGTGATCGCCGGCGAACGCATCCATTACAGCCGCGAGATGCAGACCCCGTTGGGCCGCATCGCCTCCGAGACCTCCATCGAGCCGGTTCTGGTCGACGGGGTGATCGTCGGCGGTGTCGGCGTGTCGGTGGACCAGACCGCCCGCACGGATGCGGTGCGCCGGCTCAACGAGGCGCACGAACGGCTGGCGGAATTCGTTGCCGTGTCCTCGGACTGGGTCTGGGAGACCGATGAGGAGCATCGCTTCACCAGCGTGATGGGGGACGGCGGCAGGCTCGGCCTCGACTTCCAGGACTGGATCGGCCGCACCCGTTGGGAGGTCGCCGACGCGGATCCCGCCACCGATGCTCTCTGGCGCAGCTATGTCGAAACGGTCGCGCGCCGCGAACCGATCGCCAGTTTCGTGTTCCGCACCTTTCGTGGCGACGGGCGGCCTCTCTGGGCCGAGGTCAGCGGCCGGCCGAGATTTCTGCCCGACGGCCGGTTCCTCGGTTATCGCGGTGTCACGCGCGACGTCACCCGGCGCGAGCGGCTGGCGGAGCAGTTGCGGCGCTCGGACATCGTGATCAAGGCGACCAACAACGCCGTGGTGGTGTGTGACCGGTTCGGCCGGGTTCTGTGGGTCAATCCGGCCTTCGAGCGGCTCACTGGATATACCGAGGCGGAGGTTCTGGGGCGCAAGCCCGGAGAGCTTCTGCACTGCCCCGAGACCGACCCTGCGACCGTGCGCGAGATGGGCGCGGCGGTTCGAGAAGGGCGTGCCGTGCGCGTGCAGGTGCTCAACCAGGCGAAAACCGGGCGTCGCTACTGGCTCGACCTCGACATCCGCCCGATCAATGGGCAGGGAGCCGAGCCGGAGGGCTTTGTCGGGGTTCAGACGGATGTGACCGAACTGGTCGAGGCGCGGGCGCTGCTGCACGATGTCATCGAGACCATTCCCGACGCCATTGCCGCCTTCGATGCGGATGACCGGCTGATCCTGTTCAATCGGTCCTATCGCGACTACTACGCGATGTCGGCGAAGCTGATCCGGGAGGGGACGCGGTTCGAGGACATCCTGCGCCACGGCGTCATGGCCGGCCAGTATATGGATCCGGGGGCGACAGAGGAGCAGCGGGAAGCGTGGATCCGCAACCGCATCGCCCTGCATCGCGATCCGCCCAGCGAGCCGAGCATCCAGCTGCTGTCGGACGGGCGTTGGCTGCAGGTGAGCGAGCGGCGCTCGTCGAGCGGCGCCATCGTCGGGGTACGCACCGACATCACCGCCCTGAAGCAGGCGGAGCTGGCAATCCGTCGTACGGCCGAAACCGACGGGCTGACCCAGCTCGCCAATCGCTCGGTGATGATGCGCGAGCTCGACACGGCCCTGCAGGGCAATCGGCCGCGCGATCGGGTTGGTGCCTTCATCATCATCGATCTCGACCATTTCAAGTCGGTCAACGACACGCTCGGCCATGATGCGGGCGATGCCCTGCTGCGGGCGGTGGCGCAGCGGCTGCGGCGTCATGTGCGGCGCGGCGATGTTGTCGCGAGGCTTGGCGGCGACGAATTCGCCGTGTTGCTGACGGGGCTTGCGGACGAGCTTGCCGCCGAGCGCATGGCGCAGAAGCTGCACAAGGCGCTGACCGCTCGGGTCCGGCTCGGGGAGCGGATGATGCGGCCGGGCATCTCGATGGGCGTAACGCTGTTTCCGGCCGATGGCCGCACTCCGGCCGATATCGTCAAGAACGCGGATATCGCACTTTACCAATCCAAGGCACAGGGACGGAACGGCTGGACCTTGTTCAATCCGCAATTGCGCCGACGGCTGGAGCGGCGGCACGAGTTGGGCGAGGCGCTGCGCGGAGCCATTGCGGCGGATGAGATCGAGGTGGCGTTCCAGCCGCAGCTCGACCTTGGCAGCCGCAGCATCGTCGGCTTCGAAGTGCTGGCGCGCTGGCGGCATGCCGGCCAGGCGGTCAGCCCGCTGGAGTTCATCGGCATTGCCGAGGATTTCGGCCTCGGCGGCGTGCTTGGCCGGGCGATCATGGAGCGGGCCTTTGCCGTTTTCGCCGCGGTTGCCAGCACGCGACCGGAGCCGGGTCACCTCGCTGTCAACCTGGCGACATCCCAGCTCAAGGATCCGCATTTTCCGGACTATGTCGCCGAGGCGCTGACGCGTCACGGGCTAAGCCCGCACCAACTGGAATTCGAGGTGACGGAGACCGTCCTGCTCGACCGCTCGGTGGAGAGGATCGCCGAGACCCTGGCCGAGCTCAGGCGCGTCGGTGTCAGCCTGGCGCTCGATGATTTCGGGACCGGCTACGCCTCGCTCACGCATCTCAAGCGGTTTCCGGTATCGCGGCTCAAGATCGATCAGTCCTTCGTGCGAAATATCGGCCTGTCGGAGGACGATGCGACCATCGTGCGCACCATCGCCAGCCTTGCCCACAGCCTCGGAATGACCACTGTCGCGGAGGGCGTCGAGACACTGGCTCAATTGCAGTTTCTCGAGGATCTCGGCTGCGACATCGTGCAGGGCTATCTCATCGGTCGCCCTGCACCGCGTCCATCCTGGACGCTGGAACTCGCCGCGCCAGCACAACGGGGCAGCCAGTTGCCGTAAGCGGCGTTCTGGCGAAGGCCCGTCCGGCATGAGGTCGTGGCCGGGGTTCCAGGTCTGCCGGATGCTGCGACAGATCGCGCTGGGCCGAGGCGCCGGGAGATGAGCCGGCGCTGTCGTGTCGTGGGCTTTCTGCCCTCTCGGCGTCGCACCCGAAGTGCCGCAGTTCCTGGGAAAGGAACGAGCTGTCCGGCCCTGCGCTGCGCTGCAATCAGTTCTTCTTACGCAATGCCCCTGGACAAAAACTGAGCAGCCGGTCGCGCCAGGCGCAGAATTAAATGCCTGTCCTGTTCGGAACAACAGTTGATCGTGCTGTCGGATCATCGGGTTTCGGCAATTCTCCTGCTCGCGACAGGTCAGACTTACTGAAGCGGTGGCGTGGGCTGGGTTTCCTGGTCCACGCCGGAGGGGGATCCAACGACATGTGCACGGTTCGTGAACAGAAGGCAGCGACGGACATCAGCCCACTCGCCGCGCATTGCTGTTTGAGCTTCGACATTGCCGGCGGATCTGCCGCGCCCCGCACCGCTGCGCCAGAAACCGGGGCGAGCCGATGAGCGCACATATCCACGCCGTATCCGCGCCCGAGGTGGCGCTGTCGGTGCGCGGGCTGACGATCAGCCTGCCGAAGGGCATGGAACGTGCGCATGCGGTCGAGAACATCTCCTTCGATCTGCCCCGCGGTCAGATCCTGTGCGTCATCGGGGAATCCGGCTCCGGCAAGTCGGTAACGGCCAACACCATCATGGGGCTTCTGCCGAAAGCGATCGGAATCACCGCCGGGTCGATCCAGTTGGACGGACGAGAGATCGTCGGTATGGGGCCCGAGGCCTTGCGCAGTCTGCGCGGCCGGGTGGTGTCGATGATCTTTCAGGATCCGTTATCGGCGCTGAACCCGCTGATGACCGTCGGGGCGCAGATCGACGAGGCGATGCTGGCCCATGGCGTCGGCACCCCGACCTCCCGGCGCGAGCGTGCCATCGAGCTGCTGACCGAGGTCGGCCTGCCCGATCCGGAAGTGATGTATCACCAGTATCCGTTCCGGCTGTCGGGCGGCCAGCGGCAGCGGGTGATGATCGCCATGGCCCTGGCGCTCGAACCCGCCATGCTGATTGCCGACGAGCCGACAACGGCGCTCGACGTGACCACCCAGGCGCAGATCCTGAAACTGATCCGCGACATCCAGCATCGCAAGGGGATGAGCGTGATGTTCATCACCCATGATTTCGGTGTCGTCGCAGAGATCGCCGACAGCGTCGTGGTCATGGAGAAGGGACGGGTCGTCGAACAAGGCAGCGCCAGCAAGGTTCTGAGGACGCCGGAGCACCCCTATACCAAGCGGCTGATCGCCGCGGTCCCGCATTTGACCGGCGAGGACCGCAAGCCGATACCGGCCAAGGATGCCGGGCCGATCCTGAAGGTGGAAAATCTGGTCAAGACCTATCGCAGCGGCAGCGCATTGTTTCGAACATTGCGCGTTGTGCCCGCTGTGAAGGGTGTCTCCTTCGAGGTCGCGGCGGGCCGCACCCTGGGTGTCGTCGGCGAGAGCGGCTCCGGCAAGTCGTCCCTGGGCCGGCTGCTGATCAAGCTGATGGACTGCGACGGCGGGCGCATCCTGTTCGACGGGGTCGATATAGCACCCCTGTCGGAACCCGCGTTCCGCAGCTCGCGGCAGAAGATCCAGATGATCTTTCAGGATCCGTTTGCCTCGCTCAATCCCCGCACAACGATCGGCCGCATCCTGACGGTCGGACCGCTGGCGCATGGCATGGCCTATGCCAAGGCACGGGAAGAGGCGCGGGCGCTTCTCGATCATGTCGGGCTCGATGCCGGGGCGTTCGATCGCTACCCGCACGAGTTCTCGGGCGGCCAGCGGCAGCGCATCGGCATCGCGCGGGCGCTGATGTTCAAACCGAAGCTGTTGATCGCGGATGAAGCTGTCTCGGCGCTCGATGTGTCGATCCAGGCGCAGATCCTGCAACTGCTGGACCGGGTCCAGCGCGAGACCGGGGTCTCGATGATCTTCATCACCCACGACCTGCGCGTCGCCAGCCAGATCTGCGACGAGATCGCGGTGATGCAGAAGGGGGAGATCGTGGAGCAGGGGCCCCCCTCCCAGATCTTCCTCAACCCGCAGTCCGACTACACGCGCGAACTGGTTGCCGCCATTCCGGGCGAGCGCCCGCAAGGGCAGAAACCGGAAGCGGCCGAGAGTTAATCGCAAGGACCAACCGTCAAAAAGAGAGGGTGCCACATGACCAAGAACGAATTCCTCAAGTCCGGCTATTCACGGCGCGCCGCCCTTCGCCTGTTTGCGGCAGGTGGCGCGGCGGGGCTTTTTGCGCCCCATCTCCTGGGCAGGCCCGCCTTTGCCCAGACCCCGCCGGCTGCCCCGACCGGCCGGATCATCGTCGGCATCTCGCAGGAGCCGACGGTGTTCAATCCGCTGATGGCGCATATCGAGGTGGACGACGGCGTGCACTTCTCGATGTTCGATGCCTTGTTCCGCATTGATCCGCAGGGTGTCATCGTGCCCAATCTGGCGGCGGAGGTGCCGACCCAGGCCAATGGCGGGATCTCGGAAGACGGATTGAGCTGGCGTATCCGCCTGCGTGACGACGTCCGCTGGCATGACGGCGAAGCCTTCACCGCCGAAGACGTGAAATTCACCCTCGAGCTCATCACCAAGCCCGATTTCCGCGCCTGGCGCACCACCGGCCATGCGCTGCTCCGCGATATCGCCGTGGTGTCGCCGACCGAGATCACGTGGCGGATGGAACGGGCATTCGCTCCCTATCTGTCGTTCCTGACCGAGACCTTCATCGTGCCCAGGCACATTCTGGAGAAGGAGGCGGATCCCAATACGGCCGCCTTCAACCAGGCGCCCATCGGCACCGGCGCATTCAAATGGGGCAAGCGCATTGCCGGCGATCATCTGGAGCTTGTCGCGAATCCCGACTATTTCGGCGAGGGGCCCTACATCGAGCAGTTGATCTTCAAGTACATCCCGGACATGACCGTGCTGTACACCCAGTTCCGCAGCGGCGACATCGATCTGGTCGGCCAAGCCTACATCACCCCGGACAATTACGAGGAGGCCCGCAACCTTCCCGGCCGCGTCGTGACGCTGGTCCCCAAAGGGTCGGTGGAATCGATCTATCTCAATCTTGAGCGTCCGCAGTTCAAGGACCGGGCCGTTCGCGAGGCCCTCTATCTTGCGATCGACCGCCACGCGATCATCGATGGGCTGAACTACGGTGTTCCGGGCATGACCGAGACCTTCATGCCGCTGCAGTCCTACTATCACAATCCGGACCTTCCCAAGCACGAGTTCAATCTCGACCGCGCGCGTCAGCTTCTGGACGAGGCCGGCTGGGTTCCGGGGGCGGACGGCATCCGCGTCAAGGACGGCGTGCGGCTGTCGTTCAAGAATTCCACCACCTCGGGGGCCCATCTGCGGGAGCAGGCGCAGCAGTTCATCCAGCAGACCTTTGCCGAGATCGGCGTGGAAATGACGATCGAGAACCTTCCTTCGGCGGTGATGTGGGGAGACTTCTGGTCTCAGTCGCAATTCGACACCGCCATGGTGGGCATCACCTATCTGATCGGTGCCGATCCCGACGTGACCAACCGGTTCCATACCAAGGCCATCGTCGCCAAGGGTGGCAGCGGATCGAACAACGCGCAGTATTCCGACGCCGAGGTCGACGCCCTGCTCGAGGAGGGCAGCCGCACCTTCGATCCCGAAGCGCGCAGGAAGATCTATTTCCGGGTGCAGGAACTCATTCGCCGGGACCTGCCCTTCCTGCCGCTGTTCGCCAACACCCTGGTCTACGGACACAAGGAGGGCATCGAAGGCTACGTGCCCAATGGCAACACGCGCACGGAATCCTGGCATGCGGCAGGCTGGTTCCGAGCCTGAATGCACTTTCCGCCGCCCGCGATGAGGTCGTTGCGGGCGGCGGACATGCCGTGAGGCGCCTGTCTTGAAGGGAGGGGGCCATGCCCGCTTTTCTGCTCAAACGCCTGATGCAGAGCGTGATGCTGCTGGTGATCGTGTCGATCGTCGGTTTTGTCGTGCTGAACCTCATTCCCGGCGGGCCAATGGCGCAATATGCCCTCGACCCCGGCATGACCCAGGAGGACATGAACCGGCTGGCCGAGCAGCTTGGGCTGAACCGCCCGCTCTGGGTCCAGTATCTCGACTGGATCTGGCGGCTTGTGCAAGGCGACTGGGGGACATCGTTTCGCGACGGCAGCCCGGTGCTGGACGTGATCGGCCGGCATGTCTTCGCGACCTTGCTGCTGATGGGATCCTCGACGGTGATCGCCGTCGCCGTCGGCACGTGGATCGGCATACGCGGCGCCACGCATCGCTACTCTACTTTTGATTATCTGGCGACCGTCGGTGCGATGATCGCCCTCTCGATCCCGACCTTCTGGTTCGGGCTGATCGGAATCTATGTGTTCTCACTGAAGCTCGGATGGCTGCCTGCGGGCAACATGTATACGATCGGCGACGGCTCGGTCCTGAACTACCTGCACCACCTCATCATGCCTTCGACGGTTCTCGCGCTCGTCCACATTGCGATCTGGAGCCGTTTCATGCGTGCAGCGACGCTCGATGCCATCAGCCAGGAGTTCGTGAAGACCGCCCGGGCCAAGGGCGTCGGCGAGCGCCGGGTCATCCTGAAACATGTCGTCGGCAACGCCCTGCTGCCCATGATCACCCTGGCCGGAGTGCAGCTTCCTTCGCTCCTGACCGGGGCGCTGGTGACGGAAACCGTCTTCACCTGGCCGGGAATGGGACGGCTGTTCCTCGATAGCCTTGGCTATAGCGACTATCCGGTCGTGATGGGTCTGCTGATCTTCTCGGCCATTCTCACCATTGCCGGCAATCTCATCGCCGATATCGTCGTCGCGCTGGTCGATCCGCGCATTCGTCTGGCCTGATCCAGGTCCACAGGAACGGGATGATCGCGAAATGACTACGTTTTCCGCTGTTCACACGCCAAGCCGCTGGTGGCAAAGCCGCGTCATGCGCCGGTTCATGGAGCATCGGCTGGCGCTGCTGGGGCTGTCGATGATCACCTTGCTGACGCTTGCCTGCATCGTCGGCCCCTCTCTCCTGCCCTATGACTCGCTCTCCATCGACCTGCGGGCGCGTTTCGCTCCGCCCCTGTCCGGCGGCCATTATCTGGGCACCGATCCTCTTGGCCGAGACGTCGCGGCCAGGCTGCTGATGGCGGGGCGGATCTCGCTGCTCGTCGGGTTCACGGCCATGCTGCTCTCGATCGTGGTCGGCACGGTGGTTGGCGTGATTGCAGGGTACCAGGGCGGTTGGATCAACGCGGTGCTGATGCGCACGGTGGACGGTTTCCTGTCCTATCCGTCGATCTTCCTGCTGCTGGCGCTCGCGGCCGCCTTGAAGCCCAGCCCGGTCATGATCACGGTTATCATTGCCGTGACAAGCTGGATGGAGGTTGCCCGCATCGTCGAGGCCGAGGTGCGGTCGCTCAAGGAGCGCGAGTTCGTCCTCGCGGGGCGGATGCTGGGTCTGGGCCGGGCCCATATCATGTTCCGCGAGATCCTTCCGAACGCCATGGGGCCGATCATCGTCGCCGCCACGCTCACCGTGGCCCGGGCAATCCTGCTCGAAGCCTATGTCAGCTTCCTCGGCTTCGGAATCCAGCCGCCGCTGCCGAGCTGGGGCAACATGCTGAACGGTGCGCAGCAATATCTCGGCAGTGCGCCCTGGCTCGCCATCATACCCGGTGCCGCGATCACCATTGCCGTTACCAGTTTCAACTTCATCGGCGACGGGCTGCGGGACGCCCTCGATGTGCGCCATGACACCATCTGAAGAGGCGCCGATGCGCAATCACTCCAAACTGGCCGAAAAATCCACCCCCTATTGGTGGGAGGCCGCCCCCGTCCAACCCTTGCCCCGCCAGCCGCTGCACACACGTCAGGATGTGGTGATTGTCGGCGCGGGCTATACCGGGCTGGCCGCCGCACTCCCCCTGGCGCGAGCAGGACGCTCGGTCGCGGTCTTCGACGCGCTGAACCCGGGCGAGGG
Source organism: Stappia sp. TSB10P1A (assembly GCF_900185725.1). Classification (GTDB taxonomy): domain Bacteria; phylum Pseudomonadota; class Alphaproteobacteria; order Rhizobiales; family Stappiaceae; genus Stappia. Next base: position 188,165 of record NZ_FYAU01000024.1, on the reverse strand, counting down.
CGCCTCGTCGCGCAATGGCGGGATCACCAGCGGCTCGATCCGCCCGGGATTTGCGACGCTTGTCCGGCATTTTGGCGAGCAGACCGCGCTCGCCATCGAGGCAGAGGGCAAGACCGCCCGAGCGTTTTTCTACGACTTCATCCGCACCGAAGGGCTTGACTGCGATTTCGCGCTGACCGGTCTGTTCAAGGGCGCGCTGGGGTTTGACCAGTACGACGAGATGGCCCGCGGTGCCGAGGCGCTGGCGAAAAGGCTAGGTATCGAATCCTATGCCGTGCCGTATGCGGACCAGCGGGACTACATCGGTACCGGGTTCTATCGCGGGGGCACGGTCCGCATGGATATCGGCGGCCTTCACCCGGCCAAGTTTCATGCCGAACTCCTGCGCATCGCGCTGGCTGCGGGCGTGGTCGTTCATGCGCACACGCCGGTGACGGCGATGGAGCGGGACGGCCGGGTGTTCCGCATCGCAACCGCAGCCGGGACCGTCGAGGCGGGGCAGGTTCTTGTCTGCACCAACGGCTATACGGACGGAGCGGCGCCCTACCTGCGACGGCGCCTGGTTCCGGTGCGCAGCCGGATGATCGCCACCGAGGAGCTGCCGCCCGCCGTGATGGCGCATTTGATGCCGCGCCGGATGATGATGGGAGAGAACAGGCAACTGGGCTTTTATTACCGGCCTTCTCCCGATGGCAGGCGTATCCTGCTGGGCGGGCGCGACAGTTCGCGCGTCGGCGACCCGGCTGCGCCGACGCTGCGCCTGCGTGCCGGGTTGGTGGAGCTCTTCCCCGAACTGGAGGGAGTCCGCCTGACGCATAGCTGGTTCGGCAATGTGGCGATGAACCGCGACATGCTGCCCCGCCTGTTCGAGCGCGACGGCGTCGTCTACGCCACCGGGTTTTGCGGGTCTGGCGTCGTCTGGGCACCCTGGCTGGGGATGCGGGCGGCCCACAGGCTGCTGGGGCGAGAGGCGGAGGCTCGCACCGCTTTCGACTTCCGGCCGCCTGCCGCCGTGCCGTTCTACCGGGGCAATCCATGGTTCATGCCCGCGATCATCCGCGGTTACGCCCTGCAGGATCGACTTGCGATGTGGCGTGCGCACCGATAACGGCCCGTCCTTTCAAGAATGCGAGCGCCTTCGGCTCCAGAGTGCCGGCGCAGCCGTTCTCGCGCTCCGGAACAAGGTGTCTGCAATGAAAACGCTTCTTCTGAAGAAAGATGAAGTCAGAAGGCTGATTTCCACAAAGGATGTCATTGACGCAGTTGAGGAGGCCTACAGGGCCTTCAACAGCGGTCTGGTGGAGCAACCAGGCTACACGGGCATACACCTGCCGCCCCACGGCGAGATCGACTTCAAGATCGGCTATCACAAGGCCGGCAAACTGATCTCGATGAAGGCCTCGTCGGGCGGGTTCACCGAAAATCCCGCCCTCTACGGCGTGCCCAACGGCATGGGCACGATCCTGCTGTTCGATGCCAGAAGCTGTGCGCTGATCTGCATCATGGACGGCAGCTTGATCACCGGTCTCAGGACCGGGGCGGCGGGGGCGGTTTCGGTCAAGCTGCTTGCGCGGAAGGATGCCCGCCGCCTCGCCTCGATCGGGACGGGCAACCAGGCGCGGATGCAGATCCGGGCGATCAGCGAAGTCATGAAGATCGAGGCGGTCCATGCCGCGAATCGCAGCCCGGACGCGCTGGCCGCCTTCAAGGCGGATATCGAACGGGAGTTCGGCATCCCGGTGATGCCGGAGCAATCCGCTCGCGACGCCGTCGAGAAGGCCGACATCCTGATCACCACGACCCGCGGGAGCGGGCCGGTGGTCGAAGCCGACTGGGTCAGGCCCGGCACGCATATCATTGCGATCGGAACCGATCAGCGCGGCAAGCAGGAACTGGATCCGGAGATTTTCCGGGATGCCAAGGTGGTTGTCGATTCCCTGTCGCAATGCGTCGAGAAGGGCGAGACATGGCACCCGTTGAACCGGGGTATCATTGCCCGATCCGACATCCATGCCGAGATCGGGGAGATCTTGCTGGGGAGGAAGCCGGGCCGGGAAAGCGATGCGGAGGTGACCATCTTCGATTCCACCGGAATGGCCATCCAGGACAACACGACCGCCGCAGCGATCTACAGGAACGCATTGGCGGGAAACCTCGGGATGCCCTTCGATTTCCTCGAACCGGGGCCGCGTCTCAAGGACGGGAAGGACAAAGACAATGCACAACCATCCGACCATTGAGGATATTCTCGAGGCCCGCGAACGGCTGAAGCCCCATATCCGCCATACGCCATTGTTGCGGGCCGACAGGATCGAGAGCGCGGCCGGGTGTCAGGTGTACCTGAAGCCCGAAACACTCCAGATCACCGGCGCCTTCAAGATCCGCGGCGCCCTGAACAAGACCTTGTCGCTGTCGCGGGAAGAGATTGCCAACGGCCTGATATCGTCCTCCTCGGGAAATCACGCGCAAGGCCTGTCCTACGCAGCGCGGATGCTGGGCGTGAAAGTGGTGCTGGTGCTTCCGGTGACCACGCCAAGGATCAAGATTGCCAACACCAGGGCTTTGGGCGCGGAGGTCATTCTTTTCGACGGTGACAATGCCGCCAGGTGGAAGAAGGTCTACGAGATCGCCGAACAGAACGGCTATGCGGTCGTTCACGGCTTTGAAGATCCGCTGGTGATGGCCGGTCAGGGGACGATCGGCTGCGAAATCCTCGAAGATCTGGAAGATGTGGACACGGTTGTTGTGCCGCTGGGCGGCGGAGGCCTGATCTCGGGAATCGCTACCGCAATCAAGGAAACGAACCCTTCCGTCCGCGTCATCGGCGCGGAACCGTCCCTGACACCGAAATATCATCGCAGCCGGCTCAACAAGGAGCGCACGTCGCTGCCGCTGAAAGACACCATCGCCGATGGGTTGAGGATCAGCGTGCCAGGCCAGAACCCGTTTCCGATCATCGAGAAATACGTCGATGAGATCGTTCTGGTCGAGGATGAGCATATCGTCGCGGGCATGCGTGCTCTGGCGAGGGATGCGAAACTGATCGCGGAACCGGCGGCCGCGATCGGGATCGGCGCCCTGCTGGCGGGATCGCTTACGGTGAGGTCCGACGAGAAGGTCTGTGTCGTGCTCACCGGCGGCAACTGGGATTTGCGCGATCTCGCCGAAGTCTACGGAGCGGCCGAACAGGCCCTGGAAGATTAGCGGGGTCGCAGGATGGCACCTGCAAGGGGATGAGCTGGTGATGGGGCCGGGCCGCCTGCCGGGTGGCTTCCCTATGACCGCAGCAACACCTCCCGCTGCGACAGATTCTTCCGTTGCCTTGTCCGAAACGGAAGAATCTGTTGGCCGATTTGCCCTATATAGAGGGAGAGGTCGGTTCCGACCGCCATGTCGCTGACGGTTCACCTGGCGGCTTCGGAGGGGAGTTGCGGATGAACCAGGACATTGGAGATCGAGTTGCAGAGCCTCCGCGCGGTGCGCATTCGGCTGGCGGCGACGCGAGAGACGATCTGGACGCGACGCTGCGGGTCGATGCCTATTCCGCCAAGATCGTTCCCGTGACCCCGCAGCAGCGGGATCTCCTGTATGAGCTGACGGTCAGCGTGTTCTGGCCGCACCGCAACGACGACCTCGATCTGTTCATCTCTCTGGGTCACGGCTACATCGCCCTGGATGAAATCGGCCGCCCGCTCGGTTCCGCCATGTATTTCTCGATGGGCGACGATTTTGCCATGCTCGGCATGATGGTGACGCCGCCGCGTCTGCAGGCGCAGGGGGCGGGACGCTGGCTGTTGCGGCGGATCATGCGCGACTGCGGGACGCGCGACCTGCGGCTCAGTGCAACGCGCTCCGGTTATCGGCTCTACGAAAGCGCCGGGTTCATTCCGGTCGGGCCGATCCGGCAGCACCAGGGCATCGTCCGACCGGTTTCATCGCCGGACCCGGTCTCGGGCATCGCGTTGGCGGCGGTGTCGCAAGCTGACAGCGAGGCGATCAAGGCGCTCGACGCCCACGCCTTTGGGGCCGATCGCGGCGGGATGCTCGACGCCTTGCTCGACCTCTCCAGCGGCGTGATCGCCACCCGCGCGGGCAAGGCCTGCGGCTTTGCCCTGATGCGCCGCTTCGGCAAGGGGCAGGTGATCGGCCCGGTGGTCGCCGAGACCGAGCAGATGGCACTGCAGATCGTCGCTCCCCTGATCGCCAAGGCAGAGGGCACATTCGTGCGGATGGACGTCCCGGCACCGGGGCCCGCCTTGAGCAGCTTTCTGACGGCGTCCGGGATGGCGCTGTTCGACACGGTCACCGAGATGCGCATCGGTCCGCAACGCCGGGCGAGCGAGGGTGCCGTGACCTTCGGCCTCGCCGCCCATTCGCTGGGCTGAGCGTCAGGACAGGCGGTCCTTCACCTTGAACCACAGCCCCGCCAGGGGCAGGAACCAAGGCTTGCCGTCAAGAGCCGGAACGGGCGGCCAGTTCAGCCCGTCGAGCGGATTGGTGTCCTTGCGCCCCATGGCCAGATCGGCCAGCACCTGCCCCAGAAGCGTGGAAAGCTGGGCGCCGTGACCGGAATAGCCCATAGCATAGAGCATGCCGTCTGCTTCGCCCGCCCGGGGGAAGCGGTCCTTGGTCATGCCGACCAGTCCCCCCCAGCAATAGTCGATTTCGACATCGGCAAGCTGCGGGAAGATCTGCGCCATTGCCTGGCGCAGCATCTTGCCGGACTTGGCGTCCGAGCGCTGGTCCGAAACCGCCGAGAAACGGGCGCGGCCGCCGAAGATCAGGCGGTTGTCCGGCGAAAGGCGGAAATAGTTGCCGATGTTCATCGAGGTGACGCAAGTGCGGTTGCCCGGCATCGTTGCCGCGACCTCCTCGCTGGTGAGAGGGCGGGTGGCGATGAGGAACGAGCCCATCGAGATGATACGCCGGCGGAAATATCCCAGCGGGGCCTGTGGCACGTGGGCGGAATAGGCGCCGGTCGCCGCGATGACGGTGGTGGCCTGAAGCCGCCCGCGCGGCGTGACCAGTTCCCAGCCATCGCGCGTCCGGTCGCGACCGGTCACCGGTGCGGTTTCCCAGATGGTTGCACCGTGTCGAACCGAGGCCTCGGCAAGACCGGTCAGGTAACGCCCCATGTGCATCATGGCCGATTTCTCGAACAATGCGGCGCCGTGGAACGCGTCGGAGCCGATTTCGCCGGCCAGATCCGCCCGGTCCAGCCAGCGGGTCTCGGGATCGACTTCACGCGAGACCAGATCGTAATTCGTGCGCAAGGCCGCCACATGCGAGGGCTTCGAGGCCAGTTTCAGCTTGCCCGCCCGGCGGAAATCGCAGGCGATGCCCTCCTCGGCGATGAGGTCCTCGATCATGTCGATCGAGCGGTCATAGGCGCGGTACAAGGCGCGGGCACGGTCCGGGCCCAGATGCGCCTTGGCATCGGCATAGCCATGGGCGATGCCATTGTTCAGATGCCCGCCGTTGCGTCCCGACCCGCCGGCACCGACGGGCCCCGCGTCCAGGACAGCGACCCTCGCCCCCGCGCGCGCCAGCTTGCGGGCCGCGTTCAGTCCGGTGAAACCGGCGCCGATCACGGCCACGTCAAAGCGGCCGTCGACGGGACCTGTCTGCCCGCCGGCAAAGGCGGGGGCCGTATCGTGCCAGTAGGACAGGTATCTCATCGCCACCCTCGCTTCACAGTCCCAGGGCGGCCGGAAGCGCCGACACGGTGGGGACCTCGGTATAACCGTAATAGGGATTGGCGGGTTCGTGGCCGCGATTGACCCAGACCTTGTTGGTGATGCCGAGGTCATGGGCGGTCATCAGATCGTAGCGGAAACTGGACGAGACATGCACGATGTCCTGCGGTCCGCAGCCCAGGGTGTCGAACATGTATTCGAAAGCCTGCATCCGCGGCTTGTAGGCTCCCGCGCTTTCTGCGGTCAGGACATGGGTGATGGGCGCGCCCAGCCGGGCAATATTATGCGGGATCTGGGCATTCATCGAATTGGTCAACGCGACCAGCGGGATCTCCTTGGCGACCTTTGCGAGGCCCTCGGGCACGTCCGCATGCGGGCCCCAGGTGGGGACCCGGTTGTAGATCTCGACAGCCACCGCCGGGTCGAAGGCGATCCCGTGGCGCTTGCAGGTCCGCTCCACCGCGTTGTGAACCACGTCGGCATACGGCTTCCAGGGGCCCATCACCTCGTCCAGCCGATAGGCCGAGAAATCGCGGATGAAGGCCTCCATCTGCTCCGGCGACAGCAGATGCTGGAAGTGGTCGCGGGCGGCGCCAGCCATGTTGAAGAAGATCATGGTGCCATGGCAGTCGAAGGTGACGAACTTGGGACGGAAGGTCATGATGGTCTCCGATGAGGTGTGATGACCCAGCATCCTCGGTTTCTGGCGACAGACCTTGCCGCGTTTGCCGGTGCAAGCGCAGGAAATTGCGTTTGTTCGGTGAAGAGCGGCACAGCCTGCCGTGACGCCCGCGCATTCGGCGACGATGGCGGCCGGGGTCAGGGCAAAGTTGCCCGGTCAGATCGCGCCAGGAGCCAAAGACCATGACCACCATCGTTCCGATTGCCTCCATGCCCGGCTTTGCCCCGCGCACGAGCGTGCCGGCCGAGGACCGGCTGATCGCCGGCGCTCCGGCCTTCAGCACCTGGGAATTCGACAGCGCGCTGTCCGGGCCGGCCCGATGGGGACAGGTCCGTACCGGCATATGGCAGGCAACGCCCGGCGAGACGCGCTCGATCAAGGGCGACACGCTCGAGTTCTGTCACATCCTCGAGGGGCGGGTGGAGATCGTCTCGGACGATGGAGAGGCCTGGACCTTCGGGGCCGGCGACAGTTTCGTGATGAAGCCGGGCTTCGTCGGACGCTGGCGCACGGTCGAGACGGTCCGCAAGATCTATGTTTTCATCGAAGAGTGACGGCACAGATGGCAAAGGAGGCAATGTCAGCCGAAGACATGCTGGCCCGTCTGGTCGCGTTCCCGAGCGTGGCGGGCCGTCCGAACGGTCAAATCGTCGGGTTCATCCGGGATTGGCTGGGCGCGCAGGGCGTGGTCTGCCACGTCCTTCCCGGCCCCGAAGGCGACCGGGCGAACCTGTTCGCGACCATCGGCCCACCAGATCGACCGGGCTATGTCCTGTCCGGGCATCTCGATGTGGTGCCGGCCAGCGAACCGGGTTGGCAGGCAGACCCCTTCGTCCTGCGTGCAGATGGAGAGCGGCTGATCGGGCGGGGGGCTTGCGACATGAAGGGCTTTGTCGCAGCCGCCCTTGCCATGGTGCCCGATCTCGTCGATCTGCCGTTGACCGCTCCCATCCATCTGGCGCTGTCCTATGACGAGGAGATCGGCTGTCGCGGTGTGCCGCATCTTCTGGCGGCGATGCCGGGACTTTGCGCACCGCCCGCAGGGGCAATCATCGGGGAGCCGTCCGACCTGACACCCGTTCTGGCCCACAAGGGCAAGGCCGCGATCCGGTTGAGCGCGGAGGGCGTGGCCGGGCATTCCTCCCGCCCGGATCAGGGGATCAACGCGATCCACGCGTTGGTTCCGGTGCTGGACGCGGCGGTGCGGCAGGCGGCGGCACTGCAGAGCGGACCACAGGATCCGCGCTTCGAGCCACCCTGGTCCAGCCTGCAGATCGGTACCCTCGCCGGCGGACTGGCGGTGAACGTCATTCCCGATACGGCCGTGGCCGAGCTGGAAGCCAGGGCGATCGCGGGAGTGGATCCTGCCGGGCTGCTGGCACCGGTGACCGCCGCAGCCGAGGCCGCGGGGGTTGAGGTGGAGACGCTGTCAGCCTATCCCGCCCTTGCCCTGCCACCCGATCACCCGCTGGCCGGACTGATCGCGCGGCTTGCGGGACAGGCTCCGTTGGGGGCGGTCAGCTACGGCACCGAGGCCGGATTGTTTCAGGCAGCCGGCATACCGGCGGTGATCTGTGGCCCGGGCACTATCGCGCGTGCGCACAAGCCGGAGGAATATCTGACGCGGGACGAGTTGCAGGGCGCCAGCGCGATGATCCGCCGGCTTGGGGCGAGCTTGTGTGGTTGACGGCATTTTATGCGGCTCCGTGCGGTGGCGCTTGGCGCAAACTGCCGCCGGTGCGCGGGAACAGGACAATCATGCTGTGCAGGCCCGTCTAGTTTGGGAACCAAGGCTTGCATGGAAAAGACAGGTAACCCAACGATGATCCGACTTGACCGACCTGCACTGCCGGCTCTCGATTTCGTGCCGCTGACACCGGAGCACCTGCCTGCTGCTCTCCTGCTCTCGCAGGCCGCCGGCTGGCTGCACCGGACCGAGGACTGGGAGCTGACCCTGTCCGTCTCAAAAGGCGTGGCGGCGATGGACGGCGAGCGGCTCGTCGGCACGGCATTGTGTTCGGCCTTCGGGCCTGTCGCGACGCTGAACATGATCATCGTCGCCGAGAGCATGCGCGGCCGGGGGGTCGGCCGCCAGTTGATGCAGCGTGTCATGGCTTTGGCTGGCGACCGTGAGATGCGGCTTGTCGGCACACAGGAGGGCCTGCCGCTCTATCGCAAGCTCGGTTTCGTGGAGCGGGGACGGATCCTGCAGCACCAGGGGCTGGCCCGGGCCCTGCCGCCTGAGCGCCCTGTTCGGATCGGGCCCGAAAATCTCGAGACCCTGGCCGCGCTCGATACGGCAGCCAGCGGGATGGAGCGGACGGCCTTGCTTGCGCGTATCGCGGCTCTCGGGGAGACCCTGCGCACCGATGGCGGATTTGCCTTCTTGCGCAGCTTCGGCCGTGGTCATGTCGTCGGCCCGGTCGTGGCACGGGATGCTGGCGCGGCGCGCGCGTTGATCTCGGCGGCGGCGGAACGGATGGCGGGACGCCTCCTGCGGGTCGACCTGATCGAGGAGCACGGCCTTGCCCCGCATGTCGAGGCGCTTGGCCTTGCCTCTGTTGGCGACGGCACGGCGATGGTGCATTCGCCGCGTTCTCACCCCTCGTCGGACTATCAAACCTATGCCCTTGTCTCTCAGGCACTGGGCTGAGCCCACGGAGCGCACATGCCGTCCAAGCCCTCTCTAGCCAATTCGCTTGTCGAGCTGGATCGACAGCATCTGGTTCATCCTGTCTCGTCGTTTCATGGCCATGCGGCGCGCGGTGTGCGGGTCCTGGCTTCGGCCAAAGGGGCCACGGTCACCGACGCCGAAGGGCGCGAGTTGATCGACGGCTTCGCAGGCCTGTGGTGCGTCAACGCCGGCTACGGGCAGGAAAGCGTGGTCGCCGCGGCGATGCGTCAGATGCGCGAGCTGCCCTATGCGACCGGCTATTTCGATCTTGGCGCGGAAGCGCCGATCCGCTTGGCCGCGGCTCTGGCTGAGCGGGCGCCCGGCGATCTGAACCACGTCTATTTCACCCTTGGCGGATCGGACGCGGTGGACAGCACGATCCGTTTCATCCGCTATTACTGGCATGCAAAGGGGCAACCCGAGCGGGACCAGTTCATCTCGGTCGCGCAGGGCTATCACGGCTCCAGCAGCGCGGGAGCCGGGCTGACGGCGTTGCCGCTGTTCCATGACGGTTTCGGCATTCCCTACAGTTGGCAGCACAAGATCAGCTCGCATGACCTCTACCGCAATCCGCTCGCTCGTGATCCGCAAGCGGTGATTGAGGCTTCGGTCGCCGAACTGCGCGCCAAGGTCGAGGCGATCGGCCCGGATCGGGTCGCGGCTTTCTATGTGGAGCCGATCCAGGGCTCGGGCGGGGTGCTGGTGCCGCCGGACGGCTGGGTTCGGGCGCTGCGCGAGACCTGCGCCGAGCTTGGCATTCTGTTTGTCGCGGACGAGGTCATCACCGGCTTCGGCCGCACCGGTCCGCTGTTCGCCTGCGAGGACGAAGGCATCGTGCCCGACCTGATGACGGTCGCGAAGGGCCTGACCTCCGGCTATGTTCCCATGGGGGCGGTGCTGATGTCGGATCACGTCTATCAGACCATCGCCGACGGCGCGGGGGCCAAGGCCGTGGGCCATGGCTTCACCTATTCGGCGCATCCGGTTTCGGCTGCAGTGGGGGTTGAGGTGCTTGCCCTTTACGAGGGCGGGCTGCTGGAGAACGGCCGCCGGATGGGCGCGCGGCTGCAGGCGGGGCTGCGCGGACTGTCCGACCATCCGCTGGTCGGCGATGTGCGGGGCAGGGGAATGCTGGCGGCGGTGGAGCTCGTGACCGACAAGGCGGCGAAGACCCCGCTGCCCGCAGCGCTTCAGGCTGCCACCCGGCTTTTCGATCGGGCCTGGGAGCAGGGACTGATCGTTCGTTCCTTCGCGCAGGGCGTGTTCGGCTATGCGCCGCCGCTGTGTTGCACCGAAAGTGAGATCGACGCCATCGTCGAGCGGACCCGCAAGGTGCTGGACCTGACGCTGGACGATCCCGAGATCCGGAGCGTGCTGAGCTGATGGCGCTGCTGTTTCTCTCCACGCCCAATCGGGCGCCGGTCTGGCGGGCGATCCTGTCGGAGGCAGGCGAAACGATATTCGAAGGGGAAGAAGCCGTCACCGACCCGGCGCTCGTGACCGAGATCGCCTGCTGGGTGCCGCCCAAGGACCTCGGCCGCTACCCCAATCTGCGCGCCGTCATCTCGGTGGGCGCGGGGGTCGATCACCTGCCGCCGATGCCGCCGGGGGTCGCGCTGTCGCGCACTCTGGCGCCGGGCATCGAGGCGATGGTGCGCGACTGGGTGGTGATGGCGACGCTCTTGCTGCACCGGGATCTGCCGCTGTATATCGACCAGGCGCGGCAGGGGCTGTGGCGCCCCCATCCGGTGCAGCCCGCTACGGCGCGGCGGGTCGGCATCCTGGGCATGGGACGTATCGGCAGGCTGGCTGCGCACAGCCTTCAGGCTCTGGACTTCGACGTCGCGGGCCTGTCGCGCTCGGGGGGCGGACGTGATGCGGAACCGGGGAGCGTGCCGGTTTTCGCCGAGGGAGACGTCGAGGCGTTTCTGGCCCGCAGCGACCTGCTGGTCTGCCTCCTGCCGCTGACGAGCGAAACGCGGGGTGTTCTCGGTGCCGGCACTTTCGCGGCGCTTCCGGCAGGAGCGGGCCTGATCCATGCCGGGCGGGGAGGGCATCTGGACATGCCCGCCTTGCGCGAGGCTCTGGACACCGGCCGGCTGTCGGGCGCGGTGCTGGACGTGACCGATCCCGAGCCCCTGCCGGCCGATCATTGGCTGTGGCGCGATCCGCGGGTCATCGTCACTCCGCATGTCGCGGCGCAGACAGACCCGGCCGAGGGCGCGCGACATGCTTTGGCGGTCATCCGGGCGCTGCGTCTTGGTACCACTGTTCCGGGCCTTGTCGATCAGCAGAAAGGGTATTGAAACGACCCGGGCCGGCGTTCCTTTCCCGCAGCGGTGGTCATTCGCGGTCGACGAACAGGCGGGTGAGGGGGATCTGCTGTTTCACGAAAGGGGTCTTCAGAACGACGAAGCTGAAATATTTGTCGATCCCGATGTCCCGGTCGATCAGCCCTTCCAGGATCGTCTGGTAGTCGGCGATGCCCGACGTGACGAACTTGACCAGATAGTCGTAGCCGCCGGAGACAAGATGGCACTCGACGCAACTGTCGATCTTCTCCAGCGCCTCCTGAAAGCGGGCGAAGTCGATCTGGCGGTGGTTCTTGAGGGTGAATTCGGTGAAGACTGTCAGCGTCTCGCCAAGGCGGGCGAGATCGATCTGCGCCGTGTAGCCGGTGATATAGCCCGCCTGCTGCAGCTTCTTCACCCGCATCAGGCAAGGGGACGGTGACAGGTGCACCTCCTCGGCCAGTTCGACATTGGTGATTCTGCCGTTGCGTTGCAGCACGGCCAGAATCCTGATGTCGATCCTGTCGAGTTTATACGGTGTCGTCATACCCATGCCCCGCAAGCGCGCCGCTCCCAACTCCCTGCGGAGCGTAAGGCGCTATCCTGATCTAGAGCATTCTATTTCCTACGTCCGTTCAACAGGAAATGCCGTCCGGTCCGGATATTCCGGAACATTGCACTGTGTCGCCCCGGCTAGGGTGTGCGAGATCAAGGGAGCCCGACATGTCCGCGCCGCTGCTGCTCATCGACACGCCGAACATTCTGCCGCCGGTTGCGGATTGCGTGGTGATCGGTGGCGGCATCGTCGGGGTGTCGGCGGCGTATTGGCTTGCGAGGGCCGGGCAGACCGTCGTTCTCCTGGAAAAGGGGGCCGTGGGAGCCGAGCAGTCCAGCCGCAACTGGGGCTGGTGCCGCCAGCAGAACCGCGATGCTCGCGAACTGCCGCTGTCCACCCGCAGTCTCGACTTGTGGGAGGCTATGGCCGCGGACATCGGCGACAGTCTGGGTTTTTCCCGTTGCGGCCTTCTGTATCTGTCCAACGATCCGGTGGAGCTCGAGGGCTGGGCGAAGTGGAGCCGGTTCGCGCGCGGGGTCGGCGTGGACACGCGGATGTTGACCGCCGAGGAGGCGACGGCCCGCGGCGCAGCGACCGGGCGACCCTGGCTCGGGGGTGTCTGGTCGCCAACCGATGGCATCGCGGATCCGGCGCGCGCTGCGCCGATGATCGCGCGCGGCATCGAGAAACACGGCGGACATGTGGTTCAGGCCTGTGCGGCGCGAGGGATCGAACTGGCGGCCGGCCGCGTCTGCGGTGTGATCACCGAGGCTGGGAGGATCCGCACGGCGTCGGTCGTGGTGGCAGGTGGTGCCTGGTCGGCAAGTTTCCTGCACCAGTTGGGGATCGTCTTTCCTCAGGCTTCGGTGCGCAGCTCGATCCTTGCTCTGGCACCCGGAGTTGACGGACTGCCCGATGCCTTGCACACCGCTGCCGTCTCGGTAACGCGGCGCGGCGACGGCGGCCGTACGCTGGCCATTTCCGGGTATGCCAGCCTGGATCCGACTCCCGGGGCGCTCGCCGGGATGCGGCATTTCCTGCCGATGTTCGCCCGGCGCTGGCGGTCGCTGCGCCCCGGCGGCTGGCAAGGCTGGGCCGCCGGGTTCGAGACGCGCCGGAGATGGGCTCTGGACCGGCCGACGCCGATGGAGCGGACACGCATTCTCGATCCCCGGCCGTCCTCCCGGGTGATTGCGGAAACCCTGGGCCGGGCACAGGCGCTGTTGCCGGCCCTGCGCGCGGCTTCGGTCCAGGCCGCCTGGGCCGGCTATATCGACAGCACCCCGGACGGGGTCCCGGTGATCGACGCCGACATCGGAATTCCCGGTCTTGTTCTTGCGGCAGGATTGTCGGGCCACGGCTTCGGCATCGGGCCGGGAGTGGGCCATCTGATCGCCGACCTGATCCTGGGCCGGACCCCGATTACCGAGACGGCACAGTATCGGCTGGCCCGGTTCGGCCACAGCCAATGGGGCAGGGTCGCCGAGTTCTGACGCCGTCCATGCCGGCGGGGTCCGAACCGCGCCGGACACCCGGCCGCGCCCCGCGCAATCTTCTGTCGGACAGGAAGCGACAACGGCGGAATCTGCTGCGACTTGGACCCATACGACAGCATTCGCTGCTTTGCGGGCGGCACCTTCTTCCAGTCACGCTGCGTGCCCGAAGAGGTCCCGAAATGAGTCTCGCCTTCGACCCGTCCGACTTGTCCCTCACGTCCGCCCATTTCATCGATGGGCGGTATGTCGCGGGAGCAGAGGAGATCGGCGTGACGGCCCCCTCGGACGGCCGTCTTCTGCAGGGCGTGCCGCGCGGCGATGCCGATGTCGTCCACCATGCCGTGACTGCGGCCGGCGCCGCGCTGCGGCGCACAGGGTGGGGAAACTGTCCCCCGCGAGACCGGCTGCGCGCGCTGCACCGGTGGGCCGACCTGATCGAAGCCGAGGCGGTGACCCTCGCCCGGCTGGAGGCGATCTGTTCGTCGCGACCCTATGCGGACGTCATCGCCGGCGACATTCCCGTTTCGGCCGAGCAGATCCGCTTCTTCGCGGAGTTCGCCGACAAGGAAGGGGGCGACCTCGTGCCGACATCGGATCGGCAGGTCGGTTGGATCTCGGATGAGCCCTTTGGCGTAGTCGCGGCGATCACGCCTTGGAACTTTCCGATATCGATGGCGGCGTGGAAGCTGGCGCCGGCCCTGGCGGCGGGCAATGCGGTCGTCCTGAAGCCGTCGGAATTGACGAGCTGGTCCGCCCTCTACATGGCCGAGCTCTCGGTTCGGGCCGGGATCCCGCCGGGGCTTGTCAATGTGGTGCTGGGGGACGGAGAGGTCACGGGCAAGGCGCTGACCGTTCATCCCGAGGTTGCCAAGATCTCCTTTACCGGCTCGACGCGGGCCGGCGCCCTGATCATGCGGAACGTGGCGCAGGCGGGTATCCGGCCGATGACACTGGAACTGGGCGGCAAAAGCCCGATGGTCGTCTTCGACGATGCGGACCTCGATCTTGCGGCTGACTGTCTTGCGCGCGGCATCCTTCCCAATGCGGGGCAGTTCTGCGTCGCCGGATCGCGGATGATCGTGCACCGGTCGATTGCCGAAGATCTGGCGGCCCGGCTGGTCGCAAGGTTCGCGGCCGAGCGCCCGGCCGCCACCTGGCTCGAAACGCCTGGCTTCTCGCCCATTATCTCGCAGACCCAGCTCCAGCGTATCGACGGCATCGTGCAGGCGGCCTGCCGTGCCGGCGCGGACCTCGTTTGCGGCGGCGACAGGTTCGAGGGGGAGGGGAGCTACTACCGGCCCACGCTTCTGGCCGGCGTGGAGGTATCCAACCCGGCGGTGACGGAGGAGATCTTCGGTCCGGTGGCGACCTTCCAGACCTTCGAGACCGAGGACGAGGCGATGCAGTTGGCCGCGCATCCGACCTATGGCCTCTGTGCCGGCCTGTTCACCCGGGACCTGTCGCGCGGGTTGCGGCTGACGCGGCAACTCCAGGCCGGAACGGTCTGGGTCAATCGCTACAACCGCTCGCGCGACCACATCCTGCCCACAGGCGGATGGAAGGCCAGCGGGCTTGGCAAGGATCTGGGCCGCGAGGCCTATCGCGCGAACCGACGTTCGAAGTCCGTGCTGATCGCCCTGTGACGGCCCTGACACTGCACTGCGACTGCAGCGGCACTCCCTGCCGCGCTGGAGGAGACATGATGAAGCTGCAAGACCCTGACTTGTTCCGCAACGCCGCGCTGATCGACGGTCAGTGGCTGACCCGTCCCGAGATGGATGTGAACGATCCTGCCACCGGTGCGGTGCTGGGGCGATTGCCGGACTGCACGGCGGATGAAACCCATGCCGCCATCGCCGCCGCTGAACGGGCGATGGCTGACTGGCGCGCCCGGACCCATGAACAGCGCGCCGACATCCTGATGCGCTGGTATCACCTGATGCTGGAAAGCACGGAGGATCTGGCGCAGATCCTGACCGCCGAACAGGGCAAGCCGCTTTCGGAAGCCCGCACCGAGGTCGCTTATGGCGCCAGCTTCGTGCGCTGGTTCGCGGAAGAGGCGCGGCGGATCAACGGCAAGCTCATCCCTTCGCCAGTGGCCGGCAAGAAGATCCTGGCGCTGAAGGAGCCGGTCGGCGTCTGTGCCATTATCACGCCCTGGAACTTCCCGATCGCGATGATCACCCGCAAGGTGGCTCCCGGACTTGCGGCAGGTTGCACGATGGTGGTCAAGCCGTCCGACCTTACCCCCTATTCGGCGTTGGCACTGGCGGTTCTGGCCGACCGCGCGGGGGTCCCAGCGGGTGTGCTGAACATCCTGACCGGCAGACCCGAGGCGATTGGCGCGGCCCTGACCGGGAGCCCGGTCGTCCGCAAGCTGAGCTTTACGGGGTCAACCCGCGTCGGCGCGCTTCTGGCCGGGCAATGCGCCCCGACATTGAAGCGGCTGAGCCTGGAGCTGGGTGGAAATGCGCCCTTCGTCGTCTTCGACGACGCCGATCTGGAGGCGGCGGTCGAAGGCGCGATGGTGTCGAAGTTCCGAAACGGCGGGCAGACCTGCGTCTGCGCCAATCGGATCATGGTGCAGGCGGGCATCCATGATGCTTTTGCCGAAAGACTGGCCGCGCGCGTTGATGCCCTGCAGGTCGGGCCGGGAACAGAGACCGGTGTCGCCATCGGGCCGATGATCAACGTCGCAGCCATCGACAAGATCAACGCCCATGTGGCTGATGCGCTGGACAAGGGTGCCACGCGCCTCACGAGGGCCCGAAACCTGCCCTCGAACTATGCAGATCCGGTGGTTCTGGCCGGCGCGCGGCCCGATATGCGGCTGGCGGGCGAGGAGACGTTCGGGCCGGTCGCGCCGATCTTCCGCTTCGAGACCGAGGCCGAAGCGCTGGCGCTGGCCAACGGCACGCCCTTCGGCCTTGCCGCCTATTTCTACACCCGCGACATGGCGCGGGCGTTCCGGTTCGGCGAGGCGCTGGAATTCGGCATCGTCGGGCTGAACACCGGGGCGCTGAGCCATGAAGTCTCGCCCTTTGGCGGCGTGAAAGCCTCGGGCCTTGGACGCGAGGGTGCACAGGAGGGGATCGAGGAATATCTGGAGACGAAGGCGTTCCACTTCGGCGGGCTCTAGTCACCTGAATCTGAAGTTCGTCACATGTTTCGGCATGCTCTGAACGAACTTCAGATTCAAAAGGGTGACTAGCAAGTCTATGTTTCTAGTGTGGTTTTCGAATTTGAAATACGCTCACCGGCACGCTGCAAAAATGAGGCGTATTTCAAATTCACCACACTAGGCTGTAACCTCATAATTCCGGCGAGAAACGGTCTGCGCGAACCTCCTGGCATATAATTGCCGGGGCAGGCTCCGGTTTCGGCAAAAGCATGAGGCCACGACCTAAGTCAGGCCCGCTGCCGGCGGTGCTTTTGTGCTGGCGAAAGTTCATGGTATGTTCTAGTATCCTTGCATGATCGAACCTGTCGC
This sequence comes from Stappia sp. TSB10P1A, assembly GCF_900185725.1. Taxonomy (GTDB): domain Bacteria; phylum Pseudomonadota; class Alphaproteobacteria; order Rhizobiales; family Stappiaceae; genus Stappia. The sequence goes on along the minus strand of NZ_FYAU01000024.1, from coordinate 171,280 downwards.
GACCCTGCCTCCAGGCATCCCCGCAGATGTCGATGACAGCGGGACTGCCGGGACGGAACATTCCTTCACCGCTCCGCCGGCGGCGGGGCCGGTTGCGCATTGCGCACCTCCGGAGGCGGAGCGGATCGGGAGGCAGGTCGCAGCGCCGGCCGGGGCGGAGGCGGAACCGCGGGCCGAACAACCGGCAGGGGCTCAGGCCAGTTCTCCAAGGGCGGCCGAAGAACTCGGCCTTGGCGACCGCTATCGCTACCTTGCGGGGGCCTCCGGCCGGCGCTACCTGTTTTCCCGTCTGGGCCTCGATGCCCTAGAGGATTGCCGCAACGCTGTGGTGGTGGTCGGCCTTGGCGCGGCATCGGCCGTCGGCTCCGTGCGGCGCGTGTGGATCGGCGAGGTCGACCGCGAGGGCATCCGGCGCGGTCCGGCCCTGCCTCGCGCCCTTGCCCTTGCAGCAGAGGGGGATCGGGACGCTGTGCTGGTGCATCTGCTGGCGGGCGACGCGGCTGAGCGGCGCAAGGTCCTGGAGGATCTTGCTGCCGGTCTTGAGCGGGCCGGGCTGGAAACTCTGGTCGCCTGAAGCGACCGTAACGGAAGGACGGGTTCGGCTGATGATGTTCGACGGTATCGATCTCGTTGCCGTGTTGGCGGCAGCGGTTGCCTCTTTCGCCGCCGGGGCTGTGTGGTACGGCCTTTTCGGCAAACTCTGGGCCCGCGCCGCGCGCCTGACAGAGACCGAACTTCGCCTTCGACCCTTGCTTCTGGTCACCAGCTTCCTGTGCCAGTTGCTGATGGCACTGATCTTCGCCGGCATCATCTATCACGCCGGGCCGATGAGCGTCGGCAACGGAGTGCTCTCCGCCGTGCTGGTCTGGACAGGCTTCTTTGCCACCAGCCTGACCGTCAATCACCGTTTCCAGGGGGCCTCATGGGGATTGACCCTGATCGACGGCGGCCACTGGCTTGCGGTACTGCTGGTGCAGGGGGTGATCCTCGGGTTGATGAGCTGACGCAACGTCCTTCCCTGCCTACGAAAGAACGATTGCTGCGAAGTGGACGGCCCGAGCCGCGATCCTCATAATGCGCGGCGACAACGAGGGGGCGCTCCCTGTTGCGCGCGCACCTTGAGATACTGGGAGGTTCCGTATGTCCGAAAATCTCTATCCGGTTCCGTCGGCGATCGCCGCGTCGGCCCTGGTCGACGAGGCGAAGTACAACGAGATGTACGCCGCTTCGGTCGACGATCCGGAAGCGTTCTGGGGCGAGCATGGCAAGCGGATCGACTGGATCAAGCCCTATACGAAGGTCAAGAACACCTCCTACGACCCGCACAATGTCTCGATCAAGTGGTTCGAGGACGGCACGCTGAACGTCTCGGCCAACTGTGTCGACCGGCATCTTGCCACCCGTGCCGACAAGCCGGCGATCATCTGGGAGGGTGACGACCCGTCCGAGCACCGGGTGATCACCTATCGGGAGCTCGCCGGCGAGGTGAACCGCTTCGCCAACGTGCTGAAGGATCTCGGTGTTTCCAGGGGCGACCGGGTCACGATCTATCTGCCGATGATCCCCGAGGCCGCCTATGCGATGCTGGCCTGCGCCCGGCTGGGCGCCATCCATTCGATCGTCTTCGGCGGCTTCTCGCCCGACAGCCTGTCGCAGCGCATCTCGGGCTGCGAGAGCAAGGTCGTGATCACCGCCGACGAGGGATTGCGCGGCGGACGCAAGGTGCCGCTCAAGGCCAATGTCGACAAGGCGGTGGAGAAGGCTCCGGTCGACAAGGTGCTGGTGGTGCGGCGCACCGGCGGCAGTGTCGCCATGAAGGACGGCCGGGATGTCTGGTATCACGAGGCGCGCGAGGGCGTATCCGACGTCTGTCCGCCGGTCGAGATGAACGCCGAGGACCCGCTCTTCATCCTCTACACCTCCGGCTCGACCGGTCAGCCCAAGGGCGTGCTGCACACCTCCGGCGGCTACCTCGTCTATGCCTCGATGACTCACCAGTATGTCTTCGACTGCAAGGACGATGACATCTACTGGTGCACGGCGGATGTCGGCTGGGTGACCGGTCACAGCTACATCGTCTACGGTCCGCTGGCCAACGGCGCGACCACGCTGATGTTCGAAGGCATTCCGACCTATCCCTCGCCGGCGCGGTTCTGGGAGGTGGTCGACAAGCACAAGGTGACGATCTTCTACACCGCGCCGACGGCGATCCGCTCGCTCATGGGGGCCGGCACCGAGCATGTGACGAAGACCTCGCGCGCGTCGCTCAGGATTCTTGGCTCGGTCGGCGAGCCGATCAATCCGGAAGCCTGGATCTGGTATCACGAGAATGTCGGCGACGGCCGCTGCCCGATCGTCGACACCTGGTGGCAGACGGAGACGGGTGGCATCCTGATTACGCCGCTGCCGGGAGCTACCGCGTTGAAGCCGGGCTCCGCCACGCGGCCCTTCTTCGGCGTGCAGCCGGCGCTGGTGGATGCGGAAGGTTCGATCCTGGAAGGAGCGGCAGAAGGTAACCTGGTGATCATCGATAGCTGGCCGGGGCAGATGCGCACGGTCTATGGCGACCACGAGCGCTTCGTGCAGACCTATTTCTCGACCTACAAGGGAATGTACTTCACCGGCGATGGCTGCCGGCGGGACGCGGATGGCTACTACTGGATCACCGGCCGCGTCGACGACGTCATCAATGTCTCTGGTCATCGTATGGGTACCGCCGAGGTCGAATCGGCGCTGGTCGCTCATCCCAAGGTCTCGGAAGCTGCCGTCGTCGGCTACCCGCACGATCTCAAGGGCCAGGGCATCTATGTCTATGTGACGCTGATGGCCGGCGAGGAGCCGACCGAGGAGCTTGCCAAGGAACTGCGCGCCTGGGTGCGTCAGGAGATCGGCCCGATCGCCTCGCCGGACCTGATCCAGTTCGCTCCCGGCCTGCCGAAGACCCGATCTGGCAAGATCATGCGCCGCATCCTGCGCAAGATCGCCGAGGACAGTTTCGAGAATCTCGGCGACACCTCGACCCTGGCCGATCCGGCGGTGGTCGACGACCTGATCGAGAACCGCCAGAACCGCGGCGCCTGAAGCACGGTCACCGGGTACGGGACCTCCCGAACGACTTGGAAAATGCCAAAAGCAGAAAGGGGCGCGGGTGTTATCCGCGCCCCTTTCCGTTCTCGTCCTCGACCCCGTGGCCGGATGGACCTGCGCACGCGGCGGCGGGCAGGTCCGGGGATCGCCGTCAGTTGAAGAAGCGGTAGCCGGGCTTCTTTGCCGGCTCAACATCCTCGCCGGCATCCGGGCCGGGATCGTCGGGCATATGCTTCAACGGAAACTCGATCGGTCGCGCCAGATCCGGCTCCCTGCTCGCGGCGCCCTTCGCATCGGAGCCGCTTGTGTTGCTCGGCGGGGCGACGGTCGCCGCCGGCAGGGGCGCGGCGCTGCTGGTTGAAACAGCCGCTGCCTTGCCGCCGGGGGCCTCCGGCTTGGAAGCGCCCGGCTTGAGGGCATCCGGTTCAGGAGTGGGTGCGGCCGGTGCAGGCTCTGCGGAAACCGCGTCCGGCGCTAGCGCCGCCGGTTCGGCTGCGGCGGGCTTCGCCTCCTCTGCCGTGGACTTGGGTGCTTTCGGTTCACTGACCGACACGGAATCGGCCGGCAGGACCTCGACTGCCGGGCCGGCGTTCAGGGCGGCGACCTCCTCCGGTGTCGCGGGGATCGAGGCGACGACTGCAGGCAGCGCCTCGAACATCGCCTCATCCAGCGCTTCAAGCGAGGTGTCGTGATGGTCGAGCATGGCGGGGGGCGAGGTCCAGACAAAGGCGTCGAGCCGGCCATCTACCGGGGAGACCGGAGCCCAGGTCTCGCTGACCACGCCATCCGCGACCCAGGCCGGATCGGCGGGCGCGCGCACCGCGCGGGCGAGCCACTCGCGCACGCGGCCTCGGTCTCCGTGCTGGCTTTCCTCCAGTTCCGCCATCAGCAGGAACACGCGGCGGGTCGGCTCCAGCGTCATCGCCGCCTTGAGCTGGGCGCGGGCGAGGCCGTAGTCCGAGGCTTCCAGCGCGGCGCGCGCCAAGGCCAATGCGCCTTCCGCATTGTGGGCGCGCAGCGCCGCCAGCGCCTTGACGCGCTTCAGCCGGTCGAGCGCAGAATCGCCCGTGCGCGCATGGGCATAGGCATCGGCCAGGTCCGGATGCGGAGAGAGCTTCCAGGTGGCCTCGACCACCTTCATCGCCTTGCGAATGTCGCCGCGCCGGGTGGCAAGCCTTGCCGCGACGACGGAGGCTGGCACCAGGTCCGGCGCGAGCCCATGCGCCTCGGAGGCCAGCCCCTTGGCCTGGTCGGGATCGCGGTCCTCCAGTTCCAGCGCCTGGGCGGTGAGCAACACCGCCTTGTGGCGCCGGAAGGTCTTCTTGTCGACCAGTTTGGCGGCGTAGTTGCGCTCCAGCGAGCGGATTGCCTCGGCCCAGTCGCCGGCGACGGCCTGGTAGCCGAGCACCGCGCGGCCGGCCCAGGCAAGGCCCGGCACCAGCTTCGCCGCCTCTTCGGCATAGTGACGGGCGGCGACCGGCTCGCCGACGCGCTCCGCCTCGACATAGAGCCCGTGCAGTCCGACCGGTCTGAGGCTCGGGTCCTCCAGCATTGCCTCGAAGCGGCCGCGCGCCTCTTCGTGGCGGCCGGCGAGCTGGGCGCTCTGGGCGAGCAGCAACGCGGCTGCCGGCTCGTGGCCGAGCAGTTTTGCCGCCTCGCCGCCATGGCGTGAGGCGCTGGCAGCATCGCCGACGCCGAGTGCCAGCATGCCCTTCGACAGGGCATCATATCCGCGATCACGGCGGCGGCGGCGGAAGAAGCGGCCGACAAGGCCGGGGGAGCGCATCAGCAACAGCGCCAGGTTCCACAGGAAGATGCCGATGGCGAGCAAAGCCAGCAGCGCCACGGCCGCGGTCATCAGCCCGGTCTCGATCCGATAGCCCTGCCAGTCCAGTGTGACGAGGCCTGGCCGGTCGGCGATCCAGGCCATGCCAAGTGCGGCTGCGAAGATCAGGGCGATGAAAATCAGCAAGCGGATCATGTCGTCTCTACTCCCGGCGGCTCGTTGCCCGGCGGTTGGCGCGTACCTGTCGCGGCGCTTGTCAGTTCGATGCGGCGGGCGCGGCCGATCCGCCCATCGATTTCAGCACGTCGCCGGTTACCCGGTCCATCAACGCGTCGACGGCAAGCCGTGCCCGCGCATCTGCGACCCAGTCCGCGCCGGCGGCGCGCACCGTCTGCGGCAGTTCCTCGTAGGCAGTCAGCGCTCCGGCGAGATCACCGCTGTCGACGCGCGCCTCCATGCGGCCTAGTGCTGCCTGCGGCGTTGCCGCATCGCTCTCGCCCGGTTGGCGGATCGAGACGAGCGCCCGGGCATTGGCGAGCAGCCCGCCGACAAGGTCGCCATCGGCGGGGGCGTCGATCTCCGCGGCCATGGTGCGGGCAACGGCCGGGAAATTCGCTTTCAGCACTGAGCGCGTGGGAACGCCGCGGTCCGCCCGCGCCGTCAGTGCGGACAGGTCGGTGCCCTCGGGCAAGGCCGAGGCGACCGCGGCAAGCTCGGTGGCATAGGGTTCACCCCGGTCCATCGCCGCGCGCAAGGACGAGACGGCGACGGCCCGGGCTGCGGTCTCCCGCGCGCTGACATCGCCCATGCGGGCCTCCAACGGCGACAGCCGGTCGTCCAGCGCCGTCAGGCGTGCGGTCAGGCTGGCGACGCCTTCCTCCACCCGCGCGGCCAGCGAGGTCTGGCCGTTCGAGAGCGTGTCGAGCTCCTGCCTGAGACCGGTGAGCGACCCTTTCAAGTCCTCCAGGTCCTGGCCGAGGGTGGTGGCGCGATCGCGCAGCTCGGCAAGGCCGCCCGAGAGGTCCGACGTGTCGGGAAGCTTGGCGGCAAGTTCGCCGAGGCGGGCGGTCAGCGCCTGCTGATCGTCGGAGACCTGCTTGAGAGCGGCATCCAGCGTACCTTGGGCTTCCTGCAGGCTGGCCAGACCGGCGCTCTCGCCAGCCCCGCCGGAGGAGACGAAACGGCGCAACTCGGCGAGGCCCGTCTCGATCTCGGCAATGCGGGCCGTGGCTTCCTCGGGCAAGGCGCCCGTAACCGCGTCCGGGGCAGCACCGATGTCTCGCAACGCGGCCTCCAGGTCGGAGATGCGGCTTTCTGCGGCCTTCAGGCCCGCCTCGACCGCAGCCGATGGCGTTTCCCGCTCGGCCAGGCCGGCAAGTTGCGTCTCGAGGCCGGAAATGCGGCTCTGCGCTGCAGTCAATGCCGATTGAAACTCGGTCGAGATAGCGCCGGAGGACAGAAGCCCGGCCTGATTGGCGCCCCAGACGCCACCAAGGGCCACGGCCCCGCCGATCAACGAGGCGGCGAGCAGGCCGCCGAAGCCGGTCGAGGACTTTGCGTCACCGGCCGCCGCCGGCTTGTCGCGTGGAGGCTTCGACGCCGCGCTCGCAGCCGAGGGCGTTGCCGAGGAGGTCGGCCTTGCCGTCTCCGTGGTTGCGGTCCCGGCGCTTGCGGCAGGGCCACTCCCACCGGCAGATGCCGAGGATGCGGTCGGGGACGATGCAGAAGATGTGGCGGCCGCCGACTGCGAGGATCCGGAAGTTGTCGCCGCCGAGGCCGGCTTCGCGCCGGTGGTCGAGGAGGAGACGGAAGAGGGACCCGAAGACCCGGACGGGACCTGCGAACTGCCGGGGGGCGTGCTGCCCGAGCCGGATGCGGTCGAGGCTGTTGCCGGCGAGGGGGGGGCGCTCGAGGGCTTCGCGCTGCCGGCGGACGGGGAGGAGGTTGCGCCGCTTGCCGGCTTTGCGGAGGAACTGGCACCCGCTGAAGATGCGGATGGCGCGGCGGCGGCAGATGAAGCGGAAGAGCTGGCGGAGGACGCGGACGATGTCGAACCGGCCTTCGCTGCGCCGACCTCCTTTGCCTGCAGATCGATGGTCACCGGCTTGCGGCCCGCCCCAGTGGCCGCGGCCGCCTTGGTGTCGGTCGCCGGCTTCGGGTTGCCCGCTTTTGGATCAGCGGTCTTCGAAGCGGTGCTGCTGGGGTCCGGCTTCTTGCTGTCGGCAGCCATGAACGGTCTCTCCCTTCGATCCTTCACCGGGGCCGGTTCTCGGCACGTGGCCAGTATAGCGCGTCCGGCGGCGTCCTTGCCCCTCACCCCTTTGTCTATGTTCGCCGCTCTTGCGGTGCAAAACAAATTTGCCCCGAAGGGAGTTTCGCCGCAGCTTCGAAAGAGGCGTCAGCCGGGTGGCGTCACCCCGGCAGCAGCGCCAGCAGCCCCGCTTCGTCCGGGGTTTTCGCCACCTCCACCGGTCCGAGATCGGCCAGCGGTTCGCCCGCTTCCGTTGAAATGGCGAGAAAGCGGAACGGCGGTCGATCGGCCCATGCGGCAAGGGCCGTGGCCAGCGCCTGGGCGGAGCGGCGGGAATAGACGGGCGCGAGCACCGGCTCCGTTTGCGCTGACAGGGCCGTACGGATCTCCTGCGGCAAGCTGCCTATCGGTTCCATCGCATAGAGCTCGACCAGCCGACAGGCGAGTCCGGCTGGTGCGAGCAGCCCGGCAAGGTCGCCCGAACGGTCACGCCCGGCAAGATGCAGAACCACGCCGCCGGCCGGAATACCTGCCTTCAGCGCTGTGGCGAGCGCCGGAAGGTCGCCGTCCGCCGCGTGGGCCTCGGCAAAGCCGGCGACCCGCGCTGCCTGAGCGGTTGCCTCTCCCACCGCGTGAAGCGGCAGGGCATAGTGGGCAGGCGACAGAAGCGGCAGGGCCGCCTCGACGCCTCTCGCGCTGGTCGCTGCAATCGCTGCCAGCCCCTCTGCCGGCGGCAGGGCATCCGGCCCGGGATCGAGCAGGGCGAACGCCAGGAGCGGCGCCACATGCACCTGGTGACCGGCCGCGCGGTAGCGGGCGGCACTGCGGTCGGCGGCGGGCGCCGGGCGGGTCACCAGAACATGGGCCATGGCTCAATACGCGAAAAAGTCCGGGCCGCCGCGGCGCTTCAGCTCGGCGCCGGCATCGCGGCCCATCGCTTCGGCCTCGGCCGCCGTCCCCTCCCGCCGGGTCTCGTGCAGCGTGCGCCCGTCCGGCGTCAGGATCAGCCCTTCCAGCACCAGTCGGTCGCCGGAAAGGCGCGCCAGCCCGCCGATCGGCGTGCGGCAGGAGCCGTCGAGCTCGCGCAGGAAGGCGCGCTCGGCCACAAGGCAGGTCTCGGTCTCTCCGTCATGGATGGCGGCGATCATCTCGCGCGTCTTTGCGTCGTCGGCGCGCGCCTCGATGCAGATCGCCCCTTGGCCGACCGCCGGCAGGAATTCCTCCACCTCCAGCAAGGAGGTGATGACATGGGCAAGGCCGAGCCGGCGCAGGCCGGCATTGGCGAGCAGCGTCGCGTCGACGACGCCGTCGGCGAGCTTCTGCAACCGGCTCTGGACATTGCCGCGATAGGTCACCACTTCGATGTCCGGCCGCAGGCGCTTGATCATCGCCTGGCGGCGCAGGCTCGAGGAGCCGACCACTGCACCCTGCGGCAGGTCGGCCAGCCGCGCGGCCTTCGGTGAAATGAAAGCGTCGCGCACATCCTCGCGCGGCAGGAAGGCGATGATTTCGAGCCCGTCGGGCAGCACCGTCGGCATGTCTTTGGAGGAATGCACGGCGATGTCGATCTCCCCCTCCAGCATCGCCGTTTCCAGCTCCTTGGTGAAAAGGCCCTTGCCGCCGACCTCGGAGAGCGGCCGGTCGAGAATGCGGTCGCCGGAGGTCTTGATGACGAGGATCTCGAAGGCTTCCTGCGGCAGGCCGTGGGCAGCCATCAGCCGGTCGCGGGTCTCATGCGCCTGGGCGAGCGCCAGGGCGCTGCCGCGCGTGCCGATGCGCAAGGGGAGGCCGGAATGTTTTGTTTGCAAGAAACTTGTCCCTGGTGTTAGGCGGGGTGCGTCCGTTAGGCAGAACCGCGATGATAAGACCTGAAAGCGCATCGGCCAATGCGGCCGGCTCAAGTTTCCCCCTTGCTAGCGCTCCTGCGGGGCCGCTGACGGTGCTGGGCATCGAGACCAGTTGCGACGAGACCGCCGCCGCCGTGGTGCGCCTTGCGCCGGACGGCGGCCGCGAGATCCTGTCCGACGTGATCCGCTCGCAGACCGGCGAGCACGAGGCCTTCGGCGGCGTTGTACCCGAGATTGCCGCGCGCGCCCATATCCGCATCCTCGATGGGCTGGTGAGGGCGGCGCTGAAGGACGCCGGCGTCGGCTTCGACGATCTCGACGCGGTGGCGGCGACCGCCGGTCCCGGTCTGATCGGCGGCGTCATCGTCGGCCTGACGACGGCCAAGGCCATCGCCCTGGCCGCCGGCAAGCCGCTCGTCGCCATCAATCACCTGGAAGGCCATGCGCTAACGGCACGGCTGACCGACGGCCTGCCGTTTCCCTACCTCTTGCTGCTGGTCTCCGGCGGCCACACCCAGTTCCTGCTGGTGGAGGGTGTTGGCCGCTACCGGCGGCTCGGCTCGACCATCGACGACGCGCTGGGCGAGGCCTTCGACAAGACGGCGAAGCTCCTGCAGCTCGGCTTTCCCGGCGGGCCGGCGGTGGAACGGGCCGCAAGGAGTGGCGATCCGTCGCGTTTCCCCTTGCCCCGGCCGATGCTCGACCGGCCTGGCATCGATTTCTCCTTCGCGGGGCTGAAGACAGCTCTTCGAACCACCGCCGAGGCGAATGCGCCGCTGTCGCCGACCGATGTCGCGGACCTGTGCGCCTCGTTCCAGCAGGCGGTGACCGATGTGGTCGGCGAAAAGAGCCGGCGGGCGCTCGCCCTTTTCGCCGAGAGTCATCCGAATGCGGAGCCGGTGCTGGTGATCGCCGGTGGTGTTGCCGCCAATGCGGCGATCCGGACACGGTTGGAAGGTGAGGCGGCCAAGGCCGGCGCGCGTCTCGTCGCCCCGCCAGGCCGCCTGTGCACCGACAATGCCGCAATGATCGCCTGGGCCGGCATCGAAAGGCTTGCGCAGGCGCATGCCGCCGGCGAGGTTCTGGATGAACGTGATGCACCCGCACGGCCGCGCTGGCCGCTGGACGCGGAGGCCGCCGCCGTGATCGGATCGGGACGCAAGGGAGCCAAGGCGTGACCGCTGACCCCCGCTTTTTCGAGGGCGTCCTGTGCGACGCCGTGCCGGAGCGCTTCGATCGGCTGAAACACAAGGCCTATATCTACCTGACGGCCGGGCGCGAGGTGCTGGTCTTCCGCCAGCCCGACCAGCCGGAGGTCGGGCTGCAGGTGCCCGGCGGCACGGTCGATCCGGGCGAAAGCCATCTGGCCGCCGCCTGCCGCGAGTTTCGCGAGGAAACCGGGCTTGAGGTCGCCCGCGCCCTTGATGCGCTGTGCGAGCAGACCGTGCTGTTCGACAATGCCCAGGGCCGGGATATCCATGCGCGCCGGCTCTACCATGGCCGGCTGCGGGGCAACGAGACGCGCCAGGCTCGCTGGGAGCACTATGAGATGACGCCGTCGGCCGGCGGCGATCCGATCCGCTTCGAACTGTTCTGGATGGATGTCGGCGAGGCGCTGCGGCTGACCCCCGACCGCTTCTTTACCGGCTTTCATGCCCCGCTCGCCGAACTGGCGCGCCGGCTGGGGATCGCCCGGTGAGCGCGACGGCGGACAGGGCGCCGGAGATCCGCCGCATCGCGGTGCTCGGCGGCGGAGCCTGGGGCAGTGCGCTGGCGCTCACCGCCGCGCGGGCCGGACGCGAGGCTATTGTCTGGGCGCGGGATGCCGACATCGTGGCGGCAATCGCCGAAGGTCGGGGAAACCCGACCTATCTGCCGGGCATCGCTTTTGACGCGAAGGTGGCGGCGACCACCGACCTTGCTTTCGCGCTCGCGGACGTCGATGCGGCGCTGCTGGTAACCCCGGCCCAGACCACGCGCGCCATGGGGGCGGCGATCGCCCCGCTCGCCCAACCTGGCCTGCCGGTGGTGCTGTGCGCCAAGGGCATCGAGCGCGACACCGGGCTGCTGCCGACGCAGGTGCTGGCCGAGGCCGCCCCCCGCTGCCGGGCGGCGATCCTGTCGGGTCCGAGCTTTGCCGCCGACGTCGCCCGCGGCCTGCCGACGGCGGTGACGCTGGCCGCCGAAGACGGCGAGTTGGCCGATGCGCTGGCACTGGCGCTCGCCAGCCGCCAGTTCCGTCCCTATGCCTCGACTGATCCGCTCGGCGCGCAGATCGGCGGCGCCTTGAAGAACGTGCTGGCGATTGCCTGTGGCGCGGTGGCGGGCAAGGGCTGGGGCGCCAGCGCGCTGGCGGCACTAACCGCCCGCGGCTTTGCCGAACTCAGCCGGCTCGGCCTGACGCTGGGCGCAAGGCCGGAGACGCTGACGGGCCTGTCCGGCCTCGGCGATCTCGTCCTGACCTGCTCCTCCGCCCAGTCGCGCAACTTCGCCTTCGGCATGGCGCTCGGCGAGGGCCGCACGGTGGCCGAGCTCGCGGCGACTGGCAAGCTGGCGGAGGGCGTGCACTCCGCCGCCGTCTCTGTCGACCTGGCTGTCCGGCACGGCGTCGAGATGCCGATCGCGGCGGCGGTCGCGCAGGTGCTGGCCGGCCGCATCGGCGTCGATGACGCGCTCGAACAGTTGATGGCCCGGCCGCTGCGCCGGGAAAGCTGAGGCGGCAGCGCCGCCCACGCTTGCGGAGCTGTGCGAACCGGGTATCTATGCCGCATGACCCTCCGGCGCCCGTGCGGCGCCGGCTCACCGCGAACCGAACCGGGAGGCCCCGCCGATGCTCTATGCCCTAATCTGCACCGACAAGCCGGGCGCGCTGCAGACGCGCCTCGACAACCGCGCCGACCACCTCGCCTTCCTCAAGGCGATGGGCGACAAGCTGAAGGCGGCTGGCCCGTTCCTCAACGACGACGGCGGCATGACCGGCTCGCTGGTGGTGATCGAGGCCGCGAACCGGGACGAGGCGCTGGCTGTCGCCTCCGAGGACCCGTACGCCCGCGCGGGCCTCTTCGAGAGCGTCGAGATCCGGCCCTGGAACTGGGTCATCAAGAACCCGGAGGCGTGAAGCATGCGCTACTGGCTGTTCAAGTCCGAGCCGGACGCGTGGTCCTGGGAGATGCAGAAGGCGAAGGGCGACGCCGGTCAGCAGTGGGACGGCGTGCGCAATTACCAGGCCCGCAACAATATGCGTGAGATGAAGCTCGGCGATCGCGGCTTCTTCTACCATTCCAACATCGGCAAGGAGGTCGTCGGCATTGTCGAGGTCTGCGCGCTTGCCCATCCCGACAGCACTACCGACGATCCGCGCTGGGAGTGCGTCGATATCCGCGCGGTCCGCGACATGCCGAAGCCGGTGACGCTGGCCGACGTCAAGGCGGAGCCGCGGCTGGCCGGCATGGCGCTGGTCACGTCCATGCGCCTGTCGGTGCAGCCGGTGACGGAAGAGGAGTGGAAGATCGTCTGCGAGATGGGCGGCCTGACGGACGCATGAGCGCGACCGTCGATCCGCGCGCCTTCGTGCTGGCGAACACGCGGATCCATCCGGTCCCGCACGCGCCGGAGATCCGCCTGCACCTGGCCGACGAGGCGGTAGCGCTGTGGCAGAAGACCGAGGACGATCTCGGCGCCATCGGCCTGCCGCCGCCGTTCTGGGCCTTTGCCTGGGCCGGCGGCCAGGCGCTTGCGCGCCACATCCTCGACGAACCGGCGCTGGTCGCCGGCCGCAGCGTCTACGACTTCGCCACCGGCTCGGGACTGGCGGCGATCGCGGCGATGCGCTCGGGCGCGGCGCGGGCGACGGCCTGCGACATCGATCGTTTCGCGCTCGCCGCCGCGCAGTTGAACATGGAGTTGAACGGGGTCTGCTTCGCCCTTGAAGGCGAGGATCCGCTCGACCTTGCCCCGCCCGATGCCGAGGTGATCCTGACCGGCGACGTCTTCTACGAAAAGCCGATGGCAAGCCGGGTGCTGGCCTGGGCCGACCGGGCGCTTGCCCGTGGCTCCCGCGTCCTCGTCGGCGATCCGGGCCGCGCCTATCTGCCGAAGGACCGGATGCAGCATCTTGCCACCTTCGATGTGCCGGTGAACCGCTCGCTGGAGGATTACGAGGTCAAGCGCACCAGCGTCTACGAGCTGCTGCCGCCGGAAACCTGACGCAGCGGCGAGGCGGGATGGGGGAAAGTCGGCCGGCATAATGGCCCCGGGACTTGCGCAAGCCCCCGTTTTCGGCGTCAGATACGCGCCTCTTCGCGGCCGCGCCGCAGTCTCATATGCCTCCCGACAAGACCAGAGGACCATCATGCCGATCATCAACCGCTTCGCCGATCTCGCCGAGGAGATCACCGAGTGGCGCCGTGACATCCATGCCCATCCTGAGCTGCTCTACGACACGCATCGCACCTCCGAGCTGGTCGCCGACAAGCTGAAGGCCTTCGGGGTCGATGAGGTGGCGACCGGCATCGGTCGCACTGGCGTGGTCGGCGTCATCAAGGGCAGGTCGAACGGCTCCGGCAAGGTGATCGGCCTGCGCGCCGACATGGACGCGCTGCCGCTCGACGAGATCACCGGCAAGCCTTACGCCTCCACCGTTCCGGGCAAGATGCATGCCTGCGGCCATGACGGCCACACCGCCATGCTGCTCGGCGCCGCCAAGTATCTCTCCGAGACCCGTAATTTCGACGGCACCGTGGTGGTCATTTTCCAGCCGGCCGAAGAGGGCGGAGCCGGCGCCAAGGCGATGGTCGACGACGGGCTGATGGACCGGTTCGGCATCCAGGAAGTCTACGGCATGCACAACATGCCGGGCGAGCCGCTCGGCAGTTTCCACATTCGCCCGGGCGCGATGATGGCCGCCGCCGACCGCATCCAGATCGATATCGAGGGCGTCGGCGGCCACGCCGCCAAGCCGCACGAGGTGGTCGACACGCTGCTGGTCGGCGCTCACATCATCCAGGCGGTGCAGTCGATCGCCAGCCGCAATGTCGATCCGCTGAAGTCGGTCGTCGTGTCGATCACCGCCTTCAACGGCGGCTTCACCGACAACGTCATCCCGCAGACGGCACGCCTGCGCGGCACCGTGCGCACGCTCGATCCGGAAATCCGCGACCTTGCCGAGAGGCGGCTGAAGGAGATCGTGCCGACCATCGCCGCCGCCTTCGGCGCCAAGGCCGAGGTCAACTACAAGCGCGACTACCCGATCACCATCAACCACGCGAAGCAGACCGAGTTTGCTGCCGGCATTGCCCGCAAGATCTCCGGCGACGACAATGTGGTGACGGACGTTGCCCCGACCATGGGCGGCGAGGACTTCTCCTTCATGCTGCTGGAGCGTCCGGGCGCCTTCATCTTCGTCGGTAACGGCGACAGCGCCAACCTCCACCACCCGGCCTATGACTTCAACGACGAACTGATCCCGGTGGGCTGCTCCTACTGGGTCAAGCTGGTCGAGACGGCGATGCCGTCGACCTGACGCAGGAGCGGATGCGGGAAGGTGCCTTCCCGCATCCGCTTCCGGACCGCCCTTCGCCGCGCAGGAGCGCGCCGCACCGCAGATCGTCTCGACCGGGTTCATCTTCCGCGGGGTGAAGCGCGGCTGTTGCACGGCGCGCCGAAAGGTTGCTGGCAGGGGCCGCGCTGTGCCGCCGGCCTGCCCGACTTGCCCGCCCAATCATGTTCTCACGGAGCCATGTCATGACCGATCCGGCTGCAACGCGTCTTTCCGTCACCGCCGCCGACATTGAGGCCGCTGCCCTACGGATCGCCGGCCGGGTGCGCCGCACGCCGGTGGTCGAGAGCGGCGCCGGCAGCTTCGGTATCGACGCCTCGCTGTCGATGAAGCTGGAGCTTGTCCAGCACACCGGCTCCTTCAAGGCACGCGGCGCCTTCAACACGCTGCTGTCGTCCAAGGTTCCGCAGGCGGGCGTTGCCGCGGCGTCCGGCGGCAATCACGGCGCGGCCGTCGCCTATGCGGCCGGCGTCCTCGGCCACCCCGCCGACATCTTCGTCCCCGAGACCTCCGCGCCCGCCAAGATCGCCCGCATTCGCGCGTCCGGCGCAAGGCTGCATGTGGGCGGCATGCGCTATGCCGATGCGGCCGAAGCCTGCGCCCGCCACCGGGAAGAGACCGGCGCGATGGACATTCACGCCTATGATGCGCCCGGCACGATTGCCGGCCAGGGTACGGTGGCGCTGGAGTGGCTGGAGCAGGTGCCCGATCTCGACACGGTGCTGATCGCGGTCGGCGGCGGCGGGCTGATTTCCGGCTGCGCGCTGTGGCTGGCCGGCAAGGTGCGGGTCGTTGCGGTCGAGCCGGAAGGTTCGCGCGCGCTCAACGCTGCGCTGGAGGCGGGCCGGCCGGTCGACGTGCCGGTCGACAGCCTCGCCGCCGACAGTCTCGGTGCCCGGCGCTGCGGCGATCTGGTGCACAAGATCTGCTCGGGTCATGTGGATGAGAGCCTGCTGGTGACCGACGAGGCGATCCGCGAGGCGCAGACGCGGCTATGGGCCGAGTTGCAGGTGGCGGCCGAGCCTGGCGGGGCGACCGCGCTTGCGGCGCTGACCTCGGGCGCCTACCGGCCGGCGCCGGGAGAACGGGTCGGCGTGCTCGTCTGCGGCGGCAATGTCGAACTGGGCAGCATCGCTGCCTGGTGAGGCGCATGCTTGCCAAGCGGCGCGCGACGTTCTAGCAAAAACCTGAAAGATCATCTCTTCCGCCCTTCCCGGAAAATCCACGAGGATACGCTTTCCATGACGACCTACAAACTGCTGCTCCTGCCCGGCGATGGCATCGGCCCCGAGACCATGGGCGAGGTGAAGAAGGTGCTCGGCTGGTTCAACGCGCGCGGCACCGCCAGCTTCGAGACCGAGGAAGACCTCGTCGGCGGCTGCGCCTATGACGCGCATGGCAAGGCGATTTCGGAAGAGGCGATGGGCCGTGCCATGGCGTCGGACGCGGTGCTGTTCGGCGCGGTCGGCGGCCCGAAGTGGGACGGCGTTCCCTATGACGTGCGCCCGGAAGCCGGCCTGCTGCGGCTGCGCAAGGACATGGAGCTCTTCGCCAACCTGCGCCCGGCGATCTGCTATCCGGCGCTGGCCGATGCCTCGTCGCTGAAGCGCGAGGTGATCGAGGGCCTCGACATCCTGATCCTGCGCGAGCTGACCGGCGGCGTCTATTTCGGCGAGCCGAAGGAGATCACCGATCTCGGCAACGGCCAGAAGCGCGCCGTCGACACCCAGGTCTACGAGACCTACGAGATCGACCGCATCGCCCGCGCCGCTTTCGAGCTGGCCCGCACCCGCCGCGGCAAGGTCACCTCGATGGAAAAGCGCAACGTCATGAAGTCGGGCGTGTTGTGGAACGAGGTGGTGACCCAGGCCCACGCGGACGGCTACCAGGACGTTGAACTGGAGCACATGCTGGCCGATGCCGGCGGCATGCAACTGGTCCGCTGGCCGAAGCAGTTCGACGTCATCGTCACCGACAACCTGTTCGGCGACATGCTGTCCGACGTTGCGGCCATGCTGACCGGCTCGCTCGGCATGCTGCCCTCGGCCTCGCTCGGTGCGCCGGATCCGGAAACCGGCAAGCGCAAGGCGCTCTACGAGCCGGTGCACGGCTCGGCGCCGGACATTGCCGGCAAGGGCGCGGCCAATCCGATCGCGATGATCGCCAGCTTTGCCATGTGCCTGCGCTATTCCTTCGGCCTCGTCGAGGAAGCGGACCTGCTGGAGAAGGCCATCTCGGCGACGCTCGACAAGGGCCTGCGCACCCGCGACATCGCCGGCAAGGGCGACAGCGCCATCGGCACCGCGGCCATGGGCGATGCCATCGTCGCCGAACTGGATGCACTGAGCGCCTGACCAAGGCGGAATTCTGCAATACGACTGCGAAGGGCCGGCTCCTGCGGGAGACCGGCCCTTTGTCGTTTCAGCCTGCCGCGTGCGACCCGGTCAGGCCGTGTCGCTATCGTCAAGCGGGCGCGCCTCGTCCGGCAGCATGATCGGGATGCCGTCGCGGATCGGATAGGCGAGCTTTGCGACACGCGAGATCAACTCCTGTTTCTGCGCGTCGTATTCCAGCGTTGTCTTGGTCAGCGGACAGACCAGCAGCTCCAGGAGCTTGCGGTCGAGTGTGTGGACAGGTTCGCTCGCCATCTCGTCTTGTCTCCAGTGCGGGCCTTGCAGCCCGGCTGCTGCGCCGATTGCTGCCACGACACCCGCGGCAATGCAACAGGCTGGGGGAACCATCAGGCCAAGCGTAGCGAGCCAGGGGCGGCCCGCGCTATTGCAGCGTCACCCCGCCGTCGTCGCGGCTGCGGCGCGCCAGGTCGACCTCGGTCAGCGCCACCAGGGTCTCGGCACGGGTACGCAGGTCCGGCGCCTCCAGCAGCGCCTGCTTCTCCGCCGGGCCATAGGGGCTCATCATCGCGAGCGCGTTGACCAGCACCTCGGTGGAGGCGCGGTCGATGCTGTCCCAATCCGCTTCCAGATCGTTCGCGTCGAGATAGGCGCGCAGCGTCTTCACCAGCCCGTCGCGGTCGACCTTGTCCTCGCCGAGGCCGGTGGCGAAATCCTCGGCGAAGCCGGCGCTGGCGATGCGCCCGATCCGATAGGGCGTCAGCGTTGCCAGTTCCTCCGCCAGGCGGAAGCGGGCGATCCCGGTGAGTGTCACCAGGTAGCGGCCATCGCCGGTTTCCTGAAAGGCGATGACGCGCCCCAGGCAGCCGATGCCGACCAGCGGCGGCACGGCCTCCTCGCTCCGCCCGGAGGCGAAATCCGGCTGGATCATGCCGATCACCCGCTCGCCGCTCAGTGCCGCGTCGATCATCGCCACATAGCGCGGTTCGAAGATGTTGAGCGGCATCTGCGCCTTCGGCAGCAGGACCGCGCCGGCGAGCGGGAACAGCGGCACCGTCGCCGGGAGGTCGGAGAAATTGGAATAGATCGCGTTTCCGGCGCGCATGTCGGATCACCCGTTGGAAAGCGTTGCGGCGGGCAGCGGCCCGCCTTCTCTCTTCCTATATGGGCGCGCAGGCGCCTCGCGGCCAGTGACGGGGGTCGCGAGGCGGAAACGGGCGCCACGTTCCGGACGGTCGTATCGGCCGGAAGTCCGGGGCGCGGGGATCAGCGAAACAGCACGGCGGACAGGCGGCGCCGTCCATAGGCGGTGGCCGGATCCTTGGGGCCCCAGGCCTCGAAGAATTGCAGCAATTGCTTGCGCGCCCCGTCCTCGTTCCATTCCCGGTCACGGCGCACGATCTCGATCAACTGGTCCACCGCCTCCTGGCGCCGCGCGGCGCTGGAGCCGAGCGCCACGGCCAGATCGAAGCGGGCCTGGTGGTCGGACGGGTCTTCGGCGATGCGTGCCTCGAGACCGGCGAGATCGCCGAGGCTGCTGGCCTGTTCGGCCAGCTCCAGCGCCGCACGGGCGGCCGAAATCGCCGGATCGGACGCGGCCGCCTCCGGCGCCATCGCCAGCACCTCGCGCGCCTTGTCGAGCGCCTCGGCGGCAACATAGCATTGGGCCAGGCCGCCGATCGCCACAGTGTTTTCCGGCTCCATCGACAGGGCGGCGGCGTAGAGCTGTGCGGCCTGCGCCAGATCGCCGGCCGCGCGCGCGGCTTCGGCCTGGGTCAGCACCTGCTCCAGCTCGCTCGGCCCGATCGGGCCGGCGACCCGCTCGATGAACGCCTTCACCTGGCTTTCCTGCTGTGCGCCCATGAAGCCGTCGACCGGCTGGCCGTTCTTGAAGGTGATCACCGCCGGGATCGACTGAATGCCGAGCTGGCCAGCCACTTCCGGATGGTCGTCGATGTTCATCTTGGCAAGGATGACGGCGCCGCGCGCATCGCGCACCGCCTTTTCCAGCACCGGCGTCAACTGCTTGCAGGGACCGCACCACGGTGCCCAGAAATCGACGAGCACTGGCTGCTTGCGCGAGGCGTCGATGACGTCGGCCATGAAGGTCTGGGTGGTGACGTCGCGAATGACGTCGGCCGCCGGGGCGGGTGCCACGGGGCCGGCGCCGCCCGTCGGGGCGGGACGGGATCCGTAGCCGCCCCCGCCGAAGGAGCCGCCGAAGCTGCCTCCGACCGAAAAACCGTCGTTGCTCATACCCTGTCGTCCCCGGTTGCGCGGACGGCCTGCATGAGCCTGTCCGCGGCGTGATTCGTCTGGATCCCTTCGGCCCGCCGCGATGGGATCGGGGCGATCGGGAGGGCTCCCGCCTGTTGCGCCTAACATGGGCGCATCGGCGGCAAAATTCAAACCGCGCCTTGCTTGTCCGATACGGCGATGATCAGCGGCTCATGACCGCAGGCGCGCGCAAACGCCAGCAGCCCCTGGCGCGAGATCGTCGTGGTCGCGGTGTTCTCCAGCGGGTGGAAGTTGAGCGGCTCGACCTCCATCATTGTCGCATCGAAGATCGGCGTGACGCGCTGCGCGTCGCGGTCGTTGATCAGGGCGAGCGGCGTCACCGATCCGGGTGGTACGCCAAGCACCTCCATCAAGAGGTCGGGCTTGCCGAAGGAGACCCGTCCTTGCGCGCCGATGCGCTGGTGGATCGACTTCAGGTCGATCTCCGCGTCATGCAGCGCCACAACGAGGAAGATGCGGCCCTTCTTGTCCTTCAGGAACAGGTTCTTGGTATGGCCGCCGGGAATTTCGTCGTGGATTTCGGTGGATTCGGCGACCGTGAAGACGGCCGGATGATCGCGCGTCGTGACGTCGATGGCGAGGCCGTCGAGAAAGGCGAGAAGGTCCTGGCGGCTGGCCGGCATGGGCTCCTGTCCTGATCCTGGGAACCGGATTTCCGGCGGGAAGGCTCGATTTCGCCTCGCGAACCGAGGCTCCAACGATCTAGCCGAGGCGGCGGGTTCCGCACAAGCCGGGGCTCGCGCAAAGCTTGCAAGGGCCCGGAAATCCACTGATCATCCACAGCCCGCGACGCGCGAAAAACACTGTTGCAATCCGTAGCGCCTTGGTTCATATACAGCCCACCTCAGGCGCCGGTCGCGGCCGGCAGCCACAAACTGATGCGGGCGTAGCTCAGGGGTAGAGCACAACCTTGCCAAGGTTGGGGTCGTGGGTTCGAATCCCATCGCCCGCTCCAGTTTTCCAAAAGAAAGTAAGAGCTTAAAAGGCGCCTTGAGAGGCGCCTTTTGCTTGCACGCTCCTCAGCGCTCGGCATGTAAGCAGATGAAATCGCATTGCTGAATGCGGTAGCGCGCCATTGGAATTGGTATGGCGCAGCGCAGTCTCCTGCCTCCCGGAGCTTCCGGCGGCATCTGAAGCGCTGGATTGTCCCGACTCTAATTATACCCCCTGTAGTTGACCCGCCTCATGCTTATGGTGCGGGTAGCGGCTGGACACCCGCCAAAACCCTCGATATGGACCGGCGCTTCTTCGGAGTGGCGCACGCTCTTCCCTCGTCACCTAAAATGGAGAAGAGACGAGCACTAGCGGTTCATTCCTCTTCCGCAGGTCATTTGTTACTTAAGCCTCTTATAACAAAACGCGATGTAAGGCGTCCAACATCGCATAAACGTCCATGTCCTCATGCGCTACGGTTATGAGACGGGAGGAAGGACGGATGGATGGAAATCCATACGCTGAAGCGAAGTCACGTGCGCCATCGGTGGCCAGGGGGCAACCCGCGTTTCGACTCTCGCGATCGGTGCCGGCGTTGCGGATCAGGGCGGTGACGGTCGCCGCGCCAAGTTCCTTCACAACAAATATGCCTTTCGACAGCGCGTTCCATCCGGAGGAGGGCGGGCTGACGGCGGGCGTGCGTAACGTCGTTACGGTGCCAATGAGGGATTGTCCGGCCGGATTTTCGGCGTTGCGCAAGCCCGCATCCACCAAGTCGCATATCCAGGGAGGATTTCATTTTGGCTCAGATCAGCGGCTATCACCACCTGACGCTTTCCACGGACGGGGCACAAGAGGATTTCGATTTCTATACGAAGACGTTGGGTCTCTATTCCGTTAAGCGCACGGTGCTCTTCGACGGCGTGATCCCGGTCTATCACCTCTATTACGGGTCGCCCGATGGCGACGCTTCGACCATCATCACCACATTTCCCTTCCGCAAGCCGGGCGTATACGGGCGTCGGGGAACCAACCAATCCCGCGCAATCCTGCAGGCCATCCCCAAGGGAGCGGCCGACTTCTGGGTCGAGCGGCTGAACAGCCGGGGCGTCAAGGCGGACAAGATCACCCGTTTCGGGGTGGATCGCGTCATCTTTGCCCACCCGTGCGGCATCCCACACGAACTGGTCGAGAGCGACGGCGACAACCGAACTCCCATTGCCAACGAGGCACGGGGCATCAGCGCGGACCACGGTATCAAGGGCATCTACGGCGCGGTCGTCGCCTGTTTCGACCGAACCTCCATGGACGACTTCATGACCGTCGCGCTGCCGCTGGAAAAGGAGGCGGATTCGGACGAAGGCACCGTCTATCGTGTGCCCGACGCAAGTGGTGTCATCCAGCGCGTGGAGGTCATCACCGACCGCGAGAGCCCTCAAGGTACATGGACCCTTTCCGGCGGTACGATTCACCATCTGGCACTCAACACCGGCGACGAGGAAAACCAACTCAAGCTGCGCGCCCATATCGAGGGGCTCGGCTTTACCGATATCTCCGAGCAAAAGGACCGAAATTACTTCAAGTCCTGCTACGTCCGTTCGCCAGGCGGCGCACTCTTCGAGCTCGCCTGGACGACTCCGGAGGGCTGGGCGCGTGACGAACCTCCCGGGCAGATCGGCAAGACGCTGGTCTTCCCGCCCTGGTTCAAGGACCGTGAGGACGAATTGCGTCAGGGCCTGGAAGCGGCCGAGTTCACCTGATGAGGGCAGAGGCTCTGCACCTGCGGGCCCGCGGCCGAGCCAGGGGGCTTTGCGTTCTGGTTCACGGCCGCGGCCAGTCGCCCGAGGAAATGCAGTCGCATATCGTGGAAAGGCTCGACCTGCCGGACGTTACCTTCGTGCTGCCGCGCGCAGAGGGCGGGGTCTGGTACGCGGCCCGGGCGGTTGATCCGCTGACGGTGGGCGCCCGCGCGGCGCTCGCTGCGTCCTTGGACCACCTCGCGGAGGATATCGCAGACGCGCGGGCGATCCACGGGAAAGACCTGCCACTGGTTTTGGCGGGGTTTTCGCAGGGCGCCTGTCTCGCGCTTGAATATGCGTTTGCCGGCTATGCCGCCCCGGATGCGCTCGTGGCGTTCACAGGATGCCGGGTCGGCGTTGCGGCGGATGATCGTCCGCACAAGCTTCGCACCGGATTGCCAGTCTATCTGACCGGATCGGATGCCGATCCCTGGATTCCCATCGGCGCCTTTTGCGAGGCGGTACGCGAGCTTGGAGAAGGTGGCGCGCAACTCAGGACCGATACGATCCCAGGGCGCGCTCATGAAGTTTGTGATGCGGAAATCGCGATGCTGCAATCGATCCTGACAGAACTCGCCGCGGGCGGCCGGGTCACCATGGCGGCGCCGCGCTAAAAAGCTCCGAATCCTGGTGGTGAGGGAGCGGATGAACACCAAGACGACATACAAAGGGAGGGAGACATGATGCTCGACAGACGGACGTTTCTGAAAACCACCGTCGCCACCGGGCTGACGCTTGCTGCTTCGGGTCTTTCCGCGCCGGCGATCGCGCAGGGCAGGAAGATCAAGCTCGGTTACGTCTCGCCGCAGACCGGCCCGCTGGCCGGTTTCGCCGAAAGCGACGCATACAATATCGCCAAATTCCTTACTTCACCGCACGGCGGGAACTTCGAGGTCGTCGTCAAGGACAGCCAGTCCAATCCGAACCGCGCCGCCGATGTCGCCAAGGAGCTCATCCTCAGCGACAAGGTGAACATGATGCTGGTCGCATCGACGCCCGAGACGACAAATCCGGTCGCCGGCGTGTGCGAATCCGAAGGCGTGCCGGTCGTGTCCACCGTGGCGCCCTGGCAGCCCTGGTTCATCGGGCAGCAGGGCAATCCGCGTGATCCGTCGACCTGGCAGCCCTTCGACTACGCCTATCATTATTTCTGGGGCATGGAAGATGTGATCCGGGTCTTCACCGCCATGTGGAACCAGCTCGATACCAACAGGCAAGTCGGTGGACTGTTTCCCAACGATGCGGACGGCAATGCCTGGGGCGACCCCGTGAACGGTTTGAAGCCGGGGCTGGCGGAGCGCGGCTACGACCTGACCAATCCGGGCAGCTTCCAGAACCTGTCCGATGACTTCTCGGCGCAGATCAACGCCTTCAAGTCTGCCAGGACCGACATCATCACCGGCGTTCTCATCCCGCCGGATTTCACGACCTTCTGGAACCAGTTGCGCCAGCAGGGGATCACGCCGAAGGCAGTCACCGTCGCCAAGGCGCTGTTGTTCCCGCAGTCGGTGGAAGCGCTTGGCGACGCCGGGCACAACCTTTCGTCCGAGGTCTGGTGGACGCCGTCCCATCCGTTCAGGTCCTCGCTGACCGGACAGAGCTCTGCAGACTTGGCGGCGGACTTCACCTCGCAATCCAAGCGCCCCTGGACCCAGCCGATCGGCTTCGTTCATTCGCTGTTCGAGGTGGCGGCGGACGTGATGGGCCGCGTGGAAGATCCGACCGACGGCGACCTTGTCGCCGAAGCGCTGGCGACCACGCAGTTGGACACGGTCGTCGGAAAGGTCGCCTGGAATGGCGAGGGTGTCCCCGAGTTCGCGGCCAAGAACGTCTGCAAAACGCCGCTGACCGGTGGTCAATGGCGGATCAAGGAGGATGGCGGCTACGACCTCGTCGTCGTTGAGAATGGGGCTGCGCCCGAAATCCCGACTGGCGGACAGATGGAAGCGCTCACCTGAACTGGCGGTATGGCCTGTTTGCAGGATTGTTGAAGATCGCGAGATCGCGCCGGCATTCCTGGCGCGATCCTTGCCATTGTATCATTTTTCCAAGACTTTCGGGGTCTTATCATAACTCATAGCTATATTAATCGGCGTTTTGTGCATTTGACTTGAGCGGGGTAGAGGCCTCGTTATGGGGCGAGGAGACGCTCTTTGCCTATCGGGGGAGGTGGGCAAGGCATACTGACAAGTGGAGGATCCGGGCGAACCCACAGCGCCCGCAGCACCGGCTGCGACGCGGCCGGGCGTCCTTCCTGTCTGCCTGCATATGGGAGGGGAGGATAAGCCATGTCCCGGCTGGAACAGATGTTCGATGTGCGCGACCAGTCCGTGATTGTGACCGGGGGGGCGAGCGGGATTGGCCGGGCCTATGCGGAGATCATGGCCGCCGGGGGCGCGCGGGTCTGCATCTTCGATGTCGACGGCGAGGGAATTGCGCGGACCATCGACGAGATCTCCTCGACCGGCGGGGGTGTTTGGGGGATCGAGGTCGACGTGGCCGACCGCCCCGCGATGGCCGAAGCCTTCGACAAGGTGGCGGACAAACATGGCGGGATCGACACGGTCTACGCCAATGCGGGTATCGACCCGGGGCCGGGCTTCTTGACGCCGCTCGGCGAACGCAATCCCGATGGCGCGATCGAGAACATTCCCGATGCGCAATGGGACCGCGGAATCGAAATCAACCTGACCTCGGTCTACACGACCGTCAAGAACGCGGTGCGCCACATGAAGCCGCGGGGCGCGGGAAAGATCATCGTCACGTCCTCGATCGCGAGCGAGATCAACGAGAGCATCGTCGGCACGTCCTACATGCCTGCCAAGGCGGCGGTGAACCATTTCGTCCGCCACATGGCGATGGAACTGGGTGCCTACGGAATTCGCGTCAATGCGATCCTGCCCGGGCCTTTCATCACCAACATTGCCGGGGGACGTCTGCGCAACAAGGAAGACCGCGCCGCATTCGAGGCGCAGTCGCTGATCGGCCGCATCGGCGATGTGGAGGACATCAAGGGACTGGCACTGCTGCTGGCATCGCCAGCCGGATCCTACATGACCGGATCCCTGGTGGTGATCGATGGCGGTTCACTGATCCGCATGACCTGACAGGCGAAAGGACGGCGCGTTTGAGGAGGTGCCCGTAACAGGGCAAGCGCCGGCCGATTTGGAGAGGAGAAACCAAAAATGGCCTTTATCAACAAACTCATCCGCCCCAGCCGGCGAACCGTGCTCAAGGGGCTCGGAGCGTCGGTGGCGGCAAGTTCGCTCGCCATGCCGACGGTTCTGCGCGCACAGACCGCGGGCAGGATCAAGATGGGCTATATTTCGCCGGCCACCGGTCCGCTCGGGCTGTTTGGCGAGACCGACGGCTTCACCGTGCAGAAGATCCGCGAAGCGCTCGGAGGGCAGATCCGGTCAGCCAACGGAGATCTGTACGACATCGAAATTCTCGAGCGCGACAGCCAGTCCAATCCGAACAAGGCGGCGGAAATCGCCGGCAATCTGATCCTCAACGACGAGGTGAACATCCTCGTTCCCGCCTCGACCACGGACACGATCCTGCCGTCCATGGAGCAGGCTGAACTTTACGAGACGCCCTGCATCTCGGCCGGCGCTCCCTGGCAGGCGGTGATCATGCCTCGCGGCGGCGGCGAATTCGACTGGACCTACCACTTCTTCTGGGGTCTCGACGAAGCGTTGAACACTTTCGTGGGTCTTTGGAACGGACTGGATACCAACCGCAAGGTCGGTATGCTGTTTCCGCAGAACATCGACGGCGAGACCTGGGGCAATGAGGACTATGGTCTGCCCAGGCCGACGCGGGAAGCCGGATACGACGTCACGATACCTGGCTATTTCCAGCCCCGGACAAACGATTTTTCGGCGCAGATCTCCGCGTTCAAGGCGGCCGGTTGCGAGATCATCGGCGGCATTACCTATCCCGACGACCTGAAGACCTTCGTCACCCAGTGCAACCAGCAGGGCTACAAGCCCAAGGCCGTGACCGTTGCTGCGGCGCTGTTGTTCCCCAGCGGGGTCGAGGCCATGGGACCACTCGGCAACGGTATGACCAGCGAAGTCTGGTGGACGCCGGCTTTTCCGTTCAAGTCCTCCATCACCGCCCAGTCCGGCCAGCAGATCGCCGATCAGTGGGAAGCGGAACAGAAGCGGCAATGGACGCAGCCCCTCGGCTACTCCCACGCGGTTCTCGAGATCGCCATCGACGTTCTCAGGCGCTCCAGCAATCCCCTCGATCGCGAAGCCAACCGCGATGCGCTTGCCGCCACGGATCTGCAGACTGTCGTCGGGCAGATCCGCTTCTCCGGGCAGCCGCACAAGAACATCTGCACGACCCCGATCTTCGGCGGCCAGTGGGTCAAGGGCGAGACATGGCCTTATGACCTGAAGATCGTCGACAACACCGTCAACCAGTTGTTCCCGCCGGAGCAGAAGATCGTGGCGCTGACCTGGTAACATGTACGGGCAGCAGGAAAACAATCCGCGGGAATGTCTTCTCCAGGCCCGGAACGTGTCGAAGAGTTTCGGCGCTGTCCGGGTGCTGCACGACGTCGGATTCGATGTCTATCGCGGCGAGGTACTCGGCATTCTCGGCCCGAACGGCGCGGGGAAGACGACGCTTTTCAACCTGATCAGCGGCGATCTCAAGCCGTCAGGCGGCGAGATCCGGCTCGGCGAGGTCAGGCTCCGGGGCGAGCCGCCACATCGCCGCTGCCGGATGGGGATCGGGCGGACCTATCAGATACCGCGACCCTATTCAGGCATGACGACCTTCGAGAACCTGCTCGTCGCTTCCGTCTTCGGCGGCGGCCGCTCGGAGGCGGAAAGTTACGACTTCTG
This sequence comes from Stappia sp. TSB10P1A, assembly GCF_900185725.1. Lineage (GTDB taxonomy): Bacteria > Pseudomonadota > Alphaproteobacteria > Rhizobiales > Stappiaceae > Stappia. The sequence goes on along the minus strand of NZ_FYAU01000024.1, from coordinate 144,512 downwards.
TGCGCAGGTGCTCCGTGACTGCGAGTTGTTCGAAAAGGCCAACACGCTGGCCGGGTCGTTGACGCTCCTCGACCGCAAGCGGCTCGAACTGGCACGCGCGCTTGCCTCCTCGCCGCAGCTTCTGCTGCTCGACGAGATCGCCGGCGGATTGACCGACGAGGAATCGAAAGACCTCGTGGCGCTGATTTCCCGCATCCGGGACCGCGGCGTCACCATCGTCTGGATCGAGCACGTCCTGCATGCGCTGATGGCGGTGGCCGACCGGCTGCTGGTCCTCAATTTTGGCGAGAAGATCGCAGAAGGCGAACCGAAGACGGTCATCGCCGATCCCGAAGTCATGCGTGTCTACATGGGGATCGAGGCATGACGGAAGTTCTCTCAACGCACGGTCTCGTGGCCGGTTACGGCGACTTCCAGGCGCTCTACGATGTCGATGTGGAGGTGCACGAGGGCGAAGCCGTGGCGCTCATCGGGGCAAACGGAGCGGGAAAGTCCACCTTCCTTCGCGCGGTCATGGGATTGTTGCCCGTCGCTCCGGACATGGTCCATTTCGATGGTGCGCCCGTCGGCGGTACGCCCACCGATCGGATGGTGCAGAAGGGCGTGGCGATCGTTCCCGAGGGGCGGCGCCTGTTCACCGGGATGTCGGTGAGCGACAACCTCCGCGTCGCGATCGATCAATCAAGCCGTTTCGAGCGCAAGGGTTGCTGGACGTTGTCGCGGCTCTACCAGCTCTTCCCGATCCTCGAGGAAAAGGCCAGAACCCCGGTGGAGAGCCTGTCCGGCGGGCAGCAGCAAATGGTCTCGATCGGCCGCGCGCTGCTGTGTCAGCCGCGCCTTCTGCTGTGCGATGAAATCAGCCTCGGCCTCGCCCCAAGGGTCGTTCGAGAGATCTATGCCGCGCTTCCGGAGGTCCGGGCGCAAGGCACCTCGGTCGTTCTGGTCGAGCAGGACGTCGGTCTGGCGAAGTCGGCGTCGGATCGCCTCTATTGCATGCTCGAGGGCCGGGTAACGCTGAGCGGCCGCTCCGAGGAGATCACCCGCGAACAGATCGGTGAAGCCTATTTCGGAGGTGGCCATGCAGTGGGTTGACGCATTGGTCCAGGGTATCCTCCTGGGCGGCATGTACGCGCAATATGCGCTCGGAATGGCCTTGATGTTCGGCGTGATGCGGATCGTCAATGTCAGCCACGGGGACCTGGTCATCCTTCTGTCCCTGATCGGCATATCGCTGGCATCATCGTTCGGATTAGGACCCTTTGCCGTCATGGCCGCGCTGGTGCCGCTGGCCCTGGCATTCGGCTGGATCCTGCAGCGCGCCGTACTCAACCGCGTTGTCGGCGAGGATCCTCTGCCGTCGCTGATTGCGACCTTCGGTCTTTCGCTGGCGTTGCAGAACCTGATGCTGCAGATCTGGTCGGCCAACAGCCGTTCGCTACCCGGCGGCGGACTGGAGAGCCGTTCGATCGAGATCGGCGGAATCTACATCGGCCTCCTGCCGGTGATCGTGCTTCTTGTCGCCGCCGGGCTGACCCTGGGGCTGGACCTCATGCTCAAGCGCATGCGTTTCGGCCGGGCGTTGCGCGCGGCCTCCGCGGATGTCGAGGCGGCCGCCATGACTGGCGTCAATCCGAAGTCCGTCTACGCCATGGCCACGGCCATCGCGGTCGGCATTCTCGGCTTTGCGGCCGTCTTCCAGTCCCTCCGTTCGACTGTCGCGCCGGCCGATGGCGGAGCGCAGCTCATCTATGCATTCGAGGCCGTGATCATCGGCGGCATGGGCTCCGTATGGGGCGCGTTCGCCGGCTCGATGGTGCTCGGTGTCGCACAGGCCGTCGGGTTCCGCATCGATCCCGGCTTCGGAGTGCTGTCCGGCCACATCGTCTTCCTGCTGGTGCTTGCCCTGCGCCCGCAAGGCCTCTTTGGGAGAGCGTGAACATGACCTCGATCTCGACCTCCGCCGATGCCGTTGCCGCACCGCCGGCGATCAGGGTGCGCCGTCAGACTGTTTCCGGTGTTATCGCGCTCAGCCTCTTCGTTCTCGTGATCGTCGCCCTTTCCACCATGCCGTGGTGGGCGAAAACCGGGACGATCCGGATGGTCCTCGAACTGTGCTGCTACATCGTGGCTGCGCAAATGTGGAACATGCTGGCCGGTTACGCAGGACTTGTCTCGGTGGGACAGCAGGCCTTCATCGGCGTGACCGGCTATGCGGTCTTCGTTCTGGCGCAGACGTTCGGCATAAACCCGTTCCTCGCCATCCCCTTGGCGCTGGTGGTGCCGGCTCTGGTCGCTGTTCCTTGCTATCTGCTGCTCCACAGGCTCGACGGACCCTATTTTGCCATCGGGACCTGGGTCGTGGCCGAAGTGTTCCGCCTGGTGGCGTCCAATCTCGGATGGGTCAATGCAGGGGCCGGCATGTCGCTCGCCGTGATGCGCGAGTATTCCGGCTTCGAGCGGAACGTCGCCATGTCGGTGCTTTGCGCGCTGATGATCCTCGTCTCCATCGGCGGCAGCTACCTGTTCCTGAGCTCGCGCTACGGTCTTGCTCTGATCGCCATGCGCGACAATCCGGTCGCCGCCTCCAGTCAGGGCATCAACGTGGGCCGTCTGCGCTTCATGATCTATGTCGCGGCCGCGGTCGGCTGCGGTTTTGCGGGTGCGGTTTATTTCATGGCGCAGTTGCGCATCAACCCGCCGTCCGCCTTCGATCCGATGTGGTCGAACGTGGCGATCTTCATCGTCATGATCGGCGGGATCGGCACGATCGAGGGCGTGCTGATCGGAGCCCTCATCTACTTCGTCGCCGACCGGTTCTTCGGCGAGTATGGCGCGAGCTATTTCGTCGTCCTCGGCGTGATGACTGTTCTCGTGGCGCTTTACGCGCGCACCGGCATCTGGGGGATGATTTCCAAATACTGGGATGCACCCTGGTTTCCGATCAGACGGCACCTCCTTGTCGAAAGGAAGGACAGGGCATGAAGGCGGCGATCTTCGACCAAGTCGGCCGACCCTTACGGATCGGCGAGGTGCCCGACCCGACGCCGGGAGGCGACGAGGTGGTGCTACGGGTGGAGGCCTGCGGCATCTGCGGCAGCGATCTTCATATCACGGAGGATCCGGCACCGTTCGGGATCGGTGAAGGGTTCGTCCTCGGTCACGAGATTGCCGGTGAGGTCGTGGCGGTTGGCAAATCGGTGACGACCCTGAAAGCCGGAGACATGGTGGCCGTCGTTCCGATGCGTGGCTGTGGTCATTGCGAACGTTGCAGGTCGGGCGACCCGGCGCGCTGCGTGGAGATGAGACTGATCGGCGGCGGATATGCCGAGTATGTGGCGGTCGCGGCGCGGCAGTGCCACATTCTTCCCGATGGCGTGAGGGTGAGCGATGCCGCCCTTGCGGAGCCGCTTGCCGTGGCACTTCACTGTGTCGTGCGCTCTGGGATGAAAGTCGGAGACAGGGTCGCTGTTCTCGGCGCGGGCCCGATCGGTCTTCTCATTGCCTTCTGGGCGCGGCGTCTGGGCGCTTCGCACGTTGTTATGGCCGATCTCCACGACCATCAGGCAGAACGCGCTTATGCCCTCGGCGCGACCGGCTTTGCCTTATCGAACGATAAGCTGGCAGACCATCTTGCCGATCTGTGTGGCGGGCCGCCCGACATCGTTTTTGAATGCGTGGGTAAGCCGGGGCTGCTGCAGGCGGCGACCGAGGCGGTCCGGTTGCAGGGCAAGGTGATCGGAGTTGGGCTTTGCGTCGGTGGGGATTCCTGGGATCCGTTTGTCGCGCTGTCCAAGGAGATCGATCTGATCTTCTCCGTCTTTTTCCATCAACACCACGAATTCGGCATCGCACTCGATGTCCTGGGCGAGGGCGCGAGGTTTGCGCCGCAGACCATTATCACCGACCGGATCGGTCTATCGCCGGTGCCTCAGATCTTCGAGGGCCTGCGCCGGCGGACCACACAATGCAAGGTGCTGATCCAGCCCGAGATCGCCTGAGGAGGCAAAAATGACTGTTCAGTTCGAGACATTGGAATACGACATTGGCGGGATCCGCACGGTGGTCAAGGCGGTCGGCAAGGGGAAGCCGGTTCTGTTCCTGCACGGCGCTGCGACACTCGAAGGCTTCGACTTCGCGGAAGGACTGGCTGACCGGTTCCGGGTCTATTGCCCGAGCCATCCGGGGATGGGGTATTCCGCCGACGCGCCGGCCGTTTCCGGAATGGCCGACGCCATCATTCACTATCTCGACCTTCTCGACGCGATGGACCTGCCCGAAAAGCCGCATCTGATGGGCTTTTCGATGGGCGGTTGGATGGCGACGGAACTCGCGGCCGTCGCTCGCGAGACGTTCGACCGCGTCGTCCTCGTCGCACCGGCCGGCCTGAACGATCCGGCCCATCCGGCGACCGATCTCGGCGCGATCGCGCCGCAGGACCTTCCGGGATACCTGGCCCACGATGCTTCGGTGGCGCTGCGCTACTTCCCGGACGGCTCCGATCCGGCCTTTGCGGAACAATTCGGCGCCGATCGGGCGCGGGAAGGGGAGGCGGTAGGCCGGCTTTGCGCGCCGTTTGGCATGGGGCACCCGAACCTGCGCCGGATGATGGCGCGGATTACCAATCCAACCCTGATCGTCTGGGGGGAGAAGGACACGCTCCTTCCCGCCAGTCAGGCGTCGCTCTGGGCGGCGGCGCTGCCGGACGCGCAGACCCTTCTGATCGCGGATGCCGGCCACCTGGTGCTCCAGGAGAAACCCGAGAGCCTGAAGACTATCGGCGATTTTCTCGCCGCCTGAATAAATCGAGAGGAGATGCCATGAACAAGCCCATGAAGCACAGATACTGGGGCGACAGTATCGATTATCGTGAGGTCCTGAAGAAGATCGAGGAGATCGGCCCGACCCTGGAAGCCAACGCCCCAGCGGACGAGGAGGCCGGGGAACTGACGAGAGACACTTTCGAGGCGCTGAAACCGCTGCGGTTCTCTCACCTTCTGGCGACGGAAAAACTCGGGGGCGCGCAGATGCGTCCGACCGAGGTTCTGCAACTGCTCGAGGCCGTGAGCTGGTGGTCCGGATCGGCTGGCTGGGTGTCGATGGTGCATTGCTGCATCGGGGCCATGTCGGCGGCTTTCCTCCCCGACAGCGCCGTAGAGCGTCTGTTTGCGCCGGGGACCGACAACCGTTTTTCAGGACAGGGCGCACCGCTTGGCATGCTCAAGAAGGTCGAGGGCGGCTATCGCCTGACCGGCAAATGGAGCTACGGCTCGGGTTTCAGCCACGCCACGTGGTCGCACTCTGCCTGCTTCATTGACGACGGGGAGGGGAAGCCGGCCAAGGATGAGGACGGCAACGTCATCGTGATGTGCGCGCATGCGCCCATCGGTGAGCACAAGCAGCTTGGCAACTGGGACGTGCTTGGGCTCAAGGGTACAGGCTCGATCGACTATTCCGCCGAAGATGTGTTCATTGCCGAGGATCTGGTCTTCCCGATCCTGACGGCGCCGCCGCAGCGTCTCGAGGAGCTCTTCAGCCTCGGGATCGTCGGCCTCGCCGCGATCGGCCATACCGGCTGGGCAATGGGTGCGGGTCGACGCATGCTCGATGAGATCGCGAAATTCGCGCGATCCAAGTCCGGCCGCGCCGGCATGCTGGGTGAAAGCGAGAAGTTCTGGCATGACTACGGTCGCGCCGAGGCCAGCTATCGCGCCGCTCGCGCCTTCGTGATGGAAGTCTGGGGCGATATCGAGGCGAGCGCCGAGGCGGGCAAGCAGATGACGACGCGTCAGATCAGTCTCGTGCATCTCGCCAAGGCGCAGGTTCACGAAGTCGGCGTCGACATATGCAACTTCGCCTATCGCGCTTCCGGCGGCGCCGGCCTGCGCGCCGGGGTCCTCCAGCGCACCTTCCGAGACATGATGGTGGCGGCGAACCACTTTACGATCGCGCCGTCGATCGTCACCTCCGCCGGCCGCGAGATCGGCGGGCTCTGGTCCGACCGGGTCTGGCAGTTCTACGACCTGATCGAGAAGTGACGCATATGCAGGGCGGCGCCATGTCCGCGCCGCTCTGCGACGGAAGCAGCCAAGGCATCCCATGATGAAGACAGACACCATCGCGGAAGCGTTCCGCGAAGCTTTCAGGTTCCATCCCGCCGGAGTCGCGGTGATTACCGCCGATCCCGGCGGGAGACCCGTCGCCATGACCGTGTCGTCGCTGATCTCGGTCAGCGCCACGCCTCCGACCGTGGCGTTCTCGTTGTCGGCGCGGTCCGGCTCGACCGCCACGGTCCTCCAGTCGGAAACGGTGATCATCCACCTGTTGCGCTATCCGGATCTGGAACTGGCGCGGCTTGGTGCGACCCCCGGCGTCGACCGTTTCGGAGGCGGCGTCGCATGGGAAAGGCTGCCGACCGGCGAGCCTCTCTATACCAGCGTGTCCACGTGGTTCCGCGCACGCATCACCGGCACATTGCCGGTCGAAGGGGCGACACTCGTGGCGGCTGAACTCCTTGAAGGCGCAGCCGCAGGTCTCGACGCGCCTGAGAGGGAATCGCTCGTCTACATGGACAGACGCTGGCATCGATTGCGTGAAAACAGCGAGGGCGTGGCGAGTATCGTTTCGCTCGAGGAGGAATACCGCGACGTCTTCCGCTGAGTGTCGTCCGAGGCGTGCGCCGACCGCGGGGACTTATGCCAAAGGGTGATATTTTCGCGCAGTCATCCGATCTTGCCGTCAGCGTGTCGGGGGTACGGTGATGATATCGAGGAGGTTGCAGCGACAGCGCGATCGGGTGATCGAGGGGGAGGGCCATGGCTATCCTGGCAGTACAGGGGATGTCGAAGAGTTTCGGCGCGCTCAAGGTCACCGATGATGTCAGTTTCGAGCTCGCCCCGGGCGAGGCGATGGGCATCATCGGTCCCAATGGAGCGGGGAAATCGACGCTCTTCAACCTGATCTCGGGCAACCTGCGACCCGACAGCGGCCGCGTTGTTCTCGACGGGCGCGACGTCACCTACGAGAGCGCGATGCAGCGCTGCAGCAGTGGCATCGGCCGGTCTTTCCAGATCCCGCAACCTTTCGATCATCTCTCGGTTTATGAAAATCTGCTGGTCGCGGCGCGCTTCGGCGGATCTGTGAGCGCCGCAGAGGCACCGGGTTTCTGCATGGATATTCTCGAGCGGGCAGGGCTTGCACATCTGGCGACCCACAAGGCCGGGGCTCTGCCGCTCCTCAATCGGAAGCGTCTGGAACTGGCGCGCGCGCTCGCCACCCGCCCGCGCGTCATCATGCTCGACGAGATCGCGGGCGGCCTGACCGACGCCGAGTGCGGCGAACTGATCTCGACCATACGCGCCATTCACGCCCAAGGCACCGCGATCCTGTGGATCGAGCATGTCCTGCACGCGCTCAATGCCGTCGTCAGCCGGCTCATGGTTCTGAACTTCGGGCGCATGCTGATGGTTGGCAAACCCGACGAGGTCATGGCTGCCCCGGCAGTGCGCGAAATCTATCTGGGGATCGAGGCATGAGCGTGCTTCTCGAGGTCAAGGATCTGACAGCTCACTATGGCGACTTCCAAGCGCTGTTCGGCGTCGACCTTGCGCTCAAGCAGCGCGAAACCCTCGCCATTATTGGCGCCAACGGTGCCGGTAAGACAACGCTGATGCGTGCCATCACTGGGATCGCGCGTGTCACCGCCGGAACCGTGACACTCGATGGCGGCCGCATCGATCAGTTGAACGCGCCCGACATTCTGAGGGCCGGAATCAGCATGGTTCCCGAGGGTCGGCGGTTGTTCCCCAGTCTGTCGGTCGAGGAGAACCTGCTGATCGGAGCACATGCCCGCAAGGGCAGTGGTTTCTGGAACAAGGGCCGCGTGTGCGAACTGTTCCCGGTCCTTTCGGAGCGCAGGCATCAGCCCTCCACCTCGCTCTCCGGCGGACAGCAACAGATGGTCGCGATCGGGCGGGCGCTGATGTCGAACCCCTCGGTCCTTTTATGCGACGAACTCAGCCTCGGCCTGGCCCCGGTCGTCATCCGCGAAATCTATGCGGCCTTTCCGACCATCCGTGAAAGCGGGACGGCGATCATCGTCGTCGAGCAGGACATCGGCCAGGCGTTGCAAGTCGCCGATACGGTCCACTGCATGATGGAGGGACGTATCACCCTGTCGGGACGGCCGGACGAGCTGTCGCGCGAGGCCATCCACGACGCCTATTTCGGGATAACGCATTCATGATCTGGCTGGACACGCTCATCCAGGGACTGCTGCTCGGCGGGCTCTATGCCCTTTTTGCCGCCGGCCTCAGCCTCGTGTTTGGCATTATGCGGCTGGTCAATCTCGCCCACGGCGACCTGATCGTGCTCGGCGCCTATCTTATACTGGGGATCGGTACCGCTCTTGGCCTCAATCCCTTCGTGGCGGCGCTGATCGCCTTGCCACTGATGTTCCTGCTGGGCTGGCTGTTGCAGACGGTTCTTCTGAACAGGGTGCTGGGCGACGACATCCTGCCACCGCTTCTCGTCACTTTCGGATTGTCGGTGGTCATCCAGAACGCATTGCTCGAACAGTTCACCGCCGACAGTCGCAGACTGCCTGTCGGCCCCATCGAGGCCAAGTCGCTTGCCTTCGGCTCGGTCAGCGTCGGGGTGATGCCGCTGATCACCTTCGCCTCGGCCATTCTCGTGATCCTGTGCCTTAACTGGATCTTCTATCGCACAGCGATCGGACGCGCCTTCCGGGCGACATCGGACGACTCCGTCACCGCGCAGCTCATGGGCATCCGTCCACGCCGGGTCTTTGCGCTCGCCACCGGCATTGCGCTGGTCGTCGCCACGATCGCGGCGCTCTATCTCGGCGCACGGGCGAATTTCGATCCATCGATCGGCCCGGCACGCCTCCTCTATGCATTCGAAGCGGTGATCATCGGCGGCCTTGGCAGCCTATGGGGGACGCTGATCGGTGGGCTCATCATCGGCGTGGCCCAGGCGTTCGGTGCGGCATTGAAGCTCGAATGGCAGATCCTGGCAGGCCACGTCGCCTTCGTTCTGATTCTGCTCGTGCGGCCGCGGGGGCTCTTTCCCCGCGCCCATGATTGAGGATCACAGATGAAGAACGCCCTAGGCCTCCTGTCGCTCCTCGTCATCGTCGCCGCTCTGGCCGTCGTCCCACTGTTCGGTCTGCGCGCGCTTGTCCAGGATCTCTTCATGGTCCTGTGCCTCCTGGTTCTGGCGCTCAATTGGAACATGCTGGCCGGCTTTGCCGGGCTTGTTTCCGTCGGCCAACAACTCTTCGTCGGCGTCGGCGCCTACGTGATGTTCGCCGCGGCCATTTTGTGGGGGCTCGACCCGCTCACCGGCGGTCTGATCGGTGGCCTCGTCGCCATGGTGCTTTCGGTGCCCGTCGCCTTCTTCGTTTTTCGCCTGAACGGCGCCTATTTCGCCATCGGCACCTGGGCGGTGGCGGATATCGCGCGTCTTTCCTTCAGCCAGTGGCAGGCGCTCGGCGGTGGCACGGGCACGGCGCTGCCACGTGGCGCTGCCCGTGACATGCCGGGTGTCCAGTTGCTGCGTGAGGTTCTCGGCGTTTCGCCTGCTGCTGCGGTCGACATGCTCACCTACTGGCTGGCACTCGGGCTGGTCGTCGCGATGCTGGTCGCCAGTTGGATCTTCCTGCGCTCGCGCATGGGGCTTGGGCTGCAGGCCGTGCGAGACAATCCCGTGGCGGCGCGCTCGGTCGGAGTCGATCCGGTCCGGCTGAAGGCGCTTGTTTTCCTGCTCACGGCGTTCGCCACAGGGCTTTGCGGTGCGCTCATCTTCATCCAGACGGGGCGCATTTCACCCGATGCCGCCTTTTCCGTCATCGATTGGACGGCCTTCGTCATCTTCATCGTCGTCATAGGCGGGATCGGCACACTGCCGGGACCGATCATCGGCGTGCTGGTGTTTTACGGATTGCAGCGCCTGCTGTCGGACTACGGCACGGTCTACCTCATCGTACTCGGCGTGATCGGCATCGTGGTCATGCTTTTCGCGCGTCGCGGTCTGTGGGGCGGCTTCACGCAATGGACAGGCGTCAACCTGCTTCCGCTCGAACATGCGCCCCCGAAACGCCCGGACACCGGCATCCGGCGCAACACGCGATCCGTTCATGGAGAATAAGCTCATGAGTTATTTCACCGAAACCAATTCCGTTGAGACAGTCAATGCCCGCATGGGGGCGCAGACCGATCCGCGTCTTGCCGAGATCATGTCCAGTCTGGTGAAGCACCTTCATGGCTTCGCGAAAGACGTGAGCCTGACCCAGGAAGAATGGGATTTCGCCATTGGCTTTCTGACAAGAACCGGCCAGATGTGCTCAGGCGAACGGCAGGAGTTCATTCTGCTCTCCGACGTTCTCGGTTTCTCGATGCTGGTCGATGCGATCAACAACCGCCGGCCGGAAGGGGCGACGGAGAACACGGTCTTCGGGCCATTCCATGTCGCCGACGCGCCGATCCGGCAGATGGGCGATTCGATCAATCTCGATGGCAAGGGCGAAAGCTGTCTGTTCGAGGGCCGAGTGCTGGACCTCGACGGCCATCCGATCGAAGGTGCGTCGGTGGACGTCTGGTCGGATAACGCCGACGGCTACTATGACGTCCAGCAGCCCGACATTCAGCCGAAGTGGAACAATCGCGGCCGCTTCATTACGGCGGCGGATGGACATTACAGTTTTGTCGGCATCAAGCCCGTGAGCTACCCGATCCCCGATGACGGACCTGTCGGCAAGATGCTGGGTCAACTCGGCCGGCATCCCTACCGCCCGGCGCACATGCACTATCTTATCACGGCGCCCGGCTATCAGAAGCTCGTTACCCATACGTTTGTCGGCGGTGACGAGTATCTGGAGTCAGATGCCGTTTTCGGCGTGAAGACCACCCTGATCGCGCCTTACGAGAAGGTCGACAACGGTGAGACGCTCTGGCGGTCCCCCTTCGATTTCGTGCTCGTTCCACGGTGAGGACAGGATGCCCAACATCAAGATCTTCGTCGACGAGACACAGTACAACGCGGTGAGGAGCGGGCTGGCTGCCTTGCTCCCGGATTTGCGGACCGCGCTGTGCTCCAGCCTCAGGGTCGATAATGCGGCCTTCCAGATTGCCGTTATCCCGGTTCTGGGAATGGCGGACCAGCCCCAGGTCAATGTCGAGATGCAGCTTATGCCGCGGCCCGAGCGCACCCGCGAGGTCGTATCCGAACTCGCAGGGCAGTTGCGCGCGAGTGTCGCCAAAGCAACCGGTCAGTGCGTGGCGGTGCGCGTCGCCATGCTCGACGCCGCGACCTATGTGGCGTTGAAATAGAGGGAAAACTGAGCCGGTCAGCTCCGTCGGTGGGTGACTTGTTCGGCGTGGTCCATCCGCGCCTGCAACCGTTCCGACTCCGCCTGAAGGAAGGTGATGAATTGCTGTGCCGCAGGCGGTCTCTGTCTGTCGCTCTTGGTCAGGATTCCCAGTTGCCGGTCCGGGTGGTCGATCTTCAGCGGCAACACCGCGAGGGGGATGGTACGCCGTGTCTGGAAGACCACTGAGTAGGGCAGCACCGTCAGAGAATCCGATCCGGTCAGCACCGACTGGATGGATGCCAGCGTGCCGCCGGAAAAATTCACCATGAAGTCTTCCTGGCCGATGGATTTCAGCGCCCGTTCGAGGTCGCGATAAAGCGGGCTGTCGGCCGGCGGAGCAATCCACGGGTAATTGGCGATGTGAGACAGCGAGATCGCCTTGATCCGCGTGAGGGGGTGATCGACGCGGCAGGTAATGACATTGCGACCGGAGAGAAGCGGCAGGAAATCCATGTCCGGCGGCACCTGGCGCGGATGAAGCGGCAGGATGGCAATGTCGAGGCCGCCGTTCTTGAGGCCGGCTTCCAGCGTATCGAGATAGCCGTAGGACTGGTCGATATGGACATCCGAATTGCGAGACTGGAATTCGGCGATCATGGTGGCGATGACGCCATCGGTGAAGATCGGCGAGCCGCCGACGCGGAGCCTCCCGGCCAGTCCCTGGCGAAACCGGCGCACCAGAAGGCTCGCGTCCTTATTGGCGATGCGGATCCTGTTGCCGAGGCGCGCGAGGCTTGCGCCCAGTTCGGTCGGTCGCAGCGGACGGCGGCCCGGCTCGAAAAGCGGCATTCCGATGCGCTTCTCCAGCAGGGCCATGCTCCGTGAAACCGAAGGCTGCGACTTTCCGAGTTCGTCGGCGCCTTCGGTCAGGCCGCCCTTTTCGACGATGACCGCCAGGATCTCTAGATGTTCGCTGTCAATCTTCATAACTCAATGCGATATTATATTCCGCACATCCGATCAATATTCCTGTGTGGCTGGGCTAGCATCCGAGCTGAAATACAGAGCAGCGGAAGCCTGCAGGGGGAGCCTGGTGTCGTTTTTCCGGGAGGAGTTTATCGCGCGTAGCGCAGCCGTGCGCGTTCGCTTCGGTCCCGGCGTGCGCCGGTCCGTCGCAGAGGAGATGGAAGCGCTCGGGGCCCGGCGCGCGTTGATCCTGACCACGCCGCAGCAGGCCGAACTCGCCGATGAGTTCTCCGCCTATTGCGGCGGGCTCGCTGTGGGCAGCTATACCGGCGCGACGATGCACACCCCCGTATCGGTGTCGGAGGATGCCACTAGGCTGGCGGGTGCACTCGGTGCGGACGTACTGCTTTCGGTCGGCGGAGGCTCGACGATCGGCCTCGGCAAGGCGATCGCGTTGAGGACGGATCTGCCCCAGATCGTTGTCCCCACCACTTACGCCGGTTCCGAGGCGACGCCCATCATCGGCCAGACGGAAAACGGCGTGAAGACCACGCAGTCGACTGCGAAGGTCCAGCCGGAGGTCATCCTCTATGATGCCGAACTGGTCACCACGCTGCCGGTGGAAATGACCGTCACTTCCGCCCTGAACGCAATGGCTCATGCCGCCGAAGGGCTCTATGCCCGTGACCGCTCGCCGATCTCCACACTGATGGCAGTCGAGGGGCTGTGCGCCTTCCGCGATGGTCTGCCACGGGTGCTCGCCAATCCGGAGGACACGTCGGCGCGTGGCGAAACCCTCTACGGGGCGTGGCTTTGCGGAACCGTTCTCGGGCAGGTGGGCATGGCGCTTCATCACAAGCTGTGCCACACGCTGGGTGGTAGCTTCGACCTGCCGCATGCGCAGACGCATGCAATTGTGCTGCCGCATGCCATCGCATACAACGCGCAAGCTGCCCTCGAACAGCTCGCGCCGCTGGCCGAGCTTTTCGGCGACAGCAATCCCGGTCGGGGTCTGCGCAGCTTCGCCAAGCAGGTCGGCTCGCCGATGGCGCTGAGAGATCTGGGGCTGGCGGAGGCCGATCTCGACCGTGCGGCAGATCTTGCTGTCGCCAATCCCTACTGGAATCCGCGGCCGGTCGAGCGCGATGCGATTCGCAAGCTATTGCAGGCCGCATGGGCGGGAGAGGAGCTCGCCGTCTGACACTCTTCGGCGGCCCGCGCAGCCCGCCCTTTCGTTCTCTTGGGAGGAGACTACATGCCCGACATCACAACGGATGTCCTGATTATCGGCACAGGGCCTGCGGGTTCGGCAACGGCCGCGCTGCTTTCGACCTACGGCGTCGCAAACATGGCGGTCAATCGCTATCGCTGGCTGGCCAACACGCCGCGCGCGCACATCACCAATCAGCGTGCCATGGAAGTGCTGCGCGATCTCGGGCGCGAGGTCGAGGACGAGGCCTATATGTTCGCCACGCATCAGGACCTGATGGGCGAGAATATCTTCTGCGAGAGCCTCGCCGGTGAGGAGATCGGGCGGATGAAGGCGTGGGGCAATCATCCCCTCTCCAAGGCCGAACATCTGATGTCGTCGCCGACCAAGATGAACGACCTGCCGCAGACCTTCATGGAGCCGCTGCTGTTCAAGACGGCCTGCTCGCGCGGTACCCAGGCGCGGATGTCGACGGAATACCTCCGTCACGTACAAGATGCCGAAGGCGTCACGACCACCTGCCTCGACCGTCTGACCGGCCGTGAGTTCACCATCCGCTCGAAATACCTCGTGGGAGCGGACGGCGGGAAATCGCTGGTGGCGGAGAACGAGAACCTGCCCTTCGAGGGCAAGATGGGCGTCGGCGGCTCGATGAACATCCTGTTCAGGGCAGACCTCTCCAAATACGTCGCTCATCGCCCGTCGGTGCTGTACTGGGTCATGCAGCCGGGTGCCGATGTCGGCGGCATCGGCATGGGGCTGGTCCGCATGGTCCGCCCGTGGAACGAATGGCTGATCGTCTGGGGCTACGACATCAACGCGCCCGAACCTGAGGTGACGCCCGAATTCGCCACCGGGGTCGCGCGTCAACTGATCGGCGACCCGGAGCTCGAAATCGAGCTGTTGTCGGCCAACACCTGGACCGTCAACAACTACTACGCCACCAAGACCTCCAACGGCCGCGTGTTCTGCATGGGCGACGCGATCCACCGCCATCCGCCGTCGAACGGTCTGGGCTCGAACACCTCCATCCAGGACGCCTTCAATCTCGCCTGGAAACTGTCGATGGTCCTGAAGGGACAGGCAGGCGAGCGGCTCCTTGACAGCTACGACGCCGAACGGGCGCCGATCGCCAAGCAGATCGTCACCCGTGCCAACCAGTCGATCGCCGAGACCGGCCCGATTTTCGCTGCGCTCGGCATGGCGGAGGGCGTCGACCCCGAGCAGATGCAGAAGAACCTCGAGGCCCGCACCGACGGGACCGCTGAGGCCGAAGCGCAGCGCGAGGCGATCCGCAAGGCGATCGCCTTCAAGAAATACGAGTTCGACGCCCACGGGGTGGAAATGAACCAGCGCTACCGTTCGAATGCGGTGGTGACAGACGGGCAGATCGAGCCGGCGTTCCAACTGGATGCGGATCTGCACTACCAGCCCACCACATGGCCGGGCGCGCGATTGCCGCATGTCTGGCTCTACCGACATAGCGACGGGGCCGAGATTTCCACGCTCGACATCTGCGGCCACGGCCGCTTCACCCTGCTGACCGGTCTGGGCGGAGAACCTTGGGTGGATGCTGTTCAAAAGGTGGCTGAGGGACTGGGAATCGAGATCGTGACCCACGTGATCGGTCCGCGTCAGAACTACATCGACCACAGTGGCGAATGGGCGCGGCTCGCCGAAATCAGCGACAATGGTTGCCTGCTGGTCCGTCCCGACCACCACGTCTGCTGGCGCGCCACATCGCTTTCAGAAGATCCGAAAGCCGATCTGAGCCGGGTTCTGAAATCCATTCTGGCGCGATAGTCGCCCCGCTGCGCCCAATCCGCCGTCGTCCGTGCCCGCGTTGCCCTCACGACGTTGACCCAGGCGCGGTCGTTTCGGGCGCGGCTGGTTCGGGTCGGCAGGTCTGGCGGTGCCGTCGAGGATGGATGCCGAAGCGGATTGTCCGATCTGTCCGGAGACGTGGTCGAAGCACGGCTGGACGATCCGGGGCAACGGCGTGATCGAATCCCGTCACCCGCTCCAGGTTTCCTGTACTGCAATATGTTACGCGAGGCCGCCGGGAGGCGGCCTTGCCGTTTTTGCCGCCGCTGGCAGGTCGTCTGCGGGAACTTTACCCCGTGCCTGGATCGCTACGGCCGGCGTCAGTCTCCGCGCGGCCGCTTGCTGGCGCCCGGCACGGCGAAGCGACGGCCGACAGCAGCGCGATGGCTGCGAGGGCCTTCTCGTCATGTCCCTGTCCGGACGCTGGCGACGTGAGAAGTGGTGCCGCTGAAGGGACTCGAACCCCCGACCCCATCATTACGAATGACGTGCTCTACCAACTGAGCTACAGCGGCGTACCAGACCGGGGCGGGAGCGCCCCGTATATGACGCGGCACCAGGCCGCGGTCCCGGCGGCGCGGAGCCGATCCGGTTGCTTGCCGATCCGGTTGGCCGTGCCTGCCTTGTGTGAAGGCCCCGATGGCCGGAACCCTGTCTGTTCCGACAGGACGCTGCCACGGGAAAGGCGATGCCGGACGACCGGTCCGTCAAGGTGGCCGTGTGATAGCGGACAAGCGGGCGGCGCGCAAGAGGCTTTGCGCCCGCCGTCCCCGCTTCGGGCCGGAGCCTGCGGATCGGTGTTTCGCGCGCCTCAGCGCGACAGGTAGGTCGACTTGATCTGGTTGGCGATGGCCTGGAAACGGCTGTTCAGCTCGGCGTCGTTCTCGGCCAGATAGTAGTCGCTCGGCGAGGAGGCGCAGTCGTTCATCACCTTCTTGGCCTGGGCATTGCTGCCGATCTGGAAGCCGACGGTGATGATCCTGATGCCGGACTTCTTGACGGCGTCGCACAGGGCGATGGCGCGGGTGGTGGAGGTCGTCGCCTGATCGAGCCGGGCGACCCAGTCATAGGTGGTCCTGGACACCGTCATCGGCCCGTCGAACCAGGTGTTGAAGTCGCCGTCCGTCATCAGCAGCATGTATTTCAGCACGCGCTCGTCGGAATAGGGGGCCGGCTTGCTGGCCGAAGGCCAAAGACCCGCCCATTTCTCCGACAGGGTGTACCAGCCCCAGGCGACGCCGGTCTGTCCGGCTGTGTTGCCGCTGGCCGCAAGATTGGCGATCGTGTGCAGCGGCGTGCCGGACTTGGAGGAGGAGCCGGGATCGAGGGTCAAGGGAACCAGTTCGGCCTTCGGACAGACGAAGCCGGCGTGGTTGTTCATGCTGCGGCCGTCGTAGTAGTAGCCCCTTCCGCTGCTGGCCTGCTGAGCGCCCGGCCCAATGGCGGCGATGGTGTAGCTCGCGTCCGTATAGGCCTGGGCGCCCGTGCGCTCGGAGACGCAGCCGGGATAGGAGGTGCGGCTGGCATTCGCCCCCTTGGTGGCGAGGTTCGCCCGCGTGGAGCCGATATTGACGCCGCTGGCATAGGGCACCACGGCGATGCGGACCTTCTCGTTGGTCGCGACCGTGTCCGGCGGGACCAGCGTGTTGATGAAATTCGCCGCTGCGTTGCGCAGAGCGACGATGCGGCTGCCGGCCATGGAGCCGGTGACGTCGAGCACCAGCGTCGCCTCGACGCTCTTCGGATAGACCGCCTCGGCGCTGACGCTGACATTCAGCGCATCCGGCCCGAAGCCGGCAAGATGGATGAAATAGGTCGGCAC
The DNA here is from genome assembly GCF_900185725.1 of Stappia sp. TSB10P1A. Lineage (GTDB taxonomy): Bacteria > Pseudomonadota > Alphaproteobacteria > Rhizobiales > Stappiaceae > Stappia. Next base: position 127,364 of record NZ_FYAU01000024.1, on the reverse strand, counting down.
GCTGGAGCGGGCCGAGACCTCGATCACCCGTGTCTCGGTGTTGATCTTCGGCTCGTCGATGATGATCTCGCCGCCGCCGCTGGAGCCCTTGATGTTGGCGCCGAAATAGGCCTGGTAGTTGGCGTCGAGATAGGCCTTGATCTCGCTTTCCGTCATGTTGCGCACGGACAGTTCGCGGGCGACCGCCAGCATCGCGGCATCGAGACCGCGGGCGATGGCCTGGCGCTGGTTGATGGCCCGTGCAAAGTCGAGCCCGGCGCCGCCGGCGACGATGATGAAGATCGCCAGAATGGCGAAGAGCGGCAGGATCGCGCCGTTGCGGTCCCTGCCGAAGCGGCGCGCCTGGCGCCTGAGCGCCGGAAGTTTTCCGTCCGAGTTGCAACTTGCCATCTTTACCCACTCCCGCGCCGGTACGACGACACGGCATTGCTGGCGGGACACTGGCACGAAGGAACGACCGGTTGGTTAAACCGGGTGCCGAAAGTCGGGGGTTTCTGCGGATCGGTTGACGAAGCGTTAAGGCATGAAACCAGCGACGCAGCGGCAGGACCGGGAGGGCAGGCGGACGGTCAGGGTTCGAGCTCGGTGTCCCAGTAGAGGAAGTCGAGCCAGCTTTCGTGCAGGTAGTTCGGCGGGAACAGGCGACCGTTGTTGTGCAGGTCCTGGACGGTCGGGGGGAAGGGCATGTGCATCGGCCACATGCCGATGTCGGCGCAGGACTTGTTGGCTTTGCGGAGATTGCAGGGCGAGCAGGCCGTGATCACGTTGTCCCAGGTGGTCTGCCCGCCTCTCGAGCGTGGGACGAGGTGGTCGAAGGTCAGTTCCTCGCGGGAGCCGCAATACTGGCACTGGAACCGGTCGCGCAGGAAGACGTTGAAGCGGGTGAAGGCGGGATGTCGGCTCGGTTTGACGTAGCTTTTCAGCGAGACGACGCTGGGAAGTCGGAACTCGCTGCTCGGACTTCGGACCGTGATGTCATATTCGGAGACGATATTGACCCGGTCCAGGAAGACGGCCTTCACCGCATCCTGCCACGCCCACAGCGACAGCGGGTAATACGCAAGCGGGCGATAGTCAGCATTGAGCACCAGGGCCGGATGAGCACCTGGAGAGACGGCGAGTGTCACACCTTCGCTCCTCATGCCTGCTTCGCCGACCTCGCGAAGGCGCATCGCAACCGCGATTCGCTTTCGGGCCGGACGACCGAACGCGGCGATAGTGTAGAGCGACAGTGACAGTCTTGTGAAGCCCGGCAACGCGCATGGCTTCACCCTGGCGACGCAGCGTCGCAGGAGAAGCGATCGGGCGCGGCACAGCGGAAAAAGCGCGGGTCCTTGCGGCCCGCGCTTTGCTGTTCCTGTGGTCTTGCGGCGGGCGTCAGCCGTGCGGCCACTCGCGGATGTCGACGAAATGGCCGGCGATCGCGGCCGCCGCCGCCATGGTCGGCGACACCAGATGGGTGCGGCCCTTGAAGCCCTGGCGGCCCTCGAAATTGCGGTTCGAGGTGGAGGCGCAGCGCTCGCCCGGCGCCAGCTTGTCGGCGTTCATGGCCAGGCACATGGAGCAGCCCGGCTCGCGCCAGTCGAAGCCGGCCTCGCGGAACACCTTGTCGAGGCCTTCCGCCTCCGCCTGGGCCTTCACCAGGCCGGAGCCCGGCACCACCATGGCATTGACGCTCTCGCGCACCTTGTGGCCGCGGATGACGGAGGCCGCCGCTCGCAGGTCCTCGATGCGGCCATTGGTGCAGGAGCCGATGAACACCCGGTCGACGGCGATGTCGGTGATCGGGGTGCCGGCGGTCAGGCCCATATACTGCAGCGCGCGGCGCTTGGAGGCGCGGCGGTTCTCGTCCTCGATCGCCTCCGGATCCGGCACCCGGCCGGTCACCGAGACCACGTCCTCGGGGCTGGAGCCCCAGGTGACGATCGGCGGCAGGTTGGCGGCGTCGAGGCGGATCTCGGCGTCGAAATGGGCGCCCTCGTCGGTGAAGAGCTTCTGCCAGTAGGCGACCGCCTTCTCCCAGTCCGCGCCCTGCGGCGCCTTTGGCCGCCCCTTGATATAGTCGAAGGTCTTCTGGTCGGCGGCGATCAGGCCGGCACGGGCGCCGCCCTCGATCGACATGTTGCAGACCGTCATGCGGCCTTCCATCGACAGCGCGCGGATCGCCTCGCCGGCATATTCGATGACATGGCCGGTGCCGCCGGCCGTGCCGATCTCGCCGATGATCGCCAGGATGATGTCCTTGGCGGTGACGCCGTCCGGCAGGGTGCCGTCGACGGTCACCCGCATGTTCTTGGCCTTCTTCTGGATCAGCGTCTGGGTGGCGAGCACATGCTCGACCTCGGACGTGCCGATGCCATGGGCGAGCGCGCCGAAGGCGCCATGGGTCGAGGTATGGCTGTCGCCGCAGACGATGGTCATGCCCGGCAGGGTGAAGCCCTGCTCGGGACCGACGATGTGGACGATGCCCTGGCGCAGGTCCGTCTCGCTGTAATACTCGACGCCGAACTCGGCGGCGTTCTTCGCCAAGGTGTCGACCTGCAGCGCGGATTCGGGATCGTCGATGCCGTGGCTGCGGTCGGTGGTCGGCACGTTGTGGTCGACCACGGCCAGCGTCCGCTGCGGCTGGCGCACCTTGCGACCGGTCATGCGCAGACCCTCGAAGGCCTGCGGGCTGGTCACCTCATGCACCAGATGGCGGTCGATATAGAGCAGGGCGGTGCCGTCTTCCTGGGTCTCGACGACGTGGTCGTCCCAGATCTTGTCATAGAGCGTGCGCGGAGCGTTCATCTGTCTCTCCTGGGATATCGGGTCCGGCGCGGGCCTTTAAGGTCTCCGGCCGGGTGCCGCTCGTGGCGGCGGAATGCGGTCTTGGGGAAACGTTTCGGCCTCTACCCGGCAGCGGCGCTGTCAGGCGAAAGGCCGGCGGTAAGGCCGGGATCGCCGGGCGAGGCGAAAAGCGCGTGGAACCGCGCCGGCAGGCGGCGGCGGTCGCCGATCTCGATGCGTTGCCAGCGGCGGGTGCGGGTCGGGCGCGGACGCGTGCAGGCCTGCGCGACCCGGGCGAGGCCGGCGGGCTGCGATGTCCTGCCGCGCGGCGGCGCGGGCGTCCTGTCACACGGTGCGACCGGCATGGTCTCCAGCGGCTCCAGCTTCCGACGCTGCCGGTCCCTCGCCGCCTCGGCGGGCGGCCGGCATGTCGATCGACAACGGGCCACGTCCGACGGCGGCGTCCGGCCCCTGGAGACCGCGCCTGCCGATGTGATGCCCGTTCCCTTTCATTTGCGCTGATTGCCTTGCCGGGTCAAGGCCGCAGTTGCCTGCGCGGCCCGCCCGGGAGGAGCGCGCGGCGGACATCAGCGCATCAAGCCCGGCAGCAGCAGCACCAGCGAGGGCACGGCGACGATCAGCGCCAGTCGGGCGATGTCGACAAGGATGAAGGGAACGATGCCGCGGAAGATCCGCCCGAGCGGCACGTCCGGCAGTACCGTCTTCAGCACGAAGACGTTGAGGCCGACCGGCGGGGTGATCAGGCTGATCTCGGTGACCACGACGACGACAATGCCGAACCAGATCAGGTCGTAGCCGAGCGCGGCCATCATCGGCGCGAAGATCGGCACGGTGAGCAGCACCATCGAGAGGCTCTCCAGCACCATGCCGAGGCAGAGATAGACGCCGAGGACGGCGAGCAGGATGCCCCAGGGCGGCAGGTCGGACGCGGTCGCAAGGCCCGACAGGGCCGCCGGCAGGCCGGCGATATTGACGAAATTGGAGAAGATCAGCGCGCCGATCAGCACCATGAACATCATCGTCGTGGTGGCGGCGGTGTCGGCCAGCGTTTCCAGAAGCGTCGCGACGGTCAGCCGTCGGCGGGCGAGGGCAATGAGGAAGGCGCCGCTGGCGCCGATGCCGGCGGCCTCGGTGGCGGTGAAGACGCCGGCATAGATGCCGCCGATGACGAAGGCGAACAGGGCGGAGATGCCGGCGACGCCGGAGAGCGCGCGGAAGCGCTCGCGATAGGGCAGGCGTTCGGCCGGCGGGCCGGCTTCCGGGCGGAACCAGCACACCGCGCGGACGGCGGCCATATAGCCGAGGACGCCGAGAATGCCGGGAATGATGCCGGCGATGAACAGTTTGGCGATGTCCTGCTGGGCGGTGACGCCGTAGAGCACCAGGATCACGGAGGGCGGGATCAGGATGCCGAGCGTGCCGCCGGCGGCGATGACGCCGCTCGCCAGCCCGTCATCGTATTTGTAGCGGCGCATCTGCGGCAGGGCGACCTTGCCCATGGTCGCGGCGGTGGCGAGCGAGGAGCCGCAGACGGCGGAGAACCCGCCGCAGGCGACGGCGGTGGCCATGGCAAGGCCGCCGCGGCGATGGCCGAGCCAGGCGTGGCAGGCGGCGTAGAGCTCGTCGGAGAGCCCGGCGCGGGTGACCAGATTGCCCATCAGCACGAAGAGCGGCACCACCGACAGCGGATAGGACAGGCCGGTGTCGAAGGTGGTCTGCCCGACCATCGCCATGGCCGGGGCGAAGCCGAGGATCATCGTCAGGCCGAGACCGCCGACGGCGGCCATCGCGACGGCGATCGGCACGCCTGCGAACATCACGACAACGAGAATGACGAGGCCGGGAAGCCAGGTTTCCATGGTCTTGCGAGGTCCCTCGGGAGGTGGACGAGGCGGCCGTTCAGGGCTGCCGGCGCAGGATCAGCATGGCGGCGACGAGCGCGGAGACGCCGGTCAGGACCGCCATGACGAGGGCGACGGGTCCCAGCGGAATGCCGAGATAGACCGTGGCATCGCCATAGGAGGTGTAGTCGCGCCCGAGCAGGGCGAGCCGCCAGGTCAGCAGCGCCAGCACGGCGGCGGTGACGGCGAGCGACAGCCGCGCCAGAGAGCGCCGCGCCGCGCCCGGTAGCCGGCCGGTGAGAAGATCGACGGTGACATGCTCGCGCCGCGCGGTGACGATCGGCAGGCCGACGAAGACGACGAGCGCCAGCAGCACCTCGGTCAGCTCGAAGGCGCCGGGCAGCGGCCGGTTGAAGACATAGCGGCCGATGACGTCGACGAAGGTCACCGCCATCATCACCAGCAGCAGCAGCGCGGCGACGAGCTGGAGGAGGCGCGTCGCCGCGGCGAGCGGCCGGAAGGGGCTTGCGCCCCCGCCGGTCGCGCCGTCGCGGGGCTCGCCGGTCATTTCGCTGCGGCGATCTCGGCCTTGAGCATGTCGATGGCGGCCTGGCCATCGATGCCGACGGCGGCGGCTGCGTCGAGGAAGCCCTTCTCGACACCGGCGAGCTTGTCGGCGATGGCGGCGGTCATCGTCTCGTCGGCGGTGGTCTGGGCGACGCCCTTTTCCTCCATCACCTTGACGCCGGCCGCGTCGGCCGCGTCCCAGGCCTGGCCGGCCATGCGGGCCATGGCCTCGCCCGAGATGCCGTCGATGGCGGCCTTGTCCTCGTCCGAGAGCTTGTCCCAGGCGCTGCGGTTCATCACCACGAAGAAGGAGGTGTTGTAGAGGCCGCCGGGCACCGAGACGCCATGGCGGATCACCTCGTCGATGCGGAAGAAGGGCACGGACTCCGGCGGGAACAGGATGCCGTCGGCAACGCCGTTGGCGAGGATCTCGTAGACCTGCGGCGAGGGCGCCTGCACGCCGACCATGCCGAGCCGCGAGGCGATCTCGGCGACGATGCCGCCGCCGATGCGCATCTTCAGGCCCGCAAGGTCGTCGACCGAGGCGACCGGCTTGGCGGTGGTGTAGATGCCGCCCGGACCATGGGTGAAGACGGTGAGCAGCTTGACGCCCTCGTGCTCGTCGGCCTTCGACAGCATCGCCTCCTGCACCTTCCAGTAGGCGACGGACAGCGCCTCGGCGCTGTCGGACAGGAACGGTCCCTCGACCAGCGGCGTCAGCTTGAAGCGGCCGGGCGTGTAGCCGTGCACGCCGTAGCCGATGTCGGCGGCGCCGGAGCGGACCAGGTCGAACTGTGCCGGCGGCTTGCCGATCGGCGCGGCCATGATCTCGACCTTGACGCGCCCCTCGGTCGCCTTGGCGACCTCGTCGCCCCAGGGCGCCAGGATGTCCTTGACGATGGGGTGGGAGGGCGGCAGCCAGTTGGACACGCGCAAGGTGGTCTCGGCGGAGGCGGCAGTGGCGAGGCCAAGCGCCGCGACCGCGGTCAGCATCCCGATGAATTTCCGCATTTCAGTCCCCTCTGTCTGGTTCTTGCAATCCGGTCAGGCGCTTTGCTTCTTGCCGGATGCTTTGAGCGCATCCTCGGCTATTTTCCTGACCCTTTCCAGTTGGATCTTGCCGAGCGCATTGCGCGGCAATTCCTGCGCGAAAACGACGGATTTCGGGTGCTTGTAGCGCGCCAGACGCCCGTCGAAGCCTGCCAGCACCGCCTCCGCGGTGAGCTCTTCGTCCGGCTCGGAGACCACCACGGCGACCGGGCTTTCGCCCCAGCGCGGATCGACGACACCGACCACGGCGGCTTCCTTCAGACCCTCGATCTCACTGAGCACCCGTTCCAGCTCCGCCGGGTAGATGTTCTCGCCGCCGGAGATGATGACGTTCTTCAGCCGGTCCTTGAACCAGAAGACGCCGGCCTCGTCGCAAAGGGCAAGGTCGCCGGTGCGGAACCAGCCACCCCGGAACGTGTCGGCGGTCGCCGCTGCGTTGTTCCAGTAGCCTTGCGTGATGTTGCCACCCTTCAGCTCGATCTCGCCGATCTCGCCGGGACCGGCATTGCGCTCGCCGAGGCGGATGCGGGCCCTGGTGTGCAGGCCGGGGCGGCCGATGGCGCCGAATTCGGCCGCCGGATCGCCACGCCGCTGGTAGATCGCCACCGGCCCGGTCTCGGTTGCGCCATAGACCTGCAACACCGGCACGCCGCGCTCGACGAAGGCGCGCATCAAGGCGTGCGGCACGTCGGAGGAACCGGTCGCCACCAGCCGCAGCGAGGACAGGTCCGCAGTCTCCCAGCCGGGATGGGCGATCAGCGCGGCCAGCATCGCCGGCACCAGGACGGTCAGGTCGGGACGCTGGTCGCGGATCGCGGCGAGCGTCGCGCCGGGATGGAAGCGGTCGTGCAGGATCACCGTCGCGCCGGCATAGAGGGCCGGCGTCGTCTGGATGTTGAGCCCGCCGACATGGAACATCGGCAGGACGGTCAGCACCGTGTCGGTGGCGGTGATCTCCTGCATGTGCAGGGCGTTCAGCGCGTTGGCCTCGATGGCGGCCTGGGTCAGCACGGCGCCCTTCGGCCGGCCGGTGGTGCCGGAGGTGTAGACGATGAGAAGGGGATCCTGCGCGCTGCCGTCGCCCTCGCCATGGGCGAGCGGCGCGACCTCCGCCGTCAGGCGGGCGAGCCCGCCCGTCGCCGGGTCGGCGAGGAGTGCCTCGGGAAGCGGGGCGATGGTAGCCATCGCGGCAAGGGTTGCGGCGAAATCCGGCTGGTGCACCAAGAGCCTGGCGCCGCTGTCGGCCACCGCATGGGCGAGTTCCGGCGGGGCCAGGCGCCAGTTCAGCGGCACGACGATGGCGCCGAGCCGGGCGGCGGCGAAGGTCAGCAGAAGCTGGTCGGGCGAATTGGTGCCGAGATAGGCGATCCGCTCGCCGCGCGTGATGCTATGGCGGACGGCTAGCGCGCCGGCCAGCCGGCCGATGCGGGCGGCGAGTGCGGCGTAGTCGATCCGCTCGTCGCCGAAGACCAGGGCCGTCTTGTCCGGGGTGAAGCGCGCATGCGCCTCGATCCAGTGGTCGATCGACGTCACTCGTCGGTTTCTCCCGGCAGGTAGAGGCTTTCGCGGCCGATCCGGTCGAGGCAGATCTCGGCGGTCCAGGGCAGCATCAGGGCGCCGCAGCGGCTGTCGCGATACAGCCGCTCCAGCGGCAGTTCCTTCAGCATCGACTGGCCGCCGCAGGTGCGGATGGCGAGCTGGCAGATCTCGTTGGCGTTCTCCATCACCGTGTAATGGGCGGCCCAGGCGCGCAGCATCTGCTCGCGCGAGGGATCGGGGCCGGCCTCGGTGATCGCCTGGAACCACAGCGCCTTGGTCTGCTCCAGCATCAGGTGCATCTGGGCGACGCCCATCTGCTTGGTTGGGAACATGCGCCGCTTGACCGGCGGCAGGCCGGGCCACTCGCCGCGCAGGTATTTCACGGTGAAGTCGAAGGCCGCCTGGGCGATGCCCATATAGGTCGGCGACAGGGTCATGAACATGTGCGGCCAGCGGCTGGCGGCCTGGTAATAGACGCCGCGCGGCATCAATGCCTCGTCCTCGGAGACGAAGACGTCCTTGAACAGCAGGGTGCGCGAGACGGTGCCGCGCATGCCGAGCGGGTCCCAGGGGCCGACCACCTCGACGCCCTCGGCGGTTGCCGGAACGGCGATATACATCGTGTCGCGGCGCGAGGGCCGCTCGCCCTCCTTCATCTCGCCGCAGAGGATACCGTAATAGTCGGCATGGCCGGACAGGGAGGCGAAGATCTTCTTGCCGTTGATGATCCAGCCACCGTCGACCTTGCGGGCCGAGGTGGAAAAGGGCACGGCGCCGGCCGCGGCCGCGCCGCCTTCCGAGAAGGGCTGCGAGTAGATAGCCCCGCCTTCCAGGATGCGCCTATAGTGAACGGCACGGCGCTGGCGATGCAATTCGCGCTCGCCGGCCTCGATTTCCAGGTCGTCGGTCAGCGCGCCGGTCCACAGGCAGGAGCAGACATGCATGTTCCAGGTCAGCGCCGTCGCGCCGCAATAGCGGCCGATCTCGGCCGCCGTCATCATATAGGCGCGGAACGGGGCGCCGTGGCCGCCGTCCTCCTTCGGCACGCAGATGCCGAGCAGGCCGGCCTCGTGCATGTCGCGGTAGTTCTGCGTCGGAAACACCGCGTCGCGGTCGACGGCTTCTGCACGCGGGGCGAAGCGGGACTTGGCCACCCGGCGGGCAAGGTCGGTCAGCTCCTCCTCCTGCTCGGTCAGGCGGAAGGCCTTGGGATCGAAGATCGGCTTGTCCATGTCGAGCGTCTCGAGATCGGCGACGGTCATCGGCCTGTTCCCTCTTGCGGCGTCGTTGCGCCGGTGGTCGTTTTCAGGAAATCGCGCAGCGCCGCCTCGAAGGCCTGCGGGCATTCCAGCGGCGCCAGATGACCGGTGCCGGGCAGCTCCATGTAGCGGGCATCGCGCAGCTTCTCTGCCATCCGCCGCATGGTCGGGGCGGGCGCGTTGCGGTCGACCTCGCCGGCGACGAGCAGCACCGGCACGGCGATGTCGGCCAGCGTGGCGCGCGCATCGAAGGTGGCAAGGCAGCGGATCGCCTCGCGATAGGTCGCCTCGGGCACCCGGCTCATGGCGTTGGTCGCGGCGGGCACGGCAGCGGGGTCGGCGGCCGGTCCGACGAGGTCCGGCACGAATTCGCGGGCAAGCTCGGGGATCGTGCGGCCGGCATCGAGCGGGGCCAGCCGCTCGGCGACGAAGCGCTTCTGGAACTCGCCGTCGCGGCTGCCGAAGGCGGCGGTGGTGGCGGACAGCACCAGGGTGCGCACGCGGCCCGGATGGCGGGCGACGAAGTCCTGCGCCAGCATGCCGCCGATGGAATGACCGAGCAGGTCGACCTGGTCGAGTCCCAGCCGGTCGAGAAAGGCGAGCAGGGCCTCAGACAGGGCCGGGAAGGTCATCGGCGACAAGAGCGCAGTGCCGCCGTAGCCGGGCAGGTTCCAGCCGATGGCGTCGTGATCGCGGCCAAGCCCCTCGATCTGCGGCGCGAACATCTCCGCGCCGGCGCCAATGCCATGCAGCAGCACGACGGCGCGCTCGCCCCCGGTCCTGCGGATGTGGTCGGGGCGGCTCATCGCAGCGCCTCGATCAGCTCGCCGTCCACCACCACCGGCTCGCCGTCGAGGGCGATGGTGCAGCCGCGCACCGGGATGTCGAAATGGCCCTTGGTGAAGCGGCCGGCGAACTCGTTGGCGCCGGTCGAGAAGAGGAAATTGCCCGAATAGGCGCGCACTTCCGTGCCATTGGTCTCGCGCTGGTCGTACATGGCCAGCGCCTCGTAGCGGGCGCCGGCATTCATGCCGAAGCCGACATGAGCGACCGCATAGGCCTCGCGCTCGCCCCAGGCGGCAAGATAGCGGCGGGTCAGCTCGGCATCGGTGCCCTCGCCTTCGATCTGCGTCACATAATCGTCGACGATGGTGAGGCGGACGGGGCGCTCGAGATAGCGCTTGAAGGTCAGGTTGATGTCGCCGGCATCCAGCACCAAGGTGCCGTTGACGCTGTGGGCGGCGGGGAAGCTGACGACGAGGCCGGCGGGCCAGTGGGCGACGGAGCCCGGCCGGTCGCACCAGCCCCAGACGCCGACGGTCGAGGCGCCGGTCATGGCGACCTTGAGATCGGTGCCGGCGGCCGACGTGACGGTCATCTCGCGCGCCGCGCGGATGCGGGCGACCGCCTCGCGCACCCGGTCCTTGTCGCGCGGCTGCGGCAGCAGGCGCTCCAGCGCGTCCGGATGTTCGTTTGAAATCATCAACATACGGGCGCCGCCAGCAATGACGCGCGGCAGTTCGGGCGCGTGCAGCAGGCCCTCGACCGTCAGGTCGACGACAAGGCCGCTGGCGGCAAGGGCGGCAATCGCCGCGTCCTGTCCGGTGAGCGCTGCCGAGGCACCGGTCGAGCGCACCGGCACCGGCGCATCCTGCGGCGGCGTCGGCACGACCACATGGAAGGGGCGGGCGCCGAGGCGCTGCAAGGCGAGTTCGGCGATGTGGACGTTGAGGGCGCGCGATTGGGTTTCGGAGAGGATCGCGACACTCTCCCCCGGCGCCACCTTGCACAAGGCGAAGACGGCCGCGAAGGCGTCGATCCACTTTCCCTCGATCCTGTCGGCGAGCATCAGATCCTCCTCCCGATCCGTCCTGCCAATCGCTGTGCGCCGGTCGGGCCCGGCACGGCCCGACCCGTGCCATTCGGCGCTTTGTTGCGCCGATTGGGCATTTTCCGCAGCAAGCGAAAAGAACTTGGAGGAGCCTAGCAATTTCATTATTGTATGAAAAGGAATAATTTTGAGCATGAAGTTGTTGCCGGCCGGCAACGGCAGCCCGAAGCCCCGACGGCGCGAGGACAGGCCATGATCAGCGACCACCGCAGCTTCCGCAGCGCCCTCGGGCGGTTCGTCACCGGCGTCACCATCGTCACCACGCTGGACGAAGCCGGCCGGCCGGTCGGGCTGACGGCGAATTCCTTCAACTCGGTCTCGCTCGATCCGCCGATGGTGCTGTGGAGCCTGGCGCGAAAATCCCAGAATCTCGCCGTTTTCCAGCGGTCCCGGCACTATGCGGTGAACATTCTCGCCGCCGATCAGCGGGCGCTGTCCGAGCGGTTCGCGCGGCCGGTGGAGGACCGTTTCGCCGGGGTTTCGTGGCGGCCGGGCGCCTGCGGCGTGCCGGTGCTGGCGGGGGTAACCGCGGTGTTCGAGTGCCGCAACGAGACCCGGGTGGAGGGCGGCGACCACCTGGTTTTCCTCGGCCAGGTCGAGGCCTTCGACCATGCCGACCGTGCGCCGCTGATCTATCATTCCGGGCGCTACGCGACCGCGAGCTATGCCGATCCCTCGGCTGTCCCGCCCGAATGAGAGGCGTGCAATGACCGACATCGCGGCAGACGGCCCGTCCGGGCGCTTCGTCGACGGCTATCTGCTCTACCTGCTGGCGCGGGCGTCGAGCGTCGCCAGCGCCGAATTCCACGAGGAAGTGCGGGCGCGCGGCGTGCCGGTCGTGGTGTGGCGGGTCCTCGCCTCGCTGAAGGGGGCGGACGAGGGGCTGACCGTCGGCGATCTGGCGAAAAGCTGCCTCGCCAAGCAGCCGGCGATCTCCAAGACCGTCGACAAGCTGGTCGGCAAGGGGCTGGTCGACCGCCACGAGGACGCCGAGGACCGGCGCCGGGTGCGGGTGCGGCTGACGCCGGCGGGCGAGGCGCATGTCGACGAGCTTATCCTCGCCGCAAGGGCGCATCAGGCGCGGCTGGTCGAGGCGATCGGAAAGGGGGAAATCGAGACGCTGCGCCGCGCCCTGCTGCGGTTGATCGAGCGGGCGGGAGCGGGGGCCCCGCCCATCGACGCCGATGCGACCCCGGATGAATAGCTATTTAATTTCAGTGTGTTACCAATATTGAGAAAAATTGAGACGGATTTTGCAAAATTCCGTCTCGAAATCCCGAAAAGTTGCGCTGTTGCATCCAAACGCCGCAACGGGTTCAATCGGCCCGCACGCCCCGCCGGGGTCTGCCGCAGGCGGGTCAGCATGTATCTCGACGTCCAGCACCAGCGTACCTTCTACGACCTGCCGCTCGGGCGGATGATGCGGGTGCTGGTCGGCGCGCGGATCCGCGCCCGCTGGCCCGACCTGACAGGCCGGGCGCTGCTCGGGGTCGGCTATGCCGCCCCCTACATGCGGCCCTATCTGGAGGAGGCGGAGCGCTGCATCGCCGCGATGCCGGCGGCGCAGGGCGTGGTCGCCTGGCCGCGCGGCGGGCGCAACTCGGCGGTGCTGGTCGACGAGACCGAACTGCCGTTCCCCGATCACGTCTTCGACAATGTGCTGGTGGTCCACTGCCTCGACCATTGCGGGGATGCGGAAGCGCTGTTGCGCGAGATCTGGCGGGTGCTGGTGCCGGGCGGGCGGATGATCGTCGTCGTCGCCAACCGGCGGGGATTGTGGGCGCGCTCGGAGATATCCCCGTTCGGCTACGGCCGGCCGTTCTCGCGGGGGCAGATCGAGGGGCTGCTGCGCGCCTGCCAGTTCCGCCCGTCGGGAAGCGACGAGGCGCTGTGCCTGCCGCCGACCCGCTCGCGGCTGGTGCTGCGCAGCGCGCCGGCCTGGGACCGGATCGGCCGCCGGCTGTGGCCGGCCTTTGCCGGGCTCTTGGTGATCGAGGCGGAGAAGCAGTTGTTCCGCGGCGCGCCGGCCGGCGGCGAGACGCGGCTGCTGAAGGCGCTGCGCCCGGTCTTCGTGCCGGAGGGCGCCGCGCCCGGCATGAACGGGCGCGCCGGCTCCGGGTTCAGCAAGTCCGGCCTTACGAGCGTTTCAGCAGGAACAGCGCCTGTTCGCCGATCAGGTTCCAGACCCACCAAGGTGCGCTGAAGCCGACCGGACGGCCGCGCGCATCCAGCGCCATCGACTTGACGATCCGCGCATCGGCCTCCTGGCACAGGGCGACGAAGTCGCGGATCGTGCAGAAATGGATGTTCGGCGTGTCGTACCAGGAATAGGGCAGGTAGTCGGTGACCGGCATGCGGCCGCCGAGCAGCAATTGCAGCCGGTTGCGCCAGAAGCCGAAATTCGGGAAGGAGACGATGACGTTGGAGCCGATGCGCAGCAGCTCCTCCAGCACCCGGCGCGGCGCGTAGGTCGCCTGCAGGGTCTGGCTGAGGATGACGAAGTCGAAGGCATCGTCCGGATAGTCGGCAAGGTCGCGGTCGGCGTCGCCCTGGACGACGGAGAGGCCGCGCGCGACGCAAGCATTGACGCCGGCCTGCGACAGTTCCAGCCCCCGCCCGTCGACCTGTTTCTCGCGAATCAGAAGGTCGAGCAGCTCGCCCTCGCCGCAGCCGATGTCGAGCACCCGCGAGCCGGGCGCAACGAGATCGGCGACGAGGCGATGGTCGCCGCGCGCGCCGCCGCCCGCCGCCTGCGGCGCGGTGGTCGGAACCGGCGGCGCATCCACCGCCGCCTCGGGTGTGCTGATGGCCGTCACGCTCATGCGAACCCTCCCGCCGGCGGGGCGATCCCGCGCGCATGCGCCGCGCCGGTCAGGAAGCCGAGCACGGTGCGGAACATTTCCGGCTCGTCGAGCAGGAAGGCGTCATGGCCGCGGTCGCTCTCCACCTCGACGAAGGAGACGTTGGCGGCGGCCGCGTTCAGCGCCTTGACCACCGCCTTGCTCTCGGCCGTGGGAAACAGCCAGTCGGAGGTGAAGGACATGACGCAGAAGCGGGTCGGCGAATGCAGGAAGGCGCGCGGCAGCGAGCCGCCGAAATCCGCCGCCAGGTCGAAATAGTCCATCGCCCGGGTGACATAGAGATAGGAGTTGGGGTCGAACCGGTCGACGAAGGTCATGCCCTGGTGGCGCAGGTAGCTCTCGATCTGGAAATCGGCGTCGAAGCCGAAGGTGATCGCCTCGCGGTCCTGCAGGTTGCGGCCGAACTTGCGGTGCAGCGCCGGGTCGGAGAGATAGGTGATGTGGGCGGCCATGCGCGCCACCGCCAGCCCCTTGGAGGGGCGCACGCCGCGCTCGAAATAGCGCCCGCCGCACCAGTTGGGATCGGCCATCACCGCCTGGCGGCCGACCTCGTGGAAGGCGATGTTCTGCGAGGAGTGGCGGGCGGCGGCGGCGATCGGCACGGCGGAGAACACCCGCTCGGGATAGCTCACCGCCCATTGCAGCACCTGCATGCCGCCCATCGAGCCGCCGACCACGGAAAACAGCGTCTCGATGCCGAGATGGTCGAGCAGCACCGCCTGGGCGCGAACCATGTCGCGGATCGTCACCAGCGGCAGGTCGAGGCCCCAGCGCCGGCCGGTCGCCGGATTTGTCGAGGCCGGCCCGGTGGTGCCGAGGCAGCCGCCGAGCACATTGGCGCAGATGACGAAGAAGCGGTCGGTGTCGACCGGCCTGCCGGGGCCGACGAGCAGCGACCACCAGCCGGGCTTGCCGGTCAGCGGGTTGCGCGAGGCGACATATTGGTCGCCGGTCAGCGCGTGGCAGACGAGAATCGCGTTGCTGCGGTCCTCGTTCAGCGTGCCATAGGTCTCGTAGGCGATCTGCCAGGGATCGAGCACGGTGCCGCAATCGAGCTGCAAGGCCCTGTCGCCGCCGAACTTCTCGACGCGGCTCGACGGCGTGTCAGCCTCGCTGGCGGGCGCGGCCCGCAGCTCCGGCGGGCCCTGGTCCAGTGGGCTCTGTTCGGCGGTCGTGTCCTTGCTCATCTGCGCCGGACATCCTCCTGATGGCGTTCCTATAGCGGCGTTCCGTTGGCGGCGTGGCAGCGGCCCGAAACCCTTCGGCGCGCCGGCTGCAACGCGCCCGCAGGCCCGTTCCGGCTCCTTGCCGGTTCCTGGCCGGGCCCCGTCCTGGCTCCCGTCCGGGCTCCCGGCCTGCGGGACCACGAGACGTAGGAGCACGTCCCGACAAGGTCAATGTTTTCTTTTGCTTTCGCAAGGCGCACTGCCTATGAGTATGCGCTGGCCGGCGCCTGCTCGAAAGCGGGCGCCGGCCGGTGTTCTTGCAAGCGGCCGGCCTGCCCGCCGGCCGAGACAGCCCGCAGTCAGGAATTTCGGCCATGCTGACGACCGCCGATCCCCGTTCCCCGTCCCGTCCCGAGCCGCGTCCCGGCATTCTCGACATCGCCGCCTATGTGCCCGGCCGGACCAAGTCGACGGGGGGCGCCAAGCTCCACAAGCTGTCCTCCAACGAGACGCCGCTGGGCCCGAGCCCGCGCGCCGTGGAGGCGTTCAGCGCCTGTGCCGGCCATCTGGAGCTCTATCCGGACGGCGGCTCGACGGGCCTGCGCGAGGCGATCGCCGACGTCTATGGCCTCAACCCGGAGCGGATGATCTGCGGCAACGGCTCGGACGAGATCCTGGAGCTGGTGGCGCGCGCCTATATCGGCCCGGGCGACGAGGGGCTCTACAGCGAATACGGTTTCCTGGTCTACAAGATCGCCGTGCTGGCCGCCGGCGGCACGCCGGTGGTCGCGCCGGAGCGGGACCTGACGACGGATGTGGATGCGCTGCTGGCGCGGGTGACGCCGCGCACCAAGGTGGTGTTCCTCGCCAATCCGAACAATCCGACCGGCACCTATCTGCCCTTCGACGAGATCCGCCGCCTGCATGCCGGCCTGCCGCCGCATGTGCTGCTGGTGCTGGACGCGGCCTATGCGGAGTATGTCCGTCGCAACGACTACGAGGCCGGCGTCGAACTGGCGGCGACGGCGGAGAACGTGCTGATGACCCGCACCTTCTCCAAGATCTATGGCCTTGCGGCGCTGCGCATCGGCTGGGGCTATGGCCCGGCGCATGTGATCGACGCGCTGAACCGGGTGCGCGGGCCGTTCAACGTCTCCGCCGCGGCACAGGCCGCCGGCATCGCCGCGGTGCGCGACCGCGCCTTCCTGGAAACGGCGGTCGCCCATAACGACACCTGGCTCGCCTGGGTGAGCCGGGAAGTGGCGGCGCTGGGCCTTGCGGTCACGCCGAGCGTCGGCAATTTCGTGCTGATCCACTTCCCCGAGGAGCCCGGCCGCACGGCGGCGGAGGCCGATGCCTATCTGAGCGCGCGGGGATGCGTGCTGCGGGCCGTCGGCGCCTATGGGCTGCCGAATGCGCTGCGCATGTCGATCGGCAGCGAGGAGGCCAATCGCGAGGTCGTCTCGGTGCTGAAGGAGTTCCTCGCCGGGCGCTGAGGCGTCCCGGCGATGGCCGCCGCGCCCGGCGCCGGCGGCCGCAAGTGTCAGGCCTTTTCATGTCAGATCCGAAATTCCGCCGCCTTGCCCTGATCGGCATCGGTCTCATCGGCTCTTCGATCGCGCATGCGGCGCGGCGCGAGGGGCTGGCCGGAGAGATCGCCATTTCCACCCGCTCGGAGCAGACGCTGCGCCGGGCCGAGGAACTGGGGCTCGGCGACAGCTATCATCTCGATGCCGCCGAGGCGGTGAGCGGCGCCGATCTCGTCATCCTCTGCGTGCCGGTGGGCGCCAGCGAGGCGGTGGCGAAATGGATCGCCCCGGCACTGGCGCCGGGTGCCATCGTCACCGATGTCGGCTCGACCAAGGCCTCGGTGGTGCGGCAGATGGCGCCGCATCTGCCGGACGGGGTGCATTTCATCCCCGGCCATCCGATCGCCGGCACCGAGCATTCGGGTCCGGATGCGGGCTTTGCCGAGCTGTTCCGCAACCGCTGGTGCATCCTGACGCCGGTGCCGGGCACCGACCCTGCGGCGCTGGAGCGGCTCTCGGCCTTCTGGCGGGCTTGCGGCTCGATGGTCGACACGATGGATGCCGAGCATCACGACCTGGTGTTGGCCATCGTCTCGCATGTGCCGCATATCATCGCCTACAACATCGTCGGCACCGCCGACGACCTGGAGACGGTGACCAAGTCGGAAGTGATCAAGTATTCCGCCTCGGGCTTCCGCGATTTCACGCGGCTTGCCGCCTCCGATCCGACCATGTGGCGCGACGTCTGCCTGCACAACAAGGACGCGATCCTGGAGATGCTGGCGCGCTTTTCCGAGGACCTGTCGGCCCTGCAGCGGGCGGTGCGCTGGGGCGACGGCGAGGCGCTGTTCGAGCTGTTCACCCGCACCCGCGGCATCCGCCGCTCGATCGTCGAGGCGGGCCAGGAGACCGACGCGCCGAATTTTGGCCGCGACGCCAAGCGGTAAGCGGGTTTTCGGCGGACGGCGCGCGGCCCGGATCAGTCTCTGATGGGGTGGACCTCGTCGCGGCCCGGGCAGGTGGCGAGCGCCTGGCGCGCGGTGCGGCCGTCGCCGAGCGGCGCGTCCGGCCAGATCTCGGCCAGCGGCACCAGCACGAAGGCGCGCTCGCCCATGCGCGGATGCGGGATGGTCAGGCCGTCCTCCTCGATCCGCGTGTTGCCATAGATCAGCACGTCGATATCGATGACGCGCGGGCCCCAGCGGACATCGCGGACGCGGCCGAGGCCGCGCTCGATCTCCAGGCAGCGGTCGAGCAGGGCGCGCGGCGACAGCCGGGTCTCGATCACCACGCAGGCGTTGCGATAGTCGTCCTGCGGCACCGGCCCCCAGGGCGGGGTGCGGTAGTCGGAGGAGCGGGCGACGACGACGATGCCGGGCGTTGCGGCCAGCGCGGCGAGCGCCGCCTCCAGATGGCCGAGCGTGTCGCCGATGTTCGATCCGAGGCCGAGCGCGGCGCGCACCAGATCCTCGTGTTGGGCTGCGCTCATCCGGCGTGCTCGCTCATGGTGGCATGGGCGATGCGGGCGGCATCGACATGCGGCTGGACATTGTGGACGCGGACCATCGCCGCGCCCTTGATGAAGGCGATGGTGTGCAGGGCGAGGGAGCCGTAGAGCCGGTCCTCGGTGTCGACATCGAGCACGGCGCCGATCAGCCGCTTGCGCGAGGCGCCGACCAGCAGCGGCAACCCGTGGCGGGCGAAATGCTCCAGCCGGTTGATCGTCTTGTAGCTCTGGTCCGGCGTCTTGCCGAAGCCGATGCCGGGGTCGAGCATCTGCCGCTCCGGCGGAATGCCGGCGCGGGCGGCGATCTCCATCGAGCGCTCGAAGGAGCGGTCGATATCGGCGATGATGTCGAGGCCGGGATCGGTGGTCTCGCGGTTGTGCATCATGATCACGGCGGCGCCGGTCTCGGCGATGGTGGCGGCCATCGCCGGATCCTTCTGCAGGCCCCAGATGTCGTTGACGATGACCGCGCCGAGGGCGCAGGCCTTCGCGGCGACGTCGGCCTTGTAGGTGTCGATGGAGACGGGCGCGCCGAGGGCGATGATCGCCGCCAGCACCGGGGCGAGGCGGCGCCATTCCTCCTCGGCCGGCACCGGCAGGGCGTTCGGCCGGGTGCTCTCGGCGCCGACATCGATGACGTCGACGCCATGCGCGATCATCCGCCGGGCGCTGGCGAGCGCATCGTCGCGGGCAAGGAAGCGGCCGCCGTCGGAGAAGGAGTCCGGCGTGATGTTGAGGATGCCCATCACCCGCGGCCGGTCGAACGGCAGCACGCCGCGGCTATGGCGCAGGAGGCGCGGCGCCCGTGCCTGCGGGGCCGGCGAAGGGGACCCGTGCTCCCGGTGAGATGATGTCATGCGCGATGCCCCGGCTTGTGCGATGCCCCGGTCTGGCGCGGACCCGCTGCGGCGCGAGGTCCCGGCCCGGCACCACGGCCGGGGCGTTTCGCTCGCGGGTTTGCGACGTTCGCCCCGCCGCGTCAAGGCCCAATCGCATGACGCGGCATGCCGCAGCGTCAGGCCTTGCCCGGCGCCGCGTCGCGGCGGGCGTTGATCCGGCCGAGCAGCAGATAGGAGGCGACCGCGACGAACAGCATGGCCGGCGGCACCAGGGTGATGCCGAGCAGCGGATTGCCGAGCGCGGCGATCACCAGGCTGCCGAGGAGACCGGCGCCGAATTGCAGGAAGCCCATCAGCGCCGAGGCGGCGCCGGCCATGCGCGGGAAGCCCTGCAGCGCCGCGCTGGTGGTGGAGGGAAGCGACAGGGCGAGGGAGAAGGCGAAGGCCCCGACCGGCAGCATCACCCCGAGAAAGGTCGGCGGCAGCAGCAGCAGCGAGGCGAGCAGCGCCGTGGCGGCGGCGACCATGCCGGTCATGCCGAAGGGCAGCAGCCGCGCCGCGTCGACCCGGCGCATGGCGATGCCGGCGACGATGGTGCCGGAGATGAACGAGCCGGACTGCACCATCATGCCGAAGCCGAACTGGCTCGGCGTCAGGCCGACATGGTCGATCATCACGAAGGGCAGCACCGAGGCGAGGGTGTAGATGGTGCCGATGCCGAAGCCGACCAGCAGGCTGGGCTGCATGTAGCGCGGGTCGCTCAGCAGCGTCCAGTAATTGCGCAGCAGCACCCGCGGCCGCAGGTTGGCGCGGTCGATATAGGGATTGGTCTCGCGCAGGCAGGCGAGCACCGCAAGGCCGAGGACAAGGCCGTAGATCAGCATCGCCCAGAAGATCTCGCGCCAGCCGAACAGTTCCAGCGTGACGCCGCCGATGGTCGGCGCCAGCGCCGGGCCGACCGCCAGCATCATGGCGATGGTGTTCATGATCCGGGCCGAGGTCTGGCCGGTGAACTGGTCGCGGACGATGGCGCGGGCGACGGCGACGCCGACCGAGGCGCCGACGCCCTGCAGGGTGCGGGCGACGATCATCCATTCGATGGTGGGGGCGAAGGTCGCGAGCACCGTCGAGGCGAGATAGAGCGCCAGGAAGACGATTGTGACCGGCCGGCGGCCGAAAGCGTCCGACAGCGGGCCGCAGACGAGCTGGGTCAGCGCGAAACCGGCGAAATAGGCGGTCAGCGTCAGCTTGACCGCACCCTGCGTGGTGCCGAAGGCCTCGGCCAGCACCGGCATTGCCGGGGTGTAGAGGGCCATGGTGATCGGCCCGATGGCGACCAGCGCAGCGCCGAGCAGCGAGGTGTGCATCTCGCTCATGATCGGGCCGCCGTCCGGCGGGGCCGGCCGCCCGGTCTGCGCGCGCGGGGCGCCGGGGGCAAGGGCGGGGTCGAGCGGGGGAAGGCTGTCGATCGCCTGGGAAACGGGGGCGGTGCTGCTCATGCGCGGTCCGATTGGTCGGGCTTTTGGTCGGGTGCCTGGTCGGGTGCCTGGTCGGGCGTCTGGTCTGATATCTGGTCTGAAATCTGATCGGGGGAGGCGTGCAGGTTGGCGTGCATGCGCTCCAGCAGGGCATAGACCGCGTCCATCTCCGGCCGGCTCATGCCGGCCAGGGCGGCGCGGCGGATGGCAAGGCCCTCGGCATGAATGCGGTCCAGCACCGGTTCGGCCGCCGCCGTCAAGGCGACGAGCTTGGCCCGCCGGTCGGACGGGTCGGGGCGGCGGGCGACGAGGCCGGCCGCCTCCAGCCGGTCGAGAAAGCCGCACATGGTCATCGGCTCGACGCCGAAGCGCTCGGCCAGCGCGCCCTGGCGCTGGTCGGGATAGTGCTCGACAAAGGCGAGGGTGCGCGCCTCGCCGACGGTCAGGCCGGTGTCGGCCTCAGCCAGCGCCTTCTCGAAGCGGCGGCGCAGCAGCCGGGCGATGTCGCCGACGAGAAACCCGAGCGGCCGGGTCGGGAGATCGGGTTCCATAAGCTTCCCAGATAATATGGCTGCCTTATCAAATGCGCCCGTCCCGCGCACCTGTCAAGCCGGTGGCGCGTAATGCTGCGTTGCAAGAATCCGGCTCTGACTGTATAGAGGGCGCGAAAATCCGCGGGTCCCGGTGGGCCCGCGTTGTCATTTCCGGAGCAGCCAGAACATGGACTTGCGCAATATCGCCATCATCGCGCACGTCGATCATGGCAAGACCACCCTGATCGACGTGCTGCTGAAGCAGTCGGGCGCCTTCCGCGACAACCAGCGCACGGAAGAGCGGATGATGGATTCCAACGACCTGGAGCGGGAGCGGGGCATCACCATTCTCGCCAAGGTCACCTCGCTGACCCATGGCGACACGCGCATCAACATCGTTGATACGCCCGGCCACGCCGATTTCGGCGGCGAGGTCGAGCGCATCCTGCACATGGTCGACGGCGTGGTGCTCCTGGTCGACGCGGCCGAGGGGCCGATGCCGCAGACCAAGTTCGTGCTCGGCAAGGCCTTGAAGCTCGGCCTTCGCCCGATCGTCGCGATCAACAAGATCGACAAGCCGGACCAGCGCGCCGAGGAGGTGCTGGACGAGGTGTTCGACCTCTTTGCCGCGCTCGACGCCAACGAGGAGCAGCTCGACTTCCCGGTGCTCTACGGCTCGGCCAAGCAGGGCTGGATGGCGAGCGATCCGGAGGGTCCGAAGGACTCCATGGACCCGCTGTTCGATCTGGTGCGCGCCCATGTCAAGCCGCCGAAGGCGGAGCCGGGCGCCTTCCGCATGCTGGCGACGACGGTGCAGGCCAACCCGTTCCTCGGCCGCATCCTGACCGGGCGCATCGTCTCGGGCGAGGCGGTGCCGAACATGGCGGTCAAGGCGCTGTCGCGCGACGGCAAGCTGGTCGAGACCGGCCGCATCTCCAAGGTGCTGGCCTTCCGCGGGCTGGAGCGCCAGCCGATCGACAAGGGCGAGGCGGGCGACATTGTCTCGATCGCCGGCCTCAGCGAGGCGACCGTTTCCGACACGATCTGCGCGCCCGAGTTCAGCGAGCCGCTGCCGGCCCAGCCGATCGATCCGCCGACCCTGTCGATGACCTTCCGCGTCAATGACGGGCCGCTGGCCGGCACCGAGGGCGACAAGGTGCAGTCGCGCGTCATCCGCAAGCGGCTGATGGACGAGGCCGAGGGCAATGTCGCGCTGAAGATCGAGGACAGCACCGAGGCCGACGCCTTCATCGTCGCCGGCCGCGGCGAGCTGCAGCTCGCGATCCTGATCGAGAACATGCGCCGCGAGGGCTTCGAACTGTGCGTCGGCCGTCCGCGCGTGGTGTTCCGCACCGGCGAGAACGGCGAGCGGCTGGAGCCGATCGAGGAAGTGATCATCGACGTCGACGAGGAGCATTCCGGCGTCGTCGTGCAGAAGCTGTCAGAGCGCAAGGCCGACCTCCTGGAAATGCGCCCGTCTGGCGCCGGCCGCACCCGGCTGGTGTTCCACGCGCCGACGCGCGGCCTGATCGGCTACCAGTCGGAGCTCCTGTCGGACACGCGCGGCACGGCGATCTTCAACCGCCTGTTCCACGACTACGCGCCGTACAAGGGCGAGATCGCCGGCCGTCACACCGGCGTCTTGATCTCCAACGGCGACGGCGAGGCGGTGGCCTATGCGCTGTTCAACCTGGAAGAGCGCGGACCGATGCTGATCGATCCGGGCGTCAAGGTCTATCGCGGCATGCTGATCGGCGAGCACACGCGCGGCAACGACCTGGAAGTCAACGTGCTGAAGGGCAAGCAGCTCACCAACGTGCGCGCGTCCGGCAAGGACGAGGCGGTGCGGCTGACGACGCCGATCCGCCTGTCGCTGGAGGCGGCGCTGTCCTACATCAACGACGACGAGCTGGTCGAGGTGACGCCGAAGACCATCCGCCTGCGCAAGGCGCTGCTCGACCCGCATGACCGCAAGCGGGCGGAGCGGGCGGCGACCAAGCAGAGCGCCTGAGGCGCCTCGCAAAGCGCCATCGCCGGATTTGGCGCGGGGATTTGAAGCGGGCGGGGGGAAACCCCGCCCGTTCGCGTTTCGGGCCCGCTTTCGTTTGGGGAGTGATCAGTGCGGCCGGTCGGCAACCCGCGTCAGCAGGGCAAGGCCGGCGGCGAAGAACAGCAGGATCACCGCCATGCCGGCCGCCTGGCTGGCGGTGGCGGCGGTGACGAGGCCGACGAGGAGCGGTGCGAGGAAGCTCGTCACCTTGCCCGACAGGGCGAAGAGGCCGAAATAGCGGGTCATTGCGCCGGGCGGCGAGACATGCACCAGGAGCGTGCGCGAGGCGGCCTGCAGGGGACCGGCGGCGGCGCCGAGGAGGCCGCCGAGCACCAGGAACATCTGTTCCGGCAGGCTGGAGAAGAGGCCCGCGCCCGGCTGCGCCGGGCTTACCTCAACGACGAAGAACACCGTGTCGCGGTCGACCGAGACGAGGCCGAGGCCGCACAGGATCAGCACGAGAAGGGCGCCGGAGATCACCCGCTTCGGCCCGAGCCGGTCGTCGAGCCGGCCGCCGATCACCGCGCCGAACGTGCCGGTGATGGTCAGCAGGATGCCGAAGGTGCCGATCTCGATGGAGGACCAGCCGAGCACGCCGGCGGCATAGATGCCGCCGAAGGCGAAGAGCGCGACCAGCCCGTCCTTGTAGACCATGTTGGCGGCGAGGAAGAGCACCATGCGGCGGTCGGCGCGCGCCTCGCGCAAGGTGGCGGCGAGGTCGCCGAGGCCCTGGCGCACGGCGGCGCCCAGCGTCACCGGCCGGCGCGGCACGTCCGGCACCAGGAGGAACAGCGGCAGCACGAAGACGACATACCAGATCGCCGAGAACGGACCGGAGGCGCGGTCGCCGGCGCGCGTCGCCGGATCGAGCCCGAAGATCGGCTCCAGCCCCAGCATCGTCAGCCCGGTCTGCGGGCTGGCCGCCATCAGGCCGAGGGCGATGACCAGCGAGACGAGGCCGCCGGCATAGCCGAGCGCCCAGCCGTTGCCCGACAGCCGGCCGAGCCGGGCGCGGGGCACGAGGTCCGGCATCATGGCGTTGTTGAAGACGGTGGCGAATTCGACGCCGAGCGTCGCGACGGCGAAGCCGACAAGCGCGATGGCGATGGCCCATGGCTCGCCCGGCACGGCGAACCACAGGGCGGCGGAGCCGACGAGCAGCGGCACCGAGAAGCCGGCGATCCACGGCTTGCGGGCGCCGGTGCGGTCGGCGATGGCGCCGAGGACCGGCGCGAGCAGGGCGATGGAAAGGCCGGCGGCGGCGGTGGCATAGCCCCACAGCGCCTGGCCTTGCGCCGGCGTTGCGGCCAGCGCGGAGGCGAAATAGGGCGCGAAGACGAAGGTGGTGACCAGCGTGAAGAAGGGCTGGGCCGCCCAGTCGAAGAACAGCCAACTGACCACCGCGCCCCGGCGCGGCGGCAGCAGGCCCCCCTCGCCGGAGTGCGCGACATGCGCCTCCCCGGCGAGGTCGGCGGCGGCAGGCGATGCGCTCATCCGGCAAGCTCGGCGAGCAGGCCGGCGGCGACCGAGAATTTCGACACCGACAGGTCGCCCTCGATGATCTCGCCGGCTGCCCGCGCGGTGCGCGCGACGCGCGCCTCGTTGGCCGCCAGCCAGGCATCGAAGCCGCCGGCGGCCAGCGCCTCGGCGGTGACGTCGCGATGGGCGCCGGCCAGCGTCGCCCGCGCCCGGTCGAGCGCCAGCCCGTCATAATAGTCGGAGATCTTCAAGGCGCGCGCCTTGGCCTCCATCGCGCCGAGGCGGAAATGGCCGGCGACGCGGAAGAACACCTCGGCGACGTCGGTCAGCTCGCGCCCGGTCTGCTCGGCGATCAGCACGATGTCGGGCAGCGCCGCCTCGACCGGCAGGCGGGCGATGCGGGCGGCCAGCGGATCGGGGACGCCGGCGTCGCAAAGACGCTGGGTCTGCGCCTCGATCTCGGCCTTGAGCGCCGGCTGCACCAGCCCGGCCAGCGTCGGGGCGAGGGCGGCGATGCCGGTGCCGAAGCGCGAGACGACGGATTCAAGGCCGCCGGCGAAGGAGACGTTGCGCAGGAACCACACCGACTGCTCCAGCACCAGATCCTGCACCGCGCGGTAGAGGCCGAGCTGGACCTGGCCGTCGATCAGGGTGTCGAGCGCGTCGATCTCGCCGTTGAGGATGGTCAGGCCATAGGCGTCGCGCACGGCGGCGAAGGCCTGGGCGATCTGCGCCGGCTCGGCGCCGGTCTGGTCGGCGATGCGGGTGAGGAAGGTCGGACCGCCGCGGTTGATCATCGAGTTGGCGAGCATGGTCGAGATGATCTCGCGCCGCAGCCGGTGCCCCTCGATCTCCGCCGCATAGGCCTCCTGCATTTCCGGCGGGAAGTAGCGGAACAGCTCGCGCGCCAGATAGCTGTCGTCCGGCACCGAACTGTCGAGCAGCCGGTCGAACAGGGTGATCTTGGCATAGGCGAGCAGCACGCCGATCTCGGCGCGGGTGAGGCCGGTCTCGCTAGCGGCGAGCTCGTCGAGCGCCGCCTCGTCGGGCAGTTGCTCGACCGCGCGGTCGAGAAGGCCGGCCTGCTCCAACTGGCGCATCATCCGCCGCTGGTAGCCGAAATCCTCCATGCCGCGCGCTTCCGTCAGGCTGATCGCCAGCGTCTGCAGGTAGTTGTTGCGCAGCACCAGGTCGGCGACCTCGTCGGTCATCGCCGCCAGCAGCACGTTGCGGTCGGCGACGGTCAGCCGGTTGGCGCGCACGGCGGCGCCGAGCGCGATCTTGATGTTGACCTCCATGTCGGAGGAATTGACGCCGGCCGAATTGTCGATGGCGTCGGAATTGCTGCGCCCCCCGCGCCGGTTGAAGGCGATGCGGGCAAGCTGGGTCATGCCGAGATTGGCGCCCTCGCCGATGACCCTGGCCCCGACCTCGCCGGCGGTGACGCGGATCGCGTCGTTGGCGCGGTCGCCGACATCGGCGTCGCTCTCCTCGGCCGCGCGGACATAGGTGCCGATGCCGCCGAACCACAGCAGGTCGACCTGCATCTTCAGGATGGCGTTCATCACCTCCTGCGGCGTCGCCTTGGCCTTGGCAAGGCCGAGCATCTCCTGCGCCCGCGGCGACAGCGGGATCGACTTCGACTGGCGCGAGAAGACGCCGCCGCCCTCCGAGATCAGCGCGGTGTCATAGTCGTTCCACGAGGAGCGGCCGAGGTCGAAGACGCGCTTGCGCTCCTCCCAGCTCGTGGCCGGATCCGGATCGGGATCGAGGAAGATGTCGCGGTGGTCGAAGGCGGCGACCAGGCGGATCGCCTTCGACAGCAGCATGCCGTTGCCGAAGACGTCGCCCGACATGTCGCCGACGCCGGCGACGGTGAAGGGCTCGCGCTGGATGTCGCGGTTCATCTCGCGGAAATGCCGCTTGACCGCCTCCCAGGCGCCGCGCGCGGTGATCGCCATCTTCTTGTGGTCGTAGCCGGCCGAGCCGCCGGAGGCGAAGGCATCGCCGAGCCAGAAGTTGCGGCTCTCCGAAATGCCGTTGGCGGTGTCGGAGAAGGTCGCGGTGCCCTTGTCGGCGGCGACCACCAGATAGGGGTCGTCCTCGTCGTGGCGCACGACGCGCTCGGGCGGCCAGACCTTGTCGCCGGACAGGTTGTCGGTGACGTCGAGCAGCGAAGAGATGAAGATCTTGTAGGCCTTGGTGCCTTCGGCGAAGACCTCGTCGCGGCTGCCGCCCTCGGGGAGCAGCTTCGGCACGAAGCCGCCCTTGGCGCCGACCGGCACGATCACCGCGTTCTTCACCTGCTGCGCCTTGACGAGGCCGAGCACCTCGGTGCGGAAGTCCTGCGCCCGGTCGGACCAGCGCAGGCCGCCGCGCGCCACCTTGCCGAAGCGCAGGTGCACGCCCTCGACGCGCGGGCTGTAGACGAAGATCTCGCGGAAGGGTCGCGGCAGCGGCAGATCCTCGATGCGCTGCGGATCCAGCTTGAAGGCGAAGGTCGGCTTCGGCTGGCCATGGGCGTCGAGCTGGAAGAAATTGGTGCGCAGCATCGCCGCGATGATGTTGCCGAAGCGGCGCAGGATGCGGTCGTCGTCGAGACTGTCGACCTTGTCGAGCGCGTCGGTGATCTCCTGCTCGACCCGGGCCGCGCCGAGGGCGCGGTCGGCGCCGTCGAGGCCGGGATCGAAGCGCAGGTGGAACAGCTCGACCAGCCGGGCGGCGACGTCGCTGTAGCGGTTCAGCGTCCGCCACATGTAGTCCTCGGAGAAGCGGATGCCGGCCTGGCGCAGATAGCGCGACAGGGCGCGCAGCATGGCGATGTCGCGCCAGGCGAGCCCGGCATTGAGGACAAGGGCGTTGTAGCCGTCGGATTCCGCCTGGCCGCGCCACACCGCCAGGAAGATCGCCTCCAGCCGGCCGCGCAGGTCGTCGGTGAGGTCGATGTCGCCGCCGCCGGCCGGCTCCAGCGTCAGCTCGTGCAGATAGGCGAGCGGCCGGTCGGACGGGGTGATGCGATAGGTGCGCTCGTTGATCACCTTGAAGCCGATATTCTCCAGGATCGGCACGCGCGCCGACAGCGGGATCGGCCGCAGGTGGTGATAGACCTTGAGCACGACCCGGCTGGGCGCATCCTCCGGCCGGCGGGAGAAGGCAAGCGCGGTGTCGGAGGCTTCGCCCAGCTTCTCGACGATGCGGATGTCCGCGAGCGCCGTCTCGCCGCCATAGAGCTCGCGGTAGCCGGCCTGGAAGGCGTCGGCATAGCGCGTCGCCTGTTCGAGCGCCTTGTTGCCGCCATAGGCGGCGCGCAGCGCCTCGCGGAAGCCGTCGGCCCAGGTGCGGACGATGCCGGCGACGTCCTGCTCCAGATCCTCCTGGGCGGGGTCGGGCGTCTCGCCCCGGTCGCGGCCGACGATGAAGTGGACGCGGGCGAGCGGGCCTTCCGGATAGGTGACGTACCAGGCCGACAGGCGGCCGTCATAGACCCTGGCGAGATAGGCGCCGATCTTCAGCCGCACCTCGGTGGTGTAGCGGTCGCGCGGCACGTAGCACAGGATCGAGACGAACCGGTCGAAGCGGTCGCGCCGGGCCAGCACGCGGATGCGCGGGCGCTCGTCGAGCTGCAGGATGGCGAGGGCGAAATGATAGAGCAGGTCCGGGTCGATCTGGAACAGCTCGTCGCGCGGATAGCTCTCCAGCACGTTGGTCAGCGCCCGGCCCGAATGGCTGTCGGGATCGTAGCCGGCGCGCGCCAGCACGCTGTCGACCTTGCGCCGCAGGAAGGGAATGCTGCGGGTGGAGAGCGTGTAGGCGGTGGCGGTGAGCAGGCCGACGATGCGCAATTCGCCGGCGAGCTCGCCGGTCTCGTCGAACACCTTGACGCCGACATAGTCCATGTGGACGCGGCGATGCACCCGGCTCTTGACGTTGGCCTTGGAGACGATCAGCGGCTCCGGCTTCATCAGGAATTCGCGGATCTCCGGCGTGATGACGACGAATTCCGAGCCGCGGCGCAGCACGCGCACGTCCGGATCGGCGAGCAGGCCGAGGCCCGAGCCGCGCCGGTGCGACAGCTCGCCCTCGGCGACGCCGCCCTCGAAATAATATTCGCGCATGCCGAGCAGGGTGAAATTGTCGGCGGCGAGCCATTCGAGGAACTGGATCGCCTCGGCGAGCTCGTCGACCGGCACCGGCGGCGGGGCGGTCTTGTAGGTGGCGATGGCGGCGGCGAGGCGCTCGCGCATCGGCACCCAGTCGGTGACGGCGGCGCGCACGTCCTTCATCACCTGGTCGAGCCGTTCGGCGAGCTGCTCGCGCTCGATGCTGGCGTCGATCCGCCCGACATGGATGTGGATGACGCTCTCGCGGCGGCTGCCCTCGGCCTTCGCCTTGGCCGTGCCGTGGAAGGCGAGGAGCCGGCCGTCGGCGTCGCGCTCGACCGTCAGGATCGGATGCAGCACCAGGCGGGCCTCGAAGCCGCTCGCCTGCAGCTCGCCCATCACCGAATCGACGAGGAACGGCATGTTGTCGTTGAAGATCTCGACGAGGGTGACCTCGTCGAAGCGGCTGTCCTCGCCGGTCGGCGCGGGATTGTAGATGTGGACGCGGTGGGAGCCGAGCGGGTGGCTCGCCATCTCGGCCCAGGCGGTGCGGGCGATGGCGATCAGGTCGCCGGCCGGATAGCTGATGAGATCCTCCGCCGCGCCGCGCGCGAACAGGTCGCGCGCAAACCCTCCCACATCGGGTTCGAGCGCGCCCGCCACCGTGTCGATCAGTTGGGCTTTTGCTTGCTCACGTGCTTCGGGCATTGGTCCCCCACCATCCGGGTCATGTCTGAACGGGTGTCATCCCATCGCGCCCGGTTCTCGTGTTTGCACCGGGCTTGGCTGGCGCGGGGTGCATCCCGCGGTCGCCGCCGGTAGCACGGCATGCTAGAGCGAGTAGGGGCGCGAGGGAATCCTTTCCCGAACCGGATTCACCGCTATCGGTCAAAGGTGTCCGAATTCGGAAGGGCTTACCGATATCGCCGCAAGATCTAAGGGAGGAGCATGACATGGACGCAACGGACCGGCCGATCGCGCTGGCGATCGCGGACGAGGGCGAGCTCAGCGAGGCGACGCGCGCCTATTTCGACAAGTGCCGCGAGAAGCTCGGCATGGTGCCGAACGTGCTCGCCGCCTATGCGTTCAACGAGGCGAAGCTCTCCGCCTTCACCCAGATGTACAACGATCTGATGCTGGCCGACAGCGGCCTCAGCAAGCTGGAGCGCGAGATGATCGCCGTGGCGGTGTCGGCGGTGAACCGCTGCTTCTACTGCCTGACCGCGCATGGCGCGGCGGTGCGCCAGCTCTCGGGCGAGCCGGAACTCGGCGAACTGATGGTGATGAACTACCGCGTCGCCGAACTGTCGCCGCGCCACCGGGCGATGCTCGATTTCGCGGTGAAGCTGACCGAGCGGCCGGCGGAAATGCAGGAGGGCGACCGGCAGTCCCTGCGCGATGCCGGCTTTTCCGACCGGGACATCTGGGACATTTCGGCGGTGGCGGCCTTCTTCAACATGTCGAACCGGGTGGCGGCGGCGACCGACATGCGCCCCAATCCCGAGTATCACGCGATGGCGCGCCAGCCGGCGACCGCCTGAGACCGCGATCCGCCGCATCGTCTCGACCGGCGCACATGACAGGGGCCGCGCCCTGGTGTAGAACGCAAGCCGATGCCCGCGACCGGAGCCCCTTCGGCCGCCGGCAGAGCATTGGCTGCCCGGAACGCTGTCGCTCCGGAGGGGCCCCTTTCACGGAGACGAACCATGGTCGCGAAAGTGTTCATCGACGGCGAAGCCGGCACGACGGGTCTGCAGATCCGCGAGCGCCTGGCCCGTCGCCGCGACCTCGAACTCCTGTCCATCGCGCCGGAGCGGCGCAAGGACCTCGGCGCCCGCGCCGAGCTGCTCAACGCCTGCGACGTGACGATCCTGTGCCTGCCGGACGATGCGGCGCGCGAGAGCATCGCCCTGATCGAGAACGACACCACGCGGGTGATCGACGCCTCGACGGCGCACCGGATCACCGAGGGCTGGGACTATGGCTTTGCCGAGATGACGGCCGGGCAGGGCGCGGCGATCGCCGCCTCGAAGCGCGTCGCCAATCCGGGCTGCTATCCGCAAGGGGTGATCGCCTGCCTGCGGCCGCTGATCGATGCCGGGCTGCTGCCGGCCGACCATCCGGTGACGGTCAATGCCATCTCCGGCTATTCCGGCGGCGGGCGGCAGATGATCGAGGCCTATGAGGCGGAAGGGGCCGCCAAGCCGGCCTTCCTGCCCTACGCGCTGACGCTCAACCACAAGCACCTGCCGGAGATGACGCGCTTTGCCGGGCTTGCCGCAACGCCGATCTTCGTGCCGGCGGTCGGCAATTTCGCGCAAGGCATGGTGACGGCGGTGCCGCTGCGCCTCGAGAGCCTTGCCAAGGCGCCGACGGGGCCCGAGATCCACGCCGCGCTGGAGGCGCATTACGGCGCGCTGGAAGGCTCCTTCGTCGATGTCGCGCCGCTCAGCGGTTCCGACAAGGCGCCGGACCTCGATCCGGAGATCTTCAACGGCACCAACCGGATGCGCCTGCATGTCTTTGCCAATGACGCAAGGGCGCAGGTGGTGTTGATGGCCGTCTACGACAATCTCGGCAAGGGCGCCTCGGGGGCGGCCGTGCAGAACCTCAACCTGATGCTCGGTGTCGACGCCGCCACCAGCCTTGCCGCCTGATCGCGTCCGTTTTCGCAGGAGAAACGCCCATGGAGAAATTCACCACGCTGACCGGGGTCGCCGCGCCGCTGCCGATCATCAACATCGACACGGACATGATCATCCCGAAGCAGTTCCTCAAGACGATCAAGCGCACGGGCCTTGGCAGCGCGCTGTTCCACGAGATGCGGACGCTGGACGACGGCGCCGAGAACCCGGATTTCGTGCTGAACCAGCCGGCCTATCGCAAGGCGCAGATCCTGGTCGCCGGCGACAATTTCGGCTGCGGCTCGAGCCGCGAGCACGCGCCCTGGGCGCTGCTCGACTTCGGCATCCGCTGCGTGATCGCGACGAGCTTCGCCGACATTTTCTACAATAACTGCTTCAAGAACGGCATTCTGCCGATCGTCGTCAGCCCGGAAGACCTGGAGAAGCTGATGGACGACGCCAAGCGCGGCGCCAACGCGACGCTGACGGTCGACCTGGAAGCCCAGGAGATCCGCGGTCCGGACGGCGGCTCGATCGGCTTCGACATCGACCCGTTCCGCAAGCACTGCCTGCTCAACGGCCTCGACGACATCGGCCTGACCATGGAGAAGGCGCCGTCGATCGGCGCCTTCGAGAGCAAGGTCGACGGCGAGCGCCCCTGGATCTGAGGGCGGAGCGTTTTTCGTTGCCAGGGCCGGCGCTTGCGTCGGCCTTTTTGTTTTGGGGTGCGCCGGCCTTTGTGTTTTTGGGGGGTGCGTTGGGGGAGCGCTGTCGAGAGGCCCTCGGCTCCCCGGTCCCGGGTCGCGCTTCGCTTGCCCGGGAGGACGCCGGGAGAGGTGTGCGTCTGGGAGGAAGACGGGAGGGGGCGCGTCGTCGCCGCCGCTCTGGGAACGAATGGGCCCCGGCGCGCGGCTTCGCCTTGGCCGGGGTGACGGCCGAGGGGATGTGAGGTGCTGCCACCCTCTCGGAGGTCATCCCGGTCCAGCGCAGCGCAGAACCGGGAGCCATTGGCGCCCTTGGCGGGCATGAGACGGGAGCGCATCGCCACCTCCACGGCTGTCACGCCTGCGCAGGCAGGCGTCCAGTATCCGCTGGGGCGGATAGTGGCGCGAAGCTAGCCGCCACCGGCGTTCCGGCGGCCGTCGGCGACCCTGTGGCACCGTCACGGCTCGAGCCGCGCGACCTGGGGTTACTGGTTCCCGGTCTCCGGCAAGCCTGAACCGGGATGACATCCTGCGGGTGGGGCTCGCGCGGACGCGTCCTCGCCACCGCTCTGGGAACGAATGGGCCCCGGCGCGCGGCTTCGCCTTGGCCGGGGTGACGGCCGAGGGGATGCGAGGTGCTGCCACCCTCTCGGAGGTCATCCCGGTCCAGCGCAGCGCAGAACCGGGAGCCATTGGCACCCTTGGCGGATGTTTTTTGCTCCAACCCCTCCCCGCGTCCTCCCGGACGGCGCGCCAGCGCCGAGCCGGGATCGGAGAGCCGGCGGCGCTTGCGGGAGCGCTCAGGGAAGGGGCCGCAGGCCCGGTGCCTCTCCGGTTCCGGGTCGCGCTTCGCTTGCCCGGAATGACGAACGAAAGGGCGACGCGCGGGAGGGCGCAGGAGGGGCGTGCGGGTGGGAGGAAGGCGGGAGAGTGCGCGTCTGGGAGGACGAGGGGAGAGGTGGTGCGACAGGGGCTTTTCCTCACGGCGGTGCAGGGCGGCTTCACCAAAGCTTGAACAGGCGTGCCGCGACCGGCACCCTGCAAGGGGATATGTGTCCCGTGACAGGCTCGGGGCATGGGCCCCGGACACGGCCTGGGGTGGGGCTAGAGGCAAGCGGGTGGACGCGGCGCGAATGGACAGGCAGATGCAGGCTCCACACTCTGGCGACCGAGGCCAGCAGGTCCCACGGCCGGGGCGGCCGCGATACCAAGCCTATCTCCCGTGGCGGGAGCGCAACGGGCGGTTCTCGCCGCTGGGGCTTGCGGTGCTGCTGGCGATCCTGCTGCCGGGCGCGCATCTCGCCTATGGCCTGCTCGCCGGCACGCTCGGCGCCAAGCCGGTGACCGCGGCGCTGCACGGGGCCGGCGACTGGGCGATCCGCTTCCTGCTGCTGTCGCTGCTGGTGAGCCCGCTGCGGCGGGTGACCGGCTGGGGCAAACTGATCGGCATCCGCCGGATGCTGGGCCTTGCGGCGGCGGGATACGCGCTGGCGCATCTGACCCTTTATGCGGCCGACCAGTCCTTCGATCTTGCCAAGGTCGCAAGCGAGATCGTGCTGCGCATCTATCTGACCATCGGCTTCGTCGCGCTGGTTGGGCTGCTGCTGCTTGCCGCGACCTCGACCGACGGGGGGATCCGCCGGATGGGCCAGAACTGGCACCGGCTGCACCGGCTGACCTATGGGATCGCCGTGTTGGCGGTGATCCACTTCTTCCTGCAATCGAAGGCGGATGTGACCGAGGCGGTGCTGATGGCCGGCTTTCTGTCGGCGCTGTTCGCCTGCCGCATCGCCCACAAGCTGGGCCTGAAACTGACGTCGCCCTTGGTATTGGCGGGGATCGCGGTCTTTGCGGGGCTCGCCACCGCCGGCATCGAATACCTGTGGTACGCGCTGGCAACGGGAATTCCGGCGGAGCGGGTGCTCGCCGCCAATCTCGACTTCCGCTACTCGATCCGCCCGGCCTGGTGGGTGTTCGGCACGATGCTCACTGTTGCCGCCCTGCCCTTGGTGCTGAGGCTCGGGTCCTGGGCACGGCAGGCGGCCGCGCCAGGCGCGGCGGGGCGCGGCTGATCCTCCCGACCGGTAGATTTACGCCATTTTTACCCATGAGGCTGAACGGACCATAGGCGACTGAAAATAAATCGTACACAATTATATTGTGCACGATCTAATTTGCCCCTATATAGGGGCGGCACCGAGCCACACTCGGCGACGCAGCAACGCACACGCAAGGAGACCGATATGGCCATTCTCTACACCGCCCACGCTTCCGCCACCGGCGGGCGCACCGGCAATGCCAAGTCCGACGACGGCCGCCTGGAGGTGACCCTGTCGACGCCGAAGGAACTCGGCGGCGATGGCGGCGCCGGCACCAATCCGGAGCAGATGTTCGCGGCCGGCTATTCGGCCTGTTTCCTCGGCGCGATGAAATTCGTCGCCGGCCAGCAGAAGCTGAAACTGCCCGAAGAGACGCAGGTCGCCGCGGATGTGGGCATCGGCCCGCGCGACGACGGCACCGGTTTCGGCATCGCCGTGACGCTGACCGTCACCATCCCCGGCCTCGACAAGGCCGAAGCGCAGACCCTGGTGGAAAAGGCGCATGTGGTGTGCCCCTATTCGCACGCAACGCGGGGCAACATTCCGGTGACGCTCAACGTCGCCTGAGCGCGACCTCAGGTCCCGCCGTTGCCCTCGCCGTTCTGCGCGGCGCGGCGGGACTCGCGAAAGGCGCTGTGCTCGCGCTCCAACTGCTCCAGCACGGTGCCGACACGGGCCAGCGCCCCGGCGGTCGCGCGGAAGCGGCCCGCCCGCGCCTCGAACAGGCGGCGGGCGATCTCGGGAAATTCCTGCAGCATGCGCTTGAACAGCGCCCGGCGGATGCGGATCACCTCGGTCGGGCCGACGGCGACCGCGCGGGCCGGGCGGCGCGTCTCGACCAAGAGCGCCGTCTCGCCGATCAGGCTGCCGGGGCCGAAACTGCCGAGCTCCTGGCGGTCCTCGCCGTCGCCCTCCAGCAGCACCGCGCCGCTGGCGACGACCAGGCCGGCATCGGCGCGCTCGCCGGCGATGAACAGCACCTCGCCGTCGCGATAGGAGACATTCTCGGCCGAGAAGGCGAGCAGGCGCATCTGCTCGTCCGGGAATTCGGCGAGCAACGGCACCTGGCGCAGCAATTCCATATCCCGGGCGAGACTCATGTCTTGAGCATTACGCCGAAGCCGGCAGGCTGCACAAGCCCGGAAACCGCTTCGCCCGGCCGGCGGGCGGACTGCCGGTGGACAGTCGGCCCGGCTGGGCAAGGTGCCGCCGGGCGGCAAGACCTTCCGCGGGGATCAGGGAACCAGCTTGTAGCCGCCGGCCTCGGTCACCAGCAGTTCGGCATTGGAGGGATCGCGCTCGATCTTCTGCCGCAGCCGGTAGATGTGGGTTTCCAGCGTGTGGGTGGTGACGCCGGAATTGTAGCCCCAGACCTTGGTCAGCAGCACGTCGCGGGTCACCGGCTGTTCGCCGGCCCGGTAGAGGAACTTCAGGATCGAGGTTTCCTTCTCGGTCAGGCGGATCTTGCTGCCGGCCTCGTCGGTCATCAGTTTCTGCGCCGGGCGGAAGGCATAGCGGCCGATGGTGAAGACCGCGTCCTCGCTCTGCTCGTGGCTGCGCAGATGCGCCCTGAGGCGGGCGAGCAGCACGGCGAACTTGAACGGCTTGGCGACATAGTCGTTGGCGCCGGCCTCCAGCCCGAGGATCGTGTCGCTGTCGGTGTCGTGGCCGGTCAGCATGATGATCGGCGCCTTGAAGCCCTTCTTGCGCAGCAGCTTCACCGCCTCGCGGCCGTCGATATCGGGCAGGCCGACATCCATCAGCAGCAGGTCGGTATGACCGTCCTCGGCCAGCTTGATGCCGGTGGCGGCATTGGACGCCTCGCGCGTCTCGAACTCCTCGTAGAGCGAGAGCTGCTCGACCAGCGCCTCGCGCAGATCGTCGTCGTCGTCGACGATGAGGATTTTGCGTGCGGGCATGGACGTGTCCTTTCCTGAGCGAAGGGCATGGCGCGGAATCTGCACCGGTTTTCCTGACATAAGCAAGCGGACACGATTGCGCGAGGGCGGATTGACGCAAAGCCCGGCTTGCGCCAACACATCCTGCTCACGCAACCTTGAGACCCGTGTGAGGACGCATCCGCCATGACGCTGGACCTTGTCGCGCCGCGCCGCCGCCCCGCCCTGCCGCGGGAGGGAGAACGGGGCGAGACCTTGCGGGTCCGCACGCTTTCGGCGCTTGCCACGCGCGGGGTGCTGCAGTTCGGCGGGATCGTGGTGCCGTGTGCAATAGGGCGCGGCGGGATTTCCCGCTTCAAGCGCGAGGGCGACGGGGCCACGCCGGCCGGACGCTTCGAGCTGCTGCAGGTCTATTATCGCCGCGACCGGGGCGAGCGGCCGCGCTCGGCCCTGCCGGTTGCGCCGCTGCCGCGCGCCGGCTGGTGCGACGCGCCGGGCCATCCGCGCTACAACGCGCTGGTGCCGCTGCCCTGTGCCGCCTCGCACGAGGTGCTGTGGCGGGACGATCCGCTCTATGACATCCTCGTGGTGCTCGACTGCAACCTCCATCCGGCGGTGCCGGGACTCGGCAGCGCCATCTTCTTTCACCTGGCGCGGCCCGGCTACACGCCGACGGAAGGCTGCGTCGCGGTGGCGCGGCCGGACATGGAGATCCTGCTCGCCGCCTGCGGCCCGGGGGCGGCCATCGAGATCGGCTGAACGGCGGGGCGCGATTGGTCTTCCAGGGTTGAACACTGCGTCCAGCGGCCGGGCACTGTTACGATGGGGCAGGGCGCCTATCTTTGGCGAAACGATCCGCAACGCCCGCCTTGCAGAGGGCGGGAGAAAGGCGAAGTCCCATGTCCGTCAGACCCGTGACCCATCTGGAGACGGCAAAGCCGACGCTGGAAGGTGCCGGCGTCAAGCTGCACCGCGCCTTCGGCTTCGGCGATCCGACTGCGCTCGACCCGTTCCTGCTGTTCGACGATTTCCGCAACGAGCGGCCGCAGGACTACAAGGCCGGCTTTCCCTGGCATCCGCATCGCGGCATCGAGACCATTACTTATGTTCTGGCCGGCACCGTCGATCATGGCGACAGTCTCGGCAACCAGGGCATGCTGGGGGCGGGCGACATCCAGTGGATGACCGCCGGCAGCGGCATCATGCACCAGGAGATGCCGAAGGGCGACGCCAAGGGGCGGATGCACGGCTTCCAGCTCTGGGCCAACCTGCCCTCCGCGCTGAAGATGACCAGCCCACGCTACCAGGACGTGCCCTCGACCGAGATCCCGGAAATCACCGACGACGACGGCACCCATGTGCGCGTCATCTGCGGCGAGTTCTGGGGCCGGCG
The DNA here is from genome assembly GCF_900185725.1 of Stappia sp. TSB10P1A. Lineage (GTDB taxonomy): Bacteria > Pseudomonadota > Alphaproteobacteria > Rhizobiales > Stappiaceae > Stappia. The sequence continues at coordinate 90,167 of NZ_FYAU01000024.1, read as the reverse complement.
CGGCCCGGTCGACGGCATCGCCGCCGACCCGAACTATGCCGACATCTTCGTGCCGGCCGGGCGCACCAAGCGCTTCAAGGTCGACACCTATCGCAAGGCCTTCGCCTATATCTTCGAGGGCTCGGGCACGTTTCGCGATGCCTCGCAGCCCTTCGGCGTGCTGCTGGAGAAGGAGGTCGACGGCGAAGAGGTGCATGTGCGCGACGAGAGCGGCGACCGCACCCTGGTGCGCTTCGGCACCGGCGACGAGGTGACCGTGACCGCCGGGCCGAACGGCATCCGCTTCCTGCTGGTCTCCGGCGCGCCGATCCGCGAGCCGGTGGCCTGGCACGGGCCGATCGTCATGAACACCCGCCAGGAGCTGATCCAGGCGGTGAGCGAACTGCAGAACGGCACCTTCATCCGCGAGGGTGCCCGGCGCTGAATATGGGACTGTGCAATACCCTCTCCTCACGTCATCCCGCACGCAGCGAAGCGGAGATGCGGGACCGGCGAGCCGAGGGCGTCTGAGGCGGGTTCGCGAACGCGGCCACAACCGCCCCTGCCTCTCCGATCCCGGGTCGCGCGATGCTTGCCCGGGAGGACGCTGGGAGGGACAGGTGCAGACATAACAGCCGAGGGAAAATCGGGCGAAACACGCGAAGACTGGAACCGCGCGGCCTTTTCCGCCATATAGACGGGAACGGCCGGTCGCGCCTTGCCCGATATCGGGTGGCGCGCCGCAGATGGCCTGCCCCGCGCGACAGGCGGCGGGCGGCGAGATGGACGATTTTCGCGATGAGCGAGCGCAGGATTCCCTTTCTGAAGATGAACGGGCTCGGCAACGATTTCGTTGTCTGGGATGCCCGTGAGGCCCCCGTGCGCCTCGATCCGCAAGCGATCCGCCGGATCGGCGCGCGGGATGGCGGCATCGGCTTCGACCAGATGATCACGGTGGAGCGCAGCCCCGCCGGGGCGGATGCCTTCATGCGCATCCACAACCGCGACGGCGGCGAGGTCGACGCCTGCGGCAATGCCACGCGCTGCATCGGCCGGCTCTTGATGGAGGAGAGCGGCAATCCGGCCGCGACCATCGAGACCAATGCCGGGCTGCTGAAGGCCCTGGCGACGGACAGTCCGCGCCGGGTCACGGTGGACATGGGCCGGCCGCGCTTTGCCTGGAACGAGATCCCGCTGGCCGAAGAATTCCACGACACGCGGGCGATCGAGCTGCAGATCGGGCCGATCGACGCGCCGATCCTGCACACGCCCTCGGTGGTCAATGTCGGCAATCCGCATGCGATCTTCTGGGTGCGCGATCTGGATGCCTACGATCTTTCGCGCATCGGGCCGATGCTGGAAAACCATCCGATGTTTCCGGAGCGGGCGAACATCTCGCTCGCCCATGTCCTGTCGGACAAGGAGGTCGAGATCCGGGTGTGGGAGCGCGGCGTCGGGCTGACAAGGGCCTGCGGCACGGCGGCCTGCGCCGTCGGTGTTGCCGCCGCGCGCGACCTGCGCACCGGGCGCAAGGTGCGGGTGCTGCTGCCGGGCGGGCCGCTCGACATCGAGTGGCGCGAGAGCGATGACCACATCCTGATGACCGGCGACACCGAGGTGGAGTTCGAGGGGCTGCTCGACCCGGAGACGCTGACCTTCGAGAAGACCGCGCCCGGCGACCGGCCGATCCTCGAGGTGGTCCGGTGAGCATCGACGTCGTCACATTCGGCTGCCGCCTCAATGCCTACGAATCCGAGGTGATGAAGCGCGAGGCGGAGGCCGCCGGCCTCAAGGACGCGATCCTGATCAACACCTGCGCGGTGACGGCGGAGGCGGTGCGCCAGGCGCGCCAGTCGATCCGCAAGGCGCGGCGCGACAATCCGGGCGCGCGCATCATCGTCACCGGCTGCGCCGCCCAGACCGAGGCCGCGACCTTCGCCGGCATGGCGGAGGTCGACCTCGTCCTCGGCAATTCGGAGAAGCTGGAGCGCGCCTCCTACGGCCGCGTCGCGCAATTCGGCCTCGACGACAGCGAGAAGATCCGCGTCAACGACATCATGAGCGTGCGCGAGACGGCCGAGCACCTGATCGACGGGCTGGAAGGCCGGGCGCGCGCCTTCGTGCAGGTGCAGAACGGCTGCGACCATCGCTGCACCTTCTGCATCATCCCGTTCGGGCGCGGCAATTCGCGCTCTGTGCCGATGGGCGTCGTCGTCGACCAGATCGCACGGCTCGCGGACAACGGTTACCGGGAAGTGGTGCTGACCGGCGTCGACATCACCAGCTACGGCGCCGACCTGCCGGGGGCGCCGAAGCTCGGCGACCTCGTGACCAAGATCCTCAAGCTGGTGCCGGGGCTCGACCGGCTGCGGCTGTCCTCCATCGATTCCATCGAGGCGGACCCGGCGTTGATGCGGGCGATCGCCGAGGAAGAGCGGTTGATGCCGCATCTGCACCTGTCGCTGCAGGCCGGCGACGACATGATCCTCAAGCGGATGAAGCGGCGGCACCTGCGCGCCGACACGATCGGCTTTTGCGAGGAGGTGCGCCGGCTGCGCCCGGACGTGGTGTTCGGCGCCGACATCATCGCCGGCTTCCCGACCGAGACCGAGGCGATGTTCGCCAATTCGCTGGCCATCGTCGACGATTGCGGGCTGACGCATCTGCATGTCTTCCCGTTCTCGCCGCGCAAGGGCACGCCGGCGGCGCGCATGCCGCAGCTTCCGCGCCAGGTGGTGAAGGAGCGGGCCGCGCGGCTGCGCGACAAGGGCGAGGCGGCGCTGCTCGCGCATCTGGAAGCCGAGCAGGGGCGCGAGCGGCAGGTCCTGATCGAGCGCGAGGGGCTGGGGCGCAGCGAACAGTTCACCCAGGTGGAGTTCTCGCCCGAGGCCGCGGACGGCAAGGCGGCGGGCGACCTTGTCAGGCTGCGCATTGCCGGGCATACCGGGCGGCACTTACTCGGCGTAACCACCGGTCGACAGGCGGCATGACGGCATGAGCGAGCAGAAACGCGGGTTCCTCGGACGCCTGTTCGGCGGACGGGAGGCGCCACCGCGCCCCGAAACGCCGGAGACGGGCGCACCCCTGCCGGAGACCGGGGCTGGCGCCGAGGCGGCGCCCGAAGCAGTGCCTGAAGCCTTTCCCGAGGTCCGGCCGGACGGCCTGCCCGATGCTGCGGCCGACGAGCCGGCGGCCGACGCGGCTGTTGAAGAGCCTGTCGAGCCGCTCGCCGAGGCACCCGTCGAGGCGCTCGCCGAAGAGCCCGCCGAAGACCCCGAGACACAGCCGGAGCCCGAGGCCGGGTCCGAGCCGGCGCCGCGCCGCTCCTGGCTGTCGCGGCTGACGGCGGGCCTGTCGCGCTCCTCCGCCTCGCTGACCGGGGGCATCTCCTCGCTCTTCACGAAGCGCAAGCTCGACGCGGCGACGCTGGAGGAGCTGGAGGACCTGCTGATCCAGGCCGATCTCGGCGTCGAGACGGCGATGGCGATCACCGAGCGCATTGCCGAGGGCCGCTTCAACAAGCAGATTTCGCCGGACGAGGTGCGCCGGATCCTGGCCGAGGAAGTGACCAAGGTGCTGGCGCCGGTGGCCCGGCCGCTGGTCGTCGAGACCGGGCACAAGCCGCATGTGGTGCTGGTGGTCGGCGTCAACGGCACCGGCAAGACCACGACCATCGGCAAGCTGGCGGCGAAACTGACCGCCGAGGGCCGCAAGGTGATGCTGGCGGCCGGCGACACGTTCCGCGCCGCCGCCGTCGAACAGTTGAAGATCTGGGGCGCGCGCACCGGTGCGCCGGTGATTGCCCGCGACACCGGCGCCGATGCGGCCGGCCTCGTCTTCGACGCCATGCAGGCGGCGCGCGCGGCGGGCAGCGACGTGCTCCTGATCGACACCGCCGGGCGGCTGCAGAACCGCGCCGAGCTGATGGCGGAACTGGAGAAGGTGGTGCGGGTGATCCGCAAGCACGATCCGTCCGCCCCGCACAGCGTGCTGCTGACGCTGGACGCGACGACCGGCCAGAACGCCATGAACCAGGTCGAGATCTTCGGCCGCACGGCCGGCGTCACCGGCCTCGTGATGACCAAGCTCGACGGCACCGCACGCGGCGGCATCCTCGTCGCCATCGCCGCGAAACATGCCCTGCCGGTGCATTTCATCGGCGTCGGCGAGGGCATCGACGATCTCGAACCCTTTACCGCGGAGGAGTTTGCCTCCGCCATCGCCGGCAAGGAAACGGAGAGCTGATGGAATTCGAACAGGGACCCAACGCGCCGGGCCGCAAGGAGCTGTCGCCGCTCCTGAAGCTGGCGCTGGAACTGGGGCCGCTGGTCCTGTTCTTCCTCGCCAATGCGCGCGGAGACCTGCTCTACGAGCGGTATCCGGCCTTGTCCGTGCTGGGCGCGCCGATCTTTCTCGCCACCGCCGTGTTCATGGTGGCGATCACCGTGTCGCTGGCCGTTTCCTATGCGCTGACGCGGCGCCTGCCGGTGATGCCGGTGGTCTCCGGCATCGTCGTGCTGGTGTTCGGCGCGCTGACCCTGTGGCTGCATGACGAGCTGTTCATCAAGCTCAAGCCGACCATCGTCAACGCGCTGTTCGGCTCGGTGCTGCTCGGCGGGCTGCTGTTCGGCAAGGCGCTGCTCGGCTATGTCTTCGACAGCGTCTTCCGCCTCGACGATGACGGCTGGCGCAAGCTGACCTTCCGCTGGGGGCTCTTCTTCTTCTTCCTCGCCGTACTCAACGAGGTGGTCTGGCGGGCCTTCTCCACCGACTTCTGGGTGTCGTTCAAGGTGTTCGGCGTGATGCCGATCACCATCGCCTTCACCCTGTTCCAACTGCCGCTGATCCAGCGCCACGCGCTGGAGGACGAGACGGACCGCGCCGGCTGAAAGTGCCGGCGGCGGCCTCGTCCCGCCGTCAGTTCAGGCTGTCGAACCAGATCTTCCATTGCGGCACGGCGCTGGCGAAGGTGCCGCGATGCGAGGTGGGGCCGGTGGTGACCGCCTCGACATTCGGATTGCCGGCGCCCATCGCCTGCTGATAGGTCATCGCCAGCCGGCCGAGACCGGTGGCGATCGCCTCGTCCGCCTCGCCGTAATAGGTGCGCACCGGCGTCGCGTAGAGCCAGCGATAGACCTCCGTCCCCGCGACCAGGCGGCCATAGGCCGAGGCGGCGAAGAAGCGGGCGTCGAAATAGTCCGCATTGAGCAGCTCGTGCAGGTCGGTCGGGATCTTCGTCGGATCGACCGGCTCGCGGGCATAGGCCTTGCGCGCCATCTCGTAATGCTCGTCCTTGATCAGCGACCGGGCAAGGCCGGGCACGCCGTAATAGTTCTCGAAAGAGAAGGCGGAGAGGATGAACAGGCTGTTGACCCAGTCGGCATCGTTGGCGCGCGGATAGCTGAGAAAGCCGTTGAGCGCGGCGAAGACGTCGATCGGCGCGCTGGCGGTGGCGGTGGCCTTCACCACGGTGCCGGACTGCTCCAGCCGCTCCAGCATGGCGAGGGTGACGAAGCCGCCCTGCGACCAGCCGCCGAGATAGAGCCCGTCATCGGCAAGGCCGAGATGGGCGATCACCGCGCGGCCGGCGGTGAGCATGTCCTGCGTCGCCTGCTGGTGGCTGGCCTTGACCATGTAGCCCTCCGGCTCCGCCGAGGTGCCGAGGCCGAAATAATCCGCGCCGATCAGCAGATAGCCCTGGCCGGCGAACTGGGCGATCATCAACTGGGTTTCCGGCGACTGGTCGGCAAAGGAGGGCACCTGCTCCTTTCCGTAGACCGTGCCATGCTGGTAGGAGACCAGCGGCAGGCGCGTCGCCTCGACCTCCGGCACCGCCAGCAGGCCGCTGGCCACAGTCGGCCGGTTGCCCTGTTCGGGGATCACCGAGCCATAGGTGACCCGGTAGAGGCGCACGGCATTGGTCGCCGGCGTGTAGGCGACTTCGATGCCGAAGAATTTCGGCGTGTCGACGCTCAGGATCGTGTTGAGCGCGTCGACATCGAGCCGGCCGACCAGTTGATAGCTGACGGTGGAGCTGACCTCGACGGGGGGCTCAAGAGGCGCCGCGGCGGGTTGATCGGCGCTGACGCCGGGCGAGGCGACGGCACCGCCGAAGAGGAGCGCCAGGACGGCGACGGCGCGGCGGGGCAACAGGCGGGCAAGCTGCATGAGATCCGGTCTCCCGATAAGGCCCCAAGCGGGCGCCTCATCGGTACACCGGATATGCGAAGATATCGTTGCCGGCCGCGACGCGCTCAGTAGTCGCCGAGCTTCATCTCCGGCTCGTAGTCGACGCCGTCGACTTCCTTGATCACCGCCTGACCGCAGATCGTCAGCCCGCGCACCGCGTCGAAGGAGAGCTGCGGCGAGCCGTGCAGGTGCCAGCCCTTGTTGAGCGCGGCGGTGACCCGGTGGCAGAAGGCGCTGTCGTCGGGGCCGGTGATGAAGCGATAGAGTCTCATGGGGGGTGCTCCTTGCTGCTGGATCAGGCGTTGCGCGCGGCGATGGCGTCGGCGATGGCGACGAGGCGGGCGCCCATTTCGGCGTGAAGCCGCTCGACCATGCGGCCCTCGACCTGGATCGCGCCCTTGGCGGCGTTTTCCGGCCGCTCGAACTCGGCGATGATGCGGCGCGCCCAGGCGATGTCGGCCTCCGCCGGGCTGAAGGCGGCGTTGCAGGGGGCGGCCTGCTTCGGGTGGATCAGCGTCTTGCCGTCCATGCCCATTTCCGCGCCCTCGCGGCATTCGGCGGCAAAGCCGGCCTCGTCGTCGAGCGTGTTGTAGACGCCGTCGACAATGTCGATGCCATAGGCTCTGGCGGCGGCGAGACAGGTCATCAGCCAGGGCCGCATCGGCGCGCGCCCCGGCACCAGGGCGGCGCGGGTTTCCTTCGCCAAATCGTTGGTGCCCATGACGAAGCAGGCAAGCCGCGTTTCCGGATTTGCGGCGGAAGCGGCGATGGCGGCGGCGTTCAGCATGGCGAGCGGGGTTTCCATCATCGCCCAGAGCCGGACGTTTGCTGGCACGCGCGCCGCGTTGAGCTTGTGCGCGACGCGCTCCAGATCGGCCGGCGAGGAGACCTTGGGCAGCAGGATCGCATCCGGCCGGGCGGCCATCGCCATGTCGAGATCGGCCGGCCCCCAGGGCGTCGACAGGCCGTTGATGCGGATCACCACCTCGCGGTGGCCGTAGCCGCCCTGCGCCAACGCTTCGCGGATCTGTTCGCGGCCGGTCTCCTTGGCGTCAGGCGCGACCGCGTCCTCAAGGTCGAGGATCAGCGCGTCGACATCCAGCGTGCGGGCCTTGTCCAGCGCGCGGGCGTTGGAGCCGGGCATGTAGAGGACGCTGCGGCGGGGGCGGATCGTGGCGGGTGCGGTCATCGGGCCTCGTCTCCTCAAGGTGGCGCGGGTGAGCGTCTTCCTCTAGGCGCTGGTTTCCTCCTCCGCCAGCCGTCTTTTCGTCGGAGAGCGGAAGATCATGTCCTTTGCGGCGACCACCGCGCCGAGAGTGACGAGGGCGCAGGCGAGCGCCACCACGGTGGTGAAGGCGCCGAAGCCGAAGGCGATCAGCAGCAGGGTGGAGAGCACCGGCGCGGCATAGGCGCCGGCGCCGAGCACCTGGATGTCGCCGCGCTTGACGCCGATGTCCCAGACGAAGAAGGCAAGGCCGACCGGGAAGGCGGCGAGCGCCAGCACCGCGCCCCATTCGCCGACGCTTGCCGGCCAGACGGTCGTCTCGACGGCGAGATGGGCGGCGAGCGACAGGGCCGAGGTGCCGAGGCAGAAGCCGGCGACGGCCTCCGTCGGCACCTTGCCGAGCCGGCGCGAGAGCACCGAATAGCTCGACCAGAACAGCGCCGAGGCGCAGGCCGCGAGATAGCCCGGCACATGGGCGGGATCGAGCGCCAGGCCCTTGCCGCCGGTGACCAGCAGCGCGGCGCCGGCAAGGCCCAGCAGCGTGCCGAGGATGTGATGGGCCTTGAGCCTTTCGCCCGGCAGCAGCGCCGAGAACACGACGATCAGCAGCGGCCAGGTGTAGTTGATGAGGTTGGCATCGACCGGCGGGGCGTTGCGGATGGCGGTGAAGTAGAAGAAATGGAAGCCGAACAGGCCGAGCGTGCCGAAGGCCATCACCCCGAGCGACTGGCGCATCCGGGCAAGGCGGCCGGTCAGGCCGAGCCAGAGCGTCGCGGCAAGACCGGACAGGCCGAAGCACAGCGCGTTGAGCAGGAAGGGCGGCACCTTACCCGAGGCGGCGCCGAACAGGCCGAGGGTCGACCACATCAAGACGGCGGTGAGGCCGATCAGGGTGGCGCGCAGGCGGCCGGAGGCGGCAAGGCTGGGCTCGGACATCGGGGCGGGTTCCGGATGGAAGATGGCAGGTCGACGACTATTCGCAGCCAGCCGCGCCGGCGTCAATCGCGCGCCTACGCGCTGTTACCATGCAGACCATCTGGCAGTTGAAATCGCGGCGTCATTCGGGGCAAGGTGACGGCCCGGTCCGGCAAGGCCCGGCAAACCAATCCCTGTTTCGGAGTGTTCATGAGCACCATCGCCATCAAGCAGCTCGGCCCGGATGACGCACCGGCGCTGGCCCCGCTGATCGCCGAATATGCACAGGCGCTGAAGCGCGGTGCGCCGCGCCGGCCCGACCAGTTCTACGCCGAGCGCATCCTTGGCGACCGGACGGCGGAAGTGATCGGCGTCGAATACGAGGGGCGGCTGGTGGGCTTTGCCATCTATTTCGACCTGCCGGAGATCATTTCCGGCCTGCGCACCGGCCAGTTGGACGAGATCTACGTGCATCCGGACACCCGCAACAAGGGGCTGGCGCGGCGGATGATCGAATGGCTGGTCAGTGAGGGCGCGCGGCGCGGCTGGTACGAGCTGCGCTGGATCGTGCCGGGCAAGAACGTGCCGGCCGTGACGCTCTACGATCAGATCGCCGAGCCGGCGGACTGGAAGGGCTATATCCTGGCGATCGACCGCGGCGGCAACGACTGAGCGCCGGCCGCCGCGCCTCAGCGCAGCGGCGGCAGGGTGCCGAGCGGGATGAAGCCGACGCGGGCGGTGCCGCCGGCAAAGGCGAGCGGCACGGTGACCGCCGGGCCGCCGTCGAGGGTTGCCGGCTGGCCGAGGGCGGCCAGCGCCCCGGCAAGCGAGGCCGGCACCTTCGATCCTTCGGGAAAGAACGGGGCGAGCAGCGGCGGCAGGCCGGCGGCGCCGGCAACGGTGAGCGGCAGGGTGCCGTTGAGCCGTCCCGCCGCGTCCAGCCACAGGCTGCCGGTCGCCGACAGGGTGACCCCGCCGGAGGCAAGGCGCAGGTCGCGAACCGTCAGCGCGCCCTCGCTTTTCAGCAGTGCGAGCGGGTCGGCGCCGCCGGGCGCCAGCAGCGCCGCGCCGCCGGCGAGCCGCACATTCGCCAGGACATCGACAGGCGCGGCCGTTCCCGGCAGGGCAAGCGCGTCGAGCCGCAGGGCGGCCTCCGCATCCTCGGCCGTGTCCGGCGAGCGGCGCAGGTGCAGGTTCGCCAGCGCGGCCGACCCCGCCACGGTGTCGTCGGCGAGGCTGAGCACAGGCGCGACGATCTCCACGTCGCTGCGGTCGAGCGCGGAGGTGCCGAGGCGCAGGCTGGCCCGGGCGGTGGTCCAGCCGGCCTTGAGGCCGGCGGCAAGGCCGTTGCCCTCGACCGCGACGGGACTGTCGGCTTCCAGGATCACATGCCAGGGATTGTAGGCAAGGGCCACCGCGCGGAAGCCCTCGACCTGCGCCCGCTCGCCGCGCGCGCCGGCGACCGACAGCGGCTGGCAGGACAGTTCGAGGTGGAAGGGATAGCCGCCGAGGTTCTGCCCGGTGCAGGCGATCTCGCCGCCTTCCGCGCGCGCCGCCATGCGCACATTGGTAAAGAGATCGGCGACCACGCCGCGGGCGATCGACCAGTAGCCGCTCCACAGGGCGATGACCAGGACGACGAGCGTCGCCAGCAGGATGTAGCCGCGCCGCGAGGTCGGCTTGCGAGCGGGCGTGCCGGTTTCGGACGGGGGGCGGTCCGTGCTGTCGGTCATGTGATCTGTCCCGTGATGTGGCGCCCGGCCGGGCGTGGTGATGCCTGTAAGCATGCCGGCGCGGCGGATTCAAGGCCGTTCGCCACGGTTGCCAGCGGCGAGCGCTGTTGCTAGGCGTCTGACCCGGACGGGACGGGAAGGGTCGCATGCAAGACAGGCAGGATCTGTGGGTGTTCGGATACGGCTCGCTGATGTGGCGGCCGGGCTTCGAGTACGAGGAGGCGGTGCAGGGCGTGCTGCATGGCGCCCATCGCTCGCTCTGCATCTATTCCTGGGTCCATCGCGGCACCGAGACGCGGCCCGGCCTGGTGCTCGGCCTCGACCGGGGCGGCGCCTGCCGCGGCATGGCCTTTCGCGTTGCCGCCCGCCGGCGGGACGAGGTGGTTGCCTACCTGCGCGAACGCGAACAGGCGACCATGGTCTACCGGGAGGCGCATCGGCGGGTGCGGCTGGAGGGCCGCGCCGACCGGCAGGTCAGCGCGCTGACCTATGTGGTCGACCGGACCCACCCGCAATATGCCGGCGTGCTGTCGCTGGAGCGGCAGCTCGAACTGGTCAGCGGCGCCGTCGGCCAGTCCGGCGCCAATCCCGACTATGTGCTCAACACCGTCGACCACCTGTCGCAGATCGGCATCCGCGACCACGGGCTGGAGGCGCTGGGCAGGCATCTGCGCCAGTCGATGGCGCCACGGCTCTCCGCCGGCTGAGCGGCCGCGTCAGGCGACCGCCGAAGGCGCCAGCCCGCCGCGCGTGACGATGAAGTCGAGCACCGCGTCGACGCCCTTGCCGTCCTTGACATTGGTGAAGACGAAGGGCCGCTCCTTGCGCATCAGGCGGGAGTCCCGGTCCATCACCTCCAGCGAAGCACCGACCAGCGGGGCGAGGTCCGTCTTGTTGATGACCAGAAGGTCGGAACGGGTGATGCCGGGGCCGCCCTTGCGCGGGATCTTGTCGCCGGCGGAGACGTCGATGACATAGATCGTCAGGTCGGCAAGCTCCGGCGAGAAGGTGGCGGCGAGATTGTCGCCGCCAGACTCGATCAGGATCAGGTCGAGGGCGGGAAAGGCGGCCTCCAGCTCGGCGACGGCGGCAAGGTTGATCGAGGCATCCTCGCGGATCGCGGTGTGCGGGCAGCCGCCGGTCTCCACGCCGCGAATGCGCTCGGCCGCCAGCGCGCCGGAGCGGGTCAGGAACTCGGCGTCCTCGCGGGTGTAGATGTCGTTGGTGATGGCGGCGATGTCATAGGTGTCGCGCAGCCGCTTGCACAGGGCGTCCATCAGCGCCGTCTTGCCGGAGCCGACGGGGCCGCCGATGCCGATGCGCAGGGGGCCGTTGGGGGAGGGCATGGGGATCTCCTTCGAAAGGCCGCTCAGGAGCGGAACAGCCGGGTGTACTGGGTCTCGTGCTTCATGGAGGCGATGTCGGCGGCAAAGGCGCAGCCGCCGATCTCCTCGAGCGGCGCCTCCAGCGCGGCGACGGCAAGGGTGACGATCTCGTCCCCCAACCCGTTGACGACGCGCTGGCCGTCGGTCTGGCCGAGCGGCACGGCGCGCACCGCCGCCGAGACGAGGTTGGCGGCAAAGGCATGCAGGAAGGCGGTGGCGACCGGCCCTTCCGGCAGGCCCCAGGCCGCGGCGGCGGCGGAAAATGCCAGGGCATAGGTCCACTCCCCGCGCGCAAGCGCGGCCTCGCCTTGTGTCAGGCGGGCGAAAAGCCGCGTTGCCGCCGTGTCTCCGGAGGGAGGCCAGGCGCCGATGATGGCGGCGATGAAGGCGTCGCCCTGCGCGCTCGCCTCCAGCCGGCGCTCCGAACTCGGCTGCAGGGCGAGCGAGAGGTCGAGCAGCTCGCGGAACGCCGCCTCCTCGCCGAGGGCGGCCGCGCGCAGTCCGTGGACGAGCAGCAGCGTGTCGCTCCAGCCGGCGCCATGGCGCAGCACGCCGGTTACCCAGGCGCGCAGCGTCGCGGCATCGCGCACAGTGCCATCCTCGACCGCCCATTCCAGACCGTGGCTATAGGTATAGGCGCCGATCGGGAAGGACGGCGAGGTCCAGGCGAGCAGGGTGTGCAGCCCCGCGCCGGAAAGGCCGGCGCCGGACCCGGCGCTCGTCTCAGGAGCCATCCGCAGCGGGGCCGTCATGGGAGTGCGCGTGCGCGTGGGAGTGGGAATGGCCGTGAGGATGGTGGTGGCCGGCCTCATGGGAATGCGAATGGCCGTGGGAATGGGGATGGTCGTGCCCCTCGACCGTGCCATGGCCATAGGCGCCGCCTTCCGGATCGAAGGGGGCGACGAGCGGGGTGATCGTGCCGCCGAGCCGGGCCACCATGTCCTCGATCACGTGGTCGCGGCGGATGCGCAGGGCCCCACGCAGGAGCTGGGTCGGCAGATGGCGGTTGCCGAGATGCCAGGCGATGCGCAGCAGGTCGTCGGCGGTCGCCGCCTCGATCTCGACAAGCTCCTCGCCGGCCGCGAGAACGGCGACGATGCGGCCGTCCTCCAGCAGCAGTCCGTCGCCGTGATGCAGTTGCACCGGGCGCGGCAGGTCGAGCAGCACGCGGGTGCCGCCGGCACAGTCCAGCACCGCGCGGCGGCGGTGCCGGTCCTCCCGGTCGAGCACGATGCTGTCGGCCGGCGCGCCTTCCCAGCGGCCGGCGGCGAGGATCTCCTGTACCCGGATCATGCGATGGCCTCGGCTCCTCGTTTCATGGCGGCGGCCAGGGCCGGCCGCGAACCGGCCCGCTCGAGATAGTCGGCGAGGGGGCCGGCCGCCGGCAGGTCGAACTTCGCCAGCCTCGCCCAGTTGGCGCAATGGACGATCAGGATGTCGGGCACGGTGAATTCCGCCCCCATGACGAACGGGCCTTCGCCCAGAAGGTGCTCGAGATGGCGCAGGCCGGCGGCGAATTCGGCGGCGCAGACGCGCTTGACCTCCGGCACCCGCAGCTCCTCCGGATGGATGAAGCTGTTCTTGGCGGCGGTCCACAGGGCGCCTTCCAGCACGTCGACGGTGAACTGGGTGATCCCGTCCTGGCGCGCCCGCTCCAGCGTGCCGGCGGGACAGGTCAGCTTGCCGTGCTTGTCGGCGAGATACTGGCAGATGGCGACCGAATCGGTCAGCACTGCGTCGCCGTCCTTCAGCACCGGCACCTTGCCGGTCGGATTGAGCGCGGTGACCTCAGCGGCGTGCGGGGCTGCCGGGATGTAGTCGCAAGGTTCGCCCAGTTCCTCCAGCATCCACAGGACCCGCATGGCGCGGGTGCGCGGATAGCCGATCAGCGTGTACATGCAAGACTCCTCCGGTCGGTGACGGGTCCTCCGTCCTCGAACCTAGAACAGGAAATAGCGCTGGGCCATCGGCAGCACCTTTGCGGGTTCGCAGGTCAGCAGCTCGCCGTCGGCGCGCACCTCGTAGGTCTCCGGGTCGACCTCGATCACCGGGGTGGCGTCGTTCAGCACCATCGAGGCCTTGGAAATGCCTGAGCGGGTGTTGGAGACCGGCAGCACCAGCCGGTCGAGGCCGAGCCGCTCGCCAATGCCGTCGTCGAAGGCGGCCTGCGACACGAAGGTGACGCTGGAGGCGGTCATCGAGCGGCCATAGGCACCGAACATCGGCCGGTAGTGGACGGGCTGCGGCGTCGGGATCGAGGCGTTGGGATCGCCCATCGGCGCGGCGGCGATGGTGCCGAGCTTGAGCACCAGCTCCGGCTTGACGCCGAAGAAGGCGGGATCCCACAGCACCAGGTCGGCGAGCTTGCCGACCTCGACCGAGCCGACATGCTGCGAAATGCCATGGGCGATGGCCGGGTTGATCGTCACCTTGGCGATGTAGCGGCGGACGCGCAGGTTGTCGTTGTCGCCGCTCTCGCCGGCAAGGCGGCCGCGCTGGACCTTCATCTTGTGGGCGGTCTGGAAGGTGCGGATGATCACCTCGCCGACCCGACCCATCGCCTGGCTGTCGGAGGCGATGATCGAGAAGGCGCCCATGTCGTGCAGGATGTCCTCCGCCGCGATGGTCTCCTTGCGAATGCGGCTTTCGGCGAAGGCGACGTCCTCGGGGATCGAGCTGTCGAGGTGGTGGCACACCATCAGCATGTCGAGATGCTCGTCGATGGTGTTGACCGTGTAGGGCCGCGTCGGATTGGTCGAGGAGGGAATGACATTCGCCTCGCCGCACAGCTTGATGATGTCCGGCGCGTGGCCGCCGCCGGCGCCTTCCGTGTGGAAGGCGTGGATGGTGCGGCCCTTGAAGGCGGCGGTGGTGTTTTCCACGAAGCCGCTCTCGTTGAGCGTGTCGGTGTGGATCATCACCTGGATGTCGTAGGCGTCGGCGACCGCCAGGCAGCAGTCGATGGCCGCCGGCGTGGTGCCCCAGTCCTCGTGCAGCTTCAGCGCGCAGGCGCCGGCGAGGATCTGCTCCTCCAGCGCCGCCGGCAGCGCGGCATTGCCCTTGCCGGCGAAGGCGAGGTTCATCGGGAAGGCCTCGGCGGCCTGCAGCATCCGCTCCATGTGCCAGGGACCGGGGGTGCAGGTGGTGGCGTTGGTGCCGGTTGCCGGGCCGGTGCCGCCGCCCAGCATGGTGGTGACGCCGGACATCAGCGCCTCGTCGATCTGCTGCGGGCAGATGAAGTGGATATGCATGTCGAGGGCGCCGGCGGTGACGATCTTGCCCTCGCCGGCGATGGCCTCGGTGCCCGGGCCGATGACGATGTCGACGCCGGGCTGGATGTCCGGGTTGCCGGCCTTGCCGATGCCGGAGATGCGCCCGCCGGTCAGGCCGATATCGGCCTTGTAGATGCCGGTATGGTCGATGATCACCGCATTGGTGATGACCGTGTCGACGGCGCCTTGCGCCCGCGTGCGCTGGGACTGGCCCATGCCGTCGCGGATCACCTTGCCGCCGCCGAACTTCACCTCCTCGCCATAGACGGTGAAGTCCTTCTCGATCTCGATGACAAGGTCGGTGTCGGCAAGGCGGAGCCGGTCGCCGGTGGTCGGTCCGAACATGTCCGCATAGGCGGCGCGGCTGATCTTGAAGGGCATGGCCTTACCTCAATAGGTGACGATTTCCGAGTAGCTGGCGATGTCGGCCTCGACGCCGAGGCGGCGATAGAGCGCGCCGGGGTCGGAACCGCGGGCTTCGTAGAGCTTTCCAAGCGCCTCGCGTGCGGCGGCGAGATGGCCGGCGCTCTCCCAGCGGGCGAGGTTGACGAGATTGAACCGGCCGGGGCCGCCGGCCTTGCGGTAGAGGGCGCCGGACAGGAATCCCGGCTGGGCCGCCAGGAACGCCCGGTGCTCCGAGAACTCGTCGAGAAACGCCTCGACCGCCTCCTCGGGAACCACGAACTTGTTGATCACGGTGACGCCCATCGCTCAGTTCCCCAGACCCTCGGTCAGTTGTTCCAGTTCCTGGGTGCGCTGCTCGGTCAGTTCGGCAAGGCAGGAATAGATAAGCATCGGCTCCATCGAGCCGCCGCGGGCGAGGAAGCCGGCGGCGGCGCAGGCCTTGTCGCGATAGGGGACCCAGGCGCGCTGGGCCTCCTTCAGCGCCTCGGCGGCGCCCTTGAGGTCGGCGGAGAGATCGGCGTCCATCGCGCGCATCGCCTTCATCGCCGCCGCGTAGGCGGTGTTGAGCTCCTTGTCGGCGGCTTCCCAGTCCTTCTCGGCGCAGTAAGTGAGCTCCATCTGGACAGTGGCGTTCTCGCAATCGATGTCCGGATCCTGCTGGGCACTGGCGGGAGCGGCCGGCAGCCACAGGGCGAGCAGGGCGGCGGAGGCGGTCAGGAATGCTGGGCGGGTCACGTCGGGTGTCCTTCGGTTGGTCAGAGCGTGCCCATCACCTTGCCATTGAAACCGTAGACCGCGCGATCCCCCACATAGGGAACGAGGCTGATCTTCCGCGTCTGGCCCGGCTCGAAGCGGATCGCCGTGCCGGCGGGAATGTCCAGCCGGTGGCCGCGCGCCGCCGCCCGGTCGAAGGCGAGCGCCGGGTTGGTCTCGGCGAAATGATAGTGGGAGCCGACCTGCACCGGACGGTCGCCGGTGTTGGCGACCTCGATCTCCAGCACGCGGCGGCCGGCATTGAGCTCGATGTCGCCCTCGGCGGGCATCAGTTCACCCGGGATCATCCGGCGCTCCTTCTGTCAGCGAATCGGCTGGTGGACGGTGACGAGCTTGGTGCCGTCGGGAAAGGTCGCCTCCACCTGCACGTCGTGGATCATCTCGGCGATGCCGGGCATCACCTGGTCGCGGGTCAGCACCTCGCCGCCGGCGCTCATCAGCTCGGCGACGCTGCGCCCGTCGCGGGCGCCCTCGACGACGAAGTCGCTGATCAAGGCCACGGCCTCGGGATAGTTGAGCAGGACGCCGCGGGCGAGCCGCTTGCGGGCGACCTCGGCTGCCATGGCGATCAGCAGCTTGTCCTTTTCCCGCGGGGTCAGTTTCATGGCCTGGTCCTCATCTGCATCTGCGGTGCGTGCCTGTCCTCAGCAATACCATGTGCGCGGCAGGCGCGTGCCGCGCCAGGTCTCCAGGAAGGAGACGAGGCCGGCGCGCAGGTCCTGGCCGCTGTCGGCGAGAAAGCGGAAGACGAGAAGGTCGGGAAGGGCGCTGACGCCGCCGCGCAGCCGCTCGCCGAGCAGCGGGCCCATCGCCTCGCGCGCCCGCTCCAGCAGGCCGGAGACGCCCTCGCGGCAATCGACCAGCGTGGCGAAGGCGCGGCTGCCGGCCGCCGTCGCCGAGCCGGAGAGAATGTCGGTGGCATCGCCCTGGATGCGGGCCTCGTCGGCGAAGATCAGCCGGCCGTCGCGGCGGATGCGCCAGCGGTCGCGGAAGCCGAGGGCGTGCACATCCTCGCCCATCGCCTCGCGCCCGAGCACCAGGCTCTCCACCGCCAGCAGCCGGGCGCCGGGGGCAAGGTCGACGGTGAGCGAGCGCTGCAAGGAGGCGCGGTCGAACAGGATGGTCTCCTGCGGCAGCCATTCCAGCACCGCGTCCTCCTCCGCGCGCAGGGCGCTCGCCACCTCGGCCGGGCCGTCGATGCTGCGATAGACCCGCTCGGCCGCCTGGGTGGTCAGCACCGCATGGGCGCCGGGGCCGGCGGTGGCGTCGAACTCGATGCGGTCGCCGCCGGTCAGGCCGCCGGCGGTGTTGAGGAAGACGGCGACCGGCGGGGAGCCGTGGGTCTTCGGCAGGCGGATCTTGGCGGAGCCGCTCTGGCCGAGCTCCTTCAGCCGCGTCGCGTCGCCCTGCCGCGCGAAGGTGACATGGGCGTGCCCGTGCGCGCGCTGCATCGCGGGGGACGGGATCGCCGGGGCTGCGGGTTCGACGGTCATTCGGCTGTTTGGCCTCGCTCGAATAGTCATGGGAATCCGGAGCTTACGCCGGACGTTCGAGAGCCGCGAGAGGGTTGCGGCCGGTCGTCGCGCCCCTGTCGCAGGGGCGTCGGACGGTGCCAAGCAAGAGCGGGGCCAGTCGCGACCAGCCGCGGCCGGGCGGGCCGGCGGCGGCTTCCCGGCGCGGCGGACGGGAGCGACTGCCTCAATCTTCGGCAAATGCCGCTTGCGCGGGCAGGGGCGGTTGCCGCGCATAAGGACGGGCGGCGGACAGGGGCGGAAAACTTGCAGGTTTTGCATTCCGCCCGCAGGATCGGTTACATATATCCGGCATGGACATTCGGGCATGGACGGGGCCTCCCACGGGTGGCCCGTCCCGGCGCGGACAATTCGATGCGGCGGCTGGAGCTGTGGCGGCCGGACCTGCGGAGGCATTCTGACGTGCTGGCTGACGTGCTGGACTTTACCGGACGCCCCTTGCGCAAGCACCTGGGCAGGCATTTGCGCGGCCTCGCGATCGCGGCAGCGCTCGCGGTCGGCGCCCTGCTGCAGACCGGCGGGACCGCCCGCGCCGACATCGGCGCCTGGATCGTCATCGATGCGGAGACGGGGGCGGTGCTCGACCAGAAGGACGCGCTGCGCCAGTGGTATCCGGCTTCGGTGACCAAGCTGATGACCGCCTATCTCGCCTTCAAGGCGGTGCGCGAGGGGCGCGCGACGCTGGAAAGCGCCGTGGCGATCAGCACCAATGCCCATGCCCAGCCGCCCAGCAAGATGGGCTTCAAGCCCGGCACGCAACTGACGCTCGACAGCGCGCTGAAGATGCTGATCGTCAAGTCGGCGAACGACATCGCCGTGGCGATCGGCGAATCGATCGCCGGCTCCGAGCCCGCCTTCATCGACATGATGAACGCGGAGGCGCGGCGCCTCGGCATGAGCGCGACGACCTTCACCAATCCGCACGGGCTGCCGGACAACCGGCAGGTGTCCTCGGCCCGCGACCTGGCCGTGCTGGGACGGGCGGTGTGGCGGGAATTCCCGCAATATCAGGGCTATTTCAGCCTGCCGGCGATCCGGGTCGGCAAGCAGACGCTGCGCTCGGCGAACCGGGAATATCTCGCCCGCGTGCGCGGCGCCAACGGCATGAAGACCGGCTATATCTGCAATTCCGGACTGAACGTGGTGGCGACGGCGAGCCGTGGCGGACGCACCGTGCTGGTGGTGATCCTGGGCGCCTCGTCCGGCGTGGAACGGGCCGCCAAGGCCCGCGTGCTGGTCGATGCCGCGTTCAGCCAGCGGCCGGGGCGCTCCCTCGACAGCATGACCGGCATTGCCGGCGGGCCGCCGGCGGACGGCTATTGCAAGCGCAACCCCAGGCCGACCGCCGAGGAACTGCTCGCCGCCTACGGCACCGGCGGTCTGCGCGGCTCCAGGACGCTGTCCTATGCGCAGGCCGGCCCGGCGTCCGACGGCGTGCGCCAGTCGATCGTCGCCCAGGCGCCGCAACAGGTGGTCTCGGCGGATGACGACGCGCCGGCCGGGGACGACGGCAAGACCGACTGGGGCAAGGTGATGGACCAGATCATCGGCCCGCGCGCCCGCGCCGACCAGGCGCTGCAGGTCGGCCTCGGCGTGCCCAAGGGCGGCGCGGCGCCGGCCGAGGCGAAGGTCGCCGCGCTGACAACCGTGCCGATGCCGCGGGAAAAGCCGGCGACGGGCGCGGTCGCGGCGACGCCCGCCCTGCTGCCGACGGCCGCCGCCGCTGCGCCGGCGCCGCAGGGCGAAGCCAAGCCGGGCGCGATCTTCCGCGGCGAGCCGCTCTTGATCCTGCCGCGCCCGTCCCCAAATCCTCGCCCATAGACCGGTGCGTCGGCCGAGCGGCCGGCGTCCGCGAAAGGACCGTGACGTGACCGAGACCGACCAGACCGGCAAGCGCCCGCGCGGGCCGAAGCCGCCCATTCCGCTGACCGTCATCACCGGCTTTCTCGGCGCGGGCAAGACGACGCTGCTCAACACCCTGCTGAAGGATCCGGCGCTGGCCGACGCGGCGGTGATCATCAACGAGTTCGGCGAGGTCGGCCTCGACCACCTGTTCGTGGAAGGAGGCGAGGAGGGCATCGTCGAGCTGTCCTCCGGGTGCCTTTGCTGCACCATTCGCGGCGATCTGGTGACGACGCTGGAGGATCTGCTGCGCCGGCTCGACAACGGCCGCAGCGAGCGGCTGTCACGGGTGGTGATCGAGACGACGGGGCTCGCCGATCCGGCTCCCGTGCTGCACACGGTGATGCAGCATCCCTATCTGGTGATGCGCTACCAGCTCGACGGGGTGGTGACCCTGGTCGACGCGGTCAACGGGCTGGCGACGCTCGACGCGCAGGAGGAGGCGGTGAAGCAGGTGGCGGTGGCCGACCGCATCGTGCTGACCAAGACCGATCTTGCGGAGGGCGCGGCGGCGCTCGATCCGGCGAGCCCGCTGCGCCGGCGCATTGCCCGGCTCAACCCGGCCGCCCCGGTGATCCTGGCGGCCAGCGGCGAGGCGACGGCGGCCCGGCTGATCGGCACCGGGCTCTACGATCCGGCGACCAAGACGGCGGATGTGGCGCGCTGGCTGAACGAGGAAGCCTATCGCGACGGCCATTCCCATGGGCATCACCATCATGATCACCACGATCACGGGCATCACGATCACGGGCATCACGATCACGGGCATCACGATCACGGGCACCACGATCATGGGCACCACGATCATGGGCACGACGTGAACCGCCACGGCGATTCGATCCGTGCCTTCTCCCTGTCGACCGACCGGCCGATCCCGTCGGCGGCGCTGGAGATGTTCCTCGACCTGTTGCGCTCGGCGCATGGGCCGAAGCTGCTGCGGATGAAGGGGGTGGTGCAGCTCGCCGAGGATCCGGACCGGCCGGTGGTGCTGCACGGGGTGCAGCACGTGTTCCATCCACCGGCGACGCTGCCGGCCTGGCCGGACGCCGACCATCGCAGCCGGCTGGTGTTCATCACCCGCGACCTGCCGGAGACCTTCGTGCGCAAGCTGTTCGACGCCTTCACCGGGACGCCTTCGACCGACACGCCGGACGCGGCGGCGCTGTCCGACAATCCGCTGGCGATCCGCGGCTTCAGCGGCAGCTTCCGCTGATCAGGCCGGCGACCGGTCGGCGCGCACGCGGATGAGCCCTTCCTGCGCGACGGAGGCGACCAGCCGGCCGTCGCGCGAATAGAGCGAGCCGCGGGTGAAGCCGCGCCCGCCGGAGGCCGACGGGCTGTCCTCGGCATAGAGCAGCCACTCGTCGGCGCGGAACGGGCGATGGAACCACATGGCGTGGTCGAGACTTGCTACCTGGAGCCGCGGGTCGAACACGCTGGTGCCATGGGCGAAGAGCGAGGTGTCGAGCAGCGTCATGTCCGAGGCATAGGCAAGCACGCAGGAATGGACGCGCGGATCGTCGGGCAGGGCGGCGCTGGCCCGGACCCAGACATTCTGCGACGGGGTCAGCTTGCGGCGGCTGAAATAGTGGGTCATGTCGACGGGGCGCAGTTCGATCGGCCGGTCGCGCTCCCAGTAGCGGCGCACCGGCTCCGGCGCATGGGCGAGGAACTGTTCCTTCAGCTCCGCCTCGCCGGGCAGGTCCTCCGGCATCGGCACGTCGGGCATGGCGACCTGGTGGTCGAGGCCTTCTTCGAAGGTCTGGAAGGAGGCGGCCATGGAGAAGATCGGCTCGCCGTGCTGGATGGCGACGACGCGGCGGGTGGTGAAGCTGCCGCCGTCGCGGATGCGGTCGACCTCGTAGATGATCGGCACGGCCGGATCGCCGGGGCGCAGGAAATAGCCGTGCAGCGAATGGACGGCGCGGTCCTGCGGCACGGTGCGGGAGGCGGCGACCAGCGCCTGGCCGATCACCTGGCCGCCGAAAACCCGCTGCCAGCCGACCTGCGGGCTCATGCCGCGGAAGAGGTTGTGTTCCAGCGGCTCGAGATCGAGTATCGAGAGGAGGTCGTCGACGGCTGAGCGCATGCGGCACCTGTTCGCAGGGACGGAAAGGGTGCGTGAGCCTTCGGGGCGCCGGACGGCATTGTCAAGACTGACCCAGGGGCAGCCGTCCCGGGGCGTAGTAACGAGCGTGCAAACACGGGAGCGACAGGATGGGCATCCAGGCGGACGGGCTCGACGTGCTGGTCGGCGGCGGCGGTTATGTCGGCCTGTCGCTGGCGGTGGCGCTGAAGCAGGCCGATCCGGGCCTTCGCGTCGCCGTGGTCGATATGCGCCCGCGCGCGGCGCTGGAGCAGGATCCGCGCGCCTCGGCCGTCGCGGCGGCGGCGAGCCGCATGCTGGACCGGCTCGGCGTGTGGGAGCAGATCGTGCCGCATGCCCAGCCGATGATGGAGATGATCGTCACCGATTCGCGGCTGCGCGATGCGGTGCGGCCGGTGTTCCTGACCTTCGACGGCGAGGTGGAGCCGGGCGAGCCCTTTGCCCATATGGTGCCGAACGGGCGCATGGTCGCCGTGCTCGCCGAGCGGGCCGAGGCGCTCGGCGTCGAGCTGATCGCACCGGACACGGTCGCCGGCTTCGCGACCGGGCCGTCGGAGGTGGAGATCCGCCTTGCCTCGGGCGGGGTTCGCACGGCGAAACTGCTGGTCGCCGCCGACGGCGTGCGCTCGAAGCTGCGCGAGCTTGCCGGCATCGGCACGGTGCGCTGGGAGTACGACCAGTCCGGCATCGTCACCACCGTTGCCCATGAGCGGCCGCATGGCGGCCGCGCCGAGGAGCATTTCCTGCCCTCCGGCCCCTTCGCCATCCTGCCGCTGACCGGCAACCGCTCGTCGCTGGTGTGGACGGAGCGGCGCGTCGAGGCCGAGCGGCTGGTGAAGGGCGACGACTTCACCTTCGAGCTGGAGCTGGAGCGCCGCTTCGGCCATCACCTCGGCAAGCTGGAACTGGCCGGGCCGCGCCACGCCTTCCCGCTTGGTCTGACCCTGGCGCGCGACTTCGTGCGGCCCAGGCTGGCGCTGGCGGGCGATGCCGCCCACGGCATCCATCCGATCGCCGGCCAGGGGCTCAATCTCGGCTTCAAGGACGTGGCGGCGCTCGCCGAGGTGCTGGTCGAGGCGCGGCGGCTCGGCGAGGATATCGGCGCGCTCGACGTGCTGGAGCGCTACGAGCGCTGGCGGCGCTTCGACACGTTCCGCATGGGAGTGGTGACCGACGTCTTGAACCGACTGTTTTCCAACGATATGGATGTGGTGCGCGCGGCCCGCGATGTCGGCCTCGGCCTTGTCGACCGCATGCCGGGGCTGAAGCGCTTCTTCATCCGACAGGCGGCGGGGCTGGAGGGGCCGGCGCCGAGGCTGCTGGTCGGCGAAGCGATCTGACCGCATCGGAACGGGCTGGGACGGGACGGGAGAAGACCTGAGACATGGCCGGGTCACTGACAGCCGCATATGTCCGGCCGCAGCGCATCATTCTCATCACCGGCTGCTCCTCCGGGATCGGCGCCGCCGCCGCCCATACGCTGCGCGGCCGCGACTGGCGCGTCTTCGCCACCGCGCGGCGGGCGGAGGACGTGGACCGGCTGCGGGCGGAAGGCTTCGAGAGCTTCCGCCTCGACTATCAGGACGAGGCGAGCCTCATCGAGGGTGCGGCGGAGCTGTTCGAGCGCACCTCCGGCCGGCTCGACGCGCTGTTCAACAACGGCGCCTATGCCATTCCCGGCGCGCTGGAGGACATCCCCTCGGAGGCGCTGCGCGGGCTGTTCGAGGCGAACTTCCTCGGCTGGCACACGCTGACGCGGGCGGTGCTGCCGCATATGCGCCGGCAGGGGCACGGGCGCATCGTGCAGTGTTCGTCGATCCTCGGCTTCATGGGCATGCCCTATCGCGGGGCCTACAACGCCTCGAAATTCGCGCTGGAAGGCTATAGCGACACGCTGCGGCTGGAACTCGCCGGCGCCGGCATCCATGTCTCGCTGATCGAGCCGGGCCCGATCGCCACCCGCTTCACCCAGAACGCGATGGCGAATTTCGAAAGGGTGATCGGCGAAGAGGGGGCGGCCGCCTCGCCCCACCGGGAGATCTACGAGCGGCGCCTTGCCCGTATGCGGGCCGGCGAGCCGTCGCTGTTCAAGCTGCCGGCGCGGGCGGTGGTCAAGCGCCTGGTGCATGCGGTGGAGGCGCCGCGGCCGCGCCCGCGCTACCGGGTGACCGTGCCGACGACCGTGATGGCCGGCCTGAAACGCCTGCTGCCGACCCGGGGCTTCGACTGGGTGCTGTCGCGGGCGGCGCGATCCGAGGAATAGGACGCCGGCGCCTGCCGCGCCCCTGCTGAGAAAGGACTTCCGATGGCCGACTTCCTGCGCATGACCATACCCTTCGCCGTCGGGGCGGTGGCGGTCGTGCTGCTGCTGGGCTTGTGGAACATGATGCGCGGCGGCTCGTCCTCGCGCTCGCAGACCTTGATGCGCTGGCGCGTCGGACTGCAGTTCCTTGCCGTGGTCCTGGTGATGGTGGTGCTCTATCTCACCGGCGTGCGGCCGTAGGGCGCGGCCGGGAAACGAATTTCGCGGAAGGACATGCCATGGTGGTGCTGAACAAGATCTACACCAAGACGGGAGACGCCGGCACCACGGCGCTTGCCTCCGGCGAGCGGCGGCCGAAGCACGACCTCAGGGTCGAGGCCTATGGCACGGTCGACGAGACCAATGCGGTGGTCGGCCTGGCGCGGCTGGAGACGGCGCGCGGCCATCCCGAACTCGACGCGGTGCTGGCGCGGATCCAGAACGACCTGTTCGACCTCGGCGCCGATCTTGCCACACCGGAAAGCGACACGCCGCCGGCCTATCCGCCGCTGCGCGTCACCGAGGCGCAGGTCTCAGCCATCGAGGCGGCGATCGACCGGTTCAACGCCGACCTGTCGCCGCTGCGCTCCTTCGTGCTGCCGGGCGGTACGGCGGCGGCGGCGCAGCTCCATCTCGCCCGCACGGTGTCGCGCCGGGCCGAACGGCTGATGACCGAACTGGCGGCGCGCGAGACCGTCGGCCGGCCGGCGCTGGTCTACATGAACCGGCTCTCCGATTTCTTCTTCGTCGCCGCGCGCTGGGTCAACGACAAGGGCGCCGCCGACGTGCTGTGGGTGCCGGGCCAGAACCGCTAGGGTCAAGACCGCCCCTTGACGACGCACTTGACGACACACTTGACGCCGGGGCGCGCAGGCCGGAAAGCTGCGACGACGCAACAGGACGGCCGGCCGATGTTCATTCCGCTCTACGATCACAAGCCGCTCGTGCATGTGCGGCGACAATTTGTCACATGGGGGCTGATCCTCGCCAATGTGGCGATCTTCGTGCTGGTGCAGCAGGGCGGGCTGTCGGAGCCGGCGATGCAGGCCTCGAGCCTGTCCTACGGGCTGATCCCGGCCGTGCTGTTCGACCTGCGCGACCTGGCGCCCGATCTCGTGGTGTTTCCCGAGCCGGCGGCGCTGGTGACCTATGCCTTCCTGCATGGGAGCTGGATGCATCTGGGCGGCAACATGCTGTTCCTGTGGGTCTTCGGCGACAATGTCGAGGACGCGATGGGGCATTTTCGCTTCCTCCTGTTCTATCTGCTGTGCGCGGCCGCGGCCGGGCTCGGCCACGCCCTGATCGAGCCGGGGTCGATCGTGCCGCTGATCGGCGCCTCGGGCGCGGTGGCCGGCATCATCGGCGCCTATCTGGTGCTGCATCCCAAAGTGCGGGTCTGGGTGCTGGCCTTCGGCCGGCTGCCGCTGCGTCTGCCGGCCGCCTGGGTGCTGGGGGCGTGGATCGCCTTCCAGGTGGTGATGGTGCTGGGTCCGGCCGAGGACGGCGACACTGTCGCCTGGTGGGCGCATGTGGCCGGTGCCGCCGCCGGCGCCCTGCTGGTGGTGCCGATGCGCCGGCGCGGCGTGCCGCTGTTCGACAGGGGGGTGTAGGGGGCTTCGGGCGGGGTGGGGACGCGGGCGTCGCTCCTGCGACGGCAGGGTTCCCTTACGTGGCGTTGACAGCCACCAAGCGCGTCAGTACGGTCCCGGCCCGACGACACGGAACCTGCGGAAAGCTGCGGTTTCCGGCTGTCCTGAGGCGTTGCGGATACGAAAGGCGACCGGCGGCGGTAACTTGCGGTCGCGTCAGCGGGAGGTTGAAAAACCAATGAAAATCCTTGTGCCCGTGAAGCGGGTGATCGACTACAACGTCAAGGTGCGCGTGAAGGCCGACGGCTCGGGGGTCGATCTGGCCAACGTCAAGATGTCGATGAACCCGTTCGACGAGATCGCCGTCGAAGAGGCGATCCGTCTGCGCGAGGCCGGCAAGGCCACGGAGATCATCGTGGTCTCGGTCGGCCCGCAGCAGGCGCAGGAGACGCTGCGCACGGGCCTCGCCATGGGCGCCGACCGCGGCATCCTGGTCAAGACCGACGCCACCACCGAACCGCTCGCCGTCGCCAAGATCCTGAAGAAGGTGGTCGAGGACGAGCAGCCCGGCCTCGTCATCCTCGGCAAGCAGGCGATCGACGACGACTGCAACCAGACCGGACAGATGCTCGCCGCGCTGCTCGGCTGGAGCCAGGGCACCTTCGCCTCGAAGGTGGACCTCGGCGAGGGCACGGTCGACGTGACCCGCGAGGTCGACGGCGGCCTGCAGACCGTCAAGCTGAAGCTGCCGGCCATCGTCACGACGGACCTGCGCCTCAACGAGCCGCGCTACGCCTCGCTGCCGAACATCATGAAGGCGAAGAAGAAGCCGATCGACGAGAAGTCTCCGGAAGACTGCGGCGTCGACGTCACGCCGCGCCTGGAAGTGCTGAAGACCGTCGAACCGCCGGCACGCCAGGCCGGCGTCAAGGTGGCCGATGTCGCCGAGCTTGTCGCCAAGCTGAAGACCGAAGCCGGCGTGCTGTGATCGGACGGACAGGGAGA
This sequence comes from Stappia sp. TSB10P1A, assembly GCF_900185725.1. GTDB lineage: Bacteria > Pseudomonadota > Alphaproteobacteria > Rhizobiales > Stappiaceae > Stappia. Next base: position 63,853 of record NZ_FYAU01000024.1, on the reverse strand, counting down.
CACTGACGATGACCATCCTTCTTGTTGCCGAACACAGCAACACCGCACTGAACGACGCCACCCACAAGGCGATGACCGCCGCCGCCGCGATGGGCGGCGACGTGCATGTGCTGGTCGCCGGCAAGGGCGCGCGCGCTGCCGCCGAGCAGGCCGCCAAGATCGCGGGTGCCGCCAAGGTGCTGCTCGCCGATGGCGACGGGCTTGCCCAGCAGCTCGCCGAGCCGATGTCGGAGCTGATCGTGTCGCTGGCCGGCGGCTATGACGCGATCGTCGCGCCGGCCACCGCCAACGGCAAGAACATCCTGCCGCGCGTCGCCGCGCTGCTCGACGTGATGCAGCTTTCCGACGTCACCGCCGTCATCGACGGGTCGACCTTCGAGCGGCCGATCTATGCCGGCAACGCCATCCAGACCGTCAAGTCGAACGATCCCAAGAAGGTGGTGACCGTGCGCACGGCGAGTTTCGCTGCCGCCGAGGAGACCGGTTCGGCCGCGATCGAGGAGATTTCGGCGACCCAGTCGGATCTGTCGACCTTCGTCGGCCAGGAACTGTCGAAGTCCGACCGTCCGGAGCTGACCTCGGCCAAGGTGATCATCTCCGGCGGCCGCGCGCTCGGCTCCAAGGAGAAGTTCGAGGAGGTGATGCTGCCGGTCGCCGACGCGTTGGGCGCGGCTGTCGGCGCCTCGCGCGCGGCGGTCGATGCGGGCTACGCGCCGAACGACTGGCAGGTCGGCCAGACCGGCAAGGTCGTCGCGCCGGATCTCTATATCGCCTGCGGCATCTCGGGCGCCATCCAGCACCTTGCCGGCATGAAGGACAGCAAGGTGATCGTGGCGATCAACAAGGACGAGGAAGCGCCGATCTTCCAGGTCGCCGACTATGGTCTCGTCGCGGACCTGTTCGAGGTGCTGCCGCAGTTCAAGGCCGCCGTCGAGGCCGCCAAGGGCTGACGGCACCGCGCCGCGGCGCGGGGGAGACGACTGCGAAGGGCCCGTCCTCGGCGGGCCCTTCCGCGTTGCCGGCGACGGTTGGCGCCATGGCGCTGCTGCCTTGCGAAAAAGCGCCGCCGGGTCCTTGCGGCGGGCTCGCGAAGTTGCCATGAATAGCCCTCACTTTCCCCAAGGGTGCGCCGCGCGGCGGCACCGAAACGAAATCGGGACGGACGATGGTGGTCGAGATCAAGAAAGTCGGCGTGATCGGCTCGGGCCAGATGGGCAGCGGCATTGCGCATGTCTGCGCCGTCGCCGGCTTCGAGGTGCAGCTCAACGACATTTCCCGGGATCGGATCCAGTCCGGTCTGGCCTCGATCAACGGCAACATGGCCCGCCAGGTGTCCAAGGGGCAGCTGACCGAGGACGAGCGCACGGCGGCCCTGTCGCGGATCGTGCCGGCCGAGAGCATGGACGAACTCGGCGATGTCGACCTCGTCATCGAATCGGCCGTCGAGAACGAACAGATCAAGCGCAAGATCTTCAGCCAGCTTTGTCCGCTGCTGAAGCCGGAGGCGATCCTCGCCACCAACACCTCGTCGATCTCGATCACCCGCCTGGCGGCGACCACCGACCGGCCGGAGCGCTTCATCGGCATTCATTTCATGAATCCGGTGCCGCTGATGGAGCTGGTGGAACTGGTGCGCGGCATCGCCACGGAGGACGAGACCTTCGAGGCGGCGCGGGTGTTCACCCGCAAGCTCGGCAAGACCATCGCGGTTGCCGAGGATTTCCCCGCCTTCATGGTCAACCGCATCCTGCTGCCGATGATCAACGAGGCGATCTACACGCTCTATGAGGGCGTCGGCTCGGTCGAGGCGATCGACACGGCGATGAAGCTCGGCGCCAACCATCCGATGGGCCCGCTGCAGCTCGCCGACTTCATCGGCCTCGACACCTGCCTGTCGATCATGCAGGTGCTCTACGAGGGCCTCGCCGACACCAAGTACCGCCCGTGCCCGCTGCTGGTGAAATATGTCGAGGCCGGCTGGCTCGGCCGCAAGACCCAGCGCGGCTTCTACGACTATCGCGGCGACGTGCCGGTTCCCACCCGCTGAGGCGGGCGGGTACCCGCGCAGGTTGCCCGGATTAACCCGTCGTTAATGCTGGTCGTGCGAGGGGTGGGAAGGCTCGAACCGGGAGGCTTTCATGTCCAGTGTTGCCGCCGCCATGGTCGGCATGTCGCAGGCGCAGACCCAGACGCAGCTTGCCGCGACCTTCATGAAGCAGAATGCCGATGCCACGGCCGCGCTCGCGGCCATGCTGGAGCAGAATGCCGACTATGCCGCCGCCGTGGCCAAGGCTCCGACGCCGGCGGGCGTCGGCGGCAGGCTCGACATCTCCGCCTGATCTTTTCCACGACCTGCCGGAAACCATCAAGCGCCGGACGCATCCGCCCGGCGCTTTTGTCGTTCGGTTTCCGTCGAGCCGGGCGTCTTAGCTGCCGGTCCCTTCAGGAGCTGCCTTGCGCTGGGCGTCGATGGCCGCGCGCACCAGGGCCTTGGCATCGTCCGAGGCCCATTCGGCCGGTCCCATCAGCGCGCCGATCTCGCAGCCCTCGCCATCGACCAGCAGCGTCGTCGGCAGGCCCGGCGCGCGGCCGCGCGAGCGCACGTCCTGGAAGATCTTCATGCTGGGATCGGCATAGAAGGCGAGGTTGCCGACGCCGATCTCCTGAAGGAAGGCACGCGGCTTTTCCTCGCCGGTCTGGTCGACGCTGACGGCGACCACTTCGAAATCCTCGCCGCCCAAGTCCGCCTGCAATTCGTCGAGCGCCGGCATCTCCTTGCGGCAGGGCGCGCACCAGGTGGCCCAGAGATTGACCAGGACCACCCTGTTGCGGAAATCGCCGAGGGTGATCGGCTCGCCCGCATCGTTGCGGAAGGCAAGGTCGGAGAGCGCGTTCGGGTTCTTCGCCGGCAGGAACGCAGCCACCTCGCCGCGGGCGAGCGGCGCGATCTCGGCGGCAAGGCTAGCTGCGGCGCTGCAGGCACCGGCCTGCTGCCGGTTGCCATCGGCCCCGCCGATCACGTATACCCCCGCCAGTCCCGCCATCAGGGCCACGGCGGCACCTCCGAGAAGGAGCGTGCGCCGGGGAGGCCTGGTTCCGTTGGTCATCGATCCATTACCCGTTCCTTAGGGGCGCCAGAAAGGCACGTTCATGAGCAATCGCATGTGGGGAGGCCGGTTCTCGGATGGGCCGGACGCCATCATGGAGGAGATCAACGCCTCCATCGACTACGATCGCAAGCTCTACCGGCAGGATATAGAGGGTTCGAAGGCTCATGTCCGCATGCTTGCAGCGCGCGAAATTGTCGCCGCCGAGGATGCCGAGAAGATCGCTCACGGTCTAGACACGATCCGGTCAGAGATCGAGGCGGGCGACTTCGCCTTCTCGCGGGCGCTCGAGGACATCCACATGAACATCGAGGCGCGGCTGGCCGAACTGATCGGCCCGGCCGCCGGCCGCCTGCACACGGCGCGCTCGCGAAACGACCAGGTCGCCACCGATTTCCGCATCTGGGTGCGCGACACGCTGGACACGCTCGACGAGCAGCTCACCGAGCTCCTGCAGGCGCTCAGCGAGCGGGCGCTCGCCCATGCCGGCGACGTGATGCCGGGCTTCACCCATCTGCAGTCGGCCCAGCCGGTGACTTTCGGCCACCACCTGATGGCCTATGTCGAGATGTTCGCCCGCGACCGCTCGCGCATGCGCGATGCCCGCAAGCGGATGAACGAATGCCCGCTCGGCTCCGCCGCGCTGGCCGGCACGTCCTTCCCGATCGACCGGGAGATGACGGCGGCGGCGCTCGGCTTCGACCGGCCGACGGCCAATTCGCTCGACGCGGTGTCCGACCGCGACTTCATCATCGAGGCGCTGGGGGCGGCCTCGATCTGCGCCATGCACCTGTCGCGTCTTGCCGAGGAAATCGTCATCTGGTGCTCGGCGCAGTTCGGCTTCGTCACCCTGTCCGACCGCTTCTCAACCGGCTCCTCGATCATGCCGCAGAAGAAGAACCCGGACGCGGCCGAGCTGGTGCGCGCCAAGACGGGCCGCATCTACGGCTCGCTGACGGCGCTGCTGGTGATGATGAAGGGCCTGCCGCTGGCCTATTCGAAGGACATGCAGGAAGACAAGGAACAGGCCTTCGACGGGCTGCCGAGCCTGTCGCTGGCGCTGGCCGCGATGACCGGCATGGTCCGCGACCTGACCGCCAACACCAGGACGATGAAGGCCGCCGCCGGCTCGGGCTACTCGACCGCGACGGATCTGGCCGACTGGCTGGTGCGGGTGATCGGCATGCCGTTCCGCGAGGCGCATCACGTCACCGGGCGCGCCGTCGGCCTTGCCGTGGAGCGCGGGGTGCCGCTGCACCGGCTGCCGCTGGAAGACCTGCAGGCGATCGAGCCGCGCATCACCGAGGACATCTTCACCGTGCTGTCGGTCGACAAGTCGGTGCGCTCGCGCACCAGCTATGGCGGCACGGCGCCGGCCAATGTCCGCAAGCAGGCCAAGCGCTGGCTGAAGGCGCTGGAGCGCGAGGCCGCGCGGCGCTAGAGACCTGCGGCAGCAAGGCGGCCCAAGGTCCCGACCCTGGGGACTTGCGGCAAACGCCGCCGCATGCGAGGAAACGGCAGGGGCCGGCCGGGCCGGCCCGCTTCGAACGGACGTCAACAGGAGCGACGCTCACCATGGCGAAAGCTGGCATGTCTCGGGTCCTGAGCGGCGGCGTGCTGATCGCGGCCGTGCTGGCGCTGACGCTGGCCGGCTGCGGCCGTCGCGGCGCCCTCGATCGTCCAGGTCAGGTGGATCCCGCCGTCTCCGCGCCCGGTCAGGCGGCTCCGGCGCAGGCGCCGGCGTCGGCGCGCCCGGACCGACCCTTCATCCTCGACGCCATCATCTGAGACGTCGCGTTTTCATGCCGGCAGCCGGCGGCGCCACCGCCACCGGTGCCCTCTGGTCAGGACAAGGCCTTGCATCACTTCCACTATGTCGATGGCCGGCTGTTTGCCGAGGACGTGCCGGTCGAGACCATCGCCGCCGAGGTCGGAACTCCGTTCTATTGCTATTCCACCGCCACGCTGGAGCGGCACTACCGGGTGTTCAGCGAGGCTTTCGCCGGCATCCCGACGCTCGTCTGCTACGCGATGAAGGCGAATTCCAACCAGGCGGTGCTGTCGACGCTGGCGCGGCTCGGCGCCGGCATGGACGTGGTTTCGGAAGGCGAATTGCGCCGGGCGCGGGCGGCCGGGGTGCCGGCCGACCGGATCATGTTCTCCGGCGTCGGCAAGACGGCGCAGGAACAGGCGCACGCGCTCGACGAGGACATTCTGTGCTTCAATGTTGAGAGCGAGCCGGAACTGGTGCAGCTTTCGCAGGTGGCGAGCCAGAAGGGCCGCACGGCGCGGGTCTCGATCCGCATCAACCCGGATGTCGACGCGCGCACCCATGCCAAGATCGCCACCGGCAAGGCGGAGAACAAGTTCGGCATTCCCTGGGGCCGGGCGCGCGAGGTCTATGCCCATGCGGCCGCCCTGCCGGGGCTGCAGGTGTCGGGCATCGACATGCATATCGGCTCGCAGATCACCGAGCTGGAGCCCTTCGACACGGCGTTCTCGCGGCTCGGCGGGTTGATCGCGGACCTGCGCGGCGACGGCCATGCCATCGATCATGTCGATCTCGGCGGCGGGCTCGGCATTCCCTACCGGGACAACAACGAGCCGCCGCCGCACCCGGAGGCCTATGCGGAGGTGGTGCGCCGGCATGTCGAGCATCTCGACTGCAAGGTGATCTTCGAGCCGGGGCGGATGATCGCCGGCAATGCCGGCATCCTCGTCACCCGCGTCCTCTATGTGAAGCAGGGCGCGGCGAAGACCTTCGTGGTCGTCGACGCGGCGATGAACGACCTGATCCGCCCGACGCTCTACGATGCCTATCACGAGATCCGCACGGTGGTCCTGCCGGCCCCCGACCATCCGCGGGTGATGGCCGACGTGGTCGGTCCGGTCTGCGAGACCGGCGACTATCTCGGCCATGATCGCGACATGCCGGCGGTTGTGCCGGGCGACCTGCTGGTCGTGCATTCGGCCGGCGCCTATGGCGCGGTGCAGGCCTGCAGCTACAACAGCCGGCTGCTCGTTCCGGAGGTTCTGGTGAAGGGCGACGCCCACGCGGTGGTGCGTCCCCGGCCGACCTACGAGGAGTTGATCGGCCTCGACAGGCTGCCGTCCTGGCTCGACGAGAGCTGAGCCGCGGGGCGCCTTTGCCCGGCGCGGCCTTGCCAAAGCGGACGAAACGCCCCACCCTAACGGAACGGGGGCGGGTGACCCAAGGGTCGGGCCGCGGAGGCAGACAGTGACAGACGCGACGACACCGGCCGGTTCCGGAGCGGAACCCGGCCCAGCCGTCCCGCCGCCGGGCGACGAGGCCCGGCGCGCGCGCGCGCGCCTCGAACGGGCGGTTCTGTGCACGCGCCTGTCGCTGCTTTGGGAGCGGGTCTGGCCGCCGCTGCACTCGGTCCTGATCGTTGTCGCCCTCTATGTCGGCCTGTCCTGGCTCGGCCTGTGGTCGATGCTGCCGTCCTGGCTGTCGGCGATCGCCGCGCTCGGCGTCCTGGCCGCTGCCGTGTACGCCGCCCTGCCGCTCGCCCGTGCCGGTTCTCCCTCCCGCGCCGAAGCGCTGGCTCGGATCGAGCGTGTCTCGGGCCTCAGCCACCGGCCGCTGGCGGCGCTGGACGACCGGCTGTTCGACGGCGGCGAGAGGGCCGAGACGCGGGCGTTGTGGGAGGTGCACCGCCGCCGCGCCAGCGCCGCTCTGGCCAGCGTGCGCACCGATCTGCCGAGCCCGCAGGCCTTCCGCCGCGATCCCTTTGCCCTGCGCGTGCTGGCGGCGATGCTGCTGGTGGTCGGCTATTTCGCGGCCGAGGGCAGCCATCTGTCGCGGCTGTCGCCGTTCGGCGGCGGCGCGCCGCAGGCGGCCCCCGTTGCCGCCCGGATCGATGCCTGGATCGCGCCACCGGTCTATACCGGCCGGGCGCCGGTGTTCCTGACCGGGGCGGCGGCCGAATTGCGCGACCCCGGCAAGGCGATCAGCGTGCCGCAGGGCAGCGAGGTGATCGTCCGCGCGCAAGGGGTCGGTGCGCTTGCCGTGCTGCTGGTCACGCCGCAGGAGACGGTGAACCTGGCCGAGGCCGGCGGGGGGAGCGGCGACGAGGGCGCGGCGCCGGCGGCTGTCGCAGGCGGTTTGCGCAGCCGGCTCGAGACGTCCGCGACGCTGGAGATCCGCGACGGCGAAGCGCTCGTGCATGCCTGGCAGGTGGCGGTGGAGCCGGACGAGCCGCCGACCATCCGCCTGCTCAACGATCCGGAAGAGCAGCTCAGCGGCGCGGTCAAATTCACCTATCTGGCGCAGGACGACTACGGCATCGTCGGCGCGCGCGCCGACATCCGCCCGGCGCAGCGCCGCAACCAGGACAGCGGCGCGGCGATCCGCCCCCTGGTCGAGGCGCCGAGCTTTCCGCTGTCGCTGGCCGCCGGCGAGCGGCGCACCGGGACCGGCGAAACGATTCGCGACCTGACCAGCCATCCCTGGGCCGGCTCCGAGGTGGACGTGGTGCTGAGCGCCAGCGACCATGCCGGACAGACCGGCTATTCCGAGCCGCACCGCTTCACCCTGCCGCAGCGGCGCTTCGCCAAGCCGCTGGCGCGTGCGGTGGTCGAGCAGCGCCGCAGCCTGGCGCTCGACGCCAATGCGCAGGTGCGCGTGCTCGACGCGTTCGACGGCCTGATGCTGGCGCCGGAAGTCTTCGGCGAGAAGCTGCGGACCCATCTCGGCATGCGCTTCGCCCGTGGCCAGCTCGTTGCCGCGCAGTCGGACGACGAGCTGCGCGATGTCGTCGACCTGCTGTGGGAACTGGCGCTGAACATCGAGGACGGCGACCTGTCGACCGCCGAGCGGGCCTTGCGCGACGCGCAGGAAGCGCTGCGCCGGGCGCTGGAGGGGGGAGCGTCCGACGAGGAGATCGCCCGGCTGACGGAAGAGCTGCGCCAGGCGCTGAACGAATACATGCAGGCGCTGGCCGAGCAGTTGCGGCAGAACCCGCAAGCGATGCAGCCGCTCGATCCGAATGCGCAGAACCTGCGGCCGCAGGACCTCAACGAGATGCTGTCGCGGATCGAGGAACTGGCGCGCAGCGGCTCGCGCGATGCCGCGCGCGAACTGCTCGCCCAGATGCAGCGGATGCTGGAGAACCTGCAGGCCGGCCGGCCGCAGCAGATGCCGGACAGCATGACGCAGGAGATGATGCAGGCGCTCAACGAGCTCGGCCGGATGATCCAGCGGCAGCAGGAGCTGATGGACCAGACCAACCGCTTCAACCAGCAGCAGGAGCAGGGTCGTCAGCAGGGCCAGCAGGGTCAGCAAGGCCAGCCGGGACAAATGACGCCGGAAGAGCTTGCCGAGGCCCTGAGGCAGCTTCAGGAAGGGCAGGGGCAACTGGGCGAGCGGCTGCAGCAGCTTCTCGACCAGATGGCCCGCAACGGCATGCCGTCGAACGACGACCTCGGCCGGGCCGGCGAGGAGATGGGCAATGCCCGCGACAGCCTCGGCCAGGGTCAGCCGGGCGATGCCGTCGGACAGCAGGGCAATGCGCTGGATGCGCTGCGGCGCGGGGCGCAGGGCATGGCGGAACAGATGTTCGGACAGCCGGGGCCGGGCGACGGGCCCGGCATGGCCGGACGCCAGGGCAGCCCGATGGACGAGGACCCGCTCGGGCGGCCGCGCCGCACGGAAGGGCCGGATTTCGGCGACCGGGTGCGGGTGCCGGACGAGATCGACGTGCAGCGGGCGCGCCGGATCCTGGAGGAGTTGCGCCGGCGCTTCTCGGACCCGACCCGGCCGATGATCGAACTCGATTATCTGGAGCGGCTGCTGCGGCGCAACTGAGCGGCGCCTTGCGGGCGTGCGCTGCGATTTCGGGCTCGCGCGGGACAAGCTCGGGCCCGTTGCGTTTCAACGGACGATTGGGGGAAGAAGGAAGCCGGCGACAGCGCCGGAGCGGGAGACGACGGCTCGCCTCCGTGAAGGAAGGGCTGCGGCCGAGGCGCAGGCCGCCACGCGGTCAGGCGTAGCGGCGGGTCTCTTCGCGGCAGATGCCGAGCAGGGCATCGCTGACGGCGCGGCGGATTTCCGCCAGCGAGAACGGCTTGGTGACGACGTCGTGGATCAGCGCGTCGAGCCCGTTCGCCCGCTCGCGCTGGTCGGCGAAGCCCGTCATCAGCAGGATCGGCACGGCGGGATAGTCGCGGGCGGCGATCAGGGCGAAGGCGATGCCGTCCATCACCGGCATCTTGATGTCCGAAAGGATGAGGTCGAAGGCGCCCTTTTCCTTCGCCAGCGTCTCGGCCGCCGCCGCACCGTCTTCCAGGGCGACCACGGCGTGACCGTCCAGCTCGAGGGCGCGCTTGACGAAGCTGCGAACGGCTTCGTCGTCTTCGGCGATCAGAATGCGGGCCATGTCCCCCTCCGTTGTTGAACCATCCGCGCGCTAGGCCGGTGCATCCTGGACGACGTAGCCGATGAACGGGAGCTGGCGCCACTTGTGGCCCATGTCCATCCCGTAGCCGACAACGAACTTGTCCGGACACTCGAACCCGACATAATCCGCGGAAATGGCGGTTTTGCGGCGCATCGGCTTGTCGAGCAAGGCGGCGATGCGCACAGAGCCTGCGCCGCGCTCGCTGAGTCGGTCTCGCGCAAAAGCCAGCGTGCGGCCGCTTTCCAGGATGTCATCCACGAGAATCACATCCCGGCCGGCAACATCGCTCTCCACATCGCGCAACACGCGGATTTCCCTTGACTCGGTGCCCGCGCCATAGCTCGACAGGTGGATGAACTCCATCTCCGGCGTCAGGCCGGCCCGATGCATGGCCCGCACCAGATCGGCGGCGAACATGAAGCTGCCCTTGAGCACGGCAACGACGAGCAGCCCCTGCGGCCGCGAGGCCGCGATCTCGCGAGCGACCTCCTCGACCCGGGCGGCGATCGCGGCTTCGTCGAAAAGGGTTCGGATGTCGACAGTGTCGTTCATTGCAGCCTGACCTGGCGTTCTTTGCGCTCCACGAAGCGCACCTGGATGTCCGCCGCCAGATCGGGCGGGGCCGACAGGCGGGTGCGAAACCGCGTCGTGCCACCGACATCGAGCCGGCGCAAGCGCGGTTCCATGGTCCAGGCGTAGATTTCCTGGGCATCCTCGCTGCGCAGGGCGAGGCGAATGGCCGGGATCGGCACCGCTTCCCGCTCGACATTGACGATCGTGCCTTCGATCACCAGCACGATGGCGCCGTCCTCGATCTCCCGGAAGGTGCGCAGGTCGCGGAATTCCAGCCCGCGCAGGTTGACCTCCAGCCCGGCGAGGGCGAACAGGCCGGCCAGATCCGGCATGCGGGCGACGATCGGCGTGCGGAAGGTGACCGCCAGCGCGCACAGGGCGATGGCGCCGAAGAACATCATCGTGCCGACCACCCGGCGGGGACGCAGCCGGCGGGCGCGCTGGCCGATCCTGGCGAGCAGGCGGCCCAGCACCGGCTCGCTGCTGCGCGGCTTGACATAGATCTTCGGCTTGCGGGCGAGGCTTTCGATGTCGACCGGCTTGGCGCTTGCCGCTGCCCCATCCGCCTCGGCCGCCGCCGCGGCTACCGGAAGGGCCGCGGGCTCGACCCGTTTGGCCGCTTCCCAGCCGTCCTCGGCCTGGTCGTCCTCATCCTCCAGGCCGTCGTCGCGCGGCTCCGACGCGGCGGAGAAGACGTCCTCGTCCCGATCCGCAGGGTCCTCCTCCCGGTCGTCGCCCCACTGCGCGCCGTCGCTGTCGTCCTCGTCGTCCTCGGCCGGGGAGGCGTCGTCACGGCCGGCCATCGCCGCTGCCGGTTTGCGCGCGGCCCGTGCCTCGGTATCGGCGTCTTCGGGCAGTTCGGTCTCGATGGAGGCGGTGTCCGGATCGGGAAGCGCGTGCCAGCGCGTGCCGCAGCGGGCGCATTTGACGTCGCGGCCCTCCGGCCCGAGGGCGGCGGGGCTGACCCGATAGGCGGTTGCGCAGTCCGGACAGGTGATCTTCATTGTGGACGCGGCCTCGTCTTGCCCGCAAATACCGGCCGGAAAGGCGTATCGACACCCGGAGAGCCGGTTCGCAAAGCGGGTAGTTTCCGGCGAAGACCGTAAACATGCCGCAAACGGCGAAACGATTGATCGTCGCGCCGGCCGCTTTCCGGGTGTTCTGGCTCCATCACGCCTGGATATCGTTAATGAAGCGTTAATGCCGAGGCGATACTGTCCGGCCAATGTCTTAACGAGAGGTTGCCGTGATCCGATTCGAAAATGTCGGTCTGCGCTACGGCATGGGGCCGGAAGTCCTGCGCGACCTGACCTTCGAGATCAGGCCGCAGTCATTCCAGTTCCTTACCGGTCCGTCCGGTGCGGGCAAGACCAGCCTGATGCGCCTGCTGTTCCTGTCGCTGAAGCCGACGCGCGGGCTGATCCGCGCCTTCGGCAAGGACACCTCGGCGCTGAACAAGAGCCAGATCCCGGCGCTGCGTCGGCGCATCGGCATCGTCTTCCAGGATTTCCGCCTGCTCGATCACCTGACGACCTACGAGAATGTCGCCCTGCCGCTGCGCGTCATCGGCCAGGAGGAAAGCCAATACCGCTCCGACGTGGTGGAACTGCTGAAATGGGTGGGGCTCGGCGAGCGCATGCATGTGCTGCCGCCGGTGCTCTCGGGCGGCGAGAAGCAGCGCGCGGCGATCGCCAGGGCGCTGATCACCCGGCCGGAGATGTTGCTGGCGGACGAGCCGACGGGCAATGTGGATCCGCCGCTGGCGCGGCGGCTGCTGCGGCTGTTCATCGAGCTGAACCGGCTCGGCACCTCGGTGGTGATCGCCACCCATGACCTCGCCCTGATGGACCAGGTCGACGCGCGGCGCATGGAACTGGGCGAAGGACGGTTGCAGATCCATGACTGACGACGACAGGACCCAGAGGGCCGGGCGCGGCCCCCGTCCGGCCGCTGGCCGGCCAGCCGCCCCGCGCCGGGCAAAGGCCGCACCCAAGGCACGCAAGCGCGGCGCCGCCGGCGAGCTGCGCCCCTCCGCCCCGATCGTGCCGCCGCAGGCGGTCGCGGGGCGCGCGCTGACGCTGGTGGTGGCGATCATGAGCTTCCTCGCCTGCCTGACCATCGGCGCGGTGACCGTCATTCACGAGGCGGCCAGCGCCTGGTCCAACGACCTGCTGCGCGAGGTGACGATCCAGATCCGCCCGGCGGAAGGCGTCGACATGCTGCGCGAGATCGAGAAGGCGACGGCGGCGGCACGGGCCCAGGCCGGCGTCGGCACGGTGCGGGCGCTGTCCGACCAGGAGACGCGAAACCTGTTGCAGCCCTGGCTCGGCGCCGGGCTCGACCTGGAGAGCCTGCCGGTGCCGCGGCTGATCCAGGTGCAGGTGGCGGCGCCGGCGGCGTTCGACCTCGGCGCGCTGCGCCTGGCCGTCAGCGCCGAGGTGCGCGGGGCGAGCGTCGACGATCACAGCCTGTGGACCAGCCGGCTTGCGGCCATGGCCAATGCGGTGGTGCTGGGCGGCATCGCCGTGCTGCTGCTGGTGCTCGGCTCGATGGTGCTGTCCGTCGTCTTCGCGACGCGGGCGGCGATGGCCGGCAATCGCGACGTGGTCGAGGTGCTGCATTTCGTCGGCGCGGAGGACAGTTTCGTCGCCCGCGAGTTCCAGCGCCACTTCCTGCTGCTCGGCCTGCAGGGCGGGCTGGCCGGCGGCGTCGCCGCCTGTCTGGTGTTCCTCGTCCTCGGCTTCCTGGCGGACGAGCGCAGCGGCCTGCAGGGCCTTGCCCGCTCGATGGACATGTTCGGCGGCGTGTCGGTCGGCGTCGGCGGCTATCTCGGCGTGCTGGCGATCATCTTCCTCGTCACCGTGCTGACGGCGGCGACCTCGCGCCTCGCGGTGCGCGCGCATCTGCGGCGGATCGAGTAGCGGAGCGGCGCCGCTCCGCAAGCGAAGTGCCACCAACGAGACGCCACAAATGAAAAACCCCGGAGCCTGAGGTTCCGGGGTTTTCGCATTGGGAAGATGCAGATCCGGGCGCGGGTGCCGGACCTTGAGTGTCTTATTCGGCGCTCTCGCTGGCAGCGGCGGCCTGCTCGGCTTCCTTCGCGGCCTTGGCGGCGGCGACGTCGGCCTTGACCTCGTCGTTCAGACGACGGGCGCGCACGTTGGTCGCCTCGACGATACGGGCCGACTTGCCGCGACGGCCGCGCAGGTAATAGAGCTTGGCGCGACGCACCTTGCCGCGGCGCACGACCTCGACGCCCTCGAGCATCGGCGAGAAGATCGGGAACACGCGCTCCACGCCTTCGCCATAAGAGATCTTGCGGACGGTGAAGTTCTCGTTGATGCCGCCGCCGGAACGGGCGATGCACACGCCCTCATAGGCCTGGGTACGGGTGCGGTTGCCTTCCGTCACGCGGACGTTGACGCGGATCGTGTCGCCGGGAGAGAAGCTCGGCAGCTTGCGCTGGGCTTCGACCTTCGCCATTTCCTCGGCGTTGAGCTGTTCGATGATGTTCATGGCACTGCCTTTTGGTTCGTCTCGGTCAGAGCGTCCGCTGACGGTCGAGCCGCAGGGGCGAATTCACCGGGTTTTGGCCAGGCCGGACAGATCCGGCCACGGAATTCGACCGGGACCGCCGCGCTCGCGAGATGCGGTGCCCCCGCGCCCGCGATCCGGGGCAAAGGCAAACGACAATCGTCACGGCTTGCGCCGGCAGGCGCCCGAGTGGCCGCTGTCTAGCGCAACTTACAGCGTTTGTCATGCCCTTTTGCGCCCGTTCGGCGCAGAAACCCGCGCCTCACTCACCCGTATGACGCTGCCACAGGTCGGGCCGGCGCTCGCGGGTCAGCCGCTCGGCCTCCTCCCGCCGCCAGCGGTCGATGCGGGCGTGATCGCCCGAGGTCAGCACCTCGGGAATGCCGGCGCCCTCGAATTCGCGCGGGCGGGTGTAGTGCGGATGCTCCAGCAGGCCGGTCTCGAAGCTCTCGAAGGCGCCGCTCTCGGCATTGCCCATGACGCCGGGCAGCAGGCGGATCACCGCGTCGAGCAGGACCATGGCGGCGAGTTCGCCGCCGGAGAGGATGTAGTCGCCGATCGACACCTCCTCCAGGTCCCGCGCCTCGATCACCCGCTGGTCCACCCCCTCGAAGCGGCCGCAGACGATCACCGCGCCGGGGCTCTGCGCCAACTCGCGGACCCGGCCCTGGTCGAGCGGCCGGCCGCGCGGGCTCATCAAGAGGCGCGGCCGCGGATCGCCGGCAGGGCTCGCCGCATCGATGGCCAGGGCGAGGATGTCGGCGCGCAGCACCATGCCGGCACCGCCGCCGGCAGGGGTGTCGTCGACGGAGCGGTGGCGGTCGGTGGCGTGATCACGGATCTGGTGCAGCTCCAGATCCCAGTCGCCGCGCTCCAGCGCCCGCCCGGCCAGCGAGGTGCCGAGCGGACCTGGAAACATCTCCGGATAGAGGCTGAGGATCGACGCCCGGAACGCCATCGTTTGCTCCTTAGATGTGGTGGACCTGGTTGCGCGGCCATATTGTTGGCCGGATTTGCGCCGATGCACGGAGCGTTGCCGTCACTGGATGCGTTGCCGCCGCTTGATGAGAGGGGCAACCCCCGCTTAAGGCTTTCCCGCGCAGCAAGGAAGGCGCAATCCCCGGAGATCTTCATGCCGCAGCCGGTTGCCCGCCTTGTCGATCTCGTTCGCTCCCTGGCGCGGCGGCACTATCTCGACCTGTCGCCGGCCCGGGTGTGGCCGCTGGCCCTGCTCGTCGCCTACGGGATCTTCGCCGGTTTCATCTCCAATCCGGGCATCGACCACCCTTTCGACAAGCTGCAGCACCTGGTTTTCTTCGGGCTTCTGACCCTGGCGGTGCATGCGGTCTTCTGTTGCCGGCTGCGGATTTCGGCCGCCGTCGCCACCGGGCTGGGGCTGGCCGGGGAATTGGTGCAGTCGCTGTTTCCCCACCGGGAATTCTCGCTGGGCGACATCGCCGCGAACCTGATCGGCGTTGCCCTGATTGTCGCCGCCATCGCGCTGCTGCGCTCGCAGAGGAGAGCCGCCCTTGCCGGCGGCAGGGCGTCCGCCGCGGAGCCGGCCGAGCCGGCTGAGGCCCCGCAGGCTCAGTCCACCGTGTCTTCGTCCGCGTCGCGCGCACCGTCGTCCCGAGCCTCGTCGTCTTCCGTGCTTTCGGGCACAACGACGGTCACCTTGCCGGCGGCCAGGTCGATCTCCGGCACCGCCTCGCGGGTGAAGGGCACGTAGAAGGACGCTGTCCCTTGCGGGCGGATCTCGACCAGCGTGCCGGCGCCGAAATCGGGCAGCGCGACAATCCTGCCGATGGTCTCCCCCTCCGGCGAGACCGCTTCGAGGCCGAGCAGGTCGGTGTGGTAGAACTCGTCGTCGTCCTGGAGTTCCGGCAGGGCGTCGCGCGGGATGTAGAGATCGAGGCCGTTCAGCGCCTCGGCGGCGGTGCGGTCGTCGATGCCTTCGAAGCGGGTCACCACCATCGCCTTTTGCAGGCGCGCGGATGTCACCACCAGCCGGCGCTTGCCGTCGGCGGTCTCCAGCGGTCCATAGTCGCAGAAGGACAGGGGGTCGTCGCCGAACGGCTTGACGCGAACCTCGCCGCGCACGCCATGGGCGGCGCCGATCCGGGCAATCAGAATGCGATCCTTGCTCACGCGGCCGTGCTCCTGACGGGGAGGGCGGGTGTGCAGTCCCCGGGTGGTATCCGGTTCAGGGTCGGGGCCTGAGGGCCCCGGCGGATCCGCGCCGGGAGGGCGCGGATCCTGAAGGTGCTCGAAGGGCCGTGCCGATTACTCGGCAGCGGCTTCCTCGCCGCCGCCGGCAGCCTCGGCAGCGGCCGCAGCGGCCTCTTCGGCGGCCTGGCGCTTGGCAGCGAGACGCTCCTTGGCCTTGGTGCCCGGCTCGGCCTTCTTCGGGTTGCTGCGGGCCTCGCGGCTCAGCACGCCGGCGGCATCGAGGAAGCGCAGGACGCGGTCGGTCGGCAGGGCGCCGTGGCTCATCCAGTGCTGGATGCGCTCGACGTCGAGGACGATGCGGTCGGCATTGTCCTTCGGCAGCATCGGGTTGTAGAGGCCGACCTTCTCGATGAAGCGGCCGTCGCGCGGCGAGCGGACGTCGGCAACGACGATGCGGTAGAACGGACGCTTCTTGGCGCCGCCGCGGGCAAGACGAATTTTCAGGGCCATGGTAGTCTCCTTTGGTACTTCAGTGCGACGCCGGGTTCAGCGGCGAATGGCTTCATGGTGTCGGATCACTTCCCTGACGATGAAGTTCAGGAATTTCTCCGCGAAATCGGGATCGAGATTGGCGTCCCGGGCAAGCGCGCGCAGCCGCGCGATCTGCCGTTCCTCGCGCGCCGGATCGGCGGGCGGAAGATTGTGCGTCGCCTTCAGCAGGCCGACCTTCTGCGTGCACTTGAAGCGCTCCGCAAGCATGTGAACCAGCGCGGCGTCGATGTTGTCGATGGAGCCGCGCAGGCGCAGCAGTTCGTCCATCGCGGTGGACGCCGGCTCGAGGATCTCCTCGGCGCTGTCGGTCATTTCTTCTTCCCCCGTCCCAGGCCCGGAAGGCCGCCGAGACCGCCGGGCAGCTTCGGCCCGCCCAGTCCACCGAGGCCACCGAGGCCGCCCAAACCACCAAGCCCGCCGGGCAGACCCGGCATCTGGCCCGGCATCTGGCCTGGAAGCCCGCCGGGAAGTTGACCGGGAAGTTGACCGGATTCGGCCATGCGCTCCAGTTCCTTCGGGTCGATGTTCGGCATGCCGCCGCCGGGCAGGCCCATGCCGCCCATCATCTTGCCGAGCAGGCCCTTGCCCTTGCCCATCTGCTTCATCATGTCGGCCATCTGCCGGTGCATCTTCAGCAGCTTGTTGACGTCGGCGACGTCGACGCCGGAGCCGGTGGCGATGCGCTTCTTGCGGCTGGCCTTGAGAATGTCGGGCTTGCGGCGCTCCTGCGGGGTCATCGACTGGATGATCGCGACCTGACGCTTGATCACGCGGTCGTCGATATTGGCCGCGTCGAGCTGCTTCTTGATCTTGCCGACGCCGGGCATCATGCCCATGATCCCGGACATGCCGCCGAGCTTCTCCATCTGGCGAAGCTGCTCGGCAAGGTCCTCCAGGTCGAAATTGCCCTTCTGCATGCGGGCGGCCATCTTGGCCGCCTTTTCCTGGTCGAGCTCGCGCGCCGCCTTCTCCACCAGCGAGACGATGTCGCCCATGCCGAGAATGCGGTCGGCGATCCGCGCCGGGTGGAATTCCTCCAGCGCATCGGCCTTCTCGCCGGTACCGACGAGCTTCACCGGCTTGCCGGTGACCGCGCGCATCGAGAGCGCCGCGCCGCCGCGGCCGTCGCCGTCCATGCGGGTCAGCACGATGCCGGTGATGCCGACGCGCTCGTCGAAGGAGGTGGCGAGATTGACGGCGTCCTGGCCGGTCAGGCTGTCGGCGACGAGCAGGATCTCGTGCGGATTGGTCGCCGCCTTGATCTCGGCCATCTCGACCATCAGCGGCTCGTCGATATGGGTGCGGCCGGCGGTGTCGAGCATGACGATGTCATAGCCGCCGAGCCGCGCCGCGGTCATGGCGCGCGAGGCGATCTGCACCGGTGTCTGGCCGGCGACGATCGGCAGCGTGTCGATGCCGGTCTGCTCGCCGAGCACCTTGAGCTGCTCCTGCGCCGCCGGGCGGCGGGTGTCGAGCGAGGCCATCAGCACCTTGCGGCGCTCGTTCCTGGTCAGCCGCAGGGCGATCTTGGCGGTCGAGGTGGTCTTGCCCGAGCCCTGCAGGCCGACCATCATGATGGCGAAGGGCGCGGCCGCGTTGAGGTCGATCGGCTCGCCGGCGCCGCCCAGCATCTCGACGAGCTGGTCGTGGACGATCTTGACGACCTGCTGGCCCGGCGTCACCGACTTGAGGACTTCCTGGCCGACGGCCCGGGTCCGCACCTTGTCGGTGAAGGACTTGACCACGGGCAGCGCGACATCGGCCTCGATCAGGGCGCGGCGGACCTCGCGCAGCGCCTCGGAGACATCGGCCTCCGACAGCGCACCGCGCCGCGTCAGCTTGTCGAGAATGCCGCTGAGGCGATCTGACAGACTTTCGAACATGCCGTCTCCTTAAACTCTCTCGAGGCAGCGGCTGTCGCTGCTTCCGTGTCCCCCGGGCGGGACGAAGCGCGATCCGCAAAGCGGTGTGACACCCGAGGGCGCATCGCGCTGTCGGGTGTGAACCTCCGGGATCTCTTTATACCTCTGCGGGTCCCGGGCGGCGGATCGTAGTGTCGTCACTCTTTCGGAGTTGACGGGCTGATACCCGCAAACGCCAGCGAAAGTCAAGGGAGCCGGCGCATTCCCTGCAAAACGCCCCCCTTTGCGAAACGCCCCCCCTTTGCAAAACGCCGAAGCCACGGCCTGCCGGCTCAGGGGTAGTCGCGCGTGCCGAAAATCGCCGAGCCGACGCGCACATGGGTGGCGCCGACGCGCACGGCGCTCTCGAAGTCCGAGGACATGCCCATCGACAGGCCGGCAAGGCCGTTGCGCTCGGCGATCTTGCGCAGCAGCGCGAAATGCGGGCCCGGCGTGTCGTCGACCGGGGGGATGCACATCAGGCCGAGCAGCGGCAGGCGCAGTTCGTCCCGGCAGAAGGCGACGAACTCGTCCGCCTCGCGTGGGGCGATGCCGGCCTTTTGCGGCTCCTCGCCGGTGTTCACCTGAATGAAGAAGCGCAAGGTCCGGCCCTGCTCCGCGCACTCCGCGGCGAGCGCGCGGGCGATCTTCTCCCGGTCGAGCGTGTGGATCACGTCGAACAGGGCGACGGCGTCCTTCGCCTTGTTCGACTGCAGCGGCCCGATCAGGTGCAGCTCGATGTCGGGAAACTCCCCGCGCAGCGCCGGCCACTTGCCCTGCGCCTCCTGCACCCGGTTCTCGCCGAAGACGCGCTGGCCGGCGGCGATCACCGGGCGGATGGCCTCGGCATCGAAGGTCTTGCTGACGGCGATCAGCGTGACCGAGCCGGGCGCGCGCGCGCCGTCCTGCTCGGCGGCGGCGATCCTGTCGCGGATGCCGGCGATCCGGCCGGCGGCGTCGGTCTTGGTCGGTTCGGCGGCGTGCGCGGACATCTTGCTGGCTCTTCGTGCTTGGGCGTTGCGGTCGCTGCCATGGACATGCGACGGGTGCGGCGCGAATGCAAGTCCTGGAGGGGAGAGGCGCGCGCCGCCGGCCTTGCCGGTTGACCGGGCCGGCGATTTCTGGTGACAGTCGCGCCACATCATTTCTTTTCACGGCAACGAGCGAAGCACACGACATCATGGCGACGGAGCGCTACAACGCCCGCGAAGCGGAAAGCCGCTGGCAGAAGGTCTGGGACGAGGCGAAGGTTTTCGCCACCCGCAACGAGGATCCCCGGCCGAAGTATTACGTGCTCGAGATGTTCCCCTATCCGTCGGGGCGCATCCACATGGGGCATGTGCGCAACTATGCCATGGGCGATGTCGTGGCGCGCTACAAGCGGGCGCGCGGCTTCAACGTGCTGCACCCGATGGGCTGGGACGCCTTCGGCATGCCGGCGGAAAACGCGGCGATGCAGAACAAGGTGCATCCGCGCGACTGGACCTATCAGAACATCGCGACGATGCGCGGCCAGTTGAAGATCATGGGCCTGTCGCTCGACTGGGAGCGCGAGTTTGCCACCTGCGACGTCGAGTATTATACCCAGCAGCAGCACCTGTTCCTGGATTTCCTGAAGGCCGGCCTTGCCTATCGCAAGAACTCCAAGGTCAACTGGGACCCGGTCGACATGACCGTGCTCGCCAACGAGCAGGTGATCGACGGGCGCGGCTGGCGCTCCGGCGCCTTGGTCGAGCAGCGCGAGCTGACCCAGTGGTTCTTCAAGATCTCCGACTGGTCGGAAGAGCTGTTGTCGGCGCTCGACACGCTCGATCGCTGGCCGGACAAGGTCCGCCTGATGCAGAAGAACTGGATCGGCCGGTCCGAGGGCCTGCGCGTGCGCTTCGCCTTCTCGACGCCCGCCCCGACCGGCGACACGTCGCTGGAGATCTTTACCACCCGCCCGGACACGCTGTTCGGCGCCTCCTTCATGGGCCTGTCGCCGGACCATCCGATCTCGCGCAGGCTCGCCGAGGGCGATCCGAAGATCGCCGCCTTCGTCGAGGAGTGCCGGCGCATCGGCACCTCGGCCGAGGCCATCGAGACGGCGGAGAAGATCGGCATCGACACCGGGCTGACGGTCGTCCATCCGCTCGACCCCTCGATCACGCTGCCGGTCTATATCGCCAACTTCATCCTGATGGACTACGGCACCGGCGCGATCTTCGCCTGCCCGGCGCATGACCAGCGCGACCTCGACTTCGCCCGCAAGTATCACCTGCCGGTGCGCCCGGTGGTGCTGCCGAACGGGGCGGATCCGGAGACCTTCGAGATCCGCGACGAGGCCTATACGGACGAGGGCACGATCTACAATTCCGCCTTCATGGACGGTCTGTCGATCGCGGATGCCAAGGAAGCGGTGGCCGTGCGGCTGGAGGCGGCGATGCTGGACGGGGCGCCGCAGGCGCAGCGCCAGGTCAATTACCGCCTGCGCGACTGGGGCATCTCGCGCCAGCGCTACTGGGGCTGCCCGATCCCGGTCATCCATTGCGACGATTGCGGCGTGGTGCCGGTGCCGGTGGCCGACCTGCCGGTGCAACTGCCCGACGACATCGACTTCGACAAGCCGGGCAATCCGCTCGACCGCCATCCGACCTGGCGCAACGTCGCCTGTCCGAATTGCGGCAAGCCGGCGCGGCGCGAGACCGACACGATGGACACGTTCGTCGATTCCTCGTGGTATTTCGCCCGCTTCACCGATCCGCGCGCCAAGACGCCGACCGACAAGGCGGTGGCGGATGCCTGGCTGCCGGTCGACCAGTATATCGGCGGCATCGAGCACGCGATCCTGCACCTGCTCTATTCGCGCTTCTTCGCCAGGGCGATGAGCGTCACCGGGCATCTGAGCGTCAAGGAGCCGTTCCGAGGCCTGTTCACGCAAGGCATGGTGACGCACGAGACCTACAAGGCGCCGGGCGGCGGCTGGGTCTCGCCGGCCGAAGTGCGCATCGAGGGCGACGGCGAGGTGCGCAAGGCCTTCCTGCTGGAGAGCGGCGAGGAAGTCGCCATCGGCTCCATCGAGAAGATGTCGAAGTCGAAGAAGAACACCGTCGACCCGACCGACATCATCGAGACTTACGGCGCCGACACGGCCCGCTGGTTCATGCTGTCCGACAGCCCGCCCGAGCGCGACGTGCAGTGGACCGAGGACGGGGTGCAGGGCGCCTGGCGCTTCATGCAGCGCGTCTGGCGGCTGATCTCCGAGATCGGCGAGAGCGTGCCGCAGACGGCGCGTCCCGACGCGTTCGGCGAGGCGGCGACCGCCCTGCGCCGGGCGACCCACAAGGCCTGCCAGGCGATCTCGGCCGATATCGAGGCGCTGTCCTTCAACCGCGCCGTCGCCCGGATCTACGAACTGGTCAACACGCTGTCCAAGGCCTTGCAGGGCGGCGCGGAGGGCGACGACATGCGCTTCGCCCAGCGCGAGGCGGCGGCCTTCCTGGTGCAGATGATGGCGCCGATGGCGCCGCACCTGGCCGAGGAATGCTGGCGGGCGCTCGGCCACGAGAGCCTGCTGGCAACGCAGGGCTGGCCGGAGATCGAGGCGGATCTCCTGGTCGAGGCGACCATCACCCTGCCGGTGCAGGTCAACGGCAAGAAGCGCGCGGACCTCGTCGTCTCACGCGAGGCTTCCAATGAGGAGGTCGAAGCGGCTACCTTGCTGCTCGAGGCCGTGCAGCGCGCGCTGGACGGCAAGCCCGCCCGCAAGATCATCGTGGTTCCGCAGAGGATCGTGAATGTCGTCGTGTGACCATCCGCAACCGCAGCAGCCCGCCCGCCGGCGGACGCTCGCCGTTCTCGTCATCGGTGCGGCGCTGCTTGCCGGCGCCTGCCAGGTGCGGCCGCTCTACGGCACCATCGGCGGAGTGTCGGGAGCCTCCCCCGCCGTCGCCAGCGAACTGGCGGCCATCGACATCGATCTGGTGGAGACCTCCTCCAGGGAGGATCTCGACCGGGTCGGCCAGGTGCTGCGCAACGAGCTGATCTTCGGCTTCCGCCGCGGCCGCGAGGCGGGCGAGCAGCGCTACCGGCTGCGGATCCTGATCGACCGGCCGCTCAACGAGGTCGGCGTCGAGCGGCTCGCCGACGTGCCGTCAGCCTATACGGTCACCGTCAACGCCACCTATGTGCTGAGCGAGCTCGGTACGGGCCGCACGGTGACCACGGGCCGCGCCTTCGGCTCCGCCTCCTTCGACTTCTCCAGCCAGCGCTTCGCCAACCTGCGCGCCCAGCGCGATGCCGAGGACCGGGCGGCGAAGATGGTGGCCGGCGACATCCAGACGCGGCTCGCCGGCTTCTTCGCGTCCCGCGGCTGATCCGCGATGGTCGCGCTCAAGGCCGGCGAGATCGACCGTTTCATCGCCGAACCGCCGGCCGACGTCTCCCTCGTCCTCGTCTTCGGGCCTGATACCGGGCTCGTCTCCGAGCGCGCCCAGGCGCTGGTGACGCGCGCTTCCGGCGGCGTCGACGATCCCTTCTCGCTCGTTCGCCTGGATGCCACCGAGGTGGTCTCCGACCCGGCGCGGCTGATCGACGAGGCCTCGACCGTGCCGCTGTTCGGCGGCCGGCGGGTGGTCTGGCTGCGCGACGGGGCGGGCAAGAACCTGTCGCCGGCGGTCGATCCGCTGTTCGGCGAACTGCGCGCGGAAAGCGCGCTGGTGGTGATCGAGGCGGGCGACCTGAAGAAGGGCACGGGCCTGCGCGGCAAGTTCGAGCGCGACCGCAAGGCGGTGGCGATCCCCTGCTATGGCGACGAGGCGCGCGATCTGGAGCGGGTGATCGACGGCGAATTGCGCGAGGCCGGCCTTGCGATCAGCCGCGAGGCGCGACAGGTGCTGATGGGGCTGCTCGGCGCCGACCGGCTGGCCAGCCGCGGCGAGGTGCGCAAGCTCTGCCTCTATGCCTATGGGCGCGAGCGCATCGATGTCGCCGATGTCGAGGCGGTGATCGGCGATGCCTCGGCCTTTGCCGTCGACGAGTTGATCGATGCGGCCGCGCTTGGTGATCTTGGCACGCTTGACCACGGGCTGGAGCGGTTGTCGGCCAGCGGCCAGCGCGCCGACATGATCGCCTCGGCAGCGCTGCGGCATTTCCAGTTCCTCGCCCGCGCCAGGGCGGAGGTCGACCGCGGCGTGCCGCCGGCCCGCGTCGTCGAGCAGGCGCGTCCGCCGATCTTCTACAAGCGCCGCGACCTTGTCGCGCGGGAGCTGTCGCTGTGGTCGGGAGACGACCTTGCCAAGGCGGGCGAGCGGCTGGCGGATGCGGTGGCGGCGGCGCGCAAGTCGCCGGCCCTGGCCGAGGCGCTGGTCGGCGATGTGCTGCTGACGCTCGGCCGGGTGGCCCGCTCGCGCGGCCGGCGCTGACCTCGCGCCGCCGATCCACCCTTGGGGCGCGCGTCTCCCGTTAGTCCGGCTGGCCGGGGATCTTGCGCCCGGTGCGCATGATCGGGCCGCCATGCCTGTGCTCCGGGCGCGGCGTCTTCGGGCCGCCGGCGGTCAGCGGGCGTGCGGCATATTGTCCATGCACCCGGTGGCGGTCATAGAGCACCACGGCCCCGGCAATCGCGATGTTCAGGCAGAACTTGGTCGGGATCTTGATGATGTGCTGGCAGGCCGCCTGCATGTCCGGCGAGAGCGAGCCGCGCTCGGGACCGAGGATATAGGCTGCCTGCAGCGGATGCATGAAGCTCGGCAGGTCGATCGCTTCGTCGGTCAGTTCGACGCCGACAAGCTGGCAGCCCTGCGGCAGGTCCATCTCGGCGATCGAGGGCCAGTGGAACAGCGGCAGATGACCGGTGCTCTTCGACGTGTCGGAGGCCGGCGCCCTGCGGATCCGCTTGTCGGCATCGACGGTGAAGAAGAAGCTCGCCCCGAAGGCATGCGCCGAGCGCATCAGGTTGCCGAGGTTCATCTGCTTGGAAATGCCTTCCGCTCCGACGGCGAAATAACCGCGCATGTCGCCTTGCGACCTCCTTGTCGTTGTGCCCGGCCGGTGCCGGGCAACCGCAGGTGCCCGGAGATAGCGGCTGGCCGCGGCCCTGGCAAGTTTGCGGGCCTTCGCTGCTTCCAGGACTTCGCAGGCCGTGCTAGGCGAGGCTTGGGGAAAACTTGGGGAACAGTTGGGGGAGTCATCCGTGAAAGCCATCTTGTGCGAACGCTTCGGCGCGCCCGAGGATCTCGTCCTGCGCGACATCGAGATGCCGACGCCCGGGCCGGGGGAGGTGCTGGTGGAGGTCCACGCCGCGGCGCTCAACTTCTTCGATACGCTGATCATTCAGGGCAAGTATCAGTTCCGTCCCGAGATGCCGTTCTCACCCGGCGCGGAGTTCGCCGGCCGGGTGCTGGAGACGGGCGAAGGGATCGAGGCGTTCGAGCCGGGCGACCGGGTGATGGGCTATGTGCGCTGGGGCGCGGTGCGCGGCGCGGTGATCGCCAGCGAGGACGATCTCATCGCCCTGCCGGACGAGGTTTCGGACGAGGCGGCGGCCGGCCTGTCGGTCACCTATGGCACAACGCTGCATGCCTTTCGTGATCGGGCGCGGCTGGAGCCGGGCGAGACCGTGGCCGTGCTCGGCGCCTCGGGCGGCGTCGGACTTGCCGCTGTCGAGATCGCCAAGGCGATGGGCGCGCGGGTGATCGCCTGTGCCTCCAGCGCGGACAAGCTGGAGCTCGCCCGCGCCCATGGCGCCGACGAACTGGTCAACTATGCCGAGGACGACCTCAAGCTCCGGCTGAAGCAGCTCACCAATGGCAGCGGCGTCGATGTGGTCTACGATCCGGTCGGCGGCGACTACGCCGAAGCGGCGCTGCGCGCCACCGCCTGGCGCGGCCGCTATCTGGTTGTCGGCTTTGCCGCCGGCGAGATCCCGAAGCTGCCGCTCAATCTGGTCATGCTGAAGGGCTGCGACGTGCTCGGCGTGTTCTGGAGCGATGCCATCGTGCGCGAGCCGGAGGCGCATCGCGACAATATGGAGCAGTTGCTCGCCTGGGTGCGCGAGGGGCGTATCGTGCCGCATCTGCACGCGGCCTATCCGATCGAGGAGACGGCGCGCGCCCTGCGCGAACTCGCGGACCGCAAGGCCCAGGGCAAGGTGATCATCCGCCCATAAGGGCGTTGGAGCAGGCTGCAGGCGGCTTTAAGCCTCCAGCCGCACCAGCACCGGGGCGTGGTCGGAGGGCTGGTCCCAGCCGCGGGCATCGCGCAGCACCTGCATGGAGACCGCCTGGCCGGCCAGCGCCGGGTTGGCCCAGACATGATCGAGGCGGCGGCCCTTGTCGGCCGCCGACCAGTCCGCGGCCCGGTAGCTCCACCAAGTGTAGAGCTTCTCCTCCATCGGCACGAAGGCGCGCATCACGTCGGTAAGGCCGGCGGCGGTGCGCACCGCCTCCAGCTTCTCGCATTCGATCGGCGTGTGGCTGACGATCTTCAAGAGCTGCTTGTGCGACCACACGTCATGCTCGTAGGGCGCCACATTGAGGTCGCCGACGACGATGGCATTGCCGGACATCGCGGCGAAGCGCTCGCCCATCTCGTCGAGAAAGGCGAGCTTGTGCGCGAACTTGTCGTTGAGCTCCGGATCGGGCAGGTCGCCGCCGGCCGGCACATAGAAGTTCTGCAGGGTGAAGCGGTCGCCGCCGAAGGGGATGCCGGTCGAAAGATGCCGGCTGTCGCCCTTGGTGCAGTAGTCGATCCGCTCCTCGTCGAGGAAGGGGCGGCGGGAGATCGTCGCGACGCCGTGATAGCCCTTCTGGCCCTTGATCGCGATATGCTCGTAGCCGAGCTTGCGGAAGGCGGAGAGCGGAAAATTGCCGTCCGCGCACTTGGTTTCCTGCAGGCAGATCACGTCCGGCGCATGGTCGAGGATCAGCTTCTCGACGATCGGCAGCCGCAGCCGCACCGAGTTGATGTTCCAGGTGGCGATGGTCAGGCGGTCGGTCATGGCGATCCGGGTCTGGCAGGGCGGGGCGGAGCCTGAGCGGCTTCCTGACTGATTGCCAGTTGCCGGCGCGCCTTGCAAGGCCGGCCTTTCTCCGGCCCGGCGGATTTCTGTGTTGCCTGTCACAGGAATCCGGCCCTGGCGGCTGTATTGACTGCGGCTGACACTGGTGTCGAACGGCGCGGGCAAGCCGCGCTGTTGCAGTGGGAGACGCGGCACCTGCCGCGTCAGATGGGACCGCGCGGCATCAGCCGCGATGGGGCAGGACCGAAGGGGAGCCGCGACATGGGCTTTTTTGATTTCGTGAAGGATGCAGGCAAATCGCTGTGGGGCAGCAAGGAGCCGGAGGCCGATGCGGCCGCGGCGATCGAGAAGGAAGTGGCGGCGCTCGGCCTCGACGGCGACGTCAAGGTGGAAGTGTCCGGCGACACGGTGAAGATCGCCGGTGCCGCCCCGACCCAGGAAGCCCGCGAGAAGCTGATCCTGGCCGCCGGCAACGTGCTCGGCGTTGCCAGGGTGGAAGAGGAGATCGCGGTCGCCGCCAGCGCGCCGGAAGCCAGCTTCCACACGGTGGCGAAGGGCGATACGCTGTGGGCGGTGGCCAAGAAGGCCTATGGCGACGGCTCCAAATACATGGTGATCTTCGAGGCCAACAAGCCGATGCTGGCCGAGCCGGACAAGATCTATCCGGGCCAGGTGCTGCGCATTCCGCCGCTCGGCTGAGGCCGGCGCTGCGATCACGATCATGTGAGGCCGAACCGAAAGGTTTGGCCTCATCTCATTTCCGCTTCGCTCGATTGCTAAGTGCTTCCTTAACGCTTTGGTCATAGTGTCCAGACCCGGTTGAAAGGGGGCTTTGGACCAAAGAGAGAGCGATGACTGCGCGCGTGCTGATCCTGTTTTGCACCCTTTTCGTGGCGTCCTGCGCGGCATTCGATTTCGAAGATCCGAAGCCGCAGGACTATCCCATCCACGGCATCGATGTGGCGCGCTACCAGGGCGACATCGATTGGCACCGGGTGAAGAAGGCCGGCACCGAGTTCGCCTGGATCAAGGCGACCGAGGGCGGCGACTATCTCGATCCGAAGTTCATGGAGAACTGGACGAACGCCAAGGCGGCCGGCGTGCGGCGCGGCGCCTATCACTTCTATTTCTTCTGCCGTCCGGTGGAGGACCAGATCGCCTGGTTCATCGAGAACGTTCCGGTCGACCCGGATGCGTTGCCGCCGGTGCTCGACATGGAATGGAACGGCCATTCCTGGTGCCGGGAGCGCCCGGGCCGCGAGAAGGTCCTGCATGACATGGACCTGTTCCTGCGGGCGATGGAGAGCCATTACGGCAAGCGGCCGGTGATCTATTCCTCCGTCGATTTCCACCGCGACCGGCTGGTCGGGGCGAAGCGCGGCTACGACTTCTGGCTGCGCTCTGTCGCGGCCCATCCCAACCGCCGCTACGAGGACCGCCGCGACTGGGTGTTCTGGCAGTACACGGCGAAGGGCCGCGTCGACGGCATCAAGGGCGATGTCGACCGCAACGCCTTCCACGGCTCGCGTCGGCAATGGCAGCGCTGGCTCCAGGGCCACCGCACGCGCTAGGTGTGGGGGGCTGCGCTGGTGCGGGGCGGGTAACTCCCCGCCAGTTCCTGAAGCTATCTGCTGACAAGAAACTCGCTGGACATCCAGCCGATCATGCCATTCTGCGTCTCGACATGACTCCAGCCTTCCTTTTGACCAAGACGCCTGACGGCTCCGCCCTTTGGCACGGTCATCAAAATACCGGTGAGGGTACTTGGACCCTCGCGAAGATTGACGGCTGTGCTGGTCACGAGGATGGGGTTGTCGGCCACTCGGTTGTCGGGTGGCCGACTGTCCGTGACTGAGGGCGGCCGGACAGTTTCCTCTTGCCTGGCGTTCGGCGCCGGTGCCGGCGCTGCGAGTTTCAGGCTGGCATCGGGCTTAACCGCTCTTTCCTGTACGAGTGTGACAATTATCGGCAGGCCGACGAGAAGAGCGAACACAGCGAGTATCAAGCGTCTTGTCGATCTTCGCTTTTCCGGCTGAGGTTGGGGGGAAGCCTCAGGAGTGGGGCCAGCGTCACTTCGTGGCGGGAGCGGAGTTTCACTTGTTTTGCCTTTGGGAAGGCCGGCGAGTTGCCGGCATCCGCTCTCGAGCCCGCTGCCCTTGCCCGCCTGCGAGAACTCCACGAGCTCGTTGAGGCCTGTTGCACTCCGCAGTTGGATGCTTTCGTACAGGCATATCGGGAGCTGGCGGTTGTCGCGAAATCGTCGGTCCGGTCCCCCGTTTTTGTTGGGATGTTTCCAAGTGTGCCCGACAACCTGGGCATCCGACGGCACCGCCCCGTCTTCGATAAATCGGCTGTTGCTCCTGTGGACCGTCAAGTCGCTGTACGAGACCGCCCCAAAGCGCGAACCATCCTGTACCAGTACGGTGTCGGGCATGAAAAACAGGGTCTGTTTTCCAACTCCGAGTGCCGGTGGGGTCAAATTGCTCTTGATCACATCGGGAAGCGAGTAGGAAAGGGGCGTTGTCTTCCGTTTCACCAGATGAGACGCACCAGCATTGCGTTTTCTCGTGACATCGCTCGTAACGGCTCCGCTTTCCTCAATGTGCCATTTGCCTTTGCAGGCCTGCAGGCTATCGAAGCCCTCGACCAGTTGCCGATAAGCAGCTTCTGCATCACCCTCGAGGTCATAGTAGAGGACCGAGCTTCGGCGATAGGAATCGAGCCACCGCCCAATCATCCAGCCCGGGATTGCGGCCAGGCCGAAGAGAAACCCGACGCCTCCAGATGCAAATCCGGCGACCAGCGTGACAATGATCGCGGTCCAACAGAATGCGGACGACATTTTAATTTGTCCGCTTTTGCGATTGATCTCGTCGAGCAGGTGCCCAAACGTTTCGTCGCGCATGCCAAGAACGTCGGCAGACTCGATCTCGATCATCTCGACGTCGTCCGAGCTGGTCGCCTCGGGTGCCATGTCCGGGCGGGGCGCCGGCGGCGGGGTCCGTTCCGCCGGGCCGGTCCCGGCCGGCTTGATGGAGGACCTGTAATAGAGGCCGCCCCGTCCGGCATGAATGTAGTGACCGCGCGGCCCGGTGCCGACGCGCAGACCTCGAACGCCAACGGATAGGCCCACGCCGCCCTTGGAAAAATTGAAACGAAACGGGCCCGCAGATACGGATTTGCGAATATAAAACGGCAATGTCTGTTTCCCTCCGGAAACGAGCGGCCAACGCCACTCCGGCGGGAAGTTTACAACCGCACTCGAACGCGGTTAAGCCCGGGAAAGGCCTTAGACGAACAGGTACGGCAAGGAAGCGCCTCTCGCCCCCGCGCCCTCACGCAGCCGCTTCCGCCCGCGAGCCGACGATCTCCACCACTTCCTTCATGATGTCGGTGAGCTGGAAGTTCTTCGGCGTGTAGACGGCGGCAACGCCCATTGCCCGCAGACTGGCGGCGTCTTCCTCGGGAATGATGCCGCCGACGACGACCGGGATATCGTCGATGCCGGCGGCGCGCAGCCGCTCCATCACGTCGCGCACCAGGGCAAGGTGCGAACCGGACAGGATCGACAGGCCGATGACATGGACGTCCTCCTCCAGCGCGGCATTGACGATCTGCGCAGGCGTCAGGCGGATGCCCTCGTAGACGACTTCCATGCCGCAGTCGCGGGCCCGCACGGCGATCTGCTCGGCGCCGTTGGAATGGCCGTCGAGGCCGGGCTTGCCGACCAGGAACTTCAGCCGCCGGCCGAGCTTGGCCGACACGCTCTCCACCGCCGCGCGCACCGGAGCAAGGTCCTGCGCATCGGCGCGTGCCGCCTTGCCGACACCCGTCGGCGCCCGGTATTCGCCGAACACCTCGCGCAGCGCCGCGCCCCATTCGCCGGTGGTGACGCCGGCCTTCGCCGCCGCGATCGACGGCTCCATGATGTTGGTGCCCTCGCTGGCCGCCTGCTTCAGCGCGGCGATGGCGCCCGCCACGGCGCCTTCGTCGCGCGCCTCGCGCCAGGCCGTCAGCGTGGCAATGGCTTCCGCCTCGACATGCTCGGGCACGGTCAGGATGCCGCCGTCCTCGCCGGTGGCGAGCGGCGAGGGCTCGCTCTCGGTGAAGCGGTTGACGCCGACCACCACCTGCTCGCCCGCCTCGATGGCGGCAAGGCGGGCGGCGTTCGAGGCGACCAGCGCCTGCTTCATGTAGCTCGTTTCCACCGCCGCGACGGCGCCGCCCATCTCCTCGATGCGGGCGAGCTCCGCGCGTGCCTCGTCCTTCAGCGCCTCGACCTTGCCGCCGATCACCGAGGAACCGTCGAAGATGTCCTCGAATTCCAGCAGGTCGGTCTCGTAGGCGAGGATCTGCTGCACGCGCAGCGACCATTGCTGGTCGAAGGGGCGCGGCAGGCCGAGCGCCTCGTTCCACGCCGGCAGTTGCACGGCGCGGGCGCGGGCGTTCTTCGACAGCACCACGGCCAGCGCCTCGATGAGGATGCGGTAGACGTTGTTTTCCGGCTGCTGCTCGGTGAGCCCGAGCGAGTTGACCTGCACGCCGTAGCGGAAGCGGCGGTAGCGCTCGTCCGCAACGCCGTAGCGGGTCTGGCAGATCTCGTCCCACAGTTCGGCGAAGGCGCGCATCTTGCAGATCTCGGTGATGAAGCGCATGCCGGCATTGACGAAGAAGGAGATGCGACCGACCGCCTCGGGAAAGTCGGCCGGGTCGATGGCGCCCGATGCCCTGACCTCGTCGAGGATGGCGATCGCCGTCGCCAGCGCGAAGGACAGTTCCTGCACCGGCGTCGCGCCGGCCTCCTGCAGGTGGTAGGAGCACACGTTCATCGGGTTCCACTTGGGCATCGCCCGGTAGGTCCAGGCGATGACGTCGCGGGTCAGCCGCAGCGAGGGCGCAGGCGGGAACACATAGGTGCCGCGCGACAGGTATTCCTTGATGATGTCGTTCTGCGTCGTGCCGGAAAGCTGCGCCCGGTCGGCGCCCTGTTCGTCGGCCGCCGCGACATAGAGCGCCAGCAGCCAGGGGGCGGTGGCGTTGATCGTCATCGACGTGTTCATCTGCTCAAGCGGGATGCCGTCGAACAGCGCCCGCATGTCGCCGAGATGGGCGATCGGAACGCCGACCTTGCCGACCTCGCCGCGCGCCAGCGGGTGATGGGGATCGTAGCCGGTCTGGGTCGGCAGGTCGAAGGCGACGGACAGGCCCGTCTGGCCCTTGGCGAGGTTGCGGCGATAGAGCGCATTGGAGGCGGCGGCCGTCGAATGGCCGGCATAGGTGCGGAAGATCCAGGGCTTGTCGCGCCGGATGCCGGCGGCGCCCGTCTGCGGGTTGGCGGGGGTCGCTCTGTCGCCCATGGAAACACTCCTCGCAAGCTTCGCGCCCGCGGCAGCGCCCAAGGGCCCCGCATGCCGGGCATCTTCCTGATTTTCCTCAGGCTCCCGACCTTGCGACCGGTCACCCTCCTCCCGAAATCGCGCGGCCTTGCGGCCTCGCACACGCACTATTTCTAGGTGCAATGCAAAAACACTCTTGGGCAAATGCGGCAATTAAGCAATAGTCCAATAGCGGGGCGCCCGTTTTTCGCACGATAGTTTCGCGAAGCGGGCATCTGAGCCGGCTTGCGATAATGCGCTGCAGCATTATCGTGTGGAGGACGGCGCCATAGCGGAGGCGGGGGGCGCTGTATCCGCGAAGGCTGACAAACGGGAGGATAACGGCAATATGGGCAGTGCTCAGCAGGCAAACGACAATCGCGAGGCGGAGGATCGCCCGGTGAAGGACCTTTACGAGATCGGTGAGATCCCGCCGCTCGGCCATGTGCCGAAGTCGATGTATGCCTGGGCGATCCGGCCGGATCGGCACGGGCCGCCGGAAGAGGCGATGAAGCTGGAAGTGGTTCCCACCTGGGAGCTCGACAGCAACGAGGTGCTGGTGCTGGTGATGGCCGCCGGCGTCAACTACAACGGCATCTGGGCCGGGCTCGGCGAGCCGATCTCGGTCTTCAAGGTGCACGACATGCCCTATCACATCGCCGGGTCGGATGCCTCGGGCATCGTCTGGGCGGTCGGATCCAAGGTGAAGCGCTGGAAGGTCGGCGACGAGGTCGTCGTCCATTGCAACCAGGACGACGGCGACGACGAGGAGTGCAACGGCGGCGACCCGATGTTCTCGCCAACCCAGCGGATCTGGGGCTACGAGACCCCGGACGGATCGTTCTCGCAGTTCTGCCGGGTGCAGTCGCAGCAGTTGATGCCGCGACCCCAGCACCTGACCTGGGAGGAGGCGGCCTGCTACACGCTGACGCTGGCGACCGCCTATCGCATGCTGTTCGGCCATGCACCGCACCAGTTGCGCCCCGGCCAGAACGTGCTGGTGTGGGGCGCCTCTGGCGGTCTCGGCGTCTTCGGCATCCAGCTTGCGGCGGCCGCCGACGCCAATGCCATCGGCATCATCTCCGACGAGGACAAGCGCGACTATGTGCTGTCGCTCGGCGCCAAGGGGGTGATCAACCGCAAGGACTTCAACTGTTGGGGCCAGATGCCCAAGGTCAACTCGCCCGAGTACAACGAGTGGCTGAAGGAGGCGCGACGCTTCGGCAAGGCGATCTGGGACATCACCGGCAAGGGCAACGATGTCGACATGGTGTTCGAGCATCCGGGCGAGGCGACCTTCCCGGTCTCCTGTCTGGTGGTCAAGCGCGGCGGCATGGTGGTGTTCTGCGCCGGCACGACCGGCTTCAACCTGACCTTCGACGCCCGCTATGTCTGGATGCGGCAGAAGCGCATCCAGGGGTCGCATTTCGCCCATCTCAAGCAGGCCTCGGAAGCCAACAAGGCGGTGATGGACCGGCGCATCGATCCCTGCATGAGCGAGGTCTTCCCCTGGGAGGACATCCCGCGCGCCCATACCAAGATGTGGAAGAACCAGCATGCTCCCGGCAACATGGCGGTGCTGGTCTGCGCGCCGACCACCGGTCTTCGCAGCTTCGAGGATGTGCTGGCGGCCAGCAAGGCCTGAACCGGCGGTCGCCTCCTGCCCCGCCGCGGAACGTCTCTCGCGGCGGGGCATCAACGCTTTCTCAAGGGGCCGGGCCTATCCTTGCGCGACAGACCATGTGCGTCATGGTCGGACGACGTGAGCAAAGCGGCGCCGCGCGGCCGCCGCCTTTCGTTTTTCCTCGCCCCGCGCCGCGCGGGACGTTATGAGGACTGCATGATCTCTTGGTTCCGTTTCGGGTGTGTCGCCCTTGTCGGGCTGCTCGCCGCCGCCTGCATGCCGGAGCGCGAAGGCGTCGTTCCGCCCTATTACCGGGATCTTGCCCGGGTCGACGCCTCCGTCGACGCGGCTTCGGCGCAGCAGATGATCTCCAGCTACCGCCAGTCGAACGGCGCCGGCCTGCTGATGGTCGATCCGGTCCTGATGCAGGCGGCGCAGAAGCAGGCGATCGCCATGGCGCGTGCCGAGGACGTGAGGGCGTCGCTGGAGCCGGGCAACAGCCTGGCCACGCGGCTTGCCGTCGCCGGCGAGGGCAAGACCTACGCGGTCGAAAATGTCAGCGCCGGCTACCGGACGATCGCCGAGGCGTTTTCCGGCTGGCGCGATTCGCCCAAGCACAATGCGGTGATGCTCGACGGCAAGGCCACCCGCATGGGCATCGCCACGGCCTATGCCGCCGGGTCCCGACACAAGGTGTACTGGTCGCTGGTGCTTGCCGGGCCGGCCGGCCAGCCCTAAGTCCGTCAACCGATGCTTGAGCGCGCCGACAGCTACGAGGCTCTCGTTTCCGGATTCCGCTGGCGGATCCCGGCGCGCTACAACATCGCCGACGCCGCCTGCAGTGCCTTCGCCGCCCGTGAGCCGGGGCGCGAGGCACTGTTGCATCTTCGCGAGGACGGCAGCCTCGAACGCTGGACCTATGGCTGGCTGGAGGAGATTTCCTCCAGGCTTGCCAATGGCTTGCGGGCACAGGGACTCGCGCGCGGTGACCGTGTGGCGCTGCTGCTGCCGCAGTCGCCACAGACGTTGCTCAGCCATCTTGCGGTCTACAAGCTCGGCGCCATCGCGGTGCCGCTGGCAAACCTCTTCGGCGTCGACGCGCTGCGCTACCGGCTCGCCGACAGCGGCGCGGCGGCGATCGTTACCGACAGCGCCGGCCTCGCCAAGATCGCGGAGATCCGGGACGAGCTAGGCGCGCTGAGGCTTCTCGTCTGCACCGATGGCGCGGCGCCTGGGGCCCTGTGCTTCGACACGCTGATCGAGAAGGGCTCGGCCTCCTTCGACGGCGCGGCGACCGGGCCGGACGATCCGGCGATGATGATCTACACCTCCGGTACGACGGGACAGCCGAAGGGTGCGCTGCATGGCCACCGGGTGCTGGCCGGGCATCTGCCGGGGATCCAGATGGCGCATGAATTCCTGCCGCAGCGGGGAGATCTGTTCTGGACGCCGGCCGACTGGGCCTGGGCGGGCGGGCTGCTCAATGCGCTGCTGCCGGCGCTGACGCTCGGCGTTCCGGTCGTTTCCTACCGCTTCGAGAAGTTCGATCCCGAGCGGGCTTTCGCGCTGCTGGCACGGTTTTCCGTCCGCAATGCCTTCATCCCGCCGACGGCGCTGAAGATGATGCGGGCGGTGGCCGATCCTCGCGCCCGCTTCGACTTGTCCTTGAGGACAATCGGCTCGGCCGGCGAGGCGCTGGGCCGCGAGACCTATGACTGGGCGCGCGAGGACCTCGGCCTCACCGTCAATGAATTCTATGGCCAGACCGAGTGCAACGCGGTGCTGGCCTCCTGCGCGGGGCTCGGTGTCAGCCGCGCGGGGGCGATCGGCAAGCCGGTGCCCGGCCACGAGGTCGCGGTGATAGGCGAGGACGGCCGCGCGCTGGCGCCGGGCGTGCAGGGCCAGATCGCCGTGCGCCGGCCCGACCCGGTGATGTTCCTGCGCTACTGGGGACAGGACGAGGCGACCGTTTCGAAATTCATCGGCGACTGGATGACCACCGGCGACCAGGGCGTCGCCGACGAGGACGGCTATGTCCATTTCGTCGGCCGCGACGACGACATCATCACCTCGGCCGGCTACCGCATCGGCCCGGGCGAGATCGAGGACTGCCTGCTGGCGCATCCGGCCGTGGCGCTCGCCGCCGCCGTCGGCAAGCCGGATCCGCTGCGCACCGAGATCGTCAAGGCCTTCATCGTGCCGGCCGCCGGGGTCACGCCCGACGCGGCGCTGGAGACGGAGATCCGCGACCATGTGCGCACGCGCCTGTCGGCGCACGAATATCCCCGCGAGATCGCCTTTGTCGACGCCTTGCCGCTGACCACCACCGGCAAGGTGATACGCCGGTTGCTGCGGGAGGATATTCCGACCGCGCTGGAGGCGGACGAATAGGCGGCGCCGGCTTTCATGATGCCCGCGCTGTAACGTCGCCGTCTCAGTCCCTGCCGATCTTGCCGTCTCGGGGGCGAATCCTGCGCAGGCGGGCGAGCGCGGCGCGCGCCAGCCGCCGCAGGTGGCTGTCGGCGGCGATGTCGAGACGGACAAGGGCGCCGCGCAGGGCGCCGGCCGGCCCCTTCGAGACCACCAGCGTGGCATAGGGAACCGTGCCGCGCCACAGCGGCGCGATCATCGGATGATCGGGAATGGCAAGGGAATCGGTGTCGGAGACCCCGGCCTCGTCGAGCGTGCGGCGCATGGTCCGGCGGGCGAGCTGCGCCCCCGGCGAAAAGCGCGCCAGACGCTCGTCATGAGCGATCTTCCAGGCAAACACCCGGTCGCGGTCGCGAACCGTCACCAGCATGGCGGCGGGCACCCCGTCCGCCTCCAGCGTGTCGATGCGGATCTGCCCGCGCGCGGCCATGGCCGAGACGAAGGCGCGGGCGAAGGCGGCGCGTTCGGGCCGGCAGGCCAGCGCCGTGCCTCGCCGCCCCTTCCAGCCGGAAGCCTCCAGGGCAAGGAACCGCTCGAAGGCGGCCTCGACCTCTTGCGCCGTCGACAGGCTTTCGAAGCGGCCGGGCGGATGCGCTTCCTGCAGCCGGCGCAATTGCCGCTCGAGCGTCTTGCGGCGGCGCGTGCCGATCAGGCGGAACTGCTCCTCGCCGGCCGGGCCGGCGGCATGTCCGGCGCGCATCCCGGGCGCCGTCCGGGCGACATGCCAGCCGCTTTCCCGCGCCAGGGCGTCGAACACGCCGGCGACCGGCCCGTCGGTGCGCAGCCAGGGAAACAGCAGGGTCGAGGCGCCGAAGGCGCGCGCCGCCGCGTCCAGCAGCAGCGCCAGGGCGGCGGGGCCGGCGGCAGGGGCCAGAAGCGGCGTGCCGAGCGGTCCGTAGTCGCCGGCGCAGGCGGAGGTCACCGGAACGGCGAGGCCGGCACGGCGGCGGTGGAACGGGACGAGGGCGAGAAAGGCACCGTCCGCCTCGTCGCGCACGGCGAGGAGGGCCGCCTCGCCGATTTTCATATGGGCGAGATAGGGCAGCAGGAAATCGGGGCCGAAAAACGGGTTGGGCTCCAGCGCGGTCTCGGCGAGCGCCCGCCATTGCGCCAGATGGGCGGCGGCCTCGGCGGGGGAAAAGAGGAGGGCGCTCATCGCCCGCTCCGGCCGGATCTCGGCAGGCGCACCAGGGGCGGGAGTGCGGGGATCCTTGCGGCGGCGCGCGGGGATTTCCAGGGCGCGCAGGGCCGGCCCGCCCGAGCGCGCGCTGCTTGCCCTGCTGTTCTCGGCGATCGCCATGCCGGTTCCTTCGGCCGCCGGCCCGGCGCGCCCGACCCATCGCGGGGGCAGTCGCCGGCAGCACGCCCGGAAGATGCCACAGGACGCGGGCAATTGAACCCGTTTCGTTGATAACTGGTTAACCTTGCGGGGATTTGGGCGAAGGCTCTGGCACGGCGGCCAGGCCATGCGGTGCGGCTCACGGTGCGGTCCGGCCCGGTCTGGCGCCGAGGATAAACGGATCGACGCCCAGATGCCGGCGGGCCTGATGACGCAGGGCGCCGGCCTCGAAGACCATGGCGGCGGCGGTGGCGATGGCCGCGCCATCGATCCCGAGCAGCGGGATCAGCGTGACGTTGAGCGCGATATTGATAGAAAAAGCAAGGACATAGGTCCGCGCGCAGCGGCCCTGCTGGTCGGCCATGGTCAGCAGGGCGTCGGCGGGGCCGACGGAGGCGCGGGCGAGGACGCCGGCGAGCAGGATGAGCATCGCGGGATAACCGGCGAGGAAGCCGGGGCCGAACAGCGACAGCAGCAGGGGCCCGGCCGGCACCAAGAGGGCGCACAGGGCCAGGGTCGGCCAGAAGGTCCAGCGGGCGGTGTCGTGGACAAAGCTGCCGAGCTCGTCGCGCGAGCCGCCGTGGTAGAGACGGGAATAGCGGTGGGCGCTGGCCGAGCGCACGGCGAAATAGACGAAATGGGCAAGCGCCGGCGTCTTGGAGGCGGCGAAATAGATCGCCACCTGCTGCGGGCTCTCCCACAGGCTGACCATGACCACATCGGCGCTGGTGATCAGTTGGAAGAAACCCTCGACCAGCAGGATCGGCAGCGAGAGGCGCAGCCAGTCGCGATAGGTCCAGTCGCCGCGCGCCGGGCGGGCGCCGGGCTCGCGCGGCAGGGCGCGGGACAGCACCAGCATCTGGGCGAGCGTTACTCCCCAAGTGGCGAGGATGGTGACGATGCAGGCATTGGTCGCGGTCGCCGGGATGCCGGCGAAGGCGGCGGCGGCGAGGCCGACGAGGATAGCCAGCGGCCGCCAGATGAAGGTCGGCAGCATTGCCAGCAGCGGCCAGTCATGGGCGCGGGCGATGCCGTCCTGGATGCTGCCGATGGTGAACAGCGGCAGGCAGACGGCGCCGAGCGCCAGCGGCAGCACGTAATGCGAGGCGATCAGGTCGCCGGCCAGCCACACCGCAAGGATGCCGGCAAGGGCGATGCCGGTGGCGGCGAGCCCGCCGGCGAGCCGGCTGCCGACCAGCAGGGCGCTGAGCCGGCCGTGCCGGCCCTGTGCCCGGTATTCGGGGATAAGCCGCAGCACGGAGGACGAGAAGCCGAGCGGGGCGAAGACGCCGAGCACCACCACCAGCGTCCAGACCACGACATAGATGCCGTATTCGTATCCCCCCATCAGCCGGGCCAGGATCACCTGCATGGCATAGGCGAGAACGGCGCCGAGAACGCGGATCGCGAACACGGTGAGCGCCATGCGCTGGGCGCGGGAGGCGTCCGGTTCGCCCTTCAGGATCTCCTCGCAACGGGCAAGCAGCGGCTGCGCGCGCGAAAACAGGGCGGCGGGCAAGATCCTTTCGGCCCATGTCACTGGCGACAGGCGCAACGCCGGGAACTCCTCTGCGGTCGACCGGGAAACCCTACCCGGTGAGGCTTAATATTCCGTACGGGTTGTTGCGGGGACAGCCAGGGGCCGGCCACGCGTCCGGGACGGTCGATCGGGAGGGGAGAAGATCAAAAGCTGGTGATCCCGACAGGATTCGAACCTGTGACCCTCAGATTAGGAATCTGATGCTCTATCCTGCTGAGCTACGGGACCATGCTTGCCGGTGCGGCGGGGAAAACCACGTTTCCCGCCGCGCTTGATAGCAAACTGACGTCAAAAATCAATTTGATTGCGCGCCGGGGACAGGACGAGGGCGCAGGAGCGCGCAGCCGCGGAACGCCGCGAAACAGCAGGGGGACCCGGCGGGGACAAGCGATCGCGGGATTTTGCGCGAATTTGCGCGGAATTTTGCAAAATTCCGTCTCAATCTCGCAGAATTTTGATTTTTCCGTCTCAATTCCGGCGCTCACCGCGCGCCCGCTGCATGGGGATACGCGCGTTCCGGCGCTCAGGCGCCGACCGGGGACAAGCTCCGCCGCGCGCTCGGCGAGTGACCGAAGCGCTGCTTGTAGTCGCGCGAGAAGCGCCCGAGATGGGAGAATCCGCAGGAGAAGGCTGCCTCGGTGACGCTGGGCGCGTCGCGATGGGCGATGAGCTGGTAATGGGCGGTGTCGAGGCGGGCATTGCGCAGCACCTGCATGGGGGACAGGCCGAAGACCCGCTGGAAGCCCTTCTGCAGGGTGCGGACATTGATGCCGGCGGCGCGGGCGATGTCGGCGAGCGTGATCGGCTCGGCGAGATTGGCATGGATGTAGTCGAGCGCCAGGCGGATCGCGCGGGGGCGCGCCTGGCCGTCGGCGCGCTCGATGATATGGCTGATGTTGCTGCGCTGGAGCATCAACAGCGCATGGGCGAGGTCGTGCTCGGCGCGCAGGTCGCGGCCGCCGAGCGGGCGCTGGAACAGGTGGCCTCCCTCCGCCGCCTCGAGGCAGGCGGCGACGACGCGGTGCAACTGGCGACCTTGCGGCGAGGCGAGGTCGACCGTCATGTCGAACCGCACCGGGCCGGGCAGCGGCGCCCCGACAAGGTCGCGCGCCACCTCCTCCAGATGCGCCCGGTTGATCTGCACCAGGATCTTGCTGGTGT
The DNA here is from genome assembly GCF_900185725.1 of Stappia sp. TSB10P1A. GTDB lineage: Bacteria > Pseudomonadota > Alphaproteobacteria > Rhizobiales > Stappiaceae > Stappia. The sequence continues at coordinate 24,130 of NZ_FYAU01000024.1, read as the reverse complement.
CCTCGCCCCAGTGCAGCCGGGCGGGGCGGTCGGGATTGAGGACCGCCGCCGCCACCGCCGGCGTCGCCGTCATGTCCTCGCCGCGATGCTGGATGCGGGTGCGGCCCGACAGCGGGATGTGCAGGAGGTAGAAGGACTCCAGCAGGCCCGGCTCGACGGTGACCTCGGTGCCATAGGACAGATAGTTGAGCGACAGGTTGCGCCCCTGCACCGCGTTGTGGCGCACGCTGAGGCTGGCGCGGCGGTCGCCGAGCTCCAGCCGATGGTCGCAAAGCTTCTGGCTGACGCGGTGGCGCGCCTCGTCGAGGTCGCTGGTGCGCAGCAGCGGATGGCGCGCGAAATACTCCCGCGCCGGAAAAATGCGTTCGGCAGTCATGGTGTCCCCCGGGGGATCAGGGTCCCGACCGGGTGATCAACGCAAGTTCCCGGCGATATTTCAAGTCTAAAAGAGTTGCCGCAAGAGAGGTTCGTTTTCTGGATAAGGGTTTTTGCGGTTCCGGTGCAGGCTCGGCTGAACAAAACGCAAAAAAACCCTGTCCAGACGGAGCCTCGACAATGCAACCTGGCGTGACAAAGGCCGATACCGGTCTCAACGGACATTCCTGGACCGTGGTCGGGCACACTTATGTGCCCAAGCTGAAGAGCGAAGACGCCTTCATCTGGCACGCGACGATCCCGGACGGGACCTTCGTGCCGCCGCATATCCACCCGACCCAGGACGAATGGATCTACCTGATCGAGGGCAATCTGGAGGTCGAGTTCGGCGCGGAGGTGGTGCGGGCCGGGCCGGGCGACACGGTGCGCATGCCGATGGGCGTCGCCCACGGCATCTTCAACCGCTCGGGCAAAACGGCGCGCTGCGTCTTCGGCGTGTCGCCGACGCGCAAGCTCTACGAATTGTTCATGGTGCTGGACGGGGTCACCGATCCGGCCGAGCTGGTGCGCCTGTCGGCCCTGCATGAGGTGGACTTCCTGCCGCCGCCGGAGGCCGCCTGACCACAGGCCCGGCCGCAGGCATGCCGGGCGAGAGAGCGGGCGGCGTGCTGCGCCACCTGATCGCCCGCCTGAAAGCCCGCCTGAAAGCCCGGCTTATCCGCCCGTCGGCGGGACGCCTGATCGGCCCGCCGCAGGCGGAGCCGCCGCGCCCGCCGCAGTCTTCCCCCGAGATCCAAGACCCGAGACCGATGCCCCTGCTGCCCCCCGCCCGAGACTGGGACGACGCCTTCGCCAACATGGCCCATGTGGCAAACTCGCACGAACTGCCCGGCTTCTGGTCGGGGCGTGCGGCCGACTACCGCGCCGCCCTGCAGGCGGCCGGCCACCGGCTCGACCTCGACATTGCCTATGGCGCGCATTCGCGCGAGGCCCATGGCGCGCATCCGCGCGAGGTCTATGACATCGTCTGGCCGCAAGGGACGCCGCGCGGCCTCGCCGTCTTCGTGCATGGCGGCTACTGGATGCGGCTCGACAAGTCCTACTGGACCGACTTTGCCGAAGGGGCGCGGGCGCGCGGCTGGGCCGTGTGCCTGCCGAGCTACACCTTGACCCCCGAGGCGCGCATCTCGCAGATCACCGGCCAGATCGCCCTCGCCATCGCCCATGCGGCGGCGCGGGTGGAGGGGCCGATCCGCCTGTCGGGCCATTCGGCCGGCGGCCATCTGGTGACCCGCATGATCTGCGCCGACAGCCCGCTGGAGGCGGGGGTGCGCAACCGCATCGAGCACACGCTGTCGATCAGCGGCCTGCACGACCTGCGGCCGCTGCTGCACACGGGGATGAACGACACGCTGCATCTCGACCTTGCCGAGGCGCGGGCCGAAAGCGCCGTGCTCGCCGAGCCGGGGCTGGCGGCGCCCCTGACCTGCTGGGTCGGCGGCGGCGAGCGGCCCGAATTCATCCGCCAGGCGAAGCTGCTCGCCGACATCTGGGGCGGGCTCGACGTGCCGGCGCGGGCCCATGTCGACGGCAACCACAATCATTTCACGGTGCTGGAGGGGCTCAAGGACCCGGCATCGCCGATCACCGACGCCTTTGTCGGCTCCCCGGCGGGAGCAGCAAGCGCGCGCCAGACAGAACGGAGAACGAGTGCGATGGAGCCCGGTATCGTCAAGTCCCGCGAGAGCCTGGACCAGATCCGCTGGAACATCCTGGGCCAGACCTATGTGCCCAAGCAGATGACCGAGGAATGCTTCTCCTGGCACGCGACGCTGCCGCCCGGCACTTTCGTGCCGCCGCATATCCACCCGGACCAGGACGAGTTCCTCTATATCCTGGAAGGGCGCTTCACCTTCCTGCTGGACGGCAAGGAGGTGATCGGCGAGCCGGGCGACCTGGTCAAGCTGCCGCGCGGTATCCCGCACGGGATCTTCAACAAGTCGGACAGCACCATCAAGACGCTGTTCTGGGTGACGCCGACGCTGCAGCTCTACGATCTGTTCTGGGCGCTGCACACGATGGGCGAGGGCGCAGATCCGGCCGAGATCGTCGCGGTCTCCGCCGCCCATGCCATCGATTTCCTGCCGCCGGAAGACGCCGGAGCGGGACAATGACCGTCCTCATCGCGGGCGCCGGCATCGGCGGGCTGACCACCGCGTTGATGCTGCATCAGCGCGGCATCAAGGTGCAGGTGGTGGAACAGGCGCCGCAGGTGCGCGAGGTCGGCGTCGGTATCAACACGCTGCCGCATTCGATCGAGGAGCTGGCCGGGCTGGACCTGCTGGACCGGCTGGACGAGGTGGGGCTGAGGACCCGCGAGCTGCGCTACCTGACCCGGCAGGGGCAGGAAGTGTGGCGCGAGCTGCGCGGCCTGCATGCCGGCCACAAGTTCCCGCAATTCTCGATCCATCGCGGCCGGCTGCAGAAGGTGCTCTACGACGCGGCGTGCGAGCGGATGGGCGAGGGCGCGGTGCTGACCGGGCTGCGGCTCTCCGGCTTCGTGCAGGACGAGGCCGGCGTCACGGCGCATTTCACCGATGCGGCGGAGGGCCTCGCCTCGCGCACCCTGCGCGGCGAGGTGCTGATCTGCGCCGACGGCATCCACAGCGTCGGGCGCAAGCGCTTCTACCCCAACGAGGGGCCGCCGAGCTGGGCCGGTGTCGTGATGTGGCGCGGGGCGGCGGAATGGCCGGTGTGGGAAGACGGCGAGACCATGGCGATCGCCGGCGGCTTGGGGGCCAAGCTGGTGCTCTACCCGATCGCCCCGGCCAGCGACGGCCGGCAGTTGATGAACTGGGTGGTCAATGTGCGCGTTGCCGACGGCTCGGTGTCGCCGCCGCCGCCCGAAAGCTGGTCGCGCCAGGCGCCGCTGTCGCGGGTGCTGCCCTATGCAAGGCGCTTCACGGTCCCCGGCTTCGACGTCGAGGCCCTGGTGCGGGCCAGCGGCACGGTCTTCGAATATCCGATGGCGGACCGCGACCCGCTGCCGCGCTGGACCCATGGCCGGGTGACGCTGCTCGGCGATGCGGCGCACCCGATGTATCCGGTCGGCTCCAACGGGGCGGCGCAGGCGATCCTCGACGCCAGGTGCCTGGCCGACCACATGGCGGCGGCCGAGCATCCGCGCGAGGCGCTGTACCGCTACGAGGAAGAGCGGCTGCCGAAGACGGCGGAGGTGGTGCGCACCAACCGGCGCGGCGGGCCGGAGCGGGTGATCGACGAGGTGGAGCGGCTGAGCCCGCGCCGCTTCGACCATATCGACGATGTGCTGTCTTACGAGGACCGCAAGGCGATCGTCGAGGGTTACGCCAGGATGGCGGGCTTTGCCGCGCGCAAGGCCGGCTGAGGGCCGCGGCGCACAACAAGACCGGTGGACGGGAGACCGGCAGGACTGTCGGCGGGCAAGGGCGCTGCGCGCCCTGAGGCCGCCAGAGGCACATCGACCCCGACACGGGGCGAGAAGAGGGGAATGATCATGACTTGCACGTGGACACGCAAACTGACCGGACTTGCCGCCGGCGTCGCGCTGGGCGCCTTGACGAGCTCGGCGGCCTGGGCGCAGGACATCAAGATCGGCATGGTGGTGACGCTGTCGGGCCCGCCGGCCGCGCTCGGCCAGCAGATCGTCGACGGCTTCCGGCTGGCGCTGGAGCAGAACGGCGGCCAGCTCGGCGGCCAGCCGGTCAACCTGATCGTCGAGGACGACGAGCTGAAGCCGGACGTGGCGCTGCTGAAGGCACGCTCGCTGCTGGAGCGCGAGAAGGTCGACTTCGTCGTCGGCACCGTGTTCTCCAACATGCTGCAGGCGATCTTCAAGCCGGTGGTGGAGGCTGAGACCTTCCTGATCAGCCCGAATGCCGGTCCCTCGACCTTTGCCGGGCGCAACTGCAACCCGTATTTCTTCGTCACCTCCTACCAGAACAACCAGCCGGCCGAAGTCAGCGGCATGATCGCCGTCGAGGAGGGGTTCCAGAACGTCTTCGCCATGGTGCCGAACTACCAGGCCGGCAAGGACAATGTCGAAGGCTTCAAGCAGACCTTCTCGGGCACGCTGGCGGACGAGGTCTATACTCCGCTCGGCCATCAGGACTTCTCCGCCGAGATCGCCCGCATTTCCACCTCGGGCGCCGATGCGCTGTTCGCCTTCATGCCGGGCGGCATGGGCGTGCGGCTGGTCAAGCAGTTCGACGCGGCGGGCCTCTCCGACAAGATGAAGTTCCTCTCGGTCTTCACCACGGACGAGTCCACGCTGCCGGGCCAGCAGGACGCCGCGGTCGGCTTCCTGTCGGCCGGATCCTGGGCGCCGGATCTCGACAACGAGACCAACACGGCCTTCGTCGCCGCCTTCGAGGAGAAATACGGCTATGTGCCGGGCTCCTACGCTGCCCAGTCCTATGACGCGGCGCTGCTGATCGCCAGCGCGCTGGAGAAGACCGGCGGCAAGACGGACGACAAGGCGGCGATGCGCGCGGCGCTGGAGGCGGCCGAGTTTTCCTCGGTGCGCGGCAAGTTCTCCTTCAACACCAACCACTATCCGATCCAGGACTTCCACATGCTGACGGTGGTGAAGCGGGACGACGGCAAATACGCCACGTCCTTCGTGCGCAAGGTGGTGGAGGACTACAAGGACAGCCTGGCCCAGGACTGCAAGATGTAAGCAGCTTCCGCCGGCCCTTCCGGCGGGGATGGCGACTGGCGCGCGCGGGCTGTATGGTTCGCGCGCGTTTTTTTGGGGGGGCGGCTGAGGGAACTGCGCCGGCCAAACTCAGTCGAAGACGACCGGGCATCGGACGAGGTGCCAGTCCCTCGACAGGCGTTGCTGATCGAGGGCGCGCTTCAACCGGTCGCTTATGAAGAAGTGCTTGTAAATCGACTTGTCCCACCAGATGTCCGGCCCGTGGAGCGCGCTTTCCGAGAAGAACAGCAGTGGCGGCCGTGAATGAACGATATCAATGCGCCATCTCCCTTGCGACATCGCATCGATGCCCTCCTTGTCGGATCGCTCCTGCAGAAAGGCGTCCTTTCTGTTGCCCTGGCTCAGATAGAAGAACGCGCCCGGCATCAAGGTCTTGCCGTCCGGATGCCACAGGCGCACGGGATAGAGCGCGCCTTCGCCCATGTCGAAGCTTCGCACCACCTCGGCGCTTTCGCCCGCCAGGAAAATGAAACCATTGGAGAAGATCTGCGGTGCCGGCTGTTCGTGCGCCGGTGGATAGTGCTTGGGACGCGGATAGTTTTCGGTTGGGAAGCGGTCCTGCGGCAGGAACCATCCGACTTTTGTTTGCCTGATGGATATCAGGATCGGTTCGGGCACTCTGCCATCGTTTTCGAAACTTTCGGCGGGCAACCAAGCCCGAACATTTTCGCTGAGATCATGCCCCTGAACGAGCCAGATGCACGGCTCACTTGGGTGTCCGCCGTCCGCGCCCATTGGGCCTCCCCCGCTTCCGTTGCCTGCCAGTTTCCCGTCTTCATATACGAGGGGGTGTCGGTGCAACCAGCCGGAATTTTCCCGGTCGGGTTATATCGATGCGCCCGTGGCGGCTCGCCGGCTGCGCGGCGCCGATCGCCGGCGCCATCCTGCCGCCGGCCGCGTGGGGGCGGGAACTGCCGAAAGACCAAAGGGATAGGGCGGTGCGCTGAAGGGGCGGGCTGCGAAAAACATGCCCCGCCCCCTGACGAATCCCGAGCGTGTCATATATGATGTGCGGTGCCACCTGGGGGGCGGCGAGAATCAGGACGCCGATGGACGTATATCTCATCGCTCCATTGCCGGATTTCGGCAGTGAGGCGCTCGTGGCCGACAAGGTGCTGAACATCGACGAGCGCTATGCCCTGCTGGCCTCGGCGGGGATCACCACCGTCGCGGCGCTGCTGGACGGCGATTTCAACATCCGGCTGTGCGACGAGATGATCGAGGAGGTCGATTTCGACGACCCGTCCGGCGTCGTCGCCATCAGCATGAACGTCTCCCAGGCCGCCCGCGGCATCGAGATCGCCCGCCGGTTCCGCGCCATGGGGCGGCGCGTGATCATGGGCGGTCCGCATGTGTCGCTGGCCCCCGGCGAGTTCGACGGCGAGGCGGACAGCCTGATCATCGGCGAGTTCGAGACCGTAGCAAGCGAGGTGAGCCGCGACCTTCTCGCCGGCGCCCTGAAGCCGCGTTACCTGTGCGGCCAGGCCGATCTCGGACGCTCGCCGGTGCCGCGCTGGGATCTCTACCGCAACGACCGGGCGATCAGCGGCGTGATCCAGACCAGCCGCGGCTGCCCGTTCGAATGCAGCTTCTGCGACGTGATCCAGTATCTCGGCCGGGTGCAGCGGCACAAGCCGATCGAGAACGTGCTGGCCGAAGCGCAGGTGCTCTATGATCTCGGCTATCGCAGCATCAACCTGTCGGACGACAATTTCACCGTCCACCGCAAAAAATCCCGCGTCCTGCTGGAAGGGCTTGCCGGCTGGAACGGGCGCGACGGCCGCCAGCCGGTCCAGTTCGCCACCCAGGCCTCGATCGACCTGTCGCGCGATGCGGAACTGATCGAGCTGTGCAACAGGGCCGGGCTGCGCGACATCTTCGTCGGCATCGAGACCAGCAACGAGGAGGCGCTGAAGGAGGTCAAGAAGCGCCAGAACCTGCGCCGGGACCTCGTCGCCGAGATCAGCCGCATCGTCGCCGGCGGGCTGACGGTGACCGGCGGCATGATGGTCGGCTTCGACCACGACGACCTGGGGTGCTTCGAGCGCCAGTTCGAATTCGGCATGGCCCTGCCGGTCGTCAACCTGCGGGTGTCGGTGCTGGTCGCCCCGATCGCCACCCCGCTCTACGAGAAGATGGCGGCCGAAGGCCGGCTCTTCCGCGACAACACCAATTTTCCAGGCGGCGACCTGTGGACCAATATCGAGCCGCGGCAGATGACCCGCCGCCAACTGGCCGAGGGCGCCATCTGGCTGGTCGAGGCGCTGCACGAGCCGGACAACGCGATCAAGCGCTTCGAGCACCTTTCCGCGATCCTTGCCCCGCCGCCGGAGCATCTGCGCGCGAGCGATCACATCGTGACGCCCGGCAAGGGCGCCTCCGGCGTGCTGCGGCTGCTGCGGCAGGCGGCCAGGGACCCGCGGGCGCGCCGCGTCATCGACGCCGTCAACGACCTGTCGCACCAGCGCCCCGAGATTGCGCGCGACCTGTCGTCCGCGCTTGCCATCTTCCTCAATTCCTTCACCTCGCTTGGTCGGCTGTCGCAGCAGGACAGCCGGCGGATCCGGCTGGACCGCGAAGCGCCGCTCGCGCAGCCGGCCTGACCCCCACGACCAGATCAAGCAATCCGATGGACAGGCGCGTGAGCGAAACAGGCCTTCAACGCGAGATCGCGGCGGTGCTCGAGCAGCGCCACGACGCGCCGCTGGTCACCGTGCTGGGACGGCGCGGCCGGCACCGCACGCTGAGCGGGGCGGAGCTGGCGGCGCGCGCGGTGGAGATGCAGGCGCTCTGGGATCGCTGCCTCGGCGAAGGGCCGCATGTGCTGATGGTGGCGCTGCCGGCCGGCGAGGAGTTTCTGGTCGCGCTGGTGGCGACGCTGCTCGGCGGCGGCACCCTGGTGCCGGTCGCCCCGCCGCGCGCTGCCGACCCGCCGGGCCGGCTGGCGCGCATGGCGCGGACCTGCGGCGCGCGGGCGGTGCTGTGCACCACCAACAACCGCGCCATGGTGGAACAGCAACTGGCCGGCGGATCAGCAGAACGGAGCGGGGCGCCGGCCTGTCCGGTGCTGGCCGTCGACGATCCCGTCCCGGTCCGGGAGGTTTTTGCTGCCGGGGAGCCTTGCGTCTTCCCGGTGATCCAGCACACCTCCGGCTCGACGCGCTTTCCCAAGGCGGTGCCGGTGACGGCCGACCAGATCCGCCACAATTGCGGGCTGATCCGCTCGCTCTGGGGGATGAATGCCGACAGCGTCATGGTCAACTGGCTGCCGCACTATCACGACATGGGGCTGATGGGCTGCATCCTCTATCCGCTGCTGTCGGGCGCGCATTCGGTGCAGATGAGCCCGTTCGACATGATCCGCCGCCCGGCCGCCTGGCTGGAGGCGATCTCAGAGTGGCGCGGCACGATCAGCGGCGGCCCGACCTTCGCCTTTCTCGAATGCCTCAACCGGATCTCCGAGGAAGAGGCACACGGGCTCGACCTCAGCTCATGGGAGAGGGCGTTCTGCGGGGCCGAGCCGGTGCCGAGCGGCTTGCCGGCAAGGTTTCACCAGCGCTTTGCGGGGAACGGCCTTGCCCGCGAGGCGGTGTTCGCCTGCTACGGGATGGCGGAATGCACCCTGTTCGCGGCCGGCGAGGCGGGCCCCGTGCGCGGCCGGGACACGGTTCCCGAGCCCTGGGCGGGCTTCGAGGGCTGCCTTCTGTCCGGCGAGACGCGCGGGCATATCCGGATCGCCGATCCGCAGACGGGCCAGGCGCTGCCCGACGGCACGACCGGCGAGATCTGGCTGACAGGACCCTCGGTCTGCGAGCGGTATCTTGGCCGCGATGCCGGGGAGACCGAGGATTTCGCCACGGACCCCGACGGCACAAGGTGGCTGAGGACGGGTGACCTTGGCGGCATTTCCGGCGCCTATCTCCACATCACCGGGCGCGCCAAGGACGTCATCATCGTCAACGGCCGCAATGTCGCCTCGGCGGAAGTCGAATGGCTTGCCGCGCGCGAACACGGCGACCTCAGCCCGTCCGGGGCGGCGGCCTTCGCCGGGGCCGGCTCCAAGCCCGGCCATGCCGAACTGCTGATCGAATTGCGGGCCGGCGCCGCGCCGATGGACGAGCCTGCATCGCTCGCCGCGCGCATCCGCAAGGCGGTGGCGGCGAGCTGCGGCGTCCGGCTGGATCGCATCGCCCTGCTTCCCCGCGGCACGCTGCCGCGCACCAGCAGCGGCAAGATCCGGCGCCAGCAGGTGGCGCACGATCTGGCCTCCCTGCATGGCGCGGCTATCTGCCTCGACACGGCGCAGGTTGCGGAGGCCGTATCATGACACGGCATGTCTGGTCCGATCCCGACAGTTTCGTGAAGACGCCGGCGATGGCCGTCGCCGTGCTGCGCGACCTGGAACTGCCGCGCATCGACCGCTATCTCGACGAGATCGCCGAGCGCGGCGGCGTCGACCTCGATGCGTTGCGCCGGTTGTCGGCCAACACGCTGGTGGCGATGAGCGGCGAGGCCCATCTCAAGGTGCGCCGGGTCATCGCCCCGTTCTTCAGCCAGTCGGGCCTGGCGCCGTGGCGGCCCTTGATGAAAGAGGCGTGCCACAGCGTCTGCGAGGAGCTCAAAACCGCGCGCGACCCGGACCTCGTCCGGGATGCGACGATCCCCCTGTTTCTCAAAGTCATGCCGCGGATCCTCGGCCTCGACATGCCGCCGACGCGGGAGCATTTTCAAGCCGCCGAAACCGCGCAGCGGCTGACGGAACCCTATCTGTCGCTGCCGACGCTCAAGGCCTTGACCCGTGCCGCGAGCCTGCTGGTCTCGACCTGCGCGCAGACCGGGGAGGGCGAGGGTTCCGCGCCCGAAAGCCTGCTGGCCTATCTGCGCCGCCGCAAGGGCGACCTGCCGGACGGGCTGGAGCCGGACTATTTCGTCATCGGCCTGCTGGTCGGCTCCAACTCGGCAACGCAATCGCTGGCTTTCGCGCTCTACGGATTGCTCAGCGGCCCGGCGCAGCTTTGGGCCGATGCGGGAGGGCCCGGCTGGGGAGCGCAGGAGACCCAGAAGCTGCTCGGCCTCTACCAGTCCACCCGCACCCTGGTCCGGGTGGCGACCGAGGCGAGGGACGTCGCCGGTTGCCCGTATCACCAGGGGCAGTCCGCTGTCGTCGACATCGTGGCGGCAAATGCCTGCCTGCGCGCGGACAGCCTGCGCGCGGACAGGGGAACGCGCCAGAGCCATATGAGCTTCGGCAGCGGCGCGCACAGATGCCCCGGGGTGTTCCTCAGCGAAATGCTGATCGAGACGGCGATCCCGATCCTGGCGCGGACCTTTCCCGACATCACCCTCAAGACCGACGAATGCCGCTTCGTGGTGACGCCGATGATGCAGGCCCCCACGGCGCTGCCGTGCTCCATCGGCAAGACCTCGCGGCGGATGAGCGCGCGCCTTTGCGACATCCGCGACATGGGCAGCGCCCACCGGATCCTGCGGGACAACGACGCCTTCGCGCCGCCGCCGATGGAAAGCCATCTGACGCTGCTGTCGCAGGCGAGCGGCGAGGACATGGGCGAGGCGACACGGATCGCGCGAAACGCCCTGTTCTTCATGGACGGTGCGCGGCACGAGGCGCTCAAGCAGGTCCTGATGCGCTTCCTGGGCGCGGCGCAGCTCGCGCCCTGGCGCGGCGTCGTCGATGCGGCCCTGGACGCGGCGCTGCAGGCGCTTTCGGCGACGACGCGGCCGGACCTGGTGTCGGACTATGCCGATCCGCTCCGCAGGAGCATCATGACGCGCATTCTCGGGATCTCCTGCCAAGATCCGCAACGGTTCGATGCCATCGCGCCGCATCTGCAGGACGTGCTGGAGCCCTGGCTTTCGATGCGCAAGCTGCGGCGCGTGCAGGCGGTCTTCACCGAGGCGCTGTCCCTGATGCAGGTGCCTGCCGCATCCGACGGGCCGCCGTCGCTGCTGGAGCATCTGGTTGCCGATGCGCCGGCGGGCTTCGACGAGGCGGATCTCAAGGCGGTGGTGCTGGTGCTGTATGGGGCCAGCTTCAACCTGTCGCACACGCTGTCGAATGCCCTGCTGTCGATCCTGTCGCAGCCCGCCGAGGAGCGCAGTGCGGCGAGCGGGCAGGCGTGGGTCGAGGCGCATATCGACGAGCTGGTCGCGCGTTGCAGCGGCCCGAAATTCATCTACCGCGTCGCCCGCACCGACCTGTCCCTCGGGGATCTGGCGATGAAGGCCGGCGACACGGCGCGGCTGAACGTGCATGTGTTGAACCGGCAGGCTCCCGCCGGCAAGGGACATGTTTCCTTCGGCAAGGGTCTGCACCGCTGTGTCGGCGCAACGCTCTCCATGATGGTCCTCAAGCAGGCGATTCCCGCAATTTTCCGCCGCTTCCCGAACCTTGCGCTCGACGTCCAGGCGCACCGCTATCACCCCATGTCGGAAACCGTCGCCCTCAGCACGCTTCCATGCATCTTCAGCAGAACAGAGCCCAATCATGACTGACACCAGCGAATCGCGCCTGTTTTCCTTCCTTCGCGAACAGGTTGCCCAGCGGACCAAGACCTCGGCCGACCAGATCCGGATGGACATGTCCCTGTCGGATCTCGGCCTGCAATCGATCGATGCCGTTCTGGTGTGCGGCGAGGTCGAGGATCGTTTCGACGTGGAGGTCGATCCCGCCGAGATCTTCCAGTACGACACGCTCGGCGACTTCGCACGGTCGATAGCGGACCGCATGGCAGCCTGATGGCGCTGTTTCACCTCGGGCTTTCCACCTCCGGGCACGACCCGGCGCTGGCGATCGTTACTGCCGGCGGGGAGCTCGTCTTCGCCGAGGCGAGCGAGCGCTTCCTGCAGGACAAGCGGGCCTGGGGCATTGCCCCCGACCATGTGCCGCATCTTGCCTCCGCCTTGAGCCAGATCGGCTTCGACTTCGGCTCCGACACGCTGGCGGTCGCGACCTCGTGGAAGAAGGCCAAGGCGGAGCTGCCGGTCGAGCTGATGGGCGACCTGCTGCCCGTGACCGATGCCCTGTGGCTGCGGGAGCTGCAGGCCGGGATCAACACGCACGCGGGCGCCTCGCTGCTGCGGCTGGGCCTCGCGCAGCAGATGCCGGAGGTCCGCCGCTACGACCATCACCTGTGCCATGCGGTGACGGCCTGCGCCTTCGCCCCCGTCGACACCGCCTCCTGCCTCGTCATCGACGGGGAGGGCGAGGCCGGCGCCGTGTCGATGTTCGACCTGCGCGAGCGGGTGCTCAAGCGCCGCTGGCGCTCGTGGGGGCCCGGCAGCCTTGGAACGCTCTATGCCTGGCTGACGCAGCTCTGCGGCTTCGACTGGCGGCTCGGCGAAGAGTGGAAGGTGATGGGGCTTGCCGCCTATGGGACGGTCCGGCCGGAGATCCGCGATGCGCTGACGTCGCTGCTGGAGGTGGACCGGGGCCGCCTGCGCTTCGTCGAGCGGGAGGCGCTGCTGCCCCTTGCTGCCAGGATCAGGACCTTCGCCCGCGCGGCGGGCGAGCCCTTGATGAGCGCGGCGGACCTTGCGGCGAGCGGGCAGGCCGCCTATGCGATCCTCGCCGACCGGATCCTGTGCGAAAGCGCGGACGGGTCGGACGGAAACCTGATCCTTGGCGGCGGCTGCGCGCTCAACTCCTCCTATAATGGCACGATCGCCGGGCGCATGGGCTATGACCGGCTGTTCGTGCCGCCCGCGCCCGCCGACGACGGCAATGCGGTCGGCGCGGCGCTGCTGAGCTGGATGGAAACGACGAAGACACCCTGCGTGCCTGTGCTTGCGGCGACGCCGTATCTGGGGTCGGTCGCCGCCACGGCCGCGCTGTCGCGGCTGGACGCTCTCGGCGGCATCGCGCGGGTGAGCGATGCTTCGGCGGGCAGCGAGGACCGGGTCGCCGAGCTGCTGGCCGAGGGAAAGATCGTCGGCGTGATGCGCGGGCGGGCGGAGTTCGGTCCGCGTGCGCTCGGCAACCGCTCGATCCTGGCCGATCCGCGTCCGGCCGACATGAAGGACCGGATCAACCGGCTGGTAAAGGGGCGCGAGCCCTATCGCCCCTTCGCGCCGGTGGTCTGCGAGGAGGATGTCGCGGACTGGTTCGAGCGTGCCCAGCCTTCGCCCTATATGTCGATGACGCTGCGCTGGCGCGAGGCGAGGGCCCGGCAGGTGCCGGCGGTCGTCCATGCCGACGGCACCGGGCGGCTGCAGACCGTCTCGCCGGACAATGCGCCGTGGATGCATGGGGTGGTGCGATGCTTCGGCGAGCGGACCGGCGTTCCGATCGTCCTCAACACCAGCTTCAACATCATGGGCAAGCCGATCGTCCATTCGCCCGAGGATGCGCTGGCGGTGTTCATGACCTCGGGACTGTCCGCGGTGGTGATCGAGACCACCTTGATCGAGAAGTCGGCAGCGGCCTGAGCCGCTGCAGCCAAGGCAAGAAGTCGCTCAATGTCAGACACGCCAGACGCCGCAAGGTGCGAGCCCGACGACCCGGCGGCGGTCGCAAGGCAGGGGAATGTGCTGCGGCAGGGCCGGCGCGTCGACGAGAGCATCCGCCTCTTGCGCGAGGGGATGCGGCGGCATCCCGCCAGCCTTTTGATCAAGTACGAACTGGCGGTGTCGCTGCACTGGAACGGCGAGCACGCCGAGAGCCTGGCGCTGACCGAGGAGGTCCTGGCGGCCGAGCCGATGCACAAGCCGGCGCTCTATTTGAGGGTCGAACTCCTGACGCGGATGAAGGACTTCGCCGCGGCCGCCGCCGCCGGGGCCGTGCTTTCGCGGCGGCATCCGGACGAGTGGCAGGCGCAGTTGCGCCATGCGGTGGCGCTGCGCCGTGCCGGCGACCCGTCGGGCGCGCGGGACATCATCGAGCGGGTGCTGGGACAGTGGGAGGCTCTCCAGCCGCAGGCGCGGGCGAGCTTGCAGGTGGAGGCGTCGCGCTGTCTCGCTGATGCCGGCGAGATACGGGCCGCGCTCGCGGCCGTGCGGGCGGCGCTGAAGGAGGCGCCCGACAGCCGCGAGGCCGTGATGCAGGCGATCGGGCTGGAGCGGTTCGCCCTCGACCATACGGCGGCCTTGCGGCTGTGCGAGGCGACGCTGGACCGCTGGCCGGACGACGAGGGCTTCGTGCGGCAAAAGGCGGTGACGCTGACGCAGGCGGGCGACATGAGCGGCGTGGAGGCGGTGCTGTCCGCTTCGCGCCACCGACACGCCGACCTGTGGATCGGGCTGGACCTCGACCTGCGCCGCTTCGACCGCGCGCGGGGCCGCTTCGACGCGCAGATCGCGCAAGGGGAGGCACTCACTCCGGCGCTGCAGCGGCTGGAGATCCGCCTGTTGCGAAACGAGGGCCGGGCTGACGAGGCCCATGCGCGGATGCTCGCCTATTGGCACCAGGACACCGGCTCCCCGGAAGCCGCAGCGCTGGTCCTGAACGGGCTTGTCACCGCCGAGCGTATCGAGGAAGCGGAAGCCTTTGCCGCCGGGCTTTCGGACGCCTTGAGAGACCACACCGCGGTCAGGCGGGCGCTGGCCCATCTGCTGCTGATGCTGGGGGAGATCGAGAGGTTCACGGACCTCCTGATCGAGGATGCAAGGCACGCCCCCTCGATCCTCGACCATGTGACGCGGCTGGTGTCGGCCGCGGGGCGGTGGGGCTTCGGGACGGCGCCCTCGCGCGCTGTGATGGCAAGGCTCGAGCACCTGCTGGCCGGGGCCGAGAGCCGGTTTCCCGAGTTCACGATCGATGCGCTGCGGGCGCAGGTCGCCATGGGCACGAGCGCATGGGCGGAGATGGTGGAGCGCACCAGGCGCGCCTGCGTCCAGTCGCTCGGCGATGTGCTGCTGCTGGCGCTGAAGGCGCGGGCAGAGTTCGAGACGGAACGGTTCGACAGCGCGCTGGCGACGATCGAGACCGTGCTGGCGCATCACCCTGCTCATGCGCCGGCATTGAAGCTGCGTTATGCCCTGTTCCTCGCATTCGGCGATGCCGAAGGCGGGGCGGCGTTTCTCGTCGAGCGGGTCTGCTCCGGCGCGCTGACCCTCGAATCCTGGATGCTATGCGACTTGCGGATGATGGGCCGTCCGGAGGTGCTCCCCGCGTTGATCGCCAGCCAGGCGGACGGGCAGACGCCGAGCGCTTCCAACGCCATCAGGCTTTCGAGGCATTTCCTGGGCCATCACGATGACCTGGGCGAACTGACCATCCCGTCCTATCCCCGTTACCGACCGGTGAGCGGCGAGGACCTGCGCGACCTGTTCGTGGCCGCGGAAGAGGGGCAGGCCGAACCGGGCCTGCCCTCGGTCGCCGGGCTGATTGCATGGCAGCTTCAGGGTGAGGGCGGTGGCGTCGGGCAAGCGTGGCTGGCACGCGCGCAGCACGCGACCTATCTCCAACGGGTCATCGCCTCTCGCAATGTGCGCTCCGAGGCCAAACTCGCATTCGAGCGGAGCGAGGCCTTCGCCGAGCTGGAAGAGCGCATGCGGTCGCGTGTTCCCACGCTGATCGTTGGAACGCATCTTGGGCTCGGGAACCTGATTTTCCTCGAAAACCACTTCCGGAACACCGCGTTCCTGGTGAGCTCGAAGACCCGCCATTCGGACATAAACCGCAGCTACGAGATCATTCAAATGACAGACCGGCTGGCGGCAGCACGCATCGTCAAATGCCTGAAAGGCGGGATGAGCGTCTTCTCCACCCCCGACTTTCCCGCCGAGGCCAACGCCAGGGTCGGCTTCCGGAGCGAGGCGGTCGGCAGCCTGTTCGGCGTGAACTGCACGCTGCTCGACACGGTGCCGAAGGTCGCCCAGGCGCTGGGGGTGCCGATCTACTGGCTGCAGGCCCTGCGGTCGGGCACGGATGTGCGGGTCGACGTGCGGCGCATGGCGGGTGCCTTGCCGAACGAGGACACCGCAACCTGGGCCGCGCGCTGGGCGCAGGACTATCTCGACCTGCTTGCGGGCGTCATGACGTCGGGGGCGGACAATCAGAATTTCTCCTCGGTCATGTATCGCTATCTGATGCTGAAAAGGGGCGATCTGAGCGTCGCCCGACGCGAACCGGAGTGATCGCCCACGGTTAGCGGCGACACGGCCACCTTGCAGCGAATCGCCTGTGCGAGGGCCTCGGAAAGGGTGGTCTCGGGGAGCAGCAGGACGAATTCGTTGCCGCCGAGGCGCGTGACCAGATCGCCCGGCCTTGCCTGCCTGCCGTTTTCTGCACAGGTCATCATGCCCGCGCGGCGACCTTGCAGGTCAGCGCGAAGGGCCCTGGCCGGCGCTTCCGGCGCGTGATTTCAACGGAAGGGAAAATTGGTGGAGGTGGGCGGAGGAACCGCGCACCGGAACAAGGCCGCGACCGCGGCCCGGGCTTTGGCCCGCCCCCGCGGAGCAGGCGAGCGAAGCGAGTTTTGCGTGAGCGAAAAAGTGGTGGAGCCGAGGGGAATCGAACCCCTGACCTCTGCAGTGCGATTGCAGCGCTCTCCCATCTGAGCTACGGCCCCGCTCGTCGAGCGTGAGCGGCATTTAGGGGAGGGCGGGCGGTCCTGTCAAGCGTTTCCCCCACCGGCCGGGACGGCCGCCAACAGGCTACCGGGACGGCTGCCAACAGACTACCGGGACGGCCGCCAACAGACTGCCAGGAGGGCCGCCAACAGACTGCCAGGAGGGCTGGAGGCCTGCCCCGACAGCCCCCCGAGGCGCACGGGAGCGTTTCCGAGAGAGCCTCGGGGACTGTCTCGGGGAGCATCTCGGGGAGCATCTCGGGAAGCGTCTCGGGAAGCGTCTCGGGGAGCGCTCTCGACGCGCCGGCGAGGCGGCTGGCCCGAGGTTGGCGGGAGGTTGGCGCGAGTGGGGGCGGTTGGCGGGAGGCCGGCAAAGCGGAGGACGAAAGCCTGGCGATCTCCCCTGCGCGGCGCCCGGACGCGTGGGCCTGGAGCCTTGCGGCCGGCGCGCGTGGCGGCTACATGAGGGGAAACAGCCCTTTCGCTCCAGCCGGAGACCCGTTCCCGATGCGCGCCATCCTTGATGTCATCTTCCTCATCCTCAATCTCTACACATGGGTGATCATCGCCAGCGCGATCTTCTCCTGGCTCTATGCCTTCAACGTCATCAACTCGCGCAATCAGTTCGTCGCGATGATCGGACAGGTGCTCTACAACCTGACCGAACCCCTGCTGCGGCCGATCCGCCGCTATGTGCCGTCGATGGGCGGGCTCGACCTGTCGCCGATCGTGCTGCTGCTCGGCATCTTCCTGCTGCAGCGGCTGCTGGCCTATTACGTCTATCCCAACGTGTTCTGAGGCCGGCCGGGCCAGCCGCGATGACCGGCGACGCCGGGACGGCCTGGAGCGTGACGAAGGACGGGGTGCGCCTTGCGGTGCGGGCAACGCCGCGCGCCGCGCGCGACGGCATCGACGGGCTGACGCGGCTGTCCGACGGACGCGCCGTGCTCTGCGTGCGGGTGCGCGCCGTCGCCGACAAGGGCGCGGCCAATGCGGCCGTCGCCAGCGTGCTGGCTAGCGAACTCGGCCTTGCCAAGGGCGATGTGCGGCTGACCGCGGGCGCGACGGCCCGGCTCAAGACATTCGTGCTTGCCGCCCGCGATGACGCGGATGCGCAAGCGATTGCCGCTCGCCTTGCCGACATCGCCGGCGGCGGGCGGCTAAAGTAACCCGACTTTGCCCAACTCTGCCCAACTTTGACGGTGTCCCCGGAGGTTCCATGACTGCAAAGCTGATCGACGGCAAGGCGCGGGCGGCGCGCCTGCGGGCCGACGTGCGCGAGGCGGTGTCCGCGCTGAAGGCCGGCCCCGGCGTGAGGCCCGGCCTTGCGGTGGTGCTGGTCGGCGAGGACCCGGCGAGCCAGGTCTATGTCGCCAACAAGGTGCGCCAGACCGAGGAGTGCGGCATGCGCTCGATCGAGCACCGGTTGCCGGCGGAGACGCCGGAGGCGGAGCTGCTCGCCCTGGTGGCGCGGCTCAATGCCGACCCGGAGATCGACGGCATATTGGTGCAGATGCCGCTGCCGGCGCAGATCGATACGGACAAGGTGGTGCTGGCGATCGACCCGGCCAAGGATGTCGACGGGCTGCATCCGACCAATGCCGGGCGGATCGTGCTCGGCCGGCCGGGCCTGGTGCCCTGCACGCCGAAGGGCTGCGTGATGCTGGCGAGCGAGGCGCATGGCGGGGATCTCTCCGGCCTCGATGCGGTGGTGCTCGGCCGCTCGATCCTGGTCGGCAAGCCGGTCGCGCTGCTGCTGCAGAACGCCAATTGCACGGTGACCATGGCGCATTCGCGCAGCCGCGACATCGCCGGGCTGTGCCGGCGCGCCGACATCCTGGTGGCGGCCGTCGGCCGGCCGCAGATGGTGCGCGGCGACTGGGTGAAGCCGGGGGCGACGGTGATCGATGTCGGCATCAACCGGGTGCCGGCGCCCGAACGCGGCGAGGGCAAGACGCGGCTGGTCGGCGACGTCGCCTTCGACGAGGCGGTGAAGGTCGCCGGGGCGATCACGCCGGTGCCGGGCGGCGTCGGGCCGATGACCATCGCCTGCCTGCTCGCCAACACGGTGCAGGCGGCCTGCGCCCGCCGCGGGTTGCCGGCGCCGGCGCTGTAGGAGGCGCGTTGAGGATCTGCGCAAGCGGATGAGCGCTCGGGGGGCAGAAGCCCATCGGATGCGCGCCCCGACGTCCCCACGACCGCTTGTGGCTCGCCGGTTCCGGCTCGCGCTTCGCTTGGCCGGAATGACGCGGGGAGAGGCAGGAGCGAGGGGGCAGCGCACGCACCATCGCGCGCCTGCCGAGGGTGCCAATGGTTCCCGGTTCTGCGCTGCGCTTGACCGGGATGACATCCTGAGAGAGAGGCGCGGCCTTGCCCCACCCTCCGCCGTCACCCCGGCCGCAGGCAAAGCCGGAGAGCCGGGGGCCATTCATTTCCAGAGCGCTTGCCGCTCCTCTCCGGAGACGAAAAAGCGCGCCGGAGGGCGCGCTTTTGTGTCTCGAAGGCTGCGGCCGGATCAGGCGCGGTTGGCGCGCTCGCTGGCGGCGGCCGGGACCAGCACGGCGAGCAGCAGCCGGTAGGGCACGAGCAGGGCGGCGGCGACCAGCAGCTTCACCGTCAGGTCGCCGGCGGCCCAGGACAGCCAGCGCGGCAGCTCCAGGGAAAAGACGCCGAGGAACGGGGCGGCGGCGGTGGCGAACTCGTCGCCATGACCGAGCAGCGGGGTGGCCGCGAGCGAGAAGGCGAGGCCGAAGAACAGCACCGTGTCGAGCACCGAGGCCAGCGCCGAAGAGACGGCCGGGGCCAGCCACCAGGCGAAGCGGCGCAGCCGGTCGAAGACGGCAATGTCGAGCAGATGCGCCAGCAGGAAGGCGGAACCGGAGGCGACCGCGATGCGCGGGGTCGCCAGCCACACCGACAGCAGCACGGCCAGCGCGAAGCCGACCAGCACGACCTTGCGTGCAGCTACCGGGCCGAAGCGGCGGTTGGTGAGGTCGGTGACCAGGAAGGCGGCCGGATAGGTGAAGGCGCCCCAGGTCAGCAGGTCGGCAAGGTCGAGCCCGCCGAGGGTCGCGGCGACCGGATATTGCACGAGAATGTTGGAGGCGACGATGACCGCCGCCATGGCGATGACCGCCTGCACAGCCTGGGCGGCGGTGAAGGAGGCCGGCGTGAAGCGGGAGGGGGCTTGCGTCATGGCGAAAAGGTCCCGGTCTGGTGGCGTTCGGAACCGGCCGCGCCGATGCCGGAACGCGAAAAGAGGCGCGATGGCGCCTCTTGCAAGCTTGGTCGTCGGTGATCGCATCAGGCCCGGCAGGCGAGCCTGCCAGACGTGCGGATCCGGCGTGCGGATCAGGCCGCGGCGGCGGCCGAAGCGGCGAGGCGGCGCTTGATCTCGGTGCGCAGGATGCGGGCCTTCGGCGACAGGTCACTCTCGGCGGCCTTCAGCAGGAAGGCGTCGAGGCCGCCGCGATGCTCGACCGAGCGCAGGGCATGGGCGGAGATGCGCAGCTTGTAGGTCTCGCCGAGCGCGTCGGAGATCAGCGACACGTTGCACAGGTTCGGCAGGAACCGGCGGCGCGTCTTGTTGTTGGCGTGGCTGACGTTGTTACCGGTCATCACGTCCTTGCCGGTGAGTTCGCAACGGCGTGCCATGGGACACCTTTTTCTTTGTTTTCGGGACAGGCCCGAGCGTTTCAAGGGTCTCGGGGCGAGCCCCGATCGTTTCAAGACGGGGCGGATGCCCCTTTCGGAGATTGCCGGGGCGTTCGCGGACCGCACGGCCCGGCGCCCATTGACCGGCAATGGTTGAAAAGTCGGCCTGTGCTATACGGGGCGCGCGCCGCGCCGTCAAGGCATCTTGCACGGGAAAGCGCGAAAGCCGCCGGGCGCGGCGGTCCCATGCTCGCCCCGCCGTGGCAGCGCGGCAACGCGGGCGCGAAACGGCGAGCGATGCCGGCCGTGTCATTTGCACTGCGTTAACCATGCGGTTACCCTGTCTGGCGAGAATGCAGGCAGGAGCGGCGCGCCGTCCCGCATGGCAAGGTCCGGTTGTCCGGGCAGGCCGTCCGGTCCGTGCGGGGCTGATCTTCGTTGTTCCGGCCAGGTCCGGCCTGTGTCTCGACGGGGCAAGGGGCAGGTTCGGCAGGGTCGAGGTGTGTCAGGCCGGCCGTGGCCGCGCGGTGTCATGAGGTTCCGATGTCCAGGCTCTCTGTTTCCCTTGCAAGGTCCCGTCGCCTGCTCCCCGCAGGACTGGCCGCCGCCGCCCTGTTCGCCGCCCCGTTCGCCGCCTCCCCGGCGCTGGCGGAAACCGCGCGGCTCGGCGGCGTCTACGACATCTCCGTTTCCGGCTTCAAGATCGCCCGCGGCTCGCTGTCGCTGGTGCTGCAGGCCAATGCCTATTCGGCCAAGGTCGGCATGGAGCCGGCGGGCATCGGCACGCTGTTCTCCGCCGGCAAGGGCGGGGCCGAGGCCTCCGGCTGGGTGTCCGGCAAGAAGGTGGTGCCGTCCAGCTACAAGATGGCCTCGCGTGCCGCCGACCGCGATTTCTTCGTCGATCTGGCGCAGGGCTCGGGCGCGGTGCGCTCGATGCAGGTGACGCCGAAATTCAAGCCCAATCCGGAGCGGATCGAGGTCACCAAGCAGCACATTCGCGACGTGGTCGACCCGCTCAGCGCCATCCTGATGCCGGTGAAGGCGACCAAGGGCCAGCCCGACGCCTCGGTCTGCGACCGCCGCATCCCGGTGTTCGACGGCTGGACCCGCTTCGACATCCAGCTCGGCTACAAGGAGGTCCGCGAGGTCTCCGGCAAGGGCTATGACGGCAAGGTGGTGGTGTGCTCGGCCCGCTGGATCCCGGTCGCCGGCCATCGTCCCTCCACCCAGTCGGTGCAATACATGGCCGAGAACCGCCAGATGGAAGCCTGGCTGGCGCCGCTCGGCTCGGGCCGGGTCTTCGTGCCCTACCGGATCGAGATGGGCACCAAGAGCGGCACGCTGGTGGTTGAGCCGCGCCAGCTCGACTTCAAGCCCGGCAACGATCAGGCCGCCCGCTGAGACAAAACAGCTCCGAACTGACCTCCGATTTCGCAAGCGCCGGCGCGGACCATTCCCGCCGGCGCTTGCATTTTCGGCGCCGCGAGCCCATGTCGACGCGGCGGGCAACTTGACAGCGGCAGCCTCCCTCGCCAGTGTCGCGCCGCAACTGACCCGGCGCCGGCATGAGGCCGCGCCTCCGACTTTCTGGACCGGTATCCGATGCACAGCTTTCTCGAGTTCGAAAAACCCGTCGCCGACCTGCAGGGCAAGATCCACGAGTTGCGGTCGGTCGCGGGATCGGGCGAGACGGTGGAGGTATCGGGCGAGATCGAGCGGCTCGAGGCGAAGGCCGAGCAGACCCTGCGCGACCTCTATTCGCGGCTGACGCCCTGGCAGAAGACCCTGGTGGCGCGCCATCCGGACCGGCCGCACGCGGCCGACTACATCACCGGGCTGGTCGACGAGTTCACGCCGCTGGCCGGCGACCGCGGCTATGCCGAGGACGCGGCGATCATTGCCGGCATCGGCCGGTTCCGCGGCCGCTCGGTGGCGATCCTCGGCCAGGAGAAGGGCGCCGACACCCAGTCGCGGCTCAAGCACAATTTCGGCATGGCGCGGCCCGAGGGCTACCGCAAGTCGGTGCGCATCATGCAGATGGCCGAGCGCTTCGGCCTGCCGGTGGTCTCCTTCGTCGACACCGCCGGCGCCTATCCGGGCATCGGCGCCGAGGAGCGCGGCCAGGCCGAGGCGATCGCCCGCTCGACCGATGCGTGCCTCGCACTGGGAACCGCCAACATCGCCCTGATCATCGGCGAGGGCGGCTCGGGCGGGGCGATCGCCATCGCCACGGCCAATCACGTCGCCATGCTGGAGCATGCGATCTACAGTGTCATCTCGCCGGAGGCCGGCGCCTCGATCCTGTGGCGCGACAGCGCCAGGGCGCAGGACGCGGCCACCAACATGAAGATCACCGCGCAGGACCTGATCCAGCTCAAGGTGATCGACGAGATCGTCGAGGAGCCGCTCGGCGGCGCGCACCGGGCCAAGGCCATCGTCATCGACCGCGCCGGCTCGGTGCTCGACGCCGCGCTCGCCCGCTTCGACGGCATGAGCGCCGGGGAGATCCGCGCCCATCGCCGCGACAAGTTTCTCGCCATCGGCCGCTCGCTGTAAGGCCGGCGGCACCGCCCGTCGCTCCTCGCCGCGAAAACGCCGGAATCTTGCGTCAGCAAGGCGATACGGGGCGGGGGCCGTGCCTCAGGACCAGCAGCCGGGACCGGTGATCGGGCGCGGGCAGGTCGGTGGGGCTTCCGGCACTAACTCCCAAGTGATTGGCCTTGCGGGTCGGCGTGGCGCATATTTGCCGCAAGACGCGCAGGCTGGCGGTTTTGGGCGTGCGTTTTCGGACGGGTAGATTCGGGCGGGTAGATTCGTACGCGTAGTTTCGGACGGGCAGCTTCGAACGGGCAGAGACGATGGCGCTGGGTATCGCGCGGTTTGGCAGGAACACTCGCAGGGTGCTGATGACGCTGGCGCTGGCCGGCGCGCTCGCCGGCTGTCAGGCCGACGAGATGATGGGCACCGGCCCGAAGCACCTGCGGGACGTCAGGGCCAGCATCAAGACCAAGATGTCGGGGCTGGACATGACCATGTCGAGCCCGATCATGCTGCGCATCTTCAAGGAAGACTCGACGCTGGAAGTGTGGAAGCAGACCCGCTCGGGCCGCTACGCGCTGTTGCAGACGTTCGAGATCTGCAAGTGGTCGGGCGAACTCGGTCCGAAGGTCAAGGAGGGCGACCGGCAGGCGCCGGAGGGCTTCTACGAGATCACTCCGGCGCTGATGAACCCGAATTCCAGCTATCATCTTGCCTTCAATCTCGGATTTCCCAACCAGTTCGACCGCTCCCACAACCGCACCGGCTCGCATCTGATGGTGCATGGCGCCTGCTCCTCGCGCGGCTGCTACGCGATGACCGACGAGCAGGTGCAGGACATCTACGCGCTGGCACGCGAGAGCTTCAAGGGCGGCCAGCGCTCGTTCCAGGTGCAGGCCTTCCCCTTCCGCATGACCGCGGAAAACATGGCCAAGCACCGCAAGTCGGAGCATTACGACTTCTGGCAGATGCTGAAGCGCGGCTACGACCATTTCGAGGTGACCAAGCAGCCGCCGAAGATCGACGTCTGCGAGAAGCGCTATGTCTTCGACGCGGTGCCGCTGGTGGAGGGCGTGCCCTTCCGCGCCACCGCGAAATGCCCGGAATTCAGCGTGCCGCCGACCGTCGAGATGGCGGTGGCGCAGAAGCAGCGCAAGGACGAGCAGAAGATCATCGAGATCACCGAGGCGGAGGAGCGGGCCGAGCGGCGCCGCGCCCAGATCGCGGCGATCTTCGGCGGCGGCAGCAAGACCGAGAGCGCGCCGGACGGCGACACGCC
>NZ_FYAU01000016.1 GCF_900185725.1 Stappia sp. TSB10P1A | reverse complement strand
CGAGCTGGCGATCGAGCATTCTGACGAGGCTCCTGCAGGAGGCGACGACCAGGGTGCATCCGGGGGACTTGGCGCGGTTGAGTTCGGCGCCGCGAATGGCCATGAGGTCCTGCCTGCGGGCGACGAGCGCGGCCAGTTGCGCCTGGGTGCGGTCCGCCGGGCGGTGGAGCGGCAGGTGGCGCCACCGCTCCTGGCCATAGGCGGCCAGCAGTGCGGCATCGATGGCATCGGTCTTGGCCAGTCGTCCGAAGGAGCGGGCGAAGGCCCTGGCCTTGAGGGTGTCGGCCCGGTGGCAGGCGATGCCTGCGGCAGAAAGTTCTGCCAGCAGCAGGGTTTCATGGCCGCCGGTCGGCTCGCAGATGACGAGCGTGCCGGAGGGCAGACCGGCGACCAGCTTGCGGATGGCGCGGGCCGTGTTGGCCACGGTGCTGGCCACGGTGCTGCCCTGCGCCGAACAGACGGCAAGGGTCAGCTTCGACACGTCGATGCCGACGACGTGGGACGGGGCATGTTCCAGAAAGGCCATGGCGGTGGTATCCTGATCGTGCTTCGGATTGTTCGCGGGCGTGGTGTCAGCCAGAGGCCCCATCAACTCTCCAAGCGGGAAAAGGAAGCGGCAGGGACCCTGATGACGACGGGCGAAAGCCCAATCCCGGTCCGGTCGCCTGCCACTGGTCTCCCGGCGGTTCAGGCCGGGAGACCACCCAAACTCTACCACCTCTTCAGACGAACAATCCCGGCCGCGCGCAGCGCAGAGCCGGGAACCAGAGGTATCCTCAGCAACGGCGGGGCGGAAGGCGCTTGTGGCAGCATCGGCGGGTGCAATGCAGCGCCAACCTCTCCCGGCGTCTTCCCGGACGGCGCGCAGCGCCGAGCCGGGATCGGCGAGCCACCGCGGTCGCCCCCCTTGCCGGGGCGCTTCCGCCAGCGCTCTCGGCTGTGCGATCCCGCGCCTCCCCCTGCTTTACGCTTGAAACTCCCGCGCAAAACATGAATAGTGATTCATAATTCATATTAAGGGTGGAAATGTCGTGAACGAGGTGAGGACGGGCAGAGGCGCGGGGCGGGCGAGGGACCGCGCACGCGCAACGGGCCGGCGCGTCGTCGAGACTGACGCGGCGACGGCCGATCCGGCAAGGGAAATCGTCGGCGATGCCGAGGGCGAGGCCACATCCGGCATGCCGAAGACCGCGCGCGGCGCGGCGACCCGGCGGGCGATCCTCGAGGCCGCCGAACGGGTGATCGGCCGCCAGGGCTTCAACGAGGCCTCCATCGGCTCCATCACCCGCGAGGCCGGCGTCGCGCAAGGCACCTTCTACATCTACTTCGCGAGCAAGGACGAGGTCTTCTCCGAGCTGGTCGCCGAAATGGGCCGCATGCTGCGCCATGCGATCAGCGAGGCGACCTCGGGCTATACCGACCGGCTGCAGGCCGAGCGCGAGGGCCTGCGCGCCTTCCTCGCCTTCGTCTCCGCCCATCCCGAGCTCTACCGCATCGTCCAGGAGGCGCAGTTCGTCGATCGCGAGGCCTATCTCGCCTACTTCCGCACCTTCGCCGAAGGCTATCGCGAAGGGCTGGCGCGGGCGGCAAGCGCCGGCACCATCCGCCCCGGCGACGCCGAGATCCGCGCCTGGACGCTGATGGGCATCGCCCGCTCGCTCGGCGAGTTCCAGGTGGTGTTCGGCGGCACGGCGCCGGTCGACACCATGGTCGAGGTCGCTCACGACCTCATCGAGAACGGCCTCAAGGTCGGCGGCAGCAAAGGGGCGGGCGAATGAGCGCCGCCGCCTGCGATCTCGGGCATCTCGACCTCGTCCATCTCGACTGGCGGGAGGGCGCCGCCTGGCTGACGCTCGACCGCCCCGGGCGCGGCAACGCGCTGGTGCCGGAGCTGCTCGCCGCCTTGCGCGCGCGGATCGCCGAGGCGCGGCAGGCAGGCGCCGGTGCGCTGGTGTTGACCGGCCGCGGCCGCGCCTTTTCCGCCGGCGGCGATGTCGCCCGCTTCGCCGCGCTTGCCGACGACCGCGACGCCCTGGTCGGCTGGTCGCGCGAGATCGTCGGCGCGCTCAATGCGGCGATCCTCGACCTTCTCGCCTTTCCCATGCCGGTGATCGCCGCGCTCAACGGTCCGGTCACCGGCGGCTCGGCCGGGCTGATGCTCGCCGCCGACATGGTGGTGATGAGCGAGGCGGCGTTTCTCCAGCCTTATTATGCGAAGATGGGCTTTGCGCCCGATGGCGGCTGGACGGCGCTGCTGCCGGCGCGCATCGGCACCGCGCGGGCGCTGGAGGTGCAATATCTCAACCAGCGCCTGACCGCCGCCGACTGCCTGCGCCTCGGTTTGGCGAGCGAGACCTGCCCGCCGGCCGAACTGGAGGCCCGCGTGCGTGTGCGGCTTTCGACCCTTGCCGGGATGGACCCCGGCACCCTCGCCGTGACCCGCGCCAATGTCTGGAGCGAGGAGCACCTAGCCGCCGTCGCGAAGGCGCTGCAGCGCGAGCTTGACGGCTTTCTGGCGCTGATCGCCCGGCCGCAGACCCGCGAGCGGATGCGAACCTTTCTCGCCCCGCTCGCGGCCGGGGAGGGGCGGCGATGATGTCCTGGGTCACCGACATGGCGGCCAAGCGCGCCGAGCTGACGCCGGATCGCATCGCCTTCACCGACCACGAGACCGGCGCGCAACTGACCTTCGCCGAGGTCGAGGCGAAGGCGAGCCGCACCGCCCGCGCCCTGCTGGCACGCGGCATCGCGAGCGGCGAGCGTGTCGCCGTGCTGTGCCACAACCATCCGGACTTCTTCGTCCTGCTCTTTGCCGCCCAGAAGACCGGCATCGTGCTGCTGCCGCTCAACTGGCGCCAGCCGCCGGCCGAACTCGCCCCGGTCGTCGCCGCCTCCGGCGCGCGGCTGCTGCTGCATGACGGCGCAACGGCCGCGACCGCACGCGCGCTCGCCGGCACCCTCGCGCTCGATCTCGTCGGCTTCGCCGATGCGCCCGCAGAGGGCGAGGCTCCCCATCTCGACACGCTCGCCGGCGACCTCTCGTCCGCCCCGCTCAGTGACACGCGGGTCGAGGCCGGCCGGCCGTGGTATCTGCTCGCCACCTCCGGCACCACCGGCACGCCGAAACTGGTGATCCAGACGGCGGAAATGGCCTGGGCCAATGCAGTCAACTACACCCAGGCGACGGGAATTTCCGGCAAGGACTGCACGGTCAACTTCCTGCCGCTGTTCCACACGGCCGGCATCAACCTGATGACCCTGCCGCTGTTCCTTGCCGGCGGCGAGAGCATCGTCCTTCGCAAGTTCGATGCCCCTGCGGTGCTGCACCTGATCGGCGACGGCCGGCTCACCGCCTTCTTCGGCGTGCCGGCGATCTACCAGGCGATCGCGCTGGAGCCGGGCTTTTCGGCAACGGATTTCTCCGCCCTGCGCTCGCTCGGCTGCGGCGGCGCGCCGATGCCCGCCCCCCTGCTGGAGACCTATCTGTCGCGCGGCGTCACCGTGTGCAACGGCATGGGCATGACCGAGACCGGCCCGACCGTGTTCCTCGCCGACCCGCAGGATGCGGCGCGCAAGATCGGCTCGGTCGGCAAGGCGCAGATCCTTGCCGAGGTGCGCCTTGTCGCGGTGACGGGCGAGGTGGTCGAGGGCGAAGGCGAGGGCGAGCTGCAGATCCGCGGCCCCGGCGTCACGCCCGGCTATTTCGGCAATCCGCAGGCGAGCGAAGCCGCCTTCGCGCCGGGCGGCTGGCTGATGTCGGGTGATGTCGCCCGCCGCGATGCCGACGGCTGCTACTACATCGTCGACCGCATCAAGGACATGTACATCTCCGGCGGCGAGAACGTCTATCCGGCCGAGGTCGAGCGGGTGCTCATCGCCCATGAGGACGTGCTCGACGCGGTGGTGATCGGCGTTGCGGACGAGAAATGGGGCGAGGTCGGCGCTGCCTGGCTGATCGCCCGCCCGGGTGCGGCCATCGATGTCGCGGCGCTGACCCGTTGGTGCCGCGAGCGGCTCGCCGGCTACAAGGTGCCGCGTGCCTTCCACATCGTCGACGACCTGCCGCGCACCGCCGCCGGCAAGGTGCAGAAACACATTCTCAAGACCAGGCACGGGGAGAGCGGCCGGTGATGACGGCAACGGACGAATGGACGGCGCGCTGGGTGCCGACACAGGCGGATTTCGACGCCTTTGCGGACCTGTCGGGCGACGACAATCCGATCCATGTCGATGCGGAGTTCTCGGCGCGCACCCGCTTCGGGCGCACCGTCTCGCACGGCATGCTGCTCTACTCGCGCCTCTGGGCCGTGCTGCGGCAGCGCTATCCGGGCCGCCGCCACCAGATGCAGGCGCTGATGTTCCCCAATCCCGCCTACGCGGAGGAGGAACTGGAGCTTGCCTTCTCGCAAGGCGATGCGGACGACGCGGGGCTGCTGGCGATCACCATTTCGCGGGTCGCCGACGGCGCGCCCGTGCTTGTCGGGCAGTGCCGGCTGGAGGCGGGGCAATGACGCTGGACGTGGGACAGAGCGCCGAAGTCAGCCGCCGCTTCCCGGCCTCGGACGCGGCGGTCTTCGCCGGGCTCGCCGGGCTGGACCACCTGCCCGAGGCGGTGCCGCAGCCGCTGATCGGCGGGCTGTTCTCCTATCTCCTCGGCGTCCGGCTGCCGGGCTTCGGCACCAACTACCTGAAGCAGGAAATGTCCTTCCTGTCCGAGGCACGTTTCGACGAGACGTTGACGGCGCGGGTGACGATCACCCGCCTGCGCCCGGAAAAGCACCTCGTCGACCTTGAGACCGTGTGTCTGGGCGAGGACGGCCGGCGCATCTGCGAAGGCCGGGCGCTGGTCTATGTCGAGGATGTCGCCGCCGCCTGAACGGTTTCCGAGACGAAAAACGCCGCCGGCGGGGCCGGCGGCGTCGGAAATTCGGTTCCTTGCGGAACGGCCCGATCTGCTCAGGCGAGCTCGAGCTGGGCGGCCTGCAGGCCACGACCGCGACGGTCTTCCTCGGTCACGAAGGTCAGCGTGGTGCCCTCGGCCGGAACGGCGAGGCCCGAACGCTCGAAAGCCGTGATGTGGACGAACACGTCCTTGCCGCCCTCGGCCGGGGTCACGAAGCCGAAGCCACGATCATGGTTGAAGAACTTCAGGGTGCCGGTCTGGCGCATGGGAAAACTCCTGTCCCGTGTCGATAGTTAAGCGCAAGTAAGCGCGCTTGCTTGCGCGAGCGTGGCATTCAGAAACGGGAAAGGCAGTTCTGCTCGACAGAACCGGTCACGGGGACCAGGAAGCGCCGCATACCGAAACTTTCTTAACCGGGTTCGAATTTTCAAGCCCGCTGGGGCCGGTCCGAAAACCGACGCGGCGAATTGTATGCGAAAACCCTGAGACCGGCAAGCGCCGCCGCAGCCTCCGCCCTGCGGTGTCATGGTCTCGGGAGCCCGCCCGGCGCGCTGCCCGCCCGCACGAGGCCGGCCAGCATGTCATTGAAGGCGCTCGCTTCCTCCAGATGCGGCGAGTGGCCCGACCGCGCGAAGACCTCGATGCGGGCGTCGGGGAGGCGGGCCGCCTGCCACGCGGCCACGGCCGGGTTGTAGAGCTGGCTGAGGCCGCCGCGCGCCAGCACCACGGGCACTGTGATACGCGGGATCAGCGCTCGGAAATCCTGCAAGGTGAGCGAGCGCCACATCGCCGCGAGCAGCTTCGGGCTTGCCCCGCGCATCTCCCGTTCGGCGAAGTCCACCAGCTCCTTGCGCGCATGGGGGGCAAAGCTCCGCCGGGCGGTGGCCGGCGCCAGCAGCGGCCACTGGCTTTCGATCGCCTTCAGGAACACCGCGTTGCGCGGCCCGTCGAGACCGTTCAGCGTGCCGAGCCGCCAGTCCGGGTCATTGAGGACGCGCGGCGCCATGTCCTCGACCACCAGCGCGGCGATCCGCTCGCTGCCATGGCGCGCGATCAGCGACCAGGCGACAAGCGCGCCCATCGACCAGCCGACCAGCACCGCGGCGGCGATCTCCTCCTCCCGCATCAGCTCGGCGAGCGCGTCGGCGCCGGCCTCGATACTCGGCGTCACCGCGTCGCCGGTCTTGCCGTGGCCCGGCAGGTCCGGGGCGATCACCTCGGTAAGGTCCGCCAGCGCGTCCATCTGCGGGGCGAAGAAGCCGCCATGGCAGGACCAGCCGTGCAGCAGGATCAGGACGGGCGTTCCGGGCCGGCGGTGGCCGGCCCGGCGCAGATGCAGCCTGCTCATCCACGGTTCCTCAGCCGGCCGACGATGCCGTCCGGGAAGAAATAGACCGACAGGATGAACAGCGTGCCGAGCCACAGCAGCCAGCGTTCCGGCGCCACCAGGTCGGGTAGTAGCGGCAGGCCGCGCGTCGCCGTCTCGGCACTCGCCATCAGGCTCTGCAGATAGGTCTGGGCGAGGATGAAGAGGCTGGCGCCGATCACCGCCCCGTACATCGTCCCCATGCCGCCGATCACCACCATCAGGAGGATGTCGATCATGATCTCCATCGACAGCGTCGTCGCCGGTCCCGTGTAGCGGATCCAGATGGCCAGCAGCGCGCCGGCAAGGCTTGCCATGGCGGCGGACAGCACCGTCGCCGTGGTGCGGTAGCGCACCACCCGGTAGCCGATCGCCTCGGCGCGGAAGGCATTGTCGCGCACCGCCTTCAGCGTCGTGCCGAAGGGCGAGTTGACGATGCGCAGCATCACGAGGAACAGCACCAGGGCGCTGAAGAAGATGAGGTAATAGGCGAGCAGCCGCCCGTCGATCCGCACGTCGAAAATCCGCAGGTCGGTGAGGCGGAAGGCCGGCGTCAGCTCGCGCGGGATGCGGTAGGTCAGCCCGTCCTCGCCGCCGGTGATCGAGGAAAGCTGCGAGACCAGCACGGCGAAGGCGCTCGCCACCGCCAGCGTCACCATGGCGAAGAAGATCGCCTTCACCCGCAAGGAGAACAGGCCGATGGCGAGCGCCAGCGCGCAGGACAGCGCCGTTCCGGCCAGCACGCCGACAAGGATCGCCAGGAACGAGGCGCCAAGACTGCCGAGCGCCAGCGCCACGCCATAGGCGCCGATGCCGAAGAACATCGTATGGGCGAAGGAGACGATGCCGGTATAGCCGAGCAGCAGGTCGTAGCTCGCCACCAGCACGATGAAGATGCAGATGCGCGCGGCCGTGTCGAGCGGCTTGGTGCCGGGAAACAGGAACGGCGCGAAGGCAAGGCAGAGGCCGATCGCGATCAGCAGCAGCGCCAGCATGCGGCTGTTCGGACGATCGCCGGAAAGCAGGGTGTTGATCATCTTGCGCCTATTTCGCCTTGACCACGGGATAGAGGCCCTGCGGCCGCCACATCAGGATGGCGACCATCAGCGCGATGGTGGAGACCAGCGCCACCTTGGGCGCCAGGAACGCCATGTAATTGGCGAGCAGCCCCACCAGCAGCGCGCCGATGAAGCAGCCCTCGATGGAGCCGAGCCCGCCGATGATCACCACGACGAAGACCAGCACCATGATCTCCGAGCCCATATGCGCGGTGATCGTCTCCTGGTAGAGGCCCCACATGATGCCGCCGAGACCGGCGAGCGCCGAGCCGGCCATGAACACCAGCAGGAACAGCCGGTTGATCCGGTAGCCGAGCGCCTCGACCATCTCGCCGTTCTCCACCCCGGCGCGCACCAGCAGGCCGAGCTTGGTCGCCCGCAGCACGTGGCGCATGGCGAGGAACAGGACGAGGCCGATCGCCACCGCCAGCATGCGGTATTTCTCGATCGCCGCCTCGCCGACGATGAACGAGCCCTGCAGCGAGGGCGGGCGGGCGACATGGATCGCGTCCGGCCCCCAGATCACATGGATCAACTGCTGGGCGACGATCAGCCCGCCCATGGTGACGAGGATCTGCTTCAGGTGGTGGCCGTAGACCGGCTTGACGATCACCCGCTCGAAGGCGAGCCCGAGTGCCCCCGTCACCGCCATCGAGGCGAGGATCGCCAGGAACACGGCGGCAAGGTTGAGCACCACGGCCGGGTTCTGCGTCCAGCCGGACAGCCAGGCGAGCACGGTGAAGCCGACAAAGGCGCCGACCGAGACGAAGGCGCCATGGCCGAAATTGATCACGTCCATCAGGCCGAAGATGACCGTGAGCCCCGAGGCCATGATGAAGATCATCAGCCCCATGGCGAGCCCGGCGACGGTCAGCGTCAGCCAGACGGACGGGTTGCCGATGGCGGCAAGCCCGGCGAGGGCCAGCACCGGCGCCAGCAGCAGCGGCGCCGCCTTGCCGAGCCGTTCCATCGCTGTCGGCCCCACCAGGCGGGGACGGATTGCGGTCTCGCTCACTGGTGCACCTCCAGGCTGAGGCCCATCAGCTTCTCCTGCAGCGACGCGTCGGCGGCAAGCTCCGCCATCGCGCCCGCATGGACGATGCGCCCGTCATCCATCACCGCCACCGTGTCGCCGAGCGCCGAGGCCATGGCGAAATTCTGCTCCACCAGGAGGATGGTGGTGTCGGTGTCCTTCAACTGTTTCAGCGCCGCCGTCATCGCACCGATGATCGCCGGTGCCAGCCCCTTGCTCGGCTCGTCGATCAGGATCAGCCGGCGCGGCTCGATGATCGCCCGGGCGACGGAGAGCATCTGCTTCTGCCCGCCCGACAGGGTGCCGGCGGCCTTGTCCCAGAACGTGCCGATCGGCGGGAACAGCTCTTTGATCCAGGCAAGCCGCCTTGCGTCGAACGGGCCGCCGGTGGCGGCAAGGCGCATATTCTCCGCCACCGTCAGGTCGGCGAAGATGCCCATGTTCTCCGGCACATAGGCAATGCCCGCGCGGGCGATGTCCGGCGTTGCCAGCGCCTGGATCGGCCGCCCGTCGAAGGTGATCGTGCCGCGGCTCGCCTTCCACAGGCCCATGATGGTGCGCAGCGTCGTCGACTTGCCGGCGCCGTTGCGCCCCAGCAGCATGGTCACCCCGCCGCGCGGCACGGCAAAGCTCACCTCATGCAGGATGTGATAGGGGCCGATATGGGTGTGGACGCCCTCCAGCGTCAGCAGCGCGTCAGCCATGAGCTGTCTCCGTTGCGGCAGCGGCATCCGTCGTCGCGGTGTCCGGCGCCTTGCCGAGATAGGCTTCCTGGACGATGGCCGAGCGCATCACCTCGCCCGGCTCGCCGTCGGCGACCAGCGCGCCGTTGTGCAGCACGACGATGCGGTCGGCCAGCGTGCGGATCACGTCCATCTTGTGTTCCACCAGTAGGATCGTGCGGTCCTTGTCGGCCTTCAGTTCGCGGATCAGGTCGAGGATCACCGGCACCTCGTCGACGCTCATGCCGGCGGTCGGTTCGTCGAACATCATCACCTGCGCGCCGAGCGCGATCATCAGGGCGACTTCCAGCTTGCGCTGGTCGCCATGCGGCAGGGCGGAGACGGTGACGTCGCGCTTGTCGGCGAGCCGCACCTCGGCCAGCACATGCTCGGCCCGCTCGATCAGCTCCACATGCGAGGCGGCGCGCGAGAACAGGTCGAAGCCGCGATGGGCGCGCGACTGCACCACCAGGCGGACATTCTCGCGCACGCTCAGGCTCGGAAACAGGTTGGTGAGCTGGAACGCCCGGCCGATGCCGCGGTCGCAGCGGTCGGCGACGCCGAGCCGGGTGATGTCCTCGCCGTTGAGGCGGACCGTGCCGGCGCTGGCCTTGAGCTGGCCCGAGACGAGGTTGAAATAGGTGGTCTTGCCGGCGCCGTTGGGGCCGACGATGGCGGTCAGCGTGCCGCGGTCGAAGGCGCAACTGACGGCGTCGACGGCGACATGACCGCCGAAGCGGATCGTCAGGTCCTCGGTTTCGAGAACGGGCGGTTCGCGCATGAGGGCTCGGCTCCGGGAAAGGGGGGTCCGGGTCAGGAGAAGTTCGGGCGGCCCGGCCGCGGCGAGGGGCCGGGCCGCCTCGCGTGGCGGAATTTGAAACACGCTTTGGGAGTGCCGCCGAGACGACGCGTCTTCCAATGTCGCCACACGACAGCGTCAGCGCGTGTTGCGGATCGGGATGTTCATGTCCTCGATCTTCAATTCGCGCACCAGTTCCGGAATGCCCCACTCGACATCCGGGTCGACCCGGATCTTGAAGTGGTACATGGACTGCAGCGCCTGGTGATCCTCCGCGCGGAAGACCATCGTGCCCTTCGGCGTCTCGAAGGACATGCCCTCCATCGCCGCGATCAGCTCTTCCGTGTCGGTCGAGCCGGCCTTGCGGATGCCCTCGACGACGGCGATGGCGGCCGACATGCCGCCGGCGGTGAAGAAGTCCGGCGGCGAGCCGTGGCGCTTCTCGTGCTCGGAGACCAGCCAGTCGTTCGCCGGGTTCTTCGGGATGTCGTGATAGTAATAGGTGGCGCCTTCCATGCCCGGCAGCGCCTTGTAGGCCTGCATCGCGGCGAGGATGTTGCCGCCGGTGGCGATCTCGATGCCGAAGCGCTCCGGCTCCATCGCCTTGATCTTGCCGATCGGGTTGTTGGCGCCGGCCCAGATCACGAACAGGAACTTGCGACCCTCGATATCCTTCATCGCGTCGAAGATGCGCTGGGCGCTGGCGGTGAAGTCCTGGGTGTCGGTCGGGGCGTATTCCTCGAAGGCGAGGGTGGCGCCGGTGTCGGCCAGCGCCTCGCGGAAGGCGGCGACGCCGTCGCGGCCGAAAGCATAGTCCTGCGCCAGCGTGGCGATGGTGACGCCTTCCTTGCCGAGCGCCACCGCATTGGCGATGGCGTCCTGCGAGGAGTTGCGGCCCGTGCGGAAAATGTAGCGGTTCCAGTTCTCGCCGGTGATGGAATCGGCCACCGCCGGCTCGACCAGGAGCAGCTTGCCGTATTCCTCGGCGACCGGCAGCATCGCCAGCGCGACGCCCGAGGACACCGGCCCGACGGCCAGATGCACGTCGTCGTCGCCATAGGCCTCGGCCAGCGCTGCGCGGCCGATGTCCGGCTTGAGCTGGGTGTCCTTCTCGATGACGACGATCTTGCGGCCGTCGATCTCCATCGTGCCGTCGGTGGCGTATTCCAGCCCCATCATGAAGCCGATATGGGACTGCTTGCCATAGGCCTCCAGCGCGCCGGTCTTGCCATAGACATGGGCGATGCGGATGTCCTCGGCCTGCGCCCCGGCGCCCAAGGGCGCGGCGGCAAACGCTGCGGCAAGCAGCGCGGCCGCGGTGGCATGTCTGATCATGGTGTCCTCCCTGTGGCGCAAGGCGCGGGCCGCTCCTCCGGCCCGTCGCTCCATGGCGCCGCATCTATATGACGCATGATTCATGTTTCATGTCAATCGGCGCCCGCGCCGGACGCGGTTTCGCCGCTCCCGCCCGTCTTTGGAGCTGCCGCAGCGGTTCTGCGGGGATGCGCAATCTCGTGATCGCGGTCACAGTCGTTTGTGGAAAAGCCGCCTATCTTCAGTTCATGGACGCAGGGAAAAGCGCCCCGACAAAGATCAGAGATCAGCATCTAGCAGAGGGAATGAAGTCATGTTCAAGAAGTTCGCAGTCACAAGTCTTGCAGTCGCCCTGACCGCCGGTGCGGTCCTGGCATCCGGCACCACCGACGCCGAGGCCAAGAAGGGCTGGCATCATCAGAACGGCTGGGCCGCCGCCGGCGGGTTCGTCGCCGGTGCCGTGATCGGCTCCGCCCTGTCGCAGCCGCGCTACTACGAGCCCGCTCCGTACTACGCGCCGGCTCCGGTCTACTACCGTCCCGCTCCGTGGAGCCCGGAATGGTACCGCTACTGCTCCTCGAAGTACCGCTCGTTCAATCCGGACACCGGCTACTTCCGCACCCGTTCGGGCAACTACCGGTTCTGCAACTGACCGCAAGACCCGGTTCCGCTTGAGAGACAAAGGCCGGCCCTCGCCGGCCTTTGTCTCGTTCGGGCGCTGGTAAGGCGCGCCCTTAGCGACCAGTGAGCGCCGCCGCGATGCCACCCGCCGCCGCGACGCCGCTGGCGAAGGAGGCCTGCAGCAGATAGCCGCCGGTCGGCGCTTCCCAGTCGATCATCTCGCCGGCGACATGCACGCCCGGCAGCTTGCTGAGGCTGAAATCCGCGCCGATCTCGCCCCAGGCGATGCCGCCGGCCGAGGAGATCGCCCGCTCCAGACCGGAAAAGCCCGTTGCCGTCAGCGCCAGCCCCTTGATGCGGCGGGCAAGCTCCGGCGGCTCGCTGCTGCGCGGTCCCGCTTCCGACAGCAGCGCGATGGCGGCGGGCGACAGGCCGGCCGCCTTGCGCAGGTGATTGGACAGCGACTGCTTGCCGCGCGGCCGTGCCAACCGCTCTGCGAGCTCCGCCTCGTCGAGATCCGGGCGCAGGTCGAGCATCAGTTCCGCCGTCCCACCCGCCGCGAAGGCCGCGCGCAGTTCGGGCGAGAGCGCATAGACCGCGCCGCCCTCCAGCCCGCGCGCGGTGATCACCGCCTCGCCGGCAACGCGCCGGCCACCGGCGCTCACCGCGATTCGCTTCAGCGGTGTGCCGGCAAAGCGCTGCTTCAGCAGCTCCGACCAGTCGATGAGAACGCCGGCATTGGCCGGCGTCAGCGGCGTGACCTTGACGCCGTGCCGTTCGAGCATCGGCACCCAGCCGCCGTCGCTGCCGAGCCGCGGCCAGCTTGCCCCGCCGAGCGCCAGCAGCACCGCGTCCGCCTCGATCTCCCACGCCCCGTCCGGCGTCTCGAAGGAGAGGCGCCAGCGCGCCGGCGCTTTCACACTGTGCTCCAGCCCGCTCAAGCTCCAGCGGGTGTGGAGCCGCACGCCGCGCGTCGCAAGCCGCGCCAGCAGCGCCCGCACCAGCGGCGAGGCCTTCATCGCGGTCGGAAACACCCGCCCGCTCGAGCCGATGAAGGTCTCGATGCCGAGCTCCGCGCACCAGGCCCTCAAGGCCGCAGGGTCGAAGGCGGCAATCGCCGGCGCCAGATGCGCCTCCGCCTCGCGGTAGCGGGCAAGAAACGCCGGCATCGC
Source organism: Stappia sp. TSB10P1A (assembly GCF_900185725.1). Lineage (GTDB taxonomy): Bacteria > Pseudomonadota > Alphaproteobacteria > Rhizobiales > Stappiaceae > Stappia. Next base: position 356,650 of record NZ_FYAU01000016.1, on the reverse strand, counting down.
CTCGCCATGGGTGAGGTTCAGCCCGCCGCGCCCGGCCATCAGCAGCTTGCGCGCCGGCGAGGGCATGCGCTCGGTGAGGGTCACGGCAAGGCCCGCTGCCGACAGCCTGTCGGCGGCGATCAGCCCGGCCGGCCCGGCGCCGACGACGACCACCTGCGGGACCGCCCGCGTGCCCATCTCGCTCATCCTTGCATGTCCCGTTGCGGCCCGCGCGCTCAGCGCAGCGGCGCCCGGCCCCTGGAGAACAGGAAGCCGCGCTTGGCCTCGAACAGCCACAGGCCGAGCTTTGCCAGCAAGGCGACGTCGCCGGCCGGCAGCAGCGACTTGCGCCCGACGCGGGTGAGATTGAAGCCGCGGAAGGTCTTGAACACCCGGCGCGTCATGCCGAAGGTCTTGTGGAAGCGCGGATGCCCGCCGGCGGCAAAGCGCGGATGAAAGGAGATGTAGCAGTCGACCCGCTCGCGCTGCAGCAGCGGCGCCAGCAGCGGCGCCACCTCATATTCCGCGCCCTCGATGTCCATCTTGATGAACAGCTTGTCGCTCGGGTCGATCATCGCCGCGATTTCCTCGACGCTGATGCAGTCGACATCGAAGGTCACGCTGGCGTCCTTGTGCACGAAGGAGGACATCGAATCGCCCGGCGCGGTCTTGGCGGCCATCTTGCGGCTGCCGCTTTGCGTCCACACCGCCTTGCGGATCACCGTGACCTTGTCCTTGAAGGCCGGGTTGAGCGCGAGATTGGCCTCCAGCTCGTCGGCCGCCGCCGGATCCGGTTCGAAGGCGATGACCTTGCGCCCGCGCTGTGCCTCGTAGAGCACGGTCGGGCCGACCCAGGCGCCGAAGTCGAGGCAGACCGTATCCGCGTCGATACAGGCATCGAGAATGTCATAGGTCGGCTTTTCCCAGGTGCCGTTCTCCGCCTGCCGCCAGAAGCCGGGGCGCGCGTCGTTCACCTCGAAGGATATGTCGCGGATGGTCACTGTCTGCATGGACTGTCGGCTTTCGTGGGTCGGGCCTGGATCGGGCGTGTTGCGGCAAACCGGCCGGCTCAGCGCCGGTCGGGTGTCGCCGCCGCCTCGCAGAGCTCGCGCTCATAGGCCTTGGAGACGCGCAGGAACCTCGTATAGGCGAAATTCACGGAGATCACGATCCCCCACCAGCCATAGAGCGCATAGCGCCGGATCACATAGGCCTTGAGAAAGGCGAGGGGAAACTCGGTGACCAGCCGCCAGCGGGCGAAGCGCCGCCCGCGCGCCGCCATGTCCCCCACCTGCGCCGTGGAATAGCGGTTCATCTTCTCCACCTGGAAGGCGATGGAGCGGATCGAGCGGTGCTCCATCGGCTGGCGCAGGCGCGCCGGCCGCGCTCCCTTCGGCGGGCGCACCGTGTCGTGGACGGTCGAATCGGAAAAGCGGCCCACGCGCCGGTCGTAGAGGCGGATCTGGATATAGCCATAGGCCCAGGGGGCGGGGGCGGTCTCATGGGCGAAGACGTCGCGGATCGCCACCTCCCAGAACGGCGAGCGGGCGAGGGCGCCGGAGCGGGCCAGCCCCGCGATTTCCGCGGCCAGCGCCGGGGTCGCCGCCTCGTCGGCGTCGAGGTTGAAGATCCAGTCGTTGCGGCACTGGTCCTCGCCGAAGCGCTTCTGCGGCCCGTAGCCCGGCCAGGCATTCTCCACGACGCGCGCGCCATGCGCGCGCGCGATTTCCTGCGTGCCGTCGGTGGAGCCGCTGTCGATGACGACGACCTCGTCGGCGAACCCCGCCACGCTGTCGATGGCGCGGCCGATTCGGTCGGCCTCGTCATGGGCGATGATGAAGACCGATACGGCGATGGCCGCTTCGCCGGCTGTCGTCTGCATCTTCTGGCTCCTGTCTATATGGACAAGTGTGTCGGTCAGGTGGGCCCGGCGGCCGGATGACGGGAATCGCCCGTCCGCGCCGCCCGCGAATCCCGGTGACGGGACGGCCCCCGAACGGTGCGCGGGGGCCCCGTCGGGCTTTCTTTACGGTGCGCGACAGGCCGCTTCAAGCGGCGCGCGCGCCGCAGGGCGGCGGTGGGGGCAAAACCGGCCTTCGGGACGGAAATCGCGGAAATCGCAGGAAACCTTGGGCATTTGCTAACAGAGGTTTAACGGGGTGTCACCGCAAAGACACAGTGTGTCCTCGCTGTGCCGAATAGGGGTATTTGCCGGTTGCGGGCGGCCGCCGGCCTCGCTTAGAACAAGGTCGAGCTCGCGGGGAAGCTTGCTCAACTCTCATCTCCCGTTGGCCGCACGGTCACATAGGGAATAACGACGAGGTCAGGAAATGAACATCAAGAGCATCCTGCTCGGCGCTTCCGCTGCCGCCATGGCGGCCACGGGCGCTCAGGCCGCCGATCTCCCGGTGGCTCCGGAGCCGGTCGACTACGTTCGCGTTTGCGACGCTTTCGGCCGTGGCTTCTTCTACATCCCGGGCACCGAGACCTGCCTGAAGATCGGCGGCGGTGTCCGCGTCGAGTTCCGCGTCAACGACGTGCTCGACAAGGGCGGCAGCAACTGGGATTCGCGGACCGACGAGTCCGTCCGTATCCGTGCTCGTGGCTACATGAACTTCGACAGCCGCACCAACACCGAGTATGGCCTGCTGCGCACCTACGTCGCCGCTTGGTCGACCGCCGACAACGCCGGCGCCTCGGACTTCTACCTGGATGAAGCCTTCATCCAGCTCGGTGGCTTCGTTGCTGGTCGTACGTCTTCGTACTTCGACTTCTACACCGGCAGCAACTACGGCGCGATCCTCGACCAGGGCTTCTCGGACAACGGCGAGACCAACCTGTTCGCGTACACCGCCCAGTTCGGCAACGGTCTGTCGGCCTCGCTCTCGGTCGAAGCTCCGAACAAGCGCGGCATCATCACCGGCCCGGTCCTCGCCAACTACTACGGCGGCATCAAGGTTCCGGACTTCGTCGCCAACGTCCGCGTCGACCAGGGTTGGGGTTCCGCTCAGCTCATGGGTGCCCTGCACCATGCTTACGGCATCAACGTGCCGGGCGTGACCTCGGGCAAGGGCAAGATCGGCTGGGCCATCGGCGCCGGCGCCACGATCAACCTGCCGATGATCGCTCCGGGCGACAACTTCAACATCCAGGCCTCCTACTCGCAGGGCGCCATCGGTTATGTCAGCTCGGCCTGGAAGGGCGCGTTCGCTGACGCCGGTTACAACGCTGCTGGCGCTCTGAAGATGTCGTCGGCTTGGGGCATCGGTGCGGGCTTCACGCACTTCTGGACCCCGGCTGTCTCGACCGCTCTGACCGTGTCGTACAACAGCCTCGACCAGGCTGCTGGTGGCACCAACATCCGCGACCTCAACGTTCAGGGTAACCTGGTGTGGCGTCCGGTGTCCGGCCTCAGCACCGGTATCGAGCTCGAGTACCGCAACCGGAACCGCAAGGGCCTGGCCAACGACGACGCTCTGGTTGGCATCTTCCGCGTCCAGCGCACGTTCTAATCTGATCCTTTAGGATCGGATTGAGGGCCCGGCGGGAAACCGCCGGGCCTTTTTCTTTGGATCGTGACCTCGATCCCTGGCTGGCGACCACAGGTTGTCGACGCTTCGCGCGCTTCGCGTGTGTCACTGGAAAGACACACTCGGATCGAAGCGTGCAAGGCGAGATGATTTGCCGGTTGCGGGTCTGCGATGGCCTCGCTTACAAAAATATGAGCTAGGGGGGAATGTTTGTTCACCCGGTCCGTTGGTGGCAAAGCCGCGCACGGATAAAGGACGAGGTCAGGAAATGAACATCAGGAGCATTCTGCTCGGCGCTTCCGCCGCCGCGATGGCGGCCACGGGCGCCCAGGCCGCCGATCTTCCGGTGGCTCCGGAGCCGGTCGATTATGTTCGTGTTTGCGATGCCTTCGGTTCCGGTTTCTTCTATATCCCCGGCACCGAGACCTGCCTGAAGATCGGCGGCGGTGTCCGCGTCGAGTTCCGCGTCAACGACGTGCTCAACAAGGGCGGCAGCAACTGGGATGCCCGGACCGACGAATCCGTCCGGATCCGTGCTCGTGGCTATCTGAACTTCGACAGCCGCACCAACACCGAATACGGCCTGCTGCGCACCTATGTCGCCGCCTGGTCGACCGCGGACAACGCCGGCGGCTCCGACTTCTACCTGGATGAAGCCTTCATCCAGCTCGGCGGCTTCGTTGCCGGTCGTACGGCATCGTATTTCGACTTCTACACCGGCGACAACTGGGGTGCGATCCTCGACCAGGGCTTCTCCGATTACGGCGAGACCAATCTGTTCGCCTACACCGCCCAGTTCGGCAACGGCCTGTCGGCCTCGCTCTCGGTCGAGGCTCCGAACAAGCGCGGCGTCATCACCGGGCCGGGCATTCTCGACTACTACGGCGGCGTGAAGGTTCCGGACTTCGTCGCCAATGTCCGCATCGACCAGGGCTGGGGCTCCGCTCAGCTCATGGGCGCTCTGCACCATGCCTATGGCATCAACGTGCCGGGCCTGACCTCGGGCAAGGGCAAGCTCGGCTGGGCCATCGGCGCCGGCGCCACGTTCAACCTGCCGATGATCGCTCCGGGCGACAGCGTGTCGATCCAGGCGTCCTACGCCCAGGGCGCGATCGGCTATGTCAGCTCGGCTTGGGCGGACACCTTCTCCGATGCGGCCTACACGGCGGCCGGCGGCCTGCGCCTGTCGACGGCCTGGGGCATCGGCGGTGGCTTCACCCACTTCTGGACCCCGGCTGTCTCGACCTCCATCACCGCGTCGTACAACAGCCTCGACCAGGCTGCCGGCCTTCCGAATATCCGCGACGTCAACGTGCAGGGCAACCTGGTGTGGCGTCCGGTCTCCGGCCTCAGCACCGGTGTCGAGCTCGAGTACCGCAACCGCAACGTCAAGGGTGCGCCGAACGACGATGTCCTGGTTGGCATCTTCCGCGTCCAGCGCACGTTCTGATCTGATCCTTTAGGATCGGATTGAGGGCCCGGCGGGAAACCGCCGGGCCTTTTCGTTTGCAGAGCGTCCTTCGACGGATCGGCCAGGTTCGAAAGAATATTCCTATCATACTGAAGTTATTCACTTAAATCATCGTGATTGACGCTCCCGTAAACAAGGCGCTTGCAAGGCTGCCTGCGAAATGGAATCTTCGCCGGCATTGGAGGAACGGTCCCGCCGAACCGGCGCGGGCGGCCGCGCGGGCGGCGCCCGATCCACGTCCGGTCGGCTATGGGCGTTATCGCGGAGGTAGTCATGACTGCAGCAATCGTCGGCTGGGCACATACCCCCTTTGGCCGGCATTCCGACGAGACGGTGGAAAGCCTGATCGTCCGCGTCGCGCGCGATGCCATCGCCGATGCCGGCTTCGAGCCGGCGGATATCGACGAGATCGTTCTCGGCCATTTCAACGCCGGCTTCTCGGCGCAGGACTTCACCGCCTCGCTGGTGCTGCAGGCCGATCCGGCTCTGCGCTTCAAACGCGCGACCCGCGTCGAGAATGCCTGCGCCACCGGTTCGGCGGCCGTGCACCAGGGCGTGCGCGCCATCGCCGCGCGCGAGGCGCGGGTGGTGCTGGTCGTCGGCGTCGAGCAGATGACGACGACGCCGGGGCCGGAGATCGGCCGCAACCTGCTCAAGGCCTCCTATCTGCCTGAGGACGGCGACACGCCGGCCGGCTTTGCCGGTGTCTTCGGCAAGATCGCGCAGGCCTATTTCCAGAAATACGGCGACCGCTCCGACGCGCTCGCCGCCATCGCCGCCAAGAATCACAAGAACGGCGTCGGCAACCCTTACGCCCAGATGCGCAAGGACCTCGGCTTCGATTTCTGCCGCGCCGAGAGCGAGAAGAACCCGTTCGTCGCCGGCCCGCTCAAGCGCACCGACTGCTCGCTGGTCTCCGACGGCGCGGCGGCCCTTGTGCTGACCGATATCGAGACGGCGCTCGGCCGCAACAAGGCCGTCGCCTTCCGCGGCCTTGCCCATGCGCAGGACTTCCTGCCGATGTCGAAGCGAGACATCCTCGCCTTCGAGGGCTGCGGCGAGGCCTGGCGCCGGGCGCTCGCGGCCGCCGGCCTCACCCTTGACGACCTCTCCTTCGTCGAGACCCATGACTGCTTCACCATCGCCGAACTGATCGAATACGAGGCGATGGGCCTGACCGCGCCGGGCGAGGGGCATCGCGCCATCCTCGAGGGCTGGACCCAGATGGACGGCCGCCTGCCGGTCAACCCGTCGGGCGGGCTCAAGGCCAAGGGCCACCCGATCGGCGCCACCGGCGTCTCCATGCATGTGCTGACGGCGATGCAGCTCACCGGCACCGCCGGCGACATCCAGGTGAAGAATGCCGAACTCGGCGGCATCTTCAACATGGGCGGGGCGGCGGTCGCCAACTACGTGTCGCTGCTGCAGCCGCTGCGCTGAGGCCGCCGGGACCTGGCAGGTCGCGACCAGACCATATGCCCAGACCATATGCAAAGAGGGCGCGGGGGTGACCCGCGCCTTTGTTTCGGCCCGCCGCCCTGGGAGACGCCGTCGGATGACGGCCGACTCACGCCGTCAGATGATGGCCGACTCACGCCGTCAGAAGACGGCCGACTCCATGTAGCGGGCAAGGTCCAGCATGTCGAAGGCGACGATGTCCCAATTGTCGGTTGGGGCGAGGTCGCTGCGCTGGTCGGCGCCGAATTCCTTCGGCCGGGCGAAGAAGGCGGTCTTGAGGCCGGCGGCGCGGGCGGCCGCCAGATCCGCATTGTGGGCCGAGGCATACATCACCTCGCCGGGGCCGAGGCCCAGCGTTGCGGCGGCCTTGTGAAACAGGCTGCCATCCGCGATCCGGCCCTCCAGCAGGTCCGCCCCGAACACCAGGTCCCAGGGCAGCGCGGCGTGTTTGGCGAGCCAGGTCATCGTCGCCGTCGGCGCCTCGGTACAGGACACGATGACATATTCGCGCCGCAGCGCGCGCAGGCCCGGCACGCTGTCCGGCCAGGCGGGAAAGCGCTGCCAGCAGGCGAGCAGGGCCTCCCTGTCCTTGCCGCCGACCTGCCCGTGAAGCTTCGCCTCCTCCAGCACATCGGAGAGGCTTTCGGCAAGCACCGTCACGGCCGCGCTGCCGCCGGCCACCGCCGGCAGGCGTGCCCGATAGGTCTGGTACCAGGCGCTGGCCAGCGCCTCCGGCGAAAGATCTTGGCCGGCTTTTGCCAGAGCGCGCTCGAATCCGCTGGAGAGACCTCTGTGCCAATCGACAACCGTGCCCAATACATCAAAAAAAATAGCTTTTACCACGGGTTTACACTCGGTACTGATCTCACTGAAACGCGTGCGGTATGTCCAGTATTGGTTGCTTGCAACGAGGAATCAACCAAGAGTCTGCTTTCGCGCGCGACAGTAACATCCTTGATCGTGATTTGTGAAAGAAACCTCAGTTATGGATAAGATGTAAAGTTAAGAAAGGCGGCTTGATAATTCGGACGATATCCGAACAAAATCGTGCGACATTTTGAAATGAATGTGATGCGGTTGTAAAGAGCCAACACGGCACGCGGAAGGCTGCAACCCGGCACCACACACCGCGCCCCGTCGCAGGCTGCCGGGCGCGCGCCTTGCGTTTCGTGGGGCATGCCGCGCCGCAAAACCGTCGAAACGCCGATCTGTAGCATGATTTTTCCCTGCCGCTTCCCTCCATTGAAATCCCATGCCCGGCGGAACCGCGCCTGACGCTTTATCTCTAGGGGGTGTTTCAGGCTGCCCAGAGATCACGCGGAGATCACGCGGAGATCACGCAGAGATCGCGCAGAGATCGCGCCGGGCAGATCGCGTCAGGGAGATCGCGCCGGATGTCTCGCCAAGCAAAGGCTACGGATCGCAAGCTTGCCGTCTTCCCGGCCTTTCACAAGGTCGAGGGGCAGCGCGTCGTCGTGGTGGGTGGCGGCGAGGAGGCCGCCGCCAAGGTCCGGCTGCTCGCCGAGACGCTGGCCGAGATCGTCGTCGTCGCGCCGCGGGCCGAGGAGGTCCTGCTGGACGCGGTCGCCCGCGCCGGCGGCTCCATCGTCACGGATCCCTTCGCTCCGGCGCATCTTGCGGGCGCCGTGCTGGTCTTTGCCGCCAGCGGCGAGGAGGCGCAGGACACCGCCGTGGTCAGCGCGGCGAAGCGCCTCGGCATCCCGGCCAACGCGGTCGACCGGCCGGAGATCTGCGACTTCTATGTCGGCGCCCTGGTCAATCGCGCGCCGGTCGCCGTCGCCATCACCTCCACCGGCGTCGGCCCCGTGCTCGCCCGCCATATCCGCGCGCGCATCGAGGCGATGCTGCCGCGCGAGACCGGCGATCTCGCCCGCCTTGCCGAGAGCTTCCGCGACACGGTCGCCCGCGTCATCGCCGGCGGTGTCGAGCGCCGCCGCTTCTGGGCGCGCTTCTTCTCCGGTCCGATTGCCGGCCACCTGCAGGCCGGCCGCCCCGATGCGGCGCGCAATGAGGCACAGCGTCTCCTCAACACCCGCAGCGGCGAGGGCGGTTTCGTCTGGCTCGTCGGCGCCGGTCCCGGTGCAGAGGATCTTCTCACCCTGCGCGCGCAGCGCCTGCTGCAGGAAGCCGACGTCATCGTCCATGACGCGCTGGTGCCCGAGGCGGTCGTCGCCATGGGCCGGCGCGATGCCGAGCGGATTTCCGTCGGCAAGCGCAAGGGCCGCCATTCGGTCTCGCAAGGAGAGATCAACGCGATCCTGGTGCGCGAGGCCTCGCACGGCCGCCGCGTCGTCCGGCTGAAGGCGGGCGACCCGCTGGTCTTCGGCCGCGCCGGCGAGGAGATTGCCGCCCTGCGCGCCGCCGGTATCGCCCATGACGTGGTGCCGGGCGTCACCGCCGCGCTCGCCGCCGCCGCCAGCACCCGCATCCCGCTCACCCTGCGCGGCGTCGCCTCCGACCTCGTCTTCGCCACCGGCCACGACCGCGACGGCGAGACGCTTCCGTCCTGGGGGGCGATGGCGCTGCGGGGCGCCACCGTCGCCGTCTATATGGGCCGCACGGTCGCCGCCCGCGTCGCCGACCGGCTGCTGGGCGCCGGCCTGTCGCCGGCCACCCCGGTCGCGGTGGTGGAGAACGCGGCGCAGCGCGACGAGCGGTTCTTTGCGGGCGTTCTCGCCGATCTGCCGCATCTTCAGGACCGCCACGAGATCGCCGGCCCGACCCTGATCATCATCGGCGAGGCCGTCGGCCATGCCGATCTCGCCAACAGCCAGCCCTTGCGCCCGGTCGCGGCCGAACGGGCCGGCGTTGCCGCATAGCCCCCTGAAGGAGCGATTGCATGAAGGCTTTGACAGCCAACCGACTGATCGATGGCGAAGTGGTGTGGCTCGGCCGCTCCGGCACCTGGGTCGAAACCCTGGCCGGCGCCCGGCTGCTGGAAACGCCGGAGGCGGTGGCCGAGGCGGAAGCGGCCGGCGCCGAGGCCGAGGCCGCCCGGCTGGTCGTCGAGCCCTATCTGATCGACCTCGTCCGCGAGGAGGGCGAGATCGCTCCCGTCCGCTTCCGCGAGAAGATCCGCGCCAAGGGGCCGACCGTGCGCCGGGATCTCGGCAAGCAGGCTAGGCGCGAGGTGTCGGCGGCCTGAGCGCCGCCGCGATGAACCGAAGACCCAGAACCCGGAGACGCGCGCGGCGCGGGGTCCGTCGTTCCAGGAGTTGTCAGCATGTACCGCTATGACGAGTTCGATGCCCATTTCGTCTCCGCCCGCGTGGATCAGTTCCGCGACCAGGTGCGGCGGCGTCTGGCCGGAGACCTGACGGAAGACCAGTTCAAGCCGCTGCGGCTGATGAACGGCGTCTATCTGCAGCTCCATGCCTACATGCTGCGCGTCGCCATTCCCTATGGCACGCTGAATGCCCGGCAGATGCGGCGCCTCGCCCATATCGCGCGGACCTATGACCGCGGCTACGGCCATTTCACCACGCGGCAGAACATCCAGTTCAACTGGCCGCGGCTGAAGGACGTTCCCGACATCCTGGCGCAGCTCGCCGAGGTCGAGATGCACGCCATCCAGACCTCGGGCAACTGCATCCGCAATGTCACCGCCGACCATTTCTCGGGCGCGGCCGCCGACGAGATCCTCGATCCCCGGCCCTATGCCGAGATCCTGCGCCAGTGGTCCTCGCTGCATCCGGAGTTCTCGTATCTGCCGCGCAAGTTCAAGATCGCGGTCACCGGCGCCCCGCATGACCGGGCGGCGGTGCAGGTGCATGACATCGGCCTGCAGGCGGTGCGCGACGCCGAAGGCAATGTCGGCTTCCGCGTCTTTGTCGGCGGCGGTCTCGGCCGCACGCCGATGGTCGGCCGGCTGGTGCGCGAGTTCCTGCCCGAGGCGGACCTGCTCGCCTATAGCGAGGCGATCCTGCGCGTCTACAACCGCTATGGCCGGCGCGACAACAAGTACAAGGCCCGCATCAAGATCCTCGTCCACGAGACCGGGCTGGAGGAGTTGAAGGCCGATATCGAGGCCGAGTTCGCCGAGATCCGCGACGGCGTCCTGAGGCTGCCGTCCTCGGAGATCGACCGCATCGCCGCCTATTTCGCCCCGCCCGCCTTCGCGGCGGCCGACGGCGACGAGGCGGTGCTGGAGGCGGCGATTGCCGCCGATCCGGCGCTTGCCGCCTTTGCCGCGCGCAACGTTCATCCGCACCGCGCCCCCGGCTATGCCAGCCTCACCATCTCGCTGAAGCCGATCGGCAAGGCGCCGGGCGATGCCACGGCCGAGCAGATGGAGGTCGTCGCCGACCTTGCCGAGCGCTACGGCCATGACGAGATCCGCGTCAGCCACGAGCAGAACCTGGTGCTGCCGCATGTGCGCCGCCGCGACATTCCGGCGATCCATGCCGCACTCGCCGAGGCGGAGCTTGCCGAGGCCAATGCCGGGCTGGTGACGGATATCATCGCCTGCCCGGGGCTCGATTACTGCGCCCTCGCCACCGCCCGCTCGATCCCGGTCGCTCAGCGCATTTCCGAGCGCTTCGCCGCGCCCGAGCGCCAGCGCGAGATCGGCGATCTGAAGATCAAGATCTCGGGCTGCATCAATGCCTGCGGCCATCACCATGTCGGCCATATCGGCATTCTCGGCGTCGAGAAGAAGGGCGAGGAATACTACCAGATCACCCTTGGCGGCTCGGCCGACGAGAACACCTCGATCGGCGAGATCATCGGTCGCGGCTTCTCCTATGACGAGGTCGTCGATGCGATCGAAAAGGTCGTCGACACCTATGTCGGTCTGCGCGAAACCCCGCAGGAAGACTTCCTTTCCGCCTATCGCCGGGTCGGCGACCAGCCGTTCAAGGAGGCCCTCTATGGCACTGCGTGAGGCCTATGCGGTCCGCGACGACCTGCCGCCTCCGGCCCTTGATGCGGCCTGGCTCGCGGAGCGGTTCGTCTCGGCCTCGGCGGAAGCGGTGATCGCGGCCGCGCGCGGGCGCTTCGGCGACCGGCTGGCGATGGTCTCGTCCTTCGGCGCGGAAGCCGCGGTGCTGCTGCACCTCGTCTCGCGGGTCGATCGGACGATCCCGGTCCTGTTCATCGACACCGGCAAGCTGTTCCCGGACACGCTGCGCTATCGCGACCTCCTGGTCGAGCGGTTCGGCCTGACCGACGTGCGCACCCTTGCCCCCGATCCGGCGGACCTTGAGGCGAACGATCCGGCCGGCATGCTGTGGATGAGCGACACCGACGCCTGCTGCGCCATCCGCAAGGTGCGCCCGCTGGCCCGCGCGCTGAAGGGCTTCGATGCCTGGATTTCCGGGCGCAAGCGCTTCCAGGCCAGCAGCCGCTCGAACATCCCGGTGTTCGAGGTCGACGGCGAGCGCATCAAGGTCAATCCGCTGGCCGACTGGGATCCGTCGGACCTGCGCGCGTATGCTGAGGCGCAGGACCTGCCGGACCATCCGTTGGTTGCCAGGGGCTACCCCTCCATCGGCTGCATGCCCTGCACCAGCCCGGTGGCCGAGGGCGAGGACCCGCGTGCCGGCCGCTGGCGCGGACGCGACAAGACCGAATGCGGCATTCATCTGGCCCTGCCGATGGAGAATGAACAGGGAGCCGGGATCTGACCATGGCGGCAAGACTTTACCGTGCCGGCGGCTTCGTCGCCGACGAGTGGACCCATCTGGACGACGAGGCGGCGCTGCCCGCGGAAGGCGCGGTGATCGTGTCGCTCGCCCGCTTCCTTGCGGCCGCGTCGGATGTGCCGCAGGGCGTCAGGCTTGCGCCTTTCGTCAAGGCAGGCGATGATCCGGCGCAACTCGCCGGCCATCTTTCCGCTCTGGACTTGGTGGTGGTGGACTTCGCCAAGTTCTCCGACGGGCGCGGCTATTCGACCGCGCGCCTGTTGCGCCAGCGCTACGGCTTTGCCGGCGAGATCCGGGCGAGCGGCGATGTGCTGCTCGACCAGATCCCGTTGATGCGGCGGGTCGGGTTCGATGCCTTCGCGATTCTCAACGAGCCGACGCTGCGGGCGCTGGAGGCGGGGCACGATGTCGACGTGCCGCTCTACCTGCAGCCGGCCGAGCGCGCGGGAGAGGTGCCGGCGGGCGCAAGGTCCTGGGCCCGGCGTCCGGCGGATGCGCAGCTTTCCTGATGCCGGCGGCGCGCCGCTTGGCTATGCTCGCGGCGGATCCTTCAGCTATACGCGGTGGTCAGGCACACGCATTGTTCAAGACGGATTGGGGATAGACGGATGAATGTGGTCAATCTTGCCGGCGATCTCGCCGATGCGATACCGGCCGGCGCCACCGCCGAGACGGTGACCGAGGTTCAGCACTACACGGACGATCTGTTCCGCTTCCGGATGACCCGGCCGGCGAGCTTCCGCTTCCGCTCCGGCGAATTCGTCATGATCGGCCTGATGGTCGGCGAGAAGCCGGTGTTCCGCGCCTATTCCATCGCCTCGCCGTCCTGGGACGAGGAGCTGGAATTCTTCTCGATCAAGGTTCCCGATGGTCCGCTGACCCAGCATCTGCAGAAGATCCAGGTCGGCGACAAGGTGTTGATGAAGAAGAAGCCGACCGGCACGCTCGTCAACGACGCGCTGATCCCCGGCAAGCGGCTCTACATGTTCTCCACCGGCACCGGCTTTGCGCCTTTCGCCAGCCTGATCCGCGATCCGGAGACCTACGAGAAGTTCGAGGAGGTGATCGTCACCCACTCGTGCCGCTTCGTCGCCGAGCTCGCCTATTCGCAGCAGACGGTCGCCGCCACCCGCGAGGACCCGCTGATCGGCGAACTCGCCGCCGGCCAGTTGCGCCTGTTCACCTCGACGACGCGCGAGCCGCACGACCATGTCGGCCGCATCACCACCTTGATCGAGACCGGCGATCTGTTCCGCGCCCTCGGCGTGCCGCCGCTCGACCCGGCGACCGACCGGGCGATGATCTGCGGCTCGATGGCGATGCTGAAGGACACCAAGGCGCTGCTGGAGGCTGCCGGCCTCACCGAGGGCGCCAACAACCGTCCGGCCGAGTTCGTCATCGAGCGGGCCTTCGTCGGCTGACGACTTTCGCCCCTCTTGCGCCCATCGCTCGCGGCTGACATGAGTGTGGTGCCGTGTTGGGGCATCGGGGGTGTTGATGGATCGGCGGAAATTGCAGGACCCGGCGGGCCGGGGAGAGGAAGAGGCTGTGCGCGTCGTCTCCGAGCGCAGCCTCTATGAAGGCTTCGGCAGCTATCGCGAGATGGTTGTCGACCAGCCGCTGGCGTCCGGCGGCACGGTCGAGATTTCAAGAGAATTCCAGGCCCGGCGCGATGTCGTCGCCGTCCTTCCGTATGATCCGGTGCGCCGGGTCGCGCTGCTCGCCCGCCAGCTTCGCGTGCCGCTGTTCGCCCGCGGCGATCACGACGGCTATCTGGAGGAAGTGCCGGCCGGCTATATCGACGAGGGCGAGATCGCCGTCGATGCCGCCCGCCGCGAGGCGGCGGAAGAGGTCGGCGTCAAGGTCGGCGAACTGGTGCATGTCGCCGACGTCTTTCCCTCGCCCGGTTCCCTCACCGAGCGCCTCAGCCTCTATCTCGCCCGCTACGGTGCCGGCGATGTCGTCTCCGGCGGCGGCGGCCTTGCCGAGGAGGGCGAGGAGATCGAGGTGCTGGAATGGCCGCTGGCCCGGCTCGGCGAAGCGGTGCAGGAGGGCGGCCTCTCCGACGCCAAGACGCTGATTCTCGTCCAGGCCCTGATGCTGCGCGCCCCCGATCTCTTCTCCTGACGCGCGCCATTCTCCGCCATCCTCCGCCATTGTGCTGACACGATGTCGCGGCCTGATGGACCGTGATGGCGGATTGGCGGGAGCAGCGCATGCGGCAGGCTGGGGCTGGGCGGTTTTGCATGAGGGAACGGTTTTTTGCGGGGCTTGTGGCCGCGCTGGCGCTGGTCGCCGTTGGCACGGCGCCGGCCGCCGCCTCGCTGGAGGCCTGCCTGCCGCAACTGCGCGCGGCGGCGCTGAAGGCCGGCGTCAGCCAGCGCACCGTCGATGCCGCGCTCGCCAATGTCGCCTATGACGAGAAGGCGGTGCGCTTTTCCACCAGCCAGCCGGAATACCAGACGCCGATCTGGGACTATCTCGCCTTCCTCGTCGACAAGGAGCGCATCGCCGACGGGCGCAAGATGCTCGAGCGTCATGCCCGCGTGCTGGAGCGGGTGGAGAAGACCTACGGCATCGACCGCCACATCGTCGTCGCGGTCTGGGGCGTCGAAAGCGACTACGGCCAGTTCCGCGGCGATTTCCATGTGCCGCATGCGCTCGCCAATGTCGCCTGCACCGGCCGGCGGGCCAATTACTTCCGCTCCGAACTGATCGAGATCCTGAAGATCGTCGATCGCGGCGACGTCCGCCTTGCCGACCTGCACGGCTCCTGGGCCGGCGCCTTCGGCCAGACCCAGTTCATGCCCTCGACCTATCGCCGCCTTGCCGTCGACTTCGACGGCGACGGCCGCAAGGACCTGGTCAACTCGGTGCCGGACGCGCTCGCCTCCACCGCCAATTACCTGAAGAATGCCGGCTGGGTCACCGGCATGCCCTGGGGCTACGAGGTCAAGCTGCCGGCCGGCTATCGCGGCCCCTCCGGCCGCAAGGCCAAGGTCGCGGTCAGCGAATGGGGCAAGCGCGGCATCCGCCATCTCGACGGCGGCGAGCTTGCCGGCACGGCGCAGGCGGGCCTGCTGCTGCCCGCCGGGGCGCAAGGTCCGGCCTTCCTGGTCTTCAGCAATTTCGATGCGATCTACACCTACAATGTCGCCGAGAGCTATGCGCTGGCGATCTCCCATCTCGCCGACCGGCTGATGGGGGGAGGGCCGTTCCATGTGGCCTGGCCGACCAGCGATCCCGGCCTGTCGCGCAAGGAGCGGCTGGAGCTGCAGAAGCTGCTGCTGCGCGCCGGCTACGACATCGGCGAGGCGGACGGGCGGGTGGGCGCGGCGACCCGCGCCGGCATCAGCCAGGCCGAGGCGCGGCTCGGCCTGCCGGTCACCGGGCGTCCGGGCCAGCGCATCTACCGGGCGCTCGGCGGGCGCTAGCTGTGGCGGCTGCTCTTCACCAGGCTGCTGCCTTTTATTGAGAGATCGTTAGTTGCAGCTTCGAGCCCAGCGGCAAGTTGTTCTGCCGGGCTGGTGGCAGACGCGCTCGGAGCGGGAACAATACCGCTGCAATGTAGCGTTCCATCCGCCGCAGGGGCCGGTACCATATTGGCAATAGGGTTCGTTGAGGACGAATTCCATGTAGTCCCGCACGCTTAATGTGGTCACTGATCCGTCTTGGGTGTCTGTCGAATTGTCGATGTCAGTCAGTGGAACAGAATAAGAAGTTGGTGCGGTTTCATCGGTTTGCTGAGCGGATGCGCCGAAACAAAATGAGAGAGCTACGAGTGAGGCCAGAAGATGAACAGAAAATCTCATTTTATCCTCCCGAAACAGACATATATGATCAATGCATTGCAACTTATCATATAAGTAAAATTTGGTAAACAACCAAAATAAACAATCTTGAGTTGCGGTAGATGTGCCGTCTCTGTCTGTGTGTTGCCGCCGCGGTGAGACCCTTGCTAGCATAGCCCCTGGCGCCCCCTCCCGCCCGATGCGGGGCGGCATCGCGACGCAAGGCGGGCGATTGTCGGCCCGCGTGTCATCCGCTAGGGTCAGGACCCATTGATATGACAAATCAAAGGGGCACGGCATGGACCTGCGTCACTTCGAGGCGGTGATCGACGGCAGGCTGACGGCGGCGGTCGCCGGCGGGCGCATCGAGATGCTCTCTCCCAGCGACGGCAAGGCCTTCGCGACGATCCCGCGCTGCGATGCCGCCGATGTCGGGCGCGCGGTGGTCGCCGCCCGCCGCGCCTTCGCGGACGGCGGCTGGGCGGTGCGTCCGGCGGTGGAGCGCGGCCGCATCCTGTCGCGCATCGCCGAGCTGATCCGCGCGCATGAGGACGAACTGGCCGCGCTGGAATCGCGCGACACCGGCAAGCCGCTGCGCCAGGGGCGCGCCGACATCGTCGCGGCCGCCCGCTATTTCGAATTCTATGGCGGGGCCGCCGACAAGATCACCGGCGAGACCCTGCCGGTCCAGGCCGGCTTTGCCGCCATGACCTTCCGCGAGCCGCACGGGGTGGTCGGCTCGATCGTGCCGTGGAACTACCCGGCGCAGATCATGGCGCGGGTGGCCGGCGCGGCGCTCGCCATGGGCAACACGGTGGTGATGAAGCCGGCGGAGGATGCCTGCCTGTCGGTGCTCAGGATCGCCGAACTGGCGCTGGAGGCCGGCCTGCCGGCCGGTGCCTGGAATGTCGTCACCGGCCATGGCGAGGAGGCGGGCGCGGCGCTGGCCAACCATCCCGGCCTCGATTTCCTGACCTTCACCGGCTCGCCCGAGGTCGGCACGCTGATCCAGATGGCGGCGGCGCGCAATCATATCGGCTGCACGCTGGAGCTTGGCGGCAAGTCGCCGCAGATCCTGTTCGCCGACGCGGATCTCGACGCGGCGCTGCCGGTCATCGTCAACGCGATCATCCAGAATTGCGGCCAGACCTGCTCCGCCGGCAGCCGGCTGCTCGTCGAGGCGAGCCATCTCGACAAGGTCACCGAGCGGCTGCGGCACGGGTTCCGCGCGCTGGTCAGCGGTCCGCACGATCAGGACCTCGACCTCGGCCCGCTGATCAATGCCGGCCAGGCCCGTCGCGTCGCCGCCTTTGCCGAGGAGGCGGAGCGGGCGGGCGTGCCGCTGATCGCGCAAGGCACCATTGCCCCGGCCAGCGCCCCCGGCGGATATTACGTTCCCGCCCGGGTGTTCGGGCCGGTGCCGCTGGAGGCGCGCCTTGCCCGCGAGGAGGTGTTCGGGCCGGTGCTGGCGGTGATCCCGTTCCGGGACGAAGCCGAGGCGGTGAGGATCGCCAATGCCACCGACTACGGGCTGGTCGCCGGCGTGTGGACGCGCGACGGCGCGCGGGCGATGCGGGTGGCGCGGGCGGTGCGCTCGGGTCAGGTCTTCGTCAATGGCTACGGGGCCGGTGGCGGTGTCGAACTGCCGTTCGGCGGGTTCAAGAAATCGGGCCACGGACGGGAAAAGGGCTTCGAGGCCTTACGGGAATTCTCGGCACTGAAAACGATTGTCATCAACCACGGCTGAGCGCGGGTGATCCGGTCAGGAAGCGACCGTGCGGTTGCGGCCGCCATGCTTGGCTTCGTAGAGGCGCATATCGGCCAGCCGCAGGGCCGCGCGCAGGTTGGCTTCCGTTCCGCCCGACAGGCCGACGCTGATCGTCACGGGGCCGAGGGACTGCAACGGGCCGGCTTCTCCGGTCAGCTCCGCCAGCTCTTCGCGGACCTTGTCGATGAAGTCGAGGCAGGCGGGCGCCGCCAGGCCGGGCAGCAGCACGCAGAACTCGTCGCCGCCGAGCCGCGCCGGGAAGGCGCGGGGCGGGCGGTGTTCCTCCACGATCTGGCCGAACAGGCGGATCAGCTCGTCGCCCTGTTCGTGGCCGAAGCGGTCGTTGACGGATTTGAACGTGTCGATGTCGATGGCCGCCACCGCCACTTCCTCGCCGCTGCGGCGGGCGCGATCGAACAGCGCAGTGCCTTCGGAGAACAGATGATGGCGGTTGGACAGGCCGCTCAGCGCATCGCGATGCGCCATGCTCGACAGGGTCTGGATCCGGTCGAGCATGTCGAGATTCTGCGAGATGCGCAGCATGAACTCTTCCGGCGTGCAGGACTTCGACAGGAAGTCGTTGGCGCCCGACTTCAGGAACCGGGCGATCACTTCCGGGCCGGCCTTGCCGGACAGGCCGATCACCGCCAGCTCGTTCATGCTGAAGCGGCCGCGCACCGCGCGCAGCACCTCGAACCCGTCGACCCGCGGCATCACATAGTCGAGCACCACCAGCCGCAGGTTCTCGAACGTGCCGAGCATCTCGATGGCGGCCTCGTGACTTGAGGCGGTGTGGACGCGCAATTGATAGAGCGACAGGCGGCGGGAGATCACTTCGGTGTCGACCCGGCTGTCGTCGACGACCAGCGCGTCGATCTCGCGGTTGGCGCAGACCCGCTGCACCAGCGCCGTCAGATAGGTCAGGCTCGCCGGACTGTCCTTCAGGATGTAGTCGACCACGCCCTTGTTGAGCAGCGTATGGCGCAGGGCCTCGTCGAAGCGGCCGGAAAAGACGATGGTGGGCAGCTTGGCGTTCAGCGTCACATCGACGATTTCGCCGTCCGGCGCGTCCGGCAGGGTCAGGTCGACCAGCGCCACCAGCGGTCTGAAACCGGGTTGGGCCAGCAGCGCCTCGGCCTCGGCGCGGTTGGTCGCGGAGACGACCTTCAGCCCGTGGATGGAGCTCAGTTGACGACGAATGACGCGTTCGAAGAACGAGGCGTCCTCTACAAGCAGAACTTGTCCCATATCGACTGATCCAAATCACTTCCAGGTGGCGGATCATTGATTGGCGGGGGTAAACGAAGCGTTTACCGAATCGATGTTTGGGCGCGCCTGCCCATGGTGCGTCCAAATGTCAGGTGTCGCGACGCGCGTCGAGGCGGCAGGACCGGAAAACCGGACTTGCTGCGACGAACGCAAATTTTCGCCGATTTGGAGCGATTTTTTGCAAAATTCCGCGCAATTTTTGAGAGCGACGCGCGATCTTCCGCAGCGTCGATATCCCCGCGCGCCGGCCTGGGTGCCGGCGGGGAAAGGCGAACGGGTCGCCCCGTTCGCCGTCAGGTTGTATGTTTAGCCGGGCCGTCAGGCCGGAACGGTCAGCTTGGCCGTCGTGCTCGCCTTGACCTCGTCCACGGTCACGTCCTTGGCCAGCTCAACCAGAACGAGCCCATCCCCGGTCACGTCGAAGACGCCGAGATTGGTGATGATCCGGTGCACGCAGTGGACGCCGGTCAGCGGCAGGGTGCATTCGGGCAGCAGCTTCGGTTCGCCGGCCTTGGACGTGTGGTCCATGATCACCACGACGCGCTTGACGCCGGCGACCAGGTCCATGGCGCCGCCCATGCCCTTGACCATCTTGCCCGGGATCATCCAGTTGGCGAGGTCGCCCTTCTCGGAAACCTCCATCGCGCCAAGGATCGACAGGTCGATATGGCCGCCGCGGATCATGCCGAAACTGTCGGCGGACGAGAAATAGCTCGTCTGCGGCAGTTCGGTGATGGTCTGCTTGCCGGCGTTGATCAGGTCGGGATCGACCTCGTTCTCGGTCGGGAACGGGCCCATGCCGAGCATGCCGTTTTCCGACTGCAGCGTCACGTGGACGCCCTCGGGGATGTAGTTGGAGACCAGCGTCGGGATGCCGATCCCGAGATTGACGTAGAAACCATCCTCCAGTTCCTGCGCCGCCCGCTGGGCCATTTCGTCGCGAGTCCAGGCCATCTTGTTCTCCCTTGTCCTCAGGCGGCGCGGGTGGTGCGCTTCTCGATCCGCTTCTCGTGCTGGCCGAGAATGATGCGGTCGACGAAGATGCCCGGCGTGTGGATAGCGTCCGGATCGAGATCGCCGATCTCGACGATTTCCTCCACCTCGACCAGGGTGACCTTGCCGGCGGTCGCCATCATCGGATTGAAGTTCCGCGCGGTCTTCCGGTAGATCAGGTTGCCTTCCTTATCCGCCTTCCAGGCCTTCACCAGCGACACGTCGGCGACCAGTCCGGTCTCCAGGATATACGTCTCGCCGTTGAACTCCTTGTGCTCCTTGCCCTCCGCGATCAGCGTGCCGACGCCGGTCTTGGTGTAGAAGCCGGGAATGCCGGCGCCGCCGGCGCGGATGCGCTCGGCGAGGGTCCCTTGCGGGTTGAATTCCAGCGCGAGTTCGCCGTTCAGGTACTGGCGCTCGAACGTGGCGTTCTCGCCGACATAGGAGGAGATCATCTTGCTGATCTGGCGGGTTTGCAGCAGCAGGCCGAGCCCGAAATCGTCGACGCCGGCATTGTTGGAGATCGCCGTGATGTTCTTCGCGCCGCTGTCGCGCAGCGCCGTGATCAGGTTCTCGGGGATGCCGCAGAGGCCGAACCCGCCGGCCATCACGGTCATGCCGTCAAACGTCAGTCCCGCAAGCGCGGCGTCCGCGCTGGGGTATACCTTATTCATGGGCGTCTCCTCGCATCCGCGTCTCCTCGCAACAGGCCATGCGGGACGGCCCGGTAACCGTGGGCCGGCAGCCAACATGAACCGTTCGTCAGGCGACCTGTGATACCGTCCTTGCCCTGTTATCTCAAGCATCATCCATCTTGTCCGGGATTTGTGCCGGTTTCGTCTTGAACGGCTCGCGCCGACCCCCTATCCCGGTTGTCAGGGCGGCGCGATGCAGCGCCGCAGGAAGGCAACGCGGCGCGATGCAGCGCCGCGAGAAGTCAACACGGCGCAGTCGGGGCGCCGGTCGGATCTGGTCATGAAGCGCCTGCTGGCGATCCTCACTGCGGCATTTGTCCTCGCCTCGGCGGCCGGCTTGTCCGCCTATCTGCTGATCGCCCGCGAGGTGTCGCGCGAGCGTGTCGAGGCGATGTTGTCCTCGCATTTCGGCGGAACGGTCCATCTGGCCGCCGCGCCGAGGATTTCCTTGCTCCACGGCCCCTCTCTGGTGATCGAGGACCTGCGCCTGGAAGGCCGGGACGGCCGGTGGGCCGTGGAGGCGGATCGGCTGGTGTCAAACATCGAGCCGGCACGCCTGTTCTTCGGCGAAGTCCTTCTGTCGTCTCATCTTTTGGAAGGCGCGCGGCTTCATTTCGATGGCCTGGACCTCGCGCCGGCAAGCCTTGCCGGGCTTGGCGAGGACCTGACGCGGCTGATCGAGGCGCAGGTCGCGATCGCCGGGGGAGAGGTCAGTTGGGGCGACACGCGGCAGCCCCGGCTGGTCGATCTCTCCCTGCGCCTTAATCCCACTGTCGAGGGCGGCTCTATCCGCGGGTCGCTGATGGCCGGCGACCAGAAGGTCGAGTTCAGCGCCAGCCTTGGAAACCGCGGAACCCTGACCGGCCGCGCCAGCGGGCCGGTGGCGGTGTCGATCGCCTCGCCCCTTGCCGCGTTCCGGATGAACGGCGCCCTGCGCAATCCGGACGCGGCGCGCCTCGAGGGGACCTTCGAATTCAGCACCAGCGATTTCAGGGGGTTGTCGATCCGTTTCGGCCGGGCACTGGTCGGCGAGGCGAGTTTCGGCGCGTTGCGGATCGGCGGCCAGGGGGCGGTCGATCTGTCGCGCCTCGTGCTCGACACGGCGAGGCTCGAACTCGACGGCAATGTCGGCGAAGGGCGCCTCGGCTTCGAACTCGGCGAGAAGCGGCCGCGCCTTGAGGGAACTCTTGCCTTCGAGAGCTTCGATTTATCCGCCTATCTCGGCGAGCTGCAGGGCATTGCCGGTCTCGCCGTCGCGTCCGGGGACAAGGGGGCCAACAGCCTGCGACAGCGGCCGCTCGCCGGGTTTCTGCGGGCCGGCGATATCGATCTTCGCCTGTCGACGGCGAAATTCGTCACGGCGGGCCTGTCCGGCGGGCCGAGCGCGATCTCGCTGTTGCTGCGCGACGGGGATTTGACGGTCGACCTCAGCGAAACCATGGTTGCCGGCGGTGTGCTCGACGGCGCGGCCCGGCTGAAACCGGTCGGCGGCGGCGGCGAGGATTTCGACTTCTCGGCAAATGTCGTCGTGGAGGCGGTCGATACCCGCCAACTGACTGGCTTTGCAAGGGTTTCCCTGCCTGATACGGGCCGGTTGAGCCTGCGTATCGATCGCTCGGGGCGGGGAGAAACCCTGGCCGCGATCCTCGCCTCCGCCGGGGGCGAGGTCGAACTGGCACTGGAGAAGGCGAGCTTCCCCGCCGGGGGAGAGGTGCTGGGCCGGCTGCTTTCGGACGGCCAGGCGGCGAGCGGCTCCAGCTCCGGGTCGGGCCCTGG
Organism: Stappia sp. TSB10P1A; assembly: GCF_900185725.1. Lineage (GTDB taxonomy): Bacteria > Pseudomonadota > Alphaproteobacteria > Rhizobiales > Stappiaceae > Stappia. The sequence goes on along the minus strand of NZ_FYAU01000016.1, from coordinate 334,257 downwards.
TTCCGGCGCCACGCCGCTGGTGGTCGAGCGGCTGTCGGCGAAGGCGAGGGTCGAGGAGGGAGACCTGCGGCTGGCGGAGGTCGAGGTGCTGACCGGGCAGCAGGTGCTCCAGGCCGGTGGCCGCATGTCCTTGACGGATCTGGCCCTTTCGCTGCGCGGCCGGCTGGCGCCGCGCCTGGCCGGCACGCAGCCGGATGCGGCGGCGATTGCCGAGGCTGGCATGCCCGTGCTGGTGCGCGGCACCCTGGCGCAGCCGAGCCTGCTGCCTGATCTCACCGGCGTCGGCTCGCCGTCGCAGCGCTGAAGTCGTTGCGACACTTGCATTTTTAGAGGCCGGCCGCGCTCAGCCCTGGGCTTCGGCCCGGCGCATGTCCTGCTGGCGCTGCATCTCCCGCCGCTTGGTGATCAGCGAGGTGAAGATCACCACCACCGTCACCACGCCGACCAGGATCGTGCAGACCGCGTTGATCTCCGGCGTCACCCCGAGACGCACCTGCGAATAGATCTTCATCGGCAGGGTGGTGGCCTCCGGACCCGTGGTGAAGCTGGCGATGACGAGGTCGTCCAGCGACAGGGTGAAGGCCAGCATCCAGCCGGCGACGACGCCCGGCAGGATGATCGGCAGGGTGATCGAGAAGAAGGTGCGCACCGGCGGGCAGCCGAGATCCTGCGCGGCTTCCTCGAGCGAGGTGTCGAAGCCGGCGAGCCGCGACTGCACGACGACGGCGACGTAGCACATTGCGAAAGTGGTATGGGCGATGATGATCGTCCAGAAGCCGCGGGCCTGGTCGATGGCGACGAAGAGCAGCAGCAGGGACAGGCCCAGGATCACCTCCGGCATCACCAGCGGCGCATAGACCATGCCGGAGAACAGGCTCCTGCCGGCGAAGCGTCCCGAGCGCACCAGCACCAGCGCGGCGAGGGTCCCGAGCACGGTCGCGATGCTCGCCGAGGCGAAGGCGACCCGTACGGTCACCCAGGCGGCGTCGAGGAGCTGCTGGTTGTTGAACAGCGACACATACCACTGCGTCGAGAAACCGCCCCAGACGGTGACCAGCCGCGAGGCGTTGAAGGAGTAGATCACCAGCAGCACGATCGGCAGGTACAGGAACGAGAATCCCAGCACCAGCGACGTGATGTTGAACCAGCTCGGTCCCTGTCTCATCGTGCTCCCCCGCGCTTTCCGGCCCCGTCCGGTCCTGTCGGTCGGGCGCTCACAGGCCCTTCTCCGCGGCTTTCTGCTGTTGGTTCTGGAAGAGCACGATCGGCACCACCAGGATCAGCAGCAGAATGACGGCGACGGCCGAGGAAACCGGCCAGTCGCGATTGGTGAAGAACTCCGTCCACAGGGTCTTGCCGATCATCAGGGTCTCCGATCCGCCGAGCAGGTCGGGGATGACGAACTCGCCGACAGCCGGAATGAAGACCAGGAAGCAGCCGGCGATGACGCCGGGGATCGCCAGCGGCACGGTGATCGTCCAGAAGCTGCGCCAGGGCGGGCAGCCGAGGTCGGCCGCCGCCTCCAGCAGGCTGGCGTCCATCTTCTCCAGGTTGGCGTAGAGCGGCAGCACCAGGAAGGGTAGGTAGGAATAGACGATGCCGATATAGACGGCGATATTGGTGTTGAGGATCGTCATCGGCTGGTCGATCAGCCCGAGCCACATGAGAAACTGGTTGAGCAGGCCCTCGTTCTTCAGGATGCCGATCCAGGCATAGACGCGGATCAGGAAGCTGGTCCAGAACGGCAGGATGACGAGCATCAGCAAGGTGGTGCGCCACTCGGTCGGCGCGCGGGCCATGCCATAGGCGATCGGAAAGCCGACCACCAGGGTGATCAGGGTCGACACCGCGGCGATCGACACGCTCGACAGATAGGACTTCCAGTAGAGGGAGTCGCGGGTCAGCCAGACATAGTTCTCGAAGGACAGGTCCCCGAGCATCTTCACCAACCCTCTCCAGCCGGTGGCCGGGTCGAAGGTCGGCGTATAGGGCGGTATCGCCACGGCGATCTCCGACAGGGAGATCTTGAAGACGATGAAGAAGGGCGCGAGGAAGAAGAACAGCAGCCAGGAATAGGGCAGGGCGATCAGCAGCCATCCGCCGATGCTGCGCCTGGGTTTCGCGCTTACCTGATCTGGCATCGCCTTGCCTCCCCGTTGGTCGCGGACATGCGGCCCGCCTCGCTCGTTACCTGGTCAGGATGACGCCCGCATCCCGGTCCCAGGACAGCCACACCTTGTCGTCCCAGCCGACCGGCCGCTCGACCACGCGCGAGCGGTTGGCGACGGTCGCGCGCACGGTCTGCTCGTTGGCGATATGGGTGTGATAGATCGACACGTCGCCGAGATAGGCGATGTCCCAGACTTCGCCCGTCACCGCGTTGACGCGGCTTTCCGGCTCGTCGAAGGAGATGCGCACCTTTTCCGGGCGGATCGCGAACCACACCGTGTCGCCGACCGCCGCGTCCACTGCCTGGGCGGTGTCGATCTCGCAGCCGAACTCGACCGACTGCAGCCGGCAGGTGTCGCCGTTCCTGGCGGTCACCTTGCATTCCATCAGGTTGATGTCGCCGATGAAATCCGCGACGAACCGCGAGTTTGGAACCTCGTAGATCTCGGCCGGCGAGGCGATCTGGATGATCCGCCCCCGGTCCATCACCGCGATCCGGTCGGCCATGGTCATCGCCTCTTCCTGGTCGTGGGTGACGATCAGGAAGGTCATGCCGAGTTCGTATTGCAGGTCGGTCAGCTCGAACTGGGTTTCCTCGCGCAGCTTGCGGTCGAGCGCCCCGAGCGGCTCGTCGAGCAGCAGCACCTTCGGCTTCTTGGCGAGCGAACGGGCAAGGGCGACGCGCTGCCTTTGGCCGCCGGAAAGCTGATGCGGCTTGCGCTTGGCGAAGTCCTGCAGCTTCACCAGCTTCAGCATTTCCGCCACACGCTCGGCGATCTCGTCCTTCGGCATGCCTTCCTGCTTGAGGCCGAAGGCGATGTTCGCCTCCACGCTCATATGCGGAAACAGCGCGTAGGACTGGAACATCATGTTGACCGGGCGCTTGTAGGGCGGAACGCCGGCCAGGTTCTGCCCGTCGAGAAAGATCTCGCCCGCGTTCGGCGTCTCGAAACCGGCGAGCATGCGCATCATCGTCGTCTTGCCGCAGCCGGAGCCGCCAAGCAGGGCGAAGAACTCGCGCTCGTAGATTTTCAGGGACAGGTCGTCGACGGCGGTGAAATCGCCGAACTTCTTGGTAACGTTGCGAAACTCGATATATGGCCGGGCTTGCGGGTCATCCCAGGGTGCAAAGTCGCGGCGCACCGGTCCGATTGGTTTCTTTGCCAAGGCAGCCCCCTCATCGACGCGGGAAAGGGCCCGGCCGCCGCCAGCGGCGGCCGGGGGGCGAACCGGGTTACCGGCCGGTCTTGACCTTGGTCCACTCGCGCGTCATGGCGCGCAGCGCCGCCGGCGGCTTGGTCGTGGTGGTGAAGAGCTTGGCCACCGTCTCCTCGCTGGGATAGATCGCCGTGTCGTTAAGGATTTCCTGATCGACGAATTCCTTGCTGGCGATGTTGCCGTTTGCATAGAAGACGTAGTTGGTCGCCTTGGCGATCACCTCCGGCCGCATGATGTAGTCGATGAAGGCATGCGCTTCCTCCACATGCGGGGCATCGGCCGGGATCGCCATGTTGTCGAACCACATCATCGCCCCCTCCTTGGGGATCGAATATTCGACGGTGACGTCCTTGCCGGCTTCCGCGGCGCGGTCGCGCGCCTGCAGCACGTCGCCCGACCAGCCGACCGCCATGCAGATGTCGCCATTGGCGAGCGCGTTGATATATTCCGAGGAGTGGAATTTCTGGATATAGGGGCGGATCGACATCAGCAATTCGCCCGCCTTGGCGAAGTCGTCCGGATTGCTGCTGTCCGGCTCGAGACCCAGATAGTTCAGCGCCGCCGGGAAAAGCTCCTCGGCCGTGTCGAGCAGATGCACGCCGCAATCGGCGAATTTCGAGATGATCTCCGGCTTGAACACCATGTCCCAACTGTCGACCGGAGCGTCGGGCATGCGCTCCTTGATCTTCTCGACATTGTAGCCGATGCCGGTGGTGCCCCACATGTAGTTGACGGCATACTCGTTGCCCGGATCGTATTTCTCGATGCGGGCCGCGATGTCCGGCCACACGTTGGACAGGTTCGGCAGCTTCGACTTGTCGAGCTTCTGGAACACGCCGGCCTGGATCTGGCGACCGAGGAAGGTGCCCGTCGGCACCACGACGTCATAGCCGGTGCCGCCGGCCAGCAGCTTGGTCTCCAGCATCTCGTTGCTGTCGAACACGTCATAGACGACGCGGATCCCGGTCTCCTTGGTGAAGTCCGCCAGGATCGATTCGTCGATATAGTCCGACCAGTTATAGACACGGACCTGCCGCTCCTGGGCGGACAGCGTGCTCGCGGCGAGCACGCCTAGCATCGCGACGCTGGTGAAAAGCAGCTTGTTCATCAGTCCCTCCGTCTGCCCTGGCCGGTGCGGCTTGCGATCCGGCGCCCTGTCGTTCCGGTTGCGGATGCTCTCCGCTCCGGGGTGTGTTGTTGTCCGGCCGGTGACCGGCCGCATCTGTTCCAGCCTAGAAGCGATGGCCTCCGGCCTCAAGTGACCTCGACCGGCAATCGCAACGATCTGCTTCTGCCGACAGGCATTTCCCCAAGCCTGGCGCGATCGCCGCTCACAGATAGGTCTGCCGTTCCAGCGACGAAATTTCGCGTCCGAATGCGAAGAGTTCGTGACGCTTGATGTCGACCAGCACCTTGTGCATTTCCGCGCCGACCGCCTCCTTCATCCGCTGCGAGGCGGCGAAGGCGTCGATCGCCTCGTCCATCCACGGCGTCAGGCGCGGGGCGGTCTTCTCATAGGCATTGCCGTCGACGGCCGGCGGCGGCGGCAATTCGCCGAGCACGCCCTGCATCATCCCCGCCAGCACGCCGGTCAGCACCAGATAGGGGTTGGCGTCGGCGCCGGCGATGCGGTGCTCGATGCGCGCCGAGGCCGGCGTTCCGGCCGGCACGCGCAAGGCGACCGAGCGGTTGTCGTAGCCCCAGCAGATCGAGGTCGGCGCATAGGAGCCAGGCTGCATGCGGCGGAAGCCGTTAAAGGTGGAGACGAACAGCAGATGCGCCTCCGGCATCGTGTCGAGCAGTCCGCGGATCGCGTAGCCGAGCCGCGTCTCGCCGGTTTCGGGGTCGGCGAAGATATTGCCGGTGCCGTCCTCCATCGAGACATGCACATGCATGCCGTTGCCCGGCCACTCGACGAAGGGCTTGGCCATGAACGAGGCCTTGAGATTGTGCTTGCGGGCGACACCCGCGACCAGCCGGCGCAGCAGCACCGCATCGTCGGCGGCGCGCAGGGGATCGCGCTGGTAGTGCAGGTTGAGCTCGAACTGCCCGGGCGCGGCCTCGGAGACGGCGGCATCGGCGGGAATATCCTGCGCGTCGGCCGAGCGGCGGATCTCGTCGACCAGCGGCATCAACGCCTCCAGGTCCGAGAGCGCATACATGTTCTGCCGTGCCGGGCCGAGATGGGTGGAGAAGACCGGCGTCGGCGGGCTGCTCCAGTCGCCGTCGTCCTTGTCCTCGAACAGGTAGAATTCCAGCTCGAAGGCGGCCGTCGCGGTCAGCCCGTGCTCGCCCAGCCGGCCGGCCTTGCGCGCCAGCACGTGGCGCGGGTCGCACATGAAGGCGCTGCCGTCCCGGTCATGCATCGACAGCAGCACCTGCGCGGTCGGGCGCTCGGCCCAGGGCACGGCGCGTAGCGAGCCCGGCACCGGCCAGCACACGCCGTCCTTGTCGCCGGTCTCGATATGCATGCCGGTTTCCTCGACCTCGCGGCCCCAGACATCGAGGCCGAACAGCGAGAAGGGCAGGGCGACGCCGTTTTCGAACACCTTGCGCAATGCGCTGCCGGGCAGCCACTTGCCGCGCAGGACCCCGTTGCTGTCGGGCAGGATCACCTCCAGCGTGTCGAGATCGGGATAGTCCGCCTCGAACCGCGCCACTTCCTCCTGCCAGTCGACGCCGCCGGCCGGGCGCTGCCAGGCCGTGCGATGGGTCTGCAACATAGGTCCTCCAGGGCGCGAACCCGTCGTTCGCGCGAATTGCCGTTTACGCAAAAATGTGATCACGTAGCGGCAAGGCTGTCAAGCAAGCCGGACAAGGGGAGGCAAGGACATGGCTGACCGGAGCCGCCCGCGACAGGCGGGGGACGCGCAGGCGCCGTCCGCCGCCGTCCGCCATTCGCTGCGCGACCGGGTGGAGGCGAGCGTGCGCGAGGCGCTGCTGACCGGCCGCTTCGTGCCCGGCCGCGCCGTCACGCTGCGCGGTCTTGCGGAGGAACTCAAGGTCAGCCCGATGCCGGTGCGCGAGGCGGTGCGGGCGCTGTCGGCGGGGCATGCGCTGGAAATCCGCGCCAACGGCCGGATCCAGGTGCCGACCATGACGCCGTCGCGCCTGGCCGAACTCGTCCGGGCGCGCGTGCTGCTGGAGCCGGAACTGGCGGAGGCCGCGGCGGCGCATCTCGGCCCGCGCGAGGCTGCCGCGCTCGCGGCGATCGACGACCGGATCGATGCCAGCCTCGATGGCGGGGATGCCGAGACCTACATGCGTCTCAACCATTCCTTTCACTTCACCATCTATCGTGCGGCCGGATCCGAGGTGCTGCTGCCGCTCGTCGAAAGTCTCTGGTTGCAGTTCGCCCCGTTCATGCGCACCGTCTACGGGCGGGTGGGAACCTCCGCCCTGATCGATCACCACAAGGAGGCGATCGAGGCGGTGCGGGCCCGCGATGCCGCGGCCCTGCGCAAGGCGGTGGCGGCGGACATCCGCTGCGGCATGGATCTGCTCGACATCGGCCTTCCCGATGCGGTGCCGTCCGGCCCTGGATGATTGTCGGTGATTGACTTGATGAAAATGTGATCACAAAATGTGGGCCGTGTGCAGGGAAGGCGGATCGTGACCGGCCGTCCCGCGCGCCCCGCGCCCGAAAGGCGAGACCCGTGAGCAAGAAGAAGAAATCCGCACCCAAGATCGTCAGCCGCCGCGGCGTCGCCTCCTTCGAGGAGGCGCAACTGTGGCTGGCCGAGCGCGGAATCGAGGACATCGAGTGCATCGTCCCGGATCTTGCCGGCGTGGCGCGCGGCAAGATGATGCCGGCGGAGAAGTTCTTCTCCGGTCCGGTGATGACCATGCCCGCCTCGATCTTCGCCCAGACCATCTCCGGCGACTATCCGCCGGACGACGACCGCTTCCAGCACAATTCGACCGACAGCGACCTGTTCTTCCGGGCCGACTACTCGACCTTGACGACGGTGCCCTGGGAGAGCGATCCGACCGCGCAGCTTATCCACGATGCCTATACCCGCGAGGGCATTCCGGTGGAGACGGCGCCGCGCAATGTGCTGAAGCGCGTGCTGCAGCTCTACGAGGACGAGGGCTGGGCACCGCTGGTCGCGCCGGAAATGGAGTTCTACTTGGTCCGCCCGAACACCGATCCGGACTATCCGCTGGAGCCGCCGACCGGGCGTTCCGGCCGGCCGGAGGTGGGCCGCCAGTCCTATTCGATCTCCGCGCTCAACGAGTTCGACGACCTGATCGACGACATCTATGACCTGTCGGAGGCGCAGGGCCTGGCGATCGACACCCTGATCCACGAGGAAGGCGCCGCGCAGATGGAGATCAACCTCCGGCACGGCCATCCGCTGGAGCTTGCCGACCAGGTGTTCCTGTTCAAGCGGACGATCCGCGAGGCGGCGCTGCGCCATGACATGTACGCGACCTTCATGGCCAAGCCGATGTCCAACCAGCCCGGCTCGTCCATGCACATCCACCAGTCGGTGATGGACGTGGAGACCGGCACCAACATCTTCTCGCGCGACGACGGCGAGCCGAGCGGCGCGTTCCTGTCCTTCATCGCCGGCCATCAGGCCTATCTGCCGGCCGTCACCTGCATCCTGGCGCCTTACGTGAACTCCTATCGCCGCTTCACCCGCGGCACCACGGCGCCGGTCAACGTCCATTGGGGCTACGACAACCGGACGGTCGGCCTGCGCGTGCCGAATTCCAAGCCGGCCGCCCGCCGGCTGGAGAACCGCGTGCCCTCGTCGGACGCCAATCCGTATCTCGCCATCGCCGCCTCGCTCGCCTGCGGCTATCTCGGCATCAAGCAGCGCCTGACGCCGGACGAGCCGCGCAGCGTCAACTCCAGCGAGGACATGCATGCCCTGCCGCGCGGACTGCTGGAGGCCGTCGCCCTGTTCGACGAATGCGAGGAGCTGATCGACGTCTTCGGCGAGAAGTTCGTCGCCACCTACCGCGCCATCAAGCAGGAAGAATTCGAGACCTTCATGAAGGTCATCAGCCCCTGGGAGCGGGAATACCTGCTGCTCAACGTCTGACCCGCGTCAGGCGCGGTTCAGGCGGGGCGAAGAGATCGACAACCAGAAAAGACCGGGAGACGCCACCATGGCCGGTGCCTCGAACCTTTACCCGACCGCCGACCTGCGCGCCCGCGACGCCGCGCACCATTTCCACCCCTTCACCGACACCGGGGCGCTGAACCGCGAGGGCGTGCGCGTCATCACCTCGGCCGAGGGCGTGTGGCTGACCGACAGCGACGGCAATCGCTATCTCGACGGCATGGCCGGCCTGTGGTGCAGCCAGGTCGGCCATGGCCGCGGCGAGATCGTCGACGCGGTCGAGAAGCAGATGCGCGAGCTCGACTATTACAACACCTTCTTCAAGACCAGCCATCCGCCGGTCATCGCCCTGTCGGAGCGGCTGGCGCAGCTCAGCCCGCCGCAGTTCAACCGGGTCTTCTTCACCTCCTCCGGCTCGGAGGCGAACGACACGGTGTTCCGCATGGTCCGCACCTATTGGGACCTGATGGGCAAGCCGGAGAAGAAGACGATCATCGGCCGCTGGAACGGCTATCACGGCTCGACGCTCGCCGGCACCAGCCTCGGCGGCATGGCGGGAATGCATGCGCAGGGCGACCTGCCGGTGCCCGGCGTCCACCACATCGCCCAGCCCTACTGGTTCGGCGAGGGCGGCGAGATGTCGCCGGACGAGTTCGGCATCTGGGCGGCGCGCGAGCTGGAGCGCGCCATCGAGGCGATCGGCGAGGACAAGGTCGCCGCCTTCATCGCCGAGCCGATCCAGGGCGCCGGCGGCGTCGTCATTCCGCCGGACACCTATTGGCCGGAAGTCTCCCGCATCTGCCGCGAGCGCGAGATCCTGCTGGTCGTCGACGAGGTGATCTGCGGCTTCGGACGCCTCGGCACCTGGTTCGGCTCGCAGCATTACGGCATCGAGCCGGACCTGATGCCGATCGCCAAGGGCCTGTCCTCCGGCTACCTGCCGATCGGCGGCGTGATGATCGCCGACCGGGTCGCCGACGCCTTCATCGAAAAGGGTGGCGAGTTCTTCCACGGCTACACCTATTCCGGCCATCCGGCCTGCTGCGCGGCGGCGCTCGCCAATCTCGACATCATGCAGCGCGAGCGGCTGGTCGAGCGGGTGGCGGACGACATCGGCCCCTATCTGCAGCAGCGCTGGAAGGCTCTTGGCGATCATCCGCTGGTCGGCGAGGCGCGCATGGTCGGGCTCGTCGGCGCGCTGGAGCTGGTGCCGGCCAAGGGCGACCGCTCGCGCAAGTTCGCGCCGACCGGCGAGGTCGGCACGCTCTGCCGCGACATCTCCTTCGGCAACGGCCTCGTCATGCGCGCGGTGCGCGACAGCATGATCATCTCGCCGCCGCTGGTGCTGACCCATGAGGAGGCCGACGAACTGGTCGCGCGGGCGGAGCGCACGCTCGACGACACCTATGCGGCGCTCAAGAAGGACGGCCGCCTGGCCGCCTGAAACCAGCCTGAAACGAGTGGGAAACGAGCCCGACACCAGCCCAAGGGAGGGGATGTGACCGAAATCGCCAGCGCCCATGCCCCGTCCTACTATGCAGCGAGCGTCGAGGACCGTCCCGTGCGGCCGGCCCTGGCGGGCGCGGTGCGGGCGGATGTCGCCATTGTCGGCGGCGGCTTCACCGGGCTCAACGCGGCGATCACCCTGGCCGAGGCGGGCCGCTCCGTCGTCCTGATCGAGCAGAACCGCATCGGCTGGGGCGCCAGCGGGCGCAATGGCGGACAGCTCCACAGCGGCCAGCGGCGCGACCAGGATTACCTGGAACGGCAGTATGGCCGCGACACCGCCCGCCGGCTGTGGAGCTTCGCCGAGGAGGCGAAGGCCCTGCTGCACGAGCGGGTGCGGCGCTTCGGCATCGACTGCGACTGGACGCAAGGCCTGATCCACGCCGCCCACAAGGCGCGTCTCGTCGCCGAGGATTGGGCCTATGCCGAGAAGCTTGCCCGCGACTATGGCTATGACGCGGTCACTCCGCTCGACCGCCAGCAGCTCGCCGCCGCCATCGGCACGGATCGCTATTTCGGCGGCAGCCGCGACGGCGGGGCGGGGCACCTGCATCCGCTGAAGCTGGCGCAGGGGCTGGCCGATGCGGCTGAGGCGGCCGGGGCGGCCCTGCACGAGGCGACCCATGCCCTCGCCCTGCGGCATGTCGATGGGCGCGTGGGGGTCGAGACCGGCCAGGGCGAGATCGACGCGGGCGCCGTGCTGCTGGCCGGCAACGGCTATCTCGCCGGGCTCGATCCCGACAGCGAGGCCCGCGTCATGCCGATCAACAATTACATCCTGACCACCGAACCGCTGTCGCGCGAGGCGGCGGATCATCTGATTCCCGGCCGCGAGGCCGTCTCCGACAGCCGCTTCGTCGTCTATTACTGGCGCCTGACCCAGGACCTGCGTCTGCTGTTCGGCGGCGGCGAGTCCTATCGGCGCGGCTTTCCGCCGAACCTGCGCAGCTTCGTGCGCGCGCATCTGAACAATGTCTATCCGCAGCTTGCGACAGCCCCCGTCTCCCATGTCTGGGGCGGCACGCTCGGCGTCACGGCCTCGCGCATGCCCTGCCTGCGGCGCACCGCGCCGGGGGTCTATGTGGCGGCGGGGTTCTCGGGCCACGGCGTCGCGATGGCCGGCTTCTGCGGTCATGCGGCCGCCTGCGCCATGCTGGGCGATGCGGACCGTTTCGATGTGTTCGAGACGCTCGCACCGCCGAAATTCCCCGGCGGGCGGGCCTTCCGCTGGCCGATCCTGGTGCTGGCGATGAGCTGGTTCGCCCTGCGCGACCGGCTCTGGTAGCCGCGGCCGCCGGCCGGTTCAAAGGCGGCGGGTGCTGGCCTTGTCGCGGAAGCTGACGGCGGAGGTGCGCGCCAGCAGGATCGACGGCACCAGCCCCACCAGCACGATCAGCAGCGCCGGCAGGGCGCCTTCGCCGAAGGCCTCGCGCGAGGCGGCGTTGTAGACCGTCGTCGCCAGCGTCTCGAAATTGAACGGGCGCAGCAGGATCGTCGCGGGGAGTTCCTTCATGCAGTCGACGAAGGCGAGCAGCAGCGCCGTCAGCAGCACCGGCCGCAGGATCGGCAGATGCACCTCGAACAGGATGCGCCCGGAACTGCGCCCCAGCGTGCGCGCCGCCATATCGAGATGCGGCGTCACCTTGCCGAAGCCGCTTTCGATCTGGCCATAGGAGACGGCGAGGAAGCGGATCATATAGGCATAGACCAAAGCGGTGCCGGAGCCGATCAGCAGCAGTCCCGTCGAGACGCCGAAGGTGGAACGGGCGACGCCATCGACGAAATTGTCGAAATTGGCGAGCGGGATCAGGATGCCGACGGCAAGCACCGTGCCGGGAATGGCATAGCCGATCGAGGCGATCCGGCCGGAGAGCTGCGTCAGGCGGCTGGCCTGGACGCGGTGCGCGTAAGTGAGCACCACGCCGATCACCACGGTCAGCAGCGCCGCCGAGACGGACAGGGTCAGCGTGTTCTTGATCGCTGAGATCAGCCGGGGATCGGACAGGGCGTCGAGGCGCCGGCTGGCATAGTCGGCCAGCAGCGCGGCCGGGAAGACGAAGCCGATCAGGATCGGCAGGGCGCAGGCGGCGGTCGCCAGCCACGCCCGCCCGCCGGTCAGCCGGTAGCTCGGCAGGGTCCGGTAATGGGTTGAGGGCGTGTGGAAATTCTGCCCCTTGCGGGCGCGCCGTTCCATCCACAGCAGGGCGAAGACCAGCGCCAGCATGGCACAGGCGATCTGCGCCGCTCCGGCGAGGCTCGAGCGATGCACCCAGGTGTCGTAGACCGAGAAGCTGAGCGTGTGGACGCCGAAGAAGGTGACCGCGCCGATGTCGTTGAGGCACTCCATCAGGGCGAGCGAGATGCCGACGACGATCGCCGGACGGGCGAGCGGCAGCGCCACGCGGAAGAACAGGCGCATGGGACCTGCGCCGAGCGTGCGCGACACGTCGAGCGTCGAGGCCGATTGCAGCAGCAGGGCGGCGCGGGTCGTCAGGTAGACATATGGATAGAGCACGAAGCCCATCACGAAGATCGCCCCGCCCAGCGAGCGGATTTCCGGAAACCAGTACTCCCGCGAGGTGCGGAAGCCGAAGAGATCGCGGACGAGGCTCTGCACCGGCCCGGTGAAGGTGAGGATCTCCACATAGGTATAGGCGATGATGTAGGTCGGCACCGCCAGCGGCAGCAAGAGCGCCCAGTCGAACAGGCGCCGGCCTGGGAAGCGGCACATGGTGACGAGCCAGGCCGTACCAGTGCCGATCACGAAGGTGATCAGGCCGACGCCCAGCAGCAGCAGGAAGGTGGTGCGGAGCGACCGGGGCAGGACGGTCGTCATCAGATGGTTCCAGACATCGCCTGTCGGTTGCGCCGCCAGCACCACCAGCGCGCCGACCGGCAGCAGCGTCAGGGCGGCGACCAGGAGGCCGGCGACGAGCCAGGCCCTGTCGGCAAGACTGCGCGAGGCGCGCGGCGCGACCGGGGTGGCGGCAAGATCGTCGAGGCGGGCGGTCTGGTTCATGGGCGCGTGCGGCGATGCGGATCTTCTGGAAACGGAGAACGGCGCCCGGTCACCAGGACCGGACGCCGTGCGGTTTTACACCTGTTTGCGAGGACGTGCCTCAGCTCTGCGGGCCGTCGTTGAAGCCGACCTTGTCGACCAGCTCGCTGGCGGCCTTGCGGTTCTTGGCGATGTCATCGAGCGACAGGGTGTCGGCCGTGAACTCGCCCCAGGAGGCGACCATCTCGGAGAGCGCGACACCGGCCTTCACCGGATACTCGTTATTGGCCTCGGCATAGATCCGCTGGGCCTCGTCCGAGGACAGGAACTCGATGAGCTTGACGGCAGCTTCCGGGTTCGGCGCGTTCTTGGCCATCACCACACCGGAGATGTTGACGTGGGTGCCACGGTCGTCGCTGTTCGGGAACAGGATCTTGGCGGAGTTGGCCCAGTCCTTCTGCTCCGGCTCCTTCTCGTTCGTCAGCATCGCACCCATGTAATAGGTGTTGCCGAGCGAGAGGTCGCACTCGCCAGCGAAGATCGACTGGACCTGGCTGCGGTCGTTGCCGGTGGGCTTGGTGGCGAGATTGTCGCGCAGGCCGGTGAGCCAGGCCTCGGCTTCCTCGGCGCCCTTGTGGGCGATGATCGAGGCGAACAGGGCGACGTTGTAGACGTGCTGGCCGGAACGGGTGCAGATCTTGCCCTTCCACTTCGGGTCGGCCAGTTCCTCATAGGTGATGCTGTCCTGCTCCACGCGCTCCTTGGAGGCGTAGATGATGCGGGCGCGGGTGGTCAGGCCGATCCAGTGGCCTTCCGGGTCGCGATACATGGCCGGCACGTTCTCGTTGACGACCTCGGACGACACCGGCTGGGTGATGCCGAGTTCCTTGGCGCCGTCGAGACGGCCGATGTCCACGGTCAGCAGCACGTCGGCGGGCGAGTTCGCGCCTTCCGCCTGAATGCGCTCGGCCAGGCCGTCCGCCGCGAAGATCACGTTCGCCTTGATCCCGGTCTCCTTGGTGAAGGCCTCGAGCAGCGGCTCGATCAGGAACGGCTGGCGATAGGAATAGATGTTGACCTCACCCTCGGCGAAGGCCGGCGTTGCGATCGCGGCGGATGCGAGCAGCGCGGCGGACAGGACGCCGGTGCGCAGAAGGGGAACCTTGTGGAACATGAATCTCTCCCAGCGATCAGGGGACAAGGCCCTGATGTCGGTTGCGTTGGCCACGCGACCCTGCCGCAACGGCAGTTTCTTGCGAGGCGTCTGCATCATAAAAACAGGAGTTTGTGTGTCAAGAATAATCGCCTGAAAAATCAATAGTTTAGAATTGTTCTAAGTTAACATGAGCGTTTTTGGTAACTTTTCCCGAAAGCCGCGGCAGACCCGGTCACGGCGCCGGCGTGTGGCCGGCCAGGATCGTGGCCATCCAGTCGGTGTCGATGTTCTGCCCGCTCAAGACGATGCCGGCGGTCTTGCCGCGATTGCGGTCCTGCAGCAGCGCCGCCAGGGCGGCGGCACCGGCGCCTTCGGCCAGATTGTGCGTGGCGCGGTAGAGCTGCCGCACCGCATCGGCGATGGCCTCGTCGCTGACGCGCAGGATGTCGTCCACCCCGGCGCGGATCACTGCCAGCGCGGTCTCGTCCGGCCCGCGCACCGCCATGCCGTCGGCGAAGGTCGCGGCGCTCGCCGTCTCCACCCGCTGCCCGCTTTCGAGCGACAGCGCATAGGCATCGGCCTTGTCGGAGACGACGCCGACGATCTTCGTCCGCCGCCCGAGCAGGTCGCGGGCGGAAATCATGCCGCAGATGCCGGAACCGAGACCGATCGGCACATAGACGACGTCAAGATCCGCAACGGCCCGGAAGAACTCCATCGCATAGGTGGCGACGCCGCGCACCAGGTCGGAGTGGAAGCTCGGCACCATCACCAGCCCGCGCTCGTCCGCCAGCGCCATCGCGTGCTGCTTGGCCTCGTCGAAATCGCTGCCGGCCTCCACCAGTTCGGCGCCGAAGGCCCGCATCGCGGCGTTCTTCTCGCGGGAATTGCCGCGCGGCACGACGATGGTGCAGGCGAGCCCGTTGCGGGCCGCCGCAAAGGCAAGGCTCTGGCCGTGGTTGCCGCGGGTGGCGGAGATGATGCCGGTGCCGCTCGGATGGTGCCGGGCGATGCCGCTGGCCATCACCAGCCCGCCGCGCACCTTGAAGGCGCCGGTCGGCGTGTGGTTCTCGTGCTTGACCCAGACCGGCCGGCCGACGGCCTCGGCCAGCAGCGGCCAGGCATATTGCGGGGTCGGTGCCATCGACCGGTAGACGGTCTCGGCGGCATCCTCGATGGCGGCAAGGGTCAGCATGGCGGATCCGGAAAATGATGGCGGACCCGTGCGGCAGGCCCGCCCGATGGCGAGGCCGGTACAGTGGCGCCTGGGGCAGGGCGGGTCAATCCCCGCCCGCGCCTGCCGTACCTGTCCGTTATTCCGCCAGCACGCGCTGCGGCGGGAAGGTGACTTCCACCAGCGTGCCGTGATTGACTTCCGAATCGATCCGGAAGCTCGCCCGGTTCGCCTCCACCAGCGCCTTGGTCAGCGGCAGGCCGAGCCCGGTGCCGCCGCCGTGGCGGGCGGTGTGGAGCTGGCGGAACGGCTCCATCGCCGCGGCGAGGTCCTGGTGGCTCATCCCCATGCCCGTGTCGCGCACCCGCAGAATCACCTCGCCGGTGTCCTCCAGCGCCGTCGAGACGATCACCTGGCCGCCCGGCTGGTTGAACTTGATGGCGTTCGACAGGAGGTTGAGCACGATCTGGCGCACCGAGCGGCCGTCCGCGACGATCTTCGGCACCGAGGTCGGCAGGCTGGCGCGGATGATCACCCGCTCCCGGTTGGCCTGCGGCTGCATCAGGGCGACGCATTCGCGGATGATGTCGTTGGCCGACACCGCCTCGAAGGTCAGGTCGAGCTTGCCCGCCTCGATCTTCGACAGGTCGAGCAGGTCGTTGATCAGGCTCATGATATGCGAGCCGGAATTGTGGATGTCGCGCAGGTAGCCCTTGTAGCGGTCGTTGCCGACCGGGCCGAAGCGCTCCTCCATCATCACTTCCGAAAAGCCGATGATGGCGTTGAGCGGCGTGCGGATCTCGTGGCTGATCTTGGCGAGGAAGTCCGACTTCTGCGAACTGGCGTTCTCCGCCTGCCGCTTGGCGTCGGTCAGTTCCTCCTCGGCGGTCTTCCACTGGGTGATGTCGCGCAGCACCGTGCAGAAGCGGGGCCCTTCCGAGCCGTGGCCGACCCGGCCGATGGTCATGAACAGCGGGATCAGCCCGCCCGAGCGCAATTGGCCGATCACCTCGCGCCCGTCGTTCAGCACGCTGGCGACGCCGTTGCGGGCGAGCCCGTCGAGATAGTCGTTGGCGTCGCGGTGGCTTTCGGGGGCGAGGAATTCGGTCAGCAGCGCGCCGACCATGTCCTCGCGGGCGGCATCGAACAGTGCCTCCGCCGAGCGGTTGACCTTCACGATGCGGCCGGTCTCGTCGAGGATCAGCACCCCGTCCGTCGCCGTTTCCAGCACCGCGTCCATCTCGGCCAGATGTTCCTCGGCCAGCGCCAGCGACGACTGCGCCTCGTGCAGGCGGTCGAGCGCGGCCTCCTGCGCCGGGTCGTGCCGGTCGAGCAGCGACATCATCAGCGCCGTGCCCTCCTTCCAGGGCACGGTGTGCAGCCGCGCCTTCACCGGCTTGGTGCCGCCGTCGGCGAGCCGGATGCGCATGGTCCGCTCGGTCATCGCGCCGGGCAGGGTGCTCGGCCAGTCCTCCGGCTCGGCGAACACCGCGTCGAGCCCGCCGACGGATTTCAGCGTCGCAAGGTCGGCGTAGCCGAGCAGGTCGAGCAGCGTCGCATTGGCATAGTCGACATCGTCCTCGGCGATGATCGCAACACCCACCGGCAGCTTGTCGAGCAGGGTGGTGCGGGCGGCGCGCGGGGCCGGCGCCTGCAGGCGCGGCACGATGCCGAGGCTGGAGACGTTGGAGGGTTCCGCGGCGCTTGCCGCCGCGCTCGCGGGGCTCTCGGCCGCCTGCTCTTGCGGGGTGGCCTCTCCGCCGGCCTCTCCAGCGCCGTCCGGTGCCTCGGCCGTCTGATCCGGCGCGGGCAGTTCCTCGCGCGCGGCCTGTTCGGCGGCCTGTCCAGCAGCCTGTTCGGCGGACTTTTCGGTGGGCTGTGTCTCCTCGTCCAGCGCGCTGCGCGCGCCGAGCGCCTCGGCGATCTTGCGGAAGGCCTCGCGCTCGGGCTTCGACAGGCGCGAGGTGTCGATATCGGCATCGCGCGCCGTCAGGCGGGCCTCCCGGTCGGGGAACAGGGTCGGCGCCGGCTCTTCCGGCGGCAGCAGGCCAGAGAGCGGGATGTCGGCGGGAGGCGTCTTGGCAAGGGTCGCCGGACCTGCCGTGTCCTCCTCGCCCGTGTCCTCCTCGGCCGTCTCGTCCTCGGCCGTGTCATCCTCGTCGGCAAAGAGCCCGTCATCGTCGGCGAAGAGGCCGTCGGTGTCTTCGTCGGCCAGGAACTCGCTGGGCAGGGTCTCGCTGGGCAGGGTCTCGGCGGGCGGGGCGATGATGTCGTCGATCTCCCGCGCGCCGGGCAGGTCGATCAGGTCGGCAAGATCCATCGCCTCGTCCGGGGCGACCGCCGCCGTGGGCGCCAGGTCCGCAGGCTCGTGCGAGGGCGTTTCCGCGAACTCTTCGGCCTTCTCTTCGGCCGCCTCGGTTCTGGCTTCTGTGCCGGCGTGAGTGACAGGCTCGTCGGCCGGCGCTTCGGGCAAGGGCTGGTCCGTGACCGTCTCGGCCTCAGCCGGGGCCGCGTCTCCGGCCCTCTCCGAAAGACCGGCCTCCTCCTCCGCGGCGCTGTCGGCAGGGGACGGCCGCAGAGGTGTCCGCAAGGCGAGCCCGAGCCCGGTCGCCTCCGGATCCGCGAGCGCCTCGCCGATCCGGCACACGCCGAAGCCACGGAAGCCCTCGAACACCCGCTGGCGGTCGAAGGCCGGCAGCGCCGCCATGTCGACCGGCACGCGCAGGGCCGCGCCGCTGACCGGCCAGTCGACCGTGCGTCCGCTCCAGGTGTCGCGCCGGCGCAGTGCCGCCGCCACCCGCCCGTCGGGATCGAGGCCGAAGCGCTCCGCCGCCTCTTCCCAGGTCAGGCCCACCACATCGGCGGCCTGCGGGCCGAGCGCTTCCGCGAACTCGGGCGAGATGAAGGTGAAGCGCCGGTCGATATCCATCTTCCAGGCAAAGCGCACGGGGCGCTCGCGCGCCTCGAAGGCAAAGCCCGTCGCACCCGCGACGGGCAGGTCCCCATTTTCGGTTGCGGTTGCGGCTTCGGTTTCGTCCTCTGCCTCTGCCTCTGCCTCTGCCTCTGTCTCAGTCTCTGCCTCAGTCTCCGATGCTTCCGCCTCGGGCACCTCTACCTCGGCCGCCGCTGCCTCGTCCGGCTCCGCCGGGCTGGCCGGCTCGCCAGCCTGCAGATCGTCGCCAGCCTGCAGATCGTCGTCGGCCTCCGCCGCGTCTGTCGTCTCGGCGTGCTCCCGTGCCTCGGCAAGCGGCTGGTCCACCGTCTGCGGCTCAGGGCTCTCCGGCTCAGGGCTCTGCGGCTCGGTGATCTGCTGCTCGGCGCTCTCGGGGGCCGCGCCCTGTGGCGCGGCAGGCGCCTCCGCCACGTCGCGGTTTACCGGCTCGTCATGCGTCTCGTCCATCGGGACGGCCGCCTCGAGCGGCGGAACCAAGACCTCGGCGACAGCCTCGTCCTGCCGCAGCGCGCTGTCCTCGGCGTCTGGTGTTTCCGTATCAAGATCAGCGCCGGCGCTCGCAGCCACGGGCGCGGCCGCCGCCGGCGTTTCGGGCAGGAAGCGGGTGCCGCTGGCGAAGGCGAAGAGACCGCCCCGGCTCGCGCGCAGGACAACCGGCGCGGCGGGCGCCGCCGGCAGTTCGAGGGCCTCAGCCTCGACCGGCGTTTCGGCCTCAGCCTCGCTCTCGCTCCCGCTCTCGGGGGCAATGCCGGTGCCGCCCGCCGCCGCCGTATCGGCTGTGGCCGGCGCCTCGGCCGCGTCCTCTGCCGGCGCGGGAAGGCTCTCGGCCTCGGCCGCAGCGGCGGGGCTGTCGGCGATCGGCCGGCCCTCGCTCGCGGCGACCATCAGGATCGCGCCGCTGTCCAGGGTCAGCGCGGCAGCCTCGTGCAGGTGGTCGCCGAAGACGAAGGCGCGGCGCAGCGGCGCGTGCTTGGCCTCGCGCAGGGCCGCGCGCACGGTGGCGCCGTCGGGCGGCGAGGCCAGATCGCCGCTGCTTTGCAGGCTGCCGTCACGCCGGTAGAGCAGGGCGACATGCCCCTCGCCCTGGAGGAAGTCGACAAGGGCGCCCTCGTCGCCGTCGCCCGCATTGGCCGGGGCATCGAGCGCCACGATCAGCGCGCCGCTGGAGCCGTCGGGCAGGTCGAGCCGGCGGCAGGCGCAGGTCAGCAGCATCACCCTGAGGCCGCGATAGAAGCGCAGCCGGTCGGTGGTGTCCCGGTCGGTCGGGCCGCTGATCGCCACCCGCGCGATATGCGGGCGGGCCGGCGCCCGGCCGAGGCCGGACAGTTCGGACAGTTCGGCAAGGCTGCGGACGCCGAAGAAGGCCGCGCCCGCCGGGTTCGCCCATAGCAGCGTCTTGCCGTCCTCGGCCCAGATCCAGGCCGGACGCGCATCCGTCAGATGGCTGCTGGCGGCCGCAAGGCCGCTCAACGCCATGAAGGTGCTCAACTGGCTGTTCATGGGCATGCTCACTCCGCCATTTCAGCCTTGTCGGCGTCTTCGAGGCCGCCACCGGGCCACCGGTGGCAGTGGGTGTCGGCAACGGCCTGTTTCGTCAAGGCTTTGCCGCAGGCACCCGGGAAGACGCCGGGCGTGCGATGTCCGACGCGGTAAACAAACAGTAAATATCGTTTCGCATTCGAGTCGTCCACGCCAGGGGCCGTGAATGACCGGTTTCTCTTGCACTGTGGTTAATCGAGGTCTGGGGCGACGATGTGACGGCGGCCGGTTGGTTTCGCGCATGGGGCTCCCATCGGGCGGGTTTTCCGCTAAGGTCGGCGGAGGTTGCGGCGGCCAGGGCCTGACCGCCAGGGCCATCCCGCGGGTCATCTCGCCGGGTCATCTCGCAGGGGACATTCACTTGGGTCAAGGAGAGCCATCGTGACGAAAAGCGGCAAGACAGGTTTCGAAATTCCCGAACAGATGCGCGACTTCGCCGACCAGAGCGTCGATCAGGCCCGCAAGGCCTTCGACGAGTACATGTCGGCGACCCGCAAGGCGGTGGGCAGCGCCGAGCAGACCGCGCAGACGGTCAAGGCCGGGGCCGGCGACATGGGCCGTGCGGCGCTCGAATTCACCGAGGAGCATGTCTCTGCGGCCTTCGATCTCGCCCAGAAGATGGTCCGGGCCAAGGACCCGCAGGAGATGATGCAGTTGCAGAGCGAGTATCTGAAGAAGCAGATGGAAGCGCTCGGCGAGCAGGTGCGCGAACTCGGCGACAAGGCCGCGAAGACGGCGCAGGACGTGGCGCGCAAGGTCAAGGACTGAGCGGGAGCCGCCGCGGCCTGTTCCGGCCGGAACAGGCCTTTTCGGATCCGGGCATTGTGCGATGCAATATTAATGTTGCAATGCACAATGCCCTTTGCTATATAGAGACCTGTAGAGGGCGACCAGCGCATCCGGCGTTCAGGTCGCAGGCATTCCCGCAAGGCAGACCGCTCCAGGGCGATGTCTCTGCCAAAGGAGCATACCATGACCGAGACCGAGACCAAGACCGTTGCCGCCGCGCCGAAGACGACGCGCGCCAAGACCGCCAAGGCCGCTGATGCGACCGTGACCGCTTTCCCGACATTCGAGGCTTTCACCATGCCCAAGATGGAAATCCCCGCCGTGACCCGCGAGCTGGCCGAGAAGAGCATCGAGCAGGCGCGTGAGGCCTATGCCAAGCTCAAGACCGCTGCCGAGGACGCGACCGACCTCCTCGAGGACGGTTTCGAGACCACCCGCCGCAGCGTGCTGGACTTCAACCACAAGGCCGTCGACGCGGCTCGCGCCAACACCGACGCCACGTTCCAGTTCGTCAAGGACCTGTTCGAGGTGAAGACGCTGGCCGAGGCGATCGAGCTGCAGACCTCCTTCGCCCGCGCCCAGTTCGACGCTCTCGGCGCCCAGGCCAAGGACATGCAGGAGCTGACCACCAAGCTGGCCGGCGAGATGAACGAGACGTTCAAGGGTGCCGTCGAGAAGGCGTCCAAGGACTTCAAGGCAGCCTGATCCGCCTCCGGTCGACGACCGGACCGACATCGAGCCCGGGCCGCAAGGTCCGGGCTCTTTGCGTCGCGGCCAGGCATCGTCCGGCGCGGCACCAGCTTGTGGACGAACGGGCCGAAAGGCGGTTTGCGCCTCTTGCAATCACCGCCGTTTCAAACTAGGTTCCGCCACCGAATTGACGTGCAGACGTAGCTCAGTTGGTTAGAGCGTCGGATTGTGGCTCCGAAGGTCGTTGGTTCAACTCCAACCGTCTGTACCATTCGCTCTCCCTGACAGTTTCTCCCCCCCCCCCTGTCGTTTCCCCCCTCGTTTCCCCCTGTCGGTTCCTTCCATGTTCCGATGACCGTGTCCCGTTGGGCTCCGGCGCCCGCTTGCCGTCTGCGACGCTTTGCCGGCGGCGGGTGATCCGGTTCGCCTTGCCTCGCGCCCGTGTCTTGGGGCAGGCTGGAGACGGACCGCCGCACACAACAACAACGGGCGGGTGGGGGACATGACGCAGGACAACGGATCCGCCGGCGATGCCGGCGGCGCGACCGGCTACCGGACGCGTCGGCTGCTCGAAACCTATTATGACCTGACGCTGCAGATCGGCGAGCGCCTCGACGCGCGCGACATCTCCGATGTGCTGTTGCTCGTCCTCATCGCCATTGCCGACCTGCGCGGCGCGCCGATGGACGCCGAACTGCTTGCCGAAAAGCTCGGATCGTCGCGCTCGACCATCGAGCGACGTCTCAAGCCCTATCTGGACGATGGCCGTGTTCTCAAGGAACGGCGCGGAAAGTCAGTCGTTTACCTGGTGTCCCCGCCGGCTTGCGCCAACGGCGAGACGGCGACGGACATGAGCGTCGACATGGTGAAGGCGGTCATGGCGATGGTTTACGACATTGCCAACGATTGAGCCGGCGCAACCCCGATATCCTTAAAATTTGTGGAAAATCTGAAAAGAGACCCAAAATACTCAGGGGATTACGCAACGTCCGGGCGCCTTGCGGCTTGCATGGTCGGGAATCGCCCCGGGAAATGGTGAAACATCGTCAAAATGACGAAGGTGGAGCCGAGGGAGGATCGCGATGTCGCTGCAGGACGACGAACTTCCGACTCAGGCTCATCGGATCCTCCGCCTCTATGAGATGTTCTTCAGTCTCATGTTCCGTTTCATGGAGGAATACGAGGTAAATGATCTTGGTCAGCTTATGATCCTGACGACGATAGCCATTGCGAATGCGAACAAGATCGATGCGGATATTGAAACTATCTCTGAGGAAACCGACATTCCCTACTCGACCGTGCGCAGAAAGGTGGAGAAAATGTGCGCGGACGGGATCCTTGAAATGAGGAAAGAGAGGCAGAAGCTTGTCTTTTCTATATCTGACCGTATGGACTTTGCGCACCCCGCTCAGCAGCAAGAAGATATAAGCAGAAAATTCCAGAAAGACGTCGTCGACATTGTCGTTAAATCTATAAACTCAATAATACTTGAGAAAAAGAAGTAGAATTCACATTGAAAACCCCAATCAATTGACGCATTAAGTTTTTGTTAACTATACAATACGCATAGTCGATGGCACGTTCATCGGGTAACGCAAGGGCGTCGGGCGACAAGGCCCGGAACCTGGAAACGGCGATCGAGATCGCTACCGAACACGACAGAATATTGGCAACCGCCAGTGCCCGACAGGGCTCTGGCGGAACGGGAAACCTTCGCCTCGGGCAAGGCTTCCTCTCGGTCAGGAAAGCGGGGCTGAACATGGCTTGGACTCAGGAACGCGAAGATCTGCTCAGGAAGCTGTGGCTGCAGGGGCTCAGCGCCAGCCAGATCGCCTATGTGATGGCGGGCATCACGCGCAATGCGGTGATCGGCAAGGCCCATCGCATGGGGCTTCCCAAGCGGTCTCCGGCCACCAGCCACCGCCCCAAGCCGCGGGTCCAGCGCGGCAAGCCGTCGCTCGCCCTGGTCGGTGCCCGGCCGGCGCCGCGTGAGAGCATCATGGAGAAGCAGTTCCAGCGCGACCTCGGCCTTGTGCTCGAGACCGGCTTTCAGGCGGAGCAGGGCGACCGCGTCACGCTGATGACGCTGACCAGCCGCACCTGCAAGTGGCCGATCGGCGATCCGGCGGATGCCGACTTCCACTTCTGCAGCCACGAGGCCGAGAATGGCCGCTCTTACTGCGAGTTTCATCACGGCCTCGCCTATCAGGGCGTCCGCCGCCGCCGTCCTGCCGCCGAGCGCGCGGCCGCGCCGATCCAGGCTCTGCCGCTGCGCGCCATCGCCGTCTGACAGCAACGGTTCGGGTTCGACGCGGCCCGCTTTCCCCCTCCCAGGCGGCAGCGTTTGACCCCCGGGGCGGGGCCGGTTTCCGGCCCCGCCCCCTTTTCGTCTTGGGCTGCGGGGCCGGTTTCCGGCCCCGCCCCCTTTTTGTCCAGGGCTGCGGGGCCGGTTTCCGGCCCCGCCCCCTTTTGTCCAGGGCTGCGAGGCCGGTTTCCGGCTGCCATTGTGTTGCCGGCTTGATTTTGCTCATTGTCGGCAGCCCCTGCGGGCGCACACTGGCGGAACAATATCGGCAACACGGGAGTATCCGATCCGATGACAGCCCAGTCCCCCTTGCGCAAGATCCGCCTCAACCTTGCCCGCACCCGCGAGTTTCCGGCCGGCTCGGCGCGGCATGGCTACGAGTTCATCGCCCCGCTCGGCGAGGACGGGCATATCGATGCCGTCCTGTGGAAGCAGCATCGCGAGGCGTGCCGCGTGCGGCGGTTCTGGGCGGACGAGGAGCACGACATCGGCCATCTGGTGCGCCGGCCGGGCGGCTCCTGGGCGTTTCACTACGACATCGGCGGCGACGAGGACGACGAGGCCGGCTACCGCTTCGGCGCCCATGCCTTCGTGCCGGGCGAATATGTCTCCATCCGCGACGAGGACGGCGAGTTGCATACGTTCCAGGTGGTGACGGTGCAGGAGCTCTGACGGCCCTGCCGACGCGAGGGTCATTCCGGTTCGGAATGAGATGCCGACACTCGTGCCTTTGCGCGGGGGGGCGCCGGCGGCTATACCGGCAGGCAACGACACTTTCGAGCGGGATGGAGCCACATGCACGGGAACGAGGCGCGCCGGATCTCCGGTACGGGCGGATTTTTGCTGGTCAAGGCGCTGGAGCAGCTTGGCGCGGGCCGCGTCTTCTGCGTGCCGGGGGAGAGCTACCTGCCGGTGCTCGACGCCCTGCATGATGCCTCCATTCCGGTGACGGTGTGCCGCCAGGAAGGCGGCGCGGCGATGATGGCGGAGGCCTTCGGCAAGCTTACGGGCCGGCCCGGCATCTGCATGGTCACCCGCGGCCCCGGCGCCACCAATGCCGCCGCCGGCCTGCATGTCGCGCAGCAGGATTCCACGCCGATGATCCTCTTCGTCGGCCAGATCGAGACCGGCATGCGCGGCCGCGACGCTTTCCAGGAGGTCGACTACCGGCAGATGTTCGGCGGCATCGCCAAATGGGTCGCCGAGATCGAGGACCCGGCGCGCATCCCCGAGATGCTGTCGCGCGCCTATCATGTGGCGACCTCCGGCCGCCCCGGCCCGGTGGTCCTCGCCCTGCCGGAGGACACGCTCGCCCGAACCGCCGAGGTGATGGAACTGCCGCCGTTCCGCCCGGTCGAGACGCATCCCTCCCTCGCCCAGATGGCGGAGCTGCAAAAGCGCCTGTGGGCGGCGCGCCGGCCGCTGGTGATCCTCGGCGGCAGCCGCTGGAGCGAGGCGGCGCGCGCCGCGCTGGTGCGCTTCGCCGAGCGCTTCCGCCTGCCGGTCGCCTGCTCGTTCCGCCGGCAGATGCTGTTCGACAACCTGCATCCCAATTATGCCGGCGATGTCGGCATCGGCATCAACCCGGCGCTGGCCGAGCGGGTGAAGGAGGCGGACCTGCTGCTTCTCGTCGGCGGCCGCATGTCGGAGATGCCGAGCCAGTCCTACACGCTGCTCGACATTCCCTTGCCGCGCCAGGCCCTGGTGCATGTCCATGCCGGCGCCGAGGAACTCGGCCGCGTCTACCTGCCGGACCTTGCGATCCACGCGAGCCCGATCGGCTTTGCCGCCGCGCTGGAGGGCCTGCAGCCGCCGAACGAGATCGCCTGGTCGGGCCTCGCCGAGGCGGCCCATGCCGATTATCTCGCCTGGTCGGGTGCACGTCCCCAGGTGCCGGGCGCCCTGCAGATGGCGCAGGTGATGGACTGGCTGGAGGAAAACCTGCCGGAAGACGCGGTGCTGACCAATGGCGCGGGCAACTACGCCACCTGGGTGCACCGCTTCCACCGGTTCCGCCGGCACAACACCCAGCTTGCCCCGACCAGCGGCTCGATGGGCTACGGCCTTCCCGCCGCCATTGCCGCGGCGCTGCATTCGCCCGGCCGCCGCGTCGTCTGCTTTGCCGGCGACGGCTGCCTGCAGATGACCCTGCAGGAATTCGGCACCGCCTGCCAGGACAAGGCCAACCTCATCCTCGTCGTCG
Source organism: Stappia sp. TSB10P1A (assembly GCF_900185725.1). GTDB lineage: Bacteria > Pseudomonadota > Alphaproteobacteria > Rhizobiales > Stappiaceae > Stappia. Next base: position 308,482 of record NZ_FYAU01000016.1, on the reverse strand, counting down.
TCGACAACGGCATGTACGGCACCATCCGCATGCATCAGGAGCGCGAGTTCCCCGGCCGCGTCTCGGCGACCAGCCTCGTCAATCCGGACTTCGCAGCGCTTGCCCGCGCCTATGGCGCCCATGCGGAAACGGTGCTGACGGCGGAGGAGTTCGGCCCGGCCTTCGAGCGGGCGGCAGCCTCCGGCGGGCCGGCGCTGCTGCATCTCAAGCTCGATCCGGAGGCGATCACCCCGGTGCGCACCCTCAGCCAGATCCGCGCCGGCTGACCCGGCGGGGCCCGCCGTTCGGGCGGGCCCTTCAGGTGGGCTCTTCAGGCGGTCTGTTCAGGCGGTTCGCTGCCGCCCAACTGCGCCGCCGCCACCGGCAGCGTCACCTTGGCGATGGCGTCGTCGTCGGCGGAGGGGCGCACGGTGAAGCCGAGCGCCTCGCACATCGCCAGCATGGTGGAGTTTTCCTTCAGGACCTCGCCGGTGATCGTCTCGATGCCGTCCGAGCGGGCATAGTCGATGATCAACTGCATCAAGGCCCAGCCGAGGCCGCGGCCCTTCAGGTCCGACTGGACGATGATCGCGTATTCGCCGGTGCGGTGGTCCGGATCGGCATGCAGGCGCACGACGCCGAGGATCTCGTCCGTTCCCGGCGTCAGCGCGGCAAAGGCCATGGCGCGCGAATAGTCGAGCTGCACCAGCCGCTGCATGAAGGCGTGGTTGAACTCTTTGACCGGCGCGAAGAAGCGCAGCCGCAGGTCGTCCGGCGACACTTTCTCGAAGAAGCGGCGATAGCGGTCCTCGTCCTCCGGGCGCACCGGGCGGATATCGACCAGGCTGCCGTCCTTGAGCTGGAGCTGCTGCTCCCACTCCTTCGGATAGGGCGCGATCGCCAGCCGCGAGGTCGCGTGGCGGCCGCGATGCACCTGCGGCTCGCCGAGGGCGATGCGGGCATCGAGCGCGGTGACGCCGGCCGCGTCGGCGACCAGCGGATTGAGGTCGAGCTCGCGCACCTCCGGCAGGTCGACGGCGATCTGCGCCACCTTGACCAGCGTCAGGGCGATGGCGTCGAGATCGGCCGCCGGCCGGTTGCGGAAGCCCGCCAGCAGCTTGCTGACCCGCGTCTGGCGGATCAGCGCCTGGGCGAGGTTGAGATCGAGCGGCGGCAGGGCGAGCGCCACGTCGCCCATCACCTCGACGCCGGTGCCGCCATGGCCGAACAGCAGCACCGGGCCGAAGCTCGGATCGTCGGCAAGGCCGATGAAGATCTCCGTTCCGCTCGGCGAGCGCACCATCGGCTGCAGCAGGATGCCGGTGATCTCGGCCTTGGGGTGCGCCGCGCCGATCCGCTGGAGCAGGGTCGCGGCAGCGGCGCGTGCCGCTTCGGGCGTGGCAAGGTCCAGCACGACGCCGCCGACATCCGACTTGAACGGCAACTGCGGTGAGACCAGCTTCAGCGCCAGCCGCTCGTGCTGCATCAGCAACTCGCGCGCCAGGATCTCGGCCTCGTCCGCCGTGGCGGCGAGGCGGCTGGGCACCTGATGGATGCCGTAGCAGGCAAGCAGGTCGGAGATCTCGCCGGGGTGCAGCCATGTGCGCCCCTCGTCGAGGGCCTGGCGCACCAGGTGCTGCGCCCGCTCGCTGTCGGTGGTGAAGCCGGCCGGCAGGCTGGGCGGCGCCGCCATCAGCATCTCGCGGGCATCGGCATAGCGCACCAGATGCATGAACGAGCGCACCGCCTCGGAGGCGCTGGCATGGCAGGGAATGCGTGCCGCGTCGAGCGGCTGGCGCGGCAGCGGGGCGCCGGCGGTCAGCGCCACCAGCAGCGGCTTGCGCCGCCCGTAGCCGGACTGGCTCGCGGCATGGGCCTTGGCCAGTTCGCTGGCGACGTCCTCCAGCCGGGTGAAGGCGGACGGGGCGGCCACCGCCAGCACCGCGTCGACATTGCGGTCCTTCAGCAGGATCCGCGCCGCCTCGCCATAGCGTTCGGGCGAGGAGGTCTCATGCAGGGTCAGCGGGTTGGCGCGGGTCTCGCCCTGCCGCATGACCGGCTGCAGATGCGCGGTCGTCTCCGCGTCCAGCTCGGCGATCTGCCCGCCCTGGCGCTCCAACTGGTCGCCGGCAAGCGTGGCCAGGCTGCCGCCGGTCGCCAGGATGGCAAGGCGCCGTCCGGCCACCGGCTTCACCCGGCTCACCGTTTCCACCGCCTCGAACATCTCGTCGATGTCCTCGACGCGCAGCACGCCGGCACGGGCCAGCGCCGCGTCATAGACCGCATCCTGCGCCGCGATCCGCCCGGCATGGGTGACGCGCTCGCCGATCCGCTCGCGGCTGGCGCCGGAGCGCAGCACCACGACCGGCTTGGAGCGGGCAGCGACGCGGGCGGCCGACAGGAACTTGCGCGGATTGGCGATGGTCTCCAGATGCACCAGGATCGCCCGTGTCCGGTAGTCGAGCGCGAACCAGTCGAGCAGGTCCGACACGTCGACATCGGTGCGCTGGCCGAGCGAGGCGATGGCGGAAAAGCCGATGCCGTTGGCCTTGGCCCAGGACAGGGTCGCGTTCACCACCGTGCCGGAACGGGCGATGAAGGCAAGGTCGCCCGTACCGGCCTCGCACACGCCCAGATGCGCGGCGAGCCCGGCGGCCGGCGCCGCGATGCCGAGGCTGCCGGGGCCGAGCAGGCGCAGGGTGTGGGGGCGCGCCGCCTGCAGCGTCGCGGTCACGGTGGCATCGTCCCAGCGGTCGTAGCCCGGCGACAGGGCGGCGACGGCCCGCGTGCCCGCTCCGCCGAGCGCGGCGACGGCGGCCGGCGCATCTTTGGGGGCGCCGAGATAGAGCGCAAGGTCGGGCGCCTTGTCGAGATCGGCGAGGGATCGCACGGCCCGTGCCGGCGCCGCGTCCGCCTTGCCGGGACAGGCAATGGTGAGGATCTGCCCGCGAAAGCCGGCGCCGGCGATGCGCGCCAGCAGCAGGTCGGCGGCCTCGGCGCCGAACCGGTTGGGCCCGACCACGGCGAGCGAGGCGGGGCGGAAGAGCGCATCGAGATTGCGGATCGTCATCGGCACTCATCCTGTCTGTCAGGCGCGAGCGTCAGGGTGGGAGAGTGGGGCGCCGGGCCCGGAAAGTCAAAGGCGCCGCCACTCCCCCGATGTGGCGGCGCCTCGCTTCCGGGCGAACGGCCTGGGCCGCCGCCTGGAAGAAGCCTTGTCTGCGACCGGCGGTGTCAATGCGCCATCAGCACCGGCACCGTCATCGAGGCGAGGATGTCCCGCGTCGCGCCGCCGAACAGGAACTCCCGCATGCGCGAGTGGCCGTAGCCGCCCATCGCGATCATGTCGATGCCGTGGTCGGAGACGTAGTTGAGGATCGCATCGGCAACGCCGGAGCCGGGCCGGGGCACCACGTCGACGGTGACCGAAAGCCCGTGCCGGGCCAGATAGGTGGCGATGTCGGAGCCCGGCTCGCCGTCGGTGATGCGGCGCCCGGTGTCGACGATCATCACGGTGACCTTCTTGGCCATCTGCAGCATCGGCAGCGCGGCATGCACCGCGCGGCTGGCGGTCGGGCTGCCGTCCCAGGCAACCATCACGTTCTTCATTTCCATGGTGCCGCCGATATAGGGCACGATCAGCACGGGCACGCCCGCCTCGAACAGCACCGTCTCGATCAGCAGCTCGCGCATCGGCTCCGGCGTGTCCGGATTGTCCTGGCCGATCACCACCAGATCGGTGAGGCGGCAATGGGTGAGCACGCTCTCGGCGGAGCCGCCGGTGATCACCTCGGCGGTCCGCACCTCGGCGGCAACGCCGGCCTTGCGGGCCATTTCGCGGAAAGTGTCGCCGGCTTCCTGCGCCGCCTTCAGCGCCTGGTTGCGGGCGATCTCGATATAGTCGGCCGGCATCGGCCCGGCGATGAAGCCGGGAACCACCGGCTCGAAGGCGATCGTCAGGCCCGTGGCATGCGCGCCGGTGCGGGTCGAAAGGTCGAGCGCCACGCCCGCGGCGTGCTGTTTGCCGGCCAGGTCGACCAGCGTGAGAATGTCCTTGATAGCCATGGATCGCGTCCCTCCATTTGAGACCATGCCGCAGCAAGCCAAGAGGCTGCGACGGAAGATGTGCCGAAACTAGGGTGTCCGGGGGCCCCGGTCCTTGACCGGGATCAATCTTTGATCGGGATCAGTCGGTTGGTGCCGGCCGGACACGTGGGCGGCCCGCAGCGAATGCGCGGGTACGCATCGTCGCACAGGCCGGATCAGATTTAAATCGCTGAAGATTTTGGCCCCGGAGTATTTCATCCGGCCGGCCTCGGCTGCGTAAGAAGGTCTGGAATGCATCGTGCCGCAGGCGCGGTGATATCCCGAGAAATGACAATCTGGATGGAGGCAAAAATGCGCAAGTACTTGATGGGAGCTGCCCTTGCCACGGTTCTGGCCGGGGCCGGGGCCGCGAATGCGGCGAACATTGTCGAGACGGCCCAGCAGGCCGGCACGTTCAACACGCTGATCGCCGCCGTCGAGGCCGCCGGCCTTGTCGAGGCGCTGTCCGGCCCCGGACCGCTGACGGTCTTCGCCCCGACCGACGAGGCCTTCGCCGCGCTTCCCGAGGGCACGGTCGAGACCCTCCTGAAGCCGGAGAACAAGGACCAACTGGTGGCGATCCTCAGCTATCACGTGGTCGGCCAGGAGATCACCTCCGACCAGATCCCGGCGGCGACCACCGAGGTCGAGACGCTGAAGGGCGAGGGCGACCGCACGATCACCGTGGTGAAGTCCGACAGCGGCGTCACCGTCGACGGGGCCAATGTCGTCACCGCCGATATCCGCGCCGACAACGGCGTCATCCATGTCATCGACAAGGTGATCCTGCCGTCCGACTGACCCTGCTGCACACGTTGCATGGAAAGGCCGGCGCCCCCGCCGGCCTTTTCGTTTGGCGATCGACCGCCCGCCGGCCTTACTGGCCGCGCAGCGCCTCGCGGGCGATGATCAGCCGCTGGATCTCCGAGGTGCCCTCGTAGATCGTGGTGATGCGGGCATCGCGCACCAGCCGCTCCAGCGGATAGTCGCGGATATAGCCGGCCCCGCCATGCAGTTGCAGCGCCGTATAGGTGGCGCGCTGCGCCGCTTCCGAGGCGAAGAGCTTGGCCATCGAGGCCTCGCGGGCGAAGGGCTTGCCCGCGTCCTTCAGCGCCGCTGCCTGCAGGATCAGCAGCCGCGCCGCCTCCAGCTCGGTCTCCCGGTCGGCGATCATCCATTGCACGCCCTGCATGTCGGAGATCGCCTGGCCGAACTGCCGGCGCTCCTTCACATAGGCCTTGGCCCGCTCCATCGCCGCCCGGGCGATGCCCAGCGACAGCGCGGCGATGCCGATGCGCCCGCCGGCGAGTTCGCCGACGGCGATGCGGAAGCCGTCGTTCTCGCGGCCGAGCATCGCGCTTGCCGGCACCCGGCAGTTCTCGAAATGCACCTCGTTGGTCGCCGAGCCGGTCTGGCCCATCTTCTTCTCGGCCTTGCCGATGACGAGGCCCGGCGTGTCTGCTTCCACCAGGAAGCAGGAGATGCCCTTGCCCTTCGGCGCGTCCTTGTCGGTCACGGCCCACACGACGAAGACGCCGGCATATTCGGCCGAGGTGATGTAGAGCTTGGAGCCGTTCAGCACATAGTCGTCGCCGTCGCGCTCGGCGCGCGTGCGCATCGCCGCCGGGTCGGAGCCCGCGCCGCTTTCGGTCAGGCAGAAGCCGCCGGCCGCATAGGTGCCGTCCGTCAGCCGCGGCAGATAGCGGGCGCGCTGGTCGTCGTTGCCCACCGCCTGGATCACTTCCGCCACCATGTTGGAGACGGAAACGGTGACGCCGGTGGAGGCGCAGGCCCTGCCGATCTCCTCCACCGCGATGGCGAAGGCGACGCTGCCGGCGCCGGTGCCGCCGTGGTCGGGCGAGATGTTGAGGCCCATGAAGCCGTTTTCGGCGAGCAGTTTCAAATTGGCGAGGAAGGCGTCCCGCCCGCCGCCCTGGTCCAGTTCCTCGGCCAGCGGCGCGATCTTGTCCTCGGCGAGCTTTCGCGCCGTGTCCTGGATGAGATACTCTTCCTCGCTCAACGAAAACTGCATCGGCGTTCCTCCCAGAACAATGATGTCCCCGACGGGGTGGATCAGGACCGCAAGACCCGGCCATGACAGGTGCAAAGACATACGGCCCGGCGACGGCGCTGTCCACGGCCAGGGATCAGGGGGCCAGGGTTCAGGGGGCCGGGGATGAGCCGACCGGGGATCGGGCGCGCTCCTGGCGCGGCCGCGCCGGCGCCGTCCTGTCGCGGCGCCTGCCGCCGCGTCTGCGGCGGTCGCTGTTGTTCTTGCCGCCGCGTCTGCGGCGGTCGCTGTTGTTCTTGCCGCCGCGCCTGCGGCGGTCGCTGTTGTTCTTGCCGCCGCTGCTCGTGCTGCTGCTGGCCGTCTTCGCCGCCGACTGGGCGGAGGTGCAGTCGGGCCTGCGCAGCGATGCGGTGGCGCGCGAGCGGCTGACCCTCTACCGCGAGACCATCCTGCGCGAGCTCGAGAAGTACCGCCATCTGCCCTATATCGTCGCCCGCGATCCGCGCGCGGTCGGCGTCCTGTCCGATCCGGGACAGGCGCCCTCGGCCAACCGCTTCCTCAAGGAACTCGCGGCGACGACCGGCGCCGCCGCGCTCTATGTGATGAACGAGGACGGGCTCACGGTCGCCGCCAGCAATTTCGACACGGCCGGCTCCTTCGTCGGCCGCAACTATTCCTTCCGCCCCTATTTCCAGGAGGCGCGGGACGGGGAGGAGGGGCGTTTCTTCGCCGTCGGCGCGACCACCGGCGAGCCGGGCTTCTTCTTCGCCCGTTCGACGCCGGCCGGGGCGCCGGCGCGCGGCGTGGTGGTGGTCAAGGTCGACATGGAGCGGCTGGAGACCAATTGGCGCCATGGCGGCGAGACGGTCATCGTCACCGACGTGCACGGTGTCGTCTTCCTCGGTACCCGCGACGACTGGCGCTATTCCTCGCTCGCCCCGCTGCAGGACATGGTGGTGGCGGCGATCCGATCCGACCGGCAATATGGCAATGCCCGTCTCGCCAGCCTGCAACAGGGACCGCTGGCCCAGACGCGCCTGGTCATCGGCGGCACCGCCTGGCGCCAGGCCCGGCTGAAGGTCGGCATCCTCGACTGGACCATCCATTATTTCACGCCGATGAGCGAGGTGCGCGCGCCGCGCGGCGTGGTCTGGGCCGGCGCCGGCGCCCTCGTACTCCTCTATGCGATCTGGCTGCTGGTGCTGCGCAGCCGCAGGCTCGGCCGCGTCACCGCGGGCCTGCGCCAGGACGCGGCGACCCTGCGCGATCTCAACCGCCGCCTCGTCGAGGAGATCGACGAACGGCGCCGGGTCGAGCGGGAGTTGCGCGACACCCAGGCCGATCTTGCCCGCGCCAGCCGCCTTGCCGCCGTCGGCGAGATGTCCGCCGCCGTCGCCCATGAGCTCAACCAGCCGCTCGCCGCGCTCGGCATGTTCGTCTCCGGCGCAAGGCTCTACCAGCAGCGCGGCGAGACCGCCGCCGTCACCGAGAATCTCGACGAGATCGACGCCCTGCGCCACCGCATGGCGACGCTGACCCAGGAGCTGAAGCGCTTCGCCCGTCCCGGCGAATCGCGCATCGAGACGGTCGACCTGCGCGACTGCCTGAAGACCAGCGCCAAGCTGGTGCGCCCGCGCGTCGAGGAAACCGGCGTCGCCCTGCAACTGCACCTGCCGTCGCGGCCGATGACCGCCAACACCGCGCCGCTGCGCGTCGAGCAGGTCCTCGTCAATCTGCTGCGCAACGCCATCGACGCCTGCCAGGGGGTGGCGGCGCCCGTCGTCGAGGCCCGCGCCCGGATCGAAGAGGGGCGCGCCGTCATCGAGATCCTCGACAATGGCGAGGGCATTCCCGACACCTTGCGCGAGCGGATCTTCGAGCCCTTCTTTACCACCAAGCCGGCGGCGACCGGCCTCGGCCTCGGGCTTGCGATCTCGGCGCGGATCGTGGAAGACCTCGGCGGGTCCCTTGCGACGCGCGCGCGCCGTGCGGGCGGGGCCTGCTTCGTGCTGTCCCTGCCGCTTGCGGTGCAGGGCGGGGATGAGGGCAGCGAAGAGGACGCGCGCCGGCTCGACGCGGTTGATGCGCAATGAGGCAATGCGCGGGGAGGCAGCGCGCAAAGAGGCAATGCGCGGGGAGGCAGCGCGCAAAGAGGCAATGCGCGGGGAGGGCCGGGTGAGCGCAACGCGGGAGCAGGACAGCATGACCATCGACAGCGATGCCCGGCCGGGCGAGGGGGCGCGCACGCCGGTCCTCGTCGTCGACGACGATCCGTCGATGCGCGCCGGCCTGCGGCAATGGATGCGGCTTGCCGGCTTCGAGCCGGTCGAGGCGGTGGATGCGGAAGCCGCCCTCTCGCGGCTTGGTGCCGACTTTCCCGGCTGCGTCATCTCCGACGTATTGCTGCCGGGCGCCAGCGGTCTCGACCTGTTGCGGCAGGCCCGGCGGATCGATCCCGACCTGCCGGTGATCCTGATGACCGGCCATGGCGACGTGCCGATGGCGGTGGAGGCGATGCGCGAGGGCGCGGCCGATTTCATCGAAAAGCCCTTCGACCCGGACATGCTGGCGGCGATGGTGCGCCGCGCCGCCGATCACCGCCGGCTGGTGCTGGAGAACCGGGCGCTCAGCCGCCGGCTCAGCGACATGAGCGGCCTTTCGGCCCGGCTCATCGGCGATGCCGCCGCCATGGTCCGCCTGCGCGAGCAGATCGCCCATTTCGCCCGCACCGACGCCTCGGTGATGATCGTCGGCGAGACCGGCACCGGCAAGGAGGTGGTGGCGCGCGCCCTGCACGAGCTGTCGCCGCGGGCGGAGGCCCCCTTCGTCGCGCTCAACTGCGCAGCGCTCCCCGAGACCATGGTCGAGGCGGAGCTGTTCGGCCATGAGGCCGGCGCCTTCACCGGTGCCGACCGCACCCGCGCCGGGCGGATCGAGCAGGCCGACCGCGGCGTGCTGTTCCTCGACGAGGTGCCGTCGATGCCGCTGGCCTTGCAGCCCAAGCTCCTGCGCGTGCTGCAGGAGCGCGAGGTCGACCGCATCGGCGGCCGCGCCGCCGTTCCCGTCGACATCCGCATCATCAGCGCCGCCAATGTCGATCCGCGCCAGGCGGTGGCGGACAACCTGATGCGGCAGGACCTCGTCTACCGGCTCAACGCGGTGGAGATCCGCATTCCGCCGCTGCGCGAGCGCGGCGGCGACATCCGCCTGCTGTTCGACAGTTTCGTCAATCGCTTCATGGCCGAGTACGGCATCGACGGCGTCGCCCTGACGGCGGACGATGCCGCCTTTCTCGAAGTCCACGACTGGCCGGGCAATGTCCGTGAACTGCGCAACGCCGCCGAGCGTTTCGTGCTCAACGCGCCGATGGGCGCGCCGCCCTTGCGCGACCTCGTCACCGGGTCCGGCATCGGCCCCGGCGCAGGGGAACAGGAGGCGCCGCGCGGCCGCCTGCGCGAGCTGATGGAGGACTATGAGCGCCGCCTCCTCGTCGATGCGCTGCGCCGGCATGGCGGGCGCATCGCGCCGGTGCTGGAGGAGCTCGACCTGCCCCGCCGCACCCTCAACGAGAAGATGGCCCGGCTCGGCCTCAGCCGCGCGGGAGGCGAGGGGAGCGCGGAAGGCTGATCGTGGTTATCGGCAAGATCTTGCCGATCGCTGGTAACCTTTTGGCAAGGTTTTGCCGGTCGGTCGGCCCGTGTTGCAGCGCGGCGCGACGCTTCCCGCCTGTTTCTCGCCCGGTTCCTGTCCGGTTTCCGCCTCTATCGCCGATCTGGCACGCGGCTTGCCAAGCCTTGTCCAATCGCCCGTCAGGGAGGATGGGCGAGGATAGCGAGATGGCCGCGGCGCAAGGTCAGCGTCCGGCCGAAACTGGCATCCGGCCGGCAACCGGCCGGATCTTGGGAGGACTGACATGACCCTTTCCCGCAAGCTCGCCGTGCTCGGCACGACGACGATCCTCGGCCTCGGCTTCGCCACCGAGACGATGGCACTCGAATGGAACGTTTCCGTCTGGGGCAAGCGCCGCGCCTTCACCGAGCATATCGAGAAGCTCGCCGAGCTGGTCACCGAGAAGACCAATGGCGAATTCACCTTCAACATCGCCTATGGCGAGGCCCTGTCGAAGTCGCGCGAGAATCTCGACGGCATCTCCATCGGCGCCTTCGAGATGGCGCAGATCTGCGCCGGCTATCACGAGGACAAGAACCCGACCCTGACGGTCATCGAGCTGCCCTTCCTCGGCGTGCCGGACCTGCCGACCCAGATCGAGCTGGAAAACGCCATCTACGCCCATCCGGCCGTCGAGAAGGACCTGATGCGCTGGGATGCCAAGCTGCTGATGTCCTCGCCGATGCCGCAGTACAATTTCATCGGCAAGGGCGCGGCGCCGACCAAGGTGACGGACTTCCAGGGCATGCGCGTGCGCGCGCTGGGCGGCATCGGCCAGGCGATGACCGCCATCGGCGCGGTGCCGACGACGGTGACCGCCTCCGAAACCTTCCAGGCCATCGATTCCGGCACCGTCGCGGCGGCCTCCTTCGCCCCGCATGCGCACCTGTCCTTCCGCACGATCGACGCCGCCAACTGGTGGACCAACAACCTCAATCCGGGCACGGTCAGTTGCCCGGTCGTCGTCAGCCGCGCCGCCTATGACGCCCTGCCGGAGAATTTCCGCGAGGCGCTGGACAGTTCGGTCGATGCGGCGATGGAGCACTACCTCGCCGAATACGACAAGGTCTATCAGGAGTGGTACCCGCTGCTGGAGAAGATGAACATCCAGCAGGTCGAGTTCCCCAGGGACGAGCTGCAGGCCTTCAAGGACAAGGCCGGCCGGCCGATCTGGGAGGACTGGGTGCAGAAGATGAACGGCCAGGGCCTTCCGGGGCAGGAACTGCTGGACCTCGCCCTGTCCAAGCTCGACTGAGACCGGTCGCCAGGACGTCCGCCGGCCTTCCTGCGGGGAGGCCGGCGGGCCGCCGGCGGCCGTTCCACCGCGCGCCCGCCTCGCGATGCGGGCCCGCTTTCCCCATTGACCGCAGGAACCGTTTGCGTGTCCGCGCCGGGAGGGAGTGCCTTCCTACCCGCGAGGCCGGCCGGACGGAGCTTGCCTGGAGCTTTCCATGACATCGTCCACCGCCCAGAAGGACCCGCCGGGCAGCTACATCCGTTTCGACGGATGGCTGGGCGCGGTCGAAAACGCCTTCAACCTCGTTGCGGCGGCAAGCATCCTCGCCCTGATGCTGCTTGCCGTCGCCCAGGTCATCGGCCGCAGCGCCTTCAACTGGCCCGTGCCCGGTTTCATCGACATCACCGAGCAGGCGATGGCGGTGTTCGCCTTCATGGGCATCGCCTATTGCCAGCGCGTCGGCGGCCATATCCGCATGGAACTGTTCCTCGGCAAGCTGAGCGGCCGGGCCATGTGGATCGCCGAGGTGATCGGCATTCTCGGCATCTGGATCGTGGTGGCCGCGCTGATCTACGGCTCCTGGTTCCATTTCGAACGGGCCTGGACGATCGGCGACAGCACCATCGACATCCGCCTGCCGACCTGGCCGTCGAAGCTCGTCGTTCCCGTTGCCCTGTCGCTGCTGCTGGCGCGGCTGACGCTGCAGCTCTACGGCTACTGGCGGCTGGTGCGCGATCCCGCCGCCGAGCCTGTCGGCGTTCCGGTGCTGGCCGATGTCGAAACCGTCGCCAGGCATGAAATCGAGGAAGCGCTCGGCGACGCCGCCGAAACGTCCGGTGAGCGGGAGGAAACCCACCGATGACCCCGTTTGAAATCGGACTGATCATGACCGGCCTGCTGCTGGTCCTCGTGGTCCTCGGCATGCGTGTCGCCTTCGCCGCCGCCCTTGTCGGCACGCTTGGCCTCATCGCCATCTTCAGCATGCGCATGGGCTTCGAGCGCGGCTTCGTGGCGGCGCTCAAGATGGCCGGCACCATCCCGCATTCCAAGTCGGTGACCTACTCGCTCTCGGTGCTGCCGACCTTCATCCTGATCGGCTTCCTTGCCTTCTATGCCGGCTTCACCCGGCAGTTGTTCGAGGCGGCCAAGCGCTGGCTCGGCTGGCTGCCCGGCGGCATGGCGGTCGGCACGGTCTTCGCCACCGCCGGCTTTGCCGCCGTCTCCGGCGCCTCGGTGGCCACCGCCGCGGTCTTTGCCCGCGTCGCCATCCCTGAAATGCTGCAGGTCGGCTATTCCAAGCGCCTGTCGGCGGCGGTGGTTGCGGCCGGCGGCACGCTCGCCTCGCTGATCCCGCCCTCCGCGATCCTGGTGATCTACGCCATCCTGGTGGAACAGTCGGTCGCCAAGCTGCTGCTGGCCGGCTTCCTGCCGGGCATCTTCTCGGCCGTGGTCTATATCGCCATCATCATCGGCATGGCGATGTGGAAGGGCGATGCCCCGCCGGTGCGCGGCTTCACCTGGGGCCAGCGCCTTGCCTCCGTGCCGGGCACGCTGCCGATCATCGCCGTGGTGGCGATCATCTTCTGCTCGCTCTATTTCGGCTTCGCGACGCCGACGGAAGCCGGCGCGCTCGGCGCCTTCGTGGTGCTGATTTCCGCCTTCGTCAACGGCATGCGCGGCAAGCAGCTCTGGCAGGCGTTGCACGAGACGGCCAAGCTGACGGTGATGATCTTCACGCTGATCTGGGGCGTCCTGGTCTATGTCCGCTTCCTCGGCTTCGCCGGCCTGCCGCAGGCGTTCGAGGAGTTCATCGTCTCGCTGCACTTCTCGCCCTGGCTGATCCTCATCGTCATCCTGTGCGCCTATGCGGTGCTCGGCATGTTCATGGACGCCATCGGCATGCTGATCCTCACCCTGCCGGTGGTCTATCCGGCGGTGATGGCGCTGAATGGCGGCGAGACGGTCTCGGCCGCCGACAGCGCCTTCGGCCTGTCGGGAGAAATGTGCGCGATCTGGTTCGGCATCCTGGTGGTGAAGATGGCGGAGCTGTGCCTGATCACCCCGCCCATCGGGCTGAACTGCTTCGTGGTGGCGGGCGTGCGCGACGACATCCCGGTGCAGGAAGTCTTCCGCGGCTGCGCCCCGTTCTTCGTCGCCGACATCCTGACCATCGGCGGCCTTGTGGCGTTCCCCGCGATCGTCACCTTCCTGCCCTCGATCATGTGAGGGCGGGCACACCGCAAGAACACGAAGGGGCGTCCGCCGGGCGCCCCTTTTGCAACGCTTCGGCCTCTCTTTTCGTCATCCCGCACGCAGCGTGAGCCAGATGCGGGATCGGAGAGCCTCTCGGCAGCGCTCCCGAACGACACCGCGACCGCCGTGCCGCCCCGATCCCGGATCTTCGGCCTTGCGGCCTCGTCCGGGAAGACGCGGGGAGAGGTGGGATCAAAAAATCACCCGCAAAGGGTGCCAATGGCTCCCGGCTCTCCGGCTTCGCCTGCGGCCGGGATGACCTCCGGGGAGGAGGCATGACCTCGCATCCCCTCTGCCGTCACCCCGGCCAAGCGCAGCGCAGAGCCGGGGCCTATTCGTTCCCAGAGCGGTGGCGGGACACGCCGACGCGCGCCCATGCTCAGCGTGTCGTCCCGGTTTCGGCGAAGCCGAAGACCGGGATCTAGTAACCCCGGATCGGTGGCGAGAACCCGCTAACCCCTCCTTTCGTCACCCCGGACGGCGCGCAAGCGCCGAGCCGGGGCCGGAGAGCCGAGGGCCTGTCGACGGCACTCCCGAAAGACACTGCGGAAGCCTCGCAGCCCCTCAGAACAGCGAGCCCTGTCCGCTCTCGCGGCCCTTGCCGGGCGCGCGCGTTTTGGGCCGTGGGGTTGCACGCGGCGCCGGCCGCGCCGCCTCGCTCTCGCCGCCCGCCGGATCGCCGCCGGCGGCGGTCGCGCTAAGCCGGCTCTCGTCGCCGAACTCGATGGTGAGCGCAGCGCCCGGCTCGACGCCATGGGCCGAGCGCAGCGGCTGGCCGTCGGCACCGCGCACCAGGGCATAGCCGCGCGCCAGCACGTTCTTGTAGGAGAGGCTCTCGAGCAGCTTGGCGGCGGCGTCGAGCCGCGCCCGGTCGCGGGAGATCTGCTGGCGATGCGCCCGGAGCGCCCGCGCCTCCAGCCCGCCGAGCCGCTCGCGCGCGATCGACACCGTGCGCGCCAGCGTGTGCGGCGACAGCCGCCCGGCGGCCATCAGATGCCGCGCCCGCTTGTCGCGCAAGGCGGCGCGCAGCGCCGGCGCCAGCCGCTCCGCATAGGTGTCGAGCCGCTGCCTTGGCAGCGCCAGCAGGTCGCGCGGCGAGGGCAGGGCGGCGGAGGCCGCCCGCAATTCCGTCCGCCGCCCGGCGATCAGCCGCAGCAGGCCGGAGATCTGCCGCCGCGCCAGACCGTCGACGCTGGCCATCAGCTCGCCGCGCACCGGCACGGCGATCTCGGCCGCCCCCGTCGGCGTCGGCGCCCTGAGGTCCGCCGCGTGGTCGATCAATGTCCAGTCGGTCTCGTGGCCGACGGCGGAGATCAGCGGGATCTCGGATGCCGCCGCCGCCCGCACCACGATCTCCTCGTTGAAGCCCCACAGGTCCTCGATCGAGCCGCCGCCGCGCGCCACGATGATGACGTCCGGGCGCGGGATCGCACCGCCCGGCAGCAGGCGGTTGAAGCCCTCGATGCCGTTCGCCACCTCGCGCGCCGACGTCTCGCCCTGCACCCGCACCGGCCAGACCAGCACATGCAGCGGAAACCGGTCGGAGATGCGGTGGAGAATGTCGCGGATCACCGCCCCGGTCGGCGAGGTGACGACGCCGATCACCCGCGGCAGGAACGGCAGGCGCCGCTTGCGCTCCTCGGCGAACAGGCCCTCGGCGAGAAGCTTGCGCCGCCGCTCCTCCAAGAGCGCCATCAGCGCGCCGATGCCGGCCGGCTCCAGCGAATCGATCACCATCTGGTATTTCGACTGACCCGGAAAGGTGGTGATCTTGCCGGTGGCGATCACCTCCAGCCCCTGCTCGGGCTGGATCTTCAGCCGGCTCGCCTGTCCGCGCCAGATGACGCCGGACAGCACCGACTGCGCGTCCTTGAGGTCCAGATAGATATGCCCGGACCCAGGGCGCGAGATGCGCCCGAGTTCGCCGCGCACGCGCACATAGCCGAAGGCGTCTTCCATCGTGCGCTTGATCGCGCCGGAAATCTCTGACACCGAGTATTCGGCAAGGTTGTCGCTGTCTGCCAAGGCGGGATCCGGTCGGTGTGTTTCGTCCCCGCGAAGGGACCGCACCTTGGTCCCCCCGTCAAGACCGCGCGCCCGCCTCCGCGCTCTCTGTTCAGGCTTTCCGGAAAACCCCGCCATGCCCCGTTACGACTTCCGATTGCCGCGCCTTCATGTCGAGGACGGCCTTGCCGCCGGCGCGGCGGTCGCGCTCGACCGGGCCCAGTCCAACTATCTGCTCAACGTGTTGCGGATGAAGGACGGCGACGAGGTGCTGCTGTTCAACGGCCGCGACGGCGAGTGGCGCGCCGCGCTCCGCCAGGAGGGGCGCAAGCAGGCCTCGCTGGTGGCGGGCGAGATGACCCGGCCGCAGGCCCCGCTCCCTGACCTTCACTATCTCTTCGCCCCGCTGAAGCATGCCCGCCTCGATTACATGGTGCAGAAGGCGGTGGAAATGGGCGCCGGCGCCCTGCGTCCGGTCCTCACCCGCTACACCCAGCCCGGCCGGGTCAATCTGGAGCGGATGCGCGCCAATGCGGTCGAGGCCTGCGAGCAATGCGGCGTCCTCGCCGTTCCGGCGATCGACGAGCCGGTGGCGCTGGAGGCGCTGCTCGCCGGCTGGCAGGCGGGCGAGGGCGCGCGCATTCTTGTCTTCTGCGACGAGGGCGAGGCGAGCCAGAACCCGCTTGCCGCGCTCGGCGGCCTGTCGCAGGGTGTGCCGCTCGCCGTGCTCGTCGGGCCGGAAGGGGGCTTTTCGGAAGACGAGCGCGCCCTCTTGCGGGCGCAGCCCTTCGTGGTGCCGATGCCGCTGGGGCCGCGCGTGCTGCGCGCCGACACGGCGGCGGTCGCCGCGCTCGCGGTGGTTCAGGCGCGGCTCGGCGACTGGGTCTGAGGCTGCCCCTACGGCCGGCATGGCCGCCGTTTTCCAGCCATTCCGCCACTGGATTTGATCACGAAAAATCGCATTTGTTTTGGTCGGGACGGCTGAGTATGGTGCGCGCCGACCACGCGAAGGGATATCCCATGGCCCGCGATACCATTGATTCCACCCCGATCGTGGGGGTGGCCGACCTCGCCGCGACGCTGGAGGCCGGCTGCAAGCCGACGGATGCGTTCCGGATCGGCACGGAGCACGAGAAGTTCGCCTTCCGCCTCGCCGACAATTCCCCCGTTCCCTATGACGGCCCCGCCGGCATCGAGGCCCTGCTGACAGGCATGGAAGGCCTGCTCGGCTGGGAGCGGATCGACGACAACGGCCTCGTCATCGGCCTTGCCGATCCGGTCGGCGGCGGCGCGATCTCCATCGAGCCCGGCGGCCAGTTCGAACTGTCCGGCGCGCCGCTGGAGACCCTGCACCAGACCTGCCGCGAGACCAACGCGCACCTGGCGCAGCTCCGCCAGATCGCCGAGCCGCTCGGCATCGGCTTCCTCGGCCTCGGCATGACGCCGGACTGGCGCCGCGAGGATGTGCCGGTGATGCCGAAGTCGCGCTACGAGATCATGACGCGCTACATGCCCAAGGTCGGCAGCCTCGGCCTCGACATGATGTACCGCACCTCGACCATCCAGGTGAATCTCGACTTCGCCTCGGAGGCCGACATGCGGGCCAAGATGCGCGTCGGCCTGGCGCTGCAGCCGGTCGCCACCGCGATCTTCGCCAACTCGCCCTTCACCGACGGCAAGCCGAACGGCTTCCGCTCGTTCCGCGCCGAGATCTGGAAGGACACGGACAACGACCGCTCCGGCCCGCTGCCCATCGCCTTTGAGGACGGCTTCGGCTTCGAGAGCTATGTCGAATGGGCGCTCGACGTGCCGATGTATTTCGTCAAGCGCGGCGGCACCTATTACGACGTCACCGGCACCAGCTTCCGCGCCTTCATGACCGGCGCGCTGGAAGGCGTCGTGCCGGATGCGCGGCCGACCATCGGCGACTGGAACAACCACCTGTCGACCCTGTTCCCGGATGTGCGGCTGAAGAAGTATCTGGAGATGCGCGGCGCCGACGGCGGCCCGTGGCGGCGCATCTGCGCCCTGCCGGCGCTGTGGGTCGGCCTGCTCTATGACGAGGGTATTCTCGACCAGGCCGGCGAGATGATCCGCGACTGGAGCGAGGAGGAGCGCGTTGCCCTTCGCAACGACGTGCCGCGCCTCGGCCTCGAGGCGCCGTTCCGCGGCGGCACGGTGCTGGACCTTGCCCGCGAGATGGTGGCGCTGTCCCGCGAGGGGCTGAAGCGCCGCGCCCGCCTCAATGACGGCGGCCAGGACGAGCGCGTGCATCTTGCCGCCGTCGAGGAGACGGTGGCGAGCGGCATGTCGCCGGCCGACGTCATGCTGCGCCGCTACAACGGCGACTGGCAGGGCGATCTGTCCAAGGTCTATTCCGCTTACGCCTATTGAGGGGTCTGTCGAGCGAGGGGCGGCGGCGCAAGTCATTTGACCGCGCCGCCGCGACAGCGGAAGATGCCTGATCCGAAAGTGGAAAGGCATCCGATGACCGAGAGCTTTCCTGCCCTGGGCGCCTTCGATCCGGCCGCGGTCGGCGAGGCGATGCGCCGTCAGTTCGGCTGGGGCGAGCGTGACGTCGCCCGCGCGGCCGAGGCCTTGATGCCGGCGGCGCTCGCCGGCATGCGCCGCTATGCGGCCTCTCCCTCCGCGCTCGAAGGGCTGCTCGCCCTGATGCCCGGCCCCGGCCGGGCCGCGGCGCTGCCCGACCCTTCCGCGCTGGTGGGCGAGCCGCTGGCGCTGATCTTCGGCCCGTCCGAGGTGCAGCGCTCCATCGCCGACTATGTCGCCCAGCAGACCGGGCTGGAGCGGCCGGGCGTCGAGACGATGATGCCGGTGGTCGCCACCCTGGCGCTCGGCCAGGTGGCGCGGCGCTTCACCTTCGGTCCGGCGCGCGAACTGCTCGACGCCTTCCTGGCCGGCTATGCGCGCGGCCGGCCGAAGCCGGTGCCCAACCCCTTGCGGGTGATGGAACCTTACGCGCAGGCGATGCGCTCGTTCTGGGACGGCTATCTCGGCCTTGTCGGCGCCGCCACCGCGACCGGCGCCGCCGCCCGGCAGGAGGAGGAGCCGGCGCCCGAGCCCGCTCCCGAACCTGTCGACGAGCCTGCCGACGACACCGCAGCCGATGCCGGATCGGCTCTGGTCGACCGCTGGCTGTCGCTCGGCCGCGACATCCAGGAACGGCAGATCCGCGCCTATGAGAGCCTGTTCGAGCGGGTCTCTTCCGGTGCGAAGCCGGACGAGACCTGAACAAAAAAAGCCCGCCTCGGGGGAGGCGGGCAAGGTGCGTCGGCGAGGGGCCGACAGGGCCTCGGCACCGGGCGAAGGGAGAGGGTCTCGTGAGCCGCCCGGCGCGAAGGGGAGGTCAGGCGCCGCGCTTGCGCCGCCCGGAAACGCTGGAGTTCCGCCGTTCGTTCCGCAGCCGCGCGAGCTGCGCGCTCGGGTCGAGATAGTCGGACCCGTGCAGCGAGGCGGCGACGTCGGAGCGCGTCACGCCGATATCTGCGAGCATGTAGTCGTCGAGGTCGAGGAGGCCGGCCACCGCCTTGCGGTTCTGCCGCTGGCGCCATGCCGCGGCAACGATCGTCAGAAGCGCGGTCGCGGCAGTGCCGAGCGTGGCGGCGAGGGACACGCGCGTTTGCGCGGGAAGCGGGGTGTTGCATGCCTGCGTCATGGCAAGACTCTCCTTTCCGGCGCTCCGGTATGGTGCGCCTGGTATGTGCTGTGGCGGGGTCGCCGCCGTTTGTCCGTTTCGTATGACAAGAGAATAGGAAGGGACGATCAATTAAACAAACGAATGTTTTCGATGGATATCGATCTTCATTCGTGATGTATTGACGTCAGACCCGATCCTGCGCGGCGCGTGCCTTCGCCGCCCGCGCCAGCCGGAGGCGGCAGCCATGGCCCATGCCCTCGATATCGACCAGTTGCGCACCTTCCTCGCCATCGCCGAGCTCGGCAGCTTCACCAAGGCGGCGGATGCGGTGAACAAGACCCAGTCGGCGGTCTCCATGCAGATGAAGCGGCTGGAGGACCGGCTGGAGCGGCAGATCTTCGTCAAGGACGGACGCCAGTCGCGCCTGACCGAGGACGGCCACCGCCTCATCGAGTTCGCCCAGCGGATGATCCGTCTCAACGACGAGACGGTGACCGCCTTTTCCGAGCCCTCCATCGTCGGCCGCGTCCGCCTCGGCCTGCCGGACGATTATGCCGAGCGCCTGCTGCCGCAGGTGCTGGCCGCCTTCGCCCGGCTCAACCCGGCCATCGAGATCGCCGTGCAATGCCAGGGCTCGATCTTCACCGGCGAGTTGATCGAGCGCGGCGAGCTCGACCTTGCCATCGTCACCTCCGGCGACTGCGTGCGCGTGCAGGGCGAGGTGATCCGCCGCGAGCCGCTGCATTGGGTCGCCCCGGCCAACCAGTGCCTGCATTGCGAGGACGTGCTGCGCCTGGCGCTCGGCCCCACCACCTGTTCCTGGCGCGGCCAGGCGGTCTCGCTGCTCGACCGCATGAACCGGCGCCATTGCATCTCTTACACCTCGTCCAGCGCGGCGGCGCTGATCGGCGCGGTCCAGGCCGGGCTTGCCATCGCGGTCCTGCCCGAAAGCGCGGTGCGCGCCGGCATGCGCATCCTGTCGGAAAGCGACGGCTTCCCGACGCTGCCGCCCTGCGACATCACCATGATCCGTGCCGCCGCGGCCACCGACCCGGTGCATGACGCGCTCTGTGCCCATATCCGCGCGGCCATCGGCAATGTCAGCACCGAGATGCTGATGGCGGCCGAATAGGCCGCTGCGTCAGGTCTTGGCGCGGCCCGAGCGCAGCACCAGGAGGTTGCCGGCCAGCACGAAGACGAGGCCGGCGATCGCGTCCGGCCCCCAGTGGAAATTCTCCAGCACCGTGGAGACCAGCAGCGCGACGATCGGGAACATCACCGTCGAATAGCCGGCCCGTGCCGAGCCGATCCGCGCCAGCAGCGTCAGGTAGCAGGCGAAGGCGATCACCGAGGCGACCACCGCCAGATAGACCATCGCGCCGAGATAGACCGGCGTCCATTCGATGTCGAAGGACGCCCCGCGCGCGGCCGCGAACAGGCCGAGAAACGTTGCCCCGTAGACCATGCCCCAGGCGCTGGCCGAGACCAGCGGGATGCCGCTCTTCTGGTTGGCGGTCGAGACCATGTTGCCGAGGCAGAAGGACAGCGTGCCGGCAACGCACAGGCCGAGCCCGAGCACCGCCTGCATGTCGAGCCCGACGCCGGCCGCGCCGACGATCTGCGGGCGAAACAGCAGCGCCACGCCGACAAAGCCGAGCAGCGCGCCGAGCATCACCCGCCGGCTGATGCGCTGGCCGAAGATCGCGAAACCCAGGATCATGTTGAACACCGAGGCGAGCGAGAACACCACCGACAACAGGCCCGAGGGCACATGCTGGGCGCCATAGTAGAACAGCGTGAAATTGGTGGAGAACAGGAACAGGCCGAGCCCGGCGAAGCGCAGATGCGCGCGCAGCGGGAAGTCGAGCCGCACGCCGCGCAGCGCCGCCCAGGCCATCATGATCGCCGCCGCCAGCACGAAGCGCCAGAACAGCGAGACTTCCGGCGCCACCACGCCGAGCTGCATCTTCAGCGCATACCAGGAAAAGCCCCAGGCCAGCACGGTGAGGCCGTAGAGCCCCATGTCGAACGGGGAAAGGGAAGGGCTGTCGCGCAGCGCGGCGCCGGAAGCGAGCGTGGTCATGAGCGGTTTCTGTGAAGGGAGAGGGTGAGGCGATCATGCCCCATCCCGCTCCCCGCGACCAATCAGGATTGTTGACCGGATCGATGCACGCCGCTGATGGTTCACGCCCGCTGCCGCACCCTTTATGAGCGCCGCGTGCGCCAGCGCGCGCGCAAGCCTTCCGAGGTCAGGTAGACGAGGGCGAAGAGATAGAGACCGGTCAGCGTCAGCATGGTGACGATCAGCACCGGATAGCCGTACCAGGCGACCGCCAGCAGCCACAGCGCCAAGATATTAAAGAAGAAGGCCCAGCGTTCGGCCTGGCCGCCGCGGCGCGCGCTGCGCAGCAGGGCACCGAACACGGGAATATATTCGAGAAGGCGGGTGAGCCTGTTCGTCATGGGATGTCCGTCCTGTGTCGCGGCGCCCGAACGGGCCCACGGTGGGACCGCCCTCCTAAGGACGCCAGAACGGCAAGGTTGGCACGGGCGGCGCGGCGCGAGGATGCGGCGCCCTGTCTCTGCGACAATCAGGCCCTGCGACAATCAGGACCTGTCGGGGCTGTCCGCGCTGTCATGCCAGAGCGGCGCATAGCCGGCGGCCAGCACGGCGACGCTTGCCGGCGGCGTCAGCAGCTCCGCCTGCGTGTCGGCGGCGCGCGCGAGGGCGTCCGGCTCGGCCGGGCGGTAACCGTCGAAGCTCCAGGTGAGCCACCGGCCTTCGCGCCGCGTCAGGATCGTCTCGCCGAGCCGCGCCATCGCCCCGTCGGGAAGCGCCTCAAGGTCGCGGAGCGAAAGGCATGTTCGTTCGCGTATGCGCTGGTCATGCAACTGCCGGTCCATCTCCGGCGCGCTGGGCGGGGAGCCGAGCCCCTGCGCCCGCTGCCAGGCCGCGCGATAGCGCAGCGCATCCGCCCGCCGGCACTCGAAGCAGGGCCGGTGCCCGGAGGCGAGCGCCGTCACTTCATCGAGGAAGAACAGTTCGGTATAGCCCGGCCCCATCACCTTGCGCCGGCGGCCGCGGAACGCCAGCACGCAGCAGATCCAGGCGCGCGAGCGCCAGCGTGCCCGGCCGAGCGTCCTGGTTTCGGGGTCGTGCAGCCGGCCGCCGCGATTGCCCATCATCGTGCCGCGCGCGGCGACCGCGTCCAGGCTGCCGTCGGCGGAGACCCGGTTGGTGAGCGCCATGGCGGCCTCGCCTCACGCCTCGCCGACGACGACGATATGCAGCGCGCGCGGCCCATGCGCGCCGAGCAGCAGGGTCTGCTCGATATCGGCGGAGCGTGACGGGCCGGTGATCATGTTCACCGTGCGCGGCATCGTGCCCTTGCCGTGCGCTGCGCGGATCCGCTCCCACAGGCTCTCGTAGTCGCCGGCGATATCGGCCGCCGACACCACGACGATATGGTGCTCGGGCAGGAAGTTCAGCGTCGTCGGGTTGTCCGGGCCCGAGGTCAGCATCAAGGTGCCGGTCTCGGCGATGCCGCCGAAGGCGTGCGAGACGGTGGCAAGGTCGGCATTCTCGGCCCGGCCGCGGTCGATCTCCAGGTTCGCCTGCCCCGCCCAGGGCATTTCGGCGAGCCGCGCGTCCTCGCCGAAGCGCACCCGCGCCGGCAGGTTCTTCGACTTGAGATACTCGGTGACCGCCTGCGGCACCTCGGCAGCGCTCGCCACCCGGGCGATGCTCGCCTGCACCTTCTCCGCCATCTCGCAGAACAGCGCCACCCGCGCCGCCGGGTTGAGTTGGCCGCGCGCCGGGATCAACCCCTTCGGTGCGCGCTGCAGCCGATCAGTGACCGCCGCGCGGCGGGCCGTTTCGTCGCCCTTGCGCCCCATCGCCGAGCGCATCCTGGCGAGGATCGAGGCTTTTGCGTCGCTCATGCCGAGGCCCTTCCGCTTGCACTCTTCGAGCGCGTGTCTTTCGCCTTCGCCCATTGCGCCTGGAAGGTGCCGCCTTGCGGCGCCGGCAGGTCGCGGTGCCGGGTCCAGCCGCCGGCCAGCGGCAGGAAGGAGAAGCGCCCGCGCCCCCGCCCGATCAGGCCGAGCGCACCCATGGCAAGCCGCGTGACCCCCTGGTAGAGCGCCGGCCGCCTTGCGAAAAAGGCCCAGAGCGCCAGCCCGTAGCGGGCGGTTGCCGGGTTGAGGTTGCGCGAGAACTCGCGCTCGCGCCAGTGCCGCATCATCTTCGGCAGCGGGATGCGCATCGGGCACACGCTCTCGCAGCGCCCGCAAAAGGTCGAGGCGTTGGGCAGGTGGCCGGCCTTGTCGACGCCGATCAGCGAGGGCGTCAGCACCGCCCCCATCGGGCCCGGATAGACCCAGCCATAGGCGTGGCCGCCGACCGCGTGATAGACCGGGCAGTGGTTCATGCAGG
Source organism: Stappia sp. TSB10P1A (assembly GCF_900185725.1). Lineage (GTDB taxonomy): Bacteria > Pseudomonadota > Alphaproteobacteria > Rhizobiales > Stappiaceae > Stappia. The sequence continues at coordinate 285,150 of NZ_FYAU01000016.1, read as the reverse complement.
CGCCGCAGCGGATGCAGCGCAGCATGTCCTGGAACTCGGTGCCCAGCATCGCCGAGCGGCCGTTGTCGAGCAGCACCACATGATACTCCTCCGGCCCGTCCGGATCGCCGGCGCGCTTCGGCCCGGTCGACACGGTGGTGTAGACCGACATGTCCTGGCCGGTCGCCGAGCGCGCCAGCACCCGCAGGATCTGCGACACGTCCTCCAGCGTCGGCACGATCTTCTCGATCGAGGCGACCACCACATGCGTCTTCGGCAGGATCTGCGTCAGGTCGCCATTGCCCTCGTTGGTGACGATGATCGAGCTGCCGGTCTCCGCCACCAGGAAATTGGCGCCGGTGATGCCGATATCCGCCTGGAAATACTTGTCGCGCAGCACCGCCCGCGCCTCGCCGAGCAGGGTCGTCGGCTCTTCAAGGTTGCGCTCCGGATCGAGATGGGTATGCACCCTGCGGAAATCCGCCTCGACCTGGTCCTTGTTGACATGCACCGCCGGGGCGATGATGTGGCTCGGATGCTCGCCGCGGAGCTGGATGATGTATTCGCCGAGATCCGTCTCCACCGGCGCGACCGAATGCTCCTCCAGGAAGGCGTTGAGGCCGATCTCCTCGGTGATCATCGACTTGCCCTTGGTCACCGTCCGGGCGCCGCGCTTGCGGCAGATGTCGAGGATGATGCGGCGTGCGTCCTCGGCCGTCTCGGCCCAGTGCACCGTGCCGCCGGCCGCCTCCACCTTCTCGGCATAGGCTTCGAGGTAGAGGTCGAGATGCGCCAGCACATGGTCCTTGATGTCGCGGGCATTGTCGCGCAGCAGGTCGAATTCCGGCAGCGCCGCGGCCGCCACCGCCCGCTTGGTGATGAAGCCCGAGCGCACATGGCCGAGCGCGCGCTGCAGCGGCGCGTCGTCCAGCGCGTGGCGGGCATTGGCCTTGAACTGTGGCGAGGTGATCTGCATGTGCGGCTGGCTCCCCTGCGCTTGCCTGTTGCGGTCAGCCCTGACGCTTTTCGCCGATCGCCGGCTGGTCGGTCATGCCGGCCAGCACCTCGGCGACATGGCGGACCTCGATGGCCGACCCCTCGCGCTTGAGCTTGCCGGCCATGTTCATCAGGCAGCCGAGATCGCCGGCGAGCAGCAGCCCGGCGCCGCTCTCGCGGATCGTCTTGGTCTTTTCCTCGACGATCTTGTTGGAGATGTCGGGATATTTGACGCAGAACGTGCCGCCGAAGCCGCAGCACACGTCGGGATCGCGCATTTCCTTCAGCTCCAGCCCCTCGACCGAGGCGAGAAGCTTGCGCGGCTGCCGGGAAATGCCGAGCTCGCGCAAGCCCGAACAACTGTCGTGATAGGTGACGCTGCCCGTAAAGCTTGCGTCCACCCCGGTGACGCCGAGCACGTCGGTGAGGAAGCTGACCAGCTCGAACACCTTGGCGGAAAAGGCCGCCGCCCGTTCGCGCGCCGGCGCGTCGTCGTCGAACAGTTCCTCGTAATGCTTCTTCAGCATGCCGGCGCAGGAGCCGGACGGCGCGACCACGTAGTCGTAGCCCTCGAAGGCGCGGATCGTCTGGACGGCGATGGCGCGGGCGTCCTTCCGGTCGCCGGAGTTGAAGGCCGGCTGGCCGCAGCAGGTCTGCGCCGCCGGCACCTCGACAAGGCAGCCCGCGTCCTCCATCAGCTTCACCGCCGCGAAGCCGACGCTCGGGCGGAACAGGTCGACGAGGCATGTCACGAAAAGGCCGACGCGCGGGGCGGTTTTCGGCGCCTGCGCTGTCTCGTTTGGCTGCGCGCCGGTTTGCGCGGTGGCTGTCATTGCGTCCCTGCTTCCTCTGTCGGGCGGCGCGAGGTCCGCCGCCGCTTGCTGTCGTCCTGTTCGCTCTCCAGGCGCTGCGCCAGCCGCAGCTCGGAGACGACGCTCCAACTGCCCGAGCGTGCCATTGCATAGGCGACCTGCTCGACGAAATCGATGTGGGAGCTCGCTGCATCGCCCGCCTGGGCCGCGTCGCCCGCCATCACCGCCTCGTAGATCGCCCGGTGCTGCTCCAGCAGCTTCTCGCGCGAGCCGGGATAGCGGTAGAGCTGGACGCGGCTGTAGAACACCCCGTCGGCGAGCAGCCGGTAGCAGGAGCGCAACGTGTGCAGCAGCACGATGTTGTGCGCGCTCTCGCCGATCGCCTGGTGGAATTCGACGTCGAGTTCGGCCTCCCGCGCGAAGTCCTGACCGTCATGGGCCGCTTCCATGGCGCGGAAGATGCGGCTGATGATCTCCCTGTCGGCGTCCGTTGCCCGCTGCGCCGCCAGCCGCGCGGTGGTCCGCTCGATCTCGCGGCGGTATTCCAGATAGTCGGCGATCGCCGGCGGGTGGCGCCGCACCAGCTCGACGATGGCCTCGGAGAACACGGTGCCGATCACGTCGGCGATGAAGGTGCCCTCGCCATGGCGGGTCACCAGCAGGCCACGCTCCTCCAGCGTCTTGATGGCATCGCGCAGGATAGGGCGCGAGACGTCAACTTTCTTTGCCAGATCACGTTCGGCCGGCAGCCGGTCGCCGGGGCGCAGCACCCCCTGCAGGATCAGTTCCTCCACCTGATCGACAACGGAATCTGCCGTCCGGTTGTGATGGATCTTTTGGAATACCATCGTCCCGTTCTTTTTTATTGCAGCGCAAAAGAATTCTCGCCGCACCGCAGCGGAAGTCTTCGTGCTGAAGAGTTCAGCGGCAACTTATTCCGTATTGCGTTCAGTGGTCAATATTGTTATCCAGTTAGCGCGGATCGATGCTCCGGTTGGGAGGCCGGGCCCGGTTCGCGGGTGACAGGCGCGGATGTGGCCAGGCGGGTTGTGCGGCGACAATCTGCCGGCAAAGGCAGGCATCCGGTTCTGTCCTGTTGCGCGAGGGGAGCGTTTTCGGCATCGGTCTGGTGGGGCAGTGCACCCGCCCTTGTCGTTGCCGTGTCCGGTCCCTGGAGCGCAGGATGTTCCTAGGGAGGACCTGAACGTGAAATCTCTTCTTTCTGCAGTTGCCGTAACGGCGTCTCTTGCGATCGGTGCGACATCGCCGGCCGTCGCGCTGGACAAGCTCGACTGGGACATGCAGTCGACCTATCCGGGCTCGCTCACGCAGCTCGGCACGCTCGGCAAGCTCGTGTCCGAGCGTCTCGCTGCCGCTTCCGGCGGTCAGATCAACGTCAAGTTCCAGGAGCCGGGCGCCATCGTGCCGGCGCTCGAGGCCTTCGACGCCGTTGCCTCCGGCGCGGTGCAGGCCGCCTGGTCGACGCCGGGCTACTGGACCGGCAAGGACGTCTCGCTCGCGCTGTTCGCGGCGGTGCCGTTCGGCCCCAGCGCGCCGGAATATGTCGCGTGGCTGAAGTTCGGCGGCGGCCAGGAGCTGCTTGACGAGATCTATGGCTCCTATGGCATCAAGTCGCTGATCTGCGCCGTCATCGCGCCCGAGGCGGCCGGCTGGTTCCGCAAGGAAATCAACACGGTCGACGACCTCAAGGGCCTGAAGATGCGCTTCTTCGGCCTTGGCGCCAAGGTCATGCAGAAGCTCGGCGTCTCGACCCAGCTTCTCGCCGGCGGCGACATCTTCCCGGCTCTCGAACTCGGCACCATCGACGCGACCGAGTTCTCCATGCCGGCGATCGATCTCAAGCTCGGCTTCCACCAGGTCGCGAAGTTCTACTACTTCCCGGGCTGGCACCAGCAGTCGACCATGTTCGATCTGATGATGAACAAGGCCGAGTGGGACGGGCTGGACGACCAGACCAAGGCGATCTTCGAGGCCGTCTGCGACGCCAACATGATCTACGGCATTGCCGAGGGCGAGGCCATCCAGGCTTCCGCGCTCGCCGAGCTGCAGGGCCATGGCGTCCAGATCAAGCAGTTCGACCCGGCGGTGCTCGAGGCCATGGAAGCGGCCTGGGCCGAGGTGGTCGAGGAAGAGAAGGCGGCCAGCCCGAACTTCGCCCGCGTCTGGGAGTCGCTCTCCAAGTTCCGCGAGGAATACAAGATCTGGTCCGACGTCGGTTACCTGAAGAGGTAACCCGGAACGCCTGACACGGCGGGTCCGCGCTGCCAGCCGGTGGTGCGGGCCCGTCATTTGCGCTCAAGGCCGCAGGGCCTGGCGCCCGACGGCCCGCTGGACGCCGACCGCGGCCGTACGGTCCACCGATTATCCGGTCGGGGAGAGGGTTTCCATGTCAACGCTGATTAGCCTTCTCGGCATCGCGGCCTCCGTCGTCGCGGCGTTCGAGCTTGGCGTTCCTGCCTATTATCTTTGCGCCGCCGGCTTCGCGCTCGGCGTCGTCGGCGGGTTCCTCGGGGGGCGCGTGTCGCTGTCCGTGGCCGCCATGGTGCTGGCCGCCTTCGTCTTCGCGATCACCGATTCGGGAATGACGGCCGTCCTCCGGTTGATGGACGTCGATCCCCGCGCCTTCTTCCGCGCCAATGACGGGCTGTCCGGCCTGATCGGCTCGCTGCTGGTCCTCGGCCTCACCCTGCTGATCCTGCGCGCCCGCGCGCCGCGGGCCTACGAGACCATGCTGCAGACGTCGGACGACTTCGACCGTGTGGTCAACGGCGTCGGCAAGCTGGCCTCCTGGCTCTTCGTGCCGTTGATGCTGGTCATCTTCTACGATGTCACTCAGCGCAAGTGGCTCGACTTCGACACGTCGATCATGGACACGCCGTTCTTCGTCGACAGCACCAAGCTGCAGGAGCTGGAGTGGCACCTGCATGCCGTGCTCTTCATGCTCTGCCTCGGTTTCGCCTATCGCAAGGATGCCCATGTGCGCATCGAGCTGGTGCGCGACCGGCTGACCCGGCGGGCCCGCGTCTGGATGGAACTGGCCGGCATCCTGTTCTTCCTGCTGACCTATTGCTATCTGATCGTCTCGTTCGGCTGGGTCTTCGCGAGCAAGTCCTATCAGATCGGCGAGGTTTCGGCCGCCCAGACCGGCCTCAGCCACCGCTGGATCATCAAGTCGATGCTGCCCATCGGCTTTGCGCTGCTCTTCACCGCCGGCGTTTCCGCCGCGTTCCGTTGTGTCGTCTATCTCTTCGGCCCGTCCTACCTGAACCAGCGGTCCGGCGACTATGCCGGCACCCATCACGCGGACCTGCCCAAGGACGTGGCCACCAACGGACCGATCGCGGACTGACCGGAGCTCGACACATGACATTCATCGAACTTCTGCCGGTCTTCATGTTCGTGGCGCTCGCGCTGCTGCTGTTCACCGGCTTCCCCGTTGCCTTCATCCTCGGCGGTGTCGGCCTCGGCTTCGCCTTCCTGGCCCAGGAACTGGGCGCCTTCAACGTCGCGCGGCTGGTCATCATCCCCAACCGCATCTTCGGCGGGACGATGGAAAATCCCGTCCTGGTCGCGATCCCGATGTTCATCTTCATGGGCACGATGCTGGAGAAGTCCGGCGTCGCCAAGGACCTGCTCTACTGCCTGCAGGTGCTGACCCGCCGGGTTCCCGGCGGCCTCGCCCTGTCGGTGACCTTGATGGGCACGATCATGGCCGCCACCACCGGTATCATCGGCGCCTCGGTGGTGATGATCACCCTGCTGGCGCTGCCGGTGATGCTGGAGCGCAACTACAACATCCCGCTGGCCACCGGCACCATCGCCGCCTCGGGCACTCTCGGCATCCTGATACCGCCCTCGATCATGCTGGTGATCATGTCGGACCTGATGTCGATCCCGGTCGGCACCGTGTTCATCGCCGCCGTCATCCCCGGCCTGCTGCTGTCGGCGCTCTATGCGCTCTACATCATGGTGCTGTGCCGGGTGCGGCCGCAGCTTGCCCCGCCGCTGCCCGACGACATCGGCCCGACCAATCGGGCCGAGTTCTGGGCGATGATCTTCAAGAGCTTCGTGCCGCCGGTGTTTCTCATCGTCGTGGTGCTCGGCTCGATCTTCGCCGGCCTTGCTACCCCGACCGAGGCGGCCGGCGTCGGCGCGGCGGGCTCCACCCTGCTCGCCTTCCTCAACCGCAAGCTCACCTTCCAGGTGATGAAGGACGTCTGCCAGCGCTCGGCGCTGACCGGCGCCATGCTGTTCGGCATCTTCCTCGGCGCCACCTGCTTCTCGCTGGTGTTCCGCTGGCTCGGCGGCGAGGCGCTGATCGACGAGTTCATCGCCTGGGCGGGCGTCGGTCCCTGGGGCATCCTCTTCGTGCTGATGGGGATGATCTTCTTCCTCGGCTTCTTCTTCGACTGGATCGAGATCACCCTGATCGTCCTGCCGGTGTTCGGCCCGATCGTTGCCAAGCTCGACTTCGGCATGCACCTGGCCGGTTTCGAGGGCGTCGGGGAGGTGGCGCTGATCTGGTTCACCATCCTGGTGTCGACGAACCTGCAGACATCGTTCCTGACACCACCCTTCGGCTTCGCGCTGTTCTACATGAAGGGCGTGGCGCCGCCGCAGGTGACGATCCAGCAGATCTACAAGGGCATCATTCCCTTCGTGCTGCTGCAGTTGTTCGGCCTTGCCCTGTGCATTGTCTTCCCCGGCATTGTCCTGTGGCTACCTAACGCATTGCTCGGCAACTGACGCCTGTGGCCTAATGCAGCCTGCCCCGTCCGCGCTCGCGGGCGGGGCAGGCTTTTTTGCGTGCGAGGGGGCGCCGGAATGGCGGACAGCGACAGCGAGGCGGGGGGGGGCCCGCAGGCGGGCGGCGATGGCCGGGGCGGCCCCCGCGACGAGGGCGGTGGTGGTGGCGGTGACGGTGGCGGTGCGGAGCCGCGGCTGCCCGGTTTCACCGTGCATCCCTCCCGCGACTTCGTGCTCGGCGAGCTGCATGCCCGCCCGTTCCGGCCGCAGGTCGGGCCGCGCGTCTTCCTGCGCTACGGCTTCACCGTCGACGAGGCGGCGGCCGAGGCCGACCGCGCCTGGTTCGCCGGCTATTGCCGCTCCCTCGGCCTGCAGGGGCCGGGCGAGGCGGAGCGGCACCATCTGGTGGAGATCGGCGAGGGGGTGCTGCGGCGCGAGCGGCATGGCGAGTTCCTCACCTATACCTGGGACGGGCCGCTCGATCCGGCCGCCGCGATCGACGGCGCCCCGGCCGGCCATCCCTTCGGGGCGCGGTTCCGCGCGCCGGGGCCGATGATGGTGGCGGCGCGCCTCGATGTGGTGCCGGCCGACAGTTCCGCCTTCGAGCGGCGCTTCGCCCGTTTCGACCGGGCGAGCCTGTGCGTGGCCGAGACCGATGGCGGCGCCTCGGTCATCGCCACCGATTTCCGTCAGGACCGCGACGGCCTCACCCGCATCCTTGTCGGCGACCGCGGGTTGTCGCCGGTGCAGGCCGGCGCCCAGAGCCAGCGGCTGCTGGAGTTGGAGACCTACCGCGTCTTCGCCATGCTCGGCCTTGCCGAGGCGCAGCGCCAGATGCCGCGCGTCTCGGCGATCGAGGGGGCGCTCTTGGCGCTGGCCGAGCGCATGCGCACCAGCGTCGGGCTGGAGGCCAACCGCGCCCTGCTCGACGAGCTGACGCGCCTTGCCGCCGATCTGGAGGCGAGCGCGGCGGAGAGCGCCTATCGCTTCGGCGCCAGCCGCGCCTATTACGGCATCGTCCGCCAGCGGCTGGAGATCTTCGGCGAGCGCCAGCGCGAGGGCTATTTCACCCTCAGCCAGTTCCTGTCGCGCCGGTTGGCGCCGGCCATGCGCACCTGCGAGACGCTGGAGGAGCGGCAGGTCAAGCTGGCGGAAAAGCTGGCGCGCGCCGCCACCTTGCTGCGCACCCGCGTCGATGTCGAGCTGCAGCAGGACAACCGCTCGCAGCTTGCCGCGATGAACCGGCGGGCGCGGCTGCAACTGCGCCTGCAGCAGACCGTCGAGGGCCTGTCGGTCGCCGCCGTCAGCTATTATGTGGTCGGGCTGATCGCCTATCTCGCCAAGGGCGCCAAGACCGGGCCGCTGGCCGCCATGCTGCCCTCGCCGGAGCTGATGACAGGCCTTGCCGTGCCGGTGGTGCTCGCCGCCGTCTTCCTCACCGTCCGCCGCATCCGCCGCCACCACAGCGACGAGGACCACGGCGAAAGGTGAAGGCGTGGGAAAGGGAGAGGGGCGCGCACGACCTCTCTTTTCGTCTTCCCGGACGAGGCGGCTCCCCCAGATCCCCCAATGAAAAGGGAGCCGTTCGGGGGAACGGCTCCCTTGAAACTCTGATGCCGGCATTCTGGCGCTTATGCGCTCCCGCCCGCGGCGGGCCGGGTCACTGCTTGCTGCCGTCGAGGGCGAACTGCGCCAGATAGGCGATGACGTCGGCGCGCTCGTCTTCCTTCTTGAGGCCGGCAAAGGCCATCTTGCCCTTCGGGATGACGTCCTTCGGGTTGGTGAGATAGGCGTGCAGCGTCTCGTTGTCCCAGACCTTGCCGGCTGCCTTGCCGTCCAGCAGCGGCGTGGAATACTTGAAGTCGTCGACATGACCCCAGGCCGCGTCGACCACGCCGTTCAGATGCGGCCCCACCTTGTTCTTGGCGCCTTCGCCGACGGCGTGGCAGGCCATACACTTGCGGAACACCTTCTCGCCGGCGGCGGCATCGCCATCCGCCTGCGCGCTCGCGGAGGCAGCGAGGAGGGCGGCACCGGCCAGCAACACAAGACGCTTCATAGTCTGTTCTCCCAGGATTTCTCTCTTCGTCGGGTCGGCCGAGCACGGTCGGTCGCGGGGGCCGACCCTATCACGATCCGGCTTGGCGTCATCCTGCCTGGAGCGAGGCAACATGTCGCATTTTGCGAAGGTAGAGGGTCGCGGCCGCGTTTGCCAGATGGGAGAACCACGATCCTCGCCGCGCCTCAGGCCGGCGAGACCTCGCCGATCCTGCCGCCCGTCATGTCGGCGCTCTGACCATCCAGCCGCCCATCCAGCCGTCCATCGAACTGCCCGTCGAACTGCCCGTCCATCCGCCCGTCCGGCGCCTCGCCGTCCTCGCCCGGCCGCGCCAGCCACTGGTCCAGCCCCTCGTCCCAATAGGGCGCCGGGCCGTAGAGCCTGGCCAGGAAGTCGATGAACACCCGCACCTTGGCCGGCAGGAAGCGGCGGCTCGGATAGACCGCGTGCAGGCCGACATTCTTCGAGGCCCGGTAGTGCGGCAGCACGATGCGCAGCCGGCCCTCGCGCAGTTCCGGGCCGATGTCCCAGGTCGAGCGCAGGGCGATGCCGAGCCCGGCCAGCAGCGCCTCGCGCACCACCTCGCTGGAATTGGTGCGGATCGGCCCGCCGGTGCGCACGATCTCCGGTCCGTCCGGCCCGGCCAGCCGCCACAGCTCCTGCTGGGTGGTGGAGATGCAGGCATGCTTGTCCTGCAATTCGCCGATGGTCTGCGGCGCGCCGCGCCGGTCGAGATAGGCCGGGGCGGCGCACAGCACCCGGTGGACCGGCGCCAGCCGCCGCGCGACCAGGCTGGAATCCTCCAACTCGGCGATGCGGATGGCAAGGTCATAGCCTTCGCCGACGATGTCGATGAATTCGTCCGACAGGTCGAGGTTGAAGGAAAGGTCCGGATTGTCGGCAAGGAAGGCGCCCAGATGCGGGGCGATATGCATGCGGCCGAAGGCGGTCGGCGCGCTCACCCGCAAGGTGCCGCGTGCCAGCGCCGAGCGGCGGCTGACATAGCTTTCCGCCTCCTCGATCGAGGCGAGGATCGCCACCACCCGCTTGTAATAGCCCTGTCCGGCCTCGGTCAGCGCCAGTTGCCGCGTCGTGCGCTGCAACAGCCTTGTCCCCAGCCGGTCTTCCAGCCGGCGCATCCGCTTGGAGACCACGGCGGGCGACAGGCCCATCTCGCGTCCGGCCGCCGACATGCTGCCGGCCGCCACCACCCTTGCGAAGATTTCCATGTCGGCAAAATCGGTCATTTTCAACCCATAGGAAATTGTTTTTATAGATTTTCAACACTTCATCGCGTGCGAGCTATTTGCCATGCTATGCGGGTTGCCATCGCCGTCCGCAATCGCACCTTAGGTCAAGAGACGCCCGGAAACTCCGACCCGTCCGCTGGAGCGGAGTTTCCAGGAAGCCGCTTATCCTTGATACTACGCCGGCGCGCGACTGCCGGATCACGCAGGCCGGCGCGATTCGTGCCGAGGGAGGAAACGACATGAGCGGCATTGCCATGCCCAGGCCGGACGCGGCCGTCCTGTCGCGCCGCGACGAGATCGTGCGGGCGCTGAAGGAGATGGTGCCGGGCGAGGGCGTCATCGACACCGACATCGGCATGCGGGTCTACGAGACCGACGGCTTCAACGCCTATCGCCAGATGCCGATGGTCGTGGTCCTGCCGGAAACCGTGGAGCAGGTCTCGGCGGTGCTGCGCTATTGCCACGACAACGGCGTCAAGGTGGTGCCGCGCGGCGCCGGCACCTCGCTGTCCGGCGGTGCCCTGCCGCTCGGCGACGGCGTGCTGATGTCGATGATGAAGTTCAACAAGGTGCTGGACATCGACGCGGCCAACCGCGCCGTCGTCGCCCAGCCCGGCGTCACCAATCTCGGCATCACCCGCGCGGTCGAGCATCTCGGCTTCTACTACGCGCCCGATCCCTCCTCGCAGATCGCCTGTTCCATCGGCGGCAACATCGCGGAAAATTCCGGCGGCGTGCACTCGCTGAAATACGGGCTGACCACCAACAACGTGCTCGGCCTCGAGATGGTGCTGATCACCGGCGAGGTGATCCGCCTCGGCGGCAAGCATCTCGATGCCGAAGGCTACGACCTGCTCGCGCTGATGACCGGCTCGGAAGGCCTGCTCGGCGTCGTCACCGAGGTCACCGTGCGCATCCTGCAGAAGCCGGAGATGGCGCGCGCCGCGCTGGTCGGCTTTCCCTCCAGCGAGGCCGGCGGCCAGTGCGTCGCCGAGATCATCGGCGCCGGCATCATTCCCGGCGGCATGGAGATGATGGACGAACTGGCCATCAACTTCGCCGAGGACTTCGTCAATGTCGGCTATCCGCGCGATGCCGGCGCGCTGCTGATCGTCGAACTCGACGGGCCGGAGGCCGAGGTCGATCACCTTCTGTCCGAGGTCGAGGCCATCGCCCGGCGCAACGGCGCCAGTTCCTTGCGCGTCTCCACCTCGGAGGAGGAGCGCCTCGCCTTCTGGGCCGGGCGCAAGTCGGCCTTCCCGGCGGTCGGGCGCATCTCGCCCGACTATCTGTGCATGGACGGCACCATTCCCCGCCGCGCCCTGCCGCAGGTCCTCGCCCGCATGCGCGAGCTCAGCGAAAAGCACGGGCTGCGCTGCGCCAATGTCTTCCATGCCGGCGACGGCAACCTGCATCCGCTGATCCTCTACGATGCCAACAAGCCGGGCGAGCTGGAGCGGGCGGAGGATTTCGGCGCCGACATCCTGCGGCTCTGCGTCGAGGTCGGCGGCGTCCTGACCGGCGAGCACGGCGTCGGCATCGAAAAGCGCGACCTGATGCCGGTGATGTTCTCCGAGGACGATCTCAAGCAGCAGCAGCGGGTCAAATGCGCCTTCGATCCCAAGCAGTTGCTCAATCCGGGCAAGGTCTTTCCGGAGCTGCACCGCTGCGCCGAGCTTGGCCGCATGCATGTCAGCAAGGGGCAGTTGCCGTTTCCCGACATTCCCCGGTTCTGACGCGCGCGCCTCTCGAGCCCGCCTCTCTCGACCCGCCCCTCTCGACCCGCAAGCCAGCACGAGAAGACAAGATGCCCGACACGTTCAAGCCGCGCACGGCGGAGGAGGCCCGCGACGTCGTCCGCTGGGCGGCGGCCGAGCACGAGCCGCTGGAGATCGTCGGCCAGGCCTCCAAGCGCGCCCTCGGGCGCCCGGTGCAGGCCGGCCAGGTGCTCGACATGTCCGGCCTTGCCGGCATCGAGCTCTACGAGCCGGAGGAACTGGTCCTCACCGCGCTGCCCGGCACGCCGATCGCCGAGATCGAGGCGGCGCTCGCAGCAAAGAACCAGGAACTCGCCTTCGACCCGCTCGACTACGGCCCGCTGCTCGGCCGGCCGGCGGGGCAGGGCACGCTCGGCGGCGTCATCGCCGCCAATCTGTCCGGCTCCAAGCGGCTGAAGCATGGCGCCGCGCGCGACCATGTGCTCGGCATGGACGCGGTGTCCGGGCGCGGCGAGATCTTCAAGTCCGGCGGCCGGGTGGTGAAGAACGTTACCGGCTACGACCTGCCGCGCACCCTGACCGGCTCCTGGGGCACGCTGGCGGTCGCCACCCGCCTCACGCTGAAGGTGCTGCCGCGGGCCGAGACCGAGGCGACCTTCCTGCTGTCCGGCCTTGCCGATGCGGACGCCGCCACCGCGATGACCGCCGCCATGGGCTCCTCGGCCGAGGTTTCGGCCGCCGCGCATCTGCCGGAAGCCGTCGCGCGGGATCTTGCCGCGCGCGGCCATAGGCTCTCCGGTCCCGCGACCCTGTTGCGGCTGGAGGGGTTCGGCCCCTCCGTTGACTACCGGTTCGAGCGGCTGCGCGCCCTGCTCGGCGGCGCCGGCCGCTCGGTCGCGCGGGTGGAGGTTGACGCGTCCCGCGCCCTGTGGCGGGCGGTGCGCGATGCGGAGGCCTTCGCCGGCAGCGACGATCTCGTCTGGCGCCTCTCGGTTGCCCCGACCGCCGGTCCCGCTGTTGTCGCGCAGCTTGTGGGTCAGTTCGCCTGCACGGCCTTCTACGACTGGTCGGGCGGCCTTGTCTGGCTCGCCGTGCCGGGCGTCGATGCCCGCGCCGAGGCGATCCGCGCCGCCATTGCCGCCTGCGGCGGCGGCCATGCGACCCTGGTGCGCGCGCCCGCGCCGCTGCGCTCGTCCATCCCCGTGTTCCAGCCCCAGCCCGGTCCGCTCGCCGCCCTGTCGGCCCGGCTGAAGGAGCAGTTCGACCCACACGGCATCCTCAACCCGGGCCGCATGACGGCGGGACACTGACATGCAGACCAGCTTCTCCATCCATCAGCTTGCCGACCCGCATATGGCGGAGTCCGAAAAGATCCTGCGCAAATGCGTCCATTGCGGCTTCTGCACCGCCACCTGCCCGACCTTCGCCCTGCTCGGCGACGAGCTCGACAGCCCGCGCGGCCGCATCTATCTCATCAAGGAGATGCTGGAGAACGACCGGCCGGCCGATGCCCGCACCGTGCGCCATATCGACCGCTGCCTGTCCTGCCTCTCCTGCATGACGACCTGCCCCTCGGGCGTGCATTACATGCACCTGGTCGACCATGCCCGCGCCCATATCGAGAAGACCTATCGCCGCCCGCTCGGCAACCGGCTGGTGCGCGCGCTGCTCGCCTTCGTGCTGCCGCATCCCGGCCGCTTCCGCCTGTCGCTGGCCGCCGCCTTCTATGCCCGGCCCTTCGCCGGCGTGCTGCGCGCGTTTGGCGGTCCGTTCAAGCAGCTCGGCGCCATGCTCTCGCTCGCGCCCCTGAAGGCGCCCTCGCCCTCCTCGCTGAAGCCGGGCAGCGCCTATCCGGCAGCTAGCGCCGCGCGCAAGGGCCGCGTCGCCCTGCTCACCGGCTGCGCCCAGCCGGTGCTGGCGCCGGAGATCAACGAGGCGACCGTGCGCCTGCTCACCCGCGCCGGCGTCGAGGTGGTGCTGCCGAAGGGCGAGGGCTGCTGCGGCGCGCTGGTCCATCACATGGGCCGCGAGGAGCAGGCGCTCACCGATGCCCGCCGCAATGTCGATGCCTGGACGCGCGAGATCGAGGGCGAGGGGCTCGACGCCATCCTGATCACCGCGTCCGGCTGCGGCACGACGATCAAGGATTACGGCTTCATGCTGAAGGACGATCCCGCCTATGCGGAAAAGGCCGCGAAAGTCTCGGCGCTGGCCAAGGACGTCACCGAGTACCTGACCGGCCTCGATCTGGGCGCGCCGGTGCGCGCCACGGGGCTGACGGTCGCCTATCACTCGGCCTGTTCCATGCAGCACGGGCAGAAGATCACCCGCCAGCCGAAGCAGTTGCTCACCGCCGCCGGCTTTGCCGTGCGCGACGTGCCGGAGGGGCATCTGTGCTGCGGCTCGGCCGGCACCTACAACATCCTGCAGCCGGACCTTGCCCGCCGCCTGCGCGACCGCAAGGTCGCCAATATCGAGAAGACCGCGCCCGATCTCGTCGCCACCGGCAATGTCGGCTGCATCACCCAGATCGGCAGCGGCACCGACCTGCCGGTGCTGCACACGGTGCTGCTGCTCGACTGGGCCTATGGCGGGCCGGAGCCGGCGCTCCTGGCCGAGACGGGTCTTGCCGCCACGGCCTGAGGCGGCAAGCTGCCGGCTCGACAACGAAAACCGCCAAACGAAAACCCCCGGGCGGCGGAACCGTCCGGGGGCGGTCGCTTGCGGGGACCTTGCAGAAAAACGGTTAGCGGACGTGGACCTTGGCGCCGACCGGCACCCGGTCGTAGAGGTCGATCACGTCCTCGTTGCGCATGCGGATGCAGCCCGAGGATACCGCCCGGCCGATGGTCCAGGGCTCGTTCGAGCCGTGGATGCGGTAGAGCGTCGAGCCGAGATAGAGCGCGCGGGCGCCGAGCGGGTTCTTCGGGCCGCCGGCCATGTGCACCGGCAGGTGCGGCTGGCGCTTGCGCATTTCCGCCGGCGGGCGCCAGTCCGGCCACTCGGCCTTGCGCGTCACCGTGTGCGTGCCGGCCCATTCGAAGCCGGGACGGCCGACGCCGACGCCGTAGCGGCGGGCAAAGCCGCCCTTTTCCACCAGGTAGAGATAGCGCGCCTCGGTATCGATGACGATGTCGCCGGGCTTGTGCTTGCCGTCATAGGCGACGGTGGTCGGCAGGAAGCGCGGGTCGACCTGGCGCTGCGGCGGCTGCGGCCGGGCCGCCACCGCCGGGGCGACGCCCATATGGCGCACCTGTTGCAGGGTCTGCGGTTGGCGCATCACCGGGCGGGTGGTCACCTGCGACCGCATCTGGCGCCGGTGGGGCTGCAATTGCATCACCCAGGGCTCGGTCAGGTCGGGGCTCAGCAGAAGCGGCGGCGCGCCGGCGCCGCTGCGATAATCCGCCCTGGCGGGGGACAGCGCCATCGCGCCGGCCAGCATCGCCGCGGCAAGGAGAAAACCTGTTCGGCTCATCGACGTACTCGCAACCTCTTCGTCGCACCACGATAGGCCGCCGGCCGGTCTGGCGGCGGATTGCTTCAAGGTAGCGGTTGCGTGGCAGCCAATCGTAAACCCTGGCGCAAGCTGGGCGGGATTCTCTCCGTTTGGTTAGCGCCGGGTTGAAGGACATGGTGAACGCCGCGTGAATCGGCGGCGCGTCAGTTCACCAGCGGGCGGATCTCGCGCACGATCGCCGGCAGCAGGGGCTCGACCTGGGCCGGGCTCATGCCCGGCTGGATGCGCGGATGGTAGAGCATGTTCAGCAGCAGCCGGTCGAAGGTGGTGAAGCGGCTGTGCCGGGAGCGGTCGTTGAACACCGAATGCACCAGCGAATCGTCGTCGTTCATCGGCCCCAGGCCCTGCAGCAGCTCCTCCACCAGGCAGCGGCGGAACAGGAAGTCGCCCTCGTCGGAGACGATCACCGCCGCCGACTGCGAGATGCCGCGCCGGTCGGAGACGACCCGCACCAGGCAGCGGCCGGGCACGTCGGCGGTCGGGTCCTTGTAGATGTGGCGCCGCACCACGTCGCGATACTGGCCGCGATCGACCACATAGACGTGGAAGTTCGCCTCCTCCGGCGTCGGCACGATGATCGTCGACAGGCCGCGGATCCCGGCGCCGATCTGCTCGATGAAGCGATAGACGGTCGGCCGCCGGTCCCTCGCCGCCATGTTGTGGACGTAGAAGCGCACCGGCCCGGTGTATTTCTTGACGAGATAGGGCTGCCAGCTCCACGAGCGGTATTCCAGCCCGAAGACGGTCTTCATGAAGCCGTCGATCAGTTCCTCGGTGGAGAAGGTGTGAGGCGCCGCGCGCGTCATTGCCGCGCCGCCGGCAACGGCCGGCAGGGCAAGGCATAGCAGCAGGATCAGTCGCGACAGCGGTCGGCGCAAGGGTTCGGTGTCCCGGTAACGGCATCTCAGTCAGGCGTCGACCGCCGCCGGGCAGCATACAGAACCGGGCAGGGGAGCGGAACGCAAAAGCTCGCCCCCTGTCGAAAATGCCGTTGCGGCAGCCATGCCCGGAACCATTCCTTAAATCCTCGCCGGCTATAGCAGGAGTCCGGCGCCCCCATTGCCTGTCCCGACATCGCCTGACCTAGAAGATCTGGAGACGACCCCGACCATGATGGCCACCAGACGAGCCTTTAGAGCCGAGAGCCTCCTGCAGCAGTCGAGCGCCGACAGCGGCTCCGCGCAAGGGTCGGACATCCAGTATCGGGCGCTGATGGCGGAAATCGCCTCGATCAAGGCGATGATTCGCCCGCCCGAGGAGGTCGGCAACCAGATGCTCGAGCAGTTCAAGCATGAACTGGGCGAGGCGGTGAAGCTGAAGGCCGAGCTCGATTCGATCTACGAGGCGATCGCCCGGACCAAGCGCGAGATCGCCACGCTGCATCACACCACCGGCCATGAAGGCCAGGAGATGAACCGGGTCACCAACGAGCTCGACGCGGTGGTCCACGGCACCGAAGGGGCGACGGAGAGCATTCTCTCGGCGGCCGAGTTCATCGACGAGACGGCCAACACGCTGGCCGCGCGCCTGCGCGGTCAGGACGCGGATCTTGCCAACGACATCCAGGAGAAGGTCGTCCAGATCTTCGAGTCCTGCAACTTCCAGGACCTCACCGGCCAGCGCATCAACAAGGTCATCACCACGCTGCGCTTCATCGAGGACCGCATCATCCGGATGATGGACATCTGGGGCGGCATCGAGACCTTCAAGACGATCGAGCCGGACGAGCGCGCCGTGCGCGAGGGCGACGCCGCCCTGCTCAACGGCCCCTCGCTGGACACCGACGACGGCGTCGCCAGCCAGGACGACATCGACGCCCTGTTCGCCTGATCGCGGACCCCGCCATCCCGTGCCCCGTCGCCATCGCGACGCCCGCCCCGCGGAGCCGGCGACCGCAGTGAGTCCGGCGCGAGCGAAAAAATGGCATCGCTTCACAAGCCTTGCCGTTCCTGCTATCAAGAACAAAGAGCGAACGATTGGCGCGGCCGCGGGCCGGGGAGGGATGATGAGCGAGGCTTTCGACACCGGCGGGGCGGCGGCGCAGGACGATCTTCCGCCCGGCCTGCTGCGCGGCGAGGACGGCCGCTGCCGCTGCTGGTGGCATGGCAACAAGCCGGATTATCTCGCCTATCACGACACGGAATGGGGCCGCCCGGTCACCGACGACCGGCGCCTGTTCGAAAAGCTCTGCCTTGAGGGGTTCCAGTCGGGCCTGTCCTGGCTGACCATCCTGCGCAAGCGCGAGAGCTTCCGCGCCGCCTTCGCCGGTTTCGACTTCGAGGCGGTGGCCCGCTTTGGCGAGGCCGATGTCGAGCGGCTGCTGCAGGACGCCGGCATCGTCCGCCATCGCGGCAAGATCGTCTCGACCATCAACAATGCCCGCCGCGCCTGCGATCTTGCGGCCGAGCGCGGCTCGCTCGCCGCCTATGTCTGGAGCTTCGAGCCCGGACCGCAGGACCGGCCCGAGCGCTGCGACCATGCCTCGCTCTCGGTGCTCGCCCAGACGGCGGCCTCCCGCGCCCTGTCGAAGGACCTCAAGAAGCGCGGCTGGAGCTTCGTCGGCCCCACCACCGTCTATGCCTTCATGCAGGCCATGGGGCTGGTCAACGACCATCTCGAGGGCTGCTGCGTGCGCGAGGAGGTCGAGCGGCAGCGGCAGGCGCTGGTCCGCCCGACGTAAGGCGCGGCCTTTCCTCCCCCTCGGCTGTCCCGGCCGCGCGCAGCGCAGAGCCGGCCAGACGACGGTTCGCCGCGTCCCCGCCGCCGCTCTGGCAGCCAATAGACCCCGGCTCTCCGGCTTCGCCTGCGGCCGGGGTGACATCCGTGGGTGGGGTGACCGGCGCGTGCTTGCGTGCGACCGGGGGTGATGCCCGAGAGGATGCTCAGTCCTCGCCTCCCCCTCGGAAGGTCATCCCGGCCGCGCGCAGCGCAGAGCCGGGACCCATTGGCACCCTCAGCCGGCGTGAGGCGGGACGGCGTGTCGCTCCACTCGCTGCTGCCGTTTTGCCGGCTCCCACCTCTCCGGCGTCTTCCCGGACGGCGCGCCAGCGCCGAGCCGGGACCGGCGAGCCACGACGGTCGTGGGGATGGATACGGCAAGCGCCGTCAGGCGGGCGTGAGACGGAAGGTGTTCGCTCCACTCCACGGCTGTCATACCCGCGAAGGCGGGTATCCAGTATCCGCTGGGTCTCATGGTCTTGCGAAAGCGGCAGCCTGAGGCCTTCCGCCGCCCGCCTCTCGTGCCTGACCGCTGCCACACCCGCCAGCGCCGCGATCCCCCGCCACACCCGCCATCCCCCCACCGCCACCGCCACACCCGCCATCCCCCGCCGGCTATCCCATGCCGAGTTGCGGCTGCGATCACAACGAGGTTGCACCGGCCCGTCGCATCGGCTTAGCTGACATCGCATTTGCCACAAGGGCTTGCCATGAGGCGGCGGCCACGGGGCTTGCGGTTTTGCCCCTCTCGCCCTGTCCGCCTCGCAGCCGTGCCCCGACAGCATCGGCCCGGAAACCGGCAGCGGTTGCCGGCCCGCGATGCGTGGATCCAACTGGCCGGGCCGCGCCGCACGACGCAGGGCGATCCGGCCGCAACGACAGGTGCCGTTCGAACGGTGCCGCTTGCGGGCGCGCCGGGAGCCGCCCCTGGGGAGGACTGAGATGAAACTTGCCCGTTATGCCATCGGCCTTGCCGCCGGCCTGGCGCTGACCGCGTCCGCGGCCCTTGCCGACACCACCACCTTGCGCATCACGCTGCAACTGCCGATGAAGAGCCATCTCGGCGAGAATCTCTCCATCTTCAAGCAGAAGGTGGAAGAGATCTCCGGCGGCGACATCAAGGTCGAGATCTACGATTCCGCCCAGCTCTACAAGGACGACGAGGTGCCGCAGGCGGTCGGCTCCGGCTCCATCGAGATGGGCGTCGCCTCGCTGACCCGCTATGTCGGCGACGTGCCGGCGGTCGACGTCTTCTACATGCCGTTCCTGCTCAACAGCGACGAGCTGGTGCGCAAGGCGGTGGCGCCGGGCAGCCCGGTGCGCGGGCCGCTCGACGAGGCGATCCTGGACACCGGCGCCCGCGTCCTGTGGTGGCAGGCCTATGGCGGCTCCGTGCTGCTGTCGAAGGGTGGCCCGATCCGCACCCCGGCCGACCTCAAGGGCAAGAAGGTCCGCGTCTTCGGCAAGACCCTCGGCGAATGGATCAAGGCCGCCGGCGGCGCGCCAACCATGGTCTCCGGCTCGGAGCAGTACATCGCCTATCAGCGCGGCACCGTCGATGTCGGCATGACCGGCGTGTCCGGCGTCGATGCCCGGCGCCTGTGGGAGGTGATGGACACGATCACCGTCACCAACAATGCCGACATCGAGTTCATCGTCGTCGTCAACGAGCGGTTCTGGCAGGGCCTGCCGGAGCAGCACCGCGCCTGGATCAACGAGGCGGCGCTGTTCGCCGAGACCGACGTGCGCGACCGCATGGCCGATATCGAGGCCACCTCCTACAAGGCCGCGCTCGAGAACGGCATGACCGTCTATGAGCCGACCGCCGAGGAGATCGAGGCCTGGAAGGCGTCGGCGCAGCCGGTCTACGACCAGTTCCTCGCCGATTCGGGCGAGCTCGGCGCCAGGGTGCTGGCCGCCGCCCGCGCCCTCAACGACTGATCGCCTGTCCGACATCTGCGCCGGGGCGGCCCGTTCCGCCCCGGCGCTCCCGGATCTTCCGCAAAAACTGGGGTTGCCGCCGATGCTGCGTGTGATCGACGCCGTCTCCCGCCTGTTCGGGACGGTCGCCGGATGGGCCTATTTCGCCACCGCCCTGATGCTCGGCTACGAGGTGGTGATGCGCTATGTCTTCATCGCGCCGACCATCTGGGCCGAGGAACTGTCGCGCATGCTGCTGGTCTGGGCGACCTTCGGCGGCGCCGCCATCCTGCTGCATCGCCGCCAGCACATCACCATCACCCTGTTGACCGACATGCTGTCGCCGCGCCTGCGCCAGGTGCAGGAAGTGTTCGTGCTGCTGTTCATCGCCGCGCTGGCGGCGGTCATCGTCCGCGACGGCGGCGGCATCGCCTGGGACTCGTTCCAGCGCGGCCGCACCACCGGCTCCATGCTCAACCTGCCGGCCTGGTGGGCGCAGGTCTCGCTGCCGCTGTGCTTCGCCCTGCTCGGCCTGCAGGCGCTGGTCGAGGCGCTGCGCGTCGCCACCGGCGGGGCCGAAAGTCTTCCCCGCGGTTCGGTAGAGCACTAGACGATGACCACCATTCTCATCCTCCTGGCGCTGTTCGCGCTGCTGCTGGTCGGTGTGCCGGTCGCCTTCACCCTGGCCGGCCTCGGCTTCGGCCTGCTCTATTTCGGCGGCTTCTCGCCGCTGATGGTGCCGCAGGGGCTGCTGTCGGCGGCCGACAGTTTCGTGCTGATCGCCGTGCCGCTGTTCCTGTTGATGTCCAACGTGCTGCTGAAGGGCGGCGTCGGGCGCGATCTCTTCGCCGCCGTGCAGGCCTGGGTCGGCCACTGGCCGGGCGGGCTCGCCATCGCCACCATCCTGTCCTGCGGCGTCTTCGCGGCGATCTCCGGCTCCTCGGTCGCCACCGCCGCCACCATCGGCACCGTGGCGATCCCGGAAATGACCTCGCGCGGCTATCCGCGCCGCTTCGTGCTCGGCCTGCTGGCCGCCGGCGGCACGCTCGGCATTCTCATTCCGCCGTCGATCCCGATGATCGTCTATGGCGTCATCACCGAGGAATCGATCATCGCCCTGTTCCTGGCCGGCGTCGGGCCGGGCCTGCTGCTGATGGCGCTGTTCATCGTCTGGTCGGTGCTCTATGCGAGCTTTGCCGCCGACTACCAGCCGAGCCCCAAGGCAAGCTGGGACGAGCGCCGCCGCACCGCGATCCGCGCCCTGCCGACCGTGCTGCTCGCCGGCCTGGTGATCTCCGGCATCTATCTCGGCATCTTCACGCCCACCGAGGCGGCGGCCGTCGGCTTCCTCGGCTCGCTGGTCGTGGTCGGGCCGATCCTGCGCACCCTCGACTGGCCGAAATTCCGCGACGCGGTCGCCGAGGCGATGACGACGACGGTGGCGATCCTGCTGATCGTCGCCGGCGCCAAGGTCTTCGGCAAGGCGATCACCCTCTATCGCATTCCCCAGGACATCTCGCTGTTCCTGTCCGACCACATCTCGACCGCCGGCATGTTCGTGCTGGTGGTCGCCCTGGTGCTGCTGGTCATGGGCCTGTTCCTGGAATCCCTGTCGATGATCCTGATCATGGTGCCGGTGCTCTCCGGCGCGCTGATGGCGCTCGGCATCGATCCGGTCTGGTTTGGCGTCTTCTTCGTCATCATGATCGAATGCGCGCTGATCACCCCACCCGTCGGGCTCAATCTCTATGTGATACAGGCGGTCGGCAAGGCCAGCATGGGCGAGGTCGCCTCCGGCGTGCTGCCGTTCCTCGTGATCATGCTGGTCTGCGCCGCCGCCATCTTCTGGTGGCCCGGCATCGCGCTCTACATTCCCTTCCGGCTGTAGGCGCCCCGCCCGGTTTCTGCTGCCCGGTTTCCGCCGCCCGGTTCCTGACTGAAAGGCATGTCCATGTCCTCTCCCGCCGCGCGCCTGCGCGCCCATCTTGCCGCGACCCCGCTCACGGTCATGCCCTGCTGCTTCGACGGCCTGTCGGCCAAGCTGATCGGCGATGCCGGCTTTCCCGTCACCTTCATGTCGGGCTTTGCCGTCTCCGCCGCCCGCATCGGCGCGCCCGACACCGGCCTCATCTCCTATGGCGAGATGGTCGACACCGGCCGCAATGTCTGCGCGGCGACCGGCGCGCTGGTGATCGGCGACGGCGACACCGGCTATGGCAATGCGCTCAACGTCAAGCGCACCGTGCGCGGCTACGCCCAGGCCGGCTTTGCCGCGATCATGATCGAGGACCAGGTCGCGCCCAAGCGCTGCGGCCACACCCGTGGCAAGCTGGTCGTCGACCGCACCGAGGCCGTCAACCGCATCAAGGCGGCGGTCGATGCCCGCGAGGAGGGCGCCGACATCCTCATCCTCGCCCGCACCGACGCCCGCCACGGCCACGGGCTCGACGAGGCGCTGGAGCGCGCCGCCGCCTTCCGCGAGGCCGGCGCCGACCTGCTCTTCGTCGAGGCGCCGCAGTCCGTCGAGGAGATGGAGCGGATCTGCCGCGAGGTGCCCGGCATCCACATGGCCAATCTCGTCGAGGGCGGCGCCACGCCGCTTCTGCCCCATGCCGAGCTTGAGCGCATCGGCTACCGGCTCGCCGCCTATCCGCTGACCCTGCTCTCCGCCGTGACCCGCGCCATGCAGGAGGCGCTGCAGGTGATCAAGGCCGGCCAGCATCCCGACGCGGCGCTGCTCGACTTCGCCTCCCTGCGCAAGGCGGTCGGCTTCGACGCCTATTACGAGGAAGAGGCGAACTACGCCGACCGTCGCGAGTGACACGATCTCGTGACACTATCTCATGACACTATCTCACACCGGCGGCAGGCGGGGATAAGGTTTTTGCCGCTCGCGCTGCGCGGCGGGGACAAGTCGCTATTGCGGGCCGGAATGCCCGCCGCGCGCCGATTTCGAGAAAATTGAGACGGGTTTGGACCGGAAAACGCAAAATTTCTCAAAATTTTGCAAAATCCGTCTCGAAAATTCTCAATTCGGATTGTCTTTACCGAACAAGCGGTTGGCGCCTACTTCAGCAGCTTTCCGCAAGGGCGTGATCTATCGCCGCCGTCCCCGCGTAAAAACCTTTGAGATCGAAAGCGCGACGGCAATCCCGATCTGCCGCTCGACCAAACGCTCTCGGTCTCAGCCGGAACGCCTGCCCGATCGGCCGACCGGCCCGGAGGCCGCTCTCCCCCGGAGCGGCCTCTTTTTTGCGTCAAAGCGCCGGCTTGCGCGCCAGCCAGTCGGTCGCCTGCTCATAGGCTTTCGCCGCCCGCAAGACGCCGAGATCGTCGCGCGGTCGGCCGATGATCTGGAGGCCCGCCGGCAGTCCGGACGCCGAGAAACCGGCCGGGACCGCGACCACGGGCAGGCCCAGAAGGCTTGCCGGAACAACGACTTCCATCCAGCGGTGGTAGGTGTCCATCGCCCGGCCGCCAACCTCCTTGGGCCAGTCGAGATCGACGTCGAACGGAAACACCTGCGCCGTCGGCAGGATCAGGATGTCGACCGTTTCGAACAGCCGCAGCACCGCCCGGTGGAAGGCGCTGCGCACCACGCTCGCCTCCTCCAGCCGCGCCAGCGCCAGCGCGCGGCCGCGCTCGATTTCCCAGATTGCCGCCGGTTTCAGCTTGTCGCGGGTCGCCGCCGCTTCATAGAGGCCGCCGAGCTTTCCGGCGACCCGCCAGCTCCGCAGATCCGCCCAGGCCTGAAAAATCCGCTCCGGATCGAAGCCCGGCACCGGCTCCTCGACCCGGCAGCCGAGCCCGGCGAAGACGTCGACCGCGGCCCGGCACAGCTCCAGCAGTCCCGGCTCGAACGGCAGATGTCCGCCAAGATCGCCGAGCCAACCGACCCTGAGACCGGCAATGTCGGACCGGATCGGCGGCACGAATTCGGACCCGTCGCCCGGCAGCGATTGCGGCGCGCGCGGGTCGTACCCGGCCTGCACCGACAGCAGCAGCGCCAGATCGTCGACGCTGCGCGCCATCGGCCCTTCCGTCGCCATCGTGTCGAAGAAGCTCTCCGGCCCCGGTCCCGACGGCACCCGGCCGTAGCTCGGCCGCATGCCCAGCACGTTGCAGAAACCGGCCGGATTGCGCAGCGATCCCATCATGTCGCTGCCGTCCGCCACCACCAGCAGGCGCGCGGCCAGCGCCGCCGCCGCCCCGCCGCTGGAGCCGCCGGCGCTGCGCGTCCTGTCGTAGGGGTTGCGCGTCGGCCCGAACAGCGGGTTGTAGGTATGCGAGCCGAGGCCGAATTCCGGCACGTTGGTCTTGCCGATGAAGAGGCCGCCGGCCGCCCGGATGCGCGCCACCTGGATGCCGTCCTCCTCCGGCACCTGGCGGGCGAAGACCGGCGAGCCCATCGTCGTCGGAATGCCGGCGGTCATCGCCAGGTCCTTGATCGCCTGCGGGATTCCGTGCAGCACCCCGCGCGAGCGCCCCTCACTGAGCTCGACGTCCGCCGCCTCCGCCTCGGCCAGCAGCACATCGCCGTCGCGCAGCGAGACGATGGCGTTGATCGCCGGATTGACCGCCTCGATCCGCGCCAGCGTCGCCTCCATCACCTCGCGGGCCGACACGTCGCGGCCATGGATCTTGCGCGAAAGCTCGACGGCGGACAGTTCGAGCAGCTCTTGTGACGACATCGGCGGAACCCTTGGGGCTGGGCCGCCGGCTGTGCGGGCGCAGGGCCGGCCGGCGGCAAACGGGGCGGGACTGTGCGCGGGAGACTGAAGCCCCCCTCGCGCCAGTTACTTGAAATGTCACATGTTTCAGCGCGAATGCCAAGGGCGGGCGCCCCGCAACAGGCAGGCTCCTACAGCGCCGAGGCGCGGCGCAGCCAGTCCGGCTTTTCCAGGCAGTAATAGCCGGAAATGCGGCTGATCGTACCGGCGCGCTTCCAGTCGTTGAGGACGCGGCTGACGTTTTCGCGCGCCGCCCCCGCCATGTTGGCGATGTCGGCCTGCGACAGCTTGTAGTGGATCAGGATGCGGTCCTTGTCGACCGGCTTGCCGAACGTGTCGGCGAGCTGCAGCAGCGTCTGGGCGACGCGGCCGGGCAGCGGCAGGAAGGAACGGGCCGCCAGCACGTCGTTGGCCTGGCGCAGCCGCTGGCCGACGATGTAGAGCATGTGGCGGTAGAGCGCCGGGTTCTCGTCGGCGAAGCGCTCGAAGGCGTGCTTCTCGATGAAGGCGAGGCGGGTCGGCTTCAGCGCGGTGACGGTGGCCGAGCGCGCCCGTCCGTCGAGCAGGGCGAGCTCGCCGACGATGGCGCCGGGGCCGAGCACGGCCAGCAACTGCTCGTCGCCCTCGACGCTGACGATCGAGACCTTGAGCGAGCCTTCCAGGATCGCGTAGCAGCCGTTGCCGGGATCGCCGGACTCGAACAGGATGGCGCCCGGCTTCACCGACATCGGCCGCGCCAGCGCGGCGAGACCGGCGGCGAGATTGCAGTCGAGCCCCTCCATGGAGAAGCTGTTCTCGAGGAAGTTCCTCAGTTCGACCATGTGTC
The DNA here is from genome assembly GCF_900185725.1 of Stappia sp. TSB10P1A. Lineage (GTDB taxonomy): Bacteria > Pseudomonadota > Alphaproteobacteria > Rhizobiales > Stappiaceae > Stappia. The sequence goes on along the minus strand of NZ_FYAU01000016.1, from coordinate 259,858 downwards.
CTGCCTCGATTCGTCGCCACGATGGACGCGCAGTGTCGGGGCTGGCGCATGAATGCCGCATGAACTGGAGGATGCGCCGGTGCGACTGCCCCGTCGCGCCGGACCGGAATGGCCCCGTTGCGCCATTGTACGGCGGTTTCGCCCGCAGCAAAGCGATTATGTGACCGTCGTCACTGTAACCGGACCGCCGCGCCCCTATATCAAGGACAACAGGCGCTGCTCTCCTGACCTGGCAGCGCCCCTCCCGAAAAACCGGCCCCCCATCCCCGCGGGGGGCCGGTTTTCGCGTTTCTGGCCTTCGGGCCGCGCGTCAATACAGGAAAATGTCCTTTTCCATCAGCAGCAGCGGGAACGTATCCCCGCGGAAGAAGGCGAACTGGGCGCTGCGCGTATCGAGCCGGGCGCGCGGTTCCGCCCGCCGCAGCCGGTCGTCGATCTCGCCCGGCTGGCAGAACACGACGGTGCGGTCGGCGAGCCCGTCGAGCCCGCGCCGCAGATGCTGGGCATGGGCCCCCTGGTCGATGGCCTCGGGAAAGTCGGGGCCGCGCTCCAGCACCTTGAGACCGGCATCGCGCGCATCGCGGGTGAAGCGCGCGGCGGCGCGCGGGCTGAGTTGCGGCATCACGATGCGCGGCGGCCAGCGGCGCAGGGCCACCTGCTTCAGCACCACCCGGGCGAGGGCGGGAACGGCGAGCAGGTCCTCCGCCACATGCAGGAAGTCTGCCGGACGCTGGTAGAACTCCTCGAAACAGGTGATCTGCGCCTCGACCTCCTCCGCCAGCATCTCGTCGGGCAGCAGCCGCAGCGCCCCCCACCAGCGCCACCAGCGCGCCTTTGGAAACCGGTTGCCGAACTGGCTGCGCGCGCGCATCGACAGCGGCGCGAAAGGATGGGTGAGCGTCAGCGTCAGGCCGACCAGGGTCCGGTGGCGCACGCTGTCGACCGTATCGCGCAGCGGCAGGTATTCGCGCGACCACAGGTCGGAGACGACGAGACACCCCACGGCGGACAGCGCGCCGGCCGAGATCAGCTCGCGCAGGGCCCTGTCGACGCCGAAGGCCAGGCCGTAGTCCGGTGAGGTGAGAAGGATCCGTTTCATGGCGGAATTCTATGCAGCGGCGGGCCGGCCGGCACCAGTGTCAATTTTGCCGGCTCGGCTTGCGGGGCGGCTCAGGGAAGCGGGTAGACCGGGTCGAACGGCGTGCCGGCATGCGGCTCGGCCACCCGGTAGACGACAAGGCGTTCGACCGGCGTGCCGTCCGACCGACGGGTCAGCACGGCGATCTGCTCGACTTCGGCAAAGCGGGTCGACAGGCGCTCCGTGCCCGGATCGCGCCGCTCCTGGGCGATGAAGAGGGCAGGGCGGGCGACACGCTCGGGATCCGGATCGGGCCGCATCGCGTAGCGGATGCGCTGGTCGACCTGTTCCACCGGCATCGCCCGGTCGAGCTGCCAGGCAAGCTGCGCGTTGAGGCCATAGGCGTCGGTGGCGATCCAAGCCGCCTCCTGCTCGGCCGCAAGCCGTTGCAATTCCGCGCCGATCTCCGCCCAGCCGCGGATCTGATGCGTCGGATCCTTGCGGGCGAGGGCGCCGGTCAGCGGCACGACTGCGTGGACATAGACGATCAGCGACACGGCAAGCCCTAGGGCGATCGCGACGGCCGAAAACCGCTGCCAGACCCGCACACCGGGCCATGCCGGCGGCCGGGCGGCAATCAGCGCGGCGGCAAGGGCGATCACCGGAAACAGCGGCGCCGGCCAGTTGCCCTGCACCCGCGAATGCAGCGAATGCGCCAAGAGGTAGACGACGAAAGGCAGGCTGGTCCACAGCAGCAGGCCGCCCGCCGGCTCGCCCCGCAGGGCCGCGCGGGCGATCCGCACCAGGCCGATGCCGGCCAGCACCGCCACCAGCGGATTGGCAAGGCCGACCACCGCACCGACGAATTCCGGCAGATAGCGCGTGCTCCAGCCCTCCGGCACGGCGCGGCCGAACTGCTTGCCGAAGGAGGCCCAGTCATGCGCCGCGTTCCAGCCGATCACCGGCAGCACTAGGGCGATGGCCAGCAGCCCGCCGGCCCAGAGCTGCCAGGCACCCCACCAGCGCCGCGCCTGCGGCACGAAGACGAGATGGAGCACGATGCCGGCGCCGAGAAACAGAACCGAATACTTGGCATTGAGCCCGAGCCCGGCGAACAGGCCGACGGCGAGCCACCACCACGGGTTCTCGCTCGCGGTCAGCTCGGCCAGCGCCCAGAGGGCAAGACCCCAGAACAGCACGGACGCCGCGTCCGGCGTCGCCAGCAGGCTGCCGGCACCGATCAGCAGGCTGGCATTGAGGAACAGCACCGCATAGCCGGCCTCGCGCGCGCCATAGAGCAGCAGGCCGGTGCGCCAGATCGCCGCCGAGCCGATGGCAGCCGACAGCACGGAGAGGAACCGCAGGCCGAGCGCGGTGTCGCCGAACAGCGACTGGCCGAGGAAGGCGAACCAGGCGACCATCGGCGGGTGATCGTAATAGCCGGTGGCAGGATGCAGCCCCCAGAGCCGGTAATAGGCCTCGTCCTCGGCAAGGCCGGCCTTGGCGGCGACCAGCAGCCGCAGAGCGGTGAGGGCGGCGACCAGCAGGGCAAGAGGCAGGGGGCGCAGCCACAGGGGCAGCGCCTGCGCCGCCGCGCCGCTCGCCTGTCGCGTCTGGCTGTTGGGAGCGTGTCCGGCCATCTCGTCGTCCTTGTCGCGCTTCAGGGCGCCGTAGGCGGCTTTACGCCTTGCGCCAGGTCAGCACCGAGCTTGCCGCATAGTTCCACACCGCGCCCATCACCGCGCCGGCAAGGCCGGCGAGCCCGACCAGGATGCGCCCGGCATCCTCCTGATAGACCAGCGAGGCGACGCCGACATTGGCGACGACGCCGACGCTGCACACCACATAGAAGGTCAAGAGGCCGCGCAGGGCCGCGAAGCCGCGCAGCCGCCGGTCGCGATAGGTCAGGCGGTTGTTGAGCCAGAAATTGGTGGTCATGGCGACGAAGGTCGCCGCCGTCTGCGCCACCGGGAAGGAGAGGCCGCCGATCTCCAGCAGCGCGAACAGCGCCGCCATATGCACGACGACGCCCGACGCGCCGACCAGCATGAACATCAGGAAGCGGATCGAGACCAGGTCGCCGACGAGCTTGGACAAGACGAGCCCCAGAAAGTCGAGCGCCACCAGCGTGTCGAGCTTGCTCTCGCCATGCAGGCGCTCTCGGAAGACGAAGGGAAGCTCGACGATGCGCAAGGAGCCGCGCGCGGTGGCGACGATGTCGAGCAGGATCTTGAAGCCCTGCGACGAGAGGCCGGGCGCCAGCCGCTCCACCTCGGTGCGGCGGATCATGAAGAAGCCGCTCATCGGGTCGGACAGGGTCACCTTCAGCAGCACCCTCGCCAGCCGGTTGGCAAGGCCGGAGCCGGAGGCGCGCACGCCGGAAAGCCCGGTGCCGACGTCGCCGCCTTCCACATGGCGGCTGGCCACCGCAAGATCGGCCGCGCCGTTGGACAGCGCCGCCAGCATCTTCGGCAGCAGGGTCTCGTCATGCTGCAGGTCGGCATCCATCACCGCCACATAGTCGGCGGAGGAGGCGAGCATCCCCTCGACGCAGGCGCCCGACAGGCCGCGCCGCCCCACCCGGCGGATGACGCGAACGCGCGGGTCGCGCGCGGCGATGGCGCGGGCGACATCCGCGGTGCCGTCGGGCGAATTGTCGTCGACGACGATCGCCTCCCAGGCGATGCCGGCCAGCGCGGCGTCGAGCCGGTCGATCAGGACGGGCAGGTTGTCGCGCTCGTTATAGGTCGGCAGCACGACGGAAAGCCGCGCTGCGCCAAGCGGCGCCGTTTCGCTGGCCTCGCCCGTCTGCAGAATGCCGTCACCCGGCATGGGAACTCCGAACATCAAGGGGATCCGGTCTGTTTGACCGCCCGCGACCCGAGAGCCACTGCGGCGGAACCGCGCGGGACCATAGTCGGAACGCCCCCGAATGCAAGCGCCGATCCGCCGCGGCGCCCCGCGCGCGCCGGCGGCACTCTCCCCGCCATCCTTGCCCGCGCGGGCCGTTTCGTCTAGGAAACCGGCAACTGCAAGATCGCGCACTCCTTTTTGACCATGTTTGAAAAAGGCGCGCGCCCGCGATGGATTCCGATACGCCGATGGCCAAGAACACACCGTCCAAGCTGAAGGCCCGCCTGCCGCGCGGCTTCGTCGACCGCTCGGCCGCCGACATCCGCGCCACCGAGGCGATGCTGGCGAAGATCCGCGAGGTCTACGAGCGCTACGGCTTCGATCCGGTCGAGACGCCGGCCTTCGAATATACCGACTGCCTCGGCAAGTTTCTGCCCGACACTGACCGGCCGAATGCCGGCGTCTTCTCGGTGCAGGACGACGACGAGCAGTGGATGAGCCTGCGCTACGATCTCACCGCGCCGCTCGCCCGCCATGTCGCGGAAAACATCAACGAGATCCAGCTTCCGTTCCGCAGCTACCGCGCCGGCTGGGTGTTCCGCAACGAGAAGCCGGGGCCGGGCCGGTTCCGCCAGTTCATGCAGTTCGATGCCGACAGCGTCGGCGCGCCGGGCGTCCAGGCGGATGCCGAGATGTGCATGATGATGGCCGACACGATGGAAGCACTCGGCATCCCGCGCGGCTCCTATGTCATCCGCGTCAACAACCGCAAGGTGCTCGACGGAATACTAGAAGCTGGAGGCGTAACCGATTCCGAACAGAAGCTGGCGGTTCTCAGGGCAATCGACAAGCTGGATAAGTTTGGAGAGGAAGGGGTCGCCCTGCTTTTGGGGGAGGGCCGCAAGGACGAGAGCGGCGATTTCACCAAAGGTGCCGGACTGGATAGCGCGCAAATTCAGAAGGTTTTGACAGCAGTTTTCATCAACAAGATTGCTATCGACTATGCTTCTGATGAGACTGCTAGCGAAGCGGAGAAAAGTTCCTTCAACAATCCACCTGATGCAAAGGGTTATCTTTCAAACCGGCTCTTGTGTCATGCACTTTTGGTCAACGCGGACGAGGGAGGTATTCCCCTAGAGGGCTACCAAGAGCTTTCGCAGATTGCCGACTTGGTAGATGCTGCCGGCTACGGCCCGGACCGCATCAAGATCGACCCTTCTGTCGTCCGCGGGCTCGAATATTACACCGGCCCGGTCTATGAGGCCGAGCTGCTGTTCGACGTTACCAACGAGAAGGGCGAGGTCGTGCAGTTCGGCTCTGTCGGCGGCGGCGGGCGCTATGACGGGCTGGTCAAGCGCTTCACCGGACGCGATGTGCCGGCGACCGGCTTTTCCATCGGCGTCTCGCGCCTGATGAGCGCGCTGAAGAACCTGAAGAAGCTTCAGGCCGACGAGGTCGTCGCCCCCGTGCTGGTCACGGTGATGGACGGCGACACGGAAAGCCTTGCCCGCTACCAGAAGATGACGCAGGAGCTGCGTGCCGCCGGCATCCGCGCCGAGATGTACCAGGGCAACTGGAAGAAGTTCGGCAACCAGCTCAAATATGCCGACCGCCGCGGCTGCCCGCTCGCCATCATCCAGGGCGGCGACGAACGGGCCGAGGGCACCGTTCAGATCAAGGATCTGATCGAGGGCAAGCGGCTTTCCGGCGAGATCGCCGACAACGTCACCTGGCGCGAGAGCCGCCCGGCGCAGGTCAGCATCCCCGAGGCCGACATCGTCGCCACCGTGCGGCGGATGCTGGCCGAGCAGGCCGAGGACCGCGCCCGGCAGGACGGCGATGCGGGGGCGGCCCAGTGAGCCCCGCCGCGAGCCCCGCCACGAACCCCGCCACGAACCCCGCCGGGCCGCAGGCCGCGCGCTACGCGGCCCTGACCGCCCTGTTCGAGACCGCCGGCTTTCCCACTGTCGAGCCGGCGATCCTGCAGCCGAGCAGCCTGTTTCTCGATCTGATCGGCGAAGACATCCGTGGCCGCATGTACCTGACGTCCGATGCGGCCGGCGAGGAGCTGTGCCTGCGTCCGGACTACACGATCCCGGTCTGCCGCGCCCATCTCGACGGACCCGGCGCGACGACGCCGGCGCGCTATTCCTATTGCGGCCCGGTGTTCCGCCAGCGCCGCGAGGGCGCGGGCGAGTTCATGCAGGCCGGCGTCGAGTGCTTCGGCCGGCCGGACGAGGCCGAGGCCGACGCCCATGTGCTGGCGCTGGCGCTGGAGAGCCTTGCAACGCTCGGCGTCAATGATGCGACGATCCAGATCGGCGACGAGGCGCTGTTCCGCGCCGTGCTCGACGGGCTGGATCTTGCGCCCGTGTGGCGCCGCCGGCTCGGCGAGCTGTTCGGCGAACGCGACCGGCTGGACGCGGCCATCGCCGCCATGACCGGCGGCGTGCCGGAGGGCGCGATGCCGGCCCCCGCCTTGATGCGGGCGCTCGACGGCGTCGATCCCGCAACCGCGCAGCAGGCCGTTGCCGAGCTGCTGCGGCTTTCCGGCCTGCGCCCGATCGCCGGCCGCAGCGCCGCCGACATTGCCGGCCGGCTGCTGGAGCAGGCGGCGCTTGCCACCCATGACAGCGGCACCGACCGGGCGGCGGAGCTGCTCTCCGCGTTCCTGTCGATCCGTGGCCGTCCGCGCGAGGCGGTGACGGCGCTGGAGGCTTTCGCGACCCGCTCGGGGCTCGATCTGGCTGCCGCGCTTGCCGGCTTCACCGCCCGGCTGGACGCGCTGGAGGCGGCTGGCGTCGATGTGGGGAACCTCGAGTTTTCCGCCGATTTCGGCCGCCGGCTCGATTACTACACCGGCTTCGTCTTCGAAATTCATTCGGCCTCGCGCAAAGCGGCAGGCCAGATCGTCGGCGGCGGCCGCTACGACCGCCTGCTCGCCCTGCTTGGCGCCGAGACCCATATCCCGGCGACCGGCTTTTCCATCTGGCTCGACCGGATCTGAGGCGCAGTGTCATGACCCATTCGCCGGAAACCGCCGCCCAGCCGCTGATCATCGCGGTGCCCTCCAAGGGACGGCTGCAGGACAACACCCACGACTTCTTCGCCCGTGCCGGCCTGCCGGTCGGCCGTCCGGGCGGGGCGCGCAACTATCGCGGCCGGCTCGGCCGCTTTGCCGCCTCCGAGGTCGAGATCGCCTTCCTGTCGGCCTCCGAGATCGCCCGCGAGCTCAGCACCGGGCAGGCGCATCTGGGCGTCACCGGCCTCGATCTCGTGCATGAGACGATCTCGCGGCCCGAGGAACTGGTGCATGTGGTCACCCCGCTCGGCTTCGGCTTCGCCGATGTGGTCGTCGCCGCGCCCGATGCCTGGATCGACGTGTCGACCATGGCCGATCTCGTCGACGTCGCCTCGCATTTCCGCGCCCGCAACGGCGGACGGCTGCGCGTCGCCACCAAATATGTGGCGTTGACGCGGGCCTTCTTCGCCCAGCATGGCCTGTCCGACTACCGCATCGTCGAAAGCGCCGGCGCGACCGAGGGCGCCCCCGCCGCCGGCACAGCGGAGCTCATCGTCGACATCACCACCACCGGCTCGACGCTTGCCGCCAACAATCTCAAGGTGCTGGACGACGGCGTCATCCTGAAGAGCCAGGCGCATCTCGTCGCCTCGCTGAAGGCCGAGTGGACGCCGGCGCAGCTTGCCGCCGCAAGGGTCATCCTCGACCGGATCGCGGCGGAGGAGCGGGCCCGCTCGCATCGCGAGATCCGCGCGCTGGTGCAGGCGCCGGAGCTGACCGCCCGCACGGCGGCCGAGCAGTTCGGCGCGGTCGCGCCCTTCGGCACCCAGGTTGGCCAGCCCCTGCTGCTGCACTGCCCGGCGGATCGCGCCGCCGACTGCGCCACGCTGCTGCGCGACCACGGCGCGCCGCATGTCAGCGTGACGACGCTCGACTACGTCTTCACCGCCGCCAACCCGCTGTTCGAGCGGCTCGCCGCCCAGGTGAGCGGCTGACGCGCTAGGAACGCCTGCCCGCCGGCTCAGTAATGCGGCGGCTTGGCCACCGGCACATTGCCGGCGGCGGCGTCTTCCAACTCCTCGACATGCTCGCCCAGGGCCGCCAGGCGGCGGCTCAACATGTCGATCTGGTCGGCCTGTCGGGTGACCACCTCGTTGAGCTCCTCGACGGTGCGCGTCTGGAAGGCAAGCTGCTCTTCCAGCCGCTCGATGCGGGCCAGCGTTTCGCGGTCCATTGCACTCTTCCTCGGCTCTTCTCGTCGGGTCTTTCGGGCCGGCCTTTCCGGGCAGCCTTGCGGCCCTCGCCATACCTCTTGCGCCCGCCGCTGTCCATGTGGGCAGAGCGACCATCCAAACGCAAATGGGCGGCCCGACGGCCGCCCATCCGTATCTCTTCGAGAGCAGGACTTCTTAGAAGTCCATACCACCCATACCGCCGCCCGGCATCGCCGGAGCCGGCGAGTCCTTCTTCGGCAGCTCGGCGACCATCGCCTCGGTGGTGATCAGCAGACCGGCGATCGAAGCCGCGTCCTGGAGGGCCGTGCGCACGACCTTGGTCGGGTCGATGATGCCGGTTTCCACCATGTTGACGTACTTTTCGGTCTGGGCGTTGAAGCCGAACGTCTCGTCGCTGTTCTCCAGGATCTTGCCGACCACGATCGAACCCTCGACGCCCGCGTTCTGGGCGATCTGGCGGATCGGAGCCTCAAGAGCGCGCAGGACGATCTTGATGCCGGCCATGATGTCCGGATTGTCGGAGGTCAGCGCCTCGACAGCCTTCTTGGCACGCAGCAGGGCGACGCCGCCGCCCGGGACGATGCCTTCCTCGACGGCCGCACGGGTCGCGTTGAGGGCGTCGTCGACGCGGTCCTTCTTTTCCTTCACCTCGACCTCGGTCGCACCGCCGACGCGGATCACCGCGACGCCGCCAGCGAGCTTGGCCAGACGCTCCTGCAGCTTCTCGCGGTCGTAGTCCGAGGTGGTCTCCTCGATCTGCGCCTTGATCTGCGCCACGCGGCCCTCGATGTCGGCCTTGTTGCCCGACCCGTCGACGATGGTGGTGTTCTCCTTGGTGATGGAGACCTTCTCGGCGGTGCCGAGCATGTCGAGCGTGACGTTCTCGAGCTTGATGCCGAGATCCTCGGAGATCACCGTGCCGCCGGTCAGGACGGCGATGTCCTCGAGCATGGCCTTGCGGCGGTCGCCGAAGCCCGGAGCCTTGACGGCGGCGATCTTCAGGCCGCCACGCAGCTTGTTGACCACGAGCGTGGCAAGCGCCTCGCCCTCGACGTCCTCGGCAATGATCAGCAGCGGACGGCTGGACTGGACGACGGCCTCGAGGATCGGCAGCATGGCCTGCAGGTTCGAGAGCTTCTTCTCGTGCAGCAGGATGTACGGCTTCTCCAGCTCGGCGACCATCTTCTCGGCGTTGGTCACGAAGTAGGGCGACAGGTAGCCGCGGTCGAACTGCATGCCCTCGACGACCTCGAGCTCGGTCTCGAGCGACTTGGCCTCCTCGACGGTGATCACGCCCTCGTTGCCGACGCGCTGCATCGCGCTGGCGATGTCCTCGCCGATCTGGGTGTCGCCGTTGGCCGAGATCGTGCCGACCTGCGCCACTTCGGCGGAGGTGGAGATCTTCTTGGAGCGGGCCTCGAGGTCCTTGACGGCGGTCTGGGCAGCGAGGTCGACGCCGCGCTTCAGGTCCATCGGGTTCATGCCGGCGGCAACGGCCTTGACGCCCTCACGGACGATGGCCTGGGCCAGGACGGTCGCGGTGGTCGTGCCGTCGCCGGCGATGTCGTTGGTCTTCGACGCGACCTCGCGCACCATCTGCGCGCCCATGTTCTCGAACTTGTCCTCAAGCTCGATTTCCTTGGCGACGGAGACGCCGTCCTTGGTGATGCGCGGGGCGCCGAAAGCCTTGTCGATGACGACGTTGCGGCCCTTCGGGCCAAGCGTCACCTTGACGGCGTTGGCGAGGATGTCCACGCCGCGCAGCATGCGGTCGCGGGCGTCGGAAGAGAACTTGACGTCTTTGGCAGCCATTTTCATGTCTCCATGTGGTTTGGATCATCGCGGTGTCGCGCCTGCGGCCTGAAGAAGGCTTGCGGCGAGCGACCGCGAAAAGGACGAAAAAAGCGCGGTGCGGCTTAGCCGACCACGCCCATGATGTCGCTTTCCTTCATGATCAGCAGGTCCTGACCGTCGATCTTGACCTCGGTGCCGGACCACTTGCCGAACAGCACGCGGTCGCCGGCCTTGACGTCCAGCGCGATCAGGTCGCCGTTCTCCTTGCGGGCGCCCGGGCCGACGGCGACGACTTCGCCTTCCTGCGGCTTCTCCTTGGCGGTGTCCGGAATGATGATGCCGCCGGCGGTCTTCTCCTCGGAGTCGACGCGGCGCACAACAACGCGATCATGCAGAGGACGGAACTTCATGTCGTGCTCTTTCCTTTTGGGGCCAGCGTGGTACTTGTCGCGCCAGCGCCCCTCCGTCGGGGTCGCCCGGATCGCCGACCACGTTGGCACTCTGTGAATGAGAGTGCTAACAGCGCGCCTGATGTAGGCGCCTCTCCCGCACCTGTCAATGGTCTCCCGCGCCGCTTTTTGCTGCGGCACCAGGCACCCGGAGATCCACCGGGACGGGCACCCGGACACGCACCTTCTGAAAACGCGGTTTCCGGGGCCTTGACGGGTCTTGAAAAGGTTTTGGCAAGGCCGGCGGTGTAGGGTCCGGGCCATGATGAAGTTCCTGCGCCTCGCCAGACGTTTCGCCTCAGACAGCCGCGGCAGCATCGTGGTGCCGCTTGCCGTATGCACCGGCGTCTGTCTGCTCGTGATCGGCGCGGGTATCGATTACACCCGGGCCTACAATGTGAAGGTCAATCTGCAGGCGGCGGCAGACGCGACGGCGCTCGCTGCCAACTACAGCAGCCAGGGACTGTCCGAGGCGAAGGTCAAGGCCAATGCCGAGGCCTATTTCGCCGCGATCTACAAGGGGAGTTCCGACGGGGTCGCGCTCGACGTGTCGGTGGTGAAGGGCACGGTGACGGTGAGGGCGCAGAAGCCGGTGCAGACCATGCTCGGCAGCATCATGAGCAAGAGTCACATCGATGTGCGGGTGGTCTCCGAGGCGGTTGTCGGCAAGGCGACCTTCGATGTGGTGATGGTGCTGGACAACTCCGGATCCATGGCCGGAAGCCGCATGACGACGCTGAAGAAGGCCGCCAAGGATCTCGCCGAGACGCTGTTCAAGATCAACGAGGACGGTGACAAGAAGGACCGGGTGAAGATCGGCCTCGTGCCGTTTTCCGAGTACGTCAATATTGGCGCCGACAAGGCCACCGAGTCCTGGATGGACCGGGAGGGACTGTCGCCGGTCCACTGGAAGAATTTCGAAACCCGTGCTGATGGCACACCGGATCCGGCCCTGTTCGACAGCAGGTATTTCGTCAACGGCAAGCCGAGCCGGTTCACGTTGTTCAAACAATTTGGCAGAACCGACTGGTTGGGCTGTGTCGAGGCGCGGCCGATGCCGTATGACGTCGACGACACGCCACCGTCCAAATCCAACCCGGCGACGCTGATCGTCCCGCAATTCGCCCCCGATGAACCCTCCACTGCCAACAGGCGCCGGGGCGACAGCTACTACAACAACTATCTCGATGATGACCGGGGAGCGTGCCAGCAAGCGGCGAGTCAGGCCTATCGTTCATCCGGTATGACTCAGTGGGAATATGCCCAGAAGCGCTTGTGCAAGTACCGAAACCAGACATTGTCTCTTGGGACGAATACGAATTCCGGCCCCAACTACTGGTGCAAGACCCAGCCGATCACCGACTTGACCAGCGACAAGGCGAAGGTGCTCCGCGACATTCAGTCGATGGAAGCGACGGGTGGCACCAACATCCATCAGGGTGCGATCTGGGGTTGGCGGGTGCTTTCCCCCTCGGAGCCCTTCACCGAGGGACGGGAGGTGAAGAAGGATTCGGAGGAGGAGCATGTCCGCGTGCTCATCGTCATGACCGATGGCGAGCATACCTATTTCGGGCAGAACTCGTTCAACCGGACCGACTACGCAGCCTATGGCTACGGCACGGAAGAGCGGCTGGGCAACGGGGCGGACAATTCCTCGACCATTGCCCAGCGGATGGATGAGCGGCTGAAGCTGACCTGCTCCAACGCCAAGAAGGCCGGTGTGCAGATCTACACGGTGGCCTTCCAGATCACCGATGCGACCACCATCAAGATGATGAACGAGTGCGCCACGACCCCCTCCATGGCCTTCGACGCGAAGTCGAACAGCGCCTTGGTCGAAGCGTTTGAGCGCATTGCCGAGGAGATCACCAAACTCCGGCTGCAGAAATGAGCAGTCTTACTGCGCCGCAGGCGCGGTAACGGTGAAAGGCATCTCGGCCGAGGCGGTCTTGCCGCTCACCGTGTCGGTGAGTTTCGTCACCAGTCGGTAGTCGCCCGGCCGCAGACCTTCAAAAGCGAAGCTGAGCGTCGCATGGAACTCGCGCAGCCGGTTGCGGCTGTCGGCCCGCAGGTCGGCAAAGCCGGTCTGTTCGGCCAGCACCTGCCCCGACATGTTGAGCAGTTCAAAGCCGGCGCTGAGCCGCACGCCGTAGCCCGTCTCGGTCTTTTCGTGGCCGAAGCCGACCGGCTCGGCATAGACGGTGAGCGTGTCGCCCGCACCAAAGACCGCGTCGCCGCGGGGCGTGTACTGCCCGTAGCCGGTGGCGGGAGCTTCCGCGAAGGCGAGGGCGGCGAAGGAGAGCGGCGCCTCGTCCCAGGCCGCGTCGAGCACCTGATAGGCGCTGGCGAGATCCTGGGGAAGCATGGTCTGCTGCGCAGTCGCCGTGGCAGGAAGCAGGACGAGGCTGGTGGCAAGCACCAAAGCCCTGGCAACGGACGCAGAGCCCGCCTTGCGCGGCCCACCGCCGACAGCCACCGCATCCCCGACCGAAGTGCCGAAACGAACCGACTTGCCCCTGATCATCCAAGCCCCACCCTGTTGAAGCCCCGCAAGGCGTATTTTGCGGCGCAACGTATAGAATGGCGCGCGGAAAACAACAAGATTATCCGGCAAAACCGGTGAACAGGGCGCCATCGCCGCCGTCGATGCGGTCGGTCCAGGACTGGCGCTTGCGATAGATGGTCGAGGGGCTGATCTCCAGCGCCGCCGCCGCCTTGGCGATGTTGCCGTCGAAGGCGTCGAGGGCGTCCTCGATGATCCGCTTTTCCTGCGCCCAGAGCGGTTCGATCTCGCCGCCCCGGCGCCGGGCGCCGAAGGCCGGCGCGCGGGCCGGATCGTGACGGGGCGACAGGCCGCCGTCGCCGAGCAGGAAGGCCGGCAGCATCTGCGCGGTCAGCGCTTCGCCCTCGTGCAGCACCACGGCCTGGCGGATGGCGTTTTCCAACTGGCGGACATTGCCCGGCCAGTCATAGGTGAGCAGCTTCTCGCCGGCGCAAGGGGCGATGCCGGAGAAGGCGCGGCTCTCTTCCTGGGCGTAGCGGGCAAGGAAGGCGTGTGCGAGCGGCAGGATGTCCTCGCGCCGGTCGCGCAGCGCCGGCAGGCGGATCGGCAGGACATGCAGCCGATAGAACAGATCCTCGCGGAACCGTCCGGCGGCGATCTCCACATGCGGGTCGCGATTGGTGGCGCACAGGATGCGCACGTCGACGGGCCTCGGCCGGGCATCGCCGATGCGCTGCACCGTGCCGGTCTGCACGAAACGCAGCAGCTTGGACTGCAGGGCAAGATCCATCTCGCCGATCTCGTCGAGGAACAGCGTTCCTCCGTCGGCGGCCTCCGCCGCGCCGGGACGGCTCTCCGAGGCGCCGGTAAAGGCGCCGCGCACATGGCCGAAGATCTCGCTCTCCATCAGCTCGCCGGGGATCGCGGCGCAGTTGATGGCGATGAGCGGGGCCGGACCGCGCGGCGAGCGGGCATGGATCGCGGCGGCCGCCAGTTCCTTGCCGCTGCCGGATTCGCCGGTGATGAAGACCGGGGCGGAGGAAGGGGCAATGCGGCGGATCTGGTCGTAGACCTCGCGCATGCGCGCCGAACCGCCGACGAAGCTCTCGAACCGGAACGGCTCGCGTCCGGCGGTGAGGTCGCGCGCCTCGCTCGCCGCTTGCGCGGCCTGGCGGCGCTGGCCCTCGCCGCGCGGCGGGCGGGTGTTCTGGATCAGGAAGCGGTCGATGCGCTCGGCCACCGCGACCGGATCGATCGGCAGGGTGATGACATCGTGCGCGCCGGCCTCCATCGCCGCAAGGCTGCGGCTGAGGGATTCCCGGGGGCTGACCGCCATCAACATCGCCTGCGGCTGCGCGGCGGCAAGACGGGACAGGTGTCCGTCCTGGCCGAGCGTTTCGAGATCGACGATCATCACGTCGGGGCGCACCTGGGTGCTGGCGGCGTAGAACGGCTCGAAACTGTGATAGGCGACGGGCGTCCCGCAGGGATGATCCATCGCTTGCGCGATCGAACCCGCCAACTCGCGGGTCGTACCGCCGCCATCGAGAACGGCCAATCGGATTTTACCCGCAGCGCCATGCATGGATTCCATGCTGTGGCGACCCCCTTTTGCTTCCGCCGAACACGCGGCATCGATTTGATTTGCAGATGGATTCTGAGCCGACATGGTAAACAAAATGTTTCTGTTCGGGTTTCGTGAAACAGGTCGCTGCGATCACGGCCCGCAATCCACAGCCGGCGGGCCGCCGCGGGCTTTGCTGGTCCACGAATTTCTGCGGATAGGTGGGGCTCTTCGCGAATGCTAGGTTGCAGTGCGATGCGGTGGCGACACTCCGTCCGCTACACGCCCAAAGGGACGCCCGAATGAGACGTATCCTGACCCTGCTCGTGATCCTGGCAGCGGCCGCCGCCGCCTTTGCCGCCGTTCGCTGGTGGCTCGACCGGCCGGTGCCGGTTACCGTGGCCGTCCCCCAGATGGGGCGGGCCGCCGACGTGGTCTATGCGACGGGCGTGGTTGAGCCGGTGCGCTGGGCCAAGGTGACCAGCGTGCTGCGCGAGCGCATCGTCGAGTTGTGCAGTTGCGAGGGCGAGAGCGTTGAAGGGGGGCAGGTGCTCGGCCGCCTGGACTCCACCGCCGCGCGCGCCACCCTCGCCGAACTGGAGGCGCGCGCCCGGCTGTCGGAACAGGAACTGGAGCGGGCCGCCGGCCTGCTGGAGCGGCGGGTGGCGTCGCAGCAGGCCTTCGAGCGGGCCGAGCACGACCATTCGCGCAACGTGGCGCTGGTCGCGGCGCAGGCGGCACGGCTCGGCGACTACGAATTGCGCGCGCCGATGGATGGCAAGGTCCTGCGGCGCGACGGGGAGGTCGGCGAGGTGGCCGAACCCGGCGCGGTGCTGTTCTGGGTGGGCCAGGAGCGGCCGCTGCAGATCATCGCCGATGTCAACGAGGAGGACATTCCCCTGGTCCGGGCCGGCCAGAAGGCGGTGGTGCGCGCCGACGCCTTTCCCGGCAGCAGCTTCGAGGCCAGGGTCGACCGGATCACCCCCAAGGGCGACCCGGTTCTCAAGACCTATCGGGTCTATCTCGCCTTCCCGCAGGAGACGCCGCTGATGATCGGCATGACCAGCGACGTCAACATCGTCGTCCGCGAGGTGGAGAAGGCCATGCTGATCCCGCTTGCCGCGCTGGACGGCGATCGGGTGCTGGTGCTGGGCGGCGACGGACGCCTTGCCGAGCGGCGGGTCTCGGTCGGCATCCGTGGCATCGAGCAGGTGGAGGTGCTGGACGGGCTGGAGGCGGATGCCCGCGTCGTCTCGCCCTGGGCGGAAGGGTTGGCACCCGGCATGGCGGCGGTTGCGGCCGCATCGGAGGGGTAGGCCGGTGCCGTTGATCCTCTCCATCGCGATGACCCATGTGCGCGGGCGCCTGCGCCAGAGCGTCGTTTCCGTGCTCGGCGTGATGCTCGGTGTCGGCTTCTCCATCGCCATGGCGGCCCTGATGCAGGGATCGCAGGAGGATTTCATCGCGATGCTGGTCGACGCGATGCCGCATGTGGAGGTGAGCGACGAGACCCGCGATCCGGCGCCGCCGCCCGCCGCCAGCTTCTATGGCGCGGTCAATGTGATCGGCGCGCGGCCCGACGATGACACCCGCGGCCTGCGCAATCCGACAAGGCTGCGGGCGATGCTGGAGAGCTGGCTGCCCGGCCGCATGACCATGACCCTGGCCGGCCAGGCGGTGCTGCGCTATGGCGGACGGGACGTCGCGGTGTCGCTGACGGGAGTTGATCCGGCGAGCTATCTCAAGGTCTCGACGATCGGCGGCGACATGCGCGCCGGCTCCTTCATCGAACTCGCCGCCAATCTCAACGGTATCGTGGTCGGCAGCGGCGTTGCCGAGAAGCTGGGCGCCCGTCTCGGCGATACGATAGCGGCGTCCACCTCGTCCGGTGCGGTGCGGCGGCTGAAGATCGTCGGCATCTACCACACCGGCGTCACCCAGGCGGACGATGCCACCGCCTATGCGATGCTGAAGACGGCGCAGGTGCTCTTCGCCCGCCCAGACGTGGTCAACCGGATCGCGGTGAAGCTGGACGACATCAACGCGGCGCGCTCTGTCGCCGCGCGGATCGAGCGCATGACCGGCTATCGCGCCACCTCCTGGCAGGAGGCGAATGAGGCTCTGATGGAGGTGCTGGTGGTGCGCAATGTCATCATGTACACCGTGGTCGGGGCGATCCTGCTGGTTGCCGGCTTCGGCATCTTCACCATCGTCTCGACCATCGTCCACGAGAAGGCCCGCGACATCGCCATCCTCAAGTCGCTCGGCTTCGGCCAGGGCGACATCCGCCGCATCTTCCTGGTCGAGGGGCTGGTGATCGGCGCCGTCGGCGCGGTGCTCGGCTCGATCCTCGGCTACCTGATCACGGTGGGGCTCGATTCGGTCACCTTCGAGGTGCGAACCAATGTGGAGATGACCTCGCTACCGCTGACCTACAGCCCGCTCCACTACCTGATCGCCAGCGGTTTCGCCTTGCTCGCCGCCGGCATTGCCGGCTACCTGCCGGCCCGGCGCGCGGCCAAGCTCAATCCGGTCGAGATCATTCGGGGGGCGTCATGAGCCCGGCCCCGAAGGACGGCGGCACCGCCGTTGCCCCGCAGCCGGTCGCGGTGCCGCTGATCGAGGCGCGCCGGCTGACCCGGGTGCTGCCCGGCACGGTGCCGGTGACCTTGGTGCGCGACATCGACCTGACGATCCGGGCCGGCGAATTCGTGGCGATCACCGGGCCTTCCGGCTCGGGCAAGTCGTCGCTGCTCTATCTGCTGGGGCTGCTTGACCTGCCGAGCCAGGGAGAGGTGCTGATCGAAGGGGAAGCGACGCATCTGCTGTCCGAACGCCGGCGCGCGGCGATCCGCCTGTCGACGCTCGGCTTCGTGTTCCAGTTCCACTTCCTGCTGCCCGAATTCTCCATCACCGACAATGTGATGATCCCCATGCGCAAGCTCGGCCGGCTGCCGGCGCGCGAGATGCGTGAGCGGGCGCAAGGGATACTTGCCGATCTCGGGCTCGGCGATCACCTGCAAAAGCGCCCGGACCAGCTCTCCGGCGGCCAGCGCCAGCGGGTGGCGGTGGCGCGGGCGCTGGCCAACGAACCACCGGCGATCCTGGCCGACGAGCCGACCGGCAGCCTCGACAGCAAGTCGTCGGACCAAGTCTTCGAGATCCTGCGCGCCCTCGTCGACGATCACGGCAAGACCGTGATCGCGGTCACCCACGATCTCGACATGGCCGCGCGCATGGACCGCCGCCTGCATCTGGTCGACGGGATGCTGGCCGACCCGTGAGCGCGAAGGGGAAGGGAAAAAGGCTCAGCCGGCGACGACGTCGTAGCCGGCCGCCTCGATCGTCTCCACGACCCGGTCGCGAGGAAGCTGCGTCTCGATGCGCGCCGCGCCGCTGGCGAGATCGATCTCGGCCGTGGCGGCCGGGTCGGCGGCGACGAGCGCCCGCTTCACCGAGGCGATGCAGCCGTTGCAGGTGATGCCGTCGATCTTCAGTTCGATCATGGTCGTTCCGCTCTCCTTTGCGCCGCGCCCGGCGGCGATACCTGTCATCCGCCGCAACAATGGGGCTTCCAGCAAGGGGAAGGTCAAGAGGCGCGGCTGCGGCCCGATGACGCCGCTGATGATCCCCACAAGGGTGCGCCGGGAGGCTTTCCCGCCTTCCGTGGCCTCATGAGGGCTGGAGACTCGGAAGAATCGTCGTATTCAGTCAGTATTCGAGGTAGGTTTGATTCGGCTTCGGCGGAAGCACGGACTTGGCCGGACGAGCATGGCACGCGCGACAAGCATCTTCATTTTCCTCTGCATGGGGGTGATCGCGGCCTCTGTCGCTGCGATCATGATGTTCCAGTTCGCCCGCCCCGCGGGCGAGGCGCTGACGCTTGGCCTGACCCTTCTGTGCACCATGATCGTCGTGCATCTCGTCTTCGCCCGTCAGCGCGACCGCGGCGATATCGCCGAGAAGGTCGCCGCGCTCGAGGAGCGGGTGCTCGAGGTCGACGAGGACGTCAGCAACATCGAGGGGCGTCTCAGCGGCATGGAGACCAACCTGCCGCGCCGCACCCGCGAGGAGATCGACCCGCTGTTCGCCGAAGTCGAGGTGCTGGGCAGCCTGATCAAGCAGATGGCCGAGGCGATGGCCGGCATGGAAGAGCGGATCGACGAGCAGGAGACGCGCCAGATCGCGCCGCCGCCCGAGCGCTTCGCCGCTTACGAGGAGCCACGCGCCCTGGGCTACAGCCAGCCGCCTGCGGGCCAGCACCATGCCCCTGCGGCGGGGTTTGGCGGTCAGTCGCCCTTGCGGGGGTATCCGGGCGAGGCTCCCGCGGTGCGGGGACCCGCTCCCGGCGACAGGCCGCTCTCCACCCGTCCCGGGGAGCGCGCCGAGGACCCGGCCGGTCCGACAGGGGCGCACGCCATGGCGCGGGCTCGCGAGGAGGCGAGACCCGATCCGGAACTGCGCCGGGTGATCCAGGAGGCGCTCGACAACAACCGCGTCGACCTGTTCCTGCAGCCGATCGTCACTCTGCCGCAGCGCCAGGTCCGCGACTACGAGGCGCTGACCCGCATCCGCGACGCGCAGAACAACTATCTCGAACCGGTCGACTTCATCGCCGAGGCAACGCGGGCGCGGATGATGCCGGCGATCGACAACCTCATGCTGTTCCGCGCCATCCAGGTGCTGCGGCGGCTGTCGAGCCGCAACCGCCGGTCCGGCCTCTTCGTCAACCTGTCGACCCAGACGCTGGTGGATGAGCGCTTCTTTCCTGGTTTCCTCGATTTCCTGCGCGCCAACGAGGGCTTTGCCGGTCAGTTGACCTTCGAATTCACCCAGGACGACGTCAACGAGATGGGGGCGCTGGAACTGGAGAGCCTCGCGGCGCTGCACGAACTCGGCTACCGCTTCTCGATCGATCGGGTCCGAGACCTGAAGATGGACTTCAAGGCGCTGTCGGACCGAGGCTTCCGATACATCAAGTTGCATGCGGGCCGCCTGATCGGCACGGAGCACATGCCGGCGAGCCATATCCATCCGGCCGACCTCGGCGACCTGCTGCGCCGTTATGCAATGGAACTGATCGTCGACCATGTCGAGACCGAGGCTCAGGTGCTGGAGGTGCTCGACTACGACGCCCGCATCGGCCAGGGCTATCTGTTCTCGCCGCCGCGGCCGGTGCGCCCGGAGGTCCTGCAGGCACGTCCGCCGCAACGCAATATGCGCCGCGCCGCCGAATAGCCCGCCTGCCGGGCGAGAAAACCTCGGGTAGCGGTACGGGCTGAAAGGCCCGCCGAAAGCCTTACCGAACGAATGAAAGCCCCGCCGGAGGGTCCTCCGGCGGGGCTGTGTCATGTCGCAAGGGGGGCGTTGCTGGCGGGGCGTGCTCCGGCGCGAGAGGGGCCTCAGGTCGTCGGCGTCATCCCTTTTCCGGACCGACGGTCACCACCAGCGGATCGATCCCCTTCAGCAGGCGGGTGGCAGCGGCCCGCACCTGATCCAGCGTCACTGCTTCGATGAGATCGTTGCGGATGTCGATATAGTCGCGGCCGAGCCCTTCCACCTGGATGCCGAGCAACTGGTCGGCGATCTTGTCGGACGTGTCGAAGCGCAGCGCATAGGAGCCGGTGAGATAGGCCTTGGCCTTGGCCAGTTCCTCCTCGCTCGGTCCCTTGTCGGCCATCCGCGCCATTTGCGCCCGGATCACCTCCACCGACTCGTCGGCGCGGTCGGCGCGGGTTCCGGTCACCGCCAGCCAGGCCCCGGTGTGCTGATAGGGCAGCAGGTAGGAGCCGACGGAATAAGCCAGGCCCCGCTTCTCGCGCACCTCTTCGAAGAGCCAGGACGAGAACGTGCCCCCGCCCAGGATGTGGTTCATGACGAAGGCCGGGATGAAGTCCGGATCGTCGCGCTTGAGGCCGGGCAGACCGATGCGGATCGAGGTCTGCGGCACGTCGAGCGCCACATGCTCCATCGTGCCCCTGGCCATGGCGATGTCGGCGACCTCGGTCAACTCGCCCGTCTCCGGCAGCGCGCCGAAGACGCTGTCGAGCAACGGCGCCAGCCGCTCCGCAGTGATGGCGCCGACGACCGTGATCTTCAGCCCCTGGCGGGTGAAGAGGCGGCCATGCAGGTCCTTCAGATCCTGCGGCGACAGCGCGGCGACGCTCTCCTCGGTGCCGCGCGACGGCCGGCTGTAGGCGTGGCCCGGATAGGCGAGTTCAGCCCAGCGGCGTCCGGCGATGGCGTCCGGATCCTTCGCCTCGCGGCGCAGCCCGGCGATGATCTGGCGTTTCATCCGCTCGGCCGGCTCCGCATCGAAGCGCGGAGCGGTGACCGCAAGGCGCAGCATCTCGAAGGCGTCGTCGATATTCGGCGTCAGCGTGCGCATCGCGCCGTAGAAATTGTCGCGCCCGGCATCGAAGCCGATCCGTACCGACAGATCCTCCAGCCGCGTCTGAAAGGCCTGCGAGTCCAGATCCCCGGCCCCCTCGTCGAGCATTGCCGACAGGAGATTGGTCAATCCCTCGCCCCCTTCCGGATCCTGCGACGCGCCGCCCGCGAAGGCGAACTTGATGGCAACGATCGGAACCGTGTCGTCCTCGACCAGCCAGGCGCTGAGCCCGCCCGGTGTGGTGATCTCCTGGATCTCCATGGCCGAGAGCGGGCGCGGGAGGGCGGCAAGGGCGGCAAAGAGCAGGGCGAAGGCAACAAGCCCGCGGCCGAGCGCGGAAACGAGGCTCATGGGCGATGTCCCGTGAGGGGTGGCGGGGCGGATGGCGGAGCGGCTCATTGCTGGACCTCCTGCGCGACGGCCGGATCCTGCAGTGCCGCCTCCGGCGGGGTGGTTGCCGCCGCCTCGCTTCCGCGCAGATAGGCGGTGACAGGGGACGCCGAAAACTGCGTTGCGGCGGCGGCCTTCACATCGTCGGCGGTAATGGCGGTGACGGTCGCGGGCCAGTTGCGGATCTGCTCGATGGTCCCGCCGGTGGTCAGCGCCGCGCCGAAGATGCGGGCAAGCGCCGACTGGCTGTCCTGGGCGTAGAGCGCTGAGGACAGCAGGCTCTTCTTGGCGCGCTCCAATTCCTCGGCCGTGACCCCGTCGGCGGCGATCTGCCTCAGCACGTCATGGGCCGCCTCGCCGAGCTCCTTCAACTCCGTTCCATCGGCCGGTACCGCGTAGATCATGAAGACGCTGTCGTCGAGGGCGCCCGAGCGATACCAACTGCCGGCGGAGGCGGCGATGCCGCGCTCGACGACCAACTGCCGGTAGAGGCGGCTGGTGCTGCCGCCGCCCAGGATCTCCGACAGGATCTCCAGCGCAGGGGCCTGGTTGCCCTCGGCGGTGTTGTAGCTCGGCACGACCCAGGCCTTGCGCATGTTCGGCTGGTTGACGCGGGGATCGGAATAGGTGACCTCGCGCGCGCCCGGCAGGACCTGGACCTTGGCGCGCTGCCGCTCGCCCGGCTCGGCCCGGCGCGCCACCTTGCCATAGGTCGCCTCGGCGAGGTCGCGCACCTCGTCGGCGGTCACGTCGCCGGCAACGATCAGAATCGCGTTGTTGGGCGTGTAGAAGCGGTTGTAGAAGTCGATCGCGTTCTGGCGGTTGAGAGCGAGGATCTCATCCTCCCAGCCGATCACCGGTGTGCCGTAAGGATGGTTGACGAAGAGCATGCTGTCGAGCGTTTCACCGAGGATCGAGCCGGGATCGCTGTCGACACGCTGGCGGCGCTCTTCCAGCACCACGTCGCGCTCCGGCAGCACCACCTCGTCGCTGAGCACGAGATTGTGCATGCGATCGGCCTCCATCTCCATCATCTCGCGCAGATGCTCGCGGGCAACGCGCTGGAAATAGGCGGTGTAATCCTGCGCGGTGAAGGCGTTCTCCTGGCCGCCGATCTCGGCGATGCGACGGGAGAAGGTGTTGCCCGGATTGTCCTTCGTGCCCTTGAACATCAGATGTTCGAGGAAATGGGCGATGCCGGACATGCCCTCGGGCTCGTCGGCGGCTCCCACCTTGTACCAGATCATATGGGTGACGACCGGCGCACGCCGATCGGGAATGACGACGACATCAAGCCCGTTGTCGAGGGTGAAGGCACTCATGTCGCCGCCGATCCGGATGTCGGCGAAAGCGGCGGCATCGGCGGCCTGGGGCGCTTCGGCGCGCGCGGCGACGGCAGGTGCGATGGCCAGCAGCGCGGCAAGGGCGAGGCGGGTGAGCAGGCTTCGAGCCGTCGGAACGCGGCGCGGCGGCTGGAAAAAAGGTCCTGAGAGAGGCGACAAGGTACGATCTCCGGAAAGGGGTCCCTGCCGACGAGATATAGGCGGGCGGGCGGCAAAGGACCCGTGAACTTTTCGTAAGGTCCGCAGCGGCGCGGCTTGCGCACGCGTCCACGGCAACAAAAAGGCCGGGGTAGGGCCCCGGCCGGACAGGCTCCTGGCTCTGGCGGTGCCCGCGCGTCAGCGCAGGGTGCGGGCCGACTGGCCGTCCATCACCCGCTCGATGTCGGACACCCTGGGCTGTTCGGCCACCCGGCCGACCTTGGGCATCGGCGCGTTGCCGGCAGGTGTCGAATAGGCAACCGGCGGGTCTATCAGGTAGCGCCGCACCGGCGCGCCGTTCTCGTCGAGCACGGCCGTGTCCCGGCGCACCACCCCGACCCGCTGGTTCAGCTCGTTCGGTTTCATGCGGGCGCTCTCCAGCCGGTTCTCCGTCCGGATTTCCTGCTGGATGTCGCGGTTGGCGCCGCCGGTGGCAAGCTCCTTGATGCCGCGCGACTGCTGGGCCGTGCTGCGGCCCTGCCGGTCGAGGTCGCTGGTGTCGCGATACGCCTGCTGGATGCGCTGGAGATCGGTCTCGCCCTGCTCGGGCCAGTTGGCGATCTCCTTCTTCTCTTCCGGCTGCGGCAGGTCGCCCATCTTTGTCGGCATGGCGAGCGGCGCGCGCGGCGAATAGTCGATCTTCTGTTCGGTGCGGGCATCGACCGCTCCGAGGCCTTCCATCAACTGGCGCATCATCGCGACATCGGGCGCTTCGTCGCTGGTCCGGCCGTCGTTGAAACCGTCGGCTCCGTGCTGGCAGCCGGCGAGCACGAGCGCCGCGGCCGTGGCAAGGAGCAGGCTCCGGGCGGACTTGCGAAGGGGGGTTCCGGTCCAGTTTCGACGCGACACGTCAGCTATCCTTCAAGGCTCTTGCGGGGGAAACCCGCGTCCCGGCGACACTACGGCCACCAGGAAGGTCGGCTCCGGCTGGTCCGCACAAGCCGCGTACAGGGCACTGCGACTACTCAGACGGGTTTTTTGCGGCATCATTAGGGCCACCAGCGAAACTGTCATACAGCAGAGCCGCCACCCCGGCAACGATCCAGACATCGGCAAGGTTGAAGACGTACCAGGAGAAGTCTCCGGCATGGAGGTGGAAGAAGTCGGCGACTGCGCCGTGCACCACCCTGTCGATGCCGTTGCCAAGCGCGCCGGCGATGACCAGCGCGAAGCCGGCGGCCTGCAGGCGGCGCGGCGCCTGGGCACCCCAGATCCAGAACAGAAGGGTGATCACCGCGGTGGCGGCGACCAGCAGCCAGCGGCCAAGGTCCTCCTCCTGCTGCAGCAGCCCGTAGGAGATGCCGTAGTTCCAGACCATCACGAGATCGAGAAACGGCGTGACGGCAACGCGGCCGCGCGCGGCGATGTCGAAGCCGTAGAGCATCCACAGCTTGAAGGCCTGGTCGACCACCATGCCGAGGACGGCAAGGGTCAGGATCAGGGCGCTGGAGGGGCCCCAGAGGCGGAGCTTGGTCATCCGTTTTCGTCTCGCTCAGTCCGGCGGGCCGGTGCGGTTGATGCGCGCGGCCAGCTCCTCCTGGCTACGGCGGTTCTCGCGATGGGCGATATAGATGCCGCTGCCGACGATCAGGGCAATGCCGACCCAGGTGGGACCGTCGGGGAAGTCGCCGAAGATCAGATAGCCGAACAGGGTGGCGCTGACGATTTCCAGGTAGTTGAACGGCGCCAGCACCGAGGCGGGAGCGGCTGCGAAGGCCTGGACGATCAGTCCGTGGGCGAAGAAGGAGATGGCGCCGACCAGCGCGAGCAGTCCCCAGCCCGGCAGATCCGGCATCACGGCGGCGGCTGGCTGGTAGCCGGCCACATTGGCGGCCAGGAACAGGGTTCCGAGCAGCATCACGCCGCCGAGGCCGGCGGTGAACTGGACGCAGAGCATGCCGCCTTCGCCCGAGAGCTTGCGGGTGATGACCAGGTAGAGGGCGAACAGCAGGGCGGCGGCGAGCGGCAGCAGCGCCGTGGCGCCGAAGGTCGCGAAACCCGGACGAATGATGATCGCCGCGCCGGCGAGCCCGACGATCACCGCGGCCCAGCGGCGGGGGCCGACCTGCTCCTTGAGGACCAAGGCCGAAAGCACCGTCAGGATCATCGGCTCGACGAAGAAGATGGCGATGGCATCGGCCACGGGCATGGTCGCGACCGCGGTGAAGAAGCAAACCGTCGCACCGGACAGGAAGAAGCCGCGCAACAGGTGCGGCCACAGGCGCGGCGCCTTCAGCACGGCAAGGCCCGGGCCGATGGCCGCCGTCAGCACCGCGAAGACCATCTGGAAGGCGAAGCGGCCGAGCGCGATCTGCAGCGGTGGCTGGGTGGCGGTCAGGTACTTGGCCGTCACATCCATCATCGGCACCAGCAGCATGGCAACGCTCATCAGGGCGATGCCGCGCATGACCCCGGTTGCCGGAGCGCCGCCGCTCATCTTGCGGGACCGTTCAGGGCAAGGTCGACGGCACCGAGCGGGGCAAGGCTGGCCAGCGCCGCCCGCGCCTCGGCGCTGTCGCGGTCCATCTGCACGATAAGCGCCTCGATGCTCTCGAACCGTTCCTCGTCCCGCAGTCTGGCGGCGAAAAGGACCTGCATCCGCTTGCCGTAAAGGTCGCCGGAAAAGTCGAAGAGATGGACCTCCAGCAGCGGCGCGCCATTGTCGAAGGTGGGGCGGCGGCCGAAGCTTGCGACGCCGTCGCGCCAGGCGCCGCCATCAATGCGGGCGCGCACCGCATAGATGCCGTGGGCGAGTTCCGTTTCGGCCGGCAGCGCCAGATTGGCGGTCGGATAGCCGAGGTCGCGGCCACGCTTCTCGCCATGGCGCACCTCTGCCTCCACCGACCAGCGATAGCCGAGCAGCGCGTTGGCGACCACCACATCGCCCTCGGCCAGCGCCGCGCGGATGCGGCTGGAGGAGACCGCCTCGCCGGCCTCGTCGGTCTCCGCCGTGACGATGGTGACGCCGAAGCCGTCGGACTGCCCGGCGGCCCGCAGGAAGTCCGGCGTGCCGCGGCGGGCGCGGCCGAAATGGAAGTCGTAGCCGGTCACAGCGTGGCGGATATGCAGCTTGTCGCGCAGGATCTCGTGGACGAAGGCTTCCGCCTCGATGCCGGCGAAGGCGGGGGTGAAGGGCAGGCTGACCATGCCGTCGAGCCCGGTGGCGGCCATGACGCGGGCCTTCATCGGCTCCGGCGTCAGGCGGAAGACCGGCTTGTCCGGATTGAACACCGTGCGCGGATGCGGCTCGAAGGTCAGCGCGAAGGCCGGCACCGACTGGGCCCTGGCAATCTCCAGCGCGGCGCCGAGCACCGCCTGGTGGCCGCGATGCACACCGTCGAAATTGCCGATCGCCACGACCCCGTCGGCAAGGGCGGCGGGAAACGCCGCAAGATCGGTGACGAGGGGAAAGGCGGTGGAGACGAGATCGGTCATCGGCGTCGAGGGCTTGCCGGACACGCGCGGGACAGCGGGCGGCCGGAGGCTGAATGGGCACGCCGCCCGAGGCGGCGCGAAACTGCCGGCGGACCCTGCCCATTCGCCCTCAAAAGGTCAAGCGCCGCAAATGCGGCTGCGTTACCGCGTCAGCCGCGCGGATCGCCCGCCTCCAGTTCGGCCCGGGTCGGCACCTTGACGATGGCCTCGCCCTCCAGCACCACCGTATCGCCGACGGCGCAGCGGCAGTCGAGCCGCGCCCGGTTTCCCTTCTCCATCAACTCGCTGACCGTCACCGTGACTGTCACCTCGTCGCCGATTCGCACCGGCGCGCGGAAATTCAGCGTCTGCGACAGATAGATCGCACCAGGGCCCGGCAGCCGCGTGCCGAGCACCGCCGAGATCAGGCTGGCGGTGTAGAGCCCATGGGCGATGCGGGTGCGGAAGGGGGTCCGGGCAGCGAAGTGTTCCGACAGGTGGATCGGGTTGCGGTCGCCGGAAACCTCCGCGAAGCCAATCACATCCGAAGAACTGACGGTCTTCGTCAGGGTTTCGCTCAGTCCGGGCGAGAGATCTTCGAAATACAGTGTCTGCAATGCCAGCATGGTCGCCTCAGTCCTTCCTCCGTCGTCGGCAAGGGACGCTAGTCGCTCACGACCGCGGAAGCAATTAAGCTTTGGTGTCAGATCGCGGGGCCGCATTAACGGAGTTTTCAGGGGAGCAGGCTAGTGTGGCAAGGCGTGGGGAGGCGGAGACACGGGATCGTGTCGTCCTCCTGAAGAGTTGAAGAAGCATCAGACGCCCGCTCAAGCGGGTCGGGCAGATTTACAGTATGGAGTAGACAATGGCCCTGGATGTTCAGATGCCGGTCCTCGTGGTGGACGACTACAAGACCATGATCCGCATCATCCGAAACCTGCTCAAGCAGCTCGGCTTCGAAGACATCGACGACGCTGCCGACGGCACCGAAGCGCTCGAGAAGATGAAGCAGCGCCGCTACGGACTGGTGATCTCCGACTGGAACATGGAGCCGATGACCGGCTACGAACTGCTGAAGCAGGTCCGCGCCGATGCCGGCCTCTGCAAGACGCCGTTCATCATGGTGACGGCCGAGTCCAAGACCGAGAACGTCATCGCCGCCAAGAAGGCCGGCGTGAACAACTACATCGTCAAGCCGTTCAACGCACAGACGCTGAAGGGCAAGATCGAGGCCGTGTTCTCCGACTGAGCCGGGTATCGGCCGGGGATTGAGGCTCTGCAGGGAGCCGGCGGCAGCGCCGCCGGGGAGCAGGCAAGCTGCGTCCGGTCGCCGGGCGCAGGCGGATGATGCGCGGCCGTCGGATGCCGTGGCAAGAAGGACAGGATCCATGGGCTCTTTGAAGAAGCAGGATCTCTCGCAACTGATTTCTTTCCTGGAGCACAACCGGGAGCGCCAGGGCGATGTGACGCTGAACGATGTGATCGATCTCGCCGAGGTGATGACCGGCTCGATGCGCGAGTTTCTCGCTGCCGTCCAGCCGACGATCACCGCGGAACTGACGGCCATCGCCGACGAGATTTCGCGGCTGAAGGTCGAGATCATCAACCTGCGCCCCAACGACATGAAGAACAACCAGATCCCGGAAGCGGGCCGGGAACTGGATGCCATCGTCGAGTCGACCGAGTCCGCCACGCACACGATCATGGAGGCGGCCGAAACGATCATGGCCGCCGATGCTGCGGACCACGAAGCCTACCAGGCGCTGGTCAACGACAAGATGATCGAGATTTTCGAGGCCTGCGCCTTTCAGGACATCACCGGCCAGCGCATCTCCAAGGTGGTCAGCGCGCTGAACGCCATTGACGCCCGCGTCTCGGCCTTTGTCGAGCGGCTGCGCATCGCCGAGGGCGACGACGCGCCGCGCGAGGAGACCGACGAGGAACGGCGCCGCCGCGACCTGATCCTGCACGGCCCCCAGCATGCGGGCGAAGGCGTGTCCCAGGCCGATGTCGACAGCATGCTGTCGGATGCCCAGGACGAAATCGACCGCTTGTTCGGCTGATCCAGGGTCGGCCAACCGAGATCGGCCCGCAGGGGCCTACCGTCTGCTGCGCGTCCACCAAGAGACGCGAGTTGCCTGGCCGGCGCCCCCCGCGAGCGGCCGGAAACTGAAAAAAGGCCGGGTCCGATGGGATCCGGCCTTTTTTCGTCTACCAAGATGTTCGTGTGCCAGGGGGCAGGGACGTTGCGTGCGGGTCCCGCTTGCGTGCCGCTACCAGCAAAGATGCGGCACGGCGGCCTGCGCGCTCAGCCCCTCCTCGGCGAGGCGGCGGCGCACCAGCGCCTCGTCCGGGGCCTCGACAGGGCCGAAATCGGCGCCATGGATGCCGCCGGTGATGAACAGCACGTCGATCTCGTTGGCGACCGCACCGCGGATGTCCGTCGGCAGCCCGTCGCCGACGGCAAGGATCTGCTCGCGCGCCACCTTCTCGCCGGCGATCCTGGCGACCCGCGCCACCGCCTCCTCGTAGATCGGCGCATGCGGCTTGCCGAGGATGGTGACGGTGCCGCCGATGTCCTCATAGAGCCGGGCGAGCGCGCCGGCGCACCACACCAGGCGGGTGCCCCGCTCCACTACGATGTCCGGATTGGCGCACAGGAACGGCAGGCCGCGCGCCGCCAGCCGCTCCATCTGGTCGCGGTAGTCTTCCGGCGTCTCGTTCTCGTCGTCGTGAAACCCGGTGCAGACCACCTGCCCGGCCTCGTCCTCGTCGACCAGACGGATGTCGAGGCCCTCGAACAGGGTCAGGTCGCGCGCCGGACCGATATGGAAGACGGGCCGGTCGCGCGTCGCCGCCAGCAGGTGACGGGTGACATCGCCGGAGGTCACCACGTCGTCGAACACGTCGAGCGGCACGCCGAGCGCTTCCAACTGCGTCAGCACGGAACCGGTCGGTCGCGGCGCATTGGTGATCAGCACGACGATCCCGCCGGTCTCGCTGCGGAAACGGGCCAGCGCTTCGCAGGCGGCCGGAAACGCCGCAACGCCGTTGTGGAGAACGCCCCACACGTCGCACAGGACGGCGCGGTAGGACGGTGCGAGGGCGGAAAGCCCGGAAACGAGAAGCGGCGCGGGCTGGGTCATCGAGGCCTCTTTCGGCGGGCGGACTGGGAGCGCGAGGGCGCGCGGGCGGACCATAGATGATCCCCGACGACAGGGACAAGACGCCAGCAGCACGGGCGGGCGCTGACGGCGCCGCGCCGCGGCGCTGGAGGACGGATTGCCGCAGTTTCCAGCGCGTGCGCTTAAGACATTGTTCAACATGTTCTGGTCACTCTCGAGTAGAGACTTGGTCACATCTGAATATTGAAATTAGAGAAAGTATCTGTCTCCCGCTCCCGCTTCCCGTCGACCGGTCTCGTCGAGAGGTCAAGGATGAAGACGATAAGAGCACGCATGATGCTGGTGACGATTGCGCTGGCATTGCTTGGCGCGGTGTCCGCTGTCGCCATCTCGCAATGGGTGGCCGGGAGCTTGACGGACACGGCCTTGCAGCGGGAGGTGGCGGGCGCCAAGCGGCAGCTACTGGCGCAGATCGAGGCGGAAAGCCGCCAGGCCCTGTTGCTGGCCAAGGTGGTTGCGGGGCAGGCCTCGGTACAGCAGCGCTTCGCCGCCGGCGACCGCGAGGGGCTGGCGAACGAGTTTGTCCCGGCCTTCGAGGAGTTGAAGGCGCAGTTCGGCATTCGCCAGTTCCAGTTCCACCAGCCGCCCGCGACCTCCTTCCTGCGGGTTCACAAGCCGGAGGAGTTCGGCGACGATCTCGCGTCCTTCCGTGCCACGGTGGTGGAGACCAATGCCCAAGTCAGGGACATTTCCGGCCTGGAGCAGGGCGTTGCCGGCATCGGCAACCGCGGCGTCGTGCCCATCCGCGTCGATGGCCAGCACAAGGGCTCGGTCGAATTCGGTCTCGAATTGCATGAGATGTTCGTCGCCGATTTCACGGCGAAGACCGGCTATCCGCTGGCGGTCCTGCGGCTCGGCGCCAGGGGCGGCGACACGCTGGAAGTGATCGGCAATCGTCTGCCGGCCGACATGGATCCGCTGGCCCTTGCCGCGCAGGCGGCGGGCGGCGGCCTCGTCTCGGCTTCCGGCGATTTCTATGTCGACAAGATCGATGTCGCCGACTTTTCGGGGCATCCCGTTGCCGTCGCGGTGATCGCGGTGGACCGCACCGCCTATGCGACGATTGCCGGACGGGCGCGGGCGGCCGGCATCGGCGTCGGCCTGCTGCTGCTGGCAATTGCCGCCGGTGCGGTCGTCTACGCCGTGCGGTCGATCTGCAATCCGCTGCGCACGGTCGCCGACCAGATCATGGAACTGGCCGCCGGCAAGACCGGCTTCGAGGCCGTGGGGCGCGAGCGCTCGGACGAGATCGGCGACATCGCCCGCGCCATCGAGGTGTGCCGGGACAACCGCATCGAGCAGGATCGGCTGGAGCGCGCCCAGCATGGCGACCGGGAGGCGCGCGATGCGCGTCAGCGGCAGGTCGACGCGCTGATCAGCGGGTTCCAGGCCACCGCCCGGGACGTGCTGGCGGCCGTCGATCACGCCAATGCGAGCCTGGAGGCGACCGCGCGCACGCTGGAGGCGGTGGCAGCCTCCAGCGCGGAGCAGGCGGAAGGCGCAGCCTCGGCCTCGAGCGAGGCCTCCGGCAATGTGCAGTCCGTTGCGGGCGCGGCCGAGGAACTCTCCTCCTCGATCCACGAGATCTCGGAACAGGTGGAGCGGACCACGACGGTGGTCACCCGCGCGACCGACAGAACGCGGGCGACCAACGAGAAGGTCTCCGGCCTTGCAGCCTCCGCCTCCAAGATCGGCGAGGTGGTGACCTTGATCCAGGCGATCGCCGAGCAGACCAACCTGCTGGCGCTCAACGCCACGATCGAGGCCGCGCGCGCCGGCGAGGCGGGCAAGGGCTTTGCCGTCGTCGCGGGGGAGGTGAAGCAACTCGCCGACCAGACCTCGCGTGCCACCGGCGAGATCTCGGCCCAGATCGCGGCCATCCAGGCGGCGACCTCCGAAACGGCGAAGGCCATCGCCGAGATCGCCAACACCATGGACGACGTCAACGATCACACCAGCGCCATTGCCGCGGCGGTGGTTGAGCAGGGGGCGGCGACGAGCGAGATCAGTTCCAACATCCAGTTGGCTGCCACCCGCACCCGCTCCGTGGTCGACAGCATCGGCGAACTCGACACGGCGGTGGAGGAGACCAACCGCTCGGCGCAGCAGGTGCTGGGCGCGACCGGCGAGGCGGCGCGTCATACGGCGCGCTTCCGCGAGGAGATCGAGCGGTTCCTCAAGAGCGTTGCCGCCGCCTGAACGCTGCGCTGCTTCACTCTACGGCTGACATCGAGAGGAGCGCCCCGGGGCGCTCCTTTCCCGTTTCGCGGCAGGGTTGCCGGGGTGGCTGGTCCCGCGAGGCCAAACGGGCGATGCTGGCGCCGGGAGACGAGGCGATTCGCAGGTGAAGGTCCGGGAATGACGATCCGGCAATTGAGCGACCACGCGATCAACCAGATCGCGGCGGGCGAAGTGATCGAGCGGCCGGCCAGCGTGGTCAAGGAACTGGTCGAGAACGCGCTGGATGCGGGCGCCGCGCGCATCTGCGTGGCGACGGCGGCCGGCGGCAAGACGTTGATCCGCGTGGATGACGACGGCTGCGGCATTCCCGCAGACCAGTTGGCGCTGGCGGTCGAGCGGCATTGCACCTCCAAGCTCTCCGAGGACGACCTGTTCGACATCCGCAGCCTCGGCTTTCGCGGCGAGGCGCTGCCCTCCATCGGCGCGATCGCGCGCCTTGCCATGACCTCGCGTCATGCGTCGGACGCCCATGCCTGGGCCATCCGGGTCGAGGGCGGGCGCAAGGACGGTCCGTCCCCGGCCAGCCATGCGGGGGGGACCCAGGTGGAGGTACGCGACCTGTTCTTCGCCACCCCCGCGCGACTCAAGTTCCTGAAGTCGGACCGGGCGGAAGGCGCGGCGGTCACCGACGTGGTCCGCCGGCTGGCGCTCGCCAACCCGTCGGTGCGCTTCGAACTGTCGGGAAGCGACCGGCAGGCGACGACCTTTGCCGCGGCCAGCGGCGAGCGGGCGCTGGAAGCCCGCATCGCCCAGGTGATGGGCACCGATTTCGTGGAGAATGCCCGGCCGGTGGATGCGGTGCGCGAGGGCGTGCGGCTGCACGGGCTTGCCGGCCTGCCGACCTTCCACAAGGCCAATTCGCTGTCCCAGTTCTTTTTCGTCAACGGCCGGCCGGTGCGCGACAAGCTGCTGATGGCGGCGCTGCGCGGCGCCTATGCCGATGTGCTCGCCCGCGACCGGCATCCGGTCACCGTGCTGTTCCTCGAACTCGACCCGCGCCAGGTCGACGTCAACGTTCACCCCGCCAAGGCCGACGTGCGCTTCCGCGACGCGCAACTGGTGCGCGGACTGATCGTCGGCGCCCTGCGCCAGGTCTTTGCGGAGGCCGGCCATCTCGCCTCCTCGCACACCGCAAGGTCAGCGATGGCGTCCTTCTCGACAGGCTTTGCGGCCGGCCCGTCCGCCGGCCTACGCCCCGCCTCGGGCGGCACGTATGGCTACCAGCGCTCAGCAACGTCGCCGGCGCCAGCCTCAACCGACTGGCGCGCCTCGCCCTTCCGGCCGCTCGACGATGGGGAGGCAGACGATGGCGGGGCGCCGGTCATATCCGGCTTCGGCGAGGCGACGCAGGCGGGCTTCGAGACGCTGGACATGCCCTCGGCGGATGCCCGCGCGCATGTTTTCGCCCCTGCCAATGAGGCAATGGAGGAGCGCCAGACGCGCCCGCTCGGCGCGGCGCGCGCGCAGGTGCATGCCACCTACATCATCTCCCAGACCGAGGACGGCCTCGTCATTGTCGACCAGCACGCCGCGCATGAACGGCTGGTCTACGAGCGGCTGAAGGCGGCGCTCGCCGAGCGCGGCGTCGCCCGCCAGGGCCTCCTGATCCCCGAGATCGTCGAACTGCCACAGGAAGATGTGGCGCGTCTCGCCGAGCGCGCCGAGGAGTTGGAGGCCGTCGGTCTGGTGCTGGAGCCGTTCGGCCCCGGCGCGGTGGCGGTGCGCGAGACGCCGGCGCTGCTCGGCCAGATCGACATTCGCGGCCTGGTGACCGATCTTGCCGACGATCTCGCCGAATGGGACAGTTCCACCCGCCTGCGCGAGCGGCTCGACCATGTCGCTGCGACCATGGCCTGTCACGGGTCGGTGCGCGCCGGGCGCCGCCTGCGGCCGGAGGAAATGGACGCCCTGCTGCGCGAGATGGAGGCAACGCCCAATTCCGGCCAGTGCAACCATGGTCGCCCGACCTGGATCTCGCTGAAGCTCTCCGACATCGAGCGGCTGTTCGGCCGCAAATAGCGCAGGGAAGAGGGCGCGGCGCGGCGTTTTCTCAGCCGCTCGCGCGCCTGTAATGCGCCCGTCATACGCCCGTCATGCGCCCGTGCCATTTGCGTGCAAGGGAGCGCCCGTGCGGGCTCCATCCGTCCTGGAGCCGATCGCGCATGAAACTGTTCGTCTGGGCGGCGGCCGTGGTGATGATCCTGCTCGGTCTTGCGACCGTCTGGACACCAATCCCCACCGGCGTGCCGCTCATCGCCGGCGGGCCGATCCTGATCCTTGGCAGCAGCCGCCAGGCGACGCGCTGGCTGCGCACCCGCCGTCGCCGGCTGCTGCGGCTCGATGAGGCCTTCATCCGACTGGAGGAAAAGGCGCCGAAGGGCCTGACGGCGGCACTGCGCCGCACCCGCCCGCGCCGCAAGGAGCCGTCCCAACCCGGGTCTTGACGGCGCTACACCCGGCGGAAGAGGACGAACTGGCTGTCGCCGACGGTGCGGCGGTCCAGCTCTTCCAGCCCGTCGATGGGGGTGATCTCAGTCTTGGCGTCTTCTTCCAACACCACCAGCGCGCCCGGCGCCAGCCAGCCGCCGGCAAGGCAGGCGGCGAGCGCCTGCTCGCCCAGCCCCTTGCGATAGGGCGGGTCGGCGAAGACGAGGTCGAAGGGCGCGATGGTGCCGACCGGGCCGATGCGCGTTGCGTCGCGGCGGAAGATCTTGGTCGCCCCGGTCAGGCCGAGCGCCTCGACATTGGCGCGGATCGCTGCACGCGCGGCACTCGCCTCCTCGACGAAGAGGCAGTGGCGGGCGCCGCGGCTCAGCGCCTCCAGCCCCAGCGCGCCGCTGCCGGCGAACAGGTCCAGCACGCGCGTCTCCTGCAGCGCCTCGCCATGGCCATGGGCCAGCACGTTGAACAGGGTCTCGCGCAGCCGGTCGCTGGTCGGGCGCGTCGCGTCACCGCGCGGCGCCTCGATCGGCGAGCCCCGGAAGCGTCCGGCGACAATCCTCACGGGCGCTTGCCCCCACCAGGACCCTTCCCGCCGGGCCCCCTGCCTCCAGGACCCTTGCCGCCGGGGCCTTTGCCCGCCGGACGGCTGCTGCCCGGGCGGCCTCCGCCGGGACGCCCACCTGCCGGACGGCCGCCCCCGGGACGGTCTCCCCGTGGCCGGTCTTCGCGCGACCGGTCTCCGCCGGGCTTGCCGCCGAAGGGACGGTCGCCTCTCGGGCGGTCGTCGCGCGGCCTGTCAGTTCCGGGTCTGTCAGTTATGGGCCTGTCAGTTCTAGGCCTGTCGCCGAAGGGTCGCTCGCCCCTTGGGCGATCCTCGCGGGGCCGATCGTCC
This sequence comes from Stappia sp. TSB10P1A, assembly GCF_900185725.1. GTDB lineage: Bacteria > Pseudomonadota > Alphaproteobacteria > Rhizobiales > Stappiaceae > Stappia. Next base: position 224,864 of record NZ_FYAU01000016.1, on the reverse strand, counting down.
CTCGGCCTGTCCTCGCGCGACCTGTCCTCGCGCGGGCCGGAACGGCGCGGGCGGTCGTCGCCTGAACGGGCCGCGAAGGGCTTGCGCTCGGCCCTGTCCCCGAAGGGCTTCCTGTCTCCGAAGGACTTTCCGCCGCCAGCCTTGCCGCCAAATGCCTTTCCGCCGCCCGGCTTGCCGCGGCCCGCGCCGCGCGGCGCGTCGTCGGACACGGGGGCGGTGTCGACCACCAGCGAGCCGTCCTCGTCCCAGATCCGCCGGCGGGCGCCGCTCGCCTGGCTGTCGCCCTTGGGCGCGCGGGGCATCGTCTCCGGCGTGAAGCGGAAGCGCGAGCGCGGCGAGATATAGGCCGAAGATTCTGCCTCGTCCCGCGACGGCTTTGCCCGGCTCTCGTCCTTGCGCCGGCTGCGCGACGGCTTCTCGCGCGCCTCGCGGCCCTCGCGGGCACTGAGGTAACGGTCCTCGGCTCTAGCGGCTCCGGGCTTGCCAGAGATGGGCTTGCCGGCCGCGGGCTTGCCGCGCTGCGGGCCGGCACCGGGAGCGGACTTGCGGGCCGGCTTGGCATCGTCGCCGTCGGCCTCGCCGCCCGGCGTCAGCAGCGGGGCCTCGAAGTCGGTATTGGCCTCGGCGGCCAGCCGTTCGCCGAGCTGGTCGCGCAGCACCCGCCCACGGATTTCGCGCACCTCGCCCTCGGGCAGTTCGGCAAGCTGGAACGGGCCGAAGGAGATGCGGATCAGCCGGTTCACGGCAAGGCCGAGATGCTCCAGCACCTTCTTGATTTCGCGGTTCTTGCCCTCGCGCAGGGCGATCGTCATCCAGACGTTATCGCCCTGCTCCTTGTCGATCTGCGCCTCGATGGCGCCATAGAGCACGCCGTCGATCTCGATGCCGTCGGCCAGCTTGTCGAGCCGGTCCTGGGTGATCTGGCCATAGGCGCGCACGCGGTAGCGGCGCAGCCAGCCGGTGGCCGGCAGTTCCAGCACCCGCGACAGGCCGCCGTCATTGGTCAGCAGCAGCAGGCCTTCGGTGTTGATGTCGAGACGCCCGACGGTCAGCACCCGCGGCAGGGTCTTGGGCAGCCGCTCGAACACGGTCGGCCGGCCTTCCGGATCGGAATTGGTCGTCACCAGGCCGCGCGGCTTGTGGTAGAGCCAGAGGCGGGTGCGCTCGCGCTCCGGCAGCGGCTCGCCGTCCACGGTGATGCGATCGGCGTCGGTCACGGTGACGGCCGGCGAGGTCAGCACCGTGCCGTTGACGGCAACGCGCCCGGCGACCACCCAGCTCTCCGCCGTGCGGCGCGAGCACAGGCCGGCACGGGCGATCACCTTGGCGACGCGCTCGGCATCCTCGGTGCGCGCGGCCAGCGGCGCTGCGCCCGGCGGCGGGGTCTTGTCGCGCTTCGGCGCGCCCTTGCGATCAGCGAAGCTCTTCTTGCTACCGAAGCTCTTCTTGCCGCCAGAGCTCTTCTTGTCGGAGAAGGGCTTGCCACCGCTCCGCTTGTCCGCACCCGGCCGGTCGCCGGCGGGCTTTGCGCCGAAGCTCTTGCGCGGAGCGCGTGCCTCGGCACCGTCCGTTGAACGATGTGCGCCGTCAGTGCCGCGCGCTGCGCGGGGCTTGCCGTTGCCGGGGCGTCCGCTGCCGGATTTCCCCGGCGCGGGGGCGCGGCGCGGGGGCCGCGAGGGTCGATTGTCTTCGGTCATGGTGCCGCGTCATACCAGAGCGGCAGGGCTGCGGGAAGCGCGCTTTTTCAGCGCCTGCCCCCGCGTTTTGCGCAAGGGGCGGGAGGAGGGCCGAGTTGGCGATTCCAAACGGCGCTCCGGGGCTGTAGGGTCGCGGCCATGACAGGGAACGACAGGCCTGCCGCGGGCGGCAGCTTCATGGATCTGGCGCTGGCCGAGGCACGGGCGGCGGCGGCGCGGGGCGAGGTGCCGGTCGGCGCCGTGCTGGTGCGCGGCGGCGAGGTTCTGGCCGCCGACGGCAACCGCACGCTGGAGCTGAGCGACCCCACCGCCCATGCGGAAATCCTGGTGATGCGGCGTGCCGCCGCCGCGCTCGGCAGCCAGCGGCTGCCCGACTGCGATCTCTACGTCACGCTCGAACCCTGCCCGATGTGCGCGGCGGCGATTTCCTTCGCCCGCATCCGCCGGCTCTATTTCGGCGCACAGGACCCCAAGGGCGGCGCGGTTGAGAACGGCGTGCGCTTCTATTCCCAGGCCACCTGCCACCATGCGCCGGAGGTCTATTCCGGGCTTGCCGAGCGCGACGCGGCGGAGCTTTTGCGCAGCTTTTTCAAGGCACGGCGCGACTGAAAGACACCGGCGGGCGGCAGGCACGAGGGGCCGCGTCGCCGGACAGCGTCACCAAACACGGAGGGAGAGAACATGATTGCGGTGATCTTCGAGCTTTGGCCGAAGGAGGGCCACACGGGCGCCTATCTCGACATCGCGGCGGGGTTGAAGCCGCTGCTCGCCGAGCAGGACGGGTTCATTTCGGTGGAACGGTTCGAGAGCCTGACCGAGCCGGGAAAGCTGCTCTCCCTCTCGTTTTGGCGCGATGAGGAGGCCCTGTCGAAGTGGCGGCACGAGGCGCGCCACCGCATGGCGCAGGCGGCCGGCCGCAAGACCCATTTCGCCGATTATCGCCTGCGCGTGGCCGCCGTCATCCGCGACTACGGCATGAGCGCGCGTGACGAGGCGCCGGAAGACAGCATCGCTCTGCACGGGTGAGGCGGCGCTCCCTCAGCGCTCCGGCAATACCAGAACGGTCTGCTCCGCTGGGAGCGCCGCGCGGCTGGCCACATAGAGCGGGCTCTCAGACATCTCGACGCGGAAGCCTTCGCTCGCCATGCGGGCGACGAAGGTTTCCTGCGAGCCGTAGGTATAGGCATGCATCGGGATGACGATGCGCGGCGAAACGGCGCCGATCACCTCCACCAGGCTGTCGAGCCTGAGCGTCGAGGCGTTGTCGACCGGGGCGAAGACGATGTCGATCGTGCCGAGCCGGGCAAGGTCCTCGGGTGTCAGCCGGTGGTGCAGATGGCCGAGATGGGCGATGCACAGGTCCGCCACCTCGAAGACGAAGATCGAGTTGCCGAGCAGGCGCGTCTGGCCGTCCCAGCCGCGGATATTGGTCTGCAGGTTGCGGATGCGCACGTCCTCGACGGTGAGGTCGTGGTCCATCGGCCCACCGTCCGGGTTCCAGCCGAGCAGCACATGCTCGATCGCCGGATCCGGATTGAGGGTGAAATGGGTGGAATGGGCACCGTTCATGGTGACGACGCGCGGCAGCCGCGCGGGCCGGTGCACGTTGTTGTAGTCGGTGGCGATGCGCACGCCCTTCGGCGTCTCGATCTCGAACGTGGCGTGTCCGACAAAGGTGATGCCGACCTGGTCCATCGCCAGTGCCGCCTGCCGCACCAGAGGTGGGGGAGCGGTGATCCAGCCGTCGGCGAGCAACTGGCAGGAGGCGGCGGCCTGTCCGCCGGCAAGGGCGAAGGTGCCGACAAGCCCGGCAAGCCCGGCAAGCGCAGATCGCGCCATCGTCCGCAGCGGGCGGAGGGGGGCGGAGAAGGTCGTCAGGTCCATCGCAAGGCTCCCTGCTGGCGTGCCGCAAGGTTAGGATAGCGCCCTGGCCGCTCGCTTCAAGGTATCGCGCGCCCGGCCTCGAAGGCCTCGATGGCGGCGGCGACCTGCCGCTTGACCGTTTCCCGCATCGGCTCGGCCGCCTCCAGGATGGTGCCGGTCTTCATGAAGTCGAGCACGCGGAAGCCGGAAATGTCCGGCTTCACCAGCACGTCCGGCTGGCGGTTCTTCAGCTTTTCCTGAACGATCGACTGCATCAGGATCTGCGTCGCGCCGAACACCGCATCGCCCGCCCCCGGCAGGTTGCGGCCCTTGCGCGGGATCGGCGAGCCGACCACGTCGCTGGCGACGACGATGTCCATGTCGGGCGGCAGCGCATCGAAGGGCAGGGGGTTGACGAGACCGCCGTCGACCATGATGCGCCCTTCGACCGTGACCGGCTTGAACAGCGCCGGGATGGCAATGGAGGCGGCAACGGCATGGTGCAGCGAGCCCTGCTGCAGCCGCACCTCCCGGCACAGGTAGAAGTCGGTGGCGATCAGGGTGAGCGGTGTCTGCAACTCTTCGAAGCTTGCCGGAATGTGCTGGCCGACAAACTGTTCCAGCACCTTGAGCGCGTTGAACTGCATGATGCCGGGATTGCCGAACAGGTCGCCGAGCCGGCGCGGGCGCAGCTTCCACAGCCGGGCGAGTACGGCATTGCGGTCGGCGAAGGTCGCCTGCGAGATCTCGCGCAGCGCCGCGCCGTCGAGGCCGGTGGCGAAGGCCGCTCCGAAGATCGCGCCGATGGAGGTGCCGGCGATCGCCGCCGGGCGGATGCCGAGGTCGTCGAAGGCCTCCATCACCGGGACATGAGCCATGCCGCGCGCCCCGCCGCCGCCGAGTGCCAGTCCGATCCGTACCGTGGTCATGACGTCTCCTGTGTGGGGCATTCCCCGTCCCGATGGTTTCGCGCCCGCCGGCGCGGGTCAAGCCGGCGAAGGCGCACAGGCTGCCGACCGCATCCGTTCGGTTTCGCTTAACGGAGGAATCGGGCAACTTGCGGATGACACCTGTCGCCGATCCGCGAGGGCGGCGGCAAGGGGTCTTCCAAGAGGTAGGGCGGCATGAGACGCGGCGGCACGGCAAGGGGTGGCCAAGGAGCCGGCAGGCCTGTATTCAGGACCCAAAGGCGGCCGCGACGGGCCGCGAAAGGCACCACACGCATGAACCGATACGAGACCCCGCGCGTGCCGGGCGAGGCGCGCATCCGCTATCTGGACGCCGATTTCCAGATCCTGTCGCCGGGCACCTTCGTGCGCTGCGCCGTCACCGGCCAGACGCTCCCGCTCGATGAGCTGAAGTACTGGAGCGTGTCGCGCCAGGAGGCCTATGCCGATGCGCAGGCTGCCCTGTCCCGCTATCAGGAATGCGGCAACACGCCCTGATCAAGGCGGGCGCCAAGAAACGCGGCAAGGGCTTCGGGATCTTCGGGCCGCATCTCGACCTTGAGCACCTGCGCTTGCCTTGCCAGCCGGGCAAGCGCGGTGTCGCCTTCGCCCGTGCCGAACCGCACCTGGTCCTTTGCCGTGGTGGCGAGGGTCAGTCCTGACCGCGCGGCGCGGTCGAGCAGGTCCTGCGCCTCGCTGTCGGTGAAGGCGTGATGATCGCCGAAGAACCGCGTCTCGACAATCTCGGCCCCGGCACCGCGCAGGCTGTCCACGAACCGCTCCGGCCGGCCGATCCCGGCAAAGGCGAGCACCCGGGTCCCCGCCAGCCAATCCTCCTCAAGCGCAGCCAGACTTGCGCGAAAGACCGGCAGGCCGCGACGCCGGGCGGCGGCCTCGACCGGTTTTGCCGCCTCGCCGTCGCCGATCACCACCAGCGCATCGACATGGGCAAGCTGCCGCTCCACCGGCGCGCGCAAGGGGCCGGCCGGCAGGCAGAAGCCGTTGCCGGTGCCGGCGGTGGCGTCGACCAGCGCCAGCGACACGGTCTTGGCCAGTGCCGGGTTCTGCAGCCCGTCATCCATCAGGATGACGCTGCCGAGCCCTTCCGCGAGCCTTGCGCCGGCCGGCCGGTCGGCGGAGATCACCACCGGGCCGCTGGCAGCAAGCAGCAAGGGCTCGTCGCCGGCTTCCGCGGGGCCGTGGCGCACTGGGTCGAGCTGCACCGGCGGCCCGCCGGAGAGCCGCCCGCCATAGCCACGGGTGAGGAAGACCGGGCGCTCGCCGCGCGCCTTGAGCATCTCGGCAAGCGCCAGGGCAAAGGGCGTCTTGCCGGTGCCGCCGACGGTGAAGTTGCCGACGCAGATCACCGGCACGGCGGCGGTGTAGGCAGGCTTGCGCCCCATGCGGATTGCTGTGATCGCGCCATAGATCCAGCCGAACGGGGCGAGCGCGACGGCGGCAGGGCCGGGCGGCCGCCACCAGAAGGACGGGGCTTCAAGTCCGCCGCTCACGGCGCCGGATCCCGTGCCGGTGGCAGCAGGGGGCGAAGCGCGGCAAGGCTTGCGTCGAGCGCGCCGCTTCCGGCCCGGCCGACATTGGCGGCGATGGCCGCCCGTTCGCTGGCAAGCCGCCTGTCGCCCAGCAGGGCGCGCACGGCGTCGGCCAGTTCGCGCGCATCCCGGACGATCTCCGCCCCCTTCGCCGTAAACAGCGGAGTGTAGATGTCGAGCAGGTTGAACACATGCGGGCCGGTGACGATGGCCGCGCCGAGGCGGGCGGCCTCCAGCGGGTTCTGCCCGCCCTCCGGCACCAGCGACTTGCCGATGAAGGCGACCGGCGCGATGCGATAGTAGAGGCCCATCTCGCCGATCGTGTCGCCGAGATAGATGTCGCAGTCCGGGTCCGGCAGCAGACCTTGCGAGCGCCGGGCGAGCCGCAGCCCCTGCGCCGCGAGGGTGTCTGCGATGGCGGCTCCCCGCTCCGGATGGCGCGGCACGATGACCGTGAGCAGGCCCGGCAGTTCGGCGCGCAGCGCCTCGTGAACCTCGGCGACCAGCGTTTCCTCGCCCTCATGGGTGCTGGCTGCGAGCCACACGGGCCGTCCGGCGAGCGCCTGCGTCAGCGCGTCCAGCGCCTGCGCGTCGACCGGCAGGTCGCCGCCGTCGAACTTCAGGTTGCCGCAGACCTCCACCCGGGGGGCGCCGAACTCGCTGAGCCGCTCCCCGTCCTCCGGCGTCTGGGCGAGGCAGAGCGGAATGCGCGAGAAGATGGCGCGGGCGAAGGGCCGCATCCGCCGCCAGCCCTTGGCCGAGCGCGGCGACATGGTGGCGCTGGCAATGGCAAGCGGAATGCCGCGCCGGGCCAGCGACGAGATGGTCGTCGGCCAGATTTCCGATTCCGCCGTGATGGCAAGGTCGGGCCGCCAGTGGTCGAGAAAGCGGTCGATGCCCGGCGGCGTGTCATAGGGCACGAACTGGTGGATGACGCCGGGATCCACCTCGGCGGCGGCGATCCGGGCGGAGGTGACGGTGCCGGTGGTCAGCAGCACGGCGAGCCCGCGCTGGCGCAGGGCGCGCACCAGGGGGCGCGAGGCGTTCATCTCGCCGACGCTGGCCGCATGCAGCCAGACCAGCGGTCCGTCGGGGCGCGGCCGCGAGGCGCGGCCGAAGCGTTCGCCGCGCCGGCCGGCATCCTCCTTGCCGCGCCGCGCCCGGCGGGCGAAGAGCAGCGGCAGCAGCGGCGCCACCGCATGGCCGAAGCCGCGATAGAGCAGGAGCAGGATCTCCCCGATCAGTCGCGACGGCACTCCGGCGCGGGCGAGGCCGGCCGGCACAGCGGTCCTGTCCGGGCCGTCGGTCGTCATCTGGACTTTGCCAGGGCGTAGGCGCGGGCGGTGGTCTCGTTCATCGAGGCCTCCACCGCCTGGCGCGCCTCCTCCAGCGCGGCGTCGTCGGCATCCGGGGCGATGCGGATCATGTCGCCGGCTGCCACCACCATCCGGCTGAACGGCAGGTTGATCGTTGCCCGGTCCCAGCTCGACAGGTCGACATGGCGGCTGGTGGCGACCGCTATCGGGAGGATCGGCCGGCCGGAATGGCGGGCGAGTTGGACGATGCCGAGCCCGGCGACGCGCGACACCTTCGGCACATCCGCCGTCATCGCCACGCTGGCGCCTTCCTTCAGGCAGCGCATCGCCTCGATAAAACCGCGCAGGCCCCCGCGCTTGCTCACCTGGTGGGCGTGATGGGCACCGGACGCGCGGATGAGCCCAAGGCCGAGCTTGCGCGCGGCAATCGCGTTGATCTCGCCGTCGGCGGAGCGCGAGATCATCACCCGGACGTCATAACTCGGCGGGCGCGCGAAGGGCACGGCGAAATGCTGGCCGTGCCACATGGCGACGATGGCCGGCAGGTCGTCTTCGATCCGCTCGTAGAGGTCGGGCGGGTCCAGGCGGAAGGAGCTGGTCTTGCGCACGGCGAGCAGGTAGCCGGCCAGCGCGTTGCCGACCAGCCGCTGCAGCAGGGGGCTGCGTCCGGCGCGCTTCAGCATGATCCGCCCGGCCGTGCGGCCGGCCTCCGGGAAAGACGTCGTACCAAGGGTTTACTGGCCCTCGGTCTCGGGGTCGAGCAGGCGGTGCATATGGACGATGAAGTAGCGCATGTGGGCGTTGTCGACCGACTGCTGCGCCTTCTGCTTCCACACCACATAGGCCGCGGCATAGTTGGGGTAGATGCCGACGATGTCGAGCTTCTCGAGATCGCGGAAGGTCAGGCCGTCGACACGTTCGAGCTCGCCGCCGAAGACGAGATGGAGAAGCTGCTTGCCGGGTTCGGTGGTCGTCATGAACGTCACTCCGGGAACGGGGTTCGCAAGGATCTGGCCGGACTGTCCGGCCGGCATCACGGGTTCGTCAAGAGCTGCGCGAGGATCGGCCGGAGCGGCACGGCCAGGGCCGGCGGCCCTGCGACCAGCGCCGGGTGCCGGACGCTCGCCCGGTTGTAGGCAAGCGGCCGCCCCTCGAGATCCTCAAGCCGGCCGCCCGCTTCCTGCACCAAAAGGTCGGCCGCCGCAAGATCCCAGTCGCAGGCATTTTCCCGGACCACGGCGGCGTCGATCAGGCCTTGTGCGACCAGCGCCAGGCGCAGGGCCAGCGAGGGAATGTAGCCGGCATGGGAAATGCCGGTGCGCATCATCGGCCCCTGGCCGGTGATCGACTTGGGACCGGCAACGCTGGCGCCCGACAGCACCGGCTGGCCGGAAACGGCAACCTCGCGCCCGTTGAGCCTTGCTCCCTGGCCGAGGGTCGCGGTGTAGAGATCGTTGCCGACCGGCCGGTAGAGCGCCGCCGCGACGGGCCTGCCGTCCTCGACCACCGCGATCGCCACGGTCCACTCGCCGGAACCGGCGAGAAAACCGCGCGTCCCGTCGATCGGGTCGACGACGAAGCTGCGCCGGGCCGCCAGCCGCGAGCGGTCGTCCGCGGTCTCTTCCGACAGCCAGCCATAGTCGGGACGCGCCGCCTTCAACGCCTGGGCAAGGTGCCGGTCGACGGCAAGGTCGGCCTCGGAGACGGGAGAGTCGTTCTCCTTGGTCCAGCGACGCGGGTCCTTGCGGAAATAGGACAGGGCGATCTCGCCTCCCTCGCGGGCCGCGCGGGCGATCAGCTCCATGTCGTCGAGATTGGCGGTCGTGTCACGCGCCGGCAATGGTGAGGCCCCTCAGCAGCAGGCTCGGCACCTGGTAGGCGGAGCGGGTGTCGAGGTCGCTGCCCGCCTCCAGCGAGGCGAACATCGGGATCAGATTGCCGGCGATGGTGATCTCCGAGACCGGATAGGCAATGGCGCCGTCCTCGATCCAGAAGCCCGAGGCGCCGCGCGAGTAATCCCCGGTGACGCCATTGACGCCGTGGCCGATGAGGTCGGTGACCAGGAGGCCGGTGCCGATCTCGGCCAGCATCTCGGCTTGCGAGCGGGCGCCGGGTGACAGGGTGACATTGGTGGTCGACGGGCTGGTGCCGGCCCCGCCGCGTACCGCCCGGCCGTTGGGGGCAAGGCCGAGTTCGCGCGCTGCCGGCGTGTCGAGCAGCCAGGTCTTGAGGATGCCGTCCTCCACCAGCACCAGCGGGGCGACGGGCCGGCCCTCGCCGTCGAACGGGCGGCTCGCCGGGCCGCGCGGCCGGGTCGGGTCGTCGGTGATGGCAATCCCCGCAGCGAAGATCCGCTCGCCCATCTTCTCCTTCAGGAAGCTGGTGCCCCGGGCAATCGCCGCGCCATTGATGGCGCCGGCGAAATGGCCGAGCAGCGAGCGCGCCGCGCGCGGCTCGTAGACGATGTCGGCGGTGCGGGTCGAGAGCTTGCGCGGGTTGAGCCGTGCCACCGCCCGCTCGCCGGCGCGCCGGCCGATCTCGCGCGGGTCGGCAAGATCGGACAGAAATCCTCGGCTGTCGAAGTCGTAGTCCCGCTCCATTCCCGTGCCTTCGCCGGCGACCGCCGTCGCCGAGACGCCGTGGCGCGAGACCAGATATCCCCCGCAGAAGCCTTCGCTGGTCGCCAGCACGATGCCGCTGAGGCGGAAGGAGGCGCTGGCCCCGCCCGAGCGGCTGACGCCCTTGACGCCAAGGGCCGCGGCCTCCGCCTCGCGGGCGCGCTCGGCAAGCGCCTCGGCGCCCACCTCTACCCCGTCGAGCAGTTCGAGATCGGGAAACACGCTGGCGAGTTCGCCCGCCGGCACAAGCCCCGCGAACGGGTCTTCCGGCGCGGCGCGGGCCATGGCGACGGCGCGTTCTGCAAGCGTCGCGCCCTCGCGGAAATCGTTGGAGGAGACGCTGGCGACCCGGTGGCCGCAGAACACGCGCAAGGTGACGTCGTCGGCCTCCGAGCGTTCGCTTTCCTCAAGCTTGCCCTCGCGCATCTCGACGGAAAGCGAGACGCCGGTGGCGGCGACGACGTCGGCCGCGTCGGCGCCTGCCTTGAGGGCGGCCTCGACAAGCGTGCGGGCCTCGTCCATCAGCCGGGTCTGGTCAATCGGGTGCTGCATCTCGTGATCCTTGCGGGGGAGGCGGTCCGCTGAACGGTCGGTGGCGACCGTAGTGCCGGGGCCGCGCTTCGGCAAGCCGGTCGCGGAGGCGGTTCAGGTTTTGTTTGCCGTATTCGGTGACCAATCCCTAACCCTGGTTGCAACGGAAAATCGTTAACCGTGCTTGTTAAGCGGTTTGGGACGCCTGCCTGCTAGTGTGAACCCATCAGAGGCCAGACAAAAACAGTGGCCCGATGGAGAGCGAATTGAGCCGTCAAACAGCACATCAGGACGCCACTGCAACGGGATCGGGCCGCACCGCGCGGCTCGATCCCTCGCAGATGCCGCATCGCTTCGCGGCGCGCGGCACGGCCTGCGAGCCGACGCAACTCGACGTCTATATCGACCGCCAGCAGGTCATCGTCAAACGCCGGCTCGCCGGCCTGCCGCTGACCCTTGCCCAGCCGGTCGCCGTCTTCCTCGGCGTCTTCGCCGAGGTCACGCCCGGCGAGGCGCCGGGCACGCTGAAGGCCCGCATCGGCCTGATGCACCGCGATCCGGCCATGTCCATCGAACTGGCCAGCGACGACCGTCTCGAAGGGCTTGCCGAAGACTGGTGCGCCTGGGGCGAGGCCCTCGGCCTGCCGCTGCTCCTGGTCGAGCCGGACGGCAGCGTCAGCCGCATCGACGGTCCCGGCCATTCGGGGCGCTCGCCGATGGCGCCGGCCCGCCGCCGCGTCGCCGCGCTGACTGCGCGCCGGCCGCGCTTCCTGCTGCGCCGCAAGCCGGGCAGCCGCTCGCAGACCCCCGCCGTCCATCGCGGCGAGCGCGAGATGATCGCCCGCAACTGACTGAAAACAATCCGCTTTTAAAGAAGTGCCTGGACCATCGCGTCCAGCACCAGGCCGGCGAACAGGATCCAGCCATAGCTCGTGTTGGAGCGGAACAGCTTCAGGCACTGGTCCGGGTCGTCGATGTCGAGTCGGACGATCTGCCAGACCAGATGGGCAAGGCCGATGGCAAGGCCGAGGAACGCGGCCGGCCCCGCATCCACCCCGGCCAGCGCCAGCGCGAACAGCACCGTCGCCCCGCCGTAAAGGGCGGCGAGCGCCGGCTTTGTCCACGCCCCGAACAGGCGCGCGGTCGAGCGCACGCCGACCAGCGCGTCGTCCTCCTTGTCCTGATGCGCGTAGATCGTATCGTAGCCGATCGTCCACAGGATGCCGCCGCAATAGAGCGCCACCGCCGGCCAGTCGAGACGGCCGAACGCCGCCGCCCAGCCCATCAGCGCGCCCCAGGAAAAGGCAAGGCCGAGAAAGAGCTGCGGCCAGTTGGTCACCCGTTTCATGAACGGATAGACGGCGACCACCGCCAGCGAGGCGATGCCGAGCAGGATGGCGAAGCCATTGAACTGCACCAGCACGGCAAGCCCGACCAGCGCCTGCAGCAGCAGGAAGGTCTTGGCCTGCATCCGCGTCACCTGGCCGGAGGGGAGGGGCCGCGAGCGGGTCCGCGCGACCTTGTCGTCGATGTCCTGGTCGACCAGGTCGTTATAGGTGCAGCCGGCGCCGCGCATGGCGATGGCGCCGATCAGGAACAGCGCCAGATGCCAGGGGTCGGGAAAGGCCCGGCCGCCGGCTATCCCCGCAAGCGCGGCCGACCACCAGCACGGCCACAGCAGCAGCCACCAGCCGATCGGCCGCTCCCAGCGCGCCAGTCTCGCATAGGGCCGCAGCCATTCCGGCGCCCGCGTGTCGACCCAATGTCCCCGTACGGCATCCGCCACCCGGCCCGCGATCGTGTCGTTTTGCATCGCCTCACCTGTCGGCTATCCAGCGCGACGTGATACCGCCTTTGCCGCGCCGTTGAAAGAGCGGGGCTTGTCTGCAGTGCCAGCGCAGGCTAGGAGGCGGCAATCCTTGAATCCTCGCGACGGGGTGAGCGACAGATGAATATCCTCCTGATCGGATCCGGCGGCCGCGAACACGCCCTGGCCTGGGCCATCGCCAACTCGCCGCTGACCGGCCGCCTCCACGTCGCCCCCGGCAATGCCGGCATCGCTGAGGAGGCGACCTGTGTCGCGCTCGACACCTCCGACCCTTCGGCCGTCGTCGCCTATTGCCGCGATCAGGAGATCGGCCTCGTCGTCGTCGGGCCGGAGGGACCGCTGGTCGCCGGCCTTGTCGACGAGCTGATGGACGCCGGCATCAAGACCTTCGGCCCGCGCAAGGCACCGGCGAGCCTGGAGGGCTCGAAGGGCTTCACCAAGGACCTTTGTACCCGTGCGGCGATCCCCACCGCCGCCTATGGCCGCTTCACGGATGCTGCTGCTGCCAAGGCCTATGTCGCCAGGGTCGGCGCCCCCATCGTCGTCAAGGCGGACGGGCTCGCCGCCGGCAAGGGCGTCGTCGTGGCGATGACCGAGGCCGAGGCGCTTGCCGCGATAGATGCCTGTTTCGACGGAGAATTCGGCGCTGCCGGCGCCGAGGTCGTGGTCGAGGAATTCCTGGAAGGCGAGGAGGCGAGCCTCTTCGTGCTGTCCGACGGCCGCAACGTGCTGCCGCTCGCCAGCGCCCAGGACCACAAGCGCGTGGGCGAGGGCGATACCGGCCCGAACACCGGCGGCATGGGCGCCTATTCCCCCGCGCCGGTGATGACGCAGGAACTCACTGCGCGCGCCATGCGCGAGATCGTCGAGCCGACCGTGGCGACGCTGGCAAGCGAGGGAACGCCCTTCGTCGGCGTGCTCTATGCCGGGTTGATGATCACCAAGGACGGCCCGAAGCTGATCGAATACAACGTCCGCTTCGGCGATCCGGAGTGCCAGGTGCTGATGATGCGGCTCAAGGACGACATCGTCACCCTGATGCTCGCCTGCATCGACGGGACGCTCGACACGGTCGGCGCGCGCTGGCGCGACGAGGTGGCGCTGACCGTGGTGCTGGCCGCGAACGGCTACCCCGGCATCTACGACAAGGGCACGGTTATCCACGGTCTGGAGGGTCTCGAAGGCGACCCCGCGCTCAAGGTCTTCCATGCCGGAACGCGGCGCGACGACGACGGCCGGCTGCTCGCCAATGGCGGGCGCGTGCTCAACGTCACGGCGCTCGGCCGCACCGTCGCGGAAGCCCGCGAGCGCGCCTATGCCGCCATCGAACGCATTGATTGGCCTGAAGGTTTTTGCCGCCGCGACATCGGCTGGCGGGCGGTCGCGCGCGAGGACGGCACGGCCTGAGGGCGGTTTTTCGGCGGTGGCAGAATTTCGAGACGGATTTTGCGAAATTCCGTCTCGAAATCCGCAAATTTTGAGAATCGCCTCTCAAAATCGCCGATTGCGCCGGACGGCCGCAGGCGCTTCAATCGCGCCCGAGCAGGTTCCGCGAGGAGGGCCTGCCGACCGGATGGCGCGGGAGGCTGCGATGCAGGGCGGCGACGATCTCTTTCCAGGCTTCGCGGCGGGGATATCCCGCGGCGAGGGCGTGGACATCTTCTATCGCATCGGTGGCGGCAAGGGCCCCCCGCTGCTGCTGCTGCACGGTTATCCCCAGACCCATGCGATGTGGCACACTGTTGCCGGCGATCTTGCGCGCCACTTCACCGTCGTCGTCGCGGATCTGCGCGGCTATGGCCGCTCCAGCGCGCCGGAGGGCGATGCGGACCATCACCTTTACTCCAAACGCGCGATGGCGGCCGACATGGTTGCGGTCATGGCCGGGCTCGGTCACGACAGCTTCATGGTCGCCGGCCACGACCGGGGCGGGCGGGTCGGCTACCGGATGGCGCTCGATCACCCCGACAAGGTGCGGCGGCTCGCCGTGCTCGACATCCTGCCGACCTACGACTACTGGCAGAACATGGACTGGCGCTACGGCATGGCCATCTATCACTGGCTGTTCCTCGCCCAGCCGAAGCCGCTGCCCGAACGGCTGATCAGTGGTGCCCCCGACTTCTATCTCGACCACACGCTGGCGAGCTGGACGGCGCGCAAGGACCTGACCGCCTTCGATCCCAGGGCGCTTGCCGACTACCGGGCCTCCTTCGCCCAGCCGGCCCGCCAGCACGCGGCCTGCGAAGACTACCGGGCCGGCGCGACCATCGACATGGCGCTCGACAGTGCCGACCGCGAGGCGGGCCGCAAGATCGCCTGCCCGCTGCTGACGCTCTATGGCAACGGGGGTCTCGCACAAAAGACCGCGACCCCGGTCGAGACCTGGTCGCGCTGGGCGAACGACGTGCGCGGGCACGGCGTCGATGCCGGCCATTTCCTGCCTGAGGAGGCCCCGGCGGCAACGCTCGCCGCGCTGCTGCCGTTCTTTTTGGAGGAGGCGTGATCGCGTTCTTTTGACGAGGTGGCGAGGACACCGGACCCCCTCCTGACGTCATCCCGCACGCAAGCCCCTCCTTCGTCATCCCGCACGCAGCGAAGCGGAGATGCGGGATCGGAGAGCCGGGGGCGTATGAGGTGCGCTCCGGAAAAATGCCACGGCCGTCGTGGCTCGCCGGTCCCGGGTCGCGCTTCGCTTGCCCGGGATGACGCCCGAGAGGGTGGAGCGAGGGCGGGGCGGCGGCGCGCGCGTCCCGCCTCACGCCGGCCGGGGTTGCCAATGGATCCCGGTTCTGCGCTGCGCTGGACCGGGATGACGTCCGAGAGGGAGGCAGCGCCTTGCATCCTCTCTGTCGTCATGCTGCACGCAAGCCCCTCCTGCGTCATCCCGCACGCAGCGCAGCGGAGATGCGGGATCGGAGAGCCGGGGGCGTATGAGGTGCGCTCTTAAAAAAATGCCACGACCGTCGTGGCTCGCCGATCCCGGGTCGGCGCTCGTGCGCCGTCCGGGAAGACGCCGGAGGGGGAGGAGCGGGGCTGGGGTGGCTGCGAGAGGGTCTTCCGTCACATGCCGGCCGGGGTTGCCAATGGTTCCCGGTTCTGCGGCTGCGCCTGCGACCGGGATGACGTCCGAGAGGGAGGCAGCGCCTTGCATCCTCTCTGTCGTCATGCTGCACGCAAGCCCCTCCTGCGTCATCCCGCACGCAGCGAAGCGGAGATGCGGGATCGGAGAGCCGGGGGGGCGTATGAGGTGCGCTCTTAAAAAAATGCCACGACCGTCGTGGCTCGCCGATCCCGGGTCGGCGCTCGTGCGCCGTCCGGGAAGACGCCGGAGGGGGAGGAGCGGGGCTGGGGTGGCTGCGAGAGGGTCTTCCGTCACATGCCGGCCGGGGTTGCCAATGGTTCCCGGTTCTGCGCTGCGCTGGACCGGGATGACGTCCGAGAGGGAGGCAGCGCCTTGCATCCTCTCTGTCGTCATGCTGCACGCAAGCCCCTCCTGTCGTCATCCCGCACGCAGCGAAGCGGAGATGCGGGATCGGAGAGCCGAGAGCCTGTCGGCAGCGCTCCCGAAAGACACCACGACCGTCGTGGCTCGCCGATCCCGGCTCGGCGCTCGTGCGCCGTCCGGGAAGACGCCGGAGAGGGCGGGGCGAGGGGCTTCAAGGAAGCGGCGGTGCGCCCCACCCGCCGCCAACTGAGGCCCCCGCCTCAGACCGCGGTGCCGCCGATGGTCATCTTGTTGATGCGCAGGGTCGGCTGGCCGACGCCGACCGGCACGCCCTGGCCCTGCTTGCCGCAGGTGCCGATGCCGGGATCGAGCGCCAGGTCGTTGCCGATGGCCTCGACCCGCGTCAGCGCGTCCGGCCCGTTGCCGATCAGCATGGCGCCCTTGATCGGCGCGCCGATGCGCCCGTTCTCGATGCGGTAGGCCTCGGTACAGGAGAAGACGAACTTGCCGCTGGTGATGTCGACCTGGCCGCCGCCGAAGGAGACGGCAAAGATGCCGTCCTTGACGCCTTCCAGGATCTCGGCCGGGTCGCGGTCGCCGGCCAGCATCACCGTGTTGGTCATCCGCGGCATCGGAATATGGGCGAAGGACTGGCGCCGGCCGTTGCCGGTCGGGGCGACGCCCATCAGCCGGGCGTTCTGCCGGTCCTGCATATAGCCGGTGAGAATGCCGTCCTCGATCAGCACGGTGCGCCCGCTCGGCGTGCCCTCGTCATCGACGGTGAGCGAGCCGCGCCGCCCGCCGATGGTGCCGTCGTCGACGATGGTGACGCCCTTGGAGGCGACGCGCTGGCCCATCAACCCGGCAAAGGCGGAGGTCTTCTTGCGGTTGAAGTCGCCCTCCAGCCCGTGGCCGACCGCCTCGTGCAGCAGGATGCCGGGCCAGCCGGGGCCCAGCACCACGTCGAAGCTGCCGGCCGGAGCGGGCACGGCTTCGAGATTGACCAGCGCCTGGCGCAGCGCCTCGTCGACGGCATGCTTCCAGCTCTCCTCGGTCAGGAAGGCCTCGACCATGTCGCGCCCGCCGAAGCCGTGCGAGCCGCTTTCCTGCCGGCTGCCGTCGCCGGCGACCACCGAGACGCCGAAGCGCACCAGGGGGCGCACGTCGCGCACCCTATGCCCGTCGGCGCGCAGGATCTCCACCACCTGCCAGGAACTGGCGAGCGAGACGCTGACCTGCCGCACCCTGGGATCGCGGGCCCGGGCAAAGGCATCGATCCGCTGCAGCAGCGCGACCTTGTCGGCGAAGACCGGCGAGGCGATCGGGTTGCCGTCGCCGTAGAGCTTGGCGTTGGTGCGGGGCGGGGCCTCCGCATAGGTGCCCGAATGGCCGGAGGCGACGGCCGAGACCGCATCGGCGGCGCGCTCGAGCGCGGCAACGGAGATCTCGCCGGAATGAGCGTAGCCGGCCGCCTCGCCGGCCACGGCGCGCAGGCCGAAGCCGCGGCTGGTGTCGTAATTGGCGCCCTTCAGCCGGCCGTTGTCGAAGACGAGGCTCTCCGACTGCCGGTATTCGAGAAAGAGCTCGCCGTCGTCGGCGCCCTTGAGAGCGCGGGCGAGCACGCTGCGCGCCTGCTCCTCGCTCAGGCCGGCACCGGCAATCAGGTCGGTCGTCGCATCGCTCATCGGTCGTATCCCGCGAAAGAGGGTGTGTGAGGAGAAACTAGGGGTTCGGGCGGCGCTTGCACAGTCCCGGCGGCGTGTGGCAGCGCGCCGGCCGCCGGTCACGCCGGTCACGCCGGTCGCCGCAAGCGCCCTTCCTGTGATGTTCAGCACGTGCGCGCGCCGGAACAGGGCCTATCTGTTTCCATGCAGGCAGATGAAAACCTCTGCCGGAAAATGGAAAGAGATAGAAAGGAAATAACATGAAGAAAATGACCATGGCGATGACGCTCGCGCTGGCGATGGGTATTGCCACGCCCATGGTTTCGACGCAGGCGATGGCCGGCAATGCCGGAAAGTCGCTCGGCGATTGCTACAATCACGTGATCTCGGCCTGCAACAAGAAGAAGAACACCGACGCCGCCCATGCCTGCGCCAATTCCGGCATGAATGCCTGCGACAAGCAGCATCGCGCCTCGATGAGCCAGATTCCGGGCGCGACCCTGCAGGCGATGCGCAGCGCGACCCTGCGCCAGGTGGCGACGACGCGGACGATCACGACGCGCTGAGCGCGCGCCGGACCGAAAGAGCGGCCGACCGGGACGCCGGCGGCCGCTTTTCGATGTCTGTTGGCCGATATGTATACGGCCGATGTCAGCTCTGGCGGAGCGCGCGCCCGCTCACGGCAGGGCGGCGAAGCCTTCCGAGAAGCCGGTCAGCGAGATCGGGATGCCGATGCCTTCCTCCGGCGTCTGGAAGATGACGAAAGTGGCGGCACTGCCGGTCTGCATCTTCTCGATCAGGTCGTCCTGCATCACCACCTCGACGATGCAGCCGTTCGGCAGGCAGCGCACGAAGCCGGCGCGCCCGACATCGGCATCGTCGACGCGCAGGCCGAGGCCCATCGGTAGCAGCACGCCGAGCGGCGCCAGCACCCGCAAAAGGCGCGACTGCTTGTCGGCGGTCTTCAGCACGATGACGGAGAGGCCGACATTCTCGCGGTCGTCGGCGGTGACGTTCTGGATCAGCGCGCATTGCTCTTCCTGCGCGCCGGCCGGCGTGTCGCAGCGCATCTGCCAGTCGCCATGCACGGAGCGGACCGCGCCCTGGGCATGGGCGAGCGGGGCGGCCACGACATTGGCCAGAACGGTGGCCACAAGGGCGAGAACGGCCGCGAGGCGGAACGTGATCGGCTTGGACAAGACAGGCACGGGCGAGACTCCGTAGGTTCGCAGCGGTACAATTCCCTGGCCGGTTTCCCGGTTGTTCGGTTTCCCGATCTTTCGGTTCCCGGTCTTCGCGTGATCCGGGCGGCGCCTGTCCCGCGGGACGCTGGCAGCGGCCACGATCAGGGCTCGGCGATCCTCGCCTGATTCGCGCAAAACAGCGCACGAACCGCTTTGTCGGCCCTGGAAAGGTCGATTTCAAGGCGAAACCGCCCGGCCGTCCCCGCTTTCGCGAAAGTCGTCAGTCGAAGCGGCCCGAACGGCACCGCCGGAAGGGTGGCGAGGAATTGGCCGGAATTTGGGCATTCACGAAACTACTGGATTGCGCAACGCGCCAGCTTATGGTTTTTCAGGCCGACTTTGACATCGATCAAACCGGGGTCAATTCGCCCTTGCGGCGTTTTGACGCCCCTTCCGGCCACGCCGACATGCGATAGGCTAGCGGCGGCAGGCGCCGGAGAGGATGCCCCGGAAAGAGGATGGACCCGGAAACGGATCAGCAGGCCGGCCCGCGAGGCAGGCCTGCCGGGACCGGATCGGCGGGACCGGAATGACGGGACCGACAGGACGGGGCGCCGGGGCACGGCGCGGCGTCGTTTGAGACAGGACATGGATTCCGCTAAGGCGAAGTCGGCCGGCGGGATCAGGAAGGGAGCACGGACGTGACAGGACTGGTCAAGCGTCTGACGAAGATTGCGGCGGCGGCGCTCGCCCCGCTCGCCTTTGCCGGTGCGGCGTCGGCCGCCCAGCCGACACCCTGGCAGATGGGCTTCCAGCCCGCCGCCACGGAAGTGATGGAAGACATCACCTGGTTCAGCGATTTCACGCTGGTGATCATCACGATCATCACCCTCTTCGTGCTGGCCCTCTTGGTGTGGTGCATCCTGCGCTTCAACTCCAAGGCCAACCCGACGCCGTCGCGGACCTCCCACAACACCCTGATCGAGGTGGTGTGGACGCTGGTCCCGATCCTGGTGCTGGTGATGATCGCCATTCCCTCGTTCCGCCTGCTCTACAAGCAGATCGAGATTCCCGAATACGACATGACCATCAAGGTGACCGGCTACCAGTGGTACTGGGGCTACGAATACACCGACGAGGGCATGGAGAACGTCGTCTTCGAATCGATCATGCTGCGCGAGGACGCCGAGCGCGCCGAGCGTGCCGCCGAGTTCGGCCGGCCGATCGAGGAGTATCCGCGCCTGCTCGCCGTCGACAACGAGGTGATCGTGCCGGTCGGCAAGACCGTCCGCCTGCAGATCACCGCCGCCGACGTGATGCATTCCTTCGCCATGCCGGCCTTCGGCGTGAAGATGGACGCGATCCCCGGCCGCCTGAACGAGACCTGGTTCAACGCCAAGCAGACCGGCATCTTCTACGGCCAGTGCTCTGAGCTTTGCGGCAAGGACCACGCCTTCATGCCGATCGCCATCCGGGTGGTCGAGGAGGCGCAGTACGAGGCCTGGGCGGAAGCCGCCAAGGAGAACGTCGAGGAGGCGACCCGCCAGTTGATGGCGACGCTGGAAAAGCCGGCCGGCACCGCCGCCGCTCCGGTCTCCGGTTCGCTGGCCGTCGCCGCGCGCTGATCATGCAAGGCGTGCGAGGGCTTCTCCCCGCACGCCGCCGGATTCGGATCGGATCGGGATCGCGCCGGGCTTGTCCCCGGTCGCCCGGGCCGAGGTAAAATTCTCTAACGAGGGAGCTGGAAGATGGCCACTGCGGCGCATGCCCACGGCGATCAGGACCGTCCTACGGGATGGACGCGCTGGGTCTATTCGACCAACCACAAGGATATCGGTGTCCTCTATCTGATCTTCGCGATCATGGCGGGCATCATCGGCGGCGCGCTCAGCGTCGGCATTCGCCTTGAGCTGCAAGAGCCGGGCATGCAGTATTTCACCGATCCGCACACGTTCAACGTGTTCACCACCGCGCATGGCCTGATCATGATCTTCTTCATGGTGATGCCGGCGCTGATCGGCGGCTTTGCCAACTATTTCGTGCCGATCATGATCGGGGCGCCGGACATGGCGTTCCCGCGGATGAACAACATCTCGTTCTGGCTGCTGCCGCCGGCCTTTCTGCTGCTGCTGCTGTCGCTGTTCGTCGAAGGTCCTCCGGGCGCCTATGGCGTGGGCGGCGGCTGGACGATCTATCCGCCGCTGTCGACCTCCGGCCAGCCCGGACCGGCGATGGACCTGGCGATCCTGGCGCTGCACGTGGCCGGCGCCTCGTCGATCCTCGGCGCGATCAACTTCATCACCACCATCTTCAACATGCGCGCCCCGGGCATGACGCTGCACAAGATGCCGCTGTTCGCCTGGTCGGTGCTGGTGACCGCCTTCCTGCTGGTGCTGTCGCTGCCGGTCCTGGCCGGCGCCATCACCATGCTGCTGACGGACCGCAACTTCGGCACGACCTTCTTCGACCCGGCCGGCGGCGGTGACCCGATCCTGTTCCAGCACCTGTTCTGGTTCTTCGGTCATCCGGAGGTGTACATCCTGATCCTGCCGGCCTTCGGCATCGTCAGCCACATCATCTCCACCTTCGCCCGCAAGCCGATCTTCGGCTATCTCGGCATGGCCTATGCCATGGTCGCGATCGGCGTCGTCGGCTTCATCGTGTGGGCGCACCACATGTACACCGTCGGCCTCGACGTCGACACGCAGGCCTATTTCGTCGCGGCGACCATGGTCATCGCGGTGCCGACCGGCGTGAAGATCTTCTCGTGGATCGCCACCATGTGGCAGGGCTCGATCTCCTTCCGCACGCCGATGCTGTGGGCGGTGGGCTTCATCTTCCTGTTCACCGTCGGCGGCGTGACCGGCGTGCAGCTCGCCAATGCCGGTCTCGACCGGGCGATGCACGACACCTATTACGTGGTCGCGCATTTCCACTACGTGCTGTCGCTGGGGGCCGTGTTCGGCATCTTCGGAGCCTGGTACTACTGGTTCCCCAAGATGTTCGGCTACATGTACAACGAGACCATCGGCAAGGCCCATTTCTGGATCACCTTCGTCGGCGTGAACCTCGTGTTCTTCCCGCAGCACTTCCTGGGCATGGCCGGCATGCCGCGCCGCTATGTCGACTATCCGGACGCGATGGCCGGCTGGAACGCGGTGTCGTCCTACGGCTCCTACATCTCGGCCTTCGCCGTGCTGGTGTTCCTCTACGGCATCTTCGAGGCCTTCGCCAAGAAGCGCCAGGCCGCCGACAACCCGTGGGGCGAGGGCGCGACGACGCTGGAATGGACCCTGTCCTCGCCGCCGCCGTACCACCAGTTCGAGACGCTGCCGCGCATCCGCTGATCGCGCCAGCTCACGCAAGACAGGCCGCGCCGGCACCCCGGCGCGGCCGCCCCAACAGACGCCCAGGCAGACAGGCCGAACGGGCGTGCCAAACAGACGCTTGAGAGACCGCTCCGCGAGGGCGGGACGCACGAGACAGAACCGGGAAGACACATGTCGCTCGCAGATTACCAGGACCGCAGGCTCGAGACCGCCGCCCATGGCGGACAGGGCGATGTCGGCGACTACCTGGCGCTGCTGAAGCCGCGGGTGATGTCGCTCGTCATCTTCACCGCGCTGGTCGGGCTCTTGATCGCCCCCGGCGGCATCCATCCCGTGCTCGGCGCCGTCGCGATCCTGTGCATCGCCGTCGGGGCCGGCGCCTCGGGCGCGCTGAACATGTGGTACGACGCCGACATCGACGCGATCATGTCGCGCACCGCCCGCCGCCCGATCCCGGCCGGCAAGGTCACGGGCGAGGAGGCGCTGGCCTTCGGCCTGACGCTCGCCGCCTTCTCGGTGCTGGTGCTCGGCCTTGCCGTCAACTGGCTGGCCGCCGGCCTCTTGGCCTTCACCATCTTCTTCTATGCCGTCGTCTACACGATGTGGCTGAAGCGCTCGACGCCGCAGAACATCGTCATCGGCGGCGCCGCCGGCGCCTTCCCCCCGATGATCGGCTGGGCCGCCGTCACCGGCACCGTGTCGGTGGAAAGCATCGTCCTGTTCCTGATCATCTTCATGTGGACGCCGCCGCATTTCTGGGCGCTGTCGCTGTTCAAGCGCGGCGACTACGAGGCCGCCCGCGTGCCGATGCTGCCCGTCGTCGCTGGCGAGGATGCGACGCGTACGCAGATCCTGGTCTATTCCGTGCTGCTGGCGCCGATCGGCGTCGCCCCGGCGCTGCTGGGCTTTGCCTCGCTCGCCTATGGCGTTGCCGCCGCCGCGCTCGGGATCGCCTTCGTCTGGTATGCCGTCCGCGTCCATGCCAGGCGCGAGGGCGATGCCGCGCGCAAGGCGGCGGTGCGGCTGTTCGCCTTCTCGCTGGTCTACCTGTTCCTGATCTTCGCGCTGCTGCTCGCCGACAGCATCGCCGCGCGGCTGATCGCGGGAGGCTGGCTGTGAGCGACGACGACGGCATCCGCCCGACGGAAGAGCAGAAGCGGCGCCAGCGCAAGCGCTCGATCGCCATCGGCCTGACCATCGCCGGGCTGATCCTGCTGTTCTACGTGATCACGCTGGTCAAGATGGGACCGGCCGTGCTCAATCGTCCCTTGTGACGGATCCAGGAGAGGAAAGGACGCCCGCATGACGCGAGAGACCGACATCTCCGGCACCGATACCGCCGGTATCGAGACGTCCGACGCCGCGCGGGCGCGCGCGGCCAATCTTGCGGCGGGGGATCTCGCCCGCAAGAACCGGCGGATCGCGGTGGCGGTGCTCGGCGCCGTGGCGATGATGACCGGCGCCGCCTATGCCGCCGTGCCTCTGTATGAGCTGTTCTGCCAGGTCACCGGCTATGGCGGCACCACCCAGCGCGCCGACGCGCCGACCGGCACGATCATCGACCGCACGATCACCGTGCGCTTCGACGGCAACGTCAATTCGGCCCTGCCCTGGTCCTTCGGCCCGCAGCAGCGCTCGATCACCCTGCGCATGGGCGAGAGCCGGCAGACCGCCTATGTGGCGACCAACCGCTCCGCCGCGCCGACCGTCGGCACCTCGGTGTTCAACGTGACGCCGTTCGAGGCCGGCATCTATTTCAACAAGCTGGAATGCTTCTGCTTCACCGAGCAGCCGCTCGCTGCCGGCGAGTCCGTCGAGATGCCGGTGGTGTTCTTCGTCGATCCGGCGATGGACGACGACAAGAGCCTGAAGCATGTCAAGGAGATCACGCTCTCCTACACCTTCTACCCTGCAAAGGGACCTGAAACGCCGGTGGCAGCGGCCCCTGCCGTGACGCCGGATCCAAGCAACCGCATGTGAGTGCGCAGGCCCGCCCGACGGCGGCATGACTATAATCGGGGGAGTGTACCCATGGCGCATGCCAAGAACCACGACTACCACATCGTCGATCCGAGCCCCTGGCCGTTCCTCGGCGGCATCGGCGCCTTCATCATGGCGCTCGGCGCGGTCGGCCTGTTCCGCTACACCCAGGGCAACGACTTCCTGCTGTTCGGCATGGATCTGTCCGGCTGGGGCATCTTCGCCGTCGGCACGCTGCTCGTGCTCTATGTGATGTTCGGCTGGTGGCGCGACACCATCCGCGAATCGCTGGCCGGCGACCACACCCCGGTGGTGCAGCTTCACCTGCGCTACGGCATGCTGCTGTTCATCGCCTCGGAGGTGATGTTCTTCGTCGCCTGGTTCTGGGCCTTCTTCGACGCCTCGCTGTTCACCGGCGAAGCGGCGCAGTTCGCCCGTGTCGAGGCGACCGGCGGCGTCTGGCCGCCGGTGGGCATCGAGACCTTCGATCCCTGGCACCTGCCGCTGCTCAACACGTTGATCCTGCTGACCTCCGGCACCACGGTGACCTGGGCGCACCACGCCCTGCTGCACAACGACCGCGAGGGGCTGAAGTGGGGCCTGACGCTGACGGTGCTGCTCGGCGTGCTGTTCTCGATCGTCCAGGCCTATGAGTACAGCCATGCGGCCTTCGGCTTCTCCGGCTCGATCTATGGCGCGACCTTCTACATGGCGACCGGCTTCCACGGCTTCCATGTCATCGTCGGCACCATCTTCCTGGTGGTCTGCCTGATCCGCGCCTCGATCGGCCAGTTCACCCCGCAGAAGCATTTCGGCTTCGAGGCGGCGGCCTGGTACTGGCACTTCGTCGACGTGGTCTGGCTGTTCCTGTTCGTCTCGATCTATGTCTGGGCGGCCGGTCCGGGCCACTGACGGAAGGCTGACGCCATGCGCCTCCGCATCATCGCGGCGGCCCTGATCCTGTCCGCGGCGGCTGGCGTCGCCGCGGACGCCGCTTTCGCCGGCGCGCCGGTGCCAGCCGAGAAAGTCTCGGTCCAGACAGGTCCGGTCGAGACGGTCCTCGTCGAAAAGGCCGAGCGCCGCCTGCACCTGGTCGATGCGGCCGGTACGGTGCTGAAGAGCTACACGATCGCGCTCGGCCGCGACCCGGTCGGTCCCAAGCAGCGCGAGGGCGACGGGCGCACGCCGGAAGGGCGCTACACCATCGACTGGCGCAACCCGCAAAGCGCCTATCACCTGTCGCTGCACATCTCCTATCCGGACGCGGCCGATCGCCGGCGGGCCGCCGAGCGCGGCGAGGAGCCGGGCGGGATGATCATGATCCACGGCCTGCGCAACGGGCTCGGCTGGCTCGGCGCGCTGCATCACTATGCCGACTGGACCGACGGCTGCATTGCCGTCACCAACGAGGAAATCGAGGAGATCTGGCGTCTCGTCCCCAACGGCACGCCGATCGAGATCCGTCCCTGACCCCATTCCGGGGCCGGGAAAACTGCGCCAGGAGCGCGATGCAGATGAGTGAGCCGACTGTCGACCGCGCGCATTATCCGCCGCAGGATCCGCTGCGCACCGGCCTTGCCGGGCGCTGCCCGCGCTGCGGCCAGGGCCGCCTGTTCAAGGGCTATCTGGCGACGCGGCCGGCCTGCTCCAATTGCGGGCTGAGCTTCGACTTCGCCGACAGCGGCGACGGGCCGGCGGTGTTCATCATCATGATCGTCGGCTTCATCGTCGTCGGCCTGGCGCTGGCGGTCGAGGTGTCGATGCGCCCGCCGATCTGGCTGCACATGATGCTGTGGCTGCCGCTGACCCTCATTCTCGGCCTCGGGATGCTGCGTCCGCTCAAGGGGCTGATGATCGCCCAGCAATACAGGCACAGCGCGCAGGAGGGACGGGTTGACGAGTAACGCGTCCAGCCCGCCCGCACGCCGCCGCCTGCTGCTGCCGGGCCTCGTCGCCTTCATCGTGTTCTGCGCGCTGATGGCGCTCGGCACCTGGCAGGTCCTGCGGCTGCAATGGAAGCTCGCCCTGATCGAGCGGGTCGAGGAGCGCGTCGGCCTTGCTCCGGTCGATCTGCCCGGTCCGCAGGCGTGGGCCGGGCTCGACGACGACGCCTGGGACTACCGGCCCGTGCGGCTTTCCGGCCGCTTTCTTGACGGCGAGGTCTATTACTATCTGGCGCTCACCGAACCGCGCGGACCCCTCGGCGGGCCGGGCTATCTGGTCTATGCGCCGTTCCGCACCGATGCGGGCCCCGTGGTGATGGTCAATCGCGGCTTCGTGCCCGATGCCCGCCGCCTGCCGGAGAGCCGGCCGGGCAGCGAGCCGCCGGGAGGAGAGGCGGAGATCACCGGCCTGTGGCGGCGCGACGAGCGCGGCAACATGTTCACGCTGGACGCGGACCCGAAGACGCGGGTCTGGTTCGTGCGCGAGGCGCCGAAGATGGCGGCCTCGCTCGGCATCGACGATGCGCCGCTCGCCCCCTTCAGCGTCGACCTCAGGGCCGAGGCGACGCCCGAGGGCGGCTTGCCGCAGGCGGGCGAGACGATCGTCTCCTTCCGCAACAACCACCTGCAATACGCGGTCACCTGGTACGGGCTCGGCCTGGTGCTGATCGGCGTGTTCATCGCCTTCGCCCGCAGCGAGACGCGCCGCCCGCCGCAGGCGTAGGGGCGGTGTGACGGCTGTGGGGATGCGAGCCTTTGCCAACCTCGCGAGCTGTTGTCTCAGCCGTGCCTCCCACGCCTCTCGCTCCGCCCTCTAGGTCGTCTTCCCGGGCGAGCATCGCGAGACCCGGGATCGGCGAGCCACAGCGGTCGTGGGTCGTTCGGGAGTGCCGTCGTGAGGCCCTCGGCTCTCCGGTCCCGGCTCGGCGCTGACGCGCCGTCCGGGAGGACGCAAGGAGGGACACACGCCTCCCGCAACCGCTCTGGGAACGAATGGGCACCGGGTCGCGCTAGCGCGCGCCCGGTGTGACGGCCGAGAGGATGCGAGGCCGTGCCTCTTTCTCAGGCCGTCGTCCCGGACGAGGCCGAAGGCCGACGATCCGGGACCGGGGAGGCACGGCGGTTGTGGGGACGTTCGGGTGCGCGCCCCATAGGCTCTCGGCTCTCCGGTCCCGCATCTGCGCTTCGCTGCGTGCGGGATGACGCTGGGGAGGGGCCGAGCATTCTCGCACCCGCTCTGGCAGCCAATAGGCCCCGGCTCTGCGCTTGCGCGCGGCCGGGGTGACCACCTGTGGGGATGCGAAGCCGTGCTTCTCTCTCAGGACGTCATCCCGGCCGCAGGCGAAGCCGGAGAGCCGGGAACCATTGGCACCCTCGGTCGGCGTGAGGCAGGCGAGAGCCCCGGCCGGAGCGCGAAAGGCTCCGGCCGAGGATGCAGGATCAGAGCGCGGCGAGGATGCCGGCGGCGCCCGAGATCTCGGCCTTGCCCGGCATGTCCTCGATGTTGAGGGCCGTGACCTTGCCGTCCTTGACGATCATCGCATAGCGCTTGGAGCGGATGCCGAGGCCGGCGCCCGTGGCGTCGAGATCCAGGCCGATCGCCTTGGCGAAGTCGGCGCTGCCGTCGGCGAGGAAGGTGATCTTGTCCGCGGCGCCGGTGGCCTTGGCCCAGGCGCTCATCACGAAGACGTCGTTGACCGAGACGACGGCGATCTCGTCGACGCCCTTCGACAGGATCGTGTCGGCCTGCTCGAGGAAGCCGGGCAGGTGGTTGTTGTGGCAGGTCGGCGTGAAGGCGCCGGGAACGGCGAAGAGCACCACGGTGCGGCCGCCGAAGAGCTCGGCGCTGCTGCGTTCCGCCGGGCCGTCGGCGGTCATGATCTTGAACTTGGTCTCGGGCAGCGTGTCGCCAACCTGGATCGTCATGGTCTGAAATCTCCCGGAAAATGAGCAAGGAAGCGTCCCGGCGCGGCAGGACGCCGCACCGTGTCCGCCTGAGACATAGGGTGTTCGCGCGCGTCCGTCGAGCGGGGAACCGGGTTTTCAGTTGCCGGCCGGCGGCAGGTCGATGCGGTGCTCCACCGCGCTGGATCCCTCCACCAGCGTCAGCGCCAGCGGGCGGGTGCCGTCGCCATTGGCGGCAAGGCCGGTCGCCGGCAGGGCGAAGCGCGCGAACCGGCCGTTGCGCTCCAGCAACCTCGGCACGCCGTTGTAGGAGCCGTCGGCCCCTTCGGCGAACAGATCGACCGGCGCGTCGGGCGAGGCGAGCTCGGCGGTGATGACGAAGGTCTCCTGGGGCGCCTTCTGGGGTGCCTTGCCCTCGGCCGGGGCGAGCTGCCGGTGCTCGATGCCGGCAATGCGCGGCGGCGCCTCGTCCTGCGGCCGCGGCAGGGCGGCCCTTGCGGCGGAAATCGCGAGGCGGGCGGCAAAATCCGGCCCGCCTTCGGCCAGCGGCAGTTCGAGGCTCGCCTCGCCGGGCACGCAGATCTCCCGGCAGATGCCGAAGCTGACATGCGCCCGCAGCACCGGGGCGGTCTCGCCGGCCGCCGGCACAAGGTCGATCGGCAGCACGATGCGGTCGTGATAGACGAGCGAGGTGGCGTAAGGGTCGGAATAGCGCGCCGGCGGGGGAAAGCGCAGCCGCGCGAGGGCAAGGCCGGACGAGGCGCCGAAATCCGCCGAGGTCGGAATGCCGGCCTCGCCGGGAAAGCGCCAATAGGTGTGCCAGCCCTCGTCCAGGCGGATCTCCAGCGCCGCGTCGCCGAACGGCGAGGCCGCGTCGCCGG
The DNA here is from genome assembly GCF_900185725.1 of Stappia sp. TSB10P1A. Classification (GTDB taxonomy): domain Bacteria; phylum Pseudomonadota; class Alphaproteobacteria; order Rhizobiales; family Stappiaceae; genus Stappia. The sequence goes on along the minus strand of NZ_FYAU01000016.1, from coordinate 196,183 downwards.
GGCCGGTGGAGACGAGACGGACCTCGGCCGCCCCGGCCTTTACCCACGGGCTCTCGCCGGCCTCGGCGCGGACGGCAAAGGCGCCCTGCGCGAGCATCAAGGCCAGCGCCAGACGGAGGGCGCGCGCGCGGCAGGGCGCGCGGCGGCCGGCGCTGAGGCTCTTGAAAGGATTGGCGAAAACTGTCCTGCGCTGCGCGACCATCGCTGCGACCTGCTCCAACTGCCCGGCCTTATACGGCACCCGTCCGGCGCCGCCCGTCCGGCTTGCGCGGAGCGGCAGTCTTGGCGCAAATCGCCTCGCGGGTCCACTGGCGCGGCACCACATCTGCGTGATCGGGGGGACGGCGGCAGTTAACATGGGGCGGCGCAGGGCGTAAGATGGAGCGGTGCCCGCGACGCGGCGCCGGCCCCTCCCAGGCCGGCCTTGCGCGCGGGCGCGGGACCGCCCTTGCTGCCAGAGGGAACCTGAGGGCGGGCCCCGAGGGCGGACCCTGAGGACGGGCCCCGAGGGCGGACCCTGAGGACGGGCCCCGAGGGCGAGACCGGAACGACGCACTGGACCGACAGACTGAAACGACAGACTGGAACGACGCACTGGAACAACAGGCAGGAACGACGGCATGAGAAGCGATGACCTCGGTCGCACCTCCCTTGCGGGGCAGTTGCTGATCGCAATGCCGCGGATGGCGGACGAGCGGTTCGCGCATTCCGTGATCTATCTGTGCGCCCATTCGGCGGAAGGGGCGATGGGCATCATCGTCAACCAGCGGGCGCCGAGCCTCAGCTTTCCCGAACTGCTGCGCCAGCTCGACATCATCCCCGACGATCAGAACATCCGCCTGCCGGCGCCGGCGAACCGCATGCAGGTGCATCGCGGCGGGCCGGTGGAGACCGGGCGCGGCTTCGTGCTGCATTCGGGCGACTTCGTCATCGCCAACTCGACGATGGCCGTGCAGGACGGCATCTGCCTGACGGCGACGCTTGACATCCTGCGCGCCATCGCCGAGGGGCGCGGACCCCGGCAGGCGATGCTGGCGCTCGGCTATGCCGGCTGGGGCGCCGGCCAGTTGGAGGCGGAAATCCAGGAAAACGGCTGGATCACCGGCCCGGCCGACGAGGCCATCGTCTTCGACGCCGCGCTCGACAGCAAGTGGGACCGGGCGCTCGCCAAGATCGGTATCGCGCCTGGCATGCTGTCCAGCGAAGCCGGCCACGCCTGAGCGCAGCTTTCTGCGCTTCCGGTGCTCACGTAGCTGTATGTACGCTGCGCTCCGGTTCTCGAAAGCCACGCTATCCGGCGCGCCGGGAGCGGGTTTGCCTGGGGCGCGCGCCGGTGCCCGGAACGCGCATTCCTGCCGGCAAAGCATCCGGCTTGCCCGCACCCCGGTCGGGGAGATAGGGTGCGCGGATGTGACCGCGCCTCGAACCCGCGGACGGGCGAGGCGCCCTGCGCGGCCGGCGCTGGCTGCCGGGGCAGGACTTCTGGAGGATATCGCCACCGTGAAATATGTCAGTACGAGGGGCGAGGCGCCGGTTCTCGGATTTGCCGATGTGCTTCTGACCGGGCTCGCCGCCGATGGCGGCCTCTATGTTCCCGAAACCTGGCCGCGACTGTCGCGCGAGACCATTGCCGGCTTTGCCGGGCGTCCCTATCGGGAAGTCGCGCAGGCGGTGATCGAGCCCTTTGTCGGCGACGACATCGCCCGCGAGGATCTTTCCGCGATGATCCGCGAGGCCTATGCGGGCTTTCGCCACCCGGCGGTGACGCCCCTGGTGCAGGTGGCGCCGAACCGCTTCGTGCTGGAACTGTTCCACGGCCCGACGCTTGCCTTCAAGGACGTGGCGATGCAGTTGCTGGGCCGGATGATGGACCATGTGCTGGCCGCCCGCGGCAAGCGCGCCACCATCGTCGGCGCCACCTCGGGCGACACCGGCGGGGCGGCGATCGAGGCGTTTCGCGGCCGCGAGCGCACCGACGTGTTCATCCTGTTCCCGGACGGGCGCGTTTCCGACGTGCAGCGCCGGCAGATGACGACGCCCACGGAAGCCAATGTCCATTCGCTGGCGCTTTCCGGCACGTTCGACGACTGCCAGACGATCCTCAAGGGCATGTTCACCCATGCCGCCTTCCGCGAGCGGGTGCAGCTTGCCGGCGTCAACTCGATCAACTGGGCCCGCATCGTCGCGCAGGTGGTCTATTATTTCGTTGCCGGCGCCGCGCTCGGCGCGCCGCACCGCCCGGTCTCCTTCACCGTGCCGACCGGCAATTTCGGCGATATCCTCGCCGGCTATGTCGCCGCCAAGATGGGCCTGCCGGTCGAGCGGCTGGTGATCGCCACCAATGCCAACGACATCCTCGCCCGCACGCTGGAGACCGGCGCCTACGAGACCCGCGGCGTGGTGCCGACGACCTCGCCGTCGATGGACATCCAGATCTCGTCCAACTTCGAGCGGCTGCTGTTCGAGGTGCACGGACGCGACGGCGGCGAGATCCGCTCGCTGATGGCGCGGCTCGGCCAGTCCGGCCGCTTCGAACTGGCGGAAGGGCCGCTCAAGGCGATCCGCGAGGGCTTCGATGCCGGGCGCTGCGGCGAGGCGGAGACGGCCGCGACCATCGAGCGGACGCTGCGCGAGACCGGCTACCTGCTCGACCCGCACACGGCGATCGGCCTGCATGTCGCCGAGCAACAGGGGGAGGGCGCCGCGCCGATGGTGGTGCTGGCGACGGCGCATCCGGCGAAGTTCCCCGATGCGGTGGAGGCGGCCTGCGGCGTACGCCCGGCGCTGCCGCCGGAGCTGGAGCCGATGATGAGCGCGCCCGAGCGCTTTACGAAGGTGGCGGCCGAACGGGGTGCGGTGGAACGGCATGTCCTCGACACGGCGCGCGCGGCGACGATGGAGGTGTCGTGATGCAGGTGCGGGTAACGAGGCTGGCCAATGGCCTCAGGGTCGTGACCGACACCATGGCGCATCTGCGCACCGCCGCGCTCGGCGTCTGGGTGGGGGCGGGCTCGCGCTCCGAACTGCCGGAGCAGAACGGCATCACCCATCTGCTGGAACACATGGCGTTCAAGGGCACGGCGACGCGCTCGGCCCGCCAGATCGCCGAGGAGATCGAGGCGGTCGGCGGCGAGCTCAACGCTTCAACCAGCGTCGAGCACACCAACTACCATGCCCGCGTGCTGGCGGAGGACGTGCCGCTGGCGGTCGAGCTGCTCGCCGACATCCTGCAGAATTCCAGCTTCGACGCCGAGGAACTGGCGCGCGAGAAGCACGTCATCCTGCAGGAGATCGGTGCCGCCCACGACACGCCCGACGACAAGGTGTTCGACCAGTTCCAGGAGACGGCCTGGGCGCGGCAGGCGATCGGCCGGCCGATCCTCGGCACCCGCGAGACGGTGATGTCGTTCTCGCCCGAGGACCTGCGCGCCTACCTTGCTGAGCACTACCGGGCCGACAACATGGTGCTGGCGGCGGCCGGCGCGGTCGATCACGACGCGGTGGTGGCGCTGGCACAGCAGCATTTCGGCGCCCTCGCCGGCACGCCGGGCGCGGCGCCGGCGCCGGCCCGCTACACCGGCGGCAGCACGCTGCTGGAACGCGAGCTGATGGAGGTGCAACTGGTCCTCGGCTTCGAGGGCGTGCCCTACCGGGCGCCGGACTATTATTCCACCCAGGTGCTGGCCTCGGTGATGGGCGGGGGCATGTCCTCGCGCCTGTTCCAGGAGATCCGCGAGAAGCGCGGCCTGTGCTACGCGATCTATGCGTTTCACTGGGCGTTCCAGGACACCGGCCTGTTCGGCATCCACGCGGCCACCGGCGAGGAGGATATCGGCGAACTGTTCCCCGTGCTCGTCGACGAACTCGGCCGCGCCGCGCAGGACATCGAGCAGGCGGATATCGACCGCTCGAAGGCGCAGATCCGCGCCGGCCTGATGATGTCGCTGGAAAGCCCGGCCGCCCGCGCCGGCCAGATCGCCCGCCAGTTGATGATCCATGGCGAGGTGCTGTCGCTGGAGGAGATCCAGGCGCGCATCGGCGCGGTGACGCTGGAGACGGTGCGCAATGCCGCCGCCAAGACCTTCGCCGGAACGCCGAGCCTGTCGGTGGTCGGGCCGAAGACGAGCGGCCTGCCGCTGGCCCTCGATGCGGCGGCGGTGGCCGAGCGGCTGGGCCACCGGCCGGCCCGCGCCGTCGGCGCCTGAGACCCGCGCGGAGGCGGCGATGTCCCTGTTCCGGGTCTTCTCCGGCTCAGAGCCGGTCCGGACCCTGGTGGCGGGGGAGGGGGAGAACGCCCTCTTGCTGCGCCAGCCGCAGCCGCAGGACTATGGTGAGTGGGCGGCGCTGCGCGAGGCGAGCCATGCCTTCCTGCAGCCCTGGGAACCGCAATGGGCGGCGGACGAACTGTCCCGCGCCGCCTATCGCCGCCGGCTGCGCCGCCATGCCCGCGAGATGCGCGAGGACCGGGCCTATCCGTTCTTCCTGTTCCGCCTTGCCGACGGGGTGCTGATCGGCGGGGCGACGCTCTCCAACATCCGCCGCGGCGTCGCCCAGACCGCCTCGCTCGGCTACTGGATGGGCGCCCCCCATGCCGGACGCGGCCATATGGGCCGGGCGGTGCGGGCGCTGCTCGGCTTCGCCTTTTCCGACCTGTCGCTGCACCGCATCGAGGCGGCCTGCCTGCCGCATAATGTCGCCTCGCGCCGGCTCCTTGAAAATGCCGGCTTTTGCCGCGAGGGCTATGCCCGCCGCTACCTGCGCATCGCCGGCGAGTGGCAGGACCACCTGCTGTTCGCCCGTCTTGCCGGCGACACCGCGGCGTCCGAGGGGCTTGCCACCATCTCCGCCGCGAGCGTTGCCGCCTGGCAGGTGCGGGCCGGATCGGGGGCCGTAACAGGGGCCGGAACGGGGCCCGGAACAGGGACCAGCGGCGCCGCCGGAGAGAAAGAAATCTTGTGAGATGGAATGGATGCCGATAAGTCTCCGGCACCGTAAGATGTGCGAAGTGAAACGGGATAACCGCTTGCCCCTGTTCAGGCTCCTAATGGTCGCGCTGGCGGCGTGGCTGTATGCCTTCGCCCCGGCAGCGGCAATCGAGGCCGTCGAGGTCCGCGCTTCCACCGACGCGCTGGACCTGACCCGCGCCCTCGACCTTTATCCCTATGAGGGCCCCAGCCTGCAGGTCTCGACCTCGCCCGGCGCCGACGGCATCGTCCGGCGCATCGAGGTGAATTCCCGCGACGGCACCAACACGAGCTGGGCGGTGTTCGCCCTGTCCAATCCCGGCGACGAGCAGATCGACCGGCTGATCGTCGCGCCGTTCTTCCAGCTCGTCGGCTCGCGGCTGATCTGGCCGGATCTCGGCGCCTCGCGCATCGCCTCGATCACCCCGAGCCAGGGCATCGCCCCCGAGCGGCAGTCGAGCCAGGAGGCGGACGTCTTCCTGATCACCCTCGATCCCGGCGCGGTGGTGACCTATGTGGTGGAACTGCGCACGCCGGAGGTGCCGCAACTGCGCCTGTGGGAGCCGACCGTCTACAAGGACACGGTCAACGCCTATACGCTGTATCGCGGCATCATCCTCGGCATTTCCGGCCTGCTGGCGCTGTTCCTGACCATCCTGTTCGTGGTCAAGGGCACCATCATGTTCCCGGCGACGGCGGTGCTGGCCTGGGCGGTGCTGGCCTATCTGACCATCGATTTCGGGTTCTGGAACAAGGTCCTGCAGATCACGCCGGGCGACGAGCAGCTCTACCGCGCCTGCGCCGAGGTGGCGCTGGCGGCGAGCCTGATCATCTTCCTCTACGCCTATCTCAACCTCAACCGCTGGCACATCCGCTACAGCCACCTGGCGCTCGGCACCCTGATCCTGGTGCTCAGCCTGCTCGGCATCGCCGTCTGGGACCCCTCGGTCGCCGCCGGCATCGCCCGCATCTCGCTCGGCATCATCGGCGTGCTGGGCTTCGCGGTGATCGCGGCGCTGGCGCTGCAGGGCTACGACCGGGCGATCATGCTGGTGCCGACCTGGGTGCTGCTGCTGTCCTGGCTGGTCGGCGCGGCGATGACGGTGACCGGGTCGCTCGCCAACGACATCGTCCAGCCGGCGCTGGCCGGCGGGTTGGTGCTGATCGTGCTGCTGATCGGCTTCACGGTGATGCAGCACGCCTTCGCCGGCGGCGCCATCGCGCAGGGGCTGATTTCCGACGTGGAGCGGCGGGCGCTGGCGCTGACCGGCTCCGGCGACATCATCTGGGACTGGGACGTCGACCGCGACCGCATCTCCACCGGCAACGAGGTGGAGGACCTGCTCGGCCTCAAGCACGGCCTCCTGGAGGGGCCGGCGCGCGACTGGCTCGACGTGCTGCATCCGCAGGACCGCGACACGTTCCGCTCGACGCTCGACGCGGTGATCGACCAGCGCCGCGGGCGCATCTCGCAGGCCTTCCGCCTGCGCGCCGACGACGGTCATTTCCGCTGGTTCCGCCTGCGCGCGCGCCCCATCGTCGGCTCCGACGGCGAGGTGATCCGCTGCGTCGGCACGCTGCTCGACATCACCGACCAGAAGGTGACCGAGGAACGGCTGCTGCACGACGCGGTGCATGACAACCTGACCGGCCTGCCCAACCGCGAATTGTTCATGGACCGGCTGCAGGCGGCGATCGCCCGCTCTCGCGCGGAAAAGCTCGGCCGTCCTTCCGTGCTGATCGTCGATCTCGACCGCTTCAAGCAGGTCAACGATTCCATCGGCCTGTCGGCCGGCGACAGCATCCTGCTGACCATCGCCCGGCGGGTGTCGCGCCAGCTCAAGCCGCAGGATTCGCTGTCGCGCCTTTCCGGCGACACCTATGCGCTGCTGCTTCTGTCCGAACAGTCGGCCGACCGCATCGCCGCCTTCGCCGATGCGGTGCGCCGCGCGGTGCGCTCGCCGATCACCTTCGGCGAGCGGGAAGTGTTCCTGACCGCCTCCGTCGGCATCGCCATCTACGAGGCGGACGGCACCTCCGCCGCCGAACTGATGCGCGAGGCGGACATGGCGATGCATCACGCCAAGCGGCTCGGCGGCGACCGGGTCGAGGTGTTCCGCCCGACGCTGCAGACCGGCACCCGCAGCCGCGCCGAGCTGGAGGGCGACCTGCGCAAGGCGCTGAAGACCGACGGCATCACCGTGTTCTACCAGCCGATCGTCCGCCTGGTCGACCGCTCGATCGCCGGCTTCGAGGTGCTGGCGCGCTGGAACCACCCGACGCGCGGGGCGATCTCGCCGACCGAGTTCATCCCCATCGCCGAACAGTCGGGCCTGATCAACGAACTCGGCCTGTTCGTGCTGGACAAGGGCGCCCGGCAACTGGCCGAGTGGCAGGAGAGCTTCCGCCTGCCGCTGCCGCTGTTCGCCAGCGTCAACATCTCCTCGCTGCAACTGCTGCGCCACGACCTGATCAACGACGTCAAGTCGGTGCTGTCGCGCTCGTCGCTGGCGCCGGGAACGCTGAAGCTGGAGCTGACCGAATCGGTGGTGATGGCCAATCCGGAATATTCGGCGCGGATGCTGGAGCGGCTGCGCGCGCTCGGCGCCGGCCTGTCGCTGGACGATTTCGGCACCGGCTATTCCAGCCTCAGCTACCTGCAGCGCTTCCGCTTCGACACGATCAAGGTCGACCAGTCCTTCGTGCGCCCGAACGGCCGCAGCGCCCGGCCGGTGATCCTGCGCTCGATCATCGCGCTCGGCCACGATCTCGGCATGCAGGTGGTGGCGGAAGGGGCGGAGAGCGAGTCGGATTCGCTGGAACTGCACCAGCTCGGCTGCGAATACGCGCAAGGCTTCCTGTTCGGCCAGCCGATGGAAGCGGCCCAGGCGACCAGGATGCTGCAGGCCGAGATGGACGCGCTGCGGGCGTAGGCCGCGCGAGGACTTCGGGTCCCTTTTTCCCAATTCCACAAAGGCAACTGAATGGTTGCCTTTTAATCCGCTTGCTGTAAGGTGAAAGGCAACCGGAGGGTTGCGCAATGAGTGACAGGATCGTCAAGACGGTAGAGCTGAGAGCGCCGGTGTCGCGGGTCTGGCGGGCCTTGTCGGACCATGAGGAGTTCGGCGCGTGGTTCCGGGTCAGGCTCGACGGGCCGTTCGTGCCAGGTGGCATCTCGACCGGCCGGATGACCTATCCCGGCTACGAACACTATCCCTGGCTCGCCACTGTGGAGAAGATGGAGTCCGAGAGGCTGCTCTCGTTCCGCTGGCACGATTTCGACGAGGCGTCCGGGCTTGCCGTCGCCGACCAGCCGACAACGCTGGTCGAGTTCCGGCTCGAGCCGGTGGCGGGAGGAACCCTGCTGACGATCACCGAAAGCGGCTTCGAGGCGCTGCCGGAGCATCGGCGCCTCGAGGTCCTGCGCGGCAACACGCAAGGTTGGAACATTCAGGCGGAGAACATCGCCCATCATGTTGCCGAGTGAGGCCGAGACGTCGTCCGCCGCCTCGGTGTTCGCGGCGCTGGGGGACAGGACCCGCCTGACGCTGCTGTCGCGGCTGGCCGAGGGACGGGCGCAGTCGGTCGTCGAGCTGACCCAGGGCACCGGCCTGACCCGGCAAGGCATCAGCAAGCATCTTGCCGTGCTGGAGGAGGCGGGCGTCGTCGCCAGCGCGCGCGTCGGCCGCGAAACCCGCTTCGCCATCCGGCCGGCCGCACTGGCCGAGGCCGGCCGCTATCTGGAGCGGGCCTCGCGGCAATGGGACGACGCCATCGGCCGGCTGCGCAAGCTCGTCGAGGATTGACGGCGCGGGGTGCTTTCCCGGCCTATCTTTTCTTGAACGGTGCCATGCCCTTGCGGGCGAGTTCGTCGGCGCGCTCGTTGTCGTCGTGGCCGGCATGGCCCTTGACCCAGTGCCAAGTGACGTCGTGGCGGCCACGCGCCGCATCCAGCGCCTGCCACAGTTCGGCATTCTTCACCGGCTTCTTGTCGGCGGTGCGCCAGGCATTGCGCTTCCAGTTGTAGAGCCACTTGGTGATGCCGTCGCGCACATAGGTGCTGTCGGTGTGCAGCTCGACCTTGCACGGCCGCTTCAGCGCGTTGAGCGCCTCGATGGCGGCGGTCAGCTCCATCCGGTTGTTGGTGGTCTGCGCCTCGCCGCCGCACAATTCGCGCTCATGCGCGCCGAAGCGCAGGATCGCGCCCCAGCCGCCCGGCCCCGGATTGCCCGAGCACGCCCCGTCCGTGTGGATGGTGACGCGCATCTGCCCGTCCGCCTCGCTCACGGGGCGAGCCCGTAATCGGAGGCGGTGGCGACGCCCTGGTGGAAGCGCAGCTTGCGCAGGTATTCGCGCGGGTCCTTCGGCGTCACCAGCGCGCCCGGCGGCACCCGCAGCCAGTCGTGCAGCCGCGTCAGCAGGAAGCGCAGCGCCGAGCCGCGCGCCAGCAGCGGCAGAGCGTCGAACTCGGCGGCGGTGAAGTCGCGCACCTGGCGATAGCCGTTGAGCAGGGCGCGGGCCTTGGTGACGTTGAAGGAGAGGTCCGGCTCGAAGCACCAGGCATTGAGGCAGATGGCGACGTCATAGGCAAAGGCATCGGTGCAGGCGAAATAGAAGTCGATCAGCCCGGACAGGCGCTCGCCGATGAAGAAGACATTGTCGGGGAAGAGATCGGCATGGATGACGCCGGAGGGAAGGCCGCTCGGCCAGCGGCTCTCCAGATGGTCGAGCTCGGCGGTGAGCTCGGCCCCGAGCCCCTCCACCACCGTGTCGGCCTGGTCGAGCGAGGCGCCGAGCAGCGGCCGCCAACTGTCGACCGACAGGGTGTTGCGGCGCCGGCCGGCAAAGTCGGCGCCGGCGAGATGAAAGCGGGCGAGCGCCTCGCCGAGCGCGGCGCAATGCACCCGCTTCGGCCGGCGCACCCACATGCCGTCGAGGAAGGAGATGATCGCCGCCGGCCGGCCGGCGAGTTCGCCGAGCATCGCGCCGGAGCGGGCGGCGACCGGCTGCGGGCAGGAGATGCCGCGCGCCGCCAGATGGCGCATCAGCTCCAGGAAGAACGGCAGGTCGGCCGGGTCCACCCGCTTCTCGTAGAGCGTCAGGATGAAATAGCCGGCGGTGGTGTGCAGCAGGAAGTTCGAGTTCTCGACGCCTTCGGCGATGCCCTTGAGGGCGAGCGTATCGCCGATGTCGTAGAGGGCGACGAAGGCCTCAAGGTCCTCGTCCGAGACGTCCGTATAGACTGCCATGGGTGCCGGTTTCGTGTTCGCTTGAAGGACGCGGGACGCGCGGGATGGATGGGCGGGGCTACTCGGCGGCGGCCTCGCGCAGGGCGCGCGGCAGGTTGAAGGAAATCGTCTCCTCGGCCGTGCGCACGCTGTCGACGGTGACCTCGTAGCGCTGCGCAAAGGCGGCGATGATCTCCTCCACCAGCACCTCGGGCGCGGAGGCGCCGGCGGTGATGCCGAGGCGGGTGAGCGGCGGCAGCAGGTCCCAGGGAATATCGGCGGCGCGCTGGACGAGGAGCGCCACCGGACAGCCGGCACGCTCGGCGACCTCGCGCAGGCGCTGCGAGTTCGACGAATTCGGCGCGCCGACGACGATCAGCGCCTCGACCTGCGGCGCGACGGCCTTCACCGCCTCCTGCCGGTTGGTGGTGGCGTAGCAGATGTCGTCCTTGTGCGGGGCGACGATGTCGGGGAAGCGGGCGGCCAGCACCTCGACGATCTCGGCCGTGTCGTCGACCGACAGGGTGGTCTGGGTGATCCAGGCGAGCGGCCGGTCGCCGGCCGGCTCGAAGCGGCGCGCGTCCTCCACCGTCTCGACGAGACGCACCGCGCCCTCGGGCAACTGGCCCATGGTGCCGATCACCTCCGGATGGCCGGCATGGCCGATCAGCACGATCTCGCGGCCGCGGCGGAAATGGATCTCCGCTTCCTTGTGGACCTTGGAGACCAGCGGGCAGGTGGCGTCGAGATAGAACATGTTGCGGGCGCGCGCGTCCTCGGGCACCGACTTCGGCACGCCATGGGCGGAGAACACCACCGGCCGGTCGTGGTCGCCGTCCGGGATCTCGTCCAGCTCCTCGACGAAGACGGCGCCCTTGGCCTTCAGGCTCTCGACGACGAACTTGTTGTGCACGATCTCGTGGCGGACATAGACCGGCGCGCCGAAACGCTCCAGCGCCAGTTCGACGATCTGCACGGCGCGGTCGACGCCGGCGCAAAAGCCCCTCGGCGCGCAAAGCAGCACCTGGAGCGGCGGGCGGTTTCCGGCGGTCGGGTGTGAAGCCAACAGGGCCTCCTTGCAGTCGGCGCCGGCGGGGAGCCGCGACGCACGGGCTTTGCTGGCAATAGAGGTACGGGGGCAGGGCGTGTCAAGGGGTGGGCAAGGCGGGCGGGGCGCAACAGCGCGGCTTTGCCGGCTCGCGATCCGGCACCCGGTCGGCGCTGGACAGGCGCCCGGCGGCGGCGGCTCGCCAAGCGGCGGCCCGCCTGATATAGACGTTGCCCGAACGAGTTCGCGTCCTTGAGCAGAATTGGGAAGATTGGCATGCAGCACGCCGACTGGATCCGCCGTACGGGCCCGCTCGCCTCGCTGGCGCTTGGCCTTGCCGTTGCCGGCTGCGGCGCAGATATCTCCGGCGTCGGCGACGATGTCGCCAAGACGGTGATCTCCGGCAACGCCTCCGACAAGTCGGTGGTCGAGGGGATCAACCCCGACACGTTCCGCCGGGAGGTTCCCTGTCCGCCGCTGGAGGTGGAGCCGGGCCACTATCTGCTGATGATCCACGACCGCGGCAAGGACGACGACCCCAAGGCGCTGCGCTACCAGGCGAATATCGAGAACTGGGCGCGGCGCTGCGTGCGCGACGGCGGCGACGGCGTGCTGATGACCGTCGGCGTCTCCGGGCGCGTGACGCCGGGCCCGGCCTGGCAGGGCGGCGAGGTGCTGCTGCCGATCCGCCTGTCCATCGTCAACACCGCGCCCGGCGGTCCCAAGCCGGTGGTGCGCCAGCTCGCCGTGCCGGTGACGCTGGGCGCCGGGTCGCCGGCCGAACAATGGGCGCTGGTGGAGGAGAATGTCGCTATTCCCCAGACCGCTTCGACCAAGGTGCAGATTGCGCTGGACGAGAAGGGAAAACGGCGGCAATAGGAGGGGCGTGTTGACAGGGCGACAGGCGCTGTCGACAATGCGACATGCTGGTGCGGTGAATTTGAAATACGCCTTCGGGTGGCAGCAGGCTGAGAGCGTATTTCAAATTCGAAAACCGCACCAGAAAACGTGAATTTTCCTGTCGCCCATATCTGAAGTTCGTTCAGAGCGTGCTGTGAAACGTGACGAACTTCAGATATGGGTGACAAGGCGGCGTGGACGTTGTGCGCCGCCGGCAGGGACCTGAAGACGGCACGTCTTCGCGATCCTGCTTCAAGGACTTGCGGGAGAGGTCGGCATCCCGGATGCCGGCGCCGAAGGAGCAACCGCCCCGGAAACTCTCAGGCAAAAGGACCGCAGGTCGAGCAACGCTCTGGAAAGCAGTCCGGACCGCCCTTCGGGTCGGGACCGGGCTCACCGAAGGAGTAACCGCCTCACATTCGGGCGCCGGTCACGGACCGGAGGCCGGGCGGGAAATCTCTCAGGTCGTCAGGACAGAGGGGGTGCGTGGATACGAAACGTGTTCGCGTCACCAGACCCTCTAGCGCCAGGACGACCACATGGCCGATCACGCCGACGGATCCCTGCTTTCAACGCCCCTGACCGATTTGCACCGCGAGCTCGGTGCGCGTCTCGTGCCCTTCGCCGGCTACGAGATGCCGGTCCAGTATCCCGCCGGCATCATCGCCGAGCACAGCCACACCCGCGAGAAGGCCGGCCTCTTCGACGTGTCGCATATGGGCCAGGCCTGGCTCATCGGCCCGGACCACGCGACGACGGCCCGCGCGCTCGAGGCGATGGTTCCCTCCGACGTCGCCGTGCTGAAGCCCGGCCGCCAGCGCTACACCGTGCTGCTGAACCAGGAGGGCGGCATCGTCGACGATCTGATGGTGGCGCGGCCGCAAGGCGCGGAGAATGACGGCCGGCTGTTCCTGGTCGTCAACGCCTCGCGCAAGGCGGTCGACTACGAACTGATTGCAGCGGGTCTTCCGGGCAACGTGAGGCTGGAGCCGATCGAGGACCGGGCGCTGATCGCGCTGCAGGGGCCGATGGCGGCCGAGGTGATGGCCGCCCATGCGCCGGCCGCCGCGGACATGGCCTTCATGGGCGTTGCCGAAATGGAATTCGACGGCATCGCCGTCTATGTGTCGCGCTCCGGCTATACCGGCGAGGACGGCTACGAGATCTCCGTGCCGGCGGGGGCTGCCGAGCCGCTGGCCCGCGCCCTGCTCGCCGACGAGCGCGTCGCCCCGATCGGCCTCGGCGCGCGCGATTCGCTGCGCCTCGAGGCCGGGCTCTGTCTCTATGGCCACGACCTCGACGAGACCACCTCGCCGGTCGAGGGCGCGATCACCTTCGTGCTGCAGAAGCGCCGCAAGGACGAGGCCAATTTCCCGGGCGCTGCCCGCATCCTCTCCGAACTGGCGGAGGGACCCTCCCGCGTGCGCGTCGGCCTGACGCTCGCCGGCCGTGCCCCGGCCCGCGAGGGCGCGGAAATCCGCTCGGCCGACGGCAGCGCCATCGGCGTTCTGACTTCGGGCGGCTTCGCGCCGACGCTGGGCGCCCCCATCGCCATGGGCTATGTCGACCCGGCCCATGCGGGCGTCGGCACGCCGGTGAAGCTCGTCGTGCGCGGCCGCGAACTGGAGGCGAACGTCGCCGACATGCCCTTCGTTCCCCAGCGCTACCATCGCAAGCCGTCGGCCTGACGGCCTCGAAACTCCATCGTTGCAGATAACCTGAAGCGGCCTGAAGGCCTTCCGGAGGACAAGTGAAATGAGCACCCGCTACACCGAAGATCACGAGTGGATCACCGTCGCCGGCGACGTCGCCACCGTCGGCATCACGACTTACGCCCAGGAACAGCTCGGCGATGTCGTCTTCGTCGAACTGCCCGAGGTCGGCCGCACGGTCTCCAAGGGCGACGAGGCGGCGGTCGTCGAGAGCGTCAAGGCGGCCTCCGAGGTCTATGCCCCGCTCGACGGCGAGGTGGTCGAGGCCAACAGCGTGCTGGCCGACGAGCCGGGCAAGGTGAACGAGGATCCGGAAGGCGCGGCCTGGTTCGTCAAGATCCGCATGTCCGATGCCTCGCAGCTCGACGACCTGATGGATGCGGCGGCCTACAAGGCCTATATCGAGACGCTCTGAGCGATGGCACGGCATCTCTACCGGGCCGATGTGAGCTGGCGGCGGCAGGGCGACTTCGCCGCCAATGCCTATAGCCGCGGCCATGACTGGTCCTTCGACGGCGGCATCACCGTGCCGGCCTCGGCCTCGCCGAGCGTCGTGCCGCTGCCCAACTCCGTCGAGGCGGCGATCGACCCGGAAGAGGCCTTCGTCGCGGCGATCTCGAGCTGCCACATGCTGTGGTTCCTCGACCTTGCCCGCCGCGACGGGCTCACTGTCGAGAGCTACCGCGACGCGGCCGAGGGCATCATGGAGCGGGTCGGCCCCGGCAAGATGGCCGTGACCCGTGTGGTGCTGCGCCCGCGGATCGTGCTGGCCGGCGACGCGCTGCCCGAGCCGGGCCGGCTCGACGCCCTGCATCACCAGGCCCACGAGGCCTGTTTCATCGCCAATTCCGTGAAAAGCGAGATCGTGGTCGAGGCCTTGCCCGCCACGCTTGCCGACAACCCCCAAGGAGCGTGACATGCGCTATCTGCCGCTGTCCGATACCGACCGCGCCGACATGCTGGCGCGGGTCGGGATTTCCGATGTGGACGAGATCTTCGTCGACATCCCGAAAAGCGCCCGCATCGACGGGCTGCTCGACCTGCCGCGCCGCCAGAGCGAATTCGCCGTCGAGCGCGACCTGACCCGCATGGCGGGCAAGAACGTCGCCGCCTCCTCGGTGCCGTTCTTCGTCGGTGCCGGCGCCTACAAGCACCATGTGCCGGCCAGCGTCGACCACCTGATCCAGCGCTCCGAATTCCTCACCTCCTACACGCCGTACCAGCCGGAGGTGACGCAGGGCACGCTGCAATATCTCTTCGAGTTCCAGACCCAGGTCGCCGCGCTCACCGGCATGGAGGTCGCCAACGCCTCCATGTATGACGGCTCGACCGGCACGGCCGAGGCGGTGCTGATGGCGCACCGGGTGACCCGCCGCAACAAGGCGGTGCTGTCCGGCGGCCTGCACCCGCAATACCGCCAGGTGGTCGAGGGGCTGAGCGCGATGGCCGGCGACCGGGTCGCGGCGCTGCCGGCCGACCCCACTGGGACCGAGGACATTCTCGCCGCCATCGATGACGAGACCTCCTGCGTGGTGGTGCAGTCGCCGTCCTTCTACGGCCAGCTCATCGACCTGAAGCCGATCGCCGAGAAGGCCCATGCCCATGGCGCGCTGCTGATCGCCGTCTTCACCGAGGTGGTGTCGCTGGGCCTGATCGAGGCGCCGGGCGAGCAGGGCGCCGACATCGTCGTCGGCGAAGGCCAGTCCATCGGCAACGGCCTCAATTTCGGCGGTCCCTACGTCGGCCTCTTCGCGACGCGGCAGAAGTTCATCCGCCAGATGCCGGGGCGCCTGTGCGGCGAGACGGTCGATGCCAATGGCAAGCGCGGCTTCGTGCTGACGCTGTCGACCCGTGAGCAGCACATCCGCCGCGACAAGGCGACCTCGAACATCTGCACCAATTCGGGGCTCTGCTGCCTCGCCTTCACCATCCACATGACGCTGCTCGGCGGCAACGGATTGGCGAAGCTCGCCCGCATCAACCACGCCAACGCGGTGAAGCTGAAGGGCGCGCTGGACGGCGTTGCCGGCGTAAGCGTGCTCAACGACGCCTTCTTCAACGAGTTCACCGTCAAGCTGCCGAAGCCGGCGGCCGAGGTGGTCGAGGCGCTGGCCGCAAAGGGCGTGCTCGGCGGCGTGCCGGTGTCGCGGCTGGAGCCGGGCAAGGCCGAGCTCGCCGACCTGCTGCTCGTGGCATCGAGCGAAGTCAATTCCGATGAGGACCGCGCGGCCTTCGTCGCGGCACTGAAGGAGGTGCTGGCATGAGCATGAACACTCAGGGCCGTCCGTCCGCGCCCAGCGAGACGGCGATCACCAGCGAGCGTGCGACCTTCACCGGCAACAAGGCGCTCGCCATGGAAGAGCCGTTGCTCTTCGAGATCGGCCGCATGGATGTGTGCGGCGTCGACCTCGACGAGGCGGAGGACTTCGCGCCGGCGCTGGGCGGTCATGCCCGCAAGGCGGTGCCGGACCTGCCGGCGCTGACCGAGCCGGAGGCGATGCGCCACTATGTGCGCCTGTCCTCGAAGAACTACGCCATCGACGCGGGCCTCTACCCGCTCGGCTCCTGCACGATGAAGCACAATCCGCGCCTCAACGAGAAGATGGCGCGCCTGCCGGGCTTCGGCGACGTGCATCCGCTGCAGCCGCTGTCGACGGTGACCGGCGCGGTCGATCTGATCGCTGAGCTGGCGCATTGGCTGGTCACCATGACCGGCATGAGCGCGGTGGCGATGAGCCCGAAGGCCGGCGCCCATGGCGAATTGTGCGGCATGATGGCGATCAAGGCCGCGCACCAGGCGGCCGGGCGCGACCCGAAGATCGTCCTGGTGCCGGAATCGGCCCATGGCACCAACCCGGCGACGGCAGCGCTCCTCGGCTACAAGGTGGTCTCCATCGAGGCGCGCGAGGACGGCACGGTCGATCCGGCGGCGGTCAAGGCGCGCATTGCCGAGCATGCGGGCGACATCGCCGGCATCATGCTGACCAACCCCAACACCTGCGGGTTGTTCGAGCGCGACATCATCGCCATCGCCGAGGCGATCCATGCGGCGGACGGCTATTTCTACTGCGACGGCGCCAATTTCAACGCCATCGTCGGCAAGGCCCGTCCGGGCGATCTCGGCGTCGATGCCATGCATATCAACCTGCACAAGACCTTCTCCACCCCGCATGGCGGCGGTGGTCCCGGTGCCGGTCCCGTGGTGCTGTCGGAGCGCCTCGCGCCGTTTGCCCCGCTGCCCTTCCTGCGCAAGGGCGAGGGCGGCATCGAGTGGGTGGAAACGGATGCCGAGCTCAAGGACGGCGAGCAGCCGTTCGGCCGCATGACCGCCTTCCACGGCCAGATGGGCATGTATGTGCGCGCGCTCGCCTATATGAAGAGCCACGGCGCCGACGGGCTGAAGCAGGCCTCCGAGGACGCGGTGCTCAACGCCAACTATGTGCGCGTCGGGTTGCAGGACCTGATGAGCCTGCCCTTCGGCCAGCGCTGGTGCATGCACGAGGTGCTGTTCGACGACAGCTTCCTCAAGGACACCGGCGTCACCACGCTCGACTTCGCCAAGGCGATGATCGACGAGGGCTACCACCCGATGACCATGTATTTCCCGCTGGTCGTCCACGGCGCGATGCTGATCGAGCCGACGGAATCGGAAAGCCGCGCCTCGCTCGACCTGTTCATCGCCACCATGCGCGACCTCGTCATGAGCGCGCAGAAGGGCGAGACGGACCGCTTCAAGGGGGCGCCGTTCCATGCCCCGCGCGGGCGCCTCGACGAGACGCGGGCAGCGCGCAGCCCCGTGCTCAAGTGGGAGCGCCCGGCAGCGACCGCGGTGCAGCCGCAGGCCGCGGAGTAACGCCGGGGGATTTGCGCCGGCTGAACGACACGAACGCCCGGCCCCGCGCCGGGCGTTTTCGTTTGGGGGGCGGGAAAGGATCTGCGCGCCGTCGCGACCGCTCTGGCAGCCAATGGGCACCGGGTCGCGCTGCGCTTGCCCGGTGTGACAGCCGAGGGGATGCAAGGCCTTTCGCCAATCTGCCCGGCTGTTATCCCGGTCCAGCCTCCCCCTCGGAGGTCATCCCGGCCGCGCGTAGCGCAGAGCCGGGAACCATTGGTGCCCTCAGCCGCCGTAATGGGGGCGATGCGTGCGGTTCGCAAGGAGGGGTATCGCTGCCCGATCCGGCGTCGTCGCCTTGACCTTGCACCCCATCTTGCCGCATGAGGCGGGCAGCGAAACGTCAGGAGCGGCGGTGTGCCGTCGCGACCGCTCTGGCAGCCAATGGGCACCGGGTCGCGCTGCGCTTGCCCGGTGTGACGGCAGAGAGGATGCGAGGCCGTGCCTCCCCCATGGACGTCGTCCCGGACGAGGCCGAAGGCCGAAGATCCGGGAACCATTGGCAACCTCAGCGGGTGCGAGGCGGGAGCGCTTCGCCACCTCCCCGGCTGTCATACCTGCGAAGGCAGGTATCCAGTATCCGCTGCGGCCTATGGCGGCGCGAAGGCAGAAGCTTTCCGCCTTCCGGCGGCAATGTTGAGTCCTCACTCAAACCGTTCGAGGTTACTGGTTCCCGGTCTCCGGCTGCGCCGGAACCGGGACGACATCCTGCGGGTGGGGTTCGCGTCGGCGTGTCGTTTCCGCCGTTCCTGACGCACATGCCTCTCCCCGCGTCTTCCCGGACGAGGCCGCAGGCCGAAGATCCGGGACCGGGGAGGCACGGCGGTTGCGGGTTCGTTCGCGAGTGCCTTCGTAAGGCCCTCGGCTCGCCGATCCCGGGTCGCGGCTTCGCCTTGCCCGGGATGACGAACCGAGAGGATTGCGTCCGGGATTGACGAAGGAGAGGGCGATGCGTGCGGTTCGCAAGGAGGGGCATCGCTGCCCGATCCGGCGTCGTCGCCTTGACCTTGCACCCCATCTTGCCGCATGAGGCGGGCAGCGAAACGTCAGGAGCGGCGGTGTGACGGACGATCTCGACAGGCGGCAGGGGCTCAACGAGGAATTGCTGTATCTCTTGCGCCGCCATCCGCGCGAGGGCTGGGACGACAATGCCGGTCTTGGCGATCTCGCCCGCTTCTGGCTGTCCCGGCACGATGCCTTCCGCCAGCTCGGCGGGGCGCTGAGCGATGCGCTGACGCGGTTTCGCGAGGGCGAGGTCGAGGCGATGCAGTTCGGCGGCTATTTCGCGCCGCGCCTGCAGCACTTCCTGAGCGAGCTGCACCACCACCACATGATCGAGGACCAGCATTATTTCCCGGTCTTCGCGGCGGCCGAGACGCGGCTCAAACGCGGCTTCGACATCCTGGAAAACGATCACGAGCTGATCCACGAGCGCATCGGCCGGGTGATCGCCAGCGCCAACGGGCTGCTGGGCCTGCTGGAGGGCGGCGACAGCGACCGCATCCGCCGGGCGGCGGACACCTATGCCGCCGACAGCGACCTGCTGGTGACCGGCCTGCTGCGGCATCTCGACGACGAGGAAGACCTGATCGTGCCCCTGATGATCGAGCGCGGCGAGGGGCCTCTCGGCGTCTCGTGATCCGAACGCTGGATGCGGAACCGCCCCCGCCGGAGTGTCCGGTCGGAGGCGGCCCATCGCGCGGGGAAGCGCTTCTCAGAAATGGTAAGGCGCCGGATCGGGTCTCAGGCGGCGTTGGCGCCGCGCAGCGTCTCGCGCAGCGCGTCGATGGGCTTCAAGGTGCCGGCGTCCTCATAGTGCCAGTAGGTCCAGCCGTTGCAGGCTTCCAGCCCCTGCACCAGGGCGCCGACCTTGTGGATCGAGCCGGCATGGCTGCCGCTGGCGAGCGAACCGTCGGCGCGCACGGTGGCGCGCTTGCGGCCCTTGGCGCAGGTCAGCTCCGCCCCCGGTGCCAGCAGGCCGGCCTCCAGCAGGTTGCCGAAGGGAATGCGCGGGGCGGCGCGCTTGCCCTGGCTGATGGCGAGCGCCGTGTCCTCCGCCGGCGTGACCGCCGCGATGCGGGCATGGGCGGCGTCGATATAGTCCTGCTCGCGCTCGATGCCGACAAAATGACGGCCGAGCCGCCTGGCGACCGCACCGGTGGTGCCGGTGCCGAAGAAGGGGTCCAGCACCACGTCGCCCGGATTGCTGGAGGCAAGCAGCACCCGGTAGAGCAGGCTTTCCGGCTTCTGGGTCGGATGCACCTTCTGCCCCGAACCATCCTTCAGCCGCTCGCCGCCGGTGCAGATCGGCAGGTTCCAGTCGGAGCGCATCTGCAAATCGTCGTTGAACGTCTTCAGGGCTTCGTAGTTGAAGGTGTATTTCGCGTCCCTAGACTTCGACGCCCAGATCATCGTCTCATGGGCATTGGTGAAGCGTTTGCCGCGAAAATTCGGCATCGGGTTGGTCTTCAGCCACACGACATCGTTGAGGATCCAGAAGCCGAGATCCTGCAGGATCGCGCCGACGCGGAAGATGTTGTGATAGGAGCCGATGACCCACAGGCCGCCGTCCGGCTTCAGCACGCGGCGCACGGCCATCAGCCAGGCGCGGGTGAAGGCGTCGTAAGCCTCGAAACTGTCGAACTGGTCCCAGTGATCGTCGCAGGCATCGACCCGCGACTGGTCCGGGCGGTGCAGATCGCCGCCGAGCTGGAGATTGTAGGGCGGGTCGGCGAAGACGAGATCCACCGACGCCCTCGGCAGGCGCTCGAGAGCCGCCACGCAGTCGCCCTTGATGATCGTGTCCAGCCAGTCTGCGCCGGAAGCGGCATTGGGGGCGGTCGATCGGGCTCGGAAGGAGTGGGGTGCCACGACGGGCACCCCGATACGCTGTACACTCATTGCGACGCAGAACCTCACGCAATTACGAGCATCATGGTTACCGCGTCTGGTAAATCGGGAGTTAAGGCGCTGGAGAAAAAACGCCTTTTGAATCAATCCTCTGTTTACCTTTCCCGGCCGTCGCGGGCGCACTGCTTCGCTTCGTTAACGAGAGGGCGCAAGGGGCCTCCCGGCAAGTTTTGCCTAATGCTCTGGAGCGCTTGCGGATTTTCGCGGTGCCGGGCCGGCGCTGTTGCGGAATGCAAGACCCCGGCGCCCGGAAGGTTAACGGCGGCCGGACAGGAAGCGGCTGCAGTGGCCGTTCAGAAAAATCTTTTCGGGACATGAAATAAATTTCATACTGGCTTGCCAGAATAACAACAGAAGAAAGGCACCTCATGGGCATCGACACCTCGAACATGGACCGTCCGGAAGACCTAGCGGTGCTCGAACCGCCGCACACGCCGTATCAGGCCTTCACCGATGCCGGGGCCGCCGTCGAGCGACTGCGGGAACTGTTCGAGGCCAACACCGCCTTCCTGCGCGAGGCCTTCGCCGAGTTCCTCGCCGGCCGCATTCCGCAAGGGCGGGTGCGGGCCTGCTATCCGGAAGTGCGGATCGCCACCGCCACCCATTCGCGCATCGACAGCCGGCTGTCCTATGGCTTCGTGTCGGGACCGGGCGTCCATGCGGCGACGGTGACGCGCCCGGACCTGTTCGGCTCCTATCTGAAGGAGCAGATCGAGCTGCTGCTGCGCAACCACGAGGTGCCGGTGGAGGTGGGGACCAGCGCCCTGCCGATCCCGCTGCATTTCGCCTTCTATGACGGCACCCATGTGGAAGGGGCGGCCGAGGTGCTGCAGCGCCCGCTCGCCGATGTCTTCGACCTGCCGGACCTGTCGATCCTGGACGATGCCATCGTCAACGGCACCTATGAGGCGCCGCCCGGCGCGCCGCGGCCGCTGGCGCCCTTCACCGCGCCGCGCGTCGACTATTCGCTGCACCGGCTGCAGCACTACACCGCGACGGCGGCCGAGCATTTCCAGAACTACGTCATCCTGACCAACTACCAGTTCTATATCGACGAGTTCTGCCGGCTGGCCCAGGAACTCCTGGCCGATCCGGCCAGCGGCTACACCCGCTTCGTCGAACCGGGCAACCTGGTGACGGAGGCGGGCTGCGAACGGTGCGACGGGCCGGGCCAGCGGCTGCCGCAGATGCCGGCCTATCACCTGGTGCGCCCGGGATCCTCCGGCGTCACCATGGTCAATATCGGCGTCGGCCCGTCCAACGCCAAGACGATCACCGACCATGTGGCGGTGCTGCGCCCGCATGCCTGGCTGATGCTGGGCCACTGCGCCGGCTTGCGCAACAGCCAGAAGCTCGGCGACTATGTGCTGGCGCATGGCTATGTCCGCGAGGACCATGTGCTGGACGCGGACCTGCCGACCTGGGTGCCGATCCCGCCGCTGGCCGAGGTGCAGGTGGCGCTGGAACGGGCGGTGGAGGAGATCACCGGCCTTGCCGGCTATGAGCTGAAGCGGGTGATGCGCACCGGCACGGTCGCCTCGATCGACAACCGCAACTGGGAACTGCGCGACCACCGCGAGCCGGTGCAGCGCTTCTCCCAGTCGAGGGCCATCGCGCTCGACATGGAATCGGCGACGATCGCGGCGAACGGCTTCCGCTTCCGCGTGCCCTACGGCACGCTGCTCTGCGTCTCCGACAAGCCGCTGCACGGCGAACTCAAGCTGCCGGGCATGGCGACGGATTTCTACAAGCGGCAGGTGGCGCAGCATCTGCGCATCGGCATCCGCAGCATGGAGATCCTGCGGGCGATGCCGCGCGAGCGGCTCCACTCCAGAAAGCTGCGCTCCTTCGCCGAGACGGCGTTCCAGTAAAAAGGGACGCCGCCGCGTTCAGCGGAACTGCGGCCCGTGGCACCAGCAGGTCAGCGAGTACCGCCGGCCGAGGGAGACGGGCGCCACCCGGTGCAGCATGAAGGAGGCGAACAGCGTGGCGTCGCCGATGCCGCGCTCGGCCGTCCATAGCGCGCTGCCGAGGTTGATCTGCAACTCGCCGCCCCGATAGGCGGCCGGCTCGCTGAGCTGCACGACGATGGTCAGCTTGCGGCGCCGGGCGATGGGGCCGTCGCCGATGTCGGAATGCCAGTCGTAATGGCCGGCATCGCTCTCGTCATAGGTCGCGACCTGTAGCCGCTCACCGAACTCGGTGATGGCGAAGTCGAAATGCTCGCGATTGGCCGCGGCCACGCCCGCAACGATCCGCTCCATCACCCAGGCGGCGCTGCCGGTGTCGTCGAGCCAGGCGATCCTTGCCCGGCGGATGTCCTGATGCTGCTGGCCGCCGACGAGGCCGCCCGCCGCCATCTGCGCCTCGTCCGCAAGACGGATGACCTCGCGGGCTTCTTCTTTGGAAAACAATGCCGGAATGGAACGCGTGAACATCGGCCGAAGTCTCCGCAACGGCGAAAGTTGCGCGTCTATGCGGCAGTTCCCCGGAAAACGCAATCGAATTGGGAGGGCCCCTTGCGTCAGGCGGAAAGCCCCGCCTCGACCGCCTTGCGCATCACCGTCGGCAGCGCCTCGCCGGCCAGTTCCGATGGCGCCGACCACCAGCATCCCTCGGGTGCGGCAAGGCTCATCGGCGCCGACGCATGCCAGACCGCAAGCTCCAGATGGAAATGCGTGAAGGTGTGGCGCACGTCGCTGGCAACGCGGCTCCAGCGCAGCCGCGCGGCGGCAAGCTCCGGCGGCAGCAAGGTGACGTCGCCGCCGTCGATGTCCTCTCCCCAGGCGCTCACCGGCGGCTCGCTCATGCCGCCGAGCAGGCCCTTCGGCGGGCGGCGGCGCAGCAGCACCGCGCCGTCCTGGCGCTTCACGACGAAGGCGAGGCCGAAGCGGGTGGGCTTGGCCGCCTTGCGCTGCTTGACCGGCAGGGTCTCGGCGATGCCGAGGCGTCTCGCCTCGCAAGGGGCGGACCAGGGGCAGAGCGCGCAGGCGGGCTTGCGCGGACTGCAGAGGCTGGCGCCGAGATCCATCATCGCCTGGGCGAAGTCGCCGGGCCGCTCGCGCGGCACCATCCGTTCGACGGCGGCGCGGATGTCGGGTTTGGAGGCGGGCAGCGGCGTCTCGATGGCATGCAGGCGCGAGGTGACGCGCTCGACATTGCCGTCGACGACGGTGGCCGGCCGGTCATGGGCGATGGCGGCGATGGCCGCCGCCGTATAGGGGCCGATGCCGGGCAGGGCGCGCAAGGCGTCCTCCGTGTCTGGAAAGACGCCGCCATGCGCGGCGACGACGGCCTCGGCGCAGGCCTTGAGATTGCGCGCCCGCGAATAATAGCCGAGCCCGGCCCAGGCCTTCATCACCTCGGCCTCGTCGGCCGCCGCAAGATCCGCGACCGTGGGCCAGCGCTCGGTGAAGGCGGCGAAATAGGGCTTCACCGCCTGCACCGTGGTCTGCTGCAGCATGATCTCGGAGAGCCAGACCCGGTAGGGATCGGGCGCCTGACCCTGCCGGCGGTCGCGCGGGGCGACGCGCCAGGGCAGCACACGGGCGTGGCGGTCGTACCAGGCAAGCAGGGCGGCGGCGAGATCGGCTGCGGGGGCAAGGTGCGGTGCGGTCATGGGACATCAGAATCGGTGCTGCGGGCGCGATTGCAAGGGCGCGCTCCCCCCGCGGGCCTGCGATCTGTGGATGGCGGGGTTCCGGGGACAGCGGTGACGAACCGGTCCTTGCGCGCGAACTGTCGCAAAAGGGTCGCAATTCATGCATGAAAAAGGAGACATGTCTGATTCGCGGCACTCTCGACCGAAGGCAGGAGCGAGCCCCGGCTATATGCGCCGGGTGACGCGCGCGCGCCCGCTTGCCGACCTGATCGGCAAGACGCTGGAGCCGGCCTGCCGCAAGCGCGGCTTTGCCGCCGCCGATCTGCTGTCCGACTGGCCGGAGATCGTCGGCGAGCGCTATGCCGGCCGGGTGCAGCCGGTGCGGCTCGACTGGCCGCGCGGCGGCCGGGACAGCGCCTTCGAGGACGTGCCGCGCCCGGCGACGCTGGTGGTGCAGACCGATGGGGCGACCGCGCTGCTGCTGACCCATGAGATGCCGCAGCTCGTCGAGCGCATCAACGGCTTCTTCGGCTGGGCCGCGGTGGAGCGCATCCGCATCCTGCAGCGCCCGGTCACCGACCGCCGCCGCAAGCCGCCGCCGAAGCTGCGCCCGCTCACTGGCGCCGAGGAGGCCGAGCTTGCCGAGCGGCTGGTCGCCGTGGAGGGCACGCCGCTCGGCGCCGCGCTGGAACGGCTGGGCCGGGCGGTGCTCGCCCGCACCCGCTGAACCTGCTCGCGATCTTGTGAAGCAGGCAGAACTCCGCCGGTTTCCGCGCTCCCAATGCCGCCACAATGTGGGTGTCGTTTGAAATTCGCGCAAAAGGCGATTAACACGACCTAACGCCGATAGACCCTTTCACTGAGTGGGAAGAGACCCGTGAGCCTGAACCGTCGTCAGTTGATCCTGCGTTCCTCCGCCGGCCTGCTTGTGGCCGGCACCGTGCTGCCGGCGCTGCCCGCCTTCGCCCAGACGGTCAATGTCGAGGAGTTGATGCAGCCGGGCGCGCTTCCCGACAAGGTGTTGGGCAGCGAGGACGCGCCGCTCACCATCGTCGAATATTCCTCGATGACCTGCGGCCACTGCGCCAATTTCCACAAGAACACCTATCCGCATCTCAAGAAGGAATATCTGGACACCGGCAAGGCGCGCCTGATTTTCCGCGAGTTCCCGCTCGATCCGGTTGCCTCCGCCGCCTTCATGCTGGCGCGGGCGGTGCCGGAGGAAAAATACTTCGACGTGATCGAGTTCATGTTCGCCGAGCAGCGGGCCTGGGCCTTCACCCAGGACCCCTACAACTCGCTGCTGAACTTCGCCAAGCAGATCGGCTTCACCCAGGAGACCTTCGAAAAGACCCTGACCGATCAGGCTCTGCTTGACGCGATCAATGCGACGCGCGACCGTGCATCCAGCCAGTTCGGCGTCAACTCGACGCCGACGTTCTTCTTCAACGGGAACAAGGTCAGCGGTGCGATCTCGCCTGACGAACTCGACAAGCAGGCTGCCAAGTATCTCTAGGACCGCTGACGCCGGCCGCAGAGATCCTGTGGCCGGCGTCGCGCCTGATGTAGCGCCCGGCGTCGCGCCTGACGTAGTGCCTGGCGTATTGCCCGGCCCGATCCTTCGGCAACGCCTGTGACGCCGCCGCGATGAAGTTCAGCAAGCTCCGCGTCCTCGGCTTCAAGTCCTTCGTCGAACCGATGGAATTCATCATCGGCGACGGCCTGACCGGCGTGGTCGGGCCGAACGGCTGCGGCAAGTCCAATCTCGTCGAGGCCCTGCGCTGGGTCATGGGCGAGAATTCCTACAAGAACATGCGCGCGTCCGGCATGGACGACGTGATCTTCTCCGGCAGCCTCAACCGCCCGGCCCGCAACACCGCCGAAGTCACGCTGTTCCTCGACAATGCCGACCGCACCGCGCCGGCCGGCTTCAACGACAGCGACGCGCTGGAAGTGACCCGGCGGATCGAGCGCGAGGCGGGCTCCAACTACAAGATCAACGCCCGCGACGTGCGCGCACGCGACGTCCAGCTTCTGTTCGCCGACGCCTCGACCGGCGCCCGCTCGCCCGCGCTCGTGCGCCAGGGCCAGATCGGCGAGCTGATCGCCGCCAAGCCGACCTCCCGCCGCCAGATCCTGGAAGAGGCCGCCGGCATTTCCGGCCTGCATTCGCGCCGCCACGAGGCGGAGCTGCGCCTGCGCGCCGCCGAGCAGAACCTGGACCGGCTGGAGGACGTTCTCGTCCAGATCGACGGCCAGCTCGACAACCTGCGCCGCCAGGCCCGCCAGGCGAGCCGCTTCCGCAACCTCTCCGCCGAGATCCGCTCGGCCGAGGCCGGGCTCTATTACCTGCGCTGGCTCGACTGCCGCGACAGGCTGAAGGCGGCGGAGGCCGAATTTGCGGAAGCCGAGGAGGGGGTGCGGCTGGTCGCGCTGGCCCAGGCGGAAGCGGCGAAGAACCAGGCGATCTCCGCCCACAAGGTGCCGGAGATGCGCGAGGCCTCGGCCCGCGCCGGGGCGGCGGTGCAGCGGCTGGTCATTGCCCGCAACGAGCTGGACGGCGAGGAGCGCCGTATCCGCGAGCGCCTGTCGGACCTCTCCGGCCGCCTGCAGCAGCTCCAGCAGGACATCGCCCGCGAACAGGCGCTGGTCGGCGAGAACGACGAGCACCTGTCGCTGCTCGCCGAGGAAGAGGAAGAGCTGCGCGGCGAGGACCTGTCGCAGGAGGAACGCGCCGAGGAGGCGCGGCTCGCGGTGGCGGCGGCGGGCGAACTGGTCGCGGCGGCCGAGGAGCGGCTGTCGGCGCTGACCCAGCAACAGGCCGGCATCGTCGCGCGGCGGCGGCAGCTCGAGGAGGCGCATCGCACGGCGGTCCAGCGGGCCGAGCGGCTCCTTGCCCAGCATGGCGAGGCGGCAGCGCAGGTGGTGGCGCTGGAGGCGGATATCGAGGGCGCGCCGGCGCTGGAAATGGGCCGCGAGGCGCTGCTCGACGCGGAAGGCCGGCTGGATCTCGCCGAAGAGCGGGTGCTGGAGACGGAAGAGCGCACCCGCGCCCGCCGCGCCGCCGTCGAGGCCGCGCGCCAGCCGCTCAGCGACGCGGAGGCGGCGCTGTCGCGGCTGGAAACGGAAGCGCGCACGCTCAATGAGGTTCTGTCCGCCGGACAGGCCGGCGAATGGCCGGCGGTGGTCGAGGCGATGACGGTGGAGCCGGGCTTCGAGACGGCGCTGGGCGCCGCGCTCGGCGAGGATCTCGACGCGCCGGTGGGCGGCGAGGCACCGATGCGCTGGAGCGCGGAGGCCGCGGACGGCGAGGTACTCGCCGCCGATCCGAAGCTGCCCGAGGGCTGCCGACCCTTGTCGCTGGTGGTGCGGGCCCCAGTGGCGCTGGCGCGGCGGCTGGCCCAGATCGGCCTTGTCGAGGAGGGCGACGCGGAGCGTCTCATGCGGCAGCTCAGGCCCGGCCAGCGGCTGGTCAGCCGTGCCGGCGCCGTCTGGCGCTGGGACGGCTTTGTGGTTTCCGCCGATGCGCCGACGGCGGCGGCGCAGCGCCTTGCCCGCAAGAACCGGCTGGCGGCGCTGGACCTGGAGATCGCCGCGGCTGCCGAGCGGATGGACGCCTTGCGCGAGGCGTTCGCGGCCGCCGAGGCGGCGCTGCGCATGGCGGCCGATGCCGAGGACGGGACCCGCCAGGAGGTACGCGCGGCCCGCGCGGCCGCCGATGCGGCGCGCCAGGAGGTGCTGCGGCTGGAGCGCGCCCATGCCGAGGCCGAGGCGCGGCTTGCGGGCCTGCGCGCCACCGTGGAGCGGCTCGCCGGCGATCTGGCCGAGGCGCGCGAGGCGGCGGAAATGACCGCGGCGGCGCTGGAGGAGATTTCCGGCAGCGAGGGATTGCAGGGCGCGATCGACGCGGCGCGGGCGGAAGCGGCGGAAGCGCGCGCGGCGCTGTCGCGCGAACAGGCCGCCGCCGATGGTCTGGCGCGCGAGAGCGATCTGCGCCGCCGCCGGATGGAGGCGATCGCCCGCGAACGGGCGAGCTGGATCGCCCGCGCGGCCGGCGCCCGCCAGCAGATCGAGGTGCTGGGCGAACGCATCGCCGCCGCCGAGGACGAGCGGATGGCGCTGATGGAGGCGCCGGAGGACATCGAGCTGAAGCGCCGGGCGCTGCTCGGGGAGATTTCGGCCGCCGAGGAGGCGCGCCGCGCCGCCGACGACGCGCTCGCCACCGCCGAGGCGAAACAGCGCGAGGCCGACCAGCAGGCGCATCAGGCGCTGGCGATGCTGGGCGAGGCGCGCGAGCGGCGCATCCGCGCCGAGGAACGGCTGGCCGCCGCATCGAGCCGCAAGAGCGAGATCGAGGCGCGAATCGACGAGACGCTGGAAGTCGCCGTCTCCGCCCTGCCGGGACTGGCCGGGCTGAGGGAGGGCGCGCCGCTGCCCGATCCGGACGGCATCGAGCGGCGGGTGGAGCGGCTGAAGGGCGAGCGCGAGCGGCTCGGCGGCGTCAACCTGCGCGCCGAGGAGGAACTGTCGCAGATCGAGGGCCAGCGGGGCACCTTGATCAGCGAGCGCGACGACCTGATCGAGGCGATCAAGCGGCTGCGCGGAGCGATCTCCAACATCAACCGCGAGGCGCGCGAGCGCCTGCTGTCGGCTTTCGACACGGTGAACGGCCATTTCCAGCGCCTGTTCACCCATCTGTTCGGCGGCGGCACGGCCGAATTGCAACTGGTCGATGCGGAAGACCCGCTCGACGCCGGCCTCGAGATCATCGCCCGCCCGCCGGGCAAGAAGCCGCAGACCATGACGCTGCTGTCGGGCGGCGAGCAGGCGCTGACGGCGATGGCGCTGATCTTCGCCGTGTTCCTGACCAATCCGGCGCCGATCTGCGTGCTCGACGAGGTCGACGCGCCGCTCGACGATGCCAATGTCGAGCGCTATTGCGACCTCCTGGACGAGATGACCCGCAGCACCGCCACCCGCTTCGTGGTGATCACCCACAACCCGATCACCATGGCGCGGATGAACCGCCTGTTCGGCGTCACCATGGCCGAGCGCGGGGTTTCGCAGCTCGTGTCCGTCGATCTGCAGACCGCGGAGCGGTTTCGCGAGGCGGTGTGAGCGCCTCCCGCGCCGTGCAATGCAGCACGGTCTTGCGAAGACGGCTCCCGGACAGTTCGACGCAGGGCGTCTTTTGCCATGAAAGATGTGATATTACAGGGGCTTGAAGGTTTTTTGCGTGTTCTTGACAGGGGCAGGGGCGCCGACTATGGTGCGCCCGGCTTCCAGGGGTCGGCGACCTGCGCCGGAGCGTATCGGGAAAGGGGACTTTAGCGATGTCTCCCGACGAGGACGAACCGGGTTCGCGCGGATTGCGGCCAACGGAAGCGGAACTGTCCGAGCGAAGAAGCCGGCTGGCACGGGCGCTCGAGGAAAAGGCGACGCAGGCCGAAGGGCCGAAAAGCGGGTCGTCCTCGGGCACGGGACAGGGGTATGCTCAGGCCATGAAGCTGTCGACGGAGTTCGTCGCCGGCGTTCTGGTAGGGGCTGCCATCGGCTGGATGATCGACAAGGGGTTCGGGACGAGCCCCTGGGGCTTGATCGTCTTCCTCCTGTTGGGCTTTGTCGCGGGCGTGCTGAACGTCTTGCGGTCCGCCGGTCTGGTGGCCGAGCCGCATGACGGGTCGCGCGACGGATAGTTCGAAGCTGAATTCAGGCCGGTTCGCGACGGGTTCGCGCGCCGGCATGTCATGCGACCGCTAGACGAGGGGCTGACCCGGTGGCGAACGATCCGATCTCGCAGTTCAAGATCACCAAGCTCGTTCCGATCGAGGTCGGCGGCCTCGATCTTTCCTTCACCAATTCCTCGCTGTTCATGGTGGCGACCACGGCGGTCGTCGCGGCCTTCCTGATCCTGTCGACCAGCGGGCGCGGGCTCGTTCCGGGGCGCTGGCAGTCGGTCGCGGAAATGTCCTACGAATTCGTGGCGAACACGCTGAGAAATGCCGCCGGCAACGAGGGCATGCGCTTCTTCCCGCTGGTGTTCTCGCTGTTCATGTTCGTGCTGATCGCCAACCTGATCGGCATGTTCCCCTACTTCTTCACCGTCACCAGCCACCTGATCGTCACCTTCGCCCTGGCGATGCTGGTGATCGGCACGGTGATGGTCTACGGCTTCGCCAAGCACGGCGCGAAGTTCCTGAAGCTGTTCACCCCGGCCGGGGTGCCGCCGGTGCTGTACATCCTGGTGACGCCGATCGAGATCATCTCGTTCCTGTCGCGCCCGGTCAGCCTGTCGGTTCGTCTGTTCGCCAACATGCTGGCGGGCCACATCACGCTGAAGGTCTTCGCCGGCTTCGTCACCTCGCTGATCGCGGCCGAGGGCCTCGGCATCATGGGTCCGGTGTTCTCGATCCTGCCGCTGGCGATGACCGTCGCGCTGACCGGCCTGGAATTCCTGGTGGCGTTCCTGCAGGCCTATGTTTTCACGGTTCTGACTTGCATGTACCTCAACGATGCCCTGCATCCGAGCCACTAAGAGTCAGTTTGGTTCGGCCCCGCAATAAGGCGGGGCCGTCGTTACGTCGCTGCAATCTCACCTCAAGGAGCTAGTGTCATGGAAGCTGAAGCAGCAAAGTACATCGGTGCGGGTCTCGCCTGCCTTGGCATGGCCGGTACCGCTCTCGGCCTCGGCAATATCTTCGGCAGCTACCTGTCGGGCGCCCTGCGCAACCCGTCTGCCGCCGATGGCCAGTTCGGCCGCCTCATCTTCGGCTTCGCCGTGACCGAGGCGCTCGGCATCTTCTCGCTTCTCGTCGCCCTTCTCCTGCTCTTCGCCGTCTAAGACGTCGGATTGCGTCAGCGACGCAAATTCTCCGGCCGGGGGCATGACGCGCCCGGCCGGCGCTTCGCGCAAGCCGCGATGCGTGCATGGCTGCGGCATTGGAGATGATAATGGCCACGACCGGCGCCGAGACCCAACACGATAGCTCTACCCACGCTGTCATCGAGATCCCGGCCGACGAACATTCGGTCGGCACGTTCCCTCCTTTCGACGGGGCGACCTACGCATCGCAGCTTCTCTGGCTGGCGATAACCTTCGGCGTGCTCTACTGGATCATGACCAGGGTGGCGCTGCCGCGCCTCAGCGGCATCCTGGAGGATCGCCGCGACCGGATCGCCGGCGACATCGCCGAGGCGAACCGCCTGAACGACGAGAGCAACGCCGCGATCGCCGCCTATGAGCAGGCGCTGGCGGAGGCTCGCAACAACGCGCATAAGATCGCCCTGGACACCCGCGAGAAGCTGAAGGCCGACATCGACCGTCGCCGCGCGGAGACCGAGAAGGGTCTCTCCGAGAAGCTGGCGCAGGCCGAGGCCCGCATCGCCGAGGTCAAGGCCGCCGCGCTGGGCAACGTCAGCGAGATCGCCCGCGACACCACCAGCGAGCTGGTCGAGGCCCTGATCGGCAAGGCGCCGACCGCGACCGAACTCAACAAGGCCGTCGATACGGCGATGAAGTGAGGACAGCCTGATGGACGCTTCTGCATGGGCTCTCGTCGGCCTCGTCATCTTTCTCGGGCTGATCGTCTACATGAAGGTCCCCGGCATGGTCGGGTCCTCGCTGGACAAGCGGGCTGACACGATCCGCAAGGAACTCGAGGACGCCCGCCGTCTGCGCGAGGAGGCCCAGGCCCTGCTCGCCGACTACCAGCGCCGCCGCCAGGAGGCCGAGAGCGAGGCCGAGGGCATCGTCGCCGAGGCCAAGCGCGAGGCAGACCGCCTGACGCTGGAGGCCAATGCGGCCCTGGAGGATCTGATCGCCCGCCGCACCGTGGCCGCCGAGCGCAAGATCGCCCAGGCCGAGGCCCAGGCGATCGCCGAGGTGCGCTCGCGCGCCGCCGATATCGCGGTGGCCGCCGCCGAGACGATCCTCGCCAAGAAGGTCGCCGGCAGCGTTGGCGACGACCTGCTCGCCAAGAGCATTCAGGAAGTGAAGACCCGCCTCAACTGAGCCGGCACCTTCCCATTCCGCTTCGAGACGGCCCCTTCGCGGGGCCGTTTTCGTTTGGGGCGGCGTGAAGGTTGACCGGGTTCGGGTGCGGCCCCTTCGGACTTGCGTTTTCTACCGAGGCCTCTCCTTGCGTCTTCCCGGACGAAGCCGAAGGCCGACGATCCGGGACCGGGGAGGCACGGTGCCTGAGGCAGGTGTGACGCATTTCCACAAACGCCCTCGGCTCTCCGATCCCGCATCTGCAGCTTCGCTGCGTGCGGGATGACGCGGGGAGGGGGTGGTGCGCGAGAGCGAGCGCCGTCCGGGAGGACGCCGGGAGGGGGCGTGCATGCGGGATGGCGGCGCAGGGCGCGCGCGCGTCGCGCGCGTCCATTACGCCTCGCGCAGGCCGAGCGCCACGGCGACCGGGCGGAAGCTGCGCCGGTGCAGCGGGCAGGGACCCTGGCGGGCAAGCGCGGCGGCATGCTGCGCGGTGCCATAGCCCTTGTGGCCGGCAAAGCCGTAGCCGGGAAACAGGCTGTCCATCCGCGTCATCAGCCGATCGCGGGTGACCTTGGCGACGATCGAGGCGGCGGCGACGCAGAGCAGGCGGCCGTCGCCCTTCACCGCCGCCTGTCCGGGGGCGGGCAGGCCCGGCGGCACGTCGCGTCCGTCGATCAGACAGGCGAGCGGGGCGAGCGGCAGGGCGCGGGCAGCGCGGGCCATCGCCTGCAGCGTTGCCGCGCGGATGTTGCGGGCGTCGATCTCGCGCGGCGAGGCGAGGGCGACGGCGACGGCGGCGGTCGCGAGAATCTCCTCGTAGAGCCGTTCGCGCCGCGCCTCGCTGAGGGTCTTCGAATCGGCGAGCCCGTCCGGAACCGCGGCGTGGTCGAGAATGACGGCGGCAACGGCGACGGGACCGGCCCAGGGGCCGCGGCCGGCCTCGTCGATGCCGGCGAGCCGCCGGTCGAAACGGCGGGAGAGCTCCCGCTCGGCCGCCGGGTCGAGCGTGGCCGGCAGGGCAAGCTGAAGGGTGGACGAGAGCGCGAAGACCATGCGCCCACCGTTCCGGCGCCGGCGCCGACGCGCAACAGAAATCTTCGCGAAATGCACCGAAGCATTGGCCGCCGCAGGCCGGCGGGCTGACGTCCGGGGCCGGCAAAGGACCGGCAGGCCTAGAAGAGCTGGAGCTGGACGCCGCCGGCGGTTGGGGGGAGGAACAGATCCGTTGCCAGCGGCTTGCGGTTGCGGTTGAGGCCGAGCCGCTTGCAGGCGAGCGCAAAGCGGTTGGCGAGCTGCTTGGCATAGGGCCCGTCGCCGCGCATCCGCTTGCCCCACGCAGCATCGTAGTCCTTGCCGCCGCGCATCGAGCGGATGAGGTTCATGACATGGCGGAAACTGTCCGGCCGGTGCCGCAGCAGCCAGTCGCGGAACAGCGGACTGACCTCGATCGGCAGCCGCAGCAGGATGTAGCCGGCACCGATGGCGCCGTTCTCGCTGGCCGCCTCCAGGATCTTCTCCATCTCCGAATCGGTCAGCGCCGGGATCACCGGCGCGACCATCACCGAGGTCGGAATGCCGGCCTGCGACAGGCCGCGGATCGCCTCCAGCCGCTTGGCCGGCGTTGCCGCGCGCGGCTCCATGGCGCGGGCGAGCTTGCGCTCCAGCGTCGTCACGGAGAGGGCGACGCGCACCAGCCCGCGCTCGGCCATCGGCGCCAGGATGTCGAGGTCGCGCAGCACCAGGGCCGACTTGGTGACGATGCCGACCGGATGGTTGCAGCGGTCGAGCACGGCGAGGATCTCGCGCATCAGTTTCCGCTCGCGCTCGATCGGCTGGTACGGATCGGTGTTGGTGCCGATGGCGATGGTGCGCGGGCTGTAGCCGGGCCGCGACAGCTCCCGCTCCAGCAGCTCGGCGGCATTCGGCTTGACGGTCAGCCGGGTTTCGAAGTCGAGGCCGGGCGACAGGCCGATATAGGCGTGGCTCGGCCTGGCGAAGCAGTAGATGCAGCCATGCTCGCAGCCGCGATAGGGATTGATCGAGCGGTCGAAGGAAATGTCGGGCGATTCGTTGCGGGTGATGATGGTGCGCGCCCGCTCTTCCTGCACATGGGTCTTGAGCGGCGGCAGGTCGTCCAGCGAGCCCCAGCCATCGTCGAAACTGTCGCGGCTTTCGCGCTCGTAGCGGCCGGCCATGTTGAGGCCGGCGGCCCGGCCGCGGCCGCGATGGGCGTTGACGCTGGCCGACAGCGCCTCCTCGGAGGCGTCCGTCGGATCGGGGATGGTGCTGCGCAACGGTGCCGGAGTGGCCATGGGAGGTCCCGGATGTTCCCTGTTGTCGATACTCGGAACATAACAGGAACAAATGGACCTGGGAAGCGGGCAGGCGAGACGTGTCGGGGGCAGACGGCAGATCGCCCCGTTTCCGGCAGGGGAAACAGGGCGACCGGGCAGGAAGAGGGAGCGGTGTCAGCCGCCGCTGCTCTCGAGCAGGACCGTGTACTCGGCCTCGGAGAGCACGCCATTGCCATCGGCATCGGCGGCGGCGAAGGCCTCCTCGGTGACATTCGGCAGCACGGCGATCACCTCGCTGAAGGTCAGGTCGCCGCTCTGGTCGAGATCGGCCGACGCGAAGGACGTGTCCTGAGCGTAAGCGGAGCCGGAAAAGGTCAGAGCCGCAAGGGCGATGAGCAACTTCTTCATGATATTGGCCTCCGTGAGCATTCAGTATTCGGTGCCGCAGGTCTTGGTCTGTTGGCGCCGGTGGCGGCGTCGTGCCGTCCACGAGGCAAAAACTGGAAGCCCATCTTGGCTCGTCCGCGGTGTATGCAGGGTTATTTCGGGGAAAAAACATGGCATAACGAAGATGTGACCGGAATGTGAGCAGAAAAGCCGCGCCGTTATGAGGGGAATCGGGCGAAAATTGGATGAGATACTTTGTGTTACTTAGGTAGATAAAGCATTGTTGAAAATGTCAGGCCGATGCGAGGGCTGTTGCCTTCCGCCCCAGTGGCAGCGCTGAGGTCGGAACGGGATCGGTTGGGGCTACAGAGTGAGGAGAGATCGCGCCTTTTGGTCAGTCCGTCACCCCGGCCGCGCGCAAGCGCGCGCCGGGGACCATTCGTTCCCGGAGCGGGTGCGAGGACACGCCGTGCCCCCACGGCATTGCCTCACCCATGCGGTCCTCCACGCGCTCCGCCCCCTCCTTCGTCCTCCCGGCTCGGCGCTGCGCCTTGCCCGGGAAGACGCCCGGGAAGACGCAAGGAGAGGGTGGAGCGACAAACACCCACTGAGGGTGCCAATGGTTCCCGGCTCTCCGGCTTCGCCTTTGGCCGGGATGACAGCCTGTGGGCGAGGCGCCGGCCTGTGCATCGTTTCCGCCGGTCCTGCCCCCCCAGCCCGCCCCGGCTCGGCGCGGTGCGCCGTCCGGGAGGGCCAAAGGGGTGGCGAAGGGCGCCGGCGAGCGTCTGCTCAGAGAGCGAACTGATAGGCGGCCGGCAGCCAGCGATAGCTCTCGCCGCTCGCCTGGACATAGCCGAGCGCCGGGAAGGGCATGTGATAGCCCGTCACCGGGATCCTGTCGGCTGCGACCATGTCGAAGACGCGCTTGCGGGTCGCCGCCGCCTTCTCCTTGTCCATGTCGAAGCGGACATGCCAGTCGGGACGCTGGATCGAGGCGACGAAATGGTTGGCGACGTCGCCCCAGATCAGCAGCCGCTTGCCGCCGCTCTCCACATGGAAGGACAGGTGCCCCGGCGTGTGGCCGGACGTGTCGATGCCGGTGATGCCGGAGACGACCTCGCCGCCGTCGCCGATGAAGGTCATGTTTTCGGCAAATGGCGTCACGTTGGAGCGCACCAGCGTTGCGACGCGCTCGGTCGGCCCGGACAGGCGCTCCTCGGCGGACCAGAAGTCGTATTCGGCCTGACCGGCGACATAGCGGGCGTTCGGATAGGCCGGCGCATCGCCGGTCATCAGCCCGCCGATGTGATCCGGGTGCATGTGGGTCAGCACGACGATGTCGACCTGCTCGGGCGTGTAGCCGGCCGCGGCAAGCTGGGCGGTCAGCGTGCCGGCATCGCCGCCAAGGCCGGTGTCGAAGAGGACGAGTTGCGCGCCGGTGTTGACGAGAACCGGCGTGAAGCCGTTGACCATCTTGTCGGACGGCAGGTTGTTC
This sequence comes from Stappia sp. TSB10P1A, assembly GCF_900185725.1. GTDB lineage: Bacteria > Pseudomonadota > Alphaproteobacteria > Rhizobiales > Stappiaceae > Stappia. Next base: position 159,759 of record NZ_FYAU01000016.1, on the reverse strand, counting down.
GCGTCGAGCAGTTCGGCGACCGCCGCCGCCTCCTGATTCTCGCCGAAGATCGGATGCGGCCCGTCCATCGCGCGCGCGGCGTCCAGCAGGGTGGTGACCTCGAAGTCGCCGAGCTTGATGCGGTTGAAGGTGGGGCCGGCGGCGCCGAGCATCGGCGCTTCGGCGCGCACGCGCACGCTGCCGGAGACGATGGCGGGGGCGGCAAGAGCGGTGACGGCGGCGCCGGTCAGCAGCGTCCTGCGGTTGAGGCTGAGTTCGATCATGTCCGTAAACCCTCCCATTGATCCCAAGGCTCCCCAGCGGCACTTAGGCCCGCCGGGCATGACGGAAAGCGGCGCTCACGCATCCGTGAAGAGGATGCGTGGATCCGCGGCCCCGCGTCTCACGCCTCGCGCAGCTTGCCGCGCTTCAGATGCTCGTCGAGCCGAGGCATGATCTCGACGAAGTTGCAGGGCATGTGCCGGTAGTCGAGCTGCCACTTGAGGATGCCGTCCCAGGCATCCTTGCAGGCGCCCGGCGAGCCGGGCAGCACGAAGACATAGGTCGCGCGGATGACGCCGCCGGTCGCCCGCGACTGGATGGTCGAGGTGCCGATCTTGTCGTAGGAGATGCGGTGGAAGACTTCGGAAAAACCGTCCATTGTCTTCTCGAACAGCGGCTCGATCGCCTCCGGCGTGACATCGCGGCCGGTGAAGCCGGTGCCGCCGGTGGTGATCACCACGTCGACATCGGGCGAGGCGGTCCAGGCGCTAACCACGGCGCGGATCTTCTCCACGTCGTCGGTGACGATGGCGCGGTCCGCCAGGCGGTGGCCGGCCTCCTCGATCCGCGCGGCAAGGGTGCTGCCGGAGCGGTCCTCCTCCAGCGAGCGGGTGTCGGAGACGGTGAGGACGGCGATGTTGAGCGGAACGAAGGGACGGCTGTCATCAATGCGATGCATCGGCGTGATGATCCTCGTGGAGCGCAGGGCCCTGCCCTGAGGCGATGGTTGCTATTTGCCCGCAAGGATAGGGCGGGTCACACTCGGGCGCCAGCGAGGACCGACTGGCAGGGGACCGGTGGGGCGGCACGAGGAGCGGACGATGGACTGGACGAGACCGATCAATGCCTATTGCGAGCGGCTGGGACCGGAATTCTGGGCCGAGCCGGTCAACGCGGTGACCAACGGCGCCTTCCTGATCGCCGCCCTTTTCGCCTGGCTGCTGTGGCGGCGCAGGGCGCCGGGCGATGCCGGGGTGCTGTTTCTGGTCGTGGTGGTCGCCGTGGTCGGCATCGGCTCCTTCCTGTTCCACACCTTCGCCAATCGCTGGTCGGCGCTGGCCGACGTGGTGCCGATCGCGGTCTTCATCTACGCCTATTTCTTCCTGGCGATGCGGCGCATCCTCGGCCTCGGCCTCGGCTGGTCGATCGGGGCGACGCTGGCCTTCCTCGCCGCCAGCTACGGCGTGGCGCCGCAGCTCTCCGGGGTCCTCGGATCCTCCGCCGGCTATGCACCGGCCGCGCTCGCCATCTTCGGCGTTGCCGCCCTTGCAGCGCGGCGCTGCCCGCCGGCCAGCGCGCCGCTGGCGCTTGCGGGCACGGTTTTCGTGATTTCGCTTGCTTTCAGAATGAGCGATATCCCATTTTGCCCGTCTTTCCCTTTGGGAACGCATTTCGTATGGCATTGCCTGAACGCGCTGGTCCTGTACCTGCTGATTCGCATCCTCGTCCTGTTCGCGCCGCTCGCCCGCGCCGCCGAGCCGGGGGGCGCGAGGGGCGGGTGACCGCCGCGGACCGGATGTGCCAGCGGACCCGCCGCCTGCCAGCCTTAAGTGGATCGCGATGACCGAGAAAAAAACCGATACCCTGCCCGCCAACGATCTCGATGAGGCCGCGCTCTACTATCACCGCCATCCGCGCCCGGGAAAGCTGGAGATCCAGGCGACCAAGCCGCTCGGCAACCAGCGCGACCTGGCGCTGGCCTATTCGCCCGGCGTCGCCGCGCCCTGCCTGGAGATCGCCCGCGATCCCTCGCTTGCGGCCGAATACACCGCGCGCGCCAATCTCGTCGGCGTCGTCTCCAACGGCACGGCGGTGCTGGGGCTCGGCAATATCGGGCCGCTGGCCTCCAAGCCGGTGATGGAAGGCAAGGCGGTCCTCTTCAAGAAGTTTGCCGGCATCGATGTCTTCGATATCGAGGTGAACGAGCTCGATGTCGACAAGTTCGTCGACGCGGTCGCCGTGCTCGAGCCGACCTTCGGCGGCATCAACCTGGAGGACATCAAGGCCCCCGAATGCTTCATGATCGAGCGCGCGTTGCGCGAGCGGATGAACATTCCGGTCTTCCATGACGACCAGCACGGCACGGCGATCATCGTCGGCGCCGCCGTCAAGAACGCACTGGAGCTTGCCGGCAAGGACATCGCCAAGGTCAAGATCGTCGCCTCCGGCGCGGGGGCGGCGGCGCTCGCCTGCCTCAATCTGCTGGTCTCGCTCGGCGCCTCGCGGGAGAACATCTTCGTCACCGACATCGAGGGCGTCGTCTACAAGGGCCGCGAGACCCTGATGGACGAGTGGAAGGCGCTGTTCGCGCAGGAGACCGACGCGCGCACGCTGGCCGAGGTGATCCCCGGCGCCGATGTCTTCCTCGGCCTGTCCGCCGCCGGCGTGCTGAAGCCGGAGATGGTCGCGGCGATGGCCGCGCGGCCGCTGATCCTGGCGCTGGCCAATCCCAAGCCGGAGATCATGCCGGAGGCCGCGCTCGCTGTGCGCGACGACGTGATGATGTGCACCGGCCGCTCGGACTATCCGAACCAGGTCAACAACGTCCTGTGCTTCCCCTATATCTTCCGCGGCGCGCTGGATGTCGGCGCCACCACGATCAACGAGGAGATGAAGCTCGCCGCCGTTGCCGCGATCGCCGAACTCGCCCGCGAGGAGCCCTCGGAAGTGGCCGCGCGCGCCTATGGCGGCGTCTCCGAGACCTTCGGCCCGAAATATCTGATCCCCTCGCCCTTCGACCAGCGGCTGATCCTGCGCATCGCCCCGGCAGTGGCGCGGGCGGCGATGGAGACCGGCGTCGCGGTGCGCCCGATCGAGGATTTCGACGCCTATCACGACCGGCTGAACCGCTTCGTCTTCCGCTCCGGCCTGATCATGAAGCCGATCATCGCGGCGGCGCGCGCCAGCGAGACGCGGATCATCTATTCCAACGGCGAGGACGAGCGCGTGCTGCGCGCCGCGCAGGTGCTGCTGGAGGACCGGCTGGCGCGGCCGATCCTGATCGGCCGCCCCTCGGTGATCGAGAGCCGCTGCGAGCGCTTCGGCCTGAAGATCCGGCCGGGCCGCGACTTCGAATGCACCAATCCGGAAGACGATCCGCGCTACCGCGACTATGTCGACACGCTGTTCTCGCTGATCGGCCGGCGCGGCGTCACGCCGGAGGCCGCGCGCACCATGGTGCGCTCCAACACCACGGTGATCGGCGCGCTGGCGCTGCACCGGGGCGAGGCCGACGCGCTGATCTGCGGCCTGGAGGGGCGCTATTCCAAGCACCTGGCCGATGTGCGCGGCATCATCGGCAATGCGCCGGGCGTGCAGGACTTCTCCGCCCTGTCGCTGCTGATCAACTCGAACGGCGCGACCTTCTTCACCGACACCTATGTGACGGTCGATCCTTCGGCGCGCGAGATCGCCGAGACGACGATGCTGGCGGCCGAGGAAATCCGCCGCTTCGGCATCACGCCGCGCGCAGCGCTGCTGTCCGCCTCGAACTTCGGCTCGCGCGACATGGCCTCGGCCGACAAGATGCGCGCGGCCCTGGACCTGCTCAAGGAGATGGTGCCGGACCTGGAAGTCGACGGCGAGATGCATGGCGACAGCGCCCTGTCGCTGGCCATGCGCGGCCGGGTGATGCCGGATTCGCGGCTGACCGGAGAGGCGAACCTTTTGGTCTTCCCCTCGCTTGATGCCGCCAATATCGCGCTCAACCTGGTGAAGGTGATGACGGACAGCCTGCATGTCGGCCCGATCCTGCTGGGAACGGCCAAGCCGGTGCATATCCTGACGCCGTCGGTGACCTCACGCGGCGTCGTCAACATGTCCGCCTTCGCCGCCGTGGAGGCGCTGACGCGAAATCGCGCCTGACGGCGCGATTTCCTTTGCCGGCTTTGTCATGATCGTGTTGACTTCCGTCATGAAAGCTTCGTCCGGCTGATGCATCCTGCCATGTCTGACGCGGCGCTGCAGGATGGACGGAATGGCACATTTCCTCGTGGTCTATGCCACGACCGAGGGACAGACCCGCAAGATTGCCGAGCGGGTGGCCGCAAGGCTGAAGGGCGCGGGGCACAGCGTGACGTTGGTCGACGCCAAGGCGGCGGCTTCGCTGGAGCTCGGCTCCTTCGACGCGGCGGTGCTCGCCGCCTCCCTGCATGTCAGCCGGCATCAGCCCGAAATGCTCGACTTCATCCGCCGGCAGCGGGCGCGGCTGGAGAGCGTCCCGACCGCCTTTGTCTCCGTCAGCCTGTCCGCCTCCTCGCAAAAGGCGGAGGACATCGACAATGCCCGCGAGGCGGTAGAAGTGATGTTCGACGATCTCGACTGGGAGCCGACGCGCCTGCATCTTGCCGCCGGCGCCGTGCGCGACCGGCAGATGGGGTTTCTCAAGCGCTGGGTGATCCACCGCATCCTGCGGCAGAAGGGCGTCGAGATGGACCCGTCCGGCGAGATGGAGTTCACCGACTGGCCGGCGCTGGACGCATTCATCGACGGCTTCGTCGAGGAGGCGCTGGCGGCGGGCAGGGGATTTGCCTGAGGGCATCCCCTGCCTGCACTTGGTATCGAACGCCCTTACATGTTCGGGTAGTTCGGGCCGCCCGCGCCTTCCGGCACCGTCCAGGTGATGTTCCGGTTCGGGTCCTTGATGTCGCAGGTCTTGCAGTGGACGCAGTTCTGCGCGTTGATCTGGAAGCGCGGGGCGTCCTCGCCTTCCTCGATCCACTCATAGACGCCGGCCGGGCAGTAGCGGTTCGACGGACCGGCATAGACATCGTGCTCCGATGCCTTCTGCAGCGCCATGTCCTTCACCTTGAGGTGGATCGGCTGGTCTTCCTCGTGATTGGTGTTCGACAGGAACACCGAGGAGAGCTTGTCGAAGGACACCTTGCCGTCCGGCTTGGGATAGGCGATCGGGCTGTGCCTTGCCGCCGGCTCCAGGCTCTCCGAATCCCGCTTGCCATGCGAGACGGTGCCGAACAGGGAGATGCCGAACAGCTCGTTGGTCCACATGTCGAAGCCGCCGAGCATGGTGCCGAGCAGCGTGCCGAAGCGCGACAGCAGCGGCTTGACGTTGCGGACCTTCTTCAGGTCCTTGCCGATCTCGCTTGCGCGCCAGGCAGCGTCGTAGCCGGTAAGCTCGGCATTCGCCTCGCCGCGGCCGAGCGCGGCCATGATCTCCTCCGCCGCCAGCATGCCGGACAGCATCGCGTTGTGCGATCCCTTGATGCGCGGCACGTTGACGAAGCCGGCGGAACAGCCGATCAGCAACCCGCCGGGGAAGGAGAGCTTGGGCACCGACTGGAAGCCGCCCTCGGTGATGGCGCGCGCGCCATAGGAAATGCGCTTGCCGCCCTCGAAGGTCTCGCGGATCGCCGGATGGGTCTTGAACCGCTGGAACTCCTCGAACGGGGCGAGGTAGGGGTTCTTGTAATTGAGGTGGACGACGAAGCCGACCGCGACCTGGTTGTCTTCGAGGTGATAGAGGAACGAGCCGCCGCCGGTCCGGTTGTCGAGCGGCCAGCCGAAGCTGTGCTGGACGAGGCCCGGCCGGTGCTTCGACGGGTCGACCTGCCACAGTTCCTTGATGCCGATGCCGAATTTCGGCACGTCGGAATGCGCATCGAGATCGAAGCGGGCGATCAGCTCCTTGGCGAGCGAGCCGCGCACGCCCTCGGCGATGAGCACATATTTGCCGCGCAGCTCCATGCCGCGGGTGAAATTGGCGTTGGGCTTGCCGTCGCGGCCGATGCCCATGTCGCCGGTGGCGACGCCGACCACGGCGCCGGTGTCGTCATAGAGCACTTCGGCGGCGGCAAAGCCCGGATAGATCTCGACGCCGAGCGCCTCCGCCTTGCCGGCGAGCCAGCGGCAGACATTGCCGAGCGAGACGATGTAGTTGCCGTGATTGTTCATCAACGGCGGCATCATGATGTTCGGCAGCCGCATGGAGCCCGCGGGACCCAGCACCAGGAAGTGGTCGGCAGTCACCGGCGTCTTGAACGGCGTGTCCGCCTCCTCGCGCCAGCCCGGCAGCAGCCTGTCAACGCCGATCGGATCGACCACCGCGCCCGACAGGATGTGGGCGCCGACCTCGGAGCCCTTTTCCAGCACGACGACGGAGAGCTCCTCGCCCTTTTCCTCGGCGATCTGCTTGAGCCGGATGGCCGCCGACAGTCCCGCCGGTCCGGCGCCGACGATGACGACGTCGAATTCCATGCTTTCGCGTTCGCCAAGCGTCTCCGTGTCGCTCATGCCTCTCTCCCTCTCGTGCCGCGTGCCTCGGTCTCAGCGTTTTCTGTTTAGTGCAGCGCGAAAGGCGCCGCAATGTCGATAAGCCAATGGCTGTCATATGACGTTTACGTAAGAGGAATATTCCGAACGTGTCGCTCGCCGTCAAGGCGGGAACGATTGCGCTGCCGGGAGCGATGCGGCACAACAGCCGCATGGAACCCGCAGACCCGACAGACCGCAGGCACGACGATGGCCCGTCCGCGACGGTGGCCGAGGGCGAGCGCAAGGTCTCCTCGGCGCTCGAGGCGCTGCTCGATTTCTACATCTCTGCCGGCGCCGACGGATGGCTGGAACTGGAGCCCTCCGACGCCTTCGCCCTGTCCGAGACGGTGCCCGCCGCGCGCGCAGCGCCGGCCGGAGTGCCGGCTGCCCCAACTGCCGGGCCCGCTGCGCGGCAGATGCCGCCCCAGTCTCAGCCGCCCCAGTCTCAGCCACCGATGCGGGCGCCGGCAGCTCCCGCACAAGGTGCAATGGCGGCCGGTGCCGCCGTCGTGCCGGGAGACGAGGTGGTCGTTGCCGCCCGCGAGGCCGCCCGCACGGCGGCGACGCTGGACGCGCTGCGCGAGACGCTGTCCCGCTTCGACGGCTGCAACCTCAAGCTTACCGCCAAGTCGCTGGTCTTCGCCGACGGGCCGGCCAATGCGCGGGTGATGTTTGTCGGCGAGGCGCCGGGCCGGGAGGAGGACGCGCGCGGTCTGCCCTTTGTCGGGCGTTCCGGCCAGTTGCTCGACCGCATGCTGGAGGCGATCGGCCTGGCGCGCGGCGAGGTCTATATCACCAATGTCGTGCCCTGGCGCCCGCCGGGCAACCGCACGCCGAGCCCGCAGGAAACCGAGATCTGCAAGCCCTTCGTGCTGCGCCAGATCGAGCTGGTGCAGCCGAAGGTGCTGGTGTTCCTGGGCGGAGCCTCGGCCAAGGCGCTGACCGGCGTGCAGGACGGCATCCTGCGGCTGCGCGGCCGCTGGCTCGACCTGCCGCTGGGACCGGCCGCGCAAGGCGCGACGATCCGTGCCGTTGCGACGCTGCATCCGGCCTATCTGCTGCGCAGCCCGGTGCAGAAGCGCTATGCCTGGCGCGATTTCCTGGCGATCCGGGCGGCTCTCGACGAGGCCTCCGGCACCTGACGGCGGCTCTTTTATCGCCGCATCGCAGACCTATATGCCGAAGACACAGGTATTTCAGCCAGACCACTCAGAGCCCGAGGACACCCCTTGTTCGACAGACTCCGCAAGCACCTTCCCGGAAAATGGGGCGATGTCCCGACCACCGTCCCGGTGCTGCGCCTTCAAGGTGCCATCGGCATGGCCTCGCCCCTGCGGCCGGGCCTGTCGCTGGCAACGGCCGCGCCGCTGATCGACAAGCTGTTCGCCTTCGACGGGCCGGCGGTGGCGCTGGTGGTCAATTCGCCGGGCGGTTCGCCGGTGCAGTCGCGGCTGATCCATGACCGCATCCGCCAGCTTGCCGGCGAGAAGAAGAAGGAGGTGCTGGTCTTCGTCGAGGACGTGGCGGCCTCCGGCGGCTACATGCTCGCCCTGGCCGGCGACGAGATCATCGCCGACGAGAGTTCCATCGTCGGCTCGATCGGCGTCGTCTCGGCGAGTTTCGGCTTCGCCGAGGCGATCGCCCGTCTCGGCATCGAGCGCCGGGTCCACACGGCCGGGGAGAACAAGGCGATCCTCGATCCCTTCCGCCCCGAGCGCGAGGAGGATGTGCGGCATCTCAAGGCGATCCAGCAGGAGGTGCACGAGAGCTTCATCGCCCTGGTCCGCAGGCGGCGCGGCGATGTGCTGTCCGAGACGCCCGACCTGTTCTCCGGCCTGTTCTGGACCGGCACCACGTCGCGCGACCTTGGCCTTGTCGACCGCATCGGCGATATTCGGTCGGTGCTGCGCGAACGCTTCGGCGAGAGCGTGCGGATGCGGCTGATCGGGGCACCGCGCTCGCTGTTCGCGCGGCGTCAGGGGGTGGGTGTCGAGATCGGCGCCGGCCTGGCGCAGGGATGGGCGGACGAGGCGATCGGTGCGCTGGAACAGCGCGCGCTCTGGGCCCGCTTCGGACTGTGAGGATCGGGAGGACGGGATGGTCAATGTGATCGCGGCGGCGGGCCTCGCCATTGGTGGCTATCTGCTGATACGCGCGGTGCGGCGCGAAATCGCCCGTGTCGAGCGCCGGGTGTCGGAGGCGGCCCGACGGACGGGCGGCGAACTGCCGGCAAAGACGCTGGAGCAGGATCCGGAGACGGGGCGCTACCGCCCCAAGGACTGACGGTAAGGCAAACGACAGGGGCCGCGATCGGATCGCAGCCCCCTGCCGGTCGTTGTCAGGCGTCTGATATCTGCGTCGAAGCCCGATCCTAGCGATGGGTCGAGATGACGCCCATCACCGCGCGCGGGCAGCTCGACTGCACGATGACCGTGCCGTTCGGATAGACGTAGCGCGTCGTGCTGCAGGTCTCGTTCTCGACGATGGGCCGCCGGTACGGCCGCCCGTTCGGATTGTTGGGCACATGCGTCACCGCGGCGGCGGGCGACGATTTCATGCAGCTCCGCGTGGCGCAGAGAATGACGCCGTCCGCGGGTTCCTGGTGGCTCCACACGCGGCCGCCCGAGGGATCGGATCCGCTCGACGTGCCGCCCTGTCCATTGTTGTTCTTGGCATGGGCCATGTCGCCGGTGGCCATCAGGGCGATCGCCAGGGTGGCGAGGCCGGCCATTGCAAGAGTGCGAAGTTTCAACATGATTCAATCCTCCGAGTGTCGGGCCGGGGACCATCCCCGGCGTCCGGTCCTCGATGGCGCGGGATTTATCTTCCTCCTCTATCGTCATCGCCCCATGAGAATGACGTAACGGGAGCTGAGGCGATGTGACCCCGGACACAGTTTGCAGCCTTGGGCGAAACCGGCGGATCTAGGCACTTCCGCACCTTGACGGCACCGGGTGTTGATGGCACCTGTCGCCCGGGCCCTGCCGGGCCAATCCATTCTTGCATTCAAGGACGACGCAGATGACGAGCGAAACGGTGCCGGCGCATATGCGGCCCGAGAACTCCTTCCAGGGGTTGATCCTGACGCTGCAGCGGTTCTGGGCGGATCAGGGCTGCGTCGTGCTGCAGCCCTATGACATGGAAGTCGGCGCCGGCACGTTCCACCCGGCGACGACCCTGCGCTCTCTCGGCCCGCGCCCGTGGAAGGCGGCCTATGTGCAGCCCTCGCGCCGGCCGACCGACGGCCGCTATGGCGAGAACCCGAACCGGCTGCAGCACTATTACCAGTTCCAGGTGATCATGAAGCCGTCGCCGGAGAACCTGCAGGACCTGTACCTGCGCTCTCTTTATGCCATCGGCCTCGATCCCTCGCTGCATGACGTGCGCTTCGTCGAGGACGATTGGGAAAGCCCGACGCTGGGCGCCTGGGGGCTCGGCTGGGAGTGCTGGTGCGACGGCATGGAAGTGTCGCAGTTCACCTACTTCCAGCAGGTGGCGGGCTTCGAATGCGCGCCGGTCGCCGGCGAGCTGACCTATGGCCTGGAGCGTCTCGCCATGTATATCCAGGGGGTCGATAACGTCTACGACCTCAACTACAACGGCCGCGAGGGCGCCGAGAAGGTGACCTATGGCGACGTCTTCCTGCAGGCCGAGCAGGAATATTCGCGGCACAATTTCGAGCATGCCGACACCGCCATGCTGTTCCGCCACTTCGAGGACGCGGAACGCGAGTGCCGCGCCATTCTCGCCGCCGGCGCCGCCGCCAGGACCAACGTCCACCAGATGGTGCTGCCGGCCTACGACCAGTGCATCAAGGCGAGCCACGCGTTCAACCTGCTGGACGCGCGCGGCGTGATCTCCGTCACCGAGCGGCAGAACTACATCCTGCGGGTGCGCGAACTCGCCAAGGCCTGCGGCGCCGCCTTCCTGGAGACGGAAGCGGGCGGAGTGGGCTACGCTCCCGCGTGAGACCGGGCCGGACGGGGAGACAAACACCCGGCCGGTGACCTGCGTCACATCTCCCGGCGTCGTCGCGGTTTCCACTGCGGCCGGCTTGCAGTAGCGTAAGCGCCAATCGTGACCGGAGAGGGTGTCGCCTGATGGCTACCTGGATCGTGCTCGGCCTGATCGTCCTGATCGGCCTTTATCTCGTCTATCTCTACAATGATCTGGTGCGGAAGCGGCAGATGGTGCGCGAGGGCTGGAGCGGCATCGACGTGCAGCTCAAGCGCCGCTCCGACCTGATCCCCAATCTGGTGGAGACGGTGAAGGGCTACGCGACGCACGAGCGGGCGGCGCTGGAGGCGGTCACCGAGATGCGGGCGAGGGCGGCGGGCATCGACCGCAACGACGTCGCCGGCCGGGCGCAGGCGGAAGGGCTGCTGTCGCAGGCGCTGGGGCGGCTGTTCGCCGTCGCCGAGGCCTATCCGGACCTCAAGGCGAGCGACAATTTCCGCGAGCTTCAGGCGTCGCTGGAGAAGGTCGAGGAAGCCCTGCAGATGGCCCGCCGCTACTACAACGGCGCGGTGCGCGCCCTCAACGTGGTGGTCGAGAGCTTCCCCTCCAACCTGGTCGCCAGCCGTTTCGGCTTCACCCAGGAGCCGTATTTCGAGATCGAGGATCCCGCCGACCGGGCGGTGCCCAAGGTCAGCTTCTGAGGGCGCCGCGACCATGCGCGCCCTCTCTCTCCTCAACGCCCTGGCCGCATCGCTGGTCCTGGCGGTCCTGCTGCTCGCCCCCGCGACCGTGCGGGCCGACGAACGCATCCTCGCCTTCAACGCCACGGTGGAGGTCGCCCCGGACGGCGAACTGACCGTCACCGAGTCGATCCGGGTTCGCGCCGAAGGCAATCAGATCCGCCGCGGCATCTATCGCGACATTCCTCTCGTCTTCGAGACGGCGGACGGGCGCCGCGCCCGGGCCGGGTTCGATCTCGTCTCGGTGACCCGCGACGGCGAGGAGGACGGCTATTCGGTCAACCGCGGCGGCAGCGGCGTGCGCATCTATATCGGCCACGAGGATGTTTTCCTGCAGCCGGGCATCTACACCTACACCATCGTCTACCGCACGGACCGGCAGATCAGGTTCTTCGAGACCCATGACGAGGTCTATTGGAACGCCACCGGCAACGAGTGGGGCTTCCCGATCGACCGCGCGGTGGCGCGCGTCGTGCTGCCGAGCGGGGCGACCGTCTCGGACTACGCCGCCTATACCGGCGCCTATGGCGCCACCGGGCGGGACGCCACTGCCCGCGTCGAGGACGGCGGCGGCAGCGTGCTCTTCGTCGCGACGCGGCCGCTTGCGCCGCGCGAGGGGCTGACCGTCGTCGTGGAGATGCCCAAGGGAGTGGTGGCGCCGCCGACCGCGCAGCAGGAATTCGGCTACTTTCTCCAGGATCATCTCGGCGAGATCCTTGGCGGCATCGGCCTGGTGCTGGTGTTCGGCTATTATTTCTGGGCCTGGTGGCAGGTCGGCCGCGATCCGCCGAAAGGCGTGATCTTTCCGCGTTTCGAGGGACCGGAGGGCATCTCGCCGGCCCTGTCCAACTACATCGCGCGCAAGGGCTTCGGCGACGAGGGCTGGCGGGCGCTGTCCGCCGCCTGTCTCAGCCTGGCGGTCAAGGGCAAGCTGGTTCTGGACGACCTCGCTGGCGACCTGACGATGATCCGCCCGGCAGCGGCGCGCGGCGACTACGCCGACCTGCCCAGCGGCGAGAAGGCGATCGCCCGCTGGCTCGACAAGCGCGGCGGCGACTTCACCGTCTCCAAGGCCAACGGCACCTCGGTCCAGTCGCTCGGCAAGGCCTTCCGCGGCGCCATCGAGGGCGAGAACCGCAATCGCTACTACAAGGCCAACAGCGCCTATCTGATCCCCGGCGTGGTCCTGTCGGTCATCACCATCTTCGTTCTTCTCGTCTTCGGCAGCCTCACCGAGGACCAGGTCGCCCTGATGGCCCCGATCTTCATGGTGACCTTCATGGGCGTCCTGTTCGCCGTCCATATCGGCCAGAGCATGCGCCGCTCGCGCGGGGTGACCGTGCGCATCGCCTTCATCTTCATCGTCTTCGCCATCATCACCATGGGGCATCTGACGGTCTCCGCATTGCTGCTGCAGACGCTGGGAGACATCCCGCCGCTGGCGCTCGTCGCCGTGGCGCTGCTGGCGGTGAACTTCCTGTTCTACTTCCTGATCGGCGCGCCGACGGCGCTCGGCCGCAGCGTGATGGACGAGATCGAGGGCCTGAAGATGTATCTCCAGGTCGCCGAGAAGGACCGGATGAACATGCAGGGCGCGCCGGAGATGAGCCCCTCGCATTTCGAGACGCTGCTGCCCTATGCGGTCGCCCTCGATGTCGAGAAACCCTGGTCGAAGGCGTTCGAGGCCTGGCTTCTCACCGCCGCCGGGGCGGCTGTCGCCGCCTCCTATGCGCCGAAATGGTATTCCGGGCGCAGTTTCGACACGCGCAACATCGCCGGCACGCTCGGCAAGAGCGTCGGGGCGATGTCGTCGACCTTCACCTCCTCGCTGCCGGCACCGAAGTCGTCGAGCTCCGGCGGCGGCGGTGGCGGCTTCTCGGGCGGTGGCGGCGGCGGTGGCGGCGGCGGCGGCTGGTAGGCCCCGCCCATGCTCTGACAGCTCGCGCGGGGGGTGACTTTTTCCCCCGCTCTTGCTAACGGACGCGCAACAGTCCTGGCCGCCGCGTTCCGGCGGCGCAACCATTCGAGACCTCCCGATGCCCGATCTTCTCCTGGAGCTTTTCAGCGAGGAAATTCCCGCCCGCATGCAGCGCCGCGCGGCCGAGGACCTGAAGTCGCTGGTGACCAATGCGCTGGTCGATGCGGGTGTCACCTATGAGGGCGCCAAGGCGTTTTCGACGCCGCGCCGGCTGACGCTGCATATCGCCGGGCTGACGGCGGGGTCGAAGCCGACCCGCGAGGAGCGCAAGGGCCCGCGTGTCGGCTCGCCGGAGAAGGCGCTGGAAGGCTTCCTGCGCGGCGCGGGGCTCGCCTCCATCGACGAGGCGCAGGTCGTCTCCGATCCGAAGAAGGGCGACTTCTATGTCGCGGTGATCGAAAAGCCCGGCCGCGCCACCGCAGACATCATCGCCGAGGCGATGCCCGGCATCATCCGCAATTTCCCCTGGCCGAAGTCGATGCGCTGGGGCGCCGGGCAGCTTCGCTGGGTGCGCCCGCTCCACTCCATCGTCGCGACCTTCGGGCCGGAGACCGAGGAGCCGGAAGTGGTCCCCTTCGAGATCGACGGCATCGTCTCGTCCAACACGACGCGCGGCCACCGCTTCCTTTCGCCGGACGCTTTCGAGGTGCGGCGGCTGGACGACTATGCCGACAAGCTGGAAAAGGCCAAGGTCGTGCTCGATGCCGACCGGCGCAAGGACATCATCGTCAACGACGCGCGCAACCGCGCCATGGCGCTGGGTCTGGAACTGGTCGAGGACGAGGGGCTGCTGGAGGAAGTGGCGGGCCTGGTGGAATGGCCGGTGGTGCTGGTCGGCAGCTTCGACGAGGCGTTCCTGGACCTGCCCGACGAGGTCATCCGCCTGACCATCCGCGCCAACCAGAAGTGCTTCGTGCTGCGCGATCCGGCAACCGGCCGCCTGTCGAACCGCTTCGTCGCCGTGTCCAACATCGTTGCCTCGGACGGCGGCGCGACGATCATCGCCGGCAACGAGAAGGTGATCCGCGCCCGCCTGTCGGACGCCCGCTTCTTCTGGGAAACCGACCTCAAGGCGCCGCTGGAAAGCCGGCTGCCGAAGCTCGACAGCGTCGTCTTCCACGAGAAGCTCGGCACGCAGGGCGCGCGGGTGAACCGCCTCGAGGCGCTGGCGCGCGAGATCGCGCCGCTGGTCGGAGCCGATGTGGAGAAGGCGGCGCGCGCCGCCCGTCTCGCCAAGGCCGATCTGCCGACGCAGATGGTCTACGAGTTCCCCGAGCTGCAGGGCCAGATGGGCCGCACCTATGCGGAGCGGCAAGGCGAGGACGCCTCTGTCGCCCGCGCCATCGAGGAGCATTACAAGCCGCAAGGCCCGTCCGACGCGGTGCCGACCGATCCGGTTGCCGTCGCCGTGGCGCTCGCCGACAAGCTCGACCTCTTGACCGGCTTCTGGGCCATCGACGAGAAGCCGACCGGCTCGAAGGATCCCTTCGCCCTGCGCCGCGCCGCACTCGGCGTGATCCGCATCGTGCTGGAGAACGGGCTGCGGCTGTCGCTGTCCAGGCTTCTTGTCCGCGCGAATGCCGCGATGGCGGAGGCCGGCGGCGACCTTCTCGCCTTCTTCGCCGACCGGCTGAAAGTGCATCTGCGCGAGCAGGGCGCCCGTCACGACCTCATCGACGCGGTTTTCGCGCTGGAGGGGCAGGACGACCTGTTGATGGTGGTGCGCCGGGTCGAGGCGCTGGGTGCGTTCCTCGCCACCGAGGACGGCGCGAACCTCCTGGCCGGCACCAAGCGCGCGGCCAACATCCTGCGCGCCGAGGAGAAGAAGGACGGCGTTGTCATTTCCGGCGCGCCGCATGCCGATCACCTGGCCGAGCCGGCGGAGATCGCCCTGGCGGCGGCCATCGACACGGCGCGCGCCGAGATCCGCTCCGCGCTGTCGCGCGAGGACTTTGCCGGTGCGATGACGGCGCTGGCCGGCCTGCGCGCGCCGGTCGACCGGTTCTTCGACGACATCCTGGTCAATGCCGAGGATGCGAACCTGCGCCTCAACCGCCTGCGGCTGCTCGCCGAGATCCGCGAGGCGACCCGCGAGGTCGCCGACTTCTCGAAGATCGCCGGCTGACACGGCAGGCACTGCAAAACGACAAAGGGCGCGGAACCGGCAGGTCCCGCGCCCTTTCGTGTGTCGTGGAGGTGATGCGGTCCCGCCTGCCTTACTGGGCGGGTGCGCCGGCCAGCCGCGCGACCGGCTCTTCCTTGATCGGCCAGTGAACGATGGCGGCGAAGAGGCCGAGCGCGATGCCGAGATACCAGATCACGTCATAGGAGCCGGTCTGGTCGTAGAGCCGGCCGCCGAGCCAGACGCCGAGGAACGAGCCGATCTGGTGCGAGAAGAACACGAAGCCGAACAGCGTCGCCATGTAGCGCGGGCCGAACATCACCGCGACGAGGCCCGAGGTCGGCGGCACGGTGGAGAGCCACAGGAAGCCCATCGTGCCGGCGAAGATCAGCACGCTCAGCGGCGTTGCCGGCGCCATCAGGAACAGGGTGATGGCAATCGCCCGGCCGAGATAGATCAGCGACAGGAAATAGGGCTTGGACCAGCGCCCGCCGATATAGCCCGAGGCCAGCGCCCCGAAGACGTTGCACAGGCCGATCAGCGCGATGGCGATGGCGCCCCATTTCGGGTCGAGGCCAAGGTCGGCGATATAGGGCGGCAGGTGCACGGTGATGAAGGCGACGTGGAAGCCGCAGACGAAGAAGCCGAAGGTCAGCAGGATGAAGCCGCGGGTGCGGAAGGCCTCGGCAATCGCCTCGGTGAGCTTCTGGTCGGCAATGGCCGAGCCCGGCACATAGGCGGCCGGCTTGCCCTTCAGCGCCACGGCCAGGAACGGGATCAGCAGCATCAGCCCGGCCAGCACATAGAGGCTGTCGTGCCAGCCGAGCCCGTCGATAAGGCCTTGGCTGAGCGGGGCGAACAGGAACTGGCCGAAGGAGCCGGCCGCCGTGCCGATGCCGAAGGCGAGCGAGCGGCGCTGCGGCGTGACGGAGCGCCCGAAGGCGGCGAGCACCAGCGAGAAGGACGAGAAGGCGACGCCGAGGCCGATCATCACGCCGCCGGCGACATGCAGCAGCAGGGGGCTTTCCGCCTGGGCCATCAGCAACAGGCCGAGCGTGTAGACGATGCCGCCGAAGGCGAGCGTGCGCGCCGTGCCGAACCGGTCGGCGACCATGCCGGCGACCGGCTGCGCCGCGCCCCAGACGAGGTTCTGGATGGCCAGCGCCAGCGCGAAGATCTCGCGCGACCAGCCGCGCGCCTCGGTCATCGGGGCGAGGAACAGGCCGAGCGCGGAGCGCGGGCCGAAGCTGAGCAGGGCGATCAGGCAGCCGCAGAGGATGATCAGCGGCAGGTTGACGGACGCCTTGGGAAGCGGGGCGGAGACGGGGGACGTCATGACGGGGGTCCTGAGATCGGCGGCCCGGCTGGACCGGGCCCGGCTGACAGTTTGATCGCGACTATGGAGGAAGCCGCCCATGTCGAAAAGTGAAAGATCTTTGCGCTTTGCATTTACGGCGTGAATGAGTTGGGGGCGGTCGGATGCGATCCGGCAGTCAAGGTCCGTAAGGTCTCCGTCCTCGGCACGGAGACCTCTCCCGGCTTCCGCGCCCGGTTTGCCGTCCGGAGGATGGTCGCCGGCCGCCTGTCGGCCCCGGCTGCGACAATTCGGTCCATCGCCGCATCCGTGCCGCAAGTCTTTGCGGAAAATGGGCTTTCCGGATTTGTCCGACAAAAAGCCGGCTTCTCATCAACAAACGCGTTGGCAAGCGCGTCCGGCACGCCTATATATGCGCCAAGAGAGCATAAGCGTCGGCTAAGGCCGCGTTTTTTAAACACCAGTTTATGCTCAAGTTGAGCAAAACGACATTCGTCCGGCCGAAAGGCCAATGGATGTCAGGCCGCTCGGTAGGGGGCGGGTGTCGCGGCGGTGCCGCAGCCCGGATGAAGTCAGGAGGTCGCCATGGCCACCATCGCACTCGATATCGGCAGCATGTCCGGATGCTCGACCGCCGCACCCGCAAGGGCCAGCGGCTATTCGATGCTGCCGCGTCCTCATCTTGCCTATACTGCGGAAGTCGCCGAGGCGACCGCGCCGATCTATGAGAAGGTCCGCCACCTGATCCCCGAGATCGAGTGGCCGGTGCTGGCGCCGGTGATCCATGAGATCAACCGCCTCAAGAAGGAGCGCAACGCCGTCATCCTCGCCCACAACTACATGACGCCGGAGATCTTCCACGGCGTTTCCGACATCGTCGGCGACAGCCTGGCGCTGGCGAAGGAAGCGGCGAAGACCGACGCGGACGTGATCGTCCAGTGCGGCGTCCACTTCATGGCCGAGACGGCGAAGATCCTCAATCCGGACAAGACGGTGCTGATCCCGGACATGAAGGCGGGCTGCTCGCTGGCCGAGTCGATCACCGCCGCCGATGTGCGGGCGCTGCGCGAGAAGCACCCGGGCGTGCCGATCGTCACCTATGTCAATACCTCGGCCGACGTGAAGGCCGAATGCGACATCTGCTGCACCTCGGCCAATGCGGTGCAGGTGGTGGAGAGCCTCGGCGCGCCGCGCGTGCTGCTGATCCCCGACCAGTATCTGGCGGCGAATGTCGCGCGGCAGACCGATGTCGAGATCCTGACCTGGGCCGGCGCCTGCGAGGTGCATGAGCGCTTCACGGCGGCGGAGCTGCGCGAATATCGCGAGATCGAGCCGAGCGTGAAGATCATCGCCCATCCGGAATGCCCGCCGGAGGTGGTCGACGAGGCCGATTTCACCGGCTCCACCGCCGGCATGATCGACTGGGTCAAGACCAACCGGCCGGAGAAGGTGATGCTGGTCACCGAGTGCTCGATGGCCGACAACATTGCCTCGGAGACGCCGGGTGTCGATTATGTGCGGCCTTGCAACCTGTGCCCGCACATGAAGCGCATCACCCTGTCGAAGATCCTCGACTGCCTGCTGGAAATGCGGGATGAGGTCACGGTCGATCCGCAGGTTGCCACCCGCGCACGCCGTGCGGTCGAGCGGATGATCAACCTCAAGAGCTGATCGCCGGTCGAACGGCAACTGAGACGGTGCCGGGCGCTTGGCGTCCGGCAGCGCCGCGTGGCGGCCCGCCCCGACCGTCGTTCCTCCGGCTGCCGCCCGGCAGCCGGTCTTCCGGACGAAATTCATGACGTCGCCACGTCCCGTGACTTCCCATATCGACGATGTCGTCATTCTCGGCGGCGGCCTGACCGGCCTGTTCTGCGCCCTGAAACTGGCGCCGCGCCCGGTCACCATCCTCTCCGCCTCGCCCATCGGCGAGGGCGCCTCCTCCGCCTGGGCGCAGGGCGGCATTGCCGCAGCCGTCTCCGACGAGGACAGCGCGGCCGCCCATGCCGCCGACACGATCGCCGTCGGCGGCGGGCTGTGCGAGGAAAAGATCGTCCGCCTGATGACCGAGGAGGCCGGCGACCGGGTTCGCGACCTGCTCGGCTATGGCGTTCCCTTCGACATGGACCTGGAGGGCCGCCTGCAATTGTCGCGCGAGGCCGCCCACTCGATGAACCGCATCGTGCGCGTGCGCGGCGACATGGCCGGCCGGGCGATCATGGACGCGCTGGTGGCGGCGGTGCGCAAGACCCCGTCGATCCGGGTGGTCGAGGGCTATCTCGGCGAACAGCTTCAGCATGAAGGACGCATCGTCACCGGCGTGCTCGCCCGCCGGCGCGGCGACCGCGAGCGCCTGGCGTTTCCCGCGCATGCGGTGGTGCTGGCCTCCGGCGGCATCGGCCATCTCTACGCCGTCACGACCAATCCGCCGGAGGCCAACGGCCAGGGCCTCGCCATGGCTCTCAATGCGGGGGCGGTGATCGCCGACGCCGAATTCGTGCAGTTTCATCCGACCGCGCTCAATGTCGGCCGCGATCCGGCGCCGCTCGCCTCCGAGGCCCTGCGCGGCGAGGGCGCGACGCTGATCAATGCCGATGGCCGCCGCTTCATGGCGGAGGTTCCCCTCAAGGATCTGGCGTCGCGCGATGTGGTGGCGCGCGCCGTCTTCGCGGAGAACCTTGCCGGGCGCGGGGCCTTTCTCGATTGCCGCGAGGCGATCGGCGAGAGTTTCGCGGACCGCTTTCCGACCGTCCATGCGGCCTGCCTTGAGGCCGGCATCGACCCCGTCCGCCAGCCGATCCCGGTGGCGCCGGCCGAGCACTATCACATGGGCGGCGTGCTGACCGACGCCAACGGCCGCACCTCGCTGGACAATCTCTGGGCGGCCGGCGAAGTCGCCTCGACCGGCGCCCATGGCGCCAACCGGCTGGCCTCCAACTCGCTGCTGGAGACGGTGGTCTTCGCCGCGCGCGTCGCCGAGGACATCCAGAACCAGATGCCCAACCCGCGCACCGCCCACTGGCCCGGCATCGACGACCATATCCAGGAGCCGAGCCGGCGCAACGAGGTGGAGCGCGAGGCGATCAGCCTGCTGCGGCGGACCATGGCCGACGGGGTCGGCGTCGTTCGCACGGCCGAGGGCCTGACGGCGGCACTCGCCGTGATCGATGCGCTCGAGACCCGCTGCACCCGCCGCTCGATCCGCAACATGATGACCGCCGGCAAGACGGTCGCCGCGGCGGCGCTGCTGCGGCAGGAAAGCCGGGGCAGCCATTCGCGCGCCGACTATCCGCAGGAGGATGCGGCCTTCGCCCGGCGCTCCTATCTGACCGCGAGCGATGTCGCGGCCGTCGTGCGCGAGGCGGCGGACAGCGAGATCGGCCGCAAGGCCGTCGCCGCGCTGCCGGCCGGCGGAGAGGGCTGATGGCGGGCACCGCGACCAACCTGCCGGTTCTGCCTGCCCTGATGGTGGAGGATGCCGTGCGCGCCGCGCTGCTGGAAGACTGGGGCAGGGCGGGCGACATCACTGCCCAGGCGACGCTGTCGCCGGAGATCGGCGCAAGAGCGGTCATCGCCGCCCGCCGTCCCGGCCGCCTGTCCGGCCTGGATCTTGCCGCCGCCGCCTTCCGTCTCAGCGATCCGTCGATCGAGGTGGAGCGGCTCGCCCGCGATGGCGACCGGCTGGAGCCGGGGGATGTCGTGATGCGGGTGTTGGGACCTGCGCGCGGCATGCTGTCGGCCGAGCGGGTGGCGCTGAACTATCTCGGCCACCTGTCCGGCGTGGCGACGGCAACGGCCGCGTTCGCCGACCGCATCGCCCACACGAAGGCGCGCATCGTCTGCACCCGCAAGACGACGCCGGGTCTCAGGGCTTTCGAGAAATACGCGGTGCGCTGCGGCGGCGGCGCCAATCACCGCTTCGGGCTGGATGATGCGATCCTGATCAAGGACAACCACATCGCGGTCGCCGGCGGGGTGCGGGACGCCATCGAGGCGTCGCGGCGTTTCGCCGGGCATCTCGTGCGGATCGAGGTGGAGGTCGACACGCTCGACCAGTTGCGCGAGGCGCTTCAGGCGCGTCCCGACGTGGTGATGCTCGACAACATGCCCCCCGAAACGCTGCGCGAGGCGGTCGCCATCGCCGGCGGACGTGTGGTGCTGGAAGCCTCGGGCGGGGTGACCCTCGACACTGTCGCCGCGATTGCCGAAACCGGCGTCGATCTGATCTCGGTCGGCTGGATCACGCATTCCGCGCCGGTGCTCGACCTGGGGCTCGACATCGAGATCGGCTGAACCGCGCGGATTACAGCGCCTCGCGCAGCCTGTCGGCCATCCTGTGAAGGGCCTCGCTGGAGGAGCGATCCTCGCCGTCGGCGCCGAAGCTGGCAACAGTGACGCCGCCGGGCTCGGCCTTTGCCCGGTGCTTGAGCCGGGCGATGTGATTGCTCAGAAGGTCGAGATTCTCGATCGAAAGCCCGGTCGGGATGTGCAGGATGGCGATGGAGCAGGTCAGCAGCGGATAGGTCTGCGACCGTCCCTTGCGGTCTTCGGCCTGGATATAGCCCTGCCGCCGGTGTTCGGGACTGTAGAGGCTCTCGACATTGCGGGCGAATTCGCCGCGCAGATCCGACATCAGACGAAGGGTGCGATCCGGCGACCATTCCTCCAGCCCGACGAAATAGTCGTCGCCGCCGACATGGCCGATAAAGGCGCGCAGCGTGTCGAGCCGGCGCTTCATCAACTCCGAAAACAGGATCAGTGCCCGGTCGCCGATGCGAAAGCCATAGGCGTCGTTGAACGGCTTGAAATTGTCGAAGTCGACATAGCAGAAGGCGCGGTCGCGGGACGGGTCGGCACAGGCGCGCGAGACATAGTCGGAAATCGCCGAATTGCCAGGCAGCTTGGTCAGTGGATTCTGGTCCTGGGCGATCTGCAGGCGAACCTCGTTGGAAATCTTCAGCAGCGAACCGGCGAGCAGGCACCCGGCATAGCGTCCGCCGCGCGTCACCAGCAGCCCGTCGGAGAAGTCGTCAGAACCGAGGTCCACGAGACGGTCGAGCGGCGCGTTGATGTCCGCCACCGCGCAGGGGCGGATGAAGCGGCGCAGGTGGTTGTCGATCGTCGGATTGAGCAGGAGGTCCCGGCCGAAGGAGAGATAGAGGAAGCTCTTGAGGTCCGGTTCGCGGATCAGCCCGCGCGGCTCGCCGGCTGAATTGACCACCGGCAGCACCGTCTGCTGGGGATTGGCCTGGAAGATCTCCAGCGCCTGCGCGACACTGCCGGTCTCAACGATCGCCTCGAGCCTGACCATCTCCCGTTCGAGGAAGTCCCGGTCGACGGACTTGCGCATGTCGGCGCGGTGTGGGCGGTCCGTGGGAACGGCATAGATCGAACGGGCCTCGGCAAGGTCGGTGAACGGGCGGGCGATCACATACCCCTGAACAAGATCGCAGCCGACATCCCGGCAGGCGCGCAGCTCGGACGGTGTCTCGACGCCTTCCGCGACGACGCGGATGCCGAGCACATGCGCCAGTTCCACGACGCTCGACACGAACAGCCGCTTGCGCGCGTCGTTCTGCAGGGCGGTGATGAAGAAGCGGTCGATCTTGAGGATGCCCGGCTCGTACTGGTACAGCACCCGAAGCTGCGAATAGCCCTGGCCGAAATCGTCGAGCGCGATCCCGAAGCCGCGATCGCGCGCCTTGCCGACGAGGCTGCGCAGACCGTCCTGAGCCAGCCGTTCGTGGATCTCCGGGATTTCCAGGCAGATGTTGCCGGGTGAAAGGCCGTAGACCCTGGCCGCCGAGACGGTCGCTTCGAGCATCTCGTCGATCGCGGCGATATTCCTCGCGTCAATGTTGAGGAACAGCTTGATCTTGTCCGAAACGCCCATGCGGGAGAATTTGGCGATCGCCTTGCGCCGCAACAGCGTCTCGATCTCGGCGAGGCATCCGATGTCGGCCGCATGATCGAAAACGTCGCGGGGGGCGCGGAAGCCGAGCTTCTCGACCTGCCTCAGCAGGGCCTCGTAGCCGTAGACCTCGCCCGAATGGATGTCGATGATCGGCTGGAAGGCGTAGTCGAGCGCGGCCTCGGCCTGGGTCATGAAGAGCGGCAGGCTGGGACCGGTACGCCGGTTGCCGGCGATCCCTTCGGCTGTGTCTTTCATTCCGGTTGCCCCTGCCATTCCGGTTGCCCTTGCTCGCTGGCCGTCTTCCAAAGGTTTTCGGATGACCTCGCGGTTCGTGCCCCCGTCGCCGGAGGACGCCGGCGCGATCGCCTCGCGCAGAACCGTGCGGGCCATCAGCCCGTCACGGAGGGAGGACGACTCAGACTGACGCCTGTCCAGTTTGCATGTGGAGGATGACGATATGACTGCGGAAAGCTGTGCGCGTGCATACAGGAGAAACATGAAACCGCCCTCTCCCGGAAATCGATCAATTGAATGGAATTGCGGTCAATGCGCTGGCGCGCCGGAACTGGAAAACGACTTAAGGCAAAATGCTGAACGGAAGCCTGCCGGCGCGCAGCGCGGCAGCCTCGCCGTCTGGATAGCGGGGAAAACGCCGCCGCGCGGCCGGGAAAGCGGGAGGGGGAACGGGCGGGCGGAGCGTATCAGCTCCAGCCGCCACCTTTCGTGCGGTAGAAGATGTGCTGGCCGATCCGCTCCAGCCGCTTCATGTAGCGCGACCAGCGGGGGTTCACATAGGTGGCGTGGTAATGGGTCGAGGCCCCGACCTTTTCCAGGTAGCGCTGCCCGGAGACCGTCTCGCGCGCCACCTTCTGGGCAAGCTCCCACTGCGGCTTCTCGTTGATCACGTCGGGAATGCCGTCGCAGGCGAACGAGAACTGGCAGCGGTTGCGCAGATGCCGGTTCTGGTAGACCACCTTGCAGATGGTCTCCGGATAGGCCGGGTTGCGAACCCGGTTGAGGACGACCTGTGCCACGGCCACCTGACCGTCCAGCGGCTCTCCGCGCGCCTCGAAATAGACGGCCTCGGCCAGGCAGCGCTGCTCCTTGGCGGTGATCACGCTTGCCGGCAAGGCCCGGTCCGCCCACCAGAACGGATCGCTCCTGGCATTGGTCTCGAGCGCCGCTTCGTCTTCCGCGCTCTGCGGCAGGCCGGAGCCGCCCAGCAGCGCCTCGAACGGCGCGCGCACGTTGTCCATGCCCTGCGGCGCATAGGCGCTGGCATAGGAGACGCTCGTCGCGGCAACGTTGCGGGCCATGGCAAGGCGAACGAGGTCGAGCGCCTCGCCCTTCGTCTTGCCCTTGGCGCTGGCCACTGCCGTCGTTTCGGCCGCGGTCGGAAGATTGGGGCGCACGAAGGCGACGTGCGGCAGGTCGGGCTGGCTCTTGGTGCCGATCAGGCTGGCCATCGTGTAGACCGAGCCGGCGGCGACGCCGGTCATCTGGCGGTCCGGAGCGAGCGAGACGAAGCGATCGCCCTTGACCTTGCGGTTGACCGGCGTTTGCGCGGGAGGAGCCTTCGGCGCACTTTCCTTGGCGAAGTTCTCAAGGCCGCGAATGACGGCAGCATCGGTTCCGGGAGCCGCATTGGTCACGGCGTAGTCGGGCGTCTCGGGCGTGCGCCCCTGGGAGGCATCGGCCAGAACGAGGCTGGGCGCGATGCTGCTCGAATGCGGAGCCGCCTCGATGGCGGACATCCAGCGCGGGGCGTTGCCCCGGGTCGCTTCGATGAGGGCGGTGATGTCCTGCTGGGCGATGCCGCCGGTCCAGGCAAGATAGGCGGCCGGCGCGAGAACCGCGAGGCGCCATCGGGCAATCCTGCGGGTCTTGCCGCTCCGGCGCTTGCGCGTCGGGCCGACGTCCCGTGTGAGGAGCCAGCTCGGAACCTGGCGGGGTTCGAATGTCTGCACCGTGCCAGTCATACGCGGCAACTCCGGTCCATGCGGCTATCTGGTCTGAGCGCCGAGCCAGGGGCCGACGCGGGATCGTTCGACTTGATCGTCGCCTTTTAACCTTGAGAGAGGGTTAATAGGGCCGAAACTCCGCGGAAATCTTCCGCCGGACGGGGGAGCGCGGGCCTTCTCTTGGTTAATGCCGGGAGCGCCGAACCGGCGGAAATGGTTTGCCGGACAGGCGTTTCTAGAACGGGCAGGGGGAGGAGAAGGTGATGCGCTTTCCGCCCTCGGGATGATGCAGCGTCAGGCTGGCCGCGTGCAGGTGCAGCCGCGGGGCGGCCTCGCGCGACTCAGCGCTGCCATAGAGCGGGTCGCCGAGAATCGGGTGGCCAAGGGCGCACATATGCACCCGCAACTGATGCGACCGGCCGGTCACCGGCTCCAGCAGCAGCCGTGTCGCGTCCGGTTCGCGGGCGATGACGCTCCAGTGAGTGCGCGCCGGCCGCCCCTGCTGCGGATCGACCATCTGCCGGGGCCGGTTGGGCCAGTCGCAGCGCAGCGGCAGGTCGATGGTGCCGCTGTCTTCGCCGACATTGCCGGCGACCCGCGCCACATAGGTCTTGGCGACATGGCGCCGCTCGAACTGCAGGCCGAGATGCCGCTGCGCCGCCGGGTGCAGGGCGAGGACCAGCACGCCGGACGTGTCCATGTCGAGCCGGTGGACGATGCGGGCTTCCGGATGGAGCGCCAGGGCCCGCGCCGCGACGCAGTCCGCAAGCGCCGGATCCTTGCCCGGAACGGTGAGCAGGCCGCTCGGCTTGTCGATCACCAGAATGTCCGCGTCGCGATGCAGCACGACGAGGAACGGCTCGCGTGCGGGGGCATAGATGCGCTCGGGCAGGGGCCGGACTTGGGGCTGATGCGGGCTCGACATGAGCGGATCAATAGCGCCGGAACGCGCCAGTGCAAGCGGCTTGCTGTCAGCGTGGCTCGCCGGCGGGGAAGATCATGCAGGTCTCGACGCCATGGGCGATCAGCTTCCCGGCCCTGTCGACGAGCCGGGCTTCGGAGGTCGCCATGCGCCGGCCCCGGTGCAGCACCCTGCCTTCGCAGGTGAGAAGGCCGCTGGTCTCGAAGGCCGGCCGCACGTTGTTCACCTTGAACTCGATGGTCGTATAACCCTCACCGGCACCGAGGGTTGCGTGAACCGCGCAGCCGAGGGCGGAGTCCAGAATGGCTGCGATCCAGCCGCCATGCACCGTGCCGAGCGGATTGTAATGATCGAAGGACGGCTCGCCCTCGAAACGGGCGAACCCGTCCTCCGTCGCCGCTGTGAGAATGAAATTCATCGTCCGGCAGATGGGCGGGGCCGGGAAGCGGCCAGTCAGCATCGCCTCCAGTTGCCCGATGCCTGTGAGCTTTGCCGCTTCAGCCGGATCGGCAAGGCCGAAGCTCCGAGTCTCGATATTCATCTGTCAGTCCTCTCATAAGCGTGCATATGCACCTAAACATGAGGCGAGAGCGGGCGCAAGCGCGACAGGCTGAACAGGCAGGGCGAACAGCCGGGGCTTCTTCCGATCAAGGGAATGCCGGAACTGCGTGCCTATGCACGCATAGGGTCGGTGTGATAGGCTGCTGCATGGCATCCAACCTCCTTTGCTCCTGTCACCGCATCCACCGGGCCGGACGTGTCGTCACGCGTCTCTACGAGCGGGCCATCGCCGACAGCGGCAGCGGCCTGACGCCCCAGCAGTTCGCCGTTCTCGCTGCGCTTGCTGAAGTCCAGGCGATGACGGCTTCCGAGCTGACCGACGTGGTAGGGGCGGACCGCAGTACCCTGACCCGTGCATTGGAGCGCCTCGATGCGTCAGGTCTGGTCGTGGGAGCGCCGGGGACCGACCGCCGCGAGCGCCGCTTTACGCTGACAGCGGTCGGCCGGACGGAGTTCGAGGTGGCAGTTTCCGGCTGGCGCCGCGCTGAGGGCGCCCTGCGCCGAGCCATGGGGCCGGACAAGGTGGCGCAGCTCTGGGATCTGCTGGAAGAGGCCGAGGCGGCGACGCAGACCTATGTGCAGAAGACGGGGCGCTAGAGCGCTTTCCGATCGGGCGGAACCACCTGGTCGATAAGAAATCGGCCCAGATTCAATATGCTCTAGCGCCCGCCGACCCGCAGCCCGAGGGCCGGGCGTTCCTTCAGGACCTCGTGGCGGAAGCGGAACAGGGCAGCCGGGCGCCCGCCGGTCTGGGTCGAGGTTTCGCCCGTGGGCTCCACCAGATCGCCCTTCTCGACGAGCCGGCGGAAGTTCTGCTTGTGAATGTGCCGGCCGGAGATCGCCTCGACGCAGCGCTGCAGGTCGGTCAGGGTGAAGACATGCGGCATCAGCTCGAAGATCAGCGGCCGGTATTTCAGCTTGGTCCGCAGCCGCGAGATGGCGGTCGCCAGGATCCTGCGGTGATCGTGCAGCATCGGCTGCCCGAGCGGCGGCAGGCTGTCGCGCCCCTGCGCCGCGGGACGCCCGTCGCGGCGCGCCTCTTCCAGCAGCCCGGCTTCATAGAGCATCTCGTAGCGGTCGAGCACGCGCTCCTCGTTCCACATCCCGTCGGTGATGGCGAAGGCCTGGTGCACCCGGTCCTCGCGGGTGTTGCCGCGCGGCGGGCTGTGTCTGGGAACGGGGGCATTCGTCCATCGCTCCAGGGCGGGCAGGATCTCGCGCTCGACGATGGCCGGCATGCCGTCGCGCCAGTCCTCCCAGGGGAAGAACGAGTACCAAGACCGCCATTGGGCGTTCTGCTGGGTCAGGGTTTCGTCGGACTTCGGGGTCTGGCGCGCCAGCGCGAGATAGCCGACGGAAACCACATGCGGCCCGGCATCGGAATGGATGTGGTGACGGCCCCGGTCGCCGAACGTGTAGAGCTGCTCGACATAGCCGAGCTTCAAGGCGGTCTGCTCCTCCACCCATTCGCGCAGGCCGATCTCGAAGGTCCGGTGGCGGGTCGGATCGAAGGGCCCGAACGGGAGCGAGGGGGCGCGGGTGTCGGGAGGGGCCGCGATGGTCAGAACCTGCGGCTGGGGAGCGGCAACGGAGACGATGACGGCGTTGAGACCGATCTCGATCATGCGCGCCCCGGAACCGGGCGCGGGTCGCGCGGTGCGACGGACAGGCTGAACGGCGTGCCCTCGAAGGCATCGGCTCCCCGGCCGATGGAGCGGACGGCCTCGACCATGCGGCCGTTGCGCCCGAGCACCTCGTCGGCGAGCGCGACGAGCCGGGAGTTCGGCGTTGCCGAGGCGGAGGCGCGGCGCAGGGCCGTCGCCAGGACCATCTCATTGGCGGTGGGCGCCAGTGCGCAGGTGGTGATGAAGGCCGCCGCCGTCGACCGGCTGATGCCGGCGAAGCAGTGGATCACCATCGGCGTCGTCCGGTCCCAGTCGTGAACGAAATCGAGCAGGTCGCGAACATGCGCCTCGCCGGGAGGCGTCAACCCTTCCGCCGGGGCGGTGATGTCGTTGAAGGCCAGGAACAGATGGTTCTCGGTAGTGATGATTTCGGGCCGATCCACCCGCGTTCCCGCATTGATCAAGGTGATCATCCGGCGCGCGCCGGTCCGCTCCACGGTGTCCTGCAAACGGGCGAGCGAACAGACGGTTATCATGGCATCTCCGGTGGCGGTCTGCGGTGCGGCCCCATCGCCTCGCGAGGTCGGTGAGGTTCTATATTCCAGGTTCCGATTTATTTAGGGTGTGACGCGGGGCCTGTCACCGGCCGGACGGGGAACGGCGTCGGTCCAACTCGGAAAATCGTTCGAGGAACAGTCTTTGTGCGTCCGCCGCCGGCAAGGCGCGCAGGCCGAGTCGGGGCGGCTGGCCGCGCCGCGTCGGAAACCCCGTCGGCGCGCCGAACAGCCGGACGGCCTCCTCGTCGTCGAAGCCGGCCAGTTCCACCGCCTCGAAATAGGCGGCGATGTGGTCGGCCTTCTTGGTCAGCTTGCGCAGGACCGCCGGCGTCGTCGCGGGCAGGGAGAACCGCAGATGGATCGCGGCCTGCAGCCGCGCCTCGATCTCCTTGTAGCTGCCGCCCATCACCGCCTTGAACGGCGAGATCATGTCGCCGATGACATATTCGGGGGCATCGTGCAGCAGGATCGTCAGGCGGCTTTCCGGCGAAAGTCCGGGCTCGATCCGCAGCGCGAGCCGCTCCACCAGCAGCGAATGCTCGGCGACGGAGAAGGCGTGGTCGCCGACCGTCTGGCCGTTCCAGCGCGCGACGCGCGCAAGGCCGTGAGCGATGTCCTCGATCTCGACATCGAGCGGCGAGGGGTCGAGCAGGTCCAGCCGCCGGCCGGACAGCATGCGCTGCCAGGCCCGCGCGGGCTCCGGCTTCTTTCGTGCCGGACGGGGCATCGCGGCGCCCGCCGTCATTCGGCTGTCTCGGCGCTGGCGGAGGGCTCCGGCCAGGCGAAGCGGGCGAACGCCGGCAAGGCCGGCTCCAGCGGCACGCCGCCCGCCGTCACCGGCTCGCCGCGAGCCCGGGCCTGGGCGATCCGGTCGAGCCTGACAAGCGCGAGGCCAGCGCCGCCGGCGACGGTCCCCAGCGTCCCGGCCGGCCTGTCGCCGGCGAGGATCTCCGTTCCCGTGGCGGGCAGGTCGCGCGCGCCGGTCACCTGGACGATGCGGCGCCGCGCCGTGCCGCGATGGCGCATGCGGCTGACCACTTCCTGGCCGATGAAGCAGCCCTTGTCGAAGGCGACGCCGTTGAGATCGTCCATGTCCGCGTCATGCGGGAAGGCATCACCGAGCGCGAAATCGAACGGCGCTTCCGGCAGGCCGAAGGCAACGCGGCGCGCGTGGTAGCTCGCCTCGGTCTCGCCACCGGCAAGGGCGCCGACGATGGCGGGCGGGCCGATCACGCGCCAGCCGAACCCGGCAAGGCGGGGGTCGGCGACGACGAGGCAGCTCTCCGCCTCCGGCTTGCGCCCGAAGGCCGCTGCGACCGTCAGCGTCTCGCTGGCATCGGCGATGTCCACCTTCGAGCGCAGCTTGTAGAAGCCGAGCCGGCGCGCCAGCTCGCTTGCCGTCTCTCGCCAGGTGTCGAGGAGATAGCCGCCGTCGGTCGGCATCACCAGGAAGTCGAACAGGATCTTGCCCTGCGGCGTCAGCAGGGCGCCATAGCCGGCTCCGGTCGCATCGACGGCGTCCATGTCGCAGGTCAAAAGGTTCTGCAGGAAGCCGTGTGCGTCCGCCCCCGCGACGCGAAGCACGGCGCGTGCGGGAAGGGGAACGAAGACGGTCTCTGCCCCCTGGCCGGTGGCCGGGGCGGGATCCGTCCTGCAAGTGTCTTCACTCATCGCGTGGCCGCTCCTTCGATCTCGTCGCGGTGAAGGCCGATGGTGCAGTCCGACTCATGCCGACCGCAATCCGTTTCTGGCGACTTAGGCCTGAACGGCGCGGCCAACAAGGGGAGGGCGGGCTCCGTGGCCGCTCGGTGGGAAATTCGCACAAAAGCCTGAGGGCGGGACCGGATGCCGAAAATTCGACACGGTTTGTTACCCCATTGACATTACCATCCTCACCGGACTCGTACTCCACTTTCTGGCCTGCAGCCGGCATGTCCGGCGGTTTCTGGGGTTTGCTGACATGTGTCGCCTGGCTGCCTATATCGGTGCCGAAATTCCGCTGGAAAACATCATCGCCCGTCCGCGCCACTCGCTGCTGGTGCAGAGCCAGGATGCCCAGGAGGCGAAGCTGCGCGTCAATGGCGACGGTTTCGGCATCGCCTGGTACGGCCACCTTCCCGAACCCGGCCTGTTCAAGGACGTGCTGCCGGCCTGGGCCGACACCAATCTGCCGAGCATCTGCCGGCTGGTGCGCTCGGGCCTCTTCCTGGCGCATGTGCGGGCGGCGACGACCGGCGCCTCCTCCCGCGAGAACTGCCATCCCTTCACCCATGGGCGCTGGGCCTTCATGCACAACGGCGGCATCGGCAATTTCGGCCATCTGCGGCGCGACATGGAGGCGGTGATCGCCGACGACTACTACGCTTTGCGCCGGGGCACGACCGATTCGGAGCTGTTCTTCCTGATGATGCTGTCCAACGGCCTCGACGAGGATGCGCCGACCGCGCTTCGCACGACGCTGGCACAGCTCATGGCGATCGCCGGGCGGCGCGGGACGGCCGGCCAGCCGATCCGCCTCACCTGCGCCTTCAGCGATGGCGCGCGGATCTTCGCCTTCCGTTTCGCCGACGACGGCCAGGCGCCGACGCTCTATCTCTCCGACTGCCTCGACCACGGCGGGCGGGCCTTTGCCTCCGAGCCGCTGGAAGGACGTTGCGCACGCTGGCGTGCGGTCGAGCCGGATCTCCTGTATGAACTGGGGCCTGAGCGGCTCGCCGTTCATGCAATCGATCAGGTCCAGGCAGCAAGGAGCGCCGCATGTCCCCTACGTTCGATCTCGTCCTGAAGGGAGGCACCGTCGTCAATCAGGACGGTGCGATCGAGCGGGATATCGCCGTTTCCGCCGGCCGGATCGCCGGGATCGGCAGCTTTGCCGAAACCTCGGCCGGTGAGGTGGTCGACTGCCGGGGCCTGCACGTTCTTCCCGGGGTGATCGACACGCAGGTGCATTTCCGCGAGCCCGGACTGGAGCACAAGGAAGACCTTGAATCCGGCTCGCGCGCCGCGGTGATGGGCGGCGTCACCGCCGTGTTCGAGATGCCCAACACCAATCCGCTGACGACCAGCGCCGCAGCGCTGGAAGACAAGGTATCTCGCGGCCGGCACCGGATGCATTGCGATTTCGCCTTCTGGGTGGGCGGCACGCGCGACAATGTCGACGACCTGCCCGAACTGGAGCGGTTGCCGGGAGCCGCCGGCATCAAGGTGTTCATGGGATCCTCGACCGGCGATCTGCTGGTGGAGGACGATGAGGGCGTTGCCCGCATCCTGTCGAAGACGCGGCGGCGTGCGGCCTTTCACAGCGAGGACGAGTTCCGCCTGCGCGAGCGCGCCGGCGAACGCCGGCCGGGA
This sequence comes from Stappia sp. TSB10P1A, assembly GCF_900185725.1. Lineage (GTDB taxonomy): Bacteria > Pseudomonadota > Alphaproteobacteria > Rhizobiales > Stappiaceae > Stappia. Next base: position 128,228 of record NZ_FYAU01000016.1, on the reverse strand, counting down.
GATCCCCGCTCGCACCCGGTCTGGCGTGATGAGATCGCCGCGCTGACCTGCACGCAGCGGCTGGTCGGCATCGCCCGCTCCGTCGGAGCGCGCGTCCACATCCTGCATCTGTCGACCGCGGAGGAGGTGGATTTCCTCATACCGCACAAGGATGTCGCCTCCATCGAGGTGACGCCGCACCACCTGACGCTGACCGACGAAGCCTATGACCGGATCGGCACGCTGGCGCAGATGAACCCGCCGGTGCGGGCACAGCGCCATCGCGACCGGCTCTGGTGGGGCCTGGAGCAGGGGCTGCTGGATATTTTCGGCTCCGACCACGCGCCGCATCTTCTGGAGGAAAAGCGGAAGGACTATCCGGCCTCGCCCTCCGGCATGACCGGCGTGCAGACCCTGGTGCCGATCATGCTCGACCATGTGAATGCCGGCCGGCTCAGCCTTGCCCGATTCGTCGACATGACCTCGGCCGGGCCGCAGCGGCTCTTCGGCATCGCCCGCAAGGGGCGGATCGCGCTCGGCTATGACGCCGACTTCACCATCGTCGACATGAAGCGCCGCGAGACGATCTCCAACGGCTGGATCGCCTCGAAATGCGGCTGGACGCCCTATGACGGCACGTCCGTTCAGGGCTGGCCGGTCGGCACGATGGTGCGGGGCCGCCTTGCCATGTGGCAGGGGGACCTCGCCGCGCCCTCGACCGGCGAGCCGGTGCTGTTTCACGAAGCCTTGCCGCGCGGCTGAACGCGTCGGTCAGGACGGGCGAGGGGACGGGCTTAGGCCGGGCTGGGCAGGGAGCCGCGACCGCTGCCGAAGACTGCCGTGATCGATGCGATGCGGGCGCTTGCCGGGATCGGGCGAATGGTGAAGAGCCGGGGGATCCGGGTGTGTCCCGCGTCGCTGGCGAGCGCCATCAGCGATTCGATCTGCTCGCCGACCCGGCGATGGGTTTCCGTCTCGATGCGGATGCGCCGCCACACATGCCGCTGGATCACCAGATCCATGCAGGTCTTGATGTCGGTGATGAGGAATTCGAGATCGAGCGTCGGCAAGCCGAGATAGGCGCGCAGTTCCTCGAAGATCGTCCTGAGCACCGCCGCATAGGCGAGGTCCTCGGAGGCCGGCCGCAACTCGTTGATGTCGAGGCACTGGATTTGCGCCTCCTCTCGGGCGGTCTCGATGAAGGCGGAGATCTGGCCGCTCGCCAGCACCGCCGTGCCGTCCTCCAGCGCGAGCTGCTTCATCAGGAGCGAGGCCTCGAAGATGTCGAGGATGCGCCGCGACAGCAGATGCACCAATTCGCGCAAGGCCCGCTCCTGGACCGGATTGCACTCCACGAAATTCATCTCGAAAATGTCGAAAAGCCCGGCCTCGAAGGTCTCGCTCATGTTGCGGAAGCAGGGATGATGTTGCAGCAGCCTGTTCACCGCCGGCAGGGCGTCGACCTCGACGGGGCAATCGGACATGCGGATGTCGTTGATATCCGTGAAGAGCGGGGTGCTGGCGCGGTTCTGGCTGTTCTGGCACTTGAACACGGCAATCTCCTTTGCCGGCCCCGACTTGGGCGGCGCGATCATTTGTCTTGTCGTCTGGGCTTCCCGGCCGGAGGGGCCGTCTTGGTTAAACGATTCCGAATCGCGACCTGAGTCGCAATCAGGAACTGTCCGGTCTGCGCAAGGTTATTTTTGTGTTGATGGGCGCTTTCATGTGGACAGTCGCGAATCGGTCCCGGCGCCGGGAAACGCAGGCCTGTGACGGCAATCACGGTAAGTTGAGGCCCCGAATGCGAAGGATCTGCTGGAAATAACGAGGGATTTACGGCTTTCGGCTAGGTTTCGGACCAAGTCGCATCCGCGAGACTTTGAAGGTTGGGCGAATGATCGAGAACGCACGCAAGACGTCCCCGGTGGCGAGCCGCTTTCCGCTGGCCCTTGCCGCCATGCTGACCGCCTCTGGAGCCTTGGCCATTTCCGGCGGCCCGGCGGTCGCCCGCGATCCCGCGCCGATGACCGTAGTCGCGGGTGCCGGCGCGGCGGCCGGCACGGATGCCGAGCCCGCCACGGACATGCCCTTGCAGATCCTCGTGTCACTGGACGACCAGATGCTCGAGGTCTATCGCGGGACGACCCTGGTCGAGACGAGCCGCATTTCGTCCGGCAAGAGCGGGCACGGCACGCCGACGGGGGTTTTCAGCATCCTGGAAAAGCGCCGGCGGCATTTTTCCAATCTCTACAACAACGCGCCGATGCCCTTCATGCAGCGCCTGACCTGGTCCGGCATTGCCCTGCATGAGGGTGTGGTGCCGAACTATCCGGCCTCGCACGGCTGCATCCGGATGCCGCGCGGCTTCGCGCAGCAGCTTTTCTCGATGACGGATCGCGGTGCCCATGTGATCGTCACCCGCAAACGCGCCGAGCCGCGCGCGGTCAGCCATTCGGCCTTGCCCGCCTTCCGCCTGCCGGCGATGGCGGTCGCGAGCCTTGACGTGAAACTGCGCCCCGGCCTGCCCGGCGCCGTTACGGACGGCGATGCGGCGACGGTCGGGTCCGTCGGTGCCGCCGATGTCGGGCTGAAGCTTCCCACCGAGCCGCTGCGCATCCTGGTGACGCCGGCATCGCCCCAGGAGCGCATCCGCGACATGCAGCGCGTGCTCGACCGTCTCGGCTATGGTCCCGGACCGGTGGACGGGGTGCTGGGACAAAAGACCCGTGCCGCCATCCGGCTGTTCCAGGAGGGGGCAGAACTGCCGATCACCGGCAATCCGACCGACCTGGTGCTGCGCGCCCTCTATGCCGAAGCCGGGGAGGTGGGGCCTGCCACCGGTCGCCTTTATGTGCGGCGCAACTTCAAGGAGGTTTACTCCGGCAACGTGGTGCTGAAGGACGCGGATCAGCCGCTGGGCACCCATCTCTTCACGGCCATCGCCGACGTCGAACCGGGCGCCGCGCCGCGCTGGATGACCGTTGCGGCGGAGGAAACGGGCAGCCGTTCACCCAACGCCATTCTCGACCGGATCGAGTGGACCGACGAGGCACGCGCCTTCGTCGAGGAGAACCTGGCGCTCGGCTCGTCGCTGATGGTGACCGACCGGCCGTTCAACCTGCATTCGGGCCTTGGCACCGATTTCGTCGTGATGACGCGGCAATAGGCGCTCGCCTGGAGGGGCGTGCCGCGACAGGACCGATGCGGGGCGGCGCTTGCTTGCGGCCCGCCGCTCGCTCAGTCGCCGGCGACGAAATAATGCAAGGTGCCGTCCGGGCCGATGCCGACCCGATAGAAAGTCCAGGCTCCCATGGCTTCCATGTCGGCGAGATCCCCGGACGTGACCACCCGGTACATCTCGACCTTCTGCTCCCGGGTCAGCCGGGCCAGCGGGATGCGCGAGAAATACGGCCAGACATACATTTCCTGTGCCGTGCCCTTGTCGACATGGACATAGCCGGCCTCAAGGATCTCGGTGAGGATCGCCATCACCTCCAGGCCTTCGCCGTCGCCGGAACTGGCCTTGAGAAACTCGATCGGGTCGTCCATCTCGCCGAAGGTCAGCGTCGGCATCATCTCGTTGGCCTCCAGCACCATGCGCAGGCGGTCGAGGTCGCCCGCATAGGCGGCTTCCAGCAACTGGGCCCGGGTGCGGGCGACGGGCTTGGGCAGGTCCGCCTCGCCGTAGAGCACCTCGGGCAGGGCCTCGGGCTGCACGCCCGGCGCGCCGGACGCGTCGGTGGCGGGCTCGGGGGGCGCTGCCGGCGTCTCCAGCGCGTCGGACGGGATCCGCGTCCCGTCTGCGGGGTCCTCGCTCGGCGCCACCTGGATCCGTTCCGTCTTCACGGTTGCGGCCTCCGCGACCGCCGGGCCGCCGAAAGCGACGGCGAGCAGGAGGGCAGCGAGCGGGGGAACAGGGTGCATGTCGATCCTTCCTGTCGTTGGGGGAGGTCGTGGAACTCGACCCTATACCAAGTGATCTGGCGGTGGAATCGCGCCTTGGCAAGGTATGTGGTTTGTCACGCCCTTCGAGGGATGGGCGGCCGCCCGAAGCGGCTATCCACGAATGTCTCTATCGGACTGTTGAGCTTGCCAGCGCCCTTGGATAGGGATTGTCGACAGGGCAAGCTGCGGTCACATCCGCGGGCAAAGGGTCGGTAGCTTTTGCAGGAACCAATCTTCTTCTTCATCATCGGCCTCGGCATCGGCATTGTCACCAGTGCTCCGGTCGGTCCCGTCAATATTGCTGTCATCCAGCGCTCTTTCCGATCCGGCCTGTTGCCCGGACTGTCCGCAGGCCTGGGGGCTGTACTGGCCGATGGGCTCTATGCGGCCTTTGCGGCGTTTGGCGTGACCGTCGTGTCCGATTTCGTGGAGAAGCAGAGCTGGATCATCCAGTCGGTGGGCGGTCTGATCGTGATCCTGTTCGGCCTTCGCGTCCTGATGACCAGACCGCATTTCGAGGCCGGCGCCGCTGCGCCCAAGGGGTTCACGGCGGGGCTCGCCGGCGGCTTCGTGATGACCATCACCAATCCCGGCGTCGTTCTGGGGTTTCTGGCGATCTTCGGAAGCCTGGGCGATTGGGCGCCCGATCCGGGAAACTATATGGGGGCGGTGTTTCTCGTTGCCGGCGTGCTGGCCGGGGCGCTGGGCTGGTGGATCGTTCTTGCCTCGCTCGTGTCCTATCTTCGCGAGCGGATGAACGATACCTGGCTGCTGTGGATCAACCGTGTGGCGGGCGGCACGCTCTGTCTGTTCGGCCTCGCGATCTTCGCCCATCTGTATCTGTAGGAGCAGGGCCCAAGGTTTGGCGGTCAGGTGGGTTGCCCTGACGTCTCGACAAGCGCCGCGCGAAAGGCGCGGCGGATCAATGCATGGGCTTGAACAGGGTGTAGTCGCCGCGCCGGACCCGCTCCGGCAGGCCTTCCGCCAGTTGCGCGACGGCTTCCTCGCCAAAGGTCATGACAAGGTCGGCAAAGGCTGTAAACAAGGCGGCATGCGCCACCGCCGCCGAATCGAGACCGTCGGCCACGGCCTCGGCGAAGGCATGGTCGATATAGCCGAGCGCCATCCGCCGGATGTCCTGGTCGGTGGCTGTCGCCTCGTCGAACTCGGCGTCGGTGTTGTCGGTGTCGCGCATTTCGGCCCGCCTGCTGGCCTCCGCCCCGGAAAAGGCGTGGCATTTTGATGCGCTCACTTTGCGTGAGTCGCGGCGGGACCGTAAAGAAAAGCTTAACTCGTTCGTTAAAATCCGCGGAATATGGTTAACGCCGGTTTAGCAATTCAGCGGTTGTAGCGGGTGGTGACATTGCGGGTCAGGGCGCTGCCCTCCTCGATATACCGCGCAAGTGCGGCTTCGGCCGCTGGCGTGCACTTGAGATAGACCGAGGAAAAGCCGCGATAACCCTGGTTGAAGCGCTCGATGAAGCGCCGCCTGCGCTCGTCATCCTGCACTTCCGCCTCCAGCAGCGCCTCCATCTGGTCGCGCCAGACGCTGCCGTCCGGGGACCCGCAGAGCGGGCGAAGGTAATGGAGGGCGCCAAGGATCTCCGAAAGCCGCATCAGATCGGCCTCGTAGGGCGGGTCGTCGGTGCGGGGAGGCACCTGGGCGAGGGCAGGATGCCCCAGCCCGGCAAGGAGCAGGACGGCCAGCGGCAGGGCGAGTGCTCGCAGGCGCTTGGAGCCGGAAGCGGAACGGGGTCGGCGGGTCATGGCCGGCAAGATGCGCTGTCCCGGTTCGTTCCGCAAGGGGAGGCGGCGCGCCTCATTCGGGGCGCAGGCCGCCGATCAGGCGGAGGATCCGCGCGGCGGTTCCTGGCGTCATGGAGAGCCCGCCGAGGGTGTCGGCACCGAAAAAGGCGGCATCCGCGGCGTCGTCGCCGGGCCGCAGCCTGCCTTCCGGCTGGCGGGCGAGGAAGATGGCGATGACGAAATGGCGTGTCCCGGTGGCGGTGTCGGGCACCAGTTCGACGATCTCGACCGGTACCGGCTCCAGTTGCGCCGACAGCCCGGTCTCTTCGAAGAGTTCGCGCGCCGCCGCCTCGCGCAGCCGCTCTCCGAACTCGACCGTCCCGCCCGGCAGGCTCCAGTGGCCGGCAAAGGGGGGCTTGCCACGCTTGATCAGCAGCACCTCGTCCCGCTGTTGCAGGAGAATGCTGACCCCGAGCCGTGGGTGATTCGCACCGCCCATGGCTCTCAAGCGAACAGGGCGTCGATCGAGGCTTGCGAGTCCGTCTCGGAAACATCGGACGCATCGAGATGGCCGTGAATGATCGCGCTTGCGGTGGCGATCAGCGGCTTGATCTCTTCAACGGTCTGCAGGGCGACGGCCGGCGCCACCGCCATGATATCGTCGGTTTCGCGCAAACGGCCCTGCTTCTCGCACACGGCGGTGTCCAGGGTCGCGACAACGTCCTTCAGTGCCTTGCGCACGGTGGAAGGGGCCGCCTGGAACGCCTCGATCGCCAGATGCTTCTCGGCGAAGTTCGAGGCCTCGAAATGCTGCTCATAGCTGAGCGGCTGCCAGTCAAGAACGTCCTCGGCGCATTCCGGCATGTCCGGGAGCATCTCGAGCAGCATCACCACCTCGTTGAAATGATTGAGGTAATCGGTGGCAAGCCCCGTGCGCGGATTGATGTTCGCCGCAAGGAGCCGCTCAGCCGATAGGTGCCCTTCTCCCAATGTCGGTTCCGCGAGGCTCATTTGACGTCCTTTGACGAACTCATCTCGGCAGTTTTAACTGCATGGGGTTTCGATTTGCCTAATTGCGCGAATACGATAACTGGCAACTTGAAACGATGGTCCGGCGGCGACCGGCAACAGGATCGGGATCTCATGTGCGGCCGTTTTGCCCTCAAGGCCTCTTCGGAGGAGTTGCGCAGCGTCTTCGACTATCTCGGCGCCGCGCCGGGCGCCGAGGGCATGCCCCCGCGCTTCAACATCGCGCCGACCCAGCCTATCGCGACCATCCGCCAGGCCCATGGGGCGAGACGCTTTGCCCTGGTGCGCTGGGGGCTGGTGCCGGGATGGGTGAAGGATCCCTCGACCTTCTCGCTGCTGGTCAATGCAAGGGCGGAGACGGTTGCGGACAAGCCCTCGTTCCGCGCGGCTATTCGCCATCGCCGCTGCCTCGTGCCGGCCAGCGGCTATTACGAATGGCACCTTGCCGAGGATGGCTCCAAGCAACCCTGGTACATACGGCCCCGTCAGGGAGGCCTCGTCGCCCTGGCCGGTCTTTGGGAAGAGTGGTGCGATCCGGATGGCGGCGAGATCGAGACCGGGGCCTTGCTGACCGTTCCGGCGAACGGCGCGCTGGCGCCGATCCATCACCGGATGCCGGCCGTGATCGCGCGACCGGACTTCGACGCCTGGCTCGATGTCGGCGGCACGCCGGTCAAGGAGGCGGTCGCCTTGCTCAAACCGGCGCCGGACGATTTCTTCGAGGCCGTTCCGGTGTCGCGGAGGGTCAATTCGGCCCGCGATGACGACGAAGCCCTGACCGCGCCGATCACCCTTGAGAAGACGCCAGGCGGACCGGCGCCGTCGTCGCGCGAGGCATCGGTCGGAAAGACAGCGAAGGAGCAGCCGGCCGGACCCGCGGCCGGCCAGCTCGACCTGTTCTGACGGTCAGAGAATACGCCCAGGGTTGAGCGTGTTGTTAGGATCGAAGGCCGCCTTGATCCGGCGCATCAGCTCCAGCTCGACCGGGGACTTGACCTGCGCGAGCAGGTCCCGCTTCAGCCGCCCGATCCCGTGTTCGGCCGAGATCGATCCGCCATATTTCAGGACGATGCCGTGAACGAGGTCGTTCATCTCGTCCCAGCGCGCCAGATAGGCGGCCTTGTCGGCGCCGACCGGCTGGCTGACGTTGAAGTGGATGTTGCCATCGCCCATGTGGCCGAACGGCACCGGCCGGCAGCCGGGCACCATGGCCTCGACGGCGGCGATCGCCTCGTCGAGAAAGGCCGGAACGCTGGCGACGGGGACGGAGACGTCGTGCTTGATCGAGCCGCCTTCTTCGCGCTGCACCTCCGACATGCCGTGCCGCAAATGCCAGAAGGCGGAGGCTTGGGCGACCGATTCGGCAAGGGCGGCATCTTCGACCAGTCCGGCTTCATAAGCCTCGCCGAGAATGGTCTCCATCAGGATGCGGGTCGGGTTTTCGCCTTCCTCGCCGTCCGTGCCGGAGGAAAGCTCCATCAGCACGTACCAGGGCGAGGGGGCCTGCAGCGGGTCGCGCGCACCGGCAAGGTGGCGGACGGAAAACTCCAGCCCGACGCGCGGCATCAGTTCGAACCCGGTCAGCATGGCACCGGCGCGGGCCCTGGCGCGGGTGAACAGCTCCAGCGCGTCCTGCGGCGAGGCCAGTCCGACGAAGGCGACATCCTGCGCGCGCGGGCGCGGATAGAGCTTCAGGACCGCCGCCGTGAGGATGCCGAGCGTGCCTTCCGAGCCGATAAATAATTGTTTCAGATCGTAACCGGTATTGTCCTTGCGCAGGCCCCGGAGACCGTCGACGACACGGCCGTCGGCGAGCACGACCTCCAGTCCGAGAACGAGGTCGCGGGTATTGCCATAGGCAAGGACCGCGGTGCCGCCGGCATTCGTCGCGATGTTGCCGCCGATCTGGCAGGAGCCTTGCGAGCCGAGCGTCAGCGGGAAGAAGCGGTCGACCTCTCCGGCTGCGTCATGGATCGCCTGCAGCGTGCACCCGGCCTCCACGGTCATCGTATAGCCCTGCGCATCGACATCGCGGATGCGGTTCAGTCGGCCGAGGCTGAGCACGATTTCCGTAGCGGAATCATCGGGAATTTGCCCGCCGACGAGCCCGGTATTGCCGCCCTGCGGCACGATCTTCAGGCCTGTCCTGTCGGCATGGGCAAGGATCGCCGACACTTCCTCGCGCGAGCCCGGCCGCAGCACGACCGGTGTGCGCCCCTGATAGAGATCGCGCCATTCCCGCAGATAGGGGGCTGTATCGGCAGGGTCGGTCAGGGCGTTGCGCGGCCCGACAATGTCGATGAGCGGGGCGAGGAGGCTGGCGTCGGACATGGCTGGACCGGGATCTGGAAAACGAGGACAGGGAGCGTGGAGGGTCACGCATATCACATTTTACGAAGCAGTCGATGTGGGACAGGCGGCTGGCGATGGCTTGAAGCGGTGGGGGGGCTGTGCCATAGGAACCGTCCCGGACTGCCGGTTGCGGTGCGGGGCGGTTGGCGTTCGGCCCGTATGGCGAACGCCGCGTGTATGGACTTGCTGGAGACTTGAGCATGGCGATGACGCAGGGACTGATGGCTGGGAAGCGCGGCCTTATTATGGGTGTCGCGAACAATCGGTCCATCGCTTGGGGGATCGCCAAGGCGCTCGCCGATGCCGGCGCGGAGATCGCGTTGACCTATCAGGGCGATGCGCTGCGCAAGCGGGTGGAGCCGCTGGCCGCCGAACTGGGCGCACAGGTGGTCGGTCATTGCGATGTGCTGGACGAGACCACCATCGATGCCGTCTTCGCCCGCCTCGAAGAGATGTGGGGAAAGATCGACTTTCTCGTGCACGCGGTCGCCTTCTCCGACAAGGACGAACTGACCGGTCGCTATGTCGATACTTCGGCGGAGAACTTCCGCAACACGATGCAGATCTCCTGCTACTCCTTCACGTCCGTCGCGCAGCGCGCCGAGAAGCTGATGACCGACGGCGGCTCGATGCTGACGCTCACCTATTACGGCGCCGAGAAGGTGATGCCGCATTACAACGTCATGGGCGTCGCCAAGGCGGCGCTTGAGGCGAGCGTGCGTTATCTCGCGGCGGACCTCGGCAAGGGCGCGATCCGCGTCAACGCGATCTCGGCCGGCCCGATCAAGACGCTCGCCGCCTCGGGCATCGGCGACTTCCGCTACATCCTCAAGTGGAACGAGTACAACGCCCCGCTGCGCCGCACGGTCACGATCGAGGAGGTGGGCGATGCCGCCCTGTTCCTGCTGTCGGACCTTGGGCGCGGTGTCACCGGCGAAATCCAGCACGTCGATTGCGGCTACCACATTGTCGGCATGAAGGCAGTCGATGCTCCCGACATCTCGGTGGTCAAGGACTGACCTTTCCCGAAATGGCAAGAGCGCCGAACAGCGGTCCCCCTGTCCGCAAGGGCGGGTGAGCGTCGGCCGCGATGGCGCGTCTTCGGAGGTGCAATGAACAAGTCCGGGAACAATTCCGGGGCGGGTGCGGCCCGCTTCGCTCCCCCCTTCATGATCTTCATCCGCCACGGGCAGACGGACTGGAATGCCGAAGGCCGGATGCAGGGGCAGCGCGACATCCCGCTCAACGACACGGGACGCGACCAGGCCAGGCGCAATGGCGCCGCCCTGCGGGACTACCTGAAGGAACAGGACATCTCGCTGCAGGACCTGTCCTATTTCGTCTCGCCCCTGTCGCGGGCGGTCGAAACCATGGATCTGATCTTTGGCGAACTCGACCTGCCGACGGATCTCTACCAGCGCGATGAACGGCTGCGGGAGATCACCTTCGGCGCCTGGGAAGGCTATACAATTCCCGAGATCGCCGCGCGCTCCCCGGAACAGGCCGCGGCCAGAAAGGCCGACAAGTGGGGGTTCGTGCCGCCGGAGGGCGAAAGCTACCGGATGCTGTCGAGCCGGATCGACGCTTGGCTCGCCACGATCACGCACCCCGCCGTGGTGGTCTCCCACGGCGGAGTGATGCGCGTGCTGCAAGGCCGCCTGCTGCCGATGCCGCCTCAGGACATCCCGACGCTCGACATCCCGCAGGATCGGTTTCTCGTCTGGAAGGACGGGGAGATAGAGTGGGTCTGACCGCCGGAGGCGGTCAGTCGAGGATCTGGACGTCGGTCAGCATGCGGTTGCTGGTCGTCTCGTCGTAGAACACCAGCACCCGCATGCCGGTCTTCAGGTCGTCGACGAAGAAGTCGACCGGGATGGCATAGGTCTGGCCGTCCGACAGCACCATCACCGATGCGTCGGGACGAATCTCGACAATGGTCGCCTCGACTTCGCCGGCCAGGGACGCGGCCGTTCCGGCAAGCGTCAGCATGACGGCGGCAAGGATCATCTGCAGCATGCGTTTCATCGTGTTCTCCGTGGACCCGCCCTTATGGTCCGGGGCGGGATCGAACAAAACCTCGGCTCTGGCGTCAAGTGGGGATCGGCAGAAGCGCGAATGGACGTCGCCGGTTCATCGGCGCTTTGAAGCGGGGTGCCAGTTGTGACTGCTTCGCCGATGTGATCGGCGGCTACGCCTCCTGCCCGGACGCAATGTCCACACGTCTTTCAGTCTGCCAGTCAAGCATGGCGTTTCGATGGCGCCGGTCGCCGCATCGACCGGGTCGCCAGCCGGCGAAGGGCGTCGGCCGCGGCGGCTTTGCATGGCCGGGAACAGGGGCTTGATAAAAGATCGCGCGCGATCTATATCCAGCTCATAGGAGATCCGACATGGTGCCCGATACGCCCGACCCCAACATGCTTGACCCCAACATGCTTGACGATGACGGGGCGACCCGCGGTCTGCCGCAAGAGCTTCTGTGCTTTTCCGTCTACGCGGCATCCCACGCCTTCAACCATCTCTACCGCCAGGCGCTGGCCGATATCGGCCTGACCTATCCGCAGTATCTGGTGATGCTGCTGCTGTGGCAGGCGGACAACCGCATGGTGAAGGACATCGGCCGGCACATGGACCTGGAGTCCAACACGCTGACGCCGCTGCTCAAGCGGCTTGAAAGCCTCGGGCTGATCCGGCGCACGCGGGACGCCGAGGACGAGCGGGTCGTGCGGGTTCATCTGACGCCCAAAGGGCGCGATCTCGAGCAGGCGGCGGGCGCGGTGCCCGACTGCATCGCGGCCGCCGTCGGACTCGACCCGGAGGAGGTGAGGGATCTCTCCCGGCGTCTGCACGCTTTGCGGAAGCGTCTGCTGGAGGCCTGACGGCGCCCATATCCGTTCTTGAAGAGATTCGATCCGCTCCTGATATCGGCAACTGGCAGGGCGGAATGCCTTGCCTGCGGTGCAGCGGTGGCGGACACTGCCGCGTGAGGCGGAAGGATGGTGTCGTGAGCGATATGACCGAGGGAACCGGACACTTCTACCAAGCCTTACCGGTGTTCAGCGAGTTCGCGAAAGTGAGCGATGCGGCCGCCTTCGAGCCGCTTCCCGATGACTGGATCCTTCTGGCCTCGGACATCGTCCGCTCGCGCGATGCCATCGCCGCCGGGCGCTACAAACATGTCAATATGGTTGCGGCGGCAGTCGTTTCTGCGGTGTTGAACGTGGCGGGGCGCATCGAGCTTCCGTTCGTGTTCGGCGGTGACGGCGCGCTGGTGGCGGTGCCTCCGGCGCTTGCCGAGGAGGCCGGTCGTGCGCTCGTCTCCGTTCGCGCGATGGCGCGGGAGACGGCCAGCCTCGATCTGCGGGTCGCGGCCATTCCGGTCGTCTCCCTGCGGGCAGAGGGGGCCGATCTGCGGGTCGCGAAGTTCGAACTCAGCCGGGGCAACAACCTGGCCATGTTCTCGGGCGGCGGCATCGAGCTTGCGGAGACGATTCTCAAGGACGAGGCGCGCGTCGCCCCCTACCGGCTCGTCGAGCCGGATGTCGTGGAGCCCGCGCCGCTCGACGGCCTGTCCTGTCGCTGGGAGCCGCTGCCGGCGCGCCGTGGCAGGATCGCGACGCTGCTCCTGCGGCCCGCCAGCGGCCGCATGGAGGAGTTGAGCGGGATTCTCGACGATCTTCGCGGCATGCTCGGCATCGATCTGACGGGAGCAGACCCCGCGAGCGCTCCGGTGCGCCGCAGTTCGCTGAAGTTCCGTTTTCCCCCTGCGGGGCTGAAGATCGAGGCGCGGATGGTTGGCTGGCGCCGCAGCCGGTGGCGCGCCTACCTGGCCGGGCTGGCTGCATGCGTCGCCGTCGTCGTCAGCGTTGCCACTGGCCGGCGCATCGGCCCGTTCGAACCGGAGCACTATCTGCATCAGCTCGCGCTCAACACCGACTTTCGCAAGTTCGACGACATGCTGCGCCTCGTGCTCGACCTCGACGGGCGCGAACTGGAGGCTCTTACCGCCTATCTGCAAAAGGGAGAGGCGGCGGGGCATCTGGTCTACGGCCTGCATCTCTCCGACGAGGCGCTGATGACCTGCCTTGTCTTCAGTCTTGAGGAAAACCGCCATATCCATTTCATCGATGGAGCCGATGGCGGCTATGCGCGCGCCGCGCAGGATTTCAAGCAGCGGCTGGCAGAGCAATCGTCCGGCGCTGCCGCCTGAAAGCTCCTTGTCGCTTTTGCGGTTTCCCTGCGCGGCCGGGCGCTTTAGAAGACCTGTGCCAGTCCGTTTGTCGGTCATGTTCCGGATCCCCAGATGTCGCACAATACCTTCGGCCATCTTTTCCGTGTCACCACCTGGGGCGAGAGCCATGGCCCGGCGCTTGGCTGCGTCGTCGACGGCTGTCCGCCGCGCATCGAACTGACCGAAGCCGAGATCCAGACCTTTCTCGACAAGCGGAAGCCCGGCCAGTCGAAATACACGACCCAGCGGCGCGAGGCGGACGCGGTGCGCATCCTTTCCGGCGTGATGAGCGACGACCACGGCGTTCAGCGCACCACCGGGACGCCGATCTCGCTGATGATCGAGAACACCGACCAGCGCTCGAAGGACTATTCCGAGATCCGTGAGAGCTACCGCCCCGGCCATGCCGATTTCACCTATGACGCCAAATACGGCATCCGGGACTATCGCGGCGGCGGGCGCTCATCCGCGCGTGAGACGGCGGCGCGCGTTGCCGCCGGCGGCATCGCCCGCAAAGTGGTGCCGGGGCTCGTGGTGCGCGGCGCACTGGTGCAGGTCGGGCCGCACAAGGTCGACCGCAGCCGCTGGAACTGGGACGAGATCGGCAACAATCCGTTCTTCTGTCCCGATGCGACGACGGCCGCGCGCTGGTCGGACTATCTCGACCAGATCCGCAAGGACGGCTCTTCCGTCGGCGCCGTGGTCGAGGTGGTGGCCGAGGGCGTGCCGGCCGGTCTCGGCGCACCGCTCTACGGCAAGCTCGATCAGGAGATCGCCGCCGCCCTGATGTCGATCAACGCGGTCAAGGGTGTGGAGATCGGCAATGGCTTCGAAGCGGCTTCCCTGACCGGCGAGGAAAATGCCGACGAAATGCGGATCGGCGCCGATGGGCGCCCGGTGTTCCTCACCAACCATGCCGGCGGCATTCTCGGCGGCATTTCCTCCGGCGAGCCGGTCGTCGCGCGCTTTGCCGTCAAGCCGACCTCGTCGATCCTGACCCCGCGCCGTTCGGTGACCCGGTCGGGCGAGGAAGTGGATGTGCGGACCAAGGGGCGGCATGACCCCTGCGTCGGCATCCGCGCCGTGCCGGTGGGCGAGGCGATGCTGGCCTGCGTCATCGCCGATCACTATCTGCGCCACCGCGGGCAGGTCGGATAAATTCAGTATCACTGAATTTCTCGATATTTTTCATTGTAACTGAAATTGTCCGAGACTAGCATCCGGGCATGCGTCTGGATGCTTGGCTTACCCTCAACAAGGAAACCCGGTCGGCCTTTGCCCGCCGCGCCGGCCTGTCGCCGGCGGCTGTGACCGCCCTGTGCAACGATCCGGGCGTCTGGGTCTCGCGCGAAAGCGCGGAACGGATCGCCGCCGCCACCGGTGGCGCCGTGACCCCGAACGACCTGCTTGGCTTGAAAGGATCTTCAAACGTGGACATGTCCCAGACACGCGTTGCGGAGGCGCTGCGCGCCTTCGAACGCGGCGAAATGCTTGTGGTTACCGACGACGACGACCGGGAGAACGAGGGCGACCTGATCGTTGCCGCCTCGCTGATCACGCCGGAACAGATGGCCTTCATGGTCCGCCACACCTCCGGCATCGTCTGCGCGCCGATGACGCGCGAAAACGCTCGCCGCCTGCGCCTCGACCCGATGGTTGCCGACAACGACGCGCCGCTGTCGACGGCCTTCACCATCTCGGTCGACTATCGCCATGGCCTGACCACCGGCATTTCCGCCGAGGAGCGCTGCTCGACCGTCCGCGGGCTCGCCAATCCCAATGCCGGGGCCGCCGATTTTGCCCGCCCGGGCCACATCTTTCCGCTGGTCGCCCGCGAGGGCGGCGTGCTGATGCGCTCCGGCCATACCGAGGCGGCGGTCGATCTCTGCCGTCTTGCCGGTCTGCCGGAGGTGGGGGTGATCTCCGAACTCGTCAACGACGACGGAACGGTCAAGCGCGGGCCGGAAGTGGCCGAATTCGCCGCCCGCCACAATCTCAAGATGGTGTCCGTCGCCGATCTCATCGCCTGGCGTCAGCGGATGGAGCGGCTGGTCGAGCGGGTCGCGGAGCAGCCGATCGAAACCATCGCCGGCCCGGCCTATGCGGTGACCTATTCGACGCCCTACGACCCGATGCATCACGTGGCGGTGGTCTTCGGCGACATTCTCGACGGCCGCAATGTGCCGGTGCGCCTGCAACTGGAATCGGTGCTCGACGATGTGTTCGGCGATGCGCGGGTCATGGACGACGTGATGCGGGATTTCGCGGCGCGTGGCCGCGGCATCGTCGTCTACCTGCGCGAAGGCTCCGTCGGCGTTGCCCGCCAGGCGCGCCGCGCGCGCACCGACCTTGCCGCCGCCGAGGCCGAAGAGCATCAGTCGGCCCAGGCGCGCGAGGAGCACTGGCGGGAAATCGGCCTCGGTGCCCAGATCCTCAAGGATCTCGGCGTCAACTCGATCACCCTGCTGGCTTCCCGACAGCGCCGCTATGTGGGGCTTGAGGGTTTCGGCATCGTCATCGAGACGACGGAGATCCGCGAGGTGTGATTGCGGCGCCCCCGGCCTGCGGCGGAACCGCGCAGGCCGGGCACGGAGAGGGCGCGCAAACGGGCACCTGCACAAAAAGGAGGCCGTGCCAAAGGCACGGCCTCAAGTCGATCACTGTGCACGTGGCCCCATCGACCACAACCTGTATTTAGTAGCTTTTCATGCCTCTTGCATCACCTAAATGGGTGGGTAAAACCAGAATTTTCCCGCTATATCAGAAGTTTCGACAGGTATTGATTTACCCAGGGTTGCATTCCCCCGGCTCGAATAGTGATATTCTCCCCGCACGGTTGCCGCATTTTCGGCGCGATTGCGGGGGGATGCGAGCAGTGGATTTGCGCCCTATGTCTACATGGTGGTATTGAGCGACCTTGGCCGTCATAGCCTGGCCGCCACAGGGTGACGGGAGCATGTGCCGCTTCCGCCGTCTCGCGTCGAACTCCTGGGATCGCTTCCGTGTACAATCGCCCCGAAACGCCGCTGCTCGACACTGTCCGTTCGCCGAGCGACCTGCGCCAACTCTCCGAGCGCGACCTGCGCCAGCTTGCGGACGAACTGCGCGCAGAGGTGATCGACGCGGTTTCGGTCACAGGCGGTCATCTGGGGGCGGGACTTGGCGTTGTCGAACTGACGACGGCGATTCACTACGTCTTCAACACGCCGGACGACCGGTTGATCTGGGACGTCGGCCATCAGTGCTATCCACACAAGATCCTGACCGGACGGCGCGAGCGGATCCGCACCCTGCGCCAGGGCGGCGGACTGTCCGGCTTCACCAAGCGCTCCGAAAGCGAATATGATCCTTTCGGCGCGGCGCATTCCTCGACCTCGATTTCCGCCGGCCTCGGCATGGCGGTGGCCCGCGATCTCGACGGGCGCTCCAACAACATCATCGCGGTGATCGGCGACGGTGCCATGTCGGCGGGCATGGCCTATGAGGCCATGAACAACGCGGGTGCCCAGCATTCGCGGCTGATCGTCATTCTCAACGACAACGACATGTCGATCGCCCCGCCCGTCGGCGCGATGAGCGCCTATCTTGCCCGCCTGGTGTCGGGGCGCACCTATCTGACCTTGCGCGATGCCGCCAAGCAGCTCGCCAAGGCCCTGCCGCGGCACCTGCAGCAGAAGGCCGCCAGGGCCGAGGAATATGCCCGCGGCTTCTGGACCGGCGGCACCATGTTCGAGGAACTGGGCTTCTATTATGTCGGCCCGGTCGACGGTCACAATCTCGACCACCTGCTGCCCGTGCTGAAGAACGTTCGCGACACGCATCAGGGGCCCGTGCTGATTCATGTCGTGACCCGCAAGGGCAAGGGCTATGCGCCGGCCGAGAATTCCGCCGACAAGTATCATGGCGTCGCCAAGTTCGACGTCATCACCGGCGAACAGTCCAAGCCCAAGGCCAACGCGCCGAGCTACACCCGCGTCTTCGCCGAGAGCCTCGTCGAGGAGGCGCGCCACGACGAGCGCATCGTGGCGGTCACGGCGGCGATGCCGGACGGTACGGGTCTCGATCTCTTCGGCGAGGTCTTCCCGGAGCGGACCTTCGATGTCGGCATCGCCGAGCAGCATGCGGTGACCTTCGCCGCCGGCATGGCGACGGAAGGCTACAAGCCGTTCTGCGCGATCTATTCGACCTTCCTGCAGCGCGGTTACGACCAGGTGGTGCACGATGTCGCCATCCAGGGCCTGCCGGTGCGCTTCCCGATCGACCGGGCCGGCCTGGTCGGTGCCGACGGCCCGACCCATGCCGGCAGTTTCGACACGGCCTATCTCGCCTGCCTGCCCGGGTTCGTCGTCATGGCGGCGGCCGACGAGGCGGAGCTTCGCCACATGGTGGCGACGGCCGCAGCCTATGACCAGGGGCCGATCTCCTTCCGCTATCCGCGCGGCGAGGGCGTCGGCATCGACCTGCCGCAGCGCGGACAGGTTCTGGAAATCGGCAAGGGCCGGATCGTGCGGGAAGGGAGCAAGGTCGCGCTGCTGTCCTTCGGCACAAGGCTGCGCGAGTGCCTGCTGGCGGCGGATGAGCTCGACGCGGCCGGCCTGTCGACGACCGTTGCCGATGCCCGTTTCGCAAAGCCGCTCGACGAGGACATGGTGCTGCGGCTGGCCCGCGAGCACGAGGTCCTGGTGCTGGTCGAGGAAGGCTCCGTCGGCGGCTTCGGCTCGCATGTGCTGCAGCTTCTGGCCGAGCGCGGCGCGCTGGATGCCGGTCTCAAGGTCCGGCCGATGTGCCTGCCCGACCGCTTCATCGAACACGACAAGCCGGAGCGCATGTATGCCGAGGCCGGCCTCGATGTCCGCGGCATCCTGCACACGGTGTTCTCGGCGCTCGGGCGCGGGAGCGAGACGGCCGCGCTCCTGGCGTGACGCCGCCGCCTGGGTGGCGCCCGCATGACCCATGCCCTGCCCGGGCAGCGCCATGCGCCTTGCGTGCATTGACACCGGCACGCGAATATTGAAACGGTCCCGGCGACGTCACGTGTGCGCCCGCGCGCGCCGCAGTCATCGCGTCGGGATGTGTCGGGCAGCGCCGGGCCGCACTGCCTCAACCTTCCGCGCAACCACCCCGGCCGGGACACCGGCCCGCATCTGTGAGGAAAGGGCGCGACATGGCGCAGGCGCTGGCCCCGGTATCGGCCCTTCTGATCGCGATCGCACTGCTCGTCACCGGTCACGGACTGCAGAGCACGCTGATCCCGCTGGCCGGCTCCCAGGCCGGTTTTTCCGATCTCGAGATCGGCCTGGTGTCGTCGAGCTATTTCATTGGCCTGGTTCTCGGCTGTCTTGGCGCGCCTTACGTGATCATGCGCGCCGGGCACATCCGTGCGTTCGCCGCCCTGGTGTCGCTGATGTCCGCCGCCGCCATCCTGCATCCGATCATGGTCGAGCCCTTGGCCTGGAGCGCCATCCGCGTCATCTCCGGCTTCTGCCTCGCCGGTTTCTACATGATCGTCGAAAGCTGGCTCAACGAGCAGGCTTCGAACGAGAACCGCGGCACGATCATGTCGATCTATATCGTGCTGGTCTACGCGGCGATGACCGCCGGGCAACTGTCGCTGACGGTGATGGATATCGCCACATTCATCCCCTTCGCGATTGCGTCGGTGACGGTCAGTCTCGCGGTGATTCCCGTTTCGCTGACCACGGCCAACCAGCCCGCGCCGATCACCGTCGTACGGTTCCGGCCGGTGAAGCTCTATCGCAACTCTCCGACTGCGCTGGTCGCGGTTCTGATGATCGGCATCACCCAGGGTGCACTGTGGATGCTGACGCCGCTCTATGCCATCCAGATCGGCTTGACCACCAGCCAGGCGGCCTATTTCGCCGCCGCCTTCGTCGGCGCTGGCGCGCTCTCGCAATGGCCGATCGGCCGCCTGTCCGACAGGCTGGACCGCCGCCTCGTGCTGCTGGGCCTAGCCGCCTCCGCCGTCGTCGTCAGCATCGTGTTCATGACCGTGCCGATCAACGGTTTCGCCATGGCCATCGCGCTGGTGCTGCTTGCCGGCATCGCCACGCAGCCGGCCTATGCGATCGCGGCCTCGCATGCCTTCGATCACGCGGATCGCAGCGACTATGTCGAGACGTCGTCGGGCATGAACCTCGCGTTCGGCATCGGCTCGTCCTTCGGCCCGCTCACGGCCGCCTATCTGATGCAGTCCGTCGGCTCCTGGGGCCTGTTCCTCCAGGTGGCGGTGATCCAGGCGCTGATGGGGCTCTATATCCTGTCGCGCCTTTTCCAGCGCGCGGCGCCCTCGATCGAGGAAAAGACCGACTTCGACTACGCGGCCTCGGCGCAGGTGGGCACGGTCCTGAGCCCCGAGCCGCTGGACCTGGAGGATCCCTCGGTCATCCCGCCGGAGGAGTTCCCGGCCTATGACCATGTCTCCGACGATCTGACGGGAGCGGCGGCCGCGGCCATAGGCGAGGAATATCTGACGCCCGCCATGTCGGCGGAATCCGCGGCAGAGAGTTCCGCTGGCCCGGAGGCGCGCATTGCGGAGCGTGGCGCGCCGGCTGCCGAGACGCGGGCGGATTGACCATGACCGTGGCGTTCGGGCCTGCGGCATCTCATCTCTCGACCGGGCGGGCAGGTTGGGGCATTGTCGCACGATGATCCAGCGAACGACCCTGTTCGGTCTTCTGCGCCGCGAAGCCTTGCCGCTTGCGCTGGCATGCGCGCTGGCTCTGCTGCTGCAACTGGCTGCCGTGCCGATGACGCTGGCACAGGTCGGGGAGGACCAGGCGCAGGCCCTGTCCTCCCTTTGTCTTGGCAGTACCGCCGCAGAGGAGGAACCTGGTTCCGGCCCCTTGCACCATATCCCGGGTCTGTGCCCCTGCGGGCCGGTGTGCCCGCATTCCGCCTCGGTGTTCACGGCCCTCGCGGCAGTATCTGTTGCGACCGCCGAGCCCCCGTATCGGACGAGCCTGCTGGTCCCGCTGGGCTCTCGCCGCGAGGCGCCTCTCGTCGGTCTGACCATCCGTGCCGGAGCCATTCGGGCACCGCCTCCCGCCAGGATCTGACCCGGCAGCGCGCGAACACTTCACACCCCGCCTGCCGTCCTGCGCCATGTCCCGTCTTTGCGCCTTGTCGATGTCGCCACGGGACTGAGCTGTTAGATATCGATTTTCGGGAGACGAAAATGACCTACTTTTCCAAGCTTGCCCTTGCCGCCCTTCTCGCCACCGCGACCCTGCCGGCAGCCACTCTGTCGGCACTTGCGCAGGACGTGACCGTCGGCGCCCTCACCCTGTCGGGCGCCTGGACCCGCGCCACGCCGCCCCAGGCGCGTGCCGGTGGCGGTTTTCTCACAATCACCAATTCCGGCGAGGCCGATCGTCTCGTCGCAGCCGTGTCGCCGGTCTCCAGCCGCACCGAGATCCATGAGATGGCGGTGGTGGACGGCGTCATGAAAATGCGCGAGATGGCGGACGGCGTCGAGGTTCCGGCCGGTGGAACGCTGGAACTGAAGCCGGGCAGCTATCATGTGATGTTCATGGATATCGTCGAGCCGCTGAAGGAAGGCGAAACCGTTACCGCGACGCTGACCTTTGAAAAAGCCGGCGAGGTCGAGGTCACGTTCACGGTGGAGAAGATGGGCGCCAAGGCCATGCCGGGGCATGGGATGCCCGGCCACGGCAAGCAGGGCGTGAAGGAGTAAGCCAGCATGTCCGCACTGAAGATCCTGCGCTATGTCGCCTGGGCAGCGGTGATCGCGCTGCTCGGCGCCATGGGCTATGTCGGCTATCAGCAATATGTCGCGCCGGAAGGCGAGGGGCTGATCTCGCCGGTCGCCAGCATTGGCGGCCCCTTCACGATGACCGATGCGTCGACCGGGACGATCGTCACCGACGCCGACTTCCGCGGCAAGCCGGCGGCCTATTTCTTCGGTTTCACCTTCTGCCCGGATGTTTGCCCGACCACGCTGGCCGAAACCCAGATGTGGATCGAGCAACTCGGCCCGGATGCGGACAAGATGAATTTCGCCTTCGTCTCCGTCGATCCGGAGCGAGATACGCCGGAGGTCATGCGGGACTATGTCGCCGCCTTCGACAAGCGCATCCGGCCGCTCACCGGCACGCCCGAGCAGGCGGAGCAGATGATCAAGGCCTATCGCGTCTATGCCCGCCGGGTGCCGCTCGACGATGGCGATTATACGATGGACCACTCGGCTGCGGTGTTCCTGATGGACAAGGACAACCGCTTCGTCGGGACCATCGCCTATGACGAGGCCCCGGAAAACGCCATGGCCAAACTGCGTCGCCTCATCGATAATGCGTCCTGAGGCGACCTGAACCGGACCTGTCGACATGCGCTCTGATCTGCTCCTTCCTGCCGGACTGTTCTTCGCGGCGGCTTTCGCTGCGACGGGGGTCCTGTGGTGGGTCTACGGCGAGCGCATCTATGTCGACCGGTTGCTCACCGGCATCGCCAATTGCTTCTGAGCCATGGCGGAGCGTGAGCGGCTTGACCAGCTTCTGGTGGCGCGCGGGCTTGTCGAAAGCCGTGCCCGCGCGCGCGATGCCATTCTGCGCGGCCATGTCCGGGTCGATGGCGTGGCCGTCGACAAGCCGGGGCAGAAGGTGGCGATTGCGGCCAGGCTCGACGTCGAGGACCCGGCGGGCGGCTATGTCTCGCGCGCGGCCCTGAAGCTCAAGGCCGGGCTCGAGCGCTTTTCTTTCGATGTTGCCGGGCGCATTGCCCTTGATCTCGGCGCGTCCACCGGCGGCTTCACCCAGGTGCTGCTGGAGGCCGGCGCGCTCAAGGTCCATGCGATCGATGTCGGCCACGGGCAGATGCACCCGTCGGTCGCGGGAGACCTGCGCGTGCTGCGCCGCGACGGGGTCAACGCCCGCGCCCTGACGCTCGACGATCTCGGCGGTGAGCACCCCGGCGTTGTCGTCTCCGACATGAGCTTCATTTCCCTGCGCCTTGCGCTGCCTCCCGCGCTTGGGCTTGCCGCGCCGGGGGCTTGCGGCCTGTTCCTGGTGAAGCCGCAATTCGAAGCCGGCCGCGAGGCGGTCGGCAAGGGCGGGCTGGTCGCCGCCGAAATCGGAGAGGGTGTGGTGAGGGATCTCGCCGGCTGGCTCGCCGGTCAGCCGGGCTGGTCCGTGCTCGGCCTTGAACCCTCGCCGATCACCGGCGGAGACGGCAACCGCGAGTGGCTGCTGGCGGCGGTCAAGGACGGCTGATCGCCGGTCTTGCCGGTTTCTGCCGCATGCGGCTTGCCTGTGTCCCGGCGGCGGAGTAACCGGTGCGCATGAGCCAGGACGTCACACTCGAAATCGCCGCCCTTGCCCACAAGGGCGAAGGCAGGGCGGAGACCGCTGAAGGTCCCGTCCACGTTCCCTTCGCGCTGCCGGGGGAGACCGTTCGCGTCCGCCGCGAGGGCACGCGGGCGCGTCTGCTGGAGGTGCTGACGCCCTCGCCCCTGCGGGTGGAGCCCGTCTGCCCGCATTTCGGCACCTGCGGCGGCTGCGTGCTGCAGCATATGGATCAAGCGGCGATCCTCGACTGGAAGCGCCAGCAACTCGTCGCCGCGCTTGCCGCACGCGGGCTCGCCGAGGTGGAGCCGCTGGTCGAGCCGACGGCGGACGCGGGCGGGCGTGGTCGCCGCCGGGCGGTCTTCGCCGCGACGCGGGCCGGAGCCCGTATTCTGCTTGGCTTTCACGAGCGCGCGAGCCACCGCCTCGTCGATGTCGTCCGCTGTCCGGTGCTGGTGCCGGAGATCGTCGCCCTGCTGCCCGCGCTGAAGGAACTCGCCGCGCGGGTGATGCCGCGCAAGGGCGAGGTGACGCTCAACGTCCTTGCCACGCCCACCGGCGTCGATCTTGCGCTCGTGTCCTCGGCAAGGGTCGAGCCGCGCGGGGGCGCCGCGCTAATCGAGGAGGCGATGGCCGCCGGCATTGCCCGCCTCTCGCTCAACGGCGAGGTGCTGGTCGAGGCCCGCGCCCCGACCCTCGACATGGGGGGCATACCGCTGGTGCCGCCGCCCGGCGCGTTTGTCCAGGCGACGGAAGCAGGGGAGGAGGCGCTGGCCGCCCGCGTCCTGGCCGGTGTCGGCAAGGCACGCAAGGTCGCCGATCTCTTCTGCGGGTCGGGCACCTTTGCCCTGCGCCTTGCCCGGCAGGCAACGGTACGGGCGGTCGAAGGCGAGGCTGCCGCCCTCGCCGCGCTGGACCGGGCGATGAGAACCGGGGCGGGGGCGCTCAGGGAGATCAGGGCCGAGCGGCGTGATCTTTCCCGAAACCCGCTGACCGCGGTGGAACTCGACGAGTATGGACGCGGGATGGAGGCGGTCGTCTTCGATCCGCCGCGCGCCGGCGCCGAGGCGCAGGCACGGGAGCTTGCCCGCTCGAAGGTGCCGACGGTGGTGGCGGTCTCGTGCAATCCGGCGACGCTTGCCCGCGACCTGCGCATCCTGGTCGATGGAGGCTACCGGATCTCGTCGATCCTGCCGGTGGATCAGTTCCGCTATTCGCCCCATATTGAGGGTGTTGCGGTTCTGTCGCGCGGCTGAGAGCTGCCGCGGCGGTCCGGGTCGAAAGACGGGAGAACGCCATGGCGGAAACGAGCTTTGCCGGACGTGCCTTCACCTGGGGCCGCAGGGCGCGCTATGCCGCCCGGCAGGGGAGCCGTGTCGCCTGGTTCGCCGTGCATGGCGAGATCGCCCAGGCGATCTCCCGCCGGATCGCGCGCGCCGCGCGCGCCGGTGGCGAGGCGGCCTCCCAGCCGGAGGATCGCGAAGACGGGCGCCGAGAGCCGCGCCGGTCGATATCGACACCCGATCTCCGGCGCCTGTTTTCCCAGATCGCAGCGCTGTTCGCCCGTGATCTCGCCAATGTCGAGGCGGGGCACTACCCGATGCCGGAGGGCGAGTTCGGCGGCCCGCGCGGCTTTCTCGATCTCAGCCGACGCTTTCTCGCCGACGTGCCGAAGGTGGCCCGGCGGCGCGTGACCGGTGGACATCAGGAGGTCTTCGAGGCAACGCGCGAGGCATCCTCCGGCCTGCCGCGCTACTACCGGCAGAATTTCCATTTCCAGACCGAGGGCTGGCTGTCGCGCGACAGTGCCCGCATCTACGACTTCCAGGTCGAGGTCCTGTTCAAGGGGGCGACGGCGGCCATGCGGCGGCAGGGCCTGGTGCACCTGTCGCGCCTCGTGCGCGAGACCGACCAGCGACGGCTCGCCTATGCCGATATCGCCTGCGGCACGGGCGGCCTGCTGGCCCCGGCCCTTGCCGCCTTCCCGCGGCTTCGCGGCATCGGCGTCGACCTCTCGCTACCCTATCTGCAACATGCGCGCGAGGCTCTGCCGCCTGCCCGGCAGCGCCGCGTCGGCTTCGTCAATGCCAATGCCGAGCGCTTGCCTTTCGCGGATGCCAGTCTCGACGCGATCTCCTGCGTCTACCTCTTCCACGAACTGCCGCCGAAGATCCGCCGGGTGGTCGCCCGCGAGCTCGGCCGTGTGCTGAAGCCGGGGGGGCGTCTGATCTTCATCGACAGCCTGCAGCACGGCGATCTGCCGGAAAACGACGGACTGCTGGAGCTGTTCCCGGACCTCTTCCACGAGCCCTATTATCGCGGCTATCTGAAAGAGGATCTCGACGCGCTGTTCGGCGCCGGCGGCCTGCGCCGCGCGGACTTGTCGACGGCGTTCCTGTCGCGCGTCGCGCTGTACCTCAAGGAGTAGGTGAACGCGTCAGTCGACGTCGAGCGGGGCCGTTCCGGTTGCGCTGCCGTCCTCGGCAAGCTGGATACGCTCAACCTTGGCTTCGGCCGCCTTCAGCAGCTTGTCGCAGTGTCGGCGCAGCAGATCGCCGCGCGAGTAGAGCTTGATGCTCTCCTCCAGCGGAACGTCGCCGCGTTCGAGCCGGCCGACGATCTCCTCGAGTTCCTTGAGGGCGACCTCGAAGGCGAGCGCCTCGATCGCCGGGTCGGTGTCGTCTCGGGTCACACGCCTGCTCCTGCTTGCTGCCTCGATGGAGTGCCAACCTACAAGCCGCCCCGCCACCGGGCAAGGCAAGCCGTCCGGCCTTCCGCCTTGCCTGTGGACGGGCGGGATCAGGACTTCATCAGGGTCATGATATGGGCAGCGGCCGAGCGCGCGAGGCCTTCCAGGTCGTATCCCCCCTCGAGCAGCGACACGACACGACCGCCGCATTTGCGGTCGGCAATGTCCATCAGCCGCATCGTGATCCAGGCAAAGTCCGCCTCGACCAGATTGAGGCCGCCGAGCGGGTCGCGGGCATGGGCATCGAAGCCGGCGGAGATGATCACCAGGTCGGGTTGGAAGGTCTCGATGCGCGGCAGGATCGCCACCTCCATCGCCTCGCGGAATTCCTCACCGCCGTCGCCGGCCGAAAGCGGCGCGTTGACGATCGTGTCGG
Source organism: Stappia sp. TSB10P1A (assembly GCF_900185725.1). GTDB lineage: Bacteria > Pseudomonadota > Alphaproteobacteria > Rhizobiales > Stappiaceae > Stappia. Next base: position 102,507 of record NZ_FYAU01000016.1, on the reverse strand, counting down.
CCTCGCCCCGTTCGCTCGCCGCGCCGGAGCCCGGATAGAGCGGCATCTGATGCGTCGAGCAGTACATCACCGTCGGGTCGGCCCAGAAGATGTCCTGGGTGCCGTTGCCGTGATGGACGTCGAAATCGATGATCGCGACGCGATCGGCGCCATGTTCCCGCTGGGCGTGGCGGGCGGCCACCGCGGCATTGTTGAAGAGGCAGAAGCCCATGGCCCTGGCCGCTTCCGCATGGTGTCCCGGCGGCCGCGAGGCGCAGAAGGCATTGCCGACCTTGCCGGTCATCACTTCGTCGACCGCCTGGCAGGCGCCGCCGACCCCGCGCATCGCCGCCTCCCAGCTTCCCGGCGACATGGTCGTGTCGGCGTCGACACGCACCAGACCGTCCTGCGGCGCCATCCTGTGAAGCATGTCGATATAGGAGGAGGGGTGGACCCGGGCGATATCCTGGATCCGCCCCATCGGCGCCGTCTCCCGTTGCAGCGTCTGGAACCGCTCATGCTCCAGGATCCGGTCGATGGCGCGGATCCGGTCGGGGCGTTCGGGATGACCGACAGGGGTCAGATGATCGAGATAGGCGGAGTGGTGCAGGTAGAGGGTTGCCAAGAGCGTTTCCTTAGCTTGGGCCGTTTTCGGGCGCTTGGTGCCTCATCTGACCGGCCATGGCAGACCCTGTCAATGAGCCAAAGGCAAGGGGATCGCGGAAGGCAATCGCAAATTTGAGGCTCTGGGCAAAAGAAAACCGGGGCGGCTTGAAACGCCGGCCCCGGAAGAGGTGCGGGCAGTCTAGGGCCCGTAGGGGAGGTCCGCTGCATCACCTGTGAAGGTAATGATAATACTAATTGATTCGCACCCCTTTCAGAAGGAGGAATTTGCGAGAGGCGGCGTTTTCGAGCATGAAATGATCGAATTTGGTAAAATCAGGATTTATTTTTCACTGTAAAAAATCCCGATGCCCAAGTTGTGCGGGGCAACATCTTGGTGTGCCCCTGCGTCAGATCGAGCGGGTGGATGCGTCTTGCGGTGCCCGGACGCGACCGCCTTTCGCGGCTCAGTCCCGTGGAGCGGCGGCGCGGCGCAGGCGATCGTTGATCGCCTCGCCCAGCCCGGTCTCCGGGACCGGCATGACGGCGATGCGCTCTGCCCCGCTGGCGTCGAGGCGCCGCATGGCGGTGAACAGGTGGGCGGCCGCCTGCCGAAGATCGGCATCCTCACTCAGTTGGACCACGGCCGCGGCGTGCTCGGAGCCGGGAGGCAGCGGCGTTCCGAAGGCGAGAAGCGCTTCTCCTGGCTCGATCCGCTCGGCATTCAGCCGCATCCCGGCGCGCGGGGCATAGTGGGAGGTCAGCATACCGGGGGCCTCCGGCGCGGTTTCGCAGGAGAGGGAGGGGGCGGCAAGAGCCTCGCCCAGCACCGCCTCGATCTCCGCGCGTGACACGCCGCCGGGCCGCAGCAGCGTCGGCCGCTCCCCGGCTAGACCGACGATGGTCGATTCCACGCCCACCGGGGTCGGCCCGGCATCGATCAGCAGGGCAAGGTGCTCGCCAAGGTCGCCCGCCACCGCATCCGCCGTGGTGCCGCTGATGCGGCCGGAGCGATTGGCACTAGGGGCGGCAATCGGCCGCCCACTCGCCGACGAAAGTTCACGCATGATCGCCGCTGCCGGTACCCTCAGCGCAATCGTTTCAAGCCCCGCCGTCGCCAGATCGCAGACCGGGCTGTCCGGTCGCTTGGCGACCACCATCGTCAGCGGTCCGGGCCAGAAGGCGTCGGCCAGCCGTCTTGCACGCTCGTCGAGGATGCCGTGCCGGTGGGCCTGCTCGGTGGAGGCGACATGGGCGATCAGCGGGTTGAAGCTCGGCCGTCCCTTGGCCGCGTAGATCGCCGCGCAGGCAAGCGGGTTCGTGGCGTCGGCAGCGAGCCCGTAGACGGTTTCCGTCGGCACCGCCACCAGGCGTCCGGCGAGAATGTCCGCCACCGCCGCCTCGAACTCCGGCGTGTCGCGCCAGCCCGTCTCCTGCGGGTCGATCCGCCAGCGCCGCATGGCTTGCCCTCGTGTCCTGTCCGCTGGCGGATGGTTGCGTGGTTCCGTCACGTCACATGTTGACGTTTACGTCAGCCGCAGCCATCCTCGCGCCCGAAATGATGCCGGGCGGTTCTGCGGCCTCTGTCGCCGTTCGTCAAGCACCGGCCTGTCAAGGGAGTGAGACATGTACCGTGCCCCCGTATCGGAGATCGCCTTCACGCTGAAGCAGGTGGCGGGACTGGGTGAGGTCCTTGCCCATTCGCGGCATAGCGAGGTCACCGATGACCTGGTGGACGCAATCCTGCAGGAGGCCGGTCGTTTCGCCGCCGAGGAAATAGCCCCGCTCAACAGCGTTGGGGACCGGCAGGGCGCGCGTCTGGAGAACGGGACCGTGACCATGCCTGACGGGTGGCGCGCGGTTTACCGGGCCTGGATCGAGGGCGGCTGGAACGCACTGACCGGCGCGCCGGAGTTCGGCGGGCAGGATCTGCCGGCGATGCTGCACGCTGCGGCGCTGGAGATGTGGAACTCCGCCTCCATGGCCTTCGCCCTTGGCCCGACCCTGACCACGGGGGCGGTCGAGGCGCTTGAAAAGCACGCAAGCAAGGACCTGCAGGAGACGTATCTCGCCAAGCTCGTCTCCGGCGAGTGGATGGGCACGATGAACCTGACCGAGCCGCAGGCCGGGTCCGATCTCAACGCCCTGCGCGCCCGGGCCGAACGCGCCGGCGACGGCACCTACCGCATCTTCGGGCAGAAGATCTTCATCACCTATGGCGAGCACGATTTCACCGACAACATCGTCCATCTGGTGCTGGCCCGCCTGCCGGACGCACCGGCCGGCACGCGCGGCATCTCGCTGTTCCTGGTGCCGAAGTTCCTGGTCAACCCGGACGGATCGCTGGGCGCGCGCAACGATGTTCGCTGTGCCGGCATCGAGCACAAGCTCGGCATCCACGCCTCGCCGACCTGCACCATGATCTATGGCGACGAGGGCGGCGCCATCGGCTGGCTGATCGGCGAGGAAAATCGCGGCCTTGCCTGCATGTTCACGATGATGAACAACGCCCGCCTTGCGGTCGGCATCCAGGGGCTGGGCATCGCCGAGCGGGCCACCCAGCAGGCGCTGGCCTATGCGCTGGAGCGGCGGCAGGGCCGGGTGCCGGGTCAGAGCGGTGAGGGCATGAGCCCGATTGCCGCACATCCCGACATCCGCCGCACGCTGCTCGACATGCAGGCCTGGACGCAGGTCGCCCGGGCGATCTGTTACGCCAATGCCCATGCCATCGACATGGCGCGACTGGCGGGGGACGACGCGGCGCGCACCCACTGGAGCGAGCGCGCGGCAACCCTGACCCCGCTTGCCAAGTCCTTCGCCACCGATATCGGCGTCGAGGTCGCCTCGCTCGGCGTGCAGGTGCATGGCGGCATGGGCTTCATCGAGGAGACCGGAGCAGCGCAGCACTATCGCGATGCGCGTATCGCGCCGATCTACGAGGGCACCAACGGCATCCAGGCCATCGATCTGGTCACACGCAAGCTGCCCCTGTCAGGCGGGGCGCAGTTTCGCGGCCTGGTCGAGGAACTCTCTGCCATCGCGGCGAAGGCAAGCGGGGCCGGCCCGGACTTTGCCGATATCGCGGCGCGGCTTGAGAGCGCCCTGGCCAATCTCTCCGGCGCCACGGATTGGATGCTGACCGCGCTTGCGGGCGGTCGGCAACAGGAAGCGCTCGCCGGCGCCACGCCGTTCCTGCGGCTGTTCGGCCTTGCCTATGGCGGCGCCATGCTGCTGAAGGGCGCGCTCGCGAGCAGCGGCGATGCCGCGCCGGAGGCCGCGCGCCGGCTGCTGCTGGCCCGCTATTTCGCCTCCGCGCGTCTCGCCGAGACGGCCGCGCTGAAGGAGCAGGTGGTCTCCGTCGCCTCGGCGGTGCTGGATTACGATCCGCTGGCCTGAGGCGGTATTGGGGAGGACGCGATGATCGAGATCGAGCGGGACGGGGCCGTCCAGCGCATCCGGATGAACCGGCCGGACAAGAAGAACGCCCTCACCGGCGAGATGTACTCGGCTCTTGCCGAGGCGCTGGAACAGCGGGACGCGGACATCCGGGCGCATCTCCTGTGCGGCGTGCCGGGAGCCTTCACCGCCGGCAACGACATCGCCGACTTCCTTGCCATGGCCGGCACTGTGGGCATCCAGGACGCGCCGGTGGTGCGGTTCCTGCGCGCGCTTGCGGCCTGCGAGATCCCGATTGTCGCTGCCGTCGACGGTCTCGCGATCGGCGTCGGCACGACGATGCTGTTCCACTGCGACATGGTCTTCGCCAGCGAGCGGGCGCTGTTCCGCACGCCGTTCCTGGATCTTGGCCTCGTGCCCGAGGCCGGCGCCAGCCTGCTCGCCCCGCGCGTCATGGGCCATGCCCGGGCCTTCGAACTGTTGTGCCTGGGCGAGCCTTTCGATGCGGCGGCGGCACTGTCCGCCGGCTTCATCAATCACGTTGTGGCGGAGGAGGAGGTCGAGGCGCGCGCGCTTGCCGCCGCCAGGGCGATCGCCGCCAAGCCGGCCGAGGCGATGCGCCTGTCCCGCGCCCTGCTGTGGGGTGAGCGTGCGGACTTGCGGGCCCGCATGGAGGAAGAAATCCGCCTGTTTGCGGAGTGCCTGGCCTCGAAGGAGGCGCGCGCCGCCTTCACCGCATTCATGGATAGGTCGCGCGGGAGCGACTGAGGTCGCGACCGCTGTTGGGAGGAACGCATGTCGCTCAAGAACCGAACGCTTTTCATCACCGGTGCGTCACGGGGCATCGGCAAGGCGATCGCCCTGCGCGCCGCGCGCGACGGCGCCAATGTGATCGTTGCCGCCAAGACCGCCGCGCCGCATGCGAAGCTGGAGGGCACCATCTACAGCGCGGCGGAGGAGATCGAGGCAGCCGGCGGCCGGGCGCTGCCGCTTGTCGTCGATGTGCGCGACGAGGCGGCGGTGGCCGATGCGCTGGCGCAGGGGGCGCAGACCTTCGGCGGCATAGACATCCTCGTCAACAATGCCAGCGCCATCCAGTTGACGCCCTTGTCGCAGACCGACATGAAGCGCTTCGATCTGATGCATCAGATCAACACACGCGGCACCCTGGTCTGTGCGAAACACGCGCTGCCCTGGCTGGAGAACAGCGACAATCCGCATATCCTGATGCTGTCGCCGCCCCTCGACATGCAGGAGAAGTGGTTTGCGCCGTTCACTCCCTACGCCATCGCCAAATATGGAATGAGCCTTGCAGTGCTCGGCCTGGCCGGAGAACTGCGAGACAAGGGAATTGCGGTCAACGCACTGTGGCCGCGCACCACCATTGCCACCGCGGCGGTGCGCAACCTGATCGGCGGCGACGAGATGATGCGCTCGAGCCGCACGCCCGAGATCCTGGCAGATGCCGCCTGGGAAATTTTCACCAGTCCCGCCAAGGATTTCACCGGCAACTTCCTCATCGACGACAGCTTCCTGGCATCGCGCGGCATCACCGATTTCGACAGGTATCGGGTCGATCCGTCCTGCGCCCTGATGCCCGATTTCTTCGTGCCGGAGGACAGCCTTCCGCCGGCCTCCCTCGCGCCGCTGCGGGACTGAGGAAGAGGACGCGATGGGCTACCAGCCCATCGCCTTCCAGAGGAGCCCGCCTAGGACTGCGCTGGCGCAAAGCGCGAAAAGAACCCATCGCAGGACGGGATTGTCGTCCTTGCGCGGTGGGCGTCGTTTCCTGCCGTGCTCCTCGCCCATGCCGGGCTCAGTCGAATTCAGGCCCGCGGGCGCGGTAGGGCCGCAGTTCCTTCCAGGCCCGCATCAGGGTCGTCAGTTCTTCGTCGCCCTCCTCGGGGAGCACGATGCGCAGGGTCACCAGCAAATCGCCCCGGCCTCCGGTGCGGTTCGGCAGGCCCTTGCCCTTGAGCCGCATGGTCTTGCCGGCCTGGGCGTTAGGCGCGACGGTCAGGTTGACCGCGCCATCAAGGGTCGGCACGCGCACCTTTGCACCCAGCACCGCCTCATAGAGGGTGATCGGCAGGTCGAGCCGCAGGTCGTCGCCGGAGGGGGTGAAGATCGGATGCCGGGCAAGGCGCACCTCGATGATGGCATCGCCGGCCGGACCGCCGTTTTCCCCCGGCTCGCCCTGGCCGCGCAGGCGGATCTTCTCGCCGTCCACCGTGCCGTCGGGCAGCTTCACGTCCAGCGTCTTGCCGGAGGGCAGGGCGACGCGCACCTTGCGATCATGGACGAGCTGCTCCAGCGTCACCCGTGCGGTGACGTTGGCATCGCTGCCGCGCCGGGTCGGCCGCGGACGGGGCCCGGCCTGGCCGCCCGGTCCGGGGCCTGCGCCGGCAAAGCCGCCGTCACCGGCAAACCCCGCGCCGCCACGGGCGCGTCCGCCGAGGCCGCCGAGAATGTCGTTCAGGATGTCGTCGAAGCCGCCGCCCCGTCCAAAGCCCGAAGACTGGCCGCGTGTCTGGCGAAACAGGTCGGACTCGTCGAAGCCGCCGCCGAACCCATGCGCCTGAAAGCGCGGCTTGCCTTCGGCGTCGATCTCGCCCCGATCGAACTGGCCCCGCTTCTCCTTGTCGCCCAGGATCTCATAGGCCTGGTTCGCCTCGGCAAAGTGTTCCTTCGCCTTCGGATCGTCGGCGTTCTGGTCCGGGTGATACTTTTTCGCAAGCTTCCGGAAAGCCCGCTTGATGTCGGCCTCGCTCGCCGATTTTGCGACGCCGAGAACGGAATAGGGATCACGCATGGTTCAGACCGCGATGGTGTGTGGTGCAACGGGTATACACCCGCGCCTTGCTCGGGAACCATATGGTTGTTGATAGGAATAAAATCCAGTGGCGAGCCTCGCCCACCGTGGCCGCCTTTGCAGGCGGATATCAGCCCCGGCCGTGACGTCAGCCTGCCGTCTCCGGCTTCGGGTTCTTCACGGCCAGTTCGATGATCGCCCAGTCCTGCATGACATCGCGGCAGGCGGTGCCGAGATAGGCGCGCACGCCGCCGATGGTGTTGGCGGTCGTCTCGAAGCGGGTGCAGCCGGTGCCGCCGGGCTGGGTGTCGTCCTTGATCGCGACGATGGTGCCCGAATTGCCGCTGATCGGATTGTTCCAGGAGAAGGGCGGATCCGCTTTGCCGCTTTCATGAGCGGTGGCAATGGCGCGGGCGATGATCGCACGGTCCTGCGAACTGATGTCGACATCCGCAGCATTCTGCTGCGAATCGATGGATCCGGTCAGATCCAGCGGCACTTCCGGATCGGCGCTGCCGATCGGCATGGAAATGCTGCCGCAACCGGCAGCCACGAGCGGCAGAACCAGGGCGAATGCCAGCGCGCCCGCCCGATAGCGGTTGGCGGCTGCTCCATCCTTTTCGGCGGATGTCGCGGTGACCCGTATGGATGTCATGGCGTTACCGTCCCGAAGCTCGATGCGCGGTCTCGCGTGGCGAGGTTGTTGCGCCTTTGCAACAGGATGAAAGAAAGCGATTAACAAATGGTAAGCCGGATCCTCCAGCGATCCCGTTTCCACTTTTAGGGCAGGGGCTTGGCGATGAGGTGCGGAGCACAGTCGGAGCGAATCGTCATGTCGCCTTGCCGAGCACGGCGCAGAATTCGCTGACCAGATAGGGGGTTGGGTAGACCCGGTAGGGAACGAGGCCGATCAGACCCAGCCCGTTCAGGGTGGTGATGATCTGTGTGAAACTTTCGGGCGTGAAGCGCCAGGCATGCACGTCGATATAGGCGCCCTTGCTCTGCTCCCATTCCTGGATGGCGTTGCGCGTGCGCGCCACCGTGTGCTCCAGCGTGCCATGATCGCCCTTCCAGTGGCGAGCGGCATCGTTGTGGGTGGTCAGCGCCCGCATCTCGATGACGCTGCGCAGGGTGTGCACTTTCGGGTTCTGGCGATGCGCCTCGATCACCTGACCGAGGGTGGAGGGCGGGATGAAATGATCGAAGCAGAAGCGGCAATCCGGGATGATCATCGCGTAGACGCCGCCCGCGTCGAGGATCCGCTCGACATGGGCAAGATGCGCGACCAGGTTGGGCTGATGCTCGATCACATGCGAGGAGACGACCATGTCGAACTGCTCGTCCACCACCGCAAGGTCGCCGGACGGCGACACGAAATCGATATTGGGAATCCCGTCGGGGTTCTCGCCAATGGCCTTGGCCCGCTCGACAAGTTGCGCTCTCGGCAGGACGTCGAAATGCTTGGTATGGGCGCCCCGCATCAGTGGCCGGTGGAAGGCACCGAGTTCCAGCGAGCGTTCGTTGCCCTGCAAGGCATCGACGAAATAGCCGCGCGCGGCGAGCGGCGAGGCGACCCGCCCCTCCATCCGGCCGCTGTCGCGGTAATGGGCGGCGAGCGCCTCGTTCTCGAGTTCCACAAGGTCCGGATAGAGCGCGCGGTAGTAGTCGGGATCGAACTCGGCAAGGAACCGGTCCCGTAGCGGCAGGGGAGCGATCCGCTGCAGCACGGCCTCTTGCGACCACGTTCCGGTGCGCTGCGGCCGACGCGCCGCCGGCGGCCGGCGGCGGCCGCGGCGCAGGGCCCCGGCGAGTTTTGCGGCGAGGCTCGTCATCGGGTGGGTTCTGGTCCTGACTGCGGCATGGTCAGGCAAACTAGGGCAGACGCGGGCAGGCTCAAAGCAGCTTCTTCCATCTGAAATAAAGGAAAGTGATGGCGACCGACATGAACATGATGCCGATCGAGAACAGATAGCCATACGCCCAATTGAGTTCCGGCATGAACTCGAAGTTCATGCCGTAGATCGAGGCGATCAGTGTCGGCGGCAGGAACACGACGGCGAGCACCGAGAAGATCTTGATGATCTGGTTCTGCTCGAGGTTCACGAGACCGACCGTCGCGTCGAGCAGGAAGTTGAGCCGGGCATCGAGGCCGGTCGCATGTTCGCGGATCGAGCGGATATCGCGGCCCAGCGTCTTGGCGGCGGACTTCTGCTGTCCGTTCAGGCCCAGGGTCTTGGCATGCAGCGAGAGAAACAGGAACAGCCGTTCCAGACTGGCGCAGGCATCGTGCATGCGGGCGATCTTCAGGCCGATCTGGCCGATCTTCTGGATGGTGGCCTTGTACTGCGCGCTCTTGCGGCTGTCGATTCCGCGGCCGAACACATCACTGGCAACAGTATCGAACGCGCTGGAGCATTCTTCCACCACATCGGCGGCCCGGTCGGCAATGGCGTCCAGCAGGACGAAGAGAATATCGCTCGCGGTGCGGATCGGAACGCCGTCATGCTGGATCCGCCGGACGGCGGCGGCGACGGAGGTCGGTTCGCCGTGGCGGAGCGAGACCAGCCGCTCCTTCGTCACCACCAGGGTCATCGCTGCCGATTTCAAATCGGGCTCGCGGACGACCAAGGGCATCACCGCCGTCATCACCAGCGTGTTCTGCACCTCGTACAGCCGCTCGGATGTTTCGATCGCGGCCATCTCCTCGCGGGTGGGAATTTCAGTTCCGATCCAGAGCTCCGCCATCGCCCGCTCCTCGGGTGTGGGAGACGCAAGGTCGACCCACAGGGCCAGATCGGGAATTCGGGTCTCGGCCGAGCAGCGAATCTCGACGATGGCGCCGGCATCGAGCGTATAGGCGGTGATCATGCAAAAAAGGCTCCCGATGAAATCGCGTGCGATTCGGGAACCCTATAGCGTTTTCTTGACGGATTTTCCGCAACGCGGTGCAGGAGGCGCCGTGCCGGCGCCGTTTCCTGCTCCGTGCCTGCGGCGCTCGGCGTCACTTGGCCTTGGGCTGCGACGCCTTGACCATCCCGGTCTTGCAGATGTTAGCCGCGGTCACGGCACCGATGCCGACCGGCTTGTACAGAGAGGCAAGGCTCGGTCGCGGAGCGGGAGCGGCGGCTTGGGGGGACTTGGAAGTCATGTCTGGGTCCGGGTCGTTGGTTGCGCCGGGGAACATCCTGTCGGCGATGCGCACAAATCGTCTCCGATTTGGTCAAAACTAAGGATGACGCAAGGAAACATGGTGGCGCCAGTCACTCTTCTTAACACCTTGTAACCTTTTGCGATTCCGAGAAAGGGGACGAACCTTCCGCAGAGCGGTGCCGGCCCCTTGCCGGATCGGGAAACGCGAAGCGGAATCAAGAGGGTGACGAAGCCGGAAAGGCGTCACCTCGCCGGCGTTCCGCCCGGGACGTCCTCTTCATAGATTTCCGAAAGATCGTCGGGCAGTGGCTCCAGCGGCAGAGGTGCCGGGGTCGTCGCCGAACTCTGTGCGCCGGAAGCCTCGGGATCGGGCTTGGCGCCGGGCAGAGGCGTCTGCCCGTCTTCGCGCTCCGGTGCGTCAGCATCCAGCAAGGGCAGGTCGGCCGGCAGGTCCTCGTCCTCTTCGACCGGGTCGAGGATGCCATAGGCTGCGACCAGGACGGCGTCGAGGTCCTCGAAGAAGCCGCGAACCCGGTTGGCATTGGCACCGAAATCATGCCGGCCGAAGCGCGAGGCGGAGCGGATGTCGAGCCTTGCGCCGACCGGATCCGGCAGGATGCGCACGGCGATGTCGTCGCGAAAGGCGAAGACAAGCGTTGTCGCTACGGCCTGGAAGCGTGTCGGCTCGTCGGGCATGCCGGGCGGCAACTCGGCGGTGATCGTCCAGCGGTTGCGCGCCGCGACCTGCAGGGCCGCCCTGTGCAGCTCCGGCGGGGCGATGCGGAAACGTCGCGACACCAGGTCGGGATAGCTCTCCGCTTGTCTCGAAGCCCCGGTGAAGGGGAGGCCGCTGGCAATCTGCGGCGGGTTTTCCGTGTCGGTGCTGACATCGGCGAGTTGCGGATAGATCGCGAAGGCGTAGAGCGCGAAGAGGGCAGGCGTCAGCGCCACGACACCGTAGAAAAAGCCGCGCACCGCCAGCGCCCAGCCGGTGCCGCCGCGCCGCCACAGGACGAGCCCCGCGATCAGCGCTGTTCCGCAGGCGGCGGCGGCCAGCAGCAGGCCGAGGGTCAGAAGAACCAGGAATTGCGGCGTCGTGACGATATCCGCCCGGTGGATCAGCGCCGAGATCACCAGAACAGGCAGGGCCAGCCGCCCGAACTGGAGGCTTGCCGCCGCGAGGCGCGACCGGGAGAGGGGCAGGATCTTGCGCATGCGGCGGGCGGAAACTTCCCTGTGACTGAGACCGCGTTTCGTTCCAACCGCTTACCACGACCGTCGGCGAATGCGAACCTCCTTGCGCCGCCGGGCGTGCCGTGGGCTTGGCAGCGGCGGCCGCAAGGGCCGTCGCACCGACCCGTGGCAGGGGCCGGTCAGGTTCGGGCGAGGAGCGTCTCGATCCAGTCGATCGCCTCGCTCAGCGAGGCGGCGACATGGTCGGCATGCGGCGCCAGCACATCCGCGCCGACGACACCGGTGGTCACGGCGAGCGTGCGCGTTCCTGCGGCCTGGCCGGCATGCATGTCGTGCAGGCTGTCTCCCACCATCACCACCTCCTGCGGCGCAAGGCCGAGCGCCGCACAGAAGCCGGAGACCATGCCCGGCGAGGGCTTTGCCCCGTGGCCGCTGTCGAAGCCGATCACCGCGGCAAAGCGCTGCGTCAGGCCGAGCGCGTCGAGTTGCGCCAGCGCCGAGGCTTCCGCGTCGTTGGTGGCGATGCCGAGCATCAGCCCATGCCCGGCCAGCCGGTCGAGCGCGGGGACAAGGTCGTCGAACGGTGCGAGATGCGGCAGGCTCATCGCCCCGATGCGGGCGTTGATATCCTCTGCCAGCGCCTGCGGATCGGCAAGGCCGAGGATCTCGGCGAAGGCATCGACGATGTCGTCATTGGAGCCGGCGACCAGCACCGAGTCCGGGGCGAAGCGCACGCTGGCAAGGTCGAAGCCGGCGGCCGCGGCCAGCCGCTCCGCTGTCAGCCTGTCGCCGGCCGCAAGCTCGCTCATCAAGGTGTGGAAGGTCGGCGCCCAGGTGTTCTGGAAGTCGATCAGCGTGCCGTCCTTGTCGAACAGCACAGCGCGCACGGTGCCCATGGTCAGGCCGCCCTGCCTAGCGCCACGGGCAGCAGGTCCGACATGCGTTCGATCACGAGATCCGCCTCGTCCACCAGCCGCTCGCGCGGGATTGCACCAGTGGTCACGGCGATGCGCATCATGCCGGCCGCCTTCGCCGCATGCATGTCGTGCAGACTGTCGCCGACCATGGCGATCTCCCCCGGCTCAAGGCCCGTGTGGCGGGCGAAGGCGAGCAATTGGCCGGGCTCGGGCTTCGACCCGTGACCACTGTCGTAGCCGGCGAGGAAGCCGAAGGCGCCCGCGAGGCCGAGCGCCTGCATCTGCTTGCGCGCCGAGGCTTCGGTGCCGTTGGTGGCGATGCCGAGCGGCAGGCCGCTTGCCTTCAGCGTGGTCAGCGTCTCCACCACGCTGTCGAATGGGGTGACCGTGCGGTCGCAATGCTCCAGCAGGATCGTCTCGATGCGCTCCAGCATCGCCTGGGGGTCGGGTTCGCCGATCACCTCGGCCCAGCCGGTGGAATAGTCCTTCGGCGACTGCACCTTGAGGATCGACGGACCGGTGAAGCGGGCCTGCGCCACGTCGAACATGGCGAGGTCTTCCAGCGTTTCCAGCAGGGCCCCGTCGCCGCGCGCCAGATCCTGCAGCACCAGGGCGATCGCGGGGCCCCAGGTCCTGTCGAAGTCGGTCAACGTGCCGTCGCGGTCGAACAATACGGCCTTGATGCGCATGCGGGGGGTCTCGTCCGGTGGAAGGTGTCGGGCGGGCGCCGGCCCGCGTTTCGCCGTCACATGCCATGTTCCCGGCTGCCCGTCAAAGGAGATGGCGCGTGGCACCCGTTTCGGATGTTCGTCAGGCGAGTTCCAGGCGGCTTGCCAGCGTCAAGGTCGGACTTTGGCCGGGCGCCAGGCCGACCAGCCCGCGCTCGATCAGCCATTCGACCTGGGCGAGCACCGACAGCGCCGCCGCCCCGTGCAGCGCGCGGTCGACATCGGCATAGATCCTCGCCACCATCTCCGGGATCGTCCGGTCGCCGGCGGTGAGCCGGTCGAGGATCGCCGTCTCCCGCGCCTGCCGATGGGCGATGAGCCCCGCGATATACTCTGCCGGAGCGGTCACGGCTCCGCCATGCCCCGGCAGATAGACGCTGTCGTCCCGCTGCGAAAGCCGCGCCAGCGAGGCCATGTAGGCGCTCATCGAGCCGTCCGGCGGCGCGACGATCGAGGTCGACCACGCCATGACGTGATCGGCGGAGAAGAGCACGTTGCCGTCGTTGAGCGCAAAGGCGAGATGGTTGGCCGTATGGCCGGGCGTTTCCACCGCGGTCAGGGTCAGGCCGTCAGTGGTGAGGCTGTCGCCATCGCGCAATTCGCGGTCGGGGACGTGGTCGGCATCGGCGCTGGCGTCGAGCGGATTGGTCTCGCCCGGCTGGAGCGCGCGCGCTGCTCGGTGCCGACCGCAGCCGATGATCGGCGCCCCGGTCATCTCCTGCAGCAGCCTTGCGCCGGGGGAATGGTCGACATGGGTGTGCGACACCAGGATGGCGGCGAGCCTGTCCTTGCCGACGGCGTTGAGAAGCAGCCTCGCGTGAGTGGGGTCGACGGGGCCGGGATCGAGCACTGCCACCTCGTCGCGCCCGATAAGGTAGGTATTCGTTCCGTGCCAGGTGAAAGGACCGCGATTGGGCGCGGTCGCGCGTCGCACAGCCGACGATATCTCGACGATTTCGCCATGTCGCGGATCGAAATTCCGGTCGTGTCGCAGGGAAACCATCGCTTTTCAGGCTCCGCTTCTGACTTTCGGATTTGCCTATACGAAAAGGCCGGCAAGCCGCAAGTGGGCCGCTGCTTCGCCATTGCTCCACAGCCGGCTAATCTTTCGGTTGAAAGATCATATCCGCACCAATAACGTCTGCCTTACATGCGAGGGACGCTCTTGCTGGAGATTGCCGCGAGGGGAGGCCGTTCCGGTCCTGTCGCGCCGGCCAGCCGGCGGATGCCGTACCCTTCCGTGTCATACTAACGTTGTCAAACTGACCTATGGCCGAGCGAGCGATGCGGGGAGGAGACCCGCCGATCCGTCGCCGCTCGCAAGACCAATGTAACGGAGAGGTCCGACATGTCCATTTCCCGCCGTTCGGTGCTCAAGGGCTCCGCAGCCGCATCGACCCTGCTTGCCGCCCCGGCCATCCTCAAGGCCGGCGACGCGCTGGCCTCGTCCGGCCAGGTGAACGTCTTCGCCTGGGGCGACTACATCCAGCAGAACATGATCGACAAGTTCCAGGGCGACACCGGCATCAAGGTGAACCTGTCGACCTATGGCTCCAACGACGAGGCGGAGCAGAAGCTGCGCGCCGCCGGCGGCAAGGGCTTCGACGTCATCTTCCCGTCGATCACCAACGGCAACAACTACTATCCGGACGGCCTGCTGCAGCCGCTCGACGAGAGCAAGCTCGAGCTCGACAAGCTGATCCCGTCCATGCTGCGTGACAGCGTCCAGCTCGGCGGCACCTATCGCGGCAAGCGCATGCTGCTGCCGTTCAACTGGGGCACCGAGGCGATCACCCTCGACAGCACCCAGTTCAATGCCGACGACGTGTCCTACGGCACCATGTGGTCGCCGGAAGCCGCCGGCAAGGCCGCCTTCCGCCAGAAGTCGGTGATCATGGGTGTCGGCCTCTATCTCGACGCGATCGGCGAGGTGAAGTCCGACCGCATGCTCGACGTCTACAAGACCGAGGATGAGGCCCGCCGCGTGTGGGATGCCTGCGCCAAGTTCATCATCGAGCGCAAGGCCAACATCGCCGCGTTCTGGAACAATGCCACCGAGGCGACGAACGCCTTCAAGCAGGCCGGCGCCACCATCGGCCAGACCTGGGACACCACCGGTCTCCTGCTGAACCGGGAAGACGCCAAGTGGAAGTACCGCATGCCGAAGGAAGGCGGCATCACCTGGATGGACTCCATGGGCATTCCGTCGGGCTCCGAGAACCTGGAGCAGGCCTACGCCTTCCTCAACGCCATGCTGGACCCGGAGATGGCCGGCCTTCTGGCAGGCAACACCGGCTACAACTCTGCCGTGACCGGCGCTGCCGACTACGCGGGCGACAACTACAAGGCCCAGTTCGCCGACGTCTACAATGCCGAGAACCTGGCCAACCTGTGGTGGTGGCAGGCCGACACGCCGTGGTTCGCCACGCTGCGTGAGGAGTATGTGGACAAGATCACCAACGCCTGAGGCGTTTGGACCCGGCGGATCGCGGCGCGTGCCGCGATCCGCTTTTCTTTCCGGCCGAACGCTGCCGGATCGCGTGCCAGATGAGGGGCAAATGCACGGACAAGACGTCGTCCTTGACGGGGTATCGATGCGCTTCGGCGATTTTACCGCCGTTCAGCCGACCGACCTGACGATCAATGCCGGGGAGTTCTTCTCCATTCTCGGCCCCTCGGGTTGCGGCAAGACCACGATCCTGCGGATGATCTCCGGCTTTCTCGACCCTTCGGCCGGCGACGTGCGCATCGGCGGGACGAGCATGGCCGGCATCCGCCCCAACGCCCGGCCGACCGCGCTGATCTTCCAGAACCTTGCGCTCTTCCCCCTTATGAGCGTGTGGGAGAACGTCGCCTTCGGCCTGGAGGCGCGAGGCGTGCCGAAGAAGGTCCGTCGCCAGCGGGCCGAGGAATTGCTGGCCATGGTCGCGCTCACCGGCCAGGGCGAGAAGAAGCCGACGGAGCTGTCCGGCGGCCAGCGCCAGCGCGTCGCGATTGCCCGTGCGCTGGCGGTCGAGCCGGCGGTGCTGCTGCTCGACGAACCGCTGTCCGCTCTCGATCTCAAGCTGCGCCAGCACATGCGCAGCGAGCTCAAGGACCTGCAGCGCAAGACCGGCGTCACCTTCATCTACATCACCCATGACCAGGGCGAGGCGCTCACCATGTCCGACCGGGTGGCGGTGATGAACCGCGGCGTGGTCGAGCAGGTCGCCTCCTCAGACGAGATCTACAATCAGCCGGGAACGCCCTTCGTCGCCAGCTTCGTCGGGGAACAGAACGTCTTCCGTGGCAAGCTTTCCGGGCTCGACGGCGAGATTGCCCGGGTCGACACGCCGCAGGGCGAGATGCTGGCGCGTCTGCGCGGGCGCGCCGGTGTCGGCGACGAGGTCATGATCTTCGTGCGCCCCGAGCGGGTGGGCCTTGGCGGTACCGGGACCGACGATGCGCCGCGCAACCGACTGCGCGCCACCATCGAGCGCCGCGATCTGGAAGGGCCTTTCGTCAACCTGCATTGCCGTGCCGGCGACGCGCCGGTGACGGTGCATCTGCCGAATTCGGGCGACACGGCCTCTTCGCTGGCATCCGGCGAGACGGATCTTGCCTTCCGGCCCTCGGACGCGATCGTCATGCCGGTGGGGGATCTCGCCCGTGAATAGTCTGGTCAAGAGCTATGGCAAAGGCCTGACCGGGATCTTCCTGGCGCTCACCGCCGTTTGGATCGCCCTGCTGATCGTGCTGCCGCAGGCGCGCATGATCGAGCGCGCCTTCACCTATGTCGACCGGTCGGGCGATGCGGCGACCCTGTCGCTGGAGATCGACCGTGCCTATACCCGCGTCTTCGACATCGACACGGATCTGCGCGATCTGCGGGCCCAGCTTCAGGCTGGACAAGAGGCTGGACAGGCGGCGGGCGGAGCTCCGGCAGGCGGTCTGCCATCGCCGTCGCTGGTTCCCTCGCCATCCCTGACCCCGTCTCCCTCTCTGACGCCCTCACCCTCGCTGACGCCGTCTCCCTCGCTACCCTCGCCCGCGGCGCCGTCACCAGGCGTCGCCCCGAGCCCCTTCGCGCCGCCGCAACAGGCTGCGCTGCCGCTTGAGGAGGTCGAGGGCCGCATTGTCGCGCTGGAGGAGGAGAAGGCCGGCCTGCAGGGGCGCATTGCCGAACTGGAGGCGATCGAGGCCGAGACGACCAAGACGGCTGGCATCAGCGAGAGCTATTCGGCCAAGAACTTCACCAATATGAGCGAGCTGCACTTTCGCATCTTTCTCTCGACGATCTTTTACGCGCTCTGCGTGACGCTGCTCTCCTTCGTCGTGTGCTATCCGGTCGCCTATGCGGCCGCGACGGCGAAAAGCGCCAACAAGGTGGCGCTGATGATGCTCGGCCTCATCATTCCTTACGCGATCAACGAACTGCTGCGGATCTTCTCCTGGGTGATGATCCTGGAGAAGCAGGGCATCCTCAACGGCGTTCTCGATGCCCTCGGCCTGATCGACATGCAGGCGGGAGAGGGCATCCGCTTCGTCGCCTCCAACGGCGCCGTCTTCACCGTGATGGTCTATGCCTATGTGCTCTTCATGGTGTTCCCGATCTACAACACCATCGAAACGCTGGACAAGAACCAGATCGAGGCGGCGCGGGATCTTGGCAGTTCCACCTGGCGCATCCACTGGCGCGTGGTGCTGCCCCATGCCAAGCCCGGCATCGCCGTCGGCGCGATCATGACCTTCATGCTGTCCGCCGGATCGATCGCCGTGCCGGAGATCGTCGGTCGCGGCCTGCATCCGGACTGGTTCGCGCAGGTGATCTACCGCCGCTTCTTCGAGGCGGGCTCGTGGAACGAGGGTGCGGCCTATTCGCTGGCCCTGCTCGTCGCCTGTATCGCCTTCATCCTCGTCAACATGGCCGTCTTCCGCGTCGGCATCAGGGATATCGCGAAATGACGGTCATCACCGCAGAGCAGATCGCAGCGGGTGCCGCCCCGCGCCGGCGCCGGATCCGGGACTGGTCCGACGCGGTGCTCTCCGGCTACCTGCTGCTGTTCTTCGCCTATATGTTCCTGCCGCTGATGTTCATGGTCGCGGCCGCGTTCAACGCCAACCCGACCCCCTCCGTCACCGACTGGCAGGGCTTCACGCTGAAGTGGTTTCAGGCGCTGCCGCGTGACGCCCGGTTCGTGCAAGGACTGCTGCACTCGCTGGCGATCGCCGGCGGCGTCATCGTCATCTCGATTCCGCTCGGCCTTGCCGGCGCGCTGATCCTGACGCGGCTGCAGTCGCGGGCCTCGACCCTGCTCTACACGGTGCTGGTCTCGCCGATCCTCACCCCCGGCATCGTGCTTGGCGCCACCACCATGATCTTCTGGCGCGATGCTTTCGGCATGGAGGCGGGGCTGTTCACTGCGGCCATCGCGCAGGCCGCCTTCATCGCCTCCTATTGCATGCTGATGTTCATGGCGCGCCTGCAGCGGCAGGACCGCGCGCTGGAGGAAGCGGCGCTCGACCTCGGCGCCTCCTCGGTCTTCGTCTTCCGCCGCATCACGCTGCCGTTCCTCATGCCGACGATGCTGACGGCGGCGCTGATCTCCTTCCTGCAGTCGATCGAGAACTACAACACCACCTTCTTCGCGATCGGTTCCAGTTGGACGCTCGTCACCGAGATCGGCGCGCGCATGCGCTTCGGCCTGTCGCCGATGATCAACGTCATCGGCGTGATCTTCGTCGTCATCACCGTCGTATCGGCCACCATCTGGGTTCTGGCGAGGCGTCGCGGCGGCAACGGTTGACGGCCCGGCCGGTCGGCTGCGACCTTCAGGGTCTTCGTTCCGGCGACTGATTCGGGAGCTGACATGTCCGAAACGGACGGTTCCATCGTCTTCGTTCGCACGCTGCCGCTGGCACGCGAGGCGGCCTTCGATCTGCTTGTCGACCGCATCGGCGAGTGGTGG
Source organism: Stappia sp. TSB10P1A (assembly GCF_900185725.1). Lineage (GTDB taxonomy): Bacteria > Pseudomonadota > Alphaproteobacteria > Rhizobiales > Stappiaceae > Stappia. The sequence goes on along the minus strand of NZ_FYAU01000016.1, from coordinate 83,780 downwards.
CCCTGGCAGCGCACATTTTCCCGCGATCCGGCGGCCGACCTTTCGATCGAGCCGATGGCGGGCGGTGCCTGCACCGAGCAGACGCCCGGCGGTCCGCGCCGGGTCTGGGGCACGGTCCTGTCGATCGAGCCGCCGCTCTATCTGCGTCTCGCCTGGCAGATTTCGCCGGACGGCGAGCCGGTGGCGGATCCCGCCGCTGCCAGCCGCGTGATGATCGAGTTTCGCCAGGCGGCCGAGGGCACCCGCATCGAACTGACCCATGGCGACTTCCTGCGCCATGGCGAGGCCGGCATCGCCTATCGCGAGGCGATGGCGTCACCCGAAGGCTGGCCCGCCTGTCTCGACGCGCTGGAGGCCGCCGCCCGAAACCGTCCGGCGCGGCGATGAGGCTCTCGTTCCGCTGTCTGCCGGAACTGGTCGGCCATGTGCCGGAGCCGGTGCCGGCGCGCGCCGGCTTTCCCGACTGGCTGAAGGCGGTGCCGTCCGTGGTCGCGAGCGAGTTTCTCGGCGGGGCGCAGGTCCGCACCCTCAAGCACTGTCCGCCGCTGATCGATGCGCTGGCGCTGGGGGTGATGTTCCGCCTGGCCGCCGATCTCCACGTCGCTGACGGCGAGATCTCATGGGACTGGTCGCCCCCCGTCGCGGAAGGGGCGCGCCAGACCCGCTCGCCCATCGGCCTGCATGTGCCGGAACAGGCCACGGGCGTGCCCTTCGGTCTGCCGGACGGGCAATTCGTGGTGAAGTTCACGAATTTCTGGACGGTCGAAGCGCCCGAGGGCGTCTCCCTGCTCTTCACCCATCCGCTCAACCGCGAGGACCTGCCTTTCCGCACTCTTGCCGGTCTTGTCGACTGCGACCGCTACCGGGACGGCTTCGTGCATTTCCCGGCGATCTGGCGCGATACCGGCTTTTCCGGATGCCTGCCTGCCGGCACGCCGGTGGCCCAGGCCTTCCCGATCCGCCGGGAGGCGCTGGACCTCGACATCCGCGCCATGGACCGGAGCGAGCTTGACCGGCACATGCAGGTGCAGGACGGGCTTCAGGATGATCCGGGTCTCTATCGCAAGAGTTTCCGCGCCCCGCGCGACAGGTGAGGGGCTCAGCCGGCTCCCACGTCGCGCGCCCTCCCCGTCAGGGCAAGGCCCGACAGCGGAATTTTGCCGCGTGGTCCCTGGCTCATCGCCTTGAGCAGGCGCGGTCGCTCGGCCGGCAGTTCGGCGAAGAGGGTTCTGAGTTTCGCCGCAGCCTCCGCCCGTCCCTGGCGCAGTCCCGCCTCCGCCAGGCCGATCTCCGCGTCGCGGTCGCCGGGGCGCAGGGCAAGGACCTTGGCGAAGGCCGCTTCCGCCTCGCCGGCCGCGTCGCGGCGCAGGCGCAGCCGGGCAAGGTTCAGCCAGCCGTCGGCATCGTCCGGCGCCTTCTCCAGATAGGCGGAAAAGCCGGCCTCCGCCGCCTCCCGGCGGCCGGCATCCATCGCCGCCGCCGCTCGCTCGAACAGGGCGTTGAGATGGCCGGGAGAGAGCTTCAGCGCCGCGCCGAAGGCATCGTCGGCGGCATCCGGATCGCCGAGCCGGCGCAGGACGAGGCCCAGGTTGTAATGCAGCGAGGCATTGCCCGGATCCGCCCGCACCAGGCGCTTGAGCGCCTTGCGGGCCGTCTCCCAGTCCTGCATCGCCAGTGCCTGGGGCAGCCGTTCAGCCGCCTGAGCCGGGGTCATGGCAAAGCCTCCCTCGCGCATCGCGCCATCCGTCGGCGCGTCTGCCTGCATCCAGGCAGATAGCATTCCTGCCGGTGTCCGTGAAGCGGCCGGCTGCGATTGTTTCCCGTCTTCGATTTCTGGCTTCGATTTCTGGCTTCGGTTTCCGTCTTGGGCCTGTCATATGGGCCATGCTATGGAAGTCCTCCCGCTTTCCCGGCCTTTCCGCTCCGCGTCTGCCGCGCCGCCCCGCGGACGGACAGGCCGTTGGGAAACCCGACAGGATCGACGGCGACAGGAATGAGCGACGACACCACAGAGCGCCCTGCGGCGCGTCCGGGCCTGCGCAGCCGGCTTCGCGAGCGCGTCGCCGAGCAGCGCTGGGTGTTGTTCGCCGTCGTCGCGGTGGCGCTGCTCGCCGTCCTCGTGGCCGGGGTGCCGGCGCTGATGGTCGCCGCCGGGGCGATTCCGGTTCTCCTTGCGGCCCTCATTCCCCCCACCCGCCGCCTGCTCGTCACCCGTCGCCGGAGGGAAGCCCGAGCGCTGACCCCCTGGCCCGAGACCGGCATGAAGCAGCTCGCCGACGCGCTGCCGAACCCGTGCTTCATCGTCGACCGGCGCGGCATCACCCGCTATGTCAACCGCGCTGCAAGGGTGCGCTTCGGCGACCCGCTGCCGGGCGATCCGCTGTCGCTGCGCCTGCGCGTGCCGGTGCTGCTGGAAGCGCTCGACAAGGTCATGGCCGGCGGCCCGGCCCAGCGGATCGAGTGGAGCGAGCGGGTTCCGACGGAAAGCTGGCTCGAGGCCTATGTGACGCCGATCGCCGAGCCGGCGGCGGCGCCCGGCGAGGCGCCGCGTGCCGGCGCCGCCGGTGGAGCCGGGCGCTTCGTTCTCGTCACCTTGCAGGACCTGACCGAGCAACGCCGGCTGGAGCGAATGCGTGCCGACTTCGTCGCCAATGCCAGCCATGAGCTGCGCACACCGCTCGCCTCGCTTACCGGCTTCGTCGAGACGCTGCAGGGCCCGGCGCGCGATGATCCGGTCGCCCGTGATCGGTTCCTCGGCATCATGCTGCAGCAGGGCGACCGCATGCGCCGGCTGATCGACGACCTCCTGTCGCTGTCGCGCATCGAACTGAAGGCCCACCTCCAGCCGGAGACCGTGCTCGACCTCGTTCCCCTGTTGCGCCATGCCTGCGACGCCTTGAAGCCTGTTGCCGATGAGGCCGGCGTCGGTCTCGACATCGAGACGCCGCCGGCACCTTGCCTGGTCCGGGCGGATCGGGACGAACTGATCGAGGTGATCGAGAATCTCGTCGAGAACGCCATCAAGTATGGCGCCAGCGGCAAGCGGGTGGAAATCCGCCTGGTGCCGGTCCCGCCGGCGGGCGGGGAGGCGTCGCGCGGGCCTGGAACCTTTGTCCTCAGCGTGCGCGACTTCGGTCCCGGCATCGCGGCGGAGCACCTGCCGCGCCTGACCGAGCGCTTCTATCGGGTGGATGCGTCGCGTAGCCGGGAAACCAGGGGTACGGGCCTCGGCCTTGCCATCGTCAAGCACATCCTGACCCGGCACAAGGCGCGGCTCGAGATCGACAGCACCCCGGGCGAGGGCGCGACCTTCACCGTTAGGTTTCCTGTCGCAAAAGACGCCGCTTTGACTGTTTTCGAGAAAAAAGACGTTTTAAGTCAAGGTCTTGAATTGTCACAAAAGTGATACCTGATCTTCATATAAGCATCACGGGCCAGGACTAGGGTGCCCTCGACCTCGCGGGAATAAGTCTGCGGGGTAACGTGAGAAATCCTGAAATCCAGGGAGAGGTCAGGTGAACATCAAAGCTCTTCTCAGCGCGACCGCGGTCGCTTCGGTCGCCTTCACTGGCGCCGCCATCGCTCGCGACCAGATCCAGATCGCCGGCTCCTCGACGGTTCTTCCCTACTCCTCGATCGTCGCCGAGGCGTTTGGCGAGAACACCGATTTCCCGACCCCGGTGGTTGAGTCGGGTGGTTCGTCCGCCGGTCTCAAGAAGTTCTGCGACGGTGTCGGCGAGAATACGATCGACATCGCCAATTCTTCGCGTCCGATCCGCGAGGGCGAGATCAAGGCTTGCGCCGACGCCGGCGTGACCGACATCATCGAGGTTCGGATCGGTTACGACGGCATCGTCTTCGCCTCCGACATCAACGGCGCTGATTTCGTCTTCACCCCGACCGACTGGTACAAGGCGCTCGCCGCCGAGGTCGTCGTCGACGGCAAGCTGGTTCCGAACACCGCGACCACCTGGAACCAGGTGAACGACGCGCTGCCGAACCAGCAGATCCAGGCCTTCGTTCCGGGCACCAAGCACGGCACCCGTGAAGTGTTCGAAGAGAAGGTCATGATGCACGGCTGCGAGGACAGCGGCGCGCTGAAGGCCATGGTCGATGGCGGCATGGACAAGAAGGATGCCGCCAAGAAGTGCTTGGTGCTGCGCACCGACGGTCGTTCGGTCGACATCGACGGCGACTACACCGAGACCCTCGCCCGTCTCGATGCCAACAAGGCCGGTATCGGCGTGTTCGGCCTCGCCTTCTATGAGAACAACACCGACAAGCTCAAGGTTGCGACCATGTCGGGCGTGACCCCGTCGACCGAGACCATTGCTTCCGGCGAGTATCCGGTGTCCCGTCCGCTGTTCTTCTACGTCAAGAAGGCCCACATCGGCGTGGTTCCTGGCCTGAAGGAGTTCGCCCAGTTCTTCGTCTCCGACGAACTGGCTGGTCCGGACGGCCCGCTGGCCCAGTACGGCCTGGTTTCCGATCCGGAGCTGGCCAAGGTCCAGGAAGCGGTTGCTGCCGAGACCACGCTCACGCACTGAGCCGGTCGGACTAGCGAAGGGGCGGCGAACAGTCACGGCTGCGCCGCCCCTTTTTTCTTCCCCGAGGTCCGGATTTCAGTCTCATGTCCTTGCCGCTGATTGTTCTTGTGATATTCGCCCTTGCGGCGGCCGGTTTCATCCTGGGACGTGCCCGTGCGATGGCCAGCGCCGGCGGCGACATCCGCCTGCTGCACTCCCTGCCGGGCTACTACGGATGGAACGTCGCGTTGGCCGCGATGATCCCCTCGCTCCTGGTTCTCGTCCTGTGGCTCGCCATCCAGCCCATGGTCATCAACGGCCAGGTCTCGTCGATGATCTCCCCGGACGCGATCAGCAAGAGTTCTCTGAGCCTGGTGATGAGCGACGTGCGCCGCGTTGCCCGCGGCCTCGATACCGCCGTTGCCGCTGGCGCGCTTTCCGCCGAGCAGGCCGATTCGATCCGCACCGAGTTCACCGACGTGCGTGAACGTCTTGGCCGGTTCGGCGTCGCTCTCGGCTCCGCGGTCACGTCCGAGACCTTGCGTGCCGCGCAACGCTATCGCGAACTGTCCGCGACCGGTGATCTCGGTCGAGCCATCGTCGTCATCGGCCTTGCCGTTCTTGGCGCCGCCTTCGCCTGGAGCCGCTCCGGCAAGGACTTCCGGGCGCGCAACTCCGTGGAGCGGGTGGTGCGCTGGATTCTCATCGCCGCCGCCTCCATCGCCATCCTGACGACGCTCGGTATCGTGCTGTCTCTGGTGTTCAACACCTATGAGTTCTTTCGCCTCTATCCGGCAGCCGACTTCTTCTTCGGACTGACCTGGAGCCCGAGCTTCGGCGGCGGGTCGCAACTCGGCATCGTGCCGCTGATCTGGGCGACCCTCTACATCTCCCTGATCGCGCTGGCGGTGTCCGTGCCGATCGGCCTGTTCGCCGCGGTCTATCTCTCCGAATATGCCAGCCCGGCCGTGCGCGCAGTGGCCAAGCCGCTGCTTGAGGTGCTCGCCGGCATTCCGACCATCGTCTACGGTCTGTTCGCGCTTCTCACCGTCGGACCGCTGCTGGTCAGCTTCTTCGGAAACGGTGGCCTGCTTGGTGTTAACTGGATGGCGGGCGGCACTGCGGTCATAACCGCCGGACTGGTTATGGGCATCATGCTCATTCCCTTCGTCAGCTCGCTGTCGGACGACATCATCAACGCCGTACCGCAGGCCATGCGCGACGGCTCCCTCGGTCTCGGCGCCACCCATTCGGAGACAGTCAAGCAGGTGATCCTGCCGGCGGCTCTGCCGGGCATCGTCGGAGCCATCCTGCTGGCGGCCTCGCGGGCGATCGGCGAGACCATGATCGTGGTGCTCGGCGCCGGTGCCGCCGCCAAGCTCAGCCTTAATCCCTTCGAGGCGATGACCACCGTCACCGCCAAGATCGTCAGCCAGCTCACCGGCGACGCCGACTTCGCCTCGCCCGAGGCGCTGGTCGCCTTCTCGCTCGGTATGACCCTGTTCGTGGTCACCTTGGGGCTGAACATCTTCGCGCTCTACATCGTGCGCAAATATCGGGAGCAGTACGAATGACCGAGACGGCCACGACCTATCCCTCGGGCAAGGAGACCGGGCAGGCTGTCCGCCGGAAAACCTCGCTGCTCAAGACGGACGCCTTAACCCGCCGCCGCAACGCCGCCGAGACCCGGTTCAAGATCTATGGCGTCGTTGCCATTCTGATCGGCCTGTTCTTCCTGGTGGCGCTGCTCTACGCGATTTTCAGCAACGGCCTCACCGCCTTCAACCAGACCTTTGTCTCCATTCCGGTGACGCTGGACCGGGAAGCGGTGGAAAAGGCCGAGGCCTCGGTCGTGAAGACATCGGGGTACAACGCAATGATCGATGCGGCGCTCGTCGCCGAACTCGATCGTGCGGGCATCGCCACTGACATGCGCCCCGCCGATCTGCGCAAGATGCTTTCGTCCGGCGCCGCTGCGCAGATCCGCAGCTTCGTCCTCGCCAATCCCGGCCGGGTCGGTCAGACGGTGACATTCGACCTGCTGGCTTCGTCCCGTGTCGATGGCTATCTCAAGGGTCGCGTCACCCGTGAGGCGCTGGTCAATGATCGGAACCTCGATGCGGCCCATCTCGACCTGGTCGATGAAATGCAGACCAAGGGCATTGTCGAGAAGCGGTTCAACATGGACTTCATCACCGGGTCGGATGCTTCCGACTCCCGGCCCGAGCAGGCGGGCATCGGTGTGTCTATGCTCGGCTCGCTCTACATGATGCTGGTGGTGCTGTTCCTGTCGCTACCGATCGGAGTCGCCGCCTCGATTTACCTTGAGGAGTTCGCTCCCAAGAACCGCTTCACCGACCTGATCGAGGTCAACATCTCCAACCTTGCAGCGGTGCCGTCCATCGTCTTCGGCATCCTCGGCCTTGCGGCTTTCATCCAGTTTGCCCATCTGCCGCAGTCCGCTCCCATCGTCGGCGGCCTGGTGCTGACGCTGATGACCCTGCCGACCATCATCATCTCGACCCGCGCCTCGCTGAAGGCCGTACCGCCGTCGATCCGCGATGCCGCACTCGGCGTCGGCGCCTCGAAGATGCAGTCGGTGTTCCACCATGTCCTGCCGCTGGCAATGCCCGGTATCTTGACCGGTACGATCATCGGCCTTGCCCAGGCGCTCGGCGAAACCGCGCCGCTGCTGCTCATCGGCATGGTCGGCTTCATCGCCTCCAACTATCCGAGCGGCATCGCCTCCGGCTTCTTCGATCCGAACTCGGCAATGCCTGCGCAGATCTACGAATGGGCCAAACGGGCCGACCCTGCCTTCTACGAGAGAGCATGGGGCGGCATCATCGTCCTCCTGTTCTTCCTGATGACCATGAACATCGTCGCGATCATCCTGCGCCGTCGTTTCGAACGCCGCTGGTAAGGGGGCTTTCTGAGCCATGAACCAATTGACCAATCCCGAGAAAGTCGCCGCCATGAATGACGCCAAGATTGAAGCCGAGAAGGTTCAGGTCTTCTATGGCGATACCCACGCCATCAAGGATGTCACCATCCGCATCGAGGAAAAGACCGTGACGGCCTTCATCGGCCCGTCGGGTTGCGGCAAGTCCACCTTCCTTCGCTGCCTCAACCGGATGAACGACACGATCGACATCTGCCGTGTCGAGGGGCAGATCCTGATCGACGGCGAGGACATCTACGACCCCAAGGTCGATCCGGTGCAGTTGCGCGCCAAAGTCGGCATGGTGTTCCAGAAGCCGAACCCGTTCCCCAAGTCGATCTTCGACAACATCGCCTACGGTCCGCGCATTCACGGGCTTGCCCGCAACAAGGCGGCGCTGGAGGAGATCGTAGCCTCCAGCCTGCAGAAGGCCGGCCTGTGGAACGAGGTGAAGGACCGTCTCGACGAGCCGGGCACCGGCCTGTCCGGCGGCCAGCAGCAGCGCCTGTGCATTGCCCGCGCCATCGCGGTCAGCCCCGAGGTCATCCTGATGGACGAGCCCTGTTCGGCGCTCGATCCCATCGCCACCGCCAAGGTGGAGGAACTGATCGACGAGTTGCGCGAGAACTACACGATCGTCATCGTCACCCACTCCATGCAGCAGGCCGCCCGCGTGTCGCAGCGCACGGCCTTCTTCCACCTCGGCAATCTCGTCGAGGAAGGGGCGACGAAAGACATTTTCACAAATCCCGTGGACAAGCGCACCCAGGACTACATCACCGGCCGCTTCGGCTAATCTGGATCTGGTCGAGAACGGGCGGGAGGCTGCGTCCTATGCGGCGCACCCCGCCGGGTGGGGCGACCGCCGCCCCGGATGGAGACGAGACATGAGCGAACATACCGTATCCTCCTTCGACGAGGAACTGAAGGAGATCGCCGGCCGCGTGTCGGAGATGGGCGGCCTTGCCGAGGTCATGCTGAGCGATGCCGTGTCGGCGCTGGTGCGCATGGACAAGGACCTCGCCCGCCGGGTCATCGGCCAGGACAAGCGGGTCGACGTCCTGCAGTTCGAGATCGAGGAGCAGGCGATCCTGATCATCGCCCGCCGCCAGCCGGTGGCCAGCGACCTGCGCGACGTCATCTCGGCGATGCGCATCTCCAACGACCTGGAGCGCGTTGGCGATCTTGCCAAGAACATCGCCAAGCGTGTCATCGCCATCGAGGGAACCTTCGATTCCAAGAAGTTCGCCCTCGGCGTCGAGCACATGACCGAACTGGCCCAGGCGCAGTTGAAGGACGTGCTGGACGCCTATGCCAGCCGCGACAGCGAGGCGGCGGCCGCGGTGCGCGACCGTGACGACGAGGTCGACGCGCTCTACACCTCGATCTTCCGCGAACTCCTCACCTATATGATGGAGGATCCGCGCCAGATTTCGGTCTGCGCCCATCTGCTGTTCTGCGCCAAGAACATCGAGCGGATCGGCGATCACGCCACCAACATCGCCGAGAACGTCATCTACATGTCGACTGGCGTTCTGCCGACCGACGAGCGCCAGAAGGTCGACGAGACCGGCGTCGAAACCGACATCGTGCCCTGACGCGGCTGCGATCGAGACTTGCGCGGGCGATCGGATCGCCCGCTGCTGCTGACAACGAAAGCCGGCAAGGCGGTGCGAGTGAAAAGCCGCACCAAGGCCTTCCGGCCGGGTCGATAGGACAAGGGTAAACATCATGCCGAAGGTCCTGATAGTGGAGGACGAAGAGCCTCTCATCATGATGCTGCGCTACAATCTCGAGGCCGAGGGCTACACGGTCGAGACCTGCATGCGCGGCGACGAGGCCGACCTGCTGCTGCGCGAAAGCCAGCCGGACCTGCTGCTTCTCGACTGGATGTTGCCGGGCCTGTCCGGCATCGAACTGTGCCGCCGTCTGCGCTCGCGCGCCGAGACCGAGCGCCTGCCGGTGATCATGCTCACCGCCCGCGGCGAGGAGCAGGAGCGCATCCGGGGCCTTGCCACCGGCGCCGACGACTATGTGGTCAAGCCGTTCTCGATCCCCGAGCTGATGGCGCGGGTGCGCGCCATGCTGCGCCGGGCAAAGCCCGAGGTCGTGTCCTCGCTGCTGCGCGCCGGTGATCTGGAACTCGACCGCGAGACCCACCGGGTGCGCCGCTCCGGCCGCGAGGTTCATCTCGGCCCGACCGAGTTCCGACTGCTCGAATTCCTGATGACCTCGCCCGGCCGCGTCTTCTCGCGCGAACAACTGCTCGACGGGGTCTGGGGCCACGATGTCTATGTCGACGAGCGGACGGTCGACGTCCATGTCGGCCGCCTGCGCAAGGCGATCAATCGCGGCAAGGTGCAGGACCCGATCCGCACCGTGCGTGGTGCCGGCTACGCCTTCAACGACCAGTTCGCCGTCGCCTCCTGAGGCGGCCACCGATATGGAAGGAGCCGGAGTGCCTGGCACGGCGCTCCGGCGATCCCCGTCGCGGACGCTCCACCGATGCAGACGCGAAAAGGCCCGCCGCGGAAACCGCTGGCGGGCCTTTCTCGTCAGAGCCGCCCCCTGGAGGGGGACGCTGTCTCAGCCGTTGGCGACGTTGCGGTCGCGGCGGCGATCGCTCGCCGGCTGGTAGGCGATGCGGCAGTGATAGGGGCAGTAGGGCACGCCCGGGTTCGACGGGTGGCCGCAGAAGTAGAAGTCTTCCTTGGTGGGGTCGCCGATCGGCCATTTGCAGGTCCGCTCGGTCAGCGTCAGGATCGTTGCCCGCTTGGCGATCGGCACCAGTTCGGCGACGGGCTTGGCTTCCGGCGCGGGGGCGGCCACCGGCGCGGCCTCGATCTTCAGCGCGGTGGCGCCGATGGTCTGCGGTGCGGACGGGGCGCCGCCGCCCTGCTGCTGCGCCGCCGACGCGGCCGCCTCCTCGGCGCCGCTCCGGGCCGGCTTGCTGCGCGCCTTCTGGGCGGCCGCCGGCGCCTTGGCGCGGCCTGACAGGCCGAGGCGATGCACCTTGCCGATCACCGCATTGCGGGTGACGCCGCCGAGCTCCGCTGCGATCTGGCTGGCGCTCAGTCCATCGGTCCAGAGCTTCTTGAGAAGGTCGACGCGTTCGCTTGTCCAGGACATGCGCTCAACTCCGTGTTGGATCGGGCCCCGACATCTGGTTAATAAAAGGTTATCGGCACACCGTAAGGGGCGCCCCGCTCATCGCCGGATTTTGAGGCTATTGTGAGTCGGATACACGAGATGTCGTATTTCTTGACTGGGAAGCTACAATATGCCGGCTTTCCGGTTCAAGGTGAGGGGGCGATTCACCTGGGGATTGATCCGGTTTTCCCCAGAAAAGGCCGCTTTCGGCCGCGTTGCGGGTGCGCATGCCGCCCGCCAATTCCGTTGACTTTTCCGCGTCCGCGCGGTGTATAACGGGGCTTCCTCGCCGTGCCGCCTCTCGTGGGCGGCATAATTGCTTTCGGGAGCGCCGTCCGCATCCTTCGCAGCCCTTTGCGGCAGCGGGAGGGCAGCGGTTCGCAAGGCATCGCGCGGGGCTCGGGGCGGGTTCGCCCGCCAAGGCATCTCGCCGGTCGATGGGACCGGTCAATGGGAGCAGGAAGGACATGGAAGGCTCATCTCTCTATCAGACCTACAGCCGCGCGAACCTGGAGTTCGTGCGTGGCGAGGGTGTGTGGCTGGAGACTTCCGATGGCCGACGCTTTCTCGATTGCGCCGCCGGCATTGCCGTCAACTCGCTCGGCCATTCCCATCCCGGTCTCGTCAAGGCGTTGAAGGACCAGGCCGACAAGCTCTGGCACGTGTCCAACGTCTATGCCATCGAGGGCCAGGAGACGTTCGCGCGCAAGCTGACGCAGGCGACCTTCGCCGACCGCGTGTTCTGCACCAATTCCGGCGCCGAGGCGCTGGAATGCGCGATCAAGACGGCGCGGCGCTACTTCTATGCGAAGGGCGAGCCGGAGCGGATCGACATCATCACCTTCGAGGGCGCCTTCCATGGCCGCACGCTGGCGACCATCGCCGCCGGCGGCCAGGAGAAGTATCTGGAAGGCTTCGGCCCCAAGGCGCCGGGCTTCATCCAGGTGCCGTTCGGCGACCATGAGGCGCTGCTCGCCGCCATCGGCGACACCACCGCCGGCCTGTTGATCGAACCGATCCAGGGCGAGGGCGGCGTACGTCCCGTGCCGACCGAGTACCTGCGCGAGATGCGCCGCCTGTGCGACGAGCACGGCATCCTGCTGATCCTCGACGAGGTGCAGACCGGCGTCGGGCGTACCGGCAAGCTCTTTGCCCATGAATGGGCCGGCATCACGCCGGACATCATGGCGGTTGCCAAGGGCATCGGCGGCGGGTTCCCGCTCGGCGCCTGCCTTGCGACCGAGGAAGCGGCCTCCGGCATGAAGCCGGGCACCCACGGCACCACCTATGGCGGCAATCCGCTGGCCATGGCCGTGGGCAATGCGGTGCTCGACGTGGTGCTGGCCGACGGCTTCCTTGAGAGCGTGCAGAAGAAGGGCCTGCTGCTGAAGCAGAAGCTGGCTGCCGTTGTCGACGGCCATCCGGCGATCTTCGAGGAGATCCGTGGCAAGGGCCTCATGCTCGGCCTCAAGTGCCGGGTCACCAATACCGAGTTGCTGTCGCATTTCCGCGAGGCCGGCGTTCTGGCCGTGGGCGCGGGCGACAATGTCCTGCGCATCATGCCGCCGCTGACCATCACCGAGGCGGAGATCGAGGAGGCGGTGGCCCGCATCGACCGGGCCGCCGGCGCCATGGAAGCCGGGCTCGAACGGGGAGCGGCAGAGTGATGACCATCCAGCCGCGCCACTTCCTCGACCTCACCGACGTCGACGCCAGCGAGCTGCGCTTCATCCTCGACGGCAGCCGCCGCATCAAGCAGGCGCGCGGTCCCGTGCGTGTGTCCGGCGGCGGGCCGCTCGCCGGCCGCGTGCTGGCCATGGTGTTCGAGCAGCCCTCGACCCGCACCCGCATCTCCTTCGATGTCGGCATGCGCGAGCTTGGCGGCGAGACGTTGATGCTCACCGGCGCAGAGATGCAGCTCGGCCGCGGCGAGACGATCGCCGACACCGCGCGCGTGCTGTCGCGCTATGTCGACGCCATCATGATCCGCATCCTTGACCATGATGCGCTGACGGAACTCGCCGAATACGCCACCGTCCCGGTGATCAACGGCCTGACCAAGCGCACCCATCCCTGCCAGATCATGGCGGACGTGCTGACCTTCGAGGAGAAGAAGGGCAAGATCGCCGGGCGCAGCGTCGCCTGGACCGGCGACAGCAACAACGTTCTGGCCTCCTGGGTGCATGCGGCGACGAAGCTCGACTTCGCCCTCAACATCGCCACCCCGTCGGAGCTGGCGCCGCCGGCCGACCTCATCGCCGCCGCCCGCAAGGCGGGAGCAGAGATCCGCATCACCGACGATCCGTTCGAGGCGGTGAAGGGTGTCGACTGCGTCGTCACCGACTGCTGGGTCTCCATGGGCGACGACGACGGCGATCGCCACAATCTGCTGCGCCCCTACCAGGTCAACGAGCGTCTGATGGCGGAAGCCGACCGGGACGCCATTTTCATGCATTGCCTGCCTGCCCATCGCGGCGAGGAGGTGACGTCGCAGGTGATGGACGGCCCGCAGTCCGTCGTCTTCGACGAGGCGGAAAACCGGCTCCATGCACAAAAGGGCATCCTCGCCTGGTGTCTTGGGGCCCTGCAGAACGCATAGGACCGACATGAGCGTTCAGGACGAACTGGAACGGCTGGGCGTCACCCCGGCCGGGCGGGACGCCGTGCTTCCCTTCGCTGTGGAGCCGCTGGACGTGCGCGGCCGCGCCGTGATGCTCGGCCCGGTGCTGGACCGCATCCTGGAGCGCCATGCCTATCCGGCATCGGTCTCGCGCCTGCTCGGCGAGGCGGCGACGCTCGTCGCCCTGCTCGGCACCTCGCTGAAGTTCGACGGCCGCTTCACCCTGCAGACCACCACCGACGGCCCGGTTTCCATGCTGGTCGTCGATTTCCAGACGCCGGACGGCTTGCGCGCCTGCGCCCAGTTCGACGCGGAGGCGGTGGCGGCGGCGGAGGCGGCCGGGCGCACCGACACGCCCTCGCTGCTCGGCCATGGCCATCTCGCCATGACGGTCGATCAGGGCGCCGCGATGAATCGCTATCAGGGCATCGTCGCGCTGGACGGCATCACGCTGGAGGAGGTGGCGCATCGCTACTTCGCCCAGTCGGAGCAGATCCCGACCGTGGTGCGCCTTGCCGTCGGCGAGGTTCTCGACCGCCGGGCCGGCGACAAGCCACGTCACTCCTGGCTGGCCGGCGGCGTGCTGGCCCAGTTCCTGCCCGAGGCGCCGGAGCGCATGCGCCAGGCCGACCTGCCGCCGGGCGATGCGCCGGAGGGCGCGATGGAACATGAGTTCGAGGAAGACGACGCCTGGCGCGAGGCCCGCGCCCTGGTCGAGACCCTGCGCGACGACGAACTCGGCGATCCGGATATGACCGCCGAGCGGCTGCTGTTCCGCCTGTTCCACGAGCGCGGTGTGCGCGTCTTCGCGCCGCAGCCGCTCGCCGACCGCTGCCGCTGCTCCGACGAACGCATCCGGGCCATGCTCAAGGGATTCACCCTGGAGGAGCGCGACGACATGACCGTCGGCGGTCGCATCGAGGTGACCTGCCGCTTCTGCAACACCCGCTACGACTACAGCCCCGGCGAGTTCTGAGCTCTCGCGTCAGTCGTCCTTGGGCACGGTCGGAGTGCCCGACGCCAGATCGGCAGTACCGGAGCCGACATCGGGCGTGCCCGACCCCACGTCCGGCGTGCCGGATCCGATATCGGGCGTGCCGGAACCGATGTCGGGTGTGCCGCTCGCCGGTGGCGGCGGGGGAGGAGGCGGCGGATCCGGGTAAAGGATGGGATCGGGACCGACCGGATTCATCCAGCCGAGCGCGACTTCCGGTACGGATGTATCAGTGATCACGGGCGGCGTGCTTGTGTCCGGGTTGCCGGGTTCGTTGTCGGGCTGGGACGTCATGACTGGCTGAACTCCCTGCTGCAGATCCCCTTAAGATTGCGGGATCAGCGTGGCACACCTCGAACGGGCGGGTGTTGACGTACATCAAGCCGGCCTGCCGTCATTGGCGGAAACGGAGCGAAAATCGCGCTCTCCTGTCGCCGTCTGTGGCAGGAGTCGCCCTGGGCACAATTTGATACACTCTTCATCTTGCAAGCGCGTTGCGCCGCTAGAATAGTTCGCACCTGCGGTATTTGCGTCCGCGAAGCAATCCAGTCCGCGCCGGAATGCCTATAGGGCATGAGGACGCGCGCAAGAGAGCATTCGAGTGGAAAAGAGTGTCATGCTGAAATCGGTCGACGAGGCGAACCGCACTCCCAGGGGCGAGGTGGCGTTCGAGCGCCCGGCAGACCGCCCCCGCTCGGCCCGCCGCACCGGCATCCTGGCCGTCAAGCTTGTGTTGCAGGCGGCCATCGCGCTGGCGATCCTGCTGGCCGCCTATGTCGGCATGAACCGGCTGATCCTCGCCAAGGACCCGGTGCCGGTGCGCCCGGCCCGGGAGACCTCCTATATCGTCCAGACCATGCCGGTGGAGGTGCGTGACCACGCGCCGATGCTCTCCCTCTATGGCGAGGTGACGGCGGCACGCACCGCCGAATTGCGCGCCCTGGTGGCGGGCGAGATCGTCCGCGTCAACCCGGCGCTGGAGGCCGGCGCCATCATTTCCGCCGGCGAGGACCTCGTGGCCGTCGATCCCTTCCAGTACCAGGGCGCGGTCACCGAGGCGCGCGCCAATCTTGCCGAGGCCCGCGCCGCCCTTGTCGAGGCGCGGGGCCGCGTTTCCACCGAGGAAGGCAATGTCGAGCGCGCCCGCGAGCAGCTCGAGTTCGCCGAGCGTGACCTGCAGCGGGCCGAGCAGTTGATGGGCTCGGGCGCCGTCACCGAGCGCGCCGTCGACGAGCGCCGCCTGCTGGTGTCCCAGCGCGGCCAGGCGCTCGAGCAGCGCCGCTATGCGCTGGATGTCGAGAAGGCCCGCGTCGAGCAGCAGCAGGCCGCCATCGAGCGCCTGCAATGGCGCCTGTCGCAGGCCGAGAAACACCTTGCCGACACCGTGCTGAAGGCACCCTTCGACGCCGTGGTGCGCTCCGAGAATGCCGCGATCGGCCGGCTCGTCGGCGTCAACGACGTGGTCGCGACCCTTTATGCGCGCGACGCGCTGGAGGTTCGCTTCACTCTCTCCGACAATCAGTATGGCCGCATCCTGGCCGACAGCGGCACCGTCGTCGGCCGTCCCGTCGAGGTGCTGTGGTATATCGGTGGCGAGCCGGTCGCCTATCGCGGCGAGATCCGCCGGGTCGGCGCCGAGGTGGCGCTGGCGCGCGGCGGCATCGACGTCTATGCCAGCGTCGCGGTGGAGGAGGGGCAGCCGGCGCTGCGGCCCGGCGCCTTCGTCGAGCTGCGCCTTGCCGACCGCACCTATCCGGCCTCGGCCCGCATTCCCGAAGGCGCCATCTACGGCACCGACCATGTCTTCGTGGTCGATGCCGACAACCGCACCCGCCGCCGCGATGTGCGCCTGCTCGCCTTCGACGGCACGCATGTGATCGTGTCCGGCGAGCTTGCCACCGGCGATCGTCTCGTCTCGACCCGGCTCGACAAGGCGGGCGAGGGGCTTCTCGTTTCCGAACCGCGCCAGCGCGGCGCCAACACGGGCGGTTGAGCCATGCGTGACACCGGCTTCGTTCCGCGCGGCATCATCGGCCATTTCCTGCGCCATCCCAATGCCGCCAACCTGGTCATGGTGCTGATGATCCTGTTCGGCGCCTTCGGCCTTGCCCGGCTGAACGCCGAGTTCTTTCCGCAGATCGTCATCGACCGCATTTCCGTCTCCGTCTCCTGGCCGGGGGCCAGCGCCGAGGACGTGGAGAAGAACATCCTCCAGGCCATCGAGCCGGAACTGCGCTTCCTCGACAATGTCGACGAGATGATCTCCTATGCCCGCGAGGGCTCGGGGACGATCCGCCTCGAATTCCTCCAAGGCGCCGACATGCAGAAGGCGATGTCGGACGTCGAACAGGCAGTCGCCGGCGTCACCACCCTTCCCGAAGACGCGGAACGGCCGGTGATTTCCCTGTCCAACTGGTTCGACCGGGTCGCCCGCGTCGCGCTGCGCGGGCCGTTCAGCGAGGAGGCGCTGAAGGCCTTCGCCCGCCAGATCCGCGACGATCTGATCGACCGCGGCATCGACAAGGTCTCCTTCAACGGCTTTCGCGACACCGAATATGTGATCAAGGTGCCGGAGCGCGAGCTGCGCCGCCTCGACATGACGCTTGCCGACATTTCCGAGCGCGTGGCCGCCAACACCCGGGACCTTCCGTCCGGCGACCTGCAGGGCGGGGTCGAGCGGCAGGTGAGGGCGGTCGCCGACACCACCTCGCCGGAGGCGATCAGCCGCATCGTCGTCAAGTCCTTCCCGACCGGCGAGAAGACCCAGCTCCGCGATGTCGGCGAGGTGTCGCGCGGCTATGACCGCACCCAGGTCATCGGCTATTCCGACGGCATGCGCGCGGTGGAGATCAATGTCGAGCGCTCGGCCCGCGCCGACCAGTTGAAGGTCAACGCCATTCTCGACCGCTACCTGGCCGAGATCGCGCCGCAGCTTCCCGCCTCGCTGGAACTGGTCAAGTACGAGGTCCGCGCCGAGGCGCTCACCGACCGCATCATGATCCTGGTGCAGAACGGCATCTCCGGCCTTTTCGTCGTGGTGATCGTGCTGTTCGCGTTCCTCAACGGCCGCATCGCCCTGTGGGTGGCGGCCGGTATTCCGGTCGCGATGATGGCAACGCTCGGCTTCATGTGGATGTCCGGGCAGACCATCAACATGTTCTCGCTGTTCGCGCTGATCATGACGCTCGGCATCATCGTCGACGACGCCATCGTCGTCGGCGAGCACACCGCCACCCGCATCGCCATGGGCGACAGTCCCTATCTGGCGGCGGAGGAGGGCGCCGGGCGCATGCTCTGGCCGATCATCGCCGCCTCGACCACCACCATCGCCGCGTTCATGCCGATCACCTTGATGGGCGACACGATCGGCCAGCTCATGGGCGTGCTGCCGCTGGTCGTCGTTGCGGTGATCGCCGCCAGCATCATCGAGTGCTTCTTCGTCCTGCCGGGGCATCTTGCCCATTCGCTGGCGCGCCCGCCGTCATGGAACTGGTGGCGGGTGGTGCTGCTGGCCGGCGTGCCGGGCCTGTTCGTCATCGGCCTTGCCGGGCGCGAGGACATCACCGTGCCGGTCTGGCTCGACTGGCTCGCCGTTCCGGCCCGTGGCGGCCGCGAGGCGCTCGGCGAGATCGTCTTCGACGTGGCCGTGCTGGTGGCGCTGTTCCTGGTGGCCTCGGCGCTGGAATTCCTGCTGCTGCTGATGCGCCGGGCCCGCAGGCAGCGGACCTTCGACGAGCAGCCCGGCTGGTTCCGCCGCAATTTCGACGCCGGCTTCGCCTGGTTCCGCGACGTGCCGTTCCGTGCGTTCGTGCGCTCGGCCTATGGCTGGCGCTATGTCACCGTCGCCATTGCCGTGGCGATGCTGCTGCTGACCGCCGGCCTGATGCGCGGCAACCATGTCGGCTTCCGCTTCTTCCCCTCGCCCGAGGCGGAAAACATCCGCGCCACCATCGATTTTGTCGCCGGCATTTCCGTCGAGGATGCGGAAAAGGCCTTGCTGCGCATCGATGGCGCCCTGCGCGAGGCCGAGACACGGCTGACGGCCGACAATGGCGAGACGCTGGTCGTCGCCTCCTATGCAACGCTCGGCCAGTCCGGCAACAGCCGCGGCAACAATGTCGCCAGCATCGACGTGCAGCTCACCACCTCCGAGCAGCGTACGACCCGCACCCCGGAGATCGTCCAGGCCTGGCGGCGCGCCATTCCCGAGATCGCCGGCACCAAGCGTGTCGCCGTCTTCGAACGGCGCGGCGGCCCTCCCGGGCGCGATCTCGACATCCGTCTCGTCGGCGATGACACGCGGGCGCTGAAGGAAGCCTCGCTGGAACTGCAGGAACTGCTCACCTCCTATCCGGGCGTCGATGGCGTCGCCGACGACCTGCCCTATGGCAAGCCTGAACTGGTGATCGAGCTCAGCCCGCGCGGCAAGGCGCTCGGCTTCACCGTGGAGAACGCAGCCCGCCAGATCCGCTCGGCCCTCGAAGGCTCGATCCCGCGGCGCTTTGCCCGTGGCGAGGAGGAGATCACCATCCGCGTCATGCAGGAGGTGGCGCTTGGCGGCGGTGCCCTGCGCGAGCTGTCGCTGCGGGCCCCCAGCGGCGAGTTCGTGCCCTTGAGCGAGGTGGTGACGCTGGACGAGCGCGAGAGCTTCTCGGTGATCCAGCGCCGCGACGGGCGCGTCACCGTCTCCGTCTCGGCCGATGTCGATGCGGATATCACCTCCAACATCGAGATCGTCCGCGACCTTGAGACCGGCAAGATGCAGGAGCTCGCCGGCAAGCACGGTGTCGGCTACCGCTATTCCGGCCGCGAGGAGGAGCGCCGCGCCGCCTTCTCCGACCTGCAACTCGGCATGGTCGCCGCCCTGTCGATGATCTATCTGATCCTCGCTGCGATCTTCGCCAGCTATTTCAAGCCGCTGGCGGTGATGTCGATCATCCCCTTCGGCGTCGTCGGGGCGGTCTCGGGTCATTACCTGATGGGCTACGACCTGACCATCCTCAGCTTCGTCGGTCTGCTCGGCCTGTCGGGCATCCTGGTCAACAACTCGATCATCCTGGTCGACCGGTTCGAGGATCATATCAAGGATGGACGCAGCATCGCCGAGGCGGCGGTCGCCTCCGCCCAGGACCGTCTGCGCGCGGTGCTGCTGACCTCGCTGACGACGATCGGCGGCCTCGCGCCGCTGTTGTTCGAGACCAGCCTGCAGGCCCGTTTCCTGATGCCGATGACCATCACCATCGTCTTCGGCCTGGCCACCGCCACGCTTCTCGTTCTGGTGCTGGTGCCGGCGCTGATCGGTATCGGCGACGATTTGCGGCGGATGGTCAGCGTGCAGCGCGACCCGCATCGCGATGGCGGCGGCGACCCCGGCCGCTCCGGCCCGCCGGCGCAGGTGCCGGCGGAATAGGCGGCCGCATTTTCAAGCGGGCGCGCAGCGCCGCATCGTGAAAATGCGGCAGGGAAAAAGGCGCGCCGGCCCTACGCGATGGCGATCCGCCCTGCGAAGTCGGCAGCCGCTTTCGCGGCGAGCGCCAGATTGCCGTCCCAAGTGGCCGGCGACGCCCCGCGCGGGGCAAGATCGTGGTTGCCATCCTCCAGCCAGACAAGCTCGACATGGGCCGGCAGGCTGACCTCGGCGAGCTCAGCGGCATTGCCGAAGCCGTCGCGGTCGCCCTGCGCGATCAGCACCGGCCGGCGCGCGCCTTCCAGAGGGGCCATCCGCCAGTCGTCCGGCTTGCCCTGCGGATGGAAGGGATAGCCGAGGCAGACGACGCCCAAGACCCGTTTCGGCAGCGAGCCGCCGGCGGCCAGCATCGCGGCGACGCGCCCGCCCATCGACTTGCCACCGACCAGAACCGGGCCCTCGACGCTCTTCAGCACCTCCTGCAGCGCGGTCTGGTATTCGCCGACGAGCAGATCTGCCTTGGGCGGCGGCCGCTTCGCCCCGCCGTTGCGCCGCGCCGCCATATAGGCGAACTCGAAGCGGGCGACGGCAAGGCCGGCCGCCGCCGCATGCCCGGCGAAGCGGTTCATGAAGCCGGAATCCATCGCCGCACCGGCGCCATGGGCCAGCAGCAGCGTCGCCGCGGCGGGTGTGTCGCCGTGCGGGCGGGTCCAGAGTAGCTCGGTCATCCGTGGCCTTTGGTCGCGATCTGTTGATTGAGGTGCCGTGGCTCCTGTCTCATGGGATGGAGTAAGGTGCAAGCGCCGTTCTCCACCGGCGAGGAACCATGAGGAGCCAATGAGCGAGGCGACCGTCAGGCTGCTGCTGTTTCTCGGCGTCTTCGCCGTCATGGCGGGGATCGAACTGGTGTTGCCGCGCCGCAAGCGGCTGTTCTCGCGGGCCCGCCGCTGGACCACCAACCTTGCCATCGTCGCCACCGACACGCTCGTCCTGCGCATCGTCTTTCCGATGGCCGCCGTCGGCGTGGCGCTGTGGGCGGGCGAGCGTGAACTCGGGCTCTTTCCCGCGCTCGGCCTGCCGCTGTGGCTCGCCGGTCTGCTCGGCTTCATCCTGCTGGACTTCGCCGTCTGGGCCGCGCATTGGGCCTCGCACAAGGTCCCGCTGCTGTGGCGCCTCCACCGGATGCATCATGCCGATCGCGATTTCGACGTGACCACGGCGCTGCGTTTCCATCCGCTGGAAATCATCCTCTCGATGCTGTGGAAGGCGGCGATCGTCCTCGTCTTCGGCATTCCGGCGGTTGCCGTGCTGGTCTTCGAGGTGGTGCTGAACGGCGCGGCCATGTTCAACCACGCCAATGTTCGCCTGCCGCTGGCGCTGGACCGCTGGTTGCGGCTGCTGGTCGTCACGCCGGACATGCACCGGGTCCACCATTCGGTGATCCGGACCGAGACGGATTCCAACTATGGCTTCAACCTGTCCGTCTGGGATCGGCTGTTCCGCACCTATGTCGACCAGCCGGCCGACGGGCACGAGGCGATGGTGATTGGTCTCGACGAATACCAGCACGACGGGCCGACCCGCTATCTGTGGTCGCTCGCCCTGCCGTTCACGCGGCTTTATCCCGACAGCGGCCTGCGGCCCCGGATATCCCGGCCGGCGGCGGAGCCCGAACCGTGCCGCGAGGCGCCGCCCCGCGATGCCGCTCAGTAGAAGCTGACGGGGAAGTAGCGCAGGTACAGCTCGCCATAGACGCCCTTCACTTGCAGCCGGTAGAGCGCGTGGTTCACCGCCTCCTGCCGCAGCGCGTCCTCCTTGCGGAAGGCGATGGTCATGCCGCGGTCGAAATAGCCCGGCTCGATCCACGGCTCGCCGACGAAGGCGCAGCAGTCTCCCGAGGTCTTGCCGTTCAGCCAGAACGACAGCGACAGCCCGTCGCCGAAATGCACCACCGCTTCCTCGGTGCCGAGCGCCGCGCGCGCTTCCGTTGCGCTGTCGAACGGGAGGATCTGCGCATCGGAGAAATAGGCGCGCAGAAAGCGCTCGTGCACCGTGCCGGCGATGACGGAGATCTTGCGTCCCGCCAGCGCCTCCGGCGTCGTCTCGATCTCGACGTCCTGCAGCGCCACGAACCGTGCCGGCAGGCCGATATAGGGATCGGAAAACAGCAGCGTCTTGACGTTGGCCGGGTTCATGGCGAGGCCGGAGATGACGGCGTCGCCCTCCTCGCGCACCAGGGCCGGCACCAGGGCGTCGAAGGACTTGATGCGCAGAGAGCAGGCCGCGTCCAGTTCCTCGCAGATCGCCCGCGCCAGGTCGATGTTGAAGCCGGTCAGCCGGCCGGTTCCGTCGCGAAACGAGAAGGGCGGGAAATCGTCGCTGGCAAGGAAGCGGATCGTCTCCGGCGGCACCGCCGGCCGGTCGCCGCCGCTGCGCGGATCCCAGAAATTCGGCACGGTGACCGTAGGAGGTCCGTCCTGCGCCGCGGCCGGGCTGGCGAGAGGTTCGGCGAAAAGGGCGAATCCTGCAACCGTGATAAAAGCAAAGGTTGCAATTCTCAAGGTCCTGCTATCAAATCGCATCACTGTCTTGGCCGTTTGTCGGGGGGCGAACCGCAATGAAGACCAGAGGCTTGCGCCTCCACCGTGCCGCGCCGCCGGCCTGTCCGTCGCCGCCGCGCTGTCCGGCGGGCCATGGCGCGCCCGCATGCCGTCGCCTCCGCTCTCCCATGCCTGCCTGTTGACGGGCCTGCACCTTGGTGGCCGACGGGCAGTTTCCCGATCCCGCGCTTCCTCAGGCCGCCCGCGCCGCCGCGATCCTATCACATCGATCCGTGTCCGCGTCCAGCCATCCGTTGCGCGCGGGGAGACCTCGCCCCTCCGCCCCGCCGATCCTGGTCCGCCCGGTCGTTCGGGCTCTGCCGGCCCCGGCGCGGGCGCTGCCGGAGGAACTCGCCCTGTTGCGCGGGCGCGGTCTTGCCGATGCGCATCTGGTGGCGCTCGCCCGCCGGGCCGGTCCGCGCGAAGGCGCATTGGCGCGGCTGCTGATGGAGGAGGGGCTGGTGGCGCCCGAGGCCTATTACGCTGCGCTTGCCCAGTCGCTCAGTCTTCCCTTCCTGCCGCAGGGCAGTTTCCGAGCGGATGCGCAGCTTGAGCTTCTGCCGCCGCCCGGCTTTCCCGGTCCGCTCTTCTGCGGGCGCGCGCCCTCGGGCGAGCGGCTGGCGGTGTTCGCGCCGCTGCCCGAGACCGTGCCGGCGATCCGCGCCCTGCTGGAGCGGACCCCGTCCTTGCGGGCCCGGTTGGCCATTGCCACGCCGGCGGCGCTCGATCTGGCTGCCCGCGCCGCCGTGCCCGGCCTGCGGCTGGCGAGCGAGCGGCCCGAGGTC
Organism: Stappia sp. TSB10P1A; assembly: GCF_900185725.1. Taxonomy (GTDB): domain Bacteria; phylum Pseudomonadota; class Alphaproteobacteria; order Rhizobiales; family Stappiaceae; genus Stappia. The sequence goes on along the minus strand of NZ_FYAU01000016.1, from coordinate 60,757 downwards.
AGCGCCCGCGCGGTGCTGACGCGCGGACAGATCGCCGTCGCCGGCCTTGCCTTTGCCGCCTTCTGCTTCGGGCGGCTGCTCAGCGTCGAGGCGCTGGTCATCTTCGTGTCGGTGCTGGTGACGCTGCTTGGCATGCTGCTCGGCGCGCTGCGGCTTGCTGCCGGCCTCAGCCAGACGCCGAGCCCACGCCCCACGCGCCTGCTGCCGCCGGGCCGGCTGCCGCGCTACTCCGTGCTGGTGCCGCTCTACCGCGAGGCTCGGGTGGCGGCGAGCCTGGTCCGCCATCTGGAGGCGCTCGACTATCCGCGCGACCGGCTGGAGATCCTGTTCCTGCTGGAGGAAGACGACAGCGAGACCCGCGCCGCGCTGGAGCCGCACCTGGCGCCCTGCATGCGCCTGCTGACGGTGGCCGGCGCAGGGCCGCGCACCAAGCCGCGCGCGCTGGTCCATGGGCTCGGTCATGCGCGCGGCGAGTTGATCGCCGTCTATGACGGAGAGGACCGGCCGGAGCCGGACCAGTTGCTGCTGGCCGCTGCCCGTTTTGCCGAGCTGCCGCCCTCAGTCGCGGTGCTGCAGGGGCATCTGGCGATCGACCATCGCGGCCATCGCTTCTTTCCGCGCCAGTTCCTGCTGGAATATGCCGGTCTCTTCGACTGCCAGTTGCCCTGGTTCTCGGCGCGCGACCTGCCGTTTCCGCTCGGCGGCACGTCGAACCACTTCCGCCGCGCGGCGCTGGAGGCGGTGGGCGGCTGGGACCCCTACAACGTTACCGAGGACGCCGACCTTGCCGTGCGGCTGGTGCGCGCCGGCTGGTCGATGCAGGTGCTCGCCTCCACCACTTTCGAGGAGGCGCCGCTTGCCTGGCGCGCCTGGCACGGCCAGCGCAGCCGCTGGCTCAAAGGCTGGCTGCAGACCCTGCTGGTGACGCTGCGCGACCCCTTCCGCCTTGCCGGCGAGGTGCGGCGCACGCGCCTTGCGGTGCTGCTCGTCTACCTGCTGGCGATGGTGGTGACGCTGGCCGCTCACCCGTTCTTCGTCGCCATCCTGCTGCTCTACGGCTCGGGCATTGCCGGCCTGCTGCCGCGCTTCGACGTGCTCGGCGGCGTGGTGCTGACGCTGGCCGGCGCCAGTGTCGCCCTTTGCTATGCCAGCATGACGCTGCTGGCGATCGCCGGGGCGGCGGCCCGCTCGCGCCTGCCCTCGCTGCTCGACCTGCTGCTCATCCCGGCCTATTGGCTGGCCCAGAGCTGCGCCTTCTATGCCGCCGTCGTCGACCTGGTGCGCCGGCCGCATCGCTGGCAGAAGACCGAGCACGGCCTTGCCCGTCGCCCCTCCGGCCTGCCGGGCGTTCAAAGCGGCGGCAAAACCCACTAACCTGACTTTTCGTTTCCCTCGTGATTCCCGGCTGGTGCGCGACGTGTCGTCCTTTTCCTTCGTTCATGCGGCGGACCTGCATCTCGGCAGCCCCCTGACCGGGCTCGCCCTGCGCGACCCCGCCATCGCCCGGCGCTTCGGCGAGGCGACCCGCACCGCGCTGTCCACCCTCGTCACCCGCACCATCGAGGCGGGGGCGGCCTTCATGGTCATCGCCGGCGACGTCTATGACGGCGAGTGGCGCGACAATTCCGTCGGCCTGTTCTTCGCCCGCGAGATGGCGCGGCTGCAGCGCGCCGGCATTCCGGTCTTCATCCTGCGCGGCAATCACGACGCCGAAAGCGTCGTCACCCGCGCCGTTACCCTGCCGGACAACGTCACGAGCTTCGGCACCCGCCGTCCGCAGACGCATGTGCTGGCGGACCTGCGTGTCGCCCTGCACGGCCAGAGCTTCCCCGACCGGCAGGTCGGCGAGAATCTCGCCGCCGCCTATCCGGCGCCGCTGCCGGGCCATTTCAACATCGGCGTGCTGCACACCTCGCTGACCGGCCGCCCGCCTCATGCCGACTACGCGCCCTGTTCCCTCGCTGATCTTGCCGCGCGCGGCTATGGCTATTGGGCGCTCGGTCATGTCCATGCCTTCGAGGTGGTGAGCGAAGACCCGCCGGTGGTCTTTCCCGGCAACATCCAGGGCCGCTCGATCCGCGAGACCGGCGAGAAGGGCGCGGTGCTGGTCACGGTCACCGACGGCGAGGTGTCCGGCATCGAGCGAATGATCGTCGACGAAGCGCGCTGGGCGCGCGTCGAGATTGCGGCCGGCGGGGCGGAGGATCTCGCCTCCCTGGTCGCTGCGGCCCGCGAGGCGCTGCGCCCGCATGTGGCGGCGGCCGAAGGGCGCCCGCTCGCCCTGCGCCTGCGGCTTTCCGGCGAGAGCCAGCTCCATGGCTGGGCGCTTGCCAACCGGGCGCTGCTGATCGACGAGATGCAGAACGCCTGCCATCAGGCCGATGCCGAGGCCTGGCTGGAGAAGCTGGAACTGGACCTCGCCCCGCCCGCCGATGCCCGCCCGGTCGTGCCGCTCGATCCCTCGCTCGACCTTGCCGCGCTGCTTGCCGAGGCGGCCGAGGATCCGGCCTTTCGCGAGGAGGCGGCCGGCCAGGTCGCTCTGCTCGTCAACAAGCTGCCTGCCGGCCTCGTCGATCCGGCCGCGCCCTTTGGCGAGGATCTCGACACGCTGGTCGCCGAGGCGCGGGCGCTGCTCGCCGAGCGCATCGCGGCGGGGAGCTGAGCGTCATGCGGATCGAGCGCCTGCACCTCTTGCGCTACGGCAGCCTGACCGACCGGGAGCTGCGCTTTCGCCCCGGCGCCGGCCTGCATCTCGTCTACGGTCCCAACGAGGCCGGCAAGAGCTCGGCGCTCGCCGCCATCTGCGACCTGCTGTTCGGCTTCAGCGAGAAGCGGCGCGCGGCGGACGGCGCGGAGGAGCGGCGCTACGATTTCCTGCATGAGGCGCCGAGCCTGCGCGTTTGCGCAACGCTCGTCGATGCGCGCGGCACCCGCCTGTCCCTGCGCCGACGCAAGGGCCGCAAGAACACCCTGCTCGCCGACGACGAGGGCGAGGCGCCGCTCTCCGACGATGCCTTGGCGCCCTTTCTCGGCGGGTTGACGCGCGAGGTGTTCCAACTCGCCTTCGGGCTCGATTCCGCGCGCCTGCGCGAGGGCGGGCGCCTGCTGCTGGCCGGCGACGGCGAGGGCGGCGAGATCTTCGCCGCCGCCTCGGGCCTGCACGGGCTCAATGCCCTGCGTGCCGATCTCGACCGCGAGGCGGACGGCCTGTTCGCGCCGCGCGCCTCCGGCAGCCGGAAGATCTATCAGGTGCTGGAGCGTCATGACGCCGCCCGCCGCGAGGAGCGCGAGCGCCAGTTGCGCGAGGGCGAATGGAAGGCGCTCAACACGGCGGTCGAGACGGCGAGCGAGGCACTGGCCGGGGCCGAGGCGCGGCTCAGCAATGCCCATGCCCGCCGCGAGCGCCTCGCCCGTCTGGTCAGTCTCAAGCCGCTGCTTGCCAGGATCGAGGTGAGCGAGGCCCGCCTTGCCGCCTTTGCCGATCTGGCCGGCGTGCCCCGTGGTCTTGCCCGGCGGTTGGAGGAGGCGCTTGCCGCTGCAGCCATGACAGCCGAGGCGCAGCGCGAGGCGGCCCGCCGCCTGCGGGAGGCGGAAGAGCTGGCTCGCGGCATTGCGGTCGATCGCCCGCTCATCGAGGCCGCGGCCGAGGTCACCGCGCTGCATGCCGAGATCGGCGCCTTCCGGCAGCGCCAGCGCGACATTCCGCGCGTGACGCGCGAGGCGCGCGACCTGAGCGACGCGCTCGGCGCCCAGTTGCGCCGTCTTGGCCTGGCACTGGAGCCGCAGGACAGCGAGGCGATCCGCGCCCGCCAGCCCACCGACGCGGCCCTTGCCGATCTCGCCGCGCGCCTTGCCGAGGGTGAGGAGCTGCGGCGCGAGCGAGCCGACCTCGCCGCCATGCTGGAGGAGGAGCGCGCGGCCTTCGAGCGCCTGTCCGCCGGAGCCGGGGAGGGGCCGCCCGCCGATCCGGCGCCCTTGCGTGCCCGGCTCGCCGCGCTTGCCCCGGAGCTCCGCCTGCTGGAGGAGCGCGACCGGCTGCTGCCCGAGCGCCAGCGCCTGGCTCGCCGGCTCGCCGAGGCCGCCGCGCGGCTGACCCCGGCGGTCGCCGAGCCGGAACGCCTTGCCGCCGCGCCGCTGCCCAGCCTCGAGCTCATCGGCGAGCATCGTCTCCGCTTCGAGGAGATCGGCGAGGCGCTGCGCCGCCATCGCGAGCAGGAGGCCGCGTGGGCGGAGGACCTCGCGCGCCTCGATGCCGCCATTGCCGAAAGCGAGCGCGGCGGCGACATGCCCTCGCGCGCCCGCATCGATGCCGCGCGCCGCGAGCGCGACGAGGCGCTTGCGCAGGTCCCGGATGGCGGCAAGCCTGCTCTGGAGGCGGCGCAGCCCTTGCTGCGCGAGGCGGACCACCTCGCCGACCGGGCCATTGCCGAGGCCGACCGCGTCTCCCGCCATGCGGCGGACGTCGCCCGGCGCGAAGCGTTGCTGGCGCGCCGCGCCGAGGCCACACCGGTCGGCGCGCAGCTCTCCGCCGATCTCGCCGCCGCCAAGGAGGCCTGGGCCGCGCTGTTCGCGCCGCTGGCGCTGGCGCCGGCCGGCCCCACCGCCATGACCGACTGGCGAAAGTCGGTCGAGCGCTGGCTGGAGCAGCGCGAGGAACTGGCCGAACTCGTCTCCAGGATCGACGACCTGGAGACCCGCTCCGCCCGCGCCGTGCCGGGCCTTGCCGCCCTTGCCGGCGAATTGGGGCTGGCCGTGCCGGCACCCGGCGATCCGGCGGGCGAAGGGCTTGCCCTACTGCGGCTTGTCGAGGGCGAGCTGGAGCGCCGGACGGACGCCTTCCAGCAGGGCCGGGCGCTGGCCGCGCGTCTCGGCGATGCGGCCGCGCGCCTCGACCGCTTGACCCGCGAGGCCGGCGCCATCGAGCAGGCTCTTGCGAACTGGCGGCAGGGTTTCGATACGGCGCTTGCCGGCGCGGGTCTCGATCCCGGTGCCTCGCCGGAGGCGGCCGGCGCCGCGCTGGAGGTCTGGCGCGCCCTGCCGGCCGCGCTCACCGAGCGCGACAAGCTCGCCCGCCGGGTGCGCGGCATGCAGCGCGACAACGAGGCATTCTCGACTGCCGCCCTCGACCTGCTGCACCGTGTCGCCCCGAGCCTTGCCGAGGGCGCGGCGGGCGAGGAGCCCGACCGGCTGGTCGAGGCGTTGCAGCGCCGCCTGGCCGAGGAACGCGCAGCGCTGACCCGCGCGGAAGGGGCAGGCGAGGCGCTCGCCCGGGCCCGTACCGAACTCGCCAGGGCCGACGAGCGGCAGGCGGGCGCAGCAACGCAGCTTTCCGACCTGTGCGGCGACCTTCCCGAGGCGCTGCGGGCGGGCGACATGGCCTTGCTCGCTGCCCGTCTGGCGGAGCGCGACGGCCTTGCCGCCACGCTCGACGAGGCGCTGGGGCTGTTTGCCGAGACCGCCGCCGGCGAGCCGCGCGAGGTCATTGCCGGCGAATTGGCGGATCTCGATGACGGCGCCGCGCAGGCCGGGCTGGAGCGGCTTGCCGGCGAGATCGAGGCGCTGACCGCCGGCATGAAGGAGGCGCTCGCCGCGCTCCATGCGGCGGTTGCCGAGCGCGAGCGGGCGGAGGCCGGGGAGGGCGCCGAGCGCGCCGCCTTCGAGCGGCTGGCCGCCGAGGCGGAGTTGCAGGACCTCGGCCGCCAGTGGCTCGTTACCCGGCTCGCCTCGCTGCTGCTGTCCGCCGGGCTGGAGCGGCACCGCGCCCGCCAGGACGATCCGCTGCTGGAACATGCCGGCCGGCTGTTCGCCGATCTCACCTCCGGCTCCTTCGACGGGCTGACCCGCCGCTTCGGCGAGGACGACCGGGCGGAGCTGCTGGCGCGGCGCCCGGAGGGCGCCACCGTCGGCCTCGTCGGCTTGAGCGACGGCACGTGCGACCAGCTCTATCTGGCGCTGCGCCTTGCGTTTCTCGCCGATTACGCGAGGCGGGCGGAGGCCGTGCCCTTCATCGGCGACGACCTGTTCCAGACCTTCGACGACGTGCGCACCGCCGCCGGCCTGCGCACGCTGGCGGGCCTTTCGCAGACGCTGCAGCCGATCCTCTTCACCCACCATGCCGGCGTCGTCGACATCGCCCGGCGCGAGCTCGGCGAGCGGCTCGACCTGCTGGAGATGTGACCCCGGAGATGTGAAAGGCGCTTCCAGCGTGTTGCCAGCGGCCGCGCGATCCGGCATGGCTTGCCGCATGATCGCACGTTCCCACCTGGAAACCCGCCATGCGCCTTGAGCGCTTTGACACCGTCATTCTCGGGGCCGGCGCCGCCGGTATGATGTGCGCTGCCCATGCGGGTGCGCGAGGCGGACGCGTGCTCGTCGTCGACCATGCGAAGGCCCCCGGCGAGAAGATCCGCATCTCCGGCGGCGGGCGCTGCAACTTCACAAATCTCGGAGCATCCGCCCGTAACTTCCTGTCCGCCAACCCACATTTCGCCAAGTCCGCGCTCGGCCGCTACACCGCCCGCGATTTTCTGGCGCTGGTCGAGCGGCACCGCATTCCCTGGCACGAGAAGACGCTGGGTCAACTCTTTTGCGACAATTCTGCCAATGATATCATAGCGTTGCTGCGCGCGGAGATGGGCGCGGCCGGTGCCGAATTGCGCCTTTCGACGACGCTGGAGGAGCTGGAGCGCGGGGACAACGGCTTCCGCCTGAGGCTCGGCGGCGAGGGCGCGGCGACGGTCGCCTGCCGCCATCTCGTCGTCGCCTGCGGGGGCAAGTCGATCCCCAAGATGGGCGCGACCGGCCTTGGCTACCGGATCGCCGAGCGCTTCGGCCTTGCCGTCACCGAGACCCGGCCCGCTTTGGTGCCGCTGACCTTCGCCGAAGACATGCTGGCGGGCTTTCGCGAGATTGCCGGCGTCGCCGTGCCCGTGCGCGTCTCCTTCGGCAAGACCGCGTTCGACGAGGCGATGCTGTTCACCCATCGCGGCCTGTCCGGCCCGGCGATCCTGCAGATCTCGTCCTATTGGCGCGAGGGCCGGCCGATCCGCATCGCTTTCCTGCCGGAGCGCGACCTCTTGGCCGAACTGCGCGCCTCGCGCAAGGACAACGGCCGCCGCAGCCTTGCCAATGCGCTCGCCGAGATCCTGCCGAAGCGCCTCGCCGGCTACATGGCCGCCCGCCACGGCTGGTCGGGCCAGATGGGCGAGACCGGCGACCGCAAGCTTTCCGCCATCGCCGCGACGCTGCAGGGCTTCGAGGTGATGCCGCTCGGCAGCGAGGGTTACCGCACGGCGGAGGTGACGCTCGGCGGCGTCGACACGGCCGGCCTCAATTCGAAAACCCTGGAGGCGAAGGCTGTTCCCGGCCTTTATTTCATCGGCGAGGTGGTCGACGTCACCGGCTGGCTCGGCGGGTATAACTTCCAGTGGGCCTGGTCTTCGGGCTGGGCCGCCGGCACGGCGATTGCGGAGGCGGGCGGCTAGCCACCCGCCGTCTCAGCCGCGCTGCAACGCGAGATTTGCGCCGAGGCCGATCAGAATACTGCCGCCGATCCGGCGCGCCAGCTTCTGGGCCCGGCCGGAGCGGGCGAGCCGCGCCCGAAGGCCGGCGGCGAAGATCACGCAGACGAGGTCGGCCGAGGAAAACATCAGGTTGACCGCCGTGCCGAGCACCAGGAACTGGCCCCAGACCGGCAGTCCGGCGGCCGGATCGACGAATTGCGGCAGGAAGGCGAGGAAGAAGATCGCGGTCTTCGGGTTGAGCACTTCCACGGTGATGCTCTCGAAGAACGCCTTGCGCGCCGAGGCCGTGGCGGAGCTTGCCGCCTCCACCTCCAGCGTGCTGCCGGCGCTGCGGATCAGCGTCCAGCCGAGCCAGACGAGATAGAGCGCCCCGGCGACCTTCACCGCCAGATAGAGCGGCGGCACCGCGTGAAACAGCACGGAGAGCCCGGCGGCGGCCGCCGCGACATGGGCATAGCCGCCCAGATGAATGCCGAGCGCGGCCATCAGCCCGGCCGCCCGGCCGCGCGCCAGCGTCTGGGCGGTGGCATAGAGCATCGCCGGCCCCGGCATATAGGCGAAAATCGCGGTGGTCACGAGGAAGGCGAGGAGGATATCGGCGGACGGCATGGTGGTTAAACTATTGTCCTGATTATGTTAATTCATCCGGACTCGGGCGGTCGAGACGCCTTGAAGCTAGCGGTTTTCCGCGCCTCCGCGAAGATCCGCCGGCCCACGCAATCGGGGAACCGGTTGGCCCCGACCGAAGCTCAGGCGAGCAGGGCGGCAAGGCCCTCGTGGGTGCGGCCGGGCGCGATCTGGTGGATCTCGGCGCTGACGATGCCCTCCTTGACGAACGGATCCGCGGCAACGCGCGCTTCCAGCGCCTCGCGGGCCTCGCCGCGGGCGAGAACGGCACCGCCGACCCCCGGCACAAGGCTGCCGGCGAGCAGGAAGACGCCGTCCTTAAAGCCCTGGCGGATCCAGGTGTTGTGCCCGTCCATGTGGCGGGGCGCCTCCGCGCGGTTGGCGGCGAATTTCAGCAACACGACATACATGGCTTTCTCCCTGAAACGTGAGATTGATCAGGCGCTTGCCGGCACGGTGCGGTCGAGCCAGCGGGTGAGATCGGCGACTTCCCGCTCGACGAACTCCGCATCCTTGAGCGCATTGGCAAGCGTCGCTATCCCCTGGCTGCGGGCGATCAGATGCAGCGCCAGACGGTCGGCCTCCGGGCCAAGGCCGAGCGCTGTGAACTGGCGCGCCAGCCAGTCGCGGAAGAGGGTAAAAAGGCGGCCGGCATCGCTCAGCGAGGGGTGGTCGATCTTGGCAAGCTCTGCGGTCAGCGTGCCGACCGGGCAGCCGTGGCGCAGGATCTTCGCCCGGTTGGCGATCAGGATGCGGATGAAGCAGCGGATGCGCGCCGCCGGGCTGTCGCCGGCCTCGCTCTCCCAGGCGGCCAGAAGCGCGCGCGTCGCCTCCAGCCGCCGGTCGATCACGGCAATGAGGATTTCGTCTTTCGTCTTGAAATGATGGTAGAAATTGCCGCGCGAAATGCCGACCGCCACCGCGATATCGGCAAAGGACGTGTGCTCGAACCCCTGCTCGTAAAACAGCCGGTCGGCCTCGCCGACGATCTGGTCGCGGGTCGCGCGCGCCATTCTCCCACACCCCTCCCTGTGCTGCCGCCCGGACAGGAGAGTGATCCTGCCTCGGACGATTGTCCTAATACTGATTTAGGACGAGCGTCCCAATCCTGTCAAGCGGGGATAACTGGGGTGGCGGGGGACGGGCGAAGGAAGGACGCGCGGCAAAGCGGCGCGAACTGCCCGAAACGACGGCACGGCGGCTGGAATTTACAGATAACCATCTGAAAACAGGCGTGTTTTGGTCGCACCGGAAAATTGAGAAATTTTGCGCAAAATTTTGCAAAATCGTCTCTCAAAAAGCCCGAAAATTGAGAAAGCCGTCGCAAACGCACCGAAATCGGCCGGTCGCCCGAAATCGGCAGGGGGAGCCGCAACATCCGGCCGGAGAGGGACCGGCACACTGGCCCGCCCGCCCGCCCGCCGCCCGGACCGCGCGGTCAGGCCGATAGGGGCCGAGAGGAGAGGGCCGGATTGTTATCCCCGGGCCGGATTTTCATGAGAGAGTGTGCGGTGCAGGAACGGCGCGAGCGCGACCCCGAGCCCGGCAGGCGGCAAGCCCCAAGCGGTCCAGGCACCCGCAACGCTCTTAGCGCCGTGCGGCTCCGCGACGCCGCCGGCTGCATCAGGGATGCGAGGGGCACACAGGCAGAAGGTCGCAAACCCTTCGCTGTCTAAAGCCGAGCGCGCCGGAAGGCTTGATTTGCCCGTGTGCAAGAGCGAATATAGAGAGGGTTAAGAAACTATAAAACCCAAAGATACGTTTACGATAGATGGACGGCCCCATCCTTACGTCTGCTTCGTGCACGTGGATCTTGGAACGCGTGAAAACGACGAGATTTTGTTGAAGGCAATCTATGTCCGCGGCGGGCCTGCAAAGCAGGCCGAAAGTATAGCTAGAAAGTATATTTAATTCGATCAGATGCGACCACCTGTTTCGCGAAAGGGAGCACACACCGTTTGTTTGATCGGCTGAACGTCTGGCTGTGTTCAAAATCCTGGTTTTGGAAGTTCCGAACGGGACTTAAAAAACTTCGATTTTTATTTGAGCGTATTGCCAACAAGAAGAGCGCCTCAGTCACCAAAGCAGAGACCAACGCTCGCATCTTAGGCTCTTTCGCATGGGTCGGTGTAAGGAGCCTATTCTGGGTGGGTTTCGGGTTGGCGGCAGTGATTTCGGCAGAAGATTATATAAGAGACAGTCGGTCTTGGCTTGCTCCGCTCAGCTCAGACGACAAAGCGTTCCATATTGACCAACTCAGGCTGTACGCTCAGCTGCTCACTGCAATTTTCTCGATCTATTTTGCCACGATTGGCATCATTTTGAGTGCCGGCTACACTAGACTTCGCCGCGACATCATCCACATGCTTACCAATGAGCAGGTGGGCAGCGCCTATTCTCGGGTTTTGGTTCTTGCAGCGATGTTCTGTTTGGCAGCAACGTCGTTGCCCGCGTTTGGGTTTGATCCTGGGCTATTCACCTATATAGTTGGAACGGTTTTGACGTTGTTAAGTGCCCTAGCCTTGTTTCCGTTAGGTCAAAGATTGTTCAATTTCTTTGATCTCAATGTGCTTGTCCGCAGCGAGATACTCCCCAACATTGCGCGCCACATCGAAGGTGCGGCAGATCAAAAGCAATCCATTTCGCTGGCCAACCATCATTCATTGGTTGCACGCCATGCTCTTGAGCAAATATCATACATTGACGATAGAATTAAGGCAGACGAGGCGAACTTGAATCATAACTTGCCTGCGTTGGTCTCCGGTTATACGTATTTGCTTCTGCATTATCTTCAGAGAAAGCAAGGGATTGACCGCGCGAGCTATTGGTTTCCTAGGCGAAGGAAGCATAAGCAATGGTTTTTCGCAGGAGACGCGGCGACGTCTATGGCGTTGCGATCTAGTGATCAGCAAGCACTTGTCGAAGAAAAACCTGACTACGAGTGGCTTGAAAAGGAGATAATCAACAGGCTCACGGGCCATGTTGAAGTGGCATGCCAGGTGGGAGACTTCGAACTTGCTTTGAAACTGCTCCTTAGGTTTCCGACGCGGGCTTCAGCCTATGCGGCGCAGTTTCAGTTTGACATGGGCATGCAAGAGCTCAAGAGGTTCAAGGAGATCATTGAACAAGCCCTAGCGACCGACGGCGCTTTAGCGGCCAGCGGCTCAGCGGTGACAAAGACTATCATAGCTGACACATGGGCTGCACTGGGTAGTAACCTATGTTTAGAATCTCTTCGACGAATGATAACATTTGAGAAAGAACTGAAGAATTTTTTCGCTAAGGATGAGTGGAGCGAAGATTCAATACGCAATATGCCCGCATTGCTGCAAGTTGAACTGGCTTTCATCGTTGAGCGCGTCGAATTTGAGCGAGAGATCGAGGGGCGTCGTCTGTCGGGTTCAAAATACGTCCAACAATTGGCGGTCCAAAAGTTGTTGTGGCATTATGCCAAAATCCTACCGCAGGTGTGCGATTTTTTTGAAATCATGATTCCAGAACTCGTCGCCGCATTGACGAAACTGGGAATGTCTGAGGCCGCAACGCAAGTCCTCTTGGCCAGCTTACATAGTCATTGGAAGCTCCCGAGATGGTTCGGTGAACTGGCAGAGCTTTTTGAACGTTATCGTAAGCTTGAGCATTATAAGGAGGAGAGATATCTTCTGCCAGTGATCGACGTGGAGAGCTTGTCAAAGCGAATTGAGACGTCGCGTGATAAGGTACTCGCGAAACTAGGTGATGCGACGACGGTTGCGCACATCTTCAGATTGGAGCACAATGAGGATATCCCAGATCACTTCGGACAGGTTTACTACGAGCTAGCCGAAGCATGCATAGTTGCGCTTGAGCAGAACGATGCAGATAGGTTGGCTGAAATTTTTCCGATGTTTATGTCTCTTGCATTCTTAGCGATGGATTCAAAATTTACGAACCCGAAGCTTGAAATCGATGACGAATTCCGGCTTCATCTCATTTCAACTGTTATCAACGACTTGGCGTCGGTCTTGGGCTTCGCCATTCTCTATGGAGCATACTTCGACAACAAAAAACTGTCGGATAGTGCGTTGGCCAGGTTCGACTCCGTGATCGGGCAAGCCACTGACAAGCAGCAATACCTTAAGAGAATGATTCTGCTCTCCGACTCGCACAGCTTCAGTATGGCCGCGTCACCGCGTGGATTGATCCGGATCAACTGGAGGATGTCGTTCGAACAACGCGCCCGACATGATGGTTTCGGGGATCGAATGGGCATGACACGAGGTAAGCAGCACTCGGACAAGGTCGTGGAGGAGTTTTTAAACTCGCATGCCAACGCGTCTCATCTCTTCTTTGCAAAGCACATTTTACCGAATCTCGAATCCACTGGCATGAAGTTAGATCATCAGATTACAAGTCTTGCGCGTCGGTTGAGCCGCGAGCCGGAAGAGGTTAAACGTGAAGATATTTAGGGGGGAGCCTCTGTGCCACTATCGCTTTGATGATGCACGTCTGAGTTATATTGATCGATTATTCGTAAAAACGAAAAGTGATAAGGGTAATTTAAATCAGAGAATGTTTGAAGAGGACTTTGGGAATATTTTCAGATCCGCTAACCGGCATGGTGGGAAGTTATTTCTAGTTTCTTCGAACGACGAAGAGCTGACTAGGCGTTTGCTCTCAAGTGTCGAAACTAGATATGGTCCCCACTCTGTCGACAAAACAGTTTATAAATGGGTAGCGGAAATCGCCGAGTCGCTCGTTAGGTTCGGTAAAGCTCATTACTCTCTCAAGGATGCTCTCGAAACTGACGATATTCATATATCGCGTTTTGGCTCCGGTGGTGTTGCGCATCTCTTCGGCATGCATATTCAGTGGGTGCCAAGACGCATCGAAAGTCACTCCCACCAAGACGATAAAGAGCTTCCCAGAGAGATCCGCGTTTTGGATTCCAACAAAATGATGTGCTTTGTAATGCCCAAAGCAATCAGACGCATGCTTTCTGCGCAGAACAGGACATTGGCTGTCATAGACAAGCATGGGTTTCGGGTATTTGATTTCCAACCTCAGGCCACACACGAGAACCCAAACCCAACCATTCATTTTGATTTTCAGATTTGGCAGGGCATTGAAGAGCGTGCTTTCTACCGTTCCACGCTGGCTACCGGTTGGAACGGCAGAAAATACGACTCATCCAAACGTTCCGATTTTTTCGATTGTTACCGACTGGTTCGATTCCGGCGCAACCAACTTGTACTAAGAGATGACATCCTAAGTCAGCTCGGTTCTGAACTCTCAAGGGTCGGCAAGAGCTACAACCCCGAATTTGACGTAGAAATATCTGGAACGGATGAGCTCTCCAGCGTCGCACACCTCGACGAACTAGAAGCGAGGCTGGCCCGAGAAGAAGTGAGCTTTACCGAAGTCATTGACTATTGCTTCAAGCGCTGAATGGACGGTCTAGCTGATCGCACCTTAGCATTCGGCACGTCGGACGAGCGGCACGTTCTGTCCGCTTCATCAAGGTCGGCAGCTGTACGCCGGCTGGTCGAAACCGGCCCCTAACTCATCATCCGCTCGCCTCGCAGCGATTACCCGCCAGCATCGGCGCTGCAGGACAGTGCCCTCGCTCGCAAACTCCGTGAGAAAACTCCGCCGCCGCTCGCACCCCACCACTCACGCGGGCAGTCGATCTCAAAAACATCCAGGGGAAGGGAGCGTGGAGCGGGTGAAGGGAATCGAACCCTCGTCTGGAGCTTGGGAAGCTCTCGCTCTACCATTGAGCTACACCCGCATCGCGGGTTCTATATCGGCGCGGGGCGGGCGGGCTGTCAAGCGCCTCGCGGGCGGCTGTTGACGGCTCTCCCGCGAAATTGCTTTCTCCTTGATTTTGCGCTGCCGATGACCACTTCTCGTGCCGACCGGCGCGGGCGCCGGACGGGTCCGGCCGGCTTGGCGAAGGCGTCAGGACGGTATCAGCGAAGGCGCCGGGGAAGGCATCGGCGAAGGCATCCGGGCCCCTGCAACGTGTTGGAGAGCGAAGGCATGCGTGAACGGCTCAAGGCCCTGGTCCAGTCGCGGCGCTGGGAAGCGGCGATCATCTCGCTCATCATCCTCAACGCGGTGTCGCTGGGCCTGGAAACCAGCGAGCGGGCGGTGGCCGCGGTCGGCCCGCTGCTTTCCGCCTTCGACACGCTGATCCTGACGGTCTTCACCATTGAGATCACCCTGCGGATCATCGCGCATGGGCCGGCCTTCTTCCGCGATCCCTGGAGCCTGTTCGACTTCGCCATCGTCGCCATCGCCCTGACGCCCTCCAGCGGCGCCTTCTCGGTGCTGCGCGCCCTGCGCATCCTGCGCGTGCTGCGCCTGATCTCGGTGGTGCCCTCGCTGCGCCGGGTGGTCGGCGGTCTCGTCGCAGCGCTCCCCGGCATGGGCTCGATCGTGCTGCTGCTCGGCCTCGTCTTCTATGTCTTCGCGGTGATGACGACGAAGCTCTACGGCGCCTCCTTCCCCGAATGGTTCGGCACCATCGGCCGCTCGTTCTACACCCTGTTCCAGGTGATGACGCTGGAAAGCTGGTCGATGGGCATCGTCCGGCCGGTGATGGAAGTCTATCCGCTGTCCTGGCTGCTGTTCGTGCCCTTCATCCTGTGCACCGCCTTCACCGTGCTGAACCTTTTCATCGGCGTCATCGTCTCGGCGATGCAGCAGGAGCATGAGCACACCGCCGAGGCCGACCGCCAGGCGATCCACGACGAGACCGGGCTGGTGCTGGCCGAGGTGCGGGCGCTGCGCGAGGAAGTGCGCGATCTGCGCGGCCGGCTGGACCGGGCGCGCGGCATCTGATCAGCCGGCGTCGGGGCTGTCGGGGCTGTCGGGGCCGGCCAGCAGCTCGTAGACGGCGATCTCCGCCGCCCGCCCCTTGACCCGGGTGCTGCCGAGCGGGCGGAAGACGAAGGCCTTGTCGCCGGCCGCTGCCCGCACCGCCTCGCTGGTCATCGCCGTGGTGCCGAACTCCTTGTTGAGCCCCTCCAGCCGCGAGGCGACATTGATCGTGTCGCCGATGGCGGTGTATTGGCGCCGGGTCGAGGCGCCGACGCTGCCGACGACGGCAATGCCGGTATGCAGCCCGAAGCGGGTGACGAGCTCCGGCCGGCCAAGGGTGCGGCCCTCCGCATTGAAGGCGGCGACCGCCTGGGTGAGCGCCAGGGTGCAGCGGCAGGCATCCGCCACATGGTCCGGATTGCTCTCCGGCGCGTTCCACATGGCATAGATGGAATCGCCGAGAAACTGCACGATCACCCCGTCATGCGCCTCGACGATGCGGTTGAGCAGCTCGAAATAGTCCGAGAGCAGGGCGACGACCTCCTCCGGCGCGTGCTGCTCCGACAGGGAGGTGAAGTCGCGGATGTCGGTGAACAGCACGGTGACGTCGCGCCGCTCGGCCGAGGCCGGGTCCTGGCGCCCGGCGGCGACCACCTTGCGCACCAGCTCGCGCGGCACATAGAGCGAGAAACTGGCGATGGCGGCGCGGGCGGTGGCGAGCGCCCCGGCCAGCGTGTTGATCTCGGTGACCAGCGAGGAGACGGCGGGCCGGCTCGTCAGGTCGAGATCGCCGATGCGCGCGGCATCGCCCGCAAGCTGGGTCAGCGAGCGGCTGACGAGGCGCGCGACCAGCAGGGCGGAGAGCACGCCGAGCACGATCAGGCCGAAGGAAACGGAGAGCGCGCGGGCGACGAGCAGCCGGCTTTCGGCGGTGAAGTCGGAGAGCGGCGCGGCAACCGCGACGACGGTGCCGGCGAGTTCCGCCGCCCCGCGCACCGGCTCCAGCGCCAAGAGATAGGTCTCGCCGCCCGCCTCGATCCGGTGGAGGCCCGGCGCGCGCGCCCCCGCCAGCAAGGGCTGGATCGCCGGCAGCAGCGGATCCTCGACGCTGACCGCGACATGGCGCGAGCGGGCCGAAAGCTGCGGCAGCAAGGCCGCCATCATCGCCGGGTCGGAATGGACGATCAGCCGCATGGCCTCGTCGAAGACATAGCCGCGCGCCCGCGGCGACACCGCCTCGCGCGACAGCAGCTCGCTCAAGGTCTCCAGCAGCAGATCGGCGCCGATCACCGCGCCCGGCGCGTCGGGTGCCTCGACGGCGATGGTGAGGCCGAGCTGGCCGGTCGTCGCCATCGTGTAGGGCCCGACGGTGACCGGCGCACCGCCCGCCGCGATCGCCGCCCGGTACCAGGGGCGCCGGCGCGGGTCGAAGCGGGTGGCGCCGTCGTCGCGGCGGGCGAGCTCGCGCCCGTCGATGGTCAGGAAGCGCCAGACGGAATGGCGGGTGCCGTCTTCGCCGGCGGGCTGGATGCTGCGCACCGCGTGGTCGGTGCCCTGCGGCGCGTCGAGCGCCCGCCGCCAGGCCTCGGTATCGCCGACGCCATGCAGGAAGCTGCCATCGGCATGGGCAGCGTAGAGCCCGTCGATATGGGGCGAACTGTCGAGCACCCGGTCGAGAAACAGCGCCTTGCCGGCCATGTCGCCGGTGGGGTCCTCCAGCAGCGTGTCGGCGGCGGCGGCGAGCATCACCGCCGTGCGCCCGTCCCTGAACACCGCCTCGTACTGGGCGGCGACGCGCTGGCCGAGCAGGCTCATGCGCTCGCTCGCCGCCGAGGTGGCGAGCCGTGTGCCCTGGTCATGGGCAAGCCAGGTGAGCGGCAGCGAGATGCCGAGCAGCAGGGCGACGATCACCGTGCTGAGGTGAAAGCGCAGCGGCCGCGCCCAGTCGCGCCGCCGCGCCGCGCGCGCCGACAGCCCGTCGGGGGCCTGGTCCCGTTCTCCCGTCACGTTGCGTCAGTCTCCCCGCCCGCTGTCGGACGCGCCAGAATCACCGGCACTCCTCGCGCGGGATGCTAGCACGGCGAGTGCCGGGGGGGGGCGTTTGCCGGGGGGGGCGTTTGCCGGGATCGGCGAGCCGGGGGCCCATGGGCGCGCTCCCGCCGGACTCCACCACCGCTTCCGGCTCCCCGGTTCCGGATCATCGGCCTTCGGCCTCGTCCGGGAAGACGCCAAGGAGAGGTCTGTGCGACAAACCTCTGCCGAGGGTGCCAATGGATCCCGGCTCTGCGCTGCGCGCGGCCGGGATGACGTCCGAGAGAGGGGCGCGGCCGGGATGACGTCCGAGAGACGGGCGCGGCCGGGATGACGTCCGAGAGAGGGGCACGGCCGTGCCTCCGCCCTTCGGTGATCATCCGGCCGCTGTCCACCCACCTACCGAGGTCACCCCGGCCGCAGGCGAAGCCGGAGAGCCGGGGGCCATTCGTTCCCAGAGCGGTGTTGGGCGCGCGGGTCCCTTCCGCGGCGTCCCGGCCGCAGCATCCTCATTTTGCGCGCCCTGTCGCGCGCAGCCCTCTCCCCGCGTCCTCCCGGACGGCGCGCAGCGCCGAGCCGGGACCGGCGAGCCGAGGGCGTATGAGGCACGCTCCGAAACGAACCCGCATCCACCCTGCCTCCCCGGTTCCGGGTCGCGGCTTCGCCTTGCCCGGAATGACGCCAGGGAGAGGGGCAGCACCTCGCACCCGGCGAGGGCGCTCCCGTCCGCTTCAGCGAAAATGCTTCGACAGCTTGAGGCCCTGGCCCTGGTAGTTGGAGCCGATGCCCTCGCCATAGAGCGTCGCCGGGCGGGCGAGCATGTGCTCATAGACCAGCCGGCCGACCGTCTGGCCGTGCTCGACGATGAAGGGCACCTCGTGCGAGCGCACCTCCAGCACGGCGCGCGAGCCGCCGCCGCCGATCTCCGAATGGCCGAAGCCGGGGTCGAAGAAGCCCGCGTAATGGACGCGGAACTCGCCGACCAGCGGGTCGAAGGGCACCATCTCGGCGGCGAAGAGCGGCGGCACATGCACCGCCTCGCGCGAGACGAGAATGTAGAACTCGTTGGGATCGAGGATCAGGTCGCGGCCGCCGCGATTGACGATCGGCTCCCAGAAGTCGAGCGGGTCCTGCCCGGCACGCAGGTCCATGTCGATGACGCCGGTATGACGCTTGCCGCGATAGCCGATCAGGCTGCCGTCGCCCGCGCCCTCCAGATCGATGGTCAGGTGCACGCCGCCGCCGATGGTCGCCTCGCCGCCCGAGACGAGACCGTGGCGGGCATGGACCAGGGAGAGGGCGGTATCGTCCAGCACCGGCTGGCCGCGGCGGAAGCGGATCTGCGACAGGCGCGAGCCCTCGCGCACCAGCACCGGGAAGGTGCGCGGGCTGATCTCCGCATAGAGCGGGCCGCGATAGCCGGCCGGCACCGTGTCGAAGGCGCGGCCCTCGTCGGTGATCACCCGGGTGAACACGTCGAGGCGGCCGGTCGAACTCTTCGGATTGGTGGTGGCCGAGACGTCCTGCGGCAGCGCCAGCGCCTCCATCAGCGGCACGATATAGACGCAGCCGGTCTCCAGCACCGCGCCGCGCGTCAGGTCGAAGGCATGCAGCTTCAGCCGCTCGAGCTTTTCCATCACCTTCGCGCCGGCGCCCGGCAGGAAGCTGGCGCGCACCCGATAGGCGAGCGGCCCGAGCCGCAGATCGAGGCTCGCCGGCTGGATCTGGTCGTCGTCCGGACGGCGCGGCGCACCGATCTCGCCGCGCGCGAACATCTCGGCGACGGCCTGCGCCGGCAGAATGCCGTGGTCGGCTGCGGTCATGTGGCTCCCCTCGCTTGCCTGACTGCCGTGATTAACAAAGCCGGCCCGGCTTGGCCAACGGGTTTTGACGCAAGTCCCCCGCAGGGTGCGACATTTGGCCCCTCGGTGCCGAAATCGCTTCACCTCCGCAATGGCCCGTATTGACGCAATTTTAGAAGATACTAATATTTGAACACATACCGCTATCTGGAGGCTGTTCCGATGACTCTCGACCGTGCCGTTCTTGCCTTTGCCGGCGTCATGACGCTGCTGTCCGTGGTGCTGACGCTGACCGTGTCGCCGCTCTTCGTCTGGTTCACCGTGTTCATCGGTGTCAACATGCTGCAGGCCGCCTTCACCGGCTTCTGCCCGGCGGCGATGATCTTCCGCCGTCTCGGCATCGCGCCGGGAACGGCGTTCTGACGGAGACCGGGATGATGCTGCGTGCCGCAGTGCTGGCAGCATCGGTCGCCGCGTTCGCGGGACCGGTGCTGGCGGCGGAAACCATGACCGTGGAAACACGCGCCGTGACCGAGTGGAAGGCCGTGTTCGGCACGGTGGAGGCCCGCGACCAGGTGCCGGCGCGCGCCCGCATCGGCGGCACCATCGCCGAACTGGCGGTGGAAGAGGGCGACAGCGTGCGGGCCGGCGAGCGCATCGCCGTCGTGACCGACGAGAAGATCGCCTTCCAGGTGGCGGCGATCGACGCGCGGCTGCGCGCCCTGCAGAGCCAGCTCGAAAACGCCGAGGCGGAACTCGCCCGCGCCCAGACCCTGGTCGAGCGCGGCGTCGTCACCCGCCAGCGGCTGGAGCAGCTCGCCACCTCCGCCGAGGTCATCCGCAACCAGATCTCCGCCGCCCGCGCCGAGCGCTCCGTCGCCGTGCGCCAGGGCGAGGAGGGTGAGGTGCTGGCCCCGGCCGACGGGCGCGTGCTCACCGTTCCGGTGACGCGCGGCGCGGTGATCATGGCCGGCGAAACGGTGGCGATGCTCGGCAGCGGCGGCACCTTCCTGCGCCTCGCCATCCCCGAGCGCCATGCGGCCAGCCTCAAGGATGGGCTCGCCATCGAGATCGGCGCCAATGGCGCCGCCTTCACCGGCCGCCTCGCCAAGGTCTATCCGACAATCCAGGCGGGCCGGGTGATCGCCGATGTCGAGGTCGAGCGGCTCGACACCGACTTCATCAACGCCCGCGTGCTGGTGCGCGTGCCGGTCGGCGAGCGGCAGGCGGTCCTGCTGCCCGCCGCCACGGTTACCACCCGCGCCGGCCTCGACTTCGTGCGGCTTGCCGGGCCGGACGGGCCGGTCGAGCGCACCGTGCTGACGGGCGGCACCGTCCGTCTCGACGGCGACGCCTTTACCGAAATCCTCTCAGGGCTCGCGCCCGGCGACGAGGTGCTTCTCCCATGACCACGCCACCCAGCGGGGGGCTCGGCATTGCCGGCGGGCTGACCCGCGCCTTCATTGTCTCGCCCCTGACGCCGCTGTTCCTGCTTGCCTCGCTGGCGCTCGGGCTGATCGCCCTCGTCACCCTGCCGCGCGAGGAGGAGCCGCAGATCTCCGTGCCGATGGTCGACATCCATGTCGACGCCAGCGGCCTGATGGCGATGGACGCGGTGAAGCTCGTCACCGAGCCGCTGGAGACCATCGTCAAGGGCATCGACGGGGTCGAGCACGTCTATTCGCAGACCCGCGACGACGGCGTGCTGGTGACCGCGCGCTTCCTCGTCGGCACCTCGTCGGATGCGGCGGTGCTGCGCGTGCACGACAAGATCCGCGCCAACATGGACCGCATCCCGGTCGGCATTCCCGAGCCGCTGGTGGTCGGGCGCGGCATCGACGATGTCGCCATCGTTTCGCTGACGCTGACCCCGGCGCAAGGGACGGAAGACGCGATCACCCCGGCGGCGCTGACCCGCATCGCCCGCGAGTTGCAGGTCGAGGTGTCGAAGGTGGACAATGTCGGCCTGACCTATCTGGTCGGCGCGGTCGGCGAGGAAATCCGCATCAACCCCGATCCGGAACGGCTGGCGCTGAACGGCGTGACGCTGCAGCAGCTCGCCGGCAAGGTCGGCGGCGCCAACCGCGCCTTCCCGAGCGGGCGGGTGCGCGCGCTGCAGGACGGCGCGGCCCGCGAGGTCAGCGTGGTCGCCGGCGAGACGCTGTCGAGCCCGGAGGAGATCGGCAATCTGGTGCTGACCACCCGCGACGGCCGGCCGGTCTATGTGCGCGATGTCGCCGATATCGCCATCCTCTCCGAAAGCGACGCGATCACCGCAATGTATGCGCGCGAGGGGGAGGGCAGCCGCCTGCCGGCGGTGACGCTGGCGGTCGCCAAGCGGGCCGGGGCCAATGCGGTCACCGTCGCCGAGGCGGTGCTCACCCGCGTCGAGGCGCTGAAGGGAACGCTGGTGCCGGCCAGCATGACCGTCACCGTGACCCGCGACTATGGCGAGACGGCCAACGAGAAGGCCAACGAACTGCTGTTCCACCTGGGGCTGGCGACGCTCTCGATCATCGCGCTGGTGATGGCGGCGATCGGCCGGCGCGAGGCGCTGGTGGTCGCCGTGGTGATCCCGGTGACGATCCTGCTGACGCTGTTCGCCGCCTGGGTGATGGGCTACACGCTGAACCGGGTGTCGCTGTTCGCGCTGATCTTCTCCATCGGCATCCTGGTCGACGACGCCATCGTGGTGATCGAGAACATCGCCCGCCACTGGGTGATGGGCGATGGGCGCGACCGCCGCGTTGCCGCCATCGAGGCGGTGGCCGAGGTCGGCAATCCGACCATCGTCGCGACGCTGACCGTCGTCACCGCCCTGCTGCCGATGCTCTTCGTCTCCGGCATGATGGGGCCCTATATGAGCCCGATCCCGGCCAATGCCTCGGCGGCGATGATCTTCTCCTTCTTCGTCGCGGTGACGGTGACGCCCTGGCTGATGCTGAAAGCCGCCGGCAAGGCGCCGGTGCATGGGGGACACGGCACGGGCCACGATGTCAGTTCGGGCGGCCGGCTGGGCCGTGCCTATCTGGCGGTCGCCCGCCCGGTGCTCGCCTCCAAGGCGCGGAGCTGGATCTTCCTGCTGCTGGTCGGCGTGGCGACGCTTGGCTCGATGGTGCTGTTCGCCACCAAGGACGTGACGGTCAAGCTGCTGCCCTTCGACAACAAGTCGGAACTCTCCGTCACCATCGATCTGCCGGAGGGCAGCACGGTGGAACAGACCGATGCGGTGGCGCAGGCGGCGGCGCGCGTGGCGATGGCGCTGCCGGACGTGATCTCGGCGACGACCCATGCCGGCACCGCCGCGCCCTTCGACTTCAACGGGCTGGTGCGCCACTCCTATCTGCGCCAGGAGCCGCAGCTCGGCGATGTCGCGCTGGTGCTGGCGCCCAAGGGCGAGCGCGAGCGGGCGAGCCATGCGGTGGCGCTCGACCTGCGCCAGAAGCTCGCCGCGCTCGACGTGCCGGCCGGCACGGTGCTGAAGGTGGTGGAGCCGCCTCCCGGCCCGCCGGTGCTGGCGACGCTGCTCGCCGAGGTCTACGGGCCGGACGCGCAGACGCGCCGGGCGGTGGCGGAGAAGGTGCGCGAGGCCTTCGCCTCGGTTCCCTTCATCGTCGATATCGACGACAGCTATGGCGTGCCGGCGCCGCGCAAGCGGGTGACCGTCTCCACCGACGAACTCGACTTCTTCCGGGTGCAGGAAAGCGATGTCTTCGACACGCTGGCGATCCTCGGCGGCGGGCGCACGCTCGGCTATTCGCATCGCGGCGAGGGGCGGGCGCCGATCCCGATCCGCCTTCGGCGGGCGCGCGGCGACAAGGTGCTGGACGAGCGGTTCCTGGCGACCCCGATCCCGGCCGACGTGCTGCCCGGCAGCACCAGCGTCGTCGAACTCGGCGATGTGGTGAAGGTGCGCGAGGAGGTCTCCTCGCATCTCATCTTCCGCCACAACGGCCGCTTCGCCGACATGGTGACGGCGGAGCTCGCCGGCGATTTCGAGGCGCCGCTCTACGGCATGCTGGCGGTGCGCGACGCGCTCGACGCGATGGACTGGGGCGACCTGCCAAAGCCCGTCATCCGTCTCAACGGCCAGCCGGAGGACGAGAGCACGGTGACGCTGCTCTGGGACGGCGAGTGGGAGGTGACCTGGGTGACCTTCCGCGACATGGGCGCGGCCTTCATCGTGGCGCTGCTCGGCATCTATATCCTCGTCGTGGCGCAGTTCGGCTCGTTCCGCCTGCCCCTGGTGATCCTGACCCCGGTGCCGCTGACCTTCATCGGCATCATCGGCGGCCACTGGCTGTTCGGCGCGCCGTTCTCGGCGACCTCGATGATCGGCTTCATCGCGCTTGCCGGCATCATCGTGCGCAACTCGATCCTCCTGGTCGACTTCATCCGCCATGCGCACAGGCCCGACCAGCCCTTGATCGAGGTGCTGCTGGAGGCCGGGGCGATCCGCTTCAAGCCGATCCTGCTGACCGCGCTGGCGGCGATGATCGGCGCGGCGGTGATCCTGACCGACCCGATCTTCCAGGGCCTGGCGATCTCGCTGCTGTTCGGCCTCGCCTCCTCGACGCTGCTCACCGTGCTGGTGATCCCGGCGATCTACCGGGTGCTGCGCACCTAAGGTCCGGCTTCCCCCGGCTGAAACATCGGCCCTGCGCGCGCTCCTTCCGGGCGCGCGCAGGGCCGTTTGCGACACTGCTCGAGGATCAAAATTCTGGCCCGGACACGCCGGCCGTGGCATAGGTGAGCTGCACCGCAGACCGCCCGCCCGCCATCCGAGCCGATCCGCCCGAAAGGTCCTCGATTGGAATTCAGCTTCCCGCCCTACCGCATCGCCATCACCCATGCCGATGCCGCCGCCCTGCTGGAGGAGGTGTCCGCCCGGCTGCGGCGCGGCGAGGGCTTCGCGCTGGCGACGATCAATCTGGACCATCTCGCCAAGCTGCGCCGCGACGAGGCCTTCCGCGCCGCCTATGCCGCGCAGGATCTGGTCGTCGCCGACGGCAATCCGGTGGTCTGGCTGTCGCGTCTGGCCGGGCGGCCGGTGCGCCTGGTGCCCGGCTCGGACATGGTGGTGCCGATGGCCGAGGCGGCGGCGCAGGCCGGGGTGGGGGTGGCGCTGCTGGGCGCGACGCCGGCGGCGCTCGATGCCGCGGCCGAGGCGCTGACGGCGCGGGTACCAAGGCTCGCCATCGTCGCGCGGCTCGCCCCGCCGATGGGCTTCGATCCCGACGGCGCCGGCGCCGATGCGCTGATCGACGAGCTGGGGCGGTCGGGCGCGCGGCTGTGCTTTCTGGCGCTGGGCGCGCCGAAACAGGAGATTTTCGCCGCCCGCGCCTACGGGCGCCTGCCGCAGGTCGGCTTCGCCTCGATCGGCGCGGGGCTGGATTTTCTCGCCGGCACCCAGCGCCGCGCCCCGGCCTGGATGCGGGCCGCCGCGCTGGAATGGCTCTGGCGGATGCTGTCCAACCCGGCCCGGCTGGTTCCGCGCTATGTCCGCTCGGCGCTGACGCTGCCGGGGCAGGCGGTGGCGGCCTGGCGGCTGCGGCGGCGATAGGCCGGGCCGACAGGCCGTTTCAGCACCGTCAGTTTCAGTCCCCTCAGTCGCCGGACGAGACGAGCTCGCCGGAGATCGCCTTGGCGATCAGCTCCCGGGTCTCGGGGATGCCGTAGAGCGCGACGAAAGACCCGAAGCGCGGGCCCTTCTCCTGGCCGAGCAGCAGCTTGTACAGCGCCGAGAACCAGGCGACCGAGACGCCCGGCCCGCCGTCCGGGCTCTTCTTGCCCGGGTCCTGGTAGCGTTCGATGGCGCGGGCGACATCCAGCACTGCGTCCTGGATCGCCGATCCGTCCGCATCCTCGGGCAGGCTGGCGAGCTTGTCGTCCAGCGCCTTGAGGGCCGCCAGCTCGACCTCGTCCGGCGCATGGAACACCTTGGCCGGCTTCACGAAATCCTCGAAATAGCGGATCGCGTAGCCGACGAGTTCGTCGAGCTTCGGGTGGCTTTGCGGCGTCACCCCCGGCACGTGGCGCAGGATCAGCGCCCACAGCACGTCCTTGGTCTGCGCGTTGGAGGCGGAGACGAGGTTGAGCAGCATGGTGAAGGAGATCGGCACGTCCACCTTCGGCGGATGGCCGGAATGGATATGCCAGGCCGGATTGGCGAGCTGCTGCTCCACCGGCATCGACGGATATTTCTCGGCGAAGGCGAAATACTCGTCGACCGCCTTGGGGATGATGTCGAAATAGAGCTTCTTGGCGGTCTTCGGCTTGGTGAACATGTAGAGCGCCAGGCTCTCCGGCGAGGCATAGGTCAGCCACTCGTCGATGGTCAGGCCGTTGCCCTTCGACTTGGAGATCTTCTGCCCCACCTCGTCGAGGAACAGTTCATAGACGAAATGCTCCGGCGGGGTGCCGCCCAGCACCTCGCAGATCCGGTCGTAGATCGGCTGGTTGGTCAGGTGGTCCTTGCCGAACATCTCGAAATCGACGTCGAGCGCCGCCCAGCGGGCGCCGAAATCCGGCTTCCACTGCAGCTTGACATTGCCGCCGGTGACGGGGAGCGTCACGTCGGTGCCGTCCTCGTCCTCGAAGGTGATGGTGCCGGCCCTGGCGTCGACCGCCTTCATCGGCACGTAGAGCACGCGGCCCGAGAGCGGCGAGATCGGCAGGAAGGGCGAATAGGTCGCCTGCCGCTCCTCGCCGAGCGTCGGCAGCATCACGTCCATGATCTCCTGGTACTTCTCGGCGGCCTTGATGAGGATCGCGTCGAAGCGGCCGGACTTGTAGTAGTCGGTGGCGCTGGCGAACTCGTAGTTGAAGCCGAAATGGTCGAGGAAGCGGCGCAGCATGGCGTTGTTATGGGCGCCGAAACTGTCGTAATCGCCGCCGAACGGGTTCGGCACCGCGGTCAGCGGCATGTGCAGATAGGGCTCCAGCGCGGCGCGATCCGGCACGTTTTCCGGGATCTTGCGCATGCCGTCCATGTCGTCGGAGAAGCACAGCAGCCGGGTCGGGATGCGGTCCTCGCTCAGCAGGCGGAAGGCGGTACGCACCATGGTGGTGCGGGCGACCTCGCCGAAGGTGCCGATATGCGGCAGGCCCGAGGGGCCGTAGCCGGTCTCGAACAGCACCGGGCGGTCGATCTTCGCCTTTTCCACGCGTTTCAGCAGCTTGCGCGCCTCCTCGAACGGCCAAGCCTTCGAGGTCCGGGCGGCCTCGACGACGGCGGGGGACAGATCGAGTTCGGGCAGCGAAGCTGTGGTCATGTGCGGACCGTTGTCTTTGTGTGGAATGGCAAGGGATGCCGGTCTGGCATACCGGTCTGGCGGCGCGCGAGACTAGTGCGTTTCCGGACGGAACGGAACCTTCGCATTGCAAAAAATCGCCGCAGCCACCAAAGCCGGCGCAAGCGCTGCTTGCGCTCGCCCGGTCAGGGCATTAGGGGAAACGGCAACCGCCAACGGCAAGGTCAAGAAAGGTCCGCAGATCCGATGAGCGAACGTGTCAGCCTCCAGGAAGCCCTGATCTATGTGATGGTGATGGTGTCGGCCTCCGACAGCAGCATGACCGACAAGGAACTGCACTCGATCGGCGAGCTCATCAAGACGCTGCCGGTCTTCGCCAGCTTCGATCAGGAGCGCATCGTCGCCGTGGCGCAGGATTGCGGCGAGCGGCTGCAGGCCGAGAACGGCATGGCCGACACCTTCGCGGTGATCGCCGCGAGCGTGCCGGCGAGCTACCGCGACACCGCCTATGCGCTGGGCGTGGAGATCGCCGTCGCCGACGTGTCGGTGGCGCAGGAGGAACTGCGGGTGCTGCAGTTGCTGCGCGACGCGCTCGGCCTCGACAAGCTGACGGTTGCGGCGATCGAGCGCGGCGCCCAGGCCCGCTTCCGCACCGCCTGAGACGGCCAGCGCGGGAGGGCGGCGGCCGGGGAGGCGCTCCGGCCGCAGGGTCAGGCGGGCAGCAGGTCAGGCGGGCAGCAGGTCGCGGTCGCCATAAACCTGCGACCAGGGCACCGGCTTGCCGATATAGTATCCCTGCACCAGGCTGACGCCGAGGTCCCTCAGGATCTCCAGGGTCTCGAGATCCTCGACATATTCGGCGACCACCTTCACATGCATCGCCTCGGCCACCGCGACGATGCCGGCGACGATGGTCTGCTGCACCACGTCATGGCCGATATTGCCGATGATGTTGCCGTCGATCTTCAGCATGTCGACATCGAAGCGGCGCAGATAGCCGAACGACGACAGGCCGGAGCCGAAATCGTCGAGCACCACCTCGAGGCCGCGTGCCTTCAGCCCGGCGATCAGCTCCAGCGCGGTCTCCATCGACCGCACGGCGGAGGTCTCGGTGATCTCGAAGGCGAGCCGGCCCGGCGCGATCGCCGCCGCGTCCAGCGCCGCCAGCAGGAAGTCGCGGAAGATCGGATCGCCGACCGACTGGCCCGACAGGTTGATCGACAGGTGAACGTCGTCGGGCAGGCCCGCCAGCCGCTTCAGCACGGTCTCCACCACCCAGCGGTCGACCCGGCTCATCAGCCCGTGGCGCTCGGCGGCGGCGATAAAGACGGCCGGCGGCAGCGGCCGGCCATCCTCGCTCAGCACCCGCAGCAGCACCTCGTGCCAGGGCGCGCTGGTGCCGTCGATCGGCGCCACCGGCATCAGGAACAGTTCGAAGCGCCCGCTCTGCAGCGCGGCCTGCACCAGTTGCAGATTGCCGATTTCCCGGAAGCGGGCCTTCATCTCGTCGTCGTCGGGATGGAACACCGACACGCGCGCGCCGCCCTTTTCCTTGGCGACGAAACAGGCCCGGTCGGCCCAGTTGATGACGTCCTGCACCGAGGGCGCCGAGGCGGCGAAGGCCTGCTGGTCGAGCAGGGCGACGCCGACGCTGGCACCGACGGAAAAACACTCGCCCTGCCACACGAAGCCGAGCGCCTCGATCGAGTGGACGATCCGTTCCCCGAGACGGGTGGCGTCGGTCTCGGTCACCATGCCGGTCACGACGGCGAACTCGTCGCCGCCCAGGCGAGCGACGAAAGCATCCGGATCCATGCTGCGCAGCAGGCTCGCGATCTGCTTGAGCAGCGCATCGCCCGCCGCATGGCCGGCAAGATCGTTGACGACCTTGAAATCGTCGAGATCGACCAGCAGCAGGGCAGTGTTGCAGCCCTGGCACAGAGCGTTGCAGGCGCCGCAGGCCTCGATGCGGCTGCCGATCTCAAGCTCGAGCGCATGCCGGTTGGCAAGGTCCGTCAGCGTGTCCCGCAAGGCCTGCCGGCGCAGGCGCTGGTTCAACTGCGCCTCCTCGGTGACGTCGCGGGCGTTGACGACCACGCCGACGATCTCGCAATTCTCGCCCCGCAGCGGCTCCAGCCGCACCGAGACATGCGTCTCCGCTTTGCCCTCGCGCTCGCACGTGAACGTGTATCGCGCGACCCGTCCCTCGAAACAGCCTATGAGATGCGGCAGGACCCGCTCGTGAAAGGCCTCGTGGCCGATCACCTCGGCCACCGTCCGGCCGACGACCTCCTCGGTCAGGCGGTTCCACAGCCGGGCGTAGGACGGGTTGGCCCACAGATAGCGGTAGTCGGCATCGACCACGGCGAGCGCATCGGAGGTCTGGTTGATCACCTCGTCCTGCATCGACACGCGCTGGCGCAACTGGTGCAGGTCGGTGGTGTCCTCCAGCATCGAGAGGAAGCCGATCACCGCGCCGGCCGCGTCGCGAACCGGCTCGTGGTGGATGCGCAGCAGCCGGCCGCGGGTGGCGCGACGCAGGCCCCAACTGACCACCGACTGTGCCTCGCCGGCCAGCGCCGCCTCGATCTGCGGCCGGTCGCGCTCGAACACGGCCGGCCCGACCAGTTCGATCAGGGTCTTGCCCACCACCTCGCCGCGGGTGAAGCCCTCCGTTTCGAGGAAGGCGGCATTGACGTCGCGGACGATCATGTCGCGGTCGCAGAACAGGATGCGGATCGGCGAGGTATTGAAACACGTCTCGAAGGCGAGCTGACGCGCCTGCAACGGGTGCAGCGCCACCGTGCCGGCCTGTTTCACCGTCTTGCGCATGCGGGTTCCCCTCTACCGAGCCACTCGTTCCGCCCGATTCCCCGATCCTCCGACCAAACTTCCCAACAGAACTGTAATTTCAATTTAACATATAGATTATGATTCGCATGTTCGCCCAAACTTCCCTAGCGATTTTTTCCAAGGGTCACGTTTACGGCTTGCAGGTTTTGCCAGCCCCCAAGGAAAGCGTCCGTCGTCGCCAGGGATTGGCCCCCGATCTCTGCGGCCTGAATTGCGAGGGGGGAAAGTAAACAGCCAGCGCGAGCGACGGCGCCGCATCGGTGGCACGGATCGGGGCGATCTCAGTTGACGGTGCGCGCGGCGCCCGGGATGTCGAGCGAGAATGCCGGGATGGCGACGTCGAAGCGCTCGCCGTCGACGGTCTCCATCTGGTAGCTGCCCTCCATCGTGCCGGAACTGGTGCGCAAGGGGCAGCCGGAGGTGTATTCGAAGCGTTCGCCAGGGGCGAGCACCGGCTGCTCGCCGACGACGCCGAGACCGCGCACCTCCTCCAGCCGGCCGAGCGCGTCGACGATGCGCCAGTGGCGGGCGCGCAGGCGCACCGTGTCGAGGCCGAGATTGACGATGTCGACCGAATAGGCCCAGACGAAGCGGCCTTCGTCGGGGCTGGACTCCTCGACAAGGTAGTGCGGCTCGACCGTCACCTGGATATCGCGCGTCACCGCCCGGTACATGCCTGTCCTTCCGCCGTGTCTCTCGTTGCGGCGCGTCCGGCAGCATGCCGGCTCCTGCCGATGCTTTTCGCAATCTAATCCGGTTCGCCCGTATTTCCAGCCCTTTGCGAGAGGCTGGATCGCCGATCCGTGACGCCGAATTTACCGCCGTGCCGCTTGCGCGCGGTGCCCGTCCACGGCATTGCCTTGGATCAAGGCTCTCCCGCCCGCCGAAGGATCCGTTCCATGTTCGACGCCCGCCTGCGGCCGCTGATCGACCCGCCGCTCAACGCCGCCGGCCGGCGCCTCGCCGCCGCCGGGGTCGAGGCCGACGCGGTAACGCTCGCCGGCTTTGCCTGCGGCATGGGCGCGGCGCTGGCGATCTGGGCGGGCGCCCCGCTGCTCGCCGCGCTGCTGATCCTCGCCAACCGGCTGGCGGACGGGCTCGACGGCGCGGTCGCCCGCGCCAGTGCCCGCACGGATCGCGGCGGTTATCTCGACATCGTGCTGGATTTCTTCTTCTACGGGGCGATCCCCTTCGCCTTCGCGCTGGCAGACCCCGCCGCCAACGCGCTCGCCGCCTGCGCGCTGCTGCTCAGTTTCTACATGAACGGGGCGAGTTTTCTCGGCTTCGCGATCATGGCGGAAAAGCGGGGGCTGGCGACCAGCGCGCAAGGGGCGAAGTCGCTCTACTATCTCGGCGGGCTCGCGGAAGGCGCGGAGACGATCGCCGTCTTCCTCGCCTTCTGCCTGTTTCCGGCCGCCTTCGCGCCGATCGCCTGGGGTTTCGCAGCGGTCTGCGCGGTCTCGGCGACCGCGCGTCTCGTCATGGTATCGCGGCTGCTTTAAACGTCCGTCAGGCGTTCTGGGCCACATCCAGCGCGGTGACGAGGTCGGCGGCGAGATCGTCCTCGTGCTCCAGGCCGACGGAGAGGCGCAGCAGCCCCTCGGTGATGCCCAGTTCAAGGCGCGCCTCCTCCGCGACCGACTGGTGCGTCGTCGTCGCCGGATGGGTGATGAGGCTCCGGGCATCGCCGAGATTGTTGGACATCTTGACGATCCTGAGCGCGTTGGAGGCGCGGAAGGCGGCGGCCTTGCCGCCCTTCAGCTCGATCGCCAGCATGGTCGAGCCGGCCTTCATCTGGCGGCGCACCACCTCGGCCTGCGGGTGGTCGGCGCGGCCGGGATAGATCAGCCGCGCCACCGCCGGATGCGTCGCCAGCAGGTCGGCGAGCCGCGAGGCGGTGCGGGTCTGGCGCTCGACGCGCAGGGCCAGCGTCTCCAGCCCCTTCAGCATCACCCAGGCGTTGAACGGGCTCATCGACGGGCCGGTATGCTTCATGAAGGGCATCACCTCGTCGGCGATCCACTCCTCGGAGCCCAGCACCACGCCGCCGAGGCACCGGCCCTGGCCGTCGATATGCTTGGTGGCCGAATAGACGACGATGTCGGCGCCGAGCGCCAGCGGCGATTGCCAGATCGGTGTGGCGAAGACATTGTCGACGATCAGCTTGGCGCCGACCGCATGGGCCATCTCGGCGACGGCGGCGATGTCGATCACCTCCAGCGTCGGATTGGTCGGGCTTTCCAGGAAGCAGGCGACCGTCTGCGGGCGGATGGCCGCGCGCCAGGCGTCGAGGTCGGTGCCGTCGACCAGCGTCGCCGACACGCCGAAGCGCGGCAGCAGGGTCTCGACGATATAGCGGCAGGAGCCGAACAGCGCCTTGGCCGCGACCACATGGTCGCCGGCCTTGCAGCAGGCCATCAGCGCCAGGTTGACGGCGGCCATGCCGCTCGCCGTGGCGCGCGCCGCTTCCGCGCCCTCCAGCGCGGCGATGCGGTTCTCGAACATCGCCACGGTCGGGTTGGCATAGCGCGAATAGACGAAGCCGGGATCGTCACCGTTGAACCGCGCCTCGGCCGCCTCGGCCGTGGCGTAGACGAAGCCCTGGGTCAGGTACATCGCCTCGGACGTCTCGCCATAGGGGGAGCGTGTCGTTCCGCTATGCACCAGGGTCGTCTCGGGGTGCCAGCCGTGCCTGTTCGTCGTCATGCCGTTCTCCAAATGCAAAAACCCCGGCCGTGAATGGGCCGGGGTCTTTGCAACCCGGCCTGTTTAGCGACTTGTTTAACGTGGCTGCAAGCCGGCCGGCTCAAATCACCACGGAATTCGTCGATCCTGATAGTCCACGCGGCAGGCCGCGTCAACGCTCCTTACGCGGAACGGGCCGCCCGAGGGCGGCCCGTCTTTGTCGCAGTTGGGGCCGCCCGCGGCAATGGAGGTTGGGCTGGTCCGGCGCGTCAGGCGGCGCGTACGGTGCGCAGGAAGTCTGCCACCCGGCCGCGCAGCAGTTCCGACTGCTGGGCGAGTTCGCTCGCCGAGGCCAGAACCTGCGAGGAGGCGGAGCTTGCCTCCTGCGCCGCCTGGGTGACCCCGACGATGTTCGACGTCACCTCGCCCGCTCCCTGCGAGGCCTGCTGGACATTGCGGGCGACCTCGGTGGTGGTGTTGCCCTGCTCGCCGACGGCGGTGAAGATCGCGGCGGAGATCTTGCTCATGTCCTCGATGGTGCGGCCGATGCCGGAGATCGCCTCGTTGGCCTCCAGCGTCGAGTTCTGCATCGACTTGATCTGCGTCGAGATCTCGGCGGTGGCCCGTGCCGTCTGCTCGGCCAGGCCCTTGACCTCGTTGGCGACGACGGCAAAGCCGCGGCCGGCCTCGCCGGCGCGCGCCGCCTCGATGGTGGCGTTGAGGGCCAAGAGGTTGGTCTTCTCGGCGATCTCGTCGATCAGGCTGATGATGGCGCCGATCTGGTCGGCATTGCTGCGCAGCTCGCTCATGCGGTCGGCGGTGCGCGTCGCCTCGCTGACGGCGCGGCTGGCGACCTCCCGTGACTGGTCGGCCTGGCGGCCGATCTCGCCGGCGGAGCTGGCCAGTTCCTCGACCGCCGAGGCGACGGTCTGCACGTTCATCGCCGCCTGCTCGGCCGCCGCGGCGACGGAGGCCGACTGGGAGCTGGTCTCCTCGGCGGAGGCGGTCAGCGTGCCGGCCGCGGCCTGCAGCTCGGTCGCCGCCGACGAGACGATGTTGACGATCTCGCCGACCGCGTTCTCGAAGTCGTCCGCCATCTGGTTGAGCGCCGCCTTCTGCCGCTCGGCGGCCAGCGCCTTGGCCTGTTCCTGTTCCTCCCGCATCTGGATCGCTTCCAGGCCGCTGGCGCGGAACACTTCGGCGGCCTTGGCGATGTCGCCGACCTCGTCCTTCCTGTCCTCGCCGACGATCTTCACGTCGTAATTGCCGCGCGCGAGCTCGGCGAGGGTCTCGTTGATCATGCGGATCGGCTTGGCGATGCCGGTCTGACCGATCAGGATGCCGAGGCCGAGCCCGACGATCGTCGCGCCGGCCATGACGATGTAAAGAAGGATCTCCTTGGACTGCGAGACCTCCACGATCTCGGCTTCCAAAGCGGTCGCGCGGCTGATCAGCAGCGTCGTCTGCTCGGTGACGATGGTCCGCGCGGCAACGGTGTTGTCCCGGCTCTCCATGGCGAGTTCGACGAGTTGCCGGGCCTGGTCCGGCGTCGCGGTGCCGCGCACCTGGCCGGCGAGCGCCATCGTCTTTTCGGACGAGGCGACCAGCCTGGCGACCGCCGGCTCGGCTTGCCGCAGGAGGGCCTGTACCTCTTGCACCGCCGAGGAGCGGATCATGTCGAGATAGCCGCCGAGCCGCGCGACGTCTTCCCGATAGGCGTCGCTGGTGGGTTTGATGAGATCTTCGCGCGGCGCGGTCGCGACCAGCAGTTCGGCGCGGTTGATGCTCAGGATGAGCTGGTTGAGGCGGGCCGAGGCGACGGCCCGGTTCGCGGCCTGCATGGCGTATTCGGCATCGGTTGCCACAACGCGAAGGGCGGAGATGCCGACCAGTCCGACCGCGATCATCGCGATGTTCAACAAGATGACGACGGAAAGGATCTTCGGCGTGATGCGATAGGACTTCAGTGATAACATTCTTTGGCTCCTTATGAGCTGTCGGGTTAAACCCGCGAAAACTATATCGATAATGTGGTTAATCGCCTGTTAAGCTTAATGGCCGCCGAAATTGATCGCATTGAATTTGCTTGCAAAATGCAGCGCAGGGTGGGGAGAGGCGCCAATGTCCGCTATCGGAGATTGCAAGTAACGGAAGATATTGCTCTTCAAATATAATTTCGATGTTCAGTTTATTTCTGAAGTTGAAAATGCCGAACGCGACGTCACCGGGCGTTGCCCGGATGCCAGGGCGTATCGGTGATCTCGACGGGAGGCAGGTCGAGCGGCAAGGCCTGGGGGCCGCCAGGGTTGCCGCCGGGCTGCCGTGCGGCCGAATGTGAAGGGTCCGTCAGGTCGCCAGGCAAGGGCAAGGCGGGGAGGGATGAACCGGGGGAGAGCGCCGGGCCGTCGAGCTGCCAGATGCCGCGGCGCGCTTCGCGCGCGGCCGCTGCCTCCGCGAGAAGCTCCTCGCTCGCGCCCTCGCCGGGGCGCGCCCAGCCCTGCGCCACCATCCAGGCGGCCAGGTCCGTGCCCTGGCGGCGGCAGCGGGCCAGCACGACGCCGGTCGGCGTGTCCTGCATGTCCTCGCAGGTGATGGCATGGCGCAGCACCAGGGCGCGCAGCGCCGTGCGCGCCCGCATGCCGCAGGGCCAGGTGCCGCCGAGACGCGAGGGACAGGTCTCCGCCGGGCCGGGCGCGTCGATGCCGGCAAGGCGGATGGTCAGGTGCTTGGCGCGGAAGCTGCCGGCGTCCAGCACCAAGGGCTGGTGAAAGGTGATCTCGCTCGGGATCTCCCGCTCGGGCAGCTTCGGCAATTGCGGGGCGACGCGCTTCAGCGGGCCGGACACCTGTGGCGGCGGCAGGATGTCGGAGGGCGTCACATTGCGGATCGAGGCGGGATCCGGTGCCTCGGGCAGGACCGGCGCGGACGGCGCCGGGTCGGGGGAGGAAGGCGAAGCCGGGGCGATGACGGTCTGCGCCTGCTGTGGTGCTGGTGCCTGTGCCGATGCCGGTGCGGGCGCCGATCCGCCGGCTGTCTCGCCGGCGAGCATGGCTCTCACAAGGCCGCCGCTGCCGTAGTCGGCGGCGAGCGCGAGGGCGCCGGCGATCAGCACTGCGATGATAAGGGTGCGTCCCATGCCTGTCCTGCCTGGCCCGTTCCTTCCGAGGCGCCGCTACTGGCTCGCCCAGATGATCCGCGCCATCCACACCACCTCGTCGGCGGCAAGGCGCTCGGGCGCGCTCTCCGCGTCGAGCGGCGACAATTCGATGCGCCCGCGCAGGCGCCGGTCGAAGATCCGCGCCCTCAGTTCGCCCGAAACGAGCCGCAGCGCCACCCGGTCGCCGCGCAGGATCGCCCGCTTCGGCGAGATGACGATGACGTCGCCCTCCCGGTAGAACGGCAGCATGCCGTCGTCGGTGACGCGGATGGCGCAGTCCTCGCACGGGATCTCCGACGGGCTGCTCTGCCGCTCGCCCTCCAGCATCGCCGGCATGTCGCCGTCGTGGAAGAAGCCGTTCACCGCCGGAAGGACCCCGGCCTGCGCCGTGCCGCGCGGCAACGGCAGGCGGTCGCCATCGGCCATGCCGACCGGCGCCCGCTCCGGGTCCGGCCCGTTGACCAGCGCGACGAAGTCGGCGAGGTCCGAGCGGGTGGCGCCGAGGATCTTGGCGATCGACTCCATCGACGGCCAGCGCGGCCGGCCGTCGGCGGCCGTGCGCTTCGACGGGTTGAAGGTGGTCGGATCCAGACCCGCGCGCCGGGCAAGGCCGGACGGCGTCAGCCCGTTGCGCCGGGCAAGCAGATCGATGGCCGACCAGAGGGTCTCATGCGAAAGCATGGTTTGGCTCCGCTGCCGCCTGCCAGGGAACGGCCCTGGCCGGTTGGCCTGTTGCTGCGGCCGCCGCGGGGCGGCCGGACGCCGGGGAGCGGTCGCGGCCGCCCGTCCCGCGCTTCCTGTCCGGGTTATCCCCGTTACGGGTATATATTCCTAATGACGGTCGAGTGCCAGTCCGCCCCGGCGCATGCGCCGCCGCTTTCCCCCAGAGCCGGCCTTGTCTGAGCGGCCCGCAGCCTGTAATTCGGCGCGCAAGCCTTCTTCACGCACAGGAACGGGCCGCCCCATGACGTTGATCTACAAGATTTCTCCGGCCAAGGACTGGCGAGAGGCCGAGGCCGAGGGGCGGTTCTCCGGCGCGCCGGTGGATCTGGCCGACGGGTTCATCCACTTTTCCGCCGCCGAGCAGGTGCGCGAGACCGCGGCAAAGCACTTCGCCGGACAGCAGGGACTTGTCCTCGTCGCGGTGGAGGCCGAGGCGCTGGGCGAGGGCCTGAAATGGGAGCCCTCGCGCGGCGGGGCGCTGTTCCCGCATCTCTACGGCGAGCTGGAGATGTCGGCGGTGCGCTGGGTGCGCGAGTTGCCGCTGGGAGCCGATGGCGCCCACCTCTTCCCGGAGGCGATGTGATGTTCTCCTCCGCCGTCGACGCGCTTGCCCGCAAGGCGCTGTTTTCTCTCGATGCGGAAACCGCGCACGGGCTGACCGTGAAGGCGCTGGCGAGCGGCCTCACGCCGGCCTGCAAGGCGCCGCAGGACGGCCGGCTGGCGGTGAGGCTCGCCGATCTCGTCTTTCCCAACCCGCTCGGCATGGCCGCCGGCTTCGACAAGAACGGCGAGGTGCCCGACGCGCTGCTGGCGCTCGGCTTCGGCTTCACCGAGGCCGGTACGGTGACGCCGCTGGCCCAGGCCGGCAATCCGCGCCCGCGCGTCTTTCGTCTGCCCGCCGACCGGGGCGTGATCAACCGGCTCGGCTTCAACAACGAGGGCCATGCGGCGCTGCGCGCCCGGCTTGCGGCGCGGCGCCATCGCGGCGGCATCGTCGGGGTCAATGTCGGGGCCAACAAGGACGCGGCCGACCGCATCGCCGACTATGTCGCCGGCATCGAGACTTTCGCCGATCTTGCCTCCTATTTCGCGGTCAACATCTCCTCGCCGAACACGCCGGGCCTGCGCGACCTGCAGGCGCGCGAGGCGCTGAAGGAACTGCTCGGCCGGGTGATGGAGGCGCGGGAGAAGATGGCGGGCGTCCACGGGCGTTCGGTGCCGGTGCTCTTGAAGATCGCGCCGGACATGGACGAGGCCGGGCTCGACGACATCGCCGCCGAGGTGCTGGCCGCCGGCATCGACGGGCTGATCGTCTCCAACACGACGCTGGCGCGCAATGGCCTTGCCGACCGCAAGGGCGCGGCCGAGGCGGGCGGATTGTCGGGGCGGCCGCTGTTTCGCCGCTCCACCATCGCGCTCGCCCGCATGCGCCTGCGGGTCGGTCCGCGCCTGCCGATCGTCGGCGTCGGCGGCATCGACAGCGGCGAGGCGGCCTGGACCAAGATCACGGCCGGCGCCACTCTGCTGCAGCTCTATACCGGCCTCGTCTACGAGGGGCCGGGGCTGGTGGGGCGCATCCTGACGCATCTGTCCGCCTGCCTCGACCGGCACGGGCTCGCCCATCTCGGCGAGGCGAGCGGCCGCAATGCGGAGGCCTGGGCCAAGGCCGACCCGGACGGGCAGGGGAGCGTGTGAGGCTTCCCTAACGATGCCTGATCAGGCATATTTCGGGCGTTACGGCCTTGAGACCCGCGGGCGCAAGCCCCCCTCATCGCCACAGGACGTTGCAAGGCCCGCCCCTCGAGGCGGGCCTTCGCGTTTCGCCCTCAATAGGCGCTGGCGACGTCGCCGAGTTCCACGTAGACGGACTTCACCTGGCTGTAGTGCTCGATGGCGGCATGGCCGTTCTCGCGGCCGATGCCGGACTTCTTGTAGCCGCCGAAGGGCATGGCGATCGGCGTCAGGTTGTAGGTGTTGATCCAGCAGGTGCCGGCATGCAGCGCGCCGATCACCCTATGGGCGCGGGAAATGTCGCGGGTGAAGACGCCGGCGGCAAGGCCGAACTCGGTCGCGTTGGCGCGCGCCACCGCTTCCTCCTCGCTGTCGAAGTCGAGCACGCACATCACCGGGCCGAAGATCTCCTCGCGCGCGATCGTCATGTGGTCGGCGACATCGGCAAAGACCGTCGGCTCGACGAACAGCCCGTCCGGAAAGCCTTGTACGGTGGCGCGGCCGCCGCCGCAGACAAGCCGCGCGCCCTCAGCCCGGCCGGCCTCAATATAGCCGAGCACCTTGTCGAGCTGGGCTTGCGAGACCAGCGGGCCGGTGTCGACGCTCTCGTCCATCGGGTCGCCGAACCGTGCCCGCGCCGTGCGCTCGGCGAGCCGCGCGAGAAACGCCTCCTTCAGCCCCTTCTGCACGAAGACGCGGGTGCCGTTCGAGCAGACCTGGCCGGAGGAGTAGAAATTGGCGTTGATCGCCGCCGACACCGCATTGTCGAGATGGGCGTCGTCGAAGACGATCAGCGGCGACTTGCCGCCGAGCTCCAGCGTCACGTGCTTGAGCGTGCGCGCGGCGATCTCGGCGACCTTGGTGCCGGTGGGGACGGAGCCGGTCAGCGAGACCTTGGCGACATCGGGATGCTCGACGAGGTGCGCGCCGGTCTCGCCATAGCCCTGCACCACGTTGAAGACCCCGTCCGGCAGGCCGGCCTCTTTCAGGATTTCGGCCAGCTTCAAGGCGCTGAGCGGGGTCAGCTCCGACGGCTTGAACACGACCGCATTGCCGCAGGCAAGCGCCGGCGCCGCCTTCCAGCAGGCGATCTGGATCGGATAGTTCCAGGCGCCGATGGCGCCGACGACGCCGAGCGGCTCGCGCCGCGTATAGGCGAAGGAGCCGCCGAGATCGATGTGCTCGCCGGTCAGCGTCGCGGCAAGGCCGCCGTAATATTCCAGGCAATCCGCGCCCGATGCGGCGTCCGCCACCAGGGTTTCCTGCAGCGGCTTGCCGGTGTCCAGCGTCTCCAGCTCGGACAGCTCGCGGTTGCGCGCGCGCAGGAGATCGGCCGCCCGCCGCAGCACCCGCCCGCGCTCGGCCGCCGGCGTCGCCGCCCAGACGCGAAAGCCGGAGCGGGCCGCCGCAACGGCGGCGTTGACCGTCTCGGAGCCGGCCGCGCACAGCCGGGCGATCAC
Source organism: Stappia sp. TSB10P1A (assembly GCF_900185725.1). Classification (GTDB taxonomy): domain Bacteria; phylum Pseudomonadota; class Alphaproteobacteria; order Rhizobiales; family Stappiaceae; genus Stappia. Next base: position 22,108 of record NZ_FYAU01000016.1, on the reverse strand, counting down.
CTCGCCGGTCGCCGGATAGCGGTCCTCGATCGGCCGTCCATGCGGGTCTTCCTGATAGGCGCCGTTGATGAAATGCGAGGCGGGGGGCTGGGCACGCATGAACTCTCTCCTGGCGGACACGAACGAATGACGGTGCAAGATCAGTGTAAAGCGTCAGCGCTGCGCTGTCCGCCAGTTCGGATGGATCCACGGCTGCTTGTTGGAGCGCGGCAGCGGCTCGCGCCCCATGACGTGGTCGGCGATCTTCTCCCCGACCATGATCGAGGGGGCGTTGAGATTGCCGTTGGTGATCTGCGGGAAGATCGAGCTGTCGGCAACGCGCAAGCCTTCCACCCCGATCACCCGGCCCTGCGGGTCGACCACCGCGAGCGGATCGTCGGCCGCGCCCATGCGGCAGGTGCCGCAGGGGTGATAGGCGCTTTCGGCGTGTTCGCGGATGAAGTCGTCGAGCTCGGCGTCGGACTGGACGGCCTCGCCCGGCTGGATCTCGCGGCCGCGATAGGGGGCGAAGGCCTCCTGGCCGAAGATCTCCCGCGTCAGGCGGATGGCGGTGCGGAACTCCTGCCAGTCGTCCGGGTGGGACATGTAGTTGAACAGGATCGAGGGCGCGGCCATCGGGTCCGGCGAGGTCAGCGCCACGCGGCCGCGCGACTTCGAGCGCATCGGCCCGACATGCGCCTGGAAGCCGTGCCCTTCGGCCGCCGCCTTGCCGTCGTAGCGCACGGCGAAGGGCAGGAAATGGTACTGGATGTCGGGATAGTCGATGCCGGCGCGCGAACGGATGAAGGCGCAGGCCTCGAAATGGTTGGAGGCGCCGAGCCCGGCGCCGAAGAACAGCCACTGCGCCCCGATCATCGCTTTCGAGATCAGGTTCCAGTGCTTGTAAAGGGTGATCGGCTGGATGCAGGCCTGCTGGATGTAGAGCTCCAGATGGTCCTGCAGGTTGGCGCCGACGCCCGGCCGGTCGGCCAGCACCGGCAGGCCGAGGGCGCGCAGCGCGGCCGCATTGCCGATCCCTGAGAGCATCAGGATCTTCGGCGAGTTGATCGAGGAGGCGGCAAGGATCACCTCGGCCGAGGCGCTTACCCTCTCGAGGCGCCCGCCGCGCCGGAACTCGACGCCGGTGGCGCGCTGCCCGTCGAACAGCACGCGGGTGACGGTGGCGCCGGTGAACAGGTGGATGTTGGGCCGCTTCAGGGCGGGGCGCAGATAGGCATTGGCGGTGGACCAGCGCCGGCCCCGCCACACGGTCATCTCCATGTCGCCGAAGCCTTCCTGCTTCAGGCCGTTATAGTCCGCCGTCGTCTCGTAGCCGGCCTGGCGCCCGGCCTCGACGAAGGCGGCATAGAGCGGGTTCCATTTGGTGCCGCGGGTGACATGCAGCGGGCCGGAGGTGCCGCGCACGCCGGCCTCGCCGCCATGGCTCGTCTCCATCCGCTCGAAATAGGGGGCGACATCGGCATGGGACCAGCCGCGCGCGCCCATCTCCTCCCAGGTGTCGAAGTCGCGCGCATGGCCGTGCACATAGACCATGCCGTTGACCGAGGAGGAGCCGCCGATGACCCGCCCGCGCGGGGTCGCCAGCCGGCGGCCGCCGAGATGCGGCTCGGGCTCGCTCTGAAAGCCCCAGTCGTAGCGGGACATGTTCATCGGATAGCTGAGCGCCGCCGGCATCTGGATGAAGGGGCCGATGTCCGTTCCGCCGGCCTCCAGCACCAGAACCTTGTTGGCCGGGTCCTCCGACAGGCGATAGGCGAGGGCGGCACCGGCCGAGCCGGAGCCGACGACGATATGGGTGGCGTCCTGCATGGGTCTATCCGTTTCCCTGAGGTCCGGTGTCGGTGAGGGCGAGCGAGGGGGCGCCGATCTGGCGCTCGACATAGTCCTCGACCCGGCGGATGGCGGTGCGCGGCTGCGGCGGTCCGTCGGCGAAGATGCGCTGCAGCCACAGCCCGTCGATCATCGCCGCGGTGCCTTCCGCCGCATGGCGGGCGCGCTCGCCGGGAATGAGCGCGGCGAAGGCATGGGCGAGATTGGACACCAGCCGCCGGTGATAGATCCGCAGCAGGCGGCGGGTTTCCGCGTCGGTGCGCGCCTGCAGGTAGAAGGCGAGCCAGGCCGAGATCAGCGCCGGCTGGAACTGGGTCGGCGCGAAGCTTGCCGAAATCATCGCCGAGATGCGCTGGCGCGGGCCGGCGGCGCCGGCCATCCGCTCGCGGGTCTCGCGCGACAGGTCGGTCAGCAGGAAGCGCATGGTGGCGTTGAGCAGCCCGGCCTTGGAGCCGAAATAGTGATGGGCGAGGCCGCCCGAGACGCCGGCGCGCCGCGCGATTTCGGCCATCGTCGCATCGCCGAAGCCGCGCTCGTGGATCGTCTCGACGGTGGCGTCGATCAAGGCCTTGCGGCGATGGGTTTCCATTCCGATTCGCGGCATCTGCGCTCCGTTTCCAGCCCGCCCCGTTCGTTCTGAAGGTTGCCGGTGCTCGCCGGCCGCGCCATCGGGCAGCCCCATGGTGGAAGATCTCCCGTGCCGGCCACCCTTGCTGTCGATGCCGCGGGCGATCTCGCAGGGCTGACGCCGCAGGGTTGACGGGCAGACACGATGCGTGCGCGACCCGCCACGGGATACGACCCGAGCCAGCGCGCCTTGCTCTCCAACAAGTAATTTTGATTGGCCGTTCAATCAACGAAAAAACGAAAAATGCGCGGGGAATTGCACATGCCGTTCAAAAGTGGTTTGATGTATGACGAAACGGGCAGGGAGGTCCGGTTCATTCGGCCGGGGGTTGCACGCCGCGATTTGCAGTTCGGAATTGCGCTTCGGAAGTCGCCATCAGGGGTATGCTGTCCGGGATGCGCTGTCCGGACGCGGCGCCTCGGCTTGGCCTCGAAATCGGGGGCACTGCGGCCCCGCTGCCGGTGCGCGGGACCTTCCGCCCTCCTTCGAACCCTTGCGCGCCGCAGCTTGCGGGCCGCGCGTCGGGACCTTGCGCCGCCGCGTTTCGCGGCCGGCTCCCAACGGCGCGGGCAGCCTTGCCGCCGTGCCGCAACCCAGCATGCGGGCCGGCCCTTCCGGTCGTCCCGCCCGTCAGGAGGACACACGCTGATGACCACCCTTGCCCTGCGCTTCGGCGCCGCAGCCCTTGCCCTGGGTCTGGCCGCACCGACCGCCCTGGCGGCGGACGCCGAAGCCTGCAAGACCGTCCGCTTCTCCGATGTCGGCTGGACCGACATCACCGCCACCACCGCCACCGCCTCGGTGGTGCTGGAGGCGCTGGGCTATGTAAGCGACGTGAAGATCCTCTCGGTGCCGGTCACCTATGCCTCGCTGAAGAACAAGGACATCGACGTCTTCCTCGGCAACTGGATGCCGACCATGGAGGGCGACATCGCCGCCTATCGCGAGGACGGCTCGGTGGAGACCGTGCGCGCCAACCTGGAAGGCGCCAAGTACACGCTCGCCGTGCCGCGCTACACCTATGACAAGGGCCTGAAGTCCTTCGCCGATATCGCCAAGTTCAAGGACGATCTCGACGGCAAGATCTACGGCATCGAGGCCGGCAACGACGGCAACCGCCTGATCATCGACATGATCGAGGGCGACATGTTCGGCCTCAAGGACTTCCAGATCGTCGAAAGCTCCGAGGCCGGCATGCTGTCGCAGGTCTCGCGCGCCGTGCCGCGCAAGCAGGACGTGGTCTTCCTCGGCTGGGAGCCGCATCCGATGAACGCCAATATCGACATGGCCTATCTGGAGGGGGGCGACGAGGTGTTCGGTCCCGATCTCGGCGGCGCGACGATCTACACCAATGTGCGCGCCGGCTATGTAGCCGAGTGCCCGAATGTCGGCAAGTTCCTGCAGAACCTGGTGTTCTCGCTGCAGATGGAAAACGAGATCATGGGCGCGATCCTCAATGACGGCACTGAGCCGAACGCGGCCGCGACCGCCTGGCTGAAGGACAACCCGGGCGTCGCCGAGGCCTGGCTCGATGGCGTCACCACCTTCGACGGCGGCGATGCCACGGCCGCCCTGAAGGGCGCCCTCGGCCTTTAGAGCCTCCCGCCCGCCCGCGCAGCCTGGAACGGGGTGCGCGGGCGGGCCGCATCCGCCCAAGCGGGCCGGCGCCAAGCCCCCGCACAAGATGACAAGACCGGACGGCGAGGCTGCGCGTGGACTGGCTCACCCAATACAAGATCCCTATCGGCCCCTGGGCCAAGGCGGTGGTCGACTGGCTGACCGCCAATGCCTATTGGGTGTTCGACGGCATCTCGGCGGTGCTCGAAACCCTGATCCGGGCCATTCTCTGGCTGTTGCAGGCGCCCGGCCCGCTGGCGGTCGTGGTCCTCGCGAGCGCGCTGGCCTTCGCGGTGCAGCGGCGGGTCTCCTTCGCGCTGTTCGTCGCCGCCAGCCTGCTTCTCATCATCAACCAGGGCTACTGGAAGCAGACGACCGAGACCCTGTCGCTGGTGATCGCCGCCTCCGCCGTGTGCATGGCGATCGGCGTGCCGCTCGGCGTTGCCGCCGCGCACCGGCCGAAGCTCTTTGCCGCCATGCGCCCCGTCCTCGACCTGATGCAGACGATCCCGACCTTCGTCTATCTGATCCCGGCGCTGATCCTGTTCGGCCTCGGCATGGTGCCGGGCCTGATCGCCACGGTGATCTTCGCGATCCCCGCGCCGATCCGCCTGACCCGGCTCGGCGTTGCCTCCACCCCGCGGCAGTTGATCGAGGCGGGCGAGGCCTTCGGCGCCACCGGCTGGCAGTTGCTGTGGAAGGTCGAACTGCCCTACGCCCTGCCGCAGATCATGGCCGGGCTGACCCAGACCATCATGCTGTCGCTGTCGATGGTGGTAATCGCCGCCCTGGTCGGCGCCGACGGGCTCGGCGTGCCGACCCTGCGCGCGCTCAACACCGTCAACATCGCGCAAGGTTTCGAGGTCGGCATCGCCATCGTGCTGGTCGCCATCATGCTCGACCGCTTCTTCCGCACCCGCGACGAAGGCGAGGGCAGCCGATGACCGCCGCCGTCTCGTTCCGCAATGTCGACATCGTCTTCGGCAAGCGCCAGCACGCCGCCCTGCCGCTGATCGATGCCGGCCGCAGCCGCGCCGAGATCCAGAAGGAAACCGGCCAGATCCTCGGCGTCGCCGGCGCCAGCTTCGACATCCGCGTCGGCGAGCTGATCGTGCTGATGGGCCTGTCGGGCTCCGGCAAGTCGACGCTGCTGCGCGCCGTCAACGGGCTCAACCGGGTCACCCGCGGCGAGGTGCTGGTGCACAATGGCGCGGCTTCCGTGAACCCCTCCGCCTGCACGCCGCAGGAACTGCGGGCCCTGCGCCGCGGCCGCATCGCCATGGTGTTCCAGCAATTCGCGCTGCTGCCCTGGCGCACGGTGCGCGAGAATGTCGGCTTCGGGCTGGAGCTGGCCGGAATGCCGGCGCGCGAGCGCCGCCAGAAGGTCGACGCGCAACTGGAGCTGGTCGGCCTTGCCCAATGGGGCGACAAATATGTCCACGAGCTCTCCGGCGGCATGCAGCAGCGCGTCGGGCTGGCCCGCGCCTTCGCCACCGACGCGCCGATCCTGTTGATGGACGAGCCGTTCTCGGCGCTCGATCCGCTGATCCGCGGCCATCTGCAGGACGAGCTGCTGGCGCTGCAGGACAAGCTCAACAAGACCATCGTCTTCGTCAGCCACGATCTCGACGAGGCGGCGAAGATCGGCAACCGCATCGCCATCATGGAAGGCGGGCGGGTGATCCAGCTCGGCACGCCGCAGCAGATCGTGCGCAAGCCGGCGAACGAGTATGTCGCCGACTTCGTGGCGCATATGAACCCGCTCGGGGTGCTGCGCGCCCGCGACATCATGCGTCCGCTGACCGAGGGCGAGGCCGGCACGCTGGAGGGCACGCCGCGCTGCGCGCCGAAGACGCCGGTGCGCGAGGTGATCGCCCTGAAGCGGGCGAGCGTGCGGCCGGTGCTGGTGTGCGAGGGCGACACGCCGCTCGGCCTCGTCGGCGAGGGCGAGATCCTCGATTGCCTGCGGTAATGCTGGTGGTTATACGGCGTGTGCGGGAAAGGTCTCCCGTGCGCGTCGGCCGGTGATCGCCAGCAGCGAAAAGCCGCGCGCCGCCAGGAACACGGTGAAGGCCAGCCACAGGCCGTGATTGCCGAGCGCCGGGAAGGCCGCCCAATAGACGGCGAAATACAGCACCAGCGACACCAGCATCATGTTGCGCATGTCGCGCGACCAGGTGGCGCCGATGAACACCCCGTCCATCTGGAAGGCGAGGACGCCGAGCAGCGGCGTCGCCGCCGCCCAGCCGAGATAGATTATGGCCGTCTGGCGCACATCCTCCGCCGTCGTCATCGCGCGGATGAGCAGCGGGCCGGCGACGAAGAACACCAGCGAGATCAGCCCGGCCAGCACAAAGCCCCACAGGAGGCTGAGCTTCAGCGAACGGTCGAAGGCGGGGCGGTAGCGCGCGCCGACGGCGCGGCCGGCAAGCTGCTCGGCCGCCGTCGCCAGCCCGTCGAGGAAGAAGCTCGCCACCATGAAGAACTTTTCCAGGACGGCATTGGCCGCCAGTACGGTGTCGCCTTGCGCCGCCGAGCGCGACATGAAGAAGGCGAAGGCGGTGATCAGCGCGAAGGAGCGGATCAGGATGTCGCCGTTGAGCGCCATCATCCGCGTGAAGCGGGCCTTGTCGAAGATCTGCGCCCGGGTGGGGAGCGGGCGGCCCGAAAGCGCGCGGGCGGCGACCACCGTGCCGGCCAGGGCGGTCAGCGCCTCGGCGACGACGGTGGCGGCGGCGACGCCGGCGACGCCCCATTCGAGATACAGCACGAAGAGGACGGAGAGGGCGATGTTGATGCCGTTCAGCCAGCTCTGCAGGCCGAGCGCGGTCATCGCCTGGCCGCGGCCGATGAACCAGCCGAGAAAGGCGTAATTGGCCAGCGCCAGCGGCGCGGAGAGGGCGCGGATGGCGAAATAGCTGGCGGTCGCCGCCTGCACCTCGGCGCTGCCGCCCATCAGCCACAGGCCGGCGGTGAGCGCCGGCTGCTGCAGCACGATCACCGCCGCGCCGAGCGCCAATGCCAGCAGCACGGCGCGGAAGAGGACCGCGCGCTCCTCCTCGCCGTCGCCGGCCCCGCTCGCCTGCGCGGTCAGCCCCGTGGTGCCGGCGCGCAGGAAGTTGAAGCTGGTGAAGACGATGTCGAACAGCACGCCGCCAAGCGCGATGCCGCCGAGCAGCGCGGCATCGCCGAGCTGGCCGATCACCGCGGTGTCGATGAGCCCGAGCAGCGGCGTCGACAGATAGGCGAGCGTCATCGGCACGGCGATGGCAAGGACGCTGCGGCTGGTCACATCGAACGGGCGCACGGCGCCGGAGGGCTGGCTCGTCATCTGGCTTGCTCTGAAACGGGGGCGCGGACGCGGGCGGGAGAGTCGTCTTCCCGGAACGCTAGCGAACAAAGGCGGAACGGTCAAACGGGATATGACGGGGCAGGGGCGGCGCGAGACCGCGTCCGGTCGTTCCTTCGGGCTTTCGCCCGGCACCCTCCTTGCGTCTTCCCGGGCGAGCCTCGCGATCCGTCCGGCTGTGAGGTTCGAACATCCTTCTTGAAGAATATATCCAAAAAGGTATATTTCCCCATGAGCCAATCTCCGCCACCGTCGCGCAAAAAACCGCTGCATTGGGTTGGATCGTCGAAGGCTGATTTCATGGCGTTCCCGATCCGGTGAAGGGCGACATGGGATATGCCCTCGGCGTTGCTCAACTCGGCGGCAAGCACCCGCAAGCCAAGCCATGGAAAGGCGAGGGGCCTGGCGTGTTCGAGGTTGTGGAGCGACATGACGGCGATGCCTATCGCGCCATCTATACGGTGCGCTTCGAGGGTGTGGTGTGCGTGCTCCATGCCTTTCAGAAGAAGTCACCGTCAGGCATTCGCACCGCGCAGCCGGATGTCGAGCTGGTTCGAGAACGCCTGAAACGGGCGCGGGCCGATTACGAAGCGAACAGCCACCGTCCGACGCCACAAGGGAAAGCAGGGCGAACATGACCGACGACATCACACACGGCACCGGCAACGTCTTTGCCGATATCGGGCTGCCCGATGCGTCCGAACGCCAGACCAAGACCCGCCTGGCGATGGCGATCAATGAAATCGTCAAATCCCGTCGTCTGCGCCAGCTCGACACGGCGCGGCTGCTTGGTATCCCGCAGCCGAAAGTCTCGGCGCTGGTCAACTACCGGCTCGACGGGTTTTCCGTCGAAAAGTTGATGAGCTTCCTGACGGCGCTCGATCAGGACGTCGAAATCCTGATCCGTCCACGCATGCGCGGCGGCGCGGGGGAAATCTCCGTCCTGTCGGTGCGGTGAGTTCTCCAGGTTGTCTACTGTGATGTAGCTCCGCAACCTCGGCGGCTCGCCGGTTCCGGGTCGCGGCTTCGCCTTGCCCGGAATGACGAAGGAAAGGGCGGTGCGGGGAAGCCGCGCTGTGCTTTCGTCTCAGCTTTCCTGCGCATGCTCCAGGATGTTGAGCAGGCGCCCGTTCGGGTCGCGCAGGAACAGGCGGCGCACGCCCCAGGGCTCAAGGGCCGGCCCGTATTCGGGCTGAAGGCCCGCGCGCTCGATGCGGGCGATCACCGCGTCGAGGTCGTCCACCTCGATGGAGAGGTCCGGCACCGGGGTGCCCGAGCCACCTTGCGTGGCGATGCCGATCTGCGGGCGCGCCGGGCTGGGGGCGTCGGCGGCGAGCGTGACGATCCAGCCGTGGTCCATCACCGGCTGGAGGCCGAGAATGTCCCGGTAGAAGGCCTGCGAGGGGCCGGTGTCGGTGACGGCGATGTTCGCGACGATGCGCCTGACGGTCATGCGGTGCTCCCTGAAACGCTGCGGGAGAGGGTAGGCGATGCGGCGACGGGTGCATTGAAGAAATGTCGGGTGGGGCGGGACAGCGCAGAGAGCCGTCCCGCCCCGACGAGGCTCAGATGGAGGCGGCGATGCGGGCGATCTCGGCCAGGGTGGCGTCGCGCGTCCTGGCCTCGGCCTGCGGCATTTCGCAATAGGCGGTGACGATCAGTGCGCCGCGGCTGCTCGGCCAGGCGACGCCGATGTCGTTGGCGTGGCCCTTGCCGCTGGTGCCGGTCTTGTCGCCGACCAGCCAGTCGGCGGGAAAGCCGGCCCGCAGCCGCGCGTCGCCGGTCCGGTTGGTGACCAGCCACGCGGTCAGCCGGTCGCGCGAGCGGCGTGACAGGGCATCGCCGAACAGCAGCTTGCGCAAGGTCTGCGCCATCGCCCTCGGCGTCGTCGTGTCGCGCTCGTCGCCGGGCCCGTCATGGGCGTTGAGCTCCGGCTCCATGCGGTCGTGACGGGTGACCTCGTCGCCGAGCGAGCGGGTGAACCCCGTCAGCGCCGCCGGACCACCGAAGCTCTTGAGCAGCAGGTTGGCGGCGGTGTTGTCGCTCATCGTCACCGTCGCCTCGCACAGCTCCGCGACCGTCAGGCCGGGGCCGCCGGCATGCTTTTCCGTGCCGGGCGACCAGGAGACGAGATCGCCCTTGGTGAAGGGGATGCGCCGGTCGAGCTGTTCTTCCTCCCGGTCGACGCGGGCAAGCACGAAGGCGGCGAGCGTCAGCTTGAATGTCGAAGCCATCAGGAAGCGTTCGTCCAGCCGATTGCCGAAGGTCTGCCCGCTCGCCATGTCGTGGATGGCGATGCCGAGGCGGCCGCCCTGCTTGCGTTCCAGCGCGGCGAGCCGGCCTTCGATATCGGCGGCATCGGCCGTGCCGGCACGGGCGGGCGTCGCCAGCAGAGCGGTGCCGGTGGCCAGCGTCGGGGCGAGCAGAAGCGAGCCGGCAAGTGCCTGCCGGCGAGACAGTTTGAACATGGATTTCATCTCCGTCGTGAAAGCGTACGGCCTGCGCCGGTTGGTGCGGCGGCAGGGCGCTGGATGGCCTCCCAGCCTGCGGGAGCGATCATGCGCAAACACGAGACCCTCGCCAAACGATCAATTCTGGGATTAGACATGAGAAAATCTTGGCCTTGGAGGAGAGCCCATGGATGTCTCGCAATTGCCGCTCAATGCGCTGCGCGCCTTCGAGGCCTCGGCCCGGCTCGGCAGCTTCACCCGCGCCGGGCTGGAGCTGCGGGTGACGCAGACGGCGATCAGCCATCAGGTGAAGGCGCTGGAGGAAACGCTCGGTCTCACCCTGTTCAAGCGGCTGCCGCGCGGCCTTGCGCTCACCGACGAGGCGCAGGCCCTGCTGCCGGTGCTGAGCGATGCGTTCCGGCGGATGAGCGCGACGCTGAGCCAGTTCGAACAGGGCAATTTCCGCGAGATCCTGACCATTGGCGTCGTCGGCACCTTCGCCATCGGCTGGCTGCTGCCACGCCTCTCGCGCTTTCGCGAGGCCCATCCCCATGTCGACCTGCGGCTGAAGACCAACAACAACCGCGCCGACATGCTGCTCGACGGGCTCGACCTGTTCATCCGCTTCGGCGACGGCGCCTGGCACGCGACGGAGGCGGTGCGGCTGATGGAGGCGCCGTTCTCGCCGGTCTGCGCGCCGCAGGTCGCGGCGCGGCTCGCGCAGCCGCGCGACCTTGCCGGCGCGGATCTGCTGCGCTCCTACCGGCAGGACGAATGGGCGGCCTGGTTCCGCATGGCCGGCCTCGAGCCGCTGCCGGCCCGCGGCTTCATGTTCGATTCCTCGCGGGCCCTGGTCGAGGCAGCAGTGCTGGGGGCGGGCGTCGCCCTGGTGCCGGTGGCGATGTTCGCCCGCGAGATCGCGGAAGGGCGCGTCGTCCGCCCCTTCGCGGTGGAGGCGCCGCTCGGCGCCTACTGGCTGACCTGGCTGAAATCGCGCCGGCAGACGCCGGCCATGCGCGCCTTTCGCCAGTGGATCTCGGACGAGGCGGGCTGAGGGCGCGCCGTCGTCGTTCGTCTGCTCTCGCCAGCCCCTCCCCGCCGGCCCTCCTCGTCGGCCCCCTCGCCGGAACCCCGTTCGTCGGAAGCTGGGTCTACTGCCCCTTGAAATGCGTGAGTGATCACGTATATAGACTGCAACAGTCACGCAACAGGAAGGTTCGTGCCATGAACGCGCTTGTCTTCACCCTTCTCGACATTGCCGGCCTGATCGAGAAGCGCTTCGACCGCCCGCTTGCCGGCGCCCGCGGCGTCAGTTTCCGCGAATATCGCCTGCTGAAAAGCCTGTCGGAGTTTCCCGGCAGCCGGGCGATGCGGGTGGAACTGGCCCATGCCGTCGGCCTGACGCCCTCGGCCGTCACCCGCGCGCTGAAGCCGCTGGAAAAGCTCGGCTATGTGGTGACGGAAAAGGGCGAGCGCGATGCCCGCCAGAGCCTGGCGCGGTTGACCGAGGCCGGCGAGATCCTGCTGGCCGATGCCGATGCCATCGTCGCCGACGTGGTGGCCGGCCTGCCGGCCATGTCGATCAGCGAGGGCCAGCTTGCCGAACTGCATCGCGGTCTCGCCGGTCCGCCGGCGAGCCGGACGGTGCCCTTGCGGGCGGCGATCGTCTGACGTTTGAACGGGTGCGGGGGTGTCCCATGGGCGGGCGCCCCCGAACCGGTTTCCCGCGCTGGTCTCCCGCGCTGGGCCGAGCGTATAAGGTCTGTCCCGCTTGGGTCCCGCAGCCGGAGTACCGGGTTCCGCATGTCGCTCGCCATCGTCCATCATCCGGCCTTCTGCGCCGATATTCCCGCCGCCCACCGCTTCCCGATGAACAAGTTCCGCCGGGTGGCGCAGGTGCTGGTCGAGGACGGGCTGGTGGCGGCGGACGGCTTCCACCGGCCGGCGCCCGCACCGGCGGAGTGGATCGCGCTCGCCCATGACCGGGCCTATGTCGACCAGGTCTTCGCCGCCGACGTGCCGGCGCCGATTGTCCGCGAGATCGGCCTGCCGATGAGCGAGAGCGTCGCCTTGCGCGCCCGCTGCGCCACGGCCGGGACGGTGCTCGCCGCCTTGCTGGCGCTCGACCGGGGGATTGCCTGCAACACCGCCGGCGGCAGCCATCATGCCAGGAGCTCGCAAGGGGCGGGGTTCTGCGTCTTCAACGATGTCGCGGTGGCGATCCGCCTGCTGATGGCGGACCGGGCGATCCGCCGCGCCATGGTCGTCGATCTCGACGTGCACCAGGGCGACGGCACGGCGCAGATCTTCGCCGGCGACGCGGCGGTGTTCACCCTGTCGCTGCATGCGGGGCGCAACTATCCGGTGCGCAAGGTGCCCTCGAGCCTCGACGTGCCGCTGGAGGACGGCGTCGGGGATGCCGCCTATCTGGAGGCGCTTGCCGCCGTGCTGCCGGGGGCGCTCGCCGCCTTTCGCCCCGACATCGTCTTCTACAATGCCGGCGTCGACCCGCATGAAGAGGACCGGCTGGGGCGCCTGTCGCTGAGCGACGAGGGGCTGGCCGCGCGCGACCGTTATGTGGTGTCGCGCGTGCGCACGGCGGGCATTCCGCTCGCCGGGGTGATCGGCGGCGGCTATCTGGAGGACATCGACAGGCTGGCGCGCCGCCACACGATCCTGCACCGGGTGGCGGCGGAGTTCGCCTGATCGCGCGAGGCGTTTGATTCAGCTCCGCCGGCCGATGCTCATCAGCCGCAGCACCGCCCAGACCGGGATCACCACCACCGCGCCGAGCAGGAAATAGCCGCCGAGCTGGCCGAGCGCCTCGAAGCCGAGGTTCCACAGCCGGCGGATGAACGACACCATCCCGTCGAACAGGTCGAGCGGGTGCAGGTCGAGCGCCGACAGCAGCACGCCGACGACGAAGGACAGAAAGAGCAGCTTGACGATCACCCGGCCGGGCGAGTCGCCGAGGAAGCGGCTGATCGGAGAGTTGGACATGCGTCGGTTCCCGAGAAGGCTGCCGGATGCGCGCAAGGCCCGCGCGTCTCGGTCTGATGACCGCAGATGTAGGCGGGCGATCCCGCCGGAGCAAACCGAAAATCGGCGTCGGCGGTTTGCGGCGGCGTTTGTCGCCCGCGTCAAGATGATGCCACATTGGAGCGGGACATCTCGTGTCGCAGGATGCGGACGACTCGCGGCGGCCATTGCCGCGCCATGCGAGGCCCGTGAGGCGGTGGGCCCGGCCGTATCCTGGATCGGTAACGCTCCGGCGCTGGGGCCGTCCGCAAATGGAGGGTCCCCGCTGGCTTCGGTCCCCGTCGGCTTCGGCCCGGCCGGGTGCGGCAGGAGCCGCCGGAGCGCGCCGACCTCGTTGCAGCCGACAGGTCCGTTGCCGATGGTGCGGACCCGTCAAGCCAGGAATGCCCGTCGACATGAGTGCCGCTTTGCGAAAGCCCGCGATCCTCGCGCTTGCCACCCTGCCGCTTCTCGGCCTTGCCGCCCATCCCTCGGCCGCCGGGGCGCAGGACCTCTCCGTGACCGGAACCTGGCGGATCGAGGCGCTGGCAGCGCCCGGCGGCGCGCTGGTCGATGTCGACCAGGGCCTGTCCAGCCGCACGGAAGTGACCATCGACCGGCACGGCATGTGGCTCGCTTCGGCCGGCTGCAACCGGCTGCGCGGCACGCTGCAGCAGATGGGGCACGCGCTCGCCGTCTCGACCCGGGTGATGGCAACCGAAATGGCCTGCGAAGGCGCCTCCGGCGACCTGGAGCGCCGGTTCCTGCATTTCTTCCCGGCGGTGAAGCAGATCGACGGCATGCCCGGCCGCGTGCTCTTGCGCGACCAGTCGGGCGCCGCGGTGGTGCTGCTGGTCTACAAGTAGCGCTGGTTTTTTGGCACCAACTTATGCTGGCGTCTTCCCGGACGAGGCCGAAGGCCGAAGATCCGGGACCGGGGAGGCACGGCGGCTGCGGGTTCGGCCAGGAGCGCACCTCATACGCCCTCGGCTCGCCGGCCCCGGCTCGGCGCTCGCGCGCCGTCCGGGGTGACGAAACGAGAGGAGGCAAGGGCGGCCGAGGCCGCCCTTCGCAGGTATCTTGAGCTCGTGCGACCGTTTATGCCGCCATGCGCTACCGCCACCGCTCTGGGAACGAATAGGCCCCGGCGCGCGCTGCGCTTGGCCGGGGTGACGGCCGAGGGGATGCGAGGTCATGCCTCCACCTCTGATGTCATCCCGGCCGCAGGCGAAGCCTGCAGAGCCGGGAACCATTGGCACCTTCGGCAAGCATGAGGGAGGAGCGCATCGCCACCTCCACGGCTGTACGCCTGCGCAGGCAGGCGGCCTATGCCGCCTCGCGCGCGCCGGCGTCCGGTCCCTTCTCGGGGGCGAAGCGCTCGTAGAAGCGGGCGTCGGTCTTCGCCATCTCCTTGAGCAGGCGGTTCGGCTTGAAGCGCGGCCCCCACTTCTTGGTGAACTTGCGGCACAGCTCGGTGAAGGCGGCGGTGCCCATGCCGTCGATATAGGACAGGGTGCCGCCGGTGAACGGCGCGAAGCCGAAGCCGAGGATCGAGCCGACATCCGCCTCGCGCACGTCCGTCAGGCAGTTTTCCTCGAAGATCCGCGCCGTCTCCAGCGCCTGCATGACGAGGAAGCGCTGCTTCAGCTCCTCGACATGGAAGGCCTCGGCCGGCTTCGGCTTGCCGACCACCTCGGGAATGCCCGGCCACAGCTTCTTGTCGCGCCCCTGATAGTCGTAGAAGCCCTTGCCGTTCTTGCGGCCGAACCGCTCGCGCTTGACCACCATCTCTTCCAGGATGTTGTCGAGCGGGCCTTCGACATATTTGACGCCGAGGTCCTTGCGCGTCGCCGAGACGATCTTCCAGGCAAGGTCCAGCGCCACCTCGTCGCCGAGCGACAGCGGACCGACCGGCATGCCGGCCATGCGCCCGCAATTCTCGATCATCGCCGCCGGCACCCCGTCGGCGAGCATCATCAGGCCCTCGCGGATATAGGTCATGACCACGCGCGAGGTGTAGAAGCCGCGCGAGTCGTTGACGACGATCGGCGTTTTCTTGATCGCCTTGATGTAGTCGAGCGCCATGGCCAGCGCCTTGTCGCCGGTCTTCTTGCCGAGGATCACCTCGACCAGCATCATCTTGTCGACCGGCGAGAAGAAGTGGATGCCGATGAAGTTCTTCGGCCGCTTCGAGATCTCGGCGAGCGAGGTGATCGGCAGGGTCGAGGTGTTGGAGGCATAGATCGCCCGCGGCTTCAGCACTGCCTCCGCCTGCTCGGTCACCGCGCGCTTGATCTCGCGATCCTCGAACACCGCCTCGATGACGAGGTCGCAGTCGGCGAGCGCCGCGTAGTCGGGCGTCGCCGTGATGCGCGACAGCAGCGCCGCCTTGTCGGCCTCGCTGGCCCGCCCGCGCTTGATCGCCTTCGACATCAGCTCGTCCGAATGGGCCTTGCCCTTGTCGGCGGCCGCCTGGTCGCGGTCGATCAGCACCACGTCGATGCCGGCCTTCGCGGTGACAAAGGCAATGCCTGCGCCCATGAAGCCGGCGCCGAGGATGCCGACCTTCCTGATGCGGTTCGGCTTGACCGAGGCCGGCCGCCGCGCGCCCTTGTTCAGCTCCTGCATGGAGACGAACAGCGAGCGGATCATGCTGGCCGCTTCCGGCGTCTGCAGCACATGGGCGAAGTAGCGGCTTTCCACCGTCAGCGCCTGGTCCATCGGCAGCAGCAGACCCTCATAGACCGACTTCAGCAGCGCCCTGGCACCGGGATAGTTGTCATGGGTCTCGCGCCGATAAATGGCGTTGGCCGCCGGCCAGAACTGGAAGCCGGCCGGCGAGTAGATCGCCCCGCCCGGCAGGCGGAAGCCCTTCTGGTCCCACAGCTTGACCGGGTCGACGCCGGCTTTCAGCAGCTTCACGGCCGCCGCCACCAGCTTCTTCGCCGGGGCGGTCTCGTCGATCAGCTTCATCGCCTTCGCCTGGGCGGCGTTCAGCGTCTTGCCCTGCAGCAGGAATTGCAGGCCCTGCTGGCTGTCGGTCATGCGCATGACGCGCTGGGTGCCGCCGGCGCCGGGGAAGAGGCCGACCTTGACCTCCGGCAGCGCCATCTTGAACACGTCTTCCTCCGCCGCCACCCGCGCGTGGCAGGCGAGCGCCAGTTCCGTCGCCCCGCCCATGCAGGTGCCGTTGATCGCCGCGACGAAGGGCTTGCCGCAGGTCTCCAGCTTGCGGAAGATCTGCGACAGGCGCCGCGAGCCGTCGAACAGCATCCGCGCCGCCCCTTCCGGATCCTTCGCCCGCTGGGCATGGAACTGGCGCAGCAGCCCCTCCAGCATGGTCAGGTCGGCGCCGCCGGAAAAGGCCGCCTTGCCCGAGGTGATGACGGCGCCCTTGACGGCGGTGTCGCCCGCGACCGCGTCGATGATCGCGTCGAGCTCCTCCATCACCGACATGTCGATGACGTTCATGCTCTTGCCCGGCATGTCCCAGACGATATGGGCGATGCCGGCGTCGGTGGTCAGGGTGAAGTTGCTATAGGTCATGGTCTGTCCTCCGCCTGGTCGCCTTAGACGCGCTCGATGATCGTCGCCGTGCCCATGCCGGCGCCGATGCACAGCGTCACCAGGGCGGTGTTGAGGTCGCGCCGCTCGAGTTCGTCGAGCACGGTGCCGAGGATCATCGCGCCGGTCGCGCCGAGCGGATGGCCCATGGCGATGGCGCCGCCATTGACGTTGACGATGGCCGGGTCGAGATCGAAGGCCTGCCGGTAGCGCAGCACCACCGAGGCGAAGGCCTCGTTGATCTCGAAGAGGTCGATGTCCTTCAGCGACATCTTGGCGCTCGCCAGCAGCTTCTCGGTGACGTCGACCGGCCCGGTCAGCATCAAGGCCGGCTCCGAGCCGATATTGGCGAAGGCGCGGATGCGCGCGCGCGCCGTCAGCCCGGCCTTGCGCCCGGCCTTGCGGTTGCCGATGAGAACAGCGGCGGCCCCATCCACAATACCCGACGAGTTGCCCGCATGATGCACATGGGTGATGCCGGCAAGCTCGGGATGGGCCTGGATCGCCACCGCGTCGAAGCCGCCCATCTGGCCCATCATCTCGAAGGAGGGGTTCAGCGCGGCCAGCGACTGCATGTCGGTCTCGGGCCGCATGTGCTCGTCGCGGTCGAGGATGGTCAGCCCGTTGAGGTCGCGCACCGGCACGACGGAGCGGGAGAAACGGCCCTTGTCCCAGGCCTTGGCTGCGCGCTTCTGGCTTTCCACCGCGTAGCCGTCGACATCGTCGCGGGAGAAGCCGTATTTGCTGGCGATGAGGTCGGCCGAGACGCCCTGCGGCATGAAATAGGAGGGCAGGGCGACCTGAGGGTCGACCGGCCAGGCGCCGCCCGAGGCGCCGATGCCGATGCGGCTCATGGACTCGGCGCCGCCGGCGATGACGAGGTCGTGCTGCCCGGCCATCACCTGCGCCGCGCCGAAATTCACCGCGTCGAGGCCGGAGGCGCAGAAGCGGTTGAGCTGGACGCCCGGCACCGCGTGGTCGTAGCCGGCCGCGAAGACCGCGGCCCGGGCGATGTCGCCGCCGGCCTCGCCGACCGGATCGACACAGCCGAGGATCACGTCGTCGACGAGCGCCGTGTCGAGCCCGTTGCGCTCGCGCAGGGCCTTCAGCGGCTCGGCCGCCAGCCGCACCGCCGGCACCTCGTAAAGGGCGCCGTCCTTCTTGCCGCGCCCGCGCGGCGTGCGCACATGGTCGAAAATCAATGCGTCGGCCATCAATGCCTCCTTGGCTTGTCCCGCTGTCGCGCCCCTAAAGGCTGCGGGCGATCAGCACTTTCATGATCTCGTTGGTCCCGGCATAGATCCGTTGCACGCGGGCATCGGCATAGAGCCGGGAGATCGGATATTCGTTCATGTAGCCATAGCCGCCGAAGAACTGCAGGCACTCGTCCATCACCTTGGACTGCAGGTCGGTGGTCCAGTATTTCGCCATCGAGGCGGTGGTGCCGTCGAGTTCGCCCGCCACATGCCGGGCGATGCAGTCATTGACGAAGACCTGGCCGATGGTCGCCTCGGTCTTCAGCTCCGCCAGCTTGAACTGGGTGTTCTGGAAGTCGAGGACGCGCTTGCCGAAGGCCTGCCGGTCCTTGACATAGTCGAGCGTCAGGGTCAGCGCCCGTTCGATCGCCGCCATCGCCTGCACCGCCACCAGAAGCCGCTCCTGCGGCAACTGTTCCATCAATTGATAGAAGCCGCGCCCTTCCTCCGGGCCGATCAGCGCGTCGGCCGGCACGCGCACGTCGTCGAAGAACAGCTCCGACGTATCGTTGCCCTTGAAGCCGAGCTTGTCGAGATTGCGGCCGCGCCGGAAGCCCTCCGCCCCCTCGGTTTCCAGCACGAAGAGCGAGACGCCCTTCGATCCGGCCGCCGGATCGGTCTTGGCGACGACGATGATCAGGTTGGCGAGCTGGCCGTTGGTGATGAAGGTCTTGGCGCCGGAAATCCGATAGTGATTGCCGTCGCGCACCGCGCTGGTGCGGATCGCCTGCAGGTCGGAGCCGGCGCCCGGCTCGGTCATGGCGATGGCGCCGATCATCTCGCCGGAGGCGAGCTTCGGCAGCCAGCGTTCCTTCTGCTCCTGCGAGCCGTAATGCTTGATATAGGGCGCGACGATGGCCGAATGCAGGGCGATGCCGAAATGGTCGAAGCCGGCAAGGCCGAGCCGGCGGATGATCACGGATTCATGGGCGAAGGTGCCGCCGGCCGCGCCGTACTCCTCCGGCATGCCGGAGCACAGGAAGCCGCCGGCGCCGGTCTTTTCCCAGGCCGCGCGCGTGACGCAGCCGGCCTCCACCCAGGCCTCGTAGTCCGGGGCGATCTCCCGCTCGAGGAACCGCGCGAAGGCGTCGTCGAGCATCGTCAGTTCGTCGTTCATCCATGCCGGCGTTCCGGCGTTCAAGACGCTCAAGCCGCTCTCCTCCCTGCGACGGTTCTTGTCGTTGTGCGGTCGCGGCACGCCCCCGCGCGCCGCGTCCTGTCCGTGGTTCCGCGATCGTCGGCTCAGAAGGCGGCGGCGTCGAGGCCCATCATCGTGTCGGCGCCGGCCGAAACCCGGGCGAGGCGCAGCCCGGTCTCGGGCATGTGCCGCTCCATGAAGTAGCGGGCGAGCGTCAGCTTGGTCTCGTAGAAGGCGGTGTCGCCGTCGGTGCCGGCGGCAAGGGCGGCCTGCGCGCTCTTCGCCATGCGCGCCCACATGTAGCCGAGCGCGACGATGCCGAAGAGATGCATGTAGTCGGTCGAGCCGGCCCCGGCATTGTCGGGCTTGGCCATGGCGTTGTTCATGAACCACATGGTCGCCGCCTGCAGGTCGTCGAGACCAGCCTTCAGTGGCCCGGCGAGCGGGGCGAGGGCCTCGTCGCCGGAGATCTCCTTCAGGAGGGCGCCGACTTCCTTGAAGAAGGTCATCACCGCCCGGCCGCCGTCGCGCGGCAGCTTGCGGCCGACCAGATCCAGCGCCTGGATGCCGTTGGCGCCCTCGTAGATCATGGTGATGCGGGCATCGCGGACGAATTGCGACATGCCCCATTCCTCGATATAGCCGTGGCCGCCGAGCATCTGCTGCGCCGCCACCGCGTTCTCGAAGCCCTTGTCGGTGAGCACGCCCTTGATCACCGGGGTCATCAGGCCCATGTGGTCGTCCGCCGCCTGGGCCTCGGCCTTGTCGGACGAGCGGTGCGAGACGTCGGACTGCAAGGCCGTCCACAGCACCAGCGCGCGGGCCGCCTCGTTGAAGGCGCGGATCGACAGCAGCGTGCGGCGCACGTCCGGATGCACGATGATCGGGTCGGCCTTGCCGTCCGGGTTCTTCGGCCCGGTCAGCGACCGGCCCTGCAGCCGCTCGCGGGCATAGGCCAGCGCGTTCTGATAGGCGACCTCGGACTGGGCGAGGCCCTGCACGCCGACGGCGAGGCGGGCCTCGTTCATCATCACGAACATCGCGTTGAGGCCGCGGTTTTCCTCGCCGATCAGCCAGCCGGTCGCCTCGTCATAGTTCATGACGCAGGTGGCGTTGCCGTGGATGCCCATCTTCTCTTCCAGCGAGCCGCAGGACACGCCGTTGCGGGCACCAAGCTTGCCGTCGCCGTCGGGCAGGAATTTCGGCACGATGAACAGCGAGATGCCCTTGGTGCCTTCCGGCGCGCCCTCGATGCGGGCCAGCACCAGATGCACGATGTTCTCGGTCAGGTCGTGCTCGCCGGCGGAGATGAAGATCTTCTGCCCCGAGATGCGGTAGCTGCCGTCGCCCTGTGGCACGGCCTTCGACTTGATCAGGCCGAGATCGGTGCCGCAATGCGGCTCGGTCAGGTTCATGGTGCCGGACCATTCGCCGGTGGCGAGCTTCGGCAGGTAGAGCGCCTTCTGTTCCGCGCTGCCATGCACCATGATCGCCGCCGCCGCGCCCTGCGACAGGCCCGGATACATGCCCCAGGCAAGGTTGGCGCCGGAAATGAACTCCTGCATCACCGAGTTGAGCGTCGTCGGCAGGCCCTGGCCGCCATACTCCTCCGGCATCGACAGGGCGATCCAGCCGTTCTCCCGGTAGGTGTCATAGGCGGCGCGGAAGCCCTTGGGCGTCGTCACGCTGCCATCGTCGTGACGGGTGCAGCCCTCGCGGTCGCCGGATGCGTTGAGCGGGGTGAGCTCGTCCTGGCAGAAGCGCGCGCCCTCGTTGAGGATCGCCTCGACGAGGTCGGGCGTCGCTTCGGCAAAGCCCGGCAGATTGCCGTGGCGGTCGTAGCCCAGCACCTCGTTCAGCAGGAACATCACATCCCGGACGGGGGCGGTATAGCTTGGCATGATCATCCTCCCGATGGTCGGCCCGGCCTGTGGTGCCGGTTGCGCGGCGCAGCCTGTATCACAGACCTGACGTTTCCGTAAACGTCACCTTGCACTGGTTATATGGCCGGCGGCCGACGCTCGCAAGGCCTGTTCCTGCGGTTCGGCCCGAAAAATCGCGCGCCGCCGGCCACTCTCAGTGCGATTGACGGCAAAATCAGGGAGATTCCGACCGAAAACCGCCGGAGCGGGTCGCGGCATGCGACGAAAATGCAAAAACCCCGCGCCGGGGAGCGGCACGGGGTTCGACAGGTCTGACAGAGGGCGCGCGCATATCGTCGGGGGGAGGGCGGGCCCTGACCCTAGGCAAGGCGCGACTCAGTCGCCCTCCTTCTCCTTCAGCATGCCGGAGACGATTTCCACCGTGCGGCCGAGCTCCTCGATCGCCTGGTCGATGTCGCGGCGCTGCGTCACCAGCACGTCGATCTGCTCCTGGAACCGCGACAGCGCCACCTTGAGCTGGGTGACCTGGCCGTCGCGCAGGTCATAGAGATCGAGCATGTCGAGGATCTCGGCGAGGGAGAAGCCGACCCGCTTGCCCATCAGCACCAGCTTCAGCCGTGCCCGGTCGCGGCGCGTATAGACGCGGTTCATGCCGTCGCGGCGCGGGTTGAGAAGGCCCTTGTCCTCGTAGAACCTGAGGGTCCGCAAGGTGACATCGAATTCCTTCGCAAGGTCCCCGATGGTGAAGAGCGTCTTCTTCGTCGTCTCGTCCTTGGCGGCCACCGCCTCGACGATATCGTTGTTGACCGAGAGCGCTTCGCTCATGGCATTTTCCTTGGCATTGCCCGGTACACGCGACCGGCAGCGGGCATCGCTCCGGGGCGGTTCCGGCGGGTCTTCAGGGGCATGACATTACGTAACCTGCATCTGGCATACATTCCGTGCACGTAAGCGTCAAGCGTCCTTCCGGCGGTCGGCGATGGCCCCGTTGCGATCCGCGCGGCCCGTTTACCGGTCGTTAACCATGTAAATCCGCCACTTAACCGGCTGTTTACCATAAGCGGCGACAGTTTACGCCAAGCTCGTCCGGGTGCCGTGTAGCCGTGTTCCCACCGGGGCGAAGAAGATTGCTGGCGCGACACGCGCCCCACATGGGTTTGAGAGGCAGTTCATGTCCTGGAACGCGCGACATCGCAGTGAACGCGGCCTGCCGAGGGAAGACGGCCAGGGGCGCGAGGCACAGGGCGAGCCCGAGAGCTGGTACGAGCCGCGCCGCCGGCCGCCGGCCGTCGACCCCTCCCGCGGTGTCGAGCGGGCGAGGGCGCGCGAGCAGCTCAACGATGTCGCCGACGCCCTCGGGCGGTTGATGGACACG
>NZ_FYAU01000025.1 GCF_900185725.1 Stappia sp. TSB10P1A | reverse complement strand
CGAGGGTCGCGCTTCGCTTGCCCGGCGTGACGGTCGAGGGGATGCAAGGCCGTTCCTCCCTCTCAGGACGTCGTCCCGGCCGCGCGCAAGCGCAGAGCCGGGACCCATTGGCGACCTCAGCGGGCGCGAGGCGGGCCGACGGGGCCAGCCACCCTCTCCGCCCGTCAAACCCGGACGCTACGGTGACGGACGACTTTGCGCATACCTCTCCCGGCGTCATCCCGGGCAAGGCGCAGCGCAGAACCGGGAACCACTGGCGCCCTCAGCAGGCGCGAGGCGAGCCGACGGGGCAGCCTGGCTCATGCGCTCCAGCCTCTCCCCGCGTCTTCCCGGACGAGGCCGCAGGCCGAAGATCCGGGACCGGGGAGCCCCGGCGCTCAAGGGGCGTCCGGGGAGCGCACCTCACAGGCCCTCGGCTCTCCGATCCCGCATCTGGCTCACGCTTCGTGCGGGATGACGCGGGGAGGAGTTAAGGGGCTCCCGCAACCGCTCTGGCAACCAATAGACCCCGGGTCGCGCTTCGCTTGCCCGGCGTGACGGTCGAGGGGATGCAAGGCCGTTCCTCCCTCTCAGGACGTCGTCCCGGCCGCGCGCAAGCGCAGAGCCGGGACCCATTGGCAACCTCGGCAGGCATGAGAAGGAGGCGTTGCCGGTTCTCCCTTGCGCATACCTCTCCCGGCGTCTTCCCGGACGAGGCCGAAGGCCGAAGATCCGGGACCGGGGAGCCCCGGCGGTTGTGGTGTTGTTCGGGCGTGCTGCCGACAGGCCCTCGGCTCTCCGATCCCGCATCTCCGCTGCGCTGCGTGCGGGATGACGAAGGAGGGGCTTGCGGGAAGAGGGGACGGCCGCACGCTGGCGAGATTTGCGCGCGCCGTCCAGGAGGACGAAACGCGGACCCGTGCCCGCGCTCCCCGAAAAGCCCCCTACACGCTCTTTTCCGCCTTGGCGCGGGCGAAGCGTTCCTTGAGCTGCGCCCCGCGCCCCTCCTTCACCACCTGCCGGGCGCGGCCGAGCGACAGCGCGTCGGCCGGCACGTCCTCGGTGACGACGCCGCCGGCGGCCAGATACGCCCCGTCGCCGATGCTGAGCGGGGCGACCAGCGTCGAGTTCGACCCGACAAAGGCGCCCGCGCCGATATCCGTGTGGTGCTTGAGGAATCCGTCATAGTTGCAGGTGATGGTGCCGGCGCCGATATTGGCGCCCGCCCCGACCCGCGCATCGCCGATATAGGTGAGGTGGTTGACCTTCGCCCCGGTCTCGACCCGGGCGTTCTTGATCTCGACGAAATTGCCGATATGCGCGCCGGCGCCGATCTCCGCGCCGGGCCGCAGCCGCGCGTAAGGACCGAGCGTCGCCCCGTCCGCCACCCGCGCATCCTCCAGATGCGAGAAGGCGCGGATCGTCACCCGGTCGCCGATCTCGACGCCGGGGCCGAACACCACGTTCGGCTCCACCACCACGTCGCGGCCGAGCCGCGTGTCATGGGCGAAATGCACGGTCTCCGGCGCCGTCAGCGTCGCCCCGCCCTCCATCGCGGCAAGGCGCGCCCGGCGCTGGTAGTCGGCCTCGACGCGGGCGAGCTGCGCCCGCGTGTTGATGCCCTGCACCTCCCATTCCTCGGCCCGTTCGGTGACGACCGAAAGGCCGAGCCGGTGGGCGATCTCCGCCGCGTCGGTCAGATAGAACTCGCGATTGGCGTTGTCATTGCCGATCCGGTCCAGAATCGCGGCAAGGCGCGCGCCGCGAAAGCCCATGATGCCGGAATTGCAGAAGCGCACGGCCCGTTCCGCCGCGCTGGCGTCGCGCTCCTCGCGGATCGCCAGCAGCTTGCCGCCCTCCGTCAGCAGCCGGCCGTAGCCGGTCGGGTCCTGCGCCTCGAAGCCCAGCACCACCACGTCGGCGCCCGCCTCCAGCCTTGCGCAGACCCGCTCCAGCGTCTGCGGCAAGACCAGCGGCGTGTCGCCGAACAGCACCAGCACCTGGTCCGGCGCATCGCGCCAGGCCGGCTCGGCGGCGCGCGCCGCATGGGCGGTGCCGAGCCGCTCGCCCTGCACGTGGCACTGCGCCCCCGGCGCCCGGCGGGCGACCTCGGCGACCAGTTCCGGCATGTTCGGCCCCACCACGACGGACACCCGGCCGATGCCGGCCGCATCGACCGCCTTCAGCACATGGCCGACCAGCGACAGGCCGGCGACCTGATGCATCACCTTCGGCAGGTCCGACTTCATCCTGGTGCCGAGGCCTGCGGCGAGCACGATGGCAAGGCGGGATGTGGACGGCATGGCAAACCTCTCTTTCGGGCCGGGACGGCCGGCAACCGCTGTCATCGACAGCCGGCGCGCCGGCGTCAAGACGCGCCGGCGGCAACCCCGCAACTTTGTCGCAGGAAACACGAGAACGGAGCTTGGCGAAAGCCGCTGCGGACGGATATTCAGGGGGCCACGGGGTTCTCGGAGCGGAATCGGGGCGGACAATGAGCGCGGCAACAGCGGGTGCGACGACGGAGATGGCACACGAGCCGTGGCTGAAGCATTTTCCGATCACCTTCTTCGCCGTGGTGATGGGCCTTGCCGGCCTGTCGCTGGCGACCCGCCGCATCGAGGTCGCGCTGTCCGGCGCGCCCGGCACCGCCAGCTTCGCGCTGACGCTGGTCGCTGCTGCCGCCTTCTGCGCCATCGCCGCGATCTATCTCGCCAAGGCGCTGCGCCACCCCGGCGCGGTGAAGGCGGAGTGGAATCATCCCGTGCGCATCGCCTTCTTCCCGGCGATCACCATCGGCGTGCTGCTGCTGTGCTCCGGCGTGCTGCCGCGCGCGCACGGCCTTGTCGAGATCGTCTGGCTGGCGGCGACGGCCGCCCATCTGCTGCTGATCCTCGGCGTCGTCGCCGCCTGGATCAGCCACCGCACCTTCGAACAGGCGCATCTGACGCCGGCCTGGTTCATTCCCGCCGTCGGCAACGTCCTGGTGCCGGTCGCCGGCGTCGAGCTCGGCTATCTCGAGACCTCGTGGTTCTTCTTCTCGGTCGGCATGCTGTTCTGGCTGATCTTCCTGACGCTGGTGTTCAACCGGCTGATCTTCCACAACCCGATCGCCGAGCGCCTGCTGCCGACGCTGGTCATCCTGATCGCGCCGCCCTCGGTCGGTTTCGTCTCCTGGGAGCTGCTGAACGGCGGCACGGTCGATGCGGTCGGCCGCATCCTCTATTACAGCGCGCTGATGTTCGTGCTGGTGACGCTGACCCAGGTCGGCCGCCTCTTGCGCCTGCCCTTCTCGATGGCCTGGTGGGCCTATTCCTTCCCCGTAGCCGCCTTCACCATCGCCTCGGCGCTGTTCGCGGGGTCGACCGGCGCCGCCCTGCCCCGCGCCCTCTCCTTCCTCGCCTATGGCATGCTCTGGGCGGTGATCGTCCTGCTGGTCGTCAAGACGGCCGCCGCAATCCGCCGCAACGAGATCTTCCGCCCGGAATAACAGAGCGCGGGTGAGGCTCGCGCCTCACCACAGCGTCTTGCGCGCCCGCTCCGGCCAGTCGCGGTCATAGGCCTCGCCGCCGACCGTCGCCTCGCTCAAGGCCGAAAGGATCGCCCCCGGCGTCGGCACCCCGCGTGCCGCCTCCTGCGTCTCGGCGTCCCACAGCCGCGCGCGCACGATCGCCCGGGCGCATTGGAAATAGACCGTCTCCACCTCGATCAGGATGACGCTGCGCGGCGCCTTGCCGTCGACGGCGAAGTCCTCCAGCAGGTGCGGGTCTGCGCTGATCGCCGCCCTTCCGTTGAGGCGCAGCGTCGTGCCGCTGCCGGGAATGAGGAACAGCAGCGCCACGCGCGGATCGCGGACGATGTTGCGCAGCGAATCGATCCGGTCGTTGCCGCGCCGGTCGGGCAGCGCCACGCGCTTCGGCCCGAGAATGCGCACCACCTCGCCCCGGTCGCCGCGCGGCGAGCAGTCGAGCCCCTCCGGCCCGGCGGTCGCCAGCGCCACGAAGGGCGAGGCCTTGATCAGGGCGGCATAGTCGTCGCTGATCCAGTCGATCTCCTTGACCCTGGAAGCCGCCCCCGGCGTGCCGTAGAGCGCCTCCAACTGGTCCAGCGTGGTGATCGTCGTCATGCCGCCTCTCGCTCCTCTTGCGCACCGTCCCGGCGCCCGCCCTCTCCCCGCAGCCCGGCCGCTTCGGATCCGCGATCTGGCTCGAACTATAACCGAACTCCGGCGCACGGGGACAAGTCGGCGAGCCCCGGCCGCCGCCCGCCGGGGATAAGTGCCGCCGGCACGCGCTGTTGGGCGCGCCATCTGGGCTGCTTTCGGGCCGCGACCCGCGATTTTGGGAAATTGAGACGGCCAACATCAAAATTTTGCGATTTTGAGACGGAATTTTGCAAAATCCGTCTCAAAATTTTCAAAGCCGTTCGGCCGCCTCGCTCTTCGGCTTTATCACCGGCTCCATCGCGGTCAGTTCGGCCGGATCGAGATGGCACAGGATCCGGTGTCCCTCGCCGAAATCGCGCAGCGGCGGCAGCTCGGCGTCGCAGGTGCCCGGCATCATATAGGGGCAGCGGGTGGAGAACGGGCAGCCCTTCGGCGGGTTGGTCGGCGACGGGATTTCCCCTTTGAGCACGATATGCCGCTTCTCGATCCGCGTGTCGGCGATCGGCACCGCCGCCAGCAGTGCCTCCGTATAGGGGTGGTAGGGCGGCGCGAAGATATCCTCGGTCGTGCCCTGCTCCATGATCCGGCCGAGATACATCACCACCACCCGGTCGGCGAGATAGCGCACCACCGACAGGTCGTGGCTGATGAACAGCATCGTCGTGCGGTTCTGGCGCTGGATATCCATCAACAGCTCGGTCACCGCCGCCTGCACCGACACGTCCAGCGCCGACACCGGCTCGTCGGCGATCACCACCTTCGGATTGCCGGCAAAGGCCCGCGCGATGCCCACCCGCTGCTTCTGTCCGCCGGAGAGCTGGCGCGGCTTGCGCCTGGCGAAATCGCGCGGCAGCTTCACCGTGTCGAGCAGCCGGTGGACGATCGCCTCGACCTCCTCGTCCTTGCTGGCGACCCCGAACTTGCGGATCACCCTTGCGATCTGGCTGCCGACCGAATGCGACGGGTTCAACGTGTCGAACGGGTTCTGGAACACCATCTGCAGCTTCGAGATGGTCTCGGCGTTGCGCCGCTGCACCGGCAGGCCGCCGAGCTCGACATTGCCCAGCATCACCTTGCCGTCGGTCGCATCCTCCAGTCCCATCAACACCTTGGCGAAGGTCGACTTGCCGCAGCCGCTCTCGCCGACGATGGCGACCGTCTCGGCCTCGCGCGCGGTGAAGCTCAGCTTCTCGTTGGCCTTGACCACCCGCTCGCTGCCGCCGACGACGAAGAGCCCGCCCTCCTCGATCAGGTAGTGCTTGGTCATGTCCTCGACGGAGAGCACCACATCGCCCGGCTCGACCGGCGGTTTCGCCTCGCCCTTCGGCAGGTCGCGGTTCCAGTCGATCTCCTCGAACCGCTCGCAGCGCACCCGGTGGTCGGCATCGCCCGGCACCGCATGCATCGGCAGCGGCCCGGCATCGCACACGCCGGTGCGGAAGAAGGTGCAGCGCGGGCCGAAGTTGCACCCGCGAGGCCGCTCATGCGGCAGCGGCAACTGGCCCGGAATTGCCACCAGCGGATGGGCGTTCTTGTCCGCCCCCGGCAACGGGATCGAGCCGAACAGTCCCCGCGTGTAAGGGTGGCGCATCTCGTCGAAGACGTCGTGAATGTCCCCGACCTCCACCGCCTCGCCGGAATACATCACCGTCAGCCGGTCGCAGGTCTCCAGGATCAGCCCGAGATTGTGCGAGATGTAGATCATCGAGGTGCCGAACTCCTCGGCGATCTCGTTGATCAGCTCGACGATGCCCGCCTCCACCGTCACGTCGAGCGCCGTGGTCGGCTCGTCGAGCAGCAAGAGCTTGGGGTTCGACAGCAGCGCCATGGCGATCACCACGCGCTGCTGCTGGCCGCCGGAAATCTGGTGCGGATAGGAGGCGAGGATGCGCTTCGGGTCCGGCAGGCGGACCTTGGCCAGCATCTCCTCGGCCCGCGCCAGCGCCTCCCGCTCGCTGAGTCCGTCATGGTAGATCGGCACCTCGGCGAGCTGGTCGCCGATGGTCATCGACGGGTTCAGCGAGGCCATCGGCTCCTGATAGACCATGGCGATGCGCGAGCCGCGGATCTGGCGCAGCTCCTCCTCGCTCATCTGCCGCATGTCGCGGCCCTCGAACAGGATTTCCCCGCCGACGATGGCGCCGTTGCGGCCCATGTACTGCATGATCGCCAGCGCCACGGTCGACTTGCCGCAGCCGCTCTCGCCGACGATGCCATGCGCCTCGCCCGGCATCAGCTTGAGATTGAAATCCACCACCGCCGGGATCTCGCCGGCGCGCGTGTAATAGGAGATGCAAAGGTTCCGGCATTCCAGGACGGGAACCTGCTCGGCGGCCTCGGCGCTCATCTTGTCCCCCTCCTCAGTCACGCAGGCTCATTTCCCGCAGGCCGTCGGCCAGCAGGTTGAAGCCCAGGATCAGGCTCGACACCGCCAGCGCCGGCACCAAAAGCATGTAGGAGAATTTCCACAGCATCGCCGTCCGGGCGCTCTCCCGGATCATCAGCCCCCAGTCCGGGTCCGGCGGCTGCAGGCCGAGCCCCAGGAAGGTCAGCGTGGTGATCGCCACCGTCGTGTAGCCGAGCCGCAGGCAGGCATCGACGATGATCGGCCCGCGCACGTTCGGCAGCAGCTCGAAGATCATGATGTAGAGCGGATGTTCGCCGCGCGTCTGCGCCGCGTAGACATAGTCGCGCGTCTTGATGTCGAGCGCCAATCCCCGGACGATGCGCATGATCGCCGGCGCCGAGGCGAAGGTCACCGCCACCACGATGTTGAAGCCCGAGGGGCCGAGATAGTTCAGGATGACGATGAACAGCACCATCACCGGAAACGACAGCAACACATTGGCGACAAAGGAAATAATCTCGTCCCACCAGCCGGCGAGATAGCCGGAGATCAGCCCGAACATGGCGCCGACCACATAGGCGACCATGGTCGCCGTGACGCCCCAGACCAGCACCCGCTGGCAGCCCCATATCATCCGCGACAGCATGTCCCGGCCCTTGAAGTCGGTGCCGAGCCAGAAGAACAGATCTCCCCGCTCGGTGAACGGCGTCGTGAACGGCGCGATCGGCTTGTTCGGGTCCATCAAGGGCAGGTAGGGCGCGCTCACCGCCATCAGCAGCCAGAAGAACACCAGCGTCAATCCGATCACCGCGACCCGGCTCTCGCGGAAGGCGCGCACGCCCAGCACATAGAGCAGCACGGTCGCCGGGATCGCCGGCAGCAGCACGTTCTGCGCCCCCGATCCGAGCCGGTGCCCGAACATCACATAGGCGGTCAGCGGCAGCCAAAGCAGCAGCGCCAGCGCGATGACGGGCTTGGGCCGCGACAGGCGGTCGAGGAGCGACGGGCCGGACTGGATCTCGGTCACTGCCATGGCGGGCGTCTCCGGTCCTTACGCAAAACGGATGCGCGGGTTCAGGAAGGTGTAGCCGATGTCGGAGATGATCTGCGACAGAACGGCGACGGCGACGGCAACGAGGGTGCAGGCCTGCACCACCTCGACGTCGGGAAACAGCGCGGCTTCCAGCAAGAGCTTGCCGAAGCCGTTGTATTCAAAGAAGACTTCGACCACGACGACGCCCGACAGCAGCCAGTTGAGCTGCAGCACGATCAGCGTGAACGGCGCGATCAGGGCGTTGCGCAGCGCGTGCCGCATCACCACCCGGCGGTATGGCAGGCCCTTGAGAATGGCGGTCCGGATATATTGCGAGGTCATCACCTCGGCCATCGAGGCGCGGGTCATCCGCGCCACATAGCCGAAGTCGTAGATCACCAGCGTCAGCACCGGCAGGACCAGCTCGCGGAAGCTGAAGCCGCCGATCATCGCCGATTTGACCGGCAGCCAGCCGAGGCCGAGGGCGAAGATCACCGTCAGCAGGATGGCGCTGGCGATCTCCGGGATGCTGGTCGTGAACACCGAGATGAACGAGATGCTCCGGTCCTGCAGCGATCCCTCTTTCATCCCCGCCAGAATGCCCAGGATCAGCGATAGCGGGATCATCAAGGCGAAGACGAAAAACGCCAGGATGCCGGTATTGGCAAGCCGGTCCGCCAGCAGCGGTCCGACCGGCCGGTTCTTCTCGTAGGAGAAGCCGAAATCCCCGCTCAGGATATTGCCGACCCAGTTGAGATAGCGCTGGTGGAAGGGCACGTCGAGGCCGCGCCCGGCGAGCCAGCTCTTGTAGCTTTCCTCGGTCAGGGCCGAGACGGCGAAGCCGCCAAGCTCTTGAACCGCCAGCCGTTTCTTGAACTCGGGCGTGTCGAAGATCGCGAACAGCAACAGCGAGGAGACCGCCATGATCAGAACCATCTGAACCAGGCGTCTCAGGATCAGTTTCAGCATATGGCGCCCACCGTGTCGGCCCCTCGGACATGCCGGCAACACGGCATGCGGGCCCTCCCCCTGACCTCAGCAGCGAGACCGCCGCGCCGGAGAAATCCCCGGCGCGGCGCTGCATCGTTCGTGTCAGCTCATCCAGACCTTGTTGAACTGGTGATACTGGGTCGGATGGGCCGGATAGCCGTGCACCGACTTGGACGCCATCGTGTAGACCGGCCGCCAGATCGGCAGAACCATGACCGAGGCGTCCTGCAGGATCTTCGAGGCCTTGGCGAGCAGCCCCTTGCGGGTCTCCACGTCGAGCGTCGCCTCGGCCTCGTCGAGCGCGGCATCGAACTCCGCCGAGGCGAAGCCGGACTCGTTCCACGGCACGCCCGTGCGGTAGCCGAGCGACATCACCATCGTGCCGAGCGGCCGATGCGTCCAGGCGGTGGCGCCGAACGGCGTCTTGGTCCAGATCTCCCAGTATTTGGAGGCCGGTATCACATTGATATTGAGCGTGATTCCGGCATCCTTGAGCTGGTCGCGCATCGCCTCGGCGGCCGTCTGGTGCCACGGCCCGTCGGTGTTGCCGATGTCGATGGTGATCGTGATGCCGTTGGGGTGCCCGGCCTCGGCGAGCAGCGCCTTGGCGCCCTCCACGTCGCGGGTCAGCGGCGGCAGCGCCTCATAGTCCGGATGCACCGGCGCGACATGGTAGTTCTCGCCGACATCGCCGCCTTCCGGATAGACCAGCGGCTTGATCGCGGCATTGTCGATGGCCATGGTCACGGCCTTGCGCACGCGCTCGTCATTGAACGGAGCGGCATCGACCCGCATGCGGCAGCACAGGGTCTGCGCGGTGCGCGCGGCGATGATCTCCCCGTCGAGCGCCTTGGCCAGTTCCATCTGCTCGACGCCGAAGTCGTAGATGGCATCGACGCTCTCGCCGGCAAAGGCGGTGAGCTGGTTGTCCGCGTCGAAATTGTAGTAGTGGATCTCGTCGAGAAACACCGTGCCGCCCCAATATTCGAACGGCTGGCCGCCGGCCTCGGTCACCTTCTTGAGGATGCAGCGGTCGCCGACGACGTTCTCCGCGATCGTGTAGGCGCCCGTGCCGTTGATCACGTTGTCGAGCGGCGGCTTGAAGCCGCGATGCACGATGGCGGTCGGGTAGTTGTACATATCCTCGGGGAAGGACAGCACCGGCTTGGTCAGATTGAAGCGGATCGTGTGCTCGTCGATCACCTCGATCGCCCCGTCGATCAGCCGCTTCTTGCCGTCGACCTCCTCGACCATCGCCGAGACCGACGAGAGGCCGATATTGGACGAACCGAGGTCCGGGTCGGTCCAGCGCTCGAAGTTGAACTTCACGTCCTCGGCGGTGAAGTCGTCGCCATTGTGCCACTTCACGCCCTTGCGCAGGTGGAAGGTCCAGGTCTTCAAATCCTCGGAAGCTTCCCAACGCTCGGCCAGCATCGGCCGGGTGACGTTGTCCGGGCCGGTCATCGCCAGATATTCCAGCATGTGACGGGTCTGGTTGGAGGCCTGGGTCCAGGAGAAGGTCGCCGGATCGTCGATCTTCTGCACCTGCATCGCCACCTTCAGGATGCCGCCGGCCTTGGCGTTCGGATCGTCCGCCGGGAACGGCAGGTTGGCCGCGTCCTGGGCGATTGCCGGGCTCGGCAGGCCGGCCATCGCATAGGCCGCGCCGGCGCCCACGCCCAGCAGCGCTGCGTAGCGGACGAACTCGCGCCGGCTCAGCCGGCCGCTGTCCATCTGTTCCTGCGCTTCCCTGACTTTCGGATGCATCGTGTTTGTCGTCTTGTTGGTCGACATTGCCCTGTATCCCCTCGAGACTGTTGTTGCATTTTCCGTTTTGCCTGCGCGTCGCGGGTCTTGTGCCCGCTGCGCGGCTTGCTTTCCGGCCCCACCCTTGCTGCCCGCGCAACTCGTCGCCGCGGGTGACCTCAGGACCTGACCTTGCGATCCTCCCTCCGCCCGGCCACGCCTTCGACACGGCGAAGGTGCGAACCGATGTGGTGTTCTGGTGCCGTGCCGGCCGGCAACGCGGTCAGCACGGATCGAGCAGGATCAACCTAACATGCAATCATGGTAGCTTGGCAAAGCCTTCGAATCCTTTTTTTCAGGTCCGGCCGGCTGGTGTCGGTATCCGACAAAAGCTCGTCGCATAATCGATATCGCCTTTCCCTCGCTGACGGCGCTAGGCTTCTGTCACATCGCGCGTATTGAAACGCAGACGCTTCCGAAACAACAGGCAAACTGCTTGCCGTTTTCGGAGACGGGTGGATTTTACTGAGACGGATACGAAACTGGACGTTCGCGATCGCGACAGGGAGCCCGGTTCTCATGGCCCAGATGCACGGAACTGAGGACATCGCCGCCGGTGACGAGGAAGCCGCCGGCCGCCGCCGCGGACGCAGGGGCCGCCGGGAGGTTCAGGGGCATTCCGACGCGATCGAGCAGAAGCCGTTCCGTGCCCGCCGCAACCCTTTCGCGCCCGTCCAGGCGGTCTCCGACGATCAACTTGAGGCGATCCATTCCGCCTCGCTGGATGTGCTGGAAAATATCGGCATCGATTTTATCAACAGCGAGGCCAAGGCGCTGCTGAAGGCCGCCGGCGCCGATGTTTCGGCCTCTTCCGACCGAATCAGGCTGGATCGCGGCCTGGTTCTGGAGGCGCTCGCCAGCGCACCGGCGGAATTTATCCTCCATGCGCGCAACCCTGAGCGCAATCTAAAGGTAGGCGCCGACAGCGTCATCTGGAGCGGCGTCGCCAGCGCCCCCAACTGCGCCGATGCGCAGCGCGGCCGGCGCCCCGGCAGCCAGCAGGACTATCGCGACTTCGTCCGCCTCAGCCAGGTTTTCAACGTCATCGATCTCAATGGCGGCTATCCGGTCGAGCCGGTCGACATCCACCCGTCCGTGCGCCATCTCGACTGCGTCTCCGACTTCGTGACGCTGACCGACAAGGCCTTCCACATCTATTCGCTCGGCCGCGAGCGCAATCTGGACGGCATGGAGATCGCCCGGATCGCACTTGGCATGACGGATGAAGAATTTGACAGAACCCCTTGTGTTATCTCGATTATCAACTCGTCTTCGCCGCTGCGCCTCGACACCCCGATGCTCCAGGGCATCATCGAGATGTCGCGGCGCGGGCAGCCGATCGTGCTCACCCCCTTCACCCTTGCCGGGGCGATGGCGCCGGTCACGGTCGCCGGGGCCCTGGTGCAGCAGAATGCCGAGGCGCTGGCCGGGCTCGCCTTCGCCCAGATCGTGCGGCCCGGCGCCCCGGTCGTCTATGGCGGCTTCACCTCCAATGTCGACATGAAGTCGGGTGCCCCCGCCTTCGGCACGCCGGAATACATGCAGGCGGCCCTTGTCGGCGGCCAGCTCGCCCGCCGCTACAACCTGCCCTACCGCTCCTCGGCCGTCTGCGCGGCCAACTCGCCCGACGCCCAGGCAGCCTGGGAGACGGTGTTCTCGCTCTGGGGCGCCTTGATGGGCGGCGCCAACTACGTCAAGCACGCCGCCGGCTGGCTGGAAGGCGGGCTGACCGCCGGCTTCGAGAAATTCGTCATCGACATCGACCTCTTGCAGATGATGGACGCCTTCCTGCAACCGCTCGACACCTCGCCGGAGGCGCTCGCCGTCGAGGCGATCCGCGATGTCGGGCCCGGCGGCCACTTCTTCGGCACCGCCCACACGCAAGCCCGCTACAAGACCGCGTTCTATCCGCCTATCATCTCCGACTGGCGGAACTTCGAGACCTGGCGCGACGCGGGCTCGCCGACCGCCTACGACAAGGCGCAGGTGGTCTACAAGAAGGCGCTCGCCGAATACGAGGCCCCGCCCCTCGATCCGGCGATTGCCGAGGAACTGGCGGCATTCGTCGCCCGGCGCAAGGCCGAAGGCGGCGCGCCCACCGACTTCTGACGACGGCCGGCCGGCCGTCGGTGCTCCCATCCCTCCCTTCCAGACAACGGGGACCCAGACGAATGAAATCCCAGGCTCGCGTGGTGGTGATCGGCGGCGGCGTCGTCGGCTGCAGCGTCCTTTATCACCTGACCCGGAGGGGCTGGACCGACGTGTTGCTGATCGAGCGCTCGGAGCTCACCTCCGGCTCGACCTGGCACGCGGCCGGCGGCTTCCACACGCTGAACGGCGACCCGAACGTCGCCAAGCTGCAGGCCTACACCGTCTCGCTCTACAAGGAGATCGAGGAGATTTCCGGCCAGTCCTGCGGGTTGCACCTGACCGGCGGCCTGCAGCTCGCCGACACGCGCGAGCGGCTCGACTGGCTGAAGATGGCCCATGCCCGCGGCCGCTATCTCGGCATGGAAACGGAGATCATCTCGGCGAAAGAGGCCAAGGAAGTCCTGCCGCTGATCGACGAGCGGCATTTCGTCGGCGCCATGTGGGACCCGATCGAGGGCCATCTCGACCCCTCCGGCACCACCCATGCCTATGCCAAGGCGGCGCGCAAGGCCGGCGCCGAGATCTCCCTGCGCAACCGCGTGGTGGAGCTCGCCCAGAAGCCGGACGGCACCTGGCTGGTCGTCACCGAACAGGGCACGGTGGAGGCCGAACATGTGGTCAATGCCGGCGGCCTGTGGGCGCGCGAGGTCGGCCGCATGGTCGGGCTGGAACTCCCGGTCCTTGCCATGGAGCACCACTATCTGCTGACCGAAGACATGCCGGAGATCGCCGAGATCGTCGCCTCGACCGGCAAGGAGATGGTTCATGCCATCGACTTCTCCGGCGAGATCTATACCCGCCAGGAGCGCGCCGGCATGCTGCTCGGCACCTATGAGCGCGCGGCAACGCCCTGGAGCCCGCGCCAGACGCCCTGGGACTTCGGCCAGGAACTGCTGGCGCCGAACCTGGAGCGCATTGCCCCCTCGCTGGAGATCGGTTTCGAGCACTTCCCCGCGCTCAAGCACACCGGCATCAAGCAGTTCGTCAACGGCCCCTTCACCTTCTCCCCCGACGGCAATCCGCTGGTCGGCCCGGTGCGCGGCCTCACCAATTTCTGGTGCGCCTGCGCGGTGATGGCCGGCTTCAGCCAGGGTGGCGGCGTCGGCCTTGCTCTCTCCAACTGGATGGTCGACGGCGACCCCGGCTTCGACATCTGGGGCATGGACGTTGCCCGCTTCGGTCCCTGGGCGACCCTTGCCTATACCAATGCCAAGGTGCGCGAGAACTATTCCCGCCGCTTCCGCATCCGCTATCCCAACGAGGAACTGCCCGCCGCCCGTCCGCACCAGACAACGCCGCTCTACGACCGCATGCGCGCGCAAGGCGCGGTGATGGGCGACAGTTGGGCGCTGGAAACGCCGCTCTGGTTCGCGCCCGAAGGCACGGAGGCGCGCGACATCGTTTCCTTCCGCCGGTCCAACGACTTCGAGCACGTCAAGGCCGAGTGCCAGGCGGTGCGGAGCGGCGTCGGCATCACCGAGATCGCCAATTTCGCCAAGTACGAGATCGCAGGCAGCGGTGCCGAGGCCTTCCTCGACCGGATGATGACCAACCGCATGCCGGCACTCGGCCGCATGGTGCTGACGCCGATGCTGAACGAGACCGGCAAGCTGATCGGCGACTTCACCATCGCCCGCATCGCCGACGACCGCTTCCTGATGTGGGGCTCATCCCAAGCCGAGATCTACCACATGCGCTGGTTCGAGCGGCATCTGCCGCAGGATGGCTCGGTGCGGGTGACGCCGATCAATCTCGGCTGGGTCGGCCTGTCGATCGCCGGGCCCAAGGCGCGCGACCTGCTGGCGCGGGTCACCGGCGACGACGTGTCGAACGACGCCTTCCCCTTCATGGCCAGCCGGGCGATGGACGTCGCCTCGGCCCCCTGCCATGTCAGCCGCATCAGCTATACCGGCGACCTCGGCTACGAGATCTGGATGGCGCCGCATTACGAGCGCCGGGTCTATGACGCGCTGAAGGAAGCGGGTGCCGATCTCGGCCTGCGCGACTTCGGCATGCGCGCCCTGCTCTGCCTGCGGCTGGAAAAGAACTTCGGCACCTGGTTCCGCGAGTTCCGCCCGATCTACGGGCCCTATGAGGCCGATCTCGGCCGCTTCGTCGCGCTGAACAAGGGCGAGTTCATCGGCCGCGAGGCCGCCATTCGGGAGAAGGAGAGCGGCGGCACGCTGCGCCGGGTGAGCTTCGTCGTCGAGGCGGGCGATGCCGACGTGATCGGCGACGAACCGATCTGGCATGACGGAAAGGTCGTCGGCTGGATCACCTCCGGCGGCTACGGCCATTTCGTCGACGCCTCGCTGGCGCAAGGCTACCTGCCGAAGGACCTGGCGGCGCTCGGCCCGGACGGCGCCTTCGAGATCGAGATCATCGGCGAGCGGGTCAAGGCCCGCATCATCACGCAGCCGCTGTTCGACCCGCGCGCCGAGCGGATGCGCATGTAGCCGGCGCGGCGCTCAGCTTCCGGGATTCATCTCCCGGAAGCAGGCGATCACATGGCTGGCGAAGGCGTCGCTCGCCTTGCCGGCATTGCCCGCCTCCTTGAGGATCAGGTGGTAGTCGCCGATTTCCGGCAGGCCGTGGCGCGCGTCGAGCTTCTGCAGCGGCGGCGTGATGACGCTGGTCGGAAATGGGGCAATGGCGAGATCCGCCAGAAGAGCCGCCTCCTGGCCCGCACTGTGAAAGCTCTGATAGGCGATCCGGTAGGGGTGCTCGGCCTTGTCGAGGGCGATGCGCGCGGCCTTGCGCCAGGGGCAGCCGGACACCGACAGCGCCAGCGGCAGCGGGTTGCGGCTATAGGCAACGCCCCCTTCCAGCCCGGCCCAGGCGAGCGGCTCGGTGTAGACGATCTCCCCGCCGCGGGCGAGATCGCTGTCGGGCCGGGCCGTGTAGAGGATCAGGTCGAGTTGGCCCTCCTTCAGCTTTTGCAGCAGCGGCGGACTGCCGTCGAGATGCACGTCGACATTGACCGCCGGATGCGAGCGCGCGAAGCGCGTCAGGATATTGGGCAGGAATCGCGTGCCGAAATCGGAAGGCGCGCCGAAGCGCACCTCGCCCTCGATGGAGGGCGAGCGGAACATCGCCACCGCCTCCTCGTTGAGCAGCAGGATGCGCCGCGCATACCCGAGCAGCGCCTCGCCCTCCGCAGTCATGCGGACACTGCGTCCCTCCCTTGCGAAAACCGCAGTGCCGAGCAGCGTCTCCAGCTTCTTCACCTGCATGGAGACGGCCGACGGCGTGCGCCCGATCACCTCGGAAGCCTTTGAAAAGCTTCCGGTTTCGGCGATGACAAGGAAGGTCCGATAGAGGTCCGTCTCGATCAGCGGCGTGCCTTTTCCCGGCACCAGATCCATGGTGTGGCCTCCCTGTCGTTCAGATCAATGAAATTGATCATATACATGAGTCCTTTTGGTTTGCCTGATAGCGCGAATGCCACCATATCCCCGGTCAGAGCGGTATGACAGTTCGCCCGCGTGCGAACTGCCCGGCCGCCACGGCATCGCACCTTGAGCGCATGGAGAGCGCCATGTCCTATCTGACCAAGCTTCTCGGCACGGCCTTCGGCGCCACGACGCGCGTCCATGCGCTGTCGGTCGCCGATACCGACCCGCGCACCCTTGCCGATCTCGGCATGTCGGGCGACGCGGCGAAGCAGGCCCGTTTCCAGTCGTTCCGCGCCGGCGAGCCCGGTGCCTCGAACGCTGCCCGCCTCGGACTGAACGGTCGCTGAGCACGCCTCCCCGCCGGCTTTCGACCGCATCGTCACCTGAAACGACAAACCGCCGAAGCGCAAGCTTCGGCGGTTTTCGTTTGTGCAGAAGGCGTTGGAGCCAAGCTCAGAGGCGGCGGTTGACCAGGTTCTCCAGATATTCCTGGCGGCCCGAGACCGGGCGCGGATCGATCCCCTCGCGCTCGACGCGCGCGGCGATCTCCTCCAGCGTGCGCTCGCCCTTCAGCATGGCGGTCGCCTCCGGCGCCTGCCATCCGGCATAGCGCTTGGCCACCGCGTCCGACAGGTCGCCCTTTTCCATGAGCTCGGCGGCGGCGAGAAGCCCGCGGGCGCAGGTGTCCATGCCGCCGATATGGCCATGGATCAGGTCGGCCGCATCCAGCGACTGGCGGCGGAGCTTGGCATCGAAGTTGAGGCCGCCGGTGGTGAAGCCGCCCGCCTTGAGGATGTAGTAGAGCGCCAGCGCCACTTCCGGCACGTTCATCGGGAACTGGTCGGTGTCCCAGCCGGACTGGTAGTCGTTGCGGTTCATGTCGATGGACCCGAAGATCCCGAGTGCGGAGGCGAGCGCCACCTCATGCTCGAAGGAATGGCCGGCGAGCACCGCATGGCCGACCTCGATGTTCACCTTCACCTCGTTTTCGAGGCCATAGGCCTTGAGGAAGCCGTAGACGGTGGCGACGTCGAAATCGTACTGGTGCTTGGTCGGCTCCTGCGGCTTCGGCTCGATCAGGATCGCGCCTGGAAAGCCGATCTTGTGCTTGTAGTCGACGACCATCGACAGGAAGCGGCCCATCTGATCGAGTTCGTGCCTGAGATCCGTGTTGAGCAGCGTCTCGTAGCCCTCACGCCCGCCCCACAGCACGTAGTTCTGGCCGCCGAGCTGGTGCGTCACGTCCATGCAGGCCTTCACCTGGCCGGCTGCGTAAGCGAAGACGTCCGGGTCCGGATTGGTCGCCGCGCCCGCCATGTAGCGACGATGCGAGAAGAGGTTGGCCGTGCCCCACAGGAGGCGCGTCTTCGAGCTCTCCATCTTGCGGGCGAAGACCTCGGCGATCTCCTGCAGGTTGCGGTTGCTCTCGGCGAGCGTCGCGCCCTCCGGCACCGCGTCCCGGTCATGGAAGCAGAAGAACGGCACGCCAAGCAGGTCGAACATC
This sequence comes from Stappia sp. TSB10P1A, assembly GCF_900185725.1. GTDB lineage: Bacteria > Pseudomonadota > Alphaproteobacteria > Rhizobiales > Stappiaceae > Stappia. Next base: position 139,185 of record NZ_FYAU01000025.1, on the reverse strand, counting down.
TCGAAGGCGACGTCGGCCTTCAGGCGCGCCATCTCCATCGTCTCGCCGAACCACGGCCGTTCGAAGGTCTGGCCGCCGAACGGGTCGCCGCCCGGCCAGCAGAAGCTGTGCCAATAGGCGACGGCAAAACGCAGATGTTCCTCCATCCGCTTGCCGAGCACGAGCCTGTCGGCGTCGTACCAACGATAAGCAAAGGGATTTTCGCTCTCCGGCCCTTCGTAGCGGATGGCGGGAATGCCGTCGAAAAACGCAGTCATCGCAGAACCTCTCTCAGTGCCGGATAGAGGGCCCGGTAGCGGGCGAGCCCCTCTTCGTGGAAGGAACGCAAGGCCCCGTCTGGGCCGATGGAAAAGGCTGTCGGCGGCGGGGCGAAGCGATCCGCACCGCAAGCGCCGGTGGCCGCCGCCCGGCCGAGCCGCGCCGCGCCAAAGGCCGCGCCGAAATCGCCGTTGCCGGGCACGTCGATTTCGATGCCCAGCACACTCGCCAGGATCTCCAGCCAGTCGCGCGAACGGGCGCCGCCACCGATGGCGGTGGCCCGCTCGACGCAGGTCCCGGCCGCCGACAGCACGTCAAGACAGTCGCGAAAGGCATAGGCAACGCCTTCCAGCACGGCGAGCGCGAGATCGGCCCGGTCGTGCGCCTGCGACAGGCCGACGAAGCTGCCGCGCGCCGAGGCGTCGTTGTGCGGTGTGCGCTCGCCGGACAGATAGGGCAGGAACAGCACCGGCTGCCCGTCCCGAGGCTGTTGCCGGCGGGTGGCTGCCTCGCGCTCGAGCGTCGCGACATCGCGGCCCGAAATCCGTGCCAGCCAGTTGAGGCTGTCGGTCGCCGACAGGATCACCCCCATCTGGTGCCAGGTGTCCGGCAGCGCATGGCAGAAGGCATGAACCGCGCCGGCGGTGTTGGGCCGGAAGCGGTCGGTCGCAACGAACAGAACGCCGGACGTGCCGAGCGACAGAAAGGCCTCGCCCGGACGCACGGCGCCGATGCCGCAGGCACTGGCGGCATTGTCACCGGCCCCGCCCGCCACCACCGGTGGCCGGGCAAAACCCCAGCGCGCGGCCAGTTCCGACAGGATAGTGCCGGTCGCATCGGTGCCCTCGGCGAGGGTCGGCATGTTGGCGCGCGAAAGGCCGGTTGCGGCAAGCAACTCGTCCGACCAGTCCCGGCGGGCGACATCAAGCCAGAGGGTGCCGGCGGCGTCCGACATGTCGGAGACGGCCGCCCCGGTCAGGCGCAGCCGGACATAGTCCTTCGGCAGCAGCACCAAGGCGGTTTTCGCAAAGATGTCGGGTTCGTGGCGCGCGACCCATTCGAGCTTCGGCGCGGTGAAGCCGGGCATGACAAGATTGCCGCCGATGCCGCGAAAATCGGCCCGCGCGTCCAGCGCCCCGCACTCGGCTTCCGAGCGCCCGTCGTTCCACAGGATCGCCGGACGCAGCACCTGGTGCGCGGCATCCAGCAGGGTCGCGCCATGCATCTGACCGGACAGGCCGAGGCCGGTAACGGCCGCCATTTCGGACGGATGGCTGCGGGCGAGTTCGTCGAGCGCTGCGACCACCGCATCCCACCAGGCATGCGGGTCCTGCTCCGACCAGCCGGGATGTGGCCGCGAGACGGTCAGAGAGCTGGACGCGGAGGCAAGGATCGCGTCCGCCTCGTCCATGAGTACCGCCTTGACCCCGGACGTGCCGATGTCGATTCCCAGATACACGTTTCCTCCCGCGCCGCGTCGTGGCGGCTGTTCATATTATTTTCGATACCAAAATATACCATGGCGCGGGGAAATAAAGAGGCTCGATGAAAACTGGCGGCGCGATTGCTCGCGCCGCCACGATATCGGGTCCTGAAAGGCCAACGATCAGGCAAGGGCCGGCGCTGCGGCACGCGCCAGAGCCCGCTGCTCCGCGAAGGCCAGAACCGCCACCGCGACCGCCTGCACGCCGAGAAAGGCGTAGCCGAGCCCCGTCGGCGAGACGAGACCGAGGAGCGGCAGGGCGACGCTCGCCGCCACCCACAGCCAGTTGCCGGCGACGACCACGAAAACGCCCGCCGCCGGGGGAGACGACGGCGCCGCGACCGCCAGCATGAAGACCGCGACCGGCAGCAGCACCAGTCCGGCATAGAACAGCAAGCCCTCGGGAAGGCCGAGCGGCGCGGCGAGCAGGCTACCCGCGGCAAGCAGCAGGCCGCCCATGACGAAGCAGGTGACGGCGTCGAGACCGAGAAGGCCGCGCAGGGACAGGCGGTCGAAGATCTGCAACATGGGAACTCTCCTTGGCTGGCAGGCCGGCCTCATGCCGGGCTGGATGCCGAGAGAGAACCATCGCCAGGTCATCAAGGCGATTACCTCACAGGTCATTGAAGCCAGAAAAAATGCCGGGCACCATGCCGGCATGATGACCATCCGCTCGACCTTTCCCGATCTGCTGCGCCAATGGCGCAGTCGCCGCCGCCTCAGCCAGCTTGCGCTTGCCGCGGAGGCCGGCCTGTCGCAACGCCACCTCAGTTTCCTCGAATGCGGCAAGGCCCAGCCGAGCCGCGAGATGGCCCTGCGGCTGGCCGACCAACTCGCCCTGCCGCCGCGCGAACGCAACGCCCTGCTGGCAGCCGCGGGATTTTCGCCGCAGACGCAGGAGCGCGCGGCGGACCATCCGGACCTTGCCGCCGCGATGGAGGTGGTCGGGCGCATCCTCGATGGCCACGCCCCTCACCCGGCCCTTGCCGTCGACCGCAACTGGAACCTGGTGCGCGCCAATGCCCCGGCGCTGGCCTTGCTCGAAGGCGTCGCACCGCACCTGCTCGTGCCCCCGGTCAATGTCTTGAGGGTCAGCCTGCACCCGGACGGCCTTGCCCCGCGCATCCGCAACTACCGCGAATGGCGCGCCCATCTGCTGGAGCGACTGGGGCAACAGGCCGACATGTCCGGCGATGCCGAGATTGCCGCGCTGGTCGAGGAACTGGGGGCCTATCCGGTGCCGACGGGCGCGAAGGCACAGCCGGTGGCGGGCCGCGACCGGCATGCAGGCATTGCCGTGCCGCTGGAATTGCTCGCCGGCGAGACGGTCCTGTCCTTTCTCAGCACGACGACGGTGTTCGGCACCGCGCTCGATATTTTCCTGTCGGAACTGGTGATCGAGAGCTTCTTCCCCGCCGACGCGGCGACGGCAGCGGCGATGACGGCGCTCAGCGCCAGCCTTGCCGACGAGGCCCCGGCCGGGTGATCAGTCGTCGGGGCCCGAGCGCATCCGCTTGATCGCCGAGCGCTGCTTCTTGGCAGCGAGCCTCCGCTCCTTGGAGGCCTTTGTCGGCCGCGTCGCCTTGCGCGGCTTGGGTCGCTCCAGCGCCTTGCGCACCAGCGCGACGAGACGCTCCAGCGCATCCTGGCGGTTCCGCTCCTGGGTGCGGAACCGGTCGGCCTGGATGAGAATCTCGCCCGCCAGCGTCAGCCGGCTGCCGGCAAGGCGGCCGAGCCGCTCCTTGACGTCCTCGGCGAGCGTCCGGTTGCCCGAAAGGTCGAACCGGAGTTGCACGGCGGTCGCGACCTTGTTGACGTTCTGCCCGCCAGGTCCCGAAGCGCGAATGAAGCTCTCCGACAGGTCGCCGGCCGGGATGCTCACTCCCGGCGCCACCTCCAGATCCATGTCCGCCACCGACGCCATCGCCGTCCTGTTCCGTTGTTCACGCTTTCGGAGGGCCGCTTGGAACGCCTCCGGTGCAATGCTATGTCGGTCGCCACGACCAGATATGAGGGGCGCCACCGTGACACCGGACCGCGACATCAAGCGACTGATCGAGATCATGACCGCCCTGCGCACGCCCGGAACCGGCTGCCCCTGGGATCTGGAGCAGGACTTCGCCACGATCGCGCCTTACACGATCGAGGAAGCCTACGAGGTCGCCGACGCGATCCAGCGCGGCGACATGGTCGACCTGCGCGAGGAGCTTGGCGACCTGCTCCTGCAGGTGGTCTATCACGCCCGCCTTTCCGAGGAACAGGGGGCTTTCGCCTTTCCCGATGTCGTCGAGGCGATCACCACCAAGATGATCCGCCGACACCCGCATGTCTTCGGCGACGACAATGCCCGCTCCGCCGGCATCGCCAAGGGCATGTGGGAGAAGATCAAGCAGCAGGAAAAGCTGGAGCGGGCCAGCGCCCGCGCCGCCGCCGGGCTGGGCGAGGAGCGCCGACGCTTCCTCGACGACGTTCCGGCGATCTTCCCTGCCCTGACCGAGGCCGAGAAGCTGCAGCGGCGCGCGGCGCGCGTCGGCTTCGATTGGGGCAGCGCGGGACCCGTTCTCGACAAGATCCGCGAGGAGACCGAGGAACTGGCGAGCGAAATTACGGCCGATGGCGAAATGCCCGACCGCGAGCGCATCGCCGGCGAGATCGGCGACCTGATCTTCGCCGTGACGAACCTCGCCCGGCATCTCGACATCGATCCGGAAGAGGCCTTGAAGCGCACCAACCGCAAGTTCCGCCGCCGCTTTGCGGCCATCGAGGACGCCGCGGAAGCAGACGGCCGCACCTTGGCCGACATGAGCCTCGACGAGATGGAAGCGGTCTGGCAGGCGGCGAAGTCGCAAGATGCGTGACGCCCGTCTAAGCGCCCCTCAGTCCGCCCCGTCCTCGTCGATCTCGGTGAAGGCACCGCGATAGCGGGTGGTGAACTCGCCCTTGCGCCGCTCTCCGACACGTACGCGAAGCGCGATGCCGTTCTCGCCCTCGATCCGCCGCAGCACGTCGGTGTTGCGATAGAGCCAGGCGAGCCCCTCGCCGTCCTCCGGCGCCAGCCGCATGTCATAGACGAGACTGTCTTCGGCAAGCCGCAGTTCCACCCGCGCCAAAAGATCCTCGACCCCCTCGCCGGTCACGGCGGAGACGGCAACGGGCCCCTCGTCGATGCGGTTGGCGGCGAGCAAGGTCTGCCGATGCTCGTCGGACAGCTTGTCGACCTTGTTCCACACCTCGATCAACCGGCTGCCTTGCGCCTGTTCCAGCCCCAGCGCGTCGAGCGTCGTGGCAACGTCGGCGGCCTGCGCCTCGGTGTCCTCATGCGAGATGTCGCGCACGTGCAGGATCAGGTCCGCCTCGGTCACCTCCTCCAGCGTCGCGCGGAAGGCGGCGATGAGATGGGTCGGCAGGTCGGAGATGAAGCCCACCGTGTCGGACAAGATCACCTCGCGCCCATGCGGCAGCGTCACGCGCCGCAGCGTCGGATCGAGCGTCGCGAACAGGAGGTCCTTGGCGAAGACATCGGCCCGGGTCAGCCGGTTGAACAGCGTCGACTTGCCGGCATTGGTGTAGCCGACCAGCGCCACCACCGGCTGCGGCACCTTCTTGCGCTTGGCCCGGTGCAGCTCGCGGGTGCGAGTGACCTGTTCGAGATCCTTTTCCAGCCGGTTGATCCGCTCCTGGATCAGCCGCCGGTCCGCTTCGATCTGGGTTTCGCCGGGGCCGCCGACAAAGCCGAGGCCGCCGCGCTGGCGCTCCAGGTGGGTCCAGGAGCGCACCAGCCGGCTTTTCTGCCACTTGAGGTGGGCAAGCTCCACCTGCAGCGTGCCCTCCGCCGTGCTGGCGCGATCGCCGAAGATCTCGAGGATCAGGCCGGTGCGGTCGAGCACCTTGCAGTAGAGCGCCTTTTCCAGGTTGCGCTGCTGGATCGGCGTCAGCGGATGGTCGACGACGACGAGTTCGATCTCCTCCGCCTTGACGATGGCGGCGAGTTCCTCGACCTTGCCGCTGCCGAACAGCGTGCCGGGCTTGGGAGTGGCAACGGTGACGATGCCGCTGGAGACGATCTCAAGGTCGATGGCGGCGGCAAGGCCGATCGCCTCCTCCAGCCGCGCCTCCGGCGTGCGCCGCAGTTGCGGGGCGCTCTCCCCGCGCAGTCGCCCGGTCAGTACGGGGACGATGACGGCAGCACGCGCACCGGCTGCCCCGCGCGGGCCCTCGAACGGGTTGTCCGGTTCCTGCGCGGGCTTGTCCTTGCGATTCGAGCGGGCTTGGTTCTTCAATCAGCCCGCCGCCTTGTCGCCAGCCTCGTCGGCCGGTTCGAACAGTTGCACTGGAGCATTCGGCATTACGGTCGAGATCGCGTGCTTGTAAACAAGTTGCGAGTGTCCGTCGCGGCGCAGAAGAACGCAGAAGTTGTCGAACCAGGTCACGACACCTTGCAATTTAACGCCGTTGATCAGGAAGATCGTCAGCGGTGTCTTCTGCTTGCGTACATGGTTGAGGAAAGTGTCCTGAAGGTTTTGAGCGCGGTCAGCCATGTTTTATTTTTTCCTGCATTCGTCTTGTCGTTTATTGGTGCGCCCAGCCGAAACAAAAACTGCCGCCATGCAGCCATGCTGCCCGCAGCATTGCGCCCGGCAGCCCCGGCGTCAAGAGCCCGGAGGAAGGCCCTTGGGCGCACCCTGGCACTCTAACGTATCCTGAGTGCCATTTCTGCTCGTTTATATGTCACGGACTGCCTCAAGTCACACCGCACTCGTTTCGGCGGTTTCGTGGAACATCCGGCGCAGGTCGCGGGTGATCTCGCCCGGATGACCATTGCCGATCGACTGATCGTCGATCCGCACCACCGGCATGACCACCGTCGTTGCGGCCGTCATGAAGGCTTCCTTGGCGCCTTTCGCCTCTTCGAGGCTGAAGGCGCGTTCCTCGAAGGTGAGGCCGTTGCGCTCGATCATGTCGAGCACCACCTGCCGGGTGATCCCCTTGAGAATGCCGCTGGTGGCCGGCCGCGTCACCAGGCAGTTGTCCTTGGTGACGATCCAGGCATTGGTCGAACCGCCTTCGGTGACCATGCCGTCGCGGTCGACGAACCAGGCCTCGCGGGCGCCCGCCTCCTTCGCCTTCTGCTTGGCCAGCACGTTGGGCAGCAGGCCGACGGTCTTGATGTCGACGCGCTCCCAGCGGTTCTCCGGCACGGAGATCACCGAAACGCCCTTTTCCGCCAGGGCAGCGGCCGCCGCCGGCTGCGACGACCGCGCCGTCACCACCAGCGCGGGCGCGACGGACACCGGCGGGAAGACATGATCGCGTCGCGAGACACCGCGCGTCACCTGCATGTAGACGAGCCCGTCACGCACCTTGTTGCGACGGACCACCTCGTGCAGCACCTGCGACAGGGCGGCGCGGCCCATCGGCATGCGGATAGACAATTCGCCGAGGGACCGCTCCAGCCGATCGAGATGGCGCCGCTCGTCGACGAGATGGCCCTGCCAGATCTCGCAGACCTCATAGACGCCATCGGCGAACTGGTAACCCCGGTCCTCGATGTGAACGGCAGCCTCCGCGTGGCGAACGTAACGCCCGTTCACATATGCGATACGGCTCATGCTTCCTCCAGTCGATTGCGGAACGCGGCGGCCCTGCCGCGTGTCAGAAGAATTCCAGGCTGACGCGGAACATCTGCTCGACCTGCCGCACCCGCTCCGCGATGGCGAACAGCACACAGCGGTCATGGGCGCGGATGATGGTCGAGCCGTCCGGCGTGATGACGGTGCCGTCCCGGAAGATCGCGCCGACCCGAATGCCGTCGGGCAGTTCGACCTCCCGCAAGGGCTTGCCGACGAGCGGCGAGGTTTCCAGGGCCTCGGCCTCGATCACCTCGGCCGCCCCGTTCTGCAGGGCATGCACGCCGCGGATACGACCGCGCCGCACATGCTGCAGGATCTTGGAGATCGTCACTTGCCTCGGATTGACGAAGGCGTCAATGCCGAGCGCATGGGCAAAGGTCGGATAGCTCGGATTGTTGAGCAGCGACAGGTTGCGCTTGCAGCCGAGCTTCTTGGCCATGACGCAGGAGAGGATATTGACCTCGTCCTCGTTGGTCAGCGCGATCAAGGTGTCCGCGTCCTGGATGTCAGCTTCCTTGAGGATCGACTGGTCGAGCGCGCTGCCATGCAGGATCACCGCGCGCTTCAACGTATCAGCGATGCTGAGGGCACGCTCGCGCGAGTTCTCGATAATCTTGACCTTGGCCGCCGACTGGCGCTGCTCCAGCATGCGCGCCACGTAATGGCCGATATTGCCGCCGCCGGCGATGACGACGCGGCTTGCCTCGGGCTCCTCGTGGCCGAAGATCGCCAGCGTCCGGCGCACCTGGTCGCGGCGCGCGACCACATAGACGAGATCGTCAACCAGCAGGGAATCGGAGCTCTTCGGAACGAACAGATGGTTGCCGCGAAAGACGCCGCTGACCACCGCCCCGAGATCGGGAAAAAGCTCGGTGAGCTGCCGCAGCGGCGTGTTCACCACCGGACAGTCCTCCCGGCAGATCACGCCGACCACCACGACCTGATCGTCGGCGAAGCGTACGGTCTCCACGGCGCCGGGCAGCGCGAGGCGCCGCAACACCATCTCACCGACCTCGATTTCCGGCGAGATGATCACATCGATGGGCATGTTGTCGCGGGAGAACAGGTCGCTCCAATGCGGCTTCAGATAGCTCTGCGCGCGCACCCGCGCCACCTTGGTCGGCACCTTGAACAGGGAATGGGCGACCTGGCAGGCGACCATGTTGACTTCGTCATAAAGCGTGACGGCAATTAGCATGTCGGCCTGGTCGGCGCCAGCCTGCGCCAGCACGTCCGGATGCGCGCCATGGCCGACGAAGCCGCGCACGTCGAGCGTGTCGCGGATCGCGTTGATCAGGCGCGGCGAGGAATCGATGACCGAGACGTCGTTCTGCTCAGCCGCGAGCTTTTCGGCAATGCCGTAACCAACCTGGCCGGCCCCGCAAATCACCACTCTCATCGGATCCAGGTCCCTTCAAGGAAGTCTGGCCAGCCGGCGACCCGTCACGTCGTCGAACCCGGCAGTTCGCGTCTGGCATTTGAGCGCGCGTCCGGCCTGCCAGCGAGACTCACATGTCAAATCCGCTCCGCTAGGACAAGCCGAGCGACTTCAGTTTCCGATGCAGGGCGGACCTTTCCATGCCCACGAATTCGGCCGTCCGCGACACGTTGCCGCCGAACCGCTTGATCTGGGCCTGAAGATAGTCCCGCTCGAACATCTCGCGCGCATCCCGCAGCGGCAGGGCCATCAGGTGCTCGCCGCCGCCATTGGTCGGCAGGCTCGGCACATCCGCGCCGATCTCGCCGGGCAGCAGGTCGGCGGTGATCACCGCCTCCGGATCGCCGCGGGTGAGGATCATCAGCCGCTCGACATTGTTGCGCAACTGCCGCACGTTGCCGGGCCAGTCATGCGCCTGCAGCACCGCCATCGCATCCTCGCCGATCTTGCGGATCGGCAGGCCGGACGCCACCGAGATCTGCTCCATGAAGAAGCGGATCAGGTCGGGAATGTCGTCGCGCCTATCCGCCAGCGGCGGCACCTGAAGCGGCACCACGCCGAGCCGGTGAAACAGGTCCTCGCGGAACCGCGCCTCGGAGATCTCGCTCTCCAGGTTGCGCGCGCTCGAGGACAGGATGCGGATGTCGACGCTCACCTTGCCGACGCCGCCGACGCGGGTGAAGGTCTGGTCGACCAGCACCCGCAGGATCTTGCCCTGGGTCTCGTAGGGCATGTCGGCGACTTCGTCGATATAGAGCGTGCCGCCGTGGGCCTCCTCCATCGCGCCGACCTTGCGGATGCGACCGTCGGTATCTTCGATGCCGAACAGTTCCTCCTCCATCCGCTCAGGGGTGATTGTCGCCGCGTTGATCACCACGAAGGGATTGCGTGCCCGCTGCGACATGGCGTGGATGGTTCGCGCGGCCAGTTCCTTGCCCGCTCCTGACGGGCCGATGATCAGCACACGGCTGTTGGTCGGCGCAACGCGCTCGATCGTGTGGCGCAGGTTGTTCATGGCACTGCTGGCGCCGAGCAGGTCCGGCGCGTCGCCGCTGCGCTGGCGCAACTGCTTGATCTCGCGCTTCAGCGAGGAAGCCTCCAGCGCCCGCTCGGTGATCAGCACCAGCCGGTCGGCCTTGAACGGCTTCTCGATATAGTCGTAGGCGCCGCGCTTGATTGCCGACACCGCCGTCTCGATATTGCCATGACCGGAGATGATCACCACCGGCAGGTCCGGGTCCTGTGCCTTGATCGCGTCCAGCAGTTCCAGCCCGTCAAGGCGGCTGCCCTGGAGCCAGATGTCCAGCACGACCATGGAGGGCCGCCGCTCCTTGATCGCAGCAAGCGCACTGTCGCTGTCGCCGGCCGTGCGTGTCTTGTAGCCCTCGTCATCGAGGATGCCGGCGATGAGGTCGCGAATATCGGCCTCATCGTCGACGATCAGGATATCATACGCCATCTGTAGCAACCGTCTCCGGGGTCACGGACGCCTCGCCTGTGTCTGACGGAAGATCCGCCGTGTTTCGGGCCATCGTCAGGCGGACCATGGCCCCTCGCCCGCCTCCGATGGAATCCTCTCGCTCCGGCGCATCGAGAAGCTCGATGCCACCGCCATGCTCTTCCATGATCTTCTTGACGATCGCGAGGCCGAGACCAGTCCCCTTCTCGCGGGTCGTCATATAAGGCTCCAGCAGCCGCTGCCGGTTCTCCACCGGCAGGCCGATGCCGTTGTCCACCACCTCGACGGTGATGCGATCGTCGCTCTGGGTGATTGTCACGTCGATGCGGCCTTTGCCGGCGGTTCCGGCCGGCAAGGCCGTCACCGATTCCGTCGCATTCTTGATGACGTTGGTCAGCGCCTGGCCGACGAGCCGCTGGTCGAACCGCGCCTTCACCGCCACTTCCGGCAGGTTGGTCCGGATCGAAATGTCGGGATTCGCCACGCTCTGCAGGAATGCGGCCTCGCGCACGGTCGTGCGCAAATCGCTCGTGCTCATGGTCGGCTTCGGCATGCGCGCAAAGGACGAGAACTCGTCGACCATGCGGCCGATGTCCCCGACCTGGCGGATGATCGTGTCGATGCACTGGTCGAAGACCGTGCGGTCGTCATCGGTGATCGTCTTGCCGTAGCGCCGACGGATGCGCTCCGCCGAGAGCTGGATCGGCGTCAGCGGGTTCTTGATCTCGTGAGCGATGCGGCGGGCGACGTCGGCCCAGGCGGAGGTGCGCTGGGCCGTCACCAGATCGGTGATGTCGTCCAGCGTCACCACGAAGCCATGTTCGCGGCGCGTCGACTGCTCGCTGGTCGCGCGCACATTGACGGTGCGTTCGCGCCCGTGCCGGTGCAGCGACACCTGGGTCTCGGTCATCCGGTCGTCGGCACGGCCCAGCACATCCTCGACGATGGAGGCGAGTTCCGGGACGGCACGGCCGAGCGGTTCGTCGAGCAGCGCGCTCTCGCTGACATCCAGCAAGGACAGCGCCGAGCGGTTGACCAGCGTGATCCGGCCGGTGTCGTCGATGCCGATGACGCCGGCGGTAACGCCGGACAACACCGCCTCGGTGAACCGGCGGCGGCGGTCGATCTGGTCGTTCGCCGCCAGCAGCGCGTCGCGCTGGCCGCGAAGCTGCGCCGTCATGTTGTTGAAGGTGGCGCCGAGATTGGCAAGGTCGCCCGCCGACTTGTCGGTTTCCACCTGGACGTAGAGATTGCCCTTCGAGACCTGATCGGCGGCGCCGATGAGCCGGCGGATCGGTGCCACCAGCATGTTGGCGAAGCCGAAGCCGATCCAGATCGAGGACAGCAGCAGCACCAGGGTGACGCCGGTATAGACCAGCGCGAAGGCAACCTGGACGCCGAAGCGGCTCTGCTCCATGCGCGTGTACTGGCTGGCGCCGTCCTCGGCGAGCCGCATGTAGTCGACCACGCGCTTGTCCATCGGGCGGGTGACATAGAGATACATGTCCTCATAGGCGGAGAGCCTCATGACGCCGCCGACGAGATTGGAAACACCCGGCGCGATCAGAACCGGCTCGCCGCCCTTGGCCTGCTCGAACGCCTCCACCGGCGGCAGCAGCACCTCGACGTCCGGACTGATCACGACGCGGGTGATCACGGTACCGTCCGGCTTCATCAGGAAGGCGCCGCCAAGCGCGCGCAGCGTCGTCTGCGTCTGGAAGAAGCTGTCGAACCGCGTCGGCTCGAAGTCGTAGACCGCCTTGGCCCGGTCGATATCGCTGGCCATGGCGATGAGATCGCCGCGCAGCACCCGGGCATGCTCCTGCAGATAGGCCTGCGCCACCGTCAGGGCGTTGTCGATGATCAGCCGCGTGCGGTCCTCGAACCAGCGGTCGAGCCCGCGATCCAGCGTGATCGTCGCGAGAATCGCAACCAGAACCGCCGGAACCGCCGCAACGACGCTGAACAGGGTGACGATGCGCCCATGCAGGCGCGCGGCCGCCCGCCCTCGCCTGCGTGCCTGCAGCAGGGCCGCGAATTCCAGGCCGATCAACAGCAGCAGGACCGCAACCAGCACGCCGTTGATCACCATCGCCGCCTGGGCGACGGGACCGTCCGGCGCAATCGGCGTCACGCCCATCAGCACGAAGAAGGTCAGCGTGATGGAGATCAGCGAAACGATGACCAGCACGAGGCCGATCCGGCGCACGCGCAATCCGCTCCGGCTCTGGTCGGAGGGGGAACCTGCTCCGCTGGATCTCTCGGCAAGCACTCGTGGCAACCGTCGCTAGAATCGGCCCAGTCGGGACCGTTGCTGGGAATGCGGCACCCTTATCACACAATGTTGCTAAATTACGACAGAGATGACCCGCCGGACCCGCCCAGCGATCGCCCTGATCGCCCTGATCGCCTCAGCGGTTGGAGCGGATCACCTGCACGTCGAGGTCCCGGATCTTCTTGCGCAGGGTGTTGCGATTGACGCCGAGCAGTTCCGCCGCCTTGATCTGGTTGCCACGGGTCGCGGCCAGGGCGGCCCCGATCAGCGGATACTCCACCTCGCGCAGGATCCGGTGATAGAGGCCGGGAGGCGGCAGCGCGTCGCCGAAGGCCTGGAAATAGGTGTTGAGGTAGCGCTCGACCGACCCCGAAAGATCGACCTGGCTGTTCTCCTCCTCCTCGACGCTGGGCACGGGCTGGCTCAGTTCCTGGTCGATCAGCGCGGCGGAGATCACATCCTGCGGATAGAGCGCCGACAGGCGGCGAACGAGATTTTCGAGTTCGCGCACGTTGCCCGGCCAGCGATAGCGGCGCAGCCGGTCGATCGCCGCCGCCTCGATCTGCTTGGCCGGCAGCCCTTCCTTTTCCGCCAGCATGAAGAAATGCCGCACCAGGTCGGGAATGTCCTCGATGCGCTCGCGCAGCGGCGGCAGCCGGATCGGCACGACGTTCAGTCGATAGTACAGGTCCTCGCGGAAAAGCCCCTGGTTGATGAGCTGACGCAGATCCTTGTTGGTGGCCGCGACGATGCGCACGTCGGTGCGGATCGGCACGCGCCCGCCCACGGTGGTGTATTCGCCCTGCTGCAGCACCCGCAGCAGCCGCGTCTGCGCCTCCATCGGCATGTCGCCGATCTCGTCGAGGAACAGCGTGCCGCCGTCCGCCTGCTCGAAGCGACCGGCCGAGCGCTGCTGCGCCCCGGTGAACGCGCCCTTCTCATGGCCGAACAGTTCCGCCTCGATCAGGTCCCGCGGGATCGCCGCCATGTTGATCGCGACGAAAGGACCGTTGCGGCGCTTGCCATAGTCGTGCAGCGCGCGAGCGACCAGTTCCTTGCCCGTTCCGGACTCGCCGTTGATCATCACCGACAGGTCGGTCTGCATCAGCCGGGCAAGCACCCGGTAGATCTCCTGCATCGCCGGCGAGCGGCCGACCAGCGGGATGTTCTCGCCCGTCTCTTCCGGCTGCTCGATCTTGACCCGGCGCGGCTCCGACAGGGCGCGGCCGACGATGCTGGTCAGTTCCTTCAGGTCGAAGGGCTTCGGCAGATATTCGTAGGCGCCCTTTTCGGAGGCCCGGATCGCCGTCATGAACGTGTTCTGCGCGCTCATCACGATGACCGGCAGGTCGGGGCGCAGCTTCTTGATGCGCGGCAGAACGTCGAAGGCGTTCTCGTCCGGCATCATCACGTCGGTGACGACGAGATCGCCGTCGCCGGAACTGACCCAGCGCCACAGGGTCGTCGCATTGGAGGTCAGCCGCACGGTGTAGCCGGCCCTCGACAGCGCCTGGTTCAGCACCGTACGGATTGCGGCATCGTCGTCGGCAACAAGGATTGTCCCGGTCGGCATGGTCAGTGTCCCAGATATCAGGTCTCGTCCTGCGTCGCATAGGCGGGCATCAGGATGCGGAAAACGGTACGGCCGGGCTGGCTGTCACACTCGATGACACCGCCATGGTCGCCGATGATCTTGGCGACCAGGGCCAGCCCCAGGCCGGAGCCGTTGGCCTTGGTCGTCACGAACGGGTCGAAGAGATGCGGCAGCAGGTCCTCAGGCACCCCGGGACCATTGTCGCGCACGCAGAATTCGAGCGGCAGGCTCACCCGCTCCCGCGAGCCGGGCACCGACAGGCGGATACCGGGCCGGTAGGCGGTGGTCAGGGTGATCTCGCCCGCCGTTTCGCCCGCGAGCGCCTCGCTGGCATTCTTCACCAGGTTGAGGAACACCTGCACAAGCTGGTCGCGATTGGCCAGAACCAGCGGCAGCGACGGGTCGTATTCGACGTTGATCGGAATGTTGCGGGCAAAGCCCGAATTGGCGAGGCGCTGTACATGGTCGAGAACCACATGAATGTTGACCGGCTCGCGCTCGACCGGCCGCTCGTCGGAGAAGACCTCCATGCGGTCGACCAGCTTCACGATCCGGTCGGTCTCGTCCATGATCAGACGGGTCAGCGGCCGGTCGTCCTCGGCGGCGGAGGCTTCCAGCAGTTGCGCCGCGCCGCGAATGCCGGACAGCGGGTTCTTGATCTCGTGGGCCAGCATCGTGGCAAGGCCGGAGACGGTGCGCGCGGCCCCGCGCGAGGTAAGCTGGCGGTCGATCTTCTCCGCCATGCCGCGCTCCTGCAGCATCAGGACGACGGCGCCGGGGCGGTCGGCGACGGGAGCGGCGATGATGTCGACGATCTTTTCGGCCCCGATCCGGGGGGACCCGATGTCGACCTTGTATTCGTTGACCGGCGCGCCGCGCTCCCTCACCTGCGAGATCAGCATCAGCAGCGGGCTGCCGAACGGCACGAAGTGGGAGACCGGATGGCGGCGCAGCACCTGCGCGCTGGCGCGGAAGAAGCTCTCCGCCGCCATGTTCGCCTCGATGATGCGCCCTTGCGGATCGACCAGGATCAGCGGATGCGGCAGGGCATCGAGGATCTGACCGTTGGTGCCGGGGACGGGACCGGCGGCAGCGTCGCGTGCGCCTCTCATGCGGCGGCCTCCAGGCTCGAGCCGGTCTGCGGCACAGCCAGGAAGCAGGTTCTCAGGCTGGCGGTCACGAAGCCGGTATCCTCCGACGTCAGGATCTTCTGGCGCAGGGCACCCGGCACTTGCGGCGCTCCGGCATCCAGATACCAGGCGATATGCTTGCGGGCGAGCCGCAGCCCCTTCAGCGGGCCGTAAAGCTCGCGCATCATCTCGATATGCTCGCAGACCAGCTCGCCGAGTTCGGCACCGCTCGGCACCGCCGCCTGTGGCAGACCGTCGAGCTCGGCCGCGATCGATCCCGGCAGCCAGGGCCGGCCATAGGCGGCGCGTCCGACCATGACCGCGTCGGCGCCGGAACGACGCATCATCTCGCGCGCGTCCTGCGCCGAGGCGCAGTCGCCATTGGCGACCAAGGGCACGGTGACGCGCTCGCGCACCGCGCGGATCGCATCCCAATCCGCCTCGCCCTTGTAGAACTGGCAGCGGGTGCGGCCGTGCACGGTGATCATAGCGACGCCTGCGGCCTCGGCGCGGGCGGCAAGCTCCGGCGCGTTCATCGACTCGTGGTCCCAGCCAAGGCGCATCTTCAACGTCACCGGCACGCTGACGGCACCGACGGTCGCCTCGACCAGCGTCAACGCATGATCGAGATCGCGCATCAACGCCGAGCCGGAATAGCCGGAGGTGACCTTCTTGGCCGGGCACCCCATGTTGATATCGATGACATCGGCGCCGGCGGCCTCTGCGATACGCGCGCCCTCCGCCATCCAGCGGGCTTCCCGACCGGCCAGTTGCACCACATGCGACGCGCCGGCGATTCCCTCGCTGCGCAGACGGGTTTCGGGATGCCCTTCGGCAAGCTGCTCGCACGCCACCATCTCGGAGACGACGAGGCCTGCGCCGAAGCGATGCGCCAGGCGCCGGAAAGCCACATCGGTCACGCCGGACATGGGAGCCAGAAAAACGCGGTTCGCGCTGTCCACCGTCCCGATCCTGATGCCGCGGCGGCCAGTGCCGCCTTCGCTCATGCTCATATGATGTGCACTTTCTGTTTTGCCTACAGAATAGACATTGTCAGTTTCACCGCAAGTGCGAAATTCGCCCGCCCGACATAAGCCTTGTGGACACGCGGGGAAACGGTCAAAACCGCCGCATCTGCATTGACCACCTGACATGCCCCGGACATGACGATGACCCCGACCGCTCCTTCCTCGCCTTGTTCCGCCGGCCGGGCAGCGATGCTGATCGTCGCCGCCGGCCGCGGGATCCGGGCGGGCGGAGGCATCCCGAAGCAATACCGGCGGATCGGCGGCACGTCCGTGCTGCGCCGCACCATCGAGGCCGCCCTTGCTTGCGACCGCCTGTCCAATATCACCGTCGTGATCGGGGAGGGTGACGACGCCCTTTATGCCGACAGCCTCAAGGGCCTCGACGACCCCAGGCTGACTGCGCCGGCACGGGGGGGCGACACGCGGCAGGCGACGGTGCTGAACGGCCTGCGCGCCCTGGCAGATCTGGCGCCGGATATTGTTCTCGTCCATGACGGCGCCCGCCCCTTCGTCTCGCGCGGGGTTATCAGTGCTTCCATCGACGCGATCGCGACCGGCAACCGGGCGGCCGTCACCGCCATCCCGGTTTCCGACACGCTCAAGCGAGCGGACCCGGCAAGCGGCGCCATCCTCGATACCATCGACCGCAACGGACTTTTTGCCGCGCAGACGCCGCAGGCCTTCCGCTATAGCGACATCCTGGCGGCCCACGAACGCGCAGCGGCCGAGGGTCTTGCGTCCTTTACCGATGACGCGGCCGTCGCCGAATGGGCGGGCCTCGCCGTCGTCCTGACGCCGGGCGAGACCGGCAACATCAAGATCACGACGGCGGAGGATTTCCGCCGTCTCGACAGGGACCCGGCCATGGAGCAGCGCATGGAGATGGAAACACGGGTCGCCACTGCCTATGACGTGCATGCGTTCGAGGCAGGCAGCGGCGTCATCCTCGGCGGCATCACCCTCCCGCACGACCGCGCGCTCAAGGGCCATTCCGACGCCGACGTGGTCCTGCACGCCCTCACCGACGCGGTGCTGGCAACCATCTGCGACGGCGATATCGGCCATCACTTTCCGCCGAGCGATCCGCAGTGGCGCGGCGCGGCATCCGATCAGTTCCTGGCCTATGCGGTGGCGCGGTTGCGCCAGCGCGGCGGCCGGATCTCGCATCTCGACGTAACCATCGTCTGCGAACGGCCGAAGATCGGACCGCATCGCGAGGCGATGCGCGCGCGCATCGCCGGCATTTGCGGCACGCCGCTTCACCGGGTATCGGTGAAGGCCACGACCTCGGAACGGCTCGGCTTTACCGGCCGCGAGGAAGGCATTGCCGCCCTGGCGACCGCGACGGTCCTTCTGCCGGCCGTCGGCGATAACCTGGATGCGGAAGGAGGCTGCCCATGACCGATCTCGCCAGCCTCGAAGCTGCCGCGGCTCAGGTGATCCGCAAGGCGAGCGACGCCGGCCTGCTGCTGGCCACGGCGGAATCCTGCACCGGCGGTCTGATCGCCGGCGCCCTAACCGAGATCGCCGGTTCGTCGGCGGCGGTCGACCGGGGCTTCGTCACCTATTCCAACGAGGCGAAAACCGACATGCTGGGCGTGCCGGCAGAACTGATCACCCGCGTCGGCGCGGTCAGCCGCGACGTCGCCGTTGCCATGGCGGAAGGCGCCCTCGCCGCCTCGCGTGCCGACGTGGCCGTCGCGGTCACCGGCATTGCCGGTCCGGGCGGCGGCTCGGCGGACAAGCCCGTCGGTCTCGTGCACATGGCGCTGGCCGCCAGGGGACTGCCGACCCACCATGAGGAACTGCGCCTCGGCGAGGCCGGCCGCAGCCAGATCCGGCTCGCCACCGTCGAGCGGGCGCTGGCGGTCCTGGCCGAGACAATCGATAGAGTTTTATCGAAACGGGCAACCGGCCGATGACCAGTCGACCAGAGTCTTTCCCCGGTTAATTGTTTTTTCTAGGGAAAACGCCCAAAGTCCCGTGCAAACAGGGACATGGTACATGCGTAAGACCTGCCTCGCCGTCGCGATCCTCGTTGCCCTGCCATGCGGGGCGCTAGCCGGCGACTATCACATGATCTCGCGGCACCACGACGGCTCCTTCCGCGCCAGCCACAAGGTCTTCACCCGCACCGCCGAGAATCTCTATCCGATCTCGCTGTGCGGGCGTCCGTATTTTGCCCGCGCCGCCACGGTTGCCTGGATGAATTACGAGGCCGAGGAAGGTCGCGACGTTGGTCTGGAATTCAACCAGGGCAAGGGCTGGTATCGGATCTGCGAGAACCCGGACCAGCAGGTCAAGCTTGCCGACATCGGCGTGACCGGTTCGAATGTCGAGGTGATGCGTGCCAGTGAGGAAGCCGTGAACCGCCGCATGCGCTTCATCTTCATTCGCCAGATGTTCTCGGGCTACGGCAATTCCGGAACGCCGACCTCTTCCTATCACGCGCGCTGACGCGGGGCCTGGAAGCGCGCCTCGCTAGAGCGATTTCCGATCAGGTGGACTCACCTGATCGATAAGAAATCGCTCCAGATTCAATACCTGGAGCATATTCTCGTCGTTCAGATCGGTTCGATCTGAACGACGAGAATATGCTCTAGCCAGCGCCATAGACGACGTCGGCTCGCGCTTCGAAGGCATCGGAAAACTTGCGGAAGGCCCGGTCGAACATCGCCGACATCAGCGCGCTCAGCGTGCGGCTCTTGAACTCGTAGGTGATGAAGAACCCCACCTCGCACTGGCCCTCACTGAGCGGCTTGAAGGTCCACTCGTTCTCCAGATGCCGGAACGGGCCATCGAGATATTCGACCAGGATGCGCTGCTCGCCCGGATTGAGCGTCACACGGCTGGTGAAGGTCTCGCGAAACAGCTTGTAGGCGACCGTCATGTCGGCAACCAGCACCTCGCGGCCGTCACCGAGGTCCTTGCGCCCCCTCACCTTCAGCTTCTCGCAAAGCGGCACGAACTCGGGATATTTCTCCACGTCGGCGACCAGCGCGAACATGTCGCTGCTGCTGTGCCCCACCTTGTGGACGGTCTGAAATGACGGCATCTCGGGCTGTCCTGAACCTGGCGATCAGGCGGAAGCGATCTGGCCCAGCCTGGCGGCGCGGGCGCGCTTCAGGTCGGCGAAATCCTCGCCCGCATGATGCGACGAACGGGTCAGCGGGCTGGCGGAAACCTTCAGGAAGCCCTTGGCATAGGCGATCTTCTCGAAGGCCTTGAACTCGTCCGGCGTCACGAAACGGGCAACCGCATGATGCTTGGAACTCGGCTGCAGGTACTGGCCGATGGTCAGGAAGTCGACATCGGCGGTGCGCAGGTCGTCCATGAGCTGCAGGACCTCGTTCCGCTCCTCGCCGAGGCCGACCATGATGCCCGACTTGGTGAACATGCCGGGGTCGATCTCCTTGACCTGCTGCAGCAGACGGATGGAGTGGAAATAGCGGGCGCCGGGGCGCACGGTCAGATACTTCGACGGCACCGTCTCCAGATTGTGGTTGAAGACGTCGGGCCGCGCGCGAACCACCGTCTCCAGGGCGCCAGGCTTGCGCAGGAAATCCGGCGTCAGCACCTCGATGGTGGTGGCGGGTGCCCGCTCCCGGATCGCCTGGATCACCTCGGCGAAGTGACCGGCGCCGCCATCGGCAAGGTCGTCGCGGTCGACCGACGTGATGACGACATGCTCAAGGCCCATGGTCGCCACGGCCTCGGCAACGCCGGTCGGCTCGTTCGGGTCGACCGGCCCCGGCATGCCCGTGCGCACATTGCAGAAGGCACAGGCGCGGGTGCAGGTGTCGCCGAGGATCATGAAGCTGGCATGCTTCTTCGACCAGCATTCGCCGATGTTCGGGCAGCCTGCTTCCTCGCAGACGGTCACCAGATTGTTGGAGCGCACCACCTGCTGCGTCTCCCGGTAGACCGGGGACGTCGGCGCCTTCACCCGGATCCAGGCGGGCTTGCGCTGGATCGGATTGTCCGGCCGGTGGGCCTTTTCCGGGTGGCGGGGCCGCTCGGCCTGCGCATTGCCCTTGGTGACCGTGTCGAGGAGTGTAACCATGGCCCCTAAGTGTCGCTGTTGGTGTGAAAGGTCAAGCGGTTCCGCGCCGGTCTGCTATTCCGTCGCAGCAGGTCTGATATAGCTCTTCAGCCGCGCCACGGCATCCTCGCCAAGCGGCTGGGATCGCCGGGTCTGCTCGTTCATCTGCACGACGACGCTGCGCGCCCGCGCAAGCACCCGCCCGTCCTGACAGACCACCTGCTCCAGTGTGAAGGAACTGCGCCCGACCGTCTCGACCGCCGTTCCGATCTCGACCACGCCGGGCCACAGGCCCTCGGCAAGAAAATCGAGCTCGAGCCGGGCGATCACGAAGGCAGCTCCCGGCTCGGCAAGGCCGCCGGCGACGCTGCTCAGAAGCTCGACCCGGCCGGTCTCGAGAAACGTCGAATAGACGGCGTTGTTGACATGCCCCTGCCGGTCCGTATCGCCGTATCGCAGCTTGTCGGTCGCCCGCAGCGGGAACGCCGCGAGAGCAGGAAGGTCGCTCCCCCGCCGCTGTCCTTGCCCGCCGAGGTCGTCAGCCACGGATCTTCCGCCAGATGAAGAGCAGCAGGATCGCGCCGACCGTCGCAAGCAGGAGCTGGTCGATGAACCCGCCAGTCACGTTGAGCTTCAGGATTTCCGCGAGCTTGCCGCCGACCAGTGCCCCGATCAGGCCGACGACGAGACTGCCGAAGAAGCCGCCGCGGCTGTTGAGCACCCGGTGCGCGACCGCGCCCGCGATCAGACCGATAACGATCCAGAGGAAGATACCCATGATGTCTCCGCCGGCTGAGCGGCCGGGTCGCCCCGGCCGCCGGAACCGCTGTGAAGGATCAGGCGATTACCCGCGCGATCAGCACCACGACAATCGCGCCGATCGCCGCGACGATGACCTGATTCACGAAGGCGTTGCCGACATTGATGTTGATGCCGGCAAGATTGAACAGGAAGCCGCCGACAAAGGCGCCGACCAGGCCCGTGATGAGATAGCGGACAAGCCCGCCGCCGCCGATCACCAGGCTGGCGAGCCAGCCGGCGATGAGACCGATGGCGCACCAGATGAGGATGTTCTTGACGTCCATGCCGAAAGTCCCCGTTTGCGTAAAGGTGCCCGAGAGCCCCGTTCAAGGGTAGACGTTTCGCGGGACAACTCAAAGCCCCGCTCGTCGACCTGCCTCAGGCGTTCAGCACCCGGCCATAGGCGTCGAGCACGCTCTCCTTCATCATTTCCGACAGGGTCGGATGCGGGAAGATCGTGTGCATCAGCTCTTCCTCGGTGGTCTCCAGGTTCATGGCGACCACGAAGCCCTGGATCAGTTCGGTCACCTCCGCGCCGACCATATGCGCCCCGATCAACTCGCCGGTCTTCTTGTCGAAGATCGTCTTGATCAATCCCTGGTCCTCGCCGAGCGCGATCGCCTTGCCGTTGGCCGCGAAGCTGTAACGGCCGACGCGGATGTCGCGGCCCAGTTCCTTGGCCTTGGCTTCGGTGAGGCCGACAGAGGCGACCTGCGGGTTGCAATAGGTGCAGCCCGGAATGCGGCCCTTCTCCATCGGATGGACGCCCGGCACGCCGGCGATCTTCTCGATGCAGATGACGCCCTCATGCTCGGCCTTGTGGGCGAGCATGGGCGGGCCCGCGACGTCGCCGATGGCGTAGAGGCCCGGCACGTTGGTCCGGCCGTAGCCGTCGATGACGATGCAGCCGCGCTCGGTCTTCACACCGAGCGCCTCGAGGCCGAGTCCCTCGATATTGCCCTGGACGCCGACGGCAGAAATCAGCCGGTCGGCGGCGATCTTCTCCACCTTGCCGTCCTTGGTCTCCACATGCGCGGTGACGGAATTCGCCCCCTTCTCGACCTTCGCCACCTTGGCCTCGGTGAGGATCTTCAGCCCGCGCTTTTCAAGCTGCTTGCGGGCGAAGGCGGAGATCTCGGCGTCTTCCACCGGCATCACCTGCGGCATCACCTCGACGACGGTCACCTCGACGCCCATCGAGCGATAGAAGGACGCGAACTCGATGCCGATGGCGCCCGATCCCATCACCACCAGCGACTTGGGCATGACGTCCGGCTTCATCGCTTCGAAATAGGTCCAGATCAGCTTGCCGTCCGGCTCGATGCCCGGCAGGGCGCGGGGACGCGCGCCGGTCGCGACGATGATGTGCTTGGCCGTGTAGGTGCCCTCGCCCTTGACGCCCTTCGGCACCGGGTTCTGCGGCTCCACCACCGGCTTCGTCGACTTGCCGACGCTGATCTCGCCGGGCTTGGTCAGCTTCGCCTCGCCCCAGATCACGTCGATCTTGTTCTTCTTCATCAGGAAGGCGACGCCGCCGTTGAGACGGGCCGAGACGCCGCGCGAGCGGGCGACCACGTCCTTGACGTCTGCGGTCATCTTGCCCTCGAGCTTCAGGCCGTAGCTCTTGGCATGGTTGGCGTGATCGAGGATCTCCGCCGACCGGAGCAGCGCCTTGGTCGGGATGCAGCCCCAGTTGAGGCAGATGCCGCCAAGATGCTCGCGCTCGACGATCGCGGTCTTGAACCCGAGCTGCGCCGCACGGATGGCCGTGACATAGCCTCCCGGACCCGAACCGATGATGATGACGTCGTAGGACGTGCCGCTCATGAAATGTCCTCCAGATCGGACGGCGGGCGCGCCGCAAGGCTGCACCCGGCGGAAACGGAATTGATGGCGAGACGGCCGGCGCCGCAATGCGGCGCCGGCCGTCGGATCACACCAGCATGCTCATCGGGTTTTCGATGAACTGCCGGAACGCAGCCATCAGTTCCGCGCCGAGGGCGCCGTCGACCGCACGGTGGTCGGTCGACAGGGTCACCGACATGACGGTGGCGATCGCCAGCGCGCCGTTCTTGACCACCGCGCGCTGTTCGCCCGCGCCGACCGCGAGAATGGTCGCGTGCGGCGGGTTGATCACGGCAGCAAAGTCCTTGATCCCGAACATGCCGAGATTGGAGACAGAGGTGGTACCGCCCTGGTATTCCTGCGGCTGCAGCTTGCGGCTGCGGGCGCGGCCGGCCAGGTCCTTCATCTCGTTGGAGATCGCGGACAGGGTCTTCTCCTCGGCCCGCCGGATGATCGGCGTGATCAGGCCGCCCTCAATGGCCACCGCAACGCCGACATCGGCGTGCTTGTGGACCAGCATGCCGCCGTCGGTCCAGCTCGCATTGGCTGCCGGCACCGCCTTCAGCGCCAGCGCATGCGCCTTGATGACCATGTCGTTGACCGAGAGCTTGTAGGCCGGCTTGCCGTCCTTGTCCTTCGGCGCCGCATCGTTGAGCTGGGCGCGAAGGGCCAGCAGCGCGTCGAGTTCGCAATCCACCGTCAGGTAGAAATGCGGCACGGTCTGCTTGGACTCCGTCAGCCGCTTGGCGATGGTCTTGCGCATGTTGTCATGTGGCACGACCTCGTAGCTGCCCTCCTCGAAGAGCTTGAGCACCTGCGCGTCCGCCATGCCGGACGGCGCGGCGGCCTTCGGCGCCGGTGCAGGTGCTGCGGCCGGTGCCGCGGCCGCCTTCGGAGCTTCGGCGGCCTTGCGGCCGGTGCCGGACTTCAACGCCTCGTCCACATCGCGCTTGACGATGCGGCCATGCGGGCCGGAGCCGGAGATCGCAGCAAGGTCGAGACCATCCTGCGCAGCAAGCCGGCGCGCGAGCGGCGAGGCAAAGATGCGCTCGCCCTTGTCGCCGGCCGGCGCCGGCGGCGCCTTGGCGGGAGCCGCCGGCTCGGCAGCCGCCGGAGCGGAGGGCTCAGCTTTCGCCGAAGCTTCCGCCTTGGCCGGAGCAGCGTCGGTCTTCGCGGCGCCGTCGAGCGAGGAGGCATCCTCCCCTTCTTCCAGCAGCAGCGCGATGACCTCGTTGACCTTCACGCCTTCGGTGCCTTCCGCGACGAGGATCTTGCCGATCTTGCCCTCGTCGACCGCTTCGACTTCCATGGTCGCCTTGTCGGTCTCGATTTCCGCGATGACATCACCGGAGGAGACGGTGTCACCCTCCTTGACCAGCCACCTGGCGAGATTGCCCTCTTCCATCGTCGGCGAGAGGGCCGGCATCAAAATCTTGATTGGCATCGTCTCTTCCCCGCCTCAGGCCGTGTAGGTGACGGCTTTGACCGCGTCGATGACTTCCTTCACCGTCGGCAGCGCCAGCTTCTCGAGATTGGCCGCATAGGGCATCGGCACATCCTTGCCGGTGACCCGCAGGATCGGCGCGTCGAGCCAGTCGAACGCCTTCTCCTGAACCTGATAGCCGATCTCCGAGGAGACCGAGCACATCGGGTAGGCTTCCTCGACCGTGACCAGGCGCCCGGTCTTCTTGACCGAGGCAATGACCGTGTCGATGTCGAGCGGACGGATCGAGCGCAGGTTGACCACCTCGGCGGAGATGCCGGCAGCCGCCAGTTCCTCGACCGCCTTCATCACATAGGTCATGCCGATACCCCAGGAGACGATGGTGACATCGCTGCCCTTGCGCTCGACCTTGGCCTTGCCGATCGGCAGGACGAAGTCCTCGACATCCGGGATCTCGAAGGTCTGGCCGTAGAGGATCTCGTTCTCGAGGAAGACGACCGGGTTCGGGTCGCGGATCGCCGCCTTGAGCAGGCCCTTGGCATCGGCCGCCGACCACGGCTGCACCACCTTGAGGCCCGGAACATGCGCATACCAGGCCGCATAGTCCTGGCTGTGCTGCGCGGCGACGCGGGCCGCCGCACCATTGGCGCCGCGGAACACGATCGGCGCGCCCATCTGACCGCCGGACATGTAGAGCGTCTTGGCGGCGGAGTTGATGATCTGGTCGATCGCCTGCATGGCGAAGTTGAAGGTCATGAACTCGACGATCGGCTTGAGGCCGGCCATCGCCGCGCCGACGCCAAGGCCGGTGAAGCCGTGCTCGGTGATCGGCGTGTCGATGACGCGCCTGGCCCCGAACTCTTCGAGCAGACCTTGCGAGATCTTGTAGGCACCCTGATATTCGGCGACTTCCTCGCCCATCAGGAAGACGTCGCCGTCGCGGCGCATCTCTTCCGCCATCGCATCGCGCAGCGCTTCGCGGACGGTGGTCTTCACCATCGGCGTGCCTTCCGGCACATCCGGGTCGCTGACGTCGTCAGGCGCCGGAGCGACGGGCGCTGCGGCAACCGGCGCCGGCTTTTCGGCTGGCGCCTCGGACGCCTGCGGCGCAGGCGCAGCCGCTGCCTTCGGCGCGGCGTCGAGGGCCGACGCGTCCTCGCCCTCGCCGAGCAGCACGGCGATCGGCGTGTTGACCTTGACGTTCTCGGTGCCCTCGGCAACGAGGATCTTGCCGAGCACGCCCTCGTCGACCGCCTCGACCTCCATGGTCGCCTTGTCGGTCTCGATCTCGGCGATGACATCGCCGGCGGCGACGCTATCGCCTTCCTTCTTCACCCACTTGGCCAGGGTGCCCTCTTCCATCGTCGGGGAGAGGGCCGGCATCAGAATCTCAATCGGCATCGTACGCTCCCGCGCTCAAAGAAGAATGTCGGTGTAGAGCTCGGAAACGTCCGGCTCCGGATCCGTCTGCGCGAATTCGGCGGACTCCGCCACGATCTCGCGCACCTCCTTGTCGATGGCCTTGAGGTCGTCCTCGCTCGCCCATCCGTTGTCCAGCAGACGCTTGCGGACCTGCTCGATCGGATCGTGCTCGGTGCGCATCTTCTGGACCTCCTCCTTCGACCGGTACTTGGCCGGGTCGGACATGGAGTGGCCGCGATAGCGATAGGTGATCATTTCCAGAATGTACGGCCCCTTGCCGGAGCGACAGTGCTCCAGCGCCTTCTCGCTGGCCGCCATGACGGCGCGCACGTCCATGCCGTCGACCTGCTCGCCGGGAATGCCGAACGAAGCGCCGCGCTGCGAGAGATCCGTCGTCGCGGAGGCGCGTTCGACGCTGGTGCCCATGCCGTACTTGTTGTTCTCGATGACATAGACCACGGGCAGCTTCCAGAGCTGCGCCATGTTGAAACTCTCGTAGACCTGGCCCTGGTTGGAGGCACCGTCGCCGAAGAAGGTCATCGCGACCGCGCCGTTCTCGCGGTAGCGGTTGGCAAAGCCAAGGCCCGTGCCGAGCGAGACCTGGGCACCGACGATGCCGTGGCCGCCATAGAACTGCTTTTCCTTGGAGAACATGTGCATGGAGCCGCCCTTCCCCTTGGAATAGCCGCCCCGGCGCCCGGTCAGCTCGGCCATGACGCCCTTCGGGTCCATGTCCATGGCGAGCATATGGCCGTGGTCGCGATAGCCGGTGATCATCTGGTCGCCGTCCTTCGACGCCATGCGCATGCCGACGACGACCGCTTCCTGGCCGATATAGAGGTGACAGAAGCCGCCGATCAGACCCATGCCATAGAGCTGGCCGGCCTTTTCCTCGAAGCGGCGAATGAGCAGCATCTGCCGATAGGCGTGCAGCTCCTGCTCTTTCGTGAAGTCAACGATCGCGGGCGACGATTTGGCCGCCCCTCCCTTCGACCGGGCAGCGCTCTTCGAGCGTACACCGGCAGCCTTGCCAGACGTTCCAGCCATATCCCTCGTCTCGGTTTTGCGTCCCTTGTGGGACGGCGTTTCCCCTTCAACAATCTAGCGGAAGGTACCCGAGGGGAAAAGTCAATGAAAGCCGGAAGATGGAGACTATTGAATTGACTTAAATATCTGAAAATAAAAGGATTTAGATTATTTAACTGAATTTCGGATAAATTTCCGATATGAACCTGAAACAGGTTACTCTGCCGAGGCGCGGCTCGGTCGCAGGATCGCCAGCTCCTGCGGATGCACCAGGTTGAGGCTGGCACGCGCGCGCTCGTCGACCATGTCCGGATCGAGGCTTTCAGGCCGCAGCAGCATCACCCGCCGCAGCAGCTCCTCCCGCTCCGCGCGCACCACGGCGAGTTCCTTTTCGAGTTCGGCATAGCGGTGCTCGATCTTGGCCTTGCCGACGAGGCCGAGTTCGCCGTTCAGAGCATGAAAGGCAAAGTAGGCGACAAGCCCGACAGCGATCGCCGGCACGGTGAAGCGCTGGCGGAGCGTGCGGCGGCGATGGCGAGTGGAATTGAACGACACGGAAGCGACCCGACTCGATACCAACAGTTCGATGGGATCACTATCGGCCAACAGCCTTAATGGATGGTTGCCGCCTGACCACAGGATCAGGCGGCGGCGCTCTCCGCTTCAGCCAGCCGCACCAGCTTGAGCAGGACCGCGGCACAGCCCTTGAGCCGCTGCTCGGCGCTGTCCCAGTCGCGCGTCAGGACAACCTTCTGGTCGGGCCGGATCTTCGCCAGAACGCCCTGCTCGGCAATGTAGGAGACCAGGCCGGCCGGATTGGCGAAGGAGCTGTTGCGGAAGGCGATGACGACGCCCTTCGGGCCGGCATCGATCTTCTCCACATTGGCGCGGCGGCACAGCCCCTTGATGAAGACGATCTTCAACAGGTGCTCCACCTCCTCCGGCAAGGAGCCGAACCGGTCGATCAGCTCGGCGCCGAACGCGTCGATCTCCTCCGGCGTGGAGAGATCCGCCAGCCGGCGATAGAGCGACAGGCGCAGCGGCAGGTCGGCGACATAGTCCTCCGGAATCAGTACCGGCGTGCCGACCTGGATCTGCGGCGACCAGGTGTCCTCCGTCTCGGCCTCATCGCCGGTGCGCAACTGCGCCACCGCCTCCTCCAGCATCTGCTGGTAGAGCTCGAAGCCGACTTCCTTGATGTGGCCCGACTGCTCCTCGCCGAGCAGGTTACCGGCGCCGCGGATGTCGAGATCGTGGCTGGCGAGCTGGAACCCGGCGCCCAGGCTGTCGAGCGACTGCAGCACCTTGAGCCGCCGGTCGGCGGTCGTCGTCAGCGTCTTGTTGGCCGGCACCGTGAACAGCGCATAGGCCCGCGTCTTGGAACGGCCGACCCGGCCGCGCAACTGATAGAGCTGGGCGAGGCCGAACATGTCGGCGCGGTGAACGATCAGCGTGTTTGCGGTCGGGATGTCGAGGCCGGACTCGACGATGGTCGTCGACAGCAGCACGTCGTATTTGCCCTCGTAGAAGGCATTCATCACGTCCTCGAGTTCGCTCGGCGCCATCTGGCCATGCGCCACCGCGATCTTCACCTCCGGCACACTCTCCTCGAGGAAGGACTTCTGCTCGGCAAGGTCCGACACGCGCGGACAGACATAGAAGCTCTGTCCGCCGCGATAGCGCTCGCGCAGCAGCGCCTCGCGCACCACGACCGGATCGAAGGGCGAAATGAAGGTCCTGACCGCCAGCCGGTCGACGGGCGGCGTCGCGATCAGCGACAATTCGCGCACGCCGGTCAGCGCAAGTTGCAGCGTGCGCGGGATCGGCGTCGCCGACAGCGTCAGCACATGCACCTCGGACTTCAGCTCCTTGAGCTTCTCCTTGTGCTTGACGCCGAAATGCTGCTCCTCGTCGATGATCAGCAGGCCGAGATCGCGGAACGTGACGCCCTTGCCGAGCAAGGCGTGGGTGCCGACGACGATATCGACAGACCCGTCCGCCAGCCCCTTCTTGGTGGCGGCAAGGTCCTTCGCCGGCACCAGCCGCGAGGCATGGGCGACATTGATCGGCAGCCCCTGGAACCGCTCGGAGAACGTCTTGAAGTGCTGGCGGGCGAGCAGCGTCGTTGGCACCACCAGGGCGACCTGGCGGCCGGTCATCGCGGCGATGAAGGCCGCCCGCAAGGCCACCTCGGTCTTGCCGAAGCCGACATCGCCGCAGACCAGCCGGTCCATCGGCCGGCCCGACGCGAGATCCTCGAAAACCGCGTCGATGGCGTTGAGCTGGTCCTCGGTCTCGTCATAGGGAAAGCGCGTCGCGAACTCGTCATAGACACCTTCCGGCGGCATGATCGGCGGCGCGGTGCGCAGGGCCCGGGCGGCCGCGGTCTTGATCAACCCGTCGGCGATCTCCAGGATCCGCCGCTTCATCCGGGCCTTGCGGGCCTGCCAGGCGCCGCCGCCCAGCTTGTCGAGCTGCGCCTCCATGTCTTCCGAGCCGTAGCGGGTCAGCAGCTCGATGTTCTCGACCGGCAGGAACAGCTTGTCGCCGCCGGCATATTGCAGCTCCAGGCAGTCATGCGGAGCGCCCGCCGCCTCGATGGTCCGCAACCCGATGAAGCGGCCGATGCCGTGGTCTACATGCACCACGAGGTCGTTTTGCGCGAGGCTTGCCGCCTCGGTCAGAACGTTGGCGCCGGAGGCCTTGCGCCGGCGCTGGCGCACCAAGCGGTCGCCGAGAATGTCCTGTTCGCAGATGACCGTGAGGCCGTCGATCTCGAAGCCCTGTTCGATGCCGAGCACGGCAAGCGCCGCCATGCCCTTCGGCAGGGCCAGCGCGTCGCGGTCCGCCGCCACCGGCGCGGCCCGGTCGAGGCCATGGTCGGCAAGCACATGCGACAGGCGTTCGCGCGAGCCCTCGCTCCAGCAGGCGATGACGATGCGGTCGCCGGCCTTGCGCCGGGCCGCCGCATGCGTCGCCAGCGCATCGAAGACATTGACGTCGCCGGCGGAGCGCTCCGCCGCGAAACTGCGTCCCTGACGGCCGCCCAGCGCCACCACCTGCTGTCCGGTACCCGGCGGCACATCGAAGGGCGACAGGCGCAGGCTCGCTCCGTCGGCAAGGGACGTCGTCCATTCCTCGCCCGTCAGATAGAGCGCGTCCGGGGCCAGCGGCTTGTAGGGAACGGCGCCGGACCCGGACGCCTTCCCCAGTGCTTCCATACGGGCTTGGTGATGCTCGGCGATCTGCTCCTGCCGTTCGCGCAGCACGTCGTCGATCGAGGCCGACAGGACGAAGGGCACGCCGGGACAATAGTCGAAGAGGGTCGCGAGCCGCTCGTGGAACAACGGCAGCCAGTGCTCCATGCCGGCGTAGCGCCGGCCCTCGCTGATCGACTGATAGAGAATGTCATCGCGGTCGGCCGCGCCGAAACGGGCGACATAGCCCTTGCGGAAGCGGGAGACGGCCTCCTCCGTCAGCACCACCTCGCTCATCGCGACGAGATCGAGATGCTTGATCTGCCGTGTCGTGCGCTGGGTTTCGGTGTCGAAGGTGCGCAGTGATTCCAGCGTGTCGCCGAAGAAGTCGAGCCGCACGGGCGCGGCCATGCCGGGGGCGAAGACATCGATGATGCCGCCGCGCACGGCATATTCGCCGGTATCCTGCACGGTGGAGGAGCGCACGAAGCCGTTGGTCTCAAGCCAGGAGATCAGTCCGCCGAGATCGACCCGGTTTCCCGGACGCGCGCTCCAGCTCTGGCTGCGGGCAAAGTCCGGCACCGGCAGCCGTTGCAGGGCGGCGTTGGCCGTGGTCAGCAGGACCGTCGGGCGCTCGAACGCCCCTCCGGCGCCGGCGAGCCGGCTGAGCGTGGTCAGGCGCCGGGCGACCAGCGCGGATGTTGGTGAGACGCGGTCGTAGGGAAGGCAATCCCAGGCCGGCAGGTCGAGCACGTCGCAGTCGGGCGCGAAATAGGCCAGCGCGTCCTGCACGCTGCGGGCATGGCTGGCATCTCGTGCTACGAAGACGCAAGAAACGCCCGCACCGGCCTCCTGAAGCAGTCTGGCCAGCACATAGGCTTCGGCGCCGTCCGGCACGCCGGTGACGACGGCATTGCCTGCCTTGAGGGAGAGTTTGTCGACCACGATTCGATTCCCGGCCCGGCCAGCCACGCCCATGCGGCTGGCGGAGAGTTTAGCTGCTCTTGCTGCGATAGGCGGCGACGGCGCGATACAGCGCGGTGTCGTGTTCCGCCGGCACCGGCTTGCTCCCGATCATCCAGGAGAACAACTCCTGATCGGAAACGTCCATCAGCACTTCCAGCGTGGCAAGGTCCGCCTCGCTCATCGTCGCGATGTGTTCCCCCACATACCCGCCAAGGAGAATGTCCATTTCCTTCATGCCGCGATGCTGGCAGCGGTAGAGTATGCGCTTGCGCCGCGCGCTGTCGTCATCGCGCGCGCTGCCCGTCGTGGCCCTGCGGTCTGACATGCGATTTCCTTTGCCTGTGCCTATTCCCGTCCGGGCGGCATCTGCCTGGCCGCGCGGGCACGGCCTTGACAGAACCCTGATCGTGCGCGGGTTATAGCGGTCCTTGCGTGAAACTCAATGCGCGGGGCTGCCACCGGTTCCAGCAACCGCGCCCGCGGCAGCATGTCAACCAGCCAGAACAATCGGTCTGCCGTCTGTCCATGCGTCCCTCGCTCCTCGATCCGCTGTTTGCCCCCGTTTCCTCCCTGCCCGGCGTCGGCTCCAGGCTGGCGATGCGGCTTGCCGGCCTGCTCGGGACGGACCCGGACCGCGAGCCCCATGTCGTCGATCTCCTGATGCACATGCCGAGCGGAGTGATCGACCGCCGGCTTCGGCCCGGTATCGCGCGCTCGCCGGAGGGCGCCATCGTCACGCTGGAGGTGCGCGTCGACCGGCACCAGGCGCCGCCCCGCGCCAGCCGTGCCCCCTATCGCGTCTTCGGTCATGACGAGACCGGAGAAATCGCCTTCGTCTTCTTCCATGCCAATGCCGGCTGGCTGGAGAAGCTGATGCCCGTCGGCGCCGACCTTGTCGTCTCGGGCCGCGTGGAGTGGTTCAATGGCCGGCCGCAGATGGTTCACCCGGACCACGTGGTGCCGGCCGAGGAGGCGGACAGCCTGCCGCTGGTCGAACCCGTCTATCCGCTGACCCAGGGCCTGTCCGGCAAGGTGCTGCAAAAGGCCATCGCCGCCGGGCTCGAACGGATACCCGATCTGCCCGACTGGCTTGATCCGGCCTACGGCAAGAGCCGAAACTGGCCCTCCTTCCGCGACGCGCTGGTCGCGCTCCACCAGCCGGACGAAACGCGGCTGGCCGAACACGGAGACGACAGTGCCGCGCTGGCAAGACTGAGCTATGACGAGTTTCTCGCCAACCAGCTCGCCCTTGCCCTGGTGCGCCGCTCATTGCGCCAAACCCGCGGCATCGCCCGGACCTTCGCCGGCACGCTGAAGGCGAAGATCCTCGCTGCCCTGCCCTATTCCCTCACGGAGGGCCAGGCGCAGGCGGTCCGGGAGATCGAGGAGGACCTCGCCTCGCCGGTCCGCATGCTGCGGCTGCTGCAGGGCGATGTCGGCGCCGGCAAGACCGTTGTCGGACTGCTCGCGGCAGCCGCTGCCATCGAGTCGGGCGCCCAGGCCGTGCTGATGGCCCCGACCGAGATCCTGGCCCGCCAGCACCATGCCTCCCTCGCCCCGCTCTGCGAGGCGGCCGGACTCCGTCTTGCCATCCTGACCGGGCGGGACGGAGCGAAGCACAAGCGCGAGACCCGTGCCGCACTCGAAGCTGGCGAGATCGACCTCCTGGTCGGCACCCATGCCCTGTTCCAGTCTGACATCGTCTTTCACAATCTCGGCCTTGCCATCGTCGACGAGCAGCACCGGTTCGGCGTTCACCAGCGCCTGATGCTCGCCTCGAAGGGCCAGGGCGTCGACATGCTGGTGATGACGGCCACGCCCATCCCACGTACGCTGGTGCTGACCTATTTCGGCGACATGGAGGTCTCCCGCCTGACGGAGAAGCCGGCGGGCCGCCAGCCGATCACCACGGTTGCCGTGCCGCTCGACCGGATCGACGATGTGGTCGGACGCCTGCGGGCCGCGCTCGGCGAGGGAAAAAAGGCGTACTGGGTCTGCCCGCTGGTTGAGGAGTCGGAGAAAACCGATCTGGCGGCTGCGGAAGAGCGCCATGCGGTCCTGACCCAGCTTCTCGGGCCCCGGGTCGCCCTGGTGCATGGACGCCAGGGCAGCGAGGAGAAGGAGGCCGCCATGCGCGCCTTCAAGGACGGCCCCGTCCAGCTTCTCGTCGCAACGACGGTGATCGAGGTCGGCGTCGACGTACCGGAGGCCTCGATCATCGTCATCGAGCATGCGGAGCGGTTCGGCCTGTCGCAACTGCATCAGTTGCGCGGGCGCGTCGGGCGCGGCAGCGAGGCCTCGACCTGCCTGCTGCTCTACAAGACCCCGATCGGCGAAACCGCCCGTGCGCGTCTATCGATCATGCGCGAGACCAATGACGGGTTCCTTATCGCCGAGGAAGACCTGCGCCTGCGCGGCGAAGGCGAGATCCTGGGAACACGCCAGTCGGGCACGCCCGGCTTCCGCATCGCCGACGCCGGGACGCAAGGAGACCTGCTGGAGACCGCGCGCGACGATGCCCGTCTGGTGCTGGAGACCGAACCCGCCCTCGACGGCAGGCGCGGCCCTGCGCTGCGCCTGCTGCTCTATCTGTTCGGCCGGGATGAGGCCGTGCGATTGCTGCGGGCCGGTTGACGGGAACGGACGAAAAAGGGCTACGCGCGGGACGCCTTCGCCTCCCCTTGCTTCCCCTTTTGGCCCTCTTCCTCCAGTCGCGCCAGCTTGTCGTATTCGGGACTGACGAGCCCGGCCGATATGACCAGCTTGGCGGCATCCTCCACCGACATGTCGAGTTCGATGATCTCGTTCTTCGGGACAAAGAGCAGGAAGCCGGATGTCGGGTTCGGCGTCGTCGGCAGGAACACCGCGGTGACGTCGTTGCCACTGCTGGCCAGGTGATGCGCCACCTCGCCGCGCGCATCCGTGGCGATGAAGACGATGGCCCACAGTCCCGGTCGTGGATAGGGGATGATGGCCGCCTTCTTGAAGCTGTTGGAGCGCTCCGCCAGCACGGTCTCGAAGATCTGCTTCAGTCCGCTATAGAGGTTGCGCACCACGGGCATGCGCCCGAGCAGGAGTTCGCCATAGGAGACGAGCGTCTTGCCGGCGATATTGGCAGTCAGGAAGCCGATCAGGACGAGCGCGAGAAACGCGACGATCAGACCCACGCCCGGCACCGGAAACGGCAGGTAGGTGTCCGGATTGTAGACGCGCGGGATCAGCGGCTTCATCCAGCCGTCGACCCACTGGATGATCGACCAGGTCAGATAGGCCGTGATCCCGAGCGGGCCGGCGATGATCAGTCCGGTCAGGAAATAGTTCCGCAACCGCGTCATCGCGCTGGGCCGCGCGATCGCCGCGATATGTTCAAGATCGTCCGGGTTCGTGTTTCCGCTCATCGTCGCGTCATATCCTGCCATCTGATGGGCCAACCGGCCTTCGGTGTGCTGCATCCGCCGCATTGCTGCGGCGCCGAACTAGCCCCCTGCCCGAACATTTGATAGTCAGCCTGTGCGAATGAGCAAGCTGCCATGGAGACAAAACGGTTTCATGGACCAGAAGGGATCTGAACCCAGGGCGGCATGGGCCGTGCGTCTGGGCTACCGTGTGCTGGGCGGGCTTCTCGTCGCCATCGGCGTGATCGGGGCGTTTCTGCCGCTGCTCCCCTCGACCATCTTCTTCATCGGTGCGACAGCCTGTTTCGCCCGCTCCTCGCCCAGCCTGGAAGCCTGGCTGCTCGAACATCCGCGCTTCGGCCCCGGCATCCGGGCCTGGCGTGACGAAAAGGCCATCCGCCCCCGCGCCAAGATCGCCGCGCTGAGCGGAATGGCGTTCGGGTATGCGGTCTTTCTGATTTCTGCCAGCCCCTCGCTGCGACTGGCCGTCGTCGTGTCAGTCGTCCTCATGGCCTGCGCGACCTATGTCGCATCCCGCCCCTCGGGGACAGAACCCGACGCCTGAATGCGGCGGAGGCGGCCTCCTCGCAGTCGCCACTCGCAGGATGCCGTTTGCTCACGGCTGGTTTACCATGGTGCGACACCGGGTCGCGGCGTGTGACGCCGGTCACGGCACCCGACCCCGGGCAGGCTCAAACTGGCCTCCTCCCGTCATCCGATCCCGCAAGGACAGGCCGGCGGTCAAACCAGTGAATGCGAGGATTTGGCAATGACCAACAGAGCATATGCCGCCAACGGCGCTGCCTGCGCCGACCCGCCCGCCGCACCAGTCCGGTTCTGGACAGCCGTTATGCTGCCCTTGCTCATGGCGCTTGCCGCCATGACCTTCCTGCTGACGCCGGCCAGTGCCCAGCCGATAGAGCTCAATCGCGACCGGCCGATCATCCTGCCGGATCGGCCCATTCTCTGCTCTCCTCCAAGAGTGATGCGCAACGGCCGCTGCGTGATGCCCGACATTCCGGTTCTTTGCGCACCGCCGCGCGTCATGCGAAACGGACGCTGCGAGATGCCGGAGCGTCCGGCGGTCTGTCTGCCGCCGCGCGTCATGCGGGAGGGCCGTTGCGTCATGCCGGCCCCGATCATCTGCCCGCCGCCGCAGGTGCGCCGCGGCGACCGCTGCGTCATGCCCGAGCTACCGGTCGTGTGCCTGCCGCCGCGCGTCATGCAGGGCGGCCGCTGCGTCATGCCGGCTCCGATCGTCTGCCCGCCGCCGCAGGTACGCCGCGGTGACCGCTGCGTCATGCCCGAACTACCGGTCGTGTGCCTGCCGCCGCGCGTCATGCAGGGCGGCCGCTGCGTCATGCCGGCTCCGATCGTCTGCCCGCCGCCGCAGGTACGTCGCGGTGACCGCTGCGTCATGCCCGAGCGCCCGATTGTGTGCCGCCCGCCGGAAGTGCGTCGCGGCGACCGCTGCGTGCTGCCGGACCGTCCTCCGGTCTGCCACCTGCCCTACATCTATTCCGCCCGCGAGCGCCGCTGCATCCTGCCGGTACCGGTGCCGCCGATCGTCACCCCGCCGGCCTGCATCGCCCCCTGGCAGTATTCGCGGGCTGCGGGCGGCTGCATCTGCCCCAGCGGCTATGTGGTCGATCGGGGCGAATGCGTGCGGCGCGACACCCAGGCCTGCACCTTCCCGTTCGTCTATTCCTCCAGCCAGAACCGCTGTGTCTGCGCGCAAGGATACCGGCCGTTCGGAGCAGGCTGTGCGCCGGAACGCCCCACGCCGACGCCGCAGGAGAACATCTCCTGGATCCAGGCCTGTCTGAATGCCGCCGGTTACGATGCCGGGCCGGTCGACGGCTTGACCGGACGGCGGACGCGGGACGCCTGGACCAGCTTCCGTCAGGACAGCGGGCTGGGCGGCGGCGAGGCGCCGTATACCGATCCGGAGACGCTCGCCAAGCTGTTTACCGCCTGCAATCCGGCGGAAGAGAGCGAAAGTGGCGCTTCCGCCTCCGATGACGGGGACGCGGCAACGGCAGACGCCGGGTCGCAGATCCCGCCGACGGACGCGGCGCCGCCGCTTGCCGGAGCTTTCACGGCGGCCCCGGCCCTGTGCGCCACCGGCCGGCTCTACAGCCTGCTGCGCGGCGAACAGGAGGAGCTGGAGCCTTGCGGCCGCAGTTGCATCCCCGCGCCGGAAGGCATGAGCGAGGAAGACCTGCTGCAGCAGCAGGAGCGCCAGGGCATCACCTGGTGCCGGTCCTGCGTCGCGGTCGGATCGCTCGGCATGCTGTGCCCGGCGCTGGTCGAGGACGCGGAGGCCGCCGAACAGGACAGCGCCAACTGAGCCGATGGCGACCAACAAAAACGCATGCGGCCGCCCGGAACTCTCCGGGCGGCCGCATCGTGTTCGATCCGTTGTCTGTCGCGGTGCGCGGGACTATTCCACCGTCACCGACTTCGCCAGGTTGCGCGGCTGGTCCACGTCCGTGCCCATGAAGACGGCCGTGTGATAGGCGAGCAGTTGCACCGGCAGCGCGAAGACGATCGGGGCGATAAACTCCGGCACATCCGGCACGACGACGGTGCGCCAGGTCGGGGCGCCGCAGGCAGCGGCCCCCTTCTCGTCGGTGATCAGCACCACCTTGCCCCCGCGCGCGGCCACTTCCTCCATGTTCGACACCGTCTTTTCGAAGACCGGGTCGAACGGCGCGATGACGATGACGGGGACATCCTCGTCGATCAGGGCGATCGGGCCGTGCTTGAGTTCGCCCGCCGGGTAGCCTTCCGCGTGGATATAGGAGATTTCCTTCAGCTTCAGCGCCCCCTCCATGGCCAGCGGAAAGCTGGTGCCACGGCCGAGATAGAGCACGTCGCGCGCCCGCGACAGCGGCTGGGCCAGCGCCTCGACCTCCGCTTCCAGCGAGAGCGCGCGGTTGACCGTGCCAGGCACCTCCGCCAGCGCCCGCACCAGAGCGGCCGCCTCCTCGGCCGACAGATGCCCGCGCTGCACGCCGGCATGGACCGCCAGCGAGGCAAGCACGGCAAGCTGACAGGTGAAGGCCTTGGTCGAGGCGACGCCGATTTCGCGACCGGCAATCGTCGGGAACACGAGATCGGCCTCCCGGGCGATGGTCGATTCCGGCACGTTGACGACGGCCGCGACCGTGATGCCCTGCGCCTTGCAGTAGCGCAGGCCCGCCAGCGTGTCGGCCGTCTCGCCGGACTGGGAGATGAACAGGGCCATGTCACCCTTGCGGATCGGCATTTCGCGGTAGCGGAACTCGGAGGCGACATCGATGTCGACTGGCAGCCGTGCATAGCGCTCGAACCAGTATTTCGCGACGAGACCCGCATAATAGGCCGTGCCGCAGGCCGAGATGATCAGCCGGTCGAGCGACGCGAAGTCGATCGACGTGCCATTGGCGAAGACCGTCTGCATCTTGGAGAGATCGAGATAGCGCGACAGGGTATGGCCGATCACTTCGGGCTGTTCATGGATCTCCTTGGCCATGAAGTGCCGGTAATTTCCCTTGTCGATGGTCAGCGAGACGGCCTGCGAGGCGATCACCGGCCGCTCGACCGGCGCGTTGGACGCATCCATGATCTCGCAGCCCGCGCGGTTGAGCACCACCCAGTCGCCCTCCTCCAGATAGGAGATGCGGTCGGTGAACGGCGACAGCGCGATGGCATCGGAGCCGAGAAACATCTCGCCCTCGCCATAGCCGACGGCGAGCGGCGAACCCCGTCTTGCGCCGATCAGCAGGTCGTCCTCACCCTCGAAGAGGAAGGCCAGCGCGAAGGCGCCCTTGAGCTTCGGCAGCGTCGCGGCCACCGCCTCGCGCGGGCTGGCGCCGCGGGCAAGCTCCCGCGAGACCATATGCGCGACGACTTCCGTGTCGGTATCGCTGGAGAGTTTCGCACCCTCCGCCTGCAACTCGCCGCGCAGCTCGAGATAGTTCTCGATGATGCCGTTGTGGACGACCGCCACGCCCGGCGCGGAGTGCGGATGCGCATTGGCCTCCGTCGCCGCGCCATGGGTCGCCCAGCGGGTGTGACCGATCCCGGCAAGGCCGGCGATCGGCGCCCGCTCCAGCTTCTCCTGAAGGTTGCGGAGCTTGCCGGGCGCCCGGCAGCGGAGCAGCCTGCCACCGTCGAGCGTTGCCACCCCGGCCGAATCGTAGCCTCGGTATTCCAGGCGCTTCAGCGCATCGACGAGCAGGCCGGCAACCGGCTGCTTCCCCAAGATCCCGACAATTCCGCACATATGTGAGTGTCTCCAAAGCTCGGCGGAGGCAGCCGACGCGCCGACGTCTCGCCTCGTGTGTGGCCACACCCTTAGCGAACGCGCCCCGTCTGCGCACAATCAAAACCTGTTTCAGTTCGTGACATGGATTTGCAAACAAAGCCGAAACGCCAATCGGCCAGTCTCGGCAAAAGTGACTAAAACCCCTTGTATCGACAGAAACTTCAAGCCTTGTTAACCATGTCGGGCGTTTTCTGGACGCAGACGAGACAAGCGCGGGATACGCGGCGTGAAACCGCTGGAATCGAGCAAGAGGAAGCAGCCGGTACGGGTTTCCGGCGACACCCGGTCCGTCGCACTTTGGGGCGGCGGGGCGATGCTGTTCGCCATCGTCGGATCGGCGTCCGTCTTCCTTGCGCCCCAGTTCCCCCTTCACAGCCGGCAGATCGACAGCGGCCCGCTTCCTCCGCCGGGAGAAGTCCGCACCACGGCGTCGGTGACCTCCCGCACGGCCGGTGGAATCGAGGTCTACCCGTCCGAAGGCGGCACCGAAGGGGCTCAGGCCCGACGCATGATGCAGGCCGAACTGGATACGCTCCGCCGCGAGGTCGCGGAATTGCGCCGCATCACCAGCGTTTTGAACGAGCGCAACAGGATGCTCGCCGAGCGCACCGTCGGCCCCGAGAATGCAAACTCCGTTCAGGCCGCGCAGGCCGCCAGCGGGTTTCAGCAGGATGTGGATGCCGCCGTCGATGCCCGTGCCGGAAGTGCGACCGCCGTCGAGACATTGCCCGCTCCGAACGTCCGCAAGGCGCCTGACAAGACCGTTCCGGCGTCGACCGCCGCTGCGCCCGACAAGGAGGTCGCCGACCTGATCGGTGCGGCCTTGCCGGACAATCTCCGTCAGCCGGTGCGGATCGTCGCACTGCCGGGAAGCGAACCGCCCGGCAGCACGGCATCGATTCCCGCGCCGGCCGGACAGGACGCCCACCCGACGCCCGCACTGCCCTCCCTCGCCGTGACGCAGGCGGCAGGCCATATCGCTCCGGGCAGCGCGGAGCGTATCCAGAGAACCGATTTCGCCGTCGATCTCGGCAGCTACGCCTCCCAGGCCGATGCCGAGGCCGCATGGTCGAAGCTGCGGAGCGCGCGCAAGGACCTGCCCGAACAACTGCAAAGCCACATTCTGGCAGCAGAGACAGGCGACGGCGTGACCCTCTATGCCGGCCCCTATCCGAATGCCGCGGATGCTGCGATGACTTGCGTCCACATCTCCGACGAAGGTATCAGGTGCCGACCCGTTCCCTTTCCTCAGGTCCGTGCCTTAGAACCGTAGGCTAGAGATCAGAGCGACTGGCCGACGCAACAGCCTTCGCCCCCAAGTCAGGCCTTATATGTTCGATCCAACCAATGTCCGGCAGCGGGCCTATGCCCTGCTTCTCGTCATGCCGCTGTTTTTCGCGTCCAACATCGTCATCGGCCGTGCCGCCGCCGCGACGGTGGAGCCGTGGACGCTCGCCTTTCTGCGGTGGCTCGTCGCCTTCCTGATCCTGCTGCCCTTCGCCCTGCCCGGCCTGAAGCAGCACCGTGACGAGATCCTGAGAAACTGGCGCCTGATCACCATCATGGGCCTGCTCGGAATGTGGTTCTGCGGCGCGGGCGTCTATTTTGCCCTCAGATACACCTCCGCGACCAATGGCACCCTGATCTACACCTCCTCTCCGGTGCTGATCCTGGTGCTGGAATGGCTGTTCCGCGGCCGCGCCATCG
The DNA here is from genome assembly GCF_900185725.1 of Stappia sp. TSB10P1A. Lineage (GTDB taxonomy): Bacteria > Pseudomonadota > Alphaproteobacteria > Rhizobiales > Stappiaceae > Stappia. The sequence goes on along the minus strand of NZ_FYAU01000025.1, from coordinate 98,733 downwards.
GCCGCCGCGAAGCCATCGGGATCGTTCTGGCGATCCTGGGTGTCGTGGCGATCGTTGTGAAGGGATCGCTTGGACAGCTCCTCGCCCTGCGCTTCAACGCCGGCGATGTGATCTTCGCGATCGCCGCCCTCAGTTGGGCGGTCTATTCTGTGCTGTTGAAGCGCAAGACCCTCGCCGCGGTGCCGACCATCTCGCTGTTCGCCGCGCTGGCCTTTGCCGGCGTCGTCACGCTCGCCCCCTTCACCCTCGTTGAAATCGTCGAAACCGGGCACTTCCCCGCGTCGCTGGATGCCTGGCTGTCGATCTTCGGGCTGGCGCTGATCGCCTCGGTCCTCGCCTTCTACTGCTTCCAGCACGGCATCGCGGTGGTCGGGCCGTCAACCGCCGGCCTGTTCATGTATCTGTTGCCGCCCTACGGGGTGATCATGGCCGTGGTATTTCTCGGCGAGGAGCTGCACGCCTATCACTTTGCCGGATTCCTGCTGATCATGTCCGGCCTGGTGATGGCGACAGCGCCGGTGTCGCTCTGGCGCAAGGCGGCGGACCTGCTCCCGCTCGGCCTCCTCAAGCTGCCCTTGCGCGCTCCGGCGCAGGGCGCCGAGTGACGGTGGACCTGCCGGGCGGCAGCGATCCGAAGTTCGGCGCCGCCCCTTTGGACCGTCAGCCGATGACGGCCAGCGCGGGAAAGGTCTCGAGCAGCCAGAAGGACAGGCGCGCCATCTGGCCGGTCATGAACGCAACGCCGGTCACGATGAGAAAGACACCCATCGCCCTCTCGACCGTGACCATGTGCCTGCGGAAACGGCTCATGAACCGCATGAACGGGCCGGCGAACAGGCCCGCGACCAGGAACGGCACGCCGATCCCCAGCGCATAGGCGCCGAGCAGGATCGCGCCCTGGGACACGGACTCCTCGCTGCCGGCGACGAAGAGGATCGCGGCAAGGATCGGTCCGACGCACGGCGTCCAGCCGAAGGCGAAGGCAAGGCCGATCACATAGGCCCCGACGAGGCCGGCCGGCTTGCGCTCCACATGCACCCGAGCCTCGCGGTAGAGCAAGCCGATCCGGAACACGCCGAGGAAATGCAGTCCCATGACGATGATGGCCGCCCCGGCAATGTAGCCGAGCACCTGGATATGCTGGGTGACCACCTGCCCGATCAAGGAGGCGCTGGCGCCGAGGGCGACAAAGACCGTCGAAAAGCCCAGGACAAAGGTAAGGGAGGCAAAGAAGACCCGGTAAGGGTCGGCCTTTTCTTCCCCCTCTCCCGTCAACTCGTCGAGGGAGACGCCGGCGAGGAACCCCAGATAGGGCGGGACCAGCGGCAGCACGCAGGGAGAAACGAAGGAGAGCAGCCCCGCGAAGAAGGCACCGATGAGTGTGACGTCCTGAAACATGAGCATTCCTGCTTGCAGGCGGAAGACCGGCCGGCCGCCTCTTGCGCCGCCGAACCTGATACCGTTCGGCTTAGCGGATACACGCTGCAGGGCAATGTGACCCCTTGCCTCAACTACGTATTCGGCTTTTGCGTGTGGTCGGCCCGTCCCGATATAGGCCCCGGAGGCGGAGAAGTCGCCTCACCTTTTGGCGAGCGGGAAGACGGAGGGTGCGAGCGGCGCAGGAGGCGGTCCGCGATGTCTTCGCTCAGGAGGGGTCGCAGCTTTCCGCAGGGCGGCGAACGAAAAACATGATGTAAATCAATCTATTCCAACGGAACGGACCACCGGGCGGGCGAGAGGTCAGTCCCGCCCCTTGCCGCCATAGATGACTTCCAGGAAATTTCGGCGCAATTGCGCCTCGTCCTGTCCGTCGCGCAGGCCCTGACGCCACTGATCGATGACGAGGCGCAGGGCCAGCGTCTCGCGGGTATGCGGCAGCCGGCTGAGATAGTCGGTGAAATAGTCGTCGAGAGCCTGGCGGTCGAGGGCCCCTTGCGCGATCAGGCCGTGGATCAGCGCCATCGTCGCAGCGATATGCCCCCTGAGGAACTCGTATTCTGCCGTTCCTGTCGTGTTGCCGCCGGAGGTGTCAGACATCTTCTCGTGCGCCCGTCCCGTCGTTGTGGGGTTCACCTGTCTCTGCCGGTAGTTGTACACAGCATTGGTGAACTGGTCGAGACACGATCCGCTCGTCAAGAACTGCGCCGTTGCAGCCCCTTCCCGCCGATCGCGCCGACCGGTTGTGATCATGACTCTATATCATGAACAGAGCGTTTTCCACTTGGCCTGACGATCAAACGATAGGCGCAGCCTCTCGGCGGGCGAAAAAACCATGATCCATCATTGCTCTGGACGAATGGAGCGGTGTCTTGGACCGATAGCCGGCGCAGCAGGCCGAGGCGACACGGTGTAGCGCGCTTCGCTCACCGACCGCAGGACACTGCGACAGCGCCGCGATCTTGATGGTGAGCCCGCAGGGGCTCGAACCCTGGACCTACTGATTAAAAGTCAGTTGCTCTACCAACTGAGCTACAGGCTCACGCGGGTTCCTGTAACAATGTGGGCGCGGCGTGACAAGAGGCGAATTGGCCGGGGGTGGAAAACCGCCCCCGGACCGATGCCCTGCCCGCGCCCGCCGGCCTCTCTTACGCGCTCTCCGTGCGTGCGCTGGGGACATCCGCGCCGGCATAGATGCCTTTGAGGCGCTCGCGGATGATCTGCATGACCACATAGAGCACCGGCACGAGGATAACGCCGAGCGAGGTGGCGAACAGCATGCCCCCAAACACGGCGAAGCCGATGGCCTGCTGGCTCGCAGCACCCGCCCCGCTCGCGGTCATCAGCGGCACGACGCCGAGCAGGAAGGCGAGCGCGGTCATCATCACCGCCCGGAAGCGCAGATGCGCCGCCTCGCGCGCCGCCGCGATGATCGACTTGCCCTTGTCCCGCTCCTCCATCGCGAACTCGACGATCAGGATCGCGTTCTTCGCCCCGAGGCCGACAAGCATGATCATGCCGATCTGCGTGTAGAGGTTGACGTCGCTGCCCGTCACCGCCACCGCCACGAAGGCGCCGAGCAGCGCCACCGTCACCGACATCAGGATCGCCAGCGGCATCGACCAGCTCTCGTACTGGGCGACGAGGAACAGATAGGCGAAGAGGATCGACAGCATCAAGACGATGACGACGATCGCGCCGGCGCCTTGCTGCTGCTGCGCGGTGCCGGTCCACTCGAAGGCATATCCGGCCGGCAAGGCCTCGGCCGCCCCCTTCTCCATTTCCGCGATCGCGTCGCCCGTCGACATTCCGACCTTGGGCGCCGCGTTGACCGAAGCGGCACGGAACATGTTGTAGCGGTTGAGAAGCTGCGGCCCGAGCACATTCTCCACATTGACGATGGAGCGCAACGGCACCATCTCTCCATCGCTGTTGCGCACATGCAGCCGGGCAATGTCGTCGGCCCGGTCGCGGAACGCCCCCTCCGCCTGGATCATCACCCGGTAGACGCGGCCGAACAGGTTGAAGTCGTTGACATAATAGCCGCCGAGAAAGGCCTGCAGCGTCTGGAACACGTCGCTGACCCGCACGCCCAGCAATTGCGCGCGCTCGCGATCGAGATCGACGAAAAGCTGCGGCACATTTGCCCGGAAGGTCGAATAGGCCTGGGCGATGGAAGGCTGCTGATTGGCCGTATAGACAAGCGAGCCGACAGCGGAGGCGAGGTCCTGAGGCGTTCCGCCGCCGGTCTGCTGAATCTTCATTTCGACGCCGGCGGTGGTGCCGAGGCCGGGGATCGGGGGGGCGTTGAAGGCGATGATGTTGGCGCCGGGGATTGTCGAGAAGGTCGCCCAGAGCTGGGCGAGGATACCGTCGGCGCTGAGCTGCGGCGTCGTGCGCTCGCCCCAGGGCGTCAGCTTGACGATGACCATGCCCGCGTTCGGCGACAGGCCGGAGTTGAGGATCGAGAAGCCGTTGACGATGATGACATGCTGGATGCCGTCCATCGCCTCCAGCATCTCCTCCATCCGGTCGGTCACCTCGCTGGTGCGCGGCAGGGCGGCGCCGTCCGGCAACTGCACGTCGACCATCAGGTAGCCCTGGTCCTCCAGCGGCAGGAAGCCCTGCGGCAGGCGGCCGCTCATCACCACGATCAGCGCGACCGCCGCGCCGATACCGGCAAGGCCGAGGAACGAGCGCGGCAGCAGGCGCGAGACGATGCCGACATAACCATCGCGAGCATGGCCGATGCCCCGTTCGAACATCGCCATGACACCGCGCGGCGGCCCGGAGCGGGCTTTCAACACCAGCCCGCACAGGGCCGGCGACAGCGTCAGGGCGTTGATCGAGGAGATGATCACCGCCACCGAGATGGTGACGGCGAACTGCGAGTAGAGCTTTCCGGTGATGCCTGGCATGAAGATCGTCGGCACGAAGACCGCCAGCAGCACCAGGGTCGTCGCGATCACCGGCGTGGTGATCTGCCCCATCGCCTTCTCGGTCGCTTCCCTGGCGGACAGCCCCTCCTCCGCCATGATGCGCTCGACGTTCTCGACCACGATGATGGCATCGTCGACGACGATGCCGATGGCCAGAACCAGGGCGAACAGGCTGATCGTGTTCAGCGACATGCCCGCCAGCAGCAGCACGGCGAAGGTGCCGATCAGCGACACGGGAATCGCGATGGTCGGAATGACCGTCGCCCGCCAGTTGCCCAGGAACACGAAGACGACCGCGATGACCAGCCCAAAGGTCATCATCAACGTCACGACCACGTCGTCGAGCGAGCGCTCGACGAACTCCGTCGTGTCGAAGGGAATGTCGTAGACAACATCCTCCGGGAAGGAGCGCGACAACTCCTCGAGCCGCGCCCGGACCCCGTCGGCCACCGCCAGCGCATTGGCGCCCGGCGCCTGATAGATCGCCAGGACGGTCGCCGGCTTGCCGTCGAAACGGCCGTTGGCGCCGTAGAACTGGGAGCCGAGCTCGACGCGCGCCACGTCGCCGACGCGCACCAGCGCCCCGTCCTCGCCGGTGCGCAGCACGATGTTGCGGAATTCCTCGGCCGTCGAAAGCCGCCCCTGCGCCCGCACCGTATACTGGAACTGCTGGCCCTCGGGCGCCGGCGGCGCGCCGATCTGCCCCGCCGCCACCTGCAGGTTCTGGTCCTGGATCGCCGCGATGAAATCGCCCGGCGTCATCGACAGGCTGGCCATCCGGTCCGGATCGAGCCAGACCCGCATGCCATAGGCGAAGTCGGTGAGCACGTCGGCCTTGCCGACGCCCTTCACCCGCGCCAGGGCGTCCTTGAGGTTGATCGATGCGTAGTTGGCGAGAAACAGCTCGTCATAGGTGCGGTTGGGCGAGAACAGCGTCACCACCAGCAGCATGTTGGTGCTGGCCTTCTGCACGGTGACGCCGCTGCGCGTTACCTCGGCCGGCAGCACGCTGGTCGCCTGGGAGACGCGGTTCTGCACGTTGACCGCGGCGATGTCCGGATCGGTCCCGACCTCGAAGACGATGTTGAGCGAATAGCTGCCATTGTCGGAACTGTTCGACGACATGTAGATCATGTTGTCGACGCCGTTCACCTCCGCCTCGATCGGCGCGGCCACCGTCTCCTCCAGCACCTGCGCGCTGGCGCCTGTGTAGCTGGCGGAAACGTTCACCACCGGCGGGGTGATGTTGGGAAACTGCTCGACCGGCAGCGACAGGTATCCCAGCGCGCCGGCGATGGTGATGACGATCGAGATGACCAGCGCGAATTTCGGCCGGTTGATGAAGATCCGCGAGAACATCGGCCTACTCCGCCGCGCCGGCGGCGAGCGCGGCGTTCACCGGCACGCCGGGCCTCACCTTCTGCAGGCCGAGCGTGATCACCCGCTCGCCTTCCTGCAGCCCGCTCGTCACGGCGAAGTCCGTCTCGACCTGCTGGCCGAGCTCGACATAGCGCTGCTCGACGGTCTCGTTGCTGCCCACCACCAGCACGAAGGCGCCGCGCTGGTCGCGCTGCACCGCCGACTGCGGAATGACGATCTCCTTCATCGCCACGGGGGCTTCGACCACCACTTCGACAAAGGTGCCGGCGACCAGCAGGCGATCGGGATTGGCGAAGCGCCCGCGCACCGAGATCGTGCCCGTCTTCGGGTCGACCACATTGTCGATGAAGACGATTTCGCCGTCCTGCTCGTAGCGCTTGCCGTTCGGCAGGATGATGTGGATGCCCGGCAGGTCGGCCTTGTCGCCGACCGCTTCCGCCGGACGCTCGCCGCGCACCGCGTCGAGATAGTCCTTCTCGCTGATCGCGAAGTTCACATACATCGGATCGGTGCGCACCAGCCGGGCGATCGGCCCGGCGCTCGGCCCCACCACATCGCCGACGCTGAAATTGGTCTTGCCGATCTGACCGGCGAAAGGCGCGGCGACATCGGTATAGCCAAGATTGAGTTCGGCCTGGGTGATCGCCGCATTGGCGGCGGCGACAACGGCGTCCGCCTGTTCCCTAGCCGCCAGCGTCGCCTGATACTTCGCCTGCGAGACATGCCCCTTGTCGAACAGGTCCTTGTCGCGCTCCAGATCGGCGGCCTTCAGGGCAGCATCCGCCTGGGCACGTGCGGCGTCCGCCTTGGCCGAGGCAAGGGTCGCCTCGTAAGGCGCGCGCTCGATGGTGAACAGGAGCTGGCCGCTCTCGACCGTCGCGCCGTCCTCGACATTCTTGGAGGCGAGGAAACCGGACACCCGGGCGATCAGGTTGACATCGTCGACCGCCTGGACGCGCCCGACGAAGCGGGCCGACTGGCGCACTTCCTTGGAAACGGCGGCGGCAACCGTGACGGAGGGCGGAGGAGCCGACTGGGAAGACGTGTCATCGGACGGATTGCAGCCGGCCAGCAACAGGGCGACCCCCGGAATCAGCCCCCGACGCAGGATGAGACGCAACTCTGGCATGAAACCCACCTCCCGCGGGGCACGGATATCGGCCCCGTTCAAACCACGTCCGTGCAACGTGCACTCATATAAAGCGCAACCTGTCGTGTGCGCTTGTGTATTGCGTGAATGAGAAGCCGCGATAACGCCGTCCGCGCTCGCCGGCCCTTGAGTGCCCCGCAACTTTTGCAAGGTTACACAGGGGCTTCAAACAAAGACAAGCGCCAATCCGAAATGATCTCCGGCAGGCATAACCAACCCTTCCGGCGCCTCGACGAAATCGAGCGAAGCCTCCCCAAGCATCCGGGCGACCCGCGCGCGGTCACGGGTCCGCAGGCCGAGCGCGGCAATCGCCGAGCCGCCCGGCGCGATCGCCGGCGCCTCGCTCCCGTAGAGCGCGGAGAAGGCTGACGGAGGCATCAGGTGCAGCCGGCCGCGCGGCGTCTCGATGGTGATGCCGAGGCTGGTCGCCCGCATCTCCCGCTGCCCCGTCAGGGCCGCGTAGAAGATGTGCTGCTCGGCCGGCTCGTCGCAGACGATCACCACCGATTCGAGCCCCGTCACCCCATTGGGGTGGGTCTGGTATTCCGCCGACCAGAAGTTCTCCGGATAGCGGTTGCGGCAGGTGAAGAATCCATGCGTCGGATCGCTGTCGTTGCGCACGAAGGTGAGGTCGAAGCCGACCTTGCGGATTTCGCCGTCCGGCAGCCTCGCCTCGCGGCCAAAGGAGAACGGCGCATAGACATGCAGGCCCGCCCGTTCGAAGTCGTGACGGTCGGCCGCAGGGTCGCGGCTTTCCATCACCAGCATCGACGCGCCTTCGCGCGCTTTCAGGAAATCGCGGTTGAACGCGCCGAAGGAGAAGGTGTTGCCCACGGCTTCGGGAATCAGCGCCGCATCGCCGATCCCCAACAGTTCGATGAAGAAGCCGTCGAGCTGGACGAGATGATTTTCCGTGCCCCAGGGATGGTGGGCGCGCGGCGTTACGCGAAAGCCCGCCCGCTCCAGGAACCGGGCGGCGGCGGCCAGATCGCGCACCGTCCAGACCACGTGATCGAAACCGCGTGCGGTCATCTTCCTCTCCCCCTGCCCCTTTGCGTCCGGCCTGTCCCGAGCGGACCGGCCGGCCCGGTCCCGATCAGACCAGGCGGCTCTGCTCGATCGCCGCGGCCACGAAGGAGGCGAAGAGCGGATGCGGCTCGAACGGCCGCGACTTCAGCTCCGGATGGTACTGCACGCCGATGAACCAGGGGTGGTCGTCGATCTCCACCGTCTCCGGCAGCAGCCCGTCCGGCGAGGTGCCGGCAAAGCGCAGGCCCGCCTGCTCCAGCCGCTCGCGATAGGCGATGTTCACCTCGTAGCGGTGGCGATGACGCTCGGAGATCATCTCCGAACCGTAGATGTCGGCGATCCGCGAGCCCTTCTGCAGCCGCGCCGGATAGGCCCCGAGGCGCATCGTGCCGCCGAGCTCGCCATCGGCGCGCCGCACCTCGATCTGGTTGCCCTTCGACCATTCGGTCATCAGGCCGACGACCGGCTCGGCCGCCTCGCCGAATTCCGTGGAATTGGCGTCAGTGATGTCGGCGAGATTGCGCGCCGCCTCGATCACCGCCATCTGCATGCCGAAGCAGATGCCGAAATACGGCACCTTGTGCAGCCGGGCGAAGCGGGCCGCGGCGATCTTGCCTTCCGCGCCGCGCTCGCCGAAGCCGCCCGGCACGAGGATGCCGTGCACGCTTTCCAGCCAGGGGGTCGGGTCTTCCTTCTCGAAGATCTCCGACTCGATCCACTCGATGTTGACGCGCACATTGTTGGCGATGCCGCCATGCACGAGCGCCTCGATCAACGACTTGTAGGCGTCCTTGAGGACCGTGTACTTGCCGATGATGGCGATGGTCACCTCGCCTTCCGGATTGGCGAGCGTCTCGGAAATGCCGGTCCAGCGGGACAGGTCGAGCGCCGGCGCACCGGTGATGCCGAAGGCGGCCAGCACCTCCTCGTCGAGCCCTTCCTTGTGATAGGCGATCGGCACGTCGTAGATCGACTTGACGTCATAGGCCGGGATGACGGCGCCCTCGCGCACGTTGCAGAACAGCGACAGCTTGCGCCGCTCGCTGTCCGGAATCTTGCGGTCGCAGCGCACCATCAGGATGTCCGGCTGGATGCCGATGGAGCGCAGCTCCTTGACCGAGTGCTGGGTCGGCTTGGTCTTCAGCTCGCCGGCCGAGGCGATGAACGGCATCAGGGTCAGGTGGATATAGACCGCATGGCCGCGCGGCAACTCGTTGCCGAGCTGGCGGATCGCCTCGAAGAACGGCAGGCCCTCGATATCGCCGACGGTGCCGCCGATCTCGCACAGCACGAAATCGTAGTCGTCATTGCCGTCGAGCACGAAGGCTTTGATCGCATCGGTGACGTGCGGGATCACCTGCACCGTGCCGCCGAGATAGTCGCCCCGGCGCTCCTTGGCGATGATGTCCTGGTAGATCCGGCCGGTGGTGATGTTGTCCATCTTGTTGGCCGGCCGGCCGGTGAAGCGTTCGTAGTGGCCGAGGTCGAGATCAGTCTCGGCACCGTCGTCGGTGACGAAGCACTCGCCGTGCTGATAGGGGCTCATCGTCCCCGGATCGACGTTGAGATAGGGGTCGAGCTTGCGCAGCCGCACCTTGTATCCGCGCGCCTGCAGAAGAGCCCCGAGAGCCGCCGAGGCCAGTCCCTTGCCAAGGGAGGAAACCACGCCGCCAGTGATGAAGATGTATCGCGCCATGGACCAATACCATATCGCCGCGGGCGCTGATTCGAACGCCCGGCACGGAGTTAACACACAAGAAAATGCCCCGCGACGCGGATCGCGGGGCAAAGGGTGAAGACGCTTGCCGCCCTGGGCTTACTGCGCCGCCGGAACCTGCGGTCCGGAGGGCGTCTCGGGCGGACGCAACTGGTCGAGAATGCCGCTGCCGGAGCCGGAGGTTCCCTCGCCGACAGGCGCGGTCTGCGTCCCGGGGACGGCATCGAGGATCGAGGCCGGACGGTCGCCGCTCTTGGCGACCAGGGCAAGGGCCAGCGACGTTGCGAAGAAGACCGCAGCCAGGATCGCCGTCGTGCGGGTCAGCACATTGGCGCTTCCGCGGCTGGACATCATGCCGCCGCCTCCGCCGCCGATACCGAGCGCGCCGCCCTCGGACCGCTGCAGGAGAACCACGAGGACGAGCGCGAGCACGACCATCAGGTGGATAACGATGATAACGGTTTCCATCGACAACCAGTCTTTAGTGTTCGGATTTGCAGCGGGTTCTACACCAATGCCGACGGGGTTTCCACCCTTGATCGATCCCGGCTGCGCTCATGGCTGCCACCTGCTGCCCGCATGGCGCGGATCAGCCGGCGGCTCGCGCGATCGCAAGGAAGTCCGAGGCCGTCAGGCTGGCGCCGCCGACCAGCGCGCCGTCGACATTGTCGACCGACAGCAGCTCGGCGGCATTGGCCGGCTTCACCGACCCGCCGTACAGCAGCCGGATCGACGCGGCCGAGGGCCCGAACCGTCCCTGCAGTTCTCTTCTCATATAGGCATGCATCTCGGCGACGTCATCCACCGTCGGCGTCAGGCCGGTGCCAATGGCCCAGACCGGCTCGTAGGCGACGACCAGCCGCGCCCCGTCCGCTCCCTCCGGCACCGAGCCGGCAAGCTGCGCGCCGACCACCTCCAGCGCCTTGCCGGCCTTGCGCTCGGCCTCCGTCTCGCCGACGCAGACGATGGCGACGAGCCCGGCGCGCCAGGCGGCCTCCGCCTTGGCCCGCACCAGGGCATCGCTCTCGCCGTGATCGGCGCGGCGCTCGGAATGGCCGACGATGACCCAGCGCGCGCCGGCATCGGCCAGCATTTCCGCCGAGAGGTCGCCGGTATGGGCGCCGCTCGCCGCCGTGTGGCAGTCCTGGCCGCCGACGCTGAGGCCGCTGTCGCCGGCCGTCGCCGCGGCCGCCGCCAGCAGCGTCGCCGGCGGGCAGATGGCGAGATCGACGGAGCCGGCAAGGCCCCCGGCCGCCGCCTCGGCCATCGACCGCAGTTCGCCGAGCGCCGTGGCTAGGCCGTTCATCTTCCAGTTTCCGGCGATCAGCGGCGTGTTCCTGTCGGTCATTTCGGCATCCTCGGCTGGCATGGCAGGCGGCGATGGGCCGCGCGCGGCGGCCCGTTCAAAGCCGGTGCTAGCAGAATTTCCGCCTCGTTCAAGACGATACGAACGAAGCCTTTGCCAGCGCCTTGCCCCTGCGGGCCCGCATCTCTATGATCCGCCCGCTCTAGCTCGGCTTTTACCCAAAGTCCGGGCCATATCCTGTTGCCCGGCAACGTCCCGGTAACGCCCCAGTAACGACGGAACCTGCAATGCTCGACACTCTGCGCGCCGGCGCAAAGTCCTGGATTTCCAAACTCCTGATCGGTCTTCTCGTGATCAGCTTCGCGATCTGGGGCATCTCGGGCGATCTCCTCAATGTCGGGGGCGATCAGGTCGCGACCGTGGGCGAGCGCAAGATCTCCATCGTCGAGTTCGACAATGCCTACCGGCGCGAGCTCGACTCGATCGGCCGCAACATCGGCCGTCCGCTGTCGACCGTCGAGGGCGCCGCCTTCGGCATTCCCGCGCAGGTTCTCGGCCGCCTCATCGCCGAGGCCGCGCTGAACGAGACCGCGAAGGACTACAATCTCGGCGTTTCCGACCAGGAGCTGGTCCGCCTGATCCAGGAGGCTCCCGCCTTCCAGGCGCCGGGCGGCGGCTTCGACCGCGCCCTGCTCGCCCGCGTGCTGCAGGCGAACGGCCTGACCGAGGACGCCTTCGTCGCCGAGCGCCGCCTGCTGGAGCAGCGCCGCCAGATCGCCGATGCGATCAGCGGCGGCCTTGCGACGCCTGCGGCCATGCTCGAGGCGTTCAACCAGCACGCCAACGAGGAGCGCAGCATCGACTATCTGGAGTTCGGCGCGGGTCAGGCCGGCGAGATCGCCGCCCCGACCGACAGCGAGCTCTCCGCCTATTTCGAGGACAATCGCGCCCGGTTCCGCGCCCCCGAATATCGCAAGGTCGCGCTTCTCGCGCTGACGCCGGAGCGCATCGCCCGCCCGGACGCGGTTGGCGAGGACGAGCTGCGCCGCGAATACCAGGCCTCCGGCGGCCGCTTCGGCGAGCCGGAGCGCCGCCGCATCCTGCAGATCCCGCTGCCCGACGCGGCCGCGGTCGAGGCGGCGCGCACCGCTCTCGCCGAAGGCCGGACCTTCGAGGACATTCTCGCCGAGCGCGGCCTGACGGAAGCGCAGGTGGAACTCGGCAACATGGCCCGCGGCGACCTGCTCGACCCGGCGATCGCGGAAGCGGCCTTCTCGCTGGCGCAAGGCGAGACCTCCGACGTCGTCGAGGGACGGTTCACCTCGGTCCTGCTCAAGGTCGCCGAGGTCACCGAGGCGCACCAGTCGCCGCTGGAGGACGTCGCCCCGCAGCTGCGCCGCGAGATCGCCCTGCGCCTTGCCGAGCGCGAGGTGCTCGACCTGCATGACGAGATCGAGGACGCCCGCGCCGGCGGCGCGACTCTGCAGGAGATCGCGGAGCGATTCTCCCTGTCTCTCGACACGCCGGCCGCCTTCGACAGCGCCGGCAAGGACGAGGCCGGCAAGGCAGTGCCGCTGCCGGACGTCAACGACCTCGTCTCCGACGTTTTTGAGAGCGATGTCGGCATCGAGGCCGACATGCTGCAGCTCGGCCGCAACGGCTTCCTGTGGTTCGAGGTGCGCGAGGTCATTCCGGCTCGCGACCGCACGCTTGAGGAAGTGCGCCAGCAGGTCGCGGACGCCTGGACGGCCCAGCAGCGCCGCGAGCGTCTCGACACGCTCGCCGCCGAGATCCTCGAAGAGGTCGAGGGCGGCAAGTCCTTGGCCGACATTGCCGAAGCGCGCGGCCTGACGGTCGCCTCCGCCTCCGGCATCAAGCGCAACGGCAACGATCTGCCGCTGCCCGCCCAGGCGGTCACCGGCGTGTTCGCCGGCCCCGTCGGCACGACGGGCACGGCCGCCGGCGACGGCGACCGGCGCGTCGTCTATCGCGTCACCGGGGCGACCGCCCCCGCCTTCTTCCGCGAGGCGAGCGAGATCGCGGCCCTGGACCAGCATCTCGCCGACGCGCTGCAGAACTCGATCGTCGGCCAGTATATCGGCGAGCGCGAGGCAAGGCTCGGCGTCCGCATCAACCAGACCAACATCAACCGGGTGATCGGCCAGGGCGGCAGCTAGCACCTCCCTATCCCGTTTGGCCGGCCCCGATTGGTCCGACCCGTTTGGCCGGACAGTTTGGCCCGACCGTTTCGCCGGACCGTTTCGCCGGATCGCTTGCAAGGACGACGCCGTGAGCAACCTCAAGACCCTGATCGCCAAGGCCGCCGACGGACACAGCCTCTCGCGCAAGGAGGCGGAGGCGGCCTTCGACATCATCATGTCGGGCGCCGCGACCCCCTCGCAGATCGGCGGCTTTCTGATGGCCCTGCGGGTGCGCGGCGAGACCGTCGACGAGATCGCCGGCGCCGTCGCGACGATGCGCGCCAAGATGACCCCGGTCGTCGCCCCCGCCGATGCGGTGGACGTGGTCGGCACCGGGGGCGACGCCTCGGGCAGCTACAACATCTCCACCTGCTCGGCCTTCGTGGTCGCCGGCTGCGGCGTCCATGTCGCCAAGCACGGCAACCGCTCGCTGTCGTCGAAGTCGGGTGCCGCCGACGTGCTCGCCGCGCTCGGCGTCAACATCGACATCACCCCCGGGCGGATCTCCCGCTGCATCCGCGAGGCCGGCCTCGGCTTCATGTTCGCGCCGAACCACCATTCGGCGATGAAGCATGTCGGCCCGGCCCGCGCGGAACTGGGCACCCGCACGATCTTCAACCTGCTCGGCCCGCTGTCCAATCCGGCCAGCGTCAAGCGGCAGATGGTCGGCGTCTTCGCCCGGCAATGGGTCGAGCCGATCGCCCATGTGCTCGCCGCCCTCGGGTCGGAAGCGGCCTGGGTGGTGCACGGTTCCGACGGTCTCGACGAGATCACCACGACCGGCCCGACCAGCGTCGCCGCGCTGGAAAACGGCGAGATCCGCCTGTTCGAGATCTCGCCGCAGGATGTCGGCCTGGCGTTCCATGATCCCGCCGAGCTGAAGGGCGGCGAAGCGCCGGAAAACGCCGTGGCCCTGCGGGCGGTGCTGGAGGGCGAAAAGTCCGCCTATCGCGACACCGTGCTGATGAATGCCGGCGCGACGCTGGTGGTCGCCGGGCGCGCCGCCTCCCTTGCCGAGGGCGTCGCGATGGCCGCGAGCTCCATCGACAGCGGCAGCGCCCGGGCGCGCCTTGCCCGCCTCGTCGACGTGTCGAACGAGGCCGGCGCCGATGACTGACATCCTGGAAAAGATCGGCGCCTACAAGCGCGAGGAGATCACTGCTGCCAAGGCCGCCGTGCCGCAGGCCGAGATCGAGCGGCGCGCCGCCGCAGCCGATGCTCCGCGCGGCTTTCTCAAGGCGCTGCGCGCCCGCAAGGCGGCCGGCGACTTCGGCCTGATTGCCGAGATCAAGAAGGCGAGCCCCTCCAAGGGCCTGATCCGTGCCGATTTCGACCCGCCGGCGCTCGCCCGCGCCTATCAGACCGGCGGGGCGGCGTGCCTTTCCGTGTTGACCGACACCCCGTCCTTCCAGGGCGCGCCGGAGTTCCTGGTCGCGGCCCGCGCCGCCACCGCGCTGCCGGCCCTGCGCAAGGATTTCCTCTACGACACCTATCAGGTGTTCGAGGCCCGCGCCTGGGGCGCCGACTGCATCCTGATCATCATGGCCGCCGTCGACGACGCGCTCGCCGCCGACCTTGAGGCCACCGCCCTCGGCCTCGGCATGGACGTGCTCATCGAGGTGCATGACGCGGCCGAGCTGGAGCGCGCGCTGCGCCTTACCTCGCCGATGATCGGTATCAACAACCGCAACCTGAAGACCTTCGAGACGCGGCTGGAAACCAGCGAGGCACTGGCCGGGATGATCCCGGACGACCGCCTCGTCGTCGGCGAATCGGGCCTCTTCACCCCGCAGGACCTTGCCCGGATGGAGCGCTGCGGCATCACCACCTTCCTGATCGGCGAGAGCCTGATGCGCCAGGACGATGTCGCCGGCGCGACCCGCGCGCTGCTGGCGCGGCCTGGCCTTGCGCAAACTGGCCTTGCGCGAACTGACCTTGCGGCGGAGTAGGCCATGGCCGACAACCCTTCTGGCGACCCTTCCGGAGACGCTTCCCCGCGCCTGACCCATCTGGACGAGAGCGGCGCGGCCAACATGGTCGACGTCTCGGCCAAGGACGTGACCTCCCGCGAGGCGCGGGCCGAAGGCCATGTGCGCATGAAGCCGGAAACGCTGGCGCTGATCCTCTCCGGCTCGGCCAAGAAGGGCGATGTCATCGCCACCGCCCGCATCGCCGGCATCATGGCCGCCAAGCGCACCCACGACCTGGTGCCGCTCTGCCATCCGCTGCTGCTGTCCAAGGTCGCCGTCGACATCGTGCCGGACGAGGCGCTGCCGGGCCTGCGCGTCACGGCGATGGCCCGCGTTTCGGGCCAGACCGGCGTCGAGATGGAGGCGCTGACCGCCTGTTCGCTCGCGTGCCTGACGATCTACGACATGGCCAAGGCCGTCGATCGCGGCATGACCATCGGCGGCATCCGCGTTGTCGCCAAGTCCGGCGGCAAGTCCGGCGACTGGACGGCAGCGAGCGAGACGCAACCAGGCTGATATGAGGCCCGGCTAGAATGGGGCATGGCTGACATGGCGCTGATCTCGGTCGACGAGGCCCTGGCGCGGTTACTCACCGGCGTCAAACCGCTCGGAGCAGAGACCGTGCCGCTCGCCAGCGCCAATGGCCGCGTGCTCGCCGCCGACCTTGCCGCGACCCGCACCCAGCCGCCCTTTCCCGCCTCCGCCATGGACGGCTATGCCGTGCGCGCGGCCGACATCGCCGCCGTTCCCGCAACGCTCAAGCTGATCGGCGAGGCCCCGGCGGGGCGCGCCTTCGCGGGCGCCATCCGCGCCGGCGAGACGGTGCGCATCTTTACCGGCGCGCCGCTTCCCGAAGGCAGCGACACGGTGCTGATCCAGGAGAACACGACTCGCGACGGCGACACTGTCACGGCGCTGGAAAGCGCGCCGCTCGGCCGTTTCGTGCGCCCCGCCGGGCTCGATTTCACCAAGGGCGAGGTGCTGCTCGCCGCCGGAACGCGGCTCGACTATCGCCGGCTTGCGCTGGCCGCCGCCATGAACCATCCCGCTCTGGAGCTGCGCCGCCGGCCGAAGGTCGCGATCCTCGCCACCGGCGACGAACTGGTCGAGCCGGGCGAGCAGCCGGGACCGGACCAGATCATCGCCTCCAACCATGCCGGCATTGCCGCGCTCGTCGAGGATTGCGGCGGCGAGGCGCTGCAGCTCGGCATCGCCGCCGACCGGCGCGAGCATATCGCCGAGAAGATCGCCGGGGCGCAGGCGGCCGGTGCCGACATTCTCGTCACCCTCGGCGGTGCCTCCGTCGGCGACCACGACCTGGTGCAGGAGGTCCTCGCCGCCGCCGGCATGGACCTCGGCTTCTGGCGCATCGCCATGCGGCCGGGCAAGCCGCTGATGGCCGGCCGGATCGAGGACATGCGCGTCCTCGGCCTGCCGGGCAATCCCGTCTCCAGCCTCGTCTGCGGCCTGCTGTTCCTGCGGCCGCTGATCGAGGCCCTGCTCGGCCGCCCGCCGCGCCGGCGCGACGCCGAGCTGCTGCCGCTGGCCGCCGATATCGGCGGCAACGACCAGCGCGAGGACTATCTGAGGGCCCGCATCCTGCGCGAGAACGACGGCACGGAGCGCGTCGCCCCGTTCGAACGGCAGGATTCCTCGATGCTGGCAACGCTCGCCCGCGCCGACGCCCTGGTGGTGCGCCCGCCCCACGCCGCCCCCGCGCCCGCCGGCACGCCGGTGCCGGTTCTGCGCCTGCCACAGGGCTGACGCGGCCGCCACCGCGCCCGAACCTGGCCCGAGCCGATCTCGCAAACCCTTGAAAAGAGGACGGTTTCCCGCGCGCCTGCGCCGCATCGAGGGTGAGGTCCGCGCCGGTCATCTCTCGCCGGACGCAGGACATCTC
This sequence comes from Stappia sp. TSB10P1A, assembly GCF_900185725.1. Classification (GTDB taxonomy): domain Bacteria; phylum Pseudomonadota; class Alphaproteobacteria; order Rhizobiales; family Stappiaceae; genus Stappia. The sequence goes on along the minus strand of NZ_FYAU01000025.1, from coordinate 81,704 downwards.
GACCTGGCGCGGCCTTGGCGGGCGGAATCGCTTGTGGAACAAGGCGGGAACGGTTAGACTGCGTTCATGATTTGTACATGGGCTTGAGTCGCGATGGGCGGCTCCCTTGGTGGTGCTCCATGCCCTTGCACGGCCACCAACAAGGGGGTGCGCGCGGAGATGGCGGCGGAGGCGGAAACGCTCGCGCCGACGGCATGATCCGAGGGCCCGAGCCGAAGGCGCTCGACCACACGACGCAGGACGTCATGGATTTTGGAAATTGGCGGCGCTTGCGCCGAGACGTCTGAACCGGAACGGGGGGACCCACGCGCATGTTGACGCGCAAGCAGCACGAATTGCTCCTGTTCATCCATGAGCGGCTGAAGGAGACCGGCGTTCCGCCCTCCTTCGACGAGATGAAGGACGCGCTCGACCTGCGCTCCAAGTCGGGCATCCACCGGCTGATCACGGCGCTGGAGGAGCGCGGCTTTATCCGCCGCCTGCCGAACCGCGCCAGGGCGCTGGAGATCATCAAGCTGCCCGAATCCGTCTCCCCCGGCCTTGCCTCGGCGCGCGGCCAGGGCTTCTCACCCTCCGTCATCGAGGGCTCGCGCGGCAAGCTGCCGCCGGTCGAGGCCGCCCCCGCCCAGCCGATGCCGGCCAATGACAGCGTCGAGATCCCGGTGATGGGCCGCATCGCCGCCGGCGTGCCGATCGAGGCGATCCAGACGCACAGCCACACCATCGCCATGCCGGCCGACCTGCTCGGCACTGGCGATCACTATGCGCTGGAAGTGCGCGGCGATTCGATGATCGAGGCCGGCATTCTCGACGGCGACACGGTGGTGATCCGCCGCTCCGACAGCGCCGACAGCGGCGACATCGTCGTCGCCCTGATCGACGACGAGGAGGCGACCTTGAAGCGCCTGCGCAAGAAGGGCGCCTCCGTGGCGCTGGAGGCGGCCAATCCGGCCTATGAGACCCGCATTTTCGGGCCCGGACGGGTGCGCATCCAGGGCAAGCTGGTGTCGCTGTTCCGCCGCTACTGAGGGCGGACTCAGGGCGGGCGGGCCACGGCTGAACGGGCCGAGGTTCGACGGGCCGAGGCTGGGGCCCACGTTGAGAGAGCCCTTCGGCGCCGGGTCCTTGCGCCCGGTTCGGATGAGGCATTGCCCGTTGGGTGTGAAGCCGGGGCAGTTGGGCGTGATTTCGGCGTCATTTCGGCGTCCAGGGCCGGCGAAGCCCGTAGCTCGGGCGCACCGCGACGGCCAGAGCGCCACCTGCGCTCGAGGGCGACGGCGCAGCGGACGGTGCCTGTGCGGGCGTTGATCGGGACGCGACCGGGATATCCGGCGCACCGAAAGTGAGCGCGACGGCGCCCTCCCGGGCAAGCCGTGCCCCGTCGATCACCACCCGCGCCCGGCACCCGGGCGGGGCGTTGAGCGCCGAGACGATGATATCGACCTTGCGGCAGTCCTCCTCGAAGGCGGCGCCGTCCCGCACCAGCGAGACCAGCAGCGCCGGCGGGCCCTGCGCCACGGGACCGGGCCTTCCGACCGCCTCCGTTGGCCCGTCTGCGGGTGCATGCCGTGCGCCGGGCACCTGAGCGACAGACGTCTGTGCGGCAGACGTCTGTGCGGCGGGCACCTGTGCGGCAGACGTCTGCGCGGCGGGCGACGGCTCCGGTTGCCCCTGTGCGTGCGGGGCCTGCAGCGGTGGAGCCTGCCCTGGCCGGTCCCGTTTGGGCAGACCCTGTGCGTGCGGGGTCTGTATGGGCGGAGCATGGGCGGCGGGTGGGCCCAGTCCCGGCGGACCATGCGCCCGCAGCAGGCAGGCCGTGTCGTCGCAGCGCATGTCCGCGCGCGCGATCCGCCGCTCGCGGTGATGGCGCACGCCGACCCCTTCCGCCCGCAGCCAGACCTCCGGCAGGAAGCCGCTCGTCCGTCCCGACACCCGCAGCACGCCGGCGGCATCGCGCAGGGCGAGCGTCCCGCCATTCGCCGAGACCAGCATGTCCGGCTGCCGGTGCCCCGCATAGAACAGCACGGAAGCGGCGAGCGGGACCAGCGCGGCGCGGCGATAGCCGCGCGGCGCAAGACAGGCGGTGAGCCCGGCCGCCACCACCGCCAGCGTGCCGGCGAGCGAGGGCGCGCCGATCACCCCGTCCTCCGGCGTCAGTTCCTTCACCCATTGCGCCATGCCGACGACCTGGTCGACGCCGGCCCCCATCGCCAGCAGCGGCAGGAGCTCCAGCCCGAAGGGCAGCAGCAGCAGCGACAGCGCCGCGAAGGGCATCACCACCAGCGTCACCACCGGCATCGCCAGCAGGTTGCCGAGCGGCCCCAGCGGCGCGATCCGGTGGAAGTGATAGGCGCCGATCGCCCCGGTCGCCACGCCGGCGATCAGCGAGGTCAGCAGCAGGCCCCAGATCCACCCCATCGCGCCCGCCGTCGCCCGCGGCAGCAAGCCCCGGCGCGGCAGGGCGTGCTGCTCCCGCGCCAGCCGCCGCCGGGTCAGCTCCTCATAGGCCGCGACCAGCGCGATGACGGCGGCAAAGGACATCTGGAAGCCGGGATCGAGCAGCGCCTCGGGCATGACCGCGAGGATCACGAAGACGGCGATCGCCACGTTCCTGAGGGTCAAGGCCCGCCGGGCGAAGATCCGCCCCGCCAGGACCAGCGCGATCATCAGGAACGCCCGCTGCGTCGCGATCGAGCCGCCGGAAATCGTCAGATAGAAGGCCGCCGCCAAGAGCGCGGCGATCGCCGCGACGGCCTCGATCCGGGCGCCGTGGACAAGGCGGGGCGACAGCGCCAGCGCGGCGCGCACGACAAAGAAGACGGAGCCGGCGAACAGCGCCATGTGCAGGCCGGAAATCGCCAGGATATGGGCGAGCCCGGCGGTCCTCAGCGCCTCCGTCACCGGCTCGGGGATCAGCGAGCGGTCGCCGGTGATCAGCGCGATGGCAAGCGCCGCCGCCGGCGTCTCGCCGAGCGCGGCAAGAATGCGCGCGGCAATCGCCTGGCGCAGGCCGGCGACCTCGGCCTTCGCCCGCAAGGCGAGCGGCGCCGGTCCCAGATCGATGCGGCGCGGCGCGCCGAAGGCAAAGCCGCTGGCGCCGATCCCGTCGAAGAACGCCCGGAAGGCGAAGTCGTAGCCGCCGGGCATCACCGCGGGCGCCGGCGGCGCCAGCCTTGCGCGCAGCGTCACCGCCTCGCCCACCCGCGGCAGGTCGGGCGGCGCGGCGCCGCGCAGCGACACCCGGACGCGGCGGGGCGTCGCCTCGGCCGCCAGCCGCTCGGCACTCACCACTTGCAGCACCAGCCGCACGCCCCGCCCGGTGCGCTCGACCTCCTCGACGAAACCGCTCACCGTGAGGCTGCGCGCCCGGTCGATCACCGGGGCTGCGACCAGCGCGGTGCGCGCTGTCCCCGCCAGCAGCCCCGATAGCACGAGGGCCAGCACCAAGAGCGGCAGCGCCCCCGCCCCCCGCCGCCCGGCGAGCCGCCAGCCGGCCCAGGCCAGCAGCGTCGCCGGCGCGACGACCAGCACCTGCGGCTCCGCCGGCAGGCGGAAATAGGCGGCAATGCCGAGGCTGAAGGCGAGCGCGGCAAAGGCAAGCCCCCGCCCCTGCGCCAGGCTTTCGCGGCAGGCGGCGGCAAATCTTGTCCCCGCCCCCTCTTCCTCGTGCCATCCTGCGCGAGCCGCCCGGCGACGGGCGAGCAGGGCCGCGAGCGGCGGCGGGGCAAGCGCAGGCCAGCGGCGCGGGTCTCCCCGGCCGCCGCCTCGGCTGCCCTGCCGCTCCGGCAAAGCGTCCGGCAGTGCCTCCGGGAGCCCGCCCGGCGGCACCTGCCTGTCCTCGTCGCCCTCGCGTTCCCGGGACACCCCAGCCGCCCCTCCGCCCTGGCCGCGCGCTGCCGATCTCTCGGGCATTGGTGGCGCGCCGCCGCTGTGCTACACGGTCGCCGACCGTGCCAGGACCGAAGCGTTGCATTGCAACCGACCTTCGCGCAAGACGCGAAACGGCACCGATAATTCCGAAGGCTGGCCGGACGCACCGCACCGGCTCCGCCACCGATCACGAGGCCTTGTTGAATGAACTCTCCCGTCGTCACGCGCTTTGCGCCCTCCCCGACCGGCTATCTGCATATCGGCGGCGCCCGTACGGCGCTGTTCAACTGGCTCTATGCCCGCCGCTTCGGCGGCCAGATGCTGCTGCGGATCGAGGACACCGACCGCGAGCGCAGCACCGACGCGGCGATCGCCGCGATCCTCGACGGGCTGACCTGGCTCGGTCTCGACTGGCAGGGCGAGGCGATCTCGCAGTTCGCCCGCGCCGCCCGCCACCGCGAGGCGGCCGAGAGTCTGGTCGAGAAGGGCCTCGCCTATCGCTGCTACGCAACGCCGGAAGAGCTGACGGCGATGCGCGAGGCGCAGCGCGCCAACGGCCTGCCGCCGCGCTATGACGGGCGCTGGCGCGACCGCGATCCCTCCGAGGCCCCGGCCGGCATCAAGCCGGCGATCCGCCTCAAGGCGCCGGTCGACGGCGAGACGGTGATCGAGGACAAGGTGCAGGGCCGCGTCGTCTTCCCGAACAAGGATCTCGACGACCTGGTGCTGCTGCGCTCCGACGGCACCCCGACCTATATGCTGGCCGTCGTCGTCGACGATCACGACATGGGCGTCACCCATATCATCCGCGGCGACGACCACCTGACCAATGCCGCCCGCCAGACGCTGATCTACCAGGCGCTCGGCTGGGACGTGCCGGTGATGGCGCATATCCCGCTGATCCACGGGCCGGACGGGGCCAAGCTCTCCAAGCGCCACGGCGCCCTCGGCGTCGAGGCCTATCGCGCCATGGGCTATCTGCCGGCCGCCATGCGCAACTATCTCGCCCGCCTCGGCTGGAGCCATGGCGATGCCGAGATCTTCTCGACCGACGAGATGACCGGCTGGTTCGATCTCGACGCCATCGGCAAGTCGCCCTCGCGCTTCGACTTCAAGAAGCTGGAGAACCTCAACGGCCACTACATGCGCGCCGCCGGCACGGACGAACTGCTCGCCGACTTCACCAGCTTCCTGCCACATGCGGAAAACGCGCAAGGCCTGCGCGACTGGCTGCAGGACCCGGCGCATGTCGAGATGTTCCGCGCCGCCCTGCCGGGGCTGAAGGAGCGCGCCAAGACCTTGGTCGAGCTCGCCGACAGCGCCGAATACCTGTGGGTGCAGCGCCCGCTCGCCATGGACGAGAAGGCGGCCGCGCTGCTGGAGGCGGACGAGGCGCGCAAGGTGCTCGCCGACCTGCACGCCCGCCTGTCCGCGCTCGATAGCTGGGACGCGGAGACCACCGAGGCGGCCGTGCGCGCCTATGCCGAGGAGACCGGCCTGAAGCTCGGCAAGGCGGCGCAGCCGCTGCGCGCGGCGCTGACCGGCCGCGGCACCTCGCCCGGCATCTTCGATGTGCTGGCCGTGCTCGGCCGCGAGGACTCGCTCGCCCGCATCGCCGACCAGGTGGCCGGCTGACCCGATCCGGCACGGCGCCTGCGCCGGCCGCACCCACGCGGCGGCCCGATCCCGGCCGCCGCCCGCGGTTCACATGAATCCCCCGTCACCCTGTGACGAAAGCGTTAGGGAGGCGCGCTTGCGGGGAGCGGACAAATGGGATACGCAACATTCGACCTTTCCTCCCGCCGTGCGTCCGGCACACTCCAGCCTCTCCTGGAGGCCGGTCCGGACCTTCCCGCGGCGCGCTTCATACAAGGGGGTAGCCTGAATGAGCGAGAACACTGCCAAGCTGACGATCGGTGACAGGTCCTGGGACCTGAAGGTTCGGCCCGGCTCCATCGGCCCCGACGTGGTCGACATCGCCTCTCTCTACGGACAGACCGGCTGTTTCACCTACGATCCCGGCTTCACCTCGACGGCCTCGTGCGAATCCGCCATCACCTATATCGACGGCGACGAAGGCACGCTGCTGTATCGCGGCTATCCGATCGAGCAACTGGCCGAGCACGGCGACTTCCTGGAGAGCTGCTACCTGCTGCTCTACGGCGAGCTTCCGACCAAGGCCCAGAAGGACGACTTCGTGCATCGCGTGACCTATCACACGATGATCCACGAGCAGATGAGCCGCTTCTTCACCGGCTTCCGCCGCGACGCCCACCCGATGGCGATCATGGTCGGCACCGTCGGCGCGCTCTCGGCCTTCTACCACGACTCGACCGACATCTCGGACCCGCACCAGCGCATGGTGGCCAGCCTGCGGATGATCGCCAAGATGCCGACGCTGGCGGCGATGGCCTACAAGTATCATGTCGGCCAGCCCTTCGTGTATCCGCGCAACGACCTCGACTACGCCTCGAACTTCCTGCATATGTGCTTCGCGGTGCCTTGCGAGGAATACAAGGTCAACCCGGTTCTCGCCCGTGCCATGGACCGGATCTTCATCCTCCATGCCGATCACGAGCAGAACGCCTCGACCTCGACCGTGCGTCTTGCCGGGTCTTCGGGCGCCAACCCCTTCGCCTGCATCGCGGCCGGCATCGCCTGCCTGTGGGGCCCGGCGCATGGCGGCGCCAACGAGGCGGCGCTCAACATGCTGTCGGAAATCGGCTCGGTCGACCGCATCCCGGAATACATCGCCCGCGCCAAGGACAAGAACGATCCGTTCCGTCTGATGGGCTTCGGCCACCGGGTCTACAAGAATTACGACCCGCGCGCCCGCATCATGCAGAAGACCACGCATGAAGTTCTGGCCGAGCTCGGCATCCGGGACGATCCGCTTCTCGACGTCGCCATGGAACTGGAGCGGATCGCGCTCAACGACGACTATTTCATCGAGAAGAAGCTCTATCCGAACATCGACTTCTATTCGGGCATCACCCTGCGGGCGCTCGGCTTCCCGACCACCATGTTCACCGTGCTGTTCGCGCTGGCCCGCACCGTCGGCTGGATCGCCCAGTGGAAGGAAATGGTCGAGGATCCGTCCCAGAAGATCGGCCGCCCGCGCCAGCTCTACACGGGCGCGGCGCTGCGCGACTACCTGCCGGTCTCCCAGCGCCGCTGAGCGGGATCGACAAGTCCAGGTTCGAAAGGCCGCCTCCGGGCGGCCTTTTGCGTTGGGGACGACAGGCTGAGGGATGGGGTTCGCGCGGGCGTGTCCTCGCCGCCGCTCTGGGAACGAATAGGCCCCGGCTCGCGCTTCGCTTGGCCGGGGTGACCTCGGAGGGTGCGGCGACCAGGAGAACGAAGGACCGGCGCGGGGCCGGGACGCGGCTTCTCAACGCCGGTGCGGCAAACGGGGATAGAAAGCACCATCCCTGTCGCGAGAGCGGGGACAAGTGGCCGAAAAGGGCTCCGAAAAATTGCGAGGCGAAACTCAATATTTTGCCAAGCCATTGATATATATATAAAATTATTGAGACGGATTTTGCAAAATTTCAGCGCAAAATTGCGACGGCCGTCTCAATCGCGCCAAATCCGGCCCATCGGCCACGACGCGGGGGCGGCGCCCGTCACCAGCCCGTCGCGCACCCGTCACCAGCCCCATCGCGAGCCGGTCGCGCACCCGTCATGTGCCCGTCACGCACCTGTCACGCGCGCCGGGCGGCCTCCAGAACGATGCGCGCGGCGGCGCCCGCCTGGCTCTCGTCGCCGGCAAGCCGCATGACCGTGTCGAGCCGGGCGAAGGCCTCGACCTGCCGCCGGCGGGCCGGGCTGTCGATCAGCAGCGGGGCGACCGCGCCGGCCAGCGCGCGGGGATTGGCGTCGTCGTCGAGAAACTCCGGCACGACATTGTCGCCAAGGATGATGTTGGGCAGCACCATGGAGGTGACGCTGGCGATCGGCAGCACCCGGTTGAGATCCTTGATGCGGCGGAAGAACCAGTCGAGCTTGTAGGCGATGACCATCGGCACGCCGGAAATCGCCAGCTCCAGCGACACGGTGCCGGAGGCGGCGAGCGCCGCATGGGCGCGGCGGAAGGCGGCAAGCTTCTCCGCCTCGCCGGTGACCAGCAGCGGCGGGGTCGGCCAGTCGGCGAGCTGTTCCTCGATCAGCGGCCGCAGCCGCGCCACCGCCGGCAGCACCACCTCAAGATCGGGATGCGCCTGGCGCAGGATGTCGACGGCGCCGCGAAAATCCCGCAACAGCCGCGTCACCTCGCTGCGCCGGCTGCCCGGCAGCATCAACAGCACCGGTCGCCCCTCGCCGAGCGCGGTCCTTTCGCCAAGGGCGGGCCGGAAGGCGCCCGCACGCTCGATCAAGGAATGGCCGACATAGCTGGTCGGCGGCCCACCGAGCCTTGCATGCACCGCCGGCTCGAAGGGAAGGATCGCCAGCAGATGGTCGACATAGGCGGCCATCCGCCGCGCGCGGCCCGGCCGCCAGGCCCAGACCGAGGGCGAGACATAGCCGACGATGGGAATGGCCGGCGCGCGCTTGCGCACCCGCTTGGCGACATTGTGGGTGAAATCGGGACTGTCGACGATGACCAGCGCGTCGGGGGCCTTCGCCACCACATCGTCGACGGTCTGGTAGACCCGGCGGACGATCGAGGGCAGCCGCGCCAGCACGGCGGAAAGACCCATGACGGCGATGTCCTCGATGGGAAACAGGCTGTTGAGCCCCTGCGCTTCCATCCGCTCGCCGCCGACGCCGAAGAATTCCACCGGGCCGCCGGCCCGCGCGGCGATCGCCGCCATCATCGGCGCGGCAAGCTGGTCGCCGGACTCCTCGCCCGCAACGATGCAGATCCGCAGCGGCCGCGATGCGCCCTCGCTCATGCCCGATCCTCCGAAGATCCCGTCACCTGGCCGGAAATGCCGAAGACGAACACGCCCTGGCGCGCCGCCAGCGCCAGCGCCTCGCCCCGCTCGGCGATCAGCACCCGCCCGGCCTCGACGGCGATGCCGGCAAGGCCCGCCTCCACCACCTTTTCCACGGTGCCGGGGCCGATGGTGGGAAGATCGACGCGCAGGTCCTGGCCCGGCTTGGCGCATTTCACCAGCACGCCGCCCTTGCCGCGCACCCGGCCGCGCGCCCGCAGGTCGCGGCAGCGCTCCAGCATGGCGTCGGTGCCCTCCGCCCCCTCGACGGCGATGATGCGCCCGTTGAGGCAGACGGCGGCCTGGCCGATGTCGAGACGGCCGAGCTCGGCAACAGCGGCCGCGCCAAGGCGAAGGTCGGCCAGCAGATCGCCGCGCGGCTCGGGCCCGGCCATGCAGCCCGGCGTCGCCAGAAGCTGCGGGGCGACCTCATGCGCCCCGACGACGCGGAACCCCTCGTCCTCGAACAGGCGGATGACCTTCTTCAGCAGGGAATCGTCGCCGCCGGCGAGCGAGGCGAGAATTTTCGGCAGCCGGCGCACGGTGCCGAGATCACCGAGGATCTCGCGCAGCTCCGGCCGGCGGGTGACGCTGCCGATCATCACCAGCTCGCGCACGCCCTCGCTCTGCAGATGGTTCGCCAGCTTGCCGATCTGGCCCCAGCCGAGATGCAGCGGCGCGAAATCGTCGACGGCCGGATCCGCCTCGCCGCGAATGGCGATGGCAACGACCCGTCGGCCACGCTCGCGCGCCGCGCGGATCACCTCCACCGGCAACCGCCCGCCGCCGCAGATGACGGCAACGGTCCCCTCCTCGCTCAGGCTCGGCTCTGACATGGTCCGGTCCCGTCCGGCTGGAGCTACCCTTCCAGGGCCGGCGTGCAGAAGCGGCGGTCGGTCTCGACCAGGATGAAATCGGTCACCCGGCGCACGAGGGCAACGCCCTCATAGGTGGCGGCGACGGCCTCGGCGCGCTGGCGCAGCGTGCCTTCGGAGCTCTCGAACAGGTCCTTGTAGGCATTGCGCAGGGCATGGATGTCCTCGCGGGCAAAGCCGTGCCGCTTCAGGCCGACAAGGTTGAGCCCGTTGAGCCGGGCGCGGTTGCCCATCACCATGCCGAAGGGAATGAGGTCGTTCTCAAGGCCGGCAAGCCCGCCGACAAAGGCATGGTCGCCAACGCGGGTGAACTGGATCACCGCCGCGCCGCCGCCGAAAATGACATGGTTACCGACCGTGACATGGCCGGCGATCATCACGTTGTTGGACAGGATCACCCCGTCGCCGAGGCGGGAATCGTGGCCGACATGGGAATTGGCGAGAAAGGCGCAGCGGTTGCCGATCACCGTCTCCAGTCCGCCGCCCTCGGTCCCCGGATTGAGGGTGACGCCCTCGCGGACGATGCAGTCGGTGCCGATGGTCAGGCTCGCCGTCTCGCCGCGATATTTCAGGTCCTGCGCCTGGTGGCCGACCGAGGCGAAGGGAAAGACCTGCGTCCGCGCCCCGACCGTGGTCCGCCCGGCGACCGCCACATGCGACTTCAGCACCACGCCGTCGCCGAGCACCACCTGCGGCCCGACATGGCAGAACGGCCCGATGGACACGCCCTCGCCGAGCCGGGCGCCGTCCTCGACGACCGCCGAAGGGTGGATTGCGGAGTGAGCTGCCATCATGTCCACCTCAGTGGTCGACCAGCATGGCGCTGATCTCGGCCTCGGCGACCTTGACGCCGTCGACCGTCGCAATGCCCTCGAACTTCCAGATGTTGGTGCGGTTGCGGATCTTGGTCATCCGGTAGCGAAGCTGGTCGCCCGGCAGCACCGGCTTGCGGAACTTCACCTTGTCGATGGTCATGAAATAGACCAGCTTCGGCGTGTTCGAGGGCCCGCGCGAATGCACGCAGAGCGCGCCGGCGGTCTGCGCCATGCCCTCGATGATCAGCACGCCCGGCATCACCGGCTGGTTCGGGAAATGCCCGAGGAAATGCGGCTCGTTGGCGGTCACGTTCTTGATGCCGACGGCGGAATTGTCCCCGTCCATCTCGACGATCCGGTCGACCATCAGGAAGGGATAGCGGTGGGGCAGCAGCTCCAGGATCCGCATGATATCGGCGCTTGCCAGTTCTTTTGTTTCGCCTTCGCTCATTCGTCCGTCCCCAGGCAATTCTTTCTGTCCAAAGTCTTCAGCCCTTGTCCCGCGCCGGCGCGCCGCCCCGCTCGGCAAGCCGCGCCAGCGTCATCATCTCGCGGAACCAGACCTTTACCGGCTTGGCCGGCACGCCGCCATAGCGCGCCCCGGCCGGCACATCGTCCTCGACCACGCTGACGGCGGCGATCTGCGCGCCCATGCCGATGGTGACATGGCCGCGCACGCCGGTCTGCCCGCCGATCGCCACATAGTCCTCCAGCGTCGCGCTGCCGGAAATGCCGACCTGCGAGACGATGACGCAATGGCGGCCGATCACCACGTTGTGGCCGATCTGGACCTGATTGTCGATCTTCGTTCCCTCGCCGACGATGGTGTCGCGATTGGCGCCGCGATCCACCGTGGTGTTGGCGCCGATCTCGACGTCGTTCTGGATGATGACGCGGCCGATCTGCGGCACCTTGAGGTGGCCGCCCGGCCCCATCGCGAAGCCGAAGCCGTCCTGTCCCGTGCACACGCCCGGATGCAGGATCACCCGGTCGCCGAGCAGCGTGTGCTGCAGCACCGCATTGGCGCCGATGCTGCAGTCGCGGCCGATGCGCACGCCGGCGCCGATCACCGCATTCGCCTGCACGCGGGTGCCCGAGCCGATCTCGGCCCCCGGCCCCACCACCGCGCCGGCCTCGACGGTGACGCCGTCTTCGAGCCGCGCAGAAGCGTCGATGCGCGCATGCGGCGAGACGCCGGCCCCCGTGCCGTCGAGCGCGACGGGACGCATGGCAGCGGGATAGAGGCGCGCGAGCAGCAGGCCCCAGGCCTTGTAGGGCTGGTCGGCAACCAGCGGCACGACGCCGTCCGGCACCTTGTCCGCATGTTTACGCGCGACGATGCAGGCGGCAGCCACGGTCTGCGCCAGCATCGGCAGATATTTGGGATTGTCGAAGAAGACGATGTCGCCGGCCGAGGCATCCTCAAGCGGCGCGACGCCGGACACCCACACCTCCCCGCCGCCGCGCGGCAGGTCGCCCGCCACCCATTCGGCCACTTTCGCAAGGTCCACGGGCTCGAACGGCGCAAAGAAACTGGGATCGCTCATCGTCTTTCCAATGCTTGGGTCCCACAATGAATCCGGCCGCCGAATGTCGGCGGCCGGCTTTCAACACGAGACCGTCGGCGCGATCAGAAGCGCGTGCCGCCGCCGATGCGGAAGAACTGCGTCCGGTCGCCCGTTTCCTTGATGATCGGCCAGGCGAAGTCCGCCCGGATCGGACCGAAGGGCGAGGCCCACTTGATGCCGAAACCGGCCGACACGCGCGGCGCGAAGCCGTTGGACTGAACCGTGGCTACCGGACCCGGGCCGCAGCCGGCCGCGACGCAGTCGATGATCGCCCGGTCGGCATCCCACAGGGCGCCGAAATCGGTGAACACGGCGCCCGACAGGCCGAGCTCGCGCGGCAGGCCGAGGATCGGGAACTCGGCTTCCGCGTTGGCATGGACATACCAGCGGCCGCCCAGCGAGTTGCCGGTGACGGAGTCGCGCGGGCCGATGCCCTGCATCTCGAAGCCGCGCAGCCAGGTGTCGCTGTGCTGGAACTGCTCGGACGAGCGCAGGTCCTTGCCGAGGCCGTTGAGATAGCCACCGCCGGTGCGCAGGATGCCGATCACGCCCCACTCGGGCAGGATCTCCTTGTAGGCGCGGGCATCGATGGTGGTCGACAGGTAGCGGCTGTCGCCGCCGACGCCGGCGAAGTCCTGCGCGAAGGCGACGTAGAAGCCGTCGCGCGGATCGCGCTTGCTGTCGCGGGTGTCATAGACCAGCGAGTAGCCGATCGACGAGGTCAGGTTGCGGCCGAGCGAGGACTGCAGACCGCCGGACAGCGGCGCTTTCGTCACTTGATCCCAGGTCAGGTTCTCGTCGAAGACGCGGTAGATCAGGTTCAGCCGCAGCTCGTCGTCGCGCAGCGGCAGACCGAAGGCGACAGAGCCGCCGGTGGTCTTGCTGTCATAGGCGCGATAGTCGTTCTGCTTGTAGTCGCGGCGATAGACGTCGAGCGACAGCGAGATGCGCCGGCCGAGGAAATACGGCTCGGTGAAGGCGAACTCGTAGGAACGAGTGGAGGAGCCGGCGCCGACCTTGGCGCGCACGAACTGGCCGCGGCCGAGGAAGTTGCGCTCCTGCAGCGTGATGTCGCCGATGACGCCGTCCGAGGTGGAATAGCCGACGCCGAAGCCGATCTCGCCGGTCGCCTGCTCCTCGACATCGACATTGACGACGATGCGGTCCGGCGAGCTGCCGCGCGAGGTGGAAATGCGCACGTCCTTGAAGAACTGCAGATCCTTCAGCCGGCGCTCGGCCTTGTCGAGCAGCACGCGGTTGAAGGCATCGCCCTCGGCGAGGTCGAACTCGCGGCGGATGACATATTCGCGGGTCCGATCGTTGCCGCGGATGTTGATCCGCTCGATATAGACGCGCGGCCCTTCCTCGACGAAATAGGTCAGCGAGATCTTGCGGTTCTCGTAGTCGCGGGTGGCGCGCGGACGGATCTGCGCGAAGGCGTAGCCCTGGCGCGAGACGTCGAGGGTCATGTCCTCGAGCGTCTTCTCGACCTCGAGCGAGGAATAGGTGCGCCCTTCCGAGGTGCGGATCTTGCGGCGCAGGCCGTCCGGATCGACATCGCTCAGCGTGGTCTGCAGGTCGATCTCGCCATAGGTATACTGCTCGCCCTCTTCCACCGTGAAGGTGACGTAGAAGACGTTCTCCTCGCGGTCGAGGTCGGCGACCGCCGAGATGATGCGGAAGTCCGCATAGCCATGGCGATAGTAGAACTGGCGCAGCATCTCCTGATCCGCGTCCAGACGGTCGGGATCGAAGGAGTCGGTGGTGCGCAGGAAGCTCAGCAGCCCGCTTTCGCGGGTGCGGATCACGTCGCGCAGGCGGCCGTCGCTGAACTTGCTGTTGCCGATGAAGGTGATGCGCTCGATGCCGGTGCGGTCGCCCTCGTTGATCTCGAAGACGAGGTCGACGCGGTTGTTGGAGCGGCTGATGATCTTGGGCTCGACGGTCGCGCGGTAGCGACCGGAGCGCCGATAGGCCTCCAGCACGTTCTGGACGTCGGACTGCACCTTGGCGCGGGTCAGCATCGACCGCTCCTCGGTCCGCACCACGCCGCTCAGCGTCTTGTCGTCGAGACGGCGATTGCCCTCGAAGGAGATGCGGTTGACCATCGGGTTCTCGGTCACCGTCACCACCAGCGAGCCGCCCTGCTGGTTGATCGACACGTCCTCGAACAGGCCGGTCGCGTAGAGCGTCTTCAGCGACTCGTCGATCTCCGCCGGCCCGAAGGCGCGGCCGGGCCGGATCGTCAGGTAGCTCTCGACGGTCGAGGCCTCGATACGGGTGTTGCCGCGAACGACGATCCGGTTGACCACCGCCGCGGCGGCTTCATCGACCCCGAGGCCGGCAAAGTTCCATGGCAGGATCGGGGCCACACCGCTCATCACGGCCGCCACCAGGATCGTTCTGGTCAGGTTCTGCACACGCTGCATAAGGACGCTTCGCCTTCGCTTTTCCGCCAAGCCCTTGATATGTCGCCGGAGGCGACAGGCAAGGCGGTCGAGATTCTCTATATCCGTCAGTCGTTTTACAGGCTTTTGGACCGGACGCAACCGCCCAGAGTCCGCAAATCCCGTTTCCCGCCGGATCGTTGCACCTGCGACACGCTCCCGTATCTGTCCCCGCCTAGAGGGAACTGAGATGGAGCACGTCGTTCCATGTCGCGAACACCATCAGGAACAGCACGATCGCGATGCCGATGCGGAAACCGTATTCCTGCGCCCGCTCGCTGAGCGGCTTTCCGCGCAGCGCCTCGGCCGCGTAGAACAGCAGATGGCCGCCGTCGAGCATGGGGATCGGCAGGAGATTGAGCAGGCCGATGCTGACCGACAGCACCGCCGTCAGATTGAGCAGCGCGGCGAAGCCGAGCGTCGCCACCTGCCCGGAAATCTGCGCGACGCGGATCGGCCCGCCGAGCTGGTCGGCGGATTCGCGCCCCGTGACGATGCCGGCGAGATAGCCGGCGGTGCGCGTCACCACGAACCAGGTCTCGCGGCTGCCCTCGACGACGGCCTCCACCGGGCCGAAGCGGCGCACCACCACATCCTCCTGGCTGGCGCTGCGGCTGACGCCGAGCAGGCCGATCGACTGGACATTGCCGAAACGGTCGGTGATCTCGCGCCGCTGCGGCGTCACCTCGACGGTGACCTGCTGGCCGCCGCGATCCACCAGCATGGTGAGCTGCTCGCCGGCGCTGACGCTGACGATCCGCTGCATCTCGGCGAAGGTCTGGATCGGCTGCCCGTCGATGGCCAGGACCAGGTCGCCCTCGGCAAGGCCGGCCTCCTGCGCGGCGCTGTCCGGCTGGACGGCATCGACGCGCGGCGAGATTTCCGGCCGGCCGAACAGGCCGAACAGCAGGGCGAAAATGGCGATGGCGAGAAGGAAATTGGCGATCGGACCGGCGGCGACGATGGCCGCGCGGCGCGACACCGGCTTGGTCTGGAAGGCGCCGGCGCGCTCTTCCGCGCTCATGCGGCCAAGCGCCTCCCGGTCGGGCACGCTCGCCTCGTTCTCATCGCCCGCGAACTTGACATAGCCGCCGAGCGGGATGACCGAGAGCTTCCAGCGGGTGCCGTGCCGGTCGGTGCGGCCGAACAGTTCCGGGCCGAAGCCGACCGAGAACGCCTGCACCCGCACCCCGCACCAGCGCGCCACCAGAAAGTGGCCGAGCTCGTGGAAGAACACCACCACGGTCAGCACGAACAGGAACGGCAGCGCGTAGCCCGCGAAAGACCCGAACAGCGATCCGATCAGTTCCATGTCATCTCCTTGCCGGGTCGGCAGTGTCGTCCCTGCGTATTAACAACCCGTTCCCGGCCACCATCCATGACGGCTAGCCGACCCTTGCCGCAATCGCCTCGAGCGCCCGGCCGCGGGCGATTCCGTCGATCCCAAGTACGTCGTCGACGCAGCCCGGCTCGGCCAGATCGCCGGCGGCCGCCATCCGCTCCAGCACGGTCTCGGCCGTCGCCGCGATATCGAGGAACCCGATCCCGCGATCCAGGAAGGCCCTGACGGCGATTTCGTCGGCGGCGTTGAGAGCGGCCGTCGCGGCCGTCCCCGCGACCATCGCCTCGCGGGCGATGCGCAGGGCCGGAAACCGCAGCGGATCCGGCGCCTCGAAGCTGAGCGTTGCCAATGCGGCAAGATCAAGGCGCTGCGCCGGCGTCGCCATGCGGCGCGGCCAGGCGAGACAATGGGCGATGGGCGTGCGCATGTCCGGCGCGCCGAGCTGGGCGAGCAGCGAGCCGTCGCGATACTGCACCATGCCATGCACCACGGACTGCGGATGCACCAGGACCTCGAGCTGCTCCGGCCCGAGCGGAAACAGGTGCGACGCCTCGATGATCTCGAAGCCCTTGTTCATCATCGTGGCGCTGTCGATGGAAATGCGCGCGCCCATGCTCCAGTTGGGATGGCGCAGCGCCGCCTCCGGCGTGACGCCGCGCATCGCCTCCAGCGACAGGGTGCGGAACGGCCCGCCGGAGGCGGTCAGCGTCAGCTTCTCGACCTGGTCGAGATTGCCGCGCTCCAGCACCTGGAACACGGCATTGTGCTCGGAATCGACCGGCAGGATGGTGGCGCAGGCCCCGCGCGCGACCGCCATGAACAGATCGCCGGCGCAGACCAGGCACTCCTTGTTGGCAAGGGCGATGGTGGTGCCGCGCGCCGCCGCCGCGATCGTCGGCTCCAGCCCCGCCGCCCCGACAATGGCCGCGATCACCATGTCGGCCGGCCGCGCCGCCGCCTCGCGCACCGCCTGCGGCCCGGCCGCCGCGGTGATGCCGCTGCCGGCGAGTGCGTCCTTCAGCCGCTGATAGGCGGCGGGATCGGCAACCACCGCATGCTCGGCGCCGACCGCGATGGCGGCGCGCGCCAGGTCCTCGGCCCGGTCGTTGGCGGTGAGCGCGACGACATGGAAGCGCTCGCGATTGCGGGCCACCAGATCGAGCGTCGAGCCGCCGATGGAGCCGGTCGCGCCGAGCACGGTGAGGCGCAGGGGCGGCAAACCCGCCTGCGGCCCGGCCCCGGTCGTCGCGATGCTGTCCGCGCCTGTCTTCAAGACATCAATACCCCTGCAGCGCGATCACCGCGCCGACCGGATCGGCCAGCGAGCCGGCAACCGCCGCCGCCACCAGATAGCCGAGCACCCCGGCCCCGGTCAGGCCGTCGACCCGGTCCATCACCCCGCCGTGGCCGGGAATGATATGGCCGGAATCCTTCACGCCGAAATGCCGCTTCAGGGCGGATTCCAAGAGGTCGCCGGCCTGCGAGAACACCGAAAGGATGCCGGCCGAGACGATCCACAGCGCCGCCGGCGCCCGCCCGACCAGCGCCGCCGTCACCGCCCCGACCACGAGGGCGGCAGCAAGCCCGCCAAGCGCGCCGCTCCAGGTCTTCTTCGGCGACACCCGCACCCACAGTTTCGGCCCGCCGATCCGCCGTCCGGCGAAATAGGCGGCGATATCGGTCGACCATACGACGGCGAACAGGAAGAGGATCATGATCACCCCGTCCGTGCCGAGCCGGAAGGCGATCAGCACGACGCCGGTCAGCCCGGCATAGAGAACGCCGGTCCCCATCCAGCCGATCGCAGCGATCCCCGACACCTGCCCCCAGACCCAGAGCAGCGCGGCGACCGCAAAGGCAAGGCCGACGGCAAGCGGCACCAGGCCGAGCGCCGCCGCCAGCAGCATGGCGCCGGTGCCGAGCGCTGCCAGCGCAACGGCCACGCGCCGCCGGGTGGCGCCGACGATCACCGTCCATTCCTGCAGGAGGATCGCCGAACACAGCGCCGCGCCGGCGGCAAAGGCCCAGCCGCCGAACCAGGTGACCGCCAGCACCGCCGGGGCCAGCAGCAGGGCCGAGACGACCCGCAGCTTCAATTCCGTCGGCCTGGGCCTGCCTCCCCCCGCGGCCCCCTCGCTCATCTGGCGACTTTCGCCGAGAGGCCGCCGAACCGGCGGTCGCGGGCGGAATAGGCCTCGATCGCGCGGTCGAAGGCCGCCTCGTCGAAGTCCGGCCAGTGCAGGTCGGGAAAGTAGAACTCGCTATAGGCGGACTGCCACAGCAGGAAGTTGGAGAGCCGCTGCTCGCCGCTGGTGCGGATGACGAGATCGGGATCCGGCAGATCCGCCGTGTCGAGCCGCGCGGCGATCGCCGCCTCGTCGATGGCCTGCGGCGCGATACGGCCGGCAGCGACGTCCTCGGCAAGGCCGCGCATGGCGCGCACCATCTCGTTGCGGGCGCCGTAATTGAAGGCGACGACGAGGACCATGCCGGTGTTGTCGCGGGTCAGCGCCTCGCCCTCCTCGATCAGCGACAGGATCGAGGGCTCCAGACCGCTGCGCTCGCCGATCATCCGCACCCGCACGTTCTGGCGGTGGATCTCGGCAAGGTCGCGCCGCACGAAGCGCTCCAGCAGCGACATCAGGAAGCCGACCTCGGCCGCCGGACGGCTCCAGTTCTCCGAGGAGAAGGAAAAGATCGTCAGCACCTCGACGCCGCGCGCGGCGGCGTGGCGGACGATGCGCCGCACCGCCGAAACGCCGGCCCGATGGCCCTCGGTGCGCGGCAGGCCGCGCGCCAGCGCCCAGCGACCGTTGCCGTCCATGATGACGGCGATATGCCGAGGCACCCCGCTCCGCCCCCCAGGCTCGGCCGGGGCGGCCATGTCCAGGCCCGCCGTCACCGTCATGTCATGCTCCCCGCCTCTTCGATCGGGCCGCGATCTTCGGATCAGATCTGGGAGATTTCTTGTTCCTTCTTGGCCAGCATCGAGTCGATCTCGGCGATCATCTCGTCGGTCATCTTCTGCACCTTGTCGGCGTGGACGCGGCTGTCGTCCTCGCTGATCGCGCCGTCCTTCTCCAGCTTCTTCAGCGTGTCCATGCCGTCGCGGCGCACATGGCGCACGGCGACCTTGGACTGTTCGGCGTATTTGTGGGCGATCTTGATGAGATCCTTGCGGCGCTCCTCGTTGAGCTCCGGGATCGGCAGGCGCAGCGTCGTGCCATCGACCACCGGATTGAGGCCGAGATTGGATTCGCGGATGGCGCGCTCCACGGCGCCGACCATCGACTTGTCCCAGACCTGCACGGAGATCATGCGCGGCTCCGGCACGCTCACCGTCGCCACCTGGTTGATCGGCATTTCGGAGCCGTAGGCGTTCACCGTGATCGGATCCATCATGCTGGACGAGGCGCGGCCGGTGCGAAGGCCGGCGAGATCCGTCTTCAGCACGCCAAGCGCGCCGCTCATCCGCCGCTCGAGGTCGCCAAAATCGATACCCTGGTCCGCCATCTTGTCCTCACTTATTGAAGCGGCGCCCCGGAAGGATCCTCAGGGCGCGAAACCGTCGCGTCTTATTTCCATGACGGTGGCCGCAAAGGCAAGGCCTTACAGCCGCTTTTGCAGGGACGCCGCGCCGTCCGGCGGCTCTCCTAGTCGGAGATCACCGTATAGCGGCCGGAG
Organism: Stappia sp. TSB10P1A; assembly: GCF_900185725.1. GTDB lineage: Bacteria > Pseudomonadota > Alphaproteobacteria > Rhizobiales > Stappiaceae > Stappia. The sequence continues at coordinate 62,166 of NZ_FYAU01000025.1, read as the reverse complement.
CCGTTCATCACCTCGACCAGGGCGCCGGGGGTGCGAATCGAGAAGACGATGACCGGAATGGCATTGTCGCGCGCCAGCGCGATGGCGGTCGCGTCCATCACCTTGAGGTCGCGGCCCAGCACCTCGCCGGGGGTGAGCGTGTCGTAGCGCTCGGCATCCGGCACTTTCTTCGGGTCGGCCGAATAGACGCCGTCGACGCTGGTGCCCTTCAGGAAGGCATCGCAGCGCATCTCCGCCGCGCGCAGGGCCGCGCCGCTGTCGGTGGTGAAGAACGGATTGCCCGTGCCGCCGGCAAAGACGATGACGTCGCCATCCTCCATGTAGCGCTCGGCGCCGCGCTGGGTGAAGGTCTCGCAGATCGAGGGCACCGGCACGGCGGACAGGACGCGCGCGGGAACGCCGAGGCGCCGCAGTGCGTCGGCCAGCGTCAGCGAGTTCATCACCGTCGCCAGCATGCCCATGTGGTCGCCGGTGACCCGGTTGCCGCCCTTGGCGGCGATGGCGACGCCGCGGAAGATGTTGCCGCCGCCGACGACGACGCCGACCTGGGCGCCGAGCGACACCGCCTCGGCGATTTCCTTCGCCACCCGGCCGACCGTCTCAGGATCGATGCCGAAGTCCTGCGAGCCCATCAGCGCCTCGCCCGAAAGCTTGACCAGCACGCGCCGCCAGCGGAGTTTTCCCGTCATTGTTCGTCTCGCCGTGATCTGGGCAGTGTGTCTTGACTGCACACGAAAACGCAAGCCGATCGGACGGACCGGCTTGCGCGCATAGAGGAAGGGCGCCGGAATGACCGGCGCCCCTTGAACTTAGCTGCCGACGGCCGCCGCGACTTCCGCGGCGAAATCGGTCTCTTCTTTCTCGATGCCCTCGCCGAGCGCATAGCGCACGAAGCCGACCAGCTTCACCGGCTTGCCCAGCTCCTTGGCGCAGGCCTCGACGGCCTGCTCGACGGTCTTGTCCGGATCGATCACGAAGGCCTGCTTCACGAGGGTGACTTCCTCGTAGAACTTGCGCAGACGGCCCTCGACCATCTTCTCGATGATGTTCTCCGGCTTGCCCGATTCGCGCGCCTGCTCGGCGAAGATCTGGCGCTCGCGCTCCACGACCTCCGGATCGAGATCCTCGACGCTCAGCGACAGCGGATTGGTCGCCGCCACATGCATCGCGATCTTGCGGCCGAAGGCGTTGAGTTCGGCGGCATCGGCCTCGGACTGAAGCGCCACCAGCACGCCGATCTTGCCGAGGCTGTCGGCGATCGCGCTGTGGACATAGGTGGCGACGACGCCGGCCGGCACCGACAGCACGGCGACGCGGCGCAGCGACATGTTCTCGCCGATGGTCGCGATGGCGTCCTTGATCGAATCGGACACGGACTTGGACGAGCCCGGGAAAGCCGCGTTGCCGAGCGCCTCGACATCGCCGCCGACCGCCAGCGCCGCCTTGGCGGTGCCGGAAACCAGCGCCTGGAACGCATCGTTGCGGGCGACGAAATCGGTCTCGGAATTCAGCTCGACGACGGCGGCCTTGCTGCCCTCGGCGGCGACGCCGACCAGGCCTTCGGCGGCAACGCGCCCGGCCTTCTTGGCGGCCTTGGCCAGGCCCTTGGTCCGCAGCCAGTCGATGGCCGCTTCCATGTCGCCGTTGGTCTCGGTGAGGGCTGCCTTGCAGTCCATCATGCCCGCGCCGGTCTTTTCGCGGAGCTCCTTCACCATCGCAGCGGAAATGCTCATAGATTGCCTCGTTGACGGGTTGTCACCCCGGCACCTGTAGCCGAGGCCATGCTTAAGAATGATGACAGATGCCGCCGAAAGGGCGGCAGCCGGCGGGACGGCCCCGCCGGGCACCGTGACGGCCGGCGGTCAATCGCCGCCGGCGCGCAACCTCTGTCAGGCCTGGGCTTCCTCGACCGCCTCGGCGGGCGCGGCGGCCTCGACAGCCTCGAGGACCGGCTCGACCGGAGCTTCCTCGGCGGCGCCGACATCAATGCCCATGCCACCCTGGGCGCGGGAGATGCCGTCGATGGCAGCGCGCGCGATCAGGTCGCAATAGAGGGTGATGGCGCGGCCGGCGTCGTCATTGCCCGGAACCGGGAAGTCGATGCCGTCCGGATCGCAGTTGCTGTCGATGATCGCGGCGACCGGAATGCCGAGGCGCTTGGCCTCCTGGATGGCAATGGCCTCGCGGTTGGTATCGATGACGAACAGGAGGTCCGGCAGGCCGCCCATATCCTTGATGCCGCCCAGGTTCCGCTCGAGCTTCTCGCGCTCGCGGTCCATGAACAGCCGCTCCTTCTTGGTCAGGCCGCTCGGGTTGCCGAGGGTCTCCTCAAGCTTGCGCAGGCGCTGGATCGACTGGGAGATGGTCTTCCAGTTGGTCAGCATGCCGCCGAGCCAGCGGGCGTTGACATGGTACTGGGCCGAGCGGCGGGCAGCGTCGGCGACCGACTCCTGCGCCTGACGCTTGGTGCCGACCAGCAGCACGCGGCCGCCGGCGGCAACCGTGTCGGACACGGTCTTCAGCGCCTGGTGCAGCAAGGGCACGGTCTGGGCGAGATCCAGGATGTGGATGTTGTTGCGCACGCCGAAAATGTAGTTCCCCATCTTGGGGTTCCAGCGGTGCTTCTGGTGGCCGAAGTGGACACCGGCTTCCAAAAGCTGGCGCATCGTGAAATCGGGCAGGGCCATGGCCTTGCAACTCCTTGATTTTCCGGTTGTACCTCCGCAGGGTGTGACAGTGCTCACGCACCGACACCGGATGGACCCCGTCCGTGACGAAAACCGACCCTGCGTGTGGAATGCGCGCCTTATACTGGCCCGCGCGCCGCAACACAAGCCCCGCCGGCCGGCCTTTTGCCTCGCCTGCGGCGGGAAGATGCGGTTGCGGGAGGCTGTTGCCCTGTTCCGGAGGCGGGTGAGTCGCGCCGGGTGGGGTCGGGAGAGGATGGGTGGGCGTGACCCTTTCTCAGGCGTCATCCCGGCCGCAGGCGAAGCCGGAGCGCCGGGATCCATTGGCAACCCCGGCAGGCAGGAGGCGGTCGGGGAGCCCCCTCCCGGCTGTGGACCGACGATGGCTCCCTCCCCTCCTCGGCGTCTTCCCGGGCAAGGCGCAGCCGCGACCCGGGACCGGCGAGCCACGACGGTCGTGGCATTTTTCCGGAGCGCACCTCATACGCCCTCGGCTCGCCGATCCCGCATCTCCGCTGCGCTTCGTGCGGGATGACGAAGGAGGGGCTTGCGTGCGGGATGACGCGGGGAGGAGTTGACGGGCTCCCGCAACCGCTCTGGCAGCCAATGGGCACCGGGTCGCGGCTGCGCCTTGCCCGGTGTGACGGCGGTGGGTGGGATGACGGCAGGGGACACTGTAGGGCCGCCCCCGAGGGTGGGGCGAGGTGGCGCCTCCCTCTCAGGAGTCAATCCCGGCCGCGCGTCAGCGCAGAGCCGGGATCCATTGGCAACCCCGGCAGGCATGAGGCGGGCGGGGAGCCCCCTCCCGGCTGTGGACCGACGATGGCTCCCTCCCCTCCTCGGCGTCTTCCCGGACGGCGCGTGAGCGCCGAGCCGGGACCGGGGAGGCACGCCGGTCGTGGTGTTGTTCGGGAGCGCCTCCGACAGGCTCTCGGCTCGCCGATCCCGCATCTCCGCTGCGCTGCGTGCGGGATGACGAAGGAGGGGCTTGCGTGCGGGATGACGCGAGGAGGAGTTGACGGATCCCGCCGCCGCTCTGGCAGCCAATAGTCCCCGACTCTCCGGCTTCGCCTGCGGCCGGGGTAACCTCGGAGGGGGGGCAAGGCCGTGCCACCCTCTCGGAGGTCGGCCCGCCCCCTGCCCGGCCGGATCACGCCAGTTGCACCTCGACGACGCCGGGAAGCGTCTTGACCGCGCCGGCCATCTGCGGCGTCAGGCGGTAGCCGCCGGGCAGCTTCACCTCGACCTCGCGGTTGCCGTCGCCGCACAGCACCACGACGCTGACCTCGCCGTCGCCGCGCTCGCCCAGATGCCGCGACAGGCGGTGAACCGCCTGCTCGCTGCGCAGGAACACGGTGAGGCTCTTCTGCACCCGCGAGGCCTCCTCCTCCAGCGGCCGCACCGACTGGATGCGCAGGCTCGGCTCGTCGTCGCGCATGTCCGCCCCGACCAGGAGCACCACCGAGGTGCCCGGCTCCAGCGCGTCGCGGAACTGGGCCAGCGCCTCGGAAAACAGCAGCGCCTCGAACTGGCCGGTGGGATCGGACAGGCGGACGATGCCCATGCGGTTGCCCGAGCGGGTCTTGCGCTCCTGGCGCGACAGCACCGTGCCGGCGAGCCGGCCGGCGGAGGCGCCCTGCTTCACCGCCTGCGAGAACTCGCTCCACATCTGCACCCGCATGCGCTCCAGCAGCGGCCGGTAGGCATCGAGCGGATGGGCGGAGAGATAGAAGCCGATGGCCGCCTGCTCGCGCTGCAACTGCTCCTCCGGCAGCCAGGCCTGCGCGTCGGGCAGATAGACCTCCTCGCCCTCCTCGCCGCCGCCGAACATGTCGTTCTGGCCGCTGGTCTTTTCCTCGTCGGTCCGCTGGGCGACGCCGATGATGCGGTCGAGGCCGGCGATCAGCCGCGCCCGGCTGGGCTCCAGCTCGTCGAAGGCCCCGGCATTGACGAGGCTTTCCAGCGTCCGCTTGTTGAGCTGGCGGGCATTCACCCGCGAGGAGAAATTGCCGAGGCTGGTGAAGGGACGCTCCTCGCGCACGGTGATGATGTGCTCCATCACGCCTTCGCCGACGCCCTTGATCGCGCCCATGGCATAGCGGATCTGCCCGCCCTCGACGGTGAAATGCACGCCGGAGCGGTTGATCGAGGGCGGCAGCACCTTGATTCCCATGCGCCTGGCCTCGACGCAGAAGTCGCTGAGCTTGTCGGTGTTGCCGAGATCGAGCGTCATCGAAGCGGCCATGAACTCGACCGGGTGGTTCGCCTTCAGCCAGGCGGTCTGATAGGAGACCAGCGCATAGGCGGCGGCATGCGACTTGTTGAAGCCGTAATTGGCGAACTTGGCGACCAGGTCGAAGATCGTGCCGGCCTGGCCCTTGTCGACGCCGCGCTCGACCGCGCCCTCGACGAAGCGGGCCCGCTGCACCTCCATCTCCGCGGCGATCTTCTTGCCCATGGCGCGGCGCAACAGGTCGGCTTCGCCGAGCGAGTAGCCAGAGAGCACCTGGGCGATCTGCATCACCTGCTCCTGGTAGACGATGATGCCGTTCGTCTCCTTGAGGATCGGCTCGAGCAGCGGATGCAGATAGTCGGGCTCCTGCTCGCCATGCTTGACCGCGTTGTAGACCGGGATGTTGTCCATCGGGCCGGGACGGTACAGCGCCACCAGCGCGATGATGTCCTCGAACCGGTCCGGCTTCATGCCGGCGATGGCCCGGCGCATGCCCTGGCTTTCCAACTGGAACACGCCGACCGTCTCGCCGGCCGCCAGCAAGCGGTAGGTCGCCGGATCGTCCATCGGCAGGCCCGCCATGTCGACGGTGATGCCCTTGTCGGCGATGAGCTTCACCGCCGTGTCGATCACCGTCAGCGTCTTGAGGCCGAGGAAGTCGAACTTCACAAGACCGGCCTGCTCGACCCACTTCATGTTGAACTGGGCGACCGGCATGTCGGAGCGCGGGTCGCGGTAGAGCGGCACGAGCTGCTCCAGCGGCCGGTCGCCGATGACGACGCCGGCGGCATGGGTCGAGGCGTGGCGGTAGAGCCCCTCCAGCTTCTGCGCCATGGCGAGCAGCCGCGCCACCGTCTCCTCCTCGCGCTGCGCCTCCTGCAGGCGCGGCTCGTCGCGGATCGCCTGCTCCAGCGTCACCGGCTGGCCGGGCACCGCCGGCACCATCTTCGACAGCCGGTCGACCTGGCCATAGGGCATCTGCAGCACGCGGCCGACATCGCGCAGCACGGCGCGGGCCTGCAGCGTGCCGAAGGTGATGATCTGCGCCACCTGCTCGCGCCCGTATTTGCGCTGCACGTAGCGGATCACCTCTTCGCGCCGGTTCTGGCAGAAGTCGATGTCGAAGTCCGGCATCGACACGCGCTCGGGGTTCAGAAACCGCTCGAACAGAAGCGCATAACGCATTGGATCAAGGTCAGTAATGGTCAACGACCACGCGACCAGCGAACCGGCGCCCGAGCCACGGCCCGGCCCGACCGGAATGTCCTGCGCCTTCGCCCACTTGATGAAGTCGGCGACGATCAGGAAGTAGCCGGGAAAGCGCATGCGCTCGATGACGCCGAGCTCGTAGTCGAGCCGGTCCCAGTAGTCCTGCTCGCCGACGCCGTCGGCAAGCCCATGCGCCTCCAGCCGGCTGGCAAGGCCCTCGCGCGCCTGCCGGCGCAGCTCCTCGACCTCGGCGACGAAGGCGGCCTCCGGATCGACCGAGGCGGCGGCGAATTGCGGCAGGATTGGCGAGCGCTTCATCGGCCGGGCGTGACAGCGCCGGGCGATCTCGACGGTATTGGCGGTCGCCTCCGGCAGATCCGCAAAGAGATCAAGCATTTCCGCGCGGGTCTTGAAGCGGTGCTCGGGCGTCAGGCGGCGGCGGTCGTCCTCGGCGATCACCCGCCCCTCGGCAATCGCGATCAGCGCGTCATGCGCCTCGTAATCGTCGGCGGACGCGAAGAACGGCTCGTTGGTGGCAACCAGCGGCAGGCCGAGATCATAGGCGAGCGCGAGGGTCTCGGCCTCGCTGGCGATCTCCTCGGCCATGTCGTGGCGCTGCAGCTCGACATAGAGACGGTCGCCGAACGCCGCGGCCAGCCGCGTCAGCCGCGCCCGCGCCTTGTCGGGCTCGCCCGCGACCAGCGCCTGGCCGATGGGCCCGAGCACACCGCCGGTGAGCAGGATGACGCCGGCCGAGCGCTCCTCCAGCCGGGTGATCGGCACATGCGCGCGCATCGAGGGGTCGGTGTCGAGATAGGCGCGGCTGACCACGTCCATCAGGTTGCCATAGCCCTCGTCGGTCGCCGCGAGCAGCACCACGTCGCCGAGATGCTCGCTGCCCCGCCCCTTGCGCACGCCGCCATCGCCGAAATCGACGGCAAGCTGCACGCCGGTGATCGGCTGGATGCCGACGCCCCAGGCCTTGTCGGAGAATTCCAGCGCGCCGAAGAGATTGGCCGTGTCGGTGATGGCGAGCGCCGGCTGGCCGTCGGCGCTGGCGAGCCCGACAAGCTTGCCGATCGGCAGCGCGCCCTCCAGCAGCGAATAGGCCGAATGCACCCTGAGATGGACGAAGCCCGGATCGCTCATCGTCTGCCCTGTCGCTCCTGCCGGTGTTGGGGGCCGGGCCGCCCGCGCGGAAGGCTCAAGCCTCGCGCAGGATCGGGTCGGGCCGCCGGTGAGCCGGCAGTGTTCCGCGTCCGCCGGTCAATGTCGACCCGCCCTGCCCGCCGATCCCCAGATATGGGCGCATCCTGCACAGAAGACTGGCGCGCGCCGCGCCGGCGGGTCGCCGCGCCGGCGGGAGACGCCGCGCGTCAGGAGGTCAGCAGCTCGGCGATGGCGCTGCTCCACAGCAGCATGGTGGTGCCGAACAGGGTCAGCGCCGCCAGCGCGGCCAGATCCTGAAAGTGATCGTGAAATTCGTCGAACATGGGTCCCTCCCTTGCTCAGATCCTCTCGATAATCCAAGTATGTTCATGTTTTGTTCTTTTTGCAACCCCCGTCATTCTGACGGCACGCCCCATGGTTAGCGCAGGGTTAAACCGGGGGCAGCGCAAGGTCGGGAGCGAAGGCGCAGAGGAGCACCGGCGGGCATGAGGCGGGATGCCTTTGCCTGGCGTCGTCCCGGACGAGGCCGAAGGCCGAAGATCCGGGAACCATTGGCACCCTCGACAGGTGTTTGTCGCTCCAGCCTTTCCTCGGCGTCTTCCCGGACGGCGCGTGAGCGCCGAGCCGGGACCGGGGAGCCACGGCGGTGTTGTTCTGGAGCGTTTCCGACAGGCCCTCGGCTCGCCGATCCCGGATCTCCGGCTTCGACTCCGTCCGGGAGGACGAAGGAGAGGCTGCGTCCGGGAGGACGAAAGAGAGGGCGGAGCGCGGGAGGACGCGGGGAGAGGTGAGTGCCGGATGCAACCGGGGTAGGCGCGGGAGAGGCTCGGCCGGCGCGTCCTCGCAACCGCTCTGGAAACCAATAGCCCCCGGATCTCGCGATGCTCGTCCGGGGTGACCTCGGAGGGTTGGGCAAGGCCGTGCCACTCTCTCAGGCTGTCGTCCCGGACGAGGCCGAAGGCCGAAGATCCGGGAACCACTGGCACCCTCGGCGGGTGTTTGTCGCTCCAGCCTTTCCTCGGCGTCTTCCCGGACGGCGCGCGAGCGCCGAGCCGGGACCGGGGAGCCACGGCGGTGTTGTTCTGGAGCGTTTCCGACAGGCCCTCGGCTCGCCGATCCCGGATCTGCGGCTTCGGCTCCGTCCGGGAGGACGAAGGAGAGGCTGCGTCCGGGAGGACGAAAGAGAGGGCGTAGCGCGGGAGGACGCGGGGAGAGGTGAGCGCGAGAGGCAACCGGCATAGGCGCGCGAGAGGCTCGGCCAGCGCGTCCTCGCAACCGCTCTGGAAACCAATAGCCCCCGGATCTCGCGATGCTCGTCCGGGGTGACCTCGGAGGGTTGGGCAAGGCCGTGCCACTCTCTCGAGGGTCGTCCCGGACGAGGCCGAAGGCCGAAGATCCGGGAACCATTGGCACCCTCGGCGGGTGTTTCGTCGTCGGCCTCAAGGCTCCCTTTGCCGCTCGTCCAGCAGTGTTTGGGCGATAGCAAGGTTTTGCGTCGTTCCGTCGTGATAATACGGCGCGGTCTCGGGGGTGAATTCCTCCAGCGCCAGCCGGTAGGCCTCGACCGCTTCCTCCAGCCGCTCGGTGCCGGCCTCGCGCGTGCCCAAGACTTGCAGCGCGTTGCCGAGATTGTTCTGCGTCGCGGCCCAGTCGAGCGGCGCGCGCTTGCGCGTCCGCTCCTCCAGCGCCAGCCGAAAGGCCGCGACCGCCTCCTCCAGCCGCGACGTGCCGGCCTCGCGCCTGCCCAACTCGGCAAGTGCGGCGCCGAGATTGTTCTGCATCATCGCCCATTGGAGCGGCACGCGCTCTCGCGTCCATTCCTCCAGCGCCAGCCGGTAGGCAGTGGCCGCCTGCTCCAGCCGCGCCGGGTCACCCTCGCGCGTGCCCAACTCTTGCAGCGCGTTGCCGAGATTGTTCTGCGTCATCGCCCAGTCGAGCGGCACGCGCTCCCGCGTCCGCTCCTCCAGCGCCAGCCGGAAGGCCTCGACCGCCTGTTCCAGCCGCGACGTGCCGGCCTCGCGCGTGCCCAACACGGCAAGGGCGATCGCGACCCCGAGATCGAGATTGAGCTCCTTGTCGCGGCCGCGTTCGTACCAGTCGTCCTGGACGGCGCGCAGATGATCGAACAGGCTCGCGCCCTCGGGACGCTCGATCTCCGCCTTGCGGACAAGGCGGGCGGCGGCGCTGTCGGCATCGCGGCGCAGCAGATCCTGTTCGATGGCAGCGTCGAGCAGGCGCAGGCTGCGGGCGCGGGACTCCTGCCGGCGCTCCTCCAGACGGCGGGCTTCCTCCGCTTCCCTGGCGAGAGCGGCGTCGATTTCGGCCGTCGCCTCGTCATAAGCGCCGGTGGCGGCGAGCGTCGCGACGCGGGCCAGCACCTCGTCGACAAAGGCGCCGAGATTGGAGCCCTGCCGCCCTTCCTGCTGGACGCGAATGGCGATCTCGACGGCGTTTTCCAGCTCGCGGAAGGCCTGTTGCGGGTCGGAAACGTCGGCGGAGACGCGGCGGGCCAGTTCGATCAAGGCTGCGTCGGTGATGCCGCTGGCAAGGGCGGTCGCGGCCTTGTCGCCCATGGCGGCGAGCAGGGCCTTGATGTGGTTCAACTGCTCGTCCTGCGCGCGCTGGCCGGCGAGCAGCTTTTCCGTGTTGCCCTCGATCCGGCCGGTGCGCTCCAGGAGTTCGCGCCACAGCGACGGGCGCAGGTCGTCGATGAACTCGGCATCGGCGAGCAGACGCGCGCAGGCGCGTTCGATCGCCTGAAGCAGAAAGCGGCGGGCAAGCTGATTGGCCGGGTCCTTCGCGCCCTTGTCCTTGTAGATGTGGGGTCGGGCCGCTTCGGCACGCTCCAGCACCAGCACCGCGATCCCGTCTGGCTGCAGGTTCCTGCCGACGAGATCGGCTGGCGCCGGCATCGCCTGCGGCAGCACGTCGATGAAGGAGGCCTTCGCATGAGCGAGGTCGCCCATGTCGGTTTGGGAGGATCGAGGCACCCAGGCCGCCATCTCGGCCTCGACCTCAAGGGCCGTGCGCTCGATAACGCGCTCAAGATCGCGGCGACGGGCGCTCGACAGCGCGCCGAACCATGCGCCGCCGGCAAAGATCGCCTCGACCGCGCCGGGAGGAACAGGGAGCAGGTTAATGGCTCCGCCCGTCGCGATGAGACAGCCGGCGGCCATCTTCACCGCTTCGCGGATCGCGGATGTTTCCCCCAATGCAGCCCCCAACTCTCATCCCCTGCCCGCCATCCTAGCAAGGCGGGAGGCAATCACAAGCGGGATGCAACCGAGGTAGGCGCGCGAGAGGCTCGGCCAGCGCGTCCTCGCCGCCGCTCTGGCAACCAATGGACACCGGGTCGCGGCTGCGCCTTGCCCGGTGTGACGGCAGAGAGGATGCAAGGCCGTGCCACCCTCTCGAGGGTCGTCCCGGACGAGGCCGAAGGCCGAAGATCCGGGAACCAGAGGTGCCCTCAGCGGGTGTTTGTCGCTCCGGCCTCTCCTCGGCGTCCTCCCGGACGGCGCGCGAGCGCCGAGCCGGGACCGGGGAGCCGAGAGCCTGTCGGCGGCGTTGTCGGGTGTACCCGTAGACGCCCTGGCTCGCCGATCCCGGATCTGCGGCCTTCGGCCTCGTCCGGGAGGACGAAGGAGAGGTGCGTCCGGGGGGACGAAAGAGACGCTGTGTCTGGGAGGAGGAGCGAAGACGCCGCGCCCTGCCGAGCCCCCGTGGCAGCATCAGAGCTCGATGATCTGCTGGTCGCGCAGGGTGATGCGGCGGTCCATGCGGCCCGCCAGCTCCATGTTGTGGGTGGCGATCAGCGCGGCAAGGCCGGAGGCCCGCACCAGCGCCACCAGCGCGTCGAACACATAGCTGGAAGTGCCGGGATCGAGATTGCCGGTCGGCTCGTCGGCCAGCAGGATGCGCGGCGCATTGGCGACGGCGCGGGCAATCGCCACGCGCTGCTGCTCGCCGCCCGACAGTTCCGAGGGGCGGTGGCTCGCCCGGTTGCCGAGGCGCATATAGTCGAGCAACTGGCTCGCCCGCTCCTCCGCCTCGCGCTTGTCGAGGCCGCGAATGAGCTGCGGGATCACCAGGTTCTCAAGGGCGGTGAACTCGGGCAGCAGATGGTGGAACTGATAGACGAAGCCGAGTTCGGTGCGGCGGATGCGCGTGCGGTCGGCATCGTCCATGCTGCCGCAGGCGAGCCCCCCGACATAGACCTCGCCGCTGTCGGGGCGCTCCAGCAGCCCGGCAATGTGCAGCAGGGTCGACTTGCCGGCCCCGGACGGGGCGACCAGCGCCACGAGTTCGCCCGGATGCAGCGCCAGATTGGCATCGACCAGAATGTCGAGACGGCCCTCGCCCTCGCGAAAGCCGCGATTGATGCCGGCAAGCACCAGGGGCAGGTTCTCCAGCCCTTCGAGATGCGGCGGCGGCTGCTGCTGTTGTTTCCGGGCCATGGTCATTCGTATCTGAGCGCCTCGACCGGATCGAGCCTGGCCGCCCGCCAGGCGGGATAGACCGTTGCCAGCAGCGACAGCACCATCGCCATCGCCACGACGGTGATGGTCTCGCCGGTGTCCATGTCGGCCGGCAGGCGGCTGAGGAAATAGAGCTCCGGCGAGAACAGCTCGGTGCTGGTCAGCCAGGAAATGCCCTGGCGGATGCTCTCGACATTGAGGCAGACGACGAAGCCGAGGGCAAAGCCGGCCAGCGTGCCGACGATGCCGATGCTGGCGCCGGTGATCAGGAACACGCGCAGGATGGTGCCGCGCGTCGCGCCCATCGTCCGCAGGATGGCGATGTCGCGGCCCTTGTCCTTCACCAGCATGGTCATGCCGGAAATGATGTTGAGCGCCGCCACCAGCACGATCAGCGTGAGAATCAGGAACATCACGTTGCGCTCGACCTCGAGCGCGGAGAAGAAGGTCATGTTGCGCGCCCGCCAGTCGCTGACGAAGGCGGGCCGCCCGGCCCCCTCCTCGATGGCGGTGCGCATGGGGCCGACCCTGTCCGGATCGGTGGTGAAGACCTCGATGCCGGTGACGATGCCCTCCTGGTTGAAGAAGAGCTGCGCCTCGTCCAGCGGCATGAAGGCGATGGTACCGTCATATTCCGACATGCCGATCTCGAAGATCGCCCGCACCGGATAGCCCTTGACCCGGGGCGTGACGCCGAGCGCGGTGACATTGCCGCGCGGCACGACGAGGGTGACCATGTCGCCGACGGTGACGCCGAGCTGGCGGGCCATGCGCGTGCCGATGGCCAGTCCCTCGCTCTCGTCGAAGCCCTCCAGCGTGCCGACGCTGACCGTGCTGGCGACCAGCGGCAGGCGCACCAGATCGCTCTCGCGCACGCCGCGCACCAGGGCGCCGAACGCCCCCGAGGGACCGGAAATCAGCGCCTGCCCCTCGACGAAGGGCAGCGTGAAGGTGACCCCGGTCAGGTTCTCGATGCGCGCGGCGACGGCGTCGTAGTCGTCGAGCTCGCTGCCGATGGGCTGGACCAGCAGATGGCCGTTGATGCCGAGGATCTTGGTCAGCAGCTCGCCGCGAAAGCCGTTCATCACCGCCATGACGATGATCAGCGTGGCGACGCCCAGCATGATGCCGAGGAAGGAGAAGCCGGCGATGACGGAGATGAACGCCTCGCGGCGGCGCGAGCGCAGATAGCGCCCGGCCAGCATCCACTCGAACCGGGCGAAGGCCGGCGTGTCGGACGACTTCGCCGGTCTTGTCCCTGGCTTTGCGGCTGCGCTCATTCCAATACCCCGTGCCGATCGTTTCCCTGCGCCACTCGCCCCTGCGCCACTCGTCCCTCCGCCGCTCCGTTCCCGGTCAGCCGGACCGCCTCAGGATGCCAGTTCGCCGATCAGACGCGTGACAGCCTCTTGTGGCGAAACCGTGCTGCGCTCGCCGCTCGCCCGGTGCTTGAGCTCCACGACCCCCTCCTTGAGGCCGCGCGGACCGACGATAAGCTGCCACGGCAGGCCGATCAGGTCCATTGTCGCGAACTTGGCGCCCGCCCGCGTGTCGACGTCATCCACAAGCACCTCGACCCCGGCGGCCGCGAGCTGGCGCTCCAGGTCGGCGCAGGCCGCATCCGCGTCCGCATCGCCAGGCTTCAGGTTGATAAGGCCGACATGATACGGGGCGACCGAGGCCGGCCACTTGATTCCTGCCTCATCGTGATGCGCCTCGATGATCGCGCCGAGCAGTCGCGACACGCCGACGCCGTAGGAGCCCATGTGCACCGGCACCTCGACACCGTCCGGGCCGGCGACCTTCGCCCCCATCGGCTCGGAATACTTGGTGCCGAAATAGAAGATGTGGCCGACCTCGATGCCGCGCGCCGACATGCGCGCCTCCTCCGCGATCGCCTCGTAGGCGCTGGCGTCATGCATCTCGTCGGTCGCCGCGTAAGGCGTCGTCCAGGCGTCGATGACCGGGGTCAGGTCGGCGTCGAAATCGGTGTCCTCGCCCGGGATCGGCAGGTCGAGAATCGCCTTGTCGCAGAACACCTCGCTCTCGCCGGTGGAAGCGAGAATGATGAATTCGTGGCTCATGTCGCCGCCGATCGGGCCGGTGTCGGCGCGCATCGGGATCGCCTGCAGGCCCATGCGGGCGAAGGTGCGCAGATAGGCGACGAACATGCGGTTGTAGGCATGGCGCGCGCCTTCCTTGTCGAGGTCGAAGGAATAGGCGTCCTTCATCAGGAACTCGCGGCCGCGCATGATGCCGAAGCGCGGGCGCACCTCGTCGCGGAACTTCCATTGGATGTGGTAGAGGTTGAGCGGCAGGTCCTTGTAGGAGCGCACCGAGGCGCGGAAGATGTCGGTGATCATCTCCTCGTTGGTCGGCCCGTACAGCATCTCGCGCTCGTGCCGGTCGGCGATGCGCAGCATCTCCTTGCCATAGGCATCGTAGCGCCCGCTTTCGCGCCACAGGTCGGCCGGCTGGATCGTCGGCATCAGGAGTTCCTGGGCGCCGGCCCGGTTCTGCTCCTCGCGCACGATCTGCTCGATCTTGCGCAGCACCCGCAGGCCCATCGGCAGCCAGGCATAGATGCCGGCCGCCTCCTGACGGATCAGCCCCGCACGCAGCATCAGCCGGTGCGAGACGATTTCCGCCTCCTTCGGCGTTTCCTTGAGAATGGGGAGAAAGGTGCGGGACAGACGCATCGGCTGGCTTCTCGGACTTGCATGGCTGGCGGGAACGGCGCGCGAATTGCGACGCCTGAAGTTTGCGCAGTGAAAGCGCATGCGCCGGAAAAACACAAGTCCCGCCGGCGAGCGGGATGGCGCGAAACCGCGAATTTCGCGCGGGATGTCGGCGGGCGTCCGACTTCAACCCCCTGCCCGCAAAAATTTTGGGCTGCGCTTGCACAAAATGGTGACAAGGGGATAACGATGCGCTATGGTCCGTTCTCATAACAAGGCAAGAAGCCGCAAGGCTTACTTTGTCAAAAAACAGACATCGCGGTCTGAGTCTTGGGAGGAAGAGCCTTCTGGCGCGTCGTAACTGACTGCTGCCCGCCGAAACAGATCTTTTTTGCCTTTGGCGAACGAAGGTGTGATACGCGAAACCTAGTAAGCAAGGCCTTGTGCCTTGCTTTTTTCTTTTCTGCGGCCACGTTTGCTCGCGGAAGCTTGCCGACAACGCAGGCTTGGCCGGACAATATCCGGTTTCGCTTTCGAAAAATCGAAAGCCGGACATGCCGACTGCTTTGACGGTGCTTTGCCGGCGACAGCCCGCCTCCCCGGCTGCCGCGTCGCCCCGCTGCCGCCGTCCCACACTCCGAGGTCACCCCGGCCGCAGGCGAAGCCGGAGAGCCGGGGGCTATTCGTTGCCAGAGCGGCGGCGAGGACCCTCCGAACAGGCCTCCGGCACGGCCCGCAACGCCTCCCGCCTCACGCCCGCCGAGGGTGCCAATGGGTCCCGGCTCGGCGCTGCGCTTGGCCGGGATGACCTCCGAGGAGAAGGCCCGACCTCGCATCCCCTCAGCCGTCACACCGGGCAAGCGTAAGCGCGACCCGGTGCCCATTGGCTGCCAGAGCGGCGACGAGGACTGCCTTCGATGCCAACCACCTCTCAAAAGCCGCTTGCTAAAGGATGGGAGTCCCCCCGTCTCAGCCGGATGCGGCGAACCAGGCCTCCAGCGGCATGATCTCCGGCGCAATGCCGTTCGCATGCGGCCAGGAATCGACCGCGAAGGCCGCACCGCTCTTGGTCTCGCGCACCACGGCGGTGGCATGCGGATAGCGCCCGTCGAGGAAGAAGCCGCGCGCCACGGGGCTTGCGACCTTGTGATGGGCGAGATAGCCGGCGCGGGCCGCGACGCTCAGCACGCTGGTGGTGTTGGTCGCCTCGTCGATGCAGTCCATCTGCCCCGGCACGCCGGCATTGTGCAGGTCGAGGCCGCCGACATCCTTGTCCGAGCCGACCACCGGGCCGATGGTCCGCTCCGACCAGGCGATGGCCTCGGCGATCGCCGCGCGTTCGGCCTCCGGCGAGGCGCGCCCCTTCGCCAGGATCGCCTTGAGCCGGCGCATCTGCGCGGGCGTGAAATCGAACGGCGTCTTCAGCGCGCAGCCGAAGGCATGGCAGACATAGATGCGGGTGCCAGCCGGCGCGACGCCGTTGTGCTCGGCATACCAGCTTGCCGCCGGGCCGGCGGCCTGTCCGGCGCAGCCGGCCAGCAGCAGGCCGCCGAGGGCCAGCCAGACCTTGCCGCGCGGCGCGATGCGCCGCTCTCCCGCCCTTGCATCGCGAATCATGCACTCTCCCGGCCGTTGTCCCCTCTGTTATCCTCCCCGCGTTTGCCTGATGGAAGGGGACGCGCTAAGTCAGCGCCTTGAAACGGACACGCCCGGACGGCATCTGCCGCCGGGAACCACAAGCGCGGAGAGTGAAGCGAGATGCAGCCAGTACATGTGATCGGCGGCGGCCTTGCCGGCTCGGAGGCCGCCTGGCAGCTTGCCCGGCGCGGCGTGCCGGTGGTGCTGCACGAGATGCGCCCGGTGCGCGGCACCGACGCGCACAAGACGCAGGACCTTGCCGAACTGGTCTGCTCCAACTCCTTCCGCTCGGACGATGCCGAACAGAACGCTGTCGGCCTGCTGCATGCGGAGCTGCGCGACGCCGGCTCGCTGATCATGGCCAGCGCCGATGCGCATCAGGTGCCGGCCGGCGGGGCGCTCGCCGTCGACCGCGACGGCTTTGCCGCCGCCGTCACCGCGGCGCTGGAGGCGCATCCGCTGGTGACGATCCTGCGCGAGGAGATCGCCGGCCTGCCGCCGGCGGACTGGGACAGCGTCATCATCGCCACCGGGCCGCTGACCTCGCCCGCCCTGTCGCAGGCGATTCTCGAGGCGACCGGCGAGGATGCCCTCGCCTTCTTCGACGCCATCGCGCCGATCCTGCATTTCGACAGCGTCGACCTCGACACCTGCTGGTTCCAGTCGCGCTACGACAAGCCCGGCCCCGGCGGCTCGGGCAAGGATTATATCAACTGCCCGATGGACAAGGCGCAATACGAGGCCTTCATCGACGCCCTGAT
Source organism: Stappia sp. TSB10P1A (assembly GCF_900185725.1). Classification (GTDB taxonomy): domain Bacteria; phylum Pseudomonadota; class Alphaproteobacteria; order Rhizobiales; family Stappiaceae; genus Stappia. Next base: position 45,315 of record NZ_FYAU01000025.1, on the reverse strand, counting down.
CGCCGCCCCCAAGACGGAGTTCAAGGAGTGGGAGGAGACGACGCCCTATTTCGACGGCTGCCTGCCGATCGAGGTGATGGCCGAGCGCGGCCGCGAGACCCTGCGCCACGGGCCGATGAAGCCGATGGGCCTGACCAACGCGCACAAGCCGGACGAGAAGCCCTATGCGGTGGTGCAACTGCGCCAGGACAATGCGCTCGGCACGCTCTACAACATCGTCGGCTTCCAGACCAAGCTGAAGCACGGGGCGCAGCTCGAGGTGTTCCGGATGATTCCGGGGCTCGAGGACGCGGTGTTCGCGCGGCTCGGCGGGCTGCATCGCAACACGTTCCTCAACTCGCCGAAGCTGCTCGACGGCACGCTGCGCCTCAAGGCGCGCCCCGAACTGCGCTTCGCCGGCCAGGTCACCGGCTGCGAGGGCTATGTCGAATCGGCCAGCGTCGGCTGCATGGCGGGCCTGTTCGCGGCGGCCGAGCGGCTGGGCGAAGCCTGCCCGCCGCCGCCGGAAACGACGGCGATGGGCGCGCTGCTCGGCCACATCACCGGCGGCCATATCCTGCGCGACGAGCCGGGCCCGCGCTCGTTCCAGCCGATGAACGTGAATTTCGGCCTGTTCCCGCCGATCGAGGCGCCGAAGACCGACGCGGACGGTCGTCGCCTCAAGGGCAAGGACAAGACACGCGCGAAGAAGCTCGCCATGACCGGCCGGGCGCGCGAGGATTTCGCTCGCTGGATCGCCGCCGCCGTGCCCATCCGCGACGCCGCCGAATAGGCGGGTGCGGCGCGCACCAGCTCAGCCGAGACTGTTGCGGCAGCCCTTGCAGGCGCGCCGCCAGGAGCGCCAGGTGATCCAGTGCTTGGCGAGCGGCGACAGGTCGACGACGGAGTTGAGCGGATCCTCGCTCCGCCGCTCGATGCGCGCGAGCAGCGGTCCGGTCAGGCAGACCGGCAGGAAGGCGGGGATCGCCTCGCGCGGCACGTCGCCGATGCGCCGGCGCAAGGCGTCGAGATGGCGGCGGGCGATGGCGACGAGATCGGCGACAGCGGCCTTCAGCGCCGGCGTCGTCTCGCCCGCGAAAATGCGCTCCCGGTCGACGCCATGGGCATCCAGCAGATCGGCCGGCAGATAGAGCTGGCGCCGGCGCGCATGCCAGGGCAGCGCGCGCAGCAGCCCGGTGATGGCATAGGCAACGCCCGCATGGCCGGCCGCCTCCGCCGTGCCCGGATCGCGCCCCCGGCACAGGACCATCGCGGCAAGCTGGATCAGCACCGAGGAGGTCTCGCCGGCATAGCCTTCCAGATCGCCGAGCGTCGGCATCGGGTCGTCGTAAAGGTCGAAGACGCGGGCATCGATCAGGTTGACGAAGGGCGCGAGCGGCAGGGCATTGGCGGCAATGGTCCGCCGGATCGCGCCGGCGACCGGATGCTGGTCGACATCGGCGCCCGCCGGCGCCTCCAGCGTGTCGCGCCACCACTGGAAGCGGATCTCGCCGGGCATCGGGTCGGAGACGATCTCGCGCGCCCGCGCGATCTCCATGTTGAAGGCATAGAGCGCGGCAAGCCCGTCCCGCGCCGCTCCACCGGTGTAGAGCAGCGACAGGTAGCGGTCGAAGTCGAGCTTGCGCACGAGCGAGAGGCAGTGATCCGCTCCCGTGCCGTCCCTGGTCATCATCCCGAGACACCTAGCGCGGCAAGCGCAAATGGGGAGGCCGGGCGCCCGCCGATGCGGGCAGAAACCGGCATCTCAGCCGACCGCGAGCAGGACGGCCGCAATGGCGCGGCCCTCCGAAAGAAGCACATTGTAGGTCCTGACTGCCGCGCCGGTGGACATCGGGTCGGCCATGATGCCGGCCTCGCGCGCCGCCGCCCGCAGATCGGCGGTCAGCGGCACGAGCTCCGCTCCGGTGCCGACCAGCAGCACCTCGATCTCCGCCGCCTCCTCGAACACCCGCTCCAGCGCCTGGCGGTCGAGCTGCTTCGGCGTCAGATCGGCAAAGCCGTAGATGCCGCTCGGCACGCACAGGATCGAGCCGCGATGCGACATGCCGGCAAAGCGGAAGCCTCCCTCGCCATAGGCCTCGATCGGCGCGCGGCCGGGAAAATGCGCGTTGCGGATCACGATCCCCTGACCACGGCCGGCCATTGCTGCGCGCCCCGAACCGCTCAGGCGGCGGCGGCGGAACCGCCGGCGGACGCCTTGCCCTCGCCCCCGTCCGGCGTATCCCCGTCCTCGCCGACGATGTTGGACGGACGCAGGTTGAGCAGGATCAGGAAGGGCGCGGCCAGGAAGATCGACGAATAGGTGCCGATCACCACGCCGAAGATCATCGCCAGGGTGAAGGACCGGATCACCTCGCCGCCGAAGAAGTAGAGCGCGCCGAGCGCCAGCAGCGTCGTCAGCGAGGTCATCACCGTGCGCGACAGCATCTCGTTGATCGAGCGGTCGAGCAGGTCCGGCAGCGGCTGCTTCTTGTATTTGCGCAGGTTCTCGCGCACCCGGTCATAGACGACGACCGTGTCGTTCAGCGAATAGCCGATGATCGTCAGGATCGCGGCGATGCTCGACAGCGAGAAGTCGAGCTGCAGCACCACGAACAGGCCTATGGTGACGACGATGTCGTTGATCGTCGTCAGGATCGCGCCGACGGCGAAATGCCACTCGAAGCGGAACCAGATGTAGAACAGGATGACGACCAGCGAGGCGACGACGGCGATCAGGCCGGCCTGGGCAAGCTCGCCCGAGACGCGCGGCCCCACCACCTCGACGCGGCGGAACTCGACGCTTTCGGCAAAGCTCTCGCGCACCAGCGACACCACCGCCTGCTGGGCAAGCTCGCCGCCTTCCGGCTGCTGCACGCGCACCAGCACCTCGTCCGGGCCGCCGAACTGCTGCACCTGGACGTCGCCGAGGTTGAGCGTGCCGAGTTGGGCGCGGATCGAGGCGACGTCCGCCGGCGATTCCATCGTCTTCATCTCGAACACGGTGCCGCCACGGAAGTCGATGCCGAAATTCAGCCCGACCGAGAAGAACAGCGCGATAGAGGCGAGGAACATCACCGCCGACAGCGGATAGGAAATGGTCCTGTACCGCATGAACTGGATGCGGGTGCCTTCCGGGATCAGTTTCAAGAGCATGGTCTTATCTCCCGGCGCTCAGAGCGTCAGTTTGCTCGGGCGCTTCCAGCGCACCCACAGCGACACGAGCAGGCGCGACACCGTGAAGGCCGAGAACACCGTCGTGAAGATGCCGATGGCCAGCGTCACCGCGAAGCCGCGGATCGGGCCGGAGCCGAGCTGGAACAGGATGAGCGCCGCGATGAGCGTCGTGATATTGGCGTCGAGGATGGTCCCGAGCGCCCGCGAATAGCCTGCGTCGATGGCACTGATCGCCGAGCGCCCGGCCCGCAACTCCTCGCGGATGCGCTCGAAGATCAGCACGTTGGCATCGACCGCCATGCCGACGGTGAGCACGATGCCGGCGATGCCGGGCAAGGTCAGCGTCGCCTGCAGCGTCGTCAGCGCCCCGAAGATCAGCAGGATGTTGGTCGCCAGCGCCAGATCGGCGATGACGCCGAAGCGGCCATAGGCCAGCACCATGAAGATCACCACCAGCGCGGCGGCGATCACCGCGGCGATACGGCCGGCATCGACCGAATCCTGGCCGAGGCCCGGACCGATCGAGCGCTCCTCGACGACGGAGAGCTTGGCCGGCAGCGCGCCGGCGCGCAGCAGCACCGCGAGGTCGTTGGCGCTTTCCACCGTGAAGCTGCCGGAGATCTGGCCCGAGCCGCCGGTGATCGGCTCGCGGATGACCGGCGCCGAGATCACCTCGTTGTCGAGGACGATGGCGAAGGGCCGCCCGACATTGCGCTGGGTGACGACCGAGAAGGTGCGCGCGCCCGAGGTGTTGAAGCGGAAGTTGACCACCGGCTCGTTGCTGCGCGAATCGAAGGAGACCTGCGCGTCGACGAGATCCTCGCCCGACAGCAGCGGCGCCTCTTCCAGCAGATAGGGATAGGGCGGATCGTCCATCGAATAGAGCACGATCGTCCCGGCCGGCGGCCGGCTCTGCAGCGCCTGCTCCGGCGACATCGACTGGTCGACCATGTGGAAGGTGAGCTGCGCCGTCTGGCCGATCAGCTCCTTCAGGCGCTGCGGATCGCCCTCGCCCGGCGCCTCCACCAGGATGCGGTCCTCGCCCTGGCGCTGGATGCTGGGCTCGGTCGTGCCGAATTCGTCGAGGCGCAGTCGAATCACCTCGATCGACTGCTGGACGATGGTACCGATGCGCTGCGCCAGGCCCTGCTCGGTATAGGCGAAGCGGACCAGCCCGTCATCGGCGACGGTCATCGAGAATTCGTTGACGGTCTGGCCGCCGAAGAGATTGGTGACCAGCGGGTTGGTCAGCTCGTTCAGCCGCGTGCGCGCGTCCTGTAGCCGCTCCAGATCGCGGATGCGCACCTGCACGCCCTCGCCCTGCACGCCAAGGCCGGTATAGCCGATGCGCGGCTCTTCCCGCAGCTTCTGGCGGATGTCGCCTTCCAGCGTCTTCAGCCGCTTCTGCACATAGTCGGTGCGGTCGACCTCGTAGAGCAGATAGGCGCCGCCCTGCAGGTCGAGACCCAGCACGATCTGGCGGGAGGGCAACCAGTCCGGCAACGCGCGCAAGGCCGCAGGCGACAGGAAGTTCGGCAGGGTGGTGATCGCCCCGGCGAGAATGACGAGGACGATCAGCGCGATCTTCCAGCGTGCGAAATAGAGCATGACGGTGCCGCTTCTGGTGTTCCGGCAGGCCGCCTGCTGGCGCCCCGCCGGACTGGGAAAGAGTTCGACCCTCGGGTCAGCCGTTGTCCTTGACGGGCTCGGACTTCGAGCGGACTTCCGTGATCATGCTGCGCACCGCGCGCACCTTCAGCCCCTCGGCGAGTTCGAGCTGCACCTCGCCCTCGTCCACCACCTTGGAGACCTTGCCGATCAGCCCGCCGGCGGTGACGACCGTGTCGCCGCGGCGCAGGTTCGCCACCAGCTCCTGGTGCTGCTTCATCCGCTGGCGCTGCGGCCGGATGATCAGGAAGTACATGATCACGAAGATCAGCACGAAGGGCAGCAGCGACATCAGCAGGTCGGGCGTGCCGGAGCCACCGGCTCCCTGGGCATAGGCGGGTGAAATCAGCATGTACATCTCCCTTGCCGCCCCGGAGGCCGCGCGCATTCGCGGACAATCCCCTAGGCTGGCGACTGAACGAAAGTCGCGCGGACTATACAAGTCGCGCCGGTCTTTGCAAGACGAACCGCGCGGTTCGCGGCCTGCTTCCGCCGGTGTTTCCCGGCTTTGGCGCGGCCCTGCCCCGTGCTAGGAAACTCCCCCGCACCTGCGCTGCCGGCCGTCTCGACCCGGCAGGCCCCATCACAAACACCAATGGCACAGATATGGATCCCGCTCAGCAGTACAAGACCCAGGTCGACGAACTCGCCAGCCGCCTCGACACGCTCATCGAGCTGATCTCGCGCGCGGTGCCGCCGGCCCGCCCCGCCCCCGACTTCGCCGCCGCCGACGCCTTCGTCTGGCAGGCCGACACGAGCTCCCTGGAGCCGGTGGAGAAGGTCAACCGGGTCGATATCGACCTGCTGCAGGGCGTCGACCGGGCCCGCGACCAGCTCGTCGACAACACGATGCGCTTCGCCAGCGGCTTTGCCGCCAACAACGTGCTGCTGTGGGGCGCGCGCGGCATGGGCAAGTCGTCGCTGGTCAAGGCGAGCCACGCCCATGTCAACGCCGAGCTGGCGAGCCGCGGCCTGCCCGACCGGCTGAAGCTGATCGAGATCCACCGCGAGGACATCGAGAGCCTGCCGGCCCTGATGAAGCTGGTGAAGGCCGGCGGCCACCGCACCATCGTCTTTTGCGACGATCTCAGCTTCGACAGCGGCGATGCCTCCTACAAGTCGCTGAAGGCCGCGCTCGACGGCGGCATCGAGGGCCGGCCCGAGACGGTGCTGTTCTACGCCACCTCCAACCGACGCCACCTGCTGCCGCGCGACATGATCGAGAACGAGCGCTCGACCGCGATCAATCCGAGCGAGGCGGTGGAGGAGAAAGTGTCGCTGTCGGATCGCTTCGGCCTGTGGCTCGGCTTCCACAAATGCAGCCAGGACGAGTTCCTGGCGATGATCGAGGGCTATGTCCGGCACTACGGCCTCGACTACGACCCCGCGAGCTTGCGCGCCGAGGCGCTGGAATGGGCGACGACCCGCGGCAGCCGCTCGGGCCGCGTCGCCTTCCAGTTCATCCAGGACCTCGCCGGCCGGCTGGGCCGCAGCCTCGCCTGACGGAGATCCGGCCCGCCCTCACATCGGCGGCTTGAGCCGGGGAAGCACCTCGCCGGGGCCGAGCTCCGGCTTGGTTCCGGCGAGCGGATCCTCGCCGGCCGCCGCTTCCGCCGAGATCGGCGGGCCGCTGTAATTGGCCGGCGGGGCAACGGTGGACGACTGCTTGCAGTCGGTCAGCCACACGTCATAGACCGCGTGCTCGACCGCGTGCAGGCCGGGGCTCGCCGCGAACATCCACCCGGTGAAGATCCGCCGCACCTCGTTGTTCAGCGTGATCTCGTCGACCTCGACGAAGGCGGTGGTCTGCGGCGCCTCGGTCTCGGGCCGGGTGTTGCACTGGCGCGGCGTCACCTGCAGCGCGCCGAACTGCACCGTCTCGCCGATATAGACGTCGAAGCTGATGATGCGGCCGGTGATCTTGTCGAGGCCGGAGAACACCGCCACCGGATTCTCGATCTTGTCGGCAGCAGCCGGCGACAGGCCCGCCACCAGCACCATCGCCGCGCCCGCCATACCGGGCAGAAGGCTCCGCAACTCCGCAGCCAGCTTCATCCGCACGTTCCCCGCTCAGCTTGCCCGATCACGCGTGCGACAGGTCGGCCAGCCGCTTGCGCGCCTCGACCACCTTGTCGCGCAACTCCACGAGTTCCGCCCGCTTTTCCTGTTCCGCGACGACGATCTCTTCCGGCGCCTTGGCGACGAAAGCCGGATTGCCGAGCTTCTTGTCGATCCGGGCGACCTCGCCGTCCAGCCTGGCTTCCTCCTTGGCAAGCCGGGCCGCCTCGGCACCAAGATCGATGAAATCGGCGAGAGGAAGGCAGAACACCGCCTCTCCACTGACAATCTGCACGGAGCCGCGCGGCGGCGCATCGGCGAGCGTGACGCTCTCGGCCCGCGCCAGCCGCAGGATCGCCGCCTCGTGGGTGGCAAGCCGCTGCCGCGTCACCTCGCTGGCGCCGGTGACGACCAGCGGCACACGGGCGCCGGCCGGCACGTTCATCTCCGCCCGCACCGAGCGGATCGAGGTGATGAGGTCGACCAGCCAGTTGATCTCGGCCGCCGACGTCTGGTCGCCGCCGGGCGACACCGGCCAGCGGGTGTGGACCAGCAGCCGCGCCCGCGCGGCCCCCGCCTCGCCCTCGCCTTCGACGGCGCGCGCCCACAACTCCTCGGTCATGAACGGCATGAACGGATGCAGCACCTTGAGGATCTCGTCGAGAACCCAGGCGGCGGTCGCCCGCGCCTCGTCCCGCGCCTCCGCGCTGCCCTCGCCGAAGATCGGCTTGGCCAGCTCCAGATACCAGTCGCAATAGGTGTTCCAGACGAAGCGATAGGCCGCGCCCGCCGCCTCGTTGAAGCGGAAGCCCTCCAGCGCCTCGGTGACCTCGGTGATGCAGCGCCCGGTCTCGGTGACGATCCAGCGGTTGACGGTCTCGCGCACCCCGGCCGGATCGAAGCCGGCGGGCCGCGTGCCGCCGTTCATCTCGACGAAGCGGGCGGCGTTCCACAGCTTGGTGACGAAGTTGCGATAGCCGGCAACGCGCCCGGTGGCGAGCTTGATGTCGCGCCCCTGCGCCGCCATCGCCGCCAGCGTGAAGCGCAGCGCGTCGGCGCCGTACTCGTCGATCAGCGCCAGCGGGTCGATGACGTTGCCCTTCGACTTCGACATCTTCTGGCCCTTCTCGTCGCGGACCAGGGCGTGGATATAGACCGTGTGGAAGGGCTCGGTCTTCATGTAGTGGTCGCCGAGCATCATCATCCGGGCGACCCAGAAGAAGATGATGTCGAAGCCGGTGATCAGGACGCTCGTCGGGTAGTAGTTGGCGAGCTCCGGCGTCTTGTCCGGCCAGCCGAGCGTCGAGAACGGCCACAGCGCCGAGGAGAACCAGGTGTCGAGCACGTCCTCGTCGCGGTAGAGCGCGACGGTGCCCTCCCCGCCGGCCTCCCAGCGGGCGAGCGCGGCCTCCATCTCGAGGATCTCGACGTCGCGGGCATAATGGGCGCGCGCGGCCGCCAGCGCCTCGTCCTCGCTGCGCTCGACGAAGATCTTGCCGTCCGGGCCGTACCAGGCCGGGATGCGGTGGCCCCACCAGAGCTGGCGCGAGATGCACCAGGGCTGGATGTTCTCCATCCACTCGTAATAGGTCTTGTCCCAGTTGCGCGGGACGAAATTGGTCCGCCCCTCGCGCACGCTGGCGATCGCCGGCTGGGCCAGCGTCTTGGCATCGACATACCACTGGTCGGTCAGGAGCGGCTCGATCGGCACGCCGCCGCGGTCGCCATGCGGCACCATGTGGGTGTGCGGCTCGACCCGGTCGAGCAGGCCGAGCTCCTCCATCCGCGCGACGAGACGCTTGCGCACGTCGAACCGGTCGCAGCCCTCATAGGCCGAGATCGTCTCGGAGAGCTCCGCGCTCTCGGCAACGCCCGCCAGGAACTCCGGATTCTCGGCGAGACGCACCTTCGCCTCGCGGTCGAGCACGGAGATCATCGGCAGGTCGTGCCGGCGGCCGACCTCGAAGTCGTTGAAATCATGCGCCGGGGTGATCTTGACCGCGCCCGAGCCCGCATCCGGATCGGCATAATCGTCGGCGACGATGGGGATGCGCCGGCCGACCAGCGGCAGCACCACATGCTTGCCGATCAGGCCCTTGTAGCGCGGATCCTCCGGGTTCACCGCGACCGCCGTATCGCCGAGCATCGTCTCGGGCCGGGTGGTGGCGACGGTGATGTAGTCGCGCGTCTCGAAGTCGGTCGCGTTGCCGTCCTCGTCCCATGCGACCGGCGCCTGGAACGTCTCGCCGCCGTCCAGGGAATAGCGGAAGTGCCAGAGATTGCCCTTGATCTCGATCTGCTCGACCTCAAGGTCGGAGATCGCGGTGAGCAGCTTCGGGTCCCAGTTGACCAGCCGCTTGTCCTTGTAGATCAGCCCTTCCCGGAAGAGGCCGACAAAGACCTCCAGCACGGCGCGGGACAGACCCTCGTCCATGGTGAAGCGCTCGCGCGACCAGTCGCAGGAGGCGCCCAGCCGCTTGAGCTGGTTGATGATCATGCCGCCGGATTCGGCCTTCCACTCCCACACCCGCTCGACGAAAGCCTCGCGGCCCATGTCGCGGCGGCCCGGCTGCTGCCGCTCGGCCAGTTGCCGCTCGACCACCATCTGCGTGGCGATGCCGGCATGGTCCATGCCCGGCTGCCACAGCACGTCGCGCCCGCGCATGCGCTCGAAACGGATGAGAATGTCCTGCAGCGTGTTGTTGAGCGCGTGGCCCATATGCAGGGAGCCGGTGACGTTGGGCGGCGGGATGACGATCGAATAGGACGCCGCGCCCGGCTCGGCGCCGGCCCCCGCCTTGAAGGCCTCCGCCTCGTCCCAGGTCCTGGCGATCCTGGGTTCGACTGTGGCAGCGTCATAGGTCTTGTCGAGCATCGGTTTTCCCGGGGATTTGTGAACTGATCGCGTGGTTACTCGCTGGCGCGCCGCCAAGTCAACACTCGCGCGGCGGCGGGCCGGCGGCGCAAACGAAAACGCCGCCCGGGGGGCGGCGCATCGAGCGGAAGAAGCGCGAGGCGTCAGCGCCCGCGCGAGACCCGCTCGATTTCCTGGCGTACGAGCCGCTCGACCAGCGGCGGCAGGTTCTCGTCCAGCCAGCCCTTCAGCATCGGGCGGAGCATCTCCTTGACCAGATCTTCCAGCGTGCGGGCATTGTTGGACAGGATCGTGCCGGCGAGATTGTGGAACGCCGCCTGAACCGCCTGGTTGGCATCCGGCGACAGAAGATCCTCGCCGGAGGGCTCGGCCGAAGCGCGCGGCGCGGGCCTCGGGGCCGGCTCGGGCTCGGGCGCCTGATCGACGAAGGCGACATCGCCGGCGATATCGTCGCCGGTGGCGAGTCCCTCGACGAGATCGAAACCGTCGGCATCGGCCTCCTCGACCGCCTGGTCCTCGGTCAGCTGCAGGACATCGTCGGCCGTATCCTCGTCCTCGGCCTCAGCCTCGGCCTCGGCGACGGCAGGTGCCTCGATTTCCACCTCGACCTCGTCGTCGCCGGCGGAATCAAACAGTTTGTCGAGATCGTCCTGGGACATTTCCTCGCCGGCAGCGGGCATGTCATTCTCCGGTTCGGCCCCCGCCTTCCCCCCTGCGGGTGTGTCTTCATCGGAAATGATCCGGCGAATGGACGCCAGGATTTCCTCCATTGAAGGTTCTTGAGCTTGACTGGCGTTGGCCATATCGATCCCCGCACTCGACAACGCTGAGCCCGGCCCCCGGGACCAAGCAACTCCTGATCGGCTCGCAGCCCTTGACGGAACTGCCGAGTCGATCACGAAAAACTATAACCTGTTAAACCGCGAGGGGAAACGGACGAGCGTGCCGCGCGGCCCCCGCTGCGAACCTGTGCGGGCCAACAATTCCCCGATTCGGCCGGCTTTGCACGAAAAACCGCCCCCGCGATGCGAGGGCGGCGTCCCGTTTCGCCTCATCCGGTCGACCGGCCGACGCCGGTCAGCGGCCGTCCGGGGTCGTCAGCCCGTACCAGCTATTGCGCACCTTCTTGTAATGCGCGGTCTCGTCATAGCGGGCAACGCCAAGGCCGATCTGGTCGGAGGTCAGCCGGCCGATCGACGAAATCAACGCATAGGCGGCGACCGTGCGGTTGCGCTGCGCGCTGATCAGGCTGACCCGGCTGTTGACCAGATCGAACTGCGCGTTCAGCACGTCGAGCGTCGTGCGCTGGCCGACGCGCTGCTCTTCGATCACGCCTTCGAGCGCGAGCTGGTTGGCCGCCACCGCGTCCTCGCCCGCCTGGATCGAGGCCTGGGCCGCCTGATACTGGCCCCAGGCCGAGACCACATTGGCACGGATCCGGTCGCGGGCGACATCGAGCTGGATCTGGGTCTGGCCGAGATCCTCCTTCGCCTGCCGCACGCGGGAGGAGACGGCGCCGCCCTGATAGAGCGGGATCGACACCCGGCCGAAGATGCTGGCGCTGTCGACCGTATCGGTCGTCGGCGAGGACGGCGGACGCCACTGCCGCTGCAGGTCGGCCTCGACCGTCACCGTCGGCAGCAACTCGCCCTCGATGGTCTTGACGCCGAAGGTGCCGGCATCGACCAGATGCTGCGCCGCGAGAATCGAAGGGTGATTGCTGTCGCTGAGTTTCAGCCCCTCGTCGAGCGTGCGCGGCAGGCGGCCATAGATCGAGGTGCGGGCGGACAGCGACTTGGGGTCGGAGCCGACCACCTGGCGATAGATGGCGCGGGCGCTGTTGACATTGGCCAGCGCCAGGTTGAGGTCGGACTGCGCCTCCGAATAGCGGGCGCGGGCCTGCGACACGTCGGTGCGGGTGCCCTCGCCCACTTCGAAGCGATCCTGCGCCGCGCGCACCTGTTCGGACAGGAAGGCAAGGCTGCTGCGCCGCAGCGAGACGATGGCGGTGGTGCTGATCACATCCATATAGGCGGTGGCCGCATCCAGCAGCACCGCCTGCTCGGTCGCCCGCAGGCTCTCGCGCTCGGCCCGCACCACGGCCTCGGCCTGGCGAACCGAATTCACCGTGCGGAAGCCGCGAAACAGCGCCTGCGACAGCGATATGCCGGCCGATGCGGTGTTCCTGTAGCGCGAGCCGCCCGGATCGGTGTGGGAATATTGCGAGCCGACGTCGATCCGGCCGAAGATCTGCGGCCGCCAACCGGACAGTGCCTGCGGCACCGACTCATTGACCGAACGCAGCGCCGCCCGCGCCGCGTTCAGTGTCGGATTGTCGGAATAAGCCTGCGCCAGCGCCTGGTCGATCGACTGCGCCTGCGCCGTCGCGGGAACGCCAGCGACTGCCGCCGCAAGCGCGGCCGCGAAGAGCCATGAACCCGTCCGCTTCACCTTGAACACCCCTGTACAACTCCGGAGCGGCCGCACCGGCACCAGTGCCGACGGCCGACTTCTGTTTGACGCCGGTTCCGCGATCCCTGCTCGCGGCCCATATGCCTCTGCCTGTCGGGATCCGCGACGTTCCGGCCCCATGGGCCTGCGTCGCTTATCGATCCCCGTTCGTTGCGGCCGCTGGTGTTCCGGCCTCAGTCATCTTCTGTTGTTGTTCTTGTTTTTATTGCCGTTTCTGTCGTCGGCCGTCGTGCCGCCGTCGCTTCCGGTCCTGCACCCGTCAGCCCCTCCCGCAGCAGGCGAGCCAAGGCAGACCGATCATCTGACCTTTCGCGCCAGTCGTCAGTCGGATGTGTACTGTTATCTCCAGTCCGGCGCGACACAACCGCCGAAAAGTAACGAAAGGCGCATTCGCGGCCGAATGCGACCTCTTGGCAACACATGTGCCGGAAAATCACGCAGGGGCAAGGGAAAAGGGGGCAAGGGAAAAGGCGGCAAGGGAAAAGGCGGCAAGGGAAAGCTGCAAACGAAAAGGCCGCGCGGACATCCGTCCGGCGCGGCCTCAGACTGCTCGCGAAGGTCGGTAGAACCCCGTCAGAACACGAAAGTCTTCTCCCGCGCGAAGCCGGGCAGCAGCCGGGCCGAGGCATTGAAGGCGAAGCGCCCGGAAACCGCATCGCCGGAGCGGACATGGAGCTCGGCCTGGCCCGCGCCGCCAAGGCCGCGCACCGCCACCAGCCGGCCGCCATCCTTGAGCTGCGCCGTCAGCGCCTCCGGCAGCACCTCGATGGCGCCGTCGACGAAGATCACGTCATAGGGCCCCTCGGAAGCGCCGCCCTTGACGAGGTCGCCCTCGATCACCGCGGCGTTCTCGATCCCGAGTTCGACCAGCAGTTCGGACGCGGCCGCCGCGACCGCGCCGTCCGATTCGAGGCCGACCACGGAGCCCGCCAGTTGCGCGAAGACCGCGACGCTGTAGCCGGTGCCGCAGCCGACGCACAACACGACTTCGCCAGGCTGGACGGCGGCGAGCTGCACCAGCTTGCCGAAGACATGCGGCTTCATCAGGTAGCGGCTTGCGCTCCCCTCGCCGGCAACGAGGACGTCCTGGTCGCTATAGGCGATGCAGCGCCGGGAGGCCGGCACGAAGCGTTCGCGCGGCACGCTCTCCATGGCGTCAAGAACCCGCAGGTCGGTGACGTCGTTGGTCCGTAGCTGGTTGTCCACCATATGGGTGCGGACCTGCTCGTAATCGCCCATTGCACGCCTCTTCGCATTGTCGGGCCGGCCCGCTTGCGGCACGCCAGCGGCCTCAACGCCCGTATCGCCGAGCCCGGAACTCCTCATGCGGTTCCTTACCGGGGTCCGGCGCGCCTGACAAGCCGCACGCGCGCCGCAGTCCGCCTTCCTCGTCCCCCGCGTCATAACGATGCGATCACGCCCTGCAACCGAAGATAGAAAATAGACAAGCCGGCGCACCGATCTCCGCAACACCCCCGCGGTATCGGCCGTCGAACATCGATATTCGAGGGCAAGAACAGGGCTCGAACTGAGAGCCTCGACAGTCAGGGCCCCGACAGTCAGGGCGCAGGCAGTCAGGGCGCGGAAAGGCAGCCGGTTCGCGGACCGGTTTCGCCTTACCCCTGGAGTCGCCGCCCCGAGGGAGCGCGTCAATGCTGTTTGGGGATCCGCACGACAAGACGCCCGCGCAGTCGGGCTGGTCGATCGACTGGCGTTTCGACCAGTTGCTGTTGAAGCTGGGGCGCCACGACCAGATCCGGCTCGCCAAGGGACTGGCCGCGCGCAGATTCGGCAACCGCGACCTCGCCCGCCTGACCCGCGAGCAGAAGGCCCTGCTGATTCCGGACTGCGAACGCGAACTCGTCGTCGCCATCGCGCTGAAGAGCCGCCGGCCCTATGGCCGGGATGGCCGCCTGCCGCGCCAGCGCCCGCGCCGCCGTCACCGGCTGCTTGGCGGCTTGAACGGAAGATCGTCCAGCGTCATGCCGGAATAGACCTTCAGCCAGTAGAAGGCGGCGAAGACCACCGCCGCCACGGCGGTGGTGATCAAGGCCTTGCGCAGAAGCTGCGGCCGCATCGGAGCGCTGGACACGGTGCCCGGCGACACCTCTCCGGCCTCCTCCTGCGTCACCACGCCGATCGGCAGGATCGCGAAGAGGATGATCCACCAGATGACGAAATAGATCGCGAGCGAGGATACCAGAGACACCGTCTTGCCTTTTCGAAGATCTGTTGCCGTCGCGGCGCCGGCCGGTCGTCAGACCTGCTCCAGCTCCACCAGCGTACCATTGAAATCCTTCGGATGCAGGAACAGCACCGGCTTGCCATGGGCGCCGATCTTCGGCTCGCCCGTGCCGAGCACCCGCGCCCCCTTTTCCACCAGCCGGTCGCGGGCGGCGAGAATGTCCTCCACCTCGTAGCAGACATGATGGATGCCGCCGGAGGGGTTGCGCTCCAGGAAGGCATTAATCGGCGAGTTGTCGCCGAGCGCTGCCAGCAGCTCGATCTTGGTGTTGGGCAGTTCGATGAACACCACCGTCACGCCGTGGTCCGGCTCGGCCTGCGGCTGCGACACCCGCGCGCCCAGCGTGTCGCGATAGGTGGCGGTCGCCGCCGCAAGGTCCGGCACGGCGATGGCCACATGGTTCAGGCGTCCGATCATCAGCTTCCCTCCACGACAGACGAGCGCCGGCCAACCGGCCGGCTGCGTCACTCATGACGCATGGCGGGCGCGCCCGCCACCCGTCAATTGGTCACACGCGCTGAACCAGCGCCTCGGTCAGCGGCTTCTTGCCCCAGCAGTCGCGCACCGCCGCGCGCGCCGCCCGCCGCGCCGCCTCGGCGACGAGATCGTCGTCCTTGCGCCGGTTCTTCGGAATGCTGTCCAGCGCCGACATCACCTCGTCGATGACGATGTCCTCAAGGTCGTCGCCGTCGCGGTCGGTCTCCGGCAGGCCGAACAGCGACACCATCGGCTCGCCGATCAGCGTGCCCTTGGCATCGATCACGACGCAGACGGTGACGGCGCCGGCGAAGGACAGCTTGCGCCGCTCGTTGACGCCCATCTCCTCCGGGTCGCCATAGAGCAGCCCGTCCTTGACCGTGATGCCGGTCGGCACCTCGTCCACCACCGTCAGCTTGCCCGGCGCCAGCCGGACAATGTCGCCGTTGCGGGCGATCAGCGTGTTCTTGATGCCGTGGCGCAACGCCAGGTCCCGGTGCGCCTTCAGGTGCACCGCCTCGCCATGGGCGGGAATCAGCGCCTTCGGCTTGACCAGGTCGTAGAGCTGGACCAGTTCGTCCTGGCGCGGATGGCCGGACACATGGACGAGCGCGTCGCGGTCGGTGACGATCTCCACCTCCGCCTCGGCCAGCCGGTTGGCGATCGCCCCCACCGCCTTCTCGTTGCCGGGGATCGTGCGCGAGGAGAAGATCACCGTGTCGCCCTTCGACAGCGCCACGTTGCGATGGTCGCCGGCGGCGATGCGGGCAAGCGCTGCCCGCTCCTCGCCCTGGCTGCCGGTCAGCAGCAGCACCACCCGCTCCGGCGGCAGGTAGCCATAGGCATCTTCCGAGAGAAAGGCTGGCAGGTCGTCGAGATAGCCGAGTTCGCGCGAGACCTCGATGGTCCTATGCATCGAGCGGCCCATCACGACGACGTCCCGCTCGGCCGCCTTCGCGGCGAGTGCCACCGAGCGGATGCGCGCGACGTTCGAGGCAAAGGTGGTCACCGCGACGCGGCGCTTGGCCTTGCGGATCACCCTGGCGAGGTCCTTGGCGACATCCGCCTCGCTCGGGCTCGATCCCTCGCGCGGCGCATTGGTGCTGTCGCAGATCAGTGCGACGACGCCCTCGCGGCCGATCTCGGCGAGCCGCTCGGTATCGATCGGCTTGCCGATGCCCGGTGTCGGGTCGATCTTCCAGTCGCCCGAATGCAGCACCGTGCCGGCCGGGCTGCGGATCGCCAGCGCGCAGGGCTCAGGGATCGAGTGCGACATGGCGACGAACTCGACCTCGAACGGGCCGATCTCCACCCGCGCGCCCTGCTCCACCACCGTCACCGGGATCTTGCCGGCGCCCGGCTCGCTTGCCGCCTTCGCCTCCAGCAGAGCCGCCGTGAAGGCGGTCATGTAGAGCGGCGCCTTCAGCCGCGGCCACAGATGCACGATGGCGCCGTAATGGTCCTCATGCGCGTGGGTGATGACGATGCCGTCGAGCCGGTCGAGCTCTTCCTCGATGAAGCGGATGTCCGGCACGACGATGTCGACGCCGGGAAGGTCCGGCCCGGCAAAGGTGACGCCGCAGTCGACCATCAGCCAGCGGCGATCATGGGCCGGCCCGAAGCCGTAAAGCGCCATGTTCATGCCGATCTCGCCGAGACCGCCGAGCGCGACAAAAACGAGTTCGTTGGGGTCTGCCGCCTTTTTGGCCGCCATTCCATACTCCTGTCCAGACCGGACAGGCAGCCGTCATCCTTGCGGATCCGCGCCTGCCGCCGGTCTTCCAAAATGCCGATATGGACCATCCGCCGGATGCGGACAGCCTGGTCTCGCGGGACAGTTCACCGGCAGGGCTTCCGCGACAGGCCCGCCTGCAATCTCGTCGTCAGCCGGCCGTTCTGCCGGCGGCGGAGGTGCGAAGCGCCGCGCCATCGAAGAAGACGTCGCCGGCGGCGATCGTCTGCCTCGTGTCGCCGGCTTCCAGCACCAGCCGCCCGTCCGGGTCGAGCCCGGCGAAAATCCCGTTGAGCTCCCGGTCCTCCAGCCGCACCCGGATCGGCGCGCCGATGCCGACAGCCCGGCGGCGCCAGTCGTCGAGGCACAGCGAGAACGGCTCCTCGCGCCAGCGCATCATGTAGCGCTCGACGCTCGCCGCGAGCGCGGCGAAGGCCCGCTCGAGGCGGACCGGAAAGCCGAGCCCGGCAAGGTTCGCCGCCTTGTAGTCCGGCAGCTCCGGATGATGCGCAAGGTTGAGCCCGAAGCCGCATACCACCGCACGCCGCCCGTCCGCAAGCAGTGTCGCCTCAAGCAGGATGCCGGAGATCTTGGCCCCGTCCACCAAAAGGTCGTTCGGCCACTTCAGCCGGACCAGCCCATAGGAGCCGGTCATCGCGTCGACCGCGTCGGCAAGCGCCAGCGCTGCGACCAGCGGAAACTGGCCGATGCGCTCCGCCGGCATCGGATCGATGGTCAGCAGCGAGGCATAGAGATTGCCCGGCTCGGACACCCAGGGCCGCGCCCGCCGGCCCCGGCCCGAGGTCTGGCGGCCGGCAAGGACCCAGAGGTTTCCCGGATCGCCCTCGCCTGCCGCGGCCAGGGCCGCGCTGTTGGTCGACCCAAGCTCCGCATGGGCGGCAACGCGGTATCCCGCGACGCCGGCAACCTCGCGAACCCGGCCGTCGAAGGCGAGCATGCTCAGAACAGCGTCCCCGCCGCCGCGCCGACCATCTCCACCACCGGTCCGGCAAAGACGATGAACAGCACCACGAAGGCGGTCGACAGGCCGAGGGTGAACTTCAGCTCCACCGGCATCGGCAGGAACTGGCGCGCCGGCTCGTCGAAGAACATCACCTTGAAGATGCGCAGGTAGTAATAGGCACCCACCACCGAGGCGAGAACACCGATCACCGCCAGCGGATAGAGCCCCGCCTCGACCGCCGCCAGGAACACGTAGAACTTGGCGAAGAAGCCGATGAACGGCGGAATGCCGGCCAGCGAGAACATCAGGATGCCGAGCAGCACCGCCATCGGCAGGTTGGTGCGCGACAGGCCGGCAAGGTCGGAAATCTCCTCGACCATGCCCTCCTTGCGCCGCATCGACAGGATGCAGGCGAAGGCGCCGAGCGTCATCACCAGATAGGCGGTCATGTAGATCATGACACCCTCGACGCCGGCCCGCGATCCGGCGGCAAGGCCGACCAGCGCGAAGCCCATATGGCTGATCGAGGAATAGGCCATCAGCCGCTTGATATTCTTCTGGCCGATCGCGGCGAAGGCGCCGAGCGCCATCGAGGCGATGGAGATGAAGACGACGATCTGCTGCCAGTCGCGGGTCACCGGCTCGAACGCCTCGATGACGACGCGGGTCAGGAGGCCCATGGCGGCGATCTTCGGCGCCGCCGCGAAGAAGGCGGTGACCGGCGTCGGCGCGCCCTCGTAGACGTCCGGCGTCCACATGTGGAACGGCACCGCCGAGATCTTGAAGGCAAGGCCGGCCAGGATGAAGACGAGGCCGAAGATCAGGCCGAGCGAGGAGCCGCCCTGCGCTGCGATGGCCGCGGCGATGGCGGCAAAGCCGGTCTGGCCGGTGAAGCCGTAGACCAGCGACATGCCGTAGAGCAGCATGCCGGAGGAGACCGAGCCGAGGACGAAATATTTCAGGCCCGCCTCGGTGGAGCGGACGCTGTCGCGGTTGAAGGCGGCGATCACATAGAGCGCCAGCGACGACAGTTCGAGGCCGAGATAGAGCGTGATCAGGTCGTTGGCCGACAGCATCAGCATCATGCCGAGCGTCGACAGCACGATCAGCACCGGATACTCGAAGCGCTCGAAATTCTCGTTGCGGGCGAAGGCCACCGACATGGCGATGGCGAAGCCCGAGCCGACCAGCGTCAGCAGCTTGAGATAGCGGGCGAAGCCGTCCAGCACGAAGGCGCCGTGGAAGGTGGTCGTCGCGGTGATGCCGAACTGCGCGGGCAGCAGCAGCGGCAGCGCCGCCACCGCCAGCAGCGCCACCGACAGCGCGGTCACGTAAGGCGTGATCCTGCGGCCACCGAACACGCCGATCATCAAGAGCGCCAGCGCACCTGCGGCGAGGAACAGCTCCGGCAGCGCGGGCGACAGATCCGGGAGTTGGGAATAGGCGGTCATGGCGTCTTTCGTCCTCGGGACCTTACTGCACCAGCATGGCGGTCGAGTGGGCCGCCTCGATCGCGGCGTGGTATTTCGTCACGAGCGCCCCCACCGAGGCGGCCGTGGCATCCAGGATCGGCGAGGGATAGAAGCCGAACAGGATGGTCAGGATGATCATCGGAACCAGGATCACCTTCTCGCGCAACGTCAGGTCGGTGATCGACTTCAGGCTCTCCTTGTCGAGCGCGCCGAACACCACGCGCCGGTAGAGGTAGAGCGCATAGGCGGCCGACAGGATGACGCCGGAGGTCGCCAGCAGCGCCACCCAGGTGTTGACCTGGAACGCGCCCATCAGCGTCAGGAACTCGCCGACGAAGCCGCTGGTGCCCGGCAGGCCGACATTGGCCATGGTGAAGATCAGGAAGGCCACCGCGTAGAACGGCATCCGGTTGACCAGGCCGCCATAGGCGGAGATGTCGCGGGTGTGCATGCGGTCATAGATGACGCCGACGCACAGGAACAGCGCGCCGGAGACGATGCCGTGCGACAGCATCTGGAACAGCGCGCCCTGCACGCCCTGCTCGGTCATGGTGAAGATGCCCATGGTGACATAGCCCATGTGCGCCACCGAGGAATAGGCGATCAGCTTCTTGATGTCCTCCTGGGCGAGCGCCACCAGCGAGGTGTAGACGATCGCCACGACGGACAGCGTGAACACCAGCGGCGCGAACATCTCGCTCGCCAGCGGGAACATCGGCAGCGAGAACCGCAGGAAGCCGTAGCCGCCCATCTTCAGCAGGATCGCCGCCAGGATGACCGAGCCGGCCGTCGGCGCCTCCACATGCGCATCCGGCAGCCAGGTGTGCACCGGCCACATCGGCATCTTCACCGCGAAGGAGGCGAAGAAGGCCAGCCACAGCCAGGTCTGCATGCTTCCGGGGAAGCCGTGCGCCATCAGCGTCGGGATATCGGTGGTGCCGGCATCCCAGTACATCGCCATCAGCGCGATCAGCATCAGCACCGAGCCGAGCAGCGTGTAGAGGAAGAACTTGTAGCTGGCATAGACGCGCCGCTTGCCGCCCCACACGCCGATGATCAGGAACATCGGGATCAGGCTGGCCTCGAAGAACACATAGAACATCACCAGGTCCAGCGCGCAGAACACGCCGATCATCAGCGTTTCCAGCACCAGGAAGGCGACCATGTATTCCTTCACGCGCAACTGCACGCTCTGCCAGCTCGCCAGGATGCAGAAGGGCATCAGGAAGGTGGTGAGGATGACGAACAGCATGGAAATGCCGTCGACGCCCATGCGGTAGCCGATGCTGCCGCCGAGCCACTCGCCGCTCTCCTGGAACTGGAAGCCCGGATTGCCCTTGTCGAAGCCGCCCCAGATGAACAGCGACACGATGAAGGTGAACACGGTGGTGATCAGCGCCACGCGGCGCATGTTCTCCTTCGCCCCCACGTCCTCGCCGCGGACCAGCAGGATGAAGAAGACGCCGACCAGCGGAAGGAAGGTCGTGATCGAAAGAAGCGGCCAGTTGCTCATCAGTGAGCGCCCCCGACGGAGAACATGGACCAGGTGATCAGCGCGGCGACGCCGATCAGCATGGCGAATGCGTAGTGATAGAGATACCCGGTCTGCAGGCGCACGGCCCAGGAACTGACATCCTGGACCCGGGCAGCGATGCCGTCCGGCCCGAGCCGGTCGATCGTCGCCTCGTCGCCCTTCTTCCAGAGCTGGCGACCGAGCCACATGGCGGGCCGGACGAAGATCACGTCATAGAGCTCGTCGAAGTACCACTTGTTCAAGAGGAAGCGGTACAGGCCGTCGTGACGCTCGGCGAGCCGCCGCGGGATCTCCGGCGAGCGGATGTAGAACAGCCAGGCGACGGCGAACCCGCCGACCATCATCACGAAGGGCGAAGCCTTCACCCACAGCGGCACCTCGTGGATGTCGTGCAGGATGTGGTTCTCCTCGGACGTGAACAGCGCCCCCTTCCAGAAGCCCTCGTAGCCATCGCCCATGAACACGCCGGCGAAGACAAGGCCCGCGAACACCGCGCCGACCGCGAGGATCATCAGGGGCACGGTCATCACCAGCGGGCTCTCGTGCACATGCTTCATCACGTCGACGGAGGCGCGCGGCTTGCCGTGGAAGGTCATGAAGGCCAGGCGCCAGGAGTAGAACGAGGTCAGGCCCGCCGCCACGACCGTCAGCCAGAAGCCGTACTGGGCGAAGGCGTTGTGGCCGACATAGGCCGCCTCGATGACGCCGTCCTTGGAGAAGAAGCCGGCGGTCAGCGGGAAGCCGGTCAGCGCCAGCGTGCCGATCACCATCATCCAGTAGGTCAGCGGGATGTGCTTGGCGAGGCCGCCCATCTTGCGCATGTCCTGCTCGTTCGACACGGCATGGATCACCGAGCCGGCGCCGAGGAACAGCAGCGCCTTGAAGAAGGCATGCGTGAACAGGTGGAAGATCGCGATCGAATAGGCCCCGACGCCGAGCGCGACGAACATATAGCCGAGCTGCGAGCAGGTCGAATAGGCGATCACCCGCTTGATGTCGTTCTGGACGAGGCCGACGGTCGCCGCGAAGAACGCCGTCGTCGCGCCGAAGAAGGTCACGACGGTCAGCGCGGTGTGCGACAGTTCGAACACCGGCGACAGGCGCGCCACCATGAACACGCCCGCCGTCACCATGGTGGCGGCGTGGATCAGCGCGGAGACCGGCGTCGGGCCCTCCATCGCGTCCGGCAGCCAGGTGTGCAGCAGGAACTGCGCCGACTTGCCCATGGCGCCCATGAACAGCAGCAGGCAGGTGACGGTCAGCGCCGTGTCCTGGGTGAGCTGATAGCCGAGGAAGCTCAGCACCACCTGCGGCTCGCCGGCGGCGAAGCCCTGGGCATTGGCGAAGATCGCGTCGTAATCGGTGGAATTGAACAGGACGAAGATGCCGAAGATGCCGAGGATGAAGCCGAAGTCGCCGACGCGGTTGACGATGAAGGCCTTCATCGCCGCCGCGTTCGCCGAGGGCTTCTGGTACCAGAAGCCGATCAGCAGATAGGAGGCAAGGCCGACGCCCTCCCAGCCGAAGAACATCTGCAGCAGGTTGTCGGAGGTCACCAGCGTCAGCATCGCGAAGGTGAACAGCGACAGATAGGCGAAGAAGCGCGGCCGGTGCGGATCG
This sequence comes from Stappia sp. TSB10P1A, assembly GCF_900185725.1. Lineage (GTDB taxonomy): Bacteria > Pseudomonadota > Alphaproteobacteria > Rhizobiales > Stappiaceae > Stappia. The sequence goes on along the minus strand of NZ_FYAU01000025.1, from coordinate 23,042 downwards.
TGGTGCATGTAGCCGATGGAGTAGACATGCACGAGCGCCGACACCGTGTTGACCACCACCAGCATGACGGCGGTCAGGGTGTCGACGCGGATCGTCCACTCCACGTCCAGCGCGCCGGAGGTCATCCAGCGCATCACCGGTTCCTTGACCACGGCGGTGTCGCCGTAGCCGATGGAGATGAAGCCGATCCACGACAGGATCGCCGCGACGATCAGCAGGCCGGAGGTGATGTATTCGCTCGCCTTGGCGCCGATCATCCGGCCGAACAGGCCGGCGATCAGGAAGCCGATCAGGGGCAGAAAGACGATAAGCTGGTACATCCTGCCCTTACCCCTTCATCATGTTGACGTCTTCAACCGCGATCGAGCCGCGGTTGCGGTAGAACACCACCAGGATCGCAAGGCCGATGGCCGCCTCGGCGGCGGCGACGGTCAGCACCAGCAGCGCGAAGACCTGCCCGACCAGATCGCCGAGGAACGCCGAGAAGGCGACCAGGTTGATGTTGACGGAGAGCAGCAGGAGCTCCACCGACATCAGGATGACGATCACGTTCTTGCGGTTCAGGAAGATGCCGAAGATTCCGATGGTGAACAGAATCGCGGCGACCGCCAGATAGTGTGACAGACCGATTTCCATGGGCGCCTCGTGATGCTCCCCCGAGTGAGACCTTCGGCGCGCGGCCCGGGCGGGCGCGCACCGTGAATGCGAGTGGCGGGATCCTCAGATCCCCTTGCCGGTTTCGACCTTGCGCACCTCGACCGACGCCTCGCGCGTGCGGCCGACCTGCGCCGAGATGTCCTGCCGCTTGACGCCCTTCCTGTGGTGCAGCGTCAGCACGATGGCGCCGATCATCGCCACCAGCAGGATCAGGCCGGCCGTCTGGAAGAACAGGATGTAGCGGGTGTAGATCAGCTCGCCGAGGGCGCGGATGTTCGACATGTCGGCGGGCAGCGGCGCGGGCGCCGCCGCGGTGCCGGCGATCTCCGGCGAGATCACCCAGGCGCCGAGCACGAACAGCAGCTCGGCCAGCAGGATCAGCCCGATCAGCCCGCCCACCGGCATGTATTGCAGGAAGCCCTGGCGCATCTCGACGAAATCGACGTCGAGCATCATCACCACGAACAGGAACAGCACCATCACCGCGCCGACATAGACGACGATCAGCAGCATCGCCAGGAACTCGGCCCCGAGCAGGATGAACAGGCCGGCGGCGTTGAAGAAGGCGAGAATCAGGAACAGGACGGAGTGGACCGGATTGCGCGAGGCGATGACCATGAAGGCCGACGCCACGGCAACCGTGGCGAAGAGATAGAAGAAGATGGCTTGCAGGACCATGTCGCGGTGTGCCCCCGTCGTCCCCGTTTAAGTCGCAGCCGCTTCGCGGCTCCAGTTGAATGGCGTGTCCGGCGCGGGTCGGCCTCGTCTTAGACCACGGGCCGCGCGCCGTCCACTCCCCGCGCCTCAGCGATAAGGCGCGTCCATCGCGATGTTGCTGGCGATCTCCCGCTCCCAACGGTCGCCGTTCGCCAGCAGCTTGTCCTTGTCGTAGTAGAGTTCCTCGCGCGTCTCGGTGGCGAACTCGAAGTTCGGTCCCTCGACGATGGCATCCACCGGACAGGCCTCCTGGCAGAAGCCGCAATAGATGCACTTGACCATGTCGATATCGTAACGGGTCGTGCGCCGCGTGCCGTCGTTGCGGCGCGGGCCGGCCTCGATGGTGATCGCCTGCGCCGGGCAGATCGCCTCGCACAGCTTGCAGGCGATGCAGCGCTCCTCGCCGTTCGGATAGCGGCGCAGCGCGTGCTCGCCGCGGAAGCGCGGGCTCACCGGCCCCTTCTCGAACGGGTAGTTGATCGTCGGCTTCGGCTTGAAGAAGTAGCGCATCGCCAGGAAGAAGGCCGAGACGAACTCCTTCAGCAGAAGCGATTTTGCCGCCTGTTGCAGTGCCATGGCGTCGAGCCCCGTGGTTACGTTTTCCTCTGGCCCCGCATCGGTCCCGCGAGCCTTTCGCAAAGGCGCGGACCGCGAGCGGCCAAATCCTTGAACTGTGCCGGCATGCCGCCCATCGGCCGCCGGCTCGAAACTTTCGCCCGCCTATCCGGCGAGCGCGCTGCCGGCGAGGTATCCGACCACCGGAAACCCGACCAGCGAGAAGGCCATCACCAGGATCTGGATCTGGCCCATGTAGCGGCCGAGCAGGCTGTCGCGCCCGCCCTGCTGCCGCTTCTGTCGCTCCGCCGCCGCCCGCAACACGCCGACAACGATCTTGTAGTCGATCCAGCCCACATAGAGGCCGATGGCGGCACCGATCAGTCCGGCAATCGAGACCGACATCCCGCCCTCCCCCTACCTAGGCCGTGGCCGGCGCTTACGCGCCGGTCGGCGCCCAGCCCATCGCCATCAGCACCGCCGCGACGATGAACACCATGGCCAGCGACAGCGGCAGGAACACCTTCCAGCCAAGGCGCATCAACTGGTCGTAGCGGTAGCGCGGGACCATCGCCTTGACCATCGCGAACATGAAGAACACCAGCAGCGACTTCAGCAGGAACCAGACGAAGCCCGGCACCCAGGTGAACGGCGCGAAGTCCAGCGGCGGCAGCCAGCCGCCCATGAACAGGATGGTCGTCAGCGCGCACATCAGCGCGATCGACACATACTCGCCGAGCATGAACATCATGTAGGGCGTGGAGCCGTACTCGACCATGAAGCCGGCGACCAGCTCGGACTCGGCCTCGGCAAGGTCGAACGGCGGCCGGTTGGTCTCCGCCAGCGCCGAGATGAAGAAGATCACGAACATCGGGAACAGCGGCAGCCAGTACCAGTTCAGGAAGGCCAGCCACGGCACGCCGAGCGCGCTGGCAAGGCCGGTTTCCTGCGCCCGGACGATGTCCGAAAGGTTCAGCGAGCCGACGCACAGGAGCACCGTCACGATGACGAAGCCGATCGACACCTCGTAGGAGACCATCTGCGCCGCCGAGCGCAGCGCCGACAGGAACGGATATTTCGAGTTCGAGGCCCAGCCGCCGATGATGATGCCGTAGACGCCGAGCGAGGAGATCGCGAGGATGAACAGGATGCCGACATTGATGTCGGCGATCACCCAGCCTTCAGCGACCGGCACCACCGCCCAGGCGGTCAGCGCCAGCGTCACCGTGACCAGCGGCGCCAGCAGGAACAGGCCCTTGTTGGCGCCGGCCGGGATCACCGGCTCCTTCAGCACGAATTTCAAAAGGTCGGCGAAGGACTGCAGCAGGCCCCAGGGGCCGACCACGTTCGGGCCGCGCCGGATCTGCACCGCCGCCCAGATCTTGCGGTCGGCATACAGGATATAGGCCACGATCAGCAGCAGCGCGACCAAGAGCAGCAGGCTCTGTGCCACCATGATGATCAGCGGGAAGAGGTAATCCGCCCAGAAGTCCGCCATCATTGCCCCCGTTTACTCCGCGGCCTCTGCCGCGCGTGCCTTGGCGAGGGCCGAACACTCGGCCATCGTCGCGGAGGCCCGCGCGATCGGATTGGTAAGGTAGAAGTCGGTGACCGCCGGCTGGAACGCCTCGCCGGTCATCTTGCCGCCGAGCGCGGCCGCCTTCGCGGTGCCCTCGCCGCCATCGCTGTCGATGGCGTCGATGCCGGCCATCAGCGGATGCGCCGCATAGAGCGCCTTGCGCAGTTCCTCGAGCGAATCGAACGGCAGCGCCGCGCCAAGCTGGGCCGACAGCGCCCGCAGGATCGCCCAGTCCTCGCGCGCCTCGCCCGGCGGGAAGGCGGCACGCTCGCCGAGCTGCACGCGCCCTTCCGTGTTGACGAAGGTGCCCGACTTCTCGGTATAGGCCGCCCCCGGCAGGATCACGTCGGCGCGATGCGCGCCGCGGTCGCCATGGGTGCCGATATAGACGACGAAGGCCCCGCCAAAGGCGCCCATATCCATCTCGTCGGCGCCGAGCAGGACCACGACGTCCATCGCGCCCTCGCCGGCCGCCTGCTGGATCGCCGCCGTGCCCTTGCCGCCCTCGCCCGGCACGAAGCCGATGTCGAGGCCGCCGACGCGCGCCGCCGCCGTGTGCAGAACCGAGAAGCCGTTCCAGTCGGGCCCGACCGCGCCGACCGACTGCGCCAGCGCGGCCGCCGCCGACAGCACGGCAGCGCCATCGGCGCGCGACAGCGCGCCCTGGCCGACGATGATCAGCGGACGTTCGGCGTCCTTGAGAACCTTGGCAAAGCCGTGCTTGCCGGCCGCCAGATCCACCAGCGTCTCGGCGCCGGCGCCCAGATAGGTCGCCGGATAGGTCAGGTCGGCCGGCTGGCCGATGACGCCGACGGGCAGCGGGCCCATGCGCATGCGCTTGCGGATGCGCGAATTCAGCACCGGCGCCTCGAGCCGCGGGTTGGAGCCGATGATCAGCACCGCGTCCGCGTCCTCGATGCCCTCGATCGTCGCGTTGAACAGGTAGGAGGACCGGCCGAGCGCCGGATCCAGCGCCGCGCCGTCCTGGCGGCAGTCGAGATTGGCCGAGCCGAGCGCGCTCATCAGGCTCTTCAGCGCGAACATTTCCTCGACGCTGGCGAGATCCCCGGCGATCGCCGCAAGCTTGTCCGGGCTCGACGCCTTGACCTTGGCGGAGATGGCCGCGAAGGCCTCGCCCCAGCTTGCCGGCCGCAGCCGGCCGTCGACGCGCACATAGGGGCGGTCGAGGCGCTGGGTCTTCAGCCCGTCCCAGATGTAGCGGGTCTTGTCGGAGATCCACTCCTCGTTGACCGCCTCGTTGAGACGCGGCAGCACGCGCATGACCTCGCGGCCGCGGGTGTCGACGCGGATCGCCGAGCCGACCGCGTCCATCACGTCGATGCTCTCGGTCTTCTTCAGCTCCCAGGGCCGGGCCTGGAAGGCATAGGGCTTGTGGGTCAGCGCGCCGACCGGGCACAGGTCAACGACGTTGCCCTGCATCTCCGAGGACAGCGCCTGTTCCAGGTAGGAGGTGATCTCCGCGTCCTCGCCCCGGCCGATCAGGCCGAGATCGGCGACGCCGCAGACCTCCGTGGTGAAGCGGACGCAGCGCGTGCAATGGATGCAGCGCGTCATGATCGTCTTCACCAGCGGGCCGATATACTTGTCCTCGACGGCGCGCTTGTTCTCCGCATAGCGCGAGGAATCGACGCCATAGGCCATCGCCTGGTCCTGCAGGTCGCACTCGCCGCCCTGATCGCAGATCGGGCAGTCGAGCGGATGGTTGATCAGCAGGAACTCCATCACGCCCTCGCGGGCCTTCTTGACCATCGGGGTCTTGGTGAAGACCTCCGGCGGCTCGCCGTTCGGGCCCGGGCGCAGGTCGCGCACGTTCATGGCGCAGGAGGCGACCGGCTTCGGCGGCCCGCCCTTCACCTCGACCAGGCACATGCGACAGTTGCCGGCGATCGACAGCCGGTCGTGGAAACAGAAGCGCGGCACCTCGGCACCCGCCGCCTCGCAAGCCTGCAGCAGCGTGTAGTCCTGCGGAACCTCGATCTCCTTGCCGTCGACAAAGATCGTCTTGTTCATGCCTTGCTGCCCTCGCGGCTTGCCCGCAGCGCCCTTGATGCGCGCGAACGTGTCGTTCTGTTTTCCGCGGCCATCTCTACGGCCGCCTTACTGTGCCGCCGCCAGCGACTGCGCCGGCTTGCGGCTCTTGGCCACATACTGGTCGATGCGCTCTTCGATCACCGGGCGGAAGTTCTTGATCAATCCCTGGATCGGCCAGGCGGCCGCATCGCCGAGGGCACAGATCGTATGGCCTTCCACCTGCTTGGTGACGTCGAAGAGCATGTCGATCTCTTCCTTGGAGGCGTTGCCCGCCACCATCCGCTCCATCACCCGCCACATCCAGCCCGTGCCCTCGCGGCACGGGGTGCACTGGCCGCAGCTCTCGTGCTTGTAGAAATAGGAGAGCCGGGCAATCGCCTTGATGATGTCGGTGGAGCGGTCCATCACGATCACCGCCGCCGTGCCGAGGCCCGAACCGAGCCCGCGCAGGCTGTCGAAGTCCATCGGACAGTCGATGATGTTCTCGGCCGTCACGCAAGGCACCGACGAGCCGCCGGGGATCACTGCGAGCAGGTTGTCCCAGCCGCCGCGAATGCCGCCGCAATGGCGCTCGATCAGCTCGCGGAAGGGAATGCCCATCTCCTCCTCGACCGTGCAGGGACGGTTGACGTGGCCGGAGACGCAGAACAGCTTGGTGCCGGCATTGTTCGGCTTGCCGAGCCCGGCGAACCAGGCGGCACCCCGGCGCAGGATCGTCGGGGCAACGGCGATCGACTCGACATTGTTCACCGTCGTCGGGCAGCCGTAGAGGCCGACATTGGCCGGGAACGGCGGCTTCAGCCGCGGCTGGCCCTTCTTGCCCTCCAGGCTCTCCAGCAGCGCGGTTTCCTCGCCGCAGATATAGGCGCCGGCGCCGTGATGGACATAGATGTCGAAGTCGTAGCCGTTCTTGTTGTTCTTGCCGATCAGCCCGGCCTCATAGGCCTGGTCGATCGCCGCCTGCAGGCGCTCGCGCTCGCGGATGAACTCGCCGCGCACATAGATATAGGCGGCGATGGCGCCCATCGCGTAGCCGGCGATCAGACAGCCCTCGACCAGGGTGTGCGGGTCATGGCGCAGGATCTCGCGGTCCTTGCAGGTGCCCGGCTCCGACTCGTCCGCATTGACGACGAGATAGGCCGGACGCCCGTCCGACTCCTTCGGCATGAACGACCACTTGAGTCCGGTCGGGAAGCCGGCGCCGCCGCGCCCGCGCAGGCCCGACGTCTTCATCTCGTTGATGATCCAGTCGCGACCCTTGTCGATGAGGCCCTTGGTGCCGTCCCAGTGGCCGCGCTGGCGCGCGCCGTCGAGGCCCCAGTCGTGCAGCCCGTAGATATTGGTGAAGATCCGGTCCTGATCCTTCAGCATCGCGATCCCCTTCCCTTACGACTCGTTGGTCGGCGCATCGCCGTTGCCGGCGCGCCTGGAGAACTCGGTTTCGCCGCCGGCCGCCAGGATCTTGGCCTGGGCGATCCAGTCCTCGCGGTCGATACGCCCCTTGAACCTCAGCCGTGTGTCGACCCAGGCCTTGTTCTCCTCGGTCCAGGCGGCGATCTGGTCGAAATGATAGACGCCGAGCTCGTTGAGGATGCCCTCGATCTTCGGGCCGACGCCCTTGATCCGCTTCAGATTGTCGGCCGCGCCGCCGCGCGCGCCTTCCAGCAGTTCGGGCCGCGTCTCGCCGGCGGTGCCGCCGGCAAGGTCGAGGCTGGTCTGCGGGCTCTCGTGGTCCTTGACGGCGGAGACGGGCCGTCCCGCCTCCATCGGCTTGGGTCCCGGATCATCGGCCGGCACGCGCGGAAGCGTCGTCACGATCTCGGGCTTGGCCTCGGGCTTGGCGAGATCGGCGGGCTTGCCGGGCCGGGGAGCCGGCGCCTTGGTGCTGGGGCTGGTCGCCTCGGCCGCGCCCGGAACGCCGTTATAGTCGCTGCCGCCGGCATTGATCGAGGCGCCGGCAAAGGCATGCGAGGCCACCTCGGCGCCCTTGACCACATGCGGCAGCGGATCGCCGCCGCGGGTCGTGTCGGCAAGGCCGGTCAGCGTCGTCGCGCCGCCCTCCGGCGCGCCGAAGCGGCGGCCGTTCTGCGGACCCGGCGTCACCTCGCGCCCGGCGGAAATGTCGTCGATGAGCTGTTCCAGACTCTCCGGCGTCAGGTCCTCGTAGGTGTCCTTGAAGATCTGCACCATCGGCGCGTTGACGCAGGCGCCAAGGCACTCGACCTCTTCCCAGGAGAAATCGCCATCCGCCGACAGCTCATGCGCATGGGCGGCGATCTTCGACTTGCACACCCGGATCAGGTCTTCGGCGCCGCGCAACTGGCACGGCGTCGTGCCGCAGACCTGGATATGCGCCTTCTTGCCGACCGGGGCGAGCTGGAACATCGTGTAGAAGGTCGCAACCTCCAGCACGCGGATGTCCGGCATGCCGAGCATTTCGGCGACATAGCGGATCGCCGGCTCGGGCAACCAGCCGTCATGCTGTTCCTGCGCCCGCCACAGCAGCGGGATCACCGCCGAGGCCTGCCGGCCGTCGGGATAGCGCGCGATGATCTTCCTGGCCCATTCCAGATTGGCCGCCGTGAAGGCGAAGCTCGCGGGCTGCTCAGGGTGAAGGCGACGAACGGCCATTACCGGTCAACCTCTCCGAACACGATGTCGAGGGAGCCGAGCACCGCCGACACGTCGGCCAACTGGTGTCCACGGCACATGAAATCCATCGCCTGCAGATGGGCAAAGCCGGGGGCCTTGATCTTGCAGCGATAGGGCTTGTTGCTGCCGTCGGCGACGAGATAGACGCCGAACTCGCCCTTCGGCGCCTCGACGGCCGCATAGACCTCGCCTTCCGGCACGCGGTAACCTTCCGTGTAGAGCTTGAAGTGGTGGATCAGCGCTTCCATCGAGCGCTTCATCTCGCCGCGCTTGGGCGGAACCACCTTGCCGTCGACCGACGACACCGGCCCCTTTTCCACCGTCAGCTTCTCCAGGCACTGCTTCATCAGCCGCACCGACTGGCGCATCTCTTCCATGCGGATCAGATAGCGGTCGTAGCAGTCGCCGTTCTTGCCGATCGGGATGTCGAAATCGAGTTCGGCATAGCACTCATAGGGCTGCGCCTTGCGCAGGTCCCAGGCCGCGCCCGAGCCGCGCACCATGACGCCGGAAAAGCCCCGCGCCCAGGCGTCCTCAAGCGACACGACGCCGATATCGACGTTGCGCTGCTTGAAGATGCGGTTGTCGGTCAACAGGCCCTCGATATCGTCCAGCGACTGCAGGAACGGATCGCAGAAGTCCCAGATGTCGTCGAGCAGCTCCTTCGGCAGGTCCTGGTGCACGCCGCCCGGCCGCACATAGGCGGCATGCATGCGCGCGCCGCAGGCCCGCTCATAGAACACCATCAGCTCCTCGCGCGGCTCGAAGCCCCACAGCGGCGGGGTCAGCGCGCCGACGTCGAGCGCCTGCGTCGTCACGTTCAGCAGATGCGACAGGATCCGGCCGATCTCCGAATAGAGCACGCGGATGAGCTGGCCGCGCTTGGGCACGGTGATGCCGAGCATCTTCTCGACCGCCAGCGCGAAGGCATGCTCCTGGTTCATCGGCGCGACATAGTCGAGCCGGTCGAAATAGGGCACCGCCTGCAGGTAGGTCTTGTGCTCGATCAGCTTCTCGGTGCCGCGATGCAGCAGACCGATATGCGGATCGACGCGCGTCACCACCTCGCCGTCCAGCTCCAGCACCAGGCGCAGCACGCCGTGCGCCGCCGGATGCTGCGGACCGAAATTGATGTTGAAGTTGCGGACCTGAGCCTCTGCCATCGGCTGCCTCAATTGGTCTTGGCTTTTTCGTCGCCGGGCAGGATGTAGTCCGCACCCTCCCAAGGCGACATGAAGTCGAAGTCGCGGAATTCCTGGGTGAGCCGCACCGGCTCATACACCACCCGCTTCTTCTCGTCGTCGTAGCGAACCTCGACATAGCCCGTCAGCGGGAAATCCTTGCGCAGCGGGTGGCCGTCGAAGCCGTAGTCGGTCAGGATGCGGCGCAGGTCCGGATGGCCGGAGAACAGCACGCCATACATGTCATAGGCCTCGCGCTCGAACCATTCCGCGCCGGGGAACACGTCGACGATGGAGGGCACCGGCGTCTCCTCGTCGGCCATCACCTTGACGCGGATGCGCAGGTTCTGCTTCGGCGACAGGAAGTGGTAGACCACGTCGAAGCGGTTGTCCCGCTTCGGCCAGTCGACGCCGCACAGGTCCGTCAGGTTGACGAACTGGCAACTGGAATCGTCGCGCAGGAACCGCACCACCTGGACGATCTCGGAAGCCCGCGCGACGAGCGTCAGCTCCCCATACGCGACCTTGTAGCCGTCGAGGGCATCGCCCAGATGCGCCTGAATGTGTTCGCCAAGCTCGGCGAGCGTCTCGTCCATGATCCTGACCCGTCTAGTAGCTTGCGGGAGGTGCGCCGGCCGGGCCGGCGCTCCGCTGGCGGCGTTCAGCGTTCGATCGTTCCGGTGCGGCGGATCTTCTTCTGCAGCAGAAGAACGCCGTAGAGCAGCGCCTCGGCGGTCGGGGGACAGCCGGGAACATAGATGTCCACCGGCACCACCCGGTCGCAGCCGCGCACCACCGAATAGGAGTAGTGGTAATAGCCGCCGCCATTGGCGCAGGAGCCCATGGAAATGACATAGCGCGGCTCCGGCATCTGGTCATAGACCTTGCGCAGGGCCGGAGCCATCTTGTTGGTCAGCGTGCCGGCGACGATCATCACGTCCGACTGGCGCGGCGAGGCGCGCGGCGCGAAGCCGAAGCGCTCGGCGTCGTAGCGCGGCATCGACATCTGCATCATCTCGACCGCGCAGCAGGCGAGACCGAAGGTCATCCACATCAGCGAGCCGGTGCGCGCCCACTGGATCAGATTGTCGGTGGCGGTGACGACGAAGCCCTTGTCGGCCAGTTCGTCGTTGATCTCCATGAAGAACGGATCGTTCGCCCCGACAGGCTTGCCGGTGGCCGGGTCCAGGACGCCCTTCGGGGCCTGGGCGATGAGCGGCTGCTGCGAGGTCAGTCCCATTCCAGGGCCCCCTTCTTCCATTCGTAGATGAAGCCGACGGTCAGCACGCCGAGGAAGGCCATCATCGACCAGAAGCCGTACCAGCCGAGATCGCCGAACGCGACCGCCCAGGGGAACAGGAACGCCACTTCGAGATCGAAAATGATGAACAGCAGCGCGACCAGATAGAAGCGGATGTCGAACTTCATGCGCGCGTCGTCGAAGGCGTTGAAGCCGCACTCGTAGGCCGACAGCTTTTCCGAATCGGGATTCTTGTAGGCGAGCACGAACGGCGAAATCAAAAGCGCGAGGCCGATGACGAGCGCAACCCCGATGAAGACGAGGATCGGAACGTAATCTCTCAGGAGCTCTTCCATGTCCTAATGTCCTTCCGCCGGGCCTTTTGCGCCGCGACAGCCTGCGCTGCCTGCGACATTCCCGGCCGCGCATAGCGCAGCCGGTCCCTCTCCCGGCGATTGCGGCGGATGCGCGTGGAGGCACGCTCCCGCCTGTGCCCATGGGGCACGCTTAGCCCACGCTCAATCGCAACGCAAGTCCGACGACGGTGTAATCGAAAGCGGTTTTTTTCGGGCGCGAAAGGCTCCTGCGTCAGTCTTTGCCGGAAAGCGGCGGACCATCGGCAGGCAGGCGCTTTGCGATGGCCGGCCATTCCTCCAGGAAGGCCGCGCGGGCGCGCCGCCCCGGCGAGCCGCGCTCGCGCGTCTCGTCCTGCACCAGCCGCACGAAGACCAGCCGCCGCCCGTTCTCCTCGCCCTTCGCCTCGGCCCAGCCGACGAACCAGCCAAAGCCGCGCGAACGGTCGAAGCTGCCGTCGGCGCGCTGCGGATAGGCTCCGCCGGGCTTGCCCGTCAGCGTCCAGCCCTCGCCCGCATCATGCGCCGGCAGCAGGGCTTCGGCCTGCGCCTGCGCGCCCTCCGACAGCGGCAGCGTGCGGTTCAGGAGCCCGGTGAGAAACAGCGCCTGCTCGCGCGCCGAGATCGTCAGCGAGGAGGCGATCCAGGCACGCTCCAGCCCGTTGTCCTGCCCCGGATCGCCTGAGAAGTCGGCATTGCCGAAGCCGAGCGCGCGCGTGCGCTGTTCCAGCACCGCATGGCCGAGCTGCCGCGCCATGCGCTGGGAGTACCAGACGACGGAATAGTCCATCCAATGCATGGGATCGACGTCGCCGCGCCAAGGATCGCCGCCCCAGTCGACCTCGCCCTTGGCCCAGGTCCACACCGGCGCATGCGCATCGCTCAGCACGCCTTCCTCGTAGCCGATGGCGGCGAGCGGCACCTTGAAGGTGGAGGCCGGCGTGACGCGAACGGCGCAGTCGCCCTCTTCCAGCAGCACCGCGCGGCTCGCCGATTCGATCACCATCGTGCAAAGGGCGCCCGCCTGCGCCGGCGCTGCAGCCCCTGGAGCGAGAGCCCCCAGAGCCAGAACCGTCAGAACCAGAACCGCCGGTGCCGTGCCCGTGATCCGCGCCATCGCTCTCCCCTCCCCACGTGGTCCGCTTGCACCCGGCCTTGCAACCGCACGCAAGCAGCGAAGCGGCCATGCAATTGTTGCGACAATGTGTCCGGGCGCGGCTTGCGCACAGGAGACGCACGAACGTCCGCACGCAAAGTGACGACGCGGCCCGAAGGCCTGTCGGTCGCCCGTGCGTCCGGTCTGGATAAGTCTGGACTGTCAGGAGAAAGAAAAAGGGCGAGTGGCGCGAGTGACGGGGCTCGAACCCGCGACCTCCGGCGTGACAGGCCGGCACTCTAACCAACTGAGCTACACCCGCTCGCCCGCTTCGCAGTGCTGCGAAAGGCTCCCGTAAAAGGTGAGTGGCGCGAGTGACGGGGCTCGAACCCGCGACCTCCGGCGTGACAGGCCGGCACTCTAACCAACTGAGCTACACCCGCTCACCTCTTGGCGACGCTTGGCCGCCGGGAGTGGCGGTGATGTACGGCGCCCCGCGCGCCAAGTCAAGCGCAAGCGGCCCCGCATGTGACGATTGTGCGAAGTGGCTTGGCCCGCGCCCTCCCCGCTTGTGGAAAACGAAACGGACGCGCCCGGCAAGGCGCGTCCGTTGCAGCGTTCCGTCGCGCTCCGCGCGTGACCGGCGGGCGAAAACCGTTACAGGCTCGCGAGATACTTCATCGGGTCGACCGGCTTGTTGCCCCGGCGCAGCTCGAAGTGGAGCTGCGGCTGGCTGACCGATCCGGTGGACCCGGCCCGGGCGATGGTCTGGCCGCGCTGGACGCTGTCGCCCCGCTTCACCAGCAGCGCGCTGTTATGGGCATAGGCGGAGACCCAGCCGTCGTCGTGACGGATCAGCACCAGGTTGCCGAAGCCTTTCAGCTCGTTGCCCGAGTAGATCACCGTGCCGTTTTCCACCGATTTGATCTCGGTGCCCTCCGGCAGGGCGAGGTTGATGCCGTCATTATGCGCCCCGCCCGGCTTCGGGCCGAACTCGGAGATGATCCGCCCCCGCGCCGGCCAGCGGAACCGCCGCTCGCCATTGGCGGCCGGCGCCGGCTCGCTGTCCTGGGTGACCGCGACCGGCGCCACCGGAGCCGGTTCGCTGCGGGCGACCGCCGGGGTGACCGGCGTCGTCGGCGCGGCGGCGACCGGCTGGGTCGGCCGGCTGGACAGGGCGGAGGGCTTGCTCTTGGGCTGGCTGCCACTGGCCTTGCCAGGCTGCGCCGAGGTCGCGGCGGCGACCCGTGCGCCGGGCTTTGCCTGCGGCCGCGGCGCACTGGCAAGCGTGCCGTTGCCGGAAATCGATCCGGTGACGCCCGGCGAGCCGCCGGCCGTCGGCAGGCGCGTCGGCTGCGCCGGGGCGGCGGCCGCGACATTCGGGGCGCCGTGCACATAGGTCGGGATGGTCACCCGCTGGCCGGCGGCGAAACCGTCGTTCGGCCCGACGCCGTTGATGTCGGCCAGCACGTTCTGGGGAATGCCGTAGCGCCGCGACAGGCCGGAGACCGTATCGCCCTGGCGGGCCGTCACCTGGGTGGCGCCCGCCGTCGTCCAGCCGCGCACCGTGCGCACCGGCGCGCCCGCCGGCGCCGCCGTGGCGCTGGCCGGCAACGAGGCCTGCGCGGGCGCCGGGGCCGTGCTGCGCATCGGAGTGATCGAGCCGGTCGAGACCTGCTGGTTGGCGCCTGGCGGCGGCGGCAGCGTCGACCGCTGCACCGCGCTGGCGCTCTGGCTGGGACCGGCCACCACGCTGTCGTAGCTCGGCTGGGATTTGCTGCCCAGCATCGCGCGCTGATTGTCGGTATTGCCGGTGAAGATCGGCTCCGCGAACCGCTCGACGCCGCCGCTGCAGGCTCCCGCGAGCGCGGCAAGCACGAGCACCACGGCAGTCTGCGCAAGCAGTCGGGATCTGGGGCGAAGAACCTGCATTGTCATGGCGCTACTCGGACTGAAGACACCTGAGTTCATGATGTCGATTAAATGCCGGTAACGTTGATAAAGACTTAAAGTCGCAGCTTCGCCGTAAACCAATTTGCGTTTTGTGCCGGAACTCTCGCACGCGCCCTGCCGCCCCTCGCAGCGCCCAAGCGCGATTACAGCCGGCTGGCGACCCCTTCGACCAGCGGCACGAAGCGCACGTCCGCCAGCACCTTTTCCGACAGCCGGCCGCCCTGCTTCTCCGCCAGCACCAGCCGCTGGATGCTGCCGCTCGGTCCGCGCGGCATGATCAGCTTGCCGCCCTCGGCCAGTTGCTCGACCAGCGCGGCGGGGAACTCGGGGCCGGCGGCGGTGACGATGATGCGGTCGAACGGCGCCTGCTCCGCAAGGCCCTCCATGCCGTCGCCGTGATGCACCCGCACCGTGTCGATGCGCAGCGAGGCCAGCCGCTCGCGCGCCAGGTCGACCAGGGTGCGGTAGCGTTCGATACTGTGCACCTCGCCCGCCATCAGGCCGAGGATCGCCGCCTGGAAGCCGGAGCCGGTGCCGATCTCCAGCACCTTGTGGCCGGGCTGAACGTCCAGCGCATCGGTCATCCGCGCGACGAGGCTCGGCTGCGAGATGGTCTGGCCGCATTCGATGGGAAGCGCGGTGTCCTCGCCCGCGTGGCGCTGCAGCTCGGCCGACAGGAACAGCCGGCGCGGCACCCGCTCCATCGCCGAGAGCAGCCGCGTGTTGCGGATGCCCTGCGAGCGCAGGCGCAGGATCAGCGCGGCGGTCGCCTCGCGGTCGGCCTCCGCCTGCCGCTCGGCCGCGCTGCGCGGGTCCTCGCCATCGGCGGGCCAGCCGTTCTCCCGGCCGTCTCCCGTATCGCTCAACAGCCTCTCCTCCCTCGGCCATCGCCGGCCGGGGGCGCGAGACGCGCCGTCAGCCGAGCAGGTCCTTCAGTTCGCCGAGCAGGTCGTGCGCCGTCAAGTCCAGCTTCAGCGGCGTCACCGAAATCCGGTTGTGCGCCATCGCCGAAAGGTCGGTGTCGCGCGGCGGATCCTCCTGGGCGCTGCGGAAGCCGAGCCAGTAATAGGGCACGCCGCGCGCGTCGGTGCGCGCATCGACGCCGAGTTCGCTGACCTTGCGCTTGCCCTGGCGGGTCACCTCGATGCCCTCGACCTCCTCCGCGCGACAGGCCGGGAAGTTGACGTTGAGCAGCGTGTCTGGCGGAAAGCTGAAGCCCAGCAGCCGGTCGATCAGCGCCGGCCCGTGGGCGAGAGCGCAGGAATAGTCGGCCGGCGCGCCCTTCGCCCAGGCGACGCCCTGCGACAGGGCGATGGAGCGCACGCCCATCAGCGTGCCTTCCATGGCACCGGCAATGGTGCCGGAATAGGTCACGTCGTCGGCCGCGTTCTGCCCGCGGTTGACGCCGGACAGGATCAGGTCCGGCCGCTTGTCGGTCAGGATCTCGCGCACGCCCATGATGACGCAATCGGTCGGCGTGCCGCGCACGGAGTAGCGGCGATCGCCCATTTCCCGCAGGCGCAGCGGATCATGCAGGGTCAGCGAATGGGCGACGCCCGACTGGTCGGTCTCCGGCGCCACCACCCACACGTCGTCGGTCAGCTCCCGGGCGATCTGTTCCAGCGCGGCGAAGCCGGCCGCGTGGATGCCGTCGTCATTGGTCAGCAGGATACGCATCACAGCCCCTCGATCATGTCGATGCCGCCCATATACGGCCGCAGCGCCTCGGGCACCGTGATGCTGCCGTCGGCGTTCTGGTAGTTTTCGAGCACGGCGATCAGCGCGCGGCCGACGGCAAGGCCGGAGCCGTTCAGCGTGTGGACGAACCTCAGGCCCTTCTCGCCCTGCGGGCGATAGCGCGCGTTCATCCGCCGGGCCTGGAAGTCGCCGCAGACCGAGCAGCTCGAAATCTCGCGATAGGCGTCCTGCCCCGGCAGCCAGACCTCGATGTCATAGGTCTTGCGCGCGCCGAAGCCCATGTCGCCGGCCGACAGCGCCATCACCCGGTAGGGCAGCCCGAGCCGCTTCAGCACCTCTTCGGCGCAGCCGGTCATCCGCTCCAGTTCGTCGAGCGAGTCTTCCGCGCGGGTCACCGACACCAGCTCGCATTTCCAGAACTGGTGCTGGCGCAGCATGCCGCGCACGTCGCGCCCGGCCGAGCCGGCTTCCGAGCGGAAGCACGGGGTCAGCGCGGTGACGCGCAAGGGCAGTTCCGCCTCGTCCAGCGTCTCGCCGGCCACCATGTTGGTCAGCGGCACCTCGGCGGTCGGGATCAGCCAGCGCCCGTCGGTGGTCTTGAAAAGGTCCTCGGCGAATTTCGGAAGCTGCGAGGTGCCGTAGAGTGCCTCGTCGCGCACCAGCAGCGGCGGCGACACTTCCATATAGCCGTGCTCGCCGGTCTGCAGGTCCATCATGAACTGGCCGAGCGCCCGCTCCAGCCGGGCAAGCCGGCCCTGCAGCAGCACGAAGCGCGCGCCGGACATGCGCGCCGCCCGCTCGAAGGCAAGGCCCGGCAGCGCGCCGGCGATCTCGAAATGCTCTTTCGGCTGGAAGTCGAAGGCCCGCGGCGTGCCGACGCGGCGCACTTCCACGTTGTCGCTCTCGTCCTTGCCGTCCGGCACGTCGTCATGCGGCATGTTGGGCAGCACCGACAGGGCATCCTGCAGTTCGGCATCGATCTGCCGCTCCTGCTCCTCGCCCTGCTGGATCTTCGCCTTGAGGCTCGCCACCTCGTCGATCACCGCCTGGGCGGCGGCCTCGTCGCCGGAGGCCTTCGCCTTGCCGATCTCGCGCGAGGCGGCATTGCGCCGCTCCTGCGCCTGCTGCAGCTCGGCGACGAGCGCCCGCCGCCGGTCGTCGATGGCGATCAGCCGCGCCGCCTGCGGCTCCAGCCCGCGCCGGTCCATGGCGCGGTCGAAGGCCGCCGCATTGTCGCGGATCCACTTGATGTCGAACATGAGAAACCCCGGGATAGCTGCCGGCGCGCCGTGATGGCGGATCGTCCGTCGCAGCCCCGGGTCAGGCCTCCGCCTCGGCGGCGGCCTCCCGCTCGGCCCGCTTCTTCTCGACCAGCCTGACGCAGATGATGGACACTTCGTAGAGAAGCAGGGTGGGAAGTGCAAGGCCGATCTGGCTGATCGGGTCCGGCGGGGTCAGCACCGCCGCCGCGACGAAGGCGACGACGATGGCGTATTTGCGCTTGGTCTTCAGCCCGTCGGCGCTGACCAGGCCGACACGGCCGAGCAGGGTCAGCAGCACCGGCAACTGGAACACCAGGCCGAAGGCGAAGATCAGCGTCATGATCAGGCCGAGATACTCGCTCACCCGCGCCATGAGCTGGATCTTGGCGGTGCCGCCCGAGCCGTCCTGCTCCATCGACAGGAAGAAGCCCATGGCGAGCGGCATCACCAGGAAGAACACCAGCGAGGCGCCGATGGCGAACAGGATCGGCGTCGCCACCAGGAAGGGCAGGAAGGCGCCGCGCTCGTGCTTGTAGAGGCCGGGGGCGACGAACATGTAGAGCTGGCCGGCGATCACCGGGAAGGCGACGAACAGCGCGCCGAAGAAGGCGAGCTTCAACTGGGTGAAGAACAGCTCCTGCGGCGCGGTATAGATCATCTCCACCGGATGGCCGGCGGCATTCTCGTACGGGATGACGAGGATGTTGTAGATGTCCTTGGCGAAATAGAAGCACACGATGAACGCGAGCAGCGTCGCCACCACCGACTTCAGCAGCCGGCTGCGCAGTTCGATCAAGTGCTCGATGAGCGGCGCCTTGGAGGCGTCGATGTCTTCCTGGCTCATGCCGTCCTGTCACTCGCCGTGTTGGCCGCCGCCGTATTGGCTGTCGTCGTGTTGGCCGCCGCCGTATTGGCCGTGTCGCTGTCGGACGGCGTCGCGGCGTCCGGCGCGCTCTCCGAGGCTGCCTCGCCCGAAGCCGCGTTTCCCGGCTTGGCGGTTTCCGCAGCCGGCACCGCTGGCGCGGCGGTCTCCGCCGGCTTCTTCGGCGCCGGTTTCGGCGTCTTGAAATCCGCCTCGATGGACTTCTTGATGTCGCCGAGCGGGTCGAAATTCGCGGCCTTCTCGACCTGCTTCTTCATGTCGGCGATGTCGGCCTGCTGCTCGGCCTCGCGCAAGGCCTCGTTGAAGGTCGACTGGAACTCGCCGGCCATCCGCCGCACCTTGCCGATCGTCTGGCCGAACGTGCGCAGCATGCGCGGCAGGTCCTTCGGTCCCACGACAAGGATCATGACGACCGCGACAACAATCAGTTCCGTCCAGCCGATGTCGAACATCTCGGTCCGTTTTCCGCGCTCGAAAGGTCAGTGTCCGCGTCCGCGCGCCGCCCGTTGCGGGCGGACTGCGGGCCGGTCCCCGGGTGCCGCTGGTGCTCAGCCGGCCTGGGACTTGTCCTCGGACTTGCTGGTGACCACGGTCTCGTCGGCCTTGTGATCGATCGTCTTGCGGCTGGCGGTCTCCGCCTCGTCGTCCTCGTTGAGCCCCTTCTTGAAGCTCTTGATGCCCTTGGCGACGTCGCCCATGAGCTCGGAGATCTTGCCGCGGCCGAACAGCAGAACAACGATCACCGCGATGATCAGGATCTGCCAAATGCTGATACCCATACGCCCAACTCCCTGGTCTTCCGGTGCACGCGCCCCGGCGCGGCACTATTGCAACAAAGCGGTCGCCACCGCAACCGAACCCTCGGCCCTATTCCGCGCGCTCGCGCGGGAAGGCGATCACGTCCCTGGCATCGAGGCGCACCCCGACATCCATGCCGACTGCGAAGCGTCCGCCGTCGCGGATCCTGGCGTGGAGCGGCAGGTCGAGCCCTTCCACCGCCACTTCCACCAGGTCCACCTCGCCGATGAAGCGCCGGCGCGTGATGCGCCCGCGCAGGCCCTCGCCCGGCTCGCCCAGCAGAATACCTTGCGGACGCACGCAGACATCGGCCGCCATGCCCTTGGCAAGGCCGGGCGCGGCGAAGCGGCCGAAGGCGGTCTCCACCTCGCCGTCGCCGGCGACCGCCTCCAGCTCGTTCAGCTCGGAGAAGAAGCGCGCGGCGAACATGTCGACCGGCCGGTTGTAGATGTCGTCGGCGCTGCCGACCTGCACCAGGCGGCCCTTGCGCATCAGGGCGATCCGGTCGCCCATGCGCATCGCCTCCTCCGGATCGTGGGTGACCATCACGCAGGTCGCCCGCGTCTCGCGCAGCACCGCCAGCGTCTCGTCGCGCACCGTGTCGCGCAGGCGCCGGTCGAGGCCGGAGAACGGCTCGTCCATCAGCAGCACGCCCGGCCGCGGGGCAATCGCCCTCGCCAGCGCCACGCGCTGCTGCTCGCCGCCCGACAGCGCATGCGGATAATCGTTGGCATGCGCGGCAAGGCCGACCCTGGTCAGCGCCGTCAGTGCGGTTTGCCGCGCCTCCGTCCGCGCCAGATGGGTCAGGCCGAAAGCGACGTTCTCGGCAATCGTCAGATGCGGGAACAGCGCATAGTCCTGGAACATCAGCCCGACGCCGCGCCGCTCCGGCGGCAGGAACGCCTGCGGCCCCGCCACTTCCCGCTCGTTGATCAGCACCCGGCCGGCCGACTGGCGCTCGACCCCGGCGGCGATCCGCAGCAAGGTGGTCTTGCCGCAGCCGGAATGGCCGAGCAGGCACAGCACCTCGCCCGGCTCCACCGTCAGCGACACCGAGCGCACCGCGGCCAGATGGCCATAGGCGTGGCTCACCGCCTCGAAGGCGAGCCGCGCGGCGATCGTCGCGCCGGCGGTGCCACGGGTGCCCCAGCGCGGTGCCGGGGTCTCGGCGGGAAGGGCTTTAGCCGTTGCGGTCATCTGTCGGGTCATCCTCCTGTCGGATCAGGTCGAACAGTTCGTTCTCGTCGATCGGGTCTTCCTCCTCGCGCAGGTCGGAGGAATCGTCGGGCACCGGCACGAGGAAACTGGCCGGCACGGCGCTGTCGAGCAGGCCCGATCCCTTCAGCTCCTCCAGCCCCGGCAGATCGCCGACCGATGTCAGCATGAAATGCTCCAGGAACGCCTCCGTGGTGCCGTAGGTCACCGGCCGTCCCGGCGTCCTGCGCCGCCCGCGCATGCGGATCCAGCCGGTTTCCAGCAGCACGTCGAGCGTGCCCTTGGAGGTCGAAACGCCCCGGATCTCCTCGATCTCCGCCCGCGTCACCGGCTGGTGATAGGCGATGATGGCGAGCGTCTCCAGCGCCGCGCGGGAGAGCTTGCGCTCCTCCACCTGCTCGCGCGACAGCAGATAGGCGAGATCCTCCGCCGTGCGAAAGCCGAACTTGCCGCCGATTTCCACAACATTCACGCCGCGCGTGGCATAGGCGCGGCGCAGCACCTCTATCAGCGCGGGAACATTGGCACCTAGCGGCAACCTTGCCGCGATCTCCTCGACGCTGAGCAGGTCGCGCGAGGCGAAGAGCAGGGCCTCCACCATGCGCAGTCCGCTGTCGGGCGAGGGATCCGGCATCGCCTGCAGGTCGCCGAGCGGCAGCGCGCCGCCCTCCCCCGCCAGCAATGCGCTCTCGCCCTGTGCTGCCTGCTCCTGGCCGCTCGTCACGTCACGCCTCGTTCTCTCCGCCCTCGCCGGCCGCCGCCCCGCCGTCTCCCGGTTCCCGGTAGCCTGGCTCGCGGTCGCCCGGATCGGGCCGGCGCCGCAGGTAGAGCGGGGCGAAGGGCTCTGCCTGGCGCAATTCCAGCTCGCCCTCGCGCACGAGTTCGAGACTTGCCGAAAAGGTGCTGGCCAGCACCGTGCTCGCCTGGCTGCCGTCACCCATGTATCTTGACAGATAGGCGTCCAGCGGCACCCAGTCCATATGCAATCCGACAATCCGTGTCAGCAGGTCGCGGGCCTCCTGCAGCGACCAGACGGTGCGGCGGAGCACCTGAACGGAGGTGACGGAGGTGCGCTGGCGCTGCGCCGCATAGGCGGTCAGCAGGTCGTAGAGCGTCGCCGACCAGGCGCCGCGCCGGGAAATCGACACCGCCTCGGGCAGGCCGCGGGCGAAGATATCCCGCCCCAGCCGGTTGCGGTTCATCAGCTTTGCCGCCGCCTGGCGCATCGCCTCCAGCCGGCGCAGGCGGAAGGCGAGCGCGGCCGCCATCTCCTCGCCCGAGAGCTGGTCCTCGTGCTTCTGCTCGGGGATCAGCAGGCGCGACTTGAGATAGGCGAGCCAGGCCGCCATCACCAGATAGTCGGCCGCCAGTTCCAGCCGCAGCCGCCGCGCCTCGGCGACGAAGTCGAGATATTGCTCGACCAAGGCCAGGATCGAGATGCGGGCGAGATCCACCTTCTGCTTGCGGGCGAGCGTCAGCAGCAGGTCGAGCGGCCCTTCGAAGCCGTCGACATCCACCACCAGCGCCGGATCGCTCAACGCGCGGTCTGCCGCGACGCTTGCCGGATCCGGATCCTCGAAAAAGGTGTCCTGCACCCCTGCCCCCAATCGGTTTCCAACCTTTTAGGACACAGCGCGCGCCTCCGCCAGCAAGGCGTCGAATTCGGCGCGCGCCAGCACCCGGTCGAGCGGCGCCGGCTGCGGCCTTGCCCGCAGCGCCGCCTGCGCCCGCCGCAGGGGCTCGCCGGTCAATTCCGGGCTGGCATCGGCCACCGCCGTCATCTCGGCCATTTCGCCGTTGCAGTGGAGCGCCATGTCGCAGCCGGCGGCAAACAGCCGCCGCACCCGCTCGCCCACCTCGCCGCCGAGCGCCTTCATCGACAGATCGTCGCTCATCAGCAGCCCGTCGAAGCCGATGGTCCCGCGAATGATCCGCTCGATCACCGGCGCCGACTGGGTCGCCGGGCGCTCGGGATCGACGGCGGTGAAGATCACATGCGCGGTCATGCCGAGCGGCAGGTCGGCCAGCGCCCGGAACGGCGCGAAGTCCGCGGCCTCCAGTTCAGCCAGCCCCGCCTCCACCACCGGCAACTCGTAATGGCTGTCGACGCTCGCCCGGCCATGACCGGGCATGTGCTTGATCACCGGCAGCACCCCGGCGGCCAGCAGCCCGTCGGCGAAGGCCCGGCCGAGCGCCGCGACGTCGTCCGGGTGGGCGGCATAGGCGCGGTCGCCGATCGCCTGGCTGGTTTCCGCCACTGGCACGTCGAGGATCGGCGCGCAGTCGACGGTGATGCCCATGCCGATCAGGTCGTCGCCGATCAGCCGGCCGCCCAGGAACGCGGCCCTGAGGCCCGCCTCGCGGTCGCGGGCGAGCAGTTGCCCATAGACCGCGCCGGCCGGATAGTCGCCGACCAGCGGCGGGCGCAGCCGGCGCACCCGCCCGCCCTCCTGGTCGATCAGCACCGGCGCGTCGGCCCGCCCGACGCTCTCGCGGAAATCCGCGCACAGCGCGGCGATCTGCTCGGCCGAGTGGCAGTTGCGGCCGAACAGGATCAGGCCCCAGGGCTGCTCGCGGGCCAGGAACGCCCGCTCCTCCTCGCTTAAGCCCTGGCCGGCGCATCCGGTGATGAAGGCCTTGGTCATCGGCTGCAAATCCCGTTGTCGTCCGGCCGCCTCAAGGCGCCGGTCATGGGGTGGAAGGCTTGGGCTCGCGAAAACGGGCGGGCCGTTCCCCGGTCCGCCCGCCTGCAATTCTATCCTCTCGCCGCAAGGGCGCGCGCCGTCAGTTGCGGCGCACGAAACAGTCGCCGCCGGCCGATTTCAGCCGCTCGCACAGCGAGATGGCGTCGTCGCGCGACGAGGTCGGGATGCGCACCCGGTAGAAGGTGCCGCGATCGCCGAGATCGGCCTGCTCGATCACCGGCGAGACGCCGCCGAGCACGGAGCCGTAGCGCCGCTGCAGGTCGTTGAAGGCGGTCTGCGCCTGTTCCCGGGTCCGCTGCGACGAGACCTGGACGATATAGGTGCCGGCCGGGATCGTGCCGCCGCTTGCCGCCGGCGCGGAGGCCTGTGTCGCGGGGGCCTGCGTCGCGGGGGCCTGCGTTGCCGCCGGCTGCGGCTGGGCGGGCGCCGGCGTGGTCGGCACG
Source organism: Stappia sp. TSB10P1A (assembly GCF_900185725.1). Classification (GTDB taxonomy): domain Bacteria; phylum Pseudomonadota; class Alphaproteobacteria; order Rhizobiales; family Stappiaceae; genus Stappia. The sequence goes on along the minus strand of NZ_FYAU01000025.1, from coordinate 3 downwards.
CGC
>NZ_FYAU01000002.1 GCF_900185725.1 Stappia sp. TSB10P1A | reverse complement strand
GAATGGGTCCCGGCTCTCCGGCTTCGCCTGCGGCCGGGATGACCTCCGAGACGGAGGCGGTGCCTTGCATCCCCACCGCCGTCACCCCGAGAAAGTGGCCCGACCCCGCATCCTCTCGGCCGTCACCGAAGCACGACCTCGCATCCCCACGGCCGTCACCCCGGCCGCGCGCCAGCGCAGAGCCGGGGGCCATTGGCTGCCAGAGCGGCGGCGGGGACGCGCCAATCCCTCCCCGCGTCATCCCGCACGCAGCGCAGCGAAGATGCGGGACCGGCGAGCCGAGAGCCTCACGAGGCCCCCCCGAACGACGCCCCGACCGCCGTGCCTCCCCGGTCCCGGATCTTCGGCCTTCGGCCTCGTCCGGGAGGACGCCAAGGAGAGGATGGAGCGAACAAGACGGCAGCAGGGAGAGGAGCGACACGCCGTCCCGCCTCACGCCGGCCGAGGTTGCCAATGGCTCCCGGCTCTCCGGCTTCGCCTGCGGCCGGGATGACGTCCTGAGAAAGTGGTATCCCCCTCAGGCGACTTCCGCGTCGCTGAGCAGTTGCAGGGCGATCTTGCTGCTTTCTTCCACATGGGTGATGCTGGCCCGGCGCGCCCAGTCGGCATCGCGGGCGCAGATCGCGCGGGTGATGTCGCGGATTTCCTCGACGCTTTTCGGCAGCCGGTGCGGCTGGGTCATCGTCGTTGCGCGCAGCATCGAGACGCGGTTGTGCAGCGAGGTCAGCATGTCCTCGACATAGATGTTGCGCGCCCCCGCGATCAGGCAGCGATAGAACTCCGCCTTGCGCGCGACGAGCTGCTCGGTCGGCGCCTTGCCTTCCGCCGCCGCGGCGAAGGCCTCGCAGGCCGCAAACAGCCGCCGGTGTTCCTCGTCGGTGCCCTTGACGGCGAATTCGGCACCGCAGAACCCTTCCAGCAGCGCGCGAAGCTGGTAGAGCTGCCGGGCCTCCCCGAAGGAGACCTTGGTGACGATCGGGCCGCGATGCGGCTCGGTGCGGATCAGGCCTTCCGCCTCGAGCTGCCGCAGGGCCTCGCGCACCGAGGTGCGGCCGACGTCGAAAGTCTCGCAGAGTTCGCGTTCGATGAGACGGTCGCCCGGCTTGAAATGGCCGGTGGCGATCAGTTCGCGCATCTTCTCTTCCACCAGATGGCGGATCGTCGCGCGCTCTTTCGAGATTCTCAGTCTCGGCTGTTCCATCGAGTCCACTTTCTCCGAGCCGGCCGGGCTCCGGTTGCTCGGCGTTGAATAACACATCCCGCGCCGCGCGCGCTGCTTGTTGGACATCCCGTGGTCCGGCAGGTATAGAGCTAGAATGACAGATTGTCAGACAAACCGCCAGCGCCGGGCCGCCAGGCAACGGCCGACCGTCCGCTTCAGGGAGACCGTTCCGTGACCATTCCCAGCCTCCGCAAGGCCTCCTCCTCCCCCGCCGCGCCGTGGCAGGTGATCGCGCTGCGCTATGCCACCAAGGACCTGCCGCCCGGCCATGCCGTTCTCGACCCCGACCCGCACGAGGGCGAGGCCCGTCTCGACTATTATATCTGGCTGTGCCGCAACGGGGAGAGGACCGTGCTGGTCGATACCGGCTTTGCGCCGGAGGAAGGCGCGGCCCGCCAGCGGATCCTGCTGACCCATCCGGTCGAGGCCTTGAAGCGCATCGGCGTTGCGCCGCAGGATGTCACCGACGTCTTCATCACCCACCTGCATTACGACCATGCCGGCAACCTGCGCCATTTCCCCAATGCGACCATCCACTTGCAGGATGCGGAGATGGCCTATGCGACCGGCCGCTGCATGTGCCATGCCCGCATGCGCAAGCCCTTCGCGGTCGAGGACGTCAAGACGGCGGTGGAGATGGTCTTTCGCGACCGCGTGCGCTTCCACGAGGGGGATTACACGCTGCTGCCGGGCCTCACCGCCCGTCTCGTCGGCGGCCATTCGCAGGGGCTGCAGATCCTCGTCGTCGACGGCGAAACGCCGCTGGTCATCGCCTCCGACGCGCTGCATCTGCGCCGCTACCTGACCGACGGCCAGATCTTTCCGGTCTTCGCCGACTATTTCCGCACGGTCGAGGGTTACCGCGTGCTGCAAGAGCTGATCGAGGCCGGCTGCGAGATCCTGCCCGGCCATGACCCCGACGTCCTCACCCTCTACCCGCGCCTCGACCCCGACTGGGAAGACGCCGTCGTCATCCGCAAGGGCGCGTGAGGGGCGCGACGGCCGTCACTTTCGATACGTTACGACCGTCCTGTGCGAATTCGCCCATTGACATGTAACGGCTGTAACATCAACATCGAACCATGACAACATCCTGGTTGCTGCTGACCTACAAGGTTCCCCCCGAGCCCGCCAGGAAGCGCGTCGCGCTGTGGCGCCGGCTCAAGGGCATGGGCGCCGTCTACCTGCAAAGCGGCGTCTGCCTGCTGCCGAAGACGGACGACCATCTCCGCCGGCTCAAGATGCTGGAGAACGATGTCGCCGAGATGAATGGCGAGTCGGTCCTCCTGCAGACCGTCGGACTCGACCGCAGCCAGGAGGACAAGGTGCTGTCGCGTTTCAAGGCCGACCGCGACGAGGAATACAAGGAATTCCTCGACAAGTGCGACGACTTCGAGCGCGAAGTCGCCAAGGAAGAGGCGGCCAATCACTACACCTACGCCGAACTCGAAGAGAACGATGTCGACCTGAAGAAGCTCCAGGGCTGGCTGGAGAAGATCAGGAAGCTCGACTTCTACGGCGCCCCCTTGCGCGCCGAGGCCGAGAGCCGCCTGAAAAAGTGCGAGACGATCCTGGACGCCTATGCCCAGCGCGTCTTCGAGGCTCACGACGAGAACAAGTAACGAACCGGGCCACCATACCGGGGCCACCACCCAGGGGCCACCACGCCGGGGCCACCACATCGGGGCCACCACACCGGGGCCACCACACCGACGGCATCATTGGAGTTGAGCGGCATGGTCACGTTGGGCACGATGATCACAGGGGGCATCGCATGAGCAATGTCGGGCCGACGGCCAATTCAGGTCCGGTGTGGCGCCGGATTCCCTCCGGCATCTGGGCACTCGGCTTCGTCTCGCTGCTGATGGATGTTTCGTCCGAGATGATCCATGCCCTGCTGCCGGTCTATCTGGTCGTCGGGCTCGGCGCCACCGCGCTCACCGTCGGCATCATCGAGGGCATCGCCGAGGCGACAGCCTCGATCACCAAGATCTTCTCCGGGGCGCTCAGCGACCGGATCGGCCGGCGCAAGGAGCTGGCGGCGCTCGGCTATGGGCTCGCCGCCGTCACCAAGCCGATCTTCCCGCTGGCGCCGACCGTCGGCTGGCTGGTCACCGCCCGCTTCGTCGACCGGATCGGCAAGGGCATTCGCGGCGCGCCGAGGGATGCGCTGGTTGCCGACATCAGCCCGCCCGAGTTGCGCGGTGCGAGCTTCGGCCTGCGCCAGTCCCTCGACACGGTCGGCGCCTTCCTCGGCCCGCTGCTGGCGATCGGCCTGATGTGGCTCTTCGCCGACGATTTCGTCTCGGTCTTCTGGGTCGCCGTGATCCCGGCTTTCCTCGCCTTCGGGCTGATCGTCTTCGCCGTTCGCGAACCCAAGCGCCAGGAGGGGCTTCGGCAGGTACGCAATCCGCTGAGCCGGCGCGAACTGGCACTGCTGGGGACGACCTACTGGTGGGTGGTCGCCGTTGCGGCGGTCTTCACGCTCGCCCGGTTCAGCGAAGCATTTCTGATCCTGCGCGCCGAAGGCACCGGCCTGCCGCTGATGCTGGTGCCCGCCGTCCTGGTGGTGATGAATGTCGCCTACGCCCTGTCGGCCTATCCCGCCGGCGCGCTCTCGGACCGGATGGACCGTGTCACCATCCTCGTTATCGGCCTGGGGTTGCTCATCGCCGCCGACCTCGTCCTCGCCTTCGCCCCCGGCCTTTTCGGCATCGCCTGCGGCGTCGTGCTGTGGGGCCTGCATATGGGGTTCACGCAGGGTCTGCTGGCGACGCTGATCGCCGATGCGGCGCCGGCCGAACTGCGCGGGACCGCCTTTGGCATGTTCAATCTCGTCACCGGCATCGCCCTGCTCGCGGCCAGCGTCATCGCCGGCGCGCTGTGGGACAGTGTCGGCCCGCAAGGCACCTTCCTCGCCGGCGCCGCCTTCTCCGGTCTGACGATCATCGGCCTCTACCCGCTGCGCCGGCGGCTGGGCGCGCACAAGCGCGGATGAGGCGATAATCCAGGACCGGGTGCGTGACAATCTCGGCCCTGTCGGAATCCATGGCGTTCGGCCTCGGCCGCGAGGACGAGGATTAGATCAGCCGCGCGGTGGGTGTTGGCCCCACCTTGATCACGACCCGCAGCACGACCGCAGGTCCGGGTGGCCGGCGCAGCACTCCTCCAGAAGGAAGCGCATCAGCGCGCCGATCCGGTCGAAGTCGACCCGGTAGCGCAGGCTGCGCGCCTGCCGCTCGGCATGGACGAAGCCGGCTTCCGACAATGTCGAAAGATGGAACGAGGCGCGCGACGGGCTGGCGCCGATCGCCTCGGCAATCTCTCCGGCGGCAAGGCCCGCCGGCCCCGCCCGCACCAAGGCCCTGATCACCCGCAACCGGTCGTCATTCGACAGGGCCCCGAAAAGCGTGGCAGCTTCCTGCTCGTTCACAATTCAATTCCTCTTGAAATGTCAGAGTCGCTGTGGCAGATATTATTTCAACATAGTTTGAAATGAAAGGCCCGACCATGATCACCCTTCCCGACCTCATCGCCCTGCTGCGCGCCCATCCTGACGACATGCCGCTGGTCTTCGCCAGCGAGGCCGGCGACATCGGCCCTGGATATCACGTCACCGAACTGCGCCATTCCGCCTCGACCGGCATCGATTGCGGCGGCACCATCGAGGCCTGGCCCGAGGTGCGCCTGCAACTGCTCGACGGGACGGGCCGCACCCACATGCCGGCCGGCAAGTTTGTCGGCATTCTCGAAAGGAGCCTGAAGGCGCTGCCCGCGCTGGCGCAGGCACCGGTGATCGTGGAGTTCGCCCCTGGCAACCGGGGCCTGCGCCTGATGCTTCCCGATGCCCCGCAGGCCGAGGATGGCCGCCTGGTGCTGCGCCTCAACGAGACGCGGGCGGTGTGCAAGCCGGCCGAACGCAGTGCCGCCGCACGGGCGCCGGGCGAGCAGGCGGCCTGCTGCGGCACTGCCGCCGTGTCGGAGGCCCATATGGCCGCGGCGGCCTGCTGCACGCCCTCGGCCGAGGCGCGGACGCCGGGCGGCGGCTGCGCCTGACCTCGCCATTGCGGTTCGCGAAAGGCGCCGGCCTTTCGCGAACCGGACCCTTGCCGGCAAGACCCACGAAGACCAGGCTTGACGGTCGAGGATTGTGGGGCGATCAGCCGTGCGGACAAACGGCTTTCCTGCCTGCCTGATCGCCTGACAGCGCCGCCCCTCCCCAAAAACCTTATCCCCGGTTTTGCGGGCGCACCCGGCGCGCCATGGTACCGGCCCGGCGTCGGGTCTTTCGGCGACGCGGCTCACCCCGGTTATTTTTTACGAGATACCGTCCGATTGGCATGGGTTGAGCAGCGCCCCTACCCCGCCGACCGGGCGGCGCGACGATTTCGCGAAATTGCGACGCCTTGCGTCAATTTTCGCGGAAATTGAGACGGAATTTCGCAAAATCCGTCGCAAGTCTCGCAACCGGGGACAAGGCCGCCGGAGGACCCGGCCGGCACGGCGGGCCGGCCCCGCCGATTTTGCTTTGCCCGGCACCCGTTTTCCGCGTTTAAAAGAGCAAAACTCATTTCATGGGGACCCGCCGATGAGCCTGCGCCTGCCGCCGCTTGCCTCGCTCCGCCTGTTCGAGGCCGCCGCCCGCCATGCCAGTTTCAAGCTGGCGGCCGAGGAGCTTGGCCTCACCCCGTCGGCCGTCAGCCACGGCATCGACACGCTGGAGACCTGGCTCGGCGCGCCGCTGTTCGACCGCTCGGGCCGTGCGGTGACGCTGACCGCCGCCGGCGAGGATCTGCTGCCTTATGTCAGCGAGGGCCTGTCGATGATCGCCACCGGCGCGCACCGGGTGTCGCCGCTGCTCGGCGCCCGCCGCATCCGCGTCAGCGTCGCCCCGACCTTCGCCCGCCGCTGGCTGGTGCCGCGGCTCGGCCGGTTTGCCGGCCGCCATCCGGAGATCGACCTGCATATCGACACCAGCCACCGGCAGGCGGTGTTTCCGCTCGACGGCGTCGATCTCGCCATCCGCATGGGGCCGGCGCCCTGGCCGTCGGCGCGCTCCGAACTGCTGTTCCGCGAGGCGTTGCAGCCGGTCGCGCATCCCGACCTTGCCGCCCGCCTGCCCCGGCGCGACGGGCGGATCGACTGGGCGCGCGCGCCGCTCATTCATGTGGCGTCGGTCGAGAACGACTGGGCGGCGTGGGTCGCGGCCGCAGCGTCGGCGACGGGCAAGACGCTGCCGCCGCCCGGCCGGGGGCTGCATGTCGATACGGTCGATCTGGCGCTGGAAGCCGCCGCGCAGGGGCTCGGCGTCGCCCTTGCCCGCCTGCCGCTCTGTGCCGGCGCGCTCGCTTCCCCGGCGTCTTCTTCGCCCGCGTCCCCGCCTTCCGCAGCTTCCTCTCCCACGCCCTCCTCTCCTGCTCCTGCCACCCCCGCCCCGTCTTCTCCTGCCTCCCCCGTCCTCTCGCCGCTGGCCGGCTGCCCGCCCGTGCCGGTGCGCACCGGCTATTGGGCCCTGCTGCCCTCCGGCCACGAGCCGCGGCGCGAGATCGCTGCCTTCCTGCGCTGGCTGAAGGGCGAGAGCTCGGTTTTCCGAACATGAATTCTGTTCACTTGAGGCGAGGTTTCCTCGTTTGTGTCCGGCAGGTCATCGGGCCAGCATGGCGTGACTGGACCGACGAGGAGACCCCCATGTCCGACACCGTGCTTTGCGAGATCGACGGCGGCATCGCCACCTTGACCCTGAACCGGCCTGACAAGCTCAACGCGATCAATTACGAGATGGCCGACCGGCTGCTCGAACGGCTGGAGGAGATCGAGTTCGACGCCCGCGTTGGCGCGGTGATCCTGACCGGCGCCGGCGAGCGCGCCTTCTCCGCCGGCGGCGACATTCCGCAGTTCCGCGAGAGCGTCCGGCTCGGCCCGGCCCGCGCGGTGCGCGATTTCGTCCGCCGCGGCCAGGCGATGACCGCCCGGCTGGAGGCCTTTCCGAAGCCGGTGATCGTCGCCGTCAACGGCCTTGCCTATGGCGGCGGCTGCGAGATCACCGAGGCCGCGCATCTCGCCGTCGCCAGTTCGGAGGCCCGTTTCGCCAAGCCGGAAATCGCCATCGGCATCCCGCCGACCTTCGGCGGAACCCAGCGTTTGCCTAGGCTTTCCGGGCGAAAACGCGCTTTGGAGCTGCTCCTGACCGGCGATCCCTTCACCCCCGAGCGGGCGCTGGAACTGGGCCTCATCAACGCCGTCGTGCCGCCCGGCGAGGTGATGGACCGCGCCCGCGCCCTTGCCCGCCGGATCCTGCGCCACTCGCCGCTGGCGGCCGCCGGCATCATCGCAGCCGTCACCCGCGGCCTCAACATGACCATCGCCGAAGGCCTGGTCGCGGAGGGCGAGCAGTTCGCCCGGATGGTCGCGACGAACGACATCCACGAAGGGCTCGATGCCTGGATCGAGCGGCGGGTGCCGGCCTATTCCGGCACCTGATCAGGCGCCGTGCGGCCCGCCGTCGCTGCGGGCCGCGATCGCCTTGACCACGGCGGCCATGTCCTGCGTCCCGAGGCCCAGCCCCTCCGCCTCGCCGAACAGCGCGTCCGCGACATCGAGCAGCGGCGCGGCGATCCCGGCGCCGCGCGCCGCCTCGGCGATCAGCCGGCTGTTCATCTTCACGTCGGAGATCGCCGCCTGCACCGAGAAGTCGCTGGCGCACAGCTTGGCGAGCTTGATCCGGGAGACGGCGCTGGCCATCGGCCCGGCGTCCAGAACCGCTTGAAAACACTGCAGATCCGCGCCCTGTCGCTCGGCGAAATGGAAGGCCTCGGCAAGGCCCGCGACCATGGTGACCAGGAACAGATTGACCGACAGTTTCATGGTGAGGGCGCCCGGCACCGCGCCGCAGGCAACCGTCTCGCGGCAGACCGGCCGCAGCAGCTCGCGCAGCATCGCGACATCGTCGGCAGCGCCCGCCAGCATGCCGACGAGCTGCCCTTCCTCCGCCGGCACGCGGGAGCCGGAGACCGGCGCCTCGACATAGCGCCCTCCGGTCGCGCGGATGTCGGCGTCCAGCCCGCGCGACCACTCCGGCGCGCTGGTGCCCATCGACACGATCAGCCGCCCGCCGACATTGGCGGCGAAGCGCTCCGTGCCGCGGCCGAGCACCGCATCGCTGGCCGCCCCGTTCGCCATCATCAGGATGACCACCTGCGCGTTCCGAAACACCTCGGCCGCGCTCGCCGCAACGCTCGCGCCGGCCTCGCGCAAGGGTTCGCAGCGCTCGGCCGTGCGGTTCCACACCAGCAGATCGGCGCCCGCCCGCGCCAGATTGAGCGCCATCGGCTGCCCCATCACGCCAAGACCGATGAACCCGATACGCATTCCCACCCTCCTTTGTCGGACCTGCGCGAAGGCTAGCGCGGCCATGATCTTTCGAATATCGGATAATTCAGGATATCGACTTCAGGATTTCGGGATGATCAGAGCCAATCTCGACATGGACGCGCTGCGCAGCATGGTCGCCGGCATCGAACTCGGCAGCTTCGCCCGGGCCGCCTCCCAGCTCGGCCGTTCGCAATCGGCGATCAGCATGCATCTGAAAAAGCTGGAGCAGCAGACCGGCCAGGTCCTGTTCCGGCGCAGCGGCCGCGGCCTGGTGCCGACCGAGGCCGGCGAGACGCTGCTCGGCCATGCAAGGCGCATCCTGGCGCTGAACGACGCGGCGCTCGACCGGCTGGGCGCCGCGGCGCAGCCGGCCGCGGTCCGGCTCGGACTGCCGCAGGACTTCTTCGAGGACGTGATGCCGGACGCGCTGCGGGCCTTCGCCAAACGGCATCCCGGCACCCATGCGGAGGTGCGCGCGGGCCGCAACCACGTGCTGGCGCAGGAGGTGCGCGCCGGGCGGCTGGATGCCGCCCTCGCCTTCTTTCCGGCCGGCTCGGACGGGCACGGCGAGCGCATCGCCACCCTGCCGCTGGTGTGGATCGGCACGGGTGCGGCGCAAGCGATCGAAGATCCGTTGCCGCTGGCGCTGTTCGACCATCCCTGCCTGTTTCGCCGGTCGGCGCTGCGCGGCCTCGACGAGGCGGGGCGAGCCTGGCGGCTGGCGTTGACCACGCCGAGCCTCCCAGGGCTGTGGGCGGCGCTGCGCACCGGCCATGGGCTCACGGCGCGGACACGGCACCGCATCCCTGACGACCTGCGGGAGATCGACCCTCACGCGCACGGATTGCCCCCTCTGCCGCCGATAGAGGTGAGACTGCTCAGCGCGGAGGCCCCCACATCAGCCGCAGCTGACCTTTGTGCGATCCTGCGAGATGCGGCAGAGCGGCACCTCGCCCGGCACGAAAGCCGAGTGCCGGGCGAAGAGGCGCTGAACCATCGGAAAATGCAGGAGAATGGTGCCGTTGGAGAGACTTGAACTCCCTGCCCACTCTGGCGTTGCGGTCAGCGCGCACCGGCCATGGTCGTGCGGAAGCGCGACAGGGCAATGACGAAGAAAACCGCGCTCAGAACCGACATCGCGACGAGTGACGGCCACACGGTCGTCAGCCCTGCGCCGCGGTAGAGAATGGCCTGGGCAAAGGCAACGAAATGGGTCGAGGGCGATGCCTGCATGATCGCCTGAAGCCATGCGGGCATGCTTTCCATCGGCGTGGTGCTGCCGGAAAGCAGGTTCATGATGACCAGAACCGGCAGTGCGAGAAGGCCGAACTGCGGCATCGAGGTCGTGAAGGTGGCGATCAGGATGCCGAGCCCCGTTACCGAGATCATGTAGATCAGGGCCCCGAAGACGAACAGGGCAATCGACCCGTGGATCGGCACGCCGAGCAGACCCTGCACCACGAAGACCAGCGACAGAACGGCGGCCAGTACGATGACCAGTCCGTTCGCCCAGATCTTCGCCACCATGATCTCGGAGGGCTTCACCGGCATCACCAGAAGATGCTCGATGGTGCCGTGCTCGCGTTCGCGGATCAGCGCGGCCCCGGTCAGAAGCACCGACAGGAGGGTGACGTTGTTGATCACCTGCATCACCGCGTTGAACCAGCTCGAGTCGAGGTTCGGGTTGAACATGGCACGGACGACGAGGTTGATCGGCAGCGCCGCGGCGTTTTCGTTGCCGCTCAGGAACTTCGCGGTCTCGGCCTGGATGATCGACTGCAGGAACACCGTACCGTTGCCCGCCTGGGCCATGGCGGTCGCGTCGACATTGAGCTGGATCTCGGACTTGCGACCGGCCAGCAGATCGGCTTCGAAATTCGGCGGAAAGCGCAGCACGAAAACAAAGGCGCCGCTGTTCATGCTCGCGTCGATCCGGTCGGCGGAGATCTCGACGGGGGTATCGAATTCCGGCGGCAGAATGGCGCTGATGATGCGTCCGGACAGGGCGGAACGGTCCTCGTCGACATAGGCGACGGACGCGTTCAGCACCTCGAGCTTGGCGCCTGTCGCAACGGCATAGATCGCCAGCGTGAAGACATAGACGATCAGCAGCAGCAGGACGGGATCGAAGACGAGGCTTCTGAGTTCCTTGACCCCCAGGCGATAGACATTGGCGAGCCACAGAAGCATTCTATGTCTCCTGCTTGTCCAGAATGGCGATCGACAGGACGGTGAAGAACAGCGCGAAACCGGCCAGCGCCAGGTGATTGTGCCAAAGCTCGGCGAACCCCAGCCCCTTGGTGAAGGTGCCCACGCTGACCTGCTGATACCAGGAGGACGGGAAGGCCAGGCCAAGCAGGCGGCCGCTCCCCGACAGCGAGGAGACCGGCACGATCAGGCCGGAAAAGTTGACGGCGGGAATGATGGCGATGATCGCGGCGGCGAAGGTGGCGGCCACCTGCGTCCTGGTGAAGGTCGACACCAAAAGGCCGAAGGCCGTTGTTGCCAGGATGTAGAACAGGGTTCCGACAATGAGCGCCGGAGCAGAGCCCTTCAGGGGAACACCGAACACCACATAGCCGATGGCGACGAGGCTGGCGAAGCTGATCAGGGCGATGACGACATAGGGAAGCTGCTTGCCGAGCAGGAACTCGCTGCGCGTGACCGGCGTCGAGCGGAAATTGGCGATCGAACCGGTTTCCTTTTCGCGCACCACGCCCATTGCCGTCATGATGGCGGGGATGAGGACGAGCATCAGCATCATCACCGAGGGCACGATGGCGAACACGCTCTTGAAGGACTGATTGTAGCGGAAACGGGTGACCACCTCGGTGGCATAGGGCGAGATCACCTCGCCATACTGCCGCTCGATCTGGTCAGTGTAATAGCCAAGGGCCAGGCCCTGCAGATAGCCGCGCGCCGTCTCTGCACGGAACGGCATCGCACCGTCGATCAGCACATCGATCTCCGGGGTATCGCCGCGCAGGAGCTGGCGCCCAAACCCGGGCGGAATCTCGATGCCGATGCTGATTTCGCCGTCGACCATGCGCTGTTGCAGATCCCGCCTGCCGGTCGCCGGCGCGTGCTCCTCGAAATAGCGAGAGCCGGAGAAGCTCTCCAGCAGCGTCCTGCTCTCCATGGACCGGTCGCGGTCCAGCACGGCATAGGGCAGGTTCTGGACGTCCAGCGAAATGCCGTAACCGAAGGTCAGCATGAGGATGACCGGTCCGAGAAAGGCAAAGACCAGCCGCATGGGATCGCGCAGCAGTTCCATCGTCTCGCGGCGGGCAAACGCCCAAAGGCGCGACGGGCTGAAAAATCCGCCTGTATCCGCGATGGACGCCGGAGCCGGCCGCGGGGCTGGAACTTCGGGTTCCGAAACCGGAGCTGCCCTGACCGGTTCGGGTGAGACGTCCTGCCCGGACGCCTCGCGCAGAATCTCGATGAAGGCGTCGTTCAGGCTGGCCGCGCCCTTGCTGCGGGTCAGTTCGTCGGGCGCGCCGACGGCCAGCACCCTGCCCGCATGCATCAGCGAGATGCGGTCGCACCGCTCCGCCTCGTTCATGAAATGGGTCGAGATGAAGATCGTCACGCCCTGATTGCGCGACAGGTCGATCAGGTACTGCCAGAAAATGTCCCGTGCGACCGGATCGACGCCGGAGGTCGGCTCATCGAGAATAAGCACTTCCGGCTTGTGGATCAGCGCCACGGCAAGCTGCAGCCGCTGCCTGATGCCGAGCGGCAGCCCGTTTGGCCGCATGTCCGCCTCGCCCCGCAGGTCGAAGGTGCTCAGCATTTCCTCGATGCGGGCCGCGCGCGTTTCGGGGGCGAGACGGTAGAGGGCTGCGTGCAGCTCCAGGTTCTGGCGCACCGTCAGCTCGGAATAGAGCGAGAAGGACTGCGACATGTAGCCGACGCGGCGCCGGGTGGCCATGTCGTTGGCGTTCAGCGTCTCGCCGAACAGCAGCGCATCGCCCTCGCTTGCCGGCAAAAGCCCGGTCAGCATCTTCATCGTGGTCGACTTGCCGCAGCCATTCGATCCCAGAAAACCGAAGATTTCGCCGCGCTCGATTTCGAAACTCACATGGTCGACGGCGGTGAAGTCGCCGAAGCGGCAGGTCAGGCCGTGCGCCTCGATCGCCGGCGGTCCCTCCATCGGCACGCGCGGCGGCACCTCGACGGCACGGTGTCCGCGCCGCTCGGCTTCCGGCAGCATGGCAACGAACGCAGCTTCCAGCGTCGAGACGCCGGCAGCCTGCCGCAGCGCCTCGGGCGTGCCCTCAGCGATGATCCGCCCATCCATCATGGCGGCCAGCCAGTCGAAGCGTTCGGCCTCCTCCATATAGGCGGTGGCGACGATGACGCTCATGTGCGGGCGGTCGCGCCGGATGCTGGCGATCAGCTCCCAGAACTGCTCGCGCGAGAGCGGATCGATGCCGGTGGTGGGTTCATCAAGGATCAGAAGGTCCGGATCGTGGATGAGGGCGGAGCAGAGCGACAATTTCTGCTTCATGCCGCCGGAAAGCTTGCCGGCCGGGCGATCGGGAAACGGCGCAAGGCCGGTGGCTTCCAGCAGCGCGTGGATCCGCTCCGCGCGCTCCGCCTCCGACTGTGCGAACAGACGTCCGAAGAAATCGAGATTCTCGCGGACCGACAGGGTTGGGTAGAGGTTGCGGCCGAGCCCCTGCGGCATATAGGCGACGCGCCGGCTGCAGGCCCGGCGATGGGCCGCGCTGGCCATATCGCCGCCGAACACCGTTACCGAACCCGACTGGATGCGGCGCACGCCGGAGACGATCGCCAGCAGGGTCGACTTGCCAACCCCGTCCGGGCCGATCAGGCCGGCCATGCAGCCGGCCGGAATGTCGAGCGTGACATCGCAGAGGGCTGCGACCTCGCCATAGCGATGCGTGACGCCCTGCAGCCTGGCGGCCGGTTCTCCCGTCATTGCGGCAGCTTGACCTCCAGGAAGCCCGGCCAGGCGATGGCAGGGTCGGTCCGCACATAACCGACGCCTGCGACACCGGCCTTGGCGCGGTCCTGGTACCGGGTCAGAAGATCCTTCGGGATGGACAGCTTCACCCGGAACATCAGGTTCTCGCGCTCATCCGACGTTTCCACCGACTTCGGTGTGAACTGGGCATTGCTGGCGACGAAGGTGACATTCGCCGGGATGACGTAGTCGGGAATGGGGTCGAGGATCAGGCGCGCTTCGCTGCCGACCTGCAGCAGACCGGCATCGCGTGCCGGCAGGAAAATGGTCATGTAGATGTCGGTCAGATCGGTGAGGGTGAGCACCTTGCCGCCGGCGCCGAGCACCTCGCCTTCGCGGGCCAAAAGGTACTGGACCCGGCCGCCGCGGGGCGCGCGCAACTGGGTGTCGTCGAGAATGGCTTCGAGCTGGGCGACTGCTGCCTTGGCCGACTCGATGGTGGCCTTGGCAAGTCCGACGCCGGCCTTGGCCGCTTCCACCCCCGCCACGGCGGTGTCGAACGCGGTGCGCCGCTGGTCGGCCAGCTCCTGCGAGCTCACCTGCCGCTCAACCAGCGCGACGGTGCGCTGATGCTCCTTTTCGGCGAGGTCGCGCTTGGCCTCGTACAAGGCGACCTGCGCTTCGGACTGGCGCAGACCCTGCTCGGCCTGGGCGACCGTGGCGCGGGCCTGGGCGAGCCGGGCGTTGAGTTCCGACACATCCATGCGCGCGACGAGTTGCCCTGCCTCGACCATCTCGCCCTCGCTGACCAGGACCTCCGTCACGCGCCCGGCCATCTTGGTGGCAACGTCGACGCGCTCGGCTTCGATCCTGCCGTTCGAAGCGGCGATGCCGTGGGGCAGCGTCTCGGTGTTCATCGTGCGCCACAGATAGAACCCGCCCGCGACGGCCGCGATCAGAGCCGTCACGGCGATGACCTGTTTCCACTTCATCGAAAGTCCCTTGCAAACAGAAAATGCATGGCGTCATGTCGGCCTGCGCCTGCACAGCGCCGATCATGCTTTGCATAATGCACGCTTAGGGCACCCGCGTGCACAACCATTTGATGTCAGTCAAAGGTGGGTCATCGTAAAGGGTAAATTTTGCCTGCCGCCATCGAGCCTTGACCGCAGGACTTGCATACTATTGCGGCATCACAGCCTGATCGGTGCTGCATCTTGCTTGCAAGGCACGGATCTTGAGGCCGTTGGGCAGCGTGAGCCGAGCCGCACCGACAGGAAGCAACGCTTTCCGATCGCAGCAATCGACTGAGCAACACGACCCCAGTCAGCGCAGACGAGATCATTGGCGGCGCCGACGGCAATCGCCTTCACATCGGCCACCTACCCGTCACCTGCACCAATCCGGGCATAAACTGGCGCCAGATCCCGCAGCTGTTCGCAAGTCTCCAGTCGATCTGCGTGTTCCTGCACGCAGATCGACTGGAGACTTGCGAACAGCGGCCAAAAAGCAAGGGAGAATAACGATTTCAAGGGGATGGATGGTGCTGCCGGAGAGATTTGAACTCTCGACCTCTCCCTTACCAAGGGAGTGCTCTACCCCTGAGCTACGGCAGCGATGAGCGCGGGTGTATGCGCAAATTCCGGCATGGTCAAGAGGGGTTCACGGGTTTTGACATCGCAATCCACGTCCCGCTCCGCCAGGCCGGCAACGGCCAGGCGCGGCCGTCCCGGCGCGCCCTCGGAGTCCTTGCGATCCGCCCCGGTTTTGCGGCATATCCTGAAAGCCGCACCGCGCACCGGGCAGGCAAATCCCCAGCGCGGCGCGTCGACAAGCCTCACCATGCACGGGGATTGGCGTGACGGATCGTCCGCGACACATCAGCAAGAGCGCAGCGCCCGACAGCGGCAAGAACGCCGGCAGCGTCTCTGGCAGCGTCTCTGGCAGCGTCTCTGGCAGCGACACCGCCAGGAGCGGCAAGTCGGCCAACCGCGAGGAAGACCGCGCGGCGCGTCTGGCCGCGGCCCTGCGCGCCAACCTTCGCCGGCGCAAGGCGGCGGCACAGCGCGACCCCGCCCCGTCCGAGGACCATGATGCCGAGGATCCGGCCGGCCCGTCCGTGCGGGGGCCCGACGAGGACTGATCGAGGGTCAGGCCTGACGAGTTCCAGGGGCGTTGCGGGGACGGCGGAAAGAGGTGGAAATTGCGGCGATGACGGCCGGCTCAGGCGGTCCCGATGGGCTCAGGCGGCCTTGCCGTTCTCGCCGTTGTCCATGCCCTGCCAGATCTTCTGCCGGTTGCGGATCTCGCGCGGCGCGGGACCGAAATAGCTCGGCGTCTTGACGAAATCGCGCGGCTGCATGATGACGCTGCTGACCCGCTGATAGAGCGCCTTGGCGGAAATCGGCTTGGACAGCAGTTCGTGCACGCCGAGCCGGCGCGCCTCGATGATGCGGCTGCGTTCGGTGTGGCCCGTCACCATGATGATCGGGATATAGGCGAAGGGATTATGCGGATTGCGGATCATCCGCACCATGTCGGCGCCGTCGAGGATCGGCATCACCCAGTCGAGGATCAGGATGTCCGGATTGGCGCGTTCCATGGCCTCGAGGCCCGAGGCGCCATCTTCCGCCTCGACGATACGCCGCGCGCCGAATCCCTGCAGCATCGTGCGCAGGATGGTGCGCATGTAAGCGCTGTCCTCGACGAGAAGAAAGGTCAGGGATGCCAGATCAAGCGACACGTTGAACCTCCGGTGCCCCTTCATATGGCACGGGAAATCTGAAATATCGGTTAGCCCGGCCGATCGTTTTTTCGCTCATCCTCCGGCAGGTCGTCATCCTGCAGGATCCGGTACTTGGCGCCCTCCAGGTCCTCGTACTGGCCGGACTTCAGCGACCAGAGGAACCCGATCAGACCGAGCAGCCCGAGCGCCAGCGCCGCCGGAATGAGATAGATCAGGACGTCCATCAGGCGGCCTCCACTGCCGGCCGGGCCGCGCCGCGGTCCCGCTTCGGGGAAGCGGGCGCCGGGGCGGGCGCGGAATGGGCCTGCGCCGCATGCGGATCGCCAAGCCGCAGCCGCAGCGCGTTCAGCGTCACCACCAGCGAAGACGAGGACATCGCCAGCGCCGCCCAGAGCGGGGTGACGAAGCCGGCCACCGCGAAGGGAACGGCGACGAAATTGTAGAGCACCGAAAAGCGCAGGTTCTGCACCATCGCCCGGTGCGCCCGCCGGGCATGACCGAGCGCGTCGGCGACCGGCGCCAGCTTGTCGCCGAGGAAGACGGCATCGGCCGCGGCCTGCGCGACATGCACCGCCGTCACCGGCGAGATCGACACATGGGCGGCGGCCAGCGCCGGCGCATCGTTGAGCCCGTCGCCGGCCATCAGCACCTTGCGCCCCTCGCCGGCCAGATGCTCCAGCCGGGCGATCTTGGCCGTCGGGGTGAGTTCGGCCGACCAGTCGTCGATGCCGAGGTCCCGCGCAACCTGCTCGACCGGAGCCGTGCGGTCGCCGGACAGGATGGCCAGCCGGTAGCCGTCGCGGCGCAGCCGCGCCACCGTCTCCACCGCATCCGGCCGCAGCCGCTGGCCGACCGCGAACGGTACCGCCGGGGCATCGCCATCGCGGAAGGCGATCAGCGAACTGCCCGGATGCCGCGCGGCGAAGGCCGCCACCTCGGCCTCGTCCATCCCGCAGAAACGGGCGCTGCCGAGCCGCAATTCGCGCCCCTCGAACAGGGCGGCGATGCCCTCGCCCGGCGTCTCGCGCACCTCGTCCAACGGCACCGCGGCATCGGCGGCGCGCGCCAGCGCGGTCGCCAGCGGGTGGCGACTTGCCAGTGCCAGCCGGCCGGCCAGATGCAGGGTGTCGGGGGCGATATCGCTGGCCCCGGCGACTTCCGGCAACGGCAGCGTCAGCGTGCCGGTCTTGTCGAAGACGATGGTGTCGGCCTCGGCGAGGCGCTCGATGGCATCGCCCGAATGCAGCAGAACGCCGGCGCGGAACAACAGGCCGGAGGTCACCACCTGCACCGCCGGCACCGCAAGGCCGAGCGCGCAGGGGCAGGTGATGATCAGCACGGAGATGGAAATCACCAGCGCCGGCTGCCAGCCGCTGCCGGCCAGATACCAGCCGGCGAAGGTCAGCAGGGCGGCCAGATGCACCACCGGCGAATAGTGCTTGGCGACCCGGTCGGCGAGTTGGACATAGCGCGAGCGGGCCTGGGCGGCGGTTTCCAGCAAGCGCGTCACCTCGTCCAGCAGCGTCGCGCCGGAGGCGACGGTCACCTGCACGGTCAGGCTGGCGGAGGCGTTGGTCGTGCCCGCATAGACCGCATCTCCCGGCCCGACGCCGGCGAGCGCGGTCTCGCCGGTCACCAGGCTCTGGTCGATCTCCGAATGGCCGGCGACGACGCGCCCGTCGAGCGGCACGCGCTCGCCGGCGCGCACATGGATCAGGGCGCCCGGCTCGACCCGCGACAGCGGCACCTCGCGCAAGGATCCGTCCGGGCGCTGGATCACCGCCGTCTCCGCCTTCAGCGCCGCGATGTTCTCGGCGAAGGCCCGGGTGCGGCGGCGCATCATATGATCGAGATAGCGGCCGATCAGCAGGAAGAACAGCAGCATGACGGCGGATTCGAAATAGGCGTGGTGGGCCGACTGGACCGTCTGCATCACCGACAGGAACAGGGCCAGCGTCACGCCGATGACGATCGGCACGTCCATGTTGAGCCGCCCCGCCCGCAGCGCCGCAAAGGCCGAACGCAGGAACGGCCGGCCGGCATAGACGGCGGCCGGCAGCGCGATCAGGGCAGACACCCAGTGGAAGAAGTCGCGCGTCTCGGCATCAATGCCGCTGACATTGCCCGACCAGACCGAGACAGACAGCAGCATGATGTTCATCATCGCGAAGCCGGAGACGGCCAGCGCGCGCAAGAGCTCCCGCCCGGCCGCGTCGGAGCGCTCGCGCACATCCGCCGGATCGAAGGGATGGGCCCGGTAGCCGAGCTGCGTCAGCACCTCGATGATCCGCTCGGCGCTCGTCGTCTCCTGGCACCACTCCACGGCAAGCCGGTGGCTGGTCAGGTTGAGGCGGGCCCGTTCGACGCCCGGCTCCAGGCCGAGCCCCTGCTCGATCTCCACCATGCAGGCGGCACAGGTCACCCCCTCGACGGCGAGATCCATATGGGCCTTGCCGTCGTCCTTCAGGGTGACGAAGGCATCCCAGTCGCGCTCATGCACGGTCATGTCGGTCGCCGCTCCTCCTCTTCCCGCCGTCTATTCGGCAAAGAAGATCCGGTTCTGCGAACGGAAGGCCTCCCCGTCCTCTCCGGACCTTGCGTCGAGTTGCAGTATCCAGCGGCCCGGCGCGATTTCTTCCGCCTCGGCCGAATAACGGCCAAGTTCGCCTTCGCTCAGCACCAGCTTGCGGGCCGGCTCCGGGCTCGCGGGGCGCTGCAGCGTCGCCTCGACCGCCAGCCCCGACAGCGGCGCACCATTGCTGTCGCGCGCCGTCACCTCGATCCGCGCGACGCCGTTGTCGTCGCGGGTGACATTGCCGGCAACATCCCAGTTCAGCGCTTTCTGGGCACGGGAGGCCGCGATTTCCCCGTTATAGGCCTGTCCCGCCTCGTAGACGCGGTCCGTCACCACGCCGGGGAAGGTGCTCAGGGCGAAATAGACGAAGAAGATGTTGGCGACCAGCATCACGAAGAAGAAACCGCCAAGCCATGCAAGGACCGTTCGCCCGGTCATCTTGCGCTCGGTTGTCTGGTGCTGCGCTCCAGCGGCGGTTCCGGCCATCTTCAACTCCTGGTCGATGCTGTTTCCATTGGGGGCGATTTTAACGGATGGGGGAGGCTCGCGACAGCCGCAAGCCTCCGATCCGGGTTAGTACGTGTCGACAGCCGCTGCTTACGGCGCCTTGAAGAAGTCGCTCGACGTCGCCATGTCGCCGCTTGCCATGTCGCGCAGGCGGAAGGTGACGGGGGTCGACTTTGCAAGCTCCGCACCGACCGGCGAAAACACCAGCACGCGCAACTCGCGGGTGGTGTCCGGACCGATCGGCACCAGGGGATGGCCCTCCACCGCCTCGCTGATGCCGACCACCTCGATGCGGGTGCCCTCCGGCATGCCTTCCACCGACAGGGCGAACTCGCGCGCGGCCAGGCGCTTGTTCAGCATCCGGATGGTGTAGCCGTTGCGCACGCTGCCGTCGGACAGTTCCACATAGATCGGGTTGCGGTCGTGCAGAACGCTCATGCCCTCGTGTTCGCGGGTCACCAGCGCATAGGCCATGATCGCGGTGACCGCGACGATGATACAGGCATAGATGATGGTGCGCGGCCGGATCATCCGCACCACGGTCTCCCGGCCCTCCATGCGCCGCTTGATGTTCTCGTCGGTATCGTAGGCGATCAGCCCGTGCGGCTTGCCGACCTTGTCCATCACCGTGTCGCAGGCGTCGATGCACAATCCGCACTGGATGCAGCCGAGCTGGGTGCCCTGACGGATGTCGACGCCGGTCGGGCAGGCGTGGACGCACAATTGGCAGTCGATGCAATCGCCCGCCGGCAGCCCCTCCTCCTCGCGCTTGCGGTTCTGCTTCAGCGAGCCGCGCGGCTCGCCGCGGTCGTAGCGATAGGTGACGTTGAGCGCCTCCTCGTCGGTCAGCGCCGCCTGGATGCGCGGCCACGGGCACAGGAAGATGCAGACCTGCTCGCGCATGTGGCCGGCAAGGGCATAGGTGGTGAAGGTGAGGATGCCGATCCACAGATAGGCGGAGAATGGCGCCTCGCCGGTCGCCAGCGACTTCACCAGGCTCGGCGCGTCGGCGAAGTAGAGCACCCAGGCGCCGCCCGTCCACCAGGCAATCATCAGCCACAGCGTGTGTTTGGAGAATTTCTGCATGACCTTGGTGGCGGTCCAGGGCTCGGCGTCGAGCAGGATCCGCTCGCGCCGGTCGCCCTCGACCACCCGCTCGACCCACAGGAACAGGTCGGTCCACACGGTCTGCGGACAGAGATAGCCGCACCAGATGCGGCCGGCGACCGCGTTCATCAGGAACAGCACCATCGCCGCGAGGATCAGGAGACCGGTGAGGTAATAGACCTCCTGCGGCCAGATCTCGATGAAGAAGAAATACGCGCGCCGGCCGGCAAGATCGATCAGCACCGCCTGGTCCGGAGCATCGGGTCCACGGTCCCAGCGCAGGAAGGGCAGGAAGTAGTAGATGCCAAGGGTTGCGAAGAGCACCGCCCACTTGATCTTGCGGAAGGTGCCGTGCACCGCCATCGGGTAGATCTTCTTGGCCGAGGCGAACCATTCTTCCGGCTGTCCACCGGCGCCGGAGGGATCCGATTCTGCGCGCATTGTTCCGTCCATCTCAGTGGGCTCCCATCTCTATGGGTTCCGCCGTCCCGAATTCGGGATGCTGTCGGGTTCCGGCGGAGGCGCCCGTTTCGGCGCGAGTCTACCGCCCGCCGCCAACGAGCGGATTGCGACACGTCAGCTCCGCGACAATCCGCCGCCGGCAGCCGGGACCGGCTCCGCAGCCTGTGCCGACGACACTATCCGACGCGGCAGCCCGCCGCCTTGATCGGCGTCAAGCGATGCGGCGCCGGAAAACCGTCCTCGATCCTGCGCCTCTGGCCACAATTGCACAACCTCTTCCGCCGCCCGCCGCTATCCTTTCCGATCGGCGGGCACGACCGGACGGCAGATCCGGCACCGCTTCCAGACGGGTAGACTTCGAGGAGGGACACTTCCATGTCGCATATTCGATCCGTGGCGGCCGCCTGCGTGGCCGCCGGGCTGCTGGCATCCGCCGCGATGCCGGCCGCAAGCCATCCGCTCGATGCCTTGACCGAGGCGGAAATCACCGAGGCAGTGGCGCTGCTGACCCAGGCCGGCCATGCCGGCGACGGCACGCTCTTTCCCTATATCTCGCTGAAAGAGCCGGAAAAATCCGTGGTCCTCGGCTGGCGCGAGGGCGATCCGGAGCCCCGTGCCGTCGAGGTGCATTTCAAGACGGGGGACGGGGTCTTCATCGCCGAGGTCGACCTTGCCGGCGGGGCGGTCGTCTCGGTCGAGCCGGCTCCCGCCGAGACGATGATCCTGGTCGCCGAATTCATGACCGCGATGGATCTCGCGACATCGGATCCGGACTTCGTCGCCGGCCTCGAAAAGCGCGGACTGACGGCCGAACAGGTCTTCTGCCTGCCGCTCACCGCCGGGCGCTTCGGCCTGCCCGAGGAAGACGGCCGCAGGCTGATGAAAGTGCCCTGCTACGTGCTGCCCGAGGGCTCCAACTTCTATGCCAAGCCGATCGAGGGGCTCTACGCGGTCGTCGACCTCAATGCCGGAGCGGTGGTCCAGGTGTTCGACACCGGCGTGCGGCCGATCCCCGAGGACGGCTGGGGCTATACGGAAGCCGAGGTCGAGGCGCGCACCGGCGCGCTGCGCCCCAGAGGCAATCCGGTCACCTTGTCGCAGCCCGGCGGCACCAACATCACCATCGAGAACGGGCTGATCTCCTGGGACATCTGGCGCTTCCGCGCCCGCGTCGACAAACGTCCGGGCGTGGTGCTGTCCAATATCGAGGTGCGCGACCGCGACCGCTGGCGGTCCGTCCTCTACCAGGCGCATCTGTCCGAGGTCTTCGTTCCGTATATGGATCCGGACGACGGCTGGTACTGGCGCACCTACATGGACAGCGGCGAGTACGGCTTCGGCATCTTCCTGTCGCCGCTGCGCGCGGGCGTCGACTGCCCGGCCCATGCC
Organism: Stappia sp. TSB10P1A; assembly: GCF_900185725.1. Taxonomy (GTDB): domain Bacteria; phylum Pseudomonadota; class Alphaproteobacteria; order Rhizobiales; family Stappiaceae; genus Stappia. The sequence goes on along the minus strand of NZ_FYAU01000002.1, from coordinate 37,046 downwards.
ACCTTCCTGCCGGCGGTGGTGCATACCGACGAGGGCGCGCCCCTCTCAATTCCCGACGCGATCTGTATCTTCGAGCGCAGCATCGGCGATCCCGCCTGGCGGCATTTCGAGATCTTCGCGCAAGGCGAAAACGAGCAGGTCCCGGCCGAGGGACGCCCGGCGACGCAGCTCGTCCTTCGCTCGGCCTCCGAAGTCGGCAACTACGACTACCTCGTCGACTATGTCTTCCATCAGGATGGCCGGATCGACGTGATGGTCGGCTCGACGGGCCTCGACGCAGTGAAAGGCGCCGCCATCAAGTCGATGCATGACGAGGGCGCGGCCGAGGAAACACGCTACGGCACGCTGGTCGCGCCCAACCTGATCGCCCCCAATCACGACCACTATTTCAACTTCCGCCTCGACTTCGACATCGACGGCCAGGCGAACAGCTTCATGCGTACGGCGCTCGTTCCGGGCAAGCCGGAAGACGGCGCGCCGCGACGCTCGTTCTGGGTCACCGAGAACACGACGGCAAGGACGGAGCTGGAAGGGCGCTACAAGATCACCCCCGCCACGCCGGCCATGTATCATGTGATGAACATGGACGCGCACGGCCCGCTCGGCCATCATCCCGGCTACATGATCGTGCCGGGCAACAGCGTCGCCTACGCGCCCTTCGACTATGAGGGCGACATGCCGATGAAGCGCAACGCCTATGTCGAGTACACGCTGTGGAACACGCCCTACAACGCTGGTGAGCGTTATGCGGGCGGCCGGTTTGCCTTCCAGAGCGACGGGTCCGACACGCTGGCGGCCTGGACGAGACAGGACCGGCCGATCGACAACACCGACATTGTCACCTGGTACACGATGGGCTTCCACCATGTACCGCACATGGAAGACTGGCCGGTGATGTCGACCATGTGGAAGGGCTTCACACTGCGCCCCTTCAACTTCTTCCCCTACAATCCGGCACTCACGATCCGCCTGCCGGAATAGCGCGGTCCGCACCCGTGATTGACAGTCCCGGATCCGCCGCCCACCATCGGGCGACGGATCCGGAGACGGCCATGGATGCCCTGCCCCATGCCACGCCACGCGCCCTGCCCCCACATCGCCCCTCCCCGGCGGCCCCCACATCCTCCTGCGCATCGGCTCCCGCTTCGCTCATGTTCAAAGCGACGATCTCCGCCGCGACCCTGCCGCTGATCTGCGACGTCTTCGACGAGGCCGGGCTCGATGTGTCGCGCGCGCTGGCCGAGACCGGCCTGAGCCCGTCCCGTCCCGGCGCGCAGCCGATCCCGCTCGACCGCTTCACCGCGCTGCTGCAAAACGCCGGCCTCCAGGCCGCGAACGACGCCTGCCTGTGGTCCTGCGGCCGGCGGATCGCCGAGCCGGCACTGGCCACGCTGTTTCCCTCCGGCCTCGGCGAGGCCCGGCTCGGCGGGCTCCTCGCCGGGGTGCTCTGCGACCTGCAGGCCATGCAGGAGGGGACGACCTTCGAGTGCCGGGTGCAGGACGACACCTGCATCCTCGCCTACCGCATCCATGATCCGCGGATCTGGCCGCGCTCGCGCGATGCGGAGTTCACCCTCGGCTTTCTGCATGCGATCGTCGAGCGTTCCGCCGGACCGGACCTGCCGGCGCACCTGACGCTGGAGCACGAACAGGACGGCAGCAGCGCCGCGCTGTCGCGACAGGCGCGCAGCGTGCCGCTCTACGGCCAGCCGCTCAACATGCTTGCCTTCCCGGCCCGGCTTCTCGACCGTATCGTCGACCCGGGCGCGCTGATGCCCGCGGCCGCGCCACAGACGCCCCCGCAGCCGCCGCGCGGCGACCGCGCCCCAGGCCATGACATCGCCGAGGCGATCCGCCGGCGCGTCGGGCAGGGTCCGTTCTCGCAAGGCGACATCGCCGCCGATCTCGGCATGTCGGGACGCAGCCTGCGCCGGCTGCTGGATGGCGAGGGCTCGACCTTCCGGGCGATGGCGGAAGAGGCGCGCCTCGACTATGCGCTCTGGGCGCTGCGACGCACCACGCTTGCCGTCGGCGAGATTGCCTGGCGCCTCGGCTACGACGACCAGGGCGCGTTTTCTCGCGCCTTTCGCCGGCTGACCGGGCAGACGCCCTCGCAGGTCCGCAGCAGGCCCCACGATCCGGAAGCGAGCGGGGATCGGCAGGAGGTTCGCGGCGGCGACCGCACTCCGGCCTGAAACGGGAAAGGCGCCCGCTAGGGGCGCCTTTCGAAGCTCAGTCCTTGCCTGTTCAGCGGCTCATTCGCCGCCGCCAAGGGCGTGGACATAGACCGCGAGCGACTTCACCGTCGCCGGATCGAGACGCGGCGCCCAGGCGGGCATCACGCTGTTGCGGGCATTGGTCACCTGCGCCGCGATCGCCTGGATCGACTTGCCGTAAAGGTAGTTGTTGGCGGTCAGATCGGGAGCGCCGACCTCCCGCATCCCCTTCAGGTCGTCGCCGTGGCAGGAGGCACAGTTCTCGGCATAGACTTCCTCGCCGGCCGCAAGATCGACGCCCGCCTCCGGCTCGAGGCCGACACGGCTGCCGACGAAGTTCGCCACCTGGATGATCTGCTCCTTGTCGAGCAGGCCATCGGTGCCGAAGGACGGCATGTCGCCGACGCGGGTCTCGTCATGACCCGAGCGGATGCCGTACTGCAGCGTCAGATGGATGTCTTCGAGCGACCCGCCCCAGATCCAGTTGTCGTCCTGCAGGTTGGGATAGCCGACGCCACCCACCGCGCCGGTACCATGGCACGGAGCGCAGTTGTCGCCGAAGGCCGCACGGCCGTTGGCCATGGCGAATTCCAGCAGGGACTGGGTCGACTCGATCTCTTCCAGCGAGGCGTCGATCAGCTTCTCGCCGATCTGTGCCCGCTCTGCCATGCCGGCCTCGTAGGCGGCCAGCGCATTGGCGCGCTGGCTGTCGCCGAGGACACCGGCGGTGTAGCCGGAAATCAGCGGCCAGGACGGATAGACCACCCAGTAGCCGATCGCCCAGACGATCGTGGCGTAGAAGATGTAGAGCCACCACTTCGGCAGCGGATTGTTCAGTTCCTTCAGACCATCCCACTCGTGCCCGGTCGTTTCGACGCCGGAGATGTGGTCGACCTCTTTCTTGTACCCGTCAGCCATGTCTCAATCCTCCCGCAAGGGGATCTGTGCCGCGTCGTCGAAGCGCTTGGCATTTTTGGGCCACAGCGCATAGGCGACGACACCTGCGAAAAGCACCACGAAGTAGATCAGCCCCCATGTCTGGGCGAAGCTGGCGACGGCCTCGTATGTCTCGTTCATCACCGCCTCCTCAGCGCAGGTTGGCCTTGTTGTCGTAGATCGAGAAGTCGACAAGGGTGCCGAGCATCTGGAGATAGGCGATCAGGGCGTCCATCTCCGTCACCTTGCTCGGATCGCCGTCGAAGTCGCGGACGATGGCGTTGGGGTAACGTTCCAGGAAGCTGTCGACCGCATCGCTGTCGGGCGTGGCCTGGGCGATCAGATCGCGTGCAGCCTCCGAAATCTGCGCCTCGTCATACGGCACGCCGACGATGGCATTGGCCTTCAGGTGATCCGAGATGCCCCGGGTCTCCACCCTGGCGTTGAGCAGGAAGGGGTAGCCGGGCATGATCGATTCCGGCACCACCGACCGCGGATCGACCAGGTGGTCGCGGTGCCACTCGTCCGAATACTTGCCGCCGACGCGGGCGAGATCCGGTCCGGTCCGCTTCGACCCCCATTGGAACGGGTGGTCATACATGCTCTCGGCCGCCAGGCTGAAGTGACCATAGCGCTCCAGTTCGTCCCGCATCGGGCGCACCATCTGCGAATGGCACAGGTAGCAGCCCTCGCGGATGTAGATGTTGCGCCCGGCCAGTTCGAGCGGGGTGTAGGGCCGCATGCCCTCCACCTTCTCGATGGTGCTCTTCAGGTAGAAGAGCGGGGCAATCTCGACGATGCCGCCGATGGAGACAACGACCAGAATTGCGATGACGAGAACCAGGGAGCGCTTCTCGAGGATTTCGTGTTTTTTCCAAATGGACATCTTGCTCTCCCCTTACTCGGCCGGAGCCATGGTGCCGACGGGAGCGGTTTCGGCCTCTTCAGCCTCGCCATGCCGTACGGTCATCCAGAGGTTGTAGGCCATGATCAGCGAGCCCGCGACGAAGAGGGCACCGCCAAGGGCGCGGATGACATAGAAGGGATGCATCGCCTCGACGGTCTCGATGAACGAGTACTCGAGGAAGCCCATGCTGTCATAGGCACGCCACATCAGGCCCTGCATGATGCCGGACACCCACATCGCGCAGATGTAGAGCACGATGCCGATCGTGGAGATCCAGAAGTGCCAGTTCACCAGCTTCAGCGAGTAGACCTGCTTCTTGTTCCACAGCCAGGGGATCAGGCAGTAGAGGGCGCCGAAGGAGATGTAGCCGACCCAGCCGAGCGCACCCGAGTGGACGTGACCGATGGTCCAGTCCGTGTAGTGCGACAGCGAGTTGACGGCACGCAGGCTCATCAACGGACCTTCGAAGGTCGACATGCCGTAGAAGGCGATGGAGACAACCATCATGCGCAGCACCGGATCGGTGCGGAGCTTGTCCCAGGCGCCCGACAGGGTCATCAGGCCGTTGATCATGCCGCCCCACGAAGGCATCCACAGGATGATCGAGAAGGTGGCACCCAGCGTCGAGGCCCATTGCGGCAGCGCCGTGTAGTGGAGGTGATGCGGACCGGCCCAGATGTACAGGAAGATCAGCGCCCAGAAGTGCACGATCGACAGGCGGTAGGAATAGACCGGCCGCTCGGCGCGCTTGGGCACGAAGTAGTACATGATGGCGAGGAAGCCGGCGGTCAGGAAGAAGCCGACCGCGTTGTGGCCGTACCACCACTGCACCATGGCGTCCTGGACACCCGCCCACAGGATGTAGGACTTGGTGCCATAGATCGTCACCGGAACCGTCAGGTTGTTGACGATGTGCAGCATCGCGATGGTGACGATGAAGGCCAGGTAGAACCAGTTGGCCACGTAGATGTGCGGTTCCTTGCGCTTCCACAAAGTCCCGAGGAAGACCAGCAGGTAGGCTACCCAGACGATGGTCAGCCACAGATCGGCGTACCACTCCGGCTCGGCATATTCCTTCGACTGGGTTGCACCCAGCAGGTAGCCCGTGCCGGCGATGACGATGAACATGTTGTAGCCGAGTATCACGAACCAGGGTGCGATCGTGCCCGGCATGCGGGCGCGGCTGGTGCGCTGGACCACGTAGAAGGACGTGGCGAGCAGCACGTTGCCGCCGAAGGCGAAGATCACGGCCGAGGTGTGCAGCGGGCGCAGCCGGCCGAAATTCGTCCAGGGAAGGTCGAAATTCAGCACCGGATAGGCAAGCTGCAGCGCGATGATAAGGCCGACGGTGAACCCGGCGACGCCCCAGAACACCGCCGCCCAGGCGCCGAACTTGATCGGGCCGAGGTTGTAGTTCGGCTTGCCGTTGATTTCCTGCGGGACCGGTGCGCGGCCCTCGAAGAACTTCTTGAAGATAAGGAAGGCGCCAACGGCTGCAGCGAGCGAGCCGATTGCGGTGTGGAAGGCCATGACCTGATCATACGTCTTGCCGGCGATGATCAGACAGGCGAAGGCAATCACAACGAGGAATGCGGCGAAGAAGCCTTCCTCCATCGTGATGTACTTGGCTTGAGCTTGAGCCATTGGTGCGCGCCCCGAGTCTCTTGATGATCCAAACCCCACAGGGTCAAGGCGCAGGTATCGCCGATTGGCTCGAAGCCGCCTTGATCCAGGTCAACACAGCTTGCGGGAAAGTCGCGACAAGAACATCCGCAAAAGCACGTCTGCGACGTTTTGTTTTTGGATTTTCCTGCCGTTGCACCCCTTTTCCGGCCGCCCCGAGCCGCCATACCGAGGCCGTCGAGCCTTGGAGACCGGCCGTATCCGCCTCTCAGACGGTCCTGTCCGGCGGCCCGAGAATGCGGCGCGTGACGAAGGGCAGGATCAGCACCATGCCGATATAGCGGGCGAGCTGGTGCGCGGCGACAAAGGCCGGATCGAGGTCGAGCAGGAAGGCAAGCAGGGTCATCGCCTCCAGCCCGCCGGGCGCATAGGCCAGCAGCAACTGGCCGAGCGGCAGACCGAGCACGCCCCAGGCCAGCAGCGAGATGGCGACGGCGATGCTCATGCCGACGGCAAAGGCGCCGAGACTGACCAGAAGCAGGCGCAGCAGATCGCGCAGCCCGATATTGGTGAAACGGCAGCCGATCAGACAGCCGAGGCCGATGAGCGCGGGCACGATCAGCCAGTCCGGCAACTGCACCACCAGCGCGCCGCTGGCGTTGAGCGCGGCGCTGACGAAGAACGGGCCGGTCAGCCAGCCGGCCGGCACGCCGAGCCGCTGGAACAGGTAGCCGGCGACGAGCCCGACGCCCGCCACGAGAGAGACCGGCAGCAATTCGAGCGGCACGGCCGAGGCAACGGCGCCACCCCCGCCGGGGTCGCTCCCCGCGATGATCGGCGGCAGCAGCGAGACCAGGATGAACACCCTCAGCGTCTGGGCGATCGCCACCCGCATCGTGTCGGCGCGCGGATAGGAGAGCGAGAGGATCATCACATAGGACAGGGCGCCGGGAATCGCGGCGAAATAGGCCGTGTGGCGGTCCCAGCCGGCGATCCGGCGCTGGAACAGATAGGTGGCGCCGAGCACGGCGGCCACGGAGACGAGAACCAGTGCCATGGTGAGCGGCCACTCGCCGATCCGATCCACCGTTTCCGGCGTCACGCCGGCGCCCATGGTCAGGCCGAGAATCACGAAGAGCAGGTCGCGGAAGCGGTCGGGAACCTTGCAGGACACACCGGACAGGACGGCGGCGGCGGTGGCGACCATCGCGCCGGCCAGCCACGCCGCCGGCAGGCCCACGAGATGAAACGCGCCGCCGCCGAGAGCGCCGATCGCCAGCGTCGTGAGGACCTGCCGCAGTGTGTGCATGGGAATCCGCCGCGGACCCGAGCGGATCCGGAAACTGGGTGAGTGATTGGGCAATAGACCAAGAAACGCGTCGGGCCGGCATGCGTTCTCTGCAAGCCTGCCATGCATAATCGCATGTCCGCGACGTTGAGCAGGATCAAGGTTCGCCCGGCGCGAAGCTGGCAAGGTCGCCGCATGAGCAACCTTGACCACCGCTATGCGACACGTTCCGTGCCGCGCTACACCAGCTACCCGACCGCGCCGCATTTCCATGCCGGCGTCACCGGGGCGACCTATGGCGACTGGCTGGCGGGACTGCCAGCCGATACGCCGCTGTCCCTCTATCTGCATGTCCCCTATTGCCGGGTGATCTGCTCCTATTGCGGCTGCCACACCAAGGCGGCGCGGCGCGACGAGCCGCTGCTCGACTATACGGACGCGCTGCTGGCGGAAATCGACCTGGTCGCCGAGCGGCTGCCGCAGCGCAGCCGGACCGTGCACATCCACTGGGGCGGCGGCACGCCGAGCCTGCTTCCGCGCGCCCAGTTCCTGTCCGTGGTCGAGCGGCTGCATAGACATTTCGTCTTCGATCCCGCCCACGAGCACGCGATCGAGCTCGACCCGCGCACGGTGACGGAGGAACTGGCGGAGACGCTGCGCGAGGCCGGCATCACCCGCGCCAGCCTCGGCGTGCAGGACTTCGACCCGGTGGTGCAGAAGGCCATCGGCCGGGTGCAGCCGTTCGAGCAGGTGGCAAGCGCCGTCGAGCGGTTGCGCGCGGTCGGCATCGACGCACTGAATTTCGACCTGATGTACGGCCTGCCGTTCCAGACGCTGGAAACGGTCACCGAGACGATCCGGCTGACGCGGGATCTCGCGCCGGGACGCATCGCCCTGTTCGGCTATGCCCATGTGCCCTGGATGAAGAAGCACCAGCGGCTGATCGACGAGAGCCGGCTGCCGGACTCGCGCGAGCGCATCGCCATGGCCGATCACGCCCGCGCCCACCTGATCGAGGCCGGCTACAGGGCCATCGGCCTCGATCATTTCGCCATGCCCGACGACACGATGGCACAGGCGCTCGATGCCGGCCGCCTGCGCCGCAACTTCCAGGGCTACACCACCGACACCGCCGACACGCTGATCGGCTTCGGCGCCTCCTCGATCGGCCGCCTGCCCCAGGGATACATCCAGAACATGCCGGACACCGGCGGTTGGAGCCGGGCGATCGCCGACGGACTGCTGCCGGTGGCGCGCGGCATCGCTCTCGATGCCGACGACCGCGCCCGCGCCGACATCATCGAACGGCTGATGACCGAGCATGCGGCCGATATCGGCGAGATCGCGGCCGCCCACGGCCTGCCGCTGGCGCATTTCTCCGGCAGCATGGCCGATCTTGGCGAATTGGTCGAGGACGGGCTGGTGGAGATCGACGGCGCCCGCATCCGGGTGACGCCGCGCGGGGCACCGTATGCCCGGATCGCGGCCGCCGCGTTCGACATCTACCTGCAGAGCGGGCTGGCCCGCCATTCGGTGGCCGTCTGACGCCTCCCCTCGCCCTTCAGAGCGAGGGCGAACAAAAAGGCCCCGGGCTGGCGAAGCCCGGGGCTATGAGGTCCGTGTGGGAGGACAACGGACCGTTCGTCGGCAGGAGCCCGCCGACATCGGTGCAGGCGTCAGTGGATTCCGGTCAACTGGCACAGGCCGCAGACACGGGTCACATGAATACGGTCCTGCCGCTCCAGGCGGATCACACCGCGACGCTTCAATTCGGAGATCACCCGGCTGACCGTCTCGATGGTCAGGCCGAGATAGTCGGCGATTTCCTGGCGCGTCATGGTGAGCACCAGGTCGTGCGGGTCGCAGGTCTCGGAGAGCGGGCCGGTGCAGCCCTCGCCGCCGCGGTTCGGCACCATGCGGATGAGATAGCTGGCGACCCGCTCCATCGCGGACTTGCGGCCGAGCAGCATCGCATGCTCGTGCAGGCGCTCCATCTGCGACATCAGGCACTTCGCCACATGGCTCTGCAGCACGGCCGAGGCGTCGACCTCGCGGCGGTCGTGAACCGCCAGCCGCACGGGCGTCAGCGTCTCGGCCGAGCAGTCGTAGCGCTCGCCCCCCGCCGTCCCGAAGATCATGCCGCGGTTGAGGATCTCGACCACCTGACGGCGACCGTCCGGCAGAAGCTTGTAGAGCATGACGATACCGTCCTGCAGCTCGAAGATCCGCTCGGCCTGATCGCCCTCATAGAAAATGACATGGTGCTGTTCGTGCCGCTGCACACGCGCCGTCGGCGTCTTGGCGACCTCGCGCACAGCGCGTCCCGTGACCCGCTGCTGCCCTATAGTCTCGGAAGTCCGATCCAGGTAGGCCATCGCCCCCTCCTCCTGCTGCCTCGCGTTGCCGGTGGGATTTCGGTTCGCGGGCCCGTCCGCCCGGCCAACCGGAGCCGTGTTCCGTCCGAAAACAGCTCTCCGTCAACTTGGAGAAAATCTAGATGCGGCGGCTGCCGGGGGAAACTTCGGTGGTTTTCGTACGACGTTGTACCTAGAGGCTCGGCGCCGACATTTACAGCCTGGCGTGAAAGTCCGAAAGTTTCCGTAAAACTCAAGAGAACCTACGGAAAATACCTGATTTCAATCGATATTTTGGATTTTTCGTCGAGCCGGACGACTGCCGCAAAGGGGAGAAAACGTCACAGCCGCTCCGAACCAGCGACAAAACAACGCATTCCATCGGCCAGAAAACCTTGCCCCGAAATCTTAGGTCAGGCCCCTAAAGCAGCGCGACGAGAGATTCTTCCGTCAGCGGCTTGCGCAGCAACACAGGGGGCAGGTCGTTGCCGAACAGATCATCGATGGCGCGGCGCGACTGCCCGCTGATGGCGATCAACCTCGGCGGTGTCGCCAGGCGCGCAAGCCAGCGAATGAGCTGGACGCCACTCACGCCCGGCAGGACGAGGTCGACGATGACGGTGTCCTGCGGTCCCGGAGGGGTGTGCTCGAAAAAGCTCTCGGCGTCCGGATACACCTCCACCTGGTGCCCGATCTCCCTGAGCAGCATTGCGAGCGAATCGCCCACCCCCGGATCGTCTTCGACGATATGGATAGTCACCGGTCCATTCCCGCCGCCCTGGCAGCTCCGATACGCGGCCCGGAATGAGCCGCCGATGGGCGACTATAGTTCTTCAGGGGCTTGGCGAAACTCCGGCGGAATACGGAAGCGCCGCGGCCAAGTCCCCTGTCTGTTCGGGCAAGCTATTCGTGGGAGAGAACGATGCGCACCAGATCGGCTGCGTTGCGCGCGCCGAGCTTCTCCATGATGCGGGCCCGGTGCACCTCGATGGTCCGCGGGCTGATGCCCAGCGTGCGGCCCGCCTCCTTGTTGGAGGCGCCGGCGGTGATCTCCTCCAGCACCTCCCGTTCGCGGGGGGTCAGCGTCTCGTTGCCCGGAAAGCTGCGCAGCGGCGGGCTGCCGGCGTCCGCCTGCTTGCGCTCGCTCACTTCGATCGCCTCGCGAACCCGCGTCACCACGGTCTCGGCATCGAACGGCTTCTCGATGAAATCGTGCGCGCCCTGCTTGATCGCCTCGACCGCCATGGGGATGTCGCCCTGGCCGGAGATCACGAAGACCGGGGGGGCGAACCGCTCCGCATGGAGACGGCGCAGGATCTCGATGCCGGACTGTCCGGGCATGTGCACATCGAGGATCACGCATCCGGGCCGGGAGCTCGGTCGCGCGACCTGATCCAGGAACGCCTCGCCGGTCTCGAACGAGGCCACGCTGTAGCCTTCCAACTCGAAGACGAGAGTCAACGCGTCACGAATCGCCGGATCGTCGTCGACGATATGGATCAGATGCGCAGTGGCACTCATGCCGTCTGTCCTCTTCTGCCAGGGGGCGCGTCCGCCTGGCCATCACGCGGTGGCGTGACTACCGGCAGGCGCAACACGAAGGCAGCTCCCCCTTCTCCACCATTGGGTTCGACGGCAAGATCGCCGCCGTGATTCTGAGCGATCGAGCGGGAGATCGTCAGGCCGAGGCCCAACCCACCCTTCTTGGCGCCGGAAAACGCCCTGAACAGGGTCGGCACGACTTCCGCCGGAACGCCGCCACCGGAATCGGTGATCCGAATCAGCATGTCCTCGCCGGCCGCAGCCGCCGTTATCCCGACACGCTTTACCGGAGCCTGTCGCACCGCGTCGAGCGCATTCCTTATCAGATTGACCAGGATCTGCTGGATCTGCACAGGATCGACGCTGAGGTCCGGGAGGTCCTCGCCGACTTCATTCACGATCTCGACGTCCCGGCAGTCGATGCCGAGCGTCACCAGTTCGAGGCACTCGCCGACCAGCCGCGAGACACATACCGGACGCCGCTCCGGATCGCGCTTTTCCACGAAGCGCCGCATGCGCTGGATGATCTGGCTGGCCCGCTCCGCCTCGCGCACGCCCTTGTCGACGATCTCGATCAGCTTGGTGTCGCGATGGTCGTCGCCGACCTTGCGCTTGGCCGCCTGCAGATAGAGCATGATCGCGGTCAGCGGCTGGTTCAGCTCATGGGCGATCGCCGCGCCCATTTCGTCCAGCGCGCTGATCCGGGTCATGCTGACCAGTTGCGCCTGCGCCTCGGCCAGCCGCCGTTCCACCGCCTTGCGCTGGCGCAGGTCGCGGATGATGCCGATGAACTGGCGCCCTTCCGGGGTCGCCGCCTCGCCGACGGAGAGCTCGATGGGAAACTCGGTGCCGTCGCGATGCATGCCGCGCACCTCGCGGCCGATGCCGATGATGCGCTTCTCTCCGGTCTCCAGGTAGTTGTGGACATAGCCGTCATGGGCGTGCGCGTAGTCGGCCGGCATCAGCACCTTGACGTTGCGCCCACGCACCTCCTCGGCGCTGTAGCCGAACAGGGTTTCGCAGGCCTTGTTGAAAAGCAGGATCCGGGCGCGCTCGTCCATCACGACGATGCCGTCCACCGCGGTGCCCAGCACGCTCTCAAGGCGCGCCTCGGATACACTGGGCACTGCTAATACCCTGGGATTATGCTCTTCATGCATGTCCGGCCCGATACGACGCGGTGTCCGACCCGGGAGGCGAACCAGATGTGACCGTTTCCGATCTGCTACGCAAAAATCCGTAGCGCAGAGTCGCGTGTGTCGTCAACGCGCTATCCAGTCGGCGAGTCGGTCGGCGGCGGTCTCCAACTGCCGCGCGGAGCGGGCGAAGCAGAGCCGCAGGAAGCCCTCGCCTGCCGCGCCGAAGGCAATCCCCGGTGCCAGGCCGACACCGGTCTCGGCAACGATCCGCTTCGCCGTGTCGCGGCTGTCGGACTGTCCATCGATGCCGAAGAACAGGTAGAACGCCCCTTGCGGCGGGGCGTAGCGGATACGCCCGGTCGCCGCCAGCCGCGCCTCGACGATGGCCCGGCCGGCGCTGGCGCGCTGGCGCTGCAACGCCAGGAACTCCTCGCCCTCGTCGAGCGCTGCGAGCGCCGCATGCTGCATGAACTGGGCAACGCCCGAGGTGGAATACTGGATCAGGTTCTCCACCACCTGGCCCATCGCGGGCGGTGCGGACAGCCAGCCGATTCGCCAGCCGGTCATCGCCCAGTTCTTGGAGAAGGTGTTGACGTAGAGGATCAGATCGTCCGGGTCCGACACGTCCATGAAGGACGGCGCGCGTGCAGCCTCCCCCTCGACGAAGCGGCTGTAGACCTCGTCGGCGACGATCCACAGGCCACGGCGGCGGGCTTCTTCGAGGATGGCGGCAAGCGTCTCCTTGTCGGCCATCCAGCCGGTCGGATTGGACGGCGAATTCAGGTAGATCGCCCGGGTGCGCGGGGTGACCGCGGCAAACAGCCGGTCGATGTCGAGCGTCCAGCCGTTGGGCGAGAAGTCGAGCGGCACCGGGATCGCCCGGGCTCCCATGATGCCGATCGCCGCCGGAAAATTGGGCCAGGCCGGCTCGGGATAGATCACCTCGTCGCCGGCGCCGGCCACCGCCTGCACCGCCAGTTGGATCGCCTGCATCCCCGAACCGGTGACGAAATGGCGCTCCGCGCCCCAGTCGCGCCCGAAATGCCGCAGGTGATAGCGGGCCAGCGCCTCGCGCAGGGCCGGGATGCCGCGCTGATAGGTGTAGAAGGTTTCGCCCCGTGCCAGCGAGGCGTTGGCGGCCACGCGAATGAAGTCCGGCGTCGGCAGGTCGCCCTCGCCGACCCAGAGCGGGATCAGGTCGCCGCGCTCGCGCGCGAAATTCACCACCTCGACAATGCCGCTTTCGGGCGCCTCGCGCGCCTCCGGCCGCAGCGCGGACATCGCATCGATCATGACGGGATCAGTCTCTTCCGGAAAGGGGACGGCGGGCGCCTGCGCGCCCGCCCGGGGTGTCAGCGCGTCTTCAGCAGGTCGCGGATCTCGGTCAGCAGCACTTCCTCGCGGCTCGGTGCCGGCGGCTCCGGCGGTGCGGCGGGCTTCTCGTTGCGCAGCCGGTTGACCACCTTGACCACCATGAACAGGGCAAAGGCGATGATCAGGAACTTGATGATGGCGTTGATGAAGAGGCCGAGGTTCCAGGTCACCGCGCCGGCCGCCGTGGCGGCCTCGATGGTCAGATAGGGTCCGGGCGCCGCGCCCTCGCTCAAGACCAGGAAAAGCTGGGAGAAATCGACGCCGCCGATCAGCAGGCCGATCGGCGGCATGATCACGTCGTCGACGAGCGAGGACACGATCGCTCCGAAGGCCGCGCCGATGACGATGCCCACCGCCATGTCGATCATGTTCCCCTTGACGGCGAACTCCTTGAATTCCTTCAGCATGCTGGCTCCATCCCGTGGCTGCCGGCACCGCGGAAGCGGCGGCCGAGGCGTGTCAGGTTGCAGCAGTCGGTTTAGCACGGCCCGCCGCCCCCGGAAATCTCCGTATTGCCGGCGCGCCGGCCGAGGCGTCCCCGACAAGCGGTCAATGGACAGCAGCCGGCAAACATGATCGGATCGGCGCAGCAGATTGGGAGGAATGCACCGCATGGTCGAAGGGTGGGTCGTCGTCGTCGCGGCGCTCGGCTACGTGCTTCTGCTGTTCGCCATTGCCAGCTATGGCGACCGCAAGGCGCGCTTCACCGCATCCGGCAATGGCCGGCCGATGATCTATGCCCTGTCGATCTCGGTCTACTGCACGTCCTGGACCTTCTTCGGCTCGGTCGGGACGGCGACCCGCAGCGGACTGGAATTCCTGACGATCTATATCGGCCCGATCCTGGTCTTCGCGCTCGGCTATCCGCTGCTGCGGCGGATCATCCGGCTCGCCAAGAGCGAGCGCATCACCTCCGTCGCCGACTTCATCGGCGCGCGCTACGGCAAGAGCCAGCCGGTCGCCGCCGTCGTCGCGATCATCGCGGTCGTCGGCATCGTCCCCTATATCGCGCTGCAGTTGAAGGCGGTGTCGCTGTCGGTGACCACGCTGATCTCCCATCTCGACCTCAAGACCGGCGAGACGGGCCTGCCCTTCTTCAACGACATCACCTTGATGATCGCCATCGGCATGGTGATCTTCGCCTGGGCCTTCGGCACCCGGCATATCGACGCGACGGAGCACCAGGAAGGCCTGATGCTCGCCATTGCCGCCGAAGCGGTGGTCAAGCTGGTGGCCTTCCTCGCGGTCGGGGTCTGGGTCACCTATTCGCTCTATGACGGACCGGGCGACCTGTTCGCCGCAATGGCGGCCGATCCCAGGGTGGTGGAGGCCATGTCCGGCGAGCTGTCCGGCGGCAACTGGGTGGTGATGACGCTGCTGTCGAGCATCGCCGTCATTCTGCTGCCGCGGCAGTTTCACGTCACGGTGACCGAGAACAATTCCAGCGCGGAGCTGCGCCGCGCCACCTGGCTGTTCCCGCTCTACCTGGTCGCGATCAACCTGTTCGTCGTGCCGATCGCCGCCGCCGGCATGATCATGCTGGATCCGTCGGTCAACCCGGACTCCTACGTGCTCGCCCTGCCGCTGGCCGGCCACCACCCCTGGCTGGCGCTCTTCGCCTTCATCGGCGGCCTGTCGGCGGCGACCGCCATGGTGATCGTCGCCAGCGTCGCGCTCGCCATCATGATCTCCAACGACCTCGTCATGCCGATGGTGCTGCGCCGCTCCAGCGAGGATTCGATCATCGCCTCGCATGGCGAGGACATGAGCCGGCTGCTGCTGCTCACCCGCCGCGCGGCGATCTTCGTGACCCTGCTTCTCGCCTATGCCTACTACCGGGCGGCCGGAGACACGGCGGCGCTGACCTCCATCGGCCTGCTGTCCTTCGCGGCCATCGCCCAGTTCGCCCCGGCCTTCTTCGGCGGGCTCGTCTGGCGGCGGGGGACTGCGCGCGGCGCCATCGCCGGCATGCTGTCGGGCTTCGCCCTGTGGGTCTATACCCTGCTGCTGCCGACCTTCGCTCAGTCGGGCCTGATCCCGGTCACGCTGATCAACGACGGTCCCTTCGGCATCTGGCTGCTGCGGCCGCAGGCGCTGTTCTCGCTCGCCTTCGACCCGCTCACCCATGGCGTGTTCTGGAGCCTTGCGGCCAATATCGCCGCCTATGTCATCGTCTCGCTGGCCCGCGCGCCCGAACCGGTCGAGCGGCTGCAGGCCAATATCTTCGTGCCGTCCGAGCTGTCGCCGACGCCGGGCCTGCGCCTGTGGCGCACGTCGGTCACCGTCGGCGACCTGAAATCGACGATCGCGCGCTATCTGGGGGAGGAGCGCACCGACCGCTCGTTCCAGAGCTTCGCCCGCGAGCGCGGCCGCGACTTCGACCCCAACGCCACCGCTGACGCGCAGATCCTGCGGTTTTCCGAACAACTGCTGGCCAGTGCCATCGGCGCCGCCTCCTCGCGGCTGGTCCTGTCGCTGCTGGTCAAGCGCCGCGACCCCAGCGGCAAGGGCGCGCTGAAGCTGCTCGACGATGCCACCGTCGCCATCCAGTACAACCGCGACCTGTTGCAGACCGCGCTCGACCAGGTGCGCCAGGGCATCTCGGTGTTCGACCGCGACCTCAGGCTGATCTGCTGGAACCGGCAGTTCCGCGAGCTGCTCGGCCTGCCGGCGGAATACGGCCAGGTCGGCACGCCGCTCGATGCGATCATCCGCTTCAATGCAAAGCGCGGCGAGTTCGGCAGCGATCCCGTGGAAGTGATCGTCGGCGACCGCCTCGACAAGCTGGCGGTGCGGCACGAGACCTTCCAGGAGCACCTGACCGGTAGCAGTCTCGTGCTGGAAGTGCGCACCAGCCCGATGCCGGACGGGGGCATCGTCACCACCTATACCGACATCACCGAACGGGTGCTCGGCGAGGAGGCGCTGGCAAAGGCCAACGAGACGCTGGAGCGGCGGGTGCGCGAGCGCACGCTCGAACTCACCCGCGTCAACGAGGAACTGACCCAGGCGAAGGCGCTGGCCGAGGAAGCCAATATCGGCAAGACCCGCTTCCTCGCCGCCGCCGGCCACGACATCCTGCAGCCGCTCAACGCCGCCCGGCTCTATGCCTCCAGCCTGACGGAGCGCTTCACGGAAGGCGAACTCAAGCATCTCGTTCAGAATGTCGGCGCCTCGCTGGAATCGGTGGAGGAGATCATCGGCGCTGTGCTCGACATCTCGCGTCTCGACACCGGCGCCCTGAAGCCGGAGATCACGGTCTTCCGGCTGGAGGAAATCCTCAGCCCGCTGCGCACCGAATTCGAGCCGGTGGCGGAGGAGAAGAACCTGCGCCTCGTGGTCCTTCCGACCAGCCTCAGCGTCCGCTCCGACCGCCGGCTGCTGCGCCGGCTGCTCCAGAACCTCATCTCAAACGCGATCAAATACACCCGCAGCGGCAAGGTGCTGGTGGGCGTCAGGCGCCGGCGCGGCAAGGTGGTACTGGAGGTGTTCGACACCGGCATCGGCATTCCGCAATCGAAGCAGAAGCTGATCTTCATGGAGTTTCACCGGCTCGACGACGGCGCCCGCGAGGCACGCGGCCTCGGTCTCGGCCTGTCGATCGTCGAGCGCATCGCGCGGGTGCTCGACCATCCGGTGGCGCTGGTGTCCGATGCCGGGCGCGGCTCGCGCTTCTCCATCGAACTGCCGATGGCCGCCACCGTTCCCGCACTGGCGTCCCACCCTGCTCCCGCCCCGCAGAACGCTCCGCTCCAGGGGCTGCATGTGCTGGCGATCGACAACGAGCCGCAGATCCTCGACGGCATGCGGGTGCTGCTCACCGGCTGGGGCTGCAAGGTGACGACGGCGCTCGACGCGCGCGAGGCCGCCCGCAAGACCTTCGAGGCGGGCGAGCGGCCCGACGTGCTGGTCGTCGACTATCACCTGGACGAGGGCACGGGCGTCGAAGCCGTCGTGCAGCTTCGCTGGCGCTTCGGCATCGAGATCCCGGCCCTACTGGTCACCGCCGACCGGAGCCAGGGCGTGCGCGCGGAAGCGGCGGGCAAGGACATCGAGATGCTCAACAAGCCGGTGAAGCCGGCGGCCCTCAGGGCCTTTCTGTCTCGCGTGCGCAGCGCCGGGCGTCCGGCCGCCGCCGAGTGATCCGCGTCACGCCCGCGCTCCTGCATCCGTGCAAAGGCTTGCCTCATCCACGCCGATATTGTGGCTGCAGGTTGCTCCCGGCCCGGCACCAGGGGCCCCGGTCCGCCCCCCCGGGAACGCATGAGGAAGACCCAGATGACGAGACTGCTGACGCCCCTGCTCGCTGCAACGGCCCTGCTCTTGGCCGGCGCGGCCGCGCAGGCGGCCTGCGAGGCGGGCAAGGCCGGACGGGCTCTGAGCCCGGAGGAGTTGGCCGATGTCTATGACTGTCTCAAGGACGCCCTGCTCGAAGGCTACCGGCAGGGCGACAAGCGCTGGATCCCTGCCGACTATGTCGAAACCTACCGGTCCTGGGTCCCCGCCAGCGCCTATCCGGCCGCGTCCGGCTTTCACGGCGAGCGCCTGCTCGTCACCTATGTGAACGAGATCGGCGCGGACGAATACCTGCAGTTCAAGGAAACGGGTGTGGTCATGCCCGCCGGCAGCTTGCTTGCCCTGGAATCCTTCGCCATCGACGAGCAGGGCCGCACCCAGCCCGGACCACTCTTCCTGATGGAAAAGGTCGAGGCGGGCCGCTCGCCGCAAACCGACGACTGGTTCTACATGGCGGTCTCGCCGAACGGATCGCCGATGGCGATGGACGTGATCTCCGCCTGCAGCGACTGCCATCAGAAGAGCTACGGCCATCAGGGCGGGGTCGGCTATCCGAGTCCCAGGGCCCGCGTCACGCCCTGAACTGCGGCCCGCCCCGCCAGGATTGCCCTGCCGGACCCGTCACCGCGCCTCCGCCGTCAGCCACTGTCCCTGCTCGATCTTGGCCGCCGCAATAACCGCCTGCGTCCGGCTTTCGACGCCGAGCTTCTGCAGGATCGCCGAGACATGCGCCTTTACCGTCGCCTCGGAGACGGCGAGTTCATAGGCGATCTGCTTGTTCAGCAGCCCTTCGGAGAGCATCATCAGCACACGGACCTGCTGCGGCGTCAGGGTCGACAGGCGCTGCGCCATGGCGCTGGCCTCGCTGTCGGCCTCACCGAGATCCACGTCGGGCGGCGTCCAGCTTCCGCCGGCCATCACCTGCGACACCGCCTCGCGGATCACCTCGATGCCGAGCGATTTCGGGATGAACCCGGACGCGCCCAGTTCCATGCAGCGGCGGATCGTTCCCGCATCCTCGCTGGCGGAGACGACGACCACGGGCACGCTCTGGTATTGCGCGCGCAGGTACATCAGCCCGGAAAATCCGCGCATGCCCGGCATCGCGAGGTCAAGCAGCAGCAGGTCGACCTCGCCGTGGCGTTCGAGTTCGGCGGCCGCATCCTCGAGCGTTCCCACCTCGGCGATCCCCGCTCCGGGATACAGAAGCTCGATGGTCTGGCGCAGCGCGCCGCGAAACAAGGGATGATCGTCCGCAACCACGAAGTGATACGTCGCGTTGTCCGGCACGCCGGTTTCCTCCATAAACGCTGACCGCGAGTCATCGTGCATCGCCCCCGTCAGGCCCTCCTCGACCCGATGGGCGCGCCACTTTCCTCCAGCGAGATCGCGGCACCGCTCCCCCCGACCGGCGCCTGCGGCTGACCGGCATTCACGGACATTATCGCCACAGGCCCGCTCCGCATCAAGCGACGGTTGCGGACACCTGCAAACAGCGTTTGCCGCTGGCGCTTTTGCGGTCCACGGGCAATCCTGCAAGATGTCGGGGCGCCCATACCGGCCGCCCCACGAATCGCATATCCAGAAGCGAACGCCTGTCGCGGCGCCGGAGGGCTCGAATGATCGGATACGGAAAGCAGGCAAGGGACCTGCCGGCGCGCCGCTGGCGGCGCACGGTCGGCCTTGCGGCCGTCACGATCGTCCTGCTCGCGGTTCTCGTTCTCGTCGTGCCCGCCTTTGCCGACCGCCTCAACGCCGTGGTCATCGCCGGCTTTCCGCTCGGCTATTTCATGGCGGCGCAAGGCTCGCTCCTCCTCGTCCTGCTGCTGACCGTCTGGTTCATTTTCCGCCAGGAACGCCTCGACCGCGAGGGAGGCGTTGCCGAGCCCGAACCGTTCGACGCCGGGGAGGATATCCGGTGAGGACGGACAAGTTCGCAAGCCATGCCGGGCAGCTCTACGGGATCATTGCCGCCCTGCTGGCCGTCTTCATCGCCGGGCTGATCGTCCTGGAGCAGATCGGCGTCCCCGGCCCGATCATCGGCTTCCTGCTGGTGACCGCGACCCTTGCGCTCTATGCCGGCATCGCTGTCGCCAGCCGCACGGTGCACGTTGCCGACTACTATGTGGCGGGGCGCCAGGTTCCCGCGCTCTACAACGGCATGGCGACCGCCGCCGACTGGATGAGCGGCGCCTCGTTCATCGGCCTTGCCGGCACGCTCTACATGCTCGGCTTCGACGGCCTCGCCTACCTGCTCGGCTGGGTCGGCGGCTTCGTCCTCATCGCCGTGCTCATCGCGCCCTATCTGCGCAAGTTCGGCGCCTTCACCATTCCCGACTTCCTGGCGGCGCGCTTCGGCGGCCACGCGGCACGGCTCACCGGCGTCGTCGTGCTGTTCGCCTGTTCCTTCACCTATGTGGTGGCGCAGTTCTATGCCACCGGCCTGATCGCCTCGCGCTTCCTCGGCATCTCCTTCGAGACCGGCGTCTATGTCGGCCTCGGCACGGTGCTGGTGTGCTCGCTGCTCGGCGGCATGCGGTCGGTCACCTGGACCCAGGCCGCCCAGTATCTGGTGCTGATCATTGCCTTCATGCTGCCGGTGGCGATCCTGTCCGCCCAGCATTTCGGCGTGCCGGTGGTCCAGTTCGCCTATGGCGAGGCGCTGGCGCGGATCGCCGCGCTGGAACAGCAGATGCTCGCCAGCGGCCTTGCCGATCCCGCCACGCTGGTGCGGCACCTCGTGCCGGGAGAGGCGCTCGACCGGCTGAACTTCACCGCCCTCATCGTCTGCCTGATGATCGGCACCGCCTCCCTGCCGCATCTGCTGATGCGCTTCCTCACCACGTCGAGCGTGCGCGATGCCCGCCGTTCCGCCGGCTGGAGCCTCGGCTTCATCCTCCTGCTCTATCTGACCGCGCCGGCCTATGCGGCCTTCGCCAAGCTGGAGGTCTACCAGAATGTCATCGGCGCCGGCCTGCAGGCGCTGCCCGACTGGATCTACAGCTATGGCCGGCTCGGGCTTGTCGAGATCTGCGGCCGCGCCGCAGCCTCGGCGGCGGCGGTGCGCGAGGCCTGCGCCGCCATGCCGGAGAACACCGGCGTGCTGCGCCTCGGCGACCTTGCCATCGACCGCGACGTCATCGTGCTGGCGCTGCCGGAGATCGCCGGGCTGCCCTATGTGATCGCCGGGCTCGTCGCCGCCGGCGCGCTGGCCGCCACCTTGTCCACCGCCAACGGGCTGCTGCTGGCGATCGGCAACGCGCTCGGCCACGACGTCTATTACCGGGTGGTCGATGCCCGCGCCCCGGCGAGCCGCCGCCTGCTGGTCGCTCGCCTGTTCCTGCTGGCATCCGCCACCCTGGCAGCCGTCCTTGCCGCGAGCCGCCCCTCGGACCTGCTGTCGATGGTCGCCTGGGCCTTCTCGCTGGCCGCCGCCGGGTTCTTCCCGGCCCTGGTGCTCGGCATCTGGTGGAAGCGCTGCACGGCGGCGGGCGCGGTCAGCGGCATGCTCGCCGGGTTCGGCCTGACGCTCGCCTATCTGGTGCTGACGCAATATGGCGGCATGGCCGAGTGGTTCGGCATCCGCAACACGTCGGCGGCGATCTTCGGCCTGCCGGTCGGCTTCGCGGTCACCATCCTCGTCAGCCTGCTCACCCCCGCCCCCTCGCGCCACGTCCAGGCGATGGTGGAGGAGTTCCGCAAGCCCGCCGGCCGCCCGGGAATGCTTGACGGCGCGCCGTAAGCTCCAGCGCCCCGGCGAGTTCCGGGGGACAGTGCCGAGGCCACCCCATGCCACAGGCGACAGCCGCAGGACTTCGCGCTACCTTCCCCTCCCCACACGACCCGTGCAGACGGACCCGACCATGACCGACGCGCTTTTTCCGCCCATCGACCCCTATCGCACCGGACAGCTTGCCGTCAGCGAGCTGCACACGCTGTATTTCGAGGAATGCGGCAATCCGCAGGGCATCCCCGTGGTGATGCTGCATGGCGGGCCCGGTGGGGGCGCAGGCGAGATCATGCGCCGCTTTCACGATCCCTCCCGCTACCGGATCGTCCTGTTCGACCAGCGCGGCTGCGGCCGTTCGACGCCGCATTCGGAGCTGCGCGAGAACACCACCTGGGATCTCGTCGCCGATATCGAGAAGCTGCGCGAGCATCTGGGCATCGACCGCTGGCAGGTGTTCGGCGGCTCCTGGGGATCGACGCTGGCACTCGCCTATGCGCAGACCCATCCCGAGCGGGTCACCTCGCTGGTTCTGCGCGGCATCTTCCTGCTCCGCAGGGCGGAATTGCTGTGGTTCTACCAGGAGGGCGCAAGCTGGCTCTATCCGGACCTGTTCGCGCCGTTCCGCGATCTGATCCCCGAGGACGAGCGCAACGACATGATCTCCGCCTATCACCGGCGCCTCACCGGTCCGGACGAGGCGATGCAATTCGAGGCGGCGACACGCTGGGCCCGCTGGGAGGGCTCCACCCTCTCGGTCCTGCGCGACCCGGCGCGCGAGGCGGCCTTCTCCGAACCGCACTATGCCCATGCCTTCGCCCGCATCGAGACGCATTACTTCGTCAATGGCGGCTTCCTGACCCATGACGACCAGTTGCTGCGCGATGTCGGGCGGATCCGCCATATTCCGGCGGTCATCGTGCACGGCCGGCATGACGTGGTGACGCCGGCGAAGAATGCCGTCGACCTTGCCGCCGTCTGGCCCGAGGCGGAATTGAAGATCATCGAGGATGCGGGCCACGCGGCCAGCGAGCCGGGCATCGTCGCGGCCCTGGTCGAGGCTTGCCGCAAGTTCGCGGACGGTTGACGGCGGAGCCGGCTCAGGTGCCCAGGTAGCGCAGCGTCAGGCTGCGCTGCTGGCTGTCGCGCCGGTGCTCCACCAGATAGACCTCCTGCCAGGTGCCGAGGTCCAGCCGCCCGGCCACCACCGGCACCCGCAGGCTGACGCCGGTCAGCATGGTCTTCACATGCGCCGGCATGTCGTCGGGTCCTTCCGAGCGGTGACGCCAGCCGGCATCCTCCGGGGCAAGGCGCGCCAAGGCGTCGAGCAGGTCGGCCTGCACGTCCGGATCGGCGTTCTCCTGGATGGTCAGAGAGGCCGAGGTGTGCCGGAGAAACACCGACAGCTCGCCGTCGCGGGCATTCTGCTCGGCCAGCCAGGCTCCGAGGCTGCGGCCGATGCCGTAGAAGCGCTGTCCCGTGGTCGCCACCATCAGCCGCCCCATGCGCTGGCGCAGGTCGAGCCCGTCGTCCTCGAAGGTCCAGGTTTCAAAGGTCGGGTTGCGATAGCTCTGCCGCATGGTTCCGCCTGCCTCACCACGGGGACGGAGTATGCAGTCAGTGCCTGTCGCACGCAAGGCGGGCAAATCGGCGGTAGCCGCCCCCTCTCTCGTCGGACCTGCCGATAGATCAATGGCTTTAACGGGTTGGGGCTTGGCAGGGGGGTGTCATGCCAGTAGCCTGCGCGTTGGAATCTTCCTTCAGGCACGACAGGCAGACGGGGCGCCAGGCGACATGGCCGCAGACCAATCTTGCACCACGCCCTTCGGAGAGGTCTCCGAGCAGACGCGGGCCTTCAACCGCGACCTGCTGCGGCGCCTGAGCCTGTTGCCGGACCAATGGTCCTACCCGCCCTCGGTGATCCGCGAACGACGGGCGGAAGGGCTTGGCCCCTTCCCGCGGCCGCCCCGCTCGCCGCATGCGCGCGACATCGCGATTCCCGGTCCCCATGGCGAGGTGCGCCTGCGCATCCTGGAGCCGAGGACGCGTCCGTCCACCGGCGCCTATCTGCACCTGCATGGCGGCGGCTGGACCTTGGGCGCGGCCGACGAGCAGGACCCGCGCCTTGCCGAGATCGCCGAGGCGACGGGCCTCACCGCCGTCTCCTGCGACTACCGGCTGGCGCCGGAGCACCCCTATCCGCAAGGGCCGGACGACTGCGAGGCGGCGGCGGCCTGGCTGCTGCGCGAGGGAGAAAAGCTGTTCGGCGGCAACCGCTTTGCCATCGGCGGCGAATCGGCCGGCGCGCACCTTGCCGCCACCGTGCTGCTGCGGCTGCGCGGACACACCGGCCTGCCCTCGCGCTTCGGTGCCGCCGTGTTCGCCTGCGGCTGCTTCGACCTGCGGCTGACACCGAGCGCCCGCGCCTGGGGCGACGACAAGCTGGTGCTCAACACCCGCGACCTGAAGATGTTCGTCCGCCACTATCTGGCGCAGGGCGACGACCCGGCGGATCCCGACATCTCGCCGCTGCTCGCCGATCTGTCCGGGCTGATGCCGGCGCATTTCGTCGTCGGCAGCGCCGATCCCCTGCTCGACGACACGCTGTTCATGCAGGCCCGCTGGACGGCGGCCGGCAACCCGGCCGAACTCGCCGTCCATCCGGGAGGCTGCCACGTCTTCCAGCATTTCGATCTGGAGATCGCCCGGGCGAGCAACCGGGCGGTCGAGGACTTCCTCGTCCGCAGCCTTGCCCTGGCCTGACCCCTTTCCATCCAGTCCCACATGCTCCCGAGGAGCCGATCATGCCTGCCTTCGAGACATTGTTTTCTTTCGTGAACTGCTGGGAAT
This sequence comes from Stappia sp. TSB10P1A, assembly GCF_900185725.1. Classification (GTDB taxonomy): domain Bacteria; phylum Pseudomonadota; class Alphaproteobacteria; order Rhizobiales; family Stappiaceae; genus Stappia. Next base: position 12,794 of record NZ_FYAU01000002.1, on the reverse strand, counting down.
GCGATGAGAACGACCATCTCAACGTCCAGTTCTACCTGGCGCGCTTCGATGAGGCCGACCGCCAGTTTCGCCTGCTGACGGGCTTGAGCGACGCGCTCGCCGGCGTCCGCCGCGCCCGGCATGTGCGCTATCACGCAGAACTCTATTCCGGCGACACGCTGGTCATGACCAGCCACATTGCCTTCGATGGCCCCTACATGCTCACGGTGGTGCACGAATTGCGGCGCACCATCGACGGTGCCCTCGCGGCAACCGCGGTCGACGGCTATGCTCCATCAGACCAGATGGCGCGCGAGTTGCGCAAACGCTTCGACGCCGCCGCCGCGCCGATGCCCGATGCCGCCCTGCCGCGCGGCCTGGCGACGACGCCCGAGGCGACCTCGCTCACCGCCCGCCAGGTCGAGGCCGCCGGCGGCGCCCTCACCCATCGGGCGACGGTTCTGCCGCGCCATATCGGGCCGGACGGACGCGCCGAGGACGCCTTTGCCCTCGCCTGCTTCAGCGAGGCCGCCCCGCATCTGTGGAACCGCACGCCGATGACCGAGGCCTGGCTCGAGGCGCGCGACCTCGGCCGCGTCGCCGTCGAGATGAAGCTCGTCTGGACCAGCCCGCTGAAGCTCGGCGACACGGTGATGACGCTCAGCGGGGTCACCGGCGCGGCGGCCTCGACCTTCTCGTTCCGCCACTATCTGTTCGAGGCGCGCACAAACCGGCTGGCACTGATCTGCGACGTGGTCGCGCTGACCATGAGCCTGAAGACGCGGCGGGCCGTCCGGCTCGAGGATCAGGTGCGCGGCGCCATCGTCAAGGACGCGATGAAGAGATGACGGCCCGACGATGGCGCGGCCGCCTCCGCGGCCGCTTCATCGGGCGAAGCTGTCATATTCCTCGCGCAGGGTCTTCATCAGCCCGAAGAAGCGGCGCATCGCCCGTTCGGTGAAGTCCATCGCCCGGTCGATCTCCTTCTCCTCCTCCGGGGTCAGGGCGTGTCTGCCGCTGCCGCCGGGGGCCGCGCGTGGCTTGCCCTCCTCCAGCGCCGGCTCGCCGGCCTTTTCGGCCAGGCGCCGGTTTTCCGCGCGCAGGCTCGCCACCTCGTCGGACAGGCGCGCGATCTCCTGTTCCAGAACGATCTGGGCATCGGGCACCAGAACGCAGCGCCAGCCCTCCTCGCGCTTGAGGCATTGGGCGATGCGCCCGCTCTGGCGGTCGAGCCGCAGGAAGCTGTCGCCGGCCGGCGACAGCACGTAGCGGTCGGGGTCGACATCGGGCCGGTCACCGGACTGCGCCAGCGCCACAAGAGGACTGACGGCGAAACCGAATGCCAGGCAGAATGCTATCCTCTTCATATCGCTCTCCGCGGGTCGGAACCGAGTAGCGTGGTAGCGGACCGGCATGGCGAAAGCGCGGCAGCAGGCCGCGCGATCACGGCAGTTCGAAGGGCGGCCGGCCGCTCTCCAGGGCCTCCTCCAGCAGGCCCAGCCGGTCCTGTCCCCAGAACACTTCGCCGTTCAGCACATAGCTCGGCGACCCGAACACGCCCTCGGCAAGGGCCTGGGCATGGTGCGCTTCATAGCGCTCGACGGTCGTCTTCTCGCCCGCCTGGCCGATCACCCGCTCCGGATCGAGCCCGAGGCCGGCGAGAATCTCGACATGCACCGCTTCCTCGGCAATGTCCTTCTCGTTCACCCACAGCGCTTCGAACGCGGCCTGCGAATAGGCGGCAACCGGCCCGCCATCGACGGCCAGCGCCACGGCAATCCTGTCGGCTAGCTCCGGGTTGACCGGAAAATACGCCGGCTGCAGCGTCAGCGGCAGCTTGCGATGGGCGCGCCAGCGCTGCAGTTCGATGAGCCGGTAGGCCTGTCGCATCGGGTGGCGCCGGGCCAGCGGCAGGCCGCCGCTCTCGGGAAAGACGGCAGCCAGCGACACCGGCCGAAAGCGCACCGCATGGCCGAGCCTGTCCGCCATCTCCAGAAAGGTCGTGTGGCCCAGATAGGCCCAGGGAGAGGCGTGGGTGTAGTAATAGTCGATGACACGTTGCATGCGCTGCGGACCTCGCTCGGGACTCGTTGCGAGGCACCCTGCGACGGGACGGTCCGGCAATCAAGTGACCTCGGGCCACGCCGCGGGAATATCAAGTTGCGGCAGAGACCTCGTCCTGCGGCAGCAGGGCCAGCAGCGTCTCGATCCGGTCGGCTTCCGCCGGCGGCTTGTCCCAGCGCAGCCGCGCCACGCGGGGAAAGCGCATCGCCAGGCCGGACTTGTGGCGGGGGGGGCGGTTGAGCCCTTCGAAGGCGACCTCGATCACCAGCCCCGCCTGCGGCTCGTGGCGAACCTCGCGCACCGGGCCGAAGCGGTTGATCGTGTTCTGGCGCACGAAGCGGTCGATCTCCAGCAGTTCCTCGTCGGTGAAGCCGAAATAGGCCTTGCCGACCGGCACGAGCTCGGCCCCCTCCTCCCCCTCCCGCCAGACCCCGAACGTGTAGTCGGAATAATAGGAGGAACGCTTGCCGTGGCCGCGCTGCGCATACATCAGCACCGCATCGACGCGGAAGGGGTCGCGCTTCCACTTGTACCACTGGCCCTTGGGCCGGCCCGGCACATAGGCTGCGTCCCAGCGCTTCAGCATCAGGCCTTCGATCGCCGCCGCATCCTCGCCCTCGTGATGGTCGGCCGGCGCCTCGCGGGCTTTGGCCAATGCCTCCCAGTCCGGCGAGGGCACCAGCGGCGACAGATCGATGCGCGGATGGTCAAGTTGCCCGAGAAACCGCTCCAGCAGCGCCCGGCGCTCGCGGAAGGGCCGCTCGCGCAGATCTTCGCCGCCGAGCGCCAGCAGATCATAGGCCCGGATCGCCGCCGGCAGTTCGCGCATCAGCTTCGCCGAGACGGTCTTGCGGTTGAGGCGCTGCTGCAGGGCGTTGAAGCTCTGGGCGATGCCGTCGATCACCACCAGCAGTTCGCCGTCGAGCGCGGCATCGAAGTCGAGCGTCTCCACCAGATCCGGAAAGGCGGCCGAAATGTCGTCGCCCGTCCGGCTGTAGAGCCGCCGGCGCAGGCGCCCGTCCTGCCCCTTCGACGCGGCGGCCTGCACGCGGATGCCGTCCCATTTCCACTCGGCTGCGAAGTCGGCCGTATCCAGCGCCTCGATGTCGCGCGGCTCCAGCGGATGCGCCAGCATCGCCGGGCGGAACGGCACCGGATCGTCGGTTTGCGGCGGCTCCCCCTCGCCCAGCGCCCAGGCGAACAGGCCGTCATAGGGCGGCGACATCCCATGCCAGACCTGTTCGATATCGTCCGCCTGCAATGGGCCGAGCGCGGCGACCGCCGTCTTGGCAAGGCGCGCGGAGACGCCGACGCGCAGGCCCCCGGTCACCAGCTTCAGCAGCGCCCAGCGGCCGGTCTCGTCGAGCGCATCGAGCCATCCGGCGATCATGCCGGGCGCCTCGCCGCGCCCGGCCTGCTGCAGCCGCTGCACCACCTCGGGCAATTCCGGCGGCGCGATCTCCCCACCTTCCGCCGCCGGCCAGATCAGCGCGATGGTCTCCGAAAGGTCGCCGACGAAGTCGTAGGAGAGCTCGAACAGATGCGGATCGACCCGCTCGGCCACCAGCGCCCGCAGCATCGCCGGCTTGGCATGGCGGAAGCTGAGACCGCCGGTCAGCGCGGCGAGCGCCAGGCCCCGCGCCGGATCGCTCTCGCTGCGGAAATAGTCCGCCATCAGCGCGAGCTTGGCGGACCGGCGCGGCTCGAAGGACAGCCTGTCCAGCAGGGCGGCGAAACGCTGCATCGTCCCTCGCCGGAGCGCCTCAGGGCTCGTTGACGATCATGGCGATGCGCCAGGCATCGCCGTCATAGATCAGATGGTAGTGGCAGGTGAACTCGATCACCGGCTCGCCGTCGGCGTCCGACTGGGTCCAGGTGAGCGTCGCCATGGCGGCATCGCCCTCCACATGGGCGGAGAGAATGTCGAAGGCCGAGGTCACCACCCCTTCCTTTTCCAGCGCGGCGAACAGCGTCTCGATATTCTCGAGCAGTTCCTCCTCGTCCTGGAAGACATTGCCCTTGCCGAACTGCCAGATCACCGCCGGATAGGCGAAGCAGTCGGCCACCCCTTCCGCGTCGTAGTCCTCGAAGGACTCGCGATAGTCGTCGAACAGATCGAGAAGATCCTCGTCGTAACCCTCGTCCGGCTCCGCCAGACCGTCCGGTTCCCGCTGCTCTTCGCTCATGTCTCGCTCCCGATCCCGGCGGCCGTTTCCGCCGCCTTGCCCTTGCCTGCCGGCTCCGCCGCATCGCCCTCGTCGCCATAGCCGAGGAGGTTGAGCGGACGGGCGGCCAGCCCCTGCTGCCGGCACCAGTGGACGAGAGCGTCCTCGGCGCCATGCGTAACCCATATCTCGCCGGCCCCGGTCTGCGCCACCGTCTCCCGCAGGCCGTCCCAGTCCGCATGATCGGAGATCACCAGCGGCAGTTCGGCGCCGCGCTGGCGGGCGCGCGCCCGCACCCGCACCCAGCCGCTGGCCACCGCCGTCACCGGGTCGCCGAAGCGCCGGGCCCAGCGGTCGGCAAGCTGCCCCGGCGGGCACAGCACGATCTCTCCGGCCAGTTCCTTCGCCTGCCGCCCGACCGGCTCGAGGCTGCCGAGGTCGATCCCTTGCGCCTGATAATAGGCACAAAGCCGCTCCAGCGCCCCGTGCAGGTAGATCGTGCGCCCGTAACCGGCAGCGCGCAGTTCGGCAATCACCCGCTGCGCCTTGCCCAGCGAATAGGCGCCGACGAGATGCGTCCGCTCCGGAAACAGCGACAGGCTCTTCAGCAGCTTGCCGATCTCCTCGGCGGCCGGCGGATGACGGAACACCGGCAGGCCGAAGGTCGCCTCGGTGACGAAGACCTCGCAGGCCAGCAGTTCGAAGGGGGCGCAGGTCGGGTCGGCCTGGCGCTTGTAGTCGCCGGAGACGACGGTGCGCATGCCCTGCGCCGTCTCGATCCTCACCTGCATGGAGCCGAGCACATGGCCGGCCGGATGAAAGGAGACGCGCACCTCGCCGATGCGCAGGACCTCGCCCGGCCGGGCTTGCTGGCGCCTGCCGGCGAAGTCCTCGCCATAGCGGATCGCCATGATGTCCAGCGTCTCGCGCGAGGCCAAGACGGCGCCATTGCCCGGGCGCGCATGGTCGGCATGGCCATGGGTCACCAGCGCGCGCTCGACGGGACGCACCGGGTCGATGTGAAACCCGCCGGCCGGACAGTAGAGCCCTTCCGCCGTCAGGGTCAGCACGTCGCCACCGGCGGTCCCGGCGGAAGAGGAAGCCTCACGCATCATCTTTCCTATGTAGGGGCGTTCGGGCCGGTTGGGAATGGATCGTGGCTCGACGAACAGACACGGAACAACTATCTCTGAAGCCGATGGATGCCACCGCGCCGCCCCTGCTGCCGGAACGTTTCTCCCGCTGGTTCGAAAGCCGCGGCTGGAGCCCGCGCGCGCATCAGCTCGAGCTTCTGGAAACCGCGCGCACGCGGCACTCGGTGCTCCTGATCGCCCCGACCGGCGCCGGCAAGACGCTGGCCGGCTTCCTGCCCAGCCTCGTCGCCCTGTCGCAGCGCCCGCGCCGCAAGCCCGGCTCGGCCGGCGCGCGGCAAGGCGTCCACACGCTCTATATCTCGCCGCTGAAGGCGCTGGCGGTGGATATCGCCCGCAACCTGGAGGCTCCCGTCGCCGGGATCGGCCTCGACATCCGCATCGAGACCCGCACCGGCGACACGCCCGCGCACAAGCGGCAGCGGCAGAAACAGGTCCCGCCCGACATCCTGCTGACGACGCCGGAGCAGATCGCTCTGCTGCTGTCGGATGCGCAGGGGCGCGAGATACTGGCTAGCGTCGACACGGTGATCCTCGACGAATTGCATGCGCTGGTCACCTCCAAGCGCGGCGACCTGCTTGCCCTCGGGCTTGCGGCGCTGCGCCGGATCGCCCCGTCCCTGCGCTCAATCGGCCTGTCGGCGACCGTTGCCGAGCCGGACGACCTGCGCGCCTGGCTGGTGCCGCAGCGCGAGGGCGCGCCCCGCGCGCTCTCCGACCTCGTCACGGTGGCGGGCGGGGCCGAGCCCGACATCACCATCCTCGACAGCGACGAGCGGCTGCCCTGGTCGGGACACTCGGCCCGCCATGCGGTGCCCGACATCTACCGGATCATCGCGCGGCACCGGACCTCGCTGGTCTTCGTCAACACGCGCTCGCAGGCGGAAATGCTGTTCCAGGCGCTGTGGCACGCCAACGAGGACAACCTGCCGATCGCCCTGCATCACGGCTCGCTCGATGTCGGCCAGCGGCGCAAGGTCGAGGCGGCGATGGCCTCCGGCGCCCTGCGCGCCATCGTCTGCACCTCCTCGCTCGACCTTGGCATCGACTGGGGCGATGTCGATCTCGTCATCAATGTCGGCGCGCCCAAGGGGGCAAGCCGCCTTGCCCAGCGCATCGGCCGCGCCAATCACCGCATGGACGAGCCCTCGCGCGCCATCCTGGTGCCGGCCAACCGGTTCGAGGTGCTGGAGTGCAAGGCCGCGCTCGATGCCTCGCGCGCCGGCAAGCAGGACACGCCCCCCTTGCGCAAGGGCGCGCTCGACGTGCTTGCCCAGCACGTGCTCGGCTGCGCCTGCGCCGGCCCGTTCGACCCGCTGGAGCTGTTCGACGAGATCCGCTCGGCCGAGACCTATCGCGACCTTTCCTGGGAGCGCTTCGAGCAGGTGGTCGATTTCGTCGCCACCGGCGGCTATGCGCTCAGGACCTATGACCGCTACGCAAGGCTGAAGCGGCAGCCGGACGGGCGCTTTCGCCTGTCGCACCCCAAGGTCGCCCAGCAATACCGGCTCAATGTCGGCACCATCGTCGAGGCGCCGATGCTCAAGGTCCGCCTGGTGCGCTCGAAGTCGGAAGGCCGGCGCACGCCGATCGGCCGCGGCGGGCGCATGCTCGGCGAGATCGAGGAATGGTTCGTCGAACAGCTCGCCCTCGGCGACACCTTCCTCTTCGCCGGCGAGATCCTGCGTTTCGAGGGCCTGCGCGAGAACGAGGCCTATGTCTCGCGCGCCCGCGCCGAGGCGCCGAAGATCCCGTCCTACCAGGGCGGCAAGTTTCCGCTCTCCACCTATCTCGCCGCCGGGGTGCGGGCGATGCTCGCCGACCCGGCGAGCTGGCGGGAGTTGCCGGACCAGGTGCGCGAGTGGCTGGAGATCCAGAAGCTGCGCTCGGCCCTGCCGCAGCCCTACGGGCTGCTGGTCGAGACCTTCCCGCGCGCGGACAAGCACTATCTCGTCTGCTATCCGTTCGAGGGGCGGCTCGCCCACCAGACGCTCGGCATGCTGCTGACCCGGCGGCTGGAGCGGATCGGCGCCCAACCCATGGGGTTCGTCGCCAATGACTACGCGCTGGCCGTGTGGGGGCTGGCCGATCTCGACGCCCTGATCGCACGCGGCCAATTGTCGCTCGACCAGCTTTTCGACGAGGACATGCTGGGCGACGATCTCGACGCCTGGCTGGCGGAATCGAGCCTGATGAAGCGCACCTTCCGCACCTGCGCGGTGATCGCCGGGCTGATCGAGCGGCGCCATCCGGGCCAGGAAAAGAGCGGCCGGCAGGTTACGGTCTCCGCCGATCTGATCTATGACGTGCTGCGTCGGCACGAGCCGGACCACATCCTGCTGCAGGCGACCTTCGCGGACGCGGCGACAGGACTTCTGGATATCTCCAGATTGGGCGAACTTCTTGCCCGAATTCGGGGGCGAATCGCGCATACTCCGCTTGCGCGGGTTTCGCCGCTTGCCGTTCCGGTGATGCTGGAGATCGGCAAGGAACCCGTGTTCGGCGAGGCGCAGGAAGCGCTTCTCGCAGGGGCCGCTGGCGATCTGGTCAAGGAGGCTATGGAGTGAGGCCGTTTCTTGCCCGCAACGAAGCGCGACGCTTTGCACCCGTGTGTCACGACATCTCCATCGCGGGCGAAATCGTCGGCCTTCACGACAGCGGTGCCATGTGGTGGCCGGACGAGCACACGCTCGTCGTCGCCGATCTGCACTTCGAGAAAGGCTCCTCCTTCGCCCGCAAGGGGCTGATGCTTCCCCCCTACGACACGGCCGCGACGCTGGAAAAACTGGCCGAGGCCATCGATGCCTTCCAGCCGACGCGGGTGATCGCCCTCGGCGACAGCTTCCACGACCGGGAAGGCTCCGACCGGCTTCCGGTCGCCTACCGGGCGATGCTGACGACATTGCAGCTCGGGCGGGAGTGGATCTGGGTGACCGGCAATCACGACCCCATCGCCCCGGTCGGCCTGTGCGGCGAGACGGTGGACGAGGTCGCGCTCGGCGGGCTTGTCTTCCGCCACGAACCTCACGGCGACTCGCCGCTGGGCGAGATCGCCGGACATCTGCACCCGGCCGCCCGCATCCGCCGCTATGGCCGCAGCGTGCGCCGGCCGTGCTTCGCCACCGACGGCACCCGGCTGGTGCTGCCCGCCTTCGGCGTCTTCACCGGCGGCCTCAACGTCCTCGACGAGGCTTGGGGGCCGTATTTCCCGGCCCGCGAATTCTCGGTCTTCATGCTCGGCGAAGGCCGGCTCTACCCCTTCACCGCCACCCGCCTCGTCGCCGACTGAGCGGTTACGCAATGCCGCCGAGCAGCAGGCCGGCAGCCGCGACCAGCAGGGACAGCGTCACCGCCACGCTCAGCCGCCGTCGCAAGGCGGCGTACCATAGCGGCAGTGCCCCTTTGGCCGCGGCTCTCTGGTCTCCGCCCCCCTGCATCAGGAAGCCGCCTGCCAGCACCGCCATCGCCACCACCGGCGGCAGCAGGGCGGCGACCCATCCCACCAGCGACGGCAGCACGGAATATGCGAATTCCCGCATGCCGCGCTGACGCCCCGCCATTGCGATCCCCCAGCGCACTCCGCCGAGAAACGACAGGATGACCGCGCCATAGACAGCGGTGGCGTAGGCGACCGTCCGGGCGAACGGGAGTTCGGTGCCCGGAATGGCCGAAAGGCCGAGATAGGCGGCCCCGAAGACGAAGGGGAGCAGCCCGGCATAGCCGAGCCGCACGGCGACGGCCGGACCTGGCTGGGCCGCAAAGCGGGTGAGATCGGGTTTGCTCCCTGCCACGTTCGCCTCCGCACATTCGCGTTGCCCTAGAGCGCTTTCTTATCGATCAGGTGGAAAGACCTGAACGACGAGAATATGCTCAAGGCACCTGTCTGCGGATACGCGTCAATCGCGGCGGAAGATCACTCCGGCCAGCCAGCCGGTGAACACCGCCAGCAGCACGGCCAGCAGGCCGTAGGCCGCCGAATACTGGTGCGCGAACCAGTGGGTGTGCTGCTCGAAGCCGGTCTTGGCGACGCGCAGCGGCAGTTCCTGCTCGGCCAGCAGGGTACCGCCCTGCAGCAGATAGACCGTCACCCTGTAGTCGCCGACCGGGATGTTGGCCGGCAGCGGCACCGACGTGCGGAACAGCGACTCGCTCAGGAAATCGATGACGCCATAGCGTTCCGCATAAAGCCCGCTGGCAAGGCGCAGGCGCAGGAAGGCGGCGCGGAAATTGCTGCGGTCGCCGATCGGCACATTGGAGGCGCGCGCGATCCGCAGGTTGAGGTAGCGCAGGCCGATGCGGTGCTCCTCCAGCAGCGGACGCGGCGCCAGTTCATGGGCGGGCCGGGTCGTGTGCACGGCGAGGAAGCTCGGCACGTCGGCGAAGACCTCCGAATCCCGGTTCACCCAGATGCCGAGAAAGCGCCCCTTGCGGCGGGTCGTGACATCGGTTTCCGGACCGGAGACGATCACCGCGATGTCGTAGGCATCCGGCCGGCCGACGGTCGCCGCGTCGCGGGCGATCTCGCCGAAGACGACGATGTTGGTACCGGTATAGTTGGACTCGATGCGCACCACATCGGCCGACAGGGCCGAGACCAGGCTCTCCGCCCGCACGGCGCCGCCCGCCAGCGCCAGCGCCGCCGCCAGCACTGCAAGCGCAGGAACCAGGCGCAGGACGAAGCGCGGCAGGGCGAGGCGGCGGCCGGTCATTTCGCCGGCTCCAGGATCGGGGCCGCATCGACCGCATAGAGCTCGTCGGGCTCGACCAGCAGGTTCACCGCGAAGCGGACACCGACGCTCAGCACCAGCAGCGCCAGCAGCAGGCGCAACTGGTCGCCGCGCAGCTTCTGGCCCATGCGCGCGCCGAACTGGGCGCCGATGACGCCGCCGACCATCAGCAGCAAGGCCAGCACGATATCGACCGACTGGGTCGACATCGCATGCAGCACGGTCGCCGCCGCCATGGTCACCAGGACCTGCAGCAGCGAGGTGCCGATGACGATGTTGGTCGGCACCCGCAGAAGATAGATCAGCGCCGGCACCATCATGAAGCCGCCGCCGATGCCGAGCACCGCGCCGAGGAAGCCGATGATCGCGCCGAGCCCGATGATCGGGATGACGCTGACATAGAGGCGCGAGCGGTAGAACCGCATCTTCAGCGGCAGGCCGTGCACCCAGTTGTGCTGGCCGGGCCGGCGCGCCGTCACGATGGCGCCCGAGCGCCGCCGGGCCATGGCGCGCAGCGACTCGAACAGCATCAGCCCGCCGATGGTGCTGAGGAAGGTGACGTAGGACAGCGAGATGACAAGGTCGAGCTGGCCGACCGTCTGCAGGATGCCGAACAGCCAGACGCCGAACGCCGAGCCCAGCACACCGCCGATCAGCAGCACCCAGGCGAGCTTGAAGTCGATCATCTGGCGCCGCCAATAGGCGACGACCCCGGAGGTCGACGAGGCGACGATCTGGCTGGCGACGGTGGCGACGGAGATGGCCGGCGGTATGCCTGAGAAGATCAGCAGCGGGGTGAGCAGGAAGCCGCCGCCGATGCCGAACAGGCCCGACAGGAACCCCACGGCGCCGCCCATCCCGAACACCATGAACATGTTGATCGGCAATTCGGCGATGGGCAGGTAAACTTGCACGGCACACCGGCGGATTGGCCGCCCGTCCCCGACCGGCGGCGTGAAGATTGACGAAATGACCCGCTGCGTCCGCTGCCCGTGGCAGGCAAACGCGCAGCCCCCCGGAAGCCCATGCTTTTCCAGAGGATAAAGCCTGCGACCTTCCCTTGTGTCAACGTGAAACGGGCAAAAGCGCGCCGCACCCTTTCCCGTCCCCGTCCGGTCTCCCGCCTGGATGCGGCGGGAGGTGCCGGATCAGATCGATTCCCCGGCCAGCGCCTTCACCAGTTCCGGCGAGATCGTGCCGGTCACCGGCAGGCCGCTGGCCTCCTGGAACGCGCGCACCGCCTCTCGGGTGCGCGGTCCGGCCTGGCCGTCCGGCGTGCCCGGATCGTAGCCCCGCTCGGCCAGCAGCTTCTGCACGCTCATCACCAGTTCGCGCGGGTCGGCCGCAACGCTGGCGCGCGGGGCCTCGGTCTCCGCCGGCACGCTCCAGGCCGGGTTGAACTCCACCTGGTTGGCCGACATGGCGCGGGGCGCTTCCTTCCAGGTCTCGACGGCGATGCGCGCCTCGGCCAGTTGCTCGCGCGAGAGCATGTTGGCCAGTTCGTCGCGCTTGTTGCCGGCGTCCCGGTCGCCCTGGCGCGCGGCAAGGGCGAACCACTTGTAGCTTTCCACCAGGTTCTTCTCGAGGCCGAGCCCCCGGGCATAGAGGATGCCGAGATTGTACTGGCTGTCGGCCAGGCCGAAATTGGCGGCCTTCTTGAACCAGTAGGCGGCGTCGTTGAACTCCGGCGTGCCGGACGGTCCCTCGGCATAGAGCACGGCGAGGTTGTGCGCGGCCTTGGCGTTGCCCTGCTCGGCGGCGCGGCGATACCAGTCGCGCGCCGTCTCCAGGTTCTTCTCCACCCCGCGCCCCTTCTCGTAGAGGCTGCCGAGACGGTACTGGGCGGGGGCAAGGCCTGCATCGGCGGCCTTGCGATAGTAGCTGGCAGCCAGTTTCAGGTCCGGCTGCACGCCGGTGCCTTCCGTGTAGTTGACGGCGATGGCGAAGAGCGCGGCCGGATCGCCGCTGGCCGCCGCCTGGCGCAGCGCGATCGGGCCGGCTTCCGCGGGGATGCCGCCGATGGCAGCGCCCGGCACCGAAGCGGGCGGCAGCGCCGCGATGTCGAGCGAGGCCGGAGCGCTGCCCGGCGCCTGGAATTGCGACCCGGGAAGCGGCGCGGCAAGCGCGCCGGGCGCGGCCGAAAACCCGTCGCCCGACAGTGCGGGAGGCGCGAAGGCGAAATCGGGCGTCGGCTCGCCGGCAATGCCGCTGCCGTCCGCCGCCGCCGGCCTGTCCGCGTCGGCGGGCGCCTCGGCCTGCGGCATGGCGCTACGGGCAGCGGGCGTCTCGTTCGGTGGCGATGTCTCGGTTGCCGCGCGCGCCAGCACCTCGGCGCTCGCGATCTGCGCAGCCGGCTTGTCGGCGGCGATGGCGGCGGGGGCCTCGGCCGTCGTCTCGATGGCCGGCGGAGAGGCGAGCGCCGCAACGTCGCGGTCACCCGGCGAGACCAGCTTGAAGATCTGCAGGGCGCCGACGGCGATGATGACGGCGGCGGCGGCCAGCATCACGGCGCGGCGGCCACCGGCGGAAAACAGCCTGCCGCCGCCCTTGGCGCCGGCCTCGTCCGCATCCGCCTCGGCGGGAGCGGCGGCTCGCATGTCGGCGCGCAGGTCCTCGGCCAGATCCTCCGCCAGGTCCTCGCGGCGGCTGCGCGGCGTGTCGGCGCGCGGGCCCTCGCGGCGGTCGCCGGCCAGCGGCCGCGGCGCGTC
>NZ_FYAU01000019.1 GCF_900185725.1 Stappia sp. TSB10P1A | reverse complement strand
GCCGCCGGCGGCCGGCCGGTCGGCTCCGGTCAGGCGCATGTCGAGCGTCGCGCCGCCACGCTCCATCTTCGGCTCGACGCGGGTGGTGCGCCGGCCTCCGGTTGACGATCCCCGAGCCATCGATTCGGCCTGTTCCCTCCAGTGCGCGCGGATCTCGCCGCGCCGGCCAGACCCCGCGCGGGTCAGATGCGCGCGCGTCCAAGCTTCGCCTTGGAGCCTAAATGCGGCGATTTAAGGGGGTGTTAAGCCTGGTCGCCGGCGGCGCCGGATGCACCGCGCGGCTTTACAGCCCGGCCCGCCGCGCGCTACGCCTTGACCGGCTCGGGACGACGAGGCAGGCGGCGCCGCGCCGCCGCAACTCCGCGAAAGGTGCAAGCATGGCAAAGGGATACTGGGTGGCACGGGTCGATGTGAGCGATCCGGACGCCTACAGGAAATATATCGAGGCGAATGCCGAGGCGTTCCGCGCCTATGGCGGCCGCTTCATCGTGCGCGGCGGCCGCTTCGAGTGCAAGGAAGGCACGGCGCGCCAGCGCAACGTGGTGATCGAGTTCGACAGCTACGAGAAGGCGCTCGCCTGCTACGAGAGCGAGGCCTATGCCTATGCCAAGTCGCTGCGCGCCTCGCACGCCGTCTCGGACCTGGTGATCATCGAGGGCTATGACGGCCCGCAGCCGTAACCGCCGGCCCCCGGAACGGGCGGCCGGAGCGGGCGGCCGGAGCTGAGGGGCGGAACTGAGGGGCGGAAGGGGGGCCGGAGCGGCTACTGGCCGGCGTAACGGCCGGCATCCGCCCCGTAATGGTTGACATAGCGGCTGTTCAGCGCCTCCACCGGCATGACGATGAGCACGTCGGTGGTGCCGAACTGGTGGTCGACCACGGCGCCCTCGCCGATATAGGCGCCGAGCCGCAGATAGCCCTTGATCAGGGGCGGCAGCTCGCGCAGCGCCTGGCGCTCGTTGACCTCGGCCTTGGGCATCCGGTTCATCTCGACATAGCGCGCGTCGAGGGCGCGCACCCGCCAGGGCTCCGGCGCCCGCGCATTGTGGTGCAGGAAGGCGAGCTGCGAGGCCATCCGGTCCGGATCGGTGCCCTCGATCGAGGCGCAGCCGACCATCACGTCGATGCGGTGCATCAGCACATAGGCCCAGATGCCGTGCCACAGCAGCTCCACCGTCCGCTTGGTGCGGTAGGGCTTGAGCACGCAGGAGCGGCCGAGCTCCAGGAACTGCAGGCGCGGATGGGCGTCGACCAGCGACTGGATGTCGAACTCGGCCGAGGTGTAGAAGCCGCCATGGCGCTCGGCGACGTCCTGGCGCAGCAGCCGGTAGGTGCCGACGATGCGCGGCACCTTGCGGCCGAGCTTGTTGCGCTCGAACGCCTCGTGATCGAGCACCAGGAGGTGGTCGCAGATGTCGTCATAGGCGTCGACGTCGCGCTTGTTCGCTTCGGTCGCGGCATCGGCGATCGCCGACATTTCCTCGTAGAAGACGTGATAGCGAAGCTGCTGGGCCTTGCGGATCTCCTTGGCGCTGCGCGCCAGGCGCACCTCCAGCGAGCCGATCCGGCCGAGGCTGGGAACGTCGCGGCTTGCCGGTGCGGCCTTGATGCCGGGCAGCCAGCCGGACGAGGCCATCGCCGGCACGAACTTGCGCATCAGGCCGCGCGGCGACAGCGGCGAAAGAACAACGTTTCTCGTCATGGCCCCGAAGCCTTCCCTGCTTGCCTCCCGCAGACGCCGCCAGATATCTCTGCCGGTCCGAATGCCTGGTCCGGTCAGGGTCTTGTCGTTGGTGCCGGCCGTCGCGCATACGGCAGGGAGACAGCCGGCAAAGCATGCCGGCATCAGCCTGGTGCGAGTCGGCCGCGCATGGCGGACGGTCGTTTGCGTTGACCGTGCCGTAGACCATACTTTCCCAACACTTGCGTGACAATCGGCGAAGTTTTCAGTCGGCGCCCGGAAGCGGGGTCTCGGGGAGGCGGCGGACAATGCGCCGGCGAAGCAGATCCGGGTCGAGCGGCTTCGACAGGACCGCATCGGCACCGGCGGCAAGGGCCGCCTGTTCGGCGTCCGGAGTGACGTCGGCGGTGACCACATAGACCGGCGCGCGCGGCCAGCCGCCGGCCTGCTCCATCTGGCGGAAGCGGCGGATCGCCGCAATCCCGTCGATGCCCGGCATGTGCAGGTCCATCAACAGCATGTCGCAGGACCCGTCGGCGGCGGCGGCAAGGGCGGCGGCGCCGTCGGCGACCACCACCGGCTCGTGGCCGAGCTTGCGCAGCAGGGCCTCGCTGAGCATGCGGTTGATGTCGTTGTCGTCGGCAACGAGGACCCGCAACGGCCGGGCGCTGTGGGGGCCGTCCCGCTCCGCCGTCTCGGCCTCGGTCAGGGCGCGCGGCTCCGGCCGGCCCCAGGGCGACATGCCGGAACCGGGGCCGGAACTGGGGCCGGAACCGAGGCCGGCGTCGCGGCCGAGCAGCGTCGCGCACAACTCGCGCAGCGAGGCGGCGCGCACCGGGCGAATCAGATAGCCGCCGAAGCCCGCCTCGCGCAGGCGCGGCAGCCGGTCGCGCTCGCTCGGCGCCAGCAGCACGCCGGCGGGGGCGGCCAGCCCGGCGGCGCGGGCGCTGGCGAGCCAGGCGCCGGCATCGGCCACCGCGAGCGGGTCGAGCAGCACGAGGTCGGCGGTGAGCAGGGCGTCGTCGTCCTCCTCGTTGCCGGGGGCGAGCAGCACGGCTGCGGCGCCCTGCGCGGCGAGCGAGCGGGCGATCAGCGGCATCTCGATGCGGCTGGTCGAGACCAGCGCGATACGGGCGCCGGCGAGCGCCTGCGGGGCCGGCTCCGCCTGCCGCGCGGAGGCGGCGATCTCCAGCGGCAGCTCGACGCGGAAGGTCGCGCCCTCGCCCGGCGCCGAGCGGGCGGTGACATCGCCGCCCATCAGCCGCGCCAGCCGGCGCGAGATGGCAAGGCCGAGGCCGGCGCCGTCGAAGCGGCGGGCCGGGCCGTGGTCGACCTGCTCGAACTCCTCGAACAGCCGCTCGGCCTCCTGCGGCGCGAAGCCGATGCCGGTGTCGCGCACGGTGATCGCAAAGCGGCGCGGCGCCGCGCCGGCTTGCTCCGCCACCGGCTCGATCGACACTTCGACGCCGCCTTGCTCGGTGAATTTCAACCCGTTGCCGGCCAGGTTGAACAGGATCTGGCGCAGCCGCGTCGGATCGGCGACGAGCCGGGCCGGCATCTCCGGCGAAATATAGCAGCCGATCTCCAGCCCCTTCGACTGGGCGCGCGGCGACAGCAGCTCGACGACGCTTTCGGCGAGCGGGGCAAGCGCGATCTCCTCGGGCGCAAGGTCCAGCCGGCCGGCCTCGATGCGCGAGAGGTCGAGCACCTCGTTGATCAGGAGCAGCAGGATCTCGCCGGAGGCGCGCACCGCCTCGACATAGCTCGCCTGCTCGGCGGTGAGCCTTGTGTCGGCGAGCAGGCCGGTCATGCCGAGAATGCCGTTGAGCGGCGTGCGGATCTCGTGGCTGACGGTGGCAAGGAAGCGGCTCTTGGAGGCGTTGGCGGTCTCCGCCTGGGTGCAGGCGGCCAGCAGGGCGTCCTCGATGCGGCGCCGGTCGGTGACGTCGCGCAGGATCGTCTGAATCAGGGGCTCGCCGCTGCGCCCGTCGCGCACCGGCACGTCGCGGCGGGCGAACCAGCGCGGACCGGCCGCGGTCTCGATCCGGATGTCGCGGCTGGCCTCGGCCTCGCCGTCCGGCTGCGCCTCTGCCGGCAGGGTCGGCGCCCAGCCCTCGGGCAGCAGCCGTTCGGCCGCGTCGTTGGCATAGACGATCTCGCCGCCGGCGCGCCAGCGGGTGACCACGTCGCCGAGCGTGTCGAGCACGTCGCGCAGCCGGCCGTCGCTCTCCTTCAGCCGCCAGATCTCGTCGCGCAGCCGTTCGGTCTCGGCCGTGAGCAGGCCGCGCTCGGCGTCGAGCGCGGCAAGGCGGGCGTTTGCCTGCGCCATGGCGCGGCGATGGGCCTGCCGCGCGCCCTGCAGCACGCCGGCAAGGCCGATGGCAAGGCCGGTGACCGCCAGCGCGCTGCCGGCGGCGACAAGGCGCAGATGCTCGGGAACCAGCCAGACGGCCAGGGCGGCGCCGGCCAGGAAGCTGGCGGCGGCGACGCCAAGCGTCAGCAGCGAGGGGCCGGACGACGCGGGGGCGGTCGCCGCATGGGTGTCGGGGCGGGTGTCGGGGCGGGTCTCGGGGCGAGTGTCGGGGCGCAGCGACGTCTCGCCCGCGCCGGCCTGGGCGCGCTCGGGGGCGATCGGTCCGGCGTCGCGTTGCTCCGGTCCGTCCTGGCGTTTCGGGGCGGCCACCTGTTCTCCTCGTCACTCGGCTGGCTCGCGCAGGGCGCACGAACCCGCCCAGTTTCGGCCGGAGAGATTGAGAAACCGTTGCGGCAAAAGGCTTTGCGCCAGCGGGTCCTGACCCTAGGCGGCCTCCCTCAGATCGTCGAGGATCCCGGCCGCCAGCTCGAAGGACCGGACCCGGGCGGCATGGTCGTGGATCATCCCGGTGACGATCAGCTCGTCGGGCCGGTAGCGCTCGAGGATCGCAGCCAGCCCCCGCCGGACGGTGTCGGGCGATCCGGTGGCCGAGACGCTGAGCGCCTGGTCGACCTGCGCCAGCAGATGGGGCGGGATCTCGGCGGTCACGTCCTCGACCGGGGCGGGCAGCTTGCCCGGACGCCCGCTGCGCAGCCGCGCGAAGGAGAGCACCTGCGAGGAGCGCAGATAGCGGGCTTCCGTATCCGTGTCGGCGACGAAGACGCCGGCGGCGACCATCACGCGGGGTTCGGCGAGCTGGTCGGAGGGGCGGAAGGTGCTGCGATAGACGGCGAGCGCCTCCTCCAGCATGGCGGGGGCGAAATGCGAGGCGAAGGCGTAAGGCAGGCCGAAGGCGGCCGCAAGCTGGGCGCCGTAAAGGCTCGATCCGAGGATCCAGACCGGCACATGGGTGCCCTCGCCGGGAATGGCGCGCACCGGTCCGCCTTCCGACGGGGCGCCGAGATAGGCGATGAGGTCGACGACGTCCTGCGGGAAATTGTCCTCGCCCGCCATGTGCCGGCGCAGCGCCCGCGCCGTTGCCATGTCGGTGCCCGGCGCGCGGCCGAGGCCAAGATCGATGCGGCCGGGAAACAGCGTTGCCAGCGTGCCGAACTGCTCGGCGATGACCAGCGGCGAATGGTTGGGCAGCATGATGCCGCCCGCCCCGACGCGGATGGTCTTCGTCGCCGCCGCCACCTGGCCGATGACGACGGAGGTCGCCGCGCTGGCGATGCCCGGCATGTTGTGGTGCTCGGCAAGCCAGTAGCGGTGATAGCCCACAGCTTCCGCCTTGCGGGCGAGGTCGATGGTGTTGGCGAGCGCGTCGGCCGCCGTCCTGCCTTCCGGCACGGGGGCCAGATCGAGAAGGGAATAATGTTTCATGAGGATCTCCGTTGGAGCCTCACTTAGGACGCGGGAGCCCGGCAGCCAAGGGTGGAACGCTTGCTCAGGCGGCGCGCCGCTCCAGCGCGGCGCCCCGGTAGCTCAGCGCCTCGGCGAGATGCAGCCGCGAGACGGCGTCCGAGCCGTCGAGATCGGCCAGCGTTCGCGCCACTTTCAGCACCCGGTGATAGCCGCGCGCGGAGAGATGCAGCGCGTCGGCCGCCGATTGCAGCAGGTCGAGGCCGGCGGCATCGGGGGCGGCGACCTGTTCGATCAGCCGCGCGCCGGCCGCCGCATTGGTGCGGGCGGCAACGCCGAGCGCGGCGAAGCGTTCGCTCTGGCGCCGGCGGGCACGCGCCACCCGCTCGGCGACCGTGGCGGAGCTTTCGCCCTGTGCCGGGCGCAGAAGATCGGAGGCGGCAACCGCCGGCACCTCGATCCGAAGGTCGAGCCGGTCGAGCAGCGGGCCGGACAGGCGCGACTGGTATTCGGAGGCACAGCGCTCGCCGCGCCGGCAGACATGGCCGGGCTCGCCGGCATGGCCGCAGCGGCAGGGGTTCATCGCCGCGATGAGCTGGACGCGCGAGGGGTAGCTGGTGCGGTGGTTGGCGCGCACGATCACCGTCTCGCCGCTTTCCAGCGGCTGGCGCAGCCCGTCGAGCACCTGCGGCTGGAACTCGGGCAGTTCATCAAGGAACAGCACGCCATTATGGGCGAGCGAGACTTCGCCCGGCCGGGCGCGGATGCCGCCGCCGACCAGCGCGGCCATCGAGGCGGAGTGATGCGGCGCGCGGAACGGCCGCCGCTCGCTGAGCTTGCCATCGGCAAGCTCGCCGGCGATCGAGGCGATCATCGAGACTTCCAGCAGTTCGCGCGGGCTGAGCGGCGGCAGGATCGACGGCAGGCGCATCGCCAGCATCGACTTGCCGGCGCCCGGCGGGCCGATCATCAACAGGTTGTGGCCGCCGGCGGCGGCTATCTCCAGCGCCCGCTTGGCGCTTTCCTGGCCGCGCACCTCGGCAAGATCGGGCAGGGCCGTGAGGTTGGCGCTGAGCTTCGGCTGCGGCCGCGACAGGATCTGCGTGCCCTTGAAATGGTTGGCGAGCTGGATCAGCGAGACGGGGGCGAGGATCTCCATCTCCGGATCGGCCCAGGCCGCTTCCGCGCCGCAAGCCGCGGGGCAGATCAGCCCGCGGGCGAGCGTGTTGGCGCCGATCGCCGCCGGCAGCACCCCGGCGACGGGCGAGATCGTGCCGTCCAGCGCCAGTTCTCCGAGCACCACATAGCGCTCCAGCTCGGCCGCCGGCAGCGCCCCCATCGCCGCCATCAGCGCCAGCGCGATGGGCAGGTCGAAATGCGAGCCCTCCTTGGGCAGGTCGGCCGGCGCGAGGTTGACCGTGACGCGCTTGGCCGGCAGCGACAGGCCGGAGGCGATCAGCGCCGAGCGCACCCGCTCGCGGCTCTCGCCCACCGCCTTGTCCGGCAGGCCGACGATGGTGAAGGCGACCTGGCCGGGGCCGATCTGCACCTGCACGTCGACAGGTTTCGCCTCGATGCCCTGGAACGCGACCGTGGTGACCCGCGAGACCATTGATTGACCGCCCCCCTCGCCCCGCCCCAATGGCTTGTGCGAAACCGCTGCAACCGCAATGGACTGCAACCTAGCGCAACCGCTGGTCGGTCACAACCGTAAGGAGGGGGAGGGAGAGGGGCGCGAGGAGAGGGGGGCGAGGAGAGGAGCGGGCGCTTACGCGCGGGCCCGCTTGGCCTCGACCGTGTCCCAGACACGGGCGGCGATGTCGGGTCCGCCGAGGCGGGCGACGGCGCGGATGCCGGTCGGGGCGGTGACGTTGATCTCCGTCAGGTAGCCGCCGATGACGTCGATGCCGACGAGGATCAGGCCCTTTTCACGCAAGGCCGGGCCGAGACGGGCGCAGATCTCGCGCTCGCGCGGGGTAAGGTCGGCTTCGCGCGCCGCGCCGCCGCGCACCATGTTGGAGCGCAGGTCCCCCTCCTGCGGCACCCGGTTGACCGCCCCGGCGAACTCGCCGTCGACCAGCAGGATGCGCTTGTCGCCCTTGGAGACCTCGGGCA
>NZ_FYAU01000007.1 GCF_900185725.1 Stappia sp. TSB10P1A | reverse complement strand
GAAGTGAAACGCCCCAGCGCCAATGGTACTGCGTCTCAAGACGTGGGAGAGTCGGTCGCCGCCAGGCCCGCAAAGCGCAAAAAATCCCTACAAAACATAACAATATCATCGCGGGGTGGAGCAGCCCGGTAGCTCGTCAGGCTCATAACCTGAAGGTCGCAGGTTCAAATCCTGCCCCCGCAACCAAATTTCCTACATAAAATCAGAATGTTACAAAGCCCGGTCTCAACCGGGCTTTTTGCGTTTGAGCGCCAATAGCCACCGAATAATCATTGATGCAAACAGTTCGGAGGTGCCGCCCCTCGCCGCTGCGATCCATCTCGTTGCCGAGCGGGCTTGATACCGGTCATCCCTTCTATGTGCCGGATGCCTCCAGCCGCTTGCCGCGGACGAAGTCGGAGGGCGTCATGCCGTATTCGCGCAGGAACAACTGCGAGAATCGGCTGGGGTTGGCATAGCCGACCGCCAGCGCCGTTTCGGTCACCGTCGCCCCGTCGCGCGCCAGCAGCGTGCGTGCCTCCTCCATCCGCGACTTCTGCAGGAAGCTGTAGACCGGCAGGCCGAACTGCTGGCGGAAGCCGTCCTTCAGCCGCTTTTCGCTGAGGCCGACGCAGGTGGCGAGGTCGTGGATCGTCCAACTCCGGTCGAGCTGGCGCAGCAGCGTGTTCTTGGCCTCGTTGAGCTTGCGCGAGTCGCGCAGGATCTTGGTCCTCTGGCAGAACAGCGGCTCGCGCACCATCGAGATGGCGGCGGTGAGCAGGTCGAGGCAGCGCGCCTCGATGGCGAGATCCTCGCAGCAGCGGTCGAGCCCGCTGGCGACCAGGCCGGCGGCGAGCGCGTCGATCATCTCCGTTGCCGGGAACCGCCCGACCCAGAACGAGCCGGTGGCCGCGACGGTGAGCGGATGCCCGCCGAGCGCCTGCTCGAACAGCACCATGGCGTCGAGCCGGCGCAGGAACGCCTCGCTGGCGCGGATCTCGATGCCGCGGAACCGCGTGTCCGCCGGCACGTCGTAGACCCCGCAGATCGGTGTCCTGGAGAAGATCATCAGCGCCGAGCGCGGGTCGTAGTCCAGCCGCACGGCGCGTGGATCGCCGTCCAGCGCCTTGAGGATGCTGCTGCCGGTGGCGTGTTGCAGAAGGACGATGGTCAGGCCCGGCGCCATGTTGGCCGTCCGGCGGAAGCGGTCCTGCAACCGCAGGTCATAAACGGACAGTTCCAGCCCGAGGCGGATGCCGAAGCGGCGGAAGTCTCCGTCGATCGCCGTTTCCGTCAGGCCGCTGTGGCTTGGCTGCCGGGCCGCGAGATCGAGCTCGCTGGCAGCCTGGCTCAAAGGGCGCTCTTCGATGTTCAGAGCCATTCGAACCTCTCCCGGGGCTGTGCACCAGAAAAGTGCCTAGTGTGGTGAATTTGAAATACGCCTCACTTCGGCGGCACGCCCAGAGCGTATTTCAAATTCGAAAACCACACTAGAAACATAGACTTGCTGGTCACCCTTTTTGAATCTGAAGTTCGTTCGGAGCATGCCGCCAAAGGTGACGAACTTCAGATTCGGGTGACCAGGGCGACGAGTGCACGCGAAAATAAGTATCCGATTGGGACCTTGCCGGCCCGGATCGGGGTAGCGGGCACACCCATGATCTCCAATTCTTGACTGAAAAAGTCAACATTTAATCGCGCTCCCACGAAACCCGCCTGTTCCACCAAATGCGCCATTCGCTAGGGGAAAACAGCGGGTTATCGCACTGCGACAGGTTAGCTGGAGTTCACGCATGTCCGTTGTCTCGTCTCAGATTCCCGCCGTCGAAACGCTGGTCGATGCCATTGCGCACTGGGCCGGGGAGCGGGGAGAGGAGATCGCGCTCGACTTCCGCGCCCGCGCTGGAGCTGAGCCGGTGACGCTCACCTACGCGCAGCTTTCGGCGAGCGCCCGGGCGCTCGCCGCACGTCTGGCGCGCGAAGGGCATCGCGGCGACCGGGCGCTGATCCTGCTGCCCTCCAGCATCGACTATGTGGTCGCCCTGCTGGGATGCATGCAGGCCGGGGTCATCGGCGTGCCCGTAAACCTGCCGGGCCCCTCGCGCGTCCGGCGCGTGCTCGGCAAGGTCGGGCCGATCGCCGCCGACTGCACGCCCCGCTTCATCGTCACCACCGACGAGATCCGCCGCCAGTCGCAGGCCGCCCTCGACGCCTTCGCGCGGGAGATCGGCGCCCGCGTCCTGATCCTCGATCCGCCGTGCGAGCGGTGCTCCTGGCAGGGGGATCCCCTTCGCGGCACCGACACCGCCTTCCTGCAATACACCTCCGGCTCGACCGGCGAGCCGAAGGGCGTGATCAACGGCCACGCCCCCCTGATGCGCAACCTGCGCTTCATCTCGCGCCTGCTGGCGCCGAAGGAGCGGCCCGTCGTCGTCAGCTGGCTGCCGCTCTATCACGACATGGGGCTGATCATGGGCGTCTTCGCGCCGCTGGTCGCCGGCGGCAAGGCGGTGATCCTGTCGCCGACCTGCTTCGTCGCCGACCCGCTCCACTGGCTGGAGGTCGCCTCCGCGGAAGGCGCCGGCATGATGCCGTGTCCGGCCTTCTCGATGGATGCCTGCGTCGAGCGCTATGACGCCGAGCGCTGCGCGAGCCTCGATCTCAGCCGACTGGAAAGCTTCATTCCCGCCGCAGAGCCTGTGCTGCAGCGCCAGGTCGCGGCCTTTTGCGAGACATTTGCTCCTCATGGGCTACGGTCGGCGGCGATCCGCCCGGCCTACGGGCTTGCCGAGGCGACGCTGCTGGTGACCACCGGGTTCGAGCCCGACGGCCCGCGCCTGCTTTCCATCGATGCCGCCGCACTGGAAGACGGCCGGGCGATTGCGGTTCCAGACGGCGCGTCCGGGTCACGCGTCTACGTCTCCAACGGCGCGGAGACCGACGGCCAGGACGTGCGGATCGTCGACCCGCAAACGCTCCGGACCCTGCCCGAGGGACAGGTCGGCGAGATCTGGGTTGGCGGCGACGAGGTCGCCTGGGGCTATTGGGGCAACGAGGCGGCGACCGCCGCCACCTTCCGCGCCGTTCTCGCCGACGGGCCGGGGGAGTTCGCTCGGGGAGGGCCGTTCCTGCGCACCGGCGACCTCGGCTTCCTGCAGGACGGCCATCTCTATGTGACGGGCCGGCTGAAGGACATGATGATCCTGCGCGGCCAGTGCCACTATCCCAACGACCTTGAGGCCAGTCTTGTCGGCGTCCATCCGGCCATCGTCGGCGGCGCGGCGGCGGCCTTCGCCGTCGAGGACGAGCGCGGGAACGAGGCGGTCGTGCTGGTGCAGGAGGTGCGCCGCGACGGGTCGCTCGACCCGCGTGAGGTCGACAGCGCCGTCCGCGAGGTGATCGCCCGCGAGCACGGCCTTGCGCTCGCGGATGTCGTGCTCATCCGCAAGGGCACGTTGAAGCGCACCACCAGCGGCAAGGTCCGGCGGGCGGAGATGCGCCGCGCCTATCTTGCCGGCGAACTCGTGCCGGCGGTCCGGGAGCAGGCCACCGGGCACGACACCGGGCCGGCCCCGCAGCCGGCGGCAGCGGGCGCCGACCACCACGCGCTGGTGGCGGAGATCGCCGCTGCGGCGCTCGGCCTCGGCTCGGCCCGCCGGATCGACCCGCAGGCGAGCCTTTTCGCCCTCGGCTTCGATTCTCTTGCGGCGACGCAGGCGATTGCCGCCCTGGAGGCCCGGCTCGGCCGCCAACTGCCCGAAGGACTCCTCTTCGACCATCCGACGATCGCCGCGCTGGCCGACTGGCTGGCCCGTGCCGAACCGGCGAGCAGCGAGGCGGGCGGCGACGCTCCTGTCGTCGACTCCGCTTCCGCTGCCGAGGCCCACACGTCGCGTGCCCCTCGCGCAGAGCCGCTGGCGATCGTCGGTCTGTCCTGCCTGTTTCCCGGTGGCGAGGAGGACTTCGACGATCCCGCCCGCTTCTGGTCCTTCCTGATGGAGGGCGGCGATGCGGTGCGGCCGCTCAGCCCCGCGCGGTTCGCGCCGGAGCCGGAGATCCCCGGCTTCGGCGCCTGCCTGACGCGCGTCGACGGGTTCGACGCGGCCTTCTTCGGGATGGGCGCGCGCGAGGCGATCAACACCGATCCGCAGCAGCGCCTGCTGATGGAGGCCGCCTGGCATGCGCTGGAGGATGCCGGCATTCCGCCCTCCCGCCTTGCCGGCACGGACACCGGCGTCTTCATCGGCATCGGCACCGGCGACTACGGCCACATTCCCTTTGCCACCGGCGACCGCTCGCATCTCGATCCCTATTACGGCACCGGCACGGCCTTTGCCGCCGCTGCCGGCCGGCTCTCCTTCTTCTTCGACTGGCACGGGCCGAGCCTTGCCGTCGACACCGCCTGCTCCGCCTCGCACGCGGCGGTGCACAGCGCCTGCCAGGCGCTGCGCCTTGGCGAATGCGGGGTGGCGCTGGCCGGCGGCGTGAAGCTGCAGATGCTGACCGAGATCGACCTGGTGCTGGCGCGTGCCGGCATGCTGGCCGCCGACGGGCGCTGCAAGACCTTCGATGCCTCGGCGGACGGCTATGTCCGCGGCGAGGGGCTCGGCATGGTGGTGCTGAAGCGCCTGTCCGACGCGCTGCGCGACGGCGATCCGATCCGCGCCGTGGTGCTGGAGAGCGTGCTGGCGCAGGACGGCGCCAGCGCCGGCCTCTCCGCGCCCAACGCCGCCGCGCAGCGCCGGATGATCGACACCGCCTTGAGGCGCGCCGGCCTGGCGCCGGGCGACATCGACTATCTGGAACTGCACGGCACCGGTACCCGCCTCGGCGATCCCATCGAGTATCGCGCCGTGCGCGATGTCTTCGCCGGCCGGCCGACGGACGACCCGCTCTATCTCGGTTCGGTGAAGACCAATATCGGCCATCTGGAAGCCGGCGCCGGCATTGCCGGCCTGATCAAGGCGGTGCTGGCGGTGGAGGCGGGGCAGGTGCCGCCGCATCTCCATCTCAATGAGGTCAATCCGGAGATCGGCCTCGGCGAGATCCCGGCCGTGGTGCCGGACCGGGCCACCGACTGGCCGCGTCGGGGTTCCGTCCGGCGCGCCGGCGTCACCTCCTTCGGCTTTGCCGGCACCATCGGCCACATCCTGCTGGAACAGGCGCCAGAACAGGCACAGGAGGCCGAAGGGAGCGAGGCGGAGGGCAGTACGCAGGGCCGGCCGCCGCTGCTTCTCGCCTTCTCCGCCCGCAGCCGCGAGGCGGCGGACGGTCTGCGCCGCGCCTTCGCCGAGCGCTTGTCGCAGCCGGGCACGGATGCCCGCGCGCTGGTCAATGCGGCGGCCCATCACCGCGACCATGAGGCCGGCCACCGGGTTGCGGTTGCTGCCGGCGATGCGGCGGGGCTCATTGCCGAGCTGGAGCGGGCGGTCTGCGAGGATCGTCCGGCCGCACCTGCCCGCATCGCCTTCCTCTTCACCGGGCAGGGCGCGCAATATCCGGGCATGTGCCAGGGGCTCTATGACGCCGAGCCGGTGTTCCGCGAGGCGTTCGACCGCGCCGACGCGGCGCTCCTGCCGCATCTCGGCCGCTCCATCCGCGATCTCGTCTTCTCCGCCGGCGAGGAGGAACTGCGGCGCACGGAGTTTGCCCAGCCGGCGCTCTTCGCCGTCCAGTTCGCCCTGGCGCGGCTGTGGCGCGACTTCGGCATCGAGCCCGCGGCTGTCATCGGCCATTCCATCGGCGAGTTCGCCGCCTTCGTCCATGCGGGCATGCTGGAACTCGACGACGCGGCCCGCATCATCGCCCGTCGCGGCCGGCTGATGCAGGACCTGCCGGAGGCCGGGGCGATGCTCGCCGTCCGCCTGCCGCAGGACGAGGCTGAAGCCCTTGCCACAAAGCATGGCCTGTCGCTTGCCGCCGTCAATTCCTCCGCGGATGCCGTCCTTGCCGGCAGCGAGGACAAGGTGGACGAACTGGCGGCCCTGCTGGAAGGGCAGGGCATCAGCGCCCGCCGCCTGCATGTCTCGCACGCCTTCCACTCGGCCCTGATGGAGCCGATGCTGGAGCCCTTTGCCGAGGTCACCGGGGATATCGCACTTGGCCACCCGCGCCTCGCGGTCTTTTCGACCGTGACGGGAGCGGCGCTGAAGCGGGCGCCGGGGTCCGACTACTGGGGCACCCAGGCCCGCCGTACCGTCCGCTATGCCGAGGCGCTGGGGGGTGCTTTCGAGGCAGGCTTCGACACGTTCATCGAGATCGGCCCCCGACCGGTGCTGACCATGCTGTCGCAGCGCGAGGCCCAGCATCACGATCTGACTGGTGCCCTGTTCCTGGCGAGCGCCGCGCCGGACGACGGCAACGGCCTGATGCTGCGCCGCAGCCTTGCCGCGCTCTACCGGCGCGGCGTCGACGCCAACCGCGCCGCCGTGTTCCGGGGTGAGCGCGCCCGGCCCTCGCTCCTGCCGCTCTATCCCTTCGTGCACAAGTCCTACTGGCTCGACTACGGCGCCTCGCAGCCGGCCCGTGCCGCCCTGCCGGCACCGGGGCGCGACAGCTCCGGCGAGCTGCCGCTCTACCGGGTCGAGTGGGAGAAGGTCGACCTGCCCCCGGCGGCTCCCGCCGCCGCGTCTATCCCCGTCGCGCCGCTGCTTGCGGTCGGCGGGTCGCCGGACCTTGTCGAGACCGTCCGCGCGGCCGCGCAAGGGCGAGATATCACCGCTTGCGGCAGTGACGGCGAGGGCATCGGCAACTCCGAAGCCATCATCGTCTGGCTCGACGGATTTGACGCGAATGGGGGGAGGGGGGACGCGGAGGCCGGGGTCTCGATCTTGTGGAAGTTGATACGCCTTTCCCAAAACTTGCAGTCGCTTTCGCAGAAATTTCGCATCCTGCTTCCGACCCGCTCCGCACAGGGCGAAAACGGCACGAATGCGCCATTTCAGGCTGCGTTCTGGGGCGCGGCACGCTCGCTCTCGATCGAATGCCCGGACCTGCAGATCCTGCTCGTCGACATCGCTCCGGACTGCGATCCGGCCGGGATATTCACGGATCTCCTGCCGCGGCTGGATGCCGTTTTCGAGCAGGAGGACATGCTGCAGGCGCGCGCCGACGGCTGGTTCTCGCCGCGCATAACCGCGATGGAAGCACCGGCGCCGGAAGAGGCTGCGAGCCTGCCGGTCGACGGGGCCTATCTCGTATGCGGCGGAGCCGGTGCCACCGGTGCGCATGTGGTCGAGTGGCTGGCCGCAAAAGGCGTCCGACATATCGTCGTCACCGCCCGCAGCGCGCCCGGCCCGAGGGTCCGCGCCGCCTATGAGCGGCTCCGGCTCGCCGGTGTCGACATCCGCCATGTCGAGGCGGATGTCGCCGACGAGGCGGCGATGGCCGCCGTCCTTGCTGGCATCGACGGGGAGAACGTGCCCCTGCGCGGCGTCTTCCATTGCGCCGGCATCGGTCTTTTCGACACGCTGGAGGAGCTGGGGGAGGAGAATTTCTCGGCCGTGCTGCGCTCCAAGATGCAGGGCTCGCAGGTGCTGCATCGCCTGACCGAACACCGCACCGACCTTGTCGCCTTCGTGCTGTTTTCCTCCATCTCCGGCGTCTGGGGATCGCGCCTCCAGATCCATTACGGCGCTGCCAACGCCTATCAGGATGCCCTTGTGCGCCTACGCCGCGCCCGTGGTCTGCCCGGCTTGTCCATCGCCTGGGGGCCGTGGGGCGGCAAGGGCGGGCTCTCCGACCTGGAGGACAACCTGCTCGACCTGCTGCGGCGCGCCCGCATCCACAAGTTCGAGCCGGCGCGCGGCATCGCCACGCTGGACCGGCTCGTCGCCGGCCCCGGCGGCAATGTCGTCGCCGTCGACGTGGAGTGGCAGGCCTTCGCGCCGCTCTATCGCGCCTTCGGGCGCAGCGACCTGCTGGCCCGTGTCGCACCGGCACTTGCCGGGCCGGTGGAGGGCGAGCATCCGGACTGGTCGCGCCTGTCGGAAGACGAGCGCCGTCAGACGGTTGGCGCTTTCGTCGATGCGGCGTTGCGCGAGGTGCTGAAGGTCGACGCCGGCGTGTTGAGCGATGAGGCGGACCTCATCGGCCTCGGTCTCGATTCCATCCTGGTGATGGATCTCGCTCGTGTCATCGCCCGCGACCTCGGGCTTGCCTGCCCGCTGCGGGCGATCTTCGAGAACGCGACACCCGGCCGCCTGCGCGCCCATCTGGTCGACCTCGCCGGAGAGGCGGAGCCGGCACCGAGGAGCGGGGATACCTCGGCCGGCAGCGGCGGGCAGGGCCTGATCCTTGCCGATGCCAATGCCCGCCACGAGCCGTTCCCCCTCACCGAGTTGCAGTATGCTTACTGGGTCGGCCGCGATCCCCGGCATGTCCTCGGGGGCATCGCCTGCCACGCCTATCTGGAAACCGAGCCGGATACCCGCTTCGACATCGCCCGGCTGGAGGACGCCTGGAACCTGCTGATCGCTCGTCACGATGCGCTCCGACTGGTCGTCGACGACACGGGCCGCCAGCGCATCCTCGCCGACGTTCCCAGATATCGCATTGACGTAACTGATCTTTCAGGCGCCGATCCGGACCGGATCGCCTATCACCTGCTGGAGATGCGCGAGAGCCTGTCGCACCAGGTGCTCGATCCCTCGGCCTGGCCGATGTTCGACATCCGCGTGACACGTATGCCCGGCGGCCGCGACCGCCTGCACATCTCCATCGACATGCTTATCAATGATGCGATGAGCAGCCAGATCCTCTGGCAGGAATGGCAGGCGATCTACCGGGCTGGCTCGGCCGAGGCCGCCGGGCTGCTGCCCTTCACGATCTCCTTCCGCGACTATGTGCTGGCCAAGTCGGCAGCCGATGCGGAGCGCAAACGCCGCTTCGAGACCGACCGAACCTACTGGCTGGCGCAGCTCGACGAGCTGCCGCAGGGCCCCCAACTGCCCCTGGCGCGTGCGCCGGAACATATTGGCGCGCCACGCTTTTCGCGGCTGCAGGCCGGTCTCGACGCAGCTCGCTGGGAGGCTCTGAAGGCGCAGGCCCGCGCGGTCGGGGTGACGCCTGCCGGCCTGCTGGTCGGCGTCTTCGGCGAGGTGCTCGCCGCCTGGAGCGACCAGGCGCGCTTCTCGCTCAACCTGACGATCTTCGACCGCCTCGCCCTGCACGAGGACGTGCCCCGGCTGGTCGGCGACTTCACCTGCCTGACCCTGCTTCCGCTCGAGTTCGGCACCGCCATGCCGCTCGGCGAGCGCCTGCGCGACGTGCAGGGGCGCATGTTCGAGGCGCTGGAGCACCGGACCTTCAGCGCGGTCGACGTGCTGCGAGAGCTCAATCGCGGCGGTTCCGGCCGGCAGTTCGCAGCGCCCGTGGTCTTCACCAGCCAGCTCGGCATGCAGGACCCCACCAAGGGCACGTCCGAAGGAGATGTGCTCGGCCGGCTTGTCCACGGCATCACCCAGACGCCGCAGGTCTGGCTCGATCATCAGGCGGGCGAGCAGGACGGCGGGCTGGTCTACAACTGGGATGTGGTCGACGGGCTGTTCCCGGCAGGGCTTGTGGAAGGGATGTTCACGGCCTATGGGGCGGTGCTGGAGCGGCTGGCGGACGAGGCGGCGGCGTGGGGCGAGCCCGTCGGCGACCTCAGGCCCGAGGGCCAGAGACAGGTGCGCCGCGCCGTCAACGAAACGGCACGCGAGCTGCCGCTCGATCTGCTGGACGCACCGTTCTTCCGCAATGCGCAGGCCAGGCCGCAAGCCTTGGCGCTGGCTGCCGGGGGGAGGTCCTACTCCTACGCCGAATTGGCCGGCTGGGTCCGGCGTCTTGCCGGAGGGCTCCGCCAGGCCGGTATCCGCCGCGGCGAGCGTGTCGCCGTCCTGATGGAGAAAGGGGCAGAGCA
The DNA here is from genome assembly GCF_900185725.1 of Stappia sp. TSB10P1A. Taxonomy (GTDB): domain Bacteria; phylum Pseudomonadota; class Alphaproteobacteria; order Rhizobiales; family Stappiaceae; genus Stappia. The sequence continues at coordinate 46,929 of NZ_FYAU01000007.1, read as the reverse complement.
GGCCGCCGCGTGCCTCGCCATCCTCTCCCAGGGCGGCGTCTATGTCCCCGTCGATCCAGCGATGCCCTCGCCGCGCTTTGCCAGCATCGTCGAGACGAGCGACATCCGGCTGGCACTGACGCAGGCCCGGTTGGCTGACCGCCTGCCGGAATTCTCCGGAAAACTTGTCCTCGCCGACGAGGAGGCCTGCACAGGCTACGAGGAAGCGGACCCGGCGAGCGGGCGCGCACTCTCCGACGAGGCCTATGTCATCTACACCTCCGGCTCGACCGGAATGCCCAAGGGCGTGCTGATCGACCATCGCGGGGCCTCCAACACGGTGCTCGACATCAACGCCCGCTTCGATGTGGATGAAAACGACCGCATCTTCGGCTTCTCGGCGCTCGGCTTCGACCTCTCCGTCTACGACCTCTTCGGTACGTTTGCGGCCGGGGCGGCGCTGGTGCTGCCCGACCCGGAGGGAACGCACGACCCTTCGCACTGGGCGGAGCTGATCGCCCGCCACGGCGTTACCGTGTGGAACTCGGTGCCGGCGGTCTGTGACCTGCTGCTCGGCGAGACGGAGGCCGACCTTTCCAGCCTGCGCCTCGTCCTGCTGTCGGGCGACTGGGTGCCGCTGAAACTGCCGGCGATCCTGCGCGAGCGGGTGCCGGGCGCACGGCTCATCGCCATGGGCGGGGCGACGGAAGCCTCGATCTGGTCCAATTGGTTCGAGGTGGAGGAGGTGCGTCCCGGCTGGACGTCGATCCCTTACGGCACGCCGCTGTCCAACCAGAGCTACCGGGTGCTGGATGCACGCCTGCGCGACCGGCCCGACTGGGTGATCGGCGACCTGCATATCGGCGGCGTCGGTCTGGCGCTCGGCTATGAGGGGGACAGGGAGCGGACCGAAGCCGCATTCATCGCCCATCCGGACGGCGAGCGGCTCTACCGGACCGGGGACATGGCGCGCTACTGGCCGGACGGGATCATCGAGTTCCTGGGCCGCCGCGATACACAGGTGAAGATCGCCGGACACCGCATCGAACTCGGGGACATCGAGGCCGCGCTGGCCGGTCATGCGGGGATAAGGGACGCGGTGGTCGATGTCGTCGGCTCGCAGGAGCGCGGGCGACGGCTGGTTGCTTGGCTGCGCCTGGAGGGTACTCATCCGGATTTCCATGAGACGCTTGCCGCCGACCTAGCGGAGGCCGCGGCCATTGCCGCGTCCCTCGGGGATAGTCTTGCATGCGGTATCGATGGCACCGCCTTGCCGGAGGGCAGAGCAGGCGCCTACGCGGACTGGCAGGCCGGGCTTGCGGCTCGGATGCTCGCGGACCTCTTCGCGAAAGCGGGGCTGCTCGGCGAAGGGGACAAGTCCTTCGATCCGCAGGATGCGGCCTCCGCCATCGGCCTTGCCGCCGACTTCCGGGCGCTGCTACCGCGCTGGCTCGCCCATCTGGAGCGGCAAGGCGTGCTGAGGCGCGACGGCGCGCGGTTCGCGGCCCATGCGCTGCCGCCGGCCTGGGAGGATCTGGAGCGCCAGGCCGGGGAAGCGGGACTTGCCTCCGGCCTCCTCGCTCGCGTCGAAGGACTGATGCCGGAGCTTTCCGCCGTGCTGCGCGGCGAGACGGATCCGCTGGAACTCTTCTACGCGGAGGGGGCCGATCTCAGTCCCGAGCGTCTGGCCCGGCTGCATCCTTGCGCGGTCGATGTCCATCGCCGGATCGGCGAAGGGCTCGCGGCCATGGCGAAGACGGCCGGCCGGCCTCTGCGCGTTCTGGAGATTGGCGCCCGCGCCGGCGTCGCCTCTCGCGACTGGCTGACCGGATTGACCGGAGCAGCGGGAGATCTGCCTGCGCACGCCTTGGTCGATCTCGTGCTGGCCGATCCTTCGCCCTTGCTGCTTGCCGAGGCGGCGCGAAACCTGCCGGGCGGAGCCACCGCCGGAACGGCGGTCTTCGAGCCCGAAGGCACCATGCCGGCGGATCTCGAACCAAACAGCTTCGACGTCGTCCTTGCCTTCAATGCCCTGCACCGGGCGCGCGATGTCGGCGACCTTCTGGCGAATGTCCGCTCGCTGCTGAAGCCGGCCGGACACCTGCTGGCGGTGGAACTGACCGTCAACGGCCCGATGATCGACCTGACGGCGGGTGTGATCGAGCGCGGTTTTGCCGGGCTGGCGGACGGACGCAAGCAGAGCGGGCTGCCGCTGATGGCAGCGCCGGCCTGGACGCAGAGCCTCGGGGCGGCCGGTTTCGACGCCGCCATGGCCCTCGATCCCGCCGGCAACGGCGATCTCGCCGTTCTGGTCGCCCGGAACGTCGACCCAGCGGTGCGGTTCCGTCCCAAGCGGGTGATACGCCATCTCGAAGGCGTGCTGCCGGCCTATATGGTGCCGCGTCAGGTCGTGCCGCTGTCGACGCTGCCGCTGTCGGCCAACGGCAAGGTCGACCGCAAGCGCCTGCCGTTGCCGGGGGAGGCCGCTCCGGAACACCAGGCGATCGCGGCACCACGCAGCGAGAGTGAACGCCGGCTTGCCGCGATCTGGAGCGAGTTGCTCGGCCATCAGGTCGGGTGGGATGCCAATTTCTTCGCGGCCGGCGGCGACAGCCTGATCGCCGTGCGGATGAGCGAGCGGATCCGAGCGGTCTTCGGGCGCAAGGTGAAGCTGCGCAGCATTTTTGCGATGCAGGACCTTGCCGAACTCGCCGCCCATCTCGACGACCTGGGCCGGGAGGGGCAGGAGGCCTCCGGCGAGGCGCCGGTGCAACTTTCCGTCGACCCGCACGCGCAGTTCGAGCCGTTCCCGCTCACGGATGTGCAGCAGGCCTATTTCATCGGCCGCCAGCCGCTGTTTCCGCTGGGAGGGGTGTCGACGCACATCTTCGCGGAGATCGACGTCACCGATCTTTCCGCCGAGGCGCTGGGCTGGGCGTGGAACCGGCTGGTGCAGCGGCACGGCATGTTGCGGGCGGTGATCGACGAGGAGGGCAACCAGCGGATCCTGCCGCAGGTTCCGGTCTTTTCGGCAATGACGTCGGATCTGACTGAGGGAGACGAGGCGGCGCTCGAGCACTGGCTGGAGCGCCAGCGCCGGGAGATGAGCCACCGGGTCTATGACACAGCGCAATGGCCGCTGTTCGACGTGCGTATGGCGAAGCACAGTGGCGGCGTCAGGCTGCTGGTCAGCCTCGACAATCTCGTCTGCGACGGGCGCAGCATGGTCATGCTGCTCTCGGAATGGGCCGCGCTTGCCCGCAACCGGGAAACCGTGCTGCCGCCGCTGGAACTGTCCTTCCGCGATGTGGTGCTGCACTGGGAGCGCGAGGAAGCCTCGCCCGCCCATGCGGCCAGCCTGGAGCACTGGTTCGCCCGCCTGCCGGATCTGCCGCCCGCACCGAGCCTGCCCCTGCGGCGCAGGCCCGAGGACCTGACGCCGCCGCGCTTTGCACGTCTTGCCGGAACGTTGTCGCACGCCGAGTGGGCCGCGTTCCGCGCCAACGCGGCGGCGACCGGCCTGTCTCCCAACGCGGCGCTTCTTTCCGCCTATGCGGCGAGCCTGCGCGGCGGTGGGGGCGGCGACCGCTTCAGCGTGAACCTGACGCTGTTCCGCCGCGATCCGATCCATCCGCAGATCGACCTTCTGGTCGGCGACTTCACCTCGCTGCTGCTGGTGCCGTTCGAGGCACGCGAAGGGGAGGGCTTCGCCGCAGCCGCACGCCGCCTGCAGGACCGGTTGATGGAGGATCTCGAGCACGCCCGGGTTTCGGCAGTGCGGGTGATGCGCGAGGCCGCAAGGCGCGGCACGGATGCACAGGCGCTCGCCGTTCCCGTGGTCTTCACCAGCGGTGTCGGTGTCGACAATACAGCCTCGGACGGCAGCACGGCGGATTGGCTGGGTCGCTTCACCGGCGGCATCACCCAGACGCCGCAGGTCTGGATCGACCACCAGGTCGTCGACCGGGACGGCGAACTCGCCTTTAACTGGGATTATGTCGAAGGCCTGTTCGACGGCGAGTGGATCGAAGGCGTGTTCGACGCCTATCGCCGGATGCTGTCGGATCTGGCGAGCGATGCGAACGCCTGGCAGGCCCTGCTTGCCGCTGTCGATCCTGCCGCTCCCGGCGCATTGTCGGACGCGGCCAGTGGCGAGCCGGAGACGGAACCAGCCGTCGCGGTCGGTGCTCCTGTCGACGCTCCTGTCGATTGGGAGATTGCCGATCTGATCGCCGACCTGCTGGCGCAGGAGCTCGGCATCGACGCACCGGACCGCGAGGCAAGCTTCTTCGAGCTGGGAGCAACGTCGCTGACCTTGCTGCGGCTGCACCAGAAGCTGCGCAAGGCTCTGGGGCACAATTTTCCGGTCGTCGCCATGTTCGCTCATCCTTCCGTCCAAGCACTCGCCGGTCATCTCGGAGCGCCCGAGCCGGCCCTTGCCGGCGAGGTCGGCCGTACAGGCACGCGCCGGGCGGCGGGGCGGGCCAATGCCGAGCGCCGGCGCCGTGTGCGCGAGCTGTGATCCGTCAATTCCCTCATTTCAGTCAGGCAGACCCATGCGCGCTTTCGACATGAGCCTCTTCACCGAGATCTACCAGGACGTGGAACCGGTCGCGATCATCGGGGCGGGATGCCGCTTCATGGGCGCGGCGGATCCCTTCACCTTCTGGCGGCGGCTTGCCGATGGCGAGGAACTGTCGCGCCGGGTGACCGCGCAGGATCTCGCCGCCGCCGGTCTCGATCCCGCGCTGCTGGAACGAGACGATTTCGTCCCCGTTGCCAGCGTCGTCGACGAGGCCGAGCATTTCGATGCCGGACTGTTCGGCTACTCGCCGGCGGAGGCTGCGACCATCGACCCGCAGCAGCGCCTGTTCCTCGCCTGCTCGCGCGAGGCGCTGGACATGGCAGGGCTGGCGGATTCGGTCGCCGGCACGCGCGTCGGGGTCTTCGGGTCCGCGCGCATGAGCACTTTCATCATGCCGCAGCCGGAAGACGTGCTGTCCGCCGGCCAGTCGCGGACCTTCCAGCGGCTGATCGGCAACGACAAGGACTATCTGGCGACGCGCACCGCCTACAAGCTGGGCCTTATGGGGCCGGCGATGACGGTCCAGACGGCGTGCTCCAGTTCGTTGGTTGCCGTCCATGTCGCTTGCGAGCAATTGCGCAGCGGCGAATGCGATCTGGCGCTGGCCGGCGGGGCGGCGCTGACCTTCCCGATGGCCGCCGGCTATTTCCACCAGCCGGGCATGATCTTCTCGCCCGACGGGACTTGCCGGCCCTTCGATGCGGAAGCCTCCGGTACCTTCATCGGCAATGGCGTCGGCGTCGTGCTGCTGAAGCCGTTGCGCCGGGCGCTGGAGGACGGCGACGGCATCCTCGCGGTCATCCGCGGATCGGCGGTCAACAATGACGGCACCGACAAGGCCGGCTTCACCGCGCCCTCGCTTGCTGGACAGCGGGCGGTGATCGAGGAGGCGATGGCGCTGGCCGGCGTCACCTCGGACCGCATCGGCATGGTGGAGACGCACGGGACCGCCACGCCGCTCGGCGACCCGATCGAGCTCAATGCGCTGGCCGAGGCCTTCGGACGCGACACGCCGCGTCATCATCCTTGTGCGCTCGGCGCGCTCAAGGCGAATACCGGGCATCTCGACACCGCCGCCGGCATCGGCGCGCTGATCAAGGCCGCCTTCAGCGTGCGCACCGGGCTGATCGCGCCGTGCCTGCATTTTCGCAAGCCCAATCCGGCGCTGGAAATCGACGCAACGCCCTTCATCGTGCCGCAGGCCCTGCAGGCCTGGCCGGAAGGACCGAGGATCGCCGGCGTCAGCTCCTTCGGCATCGGCGGGACCAATTGCCATGTCATCGTCGAGGACCTGCCCGAACCGCTGAAGCCGGCGCCGCGCAAGGCCGAAGGACCCTTGCGGCTCGCCCTCGCGGCGCCGGACCTGCCGGCGCTGCGTGTCCTGTCGCAAGCCCATGCGGATCTGCTGCTGGAAGGCGCCTATCAGGGCGAGCTGCCGCGGTATTGCGACATGCTCGTCCGCCAGCACTCCGGCGCAGGGGGCATGCGGCTGGAGATCGGCGGCGGAGACGGGCTGGCTCTTGCCCGCACACTGTCGCTGTTTGCCGAGACCGGCGGCGAGGACGAGGCCTTCGCGCGGTCGAGCGACGCGGCGGCGTCATTCTGGCGTGCCGGTTTGATGGAGGCACAGCCGCCCGCCGGCCCCGCCGGGCCGCGCGTGGTCGCCCCCATCGCCCCGCGCATTGGCGGCCGCATTGCCCGGCCGGGCGCGCAAGGTCAACGGGGGGACGGCTGGCGCGAACTGATCGCCAGTCTCGGCGAGGCTTCGCGGCTGCGCGCGGCCGAGCATGACTGGTCGTCGCTCGACGCGGAAGGCGCGGCCGTCGCGCGCCTGCACGCCATCCATGTCGCCCATGCCTTCGACAGGCTCGGCGTCTTCGCCGGTGGTGTCTGGCGCTCGGTGGAGGAGGCGATGGCGGCGGGCGGCATCCTTCCGCACTACGCCCAGCTCACCGCCCGGCTGCTGCGCGATCTCGTGAACGAAGGCGTTCTGCAACGGGAGGGGGACAGGTTCGGCGTCCTGAAGGCGCCGCCGATGGACGAGGCGGAGCCGCTTCTCGCGGACATGGCTGCGCGCGGCTACCGGCGCCTGACCGGCATGGTCGCCCGCGTCGGTCCGCAGCTGGCGCAGATGCTGACCGGCGCGGTGGATGCGGTGTCGCTGGTGTTCCCGTCCGCTGCCATGGATGACGTGGAGGACATGTACGAGCGCCAGCGCGACAGCGTCTTCCTCAACGATCTCGCCGCCGACGCGGTCGCGGCCGTCGTGGAAGCGCTGCCGGCCGACAAGCCCCTGCGCGTCCTGGAAATCGGCGCGGGCACCGGCGGTACGACCTCGTCGCTGCTGCCGGTCCTGCCGGCGCGGCGGACCCGCTACACTTTCACCGATATCGGGCCGCTGTTCCTGCGCAAGGCGCGCGACAAGTTCGCCGCCTTTCCGTTCCTCGACTTCGCGACGCTGGACATCGAGAAGGACCTTGCCGCCCAGGGCTTCGAGCCGGGCGTCTACGATCTCGTGGTGGCGGCCAACGTGCTGCATAACGGCCGCGACCTGACAAGGGTTCTCGCCGATGTGCGCCGCCTGCTGGCGCCGGGCGGTGTCCTCCTGATGCGTGAGATTTCGCAGCCAAAGCCCTTGTTCGACTTCGTTTTCGGGCCACTGGTGCCGGTGCTCGACGACATCGAGGCGCGCGGCGGCGAACTGTTCCCCTCGCTTGCCCGCTGGGGGACGTTCCTCACCGAGGCGGGATGGTCCGACTGGTCGTCCTTCCCGCCGCCGGAGCAGAAGGACGGCGCCATCGGCGAGAGCATTCTTCTTGCCCGGAACGGAGCGCCGCCTGCGCATTCGGCGTCCGTGCTCGCCAGGCGCCAGCCGGAGACGGTGCCCGTCACCGATGCAGCGGGCCTGCTTGCCGACCTTGCCGCGCGGGCCGGCGACGGGTTCTGGCGGTTCGAAGGCGTGCAGCTTGCGCCGGCCGGAACACCGCAGGCCGCGCGTTGGATCACTGCCTCCGATGAGCTCGCCCTTGCGACGGAAGAGGGCGCGCGCCTTATCACGGCAAGGCCCGTCCCGTTTGCCGGCGCTGCGCTGCCGCCCCTGCCTCAGGAGGGCGCGGCAATCGTTGTCGGCCCGCTTGCCGAGCTTTTGCGCCCGGCGCTTGCAGAACTGGCCGGGCAGGGCCCGCTTGTCGTCGATGCGGTCAGCGGTACGTGCGGGCAACTGTCGGACGCGCGCCTTTCCGTCAGGACGCGCCAGGACGGCGGGCTGGACCTCGCCGTCTTCGACACATCGGACTGGCCGGCTCTGTGGATCGACAATCTCCGCAAGGGTCGGCCGGCCGCCGCCGCGACGCGCCCCCAACTCTGCCATTGGCGCTGGGAGGCTGCCAACTCCCGCGCGTCTGCGGGGCGTGTCGCGGCGGTGATCTCGCGTGCCTCCGGGTTTTTCGTACCGCCGGGACTGTCCGCCGGCGACACATGCCTCGTCGATCTCGCGGATGTCGATGAGGGGTTGTCCCTTGCTATCCTCCATGCCGGCCTTGCCGAACTCATTCGCGAGGCCTCGCAGGCAGGGTGCCGGCTCGTGCTGCTGACGCACGGGGCGCTGGCCGTCGTTCCCTGGGACCGGCCGAAAGCGCCGTTGCTGGCCGGCATTGCAGGCCTCGTGCGGGTTGCCGCTCAGGAATATCCGGATCTGGCGGTGCGGCTCGTCGACGACGATGGCAGTCACGCAGATGCCGCGCTGCATCGGGCCTGCCTCGTCGAGGACGGCGAGGCGGTTGCCGCATTGCGCCGGGGGCGGCGTTTCGTGCCCCGTCTGGTAGTGGAGGATGGTGCTGCAGCACCGCTCGGCATCGAACGGGACGGTATTCACCTCCTGCTTGGGGGCCTTGCGCCGATGGCCCTGGCGACGGCCGAATGGCTCGCCGGAAAAGGCGCGCGCAGCATCCGCCTCGTTGCGCGCCGCGCTCCGTCGGACGTCGAGGCCGCCCGGATCGCCGCGCTGACCGCCGCCGGGGTCGAGGTGACCGTGGACAGCGAGGTGGACCTGACGGAAGAGAACCATCTCGACCGTCTGTTCGCCGGCATCGAGGGGCGGGGACTTGCCTCGCTCTTCCACTTCGCCGGGCACCTTGACGACAGGCCGCTCGCGGCTCTCGATGCGGCGGCGCTGGAGCGGGTGCTGGCGCCCAAGCTGCGGCCGGCCGAAGCCCTGTGCCGGCATCTTGCGCGCCTTGCGCCTGCGCGTGTGGTCTTTGCCTCCTCGGCTGCGACCGTCTTCGGGCCGGCAGGCCAGGCGGCCCATGCCATTGCCAACGCCGCCCTGGAGGGGCTGGCGGCGGCCTTGCGCGCGGACGGGGTCGCCGCGACCGCCCTTGCCTGGGGATACTGGCAGGATGGGCGCGCGGAACGGGAACAGCTCGCACGGGACCTCGCCGGCCGGGGCATGTTGACGCTCACGCCGGCCGAAGCGTTGGCGCTGATGGAGACGGCGCTGCAGCGGGGGCATGCGGTGGCAAGCCCGCTGCATGTCGACTGGCAGGCGTTGACGGGCGCCGCCGGCGGACGCCTGCCGCCGGCCCTGTCGCGAATGGCGCCGGCCGCACCGGCCCGCGAACCGGCGCCTGCGCATGGGGATGCTGTCGAACCTCTCGGCGTCGAGACCTGGCTTGTCGAACGGCTGGCGAGCCTGCTCGCTCTTCCGCGCGAGCGGATCGACATGCAGGCAAGCCTGCTGTCGCTGGGTGTCGATTCCCTGATGATGCTGGAACTGGCGCAGGCGGTGAAGGGCGAGCTCGGGCTCGATCTTTCCGCAGGCTTCGCCCTTCAGGATCATACGCCGGCCTCGCTCGCGAAGCATTTGCGCGAGGCGGGCGGCCAGATGCCGGCGGCGGCCGGAGCGGACCTCGAGAGCATCGTCAGGACGCTGATTGCCGACCTCCTGTCGCTTCCCTTGGATGCGGTGCACCCCGAGAGCCGGCTGATCGACCTTGGGCTCGACTCGCTGCTGTTCCTCGATCTTGCCGAAAGGCTCGCCGCCGAAACCGGGCTGCGGCTGTCGGGCGAGGCGGCCATGCGCTTCGACACGGTCGCCGCACTGGTGGAGGGAATCCGGGCGCAAGGCGGTTTGCGGGAGGACGCCGAGGCGGGATCTCTTCGTGCAGCGCTCGCGGAACTGTCTGCCAGTCGCCAAGGACTTGCACTCGCGAATGGTGATCTCGCACCGGTGCCAGCGCGCCCGGGCATGAGCTGGCTGCTGTCGCCGCTGCAACGGGCGTGGTGGCTGGGCCGGCGGAGCGATGTGCCGCTCGGCGGCACGGCCCGGCACATGTATGTGGAATACGACAAGGAGACGGCGAGTTTCGACCTCGACGCCTTCGAGCGCGCCTGGGCCCGTTTCGTCCACCGCCACCCGGCCCTGCGCATGTCGATCGATGGCGAGGGCAGGGCGGTGCTTGCCGAGGTCGGGCCGGTTCCTCCGATCGTCCGCGAGGACCTTTCCGACCTGCCCGATGCGGAGCGGGGGGAGCGGCTCACGGACACCCGCCGGCGCATGAGCGCACAGGCCTTCGACCTTGCTGCCTGGCCGTTCTTCGAATGGCGTGCCTCGCTGCTGCCGGAGGGCCGCATTCGGCTGCATTTCGACATCGACACGACCTTCCTCGATATCGAGAGCTTCCAGGTGATGCTGCGCGAGCTTGGCCGCCATGTGGCCGATCCTGAGCGGGAACTGCCGCGGCTTGGCTTTTCGGCCACTGACTACATGAGCGGGATGGCACTGCTGGGCGAGACGAAGGCCTCTGCCGTGGCGCGCAAGGCGGCCGGCGAGCGCCTTGCGGCCTTGCCGCCGGCGCCCGACCTGCCGCTTGCCGCGCTGCCCGAAACGCTGCCGCCGCGGTTCGCCATCGAACGCCGGGCGCTCGACCGCGCCTCCTGGCTTTCGGTTCGCGATGCGGCGGCCGGCCGGGGCGTGTCCGGCACGGCGCTGGTGCTTGCAGCCTTCGCCGCTGGTTTGCGCGGATGGTCGGCGGACACGCAGCGGTTCTCCCTGCAACTCGCCTACCCCGACCGCAAGCCGCTGCATGCGGAAGCTATGAACATCGCCTGCGAGGCGAGCGCGGCGATGGCGGTGCCGTTCGACTTCTCAAGGGTGACGACCTTCGGCGATCTCATGCAGCGGACCGAGGACGCGATCCGCGAGAACCTGTCGCCGCTGCTGTGCGGAGGGCTTGCCGAGGCGAATGCGGCGCAGGACCTGCCGACGCTGATGTTCCCGGTGGCGATGACGTCGTTGCTCGGCGTGCGGCAGGCCTATGCGCTGCCGGAAAGCGCCGACCCGCTGCTCGGCATGCCAGCTTACGAATACGCCGCCCAGCCGCAGGTTGCGCTGCATTTCCAGGTCCTGGAGGAGGAGCGCGAGCTGCTGTGCAACATCGACGAGCTCGCCGGCCTGTTTCCGCAAGGGCTTGCTGCCTCCGTCTTCGACACCGTGCTGGCGATCCTGTCGAGAGGCGAGGAGGCCTGGTCGCTGCCGCTGGCGGATCTGGTCGGCACCAGCAAACCACCGGCTGGCGAGTTCGGCCTGCGCGCCTGGCTGGGAGGTATCGGTCATGGCGGGTGAGGTGCTGAACGTCGTCGTCTGCGGCACCTGCTTCGGCGAGCATTATCTTGCCGCGATCGCAAGGCTCGGCGGGGATGTCCGGCTGGCCGGTATCCTGGCGCGGGGCGGGGCGCGCTCGCGTGCGCTTGCTGCGCATCTCGCCGTGCCGCTCTACCGGGAGGTTGCAGATCTGCCGGCCGATATCGACGTGGCCTGCGTCGTGGTCCGCACCACGCTGTTCGGCGGCGACGGCACCCGCCTTGCCGAGGCATTGCTGAAGCGCGGCATTCACGTGCTGCAGGAACATCCCGTCCATCCGGGAGAGGTAGCCTCGCTGCGCCGGCATGCGGAAGCCGCGGGCGTGCGCTATCACGTCAACAGCTTCTACCCGCATCTGCCGGCGTTCCGGCACTTCATCGCCTATGCGAGCGCGGCGGGCGAACGGGCGCCGGCGGCCTTTGCGGAAGTCACCACCAGTCCGCAGCTACTGTATTCGGCGCTCGACAGCCTGGGGCGCAGCCTCGGCTCGCTGGTCGGGCTCGAATGCATCGGGCCTCTGGTTCCGCCGTCCGAGGCCTTGCCGTTCCATGCTTTCCAGGGGCGGGTCGGCGGCGTTCCCTTCTCCTTGATGCTGCAATCCTGGCTCGACCCGTCCGACCCGGACCATCACTCGCTGGTCATGCACCGCATGGCAGTCGGCTGGCCGGAAGGGACCGTCAATCTGGTCAACAGTTTCGGCCCGGTCGTATGGAGCCACTCGCTCTATGCGCCCGACTACCGGCAGGACGGGGAGGCGAGCTCCTATCTGCTGTCGCCGGAGCGCCATGCCGGCTGTCGCCACTTCACGCAGCCGAGCGCCCATGTGCTGGGCTCGCCCGCCGGCGCGCCGTTCTGGGACGTGGTGCATGCCGAGTTCCCCGAGGCCATCGGCCATGCGCTCGCCGAGCTGCGCCGTGCCATCGAAACGCCGGGCAGCGTGCACTGGCAGTCGGACGCCTATCTCGCCGACCTCGGCAAGGCCTGGCTGACCGTGCTGCGCCAGGCCGGGCCTCCGCACGAACGCGCCATGCCCGTGCCGCCGCCGCCGCATCCCGATCCCGTCGATTTTGCAAGGACCCTTACCGATGCCGACTGAACCGGCCGCAGACCGTACGCGCCGCGCCTATTCCGCCCTCGACGACGCTTTCGTTCAAGCCGGGCTGGACGGGCATGCGCATTTCCTCAATTGGGGCTACGAGCCCGTTCCCGGTCTTGCCGATGGTGCCGTGCCCGGTCTTGCGCAACCGGGTGCCAACGACGCCTGCGAGCGTCTCGTCGCCGAACTGCTGGGGCCCCTCTCGCTCGACGGCCTGAGGGTCGCGGACATCGGCTGCGGTCGTGGCGGCGCGCTGGACGTCGTGACGCGGCACTACCGTCCGCTCTTCGCGGTCGGCCTCGATCTCAGCGCCGACAACATCGCCGGCGCCCGACGGTTGCTCTCCGGGCGGCGTGTGCGCCTGCAGGTGGCCGATGCCTGTGCCGTGCCACTGGCTGACGGCAGCCAGGATGTTGTCCTCAACCTGGAATCTTCCGGCGCCTATCCGGACATGGGTGCCTTCCTGCGCCATGTCCGCCGCGTGCTGGCGCCCGGCGGGCTGTTCCTGCATGGCGATCTCTGGCCTGCGGAACTCGTCGGCCCGTTCATCGAGACGATGGAGGAGATGGGCTTCGTCCTGGAGAGCCTGCGCGACGTGACGCGGCAGGTCTGCCGCGCGCGAGACCGGATGCCCGCCGGGCTGATGGCGCGCCTTGCCGGCAGCAGGGGAGCGGTAGAGGTCCAGGACTATTTCGCGGCTCCCGGATCGGCGATGTACGACTGCCTCGACCGCGGCTCCATCGCCTATCTGCTCTGCCGCTGGCGGCGCGGCGAGGGCGGGCTCGCAGGTGTGGATACGGGGCAGCTCGAAAAGCGCGCGGCGCGGATCGAAGCGCTGCTGGACGAGGCGCGTGCGTCTCTCGCCGAGCGCGCCGACTGGTTTCCGTTCGGCGGTCCAAGATGTGGAGCCGACGTCAATATCCTGGCCTTTCCCCATGCGGTGGCTGGCGCCTCGGCCTTCAAGAACTGGCAGGCGCAATTCCCACGCGACTGGCAGGTGTCGCCGGTTCAGCTTCCCGGCCGCGAGGGACGGATCGCCGAGCCTCCCTTCACCACGCTGTCGGCGGCGGTCGAGGCGCTGCTGCCGAGAGTGAGACCCTATCGCGAGACGCCGCTCGTTCTCGTCGGCTGGAGCCTCGGCAGCAAGATCGCCTTCGAACTGGCGCACCGGCTGGAGCAGGAGGGCACCTGCCAACCGTCGCTGGTGGTCGCGGGCGTATGTCCCGGCCCGCACCAGCCCTTGCCGGACCTGCGCAGCTACTTCGGGGAGGACGGCATGGAAACCCGGCTGCGGCTGCTCGGCGGCACGCCGGAAAACATCCTGTCGAGCGGCGAGATGCTGTCGGCGCTGCAGACGACGATGGAGGGCGACACGGCGATGGCCGCCAGCTATCGCAGTGAGGCGGTGATCCACGCGCCGATGCTGGCGCTGTCCGCCACGCAGGACGACCTCGTCTCAAAGGAGGCCGTGGAAAGCTGGCGGCCGCGCACCGCTGGCGGCTTCACCCATCGCCGGCTCGAGGGCGGGCATTTCATGGCGCGCGACGATGCGCCTGCCGTCGCGGATGCGGTGCGTGAGGCCGTGGCCGCGCAGCTCAGCCAGGGCCTTCGGCCGGTGGAGGTCGCATGATGAACGCACCCCTTCGCGTCGCTCCCGCCTGGTTCCCCTTCGGCCTGCCGGACGGGCGAGGACGGGCGGTGCTTTTTGCTTTCCACCATGCCGGTGGAGCCGCATCCTTCTTTCATGGCTGGCGGGATCATCCGCTGCTTGCCGATATCGATGTCTGCCCGGTCGAACTGCCCGGTCGCGGACGTCGCTTTTCGGAAGCCGCCAGCACCGGTGTCGACGGGGTGCTGGCCGGGCTCGTGCCTGCGTTATGCAGCGCCGTCCCGGCCGGTCGCCCCGTAATCCTTTTCGGGCACAGCCTCGGCGCCCTCGTCGCCTTCGAGGCGGGGCTGGTGCTGCAGGCGCGCGGCCTGCCTCCATCGGCTTTCATCGCCTCGGCCCGCCGGGCGCCGCAGTTGCCGACGCCGCGTCCGTGGCGCCACTCGATGTCCGACGCGATGCTGGTCGGCGAGTTGCGCCGGTTGGGCGGCACCAGCGACGAGGTGCTGGAAAGCGAGGAACTGCTGGAGCTGTTCCTGCCGGCGATCCGGGCGGACTTCGCGCTGACCGAAACCTATGCCTTGCGGGCGGGCTCGCGGATCGGCTGCCCCGTTCTGGCCCTGCGCGGCGAGGACGACCCGGAAGTGTCGGCGGCCGACGTCGATGCCTGGGAAGCGGTCTGCGGATCCCGGTTCGCGCGGGCGGATCTGTCGGGCGATCACTTCTACCTCTCCGAGCCATCGGTGCTTGCCGACGTCCTCGCGCGGCTGCGCCGCCATGCGGGATTGGCGTGACATGCGGGCAACGGTTCGCACGAGGGACACGAAAGGCCCTGATCGGGGCTGAAGCAGGGCCGATCCGGGTGGCAGACCTTGCGAGGGGCAATTAAGGCCGAACTGTGGTCGGGGTAAGCACTTCATGACATCGCATCCGCGCGCTTCAGGCGCCTTCACCTTCAGGATCGTCAGCCTGTTCATCGGGCTCTACGCGGCGCAGGCCATCACCGGCAGCCTCGTGCAGACCGGTCTTCCGACCGTGCTGCGGGAGGAGGGGATGGGGCTCGACCGCATCGGCCTGCTGTCGCTGCTGTTCCTGCCCTGGGCGCTGAAATTCCTGTGGGCGCCGCTGGTCGACCGCTTCTGCGTCGTCCGCCTCGGCCGCCGGCGGTCCTGGCTGCTGCTGTGCCAGGCACTGATCGTGACGAGCTTCGCGGTGCTGTCGCTGCTGTCGCCGGCCGGGCACTTCGAACTGATGCTCTGCGTTCTGCTGGCCGTTGCCGTCTTCGCGGCGACCCAGGACATCGCCACCGATGCGCTGGCGGTCGAGGCGGTCGACGAAAGCCGCCGCGCCACCGTCAGCAGCGCCGGGGTCTTCGGCGGCTATGTCGGGTTCCTTCTCGGCGTCGGGGCGTGGCTGCCGGTCTATGCCGCCTTCGGCTGGCAGGCCTCGATGCTGTTCATGGCGGGCGTCGTCGCGGTGCTGACGATCCCGGCCGTCGCAGCGCGGGGGATCGAGGCCGGCGCGCCGGTGCCGGTTGCGGCGGGGCTGTCGCGTCCGCGCCTGTCGGCGTCGTTCCGCAGGATGGAGTATCGCCGCGGCCTCGGCTTCATGCTGGTCTACCAGTCGGGCCTGCGGCTCGGCATCGCCTTGATCGGGCCGTTCCTGGTCGATGCCGGGCTGACGCTTGCCGAGATCGGCTGGCTCAAGGGAGCGGGCGGCGCCGCCGCCGGGCTCGCCGCCGCGCTGGCGATGATGGCGGTGCTGCGGCGTCCTTCCGCGCGTGCCCTGATGCTCGCCGCCCTCGCCAACGCGACGCTGTTCCTGGCGCTCGCGGGCGTGTGGAGCGGTATCGTCCCCAAGGATCTCGTCGCGCCGCTGATCCTGGCCCAGTCCGCCGCCGCGGCGACGTCGATGATCGCGCTTTACGCTGTGATGATCGGCTGGTGCTCGCCGCGTCAGGCCGGCACCGATTTCGCCCTGCTGCAGAGCGCCGACGCGGTGATGGCCATCGCCTTCGGCATTGCCGCCGGCTTCATCGGCCAGACCTTCGGGCATGCTGCCGTCTTTGCCCTTGCCGCTGTTCTGCTTCTCGTCGGTGCGGGTCTCGCCCGGCGCCTCTCGATTGCTTCGGAACCGCCTCTGTCTGTCGACGGGGCGCTGGAAATACAAGGAAATCAACAATGAGAAGCCGTGCTCTGCTGGGTGTTTCCTTCGTCGCGCTGATCGCCGTCCTGCGACCGTTCCCTTCGCACGCCCAGGAGGGTGCCGCGTCCGGCGAACCGACGGCGCTTCCCCGCATTCTCGTCTCGGCCACCAAGCGCTTGCAGGAGGCCTTCGAGGCGATCGGCGAGATCGCGACCGTTGAAGCGGATGAACTCGAGGAGCGCGGTTTCACCACCATCGACCGGATCGACCGGGTGTTCCCGGACGTGCTGGTCCGTCAGCGTTCGAGCCGGGCCTATTCCGGCATCACCGTGCGCGGCCAGTCGTCCGTCGACTTCTACAATCCGGCGACCCAGCTCTATGTCGACGGGCTGCCGCAGGATCAGGCGCTGTTCAGCCAGTTGCTGCCGCAAACCCTGGAGCGGGTCGAACTGCTCTACGGCCCGCAGGGCACGCTCTATGGCCGCAACGCCATCGGCGGCGTGATCAACGTCGTCACCCGCAAGCCGGGCAACGACTATTTCCTCAGCCCGGTCCTGAACGTGACCAATCTCGGCGCGCTTGGCGGCGTCGCCTTCGGCGGCGCGCTGATCGAGGACGTGCTCTACGGCGACGCCTGGTTCAGCGCCGAACACGAGGACGGCGAGATGCGCGACATGTTCACCGGTGAGCGCACCGGCGACAGCGAGACGCTGGCCGGCCAGGCCCGCCTGCGCTACGCCCCCGTCGGCAGCCCGCTCGACATCATGCTCTCCTACGGCCGCAGCCAGCGCACGTCCGACGAGGAACGTTTCGTGATGCAGTCGATGCTGGACAGCCGCATCTCGCTGCCGGTGCCCTCGCACTACGAATTGACGACGGACAGCTACGGCCTGACCGCCTCCTACGACCTGGGTCCGGCGACGATCACCGCGCTGACCGGCTATCAGGACCGCTCGCTGCTGCGGACGATCTTCGGTTCCTACACGCCCGAATGGCAGAAGACGTTCAACCAGGAACTGCGCATCGCCTCCAACCCGGAGGAGGGCGCGATGTTCGACTATGTCGCCGGCCTCTACTTCCAGGATCTCGACTTCCGCCGCGAGGTGCCGGCCGCAACCCTCGCCTCGCATCAGGAAATCCGCTCCTACGCGGCCTTCGGCGAAGTCACCTGGCATGCGAGCGAGCGGATCGACCTGACCGGCGGACTGCGCTTCGATTATGAGCAGGTCGATGCCGCCACGACGCTGGCCGGTATCCGGCAGACCAACAGCGCCAATTTCTCGGCGCTCTCGCCCAAGGTGGGCGCCAGCTACAAGGTCACCGACGATGTGCTCGTCTACGCGCTGTTCAGCACGGGCTTCAAGGCCGGCGGCTTCACACGCGCGGTGACCCCGGCCAATATCGGCTTCTCCTATCAGCCGCAGCACAGCTACAACTATGAGGCCGGCATCAAGGCGGGTCTGTTCGACGACACGCTGGAGCTTGGCTCCTCCGTCTATTTCACGATGACGGACGACTACCAGCTTTCCGTCGGCCCGGTCACCGGCCAGTATCTGCAGAATGTCGGCAAGGTGGAGAGCAAGGGCGTCAGCCTGACGGCCCGCTGGCAGCCGGTGCAGCCGTTCTCGCTGTCGGGCGGGATTGCCTTCAACGACACCTATTTCAGCCGCTACCGGAACCCCGCCAATCCGGGCGTCAACCTCACCGGCAACAAGGTGCCCTACGCGCCGGATGTCACGGCCAACCTGACCGCGGCCTATACGTTCGGCCTGCCGGGCGACTTCGGCGACCTGACCGCGCGCGCCGGCGTCTCCTATGTCGGCAAGACCTGGTTCGACGAAGCCAACACCGTGGGGCAGGGCGCCTACGCGCTGTTCGACGCAGGGGTGTCGTGGAAGCATGGCGAGAATGTCGTCGCCGACTTCTACGTCGATAACATCGCCGACAAGACCTATACGGTCTATGGGTTCGATGCGAGCTCCAGCGGCTTCGGCAATGTCTACCAACTGGGCAAGGGCCGCACCATCGGCGGCCGCCTCAAGATCACCTTCTGAGGCGGCAGGCATGCGGATCCTGATCTCCGGCGCCGGCCCGGCGGGCCTTGCGCTTGCCAACTGCCTGCTCGACGCCGGCATGGCGCCGGTCATCGTCGAGAAGGCACCAGCGCTGCGCACCGCCGGCTATGCGGTCGGCCTGCATCTTGGCGGCTGGGAGGTCGCCGAGCGGCTCGGCCTGATCGATGCCCTGAAGGCGCGAGCCATCTCGATCCAGCAGGCCGACTATCGGGACGCGCGAGGCCGCAAGCTGTTCTCCTACAATTATCGCCATCTGTCGGCGGCCTGCGGCGAGCGCATGCTGATGATCCTGCGCGATGCCTTGCAGGAGGTTCTGGTCGAGCGACTGGCGGGCCGGGTGCCGATCCGCTATGGCACCACCATCACCGCCCTTGCCGATAAGGGCGAGGCGGTGGAGGTGGGGTTCTCGGACGGGTCGAGCGAGCATTTCGACCTTGTGGTGGCGGCTGACGGCTATCGCAGCGGCGTGCGGGAACTGCAGTTTGGCCCGCATTCGGAGTTTCTGAAACCGCTCGGCTATCGCAGCGCCGCGTGGCGCTTGCCCTCGTCGCAGGCGATGGACTGCGACTATGCAGCCTTCATGGATATCGACCTGCAGGCCGGTCTCTACCAGGTCGGCGACGGCACGGTGTCGACCTTGTTCTGCTGGCGCGACGAGGAGATCTCCCGCGTGCCGGCGGAGGAACGCACCGCCCGGATCGCCAGTCGCTTCTCGCATTGGCCGGCGCTGGTGTCCGACACGTTCCGCAATGGCGTCGACTGGTCGGACGGGTTCTTCGACACGATCTGCCAGGTCGAGGTGCCGCAATGGTCGCGCGGCCGGGTGGTTCTGATTGGCGATGCGGCGCATTGCATGACCTTCCTGTCGGGGCAGGGCACCTCCACGGCCGTCGTCGGGGCCTATGTGCTGGCGGCCGAACTGGCGTCGCGGCCGCCGGCCGAGGCGCTGGCTGCCTATGAGGCGCGGCTGCGCCCCGTGGCGACGAGGCTGCAGAAGCAGTCGGAGAAGATCGGCGGGCATTACGTGCCGCGCAGCCGCTTCGGCCTTGCGGTCCAGTCCTGGGTCATTCCGGCCCTCATGCGCCCTCCATTGGTGCGTCTGATGGCCCGCAAGATGGAAGCGTCCTCGCTCTCGATTGCGTGAGGACCTGCCCGCACGTGTTCGGCTACCAGCACCATCTTGCGATTTTCTGCAGGAGTGCAATCGACCCTTTACCCGTCGACAGCTGAAGTTCTTTGTTTGCTGACTTGACCCCAATCGACAATGATCGTCGTCGAAGCATAGGTACGCCGATAAAAGCACAACTCAACATGTGGGATCATTGAGTCTGTTCCCTACGCTGCTGTGCCAAATAATTCTCCAAGGAGCGCCGTGTCCATCTGGAGCAGCGTGGCGTGAAGAGGGGAGGGCGGTCGCAAGTAATGATGATTGCACGCCCGCGCAACCAGAATACCTAATCAAAATCAACGTTTCAGACGAAAGCCCCGATCCTCACGGACGGGGCTTTTGGCGTTTCTGGTGCAGATTTAGAACAAAGCATGAACTGAGGAGGCTCTGCCGGATGCACCGCCTCAGCCTGTTCGACATTGAGGACATCGACACGCCCGACGCCGACTGGCGGGGCGTTGTGATCGGTGCCCCGGGGGCAGTTCGCTTCGGCCGGCCAATGATAATCGGCCACTGATAATCGGCCATTGTCACGGCAGTTGGACCGCCTCTTCACCGCCGCCCTCGACATCGAGGTGTGAAAAGGTTCTGGTCCCCTTTAAAGACTGAGGATGCCCAAGGCTGTGGCTTCATCGGTAACGAGGATGCTGGCAAGGCGGGACTGGAGCATGGCGTGGATGGCCTCGATTTTTTCCGGGCCGCCTCCCACACAGATGCGCTCGGGCACGTTGCACATTTCCTCCTCGTCCATGGTGATGTGCCGTTCATCGAACTCGCTGATCACGATCTCTCCATCGCGATTGAAGAAATAGCCGGAGGCGAAGCCGACCGCGCCAAGGTCGAGATAGCACTGGATTTCCTCCTGGGTCATGAAACCGCCCTGCACCAACAGGGTGGGGCCGGTCAACTGGGTCACGCCAAAAAGGATCTTGCTGCAGTGTCGCAGCATTTCGAAATGCTCGCGTATGGCCGGTTCCGCCATGAGGATATCTTTCACGTGCGGTGACGACACCACGCCCGGCGCATGCAGGTTGACGGCGCGAGCATTCAGCTTTGCTGCGATGTTGGACGTGCACAGAACCGGTGAGAAGTCGAAGGTCGCCGCAGAACTGCCGGTGGTCTGGGCGACTGTGATACCCGGGAAGCGGCCTGGGGTCAGGGTGCGGGACAGGCTCAGCACAGTGCGGCCCCAGGCAACGCCGATAGTGTCGTCCGGCTGCAGGCGGGTTTCCAGAACCCGGGCGCCAAGCTGGCCGATCAGCTCTGTCAGCGGCGCGGCCCCGCCCGCATGCGGCAGCAGATAGCACTCGTTGAGCCCCGTCTTTTCGCACAGCTTCTGCGCCATCTCGATCCGCGCCATGCGGGTCGGGTCGATGGCGATTGTCACAACGCCCTCATCCTTGGCCCGTTGCAGCAGATTGAACACCGAAGCGCGGGATATGCGCAGCTCCTCGGCAATCTGGTCCTGCTTGTAGCCCTGCTCATAGTAGAGCCAAGCCGCCCACAGCACCTCGTCCATGGCGAATTGCGAGGGCACTGCCCGTCGTGGTGCGCCGCCGCGGACCTCCGCCGTGCTCTTCCCCTGATTGTACTTCTTCGACATGCAGGCTCCTTCCGTCCTGAGCCGTCCTTGGCAGATTTTCGCGCCGGTTTCCATTGTTTAGAGCGGCCTCCCGCATTTTTTGGCATATGCCACATAATTCTGAAATACGTCATTGACATATGCCAACAAGAACTGGCAACTTTCATCCCAGAGGCAGGGTTCAAGCTTGGGAGGGGTGAATGAACGTGCCGCGCATGACAGGCCATGCGCTGAGCGGGGGCTGGAACGCCCTTATCGGCGACGTGACGCAAGGCCGGTGGCGTGACCCGGACACGGGCGCTCCCGTTTCCGTTCCCTTCCGCCACATCGACATTGGTGACGGGTTCGCCGAGGCCGCGCCGGACATGCTGAACAGCGTGATGCCGGCGGAAAGCTATGCGGTGGTCTGTGACAGCCATACGGCCGATGCCATGGGCTCGCGCATTGCCAGCCGTATCGGCAACCGGGCCGAGCTTGTGCTTCTCGACCATCCCCATGCAGACATGGCTTGTGTCCGCGCCCTTCAGGAGCGGACGAAGAAGCACGCGGCGCTGGTGGCTGTCGGGTCCGGCACGATCAACGACCTTTGCAAATACGCGACCTATCTCGACGGCCGGTCCTACAGCGTGTTCGGCACCGCGCCCTCCATGAACGGATACACCTCATCCACGGCCTCGATCACGCTCGACTCCGGCCTGAAGACCACTCGCAACGCCCATGCGGCCAAGGGGGTTTTCATCGACATCGCTGTGTCCGCCGGAGCGCCGCAATATCTGATCGGGGCAGGGCTGGGCGACAGCCTGTGCCGGCCGACAGCCCAGGTAGACTGGTATTTCTCTCATGTCATGCTCAGCACACGCTATGCCACTGCACCCTATGTGTTGCAGCAGGACGATGAGCGGGCGGTGCTGGAGCGCACCGCCGGACTTGGTGCACGGGACCACGAGGCCATCGGCTATCTGCAGCGCTTGCTGACCCTCGGCGGCCTCGGCATTGCAGTGGTGGGCATGAGCCATCCGGGCTCCATGGGCGAGCACCAGATTTCCCATTGGATCGACAGTTTCGCAGGCAGCCGTCATCCAGGCACCGTGCATGGACAGCAGGTGGGGGTCGCCTCCATCACCATGGCCCGTTTGCAAGACCGGATCCTGTCCAGGGACGAAGCGCCCCGAGTGAAGCCCTGGCAGCCGGATGAGGCCGCCATCCGCGCCCGCTATCCCGACGCGGCCGTCGAAGACTGCCTTGAGGCCAGCCGGGCCAAGGCGATGGACGAGGCAGCAGCGGCAGCCTTCAACACGCGCCTTGCGGAGCTCTGGCCGGAGCTGCGCCGGACCCTGCGCGCAATGATGCTGGATGCGGACGAAATGGCCGCGCATCTGAGAGCGGCCGGCGGCGGGGCAACGCCCCAGGAAATCGGTCTCGACCGGCAGCTTTATGCGGATGCCCTGCGCTATTGCCGCGAAATGCGCGACCGCTACTCCCTGCTCGATATGGCTGCGGACATGGGCATTCTGGAAGATTTCATTGAGGAAACCGTCTGATGAAACCCCTGCGCGACATGGATGACCGGGCACTGGCGCGCTGTGTGGCCGTGCTGACCGACATCGACGACACGCTGACCACCGATGGCCAACTGCCCGCCGCCGCCTACCAGGCGCTGGAAAAGCTGGCTCAGGCGGGGCTTGCGGTGGTGCCGATCACGGGCCGCCCCGCAGGATGGTGCGACATGATTGCCCGCTTCTGGCCTGTGGCCGGTGTGGTGGGTGAAAATGGCGCCTTCTATTTCTCGTATGACCGGGATGCCCGTGTCATGCGCCAGAAGTTCTTTGCGTCAGGTGAAGAACGGCGGGCCAACAGGGCCAAGCTCGAAGCCCTTCGTGAGAAGATCCTGAGAGAGGTTCCCGGTGCGGGCATTGCCTCCGACCAGCTTTACCGCGAGGCGGATCTGGCCATCGACTTTTGCGAGGACGTTCCCCCGCTGCCGGAAGATCAGGTCCAGCGCATTCTTGATATCTTCGTCGAGGCCGGGGCGGTGGCCAAGCTATCGTCCATCCATGTGAACGGCTGGTTCGGCAACTACGACAAGCTGTCCATGACCCGGATCTTTGCCAAGGACATTCTCGGTCTCGATATCGACCGGGACGGGGACCGGATCGTCTTTGCGGGCGATAGCCCGAACGACGGGCCGATGTTCGGTTTCTTCGTCAATTCCTGTGGCGTCGCGAATGTCCGGGACTTTGATCCGGCCAGCTTCAACCCGCCTGCCTATGTGGCGGATGCCGAGGGCGGCGGTGGCTTCGTGCAGATCGCCGAGCGCATTCTTGAAGCGCGTGGCTCCCTGCGGACAGCGGAGCTGAACCATGCCTGAGACGCGCTACGATCTGGCCATCATCGGCGGCGGCATCAATGGCTGCGGCATCGCCCGCGACGCGGTGGGCAGGGGGTATTCCGTCTTCCTGTGCGAGCAGGGGGACCTGGGCGGAGCGACGTCTTCCGCCTCGACCAAGCTGCTTCACGGCGGCCTGCGCTATCTGGAGCATTACGAATTCCGCCTGGTGCGGGAAGCCTTGGTCGAGCGGGAGGTTCTGTGGGGCATCGCGCCGCATTTCGTCCGGCCCCTGCGCTTCGTGCTGCCGCACGCCAAGGGCATGCGCCCCGCCTGGCTGCTACGCCTCGGCCTCTTCATCTACGATCACCTGGGCGGGCGGAAGCTGCTGCCGGGCACTTCGAAGGTAGAGTTCAAGCGGTCCCCGCTGGGAGAGGGTTTGCGGGACGATCTGACCCTTGGCTTTGAATATTCGGACTGCTGGGTGGAGGACAACCGGCTGGTGGTGTTGAACGCCCGCGATGCCCATGAGCGCGGCGCGGTGATCCGCTCACGCACCCGCTGCACCAGCGCCAAACCGCTGCCGGGCGGTGGCTGGCGGGTGACGACCCGTGACCTGCTGACCGGACGGGAAGAGACCCTCACCGCCCGCATGCTGATCAACGCGGGCGGCCCCTGGGCGAATGCCGTTGCGCGGGAGATTGCGGGGACACCGCCGAAAGGTCGGATCCGCCAGGTGCAGGGCTCGCATATCGTGGTGTCCAAGCTCTACAGCCATGACCGCTGTTTCATCTTTCAAAATGCGGATGGGCGGATCGTCTTCACCATTCCCTATGAAGATGACTTCACGCTGATCGGCACCACGGACCGGGACTATCCGGGCGATCCGGCCAAGGTGGCGGCCTCGGAGGAGGAGATCGCCTATCTGTGCGGTCTGGCAAGCAGCTACTTCAAGACGCCGGTCACGCCCGCGGACGTGGTCTGGACCTACAGCGGCGTGCGTCCGCTTTATGACGACGGCAGCTCGGAAGCCCAAAAAGCAACCCGGGATTACGTGCTGGACGTGGACGGCCGCGAGGAGGCGCCCGTTCTCTCTGTTTTCGGCGGGAAAATCACAACCTACAGACGGCTGGCAGAGGCTGCGATGGAGCATATCGTCTCCCGTATCGGCCAACCTGCCAGGGGCGGTCTCGCTGCGGGCTGGACTGGCCGGTTTCCGCTGCCAGGGGGCGGCTTTGCGCCCGGAGAGTTCGATGCGGTGGTGGACAAGTTCCAGAAGGATCACCCGTTCCTGAGCAGGGCTGAGGCCGTGCGGCTGGTGCGCCAGTACGGGACCCGTGCGGGAGCCGCCATCGGAGATGCCCGGTCCCGTGAGGAGATGGGACAGGCATTCGGTGCGGGCCTGCACGAGGCGGAGGTCCGCTACCTGCAGGAGGCTGAATGGGCTGTCAGCGCCGAGGATATCGTCTTCCGGCGCAGCAAGCTGGGTCTGCGCATGCGCCCTGACGAGATCGAAGCGCTCGATCACTTCCTGGAGGAGACGGGTGCGGGAGCAGCCGCGCGCAGGGCCTGAGCAATCAGGAAGACAAGGGGGACGACAGGAGGACTGACAGACAAGAGAAGCAGCAAGGGACATGAGAGTTCACCTGCCGTGGGGGCGGCGGGAACTGGGAGGAGACATCATGTTTTTAGGCATCGACCTTGGCACGTCCGGGGTGAAGTCGATCTTGATCGACGGGGAGCAGAAACTGGTGGCCGAAGCGGCATCGCGCCCGCTCGCCGTCACTCGCGCCCATCCGGGCTGGTCCGAGCAGGATCCGTCCCTGTGGTGGGACGCCGTCACCGAGACGCTGGATGCTCTGGCCGCCAGCCATCCTGACAAGCTCGCCGCCGTGGAAGGCATCGGATTGTCCGGCCAAATGTATGGCGCAACGGTCCTGGGCGAGGACGGCAAGCCGCTGCGGCAGGCGATCCTTTGGAA
Organism: Stappia sp. TSB10P1A; assembly: GCF_900185725.1. Taxonomy (GTDB): domain Bacteria; phylum Pseudomonadota; class Alphaproteobacteria; order Rhizobiales; family Stappiaceae; genus Stappia. The sequence continues at coordinate 21,746 of NZ_FYAU01000007.1, read as the reverse complement.
CGACACCCGCACCGGCGCAGAATGCCGGGAGCTGGAAGCCGCGGTCCCCGACCTTCTGGACCGGGTCGGGCGCAAGCCAACCCCCGGCGTCACCGCCTCCAAGCTTCTCTGGCTGCGCCGCCACGAGCCCGAGCTGTTCGCCCATATCCATAAGGTTTTGCTTCCAAAGGACTATATCCGCCTGCGGCTGACAGGGGAGATGGTGTCGGACATGGCTGATGCCAGCGGAACCATGTGGGTCGACCTTGCCCGCCGGGATTGGTCGGACGCGATGCTGGCGGCCTGTGGCCTTGACCGGTCGCACATGCCGCGTCTTTGCGAAGGAACAGCGGTTTCCGGGGTGCTTCTGCCCGAACTTGCCAGCCGCTGGGGCATGCACCGGCGGCCCGTGATCGCGGGAGGAGGCGGCGACAACGCCTGCGGCGCCTGCGGCACCGGTGTCATCGAGGATGGTGAGGGCACAGTTTCGCTCGGCACCTCCGGGGTTCTGTTCGTCGCCAACAACACGCCGCGCAATGCCGGCGGAGCGGCCATCGAGTCCCTGTGCCATGCGGTCCCTGACCGCTGGCATCAGATGTCGGTGGTCCTGTCGGCAACATCCTGCCTGACCTGGCTGTCCGCCCGGCTGAAGAAGAGCCCGGCGGAACTTGCAGCCCTTGTCGGTGACAAGCCGCGCCCGGCAACGGATCTGCTCTTTGTCCCCTTTCTGGATGGCTGCTGGTCCCCGCGGGACGACGCGGCAATCCGGGGCGGTTTTCTCGGCCTGGCCCATCAGCATGACGATGCGGCGATGGCCCAGGCGGTGATGCAGGGAGTGGCCTTTGCGGTGCTGGAATGCGCCAACGCCTTCCGTGCCAGCGGCACGGACCTGAAGCGGCTGCTCGCCATCGGCGGCGGGTCCCGGTCCCGTGTCTGGATGTCGATGCTGGCTACGAGCCTTGGTGTCGAACTGGACCTGCCGGAAGCCAGCGAACTTGGCGCGGCCTTTGGCGCGGCCCGGCTGGGCATGATCGCCGCCAGCAACATGCCGCCGGAAGCGATTCTCAAGCGTCCCGCCATCCGGGGTGTCGTTGAGCCGGAAGCGGCCTTTGCGGCCAGCTATGCGCAAGCCTTTGAACGCTGGGAGGCGTTTACCGGGCTTTGCTGAGGAAGGCTGCCTCCGGGAGGAGACGGATGCAGCGGGAGGAAGGCCCGGCCCGGCGGAATGCGCGGGCGGGCAAAAGTGGAGGAGGATCAGGAATGACCGAGGAAAAGACAGTATCCGGTTTCGACCGCAGGACCTTCATGATGGGCACCGCGGCGTTTGCCGGTGCGGCTGCCTTGTGGCCGAAGGGCCTCAGAGCGGAAGGGGCGAATCCGAACTTTGCCGCCGCTTTGGGCTGGACCACCTATGACTCCGGCCGCCACCTGCAGGACGGGTTCCGGGCCGCCGTTGCCGACCTGGGCGGTACGTTGAATGCGACCGACGCCGGGTTTGATGCCCGCGTCCAGTCCGACCAGATCGACTCGCTGGTGGCAACCAAGCCCGACGCCCTGTTCATCACTCCGGCGGATGCGGCCGCCATTGCCCCGGCTGTCAAGCGGGCGATTGCCGCCGGTATCCCGGTCTTCTGCGCGGACAGCGCGGTGCCGGGCGCGGAAGTGGTGACCACGGCCATGTCGAACAACTTCGGCATGGGACAATATTCCTGCGAGTACATCTGCAAGGCCCTGAACGGCAAGGGCCGGATTGCCCGTGTGATGCTGCCGCAGAACGAGAGCTGGGATCAGCGCACCCTGGGCATGGAATGGACCCTGCGCCGCTATCCGGACATCAAGGTGGTGGCCGAATGGGCCTTTGCGCTGGCAGGCAACATTTCGCCCCGGCAGGCCGTGGACAACATCCTCACCTCCAATCCGGACGTGGATGCCATCTGGTGCGCCTGGGACGGGGCGGCTGTGGAAGGCACGCTGGCGGCTCGCGCCGCAGGCCGCAACGATCTGATCATCACCGGTATCGACGGCGGATCGCAGGCCTTCAACTATATCGCGGGCGGCACGCCGCTGAAGCTCTCCATGGCGCAGAGCTTCTACGAAATGGCCTATGCCTGCGTGTTCTACGCCCATGAGAAGCTCGCCGGGCGCAACACGCCCCGCCTGGTGATCACCCCGACCTACGCCGTGACGCAGGAAATGCTGACCAACGGTATTCCGGACGATTTCGACGTGCCGGGCCGTGCGGCCGAGCTGGGCTGGACCCGCGCTCTGTGACGGAAAAGTCCGCGGGGCCATTGCTGGCTCCGCGGATTCTCGAACGAAAGGGAGCAAGGCTCATGGGAACGCCTATCCTTCAGGCGTCCGGCGTGTCCAAGAGGTTCGGTCCGGTCATGGCCCTCACCGGCGTGGATTTCCGCGTCGAGGCAGGCGAGATCCACGCGCTTCTGGGCATCAACGGCGCAGGCAAATCCACATTCATCAAGATCCTCTCGGGGATCATCCAGAAAGATAGCGGCAGCATCCGCATCGCTGGCAAGAATGTGCACTTCCGCGGGCCGAACGACGCCATCGGCGCGGGCATTGCGACGGTGCAGCAGCATCCCGAGCTGGTGCCGGACATGAGCGGTCTCGACAATATCTTTCTGGGCCGGGAAAGCGCCGGCCGCAGCCTGTTTGCCCGGGTCGACCGTCAGGCGCTGGAAAAGCGCGCCAAGGCGCTGCTGGCCCGGTTCTCCGTGCCGCTGGATCTGTCCAAGCCCGTGGCCCAGATGCCCGCCGTCGAGCGCGAGGCCGTGGCCGTGCTTCAGGCGATCGCCAGTGATGACATCAAGGTTCTGATCCTCGACGAGCCGACCTCGACCCTGACAGAGGTGGAGCGGGAGGACCTGTTCAGGCTCATGCGCCAACTGCGCGCCCAGGGCATTTCGATGATCTACATCACCCATCAGTTGGAAGAGGTGTTCGCCATCGCAGACAGCTTCTCCGTCTTCCGCAACGGCACCTGCGTTGCGCGGATGAGCGTAGAGGAGGCCAGGCGGCAGGACCAGTCTCTGGCGACGCTGATGCTGGGCGAGGAAATCGGCGATGTGTTCCCGGCCCGCCCGGAGGGGCTGGAGATTGGCGAGACCGTCCTCAGTCTGAAGGGGTTTGGCAGTGCGGGCGCTTTTCGCAACATTCACCTTGAAGCCCGCAAGGGCGAGGTGGTCGGCATCTTCGGGCTGGTCGGCTCGGGCGCGGAAGAACTGGCGAAAGCGGTTTACGGCGTTCAGCCTGCGGAAGAAGGCGAGATGGTGCTGAAGGGCAGGACCCTGGCGCCGAAATCTCCCCGTGAAGCGCTTGATGCGGGCATTTTCCTCGTGCCCGGCGACCGGCGCACGGAAGGGCTGACGCTCACCCGCTCGCCCCTGTTCAACGTGCCGCTGGCCAATCTCAAGCGCGCCAGCGGCGGCGGCTGGATGCTGCGCCGCAGGCAGGTGCGCCAGGACGCCAGCGAGATCACCCGCGCCATGGCCCTGCATCCGCCGAGCCTGACCACGGCGGCCAGCGACTTTTCCGGGGGCAACCAGCAGAAGCTCGTTTTGGCCAAGGGCCTCTACAGGGAAGCGGATCTTTACATTTTCGTGGAGCCGACGGTCGGTGTCGACATTGGCGCAAGGGCCAAGATCTACGCGCTGATCCGGGAGCTGTCCTTACGGGCGGCGGTGATCGTGTTCTCCAGCGACTGCGACGAGGTCAACGGCGTCGCCGACCGGACCATCGCCATGCACAAGGGCCGTCAGGTCGACCCGGGGCCGGAAGGTTTCACCCGCGACCAATTGCTGATGGCCGGCATCATGGGGGAACTCCACGCATGAAACTTCTGTCTCCCCTTCCCTCCATCTGGGGCCGGGCGCTCGTCTTCCTGCTGCTGGTGGTGCTGGTGGCTGCCGGGTTCACCATCGCCGAGCCGCGTTACCTGTCTCACGCCAGCCTCTCCGGCATCGCCCGCCACATGGCGGCCAACGGCCTTGCGGCCCTCGGCCTGACCTTCGTGGTGGTGGTCCGCAAGTTCGACCTGTCGATTGCCGGGGTCGCAGCTTTCACCGCCATGACCATGGGGGCGGTCATTGCGGCGGGCTATCCGCTCTGGGCCGCTGTCGCCATAGGCATTGTGACCGGCGGTCTGATCGGCATGGTCTCCGGCGTTGCCATCAGCCGTTTCGGCATGCCCGATATCGTGACGACCATCGCCACCGGCTCTGTCTGCGCTGGCCTTGCCTTTCTCTACACGGGCGGCCGGTCGATCTTTCAGAACTTCTTCACCAGCGGCATCACCGACTTGAACGATGCTCGCTTCCTGGGGCTGGGCGTGTCGCTGTGGTTCCTGGTCGCGGTCTATGCGGCGGCCTGGTTCGTCATGCACCGCACCCGAACGGGCCATGCTTTTTATGCGGCCGGCGAAAACCCCGTGGCAGCCCATTACTCCGGCATCCAGGTGAAGAACTACGTGGTTCTGGCCTATGTGCTTTGCGCCGTCTGCACTGTGCTGGCCGTGCTGCTGATCCTGGCGGAAAGCGGCAATGCGGAGACCAACAAGGGCGCCAACCTGATGATGCCGGCCTATGCGGGCGTCTTCCTGGGCGCGGCCATGATGGCCGGCACCTCCGTGCTGGCGACGTTCGCGGGCATCTTGCTCATCACCATGCTGCTCGACGGCTTCTCGCTTCTGGGCGTGCCCTACTACTACAGCGACGGCGTGGTCAGCCTCATCCTGCTCATGGGTGTGGTGGCGTTCTCCGGTTTCGCCCGCAACTGGGCCAGCTCCTTTGCGGTGTTCTTCCGGGGCAGCGGCAGGACCAACAACAAAAGGGAGTGGCAGGAATGACCATGGCCTATCCGGACCCCGCCTTTCGACGCCCGCGTGCGCGCAAGCTTGCCCGAACAATAACAAACCTCTGGCTTGTCGCCGTGCTCGTGCTGCTGACGCTGGCCATTTCCTCGGTGCGACCGCAACTGGTGGAAAGCACCAACATGATTTCCATGCTGCGCTCCTTTTCCATCATGGCCGTAATGGTGCTGGGACTGACCTGGGTGATCGCGGCAGGACAGATTGACGTCAGCTTCATGCAGGTCGCAGCTCTCGCCAACATGATGACGGCAGCGCTGCTCGCCCATGGCTACGGCTGGAGCGTAGCGATAGCCGTTGCCCTTGGAACCGGCGTGCTGGCGGGGCTGATCAATGGCTGGCTCGTTGCCGCATTGCGGCTGCCCGCCCTGATCGTGACCATCGCCACGGCGGGCATCTGCGCTTCGGCCGCCGCCGCTTTGGGCAAGGGCACCGTGATCCGCATCGCCGATGCCGGGCCATTGGGCTGGATGCTCAATACCCCTGTTCTGTCCGTCGTGCCGGTAATCGTGCTGCCGGTGGCGGTGCTGGCTCTGGCGGCCTGGTACATTCAGGAGCGGCTGACGCTTGGACGCTACATCTATGCCATGGCCCAGAACGAGGCGGCTGTCCGCTCGGTCGGCGTGCCGGTGACCCGGCTGATGATCTTGCTTTTTACCCTGTCCGGCCTTTGCGCGGCCATGGCCGGGGTGATGCTTGCGGCCAGCCTGTCTTCCGGCCAGCCCACCATCGGCGGCCCCTTTCTGATCAACGGCCTGACCGTGGTGCTGCTGGGCGGAATGATGGTGCATGTCGGCAAACCGAACATTCTCGGCACCCTGACCGCGACCCTGTTTCTCGGGGTTCTGTTTAGTGGCGCGGCTCTGCTCGGCCTGCCGGACTATCAGCGCCAGATCATTCAAGGCGTTCTGCTGGCGCTTGGCCTCGGGGTTGCCACATGGGCCGGCCGCCGTCATGGCAGCCGCGGCGGGGAGAGCGAAAAATGAGCGGATCGTCTGATGTGTTCATCGGACTGGACTGTGGCACCGGCGGCGCCCGTGCTCTGATCTGCGGCGCGGACGGAAAGCTTCTTGCCGTCGCCAGCAAGGACTATCCCACCCGTTTCCCCCAACCGGGCCGGGCCGAACAGACCCCGGAAGACTGGTGGCAGGCAGCCTGTCTCGCCGTCCGGGAGGCTGTTGCGGAAGCGGGCGTCAGCCCCGCCAGCGTACGCGCCATCTGCGCGGACGGCACCTCCAGCACGCTTGTCGCTCTGGACGAACATCTGTCCCCTATCGGCGAGGCGATCTTGTGGATGGACAACCGGGCGTCCCCGCAGGCGCACCAGATCCAAGCCAGCGGCCATCCGGCCCTGCGCCGGTCACGGGGCGGTGTCAGCGCGGAAACCGCCCTGCCGAAGATTCTCTGGATCAAGCAGCAGGAACCAGAGCGCTATGCCCGCACCCGCTGGTTCGTCGAGATGGCCGACTACATGGCGCTGCGTCTGTCCGGCCAACTGACCCTTGGCCTCAATCACACGATCAACCGCTGGTTCTACGATCCGCGCCAGGGAGGCTGGCCGCTGAGCCTGTTCGAGGCTGTGGGGCTGGAGGGAATCGAGAGCCGCTTTCCTCCTTGGATGCTGCCCTTCGGCGCGCCCATCAGCCCCTTGAGCGCGGAAGCGGCGGAGGCTCTGGGCCTGACTACCTCGACCCTGACGGTCTGCGGGGGAACCGACGCCTATGTTGCCATGGCCGGGCTCAACACCCTGCGCGACGGTGAGACGGCGCTGATCACCGGCACGTCCCATCTGGTGCTGCCGATGACAGACGCCGACACCGAGGTGGAAGGCATCTTCGGGCCGCATCCCGATTGTGTGGTGCCGGATCTCTTCGTCATGGAAGGCGGGCAGGTGTCCTCCGGCGGCATTTTGCGCTGGTGGCAGGAAGTGGCCTTTGGCCGTGAGAAAAGCGATTTCGAGCGCATGATGCGTGAGGCGGAGGAGGTGCCGCTCGGTGCCAATGGCCTGATCGCGCTGGATTTCTGGCAGGGCAACCGCAATCCCTACATCGACTACGACCTGCAGGGCGCGGTCTGGGGCCTGACCATGAAGCATGGCGCCGCAGACATCACACGGGCGCTGATGGAATCCGTGGTGCTTGGCACGGCCAATATTATCGAGCGCCTGACCGCCAACGGCATTTCCATTGGCAGCATGACCGTGGCCGGGGGCTGTTTGCGCACGCCTTACTGGCTGCAGATGCATGCGGATGCGACCAACCTGACGCTGAGAATCCCCGAGGTGGGCGATGCAACCGCCTTGGGCGCGGCAATCGGCGCCTCTGTCGGAGCTGGCGCTTATGACAGCCTGCAGAGCGCAGCGCGCCAGATGGTCAGGATCAACCGGGAAATCCGACCCGATCCGTCGCGGCATGCCGCCTACCGCGATCTGCTGGCCCTCTACCGGGAGACCCACGAAGCCCTGAGGCCCCTGATGCACCGTATGGCGGAGCGGACCCGGACAATGCGGCCTGACACCCTGGGCCCTTGAGCCTGATTGCTCAAGGACCAGGCCGCCACCACCAACAGCCCACATAGATGGGCCTCTAGCGTGACCCCAAAGGACCCTCCGCCTCGACTGGCGGCGGAATGGTCAAGCTTTGTCAAATGACAGGAAAGGAATGACAATGGCACCACATATCGGAGATCTGGTTGCGGAAATGCTGGCGCGATCCGGAGTCGAGTATGTTTTCGGCATGCCCGGCGGGCAAACCACAGCTTTGCATGACGGGATTTCCCGGCGCTCCGACCGTATCCGCCATATCCTCATGCGCGACGAGCGCAACGCCGCCTATGCGGCAGATGCCTATGCCCGCCTGACCGGCAAGCCGGGCATTTGCGACGTGACCGTCGGTCCCGGCGCCAATCTCCTGCCCGCAGGCTTTCTGGAGGCGCTGAATGCCTCGATTCCCTTGGTCGGCATTATTGGGGAACTGCCGCTCGACTGGCTGCCGCTGAAGGAAAAGGGCATCGCCAGCCAGGGTTTCGACCAGTTGGCCTTCTTCAAGACCTGCTCGAAGGAAGCCTTCCTGGTGCCGTCGGTTGCTGCGCTGCCGGAGTTGATCCGCACCTCCATGCGCATTGCCACTGCCCCGCGGCCTGGTCCGGTCGCCCTGATCATTCCCCATGATATCTTCGATGCGGACTGGGACATGGACACGCTTCTGGCGACCGTCGATGATCGCAGCGTACGCATTCCCTACCTGCGCTCGACCGCGCCCGATGGCGATATTGCCGCCGCAACCGCCTTGATCCGCAAGGCCAAGCGCCCCGCGCTGGTCTGTGGCGGCGGCGTGCATGGCTCGGATGCAGCAAAGGAAGTCACCGCCTTCGCCGACCGTCTCGGGGCGTTGGTGGTCACCAGCCTGTCGGGAAAGGGCTCCGTGCCTGAAACCCGGAGCTACGCGGCGGGGGTGCTCAATCCGCTCGGCTCGAAAGCCGCCATCGATCTCATTCAGGAGGCTGATCTGGTGATCTGGTGCGGCTCCAAGGTCAGCCAGAACACGGGCATGAACTGGACCCTGCCCAAGCCGGACCAGGCGACGATCACCATCGACTTTGATCCGCTCGAACACGGGCGCACTTTCCGCCCCACCGTGCCGCTGTTGGGCGATGTGCGCGAAATCATTACCGCGCTGGATGCAGCTCTTGGCGAGAGCATGGCGGACAGCCGCCCGGACTGGATGGCCCGGATTGCCGAGGCGAAGGCCGAGTGCGACGCGGCGAAGGCGGAGGAAATGCGCTCCGACCAGATCCCGGTTCTGCCGCCGCGCGTCATGGCGGAAATCGACAAGCGCCTGGGGGACAAGGATATTGTCGTCTCCGATGCGTCATTTTCGGCAGGCTGGATCTCCGGCTATATTCCGGCGCGCGAACCGGGACGCAAGTTCCTATTTGCCCGCGGGCAGGGCGGTCTTGGTTATTCGGTTCCCGGCGCGATTGGCGCGGCGGCCATTGCCCCGGAGGGGGCGCGGGTGGTCACGGTCGCGGGCGATGGCGCGTTCTCCTACACCATCGGCGAACTGGCCACCCAGGCCCAGTACAATCAGCGCGTGGTCAATGTGGTGATCAACAACGGCAAGCTCGGCTGGATTCAGCTGTGGCAGGAGATCTTCTTCAAGAATGTCCTGTCTTGCGAGCTGGAAAGCCAGAGCAGCGTTCCAGGGTATGCCGCTGCGGCGGCGGGCCTTGGGCTCAAGGGCATCTATGTGGAGAAGCCTGAGGACATTGGTGCGGCCCTCGACGAGGCCTTCGCCCATGACGGGCCGTCGGTGGTGGAGGTGCGCATCGATGACCGGGCAACCCCTATCCACTCTTTCAAGCGGCGCATGCGCGAAACCGAGGACAAGCCCCGTCCACGCCCGGGCACGGTCTACAAGCTGCGTGACTGGAAGATCTCTCCGGATCTTTGATCCGGATCCGGCTGTTTAAAGCTCCCGGAGTTCCGGAGCCCTGACCCAGCCTTCTGTCCCGGAACCAACTGCGGGTCACGTCTCACACCAACGTGGCCCGCTTTTTATCTACCGGGAAGCGGCCATATACGCCCGCCTCCTGCTCCTCGTCGAAACGGCTGCACTACAGTTCTGGTCCTTTCGATACGGCCAGAACGAACCTCGAGCTGGATTGGCAGGCAAGGGCAAGGTCAAACCACCATCGCCTCATGGCTATTCCGGCAATCCTAGAGAAAATCGGCTTGCCGCGGCGGAGCATTGTCCGTCAAAATTCGCGTTCCTGCAGGTTATTCCATCTATCCCATGACCCAATATGGTTCCGTCATACCTTTGGAAGGCAACGCCAGACCCTCTTGGATTTGCAATCCACGCAGTTTCCACCATTGACAGCGTCTTGTCATCGGCCTTGCCATCCAGCGCCAAGATGGCACCGGACTGCCATGTCATACGCGCTTTGAAGGTGCCGCTTGCTGCATCGTAGTCGCTAAAAGACACTTCGATCTGGTGTCGTTGGCGACTTAACGTGCCCTCGTCAATATAGACACCTTGAAGGACAACCCCGCTCGTAAGAACGCGTTCCACCGATGAAAAATGTTCGGCGGCGCGTTTCCTTTGCGCAGCTTCGGCTTCCTCCCACGCCTTCCTTTCCTCTGCAGCCCTCTTCCGCTCCGCCTCCAATGCGGCTTGCCGCTCTTGCTCGATACGGGCCGCAAGAGCCGTATGCTCGTCCGAGCCTTGCACCACGGCAAGGCCAGAGAAGGCGCCGCGAGGCTCCCCAACAGCGGCGAAGGGCGATCCCTGCAGATCGAATGCGAACACCCATTGCCCTTGATTGAGCGTTGCGGACGAAATGCCATAGACCTTGACGGCGTGGCCCGCCGGAAGCACCTGACGCAACACTAAGACATCTCCCAGATGCCCCAGCGGCTCGAATGTATCTTCCTTGACTTCAATAGACGCGTTGAACCGGCTCTTGTACAGCGGTTCAATGTTGCTTCCGAAGTTTTGCGTTGCTTCGACCTTGAAGTCTCTAACGTCCCACACCGGCGGAATATCGAACGTGAATGCGTTTCTTATCTGCCTCTCACTTGGCTCGGCGGCGAACGCGGATCCGCTGATGAGCGCCGCGAAGATCGCCGCAACGACGGGAACCGCCAGGAAGACGTTTTTCATTGCTCTCCCTCTGAACGTGGATCAACGAAGATAGGCAGGCCAGTACCGGCGCTCGCGGTCGTGCCAGTACCGGTATCCATTGCCGTCGCGGTAGAAGGTGTAGCAAGTCCGCACGCCCGAATGGCTGTTGGTTGCGCACAGGACGCCGTTGTCGTTTATCTGCCAGGTGCCCTGGGCGGTCATCCGGCTGTCGGCATAGCGATAGGTGCCGTCTCTGGAGAACAGGAAGGTGCCCTGGCCTTGGCTCCATTCGCGGCCGATGAAGGCGCTGCGCACCTGTTCGGCGGTGAGGCGGTTGCCGTTATCGGCCGCCGCGGTCTGACAGGCCATCAGGCTCAGCGCGAAAAGCACGGCGAAAACCACGCCGAAGCGTGACAGTCTCGGGAACATCATCGCTTACCTCGGCAGCGCGGCTTTGATGCGGTCGAGGATCTTCAGCGACTCCCGCATGGCACCCGCGTCATTCTGCCGATGGGCGCGGTCGTGCAGGACGCGGCCCTCTTCCAGTTGCCGCGTCAGCTCGGCCTTGCGCTTGGCGGCCAGTGAAGCGGCGGCAAGCTGCTGCAAGACCGCGGGGTATTCTGCCGTACCCCGGCAGGCGAGTGCGCTGGACGTCCCCGCCGCCGTGACGAGAAGGCCACCCAGGAGAAGAGCGGCAGGCCGTAGAAAAGATCTGTGTCGGCTGGTCATGGAGGTTCCCGGTTTCCGTATGGCTTGTCCAAGCCGCCCACCCTCAACCTGTAAGCAGGCGCCCAGCAACAGCCCGTGTGACGGGCTGCCCGACCATGCTCTTAGGGAGGACGGCATTCGGCGTCATCTACCAACTTGGAAGGCTTGGAAAAATCGGAAGACAAGGAAATTAAACGATAATTATCAAAGTGTTGACCGGTTTCAGCGTGCTGGCTAAAAAGGACGGACGAGGGTCAGGCCTGGGGGCTGCATGGGGCGCAGACTTGAGAGCATTGAAGAATGGCACAGGCTATTCGATGCCTTGTGCATGGAGCGGGGGCACGTGGACAACGGCAGCCTCGCCAGCGACTACTGTGCCCTCACCAGGAAGAGGACGGACGGGGCCCACGAAACGGCGCTCAAGAGCCTGAACAACTGGCGTCAGGGTGTCCATGTTCCCAATCGCCGCAATTTCCGGCTTCTGACTCTGTTGCTCCAGATCGAGGACGGCGACGATATCCTGCCGCATTGGCATCGGCTTTACGAAGAGGCTCAACGGCGCAAGCCCTCCAATGAGCAGGGTAACGACAAGAACGGCGACGCCACGGACTTGCAGGAGCTTGCGCCGCGGATCACCGTCGGCGCGTCCCGTCGCTCGCGCCGCTGGCCGATTGCCGCTGTAATCGCCGTTGCGATTGTCTTGGTGGGCGGCATGGGGATCGGATTGATCGGTTGGCAGAAACCGGAGCCTCAAGTCGCCGTGCGGAAGAAGCCGGAGGCCGGCGAGCCGGTCATCGACATGACCGGTGAGCGCATTTACTGGCGCGAGCTTTCCGAGGTGAGGGTTGGCGAGTCGGTCGTGATCCATGCCAAGCGCGGACGCTGCGGCGAACAGCCACCATCTTGGGAAGAGACGTTCGAGTACCTTCCGGAACTCGCCACGGGCATTTGGTCGGACGGAGGCGTCGGGTTCCGGATCAGCCGATCCTGCGGCGGCGCGACGCCGGCACGGGCGGTCGTGTTCACCGCCACGCGGTCCGGCGAGGAGCGGTTCATGCTCTACGAGGACCAGATCACGATCCGCGTGGACGAGTAGGGGGCTGTCGCCGAAGTCAGCGGAAGTCAGCCGAATCCGGCTCTCGGGCCGGATCGTTCCGGAGCGGCAGGCCAGGCCCTCGGTTTTTGCGAGGGCTGTCCTCATCTCATCCGACTGGTCCCCTCGGGTTCGAGGCGCTAATCAAAACCAGCTTTCGGGCGCAGTCCCGGCCGGCATGCAGACATGCTGCGCGCCGCCGCCCGCTGCCCAGCCAGTCGATCCCTCGCGATCATCGCCAGCCAGACCGAAGCGACAGATTCCTGCGCGCGACCCGGCCTCCCGCCGCGGTTCCGACGCGCCTGCGCCCGCCCACGGGCGCGACGGGGGCCATTCGCGATGTTCAAACCACTCGCCGGTATTCTTCTGACACTTGCCGCAAGCCTCGCCCTGCCAGCGGGGCCGTCGGCGCTGCGCGCCGAGCCGGAGGCGCCGCTCGTCATCGCCGATCCACGCGGCGATCGCGGCCTGCTCGCGCCCTTCGCTCATCGGCGCGACGGCATGGGCTATATCTACACCGGGTTCCTCTTCGACACGCTGGTGGAGAAGGACGAGACCGGCGCCTTCGTGCCCGGCCTTGCGCTGCACTGGCAGGCCAGCGGCGCCGGCCTCGTCTACGACATCGATCTCGACCCCTCGGCGCGCTGGCAGGACGGACAACCGCTCACCGCGCAGGACGTCGCCTTCACGGTGGACTATCTGCGCCGGCACCGGCACGGCTTCGTCTCCGTCGAGGCGATCGGCGAGGCGGTGACGCTGGACGAGGCCCGGCTCCGCCTGACGCTCACGCGCCCGGATGCCGGCTTTGTCGGCGAGGTGCTCGCCGGCATGCCGGTCCTGCCCGCCCATGTCTATCGCGACATCGAGGATCCGCAGCGGTTCGCCAGCCTGGAGGCGGCGACCGGCAGCGGACCGTACCGGCTGGCGACTTTCGACAAGGCGCAGGGGCGCTACCGGCTGGAGGCGGTTGCCGGCCATCGGGCGGGGCCGCCGCGCTTCAGCACGGTCGTCATCACCAGGCTCGCGCCCGAGGCGGCTGCGCTGGCGCTGATCCGCGGCGAGGCGGACATCGTGCCGAACCTGATGCCGGCGAAGGCCGCAGAGGTCACAGCGGCCGGCAAGCTGGTGATCGAAACCTCGAGCGGGCATCCGGTGCGCCTGCTGTTCAACCACCGCAATCCGGTTCTGGCCCCGCTCGCGGTGCGGCGCGCGCTGGCTCACGCGCTCGACCGGCAGGCGCTCGCCGACATTGCCTATCAGGGCCATGCGCAGGTCGCCGAGGCCGGCTATTTCCAGAAAGGCTCGCGCTGGCTTCGGGATGGCGGGCTGCCTGGCTATGCGTTCGATCCGCAGCAGGCCGAGCGTCTCCTGACGGAGGCCGGCTGGACGCGCGATGCGGCTGGCAATTGGCAGACGGAGGGCGCGCCCGACACGTTGCGGCTCGTGGTCGGCGAGGACATGCGCCGACTGGCGGTGACGCTGGCCGACCAGTTCGCGAGGTTCGGGCTGAAGGTCGCCCTCTCGGTGCTGGAGCAAGGCGCCCTGCAGGACCGCCTGGCCTCCGATGAGTTCGACCTCGCCCTTGCGTCGACCAGCACGCTCGGCGATCCCAACGGGATCGGCCGGCGGATCGTCGGTGACGACTGGCGCCACGACCGCTTTCCCGGCGATCAGGACTTGCGCGACCTGCTCCGGCGCCAGTCGGAGGCGCTCGATGCGGACGAGCGGCAGCGCATCCTGTGGCAGTTCGAGGATCTCTATCTCGCCCAGCTTCCCTCCTTGATGCTGGTCGATCCCGTGTGGATGACGGGGCACTCGCCGCGGGTTGTGCCGGTGATGCCGGCCGATGGCGTCGCCATCGGCATTCCGAGCCCGCTGCACAGGTCGCTGTTCTACCGTCCCGGCGCGCTCTAGGGAGGCCGATGTGGCGGCAGGCTTCCCGTCTCGTGCCGGCCGAATGGTCCTCGACCGGGCCCTCGCCCTGCTGCTGGTCGTCGCCCTCGGCTTCCTGCTGCCGCGCTTCATGCCGGGCGATCCGGTCGAGTTGCAGCGGGCCTCGGACCTCGATCTCGGGCTTGCGGCTGCGCAGCGCGAGACGCTGAGGCAGGAGATGGGCCTCGGTGGATCGCTCGGCGAGCAGTTTCTGACCTATTGCGCGGCGCTCCTGTCCGGCGATCTCGGCTTTTCGGTGGCCCATGCCGCGCCGGTGTCGCAGGTCGTGGCGGGTGCCCTTGCGTGGACGAGCCTGCTCGTGCTGCTCGCCTTTCCGATCTATCTGCTGATCGGGCCCTGGCTCGGCATCGAGTCGGGCCTTGCCCCGGAGCGACCGCTCGGCCGAGGCCTTCTCGTCGGCCTGTCGGCGCTGGGCAGCGTGCCGCCCTACGCCGTCTCGATCCTGCTGCTGTGGCTTCTTGCGGTCGCGGTCCCGTTGTTTCCGCTGGGCGGGGCGGAGGCGCTGCTTCCCCCCGCCGATCCCCTCGTCCGGATTGCCGGGGTGCTGCATCATGCGGCCTTGCCGGCGCTGGCGCTTGCCACCCACGAGATCGTCCGCTTTTTCTTTCTGAGCCGCGGCGCGACTCTTGCCCTGTCGCTGCGGCCCTTCGTGATCAACGCGCGGGCGCGGGGCATCGCCGGCTGGCGGCTGCGCGTCACCTATCTCGCCCGCAGCCTGGCGCCGGTGCTGGCAGGGCGTCTCGGCGACACGCTGGCCGGCCAGTTCTCCGTCGTCCTGTTCGTCGAGATCGTGTTCTCCTATCCCGGCATCGGCCTGGTGATCCACGAGGCGATCCGCGCCCGCGACCTTGCGCTTCTGCAGGGAGCGGTGATCTGTCTCGCCGCAGCGATCCTGGTCCTGAACGCGCTGCTCGACGGACTGGCCGGCCGGCTGGCGCGCAGGGGCTGAGCCATGGTCTGCAGCGTTCCGGCCCCTGGCCGCCAGCGAAATTCGCCGAAGCGCGGCCCGGCCGGCCGCCGACCGGCGCTTCGCCGCCTGTTGGGCCGGGGCCTTGGTCTCGCCATCGCGGTCGTTCTGCTGGTGTCCGGCATCGGCCTGCCGCCGCCGGCGACCGGGCCCGATATCCTCATGGCGCCCGGCTTCGCCCATCCTCTCGGCACCAACGATATCGGCCAGGACGTGCTGGCCGGCCTGCTAGCGGCAACGCCGAACTCGATCGCCATCGCGTTCCTGGCTGCGGCGGCGACGCTGGCGCTCGCGATCCTCGGCGGTCTTGCCGCAGCGTGCGGCGGCCGGATCGTCCAGGCACTGGTGTTGCGTCTGGTCGACATCCTGCAGATCCTGCCCTCGATCCTGATCCTGCTGGTGGTGGCCGCCTCGCTCGAGCCGGGCCTCGTCACCCTCGTGCTGCTGCTCGCCCTGACCAACTGGCACGACGACGTGCGGGTGGTGCGCGCCCTGATCCTGCGCGAACTCACCCGCGAGAGCCTGCAGCAGGCACGGCTGGTCGGCTACGGCTGGTTCTACCTGTCGGTCCGGCACCTGTTGCCGCCGATCGCCCCGGAACTGCGGGCGCTGGCGCTTGAGAGCGTCCGGCGGGCGGCGCTCAAGACCGCCGGACTGGGCTTTCTGGGACTTGTCGATCCGCAACTGCCGACCTGGGGCGGGATGATGCAGGACGCCCTTGGCCACCTCACCACGCCGGCCTGGGCCTGGCTGATGCTGCCTCCGGCGGTGACGCTGGCCCTGTTCCTGCTGACGATACAGCGCCTCTCCGGCGACCCGTCGGGCCGCACCGCCGCCGAGGCAGAAGCATGATCGAGGTAACCGACCTGTCGCTCGCCATCGGCGGACGCCTGCTGCTCGACCGCATCGACCTGCGGGTCTCGCCCGGCGAGACCTATGCCCTGCTCGGGCCGTCCGGCTGCGGCAAGAGCAGTCTCGCCCGGCTGCTCACCGGGCTTCTGCCGGGCAGGCCCGCCGCGCGCGAAACGCTTGCCGGCCGGCCGGCCGCCGGGGCCCGCTGGGCCGGCGCGGCCCGCGTCTGCGACACGGACATGCTCGCCGCCGGACCCCGCCGCCTGCGCCGCCTCTACGGGCGCGCCATCGGCCTTGTGGTGCAGGGGCTCGGCGATGCGCTCAATCCGCATCTGACGGTTGCCGGCCACGTTGCCGAAATGCTCGCGGTGCATGGCAGCGATGGGCGGAGCGTGCGCGAGATCTGCCTGGACTACGATCTTCCCGAGGTGCTTCACGACCGATATCCAGCCCATCTCAGCGGTGGTGAAATCCAGCGCGTGCTGCTCGCCCTCGCGCTCATCCCGCGGCCGCGGGTGCTGATCCTCGACGAGCCGACGGCCTCGCTCGACCCCGCCAGCCGCGACCGCGCGCTGCGCAGCCTCGCCAGGCGGGCGGAGGAGCGGGCGCAGATCCTCATCACCCATGATCGCGATCTCGCTGCCCGCTTCGCCGCACGCGCCGGCTGGCTCGAGAACGGTCGGTTGCAGCCGGGCCTGCCCGCTCGGCGTCCTCCGGCAACGGTGCTGCGGGACGTGGCCGGATCCGCCCCATGCCGGGCAGGCGCGACCGCGCGGCTGCGGCTGCAGGCGGTCAGCCACGCGGTTGGCAACCGCTGCCTGTTCGACGGGGTGTCGATCACCATCGCGTCCGGCGGCTGCGCCACGGTGTGCGGTCCGAGTGGCAGCGGCAAGTCGACGCTGGCGCGGCTGGCTGCCGGGCTGATCGCGCCGCAGCAGGGCGAGGTTACGGTCCTGGAAGGGGAAGAGGGCAGCGGCAAGGGCCGGCATCTCACACTGCCGCGCGCGGCCTGCGCCCTGGTCAGCCAGCATCCGCACCGCGCGATGGCGCCGCATTTCACGGTGCGCGAGGTGCTCGCCGAGGTGCTGCAGGCCCCGGAGCGGCGGCCGGCGCGGGTCTGGCCCTGGCCGAGCCGCGCCGCGCGCGCGGCGACGGATGATCGGATCGCACGCCTGTTGACGCAGGTCGGACTGCCGGTGGCGGCAGATTTCCTTGGCCGCCGGGTCGCCGTTCTGTCCGGCGGCGAGGCGCAGCGCCTGGCGATCGCCCGCGCGCTGGCGCGCGCGCCGGCGTTTCTGGTGGCCGACGAACCGACCGCGGCGCTCGATGCCGACACTCGTGACCAGATCGTGCGGCTGCTCGCGGATCTGGTGCGCCGGGGCGCGGGCTTGCTGCTCGTCACCCATGATCCGGCCGTCGCGGCGACGCTCGGCGGCGCGCGGCACACGCTTGCCGGGGGTGTGCTGATGCGACTGCCTGACGGGGAGCGCCGGGGCCCGGCGCCGGCGTCGCGCCCTGGAGCCGGAGCCGGGGTGGCGAGCGGGCGTGCGGAGCACGGATGAGATGCACGCAGCGCCTCTGGTCCGACGGGTCCGGAGCGGCACACTGGACCACGCGCGGAGCCGATGCCTTCGCCCCTTGTGGGAGCCGACATGACGAAACGCCCTCCCTTGCGTCTATGCGTTGCCGGCGGAACCGGCTTCGTCGGCGCCCATGTGGTGCGCGCCGCGCTGGCACGCGGCGACGAGGTGGCCGCCACCTGGCACGCGGCAGAGGAGCCTTCCCGCCTCTACGCCCTTCCCGGCGCGGCGCAGCGGCTGCGGCTGCATCCGGCCGACACGGCGGACCCGGCGTCTTTCGATCCGGCGTTGCGCGGGGCGGATGCCCTGTGCATCGCCTGTTTCCCGACGCGGCGACAGGCGGCGGACGGAACCCCGGAGGCGGAGCTCGATCCGCGGCGCGGCGCCGCCGAGCTCGTGCAGCCGCTCGAACAGGCCTGCCTCGGCCTGATGGCGGCGGCGCATCGTCATGACATCTGCCGCGTCGTGCTGTGCTCCAGCACGGCCAGCGCCGATCCGCAGGACCCGGCTGTCGTCCGGAACGAGGTCGATCACGTATCCGATCTTGCGGCGCAGCTTGCCGCCCGCCGCTTCGGAGCGGCGCAGAAGACGGCGATGGAGCAGGCCGCCCAGCGTTTCGCGCAAGCGGCCGGGATCCGTCTGTCGATCCTGCTGGCGAGCATGGTGGTCGGGCCGCCGCTGCTGCCCGGGCACGTCGAGGGTCATGTCCTCGCGATGCTGCGCGATCTCGCCGCCGGCCGGCCCGGCTGGCATCGGCAGGTCCCGGCGGGCTCCATGTCGCTTACCGATCCGGACGCCCTGGCGCGGATGGTGCTGGCAGCTCTCGACCAGCCGCAGGCAAGCGGCCGCTATTTCGCGATCACCGAGAGCCGGACCTGGCAGGACCTCTATGGCCTCATCGCCCGCCACGTGCCGGCCTCCGCGCTGCCCGCGCCCGCCGCAGGACCTCCCGAGCCGCCGACCCGGTTCGACTTCACCCGCCGCGAGTCGCTCGGCGTTGCCATGCCGCCCGTCGAGGAGATGGTCGCCCGCACCTTCGCGGCGCTCGCTCCGGGTCGGTCTGCGGAGGCGCTGCCCTCTTCCCTGTCCACCGATCGAGGCGACCACCATGCACCCGACAGCACCGCGTGAGGACGCGCCGCCCAGCCCGCCCTTCGCCCCGCTCGGCGACGCGCTCCTGCCCCCCGAAAGCCGGCTCTCGCCGGCCGAGCTGCGTCAGCGGCGGTCGATGAAATGGGCCACCCATGGCGAGGACGTGCTGCCGGCTTTTGTCGCCGAGATGGATCTTGCGCCGCCGCTTTGCGTGCAAGAGGCGATTGCCGACGTCGCCGCCCGCGGGGACTACGGCTCCCCGCCGCATCTTTCGACCGGCGCGCCGCACCCGCTGGCGCTTGCCCATGCCGCCCGGATGGTGGCGCTTTACGGGTTCGAGCCCGAGCCGGACCTCGTGGTGCCTGTCGCCGACCTGGTGCAGGCGCTCTATCTTTGCGTTGCCGCCTTCACCGATCCCGGCGACTGCGTGCTGATCCAGGAGCCGATCTACCCGCCGATCCGGGCAGCCGTGCTCGACCAGGGGCGCCAGGTCGCGACGCTGCCGATGCGCGCCGACGGCCAGGGTCCGGCGCTTTCGGCGTCCGAACTCGATGCCCGCCTGCCGAACCGCACGCGCCTCCTGCTCCTGTGCAACCCGCACAATCCGACCGGCCATGTCGCGACGCGCCCGCAGCTCGACGCGCTCGCCAGCCTGTGCCTTTCGCGCGACATGGTCGTCGTCAGCGACGAGATCCATGCCGACCTGGTGTTCGACGGACGCGCGCATGTCCCTCTCGCCGCGCTGGGCGCGGAGATCGGCGCGCGCGCCGTGACGCTCGTCTCCGGGACGAAGGCGTTCAACATTCCGGCGCTGTCGACCGGGCTGATGCAGTTCGGCTCGGGCGGGCTGAAGCAGCGGTTCGCGGCGCGGATCCCGCTCAAGGGGCTCGGCCTGGCAAATGCCTTTGGTGTGGCGGCAACGCTTGCCGGCTGGGCGCGGGGCGATGAATGGCTCGACCGCCTGCGGACCTACCTGCAGGCGGCACGCGACCATGTGCAGCGGCGCCTCGCCGCCGAGGTGCCCGGCATCGCCTTCGCCGCCCCGCAGGCGACCTATATGGCCTGGCTGGATCTCTCGGCGCTGGACCTGCCCGGACCGGCGGCCTCCGTGCTGCTCGAGCGGGGCCGGATCGCGCTCAGTGCGGGCGAGCGCTTCCTGCCGGGCGGAACGGCTTTCGCGCGGTTCAACTTCGCGGCGGCGCCGGAGCTTCTCGATCCGCTGGTCGATGCCCTCGTTGCCGCCTGCCGGACCCGGTGAGACCGGGCCGCGAGGCAGCCGGCCTCATGCCGCGGTGGCGGCCTCGGCTTCGGGCACCGACCGGCCGACCGCGCCGTGCAGGTCGAGACACCGCTCGAACCAGTCATGCACGGGGTCGCCCGGCGACAACACTGGCTCGGGCGTGCAGACACGGGCCCACTGGAACACGCCGAACAGGATGTAGTCGGCAAAGAGCGGCCTCTCGCCGCCGAACCAGGGCTGCAGGGCCAGCACCGCCCGCAAGGGGGCGAGGCGGGCCGGAAGGTCGGCGAGCGCGGCGTGGCGGGGCTCGAACAGGGCCTCGAGCGTCTTGCCGAACCGCTTCTCCCGCGCGGCGCGGAAATAGGCCCGGTCGGCGGGAGACATCATAGCGTGCATGTCGAGCATCGCCGCGGCCGAGATCGGCGGGTGCAGCATCTCCTTGCTGAACGCCTCGACGAAACGGGCCATGGCGATGCCGCCGGCGCCGCCGAACAGGCTCGGCCGGTCGGCGTAGCGCTGCTCCAGGTAGAGGGCGATGGCGAAGCTGTCGCCCTCGATATGGCCGCGGTCGTTGAGGACCGGAACGCTGCGGAAGGACCCGTCCTCGATCCCGGCGATGCCATCGAAGCTCACCGCCCGCAGCTCGAACTCCAGACCCTTGTGCAGCAGGGCCAGGATGATCTTCCACACATGCGGCGAATAGTGCCGGCGGGTGTCGGCTCCGGTGAGGCTGTAGAGAATTGTCTGCATGGCAGGTTTCCCGTTTGGCATGCCGGTCAGCGCAGCAGGGCGGCGCGCGGCGTCCCGGCCGTGACCTGCGCGAGCAGGCCGCGCACCACCGCCACCACGTCATCGGGGTCGGGCAGGGAGAAATGGCCGTGCATCTTGTCCATCAGCGGGTCGAAGTGCTCGCGCCAGACGGGCTCGATCACCGCGTAGCCGTCCTCGCGCATCCGTGCCACGTTGCGCCGCACCGCCGGCTTTTCCCACATCGGGCCGCCCATGACGGGGAAGAACGCGACCGGGAAGGTTGCCGCGAGAATGACGGTCGTCAGCCGGTTCAGCGAACTGCCGTTCGCGACGGCGGAGAGCGTATTGGCCGTCGCCGGCAGGACGATCAGCAGGTCGTGATCGAGTACGATCCGGCCAGGCTTGTCGGTCGGCCAATCCTTCGGATCGTCACCGCAGATCAGCCGGTCGACGAAAAGCGCCGTGCTCGCCGGGTTGATGAACTTCGTCGCGGTCGGCGTCAGCAGCGCGGTGATGCTGCAGGCCATCGCTTCGCGGATCGCGCGCAGGTAACCCGGCAGCAGCGTCGAGTCGAGCGAGCCGGACACCCCGACAAGGAGACGCGGCGCGGGCTGGAGCGAGGAATTCGGCGACTGTGTCATGCGGGCACCCTTTCCGGTTGGGAGAACGAAGGAGATGGCATCTGCCCGGCCCGCCTGGCCTCGACCACGTCCCAGACACGGGCGGCGATGTCGGGTCCGCCGAGCCGGGCGACGGCGCGGATGCCGGTCGGGGCGGTGACGTTGATCTCCGTCAGATAGCCGCCGATGACGTCGATGCCGACGAGGATCAGGCCCTTCTCGCGCAAGGCCGGACCGAGACGGGCGCAGATCTCGCGCTCGCGCGGGGTGAGGTCGGCCTCGCGCGCCGCGCCGCCGCGCACCATGTTGGAGCGCAGGTCCCCCTCCTGCGGCACCCGGTTGACCGCCCCGGCGAACTCGCCGTCGACCAGCAGGATGCGCTTGTCGCCCTTGGAGACCTCGGGCA
>NZ_FYAU01000029.1 GCF_900185725.1 Stappia sp. TSB10P1A | reverse complement strand
CCGTCATCTCCCGGTCCGAAACCTGCTCAAGCTCCTCGCAGCCGGGAATGCAACGACGCAGAACATCCGCGTCGTTCAGCGCCAACCAAACAGCCCCACGACCCGCCAACAATCGATACTCGCCAACAAAATCCATGGAACGCCAATCCCTTGTTGCGACGCCCGCCCTGCGGGACGTCGACCCTTTCCCTAAGCTTGGCCAAGCTGCCCCCGCCTTTCAAGTGCTTGCGAGAAAATCGGCGAGAAACTTCTTCTTGCCGCAGCGCAGCACAGGCCCTGCCCTGCGAGGCGATTGACCCGCGCCGTGAACCGCCCTAAGGCCAACGGAAACGGCGCCACCCGAAGGTCGCCGCCAGTTCCTGCCCGGCCGGCCGCCGGGCCGTTCGAGAAGGCAGTCCGTTCCCGTGTCCGTTCGCCCCGCCCTGCCCGGCTCCGATCCCGCTCCCGCCCCCGCCGGCAAGCCCCCGACCGCCTGCTGGCCGCTGATCCTGGAAACGCGCGGCTGGGACGACTATGCGCTGCTCGACTTCGGGCACGGGCGCAAACTGGAGCGCTACGGCCGCATCGTCGTCGACCGGCCGGAACCCCAGGCGATGGGCGCGCCGCGCCTGCCAGAAAAGCGCTGGCTGTCGGCCGATGCCGTCTTCACCGGCAATGACGAGGACGACGGGCCGGGACGCTGGCGGCTGAACCGCGACCTGCCCGATACCTGGCCGATGCGGTTTCACGACGTCCACTTTCTCGGCCGTTTCATGTCGTTCCGCCATGTCGGCGTGTTTCCCGAGCAGGCCGCCCACTGGCAGTGGATGGCCGAGCGGGTGGCGGCGCGCCAGGCCGCCGGCGGCAAGCCGATGCGCATCCTCAACCTGTTCGGCTATACCGGCCTTGCCTCCTTGGTGCCGGCCGCCGCCGGCGCCGAGGTCACCCATATCGACGCCTCCAAGAAGGCGATCGGCTGGGCGCGCGAGAACCAGGCGATGTCCGGCCTCGACCATCTGCCGGTGCGCTGGATCTGCGAGGACGCGGCGAAATTCGTCGCCCGCGAGGTCAAGCGCGGCAACCGCTATGACGGCATCCTGCTCGATCCGCCGAAATACGGCCGCGGCCCCAAGGGCGAGGTCTGGGACCTTTACGAGAGCCTGCCGGCCTTGATGCCGATGATCGAGGAGATCCTGTCGCCGGAGGCCGATTTCCTGGTGCTCACCGCCTATGCGATCCGGGCGAGCTTCCTGTCGCTGCATGAGCTGATGGCCGAAACGCTGTCGCGGCGCGGCGGCGTGCTCGCCTCCGGCGAGTTGGTGCTGCGCGAGGAGGGCGGCAGCCGCGCGCTCTCCACCTCGCTCTACAGCCGCTGGAGCGCCACATGAGCACCAATCTCCCGCGCCCCGGACAGGTGAAGCAGGTCACGTCCTTTTCCAACCCGCTGGTCAAGGACATCAAGGCGCTGATCGCCCAGCGCAAGCACCGGCAGAAGAGCGGGCGCTTCGTCGCCGAGGGGCTGAAGCTTGCCACCGACGCGCTGGCCGCCGGCTGGGAGGTCGACATGCTGGTGCTCGGCCCGGAAGCACGGGACAGCGCCCCGGCGCGCGAGGTCGCAGCGACGGCACGGGCGCGCGGCGCCACGATCCTGGAAGTCTCCACCGCCGTGCTCGCCGCGATGACCCGGCGCGACAACCCGCAGATGGTCGTCGGCGTCTATGGCCAGCGTCTGCTCTCCGCAGCGGCTCTGGAGAAAGCCTTCGCGGCCGCGCCGCAGGGCGTATGGGTGGCGCTCGACCAGGTGCGCGATCCGGGCAATCTCGGCACGATCATCCGCACCGCCGATGCGGTCGGGGCGTCCGGCGTTCTTCTGGTCGGCGACACCACCGATCCCTTCGCGGTCGAGGCGGTGCGCGCCACCATGGGTTCGCTGTTCCATGTGCCGCTCGCCCGTCTCACCCGCGAGGCCTTCCGCGAGATCGCCGCACGCTGGCCCGGCACGGTCGTCGGCACCCATCTCAAGGGCTCGTCCGACTATCGCAGCATCGACTATCGCCGGCCGGCGCTGCTGCTGATGGGCAACGAACAGTCCGGCCTGCCGCAGGAGATGGCGGAGGCCTGCAGCGCCCTCGCCCGCATCCCGCAGGCGGGCCAGGCCGACAGTCTCAACCTGGCGGTTGCGACTGCGATAATGCTCTACGAGATCCGCCGCGGCGACCTGTCGCTCACCTGACCTGACCTTTGCGGGAGCCAGATCCATGCGCCTTTTCGTCTTCGGCCTCGGCTATTCGGCGGATGCCTTCGTCCGGCGCGTCTCCAGCCGCTGCGAGACGATCACCGCGACCACCCGAAGCGCGGAGAAGGCCGCGCGGCTGGCGGAGCGGGGCATTGCGCCGGTTCTCTTCGACGGCACGGCGCCCGGCAACGAGGTGCGCGCGGCGCTGGCCGACGCCACCCATGTGCTCGTCTCCATCGCACCGGGCGAGGCGGGCGACCCGGTGCTTGCCCATCACGCTGACGATCTCGCGGCCGCGCGCCCTGAATGGATCGGCTATCTTTCCACCGTCGGCGTCTATGGCAATCACGACGGCGGCTGGGTCGACGAGGAAACGCCGTGCCGGCCCGTCTCGCGGCGCTCGCGCCAGCGGGTCGAGGCGGAGGAGGCCTGGCTCGCCTTTGCCGCCGAGCACGGCCTACCGGTGCAGATCTTCCGCCTGTCGGGCATCTACGGGCCGGGGCGCAATGCCTTCGTCAATTTCGAGAAAGGCACGGCTCGCCGGCTGATCAAGCCGGGCCAGGTGTTCAACCGCATCCATGTGGAGGACATCGCCGGCGCGCTGGAGGCGGCGATCGACACTGCTCCGGCGACGCGCATCTTCAACGTCACGGACGATGAGCCGGCGCCGCCGCAGGACGTGATCGCCCATGCGGCGGAGCTTTTGGGCGTCGCGCCACCGCCGGAGCAGGATTTCGAGACCGCCGAGCTGTCGCCGATGGCGCGCTCCTTCTACGGAGAGAACAAGCGGGTCTCCAACGACCGGGTGAAGCGGGAGCTCGGCTACGCGTTCCGCTATCCCGACTACCGCACCGCGCTCGCCGCGCTCCACCGCAACGGCTGGCGCTGAGGCGCGGCCAGGGTCTGGGTGTCGGTGTGGGTCACGCACTGCCGCCGACCGGCAGGGGCGGCGCCGGTTTGCGACCCCGGCGCTGCGCGACGGCGGTGGCGGCAAGGCTGCCGACGACCAGCACCATGGCCACGGCCAGCGTCAGCGTCGGCGTCGCCCCCAGGAACAGCACCGACAGGACCACCGCGGTCACCGGGCTGAGGCCGAGAAAGGCGGTCACCACCGCCGCCGGCAACCGGCTCAGCGCGTAGAGCCAGAGCAGGAAGCCCGCGCCGCTCGACAGGCCGACGAAGCCGACCAGCATCACGGTGCGCCGCGACCAGTCGGCCATCGGCAGGCCCTGCCCTTCGAGAAGAGCCATGACACCGAGCGGCAGCAGCGAGGCGAGCATGGCGATGACGCTGACCTTGGCGACGCCGCAGCGCTGCAGATAGGGCCGGTAGAGATGCGAGCACAGCGCACCGGTGAGCGTTGCCAGCGCCGCGCAACCGACGCCGATCCAGTCGGAGGCGAGCATCCGGCCCGTCAGCGCCTCGCCGGCCAGCAGGATACCGACGCCGACGACCGACAGCAGGATCGAGGCGAGTTCCAGCGGCGAAACCCGTCCGACGGCAAAGCGCAGACCAACGGCCAGCGTTACGATGGGCAAGGTCGCGAAGACCAGCGCCACCCGCGGCGAGCCGGTATGCAGCACGGCGACGTTGAGCAGGCCGACCAGCACGCCGAACTGGCCGATGCCGATCAGGGCCACGGGGAGCATGTCGCGCCGGGCCACCGGCGCGCCGGAGGAGAAGAAGGCCACCGGCAGCAGGATCAGCAGGGCGATGGCATAGCGCAGGAAGCCGAGCCGCCCGGCACCGACTTCGGCAACCACCGCTTCGCTCGCCACAAGGGCCGCCCCGACCTGCAATCCGGTGAAGATCGCGCCAAGCACGGCCCCTCTCACAGGTCGCGCCCCCAGTTCTGGCCGACCAGATCATGGCCGAAGCTGCGGTGGTGTTCTTCCTCCAGCAGTTCGAAGCCGGCCGCCTCGTAGATGCGCCGTGCCGAGACGAGAATGTCGTTGGTCCACAGCACCATGCGCCGATAGCCGGCACCGCGTGCAAAGCGCAGGCATTCCTCGACAAGGGCACGGCCAAGGCCGCGCCCGCGCGCCACCGGATCGACATAGAGCATCCGCAGCTTGGCGACCTCGTCGTCCTGGCGCACGACGAAGACCGAGCCGACGACCTCGCCCTCCATCTCGGCGATCCAGCAACGCTCGCGTGCCGGATCGAATTCGCGGACGAACTTGCCGGCGATCTCGGAAATCAGCCCTTCGAAGGTCCAGTCAAAGCCGTATTCCTGCGTATAAAGCGCCGCCTGCCGGTGAATGACCCAACCGAGATCGCCGGGCCTCGGATCGCGCAGGATGAAGGCGCGGGTGTCGGGCGTATCTCCGAGCAGCCGGCGGATGCGGGCCATCGCGCCGGTCAACTGGCCGCGTGCCTCCGCCGGCAACCCCGAGAGCAGGCTCGCGACCTCGCGCGCCGAAGCCTCATTGAGCCCGCTGAAGACCTCCCGGCCCCGCTCGGTCAGCGTCAGCGCCAGCCGCTTGGCGTTCTCGGGCGAGGGCGTGCGGGCCAGCAGCCCGTCGCTCTCGAGCCCGGACAGCAGCCGGCTGAGATAACCGGCATCCATCTGCAGGATGTCGCCGAGATCCCGCGCCGAAGGCGGCGCATCGGGCCGGGCGTTGGCGAGTTCGTAGAGAATGCGCACCTGGGCGAGTGAATAGTCGGAGGCGAGCATCCGCTCGTTCAGCGCGCCGACGAGGCGGGTGTGGAAGCGGTTGAACTGGCGTATGGCGGCGACGTCCGGATCCTGCAGCGGTGAGACAGGCATGTTGACAACCTCCTGACTATGTTGCTTCAGTCAACTTATCGGGGGAGCCAGCCGCCGGTCAACGAAAATGACGGGATCGGAACTGCGGGAAAGACGAAGCGCGGAGCCTTGGTGAGGCTCCGCGCGGTGTTCTCAAGCCTGCACTGTACGGCACGCCGGCCGCCAGCCCCCCCCGCGTCAGGCGGCGCTGCGGGTCCGGCGCACCGCATCCTGCCAGCCGGCATAGAGCGCCGCCCGCTCCGCCTCGGCCATGCGCGGCTCGAAACGGCGGTCGAGATGCCAGTTGCCGGAAAACTCGTCCATTCCCGGCCACACGCCCGCCTTGTGGCCGGCGAGCCAGGCCGCGCCCAGCGCGGTCGTCTCCAGCACCTGCGGCCGGTCGACCGGTGCGCCGAGCACGTCGGAGAGGAACTGCATCGTCCAGTCGGAGGCGGTCATGCCGCCATCGACCCGCAGCACGATGCCGTCGGTGTCCATATCCGCCGCGTCGGCCCGCATCGCCTCGATCAGGTCGCGGGTCTGGTAGCCGACGCTTTCCAGTGCCGCGCGGCAGAAGTCGGCCGGGCCGCTCGCCCGGGTCAGGCCGTAGATCGCCCCGCGCGCATCCGGGTCCCAGTACGGCGCGCCGAGGCCGACAAAGGCCGGCACGAGGTAGAGGCGGTTCTCCGGATCGGAGGCTTCGGCGAGCTTCTGGCTTTCGCCCGCCGTGCCGATGATGCCGAGCCCGTCGCGCAGCCACTGCACGGCGCTGCCGGCGACGAAGATCGAGCCTTCCAGCGCATAGGTTGTCCGCCCGTCGAGGCGATAAGCGATGGTCGACAGCAGCCGGTTCCGCGAGGCGACGCGGGTCTCGCCGGTATTGAGCAGCGCGAAGCAGCCGGTGCCATAGGTCGACTTGACCATGCCGGGGCGGAAACAGGCCTGGCCGACGGTCGCCGCCTGCTGGTCGCCGGCAACCCCGAGGATCGGCAGTGCCGCGCCGAAATGCTCCGGATCGACCGTGCCGAAGTCGTCGGCGCTGTCCTTCACCTCCGGCAGCATCGACAGGGGCACGCCGAGCAGGCCGCAAAGCTCCTCGTCCCAGCGGTTCTCGTCGATGTTGTAGAGCAGCGTGCGCGAGGCGTTGGTCGCATCCGTCACATGCGAGCGGCCGCCGGTCAGCTTCCAGATCAGCCAGCTATCGACGGTGCCGAACAGCAGTTCGCCGCTTTCCGCCCGCGCCCGCGCGCCTTCGACATTGTCGAGGATCCAGGCCAGCTTAGTGCCGGAGAAATAGGGATCGAGCAGCAGGCCGGTCTTGCGGGTGAACAGGTCCTCGTGGCCCTCGCGCTTCAGCCCAGCACAGAAGTCCGCCGTGCGGCGGTCCTGCCAGACGATGGCGCGGTACACGGGCTCGCCGGTCTTGCGGCTCCACACCAGCGTCGTCTCGCGCTGGTTGGTGATGCCGACAGCGGCAATCGCCGACGCCCCGCCCTCGATCCCGGCCAGCGCTTCGCGGCAGACGGCGAGCGTCGAGGTCCACAGATCCTCCGGCTCGTGCTCGACCCAGCCGGAATGCGGAAAATGCTGAGGGAACTCCTGCTGCCCCACGGCAACCGACCGGAAGGCGCCGTCGAAGACAATCGCCCGGCTCGATGTGGTGCCCTGGTCGATTGCGAGTATGTGTCCGCCGCTCACGCGTCTCCTCCGAATGTTCGCTTTCTTTCCTTATTTTCCATCTGGACAATCAAATGAAACCAAAAACCCGTCAATCGAAAACCATCTCTCCCTCTGAGCCGCCAGTTGCAGGACGGGTGCGCGTGATCGACGCAAGGCCCGGGCACTGATAGTCTCGCCAAACTGCCGTACCGCCGGATCGCCGGCAAGCCTCCCGACCGGCCGCCGCTCCGCCATGTCCAGTGCCTCCAAGACCCGCTCGCTTTCCCTGCTGACCCTTGCCGTCATCGCCGCACTGTCGCTGTGGTTCGTCTCGGCCGCGATCCTGCCCGAGATGCTGGCCGAGCATCCGATCACGCCGGTGCGCCAGGCGCTGCTGTCGAGCGCCGTGCAGGTGGGCTTCGTCGTCGGCGCGCTCGCCTCGGCCATTCTCGGCCTGCCGGACCGGCTGCATCCCGGCCGGCTGTTCGCCGCCTGCGCCGCGCTGGCGGCGCTGGTCAACGCGGCGCTGCTGGTCCTGCCCATCGGCGGCACGGGAGCGATCCTGGCGCGGGTCGCCACCGGCGCCCTGCTTGCCGGTGTCTATCCGGTCGGCATGAAGATCGCCGTCGGCTGGGGCTTGCGAGATCGCGGCTTCCTTGTCGGCCTGCTGGTCGGCGCGGTGACGATCGGCTCGGCGCTGCCGCATGTGATCGCACTCGGCGGCGGCGCCGACTGGCGGGCGACCGTGCTCATCGCCTCCGCAGCCTCGCTCATTGCCGCGAGCCTCGCCCTTGCCGTGCGGCTCGGGCCATATCACGCAAGTTCGCCGCGCTTCGATCCGGCGGTGATCCGCCGCGCCTGGACCGACCGGCGCATCCGCCTCGCCTATGCCGGCTATTTCGGCCACATGTGGGAGCTCTATGCCATGTGGACCTGGGCCGGCGCCGCGATGGCCGCCGCCTTCATCCCGGTGCTGGGGGATGGCGAGGGCTTGCGGCTCGCGCGCCTCGTCACCTTCGCCGCCATCGCGCTCGGCGGGTTCGGCTGCATCGCCGGCGGCTGGGTCGCCGACCGCATCGGCAAGGACACGGTGGCGCTCGTCGCGCTCGCGGTCAGTTTCGCCAGTGCGATAGCGGCAGCCCTGTGCTTCGGCGGTCCGGTCTGGCTGCTGGCGGCGATCTTCCTGCTCTGGGGCGCATCCATCGTGCCGGACTCGCCGCAGTTTTCCGCACTCGTCGCCGATTTCGCCCCGCCGGAGCAGGCCGGCAGCCTGATGACGCTGCAGACGGCCATCGGCTTCGCCCTGACCTTCGTCACGGTGCAGGCGGCCCCCGTCGTCGCCGAACACTCCGGCTGGCCGGTGCTGCTGGCGCTGCTGGCGCTCGGTCCCGCCGTCGGTCTGGTGGCCATGCTGAGGTTGTGGCGCCTGTCGCGCGCCTGAGAGGAGGTTGCCCCCTTGAAACGCAAAAAGCGCCGTGCCTTGTCCGGGCATCGGCGCTTCGCGCATCACGCAAGTCTTGCGTGAAGGGACGGCTTCGGCCGGGTTCTCCCGGCCGGCGCGTTACAGGACGCGCAGGTTCTCCGCGACCGTGTGGCCGCGCAGATAGGCGAGATCATAGGCCACGAGCTGGCCCTCGCGCAGGCTCGGAACGCCCGACTTGCGCAGTGCCGCCATGTCCACGTGAACATAGTCGCCTTCGTTCGGTTCGATCGCGCCGATACCGGCCTTGTTGTCGAACCACTTCACATTTCCAAGTTCCATAGTCAGTCTCTTTCTTATCGTTCTTGTTTTCGCTTGCACCGCTTTGAGGGTGCCATGCCGTCGCCTGCCCGCCTCCGCCATCGCGAAAGCCGGGCTGCAACAGGTCCATCGCGGTGCGGAACGTATCGCACCGTCGCATGACGATCTGCGCCAGGGTCGTTTCTCGGAACCGCCCGTCCCTCATTTTGCAATGCGAGGGTGACAGGCTTGCGACACCGTTCGGCGCGCGTGGTCGTCGGTCAATGATGAACAAGCACCGTTAACAAATGGTGAGCGCATTCCATTTTGCAAGCCCGATCAAGCCAAGCACCTTGCACACCGCCCCCCATCACAAGCGCCGCCGGGTCTGCTATGGTCGCCGCAAGGACCCTCGATCTCCCGAAGGAATTGCGTGAGAATGCGACCAGCCGTCAAAGTCCTGCTGCTCTACCCGCGCTTCCAGGCGGGGTCCTTCTGGAACTACCAGGAGACCTGCAACCTGGTCGGCGCCAAGTACCCGGCACCGCCCCTCGGCCTGATCACCGTCGCGGCGATGCTGCCCGAGAGCTGGGAGCCGCGGCTGGTCGACCGCAACACGGCGGAGTTGCGGGACGAGGACCTTGCCTGGGCCGATGTCGTCTTCACCGGCGGCATGCTGCCGCAGCAGTCCGACACGCTGGCGATCATCGCCCTGTGCAAGGGCGCCGGCATTCCGGTTGTGGTCGGCGGACCGGACGTGACCTCGAGCCCCGATCACTACGCGCAGGCCGACTTCCGGGTCATCGGCGAGGCCGAGGGCATCTTCGGCGCCTTCCTCGAGGCATTCGAGCGCGGCGAGCGGAGCGGCACGTTCGAGGCCGAGAAGTTCAAGGCCGACGTCACCACCACACCGGTCCCGCGCTTCGATCTGCTGAACTTTTCCGATTATGTGCAGGTCAACGTGCAGTTCTCGCGCGGCTGCCCGTTCACCTGCGAATTCTGCGACATCATCGAGCTCTACGGCCGCAAGCCGCGCACCAAGGGCAGCGCGCAGATCCTGGCCGAGCTTCAGGCGCTCTACGACCTCGGCTATCGCGGCCATGTCGATTTCGTCGACGACAACCTGATCGGCAACAAGAAGGCGGTGAAGGCGTTCCTGCCCGATCTCATCGCCTGGCAGAAGGCCCATGGGCGCCCGTTCGAACTGTCCACCGAAGCTTCGCTCAACCTGGCGGACGACGAGGACCTGCTCGAAATGATGCGTCACGCCGGGTTCTTCGTCGTCTTTGTCGGCATCGAGAGCCCGGACCCGGACGTGCTGGTCGCCACCCGCAAGAAGCAGAACACGCGGCGCGACATCGCCGCCAGCGTGCACAAGATCTACGAGGCCGGCATCTTCGTCATCGGCGGCTTCATCGTCGGCTTCGACGAAGAGAGCGACCGGGTGGCGGACGAGATCGCCGGCCTGATCGAAGAGGCCGCCATTCCCGTCGCCATGACCGGGCTGCTCTACGCCCTGCCCAACACCCAGCTCACCCGGCGGCTGGCGGCACAGGGCCGGCTGCATGCCGAGTTCGACGTCGCCGATCCCGATCACGAGCAGGGCGACCAGTGCACGGCCGGGCTCAATTTCGAGACCCTGCGCCCGCGCGCGCAGATCCTCGCCGACTACCGGAAGGTGATCGAACGGGTCTACTCACCCGAGACCTATTTCGGCCGGCTGCGCAAGATGGTCGAGCTGCTCGACATGAGCGGCCCCAATGGCGACGTGCTCAACGCCCGCCTGCCAAGCGATGTGAGGAAGCTGGGCAAGCTCGTCTGGTCGATCACCCTGCGCAAGCCCGGGCATCGCGGCCACCTGTGGCGGATGATCGCCTTCACGCTGCGGCACAACCCGCGCGCCCTCAACCCGATGCTGCACATGGTGGCGCTCTACGTGCATCTCGGCCCGTTCTCGCGCTTCGTGTTGCAGCAGATCGACACGCAGATCGCCGAGATCGAGGCCGGCAACTGGCAAGCGCCCGCCCTCGTCGCCGCCGAATAGGCGGCGGCGCAAGGCAGCGTGCGGGTCAGGAATCCATCTTCAGGGCCTTGATAAAGGCTTCCTGCGGGATCTCCACCTTGCCGAACTGGCGCATGCGCTTCTTGCCTTCCTTCTGCTTTTCCAGAAGCTTGCGCTTGCGCGTCGCGTCGCCGCCATAGCACTTGGCGGTGACGTCCTTGCGCAGCGCCGCGATGGTCTCGCGGGCGATGACCCGGGCGCCGATGGCCGCCTGGATCGGGATCTTGAACATGTGCCGGGGAATCAGGTCCTTCAGCTTCTCGCACATGGCGCGGCCGCGCCGGTCGGCCTGCGTGCGGTGGACCAGCACGGAGAGCGCGTCGACCGGTTCGGCATTGACCAGGATCGACATCTTGACGAGGTCGCCCTCGCGATAATCGGTGATCTGGTAGTCGAAGGAGGCGTAGCCCTTGGAGATCGACTTCAGCCGGTCGTAGAAGTCGAAGACCACCTCGTTCAGCGGCAGGTCATAGGTGACCATGGCGCGGTTGCCGACATAGTTGAGGTCGATCTGCACGCCGCGCCGCTCCTGGCACAGGGTCAGGATCGCGCCGAGATACTCGTCCGGCGTCATGATCGTGGCGCGGATCCACGGCTCCTCGATCGTGTCGATCTTCACCGGGTCCGGCATGTCGGCCGGATTGTGCAACTCCTTCAGCGTGCCGTCGGTCAGGTGCATACGGTAGACGACCGAGGGCGCGGTGGCGATCAGGTCGAGGTCGAACTCGCGCTCCAGCCGCTCCTGGACGATCTCCAGATGCAGGAGGCCGAGGAAGCCGCAGCGGAAGCCGAAGCCGAGCGCCGCCGAGGTCTCCATCTCGAAGGAGAAGCTGGCATCGTTGAGGCGCAGCTTGCCCATCGCCGCGCGCAGGTCCTCGAAATCGTTGGCATCGACCGGAAAGAGGCCGCAGAACACCACCGGCTGGGCCGGCTTGAAGCCGGGAAGCGCCTGCGCGCAGGGCTTGCGGTCGTCGGTGATCGTGTCGCCGACGCGGGTGTCGGCCACTTCCTTGATCGAGGCGGTGATGACGCCGATCTCGCCGGGGCCGAGGCTGTCGACCGACAGGAATTTCGGCGTCATGACGCCGACCCGGTCGATCTCATAGGCCGCACCCGTGCCCATCATCTTGACCTTCTGGCCCTTCTTCATCGAGCCGTCGATGATGCGCACCAGCACCATGACGCCGAGATAGGCGTCATACCAGCTATCGACCAGCAGCGCCTTCAGCGGCGCGCCGGGATCGCCCTCGGGCGCCGGCAGGCGGTTGACGATCGCCTCCAGCACGTTCTCGACGCCAAGGCCGGTCTTGGCCGAGATCATCACCGCTTCGGAGGCATCGAGGCCGATCACGTCCTCGATCTGCTGCTTGACGCGCTCGGGCTCGGCCGCCGGCAGGTCGACCTTGTTGAGCACTGACACGATCTCATGATCGTTGTCGATGGCCTGGTAGACATTGGCGAGCGTCTGCGCCTCGACGCCCTGGCTGGCGTCGACGACCAGCAGCGACCCTTCGCAGGCGGCGAGCGAACGCGACACCTCATAGGCGAAGTCGACATGGCCCGGCGTGTCGATCAGGTTCAGCTTGTACTGCTTGCCGTCCTTGGCGTTGTAGATCAGGCGCACGGTCTGCGCCTTGATGGTGATGCCGCGCTCGCGCTCGATGTCCATCGAATCGAGCACCTGCTCCTTCATCTCGCGCTCGGTCAGCGTGCCCGTCATCTGGATCAGGCGGTCGGCCAGCGTCGATTTGCCGTGGTCGATATGCGCCACGATCGAGAAATTGCGAATGTCGGAGATTTTCTGCGTGCTCATGCGCGCCCATTTACCATCGCCGGATGCGCCGGCAAAGCGGATTGCGCGGCGCAGCATCCAAAAAACACGGCAAAACCACGCGACCGGCCCGATCGCGCCGCAAGCCGCGCCCGCAAGCGGCCAACACCCTCACCTTGCCACCAGAACCTCGGTGCAGGCCTCGGGCAGGGCCGACAGGGTCATGTGCTTCTTCTGCACCGGGGCCGCGGGCTTGTCGGTCTTTTTCGGCTTCTTCGGCACCCAGGGCTCGTCGGACAGCCAGGAGACCAGTTCGGCGCCGCAGCCGTCGCCCGGCGGCGGCGCGTCCTGATCCTTGCAGCCGATGCTTCCTGCCGGACAGGCGATCCGCACATGGAAGTGGTAGTGGTGGCCCCACCAGGGCCGGACCTTGCGCAGCCAGCCGCGCTCGCCGGTCTCGAAGCGGCACAGCGCCTGCTTGATGCCCGGATGGACGAAGATGCGGGAGACCTGCGGATCCTGCGCCGCGCGGCGGATCAGCCGCGCATGGCTGTCGGTCCATTTCGCCGGATCGACGCCGCGATCGGCGCCCGGCAGTTCGGACGGCCCCTTCAGCATCGAGATCGCCGTCATCGTCTCGCGCTCCTCGCGCGACAGGGTGCGGCCGGGCATCGGCGTCAGCCAGATATCGGCGTCGAGGCCGATCTGGTGGCTCGAATGGCCGGAGGTCATCGGCCCGCCGCGCGGCTGGGCAAGATCGCCGACGAGCAGGCCGCTCCAGCCGAGCGCCGGGGCGTCGCCGGCCAGCCGCTGCAGCATGGCGACCAGGTGCGGATGGCCCCAGTTGCGGTTGCGCGACAGGCGCATGACCTGCCAGGTCGGCCCGTCGACGGCAAGCGCCGTGGCGCCGGCGAGACAGCCCTTGGCATAGGAGCCGATGGCGCGGGCGGCGAGCGGGGCCGGCGCGCGCACCGCGCCGAAAAGATCCTTGGCGACGGCGCCGGGCCGCACCGCCGATGCCGGCAGGCCGGAGGGCGCGGCGGCAAGCTGCAGGGGCGCGGCGGCGGCCGGCTTCTCGCGCGGCAGCGGCGTCGCATGGGCGGCCGACACGGCGGCGAGCGCCGCCAGGGCGCCGGCCAGCAGCGGCAGGCGCGACAGGCCCGACAACAGACCCGGCAGGCCCGGCAGGCCCGACAGGCGCACCAGTCGACCCCGGCTGGCAATGGCTGCTGCATGCATGCGCGTCATGGCCGGCTCCTTTCGTTCCGCGCTGGCCCTGCCCGCCGGCACAGCGCACCGACGGTCACGACCAGTGTCGCGCCGGAGCGTTTACACCTGGTTAACCATACCGCACCGAAGCGGCGCGCGGGTCAGTCCTCGCGCTCGCTCATCTCCTCCGCCAGCCGGTCGAGCAGCAGCGTGTTGTCGCGGATGATGCGGTCGGCGACGCCGTTCAGCTCGATGATGTTGCCGGGGCGGGTGTTGTCGATCGCCTCCGCGCCCTCCGGCAGTTCGCCGTCGAGGCGCACGATCTCGCCGATGCCGGCGGCCGGCAGCAGCCGCTCGGCCTGATAGGCGGCGGTGGTCGACTGGCCATGCGCGAGAATCGACAGCAGCGGCACGCCATTGGCCGGCAGCAGCCAGCCAAGCGGGCCCCAGGACGCCGCCTCGCGGAAGCTCCAGGACCGGTGCCTGTCGGCGCCGGTGCCGAGCGACAGGATGGTGATCCCGCCCGGCTCCCAGTCGAGCTTCATCGCCTCCAGCCAGACCGCCAGGGTCGGGTTGTTCATGACGACGCCGCCGTCGATCAGCACCCGCTCGTCGCCCTTGGTCAGGTTCTCCGCGCGCATCGGCTCGAAATAGACCGGCGCGGCCGTCGTCGCCCGCACCGCCTGCCAGAAATAATAGTCGTCCGGCCGGCTGCCGTCGCTCTGGCGGCCGTTGGTCATGAACACCGCCTCGCGGCGGCCGATGTCATAGGCGGTCAAGACGACGCGGGTCAGCGCCGATTGCAGCGAGGTCCAGCCGAGCTGGTCCTTGAGCATGCGCTCCAGCGGCCGTTCGTCGTAGCGCTCGTCGAGAAGCGCGCGCGGGTTGGCGACGAACCGCTCGAACAGGCTCTTGCGGCGGAACACCTCGCGCGCCTCCACCTCGAAGAAGCGGCGCAGCTCGGAAATGCCGGCCGCCGGAGCGCCGCCGGTGTCGTCGGGGCGCGGGGCGGCAAGGCCGGCGGCGATCAGCCCGCCGATGGAGCTGCCGCCGATCATGTCGACATAGCGGTGCAGCGGCTTGCCCTTGCCGCGCATGCGCAGCCGCGCCTCCAGCGATTCCAGGATCCGCAGCGGAATCAGCCCGCGAATGCCGCCTCCGTCGATCGCCAGGATGAAACGCCTGCGTGCTGCCGCCATGGATTGCTTGCCTCCGCTCGCTGCCCCGTATCGCCCGCCGAACCGGTCGACGAATGCCGATCATGCCGCGCCAAGCCTTTGCGCGAAATACGACAAACCGATGACCCGAGCTGCAGAAAGAGCAGGCAGGCGGAGGGAGGCGGGTGCGACGGATCAGCCGGCCTTCGCCTCGGCCTCGGCGGCGCGAACCTCGACGGCGGCGATCAGCCGCTCGATGTCCCGCGGCCGCGACAGCCGGTGGTCGCCGTCCTTGATCAGGGTCAGCACCACATCGTCCAGCGCCAGGCACTCGGTCAGCCGCAGCGCGTGGCGCCAGGGCACGGCATCGTCGCGCTGGCCCTGCAGGATGGTGACCGGGCAGCCGGTCTCGATCAGGCCGCCGAGCAGCAGGTTGTCGCGGCCGTCCTCGATCAGCGCCCGGGTGATCACATAGGGGCTGTCGTCATATTCCGACGGGCGCTCGAAACGGCCCTGGCGCAGGATCGTCTCGCGGATCTCGTCGGTGAACTCGTGCTTCCACATCAGCTCTTCGGTGAAGTCCGGCGCCGGGGCGATCAGCACCATGCCGGCGAGCGGCGCGGCCGCCACCGGCCGGGCGGCAAGCGCGCGGGCCAGCAGCAGCGCGATCCAGCCGCCCATCGACGAGCCGACGACGATGGTCGGCTCGCGGCAGAAGGCCTCGTGCACCGCCCGCGCCTCCTCGGCCCAGCGCGAGATGGTGCCGTCCTCGAACGCGCCGCCCGAGAGGCCGTGGCCGGAATAGTCGAGGCGGGTGATGGCGCGGCCGGTGGCGCGCGCCCAGGTGGCCAGTTCCTCGGCCTTGGTGCCGGCCATGTCGGACTTGAAGCCGGACAGCCACAGCACGCCGCAGCGCCCCGGCGCGCCCTCCTCGCGCAGCACGGCGATCCGCCGCCTGTCGGCGCCGACCTCGATATGGCGCACCTGATCCTGAGCCTCTCCGTCCATCGCTGCCTCCGTCTGCCTCGCTCTCTTGCCTGATTGCCGCCCGATGTGGCACAGGTCGCAAGCCTTGAAAAGTCCGCGCCAGAAAACTCCGCGCCGGGCCTTCGCTTGCCCCATCCGACAGGAGCCGCCGTGACCCGCCGAACCGTGCTGCAAGTCATCCCGGACCTCGACACGGGCGGCGCCGAGCGCACGACGGTCGACGTGGCGCGGGCGCTGGTGGCGGCCGGTCACCGGGCGATCGTCGCAAGCCGCGGCGGCCGGCTGGTGGCGGAGCTTGAGGCGGCCGGCGGCGAGCATGTGACGCTGCCGGTGGGACGAAAGTCGCCGATTGCGATCTGGCGCAATGCCGGCACGCTGACGCGCCTTGCGCGGGCGGAGGGGGTCGATCTGATCCATGCCCGCTCGCGCGCGCCGGCCTGGTCGGCACTGATCGCCGCACGGCGGCTGGATCTTGCCTTCGTCACCACCTATCACGGCATCTACAACCAGACCAACGCCTTGAAGGGGCTCTACAATTCGGTGATGGCGCGGGGCGATGCGGTGATCGCCAATTCCCGCTACACGGCCGCGCTGATCGCCGAGCGGCACCCTTTCGCGACAGACCGCCTCACCGTCATCCATCGCGGCTCCGACCTTGCCGCGCTCGATGCGGCGTCCGTTTCGCCCGAGCGCCGGCAGGCGCTGGCCGATGCCTGGGGCCTTCAGGCCGGCGAGCGGGTGATCCTCAACCTTGCCCGCCTGACCCCCTGGAAGGGCCAGGCGGTGCTGATCGACGCGCTGGTGCGCCTTGCCGCCTCGGGCGAGGCGCCGGCCGGCTGGACGGCGATCCTGGCCGGCGACCCGCAGGGGCGCGAGGCCTATGTGGCGGAGCTGAACTGGCGAATCGCCAATGCCGGCCTCGGGAACCGGGTGCGGCTGGTCGGCCACTGCGCCGATGTCGCCGCAGCCCTCGCCCTTGCCGATGTCGCGGTCGTTGCCTCGATCGAGCCGGAAGCCTTTGGCCGGGCCGCCGTCGAGGCGCAGGCCGCCGGCGTGCCGGTGGTCGCGACCAACCTTGGCGCCGTGCCCGAGACGGTGCTGGCGCCGCCCGATGTCGCGGAGGACCAGCGCACCGGCTGGCGCGTGCCGGCGAACGATGCCGCAGCGCTGGCCCGGACGCTTTCCGAGATGCTGGCGCTCGCGCCGCAGAACCGCGCGGCGCTGGCCGCACGGGCGCGCGCCCATGTGCGCCGCGACTTCACGGTCGAGGCGATGTGCGGGGCAACGCTCGCCGTCTACGAACGGCTGCTCGGCGCCGGCTTGTCCCCGGACGATCCCGGCGCGGCGGCCAGCCGGCGAAGCGAAAGCGGTTGACTCCGCGCCGGTTTCGCTTGATTTTCTTGGCATGGCGCCCTGCGGCGTGCCAAGTTTTCCCCGGCGCCCGGCGTTCGGGGTATTTGTCGTTGCAGGGCAAAACCGCCGGCCGCGCGCCGGCTTCGCCAAGTCGTTGAAACGTTAGAGGAGATTGCGACCATTCGCCGTCCATACCGCGCCCCGCCGCCGACCAAGGAAGGCCCGCGCACAAACCAAGAGATCCGCGTTCGGGAAGTCCAGCTCATCGACCAGGACGGACAGAACCTCGGTGTCACGCCCACGGAAGACGCCTTGAGGATGGCCGAAGAGGCCGGTCTGGATCTTGTCGAGATTTCTCCGAACTCTTCGCCGCCCGTCTGCAAGATCCTTGACTATGGCAAGTACAAGTATCTGAGCCAGAAGAAGGCGGCAGAGGCGCGCAAGAACCAGAAGATCGTCGAGGTCAAGGAAATCAAGATGCGTCCGAACATCGACACCCATGATTATGAGGTGAAGATGCGGAACATGAAGCGTTTCTTCGACGAGGGCGACAAGGTCAAGGTCACCCTGCGGTTCCGCGGACGCGAAATGGCGCATCAGGACCTGGGCGTCGCGCTGCTCAACAAGGTGCGGGACGAGACGGCCGAGTTCGCCAAGGTCGAATCCCACCCGCGGCTGGAAGGCCGCCAGATGGTGATGGTGCTGGCGCCGATCGCGCGCTGACGCCTGCCACCCGACACGGCCGCGGCACGCGGCGGTTTTTCGCGGAACCCGGCCTTAAAAAGGGCCGGGTTTCGCAGTTTCACGGCAAGGGCCGGCGAACGGGCCGCAAACGGGCGGCACGAGGTCCGGCAAGTCCGCCGGAGCGCTTGCGTTTCGCCCCGGCTTTGCCTATAAGCCCCTGTCCCGAGCCGCCCGGCTTCGCGGGACCGGCCGTGTTTCGGCCGACATCCGCGACAAAAGGGCATGCCGTGGCGGCTCACAAACGGCTTCCAACAAAAGCCGGCGGTTCAGCCCCGCCGGGCCAAGAAAGGATGCAAAATGCCCAAGCTGAAGACGAAGTCCGGCGCCAAGAAGCGCTTCAAACTGACCGCGACCGGCAAGGTCAAGACCGCTCAGGCGGGCAAGCGTCACGGGATGATCAAGCGTTCCGCCAAGTTCATCCGCAACGCACGCGGCACGACCACTCTGGCCGAGCCCGATGCCCGTATCGTCAAGAAGTTCCTGCCCTACGGCTGAACCTGACGACGTTCTAGACTTTTCAAGGAGTTACACCCCATGTCGCGTGTCAAAAGGGGCGTTACCGCCCACGCCAAGCACAAGAAGGTCCTCAAGGCCGCCAAGGGCTACTACGGTCGTCGCAAGAACACGATCCGCGTTGCCAAGCAGGCGGTCGAGAAGGCCGGCCAGTACGCCTATCGCGACCGCAAGGTTCGCAAGCGGAACTTCCGTTCGCTCTGGATCCAGCGCATCAACGCCGCTGTCCGTGAGCACGGCCTGACCTACGGGCGCTTCATCGACGGCCTCAACAAGGCCGGCATCGAGATCGACCGCAAGGTCCTCTCCGACATCGCCATCCGCGAGCCGGATGCGTTCAAGCTCTTGACCGAGCAGGCAAAGGGCGCCCTCGCCGCCTGAGGCGCGAGAGCCCGATCCGCCCTCGCGGGATCGACAGACAAACGGAAGGCGCGCCCCGCAAGGAGCGCGCCTTTTGCGTGCCGGCGACCGCTTGTCGGATTTTGAGAAATTTCGAGACGGATTTTGCAAAATTCCGTCTCGAAATCGGCTTTTCGCGTCTCAATCGTCGCAAAATCGCCAAACCGCGGCGCGGAGGCCCAGCGGGGACAGGACGGGGATAGCGGCGGGGACACGTGCGCGAGGCGGGAGCTCACGCCGGCCCCGGACCAGCCTCCCGAGGCAAGCCCCCTCGCCCGCTCCTGTCTTCGGCCCTGTCTTCGGCCCTGTCTTCGGCGCTATCCCCGTCCGCTCGTCATTTAATCCCCGGCCAGCAGGCCCGTGATAAGGTCGAAGACGATCCTGATGCGCCGGCTGGTGTGCAGCTCGCGATGGGTGACCAGGAAGACCGGGACGACAAAGGGCGGCATGTCCGGCAGAACGCACTCGACCTCCGGCGCCTGGCGGGCGACCGCCTCGACCATGACGCCGACGCCGAGCCCGGCCCGGACATAGTGCCAGGCGACGACGCCGTTCTCGCTGACGATGGGGAAGCTGCCCTGGGTCAGCGACAGGCCTTCCGTGTTCAGCGCCAGGCGGAACCGTTCGGAGCGCTCGAAGCCGATGAAGGGCCAGGCCGACAGGGCGGCGGCATCGCGCGGGTGCCCGCCCTGCCGGGCGATGAGATCGCGCGAGGCATAGATCCGGGCCAGCATGTCGGGCATCCGCCGGACGACCAGATCGCCGTCCTGCGGCTCGACATGACGGATGGCAATGTCGGCCTCGCGGCGCAGCAGGTCGCTCAGACTGTTGGAGGCAACGACGTTGACCGAGATGCCGGGCGCCGCCGCGCGCAGCCGCGCCAGCATCGGCGGCAGCAGGAAGGCGGCGGTGACGTCGCTGGCGGCGATCGAGACCTCGCCCTCGACCGCCTCGACCCGGCCGGAGGCGGCCAGCGAGACGCGGTTCGCCGCCTCGCCCATGGCGCGGGCATGCTCCAGCAGTTCCAGCCCCGAGCGGGTGAGGCTGAGGGAGCGGCCGACCCGCTCGAACAGGATGACGCCAAGTTCGGCTTCCAGCGCCGCGACCTGGCGGCCGAGCGTCGGCTGGGTCAGCTTGAGGATGCGGGCGGCGGCCGAGAGCGAGCCCTCCTCGGCGGTGACGAGAAAGGCGCGCAGGCGGTTCCAGTCGAAGGGGGGACGGAAATTCATGCAAAAACGTATAACGAGACTGCATTTTTATGCAATTTCATTTGGTTCGCCGCCACGCTAAGCCAGAGACGCGAGCGAAACCGACAGCGGAGCCGGATGACATGCGCAGGCAGGACGACTTCTGGGACAAGGCGGCGCGCAAATACGCCGCCAGCCCGATCCGGAACGAGGCCGCCTACCAGCGGACGCTGGAGGCGACGGCGGCGCATCTGACGCCGCAGGACCGGGTGCTGGAGATCGGCTGCGGCACCGGCACGACGGCCTTGCGGCTGGCCGGACATGCGGGCCGCTATCTCGGCACCGACATCTCGGGCGAAATGATCGCGATCGCCCGCGAGCGGGCCGCGGCGGCCGGTGTCGAGACGGTCGACTTCCAGAAGACGGCGGCGAGCGAGGCCGGACGGGCGGAACTCGCCGCCGGCGCGCCGCCCTTCGACGCGGTGCTGGCCTTCAACCTGCTGCATCTGCTGGAGGACCTGCCGGGCACGCTCGCCGCGCTGCGCGAGAAGCTGAAGCCGGGCGGGCTGCTGATCTCCAAGACGGTCTGCCTGAAGAACTGGGGCTGGTACATCCGCCCGCTGGTCACGGCGATGCAGCTTGTCGGCAAGGCGCCGCATGTCGGCTTTCTCAGCATCGCCGAACTGGACCGGACGATCGTAGACGCCGGCTTCCGCATCGTGGAGGCGGACCTGCTGCCGGCCTCGCACAAGGCGCGCTTCGTGGTGGCGCAGAAGATCTGAGGCGCGCGCGCGGCCCTCTCACGCGCCGAGGAACCGGTCGAGAATCGCCTCGGTCATTTCGCGCAGGGCCTGACGGGCCATGTCCGGCGACAGGCGGGCGACATCGGTGAGCGCGATCATCGCCTCGGTGCCGGTGGCCGCCGACAGGGCGCCGACCAAAAGGGCGAGCCGATCCGCCGGCAGGGCCGGGCGGTGCCCGGCAAGGGCCGCCTCGAACATGGCAACGCGGCGCGCGCCCCGCAGCGGCGCCTTGGTGCCGCCTTCCGCCAGCCAGCAGTCGAGACTGCGCGCCAGGAACTGGCGAAAGGCCGGCTCATGCGCCAGCGCCAGATCGAACATGTAGAGGCTGACGGCCAGCACCTTCGCGCGCGGCGTGTCGCAGCCTTGCACGATCTCGGCATAGTCGCGCACCTCCACCGCAAGGCCCGCCTCCGCCGCCAGCACCGCCGGATCGGAGAAATAGCGATAGGCCGTCGCCTTGGAGATGCCGCTCTCGGCGGCGGCGGCCGTCACCGTCACCGGCTCGCCGCGCTCGATGAGCGCACGGGCGCCGGCCAGGATCGCCTCGCGGGTGCGGGACTTCTGGGAGATGCGTTCGCGGGTCGCCGTCATGCCTTCCTCATAATAAGACACTTGTCTCATAAAAAGACTTGTGTATCATAAGGGCATCGCTTCCTTCTCACAAGTGGAGACAGACCGTGGCAGACAGTCGCGCCAGAACCTATGAAACGCTCGGCATCCTGATGAAATTCCATGCCTTTCCCGGCGAGACGATGGGCAAGTTCTGTCTTGTCGAGGCGGTGGTGCCGCCGGGGCTCGGCGCGCCGCCCAACCACCATGCCGGCGAGACCGAGGCCTTCTACGTGCTGGAGGGCGAGATCGAGTTCATGGTCGCGGGCGAAACGCGGATCGCCGGGCCGGGCAGCCATGTGGCGATTCCCGACGGGGCTGTGCATGCCTTCGCCGCAAGGGGAGACGCGCCGGCACGGGTGCTGATCCTCAACGCGCCGGGCCACATGCACGAGCGCTTCTTCACCGAACTGGGCCGGCCGGTCGCCGACGAGACGCGCGCGCCGGCGCCGATGGACGGGCCGCCGGACGTGGCGAAGGTGATGCAGGTGGCCGGCGCGACCGGCATGACCATCCTGCCGCCGCCGGCCTGAGGCGGGCGGATGGCCGGAGCCCTCCTCGCCGGCTGCTACAGCGGCCAGACGAGCAGCAGCAGGGGCATGGCGACGGCCATCACCAGCAGTTCCAGCGGCAGGCCGAGGCGCCAGTAGTCGCCGAAGCCGAAGCCGCCGGGACCCAGGATCAGCGTGTTGTTCTGGTGGCCGATGGGGGTGAGGAAGGCGCAGGAGGCGCCGATCGCCACCGCCATCAGGAAGGCATCGGCGCTGACCCCGAGCGCCAGGGCGATGCCGATGGCGATCGGGCACATGACGGCGGCGGTCGCCGCGTTGTTCATCACGTCCGACAGGAACATGGTGACGACCAGCACCATGGCCAGCGCGGCGACCGGATGGCCCTGGGCGACGCTGCCGACCAGAAAGGAGGCGATGAGCCCGGCCGTGCCGGTCGCCTCCAGGGCGCCGGCAACGGGAATGAGCGCGGCGAGCAGCACCACCACCGGCCAGTCGATGGCGGTGTAGACGGCGCGCAGCGGCATGGTCTTCAGCACCATGGAGGCGAGCACGCCGGCGGCGAAGGCGACGGAGGCCGGCAGCAGGCCGACCGCCGCGACCAGGATCGACAGCGCCAGGATCACCGCCGACAGCAGGGCGAGGCGCTTGTCGGGAATGCGCAAGTCGCGCTCGGCCAGCGGCACGCAACCCATTTCCGAGGCGAAGACGGTCAGCACCTCGGCCGGCCCCTGCATCAACAGCAGATCGCCCGACTGCAATCTCAGGGTGCGCAGCCGCGTGGTCTCGCGGCGGCCGTCGCGCGAAACGCCGAGCAGGTTCAGCCCGTAGCGGCTGCGCAGGGCGAGATCGCGCGCCGAACGGCCGACAAGCTGCGATTCCGGCCGCACCACCAGCTCACGCAGCACCACCTCGTCCGCCTCCCCGTCGCGGCGAACCTCGCCCCGCTCCGCCTCGCCGGACCGGGAGGAGGCGCCCTGCCCCTTGCCGCCGGCCGCCGGCTCCGGCCGGGGCTGGGGCTGCGGCTGAGGCGCCAGCGCCACGTCGCCAAGGGCGGCGGCCTCGTCGAT
Source organism: Stappia sp. TSB10P1A (assembly GCF_900185725.1). Classification (GTDB taxonomy): domain Bacteria; phylum Pseudomonadota; class Alphaproteobacteria; order Rhizobiales; family Stappiaceae; genus Stappia. The sequence continues at coordinate 490,269 of NZ_FYAU01000029.1, read as the reverse complement.
CTCGCGGCGGCGCACCTCGTCTTCGGCGCGGCGGGCCTGCAGCTCGCGGGCGCGCTCCTTTTCCTCGCGCTCCTCGTCCTGCGCCTTGACCTGCTCCTCCAGCTTCAGGTCGAGCTTGGAGAGCGCTTCGGCGATGCCCTCGACATCGGCCTCCAGCACCAGGACGTCGCCGCCCTGGACCCGGCGGTTGCCGCGCGGGGCGCTGATGCGCAGGCCGCCGCGCACCAGACCGACGACCTGGGCATCGGCCTTGTCGAGCTCCGCCTCGATCTCGTGCAGGGTCATGCCGTCGGCCTTGCCCTTGTCGACCACCCGCACCTCGGTGAGATAGGAGCCGACCTCGAAGGCCTCGCCGGCGGCGGCGCGGGTAACCGGCACCAGCCGCCAGCCGATGGTGACGACGAAGGCAATGCCGGCCAGCGCCACGGCGACGCCGACCGGCGCGAAGTCGAACATGGAAAAGCCGCTGCCGGAATTGGAGACGCGAAAGCCGGAGACGATGAGGTTCGGCGGGGTGCCGATCAGCGTCGTCATGCCGCCGAGGATCGTGCCGAAGGCGAGCGGCATCAGCATGCGGCCCGGCGTCATGTCGAGGCGGCGGGCAAGCTGCAGCGCCACCGGCATCAACAGCGCCATGGCGCCGACATTGTTCATGAAGCCGGAGAGCGCCGCGCCAAGGCCGACCAGCGCGGCGAGGCTGACGGTGCGCCCGGCCCGCGCCGGCAGCACCGTGCGGGCCAGGACATCGACGGCGCCGGAGGTCTGCAGCGCGCGGCTCAGCACCAGCACGCAGGCAACCGTGATCACCGCCGGATGGCCGAAGCCGGCAAACGCCTCCTGCGAGGGCACCAGACCGGCGACGACACAGGCGATCAGCGCACCCATCGCCACGATGTCGTGGCGCAGGCGCCCGGACAGGAAGGCGGCCATCGCCAGGGCGAGAATGGCAAGGATCGCGATCTGGTCGCCGGTCATGCAGTGCTCCGCTCGTGCCTTGCAAACGTCTGTAGCGCCTTGCAGGTTGCACGAAAACCGTGGACATGGCGACGGGGGCGAAAACGGACGGGCCCATGTCGCGCGCGCGGCTATGCAACGCAGGGCAACTGACTTAAGACGGCCGGCGGGGACGGGCGAGCAGGACGAGACCGGCAGCAGATGGACGAGAGCGGCGACACGGGACGGGCAGCAGCCCCCCAGGCACCCGCCGACATGCTGGCGCTTTTCGACGCGGGAGCGGCAACGGCGCTGCTGTTCGCCCGGCCGCGGCGGATCATCGCCTGCCATGAGGTCGGCGGCGTCGAAGCGGCGCTCGCCGAGGCCGAGGCAGCGGCGCGCGCGGGCTTTCATGTCGCCGGTTTCATCGCCTATGAGGCGGGCTTCGCCTTCGAGGACAAGCTGCGGGGGCTTGCGCCGAACGACCCGGCGCTGCCCTTGCTGCGCTTCGGCGTCTATGAGGAGGCCGAGAGGCTGACGATGAGCGAGGCGCTGGCGCGAATCGGCGCCGGCGACATCGCGCAAGCGGGATGCGGCGGGACGGATGCTCGGGTCGACGGGTTCGAACTGAGCCGCGAAGACTACGATGCGGCCTTCGCCGCCGTGCGCGATCATCTTGCCAGGGGCGACATCTACCAGGCCAACCTGACGATGCGGGCGCGCGGGCGGATCACCGGCGACCCGGCTCGGCTGTTCGCCCGGCTGCTGCTGTCGCAGCCGGTCGGCCATGCGGCGTTCCTGAGAACGGAGAGCCGCACCGTGCTGTCGCTGTCGCCGGAGCTGTTCCTGGAGCGACGCGGCACGCGGGTGACGAGCCGGCCGATGAAGGGCACCGCACCGCGCGGGCGGACGGACGAGGAGGACCGGCGCATCGCGCGGGCGCTTGCCGGCGACCCGAAATCGCAAGCCGAGAACGTGATGATCGTCGACCTGATGCGCAACGACCTGTCGCGCATCGCGCAAACGGGCAGCGTCAAGGTGCCGCGCCTCTTCGAGGTCGAGCCTTATTCGACGCTGTTCCAGATGACCTCGACGGTGGAGGGAAAGGTGCCGGCCGGGACCGGCTTTGCCGCCTGTATGCGCGAGCTGTTTCCCTGCGGCTCGATCACCGGGGCGCCGAAGCTTTCGGCGATGCAGATCATCCATCGGCTGGAGAGCGGGCCGCGCGGCATCTATACCGGCGGCATCGGCCATCTGGAGCCCTCCGGCGACTTCCGCTTCAACGTGGCGATCCGCACGCTGGTGGTGGAGGCGGACGGCCGGTTCGAGGTCGGCGCGGGATCGGGGCTGGTGTTCGATTCCGCCAGCACGCCGGAATATGACGAGTGCCGGCTGAAGCTCGCCTTCCTGGAGCGCGAGGCGCCGGACTTCGCGCTGTTCGAGACGATGGCCTGGCATCCGCCGGAGACGGGGGGGCCGCTGGCCGGATACCTGCTGCTGGAGCGGCATATTAGCCGGCTTACCAACAGTGCGGCGCGGCTCGGTTTTCCGCTCGACAAGGAGGCGGCGCGGGCGCTGCTGGCGCGGCGGGCGGCGGCTTTCGAAGGTCCTCGCCGGGTGCGGCTGGAACTGGCCGGCGACGGCAAGCTGGCGCTGGAGGACCGGGAGCTGCCGCCGGCGGTGAAGCAGTGGACGGCGGTCCTCGCCGATGTGACGATGGCGGCCGGCGATCCGCTGCTGTGGCACAAGACGACGCGGCGCGAGATCTATGACGGCACGCGGGCGCGGCTGTCCGCTTCGACCGGCTGCGACGAGGTGATCTTCGCCAATGACGGGGGCTATCTGACGGAAGGCAGCTTCACCAACCTCTTCCTCGCGCGCGGCGGCCGGCTGCTGACCCCGGCGCTGCGGCACGGGCTGCTGCCGGGCACGCTGCGGGCCGCGCTGCTCGACAGCGGACGCGCGGTGGAGGCGGACCTGCGGCCAGAAGACCTCGCCAGCGCGGACAAGATTTATCTGGGGAATTCGCTGCGCGGGCTGGTCGAGACGCGGATCCAGTCGCGGGCAACGCTCGCCGCCGGCTGATCCGCCGCGGTGCCGCTCTCTTCGCCGTGCCCTTCATCATGCTCGCCGGCAGGCGCGCCCGGCCGCGCCCCGAGGTCGCCGCCAACGAGGCGGGCATAGCGGTCGCCCGGCAGATGGCGGCGGAACGGGCTCTGCCGCAGCAGCTCTTCCCGGTGCGAGAGCGTGTGCGAGGGGCGATGCGAGGGGGTGGCAGGAGGCGAGGCGGCGGGCGAGGCCTCGCCCGGATCGTCCTCGTTCGCCGGCTCGGGAGTGGGCTCGTCGACACGCGGCGCGGCGCGCGGCGCCCGGTCCGACGGCCAGGGCAGGATCTCCAGTTCCGGCCAGGCGGCCTTCATCCGCAGCGCCTTGTCCAGATAGGCCGCCGAATTGTCGAGCGCCGGATTGGGCACCAGCCGCATGGCGAAGATATCGGCAAGACCGAAGGGCGCGGCGAGCGACAGGCGGCCGTCCGCCTCCAGCCGCACGGCAACGGCATGGGTGCGCGCGGCATAGTTGAGGAGCGCCTCGTCGGTGCAGGCGAGCGGCGGATAGTCGATGCCGTGCTTTTGCCGGAACCAGAGGGGCACGCGCGCCTGGTTGCGGATCTCCACCGGCGCCGGCAGGCCGGAAAAGCGCGGGCGGGCGCGGGTGATCACCCGGTCCTCGGCCTCGTAGCTGGTATCCCCGTCGAAATAGACCAGGTCGAAATCGCGGATGCCATGGCCGGCGGGGCGGCCGGTCAGCGCGTTCCAGACGGTCTGGTAGATGGCGCCGCTGGCAAGGCGCCAGTCCGGCAGGGCAAGGCCGCGGGCGATCCGCAGCACCCGCATCACCACCGGATCCATGCGCAGGATCAGCTCCAGCACACGCCTGCGGTCATCCTCGCTGGCAAGCGAGGGATCGCCCAGCGTGGTGCGCCCGAAGGCAAGGCCCTGGCCAAGGGCGGGAGGCACGGCTTGCGCCGGCTTCATCGCATGACCCTCTCCTGTTGCACGTCCCGGTCCCTCGCGCGAGCAGCCCCTCGCAACGACAGGCCGCGCCGCGCGTCGCCCCTGGCCCGAAGGATGGGGGGCAAGGGCGCGCGGCGCAAGTCCCGTCAGCGGCAGGTGCCCGGTTCGGGCGCCCCGATCAAGTGCGCAAGGTGCCGCCGGTCGCCTTTTCCACCGCGGCGCGGATCTTGGCGCCGACCGCGTCGATCTCCTCCTCGGTCAAGGTGCGCTCGCGCGGCTGCAGCGTCACGTCGATGGCCATCGACTTGTGCCCTTGCGCGATGCCGGCGCCGCGATAGACGTCGAACAGCGTGACGTCGCTGATCAAGGTCTTCTCGGCGCCGCGCGCGGCCTTGATCAGCCGGTCGGCGGTCACCGCCTCCTCGACGACGAAGGCGAAGTCGCGGCGCACCGGCATCAGGTCCGAGGCGGCGAAGGCGCCCTTGGAGCGGCCGGCCCTGCCCTTGGGCAGCGGCACCGCGTCGAGATAGACCTCGAAGACGGCGAGCCGGCCGTCGAGATCGAGCGCCCTGGCGATGCGCGGATGCAGCTCGCCGAAGCGGGCGAGGACCGTCTTGGGGCCGAGACGCAATTCGCCGCAGCGGCCCGGATGCAGCCAGGGCGCGCTTTCGGAGAAGATCATCAGCTTGTCGACCGACACGCCGATGGCGGCGAGCGCGGCTTCCGCATCGGCGCGGGCATCGAAGACGCCGACCTCAGGCGCATTGCCGGCCCAGTGGCGATCGGCGCCGGTCATCACCGCCGTGCCGCGGCGCAGGCCGGCGGCGACCATCGACTGGCCCTGCGGCGTGTCGTCGGCAAAGACCTGGCCGACCTCGAACAGGGCGACATCCGGATAGCCGCGATCGGCATTGCGCTGCGCCGCCGTGGCAAGGCCCGGCACCAGGCTCGGGCGCATGTCCGACATGTCGGCGGAGATCGGGTTGGCAAGGCGCAGGGCCGGCGAACCGCCGCCGAAGGCCTCGGCCTGGTCCTGCGGGATGAAGGACCAGGTGACGGCTTCCTTCATGCCGCGCACGGCGAGCGCCCGGCGCGCCTGCGAGCGGCGGACCTGCGCCGGGGTGAGCACCTGGCCGGTGACGGTGGCGCCGCGCGGCAGCGGCGTCGAGGCGACCGAATCGAGGCCGACGATGCGCACGACCTCCTCGACCAGGTCCGCCTTGCCGTGAATGTCCGGACGCCAGGACGGCGGGGCGACGCGCACGCCCTCGCCGCTGCCGGTGACCCAGAAGCCGAGACGGGTGAGCACGCCCTTGATCTCCGCGTCGGAGAGCTTGAGGCCCGACAGGCGCTTGACCTCGGCGAAAGGGAACTCGATGGTGCGGTCGGTCTCCGGCACATGGCCGGCAAGCGTCACCTGGCTCGGCGTGCCGCCGCACAGGTCCATGACCATGCGGGTGGCGAGTTCCAGCCCCGGCAGGCAGAAGGCCGGATCGACGCCGCGCTCGAAGCGGTAGCGGGCATCGGAATTGATGCCGAGCCGGCGGCCGGTGCGGGCGAGGTTGGTCTCGTCCCACAGGGCCGATTCGATCAGCACGTCGGTGGTGTCCTCGGTGCAGCCGGACAGCTCGCCGCCCATGATGCCGGCGAGCGATTCCAGGCCGTTGTCGTCGGCGATGACGCAGACGCTGTCGTCCACCTGATAGGTGCGCCCGTCCAGCGCCAGCAGCTCCTCGCCCGCGCGGCCGCGGCGGACGACGAGATCGCCCTTGACCTTGGCCGCGTCGAAGACATGCAGCGGCCGGCCGCGGTCGAAGGTGATGTAATTGGTGATGTCGACCAGCGCATTGATCGGGCGCAGGCCGATGGCGCGCAGCCGCTTCTGCATCCACTCCGGCGAGGGGCCGTTGTTCACGCCGCGCACCAGGCGCAGGGCGAAGGCCGGGCAGAGCGAGGGCGTGTCGCCGAACTCCAGCCGCACCGCGACCGGGCACGGGCCGGTGCCGGGCACCTGCGCCGGGCGGTTCTCCTTCAGCTTGCCGAGGCCGGCGGCGGCAAGATCGCGGGCGATGCCGGAAACGCCGGTGCAGTCCGGACGATTCGGCGTCAGGCCGATCTCGATGACCGGGTCGTCGAGCCCGACATAGGCGGCATAGGAGGCGCCGACCGGCGCATCCTCGGGAAGGTCGATGATGCCGTCATGGGCCTCCGACAGTTCCAGCTCGCGCTCCGAACACATCATGCCGAAGCTTTCGACATCGCGGATCTTGCCGACCGACAGGGTGACGTCGATGCCCGGCACATAGTCGCCCGGACGGGCGAGCACGCCGACAAGGCCGGTGCGGGCATTGGGCGCGCCGCAGACGATCTGCAGCGGCTCCTTGCCGTCGCCGGCATCGACGGTGAGGACGCGCAGGCGGTCGGCATTGGGGTGCTGGCGGGCCTCCAGCACCCTGGCGATGGTGAAGGGCTTCAGGCGGTCGGCCGGATTGGCGACATGCTCGACCTCCAGGCCGACGCGGGTCAGCGCCTCGACGATCTCGTCGAGAGTGGCGTCGGTCTCCAGATGTTCCTTCAGCCAGGACAGGGTGAACTTCATGGGTCGTGTCTCTTCAGGTATCGTGACGGGACCGGCGCGGCGGGGCTCCGCGCGCCGGCGCGGCTGCGTCAGTTCTGCGGCGTGAAGCGGTCGAGGTCCGGCACGATGGAGGCGGCGCCGTAATTCTTGGCGAAGCGCAGGCCGATCTCGTGCAGCCGGTCGGTCCAGCGGCGGATCATCGCCTCGTCGAGGCCGCGCCCGCTGGCGATGGCATGGGAGGCCTCGACCTCCACCTGATCGCGCAACAGGCCGAGCTCCAGCATCGCCGCATCCTCCGCCCGGTACTTGTCGAGCCAGCCGAAGGTGAGGATCGCCACCATCACCAGCACGGCGGCGGCCGAGGTGACCGACGACCACTTGGCGATGCCGTCGATGCGGCGCTCCGCCGACACCAGCACCATGGTGGCGATCGACAGGAAGGCGACGATGGCGACCGCCGTCAGGAAGCTCTCGTAATTGCTCTCCGCGTTCATCTCCTGGCTGGCGCGCAGGGTGGTGATGCGGTCGCGCAGGTAGAGAACCGTGTCGGCCTGGGGACCGAGCGCATCGCGGAAATAGGCGTCGCAATAGCGCAGCCGGCCGCGCTCCTGGGTCTTGTCGGCGCAGACCTCGACGAAGGAGGCGGGCTGGGCCGCAACGGGCGCCGGCGGCAGCAGGCCGGCCGCCAGCACGGCGAGCGCCAGCAGCGGCAGCAGCGCCGCGCGCAGGCGGGCAATCATCGACCGCGGTCTCATCGCGACAGTCCTCCGAACAGGGTCGGCAGGTCGAGCGGGCGGAAGCCGTAATGCTCGATCCAGCGGACATCCGCGTCGAAGAAGGCGCGCAGGTCCGGCATGCCGTATTTCAGCATGGCGATACGGTCGATGCCCATGCCCCAGGCGAAGCCCTGGTAGACATCCGGGTCGAGGCCGCAATTGCGGATGACATTGGGATGGACCATGCCGCAGCCGAGGATCTCCAGCCAGTCGTTGCCCTCGCCGATCTTCACCTCGTTGCCCGAGCGGTCGCAGCCGATATCGACCTCCATCGACGGCTCGGTGAAGGGGAAGTAGGACGGGCGGAAGCGCATGCGCACCTCGTCGACCTCGAAGAAGGCCTTGCAGAACTCCTCCAGCACCCATTTCAGGTGGCCGATATGGCTTTGCTTGTCGATCACCAGACCCTCGACCTGGTGGAACATCGGCGTGTGGGTCTGGTCGCTGTCGCAGCGATAGGTGCGGCCCGGGATGATCACCCGGATCGGCGGCTGTTGCGACATCATCGTGCGGATCTGCACCGGCGAGGTGTGGGTGCGCAGCAGCATGCGCTCGCCGTCCGCCTTTTCGGGCAGGAAGAACGTGTCGTGCATCTCGCGCGCCGGATGGTCGGGCGGGAAGTTGAGCTGGGTGAAGTTGAGATGGTCGGTCTCGATGTCCGGACCTTCGGCGATGGAAAAGCCCATGTCGGCGAAGATCGCGGTGAGTTCGTCGATGACCTGGCTGACCGGATGGATGCGCCCGGCCTCGGCGGGCGCGGCACGCAGCGGCAGGGTGACGTCGACGCGCTCGCGCTGGAGGCGCGCGTCGAGGGCGGCGTCCTGCAGCAGCTCGCGGCGGGCGGCGAGCGCATCGGTGACCCGGGTCTTGAGGCCGTTGATCGCCGGGCCCATCTCGCGCCGCTCGTCCGGCGACAGGGAGCCGAGGGTCTTCAGCTTCTCGGACACGGACCCTTTCTTGCCGAGGGCGGCGATGCGCACCTCTTCCAGCTCGGCCTCGTTCGACGCGGCGGCGACGGCCGCGAGGATCGCAGTTTCAAGGGATTGCAATTCGGACATGGCACCGTCGTGACTGGCAGCGCGCGGCCGGCATGCCGGCGCGGCACGTGAGAAGGGAGTTCGGGGGGTCTTTTACCAGACTTTCCGCCGCTTTCCAGCGGCAGGACGAAGACCGGCGGCAGAGACGGCTCAGTGCGGCAACTGCCTAAATCGGCCGCAGGCCGGACCCTGATGCAGGGCCTGGAATGGGGAGGACCGGCCGGCAAGGCGGCACCCGCCGGGCAGCACGGAGCGGCCGGCCGAGGACGGCCGGTCGGTCGGTGCCGCGAAAAGGGCGGCCGGAATGTCACCGAGGCTCACGTCTGGTCCTGCCGGGTTGCCGTTCGACGGCTTCTTCCTTCGCAGATCGGCGCAAGGAAGGCAAGCGCCGGAAGCGCGACGGGACACGCTTCCGGCACCGGCTCCGGCGGCACTCGCGGGGGAGGGCTCGCGGCAGGAGGCCTATTTGGTCAGCAGCAGCTTCTCGAATCGGGTGATCGAGAGGCGGTAGACCATGTCCTTGTGACGGATATGGACCTCGCGGGCGCCCTGGAACAGGGCGGAGCTGTCGAGTTCCAACGGTTCCTGGACGACCTTCGCCGTTTTCGGCAGGGTCAGGGTGCGCTGCTGGCTGCGCGACCGGCGATAAGCGGCAGCTTGGACCTGATGGGCGGGGGTCGCAGACTGGGACATGATCGACTTGCTCCTTCGATCGCTTGGTCCTTGGGCGAAATGGCCGGAAACTCCGGTTCTTCCGTCCGCGGTTTGGAATTGCTCTAAACTTGCGAACCGTTCGCAAGAATATTCTTGACTGAAATACTCATGTTTTATAGGAAAGGCAATGTCCGTTTCGCCTCTCGCTGTGCCCGGAGATGGCAGACGGAGATCCAAGCGCCAGCCAGCTCCCCGTCCACTCCCTCGACGGCCAGCAAGCCACGCTCTTGACCAAGCCAAATCGTGACCAAGCGTTTTCAACCTGTTTCGGGAGGGGCACGGCTCCATGTGCGCCAGGGATGACAAGCTGCGAAAGGCGATCGAGGATGCGGTCGCCGCCCATTCGGGACGTGCCCCTTTCGCCTGCGAGGAGGCCGGGGGCGATGCCCAGGCCGGACGCCGGCGCATCTGCCTGTGGGAGCAGGGCGACAGCGTCCACTGTTCCATCGTCGGCACCTGTGCCAGCGTCGCGGACCTGCGCCGCATCGCCCGCAAGGTCGGCATCGACGTTGCCCCCGACACGCCCGACTACGACGTGCACGGCCATTTCGTGCGCCTGTCGACCACCGACTGCGCCTTCACCCGCGCCTTTCAGAAACTGCTCGACGGCCGCTACGAGGGCGCGCTGCGCCGGGTCGGCCGCGCCCGCAGCGCCGCGGAGCTGGACGCGCTGTGGCGCGACATGTGCGACCGCGGCCAGGTCGGCCCGGCCTATTGGGCCTTCATGACGCACCAGCACGTGCCGGGCGCCTTGCGCGCGCGGATCTTCGGCGAGGTGCATATGTGGTCGCACCTGGCCGGCGCCTCGTTCCGCCAGAAGAACGAGGAGGCGGCGACCCTGCGCGACCAGCTGCAGGAGGCCGAGGAGCGGGCACGGCGGGTGGAGGCGGGCCTGCGCGAGGCGCTCGTCCAGCGCGACCGGGAGCTCGCCGACTTGCGCGCGGCGCTGGCAAGGCTCAAGGCCGGACGGGCGGCGGAGGAGGCACGGGCGCCGGAGACCGGCGAGACCGCGCCGGAGGCGGCGACGCTGCGCCGGCGGCTCGACAAGGCCGGGCGGGCGCTGCAATCGGCGCGGGTGCGGGCGCGCCAGGCCGAGGAGCGGCTGCGCGAGATCGGCGGCGAGACGCGGCGCCCGGCGGCGCAGCCGACAGGCATGACGGCCAATGGGGCGGCCAGTGGGGCGGCAAGTGCGGCGGCCAGGGCGGCGATGCCGCACAACGCGCCGGTGCCGGCGGGCGAGGCCGCACGGCCCAAGGCGATCCTCTATGTCGGCGGCATGCATGGCCACCGCGACCGGCTGCGCGGCATCGCCGAGGCGTTCAACACCACCTTCGTCCACCATGACGGCGGCGTCGAGGACGCCCCGCAGCGGCTCGACCACCTGCTGCCGTCGGTCGATTGCGTCTTCTGCCCGGTGAATTGCGTCAGCCACGACGCCTGCCTGCGGGCCAAGAAGATCTGCCAGAAGCTCAACAAGCCGTTCGTGCCGCTGCGCAGCACCGGCCAGACCGCGTTCCGCAAGGCCTTGCAGGACCTTGTCGGCACGCGCAAGGCGGTCCACCTTGCCCCGCAGGGGCCAGGATCAGAAGAGGGAGACACTGTCTGATGTATATTGCCATGAACCGCTTCCGCGTGAAGTCCGGCAACGAGGACGCCTTCGAGGAAGTGTGGCGCAACCGCGAGCGGCGCCTCGCGGAGATGGACGGCTTCGTCGAGTTCCACCTGCTGAAGGGCCCGGACCGCGAGGACCACACGCTCTATGCCTCGCACACGATCTGGCGGGACAAGGACGCCTTCCTCGCCTGGACCAAGAGCCAGGCGTTCCGCGACGCGCACAAGGGGGCGGGCGACAACAAGCCGCTCTATCTCGGGCCGCCGGAGTTCGAGGGCTTCGAGGCAGTGCTGACCGAAACCGCCTGAGGCCTCGGCCGCGAAGACTTGCAAGGGCGGGGTTCGCGAGGACCCCGCCCTTTTCGCATGCGCTTTTGGGCCGCCTTTTCGCCCGCAGGTGGTGGACACGGCGAAAACATGCTTTACCTCCCCGACAGGGATCGGCCCCATCGGTACGGAGATGTCATGAAGATCGACGGCGTTGCCCACCGCTCCATCTGGCCGGCAGAGCATGGCCGGTCGGTGCATATCATCGACCAGACGCGGCTGCCGCACGGTTTCGTCACCACGGAACTGGCGACGCTGGACGCCGCCGCCACGGCGATCCGCGACATGTGGGTGCGCGGCGCGCCGCTGATCGGCGCCACCGCCGCCTATGGCCTCGCCATGGCGCTGGCGCGCGATCCTTCCGATGCGGGACTGGCAAAGGCCGCCGCCCTGCTGGCCGCGACCCGGCCGACGGCGATCAACCTGCGCTGGGCGCTCGACGCGGTGACCGCACGGGTGGCGCCGCTGGCCGAAGACCAGCGCGCGGCCGCCGCCTGGGCGAAGGCCGGCGAGATCTGCGAGGAGGATGTCGCGGTCAACCACGCCATCGGCCGGCACGGGCTGGCCCTGATCCGCGAGATCGCCGCGCGCAAGCGCCAAGGCAAGGGTGGGGGCGAGCCGGTCAACATCCTGACCCATTGCAATGCCGGGTGGCTCGCCACCGTCGACTGGGGCACGGCGACCTCGCCGATCTACCAGGCGCACGATGCCGGCATCCCGGTGCATGTGTGGGTCGACGAGACGCGTCCGCGCAACCAGGGCGCCGGACTGACCGCCTGGGAACTCGGCCGGCACGGGGTGCCGCACCGGCTGGTGGTCGACAATGCCGGCGGCCACCTGATGCAGCACGGGCTCGTCGACATGGTGATCGTCGGCACCGACCGCACCACGGCGACGGGCGATGTCTGCAACAAGATCGGCACGTATCTCAAGGCGCTGGCCGCTCATGACAACGGCGTGCCGTTCCATGTCGCCCTGCCCTCCTCGACCATCGACTGGACCGTCCGCGACGGCTTGCGCGAGATCCCGATCGAGGAACGCTCGGGGCGCGAGGTGACGCATCTGACCGGCCTGACGCAGGACGGGCGGGTCGAGACCGTCGCCGTCACCCCGCCGACGACGGAGGCGGCCAACCCGGCCTTCGACGTGACGCCGGCGCGGCTGGTCACCAGCCTGATCACCGAGCGCGGCATCTGCGCGGCAAGCGCCGACGGGCTCGCGAGCCTGTTCCCGGAGCGGCGCGCCGCCTGACGCCCCCCCTCTTGCGTTGCGGCGGCGGGGCGGCGACACTCGCGCCCGCCCGCCCACCCGCCCGCACGCCCTCTCCCAGGACCGCATCCGCATGAGCCAGATCCCCGTCTTCGACGGCCATAACGACACGCTGCTCAAGCTGGAGCTCGGCGCCGGCACGGCCCGCGAGCGCTCCTTCTTCGAGCGCGCCGCGCGCGACCATATCGACCTGCCGCGCGCCCGAAAGGGCCGATTCGCCGGCGGGCTGTTCGCCATGTATGTGCCCTCGCAGCTCGGCGAGGCGCTGAAGCTGCGCTACGATCCGGACGATCCGGCGAATTTCGCCGAGGTCGCCCAGCCGGAGGCGCTGGCCTTCACGCTGCGGCTGCTGGCTCGCGCGCTGCGGCTGGAACGCGACAGCGCCGGCGAGGTGGCGATCTGCCGGACTGCGGCGGAGATCCGCGCGGCGATGGCGGCGAAAAAGCTCGCCATGGTGCTGCATGTGGAAGGGGCCGAGGCGATCGATGCCGAGCTGACCGCGCTGGAGGTGCTGCACGCCGCCGGCCTGCGCTCGCTCGGGCCGGTGTGGAGCCGGCCGAACATCTTCGGCGACGGGGTGCCGATGACCTGCCCCTCCTCCCCCGACACGGGGCCGGGGCTGACGGCAGCGGGCAAGGAACTGGTGCGCGCCTGCAACCGGCTGAAGATCATGGTCGACCTGTCGCATATCACCGAGAAAGGCTTCTGGGACGTTGCCGCGCTCACCGACCGGCCGCTGGTCGCCACCCATTCCAACGCCCATGCGGTCTGCCCCTCGGCGCGCAACCTGACCGACCGGCAGCTCGACGCCATCGCCGAGAGCGGCGGCGTCGTCGGGCTCAACTTCCACGTCGCCTTCCTGCGGCCGGACGGGGCCAATGTCTCCGACACGCCGCTTTCGGTGATGGTGCGGCACATGGACCACCTGATCTCGCGGCTCGGCGAGGACGGGGTGGCGCTCGGCTCGGATTTCGACGGCTGCATGGTGCCGCGCGCCATCGGCGACGTCGCCGGCCTGCCGGCGCTGCTGCAGGCCTTCCGCGAGGCGGGCTACGGCGAGGAGCTGATCGAGAAGATCGCCTGGAAGAACTGGCTGTCGGTGCTGGAGCGGACCTGGGCCTGAGGGACGGTCCTCACTCGGCGGCGAGCGGGCTTTCGGCGGCGATCCGCTCTTCCAGATATTGCGCGATGCTGGTGGCGACCGCATGCAGGCGGCGCAGCTCCGCCTCGCGGCGGGTGGCGGCCAGCACCTCGCAGGGGCGGCTGCTGCGGGCGCCGTTGCCGAAACGGCCGCTGCCACGGACGATGAAGCGATAGGCGGCGCCGTCCGGCGACCTCGGCGTGTAGAGGATATCCCCGACATGCTGCTCGGCAAAACGCAGGCTGTCGTTCAGGGTCGGCAGTGACTGAACAAATGCGGACATGACGTTCCCCAACAATTCCGCGGCAGGTCGGACCTGCCGCCGCCGAAATGGTTAACGAAGTCTTGCGCCGATTCGCGCCAGAGTCAAAACCCCGCAAGGCACCGGCCGGCCCGCCTGTTTTCCTCTGCCGGCAAAGCAGAGGGCGCGGCGGCAGGAAGGCAGGCAAACCGCGGCCGGGACCGGGCGGCCGGCCGGCCCGCCCGCCGGGGGTTGCCTTGGCGCACGGCTCGGGCTTCAATCGGTCGCATGGTCAAGTGCCGGCGAGGTCGCAAGTTTCTCGGGCACAGCGTGATCCCGACCACTGTTTTCGCCGGGGCAGAGCGGGGGCCGCGGCGACCCGGCAAGAGCCGCGAAGGAGCCGACAGATGGAGTTTTCCGCAGTCGACCTGGCGCGTTTCCAGTTCGCCTTTACCGTCTCGTTTCACATCATCTTCCCGTCCTTCACCATCGGCCTTGCAAGCTATCTGATGGTGCTGGAAGGGCTGTGGCTGGCGACCCGCCGAGAGATCTACCTGACCCTGTTCAAGTTCTGGCTGAAGATCTTCGCCGTCGCCTTCGGCATGGGCGTCGTCTCCGGCATCGTCATGACCTACCAGTTCGGCACCAACTGGTCGGTGTTTTCCGACAAGACCGGCCCGGTGCTCGGCCCGCTGATGGGCTATGAGGTGCTGTCCGCCTTCTTCCTGGAGGCCGGCTTCCTCGGCATCATGCTGTTCGGACTCAACCGGGTGGGACCGAGGCTGCACTTCCTCGCCACCGCGATGGTCGCCTTCGGCACCGCCCTGTCGGGCTTCTGGATCCTGTCGGTGAACAGCTGGATGCACACGCCGACCGGCTACGCGATCAACGAGGCCGGCCAGTTCGTGCCGGAAAACTGGTTCGAGATCGTCTTCAACCCCTCCTTCCCCTATCGCTTCGTCCACATGATGCTGGCGGCCTATCTGACCACCGCCTTCGTGGTCGGCGCGGTCGGCGCCTGGCACCTGCTCAAGGACCGCGCCAACGAGGGCGCGAAGGTGATGCTGTCGATGGCGATGTGGATGGCGGTGCTGGTGACGCCGGTGCAGATCGTTGCCGGCGACATGCACGGGCTCAACACGCTGGAGCACCAGCCGGCGAAGATCGCCGCGATGGAAGGCCATTTCGACGGCGAGACCGGCGCGCCGCTGATCCTGTTCGGCTTTCCCGACATGGCGGCGGCGGAAACCCGCTACAAGATCGAGGTGCCGAAGCTCGGCAGCCTGATCCTCACCCATTCGCTGGACGGCCGGGTGCCGGGGCTGAAGGACTTCCCGCGCGAGGACTGGCCAAACGCGACGATCGTGTTCTTCTCCTTCCGCATCATGGTCGGCATCGGCTTCCTGATGCTGGCGATCGGGCTGTGGAGCCTCTATCTGCGCCGGCGCGGGCGGCTCGCCGACACGCCGGTCTTCCACCGGGCGGTGGTGGCGATGGGGCCGACCGGCTTCATCGCCGTGCTGGCCGGCTGGATCACCACCGAGGTCGGCCGCCAGCCCTATACGGTCTATGGACTGCTGCGCACCAGCGACAGCATCTCGCCGGTCGACGCGCCGGCGGTGGCGACCTCGCTGCTGGTGTTCATCGTGGTCTATTTCATCGTCTTCGGCATCGGCACGGGCTACCTGCTGCGGTCGATGGCCAAGACACCGGGCGGCGACGCCGAGGGACCGGAGGCGGGCGAGCCGACCCGCGCCGCCGGCGTCACCCCCGCCCCCGCCTATGTCGCCGACGTCAACCCGAACCGGCGGAGGTAAGCCATGATCTTCGATCTCGCCCTGATCTGGGCGCTGCTGATCGCCACCGCGGTGTTCCTCTATGTGGTGCTCGACGGCTTCGACCTCGGCCTCGGGATCCTGTTCCCGCTCGCCCGCTCCAAGACCGAGCGCGACGTGATGATGAACTCCGTCGCGCCGGTGTGGGACGGCAACGAGACCTGGCTGGTGCTGGGCGGCGGCGGGCTCTATGCGGTGTTCCCGCTCGCCTATGCGGTGCTGATGCCGGCGCTCTACGCGCCGATCATGGCGATGCTGATCGGACTGGTGTTCCGCGGCGTCGTCTTCGAATTCCGCTTCAAGGCGCGCCCCGAGCGGCAATGGATCTGGGACATCGCCTTCTTCCTCGGATCGCTGACCGCGGCGCTGGCGCAGGGCATCGCGCTCGGCGCCATCATCCAGGGGATCGAGGTCGAGGGCCGGGCCTATGCCGGCGGCTGGCTGGACTGGCTGACGCCGTTCTCGGTCTTCACCGGCATCGCCGTCGCCACCGGCTACGCGCTGCTCGGCGCCACCTGGCTGGTGTGGAAATGCGAGGGACCGATGCAGGAACATTTCCGCGGCAAGGCGATGGTCACCGGCAGCCTGCTGCTGGTGATGATCGGCATCGTCAGCCTGTGGACCCCCTCGCTGCATCCGCAATTCGCCGCGCGCTGGTTCGAGTTCCCGCAGATCGTCTACACCGCGCCGGTGCCGCTGATGGTGCTGGCGCTCGCCGCGCTGCTGTTCGCCAGCCTGCGCTCCGGCCGCGACGCGGTGCCGTTCCTGGCGAGCCTCGGCCTGTTCCTCGTCACCTTCATCGGGCTCGGCGTGAGCCTCTTCCCCTATGTGGTGCCGACCTCGATCACCCTGTGGGACGCCGCGGCACCGGACAGTTCGCTGAAATTCCTGCTGGTCGGGGCGGCGGTGCTGATCCCGATGATCCTCGCCTACACCGCCTATGCCTATTGGGTGTTTCGCGGCAAGGTGCGCCCCGGCGAGGGCTATCACTGATGAGGCGAAACGGGCCGGAGCGGCGGCCGCTCCATCTGCGGCTCGCCTGGTTCGCCGGCCTGTGGCTCGCCGGCGTCTTGACCCTGTTCGCGGTGGCGAGCCTGATCCGCTGGGCGATCCTGTAGCGATAGGGCAGCGGGCGCCGCGCCTCAGCCCTCGGCGCGAGCCAGATCCACGGAGAGGCCGGCGCCGGATGCGGCCTCCGACCCGGCAAAGGCAACGCCGAGCAGGGCATGGGCGGGAAGGCGCAGCGGCAGCAGGCAGGGCGGCGGGGCGATCTCCTCCGGCAGGCGCCACAGGCGCGAGGCGAGCGCCAGCCGGCCGGCGGCCTTGCCCGAGGTCAGGCGCGCCAGCGGGATGGCCAGCGCCGGGCCGAGGACGACCGGCAGCAGCGGCCAGACGAGACCCGGCGTGAGCGCGAGGGCAAAGCCGACGCCGGCCAGGCCGAACAGGGTCTGCGGCCAGAGCTTGGCCGCGCACAGGCCGAGCGGCAGGGTGCGGGTGTCGCGGATCTGCGCGCCCCAGCCGATGGCCTTGCCGAAGGGCAGGCCGGCGATGAACAGGGTGACGGCAACCGCAATGACCGGCGCCATCAGCATGGAGAAGACCAGCTCGGTCAGCCAGCTTGCCGCAACCCGCAGGCCGCCGCCAAAGGCGGCGCGCTGCCGGCGATCGGCCAGAATATCGAGACAGGTCGCAATCTTCGGCGCGAAGATCATCGTCAGGACGATGACGAACAGCGCGAAGCCCGCCGTCAGGTCGACGCGGATCAGTTCGCCGGTGCCGAAGGCGACCAGCGCCGCGCCGGTCGCCATGAAGGCGAGCCAGGCCGGGGCGGAGACGAACATCAGGATCGCCAGTACCAGTTGCACCCGGCTGACCGGCTTGAGATCCGGCAGGCCGAGCAGCTTCAGATATTGCAGGTTGCCCTGGCACCAGCGCAGCTCGCGGCGGATGAACTCCAGCAGGTTGGGCGGGTTCTCCTCGAAGCTCTCGCCCTCCAGCGGCAGCACGCGGACCTCGTAGCCGGCGCGGCGCATCAGCACCGCCTCGACCTGGTCGTGGCTCAGCACCCAGCCGGACAGCGGCCCGGCGCCCGGCAGCCGCGGCAGGTCGCAATGTTCGGCGAAGGGGGCAAGGCGCAGGATGGCGTTGTGGCCCCAATAGGGGCCGCAATCGCCCTGCCACCAGGCGCTGCCGAGCGTGTAGGAGCGCATGCCGAGGCGCATGCCGAACTGGAAGATGCGGGCGAAGGCGCTCGTCGCCGGCAGGCCGACGACGAGGGTCTGCAGGATGCCGACGCGCGGGTTGGCATCCATCCGCGCGGTGAGGTCGAGCATCGTCCGCGCCGACAGGAAACTGTCGGCATCGAGCACGATGGCATAGTCATGCGCGGCGCCCCAGCGCTCGAGAAAGTCGCGGATGTTGCCGGCCTTGAAGCCGGGATTTTCCGCCCGGCGGCGGTAGAGAACCGGCAGACGGCCGGCCCAGCACGCGGCAAGCGCGGCAAAGGCGCGCTCCTCGCGGGCGGCGATCTTCGCGTCATCGGTGTCGCTGAGGACATAGAGGGCAAAGCCGGCGGCGCGGCCGGAGCGCACCAGGTCGGCGGCCATGGCATCGAGCGAGGCGGCGACGGCGTCGACATCCTCGTTGCGGATGCAGGAGAGGATCGCGGTGGAGGCGGTGCTGTCGCCGGCGGCATCGCCCGGACGCAGGGTGGAGACGGCGGCGAGCGGATCGCGCGACAGCCGCAGGACGGCAAGGCCGATCACCGCGTTCCAGAAGCCGATCGCCGTCCAGGGCAGGGTCAGCAGGAAGCAGCCGATCATCAGCCACTCGCCCCAGGTGATCGTGCCGTCGCCGGCAAAGGCAAGGCCGAGCAGGGCGGTCAATCCGGCGATGGTGGCAAGCACCAGGGCGGCGAAGACCGCGCGCCGGCGCGCCAGCCGCGCGGCATCGGGACCCGGCGCAGGGGCCGCGTCGCCGGAGGTCTCCGGCGCAGGGCAGGTCGGCGACCCGGTCTGACGCATGATACGCAACCCTGTTGTGCGAGGCCGGCGATGGCGGATGCCCCGCCCCGTCCGTTGCGCTATAGGTTGCGCCGGACTAAGGAGGATTTGTGACGCAGCGCAGCACTCCCGGCAAGGACCCGTATTCCGCGCGGGCGCTCTGGACCACGGGTCCGGGGCGGCTGGAACTGCGCCAGGAAGCGCTGCGCCGGCCGCAGGCGGGCGAGGTCGTCGTGCGCAGCCTGTGGAGCGGCGTCAGTCTGGGGACCGAGCGGCTGGTCTTCACCGGCGCGGTGCCCGAAAGCGAATGGCAGCGCATGCGCGCGCCGTTCCAGGCGGGCGAGTTCCCCTTCCCGGTCAAATATGGCTATGCCTGTGTCGGCGAGATCGCCGGCGGCGATCCGGCGCGGGCCGGCGAGACCGTGTTCGTGCTGCATCCGCATCAGGACCGCTTCGTCGTCGCCGGGACGGCAGCGGTGCCGGTGCCGGCGGGCGTGCCGCCGCTGCGCGCGATCCTTGCCGCCAATATGGAGACCGCGCTCAACGGACTGTGGGACGGGGGCGCGGCGCCCGGAGACCGCATCGCCGTCGTCGGCGGCGGGGTCGTCGGACTGCTGGTCGCCTCTCTCGCCGCCCGGCTGCCGGGGACGCAGGTGACGGTGGTCGACATCGATCCGGCGAAGGAGCGCCCGGCGCGCAGCCTCGGCGCGAATTTCGCCCGGCCCGGCGAGGCGCCGCCCGACCAGGACCTCGTCTTCCACACCTCCGGCCACCCGTCCGGCCTCGACACGGCGCTTTTCCTGGCCGGAGCGGAGGCGAAGGTGGTGGAGATGAGCTGGTACGGCACGGCCCCGGTCACGGCGCATCTGGGCGGCGGCTTCCACAGCCGGCGGCTGACGCTGCGCTCCAGCCAGGTCGGCAGCCTGCCGCCGGAAAGGCTGGCGCGCTGGACCTATCGCCGGCGCCTGGAGACGGCGCTGGCGCTGCTGCGCGACCCGGCGCTCGACGCGCTGATCGCGCCGCCGATTTCCATCGAGGAGGCGCCCGCCCGGCTGCCGGAGATCTTCGCCGGCCGGGTGCCGGTGCTGGCCCAGCCGATCCACCATGACGACGAGGCACCGCCGGCAGCGCCCTGAAGAGGGCGCATTCTTCCGCAAGATCCCGCCGACACGCTCGCCCCTCCCCCCGGCCGGACCGGCCGCCAGTTCCAGCAGGAGACCCCGACAGATGCATGCCGTCGAAGTCCGCGACCACATCATGATCGCCCATTCGTTCACGGGCGAGGTGTTCGGCCCCGCACAGCGGCTGCACGGGGCGACCTTCGTCGTCGATGCCGCGTTCTTCTCGCCGGAGCTCGACGCGAACGGCATCGTCATCGACATCGGCCGCGCCCATGAGGTGCTCAAGGAAACGCTGGCGCCGCTGAACTATCGCAACCTCGACGAGGTGCCGGAGTTCAAGGGCCGGAACACCACCACGGAATTCCTGAGCCGGCATATCTTCGAGGCGCTGGCGCGGGCGGCGCGGGAGAACCGGCTCGGCCGGCCCGCCAGCGAGCTCTCCGCGATCCGGGTGACGCTGCACGAATCCCACGCGGCGCGGGCCTGGTACGAAGGCACGCTGTGATGGCGGCGGGGCGCCTTACCTTCCTCTATCCCGGCCGGCTGGAGACGCCGACCGGCGGCTATGTCTATGACCGCGAGCTGCTGGCGGCGCTGGCGGCGACGGGGACGCAGGTGAGCGCGGCAACGCTGGGCGAGGGCTACCCGGCGCCCTCCCCGGCGACGCTTGAGGCGGGCGCGGCGCTGCTTTCCGGGCTCGCCGACGGCGAAGCGGTGATGATCGACGGGTTGGCCTTCGGCGTGATGGACGCCATTGCCGCCCCGCAGGCGCAGCGGCTGCGGCTGATCGCCTTGGTGCACCATCCGCTGGCGCATGAGAGCGGCCTGCCGCCGGCGCGGGCGGCGGAGCTTGCGGCGAGCGAACGGCGCGCGCTGGCGCTGGCCCGCCATGTGGTGACGACGAGCCCGGCGACCGCCGCCGCCGTCACCACCGAATTCGGCGTGCCAAGCGCGAAGGTGAGCGTGCTGGAGCCGGGCCTCGTACTGCCCGCGCCGCCGGTGGCACGGGTCCGGCGGCCGGGCGAGCCGTTCCGCCTGCTGTCGGTCGGCTCGCTGGTGCCGCGCAAGGACCACCCGACGCTGCTGGCCGCGCTGGCGCAGATCGACGACCCGGCGGTGACGCTGGACATCGCCGGCAGCGGCGAGTTCGATCGCGCCCATGCGGCGAGCGTGCGCGCGATCATCGAACGGCTCGGCCTGTCGCAGCGGGTGCGGCTGCATGGCGCGCTCGGCCGCGCGGCGCTCGACGCGCTCTATGCCCAGGCGGACCTGTTCGTGCTGACCACGCTCTACGAGGGCTATGGCATGGCCTTTGTCGAGGCGATGGCGCACGGCCTGCCGGTGGTGGCGACCGGCGCTGGCGCGGTGCGCGACACCGTGCCGGCGGCGGCGGGCATCCTGTGCGAGGCGGGCGATGCGGCTTCTGTCGGCGCGGCGATCCGGCGGCTCGCCGAAGACGCGGCGCTGCGCCAGAGCCTGGCCCAGGCGGCGCGCGCCCATGCGCAGGGCCTGCCGGGCTGGCCGGAGCAGGCACGGCGGCTCGCCGCGCTGATCGCGGAGATCGGGCGATGAGCGGCTTTTCCGGCGCGTGGCTGTCGGCGCGCGAGCCGGCGGATCTGCGCGCCCGCAACACGGCCGTGCGCAAGGCCTTTCTCGATCATCTGGAGAGACGCGCCAAGGCCAGGGGCGACGCGCCACTGGTCATCCTCGACCTTGGCGCGGGGACCGGCGCGACGATGCGGGCGCTGCATCCGCATCTGCGCTTTGCCACGAGCTGGCGGCTCGCCGAACACGATCCGGCGCTGCTGGCACTGGCCCGCGAGATGGCCGAGCGGGACGGGCTGGCGGCCGCGGTCGTCGCCGCCGACCTGGCGCGGGGCCTCTCCGCCGAGCTGCTGTCCGGCATCGACGCGGTGACGACATCGGCCTTTCTCGACCTCGTCTCGGCCGGTTGGATCGACCGGCTGGCGCGGACGCTGGCCCGCCGCGCCCTGCCCTTCCTCGCCATGCTGACCTATGACGGGCGGCAGTCGCTGGCACCAGAGCACCCCTTCGACGAGACGGTGCATGCGGCGCTGCGGACCCATCAGGGCCGCGACAAGGGCTTCGGCCCGGCGCTGGGGCCGGGCGCGCATGCGCATGCGGCCGCCGCCTTCCGCGCGCAGGGATATCGCACGCACGAGGGCGCTGCCGACTGGCAGGCGCTGCCCGGCGAAACAGATTTCCTGAAGATGCTGGTGGGGGGCTGGGCCGAGGCGGCGCGGGACAGTGGCGCGGCGGATACGGCGCTCGCCGACTGGCTGGCCCTGCGCCAGGGTCAGATCGGCCGCGGGGAGCTCGCGGCCCATGTCGGCCACCGCGACCTGGCGGCGCTGCCGCCCGCCTGACGGCGCAGCGGCCTCAACAGGTCAGGTCAGGTTCTTCAGCCAGGACAGCGGCTCGCAGAATTCGACGCCCATCTGGTTGCCGTCCTGCCAGACGATCCGCACCCTGGTGCGGATGTTCTCGGGCAGGAAGATCAGCTCGATCGCCTCGCTGCGGGTCAGCGGGGTCTCCAGCTTGAGACGGGCACCATGGGGGGACAGGTTGACGATCCGGCAGTCGATGCCGAACCCGCCCTTGCCCTCCAGCACCAGCCGGCCCTGCTTGAGAGTTCGCACCCGGCTGCTGCGGCGCGCGTCCTCCCTTTCAGCATCCACGTTCTCGACCTCCTGTTCCGGCGGCGGCGAACACACCGCCGACCCTGCCTCAGGTTCGGACACGCGAAGCGTGCCCTGCCCCGGACAGCTTCACGATACGGATCGTAGCGGCCAAGGCTCAAGAAATCGTGTAGGGCGAGCCCTTTCCTTTCTCCTACTTTCTCCCGGTCCGGGCGCGACAGTTCGTCGCTCCGGACCTCACCAGGGAAGGCGCAAGGGGCCCGTCAGGCCCGCTCGATGGCGCAGGCAATGCCCTGGCCGACGCCGATGCACATGGTGGCGAGGGCGCGGGCGGCGCCGCGCTGCGCCAGTTCCAGCGCCGCCGTGCCGACGATGCGCGCGCCCGACATGCCGAGCGGATGGCCGAGCGCGATGGCTCCGCCATTCGGGTTGACGTGGTCGGCATCGTCCGCGAGCCCGAGCTCGCGCATCACCGCCAGCCCCTGGGCGGCGAAGGCCTCGTTCAGCTCGACGACGTCGAAATCGCCGATCGACAGGCCGAGCCGCGCCATCAGCTTGCGGCTCGCCGGCACCGGACCGATGCCCATGACGCGCGGCGGCACGCCGGCCGTGGCACCGCCAATGATGCGCGCGATCGGCGTCAGACCATAGGCCTTCACGGCGTCTTCCGAGGCGATGAGCAGCGCGGCGGCGCCGTCATTGACGCCGGAGGCGTTGCCGGCGGTGACCGAACCGCCCTGGCGGAACGGCGTCGGCAGCTTGGCGAGCTTTTCGGCCGTGGTGCCGGCGCGCGGGTGCTCGTCGCGCTCGACCACCACCGGATCGCCCTTGCGCTGCGGAATGGTCACCGGGACGATCTCGCGGGCGAGACGGCCGTTCTCCTGGGCCGCGACGGCGCGGTCCTGCGAGCGGGCGGCGAAGGCGTCCTGGTCGGCACGCGCGATGCTGTAGTCCTCGGCGACGTTTTCCGCCGTCTCCGGCATGGAATCGATGCCGTATTGCGCCTTCATCAAGGGATTGACGAAGCGCCAGCCGATGGTGGTGTCGTGGATCTCGGCATGGCGGGAAAAGGCGCTGTCGGCCTTGGGCAGCACGAAGGGCGCGCGCGACATGCTCTCCACGCCGCCGGCGATCATCAGCTCCGCCTCGCCGGTACGGATGGCGCGCGCGGCCATGATCACCGCGTCCATGCCCGAGCCGCACAGGCGGTTGACCGTGGTGCCGGGCACCTCGACCGGCAGTCCGGCAAGAAGCGCGGCCATACGCGCGACATTGCGGTTGTCCTCGCCGGCCTGGTTGGCGCAGCCATACAGAACATCGTCCACCCGCGCCCAGTCGACGCCGGCATTGCGCGCCATCAGCGCGCGGATCGGCACCGCCCCGAGATCGTCGGCCCGCACCTGGGACAGGACGCCGCCGAAACGGCCGATCGGCGTGCGGACATAGTCGACGATATAGGCATTGCGCATCAAAGACCTCCCTGGTCCGCCCGGACCGTTATTGCCGGCGTCTTTTTCCCCGCCCCTCAGGCGGGCGTCAACGCCTCTCGCCGGCATATACTAATTGATCGACCGGTCGGTCAACGAAAAGCCCCGACGGCATCCAGGCGGACGGGACGAAGAGGGGCGGGGGGAAGGCGCGAGCTGGCACGGGCCCGCCGACACGCGGCGCGCCGTATGGTCAAAGCGTCGCAGCCGGGTTCGACGCCTTGCACAGGTCAGGATTAACCTTAATAAATCTCCAGCTTTTGTCTGCAATCATCTTTAGATATTTTCAATCCGGACATGCGATACCGCAGGCAACGAGATCGCCAAACGGTTCGGCTCCGACATCTGCATTCCTTTGCGTCACTCGCTGAAGCACATTTCGGACATAACCGAACCACATGGACACAAGTATTTTCGCTGGTGTCGCATTTACAGGAGCGTGACAATGTCAATCATCGAGGATGTGCGCGAGATCATCGCCAGCCACGGCAAGCTTCCGGTGGATGTCGCCACCCTTGCCGACGACGCCGATCTCTATGCCGCCGGCCTGTCTTCCTTCGCCTCCGTCCAGTTGATGCTGGCGCTGGAGGAGCGGTTCGACATCGAATTCCCGGAGACGATGCTCAACCGCAAGACCTTCGCCAGCATCGGCGCGATCTCTTCGGCGGTCGCCGAGCTCGCCCCGCAAGAGCGGGTGGCGTGATGAACGCGCTCGGCTCCGCTCTGGCGACGACGCTCTGCGAGCGCATGCGCCGGGTCGCAACCATCGCCGCCGCCCATGCGGAAGCGGTCGACAGCGAGGCGCGGTTCCCGCGCGAAGCGGTCGAGGCGATGCGCAACGAACGGCTGCTCGGCTGCCAGATCCCGGTGGATCTCGGCGGCGAGGGCGCCACGGTGGCGCAGATCGCCGAACTCTGTGCGATCCTCGGCCAGGCCTGCGCCTCGGCCGCGATGATCTTCGCCATGCACCACATCAAGGCGTCGAGCCTGGTCAGCCACAGCGAGGGCGACGACTGGCACCGCGGCTTCATGGCCAGGGTGGCGAGCGAGCAACTGCTGCTCGGCTCGGCCACCACCGAAGGCGGCATCGGCGGCAACCTGCGCAATTCGATCTGCGCGATCGAGGTCGAGGGCGACACCTGCCGGCTGCAGAAGGACGCCACCGTCATCTCCTACGGCCTCGACGCCGACGCCATCCTGATCACCTCGCGGGCACATCCCCAGGCCGCCTCCAGCGACCAGGTGATGACCGTCTTCCTGAAGGACCAGTACACGCTCGAGCAGACCCATGTGTGGGACACGCTCGGCATGCGCGGCACCTGCTCCGACGGCTTCCTGTTCAAGGGCGAGGCGCCGGCCAGGCAGATCCTGCCCCGGCCCTTCGCCGAGATCGCCGCACAGTCGATGCTCGCCCATGCGCATATCCTGTGGAGCGCGGTGTGGTACGGCATCGCCGCCGACGCCTTCGCCCGGGCCCAGGCCTTCGTGCGCGCGGCCGCACGCCGCACACCCGACCAGGCGCCGCCCGGCGCGCTGCGGCTGGCCGAGGCCTCGACCCTGCTGCAGGGGGTGAAGGCCAGCATCGTCGCCGCCGTCGAGAAATACGAGGAAGCCCGCCAGGACGAGGACAAGCTGTCGTCGATGAGCTTCGCCGTCGCCATCAACAACCTGAAGATCGCCAGTTCGCAGACGATCCTGGCGATCATCAACCACTGCATGCTGATCTGCGGCATCCTCGGCTACAAGAACGGCACGCCCTACAGCCTCGGCCGGCACCTGCGCGACGCGCATTCGGCCCAGTTGATGATCTCCAACGACCGCATCCTCGGCAACACGTCGACCATGCTGCTCGTGCACAAGCAGGACACCAGCCTTTTCGGCTGAGGGGAGGACAGAATGGACATGCAGAGCTCGCTGCTCGACCGGCTGCTCGCCGCCGGCCTGCTGATCGACACCGGCATCGACGGCCTCTATGGCCGCAGCGGCGCCTTCGAGGACGTGATCGCGCGCTTCGAAAAGCTGATCGACGTCCACGCGCCGGCCGATGCGCGGCCCGAGGTGATCCGCTTCCCGCCGGGCATGAACCGCACCCATTTCGAAGGGTCCGGCTACATGAAGAGCTTCCCGCAACTGGCCGGCACGGTGCACAGTTTCTGCGGCTGCGAGCTCGACCACGCCAACCTGCTGCAATGTATCGCCGAGGGCGGCGACTGGACGGAAGGGCAGAAGGCGACCGACGTGGTGCTGACCCCGGCGGCCTGCTACCCGCTCTATCCGGTGATCGCCAAGCGCGGGCCGCTGCCGGAGGGCGGCGGGCTGTTCGACCTGCAGTCCTACTGCTTCCGCCACGAACCCTCGAAGGACCCGGCCCGCATGCAGCTCTTCCGCATGCGCGAATTCGTGCGCATGGGCACGCCGGACCAGGTGACGGAGTTCCGCGAGGACTGGATGGAGCGCGGCCAGGCGCTGATTTCCGCCGTCGGACTGGACGTCGAGCTGGACACGGCGAACGATCCGTTCTTCGGCCGCGCCGGCAAGATGATGGGCAACAGCCAGCGCGAGCAGAAGCTGAAATTCGAGCTGCTGATCCCGGTGACCTCGTCGGCGAAGAAGACCGCCTGCCTCAGCTTCAACTACCACCAGGACCATTTCGGCACGACCTGGGGCCTGACGACCCATGATGGTGCGACCGCGCATACGGCCTGTGTCGGCTTCGGCCTGGAGCGGATCGCGCTCGCGCTGTTCGCCCGGCACGGGCTGGAGACGGCCGACTGGCCGGCCGACGTGCGCAAGGCGCTGTGGGGCTGACCATGCCCGCATTCGACAGGCTCGCCGCCCTTCGGGCCGACGGCTACCGGCCGCATCCGCTGCATGACGCAGGCAGGATGTGGCCGGAGACCAATTGCTATGTCGACCTGTGGATCGAGGTGCTGCACGCGCTCGGCCTGCCGGTGGAGGCAATGCTCGGCTTCACCGTGACGCAGGATTTCGAGGGCGACCAGTTCACCTTCTTCAAGGTGCCGCTGGAGGACCTGGAGACGCTCTACGGCATCCGGGCGACGGAACTTGCCGTCTACGAGCCGGTCGAGCAGCATGTGGCGACGCAGATCGCCCGTGGCCGGCTCTGCCTCGTCGAGGTCGACAGCTATTTCCTGCCCGACACGCAGGGCGTCAGCTACCGCATCGAGCACGGCAAGACGACGGTGGCGATCACCGCGCTGGACGAAGGCGCCAGGCGCCTGCGCTACTTCCACAATGCCGGCTTCTTCGAGCTGGAGGGCGAGGATTTCGACGGGGTGTTCCAGCGCGGCGACCAGGCCCAGCCGCTGCCGTTCCTGCCCTATACCGAATTCGCGAAATTCCCCGAGACCGCCCCGGCCGGCAACCCGCGCGAGATCGCCTGGCGGCTGCTTGCCGGACATCTGGCGCGGCGGCCCAAGGACAATCCCTTTGCCGCCTATGCATCGGGCTTTGCCGCCGAGATCGAGGCGCTGTCGGAGCGGCCCTTCGAGGCCTTCCACAAATACGCCTTCAACACGCTGCGCCAGGCCGGCGCCAATTTCGAGCTGGCGGCAAGCCATCTCGACTGGCTCGCGCCGGACGGCGGCCTAGCGGCGGAAGCCGGTGCGGCACGCGCCATCTCCGAATGCTGCAAGACGCTGCAGTTCCAGCTTGCAAGGGCGCTGGCGCGCAAGCGCTTCGCCGGGCTCGGCGAGGCCTTGACGCCGGCAGCAACGGCCTGGGACACGCTGATGGCCGGGCTGGAGGCGAAGCTTGCGGCGCGCGCCGGCACCCGCGCGGCGTGACGCTGCGGCCACGCGGCCCGGCCGGACCCGGGGGAGCCAGATGATCGACCTTGCCACCCTGCCCGCAGCCGCCAACCGCCTTGCCGGCGCCGACTGGCGGCTCTGCGTGACCCCGGCGGATGCCTGGACAACGCCCGCCGACATGGACGCGGACGCCGACTGGGTTCCGGGAATGGTGCCGGGAACGGCGGCGGCGGCGCTGGAGGCGGCGGGGCGGTTTTCGCGCGAAGATCCGACGCCGCTGCACGACAAGGACGTCTGGTATCGCTGCCGGATCGAACCGGCGCAGGCCGGGCGCCACGTCCTGCGCTGCGACGGGCTGGCGACGGTCTGCGAAGCCTGGATCGACGGCGCGCCGCTGCTCGCCTCCGACAGCATGTACCAGCCGCTGGAGGTCGAGTTCGACCTCGACGGCCCGGCGGAGCTGGTGTTCTGCTTTCGCGCGCTGACGCCGCATTTCGCCCGCAAGGGACCCCGCGCCCGCTGGCGGACGCGGCTCGTCGACGAGCCGGGCCTTCGGATGGTGCGCAGCACCCTGCTCGGCCACATGCCGGGCTGGTGCCCGAGCGTGCATGCGGTCGGGCCCTGGCGGGCGATGACGCTGGCTGCTGCGTCCGACATCCTGCTCCACGATCTTTCGATCCGCGCCGCCTTGCGCGCGGACGGCACCGGAGAGCTCACTGTTTCGCTGCGGCCCGGCGCGGCCTTTGCGAGCGGCGAGCATATTGCCTGCGCCGGTGTGGAGGCGCCGCTGCACGCACAGGCGGACGGCAGGCTCGCGGCGACGCTGGAGCTTCCCGATATCGACCCCTGGTGGCCGCACACGCACGGAACACCCGCGCTGCACGAGGTCCGGCTCGTCGGCGGCGGCCACGACCGGTTGCTGGGACGCACCGGCTTCCGGCGGATCGAGGTCGACCGGGGGCCGGACGGCAACGGTTTCGCCCTTCTCGTCAACGGCGTGCCGGTGTTCTGCCGCGGCGCGGTGTGGACCAGCGCCGACATCTGCGCCCTGCCCGGCACGGTCGAGGCCTATCGCCCCTGGCTGGAGCTGGCGCGCGATGCACATATGAACATGCTGCGGATCGGCGGCACGATGGCGCCGGAAAGCCGGGCCTTCTTCGAGCTGTGCGACGAGTTCGGCCTTCTCGTGTGGCAGGACCTGCCCTTCGCCAATTTCGACTATCCGGTGAGCGATCCCGACTTCGCGGCGAAAGTCGCCCGCGAGACGGCGGACCTTTTGGCCGCAAGCAGCGCCTCGCCCTCGCTCGCGGTGATCTGCGGCGGCAGCGAGATGCACCAGCAGGGTGCGATGATGGGCCTGCCGGAAGAGCGCTGGCGCGGAGCCTTGAGCGAGGAGATCCTGCCCGGTGCGGCGGCAAGCGCGCGGCCCGACGTGCCCTATGTGGCGAACTCGCCGAGCGGCGGGGCCATGCCGTTTTCGCCGAATGCGGGCATTGCCCATTACTACGGCGTCGGCGCCTATCGCCGGCCGCTGGAGGATGCAAGGCGGGCAAATGTGCGCTTTGCCGGCGAATGCCTTGCCTTTTCCAACGTGCCGGAGCCCGGCGCGGTCTGCGAGCTCGCCCCCTGCCACCATCCGGACTGGAAACGCGGGGTGCCGCGCGACCGGGATGTCGGCTGGGATTTCGAGGACGTGCGCGACCACTATCTGCGCGAGCTCTACGGGATCGAGCCGCTCGACCTGCGCTACGGCGATCCGGCGGCCTATCTCGACCACGGCCGGGCGGCCGTCGCCGAGGTGATGGAGGCGACATTCGCGGAATGGCGGCGCCAGGGATCGGGCTGCGGCGGAGCGCTGGTGTGGACCTTCCAGGACCTGATGCCGGGCGCCGGCTGGGGCGTCATCGCCCATGACGGCACGCCGAAATCCGCCTGGCATGGCTTGCGCCGGGCGTTCGCGCCGCTGCGCCTGACCGTGACCGACGAGGGCACCAACGGGCTCGACATCCACCTGCAGAACGACGGGCCCGACGCACGTCCCCTGCGGCTCGAGATCGCCTGCCTGCGCGAGGGGCATATGGCGGTGGCGAGCGGCGCGGAGGTGGTGGAGATGCCCGCGCATGGCAGCCTGAGCCTGCCGGCGACGCGGCTGATCGGCGCCTTTTTCGACACGACACTCGCCTTCCGCTTCGGCCCGCCGTCGCATGACTGCGTGCATGTGCGGGCGCTTGATCCGCAGACCGGAACGGTGCTGGACGAGGCGTTCCACTTCCCGCTCGGGCGCAAGGCGTCGGCGCGCGGGGCGAAGGTTGCCGCCGAGGTCGTCGCCACGCCGGAGGGCGGCTGGTGCCTGCACCTGTCGACCGACAGGGTGGCGCAGAGCGTCGCGATCCGCGACGAGGCGTTCCTGGCGCTCGACAACGGGTTCCATCTCGCTCCCGGAGCGGTGAAGCGCGTCGAGCTGCGCCGGCGGGCCGGGGCGCCGGGCGAGGCACGGCCGCGCGGGCAGGTCGCGCCGCTCGGCGGCGCGCCGGTACCTTACGCGGCGGGCTGAACCTCCGCCGCCGTGGCCTCTCCCGCCCCGGCACGGGTTCCCAGGGACGCCGCGATCACCTGGTCGCGCAGCGCCAGCCGCGCCGCCGCCGGCGTGAGGTTGTGGTCGGCGTCCGGAATGAGGACGACGGCGATGTTCGGATAGGCGGCGAGCCGCTTCCACCCTTCGCCGAAGAATGTCTCCAGCTCGGCAAGGCCGGGATCGCCCTCGCTGAAGACGAGGACGACGCCGACGCGGCGCAGGGTCAGGGTCGCCAGGTTGGCATGCACCTGCCGGTAGAGCCGCGAGAACGGCGCCAGCCCGAACAGGAACGGCGCAAGACGCCGCTCGCTCTCCCGCCAGGCCCGGATCGCCAGATTGCGCAGGATGCCGATCGGGTGGGACTTGCCGGCCAGCACCCGCTTCCATTTCTCCAGGTTGAACAGCTTGCGGCCATACTCGCTCGCCGAACTGTGACCGAAGCGCAGCACCTCGGCGACATCGTCGCGCGGGTCCCACAGGAAGCGCTGGAGATTGACCGCCACCACCTGGGCGACGCGCGGGTCCGTCACCGCGCCGTTCAGCGCCAGATAGGCGCCGCCGCAATTGCCGGTGACGACGACGCGGCTGCCGCCGCCCCTCGCCTCGCACAGATCGATGGCGGCGGACAGTTGCGCCGGAAGCGCGGGATCGTAGTGCACGATGGCGGGGCCGCCGGGCAGAGGCCGGCTGTCGCCGATATCGGCAAGGTCGAAGCGGAAGGAGGGGATGCCGGCCATGGCAAGGGCGCGGGCGAGTTCCACCGCGCCGCGGGCCCAGCCGGCGCGCGGATTGCCGCCGGCATTCAGCAGCATCACCGGCAGGGCCTGCGGATCCGGACGGGAGGGCTCGCACCAGACCCCGACCAGGGCCTCGCGCGGGCCGAACAGGCACAGGGTTTCCTGGAAGTCCGCAGCGGCGAGAGCGGCCGGCGCGGCGGCCGGCACAAGGTCGTCACGGCCCGCCAGACCGCCCTCCGGCAGGAGGCGGCGCAGCCAGGACATGACCTTCGCGAAATCGGCCTCCGGCACGATCGAGCCGGTCGGGTCGCTCATCAGGTCGTCATAGCCGGCCATGATGCCGGCCTCGCCGCCGGTGGCGCCGGCCAGCGCCTCGCACAGGGCGATTTCCGCGGAGCGTCCCTCGCGCGCCAGCGCCAGCACCGGACAGGCCGGCGGCGTCAGGGAGCCGAGGTCGAGGCCGCGAAGCTCGCCGGCAAGCGCCTCGGACAGGGGCAGGCCGGCGATCTGCAGCGCCTCGCCGGGGCCGGGTGCGGGGGCCGAGCCGGTGATCTCGCCGATCATCGAGGCGCGGGCCTGGGTCTCGCGCAGCCAGAGGCGCCCCTTGACCGGCGGCGCCAGCAGCACGAGGCCGGCGATGCCTTGCGGATGGGTCCCGGCATGGCGCAGGCACAGGGCCGCGCCGAGCCCGAGGCCGAGCAGTACGACGCGGGTGGCCTTGGTGTGCCGCAGCAGCGTCTCGCAGGCGGCCGCGAGCGCCGCCTCGAATGGGGCGAGGCCCTCGATCTCTCCCGTGCCGGCGAGCGAATCGCCCGCGCCGGGCTGGTCGTAGCGCAGCACCGGACAGCCCAGCGCCGACAGGCGGTCGGACAGCACGCGCAGGGCGCGGCGGGCGCAGAGCGCCTCGTAGCCCCAGGGCTCGCAAACGACCACGCCGACATCGCCGCCGGCCATGTCCAGCAGACCGAAGGTGCCGGCAAAGGCGACCGGCAGGCGCGGTGCGGGGTCCCTCGTCGTCATCGGCGGCGCAACGCCTCGCATGTGCGCTCCTGCTCTGTCCGGCGCGGGATGAAATGCTCGATCGCCACCATCTGCGGCCGGTCGAGCCCGTCCTCGAGCGGCTGCACCGAGAGCGGATGGTCGCCCCACCAGTCGCCGGCGGCCCAGATCGCCCAGCCGGCCCAGATGTCGGGGCGCGCGTTGACAAGGCCGACGAGGCGGGCAAGGCCGCGATAGCAATCGGGGCGGGCATGGCCGCCGAACTCGCCGAGGAAGGCGCGGTTGCCGGTCTCCTCCATCCAGGCGGTGACGCGCTCCAGCGCGGCGATCGCCTCGTCCACCTTGTTGCAGGCGGTCCTGGTGCCGGAATAGTCGTCGTCGAGATACTGGTGGATGTCGAAGCCGTAGTGATTGAGCGGGTCGATGACGCCGCGCATCACCTGCGCATTGGAGCCGCCCGGCTGATCGGCATACCAGTGAACGGCGCCGGTCCAGATGGTGCCCGGCACGAGGATGAAATTGTCGGCGCCGGCGGCGCGGATCTCGGCGATGGCCGCATTGGCGGACGGCAGCCAGTGCTGCGCCGTGATCAAGGCCGGTTCGTTCATGAGCAGATAGATGACGTCGTCGCGCCCGGCAAAGAGCGGCGCGAGACGACGCCAGAAATCGGCGAAGGCGGCAATCGGCACATCGTCGCTGCCGATGGTCTTCTGGTAGTACATGGCGAAATTGTGCGGATCGAGCACGACCGTCATGCCGAGCCCGGTGGCGGCCGCGACCGTCTCGCGCAGGCGCGTCAGCTCGGTCGCATCGAACTCGGCGAATTGCCGCTTCTGCAGCCGCTCCCAGCGGAACGGCAGGCGGACGACATTCATCCCCTTCGAGCGCAGGTAGCGCAGGGTCTCGGCTGAGGGATAGATGTAGTGACGGCCGAACTCGCCGGGCAGCGCCTCGCCGAACTCGGCGCCGGCCGCATTGGCGCCGCGCAGGCACTCGGCCGCGCCCACGGGCAGCGCGCCAAGCAGCAAGGCGGCGAGAACGCCGCCGGCTATGATCCTAGAGACGGCCATTGTCCCCCGCCTCCAATTGCCGAGCGGCCTCGCCCGTCGCCCGCCTCTCGCGCCAGCGCAGGACCAGGAACGAGGTGGCGGCATTGTCGACCTGCCACTTGCGCAGCACCCAGCGGCGCGAGATCAGGTGCAGCGTCACCAGTTCGATGACGCCGGCCATGGCGACGCCTTCCGGTCCGAACTGGCTGGCCAGCAGGAAGAGCAGGCCGAGATAGGCCGCGAACACCAGGCTGCGCGCCTTGAGCAGATAGGCCTCGCCGCCGCCGATCATCATCAGCCAGGTGCCGGGCCCGAAGAAGGCATGGGCAATCGCCCCGATCGACAGCAGCACCAGCACCGGGAAATGCTCGACAAAGGCGGGATTGAACAGATGCAGCACGAAGGGCCCGACCACCAGCAGGGCGAGGCCGCCGATGAAGGCCAGCACGAAACTGCCCGCCGACAGCATGGAGACGAGCTTCTGCGCGCCGGCATAGTCCCGCTCCTGGAAGCGGGCGGAAATCAGCGGCACGCCGACCGTGTCGATCGCCAGCACCGGCAGGATCAACAGGGAGGCGATGCGGGTGGCGACGAAATAGAAGGCCGCAACGTCCAGGCCGATGGCGATGCCGATCAGGATCGTCTCGAAATAGACCGCGGCGGCCGAGAAGAAGCCGTTGGCCGAGAAGGTCAGCGTCTCGCGGCGCCAGGCGCGCGAGGGGACCTGCGCCCGGGCCTCGGCGGA
Source organism: Stappia sp. TSB10P1A (assembly GCF_900185725.1). Lineage (GTDB taxonomy): Bacteria > Pseudomonadota > Alphaproteobacteria > Rhizobiales > Stappiaceae > Stappia. The sequence continues at coordinate 456,648 of NZ_FYAU01000029.1, read as the reverse complement.
ACCCAGGAACGACAGCCCCTCCCGGCCGACGAAGCGGACGAACTGGTAGCCGACCATCAGCGCGAGCAGGCCGGTGACGATCTCGATCGCCGCAGCGCCGGTGTGCAGCAGGCCGGCCCAGGCAAGGCCCACCAGCGTCAGGCTGGACACCAGGCGCCAGAGATTCTCGCGCGGCACCAGGGCCAGCACGATGCGCGCATGGACGATGAAATAGCTCTGCAGATATTCGCTCAAGGTGAAGATCGCCCCGAACAGCAGGGCGACCGGCAGGTGGTCGTAAGGATAGGGGAGCCGGTCGGAGAAGATCCAGACGACAAGCGCCGCCAGCACCTGGCCGCCGCAGCCGACGCCGAGCCACAGCGCGTTGTAGAAGAGGATCGGCTGGTTGGTCTCCCCGCGCACATGCTCGGCCACGCGGAAGTGCTTCATCAGCAGGACCTGCTGGCCGAAGACGGCGATCAGCCCGAGCGAGGAGCCGATCGAGAACAGGAAGATGTAGAGGCCGTATTCGTCGGTATCGAGCACCCGGCTCGCCACCAGAAGCAGGGCGAAGCTCAGCACCGTGCTGCTGCCCCGGCTGACCAGCGCCCAGAAGATCTTGCGACCTCCCTTGCTGGCGATAATGGCGCGGATCCGCCCGATCATGAGGCCACCTGCTCGCGCCCGCGCTCCAGGCGCGCCGCCGCATGGTCGATGGCACTCGTCAGGAACCTCGTATAGGCGGCGGCGACATGCGGCCGATAATAGGGCTCGGCGGAGGCCAGCGCCCCCCGCGACAGCCGCTCGTAAAGCGCACCGTCGCCGGCGACCCGGTCGATCAGCGCGGCGAGCGCGGCGACATCGCCGGGCGGGAACAGGAAGCCGTTATGGTCGTCGGCCACCGTCTCGGCGATGCCGCCGAGATCGGAGCCGAGCACCGGCACGCCATGGGCGAAGGCCTCAATGGCGACACGGCCGAAGGCCTCGCGGCCGAGCGAGGGGAACACCAGCAGGTCGATCTGCGGGAAGAACGCCGCCGGATCGCTCCAGCCGAGGAAGCGGGTGCGCTCGGGGGGAAAGGCGCGGGTGAGCGCCGGTGCCTCGCTGCCGTCCGGCGCCGTGCCGGCGATGACATAGTCCACCGGCCGGCCGGTGGCGGCACAGGCCGCCTCGCCCAGCACCTGCAGCCCCTTGAACGGCGTGTGGACGCTGAGAAAGCCGACGCGCAAGGGACGGCCCGCCGGGAAGGGGCGGGCCGCGGCGCCGGCAACCCTGTCGACGGCGCCGGGAATGCGGGCGCTCAAGGCATTGGGGAAATAGCCGGCCGAGACATGCCGTTCGATCACCTCCCGGCTCTCGCCGCAGACCGCATCGACATAGCGGGTGAAATGGCGCTTGCCGAGCGAGGTCAGCCAGCAGCCGGTGCACTGGCTTTCGCAGTTGCGTCCGTCGGGCTTCTGCATGACGCCGCGCCAGCACAGCAGGAAGGCGCTGCGCAGCGTATGCGCCACCGGCACACCGAGCGAGCGGGCCGCCGCCCAGGAGGCGACGTTGATGTTCTCGATACTGTCGGTCAGCAGCACATCGGGCCGGAAGTCGGCGATCTCGCGGCGCATCACCTGGAAGGCGCGCGGGTTGCCGTTTTCCAGCAGGTGCCAGACGGCCTTCTTCCAGGTCGGGCGGGGCCGGCGATAGTTCCAGTAGACATTGGTCGGGCGGATGCGCCGGACCTCGAACCCGTCGAGGCGCTCCAGCCCCTCCTCGTCCGCCGCATTGACGACGCGCAGCACATGCCCCTCGCCCGCGAGCATGCGCGCGAGCATCAGGGCGGAAATCGGCCCGCCGCCGTCCATGTAGGGCGGAAAGGCAGCGCAAGCCATCAAGATGCGCATCGGCCTGGGCGGGTTCATGGAGCTTGTCCTAGGCGGTGAGTCTACCCCGCCTGATAGCGGAAACATGTTAATCGCCCGTGTTCGGGGCCGTTTCGCCAGTCGTGCGGGCGCGTTTCCGGCCGGTTGAGTTAATCGGAGCTTGCCGCAAAAGGACAGGGCGGTCCGGCGACCCCGCTTCAATCTTGCTTTACCATGGGGCCGAAAACGCTGGCCTGTCCGGCCAGCGGCAACCGGCCGTTCATACCTTGATCCTAGCTTCGCGGGCGACGGCAGCGCGATGCGCGGCGCAGACTTCCTGCATGACAGGATGGCAAGAAGATGACGGCAACGACCGAGGACACCGTGCAGGCACGCCCCGCGACACGGCCGCGACCGAACCTCGCTGACCTCACCCGCCGGCGGGCGAAGACGCTCGGCCTGCGGCTGCTGGCGAACAGCGGCCTCACCCGCCTCCTCGCCCGGCGCTATGGCGGCTCCGGCGTCATCCTGATGTTCCACGACTTCACCCGCGATCCCCGCGCCCAGCTCGACCAGGGATGCCGGATCGACGACTTCGAGCGGATCCTGGCCGGACTGAGGCAGCGCGGCCGCGAGGTGGTGACGCTGGACGAGGCGATCCGCCGGCTGGCTGAGAACGACCCGCGCCCCTTCGCGGTGCTGACCTTCGACGACGGCTATCGCTCGAACATCGACCTGGCGCTGCCGGTGCTGGAGAAATATGCCGCGCCGGCAACGATCTATGTGCCGACCGAAATGACGACCCGCACCCTCAACGCCTGGTGGCTCGGCCTTACCGAACTGTTCCGCGCCCGCGAGCGGATCGAGATCGAGGCGATGGACGCGCGCTTCCTGTGCCCGGACCTCGACAGCAAGATCGGCGGCCTGCGGCGCGCCATCGCCTGGGTCTGGGGCGACTTCCGCCGGGCGGAGATGCTGGCCCCGACCTTCCGCTCCCACGGCATCTCGCTTGCCGATGCGATCGACCGGCACATTCTGGATGAGGCCGGCGTCGTCGCCGCCGACCGGCATCCCTTGATCGAGATCGCCGCCCATACCACGACCCACCGCGCCCTCGCCCTGCTCAATGAGGCCGACCTGCGCTCCGACATTGCCGACAACAAGGCCTATCTGGAAACGCTGCTCGGCCGCGAGGTGCCGCATTTCGCCTATCCCTACGGCCCGCCGTCCCTGTCGGGCGAGCGCGAGCCGCGGATCGTGCGCGAGGCGGGCTTCCGCACCGCCGTCACCACCATGCCGGGCTCGCTGTTTCCCGAGCACGCGCACCATCTCTTCACCCTGCCCCGGCAGAACGCCGAATACACCGAGGACTCCGCCGCCTATACCGCCTGTGGTATCGACGGGCTGTTCCGCGCCATCGCCGCGCGCGGCGGCAGTCCGCTGGCCGGCATCGCGGAGCCCGCCGCATGAGCGCTCCCGCCAGCGCCCCCAACCGCGATGCCCCCGACCGCAGCCTCGCCGAGGCGGCGACCGGCGACCCGCTGGACCGCCTGCGGCTGGTGCATGTGGTGCGCCAGTACAAGCCGAGCGTCGGCGGGCTGGAGGATTTCGTCGCAAGCCTTGTGGCCCGCCAGAAGGACCGGTTCGCGCGGGTAACGATCGTCACCTGCGACCGGGTGTTCCGCGGCGGCACGCGCGAGCGCCTGCCGGCGCGCGAGGTGATCGACGGGGTCGAGGTGATCCGCCTGCCCTGGCACGGCTCGACCCGCTATCCGGTGACGCCGGGGGTGTTCCGGGCGATCGCCGAGGCGGATCTCGTGCATGTCCACGCCATCGACTTCTTCTTCGACGCGCTGGCGCTCGCCGCCCCGTTTCACCGCAAGCCGCTGGTCGCCACCACCCATGGCGGCTTCTTCCACAGCGGCACGGCGGGCGGGCTGAAGACGGTCTGGTTCAACACGCTGACCCGGCTCTCGGCCACCGCCTATCGGGGCCTCGCCTGCTGCAGCCAGAGCGACTACGACCGCTTCGCCGCCATCGCCCCCAGCAAGGTCCGCTTGATCGAGAACGGCGTCGACCTTGCCAAGCTGGGGGACGCGGGATCGAAGGCGCCGGTCAAGGGGATCGTCACCATCGGCCGGCTGTCGCACAACAAGCGCATCGACCGGGTGCTCGACGCGCTCGCCCTGCTGTGCCGGCGCGATCCCGACTGGCGGCTCGACATCGTCGGCACGCCCTTCGACTGGAGCGCCGCGGACGTGGAGGCGATGATCGCCGAGCGCGGGCTGACCGGCAAGGCGCAGCTCCATGTCGGGCCGGACGATACGGCCATGCGCGAGATCGTCGGCCGCTCCAGCCTCTTCGCCAGCGCCTCGGTCTATGAAGGCTTCGGCCTCGCCCTGATCGAGGCGATGAGCGCAGGTCTCGTTCCGGTGATCGAGCCGAATTCCGCCTTCATCGCCTTCGCGCAGCGGCATGCCGGGATCACGCTGGCGGACTTCGCCAATTCCGAACAGGCGGCGGAGGCGCTGGAGGCCGCCCATGCGCGGCTCGCTGCTGCGCCGCAGGCCCTGCGCCAGGACGCCATGGCGGTGGCGCGGATCTATTCCTGGGACGGCACCGCCGAGCGCTATGCCGACTTCTACCGGGAGGCGCTGGGGGGCGCGACGGGCTGAGCCCGGCCGGAGGCAAAGCCCCGCCAGACATCGACGGCGCCGGCGCAGAACCAGAACAGGGCGGCGGTCTTGATCGAAAAGAGCGAGGCGGAGACCACCATCAGCAGGCAGATATAGACGATGATCGGGACACGGAAGCGCCAGGCATCGAGCGAGCGCAGCGGCGCGAAAATGTAGAGCGCCCACAGGCCGGCGACGCCGATGAGGCCGAACTGGTGGAGCGAATAGGCATAGCCATTGTCCTCCAGGAAACCGTCATAGGTGGAGATGCCGAAGACGCCCTGGATATCGAGCTTGAGCAGCAGCCACGAGGCATGCAGCCAGCGACCGCCAAAATTGTCGTCCCAGCGCAAGGCATCCGTGGTCATGCCGTAGATCGCCATCGCCAGGATGATGAGGGCCGGGACCAGAAACCAGATCAGGGACGGCACCAGCCGATAGAAAAGCATCGCCCCGACACTGGCGAAGCAGACCATCGTGCCGAAGCGGGCATCGCACAGGATGAGAACGACACAGCCGGCGAAGAACAGCAGGCCGCGTCCCGCCATGTCCTTGCGGAACACCGCCCAGAGCACCAGGAAGGCACCGTAATTGCCCATGCCGACGGGTTCGAGGAACACCGAGGAGACACGGTGCGTGCCCAGAAACGGCAGCATGTTGCGCCCTTCCATGCGGATGCCGCTGATGAACAGCGAGGACCCCTCGACGATATGCTCGGCGACCTCCAGCGAGCCACGGGCGACGTAGTATTGCAGCACGTTGACATAGGCGATGAAGAGATCGAGCAGGAAATACTCGAACAGGCCGACCGCCACCACGATGGCGGCGGTGAGCAGCACGATCCGATCGACGCCGGCGATGTCCCGGACCCGGCGGCCAAGAAAGTAGAAGACGATGGGAATGAGCCCGTCGCGGATCGCCTTGAGGTCGAGTTCCGGTCGCAGCGCCAGGATCAGCGCCATATAGGACAGATAGATGGCGAGCAGCGCGTAGAGCCCGGCCCGGCGGTCGGCGGCGAGCAGCAACGCCCCGGCAATCAGTACCAGTTCCGCCAGCATCACCGTGTTCTGGGAAATGCCCATCACCCGGGTGTTGAGGAAGGCCAGGAAGAAGTTGAAGACCACCGTGCCGACGATCACAAGGCCGGCGGCAAGGAGCCACAGATCATAGGTGTCGGGGCGACGAAGGGCGGCGGGCCGCGATGGCGGCAGTCGGGTCCAGACGGGGGCCCCCGAGGCTTCAGGCCGCCAGCGCGACATTGCCGATCATCCGCTCTTCCCAAGGCTTCAGCAGGGCGAGGGTGCGGTCGAGATCGGACCGGGCGGTTCCGCCCACCTGGGTCACCAGCAGGATCGCGTCGCTATAGTCGAGAAGCACGGGGAGATGAGAATTGTCGAGCGCGGAGCCGCCGTCGACAATCAGGAACTCGCTGCCGGCAGTGTCGAAGGCATCCAGCCCCGCCCGGCGGGACTCGCCATCGAGCCGTTCGACCGTGAGGGCCCCCGTCGGCGCAAGGGCGGTGGCCTCCGCCTCGCGGCGGCGGGCGGACAGGCGGGAGCGACCGCCCGACTGTGCCATGGCGGTGCCGCCGGCGGGTGCGGCGAGCCGCGCGGCGCCGTCGCCGGGCCGGGCAAGCAGCACGTCCTCGCCCATATCGTAGAGGCTGGCGGCGATGGCGCGCGACAGCGGCGCGGTGTCGATGCCCGGGCCTGTCGCCAGCACCAGCACATGGGCCGGACGCTCGTTCTCGAACGCATGGCGCAGCGCGAAGGCGATGCGCGTGACGGCAAGTTGGCGCTCGGCGGCTCCCTCGCCGCCGCGTCGGCGCAGCCCCCGCCGGCTGGCCGGGACCGCAATGCTGGCGATCAGCGGCACGCCGGTGATGTCCACCAGTTCGCGCTCCGAGCCGAGCTTGCCGTTGAGGATCTCCCAGCCGACGGCCGCCCCCGCCGCCATGATGGTGCCGAAGACACCGGCGGCCAGCAGCACGATGAGGCCGGAGGGGGCGGTGGAGCGCAGCGGCGCCACGGCCGGCGAAATGATGCGGGAGCTGCTGGTGTCGATGCTGCTCTGCTCGTCCAGCTCCTTGGCCCGGCTCAGGAAGGTGCGATAGACCGAGGCGAGCGAGTCCGCCTCGCTTTCCAACTGGCGGAGCTGGATTTCCGCCCTGCTCTGGTCGACGCTGGTCGAGGTGACGCGCTGCACCTCGGTTTCCAGCGCGACGACATTCGCTTCCGCCCGCTGCAGGTCGGCATCGGCCGAGCGACGGACGCGGCTGAGTTCCTCGTCGATGAGCTGCCGGGTGTTGGCCAGTTGCGAACGAAGCTCTCGAAGCTGCGGATGATTGGCCCCGAGCGTCGTGGCGGCCTGCGCCTCGCGCTCGGCGATGCGGGCATATTGGACGCGGAGCGAGCCGAGCGTGGTGGTCTGCAGCCGGACGGGCAGGGCACCGCCCTCGATGGCACCGGCCGTCAGCCCGGCGAGGAGATCGGCATTGGCGCGCGCGCCCTCCAGCTCGACCCGCGCCTGGGTCAGTTGCGAGTTCAGCTCCTGCAGCCGCTGGCCGACGACGAGGCCGCGCTCGGCGGTGCGGATCAGGCCATTCTCGGCGCGGAAGGCCTCGACCTTCGCCTCCGCCGCCTCCACCCGCCGGCGCATGTTGTCCGCCTGGGCCTGCAGCTCGACCGAGGCGCGCAGGGTCGCTTCGGTGCGCTGGACGCGCTGCTCGTCGAGATAGATGCGCGCCGCCTCGTTGGCGATCTCGGCGGCCCGGAAGCGATCAGGATGCTCCATGAAGATGTTGAAGACGAAGGCATTCTCTATGCGTATTACCTTGAGACGCTCGCGCAGCCCGGCGATTGTCGCGGACCTGCGATCCTCCGCCGACGGCGCCGTGCCGCCGCCCAGCAGCTTCGACAGCAGCCCCCCGGACTGCGGCAGGATCGCCCGGTCGTTTTCAAGGTCCAGCTTGTCGATGAGCTCGTTCAGCACGGAGTTGGAGAGAATGACATAGGCCTGGCTGTCGACGGCCAGGCGCTGGACGCTGTCGCCGCCCTGGCGCGACACGATCTCGTTGCCGACGATCTGCAGGGCCTGCGGCTCGATCAGCAGTTCCGCCAAGGCCTTGTAGGTCGGCGTGCGCAGCATCAGATAGACAACGGCCAGCGTCATGAAGACCAGAGGCACAATGATCAGCCAGATCATGCGCTTCTTCAGAATGCCGGGGATCTGGTAGATATCGATCATGCTCGGGAAGCCGCTGCTGGTCTCACGGGTCGCATTGCGCCCCGGCACCACGCCACGGGCGGGCACGCTCGCAAGTCTCGACCGTCATGGTTAACATTTCCTCAAGTGGTCGTGCATTCGGCATCACCGGCCAAAGGTGGTGGAACAAGCGCCGGCCTCACCGACAGGCGGCCCGCGCCTCCAGCCAGGCCAGCGCGGCCGGGACATCCGCGACCACCTCGCCGCCGGCAAGAGCCGGCCGGCGCACCATGATCACCGGCAGGCCGAGACGGCGGGCGGCGAGCAGCTTCGCCTCGCCGAAGGGGCCGCCGCTGTTCTTGGTCACCAGATGAGTCGCGCCGTGCTGCTCCAGCAAGGCGGCTTCCGCGTCGATATCCCTGGAAGGGCGAGCCAGCAGCAGCCGGCCCGGCGGCAGTGCAGTTTCCGGCTCCGGCGGGTCGATCATCCGCGTCAAACAGTCGAGATCGCGGCGCGTTGCGAAGCGCGAGATCTCCTTGCGACCGACGGCGAGGAACGGACGGGCGCCCTGGGGCAGGAGTGCCGCCGCCGCGTCCAGATCGGCAACCTCCTGCCAGTTATCGCCCGGCCCGGCCTGCCAGGCCGGGCGCTCCAGCCGCAACAGGGGAAGGCCAACTGCTTGCGAGGCGGCGACAGCATTGGCGGAGATGCGCGCCGCGAAGGGATGGGTGGCGTCGATCACCGCGGCAATGCCCTCGCCCCGCAGCCACTCTTCCAGCCCCAGCACCCCGCCAAAGCCGCCGATGCGCACGCGGCCCGGATAGGCCTGTGGCCGCTCGACGGCGCCGGCCAGCGAGGCGGTGACCGCAAATCGCGGATCATCGGCAAGCCGGCCGGTCAGCGCCCGCGCCTCGCCGGTGCCGGCCAGCAGCAGGACGGGAAGCGGCGCGCTCACGCGGGACCTTCCGCATCGAACGGGCGATGGGCAACGACGGCGCCGGCCCGGTCGACCACCAGCACCTCGACATCGACCGGCGCATCGCGCAGTACGGCACGGGCGGCGGCATGGGCGCCGCGCGCCACCTCGGCGGCGACATCGATGCCGGCGGCTTCGGCGCGGTCGAGCACCTCCTTGGCGGTGTTGGCGCCCCGCGCCGCCTCGACGATCTCGCTTGGGGCCCCTGCCCGCTCCAGCAGCAGGGCGAGCGCTGCGAAATCCACTTGGCTGCGCGCCGAATGCAGGTCGAGCGCTCCCTGCGCCAGCTTGACGAATTTGGCGAAGCCGCCGGCCAGCGTCAGCTTCGGCACCGGATGGGCCCGCAGATACTTGAGCAGTCCGCCGGCGAAGTCGCCCATGTCGAGATAGGCCGTCTCGGGCAGGTCGTGGCGCGCCTTCACCGCATCCTCGGAGGTCGAGCCGGTGGCGCCGACCACATGCGGCAGGCCGGCGGCGCGCGCCACATCGACGCCGCGATGGATCGAGGCGATCCAGGCGGCGCAGGAAAACGGGCGGACGATGCCCGTGGTACCGAGCACCGACAGGCCGCCGAGGATGCCGAGGCGCGGGTTCATGGTGCGCTGCGCCAGCGCCTCGCCGCCGGGGATCGAGATCTCCACCTCGACATCGCCGCTCGCGCCGAAGCGGGCGGCCACCTCGGCAATGGCGCCGGCGATCATGGCGCGCGGCACCGGGTTGATCGCGGGTTCTCCGGGCGGGATCGGCAGGCCGGCCAGCGTCACCGTCCCGACGCCCTCGCCGGCGCGGAACAGAACCCCGGATCCGGCCGGCGCGAGGCGCACGCTGGCGATCACCGTCGCACCATGAGTGACGTCCGGATCGTCGCCCGCGTCCTTGACAATGCCGGCGCGGGCAAAGCCCTCGCCCAACTCCTCCAGCGCCAGCGCGAAGGCGGGTCGCTCGCCTTTCGGCAGCGTCACCTCGACGGGATCGGGAAACGCGCCGGTCAGCAAGGCCTGATAGGCGGCCTTGGCGGCGGCGGTCGCACAGGTTCCGGTGGTCCAGCCCCGGCGAAGCGCGGATGTTTCCTTGCGGCTCATGCGCCGGACTATAGGGGCGGGCGCGGCAAGGTCGCAATTGCTATGGACGCCGACGCCAACCGACCTTGGCGCGGCGGCCGCAGCGGCGTAGAAATGATCGGAATGTCAAACGCGAACCGCCCGGACCAGGCTGCCGACACGGCCGCTCCCCGCCCCGCCGCCGCCCCCGAGACCCCGCTCGGCGGGCTGTTGCCGCGCGGCGTCCGCCTTCCCGACTTCGCCCCCGGCTCGGTGTGGCTGGCCGGCGCCGGGCCGGGCGATCCCGGCCTGTTGACGCTGCATGTGCTCAACGGCCTCGCCCAGGCCGACGTCATCGTCCATGACGCGCTGGTCGACGCCTCGATCCTCGATCTCGCGCGGCCCGACGCGATCATCGACTATGCCGGCAAGCGCGGCGGCAAGCCGAGCCCGAAGCAGCGCGACATCTCGCTGAAGCTGGTCGACTATGCAAGGGCCGGCAAGCGGGTGCTGCGGCTGAAGGGCGGCGACCCGTTCGTCTTCGGCCGCGGCGGCGAGGAAGCGCTGACGCTGGTCGCGCATGGCGTGCCGTTCCGCATCATTCCCGGCGTGACGGCCGGCATCGGCGGGCTGGCCTATGCCGGCATTCCCGCGACCCATCGCGACACCAACCAGACCGTCACCTTCCTGACCGGCCACGACCAGACCGGCCTGACGCCTTCGGCCATCGACTGGGACGCGGTGGCGCGCGGCGCGCCGGTCATCGTCATGTATATGGCGATGAAGCATCTCGACCTGATCGTCTCCAAGCTGCTGGCCGGCGGGCGCCGGGGCGAGGAGCCGGTCGCCATCGTCTGCAATGCCTCGCTGCCCGACCAGACCGTGCTGGAGACGACGCTGGCGCGCGCCTCCGCCGAGGCCGAGGCCGCGAAGCTGGAGCCGCCGGCCATCGTCGTCGTGGGCGAGGTGGTGCGGCTGCGCGCCGGGCTCGACTGGCTCGGCGCGGCCGCCGGGCGCAAGCTCGACCCGAACCCGCTGGGCCTGCGCGAGGCGGCCACGGCACGGCCGGCGAGCGGCGGCTGACCATGACCGCCGAAATCAGGGCAGGCGAATCCAGGGCAGGCAGCGGCCTCGTCATTGCCGCACCGGCGTCGGGCAGCGGCAAGACCACCCTGACGCTCGCCCTGCTCAAAGCCTTCCGCAAGGCCGGCATCCGCGTCGCCAGCGCCAAGACCGGGCCGGACTATATCGATCCCGCCTTCCATGCGGCGGCGAGCGGACGGCCCTGCGTCAATCTCGATCCCTTCGCCATGCGCGGCGACCTCGTCGAGACGCTCGCCGCGCGTCAGGCGGAAGATGCGGATCTGCTGCTGGTCGAGGGTGTGATGGGCCTTTACGACGGCGCGGCCGACGGCAGCGGCTCGACCGCCGATCTTGCCGCTCGGCTGGGGCTGCCGGTGGTTCTGGTGGTCGATGCGGGGAAACAGTCGCAGTCGGTCGCCGCGCTGGTGCGGGGCTTTCGCGACCACCGCGCGGACGTGACCGTCGCCGGCGTGATCCTCAACCGGGTCGGCAGCCCGCGCCACGCCGAGATGCTGCGTTCGGCGCTTGCCGGCATCGGCATGCCGGTGCTCGGCGCGGTGCCGCGCGATGCCGGGCTCGACCTGCCGGAACGCCATCTCGGGCTGGTGCAGGCGGGAGAACATGGCGATCTCGCCGCGTTTCTCGATCACGCGGCCACCCGCGTCGCCGAGAGCTGCGACCTCGACGCGATCCACGCGCTGGCGCTTCCGCTGACCCGCAGCGGCGCGGCGGCAACGCTGCCGCCGCCCGGCCAGCGCGTCGCGATTGCCCGCGATATCGCCTTCGCCTTCGCCTATCCGCATCTCCTGACAGGCTGGCAGGCGCAGGGCGCCGAGCTGTCGTTCTTCTCGCCGCTCGCCGACGAGGCGCCGGATGCGCAGTGCGACGCGGTCTATCTGCCCGGCGGCTATCCGGAGCTGCATGCCGGCCGGATCGCGGCGGCCGGCAGCTTCAGGGCCGGCCTGCATGCAGCGGCGGCGCGCGGCGCGCTGATCTATGGCGAATGCGGCGGCTACATGGTGCTGGGCGACGAGTTGACGGACACTGACGGAACCCGCCACCCGATGCTGGGCCTGCTGCCGCTGGAGACGAGCTTTGCAACGCGCAGGCGCCAGCTCGGCTATCGGCGGCTCTTCGCCTTTGCCGGCGCGCCGTGGCAGGGACAGCTTGCGGGGCACGAATTCCACTACGCGACCATCGTGCAGGAAGGCCAGGCGGAGCGGCTGTTCCAGGCACGGGATGCGCTTGGAGCGCTGGTCGGCGATGTCGGCCTGCGCGTCGGCCGCGTCTCGGGTTCGTTCATTCACCTGATCGATCGCGCCTGACGGCGTGACGCCCGGTCAGGCGGACGACACTGCGGCCTTCGCCTTTTTCTTCTTCGGCCGCAGCACATGGACGTGATCGGCGTGATAGAGCGCGCTGTCGCGGAAGTCCTCGGCCGGCTGCAGTGCCCGGCCGACGAAGATCAGCGCGGTGCGGGTGATCTTCGCCTCGCGCACCTTGTCGCGAATGTCGGTGAGCGTGCCGTGGATGAAGCTCTGGTCCGGCCAGCCGACCCGGTAGGCGACGACGACCGGGCAGTCGGCACCATAGAGCGGAACGAGCTGGCGCTCGATCTCGCGCAGGTTCCGGATCGAGAGGTGGATCGCCAGCGTCGCGCCGCTCCTGCCGAGCGTCTCCAGATCCTCGCCCTTCGGCATGTCGGAGGACTTCATCGTCGTGCGGGTGAGGATCACCGTCTGCGCGATCTCCGGCACGGTCAGTTCCTGGCCGAGCGCGGCGGCGGCGGCGGCAAAGGCCGGCACGCCGGGCGTCACGTCGAAGGGAATGTCCTTCTCCTTCAGCCGGCGGATCTGCTCGGCAATCGCGCCATAGAGCGAAGGGTCGCCGGAATGGACGCGCGCCACGTCCTCGCCGCGCGCATGCGCCGCCTCGATCTCCGCCATGATCTCGTCGAGGGTCATCGGCGCGGTGTCGATCACGCGCGCGCCCTCGGGCGCGGCCGCCACGATGGCCTCGGGCACCAGCGAACCGGCGTAAAGACAGACGGGGCAAGCCGCGATCAGCTTCAGTCCGCGAACGGTGATGAGGTCGGGATCGCCGGGCCCGGCGCCGATGAAGTGGACGGTCACAGCTTTTCCTCGATGCGCTTGGCGTAGCCGCGGGGGGTGTAGACGAAGGGCCGGCCCGATCCGGTCATGACGGCGCGCGAGGCGGACGAGCCGACCAGCACGGTGGTCAGCATGTCGACATCGTCGACGCGGAGCTCGCCGAGCGTCGTCACGGTCAGCGTCTCGCCCTCGCGGCCGAGATTGTAGCCGAGCACCACCGGCGTATCGGCCGGGCGGGCGGCGAGCAGGATCTCGCGTGCCTCGGCCAACTGGGTGCGGCGGCGCTTCGACACGGGATTGTAGAAGGCGATGACGAAATCGCCGGCGGCGGCGGCCTTCAGCCGCTGCTCGATCGCCTGCCACGGGGTCAGGAGGTCCGACAGGGAGATGGTGCAGAAGTCATGGCCGAGCACCGCGCCAATGCGCGCGGAAGCTGCCTGCAGCGCCGAGATGCCGGGGGCGTTGACCACCTCGACGCGTTTTGCCGCATCCGAGACGCCGCCCTCCGTGGTGTCGCGGTGCAGCAGTTCGTAGACCAGCGCGCCCATCGCATAGATGCCGGCATCGCCCGAGGAGACCAGCGCCACCGAGCGCCCCTCGCCGGCGCGCTCCAGCGCGAAGCGGACGCGCTCCTCCTCCGCGCCGAGCGGGAAGGCATGGCGCGGCTTGCCCTGGATCAGCGGCGCGACGATGTCGAGATAGAGCGAATAACCGACCGCCTCGTCGGCATCGGCGAGCAGGTGCGAGGCTTCCGGCGTGCGCCAGTCGTCGCGGCCGGGGCCGATGCCGATCACCGCAAGACGGCCGCGCGGGCGGCCGACCTCCGCCGGGTTGACCGGCTCCGGCGCAAGGGCGACGGCGACGGTGGCATTGGCGGTCTTGCGCTTCTCGATGAGCAGCGACCCTTCCGCCCCGGTCGCGGCCAGCGCCGCGCCCTCCGCCACGCCGTGGCAGCCGACCTCGGCGAAGACGACGTCCGACGGGTTGGCAAGGCGCGGTGTCTCCTGCTCCAGCCGGGCGGCGGGAAAGACGCGCAGCGGCACGCCGAGCTGGCCGGCGAGCGCGTTGACCGCGGCCTCGTCCGCCTTGAGATCGAGGGTCGCGACAAGCGCCACCGCCCCTTCGGCAAGGCCGGCACTGCTTAGCGCCTCACGCACCAGCGAGGTGAGTTCCTCCGCCGGGCAGCCCCTGGCGCAGCCGACGCCGACGACGAGGCGGCGCGGGTGATAGACGAGCCGGTCGGCACCGGGCGCGATGGCCTCGACGCTGGCGACGATTTCCATTTCCGCCGTGTCCGCCAGCGGCAGGCGCGAGCGGGTGATCCAGGGGGCCTCGCCCGTGAGACGGACGGGCTCGCCGGCCAGCAGGCGGGCCATGACGCCCTTGGCATCCTGCGGATTGGCGAGCCACCAGCCCTTGGGCGGCGAATCGAGCGCAACGCCCAGCGCCGTGTCGCCCTGCGTCGTCACCGCCGCATGGCCGCCCAGCGCCTCCGCCACCTGGCGGGCGAGCGAATTGGCGCCGCGATGGCCGCCGAGCAGCGGCACGACGCTGGCCCCGTCCTCCGAGACGGCGAGAACCGGCGGCTCGGACCGCTTGTCCTCGATCACGGCGGCCAGCGCGCGGATCAGGATGCCGGAAGCGCAAACGCCGACGATGGGGGTGCCGGCCTGATAGAGCGCGCGGATATGGTTCAGCGTCTCGGCGAAGGACACGTCGAGACCGGGCACCCGGTGGGCGAGCCCGTGCAGCATGGCGCCCGGAAGCGCGGCCGCGATGCGGCGCGCGACAGGCTCCGCCGCCGGCGTCAGGACGAGGATTGCGGCGGTAGCATCCACGCTTCGTCTCCCTTGTAGATCAGGATCATCGAGAAATAGGGGGCGGCGGCGTCCGTCACCTCGGCAAGGGGCATCGCCTTTTCTGCCGGAAGCGTCGCCCGCTCCACATAGCCTGCATGATCGATGAGGCCCAGCCCCTCGATCAACCGGCGCAGGCGCGGCAGGTGGCGCCCGACCTTCATGATGGCGATGGCGCCGGCCGCCTCGATCCGCGCGGCGATCTCCTCGTCCGGCAGCGGTCCGGGAATGACGGTGAGGACATCGTTGCGCGCGGTGAGCGGCCGGGCAAGGCGGGCGGCGCAGGCGGTGAGCGAGGTCACGCCCGGCACGATCTCGCAGGGAAAGCGCCGCGACAGCCGCTCGAACAGATACATGAAGGAGCCATAGAAGAACGGGTCGCCCTCGCACAGCGTCACCACATCCGTACCGGAGGCGAGGACTTCGCCGATCTCCTCGGCCGCGCGGGTGTAGACGGCCTGTGCCGGGAAGCGCGCAACGCGCATCGGCACGACAATCGGGATTTCCCGGGCGGACGGCGGAATAATCGCCGCGGCGATGGAGCGGGCAAAGCTCTCGCCGTCGTCCGGCGCCGGATAGGCGACGACCTGCGCGCCCGAGATCAGCCGGTGCGCCTTCACCGTCATCAGGTCCGGATCGCCGGGGCCGAGGCCAACGCCGTAAAGGGTTCCAGCAGTCATGGGACGATCAGGCTCCACTGGGTCACCGGCATCAGCGGGCGCCATCCGGTCATGCCGCCGACGGCACCGGCGCGCGACACCGCGATGCGCACCAGCTCGCCGCCATGGCGGGCATGGGCGGCAAGAAGGATCGCCTCGCTTTCCAGCGTCACCGCATTGGCGACCAGCCGGCCGCCGGGCCGCAGCGCTGCGAGCGCCGCCTCCAGCGTGCCGGGCGCGGTGAGGCCGCCGCCGAGAAAGATCGCGTCGGGCGCCGGCAAGCCGTCGAGGCCTTGCGGCGCGGCATCGGGGCGAAGGTCGAGATGCGGCACGCCGAGGGCCGCCGCATTCGCCCGTGCGGTGGCGCGGCGGGTATCGTCCGGCTCCAGTGCGATGGCGCGGCTGCGGGGAGCGGCGCGCAGCCATTCGATGGCGACCGCGCCCGAGCCCGCGCCGATATCCCACAACAGGGCACCGGGCATGGGCGCAAGGCGGGCGAGCGTGACCGCGCGGACCTCCCGCTTGGTGATCTTGCCGTCATGGCGGAAGGCATCGTCCGGCAGGCCGGGAAGGCGCGGGCGCAGCGGCGTGTCGCGCACCGCGACCGCCTCGAGCGCCACCACATTGAGGGCCGCGACCTCACCGCGCCAGCCCTCGGCGCTGCCCGAGAGAACCCGCTCGGCCGGTCCGCCGAGATGCTCCAGCACGGTCAGCCGGCTGGCGCCATAGCCCTCGTCGACGAGCAGGTCGGCGATCTCTTCCGCCGCGCCGGCACCGGACGTCAGGCAGAGGAGCCTGGCGCCGGGATAAAGAACTGCGCGCAGCAGATCGAGCGGGCGGCCGTGCAGCGACAGGGTCTCGACGTCCTGCAACGGCCAGCCGAGCCGTGCGGCGGCAAGCGACAGGGACGAGGGTGCCGGCAGGACAAGCATTTCGTCGTGCGGAACGGAGCGCGCGAGCGTCGAGCCGATGCCGAACCACATGGGATCGCCGCTCGCCAGCACCGCGACGGGCTTGCCGCGCGCGGCCAGCAGCGCGTCCAGCCCTTCGTGAAACGGGCTCGGCCAGGTCTCGACCTTGATCCCGAGCGGGGCAACGAGGTCGCCATGGCGGGCACCGCCGAAGACGCGTTTAGCCTCCAGCAGAGCTTGCCGGGCAATCGGGGACAACCCGTCGATACCATCCTCGCCGAGGCCGATCACGGTGAGCCAGGGGGCGGGTCGTACCGTGTCCTTGTCGCTCACGCGGTCCCCTCCTCCGGCACGCCGGCGGCCAGCGCGTTGAGGGCGGCGGCGGCGATGGCCGAGCCGCCGCGCCGGCCGCGCAGCACCAGGCAGGGAATATCGAGCGGGCTTTCCAGCAGCGCCTCCTTCGATTCCGCCGCGCCGACGAAGCCGACCGGAAAGCCGAGGATCGCGGCCGGGCGCGGAAAGCCCTCGGCGATCCGCTCCAGCAGATGAAACAGCGCGGTCGGGGCGTTGCCGACGACGACGACGGCGCCCTCCAGCCGGTCGCGCCACAGGTCGACGGCCGCGGCCGAGCGGGTGGTGCCGAGACGGCGGGCAAGGCCGGGCACGGGCGGCTCGTTGAGCGTGCAGACGAGATCGTTGCAGGCCGGCAGGCGGGCGCGGATCACCCCCTCGCAGACCATGCGCACATCGGCAAAGACCGGCGCACCGGCGGCAAGCGCCTCGCCGACCGCCGCCGCGACATCGCCGCGCCAGGCAAGATCGGCCACCACCTCCGGCATGCCGCAGGCATGGACGATGCGGATCGCAGCCGGGTGCAGCGCTTCGGGCAGGGCGGAAAGGTCGGCCTCCTCGCGCACGATGGCAAAGGAGCGGCGATAGATTTCCGCAGGATCGCGCTCGTAGTCGTAGCGCCCGCCGCTCACGCCCCACACCTCATGTGGTCCGCTTCCTCATCGACTTTGGCCCCAGCGGATGGTCCGCATGGGGATAGGGCGGATGGTGATGGTCGTGATCGTGGCCGTGACCATGGTGGTGGTGATGGCCGTGGTGGTGGTGGTGGTGCCCATGATCATGGTCATGGTCATGATGATGATGGCCGTGATCATGATGATGGTGGTCGTGATGGCCATGGTCATGGTCGTGATGGTGGGAGTGATGGCTCGCGGCCTGCGCCTCGCAGGCGCCGGTGCACACGTCCTCGCATAGCTTGCACTCGGCGTCGGCGCCGAGCCCCTCGACATGGTGGTGGTGGCTTTCCTGCGGCCGCCCGACATCGGCCTCGAAGCCGAGCACCTGCTCCCGATACTTGCACATCTGGCAGTTCATCAGGTTGGCGCCCTGCAGGATCTCGGTGACCCGGTCGGCCATCGTGTCGATGACCTGGGGATGGTCGTTGAGATAGCCGGCCTTGACGAACTCGATATCCGGATGGCGCTCCGCCACCTCGTCGGCGGTGTTGTAGATGCGGCTGACGAGAACGCCGGAGAACAGGAAATACGGGAAGACGACGACGCGGCGATAGCCGAGCTTCGCCGCGTGCTCGAGGCCGGGCTCGACAAGCGGAAAGGTGACGCCGGAATAGCACGTTTCGGCCCAGCCGAAGCCGAAGCCCTCCCACAGCATGCGGGTAACCTTGGAGACATTGGAGTTGGCGTCGGGATCGGAGGCGCCGCGCCCCACGACCATCAGCAGGGTCTCGTGCAGCGGCACGTCGTCGCCTGCCTTTTCCAGCGCCTCGCGGATGCGGTCGCCGGCGGCGCGGATCATCCTGGTGTCGATGGCGAGCTCACGGCCATAGGTGATCGTCACGCCGTCATGCTGCGCCTGATAGGTGTTGAGAACGGACGGGATGTCGTTCTTGGCATGGCCGGCGGCAAACAGCATGCCCGGCACGGCAAGGATGCGGGTGCAGCCCTGCTCGCGCAGCCGGTCGAGACCGTCCTTGATCACCGGATTGGCAAACTCGAGATAGCCGTATTCCACCGGCCAGCCGGGAAAGCGGGCCTTCAGCCGCTCGGCGAGCTGGGCGAATTCGCGCACCGCGCCGCGATTGCGGCTGCCATGGCCGCAGATCATCAGGCCCAGCTTCTCGCCCGTCGCAGTCATCGCATCGGCCATCATGCCTCTCCCCGGTCGCAACGCAGGGGACGCTCGGCCAAAACGGCGGCGAAGACAAATTCCGGTTTCATCTCAAAAGCTCCCTCTTGGCCACACGCCCGCATGGCAAGCCGGACGGGTCCGGCGCGGCGGCACCGGGAGAGAGCAAAGCGGCCGGATACAGGACAGGGCTCCCGCACGACCATGTGCCGCGCCGGACCGCATACCGTTCGGACAGCTCCGGACTGGACCCCCGATGTGGGTCGGTCGCCACCGGACTCGCTTTCAGTCCCTCCAGGGACGCCGTCATTGGCCGGGCACGCTAGTGGAGCCTTGCGCCCCCCGCAAGGGCCAAATACGGCAGCCGCTGTCGGCAAGGCGGCGGAACCCGGCGCCGTGCCGGAAACCGGTTCTTCACCGCTTGGTGATACAGCGGAGGGCACCACCAGAGGGGGAGACGACCGACCATGACCGACACCGCGTCCGCCAGTGCGCTTGGAGCTGCCATGGCCACGGCCGACCGCACGCCGGCCGGCCTGACGCTGGCGCGGCTGGACGGGCTGGACCTGCCGCCCGCGCCGATCAATCCGGACTGGGTGCTGGACGGCGACCCGCAGGCGCGTGCCGTCCAGATCGCGCGCGGAGAGGACCGCTATGCCACCCTGTCGGTCTGGGACTGCACGGGGGGCCGCTTCAACTGGTATTTCGGCTGCGACGAGGCGGTCTACGTCCTGGAAGGAGCGGTCACGGTGACCGGACCGGACGGCGAGGTGCGCAAGCTGACGGCCGGCGACACTGCTTATTTCCCCGCCTTCACCTGGTTCGAATGGCAGGTGCATGGCTATGTCCGCAAGATCGCTTTCTGCCACGACGTGGTGCCGCCGGTGGCGCGCCTGCCGCTGCGGATCTATGGCCGTCTGTCGCGGATCATGGCGCGGCTGGCGGCGGCGGTCTTCGGCGCCCCCCGGACGCAGGCACGACCCGCTTCTTGAGCACGCGCGTACCGGTTTCCATTGTTCGCGCTATGGTCTAGCCTGCCGGAAAACATCCGGGAGGCTTACGCCCATGTCCATGATCTCGCTGGTTCTGACGGCGATCGCCGACGATCGCCCAGGCCTTGTCGAACGGCTGTCAGACGTCATCGCCGCCCATGGCGGCAACTGGATCGAGAGCTCGATGGCACGGCTCGCCGGCACGTTCGCCGGCATTGTCCGGGTCGAAGTGCCGCAGGAGCGGATCGAGGCGCTGGAACAGGCGCTCGCCGGCCTGTCCGCCGCGGGCATCGCCACGACGCTGAAGCGCAGCGAAACCAGCCGCGAAACCCATGGCCAGGCGGCCCGGATGACCGTCATCTGCCAGGACCATCCGGGGATCGTGCATGCGCTGGCCGCCGTGCTGGCGGCCAAGGGCGTCAGCATCACCGCGCTGGAGACGGAGGTTTCCGCCGGCTCGATGAGCGGCGAACGCATGTTCCGCGCGCAGGTGGACGTGGTGCTGCCGGTGGACCTTGCCGCCGGCGACCTCTCGGCGGCGCTGGAGACCCTTGCCGGCGACCTGATGGCCGAAATCGACTTCAGCGATACGGTCTGACGCAGCAGGTTCCGGGCCGTCAGGCCGGATCGATCGCCACCATGTGATTGTCCCAGGACGTGCCGGCGAGGGAGGCCAGCAGCGTCGGCGCACCGGCGCGGTCGCCGCTCTCGCTGAGGCCGCCCTGCCCGTCCGAAATCAGGAAGCCGTCGCGATCCAGTTCCGCAAGGCCGCAGGCATCGGCGCGCTGCTGGCTGGACAGGAACGCGCCATCACGCGCGGAAAAATACAGGACAAGGCCGGCACGCGGGCAGGACGCGGCGACAACCTCGCTGTCCCGGCTCATGGCGAGCGAGCCGACATAGTTGGCAAGGCGGCCGCGCAGCGCATCCGGCACATCATGCAGGCGCAGGCGGCCGTCCTCCAGATCGAGGGAGGCCATCAGCGGCGGCGTTTCCTCAAGACCGCCTTCATATTGCGCCCCGATCCAGACCTTGCCGGCGCCGGTCACCGCCATGTGGCGCAGCGACAGCTTGTGCAGGCCGGGAGGCAGGTCGGCGACGCCGCGCACCGTGCCGCTGTCGCGGTCGATCACGGTGACGTTGGGGCACATCGTCTCCAGGTTGAGCTTGCGGCGCCCGGTGTCGGGATGGGTCTCGATGCCGCCATTGGCAACGACGAGACTGCGCCCGTCGGGCAGCGGCAGGATGTCGTGCGGGCCGATGCCGCCGGACCAGAACTCGCCGACCCGCTGCGGCCGCGTGCCGCTGACATCATAGACGCCGATCACGCCGCGATTGCCGAGATAGTCGTTCTCCGTCGCATAGGCGAGCCGGCCATCGGGCGAAAAGGCGCCATGGCCATAGAAATGCCGGCCCGGCACTGCCTCGAAGACCACAGGCGGGCGCGTGCCCGCCGCATCGAACAGGACCGCGAAAGTGCCCGGACGGCGGGCGAAGGCAAGGCAGCGTCCGCTCGCGGGACAGACCGCAATATCGTGGCCCCGGCCGGGCAGCGGGATCACCTGCCGATCGGTGCCGTCGAGCCCGGTGACGACGATGCTGTGGCGGCCATCCGCCCCGCGCCGGGCGGCGGCAAACAGCGGGTCCTCGGACGGAACAGGCTCGCCCGCCCGCCCCGGTCGGTGTCCGAAGGCAAGGGCGGCCAGCGCCGCCCCGCCGCCAACCAGCAGGGAGCGCCTGTCAATCGCCGTCCAGAGCATTGAAGCCTCCGCGAAAGTCCAGATGACCGGCGAGTTCCCCGGACAGCATGGTGCGCAGGCCGGTCAGCACGGTCAGAACATAGGCGAGCCGGCCGCGCGCCGTCTCGTCGGCCAGCGCCGCCTCCAGGTCGGCGGGCAGCGCCGCCAGCGCCTTCGACGCATTGTCGCGCTCGAAGCGCAGGGCATTGCCGATCCAGACGGTTTCGGCCGCGCCATCGGCATAGCCCGCAGCCACCACGGCCCGGAACAGACCGTCGATCGCCCCCGTCAGATAGGCTGCGCCATTGCGCGAACGGGAAAACGGCACCCGCGCCACACCGGCGGCCGAGCCCTGCTCGCCGACCATCGGCACCAGCATCTGATCGCGGATCAGCTCCAGCGAGGTCATCACCGCGTTGAAGACGAAGCCGGCCGCCTCCTTGTGGGTCCGCGCCAGGGCGTTGTCCGGACCGGGAGCGAGCAGCAACGCGGTCTGGCCGGAGGGCGTTTCGAACGCCGCCCGCAGCTCGCGGGCGGTCGCGCCGAGCCGCTCGGAAAGGCTTGCCGCATAGGCACAGCGATAGGCCCCCTCCTCGCCGCGATCGGCCAGCACGATCTTGCCGTCCTTGTCGAAGGCCACCCATTCCAGCGCCGTCAGCCCCTGCAGCGCGACGCTCTTCTCGCGCAGGCGCGCGGCGTCGAGCGTCGTCGGATCGCGCTCGGCAATGAGGCGCGTCACCTGCCGCCGCACGACGCCGCGCCCGTCCGGAATGAAGGCGATGCGCTCCAGGCGATTGTCGTCGGCAAGGGCCCCGGCCCGCAGGACGGTGAGCCGCGCCGCCGCCCCGACGGCCTGGGTAAAGGCCTCCTCGAACGGTTCGGGAGAGCCGCCCGTACAGGCGATCTCGATAGCGGTCGCCAGAGCCGGCATCGTCTGCACCAGGGCGTCGCTCGCCGGGACGGCAAAGCCGGCAACGGCCGCCGGCCAGAAACGGGAATAGTCGAGATCCGCCGCAGCCGACCGCGGGAGCGCGGACACTCCCGCCAGCGCCACGAGGCCGGACAGAACCGCCGACAGCAGCACCCCCCGCCCGCGAGCGGCAAGCCGCCTGCCGGCATCGGCCCCCATGTCCCGCATCGCCGTTTCGCAAGTCGCGCCCGTCATCGTCACGCTCCCGTCCTCATCACCGGCCTTGGCCGGCCGCTGCCCGCTTAAAGAGACTTGAGGAAGCGCAGCAGTGCCTCCCGGTCCTCGCGCTCCAGCGCCGCATAGCCGTCGCGCGCCGCCTGGCCCTCGCCGCCATGCCAGAGGATCGCCTCTTCCAGCGTGCGCGCCCGCCCGTCATGCAGATAGCTCTCCTGGCCAGAGACCACGCCCGTCAGTCCGATACCCCAAAGCGGCGGCGTGCGCCATTCCCGGCCGGTGGCATTGGCAAGCGGCCGGTTGTCCGCCAGTGCCTCCCCCATGTCATGCAGCAGCATGTCCGTATAGGGCCAGATCAACTGGAAGCGGTGGGCTTCGATCTCCGCCTTGCGGGAGGTCACATATTTCGGCCGATGGCAGTTTGCGCAGCCCAGCGCATGGAACAGCGCCTTGCCGGCCAGCACCTGCGGGTCGTCGACATCGCGGCGGTGCGGCACGGCCAGGTTGCGCGCGTAGAAGTCGACCAGTTCCAGAATCGGGTCCGGGGCTTCCGTCGGCCCCAGATTGGCCTGTTCCCCGGTCGGCATCGACCGGCACTCCGTCTGGGCGGCGGTGCAATCGCCATAGGGATCGGGCGCGTCCGGCGTCGAAATGCCGATGTCGCCGGAAAAGGCGCCAGCCGACTGCGCCCGAACGGTGGGCTCCTCCGCCTTCCAGCCGAAACGGCCGAGCACCTTGGCGCCGGTCGCGGCATCGGGAAGCCAACTCGGTCGGCCGGAAATGCCGTCGCCGTCGAGATCGTCCGGATCGGCATTGGCGAGAATGTCGGCCGGGTGGATCGCCTCCAGCAGACCGAGACCGATCATCTGCGGCGCCACGCGCGGCGAGGTCAGAACGTCCGGCGCCATCGGGCCATAGCCGAGGTCGGTCATCCGGTAGTGCGGCACGCGCAGGGTCACCACCGTGCCGTCGCCGAGCGTCACCGGCTTTTCCGTGTAGGAGATGTCCAGGCGCCCCTCGGCGCGCAGGCCAGGCACCGCGTAGTTCTGGAACTGGCCGCCATAGGTCGGCTCCGGGCGCAGCAGCTTGCCGGCCTCGGGCTCCCCCGGCACCGACAGGCGCAGGAACAGCGCCACCGGCTCCTCGCCCTCGCGCGGCGGATGGCCGCGCCCGTCCTTCAGGTGGCAGCCCTGGCAGGAGCGGGCGTTGAACAGCGGGCCGAGACCATCCGAGGCATTGGTCGAGGACGGAGACGACACCCAGAGCTTGCGGAACAGGCCGTTGCCGAGCGCGAAACGCTGCTGCTCCTCGAAGGAGAGGTTGGTGGAGGGAAAGGAAAAGGCGTTGACGTTGATGCGCTTGAGATAGGTGGTCGCGCCGCCGGGCATCGCCTCGAAGGCCTCCGGGGCGGAGAAGTCGTCCGGCTTCGCGGTGACCTTCGCCACCCTGGCCCGGTCGCGCGGGCTGAGATCGTCACGATGGGGCAACTCGTCCGCCCCCGCGCAGACGGGCATGGCAAGGCTCGCGGCCACACACAGGATGGCGGCGACGGAAAGATGTGCTGACGGCATGGATGGATCACATTGCCTGGGTGCCGGATGCCCCGCAATCCGGCCCGTGGGTGGGGGCCGCGGCGGACCCGTGTCCTCCGCCGCGGCCGGTTGGTGACAGTCCGCAGGTCTTACTGGAAAACCGCGCTCGGGTTGTCGAGACTGTCGGAACCCTCGAAGGCGATCTCGTCGAGACCGAGCACGGCGACGGCCCGCTCGATGGCCCGGGTCTGGACGATCAATGCGTCGATCGCAGCCTGGACCACCGCATTGCCCTCCTCGTTGCCCTCGCCGATCATCTGGTCATAGGCCTCCACGGTCTCGGCGCGGCTGCGCAGGACCTCGAAGGCCGCGAGCGAGGCGTCCAGCTTGGCGGTCAGATCATCGGCGACGGCCGCATCCTTGGCCGCGACCAGATCGCGCAAGGACGCGCCTTCGACCGACGTTCCGGCAAAGCCCTCATAGCGGCCGAACCAGACATTGCGGATGCCGATCACATTGTCGTAGTGCGACATGTGGGTGTTGTCGGAGAAGCAGTCGTGCTCCTCCTCGGGATCGTGCAGCATCAGGCCGAGCTTCATGCGCTCGCCGGCCAGTTCGCCATAGGACAGCGAGCCCATGCCGGTGAAGATCGTCGCAAGACCGCCGGCCTCGCCCTTGTCGGCAAGCTCCGCGCGGGCGGCACCGCCCGGCGTCCAGGCATCCGCCATTTCCTTCAGGTCGTCGAGCAGAAGGTCCGTCGCCGCCCGCAGATAGGCGGCGCGACGATCGCAATTGCCGCCGGTGCAGTTGGCCGTGTCGTAGTCGGTGGCCGGACGGTTGCCCGCGCCGGGGCCGGTGCCGTTCAGATCCTGACCCCAGAGCAGGAACTCGATGGCATGATAGCCGGTTGCCACATTGGCCTCGATCTCGCCGACCTCCTGCAACTCCTCGGACAGCAGGGCCGGGGTGATCTCAGTGGCGTCGATCTCGCGGCCGCCGGCAATGATCTTCGGGGTGGCGATGACATTGGCGGTGTAGAAGGCGTTTTCCGGGTTCTCGCTGCCATAGCCGGCATCGACATAGTCGATGAGCCCCTCGTCGAGCGGCCAGGCGTTCACCCTGCCTTCCCAGTCGTCGACGATGGCATTGCCGAAACGGTAGACCTCGGTCTGCTGATAGGGACGGCGGGCGGAGAGCCAGGCCTTGCGGGCGGCAGCCAGCGTCTCGTCGGACGGGCTGGCGATCAGCGCATCGACGGCGGACGACAGAGCCTGCGCGGTGGTCAGCGATTCGGAATAGGCCGCCTGCGCAATGTCGCCATAGGTCTGAAGCACGGCCGCCGCGTCGCCCGCCCGGGCGACACCAGCCGGCAGCAGTGCGATGCTCGCCAGCGCAGCCGCCAGCAACAGGGTCTTTTTCATTTCGGCTTTTCCTCTCTTTCGTCTCATATGCGCGCCGCCACGGCGCACTGGAAAATGTCAGTGCCGGGTCTCCGCCGCCTGATGCGTCGCCACCGGAACGGCACCCCGGCAGGCCAGGCAGGCGGGGCTTGGCAGAACCAGATCGAGCCGGCGGAGCGTGTCGGCGAAATTCGCGGCCGCCTCAAGCGTGGAAGGCAGGCCGCCGGCCACCACCAGTTCCTCGGCGATATTCGCGGCCGCCTCCCGGTCGCCCCGCTGCCAGGACGCAACCAGCGCCACCGCGAGGCACTCATGGGCACAGCGATGCGGGCAGTCATAGGGGAGCAGGGACAGGCCGTATTTCGCCCAGCCGTTCAGCGCCCTGGCGAAACAGGACAGTCCCGTCACCGCCTGGCGGGCCCGGCTCACGCCGAGCCGACCGGCATAGAGCGTCCAGGCCGTTTCCCAGCATTCGATGCTGCCCGTCTGATACCCGGCGAGCCAGCGCCGCAGCCCTTCGACGACAAGCGTCTCCGCCTCGTCCGCGCGCTCCGGCGCGGTCGGGCGGCCTTGCGTATTCACAGTCACGTCAGCCTCCAATCGACGGGGGTAAAGGCCCCGACATCAAAGGGTCCGGCAAGGGTCCAGACCCTGCCGAGCTTCGCAGACCTAATGCTATTATGAGTTTTGTAGTCAAGATAATATTCTTGCAAAATCAATACATTATAATAGATCTAAACTGCAGATGCGCGGGTGAGCCCGCTCCCGATGCGATTCCGCCTTGCGAAACAGGGCGATCGGAACAGATGCGCGGGAGCGCCCGGGGCGCGGATCGACGCCCGCGGCAAACAGCCGCTGAATCTGGTCAGCCAGCGGGGACACCGCTGTGAACCCGGACGGGCTCCGGCAGTCTCACCCCTCCGCCGCCCGGCCGGTCATGCGGCGCAGGAAGCTCCTGAGCGTCTCGGCCTCCGTCTCATCCAGGCCGGCGAGCAGAAGCCGTTCGGCAGCGTCGATGCGCGGGCGCAGCGCGTGAAAATACCTGCGGCCCTCGGCCGTGAGGCGATAGGCCACCCGCCGCCCGTCGCCGGCCACCCCGACCTGCTCCAGCAGCCGGCCGGCAACCAGCGGCTTCAGCGCGGTGGTGAGAACCGAAGGAGCGGTGGACATGGCGGCCGCGACATCGCGATGGGTGACACCGGGATTGCGGTCCACCAGTTCCAGAACCATGAACTGCAACGGCGTCAGCGCCTCGCCGGAAAATGCCTCGGCAAAGGCCTGGTGACCGCGCAGAAAGGCATGGCGCAGCAGGTGGCCGACCAGCCGGTTGAGCAGGCCGTAGTCGAGCTCCCTGCCCGAGGCGGCCTCGTCCCGGCCTCCGCCTGCCGCCATGATCAGGCTGCCGGCACGATCGGCGGGCGCTGGTTCAAGGCCTCGACATCGAAGCCGGCGATCCGCTTGTAGCCGGCCGCCGTCTCCAGCAGTTCCTCGCGGGACAGCACGTCCTCGATGCGGCCGAAGCCGTCCGGCGCCCGTTCCTCGACCACGTCGAGCACCTTGTCGGGGCCGTCGGCGCGATTGGCGAGCACGATGCGCGCCGTCGCCGGACGCCGCTCCTTTTCATAGGCCGCAAGCGCGGCCGGCACCGCGCCGTGACGCAGGATCTCGCGGGTCAGCACGCGGGCATCGAGGATCGCCTGGCTCGCGCCGTTGGAGCCGATCGGATACATCGGATGGGCGGCATCGCCCAGAAGCGTCATCGGACCATGGGTCCAGCGCGGCAGCGGATCGCGGTCGACCATCGGATATTCGAAGATGTGCTCGGCATTGCGGATCAGCGAAGGGATGTCGAGCCAGTCGAAGCGCCAGGTGTCGAACCGCGGCAGGAAGTCGTCCGGATTGCCCGGCCGGTTCCAGTCCTCGCGCCGCCACATGTGATCGGCGGGCATCCTCAGATCGGCGATCCAGTTGATCACCGCGCCGGGCCGGCCGTCGTCGAGGGTGATGTCCTCGATCGGATAGCAGACGAACTTGCGCGGCTTGCAGCCGGTCATCGCCATCGAGCGGCGGGTGAGAAAATGCGGCGCTCGGGTGACGCCGCGCCACATGACGATGCCGCCCCATACCGGCAGACCCTCGTCCGGATAGAGCCCCGAGCGGGCTGTGGAATGAATGCCATCGGCCGCGACGAAGACCGCGCCGCGCGCGCTGCCGGCCGAGGCTCCCGTCTCCCGGTCGACGAGATCGATCTCGACGCCGCCCTCGCTCTCGCGCCAGGCAGCGACGGAAATGCCGCAGGTCACCGCATCGGGGCCGAGCCGCTCGCGCACCGCGTCGAGCAGCATCATCTGCAGCCGTCCGCGATGGATGGAGAATTGCGGCCAGTCATAGCCGGCGGCCAGCCCGCGCGGCTCCGACCAGATCGGCTGGCCGTGGCTGGAAAAATAGGCGACTTCCTGGGTTCTGAGACCGATGGCGTCGAGCCGGTCGAGCAGGCCGAGTTCATCGAGCTCGCGCACCGCATGCGGCTGCAGGTTGATGCCGACGCCAAGCGGCCGGATCTCCCGCACCGCCTCGAAGATGCGCACGGGCACGCCGATCCGGTGCAGGCTGAGGGCGAGCGTCAGGCCGGCGATGCCCGCGCCGGCAACGAGAACGGTCATGGCGGAGATCCTTGGATGCCTGGGAAAAGCCCCTGCCGGCCGCTGCCGGCCGGCAGGGAACGCCAATCACTCGCCCGCGTATTGCGTGATCATAGCACGGGCATCCTCGACCATGGCGGCGCCGTCATAGCCCTTGCCCGCGACTTCCGCGATCCAGGCGGCGACCACCGGCTCGGCGGCGGCCTTCCAGCGCTCGACCTCTTCCGGCGGCAGCTTGCGCATCGTGTTGCCCGCCTTTTCGGCGGCGGCGATGCCCGGCAGATCGCCCTCGTCCATGACGCGGCCGACCCACTTGGACACCTCGCGGCCGCTGTTGGCGTCGATGACCGCCTTCAGGTCCTCCGGCAGGCTGTCGTATTTCGCCTTGTTCATGGCGAAGACGAAAGTGGCGGTGTAGAGGCCGCGCGAGCCCTCGAAGTCGGTGTGGCTGTTGACGAGTTCGGCCACCTTCAGCGGCGTCGTCACCTCCCACGGCACGACCGTGCCGTCGATCACGCCCTTGGACAGCGCCTCGGGCATCGCCGGAACCGGCATGCCGACCGGCGTTGCGCCGAGCGCGCCGAGCAGGGCGTTGGTCTGGCGGGTCGGCCCGCGCAGCTTCAGCCCCTTCATGTCCTCCAGCGCGGTGACGCCGTTGCCCTTGACATGCAGCAGGCCGGGGCCGTGCACATGCACCGCGATCGGATGGACGTCCTTGAACTCGCCCTTCAGGTATTTCTCGTAGAAATCCCAGAAGGCCTCGCTGGTCGGCTCGGCCTTGGCGGCCATGAACGGCAGTTCGAACGCCTCGCTGCCCGGGAAGCGGCCCGGCGTGTAGCCCGGCAGGGTCCAGACGATATCGACGACGCCGTCGCGGGCCTGGTCGTAGAGCGCCGGCGGCGTGCCGCCGAGCTGCATCGCCGGGAAGACCTCGACCTTGATGCGGCCGTTGGACTCGGCCATCACCTTCTCGGCCCAGGGGGTGATGAAGTTCTTCGGGACCGGCGCCGGCGCCGGCAGGAAATGATGCACGCGCAGGGTCACGTCCTGCGCCAGTGCCGGGGCAATGCCGGCGCAAGCCAGCGCCGTCGCAGCGACGGCGAGCGATTTCAGTCGAAGCATTCGGTGTCCTCCCAGTTATCTCGCACGGCTCCGGCGCGTCGCGCCGTCCGTCGCCTGCCCTGCCGGCTGCCGCCGGTCCGGGCCAAGCCCATGCGGACGCGACCACCCCGGCTCCTCCCGGCGGACCGCATCCAGATCGTTTATTATGTAAACGATTATGCCCGTCAACGGGCGAACGATCAATCGCCGATCCGCACCTTAGAAGCGCGAGACCATCCGGTAGGACTGGGGATGCAGCATCCGCACATGGGTGATCGGCTGATCGATCAGCCAGGTGGTGCGCTCGAAGACGAAGACCGGCGCGCCGGGCTGGATGGCGAGCAGCGTCGCTTCCTCGCCGCTCGCCGCCGCGGCGCTGAGGCCGATCTCCATCTCCGAGAAGGGGGCGAACTTCACCAGCCACTCGTTGGGGCTCATGCGCTCGAACGGTTCGTCGGCGATGTCGGGAACGGCGGCGATGTGAATCCAGCGGTCCTCGAATTGCCAGGGCCGGTTGTCGGCGAAATGCAGGCAGCGCACATGCAGCATCGGCGTGCCGGCCGGCAGGTCGAGCCGGGCGCGCATCGCCTCCGGCGCCTCCAGCCGTTCGCGGCTGAGGATCGAGAAGCGGTACTGGGCGCCGCGCGCCTCGACCTCGCTGCGCACCACCGGGATCTCCAGCCGCGCCTCGCGCAAGGGATGTTCGGCGATGCGGGTGCCGGCGCGGCGCTTGCGCTCCACCAGACCGATCTCGGCAAGTTCCCGCAGCGCCCGATTGACGGTGACGCGGGCGCAGCCGAATTCGCGCGCCAGATCCTCCTCGCCCGGAATCAGCTCGCCGGGCAGCCAGACCCGCTCGCTGATGCGCTTGAGGATTTCCGCCTTGATGGCCCGGAAGGAATTCGGCACCCGGATGCCGGCCGGCACCGGATCGACATCCTTCGCAGGCACGACGGGTCGCGACATCACATGCTCCGCTTCAAGGTCCGCATCGCGTCGCGGTAGCCGGCCTCGATCCGCGCGCGGTCGACATGGCTGCCGTCCCGCACCCTATGGCGCCCCGCCGCCCACACGTCGCGCACCAACCGGTCGTCGCCGGCAAAGATCCATGCATCGAGCAACGTGTCGCCGGACAGTCCCTCCAGGTGCAGCGACGCCGCATCGAGGGCAACGAGATCGGCCCAGGCGCCTTCCCGGATCGCACCGCTGTCGCGGCCGAGCGCCCGCGCGCCGCCTTTCAGCACCTCGTCGTAGAGCCGGCGGCCGCAGGAGCGCTCGCTCGTCGCCAGCACCGCCCGGTGCCGGTCGCGCAGGCGCTGGGAATATTCCAGCGTCCGCAGCTCCTCCGAGAGTGCGATGCGAATGTTGGAATCGGAGCCGATACCCAGCGTGCCGCCGTCGGCAAGATAGCGGGCACCATCGAAGATGCCGTCGCCAAGGCTCGATTCGGTGATCGGGCACAGGCCCGCGACCGCGCCGCTCGTCGCGATCGCCTTGCGTTCGCCGTCGGTCAGATGGGTGCAATGGATCAGGCACCAGCGCTCGTCCACCTGATGGTTGTCGAAAAGCCATTCGACCGGGCGGCGGCCATGGGCGGCCAGCACCTCCTCCACCTCGCCGGTCTGTTCGGCGATATGCATGTGCAGGGGATCGGCGGGGCGCAGGGCGGTGACCTTCGCAAGGTCCTCCGCCGGCACCGCGCGCAGCGAATGCGGAGCGATCCCGAGCCGCGCGTCAGGGGCAAGCGCTGCCACAGCCTCCTCCGCCCCCTCGACGATCCGCGCAAAGCCGTCGAGATCGGAGCCGAAGCGGCGCTGGCCGCCGGCGAGCGGCCGGCGATCGAGGCCGCCTGTCGTGTAATAGACCGGCAGCAAGGTCAGGCCGATGCCGGAGATCTCAGAGGCGGCCGCGATCCGGCGGGAAAGCTCCGCCCGGTCAGCATAGGGCGTGCCGTCGGCCTGACTGTGGACGTAATGGAACTCGGCGGAGGCGGCATAGCCGGCCTCCAGCATCTCCATCTGCACGAAGGCGGCCACCGCCTCCACCGTCTCCGGCGTGAAGGCGCCGAGGAAGCGATACATGATCTCGCGCCAGGTCCAGAACGTGTCGTGCTCGGCCGTGCCGCGAAACTCGCTCAGGCCCGCCATCGCCCGCTGGAACGCATGGCTGTGCAGGTTTGCCGGTGCCGGCAACAGGATCCCGACCGCGTGCTCGGCCGCCACCTCTGCCCGGTCAACGCCTTGCAATACCTTGCCGATCCGCCCGTCCGCGGCGATCTCCACCACCACGTTGCGCGCCCATCCCGTGGCCAGCAAGGCCGTCTCCGCGAAGATCCGCATTCCGTCCGCCTCATTTTTGAGATTGACAATTATGTACATACATATCGTAATTAAACAAACACATATTGCAGCACACCAGAAGAACCATTCGACCGGAAGCCCTGGGAGGGGTCATGCCAGAAACTGCGACCGGATCCGCCGCCGGCGAGGTCCTGACCGCGTTGCGTCTTGCGACCCTGGTCGCGGGCGCCACCCCCTATGGTCTCGTCGAGGATGGCGCCGTCGCAATCGGTGCCGATGGCCGTATCGCCTGGTGCGGCAGTGCCGCCGAACTACCCGCACAATTCGCGTCCTGGCCGTCCCGGTCGCTGGGCGGCCGCCTCGTCACTCCCGGCCTCGTCGACTGCCACACCCATATCATCCATGGCGGCAACCGGGCCCGCGAGTTCGAGCTGCGCCTCGAAGGGGCAAGCTATGAGGAGATCGCCCGCGCCGGCGGCGGCATCGTCTCCACCGTCGCGGCGACGCGGGCAGCGAGCGAGGACGAGCTCGTCGCCTCCGCCCTGCCCCGGCTCGACACGCTGATCGGCGAAGGCGTCACCACCATCGAGATCAAGTCGGGCTACGGCCTGACGATTGCCGGCGAGATCCGCATGCTCGCCGCCGCCCGGCGCCTCGGGCGCGAACGCGGCGTGCGCGTCGTCACGTCGTGGCTTGCCGCCCACGCGGTGCCGGCCGACTACAAGGGGCGCTCGCAAGCCTATCTCGACGAGGTGGTGCTGCCGGGCCTCGAGGCGGCCCATGCGGCCGGCCTGGTCGATGCCGTCGACGGGTTCTGCGAGGGCATCGCCTTTTCTCCGGCCGAAATGGCGCAGGTGTTCGAGCGCGCAAAGGCGCTCGGCCTGCCGGTCAAGTTGCATGCCGAACAGCTCTCCGATCTCGGCGGCGCGAAGCTGGCCGCGCAGTATGGCGCGCTCTCGGCCGATCACCTGGAATATCTCGGGCAGGACGGGATCGATGCCATGGCCGCCTCCGGCACGGTCGCCGTGCTGCTGCCCGGCGCCTTCTATACCCTGCGCGAGACGCAGGCGCCCCCCGTTGCAGCGCTGCGCAAGGCCGGCGTGCCGATCGCCCTTGCCACCGACTGCAATCCCGGTTCCTCGCCGCTGACCTCGCTGCTGCTCGCCATGAACATGGGCGCGACGCTGTTCCGCCTGACGCCGGAAGAATGCCTTGCCGGCGCGACCCGCGAGGCCGCCCGCGCGCTCGGCCTTGCCGGCGAGATCGGCACCATCGAGGCCGGCAAGCGCGCCGACCTTGCCGTTTGGGACGTCGCGGAGCCGGCCGAACTGACCTACCGCATCGGCTTCAACCCGCTGCACCACCGCATTTTCGGAGGCGCATAATGAGCGTCATGACCCTTACGCCGGGCCGCGTCACGCTCGCCCAGCTCGAACGCATCTATCGGGAGGAGCTCGCCGCCCGCATCGACCGAGGCGCGCAAGCGGACATCGAGCGCGCCGCCGAGCGGGTCGCCGCGGCCGCCATGGGCGAGGAAGCCGTATACGGCGTCAATACCGGCTTCGGCAAGCTCGCCAGCGTCAAGATCGCCGGCACCGACACGGCGACGCTCCAGCGCAATCTGATCCTCTCGCATTGCTGCGGCGTCGGCGAGCTGCTCGACGGCGCGACGACGCGGCTGATGATGGTGCTGAAGCTGCTGTCGCTCGGGCGCGGCGCCTCGGGCGTGCGCTTTGAGGTGCTGAAGCTCATCGAGGACTGCCTCGCCGCCGGCATCACCCCCTGCGTTCCCTCGCAAGGCTCGGTCGGTGCTTCCGGCGATCTTGCCCCGCTCGCCCACATGACCGCCGTGCTGATCGGCGAAGGCGAGGCGGAGTATCAGGGCACGCGCATGCCCGGCCGCGCCGCGCTGGAGAAAGCCGGCCTTGCTCCGGTGGTGCTCGGCCCGAAGGAGGGACTCGGTCTCATCAACGGCACGCAGTTCTCCACCGCCTGCGCGCTCACCGGCCTGTTCACCGCCTGGCGGCTGGCGGAGGCGACTCTGCTCACCGCGAGCCTGTCCACCGACGCGATCATGGGCTCGACCGCCCCGCTGCTGCCGGAAATCCACGCGCTGCGCGGCCATCGCGGCCAGATCGAGGTGGCGAGCGCCATGCGCGCCCTGATGGAAGGCTCGCAGATCCGCGAGAGCCACCGCACCGGCGACAGCCGCGTGCAGGATCCCTACTGCATCCGCTGCCAGCCGCAGGTCGCCGGCGCCTGCGTCGACCTGCTGCGCATGGCCGGCCGCACGCTGGAGATCGAGGCGAATGCGGCGACCGACAACCCGCTGGTGCTGATCGACGAGGGGCGCATCGTCTCGGGCGGCAACTTCCACGCCGAGCCGGTCGCCTTCGCCGCCGACCAGATCGCGCTGGCGATTGCCGAACTCGGCGCCATCGCCCAGCGCCGGGTGGCGCTGATGGTCGACCCGACGCTGTCCTTCGACCTGCCGCCCTTCCTTGCCCGCGATCCCGGCCTCAACTCCGGCATGATGATCGCCGAGGTAACGACGGCCGCCTTGATGAGCGAGAACAAGCACCTCGCCCATCCCTGCTCCATCGATTCCACCCCGACCAGCGCCAACCAGGAAGATCATGTGTCCATGGCCGCCCATGGCGCACGGCGGCTGGAGCGGATGAACGCCAATCTCGCCGTCATTCTCGGCGTCGAGATGCTGTGCGCGGCCGAGGGCATCGAGCACCGCGCCCCGCTCGCCACCAGCGCGCCGCTGGCCGCCGCCGTCGCCCGGCTGCGCCGGCATGTGGCCCCGCTCGAGGCCGACCGCTACATGGCGCCCGACCTTCAGGTCGCAGCCCGCCTCATCGCCAGCCGCGAGGTCGTCGCGGCGGCGAGCGAAACGGCCCTGCTGTCGCTGGGAGAGGCCGCATGACGCCCGTCGAGATCCGCAAGGGCACGAGCCCCGTCATCCTCGGCCTGCCCCACACGGGCACCCATGTGCCCGAGGCGATCGCCGCCCGGCTCAACGCGCGCGGCCTTGAGCTCGCGGATACCGACTGGCACATCCACCGGCTCTATGACGGGCTGCTGGACGATGCCACCACGGTGCGCGCAACGTTCCATCGCTATGTCGTCGATGCCAACCGCGACCCGGCCGGCGCGAGCCTTTATCCGGGGCAGAACACCACCGGCCTCGTGCCGGAGACGGACTTCGACGGCGTGCCGATCTGGAAGGACGGCGAGGCCCCCAGCGACGCCGATGTCGCTGCCCGGCGCGAGGCGTTTCACGCGCCCTATCACGCGGCGCTCGCCGCCGAGATCGAGCGGGTGAAGGCGCTCCACGGCGTCGCGATCCTCTACGACTGCCATTCGATCCGCTCGCATATCCCGTTTCTTTTTGCCGGCAAACTTCCCGATTTCAACATCGGCACCAATGACGGGGCCACCTGCCACCCCCTGATCGAGCAGGCCATCGTCGAGGTCTGCGGCGGGGCGCAGGGCTATTCCAGCACCCTCAACGGCCGCTTCAAGGGTGGCTGGACCACCCGCCATTACGGCCGGCCGGCGGATAATGTCCACGCCATCCAGATGGAGCTCGCCCAGTCGACCCATTTGGCAAGCGAGAGCGCGCCCTTTGCCTATGACGAGGCCAAGGCAAGCGCCCTTCGCGTCCATCTCAAGACCCTTCTCACCCGTCTGGAACGCCTCGCGCTCGACGGGTCGCTTGCCTCCGGAGGAACCACATGACCAACCCGCGCCACAACACCCGCACCGTGCGGGCGGCCACCGGCACCGAGATCACCGCGAAGTCCTGGCTGACCGAAGCGCCCTTGCGGATGCTGATGAACAATCTCGATCCGGATGTGGCCGAGAAGCCGAACGAGCTCGTCGTCTATGGCGGCATCGGCCGGGCGGCGCGCACCTGGGACGACTTCGACCGTATCGTAGCGACCCTGCGTGACCTTGAGGAGACCGAGACGCTGGTCGTCCAGTCGGGCAAGCCGGTCGGCGTCTTCCGCACCCACAAGGACGCGCCGCGGGTGCTGATCGCCAATTCCAACCTGGTGCCGCACTGGGCCAACTGGGACCACTTCAACAAGCTCGATAAGGCCGGGCTGATGATGTACGGCCAGATGACCGCCGGCTCGTGGATCTATATCGGCAGCCAGGGCATCGTGCAGGGCACCTTTGAGACCTTCGTCGAGGCCGGCCGCCAGCACTATGGCGGCTCGCTCAAGGGCAAGTGGATCCTCACCGGCGGCCTCGGCGGCATGGGCGGCGCCCAGCCGCTCGCCGCGGTGATGGCCGGCGCCTGCTGCCTGGCGGTGGAGTGCAATCCGGACTCCATCGATTTCCGCCTGCGCACCCGCTATGTCGACGAGAAGGCGGAGAC
Source organism: Stappia sp. TSB10P1A (assembly GCF_900185725.1). Classification (GTDB taxonomy): domain Bacteria; phylum Pseudomonadota; class Alphaproteobacteria; order Rhizobiales; family Stappiaceae; genus Stappia. The sequence goes on along the minus strand of NZ_FYAU01000029.1, from coordinate 420,904 downwards.
GCTGGACGAGGCGCTGGAGATGATCGAGCGCTGGACCAAGGCGGGCGAAGCCAAGTCCGTCGGCCTGCTCGGCAATGCGGCGGAGATCTTCCCCGAGCTGGTGCGGCGCGGGGTGAAACCGGACATCGTCACCGACCAGACCTCGGCGCATGATCCGATCAACGGCTACCTGCCGAAGGGCTGGACCATGGCCGAATGGGCGGCCAAGCGCGAGAGCGACCCGAAGGCGGTGGAGAAGGCCGCGCGCGCCTCCATGCGCGAGCATGTCGCCGCCATGGTCGACTTCTGGAACATGGGCGTACCGACGCTGGACTACGGCAACAACATCCGCCAGGTCGCGCTGGAGGAAGGGCTGGAAAACGCCTTCGCCTTCCCCGGTTTCGTGCCCGCCTATATCCGCCCGCTGTTCTGCCGCGGCGTCGGTCCGTTCCGCTGGGCCGCCCTGTCGGGCGATCCGGAAGACATCTACAAGACCGATGCCAAGGTGCGCGAGCTGCTGCCCGACAACACGCATCTGCACCGCTGGCTCGACATGGCGCGCGAGCGCATCTCCTTCCAGGGCCTGCCGGCGCGCATCTGCTGGGTGGGCCTCGGCGACCGCCACCGGCTGGGTCTCGCGTTCAACGAGATGGTGCGCAACGGCGAGCTGAAGGCGCCGATCGTCATCGGCCGCGACCACCTCGATTCCGGCTCCGTCGCCTCGCCCAACCGCGAGACGGAGGCCATGCAGGACGGCTCGGACGCGGTCTCCGACTGGCCGCTGCTCAACGCGCTGCTGAATTGCGCAAGCGGGGCGACCTGGGTCAGCCTGCACCATGGCGGCGGCGTCGGCATGGGCTTCTCGCAGCATTCGGGCATGGTGATCTGCTGCGACGGCAGCGAGGATGCCGACCGCCGCATCGAGCGGGTGCTGTGGAACGATCCGGCGACCGGCGTGATGCGCCACGCCGATGCCGGCTATGAGATCGCGCTCGACTGCGCCAGGGAACACGGACTGCGCCTGCCCGCCATCCTCGGAAACTGAGGCGGGACCGCGGGACGTTCAAAGGGCCGGCAAGGCCCCATGATGCTGTGAAGGAAAACCAACCAGAGGACTGTGCTGCCATGAAAAGACGTGATTTCCTGAAGACCGCCGGCGTCGGCGCCGTCGCCACTGCCGCCACCGGAACCCTCGCGGCCCCGGCCATCGCCCAGGACGTGAAGCGCTGGAAGATGGTCACCGCCTGGCCGAAGAACCTGCCGGGCCCGGGCGTCGCCGCGCAGATGCTCGCCGACCGCATCACCGCCCTGTCGGGCGGCCGCATCGAGGTGCAGCTCTTTGCCGCCGGCGAGCTGGTGCCGGGCAATGGCGTGTTCGACGCCGTCGCGGAAGGCACCGCCGAGCTCTACCACGCGGTTCCGGCCTATTGGGGCTCCAAGTCCAAGGGCATCCTGCTGTTCGGTTCGCAGCCGTTCGGCCTGCGCGCCGACGAGCAGTTCGGCTGGCTCGCCCATGGCGGCGGTCAGGCGCTCTATGACGAGATCTATGGCCGCTTCGGCCTGAAGCCGTTCCTTTGCGGCAATTCCGGCCCGCAATGGGCCGGCTGGTTCCGCAACGAGATCAACTCGGTCGACGACCTCAAGGGCCTGCGCTTCCGCACCACCGGCCTTGCCTCGGAAATGTGCGCCAAACTCGGCATGGCCGTGCAGGCGATGGGCGGGCGCGACATGTTCCAGGCGCTGCAGTCGGGCGCGCTCGACGCCGGCGAGTTCATCGGCCCCTGGTCGGATTCCGCCCTCGGCTTCCAGCAGGTCGCCAAGAACTACTACTGGCCGGGCGTCGGCGAACCGTCCTCCGCCGAGGAATGCGCCGTCAACATGGCCGCCTACGAGGCCCTGCCGGCCGACCTGCAGCAGGCCGTCGCGCTTGCCTGCGAGTCGCTCTACAACCCGGTCTGGACCGAGTACACGACCAAGCATGCGCTGGCGCTGCAGCAGCTCGTCGCCGAGCAGGGCGTGCAGGTGAAGAAGCTGCCGGACGACGTCATCGTCGCCATGGGCAATGCCGCCGGCGAGGTCATCGGCGAACTGCGCGAGAACGACGACGAGTTGGTGCGCCGGATCGTCGAGAGCTTCCTTGCCTATCGCGCCTCGGTCTCCGACTACATGGTCTATGCCGACAACGGGCAGATGAACGCCCGCGCCATGGACTACAAGTACTGAGCGCACCTCGGTAAAACCTGCTAGGGTCCGGGCGCGCTTGCGGACCCCGGCGCTGCATCCGCGACAGGTCGCGGGCCGTTCGCCGGCCCGCGATCTTCCCCCCGACCGACCGCACGAGAGGACAAGGCCCGTGCTCGCCCGCCTCGCCGACTGGCTCGACCTGGTCAACCGCTCCGTCGGCGCCCTGGTGCGCTGGCTGGCGCTCTTCATGGTGCTGTTGCAATTCGGCGTGGTGGTGCTGCGCTATGTCTACGGCATCAGCTTCATCTTCCTGAACGAGGGCGTGCTCTACATGCACGCCGCCCTGTTCATGCTCGGCGCCGGCTACACGCTGCTGGTCGACGGCCATGTGCGCGTCGACATCTTCTACGCCAAGCTCGGCACGCGCGGCCGCGCGGCGATCAACGCGCTCGGCGCCGTGGTCTTCCTGCTGCCGTCCATGGCGATCCTGATCTGGTGGTCCTGGCCCTCGGTCCGCAATTCCTGGGCCGTGATGGAGGGCGCCATCTCCGTCGGCGGCATTCCGGCCTCCTTCCTGCTCAAGTCGCTGGTGCCCGCCTTCTGCGTGCTGCTGGCCCTGCAGGGTCTCGCCTGCCTGCTGCGCGACCTTTCCCGCCTCGCTGCGCCGCACGGCGCCACTGCCGCCTCCGACACCGGGACCCGCGCCTGATGCTGCCGCTCGACCTCCTGATGTTCGCCGCGCTGATCGCCGCGATCCTGATCGGCTATCCGGTCTCCTTCATTCTCGCGGGCATCGCGACGCTCTTCGCCATTCTCGGCCATTTCACCGGCCAGTTCGACATCAGCCTGCTCGGCGCGCTCGGCCAGCGCGTCTTCGGCGTCATGACCAACGACGTGCTGATCGCCATCCCGCTCTTCGTCTTCATGGGGGTGGTGCTGGAGAAGAGCCGCATCGCCGAAGACCTGCTGGAGACCGCCGGCCGGCTGTTCGGAACGCTGCGCGGCGGGCTCGGCATTTCCGTCGTGCTGGTCGGCGCACTTCTGGCCGCCTCCACCGGCATCGTCGGCGCCACCGTCGTCGCCATGGGCCTGATCGCCCTGCCGACCATGCTGCGCAACGGTTATGATCCGCGGCTTGCCTCCGGCATCGTCTGCACCTCCGGTACGCTCGGCCAGATCATTCCGCCCTCGACCCTGCTGATCATCCTCTCGGACGTGATGTCGAATGCCTATCAGCAGGCGCAGTTCCGCCAGGGCAAGTTCACCATCGAGACCATTTCGGTCGGCCAGATCTTCGCCGCCGCGCTGCTGCCCGGCCTGATGCTGGTCGCCATCTACATCGTCTATCTGCTGGTCAAGGCGTGGCTGTCGCCCGCCTCCGCCCCGGCGATGCAGCACGGGGGCGACCGCCCTCCCGCCTCGAAGATCGCCGCCGCCATCCTGCCGCCGGTGCTGCTGATCATCGCCGTGCTCGGCTCCATTCTCGGCGGCATCGCGACGCCGGGCGAGGCCGCGGCGGTCGGCGCCATCGGCGCGCTGCTGATGGCCTCCGCCCGGCTCGGCAACGGCCGCAGTGGCCTGGTGATCGCCGGCGCCGCAAGCCTTGCCCTGCTCGCCGTGCTGATCTCGGTCCACCCGGTCCGGCTGCAGCGCAGCGACGTCGGGCCGATCGACTGGGCGATCGGCGGCCTCGCCACCCTGCTGGTGGCGATCGCCACCGCCGCGATCCTGCAGGCGCTCGCCCGCACCTTCCGCGCCGATGTGCTGAAGCCGGTGATGAACTCCACCCTGTCGGTGACGGCGATGATCTTCGCCACCATCCTCACCGCCAGCATCTTCTCGCTGGTCTTCCGCGGGCTCGGCGGCGATCACCGGATCGAGGAGTTCCTGACCAATATGCCGGGCGGCCCCGACGCCGCCCTGCTCTTCGTCATGGCGCTCGTGTTCCTGCTCGGCTTCTTCCTCGACTTCGTCGAGATCTCGGTGATCCTGCTGCCGCTGGTCGCACCGGTGTTGATCCTGATGGGGCACGATCCGGTCTGGCTGTCGATCCTGATCGCGATCAACCTGCAGACCTCGTTCCTGACCCCGCCCTTCGGCTTCTCGCTTTTCTACCTGCGCGGCGCGGCGCCTCCCGAGGTGACGACCGGCCAGATCTACCAAGGCGTCATCCCCTTCATCGTGCTGCAGATCGCCGGCATCGGCATGATCTGGCTGCTGCCGCAGGTGGCGACGACCCTGCCGCGCCTGATCTTCTGAACACGTCTCGGCAGGCACTCACACAGGGGCGATGACCACGCCCTCGTCCTCGGGGAAGAACACTTCCTCCAGATTGACGCCGGGACCGCTGCGGTCGACGACCAGGAAGTCCTGCACCGGCTGGAGCACCAGCAGCGGGTGATGCCAGACGCCCCGGGCGATCTGGACGCCCTGGTCGCCCCGCGCCAGAAAGCAGCGGCAATCGCCGGGGCGCGCGTGGCTGGCGACGACCACCAGCCACGGATGATCCTGCATCGGCACGAAAGCCTGGCTGCCCAGGGGATGGCGCTCCAGCATCCGCACGGTGACGGGGCTCGGCCACGGCGTCCCCCGGAAAATCGAGAGGATCGGCTTGCCGTCCGGGCCGGAATCGGCCTCGGCAAGGGCGTGAAACCGGCGGGTGCGCCCCCCGTTGATGAGGTGGCTTGCCTCATGACGGGCCTCGATCACCTCGCCAAAGGGCGCAAAGGCCTCACGGGTCAGCGGCTCCGGCGTCAGCAGATGGCTCAAGCGATCCTCCCAGACAAGTTTGCGGCATCGACGTTGCACCGGCAGACCCCGGCACGAGGGTGCATCCACCGCCCGATGCACCTCATAACGCGCCTGTAACGGCAGTCGTTGCAAGTGTCACCCGCCGGCAACAGGGATTAAGGAATCCTTACCGCACCCACCCATGGCGTGTAGCGACGATTGCATATCCCTTAAAGGTGGTGAAAGTGGCAGGTGCACGCACCATTATTTCTGGCGTGCCTTTTATTGCTTGCAGGCGTTGACGTGCACCTTGGGAGGGGGCCATTTCCTACCGTTTTCCTCATAGCCGTTTTCGCGCAGGGCCCGGTCGCGAACTGCTGTCCACATCCTGCGTGGCCGCCCTGCTTGCCGGAGCCGGATCGGCGGCGGCCCAGGATGCGGCGCCCCAGATCGATCGCTACTGGGGCGCGTGGGGTGAACTCGGCGCCCAGGCCGGTTCGGAATCGGCCGCCTTCCTCGAAGGCTTCATGCCCGTCGGACAGGACGGCGACAGCCTGGTCTTCCTCGACCTGCGCCTCGACTATGGCGAGAATGCCCGAGGGTCGATGTCGGTCGGCTTCGGCATCCGCGAACTGGTCGCCGACGATCTGGTGCTCGGCGCCAATGCCTTCGTCGATGTGGTCCGTACCGAGAACAGCAAGTACCACCTCGGCGCCACGTTGGGCCTCGAGGCCTTCACCTCCATCTTCGACCTGCGGCTCAACGCGCATATCCCGCTGGGCGGCGCGACCGAACTTGCCAGCCGCACCGTCGCCACCGGCGTCGACATCGTCAACAACCAGCTCGTCGAGCAGCGCGCCCTGGTCGAACGGAAGGAGGCCCTGCTCTACGGCCTGACCGGCGAGATCGGCGCCCTCTTCGATTCGCCCTTTGCCCGTGACCAGCAGTTCCGCACCTATGTCGGCGGCTATGTCTACGACCGCGGCGGCTACAAGATGGAGACCGGCGCCCGCCTCGGCGTGGAATACCGGATCAACGACGCGCTCGGCTTGTCCGGCTCGCGCCTGACGCTGGGCGCCGAACTCGTCTATGACAAGCACGACAAGCTGGATGCCATCGCTTCGGCGCGCTTCCGCATGCCGCTCTATGCCGGCCGGGTCGAGGCCGGAGACGATCGCGCCTCGCGCCTGACGCCGATCCGCGAGCGCATGGGCGAGGGCGTGCGCCGCGACAAGGGCATCCGCGCCGGCACTCGCACCCGCTCGTCGGCGCAGGCCGCCATTCCGGTGGTCAACCCGACCACCGGCCGCAGCTATGGCGGCATCTACTATGCCGACAGCACCGGCGGCGGCACCGGCGGCTTCCTCGATCCGACCAGCCTGTCCGCCGCGCTCGCCAGCGCCGGCGCCGACGGCATCGTCGTGGTGCTCGGCGACAACGGCACCGTCACCACCTCCGGCGTGACGCTGCAGTCCGGCCAGGTGCTGGTCGGCGGCGGCCAGAGCGTCGCCGTGCGCCTGTCCAGCGGCCTCACCACGAATTTCCTGACCTCGGGCACCGCCGGCACCATCGACGGCGATCCCGGCGTGACCACCGTGACCCTGGCCGACAACGTCCTCATCCAGGGACTGACGCTGCAGGGCGGCACGACGGTGATCGCCGGTAACAACGTCGCCAATGTCCGGCTGTCGAACCTGGCGATCGAGAACGCCGTCGACGGCGTGCGCATCACCGGCGCGACCGGCGCCTCGCTGAGCAACCTCACCTTCAGCGGCATCACCGGCACGTCGGTCTTCCTGAACAACCAGTCGGCGACCCTCTCGAACATCACCATCGACGGCGGCACCAACGGCGTCTCGATCGCCAACAACAGCGGCACGACGAGCCTTTCGACGATCAACATCTCCAATGTCACCGGGGATGCGCTGTCCTTCGCCAACAATGGCGGCGTCATCAATGTAAGCAACCTGACCGCCACCAACACCGGCAATGACGGTGTGGTGATCACCGGCGGCGGGTCCTTCGCCTTCACCGGAACGACGGTGATCGACGGCCTCGGCGCGGGCACGACCAGCGACGGGTTCGACCTCACCGGCACCACCGGCGCGACGATCTCGACAGGCGCCGTCGCGATCACCGGCCTTGGGTCGGGGACGGGCCTGAACCTTGCCGGCGGCGATGCGACGGTGACGATGGCGAGCCTCGACGTGACCGGCACCGATGCGGCCGGCTCGCGCGGCATCGACATCTCCGGCACGCAGAACGGCCGGACGGTCACCATCACCAATGGCGGCACCATCTCGGGCGTCGACACCGGCATCGTGCTCGGCAGCAACGGCGCGGCAGGTGCGGCCCCCAGCGCGAACTTCACCTTCGGCGGCGGCAGCGTCTCCGGCAACACCTATGCGCTGGACGGCATCGGCGTCGTTGCCGGCAACGGCTCCTATGCCTTCGGCTCGACCGCCTTCACCGGCGGCTTCAACTTCGCCGTCAGCCTCTCCAACAACTACTATGTCGCCGCCACCGCCACCGGCACCGGCGACGGCTCCAGCGCCGACAACCGCGCCTCCATCGCCACCGCCATCGCCCAGGCCAGCAGCCTCGGCGCCGTCAACTTCATCCTGATCAATGACGGCTCGGCCATCGACACCGCCGGCCTCACCTTCACGCTGGACGACGGCCAGACCATCGACACGTTCGGCGAGGGCCGCTCCTTCACCGAGGCCGGCCTCGTCATCCCGGTCAACATCACCGGCGCCAACCTGCCGGCCGGCGGCATCGCCATCACCGACCCGACGGGCCTGGGCGCGGCGACGCTGACCAACTCCTCCGGCGCGGTGGCGACCCTGTCGCTCGCCAACGGCAACGCGATCCGCAACATCCTCATCGGCAGTTCCGCCGGCAACGCCATCTCCGGCTCCGGCATCGCCGGCCTCACCCTCACCGGCGTCACCGCCACCGCCGGCATCGACCTTGCCAACACAACCGGCGCGGTGACCCTCACAAACCTTGCGATCTCCAACACGACCGGCACCGCCCTGTCGCTGTCGGGCGCCGGCGGCACCGTCACCGGCAGCAATGTCGACATCGCCGGCGGCAGCGCGCTCGCCGTCAGCGGCGGCGATGCGACGATCTCCTTCGACGCCGCCAGTTCGATCGTCAACGGGTCGGGCACCGCCGTCGCCATCACCGGCCGCATCGGCGGCAGCTTCAGCCATTTCGGCGCGATCTCCTCCAACGGCGGCACCGCCTCGGGCATCACCATCTCCGGGGCGACGGGCACCAGCAACGTCACCTTCGGCGGCCAGGTCTCCCTCGGCACCACCACCGCGCTCGGCGGCGGCGTCACCCTCGACAATGCCGGCACCGCCTCCACCATCGCCTTCACCGGCGGGCTCGACATCGTCACCAGCGGCGCGGCCGCCCTCACCGCCAGCGGCGGCGGAACCCTCAACATCACCGGCGGAACACTCTCCGCAACAGGCGGCGCGGCGCTCAACCTCGCCGGAATGGCGGTCGACGTGACGCTGTCCAGCCTCGCCAGCAGCGGCGCGGCCGGCGATGCCCTGTCGCTGGCGCTCGGCGCGGGCAGCAGCTTCACCGTCACCGGCGCCACCACCCTGTCGGGCATGGGCGGCAACGGCATCGACCTGTCGGGCTCCACCGGCGGCAGCTTCAGCTTCGGCGCCGTCGCGATCACCGGCCTTGGGTCGGGAACGGGCCTGAACCTTGCCGGCGGCGATGCGACGGTGACGATGGCGAGCCTCGACGTGACCGGCACCGATGCGGCCGGCTCGCGCGGCATCGACATCTCCGGCACGCAGAACGGCCGGACGGTCACCATCACCAATGGCGGCACCATCTCGGGCGTCGAAACCGGCATCGTGCTCGGCAGCAACGGCGCGGCAGGTGCGGCCCCCAGCGCGAACTTCACCTTCGGCGGCGGCAGCGTCTCCGGCAACACCTATGCGCTGGACGGCATCGGCGTCGTTGCCGGCAACGGCTCCTATGCCTTCGGCTCGACCGCCTTCACCGGCGGCTTCAACTTCGCCGTCAGCCTCTCCAACAACTACTATGTCGCCGCCACCGCCACCGGCACCGGCGACGGCTCCAGCGCCGACAACCGCGCCTCCATCGCCACCGCCATCGCCCAGGCCAGCAGCCTCGGCGCCGTCAACTTCATCCTGATCAATGACGGCTCGGCCATCGACACCGCCGGCCTCACCTTCACGCTGGACGACGGCCAGACCATCGACACGTTCGGCGAGGGCCGCTCCTTCACCGAGGCCGGCCTCGTCATCCCGGTCAACATCACCGGCGCCAACCTGCCGGCCGGCGGCATCGCCATCACCGACCCGACGGGCCTGGGCGCGGCGACGCTGACCAACTCCTCCGGCGCGGTGGCGACCCTGTCGCTCGCCAACGGCAACGCGATCCGCAACATCCTCATCGGCAGTTCCGCCGGCAACGCCATCTCCGGCTCCGGCATCGCCGGCCTCACCCTCACCGGCGTCACCGCCACCGCCGGCATCGACCTTGCCAACACAACCGGCGCGGTGACCCTCACAAACCTTGCGATCTCCAACACGACCGGCACCGCCCTGTCGCTGTCGGGCGCCGGCGGCACCGTCACCGGCAGCAATGTCGACATCGCCGGCGGCAGCGCGCTCGCCGTCAGCGGCGGCGATGCGACGATCTCCTTCGACGCCGCCAGTTCGATCGTCAACGGGTCGGGCACCGCCGTCGCCATCACCGGCCGCATCGGCGGCAGCTTCAGCCATTTCGGCGCGATCTCCTCCAACGGCGGCACCGCCTCGGGCATCACCATCTCCGGGGCGACGGGCACCAGCAACGTCACCTTCGGCGGCCAGGTCTCCCTCGGCACCACCACCGCGCTCGGCGGCGGCGTCACCCTCGACAATGCCGGCACCGCCTCCACCATCGCCTTCACCGGCGGGCTCGACATCGTCACCAGCGGCGCGGCCGCCCTCACCGCCAGCGGCGGCGGAACCCTCAACATCACCGGCGGAACACTCTCCGCAACAGGCGGCGCGGCGCTCAACCTCGCCGGAATGGCGGTCGACGTGACGCTCGACCAGGTCAATGCCACCAATTCCAACATGTCCTCGGTGGTGCTGCAGAATCTCGACGGCTCGTTCTCGGTCAATGGCGGCGTGCTCTCCACCGTCGCCAGCGGCACGTCGTTCAACAGTTTCGACGTCATCCAGAACGACAGCGGCGCCACCCGCTCGCTGACGCTGTCCGTCGACAACCTGACCATCACTCACGACGCCTCCGGCGCCACCCTGACACCGACCGAGCACGGCCTCGTCGTGACCACGAGCGGCGACGACAGCGCCATTGTCTCGATCTCGAATTCGACGTTCCGGACCGAAGACAGCGGTGTGCGCGTCATCGCCAACAACGGTCTGGCCACGGTCACCAACTTCGCCAACAACACGCTGCTCGGCGACGCCACCTCCTTCGATCCGGCGGTCTTCGGCAATGGCGTGATGTTCCAGGGCGTCACGTTCGACGCCGATCCGTTCACAGCCGGCATCCAGGCCGTCAATGGTGGCACCTTCACCGCCGGCACGCCGGGACAGGCGGTCGTCCACGGCATCTTCTTCGACAACACGGCCGGCGCCAATTCCGGCCGGATCGATTTCAGCAACTACACCGTCAATGCGATAACCACCGGTCTGTCGCTGGGATCGGGCAATCCCGGTCTGACAGTCGGGATCGCCGACGGCGACATCTCCGCCGGCACCGTGCGGCTCGGCAGCGGCAGCGGCGTGGCCAATGGCGACATCACCCTGTCGAGCCTGACGCTGAGCTCGGGTCTCAGCGCCAACCAGTATGCCGGCTCCTTCTCGGTCACCGGCGCCACCACCATCACCGCGCCGGAGACCTTCCTGGATCTGGGCGGCGGCAACTTCCTGCGGACGACCACGACGGCGGTCTCGGTCGCCAGTTCCAGCGCCGCCTTCTCGTTCGACACTCTCACCATCGGCACCTCCGGCGCTTCCAACGTCTCGACGGGCGGCGCCACCGTCGGCATCGATCTGAGCAGCAACAGCGGCACCTTCACGGTCGGCGGCACGACAACGATCTCGAACACGGCCGAGGATGCGATCCGCATCACCTCAACCAGCGGCGCGATCAGCTTCGGCCAGACGGTGATCAGCAATCCGTTCGCCGCCTTCATCCCCGCCGGGTCGCCGTTAAATGCGCGCGAAGCGCGGAGCGCAGCCGTCGACATTTCCGGCACGATCGACGGCAACATCTCTTTCGCCAGCCTCGACATCGCACTGAACTCAGGCGACTCGACGGGTCTGGAGATGACCGGGGCAACGCTCAACGCCGCCGTGACGGCCGGCGATTTCGACGTGACCGGCAATGGCTCCGCCGGCACCATCGCGGTCGACCTGCGCGGCGCGCTCGGCGGCGGCACGGTGCAACTCGGCGACACGGTGGCGGGCGGACAGTCCAGTTCCATCGCCGGCGTCCATACCGGCGTCTTCCTCGACAACACCACCAATCTCGCCTTCACCTTCGGCGATGGCGAGGACACCACCGACACCGGCTCGTCGATCTCGGCGACCGTCGCCATCGACGCCGGCAGCGCCCCGGTGGCCGGCACCTACAATTTCCGTGACATCGCCTTCCAGACGAGCCCCGGCAACGGGTTCGGCCTGGGCCGGGTCTATTTCGTCGACGCCGACGGCGCGGTCGGCGGCGGCGACGGCTCCGGCTCGGACGCCTCCAACCCGATGACCCTGGCGGCTGCGGAGGCCGCGATCGCGGCGGGCGACATCATCGTCTTGATCGACAATGGCATGGCGATCAGCACCGCCGGCAGCAATGCCAATGACACGCTGAACCTGCTCGACAACGTCCAGCTTCTCAGCTTCGGCGACGGAGCGGGCGGCAGCCAGGCGCTCGCGGTCAACATCACCGCGCCCCCGACCATCCTGCTGTCTGCGGCCGGCCTCACCATCGCCGACCCGACCGGCAACGGTGCCGCGACCCTGACGACGACGGCCGGCAACGACGTCATCACCCTCGCCTCGACCGGCAACCGCATCTCCGGCGTGATCCTCGAGGGCGGCGGCACGACCACGACGGCTATCCGGACGTCCGGCACATCGACCGGACTGACGGTGGATCAATCGATCATCCGCAACTTTTCCGGTTTCGGCATCTCCATCGGCACGTCCGTTGGCACCGCCATCTCGAATTCCTCCTTCTCGGGCAACGCGGGAGATATCACTCTCGGCAGCGCCTCGGGCACCACCCTCTCCAACCTCGTCTCGACGGGCGCGACCGGAACCTCCCTCTCGCTGTCCGGCACGAGCGGCACGACGGCGCTGAGCAACCTGTCGATCACGACGGCGAGCGGCGGTCGCGGCCTGCTGTTCACCAATGCCGGCGGCACGGTCACCGGCACGAATGTCGACATTTCGGGCGGCTCCGCGATCCGCATCTTCGGCGGCAACGCAGCCTATTCGTTCGACGCCGGCAGCACCTGGGACCTGACGGGGGCAACGAGCGGAACCTCCGTGGAGCTTCAGGACCTTGCCGGCGGCAGCTTCGCCCATGCCGGCAGCGTCAGCGCCAGCGGCACGGGGGTCGCGGGCCTCACCGCGAGCGGCGCCTCGGGCGCGCACAGCGTTTCCTTCACCGGCACCGTGGACTTCGGCACCATCAGCAATCGGGTTTCCGTTGGTATCCTGATCAACAACAACGGGCAGGCGGCGGACTATACCTTTGCCGATCTCGACGTCGCCTCGTTCGGCGGGCTCGCGCTGTCGGTGCAGAACGGCGGCACGATCGGGATTGGCGGGGGGACACTGTCCTCCCTCGACAGCGAGACCGTGTCGCTCGCCAACACCGGTATCGGCGCCGGCGGCATTACACTGACCTCGATCGACAGCAGCGATGTCGGTGCCGCCCCGGCGATCGGCCTCGATACCGTTTCGGGCGGCGCCTTCACCGTCACCGGAACCACGACAATCTCGGGAACGCTCGGAGCCGGGATCCAGATCACCGGCACCTCGTCGGCGGTCGGGTTCGGCACGACGAACATCGCGACATCGTCCGGCTTCGGCCTTCTCCTTGACGGCAATTCCGGCACCTTGGGCTTCGGCGACACGACCATCGCCATGAGCGGGTCGAGCGGCCGGGCGATCCGCGCCACCGGCGCCAATGGCGCTATCACCTTCGGCGACGTCGACATCACCGGCGTCGGCGCGTCCGGAACCGGCCTCGACCTGTCCGGCGGCACCTTCGACGGCCAGATCACCTTCGCGACGCTCGACATCACCGGCACCGGAGCTGCCGGATCGCGCGGCATCAACCTGACCGGCTATACGAACAGCCAGAACGTGGTGACCACCGGGGCCAGCACGATCCAGAACGTGCAGTTCGGCGTCGACCTGACCAATGCCGATATCGCCGATGGCGTGCGGTTCCAGTTCGGCGACGGTTCGGCGCCGGTGGCGAGCACCATCGACACATCGGCAGTCGGCGGCAACGTCGCCATCGTCACCACCGGCCTCACGGCGACCGGCGAGTACAATTTCGAGGATGTCGACTTCGGAACGAGCAACGTCGCCAACCTGCAGGGCGTCAGCTACTACGTCGTCGGCACCGATGGCAGCGTCGGCCCGGGAGCCGGCAGTTTCCTCACTCCAGGCACCATTGCCGGGGCCGAGGCGTCAGGCGCCTCGGCGATCATCCTCGTCGACAACAGCCGCACCGGCGGCGACGACGGCACCAGCAACCTGATCGACGCGGTGGTGCAGGGCGACGGCACGCTCAACCTCGCCGGCGGCCAGGTGCTGATCGCCATGATCGGCGGAGAGACATTCGACCTTGCAACGCTCGGGCTTTCGGCCGGCGGCGCGCCGGCAAGCCTGAGGCTCACCGGCATCAACACCGGCACCTCGGTGACCGCCTCCGATCCGGCCATCGACAGCGTCCGGCCGATCCTGACGACTTCGGGTGCCAACAACACGGTCGAACTCGCCGGCAATGCGACGCTGCAGAACGTCATCATCGCCAATGCCGGCAGCGGCGCCGGCATCCTGGCGAGCTACGGCGCGGGCTCGGACGCGGTGATCCGATCGAGCACCATCGGCGGGGGTACCGGCGCCTACGCGTTTGACGTCGCCACCACCGCGGGCAGTTCCACGGTGCTTCTCGACGGCGTGACGCTGAACGGCGGGTTGCGCCTCGACGGTACGGCCGGCGGTTCGCTGGCCTTTTCGACGAGCGGCAGCAACACGATCACCAGTTCGCAGACGGCAGCGCTGACGCTCGCCACCGTCGTGGCGGGCGGCAACATCGGCTTCGACCAGATCACCTCGACCGGCGACGCGGCCGGCATGCGCCTTGACGGTGTCTCGGGCACCGGCAGCATCACCATCCAGAATGCCGCCTTCACACGATCGGGCACCGCCACCGCGGATGTCGTCGCGCTCGCCGACCTCACCACGTCCGGCGCGCTCACCATTGCCGATCTGGACATCGGGTCCACCAGCACCCAGACCTTCGTCGGCCTCGGGACTTCCGGCACGACCACCACGACCCTCAACATCGGCACCGGCGCGAACGGCGTGGTCATCAACAACACCGGCCTCGGCATGGTGTTCACGGGATCACACGGTACGGTGAATGTCGGCACGGCCGGCACGGGACTGCAGATCGCCTCGCGCGGCACGGCGGTGACCTTCGCCTCCGACAGCACCGGCACCTTCGCCCTCGGTCATGCGGGGGCGACCTCGGCGCTCACCGCGACCCCGGCTGCCGGACCGGCCTTCGGCATTGCCTATGCCGGGTCCGACGCGGTCGTGACCGCGACCAATATCGACATCAACGGCACCGGATCGGACGCCGGCGCCCATGGCATCTTCATCCAGGACGACGACGGCGTCGGCTCCTTCACGCTGACCGGGACGAACACCATCGATGCGACCGGCGGCGACGGCGTCTTCATCCAGAATGCCAACGCCACGATCTCGGGTCTGACGCTCGGAGCCAGCAGCCAGATCTCCGGCGGCGGCATCCGCATCGCCAACAGCAATGCGATCGCCAATACCGTGTCCCTGTCCGACATCACGATGGGCTCGGGCGGCAATGGCGATACCGGCGACATCGCCGGGTCTGGCCTTGTCGTCTCGTCCGCCGGCGCGGGCACTTTGACCGTCAACCTGACGGGCACCAACGTCATCCGCTCGACCGGCACCGCCTTGCAGGTCGCCGAAACCGGCGCCGGCACGGCCAACAACCTGCTGCTGTCGATCGACAACACGACCTTCGAAACAGGCTCGTCCGCCGCGACCGTGTCGGTCATCGGCCAGAACGTCTCGACGACGGCAAGCTCGATCGGCATCCGCTCGTTCGCCAACAACACGGTGATCGGCAACGGCACCGGCGGCGGCATCCGCTTCGAGAAGGTCGACTTCGACAGCGACGGCGCGGGCGCGGCGGTTGCCGCCGGCACGCTGAATGTCGGCCAGGGCACGGGCAACCGGGTTGCGGGCAACGGCCTGTCGCTGATCGACACGACCGGCGAACTCGGCTTCACCACGCTCAACATCTTCAACGACGGCGGCACCGGCCTTGAGGTCGACACCAAGACCAATGGCTTCAACACCGTCTTCACGCTGAATGGCGGCGGCTCCGGCACGGTCGACACGACGAACGGCACCGCGCTGTTCCTCGACCCGCTGACCATGAACCTGACCTTCGGCACGGTGAACTCGACCAATGCAAGCGGCTCGGGCGTCTATGTCGAGGGCGGCAATGCGACGGCGGCCGGCAACAACGCACTGACCATCGGCACGCTGAACGTCACCAACTCGACCAATGCCGGCTTGCTGATCACCAATTCGGTCGGCACGTTCAGCATCGGCGCCACGGTCATCAACAATGCCGGCACGGCCGGCGGCGGTGTCGACATCGACGTGACCAATGGCGACACGCTGAACCTCACCTTCACCGGCGATCTCGCCATCACCACGAGTTCCGGCACCGGTCTCGACGTGCAGAGTTCCGGCGGCTCGACCGTGACGCTGCGGACCGCGGCGGCCGCCACCACATCGATCACCACCGACACCGGCCGTCTGATCAATGCGGAAAACCTGTTGGCCGGCGTCGGCGGCATCAATTTCGACACGCTCACCGCGTCCGGCACGGTTGCCGGCCACGCTATCTCGCTCGACCTCGATGCCGGCGCCTTTTCCGGCGGCACCCTGTCGGTCGCCGGCACCACGGGCGGACACGGCGTCCTTCTCGGCGGCACCGGCGGAACCGTTGCCTTCGACAGCGCGACCATCGCCAATGTCGCGAACAGCTTCTTCGGCGTGTCCAGCACGCATGCGGGCACCGTCACCTTCACGACGGTCGGCATCTCCGGCAGCCAGAACGGCATCTACACCTATGGCGACGGCGCGGTGAGCGTCAACGGCGGCACGGTCAACGTCGCGGGCGGCCGGGGCGTGTGGATCAATGGCGGCGGCGGGGCGATCAGCATTGCCGCCGCCATCACCCAGAGCGGCGTCGGCGAGGCCGTCTATGTCGTGTCGCGAACCGGCTCTACGGCCGCGCTCTCCGGCGACATCACATTTACCGGCAGCGGCGCGACCGGCATCAATGTCGAGAGCAACACCGGCGGAACGATCACCTTCTCCGGTCTCGGCACGCTGGCGACCGGCGCCAATACGGCTGTCCGGTTGCTCAACAACACCGGCGCCACCGTCAACTTCACCGGCGCTCTCGACATCGACACCACCTCCGGCGCCGGCTTCTCGGCCTCGGGCGGGGGCACCATAACGGTGTCCAATTCCGCCAACACGATCGATACGGCGACCGGGCAGGCGATCCTGATCGACGGCATGACCATCGGCGCATCGGGTGTCGCGTTCAACACGGTCACTCAGACCGGAACGTCGACCAGCGACGTGATCCAGCTTACCAGCGTCGGCGGCGCGGGCACCTTCTCGGTCGCCACCTCCAGCATCAACAGGACCACCGGCAGCGGCCTCCGCGTTTTCGGATCCTCGGCCGCCGTCTCGCTCGGCACGTTCGACCTCGGCTCGGCCTCCAACGCCGACAACGCCGCCTACGGCATTCACCTCAACGACAACTCCGGCAGCTTCACCGTCACCGGCAACGTCAACATCATCAATCCGACGCTGCGCGGCGTTAACATCACCGACGCGCAAGCCAGCTTTATCGCGAATTTCCAGGGCCAGACCGAGGTCCGCAACTCCACGAATGCCTCGGCGACGGTGGGCGCCGGCTTCGTGCTGCTGGGCAACCATTCCAGCTCGTCTGTCACGTTCGCCAATCTGGTTTACAACGACGAACAGCGCGGCGCGGGGGCGGCGGGCGGCCGGGCACTGGTCAGCAATGGCGGCACCCTTGCCATCGCCACCGGATCCCTGGTCACCAACAACGCGCTCGGCAACGACACCTATGCCGTCGACATCAGCGGCACGACGGCGGGTGCGGGCGGGATCAACTTCGGCAACGTCACGATCGACCACGACGATAGCGGCGAGTCCGGCGGCGGTCTCCGCCTGATCGACAACACCGGCAGCTTCACCTTCGGCTCGATCAACCGGATTGCCACCAACAATGGGGCCGGCATTCTCGCGAGCAATACCGGCACGCTCAATATCGGCACGACGAGCGCCGGCAGTATCGAAGCCAACAACCGCGCCGCGCTCGACATCAGCAGCACCACGCTGAACCTCACTGCGACCAATGTCAGCTCGACGAACAGCACCGGCACCGGCATGGCCTTCAACACCATCGGCGGCACGGTGAACCTGACCGGCAACATAACCCTCACCGGGTCCGCCTCGACCGGCCTGTCGATCGCCAACAGCGCCGCCAACGCCGCTTTCACCTTCTCCGGCTCGAACAACACCATCTCCAGCGGCGCCCAGACCGGCATTTCGCTGTCGGGCAACAATGCCACGTCCACGGTCAGCTTCACCACCGGCACGCTCGCCATCACCACGACGAGCGGCGTGGCGATCCAGGGTGCCGGCACCAACGGCACGGTCAGCTTCAACGATGTGGACGTCACCGGCCTGACCAGCGGTACGGGCCTCAGGCTCACCAGCACCTATCGCGGCGCGATGACGTTCAACACGCTGGACATCACCGGCACCGGCGGCGTCGGCTCGAAGGGCATCGATCTTGCCGGCTATGCCAACAACGCCGATGTGGTCATCGCCAATCCGAGCGCGATCCACAACGTCCAGACCGGCATCGACCTGACCAACGCCAATATCGCGGACGGCGTGCGGTTCCAGTATGGCGACGGTTCGGCACCGGTGGCCAGCACCATCGACACCACCGGCTTCGCGGTGGTCACGACGGGCATGGCCGCGACCGGCACGTTCGACCTGGAGGATGTGGCCTTCGGCTCGATCCTCGGCACGACGGACATCTCCAACCTGCAGGGCGGAGCGAGCTACTTCGTCGTCGGCAGCAGCCAAACCAGCGGCGCCGGCACCTTCGCCGACCCGGGCACGCTCGCGGAAGCGCTCGCCTCGGGCCAGGACATCATCGTGCTGATCGACGAGACCGCGAACACCACCCAGGACACGATCAATCTGGGATCCGGGTCGTTGACCCTGCCGGACGGCCGGGGCCTGATCTCGCTGGCCAATGGCCAGAGCGTCGACGTCACCACGCTCGGCTTCGCCGGCGGCGGCGGCGCGCCGGCGAACCTGCTGCTGACCGGAATCTCCGGAGGTTCGGCGGTCATCACGGCAACGGGCGGCACGATCGACAGCGTGCGTCCGATCCTCACCTCGTCCAATGCCACGGCAACGGTGCTGCTTGGCGGCTCCGCCGCGTTCTACCAGGTGGAGATCGTCAACACCGGCGCCGCGGGAGCACAACCGGCAGCGGCGATTCGCGGCGTCTTCGCCGCCGGTTCGCATACCCTGCGGCTCCAGAACAGCACTCTGCGCGGTAATGGTACCGGCACGCAGGTCGTGCTCGATATCAATGCCACCGGCGGAGAAGTCGCCTTCAACGTCACCGGCAACACTTTCCATAGAAGCAACAACGGTGGCTATCTCTCCCGTTTCCAGACCTCGTCCGGCGGCAGCCTGCAAGGCACGATCAGCGGCAATACCATGTCGAGCAGCGCCACGGTGAACGCCATCTACATCGGTGTGGCGAGCGGCAACAACGCCCTGACGATCCAGAACAACACCATCACCCTCAGCAACGGTGCCGGCATCGCTGCCCAGTTGGATGGCAGTACGGCACGTCTCGACCTCGCCATCCTCGGCAACACAATCAGCGCGAACAGCGGCAATAGCGTCCAGGTGGAAAACCTCGGCTCGGGCTCGGCAACGGTCTGCGTCAACATTGCGAACAATACGTTCACGACCACCCCCAGCGACTACTTCGACATCGTCATCGCGAACACCGCTACATTCCATGTCCAGGGCCTCGGTGCGACCGATGCCACCGCGCCGGACTTCGATCCAAATAGCCAACCCGTCGAAACTTACCTGTCGGGGCAGCAAACCTCGGCCCCCTCGGGCACGATCGTGAACCCCTACACGTCGACCCAGCCGTTCACCGCGGGCACCTGCAACCTGCCCACCGGCCCCTGATCCGGGCGGCTCACCGCCGCCGCCCGCGCGGCGGCGGCATGACCTCGAAGACCGTCCGTTTGGAACAGGACGAAGACCGCGCCGCAGGCATGACCACAAATGCAATCGAACAGCAGAAAAATCTATTTTTGGTTGTAAAATTCCCCTCAAAGTCAACTTTTCTCGCAGAAATGAAGTTTTATTAGCGCTTGATATCTATCGTAAATTGTAACAGGATCAGCACATAGTTTTTGGCCGGGGCTTTTTCAGAGATTTTCATTCCCGGTCGCGGCTCGCGACACCCATAGGCGCCTGGGAGGGCGGAATGTCAGAACCGTTTCTTGCGGAAATCAAGATCTTGAGCTTCAACTATCCGCCAAAGGGGTGGGCCTTCTGCAACGGTCAGCTTCTGCCGATCAACCAGAATCAGGCCCTGTTCGCTCTGCTCGGGATCACGTATGGCGGCAATGGCGTCACCAATTTCGCCCTGCCGGACCTGCGCGGCCGCGTGCCGATTCACACCGGCGCCGGGCATGCCCTTGGCGAACCGGCCGGCCAGACGACCCATACGCTGACCATCACCGAGATGCCGCAGCACACCCACTTCGCCGAGGGATCCGGCGCGAGCGTAAACACCGCCACACCGACCGGAAACTACCTCGGCGAGAACCCCGCACTGCTCTACGGGCCATTCGCGGAGGCGGTCACAATGAAGGCGACCAGCCTTGCAAGCGTCGGCGGCAGCCAGCCGCACCAGAACATGCAGCCGTTTCTGACGCTGAATTTCTGCATCGCGCTGCAGGGCATCTTCCCGTCTCACAACTGATCCACGTTGTCTCGACAGAACGAGGAGAATCCTCATGTCCGATCCCTACGTTGGCGAGATCCGCATGTTCGGCGGCAATTTCGCGCCTCTCGGCTGGGAGTTCTGCAACGGCCAGCTCCTGTCCATTTCCGAAAACGAGGTGCTCTACAACCTGATCGGCACCACCTATGGCGGCGACGGCCAGACCACTTTCGCCCTGCCGGACCTGCGCGGCCGCCTGCCGCAGCATTTCGGCCAGGGTCCCGGCCTGCCGGACTATGCCCTGGCGGAGATCGGCGGATCCGAACAGGTCACGCTGACCACCCAGCAGATGCCGAACCACACGCATCCGCTGCTGGCCAGCGGGGCGGCCGGCACGCAAGCCTCGCCGCAGGCCCATGTGCTGGCAACAAGCCCGGCCGGCAACTCCTATTTCTCCTCCCAGAGCGCGCCGCCGCTGGTGCAACTGGCGGCCAACTCGATCCTGCCGGTGGGCGGCAACCAGCCACACGACAACATGGCGCCGTATCTCGCCGTCAGCTTCATCATCTCGCTCTACGGCGTCTATCCCTCGCCGGCCTGAGAGGTTCCCCATGTCCGATCCTTTCGTTGCGGAAATCCGTATCTTCGCCGGCAACTTCGCCCCCAAGAACTGGGCGTTCTGCAATGGCCAGATCATGCCGATCTCGCAGAACACCGCGCTGTTCTCTCTGCTGGGAACCACCTATGGCGGCGATGGCAAGACAACCTATGCCCTCCCCGACCTGCAGGGCCGCTCGCCCATGCAGCACGGACAGGGACCGGGGCTGACGTTCCGCGCGCTCGGCGAGTCCGCCGGCACCCCGACCGTAACGCTGCTCCAGACCGAAATGCCGCACCACACCCATGCGCTGCAGGCGGTGGCATCCGGCCCCCTCAGTGGAGCCAACAGCCTTTCGCCGGAAGGCAACCTGCTGTCTGCACGAAGCGGCGTCGCCCAGTACACGGAAACCTCCACACCGCCGGAGTCCATGGCGCCGCAGATGGTGGCGATGCAGGGCGGCAACTCGCCGCACAACAACATGCAGCCGTATCTGACGCTGAACTTCATCATCGCGCTGTACGGCATCTTCCCGCCGCGTCCGTGAGGGCGAGGCAGGCAAGCACGCAGGACCGCGCAAGATGAGCGAGCAGACCCCGGTCCCGGACGAGCGCCCTCGCCCGGGCTCCACCGGCAAGTCGAGCGTGTCCGGCGTCGCCGTACCGGAGAGCCTCGGCCCGTCCGCCCCTCCTGCCCGGACGGGGTCTGCGAACCTTCCTGACCTGCCGCGCGCACGGGAACGGGGGCTGGGCTTCCGACGGATGCAGGAGGCCGACGACCTGCCGTTCCTGTTTCGCCTCTATGCCTCGACCCGGGAGGAGGAGCTTGCCCCGGTGCCATGGAGCGCGGAACAGAAGCAGGCCTTTCTCGCCCAGCAGTTCCAGGCCCAGCACAGCCATTACATGCGGTATTTTCCCGGCAGCGACTGGCTGATCGCGGAAGTCTCGGGCGGGCCCGTCGGCCGGCTCTATCTCGACACGCGGGACAGTGAGATCCGCATCATCGACATCGCCCTGATGCCGGACCAGCGCGGCCAGGGGCTGGGTCGGGCGATGCTGGAGGACGTGCTGGCCCTCGCCGCCGCTGGCGGGCGGAGCGTCAGCATCCATGTGGAGCAGTTCAATCCGGCGATGCGGCTCTACCTGCGCCTCGGCTTCGTCACGTCCGGCGAGGCCGGGGTCTATCAACTGATGCGCTGGTCGCCGCCGTGCGATCCGCTTTCCGGCCCCGCGATCGACACCGAGACCGGATCGCCGGCCTGACCGCTGCGGTCAGGTGAAGACGGCCTCATAGAGGCGCCCCTGCGCATCATGGCCGACCGGCACCAGGAAGAGGTCGAGAGCCGCCTGCCGGCCGCTGTCGGGCAGGCCGACCTCCAGCCGGTGAATCGCCTGTTCGACAAACGGCGTGGCCGGGCCGCGAAAGACAACGGAGAAGGCGCCGCCCGCGCGCATGCCGGCTCCGCTGCCCATCTGGCGAACCTCCTCGATCGACAGATCGACCGTGCCATTGGCCGCGACCAGCAGGATCGGCTCCTGCCGCATCGCCTCGAAATCGGTCCTGGTTACCGTCGCAAGATCCAGCATGTCGGTCATCCGTCCCCCGTTGCGGCATCGGCCCTTGGCATCGTGAAAGACGCAGGACGATCCAGTGTGGTGACTTTGAAAGTCGCCTCGTTCTGCCAGCGCTCCTCGGAGCCTAATTCAAACTCCAAAACCACATTAGAAACATAAGCTTGCTCGACACTCTTTTCGACTCTGAAGTTCGCACGGGACCGGCAAGGCGACTAGTGCCCCTCTCCGTTGCCCGTGACCGGACGGCGCCGCAATCTCGGCACGGGGAACCGGCCGAAGCCGAGATCGATGACCCGGGCGCCGGGGCTGCGAGCGGCGGTGGCCGGTTGCGCGGGCGTGGACAGCACATCGCCGCTGCGGATCGCGGCGAGCGTTGCCTCGACCACCGGGGCGAAACCGCCCTGGTTGAGCGCGCCCAGCATCAGCAGCGTGTTCGCCGCCGCGCCGTCGAAGGCCCAACTGCAACCGACGAAATCGCAGCCCTCCAGCACCGGCAGAGGGCCGCCCTCATAGCGCATCCGGCAGTCGCGAAAGACGCAGGCCCGATAGGCCGCGCCATCGAGGCGGATGTCCTCGCCGCTGAAGGTCACGCCCTGGTGGCTTTCGCCAAGTGTCGCCATGGTTTCCCGATCTTCCCCAACGCCGCGCGCGGAGGCCGACTCCGTCGGCACTCGCGCTTATTGAAGGCCGGATGGTATGGTCTAGGCAACCAGCCGTTGGACTTGTACAAGAAATTCGCCGTCCGGTCGTCGACGGGGCAGCAACCATTCATCACAAATGCATAATCGAGGACGGACCATTATGACCAGCACCCAAGCCGACACGGACACGCCGCGCCCGGCGTCGGGAGGGCCGTCCGCGCTGCCGCTGTTCTACAGCCGCCCGGAAGCCCTCAGGGCCGACCGCCACGGCGACCTCGGCATCGCTCTTGCGCCGGATTACCGGTTCGCCGCCCGCACCCATGCCGTTCCCCTCAATGCCATCGAATTCGGCGTCGCCGCGCGCCATTATCCGATCGTCTTCGCCGCCGGCACCACCCCGCCGGCCGCCGTCGCCGTGCTCGGTCTGCGGCAGGACCGCAACCTCTTCGTCGACGGCGAGGGGGCCTGGGCGGCGGACACCTACATTCCCTCCTATGTGCGCCGCTATCCGTTCATCCTGGCGCGCAATGACGAGGCGAGCGAGTTCGCCCTGTGCATCGACGCAGCCAGCGACAAGATCACCGCCGACGGGGAGACCCGGTTTTTCGAGGGCGCCGAGCCGACCGAGGCGACGCGCAAGGCGCTCGACTTCTGCGCCGCGTTCCAGCGCGAGAGCCGCGAGAGCGAGGCCTTGATGCGCCAGATCGCCGAGCACGACCTGTTCGCCCCCAATGCCGGCCGCTTCACCCTGCCGGGCGGCGAGGTGCTCAATGTCAACGACTTCAGCATCATCGACGAGACCCGCGTTAACGCCCTGTCCGACCAGGCCTTCCTCGATCTGCGCAAGAGCGGCGCCCTGCCGGTGATCTACGCGCATCTGTGGTCGATGCGGAACTGGGCGGACCTGGTCCGGCGTACGGCCGAGGCTTGAGCTTCGCCTCCACCCTGACGCGCAACGGGCGGGCCCATCGGCCTGCCCGTTGTTCGTTTCCCCGGCAGACCCCCGCCCGCCGGGCCTTTGGCCACCGCGCCGGGCAGCCGCTCAGCCGCCGAGCTGGCCATAGGCGGCGGTGAAGCCGATCAGCGTCACCGGGATCGCCAGATCCTGCTGCTGCGCGGTCTTGAAGGCGACGATCAGGCGCTGCCCCTTCTTCAGCGAGGCCAGCAACTCGTCGCTGATCGCCGTGCCGGCATAGGCGCCATTGGCGTCGCTGGTCTGGATCGCCATCGCCACCGGCTCGCCCTCGTCGACCTGGATCTGCGTGCCGGTCGGCAGGAAAACGCCGTGCGGCAGCGCCAGCACCAGCGCATGGTTGGGGGCGCCCTCGCGCGGTTCGACGACAACGGTCAGCAGGCGCTGCCCGCTGTCCTGCATGACGATGTTCTGCAGCGCCCGGCAGCGCTTCGGCGCCGTCTCCGTCGCCTCCGAGCACTGCACCACCCAGTTCGGCGCCGCCGCGCCGCCCTCAGCCGGTTTCGGCGCGGCATCCTGCCCGGCGGCCGTGCCGAAGCTTGCGCCCAGGATCAATCCGGCCAATGCGGCACGACGAAAACCGGAAACGGAATGACGAAAAGAAAAGGACATGAGCGGATTTTCCATGACGTAGGAATGCCTGTGCGATGTGCCGGTTGCAATCAGCGCGCGATCCTAACCCATCGCTGCGGAAAGTGAAGCGGCTGTTGGCCGATCTCCGGCCTCCCGGCCATGGCTGCGCCTGCGGAGGCCGGTCACCCGGGCGAAAAACTGCCGCTAGGGAAGAAGTACATATCGCGATGCACAATAAAAAGCCGCCGGTCGCAATGGCTTAAGCGGGCTCTCTATCATGCAATCCTGACGTTCAATCCACAATCATGAGGTTTCAATCAGTTTTTAACTGCTGGTTCCTAACCTGCGACAAACAAAGGACAGACGGGGATCTTGGGGGCACATGGCGGCATTCGGCTCAAGGCTTCGACAGCCTATCCTGGCTTGCGCCGCAGCGCTGGCGGTGCTGTCCGCAGGGATCGCACAGGCGTCTGCGAGCGAGACAGCGGCACTGGCTTCGCTGCACCGCACCCTGGACCTGGTCTGGCTGCTGGTCGCCGCCGGCCTGGTGCTGCTGATGCAGGTCGGTTTCCTGCTGGTGGAAGCGGGAACGGTGCGCTCGAAGAACGCGATCAACGTCGCCCAGAAGAACCTCCTGGACTTCACATTCTCCGTGCTGGTCTTTGCGGCCGTCGGCTTCATGGTCGCCTTCGGGCCCACATCCAGCGTCGGGATAGGCTTCGATCCGGCCATGCTGCTGCTCGGCGGGCTGGATTCCTGGGGTCTTGCCTTCTTCGTCTTCCAGGTGATGTTCTGCGGCACGGCGGCGACCATCGTCTCCGGCGCGGTTGCCGAGCGGATGCCGCTGGCAGCCTATGTCGCCTGCTCCGTCTTCATCGCCGGCCTGGTCTATCCGGTCTTCGCCCACTGGGCCTGGGGCAACGCGCTTGTCAAAAATCCCGGCGCCTTCCTGGGCAATGCCGGCTTCGTCGATTTCGCCGGCTCCACCGTCGTGCATGGCACCGGCGCGTGGATCGCGCTGGCGGCCTGCCTCGTCATCGGTCCGCGCATCGGGCGCTTCGACGCCGAAGGCCGGCCGGTGCGCTTCCAGGGGCACAGCCCGGTGCTGGCGACCGCCGGCGCCTTGCTGCTGTTTGTCGGCTGGATCGGCTTCAATGGCGGCTCGACGCTGAAGGCGTCCCCGGACATTGCCCATGTCATCGCCAACACCGTGCTGGCCGCCGCCGCCGGCACCTGCGCCGGCTATCTGACCGCCTGGGCGCGGGAGGGCGTTCTGCTGCCCGCAAAGGCTTTCTCGGGGATGATCGGCGGGCTTGTCGCGGTCACCGCCGGCTGCATGGTGCTGGAGCCGCAAGGGGCGCTGGTCATCGGCATTGCCGGCGGCTTTGCCGCGGTCGCCGGCATCTCTGTCCTTGAGCGGCAGTTCCGGATAGACGACGCGGTCGGCGCCATCAGCGTGCATGGCATTGCCGGCGTGGTCGGCACGCTCGGCCTCGCCCTGCTGGCCCCGGTCGCGAACCTGCCGACCGGCGACCGGCTGGCACAGCTTGCCGTGCAGGCGGGCGGCGCGGCGCTCAACTTCGCCTTCGCCTTCACTCTTGGCCTGATCTTCTTCCTGGTCCTGAAGCGGGGCGTCGCCCTGCGCATCGACCACGACGGCGAGATCCGCGGCCTCAACGAGGCCGAGCACGGCACCCGGCTCGGCATCGGCCATGTCGAGGATGCCGTCGGCCGGCTCGTCGAGGGGCGGGCCGATCTCAGCCTGCGCTTAGCCGTGGAGCCGGGCGACGAGGCGGAGCGGATGAGCAGGCTGTTCAACCGTCTGATGGAGTCGATCCAGAACGAGGAACGGGCGCGCGGCCGCGAGGCGGAGTTGCGCCGCGCGGAGGAGGAGGCGGAACGGCTCACCGCGCTTGCCAATGCCACCTTCGAGGCGATCGTCATTTCGGTACGCGGCACGATCATCGACGGCAACCACGCGCTGGAGGAACTCACCGGCCGATCGCTGGACGAGCTCAAGGGCAGCGCGATCCTCGACCATGTCATCGAGGAGGACCGCGAGCGGGTGCGGCACCAACTCGCCCTGAGCGAAAGCGGTCCCAACGAGTTGCGCATCGTTCATGTCGACGGCAGCCTCGTCCCGGTGGAGGTGCGCGCCCGCGAAGTGATCTATCGGGGCGAGCGCACCCGGGTATCGGCCATTGTCGACCTGCGCGACCGCAAGAAGGCGGAGCAGCACATCCGCCACCTCGCCCAGCACGATCCGCTCACCGACCTGCCCAACCGGACGGTCTTTTCCGAGCGGCTGTCGGCGGTGCTGGCGGAGGCGCGGCGGCGCGGGGGATCCGCCGCGGTGCTGATGATCGACCTCGATCGGTTCAAGGAAATCAACGACGTTCACGGTCATCTCGCCGGAGACCGGGTGATCCGCGTCACCGCCGACCGGCTGAAGGCGATGGTGCCGGGTACCGACACCGTGTCGCGGCTCGGCGGCGACGAATTCGCCGTCATCCAGCACCAGATCGCCTTCGCCAACCAGGCAGCCGACCTCGCGCACCGGATCGTCCATGTCCTGTCGCAGCCCATCGATTGCGGCAACGGCTTGACGCTGCGCAGCGGCGCCAGCATCGGCATCGCCGTCAGCCCGCTGCATGGTGACGACGCGGAGATCATCGTCTCGCGCGCGGACACCGCGCTGTACAAGGCCAAGAGCCTCGGCCGCAACACCTATTGCCTGTTCGAGGACGGTATGGACGCGGTGCTGCGCAAGCGCCGGCTGCTGGAGGCGGATCTGACCCTCGCCGTCGAGCGGGAGGAGTTCGAGCTCCACCTGCAGCCGCGGCTCGACCTCAGGAGCAACGGCATCGGCAGCTACGAGGCGCTGATCCGCTGGCATCACCCGGAAAAGGGGATGATCAGCCCGAACGACTTCATTCCCGTCGCCGAGCAGTCGGGCCGCATCATCGCCATCGGCGAGTGGGTGTTGCGCCAGGCCTGCGCCATCGCCTGCGCCCATCCCGAGATCCCGCGCATCAGCGTCAATGTCAGCCCGCTGCAGTTCCGCGAGAAGCACTTCGTCGAGACGGTGCGCGAGGTGCTGGAAACGGCCGGGCTTGCCGCCAGCCGGCTGGAACTCGAAGTCACCGAGAACGTGCTGATCGACGACGACCGGCGGGCGCTGCAGATCCTTACCGCGCTCAAATCGCTGGGCGTGCGCATCGCCCTCGACGATTTCGGCACCGGCTACTCGTCGCTCGGCTATCTGTCGCGCTTCCCCTTCGACGTCATCAAGATCGACCGGTCCTTCATCCGCGCCATGCGCAAGACGCCGAGCGCACGCTCCATCGTCGAGACCATCGTCCGGCTCGGCGACGCGCTCGGCATGAGCGTGGTGGCGGAAGGCGTCGAGGAGGCGGACGAATTGCGGGTGCTGGCGGAGGAAGGCTGCAACGAGGTGCAGGGCTATCTGATCGGCCGGCCGGCGCCCCTGTCCGAGTTGCAGACGCGGCTCGACCCGACGACCGTGGCGCTGCTCGTCGCCATGCGCTGCGCCGACCCGGCGGACGATGTCCGCGAGCGGGCGGCGCCAGTGCTGCGCAGCACGGCCGGCCGCATGCGGGAGATGCTCGGGCCGCGCACGCCGCATCCCTCCCGCCGCCGCCCCCTGCAGGTCCGCGGCAGCGATTGACGCCCCCGGGACCCGATCTTCCCTCCGTGCTGCGGCGCAAAAAGCGGTTGCATCCGCCGTTGGAAAATATATATCCATCCGGTTGGAAAAACCGAGGCTGGAATGGGACGCAAGCGGACAATCAAGCGCGACACCGTGCTCGACGCGGCCGAACAGGTCGTGATCCGGGACGGCGCGGCGCGCCTGACGCTCGATGCGGTGGCCTGCGAGGCCGGCATCAGCAAGGCCAGCGTCCTTTACGACTACAAGACCAAACAGGCCCTGATCAAAGCGGTCGTCGAACGGCGGGTGGCCGCGCACACAAGCTGCGAGCAGGCACTGGCGGAGAGCTTTTCCGGCGATCCGGACGCGGCAATCCGCAGCCGTATCGAGGTGGCCTCGCACCTGCTCACCGAGGAGGACCGGGCGGTGGCGCTCGGCCTGCTCGCCTCGCTCGCCCAGGACGCCGACCTGCGCGAGCCGATCGCGCGGACCTATGGCCAGCGCATCGCCCAGATCACCGGCACCTCGCGCAGTCCGCGCGGGGCGCTGCTTGCCTTTCTCGCCCTTGAGGGACTGATGTCGCTCGAATGGCTCGGACTGCACAACTGGGCGCCGGAAGAACGCGCTAGAATCATTGCCGAAATTGGCTGGCTCGTGGACCAGGTTCCCGCGCCCGCCCCCTCACCCTCCTCTTCCCCCGAGAGGTCGCCCCGATGACATCCAGACTGACTGCCGTGATCCTTGCCGCCGCGCTGCTGGCCGGCTGCAACGACGTTGCCAGCAAGAACCAGGCGGGCGCCCCCGCCATGCCGCCGACCGGCGTGAGTTTCGTCGAACTCGCGGCCGAAACGCTGCCGATTACCAACGAGTTGCCGGGACGCATCGCCCCGACGCGGATCGCCGAGGTGCGCCCGCGCGTCTCCGGCATTCTGGTCGAGCGGGTGTTCGAGCAGGGCAGCATCGTCCAGGAGGGCGACGTGCTCTATCGCATTGATCCCGAACCGTTTCGCGTCCAGGTGGCGAGCGCGCGGGCGACGCTGCAGCGCGCCCAGGCGGTGCAGTTGCAGGCCCGCCAGGACGCGGACCGGCAGAAGGAGCTGCATGAGCGCCGGGTGACCAGCGTGCAGGCGCGCGACAACGCCATCGCCGCCCTCGCCCAGGCCGACGCGGATGTCGCCATCGCCCAGGCCGGTCTGGACGCGGCCGAGCTCAACCTGCATTTCTCGGAAGTGCGGGCGCCGATCTCCGGGCGCATCGGCCGGGCATTGCTGACCGAGGGCGCGCTGGTCGATTCCTCCAGCGGCGTGCTCGCGACGATCCAGCAGCTCGACCCGGTCTACGCCGATTTCACTCAATCCGCCAACCAGTTGCTGAGCCTGCGCCGGTCGCTGCAGGTCGGCGCGCTGACCGGTCCGCGCGCCGGCGAGGCCGCCGTGCGGCTCAAGCTGGATGATGGACAAGAATATCCGCAAAAGGGCCGGCTGCTGTTTTCCGAGGCCGCGGTCGACACGACGACGGGCCAGATCACCCTGCGCGGCGAGTTCCCCAATCCGGACGGCGACCTGCTGCCGGGCATGTATGTCCGGGTCTTGATCGAGCAGGGTATCGAGGAAAACGCCGTCGCCGTGCCGCAGCAGGCGGTGCAGCGCAACGCCGGCGGCCAGGCGCAGGTCTATGTGGTCGGCGCCGAGGACAAGGCGGAGCTGCGCTCCGTCGAGACCGGCCGCATCGTCGGCACCCGCTGGGTCATCACCAAGGGCCTGGCGCCCGGGGACAAGGTGATCGTCGAGGGCTTCCAGAAGCTGCGCCCCGGCGCGCCCGTCGCGGCGACGCCCTGGCAGGGCGCCCAGAAGACGGCCGAAGTCGCGGCCAACTAACCCGTCGGGACGGCCGGCCCGCCAGGGCCGCCCCGCCCCGTCCTGACGCAACGGCCCACCCGTGGCCGCCGGCGCCCTCCCGCGCCGCCCGCGGGCCGGTCCCACAGGATCTGATCTGATGCCGTCCTTTTTCATCAACCGGCCGGTCTTCGCCTGGGTCATCGCCATCTTCATCACGCTTGCCGGCGTGATCGCGATCCCCTTCCTGCCCGTCGCCCAGTATCCGAACGTCGCGCCGCCGCAGATCTCCATCTCGACCAACTATCCGGGCGTCGCGCCGGAAGACGCCTATCTCAGCGTCACGCGGCCCATCGAGGAGGAGCTGAACGGCGTCGACCGCCTGATCTATTTCGAATCCACCTCCGACAGTTCGGGCCGGATCTCGATCACCGCCACCTTCCAGCCGGGCACCAACGTGTCGCAGGCCTCGGTCGACGTGCAGAACGCGGTGCGCCGCGTCGAGCCGCGCCTTCCCAGCATCGTCACCCAGCAGGGCATCCGCATCGAGCAGGCCGGCGCCGGCTTCCTCATGGTGGTCTCGGTCACCTCCACCGACGGCTCCTACAACGTGGTCGACCTCGGCGACTATCTCAGCCGCAACGTGCTCGGCGAGGTGCGCCGGATCGACGGCGTCGGCAGCGCCCAGCTCTTTGCCACCGAGCGCTCCATGCGCATCTGGATGGACCCGGACAAGATGCTCGGCCTCAACCTGACGTCGAGCGACATCGTCAACGCGATCCGGGCGCAGAACGCCCAGGTCGCCGCGGGACGCATCGGCGCGCTGCCCAATCCGATCACCCAGCAGATCTCCGCCAGCGTGCTGGTCAAGGGCCAGCTCTCCTCGATCGAGGAGTTCGGCCAGGTGGTGCTCAGAGCCAATCCGGACGGCTCGACCGTCCGCCTGTCGGATGTCGCGCGCATCGAGATCGGCGGCGAGAGCTACAATTTCTCGACCCGGCTGAACGGCCAGCCGAGCGCTGCCATCGGCGTGCAGCTCTCGCCCACCGGCAATGCCATGGCGACCTCCGAGGCGGTGCGCGCCAAGATGGAGGAACTTGCCCGCTTCTTCCCGCCCGGCATCGCCTACGAGATCCCCTACGACACCTCGCCCTTCGTCGAGGCGTCGATCGAGAAGGTGATCCACACGCTGCTGGAGGCCGTCGCCCTCGTCTTCGTGGTGATGTTCCTGTTCCTGCAGAGCTTCCGCTACACGGTGATCCCGACGCTGGTGGTGCCGGTGGCGCTGCTCGGCACCTGCGCGGTGATGCTGGCGGCCGGGTTCTCGATCAACGTCTTGACCATGTTCGCCATGGTGCTGGCGATCGGCATCCTCGTCGACGACGCCATCGTCGTCGTGGAGAATGTCGAGCGCATCATGGCCGAGGAAGGCCTGTCGCCGCGGGCGGCGACGCGCAAGGCGATGACGCAGATCACCGGCGCGATCATCGGCATCACCCTGGTGCTGACGGCGGTGTTCGTGCCGATGGCGTTCTTCCCGGGCGCCGTCGGCGTCATCTACCAGCAGTTCAGCCTGACCATGGTCGTGTCGATCCTGTTCTCGGGCTTCCTGGCGCTGTCCTTCACCCCGGCGCTGTGCGCCAGCATGCTGAAGCCGATCCCGAAGGGGCACCACGAGGAGAAGAAGGGTTTCTTCGGCTGGTTCAACCGCGGCTTCGGCCGCACCACCAACGGCTACAGCTCCGTCGTCTCCTGGATCTCGCGCCGGGCCGGACGGATGATGATCATCTATCTCGCCCTGCTCGTCGGCCTCGGCTGGGGCTTCATGCGCCTGCCCTCCTCCTTCCTGCCGAACGAGGACCAGGGCTATCTGCTGGTCAACATCCAGGCCCCGCCCGAGGCGAGCGCCAACCGCACGCTGGAGGTGATGGAGCAGGTCGAGGCGATCTTCGGCAAGGAAAGCGCCGTGTCGCGCATTGTCGGCATTCTCGGCTTCAGCTTCTCCGGCGCCGGCCAGAATGCCGGTCTTGCCTTCGTGACGCTGAAGGACTGGTCGGAGCGCGGACCGTCGGATTCCGCCGGCGCCATCGCCGGGCGCGCCAACGGCCAGCTCTTCGGCATCAAGGACGCGATCTCCTTCGCCCTGTCGCCGCCGGCGATCCAGGGTCTGGGCACCTCGAACGGCTTCACCTTCCGCCTGCAGGATCGCGGCGGCCGCGGCAACGAGGCACTCGCCGCCGCCCGCGACCAGTTGATGGGCGCCGCCGGGCAGAGCCCGGCGCTGACCAGCCTGCGCATCGACGGCCTGCCGGACGCCGCCCAGGTCGATCTCGTCATCGACCGCGAGAAGGCCAATGCCTTCGGCGTCGCCTTCGCCGACATCAACGCCACCATCTCGGCCAATCTCGGCTCGAGCTATGTCAACGACTTCCCCAACTCCGGGCGGATGCAGCGGGTCACCGTGCAGGCTGACCAGGACGCCCGCATGCAGACCGACGACCTGCTGCGGCTCAATGTGCGCAACAGCAATGGCGGCATGGTGCCGCTCTCGGCCTTCGCCAGCGTCGAGTGGCGCAAGGGCCCCTCGCAGATCGTCGGCTATAACGGCTACCCGTCGATCCGCATTTCCGGCGAGGCGGCGCCCGGCTATTCGTCGGGCGATGCCATCGCCGAGATGGAACGGCTGGCCGGCCAGTTGCCGGCCGGCTTCGGCTACGAGTGGACGGGCCAGTCGCTGCAGGAGATCCAGTCGGGATCGCAGGCGCCGTTCCTGATCGGCCTCAGCATCCTGTTCGTGTTCCTGCTGCTGGCCGCGCTCTACGAGAGCTGGTCGATCCCCTTCGCGGTGATGCTGGTGGTACCACTCGGGGTGATCGGCGCGGTGACGGCGGTGACGCTGCGCGGCATGCCGAACGACGTCTACTTCACCGTCGGCCTGATCGCCATTGTCGGCCTGTCGGCGAAAAACGCCATTCTGATCATCGAGTTCGCCAAGGACCTGATGGCCGAGGGGCGCTCGCTGATCGACGCGACCATCGAGGCGGCGCATCTGCGCTTCCGGCCGATCCTGATGACGTCGCTGGCCTTCACCCTGGGCGTGACGCCGCTGGCCATCGCCAGTGGTGCCAGCGCCGGCAGCCAGAACGCCATCGGCACCGGCGTGATGGGCGGCATGATCTCCGGCACGATCCTCGCCGTGTTCTTCGTGCCGGTGTTCTTCGTCTTCGTGATGCGGATGTTCCGCCGCATCCCGATCGACGGCCACCTGCCCAGGCACGAAGACGACGGGCATCCGCCGGTCCAGGCGGAGACGACGCCGGCGGCCGACAGGACGGCGGATCGGGCGCCCGACAGGACCCCGGCCGAATAGGCCGGCGACGCCCGGCGGCCGTTCGCCCCGCGCCCGCCCGTCTCAGACGGGAACAGGGTCGGGGTCGGCCGCCGGCGGCTCCTCTCCAAGACCGCGCAGGCACACCGAGGCGACCAGATCGCCGGTGACGTTGACCACCGTGCGGCACATGTCGAGCAGCCGGTCGACACCGAGAATGATCACCATGCCATCGGCCGGAATGCCGGCGCTGGCGGCGACGCTGAGCAGAATGGCGATGCTGACGCCGGGGGTGCCGGGCGCGCCGATCGAGGAGGCGACCAGCGTGCCGGTGACGACGGCGATCTGCAGGCCGGTCAGTTCCACTCCCGCCAGTTGCGCCATGAACAGGATCGCCACCGCCTGATAGAGCGCGGTGCCGGCCATGTTCATGGTCGCGCCCAGCGGCACCACCAGATTGGCGATGCCTTCCGGCACGCCGAGGCGGCGCGCGGTCTGGATCGTCACCGGCATCACCGCCGAGGAACTGGACGTCGAGAAGGCGAGCAGCAGGTTGCCGCCGGCCGCCTCCAGGAAGCGGCGCGGGGTGATGCCGCCGGCCAGGCCGGCCAGCGCCAGATAGAGCACGAGCAGCGCGGCGAGACCGAGCAGCACCGCGCCGACATAGCCGGAAATCCCGACCAGCGTCTCCGGCCCGACCCGGATAACCAGTTGCGCCATCAGCCCGAACACGGCGAACGGCGCCAGGAACATCGCCCATTTGACGATGTTCATGGAGATCGACAGCAGCGCTTCCATCAGCTTGAGGAAGGGCTCGGCCCGGCTCCGGTCGATCTGGGTGACGGAGATGCCGACCAGCAGCGCCAGCACCACGACGGCGAGCATGTCGCCCTGGGCAATGGAGGCGGTGGGGTTCTGCGGCAGGATGTCGACGATCAGATCCGGCAGCGTGCCGACGCCCGGCGCGGCAACCGCTTCCACCTCCTCCGCGCCGGAGCCAGGGCCGGAGCCAGGGCCGGAGCCGGGGACGGAGCCGGGGACGGGGCCGGGCTGCGGCTGGCCGCTGCGGGGGTAACCGGCCATTGCCGCGCCCGGCCGCAGCCACTGCGCCAGCGTCACGCCGAGGATCGCCGCCACCGTCGTGGTGGCGAGGATAAAGCCGGCGAGGCGGACGCCGACGCGCCGCAGCGTGTCGCCGGATCCGGCGCCGGCGAGCCCGCCAATGATGGAGGAAAAGACGAGCGGCACGAGAACCATGGCGATCAGCGCCAGGAAGATCCGGCCCGGCAAGGCCAGCCACAGGCCGATGGCCTCGGCGGTTTCCGGCGCAACCAGGCCCGCGCCCTCGCCGAGCAGCAGACCGAGGACAAATCCGAGCACCATGCCGGCGACCACCTGCGCCCAGAGCCGCGAGGTGATCCAGACCCGCAGCTTGAAGCGCTGGCCCGAAAGATGCCCCGTCTCCGTCTCCGTCGCCCCGCCGGCGCGCAATTCCGTCATTCTTTCCCGTTCCTTTCCGGTTTCGGCCACCCCTGCCCCGCCCTCGCCCGAGGCCCCACCATAGCCCGCGCGGGGCGGGCAGGGGCAAGGGGGAAAGCCCGCGGTCTCACGACCGCGCGGGGATAACACGGCTCGCAAAAATTGAGACGAATTTTGCAAAATTCCGTCTCGAAATCGGCCAAACCCGTCTCAATCGTCGCAAAATCGCCAAGCCGCGCACGGCCCCTTTCCAACGGCGCGGCGCGTGCTAGGATCGCCCTCGCGACGGCCCCGACTTTTCGCGCCGGCCGCATGTTGTCCCCGCCTGCCTGTCTGCCTGCGTGTCTATCTGTCTATCTTTCCGTCAGTCTGCTTGTCTGTCTGTCCGTCTGGAGTGCCGGCATGAGCTTCGATCTGTGGTTGGTCTACCTGCTGGCCTCGGTCGCCCTGTCGCTGACGCCGGGGCCGAACGGTCTTCTGTGTCTCAATCACGGGGTCCGCTACGGGCTCGGGCGGACGGTGTTCACCGCGCTCGGCTGCATCACCGGCATGACGGTGCTGATCGGTGCCTCGCTCGCCGGCCTCGGCGCCTTGATGCTGACCTCCGAGATGCTGTTCACCGTCGTCAAATGGGTGGGCGCGGCCTATCTCGTCTGGCTCGGCATCCGGCTGTGGCGGGCACCGGCCTTCACCGCCGGCATCCAGGCGGCGAGCGAAGGCGGCCCGGCGGCGCGTCCGATCAGCCGCCGCCGCGCCTTCACGCAAGGGCTGCTGGTGGCGCTGTCGAACCCGAAGGCGCTGATCTTCTTTTCGACCTTCCTGCCGCAATTCATGCGGCCGGGCACCTCGCTGTGGCTGCAGTTCGTGATCTTCGCCGGCACCTACGCGGCGGTCGAGTTCGCCTATGAGGTGGTGCTGGCGGGGGCGGCCGGACGGCTGGCGCCGTGGCTGACGCGCTGGGGACGGGTGTTCAACCGGGTGACGGGCGGTGCCTTCATCGGCGTCGGCGCGATGGTCGCCGCCTCGCAGCGCTGAGCGCGGCTCAAGACTTCGCCTCACACTTTGGTTTCACATTTTCGCCTCGGGCGGCAGCAGCCGCTCGAGCGCGGCGACATAGCCGGCGACGCTGTCGCGGGCGGGATCGAACCATTCCAGTGACCAGTTGAGCGCGCCGATCAGGGCGTGGCGCAGGTAGCGGACGCGCAGGCCGTCGGCATCCGGTCCGAGATAATCGCGGATGATCGCGCTCCAGACCTTGTCGTAGTTGCGGCGCGTCGCCAGCAGTTCCTGCTGCACCGCCTCCGGCACGAAGGGGTAGCAGCGGATATGGGCCGAGGCGAAGTCGCTCGCCGACAGCAGCGTCTCCAGATGGACCTTGAGCGCAATGACGATCCGCTGGCGCGGGCCGGCGTCCGGACGCTTCGCCAGCGCCTCGTTCACCGCATCGCAGACGCGCTGCACGCCGAGCCGCATGACCTCGATGGCGAGCTCGTCCTTGGAGGCGAAATGGTAGTAGAGGCTGCCGGCCTTCATGCCGACCTCGGCCGCCAGATCGCGCAAGGAGGTGTCGGCATAGCCGC
Organism: Stappia sp. TSB10P1A; assembly: GCF_900185725.1. Classification (GTDB taxonomy): domain Bacteria; phylum Pseudomonadota; class Alphaproteobacteria; order Rhizobiales; family Stappiaceae; genus Stappia. The sequence continues at coordinate 384,340 of NZ_FYAU01000029.1, read as the reverse complement.
GCTCGCGCATCATCCGGGCGGCGGCGGCCATGATGACCTGCCGGGCCTCCAGCGCCTTCTTCGTCTTCTTCTGCGGCTGGGGACGGGCGGCGGTCAACGGGACGGGTCCTGCGAGAGCGAGAGGCCTATGTTTCGCAAGTGCTCGCCCTTTTCAAGGGTGCGAAAGGCCAAAGCCGGTTTCCAGCACGAAGGCGCGCATCGCGGTCACAGTCGCTTGGCGACTTCCTCCAACATCACCTCGGTCGCGCCGCCGCCGATCGCCTGGACGCGGGCGTCGCGCGACATGCGCTCGATGGTGCTCTCGCGCATGAAGCCCATGCCGCCATGGAACTGGACGCAGGCATACATCACCTCGTTGACCAGCTCGCCGCACAGCGCCTTGATCATCGACACCTCGCGCACGAGCTGCTCGCCGCGCGCGGCACGGGCGGCGGTGGCATAGACCATCTGCCGCGCCGCCTCGACGCGTGCCGCCAGCATGGCGAGGCGCTGGCGGATCGCCTGCTTTTCCCAGAGCGGGGCGCCGAAGGCCTTGCGCTCGCGGACATAGGCGAGCGTCAGCTCGATGGCCGCCTGCGCCTCGCCCATCGCCATGGCGCCGAGCACGAGGCGCTCGTTCTGGAAGTTCTTCATGATCTCGTAGAAGCCGCGCCCCTCCTCGCCGAGGACGTTTTCGGCCGGCACGCGGACATCGACGAAGGAGAGTTCGGCCGTGTCGGAGCTGCGCCAGCCGTGCTTGTCGAGGGCGCGCGAGACGGTGAAGCCCGCCATGCCCTTCTCGATGATGAACATGGTCACCGCCTTGCTGGCCGGCCCGTCGCTAACGGTCTTGGCGGCGATGCAGTAGACATCGGCGAGCACGCCGTTGGTGATGAAGGTCTTGCTGCCGTTGAGCACATAGTGGTCGCCCTCGCGGCGGGCGGTGGTGCGGATGGCCTTGACGTCGGAGCCGGCGTCCGGCTCGGTGACGCCGACGGCGGTGATGATCTCGCCGCTGACGATGCCGGGCATGTATTTCGCCTTCTGGGCGTCGGTGCCGGCGTTGAAGAGATGGACCGAGGCCATGTCGGTGTGGACCAGCGCGGTGATGGCGACGCCCGCATAGGTCGAGCGGCCGAGCTCTTCCGACAGCACGACGGTGGCGCGCTCGTCCATGGCGCTGCCGCCATAGGCTTCCGGATAGCGGATGCCGAAGAAGCCGAGCGCGCCCATCTTGCGCAGCAGCTCGCGCGGGGTGGCGCCGTCCGCCTCCCACTGGTCGCCGTAAGGCTTGATCTCCTCCTCGACGAAGCGGCGCACCTGATCGCGCAGCATCTTGTGCTCTTCCTCGAAGAAGACGTCGCTGGCGCTGGTCACATCGAAACCGGAAGCTGTCATTCGATCCCCCTCACGATTGCCTGGCCGTGGTGTGCGGCACCCGCGCTCCCGTCCAGTTGACAGTTTTTCTAACGGCCGTTAGGTAGATTGTCAATCGCCCAACCGGGCCGGGGACACGGCCGGGGACACGGCCGGGGACACGGACGGGGAGCCGGCCAGGAGACGGCCGGGGAAACGGTCGGGAAACCGGCCGGGTCTTGAACGATGGCGAGGCGATGCGAACGGGAGGAGCAGCTCGTGACAGGCATGGACGACCTGGTGGCCGCACTGAGACAGGTGCAGGCGGCGGCAGCGCAAGGCGGCGGCGAGAAATTCCGCGCCCGCCACGCGGAGCGCGGCAAGATCTTCGTGCGCGAGCGCATCGAGCTGACGCTCGATCCCGGCACCGCCTTCCTGGAACTGTCGCCGCTGGCCGCGCACGGGCTCTATGGCGGCGAGGTGCCGGGGGCGGGGCTCGTCACCGGCATCGGCCTGATCCACGACCGGCCCTGCATGCTGATCGCCAATGATGCCACGGTGAAGGGCGGCTCGTTCTTCGCCGAGACGGTGCGCAAGCATTCGCGCGCCCAGGAAGTGGCGGAAGAGCACGGCCTTCCCTGCATTTACCTCGTCGATTGCGGCGGCGCCTTCCTGCCCGAGCAGGACCGGGTGTTTCCCGACAAGGACCATTTCGGCGGGGCGTTCTGGCGCCAGTGCCGGATGTCGGCGGCCGGCCTGCCGCAGATTTCCGTCGTCTTCGGCGGCTGCACCGCGGGCGGGGCCTATATTCCGGCGCTCAGCGACCAGGTGATCATGGTGCGCGGCACCGGCCGCATCCATCTCGGCGGCCCGCCCATCGTCAAGGCGGCGATCAACGAGATCGTCGACGGCGAGACGCTGGGCGGTGCCGACATGCACACCACCGTCTCCGGCGTCAGCGACCATGTGGCGCCCGACGAGGAAAGCGCCATCGGCAAGCTGCGCGAGATCGTCGCCAATCTGGGCGAGGGGCGCAAGGTGACGCCGCCGCCGCGCGAGAGCGTGGCGCCGCTTGCCGCCACTGGGCGCCCCAGCGAGCATGCGCCGGTGGACCTGAAGCGCCCGGCCGACATGCGCGCGCTGATCCGCTCGATGGTCGACGGATCGCAGCTTGCCGAATTCAAGCCCGATTATGGCGCGACGCTGATCGCCGGCTTTGCCCATATCCATGGCTATCCGGTCGGGATCCTCGCCAATGACGGGGCGCTGTTTTCCGAAAGCGCGCTGAAAGGTGCGCATTTCATCGAGCTGTGCGACCAGCGCCAGATCCCGCTGCTGTTCCTGCAGAACATCACCGGCTTCATGGTCGGCACCGACGCCGAGCGCGGCGGCATCGCCAAACATTCGGCCAAGCTCGTCTATGCCGTCTCGAATGCGCGCGTGCCGAAATACACGGTGATCGTCGGCGGCTCCTACGGCGCCGGCAATTACGGCATGTGCGGGCGCGGCTTCCGGCCGCGCTTCCTGTTCTCCTGGCCCAATGCCCGCATCGCGACGATGAGCCCGGATGTCGCCGCGACCGTGGTGAGCGAGCTGCGCCGGGCCAGCCTGAAATCGCAGGCGAACGAAGCGGAGATCGCCGAGCTCGACCGGCGCACCCGCGCGCAGTTCGAGGAGCAGAGCGATCCCTATTACGCCACCGCGCGGCTGTGGGACGACGGGTTGATCGAGCCCGACCAGACCCGCGACGTGCTGGGCCTGTGCCTGGCGCTGGGGGCGGGCGGCGACACGGACACCGGCCCGCGGCCGGTCTACAGGATGTGAGGCGCGAAATGTTCGACAGCCTGCTGATTGCCAATCGCGGCGAGATCGCCTGCCGCATCATCCGCACCGCGCGCCGCATGGGGCTCGCCACCATCGCCGTGCATTCCGATGCCGACCGGGACGCGCTGCATGTGAGGATGGCCGACCGGGCCATCGCCATCGGCGGGGCGGCGGCAAGCGACAGCTACCTGCGCCTCGACCGGATCATCGCCGCGGCCAAGGCGAGCGGGGCCGGCGCGATCCATCCCGGCTACGGTTTCCTGTCCGAGCGGCCGGAACTGGCGCGGGCCTGCGAGGACAACGGCATTGCCTTTGTCGGGCCGAACGCACGGGCGATCGCGGCGATGGGCGCCAAGATCGAGGCGAAGCGCCTCGCCGAAGAGGCCGGCGTGCCCTGCATTCCCGGCACTAGCGGTGAGGACCAGTCGACGGAGAACCTTGCCCGGGCCGCGCGAGAGATCGGCCTGCCGGTGATGGTCAAGGCCTCGGCGGGCGGCGGGGGCAAGGGCATGCGCGCCGTCCACGACGAGGCGGGGCTCATAGCCGCCATCGATGCGGCCCGCACGGAGGCCGAGCGGGCCTTCGGCGACGGGCGTCTGCTCATCGAGAAGCTGGTGCGCAATCCGCGCCATGTCGAGGTGCAACTGATCGGCGACAAGCACGGCACCTTGCTGCACCTGTTCGAGCGCGACTGCTCGGTCCAGCGCAACCACCAGAAGCTGATCGAGGAGGCGCCGGCGCCGGGCTTGCGCCCCGAGACCCGCGCGCGGCTGTTCGAGGCAGCGCTCAGGCTCGGCCGAGCCATCGGCTATGACAGCGCCGGCACGGTCGAGTTCGTGATGGATGCGGCAACGCAGGAGGTTCACTTCCTGGAGATGAACACGCGGCTGCAGGTGGAGCATACGGTGACCGAGGAGATCACCGGGCTCGATCTGGTGGAGTTGCAACTGCGCGCGGCGGCCGGCGAGAAACTGGCGCTGACGCAGGACGATGTGACCTGCAACGGCCATGCGATCCAGGCGCGGCTGACGGCGGAAGATGCCAGCGCCGGCTTTCGCCCGGACACCGGCAAGGTGCTGCTGTGGTCGCCGCCGGCGGAACTGCGCTGCGATGCCGGCGTCAAACCGGGGGCGGAGGTCGGCGCGGCTTACGATTCCATGATCGCCAAGCTGATCGCCCACGGGCCCGACCGGGAGGCGGCGCGGCGCAAGCTGCTCTCCGGTCTCGACCGGCTGGAAGTGGCGGGACTGGCCACCACGCGGCTGTTCCTGCGCGATGCGCTGGCCAGCTCCGATTTCGCGCAGGGCAAGGTCACCACGGATTTCATTGCCCGCATCTGGCCAGAAGGCTGGAAAGATGGCTGGCAGGCACCGAAGGCAGACGGACTGACCCTTGCCGCCGCAGCGCTGGCCAGCAAACCGCGCGCCGCACCAACGCCCTGGCAGGCGCTGTCCGGGTTTCGCCTGCTCGCGCGGGCCGGCTGCCCGGCGCGGGCGACCTATGTGGATGCGGCCGCGCCCGAGAGCCGCGTGGTGCTGGAGACGCGCGGGGCCGGATGCTGGCAGACCATCGACAAGGACGGCGGGACGCAGGAGATCGCCGCGCAGTGGACCGGGCCGGAGCGGCTGCGCATCACCCGCGATGGTGTGGCGGAGAGCTTCGCCGCCGTGATCGATGACGGGCGGGTGTGGCTGTGCGGGCCGGGCACGGAGATCGCCTGCGCGGTGCTGCCCCTCGGCGATCTCGGCCAGGACAGAAGCGCCGGCGACAGCGCCTCGCCGGAGCGGATCGCCGCGCCGATGCCGGGTCTCGTCGTCGAGATCCGCGTGAGGGCAGGCGACACGGTCGCCAAGGGCGACACGCTGGTGGTGATGGAATCGATGAAGCTCCTGATGGAGCTGAAGGCGGCGGCCGACGGCAGGGTGGCGGAGATCGCGGCAACCGAACGCGACACGGTGGAGGCCGGCCGCCTCTTGGTGCGGCTGGAGCCTGTGGACGGCGCCTGAGGGAGCGCGTCCCGCGCCCGAGCGGACGGGACTTGCCTCCCGCGCCCGTCCGGGCTTGACTGCCGGATGGTGTGGCAGCGCGGGCGCGCGCCGCGAGGGGGAATCGCAATGATCTTGAGAGCGCTGCTGTCCGGGCTTCTCGGCCTGCTGGTGACGCCGGTCGTGGTGTTTTTCGGCGTGCTGGGCCTTGCCCATGCCGCCGGCGGCTGCGGCCCCGGCGATGCCGGCGGCTGCGAAATGGGCGCGGCGAGCCTGGCGATCCTTTCGATCCTGCCCGGCTTCGTCCTCTTCGCGCTGGTGTCGCTGGCGCGCGATCTCCTGCGCAAGCGCTGATCGCGCGGCCCGCCCCTTGTTCGCCCCCTACTGGCGCCCCCGGCAGATCCGGATGCCGGGGTCCTCGCCGCTCGTCGTCTCCCAGCGGTCGAAGGTCAGGGACAGCGGCGCGAAGCGCACCGGCTTGTCGTTGACGATGCCGCGCCCGGTCAAAAGGTTGAGGTCGCAGGCCAGCGGCTCCTCCTCCTGCAGGGAATCGAAGGAACTGAATGTGAGGCCGGCGACGAGGAAGCGGCCGTCGCGATAGGCGAGCGACAGCGTGTGCTCCCAGCGTTCGCGGCCGATGCCGAAATTCTGGGTGGTGATGGCGATGGAGCCGTTGGCGAGCGCCTTGATCGACGGCTCCTGGCCGAAGGCGCCGCCCTCGCCGCCGCGCGCGCCCCAGATCTTGTCCGGCACGGTGAGCACCAAGGTCAGCAGGCTGCCGTCGGTCTCCGCCCCGCGCAGATAGACATAGAGCCCGACCTGCATGTCGTCGCGGTCGGTCACCGCCAAAAGGGCAAGGTCCTCGCGCCCGTCCTTGTTCCAGTCGCCGATGGCGGCATCGAGAATGTCCGAAGGCGCGATGCCGGGTGCCTGCGCCCGCACCGGCCCGGCAAGGGGCGCCGCAAACATCGCGAGCAGCAGGAGAAATGTCATCCGCACTTTCGCGCGCACTTTCGCTCGCACAGTTGCACGCACAGTTGCACGCATTGCCAATCGCATCGGGCGTCCTTTCGCTGCCGGGCCGTCGACCGGCTCCATATCACCCGGTTTCGCGGCAAAAGTCAGCCGCCGCGTGGCATGCCGGTCCCGCCCCTCGCGACTCTCGCCCCTTAAGCGGCTGCCTTGAACCCGTCCAACTGGGCGGCGAGCGCCCGCTGGAAGGCCGGGCGTGCCTCGCAGCGCCGCAGATAGGCGGCAAGCTTGGGGAAGTCGGCGAGCATGTCGGTATACCCAAGGATGCGCAGCACGTCGGCCATCATCAGGTCGCCGACGGTGAAGCGGCCCTCCAGGTAGGGCCGTTCGCCGAGCGCCGCCTGCAACTGGCCCAGCCGCCGACGCAGGAAGGCCTCGACCTGCGGGCGCCGCGCCGCCGCCCAGTCCGCCTCCGCATGGAACAGGTCGATCTCGGCAAGCGGCTGAACCGCGATCTCCACCGAATTCAGCGCGGCAAAGACCCAGCCGATCGCCCGCGCCCGTCCTGCCGGGTCGCTGGGCAGCAGCGTCTCGCTGCGCTCGGCGACATAGAGGGCGATCGCCCCGCTTTCGAACAGGGTCAGCCCGTCGTCCTCGATGGCCGGCGCCTGGCCGAAGGGCTGGCGCGCCAGGTGCTCCGCCGAACTCTGCTCCGGCCCCAGCGCGATGGTGCGAACCTCATAGGGCAGGCCCGCCTCCTCCAGCGCCCAGCGCACCCTCAACGCCCGCATCAGCGGCGCGGCGAAATCGGGAACCCATGCATAGGTGGTCAGCGTGATCATGTGCGCAGTCCTTTCGATTCAGCGAAGGCGAGATTCTCGACATAGAGCTGCTGCCGGTTGAACAGCGAGGTCCAGCCGCCGACATGGCTGTCGCGGATGGCAAGGCTCGAGAACGGTGTCTGGTGAAAGCGCTGGAGGGTCCTGCCGTCCCGCTCCTCGAAGGTGACGGTCACCAGCGTGTCCAGGTCGCGGCCGGAGCCCTCGTCCCACTGGAAGGTGAAGACGATGCGGCGGTTCTTGTCGACCTCGCGGATGACGCCGCCGAAGCCGGCGATGCCATGGCGCCGCGAGACCATCGTCCCGCGCCAAGGCCGGCCGGACACAAGCTGCCAGTCCAGGTCCAGCGTGGTGAAAGCCTCGGGCCCCCACCAGCGCAGCATGTGCTCGCGGCTTTCCCAAAGGCGAAAGACCAGCGCAAGCGGGGCGTCGAAGACCCGCTCGATCAGCAATTCGTCGTCGCGCAGCAGGGTCACTGTGTCTCCTCCGTCGCCGGTTTGCCGGTGATTTCGGCCAGATAGGCCTCCATCCGGTCGAAGCTGTCTGTCCAGAACCGGCGATAGGTCTCCAGCCAGCCGTCGACCTCGCGAAGCGGGGCCGTTTCCAGCCGGCAGGGGCGCCACTGCGCCTCCCGGCCTCGCGAGATCAGGCCGGCGCCTTCCAGCACCTTGAGATGACGAGAGACAGAGGGCAGCGAGATGTCGAACGGCTCCGCAAGCTCGTTGACCGTCGCCGCCCCCTGGACCAGCCGCGCCAGAATCGCCCGACGGGTGGGATCGGCCAGCGCCGAAAGCGTCAGGCTGAGGGGATCGATTGTTTGATGCATATTTAGCCTCTTAGCTAATTAGCTTTATCGCTAAATACGACGAACAGGACCTCCCGTCAAGCGGGACGTCGACGGGCGCGGCTGCGGCGGAAAGGGAGCGTGCGGCGCGCGGGCGCCCGGGAGCGGTCGAGGGCAGTCGAGGGTGGCGGGCGGGAGCCGCATCGCCCCCGCCCTCTCACAGGTTCAGTTCGCGCCGGTCACGGCGGCATAGGTCGCCCGGCCCTTGTCGAGCACGGCGGCGATGTCCGCCTCCAGCATCAATCCGGCCTCGACCAGCGCCGTAGCGCTCGCCTGCAAGGCGGCGAGATAGGCCGCCTCGTCCGCATAGCGCGCGGCGAGCGGGGCGCGTGCGTCGCCGTCGGCCGCCTGCGCAGCGGCAGCGAACGGCAGGAAGCTGCCTTCCAGGCCGCACAGCCCGCCCCCGGCATAACCTTCGGCGCGCAGGTTCCAGCCCCAATAGGTGCCGAGCGGGACGGCGACCAGCGGATCCTTGATGCCGCCCTGCGGGATGCCGTCGGCGTCCACCTGCGGCACCAGCACCGGATAGGCCGGCCCGGCCAGCGGCGGCGTCACCGAATGGTCGCGCAGCTTCAGCACGTTGTAGACCGGCAGCACCGCCTCGCCGGCGAGCGACGGCAGGTTCAACTTGTGCAGCGGCACCAATGTGCCGTCGGCAAGCGAGGGGAAGCGGCTGTCGGGCGGCGGCGTGCCGTCGCTGATCCAGGCCCGCATCGCCTGCAGCAGGCCGCGCATCACCGGCGCCGCGCTGAGCGGATTGGTCGGGTTGCGGCAGACGGGCGTGGTGCCGCTCGCCGCGCTCCAGGCCTTGAAGTGCGGCGCGCCGCTCATGAAGTAGAGCCGCACCGTCTCCGGCATCTCCAGCGGCGTGCCGTCCGGCGCGGTCGACACCAGCGCCGCCCGCGCCTGCCAGAACTCCGTCGAGGTGTCGGTGTGCATCACCTTCGGGCAGGTGTCGGTCTCGCCGCAGGCGCTGAGGATCGAGCCGCTCTGCCCGCTCAAGGGATCGGTCGTCTCGGCATAGCTGAAGGGGAACTGGTCGCCGTAGACGTCGTGGTCCTCGTGCTGGCGCGAGTAGCGGCCGGGCTGCGCGAAGCGGGCATTGGTGAAGGTCTTGCGCGAACCGGCGATATGCGGGATCGCCCCGTCGAAGACCCGCGCGCCGCCCTCGTCGGCGTTGAAGCCGTGATGGATCAGGTCGCGCAGGAAGCGGCCGGACTGCGAGATGCCGATGCCGATCGTGTGCTCGATGCCGGTCGCGACCGGTTCGGCCGCATGGCCCGGATTGCCCCGCAGCCAGGAGACGACGTCGCTGGTCGCGGCCATGGCAAGGCCCGCCGGCACCGCGTCCTTCGCCGGATAGACGAATTCGTAGATGGCGCCGGCATCGAGCCCGTCCGGCCGGGTGATCTCGATCGAGGTCGGCGACAGGTAGCGGAACGACAGGCCGGCGACGGTGCTGCGCGGATCTTCCGGGCGCAGGCGGACGCTCAAGCTCGCCTTGGCCGGATCCTCGTCGGCAGCCGGATAGGTGAGGGTCGCCGTGCTCACCGCCTCGGCCTTGTCGAAGACGAATTCCTCCCGGCTCATGCCGGTGACATCGGGCAGCACCGGAAGCGTCATCTTGAGGAGCTCGCCGGTCAGGTCGCCCTGCCAGCCGCTCCACACCAGCGTGTAGCCCTGCTCCATCAGGTGGCCATCGCCGGCCTGCCCGGCGGTCTCCGGGATCGCCGTCGTATCCGCCATGTTGAACAGGTTGAACATCAGGTTGCGGCCGCGATTGGGCACCTCGTAGAGCAGCGTGCCTGACCGGGTCGCCGCCTCCACCGGTCGCAGGAGGCTGACCTCGGCCGAATAGCGCACCAAGCCGTCCGCGTCGGGCGTCGCCTTGTCGAGGTCGACGATGCGCCGGCCGCGTTCGCTCATTGGGTCGATGGCAAGATGGGCGATGCCGTCGATCCGCTCATAGGCGCCGGTCGCCCCGAAGGTCTGTCCCTCGAAGGCCGGGCTCAGGGTGCGGGTGATTTCGAACCGCTCGACCTCGGCCATGGCCGTGCCCGTCCAGCCGGCAAGGCACAGGGCGGTGCTCGTCAGCAGTTGCAGCGCCCGCAGGGGCGCCGTCCGGCGCCCGGCCTTGTCTCCTCCCCGCTCCGCACGCGCTTGCCCCAACGGCATGGCCTGACGGTTTGCCGCCGGCTTCGGATCTTGTCTCATTGGTCCCCTCCCAGGTCATGTCATGTGACATGTCGATATGAGGCGCCTCCTGCATTCAGGAGTCAATATCTTGCATACAAAAATAATGTTTCTGCATTCACGACTACCGCCGCGGCGCCTGTAGCGCCCCGCGGCCACGTCCGGGGAGCGCGGGGCGGCGGCGCGGGGCGGCGGCCACGGGACGGCAGGCGCGGCGGCACGGGGCGGCGGCGCGGGACGGCGGGCGCGGGATGGCGGGCGGAGTTGCGGTTCGAAGGCTGTCGCGACCCGCTCCCCGTTGCCGGCGCCGCGTGCTACGAAAGGCCGACCCATCGGGCCATGCTCCCCGCACGAGCGCGGCGCAACAGCCCAGGCCGGCCCATCCGGGCCGGAGACTTCCGGAAAGGATCCGCGATGACCGCCCTGCTCTCGCCGCTCGCCTTGCGCGGGCTGACGCTGAAAAACCGCCTCGTCGTCTCGCCGCTGTGCCAGTACTCGGCGCGCGGCGGCGTGGTCGGCGACTATCACCTCGTCCATCTCGGGCGCTTCGCGCTGGGCGGCTTCGGCACCGTCATCGTCGAGGCGACGGCGGTGACCGCGCAAGGGCGGATCACCTATGGCTGTCCGGGCCTGTGGGAGGACGGGCAGATCGCCGGCATGGCGCGGATCACCGCGCTGCTGCGGGCGCAAGGGGCGGTCGCCGGCATCCAGCTCGCCCATGCCGGCCGCAAGGCCTCGTCGATCCCGCCCTGGCTGATCGGCACCGACGAGCGCGAGGCCGATGCCGAGCACTGGCAGCCGGTCGCCCCCTCCGCCCTGCCCCATGCCGAGGACGCGCCGGTGCCGCGCGCCATGACCGAGGCGGACATCGGAGCGGAGGTTGAGGCCTGGACCGCCGCGACCAGGCGGGCGGTCAAGGCCGGCTTCCATCTGATCGAGATCCACGCCGCGCATGGCTACCTGCTGAACCAGTTCCTGTCGCCGGTTTCCAATCGGCGCGAGGACGCTTATGGCGGCAGCGCCGCGAACCGCATGCGCTTCCCGCTCCAGGTGGTGGAGGCGGTGCGCGCGGCAATGCCGGGCGATATGCCGCTGGCCGTGCGGCTTTCGGCCAGCGACGGGCTGGAGGGCGGGCGCACCGTCGAGGACAGCATCGTCTTCGCCCGCGCGCTGCGCGAGCGCGGGGTCGACGTCATCGACGTGTCGGCCGGCGGTTTCACCGGCGCGCGCTTCGAGATCGGGCCGGGCATGTACCTGCCCTGGGCAACACAGATCCGCCAGGCGGCCGGCCTGCCGGTGATGGCGGTGGGGCTGATGGGCGAGGCGCAACTGGCCGAGGCGGCGATGGCCGAGGAGCGCGCCGATCTCGTCGCGCTCGGCCGGGCGGCGCTGGACGACCCGAACTGGCCGCTGCATGCGGCGCGCCGGCTCGGCGCGGAAACGCGGGCGCTGTGGCCGAAACAGGCGGGCTATGCCATCGAGCGCTGGCCCGGCCGCAACCGCTGAGGGCGCGCCTTGCGGCAGGCGTGCGGGGCGCGCAAACGCTTGATGTCCTGCACCGGATAATTTATTATATTTTCCAATAAGATTCTGAGAATAATTCAAGAGGCGTATAAGTGCTGACCCTGAAGCATTATGAGCTTCTCACGGTGCTGGCCGAGGAGTTGCACTTCGGCCGGGCGTCGCAGCGCCTCGGTATGTCGCAGCCGCAGCTTACGCAGCAACTCAAGCAGATGGAAGATATCGTCGGCACCCGGCTGTTCGACCGCACGCGGCGCAAGGTCGCGATCGCGCCGGCCGGGCAGTTGATCCTGCCCGACGCAAGGGCGGTGATCCGTCATGCGCAGCGGGCCGAGGATGTGGCGCTGCGGGCGGGGCGCGGCCTGCTGGGGGAGTTGTCGCTCGGCTATATCGGCACGGCCGGCTACAACGGGGTGCTGACACGGGTGCTGCGGAACTTCCGGCCGAAGGCGACGCAGATCGACCTGCGGCTGGTGCAGATGGATCTCGACCGCCAGTTCCCCGAGGTGATCGCGGGCAATCTGGACGCCGGGATCGTGCGCCTGCCTTATCCCGACATCTCGCCGCATCTGGCGACGCGCAGCCTGCATTTCGAGGATCTGTGGATCGCCCTGCCGAAGGACCATCCGCAGGCCGCGCGGGAGGAGGTCAGCCTCGCGGCCTTCGACGGGGCCGATTTCATCGCGACGCACCTGCCGCCGAACATGGGCTTTGCCGCCGCCGTCCAGGCGGCCTGGGCCGAGGCGGGGATCACGCCGAACATCCTCTATCGCGCGCCGCAATTCGCCTCGATCGTCTCGCTGGTCGAGGCCGGGCTGGGCGTTGCCGTCGTGCCCGACGCGCTGCGCCGGGTGCACCTGCCGGGCGTCGTCTATCGCCCGCTGGCGGGCACCACCAAACGGGCCGAAATCGCGCTGATCTACCGGCGCGACCGCGAAAGCCCGCCGCTGGAGCTTTTCCTCTCCAGCATCGACCAGGACATTGCCGAAGGACCCGACCTTGACCCCACGCCTTGAGACCTTCACCGCCCATGACGGGCTGCATTACCGCTATCGGCCGGCCGAGGGCGACGCACCGCTGCTGGTCTTCGCCAATTCGCTGGGCACCGACCTGCGGGTCTGGGACCGGGTGGTCGCCCTGCTGCCGCAGAGTTGGGGCCTGCTGCGCCACGACAAGCGCGGCCATGGCCTCAGCCTTGCGCGCGCGGGCCTGACGATCGAGACGATGGCGAGCGACGTGGAGGCGCTGCTCGACCATCTCGGCATCACCCGCTTCGCCGGCATCGGCCTTTCCGTCGGCGGGCTGATCATGCAGCGGCTGGCGCTGCGGCGGCCGGCGGCGATGACCCACTTGATGCTGGCCGATACCGCCGCCAGGATCGGCACGCCGGAGATCTGGAACCCGCGGATCGAGGCCGTGCTGGGCGGCGGCATCGCCTCGATCTCCGACGCGATCCTGTCACGCTGGTTCGTGCCCGCCTATGCCGGAAGCGAGGATTTCGCGCTGTGGCGGGCGATGCTGGAGCGGACCCCGGCGCAGGGCTATGCCGATGTCTGCGCGGCGATCCGCGACGCGGACTACACCGCCGATCTGGCGCGCATCGCGGTGAAGACACTGGTGGTCGCCGGCAGCGCCGATGCCTCGACCCCGCCGGCCCTGGTGCGGGCGACCGCCGAGGCGATCCCCGGCGCCCGCTTCGTCGAGATCGCCGATGCCGGCCATCTGCCCTGCGTCGAGCAGCCCGCGAGTTTCGCGGCGCTGCTGCGGGAGCATCTGGCCTGACGGAACGGCAAAAGGCGCGGCCGGCGCTCAGGCGCCGGCGAGACCCACCGTCACGCCGCCGCAGACGAAGACAGTCTGGCCGGTGACGAAGCCCGATCTCGCATCGCAGAAGAACGAGACCGCCTGCGCCACGTCCTCGCCGGTGCCCATCCGGCGCATCGGCACCTTGTCGACGATCGCGCGGGTCTTGGCGGCCTCGGGCGGATTGTTGCGCCAGAACGCCTCGGTGGCGATGGGGCCAGGGGCGACGCAGTTGACGGTGATGCCGAAGGGCGCAAGCTCCAGCGCCCAGGTGCGCGCCATCGACTGGGCCGCGCCCTTGGTGGCGCTGTAGAGCGAGCGCAGTTCCTTGCCGAGCGTCACCCGGCTGGTGTTCATGACGATGCGGCCATGGCCCGCCGCCTTCATCGCGGGCACGAAGGCCTGGGCGGCGATCAGCGAGGGGCGCAGGTTGACATGGAACAGCCGGTCGAGATCCTCCAGCGCCACCGCTTCCAGCGGCGCCGGGGCGACGATGCCGACATTGTTGACGAGGCAGGCGACGGGCCCTTGCGCGGCGATTTCCGCGCAGGCGGCGCGGGCGGCCGGCGCATCGGCAAGATCGACCTGAACGAAGCGGTCCGGCCCGGCCCCTTCCGGCTCGACGATGTCCAGCGCGGTGACATGACAGCCATCGGCGCGCAGCCGCGCGACGATGGCCGCCCCGATGCCCCGCGCCCCGCCGGTGACGACGGCGCGCCGGCTCACCTGTCGTCCTCGTGGATCGAGGAGGGGTGACGGCACAGGGCCGTCACCGCGATCTCCATCCAGGGAAACAGCGGCAGGCCGGTCAGCACCTCGTGCAGATGGGCATTGTCGCGGCAGTCGAAGATCGAGACATTCCGGTAGGATCCGGCAACCCGCCACAGGTGGCGCCAGATGCCCTGACGCTGCAGGTCCTGGGAATAGGCCTTCTCGCGGGCCTTGATGGCGGCGGCCTCGGCCTCCGGCATGTCGGCCGGCAGACGCACCGTCATTTCGACCTGAAACAGCATTCTCACTCCTCGTTCAGTGTATTGCGGCCGTCGAGATAGGCCTTGCGCCAGCGGGTCACGAAGACCCGCTCGAACAGATCGCCCGTGTGGAACGGGTCGGCGGCGATGAAGGCCTCGGCCTCGGCCCGGCTCTCTACGGCGAGGAGGTAGAGGCCGCCCGAGGCGGCCTCCCCGTTGTCGTCGAGCTTGGCCCCGCAGGCGAGCAGCAGGTGGCGGTTGGCCTCCAGATACTCCAGATGCGCGGGGCGCAGGCGCAGGCGCAGATCGCCCGATCCGGGCCTGTCGTAAGTCTCGATCATCCAGGGCATGACTAACCGATCATCCCCCAGATCAGGCAGGTGCCGCCGAAGATGACGCCGAGGTAGAGAAGGATCAGCACCATGTAGCCCATGATGTCCGAGAGCTTCAGCCCCGAGATCGCCAGCGCCGGCAGCAGCCAGAACGGCTGCACCATGTTGGTCCACTGATCGCCGATCTGCACCGCGAGCGCGGTCGCCGGGATCGAGGCGCCGAGCTGGCGCGCGGCCTCCATCATCACCGGACCCTGGATCACCCACTGGCCGCCGCCGGACGGCACGAAGATGTTGATCAGGCCGGCCGAGACGAACGACCAGATCGGCAGCGTTTCCGCCGAGGAGATCGCCACGAACCAGTTGGCCAGCGTCACCACCAGGCCCGACCCGGACAGGATCGCCAGAATGCCGGCATAGAACGGATACTGGATGATGATGCCGCCGAGGATCTTCACGCCGTCGGTCAGCGCCGCCAGAAAGCGGTGCGGCGTGACGAAGAGCAGGATGCCGAGGAACAGGAACACGGTGTTGACGAAGTTCAGCGTGACGCCGCCGCCGTTCCACAGGTACTGGCCGACATAGAGCATGCCGAACAGGCCAAGGCCGATGCCGATGACCGGGCTGTTGTTCAACCGGTCAGAGGGCGTGTCGCGCTTCACCTCGGCGACGGTGAAGGCCGCCTGGGTGCCGGGATCGACCTCCTTGATCTGGGCCGGGTCCTTCGGGTGCAGCATCGCGTTGAAGAACGGCAGCGTCAGCACGATCAGCACGCTGGTGGTCAGCAGGATCGGCGAGAAGATGGTGGAGCTCAGCGGCACCAGGCCGATGGACTTTTCGAGGAAATGGCCGGGGGTGTTGATCAGCAGCGGCACCGAGCCGGACAGGCCGACGCCGTAGAGCGCGAAACCGGAATAGCCGGCGGCGATCACCAGCGGATAGTGCAGGCCCTTGACCTTGTGGCCGAGCTTCTGGGCGATCAGCGTGCCGATCACCAGACCGAAGCCCCAGTTCATCCAGCTCGCCACCGCGCCGATCATCGTCGCCGCGATCACCGCCCCGGCCGGGGTGCTGACCGGAGCGATCAGCCGGTCCATCAGCCAGTTGGCCAGCGGCGTGCGGGCGAGGATGAAGCCGGCCAGGAGAATGATGGTCATCTGCATGGTGAAGGCCAAAAGGTTCCAGAACCCGTCACCCCAGAACCGGGTGGCCTCCAGGAAGCCGGTGCCCTGGCTGACCATGGCGAAGATCACCGTCAGCGCCGTCAGGATGACGGCAACCACCAGCGGATCAGGCAGATAGCGGCTCATGATCCGTGTGAAGAAATTCGCGACTGCGTTCATGCTCCCCCCTCCTCGAGGTCTGTGCTTATGACGCTTGCTTATCAATAAACTTCACTTATTTTGTCAATGAATAAGTTGACAGGGGGACGCCGATGCAGGTGGCAATCATGGGTGCGGGCGTGATGGGGCAGCGTCTGGCCGCGCATTTCCTGCGGGCGGGCTTTGCCGTGGCCGTGATCGACCCCTCGCCGGAGAGCCTTGAAAAGGCCGATGCCTTCCTCAAGGAGGCGCTGCCGGAGGGTGGTCGCGCGGTTTTCGCCGCCGCGCCCATGGGCCTGCCGGACGGGTGGCGCGGCTGCCGGCTGGTGATCGAGGCGGTGCCGGAAAAGCTGGCGATCAAACATGCGGCCCTTGCGGCGGCCGAGGAATTCTTCACCCCGCAGACGCTGATCGCCTCGAACACGTCGGGGCTGACCACCGCGGAGCTGGCGGCGGGGATGCGCGCGCCGCAGCGCCTTGCCATCGCGCATTTCTTCAATCCCGCCGACGTGATCCCGGTGGTGGAGCTGATCGCCGGGCCGGGGATGGACGAGGCGCGGCTGCAGGAGCTTGCCGCGATCCTGGCGCGCTCGGGCAAGCTTCCGGCGATCCTGCGGCGGGAGGTGCCGGGCTTCGTCGCCAACCGCATCCAGCATGCGATGATGCGCGAATGCCTGCATCTGCTGGAAACGGGGGTGGCCGATGCCGAGACGATCGACAGCATCCTGCGCTGGTCGATCGGCGCGCGGATGGCGTTTTTCGGCCCCTTCCTGCAGCGGGACCTGAACGGGCTGGACACCCATCTGTCGATCGCAGATTACCTCTACCCGCAGCTCTCAGCGACCGACACACCGGCGGAGGTTCTGCGCAGCCGCGTTGCCGCCGGAAAGACCGGGCGCAAGGCCGGGCGGGGCTTCTACGCTTGGGACGGGCCGCGCGAGGCGGCTGTCCGCGCCGCCGAGGCCGATCTGGCGGCGCTGATCACAACCATGACCGCGCGTGAAAGCGCAGGCTCCCGGTCGCAGACCGAGAAACTGGAGGACGAGTGAGATGCCCGACTGGAAGACCGCGCCCGAGGGCGGCAACTGGGGACGGTTCGGCCCCGACGACGAGCTCGGCACGCTGAACCATATCGGCGCGGCCGAGCGCAAGGCCGCGGCGGCGGAGATCCGCGAGGGGCTGGCCTTCTGCCTGTCGCTGCCGCTCGACATTCCCGGCGCGGTCAGCATCCATCCGCGCCGCAAGCCGCCGCGCCTGCAGCCGACCTATCTCGGCGACACGCCCTATATCAACTACCCGCTGGAACGGGCCGAGGCCGGCTTGCAGGATGTGCTGAGCGACGATCAGGTGCTGATGTCGATGCAATATTCGACGCAGTGGGATTCGCTCGCCCATGTCGGCGCGCTGTTCGACGCCGATGGCGACGGGACGGCGGAGGCGGTCTATTACAACGGCTTTCGCGCGGGCGAGCATGTGCTGGGGGCGAGCGAGGGCAGCCCGCACGGCTCCTATGCCCGCCGCCTGTCGGTCGCGCCGATGGCCGCGACCGGCGTGCAGGGACGCGGCGTGCTGGTCGATCTGCTCACCGCCTTCGGTCCCGGCCGCACGGTGGTCGGCCTCGAGCTGCTGCAACAGGCGATGGACAGCCAGGGCGTCACCCTGCGGCCCGGCGACATATTGATGCTGCGCACCGGCTATGCCGAGGCGCTGCTGGACATGCAGGAGGCGCCCGATCCGGAAGGCCTGTCGCGCTTCGGCGCGGTGCTGGACGGCAGCGATGCCGCCCTGCTCGCCTGGATCGGCGACAGCCGGATCGCCGCGATCGCCGCCGACAACGAGGCGGTGGAGCACATGCAGAAGGCCTCGGAGCATTGCTGCTTCCGCCTGCCGCTGCACCACCACTGCCTGTTCCGCCTCGGCCTGCCGCTGGCGGAACTGTGGTACTTCCGCGACCTGGCGGCGGCGCTTGCCGCGCGCGGCCGGCACGCGGCCTTTCTCACCGCCCCGCCCTTGCGCCTGCCCGGCGCCATCGGCTCTCCGGTGACGCCGGTCGCGACGATCTGAGACGGGAACCGGGCGGCGGAACCCGTCGCCGCTCCGCTTTGATCAACGTCCCCGCGAG
Organism: Stappia sp. TSB10P1A; assembly: GCF_900185725.1. Lineage (GTDB taxonomy): Bacteria > Pseudomonadota > Alphaproteobacteria > Rhizobiales > Stappiaceae > Stappia. The sequence goes on along the minus strand of NZ_FYAU01000029.1, from coordinate 366,277 downwards.
GGCCCGGTCAGACCCGCTCCAGGGCGATGGCGATGCCCTGGCCGACGCCGATGCACATGGTCGACAGGCTGCGCCGGCCGCCGGCGAGCGCCAGTTCCAGCGCCGCCGTGCCGACGAGCCGCGCGCCCGACATGCCGAGCGGATGGCCGAGCGCAATCGCCCCGCCATTCGGGTTGACGCGCGGGTCGTCGTCGGCAATGCCGAGCCGGCGCAGCGTCGCCAGGCCCTGGCTGGCAAAGGCCTCGTTCAGCTCGATCACATCGAAATCGACCTCACCCAGCCCCAGCCGCGCCATCAGCTTTTCCGAGGCCGGGGCCGGGCCGATCCCCATGATCCGCGGCTCGACGCCCGCCACCGCGCCGCCGAGGATCCGCGCGATCGGCGTCAGCCCCTGGCGCGCCGCCGCCTCGGCGCTGGCGATGATCAGCGCCGCCGCGCCGTCATTAACGCCGCTGGCATTGCCCGCCGTGACCGACCCGCCAGCGAACAGCGGCTTCAGCTTGGCCAGCGCCTCGGCGGTGGTGGCGCGCGGATGTTCGTCGCGCTCGACGATCAGCGGCTCGCCCTTGCGCTGCGGCACGGCGACCGGCGCGATCTCCCGCGCCAGCCGTCCGCTTGCCTGCGCCGCCGCAGCCTTGGCCTGCGAGGCCAGCGCCATCGCGTCCTGCGCCTCGCGGCTGATGCCGAAGTCGTCGGCGACGTTCTGTCCGGTCTGCGGCATGGAATCGGTGCCGTAGCGCGCCTGCATCAGGGGATTGACGAAGCGCCAGCCGATGGTGGTGTCATGGATCTCCGCCGCCCGCGAGAACGCGGTGTCTGCCTTCGGCAGGACGAAGGGCGCGCGGCTCATGCTCTCGACGCCGCCGGCGATCATCAGCTCCGCCTCGCCCGCCTTGATGGCGCGGGCGGCGGTGAGCACCGCATCCATCCCCGAGCCGCAGAGCCGGTTGATCGTCGTGCCGCCAATGGTGAGCGGCAGCCCGGCCAGCAGCAGGGACATGCGGGCGACATTGCGGTTGTCCTCGCCGGCCTGGTTGGCGCAGCCATAGATGACATCGTCGACCGCCTCCCAGTCGAGCCCGGCATGGCGCGCCATCAGGGCGCGGATCGGCACCGCGCCAAGATCGTCGGCACGCACCGGGGCCAGGCTGCCGCCGAAGCGGCCGATGGGGGTGCGGATATAGTCGCAGAGGAAGGCGTCGCGCATGTCACACCTCGGGAACGATCAGATCGGCAACAGGACCGGGCACCAGCAGCTCGGCGCCGGTCACCGCCTGCAGCGCCTCGAGCGACAGGGTGGGGAGCTTTTCGCGGAGCACGAAGCGGCCGCCCTCGATGTCGATCACCGCAAGGCTGGTATAGACCCGGGTGACGCAGGCAACGCCGGTCAGCGGCAGGCTGCAGCGTTTCACCAGCTTGGGCTTGCCGTCCTTGGTGACATGCTCGGTGATCACCGCAACGCGCTTGGCCCCGTGCACCAGATCCATGGCGCCGCCAACGGCCGGCACGCCTTTCGGCCCGGTCGACCAGTTCGCCAGATCGCCGGTCTCCGCCACCTCATAGGCGCCGAGGATCGCCACATCGAGATGGCCGCCGCGCACCATGGCGAAACTGTCGGCATGGTGAAAGAACGCCGTGCCGGGGCGGATCGTCACCGCCTTCTTGCCGGCATTGATGATGTCCCAGTCTTCCTGGCCCGGCGGCGGCGCCTCGCCGAAATTCAAAATGCCGTTCTCGGTATGGAAGATCGCCTCGCGCCCGGCCGGCTGGAACTGCGCGACCTTCTCGGGAAAGCCGATGCCGAGATTCACATAGGCGCCGTCGGCGATGTCCTGCGCCGCCCGCCAGGCGATCTGGTTGTTCGACAGCTTATCCATGTCTCAGGCCTCCAGCGGATAGGCGGCATTGGCGCGGTTCAGGTCTTCCTCCTGATGCGGATCGGCGACGGCGACCACCTTCTGGACGAAGATGCCCGGCGTCACGATCGCCTCCGGATCGAGACCGCCGGGCGGCACGATGCGGCTGACCTGGACGATCGCCTCGCGTGCGGCCATGCACATCAGCGGGTTGAAATTGCGCGCCGCCGCCCGGTAGACGAGGTTGCCGTAGCTGTCGGCCGCCTCGGCCTTGACCAGCGCCGCATCCGCCTTCAGCCAGCGCTCGCGCACATAGGGACGGCCGTCGAACTCCTCGACCGGCTTGCCCTTCGCCAGATCGGTGCCGTAGGAGGTCGGGGTGTAGAAGGCCGGAATGCCGGCGCCGCCGGCGCGGATGCGCTCGGCGAGCGTGCCCTGCGGCACCAGTTCCAGCTCGATCCTGCCGGCGAGATAAAGCTCGGTGAACACCACCGGATCGGCCGAGCGCGGGAAGGAGCAGATCAGCTTTTTCACCATCCCCGCCTCGATCAGGGCGGCGAGGCCGACATGACCGTTGCCGGCATTGTTGTTGACCACCGTCAGGTCCGTCGGATGGCCGGTGGCGCGGTAGCGGTCGATCAAGGCGTGGATCAGCTCGATCGGCGCGCCGGCGCCGCCGAACCCGCCGATCATCACGGTCATGCCGTCCTCGATCCCCGCCACCGCGGTGGCAAGGTCTGCGACTGTCTTGTCCATGTCGGTTCCCCTTCGTGGGCACCCTCGCCCGATCCTCGCCAACGGATAGGCGGCGCGGGGCTTGCCGTAAATCCGGTTTGTGCGATAATTGCACTTTGTTACGATATCGCACAAAGGGCGCTGAAGGCACGCATGACGATCAGCGAGCGCGACATGATGAGCGGGCTGGCGAAGGGGCTGGCGGTGATCGAGACCTTCACCGCCGACCGGCCGCGCCAGTCCATCGCCGAGGTCGCCGCCGCCTCCGGGCTCGACCGGGCGACCGCGCGGCGCTGCCTGCTGACGCTGACCCATCAGGGCTATGCGGAATGGGACGGCAAGTTCTTCACCCTGACGCCACGCGTGCTGCGGCTCGGCACCGCCTGCCTTGCGGCGATGCCGCTGCCGCAGCTCGTCCAGCCCGTGCTCGATGCGCTGTCGGACGAGATCGGCGAAAGCTCGTCGGTGTCGATCCTCGACGGCGACGAGATCGTCTATATCGCCCGCGCCGCGCAGCAGAAGGTGATGTCGATCGCCCTGATGCCCGGCTCGCGCCTGCCCGCCCATTGCACCAGCATGGGGCGGGTGCTGCTGGCTGCCCTGCCCGAGGAGGAGGCGCGCCGGCGGCTCGGCCCCGGACCGCTGCCCGCCCGCACGCCGCTGACGCTGACCGACCCGGAGGCGGTGATGCGGCGGCTGGCGCAGGTGCGCGCCGACGGCCATGCGCTGAACGACCAGGAAATCGAGATCGGCCTGCGCTCGATCGCCGTGCCGGTGCTCTCGGCAAGAGGCAAGGTGGTGGCCGCGCTGAACATCGGCGTCTCCGCCGCCCGCGCCACGCCGGAGGACCTGCGCCGGCACTTCCTGCCCGCGCTGCTGCGGGTGCAGGACACCTTGCGCCGGATGCTGGGATAGGGGTCGGCGACAAGGGGGTGGAAGGGGACTGGCGGGTTTTGGGCGGCAAGCCCGCGTCCGGCGCGGCATGTTCGGCGCGCGCGGCTACAAGGGGGCGGGAGCGGACTGGCGGGTTTTTGGGTGGCTGCGCCTCGAAAGTCGCCTTTCACCGGACCAAGGAGCTTCGGACAAAATGCGCCCTTCTGCCTTACCTTCGTCACCGCTTTCCGCTCAGGTGAAGAACGCCAGTTGATCCAGGGTTAGCAGGGCTTGCAGTGCGCGTGTCTGGGTGTAGCTGCCGCTTTCTGCCGCGCCATGGCCAACTGCATGCCGCGAGCCTGCAGTGCCGCCGCCTTGTTCCGGATCGAAATTGGCAAATGTATACTCCGCAAGATAGCGCCCAAAGGCCGCTGGAAACATCAGCGTGTCGGGGTGCCCGCGTTTTTCTTCGGCCGAGCGCACGGCAAATGCCAGCAGCGCTTTCTGCTTTGCCCCTGTTCCGTATAACTTGCGGTGCGCATCGTTGAGAATGCCCTCGATCTCGGTCAGCACGATTTTAAGCACAGGGACCGGGTCGCCGGCGAGATATCCCTTGAGCGCCGAGCGGAGGAGACGTTCCTTGCCAGCGAAATGCGGTTTGACCATCCAGCGGGCGAACATCTGTTCTAACCGCTTAGTGTCGAATTTTGCGACGAGCTCGGCTTCGACGTCGGCAAGGTCAAAATCGCTCTCGCAGTGCAAAGAAAGCTGCTCAAACTCTGTCCCTATAATCTCGGCAAAAGGAAACCAGCCAGCTTGCACTAGGCGACCGAAGACGGTGGCGCTGGCGATGGCATCGTACACCTTCCTGTAGCGCAATCGTCGGTACAAAGTGCCGAGATCCCGCTCCATGGCGACTAAGGACAATTTTCGTTCGGGATTGAAGTCGAAGAATAGAGCGAACCGCCAGCCCTCACGGAACAGGCACACAACACGGTCCGCCTCCCCGATCTGCACCATTGGGAATGACATGCCTGTTACATCGGCAATGTCACGCTCGAACACTAGCATTCCGGTCTCTATCGAGCGCTTTGCAACGATGTTTATGGACACGGCGGCTGCGTCGAGCCAGAGTTCTCCACTATTGTCGGGCCGAATAACCAGCAGCGTCGTGTCTGCGCGCGCCAAGTTGACGGAGTTGCTGGCTTCGCGAGCACGAAACTCAAGATGGTCCGCGAGTGATCTGGCGATACGGTGAAAGATTGCCTCATCGGAGGTGAGTGAGAGCCTTGTCCAAACATTGACAGACGAACCTTTTTGGGCAGCCTCGGCGGCAACAGCGTCGAGTTCCAACCCCGAAAGTAGAATGGGCTCACCTAGATTGTTCACAAGGATTCCTACCGCAGGTATCGAAGATGGGCGCACTGGCTCTTCGCTCATGCTTCAACATCCTAATCAAATCAAGGACGCGCAAGCCCAACGAAAGAGCTTCTTCGGCAACGTCACGCGGCACATCCTGACCATGCACGACGGCATTACGTACATCAACAGCGTAGATGAAGGCTTTCTACAAGTTGCGCTCGCGCGGATAGCGTTCGATGAACATATTCCACAACGAGCGCAGACTGAGTGAGGCGCGGCCGGTCGACCGCAGGCGAGCGCATGCGGAACGACAATTCCGTATCAAGAATGCGACGCAGTTCCATTTCAGGATCGCGGCGCAGGCGCATCAGCGCGAAATCCACGCTGCCGCCGGCGCTATCGACGTAAGCAGCGATGGCGGCGGCCTGATCTTGCGCGGTATCGCCGTCTGGCGCTATGTCGTGCTCCGGGACGCGGGCTTTGGTCTTGATCAGGCGGCGGCCTTGCGGGGGCGTTTGAGCGTCAGGAGCTCAGTGACGTCCTTCAACTCCTCGACTGAGGAGATGCCGATCTTCAGCCACTTGCCATCTCGATATGTCTCCGCCTCGTCATAAAGCGCCATGAGGCGGGGGCTAAGGCGATCGCGCCGCGCCTCGACCTTCTCCCGCTCCGCCCCTCCCAGCACGACCACGGCAGAGAAGGCCCGGTATTCGGGCAGGAGCGTGCAGAACGCCCTGGATTTCTTGTAGCGCAGGGACCACCCGTGCTTCTTGCCGCCATAGACCCAATCGGGCGTAAAAACGCCGGGATATGCGCCCTCGATCCACTCCCGCAACGCGGCCCACCGCGTGAACGCGTCCGGCCCGATCCAGTCGCGGACAGCCGTCTCGTCCGGCGGCGCTGACGTGTCGGCGATCCGGCTTCCAATCTCGGGCGAATGGTTCATGCAGCCACCCCTTGCGTCCGCGAGAGCATCGCAAATGCGGCAAGGACAGGAAAGGGCCATGACGTCTCGACGGGCATCCCATCGGGACCAGTGCGCATAGGAGCGCATCCTGCCGCCACCGCCTTCATCGCTATCGGGCGGCGGTGCCCGGCATTGTTCGGCGGCAGGGGAGACCGGCGGAACTATCGCGCGATCGATGGCACATGGCGGAGCGTTCGGGAGGATTTCGCACTCGGGGTGAGGAGCGCGACAGCGCGACCGGCCGGTCAGGCCGCCCCATCGGGGCCGCGAGCGAAGCGAGTTGGCGTGAGATCAAGAGAATGGCGGAGCATCGCGCAGACATTTCGAACCCGCAGGGTTCGCAAGGCCAAGGGCCGTCCGAGCTCATGCGAGGCCCCGACTGGAGCGAAGCCCGGAGGGCGGCAGCGCGAAGGGCGACAGCGCGAAGTCAGATAATGGCGGAGAGAGAGGGATTCGAACCCTCGGAACGCTTGCGCGCTCAACGGTTTTCGAGACCGCCCCGTTCAACCACTCCGGCACCTCTCCGCTATATGAGATGTCGTGGTCTCAAAGTGCGACGGTACATAGCGAAGTGCGGCGGACGGCACAAGAGGCGACTTGCAACTTTCCCCATTGCGGATGAGGCGGCGGGCGGGCGTCCCGTCACAGCGCCCCTGTCACAGCGGCCCCGTCACAGCGGCCCTGTCACAAAAGCGCAACCGCGCCGCGCAAGCCGCACAAAACCGCGCGGGCAAGCGTTGACTTTGCATCGCCGATCCGTATAGTCGCGCTGCTTCGCAAAGGGCCCGAAAAGGCCCCTCCGTTGCCCGAGGCTCTCCGCCGCTCCCCGCAACCCACAGCCACCGCCTTGAAAGACAGGGCCTGACTGCGGCTTTCCGGGGGTCCGGCAGACCATCTCGCCAGGCTTTGACGGGCATGCGCCCGACGCGCCGGCAGGGACGGTTTCAAGAGAGGCACGACGCCTCCTGCAGGCCGTGTCCTCGTCAAGTTCCCGCAAGGGCCGTGTGGCCCGCCGGGACGCCGAAGGGCAGGATGACGAAGCCCGGCAGGCCACAAAGGCCGGCCGGCGAGCAAAACGAAAAGAAGGACGTGCGAGACATGTTCGCAGTGATCAAGACGGGCGGCAAGCAGTACCGCGTCGCCCAGGATGACCTGCTCAAGGTCGAGAAGCTCTCGGCCGAGGCGGGTGAGACCGTGACTTTCGAGGACGTGCTGATGGTCGGCGGCGAGACCGACACCATGATCGGCGCGCCCCTGGTCGAGGGTGCGAGCGTCGTCGGCGAAGTCGTCGACCAGGCCCGCCACCGCAAGATCATCATCTTCAAGAAGCGCCGTCGGCAGAACTCGCGTCGCCGCAACGGCCACCGCCAGAGCTTCACGCTGGTCAAGATCACCGACATCCTGACCGGTGGCGCCAAGCCGGCGACCAAGAAGAAGGCCGCTGCTCCGAAGGCGGAGAAGGCCGAGGATGCAGGCGCTGAGGGCGATCTGCCGGTCCTGTTCACCGCGCCGGATGCGCCCGCCGACGATCTGAAGAAGATCTCCGGTGTCGGCCCCGTGCTGGAGAAGAAGCTGAACGCGATGGGCATCACGACCTACGCCCAGGTCGCCGCCTTCACCGCGGAAGACATCGCCCGCGTCGACGAAGCCCTGTCCTTCAAGGGCCGCATCGAGCGCGACAACTGGGTCCAGCAGGCAACGGAGCTGGCCGGCAACTGATTGCCGCCGCTGAGGTCTGATCTAAGGTTCGACGAGGAGTTTCGTCATGGCACACAAAAAGGCAGGTGGCTCGTCCCGTAACGGCCGCGATTCCGCGGGCCGACGTCTGGGCATCAAGAAGTTCGGCGGCGAGACGGTCGTCCCGGGCAATATTATCGCGCGCCAGCGCGGCACGAAGTGGCATCCGGGCACGGGTGTCGGCATGGGCAAGGATCATACGATCTTCGCCACGGTGGAGGGCACGGTAACCTTCCAGAACAAAGCCAACAAACGCACGTTTATCAACGTGATGCCACTCGTAGACGCAGCAGAGTAACGCCGACGTGTTTGGTTCGAACCGCCGGCGTCCCATCGACCCGGCGGTTTGAGCAAACCGGCATGATCGCGACGATCAGGGGAGATGGGCCGCCATCTCCCCTTTTCTTTCTTTCGTCGCACTGCCGGAGGACACCATGGTTGCGGATCTCGAAGAGAGCCTGGAAGAAGAAAGTCTGGTCGCGGCCGCCGGGCCGCAGGAAACCGCGAGGCTGCGGCTGGACGCGCTGCGTCACGACGACCTCGCCGATCTCGTCTTTCTCGCCAACAACCGCCGCATCGCCACGATGGTGGCAACGATGCCCCACCCGTTCACCGTCGTCGACGGGCGAAACCTCATCGCCCTTTCGGCGAACCGAACGGCAACGCGGGCCAAGTTCGCCATCCGCCTGAAGTCGACGGGCCGCGTCATCGGCGCCATCGGCTATGGCGCGCTCGACGAGGGCGAGCCGCTGCATCTGGGCTACTGGGTCGGCGAGCCGTTCTGGGGCCAGGGCTATGCCACCGAGGCGGCGCAGTCGGTGGTCGACCACGTCTTCACCCTGCCCGGCATCGACCGGCTGGCGGCGGCGGCCCGCGTCACCAACCCGGCCTCGCGGCGGGTGCTGGTCAAATGCGGCTTCCAGTTCGTCGACCAGGGGATGCTGCATTCGCGCGGCGCCGGCGGACCGGTCTCGGTCGACCGCTTCGCCATCGACCGCAGCACCTGGCGCGCCCTCAAGCAGTGGGGGCGGATGACATGCCTGACCTCTGCCTGAATGAGGGACACCTGAATAAGGGGCGCCTGAACAACGGACGCCTGAACGAGCGGATCGCCACGCGGCGGCTGGTGCTGCGGCCGCTGGAGACGGGCGACGCGGAGGCCATCGACAGGCTGTGCAGCCGCGACCATGAGGTGGCGCGCTGGCTGACCGGCATGCCCTGGCCGCCGAAGGACGGGGTGGCGGCGGAGTTCGTCGCCGCTGCCATCGACACGGACCCGTTCGCCGGCGAGGCTGCCTTCGCCATCACTCTCGGCGGCGTCCTGATCGGCCTCGTCGCCATCAAGGCGCCGGGAGAGCTTGCCGAGCATCCGGACTGCCCGTCGATCGGCTACTGGATCGGCCGGCCGTTCCAGGGCTTCGGCTATGCCGGCGAGGCCGCAGCGGCGGCGCTCGGCTGGGGCTTTGCCGCCCATGGCTGCCAGGCGATGGCGGCGCGGGCCTTCGCCGACAATGCCGCCTCGCTCAAGGTGCTGTCGCGCCTCGGCTTTCGCGAGACGGGCCGGATGATGCGGACCTCGCTGGCGCTGGGACGCGAGGTGGAGAACGTGGTGCTGCGGCTGGAGCGCGAGAACAGGCTTGGCGCCGATGCCGGCGCCGGCCTTGCGGAGGCGGCGGTATGAGCGCGCTCGTCCACCCCGTGCTGAGGAGCGCGCGGCTGAGCTTGCGCGCGCCGGTTCCCGGCGATCTCGACCGGCTGGCACACCTTGCGAACGATGCCGAGATCGCGCGGATGCTGGAGCGCATGCCGCATCCCTATTCGCGCGCGGACGGCGAGGCCTGGCTTGCCGGCATCGGTGGTGATCCGGCGAAACTCGAGTTCGCCATCGACGACGGCAGCGGCTTCATCGGAGTGCTGTCGCTGCGCGGATTGGACGAAACGCCGGTGATCGGCTATTGGCTTGGCCGGCCCTATTGGGGACGCGGCTATATGAGCGAGGCCGTCGGCACCGCGCTTGCCTGGATTTTCGGGGCAAGAGATGCGCAGGCCGTCGAAGCCCGCGCGATGACAGAGAATTCCGGATCGCGGAACGTGCTGGCCAAGCTCGGCTTCCGCGACATCGGCGAGACGGACTGCGCGAGCCTGGCCTGCGGCGAAACCCGGCCGGCGCGGCGCTACCGGCTCGACCGCACGACATACGAGCTCCCGCGCCAGGTCTGACGACCGACCGCGGGGCGAGCAGAAAGACACGACGCATGAAGTTCCTCGACCAGGCCAAGATCTATGTCCGCTCCGGCGACGGCGGCGCGGGCGCCGTCTCGTTCCGGCGCGAGAAATTCATCGAGTTCGGCGGCCCGGACGGCGGCGACGGCGGACGCGGCGGCGATGTCTTCATCGAATGCGTCGACGGGCTCAACACGCTGATCGACTTCCGCTTCGCCCAGCATTTCAAGGCCAAGACCGGCATGCACGGCATGGGCCGCAACCGCACCGGCGCCAAGGGCGACGATGTGGTGCTGCGGGTGCCGGTGGGCACGGAGATCCTGGAAGAGGACAACGAGACGGTGCTGGCCGACATGACCCGCGTCGGCGAGCGGCTGCTGCTGCTGAAGGGCGGCAATGGCGGCTTCGGCAACGCGCATTTCAAGTCGTCCACCAACCAGGCGCCGCGCCACGCCAATCCCGGCCTGGAGGGCGAGGAGAAGTGGATCTGGCTGCGGCTGAAGCTGATCGCCGATGCCGGCCTCGTCGGCATGCCGAATGCCGGCAAGTCGACCTTCCTCGCCACCGTTTCGGCGGCGCGGCCGAAGATCGCCGACTATCCTTTCACCACGCTGCATCCCAATCTCGGCGTCGTCGAGATCGACGGCAACGGCTTCGTGCTGGCCGACATTCCCGGCCTGATCGAGGGCGCGCATGAGGGCATCGGCCTCGGCGACCGGTTCCTCGGCCATGTCGAGCGCACCCGGGCGCTGCTGCATCTGGTCGACGGCACCCAGGAAGATCCCGGCGAGGCTTACCGCGTGGTGCGCGGGGAACTCGCCGCCTATGGCGCCGGGCTCGACGAGAAGCCGGAAGTGGTGGCACTGTCGAAGGTCGACGCACTGGACGAGGAGACCCGCGCGGAGCGGGCCGCCCTGCTGGAGGAGGCCTGCGGCCAGAAGCCGCTGCTCTTGTCCTCGGCGAGCGGCGAGAATGTCGACCGGGCGCTGCGGATGATCCGCCGCGCCATCGACCGCGACCGCGAGGACGAGGCGAACACGGTGCCGCAGGTGCCGAGCGAACCCTGGCGGCCGTAAGGCGCCGAGCACAGGAACCAGGCCCGGACAGATCCGGGCCGCAACGGAGGGGCCGTGATGGGCCGACCATGACCGGGAGCGTATGAGCGGGCGCGCAAGGGCGCCCCGCCCCACCCTCCCCTGTCTTCCGCGCGGCTGCAACGGGCCGCGCACCTGACCTGACGGACCACACCCGATGTCCACCCCCCTCTCCGAGTCGCTGGCTCCCTCGACCCCTGGCGAGGCCGACACCGCAACGCGCACCGGCCGCCTCTCCTCCCACCGCCGCCTCGTCGTCAAGATCGGCTCGGCCCTGCTCGTCGAGGACGGCCGGCTGAAGCGCGACTGGCTCGAGGCGCTGGCCGACGATCTCGCCATGCTGGCGCGGGCCGGCACGGAGCTCATCGTCGTCTCCTCCGGCGCCATCGCGCTGGGGCGCGGCGTCCTCAAGCTGCCGCGCGGACCCTTGAAGCTCGAACAGGCGCAGGCCGCCGCCTCGGTCGGCCAGGTGGCGCTGGCCCAGGCCTATGCCGAAGCGCTCGGCGCGCGCGGGCTGACCGCCGGCCAGGTGCTGCTGACGCTCGGCGACACCGAGGAGCGGCGGCGCTATCTCAACGCCCGCGAGACGCTGGGCACGCTGCTCAAGCTCGGCGCCGTTCCCATCGTCAACGAGAACGACACGGTCGCCACCTCCGAGATCCGCTACGGCGACAATGACCGGCTGGCGGCGCGCGTCGCCACCATGGCCAGCGCCGACTGCCTGGTGCTCTTGTCCGATGTCGACGGGCTCTATACCGCGCCGCCCGCCAGCAATCCGGATGCGGTGTTCCTTCCCGAAGTACCGGCGATCACCGGCGAGATCGAGCAGATGGCGGGCGCCGCCGGCTCCGAACTGTCGCGCGGCGGCATGCGCACCAAGATCGACGCGGCCAAGATCGCCACCTCCGCCGGCACGGCGATGGCGATTGCCAGCGGCAAGCGGATGAACCCGCTGGCGCATCTGGAAGCGGGTGGCCGGGCGACGTGGTTTCACGCAAGATCGACGCCCGCCAGCGCCCGCAAGGCCTGGATCGGCGGCCATCTGGAACCGCGCGGCGCGCTGCATCTGGATGCCGGCGCGATCCGTGCGGTGGTCTCAGGCCGCAGCCTGCTGCCGGCGGGCATCCGCCGGGTGGAGGGCGACTTCCACCGCGGCGACGCGGTGCGGCTGGTGGCGCCGGACGGGCGCGACATCGGCCGCGGGCTGGTCGCCTACGACCATCCGGAGGCGGGGCTGATCCTCGGGCGCAACAGCCGCGAGATCGAGGCGATCCTCGGCTATGCGGGCCGCGCGGAGATGGTGCACCGGGACGATCTCGTGCTAAGCGGGCAGACCGGAGAGACGGCGACGGGAGGCGGCAGCGATGCTTGAACGAGTGGCGAAGACCGATATCGCGGCGCTGATGCGGCAGATGGGCCGCGAGGCCCGCGCGGCCTCGCGCCGGCTGGCGACGGCAAGCACGGCGGCGAAGAATACCGCCCTTGCGGCGATGGCCGAAGAGGTGCGTGCTTCAACCGCCGAGATCCTCGCCGCGAATGCGCAGGACATCGCCGCGATGACGGCAGGCGGCCAGAGCGCCGCCTATCTCGACCGCGGCACGCTGACAGGCGAGCGCGTCGAGGCGATTGCCGCCGGCATCGAGGCGGTGGCGGCGCTGGACGATCCCGTCGGCGCGGTGATCGCCGCCTGGGACCGGCCGAACGGGCTGCAGATCGAGCGCGTGCGCACGCCGCTCGGCGTCATCGGCGTGATCTATGAGAGCCGGCCCAACGTGACGGCGGATGCCGGGGCGCTGTGCCTGAAGGCCGGCAATGCGGTGATCCTGCGCGGCGGCTCCGACACGATCCGCTCGAATCTCGCCATCCATGCCGCGCTGGCGCGCGGGCTCGCCCGTGCCGGCCTGCCGGAAGCGGCGATCCAGGTGGTGCCGGTGACCGACCGGGCCGCCGTCGGCGAGATGCTGGCCGGGCTCGAGGGTACGCTCGACGTGATCGTGCCGCGCGGCGGCAAGAGCCTCGTCGCGCGGGTGCAGCAGGAGGCGCGGGTGCCGGTCTTCGCGCATCTGGAAGGCCTCTGCCATATCTTCATCGATCGCAGCGCCGATCCCGAGATGGCGCTGAAGATCGCGGTCAATGCCAAGATGCGCCGCACCGGCATCTGCGGGGCGATGGAAACGCTGCTGATCGACCGGGCGGTGGCGGAGACGCTGCTGGTACCGGTCTGCAACGCGCTGATCGAGGCGGGCTGCGAGATCCGCGGCGATGCGGACGTGTGCGCCGCCGTGCCGCAGGCACGCGCGGCGACCGAGGACGACTGGCGCACCGAATATCTCGACGCGATCCTGTCGGTGCGCGTCGTCGACGGGCTGGAGGCGGCGATCGAGCATATCGAGACTTACGGCTCGCATCACACCGACGGCATCATCGCCGAGGACCCGCAGGCGGTGGCGCGGTTCTTCGCCGAGGTGGATTCGGCGATCCTCACCCACAATGCCTCGACCCAGTTCGCCGATGGCGGCGAGTTCGGCATGGGCGCGGAGATCGGCATCGCCACGGGGCGCATGCATGCGCGCGGGCCGGTCGGCGTCGAGCAGTTGACGAGCTTCAAGTACCGGGTCCACGGCACCGGGCAGGTGCGCCCCTGAATGGACCCTCGGCTCGCCATCCCGCATGCCGAGCCGGGCAACCGTATCGGCCTGTTCGGGGGATCGTTCAATCCGCCGCATTCCGGCCACCGGCTGGTCGCCGACATCGCGCTTGCCCGGCTCGGGCTCGACCGGCTGTGGTGGCTGGTGACGCCCGGCAATCCGCTGAAGGACCATGCCGACCTGGCGCCGCTGGGGCAGCGGCTCGACGCGGTCGAGGCGCTCGCCCGGCATCCGCGCATGGCGGTGACGGCGCTGGAGGCGCAGCTCGGCACGCCCTACAGCGCCCGCACGCTGGCGCTGCTGACGCGGATGCGGCCACGGCTCAACTTCGTCTGGGTGATGGGAGCGGACAACCTCGCCAGCTTCCACCGCTGGCAGGACTGGCGCGGCATTTTCGCGCGCGTGCCGATCGCCGTGGTCGACCGGCCGGGGGCGACGCTGCCCGCGCTCGCCTCGCCGGCGGCGCAGAGCTTTGCCGGCTGCCGTCTCGACGAGGCCGACGCGCGGCTCCTGCCGGGCCTGGCGCCGCCGGCCTGGACCTTCCTGACCGGGCCGCGCGACGCCTCCTCCTCGACCCGCCTGCGCGCCGATGCGAAAGCACGGTGAAAGGTTCCGTTCGGCAAGATCGCAACGGTGTCTTGAAAACGCCACCAACGAGGGCCACTCTTTTCCTGCGCCGGAAGAGTCGCGCCGTACCGCGTTTCGGCGTACAAGGCCGGATAACGGACGCCTGCCCCAGGCAGCACGTCCCTATCCATCAGGCCGCAGCCCATGGATGCACCTTGCGGTGCAGGCCGGGCGCGCGGCCGGACGAACCGGATGAAAGGCAATCCGTCTGAGTATGACCTTCGACACCGAGGCGACGGCTCCCACCGCCCCTCACCCCGCAGCAGCCGGCACGCAGCAGCGTGCGGACCTGCTCGAGAGCGTCCTCGCCTCGCTGGCCGATTCCAAGGCTGAGGACATCGTCACCATCGACATCACCGGCAAATCGCCGATGGCCGACCAGGTCATCGTCGCTTCCGGCCGTTCGCACAGGCACGTCGGCGCCATCGCCGATCACCTGCTGCGCGACCTGAAGGATGCCGGCCATGGCAACGCCCAGATCGAAGGCGTGCCCCAGTGCGACTGGGTGCTCATCGATGCGGGCGACGTGATCGTCCATGTGTTCCGCCCCGAGGTCCGCGCCTTCTACAATATCGAGAAGCTGTGGTCCGTCGACGACGTGAGCGCACCGGTGCACTACGCCGGCTGACGCCGGCGTAGCGAGGAGACGACGAGGGCCGCAGCCCGCCGGGCCCAGCGCTGGCGGGACGAGAGGTTTTGGCCGCCTGCCGCCCCCTCAAGACCGATCCAAAAGCAGAAAGTCCCGGCTCGCCCATGCGCCTGCACATCGCCTGTATCGGCCGCATGAAGGCCGGCCCGGAGCGCGAGCTGATGGGCCGCTACGGCGCGCGCATCGACAAGGCCGGGCGGAGCGTGTCGCTCGGTCCGCTGTCGGTGATCGAACTGCCCGAGTCGCGCAGCCCCCGCGCCCAGGACCGCAAAGCGGAAGAGGCGCGTGCGCTGCTGGCCGCCTTGCCGGCGGGCGCGGCGATCCTCTGCCTCGACGAGACCGGGCGCGACATGACCAGCGAAGCCTTCGCCGAGGACCTGGCGAAGCTGCGCGACGCCGGCACCGCCGACCTGGCGCTGGCGATCGGCGGCCCGGACGGGCACGGCGAGGCGCTGCTGGAGGCCGCGCGTCTCAAACTCTCCTTCGGCCGGATGACCTGGCCGCACCAGATCGTGCGGGCGCTGGCCGCCGAACAGCTCTACCGGGCGGTGACGATCCTGTCGGGCCATCCCTATCATCGGGGTGCCTGAGTTGGGGGGTACCTGAGTTGGGGGGCTGAGTTGGGGGCTACCTGACGCCGGGGACTGCCCGTATTCCGCCCCAATTCTCGTCTAGGGCTTGCGGTGACAGGCAGGATCGTGGGTTTACCAATCGTTAGGGTTGACGTTTCGTTAACGTCCCTGGGGCAAGCTGGTCATCCATAGTCAGCCCCTCCGGGCTCCCCGCGTCCGGCGGATCCCGCACCGGCACGACCGGCGTCGCGGTCCGCACGGGCGCAACGGTGAACATGCGACCAACTGCCGAGAGCCATGCGGACAGGTCATCTGCTGCTGATCCTCAGTCTCGCCGCGCTCGCGGCGGCCGCTGCGCCGCACGGGTCCGGCCGGAGCCTGGCCAGCGAGGAACAGATCGAGACGGCGCAGCAGGCCGCCGCCGCCGATCCGGCCTCCGAACCGGACGGCCTGGCCGAGCGCAAGGCTCGCCGCGAGGAGGAACTGTCGACGCTGACCCGCGACCTGTCGCTGTCGGCGGACCGGCAGGCCGCGCTTGCCCGGGAAATCCGCGCCATCGAGCGCGACCGGCAGGCGCTCAACGCCGACCTCTTGCGCACAGCGCAGAGGGTGACCCGGCTGGAGGAACAACTGGCGGCGACGGAAGACCGTTTGCGCCGCCTGGGAGAGAACGAGGACGCAGTGCGCGCATCCCTTGTCGAGCGACAGGACGTGCTGGCCGAGGTGCTCTCGGCGCTGCAGCGCATCGGCCGGCATCCGCCGCCGCCGCTCGCCGTGCAGCCGCACGACGCGCTGGCCGCGGTGCGCAGCGCCCTGCTGCTCAACGCGGTGATGCCGGAACTGCATGTGGAAGCGCAGGCGCTGGCGAGCGATCTCGCCTCGCTGCGCCAGCTCAAGGTGTCGAGCGCCGCCGAGCGCGACCGGCTGGTCGCCGACGGACAGCGCCTTGCCGAGGAGCGCACCCGGGTGGAGATGCTGGTCGCCTCGAAGAAGCGCGACCACGAGAGAAGCGAGGCGGAACTGGCCCAGGAGCGCGACCGCTCGCGGCAACTGGCCGAGGAAGCCGGCACTCTCAAGGATTTGATCGCGGCGCTGGAACGCGACATCGCCAGCGCCCGCAACGCGGCGGATGCCGCCCGCAAGGCCGACGCGGAGCGCCGTGCGGCGCCACGACCGAGCGATCCGTTCAGCGATCCGGGCCGGCTGGCGCCGGCCATCGCCTTCGCCGACGCCAAGGGCCGCCTCGGCGATCCGGTCTCCGGCACGGTGCTGCGGGACTTCGGCGCGGAAGACGGTTTCGGCGGCACGGCGCAGGGGCGCTCGATCGCCGCCCGCACCAATGCCCAGGTGGTGGCCCCGGCGGACGGATGGGTCGTCTATGCCGGACCTTTCCGTTCCTACGGCCAGGTCTTGATCCTGAACGCCGGCGACGGATATCATATCCTCCTTGCCGGCATGGACCGGACGAATGTCGAGCAGGGACAGTTCGTGCTGGCAGGGGAGCCTGTCGCGACGATGGGAGAGACGCGCGTCGCAAGCGCGGCGACCCTCGACCTCGTCGCCCCGCAACCCGTGCTCTATGTGGAATTTAGGAAAGACGGCGTTTCGATCGATCCCACGCCTTGGTGGGTTCGGCCCGAAGAAGAAAAGGCTCGCGGATGATTCGGAAAGCTTCCCTGTTGCTGGTCGGTGCGCTCATCGGTGGCGCGACAATCACCGCCCTCTCGCAGATGCCGGTGCGGGTCAGCGGCGTGGCCAACGCCGCCGCCTCCGACACCTACCGGCAGCTCAACCTCTTCGGCGACGTCTTCGAGCGCGTGCGCTCCGACTATGTCGAGGTCCCGGACGACGCGGCGCTGATCGAGTCGGCCATCAACGGCATGCTGAGTTCGCTCGATCCGCATTCGAGCTATCTCTCGCCCAAGCACTTCCGCGACATGCAGGTGCAGACGCGCGGCGAGTTCGGCGGCCTCGGCATCGAGGTGACGATGGAGGACGGCCTCGTCAAGGTCGTCACCCCGATCGACGACACGCCCGCCCACAAGGCCGGCGTCATGGCCGGCGACTTCATCACCCATCTCGACGGCGAGCAGATCCAGGGCCTGACCCTGTCGGAAGCGGTCGACAAGATGCGCGGGCCGGTCAACACCGGCATCGAGCTGACCATCCGCCGCGAGGGCCGGGCCGAGCCGATCAAGCTGACCATCACCCGCGACGTCATCCGCATCAAGTCCGTCCGCTTCCGCGAGGAAGGCGATGTCGGCTACCTGCGCGTGACCCAGTTCAACGAGCAGACCTATGACGGGCTGAAGGACGGCATGAGCGAGCTGGCCAAGAAAATCGGCTCCGGCAAGCTCAAGGGCTTCGTGCTCGACCTGCGCAACAATCCCGGCGGCCTGCTCGACCAGGCGATCGCCGTCTCCGATGCGTTCCTGCAGCGCGGCGAGATCGTCTCGACCCGCGGCCGCAACGCCGACGAGACCCAGCGCTACAACGCCCGCTCCGGCGACCTGGCCAACGGCAAGCCGGTGATCGTGCTGATCAACGGCGGCTCGGCCTCGGCCTCCGAGATCGTCGCCGGCGCCCTGCAGGACCACCGCCGGGCCACCGTGCTCGGCACCCGGTCCTTCGGCAAGGGGTCGGTGCAGACCATCGTCCCGCTCGGCGCCAACGGCGCGATCCGGCTGACGACGGCGCGCTACTACACCCCGTCCGGCGTCTCGATCCAGGCCAAGGGCATCACCCCGGACATCGAGGTGCTGCAGGAACTGCCCGAGGAACTGCGCGCCAACGGCGCCGAGACCAAGGGCGAGGCGGGCCTGCGCGGCCACCTGCAGGGCGAGGGCGAGGAAGAGTCCGGCAGCCAGGCCTATGTG
The DNA here is from genome assembly GCF_900185725.1 of Stappia sp. TSB10P1A. Lineage (GTDB taxonomy): Bacteria > Pseudomonadota > Alphaproteobacteria > Rhizobiales > Stappiaceae > Stappia. The sequence continues at coordinate 348,058 of NZ_FYAU01000029.1, read as the reverse complement.
CCGCCGGACCCCAAGGACGACGCCCAGTTGAAGCTGGCGCTCGACCTGCTCAACGGCGTTCAGGTGAACAGCGCCTTCCCGCCGGTCGGCGACCGGAAGGCCGCGGTTCCGAACTGACAGAAACGACCGGGTGCGGGCGCCCTGGGGAGGGGAGGCCGCACCCGCCCGTCTTGAAAGCGGATGAGGCACCATGGCGGGAAATGACCTCTCGACTCCCCTCGGGCTGAGCAAGAAGAGATATCTCAACCTTCCGCTCGGGCTGATCGGCGCCGGCATGATCACCCTGCTGGCACTGACCGCCCTGGTGTGGATCGGCGTGGTCGACGATCCGCTCGGCGGCGAGCCCACCGCCTCGATCCCGCTGGAACGCTCCCTCGACGGCCTGACCGCCCGCGACTTCGGCGTCGTGGAGATCCGCCCCTCGCTGCCCGACCGGGGCGAGGCGAGGTCACAGGTCGCGGATCGCGACGAGACGCTGGGTCCGCGTTTCGAACCCAAGCCCCTCTCCGGACACGAGACCGGCACGCCCGTGGACGAGGCCTCCCCGGCGCTCGTCGCCGGCCAGGGCCTGTCGGAGCGGCCGGATGCGCGCGTGAGCGAAACGGGTCCGCATGGCCGCCTGCCGACCGTCTCGGAGACCGGGCTGCGGCCGCTCGACATCTATGCCCGGCCGGTCAGCCAGACCTTCGCCTCGGTGCCGAAGATCGCCATCGTCGTCGGCGGCCTCGGCCTGTCGCAGACCAGCACCCAGGCGGCGATCGACCGGCTGCCGCCGGACATCACCCTCGCCTTCGCCCCCTACGGCTCCAGCATCGACCGCTGGATGCAGCAGGCCCGCCGCGCCGGCCACGAACTCCTGCTGCAACTGCCGATGGAGCCGTTCGACTATCCCGACAACGATCCGGGGCCGCACACGCTGCTGGTAAGCCACTCGCCCGACGAGCTGCGCGACCGGCTCGCCTGGTTGATGAGCCGGCTCTCCAACTATGTCGGCGTGATGAACTACATGGGCGCCCGCTTCACCGCCACGGAGGGATCGCTGCAGCAGTTGCTCGGCGAGGTCACTCGGCGCGGGCTGATGTATGTGGACGACGGCTCGTCCTCGCGCAGTGTCGCGACCTCGACCGCCAGCGGGCTGCGCACGCCCTTCTCCCACGCCGACCTCGTCATCGACGACGTGCCGCGGCCGAAGGAGATCACCGCCCGGCTGCTGCAACTGGAAGGGGCGGCGCGGGCGCGCGGCATGGCGGTCGGCATTGCCAGCGCCCTGCCGGTGACCATCGACGAGCTGGAGAGATGGTCGCGCGACCTGGAGGAGCGCGGGCTGCAGCTCATCCCGATCAGCGCCTCGATCGACCGGGTCGGCCAATAACGCCGCGCGCCGGCCGTTGGCGCGCCTGCCCCTCGTCCGCCTGCCCGTCTTCCGCCTGCCCGTCTTCCGCCTATCAGGCACCTCTCCCCTTGCCGCCCGGCTCTCGCCCGCGTATCACCCTCGCCTATCCTCGCAGCCTCGCCGAAGGAGACCGCCGCGTGCTCAGCCCCACCGCCCTGCCCGACTATCGCCCCTGTGTGGGTGTGATGCTGCTCAATGCCGACGGGCTGGTGTGGACCGGCAAGCGGGCGCCGGAGGGCGGCGCGGACCCGGACTATTGCTGGCAGATGCCGCAGGGGGGCATCGACGCAGGCGAGGACCCGCTCGCCGCCGCGCGCCGCGAGCTCTACGAGGAGACCGCGATCGCCTCGATCTCGCTGATCGCCGAGGCGCCGTCCTGGTTCTCCTACGACTATCCGCCGGAGATCGTGCCGATCCGCCACAAGGCCCGCTACAAGGGCCAGACCCAGAAATGGTTCGCCTTTCGCTTCGAGGGCGAGGAGCGGGAGATCGACATCCTGACCCCGCCCGACGGCCACAAGGCGGAATTCTGCGAGTGGCGCTGGCGGCGGGCGGAGGACCTGCCCGGCCTCGTCATCCCGTTCAAGCGCGCCGTCTATGAAAGCGTCGTGCAGGCGTTTTCCGCCTTCACCCGCTAGAATTCGCGGGGCGTCGGCGGATCAGGACGACTGTCCGCCCTGCCCATCTGCCGTACACGCGGCCAAGCCCGCCTGCCATTCCGCGCGCACCTCGCCGTCGTCTTCGCTCGCCATCCGCAAGGCGGCGAGGCGGGAAAAGGCGTCCGCCGCCAGCAGGCGCGACAAGGCCCACACGGCCGCGCCGCGCACCAGCGGGCTGGCGTCGCCGAGCAGCGCCTCCACCCTTGCGACAAGCGACGACGCCCCGGAATTGCCGGCGGCAATCAGCACGTTGCGCAGGAAGCGGTCGCGGCCGATGCGCTTGATCGGCGAGCCGGAAAAGAGCGCACGAAAGGCCGCATCGTCCAGCTCAAGCAGGTCGGCGAGGGCGGGCGCGCGCAGCTCGTCGCGGGCGATCAGCCGTGCCTCGCGCGCCTCGACCGCGAACTTGTTCCAGGGACAGGCGGCGAGACAATCGTCGCAGCCATAGATGCGGTTGCCGATGGCGGTGCGGAAGGCGCGCGGGATCGGCCCCTTGTTCTCGATGGTGAGATAGGAGATGCAGCGGCGCGCATCGAGCCGGTAGGGCGCGGGGAACGCGTCCGTCGGGCAGGCGTCGAGACAGGCGCGGCAGGAGCCGCAATGGTCGACCTCGGCCTCATCCACCGGCAGCTCCAGATCGGTGAAGATCTCGGCGAGGAAGAACCAGGAGCCGAGCCGGCGCGAGACGAGATTGGTGTGCTTGCCCTGCCAGCCGAGGCCCGCCTGCTGGGCCAGTGGCTTTTCCATCACCGGGGCGGTGTCGACGAACACCTTCACCTCCCCTTCATCCAGCCCCATCCGCCGGGCCTGCGCCAGCAGGTGCTGCGCCAGCTCCTTGAGCCGGCCCTTGATGATGTCGTGATAGTCGCGGTTGCGGGCATAGACGGAGATGGTCGCGCGCTCACGCTCGGCGAGCGTCGCCAGCGGATCCTCGTCGGGCGCGTAGGAGAGCGCCAGGCTGATCACCCGCCGCGCCTCCGGCCACAGCGCCTGGGGCGCGGCGCGCCGCTCCGCCGTCTCGGCCATCCACGCCATCGAGCCGTGATGGCCGGCGGCGAGGAACCGTGAGAGATTTTCGGAAATGTCGGGCGGTGCGGCTGCGTCGGCGATGCGCATGTCGTCGAAGCCGAGCGCCCGCGCCTTGTCAGCGAGCGTGGCCTTCAGCCGCTCCGCCTGCTGCGGGCTCAGAAGTCCAGGTCGGCGTAGACCGGCGCCGGCGGCATGCCCAGCATCTTTTCCGCCAGCAGCGGACGGAAGCTCGGGCGCGACTTCATCCGCGCGTACCAGGCCTTGACGTTTTCCTCCTCCGCCCATGGCACCTCACCCAGATAATCGGCGCAGGACAGCTCCGCCGCGACGGCGAAATCGGCGAAGGTCAGCCGCTCGCCCGCCAGCCAGTTGCGCGAGGCGGCAAGATAGCCGAAATAGCGCAGATGGTGGCCGATATTGGCGCGCGCGGCGCGCAGGATGGCCGAATCCGGCGATCCGCCGCCCTGCGAGGACGGCATGTCCTGCTTGTAGATGCGCTCGCGCACGAAGGGGCCGATGACCTCGTTGTCGAGCTTGTTCACCGCCCAGTCGACCAGCCGCCGGGTCTCGGCCCGCGCGTCCGGATGGTCGGGCATCAGCCGCCGGTCGCCGACCGCATAGCCGCGCGTCTCGTCGAGATATTCCATGATGGCGAAGGCGCCGCACACCGGCGGGCCGTCATTCTCCCGCAGCACCGGCAGGGCGCCGGCCGGATTGAGCATCAGGAACTCGCGGCGGCGCTCCCAGGGGCGCTCGGTGACAAACTCCACCTTTGCGCCGTATTCGGCGAGCACAAGCTGCACGAAACGCGACTGCGGCGAGAACGGATGGCGATACAACGTCAGCATAAGAGGATCGTAACCGGTTACGGTTAATCAAACGGTGCAGAGCGGGCGGCACCATGAGGCGCCCGTATACGCTGCAGCACGTCGTCACACAACGCAGCAATTCCCCAGGAAGCCGGAGAGTTCAGCCCATGCAAACGGAGACGCTCGTCGGAGCGCTGATCCTTGGCCTTGTCGAGGGCCTGACCGAGTTCATTCCCGTTTCCTCGACGGGGCATATCCTGCTGCTGGGACATTTCATCGGATTCGAGAGCACCGGCAAGTCCTTCGAGGTGCTGATCCAGCTCGGCGCCATCCTCGCCATCCTCTCCGTCTATTTCCACCGCCTGTGGACCATTGCCGTCGCCCTGCCGCACGAGGCGGTGGCCCGGCATTTCGTCGCCGGCATCCTGCTCGCCTTCCTGCCGGCGGCGGTGATCGGCGTGCTCGCCCATGGCTTCATCAAGGCGGTGCTGTTCGAATCGCCGGCGCTGATCTGCACCACGCTGATCCTGGGCGGCATCGCGCTGCTCGCCGTCGACCGGATGAAGCGGGTGCCGCGCTATGACGACGTGATGGACTATCCGCTGTGGCTGTGCCTGGCGATCGGCTTCTTCCAGACGCTGGCGATGGTGCCCGGCGTCTCGCGCTCCGGCGCCACCATCGCCGGGGCCCTGCTGCTGGGCACCGACAAGCGCTCGGCGGCGGAGTTCTCGTTCTTCCTGGCGATGCCGACCATGGCCGGCGCCTTCGCCTATGACCTCTACAAGAACCGCGACATCCTGTCGGTGGACGACGTCACCGTCATCGCCGTCGGCTTCGTCGCCGCCTTCGTCACCGCCGTCTTCGTGGTGCGCGGGCTGCTCAATTTCGTCAGCCGGCACGGCTTCGCGCCCTTCGCCTGGTGGCGCATCGGCGTCGGCCTTGCCGGTTTCGCCGGCCTATATCTCGTCGGCTGAGGCCTCCGCCGCCATCGCCGCCAGGTCCTGCGCGAGCCGGCGGCGCAGATCGTCGGGGGCAAGCAGCCGCGCCCCCGGCCCCAGCCAGCGCACCAAGGGCAGGATCACCTCGGCCTCGGTGCTGGGAACGCACACCTCCAGCCGCGTGTCGGCGGCGCCCTCCCCGCTTGGCGCGCCGAAAATCGCGTGGCGATAATACCAGTCGCGCCGCAGCCGCTCTGCCTGCTCCTGCGTGACGAGCAGCCGGCTGACCCGCCCCTCGCCTTCCCAGCGGCGCATGGCGCGCGACAGCCAGGCGCGGCCGATCTGGCTCTGCACCGACAGGGAGGCGCGCGGGCGAAAGCCGAAGCCGCCGACCTCGATCTGCCGCACCCGGTCGGCGCGGATCAGCCGCTCCGACCCCAGATCGACATCGTGGCCGAACAGATACCAGCGGTCGCGGTCGAACAGGATGCCGTGCGGCTCCATGTCGTAGTCGGCGCTGCGGCCGCGATAGGGGTTCTCGTGGGTGAGGCGCACGCGCTTCGCGGCGAGAAGCCCTTGCATGAAGCGGTCGACGGCAAGCTGGGTGTCGCCCTCGCCGGTGCCGTCCGGCTCGGGATGGAAGATGTCGACGGGCGGGCACTCGATGCCGACGATGCGCTCGCCTTGCGCGAAGAGCTCGCGCGCGGCGCGCGGCAGCGAGGCCAGCAGCTTGGCCTCGGCCGCATCGAGCTCCGACAGCAGCGGCGTCGCCCGCAAGCCGCGCACCAGGGCCAGCGCCACCAGCAGCGCCGCCGTCTCGCCGCGGGTCAGCGCCACCGGCGGCTGCAGGTAGTCGCGCGCCAGCCGGTAGCCGCCCTCCGCCCCGCGCTCCGCCTCCACCGGAATGCCCAGCGCCAGCAGCCGGTCGACATCGCGGTAGATGGTGCGCACGGAGACGCCGAATCGCTCCGCCAGTTCGACCGCGCTGCGCTGGCCGCCGGTCAGCAGCAGCAGGATGCCGAGCGCCCGTTCGATGGCGTTCATCGCTCTTGTCTCCGGAAAAAATCACCTGCCGCGACACTGCCCGAACATACCTGACGCGCTGGTGTCAGGTATGCCCTGCCATCCTGCTTCGCATCGCCGCTTTCCACAATGCAGCGCCCTCGACGGGCCTCACGGGGAGAGCGGCCTGGCAACAGGAGAGACAGTCATGACCGACATGCGCGTGAACCGGACCGGGGCGATCAGGACTGCTGCGGTCAACGCCCGGGCCGCCGGGAAGGGGGCGCACCCGAACAGCCCTGCGACGGCCGATCCGTATGATTTTCCGACGCCGCCGCGCTTCCTGCCGGCGCTCCTGCTGGGGCGGGCCATACAGGCGCTCATCGCCCGCTGGATGGTCTGGCGCTCGGCCCGGCGCACGCGGGCGGCGCTGGAGCGGCTGGACGAGGCAGGCTTGCGCGATATCGGCCTGTCGCGCGGCTATTATGGCTACGAGCCGGACGACGACATGATCAGGTACGAGCGGATGCGCGTCGGCCGGCCCGAGGCGAGCCGTCGCCAGCCCCGGCGCTGAGGGGGACGGGGTCTCAGACCTCCGGGCCGGGGGTCATCCGGTTGGCCGCATATTGGCCGTGCTGGCGGAACCGATCCAGATAGGTCGGCAGGATCGCCGCGAGAGTGCGCGGTTCGATGCCGACCCCTTTGAGCGTCCGCCCCTCCGCCTCGGCCTCGCCCGAGACGACGTTGTCGACCTTCAGCATCTCGACCTGGTCGACCGTCAGCAGGGGCTTGGGCAGCACCTGCAGGACCCGCGCCTGGAGGCGGGCGAGGCGGAAGGGCAGCGGCAGCAGCAGGCGGTTGCGGCGAATCACCTTCAGCATCGTCTCCAGGCACTGGCGGAAGGAAAGCACCTCCGGCCCGCCGAGTTCATAGATGCCGCCGGGCCTCAGCTCGCCGTCGACCGCGCGGGCGACCATCTCGGCGACATCGCCGACGAAGACCGGCTGGAACTTGGTCGCGCCGCCGCCGACCAGCGGCAGCGCCGGCGACATCCGCGCCATGGCGGCAAAGCGGTTGAAGAAATCGTCCTCGGGACCGAAGACGATGGAGGGGCGCAGGATCACCGCCTGCGGCACCGTCTCCAGCACCGCCTGCTCGCCGGCCGCCTTCGAGCGGGCATAGGCGGCGGGAGAATTGGCATCGGCGCCGATCGCCGACAGATGCACCACCTTGTCGATGCCGGCGGCGCGTGCCGCCTCGGCAACCGCGCGCGGGCCGAAGGACTGCACCGCGTCGAAGGTCTGGGCGCCGGCCTCATAGAGGATGCCGACCAGGTTGACCACCGCATCCGAGCCCTGCACCGCCCGGTCGACCGACCAGCGATGGCGCAGGTTGGCCTGCACCGGCATGATCTGGCCGACGGCGCCGAGCGGCTGCACATGCTCGGCCAGATCGGGGCGGCGCACCGCCACCCGCACCCGGTAGCCGCGCCGGGCCAGCGCCCGGACCACGTGACGCCCGATGAAACCCGAGCCGCCGAATACGGTGACGAGCTTGCCGTTCAGGGCCTTCGAACCAGATGCCGCGGACATGACTGTCGCTCCCTTCGTGACCATCTTCCTACCTGGCTTCCTACCCGGCTTCCTACCCGGCGCCGTCCCTGCCTGTGACGGTGCGCCGGCGATGGCCTCTGCGCCTATGATCGTCTTCGCGCCGGCGGGGCCGGGCCCCGCAAGTCGGTCGGCATCCTGGCCGGACCCCATCCGCCGATGCGCCGATTCGCGCGGCCGGCGGAGGGCGGCCCCGGCAAAGGCGCCTGCCGGTCTCAATAGCCCTTGCATCCGCGTCTGTGAAGGCCGGTTTTGCACATACGTGGACACATCGCAAAACCCCCGTTGACAAGCCTGCGACCGTTCCTTACAAGCGCGCCTCACAGCCCAGGTGGCGGAATTGGTAGACGCACTAGCTTCAGGTGCTAGCGCTCGAAAGGGCGTGGAGGTTCGAGTCCTCTCCTGGGCACCAAATTCGTCCCGGACATGCCAATAGGTCCGAGACACACGAAAAAGGCCCGGTTCGCCGGGCCTTTTTTCGTTTTGGGTCGCCGGCCCCGACGGGGGGGGGCCGCGGCACCGGCTGGCGCCTGCCGCATTCGCTGCGGGCACCCGCACGCACAATTTCCAGTTGACTTGCCGCCTGCCCAGTGTCCCCTTGCATGATTGATTAACCGCCTATGGGGGGTAAAAACGCAATGCAAAAGAAACTCTTGGCCGAAACCATCGGAACGTTCTGGCTTGTCTTCGGTGGATGCGGCAGCGCCGTTCTTGCCGCCGGCTTTCCCGAACTTGGAATCGGCTTCGTCGGCGTATCGCTGGCCTTCGGCCTGACCGTCCTGACCATGGCCTATGCGGTCGGAGGCATCTCCGGCGGCCATTTCAATCCCGCCGTCTCGGTCGGGCTGGCGGTGGCGGGACGGTTCCCGGCAACGAGCCTCCTTCCCTATATCCTCGCCCAGCTTGCCGGCGCGGTGGCGGCGGCGGCGATCCTCTATGTCATCGCCTCCGGCAAGGCGGGAGCGGATCTCGGCGGCTTCGCCGCCAACGGCTACGGCGCGCATTCGCCCGGCGGCTATTCCATGATCTCGGGTCTGCTGATCGAGATCGTGCTGACGGCGGGCTTCCTGATCGTCATCCTTGGCTCGACCCATGGCCGGGTGCCGGCGGGCTTTGCCCCCATCGCCATCGGCCTGGCGCTGACCCTCATCCATCTGATCTCCATCCCGGTCACCAACACCTCGGTCAACCCGGCCCGCTCCACCAGCCAGGCGCTGTTCGCCGGCGGCTGGGCGCTCGGGCAGCTCTGGCTGTTCTGGGTGGCCCCGGTCATCGGTGCCGTCGTCGGCGGCCTGGTCTGGAAGGTGATGGGCGAGCGCGACTGATCGCAGGTCCCGCGCAGCGATCCGACCACGGGAGGCGCAGCGCGCGCGCGCGCCTCCCACCTCCCACCTCCCGCAGACGATGGACGCGGCCGGGAAACGCCGATATCAAGGGCGTCACTTTCGACAAGGCACAGATACGCATCCCGCCAGGAGGCCCCCTGCATGACCATTCGCCTGCATCGCGGCGACCTGCCCGATCTCTCCGCGCCCGAAATGGCCGCCTACCGGACGGCAAGCGCGGTGGCCATCGACACCGAGACGCTCGGCCTCAAGCCGCATCGCGACCGGCTCTGCGTGGTGCAGCTCTCGGCCGGAGACGGCAGCGCGGATGTGGTGCAGATCGCGGCCGGCCAGACCAGCGCGCCGAACCTTGCGAAGCTGCTCGGCGATCCGGCCAAGACCAAGATCTTCCACTTCGCCCGTTTCGACGTCGCCGTGCTGTCGCACGGGCTCGGCATCGACTGCGCGCCGGTGTGGTGCACCAAGATCGCCTCGCGGCTGGTGCGCACCTATACCGACCGGCACGGGCTCAAGGACCTTGCCCGCGAGCTGGTCGGCATCGAGATCTCCAAGCAGCAGCAGAGCTCGGACTGGGCAGCCGAAAGCCTCACCGAGGCGCAGCTCGCCTATGCCGCCTCCGACGTGCTCTACCTGCATGCGCTGAAGGACAAGCTCGCCGAGCGGCTGGAGCGCGAGGGGCGCACCCAGATCGCCGAGGCCTGTTTCGGCTTCCTGCCGGCGCGGGCGGCGCTCGATCTCGCCGGCTGGGACGACACCGACATCTTCGCCCATAGCTGAGACCGGCGCCTCTTTCCGGCGGAGGCAGACAGGACCCGCCCGGCCCCCTATATAGGGGCAGGACGAGGAATGCGCGCGGCCCGCATGGGTGCGGACCGGTGCCGCATCGCCATCGCCGCGACAAGACCAGACGGACGGACGGACACGGGCTTGGACCAGGAGGCCTACAGACTGCAGCCTGCCTTCGACGGGCAGGATTTCGGCGGGCCCGAGGAGGCGGGCGCGTATGATCCGGTGCGCGAGGCCGCCCGCCGCGCGGCTGCCCGCGAGGCGGCCCGCCGTCACAGCCGCCGCGTCCGCCGGCTGCGGTTCCTGGTGCCGGGCGCCGGCATCGTGATGATGCTCGTCGTCGTCGCGATGATCGCGGTCAGCAGCATCCTTTCCGGCCTCGGCCTCGGCCTGATCACCATCACCGCCGACGGTCTCGTCATGGACAGTCCGGAACTGTCCGGCCATGACGGCGAGCGCTCCTACAAGGTCTCGGCGCGGCGGGCGATCCAGCGGATCAGCGATCCCCGCATCATCGACCTGGAACACATCACCGCAGACCTGCGGCTTTCGGCCGAGCAGAGTGTTCGTATTGTCGCCGCACGCGGCACCTATAACAGCTCGGCCGAAACGCTGAGGCTCGACGACGGCGTCGACGTCACCGCCAATGGCGGCGAGACGGCGCGCTTCGGCTCGCTCGACGCCAACCTGAAGAGCGGGCAGTTGCGCAGCGAGGAAAAGACGCTGTTCACCTCCTCCTTCGGCTCGCTGACCGCCGGGCGGATGCGCTTCGACCAGGACGCGGGTACACTGACCTTCACCGACGGCATCTCCATGACGGTGATGCCGCCGAACGCGGAGAAAGCTCCATGATCGCATCGCGGCACGCCCTGCCCGCCCTTTCCGCCCGTCTCGCCGCCGCCGCCGGCGGCGCTCTTCTCGGCCTGGCGCTCGCCACCGGCAGCGCTCTCCTCAGCTTGGCGCTCGCCACCGGCAGCGCCGGAGCCCAGACCTTTTCCGACGCCTTCGCCGGCTTCGGCTCCAACGAGCGCGAGCCGATCCAGATCGAGGCGCGCGAACTGCAGGTGCAGGACAAGAGCCAGAGCGCGATCTTCACCGGCGACGTCGTCGTGACCCAGGGCGACGCGATGCTGAAGACCCAGCGCCTCGTCGTGCATTACGACGGTTCCGCCGCCGGCGGCGTCAACCAGCGCATCTCGAAGCTGGAGGCGAGCGGGCGGGTCTACATTTCGTCCAAGGACCAGACCGCGACCGGCGACCAGGCCTCGTTCGACATGAACCGGCAGATCATGGTGATGACCGGCGGCGAGGTGGTGCTGTCGCAGGGGCCGAACGTGGTCGTCGGCAACAAGCTGACGGTCAACCTGAAGACCGGCAAGGCCGATCTCGAGGCGCCGAAATCCGGCCGCGTCAGGGTGCTGATCCAGCCGAACACCCTGCGCGAGACCGCGCCGCAGAACTGATCCGGCGCGGAACGACGGCGGGCGCGCCGGATTGAACGAGCGCCGCCTTCATGCAATGAAGCAACAAGCAAGACCGACGAGGCGGCCCGCGCCGCCTTTCCGCGCCGCGCAACTGTGGACCGATCCGTGAACATCCTCTCCATCTTCCGCAAAGGCACGCAGGACCGGACCGGAACCGCCGCCCCGTCCTACGACCCGGCCAGCGAGGACGGGCTGCTCGTCGTCGACGGTATCGGCAAGAGCTACAAGCGGCGCCAGGTGGTCCGCAATGTCAGCCTGATGGTCCAGCGCGGCGAGGCGGTCGGCCTGCTCGGCCCCAACGGCGCCGGCAAGACCACCTGCTTCTACATGATCACCGGGCTGATCCAGCCCGACCACGGCACCATCCGCCTCGACGGCTTCGACATCACCCGCCTGCCGATGTACCGGCGCGCCAGGCTCGGCATCGGCTACCTGCCGCAGGAAGCCTCGATCTTTCGCGGGTTGTCGGTGGAGGACAATATCCGCGCCGTGCTGGAAGTGGTGGAGCCGGACCGCAAGCAGCGCCAGCACGACCTCGACTCGCTGCTGGAGGAATTCGGCGTCACGCATCTGCGCGCCTCGCCCGCCATCGCCCTGTCGGGCGGCGAGCGGCGGCGCGTCGAGATCGCCCGGGCGCTGGCCAGCCGGCCGACCTTCATGCTGCTCGACGAGCCCTTCGCCGGCATCGACCCGATCGCCGTCGGCGACATCCAGCACTTGGTGCGCCACCTCACCCATCGCGGCATCGGCGTGCTGATCACCGATCACAATGTGCGCGAGACGCTCGGCCTGATCGACCGGGCCTATATCATCGCCGCCGGCGAGGTGCTGACCGAGGGCTCGCCCCTCGAGATCGTCGCCAACCCGGATGTCCGCCGTCTCTATCTCGGCGAACAGTTTACGCTTTGATGCGAAAACTCCCATAGGGTACAAAGCAAGAAGCGGACCAATCGCGCCGGGGGGCAGGTGCGACGCGCGCCCGCATGTCCGGCGCCGCCGGCATGCAGGACGGACGGGTCCGGGGAGCGGGCGGAGGACGGGGCAGTTCCGCCGCCGGAGCGCGCGGGTATGGGCCCGCCGCGGCCGGGGTTTCCTTGCATCGAAATGCCCCGCATGTCCGGGAGCCTGCATGGCGCTGTCGCCAAAGCTCGAGATCCGCCAGGGCCAGACCCTGATCATGACGCCGCAGTTGATGCAGGCGATCAAGCTGCTGCAGATGTCGTCGCTCGACCTGACGAGCTATGTCGAGGCGGAGATGGAGCGCAATCCGCTGCTGGAGCGCGCGGAGGGCGAAGGCGGAGCCGGCGAGGCCGACAGCCCGTCAGAGCGCGAGGCGGCCGAGGCCGCGGCGCCCTCCTCTTCCGGAGAGGCGGAGGGCGATGCCTGGCTCAGCTCGGAACTCTCCGACAGCGCCCGCGACATCGCCCAGCGCCTCGACACCGATCTCGGCAACATCTATCCCGACGATCCGGGCACTGGGCGCACCGAGGCGGGGGCGGGCGAGGCGCAGCAGCGCGACCCCTGGCAGACCGGTCTGACGACGCGCACCGGCGCGGGCAGCACCTCGGAGGACTACAATCTGGAGGCCTTCGTCGCCTCCGACGTGTCGCTGCAGCAGCATCTCGGCGACCAGATGGTGCTGGCGATCGCCGATCCGGTGGAGCGTCTCGTCGCCCAGGTGCTGATCGACAATCTCGACGATGCCGGCTACCTGCGCCTCGATCTCGACGACACGGCGGAACGGATGGGCATCGATCGGGCGCGGCTCGACGGCATTCTCGCCGTGCTGCAGACGCTGGAACCGACCGGCGTCTTCGCCCGTTCGCTCGCCGAATGCCTGAAGCTGCAGCTCATCGAGAAGAACCGCTTCGACCCGGCGATGGAAAAGCTGATCGACAATATCGACCTGTTGGCGCGCCACGACCACGCGGCGCTGCGCCAGGTCTGCGGCGTCGACGACGAGGACCTGAAGGAGATGATCGCCGAGCTGAAGGCGCTCGATCCCAAGCCCGGCAGTTCCTTCGGCGAGACACTGATCCAGCCGGTGGTGCCGGACGTGATCGTGCGCGCGGCGCGCGACGGCGGCTGGTCGGTGGAGCTCAACTCCGACACGCTGCCCAAGGTGCTGGTCAACCAGACCTACTATGCCCATATCAGCAGACAGGCCCGCGACGAGGCGGAGAAGAGCTTCCTCAGCGAATGCCTGCAGACCGCCAACTGGCTGGCCAAGAGCCTCGACCAGCGGGCGCGGACGATCCTCAAGGTGGCGAGCGAGATCGTCCGCCAGCAGGATGCGTTCCTGGTGCATGGCGTGCAGCATCTGCGGCCGCTCAACCTGAGGACCATCGCCGAGGCCATCTCCATGCACGAGTCGACCGTCAGCCGCGTCACCTCGAACAAGTACATGGCGACGCCGCGCGGCATCTTCGAGCTGAAATACTTCTTCACCGCCGCCATCGCCTCGTCCGGCGGGGGCGATGCCCATTCCGCCGAGGCGGTGCGCCACCGCATCAAGGTGCTGATCGACGCGGAAAGCCCCGACGACATTCTCTCCGACGACACGATCGTCAAAATGTTGAAGGACGAGGGGATCGACATTGCCCGCAGAACGGTTGCAAAATACCGGGAGTCCCTGCGCATTGCCTCTTCCGTCCAAAGACGGCGGGAGAAGAAGGCGGGCCGGGGCTGAAACCCGCACGGGCGCCGCGGACGCGGCGTCGGGCCGGGGGCGGCAGGGAAAGCCGGGGGCAGCAGGGAAAGGAAGGGTGACAATGAAGCCCTTGTTTCTTCAGGCAGTTGGCCGCGACTCCGGTCTCCAGGCCGGCCATAGCCGCGCTGCCGCAGCCCGGACTCCATTTGACTTCATGCAGCCGCACGCTTATAGACCCGCGCTCATGCGTGCCGGAAACGGCGCGCATGGTCGTATCGCGCGGAAGGACGGCGTGTTGCATGCGACCCCGGCGCGACAGCCGGCCGACGGGTTTCGACCTGTGGGCACGACCGCGAACCGGGATGCAATAGGTCGGGTTGCGGATATCAATCCGGCCCGCGGTTTGTCACAGTGGGTTTGCCCCTGATGAAACTGGCGAGACTCACGCCATACTCATCGATGGGGTCGGTACGACCAGAACAAGAAGAGGTTCTCATGACACTGCGGATATCGGGAAAGAACGTCGATGTCGGCGAGGCTTTGCGGACGCATATCGAAGACCGCGTCGCCGAAGCCATCTCGAAATATTTCGACGGCGGCTATACCGGCCATGTCACGGTCGGGCGCGAAGGGTCCGGTTTCCGCTCCGAATGCCTGCTTCACCTCGACACCGGCATTGACCTGCAGGTGTCGGGCGACAGCCAGGACCCGCGCCAGAGCTTTGATGCTGCGGCCGAGCGGATCGAGAAGCGCCTGCGCCGCTACAAGCGCAAGCTGAAGGACCACCACGCCAATGGCGCCGCCCATGGGCGCGAGGTGTTCGAGGCGACCTCCTACGTCCTTGCGTCCGTGGAGGAGGAAGAGGAGGTTCCCGCCGACTTCACCCCGCTGGTGGTCGCGGAGACCGCCGCCAAGGTGAAGACCATGACCGTCGGCATGGCGGTGATGCAGCTCGATCTCGCGGAAGCGCCCGTCGTGGTGTTCCGCAATGCCGGCAGCGGCGCGGTCAACGTCGTCTACCGCCGGGCCGACGGCAATTACGGCTGGATCGACCCGGAAAACGCAGCCAGATAGACAGGCAGCCTGTCCGGCACGCCGCGTCCCCCAGCGGGATGCGGCGTTACGCCGGTTGCCTCCCGTTTCTCGAACCAAGAGTCGCCTTATGGATCTCAACGATCTCATCACATCGAAAGCGATCGTTCCGAGTCTGAAAGCGAACAGCAAGAAGCAAGCGCTTCAGGAACTGGCCGCCAAGGCGGCCGCCGTCACCGGCCTGCCCGAGCGGGACGTGTTCGACACGCTGTTGCAGCGCGAACGCCTCGGCTCGACCGGGGTGGGCAACGGCATCGCCATTCCCCACGGCAAGCTCGTCCGCCTGGACAAGCTGGTCGGCCTGTTCGCCCGCCTGGAGCGCCCGATCGACTTCGATGCGCTGGACGACCAGCCGGTCGATCTCGTCTTCGTCCTGCTTGCGCCCGAAGGGGCGGGAGCCGACCATCTCAAGGCGCTGGCCCGCATCGCCCGCCGCATGCGCGATCCCGGCACGGTCGCCAAGCTGCGCGCCACCAGCGATCCCGACGCGCTCTATTCGATCCTGACGCAGCCGGTCGCCTCCAACGCCGCCTGACCGGCGGGAGCGGGCGAGGCGCCCTGCCCCAGCATCAAAGACCTCACACCAAAAGCCCCGGTTCCGAAAAGAACCGGGGCTTTTGCGTGTCGGGATTGTCCGGCGCGAGGCGCCCGTCCCGTCTCTCACCTGAGGGCCGTTTGCAGGCTCAGTGCAGCGCCACCGTGTGGAGCTGATGTTCGGCCGCATTGGCCAGCGCCATCTCGCGGCTGTCCGACAGCATGATCGGCGTGCCGTCGGCGTTGAGCAGCACCCACAGGTTCAGGCCGGGACGCATGCGCGGGGCCTGCGGAAACAGGGTGCTGAGGTCGTCCGAGGTCATGGGCTTGACATAGGCGATCTGCCCGGTGCCGAGCGCCTGGAATTCTCCGGGCTTCATGGTGAACGTCTGGTGGTCATGTGTCATGGCATCGCTCCTTCTCGGCGGCCGGCCTGCGCCGCGCCGCCGCTTCGGTCCGTGTGCCGCCGGGTCCGAGGCCGGGGTCAGTCCCGCGCGTCGATCTCGATACGGCGCACGATCCGCTCGGGTTCGGGGCGGATCAGATCGATGGAAAGCAGGCCGTCCTTCAGTTCCGCGCCGAGGATCTCGATCCCCTCCGCCAGAACGAAAGCTCTTTGAAACTGCCGCGCGGCAATGCCGCGATGCAGGAACTGACGCGTCTTGTCGTCTTCCTGGCGTCCGCGGATCACGAGCTGGCTCTCCTCGACGCTGACGTCGAGCTGGTCGCGGGTGAAGCCGGCGACCGCCAGGGTGATGCGGATGATTTCGCCGCGCGTCTCGGTCTTGGGCAGGCGCTCGATATTGTACGGCGGATAGCCGTCGTTCGAACCCTTGCTGACCCGGTCGAGCATCCGTTCCAGATCCTCGAACCCCAGAAGCAATGGCGAGGAAAACGCAGACATGCGCGTCATGTGCTTCAAGCCCTTTTCAAAGCGGCCCATTTCCAGACGACCGATCCGCCGGCGGACCCGGCGCGACCGAAGCGTCCCAATTGCCGGACCCTGACGGCATCCGGCCGGAACACGCTGGTTCCGTTCTCGTCATATATGGCGAGGACAATGGAGGAGTTCAAGAAAGGCATCGCGCGGGGCCCTCCCGCGCCCGACCGCAGCCACCCGCGAGGAGGCGTCGAAACACCTTGGAAAATATGCCGAGGCCTCCCGGTTTGTCAGATCTGATCGCATCGGCCACGCCAGGACGCGCGCAGCCCTTCGCCAGCCCCCTGCCAACTCATTGAACTTTCTGAACAAAAAATAAGCAATCTGCCATAAATCCCTCATTAACCGACGCAGCGGAACCCTTACGCGATCCAATTTCTGGAGAGGAGCCTGAGATGCGTCGCCTTGCCGGTATTTTCTTGCTGTCGTCCCTTGTCTTCGCCGGACAGGCGGCCGCCGCGCCACCGGTGCCCGACGTCAAGGCGCTGATCGACGATGCGTTCATCGCCCAGACCCGGGAATGGCTCGCCAACCCGATCGTGCCGCTGTCGATCAAGGCGCAGAACGAACTGCGCGGCAATATCGACCAGGCGACGATCGACGCGCTCGACGCGCAATGGATTGCCGAGCGCAAGAGCGACGACAAGCCGTTGATTTCCGCCACCCTGTCGGCGCCGCTGTCCAACTACCTGCTGCGCATCCAGGCGCAGACGCTGGGGCTCTACACCGAGATCTTCGTGATGGACGCCAACGGCCTGAATGTCGGCCAGAGCTCGATCACCAGCGACTACTGGCAGGGTGACGAGGCCAAGTTCCAGAAGACCTTCCCCTTCGGCGTCGGCGCTGTCTTCATCGACGAGCCGGAATGGGACGAGGACCTGCGGATCTGGCACGTCCAGCTCAACCTGACACTTTCCGACGAGACCAATGCCACGCCGATCGGCGCGGCCACCGTCGAGGTCAACCTTACCGAGCTCGCGCGCCGCGCGGCTCCGGCCAGCTAATTCGAGGGTGGATACCATGTTTTCCAGACTTTCCGTTTCCACCAAGGGCGCGATCGCCTTCGGTTGCCTGGCGCTGATCGGCGCGACGGGCGGCGCGATCACCTGGTCCAAGACCATCGCCGCCTCCGATGCGGTCGAGCTTGCCGAGCACGTCACCGAGATCTCGCGCGACGCCGACGACCTCAAGCAGGCCGTTCTCGAACAGGCCTTGTGGGTGAAGAATTTCCTGCTCACCGGCAACCGCGACTGGGTCGGCCAGGTCGAGGAGCAGACGGCCCGGATTTCTGGCCAGTTCGACGACCTGAAGCGGCAGCTTGCTTCGTTCGACGGCACGCTTGCCGGCGAGGCCGACACGATCCGTTCGGCCTGGAGCAGTTGGCGCACAGACTTCGCCAGCGAGCAGATCCGCCTGATGCGCGTGCCCGAGACGGTCGATCTCGCCCGCGCCATGGAGCTGACGCCGACCGGCGCCGGCCTGCTCGCCGCCACGTTCGACGGGGTCAGCCAGCTTCAGGCGACCTTGCAGGGCCGCGAGACCGCCCTCCTCGCCGAGCAGCGGTCGCAGCTTGCCTCGGCGCAGATGGTGGCGCTCGGCAGCGGGCTGCTGATCACCCTCTTCGCCGCCATCCTCGGCTATCTCAACTTCGCCATGGTCTCGCGGCCGCTTGCCCGTCTCTCCGACGTGGTGCGCAAGCTCGCCGACGGCAACACGGAGGAGGAGATCGATCTCGGCAACCGGTCCGACGAGATCGGCCGCATGGGCCAGGCGCTCGGCGTCTTCCGCGCCAACCTGATCCGCACCCGGGAGCTGGAGGCGGAGACCGAGCACGCCCGGCTCGATGCGGCCGAGCGGCGGCGCATCGAGATGGAGCGCGTGGCGGCCAGCTTCGAGGAAACGGTGATGACCATCACCCGCGAGATGACCAGCGGGCTGGAGACGCTGAACGGCACCGCCGGCGCGCTGGCCGAGATCGCCGAAGGCACCACCCGCCAGGCGCTGTCGGTCGCCTCCGCCTCGCACCAGGCGACGGAGAACGTCAACACGGTCGCCAGCGCCACCGAGGAGCTGTCCGCGTCGATCGCCGAGATCAACGAGCAGGTGCATGCCTCCTCGAAGGTGGTGACGGAAGCCTCCAGCGAGGTCGAGCGCTCGAACCAGGCGGTCGGCAAGCTGCAGCAGGTGGTGGCCCGGATCGGCGACGTCACCAAGCTGATCACCGACATTGCCGAGCAGACCAACCTGCTGGCGCTCAACGCCACCATCGAGGCAGCGCGGGCCGGCGAAGCGGGACGGGGCTTTGCCGTCGTCGCCTCCGAGGTGAAGGCGCTGGCCGAGCAGACGGCCCGGGCGACGGAGGAGATCGACACCCAGATCTCCGAGATGCGCTTGGCGGCCGACGATTCCATCGTCGCGACCAATTCGGTCGCCGAGATGGTGCGCGCCATCCACCAGCGCACCTCGGCGATGGCGGCGGCGACGGAAGAGCAGAACGCGGCGACCAACGAGATCGCCCGCAACGTCGCCGAGGCGGCCAGCGGCACGCGCAGCGTCAGCAGTTCGATCGTCGACGTCACCGACCAGGCCACCCATACCGGCACGCTCAGCAACGAGATGCGGGAATCCATCCGCGACCTGCATGCGCGCTCCAACCGGGTGCAGGCCGCGATGACGGAGTTCCTCGGCACCATCCGCGCCGCCTGACGGCCCCTCAACAACCGGCGGCCCGCTTCGGCGGGCCGCCGGATGCCGGCTCCGGCACAAAGATGAGTCCATGGCCTAAACCTTTCGGCTAGTTGCAGACTGATGAGGATACCGCCCATTGTTCCGTAGATGGTGCTGGTGCCCGGGGGCCAAATCGGTGACGATCCCGCCGGCAATCGGCCCGTCATGACTTCCTGACCGATCGGCTGACCCTGCGGAGCGCGCCGCCGGCCAGCGCCGGTCAGGCTTTGGGCCGCATCGATGTTCCAGGAGCGACATGCCGAATACTCTGCCCTTTTTCGCTGCGCCCCCGCTGTCGGGCATCGGCTTCGAAACCATGCTGGACTCGTTCCGGGGAAAAGTCTCTCCCTTCAAGGCGCGGCCCGAATACGGGCGAGACACCAAGTTCCAGTGGTGGACAAACGTGGTCGCCAGCCCGGACCTCGTTCTGCTGAACAAGTCCTATAGCGGCGACTGGCGCGCCGATCTCGACGCGAACGACGGGGGCCTCACCATCATCCTTCCGGTTTCCGGGGGGCGGTCCAACGCGTTTATCGAGGGCGAGAAGATCACGGCGGTCCCGGATCAGGCCATCCTGGTCGCCAACTCGCGGCTGCAGGGCCTGACGGCCAGGGCCTATCCCCAGCTCGTCACCACATCGCTCATCGTCCAGGAAGGGGTGGTCAGCCGGACCCTGTCCTCCCTGTATGAAGGCGCGGTGCTCAGCCGGCTCGCCCTTCCCCCGCTTTTCGATCTTGCAACCAGCGCCGGCGCGACCTTCAAGCTGCTCGTCCAGACCATCGTCTCGGGAATGCATGGCGACAGGGTGCTGGAAAGGTCGCCGAAGTCGCTGGTCCTGCTGATCGAGGCCCTGCTGCGTCTCGTCTTCGAAACCCTTCCCCACCGGTTCAGCCACCGGGCGCGCGGCAGCCGGCTCGATGTGCTGCCGCGGCACATCAAGCTTGCCGTCGATTTCATGCATGCGAACATGCATCTTCCGCTGACGGTCAGCGACATCGCCGAAGCCGCGGGCGTCAGCGCCCGTTCCCTGCAGGCGGGCTTCCAGCAGTATTGCGGAACGACGCCCATCCTGCATCTGCGCCGCCTCCGCCTGGAGGCCGTTCACGTCGAGCTGTCGCTTCCCCAGAACGTGCTGCCCATCAAGGAGGTGGCCCTCAAATGGGGCTTTTCGCACCTCGGGCGCTTCGCGCAGCAATACCGGGAGACCTATGGCGTGCACCCATCGGTCACGGTGAAAAAAGCCCAGGGCCTGTAAACCCGCGCCCCGGCATGCGCCGCACCTCCCGTCGCCCCCGACAATTCGCCGGCCTTACGCATATGATCCGTCCTCATGACCGAGGAGGGACTCGCGTTGAACCTTGCACATGCTTCGCGCCAAAGTCGCAAAGACTGTCCGTTTGACGCCTCCTCTATCCGATTGGCGCAAGATCCCCCAGGGTCATCCAGGCGCTTAAGATTTCATTATTTTCTGTAGCTCTCCCTCGATCTTGCGTTTATTTCGCAGGAGATCGCGAGTGATTGTCAACGAAAAGAAAAAGGAAGGGGTCCGGTCGGCGGCCTGGTCGGTGGCCTGGTCGGCGGCCGGGGCAGTGCTTGCCCGCCTGTCGAATTTCGGGAGGGCAACCGAGGGCAGCGTCGCGATCCTGTTTGCCCTGTGCAGCGTTGTCCTGATCACCTGTGCCGGTGTCGGTATCGACTATGCCTCCGCCCTCAGGCTTCGGCGGGAGATGCAGCAGGCGCTCGATGCCGCGGTGCTGGCGGCGGCGACCCAGGAAAGCGACAGGTCGAGAGCGGCGACGGAGTTCTTCTCCGCCAATCTCGTCGGCGGTCGCACGGTCGAGATCTCCTTCGAGTTCTCGGAAGGGACCGGAGAGTTCTCCGGCGTGGCCAGGGCGCTGCTTCCCTCGAAGTTCATGACGGTGGTGGGGATCGATATGATCCCGGTGTCGGTGGAGTCGGGCGTGGCCGTGAAGACCGCGCAGGCCTGCATCTTCCTTGTCGACCGGCATGGCCGCGATGCCTTCAAGGCCAATGGCGGCGGCAGGATCGACATGCCCGGCTGCGAGATGCACGTGCATTCGAAGGCGCTTCCCGCCACCTGGATCGATTCGAAGAACATCGACGTCCAGCGCCTGTGCCTGGCCGGCCGGTTCGGCGGCAATGCCCGCCCCTGGCCGCCGGGCTTCGAGGAGAACTGCAGTCCCAGCGAGGATCCCTACAAGGGTAAGCTGCCGGTCATTTCCGCGACCATCGTGCGCGAAACCGCCTGCATGCCGGACGCGGCCCTGCCGGATGAAAAGCTGAGCCGTATGGTGTTCAAGCCGGGAACCTATTGCCGCTGGCCGAACATCAATAGCCATGTGCAGAGCGTCAGGTTCGAGCCCGGCGACTATGTGTTCAAGAGCGGGGTCTCGTTCAACGCCCAGCGGGTGGACTTCGGCGCGGGCACCTATCTGTTCAAGGGCGCCAACTTCACCTTCAACGGGGCGGTTCGGGACGTGCAGATGGGCGCGGGGCTCTATGTCCTGGCGGAGGGAAGCCGGCTGGTCTTCAACGACCAGAAGGTTTCGGGGGCCGGCGTCACCATTCATCTCGCCGACGCCAACTCGGCCTTCCTGACGGTCCAGGGCAACTCCCAGCTCGAGCTCACGGCGCCGACCGCAGGCCCCTACAAGGGCCTCGCGCTGTACGAAGCGCCGAATCTGCCGGTCGATGCCTGGGGGCGCTACACTCTCGACGGCGCGATGACGATCCGGGGCGGCGTGCATCTTCCGAGCCGCAACCTGCATCTCAACGGGAATGGCCGAATCGCCTCGGACGGGATGACGCTGGTCCTCAACAAGCTGAGCCTCGACGGTACGGTGGCGATCTCGCGCGGCGCAGCCACAACCGGGTCGGGCGGCTCGCGCGCCTATCTGCTGCGGTGACGCGGCCCCGCGCGTGCCGGTAAACAGACAGGCTCCGACGCTGCGGCGTCGGGGCCTTGCCTTGTCCGGCCGGCGCGGAGCTTACCGAACCGCTTACCGAACCGCTTACCGGGCCGCTTCGACGATCAGCTCCGCGACGGTCCGCGGCTGCGAGATCATCACCACATGCGAGGCGCCTTCGACGACGACCGTGCGCCTCGACCCGGCGCGCTCGGCCATGAAGGCCAGCGCCTGCGCCGGGATGTTCCGGTCGCCGTCGCCATAGACGAAGTAGGACGGCAGCGCCTTCCAGGCCGGTTCGCCGGCCTTTTCCGTCAGCGCCGCTTCGGTGATCGGCCGCTGGGCGACCGCCATCAGCGCCGCCTCCCCGGCCGGAACGTCGTGCGCGAACTGGGCGTGGAACTTCGCCTGGTCGATGGAGAGGTCGATGCCGCCATCCGCCAGCCGGACCGGCGGCGCAAGCGCCTCGCCAAGGGTCCCGCCCGGGAACTTTCCGCTCAGCTCCGCCACGCTCTCGCCGGCCTCCGGCGCGAAGGCCGCGACATAGACCAGCGACTTGACGTTGGCGTGGCCGTTCGCCGCCGCCGAGATGACCTGACCGCCATAGGAGTGGCCGACAAGGACCACCGGACCGTCGATGCCGGTCAGAACGTCCGAGACGAGGCGCGCGTCGTCCGACACGCTGCGCAGCGGATTGGCGACGGCGACGGCGGTGTACCCGTCCTTCTGGAGCTGGGCGACGACGCCGTTCCAGCTCGAGGAGTCGGCGAAAGCGCCATGCACGAAGACGATGGTGGGCTTCGCCGGTTCGGCGACAGCGGCGCCGGACAGCAGCGCGGCGGCGAGCGCCAGGGTTGCAGCAAACTTGGACATGACAGGATCCTTCTCAGATCTGATGCGGTGTTGAGGTGCGGGCCGAGGACGGGCTCAGCCGCGGATGAAGGCGAGAACATCGGCGTTGAAGCGGCCGGCCTCGGTTTCGGCGAGGCCGTGCGAGCCGCCCTCGTAGATCTTGAGGGTGGCGTCCGGGACGATCTGCGCCGCCAGGTGAGCGGAGGCCCGGATCGGCACGATCTGGTCGTCGTCGCCGTGAATGATCAGCGTCGGCCGGTCGATCCGCCGCAGGTCCTCGGTGTAGTCGACTTCCGAGAACTCGCGGACGCAGTCGTACTGCCCCTTGATGCCGCCCTGCAGGCCGATGCGGCGGAAGTTCTCGCGCAGGCCCTCGTTGCCTTCGACGCCCTCGCGATTGAAGCCGTAGAACGGCACGGTGAGATCGAAGAAGAACTGCGAGCGGTTGGTCGCGGTGTTGTTGCGGATGTCGTCGAAGACCGACAGCGGCGTGCCCTCGGGATTGGCCGGCGTCTGCAGCATCAGCGGCGGGACGGCGCCGACCAGGACGACCTTGGCGACCCGCGCCGTGCCGTGACGGCCGATATAATGCGAGACCTCGCCGCCGCCGGTCGAATGGCCGACCAGGATCAGATCCCGCAGATCCAGCGCCTCGATCAGCTCCGCCAGGTCGTCGGCGTACTGGTCCATGGTGTTGCCGTCGAAGGTCTGGTCGGAGCGGCCATGGCTGCGCCGGTCATGGGCGATGACCCGGAAGCCGTTGTGGCCGAAGAACAGCATCTGCTGGTCCCAGGCATCGGACGACAGCGGCCAGCCATGGGCGAAGAGAATGGGCTGGCCGGTTCCCCAGTCCTTGTAGAAGAGGCGGGTTCCGTCGGTGGTGGTGAAATAGGCCATTGCGGTCTCCTGTTTTTATCGCTCACGATTGTATCGTGCACGATCTAAATAGGCGACCGCATACCCGATGTCAATCGCTCACGAATAGATCGCGTACGATTTTATGCGGGCAAGACAGCGACAGTGCCGAGGCCTGCCGTCAGCGAAGCCGCACCGCGTCGAGCAGGCCGATCCCCCGGTCGTTGCCCTCCAGCCCGTCCGCAAGATGCCACAGGCGCCCCTGCAGTCCGTAGCCCGGCGCCAGCCGCAGCGCCTCCCGCGAGCGGGCGGCGATGCCGCAGGCCAGCACCAGACGGCGACCGGGATACCGCCGCACCAGGTCCTTCAGCCCCGCATAGAAGGTGGCCAGCCCGGCTTCGTGCATCGGCCCGCTGCCGCCGGTCGGGAATGTCAGGCGCTCCTGCGCCAATCCCTCGACCGGCACCTCGTGCGGCGTCTCGCCGGACTGGCGGATATCGACGAGCAGATAGGCCGCGGGCTCGGCAAGCAGCGCTTCGGCCGCCACCTCCCCGTCCGCCGGGTCCGCGCCCGCCCGCGCGGCGGGCCCGGCCAGCATCGACAGCAGGACCGCGATGGCCATGGCGGTTTTGCATCGGCCCGGCATCGGACGGTTACCCCAGCCGCTTCCAACGCACCCAGACCGGCGCCCCCTGATCGGGACGGGTCGTCTTGCGATAGGCGGGGCTTCGAGGGTTGCGGCACTCGCCCCCCGCAGCCGCCTCGACGAAGGCGCCATCGGCAGACACGCTCCTGCGGCCGCCCCAGAAGTCGCAGGTCGCGCATTTCTGACGGGCGTCGGCACGGATTCGCGTTGACGCTGAGGCCGCCGCCGGCACCAAGGCAGCCGTCGCGGCGGCAAGACAGCACGCCACCAGCCGGCGGCGATCCATCCCGGCCTTGTCGCCAGGGAACGATCTGTCGGTACTGGTTGTCATCCAACTCTCCCTTTCCTGACCGATTTCCTCTTTCCGACCCGGCCCGCCTCGCGCAGGACCGGCCAGGGCCAAGTATACGGATCTGCCGGTCAAACGCAGCAGGCATCGCTGCTGCCGTTCGGGAGAAGGAGCCGTCGGAGTGTCTCGCCGGACAGGCGGGAAGCTGGGAGCGGGGATGTCAACACGGCCCGATGCGGCGCCTGGCGACAAGCCGGCATCAGCCGCAAACGCGCGGCGGGATGGCGCCGGCAGAGGACGGAAAACGGAAACCCGCTCAGGGAAGAGGGAAGACTGGTGGACGTGCTCGGCGAGACGTCAAACCAATTGTTCACTGAACTCGCCGAGTGGGAAGCGCTTTTGAAGGACACGTCGCTGGCAAAGCGGTCCGGTCCGCCGACACCTCCTCCGGCACCTTGAGCGAGGTGCCGACATGTCCACGAAGACGCCTCTGGCTGGCCCGGACAGGGCCAGGCCGAAGACCACACCCTTTTCCATCCGGCTAACCGAAGACGAGAAGCGCCTGCTGATGCAGCGCGCCGGGACGTTGTCGCTCGGCGCCTATCTGCGGAACCTCGTGCTGGCGGCCGGCGACAGAGCGCCCCGGCCGTCGGCGCGCAAACCGAGAAGTCCGGTGAAAGACCAGGAGGCGCTGGCCCGTGTGCTCGCCGCTCTCGGCAAGAGCCGCATCGCCAACAACCTCAACCAGCTTGCGAGGGCCGCCAATATCGGCACCCTGCCGCTCACGCCGGAGACGGAACAGGACCTGCTGGAGGCCTGCGCCACGGTCGCCCGCATGCGCCGGGACCTGATGGCGGCGCTCGGCTTTGTCGAAAGGGGCGAACCATGATCCTCGACGGCAATCAGCGCGGCGGTGCCCGCGATCTCGCCATTCACCTGATGAAGCCGGAGAACGAGCATGTCGAGGTTCACGAAGTCCGGGGCTTCATGGCCGATACGGTCTCGGGCGCCTTGCGGGAAGCCGAGGCCGTCAGCCGGGGCACACGCTGTCGTCAGCACCTCTATTCACTGTCCCTGAGCCCGCCGGAGACGGAGAACGTTCCCGTTTCGGTGTTCGAGGCGGCGATTGAACGGATCGAGGAGAGGCTCGGTCTTTCGGGTCACCCTCGGGTGGTCGTGTTTCACGAGAAGAAGGGCCGCCGCCATGCTCATTGCGTCTGGTCGCGCATCGATGCCGACACGATGACGGCAGTGCGGATGTCGCATGACCGGAGAAAGCTCGGCGCTCTGTCTCGCGAGCTCTATCTGGAACATGGCTGGAAGATGCCGGAGGGCCTGATCGATCCGGCCTTGCGCAATCCGCTCAACTTCGACCGGAAGGAGTGGTTCCAGGCACAGCGGGCGGGCAAGGACCCACGCGACATCAAGGCGGCGCTCCAGCAATGCTGGGCGGCCTCGGATTCCGGCAAGGCTCTCTCCCACGCGCTCGAAGCGCGCGGCTACTACCTCGCACGGGGTGATCGCGGCCGCCTTGTCGCTGTCGACACGCAAGGCGAGGTCTATGCCCTTGCCCGGTGGATCGGGCTAAAGACGAAGGACGTACGCCAGCGGATCGGCGATCCCGACACTCTGCCCTCGGTCGAGGACACGAGGCGCAAAGTCGCCAGCCTTGTTCGCGACAGGCTGTCCGGTTTCATCGGCAGCGTCACGGAAGATTTCGTCCGCGCCGCCGCACATCTGGAGGGGCAGCGGCTGGCGATGGTCGAACGCCACAGGAGCGACCGCAGCGCCTTTGACGAAGCACAGCGGCGGCGCGCGGACGACGAGGCACGCCACCGTGCCTCACGCTTCCGCAAAGGACTGCTTGGCTTGTGGGACCGGTTCACCGGCAAACACAGCAAGCTCAAGGACGAGATCGAGCGCGAGGCCGATGCCTGCGCCTTACGCGATGCCACCGAGCGGCAGGCCCTTGTCGACCGACAGCGACAGGAACGCCTTGCCCTCCAGAAGCGGATCGACGAGGAACGCCGTCAGCATGTACGCGAGCTCGCCCGCCTGCATCGCGAGGTCAGTCGAACGACCAGGGTGCAGGAACAGGATCAGGCGATCACTGCCGACTCGAACGAACGGCGGAAAAGAAGCAGGCACAGAAGGTTGGGTATCTAGCCTGCACCTGGTCACGACCCGTGGGATCACGCCATTTGAGAGTGATATTCTTTTGCTTCTTGCCTTAGTCGGTATAATTCGCCGAGCATCGCTACTTCCGGATCCTGATTTCCATAAGGACGCTTCCTATTCATCAACATCTCGATACTCTTCACCCGACTCTGAAGGCGTGTTGGGCTAGTGGCCGTTTTCAACTTCAACAGGGCCGAGATCGTTCTCTCAGATTCAAAAGTATCAATAGCATCGAGAATTTCCTCGCCCCGGCTTCTTGGCCGATCATCAAAAACAGCCCCACCATTGCGTTGCAGCAGCGGATCAGCGGTTGCTTTCCCCAGGCCCTCTTTAACGGCATTGGTGATGTTAGACACCAAACGCCGACGATATTCATCTCCGCCTGTGAAGTGGGCATCACCCACAAAAAGATGCGGAATCTTGAAGTGGCGAGATACGGCTTGCGGAAGCATTCTCTCAATGTCGATAAGCGCCACAAGCAGGCTTTGGACCTGACTCGCATCCGAATCTTCTTTCCAATCACTCAAAATCTCAATTTTTTGAAGGATACAATCAACGACTGAATCCCCTGTGTCCCAATACATCATGACCAATACGGCCTCCAATTCTCCGAACTTTGATTGCTGCTGTGCCGATTGTACCTAGCGTAACTAATTGGTCATCGCCGGAAACGAGGCGTCCAACTCTCGACAAGACTGTCTTCATCATCTTCGCTGTCCTCGGGATCCTCGTCCTGACCGATGCTGTTTGAAGACAGAACTGTCAGAACCTTTCCGTAGCGCCCCAGACCGATGGACTCCTCCCAGATGGCCGCGCGTGTAGTGCCGCCGAGCCAGTCCCGCACATCGGTTTCGTTGCTCAGTCGATCGCCGGCGGCGACGCGTTCGGGGTCCGCTGCGAGCGTTGCCGTCGCGGTGCCCGTCGGCAGCGGCGTACCTTTACGAATCCAGTCCAGCTTCGGCAGCGCCTTCATGGCGTCCGACATGAAGCAATAATCGATGATGCCGCCCGTGCTGACAATGACGGCGACCGCAGCGTCGGACAGTTCCGCGAACCGAATGGCCGTCGCCGTGCGCGAGGTTACGCACAACTCGGCCATCTGGTCGATTGCATCCAGGCCGGGGTCGAACCGGCCCATCGCCTTGCGAAAGGGCGTTTCCGGCATCAGTAGCCCGGCCGCGAAATGGTCGGCCTCCAGCTCATAGGGGTCGTTGGTCACGAACCCGGCGCGCGAGACATGGATACCGTCCTTGACGACCTGGTCGATATGGCCCGGCAGGAAATAATGGCCGAGTTCATGGCTGACGCTAAAGCGTTGAAAGCCGGGGCCGGGAATGTGAGTGGCAAAGACGATGCCGAAATCATTGCCGTGCCGCAGCAGCATCCCGGATACGCCGTCATGTTCCGCAGGCTTGCCCTGGACCACGATGTCACGGCTCTCCGCGATCGCGAAAGGATCGACCGGCAGCGTCGAAATGCCTTCATCCCGGAGGAACGCTTCTGCCGTCTGCCGGGCGAGTTTCAGGCTGAATATCCGGCTCACGGGTCCTTGTCCTTCTTCGCGTTGCGCTTGGCGAGCATCTCCAGAAAGTCCTTGGCGATCTCGCGGTCACTCCCGGTCAGCTTGCCGATGTCACGGAAAAGGGGGTCGCCCGCCTGCGCCAGTTCCGGGCTGTCCACGCGCCCCAGCAGATAGTCCGTGGTAATCTCCAGCGCATTGGCGAGTCGCCGCAGCGAATCAAAGGACGGCTTACGCCCTGTCTCGAAATGGGCGATGGAGCTGGCTGGCATGTCGGCGCGTGCACCAAGCTGCTCCTGGCTATAACCCCTTAATTCACGGGCATTTTTCAGCCTTTGGCGGAAGATGTCGCTGGGGCTTTCACTATCGGTCATGTCTTCTCCGTCATGATAATCTTGACGCCTATTGATAGATGTCCTATTTTTATAGACATGTATCTCATGTCTTCCCCGACATGGGCAAGCTAAATCCCAGCGGCCCTCGCCACTCCAGAAGGAACTTAAAGACATGTCCGGACCGGATCCTTTTCATAAGACTGACGCCCTCGATGAGGTGCTTATCGATGTGGCGGCGCTGATCGAACTCAGCCCGCACGACCGCGAGGTCGCCGAAAACCGCTACCGCCGCCTCAAGACTCATCTTGAGCGCCGTGGCAGCCCCCTTGCGCCATACCTGATCGACGGCGTCAGCCTGATCTACGCGCAGGGCTCGATCGCCACGAGCACGACCATCCTCAGCGGGACGGATGACGACCGCTTCGACGTTGACGCCATCGTCGAGATCGACGTGCCCACCGACTGGGACAACAGCCGAGCGCTCGACATTCTGGAAGAGTCATTGCAGGGGTTTCCGGGCGTCAACAAGATCGTGCGCTGCACCCGCTGCGTACAGCTCCAGTTTCCGTTCATGCACATGGACGTCACGATCCTCGACCGGCGGCAACGCCTCGCCGTGGAGAGGGCCGGCGAAATCTTCCATTCGCCCGACACTGGCCCGGCGCTGCGGGTGCCGTCGAACCCGTGGGGGTTCACCAACTGGTTTCGGAGTCAGGTCGGCGTCGGTCAGGAGCTCTTCGCGGAAGCCCTTCGGCGCCACCGCGGTGCGGTTTCCAAAGATCGCCTGCGCTATCTCGACGAGGAGGAGCGGCTGGTCTTCGCCAAGGCCGAGCAGCACGAGTTGCCGCCCGTCATCCCCAGTGCGATCGACGCGCAGGAGGCCGTCGCGCTCAAGCTGCTGAAGCGATACCTCAATCTGCTTTATGATGATTTGCCGCTGTCGCGGCCACCTTCGATCTACCTGACCAAGCGCGCCGGCTGTGTAGGGTACATCCCGCTCGGCCTCACCGTGCAGCTCTATGCCCTGGCCGACAGCACAGCGAAGATCATGCGCCAGCATCTTGCGAACGACACCCGCCCACGCGAAGTAAACCCTTCCTATCCGCCGGACCACATCAATGACCGCTGGCCCCGGCCCAAAGCCCCCGGCCTTGCAGACATGAAGGCGCTGGCCGAAGCGCTTGAGCACCTTGCGGCACGGCTGAAATTCATGGCGAGTGCGTCGCTGACCGATATCGCCAACACGATCGACGAGTTGTTCGGCGAGCGGATCGGCCAGGAACAGCGCGCCATCCTGATGGAGCGCTACGACCGACGGGACCGGGCTGCGCCGGTACTTTCCGCGCCACGCACCGGCGGCATCTATGCCCCAGCCGTCGTTGCCGCGCCGGAGCGTTGGCGTGAGGTGCCGCGGCACAATTTCCATCCCTTCATCCTTGGCGCTCCGACGGACGACCCGGATGAAAACTGACGGCGCGCGCTCGCCCGACGCCCAACTCAAGGCGATGGCCGGCCAGTGGCCGGACTTCCATGGCAAGAGACTGGGAGACGGCACATTGGTGTGGCGGGGCCCGCTGCGGCCCAAAGCCCGGCTGTATGAAGTGTTCCTCTTCTGGAAGCCGGGCGCGATGACGCTGCCCTATGTAATGGTTATCGATCCGCCACTGGAGCCGCGGCCGGGTGGCACTTTCGCTGAAATCCCGCACCTGATCTACGATACGAGCGATCCCCCCAGCTCCGGCCTCTGCCTGTTTGATCCCGAGGGCGGAGAGTGGTCCGCCGCGAGCCTGATCGCGGAGACGACTATCCACTGGACCGCCGAATGGCTCGCCTATTACGAGCTGTGGCACCTGACGGGCGCATGGCTCGCGCCCGGTGTCGGCCACGAAAGCGTGGCGCGTATGCACGCCGCTGACGCGCAGATCATCCGGGAAGTGAAGGCCGATGTTCACTGACCGCCGCGCCAACAGCCTGCCGACTCGCCGCGCGCGCCAGGCGTGGCCGTCGGACAGGCCGTTCAAAATCCTCTCGCTCGACGGCGGCGGGATCAGGGGGATCTACACCGCCGAAGTCCTGCGGCGTTGTGAAGAGAATTTCTGCGGTGGCGCGCCGCTGGCGCAGTATTTCGACATGATCGCCGGAACATCCACCGGCGGCATCATCGCTCTCGGCCTGGGGCTCGGCATTCCGACCACCGAGATCACCGGCTTCTACCGCGATGACGGCCGGAAGATATTTCCGCCGCTGCCGGATGGATGGATCGGCCGGTTCCGCCGGTTCCTGCGATCCCTCAACGGCCCGAAGCTGATCCACGAAGAACTGGAAAAGGCCCTGAAGCGCCGGTTTACCGATCATTTTCTCGGCGACTCCATGACCCGGTTGGTCATTCCGGCCTTCATGATGCCGAAGACGGAAATCGTTGTTTTCAAGACCGATCATCACAAGGACTTCAGGAACGATCACGCGACCCCGATGTGGAAGGTGGCCCGGGCAACCTCGGCAGCGCCGACGTATCTCAAGGGCCTTGAACATGACGAAAGCGGCCGGATTTTCATCGACGGCGGCGTGTGGGCCAACAATCCGGTCATGGTCGCACTCGTTGATGCCATCACCGCCTACGACATAAGTTTCGACCAAGTGGAGATTTTCAGCATCGGGACCGGCAATGCGCCCTTCTCCCTGCGCAAACCCGACGTGTTCCGGGGCCTGATCGCGTGGCGGGAAGCAATCAAGGCGGCGATGTTCCTGACCACCGACAACGCGACCGCCCAGGCGAAGTTGTTGCTTGGACCTGACCGTTGCCTGCGTATCGAGCCCTTCGAAGGGGATTCGGCGATTGAAATGGACGACTACGACGAAGCGTTTGCATGCTTGCCGGGTCTTGCAGCTGAGCATTTCGATCGCAAGCGCGCCGAGATTTCCTCATTCTTCAGAGAAAAGGTGTTGCCGCGGGAAAGGCATTTTTCCCGAAAGTAGCT
Organism: Stappia sp. TSB10P1A; assembly: GCF_900185725.1. Classification (GTDB taxonomy): domain Bacteria; phylum Pseudomonadota; class Alphaproteobacteria; order Rhizobiales; family Stappiaceae; genus Stappia. The sequence continues at coordinate 316,480 of NZ_FYAU01000029.1, read as the reverse complement.
TGTCCAGGCTAAAAGCGGACAACGAATATGAACTGGTACAGCGCTTCGTCGATCGCGTTTAGCAAAAGCTGAATCGAGAGGGCCTTCTTGATTGAACCGAAGGGGGCGACGAGCATCATGCTCTCGACGGAAGGAGGCATCCGAATGTTCAGTTCGCGCTGCCCTATCGCCAAGAGCCGACAGGCCGCCCACGACCCCAACCAGAACACGCTACCCCGGCCGCTCGGTGATCGAGCGACCGGGGCCGGCCTTGAAGCCTCACACCCACGCTACGCCGCAGCCTGTTCCGCCTCCCGCGCGATCAGCCAGTTGGCGGCCTCGGACGCTTTGGAGGCGGCGGTGAAGACAGCCTTCTTGTCGTCCTTGAGGACCTTGAGCCAGTGGGCGATGTACTGGGCATGGTCGGCACGGGGCTCCGGCGTGATGCCGAGATCGCCGCACAGGAAGGCCGCGCCAAGCTCGGCGACAAGCTCCTCCATGGCGTAGCTCTCGGCATTGAACCGGCCGACGAGATTGCGGTCGAGACGGTCCGGCGCGCCCGACCAGTGGACCAGTTCATGGCACAGGGTCGAGTAGAAGCCCTCCGCCGGTGAGGTGGTGGCGGTGCCGGTGAAGCGGCGACGCTCTGGCATGCGGATCATGTCGGCGGACGGGATATAGCAGGCGCGGTCTCCGCCTTCCTCGATGCTGGCGCCGGTTGCCCTGGCGAAGGCCTCGGCGCGGGCGATCGGGTCGAAGACGGGCTCATTGGGCAAGGGCCGCTCCTCGGCGGCAAGATCGAGCCCCTCGACCTGGGCGGCGTTGAAGACGAAGCTGGCGCGGGCCATGAAGCGCTCGGACTGCTCGCTCTCGCCGGTCTGTTCGTTGGTCTCCTCGACCGACAGCGTCTTGTAGAAGACCACCAGCGAGGATTTCTCGCCGCGACGCACCTGCGCGCCGCGCGCCTGCCACTGGCGATAGGTGCCCCACAGATGCGAGGGATAGTCCTGGACCTGCGCGGCCACCCAGAGCGAGACGATGTTGACGCCGTTGTAGGGATTGCCGGAGGCGATGTTGACGGGGCGCTTCATTGAGCCGCCCTTGCTCCTGATCCAGGGCAGGCTGAACGCGCCGGCGCTCTCGAGCGCGTCGACGATGCGGTTGGTGATCTCCTGGTGGACATCGAACTTCTGAATACGGGCCATGATGTATCTCCTTGTGCCTGTTGAGGCCGCGACCACTGCGGCCTGACGGCGTCCGGAGAGGCAGGGAGAGGCGCGCCCTTGCACCCCGAGCGAGCGGAGCGGCCAGCGAGCGGGCGGGCGAAGCGGAAAGACGGCGCATGCCGTTGCAAGGACGCTCCTCCCCTGCCAGGACCGCCAGCAAAGGCCGCAGGCGGCGCGGCCAGAATGGTGGGCACCAAGGAGGCATGGCCCGGGGGACAGTGGCGGTAGGAGGAGAGCGGGAAACGGATCGAGCTCAGAAGATGGCGGCGTTCACGGTGTCACTGCTGGAACCGCCAGGGACGAACTGCGGATCGACGGGAAGCGCGTCTCTGCCCCGGAGACGGTTGCGGCATCATCATCGCTGCTCGGGTGGGTGCTATCGGGACCGGAACACCAGCGAGGTGGTGAGGCCGGTTGCGGTCAGTGGCAATGCGGGAGATCAGGCCGAGGGCACGCGCGAGACGATTTTTGCGGGCAAGGCCTGTAGAGAGGCAGGACCTGCAGCGCCGCGTTGCTCAACGACAGGCCTGCGCGTATTTGCCGAGCACGGCGGCAATTTCCTGCTCGGTGACGAAGCGGCCCTTGTCGGCATCCTCGATTCCCTCGCGGACCCCGGCTCTCCACGCCGCGCGCCGGGCGTCGGCATCGAGGGGGCGATCAGGCGTGTCGGGATTTTGGGATCGATCCGTCATGGCTCCAGCTTGCCACAGCAGTCAGTCCCCGCCCAGACAAAGCGCCAATCCACTCACAGGCAGGCTCCGGTGGATGTTCGCTCGTTGTGCTGCGCTGGGTCTACAGGCCGCGCAGGTCCTTGATCAGGGCAAAGAGATGCAGCGGATCGGTGGGGGACTCGACAAAATCGAAGCGCCGGTAGAAGGCACGGGCGGCATCGTCCTTGGCATGCACGGCAAGCGCCCGGATGCCGGCAATGTCGGCGGCCTGCAGGGTGCGCAGGACCGCGTCACGCAACAAGCCGGCGCCGACGCCCTTGCCCTGCCAGTCGCGCGCGACGGCAAGCCGGGCGAGCAGCATGATCGGCACCGGATGACGGGCCAGTCCCTTGACCAGACGCTCCGGCGCCTCGGCATGGGCGACCTCGCCGACGACCAGCGCGTAGAAGCCGATGACAGTGTCATCCGCCAGGCCAACATAGGTCTGGGAGGCATTGGCCTGCTGATTGGGGAAGGCAAAGCGCGCCAGAAAGCGGTTGAGTGCCGGCTCGCCGCAGTCGAACGGGTCGACCGCGTGGCGTCGTGTCAGCTTCTCGACGCGGAAGACCGTCACGCCGGTTCGTTGCCGGAGAAGATGCCGGGCTCGTTCAGCAGCCTGCGCATGCGCGGCATGTCGCGCACCGGCGCATCGAGCGCGCTCTGGAAGGCTTCCCAGCGCGCGCTGTCGAGCCCGAACTGGCGGCGGTCGGCGAGCGTCTCCTCGGCATGGCCAAGGGCGCTTTGCAACACATAGTCGCTGACCGTGCGCCGTTCGGCGGCGGCCGCCGCCATCAATATGCGCTTGGCCTCCGGCGTCAGGCGCAGGTCGAGCTTTTCGGATCGGGTGGTGCGTGTGGTCATGTCAGCCTCTTATGTTCACCTTATCAGAATTTGCCAGACAATGTCACGACAATTCTGATCGTCTCGACCAACATTACGCAGGTCCTCATACGACCGCCCGCCGCCTCTATCGGGTAAGGCCGGGGATGGAGGCAGGTGTAAAGGAGGACGGGATCATGTCGTCCTCGATGGCAAGGTCTGTGTCCATCGCGATCTCGGATGCAAGCTCTGGAGCTTGCGCGCGCACGGCTTCGGGCATGGCGGTCTTCAGCTCGTCACGCAGCTCGTCGAACTCCTCGCGTGAGATCTCGCCCGCATCGATCCGCTCGCGCGCTGCGTCCAGCTTCTGCTGGTAAGTGAGGATAGCCTCGCGCTCCTGCGTCAGCGCTTCATACTGATCGATCGCGTCCCGTGCCGTTTCCCAACGCGGACGCTTGTCGTCAATCTCAGTTGGATGAATGGTGGTGTCGGACAGTTCCTGGCCATGTTCGTCGAACACGCGCAGTCCGTCTTCTGTCTTAAACACGCGGCGACCGTCGGGGAGTACGTGGGCCTTGGCGAACAGCTCATCCAGTCGCTCGCGCGCCTGCATCAGGTTCCGCTCATTCTCCTGAAGCGCCGCAATGGTGGCGGTGTCATAGCTGTCGAGTTCAACGCGGAATGTCTCCATCTCGCTGGCGGAGACCATCACCATGGCAAAGTCCATCAACTCGGCTTCATCGCCCTGCGCATCCTGACGGCGGTCGCGGCGCAGACGCTCTTCTTCCTGCTGGCGTTGGAACGCCCGCAAGTGCGCGGCAAGTCCGGCGCTTGTGCGGAAGACGCGACCGAGATCACCAATGCCAGGCGGATGCATCATTCGCCGCATGCCTCCTTCACCATGACCGCCAGCAACGTCGAGGGGAAATGCCCTGTGTGCTGCCGAAACACGGCATCGACACGCGCAAACGACACGGCGGTGTCCTTGTAGAACCAGTCATAGATGCAGGTCATGCCGCGTTCGTCCTTGGACCCGGCAGCAATTGTGTCCTTTCGGAACCGGGCATAGGCCAGTCCTTCGACAATCCCCATGACAAAGGCGGCGCGCTCGCGGGCAGGCATTTTCTCCATGACGACACCCGCCGTCATGTTGGTGGCGTAGCTCGGATGAACACCAGTCGCGAGAAAGAACAAGACTCCGGAAAGACCTGCCTTCAAACCTCTTGTTACTTTTCCAATACCGCTCAAAACCGTCCCGTTTTGTGATTATTTGAATAATACGCCCAAAATTTGGTATACTTTTATAGAAATCAGGGCCTTGAGAGCCTGTGACCGATCACACCCGCCAGGCACGGCGGCAGGAGCAATAGGGGACGGTTTCGAGACAGACGGGAAGTGAGCAAGCCATTGAAAAAGAACAAAAAGATCGCATACATCCGCGTGTCCACCTCCGAGCAGCGCCATGACCGCCAGGTCGAGGGCCTGCGCCAGTTCTGCGACGAGCTCCATATCGAGACCGTCTCCGCCTGCGGCCACAGCCGGCCCGTCCTCGACAAGGTGCTGGCGCGCCTCTCTCCCGGCGACACGCTGGTGGTGTGGGATCTCGACCGGGCTTTTCGTTCGGTGGTCGATGCACTCACCCATGCCGAGGCGCTGCGGGCGCGCGGGGTGCATTTCCGCATCGCTAATCTCAACATCGACACGTCCACACCGGCAGGCATCTTCGTCTACACGATGATCTCGGCCCTGGCCGAGTTCGAGCGGCGGACACTGTCGCAGCGCACCCGCGAGGGGATGGCTGCCGCGCGCAAGCGCGGCGCGCGGATCGGGCGGCCTCCCGCCTTAAGCCAGCGCGATATCCGCAAGGCGCGGCACCTGATCGAGCAGAAGGGTTTATCGGCAAGTGCGGCAGCGCGCACCCTCGGCGTGGCCCGCTGGACGCTCGTGCGCACCCTGCGGCGGCAGGAGGCGGTAGTCGCTTCGTGTTGAACGACTGGTGGAAAGCAGCCGAATCCGCTAGCCTTAACCGTATGAGAACACGCTTAAAATCCTCGCCCGGCAGCGCATTCGCAGACGTCAGGGAACGGCACATTCTTACCCGGTCCACGCGCGGTAGAATGGCCGTCCCCGATCTTGGTGCCGCTCTATCGGAACGGGACCGCACGACCAGCGGGAAGAACCGTTATGATTGCAAAATCATGTCAGATTTGATATATTGATCATGTGGACTGTTGAAACGCTTAACGCGACGGTCGATGCGGAGCTGGAAGCGCTCCCGGCCGATCAGATCGCCAAGTTCCTGCGGATTGGCGAGTTGATCCAGTCGCTGGGTCTGGAGCGCGTTCGCGAACCCCATGTGAAGCATCTGGAAGGCCCGCTCTGGGAAATCCGGATGAAGGGCAGAGATGGCGTTTCCCGCGCCCTTTATGTGGTGGCAAGACCAAAGCGGGTGGTCGTGGTCCGGGTGTTTGCCAAGAAGACGCAGAAGACCCCGCGCCGTGAGATTGAGCTCGCCTTGAAGCGGGCGGAGGACGTGACATGACGAAGCTGAATGAGCTGAAAAAGACGTTACTGGAGCGCCCCGATGTGCGCGCCGAGTACGAAGCCCTGGCGGAAGAGTTTTCGATTGCCGAGGCGCTGATCCGCGCCCGCGCCGAGGCGGATATGACTCAGGAAGAGGTTGCCCGGAAGATGCAGACCTCGCAGTCCTATATCGCCAAGCTGGAAAGCGGCCGCGTCAGCCCGTCGATGAAGGCCCTGCAGCGCTATGCGGCGGCGACGGGGTCGCGGCTGAGGATCAGCCTCGAGCATGCGACGACGCCGTAACACCGAGCAGCGCGGCGGCGGCCCGCACTCTTGGTGTGGCCCGCTGGACGCTTGCAGGGACACTCAAGCGAGAGCGTGAGGCGACAGGTCGGCAATTGAAAGAGAATTACGAATTCTGTTTGGCGTCCGCTTCCGGTCCCAAGTGAGCCTTTCACACCGGACTTCAGGGCACTCGAAACTTGCCATTCATTCAGCACTTGCTTTCGGCTCAAGCGGGGCCATTCAGAGACGGTCGTCTTTCGGAAGGCAAAATTGAATAAGCAGACTTTCAAACTATGCGCTCGCGGTATGCCTCCTTTCCGCTGGGCCACTCCGATATGTTAATTTTTTTTGGAAGGTAAGAAGTATCATGGTCGTGCCTTGCCGCCCATGATGATGACTACGTGCAACTCCACGCGATTAGCGCTCAGCACACTCCCACCGCGCAGGGAACTTAGGCATGCCGCAACCCAAATAGATAGTCTTCATGTGAAGAAGGTTCAATCATGGCGGCACAGAAAGCTGAAAACGGGGCTGGCGCAGAGCGGAGCCGGGCCAATTCTGCGATGGCGCTCGCATATCCGTTCTCATGATCCGCGTCGCCGGTTTCCAGCTTGGCAAAGAAACGTTTCGCGTCCCTCTTAAGCTTCTCGATGCGATCCCTTAGTTCTAGCCGGGCCGTCACGAACTCCGAATGGTTGATGCTATAGAGTTCGATCGACCTCGCGGCCTTGCCGTGCTTATACGCTTGGTCCTCCGGGAAACGTGGCATGGCTTCGCCATCCTCTTTAAAGGTGATGAGTTCCGGCTCGTGAGCGACACAAGGGTCAATTAGCAGCGGTTTCTCGGCACCATAGTCCACATCCTCGGCGTAGGCGCGTTCGGCCTCATGCTGTATTGGAAAGTGATCGGCCTTGCCTCCGGTCCGACCTGCTTCAACGTCCTGACGACGGCGATTGGCGACTATACAGCTAAAGCGATAGTTGGAGGGGTCATAAGCGAGCCACCAATAACCGGGATGAGGGAGTTCGGCCGCGATCAATTCGGCCACACGGCCCTTCGGTCGATAGTGATCGACATCGACATCCGTACCAGCTTGCAGCGCTTCAGTGTACCAGCATTTGCCGTGGGATAACTTGCGTAGTTCAAGCTTCAGTTCCGACCAGATCCGGTTGTTCGGGTCGCTTAGGATTTTTTGTCGCGCCGGACCATCAGCGGCGTCCACTAGCTCCTGCAGGAGTTTCGCCGCTTTGTCCTTCCAGCCCGCCGGGTAAGTGATCTTAGCCGGATCATACTCAATGCGCCGCATCCGGCGCCTCCATCTCGCCCCGCGCAATCATGTCTTTGACGATCCGAGCCGCGATCTCGCGCCGGCGCTTGTGAAGCTCAGGGTTGTCGTTCGCAGAGCCGCGCTCGTGGTCTGTTTCTAGTTCACTCCGAATCTGCAAATACTCCTGGTAGTCTCCATCCCAGTGGCGTGAGGAAAAGCCTAGGATCGCGAGTTCCTGGTCCAATTCGCGGAGCCGTACCTTCTCTGCCTCGTCGAGTTCAGTCTTCTCTGCAAGGGTGCGGCGTTGACGGATCAATTCTTCCGTCGGGGCGTCCAAGGTAGTGTAGAGCCCGAACATGTCGCTCGTCAGGATGCCGGCATACCCCATGCCTCGGGGGCTATACGCCGGCTCCGTCGCACGAACCTGACCGCCCTCGTCGCGCCACATGACCTGTATCTGCTCCTTTTCAAGTTCCGCGATGGCTAAGGGATGGTGGCTGACCATCAGCAAGTGACTCGTTTCATGGTTCGGAACAAAATCTCGCAGGAAGCCGAGATATTTGACCGCCCAAGCCGGGTTCAGGTGGGTATCGGGCTCATCCAGCAGGAACAGAGAGTCCGCACCACCGGTAAATTTTAGTAAGCCCAGCACGGTCAGCAACTGTTGTTCGCCCTCGCTGAGTTCGCGGAAAGACAGCGGGGTATCACTAGAATCCAACCCGACAGTTACCCGAACCTCTGAGATAATCTCAGAAAGGAGTGTACTTTCCAGCATCTTAAAGAAAACATCCGGAGAGAGATCGCGCGCAAAATTTCGCAGACTGTCTAAGTCTGGTAGGAACAAGTGCACAAACTCGTTCCTCACGCCCTGACCTGTCAGCGAAGTGGTCTCGGGTCTTCGGACGCGCACAGGTGCCAGAGACAGAGGATATAGACGGTCGAGAAACTCTCTGACTACCCCGTCAGCACCCCAGAAGCGCTCGCGTGGCTTTCTCACCCACGCGGGCCGTCTCATTACGAAATGGACGGAGTCCAGACCGGTGATTCCGAGATGGGTTCTCAAAAAGGCCCTTTCATCTTCATCCATATGGCTCAGGAAAAAGGCGAGTAAGACGAACTGGCTATGGATTGGCTTGGCATAGAAGAGCGGTCTGATGTCACCGGCCAAATCAACTTGGTTTCTGAGCAGACGCCGATAGAAGTCCGTGCGGTGGCGACGGAAATAATCCTCAAGTCGGTCGCTTGGCCCAGAGTAGTAGGCGAACAGGTATTTGGGCAGGAACTCCGCCCTGCCGTCACGTGTGCGATGGAGGCGGGCCTTTTTGATCGCCTCCCCCCCGGCCTCCAGAGCTTCTAGGCTGGGCGCATGGCGGGCATCATACTGATCGGCCGGCTTGCGATCAGGATCGGCGTCGATGCGAACCCACACAGTGGAGTCTCCGGTCCCGAGTCGGTAGACTAGGCGGTAGGAGAAGGGCGGAGGATCGCCCAAGTCGAGGTTGCGAAAAATCGCAACAAGCGCTTCCAGGACATTTGACTTGCCCGAGCCGTTACGGCCGACGACAACCGTCATAAGGTTGGTCTGGTCGAAGTCGATGCAGACGCCCTCCAGATTCTTGAACCGGGACCGGATTTCGAGGACGTCGACTTTCATCGGTCAGGCTCCACCATTGAGAAGCGCTCGCCGTCCGTCACTGTGCGCCGGATGCTTCCCTCTGCTAGGGCTCTTCTGAGTTCTAAAAAGAACTCTTCGATCTGAAGCACAGAGGCGTCATCAGGATAGCCGGCTGCGCTGAACAGCGACTGCCCGTCGAGAGGTTGCCCAGCCTGCGCAAGGGCTTCGACCAGCGTTTTCGTTGGCATAACCTTCGTCCTCCCAGCTTTTCCGACGCGCGGTCGCGACGATCCTATAGCTTGCGGCTTACTGCGAATCGCTTTCTGTAGTCGCGCGATCGTGGGCGCGACTTCCAGTTCCGACTGCCGCGAAAGGCGTCCGGCTAGGGCCCTGGCCTCAAACGCGTCTATTAGATTTCTGGTATCGGTTCTCAGAAGGGCGAGAGCTTCCGCGGAGTTGCGAATTTTCGTGATCAGGCTCCGTGCGATACGAGCGATATCCTGCTGCTCCGTCAACGGGCGAAGCGGAAAGTCGAGCCCAGCAAACCGACGAAGGCCAAGATGCGCCAGATTCGTCGTAATTTTCGCTATCTCGCGGAACCGACCCATATGCTGATAGGCGCGAAAGACGACCAATGCGTATTCCGGATCGACAAGAGGGCCCGCCCGGAACCGAATCAAGGTGTTGGTGAAGGCGACGCCACCCGGTTCGCCACGATACATGGCGGCACGACCGACCAGTTCTAAACTCTGACCTTCGTTGATTAGGATGTCGCCCGGCAGCAGGCGATACCGCTCGAACTCCGCGTCTTCGAAATTCATCGTCATGAGGTCGGCCGCGTCGATGTGGTCATCGAGTACATTCGCGACCCGAAGATAGGGACGCATCGAAGGACCTTTGTGCACATCCGGCGAGCGTTGTCGGCCGATCTGAAGTTCGCCAACATCTTGGATACGTATAATACTCGTTCCACCTTCACGAAGCGGAGTGGAAATCATACGATCCTGATCGGGCCGCAACAGGCCGCCGGTGATAGTCCTGACCAGAACCTGTCGTTCAACGTAGGGGAGTCCCTCGATCATCGCCTTCAGTTCGATATCGACCGCAGCAAGGCGGCCCGCGGTGTTCGCCAGCGCCGTCACAATGCGATCCTGCTCCGATCGCGGCGGAAGCGGGATGGGGATTCCTTCCACTGCAGAACGAGTCAAATGCTTCAGGCCAGCTCCCCCTTTTGCCTGTTTTACTAAATTCGGCAAGTAAGCGTTGATCGCAATTCTTAGAAATTGGGCATTGGCGATCTTGGGATCGAAGACGATCTTGAAGATGTGCTGATTCAGAACGGCTTCGCCTCTCGACCAGATGTGCGCTCGGAACGATGTCCCCGGTGTGCCAGACCAGCCGAAAAGTAGATCGCCGTCACTGACCCGATGGCGTTCTTCCGTTGCGCCCGCAAACCGGTTGAAGGGTGCATCGGGGTTTCGGAGGTTCTGGATACGAATAATGGGCAATCCAACGGTGGACCAGTCCGAAGGCTTGAACGCCCGACCGTTGACAAGATCGCTGAACGCGCCGAGCTTTGTGGAAGCCCAGTTGGCTGGGAGCTCGGCCATTAGGGCTTCTGGCGTTCAGGCTTGATACCCGGGCCGGCGGCGAGCGCCTCCAACACCTCGCCAAGCTCTCCGGAAATCCAGTCTAGGGACGTTAACATCTGCTGAAGCGCTTCGTGAACGTCTTCCTGCGCCAGGTCACCTGCGATATCCCTGTCCGCGTCGAGCCACCCCGTTGCAACCTCATCGAGATGTTCGACGACCTGAGCGCGAGTAAATCGCTTAAGCCTATCGTCTTCCGTGCCATTGAGCTCGCCACCGCCCCGAACCTGTTCGAATGCGCGCTCGAAAGTCTCAAGGTCCTGCCGAGCAAGGGGCCGCCGCTTGTTGAAGCGGGGCATACCGCTTCTCAGATCGTAGAGCCAGACCTCCCGCGTCGCTGGGAACGCGGTTCCGCTGCGCTCGAAGTAAAGAACGTGGGTGCTGACATTCTGAGCATAGAAAATCCCAGTTGGCAGCTTCAGCATCATCCGGAGATCGCACAGCTCCGTCAATTCCTCCCGCACCTTCTGGGCTAGTCCCCTTTCGAACAGCACATTGTCTGGTACCACGACGGCCGCTCGGCCACCTGGGCGAAGGGCACGATAGATGTGCTGAAGGAACTGTAGCTGGCGGTTCGACGACGTGTGGGCGATGTCTTCTCGCGCGCTCCGCATCCCGGCAGTGCGGCTGCCAAAGGGCGGGTTGGCCAGCACGACGTCGGCCTCACTCAGCTTCTCCGCATCAGTTGTCAGCGTGTCGCCCAGGTAAATCTTCGCGTTCATGCCGTGCAGGAAGGCATTCATGAGACACAGCCGATGAGTGCCCCGCTCTATCTCCATGCCTTCGTACCGAGGTGGATTGGCCTGGTATGCAGCCATACCGCGCTTGTTGCGAATGAATTGGTCGGCGCTGATCAGAAAACCGCCTGTCCCGGCTGATGGGTCTTGGATAATTTCTCCTAGATCTGGCCGTGTGCAGGCCACCATGCTGTCCACCAGTGCGCGCGGCGTGAAATACTGGCCGGCTCCGGAACGGGAGTCCTCGGAATTCTTCGCCAATAGCCCCTCATAGACCACGCCGATCGCATCCGCGGTCAGAGAATGCCAATTCAAGGCATCGATACCGGCGATGACAGCCTTCAAGTTCTCCGAATGAGAGAAGACTGTAGTTGGGAAAGTGTAGATGGAGCGGACAAGCTCAGACTCGGCCGCGGCACCAAGGTGGGTCAGGAATTCTTGATAGTGTCCGAGCAGATTAGGGCCGTCGTAGCGGACTAGATCAGACCATCGATAGCCGTCTGGCAGCAGAGATTCCGCTTCCGTTTCCTCCGCCAATTTGAGGAAAAGCAAATAGGTCAGTTCGGAGATATATTGATTGTAGCCTACACCGTCGCCTCGAAGAATATTGCAGAGTGACCACAGACGGGCAACAAACCCGCGGGCGGCGTCGCCGCTAATTCGCGTGGCCGTATCGCGTATGTCGGTTATCTGGCGTTCGATCATATCATTCTTGCCCTGCGCCCCAGCGTTTGTCTGAGTTTTAGTGGCATAGCGGACTAAGAGTGGAGTGGCAATCGATCGGTGGTCAGTCCGAGCGCGCAACAGCAGCGAAGTGGCAGGCCGGGAGTTCACCCGCGACTGACACACAACATATCATAGGCAAAGTCCGCTTTTGGAGAAAAGGTCGGCGCATCTTTGCGACAGCAATGAGGGCGCGTTGCGGTCGAAGTGCGGCGGCTCCCTGAATGACAGCTGTCCCAATTCCGGCCCCGAGAAGCGGACCGACCCCTTACCACCCACCCAGACGTTCGAAATTGAACCAAGATCATAGCGTTTTTGTGCAGACCGCTCCGCCGGACACTGCGTCCGGCGGAGCGAAAATTTTCGCGCTATGCCGCTTCGCTGACATCGCCGCAATCATCGAGATCGGGGTCTTCGACCTCGGCGGCGGAGTCGCCCTCGGTGCCTGCCTCACGGCTCGATGACTTCGGCGACCAGTCCGGCGTGATGGGGCCTTCGAAGCGGGTGGTGTAGCCCCTCGGCGGGAAGGCCATGTAGGGCGGAATCCACTCCCCTGCCTTGACCTCGCCGGTGCGCGTCCCGTTGAGGCAATCGGCCACGATCTTCTTCTGGATCTTCGCGGTGGAGAGTGCATGCGCTCCGGCGGTCACGTCTCCGGCCACCTCGCGCACCATAGCGTTGATCGCCTGCTTGTCGCGCAGGAGATCGAAGAAGACCTCGTCCGGTGTCCACCAGTTGCGCATGTCGGTGCCGAGCAGAAGCCCCAGCGCGTCCACCGTGCCCGTCTGCGCCTCCAGCGTCTCGGCCATGGCAAAGGTGAGAATGCGCATGACCGTGCTGTCCTCCATATGCATCAGGCTTTCGAAGATGCGCGCGAGGCAACGGCCCTCGAGCCAGTGCCCCTGACCGTGGAAGACGACAGGCCCGTCCCGCCGGACGGTCTGGCTGTCGCCGTCGATTGCAGCCCCGTCCTCGTCGGCTCCACTGTCCGCGTTTGCCTCTGCATCCGTGTCCTCTGCTTCGCTGTCCGCATCGTCTTCCGCGTCCGTCATGTCCAGACCCAGAAACAGATGAATGCGGCGGCGTTCCTCGGCAAAGCCCTGCTCGGCAAGCGAGGCGGAAAGGCTCTCCTGAATGGCGGGGCTCGCCGCCTTCTGGCGGTCGGCCTCCAGCTTCCACAGGCCGGACCCTGCGATCATGTGCGCCACCGTCAGCCGCAGGGCAATGCGTGGTTGGGCCAGCAGTTCGGTGCGCACCGCCGCATGCTTGTGCAGGCCGATATAGTTGTGCATCGACTTGGTCAGTTCGCCCCGTGCCACGGTGGAGGGAAGCGGTGCGCCATCAGGCCTGCCGCCCTCGGCCTCCTGCTTCTGCCTGCGCCGCGCCTCGCGCTCGGGCAGGTAGCCTTCAAGGAAGCTCACCTCGCCGTCTGCGGTCATGGAGACATAGACCTTGCCGCCACGCGCCTTGGGAACCTTCACATAGTCCCAGCGCGGCACGTGCTGGCCGATGTCGAGTACGACCACCGCCTCCCAGCCCTTGGCGAGATAGGCCTCGCGCCGCGCGGCAATGGCCGCATGTTGCAGGGTCCAGAAGGCCTGCACATCGCCGAAGTAGCGCGCCTCGCTGAACAGGTCGGAGATGATCGGCCCCGTATACTGCTCCAGATCGAACAGGGCGCGGTCCAGCCGGATTTCTCCGCCGCCGAACAGCCAGCCTCGCAACTGCCTGCCTTGGGGCGCGTAGCTCTCCTTGTCCTTGAACAGCTTCCACCAGTCCCTTTGCTGGCGCGGAGTTGCCATGGTGAGGATGCGGAGGGTTTCGGCGCTGATCTCGTCGCGGCGATAGGCGTTGAGCACCGGCTCGATGATACCGGCAATCGCGAGCCGCTGGGTGACCAGCCGTTCGCTCACGCCGAAGCGTGCGGCAATGTCGCCGATCTCCAGCCCCTCGCCGCGCAGGGCGGCAAAGGCCTTGTACTGGTCGATTTCGTCCATCGGCAGACGGGCGATGTTCTCGGTGAGCGAGGCCTCGATCGCGGTGGCATCGTCCCCGTCCTGCATGACGATGACGGGCACGGGGTCGGCAATCCCCTCTGCGGCCAGCGCAGTAAGCGCGGCCAGCCGCCGCTGTCCGGCAACCACCTCGTAGCCGTCCGCGCCGGCACGCACCAGAAGCGGTTGCAGGATGCCGAGCCGCCGGATGGAGGGAAGCAGATCGGCGATCTCCTTGCCGCCCTTCTTGCGGACATTGACCCGCGAGGGGGACAATTGATCAAGGGTAAGGTGAATGAGTTTCATGGGGGTAGTCTCCTGTCGGTTGGGGGTTGAGGGCACGACCCCGAAGGGCCGCGCATGAACCCCTGGCCAGCGCCGAGCGTCCCCAAGAAGACAGACAGAAACCTCGCCGCCGCCGACAGGCGGGCGGCGGCGACATAAGGGACGGTCGTACCGAAAGGCGGGGCGGCCAAAGACGAACCGTGCAACGGCGCGTCACGCGGTCCGGGCCACACGGGAGACGGGCAGCCGAGCACAGCGAAGCGCACCCGGCGAAGGAGCGGGCCCGCCCGGACTTCGGCTATTGGCGGAGAGCCCCGCCGTCGGTGCAAGCTGGAACAAGGGGATCACGCGCGCAACCAGCGCGCAGGAGAACATCACTCAGGCGGCGGAAGGCCGCCTGCCGAACGAAAGAAACACCCACTCACATGCCGGCCGCCTGGCGGCCGTCCACTCCCCGCCCAGGGATTGTCACCCGCATGGGCCGAAACCCGCCGCGTTCGCCAAGGGGTTCGGTCGCGAGGGGCGCAGGCCCAAGCGATAGAGCCCGGTCCGAAGGAGGTGGACAGCCGCGAGAAGACAAGCGTCACGAAGGGAAGAAAGCTATCCATACCGGATAACGCTCCTCGTGGGGGGCGCCGAAACTAAGCGGAGGCGTTGCTTGAGGTTACGTCACGTCGACGGATGCGGGGCTTGTTTCTGCGGCGTACCACCAGGTCAGGCGCGCGCACCATTATCGCCGCTGCGGATTTGGTTCCCTGATCCCCAAACGTCCCGTTCCTATGGATCGGGCCCCATGATATCAGCTCCATCGACCTGCACCACACCTGCGGGCAGGAGAAGCTGTTCCAACCAACCAATAGTATTGCCCCGTTCGGAACAATAAGCGAAGAATGCCCGTTGCTTGGCACGGGTAAACGCAACGAAAAATGATTTAAGCTCTTCATCGTGATCCGGTAGCAGGCTCCACCATGTCTGAGCATCAAGCCCGAAAAAGATCATCGTATGGAATTCGAGGCCCTTACTCTTGTGGATTGTCATGAGTGGGACCTGACCCTTGCCCTCAAAGCGATCGAGAACGCTAATCCAGTCCACTGCATTCTCAGTACATTCACGCAAAAGGAGTTGGAAGCCCGTGCGGACGCGCTGAAAATCCGCGTCGCGACGATACTCGGGGTAAGTCTGACGCAACCGCTCTACCCCAGTGAACTCTAGAGTTTGCGCGAACAGCCGGTCGGCCACTGCCGGATCAGGCGGCTCGTCACGCATGGTCTGCCGAAGGTTCCTGGAGAACACCGCGATCTCGCGCTGCAAACGCTCCTGCCCAGTCTCGTCATCCGGGCTGGTGCCAGCCAACGCTTGCAGATGGTCCTGCGTCGTGTTCCAGGCGTCCGGGTCACGCGCACTCGTCCCAAGCCTTAAGAGCGAAAGGACCACTTCAGTAAGAGGCTCGGCGAGTAGATCCTGGATGGCGATCCCGCCGACGTTTCTTGCAAGATTTCGCAGTATCAGACCGTTTTCGCGGAGAACAGGTGCGAGCTCGTCCTCAACATTGTTCGCCCGCATGCGCACTAGGATTGCAGCATCGTGCGGTGCAATGCGGCCGGCATCGACTTCGCTTCGAATCCATCGCGCTATCTGCTCGGCTTCTTGTTCGCGGCTGTCGAACCGCCAGATCGCCGCTGTATCCCCCTCGACCGCTAGCTCGCCGCGCGCCTCGACTTCCTCGACGTCGGGATCGATCTGCCGTGCGATGACGTGCTGGATGGCAACAAGCGCCTCATGTGATCTCCAATTTCTGAGAAGCGCATGGCGAACCGCATTGAAGTCAATGACGAATTCGTCGAACGCGTTGTTCATTGCGCCCGCCCAACCCATAATCTTTTGCTTGTCGTCTCCAACAGCGGTGAGAACAGAATTGCTGTCTCTGAAAGCGCCCTTCACGAGGCTGTCCTGCGCATAGGTCGTGTCTTGGAACTCGTCGAGAAAAACAAAGGGGTAGGTCAGACGCAAAGCGCGCTTGATGGTTGGATTTGAGCGCAGCATGTATTCGACAAGACGATTGATCATCGGAAACGAGAGCAGTGCGCCATCGGGCATGGTGTACTGCTCCTCCCAGTAGGCCCGAAGCAGCTCTCGTGCGCGCGGATTTTCGACGGTTTCTTCAAGCGGCAGCGCCGTGCGTGCGACCGCTCGTTCAAACCGGTCTGCACTGACGTCCGGGCGGCCGTGCCTTCGCAGGAAGAGCTCTATGTCCTGCCTGGAGGGAAAAGCGATGCTGTAGTCAGCAGGCGGCCTGTAAGCCTCGGGGATCGCGAGGCGGAAGTGATCCAGCATATGCTTCGTGAACGCATCGAAAGTCATCGACTGAAACCTGCGTGCCTGCTCTTCAGAACAGCGCTGACGGACCCGCGCCGCAAGATTTTGGGCGGCATCGCGCTTGAAGCTGATCGCGAGAATGCGCTTTGGCTGGGGACAAAGACCGGTCTGCAGAAGATAGGCAGCCTTCTGCGCCAGAAATTCGGTCTTGCCCGCTCCGGCACCGGCGGTAACGCAAACGCTCTGTGCGGTCTCTCGAAGAGCGTTCCAGGCTCGCGGTTCAAGATCATCGACGCCCTGCGGTCGCCAATCTTCCGGCGCAACGGGCATCAGTCTTCATCCGGCTCGGGAAACAGAACGTCTCTCACATGGTCGGTCAGTGCGCACAGTTCCGGCGGGGCAAGGTGAGCGAGGTTGTCCTGCGTGATCCTGCTCAGCGCAGCGAGGTGGGTTTCGGGCTTGCTGCGGCTGAGGAAAAGATAGGGATACCAGGCGAAGCTCGCGTCCCAGTGATCGTCATCGTAGATGTCGGGATTGCCGTTGGTTTTTAAGACCACCCTCTTTTTCTCGGCGATCGCCGCCGGTGTCGCCCTGGGACCGCGCCCGCCCGGGTTCGGATGCTGATATGCGTCAGGAAACGCCGTCAGCATTGCGAAATCCAAGTCGATGGGGTCGGAAAAGAAGACAGCTTCATGCCGGAGCGCCTGAAGCCAGCCATTGTCCTCCCAGTCGCCCAGAACATCCTCATCGGCGAGGCCTTCGAGATCGTCGAGGTCTATCGTACCGTCAACGACGAGGGGATTTGCGGTCAGATCGCGGCCTACGTCTTCGAGAGCCGCGAACGCAGTTCGGATCATGTTGGCTCCGCCATGAGCACGGCCAAGATCAAAGTCCAGTAACGTGGCATGAGGGATGCCGAGATCTGTGAGCAGTCTCCAAAAGTGCGAGACATAGCGTCCGCCCAGCGGCACTACCGGCACAAATGACGGATCAAGGGGGACGCCTCGGGCTTCGGCAAGCCGGGGCAGGACGATCCGCTCCGAGTCCCCCTCCGCCAAGATCACAAACCGCGCAAAATAAAGCTCCGGATAGGAGCGAACTGCAAGGCGTACATAGGCGCTCGCTTCGGCATCGTCTTCAGGCAAAGTGAGCAGCCTGACGGAGGCGCGACGCGTCTGACGGTCAAGCCGGAAGTAGCGGACTTCGTCCGCCTCGACGCGGGAGAGGATGCTCGCGCTATGACTTGATATCAGCGACTGCGCGGTACCCATTCTGCCGATCTCCCGCGCCTGCGTCACGATCCTGGACAGGAAGAACGGGGAAAGGCTGTTTTCAGGCTCCTCAATCGCGAGAATGGTCAGATGCGTGCGGCGCAGCTTTTCCTGATCAAACGGGCGCTCTGCTGCAGGGAGAGCAAGCGCAGCCTGTTCGGTTTCCAGGGTTGCAGCCGTCAGAGCGATGTGAAAAAGCGAGCGCTGACCGTCACTGAGATCAGCAAGGTTTCGGCTTCGACCGGCCTCGTCAGGATGAAAAACGAACTCCGCACGCCTCACCAGTTCTTCGATCCTGCTTTCGATCAGCCGAAGATTGGGGGAAGTGTCCGTGTCGCCTTCATAGACCTGCTGCCACCTGTGCGTCAGACGCTCGATGATAAAGTTTGCCGGTGCCTCCTGATCGAACTGGTTCTGGACAAGCTCCGCCCCTTCCTTCGCACGAGCACCAAGATCTGCAGACCAAAGCGCCGCCTGCCAAAGACGTCCCTTCAGAAGCTCTGTGACACGGTCGGCCGCATTGCGAAGGGCCGGAACGTAGACGAGTTGTATGCTCGCGCGATCCACAGCCGAAACTTTGGGACAGGTCTCCCATTCGAATTCGTCGTCGAGCGTCGTGATCCACCTGAGGTCTTCTTCGACGGTCCCGTCCGGCGTTCCATCTTCGATCCATCTGGCGACAAGCCGAATACGCGCCTTTAGCGGTTCGCCTGGCCCCGAGGCAGCCATGTGATTGAAAAAATCGGGGACTGATTGAGCGTCTTCGTTCTCTTCGTCATCCAGCTCTGGGAAGCCAATTAGACACTCGACCTCCAACGCCCGACCATCCGGAAGATCCTCTTCGCCATGAGCGATATGAAAGTCTTTCTTTGTAACGGCCCTGTCGGTCCTCGTCACACCGAAAAGGCGGGAAAGTGCCTGGAAGAGCGCCGTCTTCCCAGAACCATTCCCTCCAACGAAGGCAGTCACCTGCTCTTGCAGACTAACTTCCACCCGCTCGGGGCCAAAGCAGCGAAAATTGCGTACCGCAATATTTTCGATCCTCATTAAACCGCTCCAATAAAATGATCATTCCGCACTCACCTAAGAGCGCAGAAAATAACGTCTATTCTACAATCTCGCGTCAATTGGCAGAGTATTCCATATCGACCTATCTCTTTGCAATATGCACAAGCTGGATCGGCCGGCTACTGCGAAAGACGGAAATAGCGCTCTTCAACAGCCGGCTCGTTTACTCACAGCAAGAGATTGCCGCAATCGGCCGGGAGGGATTCAACGGGAGGCGCGCAGCGGGCCTCCCTTGGCAAGGTCGCCTGTAATACAGGCACACCTTGCAAGTGCAAGTGGCCCGAGGCACCGGGCCGGAGCTTCCAACACTAGATCGTGAGGTTCAGAGCCAAGGATATTTAAATAACTTCAACTGTCTCGCGAAAACAGCGTACCGCCTCTTCGTGATCAGCTTCAACACCTATGCCTAGCAGATAGCAAAAGCCGAGATAATTCATGGCGACACGATCCCCAGCCCCTGCCGCTTTGTGATACCAGCCCACTGCCTCTGCAGGATCAGCTTCAACGCCTATGCCTTTCTGGTAGCAGACGCCGAGGTTGAACATGGCGGTGACGTCCCCAGCCTCCGCTGCCTTGCGATACCAGCACACCGCCTCTGCAGGATCGGCTTCAACGCCTATGCCTTTCTGGTAGCAGACGCCGAGGTTGAACATGGCGGCGACGTCCCCGGCCTCCGCTGCCTTGCGATACCAGCACACCGCCTCTGCAGGATCGGCTTCAACGCCTATGCCTTTCTGATAGCAGACGCCGAGGTTGAACATGGCGGCGACGTCCCCGGCCTCCGCTGCCTTGCGATACCAGCGCACCGCCTCTGCAGGACCGACCTCAACGCCTGTGCCTTGCTGGTAGCCGACACCAAGGGCGAACATGGCATCAGCATCTTCAACTCCCACCGCCTTGCGGTGTAGACGCTGTGGCCCTCTAGGATGAAGCGCAACTTGCGATGCTTCTTCGTAGAAGGCCTCGTTTTCGAACATTATATCTTCGCTTAACTTAGATTCCTTCGTCGCTATCTGCGTAAATAAACTTAAGTTCCTCTGAACGTATACGGAAAAATCTCTAGACTTTGACAATATAGGGGGAATAGATACATCACTATCCCATAGTGCATTTGCGACCAAAGCATCGGTGAAATTGCAGCCCTCGAGCTTAGCGCCACGAAAATCAAACCCCTTTAAATCACACGTTGAAAAATCGACGTAGCTCAGGTTTCTACATCTAAAATCTTTGGACGGATCTAGGCCCGAAAGATGCACCAACTCAACGAAATTGTCGGTCTTAGCTCCCTCTACTAGTCGAATACGAGCTTCAATTGCGTTGCTCATGCGCACTAACCAGCGAAACTACGTATTTCAAATGTAAGTCGAGATAAAGTAAACCACGGCTCGGCAACCCCGTCGCCGGTCAGTTTTTTTGCTAGCAAAGCCGCGATGACAGCTTTTTTATTGCTACTCGGAATTTCAGATCCATCAACCCTCCAGATGTTCATCTCAACAAGCGAAACCTTTAATTCGCCAGTAAACTGAAAAGGCACAGAGCGTGGCGTAATATAACAGAAGGGCTGATCCATATAATAGCCCCCGTTCAGGCACTCGTGGCGGCTTTTTATTTCCACGAAGCAGGCAGCCCCACCTCGGCGAACAACAACTTGCCCATTATTTCCGATGGCGCGTTCGTTCTCATATTGCTTCTCTACCACCACCTCACAAAGATCGGTGGTCACGATATCTGTAGCTATTCGGACGCAGCGGAATCCAAACTCGTAACCACTAGCGTCATATTCTGGCGACATAACCAACTCCACCAAAGGAGCAACGGGATTTCCCGCGTGTACGCGCTGTTGGTGGTCCGAGAGCCCAAACAAGTACGAATCTCTGTTTACGGACACGCTCTCAACGGTAACAAGCCCCCAAAGTTCTATTTCCGTCGAATCATCGCGATCAGAACTGGAAGTATGCCCTCCGAGCAAGCCCTCCATTTCCAATTTCGCCTTATTTATATTTCCTGTATAATTAACATAGGCTGAACTAATCAGGGCTGACTTTACGATATCTCCCAATCTGAAAACAATCTTTGGAGGCCAATGAGGATCATCTATACTTCCACCATAAAATACTTCAAGTAACCTGCAAATCTCCTCACGCACCTCACGGAACTCGTGCGTTTTGAAGCACAAAAAACATATAGCGCGGAGAATTTCTTCGCTTCCCGCGCCATTGCTTTTCAGTGGCGCAAGAAATTTTGATGGATGACCAATTTTTATTTCGATTCCAGCGAGACTTGCCGCCGCCTCAAAAAAAAGTATTTTGCTTTTTTCTATTGATCCACGCGGCATGTTCTTAAATTTAGCATCAATATTTTTTGCAATATTTTTCCTTATGGCCACAGTCCGATCGCGCGCTTCGCCAGGTTTAAGCTCAAGCAAATCGGCAACGACACTATCGAACGCCGCAAGTTCAGGGTCACTCATACGATATCAACCCACTGTCCTGGACCAGCTCCACCACGCATGGGTGAATGAAAACTCAGCGGAGATTAGGTGCTATGCATTTTCTCTGCAAGCGCTGACCTTGGCGCCAATATTCTGACCTCCAAACGCGTCCGCTGTTAGGGTCATAATGGATGACGGCCGGCCCAGAAGTTCGGTCGCGGAGCCCCCATTTCATGTAAACTTCTTGAGTGACCGCGCCTGTTTCGCGGCAGCGGAATATTCGCGCAGGATTGTCGTCTTTCCGGTGGAGGACGCCGTTTGTGTACCAATACTCATTTGCAACCACGCAGGATCCCCGGGCGAGACGCTCGTAAGCGGGGCCGTTATCTCGGTGCAGTTTCCCGTCACGCCACCATTGCCGCACAGCTACCTCTCCGGAAAGCGCATCGTAGCTTACGAAGGCAGGCTCATCTCCATCCCTATCAAACTCGCCGTTAGCATTCCGCCAAGCCTCTCGAATGACCTGATTGTTTTCAGCGTTTCGGACAATTTCAACATGAAATAATTTTTCAAAAGTGCATTTCATAACTCGTAAAACTTAGTTCATTCATAGATTTATGTCAATAAATTTTTGATTAATCCATATTGGATTACTAATTACCAAAATAATCCATCGATAATCATTAGTGTAACCTATTATTACTCGGGGATTTAAACTTATTCCTGTGTCATTCACACCGCTCTGACACAGGAGAGCCGATATGAGCGACCACTCCCCCAACTGCCCCTCCTGCCGCCGGCCCTTTGTGTCGGACGGCGCGTTCTCGATCTGCCGGCGCTGCCCGTACCGGGTGGCACCTGCGGCGACAGAGGAGACCACCGACGCATCCGGCGCAAGCGATGCTGAGGCTCTCGCGGTCCGGCAGGTGCTGCCGAATGCCGGCGGGTGCTGCCTCGCCGAAGCGCTGGTGAAGACGGTGCTGGAGCTGAGTTCGCAGATCCATGCGCTGCAGGCGCAGAGGGCGGACGAGGCGAAGGAATGGGCGAAGTTGTTCGCCCCCGGACGGGAGGAGATGTGATGACGGCACTGTTCGACCACCATGGCGGACAGGGACCTGACGGGGCGGCGGTTGCCGCCCCGAAGGGCCCGACCCCGCGCCTGCCGCTCAGCACCGTGTCGGTGCGCAACCGGCATGCGAATATCGAACTCAGCAGCGCGCGGCCGATGAGCGATGCGGAGGCGCTACGCCTGACTGCGGCAAGCCTGGACCTGTTCAACGAGGTGCTTGCCTCGGATGCGGGCCGTGCGATGCTGTTCCGCTTCGAACCGCGCGACCTGATCGAGCGCGATGCTCATGTGGTGTGCGCCCGCGACGGGACGCGTGTCGTCGGGACGATGCACTTCCATCGCGATGATCGGGACCGTCTTGTCCTGCGAGGCGCGGTGGTTCATCCGGACTATGCGGGGCTGAAGATCGCCAGCGCGATGGGTGCCCTTGGCATGCTGCACGACTTCGTTGCCAATGGCGAGGTGCGGGAGATCTGCCTTGCCGTCCGGCAGACGGGAAGCGGGCGGCTGAACGAGGCCTCCCGGATCAGCTTCTCACGTTTGGGCTTTCTGCTGGAGACCCAGGCGGGCCGCACCGCCCTGACCGGGACGTTCCGG
Source organism: Stappia sp. TSB10P1A (assembly GCF_900185725.1). Classification (GTDB taxonomy): domain Bacteria; phylum Pseudomonadota; class Alphaproteobacteria; order Rhizobiales; family Stappiaceae; genus Stappia. The sequence goes on along the minus strand of NZ_FYAU01000029.1, from coordinate 293,916 downwards.
GACCGGCATCTTCTGAACAGCAGCGAGCAGGATGCCGATGGAGTGCCCTTCATCCGCTACCGGCAGATGACTGCCGGGCCGGAGATCCTGCCGAGGGCGCGGGCCTTCCTTGCGGCCTGGTCGGAGGCAGTGCTCCCGGTGACTGGCGGCAGGCGGTCGTAAGCAGCATCGATGATTGCGATCCGCGCGGGGCTTGAACCCGCGCGGATCATCCCCAGATCAAGTGTATCCCCTTCATCGACAGACTGGCATCGGCCACCTTGCGCAAAGGCGCATTGCAGCGCTGCGCAAGCTGGGCAAGGCGCCCACGTGGCACCTGAGCCGCCGAGCGCAGCTCAAGGGGACGGATCTCTTCGAACAAGACGATCCAGCGCTCCACCAAGGCTGGCCTGAGGCACGACATCCGCCCGTTCCGGTGAGCGCACCGCCACCGCCTTGGGCCACCCGACTGCCTTGGCGGGCTTGCCGGATGTCCGGCTTGGGTCCTGCCCGCGCTGCCAGTTGCGCCGGGCGCGCCTGGACACTCTCCCACTGATCATCTTCCCGCTTCGTCTTCCCCGTCCTCGCTCTTTCTGCCTCCGCCGGCCAGCCTCGTCTCATCTCGCCTCGTGACGTTGCCGGTTCGTCGTTCGGCAGTTGGCCCGGAGTGCGGGACCCGCCGCAAGGCCCAGCCGTCTTGCGGCCTTCTCCAGCCACAGGAGATCTGCCATGCCGTCGCCGGCCGACGTCCGTTTCCAGCAGAACCGCTTCGATCTCAAGGGGCGCACTGTCCTGCGCGAGCATCTCACCGAGATCCTGCTAATGCCCCCGTCCTGCGCGACGATGATGCTCACCTATTACGGGCTGTCCGTGACCATGGGCGAGACCGGCGCCACTTTTGTCCAGAAGGGGCAGGCCCTGGCGGTGGCCCTGTCGATCGGGGTATTTGCCTGGCTCGGCTGGTTCTATCTGTTCGGCCTGATCTACCGGCTGCGCGGCACCCGTCTTGCCGTGGCGTTGTCGGCTGCCAGCCTCTATGTCGGAACGCTCGCGGCAATCGACGCCCCCTTCAACATGATGGCGATTGCAGGCGGCACCGCCGTGCAGATGTCGCTCGACGATGTCACCGCCAGTGCCGAATGGCGCAAGGACGAGATCTTCGCGAACTCGCTTGCCGCACAGCGCCTGTTGCCGGCCATTCGCGCCCAGGCACAGCGCTTCGCCGCCCTGCAGCAGAGCGAGATCGATCATGGCACCCAGTCCGGTCGCCCCAAGCCCGGCAAGGTGTCGGACGCCCTGGGGCAGGTGGCGGGCCTGCTGAACAGCCTTGCCGATGACATCGGCAAGGGCGTCGAGGCTTCGCGCGCCTTGCAAGGCGAACTCGGCCGGCACTTCGCCGAGTTGAAGGCTCAGACCTATCGTCCGGGTCCGATCCGCCCCCGGGTCGAGGCGGCGGTTGTAGCCGCAGAGCGCATCGACGACCTGCTGGTGCAGATGGCCCAGCACGACTACGGCGTGTCAATCGCGGCAACGCTGAAGAGCCTTGCAACGCTCTTCCCCGCCTCCACGCAGGCCGGCACCGGGTTCCAGCAGGTGCAGAACGACGAAGTGCGCGCGATTTCGGAGATGGTGAAGCCGGTTGCCGAGGCGCTTCAGGCAGGTCTGTCCAGCCTTGCGACGGTCAAGAGCGAGCCGGCCACCCGCAAGCGCCCGCAGGGGCCGCATGAGGCGGTGCGCACCTACTGGCGCGCCCTATTGCCCGAGTGGGCGGCGGCGCTGTTCATCGATCTCGCCCCTGCCATCCTGTTGATCATCCTCGTCAGCGCCTGGCGCGAACACGATCACCAGCCTGCCGGGCACGCGGCCTCGCAAGCGGCGGGCACGTCCCGTGCCGGGGATGCCGAATAGGGCTCTCCCTCTGCCAGACCTGCTTGAGGGCAGGACGGGCAGCGTATCGGGTCAATCGACCCGGACCAGCGCCCCCGTTGCATCGCGTCTCTCGGGGCTCTCCGCTGCAGCGCTCCGGCGACAGCGCCAGTCCCCCGAACCTCCCTCCCAAACTCGACGTCCCGCATCCTGCGAAGGAGATTCCCATGACCCGCATTCTCGGTCTCGGCCTTGCCGGTATCTTCGCCTTCACGGTCATCAGCGGCATTGCCGCTCTCATTGCCCACGACTTTGTCGGGGCACAGGGCATGGCACGCCTGTGGGACAGGCTGGCTGTCACCGGCACCCCAGCGGTTGCGGCCGCATCAGTGGTCCCGCAGCCGTCCGGCCCGGTTCGCCGCGCCGACAACGCGAATCCCGACAAGAGGCGGTCTCTGGGCGCTACCGACAGCTCCGGGCAGGATCATGCAGGGAGCCTTGGCAGTATCGACACGGGCGGCGGCCTTCCGCCGTATCGCGGCGGCAAGGAGGTCATCCGCAGCAGTGGTATCCCCCTGCCTCAAGAGGCGCCTGACCGTACCGAACGGAACGGCGATACCCGCCCTGACCGGCAGGCGAATGACACGGGGAAGGCGCAGGCCTCTTCGCAGGGCAACGGTGATGCAGGCTTCCGTCCCTCCAAGGAGCTGCACTTCTTCGAACGGGTGCCCGTCAAGGGCACAAACCTGATGATCATCACCGGCGGTGCCTATGCCGACGTTGCAGCGGTCGAAGCGAACCGGCCTGCGAGCCAGTGGTGCTACGTCTTGCTCACGCCCAAGGCAGGCGTCGTTCCACGCATCAATCTCGGCAGCCAGTCCGGGACGCGGGCACCTGTTCTCACGCCTCCGCAGGTCTTCGACAAGGCGGTCTTGGCCAAACATCGCCTCGACCCCGGCCGGCTCTCGCGCCTGGGCCGCTCCCACTGCCGTTTCGATCGCCTCGCACCGCTCGGCTGACGCTGCATCGGCGGCAAGCCCTCCCGAGGGTGCCGCAAGCGGTCACTCGCCAAAGGCGCCACTGCGCGCGTCGACCCTCTCCCCCCTCCACCGACCTGAACAGGAGACAGGAATGATCCCGAATATCTTGACGGATGTCGTGCCTCGGGCGCTGCTTGCCGGAGGCCTCGCCTGGGGCGCGGTCAACTACGTGCTGATCGGCCCGAAGCTGGCGGAGCGGGTCGCGGCGGCCGATCATATGCCGGCCTGCACCGCGAATGTGGCGGCGCTGGCGGCACGGGCGGGCGAGGAACAGCTCTCCGCGCTGCCGCTGCCGCAGGTGGACGTTGCGGCGGAACAGGCTCTCATCCTGGCCGAAGGGATGCTCCACAATCCGCTGGCGGACTGGGCCTATGATGCCGCCAACAGCGGCCGGGGCGGTCTTGGCTCTGTCTTCGACTTCGACCCGCGCCAGCAGGTCGCGGATGCGCGCCGCGCTTACGAGCGCAGCAAGCAGGCGGCGATGGAGACCTGGCAGCGCTCGCGCGATCAGGTGCTGGCACGCACGGCGAGCCGGCTCGCCGCCTCGGACGACATCTGCGGCTGCATCGCCGATGTGGCCATTGCCGAGACGCGGATGGACTGGGCGCTCTATACCGGGAGCCTGACGCTCTATCGCCCGGCCTCCATCGACGGGTTTGCCGGCCGCATGGCGCAGGCGGCGCGCTCCGGGGCCTGCGAACGGCAGGCGGGAGGTGCGTCGTGACCAACCGCCTCCACGTCCACCCCGACACTCCCGAGACGCAGACAAGCGCGCGCGCCGATGGCTCCAGCCTGGAGCCTGCCGGGGAGACGGTGCGCTTTGCCGGCGGCGGCTTCCTCGTCACCGACCGGATCCTGCGCACGCCGCGCAAGAGCTATGCGCTGGAGCGCATCGAATACATCTCGGTCGAGCGGCCGCTCGCCCTGTTCCTGCTGCCGCCGGCCTTGGGGCTGGCGGGCTTTGCGGTGGCCTTCCACCGCTATCTGTGGCCGGCGGAGCTTGTCTTCGTCGGCGCCTTCGGGATTGCGGCGCTGATCGCGTCGCTGACCGTGGGCACCCTCAAGGTGCACAGCCTTGCCCTGAGGGATCAGGAGGTCGCCTCGAATATCGGCCTGATCACCACGCTGCGCCGTGTGCGGCAGGCGGTGGAGATGGCGATGGCCGCGCGCGGCGAGCGCCGGGAGGACGGGGCATGAGACGGCTCAAGCCGACCATGTCCGACACCGCTCGCACGCAAGGCAGTCGTGCCAGCGACCGGATGCCCGGCGATCCCACTGTATCCGTCCGCGATGCCAGCCTCGGTGAGACGACCGCGTTCAACGCCCGCATGGTGGCGACGGTGATCTATGGCGGCTGCGCCTGGGCGATCTGGCCGACCAGCCCGCAATGGTGGGGGCTGGCCGTCACCAGCACGCTGTTCGGCATGGGGGCGGTCGCCTCGCTGATCGCCGCTCTTGGAAGCCTGCGCGCCTCCTGGCAGCGCCGGCGTGTGGTCCACCGCTTCCTCGTGCAGGGCACACCGCAAAAGGCGGCCCCGCTTGCCGATCACGAGACGTTGCGCAAGGCGGGGATGCTCGAATGACCATGCCATTCCACCGCCGTCCGCCGCATTGGGCGGGATCCGATCTCTCCCGTCGGCTGCGTCGCTGGATCAGGCACTGGTTGAAGCGCGCGGCGTCGCCGCAATATCAGCTGGTGCCCGTACCCGAGCACATGATCGGCCGCCGCATTCTCGGCCTGACCTTTGACGGCCGGCCGATCTTCGAACCGAAGAACGCCGGTTCCTCCCTGACGCTGGCTGCCGCCGGCGGCGGCAAGACCACCTGCGTCTCGGTGCCGGCCCTGATGTCGATGCTCGCTGATACCTCCAGGGCGGTGTTCACCTCGGACAGCAAGGACGGCGAGATCGCGGCGCAGGTCGCCGCGATGTGCCGCAAGCACGGGCGGCTCTTTGCCGTCGTCGACGAGTTCGCCGCGCTCGGGGAGGACAACCCCGCACGGATCACCCTCAATCCGTTCGGCGCGGCGGTCCATGCGCTGAAGGTCGACCCCGAGCAGTTGCCCTTCGTCATCGCCAACATCGTCCATGCCCTGATCGAGGAGCCGTCGGACGACCAGAAGAACTTTTATTGGCGGGAAGCTCCCCGGGAGATCCTGACGCTCGGCATCCTCATCCTGCTGGAGCTCAACCCGCGCCGGTGCTTTCCAGGCGCGCTCGCCGCGCTGCTCGCCGATCCGGACACATGGGCACGGGCCTTGCGCGAGGCTGCCGACAGTCTCGATGCGAGCTTGAGCGCATCGGCCCGTCAACTGCTGGAGATGAAGCAGGACAATCCCGAACACTATTCCCAGCACATGCGGGCGGCTCTCACCTCCCTGAAGATCTTTGCCACCGGTCCGCTCAAGAATGCCGGACGGTTGGCACAGACCACACATGCCGAGCTGATCGAAAAAGGCGCTGTGGTCTGCTTCGTCAATCCGGCCCGCTTCACCGATCGGCTCGGCCCCTTCTACGCGCTCCACTTCCTTGCCCTGATGAACGCCCAGCTGCGTCACGGGGCGGGCAGGTCGGAGTTCATCTTGGACGAGTTCTGCAACGCCCCGCTCAGGGATGCGCTCAACCGGGTGACCATCCAGCGGGCCTTCGGCGCTCGTTCGCACTTCATTGCCCAGTCGCGCCAGGACATCGTCCGCAAATACGGGGAGAAGGAGACCGCGCTGCTGGAGGAGAACTGCTCGATCATCCAGTACCTCAAGTTCTCCAACTATGAGGAGGCGGAGCGCATCTCTCGGGCGATGGGCGAGACCATCGTCATCTCGCCGGGGCTTGGCCTTGCCAGCAACCAGAGCGGCTGGAACAGCAACTACTCGACCGGTCAGGGCCGGGTGTTCACGGCCGACGAGTTGATGCGCCTGCCGCCCGACGAACAGATCCTGCAGGTCGACGGGGTGGGCTTCATCCACTGCCGCAAGTTCTACCAGAACCAGTTCGCGCCCTATTGCTTCGAACTTGCCGCCAATCCGCTGGAGGGCGGCCGGCTGCCGCCGGACCCGCGCGTTGTCATCGCGAGGAATGGGTGATGCGTGCGACCGCTTCCGGACGGCATGTACCGACACCTCCAACGCCTCCCGTCCACCCTCGCAAGATGGAGACACGCCCATGAGCCTGCAGTCCCCGCATCACCATGGCCGGCCCAGGCCGCCGCGCCTGCTGCGCCCCGGCCACGCGCTCTGGCTGGTCGTTATCGGCCTCCTTTGGTGGGGCTACAGCACCCACGGCCTGCCGCACCTCCTGTGGTCCTACAGCTATGTGACATCCGGCGCGGACCGCTGGGACTGGAGTGCCCGCTATTACACGCAGTGCCGCTATATCGGCTTCCATGGCAGCGCAGCTTTGCTCAGCCCCACGGACGGCCGCTGCCCGCTGATCGTCTTCCGGCAGGCGCAGTCCGGTGGGGGCGCGCAATGAGGCGGGCCGGTGAGACCAGGGGGTCAGTGCACCGATTTCCACCTGCGCGGATGGCGGCATGGCAGGCGGAACCGCGCCACCAGGTCGCGGCGTACATCCGACTTCAGCGCGCTCAGCACCTCCGCCTCGCTCACGATCCCGGCAGCGATCATCGCTTCGCAGTGTGCGCGCGTGTCGATGTCCGGCTCGAACACCGCCACCTCGCGCCAAAAGGCATCGTAACCGAGCGGCTCGAGCCACTCCTCCACGTCATTCCGATCTTCAAAAAACACCATGCCGACAGTGTGCCGGATCGTGTCGCCGAAACGCAAACTTGCCCTCCCGCTTCAGGAGAACAGCCATGACCAGCAAGACGCCCCCGGAGCTGCCGCCGATCGAGGACGAACTGCGCAATCAGTTCGAACTGGTGACCATGCGCCGCATGGCCGACGCGCTGAAGACCACCGGACACTGGGGGGAGCGCACGGCCATCGACCGGCAGGCCCGCGACAGCCGCAAGGAGGAAGAACAGCTCTATACCGAGACCTATGACGAGCGGGTCGACGAGGCCCGCCAGCGGTTAATCGACGAGGCGGCAAGCAGGCCCCGCGACTTCAAGCCGGCTTGGACGGGCAAGGACCGCTTCTCGCGCGATGCGATCGAGCACGAGGCCCATCGTCAGGTCGAGGCCGCGCACGACAAGCGCATGCAGGAGATCGACCGGGAGGAACAGAGCCAGCTCGACGCGTTGATCCGCAAGGCAGCGCGGGAGGCGTCGCCCGGCACCTCGCCGCGCGAGACCTTCGCGCAGGCGAGCACCCGCTCTCCCGCCATGGAGCGGCGCGGCGGCTGGGTTCGTCGCCGCGACAGCTAGCGCGCCACGTCGCGGCCGGCCCTGCCGTTTGGGGGCGGCCGGTCCGCGACGCGCTGCCTGCGCCAGCCAAGCCTCTGTTATCGCAAATAAAACGAAAGAATCTGTCGCGCGTAATCCTTGCTTCAAATAGGACAATTGTCCTATTGTTCTTGATATGTTCTTGCATATCCACACACCAACACAGCAAAGGACGTCAAAGACAGACACACCCAACAGAAAGGACCAGGACATGTCGACCAACAGCATCAACTCCAACCAGAATCCCAATGCCAACCCCAACGCGCCTTCCGAGCAGGAGCGCCTTCAGCAGGCCCGCGCCAGCTTCTCCGGCCGCCTGCTCAGCAATCCCCAGTTCGACGAGGCGGTGACGATCACCCGCATTCTCGAACGCGAGATCCTGCGCAGCGGCGCCTTCAAGGAGAAGCTTGCCGACTACGCCCATGCCTATGCGCGGACCGAGAACTTCGACACCGCCAAGGCCGAGACGATCCTGCGCGATCTCTTCCGCTCCCGCACCGGGCGCTCGATGAACCAGCTGCGTGAGGAGCTGGTCGCCCGCGAAGAGGCCCTGCCGCAGGAGGCCGGCCAGCAGGCGCTGGAGCACGCTCTTGGCGTCGGCGCGATGATCGAGACCGGCGACAAGATCACCTTCCACCGGGCCTTCGCCCATCAAGGCGAAGCGCTGGCCCGCTCTCTCGGCATCACCGATGCGGCGGCAAAGCGGCTGATGCGCGAGGAGTTCCAGGCGGCGGAACAGGCCGACCTCTATGAGTGGGGCAAGCATCTGGAGGAAGAGTTCTACCGTCCTCAGATCGAGGCGGAGCGCGCTGAAGCCGAGGCCCGCCGGCAGGAGAACGGGGCCTCCGGCACGTCCCGCAGCCGCACTGCCCGGCGCACCCGTCAGGGCAATGGCGACAGTGCCTCCGCCGGCTCTGCCGGCGAGAGCGCGACCCGCAGCAGCTACACCCGCGCCGCGCGCGATACCGGGGCCGGCGACGGCATGAGGCAGGACAGCGACGGTCCGCCGCCGCGCTATCAGCGCCGCTCCCGCATGAGCTACGACCGCTGAACGGAGATGGAGATGCGGCACGAGCGGACAGAGACGACCATCGGCAATCGCGCGCGGGACACGATGCCCCGCACGCCTGTCGTGTCTGTCCATGGCTCGCGCCGCGTCTCCGACACTTCAAGACAGGGTTCAGGACGTGCGCCCTGCGCTGGCCGGTCCGACCGGTTTGAGGAGACAGGACAATGAGCGACCTCGATCTCTCCCGCTACCGCCGCCATGTCGACCATCTCGATCTGCCCGACGAGAAGAAGGACGAGATGCTGCGCGTGTTGTGGACGATTGCCCAGAGCTTCGTCGACCGCGCCTTCGGCCTTGATCCGGTTCAGCAGGTCAGCGGGTCCCTGTCAGGCCCCGCTGAGCACGCCTCGGTGCCCGCGCTGCCGCCCTCGGGCGATGGTCCCGAGGCCAAGCCGGGACCTAAAGATGCAATCGATTCCCGCCCTGTGATAGGCTCATCCGGGACCACCACCACAACGGAGACAGACAAGAAGGACCTTGCCGCTTCCTTCCGCACGACAAGCGGAAGTGCCGGCGGGAGAAAGTGAGAGACATGCCGGCACACACACCCCAATCACCCGAGACCGCACCCACCAAGGCGCTGATCTATTGCCGCGTCTCGAGCAGCAAGCAGGCCACCGAATTCCACGGCCTCGATTCGCAGGAGGCACGGTGCCGGTCCCATGCGCTCCACATGGGCTATGAGGTCGAGGCGGTGTTCCCCGATGACGTCTCCGGTGCCGGTGACTTCATGCGGCGGCCCGGCATGGTGGCGCTGCTCAGCTATCTCGACGCCCAGCCCGACCGGAAGAACTATGTCGTCATCTTCGACGATCTGAAGCGCTTCGCCCGCGACACCGAGTTCCACATCAAGCTCCGAAAAGCGTTCCGCATGCGCGGCGCCCGCATCGAGTGCCTCAACTTCCGGCTTGAGGACACGCCCGAGGGCAAGTTCATCGAAACCATCCTCGCCGCCCAGGGCGAGCTGGAGCGCGAACAGAACAGCCGCCAGGTGGTCCAGAAGATGAAGGCGCGGGTGCTCGCCGGTTACTGGTGCTTCTCGCCTCCCAAAGGCTATCGCTACAAGAAGGTCGCCGGACACGGCAAGCTCCTGGTGCGCAAGGAACCGCTTGCCAGCATCATCAAGGAGACGCTGGAGGCCTTCGCCTGCGGCCGGCTGGAGAGCGTTGCCGAGGTGAAGCGCTTCCTGGAAAGCCAGCCCGCCTATCCGCGCGACCATCGCGGCGAGGTGCACTTCGAGCGCGTCGCCGAGCTGCTCAACCGCATGCTCTATGCCGGATATATCGAGGTGCCCAAATGGGGCATGTCCTTCATTCCGGCCAAGCACGAGCCCCTGGTGAGCCTTGCTACCTGGCAGCGGGTGCAGGAGCGGCTCAAGGGCACGCCCAAGGCTCCCGTGCGCAAGGATCTCAACGAGGACTTCCCGCTGCGCGGCTTCGTCTGCTGCGCCTCGTGCAACCAGCCGATGACCGCCTGCTGGTCGAAGGGCCGCACCAAGCACTACGCCTATTATCTGTGCGATACGCGCGACTGCCCGGATCGCCGAAAATCAGTGCGCAAGGAGATTATCGAGGGCGAGTTCGAGACGCTGCTGGCATCGCTCAAGCCGAGCGCGCATCTCTTCCACGCGATCTACGAGATGCTGCGTGATCAGTGGAACGACCGTCTTGCCCGCAGCGAGGAAATGGCCCGTGCCGTTGCCGGCGAGCTGCAGCGCGTCGAGGTGAAGGTGCGTCAACTGGTCGACCGGGTGATGGGGGCCAGCACCAGCGCGCTCGCGGAAGCCTATGAAGCGCGTCTGCGCGAGCTGCACGAACACAAGGCCGCGTTGAGCGAAAAGGCCGCATCGATCGGTAAGCCGCAGGCGTCGTTCGCGGAAACCTATCGAACCGCCTTCGCCTTCATCGCAAACCCTTGCAATCTCTGGCATTCGCCCCGTCTGGAGGACCGCCGCGCCGTGCTGCGACTGGTCTTCGCGGAGCGTCTCGCCTACCAGCGCGGCAGCGGTTATCGAACCGTCCAAACCGCCTTGATATTCAAACTGTTAGGAGACAAAAACATGCAAATGGAAGAAGTGGTGGAGCCAAGGGGAGTCGAACCCCTGACCTCTTGAATGCCATTCAAGCGCTCTCCCAACTGAGCTATGGCCCCGTCTTCCAGTGTCTTGTCCGACCAGGGCTCCGGAAAACCTCCGGTGCCGCGGTGCGAACGATCCGGCGACGCTTGGGTTCGTCTTGCCGGTGCGGGCGGAAAATACGTCTTCCGCCCCTCAAGTCAAGCGGAATAATCCGCTTGCCCGAACAGGCCGGGGAAAGGTCCCCAGGCCTGTGGACAACGCCGCGATCAGCGGTCGGTGTCCTCGTCGTCGCGCTCGAGCACGATGCCGACGTCGTCGTCTTCCTCGTCCTCGACGTCGATGAACACGTCATCGGCATCGTCGTCGGCGATCTCCTCGTCGACTTCCTCGTCGTCGATCACGACGGCGGCATCGCCCTCGGTCTCGGCGTCCGCTTCCTCCAGGCTGACCATCTCGGCCGCCTCGTCATCCAGCTCGACGTCGTCCTCGTCCTCCTCGACCACGGCCGCAGCCTTGGCCGCGGTCTTCACCCGCAGCGCCTGGGCGAGGATGAACACCGTGCCGCATTTCGGGCAGGTGATCGGGTCGCGATTGAGGTCATAATATTTCGTGCCGCAACCGCCGCACAGCCGCTTGGTGCCAAGTTCGGGTTTTGCCACGTTTCCAACCCTTGTCTGCTGGTAATCGGGCGTTCGCATAAAGGCTGCCCGGCTTCCTGTCAAAGCCTAATCCGCCCTGCTTCGTCAAACCCTTTATGGGCACGGCCGCAACCGGTTTGCGATCGCCGGACCGCCACGCGGTTGCAGACCCCTCCGGCGGAGCCACGGCGAGGACAACACCCACGGTGACGTATCGGTTCCAGCATGATACGAGGTGCAACGCAACAGTCGGCTTCAAGCTTCCGGAAATCCAGCATGTCCCAGTCCACCTCCGCCCGGCCGCTGACGGCCCGCTCCGGCGCCGCGCTCAAGGGTCGGGTCACCGTGCCCGGCGACAAATCCATCTCGCACCGCGCCCTGATGCTGGGCGCGCTGGCCGTCGGCCGGACCACCGTTTCAGGCCTGCTGGAATCGGAGGACGTGCTCAACACCGCCGCCGCCATGCGCGCCTTCGGCGCCCGCATCCGGCGCGACGACACCGGCCTGTGGAGCGTCGACGGGGCCGGGCTCGGCAGCCTGATCGAGCCGGAGACGGTGATCGACTACGGCAATGCCGGCACCGGCGTACGCCTGGCCCTCGGCATCGTCGGCACCCATCCGATCTCCGCCACCTTCACGGGCGACGCCTCGCTGATCAAGCGGCCGATGGGCCGGGTGCTGGAACCCTTGCGGATGATGGGCACGCGGGTGATCTCGCGCTCCGGCGACCGGCTGCCGCTGTCGGTGCACGGTCCCGGCACCGCGGCGCCGATCAGCTACCGGGTGCCGGTGCCCTCCGCCCAAGTCAAGTCGGCGGTGCTGCTGGCCGGCCTCAACGCACCGGGCCAGACCACGGTGATCGAGCCGATCCCGACCCGCGACCATACCGAACGCATGCTGGCCGGCTTCGGCGCGACGATCCAGGTCGACCACGACGACGCCGGCGGGCGGGTGATCACCGTCACCGGCCAGGGCGAGTTGCAGGCGCAGGACGTCACCGTGCCGGCCGACCCCTCCTCCGCCGCCTTCCCGATCGTCGCGGGCCTGATCGTGCCGGGCTCCGAGGTGACCGTCGCCGACGTGCTGCTCAACGAGCACCGCACCGGCCTCCTGACCACGCTGCAGGAAATGGGCGCGGATCTGGAGATCACCAACATTCGCGAGACCGGCGGCGAGCGGCTCGGCGATGTGCGCGTGCGCCATTCGAAGCTGACCGGCGTCGAGGTGCCGGCGGACCGCGCACCCTCGATGATCGACGAATATCCGGTGCTGGCGGTTGCCGCGGCCTTCGCGCAAGGCACCACGACCATGCTCGGTCTGGAAGAACTGAGGGTCAAGGAATCGGATCGCCTTGCGGCGGTCGCCGCGGGCCTGCGCGCCAACGGCATCGACTGCGAGGAGGGCGAGAGCAGCCTGCGGGTGCACGGGCGCAAGGGGCCGGTCGGCGGCGGCACGGTCGCCACCCATCTCGACCACCGCATCGCCATGAGCTTCCTCGTGCTCGGCCTTGCCGCCGACCACCCGGTCACGGTCGACGACGGCGGCGTCATCGCCACCAGCTTCCCGACCTTCGAGGCGCTGTTTGCAGAGCTCGGCGGCGACATCGGCGAGACGGGAGAGCAGGCCGCATGATCATCGCCATCGACGGGCCTGCGGCCTCGGGCAAGGGCACCCTGGCACGCCGGCTGGCCGACTATTACGGACTGCGCCATCTCGACACCGGCCTCACCTATCGCGCGGTCGCGGCCGCGCTGCTGGCGCGCGGCCTGCCGCTCGGCGACGAGGCGGTGGCGGTGGCGACGGCGCGCAATCTCGATCTGTCGCGTCTCGACCGCGACGTGCTGTCGGCGCATGAGATCGGCGAGGCGGCCTCGCGCATCGCGGTGCTGCCGGGCCTGCGCGAGGAACTGGTGCGGGCGCAGCGGCGCTTCGCGCAGGAGCCGCCGGGCGCCGTGCTGGACGGGCGCGACATCGGCACGGTGGTGTGCCCGGATGCGGACGTGAAGCTCTATGTGGTGGCGAGCGCCTCCGAGCGGGCGCGGCGGCGCACCCAGGAGCTCATCTCCAAGGGGCAGGACGCCGACTATGCGCGGGTGCTGGCGGATCTGGAGCGCCGCGACCGGCGCGATGCCGGCCGCGCCGTGGCGCCGTTGAAGCCGGCGGACGATGCGGACTTGCTCGACACGTCGGAAATGGATATAGAAACCGCGTTCAAGGCGGCTGTGGATATCGTCGATAGCGTGAACGCAAGGTAGCGGTCACGAGATCGGCGCATTTTCCGTGGCTTCGGAGAGCCGGATTGTCCGCCTGGCGCGGCATCCGCGCCCATCGGCGTCAAGGTCCGGCTCGCCCGCGACCGGCCGGGGCGACGACTGGCGGACCACGGACGCGTTCTCCCTTCCGGCGAAGAGCGGCTACGGATCTCCCGCTTTAAGACATGACTGAGCGTGCGGTTTCACCTTCCGCCTCGCCGGCCCGCCCCTTGCTCGCACCGACAGGTCCGGGACTGGCGCGGAAGCAGCATCCGAAACGGGGGCTGCCGGATGGGGACACCGCCTGGGACCAACACAAACCCGCCGGCGACAAGCCAGATTTGGCTGCCAGGAGTTTCGATGAGCAGTTTGAACCCTACCCGCGATGATTTTGCCGCCCTTCTCGAAGAGAGCTTCGAGCAGCACGAGCTGTACGAGGGCTCCGTCGTTACCGGCACCGTGATCGCCATCGAGAAGGATCTCGCGGTGATCGACGTCGGCCTGAAGGTCGAAGGCCGCATCGCGCTGAAGGAATTCGGTGTCAAGGGACGTGACGGCGACGGCGCCGGCGTCTCGATCGGCGACAAGGTCGAGGTCTATCTGGAGCGCGTCGAGAACGCGCTCGGCGAGGCCGTCCTGTCGCGCGACAAGGCCCGCCGCGAAGAGAGCTGGGTCCGTCTCGAGGTCGCCTTCGAGGCGAACGAGAAGGTCACCGGCCAGATCTTCAACCAGGTCAAGGGCGGCTTCACCGTCGACCTCGACGGCGCCGTGGCGTTCCTGCCGCGCTCGCAGGTCGACATCCGCCCGGTCCGCGACGTCGCCCCCTTGATGCACACGCCGCAGCCGTTCCAGATCCTGAAGATGGACAAGCGCCGCGGCAACATCGTCGTGTCGCGCCGCGTCGTCCTCGAGGAGACCCGCGCCGAGCAGCGTTCGGAACTGGTCCAGAGCCTCGAGGAAGGCCAGATCATGGAAGGCGTGGTCAAGAACATCACCGACTACGGTGCGTTCGTCGACCTCGGCGGCATCGATGGCCTGCTGCACGTCACCGACATCGCGTGGCGCCGCATCAACCATCCGAGCGAGGTCCTGTCGATCGGCCAGACCGTCAAGGTCCAGATCATCCGCGTCAACCAGGACACGCACCGCATCTCGCTCGGCATGAAGCAGCTCGAGGCGGATCCGTGGGACGGCATCGAGGCCAAGTATCCGGTCGACGCCAAGTTCACCGGCCGCGTGACCAACATCACCGACTACGGCGCCTTCGTGGAGCTGGAAGCCGGCATCGAGGGCCTGATCCACGTCTCCGAGATGTCCTGGACCAAGAAGAACGTCCATCCGGGCAAGATCGTCTCCACCTCGCAGGAGGTTGAGGTGATGATCCTGGAGGTCGATCCGGTCAAGCGCCGCATCTCGCTGGGCCTGAAGCAGACGCTGCAGAACCCGTGGGAGGCCTTCGCCGAGAAGTTCCCGATCAACACCGAGGTCGAGGGCGAGGTCAAGAACAAGACCGAGTTCGGCCTGTTCATCGGTCTCGACGGCGACGTCGACGGCATGGTCCACCTCTCCGACCTCGACTGGAACCGTCCGGGCGAGCAGGTCATCGAAGAGTACAAGAAGGGCGACATGGTTCGCGCCGTCGTGCTCGACGTCGACATGGAGAAGGAGCGGATCTCGCTCGGCATCAAGCAGCTCGGCGGCGATCCGTTCGACACGGCTGCGGCCGGCGAGCTGCGCAAGGGCGCGGTGGTGACCTGCGAAGTCGTCGAGATCAAGGACGGCGGCCTGGAAGCCAAGATCGTCGACACCGACCTGACCACCTTCGTGCGTCGCGCCGACCTGTCGCGCGAGCGCGGCGACCAGCGTCCGGAGCGGTTCTCGGTCGGCGAGAAGTTCGACGCCCGCGTCACCCAGTTCGACAAGAAGACCCGCCGCGTGTCGGTCTCCATCAAGGCGCTGGAAATCGCCGAGGAGAAGGAAGCCGTCGCGCAGTACGGTTCGTCCGACTCGGGCGCCTCGCTCGGCGACATTCTCGGCGCGGCCCTCAAGGCCCGCGAGACCGACGACTGATCGCAACGCGCGACGTCGCAAAAAAACAGACCCCCGGCCGCAAGGCCGGGGGTTTTTCGTTTCCAGGCAGATTACCGGGCCGTGTCAGGCGATGTCGGCGCCGCGCTCGGTCAGCAGTTCGCGCAACACCGACCGGTGACAGCGGGCGTCGTCCTCGCAATAGCAGCCGAGCGAGAAGTCGCCCGACCGTGACAGCAGGGCCAGCATGTCGAGCAGGCGCGCCGGCGTCGCGGCGCCCATCTCCTTGCGGAATGCCTTGACGAAGGCGGCCCAGTCCGCCTCCGACTCTGCTGCCCGCGCGCTCGCCACCAGCTCCGCACTCGGCGAGAGTTCCGGCAGCCAGGTGTCGTACCAGTTGCCGGTCGCGTAGGCGTCCTTGCGCACCCCGCGCGGCGGCCGGCGCACCGTGCCGAGCCGGGGCCCCTCGCCTTCCGTCCGCTCCGTTCCGAGCCGCACGATCCGCACGCTCATCTTTCGCTCCCTTGCCGTGACCCGCGCGAGAATGCCACGCCCTGCCCCGACCCCGGAAGATCGAAAAGAGAGGCCTCCCGGCAGTGCCGGAGGAGATCAGCCGTAGCAATGCTCGGGCGCGGGATAGGCGCCGGAGCGCACCTCCTCGCCGAAGGCGCGCAGCGCCTCGACGATGCTGCCGCGACCCGCGAGATAGTCCTTCACGAAACGCGCCTTGCGGCCCTCGCCGAGGCCGAGCATGTCGTGCAGGACGAGAACCTGCGCATCGGTCGCAGGTCCCGCGCCGATGCCGATCACCGGCACCTTTGCCGCCTCGCTCACCGCCCGCCCGAGCGCGTCCGGCACGCATTCGAGCAGCAGCAGGCGGGCGCCGGCCGCCTCCAGCAGGCGGGCCTCCTCGCGGATGCGGGCGGCGGCCGCCTCGTCGCGGCCCTGCAGGCGGTAGCCGCCCAGCATGTCGGCCGTCTGCGGCGTCAGGCCGAGATGGGCGCAGACCGGCATGCCGCGCTCGGCAAGGTGGCGGACCGTGCCGGCGACCCAGGCGCCGCCCTCGATCTTCACCACATTGGCGCCGGCCTGCATCAGCCGCGCCGCGTTGGTGGCGGCCTGGTCGGGCGCGTTGGCCGCGCCGAAGGGCATGTCGGCGACAATCAGCGGGCGGTGCTCGCCGGCCTCGGTTCCGCGGCGCACGCAGGCCGTGTGATAGGCCATGTCGTCCATGGTGACGGGGACCGTCGAGCCG
The DNA here is from genome assembly GCF_900185725.1 of Stappia sp. TSB10P1A. Taxonomy (GTDB): domain Bacteria; phylum Pseudomonadota; class Alphaproteobacteria; order Rhizobiales; family Stappiaceae; genus Stappia. The sequence goes on along the minus strand of NZ_FYAU01000029.1, from coordinate 277,371 downwards.
CGCCCCTGCACCACCATGCCGAGACTGTCGCCGACGAGCAGCGTCTCGAGGCCGGCGCGCGCGGCGGCGGCGGCGAAGCTCGCGTCATAGGCGGTGACCATCGCGAAGCGCCGGCCCTCGCCCTTGCGCGCATCGAGCGTGTTAAGGGTGATTTGCGCCATGGTTCTCTGTCCCTCCCGAACCTGTTATCCTGCACTGCAGCAAAGGCTGACCCGCGCCTAACTGCCAGAGGGCGCGGGGCCAGGCAAGCCCGCGGGGCGCGCGCCGGCCAACCATGTCGCGCAGTTCGGGCTTTTCAACCGGGGCACGGCCATGTAGCGATAGGCCGCTCCCCAGGGAGACAACGGAGAGGTTCGGCCCATGGCCCTTGATGCGGATGCCCTCGTCGACCGGCGACGGTTGCGCCGGAAGGTGGTTTTCTGGCGCGTGTTCGCCTTTCTGCTGGCGATCGTCGCGATCGGCGGACTGCTCGCCTGGAGCGGCAGCTTCGATTCGCTGTCGCGGCGCGCCGACCATGTCGCCCGGCTGCAGGTCAGCGGCCTCATCGTCGACGACAGCGACCGGGCCAAGCTGATCCGCGATCTTGCCGACAACGCCCGGGTGAAGGCGGTGATCGTCGAGCTGAACTCGCCCGGCGGCACCACGGTCGGCGGCGAGACGCTGTATCTGGCCCTGCGCGAACTCGCCGAGAAGAAGCCGGTGGTCGCGCAGATCGGCACGCTGGCCGCCTCGGCCGGCTACATGACCGCCATCGCCACCGATCACATCGTCGCCCGCCACACCTCGATCACCGGCTCCATCGGCGTCTATATCCAATACGGCAATTTCGGCGGGCTGCTCGACACGCTCGGCGTCAAGTTCGACGTGGTCCGCTCCGGGCCGCTCAAGGCGGAGCCGAATTTCCATTCCGAGCCGCCGCAGGCCGCGCGCGACAACCTGCAGGCGCTGATCGACGACAGCTACGAATGGTTCGTCGCCCGGGTGGCGGAGCGGCGCGGGATGGACGAGGAGGCCGTGCGCGCCGTCGCGCAGGGCGGCGTCTATTCCGGCGACACCGCCCGGCGGCTCGGACTAATCGACGCAGTCGGCGGCGAGGAAACCAGCCGCAAATGGCTGGAGAGCGAACGCGGCGTCGCCGCCTCGCTGCCGGTCGTGACCTGGCGCGTGAAACGCGAGAGCGAGCGCGGGCTGCCGCTGCTCGGCCAGGTGGCCCACTGGTTCGGCGCCGGGGTCGCCAGCGGCGCGCTGCAGGCGGTCGAGGCGACCGGGGCTATCCTTCCCGAAGGCCTTGCGCTTGACGGTCTTGTATCCGTTTGGCAGGCTCGCAACGCGGCGGAAAGTCTCGACCGAACAGGGGGACGCGAATGATCAAGTCGGAACTGGTGCAGCGGATCGCCGAACAGAATCCGCATCTTTACCAGCGGGACGTTGAGAACATCGTCAACGCGATCCTCGACGAGATCACCGATGCCCTGCGCAACGGCAACCGGGTCGAGCTTCGGGGCTTCGGCGCCTTCTCGGTGAAGAACCGCCCGGCCCGGACCGGGCGCAACCCGCGCACGGGCCAGAAGGTCGAGGTGGAAGAGAAATACGTGCCCTTCTTCAAGACCGGCAAGGAGATGCGCGAGCGACTCAACGACGGCGACGGCTCGGAAGATCCGGACGACGACGACTGAGATCGCCCGACCGGGTCGCGAGACCGGAAGAGGGTGCCGGAAGAGGGGCGCAGGCGCAGCGGAGATCGAGCCCGCGCCCGTCCGGCCGCGCGGAGCGTCCCGCAGGGAGCCTGACCCTTCAGGAGACTGACCCTTCAGGAGACTGGCCGTACAGGAGACAGGAATTGACGCGCTTTCTGAAGAACCTGGTGCTGGTGCCGATCGCCATCGTGCTGATTGCCCTCGCGGTCGCCAACCGGCATGTCGTGACCCTGTCGCTCGACCCGTTCAACCGGGCCGATCCGGCGCTCAGCGTCGACGCGCCGCTGTTCTGGATCCTGTTCGCCGCGGTCGCCTTCGGCGTGTTCATCGGCGGGGTCGCCTCCTGGGCGGCGCAGGGCAAGTGGCGCAAGGAGGCCCGCGTCAAGCGGCGGGAAGCCGACCTCTGGCACTCGGAGGCCGACCGGCTGAAGGCCGTTCAGCAACAGGGGCAGAAACAGGCTGGCGGCGGCAAGGCGATCGCCTCGCGCAGCGCCGCCTGATCGGTCCAGCGTCCGACGGTTCAGCGAGCCGGGCCGTGTCGTTCAGGACTCGTCCCGCGGCGGCGCGTAGCCGGGCAGATGCCAGCCCTTGAGGATCGCCCCGCCGCGCAGGAAGAACGCGACGGCCACGCCGGCAATCGCCGCCGGCCAGGCCTCGACCCCGAAGGAAAACAGGCCGACATAGACGCCCGCGCCGACAAAGGCCGGGGTGAGATAGAGTTCCGGCTTGAGCAGCGCCGAAGGCTGCCCGGCGATGGTGTCGCGGATGATGCCGCCGAAGGTCGCGGTCGCCACCCCCATCAGCACGGCCACCGTCGGCGGGTGGCCGAGCGACAGCGTCTTCGCCGCCCCCATCACCGAATAGGCCGCAAGGCCCATGGCATCGACCCAGCGCAGCGGCTTGCTCAGCCGCTCCACGGGCGGAATGACGAACCACATCAGCGCGCCGATGGCGATGCAGACGACGAGATAGATCTCGTTCTCGACCCAGAACACCGGTGCGTCGAGCAGCAGGTCGCGCAGCGTGCCGCCGCCGACCCCGGTGAAGACGGCGAAGAAGACGAAGGCGAGGCAATCGAGCCGCAGGCGCGAGGCGACGATGGCCCCCGTCACCGCGAAGACGGCAACGCCGAGAAAGTCGAGAATCTGGAGCATGGTCGCCATGCGGCGATGCTAGGCCGTAATCCCGCGCATCCGCAATGACCGAAATGGGGCGCTCGCCCGCTGTCCCCGTGTGGCGACGGGCCGGACATCGGCCCTTGCGCTGCGCCAAGGTCTTGACTTCGCAAGGCGCAGCTTTCCAATGACGGCATGACCCTGCCCAAAGCCCTTGCCGATTGCCTGATCATGAACACCGTGGCGACCTCGCGGGCGCTGCTCAAGCGCTGGGACGCCAGGCTCAAGCCCCACGGGGTCACCGTCCAGCAGTTCTTCCTTCTGTCGGCGATCCGCTTCCTGCCCGGACAGCCGATCATGGCGCTTGCCGAGCGCATCGCCCTCGAGCGGACCAGCCTGACGCGCAATCTCGACCTCCTTGCGAAGAAAGGGCTGGTCCGGCGCGTTGCCGGCCTGCCCGGAAACCAGCGCGTCTGCGAGCTGACGCCGGAAGGCGATGCCGTTCTCAATCCGATCCTGGAGGAGTGGCCCGGCGCCTATGCGTCGGTGATGAAGGACATCACGGAGGAGGAGGCAGCGATCTATCTCAGCGTCGCCCGGCGGCTGGCGGCGCCGTGAAAGCCGGATCGGCCCCTTGTGCTCGCCTTCTTATGTGTATATGCACAGTGCAACCCTTACCAAGGAGGCTTGCATGTCAGTTCCCATCGTCGTCACGGGTCTGGGAGCGGTGTCGCCGCTGGGTGCCGGCATCGAGGCCAACTGGCGGCGGCTGATCGCCGGTGAGAGCGGCATCGTCGCCAACACCCGCTTCGACACGACCGGCTGGAAATGCGGGATCGCCGGGCTGGTTCCCTCCATCGCGGACGACGCGGACGGCTTCGACCCCGAGCGCAGCATGGACGCCCGCGACCGGCGGCGGAACGACCTGTTCATCCAGTATGCCATGGCCGCGGCCATCGAGGCGCTGGACCAGGCCGGCTGGCACCCGGAGGATCCCGGACAGCGGGCGCGTACCGCGACCCAGATCGGCACCGGGGTCGGCGGCGTTCCGGCGATCACCGCGGCAAGCGAACTGGTCCGCACCGAAGGCCCCCGCCGGCTTTCCCCCTTCGTCGTTCCCTCGTTCCTGCCCAATCTCGCGGCGGGCCAGGTGTCGATCCGCTTCGGTTTCAACGGGCCGGCCGGGTCTCCCACCACGGCCTGCGCCGCCTCGGCCCAGGCCATCGGCGATGCCATGCGCCTGATCCGTTCGGGCGAGGCCGATATCGCGCTGTGCGGCGGCGCGGAAGGCTGCGTCGATCCGGTCGCCATCGGCGGCTTCACGGCGGCCAAGGCGCTCTCCTTCGGCTACAATGACGCCCCGCAGCGCGCCTCCCGCCCCTTCGACGCGGACCATGACGGCTTCATCCTGTCGGAAGGCGCGGCGATGCTGGTCATCGAGCGGCTCGACCATGCCGAGCGCCGCGGCGCCCGGCCTCTGGCGGTCCTGTCCGGCTACGGCACCACCACGGACGCCCACCATGTCACGGCCGGCTGGCCGGACGGCCGCGAGGCCGCCCGCGCCATGGAGATCGCCATCGCGATGGCCGGACTTGAGGCCGCGGATATCGGCTATGTCAACGCCCATGCCACCTCGACGCCCGTCGGCGATGCGGCGGAGCTGGCCGCCCTGGAGCGGGTCCTTGGCGTTGCGCGCGGCCGCGTGCCGATCAGCTCCACCAAGTCGGCAACGGGTCACATGCTGGGGGCCGCGGGGGCCATCGAGGCGGTGTTCTCGATCCTGGCGATCCGCGACCGGACCCTGCCGCCCAGCCTGAACATCGCCCGCCCGATGGCGGAGGCCGAAGGGTTCGACCTGATTTCGCAAGGTGCCCGGTCGGCGCCGGTCGACCATGTCCTCTCCAACGCCTTCGGCTTCGGCGGGGTGAACGCCGCGCTGGTCTTCAGCCGCTTCGACTGACGCTGGCGGTCGACGCTGGCGGTCGACGCTGGCGGACAAAAGCAAAAAGGCGCGCTCTGGGGCGCGCCTTTCTCGTAAAGCGTGAGGCCGGGTCTCGTACGACGCCCGGAGAATTGTCCTCAGGCGGTGCGGTCGACCGTCGAGCCGGGCTCGGCCAGGGGCGCCTCGCCCTCCGGCTTGCGCTCCTTCGGCCCGCCCTTCGACACGCCGACAAGGGCGGGACGCAGCACCCGGTCGCCGATGACGTAGCCGGACTGCATCACCTGCACCACCGTGTTGTTCGGCACCTCGGTGTTGGGCACCTCGAACATCGCCTGGTGGAAATTCGGGTCGAACTTCTCGCCGGCCGGGTCGATGCGGCGCACGCCGTGCTTCTCGAGCTGGTTGATCATCTCGCGCTCGGTCATCTCGACGCCCTCGATCAGGGCGCGCATGGCCTCGTCGGCGGCCGCGTGGGCGTCCGCGGAGATCGCCTCCAGCGCCCGGCGCAGGTTGTCGCCGACGCCCAGCATGTCGCGCGCGAAGCTCGCGGCGGCATATTGCTTGCTGTCGCGGATTTCCTTCTCCGTGCGCCGGCGCAGGTTCTCCATCTCCGCCATGGTGCGGAGCATGCGGTCCTTCAGCTCGGCGTTTTCCACCAGCAGCGCCTCGGTCGGATCGAGGCCGGCCTGCGCCTCGCCGCCGCTCTCGGCCTCGTGGCCGGTCGCGGCGTCCTCGGGGTTGAGATTGGTCTTGTCGTTGCTGTCGTTCATGGTCTTCCCGGCAATGCTCGGCGTCTTCAGGGTCGGTGCGTCGGGGTCGGTGCGCCAGGGTCAGCGCGTCAGGGTCGACGCGGTGCGGGCCGGCCCGATCGGGGCGGTCCACGCAAGACGCACCGCTCCGGTCCACCACACCTGGCGGGCCGGAGCAGCGTGATTCGGGTGAGGTCCGTCCGGAACCGGAACGCGTCAGATCGCGGTCTGGATCCAGGCGGCCAGCTTGTTCTTCGGCGCCGCACCGATCTGCGTGGAAACCGGCTGGCCGTCCTTGAACAGGATCAGCGTCGGGATGGAGCGCACCCCGTACTTCATCGCCATGTTCTGGTTCTCGTCGATGTTGAGCTTGGCGATCTTCACCTGCCCGCTCATCTCCTCGGAGATTTCCTCAAGCGCCGGCGCGATCATCTTGCACGGACCGCACCATTCGGCCCAGAAATCCACGACAACGGTGCCGGACGCCTTCAGGACGTCGGCTTCGAAACTCTCATCGGTCACGACTGAAGTGGCCATTTCATGCCCTTTCCAAAAGCTCGCGGATGCGACGCATCCTTTCGTTGCCCCGAACGTAGGAAGGCGGCCCGCCCGCGTCAAGCAAGCGTTGGGTCGCACCCCCTGATGCTGTCCCTGACGCTGTTCCTCATGCCGTCCCTCATGCCGGCGCCAGCGCGGCCACCGCCGCGTCCATCGCCTCGCCCGGCAGTTCCACCAGCTTCGGCCCCGCCGTATAGACCAGCGCGGCGCGTACCGCCCGGCCCGGCCAGATGTCGGCGACCAGCCGGCGATAGACCGCAAGCTGCACCAGATAGGCTTCGGCGATCTCCTGCGGCCCCCCCGGCACCCGGCGGTCGGTCTTGAAATCGAGGATCCACACCGCGTCCTCGTCGACGCGCAGCCGGTCGACCTGGCCCGACACCTCATAGGCCGAGCCGTCGGCAAGGCGCAGCGTGCCGGCGAGCGGCACCTCGGCGCGGGCATCGCCCGAGAACACGGCGGCAAAGCCGGGATGCTCCAGCACGCCGAGCGCTTCGCTCAAGAGCTGCTCTCCCCTCGGCGCAAAGACCGGGGTCAGGGCATGGGCGAGATAGCGCGCGCCTGCCGCACGGCGCTCGGCCTGCGGCAGGTCCGGCAGCAGTTGCAGCAATCTGTGCAGGTGGCGACCGCGCTCCAGCGCGAAGTCGGGCGCGGCCCGCGCTTCCGCCAGCCGGTCGGTCGCCGGCACCGGCTCAGTGCCCTCCTTCGCCTCCATCTCGTCGAAGGCCTCGGAGGGGCGCAGGCGGCGCGGACGCTCGATTGCCGTGACGGGGGCGAACAGCCAGGCGGGCGGCGGCAAACCCGCCTCCTCAGCCGCCGCTTCCCCGGCCCGCGCCAGCAGCGGCGCCGGCGCGGTCGTGCCCGGACGCTGCCAGATGCGGCAGGCCCCGCCATCGCCCGTCTCGCCGTCGCGGGCGCCCGGTTCCAGCGCTTTTGCCACCAGCGCGTGCCAGCACTCGTCCGACTGGCCGCGCGCCGGCATCCAGCCGCAGACCACCAGCCGGTCGCGGGCGCGCGTCATCGCCACATAGAGCAGGCGGCGATATTCGTCGGCCGCCGCCTGGCGCAGGGCGTCCAGCCGCTCGCCGTGCCAGGGACTGCGCTCGGCCTTGACCGGGTTCCACACAAGGCCGGTGACCTCGCCGAGAGTGCCCGGCAGTGTTCGCTCGATGAACACCGGGTCGTGATGGGCGCTGACCGGCGCGGCACCGCCATCGACCAGCACGACGAGCGGCGCCTCCAGCCCCTTCGCCCCGTGCACGGTCATGATGCGCACCACGCCCCGTGCCGCGTTGAGCTCGCGCTTCACTTCCGTCGGCGCGGCCGCGAACCAGGCGAGGAAGCCCTCCAGCCCCGGCACCCCGGTCTGTTCGAAGGCCAGCGTCACCGCCAGGAACTCGTCGAGCACGTCGTCGACCTCCGAGCCGAGGCGGGCGCGGAAGGCTCGGCGACCGCCATCGGCGCCGATGAGGCGCGAGAAGAATTCGAAGGGCGGCAGGAAGTCGGCGCGCGCGCGCCAGGTCTCGATCCGCTCGCGCGCCCGCTCGAACGCCGGATCGCCCTCCGCCTGCCGGCGCAGCGACTGCCACAGCGTGCCGGAGCGAAGGTTCGCCCCATCGGGGCGGGCGAGGCGGAACAGCGCCTCATCGTCGAGGCCGATCAGCGGGCTCTTCAGCAGGCAGGCGAGCGACAGGTCGTCCTCGGGCAGCAAAAGGAAGCGGCCGAGCGCCAGCAGGTCCTCGACCGCGATATGGTCGTTGAGCACCAAGCGGTCGCTGCCGGCCACCGGCACGCCCTCGCGCTTCAGCGCCCGTGTCAGCGCATCGACGAAGGGCCCGCGCTTGCGCACCAGCACCAGGACGTCGCCGGGCGCCGCCTCGCCGCTTGTCCACCAGCCGCGCACGCAGCGCGCCAGCCGGTCGGCCAGCCGCAGCATCGGGCTGCCCGCGCCGATGCGGTCGACCGGCGCGGTCCAGTCGTCCGGCACCTCCTGCGCCACCGGTTCTTCCGGCGGCCAGATCTCGACCATGCCCGGATCGTTGCGCCGCACCGCCTCGTGCACCGGCGCGCCCGCCTCCCGCGACAGGCCGGAATGCATGTCGGCCTCCGCGAACACCGTGTCGACGGCGGAGAGCACATCGGGCCGCGAGCGGAAGGAGAGCGTCAGCTCGACCCGCTCGAACGCCGCCTCGGCCTCCTTCGCCCGCCGCTCGAAGTAGCGGCGCATGTCGGCGAAATAGGCCGGCACGGCGCCCTGGAACGAATAGATCGACTGTTTCTCGTCGCCGACGGCAAAGAGCGTGCGGGTGCGCGGGTTCGCCGAGGCGCCGGCGAAGAACTCCTCGGCCAGCGCCTGCACCACCCGCCACTGGTGCGGGCTGGTGTCCTGCGCCTCGTCGACCAGGATATGATCGAGCCCCTGGTCGAGCTTGTACTGCACCCAGAGCGCCGCATCCGCGCGCGACAAGAGGCTTGCCGTGCGCACGATCAGGTCCTCGAAATCCATCAGCCCGCGGCGGGTCTTCTCGCCCTCGTAGATGTCGAGCATGGCATCGGCGAGCCGCAGCGCTGCCTCCGTGCCGGCGAGCGCATAGACGATCCGCCGCCGCTCGAGCAGCGCCAACAGCCGCTCCTGCTCGGCGTAAAGCCGCTCGACAACTTGCGGGAAATTCTCTTCCACCTTCTTGCCGGCGAGCGACTGGGTCGGCGCCAGATCCTTGTTGAGGAAGACCCGCTGCCAGACCTCCCACCACGCGCCCGGCGTACCGGCGAGCCGGGCCGCCATGCGCAGCCGCTCGGCCCGCTCGATGTCGCGCGCGCCGCCGCTCGCCAGCGCCTCGGCATAGGCCAGTGCCTCCTGCGGCGAGATCGAGACCTCCTCGCAAAGCGCCGCATCGAGAGCGGCGAGCGTCTCGCCTTCCGAAAGGCCGAAAGCCTCGGCGAGTTGCGCCAGCGCCGCCTCCAGCGAGCCGGCATCCTGCAGCCAGCGGCGCAGCGTGTCGCGGCGGGCGATCAGGTCGGCAAGCGCCGTCTCCACCGTCTTGTCGGGGAGTTCGGAGACCAGATGCACCAGCGCCCGGCCCAGCCGGCTCTCCGGCTCGCGCTCGGCCAGCGCCAGCACGCGCGAACGGGCGCCGGCGAGAAGATCCGCCGCCTGCCGGTCGTCGAGCACCTGGAAATGGCCGGCGACATTCGCCTCCAGCGGGAACTGGTGCAGGATCGCCTCGCAGAAGGCGTGGATCGTCTGGATCTTCAGCCCGCCCGGCGTCTCCAGCGCCACGGCAAAGAGATGGCGCGCCCGCGCCAGTCCGCGCGCATCCGGCCGCCGTCCCTCGATGACCTCCAGTTCCTTCGCCAGCGCCTCGTCGGTCAGCGCGATCCACGAGCCCAGCGTCTCGAAGACGCGGGTCGCCATTTCGGAGGCCGCCGCCTTGGTGAAGGTCAGGCAGAGGATGCGCGAGGGCGCGGTACCGGCGAGCAGCAGGCGGATCACCCGCCGCGCCAGCACGAAGGTCTTGCCCGAGCCGGCATTGGCGCTGACCCAGGCCGAGCGCAGCGGGTCGGCGGCCCGCGCCTGTTTCTCGCGCGTCGCGAGAGGGATCTCGAAGGTGCTCATTCCTCCTCCCCTCCACCCAGCGCCCATTCGCGCACCCGCGCCAGATGGTCGTAAGGGCCGGACATCTCCGCTTCCTTGCGCACCCTGGCGCGCGACAGATAGCCCTTTTGCGGGTTTTCATAGCCGGCAAAGAGTTTGATCGTGCGGGCCAGCGCCTCGGCCGCCAACTCGTCGACGCTGGCGATCTTCGGCGTCCGGTCCTGCCATTCCAGCGGCGTGCGCCCGCCGGTGAGACGCAGATAGGCGAGCGTTGCGACGGGCGCTGCCCTATCGACCTCGCCGAAGGCGCCCTTGCCGATCATCGCCACTTCCAGCGGCAATTGCGGCGCCAGCAGCGCGGCGACCTCCTTGTCGCTCGGCGCCTGCCCGGTCTTGTAGTCGATCACCGCCAGCGTGCCATCGGCCATCTGGTCGATACGGTCGGCCCGCGCCGACAGGGTGACGCGGCCGCCGGGGGCAAGATCGAGCTCCAGCGCGCCGGGGATCTCCAGATGGCGGCCGGCGATCAGGTCCGCGCGCGCCGCCTCGTGGCGGATGAAGGCGGCGGCGATCCGCTCGAAGCGCAGCCACCACACGGCGCGGATCGCCGGGAAGGCATCGAGCGGGGCGAACCGCGCCCGGCCGATGGCGAGAAGATGCGCCAGCGCCGCCGCGTCGAACGGGCCGTGCCAGCTCTTCAGAAAGTCGGCGAGGCAATCGTGGATCAGCGTGCCCTTTTCCGCCGCGCCCGGATCGCCGCCGATCGGCTCGACCGGGTCGAGCACCAGCACCTTGCGGGCATAGAGCGCATACGGATCGCGGATCAGCAGTTCCACCTCGGTCACCGAGATCCGGCGCGGGCGGGCGGCAACGGGCGGCGCCGGTTCCGGCCGCGCGATCGGCGCAACTCCCGCCTCGGCCCGGTCGAGATGGGCGGCGAGCGCCAGCAGGGCCTGCCCCCGCGCCTGCATCGCGGCGGTGACGCCGTGGCCCAGCAGCGTCGTCAGCCGCAGCAGCCAGCGCGAGGCGACGGCCGGCGCGCCGCCAGAGCGCTCGGCCCGCGACAGGATGACCTGTCTTGCGCCCAGCGCCTGCGAGAAATCATGGGCGGCCGCGCCGATGCGCCGCTCCGGCGGGTCGAGGCCGAGCCCGCCCTTCATCGGCCGGTTGAGCCAGGGGTCGTTGCGCGTCGCCTGCGGCCAGTTGCCCTCGTTGAGCGCCCCCAGCACCAGCAGGTCGAAATCCTGCAGCCGCGCCTCCATCGGGCCGAAGATGGCGATGCGCGGATCGCCCGGCAGGCGGCGGCGGACATTGATGCCGGAGACGAGGGCGATGAACATGTCCGGCCAGTCGGCGGCGGGCGCCGCGAGGCCGGCGGGACCGGCGGCGATCATCCCGGCAAAGGCGGCGGCGAGCCCCTCGCCGGCCTCGCCGGCATAGAGCTCGTCGGAACGGCCCTCCTCGTCGCAGGCCAGCCGCACCAGCACCGCCTCGTGATCGGCGGCAAGCTGCACCACGTCGACCGGTTCGCGCGTCTCCGCATGGCGCTCCAGCGGAACCAGCGCCTGCGCCAACCTATCGACGAGGTCGGCGACATCGTCCCAGTCGTCCTCATGCAGCTTCTGCCAGCGGGGCAGCCGCGGCGGGGTCTCGCCTTCGGTCGCCAGCCGGCGCGCGGCGGCGACCGCCTCGCGCAGGCCGCCGGTGCCGGCCCTGGCGCGCGGCCCGCGCAGCACCGCGCGCTCCAGCGCGCGCGCCGCGGCACGGATCTTGTTAGACGGCAAACCAAGCCGCGTCAGCGGGTGTTTCAGCAGGGCGAGCAGCGCCACCGGCTCCAGCCCGTCCAGCGCCAGCCGGGCGGCGAGGCGGGCGAGCACGCCGGGCGCGGTCTGGTCGAGCGGCCGGCCGGCGCTGTCGTCCGGCTGCAGGCCCCAGCGCGACAGTTCGACGGCGACCCGGCGGGCCAGCGTCCTGTCCGGCGTCACCAGCGCCGCCGTCTTGCCCTCCTCGACAGCCGCGCGCAGGGCGGTGGCAACAGCCAGCGCCTCCTCCGCCTCGTTGCGCGCCGCCATCAGCGCCACATCGGCGAAGGCGCCAGCCCGCGCCTCTTCCGGAACCTCGGCAACGACCCTCGGCCAGACATCCGTCGTCTCGGCCGGCCGCAAGGCCTCCGCGACCAGCCGGTCGCGCAGCCGCAGGGCTTCGCTCGCGCCTAGTGCCAGCGGCACCACCTCGCCGCGCGAGATCTTCAGCGCGCCGGCGAGCCGCGCCATGCCGTATTGCGGATGGCTGGGGCTCCCCGAAACGCCCTCGCCCCCCAGGATCGCCCGCCAACTGTCCTCGTCCATCGCCGCATCGAAGCCGGGCAGCACCACGGCACCGCGCTCCAGCCCGGCGATGACGGCGAGAAGGTCGGCAATCGCCGGGATCGAGCCGGTGGCGCCGGCGGCGATCACCGGCCCGCGCGGCGGGGCCTGGCGCAGCCGCTCCGCCTCGCGCCGCAGCAGCATCGAGCGCCGCGCCTTCGGGTCGCTCGCCTCCCGGCTTGCCAGATAGGCCGGCCAGTGCTCCATGGCGATCTTCAGGAAGTCCAGGGTGATCTGCCAGTAGCGGGCATGGTCCTCCGGCACCAGGCCGGCGAGCCCGGTCCAGGGGATCTCCTCCGTCGCCATCTCGTCCATCAGGGCCAGCAGGTCGCCGGCCAGCCACGCGGCATCGGCGGCGGAGGCGGGCGCGCGCAGCACCGCGCCGGGCGGCAGGCCCAGCACCTCGCGGCGCAGCGCCCCCTCCCAGGCCTGCACCAGCCGGGTCATGGCGAAGCGCCGCTCCATCTCGGGCAGCGCCGGCGGCAAGCCGTCGGCCCAGGCCTCGACCTGCAACAGGTGCAGGTCCTCCTCGACATCGCCGAGCGGGCGGATCGCCGGCAGCAGCACCGGCGCCCCGCCCAGCTTCCCGCGGATCAGCGGGGCGATGGCGCGGGCGGCGCGGCGGGTCGGCAGGTAAAGCGTCAGGTCGGCCAGCGCCAGCGGGTCGGCGGCCGGGTCGAAGCCCGGCACCAGCCGCCCGTCGAACAGGGCATCGACCAGGGTCCGCAGGAAGGGCGCGGAGGGCGGGATCGTATGGACACGCGGCCTTGCCTGGCTTGTCATCAGTCTCCGCCTCCCCTTCCGCCGTCGGACCGCACGCCGTCAGGCGGCGCTGTCGCGGATGGCGCGCTCGGCGGCATCGATCGCCTCCGGCGTGCCGACATGCAGCCAGATCCCCTCCATCAGCACGCCGAACAGGGTGCCGCGCTCGATCGCCGCGTCGAACAGGCGGTTGAGCGAAAAGGCCCCGGCCGGCGCGCCGTCGAACAGGCGCGGATGCAGGATCGCCCCGCCGACATAGGCGAAGGGCGCGACCTCGCGCTCTGCCCGCCGCGCCAGGCGTCCGTCCCCATCCATCACGAAGTCGCCCTTGCCGTCATAGCCGACGGCGGTGACGAGACCGGACAAGAGCAGCAGGGCGTCCATCTTCTGCGGGTCGAAGTGCCTTGCCAGATGCTCCAGATTGGGCCTCACGCCCTCGATCCAGGTGCTGTCGGAATTGAGCAGGTAGAACGGCTCCTCGCCGAGCAGCGGCAGCGCCTTGACGACACCGCCGCCGGTTTCCAGCAGCTCGGCACGCTCGTCGGAGATCAGCACGTCGGGCGGTCCCTGCCAGCGCAGGGCATGCACTTCAACGAGATCGGCAAGGTAATGCACGTTGACGACGACGGTCTCGACGCCGGCGACCACCAGCTTGTCGAAGGCCCGGTCGAGCAGCGCCCGCCCGGCGACGGAGATCAGCGGCTTGGGCGTCGTCGCGGTGATCGGGCGCATGCGCTTGCCCATGCCGGCCGACAGCACGATGGCCCGCTTCGGGCCTCGAACGTCCGCCTGTTTCCTCGCCCCGATATCCGTATCTGCCTGCAAGTCCGCCTCTTTCCGTTGATTGGCCGTTGGATTGGATGCTCCGCGCCGCCTCGGGGCCCGGCCCGCTCAGCCGGTCTCGCCGAGGCGGCCGTCGAACCAGCCGGCCAGTTCGGCAAGCTCGGGATGGCGCAGGCAGCGGGTGAGATACTCGCGCACGCGCGGCAGATGCACAAGGTAGCCGGGCTTTCGATCCCGCACGGCGAGCCGGGTGAAGATGCCGAGGATCTTGGTCGCCCGCTGCGCGCCCATGATGGCGTAGTCGCGGCGGAAGGCCGCCTCGTCGAAACCGGGAAAGGTCTCGTGCCGCCGGGCGAGATAGTGCGCGACGAGTTGCTGCTCCAGCTCCGCCGGCACATCGACGCGCGCGTCCATCGCCAGCGAGGCAACGTCATAGGCGGCCGGGCCGATCATCGCGTCCTGGGTGTCGACAAGGCCGAGGCGGTCGGTGCCCTCGCCGTCCTCGCGCCAGATCAGGTTGGGCGAGTGGTAGTCGCGCAGCACCCAGTTGCGGTCCCGCGACGCGCGCTCGAACAGCGGCGCCCAGCAGGCCGCGAAGGTCTCTTCCAGGGCATCGGACACCGTCTCCCCCATATGCGGCAGATACCATTGGAGGAACAGTCCGGCCTCGACCCGCATCGCCCGCGGGTCGAAGCGCGGCAGCCGGTAGCTGCCGCCGCCGCAGCTCTCGGGCAGCGGCAGATCCGCCTGCGGCGGCGCGCCATGGAGCCTTGCCAGCAGCTCGGCGGCGGCGAGATAGCGCTCCGCCACCGGCCGCCCGGCCTCGACGACGCTGCCGCGACCGAGATCCTCCTGCAGCACCAGCCCGGCCGAAAGATCCGCACCGAGAGTGCGCGGTGCGCGCAGGCCGCGCGCGCGCAAGGCCTCGGTGACGGCGACCACCGCATCGACCCCGTCGGCGAGGTGCACGAGCTGGCGATAGCTCAACCCGTCGCGCAGCACCGGCTGCGGCGGCAGCGGCGCCGAATCGATCAGCACCGCGCGATCCGCCCCCGCCTGCACCGTCTCGAAGCGGCGGGCCGAGGCATCCGCCGCAAAGCGCCTTCGGCTGGCGCCGGCAAGCCCGCTCGCCTCGATCAGCCGGCGGATCGCCAGCGTGCGCTCCAGCCGCGCGCGCCAGGCCTCGTTCGGCGGCAGCAGGGTGATCGCGCGCGCCTGCGGCGTGTCGCCGGCGGCGATGCGCAAGATGAGCCGGTTTCCCGGCAGGCGCGCGGCCGCCCGCTCCGGCCATTCGATCAGCGCGGCGCCGGTCTCCAGCACCTCGTCGAGGCCGAGTTCGTCCAGTTCCTCCTCATCCTCCAGCCGGTAGAGGTCGAAATGCGCGACCGGCAGGGCGGTCAGCGGATAGGTCTGGACCAGGGTGAAGGTCGGGCTCGGCACCTCCAGCGCGGGATCGTCGGCGAGCGTCCGCAGCAGGGCCCGTGCGAAGGTCGACTTGCCGGCGCCGAGATCGCCGACGAGGCACAGGCAGTCGCCGGGGGCAAGCAGCATGGCGATGTCCTCGGCGAGGCGGCGGGTCGCCGCCTCATCGCCGCAGGACAGGGCGATCGCGCCGGGGTCGGGCTCCGCCTGCCGGCGGGACGATACGGGACCGGTGTCGCTCATGCGGCGGGCCGGTCACTCGGCGGCGTGCTGAAGGGCATCGGGAGCGAAGGGAAATCGGCAGACGACATAAGTGCCGACCCCCTCTTCCGACTCGATGGAGACCGTGCCGCCATGCAGCTCGACGAAGCTCTTGACGATGGACAGGCCCAGCCCGGCGCCGCGGCGGCGCTGGCCGGCATCGCGGCCGACGAAGCGGGCGAAGACCTGGTCGAGCATGTCCTCGGGGATGCCGCAGCCATGGTCGCGGACATGGAACTCGATGGCGCTGGCCGTGCGCAGGCAGGCGACGTCGATGGTGCCGCCGACATCGGAGAAGCGCAGCGCGTTGGAGATCAGGTTGAACAGCACCTGGCGCAGGCGCCGCTCGTCGGCCTGGATCACCCCGACATCGTCGGCGATGGTCAGCTTCAGCGCGATGCCGCTGTCGGCCAGCCGGTCCTTCAGCCCCTCCACCGCCGCCTGCACGGTCCTTGCGACGTCGACCGAGGAAATGTCGAGCTCCATGATGCCGGCATCGATGGTGGCAAGGTCGAGAATGTCGTTGATGATCGCCAGCAGCGCCGAGGAGGAGGAGAGGATGTAGTCGACATACTCCCCCTGCTTGTCGGTCAGCGGGCCGAATTTCGGGTCGGAGAGAAGCTGGGCGAAGCCGATGATGTTGGTCAGCGGCGAGCGCAATTCGTAGGAGACGTGCTGGATGAAGGCGTTCTTGAGCTGGTCGGCCTGTTCCAGCGCCTCGTTCTTGTCGAGCAGGGCGCGCTCGACATTGACCGAGTCCGTCACATTGACGAAGGTCACCAGCGTGCCGCCGTCGGGCAGCGGCACGGTGGCATAGTCGATCGCCTCGCCGCTCTCGCGCTCCAGCCGGTCCGACACCGGCTCGCGGTTGTCGGCAAGGCTGGTCACCGCCGTCACGAGCTGGCGCCAGGTCGCCGCCTCGTCCTCCTCCAGCATCTCCATGTCGACGACGCGGGTGATGTGCGGACTGTCGCCGAGCCGCTCGTCGGCCAGGTCCCACATGGTCTCAAAGGCCGGGTTCCACAGCCGCAGCCGCCCGTCGGAGCCGAACACCGCCACCGCCTCGGACAGGTTGTCCAGCGTCTCGCCCTGAACGCGGATCAGCGAGTTGTAGCGGCTTTCCAGCTCCAGCCGCTCGGTGACGTTCTCGTAGATATAGGTGACGCCGCCCTGCGGATGCGGGTTGGCGATCACGCGCAGGGTGCGTCCGTCCGGCAGGTGCCACCAGAACTCGCGCGCGTCGAGCGAGGTATAGGTCTCCAGCAGCTTGTTGCGCCAGCCGCGATAGTCGGCCTGCTCGGGCAGCTTGCGCGCAGCGCGCAGGGCGTCGAGCAGGGCCGCGTCCGTCGGATTGCTTTCCAGGAAACTGGCGTCGAGGTCCCACAGGGCGCGGAAGGCGGCGTTGTAGAACTGCAGCCGCCGGTCGGCGCCGAAGATCGCGACGGCGGTGGCGAGCTGGTCGAGCGTGCGAGCGTGGAAGTCGATGGTGCGGCCGAGTTCCTGGCGCACGTTCTCCAACTCGCTGACATCGATGGCAAGGCCGCCGGAGCCGGTCTCCACCGAGATCTGGGTGACGTCGAAGATCCGCCGGGCGCCGGCCGCCACCGCCGGCAGGCGGGCGCGCGCCTGGCCGCTCTCGTCGCGGCCGCGCTCGATCTGGCCGCGGCCCTTGGCGTCGAGGAATTCGACCCTGGCCTCGATCGCCGCCGCCCCGCTGTCGGTTTCCACCGCCCGCGCATAGGCGGCATTGACCCAGACCAGCGCCCCCTCCTCGTCGCGCAGCCAGGCGGGCGAGGATATGCCGTCGAGCAGCGCCCGCAGGGTCTGCAGCTCGCGGGTCATGGAGCCGTTGCGCTCGGCCATCACGGCCTGCGACCGGCGCTCGCCGGTCAGGTCGCGCAGCCGCAGCACCGGTGCGCTGGCGGCGAGGCGGCCGCAGATCTCGACCATGCCGCCGGACCGGGTCGGCAGGGTCATGCGGAAGGATTCGCCATGCTGGCGCAACCGGTCGACCGCCTGGTCGAGCGCGGCCGCGGCGCGCGCCTCCAGCCAGGAGCCGAAGGCGAGAAGCTTGGCGGGCGAGCGCGGCACGCCGGAGCTCTCGTCCAGCATGCCGGCGACGAAGGGCTCGTCCTCGCCCGGCTGCCACATGACGATGCGCTGGTCGTCGGAGGCGATCAGGCTTTCCAGCCGGTCGAGCCGGGCGACCAGCCGGGCGCTGGTCTGGGTGGCGCTGCTGAGCGTTCCGGAATTGGCCCGCATGTTGCGGATCAGGGTGACGGCGGCGGTCACCGCGAAGGCGACGGCACCGCCGATCGCGGCGATCCACACCACTTTTTCAGGGGTGAAGGAGCCGGACAGCAGCGGATGCGTTGTGGCAGCGGCGTCCTGGGCAAGGCACAGGCCGGTGGAGGCGACGAGGGCCAGCGGCGCGGTCGACAGACCCAGCCGCGCCTTGCGACTCATGTCCCGCCATGCGGCGCGGTCGCGCCCATGTTCCCAGCCGTCCGCCGGCATCCGCTCGTTCCCCTGTCGCCCGTATCGGGTCGCCCGCATCGCAGCGCCCGCATCGGGTCGCCCGTTTCAGGTCATCCGTTTCAGGTCGCCCGCTTCGGGCCACCCGCTTCAGGCCGCCGCCAACGGGCCGTCACGCCAGTTCTGCCTCACGAAGCACCTGATTCGCAAAGACCATAACGCAAACGCGAATCGCGCAGAAGGGTGCGTTACCGAAAAGTAAACGGGGGCCGTGTCATCCACAGCCCCCGTTTCCGCACTCGTTCAAGGGTTCGTCCCCGCCCGGCAGGCCCCGTGCCTGCCGGTTGCGCCGGAAACCGGCGGGATCGATCAGTAGCGGTAGTGTTCCGGCTTGTAGGGGCCGGTGGTCTTCACGCCGATATAGTCGGCCTGCGCCGGGGTCAGTTCGGTCAGTTCGACGCCGAGCTTGGCAAGGTGCAGGCGGGCGACGCGCTCGTCGAGATGCTTCGGCAGGACATAGACGTCCTTGTCGTAGGCATCCGGACGGGTCCACAGCTCGATCTGCGCCAGCACCTGGTTGGTGAAGCTGGCCGACATCACGAAGCTCGGATGGCCGGTGGCATTGCCGAGGTTCAGCAGGCGGCCTTCCGACAGCAGGATCATCCGCTTGCCGTCCGGGAACTCGATCATGTCGACCTGCGGCTTGATGTTGATCCACTTGTAGTTGCGCAGCGCCTCAACCTGGATCTCATTGTCGAAGTGGCCGATATTGCCGACGATCGCCATGTCCTTCAGCGAGCGCATGTGGTCGAGCGTCACCACATCCTTGTTGCCGGTGGTGGTGATGACGATGTCGGCGCTCGGGGCGGCGGTCTCCAGGGTGACGACCTCGAAGCCGTCCATCGCCGCCTGCAGGGCGCAGATCGGGTCGACCTCGGTCACCTTGACGCGGGCGCCGGCGCCGCGAAGGCTGGCGGCCGAGCCCTTGCCGACGTCGCCATAGCCGCAGACGACGGCGGTCTTGCCGGCCATCATCACGTCGGTGCCACGACGGATGCCGTCGACGAGGCTTTCCTTGCAGCCATACTTGTTGTCGAACTTCGACTTGGTGACGCTGTCGTTGACATTGATCGCCGGGAACGGCAGCAGGCCCTTGGCCTTGAGCTGGTACAGGCGGTTGACGCCCGTCGTCGTCTCCTCGGAGACGCCGCGGATCTCGTCGCGCTGCCTGGTGAACCAGCCGGGGCTCGCCGCCATGCGCTTGCGGATCTGGGCGAAGAGGATCTTCTCCTCCTCCGAGCCGGGATTGGAGAGCACGTCCTCGCCGGCCTCGGCGCGGGCGCCGAGCAGGATATACATGGTGGCGTCGCCGCCATCATCGAGGATCATGTTGGCCGTGCCTTCGGGGAAGAAGAAGATCCGGTCGCAATAGTCCCAGTATTCCTCGAGGGTCTCGCCCTTCTCGGCGAAGACCGGGATGCCGGCGGCGGCGATCGCGGCGGCGGCGTGGTCCTGGGTCGAGAAGATGTTGCAGGAGGCCCAGCGGACCTCGGCGCCGAGCGCCACCAGCGTCTCGATCAGCACGGCGGTCTGGATGGTCATGTGCAGCGAGCCGGCGATGCGCGCGCCCTTGAGCGGCTTCTTCTCGCCGAACTCCTCGCGGCAGGCCATCAGGCCCGGCATCTCGGTCTCGGCGATGTCGATCTCCTTGCGGCCGTAGTCGGCCAGGGAGATGTCCTTGACGTAGTAGTCGGTTGCGGTGGTCATCGGTCTCGTCCGCTCACTGTGTTGAAAACTGCGGCCGTGCTGGACGCAGTCGCTGTTTGAACCTGCATTCGCCTGCCCGCAGACGGCCGTCGCGCGACGCGGCGCCTGTGGCCGTCCGCTGGCCTTCCGGGCGCGTCCCGGTCCTGTCTGGCGCCGTGTCATCCGGACCCTCGTCCGGGGTTCGGCGCAGATAACGGCTTGCGCCGGACGCGAGCATCCGGCGGACGCCGGTTTTATAGGCCGGAAACCAGCACAAAGCAATAAGGATATAAAGATTTCTTTATGTCCGCTTCATTCGCAAATCCGGCGGCCTGGCGCTCGGCTCCGGTCCCTCTCCGCCGCCCGCCCGGCCGGACGAGCACCGAGCCGGAACCGGGGAGGCACGGCGGTTGTGGGGACATCCGGAAGCACGCCGGACAGGCCCTCGGCTCGCCGATCCCGGCTCGGCGCTGCGCGCCGTCCGGGAGGACGCGGGGAAGGGTGGTGCGTCCGGGAAGACGTGGCAAGACGTGGCAAGACGCGATTGGGCAGAAGGACGCGGGAGGGACGAGCGTGTTTTCGCCACCGCTCTGGCAGCCAATGGCCCCCGGGTCGCGCTAGCGCGCGCCCGAGGTGAGGTCCGAGGGTGGGCGACGGTGGCGGGATAACGGAAACGACCCTCCGCCGGTCGCCTCACCCATAGGATGTCGTCCCGGTTTCGGCGAAGCCGAAGACCGGGAACCAGTAACCCCGAACGGTTGCAGTGAGGCCTCAGCGCTGCCGCCGGAACGCTGGAGGGTGCTGCCTTCGCACGCCCGCCTACCCCAGCGGATACTGGACGCCTGCCTGCGCAGGCGTGACAGCCGTGGAAGGTGGCGATGCGTCCCGCCTCAACCTCGCCGAGGGGGCCAATGGGTCCCGCCTCTCCGGCCCTGAACAGGCCCCGCCCTTCCGGCCAGCGGCCGCGTCCGGCGAGGGCTCCGGCAGCGCGGCTCAGTCGGTTTCGCCGAAGCCGCTTTCGACCAGTTCGGCGATGGCGGCAAGCGCCGCCTCCGCCTCGGCCCCGCTCACGGAAACGCGGATCGAGCAGCCGGGGCTGGCCGCCAGCATCATCAGTCCCATGATGGACGTGCCGCCGACCGTCTGGCCGTCCTTCATCACGATCACCTGCGCCTCGAACGTCTCGACCAGCTTCACCAGCTTGGCGGAGGCGCGGGCATGCAGGCCCCGGCGATTGACGATCATCAGGTCGCGGACGAGTCCGACAGCTTGCATCGTGTCCGTCATCCCGTCCCCGTCACCCCTGACCCCTCATCCCTGGCCCGACAGCACCTGGCTGGCGACGGAGATGTATTTCTGGCCGGCCTTGCGCGCTTCGTCGACCGCCACGGCGATGGGGGTCTCGCCGCGCAGGCTCGCCAGCTTGATCAGCATGGGCAGGTTGACGCCGGCGATCACCTCGATATTGGTGCCGTCCATCACCGAGATCGCGAGGTTCGACGGCGTGCCGCCGAACATGTCGGTCAGCAGCACGACGCCGGCTCCGTCATTGACGCTCGCAACGGCGGCAAGGATGTCCTGCCGACGCTGCTCCATGTCGTCGTCCGGGCCGATGCAGATCGTCTCGATCCGCTCCTGCGGACCGACGACATGCTCCAGCGCAGACTTGAATTCCACTGCCAATCGTCCGTGCGTAACGAGTACGAGTCCGATCATGCCCTGTCCGTCATTTGCCCGTCGTTTGCCGTCGCGTGTTCGTCCGCGGCGGCCTGTGCACGGCGCCCGGCACGGTCCCGGATTGTCCGGTCGCGCCACCTGCCATGCATCGAGGCCCCCAGTTCCCGGTCGTTCGATGCCGGGCGCCCAATGTCGGCAAGGGAACGCTGCAGTGCAAGAAAAATCGGCGGCGCCGCCGCCTTTTTCGCCAGCTCCCCCCGCCTTTCCGCCCCGCGCCGCTCACCTGTCGCTCACTGGCTGCTCACCTGTCGCTCACTGGCCGCTCCCGCCAGCACCGCCAGCACATGCAGGGCCGAAGCCCCCTCGCGGCCGCAGGGCACGGCAAGGCGCGCAAGCGGGACCCCGCACAGTTGCACGCGCATCGCCTCCGGCTCCGGCATCCGCTCCAGCTCCGCCTCCGGCACCAGATCGACCACCAGCCGCACCACCGCGCGCGGCTCGAAGGCGAGGGCGACAATGCCCTCCCCGCGCCGCTCCCACAGGCCGGCAAGGGCGGGGGGACAGGTGGCGATCAGCCGGTCCGAGCGGACGCTGAGCGCCACCCGGTCGTCGGCGACCGCCAGCGCCAGCCGGCCGCGCAGGCGCGCCTCGCTGAGGATCCGCTCGCCGAGCCGCGACTTGCCGGCGCCCGAGCGGCCACGGATCAGGATACCGGCGCTGCCGACCAGGATGCAGGACGCATGCACCGTCTCGCCGCTCATCCCCGGCTTTCGGCCGGCAGGCGCACGGTGAAGCGGGCGCCCTCGACGCGGGTCTCGCCGGTCTTGGCGTCCGTCGTCTCGCGGTTCGACACGGTGATGGTGCCGCGATGCGCCTCGACGATCTGCCGCGAGATCGACAGGCCGAGGCCGGAATTGTTGCCGAAGCCCTCGGATTCGGGACGATCCGTGTAGAAGCGCTCGAAGATGCGCTCGCGCAGCTCCGGGCGCACGCCCGGCCCGTCATCGTCCACCGTGATCTCGACCATGTCGGCGGTGCGGTTGGCGGCGATGCGCACGCTGCCGCCCGGCGGCGAGAACGAGCGGGCATTGTCGATCAGGTTGTTGATCACCTGGCCGAGGCGGCTGTCATGGCCGAGCACCCGGTAGGGGTGGTCGCGCCGCGAGGGGGCGATCTGCACCGCCACCGGCGCCTCGCCGCTTGCCGCGCGCTCGTTGGCAAGGTCGCAGACGCCGAGCAGCAGCGTCGAGATGTCGATGGGTTCGGCGTCGGCGCGCGCGAGTTCCGCGTCCAGCCGCGAGGCATCGGAAATGTCAGTGATCAGCCGGTCGAGCCGGCGCACGTCGTGCTGGATCACCTCCATCAGCCGGGCGCGCGCCTGCGGCTGCTTGGCCAGCGGCAGCGTCTCGACCGCGCTGCGCAGCGAGGTCAGCGGGTTCTTCAGCTCGTGGGCGACGTCGGCGGCGAAGGTCTCGATCGCATCCATCCGGTTGTAGAGCGCGTTGGTCATGTCGCGCAGGGCCCGCGCCAGATGGCCGATCTCGTCGCGCCGCTCGGAAAACTGCGGGATCTCCTCGCGCGACTTGATGCCGCGGCGCACCCGCTCGGCCGCCGCCGCCAGCCGGCGCACCGGGCCGGCAATGGTGCCGGCCAGCAGGATCGACAGCACCATCGTCACCGTCGCGGCGACGAGGAAGACGCGGACGATGCCGATGCGCTCGGCCCGCACGATGGCGTCGATGTCGCCGCCTTGCGTCGACAGCAGCAGCGAGCCCAGCACCGCGCGGAAGCGCTGCACCGGCACCGCCACCGAGACGATCAGCTCACCGCGCGAGGACACCCGCACGACGCTGGCGGGCGAGCCGGCGAGCGCGGCCTCCACTTCCGGATAGGCGCGGCCGTTGCCCGCGCCGATCTCCTCGTAGAGCGGCAGGTCGCCGCGGCGGAACCACAGTTTCACGTCGGCCCAGATCTGGTCCCAGATGCCGGGTTCCTCGGCGGTCGGCGGCGGCAGGTCGAAGCGCAGGATCTGGCCGCGGGCGTAAAGATGCCGGGAATCGAGGATCAGGATGCCCTCGGGATCGTAGATCCGCGCCCGCGTGCGCGTCGGCGAGATCAGCCGGCGCAGCACCGGGGCAACCCGTTCCGGGTTGATCGGGAAGTCGGTCAGCCGCGAGGCATCGGTCGGCGAGACGCTCTCGCCGGCCTGGAGCTGCAGCAGTTGCTCGGGATCGACCATCAGCCCGTCGGTCTCGACGGTGGCCGAGGCGGCGATGGCGCCGGCGATGATCTCGCCCTGGGTCAGCAGGCTCTGGACGCGGGCGTCGATCAGTCCGGCGCGGAACTGGTTGAGATAGAGGATGCCGCCGACCAGCGCGCACAGGCCGGCAAGGTTGAGCACCAGGATGCGGCGGGTCAGCGAGGAGGTCAGGTAAGGGGACAGGGCGCCGCCGATCCGCGACAGGATGCGGCGGCGGAGCCGGCGCGGGGCCGTCTCGCCGCGCCCAGCCGTCGGCCCGTCCCCGGCCCGTGCCGGGGACGCCGGCCGCGGGTCGGCCTCGCGATGCGCCTGCCCGCCCGTGTCCACCTCGATCGCCATTCACCTTCCCCGGCCGGGAGCTCCCGGCCACGTTTCTTCAAGCGCGTCTTCAAGGCGCGTTTTCACGGCGCGCCTTTGAGGCGCTTGCGCCTCAGCCCTCGCGGAAGCGGTAGCCGACGCCGTACAGCGTCTCGATCATGTCGAAGCTGTCGTCGACCAGCTTGAACTTCTTCCGCAGGCGCTTGATATGGCTATCGATGGTCCGGTCGTCCACATAGACCTGATCGTCATAGGCCGCGTCCATCAGCGCGTTGCGGCTCTTGACCACGCCCGGACGATGCGCCAGCGCGTAGAGGATCAGGAATTCGGTGACCGTCAGCGTCACCGGCTGGCCCTTCCACATCGAGGTGTGGCGCTCCTGATCCATGACCAGGTCGCCGCGTTCCAGCAGCTTGTCGCTTTCCGGCTTGCTGGTCGAGGGATCGCGCGGCTGCACGCGGCGCAGCACCGCCTTGACGCGCTCGACCAGCAGGCGCTGGGAGAACGGTTTGCGGATGAAGTCGTCGGCGCCCATCTTCAGGCCGAACAGCTCGTCGATCTCGTCGTCCTTGCTGGTCAGGAAGATCACCGGCAGGTCCGACTTCTGGCGCAGCCGGCGCAGCAGCTCCATGCCGTCCATGCGCGGCATCTTGATGTCGAAGATGGCAAGATCCGGCGGATCGGTGATCAGCCGGTCGAGGGCCGAGGAGCCGTCCGTATAGGTATGGACCCTGTAGCCTTCGCTCTCCAGCGCAATGGAGACCGAGGTCAGGATGTTGCGGTCGTCGTCTACGAGTGCGATCGTCGGCATGGTCGAAAGCCCTGAACCCGTTCTTCTTGTTCGCTCGTCTTGGTTTACCAGCCTTGGCGGTGCAAATGCGCATAAATTATGGCGAGGCCGGACGGGGCCCGCCAGCCGCCATCACGCCTGCGGCGCCGGCTCCGGCCGGCCCCGTGCGCTCTGGCGCGCGAAGCGCAGGGCAAGGCCGGTGAAGGACACCACGATCCCGGCGATCAGCCCGCCGATCAGCCCGCCCGCGCCGACCTCCAGCCCGATCGCCATCAGATAGGCGGCCGGCACCGCCACCAGCCAGAAGGCGCCGGTCTGCCACAGGGTCGGCCACCACACGTCGCCAAGGCCGCGCAGCGCGCCCATCGCCACCGCCATCGACGCATCGAGCGACAGCATGAAGCCGGCGACGAACAGCGCCTGCGCGGCGGCCTCGACGGTCAGCGGGTCGCTGGTCACCACCCGCGCCGCCGTCTCCGGCGAGACCAGGAACAGCAGGGCGACCGGCAGCGGCCACAGCGCGCCGAGCGCGATGCCGGCCCAGCCGGCGCGCCCGGCATTGGCCGCATCGCCCTCGCCGAAGGCGCGGCCGACCAGGATCGCCGTCGCCCCGCCGGTGCCGATGGCCATCATGAAGGTCAGCGTGACGAGGCTCATCGTCGTCTGATAGGCGGCAAGCTGGGCGGTGCCGAGCCAGCCGGCCATCATCACCACGGTGGCGAAGGCGGCGCTTTCCGCGCCCTGGGCAAGGCCCATCGGCAGGCCGAGCCGGCGCAGCAGGCGCGCGTCCGGATCGCTCCACAGGCCGAGCAGCGCAGGCCCGGCCCGGCGGCGCGGCAGGATGCGGAACCTGTCGTCGCGCCCCGCCTGCCGCAGCAGGATGGCGAGGATGGTCGCCCCGGCAAGGGTGCGCGCAATGGTGCTCGCCAGCATGATGCCTTCCGCCCCGCCGGGGGCGAACAGCCCGCCCCAGCCATAGCCGAAGAGCGCGTTCAGCGGCACGTTGACGAGGTTGGCGGCGAGCATGATCGCCATGCCGGTCTTCGGCCGCCCCGTCGCTTCCATGAACAGGTTGCAGGCGACGAAAATGAGGATGCCCGGCATGCCGAAGCCGAAGGCGAGCGAGACGCGCGCCGCGCCTGCGGCAAGGTCCGCGTCCTGCCCGGTCGCCCGGAAGAACGGCTCGGCCAGCAGCGACAGGACGAGACAGAAGAGACCCAGCGCCAGCGCATGGGCGAGCGAGGCGCGCAGCACCGCGCCGGCGCGCGGGGCATCGCCCGCGCCGAGCGCCTGCGCCGCCAGCACCGCGGTCGCCTGCAGCGCACCGACGGCGATCATCATCAAGGTAAGCTGCGGCGCGACGCCGAGGCCGAAATGGGCAAGGTCGGCGGCGCTCGCCCGGCCCGCCATCACCGTGTCGACGGTGAACATCACCACCAGCGCCGCGCGCGAGACGATGATCGGCAGCGCCAGCGCCGCGGTGGCGCGGAGATGATGCCCCGTCGGGGCGGGAGTGGACCTGCGTGGTGTGGACATCTGGGCCTGAACAGGGAGGCGGCGGGTGGCAATCGGGCCCGCGACCATAGCCGAAACCTCCGCGCCGGTCATCGCCGCCGCGGATGCCTCGCCGCGAGCCCCCGATTCTTCCCCCCCAATTCGAGGCTTCTCCCCCGCGAAAATCCATGGCTTTGAACGGATGATCCGCGAATGATCTGATATGAAACGAGTATTCCACGGCCCAGTGCGCCGGAGCGCGTATTATTTTTCCTTAAAAAATAATTATATTCGCAGAAACGGGGAATTAAATCGATTTAGCCGCAAGCTTGCCACCTTCGTTGCGCTTGTTGATTTCAGGGCCATCCACTAGGTTCGCACTGCCAAAAGCGAAAAAGAAAAGCAGGGCCGGACCTGAAAAACAGGTCGACGGCCGTTCCGTGCGCCGGCACAGGGCCGCCGGCGGGTCAACGCTACCGGAGTCATATTGCGACCTCGCGACAGGAGCGAACGCGCGGCGACCGGCAGTATCAGCGGCCCCTTGGCGGGCCGGGCGAACCAACACGATACAGGGATTTCGGGAACATGGCGGATCAGGGCGTAGAGCTGTCTTCGAAAGACGCGGGCATGTGCGGCTTGAAGGAGCTCGGCGGACTTTATCGCAACCTCACGGCGCCTGCGCTTTACGAGCACGCCCTTGGCCGCAACGAGGCGGTGCTTGCCGAGGGCGGCGCCCTCGTCGCCGACACCGGCGTCCATACCGGCCGCTCGCCGAAGGACAAGTTCATCGTTCTCGACGACACCACCCGCGACACCGTGTGGTGGGACAATTCCAGCGCCATGAGCCCCGAGCAGTTCGCCGCGCTCCATGCCGACATGGCCGCCCATGCCAGGGGCATGTCGCTCTACGCCCAGGACCTTTTCGGCGGCGCCGACCCGGTTCACCGGATCAAGGTCCGCGTCTTCACCGAATATGCCTGGCATTCCCTGTTCATCCGCAACCTGCTGATCCGCCCTGAGCCGTCCGAACTCGCCGATTTCGCGCCCGAAATGACGATCATCGACCTGCCGAGCTTCCGCGCCGATCCCGCGCGCCACGGCTGCCGCACCGAGACCGTGATCGCCTGCGACTTCACCAACCGCATCGTCCTGATCGGCGGCACCTCCTATGCCGGCGAGATGAAGAAGTCGGTCTTCTCGATGCTGAACTTCCTGCTGCCGGCCAGCCGGGTGATGCCGATGCACTGCTCGGCCAATGTCGGCGATGAGGGCGACACGGCGGTGTTCTTCGGCCTGTCCGGCACCGGCAAGACCACCCTTTCCGCCGACCCCTCGCGCACGCTGATCGGCGACGACGAGCACGGCTGGGGACCGGACGGCGTCTTCAACTTCGAGGGCGGCTGCTACGCCAAGACGATCAAGCTGTCGGCCGAGGCGGAGCCGGAGATCTACGCCACCACCCAGCGCTTCGGCACCGTGCTGGAGAATGTGGTGCTCGATCCGCAGACCCGGGTGCCCGACTTCGACGACGGCTCGAAGACCGAGAACACCCGCTGCGCCTATCCGATCCACTTCATCTCCAATGCCAGCCCGACGGGGCGCGCGCCGCATCCCAAGAACATCATCATGCTGACGGCGGATGCCTTCGGCGTGCTGCCGCCGATCGCCCGGCTGACCCCGGCCCAGGCGATGTATCACTTCCTGTCGGGCTACACGGCCAAGGTCGCCGGCACCGAAAAGGGCGTGACGGAGCCGCAGGCGACCTTCTCCACCTGTTTCGGCGCCCCGTTCATGTCGCGCCATCCCTCGGAATACGGCAACCTGCTGCGCTCGCTGATCGCCGCGCATCAGGTCGACTGCTGGCTGGTCAACACCGGCTGGACGGGCGGCGCCTATGGCACCGGCCATCGCATGCCGATCCGCGCCACCCGCACGCTGCTCACCGCCGCGCTGGACGGGTCGCTGCGCGATGTCGCCTTCCGCACCGACGCGAATTTCGGCTTCGCCGTTCCGGTCGAGGTGCCGGGCGTCGACGCGGCGATCCTCGACCCGCGCTCGACCTGGGCCGACAAGGATGCCTATGACGCGCAGGCCGCCAAGCTGGTGGACATGTTCGTCAGCAACTTCGCCAAGTTCGAAAGCCATGTCGACGGCGCGATCCTCGCCGCCGCCCCGTCCTTCCGCGCCGCGGCCGAGTAACGCCGCAGCGGACCGGCCTTCCGCGCTGCGACCGGACACCCCGCGCCGCACCGCTGACTGACTGAAGGGCGCCGCAGCCTCGCGGCGCCCTTTTTCGTTGCGGGCTGCCCGTGCGGGGAGCTAGGGCAGCCCTCTCCCCTCCTTGCACCGCCCTTCCCGTTCGTCATTCCGGGCAAGGCGCAGCCGCGACCCGGAACCGGGGAGGCACAGCGGCGGTGGGATGGTTCCGGAGCGCACCTCATACGCCCCCGGCTCGCCGGTCCCGGGTCTCGCGATGCTCGCCCGGGAAGACGCAAGGAGAGGCTGCGCGAGGACTGGCCAGACGACGGTTCGCCGCGTCGCCGCCAACGCTCTGGCAACCAATAGGCCCCGGCTCTCCGGCTTCGCCTGCGGCCGGGGTGACGGCAGAGGGGATGCAAGGCCGTGCCCCCCTCTCGAGGGTCATCCCGGCCGCGCGCAGCGCAGAGCCGGGAGCCATTGGCATCTTCAGCAGGGGTGGGACGGGAGCGCATCGCCACCTCCACGGCTGTCACGCCTGCGCAGGCAGGCGTCCAGTATCCGCTGGGGCGGGTGGGTGTGCGCCGGCAGCAGCCCCCGGCCTTCCGGTGGCGCGCAACGGCAAGGGCCGCGACCCCCGTGGTTACTGGTTCCCGGTCTTCGGCTTTGCCGAAACCGGGACGACACCGTGAGAAAGTGGCACTGCCTTCCCTCACCCGCCGACGTTGCTCCGCCTCTCCTTCGTCTTCCCGGGCAAGCGCAGCGCGACCCGGGACCGGCGAGCCGAGGGCGTTGCCGGAGCGCTCCGGGCCAAACCCGCACCCGCTGTGGCTCTCCGGTCCCGGATCTTCGGCCTTCGGCCTCGTCCGGGAAGACGCCGGAGAGGGGGGTGCAGCAAAAACACCCGCCAAAGGTGCCAATGGGTCCCGCATCCGCGCTGGCACGCTGTGCGCGACGACGAAGAAGAGGCGATCCCCTTCCGACCAAAGGCCAGCAACAGGACGCCTGTGCAGCGCGCCGGGGTGAGCCTATATTCGGGGCAACCAAGGAGACGGACATGCAGCAGGATGCAATCCGGGCGGACGCCGATCCGCTGGCGCTGGCCGAAAGCTGGACGCGCGAGGGCCGCAGGGTCGCCCTTGCCACCGTGATCGAGACCTGGGGCTCGGCGCCGCGCCCGGTCGGGGCGCATCTGGTCATCGATGCGGAGGGGAATTTCGAAGGCTCCGTGTCCGGCGGCTGCGTCGAGGGGGCGGTCGTCGCCGAGGCCGCCGAGGTGATCGAGACCGGCAGGCCCGCCATGCTGGAATTCGGCGTCGCCGACGAGACCGCCTGGCGCGTCGGCCTGTCCTGCGGCGGCCGCATCCGCGTCTATGTCGAGCCGGTGGCGCAGCCGGCCTGAACCGTCGGCACCCGCCTCCGCCGTGCCCGTCCGGCGCAGTCTCCGGCGATCCGGTCGCCAGATTCCAGACAGCCAGACTTCAGACAGCCAGACTTCAGACAGGCCAGACTTCGGCAGAGCCAGACACCAACCCCGCCAGGACCCCGCCCATGGACCTTCAGCTCCTCGCCCGGTTCAACGCCGCCCGCAGCGGCCGCAAGCCGGCGATCCTCGTCACCGAGATCGGCAGCGGCGCCCAGCGCCTCGTCGCCCCAAGCGATATCGCGGACGCCGATCCGCTGGCGGCGGAACTGCGCGCAAGGCTCCGCTCCGGCAAGTCCGGCCTGATCGCGCTTGAAGGCGGCGGCCAGGCGTTTCTGACCGTCAGCGTGCCGCCGCCGCGCATCGTGCTGATCGGCGCCGTCCATATCAGCCAGGCTCTCGTGCCGATGGCGCGGATCGCCGGCTTCGACGTGACCGTCATCGACCCGCGCACCGCCTTTGCAACGTCCGAGCGGTTTCCGGACGGCACGCTGCTCGCCGAATGGCCGTCCGACGTGCTGGAGCAGCTCTCGCTCGATCCCTATACCGCGCTCGCCGCCCTGACCCACGACCCGAAGATCGACGACGTGCCGCTCACTGCGGCGCTGTCGGCCGGCTGCTTCTATGTCGGCGCGCTCGGCAGCCGCAAGACCCATGGCAAGCGCCGCGAGCGGCTGCAGGAGGCCGGGGTGACGCCGGCCGCTTTCGAGGCCATCGACGCACCGATCGGCGCCGATATCGGTGCCGCCTCGCCGGCCGAGATCGCCGTCGCCGTGCTCGCCAATATCATCGCCGCGCTGCGCAAGGGTCCCGAGCTCAAGGGAGAAGGAGGCCGGCCGTGAAGTTCGGCCCGCTTGCCACGAGGGACGCGGAGGGTGCCCTGCTCGCCCACACGCTGCGGCTTGCCGACGGTGCGCTGAAGAAGGGGCACCGGCTCACCGCCGACGACATCGCGCGGATCCTCAAGGCCGGGATCACGGAGGTCATCGCCGCCCGGCTCGGCCCGGACGACTGCCACGAGGACGAGGCGGCGCACCGCATCGCGAAGGCCGCGTCCGGCGGCGGCCTGACGCTGGAGCCGCCGTTCACCGGCCGGGTCAATTTCCATGCGGATGCCGACGGGGTCCTGGTGGTCGACAAGGACGCGATCGACCGGACCAACCGCATCGATCCGGCGATCACCCTGGCGACCCTGCCGGCCTTCGCCCGCGTCACCCGGGGACGAATGGTGGCGACTGCCAAGATCATCCCCTTCGCCGCGCCGCGCGCCGATGTGGAGGCCGCCTGCGACACCGTGCGCGGGGCGGTGCGTCTCGCCCCGTTCCGCGCGCGGCCCGTCGCGCTGGTGGCGACGCAGCTCGCCCATCTCAAGCCCGCCACCCTCGACAAGACCCGGCGGATCACCGAGAGCCGCCTTGCCGTCTACGGGGCGCAGCTCGCGGGCGAGACGCGCGTCGCCCACGACACGGAGGCGGTGGCGGAGGCGATCGCGGCGCAGATCGCGGACGGGGCGGAACTGGTGCTGGTGTTCGGCGCCTCGGCCATTGTCGACCGGGACGACGTCATCCCGTCCGCGATCGAACGCGCCGGCGGCACGATCACCCATTTCGGCATGCCGGTCGATCCGGGCAACCTGCTGCTGGTCGGCGAGGTCGGCGGCGTGCCGGTGCTCGGCGCGCCGGGCTGCGCCCGCAGCCCCAAGGAAAACGGCTTCGACTGGGTGCTCGACCGGCTGATGGCGGACCTGCCCGTCACGCGCCAGGAGATCACCGGCCTGGGCGTCGGCGGGCTGTTGATGGAGATCGGCACCCGGCCGCAACCGCGCGAAATGCCGCGCGAGGTGGCACAGGCGGCGGACCCGCGCCGACGCCGGGTCGAGGGCATCCTGCTCGCCGCCGGCCAGTCGCGCCGGGCCGGCGGCGTCAACAAGCTGCTGGCGCGGATCGGCGGCGAGCCGCTGGTGCGCATCGCCGCCAGGGCCGCGCTGGCAAGCGGGCTGTCCCGCCTCACCGTGGTGACCGGCCACATGGCGCCCGAGGTCGAGGCGGCGCTTGAGGGGCTCGACGTCGCGCTGGCGCACAATCCGGACCATGCGGAGGGCATGGCCGCGTCGATCCGCACCGGCATCAAGGCGCTCAGGCCGGACGCGGACGCGGCGATGATCCTGCTCGCCGACATGCCGGGCGTCACGGCGGCCGTGCTCGACCGACTGATCACGGCCTATCGTCCGGACGAGGGCGTCACCCTGGTGCTCGCCACTTCCGGCGGCAAGCGCGGCAATCCGGTGCTGTGGGACCGCGGCCATTTCGACGCGCTGGCGCGGCTGGAGGGCGACACCGGCGCCCGCCATCTGATCGGCCAGCACGCCGCGGCGCTGCGCGAGGTGGAGATCGGCGAGGCCGCGCGGCTCGACCTCGACACCCGCGAGGCGCTGGCGGCGGCCGGAGCGGAGGTTGGCGAAGCCCCGTCGCCATCGGCGTCACCGAACTGAAAAACTTCAAAGGATTGACGTTTTCTCCCTGATGGACAGTAATAGGGCCGTTCCGCGCTCGCGACTGCTGGCGAGGGCGGGAGGGGAACGGCTGCCCGTCAGAGGAGGAGACGGCATGACGGTATCCAGGACCACGCTGTCCATGAGCCCGATATCCGTGAGCCGGATATCCATGACCCGGAGGGCGCTGCTCGTCGGTGCGGGCGCGCTGGCGGCGAACATCTCGCTGCCGATGCCGGCGATCGCGTCCTCGAAATGGTTCGACGGGGCCGAAGCGGACAACGGCTTCAGCTTCCGGCGCACCAATTTCTCGGTGATCAAGCCGCAATGGCGCCGGCAGATGGTCAAGTATTTCTCGCCCGAATCGCCCGGCACTGTCGTCGTCGACACGCGCAATCATTATCTCTACTGGATCTGGGAGAACAACACGGCGCTGCGCTACGGCGTCGGCGTCGGCCGCGAGGGCTTCCAGTGGTTCGGCCGCGCCCAGGTCCGGCGCAAGGCGCTGTGGCCGCGCTGGGTGCCGCCGCCGGAGATGCGCCAGCGCCAGCCCGACCTGCCGCAGATGGTGGAGGGCGGCGCGCCGAGCAACCCCCTGGGGCCGCGCGCGCTCTACCTGCATCACGACAGCGGCGCCGACACCGGCTACCGGCTGCACGGCACGCTGGAGCCTTGGAGCATCGGCAGCAACGTGTCGTCGGGCTGCATCCGCATGTTCCCGGAGGACATCATCGACCTCTACCAGCGCTGCCCGGTCGGAACCCGCGTGTCGGTTCTCGAACATCTGGGCGCCGGCACCCCGCAGGACCAGGAGCGCACGTGACCTCATCCGCGACACCCCTCGCCGCCCGCTCCCTGCCGGGGCCGGCGCCGACCGTCCGTCTCCTTGCCGTGCTGGCCGCCTGCGGCCTGCTGGCTGCCTGCAACACGGTGGAGAACGTCGCCTCGCCGGACATCACCAATGCGCCGGTGCTCGGCTTCGCCAACATGGAGCCGGGCAGCGAAGAGGCCTTCATGCTCAATGTCGGCCGGCGCACCTATTTCGCGCCCGGCTCTGCGGAGATCGACGAGACCGCGCGCATGACGCTCGACAAGCAGGCCGACTGGCTGACCGCCAACCGGCACTGGTACGCCAAGATCCAGGGCTTTTCCGACGATCCGGGCAGCCCCGGCGACAACGGCACCCTGTCGACGCGCCGGGCCAATGCGGTGATGGCCTATCTGGTTGGCAAGGGCGTTTCGCCGAACCGGCTGTGGGCCAAGGGCTACGGCACCGACCGCAAGGTGCGCGACTGTCCGGCGGAGGAATGCAAGGCGCAGAACCGCCGGGTGGTCACCAACCTGCGCGAGGAGCGCGAGCGCTAGGCGCGCGCGCCAGGCCGGGACGAGAAGCCGGAACGAGAGGCCGGGGAGGAGAGGCCAGGAGGGGCCGGGACGAGAGGCCCGCACCTGGCGCCGCCCCCCCTGCCCGCCGGCCGGTGATCGCGTCGCCGTCCCGGCGCCTATTCCGGCACCCATTCCGGCACCCAACTGGCGGCTCGGCGTTAACCACATCGCTGCACTGCAATAAAGGCATGGCTCCCATGCCGGGGACGCGTTTGGCCTTTGGCAATATGACACCTATATTACAGTCATCAGATCGACGCCGGGCCTCGAGCGCCCGGCTTTTTTGACGCCGCGGCCGCAAGGTCGGCGCTCCTGACACCGATACCCCGGCAAGACCCGCGGATCGCGCTTCGCAGCGCCAGGCGTCGCAGCTTGAAGGATCAGACCGATGAACGAACTCCGTTTGCCGCGTGCCGGCCAGTGCAAGTGGGCCGAGGGCACCGGCGGCAACTACACCTTCCCCTGCCGCAACCGCGTCGAGGCCGGCGTCTCCTATTGCAGCGAGCATCACGCCTTGGTCTATATCTCGGCCGAGGAGCGTCGCCGCAATCGCGAGAGCGCGCCGATCGCCTTCCGGGCACAGCGCCGCATCGCCGCCTGATCCGGCACGCGCCTCGCCGGCCGGGCCGGTCGCGGCGGAGATGATCGAAAACAGCGCGATTTGAGACGCCAAACGCAAAATCTCGCAAAATTTTGCAAAATCGTCTCAAAAAATATCTCTATATTTCAACAAGATAGCGCCCATCGAGAAATCGGAGGGCGCTTTTTCCGTTGGCCTTGGCGCCACTTGTCCCCGCCTCAGGGCCTTGAAACCGCATCTGCGGTGCCCCGGATACCCCCGCCGGGAGCCGGTTCCCCGTCCGCCACCTGTCCCCGTCCGCCGCCATGGCCGCGACCGGCTGGGCGCAAAAGCAACAAGGCCTCCCGGACGGATGCCCGGAAGGCCTTGCGAAGACAAACCCTGCCGGGGACAACCCGGCCGGAAACTTACTTCGGGCGCTTGGAGCCGTAGAGCGACCGGCGCTTCTTGCGGTCCTTGACGCCCTGGGTGTCGAGCACGCCGCGGATCACGCGGTAGCGCACGCCCGGAAGGTCGTTCGGGCCGCCGCCGCGCACGAGCACCACGGAGTGCTCCTGCAGGTTGTGGCCCTCGCCCGGAATGTAGGCGGTGACTTCATTGCCATTGGTCATGCGAACACGCGCGACCTTACGAAGAGCCGAGTTCGGCTTGCGCGGCGTCGTGGTGTAGACGCGGGTGCAAACCGCGCGCTTCTGCGGGTTACCGCCCAGCGCGGGGGTCTTGGACTTCTTGACGGTCGGCTTACGGTTCAGGCGAACCAACTGGTTGATTGTCGGCATAGGGTGCTTGCAGCTTGTTTTTGAGGAATGTCTTGGCCGCCTCGTATAGGGGGGGCGGCCCGCTTTGTCAAAGGGAGAATCCCGCTTTCCGGCGTTTTCCGCCGCGTCCGATTGCTTGCTGCGCGATTCCGGCATCCGGCTTTCGCGCAGCAACCACTCCGGCGGGCGGGCCGGCGGTGGTCAGACGTCCAGATTGGCGACCGCGAGGGCGTTCTCCTGGATGAAGGTGCGCCTCGGATCGACATCATCGCCCATCAGCTTGGTGAAGATGTCGTCGGCGGCGTCCGCCTCGCGTACCTTCACCTGCAGCAGCGAGCGCACGTTCGGGTCGAGCGTGGTCTCCCAGAGCTGTTCGGCGTTCATTTCGCCGAGACCCTTGTAGCGCTGCATGGCGATGCCCTTGCGTCCTTGTGCGAACACCGCGTCGAGCAGGGCGCGCGGCCCGCGGATCGCCGTGTCACTGCCCTTGCGGGCCAGCGTCGCCGCCTTGATATAGATCTCCTGCAGGTGCTGGGTGCGGGCGTCCAGTTTGCGGGCATCGGCCGAGCCGAGCAGGGCGGCATCAATCGTCGCCGCTTCCTTGACGCCGCGCACCGTGCGCTCGAACACCAGATCGCCGTTGTCGAGCACCTTGCCTTCCCAGCCGCGCTCGAACTCGTCGGCGAGGATGTCCAGCCGGCGGGCGATATAGGCCGCCGCCTCCACCGAGCGGACCGGATCGTGATGCACGTCCGGGTTCAGCGCGCCGGCGATCGCCGCCTGCTCGACCACGTCGCGGTCGTAGCGCGAATGCAGCCCGTCGAGGATACCGGCGACCGTGCGCGCCTTCTCGACCACGTCGCGCAGGTCGTGTCCGCTGCGCACTTCGCCGCTGGCCAGGGTCAGCGTGCAGTCTTCCAGGCCGGTGTCGATCAGGTAGTTTTCCAGCGCCTCCTGGTCCTTCAGGTACTGCTCGGAATTCCCGCGCTTGACCTTGTAGAGCGGTGGCTGGGCGATATAGATGTGGCCGTTCTCGATCAGCTCCGGCATCTGCCGGAAGAAGAACGTCAGCAGCAGCGTGCGGATATGGGCGCCGTCGACATCTGCGTCCGTCATGATGATAATCTTGTGGTAACGCAGTTTGGCCAGGTTGAATTCTTCCTTGCCGATGCCGGTGCCGAGCGCGGTGATCAGCGTGCCGATCTCGTTGGACGACAGCATCTTGTCAAAGCGCGCCCGCTCCACGTTGAGGATCTTGCCGCGCAGCGGCAGGATCGCCTGATTCTCGCGGCTGCGGCCCTGCTTGGCCGAGCCGCCGGCCGAATCGCCCTCCACCAGGAAGAGTTCGGCCTTGGCCGGGTCGCGCTCCTGGCAGTCGGCGAGCTTGCCCGGCAGCGAGGCGACATCCAGCGCGCCCTTGCGCCGGGTCAGTTCGCGCGCCTTGCGCGCCGCCTCGCGGGCCGACGCGGCCTCGACGATCTTGGAGACCAGCACGCGGGCCGGGGCCGGATTTTCCTCCAGCCATTCGGCCAGCGCCCCGTTGATGGCGTTCTCGACGACCGGACGGACCTCGGAGGAGACCAGCTTGTCCTTGGTCTGGGACGAGAATTTCGGGTCCGGCACCTTGACCGAGAGCACGCAGGTCAGCCCCTCGCGGCAATCGTCGCCGGTCAGCGAGACCTTTTCCTTCTTGAGGAGGCCCGACTGGTCGGCATAGCCAGTCATCTGCCGGGTCAGCGCGCCGCGGAATCCGGCCAGATGCGTGCCGCCGTCGCGCTGCGGGATGTTGTTGGTGAAGCACAGCACCTGCTCGTGGTAGCTGTCGTTCCACCACATCGCCGCTTCGACCGTGACGCCGTCCTTCTCGGTGCGCATGACGATCGGCGCCTCGATGAGCGGGTGCTTGGCCCGGTCGAGATAGCGCACGAAAGCCTCCAGGCCGCCCTCGTAGAACAGCTCGACGGCCTTCTCCTCGACGCCGCGCCGGTCGGTCAGGAGAATGCGGACGCCCGAATTCAGGAAGGCCAGTTCGCGCAGCCGGTGTTCCAGCGTGGCGAAATCGAACTCGATGCGGGTGAAGGTGTCCGGCGACGGCAGGAAGGTGACTTCCGTCCCCTTGCGCCCGTCCGCTGGGCCGACGACGGCCAGCGGCGCCTCGGCCTCGCCATTGCGGAAGCGCATGCGGTGCTCGTTGCCGCTGCGCCAGATGCGCAGGTCGAGCCAGGTCGACAGGGCATTCACCACGGAAACGCCGACGCCGTGCAGGCCGCCCGACACCTTGTAGGAGTTCTGGTCGAACTTACCGCCGGCATGCAACTGGGTCATGATGACCTCGGCGGCGGAGACGCCCTCCTCGGAGTGCAGGTCGGTCGGAATGCCGCGGCCGTTGTCGGTCACGGTCACCGAACCGTCGGCGTTCAGCGTCACCGTCACCCGGTCGGCATGGCCGGCCAGCGCCTCGTCGATGGCGTTGTCGACCACCTCGTAGACCATGTGATGAAGGCCGGAGCCGTCGTCGGTGTCGCCGATATACATGCCGGGACGCTTGCGCACCGCATCGAGGCCCTTGAGGACCTTGATCGAGTCCGCGCCGTATTCCTCGGCGCCGTTGCTGACCTGCGGTTCGCTTTCGCTGCCCGTCGGGGTATCGCTCATTCGAATCAAACGCTCGCTGGATCTTGTGTGTCGTTCAGTTATACGGCCTTGCAACAGGGGTTCAACCGGCTGTCGCCCGGCTTTCCGGCCGCCGGCCACCGCTTGGCGACCGCCGCGATACCCCCCTCACCGTCCGCTGGCGGAGGGGCCTCGGCAGGCATCGGTTTTCCCGTTCCAAGTCAATGCGTTATCGGTGCCCGTCGGCGTGCCGTGCTCAGCGTGTGGCCACCGCCACCGCTGCCCCCGCCATTACCGAGCCGGCGACCCTGTTGAGAAGTTTCAGCGCGCGCGGGCTGGCCAGCATCCGCCTTGCCCGCTCGGCCAGCAGACAGTAGCCGCCAAGCACCACCGCCAGCACCGCGAAAGTGACCAGCGACAGCTCCGCATAGCCGAGCATGGTCACCGTCTCCAGCGCGATGATGTTGGGCAGCAGCGCCAGATAGAAGACCATCACCTTGGGA
The DNA here is from genome assembly GCF_900185725.1 of Stappia sp. TSB10P1A. Taxonomy (GTDB): domain Bacteria; phylum Pseudomonadota; class Alphaproteobacteria; order Rhizobiales; family Stappiaceae; genus Stappia. The sequence continues at coordinate 239,411 of NZ_FYAU01000029.1, read as the reverse complement.
TTGCCCATGGTCACCGCCAGCCCACCCATCGCCAGCGCGAACGGGCGTTCCTTGCGCACCGGACCGACCGCCGCAAGGCCGCCATCGGCGGGTGCGGTCCACATCTTCCATGCCAGATAGGCCAGATAGAGCGCGCCGGCATATTTGACCAGCAGGAACACCGTGCCGAAGCTCTTGGCCAGCACCGCCAGACCGGCGACGGCGAAGCCCAGCCAGATCACGTCGCCGAGGGCGATGCCGAAGCAGAAGGCGAACGCGCCCTCGCGGCCGCGCGACAACACGCGCGCGACGATGGCGGCAATACCGGGACCGGGAATGACGGCCGCGACGAACAGGGCCGCGGCGAAGACGAGCAGCGCGGAAACATCCATGTAAAACTCGATCCTTGGGAGGCCGGCCTTGCGAAAGCCGCCTTGCAGGGGGGCCAGGAGGGGCCGGGAGAGCCGTTCACCCTTCCATATAAGGCGAAATGGTCGAATGTGCGACCTTCAGAATCTGGCTGCCCTCCGGCAGGTCGACGAAGAGCTGGCTGTCGGTTCCCGTCATCAGCACCTGCAGTCCGAGGTCCGCCAGCCGCGAGAACAGCGCCTTGCGCCGGCCGGGATCGAGATGCGCGGCGACTTCGTCGAGCAGCAGCACCGGGGTCATGCCGGCGGTCTGCGAGGTCACTTCCGCATGGGCGAGGATGAGGCCGATCAGCAGCGCCTTCTGCTCGCCGGTCGAGGCGAGCGCCGCCGGCATGTCCTTGGCAAGGAGGCGGACGGCGAGATCGCTGCGATGCGGGCCGTAAAGGGTCCGTCCGGCGGCGCGGTCGCGCAGGCGCGCCTCGCCGAGCTGGTCGCGGTAACGGTCCTCGATGTCATATGCGGCAAGCCCCTCGCAGTCGCGCTCGAAGTCGCCGGCCAGCTCGACGCCGGCCAGCGGAAACGGCAGGCCGAGATCCGCCTGCTGGTGGATGCGGGCCTGCAGCAGGGCAACCGTCTCGCGCCGGGCAAAGCCGACAGCCACGGCAAGCGGGGCGAGCTGCGCCTCCACCGCGTCGAGAAAGGCGGCCGAGCCGCCCTCCTCCAGCAGCCGGTTGCGGGCGCGCAGGGTCTTTTCCAGATCGGCGACACGGCGGCCGTGGCCGGGGTCGATCGCCAGCACCAGCCGGTCGAGAAAGCGGCGGCGGTCGCCGGCCGGGCCGGTGAACAGCCCGTCCATCGCCGGCAGCAGCCAGAGCACGCGCAGATGATCGAGCAACTGGTCGGAGGAGCGGGCGTCGGTGCCGTCGATGCGGATGCGTCGGCCGGTCTCGCCCGGCGCGTGGCCGACGCCGATGCGGGTCTCGCCGTCGGGGCCGGTGAGACGGGCGGCAACGCTCCAGCTTCCCTGCGCGCCCTGGCGGTGGAGCTCGTCGAGCTGGGCCCGGCGCAGCCCGCGTCCGGCCGTGAGCAGCGACACCGCCTCCAGCAGGTTGGTCTTGCCCGAGCCGTTGTCACCGACCAGCGCCACCAGGCGGGCGCCGAATGCGACGCTCGCCTGCTCGTAATTCCTGAAATCGGTGAGTGTCAGGCTGCTGAGGGCAACCTGGACCGGCTCGCCCATCCGGCCTCCATACGGGTCGCGTGGCTTCGGGTCCCTTGCCTGCGCAGCGCCTGCAGGTCCCGGCAAGGGCGCAGACGGCCCGCGGCCGCCCCGGCTGTACCCGCCTAGACGCGCATCGGCATCAGGACATAGAGCGCGTCTTCCGCGCCCTTGTCCTGGATCAGGGTCGGCGCACCGGCATCGGCGAGGCGGAAGCAGGCGGTGTCGCCGCGCAACTGGCCGGTGATCTCCAGCAGGTAGCGCGAGTTGAAGCCGATCTCCAGCGGATCGCTGTCATAGTCGATGGCCAGTTCCTCGGTCGCCGAGCCGCTGTCCGGATTGACCACCGTCAGGATCATCCGCCCTTCCGAGATCGCCAGCTTCACGGCGCGGCCGCGCTCGGAGGAAATGGTGGAGACGCGGTCGACGGCGGCCTTGAACTCGTCGCGTTCGACCAGCAGTTCCTTGTCGTTGTTCTGCGGGATCACCCGGCCGTAGTCCGGGAAGGTGCCGTCGATCAGCTTCGAAGTCAGGATCACGTCGCCGGTGGTGATGCGGATCTTGGTCTCGGAGATCTCGATGGCAGCCTCAGCGTCGGGGGCTTCCAGCAGCTTCTGGATCTCGCCGACGGTCTTGCGCGGCACGATGATGCCGGGCATGCCGCTGCTTCCGGCCGGCGCGGGGATTTCCGCGCGCGCCAGACGGTGGCCGTCGGTCGCGACCGCGCGCAGGCGCTCGCCCGCCTCGGCCGTCACCGCATGCAGATAGATGCCGTTCAGATAGTAGCGCGTCTCCTCGGTGGAGATCGCGAACTGCGTCGCATCGATCAACGTGCGCAGATCGCGCGAGGCGAGCGTGAAGCGATGGGAGAACTCCCCGGCGGTGATGTCGGGGAAATCGGTTTCCGGCAGCATCTGCAGCGCGAACCGCGAGCGCCCGGCCCGGATCTCCAGCGTCGCATTGTCCGACGAGGTCTCCAGCGCCACCTGCGCGCCCTCGGGCAGCTTGCGGACGATGTCGTAGATCATGTGCGCCGGAACGGTGGTCGCGCCGGGCTGCTCGACCAGCGCGGCAACCTTCTCCGAGATCTCCAGATCCAGATCGGTCGCCTTCAGCAGCAACTGTCCGCCATCGGCGCGCAGCAGCACGTTGGACAGGATCGGGATGGTGTTGCGGCGCTCGACGACACGATGAACATGGGTCAGGGACTTCAGGAGATCGGTCCGCTCGAGGGTCACTTTCATTGTATCGTCCATTATCAAAAATCGTGGGAACCGCGACGGTCAAACGGGCGTCGACACTGCCCCTTCGCGCTGCGAAAAGCAAGTGTCGGCGAGACTTCCCTGGCGCGCCCGACGCCGGCGCCATCCGTCCCTCGGCCTTAGCCTCATTTTAGGCCCGAAACACAGGCCGAGGACAAAATGTCGGGCGGCCGCCCCGCCGAGATGCCGCCCACGATGCCGTGTGAAACGCGTCAGGCGTCCAGCATGCGCTTCAGGAGGTCGAGCTCCTGCGCCAGCGAATTGTCGGAGCGTGCAAGGTCCTCGATCTTGCGCACCGCGTGCAGCACGGTTGTGTGGTCACGATTGCCGAAGCGGCGGCCGATCTCCGGGAGAGAGCGCGGGGTCAGGACCTTGGAGAGGTACATGGCGATCTGGCGCGGCCGGACGATGGTGCGGGTGCGGCGCGCCGACAGCAGATCGGCCTTCGACACGTTGTAGTGCTTGGAGACGATGCGCTGGATATCCTCGATCTTGACCCGGCGCGGCTCGGCATTGCGAACGAGATCGCGCAAGGTCGCCTCGGCCATCTCCTGCGTCACCGGCTGGTTGGTGAGCTGGTTGTGAGCGATCAGGCGGTTGAGCGCGCCTTCCAGGTCGCGGCCTGAATTGCCGACGTGGCGGGCAACGTAGTCGAGCACCGCTTCCGGCACGGTGAAGCTTGCATGCGAGCGGCGCACCGCGTCGATGCGGTTGCTCAAAATGGCGCGGCGCAGACCGAAATCGGGTTCGGAAATGGCAACGACGAGACCGCCGGCCAGGCGCGAACGCATACGGTCGTCGAGGGTCTCGAGATCCGCCGGCGGCCGGTCGGCAGCGACTACGACCTGGCGGGCGCCGTCGATCAGCGCGTTCAGCGTGTGGCAGAATTCCTGCTGGACCTGCTTGCCATGCAGGAACTGCATGTCGTCGATCAGCAGCAGGTCGATGGTGCGCAGCGTGTCCTTGAAGGCGAGCGCGGACTGAGCCTTCAACGCCGACACGAAGCGATACATGAAATGCTCGGCCGTGAGGTACAGCACCCGGCGCCCGGACGCCTGCGCCGCCGAGGCGACCGCCTGCATCAGGTGCGTCTTGCCGAGGCCGACCGAGGCATGGATGTAGAGCGGGTTGAAGGTCACCGAGGCCGCTGTGGCAACCTGACGCGCGGCGGCCAGCGCCAGTGCGTTGGACTCGCCCTCGACGAAGGACTCGAACGTGTATTTCGGGTCGAGCGAGGCGCCTTCCAGGCCCTCGCCGCCCTCGCGCGAGGTCGCGGCGACAGGCCGCGCCACGCCGCCCGGCGCCGTGTCCGGCCTGGACGCGCCGGCCCCCTCGACCAGCTTGATCTGCTGGGCGGCGCGCGGGGCGACCGGCGCCGTCCGCGCCAGACCGGCCACGGCGGGACGCGCCCGCACCGCACCGCGAACCGTCAGCTCGATGCGATGCACGTCATCGCATTCGTGCTTCCAAAGACCCATCAACCGCTCGCGATAGTGGGACTGGATCCACTGCTTGAGGAACCGGGTCGGCACGGAGAGGCGAACGGTGCCGTCGGAATGATCCTCCAGATCGACCCGAGCGAACCAACTGGTGAAGACATCCTCTCCGAGCTCGGCCCGCAGCCGCTTCTTGACGCGCGTCCAGTGATCAATGCCCGCGGTCTCTGATGCCGGCAGTTCCTGCAAGTTCATCGTGATCGCCTCCAAATGGTCAACGAGGTGCTCCGCCGCCGCAGAACCCGTTGCACTTGTTGTGTTTTTCGCCGTTTCGGCGCGGTCTTGTCGCGAGCCGTCCCCGGCCCGCCAGGTGTCGCGAAAGCGACAGATAGCCTCACCGGGTGAGCGCTGCCCGCCCGGCTGAAAATCTCGTCTGCCCCTTGGGGCTTCCCGTTGCCTCAACCTCCTGCGGGTCATGCGGGCGATGGATCGCCCCGGCAAGGAGAGGGTCGCTGGATGCGAGAGGACCGTCCGACGCTTTCGCAATCGACGCCCCATGAATGGATCAGGTCGTGGCACCCCTCGAAGGGCGCCACGCTGGAGCGGCACAGAAAATGGATTGCGCAGTCATCGTCAAGCCCTCTTTCCAGTCTCGAGCTTCCCTGGGCGCAACCGTCGCAGACAAACCACACCTGTCGCGACACCCGCACCAACGCCTCCCGCCGTCTCCGCAAACGGCGTGCCGCAAGACACAGAAATCCTGTCTTGCCGGACGGGCCAGCAAGTCAAAAACGACTGGATCATGCGGGGGAGACTGTCTTTCCGATCTACGACTTCAGTAGAAGACGCCGCTTGACCGGAGAACTTTTGGAACTCTTCCAAGAGAACGCGCGGCTTTCGCCCAATGTATATTTTTTGCACAAATATAACATTGCTCTCCTAGAGGCCCCTGTCTTTTTTGTTTTGCGATTTTGCCCGGGCGAGCGCCCGATAACCAAGACCATACACAGCCCCCACAGGCCCCGCAACAGTCTCGCCCGGCAATTCGGCGCCCCCGAGGGTCAGGGTCACGCCCGCACCTGCGGATGACGGCGAGGCGCCATTTGGAAGGCGTTTTGACTCAAAGCGTTTTCGATCCGGCCGAGCCTTTCACACCATTTTGCTGTGCAGGAAAAAAAAATTCACGCCCTCAATCTTGACAGACGGGAAACCGCGGACACCGACGAAGGCCACACCCAACATGATCTTAAGACACTGATTAAGAAAAGGTTTTTGTGACAGGTCAAAAGCCGCGAAACGCATTCGAATCGCCCGGCTTGCTTAGGCGGGAAGGGAGACGAAAGTCGATGCCGGCAAAAGAAAAACCCGACCAAAAGGCCGGGTTCCAACTCTTCCGCGATGATCGCAACGCTCAGGCGCCGAGGACCTTGATGCGGGAGCTCAGGCGGGAAATCTTCCGCGACACCGTGTTGCGGTGGTAGACGCCCTTGGACACCGCCCGCATGATCTCGGGCTGGGCTGCCTTGAGGGCATCGCTCGCTGCGGCCTTGTCGCCAGAGGCAATCGCCTCCTCAACCTTGCGCAGGTAAGTGCGCACCCGGCTGCGGCGGGCCTTGTTGGTGGCCGTGCGACGCTCGATCTTGCGCGCCGCCTTCTTGGCCGAAGGGGTGTTGGCCATATTCTGTCCTGATGCGTTACGTGAACAATCCGACTCGTTCGGGCCAGGGCGTCGAAGCCATCTGGATCAAACGAAAGCGGCGGCGGAACGGGCCACCACCGGTCGACCGCGTTATAGGCGGCCGCCCGCCCGCCGTCAACGCGAAAGTCACGAAAAACGCGTGAACTCCCGCGCCGCCGGCCGACGGACGCCGCCTACATGTTCTTGAACTGGGGAGCGCGCTTCTCCACGAAGGCATTCATGCCTTCCGTCTGGTCTTCCGTCGCGAACATCGAGTGGAAGACGCGACGCTCGAAGCGCACGCCCTCGGCAAGGGTCGTCTCATAGGCGCGGTTGACGCTTTCCTTGGTCATCATCGCAGTGGGCAGCGAGAAACCGGCAATCTTCTCGGCCACGCGCATGGCTTCCTCGAGCAGCTCGTCGAGCGGCACCACCCGGCTGACAAGGCCGGAGCGCTCCGCCTCGGCGGCATCCATCATCCGGCCGGTCAGGCACATTTCCATCGCCTTCGACTTGCCGACGAAGCGGGTCAGGCGCTGGGTGCCGCCGGCGCCGGGCATCACGCCGAGCGTGATCTCCGGCTGGCCGAACTTGGCGTTGTCCGCAGCCAGGATGAAGTCGCACATCATCGCCAGTTCGCAGCCGCCGCCGAGCGCGTAGCCCGCCACCGCCGCGATGATCGGCTTGCGGAACCGCGACACGTGGTCCCAGGAGGTGATGAAGTCGGTCTTGTAGGCCTCGACGAAGGAGAGCGAGGACATCTCCTTGATATCGGCGCCGGCGGCGAAGGCCTTTTCCGATCCGGTGAGCACGACGCAGCCGATCTTGTCGTCGCTCTCGAACAGCGCCAATGCGGCGTTGAGCTCGGCAATCAGTTCGGAATTCAGGGCGTTCAGCGCCTTCGGACGGTTCAAAGTGACGAGGGCGACCCGCCCGCGCTTCTCGACCCGAATATTCTCGTATCCCATGGGACCTCCCAAAATGGGACGGCGCGTCGTCAGCCAGCGCCGCCTTCGCGGATCAAGGGGTATCCGAAGGCCCCCGCCGCCGCAACCTTGCAGTTTCCGGCGAGACGAGCTCCGACCAGGCCCGGCCGCCGCCCCTTTCTACCCCTGGCAGTGGGGACAATGGAAAGTCGAACGTCCCGACTGCACGATACGCGCGACCGTGCCGCCGCAGTCGGCGCGCGGACACAGCTCGCCCTCGCGCCCATAGACCGCGAAGGAATGCTGGAAATAGCCGAGTTCGCCGTCGGCCTGGCGGTGGTCGCGCAAGGTCGAGCCGCCGGCGACGATGGCCTCGGCGATGACCTCGCGAATGGCGGTGACAAGCCGCTTTGCCCCTGCCGTCGGCGCGCCGGCGGCGGTGGCGAGCGTTCCGGCGCTGCGCAGCGGGCTGAGCTTTGCCCGGTGCAGCGCCTCGCAGACATAGATGTTGCCGAGCCCGGCAATGGCGCGCTGGTCGAGCAGCAGCGCCTTGAGCGGTGTCGCCCGCCCCGCCGCAACCCTCGCCAGGTGTTCGGCATCCAGCGCATTGCCGGTCGGCTCCGGGCCGAGCGCGGCGAACCAGGGATGCTGCTCGACCTCGGCACGCGCGATGAGGCTCATGAAGCCGAACCTGCGCGGATCGTTGTAGACGACGCGCAGGCGCTCCGCACCGCCATGCTCGAGATGGAAGATGACGTGGTCATGCGCCCGGTCGACCGAGCGCGGATAGTGGAACGCCTCTGCCGCAACGGGCTGCGAGCGCTCCTCGCCGACCTCTTCGATGCGGAAGGAGCCGGACATGCCCAGATGCATGACGAGAACGGTGCCGTCCTCCAGATCGCCCAGCAGATACTTGGCCCGCCGCCCGAGCGCGACCATCCGCTGCCCGCCGAGCCGGTTGCGGAAATCGGCCGGCAGGGGGAAGCGCAGGTCGGCCCGGTTGAGGGTCACCTTGCGGATCATGGCACCGTCGAAGACCGGGGAAAGGCCCCGGCGTACGGTTTCGACTTCGGGCAATTCCGGCATGGAGGTCTCCGCAAGGGGGCGCTGCGTCGGGCGCGCGGTCTCGCCCTCTTGCATAAAGGAGATGGGCGGGGCGTCAATCCTTCGCTCCGGGCCAAGCGTCCCGGCAATGTCCTGCGCCGGAAAGGCGCGCCCGCAACCCGTGACCTCATCGCGAAAATGCTGTAAGCCATGCCTCGATCAGCGGAAACACAGGCGCATGGAGAGCCCTATGGCGGCCAGCATGGACAGCGACCGGGGGCGGACGAGCGGCCCGGAAATGGCGACGAGCTTCGGCTTCCGCAAGGTCGCCAGCGGCGAGAAGCAGCCCCTCGTCAACGAGGTGTTCCACCAGGTGGCGAACCGCTACGACCTCATGAACGACCTGATGTCGGGCGGCCTGCACCGGCTGTGGAAGGATGCGATGGTGTCGTCGCTGGCCCCGCCCAGAGCCGACCGCCGCGCCTTCCGCGTCCTCGACGTTGCCGGCGGCACCGGCGACATTGCAACGCGCATCATCGAGCGCGGCGGCAAGGCGACCTCCGCCGTCGTCTGCGACATCAACGGCTCGATGCTGGACGTGGGCAGGGCCCGCGCCGCCAAGGCGGGGCTCGGCGATCGCCTGAGCTTTGTGGAGGGCAACGCCGAGGACCTGCCCTTCCCCGACCGCTCGTTCGACGCCTATACGATCGCCTTCGGCATCCGCAACGTGCCGCGCATCGACAAGGCACTCAGCGAGGCGCGGCGCGTGCTGAAGCGCGGCGGGCGCTTCCTGTGCCTGGAGTTCAGCCAGGTGGATGTCGCCGGCCTCGACAAGGTCTATGACCTGTTCTCCTTCAATGCGATCCCGGTCATGGGCCGGATGGTGACCGGCGACGGCGAGCCCTATCGCTATCTGGTGGAATCGATCCGCAAATTCCCGAACCAGGAGCGTTTCGCCGACATGATCCGCGAGGCCGGGTTCGCGCGCGTCAGCCATCGCAACTATTCGGGCGGGATCGCCTGCCTGCATTCCGCCTGGGCGATCTGAGGCCTCCATGCCGCTCGCATCCCTCTTCCGGCTCGCCCGCGCCGGCTTCGTCATGGCGCGGGAAGGCGTTTTCGGCATCGTCGATCTCCCCGACCTGCCGCCCGCCCAGCGGATGGCCCTGCGCGCGGTCCGCCTACTGGAGCGGCGCTCCGTACGCGACAAGGCGGCCGACAAGCGCCTGTCGGACGCATTGACCCGGCTTGGCCCCTCCTATGTGAAGCTCGGCCAGTTCCTGGCGACCCGGCCCGATGTGGTCGGGCGCGAGATCGCCAGCGACCTGACCGCGCTGCAGGACCAGATCCCGTCCTTCGGCATGGAGGAAGCCCGGCGGGTGGTGGAAAGCCAGCTCGGACGCCCGGTCGAGGAGTTGTTCGTCCGCTTCGACGAGCCGGTCGCCGCCGCCTCGATCGCCCAGGTTCATTCTGCGGAGATCGAGGAGCGGGACGGAACGCGCCGCAAGGTGGCGGTCAAGGTGCTGCGCCCCGGCGTTGCCGAGCGGTTCCGCCGCGACCTGAAGAGCTATTACCTGATGGCGCGGCTGGTAGAGCGGATCCACCCGCCCTCGCGGCGCCTGCGCCCAGTCGCGGTGGTCGACACGCTGGCCCGCTCCGTCGAGCTGGAAATGGACTTCCGCCTGGAAGCCGCCGCCCTGTCGGAAATGGCGGAGAACACCCGCGACGATCCGGGTTTCCGGGTGCCGGAGGTCAACTGGACGCGCACGGCCAAGGCCGTGCTGACGATGGAATGGATCTCGGGCCGCAAGCTCTCCGACATCGAGGGGATCGCCGCCGACGGGCACGACCTGCCGGCTATCGGCGCCATGGTGATCCAGTCGTTCCTGCGTCATGCGGTGCGCGACGGCTTCTTCCATGCCGACATGCACCAGGGCAACCTGTTCCTGGACGAGGACGGCCAGCTTGTCGCCGTCGACTTCGGCATCACCGGCCGGCTCGGCACGGCGGAACGGCGGTTCCTCGCCGAGATCCTGTTCGGCTTCATCACCCGCGACTATCGCCGGGTGGCGGAGGTGCATTTCGAGGCCGGCTACGTTCCCTCCGACCAGGACGTCGACGTGTTCGCCCAGGCGATCCGGGCGATCGGGGAGCCGATCCACGGGCACGATGCCTCGGAGATCTCCATGGCCCGGCTGCTCACCCAGCTTCTGGAAGTGACCGAACTGTTCAACATGCGCACCCAGACGCAGTTGATCATGCTGCAGAAGACCATGGTCGTGGTCGAAGGCGTCGCGCGCACGCTCGACCCGCATCTCGACATGTGGCGGACCGCCGAGCCGGTGGTGCGCGGCTGGATCGAGCGGAACCTCGGCCCCGCGGGGCGCCTGCAGGATGCCGCCGGCGGGCTTGTCGCCCTCGGCCGGCTTGCGGCCGACCTGCCGATCCTCGCCGAGCGGGCCGGCCGGCTGTCGAGCGAACTCGAGACCATGGCGGAGAGGGGCCTGCGCTTCGACCCGGCCACAGCCGAGGCAATCGGCCGCGCGGAAGCCCGTCACACGCGCTCGGGACGCATTGCGCTGTGGGTCATCGCCGCGCTGATCGCGATCGCCGTCTTCACCTGACACCCGCTGCCGAGAGGCCCGTCAGGCCGGCGTCACCCGCCTCAGGGTCAGGTTGATCCGCCCATCGCCGCGCACGAGTGTTGAGGTCCCCGGCAGCAGCCGGTCGATCCCGTGATAGGCGAGCCGCGCCGCGCCTCCCAGAACCACCACGTCGCCGGAGGCAAGCCGCAGCGACCGGGTCGGGTCCTTGCGGCTCCTGCCGCCGATGCGGAACAGCGCCGTCGCGCCGAGCGACACGGAGATCACCGGCGCCTCGAAAGTCGCCTCGTCCCTGTCCTGATGCAGGCCCATGCGGGCCTTTGGTCCATAGAAATTGACGAGGCAGGCTTCCGGCGGTGGCGCCTCTGGCGTCAGTTGCCGCCACAAGTCCAGCAACCGCGGCGGCATCGCCGGCCAGGGCTCTCCCGTGAGCGGATGCTCGGGCTGATAGCGGTAGCCGGCCCTGTCCGACACCCAACCGAGCGCGCCGCAATTGGTCATGCGGACGGAGAATGGCGTCCCCGTGCGCGGCATCGCCGGCGTGAAGAGGGGTGCTACCGCGACGACCGCGCGGATCTCCTCAAGCAGGTCTTTCTGCGCCTGCCGGTCGAGGAAACCCGGCAACAACCGGAATCCTTCCGGTAGCGTCGCCGCCGCCGGAGCTTTTCGCCCGCTCTCTCGTGACTGCCTTTCCTGCATGCGAGCAGTCTTGCCGGTGCCGGCCTGCCCTGTCCACCCGCTCTCAGATTGACCAGGAGCAGACGGGTCAGAGCCGAAACGCAAAAAGGGCGCCACGGGGCGCCCTCCTGCAAGTTTGGACATAAGATCATGCCGGCCTTGCCGGCCGTCAGGCGAGCTTGAGCGCCGCCTGGACCTCGCGAAGCTGGGCAAGCGCGGCCGCCGACCGGGCGCGCGCGTCGTCGTCGCCGGCGTCCGCCAGGTCTTCTTCCGCATCACGGATCTGGCTGGCGATGTCCTCCGCCTTCAGATCGCTCAGCGACGTCGCCTGCTCGGCCAGCACCGTCAGCCCCTTCGGCCCCGCCTCGGCGAAACCGCCGCGCACGAAATAGGCCTGATCCGCACCGCCCTCACGCGAGACGCGCAGAAGGCCCGGGCGCAGGGTCGACATCATCGGGGCATGTCCGGCCATGACGCCGAACTCGCCCTCGGAGCCCGGCACCACCACCATCGTGACTTCCTCGGACAGAAGAAGTCGCTCCGGAGAGACGAGCTCGAACTGGAATGCTCCCGCCATGTCGTGCCTCGATCCTTCCCGTGCTTAGGCCGCTTCGGCGGCCAGACGCTGCGCCTTCTCGACCGCCTCGTCGATCGAGCCGACCATGTAGAAGGCCGCCTCGGGCAGGTGGTCGTAGTCGCCGTTCACCAGGCCCTGGAAGCCCTTGATGGTGTCTTCGAGCGCGACGAGCTTGCCCGGCGAACCGGTGAAGATCTCGGCGACGAAGAACGGCTGCGACAGGAAGCGCTCGATCTTGCGGGCGCGCGCCACGGTGAGCTTGTCCTCTTCCGACAGCTCGTCCATGCCGAGAATGGCGATGATGTCCTGGAGCGCCTTGTAGCGCTGCAGGGTCGCCTGCACGGCGCGAGCCGTCTCGTAGTGCTCGTCGCCGATGATGCGCGGATCAAGGATGCGCGAGGTCGAGTCGAGCGGGTCCACCGCCGGGTAGATGCCCTTCTCGGCGATCGAGCGGTTGAGCACCGTCGTCGCGTCGAGGTGGGCGAAGGTCGAGGCCGGCGCCGGGTCGGTAAGGTCGTCGGCCGGCACGTACACGGCCTGCACCGAGGTGATCGACCCCTTGGTCGTGGTGGTGATGCGTTCCTGCATCGCACCCATGTCGGTGCCGAGCGTCGGCTGGTAGCCCACGGCCGAAGGAATACGGCCGAGCAGCGCCGACACTTCCGAACCCGCCTGGGTGAAGCGGAAGATGTTGTCGACGAAGAACAGCACGTCCTGGCCTTCGTCGCGGAAATGCTCGGCGACGGTGAGACCGGTCAGCGCCACGCGGGCACGGGCTCCGGGGGGTTCGTTCATCTGGCCGTAGACCAGCGCGCACTTGGAACCCTCGGTCGAACCGCCGTGCTCCTTGGGATCGCGGTTCACGTTGGATTCGATCATCTCCCAGTAGAGATCGTTGCCCTCACGGGTACGCTCTCCCACGCCGGCGAAGACGGAGTAACCGCCGTGCGCCTTGGCGATGTTGTTGATGAGTTCCATGATCAGAACGGTCTTGCCGACGCCGGCGCCGCCGAACAGGCCGATCTTGCCGCCCTTGGCGTAAGGCGCGAGCAGGTCGACGACCTTGATGCCCGTCACCAGGATCTCGGCCTCGGTGGACTGCTCGGTGAAGGTCGGGGCTTCCTGGTGGATGCCGCGCTTCGTCTCATGAACGATCGGGCCGGCCTCGTCGACCGGCTCGCCGATGACGTTCATGATGCGGCCGAGCGTGCCGGCACCGACCGGAACCGAAATCGGCTCGTCCGTGTCGATCACCTTCTGGCCGCGAACGAGACCCTCGGTCGCATCCATGGCGATGGTACGAACGGTGTTCTCGCCGAGGTGCTGAGCAACCTCGAGAACCAGGCGGTTGCCGTTGTTATCGGTTTCCAGGGCGTTCAGAATCGCCGGCAGATGATCGTCGAACTGAACGTCGACGACGGCGCCGATGACCTGCGTGATGCGCCCGACTGCTTTGTCAGCCATTTTGCTATCCTCGTCTCGATCCGGTCAGAGCGCCTCGGCGCCCGAAATGATTTCGATCAGCTCCTTGGTGATCTGAGCCTGCCGCTGACGGTTGTAACTGAGCGTCAGCTTGTTGATCATGTCACCGGCGTTGCGCGTGGCGTTGTCCATCGCGGACATGCGCGCGCCCTGCTCGGACGCTGCGTTTTCCAGAAGTCCACGGAAGATCTGCACAGAAATGTTGCGCGGCAGGAGCTCGGCCAGGATCTCGCCCTCGTCCGGCTCGTACTCGTAGACCGCGTCGGTCTGGACGGTCTTCGCCGCCTCGCCGAAGGTCGCCGGAATGAGCTGCTGGGCCGTCGGAACCTGGCTGATCACCGACTGAAAGCGCGCATAGAACAGGGTGCAGACGTCGAACTCGCCGGCATCGAACATCGCGCGGACCAGGTCGCCAATCTCGTTCGCGTTCTCGAAGGCGACCCGCTTGACGTGCCGCAGTTCGATCGTCTTGACGATATACGCACCGAGATCACGCTTCAGGGCATCGAAGCCCTTCTTGCCGACGCAGACGATCTTCACCGTCTTACCCTGCGCGATCAGCGACTTCGCCCGCTCGCGCGCCAGCTTGGCGATCGAGGAGTTGAAGCCGCCGCACAGGCCGCGCTCCGCGGTCGCGACCAGCAGGAGATGCACGTCATCCTTGCCGGTGCCGGCGAGAAGGCGCGGAGCATCGTCCCGGCCCTCGAAAGCGCTGGCGAGGTTGGCGAGGACGGCCTCCATGCGTTCCGCATAGGGCCGTGCAGCCTCGGCCGCCTCCTGGGCGCGACGCAGCTTCGCCGCGGCCACCATCTGCATGGCCTTGGTGATCTTCTGCGTCGCCTTAACGGAGGCGATCCGGTTTCGTAAGTCCTTCAGGCTCGGCATGGCCGCCCCTTGTCCTGGATGCCGTCAGTCGCGTCAGGCGAAGTTCTTTGCGAAGGCCTCGATGGCCGCCTTGAGACGAGCCTCAAGGTCGGCGTCGAGCGCCTTCTTCTCCCAGATGCCATCCAGGAGATCCGCATGTTCGCCGCGCAGGTTCAGAAGCAGGCCCTCTTCAAAGTCCCTGACCTTGTTGACCGGCAGCTTGTCCAGGTAGCCATTGACGCCGGCATAAATGACGGCGACCTGCTCCTGGGTCTTCAGCGGCTGGAACTGGCCCTGCTTCAGAAGCTCGGTCAGGCGCGCACCACGGTTCAGCAAGCGCTGGGTCGTGGCGTCGAGATCCGAACCGAACTGGGCGAAAGCCGCCATCTCGCGATACTGGGCAAGCTCGCCCTTGATCTTGCCGGCAACCTGCTTCATCGCCTTGATCTGGGCCGACGAGCCCACGCGCGACACCGACAGGCCGACGTTCACCGCCGGGCGGATGCCCTGGAAGAACAGATCCGTCTCGAGAAAGATCTGGCCGTCGGTGATCGAGATCACGTTGGTCGGAATGAAGGCCGACACGTCGTTGCCCTGGGTCTCGATGACCGGAAGGGCGGTCAGCGAGCCGGAGCCGTTGGCCTCGTTGAGCTTGGCCGAACGCTCGAGCAGGCGAGAGTGCAGATAGAACACGTCGCCCGGGAAGGCTTCACGTCCCGGCGGACGACGGAGCAGCAGGGACATCTGGCGATAGGCCACGGCCTGCTTGGTCAGATCGTCGTAACCGATCACGGCGTGCATTCCGTTGTCGCGGAAGAACTCGCCGATGGCGGTGCCGGAGAACGGCGCCAGGAACTGCAGCGGCGCCGGGTCGGAAGCCGTCGCGGCGACGATCACCGAGTACTCGAGAGCGCCCGATTCCTCGAGCTGCTTGACGAACTGGGCAACGGTCGAACGCTTCTGGCCGACGGCGACGTAGATGCAATAGAGCTTCTCGCCCTCATTGTCCGTCGCGTGCATCGGCTTCTGGTTCAGGAACGTGTCCAGAATGATCGCCGTCTTGCCGGTCTGACGGTCGCCGATCACCAGCTCGCGCTGGCCGCGACCGACCGGGATCAGCGCGTCGATGGCCTTCAGGCCCGTCGACATCGGCTCGTGAACGCCCTTGCGCGGCAGGATGCCCGGCGCCTTGACGTCGACGCGGCGCATCTCGGAGCCCTCGATCGGGCCCTTGCCGTCGAGCGGGTTGCCGAGCGGGTCGACGACGCGGCCGAGCAGCCCCTTGCCGACCTGGATCTCGACGATCGCACCGGTCCGCTTGACCGTGTCGCCTTCCTTGATGTCACGGTCGGAGCCGAAGAGCACGACGCCGACATTGTCGGTCTCGAGGTTCAGCGCCATGCCCCGGATACCGCCGGGGAACTCGACCATCTCGCCCGCCTGGACCTTGTCGAGGCCATAGACGCGCGCGATACCGTCACCTACCGAAAGAACCTGACCGACTTCGGTAACTTCGGCTTCCTGGCCGAAATTCTTGATCTGGTCCTTGAGGATGGCGGAGATTTCCGCTGCCCGAATATCCATCAGCCGACCTCTTTCATCGCGAACTTGAGGGAGTTGAGTTTTGTCTTGAGCGAAGTGTCGATCATCCGGCTGCCGACCTTGACGACAAGGCCGCCGATCAGCGAGGGATCGACCTTCGGCGAAATCACCACCTTCTTGCCGGTCGACGCATTGAGCGCGTCGGCGAGGGCGGAGAGCTGGGCCTCCGACAGCGGTGCCGCGGAGACGACGTCGGCCGGCACTTCGCCGCGGCGACGGGCGAGACCAGCGCGGAACGCGGCGATCATGCCCGGCACGGCGAAGAGACGCCGATTCTTCGCGGCGAGCTTGAGGAAGTTGGCGGCCAGCCCCGTAACGCCGGCCTTGTCCAGAACCGCCGTCAGGGCCTTGAGCTGTTCATCGGCGGAAAACACCGGGCTTTCCACGAGGCGGCGCAGGTCTGCGCTGTCCTGGAGCAGCTTGTCGAACGCTTCCAGCGCCTTCTCGACGTCCGCCACGGAGCCCTGCTCCTCTGACAAGTCGAGCAGTGCCGTTGCGTAACGGTGCGCCACACCTGAAATGAGAGATACGTTGTCGGTCACAGGGTCCGTGCTCTCTTCGGCAGGTTTGAGCCGATGCGCCCAGCAGGGCTGACCGCAAGGCTTTGGAAAATCTGATCTTTCGCGGTCAGGCGAGTGTGCTTGGTCACAACTGCCCCGGAAAGCCGCGCTTCGATTAGCACAGGCTTCAAGGCGGAGCAACATCGCCACGGTGTCCAAATGCCGCAATTGCGCCCGAAAAAGGTCGAACAGAGCAAAAGTGGCCGGCAAACGCCCCTGCTGCGGCTTTTTACCCTGCTCAGAAGAAGCTCTGCGGATCGATGTCGACCTGCAGGCGGACGCCGCCCGCCGGCTTCGGCAGACGGGCGATCCAGGAGCGCATGAGCGCCTGCAGGTCGACAGTGCGCGGCGCCATCGCCAGCAGACGGAAGCGGTAGCGCCCGCGCACCAGCGCCAGCGCCGCCTCCGCCGGACCAAGGACCGTGAGACCGGGGCTCGTCGGCGACAGCCGCGCCACCTGGCGGGCATAGTCCTGTGCCCGCCCCCGGTCGGGCGCCGAAACGATCAGCGCGGCAAGACGTCCGAAGGGCGGCAGGCCGGCCGCCTTGCGCGCAGCAATCTCCGCCTCGTAGAAGGCGGTACTGTCTCCGGACGCCAGCGCGCGGATCACCGGATGGTCCGGCGCGTAGGTCTGCAGCAGACCGCGCCCGCCGCCGCCGATGCGCCCGGCGCGGCCCGTCACCTGCGCCAGAAGCTGGAAAGTCCGCTCCGCCGCGCGCGGATCGCCATTGGCAAGGCCGAGATCGGCGTCGACCACTCCGACGAGGCGCATGAGCGGAAAATTGTGGCCCTTGGCGACAAGCTGGGTGCCGACCACGATATCGGCCCCGCCCTCCTCGATGATCCGCATCTCGCGGCGCAGCCGGTCGGGGCCGCCCTGCAGATCGGAGGACAGCACCAGCACCCGCGCCTGCGGAAAGAGATCCGCCGCCTCTTCCGCGATGCGCTCGACGCCGGGGCCGCAGGCGACCAGCGACTGGGTGTCGCCGCAGGCCGGGCAGTGGTCGGGGCTCGGCTCCTCATGGCCGCAATGATGGCAGGACAGGCGGCCGCGGAACCGATGCTCGACCAGCCAGGTCGAGCAGTTGGGACACTGGAAGCGATGGCCGCAGGAGCGGCACAGGGTCAGCGGCGCATAGCCACGACGGTTGAGGAAGAGCAGCGCCTGACCGCCGCCGGTCAGCGTCTCGCCGATCGCATGGCGCAGGGTGGGCGCCAGCCACTGCCCGCGCTCCGGTCCATCCTGGCGCATGTCGATGACCGAGATTTCCGGCATAGGCGCACCGGTGGCGCGCTCGGGCAGCTCGAGGCGGGCATAGCGACCTTGGTCGGCATTGACGCGGCTTTCCACCGACGGGGTGGCCGAGGCGAGAACCACGGGAAAGCGCGAGATGTGCCCGCGCACCACCGCCATGTCGCGGGCATTGTAGGGCACACGGTCGTCCTGCTTGTAGGCGCCGTCGTGCTCTTCGTCGACGACGACGAGGCCGAGCTCGCGGAACGGCAGGAACAACGCCGAGCGGGCACCCACCACCACCCGCACGTCGCCCGTCGCCACCCCGCGCCAGACCCGCGCCCGCTGGCGGGTGGCGACCTCCGAATGCCATTCGGCCGGCAGCACGGCGAAACGGCGCTCGAAGCGCTGCAGGAAGGCGCTGGTAAGGGCGATCTCCGGGATCAGGACCAGCGCCTGGCGCCCCTGGCGCAGGGCTTCCGCCACCGCCTCGAAATAGACTTCCGTCTTGCCCGATCCGGTGACGCCGTCGATCAGGAAGGTGCGGAACCCCTGCCCCACCGCGGCGACCAGCTCCGCCGCGGCCCGCGCCTGCGCCGGTGTCAGGACGGGGGGCGCCCAATCGGGATCCGGCCGTGGCGAGGGAGGGATCGCCGGCAGCTCGACGCTTTCCAGCGCGCCGTGCGCCAGCAACCCGTCGACCACGGAAGAACTGACGCCGGCCGCATGGGCAAGACCGCTGCGGGTGAAGCCGGTGCCGTCCTGCAACAGCGCCAGAACCCGCTGGCGCGCCGGCGTCAGGCGCTCGGGACGTTCGCCGGTGGGCGACAGGCGGACGCCGGCGAGCGGCGGCTCGCTCTCCAGTGCCTCTTCCGAGCGCAGCACCATGCGCAGCACCATGCCGGGCGCGGCGAGCGTCCAGTTCGCCACCCAGTCGACCAAGGCGCGCAGCTCGTCGTCGAGCGGCGGGGCATCCTCGTAGACATGCAGGATGTCCTTGAGCCGTGAGGGGGCGACGCTGCCGGCCGCGGAACCGCCCTCCGGCTCCAGCGACCACACGGCGCCCACCACCTCGCGCGGGCCGAGCGGCACGCGGACAATGGAGCCGGGCTGCACGCGCAGCCCCGCCGGCACGCGGTAGCTGTAGGCCGTGCCGATGGCGACCGGCAACAAAACCCTCGCGACCGTGGCCGGCCGCACCTTGCCGGCATTGCCAAAAAGATCGGGCACCCGCGTCCTCGTTCCTGCTCGTTGCTGTTTGCGGCCTGGGCAAACCGTTCCGCCAGAGGATCGGCCGCGGGCGAATCGGGGCTGTCGCCGCAGGCCATCCTAAGGTATGCAGTCAGGCCCGGGCGAGGCAGATGCCCCGCCGACCCGAAACTCCGCAAGAACCCGTTTCCCGAAGGAGCCAGAGCCCGCCATGAAGTTCTTCGTCGACACCGCAGACACCGGGGAGATCCGGGATCTCGCCGCGACCGGCCTGCTCGATGGCGTCACCACCAATCCGTCGCTGATCCTCAAGTCCGGACGCCCGATGAAGGACGTCATCGCAGAGATCTGCGACATCGTCGAGGGTCCCGTCTCGGCCGAGGTCACCGCCACCGAGGCGGACGCAATGATCGCCGAAGGCCGCACGCTCGCCGAGATCGCCGAGAATATCGCCGTGAAGCTGCCGCTGACCCTTGACGGCCTGAAGGCCTGCCGCACCCTGACGGATGAAGGGCACATGGTAAACGTCACCCTGTGTTTTTCCGCCAATCAGGCGCTGCTCGCCGCCAAGGCCGGCGCGACCTTCGTCTCGCCGTTCATCGGCCGGCTGGACGACGTCAACATCGACGGCATGGACCTCATTCGCGAGATGCGGATCATCTACGACAATTACGGCTTCGAGACGGAGATCCTCGCCGCCTCGATCCGCACCGCCAACCATGTGCGCGAATGCGCGCTTGTCGGCGCCGATGTCGCGACCGTGCCGCCGGCCGTGCTGAAGGGACTGGTCAAGCACCCGCTGACCGACAAGGGGCTGGAGCAGTTCCTGGCCGACTGGGCCAAGACCGGACAGAGCATCCTTTGAACGCAAGCGAAGGGGCGGCCGCCATGCCGCTGGCCGCCCCGATTCGTGTCTGTCTCAAGGCATGCTAGCCTTGTTTCATGAGCGCCGCTGATTCCCTGCTTGTGTCGGCGAAAGCCGATGTGAACGCCGCCGTCGGAGACTGGCTCGACCATCTCGGATCGGAGCGGCGGCTCGCCGACCGGACGTTGGTCGCCTATGAGCGCGACGTGCGCCAGTTCCTGCGCTTTCTGACCAACCACCTTGCCGAGCCGCCGGGGCTCGACGCCCTAGAGGAGCTGCGCCCGTCGGACTTTCGCGGCTTTCTCGCCTCGCGCCGGCAGTCGGGGGCGGAAAGCCGGACGCTGGCGCGCGGCCTGGCTGGCATCCGCTCCTTCCTGCGGTATCTCGAGACGCGCGGCGAGGTGAATGCCGCTGCCAGCGCGGCGATCCGCCCACCCAGACAGAAGCGCTCGCTGCCCAAGCCGGTGTCGGCCGGCGATGCGATGACGCTCGTCGATGCGGATGCAGCCATGGATGCCGAGCCCTGGGTGGCGGCGCGCAATGCCGCCGTCCTGACCCTGCTCTATGGCTGCGGGTTGCGCATCTCCGAGGCGCTGTCGCTGACTGGCAGGATGGCGCCGCGCCGTGGCACGAGAAGCCTGCGGATCGTCGGCAAGGGCGGGCGCGAGCGCGTGGTTCCCGTGCTGCCCGTGGTCTGCGACGCGGTGGAAAGCTATCTCGCCCTCTGCCCCTACGTGCCGCAGCCGGACGGCCCGCTGTTCCTCGGCGTTCGCGGCGGGCCGCTCAGCCCGCGCATCGTCCAACTGGCCATGGCGGGGTTGCGACGAGCGCTCGGCCTGCCCGAAAGCGCCACCCCCCACGCCCTGCGCCATTCCTTCGCGACCCATCTGCTGGCCGGCGGCGGCGATCTGCGGACGATCCAGGAACTGCTCGGCCATGCCAGCCTGTCGACCACCCAGATCTACACCGAGGTGGATGCGGCCCGCCTGCTGGAGGCTTATGACCGAGCCCATCCACGCGCCCATCAGCAGAAGTGACATGTTGCCGCAATGAACGCCGGGATTGCATCGCAACATCGAATTCCCTTGCGATGCTGCCGGGGCTGGACAAGAATCCGGCATGTGGAACCTTCTGATTCCCTTGGCTGCCGCCCTTGTCCTGTTCTTCGCCGCTCCACCGAGCATCGCCTACGCGGAGAACCGATGCCGCATCCCCGAAGCCGGACGCTGGTATAACCCTCGCGCGGCCAGCCAGCAGGTCCGCCGCATCGAGATTGAAAGCCACTGCTCCGGCGGGCAGGTCGTGTCGCGGATGCGGGTCTTCACGCGCTGTTCCCCCAGGGACTGCAAATGGGGATGGACCGAGGCTACCCGCCTCACCAACGGTCGGTTGCTGGCCCGGTTCCCCGGCCTGTTCGGAGCCAGGGAAGTCGAGGTCATCCGGATGGAAGACCGGATCGAGGCCCTGGTAAAGATTCAGTCGCATACGCCCGGCACACCGGATGCCTTTCACGCGGCGATCCTTGATCGGGAATAATCCCGCGGGCTTTCAACCGGGCAAAACTGGTCGTCACAGCCTTTCTGCACTACACTTCCCGTAGCGTCTTCCTCGTCTGCGCAGGACTCGCCCTCGAATCCTGCCGCACGACCGGGCGGACGGAGGCATGTCGTCCCGACATGTCGCGAGCAAGGGAGAGTAGCATGCGCATTCTCGCAGGACTGACGGGCGTCGCCGCCCTCATCGCCTTCTCCGCCGCGCCGGCCATGGCCGAGTGCAACTGGTCCAAGATGTCGCAGAAGACCACCCCGACGACGACCGCCGAGGCTCCGCAGAGTTCCATCGCCACCAATGACCTCAGCGAGGCCCTCGTCGTGGCCGGCAACACGACCGCGCAGACCGGAACCCAGACCGCAGAGTAAGCCGGCCGCGCCCGCAACGGCGCCGGTCGCCGCTTCCCCGCGATCAAGCAAAAGGCCCGCACCGGAAAACCGATGCGGGCCTTTTCAGTCGACACAGACGCTCGGCCAAGCGGGCGCACAAGGCTTGCAGCCGCAGGGTCTCCCTACCCTCAGGCGTGGATCGGCTTGGCGAAAGCGGCCATTGCGGCTTCCTTCACGGCCTCGCTCATCGTCGGATGCGCATGGCAGGTGCGCGCCAGATCCTCGGCGGAGCCGCCAAACTCCATCAGCACAGCCGCCTCGTGGATCATCTCGCCGGCGCCATGGCCGATGATGTGAACGCCGAGCACCTTGTCGGTCTCCGCGTCGGCCAGAACCTTGACAAAGCCTTCCGTATGGTTCGTCGCCTTGGCGCGGCCATTGGCGATGAAGGCGAACTTGCCGACCTTGTAGGACACGCCCTCCGCCTTCAGCGCCTCTTCGCTCTTGCCGACCTCGGCAACCTCGGGGCTGGTATAGACGACGCCGGGAATGACCCCGTAGTTCACATGGCCGGCCTGTCCCGCCAGCATTTCGGCAAGGGCGACGCCCTCGTCCTCGGCCTTGTGGGCCAGCATCGGCCCGGCGATCACATCGCCGATCGCGTAGATGCCAGGAACGGTGGTCTGGTAGTGGCCGTCGGTCTTGACCCGCCCGCGCTCGTCGAGCGCCACGCCGACCTCTTCGAGGCCGAGCCCTGCCGTATAGGGACGGCGGCCGATGGCAACGAGCACCACGTCGGCTTCCAGCGTCTTCGCGGCTGCCTCGCCGCCGGCGGCCGGCTCCACCGTGACGGCGAGCTGCTTGCCGGTCTTCTCCACGGCCGTCACCTTGGACGACAGGTGGAACTCCACGCCCTGCTTCTTGAGGATGCGCTGGAAGTTGCGGGAAATGTCGGCGTCCATCGGGCCGAGGATCTTGTCCATGAACTCGACGACCGTCACCTCGGAGCCGAGCCGCCGCCACACGGAGCCGAGCTCGAGGCCGATGACGCCGGCGCCGACGACCACCAGCTTGCCTGGCACCTTGTCGAGTTCCAGCGCGCCGGTGGAAGAGACGATCTGCTTCTCGTCGATCTCCACGCCGGGAAGCGGCGCCACGTCGGAGCCGGTGGCGATGACGATGGACTTCGCCGCGATCTCCTGCTTCGAGCCGTCCTCGGCGGTCACCTCGACACGGCCGGCCGCAAGGATGCGGCCCGTGCCGTGGAACGGCGTCACCTTGTTCTTCTTGAACAGGAATTCGATGCCGCTGACATTGCCGTCGATAGTCTTCTGCTTGTGGCCCATCATCGCCTTGAGATCGAGCTTCGGCTTGCCGACCTTGATGCCGAAGTCCTCGAAATGCTCGGACGCCTCCTCGAACAGTTCCGAGGTGTGCAGCATCGCCTTGGAGGGGATGCAGCCAATGTTCAGGCAGGTGCCGCCATGGGTGGCGCGCTTCTCGACCACCGCCACCTTGAGCCCGAGCTGCGCTGCCTTGATGGCGCAGACATAGCCGCCAGGTCCGGTGCCGATGACGACGAGATCAAACTGTGACATAGCATTCGCCTCTTGTTGCGTTCGTTCCGGCAGCGTCCGCTGCCATGTTTCCTGACTCAAGGGAGGATCGAGCGACCGCCGGACACGTCCAGGATCGCGCCCGTCGTGTAGCTCGCGGCGTCCGACAACAGCCAGGCAATCGCCTCGGCGCATTCCTCGGCCCGTCCGGCCCGGCGCATCGGCAGCTCGGCCGCCACGCGCGTCGCCCGGTCGGGATCGCCTCCCGAAGCGTGGATTTCCGTCTCGATGATGCCCGGACGCACCGCATTGACCCGCACGCCCTCGGCGGCCACTTCCTTGGCAAGGCCCACCGTGAACGTGTCGATCGCCCCTTTGGCGGCGGCATAGTCGATATATTGCGCCGGCGAGCCGATCTTGGCAGAGGCCGACGACACGTTGACGATGGCCCCGCCCTTACCGCCATGAGCGGTCGACATGCGGCGCACCGCCTCGCGGGAACACAGGATCGTGCCCAGCACGTTGATATCGAAGATGCGCCGCAGCCGGGCAAAGGACATGTCCGTCAGCCGCGCGGCAACGTCGACCACACCGGCATTGTTCACCAGCCCGGTCAGCCGGCCGATCCTGTCCGCCTCGGCAAAGGTTCTCAGGCAATCGTCCTCGTTCGCGACATCCGCCCTGATCGCTTTTGCCCGGCCGCCACCCGCCTCGATCGCCGAGACGACGTCATCGGCGCGCTCAGGATTGGCGACATAGGTCAAGAGGATCGTTGAGCCGGTAGCGGCGAGGCGAATGGCCGTCGCAGCGCCAATGCCGCGGCTGCTGCCTGTCACGATCATGACGGTTTCGGTCATCGGCCTCTCCGTTCAAGATACCTGCGTCACCAGATCAGCGCTCCGCCAGAGCGAGCCTAGCGCCGAAACCGGCAAAGGCGACCGCAACCGTCCGGCTCATCCAGGCCATCACCTGCCTGCTGCGCAGCGCACGGGCACCAACGGCCGCCGCAAAGACGCCGTAACCGATGAACGCCACCAGCGTCAGCCCCATGAAGACGGAGCCCATGGACAGGATCTGCAGTTCCACTGCCCCCTGCCCCGGGGCCAAAAACTGCGGCAGGAAGGCGAGGAAGAACAGCGAGAGCTTCGGGTTGAGCATATTGATCAGAAAGCCCGTCCGCGCCACCGCAACCAGGTCCGCAGGCCCGGAGGTGTCACGGTCGAAGGCCAGCGGTCCAGCATTCCTGAGCGCCTGCCAGGCGAGATAGAACAAATAGGCGGCGCCCGCATATTTCAGCACCTGAAAGGCGAGTGCGCTCGCGTGCAACAGCGCGGCGAGCCCGAAGGTGGCGGCGATCAGCGCCGGCAGAATGCCGAGCGTGCAACCGAAGGCCGCGGCGATCCCCGGCAGGCGGCCACGCGCAAGGCCGGTCGCGACCGTGTAGACGACACCCGTGCCTGGGGAGAGCACCACCACCAGTGCCGTCAGCAGGAATTCCCAACCCATGATCCGCCTCCCGTTACTTTAGCCGCCCGCGAGCCGGCGGCGCACGCTGACAACGATCGCACCGTGCAGCACCAGCACCAGCGCCAGGGACACCGCGTGCTGAACCGGGCTGGCCGCACCGGCAAGCTCGCCGAAGGCAAGCGCCCCTAGCGGCAGGAACAACACCGTCGCCGTCACCAGGCCGGGGTTGGAGCGTCTCAGCGCAACCGCCTGTACGATATGCAGGACAGCGTTGACGAGCAGCAGATAGACGCCGATCAGGCCCCAGCCCGGCGATACGGCGCGCATCAACCACAGGGTCACCGCCATCGTGCCCCAGACCCCGCCGACATTGATCACGAAGACGGCGGCGACCGACAGCACCTCACGCCCCTTGCCGATCACCTCGTTGACGAAGCGGCGGAACCGGTCGCCGTCATGTTCCTCGAGCTGGTGCAGCATGTAGACGGGCAGGCCCAGGAAGATGAGTACCTCGGCCCAAGGCCAGCCGGCGGTCAGAAGCGGCGCCAGAACGAGCAGCACGACCCCGGCGAGGGCGCCGCCATAGACCCAGTTCGCCTGCAATCTTGCGATTGTCTCACGCATGGCCGCCCTCCCGGAGGTCAGGTGCGCGCCCGCACCGTCGCGACGTGTCGCGGGACGGCGCGGTTCGCGCCGCCCCGGCTCGGACTTACAGGTCGAGAACGAGCCTCTTGATGTCCTCAAGGCTCTCCTTGACGCGCACGAGGAAGGTGACCGCTTCCTTGCCGTCGACGATGCGGTGATCGTAGGACAGGGCCAGATACATCATCGGACGGGCGACGATCTGGCCGTTCACGACCATCGGGCGTTCCTGGATCTTGTGCATGCCGAGAATGCCCGACTGCGGGGCATTGAGGATCGGCGACGACATCAGCGAGCCGTAAACGCCGCCATTGGAGATGGTGAAGGTGCCGCCCTGCATCTCGTCCATGCCGAGCTTGCCGTCCCGCGCCTTGCGGCCGAGTTCGGTGATCTTCTTCTCGATCTCGGCGATCGACATCTGGTCGGCATCGCGCACGACCGGAACCACCAGCCCCTTGTCGGTGCCGACGGCGACGCCGACATGGCAGTAGTTCTTGTAGATGATGTCGGTGCCGTCGATCTCGGCATTGACCGCCGGAATCTCCTTCAGCGCATGGCAGACGGCCTTGGTGAAGAAGCCCATGAAGCCGAGCTTCACCCCGTGCTTCTTCTCGAACAGGTCCTTGTACGTGGAGCGCAGCTCCATCACCGGGCCCATGTCCACCTCGTTATAGGTGGTCAGCATGGCGGCGGTGTTCTGCGCATCCTTGAGACGGCGGGCGATGGTCTGGCGCAGCTTGGTCATGCGCACGCGCTCCTCGCGCGCCGCATCTTCGCCAACGGACGGCGCACGCGCGGCAGCAGGCGCCGCGGAGGCAGAGGGTTGCTGAGCCATACCGGAGGCGACGGCGGCGATGACATCGCCCTTGAGCACCTGACCGCGCTTGCCGGAACCGGCGACCTGATCGGCGGCAAGACCCTTTTCCGCCATCATCTTGGCGGCGGCCGGGGCCGGCGGCATGCTCGTGCCGGCGGCAGCGGCCGGTGCCGGCTTCGCAGGGGCCGGCGCCTTGGCGGGGGCCGCGGCACCCGCGCCGACGGCGATCTTCAGCAGCAACTGGCCGGGCGTGACCGTGTCGCCGGTCTTGGCGGCGATCTCGACCACGGTGCCCGCGGCCGGTGCCGGGATCTCCTGGGCGGCCTTGTCGGTCTCCAGCTCGACGAGAACGTCGTCGGCCTTGACCTGATCACCGACCTTGACGAACCACTCGCCGACATCGGCCTCCGTCACGCTCTCGCCGGCCGACGGCACCACCACGTCGACGGTCTCGGCGGATGCGGAAGCGGCCGGAGCGGGCTTGGCGCTCTCAGCCTTGGGCGCGGACGCCTTTGCGGGCGAGGCGGCGGCCGCACCCGCACCTTCCGAAATCTGTCCCAGCAGGGCGCCGACCTCGACGGTATCGCCTTCCTTGACCAGGATATCGGTGAGCGTGCCGGAGGCAGGCGCGGGAACCTCGACCGTCACCTTGTCGGTCTCCAGTTCGACGATCGGCTCATCCGCGTTCACCTTGTCGCCAGGCTTCTTGAACCACTGGGCGATGGTCGCCTCGGTCACGGATTCTCCGAGGGTGGGCACTCGAATTTCGGTCGCCATGATCAAAATCTCTTTCCGGTGGCGGCGCGGAGCAGGTTCTCGCGTCCGCGCGAGCGATGGAGTCGGGCATCCCCGGCTGCTTTGGACCGGGACGGTATCGGCTCCCGGACCTGCGCCCGGGAGCCGGAAGGGCTAGTCGGCAAACGCCTCGTCGAGGAACGCCTGCAACTGCGCCATGTGCTTGGACATCAGACCCGTCGCCGTCGCCGCGGAGGCGGCGCGGCCGACATAGCGCGGACGCGGATGCTTTGCGTTGATCTGGCTCAGCACCCAGTCCAGATAGGACTGCACGAAGAACCAGGAGCCCATGTTCTTCGGCTCTTCCTGGCACCAGACGAAGTCCGCATCCTTGAACCGCGACAGCTCGGAGACCAGCGCCTTGGTCGGGAACGGATAAAGCTGCTCGACGCGCAGGAGATAGACATCGTCGATGCCGCGCTTCTCGCGCTCCTCGAACAGGTCATAGTAGACCTTGCCCGAACACATGACCACGCGCCGGATCTTGTTGTCCGGCTTCAGCTTGATGTCGCTGTAGCCCTCGAGCTGCGCATCGTCCCACAGCAGGCGGTGGAACGCCGACCCGTCGGAGAACTCGTCGAGGCGGCTGACCACGCGTTTGTGCCGCAGCAGGGACTTCGGCGTCATCAGGATCAAGGGCTTGCGGAAGTCGCGCTTCAACTGCCGGCGCAGGATGTGGAAGTAGTTCGCCGGCGTGGTGCAGTTGGCGACCTGCATGTTGTCTTCCGCGCACATCTGCAGGAAGCGCTCCAGGCGCGCCGAGGAGTGCTCGGGACCCTGGCCCTCGTAGCCGTGCGGGAGCAGGCAGACGAGACCCGACATGCGCAGCCACTTGCGTTCGCCCGACGACAGGAACTGGTCGAAGACAACCTGCGCGCCGTTGGCGAAGTCGCCGAACTGGGCTTCCCAAAGGGTCAGGGCGTTCGGCTCCGTCAGCGTGTAGCCGTATTCGAACCCGAGCACGGCCTCCTCGGAGAGCATCGAATTGATGACCTCGTAGCGGGCCTGCCCCTCGCGCAGATGGTTCAGCGGAATGTAGCGCTGCTCGTCCTCCTGGTCGTAGAGGACCGAATGGCGCTGCGAGAACGTGCCGCGCTCGCAATCCTGGCCCGACAGGCGCACCGGATGGCCTTCCAGCAGCAGGGTGCCGAAGGCCAGCGCCTCGGCGGTCGCCCAGTCGATCCCCTCGCCGGTGTCGAACATCTTCTCGCGATTGTCGAGGAAGCGGCGGATCGTGCGGTGGATGTTGAAGCCCTCGGGCACCCGCGCCAGCGCGCTGCCGACAAGCTTGAGGTCTTCCGTCGGTACCGCCGTCTGGCCGCGCCGCGGATCGTCGAGATCCTCAGCCTGCTTCAGGCCCGACCACTTGCCGTCGAGCCAGTCGGCCTTGTTCGGCTTGTAGGCCTGACCGGCGTCAAACTCCTCGTCGAGACGGGCACGCATACCGGCGCGCATCGCCTCCAGTTCCTCGGCGGTGATCACCCCTTCCCCGATCAGCTTCTCGGCATAGATCTGCAGCGTCGTCGGATGGCTGCGGATCTTGCGATACATGATCGGCTGGGTGAACGCCGGCTCGTCCGACTCGTTATGGCCGAAGCGGCGGTAGCAGATCATGTCGATCACCACCGGCTTGCCGAAGAGTTGACGGAACTCCGTCGCGACCTTCGCCGCATAGACCACGGCTTCCGGATCGTCGCCGTTCACGTGGAAGATCGGCGCCTCGATCATCTTCGCCACATCCGAGGGATAGGGCGAGGACCGCGAGAAGCGCGGGTTGGTCGTGAACCCGATCTGGTTGTTGATGATGAAGTGGATCGACCCGCCGGTCCGGTGGCCGCGCAGCGCCGAGAGGCCGAAGCACTCGGCGACCACGCCCTGGCCAGCGAAGGCCGCATCGCCATGCAGCAGCAGCGGCAGGACCTTGGAGCGGTCGACTTCGGTGGTCTCGACCCAGTGGCCGTTGACCGCCGAAAGCTGGTCCTGCTTGGCGCGCGCCTTGCCCAGCACCACCGGGTCGACGATCTCCAGATGCGAGGGATTGGCGGTCAGCGACAGGTGCACCTTGTTGCCGTCGAACTCGCGGTCCGACGAGGCGCCGAGGTGATACTTGACGTCGCCCGAGCCCTCCACCTCGTCAGGGGCGAAGGAGCCGCCCTTGAACTCGTGGAAGATCGCCCGCAGCGGCTTGCCCATGACCTGGGAGAGCACGTTGAGACGGCCGCGATGGGCCATGCCGAGCACGATCTCCTGGACGCCAAGCGCACCGCCGCGCTTGATGATCTGTTCGAGCGCGGGAAGCAGCGCCTCACCGCCGTCAAGACCGAAGCGCTTGGTGCCGGTGTATTTGACGTCGAGGAACTTCTCGAAGCCCTCGGCCTCGATCAGCTTGTTGAGGATCGCCTTCTTGCCTCGCGGCGTGAACTCGATCTCCTTGTCCGGCCCCTCGATGCGCTCCTGGATCCACGCCTTCTCCGCCGGATTGGAGATGTGCATGAACTCGACGCCGAGGGTCGAGCAATAGGTGCGCTTGAGGATCTCGAGCATCTCGCGAAGCGTCGCGAATTCGAGGCCGAGCATGTAGTCGATGAAGATCTTGCGATCCCAGTCGGCCTCGGTAAAGCCGTAGGACGAGGGATGCAGTTCCTCGTGATCCATCTGCTCCTTGAGGTTCAGCGGATCGAGGTCGGCGTGCAGGTGACCGCGCATGCGATAGGCGCGGATCATCATCAGCGCGCGCACGGAATCGCGCGTCTGCTGCTGGACGTCGGCATCGGTCAGGGCTTTTCCCCTCTCTTCCGCCTTTGCCTTCAGCTTGTCGCCGATCGCCTTCTCCACCGGCGCCCAGTTGCCGTCGAAGGCGTTGACGAGGTCGCCCCTGGCCACCGGCGGCCAGTCGGCACGCTTCCAGGATGCGCCGCGCGCCTCCTTGAGAACGTCGGCCGTTTCATCCGCCAGATTGGAGAAGAAGTCGCGCCACGTCTCGTCGAGAGAGCCGGGATCTTCCTTGAAGCGCGCGTAGAGATCTTCAATATACGCTGCGTTGCCGCCGTAAAGAAACGACGTCATCGCGAAGGCATTGTTCGCGTCCTGCCGAGCCATCACCATAGCGAGGTTACCCCCGCCCGCCTGTTGAGGGGAGCCCTTTCACGCAGCGCCCCGATAAACGGATGTGGGATGAAGCAGCGCGATGCGTGTCCCGCGCCGCTCCTGTTCAAAGCGGTACACGGGAAACTTCCTTGAGGGAAGCTCCCGTGCTCCATATGTGGCTGCGAACTCGGTAAAAAACCGGTTATCGCGAAAAATCAGCCCTTGAGAACCTCAAGCAGGGTCTCGCCGAGCTTGGCCGGTGACGGGGAGACGCGGATGCCCGCCTCTTCCATCGCCGCGATCTTGTCCTCGGCACCACCCTTGCCGCCGGAGATGACCGCACCGGCATGGCCCATGGTGCGGCCCGGAGGCGCCGTACGGCCCGCAATGAAGCCGGCCATCGGCTTGCTGCGGCCCTTCTTCGCCTCGTCCTTGAGGAACTGAGCGGCCTCTTCCTCGGCCGAACCGCCGATCTCGCCGATCATGATGATCGACTTGGTCGCGTCGTCGGCAAGGAACATCTCCAGGATGTCGATGAACTCGGTGCCCTTGACCGGATCGCCGCCGATGCCGACGGCCGTGGTCTGGCCGAGGCCCGCGTTCGAGGTCTGGAACACCGCCTCATAGGTCAGCGTGCCGGAGCGCGAGACGACGCCGACCGAGCCCTTCTTGAAGATGGAGCCCGGCATGATGCCGATCTTGCACTCTTCCGGCGTCAGGACGCCCGGGCAGTTCGGGCCAAGCAGGCGCGACTTGGACTTCTCCAGCCGGGCCTTGACCTTGACCATGTCGGCGACCGGAATTCCTTCCGTGATGCAGACGATGAGCGGCACTTCCGCCTCGATCGCCTCGATGATCGCAGCGCCCGCACCTGCCGGCGGCACGTAGATCACCGATGCATCGGCACCGGTCGCTTCCTTGGCCTCGCCGACGCTGGCGAAGATCGGCAGCGAAGCGGCCGCATCAACCCCCGAAGTCCAGCTTTCGCCGCCCTTCTTGGGATGAACGCCGGCGACCATCTTGGTGCCGTAATAGGCCAGAGCCTGCTCCGTGTGGAACGTACCGGTCTTGCCGGTCAGGCCCTGGACGATGACCTTGGTGTCTTTGTTGACGAGAATGGACATCAGGCGGCCTCCTTCACGGCCTTGACGATCTTCTGAGCAGCGTCGTCGAGGTCATCCGCGGCGATCACGTTGAGACCGCTTTCGGAAATGATCTTCTTGCCGAGTTCGACATTGGTACCTTCCAGGCGAACGACGAGCGGCACCTGGAGGCCGACTTCCTTCACCGCCGCCAGCACGCCTTCCGCGATCACGTCGCAGCGCATGATGCCGCCGAAGATGTTGACCAGGATGCCCTTCACGTTCGGATCGGAGGTGATGATCTTGAACGCGGCCGTGACCTTCTCCTTGGAGGCGCCACCGCCGACATCGAGGAAGTTCGCCGGCTCGGCGCCGTAGAGCTTGATGATGTCCATGGTCGCCATGGCAAGGCCAGCGCCATTGACCATGCAGCCGATGTCGCCCTCGAGCGCCACATAGGCGAGGTCGTACTTGGAGGCCTCGATTTCCTTCTCGTCCTCCTCGGTGATGTCGCGCAGTTCGACGATCTCCGGATGGCGGAAGAGAGCGTTGCCGTCGAAGGAGACCTTGGCGTCGAGAACGCGCAGGCGGCCGTCCTTCATGACGATCAGCGGGTTGACCTCAAGCAGGCTCATGTCCTTCTCGACGAAGGCCTTGTGCAGGATCGGGAACAGCGTCATGCCGTCCTCGCGCGCCACACCGGTCAGCTCCAGCGCATCGCAGAGCTTGGCCGCATCGGCCTCGGTCACGCCCGTGTCCGGATCGATCGGAAGCGTATGGATCTTCTCCGGCGTCTCCTCGGCCACGGCCTCGATGTCCATGCCGCCTTCAGTCGAAACGACGAAAGCCGGACGGCCGACGGTGCGGTCGACGAGAATCGAGAGATAAAGCTCGCGCTCGATGTCGGCGCCGTCCTCGATATAGAGGCGGTTGACGACCTTGCCGGCCGCGCCGGTCTGCTTGGTCACCAGCGTGTTGCCGAGCATTTCGGCCGCGTGCGACTTCACCTCGTCCAGCGAGAAGGCGAGACGAACGCCGCCCTTGGCGTCGGGACCGAGTTCCTTGAACTTGCCCTTGCCGCGACCGCCGGCATGGATCTGGGACTTGACGACCCAGAGCGGGCCGGGAAGCTGCTTGGCAGCGGCCTCGGCCTCGTCGGCCGAGAAGATGGCCACGCCCTTGGCCACCGGCGCGCCGTAGGCCTTGAGAACCTCTTTGGCCTGGTATTCGTGGATGTTCATGTGTCTATCCCCGGATGGTTTTGACAGAGCTCGCCCGATGCGAGACGGGAGGCCAGCGGCCTCCCGTGAAAACGTCCTCAGGCAAGCGCCGGCTGGATCTTCTTGCAGGCCTCGACCAGGCCGTCGACAGCCGCGACGGACTTGTCGAAATTGGCCTTTTCCTCGCCTTCGAGAGAGATCTCGATGATGCGCTCGACACCGTCGGCACCGATCACCACCGGAACGCCCACATAGGTGTCGGTGAGGCCGTACTGGCCGGTCAGATGCGCGGCGCAGGGCAGCACGCGCTTCTTGTCCTTCAGGTAGCTCTCGGCCATGGCGATGGCAGAGGCGGCCGGCGCGTAGAAGGCCGAGCCGGTCTTCAGCAGGCCGACGATCTCGGCGCCGCCGTCACGGGTGCGCTGGACGATCTCTTCCAGACGCTCGGCGGTGCACCAGCCCATCTTGACGAGGTCCGGGAGCGGAATGCCGGCGACGGTGGAGTAGCGGGTCAGCGGCACCATGGTGTCGCCATGGCCACCCAGCACGAAGGCGGTCACGTCTTCGACGGAGACATTGAACTCCTCGGCGAGGAAGTAGCGGAAGCGGGCGGAGTCCAGCACGCCGGCCATGCCGACGACCTTGTTGGCCGGCAGGCCGGAGAACTTCTGCAAGGCCCAGACCATCGCGTCGAGCGGGTTGGTGATGCAGATGACGAAGGCGTTCGGAGCATGCGCCTTGATGCCCGCGCCCACCTGCTCCATCACCTTCAGGTTGATCTCGAGCAGGTCGTCGCGGCTCATGCCGGGCTTGCGCGGCACGCCGGCGGTGACGATCACCACATCGGCACCGGCGATCGCCTCGTAGGAATTGGCGCCGGAGAGCTTGGCATCGAAGCCGTCGACCGGAGAGGATTCGGCAAGGTCGAGCGCCTTGCCCTGGGGGGTGCCTTCAGCGATGTCGAAGAGGACGATGTCGCCGAGTTCCTTCAGGCCGGCGAGGTGGGCGAGCGTGCCGCCGATCTGTCCTGCGCCGATCAGAGCGATCTTGTTCCGAGCCATATCCTGTTGCTTCCCTTTACGTAAAATGGAGCATTGACCGTTCTCAACGGTCGCGCATGGCACTAAACCCTTTGGCGCGTGCGTGCAAGCTAATCGAAGGGCTATCGGCAGGTCCGCTGGCGCAACTCAGGCGCCGGTTTTCCTCAGGCCGGCTCGCTCAGCCAGGCCTGCGACCGCATCTCGACGAGACGCGAGATCGTGCGCTGGAACTCGAAGGCCTCCGTTCCGGTGGAGGCGAGATAGAGCCCTTCGGGTTCGGCCTCGGCGGAGACGATCAGCTTGTTGCGGTTGTTGTAGAGCGTATCCACCAGGTTGATGAAGCGCTTGGCGGCATTGCGCTGGGGCAGGTCCATCACCGGAACGCCCTCCAGCACGAACGTGTGATAGGAGAGTGCCAGGCGCTGATAGTCCGCCGCGCCGAGCGGCTTCTCGCACAGTTCGGCAAAGGTGAAGCGGGCAACGCCGGCGGCTGTGCGGGACACCGAGATCTTGCGTCCCTTCACCTCCAGCACCTCCTCGTGCGCCGGAAGCCCATGGGTGAGCTTGCGCCAGAGTTCGTCCAGCATCCGCTCGGTGCCGGCGCCCAGCGGCGACAGATAGAGCGGCGCGCCGGCAAGCTTCTCCAGGCGGTAGTCGGTGCGCGCATCAAGGCAGACCACGTCGACGCGCGTCTTGAGCAGGTCGACGAAGCCGAGGAAATGGCCCCGATTGAGCCCGTCGCGATAGAGGTCGTCAGGGGCCACGTTCGACGTCGCGACCACCACCACGCCCAATTCGAACAGCCGCGTGAAGAGACGGCCGAGAATCATCGCATCGGCGATATCGGTCACCGTGAACTCGTCGAAGCACAGGAGACGGGTGTCGGCGGCCAGATCCGCCGCCACCGGAGGGATCGGATCATCGCCCGCGAGCCTGCCGTCCCGGATCGCGGCGCGGACCGCATGGACGCGCTCATGCACGTCCGCCATGAATTCATGGAAATGCACCCGCCGCTTCTTCTTCATCATCGCGATATCGAAGAACAGGTCCATGAGCATGGTCTTGCCGCGGCCGACCTTGCCCCAGACATAGAGCCCCCTGACGGGTGCCCTGGCGGCACCGCGCTTGCCGAACAGCCAGCCGAGAGCGCTCTTCTTGGAGGCGGGCCCGGTCTCGGCCAGCAGCGCGTTCAGCCGGTCGAGGGCGTCGGCAACTTCGGTCTGGGCCGGATCCCGCTCGATTTCTCCGGCAGCCACGAGCGCGTCGTAGCGTCCCGTGACCGTATGCGCGAGCGGAATTGTTCGCCCGTCCGGGTGCGTAGCAGCCATCAACCCGTCCCTGAAACCAGCCCGTGAAAGACCCGACCGTGGAGCCGGGTTTTGGAAAACGCAACCCTTGCCCGCAAGGGGCCTCTCCTGCGCTGGATAGCCCGAGCGTACGGCCAAGGGCAAGTGCCTGGCTCCCGCTGCCTCAGACCGTCTCGCCGGGGAGAAAGGCATGATCGACGGGTACCTGGAGGCCGGTCGCCAGGCGGTTGGTCTCGCTGGCCATGCCGACCACGGCGAGCAACTCGCCAAGTTGCTCCTCGCTCATGCCCTTGGCGCGCGCTGCGGTCGTATGGGAGCGAATGCAATACTCGCAACCATTGGCGATCGACACAGCGACGTAGAGCATCTCCTTCACGAGCGGGTCGAGCGCGCCGGGGGCCATCACCTCCTTCAGGCTCGCCCATGTCCGCTCGAGAAGCGCCGGATCATTGGCAAGGACGCGCCAGAAATTGTTGATGAAATCCGTCTTGCGGGTGGCGCGGATATCCGCGATCACCGCCGCCGCGCGAGGCGAGAGTTGATCATCTTGCAGGATCGGCCAGATCGACATCGCCTCGTCCCTTACGTCTCAACCCGTGCCCGCGGCTTCGGGCGACAGGCTCTTACCGATAGACCTGGATCGGCGCACCGGAGGTGGTGCGGCCGGAGAACGTCTCGGCGCCGGTCGCATAGAGTTCCGCGATGGTCGTGCCGCTGGCATCCTTCAGCAGCACCTGCTTGCCCTGCAGGTCCCAGGCCGAGATCGTCTGCATCTGCGGCGACGCGCAGCCGCGGGAGTTCGCGCGATACCCGCCGCTCCAGGTGGTCAGCGTCATGAAGAGCTTGCAATTGTCCGCGCCGGAGGTGATCGACCAGCCGCCGAGCATATCGCTGCGGCCGATCTCCCGTGCCCCGGCCGGGGGGCCGCTCGGGGCCGCACCGGCGCCGGGATCGACCGCAGCGACATCCGTCTGGCCCATCGGTTCACTGTAAAGCGGCTGCCCCGCCGTACCGGGAGCCGGCTCCATCGGCCGCAACGGCTCCAGCGACTGGCTCGCGACGGGGGCCGTCGGCGTTGCCGGAAGCGGGGCGCTTCGGTCTCCGTATCCCAGGCGCTGACAGCCGGCGAGCGCCACGGTCAGGCAGAGCGCGGCTGCCAGGGGGGAGCCATACCGGGAGGAACGGGTCATGATGTATCTGTCCTTGCTCGTTCTATGCTCTGGACGGTCGGCTCGCGGATCTGCAGACGGCAACGTCGCAGGGACAGTCCGTCCCCACCGGACATCTTCCGGCTTCAGCCTCCGCAGAGGCGGATTTCCCGACGCAACCCCACATCGCAGGCCCGGCCGATTCTTGTCGGTTTTGGTGACCAAATGGTTGACGCGCCTTCAATGCGGAGGCAATTGGTCCAAATCATGGCCCAGACCAAGCTGATGTCGGATCTCCGGCCTCGGCCACGAATCCGCCGCAGAGCGATGTCATGACTGCCGGGCGGTCTGGGGAGACCCGAGGAGCGGTGCTGTCTTTGTCAGGAGCATCGCATGTCGTATCGAACCGACAAGCCGCAGGCCGGCTACTACAGGAAATTGACCTACAACGATCTGGCGCAGTTCCGCGACCATCTCTTGCGGCTTGACGCGACCGCCCGCCGGGCCCGCTTCGCCATGCCTGCAAGCGATGCTTTTCTGCGGTGCTACGCAGACACCAGCTTCACGCTCGGAACGGTGATTCACGGCTATTTCGTCGATGGCTGCCTGCGCGCGGTCGCCGAATTGCGCCCGTTCGAGGATCGCGCCATCGCCGAGGCCGCGTTCTCGGTCGAGCCTTGCTGCCAGCAGACAGGCATCGGCACCCGGCTGATGGAGCTGACGCTGATCGCCGCCCGCAACCGCGGCTGCCGGCATATCTACATGAACTGCCTCGCCACCAACCGCGCGATGCAGCAACTGGCGCGCAAGTTCACCGCGGACCTGACATTCGAGATGGGCGACATCGTCGGCCGGATCGAGCCGCGCAGCTTTTCCGCGTTCAGCCTGGTCCGCGAAGGGCTCGCCGACCTGTTCGGGCTGATCGGCGCGCTGACGGACCGCTCCCGCAGACCGATCGGCGGGTGAAGGCCCGCGCGGCTGGTGGCCGCATGTCAGGCGATCCGGCGCATGGCCACCGGGCGGAACAGCCCGTCCTCAAGAGCCAGATTGATGCGCCGGCGCAGCTCATGAAACGCATCGCGCAACGCGTCGCGCCCGACCAGCCGCGACGTATGCGGGCCCACGCACCAGTCAAGCAACCGCGCATGGGTCGGCCAGACCCGGCGCGTTGCAGCCAGCGCGGCGGCGCTCAGGCCGACCACCACATCCGGCACCGGAGCATGTGGCAGCGCGAACAACTGCCAGCTCTTGGGCTGGAGATCTGCCGCTGACAATCCATGGGCGGCGAGCACACGCTCGACACCTTCGGCAAGGCGGGGCGCCGGCGAGAGGCCGGCGGAGAACGCGCGAATGCTGCGACCGTCATCTGCGTTCAGATAGGCTTCGGCCATCGGGCTGAGCCTGGCGTTGTCATCGCACAGGAACAGGACATTCACAGTCATCGGTACTCCTTGCTGCACGCATGGCCCATTCGCATGGCAGATGGGCATTGCGTACGCCGGTTTCCACCGCCGGCCCCACGACGACAGCACAACGAATCGGATTTCCGCCCCCGCGCAGGTGATACGGAGGATCGGAAACGCCAATATGACGAGCAGGGAGAGAGTTCAGGGCGAAAAGACGGCAATCAGAAGGCGCAGCCGGCGTCCGATGCACCCTGCCGCATCATGCGAAACTGTCGTAGGCGGCCAGCGCCTCCGCCCCATAGATCATCGAGGGGCCACCGCCCATATAGACCGCGACACCGATCGCCTCGAGCACCTCTTCGCGCGTTGCCCCATACTTCGCGGCCGCCTTTGCATGGTAGGCAAGGCAGCCATCGCAGCGCGCCGCAATACCGATCGCCAGGGCGATCAGTTCCTTGGTCTTGGAATCGAGCGCTCCCGGTCCGATCGCAGCTTTCGCGGTCTCGTGGAAGCCCTTGGCAACGCCGGGTATCCCGCTGCGCAGCTCCGCCATCCTAAGATCCGTCTGATCAAGAAAAGCACTCCAGTCGTTGACAGCCATGATGCGTCATCCCGCGTTGATTTGAGTGCGGCGACGCTAACCGCGCGGCGAGAGACGGACCTTGCGCTGGATCAAGCATAAAGGCTTCCGCTTGACCGGTCGACGCAATCCGGTCACCTCTTCGCCGAGCGCAACCAACCGGAAAATCGCCCATGCCCTTCGCTATCTGGTGCATTCTTGCCGCCGCCATCCTGCCCATTGTCTCCGCGTTTCCGGGCAAGCTCTCCAAGGAGTTCGACAATGCGCGCCCGCGCGATCCGGACTACTGGAAAGAGGGGTTTCGCGCCCGCGCCGCCGCCGCCCAGGCGAACGGCTTCGAGGCCCTGCCGCTGTTCGCCGCGGCCGTCATCGTCGGGCTGTGGCAAGGCGGCAATCCGGACTGGATCGACCGGCTGGCCGGCCTGTTCATCGGTGCGCGGCTGATCTTCATCTTCTGCTATTGGACCGACCGGGCAACGCCCCGTTCCCTGGCCTGGGCCGTCGGCTTCCTGTCCAGCGTGGCGATCTTCACCAGTCCGGCCTGGAGCTGAGGCAACGCGAAAGGGCCGCCCGATCTGTTCGGGCGGCCCTTCGGCAGATGCAAAGCCGGCGGCGGTGCGTCAGACGCGGCGCTCGACCATCATCTTCTTGATTTCGGCGATCGCCTTGGCCGGGTTCAGGCCCTTCGGGCAGGCCTGTGAACAGTTCATGATCGTGTGGCAACGGTAAAGGCGGAACGGATCCTCGAGGTTGTCGAGGCGCTCGCCGGTCGCCTCGTCGCGGCTGTCGATCAACCAGCGATAAGCCTGCAGCAGGATCGCCGGGCCGAGATAGCGGTCGCCGTTCCACCAGTAGCTCGGGCAGGATGTCGAGCAGCAGGCGCACAGGATGCACTCGTAGAGGCCGTCGAGCTTGGCGCGGTCCTCATGGCTCTGGCGCCACTCCTTCTCCGGCGCCGGCGTCGTCGTCTGCAGCCAGGGTTCGATGGAGCGGTGCTGGGCGTAGAAGCGCGTCAGGTCCGGCACGAGATCCTTCACGACCGGCATGTGCGGCAGCGGATAGATCTTCACCGGGCCGTCGCCGATCTCCTCCATGCCGCGGGTACAGGCCAGCGTATTGGTCCCGTCGATGTTCATCGCGCAGGAGCCGCAGATGCCCTCGCGACACGAACGACGGAAAGTCAGCGTCGGATCGATGTTGTTCTTGATGTAGATCAGGCCATCCAGAACCATCGGGCCGCAATCGTCGAGGTCAACGAAATAGGTGTCGACGCGCGGGTTGCGGCCATCATCCGGGTTCCAGCGATAGATGCGGTATTCCCGCAGGTTGGTGGCGCCGGCCGGCTTGTCCCAGACCTTGCCCTGGGTGACCTGGGAGTTCTTGGGAAGCGTCAACTGTACCATGTCTCGTCGCTCCGCGTTTCGGTCGGCCGAATTCGGGCCAGCCGTCCATTCCGTTCACGTTCCAGCCGCTCAGGCAGCACGCCTCAGCAGCACATTGTCTTTCGTTTCGCCTTCGACCCGATAGCCGGAGGCAGCGAGCACGGCGAGGCAGTCTTCCTGCCAATGCTCGCGGCAGTTGGTTTCCAGTAGGATCGCACCGGGGTGGCCGCTCGGATCCGTCGACCTGATATAGGGCAGCAGAACCCGGTCTTCGTATCCCTCGACATCGACCTTCAGAACGTCGACGCGCGTCACGCCGTGGCTCACCAGGATCTCCGCCAGCGGCTCCACGCGAACCTGGCGCGGCCGCCAGTCGCCCTGCCATTCCTCCGTCAGGTCCGGCAACAGGGTCGCAAAGCCGCAATTGCTGGGCTCGCTCCACAACTCCATCGTTCCGCGGCGTTCGCCGACGGCAACCGTCGCCAGATCTATTCCCGCCAGTCCGTTGGCGGCGATGTTGAAGGCAAGGCGCCCCGCCGTTTCCGGATTGGCCTCCACCGCCAGAACGGTGGCGCCGCAGCGCGCGGCGGCAAGGCTGTAGCTGCCGACATTGGCCCCGACATCGACGAAGACCGTGCCCGGCCGCAGATGGGCGGCGAGAAACCGCCGCTCGGCCCGCTCGGGCAGGCGCTGCCGCGCCAGGATCTTGCGGTCGTCATAGTTGGAGCCGGGATAGAGCCGGAAGCGGATGCCTTCCACCTCTGCATCGAAGGGGCCCGCGAACAGGCGGGCAACGACCGCCCGCAGCTTCTTGCGTAAGGTCGGCGCGAGATCGTGCCAATCGGCGAGCCGCCACGCGAAACGCGCCAGTCCCCGGGTCCGGTAGGTCCCGAAGGGAGAGGTCGTATCGACGAGTGTGGCTGCCGCCGTCATGTCCGCAGGGCTCCAGGCGCACCGGCAAAGCCTTCAAGGCCCGGTCGGTGCGCAGTCTCCATCAGTAGACGCGCGCCTTCGGCGCAATCTTCTTCGGGTCGATGCCGCCTTCCTCGTAGGTGGTCAGCGGCTCGGTGATCACCGGGCGATACTTGAGCGTCACCTTGCCGGCCTCGTCGACCCAGGCAAGCGTATGCTTGCGCCAGTTTTCGTCGTCGCGGCCGCCCATCGGACCGTCCTTGTAGTCTTCGCGGGCATGGGCGCCACGGCTCTCCTTGCGCGCTTCGGCGCCGAAGACCGTAGTGATGGCGTTGGCCATCAGATTCTCAAGCTCCAGCGTTTCCACCAGATCGGAATTCCAGATCATCGAGCGGTCGGTG
Source organism: Stappia sp. TSB10P1A (assembly GCF_900185725.1). Classification (GTDB taxonomy): domain Bacteria; phylum Pseudomonadota; class Alphaproteobacteria; order Rhizobiales; family Stappiaceae; genus Stappia. Next base: position 199,103 of record NZ_FYAU01000029.1, on the reverse strand, counting down.
ACCTTGAGGTCGGCCATCTCCCCCCAGATCTGCGACAGGCGCCGGCAGCCCTGCTCCAGGCTTTCCTGGGTGCGGAAGACGGCGGCGTCCTCCTGCATGGCGCGCTGCATCTTCTCGCGCAACTGCGCGGTCGGCGTGCCGCCATTGGCATGACGGAGCCGGTCGAAATGTCCCATGATCCGGTCGCAGCAGGCTTCGTCGGGCGTCGGCACGGCCGACTTGCGATCGATCACCTCGCCGGCCTTGATCGCCGCAGCCCGCCCGAAGACGACAAGGTCGATCAGCGAGTTGGAGCCGAGGCGGTTGGCACCGTGCACCGAGGCGCAGCCCGCCTCGCCGACGGCCATCAGACCCGGTTGGATGGCATGCGGATCGTCCGCCGTCGGGTTCAGCACCTCGCCCCAGTAGTTCGTGGGAATGCCGCCCATGTTGTAGTGAACGGTCGGCAGGACCGGGATCGGCTCCTTGGTCACGTCGACGCCGGCGAAGATCTTCGCCGACTCGGAAATGCCCGGCAGGCGCTCGCCCAGGATGGCCGGATCGAGATGGTCGAGATGCAGGAAGATGTGGTCCTTGTTCTTGCCCACACCACGCCCCTCGCGGATTTCCATCGTCATGCAGCGCGAGACGACGTCGCGGGAAGCGAGATCCTTGGCCGAGGGAGCATAGCGCTCCATGAAGCGCTCGCCCTCGGAGTTGACGAGATAGCCACCTTCGCCGCGCGCGCCTTCGGTGATCAGGCAGCCGGCGCCGTAGATTCCGGTCGGATGGAACTGCACGAATTCCATGTCCTGCAGCGGCAGGCCGGCACGCGCCACCATGCCGCCGCCGTCACCGGTGCAGGTGTGGGCGGACGTCGCCGAGAAATAGGCCCGGCCATAGCCGCCGGTGGCCAGCACCACCATCTTGGCGGCGAAACGGTGAATGGTGCCGTCGTCGAGATTCCAGGCGATGACGCCCTGGCAGATCCCGTCCTCGGACATGATCAGATCGAGCGCGAAATACTCGATGAAGAACTCGGCATTGTTGCGCAGCGACTGGCCGTAGAGCGTGTGCAGGATGGCATGGCCCGTGCGGTCGGCGGCGGCGCAGGTGCGCTGCACCGGGGGGCCGTCGCCATAGTTCTGCATGTGGCCGCCAAAGGGACGCTGATAGATCCGGCCGTCCTCGGTGCGCGAGAACGGCACGCCGTAATGCTCCAGTTCGTAGACCGCCTTCGGCGCCTCGCGGGCCAGATACTCCATGGCGTCGGTGTCGCCGAGCCAGTCGGAGCCCTTCACCGTGTCATACATGTGCCACTGCCAGCAGTCGGGCGTCATGTTCTGCAGCGAGGCGGCGATGCCGCCCTGCGCCGCGACCGTGTGGGAGCGGGTCGGGAAGACCTTGGAGATACAGGCGGTCCTGAGACCCTGCTCGGCCATGCCGAGCGTCGCCCGCAGGCCGGCGCCACCGGCTCCCACGACCACCACGTCATAGCGGTGATCGACGAAGGAATAGGCTTGTCCTGCCATGGTGTTCAGCCTCCGAAGCTGATCTTGAGGACGGCAAAGATCGACGCAAGGCCGATGAACGCCGAAAAGAAGGTGTTGGCCATCAGCGCCAGGAACTTGGTCAACTCGCCGTGCACATAGTCCTCGATGATGACCTGCATGCCGAGCTTCATGTGATAGGTGCCGGAGACCACCACCATCAGCATGACGATCGCCACCAGCGGATTGGCGAGGGCGGCCGCGACCGATGCGTGATCATCGCCCTGCAGGGCGATGATCAGGATCACGAAGAAGGTGATCAGGAAGACATTGGCGACGGCGGTGACGCGCTGGCGCCAGAAATGCATGGTGCCGTCCCTGGCGGAGCCGAGGCCGCGAACGCGCGCGAGCGGTGTGCGCATGTCAGTCATGGGTCGAGCCTCCTTCAACGAACCGCATAGCCGACGACCCACAGCAGGATCGTCAAGGACACGGAACCGATGATCGTCGCGCGGGCGAGCCACTCACGGGCCTCGGGACCGAATCCGTGTCCCATGTCCCAGATGAAGTGCCGCATTCCGCCCAGCATGTGGTGGACCAGCGCCCAGGTGAAGCCGAACAGCACCAGCCGCCCGAGAATCGACCCATACAGAGTGTTGACGAAGTCGAAATATTCCGGCCCCGCTGCTGCCGCCACCAGCCACCAGGCAACAAGGATCGTGCCGAAATACAGCGCCCCGCCCGTGATGCGGTGCAGGATCGACATGACCATTGTGAGGATGGGTTTGTAGATCTGGAGATGCGGCGAAAGCGGCCGGCTGTTTCTCGTCCCGACGTCCGACATGGATTGTTCTCCCGTCTCCCTCATCGGCTTACGCTTACGTAAACGTTAGCTAAATCAGGGCCTTGTATACCCGCCTTCTAACTCCATCGGACGGGTACGTCAAAATATCCTGTCGGATAAGACGGAGCACGGATTTCGATGCCGATCCAAAGCAGGCTTCGACGCGTGCGGCGGCCGGTCGGCGCTCCACTCCTCAAAACGCCTTACCTATACGTCAGACGCTTGTGCAGATGTACCATCATCACGGTGGCGAAGATCGGCGTTAGCAGGTTGAGCAGCGGCACGGCGAGGAAGGCGGCGATTGCCAGCCCAGCCAGGAAAACGGTGCCCGAATGGGCGCGTCGCAATGCACGCGCTTCTTCCGGCGGACGAAACCGCGTCGCCGCGAACTCGAAGAACTCGCGGCCGAGCAGATATCCGTTGATCACGAAGAAGGCGACCAGATTGACGCCGGGCACGAGCAGCAGCAGCAAGGCCAGAAGGTTGCCGGCGATGACGATGCCGGCAAACTTGATCGCCTGCGGCAGGGCCACCGACAGCGGCAGGGCCTTGCCCGGCGGGTGCGCCGGATAGTCGTCACGCTCCACCACATCGGCGATATCATCCTGCAACAGGCCGGCGATGATCGCGGTCACGGGTGCGACAAGAAAGCCGAGCAGGAAGATCACCCCGATGCCCGTCAGCAGCGACAGGACCGTCTCAAGCCAAGGATAGGGCAGGCTGACCAGGGCCGCGACGGCACCGTTCAGGGCGAGCCAGACCACGAACAGCAGCGCCAGGGTGTAGCCGAGCGTCTTCCAGAAGATTGCCCGCAAGGGGGGCTCGAAGATCTGGGTGAGCGCGCGCAGGGCGGAGGGAATCATATTGGTAACGCGGTCCTTGTCGCGGGCTGTTTCGCCCCTCACTTAGGAAGCCGGCGCGTCCACCACAAGCCGGTCCGGCTCACCGGTCGACGAGCCGCCAGGCAAGATCCGGCGCCGGGGCATTTCGCTCCTGCAGCGCCTGCCGCGCGAAGGAATAGAAGAAGCCCCCGCCCGCTGGCTGGTCATGCCTGCGGTCGATCGCCCAGCCGCCAAGATGGCACTTGAGCAAGGTGCCGACACCGCCATGGCCGACGAAAAGCACCCACTCGTCCTCCGGGATGCGCTCCAGATGCACCGCCACCCGGTCGACGATTCGGGCCTGGGCATCGCAGGCCCGCTCCCAGCCGCGAACGCTGGTGTGCGGGCTCCCGAAGAACGCATCGGCCACGCGCTCGAATTCTTCCGGCGGCAGGAAACCCGTCGACGACCTGTCGTTCTCGTGCATCAAGTCATCGACCACCAGTTCGAGACCGAAGCGATCGGCGAAGACCGCAGCCGTCTCGATCGCCTTCCTCTCGCCACTCGAGACGATGTGCCCGAGGGAGGCGAATTCCGGCCGCAGCAGGCCAAGGCGGGCGCGCCCGAGCCCCTCCTCGGACAGGCTCCAGTCGGGGACGGGAACGTCGGGATCGATGCGCACCTGCGGATGGGTAAGATAAAGACAGTCGGCGGGCCCCGGCACCATCTTCAGCCCTGCCCCTCGACCCATCTGCGAATCAGCCAGTGGGCGATGGAAAGCGGCGGCGGCACCTTCAGGCCCTGGGGATGGGCATCCGCCAGCATCGCCGTCACCTCGTCGCGAGAGAACCAGCGACAGGCCTCAAGTTCGGCCGCGTCCATGGTGATGTCGCGGCTGAGCGCGGTACCGTGGCAGCCGATCATCAGGGACGCCGGGAACGGCCAGGGCTGGCTCGCCATATAGCTGACGGCACCGACCCGGATACCGGATTCCTCGAACACTTCCCGGCGCACCGCTTCCTCGATCGTCTCTCCCGGCTCGATGAAGCCGGCAAGGGTGGAAAACACCCCCTCCGGCAGGCGCGGCGGACGCCCCATCAGGCAGGCGTCGCCATCCGTCACCAGCATGATCGCCACCGGATCGGTCCGCGGAAAATGCTGACCACCGCAGGCGGGGCAGTCGCGCCGGTATCCGCCCAGCGCCATGACGCTGGGGGCCCCGCAGCGTGAGCAGAAGCGATGGCTTGTGTGCCAGTGCAGCAAGGCACTGGCCTGAGCCAGCATGCCGAGTTGCGGGGGCGGCAGCACTCCCTGTAGCGCCAGGGAGCGGATGTCGATCAACTTGCGTCCACCCGCCTCGATGCGCACCGGGTCCGCCGCCAGCGCGGCGGCAAAGACCGGTGCCCGCGTATCGGGCTGGAAGCCGAGCAGGATCGTCTCTTCCTTCTCGATCGGGGCAAAGACCGCCCCGGCCTGCTCCTGCCAGAGCACGGACAGCGGCCCGCTGTCCGTCCCCACCAGCGGCTTGCCCTCGCAGAAGAAGACGAAGCGGGCCTGCGGATTGCTCCGGTGCCCTGCCATCCACTCCGCATCTCCGCGATATTCGGACAGACGCTCCAACGGATTGCCATGATAGGCAAACCCGAAGGCGGTATCGGGTGTGTTGGTCATGCTGAAACGGTCCTCGGCTCAGGTCGCGTGGCTGGTGAACGGGACCCAGGCGTCCTTCGGCAAGCGACCGGCAATCGCGGCAGCCAGCGCTTCGGCCTGCCCGGCAGCGTAGGGCACCGCAGGGCCCGATCCCCACACGGGGCCCGGCCAGGCGACATCTCCCTCACGGCGGGCGATGACATGAACATGAAGCTGCGACACGATGTTGCCCAGCGCTCCGACATTCAGCTTGTCGCATCCCGTCTCCGCCTTCAGGGCCTCGCTGGCAAGGGCGATCTCACGCATCAGAACGGCTTGCTCCGCCTCAGCCAGATCGATGATCTCGACGAGGTCCGGCCGGCGCGGAACCAGCAACAACCAGGGAAATCGGCTGTCTCGCATGAGGCGCAGGGAAGACAGCGACAGATCGGCGACGGCCAGGCTGTCGGCCGCAAGCCGCGAGTCGAGACTGAAGGACGCCATGAATGCTCCGTCGGGAGGCGGGCTGGGACAGGAAAGCGCACTATAGCCGCCGCAGATGCCAGCGCCAGCCCTTCGCGAAGCAGCGTTTCCCGTTGACGGGGCTCCTCGCGAAAAGGCATGCCAGACAACAGAAACGACAAGGCCGGAACCGCCGGCGAGAGGGAGGACGCCGATGCTGCCTGAGGCAACGAGCTACGAGGACCTTGCCGCGCGTTTCGCCTGGCAGGTGCCGGAGCGGTACAATATCGGCCTCGACATTTGCGACAAGTGGGCCGACGTCGACCCGGAGCGCACGGCGATCATCGCCATCTCGGAAGACGGCCGCCGGGAGGTCATCAGCTTTGCGGCCCTGAAGGCGCTGTCCAATCGCGTCGCCAATCTGCTTTGCCGCGATGGTGTCCGCCAGGGCGACCGGGTCGCCGTCCTGTTGCCGCAAGCGGTGGAGACAGCCGCGACCCACATCGCCGCCCTCAAGATGGGTGCGATCACCATCCCGCTGTTCATGCTGTTCGGCGACGAGGCGTTGGCCTACCGGCTCGGCAATTCCGGTGCCCGCGCGGTCGTCACCAATGCCGAGGGCGCAGCCAAGCTCGCCCGGATCCGCGATCAGCTTCCCGATCTACAGATCGTCTATACAATCGATGGCGCGGCTCCCGGCACCATCGATCTGCATGCGCAACTCGCAAGCCAGTCCACCGCCTTCACGCCGGTAGACACGCTGGCCGACGATCCTGCGATCATCATCTACACCTCCGGCACCACCGGCCAGCCAAAGGGCGCGCTGCATGCCCAGCGGGTGCTGCTCGGCCACCTGCCCGGCGTCGAGATGAGCCACGATCTCTTTCCCCAGCCCGGGGACCGCATCTGGACGCCTGCCGACTGGGCCTGGATCGGCGGGCTGCTCGACGTGCTGATGCCGGCGCTGCATCACGGCATCACCGTCGTCGCCTGCCGCTTCCGCAAGTTCACCGCAGAGGCCGCGTTCAAGCTGATCGCCGAGGAGGGAATCCGCAACGCCTTCCTGCCGCCCACCGCACTCAAGATGATGCGGGCCCATGGCGAGCCGGCGGCGGGCCTGCGTCTCAACATGCGAACGATCGCCAGCGGCGGCGAGACGCTGGGTGCGGAGCTGGTGGAGTGGGGCCGGCGGGTGTTCGGCGTCACCATCAACGAGTTCTACGGCCAGACCGAGTGCAACATGATCGTCTCCTCCTGCGCGCGGCTGATGCCGGCGCGGCCGGGTATCATGGGCCGCGCGGTCCCCGGCCACGACCTTGCCATCGTCGATGCCACGGGCACGCCACTGCCAGACGGCCAGCAGGGCACGATCGGCGTCCGGCGCCCAGACCCGGTGATGTTTCTCGGCTACTGGAACAATCCCGAGGCGACGCAGGCGAAATTCGCCGGCGAATACCTGCTGACCGGCGACATGGGCGTGCGCGATGCCGACGGCTGGCTGCGCTTCGTCGGACGGGACGACGACGTCATCACCTCGGCCGGCTACCGGATCGGCCCCGGTGAAATCGAGGATTGTCTGATCGGTCATGCGGCCGTCGCCATGGCCGGCGTCGTCGGCAAGCCGGACGCGGCCCGCACGGAGATCGTCAAGGCCTATGTGGTGCTGGCGGATGGGCATGCCCCTTCGCAAGCGCTTGCCCGCGAGTTGCAGGACTTCGTCAAGGCGCGGCTCGCAGCACACGAATATCCGCGCGAGATCGCCTTCGTGGATGCCCTGCCGATGACCACGACCGGCAAGATCATCCGCAAGGATCTGCGCGCCCAAGCGGTTGCCGAGACCGGGGAGAGCGGGGTTCGCCGGTGATCCTTGCGGGATTTCCCCTTGCATCGGCGGGCGAAACTCACGATATAGGGCGCGGGAGGTTGGTGGTGGACGAGCCACTCGCCAACCGGGTCAGGTCCGGAAGGAAGCAGCCCCAACGAGTCGCGGCACGGGTCACCGTGCCAGCCTCCCACCCTTTCCGTTTCAGGCGCCGACCCGGTTTTCCTTCCTGTTCGCGAGGTCATCACGATCAGCGCGGGGATGCGTGATGGCGCGTTATCGCAAGCGGCGGCGGGGAAATCCTGCCTGACGCGCCGAATAGGCCTCAACATCCGGCGGTCGCGCCGTTAAGCTCGGGCCCATGGACGGTCTCATCCCCACCTCTTCCGACGAGAATTCCGGCGCTTCCGCGTATCGCGTGCTTGCGCGCAAGTATCGCCCGCGCAGCTTCGACGATCTGGTCGGCCAGGAACCGATGGTCCAGACCCTGCGCAACGCCTTCGACACCGGACGCATCGCCCAGGCCTGGATGCTGACCGGCGTGCGCGGCGTCGGCAAGACCACGACGGCACGCATTCTCGCCCGCGGGCTCAACTATGAGGTTCCCGGCGAAGTCGACCGGCCGACGGTCAACCTCGACAAGCTCGGCGTGCATTGCGAGGCGATCATGGACGGCCGCCATGTCGACGTGATCGAGATGGATGCCGCCTCGCATACCGGCATCGACGACATTCGCGAGATCACCGACGCGGCGCGCTACCGGCCCGCCTCCGCCCGCTACAAGGTCTACATTATCGACGAAGTGCACATGCTGTCGAAGTCGGCCTTCAACGGCCTGCTGAAGACGCTCGAGGAGCCGCCCGAGCATGTGAAGTTCATCTTCGCCACCACCGAGATCCGCAAGGTGCCGGTGACGGTCCTGTCGCGCTGCCAGCGCTTCGACCTGCGCCGCATCGATGCCGAGAAGATCGTCGGCCTGCTGCGCCGCATCTCGCAGGCCGAGGGCATCGCTGTTGCCGACGAGGCGCTGGCGCTGATTGCCCGGGCGGGCGAAGGCTCGGCGCGCGACTCGCTGTCGCTGCTCGACCAGGCCATCGCCCATGGCAGCATCTCCCTGGGAGGCGGCGACACGATCGGCGCCGAGACCGTGAGGGCGATGCTCGGCCTTGCCGACCGCGCCCGCGTCATCGATCTCTTCGAGCACCTGATGCGCGGCGATGCGGGCGCGGCCATGGCCGAATTCCGCCAGCAATACGAAGTCGGCGCCGACCCGGTGGTCGTGCTGTCCGATCTTGCCGAGTTCACCCATCTCGTCACCCGCCTGAAAATCGTTCCCGATGCCGGCGATGATGTCTCCGTGACGGAGACGGAGCGCGCGCGCGGCCGCGAGCTTGCCGGCCGCCTGTCGCTGCGCCTGCTGTCGCGCGCCTGGCAGATCCTGCTGAAGGGCATCGAGGAGGTCCAGGCCGCGCCGAAGCCGCAACTGGCCGCCGACATGGTGCTGGTGCGCCTTGCCTATGCCGCCGACCTTCCCGACCCGGAAGATGCCCTGCGAATGCTGCGCGAGGGCAAGGCCGCGGCACTCGGCTCCAGCCTGCCCGCGCCGCCAGCCCGGCCGCAGACGTCCGACGGAGACGCTTCCGGCCGACAGGCGCCAGGCGAGCCGGCGCAAGCCGCCTCGTCGCCAGTCGCTTCCGGCGCCCCCTACTCCCCCCCGACGGCGGAGCCGGTCGCTGTCTCAGCGCAGATGCGCACCTCCGCACAGGCGCTGCCCGGTCAGGCGCTACCTGGTCAGGCCCCACAGTCGCAGATCGCTCCCACCTCGCCGCCGCGCCTGCAGGCGCTGGCCGGGGGACTGTCCCCGGAGACGGCCCGCGCCGAGCCCGCTGGCGCCTCTCAGCCAGCACCTAGCCACGGACTTGCCTCGCTTGCTGACTGTGCGGCCCTGGCGGGCGAAAAACGCGATATTCGTCTGAAGGTCGAGATCGAACGGCAGATGCGGCTGGTCCGCTTCGAGCCGGGGCGAATCGAATTCCAGCCGGTCGAGGGCGCCGACCCCGATCTCGCCGGCCGGCTCGGTCGCCGCCTGTCGGAATGGACCGGCACCCGCTGGATCGTCACCGTCTCCAGGACGCAAGGCCGGCCGACGCTGCACGAGGAGCGCGAGGCCAACCAGCGCCAGCTTTTCTCCGACGCACGGGCCGAACCCACCGTCGCCGCCCTGCTCTCGGCCTTTCCGGGAGCCAAGGTCGTCGACGTGCGAATGATGGCGGCCGAGGACGCGCCCCTTGACATGGCGCCGGCCGAGGACGAAATCGACCCCGACGCATGATACACCGGCGGAACCCGGCACGGCCGTCCGCCGATTGGCAGGTCTGAACCGGCGCCCTGCCGCACCGCTCTCAAGGAGAGACCCATGGACTTCCTGAAGATGATGAAACAGGCGAAGCAGATGCAGGAGCAGATGGGCTCGCTGCAGGAAGAGATCGCCTCGCTTTCGGTCGAAGGATCGGCCGGCGGCGGCATGGTCACCCTGACCATGACCGGCAAGGGCGAGCTTAAGGCCATCCGCATCGACCCGTCCATGGCCAAGCCCGACGAGGTCGAGATCCTTGAGGACCTGATCCTCGCGGCGCATCAGGATGCCAAGGCCAAGGCCGAGGCACTGCTGCAGCAGAAGACCCAGGAACTGATGGGTGGCCTTGGCCTGCCCGCCGGCTTCAAGCTGCCGTTCTGACCCCATGGCCAACCGGGCGGTCGCCGGACCCGAGGTCGAACGGCTGATCCAGTTGCTTGCCAAGCTGCCGGGGCTGGGTCCCCGGTCGGCCCGGCGCGCGGCGCTGCACCTCATCAAGAAGAAGGACCAGTTGCTGGTCCCGCTGGCGCAGGCGATGGGCGTCGCCGTGGACCGGGTGACGGTGTGCTCGACCTGCGGCACCGTCGATACCTGCGACCCCTGCACCATCTGCGCCGATCCGCGCCGCGACACGGCGACCATCGTCGTCGTGGAAGACGTCTCCGACCTTTGGGCGCTGGAGCGCGCCGGGGCGCTGAACTGCCGCTATCACGTTCTCGGCGGCACCCTGTCGCCGCTCGACGGCATCGGCCCGGACGACCTGACCATCGACAAGCTTATCGAGCGCGTCGCGGCCGGCGGCGTGACGGAAATCGTCCTTGCGGTCAACGCGACGGTCGAGGGCCAGACCACCGCCCATTACATCACCGACCGACTGCGCGGCATGGACGTCAAGGTGACGCGCCTTGCCCACGGCGTTCCTGTCGGCGGCGAGCTCGACTATCTCGACGAGGGAACGCTGGTCCAGGCGCTGAAGGCCCGAACGTCCTTCTAGTTCGCTTCCCGTGTCGTCCCCGCAAGGGCCATGTTAGGCTTGGCTCCTGTCAGCCACCGCAACGGATCGTCATGCACCGCGCCCTTTCCGCATTGCTCGCAGTTCTGCTCGCAACGTTGTGGACCTCGTCCGCCCATGCGCAGCAACAGGGTTTGCAGGCGAAATTCGACCGGTTTCTGGAAACCCGCATCGCACCGGCCGCCCGCGCGGCCGGCGTGCCGCAACGGGTGATCGACCGCGAACTCGCCGGCCTGTCGCCCGACACCTCGCTACCCGGCCTTGGCGATCCCGACGGCCCCGAACGACCGCCTTCGGTCAACTACCAGTCCGAGTTCCGCGCCCCGGCCGGCTATTTCCGCGACAACCAGTTCAACGCGCTGGCCGCCCAGGGACAGCGGCTGGCGCAGACCCACGCGGCCACGCTTGCGCGCATCGAGGCCAGATACGGCGTCCCGTCGCGGATCATCCTGGCGATCTGGGGCCGCGAATCCGGCTATGGCGCGGCCCGTATTCCCAACGACGCGCTGAGGACGCTGGCCACCCGCGCCTTCATGGGGACCCGGCGGGAGTTCTTCGCCGGCGAGACCGTCGCCGCCCTGCAGATCCTTGCCGAGGGACACATCACGCGGGCCGACCTGCGGAGCTCGTGGGGCGGCGCGCTCGGCCAGCCGCAATTCCTGCCCTCCAGCTTCCTGCGGTTTGCGGTGGATTTCGACGGCGACGGCAAGCGCGACATCTGGCGTTCGGTGCCGGACACCCTCGCCTCGATCGCCAATTATCTCGCCTGGCACGGCTGGGTGAAAGGGCGCGACTGGGGCTACGAGGCACTTGTGCCGGCTTCCGTCTCCTGCTCGCGCGAGGGGCCCGATCGCGGCCAGCCGATCTCCGCCTGGGTCGCGGAAGGCGTCAGCCGCGTCAGGGATCGTCCCTTCCCCTCCCATGAATTGCCGCAGCCGGGCTTCCTGCTGATGCCCGCCGGCCGCAACGGCCCCGCCTTCATCGTCACGGACAATTTCTATGTGCTGAAGGCCTATAACGAGTCCGATGTCTACGCGCTGTTCGTCGGCCATCTTGCCGACCGCTACAGCAGCAGTGCCGGTTTCGTCCAGGGCTGGAAAGAGGTGAAGACCCGCTCGCGCGGCGCCGTCCGCGACCTGCAGCTCCAGTTGGAAGGCAAGGGCTACGATGTCGGCGGGGCCGACGGGCTGATCGGCTTCAAGCCCCGCCGCACCCTCGGGCTCGAACAGGAAAAGGCCGGACGGCGGGCAACCTGCTGGCTGGAGTAACCTACTCGCTGACGATGCCGGCGTCCGCCGTCTCCATCCGGAAGGCGGCGGCCATCAGCGCCTTGGTGTAGTCGGTCTTCGGAGTATCGAAGACCTCCGCCGCCGCGCCCGCCTCCACCACCTTGCCGGCGCGCATGACGATGACCTCGTTGGCGAGCGCGCGCACCACCTTGAGATCGTGCGAGATGAAGAGATAGGCGAGACCGTGGCGCGTCTGCAGATCGCGCAGGAGATCGACCACCTGGGCCTGCACGCTCATGTCCAGCGCCGAGGTCGGCTCGTCGAGCATGACGAATTTCGGCTGCAGCACCATGGCGCGGGCGATGGAGATGCGCTGGCGCTGGCCGCCGGAAAACTCATGCGGATAGCGGAAGCGGGTGTCGGCATCGAGGCCGACCTCGACAAGGGCGGCCGCCACCCGGTCATCCCGCTCGTCCGCGGTGATGCCGGGGAAATGGACGGCAAGGCCTTCGCCGACGATATCGGCCACCGACATGCGCGGACTGAGCGAGCCGAACGGGTCCTGAAAGACGATCTGCATGTCACGGCGCAGCGGACGCATATCCTTCCATGACAGGGTGTCGATCTCGCGGGCACCGAAGCGGATCTTGCCGGTGGAAGAAATCATCCGCAGCAGAGCCAACCCCAGCGTCGTCTTGCCGGAACCGCTCTCGCCGACGATGCCGAGCGTCTGCCCCTCGCGCACCGTGACATCGATACCGTCGACTGCCTTGATGTGATCGACGGTGCGGCGCAGCAACCCGCGCCGGATCGGGAACCACACCTTCACGTCGCGCGCTTCCACCACCACTGGGCGGCTTTCGTCCGTCACCGGCGGCTTGCCCTTGGGCTCGGCCGCGATCAGATGCTGGGTGTAGCTGTGCTGCGGGTTCTCGAAGACCTCGCGCACCGGGCCGCTTTCGACGATCTTGCCTTTCGTCATCACGCAGACCCGGTCGGCGACCTTGCGGACGATGCCGAGATCGTGGGTGATGAACAGCATCGCCATGCCGACGTCGCGCTGCAGTTCCTTCAAGAGCTTGAGGATCTGCGCCTGCACGGTGACGTCGAGCGCGGTGGTCGGCTCGTCGGCGATCAGCAGGTCAGGCTCGTTGGCCAGCGCCATGGCGATCATCACGCGCTGGCGCTGGCCGCCGGAGAGCTGGTGCGGATAGCTCTGCAGGCGGCTCTCGGGATCACGAATGCCGACCTGGTCGAGCAGTTGCACCACCCGAGCCCGTGCGGCCGCATCGCCCATGCCGCGATGGACCTTCAGCACCTCGGCGATCTGCTTCTCCACCGTGTGCAGCGGGTTGAGCGAGGTCATCGGCTCCTGGAAGATCATCGAGATCTCGTTGCCGCGAATGCGGCGCAGGGCCGCCTCGCCGGCCTTGAGCACGTCCTCGCCCTTGAACAGGATCTCACCGCTCGGATGGGAGGCTGCCGGATAGGGCAGCAGCTTGACGGTCGAGAGCGCCGACACCGACTTGCCGGAGCCGGATTCGCCGACCAGAGCCACGGTCTCGCCGGGGCCGATGTCGAAGGAGATCCTGTCCACCGCCGTATGGGTCACCCCGTTCTGGGTGAAGGCCACCGACAACTCGCGGACCGAAAGCAGCGGCGGTTTGTTCTGTGCGCTCGTCATGGGGTCCTCATGCGAAGCTCTTGCGCGGATCGAAGGCATCGCGCACCGCCTCGCCAATGAAAATCAGCAGGCTCAACATAGCCGAGATGACGATGAAACCGGTGATCCCGAGCCAGGGCGCCTGCAGGTTGTTCTTGCCCTGCGCCAGCAGTTCGCCCAGCGAGGCGGAGCCCGGCGGCAGGCCGAAGCCGAGGAAATCGAGCGCCGTCAGCGTCGAGATCGAGCCGTTCAGGATGAAGGGCATGAAGGTCAGCGTCGCCACCATCGCGTTGGGCAGAAGATGGCGCCACATGATCGTGGGATTGCCGACGCCGAGTGCTCGCGCCGCCGTCACATATTCGAAGTTCCGGGCGCGCAGGAATTCCGCCCGCACCACGCCGACCAGCGCCACCCAGGAGAAGGCGAGCAGGATGGTGAAGAGCGTCCAGAAACCGGGAATGAGGACCGAGGACACAATCAGGATGAGGTAGAGCGTGGGGATCGCCGTCCAGACCTCGATGAAGCGCTGGAACAGAAGGTCGACCCAGCCGCCGTAATAGCCCTGCACGGCGCCGGCCGCGATGCCGACGACCGAGGAAGCCAGCGTCAGGGCGAGGCCGAACAGGACGGAGATACGGAAGCCGTAGACAAGCCGAGCGACCACGTCGCGCCCCTGGTCATCGGTGCCGAGCCAGTTCCAGTTGCCGAGGGTGCAGTTGGGGTCCTCCGCTCCCAGCGGATAGCGGACGCAGCGCTCCTGCTTGTCGAGCCGCCAGGACGGCGGGGCGGGTGCGGGCACCGGAATCTCGTTGTTGACGGTGCGATAGGAATAGCGGATCGGCGGCCACAGCATCCAGCCGTTGGCGCTGATCTCTTCCTGGATATAGGGGTCCCGGTAGTCGGTCACCGCGAGGAAACCGCCGAATTTCTCCTCCGGGTAGTCAACGAAGATCGGCGCCAGAACCTCGTTCTTGTAAACGACGACGATCGGCCGGTCGTTGACAAGAAACTCGGCCAGGAGCGACAGGCCGAACAGGAGAAGAAAGATCCAGAACGACCAGTAGCCGCGCCGGTTGGCCTTGAAGTTCGTCAGCCGGCGCTGGTTGATCGGCGACAGAAAGCCCTTCGGCCGGCCGATCGGCGCAGTGGCAGTGGCCGCAGCCACTGCCTCCACCTTGCCCGTGGGTTCCGTCTTCAGATCCATGCCTCAGACCTCCCTGCTCTCGAAATCGATCCGGGGATCGATCCAGGTGTAGGTCAGGTCGGAAATGAGATTCACCAAAAGCCCCATCAGCGAGAAGATGTAGAGCGTCGCGAAGACCACGGCATAGTCGCGGTTGATCACGGCCTCGAAGCCGAGCAGACCGAGCCCATCGAGCGAAAAGATCGTCTCGATCAACAGCGAACCGGCAAAGAAGGACGAGATGAAGGCGCCCGGAAAGCCGGCGATCACGATCAGCATGGCATTGCGGAACACATGGCCGTAGAGCACCTGGCGCTCGTTCAGACCCTTGGCGCGGGCGGTCTGGACATACTGCTTGCGGATCTCGTCGAGGAAGGAGTTCTTCGTCAGCAGCGTCACCGTGGCGAAGGCCGACAGAACCATGGCGGTCAACGGCAGGGCGAGATGCCAGAAATAGTCGAGAATGCGCTCGGGCCAGGAGAGCTGATGCCAATTCTCCGAGGTGAGGCCGCGCAAGGGGAACCAGTCGAGGAACGAGCCGCCGGCAAACAGCACGATCAGCAGCACCGCGAAAAGGAACCCGGGGATCGCATAGCCCACCACGATCACGGCGGAGGTCCAGACATCGAAGCGCGAGCCGTCCTTCACCGCCTTGCGGATGCCCAGCGGGATCGAGATCGCATAGGAAATGAACGTCATCCATAGCCCGAGCGAAATCGAGACGGGCATCTTCTCGATCACCAGGTCAATCACCGAGATGTCGCGGAAGTAGCTCTGCCCGAAGTCGAAGCGGGCGTAGTTCCACAGCATCACGGCGAAACGCTCCAGCGGCGGCTTGTCGAAGCCGAACTGGCGCTCCAGTTCCTTGATGAACGCCGGATCGAGGCCCTGTGCGCCGCGATATCTCGACCCGACGGCTCCCGCGTCCCCGGCCGTGTCCGCGCCGCTGCCGGCGAAATCGCCGCCGCCGCCGGAGATGCGGGCCGTGGCGGACACATCCGTGCCCTGAAGCTGGGCGATGACGCGCTCGACCGGTCCGCCGGGAGCGAACTGGATGATGATGAAATTGATGGCCATGATGCCGACCAGTGTCGGCACGATCAGCAGCAGCCGGCGCAGGATATAGGCGCCCATCGTATCAGAGATCCCTTTCTTGCCGGCCGACAACAGGCAAACCTGCCGGTTGGCCTCCGCAATGCCTGATGCGTTGGAGTGTCTCGCGCATGTCAGCGTATGCCGATTCGCTCTGCGCGCTCACGGTCGTACCACCAGTGGAGTTCCGGCGTGAAGCCATGCGTCGGTGGCGCCTCAGGATGCCCGAACACGTCCCACATGGCGACCGTATGGATCGGCTTGTACCACTGCGGCACCCAATAATGGCCGGCCCGCAGGACCCGGTCCAGGGCACGGGCAGCGACGGTCATCTCTTCCCTGGTGGACGCTGCGACGACAGCATTGATCAGCGCATCGACCGCCGGGTCCGCGATGCCAGACAGGTTGCTCGATCCCGGCTGGCTTGCCGCCTCCGAACCCCACATCTGGCGGATCTCCTCTCCAAGGGTCGCGGACAGGGAATACCGGCGCGAGGCGATGTCGAAGTCGTAGTCGTTCAGGCGGGACTGATACTGCGCCGGATCGACGACACGGAAATTCGCCCGGATGCCGAGCCGCTCCAGATTGCCGATATAGGGCAGGACGACACGCTCGAAGCTGTTCGTATTCGACAGGAATTCGAAGGCCAGCGGTTCTCCGCTCGGCAGAAGCAGCCGGGCTCCCTCGCGCCGGCATCCCGCCTCCCGCAGCAGCCGGTCCGCCTCGCGCAGCATCGCACGATCCTGTCCCGTTCCATCCGAAACCGGCGGCGCGACGGCCGGACCGAACACCGCGTCGGGCACCTGTCCGCGCCAGGGCTCCAGCAGCGCCAGTTCCGCTGCGTCCGGTTCGCCTTCGGCCGACATCGCGGAGTTCTGGAAATAGGAACTCGTCCGCTTGTAGGCTCCGAAAAACAGCGCGGTGTTGGTCCATTCGAAGTCGAACGCCAGACCCAGCGCCTGGCGAACACGCGGGTCCGAAAACTTTGAGCGGCGCAGGTTCAGGTACCAGCCCTGCGCACCCGAGGGCCGGCCGTCGGGGATTTCTTCCCGGATCACACGACCGTCCTGAACGGCGGGAAAGTTGTATTCCGTCGCCCATGTGCGGGCGGTGAACTCCTCGCGGAAGGTGAGAACGCCCTTCTTGAAGGCCTCGAAGTCCACCTGGCGATCGCGGAAGAATTCCAACCGGATGCGGTCGAAATTGTAGTGCCCGCGGCTGACGGGCAGGTCCGCCGCCCACCACGATTTCACCCGCTCATACTCCACGAAACGGCCCACCTCGTGGCGCCCGACCTTGTAAGGTCCGGACGAGAGCGGCGGGGTCAGCGTCGTCTGGGCAAAGTCGTAGCGCGAGTAATAGGCCTTGGAGAAGATCGGCATGCCGGTCGCGATGAGCGGCACCTTGCGCGACTGCTTGCCGGAAAACACCAGCGATACCTTGTGAGGATCCTCGACGCGCGCGTCATCAAGTTCGCGCAGCCCCTGACGGATCGAAGGGTGCCCCTTCTCCTTCAAGGTCATCAGCGAGAAGGCGACATCCTCCGCCGTCAGCGGGCTCTCGTCGTGAAACCGGGCTTCGGGCCTCAGCGTGAACGTATAGACATTTCCATCTTCGGAAATCTCGACAGTCTCGGCGATCAAGCCATAGACGGCATCCGGCTCGTCCAGCGCCCTCACCATCAGCGTGTCGAAACACAGCTCCATACGGGGCGGCGCATCCCCCTTGAGAATGAACGTATTGAAGGTATTGAAGGTCTGCGGGTTCTGATTGAAGGTCCAGAAGGGTGCCGTGAAGACGATGCGCCCGTCTTTCGGAGCGTCCGGGACCACATAGTCGAAATGGCTGAATCCGGCCGGATACTTGAGGTCGCCGAACACCGACAGTCCATGCCGGGCTGCAGCGCCGGCGTTCTGTTCCACATCGGCACGCGCAAGCCTGCCGGGGAGCGGCAGAAGCGTTGCAGCGGAAAAGGCCACCGCTCCGGCCAGCACGGTCCTGCGATCCAGATCAAACCGGGCGCCACCGGCAGCCCTCGGTGCCTTCGGCCTGTCTTCCACCATCACCGCCCTCCCCGCACGCGCGCCGCGCGCGCCTCATCCCACCACCAGATGGTCGGGAAGCCGTGGGTGTATTCGGGGATGTTGTCAGGATGACCGAACCGGTTCCAGCGGGCCGTGCGGTCGACATCGATATACCATTGCGGCACGACGAATTGATGCGCCATCAGAACCCGATCGAGCGCGCGTGTCGCCGCCACCAGTTCCTCCCGGTCCTTCGCAAAAATAACCTTCTCGATGAGTGCGTCGATGCCGGGGTCCTTGATGCCGCCATAGTTGCGCGACTGCGGCCGATCCGCCGCCTCGCTGCCCCAGTAATCCCGCTGCTCGTTGCCCGGAGACAGGGACTGTGCCCAGCCCAGCGTCGTCATGTCGAAGTCGCGTTCGCGGATGCGGTTGATGTATTGCGGCGTGTCGACGGTGCGAAGCGTGAGCTTGATGCCGATGCGCTCGAGATTACGCGCATAGGGAAGCACGTAGCGCTCGGAATTCGGATCATTGTTGATGTACTCGATGACCAGCGGTTCGCCCGTCTGGCGATCGACCATCTGGCGACCGCGAAGCTCATAGCCGGCCTCGCCCAGCAATTCGACAGCCCTGCGCATGTTGTCGCGCAGGTTGGCGGGATCGCCGTTCACCGGGTTCTCATAGGGCGTCGTGAAGACGCGCTCTGGAATGAGGTCGCGCACACTCTCCAGAATGGCCAGTTCCTGACCCTCCGGCAGTCCGCTCGCGGCAAGCTCGGTGCCCGCGAAATAGGATGGGATGCGCTTGTACTGGTCGAAGAACACCGTCTTGTTGGCAGTCTCGAAGTCGAAAACCAGGTTGAGCGCCTGTCGCACCCGGACATCGGCGAAGGGTTTCCGCCGCAGATTGATGACAAAGCCCTGCATGATGCCGCGCGCCTTGTCGGGGAATGTCTCAAGCACCACGCGCCCGTCCCTCACGGCCGGGAAGTCGTAACCGGTCGCCCAGTTCTTGGCGCTGTTCTCGGCACGGAAATCATATTGGTCCGCCTTGAACGCCTCCAGCATCACCGTCTGGTCGCGATAGCTGTCATAGCGAACCTTGTCGAAGTTGTTGGTGCCAACCCGTGTGGGGTGGTCCTTGGCCCAGTAATCCTCGACCCGCTCGTACTCGATGTACCGCCCGGCCTCGAAGGCGCCGATCCGATAGGGGCCGGATCCGACCGGTCGCTCCAGCGTTCCGCTGCCGATATCGCGCGGTCGGCCGCCCGGTCCGGTCCCCTCCCACCAGTGCTTCGGCAGGACAATCATCTGGCCGACGATCTTCGGCAACTCGCGATTGCCGGGAGAATCGAAGGTGAAGCGGATGACGCCGTCGGCCACCTGCTCGGCCTTCTCGACATGACGATAGTAGAAGGCCTGGCTGGGATTGACCTCCTTGAGCTTGCCGAAACTCCAGATGACGTCGTCGACGCTGATCGGGGTTCCGTCATGCCAGCGAGCCTGCGGATTGAGCCTATACTCCACCCAGGAATAGTCGGAGGGGTAGCGCATGGCTTCCGCGATCAACCCGTATTCCGAATTGATGTTGATCTCGTCGAGCGCCGGCTCCAGCAGAGAATCGTACATCAGACCCAAGCCCGGCGCCGGATTTCCCCTTGGCAGGATGGGGTTGAACGTGTCGAAGCCACTGCTGTCGCCGAGGCGGACGATGCCCGCTTTCGGAGCATCGGGATTGACATAGTCGAAATGCCGGAAGTCAGGCGGATACTTCGGCTCGCCGCTCAGCGAGGAGGCATGCCGCCATTCCGGTTCCTCCTGCGACGATGCCGTCGACAGCCCGGCAAGCAGCAGGCACAGCGCCGCCAAGGGCAGGGCGATGATCCACCGCGGAACCGGCCAACCCTGTACAGCGACTGTTGCACGGGATCTTGAACGGGAGAGCATCGTCTGGCGATCTGACTGCATCATGGCGCTTCAACGGATCCATCTGTCTTGCCGCGGCGCACGACCCACGGCCGCGCACGGTTGCTGCTGCATTGTCTTGCCGACACATATTAGGGAGTTGCGCCCCCCGCCGACAGACGTGAAACGCTTCATGACGAAAGTTTAATCGTGGCAGGATGGTTCGGTGCGTGCCCGGCGCTCACGCTGCGGCGAGCTTCTCGCGATACATCCGCTGGTCGGCGAGTTCGAGGATCTCGGGAATCGTCGTGGCATCGTCCGGGTAGACCGCCCAGCCGACACTGGCGCGAATGGCGATGATGTTATCGCCCGCGCGCACCGGCTCGCTGACAGCCTCCCGCAGTCGCGCAGCAATATTGGCGGTGGTCTGATGATGGGTCATCCCAGGCACTACGACGACAAACTCGTCGCCACCGATACGGGCGATCGTGTCGGAGTCCCTTGTTTCGGCCCGCAACCGCTTGCCGACCTCTTGCAACACCAGATCTCCCACCGCATGGCCGAACGTATCATTGATCGGCTTGAACGCATTGAGATCCACAAAGAACACCTGGAAGCCCAGTCCCGTCCGCTCGCCCAGCGCGGCGAGTTGCTCGAGCCGATCCTCCAGCAATCGCCGATTGGGCAGGCCGGTGAGTGCGTCATGCAGCGCCATCGACCGCGCCCGTTGCTGTGCGATCACCACCATGACGGACAAGAGCGCGATCGCAAAGGTGACGCCGAGACCAACCAGTTGGACGATTTGAACTTCCGGCGAGGTGGCAACCCAGCCGCCGACCGGACGGCTGGCCATCTGCCACATGCCGTTCGGCAGGCTGACCGGCAGAATCACCCCTCCACCACTGGACAGGGGCGTTTCGAACAGCGCCGGGTCGCCGAGGATCATTCCGCCGGCAGGGCCCAGCCCGTCGGCCCCGCGAAGGGCAAACTGGTATCCGCTCATCTCCGGGCGAATGCCTGCATCCTCGAACAGGGCATCCATGTCGATCACCACCGAGGCCACGCCCCAGTAGCGGCGCTCGGACCTGCCGTCATCCTCGTTCATCGGAATGAGAACCGGCGAACGAGCAATCAGGGCGCGTCCACCCTGAACAAGGTCGACGGGGCCGGCGACGACGGTGCGCCGCTCATCCATCACTCGCTTCACCACCGGCCATTGCGCCGGGGTCTTGCTGTAATCCAGACCAAGAACTCTCAGGTTTCCAAGCAACGGATGGACGTAGCGGACGACATTGCCGGGAGCCAGGGCAATCAGCTTCACATGGCGGTTTGCCGAGGAAAGTTCCTCCGCAAAGCGTCGGAACTGCCTTTGCGTGAGTTCGCCGTTGATTGCCGTGAAGCTCACCAGGCCTTGCGAAATATACAACGTCGCGCTGATCGTTCCTTCGAGCCGCGCCCGCGCCTCCGACAATCGCGCCAGCGTCTCGTTCTGCAGACGCTTGTGGGCATTCTCGGTGAGCAATGCAGAAATATACGCCGTGAGAGTCATCCCGAGGACGCAGACGAATGCCACCACGGCCCCAGCCATCATCCGGTGTTTCCACCGGATGAGCGTCAATTCCTTGACACCGGATGCCTGCGTCATGCCCCCCCACCTGGAAATGATGCGGCTATGGCGAGCCGCCTGGTTCAGGTCGGCTTGCACGTCGATCAGACCGCGCTTCCACACCTGATAAAACTACGTAACACGGCACAGTTAAAGATGTATTTTCAACTCGATGAAGAAATTCGGGACGAACAACAACATCCCTCCAGCGCAGGCTGAAAGCGTTATATCCGAAAGCCCTTCCCCGTTACAGGGGAAACTCAACGGCATTCGGCGGCGCCGAACGGTCTTCCGAATGAGCGCTGCTCCCCCGGCCAAGATCCATCACGCCTATGCAATTAGCGAAAAGGCCGGCGCTTTCGCGCCGGCCTTCAGCACCTGAAATGGATGGCAACCAAGCCACAGGGGCGTGGTTGCCGCGGTCACTGGGCCTGTGTGCCTTCAACAGGCGCCGCGTCGGCCGGAGCCTCCTCGGCCGGGGCCTCCTCTGGCGGGGCCTCCTCGGCCTGGGCCTCGGGCAGCGGCTGCGGGTTGTCCGACAGCGTGCGCAGATAAGCAACGAGGTTCGCGCGGTCCTCGGGCCTGCGCATGCCGGCATAGCCCATCGATGTTCCAGAGACCTCCTGCCGCGGCGCGGCAAGGAAGTGGTCAAGGTTCTCGTAGGTCCAGGTCTCATGCTCCTGCGCATAGGCCTGCATGCCACTCGAGTAGCGGAACCCTTCATGGCTCGCCGGAGCACGGCCAACCACTTCCCACAGGCCCGGACCAACCTTGTTGGTGTTGGCGCTGGAGAAATCGTGACAGGCCACGCAAGCGCGGATCAGGCGTTCACCGTCCGCGGCCGACGCGCTGGCGAGGCGCACGGCGATGGGTTCCACCTGCGGAGCGTCCTGAGCCGGAGCCGGTTCCGAATCCGCTTCAGCCACGATGATCTCATAGCCTGGCTTTTCCGGCGCCCCCTGATGGAAGATGATTTCCGACACGATGCCGAGCCCCATCGTCAGGAGGAGGACGGACAGGATCGCACCAGCGATCATATTTAGCTTGGCAGAATTCATTCCCGCTGGCTCCAACTCCCTCGGTTGCCGCAAGGCCAATGCAAGCAGGCCCCGCGCAACGCGGCGCGTGGTGAAAAAGTCGCCGGAAACTACAAAGTTTTTGACGCTCGTGTCCATAGGTTTAAAAGAGCAATCCATGATACAAATGATCGCACGCCGCAGCCGGGCCCGCCGCACGCCCGTCCGCCCTCTGAAAGGACGCCCGTGACAACGGCTGCCGACCCGTCCGCACTCGTGGTCATCCCCGCGCGCATGGCATCCACGCGCCTGCCGGACAAGCCCCTCGCCGACATCGCCGGCAAGCCGATGATCGTTCATGTCATCGAGCGCGGCCTGTCCGCCGGCATCGGGCCGGTGATCGTGGCCTGCGACCATCCGGACATAAAGGCCGCCGTCGAGGCGGCGGGCGGCACGGCCATCATGACTGACCCGAACCTGCCGAGCGGCTCCGACCGGGTTCGCGCCGCCGCACAGGCCGTCGACCCGGAACGACGGCACGGCATCGTCTTGAACCTGCAGGGCGACGTGCCCTTGATCGATCCGCAAGCCATCCGCGCCGCTTTCGACCCTCTCGCCGATCCGCTGGTGGATATTGGCACCATCGCCACGGAAATTCGCAGCGAGGCGGGCAAGACAGACCCCAGTTTCGTCAAGACCATCGGCACACCGGTGACGGATCGGCGGCTGCGGGCGCTCTACTTCACCCGCGCGACGGCCCCGACAGGGCCAGGACCGCTCTACCAGCATATCGGCCTTTACGCCTATCGGCGCGATGCCCTCGACCGCTTTGTCGCCCTGCCGCCCTCTCCCCTCGAGATGCGCGAAAGCCTGGAGCAGTTGCGGGCGCTCGAAGCGGGAATGCGCATCGATGTCGGGCTCATCGACAGCGTGCCGATGGACGTGAACACCCCGCGCGACCTCGAAGCCGTAAGGGCGGTCTTCGCCTCGCGCCCTTCAAACCCAAGCTGACACCGGTCCATCATGTCCAACAAGAAACGCATCGTCTTCCAGGGCGAATACGGCGCCAACTCGCACACGGCCTGCCACAACGTCTATCCCGAGTATGAAGCCGTGCCGTGCCCGACATTCGAGGACTGCTTTACCGCCATCGAGAGCGGAGAGGCCGATCTCGGCATGATCCCGGTGGAGAATTCCGTCGCCGGGCGTGTCGCGGACATCCACCATCTGCTGCCGCGCTCCTCGCTCCAGATCATCGGCGAGTATTTTCTTCCGATCCGTTTCCAACTGATGGCCCTGCCGGGCACCCGGATCGAGGATCTGAAGAGCGTGCAGAGCCATGTCATGGCGCTCGGCCAGTGCCGCAAGATCATCCGCACGCTCGGATTGCGGCCGATCGTGGGCGCCGACACGGCCGGGTCGGCCCGCCAGATCGCCGAGGCGGGCGACCGCACCGCCGCGGCGCTGGCGCCGGAGATGGCCGCGCAGGCCTATGGGCTGGAGATCCTGCGCCGGGACGTGGAGGACGAGGCCCACAACACCACCCGATTCCTGATCCTGTCGCGCGAAGCCCTGCGCGCGGAAAATTCCGGGCAGCCCATCATTACCACCTTCATCTTCCGCGTCCGCAACGTGCCGGCCGCGCTCTACAAGGCGCTCGGAGGCTTCGCCACCAACGGCGTCAACATGACCAAGCTGGAATCGTATCAGCTCGAAGGCCAGTTTTTCGCGTCGATGTTCTATGCCGATGTGGAGGGCCATCCGGACGATCGCAGCGTCTCGCTGGCGCTTGAGGAACTGGAGTTCTTTTCCGCCGAGTTCAAGCTCCTTGGCATCTATCCAGCCAGTCCGTTCCGCGACAAGATCCGCGAGCCGGAAGCAAATCGCGCCTTGCGGCCGACGCCCGGAATCTGATCGGTCGCTCCGTCTGCCGACACCAAAAGGGACACTTTCGCCATCATGACCAGTCTGCGCTTCGACACCTTGTGCATCGGCAATGCCATTTGCGACGTTTTTGCCCATGTGGAGGAAGATTTTCTCCTGCGCGAAAAACTCGTTAAGGGAGCAATGCGGCTGATCGACACCGAAGAGGCGGTCCGTCTCTACGAAAAAATGGGACAGACGACGCGGATTTCAGGCGGCAGCGCCGGCAACACAGCGGCCGGAGTTGCAGCACTCGGCGGCGCCACAGCCTATTTCGGCAAGGTGGCCGAGGACGAGCTGGGCGCTGCCTATCGGCATGACATGCGCGGCACCGGCGTGCATTTCGAAACGCCGGTCCTCGTCGATGGCCCGCCCACCGCACGGTCGATGATCCTCATCACGCCGGACGGCGAGCGGACGATGAACACCTATCTCGGTGCTTGCGTGGAACTTTCGGAGAAGGACATCGACGCGCAAACAGTGGCGGCGTCGGCGATCACCTATATGGAAGGCTACCTTTGGGATCCGCCGGCAGCCAAGGCGGCGTTTCTGAAGGCCGCGGAAATCGCCCACGCGCATGACCGCAAGGTCAGCCTGACACTCTCCGACAGTTTCTGCGTCGACCGCTACAGGTCCGAGTTCCTCGGCCTCATGCGGAACGGCACGATTGACCTGCTGTTTGCCAACGAACACGAGTTGAAGGCGCTGTACGAGACAGCCGACCTGGATACCGCCATTGCCGCGGTGCGCGAGGATTGCGCGGTTACGGCGCTCACCCTCGGTGCACAGGGCGCGATGGCCATTTCCCGAAACGAGACGATCCGCGTGCCTGCCGCGGAAGTGACCGATGTGGTCGATCTCACCGGCGCCGGGGACCTGTTCGCTTCCGGCTTCCTGCTCGGCCAGGCGCGCAGCTACGACTTCACCACTTCTGCGGAGCTCGGATGCCTTTGCGCAGCCGAAGTGATCGGGCATGTCGGCGCCCGCCCCGAGCGCTCGCTCAAGCGGCTGGCCGAACAGCAGGGCTTCGGCCTCTAATCTCCAACGGGGCGTCCCCGAACGCAAAGCGGCCGCGCCTGAGGCGCGGCCGCCGTTGTTTCAAGCCGCGGCGGAAGAGCGCAGTCAGTCGGCCAGATCCTGAACGGAGGCCACCGTGCCCTCGTCGGTCAGCCGGTAGACGATCGGCGCTCCGGTTGCCAGTTCACGCTTGAGGATCTCCTCCGGCGACAGACCCTCCAGTTCCATGATCAGCGCCCGCAGCGAATTGCCGTGGGCAGCGACAATCACCCGCTTGCCCGAAATCACCTGGGGCAGGATTTCCGAGTGGTAGTAGGGAAGAACGCGCTCTGCCGTCATCTTCAGGCTTTCACCGCCCGGCGGCGGGACGTCGAAGGAACGGCGCCAGACATGCACCTGCTCCTCGCCGAACTTCTCGCGCGCCTCGTCCTTGTTCATTCCCGTCAGATCGCCATAGTCCCGCTCGTTGAGCGCCGCATCGCGAACCGTCTCAAGATCCTGCTGACCCAGTTCCTCGAGGATCAGCGTCAGCGTGTGCTGAGCCCGCGTGAGGTCGGATGTGTAGGCGACGTCGAAGGCCAGCTTCAGATCGCGCAGCTTGCTGCCTGCGGTCCGTGCCTCGGCAACCCCGAGTTCCGTCAGGTCCGGGTCCTTCCAGCCGGTAAAGAGGTTCTTGAGGTTCCAGTCGCTCTGCCCGTGGCGCACGAGCACAAGAAGATGTTCCATTGCCAGACTGTCTCCAGGTCGGATGGGGGACGAGGCACTCAGTCGACGAGACCGAGAACGTCGTCCATCGTATAGAAACCGGGTTTCCTGTCGCGCGCCCACAGGGCCGCCTTCACCGCGCCACGAGCGAAGATCTGACGGTCCTGAGCATGGTGGGACAGCGTAATCGTCTCCAGTGGTCCCGCAAAGACCACACTGTGATCGCCGATAACCGTGCCACCGCGCAAGGTCGCAAAACCGATGTCACCGCGCGGCCTTTCACCGGTAATACCATCGCGGCTGCGCACGCTGTGCTGCGACAGGGTCAATCCTCGGCCTTCGGCCGCAGCCTCGCCCAGCAGCAGCGCGGTCCCGGACGGGGCATCGACCTTGTTCCGGTGGTGCATCTCAAGCACCTCGATGTCGAAGTCCTCGTCCAGCGCCGCCGCCGCCCGGCGGACCAGCGCGGCAAGCAGATTGACGCCAAGGCTCATGTTTCCGGACTTGACGATCCGGGCATGGCGGCCTGCCGGGCGGATCGCGGCGACGTCCTCCTCGCCGAGACCGGTCGTCCCGATGACATGGACGATGCGAGCCTGGGCGGCCAGTTCACTGAAGTGCCGCGTCGCGGCCGGGGTGGTGAAATCGAGGACCCCATCGGTCGCGGCAAACGCGGCCAACGCATCATCGCAGACGGCGACACCATTCGGCTGCAGGCCCGCCAGGACGCCCGAATCCTGGCCGACAGCCGGCGAGCCGGGCCGTTCCACCGCCGCCGACAACCGCACACCATCGATCTGCGAAAGCGCGCGGATCAGCGCGCCGCCCATGCGTCCGGCAGCCCCCACCACTGTCAGGCGCATTTCCGTCATCGCGCAACTCCGTCCTCGTATCCCCGGCGCGGAACCGGGTTTTCGGGGCGGTATAGCAGGTTGATGGACGCACGCAACGCCGCAGGGCCGTCAATGCGGCACAAACACCGCCCGTTGCAGCCGCGAAGCCGTTGCACCCGCGCATCGACAGAGCCGGCGCGCAGCCGCCCGGCTTTGCTGGCGCCCGCGTGGCGGGCGGATTTTCTATGCTCTATCAATCGTATGATGATAGCTTGCATGTGCCGGGGCAATCGGACAGACTTCCGCAAACGGACGCCGCATCGGAAAGCTACCGTGAGAAGAACCCGACTGATCATTCCGGTTCTTTGCATCCTGATCTTGGCGATGCTCCCGCCCGGCATCGCCAGATCGCAGTTTGGCCGTGAGGCCTCCGGCGAGTTCTGGACCCTGCCCGAACTTTTCGCCAGATTTCCCCAACAGCGCGAACTGAGCGAGGCCTTCACCCAGAAGGTGGTCGGCGCGGCCATGCCGGCCGGGCCCGCCTCGCAAGGTCCGGTGCGCATTGCGGTCCTCTACCCTGGCTTTCAGTCCTCGGATTATTGGCGCCGCAGCATCGTCGCACTCGAGCGGCGCCTCGACGAGATCGGGATCCGCTACGAGATCACCACGCAGTTTTCCCTGCCAGGGGCCGAGATCCGCGAACAGACCCAGCAGATCGCCGATGTGTTGAAATCGGACCCCGACTATCTTGTTTTCACTCTCGATGCCCTGCGCCACAGGGTGATCGTGGAACGCCTGATCGCCCGCGGCCGGCCGAAGGTCATTCTGCAGAACATCACCACCCCCTTGCGCGGCTGGGGGACCGACCAACCCTTTCTCTACGCGGGGTTCGACCACGCAACCGGAGCCATGATGCTGGCCGACCGGATTCTCGAGACCCGGCCGCAGCCTGAAAAGTTTGCCATCTTTTACGGACTGAAGGGACATGTCAGCCACGCCCGGGCGGAGCCTTTCCGGGTCGCCATGCTGGAGACACCCGGAAAGCAACTGGTGGCGTCCTACTATGTCGGCTTCGACCGCGACAAGGCCAGGGATGCCGCCACCGCATTGCTGCGGCGGCATCCGGACCTCGGCTTCATCTATTCCTCCTCCACCGACATCGCACTCGGCGTTGCCGATGCCATAGAAGCTTCCGGCCTTGCCGCCACGGTGGCGACCAACGGCTGGGGCGGCGGCAGCGCGGAGCTCGAAGACCTGGCAAGGGGCCGGCTCGCCCTGACCGTGATGCGGATGAACGACGACAACGGCGTTGCCATTGCCGAGGCGATCTCTCTCGACGTGCAGGGGCGCGGGGACGAGGTTCCCCTGGTCTTCTCCGGTCCTTTTGCCCTCGTTTCCTCTGGTGACGCCCCCGAGCGCATCGAGGAGCTGAAGCGGAGGGCGTTCCGCTACTCGCAATGACACGCAAGGCCGACTTCCGCTTCAATCGTTTCGTGCTCGGCCTGTTCGCAGTTGCCCTGCTGACGACCTCCGCGGCGCTTTTCGCGATCAGCTATATCGGAAGCCTGTCCATTGCCGACCAGGAGTTGAAGCGCTTCGCCCGCAAGGAGGCGACGCTCTCCCGCCTTGTGTTCGACCAGACATTCAGCCGGCTCGACACCTATCTGAGGGCGCTTTCAGAGAACGCCGCACTGCGCCGCGCCATATGGTCGGGCAACGACCGGCTGGCTCTCCAGATTCTGTCCGATGCCGCCCGGGAGCCGATCGGCGCGCAGCTCGAACTGCTGACGATCGACCGGGCCGACAAGCCCGACTGGGTGAATGCCGGCGCCTCGCTCTACGATCTCGACCAGATCCTGACGCCCACCTTGCGCGAGCGGATGCCGACCGGCCAGTGGCACCTTTTCAGCGGCGGCGAGACCGGCGCAACCGGTGCTCCCATTCTGCTTGCGGCCATCACAGTGCCGGTGATCGACGATCTCGACGGCCGGGTGCTGGGCCATCTGATCGGAGGCTATGTCTTCAACGACAGCAAATATTTGCTGTCCGGCCTTTCCCAAGCGCTGGACACGGACAGTCTGGCGCTGTTCCTCGAAGACCGGATCATCTCCGCCAGCGGCCCGTTGCGCGACAGGTTCCGCGACGCACCCGACGTTCTGAAGCAACTGCAGGCAAAAGACCATCTGCTGGCGGATGATCGGCTGCTGATCAGTTCCCGGCTCGGAGAAGCGCCGGCCGGCCGCGCCCTTCATCTGGTCAGCGACCGCCCCGGCGAGACGATCGACAATATCCAGAGCACCTATCAGACGCTGTTCACCCCATTCCTGCTCTATGTTCTGGCCGGATCCGTTCTCGGCGCCTATGCCCTGCATCGCTTCACCAGTCCGGCACTCGAACGCCTCGTCAAATATGCGGATCGCATCCGCCAAGGCACATCCGACCTCACCTATCGACCCGGCAAGATCCGCGAATTCAACGCTCTCGGCCTCGCCTTGCAGGAAACCTTCCGCGACCTCAAGGAGACCGACGCCCAGTTCCGCGCCCTGATCGACGAATCCCTGCAAGGGGTCTGCATCCATTCCAACCAGAGGGTTCTCTATATCAACGACGCCTTGCTGCATCTGCTCGGCTATGACCGCGAAGAACGGCACAAGGTGATCGGCCTGTCGGTGCTGGACCTGTTCGCGCCGGAAGAACACGAGCGTCTCAAATCCTATGGCCGCGCGCGCGAATCGGGTGCCTCGGCACCCGAAGTGTACGAGGCGCGCGCCCTGTCGCGCCATGGCGAGCGGGTCTGGGTGGAACTCCACCTCCGCCAGACCCGGTGGAACGGCGCCAATGCATTTCACGTTACCGTTTCGGACATCTCGGAGCGAAAGCGGCAGGAGGAGTTGATCGTCCGCCAGGCCAATTTCGACGGACTGACTGGCCTGCCGAACCGCACACTGTTCCGGGATCGCCTGATCCAGGCAATGTCCCGTGCCCAATGGGACGGCAACATCGTCGCCCTGCTGTTTCTCGATCTCGATCGGTTCAAGAATATAAACGACAGTCTCGGACACAGCATCGGCGACCAGTTGATCCAGGAGACGGCCGCGCGCATCGGTGCGGTGCTGGATGATCACGACACCGTCGCGCGCCTTGGCGGCGACGAATTCGCGGTGATCCTCAGCAATGTGCGCAGCGTGATGGATGTTGAGATGGCCGCTGCCCGACTGTTGGAACACCTGGCGCGGCCGCTGGTGGTGGGAGACGGCGTCGAGGTCTTCACCACCGCCAGCATCGGCATCACCGTCTTTCCCAGCGATGGCCGCGACGACGAACTGCTGTTGCGGCAGGCCGACACCGCCATGTATCACGCCAAGGCGGAAGGCGGGAACAAGCTGCGCTTCTTCTCGGCCCACATGAACGAGCAGGTGGCACGGGCGCTCGAAATGGAGGGAGCCCTGCGCAAGGCTCTCGAAAAGCGGCAGTTCACGCTGAACTTCCAGCCGGTGATCGACATTGCGCACAACCGGGTGGCCGGCTGCGAGGCACTGCTGCGCTGGAGCGATCCGGAACGCGGGGTCATTTCTCCGGCCGAGTTCATTCCGATCGCCGAAACCACCGGACTGATCGTGCCGCTCGGCGCCTTCGTGCTCGAGGCCGCCTGCCTCTTCTATCAGCGCTGCAGGGCGTTGGGGCTCGACCTGCCCGGCATCAGCGTCAACGTCTCGCCGCGCCAGTGCCGGGACGAGAATTTCGTCGAACTCGTCCGCGATACGCTGGAGCGAACCGGAATGCCGCCGGAGCGGCTGCACCTGGAGATCACCGAGAGCGTCATGTTCGACGAGACGGGCAGCAATCCGGTCGACACGCTGAATGCGATCCGCCGGCTCGGCATCGGCCTTTCGCTCGACGATTTCGGCACCGGCTTTTCCTCGCTCAGCAACCTCAAGCGGTTTCCAATCGACATCCTGAAGATCGACCGCTCCTTCATCCGCGACCTCGAAACCGACAGCGACGACCGGGCGCTGGTCGAGGCGATCCTGGCGATGGCGACGAGCCTGGGCATCACCGTCATCGCCGAAGGGGTCGAGACGGAGGGACAGTGCACCTTGCTCGGCCGGCTTGGCTGCACCCGCATCCAGGGCTTCTATCTCGGCCGCCCGATGCCGGACGAGCAGTTCCGCGAGTATCTGCAGGCGCATGACGGCCCGCATCGGACACAGAGAACCGGCACTGCCTGACCGGCCTGCGAAACGTCCCGCAGCCCGCCCTTGGCCACCATTCCCCGCCCCGCGCTGCCTTCCCTCTCCGCCGATGCCGTAAGGGCCATTGGCTCGGATCCGCCGCCCGCGATCGGCCGCGTGGTCGGATGCAAGGCCGGGCGATCATTCTTCAACCTTGAAATGGCAACCAGCAGGCGTACTATACCAATCTGATAACACTTTATGGAGGCGGCGCGCGATCATGCTAGCATTGCGAGAGGCCGGCGGGGATACCGGCACTCCGACTCCGCTTGACGAGCCGCTCATGGCGGCGGCGCGGACATTGTTGGCGGCCCTGCGGCGGCGT
Source organism: Stappia sp. TSB10P1A (assembly GCF_900185725.1). GTDB lineage: Bacteria > Pseudomonadota > Alphaproteobacteria > Rhizobiales > Stappiaceae > Stappia. Next base: position 167,933 of record NZ_FYAU01000029.1, on the reverse strand, counting down.
GCGCCGGATGACGAGCGCGCCTGCCGGCTCGATGCCGAGACGGTGGCCGAGTTCCGCGCGAACGGATTTTTCTCGCTCCTGCAGCCGCGCGCCTTTGGTGGCCAGGAAGCCTCGCCGCGCACCTTGCTGCGCCTGCAGGCGGTCCTCGGCGAAGCCGACATGTCGGCAAGCTGGGTTCTGGGCAACATGGGCATCGTCGCCTTCCATCTGGCCTTGTTTGCCCCGCAAGCCCAGGCCGATGTGTGGGGCGAGGCGCCCGAGGCCATCCTTGCCTCCAGCAACATGCCGGGCGGCCGCGGGCGGCGGCTTCCGGACGGCAGCTTCGAGCTGAGCGGCCAATGGCGGTTTTCGAGCGGCGTCGACCACGCGGACTGGGTGGTTCTCGGCGCCCTGTGCGAGGCCGAAGACCCGGGTGCTGCGCCGATCCCCTCTGCCGTGCTGCTGCCCCGGCGCGATATCGTCATTGCCCCCGACTGGGATGTCGTCGGCCTGCGCGGCACCGGCAGCCATGGCATTCGCGTCGACACCGTCCGCGTGCCGGGCCACCGGGTGCTGCCGCATCGCGAGCGCTTTCTCGGTCGTTGCCCCGGCCATGCCGTCAACACCGGCCCGCTCTACCGCATACCCGTCCCGCAACTGCAGTTTCGTACGATCTCGACGGCCTCGATCGGCGGACTTGCCGGCATGCTCGCCGATTTCCTCGCCGCAAATGGCGCGCGTACCTCGATGTTGTCGCAGAAGATCGCCGAGGATCCGCATGTTCAGAGCCTCTGCGCGACGATCGACGCCGATCTCGCCGCCATGCGGGCGGTGCTGGAGACCGACATCGGCACGCTCGAGGCGGATGCGGCGCTCGCGCGGGACACACCGCTCGCCGCTCGCAGGAGCTTCCGGCTGAACGCCACCCGTGTCGCCGACCGGTGCTTCTCCCACGCCGCCGGACTGTACCGCGCGGCGGGTGCTGAAGCGCTCTACCGGGGCAGCCCGCTGCTGCGCGTCTTCAACGACCTGCTGGCCGCCCGCCAACATGCCGCCAACCAGTACGAAGTCCATGCGCGCATCGACGGCGCGGCCTTGTTCGGCGCCGAGCGGGAGGACATGCTTCTATGACCTCGCACCCTCACCCGGCCGATCCCGCGACGGCGGCGGCTCTGGCGAGCTCGCACGGGCCGCTCGCTTTTTCGGTGGCGTTCGATCCCCGTGACGAGGACGAGGTGCTGGCGCGCTGGCGCGCGCTGCTGCGCTCGAACCGCTGGAGCGACGGCGACCAGACGCGAGAATTCGAAGCGCTGTGGGCCGAGCGGACGGGACTGGAGGCGGTCGCCTTCAACAACTGGAGCGGCGGCGCCCTGGCGGCGCTGGATTTCATCGGCTTGTCGGGCGAGACCGCGCTGTCCCCATCCAACACCTTTCTCGCCACGCCCCGCTCCATCCAGAAGGCCGGGGGAACCGTGGTCTTCTACGACTGCAATCGCCATGACCTGTGCGGCTCTTTCGAGGATTTCGTCGCCAAGGCGGAGCAGCATCGGCCGAAGGCGGCGTGGATCGTCCATGTGGGCGGACATATCGCGTTCGATATCGAAAAGATCGCCGCCTACTGCCGGGAGAACGGGATCTGGCTGCTGGAGGACTGCGCCCATGCCCACGGCGCCCGATGGCACGGCCGCGCGGCGGGCAGCTTCGGCGATGTCGGCGTCTACTCTTTCTATCCCACGAAAACGATCTCGACGGGCGAAGGTGGCATGCTGGTGACGGGCAATCCGGACCTTGCCGCGCATGCCCGGTCCTATCGCGACTATGGGCGCGGCTCCCGCTACCGCATTCAGGGCATGAACCATCGCATCGACGAGTTTACCGCCGCCCTCGGCGTGGTTCAGACCCGGCGGCTCGATGACATCCTCGCGTGGAAGGCGGCCTATGCGCGGGACGTTCTCGACCTTCGCCATCCGAACCGGGTGCGGCTGCCGGACGGCATGACCAGCGGATATTACAAGTACATCGTCTTCGATCCCGTCGAACCCTCGACCGGCAAGGTCTACGAACTCCCCTGCCACCGCATCCTGGAGCACGATGTCACGCTCCCGAACACGGAGTGGATCGCCCGCAATCATTGGTGCGTTCCGCTCTACTATCCGCGCGACAGGAGTTAGGTTGGTATGAGATTGGCATCATTCCGGTATGGCTCTCGCCGGAAGTCCGTGCTAGCATGGCATAACTAGCTCGAGTTTGCGCCCCACAGTTGCATTCGGAGGTGGTTCATGATCCCTGAACGATTGCGCGCAACAGACGCCTCCGTCTCCGGCTCGCCGATCTGGCTCTGGCTCGACCCGACATCCCGCTGCAATCTCGCCTGCCGGCTGTGCTACACGAAGCAGAGCCATGGCAAGGAGGACATGGCGCCGGAGGATCTGCGCAGGATGCTCGTCGACCTGCGCGACAGCCGGTCGGTCGACGTTCAGAGCATCCACCTCAACTGGCGCGGCGAACCTTTGATGAACCCGCGCTTTGCCGAACTCCTGGCAACGGTGGCGGACGTGATGCCCGAGGTCGCCCTGCAGTGGCACACCAACGGCATCATGCTGACCGAGAAGCGCGTGCGCGAGATTCTCGCGGTCCAGTTCCCGCACAAGATTTTCGTCTCGCTCGACGGCGGCAACGCCTATTCGCACGATCTCAACCGGGGGCCCGGAAGCTTCCAGAAAACCCTGCGCGGGCTGGAGACCCTGCTCGACGCGGCCGAGAGGACGCGCCCCGACCTGACCATCGGCGTCTACCAGATCGACCTCGACGAGCCGCTGGAGGACTACGACCCGCAGTTCCTGAAGCTGCTGGCGCGCGTCCACCAGCATGAGAAGGTCAAGCCGCTGCTGCCCGGCGGAGCGGAGCAGGCGGTCGACCGGGTGGAATCCCTGCAGGACGACGGCACCCTCGACCGCATGCTGTCGGAGGTTGTCCTCCCGCATCTTCCGGTGCCCCAGCTTCCCTGCTTCTGGGCAGGACACGTGTTCTGCGTCGGCCCGACCGGCGAGGTCGCCGTCTGCGTCATCAGCCATGGCAAGGCAGGCGTGATCGGCAACCTGCTGACGGATGGGGTCGACCGTGTCCTCGCCGGGGCCCTCGCCTTCCGCTGCCGCCTCGCCGACCACGGCCGCGCCTCCGTCGGGCACTGCAAGAACTGTCGCAAGCCCGCTGGCCGAATTTTCCCGCAACACATGCAACGCCGACAAGCCGCGGCTTGACCCGACACGACAGGAGGAATGCGACATGAAGCCAGCGTGGGCGATCGGTCTGATGACCGGGACCGTTCTGGATGGCTATATCGACATCGCGATGATCAAGACCGATGGGCAGAGCATCGAGGCCTTCGGCCCCTGGGAACTCGCGCCCTATCCTGTCGACATTCGCGATCTGCTGGCACGGACCTTCACCGCGGCCCTCGAATGGCGTTTCGAGGGGCCGGAGCCGGCGATCTTCCGCGAGGCGGAGATCGCGCTGACGGAGGCCCAGTCGCTCGCCGTCAACGCCTTCCTGGACAAGCATGGCTACACCGCCTCCGACATCGCCGCAGTCGGGTTCCACGGCCAGACGGTGCTGCATGTGGCGCCCCAGGGCGGTGTCCGCGGCCACACCCGGCAGCTCGGCGACGGCGCCCGCATGGCCGAGATCGTCGGCACCAATGTGGTCTACGACTTCCGGTCAGCCGACATGGCGGCGGGCGGGCACGGCGCGCCGCTGTCGGCGATCTATCACAAGGCCGCGCTGCGGAAGGTGCGCGCCGGCTCCGAAACCGCGATCCTCAACCTCGGCGGCGTCGCCAACCTGACCTGGTGCGACGGCGACGAGATGATCGCCTTCGATACCGGCCCCGCCAACGCTCCGGTCAACGACTGGATCGCACAGCACACCGGCGGCGACATGGACGTGGACGGCGCCTTGGCCGCCAGCGGCTCCGTCGACGAGGAGCGACTGAAAGCCCTGCTCGAACACCCCTTCCTGGCGGCTCCCTACCCGAAGTCGCTCGACCGGTTCGACTTCTCCGCCTCCATGGCCGACGGCCTTGGGCTTGAGGACGGGGCTGCCACCTTGACCGCCTTCACCGCCGGTGCGGTCGGCAAGGCGCTCGATCTGCTGCCCGTCCGTCCGCGCCGGATCATCGTGTGCGGCGGCGGGCGCAAAAACCCTGTGATGATGCGTGAAATCGGCAAGCGCACCGGCGCGGAGGCCCTTCCGGCCGAAAGCGTCGGCTTGCGTGGCGACGCGGTCGAGGCGGAGTGCTTCGCCTATCTCGCGATGCGCTCGCTGCGTGGCCTGCCGATCAGCTTCCCGCACACCACGGGCGTGAAGACGCCGCTCGCCGGCGGCGTTCTCGCGGCCGCGCGCTCGGCGGCCTAGGACCGTTTCCGGCGGTCGCCGCGAATTGTGGCCGCCCGGCAACGGGTTTCGCACATGCCGCGCACCCGCTTGCGGTGCGGATAGGAGACGTAAGGAACCAGGCCGCAGGGGACCAGGCAATGGGTTCGATCGCTGACTACATCGCCGACCTGAAAGCCCGCTTCAGCGCCGCCGAGGGATGGGATGCGCGCATGAAGCTGATCCTTGCCTTGGCAGAAGGGCTGCCGGCGATGGATCCTGCGCGCAAGTGCGAGGAGACGCGCTTCCACGGGTGCCAGTCGCAGGTCTGGCTGGATCTTGGCTGGAACGAGGCCGACGGCGTCGTCGAGGTTCGCGCCGATTCCGATGCGCGGGTGATGCGAGGGTTGCTTGCCATCGCCGTCGGCCTCTACCACCGGCGCCGGCCGCAGGAGATTGCGGCCCACCCGCCCGATCTGCTGATCGAGGCCGGCCTGGTGGAAGCCATGGCGCCGAACCGTGCGAACGGCGTCTACCGGTTGCTGCGCCATGTGCACGGCTATGGCTCCGCCCGGGCGACGCATGATACCGCCGCCGGCCCGCCACTCCGGCCCGACAAGGCGATCTCCGCATGACCGACGATCTGCATTCCGATGAGCAGCGTTACTACCAACGGCAGATGATCCTGCCGGGCTGGGGCATGGAGGGCCAGCGGCGCCTCAAGGCCGGCCGCGTGCTTGTCGTCGGCGCCGGCGGACTGGGCGCACCGGTTCTGCAATATCTCGCGGCGGCCGGCGTCGGCACAGTCGGCATCGCAGATGGCGACTTCGTGGAACTGTCCAACCTGCACCGCCAGGTGATCCATACCATCGACGACATCGACCGCGCCAAGGTCGACAGCGCGGCCGACAAGCTGCGCCGCCAGAACCCGCATGTGGCAGTGGTCACCCATGCCTTTCCGGTCACCGCCGAAAATGCCGCCGACCTTGTGGCCGCCTATGACCTGGTGGCGGACTGCACGGACAATTTCGCGACCCGCGATGCCTTGCAGGCGGCGTGCCTCACGGCACGCAAGCCGTTGGTGAGTGGCGCCGCGCAGATGACCGACGGAACGGTGACCACATTCACTCCCTATCGCGGCGCCGGTCACCCCTGTTACCGATGCCTCTATCCCGCCGCCCTGTCCGCGACGCTGACGCCGTCATGCTCCGAGATCGGCGTTGCCGGCCCCGTCCTCGCGGTGATCGGCGGGTTCCAGGCCATGGAGGTGATCAAGATCCTGATCGGGGACGGAGATACCCTCTCGGGCCGTATCCTGATTGTCGACGGCATGGCCGCGCGGGTGACGGAGGTCGCGATCGAGAAACGCGCCGACTGTCCGGTCTGCGCGGTTGCCTCTTTCAGCCCCCGGTGACTGGCGGGTAGATCTCCAGCACGGCGGAGGACGCAAGCTCATGATCGGGGGTCACATAGCGACGGTCGACCACATAGCGCAGGGCCTCGGGGGCGTTGAACAGCGCGGCTGCCTCGGCATGCCGGTCGGCAAGCAGCGCTGTCAGATCGGAGATGGTGCGAACATCGTCGGACAGATCAAGCTGCTCAATGGCGCACCCGGTCTTTGTCTTCAACCAACTCTGAAAGCGAACTTCCATGAAAAATCTCCTACTTTCTCCTTTTATCAAGACACAAGATAAATAAATGTCAAGCAAGACCGCAAATAATTCCGCGTTGATCGGCATAAAAGTTCTCGACCTCTCGAGATATATTGCCGGCCCCTTCTGTGGTCAGGTGCTTGGAGACCTTGGCGCAGATGTCGTCAAGGTGGAGCGCCTCGATGGCGGCGAGGAAGGTCGGCGCGTCGGCGAGATGATCGACGGCGAAACCCTGTTCTTTCTCGGCGCCAATCGCAACAAGCGCAGCCTTTCGCTCGACTTCCGCCATCTCGATGGTCAGGCGCTCCTGCGCCGGCTCGCCGCGACGGCCGACATTCTCATCGAGAACTTCCGACCCGGCACGCTGGAGAAGATGGGCTGTGGCTATGATGTGCTCAGCGCGGCCAATCCCGGTCTGGTCCTGGTGCGCATCTCCGGCTTCGGACAGGAGGGGCCGATGGCCTCGCATGCCTGTTTCGATGGGGCTGCCCAGGCGCATAGCGGCATCATGACGTTGACCGGACAGGCGGACGGGCCGCCGACCATGGCAGGCGTTTTCGTCAGCGACTACTCCACCGCGCTCTATGCGACGATCGCCGCACTTGCGGCGCTCCAGGCACGCCAGACGACCGGTCGCGGCCAGGTGGTCGAGGCGACATTGATGGACAGCGCCCTGTCGATGCTGACCACGCAGATCGCGGAGTCTCAGTTGCTGGGGATCGACCACACGCGCCTCGGCAACCGCGACCGCTATCTGGCACCGTCCCACTGCTTCAAGAGCCGCGACGGCAAATGGGTCTACATCGTCGCCGGCAACGACCATCACTTCGCACGGTTCGCCGAGGCGATGGGGCGGCCGGAACTGACCGAGGACGTCCGGTTCTCATCCTTTGTCGCCCGCAATGCCCATGTCGCGGAGTTGGAAACGATCATCGACGCCTGGGGGCTGGCGACCGACGCCGCCGACATCCTCGCCCGCCTGCATGCCGTTGGCGTTCCCTGCGAACCCGTCGCCGAGATCCCGGACGTCATCGCCAATCCGCAGCTCCGCCACCGCGGACAGATCGCCGATGTGCCGCATCCCTCCGGCGGCACGGTTCCTGTCCCGGCACCGGCGATCCGGATGTCGGAGACGCCTCCCGCCGTGCATCGCGGCCCGCCCGCGCTCGGCGCCCATACGGACGAGGTGCTTGCCGACTGGCTCGGCCTCGGCGACGATGCCGTCGCCCGGATCCGGGCATCGGGCTGCATCTGAGGGAGCGCCGTATGCCCGCATTCGCGCTCAAGGGCGCCGTGGTCGACTATCCGCAACTCGCCGACAGGGCGGCGGCGCTGGTGCGCGCCGGACTGCCGGTGGTGCTCGAACTGCACACTTTCGGCCCGCGGGATCTTCAGCAGGATCGCGCGCGCGCCACCTGCCTCGCCAATCTCGACCGGCTGCGCGCGGAGTACGGCCCCCTCGTCCTGACCGTTCACGTGCCGCTGCAGGAGGTCGGCCGCGTCACCCGCCTCGACTTCGATGCGGATCAGGTTCTGGATGCGATCGCCTTCGCCCGCGATGCGGGGGCGAAGGACGTGGTGGTGCACCGCTACTGGGGTCTGGTGTATGGCGACGCGCCGCAACGGGCGAGCCGCGCCGAGGCGAGCGACGGCTTCAACGCAACGATTGCGCGGCTCGCCCGGCAAGCCGATCCGATTCGGCTTCTCGTCGAGAATGTCGGCCATTACGCATTGCTGCCGCGCGACCGCGCCTCGTTCCTCGCCGGACCGCTCGATCATTTCTTTCCCTGGGAGATCGCCGCATTCCGGACGTTTCTCGACCGCGAGCGGATCGCCAATGTCACGCCGTTCGTCGACGTGGCCCATGCGACGCTGTCCGCGAACCTGTTCAACTGGCGCCGAACCTATCCGGCCGAAACCCGCGATGATGTCCGCTTCTCGGCGATCCTCGACGAGGATCTGGAGCGAGCCGACCGGCTGCATCCGTTCGATTTCGTCGACCCAAAGATGCCCTGGCTGCATGTCAGCGACAGCCGCTTCTACCCTGAACCGGCGCTGGCGCCGGCGGAGATCCCGCTCGACGCGCTGACCAGCGAAGGGCTCGAACTGGGGGCGGGCAATCTGCCCTGGGCGGATCTGCCGCGCCATGTCGGAGAGACGGCGGTTTTGGTGCTGGAGGTCGATCCCTCAGTCGGCGAAAGCCATCAGGCAAACGGGGCGCAACATCGGTCGCTGCAGGCGCTGCAACGGCAATTCCAGGCTTCCAGGTGAGACGGCGCGATTATCCTGTGGTCAGACCGTCCGCGCCGGAGGCCAATGCGCGGGCGGAACAAACGGCGCGAAGACCTGACCGGCATCGCCAAGTCCTCGGGCATGGCGGCACCCACACGCCGGATCGATGCGCTGCGGACGATTGGTCACGTCGAGGCAGTCGGCGACGAGGTTCATCTGCATGCGCTCGAACGGCGGATCGAACCGCCCCGTGAGCCAGCCGATCGCGTAGCCGGCCGCCAGCGTGCCACTCACCGTGGTGATGTATCCGACCGTATCGATCTGCGGGATGTCCGCGGCCTCGGGCGGCACAGAACCGCCGGCGCTTTGCGCAAGCAGCCGGGCCCGCTCCTGTGGCGACATCAGTTCCTGCGCCACCCGTACATCATTGATCATGCCTCGGCAGCGCGGACAGGGGTCGTCGGGGCGGAACAGGACAAGCTGGATGATCTGGCCGGTGACGTGGCCGTTCGCTCCCTCGATCAGGCCGCCACAGTCGATCGCCGGAACCAGGAAGCGCCGCGCCACGTCGCTGAGGGCAAGCCTGCTCGTGTGCTGGTCGGTGCAGCCGAGCAGCACATCGGCCTCGGCGATGGCCTCGACAACCGCTCGCTGCGGCAGGCGACCGTCGATGGCGACCACATTGATGTCGGGGTCGATCTGGCGCACATGGTCGCGCGCGAGCACGGCCTTCTTGGTAGGCGCCGCCACATGCTCGGGAAAGCTGGCATGGGTCCGTTCGAGATTGGACGCGCTGATCTCATCCGTGTCGACGATAACGATCCGTCCGACCCCGGCGCGTGCCAGGATCGGGATCGCGACCGAGCCGGTGCCGCCCGCACCGATCACCACGGCGCAGGCGCGGCGCAGGCGCTGCCAGGCCTCCACGCCAAAGGAACTGGTAAACCGGGCGACACGCTCCGGCGGAAGTTCCGGCAAGGCCGGCGGATGTCCCCCCCGCCACAGGCGAACCTGCGGCGTGCGCTCGATAATGACACGCTCCACCGCTGCTGCGGAGCCGCCCGCGCCATGGACCGCCGCCACCTCCACCGGCGCGTCGGCGGCCTGCCCCAGTCCCACCAACACCATGCAGGACGTGTCGGCGGTCCGGGTCGCGACCGTCCGTTGCCAGTCTTCGAGCGCTCCAGAGAAGCCCGCGCCGGCATCCGCCGGAACGATGCGAACACGGCCGACGGTCAGACCATCCCGGCCAGCTTCCGGAGCTACGGCCGCGTCCACGCCGGTTTCGACGACGGTGAGAACCAAGGCCTCGCGCGTCTCGCTCGCCGCCAGCAGCATGGGCAAATCGACGAACGTCCCGGTCGCAGCCGCAAGAGCGGCGCCGAAACCGTCGAGGTCGCGGCGCGACAGCCGGAGAACGACCCGTTTGTCCCGGTCGGACATGCTCCTCCCCCCCTTCGCTGGACCTGATGTGGCCGCCTCAGCCGCCCATCACGAATTCCCGGGTCACCAGGAAATGCATGCCCGTCTTGACAGATATCTCGTCGCCAGGGGCCAGCCGCTCATAGGCGCCGGGGCCGACTTCGCGCTCGACAATGGCGTTGCGCACCGGCACGCCGACGAGCGTCGCGATGGCTTCGGCCGTCATTGCCGCATGCACGCCGGCGTTACGGTCGAAGCGCCGGCGGTTGACGGTAATCTCCAGAGGGTCTTGCATCAGCAGCTCCCATGGTTACATGCGATCCTCGCCAGACGCCTCAGGCCTGGCGCAATCGCGGGTCGAGTTCGTCGCGTAGCGCATCGCCGAAAAGATTGAGCGCAAAGGCGACGATCAGGATGGCAAAGCCCGAGAAAACCGCGGCCCAAGGGGCCAGGAACAGAAAGCCGCGCCCCTCCGACAGCATCATGCCGAGCGAGGGCACCGGCGGCTGGGTGCCGAGCCCGAGAAAGGACAGGGAGGCCTCGACGAGGATGGCCGACGACAGCAGTAGGCTGAATTGCACCAGGATCACGCTGACCAGATTGGGCAGGATGTGCAGGAAGATGATGCGCGCGTCCGAGGCCCCGATCGCCCTTGCGTTCAGGACATAGTCGCTTTCCGCGACCACCAGGGCGGGGCCACGCAGCAGCCGCGCGAAAATCGGCGTGTAGACGATACCGATGGCCGTCGCCGTCGGGGTCGCGCCCGGGCCGAGCAACGCGATCACGCCGATTGCCAACAGCATCACCGGGAAAGCGAACAGCACGTCCATCAGCCGCATGATGATGCGGTCGGCCCAGCCCTTGTAATAGGCAGCCGTCAGCCCGAGCAGGCTGCCGGCGAGAAAGGCGGCGAACACCGCGCCGCCGGAGATCATCAGCGACGAGCGCAGGCCGAACAGGATGCGCGACAGCACGTCGCGCCCGAACTGATCCGTCCCGAGCCAATGCGCCGCCGACGGCCCCTTGAGACGGGCCAGAATGTCCTGATAAAGGGGATCATAGGGCGCGATCACCGGCGCGAAGATCGCAGCCATGGCCAGCACGACGATCATGCCGAGCGACATGTTGTAGAGCGTGGGGGCCGGAAGACGCGGACCTCGGCGGTGCGGAAGCACTGCGGCGGGCGGTTCGGGCGGGGGGGAGGTGCCACTCATCCCTGGATCCTCGGATCGATCATGGCGTAGATCACGTCGACGATGAAGTTGACCAGCACGAAGCTGCAGGTGACCAGCAGGATGGTCGCCTGGATAAGCGGATAGTTGCGCTCCGCGATCGCGCCCAGGATCAGCCGGCCGAGACCGGGTATTGCGAACACCTGCTCAATGACGATCGCCCCGCCGAGCAGATATCCGGCCATGATCCCGACCGACGTGACGAACGGGATCAGCGCATTGCGCAGGGCATGGCGATAGAGAATGCGGCGCGCCGGCATGCCCTTGGCGCGGGCGGTGCGGATATAGTCCTGCTGCAGGGCCTCGAGCAGCGTCGAACGCAGCAAGCGGGCAAGATTGGCGGTGATCGGCAGCGACAAGGCAAAGGCCGGAAGGATCAGCCGCGTGAGATTGCCGAGCGGATCCTGCAAGAACGGCACATAGCCGAGCATCTGCACGCCGGGGGCGACGCTCGACAGTACCAGGATCATGAGGATGCCGAGCCAGAACGGCGGGATGGTCAGGCCGACAACCGACCCCGCCTGCACGAGCGCTTCTCCCCGCCTGCCCCGGATGCGGGCCATCAGGATGCCGAGCGGGATCGCCAGCACGATGGCGGTCAGCAGGGCCAGCAGCGTCAGTTGCAGCGTCGGCCAGACATGGGCCGCGATTTCCTCGATCACCGGCCGCCCCGTCCAGATCGAGACACCGAAATTGCCCGCCAGCACGTCGGAAAGCCAGGCGATGTACTGTTCGTGGATCGGCAGGTCGAGGCCGAGCCGGCTGCGAACCGCGGCGATGCGCTCCGGCGTCACCTCCGCGTTGGAGCCGAGCATGATCGCCACGGCGTCGCCGGGGATCATCCGGATGAAGGCGAACACCAGCACCGACACGCCGATGATGACGAGCGCCAGGTCGAAGAGTCGCCGTCGGAGCCGATTGAGAAACAGCATGGGTTCTAGCGCCGTTGGTCCGTATGTCGTTCCGAGGGAGGCGACGGTCGCTCCCCGGCCTGCGGCCAAACCGTCAGCCGACACTTTCGGAGAGGCCGTCCGGCACGGGTCCGTCCGGGACCCGCGCCAGCGGTATTCGGTGCTCGCAGTGCAGGCGCCGCCGGCTCAGTTTCCGAGCGAGACGGCCTTGAGCGAGGCGAGCGACCGGTTCGGATAGATCTGATAGCCGTCAACCTGCGCGCGCATGGCGGTGTAGATCTGGCCATAGGTCAGGAACAGCACAGGGCCGTCGCAGGCGAGCGTCTCCTGCACCTCGCGATAGATGGTCTGGCGCTCGGCCACCTCCGTCTGCGTGCGGCCGGCTTCCAGCAGCGCGTCGAGTTCCTCGTTCGAGTACTTGAAGACGTTGGTCGACCCGCCGGTCTTGAACGTCCGGTAGAAGTAGTCGTCCGGCTCGATCGTGCCCGAGTTGAGCGAGACGAACAGGTCGAACTCCGAGTTCCGCCAGTCCTGCACGAACTGGCCGATCTCCGGAATGTTCAAGGTGACGTTGACGCCGATGGCCGCGAACTGCTGCTGGAGCACCTGGGCCATCGCCTTGGTGGAATCGCGCGGCAGGACGAGCAGCCCCAGATCCACCGGCGTTGTGACGCCGGCGTCCGCAAGCAGGCTCTTCGCCTTGTCCGCGTCCGGCGTGAAGCAGGCGAATTCGCTGGTCGGAACCGCGAAATTCGTCAGGGCGGGAGACAGCGGCCCGCCCGGCCTGCCGGCACCGAAGAGCGCGGCCTGAACCAGATCGTCGCGGTTGATCGCGTAGTTGAGCGCCTCGCGCACCTTCGGATTGTCGAGCGGCGGCCGGCTGACGTTCAACCCGACCAGTGAATAGGCAAGTTCCAGCGTGTCGGCGATCTCGATGCCCGGCTGCCCCTGCAACTGCAGGGCGTTCACCCCATCGATGTTGGGCAGGATGTGATATTGGCCGCTGGTCAGGCCGACCTGGCGCGTCGCCGCTTCCGGCACGATGTTGAAATTGATGCCATCGAGCTTGGGCAGTCCCTCCTGCCAGTAACCGGCATTCGCCTCGAGCCCGATCTTCACGTTCGGCTGCCAGGAGGTGAAGCGAAACGGACCGGTGCCGTCGGGCGCGCGCTGCAGCGTCTCGAGATCCTCCGCGTATGTCGCCGGCACGATCGCGATCGTCGACAGCGAAGACAGGAGCGGCGCGGAGGGAGCCGACAGCTTGAGCACGACGGTCAGCGGATCCGGCGTCTCGATCGCCTCCACCGCCGTCAGCCGGCTGGCAAGCGGTGAGCCCGTCGCCTCGGCGCGAACCCGCGCCAGGCTCGCGGCGACATCCTGCGACGTCATGGTTCCGCCGCTGTGGAAGGTCACGCCGTCGCGCAGCGTGAACGTATAGGTCTTCTTGTCGTCCGAGATGGTCCAGCCGGTGGCGAGGCCCGGAACGATGTTGAGGTCGCCGTCGAGCGCCGTAAGACCTTCATAAACGGTCCCGTCGATGATCTGGAACGACGAGAACGCCGTGACGATATGCGGGTCGAGACCGGACGGCGAACTGTCGACCGCCACCTCCAGCGAAGCGGCCCAAGCCGGGGCCGAGGCCGCGGCGCCGATGGCCAGCGCGGCAGCGGATGCAATGAGGAACGCGCGCAGACTAACCATGAACCATAACCCTCCCGTGATGGATCAATTCCTGATGCGTCAATGTGGTGGCGCGCGTCCCGAAACAGGGTCCGCGTCCCTGCGAGAACTGGCAAGATCCCTTCCCGGGTCACTCATGCCAACACCGTCTTGCGGGCCGTCGCCAAGCATGTGTATGGTAGTCCACCTAAAAACCATTTACAAGTTTCCGGCGATTCAGAGCGGACCAATATCGGACAAATTTCGCGGACCACTCGCAGAACGGGACAGCCGCCTGGATCGCGCGTCCGGATATCGCACCGGAGGAATGGGCAGATGAGTTTACCGGCAACCGCCGCAACCACAAAGCAGGTCGTCCTTGCGGTCGACGGGCTTCGGCTGGAAGCGCGCATCGGAGCGCTGGTGGAGGACGTGTCGCTCGCGCTCGAGGAGGGCGAGATGATGGGTCTTGTCGGCGAGTCCGGAAGCGGCAAGACGATCACGGCGCTGTCGATACTCGGCCTGTTGCCGGCGGCTGCGGTCCGGCATGCCGCAGGGGACATCCGTTTTCGCGGTCGCCCGCTGTCGGGACTTTCGGAAGCCGAGTTCAACGCCATTCGGGGCCGCGACATCGCGATGATCTTCCAGGAGCCGATGACCTCGCTCAACCCGATCATGACGATCGGCGCCCAGATCGGCGAGGTGCTCGAGATCCATCGCGGCCTGAGCGGAACCGCGCGCCGCGACGAGGTCCTCCGACTGCTGGAACTCGTCGGCCTGCCCGCAAGCCCCGACCAGCTCGACCGCTATCCGTTCCAGCTCTCCGGCGGACAGCGCCAGCGCGTGATGATTGCCATGGCGATCGCCTGCGAGCCGGCGGTGCTGATCGCCGACGAGCCGACCACCGCACTCGACGTGACGATCCAGGCGCAGATCCTCGAACTGATCGCCCGCATGCGGGAGCGCTTCGGCATGGCGTGCCTGCTCGTCACCCATGATCTCGGCGTCGTCGCCGAGACATGCGACACCGTCGCCGTCATGTATGCAGGGCGCGTCGTCGAGCAGGGTCCGGTCGCCGCGGTGTTCCGGACACCGCTGCATCGCTATACCGAAGCGCTGTTGCGCAGCATTCCCGCAGCCAATCCGCCGGGTGTGTCCCTGCCGGCGATCCCCGGCACCGTGCCGGCGCCGGGCGCCCGTCCGCCCGGCTGCGCCTTTGCCGATCGGTGCGGCGCGGTGATCGCGCGCTGCCGCGCGGACCTGCCCCCCCGCATCACCCGCGATGATCGGGTGGCCTATTGCTGGAACCCTGCCGCATGACCCCAATGCTGTCGGTCGTTGACCTGGTCAAGCACTACCCGGCTCCCGGCGGCAAGTCGGTGCTGGCCCTCGACGGCGTGTCGTTCTCGCTCGCCCGCGGCGAGATCTTCGGCATTGTCGGCGAATCGGGATGCGGAAAGAGCACGCTGGCGCGCACATTGATGCGGCTGGCGACCGCGAGTTCCGGTCGGATCCTCTATGAGGGCGAGGACGTGATGGCCGCGCGCGGCCGGGCGCTCAAGCGCCTGCGCGGCGAAATCCAGATGGTGTTTCAGGATCCGTTCGGCTCGCTCAATCCGCGCCATACGATCGAACGCATCATCGGCGAACCGCTGGTGGTTCACAACCGGCCCGGCCGTGCGGCGCGCGTGCGCGAGCTCCTCGATCTGATCGGCCTGCCCCAGTCGGCGGCGAGCCGGCTGCCGCATCAGTTCTCCGGCGGCCAGCGCCAGCGGATCGCCATCGCCCGGGCCCTGGCCCTGTCGCCCAAGATCATCATCGCCGACGAGGCGGTGTCCGCACTCGACGTGTCGATCCAGAGCCAGATCATCAACCTGCTCGCGCAGTTGCGCCGCGATCTCGGCCTTGCGATCATCTTCATCAGCCACGACCTGTCCGTGGTCCGCCACCTCAGCGACCGGATCGGCGTGATGTATTTCGGACGCTTCGTGGAACAGGCGAGCGCGGCCGACCTTTTCGCCGCGCCGCGCCATCCCTACACACGGGCCCTGATTTCCGCCGTGCCCAAGCTTCCGGGTGCGGCAGGCGGGCCTTGCGGCAAACGCATCGTTCTGAGCGGCGATGTACCCAATCTGGCTCACCGCCCCGGCGGCTGCCTGTTTCACCCGCGCTGCTATATCGCCCAGGACCGCTGCCAGAAGGATGTTCCGCCTCTCGCCGCGACCCGGCCCGACAAGCCCGACTGGCTGAGCGCCTGCCACTATGCCGACGAGATCGACGGGTTGGTCGCGGAAACGGCGTCCGAAAACCGGTAGCTGCCAGCCGGCCAGATCACGGGATCGGCCGACCGCCGATCAGCACCGAGGCGACCGTCAGATCGGCATTCAGGGCCACGATGTCCGCACTTGCGCCACGGCGCAAATGACCGCGATCGGAAAGCCCGAGCAGAGCCGCAGGCGCCCGCGAGGCCATCGCGAGCGCTGCCGGCAGGGCAACACCGCAGCGCTCGACCATGAACCGGACAGCCGAGGCCATGTCGAGATCGGATCCGGCAAGCGTCCCGTCGGCGACGGTCAGACGACCACCTTCCCTGCGCACGGTTCGTCCATTGAGCTCGAACGTGTCGGCGGCACAGCCCACGGACGACATGGCGTCGGTGACCAGCGTCAGCCGTCCGACCGGACCAGTGCGCGCGACAAGATCAAGCATCGCCGGGTGAACGTGATGGCCATCCGCAATCAATCCGCAGAAGACCGCCGGATTTGCCAGCGCCGCGCCGGCAAGCCCCGGCTCCCGGTGATGCAGTCCGGACATGGCATTGAACAGATGCGTCACGGCCCTCGCCCCGGCGGAAAAGGCCGCTGTCGCGCGTTCGAAATCGGCCGCGGAATGACCCAGAGAGACGATCACTCCCTGGGCGGCAAGCAGGGCGATGTCGTCGAGATCGACGCATTCGGGCGCCAACGTCGCCACCACGACCCCAAGGTCGGACCGGGTGAGCCGTGCAATGTCGGACACCGCAAGCGGGCGGATGAAGCGGGCATCATGCACACCGTTTTTCTGCGGCGAGATATGCGGACCCTCGAAGTGGATCCCGACAATGCCGGGAACGCCCGCGGCAATCGCCGCGCCCACCGTGTCCGCGGCACGCTCCGTCACGGTCTGCGCATCGGTGATCACCGTCGGCAACAATGCCGTCGTGCCGAAACGGGCATGCGCCTGCGCGATCGTCCGCACGCCCTCGACCGTCGGCACATCGTTGAGCAGCACGCCGCCGCCGCCGTTCACCTGCCAGTCGACAAAACCCGGCGCCAGAACCGCTGCCTCCACCACACGGGAGGGAAACCCCTTCGGCAGGGCGTTGATCGGAACCAGGCCCTGCACGCGCCCCGCCGCGATCACGAGAGCCGTGTCGCGATGCATCGTGTCTCCGTCGAACACCGCCGGAGCGATGAGCGCCATACCGTCTGTCATATCGTCTCCGTCACTTTCTTCAGGAGCCTCGGCCGATCCGGATCGAGCCCCCGCCCGCGGGCCAGGTGGTCCACGAAACGGTAGAACGAAGTGATCTGGCACAGCGGATCGAGGAGGGGGTCGGAAGCGGCGACACAGGGCAGTGCGGTAACGCCCGCCGACCCGCCAACCTCACCGAGCGGATCGGCGACGAACACCCGCGTGCCCGTCGCCGCCAGCCGCTCAACCGCCGAAACCAGACCCGGCCGGGCCGCGTCACGGGACAGGAAAACCAGTGCGCACAGATCGCCGGCAGCGAGCTGGATCGGCCCGTGCATCACCTCGGCGGCGCTGAAGCTCTCCGCGTGCAGCTCGCAGGTTTCTTTCAGTTTCAGCGCCGCCTCCTGAGCGACCGCAAGCCCCGGCCCGCGCGCGATCACATAGACAGAAGAAGCGTGCGCCGCGACCGGCAGCAGCCCTGACCAGTCGCAGGCAAGCGCGCGGTGCAGGCACTCCGGCAGGTCGGCCAGCGCGGCAGCCAGACCGCTGTCGCCGGCCCAGGCATCGACAATGGCCGCGGCGGCGCTGAGCGTGCAAACGAAGGACTTCGATGCGGCAACCGCTTCCTCGACGCCTGCACCGATATCGGCCACGTCCAGCGACACCTCCGCGAGCGGCGAGGCCACGGTATTCACAAGCGCGATGGTTCTAGCCCCCTGCTCGCCGGCCATGCGCTGGAAGGCGACGAGATCGGGACTGCGTCCGGATTGCGACAGGGCGAAGGAGACCATGTTGGAGAGCCGCAGCCGGCAGTCATAGACCGAGGCGAGCGACGGCCCGAGCGAAGCCAACGGAATGCCGACGCGCATCTCGCAAAGATATTTCAGGAAGGTCGCCGCGTGGTCCGAAGACCCGCGCGCCAGCGTTACCGCCGCCACCGGCCGCATCGCCTTGAGCCCGGCTCCGATCTCCCGATACCGCAGTGCCTGGGTGTCGATCTGCGCCGCGACCCGCTGCGGGATTTCCGCCGTCTCTCGGGCAAGGCGCGTCCCGACATCGCGTGAGGTCTGCTGCACGATCGGCTCCTAGAGCTTCTTCGGGAGGGTCAGTTCGACGACGAAATCGTACTTGTCGCCCCGGTAGTACGAGCGCGTGAACTCGACAGGCCGGCCCGAAGCAAGCCGCGAAAGCCGCTCGATATAGAGCACCGTTTCCCCCTCCTCGGCTTCGAGCAATTCGGCCTCGAAGGCAGGCAGACGGCTTGCACGCATTCGCTGCAACGCCTTTTCAGGCAGCGCCCCAACATTGGAAAGCGCCTCATAGAGCGAATTGCCAAGCGTTTCGAGATTGGGCAGCAGACTGGCGGGCACGACAGCGAGTTCGACGGCCAGCGGCTGGCCGTCGGCAAGCCGCAATCGGTGCAGCTTGAGCACCTGCTCGCCAGGAGAAAGCCCGAGCATCATCGCCTCTGTCGGGGTCGGCATGGCATAGGCACGCTGCAGCCATTTCACCGACGGGATGTGTCCGAGCGACGTCATGTCGGCGCTGAAGCCGGTCAGCACGCCGAGCGACTGTTCGATGCGCTCGGGCCGGTCGCTGACATAGGTGCCCGAGCCGTGTCGCTGGCGCAGCAGCCCCTCGCGCACCAGCACGTCGAGCGCCTTTCGGATCGTCACCCGCGACAGGTTGGTGGCGCTTACGATCGCCCGCTCCGGCGGAAGGGCGTCGCCGGGTTTCAGCGTCGAGTCGCGGATCGCATCGCGCAGGTGACTGGCGAGCTGGATATAGCGCGGCGTCGGATTGGTCTCGTCGATCGGAAGCGCGTTGAGAAAAAGACGCTCGGCTTTGTTCATCCGTGTTTTTTCCTTTCTTGCGGACATCATGCACACCCGCAGGCCCGACATGTCTCGCGGTCATCGCCCGGAACGGGCCTTGCACCCGGCCTCATGCCATGTCATCCAGCGGCGGACGGCCGGCGAGGATCGCCGCGCCGTCGAGCGCATCACCTCGCGGCGGCGCCAGCCTGCGCCGCAGGTCCGGCGCGAGCCAGGTTTCCATGACACTGCCGAGCCCGCCGAGCAGCGACAGTCGCGGAGCGCCGTGCTCGATCAGCGCACGGCAGATGCCATCGATCTTGGCCGCCGCGTCCTGCATGATCCGCCGCGCGGCCGGGTCTCCGTCGTCCACGTGTCGGACCACCATCGGCGCGAAACGGGCATAATCCGTCGCCGTCGCCCCATCCATCCATTCGACCACCCTGGCGGGGTCTCCCGCGAAATGATCGAGCAACTCGCCGAGCAGCGCGGTGCGCTCTGCCCGCCCGTCATGGCACAGCATCGCCAGCCGCAAGGCACGCAGGCCGAGATAGGCTCCCGACCCTTCGTCGGAAATCGGAAAGCCGTATCCCCCGACCTTGATCGACCGGTTGCCGATCCGCGCGATGCCGCAACTGCCGGTGCCGACGATGACAATCCCCCCGTCCCCGCCATTGTGTGCGCCGAGGCAGGCAATGACGCCATCGCTTGCGAAAGCGATGCTGCGAAAATCGTGCGGCATGGCCTCCAGCGCGGCTAGCGCGCCGGACCGCGACAGTCCCGCAACGCCGATGCCCGCCCGGATCGGAACACTGCGCGCATCGGCAATGCCGGCTTCCGCGAGCGCATTGGCTACCGCGAGCGAAATCGCGGCCCAGGTCGCATCGATGCCGAAGCGCGTCGCCGCAGGTCCGGCAAGACCGCGCCCGAGAACCCGCCCGTCGCCCGTCTCGATCCGCGCCCGGCACCCAGTGCCGCCGCCGTCGACAGCGAGAAAGAGCGGCACCTCCGCCCCCTGCGGGCCTGGGATCGCGCTCATCCGCGAACCCGCTCGATGCTGGCCCCGCAGCGCGTGAGCTTGCCGTCGATGTCCTCGTAACCCCGGTCGAGGTGATAGACCCGATGGACGATCGTCTCTCCCTCGGCGACAAGCCCGGCAAGCACCAGCGACATGGAGGCGCGCAGGTCGGTTGCCATGACCTGCGCGCCATGCAGCGCCTTGACGCCGCGCACGGTCGCCATCGATCCCGATTGCCGGATGTCTGCCCCCATCCGCTGCAACTCCGGCACATGCATGAACCGGGCTTCGAAGATTCTCTCGCGGATGACGGATACCCCATCGGCAAGGCACATCATCGCCATGAACTGGGCCTGCAGGTCCGTCGGAAACCCCGGAAATGCCTCTGTCGTCACGTCGACGCTTCTCAGCGGCCCGTCCCGTTCCGCGATCAAGCCGCGGTCGCTCGGGAAGATCCGGATGCCGGCTTCCTCAAGCGCCTGGCAGGCGGCGCCGAGATGTTCTAGCCGCCCGCCCATGACCTCCACCCGCCCGCCCGTCATGCCGGCGGCGATCATATAGCTTGCCGCCTCGATCCGGTCGGGCAGGATCGTATGCGCGACGGGACGCCAGCTCTGCGCCCCTTGCACCAGAATGCGGTGGGTTCCGGCCCCTTCCACGGTCGCGCCAGCCGCCGTCAGGAACGCGGCGAGATCAGCGACTTCGGGTTCGCGCGCGGCATTGACGATCTCCGTTTCCCCGCGCGCCGCCGCCGCCGCCATCATCGCTGTATGGGTCGCGCCGACCGAGGGCGTCGGAAACACCACGCGCGCGCCGGAGAGACCACCGGGCGCCGCGACCTCGATCACGCCGCCGTCCTGGCTGATGTCCGCCCCGAGGGTCTTGAGCGCCTGCAGATGCAGATCGACCGGGCGCGTGCCGATGGTGCAGCCGCCGGGCCGCGAAATGCGGGCTCGCCCGAGCCTGCCGACAAGGGGGGCGAGGACAAGAAACGATGCCCGCATGCGGCGAACGATATCGTAGGTTGCCTCGGATCCGGCCACCGCCGCCGAGGACAACGAAAGCCGGCCATTTTCGGCCTCAGTCACGTCCGCGCCCAGCATGCGAAGCAGATCCAGCATGGAGCCGACGTCGGTGACAGCCGGGACGTTGGACAGCGACACGCGGCCTCCCACCAGCAGAGAGGCGGCCAGCACCGGAAGCGCCGCGTTCTTGGCCCCGGCAACCTGCACCGAGCCGGAAAAGGGGCGCCCGCCGCGGATAATCAGCCTGTCCAAAACCAACTCCGTTGCTTGCCCGAGACGGACGGTGATATAAATCCAATTATCGTCCACTTCAAACCATTCCACAAGGCCGGCCTCGGCCAACAGAGCGCGGCGAACCGATTTATAGGCCGTGAATTGATCCGGTCTCGCCGATGAATGTCATAGCTAAGTGGTAGCATTTTGGTATTTTTGTATTTTCGATCGAAAGAGCCAGGCCAGGGAGCACGAAATGAGGCAAGGCGGATTGGGCGCACGGCCGCGGACGGAGACGGTGGGACGGCATGCCGCACCACTCGACCAACTGGATGGCGAGGCGATGACGACCGCTCTCATCGAGAGCCAGGGCACAGCGCTCGCGGCGCTGCGCGCCGCGCAGACGCAGATCGACCGGGCAATCGCCATGGCCGCGTCGGTGATGCGCCGGTCCGGGTCGCGGCTGATTTACTGTGGTGCGGGAACGTCCGGGCGAATCGCCCTGCTCGATGCGGTCGAGCTGAAGCCGACCTTCAACTGGCCCGACGAACGTCTGGAGGTGCTTCTGGCCGGGGGCGCGCAGAGTTTCTACGAAGCCCAGGAAGGGGCCGAAGATGACGGCGCTTCCGCGCGCGCGGCGCTGAACGCGCTCGATGTCAGCGCCAACGATGTGGTCGTCGGTCTGGCGGCGAGCGGAACCACCCCTTACGTCCTTCAGGCCATGGAAACCGCGCGGGAGCGCGCTGCCACGACCATCGGCCTTGCCAACAATCCGGGGGCGCCGCTGCTGTCGATGGTCGACTGCCCCGTCCTGCTCGATACCGGACCGGAGATCCTGGCCGGGTCCACCCGGTTGACCGCCGGCACCAGCCAGAAGATCGCGCTCAACACCTTCTCGACCGGGCTGATGGTGCGTCTTGGCCGCGTCTACAAGGGCTACATGGTCGACATGCGCGCGACCAATGCCAAGTTGCGCGTCCGTGCCGTGACGATCGTTTCCGACATCGCCGGATGCGATGATGACGCGGCACAGGCCGCGCTCGATGCGACCGGCTATGACATCAAGCGCGCGGTACTGGTGGCTGCCGGAGCCACTCCGGACATGGCTGCACGTCTGCTCGGTGAAGTCGACGGGAACCTCGGCGCGGCGCTGACACGGCTTGCTGGCGCCTGACCCCAGCGGGGCGGGCTGGTCAATTTCGCGCGCCCCTTAAACCCCATCGTAGCCGGCTCAGTTGAAGCCGTGCTCCGCCATCATTTTCAGCCGGATCTGAAAACCGGACAGAATGTGCTTGCGCGCAGCCTGCTCGGCCCGGTCTCCATCGCCGGCGGCGATGGCCTCCACGATTTCCTCGTGTTCTGCCTGAGCCTCATCGATGCGTCCGCCCGTTGTATAGGTGGAGCCGGGCAGAAGGCTGAGATGAACCCGGAGGTTGCCGAGCGCCTCGATCATGAACTTGTTGTGCGAGGCCTGGACAATCTGCCGGTGCAGCAGCTTGTTGCGCTCCAGAAGCTTGAGCGGATCCCTAAGTTCGCGATCCCCCGCCACCATGTCGCGCAACAGATTGACCTCGGCCCGGGAGGCGTGCTCAGCCGCAAGGCGGGTCGCCATCCCTTCCAGTCCTTCACGCACCGCGAACAACTGGCGGATCTGATCATAGCTCAGATGGGCTATGATCAGACCGCGCTGAGGGCCGTGCTCCGCAAGACCCATTGCATGCAGCCGGTGCAGCGCTTCGCGCACTGGCGTTCGGCTGATGCCCAGTCTCTGGGCCAATTCGGTTTCGGTCAGGCGGCTGCCGGGCTGCAATTCGCCTGCCTCGATCAGATCCATGAGGTGATCCAGGGGACTGCGTCGGATCAGCGTGGACTTGGACACCTGCGTCATACGTTTGGCTCGGCCTTTCCCGGCAGTTCTGGCCCGATCGGAGCGGGCGAAATCAACTCCCTTCTGTATACAAATGTTTCCTCTGCGAGGCCAGAACGTTGGCACACAGCCTCCCGGCCGAAGATCGCGGACAGCTATTGCCTCAGACGGTCAAAACCGCGACGCAGCTCATTGATCAGATCCTCCGGATCCTCGAGGCCGACATGAATGCGCACGGTCTGCCCGCCGGGAGACCAGGTCGTGGCGCTGCGATAGACGGACGGGTTGGACGGCACCAGCAAGCTTTCGAAGCCGCCCCAACTGGATCCCATGCCAAACAAGGTCAGTCCGTCGAACATCCGCCCGAGCGCAGGCCGATCAGCAGAGCGCATCACGAAGCCAAACAGCCCCGAAGCGCCGGAGAAGTGCCGCTTCCACAGCTCATGTCCGGGATCGCCAGGCAGGGCTGGATGCATCACCCGAAGCACTTCCTCTTGCTGCGACAACCATTGCGCGACTTTCAGGCCGCTGGCGTGATGATGAGCCATGCGCACAGCCAATGTCCGCAAGCCACGCAGGGCGAGGAAGGCATCGTCTCCTCCAACACAGACGCCGAAGCGCAGATAGGTTTCGCGGAGACGCTCATACTGCTCAGCCCGACAGGCCACGGTGCCAAGCATCAGGTCTGAATGACCCGAGATGTATTTCGTGCCGGCCTGAACGGAAATGTCGGCGCCCTGCGTCAGCGGCCGGCAAAAATAACCGCCGCTCCAGGTGTTGTCGATGGCGGTAACCACATCGTGCCGTCGAGCCGCCTGGCATATGGCCGTCACATCCTGAATTTCGAAGGTCTGCGATCCGGGCGATTCCATCCAGATCAGCTTGGTCTGCGGACGGATCAAGCTTTCGATATCCGCGCCGATGGTCGGGTCATAATACGTCGTCTCGACGCCGAATTTCCTTAGCGTGAACTCGCAGAACTTGCGGGCAGGCCCATAGGCGCTGTCGGTCATCAGGAAATGGGCACCGGGCTCGGCATAACTCATCAGAACGACGCT
Source organism: Stappia sp. TSB10P1A (assembly GCF_900185725.1). Classification (GTDB taxonomy): domain Bacteria; phylum Pseudomonadota; class Alphaproteobacteria; order Rhizobiales; family Stappiaceae; genus Stappia. Next base: position 144,027 of record NZ_FYAU01000029.1, on the reverse strand, counting down.
GATCGCATTGACGCCCGAGGGTGCAACCAGTGCTCTGTCGCCCATCTCGAGGGCGCAGATCGCATCCTCAAGCGCGTGGGTCGTGGGTGTGCCCCGGCGCCCATAGCGCAGCTTGGCTCCCTCTTTCGCCTCCAGCGCCGCCAGATTCGGAAAGAGGATGGTCGAAGCGCGATAGACCGGCGTGTTCACGGCGCCGGAATGGAGGGCGGGCGAGCGGCCGGCATGGGCCAAGATCGTGTCATATCCCAGATTCTCTGTGTCCATTTTCGCGCCCTCCTGCGAGGTGCTCCCTATTGAATACCGATGAAAACATATGTATACAATGATCCTGGGGGCGTCAATCGGATGCCAAGCAAGACCGCAATGCCCCCCAACAGAGAGGGAATGAGATGATCAAGACAAAGGTTGTCGGGCTTTCCATCATGGCTAGCCTCATGCTCGGCGTCGCGGGGGCTCCGATGGCTCGGGCCGGTTCGGGCGATACGCTGGCGGCGGTCAAGGCGCGGGGCGAAGTGCTGTGCGGCGTCCACCCGGCTCGTCATGGCTTTGCGGCCCCGGACAGTCTGGGCAAATGGAGCGGGTTCGAGGTCGACTTCTGCCACGCCATCGCTGCCGCGGTCTTTGGCGATGCATCCAAGGTCCGCTTCGTCGCGCTATCCTCCCAGCAGCGCTTTCCCGCCATCCAGTCCGGCGAGGTCGACGTGCTGGCCCGCAACGTGACCGCGACCCTCAGCCGTGACACGGCACTGGGACTGAACTTCGCCCCGCCGGTCTTCTATACCGGTACCGGTTTTCTGGTTCGCAAGGACGACGGCATCGCCAAGATCGAGGATCTGGATGGCGCGGCGATCTGCATGGCGCCCGGCTCCACCACCGAACGCAACGTTGCCCAGATCTTCGCTGCCCGCGGCCTCACCTACACGCCCGTCGTGATCGAGAACAACAAGCAGTTGGTCGATGCCTATGTCACGGGCCGTTGTGACGCGCTGACCAAGGACAAGGCGGCCCTGCCTGGCGTGCGCGCCTTCGACACCGAAGACCCTTCCGCACATATCATGCTGCCCGGCATCTATTCCAAGGAACCGCTGGCAATGGCCGTCCGCCAGGGCGACGACAATTGGTATGACCTGGTGAAGTGGGTCACCTACGCCACCTTCAACGCAGAAGAACTGGGCGTGAGCCAGGACAATGTCGACGAGATGAAGAATTCGGAAGACCCCGACGTCCAGGCATTGCTCGGCGTGATCGGCGACAACGGCGCCAAGCTCGGTGTCGACAATGGCTGGGTCTATGCGATCGTGAAGCAAGTCGGGAACTACAAGGACATCTACATGCGTCACTTCGGCCCCTACAGCCCCGTCGCGCTGGACCGCGACCAGAATGCGCTGTGGACCGAAGGTGGCCTGCTCTACGGCTTCCCGATGCAGTAAGCCCGCAGGCCGCCTCTTCCGTATCCTCCGCAGCCGGCTCGCCGGATGCGGAGGCTGTACATGCCTTGCCCTGATGGGAACGACACATGACAGACGCCAGTCCAGGCCGGAGCGGAGCACGCCCCGCGCGGAACCTGAAGGACATTCTCTACAGCGAAAGCTTCCGAACAGTGATCTATCAGGTCGCTTTGGCAGCGGCGGTGGCGCTTCTGGGCTTCTACCTCTACCAGAACGTCATCGCCAACCTCAGCCGCCAGAACATCGCCACCGGGTTCGGCTTCCTGGATCAGGTCGCGCAGTTCGAGATCGGCGAGACGCTGATCGCATATTCCTCGCGCGATACCTATGGCCGAGCTCTGCTGGTCGGGTTGATAAACACGCTGACCGTCTCGGCGGCGGGCATCGTCGTTGCCACCGTCATCGGCTTTTCGGTCGGCATCGCGCGGGTCTCGACCAACTGGCTGCTGCAGCGCATCGCCACAGCCTATGTCGAGATCGTACGCAACATCCCGGTCATCCTTCAGGTGATCTTCTGGGCGGCGGTGATCCGCAACCTGCCCGCTCCGCGCCAGGCCATCGAGCTGTGGGGATTGGGCTTTCTGTCCAATCGCGGGCTGACCTTCGTGATGCCGGTCGCCCATGCCGCCCATGTGTGGATGCTGGCCGCACTGGTCACGGGCATCGTTCTGGCCGCCGCCGCCAGCCATCTGGCCAAGCGTCACCGCGAAGCCACCGGTCGCTATGTCGACATGCTGTGGCCAAGCATAGCCCTGATCGCCGGACTGCCGCTTCTCGTCTGGCTGGTCTTCGGCGCCCCCCACGCCATCAGCTATCCGCAACGCCAGGGCTTCAACTTTGCCGGCGGCGCAACCATCAGCCCGGAATTCGTGGCCCTGATGGCGGGAATCTCGCTCTATTCCTCGGGCTTCATCGCCGAAATCGTCAGAGCCGGCATCCAGGCCACTCCCCGCGGTCAGGTCGAGGCTGCCCGCTCCATCGCGCTGCGTCCGCGTTTCATCCTGCGCTATGTCGTGCTGCCACAGGCCCTTCGCGTGATCGTGCCGCCGCTGACCAGTCAATATGTCAGCCTGATCAAGAACAGTTCCATCGCCGTCGTCATCGGATATCCGGATCTGGTCAACATCGGCAACACCGTCATGAACCAGACGGGGCAAGCGGTCGAAGCGATCGCGGTGATGATGATGGTCTATCTCATCATCAGTGTTGTCACCTCGCTCCTGATGAATGCCTACAACCGCCTCGTGGCGATCAAGGAGCGGTAAGTCATGACCACGATTTCCTCACAGATCGCCACCCCGGCCCCCACCTATGACCCGCATGCCCGCATCTCCGGCACTGTCTGGCTGAAAGCGAACCTGTTTGGTTCCATCTGGCAAAGCCTTCTGACGGTGATTGTCGCTGCTGGCCTCATCCGCTTTTTCTGGTTCGTGCTGGACTGGGGCGTGATCAATGCCGTGTTCTATACCACCGATCCCGATGTCTGCCGCGCCGCGACCGGCGCCTGCTGGGCGGTGATCGTCGAGAAGCACCGGCCGATGCTGTTCGGGCTCTACCCCTATGACGAACACTGGCGACTGGTGCTGATGATGGTGATCTACCTGGTCACGGTGGTCATCTCGCTCTGGCCGCGCTTCTGGAACCTGCGCCTTCTGGTGCCGCTCTGGATCTTTGCGACGCTGTCCATCGGCGCGCTGATGTTCGGGGGCGTTCTGGGTCTGCGCTATGTGGCCACATCGGAATGGGGCGGGCTGCCGCTCACCATGCTGCTGTTCACCGGAACCGTCCTGATCGGCATGCCCGTTGCGGTGCTGCTGGCGCTGGGGCGCCGTGCCCCCCTGCCGGTGGCGCGGGGCGTGTCGGTGGTGTTCATCGAATCCCTGCGCGGGGTGCCGTTGATCACCATCCTCTTCGTGGCCGTGAACGTGTTTCCGCTGTTCTTGCCCGCCGGTATGGAGGTGAACAAGCTGCTGCGCATCACCGTGGGCATCGCGATCTTCTTCGCCTGCTATCAAGCCGAGGTGATCCGTGGCGGGCTTCAAGCCATCCCGCGCGGTCAGTACGAGGCGGCCCAGTCCCTCAGCCTCAGCTACTGGCAGACGACGCGCACGATCATCCTACCGCAAGCCTTGCGCATCAGCCTGCCCGCGATCACCAACCACATCATCGCGGCAATGAAGAACACTTCATTCGTGATCATCATCGGTCTCTTCGACATCCTGACAGCAACCACGGCCGTGATGCAGGATCCGCTCTGGCGCAAATTCTATGTCGAAGCGTATCTGTTCGTGGCGGCGGTCTACCTTTTCTTCGGCTATGCGCTCTCGCTCTATGCGCGCCAGGTCGAGAAGTGGATCGCCTCGGGTCGGATCTGACGACCAAAACTGGAGATAAGACATGCCCCAATCCTCCCTTCCAGATCAGACCTCCACCCCTGTCATCAGCATGCGCAACGTGTCGAAGTGGTTCAGCGCCTTTCAGGTGCTGCACGATGTCAGCCTCGATGTGCGCAAGGGCGAACGCGTCGTCGTCTGCGGCCCCTCAGGCTCGGGAAAGTCGACACTCATTCGCTGCATCAACCGGCTTGAAGCGCACCAGTCCGGGCAGATCTTCGTCAAGGGACTGGAGATGACCGACAATGTGAAGAACATCGATACGATCCGCCGTAACATCGGCATGGTGTTCCAGAACTTCAATCTGTTTCCGCATCTGACCGTTCTGGAAAACCTGACGCTCGGCCCGATGCTGACCCGGCACATGAAGAAAGTCGCCGCCGAAGATCTGGCGATGCACTTCCTGAAGAAGGTCCGCATCCCCGAGCAGGCGAACAAATATCCGCTCCAGCTTTCGGGGGGACAGCAGCAGCGGGTGGCCATTGCCCGAAGCCTGTGCATGGAGCCCGAGATCATGCTCTTCGACGAGCCGACCTCCGCACTCGATCCGGAGATGATCAAGGAAGTGCTGGACACCATGATCGAGCTTGCCGAAAGCGGCATGACCATGATCGTGGTGACGCATGAAATGGGGTTCGCCCGCACTGTTGCCGACAACGTTGTCTTCATGGCCGATGGCCGCAAGGTGGAAAGCGCCCCTCCCGAAGACTTCTTCGGAAACCCGCGCGAGGAGCGGACCCGCGTTTTCCTCGACCAGATCCTGAAGCATTGACCTGCGCCGGCCCGCCGCCGGCGGGCCGGGCATAGCAACCGGAGTTTCCTCGTGACGTCCTTGACGCTTGAGCTTGCAGCGCGCGCTGCAGGCCTGTCTTCTTGCGCCCTGAGCCCGGCGGTGCGGGACTGGGCCTGCCGCGCTCTTGCGGATACCGTCGGCTGCGGGATCGCTGGCGCCAACGAGACTGTGACACGCCTTGCCGCGTCCATCCTGCCGGCCACCACCGGCAAGGCGAGGCTGCTCGGCCGCCGGGGGCATGCACACGTCCTGGATGCTGCCCAGATCAACGGCGTTGCCGCCCATGCCCTTGATTTCGACGACTGCAATCTTGAGATGGATGGCCATCCGTCGGTCAGCATCGTACCGGCGCTGCTGGCACTGGGCGACGCGCTGGATTGCAGCGGCAAGGACCTCCTGACAGCCTATGTCGCAGGCGTGGAGGCCGAGATCCGGATCGCCCGCCTTTCGAATCCGGCGCACGCGGAACGAGGCTGGCACCCCACCGTCACCTTCGGCGTTCTGGGGGCCGCAGTCGCTGCCGGCCGCCTGCTTGGCCTGTCCGCCGAGCGCATGTCGGTCGCCCTCGGCATCGCCGCCTCGAGCGCGGCCGGGCTGCGGGCGAATTCCGGCACGATGACCAAGCCCCTTCACGCCGGTCAGGCCAATCGCAACGGCCTGCAAGCAGCACTGCTGGCGCAGGCCGGCTTTACCGCCAGTACCACCGTTCTGGAGCACAGGTTCGGCTTCATGGCCGCATTCAACGGCGGCATCGCCGAGGACTTCGCCCCGGCCCTCGACGGCTGGGGCGAGGACTTCGCGTTGCTCTCCCCTGGAATCGCGATCAAGCAATACCCCTGCTGTGCTTTCATTCACTGCGCCATCGACGCCGCGGCCGAACTGCAGCCGCTGATCGGCGGTGCCGGCATCGAAACGGTTAAGGTGGCACTGCATCCCAAGCGGCTCAAGAATATCGACCGCCCACGGCCGCGCGACGGCCTGGATGCCAAATTCTCCACCCAGTACCTGACAGCCCGCGCCCTGCTTTCGGGCACTGTCGGCTTCGCCGAGTTTGAAGAGCCGCTTCTGTCCGACCCGCAGACACAGGCGCTTTCGGCGCGGATTCATCTAGCCGCGCATGAGGACGCGGATCTGTCCTTCGGCCAGGTGACCGTGACCCTGTCCGACGGGCGCAGGCTTTCCGCCAGCGCCAGCGTCGCCATGGGCCGCAGTCCGGCCAATCCAATGACCGAATCCCAGTTCCGGGCCAAGTTCGACGATTGCGCGCAGCGCGTATTGCCGACCTCGACGATGGCCGAACTTTACACGCGGTTGGCGACGCTGAGCGAGCAACCCTCCGTCCGTCGCCTGACCGCGCTCATGCAGCCCCCCTCGGACAACCACACCCAATCCCAGCCCCGCATCGTCGCCCTTACGACAGAAGAAAGGTAAATGCGATGTCCCTGTCCCGCGAACTCGCCAAGCGGGTTGTCGCCCTTGATCCGGCAAGCTTTGACCCCGAGGCCGTGAAATGGGCCCGCAATGCAATTGCCGATATGATCGGCTGCACATTGCTGGGCGCCCCCACCGCAACGACCGACGCCGTGCTGATGCCCGAACTTTATGGCACCGGCCCGTGCCAAGTGCTGGGTCGCAAGCAGCGGCTGAGCATGCTGGACGCCGCGTTCGTCAATGGCACGGCGGGCCATGCCTTGGACTATGACGACACTTCCAAATCGCTGTCGGGACATCCGACCGTCATCATCATCCCCGGCCTTCTGGCTTTGGCCGAAGTGCGCGGCGCGACGGGTCGGCAATTGACAGAGGCCTATATCGTCGGCGTCGAAGCCGCGACTCGTTTCGCCCGCGGCGTCAACTTCCAGCACTATGAGAAGGGCTGGCATCCGACGGCAACGCTCGGCATCTTCGGCGCGGCAGTGGCCGCGGCAGCACTGATGAACCTGTCCGAAGACCAGATCGCTCACTCGATTTCGATCTCCGCCTCGCTCGCCTCGGGCATCAAGGCAAATTTCGGCACCCCGACCAAGCCGATGCATGCAGGCATTGCCGCCCGCAACGGCCTGCTCGCGGCCCTGGTGGCGGCGAGAGGCGTGAAGGGGTCTCCCGCCGCGCTCGAACATCCGCAAGGGTTTCTCGAGGTCTTCAACGGCGCCGGCAATTACGACCCGCAGAAGATGCTGATGAACTGGTCTGCGCCACTGGATCTGCTCGCCCCAGGGATCTCGATCAAGAAATACCCCTGTGTCTACAGCGTTCACGGCGCCATCGACGCGGCCATCCAGATGCACGACAGTTCCCTATCCGACAGTCTGGCTATCCGCGATGTCCTGGTGCGGATGCACCCCCGCCGTCTGCTGCCGCATGTGCGCAATCCCGCGACCAGTGCCCTCAACGCCAAATTCTCGCTGCCCTATGCAGTGTCGCGGGGCCTCGTGAACGGCGCTGTGCTGCTCGATCACTTTGAGGATCATGCCCTGCACGATCCCGAGGTGACCCGCATCATGGGGCTGATCCGAATGGAACCACATGACGACGACGCGAACGATTACGGCGCCGAGGTGGTGGTGACACTCTCCGACGGCCGCGTCCTGCGCCAGTCGGTTGCCGCCCCGCTGGGCCGTGGCCCCGAAACTCCTCTGCCGCAGGACATGCTGGAGGCGAAGTTCGGCGATTGCGCCCGCGCCAGCCTGACGGAAACCGGCGCCGCAGAGGTGTTTGCCCTGCTGATGCGCCTGGACCAGCTTCCCCGCGCAGCCGACCTGACCGCAGCCATTGCAGCCGCGACCCGTTGAAGGAACGAAAGACATGAGCTTTGCACGCGAACTTGCACGTCGGGCGCTCGGGATTCGGCTCGACACCGTTCCGGCCGACGCAGTGCATATCGGCCGACGCGCCTTTGCCGACACCGTTGGCGTGGCGCTGGCCGGGGCCGACGCGCCCTATCTCGATGCGCTGGAGGAGACGCTGGCGATCGATGCCGCGCCGGGCACGGTCACGCTCTGGGGCCGGGCGGGACGCCGCGCCTCGGTGCTGCATGCCGCAATGATCAACGGCACCGCCGCCCATGCGCTGGATTTCGACGATTGCTCCACCACCATGGGCGGGCACCCCTCGGCCCCGGTCGTACCTGTGGTGCTCGGCCTTGCCGAAGTCCAAGGCGCAACGGCCGGCCGGGCGCTGGAAGCCTGGATCACCGGCGTCGAGGTGGAAACCCGGCTGGCGCGCGGGCTGTTGCCGCATCACTATGAAAAGGGCTGGCACCCGACCGCGACACTGGGCGTCTTCGGCGCAACGGCCGCGGCAGCACGGATGCTCGACCTCGACGAGGAGCAGATGGCCATGGCACTGGCCATCGCGGTCTCGATGGCCTCGGGGCTGAAATCCAACTTCGGCACCCCGGTCAAGCCGATGCATGTCGGCCACGCCGCGTATAACGGCATCATGGCGGCGCTTGTCGCCCAGCGGGGAATGACGGCCAATCCGGATGCCTTCGAACATCAGTATGGCTTCTTCAACCTGTTCAACGGGGCAGGCACCTATGACGCAGACGCCATCCTGAACGGATGGGACGGTCCGCTCGAAGTGCTGTCGCCCGGCATCGCGATCAAGCAGCACCCCTGCTGCGGCAGTGCGCATTCGGCCATCGATGCAGCGTTGCGGATCGTTGCCCGTGAAGGCCTGCTTGCCGCAGACCAGATTGCCAGGATCGAGATCCGCACCCATGAGCGCCGTCTGGCGCATACCAACCGAGGCGCCCCCCGCTCGGGTCTCGACGCCAAGTTCAGCGTGCAGTTCCTGACTGCCAAGGCGCTGACCGCCGGTCGCATCCGTCTGGCCGATTTCGATGACGCGACTTTCCTCACCGCCGATCTGGCGCCGCTCCTGCCGCATGTCACCGCGACCGGCCATCGGGAGGCAGACGCCTATCTGGGATGCGTCGAAGTGGTGATGAAGGATGGACGCACGTTCAACGACAGCGCCTCGACCAATTTCGGGCGCGGACCGATGAACCCGATGTCGGACGCCGAGGTGACCGACAAGTTCATCGATTGTGCGCAAGCGAAACTTGGCACGGCTGCGGCCGAAACTGTCTGCGCGACATTCCTCGCGCTTGAGACGGACAGCCTGCTTGGCCCGCTTCTGGCGCGGCTCTCCGGCAAGGGAGCATAACGGGATGCTGACGGTGTTTGGACGGCGCAACTCCTCGAACAGCGCCAAGGTGTTCTGGCTGTTGGATGAATTGGGGCAGGACTATCGTCTGGTGCCCACCGGCCGCGGCTTCGGCCCCACTGACACGCCGGAGTTTCTGGCGATGAACCCCTTCGGCAAGGTGCCTGTGGTGCGGGATGGCGATACTGTGGTCTGGGAATCCAACGCAGTGCTGCGCTATCTGGCCGGTCGGCAGCCGACCCTGCTCTGGCCGCAGGAGACCGGGGCCCGTAGCAGGGTCGATGGTTGGATGGACTGGGCCTCGATCTCGTTCACTCCGGTCATGACCCGCCTGCGCAAGGCCCGGGCAGCCGGCAAAACAGAGGATGCAGACCTGCCGGCGGTCAAAGCGGCGGTCGCCGCACTGGACAGTTGGCTGGCTGATCACCGCTTTCTGGCGGGGGACCAGTTGTCGCTCGCCGATATAACGGCGGCCCCATCGGTTCACCGCTGGTTCCTGTTGCCCGAAAGCGGCGCCGAGCTACCGCATCTGCGTGCCTATGCCCAACGGCTGGGGACAAACCCCCATTATCGGCGCCATATTCGCGATGCGCTGAGTTGACCTGCCGGCCCAAGACGGCTTCCCACGATGCAGTCGCGGCAAGCCCTGCTCATGCTGAAGCGCAACGGGGATCTGACCGGGGCGCGCGGCAAAACGCGCAACGACGGTCCGTCCGGACACGTTCCTGACCGCCGTCCGCCCAGATCACTTGCGCAGTCGGCGGGCAATCTCGCGGCGCTCCCAGTCCGGTCCGAAGAACGTGGCGATCTGGAAGGCGGACAGGCCATGCGCCGCCAGCCCAATCCCCCACCCGATTGCCGGAAAGACCACCCACAGGAACCCCGGCGAGACCCACAGATTGATGACGAGAAGCAGGAACATCACCAGCGCATAGCGAATGGCATGCAGATAAAACGCCTTGATGTCCCTGACATGGTCCTCCACTGCGGGAGCGATGGGGCTGGTTGAAGAGAGGGCTTCAGGCATGTCGTCGTCCTTTCTGAGTGCGGCGAAATCGACATCGAGAGCAGCAGCCAGGCACTTCAAGGTCTCGGGCGTTGCCTTCGCACCGCGCTCGAGGCGCTGGATGGTGCGGGCACTCACGCCGGCCATATCGGCGAGCTGTTCCTGGCTCAGGCCTTTTTCGAGACGGTATTTGCGGATGACCATGAAAAGCCTGCGGTGATGTCCGATACCGAACCCATGCCCTAACGGCCGTCATTCCACCACGACAGCAGCACGACTTCAACACGCCACGGTGGCGACAAATCGTGCTGATCGGCCCGGCGACAGGCGTGCGCCCAAAGCATTGCGAAACGATCCAACGGCTTCTTTGGCGAGCGCTTTTGCCGGGCAAGCAAGGTCGATGTCGTCGGATGATTTCCTGCTGCGCCCTGCGCGCGCGCATCCGCCACGCGGGACTGCGCCGAGCCCCGCGTGCGGTCGATGTTTCCAGATGATCTGTTTCGGCTCCCGCCGCCTTGTTACTGCGTGCGTTCGAGCACCTTGCGCAGGGTGCCGATCAACTGGCCGATCTCCGCCTCGCCGATGGAGAGCGGCGGCGACATGGCAATGACGTCGCCGGTGACGCGGATCATGCAGCCTTCCTGGAAGCAGGCCGTGAACACGTCATAGGCGCGGGCGCCCGGCGCGCCGGGGCGCGAGGCGAGTTCGATGCCGCCGATCAGGCCGAGATTGCGGATGTCGACAACATGCGGCGCGTCCTTCAGCCCGTGCAGCGCCTCTTCCCAGGCCGGAGCAATGGCGGCGGCGCGGGTCAGCAGCCCGTCGCGCTCGTAGATGTCGAGCGTCGCAAGACCCGCGGCGCAGGCGATCGGATGACCCGAATAGGTGTAGCCGTGGAACAGTTCGATCGTGCCTTCCGGCCCGTTCATGAAGGCGTCGTGGATGCGGTCGGTGGTGAAGACCGCGCCCATCGGCACCGCACCGTTGGTCAGGCCCTTGGCGGTGGTGAAGATGTCCGGCATGACGCCGAAGAACTGCGAGGCGAAGGGCGTGCCGAGACGGCCGAACCCGGTGATCACCTCGTCGAAGATCAGCAGAATGCCATGCTTGTCGCAGATCTCGCGCAGGCGCTGCAGATAGCCCTTCGGCGGCACCAGCACGCCGGTGGAGCCGGCGACCGGCTCGACGATGACGGCGGCGATCGTCTCGGCGCCGTGCAGGCCGACAAGGCGCTCAAGATCGTCGGCAAGATGCGCGCCCCATTCCGGCTGGCCGCGCGAGAAGGCGTTGTGCTCCGGCGCATGGGTGTGCGGCAGATGGTCGACGCCGGTCAGCAGCGTGCCGAAATGGCGGCGGTTGTTGACGAGGCCGCCGACGGAGATGCCGCCGAAGCCGACGCCGTGATAGCCGCGCTCGCGGCCGATCAGGCGGGTGCGCGAGCCCTCGCCGCGCGCCCGGTGCCAGGCCAGCGCGATCTTCAGCGCCGTGTCGACGGATTCGGAGCCCGAGCCAGTGAAGAAGACATGCTCGAAGCCGTCCGGGGCGAGTTCCTTGAGCCGCTCGGCGAATTCGAACGCCAGCGGATGGCCCATCTGGAAGGAGGGCGCGTAGTCCATCTCGAGCAGTTGGCGGTGCACCGCATCGGCGATCTCGGCGTGACCGTGGCCGGCATTGCAGCACCACAGGCCGGCAGTACCGTCGAGGATCTCGCGTCCGTCATCGCTGGTGTAGTGCAGGCCCTTGGCGCCGACCAGCATGCGCGGCGAAGCCTTGAACTGGCGGTTGGCGGTAAAGGGCATCCAATAGGCATCGAGCTTGCGGTTGCTCTTGCCCCGGGGCGTATCGTCCAGCATGTCCATTGCGGCCTCTCCGGCGGTTTTTGTCAATCTGCAGCCTGCGCTCTTTTTCCATCCTGAAACAGTCTGTTTCTTGATTTTTGCAAGCCATTGTTTCTACTAAGGAAGATAGGAGAGCGTTGAGGATCGTAAACATGTCTAACGGCAGGCCCAACGGCAGCGACGCGGAACTCGACATCGGCGGCCGGCTGCGGGCCCTGCGCGCCGCGCATGGGCTGTCGCAGCGCACGCTGGCGAAGCGGGCCGGTGTCACCAATGCAACGATCTCGCTGATCGAGTCCGGTCGCATGAACCCGTCCGTCGGCGCGCTGAAACGGGTGCTCGACGGCATCCCGGTCAGCCTCACCGATTTCTTCGCCTTCGAGCCTGGCGCCGAGCGGCAGGTGTTCTTCCAGGGCGAGGAGCTCAAGGAGATCGGCAAGGGGCGAATCTCCTATCGCCAGGTCGGCGGCAATCTGTTCGGCCGGCGGCTGCAGATCCTGCACGAGCGCTACGAACCGGGCGCCGATACCGGGCGGGCACCGCTCTCCCACGACGGCGAGGAAGGCGGCGTGGTGATCTCCGGCCGGCTGGAAGTGACGGTCGGAGATCAGCGCAAGATCCTGGGGGCGGGCGATGCCTACGCCTTCGACAGCACCGTGCCGCACCGCTTCCGCGCAGTCGGGCCGGAGCCCTGCATCGTGGTCAGCGCCTGCACGCCGCCAAGCTTCTGACAGTCTCCGGGGACGGGGTCAGCGGCCGGTCGCCGGCGCCGGTGTGGAGGCCGGAACCGTCAGCGGAGCACGCCCATAGCGGGCCAGCACCGCCAGCAGGTCCTTCACTGGCAGCGCCCGGCAGACGTGACCGGCGGGCTTTGCCGTCGGCGCGTCCTCGGCTGCCAGCATGGCGTTGAGCACCGCCTCGTCCACCGCCTCGACGGCGGCCAGATAAACCGGATCGAGCAGCTCGTCGTTGAGCGTGCGCATGTCACGCCAGGGCCCGGAAAGCTGCGGCAGGTCCATGCGGTTGGCGGTGCTGAACGCCAGGAAGATATCGCCGGAACTGTTGCCGCCGGGCGTGCCGCCGCGGCCGATGCCAAGAGCGGCACGGCGGGCGAGACGCTCCAGTTGCGAGGGGCCGAGCGGCAGGTCGGTGGCGATGACGGCGATGATCGAGCCGCGCTCGCTGGGCATCTCGGCAATGCGGTCGCGCTCGAGATGGCGGCCGACCGGAGCGCCGAGCACGGTGAGCCAGGGCCGGTGGCCATGGTTGGCCTGGACCAGAACGCCGAGGGTGAAGTCCTCACCCGCCACCGCGAGGCGGCGCGAGGATGTGCCGGTGCCGCCCTTGAACTCGTAGCAGATCATGCCGGCCCCGCCGCCGACATTGCCTTCCGCCACCGGGCCGGAGACGGCCGCTCCGATCGCCGCCAGAACGTCGTCCTCGCCGACATGCTGGCCGTTGATGTCGCTGAGGACGCCGTCATAGGTCTCGGCGATCACCGGCATTGCCCACAGGTGGTGCCGCGCGAACGCTTCGGCATGATGAGAGAGGATCCAGCGGGTCGCCGCATGATGGGCGATGCCAACCGAATGGGTGTTGGTGATCACCAGCGGGCCGAGGAAATGGCCGGCGTCGCGCACCCAGTGGCTGCCGGTCATCTCGCCATTGCCGTTGAGCGTATATTGCCCCGCCCAGACCGGACTTGGATGCGTGTCGAAGCCGCGCGGCAGGATGGCGGTGACGCCGGTCAGCACGGGCGGCGTGCCGGAGCCGGCCGGTCGCTGCAGGGTCTTGAAGCCGACCAGGACGCCGGGCACGTCGGTGATGGCATTGAAGGGACCGCAGCAGCCGGGCAGGTCGAGGCCCAGATCGCGGGCGCGCGGCTTCAGCGGGGCGCTTCGGGCGGTCATGTCATTTTCCTCGCGATCTGAGATAGAGGCCGAGCGATGCGACGACGAAGGAGAAGACCAGCATGACAGTCGCTATCGCGTTGATTTCCGGCTTAATTCCCCGCCGCAACATGCCATAGATGAAGACCGGGAGGGTGGTCGAGTCGACTCCGGAGATGAAGTAGGTGATGACGAGATCGTCCATCGAGATGATGAAGGCGAGCAGCGCACCGCCGATCACGCCGGGCAGGATCAGCGGCAGCGTCACCTTGCGGAACGTGGTCCAGCCGTCGGCGCCGAGATCAGCCGAAGCCTCCTCCAGCGACCGATCCATGCCGGCGAGCCGGGCACTGACCACGATGAAGACATAGCTGGTCAGGAAGGTGCAGTGGCCGATGATGATGCTGACGAGACCAAGGCTCATGCCGAAGCTGACGAAGAAGACCAGCAGGGCAATGCCGAGGACGATGTCGGGCATGATCATCGGCATGAACATCAAGGCCCGGTAGAACGAGCGCAGGCGGAAGCGAAAGCGCGCCACGGCCAGCGCTACCGAGGTGCCGAAGACGGTGGCAACGAGGGTCGTGGTCAAGGCCACGATCAGGCTGTTGCGCACCGCCTTCAACAACTGATCGGTCGACTGCACATAGAGCGACAGTTCGTCGAGGCCGGTGGAGAGGCCGAAGATCGAGCGGTACCAGTCGAGGGTGAAGCCGCTCCAGATCATCATGTTGACCGGATTGGCGTTGAACGAGAAGACGACGATCAGGATGATCGGCGCGTAGATGAAGGCGAAGAAGAGAACGCCGTAGAGACCGAGAAGGCCGATCCTGTTGCGCGGTGCGGACATGGGCTCAGCTCCTTGCGCCGGAGGGAGCAGCATCGTCGTCGCGCGCCAGCAGCCGCACATAGACGACGAGCAGCAGCAGCACCGCGGCCATCACCGTCATGCCGAGAGCCGCACCGAATGGCCAGTTGCGCGCCGACAGGAACTGCTGCTCGATGAGGTTGCCGGTCATCATCACCTTCGCTCCGCCGAGCAGCGAGGGCACGACGAAATTGCCCAGACTCGGGATGAAGACGATGATCGAACCGCCGACGATGCCCGGCAGGGTGAGCGGCAGCACCACCTTGCGGAAGGTCTGGAAGCGGCTGGCACCGAGGTCCTGCGAAGCCTCGACCAGGCTGGCGTCGAGCTTTTCGACGCTGGCATAGAGCGGCAGGAACATGAAGGGGATGAACACATAGACCATGCCGATCACCACGGCGGCTTCCGTGTAGATGATCTCCAGTGGCCGCTCGACGAGGCCGAGGCCGAGCAGCGCCTGATTGACGAAGCCGGTCGGCCGCAGCAAGAGCACCCAGGCGAAAAGGCGCACCACCAGGCTGACGAAGAACGGCAGGGTGATGAGGAAGATGAAGAGGTTGCGGGCGCGTGGACCGAGCCGGCTGACCCAGAAGGCGGCCGGATAGCACAGCAGCAGGCAAAAGAACGAGGTCTGCAGCGCCAGCCATAGAGAGCGGGCGAATATGCGCAAATACACCGGATCGAAGCTTTCGTAGCGGGTGTTGGCCCAGCCGAAGATGCGACCGAAGTTGAGATGGTAGAAGGTCCACTCGACGCCGCCATAGAGGCCGGGCTCCAACCAGCTATAGACGAACATCAGTGCCAGCGGCCCGACGAAGAACACCGCCAGGAACAGGGTCGGCGCCGCGAGCAGGAGGGCGAGCGCCGCCTGCCGGCGCAGCGCGTTGGGGCCGTGCGAAGCGGCCTGCCGCCCGGTCATGGCCGCCCCTCCAGCACATGGATCGCTGCCTGCGGCACGAAGAGCGAGACCGCGCGACCGGGGGCAAACCCCGCGCTTGCCGCGCCAATGCCGCCGCGGGCCGTCACCTTCAGCGGATCGAGCCCGGCCACCTCGACGGCAAGGCGATAGTCCGTGCCGCCGAAGAACGCCTGCGCGAGCCTGCCCGACAGGGCAAGGCCATCGTCCCGGCGGGCCGCGCCGGCGGACGCGCCACCGGTTTCGCTCGCCGCGGACAGGTCGATCGCCTCGGGCCGCACCAGCAGCGTGGCACGCGCTCCCGGCGTGAGGGAGCGGCCGGCAAGGTGCACCCGGGTTCCGTCCGCGATCTCCACCAGACTGCCCCCGGCATCGGCGGAGACGACAGTCGCGGCCAGCAGGTTGCTCTCGCCGATAAACCGGGCGACGAAGGCATTGGCCGGACGATAATAGACGTCCTCCGGCCCGCCGCATTGCTGGATCCGGCCGCCGTCGAGGACGACGATGCGGTCGGACATAGTCAGCGCCTCCTCCTGGTCGTGGGTAACGAAGATGAAGGAGATGCCGAGCTCGTGTTGCAGCAGCTTCAGCTCTTCCTGCATCTTCTGACGCAGGTTGCGATCTAGCGCGGAGAGCGGCTCGTCGAGCAGCAGCAGCTTCGGCCGGGCGACGATGGCCCGGGCAAGCGCCACCCGCTGCTGCTGGCCGCCGGAGAGCTGGCGCACCGAGCGTTCGCCGAAGCCGGACAGGCTGACGAGCTCCAGCGCCTCGCCGACACGGCGGGTCCGCTCGCGGGCCGGTACGCCGGCGACCTCCAGGCTGTAGCCGACATTGCGCGCCACGTTCATATGCGGAAACAGCGCATAGTTCTGGAACACAGTGTTGACGGGCCGCGCATGGGCCGGCCGATCCAGAATGGAGGCGCCGTCGATCAGGATATCCCCGGAATCGAGGTCCTCGAAGCCGCTGATGGTGCGCAGCAAGGTGGTCTTGCCGCAGCCCGAGGGCCCGAGCAAGGTGACGAATTCATTGTCGGAGACAGTCAGCGAGAGACCGTCCAGGGCGGCGACGCGCACCCCGTCGGGCGTCACGAACTGCCGGGCGGCGTCGCGGATCTCGAGAAGCGGTGGCATGCAAGCTCCCGGATGGATCGGAGGGGAACCGGAAGGATCCGGCGGCGCGAACACGCCGCCGGGGGAGGGAGACAAGGCCGCTACTGCGCCGTCTTCACCCGCGTCCACTCGCGGTTGTAGAGCTTCAGATCCTGTCCCAGATCCTCGAAGATCTCGAGTTTGTCCATCACCTCCTGCGGCGGATAGATGCTCTCGTTGCCGCGGATCGCCTCGGGGATGAGCTCCAGTGCCGGCACGTTGGGCGTGCCGTTGAGCTGCTGCGAGACGTTGAGCGCGGCGATCTCCGGGCGCAGGTAGAACTCCATGAAGCGGATGGCATTCTCCTTGTTCGGCGCCGAGGCGAGCACGCACATATCCTCCTGGTACATCGTCGCCCCTTCCTTGGGGATGATGTATTTGAGGGTGTCGGGTATCTCCTGGGCGAAGATATTGGCGCCGACATACCAGTGCGCGGCGGCAACGTCGCCCGACTGGACCAGAGGGATGCTGTCATAGGTGAAGGCGCTGATGTTGCCGACCCGCTCGATAATGTAGTCGGCGGCCTGGCGCAGCTCGTCCTCGTCGCGCGAGTTGACAGAGTGGCCGTTCATGATCAGGCCGATGCCGAGCGTCTCGCGCAGGTCGTCGAGCAGGATGATCTTCTCGCCCTTCTCGGCCAATGCGAAGAAATCCGCCCAGCCCTCGATGCCTTCCGCCTTCTGGCGGTTGTAGACGATGCCGACGCTGCCCCACGCATAGGGCAGGCAATACTCGGCCTGTGGGTCGGTCCTGGCGCGGATGAACTGCGGGTCGATGTTCTTGAAGTCGGGATGGCTGCCGATGTCGGTCTTCGCCAGAAGGCCGAGCTGGTGCATGATGTCGTGCATGTGCACGGACGGGAAGACGATATCATAACCCGTCGCCCCGGCCTGGATCTTCGCCAGCATTTCCTCGTTGGTACCATAGGTATCGAGGCTGACCTCGACGCCGAATTCCTCCTTGAACGTCTCCAGGATCTTTGGATTGATGTAATCGCCCCAGTTGTAGAGACTCAGCTTGCCCTCAGCGGCGGCCTGCTGCGGAACAACCGCAAGGACGCCCGCAGACAGCGCGATGACGGCGCCGAGCAGCGCCGTCGACGACTTGGGCTTTACGCCCGATGAGAGTTTCATTGTTCGGCTCCCCTTTTGGAAGGTGAAGGAGTGACCGGGTTTTCTTTGGTCCCGAGCCTTTTTTGTTTGACGAATGAAAGGTGCCATTTAAATTACAAAATCTGCAAATGTTATTTTTCTGTCATGCGAGGTCACCATGCGGGAAGGTTTCGCCAGCTATCCGACCGTCAGCTTCCAGGAACTGGCGGAGAAGATCGAAGCCGCCCTGCCCGGCCTGCCGACGCAGGAGGCCCGGCTTGCCCAGTTCATGCTGCTGAACCTGGACACGCTCGGGCTGGAGACCGGCCGGACCCTTGCGGCCAAGGTGGGAGTGAGCGAGGTGACGGTGGGGCGGCTGCTGCGGCGGCTGGGATGCGACGGCATGCGCGGCCTCAAGGCGATGATGCGAGAACAGTATTCCCTGTCACCCGGCCACGGGCGACAGGCGGGGGCCGTCGCGCCGCCCCTCGACGACCGGCTCGAGCGGGTGCTGAAGGCCGAGGTCGAGGCATTGCACAGCGTCTTCCAGCAGGCCGGCGGCCCGGCCTTCCGCACGCTGGTCGACCTGCTGGCGGGCTCGGCCGCCATCCATGTCACCGGCTTCCAGTCGGTGCGGGGCATCGCGGAGGATTTCGCAAGGCGCTTGGCCATCGCCCGCCCGGCAGTGCGCTACCTCTCCGCCCATGACGGCATGCTGGCCGAATGGCTGCCGGAGAGCGGTACCGCGCCGGACCGGGTGCCGGGCGCCACCTGCCTGCTGCTGGTCGATGTGGTGCCCTATGCGAGGGAGTCCCAGGATCTTGCGCGCATCGCCCGTGCGCAGGGGCGGCGCTGCGCCGTGGTCACCGATGAATACTGCCACTGGGCCAAGGATCTCGCCGATGCCGTGATCCATGCCCCCTCGCGCAGCGGCCTCTACCTGGAATCGACGGTCGGCATCATCTCGGCGCTGAACCTGATCGTCGACGCGGTGGCCGAACGGCAGGACGACGGCGGCGCCGCCCGAATCCACCAGTGGAAGCTGCTTGCCCGCGACATGCGGCTGTTCTAGCGGGGCGAAGATCGGGATCCGAAGCGCCTGCACAACCGGCACAGGCCGGACGCGCGCGTCGCAACCGGTTCGGACAAAACGGAAAGCCGTGGTATCGTGCTCGGTCGGCGGGCTTTGTTCCGCCGCTCGCCTGTGCATGCAAGCCGCCTCCCCGGCAGCCCGCCTGACCTCACATGAGCGCCAGCCCGTCCATGATCTTCCTCCGTCTCCTTCGCTCCATTGTCCGCCGCGGCAGTCTCACGGTCATCGACAGGGCCGGCCGCTCCCATCTTCTGGGCGACGGCTCGCCGCCGGTCGCGACCGTCCGGCTGTCGACCGATGCCTCCGACTGGAAGCTGGTCCGCAACCCGGTGCTCGGCCTCGGCGAAGCTTATATGGATGGCAGCCTCACGGTCGATGATGGACGGCTCTACGAGTTTCTGGACCTCCTTGCCCGCAACTACGGTACCGAGGCCGGCCATCCCTGGATGTCGCTGCTGGAGCGGGCCACCGCACGGCTCAAGCAGTCTAACCCGATGGGCCGAGCCCAGCGCAACGTCGCCCATCACTACGATCTGTCGCCCGCCCTCTACGACCTCTTCCTCGATAGCGACCGGCAGTATTCCTGCGCCTATTTCCGCTCGCCCGAGGACACGCTGGAGGAGGCGCAACTCAACAAGAAGCGACATATCGCGGCGAAGCTGATGCTCGACCGGCCTGGCCTCAAGGTGCTGGACATCGGCTCGGGGTGGGGCGGCATGGCGCTTTATCTTGCCGAAGCCTATGGCGCCGAAGTGACCGGGGTGACGTTGAGCGAGGAACAGTTCGCCCATTCCCAGGCGCGCGCCGCCGCGTCGCCGGCAGGGGAACGCGTGTCGTTCCACCTCAGGGACTACCGCGAGCAGCGGGGGCCGTTCGACCGCATCGTCTCGGTCGGCATGTTCGAGCATGTCGGCAAGCGGCACTACCTGGAATATTTCGGCAAGCTGCGCGAGTTGCTTGCCCCGGACGGGGTCGCGCTGATCCACGCGATCGGCTATTCGGACGTGCCCGCCCCGATCAACCCCTTCATCCGCAAGTACATTTTCCCCGGCGCCGATCTGCCTTCGATGTCGGAAGTGTTCGCGGCGGTGGAGAAGACGGGGCTCTTTGCCACCGATGTCGAGATCCTGCGGCTGCACTATGCCGAGACGCTGCGCCACTGGCGCGAACGCTTCCTCGCCCACCGCGAGGAGGTGCTGAAGATCTACGACGCGCGCTTCCTGCGGATGTGGGAGTTCTATCTGGCGCTGTGCGAGGTCGGCTTCCGGCAGCGCACCAACATGGTGTTCCAGTTGCAACTGACAAAGCGGATCGACACGGTGCCGATCACCCGCGACTACATGGCCGAGGCGGAGCGCGCGGCCGAGGCGCGCGAGGCGAAACGTTAGAAGCCGAGCGCATCCTTGAGCGCCGGAGCGCGGCCCTGCGGCGCAAGGTCGAGATCGGCCTCGATATGGTCGATATGCTCGCCAACCAGCCGTACGAGCCGCTCCGCTTCACCGGCAGCCAGCGCCTCCAGAATGCCGCGATGCTCCGCATGGGCGCAACTGGAGGCATCCGAGCGACCATAGAGTGCGATGACCAGCGAGGAGCGCGCGACCAGTTCCTCCATGAAGCGGTGGAGGATGGCGTTCCCCGCGACTTCGGCCAGCAACAGGTGGAAGTCTCCCGACGCCTTGATCTCCGCCTGGCGGGCCGCCGGGCCGGGAGCGGCGATCTGGCTCGCCTCCTCGGCAATCAGTGCGGCAAAGCGCTCGAGCGCGGCGGCATCGATGCGCGCGCAAGCCTCGCGGGCAATGCCCGGTTCGATCAGCCGGCGGGAGGCAAAGATCTGGCGCGCCTCGTCGGGCGAGGGATTGGCGACGAAGGCGCCGCGGTTGCGCTCGCTGCGCACGAGCCCCTCGAAAGCGAGCATCTGCAACGCCGCGCGCACGACGGTGCGGCTGACATCGAACAGAGCGCCGACCTCGGCCTCCGACAGCTTGGTACCGGGCGCCAGCTTGCGGCCGACAATGGCCAGCCGCAGCCGGTCGCGGATGGCGCCGGCACGGTCGTCGGAAAGCTGGCCGCCGGGGGCGGCGTGGTCGTGAACAGTCATCTCATCTGATTCCCCGCAACCCTTTTAGCGCGTTTCCGCCGCCTCGCACAGGGAGCGCATACGACCCTCACCAAGATTGCATACAATCTTTTCATGTTTTGCCGACAATCGCACAGAATCTGTGCAGTGCGGCAAGATGGCGCTCCGCACCTCACAGCCAGCCTTGCAGAACCATTTGAAAAATCGTTGAAAAGCCCGGAGTTCCGCGACTGGCACGCATGATGCATTGCAGCAGCCACGCCAGAGGGGACCGCATATGAGCAAGGCCGCCGCCATCGACATTGCCTCCGTCACCAAGGTCTACGGATCGACCACGGCCGTGCATGCGATCAGCCTGAAGATCCCGGCCGGCAGCTATTGCTGCCTGCTCGGTCCCTCGGGCTGCGGCAAGAGCACGACGCTGCGGATGATCGCCGGCCACGAGAGCATTTCGGACGGCGACGTGCGGCTCGGCAACCAGGTGGTCACCGACCTGCCGCCGGCGCGCCGCGGCACCTCGATGATGTTCCAGTCCTATGCGCTGTTCCCGCATCTCGATGTCACCGACAATGTCGCCTTCAGCCTGAAGATGAAGGGCGTCGGCAAGCAGGAGCGGCGGCGGCGGGCGCTGGACATGCTCGAACTGGTGCATATGGAGCCCTATGCCGCGCGCCGGCCGGCGCAGCTTTCGGGTGGCCAGCAGCAGCGCGTGGCGCTCGCCCGCGCCTTGATCACCGATCCGCAGGCCCTGCTGCTCGACGAACCGCTGTCGGCGCTCGATCCCTTCCTGAAGGTCAAGATGCGGGCCGAGTTGAAGCGGCTGCAGGCCTCGCTCGGCATCACCTTCGTGCATGTCACCCACTCCCAGGAGGAGGCGATGGCGCTCGCCGACCTGATCGTGGTGATGAATGCCGGGCGGATCGAACAGGCGGCGGCGCCGCGCAGAGTGTTCGAGCAGCCCGCCAATGCCTTCGTCGCCCGCTTCATGGGCGATCACAACGTCATCACCGGCCGCCTTTCGAGCCGCGACGAGCGCGGCGTGACCATCGCCCCGGCCGGTGGCAGGCTGTTTTCCGCCGACGGCACGCCGCCGGACGCAGATGAGGCCATCGACATTGCCGTGCGAACCGACCGGGTGCGGATCGGCCCGGCTAGCGCGCCGGGCCTCGGCTTCACCGGTGTGGTGCAGAACATCGAATATCGCGGCTCGTCGGTGAAGCTCACCGTCGCCGGAGCCGGAGTGGACGACTTCACAGCAATCGTCAGCGACGCCGATTTCTTCGCCGCACCCGTCAAGGTCGGCGATGCGGCGCCGCTCGCGTGGAACCGGGAGGACGCCATCGTCCTCGGCCGCCTCGCTTCCTGAAAATCCAAGGCCGACCATCAAAAGAGAGGGGAACTGAAATGACGACGACACCGACCACCAAGACCGCCACCGGCGCGAGCGGCCTGTCCCGCCGCTCACTGCTGAAGACCGGTGCGGCTGCCGCCGGCCTTGTCGCGGGCAGCGGCGCCATCACCGGCTTCCCGACCATCTGGGCGCAGAACCCGATCACCCTGCGCCAGTTCGGCACCGGCGTGTCGAACCTCAACGCCATCGCCGAGAAGTGCAAGGAAGACCTCGGCATCACGCTGGAAATGACGGCAACCGATTCCGACGCTGCCGCCCAGCGCGCCGTCACCCAGCCGGACAGCTACGACATCGCCGATATCGAATACTGGATCGCCAAGAAGGTGTTCCCGGCCGGTGTGATGCAGCCGATGGAGGTCTCCCGGCTGAAATACTACGACAAGATCGTGCCGCTGTTCATCGACGGCAAGCTGACGCCGGACAGCGTCATCGCGCAAGGAACGGCGCCGCACACGGTCGGCTTCGTCGAGGGCAAGGACTCCACCACCTTCGCCAGCGCCCCGACCGACTGGCTGACCATGGTGCCGACGATCTACAACGCCGACACGCTGGGCATCCGTCCGGACCTCGTCGGTCGCGAGATCACCACCTGGGCCGACATCATGGACCCGGCCTTCAAGGGCAAGACCTCGATCCTCAACATCCCCTCCATCGGCATCATGGACGCGGCCATGATCATGGAGGCACTGGGCGAGGTCCAGTATGCCGACAAGGGCAACATGACCAAGGAGGAGATCGACAAGACCATCGAGTTCCTGATCAAGGCCAAGAAGGACGGCCAGTTCCGCGCCTTCTGGAAGTCCTTCGACGAGAGCGTCAACCTGATGGCCTCGGGCGAGGTGGTGATCCAGTCAATGTGGTCGCCGGCGGTGGCCGCCGTGCGCTCGCGTGGCATTCCCTGCGTCTACCAGCCGCTGAAGGAAGGCTACCGCGCCTGGGGCGGCGGCATCGGCCTCGCCAAGCACCTGTCGGGCGCCAAGCTCGATGCGGCGTACGAGTATATCGACTGGTACCTGTCCGGCTGGGTCGGCGCCTACCTCAACCGCCAGGGCTACTACTCCGCCGCCATGGAGACGGCGAAGGAATACATGTCCGAGGACGAGTGGGGCTTCTGGGTCGAGGGCAAGCCGGCGGCGGGCGACATCCTGTCGCCGGACGGCAGGGTGATGGAAAAGGCCGGTGCCGTGCGCGACGGCGGCTCCTTCAACGAGCGCATGGGCAAGGTCGCCTGCTGGAACTCGGTCATGGACGAGGACCGCTACATGGTCCGCCGCTGGAACGAGTTCATCGCCGCCTGAGGATGATCTCACCGCTCTCCCGGGGCGACCACCGTCCCGGGAGAGCGGCTTCCCGCATCCTGAAACCCCGCACGGAGCCGAGGCATGACCGCCGCCGCCAATCCGCCTGCCCTCCCGATGAGCGAACCGGACGGGACGCTGCCCGCCCGCCGTCTCGCCCGCTTCGGCAGGTCCGCCGCCGCCTATCTGCAGGCAGCGCCGCTGGCGCTCATCCTCGGCGCCTTCCTGCTGGCGCCACTGGCGATGATCGTCGCGGTGAGCTTCTGGGACTACGACTTCGCCCGGCTCTATCCCGATTTCGTGCTGACCAACTATATCGAGACGCTGGGTTCGGCGGTGACCTGGCGGACCTATCTCAACACGTTCAAATATGCGGTGATCGTCTGGGTGCTGACCCTCGTCATCGGCTTCTGGGTCGCCTATTTCCTCGCCTTCCACGTGCGCAGCCAGACCATGCAGATGGTGCTGTTCCTGGTCTGCACCGTGCCGTTCCTGACCTCCAACATCATCCGCATGATCTCGTGGATCCCGGTGCTCGGACGCAACGGGCTGGTCAACACGGCGCTCGTCGACCTCGGCATCGTGCCGGCCCCGGTGGAATGGCTGCTCTATTCCGATTTCGCCGTGGTGCTGGCGATGGTGCATCTCTACACGCTGTTCATGGTGACGCCGATCTTCAACACGTTGATGCGCATCGACCGCGCGCTGGTGGAGGCGGCGCGCGATGCCGGCGCCTCCAGCCTGCAGGTGCTGACCAACGTGATCCTGCCGCTGGCCAAGCCGGGCATGGCGATCGGCACGATCTTCGTGGTGACGCTGGTGATGGCCGACTTCATCACCGTCCAGGTGATGTCGGGCGGGCAGAGCGCCTCGGTCGCCCTGATGATGCGCAACCAGATGTCCTTGCTGCAATATCCGGCCGCCGCCGCCAATGCGGTGGTGCTGCTGGCCATCGTCCTGCTGCTCGTCGCCGCGATCCTGCGCGTCGTCGACATCCGCAAGGAGCTGTGAGATGAGCGAGACTCGCGGCCTCGAATTCTGGATCCTGGCGCTGTTCTTCGCGCTGTTCGTGGTGTTCCTTTACGGACCGCTGTCGGCCATCGTCATCCTGTCCTTCCAGGGACCGGATGGCGGGCTGACCTTCCCGCTCAACGGCACCTCGCTGCACTGGTTCCGCAACCTGACGGAGCGCCAGGCGGTCGGCGATTTCGGCGGCAGCTTCCGCCGCTCGCTGACGCTGGGCATCGGCGTCATGCTGGTCACCGTCGTGGTGTCGCTGCTGGCGGGCCTCGCCTTCCGCCGCCGCTTCCTCGGCGCGACGCCGCTGTTCTACCTGTCGGTCGCGAGCCTCGTGGTGCCCTCGATCATCGTCTCGCTCGGCATCGGCGTGATGTTCCAGCAGGTGGGCCTGCGCCCGGCCTGGTACAGCTCCGCCTTCGGCGCCCACCTGACCTGGACGCTGCCCTTCGGCGTGCTGATCATGTTCGCCGTGTTCAACCGCTTCTCGCCTGCCTACGAGGAGGCCGCCCGCGACCTTGGCGCCAGCGCCTGGCAGACCTTCCTGCACGTGCTGCTGCCGATGATCGCGCCGATGCTGATCGGCGTCGGCCTGTTCGGCTTCACCCTGTCCTATGACGAGTTCGCGCGCTCGCTGATGACCTCGGGCACCTACAACACCCTGCCGCTGGAGATCTACGGCATGACCACCAACGTCACGACGCCGGTGCTCTACGCACTCGGCACCGTGACGACGCTGTTCTCCTTCCTCGTCATCGTGGCGACGCTCGGCGCCATCGTCTGGCTCGGCCGCCGCCGCGCCCGCGGCCAGGGCACCGCGTGACGGGCGGCGGACAATGGACCTCCTGATCGTCAATCCGAACAGCACCGCCTCGATGACCCGTACCATCGAGGCCGCAGCCAAGGCCGTCGCGGCGCCCGGCACGCGCATCATCGCCACGACCTCGCAAGGAGGCCCCGCCTCCATCGAGGGCTATTACGACGAGGCGCTGTCCGTGCCGGGGTTGCTCGCCGAAATCCGCGAGGGCGAACGGGCCGGCGCGAGGGCGGCGGTGATCGCCTGTTTCGACGATACCGGCCTCGACGCGGCGCGGGCGATGGCCCGCATTCCCGTGCTCGGCATCTGCGAGGCGGCGCTGTCGCTCGCCGCTTTCGTTGCCCGCCGGTTCACCGTGGTAACGACGGCGGAGGCCGCGCGCGTCCCGGTCGAGGATCTCGTTGCGCGCTACGGCATGACAGGCCGGGCGAGGGTGCGCGCTGCCGGCATGTCGGTGCTGTCGCTGGAGGATCCGACGTCCGGATCCGGCGAGCTGCTGCGAGCTGAGATCCGGGCGGCACTCGCCTGCGACCACGCGGAGGCGATCGTGCTCGGCTGCGCCGGCATGGCCGATCTTGCCCGGCGGCTCTCGGACGAATTCGGCGTGCCGGTGATCGACGGCGTGAGCGCCGCGGTGAAACAGGCAGAGGCGCTTGCCGCGCTCGACCTGTTCACCTCCAAGCGCGGCGCCTATGCTGCCCCCTCGCCCAAGCGCTACAGCGGCGCCATG
Organism: Stappia sp. TSB10P1A; assembly: GCF_900185725.1. Taxonomy (GTDB): domain Bacteria; phylum Pseudomonadota; class Alphaproteobacteria; order Rhizobiales; family Stappiaceae; genus Stappia. The sequence goes on along the minus strand of NZ_FYAU01000029.1, from coordinate 118,021 downwards.
GCCTCTTTCGCTCCGATGCCGGCAGGGACCGAATGACCGAACCGACACTGCGCGCACTTGCCCTTGATGAACTTCCGCTCCTGATCGACTGGGCCGCCGGCGAAGGCTGGAACCCCGGCCTCGACGATGCCCCGGCCTTCCATGCCGCCGATCCCGGCGGCTTTCTCGGGCTCTTCCTTGGCACCGAAATGGCGGCAGCGATTTCCGCTGTCGCCTATGGGCCGGGCTTCGGCTTCATCGGCCTCTACATCTGCCGGCCGGACCTGCGCGGCAAGGGGCTCGGGCGCCAGGTCTGGGACGCCGGAATGGCACGGCTCGGCGAGCGCTGCATCGGCCTCGACGGCGTGCCGGCGCAGGAAGACAATTACCGCCGCATGGGCTTTGCCGTTGCCTATCGCACCTTGCGCTTTTCGGGGCACGCGCCGGAGGCGGCTCCGCCGGCCGGCACCCGCATCGTCCCGGCCGATCCCGGTGTTGCCGCCTATGATGCCACCATCTTCCCGGCGCCGCGAGAGGCCTTCCTGTCTGCCTGGATCTCGTCTCCGCGCATCGCGCGCATGGCCCTGCGGGACGGGCGCGTCGTGGGCTACGGCGTCGCGCGAAAATGCCTTCAGGGGTGGAAGATCGGGCCGCTCTTCGCCGACACGCCGGCGGACGGGGCAGCCCTCCTTGCCGCCCTCGGTGAGGCGACGGGCGGAGAGGAGCTGCATCTCGACGTACCCGACACGGGGCACGGCTTCGGGACCTGGCTGGAGCAGGCCGGCTTCGCGCAAGGGTTCGCCACCGCGCGCATGTACCGCAACGGTGTACCGGGGGGCGACCCGGCTCGCGTACTAGCAACGACGACGCTGGAGCTCGGCTGAGCGGCGCGGGGCCGGTCAGACGCCCGCGAAAGCCTTCATCCAGCCGAGACCCTCACTGGTCGTACCGCGCGGCCGGTATTCCGCGCCGAAATGGCCCCGATAGCCGGCATCGCGCAAGGCCGGCAGCAACCAGCCATAGTCGACCTCGCCATGGTCCGGTTCGGCCCGGTCGGGGACTGCGGCGAACTGGATATGGCCGATCAGGTCCATCCAGCGCTCGGCCTGGCGCAGCAGGTCGCCGCGCATGATCTGCATGTGGTAGCAGTCATACATGATGCGGATGCCCTCGCCGCCGCAGTCGGAAATGATCGACGCGGCGCTCTCGCAGTCCGACAGGAAGTAGCCCGGCACGTCGCGGGTGTTGATCGGCTCCAGCAGCAGGCCAACCCCCTTGGGCGCGGCGAGATCGCGGAAGCGGCAAAGGTTGGCGACGAAGGTGCGGCGCGCAGCCTCCCCGTCCGCCTTTCCGGCCATCACGTGGATGTTGCCGGCGCCGATGGCCGCCGCATAGTCGAGCGCCTGCGTGAAGGCGGCGCGCGCCTCGTCCTCGCGTCCGGCAAGGGCAGCGAGCCCGAACTCGCCCTTCGCCACATCGCCGCGCACCGTGTTGAGCCCGAGCACCGGCAGGCCGGTCTCTTTGAGGGCGGCGGCAAGCTCGGCCGCCGGCACGTCGTAAGGCCAGTGCAGCTCGACCGCGCCGAAGCCGGCAGCAGCGGCCGCATGCACCGCCTGGGGCAACGCGAGATCGGTCCAGAGGAAGCCGAGATTGGCCGAAAGCGGCAGGGAGGTCTTGTTCACGGTCATCGCGCCTCAGTCCCATTCCACATCGAAGTGATCGACAATCGAGCGGACCTCGCCCTCGCTCAGGAGACGCGGGTTCATCCCGCGCAGCAGCAGGGCGAGACGGGCGGTCTCCTCCAGCTCCTCCATGGCGTAGACCGCCGCCTCCAGGTCCTTGGCCGCCACCACCGGGCCGTGATTGGCCAGCAGCACCGCGCTGCGGCGGCCGGCAAGCCCACGGATCGCCTCGCCCATGGCGGCATCGCCCGGACGGAAGAACGGCAGCAGCTTCACCTTGCCGAGCCGCATGATCGAATAGGGCGTGAGCGGCGGCAGCACATTGTCCGGATCGACCTCCGGCAGCATCGACAGGGCGACGGAATGGCTGGAATGCAGGTGGACGATGGCACCGGCCCTGGCACCGCGCGTCTCGTAGAACGCCGCGTGCAACGGCATTTCCTTGGTCGGAGCGTCGCCGTCGACATGACGTCCCTGCGCATCGAAACGCGACAGGCGGCCGGGGTCGAGACGGCCGAGCGAGGTGCCGGTGGGCGTGACCAGCAAGCCGCCGTCGGAGAGGCGCAGCGATATGTTTCCCGAGGCGCCGCCCGTCAGGCCGCGGTCGAACAGGGAGCGCGCGAGCGTGCACAGAAGCTCGCGTTGCCGTGCTTCCTCGCTCATGCCGCGCCCTTTTCGGACAGGATCGCCAGCGCGCGCTCGAAGAAGTCCTCGCCGCCGAAATTGCCGGATTTCAGCGCCAGCGCCAACTCGGCCCCTTCGACGCGCAGCGCCGGCACACCGGGATCGATCTCCGGGCCGATGCGCAGCGCCTCGCAGCCAAGGCCGCGCACCACGGCACCCGAAGTCTCGCCGCCGGCAGACACGATGCGGCGGATGCCGGAGCGCGCGAGCTCGCCAGCAAGATCGGCGAACAGGGTTTCGATGGTACCTGCCAGTTTCTCCGTTCCGTAGACGCCTTGGGCGCGCCGCACCTCGTCAGGATCGGCCGAGGAATAGACCAGCGGCGCGGCGTCCCGGTTCTCCAACACGAACGCGCGCAGGGTCGCGACGGTGGTCTTGCCGGACATGGCATCAACGGCGGTGACTTCCAGCGAAGGGTGGTTCGCCTTGTAGCGCGCCACCTGGGCGCGGGTCGCGCGCGAGCAGGAGCCCGACAGCACGACGCCCGGCCCGTCGGCCCCGGCAAAGCTGTCGCTGCCGCCGGCAAGCTCTCCCGCACGGCGGAAGTTCTGCGGCAGGCCGAGCGCAACGCCGGAGCCGCCGGTGATCAGCACCAGCTCTTCGGCGGCCGCGCCGATGGCGTGAAGATCCGCATCCGCGATCGCATCGACGACCACCGGGCCGGCACCGGCGGCAAGCTCGCGGGCAAGGCCGGCGGCGATGGCTTCGGCACCCTTGGCGACATCAGCATGGGCGACATGGCCGACCTTGCGCGGCGTCTGCAGGGCGAGCCAGCGGCGGATGTCCGGATCGGTCATCGGCGTCAGCGGGTGATCCTGCATGCCGGACTCGCTGAGCAACCGGTCGCCGACGAAAAGATGCCCCTGGTAGAGCGTGCGGCCCGTACCGGGAAAGGCCGGGCAGACGATGGCGGTCTTCGCCCCGAGCCGGTCCATCAGCGCATCGATGACCGGGCCGATATTGCCTTGCGGCGTGGAATCGAAGGTCGAGCAGTATTTGAAGAAGATCTGTCGGCAGCCCTGCGCCAGCAGCCAGTCGAGCGCCGCCAGCGACTGTTCGACCGCCTCGGCAACCGGCACGCTGCGGGTCTTGAGCGCGACGACGCCAGCCTCGACGCCGGGCGCGGCCGGACCTTCCGGCAGGCCGCAATATTGCGTGACCGCCATGCCGCCCTTGACCAGCGTGTTGGCAAGATCCGAGGAGCCGGTGAAATCGTCGCCGATGCAGCCGAGCAGCATGGTCAATCCTTGTCCCTGGAGGCTCCACCCGATGCCGGAACGCCCGGCAGGGCGATGTTGCCCTCGCGGGCATAGATCTTGGCGACCGCCACGTCGCCCTCGCGGCCGAGACCGGCATCGTGCGCGGCCCGGAAGCGGGCGAGCGCTGTCTCCGTCAACGGCACGGAGAGCCCGCCGGCGGAGGCCGCCTCGGCGACGATGCCGAGATCCTTGACGAAGATATCGACTGCCGAATGCGGGCGATAGTCGCCGCCCGCGATGAACGGCCCGCGGTTCTCGAACATCCAGGACGAGCCGGCGCAGCGCGAGATCACCTCCACCATGCGCGCCACCTCAATGCCCTGGCCGACGCCGAAGGTGAGCGCCTCGGCGGTGGCGGCGATGTGGACGCCGGCAAGCAACTGGTTGACCACCTTCATCGCCGAACCGGGGCCGGCGCGGTCGCCGAGCTCGAACACCGTCTCGGCCATCGCATTGAGCGCCGGCCGGGCCGCCACGAAGGCCTCCGCCGTGCCGGAGGCCATGATCGACAGGCGCCCCTCGGCGGCGCGGACCGCACCGCCGGAGATCGGCGCGTCGAGATAGAGCAGGCCGGTTTCGGCCAGCTTCGCCTCGAAACGCACGGCGTATTCAGGCGCGAAGGTTGCGCAGGAGACGACGACGGTGCCGGGGCGAAGATGCGGCGCGATGCCGTCCTCGCCGAAGAGCACGGCCTCGGTCTGGGCCGCGTTGACGACGACCAGCACGACCGCCGAGGCGTTGCGTAGCGCTGCGTCGCGAGCCGCGCGATCGGCGGCACTGCGCCCGCCATCCGCCTCGAAGGCGGCCATGGCAGCCGGCTCCCGGTCGATGCCGGTGACGGCAAGGCCGGCGCGCAGCAGCGAGCGCGCCATGCCGAGCCCCATGGCGCCGAGGCCGATGACGACGATGGGACCGGTTTTGCTCATGACGCCGCTCCCGCGTGATCCTCAAGATAGGCGGTGATGATCGCCTCGATAGAGGCATCGCCGGCAAAGCCGAGATCGAGCGCGCGGCGCGTGTCGAAGGCCTTCGGCCAGGTGGAGATGATCGCCTCCACGGCGGGATCGGGCTGGTGACGGATCAGGGCGACCGCCGCATCGCCCGCCACCTTGCGCAGCGCCTCGATCTGCTCGCCGACGGTCACCGAGACGCCGGGCAGCGTGATGTTGCGACGCCCGCCCATGGCGGCACTGTCGAGATCGCCGGCATGGACGAGATAGCCGACGGCCGCGCGCGGGCTGGCCAGCCAGTGGCGCACGTCGGTGCCGACCGGCAGCACGGCTTCCTTGCCGGCAAGCGGCTCGCGCAGGATGGAGGAGAAGAAGCCGGAGGCCGCCGCATTGGGCTTGCCCGGCCGGATCACGATGGTCGGCAGGCGCAGGCCGATGCCGTCGAAGAAGCCGCGGCGGCTGTAGTCGGCAAGCAGCAATTCGCCGATGGCTTTCTGCGTGCCGTAGCTCGACAGCGGGGTAACGACGTAATCGTCGCCGATGACATCGGGCAGGGGACTGCCGAACACCGCCAGCGACGAGGTGAAGACGACGCGGGGGCAATAGCCCGAACGCGCGTTCTCGGCGCGGATCGCCTCGAACAGATGGCGGGTGCCGTCGAGATTGATCCGGTAGCCCTTCTCGAAATCGCGCTCGGCCTCACCGGAGACGATCGCGGCGAGATGGTAGATGACGTCGGGACGGGAGGCGACGAGACGCTCGGCCTCACCGGGCGCGCTGAGGTCGCCGGTTTCGATCGCAACCGGGATGCCGCCCTCCGGCGCGCGGGCCGGGACGACATCGAAAAGCGTCAGGTGCGAGAGGGCGCCGCCGGCGAGGGTTCCCCGCGCGGCCAGCGCCCCGGCCAGCCCCTGGCCGAGCATGCCGCCACCACCGATGATGAGGCAGGTCGTCATTGTCACTCTCTCCTTGCGGGCGGCAGGGCCGGACGCGACATCCGGCGCCGCACCCGATGCGGGCCGCGCCGGATGTCTTTCATGGGTGCATCAGATGCAGCGGCCGCCGTCGACTTCCAGCAGCACGCCGGTGATGAACTCCGCCTCGTCGGAGGCGAGGAAGCCACAGGCCTTGGCAATGTCGAGCGGGCGAGACAGGCGGCCGAGCGGAATGCCGGCGATGATCTTGGCCCGCGTCTCCGGCGTGTCGTCGCCCGGCAGGAACTGATCGGTCAGGCCGGTCTCGCCCATCACCGGGTTGATGCCGCAGACGCGGATCTTGCGGTCGGCGAGTTCCACGGCCATGGAGCGCGTGATGGCGATCGCCGCGCCCTTGGTGCCGTTGTACCAGGTCAGGCCGGGACGCGGACGCACGCCGGCGGTCGAGGCGATGTTGATGATGACGCCGCCGCCGTTCTTCTCCAGCACCGGCACCGCGTGGATCGCCGCGTGGTAGAGTGACTTGACGTTGACCGCGTAGACCTTGTCGAAGGTCGCCTCATCGACGAGCAGCATCGACTGGTTCTTGTGGGTGGTGCCGGCATTATTGACGAGGATATCGAGCTTGCCGAAAGCGTCGAGCGCCGTCTGCACCATCGCCTTGGTGGACTCGCCGCTGGTGACGTCGGCGGTGCAGGCAACGGCGGCGGCGCCGATGTCGCTTGCGACCTTCTGCGCCGCGTCGCCGCGGATGTCGGCGACGACGACCTTGGCGCCCTGCTCGGCGAAGTAATGGGCAATGCCCTCGCCATAGCCGCCGCCGGCGCCGGTGACGATGGCCACCTTGTCCTTCAGTTTCATTGCAGTCTCCCGAAAAGAGGCAGCGCCATCGCTACCTGTAGAACAGCTCGACAAGGCCGAGCGAAATGAACGGCACGTAGGTCACCAGCAGCACGCAGCCCATCACCACCAGCACCATCGGCACCAGGGCCGGAATGATCTTCTGGATGGAGATCTTCGCCACCGCGCAGGCGGCGAAGAGATTGACGCCGACCGGCGGCGTGAACATGCCGAGCGCCAGATTGACCACGATGATCAGGCCGAAATGCACTGGATCGACGCCATAGGCGATGGCAATCGGCGCGAGCAGCGGCGCCAGCACCAGGATGGCCGCGGACGTCTCGACGAACATGCCGACGATGAACAGGAAGACATTGACGGCGATCAGGAAGCTGACGCGGTCGGTGAACACCTGCTGGACCCACTCGGCGATGATCGCCGGAAGGCCGGAGCGGGTGACGAGGAAGGAGAAGAGGCCGGCGCCGGCGATGATCACCATGATCACCGCGCTGGAGATCACCGAGGTGCGCAGCGCCGCGTGGATCTTGGCAAGGGTCAGCGAGCGATAGACGAAGAGGCCGACGAACAGCGCATAGACCACGGCGATGGAGGAGGCCTCGGTCGGCGTGAAGATGCCGCCATAGATGCCGCCGAGCACAATCACCGGCATCAGCAGGGCCCAGAGCGCATGGACCAAAGCGCCAAAAAACGGCTTGCGCCCGTCGCCGTCCATCTTTCCGTAGCCCTTCACCCGGCACAGGATGATCAGGTAGACGAAGAGCGCGCTGGCCACCAGGATGCCGGGGCCGATGCCGGCCAGGAAGAGCTGGCCGATCGAGGTTTCGGTGGCAACGCCATAGAGGATGAGCGGGATCGACGGCGGGATCAGCACGCCGAGCTCGGCCGAGGAGGCCTGGATCGCGGCGGCAGTGCCGACCGGATAGCCGTGCCGGACCATGGCTGGAATCAGAATCACGCCGATCGCGAAGGTCGTGGCGACCGAGGAGCCGGAAACCGAGGCGAAGATCATGCAGGTGACGACGCAGGTGCAGGCCAGCCCGCCCTGGATGCCGCCGACCATCGATTTCGCCAGTTCCACCAGTCGCTCGGAGATGCCGGCCGCCGCCATCAGATTGCCGGACAGGATGAACAGCGGCACGGCGAGCAGCGGAAACGAGTCGAGGCTGGCGAAGATCCGCTGCACGGCGAGCAGCAGCGGCACAGTCGAGAAGAACTGGATGCCGAAGGCGCTGGCAAGGACCAGCGACACGCCGATCGGAACGGCGACGGCAAAGAGGATCAGCAGCGAGAAGGCAAGGGCCGCGTTCATACCTGGCCCTCCACGTCCTTGAGCTCGCCGGAGCGGGCATCATCCTGACCGGTGAAGCTGACGATGGTGCGCGCGATGACACCGGGGACGGCGAGTGCTGCGCCGACCGGCAGCGCCGCATAAACCCAGGCGATGCTGACATCAAGGCCGGCAAGGTTCTGCCGCTGCACCCTGAACGCCATGGCCGTGCCGTACCAGATCAGCAGGGCGAGGAAGATCAGCGACGCGGCGGCAATCACGATGGTGAGCACCTGGCGAAGCGGCTTCGGCCCGACATCCATCAGAAAATCGACGGCGATCATCGCGCCCTGGCGGAACGCTGCGGCAAGGCCGAGAAACACCATCCACATCATCGCCGAGCGGGCCGCCACTTCCGACCACGCGGAAGGATGCCCGAAGACGAAGCGCGTCACCACCTGGTAGAAGGTGAGAGCGACGATCGCCGCCAGGGCGAGGACCGACAGTTCGAGAGCGACGCGGGTCACCCGGCGCTCGGCGGCGAAGAACCATTGCATGATCGAACTCCTGCCGGAGAACCGCTGGCGACCGCGACGGCGGCGCCACCTGCGGCCGACCGGGGAACGCCATCAGGGGCGACCGCTCGCGGCCGCCCCAGGGACGCCGGTCGCGAGACGACCGTGACCAGTCGCCTCGCGGTGCCCGGCGGGCGGGGCCTTGGGAGGGCCTTACTGCTGCGCGGCCTGGATGCGCTTCAGCATCTCGTCGCCATACTTCGCCTTGAAGCTGTCATAGGCTGGGGCGACGGCCTGCTGGAAGGCAGCCTGATCGACCGTCTCCACCACGTTCATGCCGTTCTGGCGCAGCAGGGCGACGCCGTTGGCCTCATCGGCCTCGACCTTGGCGCGGGTCGCCTCGACGGCCACCTTGGCGGCCTCCTCGAACCAGCCCTTTTCCTCGTCGGACAATCCGTCCCACAGGCTCGGCGAGGCGAGGATGATGGCCGGCGAATAGACGTGGCCGGTCAGGGTCAGGTTGCTCTGCACCTCCCAGAACTTCGAGGCGGTGATCACCGGGATCGGGTTCTCCTGGCCGTCGATGACGTTCTGCTGCAGGGCGGCGAAGACCTCCGGGAAGGCCATCGGCGTCGGCGAGGCACCGGCTGCGCGGAAGGCTTCCATATGCACCGGGTTCTCCATGGTGCGGATCTTCAGGCCCTGCAGGTCGGCGGGCGTGTTGATCGGGCGGCTGGAGTTGGTCACGTGGCGGAAGCCGTTCTCCGACCAGGCAAGGGCGACGAGGTTGTTCTCGCTGACCTTGTCGAGCAGTTCCTGACCGATCTCGCCGTCGAGCACGCCGCGTGCCGAGGCATAGTCCTTGAAGAGGAAGGGCAGGTCGAGCACCAGCGCTTCCGGCACGAAATTGCCGAGCGGGCCGGTCGAGGAAATGGTCAGTTCGACCGAGCCGATCTGCAGGCCCTCGATCACGTCACGCTCGCCGCCGAGCGCGCCGGCGGCCTGCTCGCGGATCTCGTACTTGCCGCCGCTGAGCTCGGACAGCTTCTTGCCGAACGCCTGGACGCCCATGCTGTAGTGGGAATTCTGCGCCGTGGAATGCGCGAAGTTCAGAACGGTCTGCGCCGTGGCGGCACCCCCCATCGCCATCGAAAGGGCGAGCGTGGACACGACAGTCAAGCTGCGGAAACGAAACATAGCGATATCCTCCCTGGTGTCTCCTGCACCGATCGCGAAGTTTGGCGGCGATCGATCATCCAGTCAACACGTTTTACAACTTAACTCTAACTGGTATGATGATCACCCGCAAGCTGGGGCCTGGCAATTGCCGCAATAGAGCGTCGGCGCCCGGCGATATTGACCGAACGGCAGGATTGACCAATAAGTCGAGACATGGACAAGGCCGCACCGACATCGCGGTCGGGGGAGTTCACCTTCGCCGACCTCCAGCAGAGCAAGGCCGATCGGCTGGCCGACCGGGTCTATGAGAACCTGTTCCATGCCATCGTCACCGGCATGATCGCGGCAGGCACCAAGCTGCCGCCGGAAAACGTGCTTGCCGGAGAGTTCGACGTGTCGCGCCCCGTCCTGCGCGAGGCGCTGGACAAGCTGCGCGAGGACGGGCTGATCTCCTCGGTGCGCGGCTCGGGCAACTATGTGCAGAACGCCCTCGGCGCCAGCCCCGAGCGCGCCACCGGCGACGACGACCGCGACGCGCTGGAGCGTATCGGCGATATGCTGAACGGCATCGAACTGCGCCTGATCGTCGAGCCGCAGGCGGCCTATCTCGCCGCCAAGCGGCGCGGGCCGGCGGATATCGAGCGGCTGCGCGAGGCGCTCGATCGCTTCTCCGAGGCAATGCACACCAACGCGATCATGCACTATCACGACTATGCGTTCCACGAGGCGGTGGCCATCGCCACCTGCAATCCGCGCATCGTCAAGACGCTGAAATCGCTAGAATATGACGTCACCCGCTCGGTGACCCTGATGCGCTTCCTGGTGAAGTTCCAGCCGCTGGTGCGCGCCGAGGCGGTGCAGGCGGAGCACGAGGACATCTTCCGCCATATCGAGGCGGGCGCGGCGACCAAGGCCAAGCGCGCGATGCGCAATCATATCGAACACGCCCGCACGCGAATGATGAACAGCCGCCCCGGCTTCTGACCCCTCATCGCTCCCGGCCACACGAAACGGGCGGAACCCGAAGGCCCCGCCTGTCCGATCTTGTTGCGATATCCGCGGCTCAACCGTGCTTCAACACCACGGTCTTGATCGTGGTGAAGCTGATCATGCCCTCGAAGGCCTTCTCGCGGCCGTAGCCGGAGCGCTTCATGCCGCCGAAGGGCAGTTCGATGCCGCCGCCGGCGCCGTAATTGTTGACGAAGACCTGGCCCGCCTCGATGGCATGGGCGCAGCGCATCTGCCGGCCGCCATCCTGGGTCCAGACCGAGGCGGTGAGCCCGTAGGGCGTGCCGTTGGCGAGGCGGATCGCCTCGGCCTCGTCATCGAAGGGAAAGGCCGCCAGCACGGGACCGAAGATCTCGTCGCAGGCGAGGCGGCTGTCGGGCGCCGCACCGTCCAGCAGCATCGGCGGGAAGTAGTAACCGCTTTCGGGCGCGTCGGGTTTCACCTGCCCCTTGGCAACGACCTGTGCGCCGTCGGCGAGCGCCGCCTCGACCAGTTCGGTGACCCGGCGCAACTGGCGGGCGCTGACGATGGGACCGCAGTCTGGATCGTCGATGCCGGGACCGACCTTCAGCGCGGCAAAGCGCTCGGCGAGCCGCGCCATCACCTCCGGATAGATCGAGCGCTCGATGAGCACGCGGCTGCCGGCCGCGCAAGTCTGGCCGGCATTCTGCACGATGGCGTTGACGACGACCGGCAGCGCCGCGTCGAGATCCGCATCGGCAAAGAGGATCTGCGGCGACTTTCCGCCGAGCTCCAGCGTTACCGGCACGTGGTTTTCCGCCGCCGCCTTCGCAACGGCGGTGCCCGTCTGGGGCGAGCCGGTGAAGGAGATGTGGTTGATCCCCGGATGACCGGCGAGCGCTGCACCCGCCTCCATGCCGAAGCCGCAGACGATGTTGAGCGCCCCGGCCGGAAGGCCCGCCTGAAGCGCCAGTTCGCCAAGCCGCAGCGGCGTCAGGCAGGCATCCTCTGCCGGCTTGACGACGCAGGCATTGCCGGCCGCCAGGGCGCCGCCGACCGAGCGGCCGAAGATCTGCGAGGGATAGTTCCACGGGATGATGTGGCCGGTGACGCCATGGGGCACCCGCAGCGCCAGAACGGTCATGCCCTTGGAATAGGGGATCGTCTCACCATGGTGCTTGTCGGCGGCCGAGCCGTAATATTCGAAATAGCGGGCGGTCGCGGCGATATCGTTGCGCGCCTGGGTCAGCGGCTTGCCGGTGTCGAGGCATTCCAGCTCGGCGAGCTCCTCGGCATGATCGAGGATCAGCGCGGAAAAGCGCATCAGGATGCGGCCGCGCTCCAGAGCGCTCTTGGCGCCCCATTCGCCCTCGAAAGCAGCGCGCGCCGCTTCCACGGCCCGGTCAACCTCGGCCGCGCCGCCGCGCGGCAGGCGGGCGAACACCCGGCCGTCGGCCGGGTCGACGACGTCGATGCCGCCCTTGTCCGCGCGGTCGACGACCTTGCCGTCGATGATGTGGCCGAAGGCCGTGATGGATGTCCTGTCGAGCATCGTACTTGCTCCTGAAAGTGGCTGAAACCGGGGAAAGGACCAGCCGACAACACGCACCGGCTGGTTCTGCCAAAGGATCAGGCGAGCGCCTCGGCGATGGCCTTGCCGGCCTCGATCGTGCCGGCGCTGCCGCCGAGATCGCGGGTGCGCGGACCGCCCTGCGACAGCACCGTCTCGATCGCGGTCTCGATGGCGCGGGCGGCCTCCAGCTCGCCGAGATGCTCCAGCATCATGGCGCCGGCCCAGATCTGGCCGATGGGATTGGCAATGCCCTGGCCGGCAATGTCGGGGGCAGACCCGTGCACCGGCTCGAACATCGAGGGATTGGCGCGGGTCGGGTCGATATTGCCGGACGGTGCGATGCCGATGCTGCCGGCGACCGCGGGACCGAGATCGGAGAGGATGTCGCCAAACAGGTTGGAGCCGACGACCACGTCGAACCAGTCCGGATGGTTGACGAAATGCGCGGTCAGGATGTCGATGTGGAACTTGTTCGCCGCGACGTCGGGATACTCGGCCGAAATCGCCGCGAAGCGCTCGTCCCAATAGGGCATGGCGATCTTGATGCCGTTCGACTTGGTGGCCAGCGAGACCTTGTTGCGGCGGGTGCGCGCCAGTTCGAACGCATAGCGCAGGATCCGGTCGGTGGCGCGGCGGGAGAACACCGATTCCTGAATCACCAGCTCTTCCGGCGTGCCCTGATAGAGAATACCGCCGGCGGAGGAATACTCGCCTTCCGAATTCTCGCGGACGATGACGAAGTCGATATCCTTGGCATCGCGGCCGGCGAGCGGCGAGGTGATGCCCTTGAGCAGGCGGGCCGGCCGCAGCGCGACATAGAGGTTGAGCTCGCGGCGCAGGCGCAGGATCAGGTCCCAGGTGGAGATGTGGTCCGGCACGGTGGGCCAGCCGACCGCTCCGAGGAAGATCGCATCGGCGCCGCGCACCTGGTCGACGCCGTCTTCCGGCATCATCCGCCCATGGCGGGCATAGTAGTCGCAGTTCCAGTCGTAGTCTTTCCAGTCGACCGTGAACCCGAAGCGCCGCGCGGCCGCCTCCACCACCCGCTGGCCCTCGGGCACGACCTCCTTGCCGATGCCGTCGCCCGCAATCACCGCGATATCGTAATTCCTGCCCATGGAGCACCTCCCGAGACGTCTTTAATTCCGGCGGCGACCATGCGGCAAAGCGCCAGATGAGTCAATTGAGTTTACAACTATACAAAACGTCTCAGGCATCCTCGCGGTGCTGATAGAGAAGATCGCTGCGGTCGAGATGGATGCCCATGGCGGCGGCGGCGCCCTCCTGGTCGCCGGTGGCGAGCCGGTCGACAATCACCGCGTGCTCGGCCAGGGTCTTGGTCTCGCCGCCGGACCACAGCAGCAGCTCCGAATGATAGTTGAACAGCCAACTGAGCATGGCATCGCCGACGGCGGCGAAGATCGGATTGCCCGACAGCGAGGCGATCTTGCGGTGGAAGGCGATATCGGCGGCGATGAAGGCCTCGGCATCGCCCAGCGCCTCGCGCTGGCGGTCGACGAGCCGGCGCAGTTCGGCGATGTCGGTGGCGGTGGCATTGGCGGCGGCGAGCCGCACCATGCCCATCTCGAAGAAGCGGCGCGCCTGCTTGAGGTGCTCCAGATTGTCCGGCGAGGCCGACAGCATCAGGCGGGCCACCCCGTCGATCTGCCGGATCACCGTGTCGGCGGTGAGCGCGCTGACCCGGGCCCGCTCGCCGTGGGAGATGCTGATCAGGCCCATCGTGTCGAGCGATTGCAGCGCCTCGCGCACCGCCGGCCGGCCGACGCCGAAGCGCTCCATCAGATCGCGTTCGGACGGCATCAGCTCGCCGGGCAGCACCTCGCGGCGGGTGATCATCTCCAGCAGCCGTTCCAGCACCTGGTCCGACAGCTTCCGCCTGACGATCTTGTCGCCCTCGTCCGTTTTCGTGCCGCGCTTGCGCATTCCAGCTCCCTCGCCCAGGCCATCCACCTCCTATAGCAATGCTGGAGTGCGGCTGCCTATATGGCAGCCGCAAACGTCGTCCCGAACGCCGTCAGGTGATGGCGCGGATGCTCGCCGCGATCTCCTGCGGCTCGAAGACGCCGCGCCAGTCGTCGCGCATCAGCCGCGGCTTGCCGTTGGCGATGGCCTTGTTGCAGGCATCGGAGAACGCGCCCTGCACCTCGCCCATGACGACGGCACCGAGGATGTTGAGATGGCCCAGCAGGAAGTCGCGGGCCGCGACCGGATCGACGCCGCGCGCAACGACCTCGTCCATCGCTTCCTTCATGACGACGAGCAGGGTGGCGCAGACCGTCTCCGACAGGCCCGGCTCGAGCAGCGCCATCTGCTCCACCGTGACCCGGTGCGAGCGCAGGATCGGGCCGTAGATGGTGCGGGCGATCTCCTCGCCGACCGCGTAGTGCTCCTCCGGTCCCTGCATCAGGGCGCTGACGATGGCCTGCTTGGCGGCAACGCCGCCGAAATAGTCGCGCTTGGCCGCCATCTCGGTCTCGTCGTTGAAGATCGGCGGATGGCAGGGATGCGAGACGAAATAGGTGACGTCCGCGCGCTCCGGGAAGTGGCCGGCAAAGGGCGCGGCGGCATCGAGCGCCATCACCAGCGTGCCGGGATCGAGCTTCGGCACGACGGTTGCCGCGACCGCCTGGATCGCCGTATCCGGCACGGCGAGGATGACGGCGCCGGCCCCGGACAGAGCGGCGTCCATGTCGACGCATTCGACGCCGAGGACCTCGCGCAGGCGGGCGCGCCCCGCCTCGCCGATTTCCACATGCGCGACCTCATAGCGCGAGCCCTTGAGGTTGGTGGCAAGACGCACGCCCATCTTTCCGCCGGCGCCAAGCAAAGCAATCTTCATCAGTCGACCTCCTGTTTGGCGGCGATGAAACCCGTCAAACATCATGTTGTCAACTGGTATGATGAGATGATATCGAACCTGCCAACGGATGCCGGCACGCGGCAGGGATGCGAGAGGGAACGTGGCAGATGGAACGGCTTTACGCACGCTACGAACTGGAAAGCCCGCTGCCGCTGGAAGATGCCGCGGGGGTGATCGCCGGCGAGCAGTCCTGCGGCACCTTCCTGCGCCTGCCGGGAGAGACCGACGAGCTGCGCGAGCGCTCCGGCGCGAGGGTCGAGAGCATTGTGGAGACGGGAAGCTCGCCGACCCCGGCCCTGCCCTGCCGGATCCGCTCGGACCGCTACCGGCGCGGCGAGATGGTGCTGTCCTGGCCGCTGGAGAATTTCGGCCCCTCGCTGACCAACGTGCTGGCGACGGTCGCGGGCAACCTGTTCGAGCTGGCGGAGGTCTCGGCGCTACGCCTTCTCGACATCACCTTCCCGCCGAGCTTTGCCGGCGCCTATCCGGGCCCGGCCTTCGGCGTTCAGGGCACGCGGCGCCTTGCCGGTGTCGAGGGTCGGCCGATGATCGGCACGATCATCAAGCCGAGCGTCGGCCTTGCGCCCGACGAGACGGCGGCGATGGTCGAGCAACTGGTTGCCGGCGGCATCGACTTCATCAAGGACGACGAACTGCAGGCCGACGGCTCGCACTGCCCGTTCGAGGCGCGCGTCGATGCGGTGATGCGGGTGGTCGAGGATCATGCGCAGCGCAACGGCCGCAAGGCGATGGTCGCCTTCAACATCACCGGCGAGATCGACGAGATGAAGCGTCGCGCCGATCATGTTGTGGCGCGCGGCGGCACCTGCATCATGGTCAGCCTGCACTCGATCGGGCTGGCCGGCCTTGGCGCCATTCGTCGCCATGCCAGCCTGCCGCTGCACTGCCACCGCAACGGCTGGGGCCTGTTTTCCCGCTCGCCCGACATCGGCATCTCATATGAAGCCTGGCAGAAGTTCTGGCGCATCGCCGGCGCCGACCACCTGCATGTCAACGGGCTGGCCAACAAGTTCTCCGAGAGCGATGCCTCCGTGATCGCCTCGGCGAGAGCCGTCGGCGCGCCGCTGTTCGGGAACGGGCTGCCCGGTTTCGAGGCGCTGCCGGTCTTCTCCTCCGGGCAGACGGCGGCGCAGGTCGCCGGCACCCATGCGGCGGTCGGTTCGCCCGACTTCCTCTATTGCGCCGGCGGCGGCATCATGGGCCATCCGCACGGCATTGCCGGCGGCGTGGCGAGCCTGCGCCAGGCGGCGGATGCGGCGATGGCCGGCAACGATATCGACACCCACGCCCTGACCCATCCCGAGCTTGCCGCCGCCCTGTCCCTGTTCAAGGACAAGCGCTGATGGCCGGCGACCTGCTGCTCTCCTATTACGGCGACGACTTTACCGGCTCGACCGACGTGATGGAGGCGCTGACCTCCAACGGGATCGAAACGGTGCTGTTCACCCGCAGGCCGGACGATGCCCTGCTGGCGCGCTTTGCCGGCTGCCGGGCAGTGGGGCTTGCCGGCACCAGCCGCAGCCGATCGCCCGACTGGATGGACGCGGAACTGCCGCAGGTGTTTGCCTGGCTGAAGTCGCTCGGCGCACGCTTTTGCCATTACAAAGTCTGCTCGACCTTCGACAGCGCCCCTCATCGCGGCTCCATCGGCCGGGCGATGGAGATCGGCCTTGCCGCCTTCGGCCAGCACCGGCTGGCGCTCGTCGTCGGCGCGCCGCAATTGCGGCGCTACACGTTCTCCGGCCATCTCTTCGCCGCCTGGCGCGACACGCTGCACCGCATCGACCGGCACCCGGTGATGGCGCACCATCCGGCTACGCCGATGGGCGAGGCCGACCTGTTGCTGCATCTCGCCGCCCAGACCTCCCTGCCCTCCACCCTGGTCGGCCCGACCGATCCGGCGCTGGGACAGGTGCCGCCGGACGAGGCCCGCATCGTCCTCCTTGATGTCTTCGACAAGGCCTCCCAGGTGGCCGCCGGCGCCTATCTCGAGGACGCCGGCCGGCAGAACGGCCCGCTGGTCTTCGGCTCGTCGGGCATCGAGTATGCCTTGCTCGAGGCATGGCGGCAGAGCGAGACGGGGGTACGTCCTGCGCGGTTCGAGCCGCTGACGCGGCAGGAGCGGATGGCGATCGTCTCGGGCAGTTGCTCGCCGACGACCGAACGGCAGATCCGTACCGCGCTCGATGCCGGTTTTACCGGCATCGAGATCGACTATGCGGCGCTCGCCTCCGGTGAGGGTCGAGAGGCGGCGTTCGAGACGGTGCTGGCCCGCGCTGAGGGCGTGCTCTCCTCCGGCGGCAGTCCGCTTGTCTATACCGCCCTCGGCCAGACCAGCGTGGTGGCGGCCGGTCACGACCAGGGAGGCGACGATGCGGTGGGCGAGGCGCTCGGCCGGCTGCTCGCCGCGCTGCTCGTGCGTCACGGGCTTGCCCGCGTGGCGGTGGCCGGCGGCGACACGTCGAGCCACGCGCTCGGCGCGCTCGACATTCACGCCCTGACCCTGCGCCATCCGATTCCCGACAGCCCCGGTTCGCCGGTCTGCAACGCCCATGGCGCCGACGGGGAGCCGGGTGTCGAGCTGATCCTCAAGGGCGGCCAGATCGGCAAGGACGACTATTTCGTACGCCTGCGCGACGGCACTCTGATCGGCTGAACCTCAGGTCGTCTCGCCGGGGATCAGCTCCAGATCGAGGCACAGGCTGGACGGCAGCCTCCCCTCGCTGCGCGGGTCCAGCCGGTCGACGATCATCTCGCCCGCATGGGTGCCCATGGCATGGCTGTCGAAGGAGATGGTCGACAGGCGCGGCGACAGCTCACCGGCCAGGTCGTTGTCGCCGAAGGTCAGCAGAGCGAGATCGTCGGGGATGCGCCGTCCCTGCTGGCGCGCCTCCAACAGCGTGCCGAGGCCGAGCAGGTCGTTGGCGCAGAAGATCGCATCGAAGCCACGCCCGCCCTCCACCAGGCTGCGGTAGGCCTGGCGCCCGTCAATGACGCTGTCGACCTGTTCCACCCGGATCGTCTCGACGATCTCCGCCCCCAGCTCCGCCGCCCGCTCGGCAAAGCCGGAAAGGCGCAGGGCGCCGCGGCCGCCGCTGCGGCCCATGAAGGCAAGCCGCCGATAGCCGCGTTCGACCAGGTGGCTTGCCGCCAGCCGGCCGGCATCGGTGTTGGAGAAACCGACCAGCATGTCGAGCGGATCGGGCGGGTAGGCCCAGCTCTCGACGATCGGAATGTCGAGTTCGCGCAGCAGGCCGCGGTTTTCCTCCAGCTCGATAACACCGGTGAAGAAGACCGCGGCAGGCCGCAGCGAGCGCAGCGACTGGATGGCGCTCAGTTCGCGCGAATAGGAATAGGAGGTCTGGCCGACCATCAACTGGTAGCCGTGCTGCTCCACCACCCGGGCGCAGGCGCGCACTGCTTGGCTGTATTGCTGGCTGAGCAGGTTGGACACGAAGGCCGCGACGATGCTGGAGCGGCCCGAGCGCAGGGCCGAGGCATGCGGATTGGACCAGTAGCCGGTCGCCTCCACCACCTGCAGGATGCGGTCGCGGGTCTTCGGCGAGACCATATCGGGCGTGCGCAGGGCGCGGGACACGGTGATCGGCGAGACGCCGGCCTGCCGGGCGACATCCTCGATGCGCGGCGGGCGGGCCGGGCGGGCGGCAGCTCCCTCCGGCCTGTCGGGTGCAAGGCGCAGCACGGCATCATGGGTATGTGCCGTCAGATCGGTCGCTTTCGCCATGCTGCCCCGTTCTCCCGCGCCGTCAGGCCATTTCGTCCTCCCGCAGGGGACGCGCCGCCTGCATGAGACAATCGCCGGCCTGGCTGTCGCAATGCAACCGCCGCGACAGCACGATGCCCGCCCGAGCGAAGCGCAGCTCCTCCTCCGGCAGGTCGAGCCGTTCGAAATCGTGATACCAGCCGGCGAGATCGCCGGCCTCGACCCTGTCGCCCAGCGCCACCGCCGGCTCGAACCAGCCCCGCCGAACCGCATAGATCGCCTGTGCGTGGCTTTCAAGGGCCAGCACGGTCATTTCCTTGCGCGACAAGGGCTTACGGGACAGCAGGGGAGCATCGATGACGCCCAGCTCGATCAAGACGTTGTCGATGGCGCAGGCCGTCGCCTGCATGGACTCGGCCGTCACCGTGCCGCCGCCGCCGAACTCGCCGCTGAGGCCGATGGCCCCGGCCCGCGCGGCCGCCGCCATGGAAGTCGGTGCCGCCGCACCGTTCTCCGCGACGAAGCCGTAGGGGAGCCCGGTCGCCCGCATCAGCCGCAGGGCGGCGGCGAAGCGCTCCGGCGGGCCCTGGCGCTCGATCAGCGCGCAATGCAGGTGCTCCATCGAGGTGCCGCCTGAGTGCAGATCGAAGACCACGTCATGGACGGGGAACAGTTCGTGCTCGAGAAAATGCGCGATGCGGGCCGTCGGTGTGCCGAGCGGATCGCCGGGGAAGGCGCGGTTGAGATTGCCCTCGTCGAGCGGCGAGCGCCGCCGCGCCGCCATGACAGCAGGCGCATTGGCGAAGGGGATGATGGTGACCTCGCCGCGCATCCGCTCGGGCGTCAGTTCGCGCGCCAGCCGCGCCAGCAGGATCTCGCCCTCGTATTCGTCGCCGTGGTTGCCGGCCATCAGCAGGATGCGCGGTCCCTCGCCGTTGCGCAGGCGAACGACGGGGATCTTCGCCTGGAAATAGGGCGAGCGGTCGATCGAGAACGGCACGGACAGGCGGGCAAGCCGCCGGCCCTGTGCCGTCAGGTCGAGATCGTGGAAAACGCCAGTGTGCATGGTCGCCCGGCCTGGGAGGGGAGGATCAGAGGGCGGCGATCGCGGTCATCTCGACGCGCAGGTCCGGATCGGCGAGGCGCGCCTCGTAGCAGGCCCGCGCCGGCGGGTTGGCCGGATCGATCCAGGCGTCGTATACGGCGTTCATCGCGTCGAAGTCGATGATATGCGGCAGCAGGACGGTCACCGCGACGAGGCGCGAGCGGTCGCTGCCGGCCTCAGCCAAAAGCGCATCGATCTTGGCCAGGACCTCGCGGGTCTGCTCCTGAAGGCTGCCCTTGCGGTTGTCGGCCACCTGGCCGGCAATGTGGACATGGCCGCCCGAGACGACGGCCTGGGACATGCGCGGGCCGACCTGGAAACGCGTGATCATCGACTTTACTCCGTGACTGTCGAAATACTGGAACGCCCGGACGGACGAGACCACGCCACAGGGAACGCGATCCCGCCCGTCCGGGAGGAACTCACATGTTGGGAAGCGGCGTCGCTTCCTTGAACCACTTGACCTGCAGCGCCTCGAGCTTGCCGTTCATGCGGTTGAAGAACAGGTCCGTGTTCAGCCACTGCAGCAGGTTGTGCTCGCCGTGGCGAACGGCGGCGTGGGCCGGCGACTGGCGGATCAGGAACTTCAGCTCCACGTCGGCAGAGCCGGAGGCGTTGAGCGCGATGGCGCTGTTCTCGGCGAAGTATTCGGTCTGGCCGGCGAAGAAGGCGGCGAGCGCGCTGGCCGCATCCTCGAAACGCACGAGATTGGCGCCCGTCGCGTTGTCAGTCAGCCAGACGTCGAGCGTGGTGCCGCGGGCAACGGCAATCGACTTGCCGGCAAGCTCTTCCGGGCTGGAATAGGCGGGCGTGCCGGCCTTGCCGTAGACGCCAAGCTGGACCGCGACATAGGGCGAGGTGAACATGACCTGCTGCGCGCGCTCAGGGGTGGCGCCAGCGGCCGCGACGAGCACGTCGATCTGGTCGGAGAGCAGGCTCGGCAGGCGGGCCGCGCCGGTCACCTCGACGATCTCCAGATTGACGCCGAGATCGGCGGCAACGAGGGCGGCGAGTTCCACGTCGAAGCCAGTGAGCTTGCCCTCGCCGTCACGGAAGCCCCAGGGGGCGGAATCCGCAAGCACGCCGATGCGCACCTTGCCGGCATTGAGAATGTCCTGCAGCTTGTCGGCGAAGGCCGAGCCGGAGGTGAGCGAGACGGCAGCGATGGCTGCTGCCGCGAGAGCCGTCCTGAAGAAGTTCATGGGGGTTCCCCTTTCCTTTGGAAGAAGCCGGCCGTCAGCGGACCGAGCTTATGAAATTCGCCAACTCCGGCGTTGCGGGATTGGCGAAAAGATCGGCGGGCCGGCCTTCTTCATGGACCATGCCCGCATGCATGAAGACGAGCTTCGAGGCGACGTTGCGCGCGAAGTTCATCTCGTGGGTGACGAGGATCATCGTCATGCCCTGGGTGGCGAGGTCCTCCATGACCTTCAGCACTTCGCCGACCAATTCCGGGTCGAGCGCCGAGGTGACCTCGTCGAACAGCATCAGGTAGGGCGACATGGCCAGGCACCGGGCGATCGCCACGCGCTGCTGCTGGCCGCCGGAAAGCTGGCCGGGATAGGCGTCGATCTTCTCCTCCAGCCCGACCTGGGCGAGAACCTTGAGCGCCAGCTCGCGCGCCGCATCGCCCTTGGCGACCCTGCCGGTCAGCACCGGTGCCAGGGTGATGTTGCGCGCCACCGTCATGTGCGGAAACAGGTTGAACTGCTGGAAGACGATGCCGACATGCTCGCGCAGCTTGCGCAGGTCGGTGGAGCGGGAATGGACGCGCTCGCCGGCGACGAGGATCTCGCCACCGTTGATCTGCTCCAGGCCGTTGATGCAACGCAGCAGCGTCGACTTGCCGGAGCCGCTGCGGCCGATGATGGTGACGATCTCGCCCTTCTCGACGGCAAGATCGATGCCGCGCAGGACCTCCACCTCGCCGAAGGACTTGTGGACGTTGCGGATCTCAACGAGCGCCATTGAGCTTGTCCTCCAGGGAACGGGACCAGAGCGTGAGCGGGAAGCACAGGGCGAAATAGATCGCCGCCACGCAGGCATAGGAAAGAAGCGGCTGGAACGTCGCCGCGCTGGCGAGCTGCCCGGCACGGGCCAGCTCGACGAAGCCGACCACCGAGGCGAGCGACGTGTTCTTGATGAGCTGCACCAGGAAGCCGACCGTCGCCGGCAGCGCGATGCGGAACGCCTGCGGCGCGATCACATGGCGGAAGGTCTGCCAGCGGGTCAGGCCGAGACAGGCCGCCGCCTCGCCTTGTGCGACATGCACCGCCTGAATGCCGCCGCGCCAGATCTCGCCGAGAAAGGCGGCGGTGAAGATGGTGAAGGCCGCGCCGACCGAGACCAGCGCCGGAACCTTGATGCCGAGGAAGACCGGCATGCCGAAATAGAAGAACATCAGCAGGCCGAGCACTGGCACGCCCTGCACGAGTTGCAGGATGCCGGTGGCGAGGAGCCGCGCGAGGCGGCTGCGCCCGGTGCACATGCGGGCGAGCAGCAGGGCCAGCGGCGCGCCGAAGGCCAGCGCAAGGACCACCAGCGTCGCCGTCCACTGCACGGCGGCCAGCATGGTGAGGACGTCGGAAATCGTGAAACCGCGCATCGTCCCGCCTCCTATCGACCGGTCGGCCAGCGGAAGGCGATCCGGCCGATGCCCGCGAAAGCCAGCCGGAATGCCAGGACCAGGGTGAAGTAGATCGCGCAGACGACCGCATAGACCTCGAAGCTGCGGAAGGTGCGGCTCTCGACAAAGGCGGCGGCATGGAACAGTTCCGGCGCCGAGACCTGCGAGGCCAGCGAGGTTCCGAGCAGCAGCAGCACGATCTGGCTGGTGATCGAGGGATAGATGTTGCGCAGGGCCGGCGGCAGGATCACATGGCGGAACACCTGCCAGCGGGTCAGCCCGAGGCATTGCCCGGCCTCGATCTGGCTGCGCGGGATCGAGGCGAGACCGCCGCGAATGATCTCCGACGCATAAGCGCCCATGTAGATGGAGAGCGCGGCGGCGGCGGCATAGACCGGTGGCAGCCGCAAGCCGGCATAGGGCAGCACGAAGAAGATCAGGAAGAGCTGGATCAGCGCCGGCGTGTTGCGGATCACCTCGACATAGCTGCGCACGAACAGCCGCAGCGCGGCGAAGCGGCTGCCGGCGGCGGCGGCGCCGGCAAGACCGATCGCCAGACCCGCCAGCGTCGCCACGAGGGTGAGCAGCAGGGTCAGCGACATGCCGTGCAGGAACTCGTCCTGATAGCGCCAGAGCTGGTTGAAATTGAGCTGGAGCATGTGCCTTCCGGCGTCCTAGCTGAAATGGGTGGGATAGGCGGCGGCGATCCGGCCATCGGTGCCGCGCCCGAGGATCACCCGCCAGCGGTCCAGGCAGGTGCAGGGATGGGAGATGCCGAAGGCGACGATGTCGCCGACGCCAAGATCGCTGCCTTCCGGCAGCCGCAGGAAGGCGTGCTGGTCGTTGAGCTTCACCACCTTGCCCAGGGCATCGCGGCTTGCTGTTTGCACTCCCTCGCGCCAGGCCGCAAGCGGTACCGGCAGATCCTGGTCATAGGAGACGTCGCGCATGCCCATGCCGCAGATCGCAAGCCCCGGCTCGGGCCGCGACAGCACCTCGGCCCAGACGGTCAGCGCCGGGCGGAAGGCGTCGAGCGCAGCAACGCCCGTCACCGCGGCAAAGCCGGCCCGCGCATCCATCGCGGCGAGCGCCCGCTCATAGACCCCGTGGTCGTGAAAGAAGATCGCGCCGCTGCGCAGCACCAGTTCGGTGTTGCCGTCCCGGCGCGCCAGCGGCTTGAGATCGCCGACGACGAGATCAAAGAAGGAGGACCCGCCGGCGCTGAGGATCAGCGGACGGCCCGGCGCGGCAGCGCGCAGCAGGGCATGCACCTCGCCGACCAGCGCATCAAGCGCGGAAATCGCCCTCATCGTTTCCTGCGGATCGGCGGTTGCAGCAGCCCCCTCATAGGCGGCGACGCCGGCAAGCTCGACATGGGACAGGCGGGACGCGGCGTCGATCACGGCGCAGGCGGCGTCGAGGCTGCGCGCACCGGCACGGCCCGCCCCGACCTCCACCAGCACCGGCACGGTGCGTCCGGCGGTGCGGCCGACATGATCGACCGCCTCCAGGCTCTCGGGCGCGTCAGCGAAGAAGACGAGCGTCGCGTCGGGAAAGCGCTGCAGGAGCGCGGCGAACCGTTCGGCCGAGCGAAGGCCGCCGATCTGGTTGGCGACGAGCAGACGGCGGGCGCCACTCTCGAGGAACACGCGTGCCTGCTGCAGGTTGGCGACGGAAAGCCCCCAGGCACCGCGATCCAGCAGGCGCTGCGACAGTTCGGGGGACATCGGCGTCTTGGCATGCGGGGCGATGGAGACGCCGGCCTTGGCGACATAGTCGAACATCGCCTCGACATTCGCGTCGAAGGCTGCCTCGTCCAGGGTCAGGACCGGCAGGGCGAGCTCTCCGCGCTCCGGCGACAGGCCGAGGTCCGGACCGCCGGCGCCTTGTGCAGCACTTGCCTTGAGGATCCCGTCTTCCCGCATCGTTCCGTCCCTCGCGCGGCTCCCGCCACGCCCTCCCGCCTGGATTTCGCTGCCGAGCCTCCGGTCGGCTGGCCTTTTCGTCGTCTCCGAAACACCGAACCGATCCGTTCCATCGGCTCGTCAATCACCGCATGACAACGTTGTCATTGCCACTAACATTCGAATGACAACGTTGTCAAGAACACCAAGAGCAGGAGATCCGGCTAAATGTTCGGCCCTCCGCCCGCAGCAGAAGGACGGCGGAAAGGACAGCCTTCCTGCAAGGCCTCGCGCCTCGCTATCGGCACAGCCGACATCTTGAGGGAATCGCAGCCAGAGGGCAGGAGGCCCCGGCGAGGCGCCCAAGGACAGCGCCCAGGGAGGATCTCCTATCCGGCAGGTGCCGACCGCGCCCGCACGGCCTCAAAGGCCCTGGTGAGGTCCGCGAGAACCGGCGAGACAATGGCTCCGCTGGCGCCGGCGACGGGGTTCTCCAGATGCAGGCGGCGCAGGTCATCCATGAAGGCGGTCCACATCGGCTCGCCGCCCTCTTCCAGAAGCTGCGCGCGGATCGACAGTTCCTCGCTGACCGGCAGGTGCCGGCGCCCCCAGGCGCCGAGCATCGCCAGCACCGGCACCAGTTGGATCGCCGGTTCGGCCAAGCTGTAGATCGCCTTCTGGCTGTGGCTCGGATCGTCCCGCCTCGTGACGAGGCCGAGCGCGACCAAACGCTTCAGCCGGGCCGCCAGGATGTTGGAGGCGATGCCTTCCTCCGAACGGGTCAGCAACTCGCGGAAATGCCGGCGGTTGCCGAACATCATGTCGCGGATGACGACGAGGCTCCAGCGATCCCCCAGCACTTCCATCGCCAGATTGATCGGGCATCCCGACCGGCGCTCGATGTCCTGCATGCCGCCTCCGTCAAAACCGGTTGCAATCTAGGAGCAGTCGTGACACAAGACAACTGCTTTCGGTTTGCAATCGGTTTGGAGGAACCCATGCCCAAGCTCCGCGTTCACTGCTTCAGCCTGTCGCTCGACGGCTATGGCGCCGGCCCCGACCAGAGCGAGACGGAGCCGATGGGCGTCGGCAGCGAGGCCCTGCGCGAGTGGGTGTTCGACACGCCGAGCTTCCGCCGCCGCGTGCTGGGCGAAGACGGCGGCACTCCCGGCATCAACGAGAAGTTCATCGCCCGCAGCTTCGAGAATGTCGGCGCCTGGATCATGGGGCGGAACATGTTCGGTCCCGTGCGCGGTCCCTGGCCGGACGACGGCTGGAAGGGGTGGTGGGGCGATACTCCGCCTTTTCACTGTGACGTTTTCGTCCTGACCCACCATCCTCGTGCCAGCTTCGAGATGCCGGGCGGTACGGTGTTTCATTTCGTCACCGACGGCATTCATGCGGCGCTGGAGCGCGCAAGGGCCGCGGCCGGCGACCGCGACGTGCGGGTCGGCGGCGGCGTCTCGACCTTGCGCCAGTATCTTGAGGCCGGCCTCATCGACGAGATGCATCTTGCGGTCGTGCCCGCGGTGTTCGGCAAGGGCGAAAACCTGCTGCAGGGGCTGGACCTGCCGGCCTGCGGGCTCGGCAGCGTGACTGTTACCGCCGGCGAACACGGCATCGTGCATTACATGCTCCAGCGCTCCGCCGCCTGAGCCGGTGGGCCGCAGCGCACCTGCCCTCAGTGGAAATTCCGCCCCTTCGGCAGGACGCGGGTGTCGCGCGGATGGCGCCACAGGCTCGCCCCCGAAAGCTTCGGCCCCTCCTGCGGCGGCGGCTCCTTCGACAGCGCGGCCATCAGCTCCGGCGTGATGTCGGTGAGCTGCCGCGCCACCAGATGGATGACGCCGTCCTCCTTCTGGATGGCGCCGTCCACCAGGATGGCGCGCGCGCCCATGACGATCCGCCGGCTGCGCTCGAAGAGCCGGCTCCAGACCACGATATTGGCGATGCCCGTCTCGTCCTCCAGCGTCAGGAAGGTGACGTTCTTGGCGGTTTGCGGACGCTGGCGCACCAGCACGAGGCCGGCAACGCGGACGAACCGGCCATTGCCCTGCGACGCGAGATCGGCCGCGCGCAAGCTGCGGCAGGCCTCGAGGCGGGCGCGCAGGAAGGCGAAGGGATGCGCCTTCAACGACAGGTGCAGGCTAGCGTAGTCTTCCACCACATGCTCGCCGGGGCGCATGGACGGCAGTTCCACCTGCTCTTCCCGCGCGGCAAGCAAGGCCAGTCCCTGCCGCCCGCCGAACAGCGGCAGGTCGTCCTGGCCGCCCGCGCGCCCGAGCCGGCCGGCCAGCCCCTTGATCTCCCACAAGGCCTGGCGCCGGTCGAGGCCGAGCGAGCGGAAGGCATCGGCATTGGCCAGCGCCACCAGCGCCCGGCTGTCGAGGCCGGCCCGGCCATGCAGGTCGGCGAGATCCGCAAAGCCCATGCCGCGGGCCGCCGCCAGCGCCTCTCCCGCTTCCTCGCCCAATCCGTCGACCTGGCGCAGGCCGAGCCGCAGGGCGAAGGCATTGCCGCCCTCGCCCGTCTGCGCTCCGGATCGCTCCGCCGCCTCCAGCGTGTGGTCCCAGCCGCTGTGATTGACATCGACCGGCAGCACGCGGCCGCCATGGGCACGCAGGTCCCGCACGATGGAGGCGGAGGAATAAAAACCCATCGGCTGCGAGTTGAGCAGAGCGCAGGCGAAAACCTCCGGATAGTGGCACTTGAGCCAGGAGGAGGCATAGGCGAGCAGGGCGAAGCTTGCCGAATGGCTTTCGGGAAAGCCGTAATCGCTGAAGCCCTTGATCTGCTCGAAGCAGCGGGCGGCGAAGTCGGGCTGATAGCCCTTCGCGATCATGCCGGCGACGAATTTCTCGCGGAACTGTTCGATCGTGCCGATGTTGCGGAAGGAGGCCATCGCCCGGCGCAGCCGGTCCGCCTCATCCGGCGAAAAGCCGGCCCCGACGATGGCGATCTTCATCGCCTGTTCCTGGAACAGCGGCACGCCCAGGGTCTTCTTCAGCACCGCCGCAAGCTCGGGCGAGGGATAGTCGACCTGCTCCAGCCCCTTGCGCCGGCGCAGATAGGGATTGACCATGTCGCCCTGGATCGGTCCGGGGCGGACGATGGCGATCTGGATGACGAGATCGTAGAAGTTTTCAGGTCTAAGGCGCGGCAGCATCGACATCTGCGCCCGGCTCTCGATCTGGAAGACGCCGACCGTATCGGCCTTTTGGATCATCGCATAGGTCGCCGGATCGTCACGCGGCACGCTCGCCAGCCCCATGTCGCGGCCGTAATGGCCGCGCAGCAGGTCGAAGCTCTTGCGCAGGCAGGTCAGCATGCCGAGCGCCAGCACATCGACCTTGAGGATGCCGAGCGCGTCGAGGTCGTCCTTGTCCCATTCCACCACGGTGCGGTCCTCCATCGCCGCATTGGCGATCGGGACCACCTCGTCGAGACGTTCGCGGGTGATGACGAAACCGCCGACATGCTGCGACAGGTGGCGGGGGAAGTCGATCAACTGGCGCACCAACCGGACGGTCTGCGTCAGGCGGGGATCGCGGGCATCGAGCCCGGCCTGGCGGATCTCGCCTTCCGCCGGCGCGCTGCCCGACCAGCCCCAGATCAGGCCGGACATGGCGCCGACCACGTCGGTCGACAGGCCCATCGCCTTGCCGACGTCATTGACGGCGCTGCGGGCGCGGTAGCGGATCACCGTGGCGGCAAGGCCGGCGCGTTCGCGGCCATAGCGCCGATAGATGTACTGAATCACCTCCTCGCGCCGCTCATGCTCGAAATCGACGTCGATATCCGGCGGCTCGCCGCGCGCCGCCGACACGAAGCGCTCGAACAAGAGGTCGATCTCGGTCGGATTGACCGAAGTGATGCCGAGGCAATAGCAGACGACGGAATTGGCCGAGGAGCCGCGCCCCTGGCACAGGATCGGCGGATCCTGGCTGCGGGCGAAGCGGACGATGTCCTGCACGGTGAGGAAATAGGAGGCGAAGCCGAGTTCGCCGATCAGCCGCAGTTCGCGCGCGATGTTCGCCTGCACATCCGGTGGGATGCCTTGCGGAAACCGGTTTTCGGCCCCCAGCCAGGTCAGCCGCTCCAACTCCTGCTGCGGCGTCGCGCTCTCGCCGGCCGGCTCGTCCGGATAATGCGGTGACAGCTCGTCGAGGCTGAACCGGCAACGCTCGGCGATCTCCAGGCTGCGCTCCAGCGCGCGCTCATGGCCGGACAGCAGCCGCGCCATTTCCCGCGGCGGCTTCAGGTGTCGCTCCGCATTCGGCTCCAGCAGGAAGCCGGCCGCGTCGATGGTCACATGCGCGCGGATGCAGGTGAGCACATCCTGCAAGGGACGCCGCTCGGGCGCGTGGTAGAGCACGTCGTTGGTCGCGACCAGCGGTGTGCGGCAGGCCCCGGCAAGCTCCGCCAGGCGGTCGAAACGGGCCCTGTCGTCGCTGCGATGGGCGGGCGACAGGGCCAGCGAGACGGCGCCGGCATAGCCCTGCCCCAACTCGGCAAGGCGCGCGGCGAAGGCGGCATCAAGGCTGCGCGGCGGGATGACGATGAGCTGCTGCCCCTCCCCGAGCCCGCCGAGATCGGAAAAGTCGAGATGGCATTCCCCTTTCGGCGCCCGCCGGTTGCCGAGGGTGAGCAGCCGGCTCAGCCGGCCATAGGCCTCCCGGTCCTGCGGATGGATGACCAGTTCGAACCCGTCGCGCAGCACCAGCCGCGCGCCGACGATCAGACGAATGGGATGCTCGCGCGCCGCCACATGCGCCCGCACGACGCCGGCCAGCGTGTTGCGGTCGGCGATGCCGATGGCAGCAAGGCCGAGCCGGGCCGCCGTCGCCACCAACTCCGCCGCATGCGAGGCGCCGCGCAGGAAGCTGAAATTGCTGGTCGCCACCAGTTCCGCGAAGGCCGCCATCATGCGAACAGCCCATGGACGAACCAGCGCACCGTGTCGCCGGGCCGGTCGTAAAGGCCTTCGCGGAACAGCCAGAAGCGCCGCCCGTCCGTGTCCTCGACACGGTAATAGTCGCGGGTCAGGCGGTTGGCCTCGCCGCCCGCCCACCATTCCGGCGCGATCCGCTCCGGCCCTTCCGCGCGCACGATGCGGTGCGCGGTGCGCCGCCACTCGAAGCGCGCCGGCGGCTTGTCCGGCATCTCCACCAGCACCTCCACCGGCTCGGGACGTTCGAACAGCAGCGGCGGGCGGGCAAGCGCGGCACCGCCATGCAGGGCCCGGCAATGCGCCGCCCAGTCGTGGCGCACCGCCTGAGCAAGCGCCGAGACCGGATGGCAGGCGCGCTCCGGCACATGGCTTTCGCGCGGCGCGAAGCGGCAGACGCGCTCGGGCCCGAAGCGATTGACCAGCCGGTCGAGCAAGCGGTCGAGATCGCCCGGCGGGGGGACGACACGCTCGCGCCCCGACAGTGCCGCCTGCACCGCCTCGGCGCGCTCCACCTCGAAGGCGGAGAGCACCGCCGCCTCGAAGCCGAAGCCGGCATGGTCGCGCAGCCGGTCGAGCCGCTCGCCGAGCAGGCGCAAAAGATGCGCGGCATCGTTGCTCGGCCGGGTGATGCGCAGTTCCAGCGCCTCGCGCCAGCCGTCGACGCGATAGAGCGCCAGTTCCAGCCGCCGCGCCGCCTTGCCGAGGCCCTGCAGCATCTCGGCAAGCTCGCCGACAAGCCGCGCCGCCACCTCGGCGATCGCCTCCAGCGTGACGACCGGCTCGGCGAAATTGCGCGCGATGCGGTGGACCGGCGCCGCCTCGACCGGATCGAAGCGCTCGCCCTCGCGCCCCAAGGCCTGGTCGAGCCGCAGCACCAGGAGCGGGCCGAAGCGGCCGGCGAGCGGCGCCCGTGGTTTGCCGGCTAATAGTCCGATCCGGTCGAGGCCAAGCCGGGCCAGGGCGCGCGCCGTCTCCGCCTCGATGCGCAGGGCGGCGACGGGAAGCGGCGCCAGTCGCTCGCCCGTCTCGCCGGGGGCGGCTCGCGTCATCTCCGTCTCGCCATAGCGGGCAAGCGCCCAAGCGGCGCCGAGCGTCGGCGCCAGCGCAAGCCGGGCGGTGAGGCCGAAGCCATGCAGCCGGTCGGCGAGATCCGCCATCAGCGCCTCTTCGCCGCCGAACAGATGGGCGCAGCCGGCAATGTCGATGGAGACGCCGTCCGGCGCGTCGATGCGGGTCAGCGGGCTGTAGCGTTGGCACCACAGGGCGAGCCGGCGCAGGCCTTGCGCATCGCCGTCCGGGTCCGCCGACGCAACAGCGAGAGCGGGATGGATCGCCCGCGCATCGGCCAGCGGCATGCCCGGCGCAAGGCCGAGCGCGGCGGCGGGCGCGTTGACCGCGCTGACCCGTGCTCCATTCCGCTCCAGCACGGAGAGCACGAGCGGGCCCGCCTCGTCAGGCGGCAGTCGATCGCGGCGCGAGCGGGCCGGCCCGGCGCAGCGGCGCTCGGTCGGCCAGCGGGGCAGCCAGACGGAAAGACAGCGTGTCATGGTTCCACTCGAGATCCCAGGCGTCCAGAAGACCCTTGCGCGATTTCACCAGCCGGGCCTGCCAGCGCGGCGGGCCGAGCCCCGGCACCGCCTGGCCGGCATGGGGCACGGGCCGGCTTGCCGAAGCGGCAATCGACCAGCGGGTCGAGGCGGCCGTTGCCATGTCGAAGACAGGCGCCGCTCCCAGCAGCAGCACCGTCGCCCCGTGGCGGGCGGCGCGCATCGCCAGGCGGCGGCTCGCGGTGAAGTCGTAGAGCCGGTCGCCTTCGGGCAGCAGGCCGACGACGACGGCGAGCGAGGGGTGGTCCAGCGCCTCCTCCAGGCTCCACAGGAGGTCGGCGGTCTTCTTCACCTCGACCTGGATCAGCCGGTCCGGATCGATACCAAAGGCGGCAAGGCCGACCGGATAAAGCCGACCCTCGCGCCAGCCCCGCGTCGACGGCAGCCCCCACAGAAGAGGGCCGGGACGGCGCGCCAGCAGCCGCGCGGCAAGGCCCAGGGCAAACCCGGTCGCCGCGCCGATATCGGCCGGCGTCGCCGGCTGCAGCTCGTGCAGGGCCCCGCTCGCCAGCCCGCCGGGCAGCACTGCCCCTTGCGCGTCCGCCCCTGCATCCAGCCCGACCGCCGGCCAGGCCGCCCCCTCGTCCAGCCCGCCCGCGGCCATGCGGGCGCGCAGCGCCGCCAGTATCTTCCCGTCCCTCATGCCCGCCCCTCCGGCACCGCCTGGCAGAGGCGGCACAACGGGCAGTCCGCGCAGACCGGCCGGCGGTGACGGCAATGGCTGCGGCCCAGCCCCTGCATCAGAAAATGGTGGGTTTCCGTATCGTCGGCGGTCCAGGCTGCGGGTAGCTGCCGATTGAGCAGCCGCGTGGCGTGGGCAATGTCGGCGCGCACCGGCACGAGGCCCAGCCGGCCGGCGACCCGGTTATGGGCCGTGTCGACCATCAGCGCCCGGCGGCGCAGCGTGCTGAGCCCGAGCACCGCCATGCTGGTCTTGGGGCCGACCCCGGTCAGGCTCTCCAGCCAGACCCGGCCCTCCTCCACCGGCCAGCCGGCAAGGAACTCCAGGTCGAGCCGCCCGCGCCGGGCCGCGATCTCGCGCAGGGCGGCCGGGATCTGCCGCGCCTTGCGCTCGGCGAAGGTCACCCCGGCGATCATGCCCTCCAGCTCGCTCGCCGCCGTTTCCGCCAGCCGCTCCCAGGCACCCATCCGGCGGGCCAGCGCTGCAAAGACCTCCATGGCGACCGCATCCCGTGTCCGGCCGCTCAGCATCGCGAAGACGAGCTGGCTCACCGGGTCGAGCCGGTAGCACTCCGGCACCGGACCGAACCGGGCAAGCAGCAGTCCGTGAACCCGCGCAAGGCGGGTGTCGGCAACGAGCGGCAACGTGTATTGCATGCCCGAATGAAAGAACAAAATGAGAACAAACGCAACAGGAGTCTGCGGGCCGCCGGCAGCTTTCAGCCACGGCGTTGATTCAGAAAGCTGAATCCTTCGACGGCATCGACGCCCTCTCTTGCAGGCGCCGTGCAACGATCCGGCCGCTGACGCGTTGCCCTTCCGACACGATGGAGGGACACATGCTCAAGTTCATCGGCGGAACCGTCGGTTTCATCTTTCTCGTCGGCCTGGTGGTGGTGATCGGCATCCTGATGCTGATCTTCTGACCGGAGGCGGGATGAGCGCCGGACAGGTGTGACGCGCGAGCGGTCGACAGGGCCGGGCGATGCCCTATTGCGCCGCCTCTTCGGACAGCGCACGGCGCAGCCGGCGGATCACCACGTTGCGGCTCTTCTCGTCGGGCTCGGTGGCGAGCTGGTCGCTGATGTCGAGCAGCAGGCGGGTGACGTCGTTGTGCCAATCGAGATGAGCCACCTCCTCGCGCGGCAGCCGCGGCGGCGCCGTGCCGGCAAGGCGAACCGCGCCGGTCGGCGTCAGCTCGAAGGTCTCGTCGAGACCGGGCTTGAGAACGTGCTCCGCCTCAACGAGGCCGGGCAGGCGGGCGGCCAGTCCGTCGATCGCCTCGGGCTCGCCATGGACCAGGAAAATGTCGTGGGCAAGCGGCAGGCGTTCGGCGATCCAGCTCACCAGTTCCGGGCCGTCGGCATGGCCGGAATAGAGGTCGATGGAGCGGATTCTGGCGCGAACGCTGAACTCCTCGCCCTGGATACGGACCGAAGGCGCGCCGTCCTGGAGGATGCGGCCGAGCGTGCCGGTCGCCTGGTAGCCGACCAAGAGGACCGTCGCCTCGTCGCGCCAGAGCCAGTTTTTCAGCCGGTGGCGGATGCGGCCGGCCTCGCACATGCCGCTGGCGGCGATGACGATGTGGAAGCCGCGGACGCGGTCGAGCGCCTTGCTCTGTTCGACCGTCTCGGTCATGTGCAGGTTGCGGGCGGCGAGGCCCTTGAGCAG
Source organism: Stappia sp. TSB10P1A (assembly GCF_900185725.1). Classification (GTDB taxonomy): domain Bacteria; phylum Pseudomonadota; class Alphaproteobacteria; order Rhizobiales; family Stappiaceae; genus Stappia. The sequence goes on along the minus strand of NZ_FYAU01000029.1, from coordinate 84,997 downwards.
AACCTCGCCGCCTTCCAGCTCGCGGGCGTGGCGGGCGAAGACGCGGGTCGCGGCGGCGGCGAGCGGCGAATCGACATAGATCGGGATCTGCGGCAGGGCGCCCTCGGCCATCAGCCGGGCAAGGTCGCTGATCAGTTCCTGGGCCCGCTCGACCGCGAAGGAGGGGATCAGGAGGACGCCGTCCGGATGCATCGCCGCCTTCACCTCGGCGCGCAACTGGCCGCGCCGGTGGGCGGGGGTAGCGTCCTCCCGGTCGGTGTCGCCATAGGTGCTCTCGCAGACGAGATAGTCGATGCCGCTCGGGCCTTCCGGCTCCGGATGCATCAGCTTGTAGTCGGGGCCGATATCGCCGGAAAACAGCAGTTTCATTGGCGGTTCGGCGATCTCCAGCTCGACCGAGGCGGAGCCAAGCAGGTGGCCGGCGTTCCAGAACCGGGCGCGCAGGCCGGGCAGGACCTGGAACCAGTGGCCGTAGGCAAAGGGGTGGAAAAGCGCCAGCGTCGCCTGGGCGTCCGCGCCGGTATAGATCGGCTCGACGGCATCGCGGCGCGACCGCCGACGGTTGCGGCGGTTGAGCTGCTCGACCTCGATCTCCTGGATGTGGGCGCTGTCGGGAAGCATCACGCTGCACAGTTCGAAGGTGGCGCCAGTGGCGAAAATCGGCCCGGAATAGCCGTCGCGGACGAGCTTCGGCAGCAGGCCGGAATGGTCGATATGGGCGTGGCTGAGGATGACCGCGTCGATGTCGCCGACGGAAAACGGGAAGGGCCGGTAGTTCAGTTCCTTCTCGGTCTTGGAGCCCTGGAACAGGCCGCAATCGAGCAGCAGCGTGCCGCCCGCCGTTTCCAGCCGGTAGCACGACCCGGTGACGCACCCCGCCGCCCCGTGAAATGTCAGCCTGGGTACAAGGGTCATCGCAGCCTCCTTCGCGCGACCGCGGCAGGCGGCGCAAATCGCAACAAGACCGGCAGGTTAGCACGAAATTGCCGCCGGCAAGGAGCATGACGACGGGCGGGGACAGACGGGGACAAGACCGCCGCCGGACGCTTGGAAAATTTCGAGACGGATTTTGCAAAATTCCGTCTCAATATCGGCGAATTTCGAGACGGCGTTCTCAAAACCGGCACATTGGGCCGTCGACGGCGAAAAACGGCGGCCGATGGCCCGAAAAACCCGGTTATCCCCGCCCGGCGCGCGCCTTATCCCCGCGCGCCGGCTTCGCCGGCCGGGCGGCGGGCGGCCTCCTCCTGCGCCATCTGGCGGACGCAGCGGTCCCAGGCCGGGGTGCCGCCGAAATGGCGCAGCAGGGCCTCGGTCAGCGCCCTGACCTTGCCGGGAGCATGGGGGCCGGGCGGGCGGACGACATACATGCCGAATTCGGGGGTCGGATGGTCGAGCAGCAGGGGCACGAGAGCGCCGGTGTCGACCGTGTCGCCAAGCAGGAAGGACGGGAGCTGGGCGATGCCGAGGCCGGCGACCGCCCAGGCGACCAGCGTCTCGCCGCTGTCGCTGCGCAGCCGGCCGCGCGGGCGCACGGCGACGACCCCCTCGCCGCGGGTGAAGACCCAGTCGGGCGAGCGGCTGCCGGTATAGATCAGGCAGTCATGGTCGCCGGCAAGGTCTTCCGGCCGGGCCGGCCGGCCCTTGCGGGCGAGATAGGCGGGGCTGGCGACGACGAGGGAGCGGATCGGCGCGATGCGGCGGGCGACATGGCTGGAATCTTCCAGCTTGCCGATGCGAATCGCCGCGTCGATCCGCTCGCCGATCAGATCGACCAGCCGGTCGGTGAGCGAGACGTCGAGCTCCAGGCGCGGATGGGCGGCGGCAAGCTCGGCCAGCACCGGCGCCAGATGGTGGATGCCGAAGGAGAGCGGCGCGGAGATGCGCAGCCGGCCGACCACCTCGCCGCCATGGACGGCGACCGCGTCGAGCGCCTCGTCATAGTCGGCAAGCAGCCGCTCGGCCCGCGCCTTGAACTCCAGCCCGGCATCGGTGGCGGTGACGCCGCGGGTCGTGCGGTTGAGCAGGCGGGCGCCGAGATGCTCCTCGATGCGGGCGATTCGCCGGCTGACGATGGACTTGGAGACGCCGAGGCGGGCGGCGGCACGGCTGAAGCCGCCGCTGTCGGCGATCTCGACGAAATAGCGCATGTCTTCCAGTTCGATCATCCGGCGTTCCTGCTGGCGCAACAGTGTGGTGCGGATTTCGGCAATTCTGATGCCGGGCAAGGGCGACTACCTCTGCGATACCACATTATCGAAAGGATCAGGGCATGCCCTCGACTTTGCAGGTTCTCGCCGTCACCAGCAGCGCGCTGGGCGATGCGTCCGCTTCCAACAAGCTGGTGAACGACACGATCGCCCAGCTCACCGCCCGCAATCCGGGCCTGCAGCTCGTCAGCCGCGACCTCGGCAACGGCCAGGTGCCGCATCTCGACCTCGACGGCGCCACCGCCATTCGCGGCGGCGAGCCGGCGAACGCGGCGCAGGCCGCCGCCCAGAAGCTTTCCGACGAGCTGATCGCCGAGGTCAAGGCCGCCGACGTGCTGGTGATCGGCGCGCCGATGTACAATTTCGGCATTCCCTCGACGCTGAAGGCCTGGTTCGACTACGTGCTGCGCGCCGGCGTGACGTTCCGCTACACCGAGGCCGGGCCGGAAGGCCTGATGACCGGCAAGCGCGCCATCGTTGTTGCGACCCGCGGCGGCCTCTACAGCGAAGGCCCGGCCAAGGCGATGGATTCGCAGGAGCCGCATCTGCGGACCATGCTGAGCTTCATCGGCATCACCGACATCACCTTCGTCTACGCCGAGAAGCTGGCCTTCGGGCCGGAAGCGCGCGAGGCCTCGATCGACGAGGCCAAGGGCAAGCTGGAAGAGCTGGTCGCGGCCTGACGCAAAGCCCGCGCGACGAAACGCAAAACCCGCCGGGACGACCGTCCCGGCGGGTTTTTCATGTGGAGTTTGCCAATCAGGCGCCTCAGCCGAGCGCCTCGTCGATGCTGCGGCGCAGGATCGACACCAGCTCGTCGACCTCGGCATGCGAGATCACCAGCGGCGGGGAGAAGACCAGGCAATCGCGCACCGCGCGGGTGGCAAGGCCATTGGCGAAACAGGCATTGCGCACCGGCGTCGACATCGACCCGACCGGCTGGACCTCCGACCGGCCGGCCTTGTCGCGGGTCAGCTCCACCGCCGCCATCAGGCCGACGCCGCGCACCTCGCCGACCAGCGGATGGTCGAGCAGGGTGGCGAGTTGCTGCTGGAAATAGGGACCGATATCGGCGCCGACCCGCTCGACGATGCCTTCCCGGCGCAGGATCGCAAGGTTCTCGCGGGCAACGGCGGCGGCGACCGGATGGCCGGAATAGGTGTAGCCGTGCGGGAAGCGGCCCGGCGTGTCGAACACCACCTCGGCGACCCGGTCATGGACGATGCTGGCCGAGATCGGCTGGTAGCCGGAGGACAGGCCCTTGGCGACCGTCATGATGTCCGGGGCGATGCCGAAGGTCTGGCTGCCGAACCATTCGCCGGTGCGCCCGAAGCCGCAGATCACCTCGTCGGCGATCAGCAGGATGCCGTATTTGCGGCAGATCCGCTGGACTTCCGGCCAGTAGCTGGAGGGCGGCACGAGGACGCCGCCGGCGCCCTGCACCGGCTCGCCGATGAAGGCGGCAACGCGCTCCGGCCCGACGGCAAGGATCGTCTCCTCCACCCCTCGCGCGGCCTTCAGGCCGAACTCGTCCGGGCTCATGTCGCCGCCCTCGCCCCACCAGTTGGGGGCCGGCGCATGATGGATGTCGGGGATCGGGATACCGGGGATATCGTGCATGCTGGCAAGGCCGGTGAGGCTTGCCGCCGCGATGGTGCTGCCGTGATAGGCGAGCTTGCGCGAGACGATGACGGTGCGCTGCGGCTCGCCGCGCTTCTGCCAGTAGCTGCGGACGATGCGGATGTTGGTGTCGTTCGCCTCCGAGCCGGAGGCGGCGAAGAAGACGCGGTTGAGCCCCTCGGGCGCGAGTTCGGCCAGCTCCTCGGCGAGCAGGGTGGTGACCGGCATCGTCGTCTTGAAGAAGGTGTTGTAATAGGGCAGCTCGCGCATCTGCCGCGCCGCCGCCTCGGCCAGTTCCGAGCGGCCATAGCCGATATTGACGCACCACAGCCCGCCCATGCCGTCGAGCAGGCGGTCGCCGTCGCTGTCGGTCAGGTAGCAGCCCTTGGCCGAGACGATGACCCGCGCGCCGCCCTCGCCGGCCAGTTCGCCATGGTCGGTGAAGGGATGCAGGTGATGGGCAAGGTCAGCGGCCTTGAGCGTGGCCGTCGACGGGGAGGGATCGTTCCTCAGGTCCGGATTGGGTGTCGAAGACATGGATAGCGTCCAGGTTGGAGAAGTGCTCGACGGGATCGAGCGGCCAGAGCGGCCGTCTGATCCGACTATAGGGGATCTGCGACAAGCGCATGGTGGCGATGCCGCCGGCATCGACCAGCAGAATGTCGCGGGCAATCGGCCCGAAGGCGGCGCGCAGATGGTTGCGGCTCTTCAGGCCGATGACGGAGAGCGTGGCGGGCTCGATGCCGAGCGCGCGGAACAGGTTGAGATCGGTGACGGAGAGCGCCCGGCTGGCGACGACGATACGAAGGCCCGCCGCCTCCAGCAAGGCCATCGGCCCCATGTCGACGGAGAGCCCGCGCAGCACCGGACCTTCGCAGCGGAAGGTGCCGGGATGCAGCCGCAGGACGCGGGCCCTGAGCGCCAGCGGCGGGGGGATGTGCGGCGCAAGGCGGCCGCCCAGCGCCAGGTCGAGCATGGCGCCCTCCCCCGCCTCGCCGGCAAGGGTGACGGCGGCGGGATCGCAGATCGTCGCGAAAGCGGCGTTGTCCAGCCCCGCCTCCAGCATGGCGCGCAGCAGGTTGGGCGAATCGCCATAGGCCCCGCCGGCCGGATTGTCGGCGAAATCGGCCAGCACCAGCGGCCGGGGGTCGCCGCCCGGCGCGCGCGCGGCGGCGATCGCGGTCTCGGTGCCGGCAAAGTCGAGCTGCGTTTCCGTGCGGCTGTCCCAGAGCCTTTCGCCGAGGTCGAGCGCCAGCGCGCGCGGGTCGACCGCCGCGTCCGCCATCACCGACACCATCGCGGCCGGCCCGGCATCGGGCACATCGGCCCAGGGAAAGCCGATGGTGAGCCCGGCCGAGACGACGCCTGGCCGCGCGGCAAGGGCGGCGGCATGGGCGAGCAGCGCGTTCATCGGCCCCGGCGGGCCGGTGCGGCCATGGTCGGCGGCATCGATCATCGGCGGGCGGGCGAGCACGGCGCGGGTGAGCCGGCCGCTGCCGGCTCCGCCCCTGTCGGCTTCATCCCTGTCGGCCGCTTGCATCAGCCGCGCCAGCGCGTCGGCGGCCTCCACCGCGCAGTCGAAATGATCGACATGGGGATAGGTGCGATAAGGGAATAAGGCATCGGCGGCGGCGACCATGCGGGGCGAGACATTGGCGTGCATGTCGAGCGTCGCGACGATGGGCACCCGCTCGCCATGGCGGGCGCGCAGGGCGGCAAGCAGCTCGCCCTCCGGGTCGAGGCAGTCTTCGCTGACCATCGCCCCGTGCAGGGCGAGCAGCACCCCGTCGAAGCTCCCTCTTGCCGAGAGCATCGCGTCCTTTAGGGCGGCCCAGTCGGCGGCGGCGAGCGGGCCGGAGGGACCGCAGGCGGCGGCAACGGGCAGCACGATCTCCCAGCCATGGGCGGCGGCGGCCTCCAGGAAGCCGCCGACCTCCGTGCCGGTGCCGGCGAGCCGGGCGCGGGCCTCCGCCTCGCCGAAGACGAGATAGCGGCCGGCGAAATCGGCGAGCCGGGTCGGCACCACGTTGAACGTGTTGGTCTCGTGCAGGATCGCACCGACGAGGACGCGCTTTGCCATGGCGCTCACGAACTTGCCGAGAGGTCGACCCAGACGCTCTTGCGATGGGTGACGCTGTCGAAGGCGTGGAAGGACTTGTCGCGGCCGCTGCCCGAGGCCTTCACCCCGCCGAAGGGGACGGTGATGTCGCCGACGCGCAGGGTGTTGATCCAGACGAAGCCGGTGTCCAAGCGGCGCTCGGCCTCCAGCGCCCGGGCAAGGCTGCCGGTCCACACCGCCGCCGCCAGCCCGTAAGGACTGTCATTGGCGATGGCGACGGCCTCGTCGAGGCTGCCGGCATCGAAAACCGAGAGGACGGGACCGAAGATCTCCTCGCGGGCGATGGCCATGCTGTTGTCGACATCGGCAAAGACGGTGGGGCGGACGCAGGTTTCCGGCACAAGGCCGGCGGCGGGCGGCCCCTCGCCGGTGAGGCGGGTCGCGCCGTCCGCAAGCCCCTTGGCGATATAGCCGCGCACCCGCTCGGCATGGGCCGCAGACACCAGCGCGCCGAAGCGGGTCTCCGGCAGCAGGGGATCGCCCGGCTCGAAGGTCCGCACCAGCGCCACCAGCTTTTCCAGGAATTCGTCGCGGATGGGGCGCTCGAGGATCAGCCGGGTGCCGGCATTGCAGATCTGGCCCTGGTTCTGGAAGACGCCCATGGCGGCAGCCTGCACCGCCCGGTCGAGGTCCGGGCAGTCGGCAAGCACGATATTGGCGGACTTGCCGCCGCATTCGAGGCCCACCTTCTTCATGTTGGACCGGCCGGCATAGGTCATCAGCAGCTTGCCGACGGCGGTGGAGCCGGTGAAGGCGAGCGAGGCGACGCCGTCATGCAGGGCAAGCGCGCGGCCGGCCTCCGCGCCGATGCCCGGCAGCACGTTGAAGACGCCGTCGGGAAGGCCGGCCTCGGCGGCGAGGCGGCCGAGCCGCAGGGCCGAGAGCGGCGACAGTTCGGACGGCTTCAACACCACGCTGTTGCCGGCGGCGAGCGCCGGGGCGATCTTGGTCATCGCCGTGACCAGCGGGAAGTTCCAGGGGACGATGGCGGCGACCACCCCGACCGGCACGCGGCGGATCATGGCGAGCACGTCGCCCCGGGTCGGAGCGATCTCGTCATAGAGCTTGTCGGCCGCTTCCGCGAACCAGCGCAGGCAGCGCACCGCCGCCGGCACGTCGATCGCCAGGCTGTCGCGGATCGGCTTGCCCATGTCGAGCGTTTCAAGGAGCGCGAAGGCGTCCGCATCCGCCTCGATGAGGTCGGCAAGGCGCAGCAGCACCGCCTTGCGCGCCGCCGGGGCGGCCCGCGACCAGCTTCCCGTCTCGAAGGCGCGGATGGCGGCCGCGACCGCCGCGTCCGCATCGGCTTCGCCGCAGGCGGCGACATCGGCGAGGATGCGGCCCGTCGCCGGGTTGAGGGTGGCGAAGGTGGCGCCGGAGCGCGCCGGGCGGTAGCGGCCGTCGATGAAGGCCTCAGCCTCCGGCGACAGGTCGCGGGCGGCGGCGTGCCAGTCTTTGACGTGAGTGGGGGCAGCGACGGGCGTGGGGGACAGGGTCATTTCGCTTCACCAGGGGAGACGGCGCCGGAACCGGGACCGGGGCGGGCCGCAAGGGAGGGCGGCTGGCGGCGGTCGCCGGACAGAAGATGCTCGGCCAGCTTGAAGGCGCGGGTGACGATGAAGGTCATCGTCAGGTAGATCAGCGCGGCCATGGAGAGCAGCTCGACCGGCATGTAGTTGACCGAACTGATGGTGCGGGCGACGCCGGTGAGGTCGAGCAGGGTGACGGTGCTGGCGAGCGAACTCGCCTTGATCAGGAGGATCACCTCGTTGCCATAGGCCGGCAGGCCGATGCGCAGCGCCTGCGGCAGGACGATGCGGCGCATCCGGGTCAGCCGCGACATGCCGATGGCCTTCGCCGCCTCGACCTGGCCGCGCGGCACCGCCTGGACGGCGCCGCGGACGATCTCCGCCGTATAGGCGGCGGTGTTCAGCGAGAAGGCGATCAGCGCGCACCAGAACGGCTCGCGCAGGACCACCCAGAACGGGCTGGCGCGCACGGCGGCGAATTGCGACAGGCCGTAATAGACGAGGAAGATCTGCACCAGGAGCGGCGTGCCGCGGAAGAAGAAGACGAAGCCATAGGCCGGCATCCACGCGAACGGGCTGCGCGCAAGGCGGGCGAGCGCCACGCCAAGCGCCATGACGAAGCCGGCGACAAGCGCAAGGCCGACCAGCCGCAGCGTCAGGCCGGCGCCGCCAAGCAGCGCGGGCAGAGCGTCGATCATCACCTGGAGGTTCATGCCGCACCCGCCGGTTCGAGGCCGCGCGAGGCCCGGCGCTCCAGCACCTGGATGGCGAGCATGCTGACGATGGTCAGCGCGAGATAGATGAAGGCCGCCGCGAGGAAGAAGGTGAAGGGCTGGCGGGTGAAGCCGACCGCGTATTCGGTCTTGCGCATCAGCTCCTCCAGGCCGATGACGGAGACGAGCGCCGTCTCCTTGAGGATGACGAGGAAGATGTTGCCGAGACCAGGCAGCGCGATGCGCCAGACCTGCGGCAGCGACACCCGGCGGAAGGTCAGCCAGCGGCCCATGCCGAGCGCGCGCGCCGCCTCGATCTGGCCCTTGGGGATCGCCTGGAAGGCGCCGCGAAAGACCTCGGTCGCATAGGCGCCGAAGGCCAGCGACAGGGCGAAGACGCCGGCGACGAAGGCGTTGATGTCGACATGCTCGCTATGGCCGAGCCAGCGGGCAAGGCCGTTCACCGCGCGCACGCCGCCGAAATAGATCAGCAGGATCAGCACCAGGGCCGGCACGCCGCGCACGATGGTGGTGTAGACATCGCCGGCGATGCGGGCCGTGCGGCTCGACGACAGTTTCATCATGGCGACGGCGATGCCGATGAGAATGCCGAAGAGCGTGCTGAGAAGGGCGACCTGGACGGTCATCAGCGTGCCGACGGCCAGCATCGGGCCGAAGCCTTGCAAGTCGGGCATCGGGCGGGGTCCTGCGATTGGCTGGAAAAGCGGAAGACGCGGCCGGGGTCCGGGCCCGGCCGCGCCGCGACGTCGCGACTGCGATCAGTCGGCCGGCTTCATGCTGAAGGGGAAGAAGCGGTCGTTGATCTCGTCATAGACGCCGTTCGCCTTGATGGTGGCGAGCGCCGCGTCGAGCCGGGCGAGCAGGTCGGTGTCGTCCTTGCGCACGGCGATGCCGGCGCCGAGGCCGAGGATCTCAGGGTCGAGCATCGCCTCGCCCTTGATCTCGAAGGCGGCGCCGTCGTCGGACTCCAGCCACTTCGACATGGCGATGCGCTGCGCGACGACCCCGTCGATGCGCCCGGTGACGAGGTCGAGATTGTGGTTCTCGACCTTGTCGTAGAGGCGCACGTCGGCTTTCGGGAAGCGGGCGTCGATCAGCGCGGCATAGGTGCTGGCGCGCTGCACGCCGAGCGACTTGCCGGCAAGGCTCTCGGCGGTCGGGGCAAGGTCGGAAGCCTTGGGGGCGACCAGCACGGCGCCGGCCTGGTAATAGGGCTTGGTGAAGTTCACCGCCTCGAGCCGCGCCGGGGTGATCGACATGCTGGCGACGATGGCGTCGTACTGGCCGGCATTGAGGCCGGGAATGATGCCGTCCCAGGCCTGGGCCGAGATGGTGCATTCGACCTTCATCTCAGTGCAGAGCGCCTTGGCGATCTCCACATCGAAGCCCTGCAGCTCGCCCTTGGCGTCGACGAAGTTGAACGGGGGATAGGCGCCCTCGGTGGCGATGCGCAGCGTCTGGGTCTGGGTTTGGGCCTGCGCCGCCGAAGCGGCAAGGCCGAGGCCGCAGGCGGCGAGCAGCGTGGCGAATTTCATGCGCAGCGTTGTCATTGTCTTGTTCTTCCTCTGGTTGGTCGGTCGATGGGGCGGCCGTGGATGCGGGTCAGGCGGCCTCGAAGGACTGCCGGACGAATTGCCGGCAGCGGTCGGAGGCGGGATCGCCGAAGACCTGTGCCGGGGTTCCCTCCTCCTCGACGCGGCCCTGGTGCAGGAACACGACCTTCGAGGAGACGTCGCGCGCGAAGCGCATCTCATGGGTGACGATGATCATCGTCCGGTGCTCCTCGGCGAGCGCGCGCATGACGCGCAGCACCTCGCCGACGAGTTCGGGATCGAGCGCCGAGGTGGGCTCGTCGAACAGCAGCACGTCCGGGTCCATGGCAAGGGCGCGGGCGATGGCCGCGCGCTGCTGCTGGCCGCCGGACAGATGCGCAGGGTAATGGCCGCGCTTGTCGTGGATGCCGACCTTGTCGAGCAGGGCTTCCGCCTGCTCCACCGCCTCGGCGCGCGGCCGGCCGAGCACATGCACCGGGCCCTCGATGAGGTTTTCCAGGATGGTGCGGTGGCTCCACAGGTTGAAGTCCTGGAACACCATGCCGACGCGGCGGCGGACCCGGTCCGCCTGGCGGTTGTCGACGCGACCCTTCGGCCCGACCTTCAGCTCCTCGCCGAAGACGCGGATCGAGCCGCTGTCATAGCGCTCCAAAAGGTTGATGCAGCGCAGGAAGGTGCTCTTGCCCGAGCCGCTCGCGCCGATGATCGAGATGACGTCGCCCTTTTCCGCCCGCAGCGAAATGCCCTTCAGCACCTCCAACTGGTTGAAGCGCTTGTGCAGGTCGTCAACGACGATCGGCGTCCCGTCGGTCATGCAGCCCTCCCGGTGCGACCGCCTTGCGATCCGTTTTGTTCGCTTGGCGGTCATGCGTTCACTGTGCGCACACGTTAGGAAGGAATAGCGAGGCTGTCAAGCGCCCGAACAAACGGGCGGCAGGCGAACACAGACAGGCGAACACGGGCAGGCGCGCAGGGGCGGGCAGAGGCGGGCAGGCAGATGCGCAAAGGCAGGCGCGCGCGCCGACGGCGCGGGCTAGCGGGAAACGACAGGACGGGGAAAGATGGGGGACGCGCGGCTCAGGGCCGCGAGCGGATCGCGAATTCGATCTCGGAAGCGGCCGAGCGCAGCACCGGCAGGAGCTGCGAGACAAGGCTTTCCATGGTGTGGCGGGTCGCCGGCACGCCCATGTTGATCGCCGCGATGACGCGTCCGTCGCGCCCGCGCACCGGCACGGCGATGGAGCGGATACCGACCTCGAGCTGGCCCTCGGCGGTGCAGTAGCCGTCGGAGCGGCCCTTGAGGATCATTTCGCGCAGCGCATGGCGGTCGGTGACGGTGAGCGGCGTGACCTGGCGGATCTCAGAGCGGGCAAGCAGCGCGTCGAGCTCGGCATCGGGCAGGCCGCCAAGCAGCACCCGGCCGAGCGAGGTGGAGGTGGCCGGGTAGCGGTTGCCCAGCGCGATGCTGATCGACATCATCCGGTTGGCGGTGTGGCGGGCGACATAGACCACCTCGGCGCCGTCGAGCACGCCCATGGAGCACGGCTCCTCGGCCTGCTTGGCCGCCGCCTCGAGGATCGGATTGGCGATCTCGATGAAGGAGAAGGAGCTGAAATAGGCCATGCCCAGCTCCAGCACCCGCGGCCGCAGGCGATAGTCGCGCCCGTCGAAGCTGGCATATTCGAGCGTCACCAGCGTCTTCAGGAAGCGGCCGGCGGCAGCGCGCGGCAGGCCGGTCTTGCGCGCCACCTCGCTCAGGGTCATCGCCGGGGTGAAGCGGTCGAACGCCTTGATGACGGCAAGGCCGCGGGCCAGCGAGCGCACGAAATCGGAGCTGGTGTCCGCCTGCGCGTCCGCAAGGTCCTCGACATCGTCCTGCGCCATGGCGGCCCTTTCCAAGAATCATCCCGTGCGACCCTCGTTAGCATGACGCACGAGTGTTCGCTAGACGAACTCCCGGCGCCGCTTGAGGATCTCCCGCGCCGCGTTGCGCCCCGGCAGGCCGGTGACGCCGCCGCCGGGATGGGTGCCGGAGCCGCATTGGAACAGGCCCTTGACCGGGCTGGTATAGGCGGCATGGCCGGCGGCCGGGCGCAGGCTGAACAACTGGTCGAGATGCATCTCGCCATGGAAGATGTCGCCGCCGACAAGGCCGTATTCGGTCTCCAGATCGAGCGGTGTCAGCGCGCTGTAGCCGAGCACCGAGGCGGGGAAATTCGGTGCATAGTCGCCGATCGTATCGATCACCAGCTTCGCCACCTCGTCGCGGTGATCGTCCCAGGAGGCGCCCTCGGGCAGGTCCGGGTTGAAATGCTGGCAGAACAGGCCGGCAATGTGCTGCCCCTTCGGCGCCAGTTCCGGCTCGACGGCGGTCGGGATGCACATGGAGACGACCGGCCGGCGCGACCAGCCGCGATGGCGGGCCTCGTCATAGGCGGTCTCCAGATAGCCGAGCGAGGGGGCGATGGCGATGGTGCCGGCATGGTGGCGCTGCATCTCGCGCCCCGGGCGGGCGATGAAGTCCGGCAGTTCGGAGAGCGCGACATTCATGCGGAAGGTGCCCGAGCGGCAGCGCCAGTTGCGCAGCCGGCGCAGGAAGGCGCTGTCGAGCAGGCTGCTGTCCAGCATCTTCAGGAACAGCAGGCGCGGATTGACGCTGGAGGCAAGGATGCGCGCGCGCAGCACGGTGCCGTCGTCCAGCGCGACGCCGGCGGCGCGGCCCTTCTCGACGATCACCTCGCGCACGCCGCGCCCCAGATGGACGACGCCGCCGCGCGCTTCCAGCGACTTCTGCATCGCCTGTGTGATGCCGCCCATGCCGCCGCGCGGCTGGCCCCACTTGCCGCGCTTGCCGTTGACCTCGCCGAAGACGTGGTGGAGCAGCACATAGGCCGAGCCGAGTGCCGAGGGGCTGACCATGTTGCCGACCAGCCCCTTGAAGCCGTAGATGCCCTTGAACGCCTCGCTGTCGAACCGCTCGTTCAGGAAATCGGCAAGGCTCTTCAGCATCAGGTCGGCAAAGCCGGCGCGCTGCTCGCGGCTGAAGTGCCGCAGGTGCCAGCCGACCCGGCCGCTCTGCAGCAGTTCGCCCCAGCCGCCGGTCAGTTCCGGCGGCCGCTCGCGGGCGATCGCCCGCATCACCGTCGCCGAGACGTCGAGCAGGGCGGAAAGCTCCGCATAGGCCTTGGCGTCGGACGGACTTTCGGCAGCCAGTTGCTGCATCACCGCCGCCTTGTCGCCGAGCAGCTCGATGGACCGCCCGTCGGGCAGCACGCTCAAGGTGCCGCCCTCGCGCTCCAGGATCTCCAGCCCGTGCCGGTGCAGCTCCAGATCGGCGATCACCTCCGGCGCCAGCAGGCCGACCAGATAGGCGCAGGAGGAATTGCGGAAACCGGGATGGAACTCCTCGGTGACGCAGGCGCCGCCGACGATGGCGCGGCGCTCGACCACCGCGACCCGCAGGCCGGCGCGGGCAAGATAGCCGGCGCAGGTGAGACCGTTATGGCCGCCGCCGATGATGACGGCGTCGAAGGAAGACGAAGCACTCATGACAGGATCCAGCACTCAGGTGGGGCGTCGGGGCGGAGGAAGCTCGCCGGCACATGGCGATAGGGCAGGCTGGTCAGATCCGCCGGGGCCGGGCCGGGCGTGTCGACATCGATGATGGCGCCGCAAAACGTGCCGAAGGCGGCGCGGAAATGGTTCTTGGCCTTGGTGCAGAACAGGGCGACCTCTCCAAGGTCGATGCCGTGCAGGGCGGCCCAGGCCGGATCGTTGACGCTCTGGGCGGTCTCGGCGACCACCACCGACACATTGCCGGCGCGCAGCAGCACGGTGCGGCCGACCGCCTCCGGCCGGCCGCGCTCCATCGGCCCGGTGTTGACGAAGCGCCCGTCGGTGAGGCGGACGATCTCGCCCGAAAACGGCACCGGCGGGCCGAAGGCCGTGCCGAGCCGCCCGCCGAGAGCGGCCTCCAGCCGGGCACCGGCGCCCAGCTCATGGGCGCGGGCGACGAGATCGGGATCGCAGAAGCTGGCGAACAGCGCCGGCCAGGGCGGCGCCGCCTCGACAAGGGCGCGGAACAGGCCCGGCGTGTCGCCGGCGCCGCCCGACAGCGGATTGTCGGAATTTTCCAAGACCGCGACCGGCCAGCGGGTGCCGGTCTCCAGCAGGCGAGTGGCGCGCGCCAGGCCTTCGGCGGCTCCCGGCAGATCGGGCAGGAAGGCGCCATGGCAGCGCAGCAGCGCGTCCGCCATCCCTTGCGCCACGGCACGGGCGCTGGCGCGGGCGCCCTCCCCGGCCCCCTCGCCCTCGCCATCGTCCTCGTCGCGGTGGCAGACGGTGATGGCGGCCGAGGTCCAGGGCGTGTCGGCATAGGCGAAGCCGCCGAAGACGGTGACATCGGCAAGGCCGGCCTCCGCCTCGCGCTCGGCCGCCAGGCGGACGAGCCCGCCCATCGGCTCGCCGTCGGTGCGCATGGAATGGCTGGGCGGCAGCATCGGCACCGGCAGGATCAGCGAGCGGAAGCGCTCGCCCTGCACCATCCGCTCAAGGAGGCCGAGGGCCTTTTCCGCCGTCTCAACCATGTCGACATGGGGATAGGTCTTGTAGCCGACGACGATGTCGGCGCTTTCGGCGCTGCGCGGATCGAGGCAGGCATGCAGGTCGAAACTGACGGCGAGCGGCACAAGGGGGCCGATCGCGGCGCGGATGCGGGCAAGCAGCGTGCGGTCGGGGCCAGGGTCGCGCGTGCCGGCAAGGGCGCCGTGCAGCGAGACATAGACCGCATCGAGCGGCGCCTGCGCCATCTCGCGGGCAAGGCCCGCGACGATCTCGTCATGGATGGCATCGAGCGCTGCCTGCTCGACAAAGCCGCCGGGCGGGGCCGAGGTGCAGCGCAGGAACACGCCCTGCCAGTCCGGCCGGGCGTCGAGAAAGGCGACCGTCCCGCCCATCTCCGTCGCCGTGCCGCGATAGGCCGCGCGCGCTTGCGGCCCCGCCTGCCACTCGCGCCGGCGAAAGCTCTCAAGGCCGGTGGGAACGGGGGAAAAGGCATTGGCCTCATGCCACAGCCGCGCAATCGCCAGACGCCGCATCACGCTCTCTTTCTGGTCGGGTGGAGGGGATCGGGAGAAAATCGGGGCTGTCGCGCCACAGGCTTGTCCGTTTAGCGGATTTGTGTTCACTATGCGGATGATCCTAGGGGCGAATCCGGACCGCTGTCAATCGACGGCCGCATCGCCCCGGCCGATCCGCCTGCCGCTTTCCGCCTGCCGCCTGCCCGCCTGCCGCTTTCCGCAAAGGTCCCGCGATGAGCCACGTCTTCCACCGATCCGCCCGCGCCACCCCGCCGCTCGCCGTCGCCGGCGAGGGCAGCTACATCCTGGGGAGCGACGGGCGGCGCTATCTCGACGCCTGCGGCGGCGCTGCCGTCTCCTGCCTCGGCCACAGCCAGCAGGAAGTGGCGGAGGCCATCGCCGCGCAGGCCGGGCGCCTCGCCTATGCCCATAGCGGCTTCTTCACCAGCGAACCGGCGGAAGAGCTGGCCGACCTGCTGGTCGAGGGGGCGCCGCGCGGGCTCGACAAGGTCTATTTCGTGCTGAGCGGCTCGGAGGCGGTGGAATGCGCGCTGAAGATGGCGCATCAGTATCACCGCGAGCGCGGCGAGCCGGCGCGCCGGCATGTGATCAGCCGCTGGCAGAGCTATCACGGCAACACGCTCGGCGCCCTGTCGGCGGGGGGCAACCGGGCGCGCCGCGCCGCCTATGCCGACCTCCTCATCGACATGCATCACATCTCGCCCTGCCATGCCTATCGCGGCCGGCAGGAGGGCGAGAGCGCGGAAGACTATGGGTTGCGCGCCGCCGACGAGCTGGAGGCGAAGATCCTGGAGCTGGGGCCGGGCACCGTCTCCGCCTTCATCGCCGAGACCGTGTCGGGGGCAACGCTCGGCGCGGTGCCGCCGGCGCCCGGCTATTTCCGCCGGATCCGCGAGATCTGCGACCGGCACGGGGTGTTGCTGATCCTCGACGAGGTGATGTGCGGCATGGGCCGCACCGGCTCCTTGCATGCCTGTCTTGCCGAAGGCATCGCCCCGGACCTGATGACGGTCGCCAAGGGGCTGGGGGCGGGCTTCCTGCCGCTCGGCGCGGTGCTGGTCGGCGGGCATGTCCATGCCGCTTTCGCGGACGGGTCGGGCGCGTTCCAGCACGGGCATACGTTCGTCGGCCACCCGGTCGCCTGTGCCGGGGCGCTGGCGACGCAGAAGATCATCCGCCGCGAGAAGCTGGTGGAGAAGGTCCAGGCCGAGGAGCGGCTAGTGCGGGCGCTGCTGGAGGCGCGCTTCGGCCAGCATCCGCATGTCGGCGACATTCGCGGGCGCGGCTTCTTCTTCGCGCTGGAACTGGTCGCCGACCGCGACAGCAAGGCCCCCTTCGCGCCCGAGCGGCAGCTTGCCGCTACAATCAAGCGCGAGGCGCAGGCGCGCGGGCTGTTGTGCTATCCCGGCGCCGGCACGGTGGACGGGGAGGCGGGCGACCATGTGCTGCTCGCCCCGCCCTATACGGCAACGGGCGCGGAACTGGCCGAGATGGTGCGCCTGCTCGGCGAGACGCTCGACGCGCTGCTCGGCTGACAAGGCGCTCAGGCAAGGACGGGGCGGGCGGGCGCGGGTGCGCCGAGATTGCCGAGAAGGCCGGCAATGGCGCGCAGGGCCGCCTCCAGATCGTCCGGCGCCGGACCGCCGATGCACAGGCGCACGCCGGAGGCGGCCGGATCCGGCGCGATGAGGGTTGAGGCGGCCCGAGTGGACTCGGGCGGGGTGACCAGAACCCCGAGCGCCCGCGCCGCCACCTCCAGCGCCGCCGCCAGCGGCGGGGCGAGCGGCAGCCAGACATGATAGCCGACATGGCGGGCCTCGCGCAGGGCCGGGCCGAGGATCGCGGAAGCCAGCGCCCGGCGGCGCCGCGCCTCCTCGCGGATTGCCGCGCCGATCGCCTCCGCCGTGCCGTCCAGCACCCATTGCTCCATCACCGCGCAGCCGAGCGGCGAGATCATCAGGCCGCTGGCATGGAGCGCCGCCTCCGCCCGCTCGAACCAGGCCGGCGGCACCACCAGCCCGCCGATGCGCAGCGCCGGGTTGAGCGTCTTCGACAGGCTGTTGACATAGAAGACCCGCTCGGGGGCGAGGCTGGCGAGCGGGGGAAAGTCCGGCTCCGGCACCAGCCGGTAGACATCGTCCTCGATCAGCATGACGTCGCGGGCGCGGCACAGCGCGACGATCGCGTCGCGGCGGCCCCGGTCCATCGAGCCGGTGGTCGGGTTCTGCATGGTCGGCGTCAGATAGACGGCGGTGCCGCCTCCCCCCGCGTCCTTCAGAGCCCGCCCCAGCGCCTCGTCGAGAGCCTCATCGAGAGCCTCTGGCCGCATGCCCTGCCCGTCCATGGCGACGCCGACGACGCGCAGGCCGAGATGCCTGGCGAGCGCCAGCACGCCGGGATAGGTCTGCGCCTCCACCACCAGCGTGCCGCCGGGACCGCAGACGGTGGTGAGGGCGACGGCCAGCGCATGCTGGGCGCCGCCGGTCAGAAGCAGGCAGGCGGGATCGGCCTCCATGCCGAGGCGGCGGAACCAGCGGGCCAGCTCGTTGCGGAAGCGGGGATGGCCGGCGACCGGCGGATAGGTGCTGAGCATCTCGGCATCGATGCGCCTTGCCAGCGCCGCAAGGGTGCGCCCCGGCAGCCTCTCGCCGACGGCCGACGGCGGCACGTTGCGCGACAGGTCGATGAAGTCGCCATGCCGCGCCGCCGTCGCGGCGACGAAGGTTCCGGCGCCGCGCTCGGAGCGCAGCAGCCCGCGCCGCTCCAGCATGGCATAGGCCTTGGTCACCGTGCCGAGACCGATGCCGAGGCGCCAGGCGAGATCGCGCTGCGCCGGCAGGCGGGCGCCGACCGGCAGAGCCCCGGACAGGATGTCCTGCGACAGGGCGGCATCGAGCCGTTCGGCGGGCGAGCCGTCGATCTCGGCCAGACGCGGGTGCCAGGGCGATTGCAGGCGCATGCGAACTCCCGGAGTGTAACGTGACACTTTTGCTGTTTTAACGAAGTGTCACAGCCCATAGCATGGCCCGTCATGAAAGTCCCGCTTTCCCCCGCAGCCGACCGGACCACCGCCATGCGCCAGGACGCGCACTCCGCCTTTGCCGCCCCGACCCTGGTCCCGCCGCGCCCGGTGGACAGGACAACAGCAGACAGGACAGCGACAGAGAGGGCGATGCGGCTTGCCGCGCCGCTCACGGCGCTGCGCGCCTTCGAGGCGGCGGCACGGCATCTGTCGATCAAGGCGGCGGCGGGGGAGATCGGCGTGACGCCCTCCGCCATCAGCCATCAGTTGCGGGCGCTGGAAACGGTGCTGGGGGTCGAGCTGATGCGCCGGGTCGGGCCGCGGCTGGAACTGACCGAGACCGGCCAGGCGCTGTCGCCCGAACTCACCGCCGGCTTCGGCCGCATCGCCGAGGCGGTGGGGCTGCTGAAGAGCGAGCGCAAGCTCGGGCCGCTGCGGCTGTCGATGCTGCCGACCTTCGCGGCGCACTGGCTGTCGCCGCGCCTGACGCGCTATCCCTTCGCGCGGGCCGGCTTCGAGCTGCTGATTTCGACCGGCCAGGCCAGCGTCGACCTGCCGGCGGGCGCCGCCGACGCCGCCGTCCGCCACGGGCGCGGCTCCTGGCCGGGGGTGATCTCGGACCTGCTGTTCGAGGAGAGCCTCGGCCTGCTCGGCGCCCCCGGCCTTGTCCGGCCGGACGAGGAGAGCGCCCGGCGGCAGATCGGCCGCAGCATCCTGTTCCTGTCGCAGAACCGGCGCGAGGCGTTCGAGCGCTGGAACGCCGGACTGCCGGGCGGGCCGCTGCGCCCGGCGGCGGTGACGCTGGTCGATTCGTCCGGGCTCGGGCTGAAGGCGGCGATCGACGGGGCCGGCGTGACGCTGGCGGGCCTGGAGATCGCCGGCCAGGACATGGCCGCCGGACGCCTCGCCCGGCTGTTCGACCACACGCTCGCCGCCGATGCCGGCTACCATCTGTGCTATCCGCCGGCGCTGCAGCGCGACCGGCGCATCCGCAACCTGCGGAGCTGGCTGCTGGCCGAGGCTGCCGGTCAGCCACCCTCGCCTCTTTCCGCCTCTGCCTCCGCCTCTCCTTCTGCCTCCCCTTCTCCGGCCCAGTAGTCGACGACGGCGTCCCGGCGCAGCACGACCTCCAGCCGCCGGGCCGCCTTGTCGCCGCCCGGCGCCGCCCCGGCGAAGGCGACCAGCTTGCCGCTGTCGGGATATTCCATCACGTCCGGCTCATGCATGCTGCTGACGGCGAGATAGCGCAGCGGTCCGTCGTCATCGGCGATCAACTGATGCGCGGTGGCCGGCCCGCCGGCCGGGCAGACGACGACATCGCCGGCGCGCAGCGCATGCCCCCCCCCGCCATAGCGCAGCCGGCCGGTGCCGGAGAGAATCACGAACATCTCGTCATTGGCGTGGTGGCAATGGTACGGCCAGGCCCGCTTGCCGGCCGGCACTTCCACATAGCGGGCGCCGAGCCGGCGGGCGCCGAACGGGGCGGCGATCGAGGCCATGCGCGCCTCGAAGCTCTCGCCATGGCGCTGGGTCTGCAGCGACAGGTTTTCGGGTCGAACGATCGGGGTCATCGGCTGTCACCTTCTGCCGTTTGCGGATGCGAGGGGAGCGTGGGCACCGGCCAGCCGGCAGGGTCGACCGGCAGCCGGTCGCCGGCGGTCGAGGGCGCCGAGACGAGGAGGAAAACCAGGTCGGCCGCGCCGTCGTTGCGGACCCAGTGCGGCTGTCCGGGCGGCACATGCAGCCCCTGGCGCGGGCCGGCGCGCAGCACCGCCTGCGGCGTGACCAGGGTCATTTCTCCCTCCAGCACATAGAACACCTGGCGGGCGCGGCGATGCTCATGCGGCTCTTCCCGCGCTCCCGGCGGCATCCGTTCCTGACGCAATTGCAGCCCGTCCAGCTCCAGCAGGCGCCAGCCGAGGCAGGCGTCGCCCCAAGTATAGACCGTGTCCGCGTCCGCTTCGACCACCTCCATGACAGCGCTCACAGCCAGAACAGGCCGGCGGTCAGCGCGGCGAGGCCGGCCATCGTCCGGTTGACCATGAGCAGCTTGCGGGGATCGCGCAGCACCTTGCGCAGGCCCGCCCCGAACGCCGCCCAGACCGACATGCAGGGAATGCCGACCACCGCGAAGACAAGACACACCAGCGCCAGCCGCCCGACATAGCCCTCGCCCGGCGCGACGAAGGCGGCGATGACGGTGACGGCGATCAGCCAGGCCTTGGGATTGACGAACTGAAAGGCGGCGGCCTGGAAGAAGCTGATGGGCGCGGCCATCGAGGCATCGCTGAGTTCGGCCGCGCGCCAGAGCTTGGCCGCCAGCCAGAGCAGATACAGGGTGCCGACCAGCTTCAAGGCGACCTGCAGCCGCGGCTCGAGCGCGAAGACCGCGCCAAGGCCGGCGCCGACGGCGGAAAGCTGCACCGCGACGCCGAAGGGAATGCCGAGAATATGCGGCCAGGTCCGCGCCATGCCGAAGATCAGGCCGGAGGTCGTCAGCATCAGGTTGTTGGGGCCCGGCGTGATCGACATCACGAAGGCATAGATGGCGAGCGCCGCCAGTGTCGTGGGTTCCATTGCCTCGCTCGTGCTTCCGGTCCGCCCGCGTGGTGCGACCGCCGGGACACTTGACCACAGAAGCCCGATCCGTTCTGCTGAGTTTTCATCACGCCGGGCTGAGCTTTGCTCCATCGTGCCGGACGCGCGGGCGAGCGCGGGGGCCCCAGCGGTCCTCTGGCATCGCGATGCCGGGCAACGGCGAAAGGCGGAACGGATGATCGTCGACGACCAGAGCGCAGCGATGGCCCTGCTGGCCGACATGCCGGGGCCGGTCGAGGTCATCGAGACCCATATCTCGCATGTGGTGCTGGCCGGCGAGCGGGCCTGGAAGATGAAGCGGGCGGTGAAGCTGCCCTATGTCGACTTCTCGACGCCGGAGTTGCGCCTCGCCGCCTGCGCCGCCGAAGTGGAGCTGAATTCCAGGACCGCGCCGGGACTTTACCTCGGCTGTCGCCGGATCACCGAGGAGGCCGACGGCCGGCTGGTGCTGGACGGCGCCGGGCGGCTGGTCGACGCGGTGGTGGAGATGGCGCGCTTCGACCAGGATTGCCTGCTGGACCGGATGGCCCGCGCCGGCCGGCTGACCCCGGCCCTGATGCGCGAGACGGCGCGGATGATCGCCCGCTTCCACCGCGAGACGCCGGCGGCGCGGGGGCGCGGCGGCGCCGCCCTGATGGCCGGGGTGCTCGACATCAACGAAGCGGGCTTCGCCACCAGCCATGTCTTCGGCGAGGCGGAGACGGCGACCCTCACCCAAGCCTTCCGCGCGGCGCTGGCCGGCCAGGCCGAGCTGCTCGACGCCCGCGCGCGGGAGGGCCGGGTCCGGCGCTGCCACGGCGACCTGCACCTGCGCAACATCTGCCTGATCGACGGCACGCCGCAGCTCTTCGACTGTATCGAGTTCAGCGAGGACATCGCCACCATCGACGTGCTCTACGACCTCGCCTTCCTGCTGATGGACCTGTGGCATCACGGGTTCGCCGACCTCGCCAATCTCGTCATGAACCAGTATCTCGACGAGACCGGCGACGACGAGGGCTTCGCCCTGCTGCCCTTCTTCATGGCGGTGCGGGCGGCGGTGCGGGCGCATGTCACCGCGACCCAGATCGAGGAGGGCGGCGGGGCGGAAGGGCTCACCGAGGCGGCGCGCGGCTATTTCGAGCTGGCGGGCGCGCTGCTGCACCCGCAGCCGCCGCGCTGTGTCGCCATCGCCGGCCTCAGCGGCTCCGGCAAGACCACCGTGACGGAAGCGCTCGCCGCCCATCTCGGCGCGCCGCCGGGGGCGCGGATCATCGAGAGCGACAGGATCCGCAAGGCGATGCACGGGGTGCCGGCCGAAACGCGCCTGCCGGCCGAGGCCTATCGGGCGGAGGTGTCGGACAGGGTCTACCGGGAGATGGAGCGGCGCGCCGCGCTGGTCCTGCGCCAGGGCGGGGCGGCGATCGCCGAGGCGGTGTTCGAGCGGCCGGCCGACCGGGCGGGGATCGCGGCGGCGGCAGCCGCGGCCGGCGTGCCGTTTCTCGGCCTGTGGCTCGATGCCGACCCGCAAACCCTGCGGCAGCGGGTCGAGCGCCGGACCAGCGGCCCCTCCGACGCGACCGGCGACATCCTGGCGCGGCAGCTCCAACGGCAGATCGCCTATCCGGGCTGGCTGCGGGTCGCGGCCGGGGGCGACGTGGCGATGACGGTCGCCGGGATCCTCGCCCGCCTGGCGGCCGGCAAGGAGGCACCCTCCGGCTCGTGAGGCCCGAGCAAAACAAAACCCGCCGAAACCGGCGGGTCTGTCAGCGATCTTTCTGTGATCTGTCAGAGAGCGGTGGGCCGGACGCGAGGTCCGGCCCGTATCGCTTTGTCGTGGAGACGGGCGAAAGCCGCCCGCGAAGGCTCAGTCCTCCGCGGCGAGCTCCTTGCCGGTCTCCTGGTCGACGACCTTCATCGACAGGCGGACCTTGCCGCGCTCGTCGAAGCCCATCAGCTTGACCCAGACCTTGTCGCCTTCCTTGACCACGTCGGTGGTCTTGGCGACCTTCTGCGGGGCAAGCTGGGAGATGTGGACGAGGCCGTCCTTGGCGCCGAAGAAGTTGACGAAGGCGCCGAAGTCGACGGTCTTGACGACGCGGCCCTCGTAGATCATGCCGACTTCCGGCTCGGCGGCGATGGAGTTGATCCAGTTGATCGCCGCCTTGATCGCCTTGCCGTCGGCCGAGGCGACCTTGACGGTGCCGTCGTCCTCGATGTTGACCTTGGCGCCAGTCTTCTCGACGATCTCGCGGATGACCTTGCCGCCGGAGCCGATGACTTCACGGATCTTGTCGACCGGGATCTTCAGCACCTCGATGCGCGGGGCATGCTCGCCGAGCTCGGCGCGGGCCTCGGACAGGGCCTGCGACATCTCGCCGAGGATGTGGATGCGGCCGTCGCGCGCCTGGCCGAGTGCGACACGCATGATCTCCTCGGTGATGCCGTCGATCTTGATGTCCATCTGCAGCGAGGTGATGCCGTTGGTGGTGCCGGCCACCTTGAAGTCCATGTCGCCGAGGTGATCCTCATCGCCGAGAATGTCGGAGAGCACCGCGAAACGGTCGCCTTCCTTGATCAAACCCATGGCGATGCCGGCCACCGGCGCCTTCAGCGGCACGCCGGCATCCATCAGGGCCAGCGAGGTGCCGCAGACGGTCGCCATCGACGAGGAGCCGTTGGATTCGGTGACCTCGGACACGACGCGCAGCGTGTAGGGGAACTCGTGATGCGCCGGCAGGAGCGGGCGCACGGCGCGCCAGGCGAGCTTGCCATGGCCGATCTCGCGGCGGCCGGGCGAACCCATGCGGCCGGTCTCGCCGACCGAGTAGGGCGGGAAGTTGTAGTGCAGCATGAAGGCGGACTTGTAGGTCCCCTCCAGCGCGTCGACGAACTGCTCGTCGTCGTTGGTGCCGAGCGTCGCGACGACGAGCGCCTGGGTCTCGCCGCGGGTGAACAGGGCCGAGCCATGGGTGCGCGGCAGGATGCCGGCCTCCGAGACGATCGGGCGGACCGTCTTCAGGTCGCGGCCGTCGATGCGCTCGCCCTTGTCGAGGATGGCGCCGCGGACGATCTCCGCCTCCAGGTCCTTGAACAGGCCGCCGACGACGACCTTGTCGATGCCGCCGTCACCGGCCTCGCCGGCCAGCGTCTCGACCGTCTTGGCCTTGGCGGCGTCGATGGCGTTGCGGCGCTCGGTCTTCTCGCGGATGGCATAGGCGGCCGTCAGGTCGCCGGCGGCCAGCTCCTTGATGCGGGCGGCAAGCGCCGAGTGATCCGGCAGGTTGAGATCGCGCGGCTCGCGGGCAGCGGTCTCGGCCAGCTTGATGATCGCGTCGATCACCGGCTGGAAGCCCTTGAAGCCGAACATCACGGCCTTCAGCATGTCGTCCTCGGAGAGCTCCTTGGCCTCCGATTCCACCATCAGAACCGCCTCGCCGGTGCCGGCGACGATCAGGTCGAGGGCGGATTCCGGCATGTCGTCGATCAGCGGATTGAGCACGAACTCGCCGTTGATCATGCCGACGCGGGCGCCGCCGATCGGGCCCATGAAGGGAACGCCGGAGATCGTCAGCGCGGCCGACGCGGCGACCATCGCCAGAATGTCCGGCGCGTTCTCCATGTCATGCGACAGGACGGTGGCGATCACCTGGGTGTCGCACTTGAAGCCGTCGACGAAGAGCGGGCGGATCGGCCGGTCGATCAGGCGCGAGGTCAGCGTCTCGTGCTCGGACGGACGGCCCTCGCGCTTGAAGAAGCCGCCCGGGATCTTGCCGGCGGCGAAGGCCTTTTCCTGGTAGTTCACGGTCAGCGGGAAGAAGTCCTGGCCGGGCTTCGGCTCCTTGGCGGCGACCACGGTGGCCAGCACCTTGGTCTCGCCATAGGTGGCGAGCACGGCGCCGTCGGCCTGGCGGGCGATCTTGCCCGTCTCCAGCACCAGCGGGCGTCCGCCCCAATCGACTTCCACGCGATGAATATCGAACATGTTGTTATCCTATTTCGGTCACCCGGCCCGCATCCATATGCGGCCCGGGCTGCTCCCATGGGCAGGCGGAGACGGCATCGTGCCGGCTGCGCCATTCAAGCGACGCGCCATGGGCAAGACAGCAGGAGGCTCGTGCCCGCCCGGCGCGATGCCGGTGCGTTCAAGCCGCCTGCTATCCTGCCCCATGACCGTCTTTCGCCGCCAGTCCGGCGGCAGATGCGCGAACGCGGCGCCCTTGCGGACGCCGCGTTGCCCGTACCGGTTAGCGGCGCAGGCCGAGACGCTTGATCAGGTCCTGATAGCGGCCCTCGTCGGTCTTCTTCAGGTAGTCGAGAAGCGACCGGCGCTGGCTCACCATCTTCAGCAGGCCGCGGCGGGAATGGTTGTCCTTGCCATGGCTCTTGAAGTGTTCGGTCAGGTTGGCGATCCGCTCGGAAAGAATGGCGACCTGCACGTCGGCAGAGCCCGTATCCCCGTCCTTGATCGCGTATTCCTTGATCAGTTCCGCCTTGCGTTCAGCGGTAATCGACATCGGTCATGTCCTTTCAACGATGTCCGCCCCGGACATGTCCGGAGCGAGATTGAAGACGCGCCGCGGCAAGAGTTCCCCGCGCTCGATCTCGCCGATCGCCACCAGTTCTCCCTGAGTGGTCACTGACACGAGGCCCGAAAACGCCGGGGCATCCCGCCCGCGCAGCAAAACGCCCTGCCCCCGTCGGAGGCGGGCGGCATCCTGCCGGCTGACGGCCAGCGCCGGGATGTCGTCCAGCGCGGTCTCTACAGGCAGAATGAAATCGGCATGGGCCTCGGTCAGGCCCATGCCGGGCGCACATTGCCCCAACTCCTCCAGAGTTTCCAGCGGAATCATGTCCTCCTCGTCGAAAGGACCGACGACAAGGCGCCGCAAGGCGGCAACATGGCCGCAGGTGCCGAGCCGCTCCGCGATGTCGCGGGCGAGCGCGCGCACATAAGTGCCCTTGCCGCATTCCGCCTCGAACACCGCGTGGTCGCGGTCGGGGCAGTCGACAAGGTCGAGCCGGTGGATGTCGATCTCGCGCGCCGCAAGCTCGACCTCCTCGCCGCCGCGGGCAAGGTCATAGGCGCGCGCGCCGTCCACCTTGATCGCCGAATATTTCGGCGGAACCTGGAGGATCGTGCCGGTGAACTCCGCCAGCACCGCGGCGATCTCGGCCGCAGCCGGGCGCGCGTCGCTGGTCGCGACGACCGGCCCTTCGGTGTCGTCGGTCTCCGTCGCCTCGCCCCAGCGGACGGTGAAGCGGTAGACCTTGCGCCCGTCCATGGCGAAGGACACGGTCTTGGTCGCCTCACCGAAGGCCACCGGCAGCAGGCCGGAGGCGAGCGGGTCGAGCGTGCCGGCATGGCCGACCTTCTCCGGGTGGAGGATCTTCTTCAGCCGCGTCAACGCCTCGTTGGAGGTGATGCCGACCGGCTTGTCGAGCACCAGCCAACCGTCGATGCGGTTGCGGGCCGCCTTCCTGCGTCGTGCCATGCGCCTAGCGTCCACCCTGATCGGGGGCGTCGTCGGGGGCGTCTTCGGGGGCGTCTTCGGGGGTCTCGCCGGGGGCGTCGTCGGAAGCCTCGTCCGTCTCGTCCGCCTCGTCCTCGGCAAGGTCGCGGCGCACCTCGTCGCGGGACAGCAGCGCGTTGATGCGGTCGTCGTCGTCGAAGCGGGTGTCGAGGACGAAGCGCAGGTCGGGCAGGAATTTCATCGTCAGCCGGCGCGCCAGATCGCGGCGGATGATGCGGGCGCTGCGGTTGAGCGCCTCGATGACACGCTCGGCATCACGGCCGCCGAGCGGCATCACCAGGCAGTTGGCGAGCCGCAGGTCCGGCGTCATGCGCACCTCCGGCACGGAGATGATGGTGCCGTCGAGGGCCGGATCGGCCAGCGTGCCGCGCGCCAGGATGTCGGAGACTTCCTTGCGCACCAGTTCGCCGACGCGAAGCTGCCGCTGCGACGGCATTCCCGCGGAATGTCTGTTGTTCGGAGCCATGGAGCCGGTCCACTTCTTTGCGGATCGTCAGGAACCCGGGATCGCCTGGCAAACTGGGATCTCTTGGTAACCTGGGACCTCTCGGGAGCCCGGAAATGTCGGGAGCAAAGACGGCGGCTTCCCCGCACGCCCCCCGATCCGGGCCAAACGGCAAACGCCGGCGGGACGATCCCGCCGGCGAGCACTGCGCGGCCGCGCCCCTTAAAGGGTGCGGGCGACTTCCTCCACCCGGTAGCACTCGATGACGTCGCCCGGGCGCATATCCTGGTAGTTCTCGAAGTTCATGCCGCATTCCTGGCCGGACTGGACTTCCTTGACCTCGTCCTTGAAGCGCTTCAGCGTGCCGAGCTTGCCCTCGTGGATCACCACGTTCTCGCGGATCAGGCGCACCTGGGCGCCGCGCTCGACGATGCCTTCCGTGACGAGGCAACCGGCCACCTTGCCGACCTTGGTGATGTTGAAGATCTCGAGGATCTCCGCATTGCCGAGGAAGGTCTCGCGGCGCTCCGGCGACAGCAGGCCCGACATCGCCGCCTTCACGTCATCCACCAGGTTGTAGATGATGTTGTAGTAGCGGATCTCGATGCCTTCCCGCTCGGCCGCGTCGCGCGCCTG
This sequence comes from Stappia sp. TSB10P1A, assembly GCF_900185725.1. Taxonomy (GTDB): domain Bacteria; phylum Pseudomonadota; class Alphaproteobacteria; order Rhizobiales; family Stappiaceae; genus Stappia. The sequence goes on along the minus strand of NZ_FYAU01000029.1, from coordinate 57,919 downwards.
CTTGTTGGCGCGGACGTTGAAGCCGATGATCGGCGCGTTGGAGGCGGCCGCCAGCGTCACGTCGCTTTCGGTGATGCCGCCGACGCCGGCATGCAGGATGCGCGCCTTGACCTCTTCGGTGCCGAGCTGGTCCAGCGCACCGGCGATCGCCTCGACGGAGCCCTGCACGTCGCCCTTGATGACCAGCGGGAACTCCTTGTGGCCGCTCTGCTGCAGACGGTTCATCATCTGCTCGAGCGAACCACGGGCGCCGCTGGCGAGGACCGAGGCCTTGTCGCGCTTCTGGCGCTGGCGGTAGTCGACGATCTCGCGGGCGCGGGCCTCGTTCTCGACGACGGCGACCATGTCGCCGGCATCCGGCGTGCCGTTGAAGCCGAGGACCTCGACCGGCTTGGAGGGCGGCGCCTCCTTCACCTGCTGGCTGTTCTCGTCGAGCATGGCGCGCACGCGGCCCCACTCGGAGCCGGCCACCACGATGTCGCCGACCTTCAGCGTGCCCTTCTGCACCAGGACCGTCGCCACCGGACCACGGCCCTTGTCGAGCTGCGCCTCGATGACGATGCCCTCGGCGGTGCGGTGCGGGTTGGCCTTCAGTTCCAGAACCTCGGCCTGCAGCAGGATCATCTCCAGCAGCTTGTCGAGATTGGTGCCCTTCAGCGCCGAAACCTCGACATCGATGACGTCGCCGCCCATCGATTCCACCACGATGTCCTCGCGCAAGAGGTCGGTGCGCACGCGGCTCGGATCGGCCGACGGCTTGTCCATCTTGTTGATCGCGACGATGATCGGCACGCCGGCCGCCTTGGCATGGGCGATGGCTTCCTTCGTCTGCGGCATGACGCCGTCATCGGCGGCCACCACCAGGATGACGATGTCGGTGGCCTTGGCGCCACGGGCCCGCATCTGGGTGAAGGCGGCGTGGCCCGGCGTGTCGATGAAGGTGATCTTGTTGCCACCCTGCTCGACCTGATAGGCGCCGATATGCTGGGTGATGCCACCGGCCTCGCCCTGCACCACGTTGGAGCGGCGCAGCGCATCGAGCAGCGACGTCTTGCCGTGGTCGACATGGCCCATGATCGTGACGACCGGCGGACGCGACTCCATCGTGTCGTCCGCGTCGGGAGCGGAGAACAGGCCCTCCTCGACATCGGCTTCCGAGACGCGCTTGACCGAGTGCCCCATCTCCGAGGCGATCAGTTCCGCCGTGTCGGCGTCGATCACATCGTTGATCTTGAGCATCTGCCCCTGCTTCATCAGCAGCTTGATCACGTCGACGGCCCGCTCGGCCATGCGGTTGGCGAGCTCCTGGATGGTGATCGCCTCGGGCAGAACCACCTCGCGGGAGATCTTCTCGCGCACCACCTGCTGGCCGGCCCGCTTCTCCTTCTCGCGGCGGCGACGCAGCGAGGCGAGCGAACGGCTGCGCCCCTCGTCATCGCCGGTGGCGGAGGAGATGGTCAGCTTGGACCGGCGACGGTCGTCGGCGCCGGGGGTCTTGGCCGGAGCGCGCACCGGCGCAACCTTGGCGCGCTTGACGGCCTTCACGCCGCCCTTGCGGCTGTCCTCGTCGTCTCCCTCGGCCCGGCGGGCCGGGGCGGCGGGAGCCGCGGCGGCCGGCTTGCGCGCGGCCTCGTCACGGGCGGCCGGAGCCGGCGCGTCAGCCGACACCTCGCCGACTGCGGCAGAGATCGCGTCGGCCGCGTCCGAGGCCGAAACCTTCTCGCGGCCGTCGTCGCTCTTCTTGCGCTCGGCCTCCTCGGCGGCACGACGGGCGGCCTCCTCGGCCTCCTGCCTGGCCCGCTCGGCTTCCTCGACCTTGCGGCGTTCTTCCTCGATGGCGCGCAGGCGCTCTTCTTCCTCGCGCCGCTTGCGGTCTTCGGCGTCGCGGCGCTGCGCCTCGATCAGGGCCTGCTGCCGGGCAGCCGCCTCGTCTTCGGTCAGAGTGCGCAGGATGTTGCCACCACGCGGCCGCTGCTGCCCGGACGTCTCCGACCGGCGCGAGGGCGTCGCCAGCTCGATATCGGGCCGGCGCTGGGGGGGCGGCGCCACGCTGCGCGGTGCCGCCTCGGCCTCGGCCTCCGGCTTGCCGCCTTCGCCCGGCAGGACGACCCGGCGCTTCTTCTTCTCCACCACGACCGCCTTGGTGCGGCCATGGGAGAAGCTCTGACGAACAGTGCCCTGCTCGACGCCGGGCCGCTTCAGGCCCAGTGTCTTGCGCTCCATGCTGATCGTCTTGTCGCCGGGGTTCTTCGTTTCGCTCATATCGCCTTCAGTCCTGGATCACCGCATCGCCCGCACCGTCATTCGAAACCGGATCGTCGAGCGTTCCGGCAACCGGGGTCCTGTCGGATTCGGTACGGAAACGCTCCAGTTCCTCAACCCGGACGAGAGCGTTCTCGCCTGCCCGGCCTGCAAGCAGTGCAGCATGTATCACATTTGACCGACCCAATGCCAAATCCAATTGAGCCGATGTAAAACAGCCGATGATCCGGCAACCGCCGGTATCGGCAAATCGCGCCCGCGCGATTGCCGCGAGCTTTCTGGCCCCGTCGTCGCCGCCATCGCGCGCCTGGACGAGTCCGATGATATCCTGCCCGCGCACCGCCGCCTCCACCTTGGCGAAGCCGCTGACGACCTCGCCCGCCTTTCGGGCCAGAGACAGCGCGTTCAGCGCGGACCGCTCAAGAAGGGCCTCGACCTGGTCGGCGAGGTCGCCCTCCACCCGCACGGTCCCATCCTTGAGCGCGCGGGCAAACACTTTCTTCTTCTGGGCCTCGGCGACCGACCGGCGGCTCGCCGTGATCCAGACGCCCCGGCCCGGCAGACGGCGCCGCAGGTCGGGGACGATAGCGCCGTCCGGGCCCGCGACGAAACGGATCAGATCCTCCACCGGCCGCACCGCGCGGGTCAACGCGCAGCTTCGTTCCAATGGCTCGTTTCGTTTCGGCACCCGTCTTGCTCCGCCGGTCGTTCGACCCTAACCCAACCGGGTCGGGCCCAGCCGGATCAAACCTCGTGCACCACACCGCTTGCGGCGATGCCCGCCTCGTTCTCGTCCGCCCCGTTCTCGTCCGTCTCGCCCTCGTCCGCCTCGTCCCCGGCCGGCTCCTCGTCGGACGCCAGGTCCGCCTCGGTGATCCAGCCCGCCTCGAGGCGCGCGGACATGATCATCTCCTCGGCCTCGGCGCGGCTGAGATCGAACCCGCTCAGCGCGCCCTCGTGGCGGGTGACGGTGCCGCTGGCGCGCTCGCTCCAGCCGACGAGATCGTCGGTGGCGCAGCCGGCGAGATCCTCGACGGACTTCACCCCATCCTTGCCGAGCGCGACCAGCATGGCCGTGGTCAGACCGGAGATGCTCCTGAGATCGTCGGAAACGCCGAGTTCACGGCGCTCCTCGTCGAGCTTCGCCTCAATCTCGTCGAGATATTCGCGGGCACGTGCCTGAATCTCGTCGGCGGTCTCCTCGTCGAAGCCCTCGATCGTGGCAATCTCTTCGCGCTCGACATACGCCACTTCTTCCACGGAGGCAAATCCTTCGGACGCCAGAAGCTGGCCGACGACCTCGTCGACGTTCAGCGCCTCCATGAAGAGCTGGGTGCGATCGGTGAATTCCTTCTGGCGGCGCTCCGACTCGTCATGCTCGGTCATGATGTCGATCGCCCAGCCGGTCAGTTGCGAGGCGAGGCGGACATTCTGGCCGCGGCGGCCGATCGCCAGCGAGAGCTGCTCGTCCGGCACCACCACCTCGATACGCTCGGCATCCTCGTCGAGCACCACCTTGCTCACCTCGGCCGGCTGCAGCGCGTTGACGATGAAGGTCGCGTGATCCGGGTTCCACGGGATGATGTCGATCTTCTCGCCCTGCAGCTCGCCGACCACCGCCTGGACGCGGCTGCCGCGCATGCCGACGCAGGCACCGACCGGATCGATGGAGCTGTCCTTGGAGATGACGGCGATCTTGGCGCGCGAGCCCGGATCGCGGGCCACCGCCCGGATCTCGATGACGCCGTCGTAGATCTCCGGCACTTCCTGGGCGAAGAGCTTGGCCATGAACTGCGGATGGGTGCGCGACAGGAAGATCTGCGGGCCGCGCTGCTCGCGGCGCACGTCGTAGACATAGGCGCGGATGCGGTCGCCGTTGCGGAACAGCTCGCGCGGGATCAGTTCGTCGCGGCGCACGATGGCCTCGCCGCGGCCGAGGTCGACGATGACATTGCCGTATTCGACCCGCTTGACGACGCCGTTGACGATCTCGCCGATGCGGTCCTTGAACTCGTCATACTGGCGGTCGCGCTCGGCCTCGCGCACCTTCTGCACGATCACCTGCTTGGCCGACTGGGCGGCGATGCGGCCGAAGTCGAGCGGCGGCAGCGGTTCGGCGATATAGTCGCCGAGGCGCGCCATCGGGTTGCGGCGCAGCGCCTCCTCAAGGTCGATCTCCGTCGAGGTGTTCTCGATGCTCTCGACCACCAACAGCAGGCGCTGCAGCTTGATCTCGCCGGTGCGCGGATTGATCTCGGCACGCACCTCGGTCTCGGAGCCGTATCGCGAGCGCGCCGCCTTCTGGATCGCGTCCTCCATCGCGGCGATGACGATGCCGCGGTCGATCGTCTTTTCGCGCGCGACCGCATCCGCGATCTGCAGCAGCTCCAGCCGGTTCGCACTGATTGCCATCTCAGTCCACTCCTCTCGCGCCGGTCCGTGCCGGCGCTTTCCTGTCATCTGGAAGGGCTCGGCCGCTTCCGTCGGAATTCCCGTTGCCGCCGCGCGGCTCAGCCCTCGTCCGCGCCGTTGGCGCCGGCCTTGCGCCGCGCCGCCTTGTCCGCCTTCAGCGAGGCCTCGACCAGCGCGTCGGTCAGCACCAGGCGGGCCTCGGCGATGTCGGCGAGCGTCAGGCGCACGTCCGGCTCGCCGTCATCCGGCAGATCCTCCAGCCGCAGCACCAGTTCGCCGCCCTCGACGGCGCGGATCTCGCCGCGGAAGCGCTTGCGGCCGTCGCGCGGCACGGCCAGCTCCAGCTTGGCGAGATGCCCGCGCCAGCGCTCGAAATCGATGGCCCGCACCAGCGGCCGGTCGATGCCGGGCGAGGAGATCTCGAGATGATACTCCCGGTCGATCGGATCCTCGACATCGAGGACCGGCGTCACCGCGCGGCTCACCGCCTCGCAGTCGTCGACGGTCATGGTGCCGTCGGGGCGCTCGGCCATGATCTGCAGGGTGAAGCCGTTGAGGCCCGACAGCTTGACGCGCACGAGGCGGAAGCCGAGATCGACGATCGCCGGCTCGACCATGGCCGCAATGCGCGCTTCCAGTCCGTTCTCGCGAACGATCCGCGTTTCCTGATCCTGCAAAACCGTCTCCCCGGAGCCGCCGAAGGGCGACCACCAAAACAAAAAGAGCGGGTCCCCGGAAGGGCCCACTCTCATACTGCTCATGCGAGCCGATAGAGAATTGAAGTGGGTTCACTATAGCGGGCCGGCGGGCGAACGCAAGAGAATTCGCCGCATCGCCCGGCCCCCGCCCGCCGGTCTCAGCGCCGGCGGAACTCCAGATAGTGGCCCTTGCGGCCCTCGCGATAGGCCTTGGCCTCGTAGCGGGTGCCCGACCAGGGCTGCCACGGGGTCAGCCAGTCGGCCGCGCCTTCCGCCGTCCACTCGAAGGCGGGATGGGCGAGCAGGCGGGCCAGCGTCCAGTCGAGATAGGTGTCGATGTCGCTGGCGAAGCGGTAGAGCGCGCCGGGCTTCAGCACCCGGGCGAAGCGGTCGAGATTGACCGGGTTGACGAAGCGGCGCTTCCAGTGCCGGCGCTTCGGCCAGGGGTCGGGATAGAGCTGGTAGAGGCCGTCGAGCGAGGCGCCCGGCAGCCAGTCGAGCAGCTTGATCGCGTCGTCGCCATAGACCCGGACATTGGCGAGGCGCTCGGCCTCGATCTCCACCACCGCCTTGGCAAGGCTGGCGACGAAGGGCTCGACGCCGAGAAAGCCGGTGGCGGGAAGCCGCCGTGCCTCATGCAAAAGGTGCTCGCCGCCGCCGAAGCCGATCTCCATCCACACCGCCTCGACCGGCGCCTCGAACAGGGTGCGCAGGTCCCAAGGGGCGGGATGCGACAGGTCCGGCTGCAGCCGCCGCAGCGCCGTCTCGAACACCTCGCGCCGCTGCGCGCGCAGCGGCTTGCCGACGCGGCGGCCGAAGAAGGAACCCTTGCTGTGATCGGTCATGCGTGAGGTCCGGCACTTCCCGCCCGGGCCGGGCCGGGCGGCGGAAACGAAATCCGCCCGGCACCAGCGTGCCGGGCGGGAGGACAGGCCGCGGCCTTGCGGCCCGGCGCGATGTCAGGCGGTGGCGCTGCGCAGGTCGTGCACCAGGTCGATCTTCTCCCAGGAGAAGCCGCCATCGGCGTCCGGCTCGCGGCCGAAATGGCCATAGGCGGCGGTGCGGGCATAGATCGGCCGGTTGAGGCCGAGATGCTGGCGGATGCCGCGCGGCGTCAGGTTCATCACCTCGCGCAGGGCCTTTTCCAGCTTCGCCTCGTCGACCTTGCCGGTGCCGTGCAGGTCGACATAGACCGACAGCGGCTCGGCGACGCCGATGGCATAGGAGAGCTGGATGGTGCAGCGGTCGGCGAGATCGGCCGCGACGACGTTCTTGGCGAGATAGCGGGCCGCATAGGCGGCCGAGCGGTCGACCTTGGTCGGGTCCTTGCCCGAGAAGGCGCCGCCGCCATGGGGCGCCGCGCCGCCATAGGTGTCGACGATGATCTTGCGCCCGGTCAGGCCGGCATCGCCGTCGGGTCCGCCGATCACGAAGGCGCCGGTCGGGTTGACGTGCCAGGCGGTGTCCTTGCCGACCCAGCCGGCCGGCAGGGCGGTCAGGATATAGGGCTCGACGATGGCGCGGATGTCGTCGGAGGTCAGCTTCGCGTCGAGGTGCTGGGTCGACAGCACGATCGAGGTGACGCCGACCGGCGCGCCGTTCTCGTAGCGCACCGTCACCTGGCTCTTGGCGTCCGGCCCGAGCACCGGCTCGCGGCCGGAGCGGCGGGCCTCGGCCAGCAGACGCAGGATCTTGTGCGAATAATGGATCGGCGCCGGCATCAGCTCCGGCGTCTCGCGGCAGGCATAGCCGAACATGATGCCCTGGTCGCCGGCACCCTCGTCCTTGTTCTCCGAGGCGTCGACGCCCTGGGCGATATGGGCCGACTGGGCATGCAGATGGACGGCGATGTTGCAGGTCTCCCAGTGGAAGCCGTCCTGCTCGTAGCCGATGTCGCGAATGGCGAGGCGGGCCAGATGCGCGACATATTCGTTGGTGATCGTCGCCGGGCCACGGGTCTCGCCCGCAATCACCACGCGATTGGTGGTTGCCAGCGTTTCGCAGGCAACGCGCGCCTCCGGCATCTCGGAGAGGAAGGCGTCGACGACCGTATCCGAAATGCGGTCGCACACCTTGTCGGGATGACCTTCCGACACGGATTCGGAAGTGAAGAGATAATCTTGACGAGCCACGTTCAACCGTCCTTCTGGGAAGAATAGAAAGAAACGGCGAGGATTCCCGCCGCCACGTTCGACACATGCCAGCGAAGACGAGGGCTCGTCAAGCCATGCGGCGGGCGACCCGGCCGCGCGGAGCGCGCATGGCGGCGCAAGACCGGCAGACAGTGGCAAGATGGCCATCAGATCCCGCGCGGCGGACGCCGCATCACGGATGCGCCGGGAGAGGAGGGGATCCGCCTCCGCCCCTCTCCCGTCGGGTCGCGAAAAGGATCAGACCTCTTCGCCGGCGAGGGCGCGCACCAGGTCGACGACGCGGCGGCGCACCTTGGCGTCCTCGATCCGCACGAAGGCCTTGTTGAGCGACAGGCCCTCGGAGGAGGAGAGGAAGTCGACCACATAGGATGCCGGCTTGGCTTCGCCGAAGCCGCTCGCATCTTCCGGCGTGCCCGGCGCGTCCTCGAAGAAGAAGGCCACCGGCACCTTCAGGATCGTGGCGATATGCTGCAGTCGGCTGGCCCCGATACGGTTGGTGCCTTTTTCATACTTCTGAATCTGCTGAAATGTGATGCCCAAGCTTTCTCCAAGCTTTTCCTGGCTCATTCCAAGCATCATCCGGCGCAACCGCACGCGGCTGCCGACATGCACATCGATGGGGTTCGGCGCTTTCTTGCTACTCATTCTTGTCTTCTTTCTGGGTCTGTCGGTTGCTGTGACCATACTCTTCTTACCCAGCGTTTCTTTGCCCGACCCCAACATGCCTCGCCGGATACGGGCATCCGTCGAGAGAAATATCATGGCCGAACCGACGCCAGTTCGCAGAATTGCAACCCTTTCTTTGCAGCAGGTTGCGGCGGTTGTTATGATGCCGTGCCGCGACGCGACCCGTCAATCATTACGCGCATACCCTAAGTAGCGCGTTATCAGAAGGGTGCCAAGAAAAACTATCAGCAGAACTAACAATACCTTTTGCCCATAGAGCGCGAAAAGCCCTGCGGGGCCCGCAGAGGGCAGGCGCGTGTCGATGATCGCGGCCGCCATCAGCGGGCGCAGTTCGACCACCCGGCCATAGGCATCGACAACCCCTGATATGCCCGTGTTGGCGGCGCGCACAACCGGCAAGCCCTGCTCGACCGCCCGCATGCGTGCCTGGGCGAAATGCTGGCGGGGTCCGGGCGTGTCGCCGAACCAGGCGTCGTTGGTGACATTGAGCAGGAATCCCGGCCGGCCGTCGCGCGAGGTCGCGGCCTGCGGGAAGATCGCCTCGTAGCAGATCAGGGGCAGGAAAGACGGGCCGGCGACCGGCGCCAGGGTGCGATGGCGGAAGCCGGCGCGGAAGGTGCCGGGAAGCGCCACCAGCTTGGTCAGGCCGATCGCCTCCAGCATGTCGCCGAGCGGCAGGTATTCGCCGAAGGGCACGAGGCGCACCTTGTCATAGGCATCGCGGATCGTGCCCTCGCCATCGATGACGAAGACGGAGTTGTAGAAGATCCGGTTGCCGGCATCCTCGACGCTGGCGCGGATCGCCCCGGTGACCAGCGTGTCGCCCTCGCGCAGCAGGCCGGCGATCGCCGCCAGCGCATCGGGAGACTCGGTCAGCAGGAAGGGCGGCGCGGATTCCGGCCAGATCACCAGGCGCGGCAGGTCCGCGTCCTCCTCCTCCCCCCGCCAGGGCGCGCGGCTCGCGTCCAGATAGGTGGCAAAGACGGCGGCACGGTTGCCCGGCTCCCACTTCTCCTCCTGCGGGATCGACGGCTGCACCACCCGCAGGGCGACCGGCTCGGTCCCGGCGTCCGGCGACAGGGACAGGCGCGCGGCGCCATAGCCGGCAAGGGCGGCGAAGAGCAGCAGCGAGACAACGCCCATCCGCCGCCCGCCGCGCGTGCCGTCGGCAAAACCGGCAAGGCCGCAGAAGATGGTCGCCACCAGCAGGCCGAGCCCATAGACCCCGACCAGGGCGGCCGGCTGCATCAGGACCGCATAGTCGCCGAAGGCATAGGCCCACAGGTTCCAGGGGAAGCCGGTCAGCACATGGCCGCGCAGCCAGTCGCCGAGCGTCAGAACCAGCGCCAGCAGCAGCAGCCGGTCCGGCCCGTCGCGCCAGGCCAGCGCCGCCAGCGCCAGCGCAAGCCCGGTGAACAGCGCAAGGCCGGCCGGCAGCAGCACGACGGCGAAGGGGATCATCCAGGCGAAGAGGTCCGCCTCGACCAGGAAGGCGCGGCCGATCCACCACAGGCCGGCCAGATGAAAGCCGAAGCCGAACCACCAGCCGATGGCGAAGCCCGGACGCAGTCGCCGGCCCCAGCGCTGCCCGTCGCAGATCGCCCCGTCGAGCAGCCAGACCAGCGCCGGCATCGACAGGGCGAGCACCGGGAACAGGCCGAAGGGCGGCATGGCGAGCGCAGCGAGCGCGCCGGCGAGGGCGGCCAGCAGCCAGCGCCGCCAGCCATGCGCGAGAAGAAAGACCTGTGCGAGGCGCAACACTGCGTCGGCTCCTGCATTGACATCGGGAATGCGCCGGTGGGGGCGAATCACCAGCCCCTCACCAGACCATTCCCGGCGCCCCGACGCCGGTCAAGGGCGGCCGCAAAGGGCAGTGTCTCAGTTTTAGAACTTGCGGAGCTGGCCGAGCTACACGCGCTCACTACCGCCCGAGGCGGGAATTTACTTGATGGTCGGAGCGGGCAGAAAACCGTCGCCGTGGGTGCTGGCCCCGGCTTTGCCGTGATATGCAAAGCTAATGAACATAACGCTGAATGGGACTAGCTCCGATGGACATCATTTCTTCTCTTTAAGAAATTCGTAGGCTTGAAGAACGTCATCGGGTGATAGCAATTCGTCCCCCGTCTTTATCCAAGGCAGTTTCATATGGTTGGCACTATCCGCCTCGCGGGCGTACTTTACGGCTTGGCCAAGTTCCCACCACGTTTCCGGATTTGGATATGGTGGCGAAAGCTTTTCGGCGCCGTCCACGGCGAAGTCTTCTGCCTTCGGCTCTTGCCCTTCTGGCAGCCAAATCAGAACAGCGGACGCTGTATAAGACAGAGCTGTAACATCCATGCCAAAATTCCTATGCTTTCTAGTAAGTATAAAGGAGTTCGAGTCGGAGCGCGACAACCGGTCGAAGCTAATCAAATTTCAAACTGAGATACTCCCCGCAAGCCGGAAGCGAATGCGAATTCACCCAACTAGCCCGGCCGATCCGGCCGGCGCAGCCGCCGCCGCGTCTCCGCATGGCGGGCCTCGGGACGCCGCGCCCGGATCCGCAGCCGCTTGATCCGCCGGGGATCGGCGTCGAGCACCTCGAACTCGTAGCCGGGAAGCGCGCGGGCGGTGAGCAACTCGCCGCGCACCGGCACCCGGCCGACCAGGGTGAAGACCAGCCCGCCCAGCGTGTCGACCTCCTCGGCGAGATCGCCGAGCTGGAAGCCGGTGCCCAGCGCCTCCTCGACCTCCTCGATCGGCACCCGCGGATCGGCCACCCAGACGCCGTCGGCGACCTTCTGGATCATCGCCTCCTCGTCCTCGTCGTGCTCATCCTCGATGTCGCCGACGACGGTCTCGACGATGTCTTCCAGCGAGACGAGGCCTTCGGTGCCGCCATATTCGTCGATCACCAGCGCCATCTGCACCCGGTCCGCCTGCATCTTCGCCATCAGGTCGGTCGCCGGCATGGACGGCGGCACGAAGAGGACGGGGCGGATCAGGTTGGCCTCCGCCAGCGGCAGGGAGAGATCGATGCGGGTCAGGTCGAAGCCCTGCGGCTCGTTGCTGACGGCGCCGGCCTCGCCCTCGCGCCGGTCTTCCGGCATGGCGCGGCCGGCGAAAAAGGCCATCAGGTCCTTGATGTGAACCATGCCGCGCGGATCATCCAACCCGTCGTGATAGACCGGCATGCGCGAATGGCCGCTCTCGCGGAACACGTCCATCAGCCGGGCGACGGAGACGCTGTCCTCGACCGCGTCGATGTCGGCGCGCGGCACCATGACGTCCTCCACCCGCACTTCGCGCAGGCGCAGGATGTTGGACAGGAGGATGCGCTCTTCCGGCGTGAAGCTGGCGCTGTCGTCGGCCTCGCGGGCCAGTTCGTCCTGAAGATTCTGGCGCAGAGTGCCCGCACCGTTGCCCGGCCGGCGCAGGCCGGCCAATCGTTTCAGGGCATCGGACCACACGCTGCGCAGCGATCGCTGCGGTTCGTCGTCGGTCTGGGCGGCTTCCGCCGCCGCTCCGGCGGCCGCGCCAGGCGACGCCGGAGTGTCGGTCGTACTTCGGACCTCTGTATCGTTCATATCGGTTTCACGCCCGCTCAGGCAGGCGTCTCGCTCTCCGTGTCATGTCCGGCCGCAGGCGGGTCCCGGTAGGGGTCGGCAATGCCCAGAACGGCAAGAATCCGCCGCTCCAGAGCTTCCATCTCCTCGGCCTCGTCCTCCATTTGGTGATCATAGCCGAAAAGGTGAAGGAATCCGTGCGCGACAAGATGCGTCACATGGTCGGAAAAGGCGATTTCCAGCGCCTCCGCCTCGCGCAGCACCGTTTCGCGGGCGAGGATGATGTCGCCGAGCAGCGGCCCGAAGGGCGGTTCTTCCTCGTCACCGCCGGGGAAGGACAGCACGTTGGTCGGCGCATCCTTGTCGCGCCAGTCGCGGTTGAGCTCGCGCACGCGGGCATCGTCGGCGAAGACGACGGACAGTTCCGCCCCCTCGACAAGCTCCAGCCCGGCCTCGGCGCAGGCGATGCCGACGACACGGGCGACCAGCGCCTCAAGCTCCGCCGGCGCGGGCCAGCCCTCGGCCTCCACCGCGACATCGATCTCCGGCAGGACGCCCGAGAACCCGCTCATGCGGCCGGTCCCCGCCGCGGCGCGCGCCGCGCCGCCTCGGCGGCGGCCTCCGCCGCGTCGCGCTCGGCACTGGCCTCGCGGCCGGCCTCGTCATAGGCGCGGACGATGCGGGCGACGAGCTCGTGGCGCACCACGTCGACCTCGGTGAAGCGCACCTGCGCCACGCCCTCGACGCCTTCCAGCAGGGCCAGCGCCTCGCGCAGGCCCGACTTCTGGCCCGGCGGCAGGTCGACCTGGGTCGGATCGCCGGTGACGATCATCCGCGAGTTCTCGCCAAGGCGGGTCAGGAACATCTTCATCTGCATGGTGGTGGTGTTCTGGGCCTCGTCCAGGATCACCACCGCATTGGAGAGCGTGCGGCCGCGCATGAAGGCGAGCGGCGCCACCTCGATCATGCCGGACTGCAGACCGCGCTCGACCTTTTCCGCCGGCATCATCTCGTAGAGCGCGTCGTAGAGCGGGCGCAGATAGGGGTCGACTTTCTCCTTCATGTCGCCGGGCAGGAAGCCGAGCCGCTCGCCCGCCTCCACTGCCGGGCGCGACAGGATCAGCCGGGCCACGTCGCCGCGCTCCAGCAGCGCCGCCGCATAGGCAACGGCGAGGAAGGTCTTGCCGGTGCCGGCCGGGCCGACGCCGAAGGTGAGATCGGCCCGGTCCATGGCGCGGATATAGGCATCCTGCGCCGGGGTGCGGGCGAGCACCGTCTTGCGGCGGGTGGAGACCTGCGCATAGCTCAGGTGCGAGCGCGGCTCGATGGCCGGCAGATCGAGTTGCGCCTCTTCGGCCGCTGCCATGCGCAAGGCCCCTTCCACGTCGCCAGGGTGCAGTTCATAGCCCTGCTGCAGGCGGGCATAGAGCGATTCGAGCGCCCGGCGCGCCTGCTCGCAGCCGCCGTGCCGTCCCTTGATGATCACCTGATTGCCGCGCGCCACCGCATCGACGCCGAGGCGCTGCTCGATAAGCGCGAGATTCTGGTCGAACTGGCCGAAAAGATCGCCGACAAGCCTATTGTCGTCGAAGGCCAGAACCACATGGGTCATGTCCGAAGCGGGGACCGCGGCGCGGTACCCTCCCCGGCCGGGCGTCCGGCTGGCGCCGTTCAAGCGGCTTCTCCTGGCATCCTGCCTCCTGAAACCCCCGGCGCGGGCCTCACGCCCGAGCCCGCAAGGGCGTTGCCTCGCCGCTATTGTGCCCCGGCGCAAGACGCGCGAACAGGGAATTCGCGCCGGTTGCGACGATTTCCACCGGCACGATCTCGCCGATCAGGCTCGCATCCGCATCGAACTGCACCGGCTGCAGCCAGGGCGAGCGGCCGTTGAGCTGTCCGGCATTGCGGCCGGGCTTTTCCACCAGGACCTCGCAGGTGCGCCCGACGAGGCTCGCGTTGAAGGCCTTCTGCTGGCGCGCCACCAGGTCCTGCAGCTCCAGCAGCCGGGCGGTCATCACCTCTTCGGGCACATGACCCGCCATGGTGGCGCCCGGCGTGCCGGGACGGGGGCTGTATTTGAAGGAGAAGGCCGAAGCGTAACCGACCTCCTCGATCAGCGCCATCGTGTCGCGGAAATCGGCGTCCGTCTCGCCCGGAAAGCCGACGATGAAATCGCAAGAGAGGGCGAGATCCGGCTGGGCGGCGCGAATGCGCTCGATCAGGCGGAGATAGTCGGCGCGCGTGTGCTTGCGGTTCATCGCCTTGAGAATGCGGTCGGAGCCCGACTGCACCGGCAGGTGCAGATAGGGCATCACCTGCGGCAGGTCGCGATGGGCGGCGATCAGCGCGTCGTCCATGTCGCGCGGGTGGCTGGTGGTGTAGCGCAGCCGGTCCAGCCCGTCGATGCGCGCCAGCCGCTCCAGCAACCGGCCGAGGCCCCAGGCGGAGCCATCCGGCCCCGCGCCGTGCCAGGCATTGACGTTCTGCCCCAGCAGGGTGACCTCGCGGATGCCGCGCGCGGCCAGCCGCTCGGCCTCGGCGACGATCTGCGCGACATCGCGCGAGACTTCCGCGCCGCGCGTGTAGGGCACGACGCAGAAGGTGCAGAACTTGTCGCAGCCCTCCTGCACCGTCAGGAAGGCGGTGTAGCTGCGCGGCCGTCCCGATGCCTTCGCCTCGCCCGCCGCCTGCGACTTCGACAGGTGGCGGAACTTTTCCTCGATCTCGAACTCGGTTTCGACGACGCTCTCGCCGGCCGCCGCCCGGCTGACCAGTTCCGGCAGCCGGTGATAGGTCTGCGGCCCGAAGACCAGGTCGACGACGGGCGCGCGGCGGGCGATCTCCTCGCCCTCGGCCTGGGCGACGCAGCCGGCGACGCCGATCATCGTCTCGCGCCCCTGCTCGGCGCGCGCGGCCTTCAGCTTGCGCAGCCGGCCGAGCTCCGAATAGACCTTCTCCGCCGCCTTCTCGCGGATATGGCAGGTGTTGAGGATGATCAGGTCGGCATCCTCGAGCGTCTCGGTGGCGCTGTAGCCCTGCGGCACCAGGGCGTCGGTCATCCGCTCGCTGTCATAGACATTCATCTGGCAGCCATAGGTCTTGACGAAGACCCGGCGCGCCGGCGCCGTGCCGGCGGCGTGGCTCGCCACCGGATCGCTGACGGTGCCGTCCCCTGCCGGGGTGTTGGTGATCTCTTCGCTCATCCTGTCTCCGCGCGGGTCCTGCCGCGCCGTCTGCCGCCCGGCCGCTCGCCGATGGGGCCTGCTTTAGCCGTTTTCGGGCGCGTTGAGAATAGCCGGCGCATCCGGGACACCGGGTCCCGCCGGCGGATAGCCCGCCCGCACATGGCCGGCGAGCCGGCGCACCTCGTCTTCCAGCAGCCGCGTCAGGGTCTTGCGGTCGATGTCCGGCGTCACCCGCACCGGCTCGCCCCAGACCACGGCGACATCGATCGCGCCCTGGCGCACGACATTCATGAAATGCGGCCCCATCTCCATGTCGCCATACCAGGCGACATGCGGACGGAACTGCCGTCCCATCGGCAGGCCGTGCAGATGGGTATAGGCAAGCGCCAGCGGCTGGATCCACATTTCCCCCTCGTCGCCGGCCAGCGCATGGCGGGCGGCGCCGATCAGGGCGGAGCGGAACGGCAGCACCTCGTTGCCGCTGTTCGACGTGCCTTCCGCGAACAGCACCATGGCATCGCCCGAGGCAAGGCGGGTGCCCAGCTCCTCGGCGGTGCGCCCGGTCGCGCTGCGCCGCTGGCGGTCGACGAAGACCGAGCGCTGCAGCTTGGCGAAAAGCCCGAAGACCGGCCAGGAGGCGACCTCGGTCTTGGCGACGAAGGACAGCGGCATGCGGCTGCCGAGCACGGTGATGTCGAGCCAGGAGACGTGATTGGCGACGATCAGCAGCGGGCGCTCGCGGGCCGGGCGGCCGATCTCGCGCACGCGGATGCCGACGGTGCGGCAGGCGATGCGGTGCCAGACGACGGGGAGCGAGCGCTTCAACCCGCCCTTCAGGCGCAGCGCCACCCACTGCACCGGGATCAGCGGCAGCGTCACCGCCGTCAGGGTCGCCAGCACCGTCGCGGCGCGCAGGCCCCTCATCGGATCAGTCCCGGTCCTTGGGCGGCAGCGGCACGCCGTAAAGCTCCAGCCGGTGATCGACCAGCTTGTAGCCGAGCTTGCGGGCGATGGCCTCCTGCAGCCGCTCGATCTCCTCGTTGCGGAACTCGATGACGGTGCCGCTCTTCAGGTCGATCAGATGGTCGTGATGCTCTTCCGGTACGGTTTCGTAGCGGGCGCGCCCGTCGCGGAAATCGTGGCGCTCGATGATGCCGGCATCCTCGAACAGCTTGACCGTGCGATAGACCGTGGAAATGGAGATGCGCGGGTCGTTCTCCACCGCCCGGCGGTAGAGTTCCTCGACGTCCGGATGGTCGCTGGCGCCTTCGATGACCCGGGCGATGATGCGCCGCTGCTCGGTCATGCGCATGCCCTTGGCGACGCACTGCTCCTCCAGCGAGGCGAGCGGTTGGTCGGCCGCGGTCTCGGCGCCCTTGCGGCTGCCGGAATCGGTCATCTCGCCTCTCCTTCTCGCGCCTTGGCTCGCGCCCCGGCTCGCACCTCGGCTCGCGCCCCCGGCTCGCGCCCATCGACCGGTACGCCGGCCGGCTTGCGGGCCGTCGCACCACCGCCAAGCCGATTACGCCAGATCGACCCGCATGACAAGCGCACCGCCATCGCCCGCGCTGTCGCGGTAGTAGCCGCGCCGCTCGCCAACCTTGCGGAAGCCGAGACGGCGGTAAAGCGCCAGCGCCGGCGCGTTGGCGGCATCGACCTCGAGGAACAGCGAGGCCACCCGATCGGCGTAAAGCCGCGACAGGGCGCTGCGCATCAGCAGGCCGCCGACGCCGCGCTGGCGCTGGCGCGGATCGACGGCGATGGTCAGCACCTCCGCCTCATCGGCAGCGACCCGCAGGATGACGAAACCGAGGATCGAGCGGCTGCCGAACAGGCTGGAGCGGCGGGCCTGCAGGATGGTGACGCCGGGCTGGCGGGCGAGCGCGGCCAAATCGTCCTCGCTCCAGCCGCTGGGGAAGGAGCGCTCGTGGATCTCGGCCAGCACCGCATAGTCCGCCGGGCTCGCCTCCTCCACCACCGGCGGCTCGGGCAGGAACCACCAGGGGCTCATGCCAGCAACCGCAGATCACGCCGCGCCGGCGCCGCGTCGGGCGGACGCAGGTAGAGCGGCTCGGGCGGATGGCTGCCGATCTCGGCGACAGCGCCGAGGCGGGCAACGGCGGCAATGTCCGGCCAGGCGGCCTCGCCGAGGATCCTGAGATCCTCGCGTCCGCTCGCCGCGACCAGCTTCGCCGCGCCGCTCCCGTAAAGAGCTGCCCCCGAGGGCAGAGCCGCGCCATAGGCCGCGGCATCGACCGCCCGCGGCGCCTCGAGCGGCGTCCCGTCGGCGGCAAAGCCCTGCGCGTAGATCTCGCCGCCCTTGGCCGCCAGCACGGCGCGGACCGGCTCGTCCGCCGCGATCCCGGCGGCAAGCGCCGCCAGGGTGCCGATGCCGACCGCCGGCGCACCGACCACCAGGGCGATGCCGCGCGCCGCCGACAGGCCGACCCTGAGCCCGGTGAAGGAGCCCGGTCCGACCGTCACCGCGATCCGGTCGAGCGCGGCAAAGGGCAGGCTCGCCTCCACCATCACGTCGGCGATCATGCCCATCAGCCGTTCCGCATGGCCGCGCCCCAGCACCTCGCAGGCCGAGGTCAGGCGCGCCATGCCGCCGCCGCCGTCATGGACGGCAACAGAGCAGGCGTCGAGCGCGGTATCGATGGCGAGCAGGCGCATGAGATGACTAAACCGGTCGCGGTGGGAGAAGTCGACAAGACCAATTGCTAATAGCGCCCGCCCACCCGGACGCGGTGGCGGCGACGGGCGGGACGGCTCCCGGCAGACGCGCCCAAAAGCGAGGGCGGCCCGGCCGTTTCCTGGCCGGGCCGCCCGTCGTCTGCCGGCATGCCGGATCAGATGGCGCGCACTTCCTCGACTTCCGGGACGAAGTGCCGCAGCAGGTTCTGGATGCCGTGCTTCAGCGTCGCGGTGGAGGACGGGCAGCCCGAGCAGGCGCCGCGCATCGACAGGTAGACGATCCCGTCGCGGAAGCCGCGGAAGGTGATGTCGCCGCCATCCTGCGCCACCGCCGGGCGCACGCGGGTCTCGATCAGTTCCTTGATCGTGTCGACGGTCTCCTCGTCGCCGGCCTCGAAGAACTCGTCCTCGCTTTCCTCGGCCATCTCGCTGGCCATCACCGGGGCGCCGGACAGGAAATGCTCCATGATCGCGCCGAGGATCGCCGGCTTGATATGCTGCCAGTCGACATCGCCCTTGGTCACCGAGATGAAGTCATGGCCGAAGAAGATGCCTTCGACGCCGTCCACCTGGAACAGCTTCTGCGCCAGCGGCGAGGTGCCGGCGTCTTCGCTCTTGCGGAAGTCCATGGTGCCTTCCGACACCACGATCCGGCCGGGGAGGAACTTGAGGGTCGCCGGATTCGGCGTCGCCTCGGTCTGAATGAACATGTCGGTCTTCCTTGTCCTGGCAGGCCCTGGCTTGCCCTCGCGGGCGCGGCCCTTTGGCGCGCGGCCACCGGTCTTGACCCTAATATACAGCGCCGGGGCGCAGGTTTCCAGATTGGAATGGTTCCAGTCTGTGCTTTTGTCGGGCTCAGGCGAGCGCGGCGATCGATTCGTCGTCGAGCGTGCCGGGCACGATGGTGACCGGGATCGGGAAGCTGCCGGCCCCCTTGCCCGCGATCGCGGTGACGAGCGGGCCCGGCCCTTCCGAGCCGCTGCCGGCCGCCAGCACCAGGATGGCGATGTCGGCATCCTCCTCGATCAGTTGCAGGATCTCGTCGGAGCGGTTGCCCTCGCGCACCACCAGTTCCGGCGTGGTGCGCGCCACCGCCCGCACCCGGTCCGCCGCCCGGGCAAGGCAGGCATCGGCCTCCTCGCGGGCTTCGGCGCGCATGATGTCCTCGACGCCGATCCAGTGCTGGAAGTCGCCCGGCGCGATCACATAGAGCAACGTGGCGACACCGCCGGTGCGTTCGGCACGCTTGGCGGCATAGACGATGGCCCGGTCGCATTCCGCCGTGTCGTCGACGACGACGAGAAACTTGCGCCTGTGGCCTTCCTCGAAACTCTTGCGGATCGCTACCATGGGCGCATGCTGCCATTGCCGCCGGGGCGCGGCAAGCGCCATGCGGTCGCGGGAGACATCTTGCCGGGGATCACAGGATGAACCTCGACAGATCGACATTCTTGGCAAGCTCGCCGATGTTCTCGCGCACATAGGCGGCGTCGATCGTCACCTGGCGATCAGCCATGTCGGGCGCGACGAAGGACACTTCGTCGAGGATCCGCTCCATCACCGTCTGCAGCCGCCGGGCGCCGATATTCTCGATCGTGGCGTTGAGGTCGACGGCGATCGAGGCGATCTCGTCGATGGCGTCGTCCGTGAAGGTCAGCTCCACCTCCTCGGTTGCCAGCAGGGCGACATATTGCTTGATCAGGCTCACTTCCGTGTCGGTCAGGATGGCGCGGAAATCATCCCTGGTCAGCGCCTTCAGCTCGACGCGGATCGGCAGGCGGCCCTGCAGCTCCGGCAGAAGATCGGACGGCTTGGCGACATGGAAGGCGCCGGAGGCGATGAACAGGATGTGGTCGGTCTTGACCGGCCCGTGCTTGGTGGCGACCACCGTGCCCTCGATCAGGGGCAGCAGGTCGCGCTGCACGCCCTCGCGCGAGACGTCGCCGCCCATGCGCTCGCCGCGGGCGCAGATCTTGTCGATCTCATCCAGGAAGACGATGCCGGCATTCTCCACCAGATGGACTGCCTCCTCCACCACCTTGTCCTCGTCGAGCAGCGCATCGGCCTCCTGCTCGATCAGGATCTGGTAGCTGTCGCGCACGGAGACCCGGCGCGGCTTGGTGTGGCCGCCGAAGGCCTTGCCGAGCATGTCGGACAGGTTCATCACGCCGACGCTGGCGCCGGGCATGCCGGGCATCTCGAAGCTCGGCATCTGCGGAGCGGCCCGCACCTGGATCTCGATCTCCTTGTCGTCGAGCTCGCCGGAGCGCAGCTTCTTGCGGAAACTGTCCCTGGTCGCCGGGCTCGCGCCCTTGCCGACCAGCGCCTCCAGCACCCGCTCCTCGGCCTGCAGATGTGCCTTGGCCTCGACCGCCTTGCGCTTGGCGGCGCGCACCAGGGCGATGCCGGCCTCGACCAGGTCGCGGACGATCTGTTCCACGTCGCGGCCGACATAGCCGACTTCCGTGAACTTGGTCGCCTCGACCTTGACGAAGGGGGCGTTCGCCAGCTTGGCGAGCCGGCGGGAGATCTCCGTCTTGCCGACGCCGGTCGGGCCGATCATCAGGATGTTCTTCGGCATCACCTCCTCGCGGAGGCTGTCGTCGAGCTGCTGCCGGCGCCAGCGGTTGCGCAGGGCGATGGCGACGGCGCGCTTGGCGTCCTTCTGGCCGACGATGTAGCGGTCCAGCTCGGAGACGATCTCGCGGGGGGACAAAGTGGTCATAGCCGTGTCTTTCTCTCGATGAAGCTCAGTCGAAGGCCGGACCGGGCGGTCACGGACGGATCTCCTGGGTGCTTTCGACGTGTTCCATGATCAGCGCTCCGCCGGTGCGGCCGGCAAGATGCGCAAGCGGGCGAAACCCCGCCTTCTCATAGGCGCGGCAGGCGCGGCCGTTGTCCGCGTCCGGATCGATGACGATCCGCTGGTGGCCCCTTGCACGAAGCTGCGCGACGAAGGCGGCCAGCGCCGCCGTGCCGATGCCGCGCGACAGATCCTCCTCGCGGCCGATGGACAGGTCGACGCCGACCGCCTCGGCCGGCAGTTCGGCCAGCCAGGGATGGTCGGCGACGAGGTCCGGCGTCCGATTGTCGGCCACGCGCCAGAGCTGGATATAGCCCGCCTCTCGGCCGTCCAGCGTGAAGAGGTAAGGCTCGGTCGTGTCCCGCCCCTCGACCATGTCGCGGATCTGCGCCAGCTCGGTCTCCGGCTCGCCCCACCACCGGCGCCAGTGCGGGGTCTCCAGCCACTGCGCCAGCAGCGGCAGGTCGGCCGTTGTGAGCGGCCGGAAGCCGATGCGCTGCGGGTCAATCGGCATCCAGCGTCTCGATGGTGAGGTTGCCGTTGGTGTAGACGCAGATCTCGGCGGCGATCGCCATCGCCCGGCGGGCGATGGTCTCGGCGTCGAGCTCCGAATCCGCGAGCGCGCGGGCGGCGGCCAGCGCATAGTTGCCGCCCGAACCGATGCCCATGACGCCGCCCTCCGGCTCCAGCACGTCGCCGGTCCCGGTCAGCACCAGCGACACCGACTTGTCGGCCACCAGCATCATCGCCTCGAGGCGGCGCAGGTAGCGGTCGGTGCGCCAGTCCTTGGCGAGCTCGACACAGGCGCGCATCAACTGGCCCGGATACTGCTCCAGCTTCGCCTCCAGCCGCTCGAACAGGGTGAAGGCGTCGGCGGTGGCCCCGGCGAAGCCGGCGATCACCTCGCCCTTGGCGAGCGGGCGCACCTTGCGCGCCGTGTGCTTGATCACGGTCTGGCCGAGGGAGACCTGCCCGTCGCCGGCGATCACCACCTTGCCGCCCTTGCGGACGCTGAGGATGGTGGTGCCGTGCCAGCCCGTGGGATCGTGCTGTGCCTGCATGCGCTGTCGTCTCCTGCCAGGTCGTTCGGGGCGCGGGGCACGCAACGCGCGGCACCCCTCCGGTCCGCCCCCTCCGGTCTGCCTATGTAAGCAGGCGGGCGGGGAATGCAAATCCCCCGCCCGCGACAGGCGCCGTGCAGGCAACAGGAAAATCGGCGCGGATCGCGCGCGCGCCTTCAGAGCGGATTGACCAGCCGCACCGGGCGCCCCGGCGCCAGTTCGGAGGCCGCAGCGACGATCGCATCCGCGTCGATGCCGAAGTGGTGGTAGAGGTCGGCAACGGTGCCGGTCTGGCCGAAATGCTCGACGCCCAGCGCCGCCGTGCGGTGGCCGCAGACCGAGCCGAGCCAGGCGAGCGTCGCCGGATGGCCGTCGATCACCGTGATCATCGTGCAATGGGCCGGCAGCGGCGACAGCAGCCGCTCGATATGGCTCATGGCGCCGCGATGGCCGCGCTTGCGCATGCGCATCGCCGCATGCCAGCCGGCGTTGAGCCGGTCGGCGGAGGTCACCGCCAGCACGCCGATGTCGCGGCGGTCGCCGCCGATGCGGCCGGCCGCCTCGATCGCCTCCGGCGCCACCGCGCCCTGATAGGCGATCACCACCTCGCAATTCGGCCCCGGCTCGCGCAGCCAGTAGGCGCCGTCGATGACGCCGCGGCGGAAGCGCTCGTCCCGGCGCTGCATCGGCTGCTCCAGCGCCCTTGTCGACAGGCGCAGATAGACCGAGCCGCCGGTCTCGTCGCGCAGCCAGGTGCGCTCGTCATGTACCGCCTCGCCGTCGCGCTGCAGATAGTCGAAGCTCCAGTCCATGATCAGCGACAGCTCGTCCAGCCAGGCCGGCTCGAACGAGGCCAGCCCGTCCTGGCTCATGCCGATCAGCGGGGTGGCGACCGACTGGTGCGCGCCGCCCTCCGGCGCCAGCGTCACGCCCGAGGGCGTCGCCACCAGCAGGAAGCGGGCATCCTGGTAGCAGGCATAGTTCAGCGCATCGAGACCGCGCGAGATGAACGGATCGTAGAGCGTGCCGACCGGGATCAGCCGCTCGCCGAACAGCGAATGCGACAGGCCGGCCGCGCCCAGCAGCAGGAACAGGTTCATCTCGGCAATGCCGAGCTCGATATGCTGGCCGTCCGGCGAGAACGCCCATTTCTGCGCGGACGGGATCCGCTCGTCGCGGAACGTGTCGGCCAGCGCGTCGCGGGCGAACAGGCCGCGCCGGTTCACCCAGGGGCCGAGATTGGTGGAAACGGTGACGTCCGGCGAGGTGGTGACGATGCGCTCGGCGAGCTTCGAATCCGAGCGGGCGATCTGGTCGAGGATCTTGCCGAAGCCGGCCTGGGTCGACAGCACCTTGTCGTCGAGCGCGACCGGCCCGGTGGTCGCCACCGGCTCGGCATGATGGCGGCGGCGGCCGGCGGCGAAGAACGGCGTCGACAGCACCGCCTGGCGCAACGCCGCCGCGTCGATGTCGAGGCCCTCGGCGAGATCCCATTCGTGCCCCTCGCGCACCTGCATGGCGGCGCGGAACTCGTCCATCTGGCCCGGCGTCATCAGGCCGGCATGATTGTCCTTGTGGCCGGCGAGCGGGGTGTTCCAGCCCTTGATCGTATAGGCGACGAAGGCGGTCGGGCGGTCGTGGCGCGCCTGTTCGGCGAAGGTCTCGCTCAAGGTCTCGAGGCAATGGCCGCCGAGATTGGTCATCAGCTCCTGCAGCTCGGCATCGCTGCGCCGCTCGATCAGGGCCGTTGCATCGCCCTGGTCGCCGATGTCGTCGAGCAGGCGCCGGCGCCAGGCCGCTCCCCCCTGGAAGGCGAGCGCCGAATAGAGCGCGTTGGGGCAGCCGTCGATCCAGGCGCGCAGGGCCTCGCCCCCCGGCTCGGCGAAGGCGGCCTTTTGCAGCGCGCCGTATTTGAGCCGCACCACGTCCCAGCCGAAGGCGCCGAAGATCGCCTCGATCCGCCCGGCCAAGCCCTCGCGGACGACGCCGTCGAGGCTCTGGCGGTTGTAGTCGATGATCCACCAGGTGTTGCGCAGGTCGTGCTTCCAGCCCTCCTGCA
Source organism: Stappia sp. TSB10P1A (assembly GCF_900185725.1). Lineage (GTDB taxonomy): Bacteria > Pseudomonadota > Alphaproteobacteria > Rhizobiales > Stappiaceae > Stappia. The sequence goes on along the minus strand of NZ_FYAU01000029.1, from coordinate 34,357 downwards.
GCGCTTCGTAGATATTGCCCTCGTCGAGTTCGGCATCGCCGACCAGGGCGATCATCCGCCCCTCGGGGCGCTTGGCGGCCCAGGGCTTGGCGGCGAGATAGTCCTGGATCATCGAGGAAAACGCGGTGATCGCGACGCCGAGGCCGACCGAGCCGGTGGAGAAGTCGACGTCGTCGATGTCCTTGGTGCGGCTGGGATAGGACTGGGCGCCGCCATAGGCGCGGAAGGCCTCCAGCTTCTCGCGCGTCTGCTTGCCGGCGAGATACTGCATGGCATGGAAGACCGGCGAGGCATGCGGCTTCACCGCCACCCGGTCCTGCGGGCGCAGGCAGTCGAAATAAAGCGCCGTCATGATCGACACCATCGAGGCGCAGGAGGCCTGATGGCCGCCGACCTTCATGCCGTCGCCCTTTTCCCGCAGGTGGTTGGCGTTGTGGATCGTCCAGCAGGCGAGCCACAGGAGTTTCTTCTCGATGGCCTTCAATTCGGCCTTGCGGGTGCTGTCCATCACTGCCTTTGCCTTCGCGCGCGTCGTGCCGCAGGGACGCCAACCATAAGGGCGGCATTCGGCGAATTTTGTTCGCTTTTTTCTTTTTTGCGCCAAAATCTTTCCGAAATCGATCCCTGGCGGGCCGAGGTCGATACAAAATTACCCGCCCCACCGGATCCTTGCGCCTCGGGTCCGCCCGCTCAGGCGGCGACGCGCCAGACCTTGTCGAGCGCCTGGGCAAGGTCGGCGAGAATGTCTTCCGGCGTCTCCAGCCCGACCGACAGGCGGATCAGCCCGTCGGAAATGTCGTGCTCCTGCCGCTCCTCCGGCGTGTAGGTCGAATGGGTCATGCTGGCCGGGTGCTGGACCAGCGTTTCGGCATCGCCGAGGCTGACGGCGCGGCGGGTAAGCGCCAGCGCGTTGAGGAATTCGATGCCGGCCTGCATGCCGCCGACCAGCTCGAAAGCGATCATGCCGCCGAAGCCCGGCATCTGCCGCACGGCCAGCCCATGCTGGGCAAAGCTCGGCAGGCCCGGATAGTGGACGGTCGCAACCGCCGGGTGGTCCTCCAGCAGGCGGGCGGCGGCCTGCGCGCTGGCGCAGTGGCGCTCCATCCGCAGTTCCAGCGTCTTCAGCCCGCGCATGATCAGATGCGCGGTGAGCGGCGCCATCACCGCGCCGGTCATGTCCTTCAGCCCGACGAGGCGCACCTCACGCATGTCCTCGGCCGAGCCGGCCGCGATGCCGGCGATCAGGTCGCCATGGCCGCCGAGATATTTGGTGGCCGAATGGACGACGATGTCGGCGCCCAGTTCCAGCGGCCGGGTCAGCACCGGCGTCGCATAGGTGTTGTCGACCACGGTGCGGGCGCCGGCCGCGCGGGCGATTCCCGAGACGGCGGCGATGTCGACGAGGCGCATGTTCGGATTGGCCGGCGTCTCGAAATAGACGATGCGGGTGCGCGGCGAGATCGCAGCCTCAACGTTCTTGGGATCGCGCATGTCGACATGGGTGACGGTGATGCCGAACTTCGCCAGCCCGTGGCGGAAGAAGGCGAAGGTGCAGCCATAGAGCGTCCTGTCGACGAGGATCTCGTCGCCCGGCGCGAGAAAGGTCCACATCACCGCGGTGATCGCGCCCATGCCGGAGGCGAAGGCGATGGCCGCCTCGCCGCCTTCCAGCACCGCCATCCGCTCTTCCAGCAGGCTCAGCGTCGGGTTGGAGAGACGGCTGTAGACATGGCCCGCACGCTCGCCGGCGAACATCTCGCCGCCGGCTTCCGCGGTCTCGAAGGCGAAGGTCGAGGTCAGGTGCACCGGCGGCGTCAGCGCGCCCTCGTTGGCGAGCGGGTCGTAGCCGTGATGGATGGCGCGGGTGGCAAAGCCGAGCGGACGGTTGCTGCGGGTCATGGCGAAGGCTCCTCTACCGGGTGCGGGCGGCGAGAGCGCGGGCACTCTCGCCCCGTTCCTCTCCCGACCTGCTGACCGCAGTCTAGGGTTTCGCGAGAGGTGATTTCTGGCGTAGTTTGCCCCTCGATCTGTTCAGATTGGCAGGTTCTGCCAACAATGAGGCCTGAAGATGGACGATATCGACCGCCGCATCCTGCGCGAGTTGCAGCAGGACGGGCGCCTGACCAATCAGCAGCTTTCGGAAAGGGTGGGCCTGTCGCCCTCGCCCTGCCTGCGGCGGGTGCGCAACCTGGAAAAGGCCGGCATCATTTCCGGCTATGCGGCGGTGGTCGACCCGCAGGCCTACGGGCTTCCCGTCACCGTGTTCCTGCAGGTGAAGCTGACGCCGCACACCCAGGAAACGGTGACGACCTTCGAGCAGGCGGTGGCCGGCATCGAGGAGATCATGGATTGCTATCTGCTCGCCGGCGACCGCGACTATCTGCTCAAGGTGGTGGTCGCCTCGCTCGCCGACTACGAGAGCTTCATGCGCCGGCGGATCCACAAGATCCCCTGCATCGCCTCGCTGGAATCGAGCTTCGCCTTCGGCACGGTCAAGCACTCGCAGGTGCTGCCGGGGTGAGCCGGGCAGCACCTGCGCGCTGCGCTCAATCCAGGCCGCGGGCCATGGTCTTCGGCGTCACCAGCTTCTTCTGAGCAGCCCATACGCCGATCGCCGCGGCAAGGCCGATGGCGTCGGTGATCCAGCCGCCGGCGATCATCGCCAGCGCCGCCGCGCCGAGAACGATGCGGAAGACGACGTTGAGCCGGCCGAAGAACCAGGCCTGCACCGCCGACGACAGCAGGAAGATGCCGAAGGCGGCGGAGATGAAGACATGCAGGATGTCGAACCAGTGCCCCTGCATCAGCATCGCCGGCGAGGTGAAGAACATGAAGGGCACGACGAAGGCGGCAAGGCCGATCTTGAAGCTCTCGACGCTGGTTCGCATCGGATCGGACTGGGCGATCGCCGCTCCCGCATAGGCGGCCAGCGCCACCGGCGGGGTGATCGCCGACATCACCGCGAAGTAGAAGATGAAGAAATGCGCGGTGAGCGGCGGGATGCCCATCTGGATCAGCCCCGGCGCGATCACCGAGGCGGCCACCGCATAGGCCGCCGTCGTCGGCATGCCCATGCCGAGGACGATCGACACGATCATGGCGAAGAACAGGGCGATCACCTGGTTCTGGTCGGCAAGGCCGAGCAGCAGCGAGGAAAAGCGCGTGCCGATGCCGGTCAGCGCGATGACGCCGACGATGATGCCGGCGGCGGCACAGACGGCGACGAGCTGCAGCGACATCTTGGCGGCGATCTGCAGCGCGAACAGCACCTCCTTCACACCCATCCGATGCGGGGTCAGCCAGCTCACCACGGCGGCGGCGGCCATCGCCAGCGTGCCGGCGCGGATCACCGAATAGCCGGAGAACAGCGCGCCGATCAGAATGAAGATCGGCACGAAGAGATAGGCCTGGCGCAGCAGCTTGGCGAATTGCGGCAGCTCCTCGCGCGGCAGGCCCTTCATGCCGAACTTCTGCGCGGCCAGGTCGACCATGAAATAGACCGAGACGAAGTAGAGCACCGCCGGGATGATCGCGGCGACGACGATGTCGGCATAGGCGATGCCGGTGATCTCGGCCATGATGAAGGCGCCGGCGCCCATGATCGGCGGCAGGATCTGCCCGCCCGAGGAGGCGGCGGCCTCGACGGCGGCCGCCGTCTGCGGCTTGTAGCCGACCTTCTTCATCAAGGGGATGGTCAGCGAGCCGGTGGACACGACATTGCCGGCCGAGGTGCCGTTGATCATGCCCATCAGGCCGGAGCCGAACACCGCGACCTTGGCCGGGCCGCCGCGCGCGCCGCCGGCGGCGGCGAAGGCGAAGTTGACGAAATACTCGCCGACGCGCGAGGCCTGCAGGAAGGCGGCGAAGGTGACGAACAGGATGATATAGGTCGAGGAGATCGCCGTCGTCGGGCCGAGAATGCCCTGGTCGGTGTAGATATAGGTGAAGAAGCGCGACAGCGAATAGCCGCGATGGTTGAGAATGCCGGGCAGGTAGGGCCCGACGAAGCTGTAGAGAACGAACAGCGCCGCGATGATCACCAGCGCCAGGCCGGCGAGCCGGCGGGTCATCTCCAGAATCAGGATCACGCCGGCGATCGCGGCGAACATGTCCGCGTCCTTGGCGAGCGCGGTGCCGGCGCGCAGCCGCAGGAACGGCGCGTGGAAGATGATGTACATCGCCACCGTCACCGCCGCGAGGGCGAGGAAGACGTCGGCGAGATCGAGCGTGCCGCGCTCGCGATCCGGCAGGGCCCAGCTCATGGCGATCAGCCAGAGGGTGCCGCCAACCAGCGGCCAGCCGAAGCTGGCGACCAGCGCCGTCTTGGCAGCGGCCTGGCCGACCCCCTCGCCGGTGACGAAGAAGCCGACCGCCTGGACGAAGGCGGCCGCGACGGCGAGCGCGCCCGGCGCCAGCAGCGCCAGATAGAGGCCGCGCGACAGACCCCGCCTGCCGGGCACGGCATCGTCGGCGAAGAGCATCGAGGAAAACAGCAGGAAGCCGAGCGCCAGGCCGCCGCCGACATGGATCAGCCGATAGGTCCAGGTCTCGAGCGGATAGAGGTTCATCACCCCGACATGGAAGGAGGTGAAGAGGATGCAAAGAGCGATGATCACCTTGCCGGCAATGCCGGTCGGCACGCGCTGGTTGCCCGTGACGATTTCCGCGTCGACGCCGCTGGCGATCATGGCGCTGTCCGCGGACGCCGCGCCGATGGACGAGTTCGATGACATGGTGGCTCCTCCCCCCCTGCACCCGATATGCATGCGGCGCGGGCCCGCCGGGACCCGCGCCGCGATTTTCGAGCTAGTCCCGGTTCACTTCAGCTCGTCGGGAACGGTGATGCCCTTCTCCTCGAGATAGCGCACGGCGCCGGGATGGAACGGCATGAAGGTGTTCTTGTCCCAGTTCTCCAGCAGCGTCTCGCTGGCCGCGGCATGGATCTGCACCATGCGCTGCGGGTTTTCCATCGCCAGCTTGGTGATCTCGTAGGCGAGGCTCTCCGGCATGTCCTGATGGGCGATCGCGAAGTTCCACAGCGCGACGGTTTCCTGGTCGTAGTCGTGGCCGGCATAGGTGCCGGAGGCGATCGTCAGCGGCGCCATTGCCGGATAGGCGGCGAGCACCTTGGCCTTCTCGTCCTCGGTCAGGCCGAACATCACCACGTCGTTCTCGGCGGCGAGCTGGCTGAAGGCCGAGATCGGCACGCCGGCCGCGAAGGCGAAGGCGTCGATCAGGCCGTCCTTGAGCTGGCTCGCCGCATCCGACGCGCCGGCATTGGAAATGTTGGCGGTGACGCCGACCGCTTCCATGAAGCGCGGCCAGTAGGTGCCGGGCGTGCCGCCGGCCGGGCCGACGCCGACGCGCTTGCCGGCGAGGTCGGAGACCGACTTGATGCCCGAGGACTTCAGCGCGATCACCTGGAACGGCGTCTGGTACATCGGGAACAGCGCGCGGATCGACTTGTGCTCGAGCCCCGGCGCCAGTTCGGACTGGCCGATCCAGGCGTCATAGGCCGGGCCCATGGTGACGAGGCCCATCAGGTGATCGCCGGTCTCGACCAGCGTCACGTTCTGCACCGGGCCGCCGGTCACTTCGCCGGTGGCGTTGAGGCCGAGCGCCTCGGAAATATAGCTGGCAAAGCCGTTGCCATAAACGAAGTAAGTCCCGCCCTGGCTTGCGGTGCCGATCGTCAGTTCGTTCGGCCAGCCGGTCTTGTCCTGAGCGGTGGCGGTGCCCATGCCAATCACGGCGGCTGCGGCGATGGCGGCGAGTGTCCTGAACTTCATTCTTTCCTCCCACGGAAACTCGGAACGACCCCATGTCACGCTCCGGTTGTCGCGCAAGACCGCACGGAAGCGTCAAACATGTCAACAGGATCGGCGCCTGTATTTCAAGCAGCACCTGCGTGATGTCAACGAAAAGCCCCGCCGGCCCCCGTCAAATCCGGGGAAACTGCCGCAGCGGCGGGCGGGCGCAAGGAGCGTTTCCCGGCGGAATTACGAGTTTATACCTATAGCCCGAGCTCGGCCCGTTTCGCCCGCGTCAGCTTTGCCGCCACCAGCCTGTGCGCTTCGGCGAGATGGGCGCGGATGTCCTCGGCCGCCAGCGGCGCGCCGGCGCGGACCTGCACCCAGGAGGCGCGGGCAAGATAGGGCGCCGGCACCACGCCGGGCAGGTCGGTGAGGATGCGGTAGGAGAGGTCCGAGCACTTGAAGGCGATGGCCTCATTCGCGCCCTCGCCCCAGGAGGAGCAGATCGCGAAGATCTTGCCGCCGACCTTCCACACCGAGGCCCCGCCCCATTGCACCACATGGGTCGCGGCCGGCAGGGCGGCGCAGGTGGCGTCGAACTGGGCGCGGGTGATCGCCATCGTCATCGGCGCGCGGCCCGACCCGTCGGCGCAGGGAGAGGACCGGCGATCCCCTCCGCAGAGCTGACACTGGCCAGGGATCTCCTGCGACATATATGCAAGGCCGTCCGCGCCATCTCGTCCGTACCCGTCCCGTCCACAGCCATCCGATGACAAGGGATCTCGATGACCGACATTCGCATCCTCGTCCTCTCCGGTTCGATTCGCGCCGGATCCTACAACACCAAGCTCGCCGCGCTGGCCGCCAAAACCGCCGCCATGGCCGACGCCAAAGTGACGCAGATCTCGCTCGCCGACTATCCCCTGCCGATCTATGACGGCGACCTGGAGGCGGACACCGGTGTGCCGGAGAATGCCCGCAAGCTGAAGGCGGTGTTCCAGCAGCACAATGGCGTGTTCATCGCCTCGCCGGAATACAACACCGCCGTGACGCCCCTGCTGAAGAACACGCTCGACTGGGTCTCGCGCCTGTCGGACAAGGGCGAGCCGCCGGCCGCCGCCTTCCGCAACCGGGTCTTCGCGCTCGGCGCCGCCTCGATCGGCGCGCTCGGCGGCATCCGCGGCCTGATCGGCCTGCGCACCATCCTGGAGATCGGCCTCGGCGCGCTGGTCATTCCCAACATGGCGACCGTGCCGAACGCCGCTTCCGCCTTCGACGCCCATGGCCATCTCACCAACGAGCGCACCGCCGGCCTGCTGCAGGAGACGGTCGCCCGGCTGATCGAGGAAGTGAAGCTGCGCGGGTAGGCGCGCGGCCTCCCCTACCGCTCCTCGCGGCCCTCGATCCACACGTCCTCCTGCGCCACCGCGACGGATTTGAGGATGGCGTGGCAGGCAAGGCCGGGCGCAAGGCCGAGCGCCTCGGCGGAGCGGCGGGTGATGCGGGCGAGCAGCCGGTCGCTGCCGCAGCGCAGTTGCACGACGACGCCCGGCCCCTCGCCGCGGCGCAGCGAGAGGATCTCGACGGGAAGCTGGTTCAGCGCCGAAATGCCCTCCTGCGGCGCCAGCGACAGCATCACGTCATGGGCATGGATGCGCACGCGCACCAGCGCGCCCGGCGCGGCGGCGATATGCGGCAGCAGCAGGCGGCCGCCGGAGGTCGCCAGCTCGCTCAGCCCGTCGGGATGATGCGCCGCGACGGTGGCGGCGATCACCGCGCCGGCATCGCGGATGCCAAGGGTCGGCACGGCCTGCGGGTCGCTCAGCACCTCGGCCGGCGTGCCGGCGCGCACCACCCGCCCCTCACTGAGCGCCACCACCGTGGTGGCAAGGCGGGCGACCTCGGCGACCGAATGGCTGACATAGAGGATCGGCACCCTGGTCTCGCGGCTGAGGCGTTCCAGATAGGGCAGGATCTCGGTCTTGCGCGCCTCGTCGAGCGAGGCGAGCGGCTCGTCCATCAGAAGTAAGCGCGGGCCGCTGAGCAGCGCCCGGCCGATGGCGACGCGCTGGCGCTCGCCGCCCGACAGGGTGCCCGGACGGCGGGCGAGCAGCGCGCCGATGCCGAGCATCTCGACGACGGCGCCCATATCGGCGACCTCCGCCCCGTGACGGCGGGCGAACCAGCGGCCATAGCCGAGATTCTGGCGCACGGTGAGATGCGGAAACAGCCGCGCCTCCTGGAAGACATAGCCGATGCGGCGGCGATGCGGGGCCAGGAACACGCCTTGGCGAGTATCGAACAGCGTCTCGCCGCCGACCCTGGCATGGCCGGCATCGACCGCGATCAGCCCGGCCAGCGCATTGACCACCGTGGTCTTGCCCGAGCCGGAGCGGCCGAACAGGGCGGTGACGCCGGGCGGCGCCTCGAAGGCGAGGTCGAGCGCGAAGCCGGAAAAGGCGTGGCGGAGGGCGACGGACAGGCTCATGCGCCGCGGATCCTGCGGGCGACAAGCCGGCTCACCCATTCCGACAGCAGCAGCGCGGCCATCGCCACGGTGATCGAGACCATGACCAGCCGGGCGGCGGAGGCCTCGCCGCCGGGCACCTGCATGAAGGCATAGATCGCCGACGGCAGGGTCTGGGTCTCGCCGGGAATGTTGGAGACGAAGGTGATGGTGGCGCCGAATTCGCCCATCGCCTTGGCGAAGGCGAGCACCGAGCCGGCGATGATGCCCGGCAGGATCAGCGGCAGGGTGATGGTGAGGAACACCATCGCCCGCGAGGCGCCGAGCGTGCCGGCCGCCTGCTCCAGCTTCGGATCGACCGCCTCGATGGCGAGGCGGATCGCCCGCACCATCAGCGGAAAGGCCATGACGCCGGCGGCCAGCGCCGCCCCGGTCCAGCGGAAGGCGAAGACCAGGCCGAACGTGTCGGCAAGAAAGCTGCCGACCGGCGCGCGGCGGCCGAAGGTGGCGAGCAGCAGATAGCCGGTGACCACCGGCGGCAGGATCAGGGGCAGGTGGACGAGGCCGTTGAGCACCTGCTTGCCGGGAAAATTGCCGCGGGCAAGCAGCATGGCGACGAGAATGCCGAGCGGCAGGCTGACCAGCGTTGCCCAGAAGGAGACGCGCAGGGACAGCGCGACGGCGCTCCATTCCTGCGGACTGAGATACTCCATGCGTCTGCGGCCCCGCCCCCGATCCGTTCACCCGTTGCCAGCGCGTCACTCGTCCAGAACGACGAAGCCCTGTTTTTCGAAGGCGGCCCGGGCTTCGCCTCCGCGCAGATAGGCCAGCGCCGCGACGGCAGCGGGCTTGCCGCTCTGCGCCATCACCGCGGCAGGATAGACGATCGGCGGATGGCTGTCGGCGGGAAAGGTGGCGACGACCGTCACATTGTCCTCGGCGGCCGCGTCTGTCGCATAGACGATGCCGTAGGGCGCCTCGCCGGCGGCGACCAGCGCCAGCGCGGCCCGCACATTGTCGGCCTGCGCCACCTTCGGCGCGGCGGCCTGCCACAGGCCGAGGCTCTCCAGCGCCGCCTTGCCGTAGATGCCGGCCGGCACCGCGTCGACCAGCGCCATCGCCAGCCGGCCGTCGCCGAGCAAGGCGGCAAGGTCGAGAGCGGGGGAGATCTCGAGGGGAGAGGCGTCCCGGCCATGGGCGATCAGCACGATGGCGTTGCCGAGCAGGTCGACACGGGTTCCCGCCTGGACGAGACCATCGGCCTCGACCGTGTCCATCCAGTCGGAGTTGGAGGAGATGAAGAGGTCCGCCGGGGCACCGGCCTGGATCTGGCGCGCCAGGGCGGAGGAGCCGGCCAGCGACACGACCAGCCTGTCGCCGGTCGCCGCCTCGAAAGCCGGGGCGATCTCGTCCATCGCGGTCTTCAGGCTGGCGGCGGCAAAGACCAGCACGTTGTCCGCCCTCGCCGCGTCCGGGCCGGCGCCCAGCGCCAGCGTGACGGCGAGCAGCAGGGCCGACGGCCGCAGCCCGGATCGAAGAAAGGCAAAAGTCATCGGCGGGGTTCCCTCTCCCGTCCGTCGGGCTCGAAGACGAGGCGCAGGCGCACCCCGACCGTCTGGTCGTCCTTGTTCATGAGGCGGAGCCTAGTCGCTTTGCGGCGGGGAGGGAATCGGTCCTTGGACGGGGCCTCGGAAAACGGCCGATCCCTGCGTTCCCGCCTCGCATTTCGGCCAAACGGGGTTGGTCAAGTGGTTTTCCGGATCGCTTTCCCGACCCGCTGCGACGATATAGGCGTAGGCCGGTGACGTGACGGACCTGCGTCCGATCCGGAAAGATCGCCGCAAAGTTGGCCGGAAAGATCGAAGGGGAGCCCTGCACCGATGACCACGATCCTCGCCGCGACGGATTTTTCCACCCGTTCCGACCGGGCGCTGCGGCGCGCGGCGCTGCTCGCCCGGCGCAGCGGCGCCCGGCTCGTCCTCGTCCATACCGTCGACGACGACCAGGCCGAGCGCAAGATCGCCGCCGAGACGGCGGCGGCGACGGCGCTGCTGGCCGAGCAGGCGCGCACCTTCCGCGAGGTCGACGGGCTCGACTGCGAGGCAAGGGTCGTCACCGGCGCCCCCTTCGAGGGGGTGATCGCGGCGGCCCGGGAGGCGGAGGCGGGGCTGATCGTCGTCGGCCCGCATCGCCGGCGGCCGCTGATGGACACGTTCCTCGGCACCACGGCCGAGCGAATCATCCGCGCGAGCCCGGTTCCGGTGCTGATGGCGAACGGCGTTCCCGCCGCCGCCTATGCCCATGCCCTGTTCGCCACCGACCTGTCGGACTGTTCGGCGGAGGCGGCGCGGCGGCTCGCCGGCCTCGACCTGTGCCAGGGGGCGCAGCTTTCCGTGCTGTATCTGTTCGACGCGCCGGAAGTCCGGCTGATGCTGCGGTCCTCGATCTCGACGCCGAAGCTGCGGGCGCATCTTGCCGAGGTCGGCCGCAACGCGGCGGGCGAACTGTCCACCTTCGTCAGGGACACCGGCCTTGCCCCGACCGGCGAGGTCGTCCGCCATATCGAGACGCTGCCGGCGCATGACATCTGCAGCCGGGCGCGGGCGATCGGCGCCGACCTCGTGGTGGTGGGCACGCGCGGCCGAACCGGCCTTGCCGGGCTGGTGGTCGGATCGGTGGCGATGGAAGTGCTGCGGATCGCGACGGTCGACGTGCTCGCCGTGCCACCGGCCGCGGCCGGCGCGCAGGACGCGGCTCAGGGATAGAAGCGCTCGGTCACCCAGCCGCCCTCGGGCCGCTCGCGGCGGAAGATGTGGCGGTCGTGCAGGCGGAACGGCCGGTCCATCCAGAACTCGATATAGAGGGGGCGGATGCGGTAGCCGGTCCAGTGGTCCGGGCGCGGCACCTCGCCGATGGCAAAGCGCGCGGCGTATCTCGCCACCGCCTTTTCCAGCGCGAAGCGGCTTTCCAGCGGCCGCGACTGCTGGCTCGCCCAGGCGCCGATGCGGCTGTCGCGCGGCCGCGAGGCGAAATAGGCGTCGGCCTCCTCGGTTGTCACGAACTCGGCCGGACCGCGAAAGCGGACCTGGCGGCGCAGCGACTTCCAGTGCAGCACGCCGGCGGCCTGCATGTTCTCGGCCAGTTCGCCGCCCTTTTGCGACTGGGTGTTGGTGTAGAAGACGAAGCCGTTCTCGTCGAAGCCCTTGAGCAGGACCATGCGCACGTCCGGCAGGCCGTCGGCACCAGTGGTGGCCAGCGCCATGGCGTTGGGATCGTTCGGCTCCTTGGCGCTCGCCAGGTCCAGCCATTCGCCGAACAGCACGAAGGGATCGCCCGCCGCGACGCGGGTTTCCAGATCGTCCGGTTCCAGGTTTCCGGTGTCGCTGCTCATCTGTCGCTGCTCGCTGCTCGTTGGCTGTCGCTGTCCCGTCCGGGCGCGCCGGCCCGGCTCCACAGCCTTATATCGCAGCCCGGCGGCTTTGCCAGCCGCCGGGTGCGCGGCGCGCGCGGCCCGCCCGGCGCGCCAGCCTTGCGATGCGCAAGCGCCCAACATATATAGCGGTCACGTTCTGCCGACGTGTTCCGACATGCGGGCCCGCCCCGTAGCCGGCCCGTCACCATGAACCGAAAAGAGGGGCCGGTCCGATGCCGCAACGGGTCCGACCGGCTTGCTGGAAAGAGAGGGCAATATGGCAAAGGTCATCGGTATCGACCTCGGCACGACCAATTCGTGCATCGCCGTCATGGACGGCAAAAATCCCAAGGTGATCGAGAATTCCGAAGGCGCGCGGACGACCCCGTCCATGGTCGCCTTCAACGACGACGGCGAGCGGCTCGTCGGCCAGCCGGCCAAGCGCCAGGCGGTGACGAACCCGACCGGCACCCTGTTCGCGGTGAAGCGCCTGATCGGCCGCCGCTACGAGGACCCGACCGTCGAGAAGGACAAGAAGCTCGTCCCCTACGACATCGTGCGCGCCGACAATGGCGATGCCTGGGTCGAGGCGAGCGGCGAGAAGTATTCTCCCTCGCAGGTGTCCGCCTTCATCCTGCAGAAGATGAAGGAAACCGCCGAAAGCTATCTCGGCGAGAAGGTCGAGCAGGCGGTGATCACCGTTCCGGCCTATTTCAACGACGCCCAGCGCCAGGCCACCAAGGACGCCGGCAAGATCGCCGGCCTCGAGGTGCTGCGCATCATCAACGAGCCGACGGCGGCAGCTCTCGCCTACGGCCTCGACAAGAACGACGGCAAGACCATCGCGGTCTATGACCTCGGCGGCGGCACCTTCGACGTGTCGATCCTGGAGATCGGCGACGGCGTCTTCGAGGTGAAGTCGACCAACGGCGACACGTTCCTCGGCGGCGAGGACTTCGACATGCGCCTCGTCGACTACTTCGCCTCGGAGTTCAAGAAGGACCAGGGCATCGACCTGAAGAACGACAAGCTCGCGCTGCAGCGCCTCAAGGAGGCGGCCGAGAAGGCCAAGATCGAGCTGTCCTCCTCGTCGCAGACCGAGATCAACCTGCCCTTCATCACCGCCGACGCCTCCGGGCCGAAGCACCTGACGATGAAGCTGACCCGCGCCAAGTTCGAGAGCCTTGTCGAGGATCTCGTCCAGCGCACGATCGAGCCGTGCAAGGCCGCGCTCAAGGATGCCGGCATCGTCGCCGGGCAGATCGACGAGGTCGTCCTTGTCGGCGGCATGACCCGCATGCCGAAGATCCAGGAGGTCGTCACCACCTTCTTCGGCAAGGAGCCGCACAAGGGCGTCAACCCGGACGAGGTCGTGGCCATGGGCGCGGCGATCCAGGCCGGCGTGCTGCAGGGCGACGTCAAGGACGTGCTGCTGCTCGACGTGACCCCGCTGTCGCTCGGCATCGAGACGCTGGGCGGCGTCTTCACCCGCCTGATCGATCGCAACACGACGATCCCGACCAAGAAGAGCCAGACCTTCTCCACCGCCGAGGACAACCAGACCGCCGTGACGATCCGGGTGTTCCAGGGCGAGCGCGAGATGGCGGCGGACAACAAGCTGCTCGGCCAGTTCGACCTGGTCGGCATTCCGCCGGCGCCGCGCGGCGTGCCGCAGGTCGAGGTGACCTTCGACATCGACGCCAACGGCATCGTCAACGTGTCGGCGCGCGACAAGGGCACCGGCAAGGAGCAGCAGATCCGCATCCAGGCCTCGGGCGGCCTCAGCGACGCCGACATCGAGAAGATGGTCAAGGACGCCGAGGCGCATGCCGACGAGGACAAGAAGCGCAAGGCGCTCGTCGAGGCGAAGAACCAGGGCGAGGCGCTCGTCCACTCGACCGAGAAGTCGCTGAAGGACTATGGCGACAAGGTCTCGGCCGACGAGAAGGGTGCCATCGAGACGGCCATGGCCAATCTGAAGTCGGCGCTGGAGGGCGACAACCTGGAGGATATCCAGGCCAAGACCCAGGCGCTGGCCGAAGCCTCGATGAAGCTCGGCGAGGCGATGTACAAGGCGGCCCAGGCGGCCGAGGACGCCGGCGAGAGCGCTGCCAGCGACGACGCCTCCAGGGCGGATGACGACGTGGTCGACGCGGACTTCGAGGAAGTGCGCGACGAGGACGACAAGAAGTCCGCCTGACCTGACTGAGCGGCGACGCGGCCCCCCGGTGTCGGGATGCGCCGCGCCGCCGGCCTGCCGGAACGGCATGGTTCCGGCCGCCAAGGAGCGGGTAAGGGCAGCGGGCCTTTCGTCCGGCTGCCCTTGTCCGTGTTCGATCCCCGTTCCGCCGCGCGGAGCGGCCGAGTTCCCCCGCTGGCGCCCAGGCCGGCGCGACCCAGACGCTGGAGAGTGACATCCGGATATGAGGCAGCCGATCCTCCCCCCCCTTGCGGCGCCCCTCGCGCCACCGCCCGGCGCCGCTCCCCGTGCCGTCATGGCGGGGCGACGTGACGGAACATCCTGATGGAAAAGCGCGACTATTACGAAGTCCTCGGCGTTGCCCGCGACGCGGACGGCACGGTGCTGAAGAGCGCCTATCGCAAGCTGGCCATGCAGTATCACCCGGACCGCAATCCGGGCGACGCGGAGGCGGAGAACCGCTTCAAGGAGGTCAGCGAAGCCTATGACACGCTGAAGGACGAGCAGAAGCGCGCCGCCTATGACCGCTTCGGCCATGCCGCCTTCGAGAATGGCGGCTTCGGCGGCGGGCGCGGCGGCCCCGGCGACTTCGCCTCGGCCATGTCCGACATTTTCGACGAGTTCTTCGGCATGTCCGGCGGGCGGCGCGGCGGCCGCGATCGCGGCGCGGACCTGCGCTACAATCTGGAGATCTCGCTGGAAGAGGCCTTTGCCGGCAAGACGGTGGAGATCGAGGTGCCGACCTCGATCACCTGCGAGACCTGTTCCGGCTCCGGCGCCAAGCCCGGCAGCGCCCCGACCATCTGCCGCGTGTGCGGCGGCTCGGGCCGGGTGCGCGCCTCGCAGGGCTTCTTCACGCTGGAGCGCACCTGCACCGCCTGCCAGGGCCGCGGCCAGGTGATCTCCGACCCCTGCCCCGACTGCCATGGCGCCGGCCGCAAGACCGTCAACCGCACCCTGTCGGTGAACATTCCCGCCGGCATTGAGGACGGCACCCGCATCCGCCTCGGCGGCGAGGGCGAGGCCGGCCTGCGCGGCGGCCCGTCCGGCGATCTCTACATCTTCCTGTCGATCCGCCCGCACGCCTTCTTCCAGCGCGACGGGGCGGACCTCTATTGCCGGGTGCCGGTGTCGATGACGACGGCCGCGCTCGGCGGCCAGTTCGAGGTGCCGACGCTCGGCGGCGAGACCATGCGGGTCAAGGTGCCGGAGGGCACCCAGACCGGCAAGCAGTTCCGCCTCAAGGGCAAGGGCATGCCGGTGATGCGCTCGCAGCAGCTCGGCGATGCCTATATCCAGGTGACGGTGGAGACGCCGACCAACCTGACCCGCCGCCAGCGCGAGCTGCTGGCCGAGTTCGAGCAGGAATCCTCCGGCGAGACCCATCCCGAGTCGCATGGCTTCTTCGCGCGGGTGAAGGACTTCCTCGACACGCTCGGCAAGTGAGGGTCGCAACCGGGGCGATCCGAGGGGGCACGGAACGGAGGGACGATGTTCTCCTATGCGACACTCGGGACAAGCGATCTGGCCCGGTCGATCCGCTTCTATGACGCGCTGATGGCGATCCTCGGCGAGCCGCGCTGCTGGAGCGGCGAGACCGGCGCGGCCTGGGGCTCGTTCGACGATCCGGCGCACGGCGCGCTGGTGGTCGGCGCGCCGTTCGACGGCCGGGAGGCCTCGGTCGGCAACGGCGCGATGCTGGCGCTGCGCGCCTCCTGCGAGGCGATGGTCCGGCAGCTCCATGCCGCGGCCCTTGCCCATGGCGGCAGCGACGAAGGCGCGCCGGGCCCGCGCCCGCAATACGGGCCGGCGTTCTTCGGCGGCTATGCGCGCGATCCCGACGGCAACAAGCTGGCCTTCGTCTTCATGCGGCCGATCGCGGCGGACACGAACCAGGGTCAGGACCGCTTCCTGCCTTGATTTCACCACGGCCGGGGACCACCTTGGCGGGTGGAGCAGGGTGCAAGCCCGTCTCCGGGTTTCGAAAGGGATGGATTTCAGCATGCTCAGCACGCCCGCGCGCAAGGTCAAAGGCCTGTCCACCAAGGTCGCCGACGAGCTGCGCTTCATCCGAAGCTGGGCGGAAAAGCCGCTCACCACCGGGGCGGTCAGCCCCTCCGGACCCGATCTGTCGCGCCGCATGGCAAGCTTCGTGGAGGCCGAGCGCCCCGGCCCGGTGCTGGAACTCGGCCCCGGCACCGGCGTCGTCACCCATGCCATTCTCGAACGCGGCATCGCCCAGGACCGGGTGATCGCGCTGGAATACAGCGAGGATTTCTGCCGCCTGCTCGCCCGCCGCTATCCCGACATGAGGATCGTGCGCGGCGACGCCTACCGGCTGCGCGAGACGCTGGCCGATGTCGAGCCGGGCACGCTCGCCAGCATCGTCTCGTCCATGCCGCTGTTCTCGCGCCCCCGGGAAGAGCGCCGGGCGCTGTTGATGCAGGCCTTCGATCTGCTGCAGCCCGGCGCCCCGTTCATCCAGTTCTCCTATGCCCTGGTGCCTCCGGTGGCGCCGGAGCCGCGCGTCTTCTCGGTGCAGCGCAGCGGCTGGATCCTCAAGAACCTGCCGCCCGCGCGGGTGTGGGTCTACCGCCGCACCTCCGCCTGAGGCACGGCCCGCAGGGCCGCCATCGCCGCCTCGACATCGGCGGCGAACGTCACCTTCGGCGGCACCAGTCCCTGCGCCACCAGCGGGCGGCGCAATCCCTTCTCCAGACCGCACAGCACCACGTTGATGCCCCGCCGTGTCGCCTTGTCGACCAGGCCGGCCACCGTATTGGCCGCGGTCGAATCAAGGAAGGGCACCGCCGAGAAGTCGATGACCAGCGCCCGGTGGGTGTCGGCGATGCGCTCCAGCACCGAGCCGATCGACGCGGCCGCGCCGAAGAAGAACACGCCGGTGATGCGGTAGACGACCACCTGCGGGTCGGCCGCCGCCCCGTCATAGGGCAGGCCGCCGTCGGCGCTGGTGTCCGCCTGGTCCTCCGAAACCAGCGGCAGCCGACGCACCCCGGCGATCTGCGACATGCGGTGGATGAACAGGACCGAGCCAAGCGCGAAGCCGGTGACGATGGCCTCGGTCAGGTCGCGGAAGATGGTCAGCAGGAAGGTGACGGCGAAAACCAGCGTCTCGCCGCGCGAGGTGCGCAGCAGCATGGTGATGGCATGGCGCTCGGCCATGTTCCAGGCGACCACCGCCAAAAGGCCGGCAAGGCTCGCCAGCGGGATGTAGGACGCGAGCGGCGCGGCCAGCAGCATGAAGGCGAGCAGGAACAGGGCGTGCAGCATGCCGGCGACAGGGCCGATGGCGCCGGCGCGGACATTGGTTGCGGTGCGGGCGATGGTGCCGGTGACGCAGAAGCCGCCGAACAGCGCCGAGCCCATATTGGCGACGCCCTGGCCGACCAGCTCGCAATTCGACCGGTGACGGCGGCCGGTCATGCCGTCGGCGACCACGGCGGAGAGCAGCGATTCGATCGCGCCGAGCAGGGCGAAGGAGACCGCCGCCGGCAGCACCGCGACGATCCGCTCGAAGGAGATGTCCGGCAGGGCGGGCACCGGCAATCCGCTCGGAATGCCGCCGAAGCGCGAGCCGATGGTGTCGACCGGCAGGCCCGCCGCCCAGGTGACCAGCGAGGCGAGGGTGACGGCGATGAGCAGGCCCGGCCAGTGCGGCCGCCAGCGCTTCAGCCCGAGAATGACCGCGATCGTGCCGCCGGCGAGCAAGGCTGCGGCCGGCTCGAAACCGGGCAGCGCCCGCCACAGCACCGGCAGCTTTTCCAGCAAGGGACCCGGTTCCGGCCCGTCCAGCGTCAGGCCGAAGAGATCCTTCACCTGCGAGGCGAGGATGATGACGGCGATGCCGGCGGTGAAGCCGACCGTCACCGGCCAGGGGATGAACTTGATATAGGTGCCGAGCCGCAGCGCGCCGACGCCGATCAGGATCAGGCCGGACAGGAAGGTCGCGAGGATCAGCCCCTCGACCCCGTGCTGCATCACCGTCGCGGCGACCAGCACGATGAAGGCCCCGGCCGGACCGCCGATCTGGAAGCGGCTGCCGCCCAGCGCCGAGACCAGGAAGCCGCCGACGATGGCGGTGTAGAGCCCCTGCGCCGGGGCGACGCCGGAGGCGATGGCGATCGCCATGGACAGCGGCAGCGCGACGATGGCGACGGTCAGGCCGGCGATCGCATCGGCCCTGAGCGCGGCAAGGCCATAGCCCTCCCGGAACACGGTGACGAGCTTGGGGGTGAACAGGGCCGCCGGATCGGGTGCGGCGGATTGGGAGTGGGGACGATGCGCGGAGGGCTTGCGCGCATCCTGTCCGGTGGCGGTCATCGCGGATCTCATATGTCGGGGGGCCCGTCGGTCGGCGGGCTATGGTGATAGAGCAGCATCCGCCCCCGGCCTCCGCAAGAGCAATACGCGAAAATACCTAACGCTCTCGTCAGGACCGCGGCGCGGCAGGCCCCCAGGACACGGGACACGGGGCACGTGAAAGCTCCTCACCGCCGGTTGAGAGGAAAGCGCTTGGCCGGCCGGCGGAGCCATGCGATCCCTTGCGGATGCCGCCCCGCGCCCTTGCGGGCACCGCTCTCGTCAGGATGCTGCCGATGGATCCGCTCTCCGCCGTTCTCGCCTTCTCGCTTGCCGCCGCGCTGCTGACGCTGACGCCCGGCCTCGACACCGCCCTGGTGCTGCGCACGGCGGCGGTGGAAGGGCCGGGACAGGCGATGCTGGCCGGCGCCGGCGTCTCGACCGGCGTTCTCGCCTGGGGGCTGATGGCCGCGCTCGGGCTCGGCGCGGTGCTCGCGGTTTCGGAGACCGCCTATCTGCTGCTGCGGATCGCCGGCGCCGTCTATCTGCTGTGGCTCGGCTTCGGCATGCTGCGCGCGGCGCTGTCGCCGGAGCGGGCGCGGCACCTGGCGGCGATGGCGAGCGCCAAGGGGGCCGGCGGAACCGGCGGCGGCGGCCGCGGCTGGTACTGGCGCGGGCTGCTGACCAACCTGCTCAACCCGAAGGTCGGCGTGTTCTATGTCAGCTTCCTGCCGCAGTTCACTGCCGAGGGCGTGCCGGTGGTCGCCTTCAGCGTCGGCCTTGCCGCGATCCACGCGGCGATGGGGATCGCCTGGTTCGCGCTGCTGACCCTGGCGACGCGACCGATCACCGGCCTGCTCAAGCGCCCGGCGGTGACCCGCTCGCTCGACGGGTTGACCGGCGCGGTGCTGATCGGCTTCGGCCTGCGGCTGGCGCTGGAGCGGCGGAGCTGATCCGCAGCCCCGTCAGATGATGGCGTGGCGGACCTTGGCCGAGACCCACTCGCTGAACACCACCGTCGCCAGGATGACCAGGAGGATCGTCGTCACCTGCGGCCAGGCCAGCACGTTGAGCGAGGCCTGGAGCTGCAGGCCGAGGCCGCCGGCGCCGACAAGGCCGAGCACCGCGCTCTCGCGGATGTTGATGTCCCAGCGGAACACCGAGATGCCCCAGAAGGCGGGCGCGATCTGCGGCCAGTAGCCGTAGTTGAGCAGTTGCGCGCCGCCGGCGCCGGTCGCCTGGATCGCCTCGATCTGGCTTGCCTCCGTCTCCTCGATCGCCTCGTAGAGCAGCTTGCCGACGAAGCCGATGGAGCGCAGCGCGATGGCGATGATGCCCGCGAGCAGGCCGGGGCCGAGGATCGAGACGAGCAGCAGCGCCCAGATCAGCGAGTTGATCGAGCGCGAGGCGACGATGATGAACAGCGCGATCGGCCGGGCGATCAGCAGGCTCGGCGAGGTGTTGCGCGCGGCCAGGAAGGCGATGGGCGTGGCGATGACGACCCCGAGCAGGGTGCCGAGCGTCGCCATGTTGATCGTGTCCCATAGCGGCCAGAGCAGCCGCTCGATATAGGCAAGGCGCGGCGGGAACATGCGCGAGCCGATGTCGGCCGCCTGTTGCGGGGCATCGAGGACGAAGAGCCAGATCGTGTCCCTGGTCATCACCTGCCAGCACCAGACGGTGAGGGCGACCAGGGCGAACCAGCCGGCCCACAGGGCAAGACGGGCGCGCGGGGTGCGCAGGCGCCAGACCGGGCCGTTCTCGGTTTGCGTCACCGGCATGTCACTGCACCCACTTGCGGATATGGCTGGAGGAATATTCGGCAAACATCACCACGACGATGATGATCAGCAGGATGGCGCCGGCGCTGTCATATTCGTAGCGGTCGATGGCGGTGTTCAGCGTCGCGCCGATGCCGCCGGCGCCGACGATGCCGATCACCGCGCTTTCGCGGAAGTTGATGTCGAAGCGGTAGAGCGACAGGCCGATCAGCCGCGGCATCACCTGCGGCTGGACGGCATAGTTGACCAGTTGCCACCAGGAGGCGCCGGTGGCCCGGATCGCCTCGGCCTGGGCCTCGTCGATGTCCTCGATGTCCTCGGCCAGCAGCTTCGCCAGGAAGCCGATGGTGGCGAAGGACAGGGTCAGGAAGCCGGCAAAGGGTCCGAAGCCGAACATCGCCACCAGCAGGATGGCAATGATGATCTCCTGCAGGGCGCGGCTCGCGGCGATGATGCCGCGGCAGACGTAATAGACCGCGCGCGGGGCGATGTTGCGCGCCGCGCCGATGCCGATGGGGACGGAGATCAGCACGCCGGCCACGGTCGAGGTGACCGTCATGGTCAGGCTCTCGATCATGCCGGCGCGGATGTCCTTCCAGCGGCTGGTGAAGTCCGGCTGCAGGAAGCCCTGGACGAAGCGCCAGCCGCGGTCGAGCCCGTCCCACACGCGCATCCAGTTGACCTCGACCGAGCCGATGGCCAGCACCAGATAGACGAGGATGGCGGCGTAGAGCCCGTAGCGCCAGCGCGGATCGGGGATCATCGTCGCCGGGCGGCGCCAGCGGCGGGGATAGGCCTTGGCGGTGGCGGTCATGGCTCAGACCATCCCGGCCATGCGCTCGGCCGCGTCGCGCTCGGCATGGTGGTCCTCCTCCGCCGCGCGGCGCATGGCGGTCCAGTCCTCCTCGCCATAGATGCGGGTGAGCACGCTTTCGTCCAGCAGCTCCGGGGCGCCGTCGAACACGACCTCGCCGGCCCGCAGGCCGATGATGCGCTGGGTGAACTGCTGGGCCAGCACCACGTCGTGGATGTTGATGATCGCCGGCAGGTCCTGCTCGGCGCAGATCTCGACGATCAGCCGCATGATCTGGCGCGAGGTCTTGGGGTCGAGCGAGGCGGTCGGCTCGTCGATCAGCAGCAGTTCGGGATCCTGGGCGAGCGCGCGGGCGATGCCGACCCGCTGGCGCTGGCCGCCGGACAGGGCGTCGGCGCGCTTGTCGGCATGGTCGATCAGGCCGACCCGGTCGAGCAGGCGGAAGGCGTTCTCCACGTCCTCGCCGGGAAAGCGGCGCAGGAAGGAGCGCCAGAAGCCGACATAGCCGAGGCGGCCGGACAAGACGTTCTCCATCACCGTCAGCCGCTCCACCAGGGCGTATTCCTGGAAGATCATGCCGATCCGCCGCCGCGCCCGTCGCAGGTCGCCGGCCGGCAGCGCGGTGATGTCGAGGTCCCCCAGCAGCACCCGGCCCTCGGTCGGCTCGACCAGGCGGTTGATGCAGCGGATGAGGGTCGACTTGCCGGCGCCGGACGGGCCGATCAGGCCGAGCACCTGCCCTTTCGGCACGGTGAAGCTGACCGACCTCAGCGCCTTGTCACCGGTCTTGTAGGTCTTGGTAAGCGCGTCGACTGTCAGCATGCGGGGATCCGGGGAGAGGGCCAGGTCTGTCGGGCCGGGAGGCCGGTCATGTCGGGGCCGGGCGCGGAGACAGGTCGCCGCGCCCGGCCGGCCAGAGACTTACTGGCAGGTGTAGGACACGCCGCTCGCCTCGTCGATCTGACGGATGACGGCCCAGGTGTCCTTGAAGGTGATCGGGATGAACTGCGCCTCGCCCGACTTGGAGAATTCCTTCTCCAGCGACGAGCCCTCCCACTTGAAGCTGAAGAAGCCTTCCTTGATCTTCTCCTGCAGCTCCGGCGTCAGGTTGTGGGCGATGCCGTAGCCGGTGGTCGGGAAGGTCTGCGACTTGTAGATGGTCACGATCTGCTCGGGCTTGACCACCTCGCGCTCGATCATCCGGGTCATCACCGAGTTGGCGATGGCGGCCGCCGGGTAGTCCTTGTTGGCGACGCCGAGGATCGAGTTGTCATGCTTGCCGGAGAAGGCCGGCTGGTAGTCGGTGCCGGCGACGAGGCCATATTCCGCCTGCAGCAGGGCGGAGGGCGCCTTGAAACCGGAATTCGAGGTCTCGGAGGTGAAGGCCAGCGTCTTGCCCTTGATGTCCTCGACCTTTTCGATGCCCGAGCCCGGATAGGTGATGATTTCCATCTCGTAGCCGAAGGAGCCGTCGGCCTTGGCCATCATGGTGAAGGGGCGGAAGCCGGCGCAGGCGACGGCGAGCGGGTTGGAGCCGGTGTTGAAGCCGGCGATATGCAGGCGGCCGGCGCGCATCGCCTCGATCTGGGCGGCGTTCGACTGCACCGGGAAGAACTGCACCTTCTTGCCGGTGACGCTCTCCATATGAGCCAGGAAATCGGCCCAGGCTTCGGCATAGACGGCCGGGTCCTCGACCGGGGTATAGGCGAAGATCAGCGTCGAGGGGTCGACCTGCTGGGCGGGATCGGAAGGAATGTCGGCGATCATGTCGCCGTCGGCATCGGTGTAGCGGCTGTCGAGCTTGAACTCGGCCTGTGCCGGAGTGGCGGCCATCAGGCCGGCAAGCAGGGCGGCAACGCTCGCCATGCCGGCGAGCTTCGTCAGGTGCATGGTCATCTACGTTCCTCCACTGGGGCGCGGTCTGCATCCATTAGGGACCGGATGTCTGTTATGCGTCCTGTGTGAAGGCTGGATGACAACACAACCCCGTCAAGTCTGTAAGCCGGCGAAGCTTTCCTCAGGTTGCACTGCCCGGCACCGCGAAACACCCGCCTCGCCTGCGCTCGCCGCCCCCTGCACGCCGCACCCGTCATCCCCGCGTCTTCCCGGACGGCGCGCCCACGCCGAACCGGGACGACATCCTGCGGGCGGGGCGGACGACGTGCTTTCCTCGCCGCGTTGCGAAAGACGGCCGGGAGGGAGGCACGACCTCACCCCATCTCGGATGGTCACCCCCCCCCGGTCGCACGCAAGCACGCGCCGGTCATCCCACCCACCGATGTCACCCCGGCCGCAGGCGAAGCCGGAGAGCCGGGGTCTATTGGCTGCCAGAGCGGCGGCGAGGGCACACGCCCCCTCCCGCGTCATCCCGCACGCAGCGAAGCGGAGATGCGGGATCGGGGAGCCACGGCGCTCACGGGGGCTTTCGGGAGCACGTCCGACAGGCCTCGGCTCGCCGGTTCCGGGTCGCGGCTTCGCCTTGCCCGGAATGACGCTGGGAAAGGTGGGCGGCCGGGGCGCGGCCGGAGGAGACCCGAGGACGCGGCCCGAGAAAGCACCGCGAGGACGCGGCCCGCACGAATTTTTGGAATTCCGAATTCCGATGCGATTGACAGGCCGCCGCCGATGCGGCAGGGTGAGGTCAACGGAATTTGGAATTCCGAATTCCTCTAGCGGGTACCGTCGCTTCCCTTCGGCCCCGCCGCTCCGTGCGACCCGGCAGCGTCACTGGCCTCTCGCCAGTCTTTCGCCGGTATTTACGCCGGAGCGTCGACCCATTTCGCCGGCCCTGCCGGCAACCGGGCTCCGTTGGCCCCATCGCCAGACCGCCGGCCGGTCCGGCTCCGCTCCAGCCGGCCCCGAACCGGCGAGGCGGATCCCGGACGCCGCGGAGACAGCGGAGGACACGGCCTCTCGCCGTGTCAGGGACAGGTCCGTCCCCAAGGGCCGCGCCGCCGGGTGCCCGATGCGGGCCTCCCGAACTCTACCCGCGGTGCGTCCGGCGGCGCGGCAGTCCTTGTGATCCCAACGGGGTGATCCCGGCGGGGTGATTCCGGCGGGGCGAACCGTGCCCATTGCCCGGCGGGCGTTCGGCGTGGGATGAGACGACGGCTGCGGTCGGGCGACCGCGCCAGCACTGGGGCACCAGGGGGGGCGCCAAGGGGAGACGCCAAAGGGGAGCGCCAAGGGGGACGCAAGGCATGTCCATGGAACTCATCGACCAGAGCCCGATCCTGGTGGACCGCGTCTACGACCGGCTGCGGCAGGCCATCGCGCTGGCGGACCTTGCCCCCGGCGAGCGCATCCGCCAGGCGGAGCTCGCCGAACGGCTCGGCGTGTCGCGCCAGCCGGTCAGCCATGCGCTGCAATTGCTCAAGCGCGACGGGCTGGTCGAGGAGACCGGCCGCAAGGGGCTGAAGGTCACCGAGATCGACCCGGTGCATCTGCGCCAGATCTACCAGGTGCGCGCGGCGCTGGACGGGCTCGCCGCCGGGCTCGCCGCCGCCCGCGTCGCCGAGGGCACCGTCCCTGAGGCGGAGCTGCGCCGGCTGGCCGCGATCCTGAAGCAGGCCGAGCGCTTCGACGGCGACACCCCGGTCGCCGAGCGGATTTCGCTCGACGTCGCCTTTCACAACCAGGTCATCGTCCTGTCCGGCAACCGCCGGATCGCCGAGACGCTCGAGCCGCAGTTCTCGCATATGACGCGGTCGATGCGGCTGGTGCTCGACATCGGCGGCTTCCGCGAGACGGCGTGGGAGCAGCATCGGGAGATCGCCCGCCTGATCGAGGCCGGCGACAGGGCCGCGGAAGAGGCCGCAAGAGCCCACGCGGAAAATGCCGGACGGGAGACGGAGGCCCGTCTCACCGCCGGGCGAACGCTGAGGAACACGGCCTGAGCGCCGTGGCGAAGAGGAGGAACGCCACATGAAACTGACACAGGAGCAACTCGACGAGTTCAACCGGGAGGGATACCTGTTCCTGCCCGAGGCCTTCTCTCGCGAAGAGGTCGAGGTTCTGCGCGAGGCCGCCAATGGCATCTTCGACGAGGACCGCAAGGAGATCTGGCGCGAGAAGGACGGCTCCCCGCGCACGGCCTTCGCCTGCCACACCTACAACGAGGCCTTCCGCCTGCTCGGCCGCCATCCGCGGCTGATCGAGCCGGTGCGCCAGATCTTCGGCGAAGAGCTGTACATGCACCAGTTCAAGGTCAACGCCAAGGCCGCCTTCACCGGCGACGTCTGGCAGTGGCACCAGGACTTCCCGACCTGGCACAAGGACGACGGCATGCCCGAGCCGCGGGCGATGAACATCTCCGTGTTCCTCGACGACGTGCTGCCGATCAACGGTCCCTTGATGCTGATCGCCGGCTCGCACACCCATGGCCAGCTCAAGTCGGAATACGACACGACGACCACCAGCTACGGCCTGTGGACGCTCGACAACGACACGGTCACCGAGCTTGCCGCCAAGGGCGGCATCGTCGCCCCGACCGGCAAGGCCGGCGGGTTGCTGATCCACCACGGCAATCTGGTGCATGGCTCGTCGGGCAACATCACGCCCTATCCGCGCAAGATCGTCTACCTGACGCTCTCCACCGTCTCCAACGCGATCCGCAAGCCGACCCGGCCGGACTATATCGCCCATCGCGATTTCACGCCGATCGAGCCGGTGGAGGACGATGCCCTCGCCCGCTACGCCCAGTCCTTGCGCCAGGCGGCGGAATAGCCTCTCCTTCGCGAGCGGCCGGAGCGGCGGCGACCCGTCCGCTCCGGCTTTCCTTGCGATCCGGGACGGGCCCCACCCGCCCCGGACTTTTCGCGTCAAGGCAGCACAACGGACGGTTTCCACATGACAGATAGTTCGGCTGGCCGACTGGCCGGCAAGGTCGCCCTCGTCGTCGGCGCCGGGTCGTCCGGAGAGGGCTGGGGCAACGGCAAGGCGGCGGCAGTGCTTTTCGCGCGCAGCGGCGCGCGCATCCTTGCCGTCGACCGCAATGAGCGCGCGGCGGCGGAAACGCGCGACATCATCCGCTCGGAGGGCGGCACCTGCGAGACGGCGCAGGCGGACGTCTCGGCCTCCGCCGAGGTCGCGGCGATGGTCGAGGCCTGCCTGTCCCATTTCGGCCGTATCGACATCCTGCACAACAATGTCGGCATCTCGGAAACCGGCGGGCCGGTGGAGGCCTCCGAGGAGAGCTGGAACCGGGTGATCGCCGTCAACCAGACCAGCGTCTTCCTCACCTGCAAGCATGTGCTGCCGGTGATGGAGCGCCAGCGAAGCGGCGCCATCGTCAATGTCGCCTCGATCGCCGCCTCCCGCTATATCGGCTTTCCCTATGCCGCCTATTCGGCCTCCAAGGCGGCGATCGTCGGGCTCACCCGCAACATCGCCCTGCAATATGCCCCGCTCGGCATCCGCGCCAATTGCGTGTCGCCGGGGCTGATGAACACGCCGATGATCCGCAAGCCGCTCGCCGCCGCCTATGGCGGAGAAGACGAGATGATCGCCCGGCGCGATGCGCAATGCCCGATGGGGCACATGGGCGATGCCTGGGACACCGCCCATGCGGCGCTGTTCCTCGCCTCGGACGAGGCCCGCTACATCACGGCGCAGGAGCTGGTGGTGGACGGCGGGCTGACGGCAACCTGCGTCGCGCCATAGGCGCTCGCCCGTGCAGCCATAGGTTTTACCGGCTTGCCGGACGCCGCCGCCGCCCTCTACCATGGCGGCGGCCGTCCGTTTCGGGGCGGCGCAGTCGCCCCCCACAAGGCTCGCCGAAAGGTCCCCCATGCCCCGCACGCCGTTTTCCGCCCGCGCCCGCCACCTCGGCACGCGCATCAGCGCGCGTATCGCGCTCGCCGCGCTCATCGCCACCGGCGGCGTTGCCCTTGCCGAGGCCTGCACCCGCCTCGTCTATCACGGCGCCGGCGACACGGTGATCACCGCCCGGTCGATGGACTGGAGGACCGAGATCGCCACCAACCTGTGGGTGATGCCGCGCGGCATGGAGCGCAGCGGCGAGGCCGGGCCGAACTCGCTGAAATGGACCTCGAAATACGGCAGCGTCATCGCTTCGGGCTATGACATATCGACCACGGACGGGGTCAACGAGGAGGGCCTTGCCGTCAACCTCCTTTGGCTGGCCGAGTCCGAATATCCCGAGCTGAACGGTGACCGCCCGGGCCTGACCATCGCCGCCTGGGGCCAGTATGTGCTCGACAATTTCGCCAGCGTCGCCGAGGCGGTCGCGGTGCTGGAGACGGAGCCCTTCACCATCGTCACCGACAGCGTGCCCGGCGAGGACCGGCTTGCGACGCTGCACCTGTCGATGTCGGATGCCAGCGGCGACAGCGCCATCGTCGAATATATCGAGGGCCGCCAGGTCATCCATCACGGCCGCCGCTACACGGTGATGACCAATTCGCCGACCTTCGACGAGCAGTTGGCGCTCGCCGAATACTGGCGCGGCATCGGCGGCACCGTGTTCCTGCCCGGCACCAACCGCGCCGCCGACCGCTTCGCGCGGGCGAGCTTCTATGTCGAGGCGATCCCGCGGCCCGAGGATCCCAACCGGGCGGTCGCCAGCGTCTTCAGCGTCATCCGCAACGTCTCGGTGCCCTTCGGCATCACCACGCCGGACCAGCCGAACATCTCCTCCACCCGCTGGCGCACGGTCGTCGACCACCAGCGGCTGCTGTATTTCTTCGAATCCGCCCTCACCCCGAACACGTTCTGGGTCGACCTGAAGCAGATCGACTTTGCGCAAGGCGCGCCGGTGCGCAGGCTCGACCTCGGCCCCGACCAGCAGCACATCCATTCGGGCGATGCCACGGCGGACTTTGTCGAGGCCGAGCCGTTCCGCTTCCTCGGCCTGCCGGAATAGGCGCGGCTGGCCCGGCCAGAGGCGTCAGTACCAGGTGCCGAACCGGCTCAGCCGGCGGCGCGGCGCGCCGGTGTCGGGCACCGGCGAGCGGCCCGCCACATGCGGCATCGCCTCGACCGGCAGCCAGTCCTCCGGCACCGCGCGCAATTCGCGCAGCCGCCGCACCCGCTCGCCGGTCTCCGGATGGCTGCGCAGGACCGAGGGGTCGGGGATGCGGGCGCCCTGCGGCAGCGCCGCCTCCCACATCCGGCCGTGAATGCGCTCCAGCTTCATCAGCGCGCTGGCAAGGCCGTCCGGATCGCCGGTCAGCGAGGCGGCGCCGACATCGGCGTCGAATTCGCGGGTGCGCGACAGGGCAAGCTGCACCATCGTGCCCAGCGTCGGCGCCACCACCAGCAGCAGCACCGTGACCCAGGGCACGCCGGCGCCGCCGGCCAGCGCCTCGGGCAGGTTGACCAGCACCAGGGCCAGGCCGAACAGCGACATGATGCCGGTCATCCGGGCGACCATGTCGGCCATCGCCATGACATGGATGTCGCCATGCGCCACATGGGCGAGTTCATGCGCCATCACGCCGACGAATTCGCGCGGGGTCAGGCGGACCAGCAGCCCTTCGGTGAGGCAGATGGCGCTGTCCTCGCGGGTGCCGGTCGAGAAGGCGTTCACCAGCCGGCTCGGCACCAGGTAGAGCTTCGGCATGCGCGGCAGGCCGGCGCGCTGCGCCAGCAGCCGGACGATCGTATGCGCATCGGGAAAGGCGGCCGCCGTCATCTCCCGCGCGCCGTAGAGATGCAGCACCAGCGCGGAGGAGAAGCGCGCCGCGACCAGCACCGACAGCGCCCCGCCGAGCGCCGCCCACAGCACCCCGTCGGGGCCGGCCAGCGTCCAGGCGGTCAGGGTGAGCAGCAGCACCGCGCCGGCCCCCAGCAGCAGCGTGTGCAGACGGTTGCGCCGCAGATGGCGGGCACGCACGAGCGGATCGATGCCGGGAGCAGGTCTCATCGTCCGACTATGGCCCGAGCCGGGGCGGCTGCATAGCCGCCGCGTCGCGCGTCCCGCCCGCCCGCACCGGATCGCCGGCAACGGCTTGTCGCAAGAGGCGACCTAAACGTCCAGCCCGGCCGGGCAGGCGACGCCGGTGCCGCTGAGGCCGCAATAGCCGCCGGGATTCTTGTCGAGATATTGCTGGTGATAGTCCTCGGCGAAGTAGAACGCGCCGACCGGCTTCACCTCGGTGGTGATCGCGCGCGAATGGCCGGCCGCCTTCAGCGCCGCCGCATAGGCCGCGCGCGAGGCCTCCACCGCCGCCGCCATCCCGCTTCCTTCCGCGCAATAGATCGCCGAGCGGTACTGGGTGCCGGTGTCGTTGCCCTGGCGCATCCCTTGCGTCGGGTCGTGGCCCTCCCAGAACGCCTTGAGCAGCGCCTCGCGCGACAGCCGCGCGGTGTCGAAGACCACCCGCACCACCTCGGCATGGCCGGTGCGCCCGGTGCAGACCTCGTGATAGGTCGGGTTCGGCGTGTGGCCGCCGGCATAGCCGACGGCGGTGACGAGAACGCCCGGCAGGGTCCAGAACAGCCGCTCGGCGCCCCAGAAGCAGCCGAGGCCGAGCAGCACCTCGTCCTCGCCGGCGCCGGGGGCAAGATCGAGCGGGCGGCCGAGCACGGTATGGATGCCCGGGGTCATGATCGGCTCGCTGCGGCCGGGCAGCGCCATCGCCGGGTCGACCAGGGAAAACTTGTTGCTGAGCATGGTCATGAACGACATGGATGCCTCCTTTTGGGCGAGACGCCGGGACGGCGTCAGGTCAGGCGATGCCGGCCCGCCTGCGGCGGCCGCGGCCGAGGTCGCCGATCCACAGCAACAGGAAGCCGAGCGGGCCGACGATCACCCAGGCCGGCTGCACCAGCAGCGTCAGCACCACCGGATCCCAGACGAGCGGGTTGACCTCGCTCTGGACGAAGGCCTGGGCGGCGGCAAGGCTGCCGGGCGCGAAATCGAACCAGTACTGGCCGAAGGGCGTCGCCGACCAGGCGCCGGCGGCGATGGTGGCGGTGCCGTCGACGACGAGCGCCACCAGCGCCAGGGCGACGAACCAGAGCCCGAGAAGCCGCAGGAAAAGTCTGACCATCGTCCCGTTCCGGATCCATCCACCACGAAAGCCCGCGGCCCGCCGGGCCGGAGTTGCCGGGCCGCTGCCGCCCGCCTGACGCGCCTGCCTGTCACGCCTGTCCCGCGCCAACCGGGTGTCGCCAACCCCAAATGGGGCTCGTCCCGGCCGTTGACCGTCAGCCCGGATACGCGCGCAGCCGCGATCCGGACCATAGCCCGCCGGGCGCGTCCAGGCGACAGCAAAGCACGCGAAAACGGCGACAATGCGCAGGTGGGCGTGCCGCCGGGCCCCGTCGTCCGGCCGGCGTCTTGCGGCCCTCCGCGTGCCCGTGTTGAAAAGCGCTCAGGGACATGGATGAAGGCTTGAACTTGGCCGCGCCGTCAGTATATTGCGCGACTTGCGGGCCGGATCGGTCCGGCCCCGTGCCGCTTCGGCACCTGCGCCGGCTGCGGTCTTTCTCCCGCACGAGGACCGCCGAAACGCCTGCTGCGCAGGCCTCTTCGGACGGGCCGGCTGCGGAGAGGTGGCCGAGTGGTTTAAGGCGCACGCCTGGAACGCGTGTATACGGGAAACCGTATCGAGGGTTCGAATCCCTCTCTCTCCGCCACTCTTTCGCTCACGGCAGTCTCGCTTCGCTCGACGCCTTTCGCGGGGGCGGCCTTTCGGCCGGTCACGGGATCTATGCGACACCGGCCTCGCGCATGATCCATCGGCGGAATTATAGCGCGCAAAATCGTTTGTCATTTCGCGCAAGAACGGATGACAACAGTTTCGCCCGCGACGGCAAGCCTTCCTCGCCGCCACCGTCGGCGCGCTTCAAAGCGCCTTCGAAAGCCGTTCGCAGGCGATCACGTAGTAGGCCTCCTCGCGCTCGCAGCCGACGAACCGCCGGCCGCTCCTTACTTTGGATTGATGCCCGGCTCAGGCTCGGGGTCCGGCTCAGGGTCCTCTTCCGGCTCGGGCTTGGGCTCTGGCGCCGCGAAGGCCACTTCCACCGCCTCCCGTGTGACGATCACGCCGGCCTCGATCTCCGCCGCCACCGCCGCCTCGATGGCGAAGGAAGCGCGCACATGCTCGCGCACGGCCAGGGCGAGGTCCTGGACGTCCGCGTTGGTCAGCTCCCGGAACAGGCCGTCTGCAAATTTCCACGGCTCGCCGTCAAGCCGGCTTCCGCTCGTGACCGCCACGTGCTCGGCCAGGACCTTGGTCTGGCTCTGCCGATCGGTGTGCACGGGCCAGCCGCGCCACTCCATCCCGCCCACTTCCGCGCGCCACCTCAGATCGGCGGCCAGGGCGATCAGCTCGGCCGGCAAAGGCGCCGGGGCGGGAGGCCGGCTAAACCCCGTGTCGGCGTCGTGCAGGTCGCCGATCGCGGCGTCATCGGCATCGGTCAGATAGCCATCACCCACCATGAAATCCGGTCCCGCCATGATGATGTTGACGACGATGCCGCCGACCACATGCGCGCGCGCCATTACTTCGCTCATCCGATCACCCTCACTCTGACTTCGCCGCGCGCGCCCGGCCCTCCGCCGCCGCCGCCGCCACCGGGGGGCGATCCGGCCTCGCCGCTGCCGCCGCCGCCCTTGCCGCCGAACAGCGAGGTCCCGCCGGGCTGACTGCCGCCGCCGGGACCTGCGCCGCCGCCGCCACCACCATAAGCGGCGGCGGCGCCGACACCGGAGCCCCCCGCCCCACCACCGAACGTCACCCCCCACAGCGCTCCGTTGCCGCCATTGGTGCTGGCGGAGCCACTGACGCCTGCCGAGCCCCATCCACCACCGCCACCGCCACCTTGGGCACCAGCGCCGCCGCTCCAGCCGCCGCCGCCGCCATAGGCGGACAGATGCGAGCCGAACGAGCTCGCACCGCCGGTGCCGCCGGGCTGGGTGTTGGCGACGCCGCCGGCGCCGACCTGCACGGGCTCGGAGGCGCCGAGCTCGCCGAGGCGCATCCAGCGCCAGACATAGGCACCGCCGCCGCCGCCGCCGCGATAGGTGTTGGAGTTGTTGGAGCCGCCGCCGCCGCCCCAGGCCTCGATCAGCGCCAGGGCGTCTGGACTGAGGCCCGTGGGCTTCGTCCACGTCCCGGACGCGGTAAACGCCTGGTAGTCGAGCGTCGCCGAGCCGCCGCCGCCGCTACCGCCGACGAGCCTGAATGCCCCTGCGATGAACACGGCGAGGTACACGGTGCCCGCCATGAATTCGGCCTGCGCCAGCGGGCCGCCGTCCGCCTTTGTCAGGTCGTAATAGGGGTTGCTTGCGTGGATGCGCAGCCGCGTTGGCCCGGTGTTGGAGACGCTCGGCCGGAGATAAAACGCCATGCCGGCGACGACGTCCGCGTCCAGCACCGGGTCCACCTCGGCCGTGTAGTCGTTGCCGGCGTTCGTCAGCGTGACGGGCCGCATCACGCTCGCATCGAACAGCATCCCGATCTTCGACGCGACCGCATCCATGTAGGACGCCCCCGTGACCGGCGGCGGCGAGATTGAGGTCGGAAGCTTGCGATCAGCCATTGATGGCCTCCCATATCTGTGGCGCCTCATCCACCGCCGTGATTTGCGCGGTGAGGCCTTTGCCGTTGCGGATCTCAGAGACGATCATCCGCCGGTACTCGCGGTCGATCGTGCCGACCACCACGAGGCAGCCGGCATCGATCGCCGGCTGCCCGGCGACGATCACGTTGGGGACGGGAGTGGCGAATATCAGCGTGTCGGTGGTGCCGGGCGCCGTGGACAGCGCATGCACGCTCGTCGACCCGTCGCCGCGCCGGATCGCGATGCCCGTGCGCGTCCCCACGTCGAGCATGTCCGGGACAGCCAGCAGGTTTGCGGTCACCACCATGTCGGCCGTGTTGGCCACCTCGATCGTGCAGTCGAGCACGATGCCGGTCACATTGCCGCCCGACGTGGTGACGCTCACGATCCGGCCGTATTGGCTGTGCCGCGTCAGTACGTCGTGATTGACCGCGATCAGCGATCCGCGCCGGCAGCGGATCGCCTCGGCCGGCGCGGTGAAATCGTAGAAGGCACTGCGATGCTCCGCCTGCGCCAGGTCGAAGGCGGCGCGACGCCGCACCTTGTCCTCATCGACCAGGCCCTCATAGCTCACCTGCTCGGTGCGTGCGTCCGTGCCCACCGCGCCGCGACGATAGACGATCACCTGCCTCTCGCGGCCGTGCTCGATCGCGTCTTTCCAGGTCGCCCGGAGGCCGGCCGGCAGGCGTGCGAACGCCCGCGTCCACCGGAACCGCGACATGTTGCGCGGGGAAAAAACCTGAACCGGCGCCTCGGCCGACCTGTCGCGGTCACGGATCACCCCCCACACCTCCGATTGATAGGGCCGCGCGTAGCCGCAGCTCGCGATGATCCTCAGCAGGTCGGACAGGCTCTCGCCCTCCGCCACCATGTCGCAAGTATAGGAGCTGTCGTAGCAATCGCTGCGCCACGCCAGGATGCCGTCGAGATCGACTACGTCGAGCGGGATCGGGTCCGCATTGAGCCGACCGGTCATCGCCTCCAGCAGCCACGGCGCCGGGTTGCGGCTGGGCGCGAGCACATGCACAGACTGGCGCGATGTGTCGTGCTGCCGCCACCCCGGCCAGACCCGCAGGGAGCTGGCGTCGGCCGGGGCTGACCAGTTGACCGGCACGACAGGGATGCCGGCGACGGCCCAGACGTTCGCGGACGAGGGGCGCAGATAGCCGCCGGCATCCGCATCACCGTAGATGGAGCCACCCAACGGGCCTCCTCCCGTCGTGTGCGCTTCGCCGATGAGGACCCCGTCGATCCACAGCCGGACCCGGCCGGGGCCTATCCGGATGTCCCAGGCAACTCGGTGCACCGCGCCGTCGAATGGCAGCATTTCGACGGGGAGACTGACGATCACCGTGTTCCAGGTGTTCGATGTGGTCGCCGGATTGCCGCTACCCGCCCGGAGGATGAGGCGGCGCGCTGCATCTACAAATAGCGATGACCCCCACCCGGTGCCGCCTTCTTCCCACAGCACCGACCATGGCGCCGGCTCCGCCGGCAGGCGAACGTCGCACTCGAAGGCGATGGAGGCGGCCTTGTTGAAAGTGCCGTTGGGAATAGCTGTCACCGG
This sequence comes from Stappia sp. TSB10P1A, assembly GCF_900185725.1. Taxonomy (GTDB): domain Bacteria; phylum Pseudomonadota; class Alphaproteobacteria; order Rhizobiales; family Stappiaceae; genus Stappia. The sequence continues at coordinate 511 of NZ_FYAU01000029.1, read as the reverse complement.
TGCAACCGTTATTGGCGCAACGTGCTGCCGATCCGCCCAGACCCGCAGGGTGCTGGCGCCGGCGCGGTCGCTCCACCACACGCCGCCCGATGCCACGCCGGCAAAACTGCCGTCGCCGGTGGATGGCCGCAGATACCCGCCCCAGTCGCTGCCCGCATAGACATTTCCCGACAGCGGACCTCCGCCCGTCGTAAATGCCTCCCCGAGCAGGACGCCGTCGATCCACAGCCGGACCCGGCCGGGGTTGATCCGGATATCCCAGGCGATCCTGTGCACCTTGCCATCGGCGCCGACCGGCACCTTGAGCACCGCGGTGGTGGCATCGCTCGCCTGCACGGAGGGAGAGCCGCTGCCGGCCCGCAGTACCATCTGTCCGGAACTCGCGATGTAGACGGCGGCGCCGATCCCGGTCCCGCCGTCTTCCCACAGCACCGATCGCGCGGCTGGCGCCACCGGCAGGCGGACATCGCACTCGAACGCGATGTTCTTGGTCTTGTCGAACGTTCCGTCC
>NZ_FYAU01000023.1 GCF_900185725.1 Stappia sp. TSB10P1A | reverse complement strand
GGTGACGGCCGAGAGGATGCGGGGTCGGGCCACTTTCTCGGGGTGACGGCGGTGGGGATGCAAGGCACCGCCTCCGTCTCGGAGGTCATCCCGGCCGCAGGCGAAGCCGGAGAGCCGGGACCCATTGGCACCCTCGGCAAGGGTGGAGTGGCGTCTCCCGTCCGGCATCCCGCCTGCAGCTGACATTCGCTCCACCCTCTCCTTGCGTCCTCCCGGACGAGGCCGAAGGCCGAAGATCCGGGACCGGGGAGCCACGGCGGGGGTGGCGTCGTTCGGGAGTGCCCTCGTGAGGCCCTCGGCTCTCCGATCCCGCATCTTCGCTGCGCTTCGTGCGGGATGACGCGGGGAGAGGTTAGCGAGTTACCGCCGCCGCTCTGGAAGCCAATGGCCCCCGGCTCTGCGCTGCGCGCGGCCGGGGTGACGGCCGTGGGGATGAGGGGCCGTGGACTTGCTTCGGTGACGGCCGAGAGGATGCGAGACCGTGCTTCTTTCTCGGGGTGACGGCCGAGAGGATGCGGGGCTGTGCCTCCGTTTCAGGCTGACGCTCAAGCGTCCGCCCGACCTACTCC
>NZ_FYAU01000049.1 GCF_900185725.1 Stappia sp. TSB10P1A | reverse complement strand
ATCGGATCTGCCATTGCACCACCTCAAGACCCCGGCGGGTGCCGGGGTTACAGGAAGCGACTATGGCGGCGGCGGCGCGTGCCGGACATCCGCGCAGGTGCGCGGGAGACGTCGATATTCGGGGAGGGGCGGGAGATTGGCCGGAGCATCCGGCCGCGCGCCTGAGCTGTCAAGGCGTCGTCTTGCGCCGCTTCGCCCGGCGTTTATACGAGGCCCTGATCCGGTCGGCGAGCTTGGGATATTCCTCATCGGCGGCCGGGCGCAGATAAGGCCGCGCGGGGATCGTCACCTGCTTGACGACCGCGAATGTGCCGTCGTCCAGGCGGAATTTCAGGGCCTGCGCGGTCTTGGGTCTGATCGTGCCGCCGAGCTCCTGGATCCGCGCATAGACCACGTCGCGCACCCCCCACGTCCCTTTGACGCCGCCGCTGTGGGGCGCCGCATACTCGGCGATATCGATGCCGCCCTCCAAAATCGCCGTCTGATTGTTCCAGGTGTGGTTTCGTTTCGCGTGCTGCACGCACGCGGCCATGGTCTGGTTGACCCCGTCGATCTGGGCCGCGCGCATGGCCTCTTTCACGGCCTTGCCGTACCACTTGAGTGACTTCGACTTGCGCGCCACCGATTACGCCTCCGGATAATCGCCCGGCCGCTCCAGGCGGCGGCGACACGGCGGCAACCAGCGGAACGCGGGAAAGTGGGTCGGGTGACGCGGCGCCCGGCCGCTACCAGAGGGGCATGGCTGCACCCAGACGATCCAGCAATAGGCCGTGGCGGTGGACGCCCCCCCGTCCAGCCGCCCTTTGACCATCGGCACCCGTTCGGTGAATTGCAGGATCCACTCGGGCGGGAACCGTGCGAACAACCGCTCGTGCCTGCCGACGCCTTCGAGAAAGGACGTGCGCACGAGCAGCGCCACACCTTCCCCCGCCAGGTCGAGCGCCCGCAAAGCGAAAGCCTCGGCAAGGCGAAACGGGGGGTTGGTGATGATCCAGTCTGGTGCCCCGGCCGGCCAGCCGTCTGCAAGCGCCGGCAGTGCCGGGAACAGGAAATCCGCAACCTCGTCCTGGTCGGGCCCTCCGTAGTCGTGAACATCCGAGCCGGCGACCTCGCCGAAATAGCCTTTCAGCGCCCGGACCATGTCGCCCGATCCGCAGGCCGGTTCCCAGCACGAGGCGGCACCGATGCTCCCCCAGGTGTCGAGGTGTTCGCACAAGGCCCGCACCGCCCAGGGGGGCGTCGGGAAGTAGTCGAGACTGTCGTGCGGCTCGATCCGCTGCGCCATCACGGCCGGGGATGTGTTCTGCGCCATCTTGGGTCAGTCCGAGAGTGCGGCCGGTACCGCCCCTGACGGGAGGCGCGGGATCAAGGCCGGCGTCCACCATTTGCAGGCCGTAGCCTGGGCCGGGAAAGGCGCTCCCGTGCCCTCCAGCAGCCAGACAGACGCGCCGTCGCTCACCCAGATCAGATGCCCGGCCGGTGCGATCTCCGACCGATCCCGCCACACCGGCGAGGCGTCTGTGAGCACCTCGACATCCCGCCCGACATATCGCGTCTGGTACATCACCCGATCCTTTTCAAGGCCGCTTCAAGGTGCGTGTGCTTGCGCTGCACCGGCCCCTCCACCTTCAGGCGGCCGGGGATCAGAGTGGTGCCTTTCGCATCGGTGATGCCGGCGATCTCGTCATCCTCGGCGATATCCGCGCTGAGGGCGAACAACGCCCGCATGTCCTCGACCATGGCGGTCTTGTCGCCGTCGACGATCTCACGCGAGGAATTGGACCAGACGAAGCACCGCAGGGTGCCGAGCGGCTGGAAATCCGGCGCCATCGGGTTGTTCCAGCCGTCGCGCCCGCTCGCCTGGTTGCGCTCGACGAGCGCCCGCATGGTGAGCCGTCCGGCGATCATGTCAGCGCGCCAGATAGAGGGCGCCGACCGCAGCCCCAACCACCATTCCGAGCACGGGCAGCACCCAAGCCCACATCATCAGTCCGCCGACCCAGATGGCGGCGACCGCCACCGGCAGGATCAGCAGGGCGCCGATGACGCCGCCGACCGCCACGTAAAAGACCACGATCAATCCACTGAGGTCTGGCACTTTATTCTCCCTCACGCCATCGGCATGGCGCTGCCGCCCAGGGCAACGCCGAGCCAGGCGAACACCGCCTCGCGAGCCTCGGCCCGCTCGGCTCCCGTTGCGGCCGTCCACGAATAGTCGCCGGCGCGCTCGCTCTTGAGGCCGGCCGCCGCCTGTCCTGGCGTATCGAGCGCCATGATGCGGATCACAGCCTCGTCCCTCAGCCCCTGGGCGCCGGTCGGCGTGTAGGTGACCGACACCAGCGGCGCCCAATGCGAGCGACCGTTGTCGCCGTCCAGCAGCCGCAGCAACGTGCGCCCGCCGTGCAGGACCCGATAGTCGGAGGGCGAGAGCGTGATGTCGTTCGCCCCGCTGCCGCTCCAGCCGGGGTCCGTCTCGATGATGGTCACCGGCTCTCCGGCATCGAGCGGCCGCGCGAGGCGCAAGGTCCGCACGCCCCGCGTGTCCGGATCGGACAGGTCCCCGAACTCGACGGTGATCGGCCCGGCCGGGCCGAAACGGGCATCGATCTCCGCCTCGACGCCGGCAATCATCGCCGCAAGCTCGTCGTCGGGCAGGTCCGACCCGATGCGCGTTTTGACGCGGTCTATGAGAGCCATTCGAAGCCTCCTGAAAAGTGCCGGTCTCCCCCGGCTGTCTCGTCCCCCGTCAGACGTTGCAGCCGGGTCCCACGGCCCGGCGCCGCCTACTCGCCCCTCCCGTCACGCTGTCGTCCTGGCCTCCAGCTCCGCTCCTGGCCGTGACTGTCGCGCCGTTGCCCTCGGGGGCTTTCGCTTCGGGATTACGCGCCGCCGCCGGCCGCCTCGATCCGCTCCTGCGCCTCCACCACCCATGCGGCCCAATCCGCCTCGCCGGCGCCCGAGATCGCCACCGGCGGGTGCTCGGGGTCGACGGCGGCAAGCGCGGCGAAGGACGTGATGCCGGCGGCGGCGAAGGCCACCGCCGTCGCCTTGCCGACGCGCTTGATCTGGGTGAGATCGTCGCTGGCCTGGCCGCCGCCCTTGGTATCGGCCGGCGCCTTCTCCTTGTCGCCGGCGGGCTTGCGCTCCTTGTCTTCGGTGGCCGGCTTGCCCTTGCCGTCCGGCAGCCGCCCGCCGACCAGGCCGAAGCGCTGCGCGGCGCTGTCCGGGATCTCGTCGCCGGGCGCCGCGTAGAGGAAAGCCGCCGCCCTGTCGCCCTCGCGCACGACGCGGTCCCTGTCCGCCGTCAGATACAGTCTTTCCTGTGCCGTCTGCATGAGATCAATCCTCGTTGCTCGCCCACAGCACGTGCAGATAGTCGCCCGTGGTGTCGGTGGTGTCGTTCTCGATGACGCCGCCCTTGGTGGGGTGGATGGAAAATTCCGACGTGCGGTCGACCCGCGTCGGCGTGGCCCCGTCCGTGATGTGCTCGACCGACAGCAGCGTGTCGCCCGGCTTGATGCTGCCCGGCACCTGGTGCTCGCCCACGGGGCCGCCAGGGATCAGGGCGCAGCCCACGGGTACGGAAAATCCGGTGATTGTCGGCATGATGATACCCTCGGTTGCTACGGGTCACCCGGCCCCGCCGTGACGCATCACAAGCGGCGGGGCCGGAAGGCCGGCCAGTCAGAGGCCAGCGATGTCTCAGAGGCCGGTAACGTTGCAGAAAGCTGCCGGCCTGCCGAGGGTGAGGGCCGCACGCATGTCGGCGCGCACCGTCCGCTTGCCCTCCACGAACTGCGTACCGGTATAGCCGACCTGGATGTCGACGCCCGAGCGCTCGAACAGGGTGATCCAGGGCGGCTGGAAAGAGCCGACCAGGCCGGAGCCGGCGGCGCGTGCCTCGGCCTGCACCACCGCCAGGCCCCACATGCGCTCGGGGCCTGCCTCGGACGGGCTGCCCCAGATATAGACGCCGTCCGTCGTGCGCATCAGCCGCACGCCCTGCCAGTCCTCCGGGTGCATCACGTGATGCGTCGGCACCGCGCGGCCGATCGTGCGGACCTTGGTCATCCCCTTGTAGAACGCGTCGGGCACCGGATCGGCACCCCGCGCCTGGGTCTGGATGCCGGCGACATTGACGATGCCGCGCAGGTTCGGCGCGGTGCCGTTGCCGACATAAACTTGCGTGTCCAACCGCTGGCGCACGCCGAACATCAGGCGGCCGTTGACGTAGCCGGACATCATCGGCACGTCGTCGAGCTGCTCGTCCGTCACCGGCACGCTGTCGGTGATCTTGCGCACGTCGGAGGAGCGCTCGGTGAAGATGAAGGTCGACTCGGCATAGGTACCGCCCTCCGCCGTCTCCGCCGCCCCGTGGGTCCGCGTCGTCTCCTCCATGTACTTGATGACCGCTTGACCGGTCTGCGCCATGGGGATGATGTCGATGAGCTGCAGCGGGCGCGTTGTCGCCTCGACGAAGCCGGGCAGCCGTACGCTCTCCGGCGCATAGCCGGCGGCGGTCGTCATCAGCGCCTTGGTCAGCAGCGTCTCGACCTGCATGGCCTTCGCGAGAACGTCGGACGGCAGGACATCGTAGGAAAAATCGATGCCGCCCGGCGTACCGCGCTTGATCCAGTCCGAATACGCCTTTTCCTCGGCCAGCATCTCGCCGAGCGACTTGACCCGATCGGCGACGCTCGGGTGATTGCCCCGGCCGCCCGGCATCGGCGGGCGCCCCCGGACCTTCTCGCGCTCGGCAAGCCCCTTGGCGGCGCGCTCGGCCGCCTCCAGCTTGTCCGCCTTCTCGCCGAGCTCGTTCAGCTCGTCATCCATCGCCTTGACCTTCTCGGCAACGGCGATGGAGCCCCGGACATTATCGCCGAGGGATTTGACGCGGGCGAAGTCGTAGGACTTCTCACCGCTGTCGGTGGTAACTTCGGCCTCGTCAAAGACCTTTTTCAGCTCGTCCTGCTTTGCCGCGAGCTTTTCGCGGACTTCATCGAGGGTCGACATCGCGTCTCTCTGGTCGCTGAGGCCTCCGCGTCCGCGCGCGGCCTGAATGGATATGCCCGCGTCAGCGCGGGCCAGGTAACGTCAGCGAGTTTGGAGAGGTATCGGGTCCGCCGACATCCGCGCAGGTGCGCGGGAGGCGCAATGAGGGGAGAGATGCCGGGGAGAGATCAGGGCAAAGAGTGCCCGATCCGCGAGCGCAAATCCACCCATGACGGCTGCGGCCGCATCCAGGGGCGCCGGCAAGCCGGCAGCATCGCCGTCAAAGGGGTCTCAAAGGGGGCAGGACGCGCGAACGCGGTTTTCGCGCCCGATGATGCGCCACGGGGCGCCAGCGCGCTCCGTGGGGCTTATTTTCGATGTCACCGCCGGATACGGCGGCGCGCATCGGCGGTGATCAGATCGGCGGCCAGCCGCTCCAGATCCGAATGCGCTTTGCGCGCCGCCTCCTCGTCCGCCTCACCGGTACCGATCAGCGTGTCCAGGCGGCTCTTCAGGTCGGCGAGCTGAGCAAGGCGCGCCGGGCTGAGCGGGCGCCCGTCCGCCGCCCGCAAGGCCTTGACGTCGCCGGCCCGGCCGATCGCGTCGTCCAGCGCCGCGATCAGATGGTCGAGCTGCTCCGAAAAGGCCGAGTGGGACTTCATCGCCAGCGTGCCCGATCCCTTGCCAGCGCCGCGAATGACGGTGGAGATTTCGTGCACGTCCAGCTTCTTGAGCACTCGCACCGGATCGCCGCCACGCAGCTCATCCGATTTGTCCAGGACGTCATAGCCGTACGACCATTCCTGCACCGGCGTACCGGTCACCAGGTCGAATTTGAGATTCTCGTGCCAGTCGCGGCCGCTCGCGGTCTTGAGGTTGAGGTGCAGCTCGGCCAGCGCCTCGTCTCCCGCCTCATAGAGCCGGGCCTTACCCATCGGCGGAGCTTTGCGGTCATGGGCCGGGATAATCGGCACCCATTGCTCCTTCCAGGCGAAGGCTCCTTTCGCATAGGTATCGCCATCGTGGTCGATGGCCGACAGCGTGGCGAGCCGGGCCAACCCCTTGCCAGCATCGTCAACGTCTTTGACTTTCAGGCCCTTGGTTTCGGTCTCCATGTCAGTCCTCTCCTTCGCCGAAATGCGGCGCAAAACTCAATGTTCCGTTGGGATGCTCGTCCGCAGCCATCTGCGCCGCCTCGTCGGCCGTCACGATGGAGCCGTCGCGGGCGATATGCTCCTCCAGCGACCGGCCCGGACCAAGCCGGCCGTCGAAGACGACGAAGCGTTGCACGCCCGCCGCCTTGGCGCGCTCCACAGTTGAGATGTTCTGGGCGTACTTGGTCTCGGTGCGCGCGATCGTCCTGGCGCGGATGCCGGGCGCTGTCCAGGGGCCGCCCTCGACATATTCGGAGATCCGCGTCGCCAGCGCCTCCGCTCCTTCGCCCGCCGCCCGGCCATCGGCCAGGGCCTCGAACAGCGCCTTGCGGGTCTGCGCCTCCAGGTCGATCAGACCCGCGCGCCGCCCGCCGGCGCCGACGATCGAGCGGGCGACCGGATCGGGCAACGTGGCGGTGAGGCCGATCAGCCCGGCCGCATCGGAGACTTTCTTCGCGACGTCGAGGTAATGACCCTCGTAGACCCGCTGGAGTGCCGTCCGATGCGCCGGGATGCCGAGAGCGTCGAGGATCTGCGCCACGACCAGGTCGCTGGATTTGGTCTCGCCGGATTTGGTCTCGCCGGCGGGCGCGTCTTTCGGCGTCAGGTCCTCCGCCGCCAGCAGCGGCCGGGCAGCCGCCGCCGCGTCGCGGCCGAGCCCCGCGAAATACGGCAAGAGCCGTTGCTCCATCGCCTTTTGCAGCGGGTCCTCCTGCTGCTGGAGCGCCCGCACATAGGCCGCGCCCGCCCGCCGCTGCGCCGGCGTCGCCCGCGCTTTCTGGCCGGATTTTGGCTGCGGTGCCGGGAGTGCCGCGCTGGAACGCGCGGCCGGCGCCGATCCAGCCGGGGTTTCGAGTGCCATCGCCGGCCGCAGATAGATCTGATGCGACGGGTCGACATCCCAGCCGAGCGCATCGCGCCCCTCGGCCAGGGTGATCAGTCCGCCGGCCACCTGCGACATGACGCGCGTCGTCAGCTTGTCCTCATCGTCGGACAGGGCAAGCACCTCGCTCGTGTCCCAGCCCGCCTTGAGGCCCTCGGCCCGGCCGAAATCGGGTACGAGCGAGCGGTCCAGCTCGTCGGCGAACGCGCGGCCCACTGGCAGCACGCCATTGCGCCAGGCGAGCTTGATCAGCTCGGTCATGGTGGCGCCGACCTTGGTCGATTGCAGGCCGGCGCCGAAACCGACGACAGCCGCCGGGATGCCGAGCGCCGCGCAGACCCGCTCTTCGGCGATGTCTCGCGCCTCGCTCATATTCATCTGTTGCGGATTGAACCCGAACTGACTGACATCGGTCGGCGCCCCCATGACCAGCGGCTTGCCGCGCCGGTCGCCGCCGAAGGCCTGGTCAATCCACGCCTTGGTCGCCTTCACGTCGTCGTCCGAGACCTGGCCGCCGGATTTCGGGCTGAGCACCATGCCGGGCACGCCCATATTGCGCAGGAGGCTCGCGACGAAATTCGAGCTTTCGAGATCCATGAAAATCTCGCGGACAACGCCGTCGAGCGGCGGAATGCCCTTGCGCGGATTGCGCGGGTCGATCCCGTGCCGGAAGTGCACCACGTCCGCAGGGTCGATCCGCATCGGCGCGATGCCGCCGCCCGGCCTGTAGATGTAGTGGGTCAGGAATTCCGACCCGTCGTCCGAGCCCTTCGGCTCCATCGTCCAGTGCGGCACGTACCAGAGCTCGCCCGGCCGGCCGAGCCCGTTGCGGACCTTGAGCCAGTAGGCATTGCCATCGAGGCACCAGGACAGCACCGTGCCGGACCAGAGCGCAATGTCGCCGTAATGGGCGTTTGGCCGTGCGATCAGACGCAGGGCCGGATGGTCGGCCACCTCCTCGCGCAGCCCGTTGCGGCCAACGCGATGGATCGTCAGGCGTGCCTCGGGCAGAGCGCGCTGGATCCACTGGATCGGCGCCGTCACCACCGACGCGTCGAGACCGTCGCCGATGGCCTTGCGATAGTCGTAGCGCGTGCGTGTCATGGGTAGCCGCATCGCTCCCCAGCCCGGCGCGTGACGCATGGCGGACAGTGCCTTTGAAAGCCATTTACGCATCTTGCGGGATCCAGTCGTCATCAAGAGTACGGGCCTCGCCGGCAGGCGGCGCCGGGGTGAGCGGGCGCCACGGCTGCGCCTTGACGCCGTCCGCCGCGTGGATAGCCAGCGCCAGCGCCCAGAACCGGTCGGCGTGGCCGTCCGGGGTCCGCTCGGCGGTGAAGCGGATATTGCCGGCGGCCGTCACCTGCTTGGTCACCTGCCGCAGGTCGGCGCGGATCTCGCCCGTATAGGGGATACGGATGCGCCGCTCCTCCATGCGCGAACGCACCGGATAGGCCAGCGCCTCTTTGGACTGGGCGGTGAAGGAAACGCCCTCGACCGCGTATTCGCCGAAACGATCCTGGGCGTCATCCACCCAGCCGATACCGAGGCCTGTCTGATCGATGCAGACGCGGGCGCACCTGGCGAACCAGGGCCAGAGCACCTTTTCCTGCTCGGACTTCCGCATTTTCTTCAAGGTCTCGACATGGCGCGTGTAAAGGACGTCGCCCAGCAGCTCGACCACCCAAAGGACGGTCAGGTCCTGCGTTCGGCCGATATCGACCCCGGCGTAAAGGGTGCCGCCCTCGGGCGTCTGCCAATCGGCCCCTTGCGCGTACTCGGCCGAGGCGATCAGGTCGTATTCGAGGAAAGCCGCATCGTCGTCGGCCGGCTTGCACATGTACTCCTGCTGGAAGCTTTCCTCGTCGGCCGCGCCGCTTTTCACCCAATCGAAATAGGCCGCCTCGTCCATCTCCTGCCGCTCGTCTTCGGCCGGCAGGGATTGCTGCAGCTTCCACAGGAACCCGTCATCCAGCGCGTTCTCCAGGGTGACGGTGTGCAGGCTGAGCTTCTTCGGGTTGCCGCCTTCCTTCGCCTCGCGCACGAGTGTGTTGAAGAAATTCTTCGATCCGCGGTGGGTGGAGATCACCTCCATTTGCCCGCCCCAGGTGATGCCCGGATAGGCAATCGACCAGAGCTTTCGCGGATCCGGGTGCAGGGCGAATTCGTCCAGCACGCGGCTTCCGCGCTTGCCAGCCTGGGCGTCCGGGTTGGAACTCATGGAGTGGATGCGCCGGCCGTTGGCGAACTGCAAGACGAGCGCGCTGTGCTTCTTCTCGTCGTCGATCACCATCTCGCCCATGTCGCGAGCGGCGATGTCGGCGATACCCGCCCACAGCTTGCAGTCTTCGAGAAAGAGGCGCGCCTGTATCTCGTCGCGCGACGAAACCCATTCGTCCAGGCGCGCCGACACGAGGGCGATGCGCGACACCTGAGCATAGGCGGTCGACCAGGACAGGCCGATCTGGCGGCTCTTCTCGATCAGCTTCAGGCGCGACCGGTCGGCGATCCACCGTGCCTGATACGGGAGGAAGATCGCCTCGGTATTGGCCGGGATGATGCGGGCGTTTCCCATCAGGCGATGCCCGCCAGACGCTGGGTGATGAGCTGCATCGCTTCTTCGGAGACGCCGTGCGCCTTGCCGATCCGCGACAC
>NZ_FYAU01000017.1 GCF_900185725.1 Stappia sp. TSB10P1A | reverse complement strand
TTGGCCGCAACGGGCTGCGCGAGGAGGTGGCCGACCATCCGGCCCTGCGTCTGATCGCACGGCCAAACGCCCATTACGGCGACATCGCGCTCTGGTCCGGCACGGTGCTATCCTGGTGCCTCGCCGGCAACGCCTACTGGCTCAAGGTCCGGAATGGGCTCGGCCGGCCGGCCGAGCTCTGGTACGTGCCGCACTGGACGATGGAGCCGAAAGGCTCGGATGACGGGTCGGAGTTCCTGACCCACTACATCTACAGGCCGGGGGGCGGCATCGCGCCGATGCGGATCGACCCCGCCGACGTGGTGCATTTTCGGCACGGGATCGACCCGCGCAATCCGCGCAAGGGCATCCCGCCGCTCGACGGTGTCATTCGCGAGATATTCATGGATCTTGAGAGCTCCAATTTTGTGGCCTCGCTGCTGCGCAATATGGGCGTGCCCGGCATGGTGCTCAGCCCGAAGTCCGGCGGCCACGTCTCAGACGACGACGTCAAGGCGACCAAGGCGTGGATCCGAGAGGCCTTCGGCGGCGATCGGCGCGGCGAGCCGCTGGTCATGGGGGCGCCGACCGATGTCGCGCAGTTCGGCTTCAACCCGCAGCAGATGAACATGTCGGAGGCGCGGGACATCGCCGAAGAGCGGGTCTGCGCGTCGCTCGGCATCCCGGCAGCGGTGGTCGGATTCGGCGCCGGCCTGCAATCGACCAAGGTCGGCGCCACCATGACCGAGCTGATCAAGCTGGCCTGGCGCAATGGTGTGCTGCCGGTGGGGCGCGCGTTCGCCGACGAGCTGGACCGCTCGCTCGTGCCCGATTTCGGCCGGGCCGACGGCCTCAAGGCGGGCTGGGACACGAGCGAGGTGCTTGCCCTGTCCGACGATGAGGACAAGCTGACGACGCGCGTCATGTCGCAGGTGGCCGGCGGACTGATCACCCTGGCCGAGGGGCGCGATGCGCTCGGCTGGGATGTCGACCCGTCGCATCAGATCTATCTGCGGCCGGCGATGGCACTCGAAACCCCGGCTGGATCGGCGACGGCCGCGCGTTCCAGCGCGGCACTCCCGGCACCGCAGCCAAAATCCGGCCAGAAAGCGCGGGCGACGCCGGCGCAGCGGCGGGCGGGCGCGGCCTATGTGCGGGCGCTCCAGCAGCAGGAAGAACCGCTGCAAAAGGCGATGGAGCAACGGCTCGTGCCGTATTTCTCGGGACTCGGCCGCGAGGCGGCCGCCGCTGCCCGGCCGCTGCTGGCGGCGGAGGACCTGACGCCGAAAGACGCGCCCGCCGGCGAGACCAAATCCAGCGACCTGGTCGTGGCGCAGATACTCGACGCTCTCGGCATCGCGGCGCATCGGACGGCGCTCCAGACGCTCTATGAGGCTCATTACCTCGATGTCGCGCAGGCCGTCTCCGATGCGGCCGGGCTGATCGGCCTCACCGCCACGCTGCCCGACCCGGTCGCCCGCTCGATCGTCGGCGCCGGCGGGCGGCGCGCGGGCCTGATCGACCTGGAGGCGCAGACTCGCAAAGCCCTCTTCGAAGCCCTGGCCGATGGCCGGGCGGCGGGCGAAGGCGCGGAGGCCCTGGCGGCGCGGATCTCCGAATATGTCGAGGGCGGCCCCTGGACAGCGCCCGGCATCCGCGCCAGGACGATCGCGCGCACCGAGACCAAATACGCCCAGAACATCTCGACGCTGGAGCGCGCCAAGGCGGCGGGCGTGCAGCGCTTCGTCGTCTTCGACGGCCGGCTTGGGCCGGGCCGGTCGCTGGACGAGCACATCGCCCGTGACGGCTCCATCGTGACGGCGGATGAAGCCGCCCAGATGGCATCGGACGAGCACCCCAACGGGACTTTGAGTTTTGCGCCGCATTTCGGCGAAGGAGAGGACTGACATGGAGACCGAAACCAAGGGCCTGACGGTCACGGACATGGACGAGGCCGGCAAGGGGCTGGCAAAGATTGCCTCGCTGTCGGCCATCGACCACGACGGCGACACCTACATGCCGGGCGCCTTCGCCTGGAAAGAACAGTGGGTGCCCCTGCTGCCCGCCCACAATCGCAACGCGATGCCGTTTGGAAAAGCGCGGATCCACGAGAAGGGCGATGCGGCCTATGCCGACCTGCATCTCAACCTTGACTCCAGCGTCGGCCGGGATTGGCACGCCGCCCTGAAGTTCGACCTCGCGACGGGCAAGAGCGTGCAGGAATGGTCCTACGGCTTCGACGCCCTCGACCATGGGCGCGAGCTGCGCGACGGGGCCGTGGTGCGCGTCCTGAAGCGCCTCGATGTCCACGAGATTTCGACGGTCGTACGCGGCGCGGGCACCGGCACCGGCACACTGTCGCTTAAGTCGCGCACGGGTTTTGCGGAGCAGCTCGACCGGTTGATTGCGGATCTCGGCGACGCCATCCAGCGGGCCGACGACATCAAGGCCCTGCGGGCGGCCGATGGGCGCCCGCTCAGCCCGGCGCGCATCGAGCAGTTGGCGGCTCTGAAAGACCGTCTGGACACGCTGCTCTTCACGGGACAGGCGGACGAGGAGGCGGCGCGCAAGGCGCATGCGGATCTGGAGCGGCTGGCCGCCGATCTGATCACCGCCGATGCGCGCCGCCGTATCCGGCGGTGACATCGAAAATAAGCCCCACGGAGCGCGCTGGCGCCCCGTGGCGCATCATCGGGCGCGAAAACCGCGTTTTCGCGTCCTGCCCCCTTTGAAACCCCTTTGACGGCGATCCTACCGGCTTGCCGGCGCCCCTGGATGCGGCCGCAGCCGTCATGGGTGGATTTGCGCTCGCGGATCGGGCACTCTTTGCCCTGATCTCTCCCCGGCATCTCTCCCCTCATTGCGCCTCCCGCGCACCTGCGCGGATGTCGGCGGACCCGATACCTCTCCAAACTCGCTGACGTTACCTGGCCCGCGCTGACGCGGGCGTATCCATTCAGGCCGCGCGCGGACGCGGAGGCCTCAGCGACCAGAGAGACGCGATGTCGACCCTTGACGAAATCCGCGAGAAGCTCGCGGCAAAGCAGGACGAGCTGAAAAAGGTCTTTGATGAGGCCGAAGTCACCACCGACAGCGGTCAGAAGTCGTACGACTTCGCCCGCGTGAAGTGCCTCGGCGACAATGTCCGGGGCTCCATCGCCGTCGCCGAGAAGGTCAAGGCGATGGATGACGAGCTGAACGAGCTCGGCGAGAAGGCGGACAAGCTGGAGGCGGCCGAGCGCGCGGCCAAGGGGCTTGCCGAGCGCGAGAAGGTCCGGGGCCGCCCGCCCATGCCCGGCGGCCGGGGCAATCACCCGAGCGTCGCCGATCGGGTCAAGTCGCTCGGCGAGATGCTGGCCGAGGAAAAGGCGTATTCGGACTGGATCAAGCGCGGTACGCCGGGCGGCATCGACTTTTCCTACGATGTCCTGCCGTCCGACATCCTCGCGAAGGCGATGCAGGTCGAGACGCTGCTGACCAAGGCGCTGATGTCGACCGCTGCGGGCTTTGCGCCGGAGAGCGTACGGCTGCCCGGCTTCGTCGAGGCGACGACGCGCCCGCTGCAGCTCATCGACATCATCCCCATGGCGCAGACCGGTCAAGCGGTCATCAAGTACATGGAGGAGACGACGCGGGTCCATGCGGCGGCGGAGACGGCCGAGGGCGGCACCTATGCCGAATCGGAATTCGCCTTCACCGAGCGCTCCTCCGACGTGCGCAAGATCACAGACAGCGTGCCGGTGACGGACGAGCAGCTCGAAGACGTGCCGATGATGGGCGGTTACATCAACGGCCGCTTGATGTTCGGCGTGCGCCAGCGGCTGGATACGCAGGTCTATGTCGGCAATGGCACCGCGCCGAACCTGCGCGGCATCGTCAATGTCGCCGGCATCCAGGCCCAGGCGCGGGGTGCCGATCCGGTGCCCGACGTGTTCTACAAGGGGATGACCAAGGTCCGCACGGTGGGCCGTGCCGTGCCGACGCATCACGTGATGCATCCGGAGGACTGGCAGGGTGTGCGCCTGATGCGCACAACGGACGGCGTCTATATCTGGGGCAACCCGTCCGAGGCAGGTCCCGAGCGCATGTGGGGCCTGGCGGTGGTGCAGGCCGAGGCACGCGCCGCCGGCTCCGGTCTCGTCGGCTCTTTCCAGTCCCCCTGGATCAGCCTGTTCGAGCGCTCCGGCGTCGATATTCAGGTCGGCTATGTCAACACGCAATTCGTGGAGGGCAAGCGGACGGTGCGCGCCGACATGCGCGCGGGTTTCGTCGTCAGCCGGCCGGCAGCTTTCTGCAACATCACCGGCCTCTGATCGGCCGACCTCCGGCCCCGCCGCCGTCGCGCGTCACGGCGGGGCCGGGAGACCCCTATCAACCGAGGGCATCATCATGCCGACAATCACCGGATTTTCCGTGCCCGTGGGCTGCGCCCTGATCCCTGGCGGGCCCGTGGGCGAGCACCAGGTGCCGGGCAGCATCAAGCCGGGCGACACCCTTCTGTCGGTCGAGCACATCACGGACGGCGCCACGCCGACGCGGGTCGACCGCACTTCGGAATTTTCCATCCACGCCACCAAGGGCGGCGTCATCGAGAACGATACGACCAACACGACGGGCGACTATCTGCACGTCCTGTGGGCGAGCAACGAGGGCTGATCTCATGCAGACGGCACAGGAAAGACTGTATCTGACGGCGGACAGGGACCGCGTCGTGCGCGAGGGCGACAGGGCGGCGGCTTTCCTCTACGCGGCGCCCGGTGACGAGATCCCGGACAGCGCCGTGCAGCGCTTCGGCCTGGTCGGCGGGCGGCTGCCGGACGGCAAGGGCAAGCCGGCCACCGAAGACAAGGAGCGCAAGCCCGCCGGCGACAAGGAGAAGGCGCCGGCCGATACCAAGGGCGACGGCGCCGGCGACGATCTCACCCAGATCAAGCGCGTCGGCAAGGCAACGGCGGCGGCCTTCGCCGCCGCCGGCATCACCTCCTTTGCCGCGCTTGCCGCCGTCGACCCCGAACACCCGCCGGTGGTGATCTCCGGCGCCGGCGAGGCCGACTGGGCCGCGTGGGTGGTGGAGGCACAGGAGCGGATCGAGGCGGCCGGCGGCGGCGCGTAATCCCGAAGCGAAAGCCCCCGAGGGCAACGGCGCGACTGGCCCGGAG
>NZ_FYAU01000041.1 GCF_900185725.1 Stappia sp. TSB10P1A | reverse complement strand
TTTTCCCGTGTTGTTCACCATCTTCATGATGATGCGGTCTGCGACCGGGCCGACCTCGTGACGCTCGAGGATGACCTCGACGCCTCCCGCCGCTACCGGCGCCGGTGCGATCATGGCAATCGCGAAAGAAATCAAGACGGCATCGTGCCTCATCGTTTCCCCCCAGAATTCCACTACTACCAATGATCGTATTTGTACGACGATTGCAATTTCCGAAACAGATAGAAGAGACTACGGGATCACCCTGTAGTCTGCACTACCATCAAGCCGGACGTTTACCGGTGCCCGGCGCAGCCGCCGCCGTCTGGAGCCTCCTACGCAGCCGCGCCTCCAGCCACGGCAGGAGCGCCTCTAGCTCCGCCGGATCGGCAGGGTCCTCAGCCCGCGTTATCAGAGCGTTATAGGCGTCCGCCTGCTCATCGAGCACGGCGTCCGGCGGCAACTTGACGCCCTCCTCCTTATGCACGCGCGCCACAAGGCGGCCGACCTGGCGAAAGAGTGCCGGATCGATTGCGCGCACGGGAGGCGGAGCCTGACCCGCATCGGCGAACATCCCTCCATCGCCTGTAGCAAGCCAATTGGCGTCAATGCCCAGACGCGTTCGATAGATAGCTAGAACATCCGCTCCCGGAGGGTTCTCGCCGCGTTCGTATCGCGCCAAAGCCGATTTGCTCAAACCCAAACGGGCAGCGAACGCATCGCGATCCACATCGTCAAAATGACGTCGAACCGCGCGCATGCGGCGCGCAAGTGGCGTCTTTGGGTCGCTCTCTGGTCGAGCCAAATCAATCATAAAATCGATATCGACTTTACAAAAATCGATATTGATCTTATCCCTTCTGTACGCCCCGTGATTCGGGGCTGTTGTCACACATCGCGTTCCAAAGAAACCGGCCTGCTGCAACAGGCCGGTTTCACCCAAAGGAGTCTCCCATGAAGTCTGGCACGGGCCCCGTCTGGGACCAGCACTCTATCAAGGCCGAGCTGCATCGGCGAGGCATGACGCTGACGGCCCTGGCTGAGAGCGTCGGCATGACGCAGAACAGCTTCAGCCACGTCTGGAAGCGCACGCACCGCCGAGCCGAGGCGGCGATCGCCGACTTTCTGCAGGTGCCTGTCGAGCAGCTCTTTCCCGACCGGTATCCGATCACGAAAGCCCGGATCTTCGATAGCAAGAAATACGGTCGGGCAGAAGGTCAGAAAGCGGCCTCCGCGTCTGACAGGGCGGCGGCGTGATGCGCCCGCTCCTGTCAGCGCTCCGGGCCGTCCTTGACATGCTTCCGGACCCGCAAGACCTGGCGGCGGCCGCCGTCCTGTGCCTCGCGGTCGCTTCGTTCCTGCTGTTTGTGGGAGTGGCGTCGGATCTGGTGCTGATCTGGAGGATGGGGTGATGCGTCCCTACGAAGCCGTCTTGCTTGGCATGACCATCCTCGTATGCGCGGGCGCGATCCTGATTCTCCTGCGCACCGTGTGGGCCGAGCGGCAGTCCTCGCTGTATATCCTGACAAGGGCGAAAACGGCCCTTAGGGAGATCGAGGGCGACACCCGGAACGAACGGTCTCCGGGCGAGGCTGACGGGTACGTCTATGAAGCCGGGCGCGGCTATGTCTACCGGCCGCAGGGTGCACGCTAATGGCGCCCTTCGCCCTCACCAACGACCTCGGCCCATGCGATTTCAAGAGCCCGAAAAGCAATCGGCACCTGGTCGCGGATGATCGTTTCGAGGTTCGCAGGGTTGTGAAACTGGCCCGCGTTCAGGTTCGCCTCGACCAGACGCACCGCGTGTTCAAAGAGCTTTTCAGCATCCATTTCAATCATCTCCTCGTGTGCCCAATCCACCTGGGGATGGCAGGTTCCGGCGTGCGCACCACCGCGCGCCGGAACCGCAACCATGCCAAGCTAGCCGATTCGCCCGCGTCCTATCGCACAGGAGGCGCACGATGACCTCCGACGCTCCGCGCGAGATCCCGCTCGCACAGATCGACGTGCCCGCCGGCCGGCGCAAGGTCGACCCGGATTGGGTGGCGGCGCTGGCCGCAGATATCGAAGGCCAGGGGCTCCGCATCCCGATCCTCGTGGTCGAGGCGGGCAAGCGTTTCCGGCTGATCGCAGGCGCCCACCGGCTCGGCGCGGCGAAGCTGCTGAGGTGGAAAAGTATCCGGGCCGACGTGAAGCCGGCGGATGCGTTCGCCGACGAGGCCGCGCTCAAACTCGCGGAGATCGCCGAGAACCTGATGCGCCGCGAGCTCTCGGCGCTGGACAGGGCGATGGATGTGGCCGCCTGGCGCGAGATCTACGAGCAGGCCCAGGGCGCGGTGAAGCGCGGCGGAAACCGGCGGGCGGCTTCAAAGTTCCAACTTGGAACTTTGATCGATGCCGACCCGATGGCGGTCGCGGCCGAGCGATTTTCGGCGGCCTTCAATGAGGCAGCACAGCGAGCTTTGGGGCTCGGAAAGACCGCCGTCTGGCGCTGCCTGAAGATCGCGACGCTGGACGCGGATACGCGGGAGCGCGTGGCCTTGAGCCGGCTGGCCGACAATCAGTCCGAGTTGATCGCGCTCGCCGATATCGAGCGGGAGATGCGCCCCGCCGTGCTGGATCACGTGCTCAGCGAGCCGCCGATGGCGGGCTCGGTGGCGGCGGCGCTGGGCATGATCGAAGGCCGCAAGCCCGAAGACCCGGCCGAGAAGGCGTTTAGGTCCTTTTCCGACAGTTGGCGGCGGTTTCCCGTCCGGCAGCGCCGCGCCTTCGTGCGCGCGCATCAGGCCGAGATCCTCGCCATGCTGAAAGAGGAGGAGGCGCTCTGATGGCGAAGGCGCGCGGCGATACGATGACGGGGGACCTGCTGTCCTGGGAGCCGCCGAAGGTGGCCGCCGGGTTTGAGCCGGGCGCCATTCGCGGCTCGCGGCTGGCCTCGCAGATCAGCCAGGCCGTCGCGCTCGCCCTGAAATCGTCGTCGCTTTCGCGGTCTGAGATCGCCGCCGCTATGACCGCAGAGCTCGGCTATGCGGTCTCGGAAAACATGCTCGCGAACTACGCCTCGGAAGGGGCGGAAGCACATCGCATCACGCTGGAGCGCTTCCTCGCGCTGATCGAAGTGACCGGCTGCACGGACCTTGTCGGTTTCGTGGCCGAGCGGTTCGGACTGGTGGCGGTCGACGCGCGCTACCGCGCGCTCATCAACGTGCATCTGGCCGAGGAAGCCGAGGCGAAAATCCAGAAATTCAAGGCCGCCGAAAAGGCCAAGTGGGGGGCGGTCTGAATGAACGCGCAAAACCCGACACAGATCCAGATTTGGTTCATGGCGGCGGAGATCGCCAGCCTCGCGGCCGCTGGCGACATGCCGGGAATGCCGGAAACCAAGCGCGGCGTGAATGCTCTCGCCGACCGGGAAAGCTGGCACCGATACCACGCTCTCGTGCGCCAGCGCTCCGGTAGCGATGGTGGCGGGTATGAGTACCACCTCGATCTCCTGCCGCTGGACGTGCGGCTTGGGTATCTGTCGCGCCGGATCGGGCCGGCGCTGGCGCTCAGGGACGGCGACAGTCCGGCAGACCTGCGGGGCAGCGGAGATCTCACCGACCGGGCGCGGCTGACGCGGGACGCGCGGGTGATGATCCTGCGCCTCGCCGATCGCTTCCGGCAGATGCTCGACCTTGGCGCCCTCGGGACCGACAGCCTGTTTGCCGACATGTACAATGCCGGCCGCGTGCCGCTGCCCGAATGGGCGGCGGGGGTGGTCAGGCATGTGTCCGCCCGGACGCTGATGCGCTGGCGACAGGCGCGCGCGATCGCCGGCAGCGCCGCGCTCGGGCACGATCCCGCAGCGGCCCGCAAGGGCAAGGGGTTGCTCGCCACGGCCGAAGGCGGCCGGATGCGGGCCTATATCCTCGCATGGATCCTCCGCAATCCGGCCCTGTCGGCGGAGATGATCCGCGACTATTGCGAGGGCGAGTTCGGCGCCGAGATCACAGATCGGCATGGCGAGATCAAGCCGCTGCCGCCGGTGCGGACGTTCCAGCATTTCATCCGGGAGCTGCGCGCCGCCGAAAAGGTGGTCATCACCAAGAACACCAATCCCGATCTCTATCGCTCGACCATGGCCCTGCGCGGCACGGGCGCCTATCGGTGGGTCAGGGAGCCGAACCAGCTCTGGCAGATCGACGCCTCGCCGGTCGACGCGCTGTGCACGGACGGCCGGCACTCGATGTATGCCTGCATCGACATAGCCACGCGGCGGGTGGTGATCACCCTTACCAAGACGCCGCGTGCCTCGGCCGTGGGTCTGCTGATCCGCAAGGCGCTGATGGCCTGGGGCGTCCCCAAGACCGTCAAGACGGACAATGGCTCCGATTTCAAGGCGCGGGCCACCGTCCAGCTTTTCGACGATCTCGATATCGATGTCGACGTTTCTGCCGCGTACAGCCCGACCGAAAAGGCGCATGTCGAGCGCGTCATCAAGACCTTCCAACACAACTTCGCGGCGCGACTCCCCGGCTATGTCGGCCATGACGTGGCCGAGCGCAAATCGATCGAGGAGCGCACGGCGTTCAGCCAGCGCCTCGGCACGGATGACGCCGAGCTTTTCGAGGTCGCGCTGTCGGCCGCCGAGGTGCAGGCGCATGTCGACGAGTGGCTTGAGGTCTACTATCACGCCCGGCCTCACGGCGGCTTCAGGGGCGCTTTGAAGGGGCTGACACCGGCGCAGGCAGCGGCCGCCTCGACTGCGCCGATCGCCCGCGTGGACGAGCGCGCCCTGGATGTCCTGCTGATGCCGCTGGCCGGCCGGGACGGCCGGCGCAGGATGACCGGCCAGGGGATCAGGATCGATCATCTGTATTATCTCTCCGGCCGCATCCTGCCCGGCACCGACGTGCTCGTCCGGCTCGACCCGATCGACATGGGCAAGGTCTACGTCTTCTCGGCGGCCGATGGCCGGTTTCTCGACACTGCCATTTGCCCCGAACTGCGGGACATCAACAGACCGGCATTCGTGCAGGCCGAGAAGGAAGTGGCCCGGCGGCTGCTCGCCGATCGCGAGCGGGACGCGAAAGCAGAGCTGCGCAGGATCAGGAAGGGGCCGTCCGGCATCGAGCGGACGCTGCAGCTCTACCGGGAGAAGGCCGACGCCCGCGCCCGCGAGAGCGCCAATGTCGTCTCGCTGCCCAAGCGCGAAGTGGAACACTCGACACCCGCCATTGCCGCCGCGCTGGACGCGGCCAGGCCGGCCGAGGTGCCCGCGCAGCCCGAGCGCGCGGCGGAGCTGCTCGCCGAAATGCGCCGGGAGATGGCGGCACCCGCCGCCGCCGCTCCGACCGTCACGCCACTTCGCCGCCAGGAGACGCCGCAGATCCGGTTTCGCCGGGCGCAGGACCTGATGGCGCGCGTCGAGGCCGGCGAGGCCATCAGCACAGAGGATGCGATGTGGCTGGGTGGCTACAGGTCCGGGCCGGAATACCGCGCCCTGCAGGCCCTGCACGAGGATTTCGGCGGCTAGGCCCGCCCAAAAAAAGGAGCCCCGGCGAACCGGGGCCCCAAGCACTTACCAAGGAGAGAATGATGACGGCAAACGAGCACACGGTCAAGACGGGCGGGTCCATCGCGCCGCTGAAGAACGTTGCGACCCTGATGATGATGATCGAGGCGCTGCGCTCGCGCATGGTGGGACTGCCGGGGATCGGCGTCTTTTCAGGCGACAGCGGGTACGGAAAGTCGGTGGCCGCGCAGTACGCCATGAACAAGACCGCCGCGATCTATGTCGAGGTCCGCCACTACTGGCGGGCAAAGCCGCTCTGCGAGGCGATCCTGCAGGAGGCGGGGCAGCCCCGGCCGCGCGGCACGGTGGCGCAGATGATGGACGAGATCATCCGCCGGCTGGGCGATGCGCCAAATCGTCCGCTGATCATCGACGAGGCCGACAAGCTCGTGGATGGCAAGATGATCGAATACGTCCGCGACATCCATGAAACGACTCAGGTGCCCGTCGTCCTGATCGGCGAAGAGCTGCTGCCGCGCAAGCTCGAAGCTTTCGAGCGGGTGCACAACCGGGTGCTCGACTGGCAACTTGCGCAGCCCTGCGACCTCGAAGACACGGCGGAGCTGGCCCGCATCCTGTGCCCGATGGTCGAGGTCGGCGAGGACCTGCTCGAAGACATCCGCGCCAAGACGGGAGGGCGCGCCCGGCGCATCGCCACGACGCTGCACGAGATCCATGCCTGGGCGCGCAATCGCGGCAAAGGTGCTGTCTCGCGCGCCGACTACGAGGGGCGCATCTTCACCGGCGAGACGCCGATCCGGCGGGCGGGAGGGCGCGGCTGATGTCGGCGATCCTCAAGCTCAGGACGATCAACGGTCGGCCGGTGCTGCGCGGAATCGACCACGTGTGGTCGGTCGTCCTCGACCTGACGCGCGGCGGCGAGACGTTCACCCGCCACGACGTGGACCAGCGCTGCTGCGATCCGGCCGACCACGGCATTACCGACTATCTGCGACGGCTCACCCGCGCCGGTATTCTGTCGGAGGTCGGGGCCGAGCCTGCCCACGGGCGCCGGCGGGGCCGCCGGATCTACCGTCTCGTCCAGCGCCACCAGGAGGCGCCCCGATTGCGCCGGGACGGCTCTCGTGCACCGACGCCGGCCAACCAATTGATGTGGAACACCATGCGCAATCTGCTGCGCGACGGTTTCACCGCGCATGAGCTGGCGGCGTTCGCCGCCACTGACGAGGTCACGGTGCCGGTGGTGACGGCTCAGAGCTACGTCAAGCACCTGGCGGGTGCCGGCTATCTGACCGTCCTGCAGGAGAGCGTCGGCCCGCGCCCCACGAAATGGCGGCTCAAGCCCTCGATGGCGAGCGGCCCGCTGGCGCCGAAGCTGCTGCGCACGCATGTCGTCTACGACCCTAACGACAATGCGCTTTATGGGCCGGCCGAGGCAGTCGCCGAGGAGGTCGCGCCATGACACCGGTCGCCATGATCGACAAGGCGCGCTCCGCCTGGGGAGAGATCCTGCCCGATTGGGTGCGGGAGCTGGCGGCCCTGGCCGACCAGGAAGGGTTGGCCGGCGCGGCGCGGCGCATCGGCTACAGCCAGCCGACCGTCAGCCAGGTGATCAACGCTCGATACCTGGGCGATCTCGCCCGGATCGAGGAACGCGTGCGCGGCGCGCTGATGGGGCTGACCGTCGATTGCCCCGTGGTCGGCGACCTCAGTCGGGACCTGTGCCTGGACTGGCAGGGCAAGCCGTACGCCCCGACCAGCGCGCACCGCGTCCGGATGTTCCACGCCTGCCGCAGCGGGTGCCCTCACTCACGGCTCAAGGGAGGCTGCTGATGCTGTCCGACGACATCAGGACCCTGATCGGGTGGATCGACGCCAATGCGAGGCCGGACGGCTCGCTGGCGCTGCAGCCGGCGATGACCGGCTTGCTTCGCCTCGCGCTGCGCGACGCGGCGCGAACCGCACGGGGCATGGAGGCGAGCCGGATCTCCGGCCCGGCGATGATATCGGAGGCGGATCTCGCCAGCGGCAAGGTCAAGCGCCTGCCGATCGTGCCTCGTCCGGTGCCCGCACCGGCCTCAGACGATGGAGGGTCGGCGGCATGAGCGAGGCCCTGCACGATCTGGTCGATGAGATCCTGGCCTCCGTTTTCGACGGACGCGGTCCCGACACGTCGGCCTCCATCGCGGCGGCCGAGGTCGGCGCCAGGCTGCTCTCGGGCGGCACGAGTCGCGCCGACCTGGTGCACTCCATCGCCCGGCTGATCGTCGCCGTCGACATGGAGCTGCGCCAGCGGGAGATGCTGCGACGGGAGGCGGCCGAGCGGCCGCAGCCGGCGCCTGCTCCAAAAGCTCCGCCGGCCCCGTTCGGCCGGCGCTGGCGGGTGAGCCCGATGCTTGACCACCTGCTGACCAGTCACCCTGACCCCACCGCCAACCTGATGGGCGACCCGGCACCGGGCCGCTCCGCACTCGACCAACGCCATGGAGGCATTCAATGACCGGTATCCCCGCAACAGACGACGGCGTCATCGACATCGCCGGCAAGCCCTACATGACCGATGCCAAGGGCGCGTTCGTGCCGCTGGAGACGATCAAGCCCGCACACAAGCTTGAGGACGAGGTGGTGCGCAGGATCATGCGTTTCGCCGACGAGCTTTCCGGCCAGATCGGCCGCTTTCGCGGTCACACCATGACGGACCTGGGTGAGCTCGATGCGCTGCTCGCCCAGGAGCACGGCCTGACGAAGGGCGGGCCGAAGGGAAATCGCACCTATCAGACCTTCGACGGGCTGATGAGGGTGACCGTCCAGGTCGCGGACTATGTCGACTTCGGCCCGCAGCTCCAGATCGCCAAGCGGCTCCTGGACGAATGCCTGACGGAGTGGTCCGCCGACAGCCGGCCGGAGATCCGTGCCGTGATCACCCGCGCCTTCAACACGGACAAGGAGGGGCAGGTCAACCGGGCGGAAATCTTCATGCTGCTGCGGCTCGATATCGAGGACCCGCGCTGGCAGGAGGCGATGCGCGCCATTCGCGAGGCAATGCGGGTCACGGGGTCCAAGGAGTATGTCCGCTTCTACCGCCGCGCTCGTGTGACCGACCGCTGGAACGCCGTCACCATCGATCTGGCGAGGGCGTCGTGATGGCACAGGCTCTCAAGATCAAGGCGCTCCGCGCGTGGCTGCCCATCGTGGAGCGATCTACAGCCGAAATGCTCGGAAGGGTCCATGGAGCACGGTTCGATTACAGAGCCGGCGCCTACGAAATGCGGCTCGCCGGCATCGCCGGCACCGCCACGATGGGACGGGAGGCAGCGAAAAAGAGCTGGCTGCGTGCGGCCCGCAGGAGGATCGCGCTGGCCGAAGAAGCGTGCGCCGGCCACGTAGCCGCAGCCGGCAATCCGAAGGTGTGCCAGCGATGCGGAGTGCACATCGACGATTTGCGGCCTGATGACGACGCAGGGGGGCAGTCATGACCGATGACACCAAGCGCGCCCGCTGGGCCGCAAACACCCGAGATCTGGCCAACGTGGCGGCGGGCGCCCGCAAAGTTTCCGGGCTGGACGCGCAAGCGCACCGGCGTAGATGGCAACTCAGGGAGTCATTGCTCGAACGCGCCCTTTTCGATCTGCGCGGCGAGCTTGCGTCGATGGTCGAAGCCGCGTGCGAGCTCGCCTGGGACGGCATGGATCATGTCCCGGTGCCTGGCACGGCCAGCCAGGAGACAATCCCCGCTATCGCCGATCGCGTGCTGCTGATCCGCGAAATCGAGGCGGAAATCGGCAGGCCGGCCGAGCATCCCGAGCCGCAGTGGCTGGACGATCTCCTCGATGGCACGTGGGGGCTGACATGACCCGCCGCCGCACGCTGACCGCTCAAATACAGGAGGTCGAGCGCGAGCTTGCGATGCGGCGGCGCGTCTATCCCGGTCTGGTGTCCCAGCGGCGCATGCGTGAGGGCGAAGCGGCAGAGCACGTGCTGCGTCTGGAATGCGTACTCGACACCCTGCGCTGGCTGAAGGTCAACCGCGATCGGATCAGGGCGGCGCTGAATGAGGGAGAAGGAGGGCTTTGACATGTCCGTCCGCGATCCTGGCCGCGATCCCGGTGCCCGCCGCCAGGAGCTGCTCGGCGAAGCCCGGCGCCACCGCTACAGGCTGCACCGATTGCCAGGGCTGACCGCCGAGCTTCGGGCGGTCACCACGGAACTTCTGAGACAGGAACTTTCGAAGGCCGCGCGAGGGGCGGCCGTGTCGTCAACCGAGGACCAGGACGAGGAGCGTCCGGACCCTTTGAGATGGTGGGACAGATGACAGCACATGCGATCATCCATGTCGGGCTGAAGCAGCTCGGCATTGCCGGCGAGGACGCCCGCGACCTGTACGAGCGGGTCACCGGCTCGCGATCCCTGCGGGCCATGACGCCGCAGCAGCACCAGGTGGTGGTGGACGAGCTGCATCGGCTCGGCTTCAAACGCGGTTTGAAGACCGGGTCATCGAAGCGGGCTTCCGGGCCTTTCGCGGGCAAGCTGCAGGCGCTCTGGATCGCCGCTTATAATCTCGGCGTGGTCAAGACCAGCACCGACGAGGCGATGATGGCCTTCGTCACCCGGCAGACCGGACTTGCGCATGCGCGC
>NZ_FYAU01000008.1 GCF_900185725.1 Stappia sp. TSB10P1A | reverse complement strand
CCAGCCGCGCGCCGCCATGCCGCAGCGCCCGGCCCAGCCGCAGGCCCAGCCGGTGATGCGTCCGGCCCCGGCGCGCCCGGCCGCCCAGGGTGCCGCCGGCCAGCTTGATCTGACCGGTCGCCCGGCGCCGCAGCCGCGCAACCTGTCGGAAGAGGACCAGTTGGAGATCCCGGCTTTCCTGCGCCGTCAGGCCACCTGACGGCGAGGCTCGCGACACTCCCTCAACGGGCGATCCGGCTCCTCACCGGATCGCCCGCCCTCGTGCGCGCATCAGAATTTTCTTAGATATTTCAATGCTCTCTTTTTCCGTAAAACGTTACATATCGTAACAAAGCTTTATTTCTGATCCCTCACCACAACCCGTATGGTCACCCTGCGATTGACGGGGTTCGCGAATCGCGCGTGGCCTTCCGGCAGCCGGTCCTTCGGCGGTTTCGGGGCCAATCGGCCTCGCCATCGCGGACGCGTTTCAGGGTCCCGCAGTTTCAGGATCTCGCAGACAGGGCGATCTGGTGATGAAGGTATCTTCCGACCGGCAGACGACACTGGCCGGTTCCGTCTCTCTGCAGGGAATCGGCGTTCACTCCGGCAACCGGGCGGAGGTGACGCTGCATCCGGCGGATCCCGGCACCGGCATCGTCTTCACCAACCGCAATCCGCAGACCGGCGCCGAGATCGAGTTTCCGGCGCATTGGCGCGCCGTCTCCGCCACCGCCCTTTGCACCGTCCTCGGCGATCCGAAGGCCGGCGGCGTCTCGACGGTCGAGCACCTGATGGCGGCGCTGCGCGGTCTTGGCGTCGACAATGCCATCGTCGAGATGGACGGACCCGAGATGCCGATCATGGACGGCAGCTCCGATGCGTTCGTCGAGGCGATCGACTCGGTCGGGCTTCGCCGGCTGGCGGCCGTGCGCCGCTATATCCGCGTCAAGAAGGCCGTTCGCGTCGACCAGGGCAGCGCCTGGTGCGAGCTGCGCCCGCATGAGGGCTGCCGCTTCGACGTGACCATCGATTTCGATGCCGAGGTGATCGGCCGCCAGTCGATGGTGCTGGACCTGACGCCGGACAACTTCCGCACCGAGCTGTCGCGCGCCCGCACCTTCGGATCGGTGCAGGACGTGAAGAAGCTGTGGTCGATGGGCTTTGCCCTCGGTTCGTCGCTGGACAATTCCGTGGCGATCTCCGACGGCAAGGTGATGAACCCGGAAGGCACTCGCTGGCGCGACGAGTTCGTGCGCCACAAGATGCTGGACGCGGTCGGCGACCTGGCCCTGGCCGGCCTGCCGTTCCTGGGGCTCTATCGCTCCTACAAGGGCGGCCACCGGATGAACCATGCCATCCTGGTCGAGCTGTTCGAGAATGCCGGCAAGGACGCCTTCGAGATCGTCGAGGGCACGTTCGAGCGGCCGGTGATGGCGCCGGTCCTGGAAATGCCGATGCTGGCGATGGCGCAGGGCGCCTCCTGAGCGATCCTGGGCGAGCGGGCCGCGTCGGCATGGCGAAAACGACATCGCCGAAAACGACAGGCCACAAAAAAGCGACAAATGTCCCTCACATGGCGTGACGTGGTCGGGTGTTTTCCGTTAGAACACGCGCAGATCGGACCCGAGGGCGCGCCATCACGGTGCCCCCGCCGGTCACTCCGGATTGTCCGGGCGGGCCGAACAGGTCCGAGTTCGAGGAGTGAGTTGACGTGATGGTGGCAGTGTCGAGTTCCAAGGCGAGGGAAACCGTGTCCAGCGGTCTGCGCAAGGCCCGGATCGCCTCTGTCGCCCTGCTTGCGATCACCCTTGCCGCCTGTTCCTCGACCAAGGACGACGACGACTTCTCCACCAACGACACGCCGCCGGAAGTGCTGTTCAACGAGGGCCTGTCGCTGCGCAACGAGGGGCGCCTGTCGGATGCCCGGCTGAAGTTCCAGGAAGTCGACAAGCTCCATCCCTATTCCGAGTATTCCCGCAAGGCACTGATCAACCTCGCCTTCCTGAACTACTCGTCCGGCAAGTATCCGGAGGCGATCACCGCTGCCAAGCGCTTCACGACGCTCTATCCGGGCAGCGAGGACAGCGCCTACGCGCTCTACATCATCGGCCAGTCCTATCACAAGCAGATCCCGGACGTGACGCGCGACCAGGAGATGACGCAGCGGGCGCTTGCCGCCTATGGCGAGCTCATCCAGCGCTTCCCGAACTCCGAATATGCCAGCGACGCCGCCGCCAAGGTGCGGGCGGCCCAGGATCAGCTCGCCGGCAAGGAAATGGAAGTCGGCCGCTACTATCTGAAGCGCAAGCACCAGATCGCCGCGATCAACCGCTTCAAGGTGGTGGTCACCAACTACCAGACGACCCGCCATATCGAGGAGGCGCTGTTCCGCCTCACCGAGAGCTATTATGCGCTCGGCGTCGTCAACGAGGCGCAGACCGCGGCCGCCGTGCTCGGCCACAACTATCCCGACAGCCAGTGGTACAAGGACGCCTTCAGCCTGCTGAAGACCGGCGGCTATTCCCCGAGCGAGGATTCGGGAAGCTGGATCAGCCGCGCGTTCAAGGGCATCTCGCTCTAGTCACCCGACTCTGAAGTTCGTCACATGTCTCGGCATGCTCTGAACGAACTTCAGATTCAAAAGGGTGACCAGAGCATATTCCGTTCAGATCGAACCGATCTGAATGACGAGAATATGCTCCAGGTATTGAATCTGGAGCGATTTCTTATCGATCAGGTGAGTCCACCTGATCGGAAATCGCTCTAGCAAATCTATGTTTCCAGTGTGGTTTTCGAATTTGAAATACGCTCACCGGCACGCTGCCAAAGTGAGGCGTATTTCAAATTCGCCACACTAGCATCCACGTCGGTAATGGCTTGCCGCTGCGTGGCCAGTTTGGCATTGCGGGGGCG
The DNA here is from genome assembly GCF_900185725.1 of Stappia sp. TSB10P1A. Classification (GTDB taxonomy): domain Bacteria; phylum Pseudomonadota; class Alphaproteobacteria; order Rhizobiales; family Stappiaceae; genus Stappia. Next base: position 128,710 of record NZ_FYAU01000008.1, on the reverse strand, counting down.
GGGCACCACCAGCTACACCTGATGCGGTTTCCCGTGCGCGTCGCCGCACATGTCCAGTCCGGCCCGGTCACCCGCTCGCATGCTCGCTGCGCTTGCCATTCGAGATATCGTCCTGATCGACCGGCTCGATCTCGCCTTCGGTACCGGCATGTCGGTGCTGACCGGCGAGACGGGCGCGGGCAAATCCATCCTGCTCGATGCCCTGAGCCTTGCCCTTGGCGGGCGCGGCGATGCCGGCCTGGTGCGCCACGGCCAGGCGCAAGGCCAGGTGACGGCCGCCTTCGACGTGCCGATGGCGCATCCGGTGCGCGCGATGCTGCGCGAGAACGATCTTGAGGCCGATGGCGACGTCATCCTGCGCCGGGTGCAGGCGGAAGACGGCCGCAGCCGCGCCTTCATCAACGACGCGCCGGTGAGCGTCGCCCTGCTGCGGCAGGCGGGCGGGCTGCTGGTCGAGATCCACGGACAGAACGAGGCGCGGGCCTATACCGATCCGGCGGAGCATCGCCGGCTGCTCGATTCCTTCGGCGGCTGCGAGGCGGAGTGCGCGGCGGTCGCCAGCGCCCATGCGGCGATGCGCAAGGCGGCGCGCGCGCTGGCCGAGCAGGAGGAGCGGATCGCGGCGGCGCGGCGCGAGGCCGACTACCTGCGCGCCTCCGCCGAGGAACTGTCGAAGCTTGCGCCGGTCGCCGGCGAGGAAACCGAGCTTGCCGATCGCCGCCAGTCGATGATGCAGGTGGAGAAGATCGCAGGCGACCTCGGCGACTCCTTCGACCTGCTGAACGGCACGGCTTCCCCCATTACCGAGATCGCCGCGCTGTGGCGGCGGCTGGAGCGCAAGGCCGAGCAGGCGCCCGGCCTCTTGTCCGGTCCGGTCGGTTTCCTCGCCGAGGCGCTGGACCGGCTGGAGGATGCGCGTGCGGGCCTCGAAGCCGCGGTGCGCGAGACGGAGTTCGATCCGCGCGCGCTGGAGGCGACCGAGGAGCGGCTGTTCGCCTTACGCGGGGCGGCGCGCAAGTTCCAGGTGCAGGTCGACGACCTTCCGGCCCTGCGCGAGCGGTTCGAGGCCGATCTTGCCGCGCTTGATGCCGGCGAGGAGGCGCTGGCCGGCCTGGCCGCCGCGGCCGAGGCGGCGCGCGCCGACTATGACGCGAAGGCGGCGGCCCTGAGCGAGCGGCGGCGGGCGGCGGCCAAGTCGCTGGAAGAGGCCGTTTCCCGCGAGTTGCCGGACCTGAAGCTGGAGCGGGCGCGCTTCCTCGTCAACCTGGAGAGCGACCCGGACGCCCGATCCCGCGAGGGCATCGACACGGCCGAATTCTGGGTGCAGACCAATCCGGGCACCCGGCCGGGGCCGATGATGAAGGTCGCTTCCGGCGGCGAGCTGTCGCGCTTCCTGCTGGCGCTGAAAGTGTCGCTGGCCGACAAGGGCTCGGCGCCGACGCTGGTCTTCGACGAGATCGACACGGGCGTCGGCGGCGCGGTGGCGGAGGCCATAGGCAGCCGGCTGGCGCGGCTTGCCGGCAAGGTGCAGGTGCTGACCGTCACCCATGCGCCGCAAGTGGCGGCGAAGGCGGGCGGGCACTTCCTGATTCTCAAGGAAGACGCCGGCGAGGACCGGGTGGCGACCAGGGTGCGGCGGATCGATGTCGATCACCGGCGCGAGGAGATCGCGCGGATGCTGGCCGGCGCCACGATCACCGACGAGGCCCGGGCGGCGGCCGACCGGTTGCTGGCCGACGCGCCGCGCGCTTAAGCGGCCGAACCAAGGCTGGAAAAGCGCGCCGCCGCCCTTTGCCTTGCCCGATCCCGGCGCCATACTCCCTGTCGCGAGCCGGGCGGCGAACGCCCGTTCCCGTGCCGCACGATCCGATGCCAGCAAGATGCGATCCCCCATGTCCGACAACGATCTCTCGTCCCGCGCCGTCGAAGACCTGACCCTGGAAGAGGCCGCGCTGGAGCTGGAACGGCTGGCGCAGGAGATCGCGGCTCACGACCGGCGCTATCACGGCGAGGACGCGCCGGTCATTTCCGATGCCGACTATGACGCGCTGAAGCGGCGCAACGACGAAATCGAAAAGCGGTTCCCGGACCTTGTGCGCTCCGACAGCCCGTCGCTGCGCGTCGGCGCCGCGCCGGCCGAAGGCTTCGGCAAGGTCACCCATGCGATCCCGATGCTGTCGCTGGACAATGCCTTTGCCGACGAGGACGTGCGCGATTTCTTCGGCCGCATCCGCCGCTTCCTGAAGCTCGATCCGCTGATGGGGGCGATTGCGGTGACGGCCGAACCGAAGATCGACGGGCTGTCGCTGTCGCTGCGCTACGAGAAGCGGCGGCTGGTCAGCGCGGCAACGCGCGGCGACGGCACGGTCGGCGAGAACGTGACGCAGAACGCCCTGACCATCGAGGACATCCCCCAGCGCCTGCCGGATACTGCGCCCGACATCGTCGAGGTGCGCGGCGAGGTCTATATGCGCCACGAGGACTTCCGTTCGCTGAACGCGCGGATGGAGACGCAGGGCGGCAAGGTCTTCGCCAATCCGCGCAATGCGGCGGCGGGCTCCCTGCGCCAGCTCAATCCGGAGGTGACGAAGGCGCGGCCGCTGCGCTTTTTCGCCTATGCCTGGGGCGAGATGAGCGAGGTGCCGCGCGCCACCCAGTTCGAGATGGTGCAACTGCTCGGCGAGTGGGGCTTTTCGATCAACGCGCGCATGGTCCGCTGCGAGAGCGTCGAGGAGATCCTTGCCGCCTATCACGGCATCGAGGAGGAGCGGGCGCTGCTCGGCTACGATATCGATGGCATGGTCTACAAGGTCGACCGGCTCGACCTGCAGGCCCGCCTCGGCTTCGTCTCGCGCGCGCCCCGCTGGGCGATCGCCCACAAGTTCCCGGCCGAGAAGGCCTTCACCGTGCTGCGCGGCATCGAGATCCAGGTCGGGCGCACCGGCGCGCTGACCCCGGTCGCCAAGCTGGAGCCGGTGACGGTGGGCGGCGTCGTCGTGTCGAACGCGACGCTGCACAATGAGGACTATATCAAGGGCATCGGCCAGACCGGCGAGCCGATCCGCGGCGGCAAGGATATCCGGGTCGGCGACACGGTGCAGATCCAGCGCGCCGGCGACGTCATTCCGCAGATCGTCGATGTCGACCTCGACAAGCGCCCCGCGGATGCCGAGCCCTTCGCCTTCCCGACCACCTGCCCGGCCTGCGGCAGCCACGCGGTGCGCGACGTCAATGCCTCGAGCGGACGGATCGATGCCGTGCGCCGCTGCACCGGCGGGCTGATCTGTCCGGCGCAGGCCAAGGAAAAGCTGAAGCATTTCGTCTCGCGCCACGCGCTCGACATCGAGGGGCTGGGCGACAAGCAGGTGGAGTTCTTCTTCGGCCTGCCGATGGAGGAGGGGGGTATCCGCCAGCCGGCCGACATCTTCACGCTGGCGCAGCGGGATGCGGCCTCGCCGCTGATCAAGCTGAGGAACCGCGACGGCTGGGGCGAGACGAGCGCTGCCAACCTCTTCGCCGCCATCGACGCGCGGCGCGAGATGCCGCTCAACCGGGTGATCTTCGCGCTCGGCATCCGCCATGTCGGCGAGGGCAATGCCAAGCTGCTCGCCCGCCACTATCTCGACTGGGAGAGCTTCCGCGCGGCGATGCAGGCGGCGGCCGATCCTCAGTCCGATGCCTTTGCCGAGCTGATGGCCATCGACGGCATCGGCGAAACCGTGGCCCGGGCGGTGGTCGAGTTCTTTGCCGAGGACCATAACCGCGAGGCGCTCGACGCGCTGCTGGCGCAGATCCGGCCGCAGGCGATGGAGCGGGTGGAGGCGAGCGCCAGCCCGGTCGCCGGCAAGACGCTGGTCTTCACCGGCACGCTGGAGAAGATGAGCCGCGACGAGGCCAAGGCGCGGGCCGAGGCGATGGGGGCGAAAGTCTCCGGTTCGGTGTCGAAGAAGACGGACCTCGTCATCGCCGGTCCCGGCGCCGGCTCCAAGCTGAAGAAAGCCGAGGAGCTGGGTATCGACGTCATCGACGAGGACGCCTGGATCGAGATGGCGGGGGGCTGACGGGCGGTTGCGCCGGCGGACGGACGCCGTGTGCAGGCGCGGCCCTGCCAAGTGGCGGCAAACTTGCTATATTGGTCCAAATAGCGAACAGATTCGCGAAGACGCTTCGCGAGCGAACCCATCGAGCCCGAGATCCGACAGTCGATGCCCGATTCCCAAGGCGACCGCCTTTCCGCCCTGCAGCGGAGCGCCACTCCCTCCGGCAGCGGCATTGCCGCGCGCGCGCGGGCAGCGCTCGGGCCGCGGCCGCCCGAACCCGGCTCCTATCTCGACGGGCTCAACCCGGAGCAGCGCGAGGCGGTGGAGGCGCTGGACGGCCCGGTGCTGGTGCTGGCGGGGGCGGGAACCGGCAAGACCCGCGTCCTGACCACGCGCATCGGCCATATCCTGGCGACACGGCGCGCCTTCCCGAGCCAGATCCTGGCGGTGACCTTCACCAACAAGGCCGCCCGCGAGATGAAGGAGCGGATCGAGCGGCTGATCGGCGAGAGCGCGGAAGGGATGCCCTGGCTCGGCACCTTCCACTCGATTTGCGTCAAGATCCTGCGCCGGCATGCCGAACTGATCGGCCTGAAATCCGGGTTCTCGATCCTCGATACCGACGACCAGATCCGCCTGATCAAGCAGATCATCCAGGCGGAGGGGCTGGACGACAAGCGCTGGACGGCGCGGGCCTTCGCCAGCCAGCTCGATGGCTGGAAGAACCGCGGCCTGACGCCCGACCAGGTGCCGGAGGGCGAGGCGCGCTCCTTCGGCAACGGCAAGGGCCGGGCGCTTTACGAGCAGTATCAGGAGCGGCTGTCGATCCTCAATGCCGCCGATTTCGGCGACCTGCTGCTGCATGTCATCACGCTGTTCCGCAACAATCCGGACGTGCTGGCCGAGTATCAGGCCCGCTTCCGCTTCATGCTGGTGGACGAGTATCAGGACACCAACATCGCGCAGTACCTGTTCCTGCGGCTGCTGGCGCAGGGCAACCGCAACATCTGCTGCGTCGGCGACGACGACCAGTCGATCTATGGCTGGCGCGGCGCCGAGGTCGACAACATCCTGCGCTTCGAGCACGACTTTCCCGGCGCCAAGGTGATCCGGCTGGAGCGCAATTACCGCTCGACCAGCCATATCCTCGCCGCCGCCTCGCATCTGATCGCCCATAACGAGGGGCGTCTGGGCAAGACGCTGTTCACCGATGTCGTCGACCCGGACGGCGAGGAACTGCGCGTCAGCGTCGCCGCCGCCTGGGACTCCGAGGAAGAGGCCCGCGCCATCGGCGACGAGATCGAGGCGCTGCAGTCCAAGGGTCACAGCCTCGAGAGCATGGCGATCCTGGTGCGCGCGTCGTTCCAGATGCGCGAGTTCGAGGACCGGTTCGTCACACTCGGCGTCAACTACCGGGTGGTCGGCGGCCCGCGCTTCTACGAGCGCATGGAGATCCGCGATGCGATGGCTTATTTCCGCTGCGTCGTGCAGCCGGCCGACGACCTCGCCTTCGAGCGGATCGTCAACACGCCGAAGCGCGGTCTCGGCGAGGCCAGCCTGAAGCTGGTCCATGCCTATGCGCGGGCGAACCGGATCCCGCTCATGCAGGCGGCCTCGGACCTGTGCCAGACCGAGGAGCTGAAGCCGAAGGCGCGCACGACGCTGCGCATGCTGCTCGCCGATTTCGACCGCTGGCGCGACCTGGTGCCGGCCATGTCGCATACGGAGCTGGCCGAGATCATCCTCGACGAGAGCGGCTATACCGAGATGTGGCGCAACGACCGCTCGGCGGAGGCGCCGGGCCGGCTCGACAACCTGAAGGAGCTCATCCGCTCGATGGACGAGTTCGAATCGCTCGCCGGCTTCCTGGAGCATGTGGCGCTGGTCATGGACCGGGACGCGGGCGGCAGCAACGAGGCGGTGTCGATCATGACGCTGCATTCGGCCAAGGGGCTGGAATTCGACACGGTGTTCCTGCCCGGCTGGGAGGAAGGGCTCTTCCCGCATCAGCGCGCGCTCGACGAGAGCGGCCGCGCCGGGCTGGAGGAAGAGCGCCGGCTCGCCTATGTCGGCATCACGCGGGCGCGGCGGCGGGCGAAGATCTGGTTCGCCTCCAACCGGCGCATCCACGGCATGTGGCAGAGCTCGATCCCCTCGCGCTTCCTCGACGAATTGCCGGCCGATCATGTCGAGGTGGTGGAGCAGTCCAGCAATTACGGCGGCTATGGCGGCGGGGGATACGGCGCCAGCCGCTTCGACACGCGCGATCCCTTCAAGTCGAGCTATTCGACGCCGGGCTGGCAGCGGGCGCAGCGTTCGCAAGCGCAGGGCGGCGCTGGTGGTGGCGGGTTCGCCGGGCGGATGGGGTCGACCAGTGGCCGGCAGTCGGGCAGGCAGTCGGGCGGGCCGCGGATGATCGAGGGCGAGTTGGTCGCCAAGTCGGTGTCCGACACGCCGTCGGCCTTCGCGATGGGCGAGCGGGTGTTCCACCTCAAGTTCGGCTATGGCGAGATCGTCGGCATCGAGGGCAACAAGCTGACCGTGCAGTTCGACAAGGCGGGCCGCAAGAAGGTGCTCGACAGCTTCGTCGAGCGGCACTGAGCGGTGCTCGTTTCGCTATCCGGTGCGAATGCGATTGATGCGGCCCGCTTGCGGGCGCTATAGGGCGGGCGCTGTTTCCTGTCTCCGGAGAGATCATGTCCACCATCCGTGTCCGCATCACCGCCCTTGAGATCGAGGCGAAGCGCATCTACGAGCTGCTGTCGCGCGACTTCGAGGATGACGGCAACCCGGTGACGGTGTTCGAGGCTTCGGCGGACGGGCGCGAGTGGACGGCCGAGATCCTGCTGTTCGACATGAGCGCGAGCGAGGCCGCCGATCTGGTCAAGGACCGGCTGGGCGCGGACGCCTTCGCCGCGCCGGTCGAGGCGGTCGAGCTGGAAGACATCAACTGGGTGGAGAAGAGCCTTGAAGGCCTGTCGCCGGTGCAGGCGGGCCGTTTCTTCATTCATGGCGCGCATGACCGGGCGAAGCGCCCGCTCGCCGGCATTGCCATCGAGATCGAGGCCGCGCTCGCCTTCGGCACCGGCCATCACGGGACGACCGCCGGCTGCCTGATCGAGATCGACCGGCTTCTGACCCGCCGGTCCTATGCGCGGATGCTGGATCTGGGCACGGGCACCGGCGTTCTGGCGATCGCCATGGCGCGGCTGTCCCGCCGTCCGGTGCTGGCGACGGATATCGATCCGGTGGCGACCATTACCGCGCGCGCCAATGCCGTCCACAATCTTGCCGGCACGCTGGTGCGCACGGCAACGGCGGCCGGCGTCGACAGCCGCATTTTCGCGGAGGCCGGTCCCTTCGATCTGGTGGTGGCGAACATCCTCGCCCGGCCCCTGATGCGCATGGCCGCCGGGCTTTCGGCGCGGATGACCCGCTCGGCGACGCTGGTCCTGTCGGGCCTGCGCGAGGAGGACGGACCGCGCATCCTTTTCGCCTATGGCACGCAAGGGTTCCACCTGGTGCGCCGGCAGAACCGCGACGGCTGGCTGACGCTGACGCTGGTGCGCGGCCGTCACGAGGGCTGAAGCCCCGGAAAGAGCCTGCCCCAAAAAGGAACGGGCCCGGCGGAGGAACCGCCGGGCCCGTTTCTGTCCAGTCAGCGACCGCCGGTATCAGAACGCGGAGGTCAGCGAGCTGTTGCGCTCCAGATCGGCCCGGTCGTAGCCGTAGGCGGCGAGCGTGGCGTCGTCGAGCGACAGAAGGTAGCCGTTGACATAGCGGCGAGCCTGACGCTCACGGGCGGCGATCATCGAGTCGAGCGCCTTGCGGAACACGCTCTTGGAAGAGCTGCGCGATACGCCCGAGATGGCGGTGGTGGTCGTGGTGGCAATGGCCATGATCTTAAGTCTCCAGTTCGAGGTCTCTGTCTAGAGCTTCCTCCCTCAAACTCTCAAGACAGAGTATGGGGATCGCCGACGCATGAGAAAAGGTCGATAAGTGCATGGCTGCGCTGCGATTGCTGCATGTGCGAATGCGTGATTTTGCAATGCGGTGCAGCACATGCCGAATTCCGTGGCGCTCCGGTGCCCGCCGGGTGTGCAAAAGCCGCCGCGATCCCTCTTCAATGCCCTTTCGCGACGGCTGCATTGGCGCTAGCGTCGTCGCATGTTCCAGTCCTTCGACAATGTCATCGACCCGTCCGTCGGTTCCGCGCGTTGCGCGGCGCTGCGGCGCGAGCTGGCCCGCAGGGGCCTCGACGGTTTCCTCATTCCGCGCGCCGACGCGCATCAGGGCGAATATGTGCCGCCCAGCGACGCGCGGCTTTTCTGGCTGACCGGCTTTGCCGGATCCGCCGGCATGGCGGTGGTGCTGGCGGATGCGGCGGCGATCTTCGTCGACGGGCGCTACACGATCCAGGTGCGCGAGCAGGTCGACACCAGCGTGTTCCGGCCGATGCACCTGATCGAGACGCCGCCGTCCGAGTGGCTGGCCGAGACGCTGCAGCCGGGCCAGAAGCTCGGTTACGATCCGATGCTGCATACGGTGAGCGGCGTGAAGCGCCTGGCCGAAGCCTGTGCCAGGGCCGGGGCGGAGCTTGTGCCGGTGGATGGCAATCCGCTCGATGCGGTGTGGGAGGACCGGCCGCAGCCGCCGCTTGGCCAGGTGCGCGTGCACGGGCAGGAGTTTGCCGGCGAGGCGGCCGAGGAGAAGATCGCGCGCATGGCCGCCGAGGTGCGCCGCGCCGGCGGCGATGCCTTCGTCCTGACCCAGCCCGATTCCATCGCCTGGCTCTTCAACATCCGCGGTAGCGACGTGTCGCACACGCCGCTGCCGCTGTCCTTCGCCATCCTGCCGCGCGAAGGGCGCCCGCAGATCTTCATCGATGGGCGCAAGCTCACCAATGCCTCGCGCGACCATCTGGAGGCGCTGGCCGATATTGCGGGGCCGGACGGGCTGACGGGCGCGCTGAGCGCGCTGGGAGCTGCGGGCGCGACGGTGCTGGTCGATCCCGACTGGGCGGGCGATGCGCTGGCAAGCGCGGTGCTTGCCGCCGGCGGCAAGGTGAAGCACGGCGCCGACCCGGTGACCAAGGCCAAGGCGGTGAAGAATGCGGCGGAGATCGCCGGGGCGCGGGCCGCGCATCTGCGCGACGGGGCGGCCTTTGCCCGCTTCCTGTGCTGGCTCGACGGGGCGGCGTCGGCCGGCGGGCTCGACGAGATCGCGGTCGCCGAGCGGCTGGAGGCCTTCCGGGCCGAGACCGGCAAGCTGAAGGAGATTTCCTTCGACAGCATCTCGGCTGCCGGCCCGAACGCTGCGATCTGCCACTATCATGTCGACCGGAGCAGCAACCTGCCGATCCCGGCGGACAGCCTGTTCCTGATCGATTCGGGCGCCCAATATGAAGACGGCACCACCGACATCACCCGTACCATCGCCGTCGGCGAGGTGGAGCAGGAGCACAAGCGCCACTTCACGCTGGTGCTGAAGGGGCATATCGCCATTGCCACGGCGCGCTTTCCCGTTGGCACCAGCGGGGCGCAGATCGACGCGCTCGCCCGCATCGCCCTGTGGAAGGCCGGGCTCGACTTCGATCACGGCACGGGGCATGGGGTCGGCTCCTATCTCTCCGTGCATGAGGGGCCGCAGCGCATCGCCAAGACCGGCCACGCGCCGCTGGAGCCGGGCATGATCGTCTCCAACGAGCCGGGCTACTATCGTGACGGCAGCCACGGCATCCGTATCGAGAACCTGGAACTGGTGACGCCGGCGACGGCCATCGAGGGCGGCGAGCGGCCGATGCTCGGCTTCGAGACGCTGACGCTGGCGCCGATCGACCGGCGGGCGGTGGTCGTGGAGATGCTCAGCGCCGAGGAGCGGGCCTGGGTCGACGCCTATCACGCGCGCGTCCTGGGCGAGATCGGGCCGCTGGTCGACACGGCGACGCGGGCCTGGCTGGAGCGGGCGACGGCGCCGCTGTAAGGGGGAGCCGCTCTAACGGGTGGGGGAGCGCCGCTCAGCGGTGCTCCTCGACCTGGTTGCTGATCAGTTCGGCATTGAAGAAGCGCAGCGCCCGCACATGGCTGGCATGGCCGACGACTTTCGTCGGATCGACCCGATCGACCACCGGCAGCCGGCTCGCGCCGCTGTCGTCGAAGAGCTGCAGGGCGGTTTCCAGCGTGTCGTCGAGCGTCAGGCTGGGGCCGTCCGTCTGCGGGTCGTGGGTTTGCGGCTCGGCGTCCCGCGGCAGCCGCTCGACGAAGTCGGAGACCTGGACGATGCGCACCACCCAGCGATGCGCGCCCTCGTGGAGCATCACGCCGCGCATTTCCAACTGCCAGTGGAAGAAGGAGCGCCCGTGTACCGCCTGGGTCAGGCCGGTGGCGATGGACACGGCGATCAGCAGCGCGATGGACAGCGCATAGCCGCCGGTCAGCTCGAACACGATCATCGTGGTTGAAAACGGCGCGCCGAGAACGGCGGCGGCAACGGCGCCCATGCCGAGGATGGCATAGAGCCCGTGCGAGGAGGCAAGCTCGGGGAACGCCGCCGCCGCGATGAGGCCGAAGGCCCCGCCCGTCATCACCCCGAGATAGAGCGCCGGCGAGAAGATGCCGCCGCCGAACCGCGAGGCGAGGGTGATCGAGGTCGCCGCCGTCTTGGTGACGAGCAGCGCCAGCATGGTGAGGAGCGGCAGTTCCTGGCGCAGCGCAAGGTCTGTCGCCTCGTAGCCGACACCGAGCACGCCGGGGAAGACGATGCCGATGGCCCCCACCGCCAGCCCGCCGATCACCGGGCGCAGCCACAGCGGCATGGCGATGTTGCGCGCCACCCAGTCGGTGCCGATCAGCGAGAACTGGAAGATCACCGCCACGGCGGCGCAGGTCAGGCCGAGCAGGGCGAAGGCCGGCATCTCCAGCATCGAGGTGATCTGGTATTCGGGGATCGAGAAGGCGGCGACATCGCCGAACCACAGGCGCGACATCAGCGTGCCGAGCACCGAGGCGATGACGATCGGCACGAAGGCGGACATGGCATAATGGCCGAGAATCACCTCATGGGCGAAGAGCACGCCGGCGATCGGCGCGTTGAACGAGGCGGAAACCGCGCTGGCGACGCCGCAGGCCAGCAGGATGCGGCGGGCGGCGTCGGGCAGGCGGAAGGTCTGGCAGAGCGCGGTGCCGATGGTGGCGCCGAGATGTACCACAGGCCCTTCGCGGCCGGCGCTGGCGCCGCAGCCGAGAGAGACGGAGGTGAGAAAGGCCGAGGAAATGCCCGGCCAGAACGGCAGGCCGCGCCCGCCCTGGGCCCGTGCCTCGATCACGTCCGGCACGCCGCCGGCGCGCTGCTTGGGCTGGATCGCCTGCAGGTAGAGGCCGACGAACAGGCCGCCGGTGGCCGGCGCCAGCAGGATCACCCACCAGGGGATGCCGGCGGCGGCGGTGATGACGGTTTCCTCCGCGGTGCCGAGCCACAGCCACTGGACGGCGCCGATGGCGACACGGAAGAGGATCGCGGCGATCGCCGTCAGCACGCCGATGACGATAGCCAGCAGCCAGACCAGCGGCAGGCGCGTTGAACGGAACAGCCGGAGGTTGGGCTTGATCCAACCGGCCGCCAGCACGGCAAGGCGTTGCAATTGCGTCAGCAGACCGGTCATCGCTCGTCCAGCCGTCCGCCGGGCCCGCAAGGGCCGAGGCGTTTCCCGTCAGCGCCTCTCGAGGGAGATCCGCCGCCCGCAGCGCTCGGGCCGGCCAAGCACCGCGTGGCTCTCCCTCATCTCCTCAAGCCGCTCCAGCACATCCTGCGGCCAGGGTATCACCTTGCGCGCCTGAAGATCGACATGCAGCGATACCTGCTCGGACGTCGCCGAGAGGAACCCGTCGTCCGCATGATGGAGCTCCTGGTAGAGATGCGCGCGCTTCGCATCGAAATCAACGAGTTGCACGGTGGCGCGGACCGGATCTCCCCCGTTCAGTTCGCGCAGGTAGCACAGATGCGTTTCGGCGGTGAAGAAAGAGGCGCCGCGCTCGCGCGCATAGTCCGGCCCAAGGCCGAGATGGATGAAGGCCTCGTCCAGGGCGGTGTCGAAGAGGACATTGTAATAGGCCATGTTGAGATGGCCGTTATAGTCGAGCCACTCGCTGCGGACCGTCTGGATCGAGCCGGTGAAGGGGGCCGGCGTGCGGCTCGGCTGTGACATGGCGCTTCTGGCTCCTTGCGATCGGCCGCGGCGTTCCTGTCGCGGGCGAAGCGGGCGGAAGTCTTTGGCCGCGATTGCCGTTTTTGCTAGTGTGCGCCAAACCTAGTGTGGTGAATTTGAAATACGCTCTGTTCTCGGCAGCGACCGTAGAAGCGTATTTCAAATTCGAAAACCACACTGGAAACACAAACTTGCTAGTCTCCCTTTTGAATCTGAAGTTCGTTGAGAGCGTGCTGCGACCTGTGACGAACTTCAGATTCGCGAGACTAGTCCGAGATCGGCAGGATACGCAAATCGCGTAAGGCGCCCACCTACGGGGCGGAGATGCCGGTGGTCGCTCGAGCGGGAGAGAGTAATGAGTCTTGCAAGCCTTCAGGCGGCGGTTCAGCGCAACGACGAGGGGATAGACCTGGCGCTGAAGATCCTGGCGCAACGGTTCGGCGACCGGTTTTCGACCTCCGCGGCGGTGCGCGAGCAGCACGGCCACACCACCACCTGGCTGCCGAATCAGGCGCCCGACGGGGTGGTCTTCGCCCGCTCGACCGAAGAGGTCGCCGATGTGGTGCAGGTCTGCGCGCAGCACAAGGTGCCGATCATTCCCTTCGGCACCGGCTCGTCGCTGGAGGGCCATGTCAACGCGCCGGCCGGCGGCATTTCCGTCGACGTGTCGCAGATGAACCGGGTGCTGCAGGTCAATGCGGAGGATCTCGACTGCGTGGTCGAGGCCGGCGTGACCCGCACCCAGCTCAACGACTATCTGCGCGACACGGGCCTGTTCTTTCCCATCGATCCGGGCGCGGATGCGAGCCTTGGCGGTATGGCGGCAACGCGCGCGTCCGGCACCAATGCGGTGCGCTACGGCACGATGAAGGACGTGGTGCTGGCGCTGACCGTGGTGACGGCGGACGGGCGTATCGTCCACACGGGCGGGCGGGCCAAGAAGACGGCGGCCGGCTACGATCTCACCCGGCTGATGGTCGGCTCGGAAGGCACGCTCGGCATCATCACCGAGGTGACGCTCCGCCTTTACGGCATCCCGGAAGCGGTGTCCGGCGGCGTCTGCCCCTTCCCGGATCTTGGCTCCGCCTGCAACGCGGTGATCACCACCATCCAGTGCGGCCTGCCGGTGGCGCGGATCGAACTGCTCGACGCCAACCAGATCCGCGCCTGCAACGCTTATTCCAAGCTGGACCTGCAGGAGACGCCGACGCTGTTCGTGGAGTTCCACGGCACGGAAGCGGGCGTGCGCGAGCAGAGCGAGATCTTCGGCGAGATCGCCCGCGACAGCGGCGGGGGCGAGTTCGTCTGGGCCACCAAGGCCGAGGACCGCACGCGCCTGTGGGCGGCGCGGCACAATGCCTATTGGGCCGCGCTCGGCCTCCGGCCCGGCTGCAAGGGCGTCTCCACCGATGTCTGCGTGCCGATCTCGCGGCTGGCGGAATGCATCGGCGAGACGTACAGGGACGTCGAAGCCAACGGCCTGCTCGCGCCGCTGGTCGGTCATGTCGGCGACGGCAATTTCCACGTCCTGGTGCTGGTAGATGTCGACAATCCGCAGGAGATCGCCAAGACTGAAGCCTTCATCGAACGGCTCAACTGGCGTGCCATCGACATGGGCGGCACCTGCACCGGCGAGCATGGCGTCGGCCAGGGCAAGATGAAGTATCTGGCCCGCGAACATGGCGCGGGCCTCGACATGATGGCGGCGATCAAGAAGGCTCTCGATCCCGACAACATCCTCAATCCGGGCAAGATCGTAAGGCTGGACTGAGGCTTGCCGCGGATCGCGTGAACGGGAGACCAGGGCGCTGAATTCGATCTACATCACGATCGGCGTGGCCGTGATCGCGGTGCTGCTGGCAGCGCTGGTCGGACCGTTCCTCATCGACTGGACGGCCTATCGCACCACGTTCGAGCGCTATGGCGAGCAGTTGCTCGGTCACCGCGTCGCGGTGATGGGCGAGGCGGAGATGCGCCTGCTGCCGACGCCGACCCTGACCTTCTCGGACGTGCGGGTCGGCGAGCCGGAAGACCCGCTGCTGGCGGTGCGCCGCTTTGAGATGCGCATCGAACTGCCGCCGCTGTTGAAGGGCGAGGTGCGGATCATCGACCTGACGATGGAGCGGCCGAGCCTGCGCCTGTCGATCGACGAGCAGGGGCGGCTCGACTGGTTCACCGCCCGCTCTCGCAACGGGTTGATTTCCGAGGTCGATCCGGACCTGGTGATGCTGGAGCAGGCCTCGATCCGCGACGGCGAACTGACGGTGATCGACGCGCGAAACGGGCAGAACCACAAGATCGAGAATATCGACCTGCTGGTCACCGCCCGCTCGATGCTGGGGCCGTTCAAGCTGGACGGCATGGCGAGCCTGAACGGCCAGCGGGCAACCGTGGTGCTGGCGACCGGCCGCCGCGATCCGGCCGGCGGCTTGCGCCTGCGCGCCGGAGTGACGCCGGTTTCCGTGCCTGTCGACCTGGTGATGGACGGCACGCTGACCCTGTCGGACAGCCGCCCGGGCTATGAGGGTGCCTACACGCTCGCCTCCGTGACGCCTGCCGAGGAGGCTCGGCAGGCCTGGCGCAGCGAGGGGCGGTTCGCCCTCGACATCGCCCGGCTGGCGCTGAGCGAGGCCAGTTTCCGCTACGGCCTCGAGGAACGGCCGGTGACGCTGGAGGGCGGGGCGGAGATCACGCTCGCCGAGCCCTATCGCTTCGACGTCAAGGCGACGGCCCGGCAGATCGACCTCGATCGCATTTCCGGGCGCGGGCCGACGGATACGCTGGCGGCGGCGGAGACGGGAGCGACGCTGCTGGCGGCACTGCGCGGGCTGCCGCACCCGCCCCTCGACGGCCATGTCGAACTGTCCGTGCCCAGCTTCCTGTCCGGCGGCGGGCTGACCCAGGACGTGTTGCTCAAGGCGGATCGCCTGGCCAGCGGCTGGCGGATTTCTGAGCTTTCGGGGCGGATGCCGGGCCGGACCGAGTTCCTCGTGCGCGGCGATCTCGGCCTGCAGCCGGAGCCGGCGTTCCGGGGCAGCTTCGCGGCCTCGGTGGCGCAGCCGGTCGCCTTTGCCGACTGGTGGCGCAAGAACGGGGCAAGCGGGATCGCAGCGATGCCCTTTGCCCTGGAAAGCCGGCTCGACGCCGCGCCGGGCCATGTCGCACTGACCGACCTGCTGTTCGAGATCGGCGAGGACAGCGGCCAGGGCGCGCTCGCCTGGTCGGCGCCGGAGGGCGGCACGCCGGTCTTCGAGGCGGATCTCGATGCCAAGCGCATCGACGGCAATCAGGTGGCCCAGCTTGCCCGTCTGTTCCTCGGCCGGGAGCAGGGACTGGCGGCCGGCATCGCCGGCACCGGCACCGAACTGGTCCTGCGCCTGTTCGCCGAACGGGTCGATTTCGGCACGCTGTCGGCCGCTGCAACGCGGCTGCGGGCGTCCTATCGCGACGACACGCTGGTGATCGACGAGGCCCAGGTCGCCGACCTGTCCGGCGCGCGCCTCGGCGCCAAGGGGCGGATCGAGCGGCTGTCGACGGCGCCGTCGGGCGCGCTGGAACTGGATGTCGACGCCGAGCGGCTCGACGGCGTCGCGGCGCTGCTGCTGGCTCTGGCGCCGGACAATCGCGCGGTGCGGAGCTTCGCCGCCCGGCCGGGAGCCTTTGCGCCGGCGGATCTGAAGCTGAGCTTCGAGGGCGAGGCGAACCGCGGCGGCGCGGCGGCCGGTACGCTGGCGAGCCTTGTGGCGCGCGGCTCGGTCGGCGGTACCGCAATCGATGTGAACCTTGGCCTCGATGGCCGGCTCGACGACTGGCGCGCCGCGACGGTGGATTTCGAGGCAAGCTTTGCGGCGCCGGAGGCGGGCGACCTGCTGGAGCAAGTCGGTGCGACGTTGCTGCCGGTCGGCAGTCTCGGCGAGGCGCGGGTGGAGATCGGCGCGGCGGGGATTGCCGAGGACGGACTGGAGGGGCATGCCCGGCTCTATCTTGGCGAAGCGGTGCTGAGCGGGGTCGGCCGGCTCGCCCTGCCGGCGAGCGGGGATAGCCAGTATACGGCCGACCTTGCCGTGCGCGCGCCGGACCTGGTGCCCGTGGCGCTGTTGACCGGGCGGCTGCCCTCGCTCGATGCCTCGACCGCGGCCGTCGACCTGGCGGCGACGCTGGAGGGCGAGGGGGACAGGTTCACCCTGTCGGGCCTTTCCGGCGATGTCGCGGGCCTGCGGCTCGATGCGGATCTGCGCGTCGACCTGCGCCGCGCCATGGCCAGCCTCGACCCGCAGGTCAGAGGCACGATCTCCTTGTCGGAACTCGATATTTCCGAGCTCAGCGACCTGCTGCTCGGCTCCGACCAACTCGCCGCCTCCACCGGGGGCACGTGGTCGGAAGCGGCCTTCGGACCGCCGGTCGTCTCGGGCGTGGATTTGTCGCTCGACGTCACGGCGCGGCGGATGGGTCTGGCACCGCTGCCGCCGGCCAGCGATGTCGCCGCGCGGCTGTCGCTGAAGGACGATGCGTTGTCGCTCGATGTCAGCAAGGCCGGCTTTGCCGGCGGAGGATTGACGGGCGCCTACACGCTGAAGCGGTCGGGCGGCCAGGCGGGGATGACCGCCTCGCTGCATCTCGACGGGGCGCGGCTGGAGGAACTGGTCTGGCGGCGCGCTGGGCGTCCGGTGGCGACGGGCGCGGCGAACATCAATCTCGATGTCGAGGGCAGCGGCCGCTCGCTCGCCGGCATCGTCTCAAGCCTTTCCGGCGGGGGGACGCTCAGCGTCGAGAACGGGGAAATCCGCGGCCTCAACCCGGACGCCTTCGCGCTGGTGATCCGCGCGGTGGACGCCGGGCTCGATCTCAACGACGCAGCGATCCGCACCGCCTTCGCCAGCCATCTCGACGCCGGCGTGCTGCCCTTCGCAGAACTGGAGGCGAGCGCCTCGATCGCCGGCGGGGTCGCGCGGATCAGCAATGCGCGGGTCGACAACCGCGAGGCACGGGTGTTCGGCAATGCCCAGATCGACCTCAAGGCCTTGAGCCTGCAGAGCGATTTCTCGCTGCGGGTCGATCCGGGCGAGGAGGCGGTGACCGGAGCGGAGGCGCAGGTGGGCCTCGTCTTCGCCGGGCCGCTGGCCGAGCCGCAGCGCACCATCGACATCGCCCCCTTCACCGCCTTCCTGACCCTGCGCGCTTTCGAACAGGAGGTGCGCCGGGTGGAGGAACTGCAGGCCGAGATCACCGAGCGCGACCGATTGATGCGGGAAATGCGGCGGCAGCGCGAGGAAAAGCGCCGGCAGGAGCGGCAGTTGCTGGACGAGGAGGCGCGCAAGGCGGACGAAGCCCGCAGGGCCGAGGAGACGCGGAAAGCCGAAGAGGCGCGCAAGGCCGAAGAGGCTCGAAAGGCCGAGGAGGCGCGCAGGGCGAACGACGCCCGCAAGGCCGAGGAGGCGAGGAAAGCCGAGGAGGCGAGGAAAGCCGAGGCGGCCCGGAAAGCCGAGGAGGCGCGCAAGGCGGCGGAACGGGCAGCGGCCGAGCGGCGGCGGGGACAACAGGGCGAGCAGCCGGCAGCAGAGCCAACGCCGGCGGCGAGCTTCGGCGAGCGCATCCGGCGGGCATTGGACGATCCGGGAAGCACGGGAACGGCGGGTGCGGAACCGGGCAGGGGTCAGCCGATGCCGCTGCTGCCGCCGCTCGAACCCCCTGTTTTCATTGGTAGAACGCCGGACCAGTGAGTCAGGCCTTGGCCCGGCAATGGGCAAGGGCGGCAACCCGCAGGGCCGAGGACAAGGACGATGGCAGGTCGCCGCCGCCCACTGTCTCAATTTCGCGCGCATCATCGATGCGGGCGACCAGGGCAGGAAGGCTGATATTCCCGGCCTCGGCCATTTCCTCCAGCACCTCCCAGAACTCCGGCTCGAGCGCCAGACTGGTGCGGTGGCCGTGCAGGGTCAGGGAGCGCTTGGCGAGCATGGCTAGCCGCCCTCGCCGTTGCCGTGATTGTCCCCGCCGGACGTGTCCGCCGGAGAGAGCTCGCGGCGATGGCCCTCGACGTGGCGCGTGGCGGCCTCGGCAAGCGTGCGATCGCGGGTTTTCTCGGCTTTGGTGCGGCCGAACAGGCTGCGGTTGGCCGCTGCCTTCTCGTCCTTGTCGCGCCGCGCGCGCGCTTTTCGCGCCTGCCTCAGATTGACGATATCCCCGCTCATCATCCGTCCTTCGCGGTCGGAGCTGCTTGCGCGGTCCGGCCGATCCTCAGGTCTTCTTGCGAAAGGCGTCGAGCGAGACCACATCGGCGCCGCCCGGCTCGCCGGACTTGTCCTCCTTGGACACCGGCTTTTCGGGTTGATCAGAATTTTGCAAATTTTTGCTGTGAACTTGCGAAACCTTGTCCAATTTCGCGTCAACCGTCGTTTTCTCGACGCTGGCGAGCGTGGCCTCCGCCCGCTCCTGTTCGCGGGCCGCCTCGACCAGTTCCTCGGGCAGTTCCTCGGCCGTCTTGCCAGGCTCGAACTCGAGCGCGAACTGGACGGACGGGTCGAAGAAGCCCTTGATGGCGGAGAAGGGGACGAACAGCTTTTCGGGGATGCCGCCGAAGGAGAGGCCGACCTCGAAGGCGTGCTCGCCGATGGCAAGGTCCCAGAACTGATGCTGCAGGACGATGGTCATCTCCTTCGGATAGCGCTCATGCAGCCGCGAGGAGATGCGCACGCCCGGAGCGGTGGTGTCGAAGGCGATATAGAAATGATGCTCGCCCGGCAGGCCGACACGGCCGACCTCGGAGAGGATCTTGCGGACGGCACCGCGCAGGGCGTCCTGAATGACGATATCGTAGCGGATCAGGTCTTCGGCCATCGCACTTAACTGAGCGTGAGAATCTGAAAGTGTGAATCAGGTCGCGCCCAACATGGCTTGCGCAGGGGAGAATGAAAAGCGCCGATCGGTGCTTGCACCGGCCTTTTGCCCCTTGCCCCGCTTTTTTTCGCGAGGGCGAGCCGCTGGACGCCGCCATCGCCGGCCTCAAGGCGCCGCCGCTTGCCCATGCGCGAGCCAGGCGGGGCGCGGGTCAGGCGGGCCGAGGCCAGGCGGAAATCGAGTGGAGGCTTCTGTTGCCAGGTGCCTCCGGACCCCGCCTGACGGGGCTAACCGCCAGGGCTTAAAGGACTACCGGCACCGCATTACGCGGCGACAGCGTTGTCCATAGCATAGTTGTCATTTGCAACTATTGAGACGGCCCGATAACGGCGGAACCATGCCGAGCAAAAGAACGACCTTTACACCCTCGTCGATCCTATTTCGCCCCCGCCGAAACCCGCCGACCAACAGATCGTGCGGCGGGCTTGGGTGGAGGCGCCGGGTACCGCCCCCGGGTCCGATAGGCTTATTCCGAAGTCCGTTTATCGCCATAGCCGGCTTGCGCCGGCACACCGAATATAGGGGCAGGGAGGGCGGCTGAAAAGGGGCGCTTGTCGGTGAAATCGCGACTGGCGACTTTGCCTCGCGCAGCGGCTGGGGGGCGCGTGGCGGCCGGGGCAGTCTTGGTGCCGCGCCGGCCGGTGGATTGCAGGGACGGGGGCGCCGGCGTGCTTGCCCTCGGCTTGCGGCCGGGCGACGATGGCGCGGAACAGAATCGGCAGGCGGACGGCAGCGTGCGGCACTATCACGAGCTGATGCAGCGCATCCTCGACGAGGGCGTGAAGAAGACCGACCGGACCGGCACGGGAACCCTCTCCGTGTTCGGCCACCAGATGCGCTTCGACCTTGCCGACGGCTTTCCGATGGTGACGACCAAGAAGCTGCACCTGAAGTCGATCATCCACGAATTGCTGTGGTTCCTGGCCGGCGACACCAATATCCGCTACCTCAACGACCACGGCGTGCGGATCTGGGACGAATGGGCCGACGAGACCGGCGATCTCGGCCCGGTCTATGGCTATCAGTGGCGCTCCTGGCCGGCGCCGGACGGCTCGTCCATCGACCAGATCGCCAAGCTGCTGGAGCAGATCCGCAAGACGCCGGACAGCCGCCGGCTGATCGTCTCGGCCTGGAACCCGGCACTGGTCGACGAGATGGCGCTGCCGCCCTGCCACGCCTTCTTCCAGTTCTATGTCGCCGAGGGGCGGCTGTCCTGCCAGCTCTACCAGCGCTCGGCCGATGTCTTCCTCGGCGTGCCGTTCAACATCGCCTCCTATGCGCTGCTGACGATGATGGTGGCCAAGGTGACGGGCTACGCGCCGGGCGAGTTCATCCACACGTTCGGCGATGCGCATCTGTACCTGAACCATCTGGAGCAGGCGAAGGAGCAACTGTCGCGCGCGCCAAGGCCGCTGCCGCAGATGAAGATCAACGAGGCGGTGACCGACCTCTTCGCCTTCCGCTACGAGGACTTCGAGCTCACCGGCTACGACCCGCACCCGCATATCAAGGCGGCGGTCGCCGTCTGAGCGCCAAGCGCTGACGGGCGGGCCGCCTTGCGGCCCGCACCACTTTCGAAGGTCAGGACTTCAGCCGGTAACCGGTGCGGAAGATCCACCAGATCACCGCAAGGCAGAGCCCGAGGAACAGTAGCGTCATGGCGAGGCTGACGCCGACGCCGACATCGGCCTGTCCGTAGAAGCTCCAGCGGAAGCCGCTGATCAGGTAGACCACCGGGTTGAACAGCGTCACCTTCTGCCAGAAGGGCGGCAGCATCGAGATCGAGTAGAAGCTGCCGCCGAGAAAGGCGAGCGGCGTGATAATCAGCATCGGCACGAATTGCAGCTTCTCGAAATTGTCGGCCCAGATGCCGATGATGAAGCCGAGCAGGGAAAAGGTGACCGCCGTCAGCAGCAGGAACAGCAGCATCCAGCCCGGATGCTGGATCTCCAGCGGCACGAAGAGCGCGGCCGTCGCCAGGATGATCAGCCCGACGATGATCGCCTTCGTCGCCGCCGCCCCGACATAGGCGATGACGATCTCCAGATAGGAGACCGGGGCGGAGAGCACCTCGTAGATCGTGCCGGTGAAGCGCGGGAAATAGATGCCGAACGAGGCGTTCGACACGCTCTGGGTCAGCAGCGACAGCATGATCAGGCCGGGCACGATGAAGGCGCCGTAGCTGACGCCGTCGACCTCGGCGATGCGCGAGCCGATGGCCGCGCCGAAGACCACGAAATAGAGCGAGGTGGAGATGACCGGGGAGACGATGCTCTGGAACAGGGTGCGGCCGGTGCGGGCCATCTCGAACCTGTAGATCGCCTTGATGGCATGGATATTCATGACGGCGTCCTCACCAGGTTGACGAAGATCTCCTCCAGCGAACTCTGCCGGGTCTGCAGGTCGCGGAAGCGGATGCCGGTGGCGTTGAGGTCCTGCAGCAGGGTGGTGATGCCGGTGCGCTCGCCCGTCGTGTCGTAGGTGTAGATCAGCTCCTCTCCATCGTCGGAGAGTTCGAGATTGTGCGCCGAAAGCCCGTCCGGCACGGCGGCGAGAGGGACGGCGAGGTGCAGGGCCAGTTGCTTGCGGCCGAGCTTGCGCATCAGTTCGGCCTTTTCCTCGACAAGGACGATCTCGCCCTTGTTGATGACGCCGACCCGGTCGGCCATCTCCTCCGCCTCCTCGATGTAATGGGTGGTGAGGATGATGGTGACGCCGGTGTCGCGCAATTCGCGGATCACCCGCCACATGTCGCGGCGCAGCTCCACATCGACGCCGGCGGTCGGCTCGTCGAGGAACAGCACGCGCGGCTCGTGGGCGAGCGCCTTGGCGATCAGCACGCGGCGCTTCATGCCGCCCGACAGGGTGACGAGCTTGCTGTCCTTCTTGTCCCACAAGGAGAGGTCGCGCAGCACCTTTTCCACGATCTCCGGGGCCTTGGGCTTGCCGAACAGGCCGCGGCTGAAGGAGACGGTCGCCCAGACCGACTCGAAGGCGTCGGTGGTGAGCTCCTGCGGCACGAGGCCGATCAGGGAGCGGGCGGCGCGGTAGTCGCGGACGATGTCGTTGCCATCCACCGTGACGGTGCCCGACGAGGCATTGACGATGCCGCAGACGATGCTGATGAGCGTCGTCTTGCCGGCGCCGTTGGGGCCGAGAAGGGCAAAGATCTCGCCCTTCTCGATCTCGAGCGACACGGTTTTCAGCGCCTGAAAGCCGGTGTCATAGGTTTTCGACAGATCGGAAATGGAAAGGATGGGTGCCATGAACAGGGCCGGATGAGAGAGGGAAAGGGAACGCGCGGGGCAATGCGGGCTCGACCGGCGTTGGGGAGGCCGTCTCGAACCGGGGTTGCGACCCATATAGGAACGATCGGGTGGTTCAACCAACCCGTGCGGGGAAAAAGATTGGGGCGGGGAGGCCCGCGGGGCCGCGCATCCCGATGCGCCAGGGCGCGCGCGCGGATCGGCTGACGGGAAAAGCCCGCGTGCCTTCCGGCGAATTTTCCGGCGATTTCAGAGAGAAGGAAGTGGTGGGTGCACGGGGATTCGAACCCAGGACCGGCTGATTAAGAGTCAGCTGCTCTACCAACTGAGCTATACACCCACAAGCCTTGCGGCCGTTCGGGACTGCCCTGCATGCGATCCTGATGATCAGGCTTTGCTGCAACAGCATCCCGCAGCGGAAAGCGTGTGTCGCCGACCGCTGTGAGACGGGTGTATACAGAGGCTTGCCGGGAGATGCAAGTTTCTTTTCGGCGATCATGGAACTGGCCGTTGAAACGGGGTGCGGACGCGGCCTTTGGCGCGCAAAACCGCGGCTTTGCCCCTGGGGATATCTTTTGACCAGGCAGGGCGGGGGGCGAACCTGGGCGCAGGCCGGCGGAACGGGGAGGGCGCGCCGGCCTCGCCCGGGGCGTTCGGCCGGTGCGCGGGGGCGCTGGCAAGATTCGGCAAGTCCGCAGGATGCTTTGCGAAATTTCCGGATAATGCGCTTGACCGGGCCAGACGCTGCGTCTAGGTTGCGCGGCGTCGGATCGGGTAAGTCGCCAGATGACCCTGTCATCAGCGTCCGCCGACCGATTGCCCAGACGGACAGGCCACGGGCCGGGTTCAGGACGGGTTTTGGCAACACCGCCGGACAGGACGGATTTGACGTGACGAAGAGCATCGGGCTCATTCTTGTATGCGGGGCGCGCGCGGCCGGGACGAGGTAACACTCGGGTTCCCAGACAGCTCAGCGCGCGCAAGGCCTCCACCGGAGGCCTTTTTTATTGGCCGCATGCCGGAGGGCGCCCGGACCTGACTTGCGCGGGACGACGTGGCGGATGACGGAAACGAAGCGGTCGGGGCGAGGACGCCGCGACGATCGAGGACAGGAACGATGAAGCGCGAGATGACCGGCGCCGAAATGGTGCTGCAGGCACTCAAGGACCAGGGGGTCAAGCATGTGTTCGGGTATCCCGGCGGTGCCGTGCTTCCGATCTATGACGAGATCATCCAGCAGGACGACATCGAGCACGTTCTCGTGCGCCACGAGCAGGGCGCCGGCCACGCTGCCGAGGGCTACGCCCGCTCGACCGGCAAGCCGGGCGTCGTGCTGGTCACCTCCGGCCCGGGCGCGACCAACATGGTCACCGCGCTCACCGACGCGCTGCTCGATTCCATCCCGCTCGTCTGCATCACCGGCCAGGTGCCGACGCATCTGATCGGCAGCGACGCCTTCCAGGAATGCGACACGGTCGGCATCACCCGCCCCTGCACCAAGCACAACTGGCTGGTGAAGCGGATCGAGGACCTGCCGCGCATCCTGCACGAGGCCTTCTATGTCGCGACCACCGGCCGTCCGGGACCGGTCGTCATCGACGTGCCGAAGGACATCCAGTTCGCCACCGGCATCTACGAGCCGCCGACCAACATCGCCCACAAGTCGTACCGGCCGAAGGTCAAGGGCGACATCGAGGCGATCCGCCATGCGGTCGAGCTGCTGGCGCGGGCGAAGAAGCCGATCCTCTATACCGGCGGCGGCGTCGTCAATTCCGGCCCGGCGGCGACGCAGCTCCTGCGCGAGCTGGTGCAACTGACCGGCGCGCCGATCACCTCGACGCTGATGGGGCTCGGCGCCTATCCGGCCTCCGGCAAGCAGTGGCTGGGCATGCTCGGCATGCACGGCACCTATGAAGCCAATATGGCGATGCACGACTGCGACGTCATGATCTGCATCGGCGCGCGCTTCGACGACCGCATCACCGGCCGGCTCGACGCCTTCTCGCCGAAGTCCTTCAAGGTGCATATCGACATCGACCCGTCCTCGATCAACAAGACGGTCAAGGTCGACATTCCGATCATCGGCGACGTCGCCCATGTGCTGGAGGACATGGTGCGGCTGTGGCGGACCGGCGGGCACAAGCTCGACGCCGCCGGGCTGAAGGGGTGGTGGGAGCAGATCGACCGCTGGCGCGTGCGCAACTCGCTCGCCTACCGGCCGTCGGACGACATCATCATGCCGCAATACGCCATCCAGCGGCTCTACGAGGCGACCAAGGGGCGAAAGACCTTCGTGTCCACGGAGGTCGGCCAGCACCAGATGTGGGCGGCCCAGTTCTTCGGCTTCGAGGCGCCGAACCGCTGGCTGACCTCGGGCGGGCTCGGCACGATGGGCTACGGCCTGCCGGCGGCGATCGGCGCGCAGGTGGCGCATCCGGACGCGCTGTGCATCGACATCGCGGGCGACGCCTCGATCCTGATGAACATCCAGGAGATGTCGACGGCGGTGCAGTTCGGCCTGCCGGTGAAGGTCTTCATCCTCAACAACCAGTACATGGGCATGGTGCGCCAGTGGCAGCAGTTGCTGCATGGCAACCGGCTGTCGCATTCCTACATGGACAGCCTGCCGGACTTCGTGAAGCTGGCGGAGGCCTTCGGCGGCCACGGCATCATCGTCGACAAGCCGGGCGATCTCGACGGCGCCATCCAGGAGATGATCGAGACGCCGAAGCCGGTGATCTTCGACTGCCGGGTGGCCAACCTTGCCAACTGCTTCCCGATGATCCCCTCGGGCAAGGCGCATAACGAGATGCTGCTGCCCGACGAGGCCAATGACGAGGCGGTGGCGAAAGCCATCGGCGCGGCCGGCAAGGCGCTGGTCTGAGATCGCGGAGACGAACGAGATGAACGCACAGAACCTCAATGCGCCCTCCGCCTATTTCATGGCCGAGGTGGTCGAGCCGGTCGAGAGCCACACGCTTTCGGTGCTGGTCGACAACGAGCCGGGCGTGCTTGCCCGCGTCATCGGCCTGTTCTCGGGCCGGGGCTACAACATCGACAGCCTGACCGTCTCGGAGACCGAGCACGAGAAGCACCTGTCGCGGATCACCATCGTCACCACCGGCACGCCGATGGTCATCGAGCAGATCCACCATCAGCTCGAGCGGCTGGTGCCGGTGCACCGGGTGACCAATCTGACGGTGGAGGCGCGGCGCCGCAATTTCGAGAAGCCGCTGGAGCGGGAGCTGGCCCTGATCAAGGTGGCCGGCATCGGCGAGAAGCGGCTGGAGGCGCTGCGGCTGGCGGATGCGTTCCGCGCCACGGTGATCGACGCGACCGCGGAGCATTTCGTCTTCGAGATCACCGGGCGGACCAACAAGGTGGAGCAGTTCATCGCCATCCTGAAGCCGCTCGGCCTGGTGGAAGTCTCGCGCTCCGGCGTTGCAGCGCTGCAGCGCGGCCCGGAAGGCATCTGACAGTGCGGAGAGGGCGGGAGCGATCCCGCCCGTTTCGCTTCGTGCGCAAGCCTGCCGCGCGAGATCCATGAAAGTCCGCGCAAGGATCTTGCAAGCGCGCGGGCGATCGGATACCACCTTGATGCACTAACGCTTCTTTCGGGACATCTTGCGCAAGCTTGGCGCAGTCTCCCGTGCCACCGGCCCGCAACGGACGGGCGAGACGCAAGGACTGGACGACCCGCATGATCGCCGCTGGCACATCTGCCGCTTTTGCGATCGACGCGCGCACGGCGCGCGGCGGAGCCCTGCGTCGCGGCGGCCTCCTTCTCCTTATCTGCCCCTGAGCACCGGCTGCCTCCCAGCGGAACGGAGGCGGGCGCTCAGGGGACGAAACCTTCACCGACCGATGCATTTTCGGCCCGCGCCCCATGGACACGCGAGCGGCGCAGGGCCCGACCCGAAGGGAAACGGATAATGTCTGCCCAGGATCAGATCTTCATTTTCGACACCACCTTGCGCGACGGCGAGCAGTCGCCCGGCGCCTCCATGACGCTGGAGGAGAAGCTGCAGGTGGCCGAAATTCTCGACGACATGGGCGTCGACATCATCGAGGCGGGCTTTCCGATCGCCTCCAACGGCGACTTCGAGGCGGTCTCCGAGATCGCCAAGCGCACCAAGCGTTCGGTGATCGCGGGCCTCGCCCGTGCCATCCATGCCGATATCGACCGGGCCGGCGAGGCGGTACGCCATGCCGAGCGCGGCCGTATCCACACCTTCGTCTCCACCTCGCCGATCCATCTGGAGCACCAGATGAAGAAGACCGAGGCGCAGGTGCTCGACATCATCACCGACACGGTCGGCCGGGCGCGCAACCTGATCGACGACGTGGAATGGTCGGCGATGGACGCCACCCGCACGCCGATCGAATATCTGTGCCGCTGCGTCGAGGCGGCGATCCGCGCCGGCGCGACGACGATCAACCTGCCGGACACGGTCGGCTATGCGACGCCGGACGAGTACAAGGCGATGTTCGAGCAGATCCGCGCCCGGGTGCCGGACGCGGACAAGGCGATCTTCTCCGTGCACTGCCACAATGACCTGGGCCTCGCCGTCGCCAACTCGCTGGCCGGCGTCGCCGGCGGCGCGCGGCAGATCGAATGCACGATCAACGGCCTCGGCGAGCGTGCCGGCAATGCGGCGCTGGAAGAGATCGTCATGGCGATCCGCACCCGCTCCGACGTGCTGCCCTATGGCTGCGCGGTCGAGCCGCGCTACCTCACCCGCGCCTCCAAGCTGGTCTCGGCGGTGTCCGGCTTCCCGGTCCAGTTCAACAAGGCGATCGTCGGCAAGAACGCCTTCGCGCATGAAAGCGGCATCCACCAGGACGGCATGCTGAAGAATGCCGAGACCTACGAGATCATGCGCCCCGAGGATGTCGGCGTGAAGGCCACCTCGCTGGTGATGGGCAAGCATTCCGGCCGCCACGCCTTCCGCCAGAAGCTGGAGGAACTGGGCTACGAGATCGGCGACAACGCCTTCGAGGACGCCTTCCGCCGGTTCAAGGATCTCGCCGACCGCAAGAAGCACGTCTATGACGAGGACATCGAGGCCCTGGTCGAGAACGAGATCGCGACCCAGGGCGAGCAGATCAAGGTGATCGCGCTGACCGTGATCGCCGGCACCGGCGCCGCCGGCAAGGCGATCCTGACGCTCGACGTCAACGGCCGCCACGAGACCCGCGAATGCACCGGCGACGGCCCGATCGACGCCACCTTCAACGCGATCAAGGCCATCGTGCCGCACGACGCGCGCCTGTCGCTCTATCAGGTGCATGCGGTGACGGAAGGGACCGACGCGCAGGCGGAGGTGTCCGTCCGGCTCGAGTCGAACGGCCGCATGGCGACCGGCAAGGGCGCGGACACCGACACGCTGGTGGCCTCGGCCCGCGCCTATATCTCGGCGCTCAACCGGCTGATCGCCCGCCAGAGCAAGCCGGACCATCAGGAACTGCGCGCCGTCTGAGCCGCCGGCCTGACCGGACTTGCCCCAGGACAAAGCCCCCGGCGGAGCGATCCGCCGGGGGCTTTTTGTAAAGTGCGGAGCGTCATCCCTTGCGGGCTGGCCGGCGGCGCGGAGAGCGGGGATTTATCGGAAGGCCCAAGGGGGCGTCAGGAACCTGCGGGGTTTACACGCCGTTGCCGTCCGAGGGCATCAGAACTTCAAACGCCGCGAGGTCCTTCGCCAAACGCGGAACGCCGGACCTCGCCAAGCTCGCGAGATAGTCCGCATAATCCAGGGACGGGTTGACGTAGTGGAGGAAATCACTGCGAACCGCCTCGATGAACAGCTCAGGTGCGAGGTCGAAAACGTCCCTGAGAAAATCGTCGGGGTGTTTCGTATGCAGGCGAAATCCCGCCAGGGCGGCGGGCGGAAAGTCGTTCTCGTTGAAGGTAACGATGACGCTGGCGCGGGTGAGAATCGCGGCGGCGACCACATGCCGATCATCCGGGTCCGGCAGTTCAATACTCTGTATGAGTGGTTCATATCCTTCCACGAGGCAGTCCGGGACTGCCGCGTTCATCGCCGCGCGGGTCTTCGCCAAATCTTCCGGAGCGAGATCGGGTCGGTTCTTGATCAGGTTTCGCACCCACTCATCGTGAATTCGCTCCGACCACCTGGCGCGGAAGAGCTTTGTCTGTGCAACGAAGAGCGCGAGGCTGCGAAGCCTCGCGCCATAGAAGACATTGGCATCGAAGAACGCGGTGAAGGTCGAGATCATTCGAGCCCAAGTCGCCTTGCCTCATCACCGAGATCGACGAGGGCCTTTTTCTGTTCCTCGCGGCAAGCGTTCTCATATCGGATCAGGTCCGCGAAGCGCACTCGGCGGTGACTGCCGACCTTCCGGTACTGGATCTTTCCAGCTTCCAGTTGCCGGATCAAATGGGGCCGGGAAACATTCAGATAATCGGCGGCCTGCTGCGTCGTCAGTTCCGCCTCATGCGGGATCAGCGACATCGGGGTGCGGTTGGCCATTGCTTCCAGCACCTCGTAAATGAGAGCAACGGCGCGCGCGGGCAGGGGAACGATGATCTTGTCGTCCCCCTTCCCATCAACGGTAATTCTGATGCTCTCGTTGGTTTCGGCGACCGCCCGCAAGCGATCCGCAGCCTTTCGGGCAATGACCGCTTCCGCCTCATCGGCGACAAACGGCTGATGCGTCTGGTCCATGAGCGCAAGCATCCTATCCCTCCTGTAGCTCGTCGAAGAGCCGGCTCCTCTTGAGCCGGTTCGTCCCCGGTGTTTTCAACACTGTCGTCGACAATCGAAATAACCGCAATAAATGAAATAAGCGCTACATCTCCGATTTTCCAGCCGCAGCGATCGAAAACCGCTATCGAGCGCAAAGAACGTTAATGGGGCCGCGGAGTTGTCGGATTCCCGTAATCGCAAAGGACGCTGAGGATCGCCGATTGCGTTCGCAAGAGAAAGCGATGTGAAGGCAGCTTGGCCCGCCGCGCCTCAGGCGCTGGCGCGGGCGTA
Source organism: Stappia sp. TSB10P1A (assembly GCF_900185725.1). Lineage (GTDB taxonomy): Bacteria > Pseudomonadota > Alphaproteobacteria > Rhizobiales > Stappiaceae > Stappia. Next base: position 99,306 of record NZ_FYAU01000008.1, on the reverse strand, counting down.
GCGGGCAAGGGCGGGCGAGAGCACCTGCAGGCAGTCGAAGACGTTGCCGTCGATCACCATGCGCTGGCGTATCGAAAAGCCGATGCTTTCCACCATGCGGCGGGCCGGATCGTTGCCGGCGGCGACGAAGGCGATGAGGTGGGTGAAATAGGTGCGTTCGAAGAACCAGGTCACCAGGGCGCCGGCCAGTTCCGAGGCATAGCCCTTGCCCCAGAACTGCGGCTTCAGGCAGATGCTCAGCGCCACTTCCGAGGTTTCGGGGAAGACGGAGAAGCCTGCCCGGCCGGCAAAGCCGCCATCGCGCAGGGTCGTCTTCCACTGGCTGAAGCCGCGGTGGTCTTGACCCTCGATATAGTCGCGCAGGTGCTGCTCGGCGTCCTCGCGCGAGCGGATCGCCTCGTGGGAGGCGAGGAAACGATTGACGTTCTCATCGCTGTGCAGGGTATGGAGATCGCCCACGTCGGCTGGCGTGAAGGCGGCAAGCCGCAGGCGTGGTGTCTCGAGTATCGCAGTGTCCGCCATGTCTCTCTCCTTGCGGTCCGTCGCCCGTGGAGGGCGCGGTGTCCGTAAAAGACGGTCTGGCGGGATCGGGACCTGTCGGCCCTTCCTCCGGAAGACAACCCGCGCGATCTGCGCCGCGTCGGGCGGGGTGGCGCATGATGGGATGCGCCGGACAGAGCCCGCCGAACCGTGGCCGGAATGCACCGGGGCGTGGCGAGCGGGAAACTCCATAGATGGAGTTTATGGGCAAATGATGACATTGCAATCAAAGGCTGTGGCGCCCGCTATTCTCCACGCAGAAAGCGGTGCCAGGCGGCGGCGTCCGCCGGATCAAGGCGGGGCCAGTCGCCGAGCTGGCCTCTGAAGAAGGTCTCCTGTCGCTTGGCATAGCGGCGGGTCTCGGTGGTCGCCTTGTCGATGGCCGGGTCCAGCCCGGCAAGGTCGGGCGCAAGGCGGCCAAGCTCGCGCAGGCCGATGGCCTTCATCGCCGGCAGGTCCGGGTCGAGCTCGCGGGCCAGCAGGCGGCGGGCTTCCTCCATGGCGCCCTGATCGACCATGGCGCGGAAGCGGTCGGCGATGCACGCGTGCAGCCAGGGACGCGGCGGGGCGAGAACGACACGGGCAGCCTCCGGTCCGACCAGAACCGGCCCCTGCTGCCGCTGCCAATAGGCGAGCGAACGGCCGGTCGCCTCGATCACCTCCAGGGCCCGCAAGATGCGCTGGGTGTCGCCGGGCTCGAGCCGCGCGGCCATCGGCGGATCCACCTCGGCCAGCCTTTGGTGCAGCGCGCCGGCGGGTGCATCCGCTGCTTCAGTGCGCAGGCGGGTGCGGATCTCCTCCGGGATCGGCGGCACGGCGGACAGGCCGCCGGCAAGGGCGCGGAAATAGAGGCCGGTGCCGCCGACGATGATCAGCGGCCGCCCGGCGGTGCGCGCCTCGTCCAGCACCTTGGCGATGTCCTCCAGCCAGCGGGCGACGGACCAGGGCTCGGCGGCATCGACATGGCCGTAGAGGCGGTGCGGTGCCCGGGCGAGATCCGCCGGCGAGGGGCGGGCGGTGAGCACGTCGAGATCGGCATAGACCTGCATGCTGTCGGCGTTGACGATCCAGCCGCCATCGCGCTCCGCCAGGTCCAGGGCCAGCGCCGACTTGCCGCTTGCCGTGGGTCCGGCTATCAACGTCACCGGTTTCGCCACGTCTTCCTCATTCCCTTTCAAGGCGCCTCACGATGTCGCTCGTCGCAACCCTTGTCGCCAATCCCTCGCGCCCGGTCCTCGACGAGACGCTCGTCGCGCGGGCGCTGCATGTGCTGCCCGTGGGCGCCGCTGCCGCCGACTGGCTCGCCGCCGGCATCGCCTGCGACCTTGCCGTCGACGGCGATCCGGCGCATGCCGGCGCGTTCGACGCGGCCTTGCGCCAGGTGCTGGCGGACGCGCCCGTCGACGTCCTTGTGCAGAAGCGCGAGGGCCGACGCAAGCGCCTGCTGATCGCCGACATGGATTCCACCATGATCGGCCAGGAATGCATCGACGAACTGGCCGCCGCCGTCGGCAAGAAGGACGTGATCGCGGCGATCACCGAACGGGCGATGCGGGGCGAGCTGGAGTTCGAGCCGGCCCTGCGCGAGCGCGCGGCGATGCTGGCCGGCCTCGGGGAAGAGGTGATCGGCGAGGTGCTGAAGTCGCAGATCACCCTGACGCCCGGCGCGCGCGAACTGGTCGGCACGATGCGGGCGCATGGCGCCTATTGCGCGCTGGTCTCCGGCGGCTTCACGGCCTTCACCTCGCAGATCGCGGCGCAGCTCGGCTTCCACGAGAACCGGGCCAACACGCTGGGCATTGCCGAGGGACGGCTGACCGGCAAGGTGGGCGAGCCGATCCTCGGGCGCGAGGCCAAGCGGCAGCGGCTGGAGGAACTGCTCGTGGAGAAGGGGATCGAGGCGGAGGCGTCGGTGGCCGTCGGCGACGGGGCCAACGACCTGGCGATGATCGAGCGCGCCGGGCTGGGCGTTGCCTATCGGGCCAAGCCGGCAGTGGCGGCGGCGGCCGACGCGAGGGTCGACCATGGCGACCTGACCGCGCTGCTCTACTTCCAGGGTTACCGGGCCGGCGAGTTCGCCGCCGGCTGAATCGCGCTTTTCGAGGGACTGGAAAAAAGGCCGCGGGCGAACCCGCGGCCTTCGTGTCTTCGGGGCGGGGTCGCGGTCCTACTGCTCGATGGAGAGCGGGATGAAGCGGACCTCGCCCTGCGCATTGGCGATGAGGAACAGCGCCAGGCGGCGGCTCTCGCCCTTCAGGGCCTCGATGCGGGCGATGATATCGGCCGGGTCGGTAACGGTCTCCTGCGCCACCTCGACGATCACGTCGCCGGCAGCGATGCGCTTTTCGGCAGCGCCCGAGCCATCTTCGACGGCGGTGACGACGACGCCCTTGACGTCGGCGGCGATCGAATACTGGCTGCGCAACTCGTCGGTGAGGGTGGACAGCGTCATCCCGAGCACCGTCGGGGTGTCGGTGGCCGGGGCCTGGTCGGAGGGAGCCGTGCTGTCGGCGGCAGCGGAGGCGTCGGCCTCCTCGAGACGGCCGAGCTTGACCTGGAGCGTGACCTCCTCGCCCTTGCGCAGGACGACGACCGAGACTTCCTCGCCGACCGGCGTGTCGGCGACCATGCGCGGCAGGTCATGCATGGCCGGAACGCGGGCGCCGTTGAACTCGATCACCACGTCGCCGGCCTCGAAACCGGCCTCCTCGGCCGGTCCGCCCTCGGTGATGCCGGCGATCAGCGCGCCTTCGGCCTTGTCCATGCCGAGGCTCTCGGCGATCTCGTCGGTGACTTCCTGGATGCGCACGCCGAGCCAGCCGCGGCGGGTCTCGCCGAACTCGCGCAACTGGGCGATGACCCTGGTGGCGATCTCGGAGGGAATCGAGAAGCCGATGCCGATGGAGCCGCCGGAGGGCGAGATGATCGCGGTGTTGATGCCGATCACCTCGCCGTTGCGGTTGAACAGCGGGCCGCCGGAATTGCCCCGGTTGATGGAGGCGTCGGTCTGGATGTAGTTGTCGTAAGGGCCGGAATTGATGTTGCGGTTGCGGGCGGAGACGATGCCGGTGGTGACCGTGCCGCCGAGGCCGAAGGGGTTGCCGATCGCCATCACCCATTCGCCGACGCGCAGGGCGCGCGAATCGCCGAAGGACACGGCTTTCAGCGGTGTCGGCGAGGTCACCTTCAGCACGGCGATGTCGGTCTTGCTGTCGCGGCCGATCACCTCGGCGACAAGCTTGCTGCCGTCGTTGAAGTTGGCAGTGATCTCGTCGGCCCCCTCGATCACGTGATTGTTGGTGACGATGATGCCCTGTTCGCCGTCGATGACGAAGCCCGAGCCGAGCGACTGCACCCGGCGCGGGCGGGCATTGTCGCGGTTCTGGCGGTTGAAGAACTCGTCGAAGAACTCCTGGAAGGGCGAGCCTTCCGGCACCTGCGGCAGCGGCACGGAGCGCTGCGCGGTGACGTTCTGGGCGGTCGAGATGTTGACCACCGCATCGAGCAGGGACTCGGCGAGGTCCGGGATCGATTCGGGCGCCTGGGCGCGTGCGGCGCGGTGGTCGACCACGGCGGCGGGAACGGCGAGGGCAAGGGCAAGGGCGGCCGCGGCGAGACGCTGCGCGATGCGGCGGGTGCCGGCCTTGCCGGACGGGCCGGCCTGACGCGGGTCGGTGTTCAACAGGGCCATAGGCCGTTGTCCTCCATCTGGGTTCGGGGTCCGGTGCCCCGCGATGTCTTGCGGCCGGACGGAGCGCGTTGCGCCCCGGCCGACCCCGGCAAACCTACGTCCGATTTCCGCGCAAGGCTATCCGCGGACGAGCCAGACGATGAAGACGCCGATTATGGCGGCAATCAGTCCGCCCGTCCGCAAGACCCCGTCCGGCAGTTCCAGCATCTGCCGGATCGCCTGTTTCATGGCTCCCGGGGCGAGCGCATAAAGCGCCCCCTCGAGAGCCAGGACGAGGCCAAGCGCAACCCACAGGTCGCTCACTGGGCGAGCGGACCCCGGGCCACCGGCGCCTCGCCGGTGGCGGCGGGCGGCTGCGGCTGGTTGCGTCCGCTGGGATCGCGGAAGTAGCGGAAGAACTCCGAGGTCGGCGACAGCACCATCGAGGTGTCGCCGGTCTTGAGGCCTTCCGAATAGGCCTGCATCGAGCGATAGAAGCTGAAGAACTCCGGATCGCGGTTGAAGGCCTCGGCGAAGATGCGGTTCCGCTCCGCATCGCCGTCACCGCGGATCACCTCGGCGTCGCGATTGGCTTCGGCGACGATGACGGTGGAGTCGCGGTCGGCGCGCGAGCGGATACGCTGCGCCTGCTCGGCGCCCTGCGCGCGGATCTCCGTCGCCTCTCGCTGACGCTCCGTCTGCATGCGGCGGAACACCGCGTCGGAGTTGGTCTGCGGCAGGTCGGCGCGGCGGATCTTCACATCCACCACCTCGATGCCGATCGGCGCGGCGCGGGCGGCGACGTCCTGACGGATCTGGTCCATCAGCCCGGCGCGGTCGTCACGCACCATCTGCACGAAGGTGGCGCGGGCGAGCACCGAACGCAGGCTCGACTGCAGGAAGGTGGACAGGCGCTGATTGGCCTCGCTGGTGTTGTTCACCGTCTGGAAGAACAGGACCGGATCGGTAATGCGATAGCGCGCGAAGGCGTCCACCACCAGCCGCTTCTTGTCGAACAGGATCGGCTCGATCAGCGGCATGTTCAGGTCGAGCACGCGCTTGTCGAAATAGACCACGTTCTGGACGAAGGGGATCTTGAACTTCAGGCCCGGCTCCTGCTCGGCCCGCTTGATCTCGCCGAACTGCAGCACCAGGGCCTGCTGGGCCGGGTTGACGATGAACACGGACAGGTAGAAGGCGAGCGCTGCGACGGCGACGATAATGCCGCCGATCCCGAAAATACCGTTCTTCATCACTGGTTGCCTCCGCTGCGGGCGGCGCCCTGGTTTCGGTTGAGCTGGTCGAGCGGCAGATAGGGCACGACGCCCGAGCCGCTGGTGCCCTCGTCGATGATGATCTTGGCGTTGCGGCCGAGAACCTGCTCGATCGTCTCCAGATAGAGACGCTCGCGGGTCACGGACGGAGCCTTCTGGTACTCGTCCAGGATCTTGACGAAGCGCTGCGCCTGACCGTTGGCCTCGGCGACCGTCTGGTCGCGATAGGCGTTGGCTGCTTCAAGCAGCCGGGCCGCCTCGCCTCGGGCCTCCGGCACGACGCGGTTGGCATAGGCCTGGGCCTCGTTCTGGATGCGCTCCTGGTCGGCGCGCGCGGCCTGCACGTCGCGGAAGGCCTCGATGACCTGCTGCGGCGGGTCGACCTTCTGCATCTGGACCTGGGTGACCTCGACGCCGGCACCGTAAGTGTCGAGCGCGGTCTGCATCAGGCTCTGCACCGCGACCTGGATGGGCGTGCGGTTCTCGCCGAGAATGGCGTCGATGTTGCTCTCGCCGACCACTTCGCGCATGGCGCTTTCGGCGACCGCCTTCACCGTTCCATCCGGGTCCTGGATGTTGAACAGGAAGTTGGAGACGCCCTCCGGCGTGTTCCGGATGCGCCACTGCACCTTGAAGTCGACATCGACGATGTTCTCGTCGCCGGTCAGCATCAGGCTTTCCTCGGCGACATCCTGCGTGGTGACGCGGTTGCCGCTGACGGTCTCGCGCATGCCGACGGTCAGTTCGCGGATGCGCAGGACTTCCGGCGTGTAGACGGCGCCGACCGGATAGGGCCAGTTGTAGTTCAGGCCGGGAGCGGTCTGGTTGGTGACCTCGCCGAAGACCAGCTCGACACCGACCTGGCCCTGCTCGACCCGGTAGAAGCCGGTGGCGAGCCAGACGCCGGCGGCGATGATCACCGCGAGAAGGATGCCCTTGAAGCCGAGATTGCCGCCGCCGGGCAGCACCGTCTTCAGGGTGTTCTGGCTGCGTTTGAGCAGCTCTTCCAGATCCGGCGGGTTGCCACCGCCGCCACCGCCGCGCTGCGGACCGCCCCCCCAGGGACCGCCACCGCCGGAACCGCCCCAGGGGCCACCGCCCCCGCCGCCCTTCCAGCCGCCGCCACCGTTCTGGTTGCTCCAAGGCATCAAGACATCCTTACACTGGGGAAACGGCACCGTACCGTTTCCGGTTGTTCGTCGACACGCCACACGGGCCTAGTCGGGTTATAGGGAGATTGGCCCCGGCTTTCAACGAAAGCCGGCGGATACATCACCTCGTGGAATTGGCGATGGCAGGGCGCGATGTCAATGTGCGACCGGCGGGAAAACGCCGTTCGCACGAGGCGGTGACGAATTGGCGCAGCCGTCCGACGCCTCCGGGCGGCGAAGGCCGCCGCCTGGAACAAGGACCCCTCCCGCCTCAGCCGGTCAGGCGCGCGGCATGCCAGGCGACGTGATCGGCAAGGAAGGTGGAGATGAAATAATAGGAGTGGTCGTAGCCGCCCTGCATGCGCAGGGTGAGGTCGACGCCGGCCTTGCGGCAGGCCCGCTCGAACGCCCAGGGCTTGAGCTGCTCTTCGAGGAAGCCGTCGGCGCTGCCCTGGTCGATCAGGATGTCGCCGGACCAGCCGGTATGCTCGACGAGGTGGCAGGCGTCGTGCGCGGCCCAGACCGCGCGGTCCTTGCCGAGATAGGCGGTGAAGGCCTTTTCGCCCCAGGGGCAGTCGAGCGGGTTGACGATGGGAGCGAAGGCGGAGACCGAGCGGAAGCGGTCGGGATGCTTCATCGCCAGGGTCAAGGCGCCGTGGCCGCCCATCGAATGGCCGGTGACGCCGACGGCGCCCTCCCACACCGGCAGTTCGGCCGCGACGAGGTCGAAGAGCTCGCGCGCAACATAGCTTTCCATCGCGAAATGCGGCGCCCAGGGCGCCTCAGTCGCGTCGATATAGAAGCCGGCGCCCTGGCCGAGGTCGTAGGTGGCGTCATTGGCGACGCCCTCGCCGCGCGGGCTGGTGTCCGGGGCGACGAGGATCAATCCGTATTCGGCGGCCAGGCGCTGGTAGCCGGCCTTGGTGGTGGCGTTCTCCCAGGTGCAGGTGAGGCCGGAGAGATAGAAGAGCGTCGGGCAGGCCTCGCCGCGCAGCGCCTCGGCCGGCAGGAAGGCGGCGAATTCCATGTCGGTGCCGGTGGCGGCGGAGGCATGGCGATAGACGCGCTGCTCGCCGCCGAAGGCGCGGGCTGAGGAGATGAGGTCGAGGGTCATGGATATCGGCTCTCGCGTGAGGGGATCAGGTGTCGTGGCAAGCGGGATCGCGCAGCATGTCGACATGCGGGATCCCGTCTTCCAGATAGGTCTCGGATACCGGCACGAAACCGTGCGCGGCATAGAAGGCGGTCAGATGCGCCTGCGCCGACAGCGCCTGCGGATGGTCTGGGGCAATGCGCCGGGCTTCGGCAAGGGCGGCGCGCATCAGATAGTCGCCAAGGCCGGTGCCGCGCCAGGCCGGGGCAACGACGATGCGGCCGATGCGCAGCGGGGCTCCCGGCGCATCGGGTCGCAGCAGGCGCAGGCAGGCGGCAAGCTCCGTGTCGCCAGCGCCGCCCTCGCCGGGAGCGGTGACCAGAAGATGACGGGCCTGCGGATCGCGGCCGTCGATCTCCGGATAGGGGCAGGCCTGCTCGACCACGAAGACATCGACGCGCAGGCGCAGCAGGTCATGGAGCTGGCGCGGCGTGAGCGCGTCCATCTCCGCCCAGAAGGCGGTAAGGGGCGGCCTGCCGGCAATCGCCGGAAGGGCGGGATCGTCGACGGGGCGGGCGGTCATGGCTGCGCTCACGCGCCGGGACCTTGCGTGTCCTTGCCGATCAGCCGGCCGATCTGCTCGACCTGCGCCTCCAGCCGGGCGAGCGCCTCGCCGGTGCGCTCATGCGTCTCGCGCAGCAGCTTGAGGCTCGAGGCGATCAGCGCCATCTCGCTGGCGAGCGGCGTCTCGGCGGGCGCGTCGCCGAGGCCGTAGAGCAGCCAGGTGGGGCTGACGCCGAGAAAGCCGGCCAGCATGGTCAGCCGGTTGGCGCGGGGTTCGGAGCGTCCGGTTTCCCAGGCGGTGACGGTCGCGGTCTTGACGCCGATGCGCCGGGCAAGCTGGGCGGAGGAGAAGTTCGCCGCCTCGCGTGCACGGCGGATGCGCCCGCCGATGCTGTCGCCGTCACGGGGCTCGGCCCACATGGTTCCGGTTTCGCTCATCGTTCCCCCCGGTTGTGTTGTGTCGACCGCAGGTGCGGCCGGCCCCGCAGGCGGGGCGTGGTGCGGGCCGGAAGGCGTCGTCCGCTCCCGGCCCGCTTTGATCAGAACGTGACGACCGAGCGGATCGACTTGCCCTCGTGCATCAGGTCGAAGGCCGTGTTGATCTCCTCGAGCGGCATGGTGTGGGTGATCATGCTGTCGATCTCGATCTTGCCGTCCATGTACCAGTCGACGATCTTCGGCACGTCGGTGCGCCCGCGCGCGCCGCCGAAGGCCGAGCCGCGCCAGGAGCGGCCGGTGACGAGCTGGAACGGCCGGGTGGAGATCTCCTGCCCGGCGCCGGCAACGCCGATGATGATCGATTCGCCCCAGCCCTTGTGGGCGCATTCCAGCGCCTGGCGCATGGTGTCGGTGCGGCCGATGCATTCGAAGGAATAGTCGGCGCCGCCCTTGGTGAGGTCGACGAGATAGGGCACGAGATCGCCCTCGACCTCCAGCGGGTTGACGAAATGGGTCATGCCGTAGCGCTCGGCCATGGCCTTCTTGTCGGGATTGATGTCGACGCCGACGATCATGTTGGCGCCGGCGAGGCGGGCACCCTGGATGACGTTGAGGCCGATGCCGCCGAGGCCGAAGACCACGACATTGGAGCCCGGCTCGACCTTGGCGGTGTTGACGACCGCGCCGATGCCGGTGGTGACGCCGCAGCCGATGTAGCAGATCTTGTCGAAGGGCGCGTCGGGGCGGACCTTGGCGAGAGCGATCTCCGGCAGCACCGTGTAGTTGGCGAAGGTCGAGGTGCCCATATAGTGGAAGATCTTCTCGCCGCCGATGGAGAAGCGCGAGGTCCCGTCCGGCATCACGCCGGCTCCCTGCGTCGAGCGGATCTTCTGGCAGAGATTGGTCTTGGGATTGAGGCAGTATTCGCACTCGCGACACTCGGGCGTGTAGAGCGGAATGACATGGTCGCCCGGCTTTAGCGAGGTGACACCCTTGCCGACCTCGACGACGACGCCGGCGCCCTCATGACCGAGAATGGCCGGGAACAGCCCTTCCGGATCGTCGCCCGACAGGGTGAAGGCATCGGTGTGGCACACGCCGGTCGCCTTGATCTCGACCAGCACCTCGAAGGCGCGCGGGCCCTCGATCTGCACCGTTTCGATCGACAGGGGCTGGCCGGCCTTGAAGGCGACTGCGGCACGTACGTCCATGGAAAACCTCCGGCTATGGGACGATTGGAGAGGGGGAATCCGGTTCCGCCCCGCTTTGGACAGCGATCCTAGGAAATTGGGCCGGCGGACGAAAGGCCCGAGGCGACAAACAGTTGTTTCAGCACGCCGCCTGTGTACAGCGGCGATAGGTCAGGAAGGTGACGTCCGCGGTATCCTTTTCCCCGCGCGGCGGCGTTTCGCGCGTGACTTCCCGCCACTCCTGCGGATCGATCTTCGGGAACAGGGTGTCGCCCTCGGGCGCCGCATGCACGCGGGTGATCTCCAGCCGGTCGGCGAGGGGAAGGGCGGCGGCGTAGATCGTGCCGCCGCCGACCACCATGATGGCCGAGACGCCGGCCTCGGCGGCGGCATCTGCGGCAAGCGCGAAGGCCTCGTCGAGCGAGCCGGCGCGGGTGGTGCCCTCATGCGCCCAGCCGGCATCGCGGGTGACGACGATGGTGCGGCGGCCGGGCAGCGGCCGGCCGATGGACTCGAAGGTCTTGCGGCCCATCACCATGGGATGGCCGAGGGTGAGGCGCTTGAAATGCTTCAGGTCGGTGGAGAGCTTCCAGGGCATGTCGCCGTCCGCGCCGATCACGTCGTTCTCGCCGACGGCGGCGACGAGCACGATCTCGGGTCTTGCGGATGCGGTCATGTCCGGCTCCTGGCGGGTGGTCGTCGGCGCCTGTAGTAGCGCCCTCGCCCTCAAATGAAAACGGCCCGCGGGTGCGGGCCGTCTCCGTTTTGCTCGGAACGCGCGGGAAAGCGCGTGCGGATCAGTTGCGCTCCTTGTCGACCAGGGCGCCCTTCTTGATCCACGGCATCATGCCGCGCAGCTTCTCGCCGACCGCCTCGATCTGGTGAGCGTCGTTGAGGCGGCGGGTCGCCTTGAAGCGGGCCTGGCCGGCCTTGCATTCCTGCATCCACTGCGAGGTGAACTTGCCGGTCTGGATGTCGGTCAGGATGCGCTTCATCTCGGCCTTGGTCTCCGGCGTGATGACGCGCGGGCCGGACATGTACTCGCCCCACTCGGCGGTGTTGGAGATCGAGTAGTTCATGTTGGCGATGCCGCCCTCGTAGATCAGGTCGACGATCAGCTTCACCTCGTGCAGGCACTCGAAATAGGCCATTTCCGGGGCGTAGCCGGCCTCGACCAGCGTCTCGAAGCCGGCGCGGATCAGCTCGACCAGGCCGCCGCAGAGCACCGCCTGCTCGCCGAACAGGTCGGTCTCGCACTCTTCCTTGAAGGTGGTCTCGATGATGCCCGAACGGCCGCCGCCGACGCCGCAGGCATAGGCCAGGCCGAGGTCGAGGGCGTTGCCCGAGGCGTCCTGGTGGACGGCGACGAGGCACGGCACGCCGCCGCCCTTCTCGTATTCGCCGCGCACGGTGTGGCCCGGGCCCTTCGGCGCGACCATGAGGACGTCGACGGTGGGCTTGGCCTCGATCAGGCCGAAATGCACATTGAGGCCGTGGGCGAAGGCGATGGCCGCGCCGTCGCGGATGTTGCCGGCGATGTGGTCGCGATAGATGTCGGCCTGCAGCTCGTCCGGGGTGGCCATCATCATCAGGTCGGCCCAGCCGGCCGCCTCGGCGACGCTCATGACCGTGAGGCCGTCGGCCTCGACCTTCTTGGCGGTGGTGGAGCCGGGACGCAGGGCGACGACGATCTCCTTGACGCCGGAATCCTTGAGGTTCAGCGCATGGGCGCGGCCCTGGCTGCCATAGCCGATGACGGCGACCTTCTTGGACTTGATCAGGTTGAGGTCGGCATCGCGATCATAATAAACGCGCATCTGGTGTCTCCCGTTTGGCGTTTGGATTGGGCCGGGAACCGTTCCCGGCCGGGGTCAGCTCCGTCCCGCGGCCGCGCTCTTGTGCGACAGGGGCGGATGAAGGGTGATGAACTGGTCGACGGCGCGGCGCGCCTGACCGGCGAAATCGGCGTCCTCGCCAAGCGGCGGCTGGCCGAGCAGCCAGCGGCCATGGGCATCGCGGACGATGAGGCCATACAGCGTGCGATAGGCCTCCGTCGCATCGTCGAAATCGACATGGCCCTGGTCGCGGCCGGCCTCCAGCAGGGTGCGGGCGCGGGTGGCGATGCGCTCGCGGCCGCGCTCCAGCAGCAGGCGGCCGAGCGGGGCGCCGTGGCGGCTGGCATGGGCGATGGCGATGCGGTTGAGCGCCAGCGAGGTGTCGCCGGCCAGCACGGTGAGCAGATCCTCGGCGAAGGTCGCAAGCCGGCCGCGGAACTCGGCAAGGTCGAGGGCGCCGGCGCTTTCGCTCGGCACCCGGACCTTGGCGGCCTGATGCGCGACGATGGCGGCGAGCAAGCCGTCGCGGTCGCCGAACCAGCGATAGAGGCTCTCCTTGGAGCAGTTCGCCGCACGCGCCACCGCCGCCGTGGTCAGCGCCTTCTCGCCGCCGTCGACGACAAGACGCAGCGCCGAGGCGAGGACCTCGTTCTGGCGCGGCGTGAAATCGCTGTCGGGGACGGGGGGCATGGCGGCTGTGCGATCGTCGGTTGCGGAGAGCGAGGCGTCGGGACCGGGGTTCGGAAGTGGGCTTCGTGACCGGGCTTCGGGATCAGGCTTCGGGAGTGGACCGTTCAGGTGGACGCCTGGCGGATCCGGTGTGAGAAAAGCTTGGTACCGTACGGTACGGTTCGGCGGGCACACTCGCGCGGATGCGTGGACGCGTCAAGGGGAAAACGGCTGTCATCGCGCGGTGGCGGTCGGCGGCGGCGGGAGGGGATGGGTGCGGCGGCCCAAGACGCGCCGTCGCCGAGGTTGGCTGCCGTCCGGCGTTGCACGGAAAACACGCGGGCCGGACGATCTGCCGCAGGGGTGGTGACTTGTCCTTGCCGACGCAGGGGAATCGGGCGCAGGCTGGTAGTCCTGACATGGGTGTTTTGGGAGTCCTCGCGAAAGCGGGCTTCGAGGCGCAGCGGTTTTGCGCTAGGGTCCCCAACCGCAGATGGGGGGTCCCGACATCCGGCACTGGATGGCGACCGGCATGAGGCCGGCCAGCGAGAGCGAGGACCCGCATGATCTTCGGTAAAACTCCGGTTAGCGGATACGCCTTGCGTTGACCTACGTCGCTTTCTCCTCTTCGCTCCGTGTCCTGACGCTCGCATCGGCCCTGGCCCTGCCGGGGAGCGTTGCCGTGGCGGCGGCCCCGCAGGCGCCTGCCGTCGGCGCCAGGGCATTGCAGCCGGCCTCGCCGGACAGGGCCCGCCTGCCGTTGGCGCGGCTGTTCACGCCGTTGCGGCTGGAGGGAGCGATCCTCAAATGGGGCGCGCCGCAGGTGGGCACGCCGGCGCGGGTGACCTATGCCTTCGCCAGCGGTCCGGTGAACCGGCCGGAGGCGCGCAACTGCCGGCAGATGCAGGACTTCGACACTCTGGCGGATGCCTCCGGCGAGGCGCCCGCGGCCGTGCGCGCCGAAGCCGTTGCCGCCTTCCGCATGTGGGGCGAGGCGAGCGGCCTCGTCTTCGAGGAAGCGGCGAGCGAGGAGACGGCGAACATCCTGCTCGGCGCCCAGGCGATGCCGAGGGGATACGCCTTCACCAATGTCGATTTCGCCCGGCAGGATGGGTCCGGCCTGATCGAGGCCGGTGGCTCGGACGGGCGCGGGCTGAGCCTGCCGGTCGCGAGTGAGACGGGCGAGGGCAAGACCGCGCCGGTCGCCGCCTGGGTGGCTTCGATCACCCGTTCGGCCATCTGCCTGAACCCCCGGCACGACTGGAAGATCGGATTCGACGGCAACCTTGCGGCCTATGACCTGCGCTACACGTTCGCGCATGAGATCGGCCATGCCATCGGCCTCGACCATCACTTGCAGGGGCCGTCGATCATGCATTTCAAGTATAGTGAAATTTTCCAAGGTCTTCAGGCGGCGGACATTTCCGGCGTGCAATGGCTTTATGGTCCTCCCGCGCGCTGATACGGGCCATCCTCTTGCCAGGATTGTGGTGTATGAGCGCGTTTTTCAAAAATATTAAACGCCTGTTTTCAAAGGTCTTGCCGCCTCGGTGAGGGGCCGGAAAAAGATCACGATCGTTCCTTAGTCTATGTCTGACTGTCCCGCCCGGCGCCATTCCGGCGGCGCGGTCAGAGGACGCGACCAGGGAGACGACGATGAAGACGCTACTTGCCACGACCGCAACGCTCGCAGTCCTTTCGATGGGGGCGGCCTGGGCCCAGTCGGCGACGGAGCCGCAGGTCGATGAACCTCTCATCGAGGAAACGACGCCGGGCGCGGCCATGCCTGCCGACCAGGTGCCGGAGACCGTTGTTCCGCAGGCCGGCCTGCCGCAGGCGGGCGCCGCGAGTTTCCTCGCCGAGCAGCAGGAAGGCCACTGGCTGACCAGCAACCTGATCGGCCGGAACGTGCTCACTCCGGACGGCGACTCCATCGGCCAGGTCGTGGCTCTGGAAATCGGCCCCGAGGGTCAGGTGACCTCGCTGGTGATGACCGTGGGCGGCTTCCTCGGCCTTGGCGCAAGGCAGATCGCCGTGCCGTTCGAGGCGGTCGAGCACATCACCAGCGAGCCGGGGGACCACCAGTTGATCCTGGCGACCACCGCCGAGGAGATCGAGGCGGCGCCGGACTTCAAGACGCTGGTGCAGAAGCGGCAGGAAGAGGAAGCCATCCGCGCCCAGCGGGAGATGGGGGCAGACCGGCCGATGACGGTCGATCCGGCCAATCCTCCGAGCACGGCACAGTGATCGATGGTTTGGCGATCGGTCCAGTGATCGGTGAGGGCGGGACGGGCCGCGCCGGGGCGTGGCCCGTTCGTCGTGCGGGGGCTTGGCGATCGGGGCTTGCTGATCGGGGGTCTGTAGTAGCGCGCTAATACCCGCGCGCCCGGCCGGCTTGCTAGGGTTGTTGCGGTCGAAAGACCGGCGGGCAGTGCCTTCACGGGTGCCGCGGACCGGTCGTCACACTGCCAGGGAGGACAGCAGCATGGCCGCGAAGAAGATCCTGATGATCACCGGTGACTTCACCGAGGACTACGAGACGATGGTTCCGTTCCAGACCCTGCTTGCGGTCGGGCACCAGGTGCATGCGGTGTGTCCGGGCAAGAAGGCGGGGCAGACGGTGGCCACGTCCATCCATGATTTCGAGGGCGACCAGACCTATAGCGAAAAGCGCGGCCACAATTTCGCGCTCAACGCCACCTTCGCCGAGGTCGATCCCGCCGATTACGACGCGCTGGTGATCCCCGGCGGACGGGCGCCCGAATATCTGCGGCTCGACGCGGATGTGATCGCCGCCGTGAAGCATTTCTTCGAGGCCGGGAAGCCGGTCGCCGCGATCTGCCACGGGGCGCAACTGCTGGCGGCGGCGCGGGTGATCGAGGGGCGCACCGTCTCGGCCTATCCGGCCTGCCGCCCGGAGGTGGAACTGGCCGGCGGCACCTATGCGGAGATCGCCATCGACGGCGCCGTCACCGACGGCAATCTGGTCACC
This sequence comes from Stappia sp. TSB10P1A, assembly GCF_900185725.1. Classification (GTDB taxonomy): domain Bacteria; phylum Pseudomonadota; class Alphaproteobacteria; order Rhizobiales; family Stappiaceae; genus Stappia. The sequence continues at coordinate 83,890 of NZ_FYAU01000008.1, read as the reverse complement.
GCACCCGCCTGGCCGGCGCATCCGGCCTGGCTGTCGCAGTTCATGACCGTGCTCGCGGCCTGAGCCGCTCCCTCGCTTGCTCGGACAAGGCTTGCGGCCGCCGACGGACGGCCGCAAGCTCTCGAACGACTGCCGCAGGGAGGATGCGCATGTGCAAATTGTTCATCGAGGCCGATCCGGCCTTGTGGGAAAGCGCCACGAAGTCGCTGAGGATCGACAGGATGGCGACCAGCGTGCGGCTGGAAGCCTTCTTCTGGACGGTGCTGGAGGAGATCGCCACCCGCGACGGCATGACCCTGGTGCAACTGATCACAAGGCTCCATCACGAATCCATCGAGGCGGGCCATGATCTCGGCAATTTCGCCTCGTTCCTGCGGGTCTGCTGCGGGCGCTATCTGGCGCTGCAACTGAGCGGCGACATTCCGCGCGATCTTTCGACACCGATCTCCTCGCTCGACAGTCCGCGCATTCTCGACCGCGAGCGGGAACGGGAACGGCTGCACTGACCGCAGCCGCGCCTTGCGGGCCTTCCCGGCCTGGCGTCAGAGGAAGAGTTCGCCGCTTGAGACGATGACGGCCTGGCCGCCGATGCGCACGGCGTTGAGCGCCCCGGCCGATATGTCCACTTCCAGATCGATCAGGGAGGGGCGGCCCATGTCGCAGCCCTGCTCGATGCGCAGGTAGTGGGTTCCGTCCGTCAACCTGTCGAAATGGCGCACGACGCCGGCGAAGGCGGCCGCGGCGGCGCCGGTCGCCGGATCCTCGCCGATGCCCATATGGGGGGCGAACATGCGGGCGGAGAAGGTGCTGTCCTGGGAATTGGTCTGGCGGCAATAGAGATAGGCGCCGATCTCGCCGCCATGGCCGAAGGCGTCCACCCAATAGCGATGCACCGGGGTGACCCGCGACAGGGCGGCAAGGTTCGCCACCGGAACGAAAGCGAAGGGGACGCCCGCCTCGAAGGCGCAGGGACGATGGTTCTCGAAGCCGATCTCGCTCGGCTCCAGGCCGACGGCGGCGGCAATGATCTCCCGGTCGCCCAGGGGATCGCAGGGCCGGGACAGGCGCGGCACATCGAATTCCGCAAAGCCCGCCGCCCCGTTCTTCAGCACGACGCCGCAGCGCACGTTGCCGACACCTTCCTCCAGCACCACCATGGCATTGTGATCGGCATCGGACTCGATGTCGCCGAAGCGCTCCTTGGCAAGCAGGATCGCGGTGCCGACGGTCGGGTGCCCGGCAAAGGGCAGTTCGCGCGCCGGGGTGAAGATGCGCAGCCTGGCTGAATGGGCCGGATTGTCCGGCGGCAGCACGAAGACCGTCTCCGAGAGGTTGAATTCGCGGGCGATGGCCTGCATGCGGGCATCCGACAGCCCTTCCGCGTCCAGCACGACAGCCAGGGGATTGCCCGCAAGCGCCTGATTGGTGAACACGTCGAGGACAAAGAAGCGTCGGGGCATCGTGAGGTTCCCTGCTGGGCGGCGACGGCGTTTCGCCTTGCCGGACTTCGGGTTGCGCCGACGGAGCCGACGACGGGCGAGACTGTGGCATGGTCGGGCGCCGCTTGCCAACCGGCCAGTGGGGCGGGGCTCGTTGCCAGGCTAACGCTTCGTTAACTGCTCGGGTTTCGACAAAACCGCCGACCCTGCCGCAGCGTATGCTCTCCCATGACCGAGGATCTCACCAGTTTCACCCGGGGCGGCATTGCCGTGGTTGCCGGCGCAACAGGCGGCATCGGCTCCGCCTTGGCCCGCCGGATCGAGGCAAGCGGGCGCTTCGATGCCGTGGAGCGGCTCGCGCGCAGCCTTGCGCCGGGCTTCGACCTGGAGGACGAGGACAGCATCGCCGCCGCGGCCCGGCGGATCGGCGCGATGGGGCCGCTGCGCTTGTTCGTCGATGCGACCGGCCTCTTGAGCGATGCGCAGATGCAACCGGAAAAGGCGCTGCGCCAGATCGACCCGGTGGCCATGGAGCGCTCGTTCCGCATCAACGCCATCGGGCCGGCACTGCTCATCAAGCATTTCGCGCCGCTGTTTCCGCGCGAGGGCAGAAGCGTGTTCGCCACCCTGTCGGCCAAGGTCGGCAGCATCGGCGACAACCGCCTCGGCGGCTGGATCAGCTACCGGGCCTCCAAGGCGGCGCTGAACCAGATCCTGCGCACCGCGTCGATCGAGCTTGCCCGGCGCCAGCCGGAGCTGGTGCTGCTGGCGCTGCATCCGGGCACTGTGGATACGGGACTGTCTCGCCCCTTCGCCCGCGCCGGGCTGACGGTGCGCACGCCGGACGAGGCGGCACGCCGGCTGCTGTCGGTGATCGACGGTGCGGGGCGCGAGGACAGCGGCGCGTTTCTCTCCCATGACGGCGAAAGGCTGCCCTGGTAGCGCGGGGCGACCTGTTGCCAGCGGGGAAAGGGGACGTGTAGAAGGCTCGGCAGGCCGACACCTTAGCCGACGAGCCCCAACGCAGACATGACCGACATCCGGATTTCCGCCTTCTATCACTTCGCGTCCCTGCCGGACTTCGAGGCGTTGCGGCAACCACTGCTGGACACGGCCTTGGCGGCCGGCATACGCGGGTCGATCCTGCTGGCGAGCGAGGGCGTCAACGGCACGATCGCCGGAAGCGAGGAGGGCGTTGCGCAGGTGCTGGCCTGGCTGCGGAGCGATTGCCGTCTTTCCGGCCTCCAGGAAAAGGCCTCCTGGGCCGAGCGCCTTCCTTTCGCCCGGCTGAAGGTGCGGCTGAAGCGGGAGATCGTCAGCCTCGGCGTTGCCGGCATCGACCCGACCCGCGAGGTCGGTACCTATGTGCCGCCGCAGGACTGGAACGCTCTCATCAGCGATCCGGACGTGCTGGTCATCGACACGCGCAACGACTACGAGGTGGCCTTCGGCACGTTCGAGGGCGCCTGTTCGCCGGACACCCGCTCGTTTCGCGCCTTCCCCGAATGGCTGCGGCAGGCAGGGGGGACTTCCGCCCCGCGCAAGGTGGCGATGTTCTGCACCGGCGGCATCCGCTGCGAGAAGGCGAGCGCGCTGCTGCTCTCGGAAGGTTTCGAGGAGGTCTATCACCTCGAAGGCGGCATCCTGAACTACCTGGAAAAGGTGCCGCAGGCGGAGAGCCTGTGGCGCGGCGACTGTTTCGTCTTCGACGAGCGGATCGCCGTCGACCACGATCTGCGCCCGACCTGGGGCCGCAACGCCCCGGACGAGGCGCTGCCCGTGCTGCCGCGCGACATCGCGGAGGCGGCTAAAGGCTGAAGCGGCAGGCCGGCAGGCCGGTCGCGCCGGGCTTCAGCAGGAACAGGCAGCCGGAGTCCGGATATTGCGCCAAGAGGTCCGGGGCGTTGGGCGGGCGCAGGCTGGTCACCACCATCTCCTCCAGCGACGGGCCGCAGAAGCAGGGCATGGTCGGGCGCGGCACCGGCATCGGGATCGCCTCGAGGAGTGTGCCGTCGGGGGCGAAGCAGTTGAGCAGGCCGGCGGAGACGCCCGCCGACCAGTAGCGCCCCTTGGCGTCCACCGTGCCGCCGTCCGGGCGCCCGGTCTCGTTGGTGAGCTGGGCGAAGAGGCGCCGCCCGGAGATCGCGCCACGCGCCGCGTCGAAATCCCAGGCCTCGATATGCCCCGGCCGGCTGTCGGCATGATAGAGCACTGTCCCGTCGGGCGACCAGGCAAGACCGTTGGAGACGGTCACGCCCTCGACGAGCCGCGTGGTGGTGCCGTCGCGGGTGACCCGGTAGAGCGCGCCGATCGGCTGGCGGTCCGGCCGGTCGTCCATGGTGCCGACATAGAAGGCGCCGTCCGGGCCGACCTTGCCGTCGTTGAGGCGGGTGCGCGGATCGCCGGCCTCGATCTCCGCCAGGGTCTCGATGGCGCCGGTTGACAGGGTGAACAGGACGACGCGGTCGCGCAGGGCGACAATGAGGCGGTCGTCGTCCTCAGTCAGGCCGAGCGAGCCGACCACATCCGGCAGGTCCCAGTGGCGCTCGGTTCGGCTCTGCCAGTCGCGCGCGTGGATGCGCTTGCCGAGGATGTCGCACCAGTAGAGGCGCCCGGTGCGCTCGTCCCAGGTCGGGCCTTCGGCAAGCTCGCAGCGGGTGTCGCTGAGACGGGAAATCGCGTGGGCCATCGGTCCTCCTCGGGGATCGTCCTGAAAACGGTCCCCCGTTGTCGGACGAGGCGGGCGTGCGATCAAGCGTCTTGCGGCAAAAGGATTGGGGCCGTGGAAAAGCGCGGCCTCAGGCGCGCGCCCTGGCGCAGGCGCGCGGCGGATGGCGGGCGGCCAGGGTGTCGCGGAGAAGATCGGCCGCGAGCCGCTGGATGCTGGCCATGCTGTCGGGCTTGGTGACCACCGCGTCGGCACCGGCGCGCAGGGCCAGTTCGGCGGTGCGGGCACTTTCGGTCGTCGACAGGATGATGATCGGCGTGGCATCGAGGCAGCGCCGGGCGCGCAGGGCGGCGAGCACGTCGAGCCCGGTCAGGCCCGGCATGTTCATGTCGAGCAGGATGGCGTCGGGCAGGGGAAGGCCGGCCGAGATCGTCCGGTCGATCTCGGCAAGGGCGGTAGCGCCGTCGGCGGCGGTGACGAGCGAGAGCGTTTCGGGTTCGGGACAGGCGCGCTGCAGCAGATGGCCGAACATCCACAGGTCGTCCGGATCGTCGTCGACGATCAGGAGCGTCAAGCCGGATAGGCCCCTGGATATACCTGCTGCCTTCATACCTGGACCGCCAAGGCTGAGCCTCGCGAAAAATCCCGAGCGCTTAATCAGTCTATCAGTAAATTAGACAGGGTGCCATAAGGTCGGCCTGCGACCTTCTGGCCGGGTCGGCGGTCGGGGCGGCGGCGCTATCTGTCGTCGTCTTCCGGCAGCGGATAGGCGGTGCTGCGGGAAATCGTGCGGATCGCGAAGGAGGAGCGCATGCGCGAGACGCCCGGCAGGCGGGCGAGATGGTCGCGGTGGATGCGCTCGAAGTCGATCGGATCGGCGGCGGTGATGCGCAGCAGATAGTCGGCGTCGCCCGCCATCAGATGGCATTCCATGATCTCCGGCGAGCGGGCGACGGCCTGCTCGAAGCGGGTCAGCACCTCGTTCGACTGGGAGGTGAGCGAGATCTCCACGAAAATGTTCATCCGCCGGCCGATGCGGGTCTGGTCGAGCAGGGCGACATAGCGGTCGATGACGCCGCTGTCCTCCAGCATCCGCACCCGGCGCAGGCAGGCGGAGGCGGACAGGCCGACGGCGTCCGCAAGATCGGCATTGGCGATGCGCCCGTCGACCTGCAGCAGGGCAAGGATATGCCGGTCGATCCGATCCAGCTTTGCGACTTCCTTCGAAGAATGTTTCATCAATCAGCCATTCTGCGCTTCAATCTTGCGCAGATTGCGAAGACGAGGCCGACAACGCAAGCAAATTCGAGGCGTTTTCGCGTAACATTCCCGATTATCCCGACCGCCGGGCGGTCGAGCACGGAGGAGGTACAAGAATGCGCGTCGGTGTGCCGAAGGAAATCAAGAACCACGAATATCGCGTCGGCCTGACCCCCGACAGCGTCCGCGAACTGGTGGCCAATGGCCATGAGGTGCTGGTGGAGACCGGGGCGGGGCAGGGCATCGGCGCGGATGACGCCGACTATCAGTCCGCCGGCGCGTCGATCGCCGCGACTGCGGCCGAGGTCTTCGACGCCTCGACGATGATCGTCAAGGTGAAGGAGCCGCAGGCGTCGGAGCGGGCGATGCTGCGGCCGGACCACCTGCTCTTCACTTATCTGCATCTGGCGCCGGATGCGCCGCAGACCGCCGATCTCGTCAAGTCGGGGGCCACCTGCATCGCTTATGAGACGGTGACCGACGGGCGCGGCGGGCTGCCGCTGCTGGCGCCGATGTCGCAGGTCGCCGGCCGGCTGTCGGTGCAGGCGGGCGCGACAGCGCTGGAGCGGGCCCATGGCGGCGCCGGCGTGCTGCTCGGCGGCGTGCCGGGCGTGGCGCCGGCCAAGGTGGTGGTGATCGGCGGCGGCGTCGTCGGCGCCCATGCGATCACCATGGCGCTGGGCCTTGGCGCCGACGTGACCGTCCTCGACCGGTCCATCGACGTGCTGGGCAACCTCTCGGCGCGCTTCGGCGCGGCGCTGCGCACGGTCTATTCGACCCGCTCCGCCGTCGAGCAATATGTGCTGGAGGCGGATCTGGTGATCGGCGCGGTGCTGGTGCCGGGAGCGGCGGCGCCGAAGCTCGTCACCGCCGACCATGTGCGGCGGATGAAGGCCGGTTCGGTGCTGGTCGACGTTGCCATCGACCAGGGCGGCTGCTTCGAGACCTCGCATGCCACCACCCATGCCGAGCCGACCTATGTGGTCGACGGGGTGGTGCATTATTGCGTCGCCAACATGCCGGGCGCGGTGCCGCGCACCTCGACCTATGCGCTCAACAACGCGACGCTGCCCTTCACCCTGGCACTGGCCAACAACGGCTACGCCAAGGCGCTGGCGGACAACCCGCATCTGATGAACGGGCTGAACGTCCATGCCGGTCATGTGACCTGCGAGGCGGTGGCGACGGCGCTTGGCTACGACTATGTCGCGCCGGCCAAGGCGCTGGCCAGCGGCATCTCCGCCGCCGCCTGATCGCGGCCGCAGGGCTGAACGCAGCGAGGCCGGCCAGGATCCCTGGCCGGCCTCGCTTGTGTGCAAACCTTGTTTGGTGTGCGAACGCTTGAAACCGTGACCTAGTGTGGTGAATTTGAAATACGCCTCATTTTTGCAGCGTGCCGCGAGCGTATTTCAAATTCGAAAACCACACTAGAAACATAGACTTGCTAGTCACCCTTTTGAATCTGAAGTTCGTTCAGAGCATGCCGAGACATGTGACGAACTTCAGATTCGGGTGACTAGGGGCAGGCCACATAGTGGCGACGGCCGTAGCGGTCGGTGGTGACGCAGTTGCGGGGTGTGGTGGCCGAGCCGATCACCGCGCCGCTGGCGCCGCCAATGGCACCGCCCACGAGTGCACCGCCGACATCGCCCGTTGCGGCGGCTCCGATGGCAGCGCCGGTGGCGGCGCCGAGGCCACCGCCGACCAGCGCGCGGTCACGCTGGCTGTCGGCCTGACAGGCGGCAATCAGCAGGGTCGCCGCCGTAACGATCACGATCTTATTCATCAAATTCGCCTCCGATTGGTTGGCCGGACTGCGTTTCGCGAGAAACGCATGCACCACCGCAACGGTCGGCCGAAGCTTGCGTTGCGGCGGTCAGGCATGTCCCTCTCGGGCGGGCGAGGTCGCCTCTTACGGGCAGGCAACCCGGTAGCGACGGCCGTAGCGGTCGGTCGCGATGCAGTTCTTCGGCGTGGTGGCCGAGCCGACCATGGCACCGCCGACACCGCCGATGACACCGCCGACCAGTGCGCCGCCGACATCGCCGGTCGCCGCCGCGCCGATCACCGCGCCGGTCGCGGCACCGAGGCCGCCACCGACCAGCGCGCGGTCACGCTGGCTGTCGGACTGGCACGCCGCCAGCAGAAGGGCCGTTGCACCCACGAGAACAATCCTGACCATTTTCCAACTCCTCACATGTCCAAAGGTTCCGGCGACTGTCGCCTCCCGACAGGCCCTTCAGCAGGGAGGGTCGGAGTCTCCCTTGCGTTGCTGCCTATCTGAGCATCAAAACCGGGATCAGTCTAGCGCCAGGCTGAGGCGAAGCTGTGACGTAGATCATTGGACGGCGGTTCTTTTCCACCTGCGGTTAACGGAGCGGCATCATTGCCTTCGCAGCCGGGCGAGGAGGCCGAGGGTCGAGCTGTCGCGCCCCGTCGCCGGCTCCCGTCCGTCCAGCATCGGCAGCAACTCGTTGGCCAGCACCTTGCCGAGTTCGACGCCCCACTGGTCGAAGGAGTTGATGTTCCAGACGGCGCCTTCGACGAAGACCCGGTGCTCGTAAAGGGCAATGAGCCGGCCGAGGGCGCGCGGCGTCAGCCGGTCGTGGACGATGGTCAGCGACGGGCGGTTGCCGGGAAACTCCTTGTGCGGGGCAAGGCGGGCGACTTCCGCCACCGACTTGCCCTCGGCGACCAGCAGCGCCTCGGCCTCTTCGCGCGTGCGCCCGTTCATCAAAGCTTCCGACTGGGCGAGGCAGTTTGCCACCAGCAGGGCGTGGTGATGGGCAAGGTCCGGTTCGTGCCCGTTTGCGGCGACGATGAACTCGCAGGGAATCACATCCGTGCCCTGATGCAGGAGCTGGTAGAAGGCGTGCTGACCGTTGGTGCCCGGCTCGCCCCAGACCAGCGGCCCGGTGGCGCAGTCGACCGGCTCGCCGGCCAGCGTCACGCGCTTGCCGTTGGACTCCATGTCGAGCTGCTGCAGATAGGCGGGCAGGCGGGCGAGGCGCTGGTCGTAGGGAAGGATGGCGCGGGCGGGAAAGCCGCAGACATTGCGGTGCCAGATGCCGGCAAGGGCGAGCAGCACCGGCAGGTTCTCCAGCGCCTCCGCCTCGCGGAAATGGCGGTCGAGCGCATGGGCGCCCTCCAGGAACTGCGCGAAATTCTCCGCGCCGATGGCGATCATCACCGGCAGGCCGATGGCCGACCACACGGAATAGCGCCCGCCGACCCAGTCCCAGAAGCCGAAGACCCGCGCCGCGTCGATGCCGAAGGCGCCGACCTTGTCGAGAGCCGTCGAGACGGCCGCGAAATGCGCGCCGACGGCGTCTTCCCCCAGCGCCTTGACGATCCACTGCCGCGCGGTGCGGGCATTGGTCATGGTCTCGATGGTGGTGAAGGTCTTGGAAGCGACGATGATCAGGGTGGTGCGGGGATCGAGCCCCTTCAGCGTGTCGGCGATATGGGCGCCGTCGACATTCGAGACGTAATGCAGGCGCGGACCGTCGGCGAAGGGGGCGAGCGCCGCCGTCACCATCGCCGGGCCGAGATCCGACCCGCCGATGCCGATGTTGACGACATCGGTGAAGGGCCGGCCGGCGGCGGAGAGAATCGAGCCGTCGCGGATGCCGCGGGCGAAGGCCTCCATCTGCGCCAGCGTCGTGCGGACGCTCGGCATCACGTCGCGGCCGTCGACGAGAACGGGCGCCTCGCCCCGGTTGCGCAGGGCGACATGCAGGACCGCGCGCGCCTCCGTCGCGTTGATCGGCTCGCCGGCGAACATCGCCGCGCGGCGGTGTTCCATGCCGCGCGCACGGGCGAAGGCGGCGAGGCCTGCGATCGCGTCGCGGTCCCAGTGCAGCTTCGACAGGTCGAGCAGCATGTCCTCGAAGCCGAAGGAGAGGGCGTCGAACCGGCCGGGGTCTTCGGCGAAGAGACGGCGCAAGCCGGTGGCGCGCAAGCTCTCCGCCCGCTGCTTGAGGTCTTGCGGGAGTGCGGGCCCGGTCATGATCATCCTCCTCCTTGTTGGGTCCGGTATGTCGTCCGGTGTGTCGTCGGGGGTGTCGGTCGGGCCGGTTCGCGCGTCAGACGAACAGCACCGTACAATACCAGCCATAGGCGGCAAGCAGGGCCAGCCCCACCAGCCTCGGCACGCGCGGGGCGACCGCCAGCAGCGCGGCGATGACAAGGGTGACCGCGAGCATCACCGGGATGTCGAAGCGCGCCATCTGCGGCGCGACGGGGATCGGCGCGAGGACGGCGGTCACGCCCAGAATGCCGAGAATGTTGAAAATGTTCGAGCCGACCACGTTGCCGACGGCGATTTCCGGCTGACGCTTCATCGCCGCGACGACGGAGGTCGCAAGCTCCGGCAGGCTGGTGCCGACGGCGACGATGGTGAGGCCGATGACCGCATCGGGGACGCCGATCCTGACGGCGAGGCTCGTCGCACCCTGGACGAGGAAGTCCGCCCCGAAGACCAGCGCCGCAAGGCCCGCGGCGATGAAGCCGAGCATCTGCCAGAGCGTCAGGGCGGTTCCGGTGTCGGGAAGCGTCGCCCCTTGCGAGCGGCCGCGGATCGCGCTGTAGGTGAGATAGGCCGCCAGCAGGGCCAGGAAGAGCAGGCCGTGCCAGGGGCGAAGGACCCCGCCGGGGGCGATGAGCGCGAGCAGCGCGGCGCTCGCCAGCATGGCGAGAAGGTCGCGCCGAAGGCCGGGCAGGCGCGAGGACAGCGGCGCGACGACGAGGGCGAGGCCGAGGATCAGCAGGATGTTGGCGGTGTTGGAGCCGACGACATTGCCGATGGCGATATCGGGCAGGCCCGCCAGGGCAGCATTGAGCGAGACCAGCAGTTCCGGCATGGAGGTGCCGAAGCCGACGACGGTCAGGCCGATAAGCAGCGGGGAGATGCGCAGGCGTGCGGCGAGCACCACCGCGCCCCGCACCAGAAAGTCGCCGCCGAGGAACAGCAGGGCGAGACCGAGGCCGACGAGAGCCATATCGATGAGCATGGGGGAGCCGATCCGGGGCGCCGCGGCGGCAGGCTGCGCGAGGAACCCAAAGAGGCGATCCGGCTGCCGCGACCTGCGACCCATATCCGCAGGAGTGCGCCGCCTGACAGGCCGGACCGGCAGGCGCATCGATGGGGACTGCGATCAGCCCGCAGGCTGTGCCGTGTCCTCGGCAAGCCTCTCGCGCTCGCTGGCGGCGAGGGCGAGTTCGCCGCGGATCGCGAGGGTGGCCAGGCGCCAGGTGGCCCAGGCGGCACCGGGGACAAGCAGAACGGCAAGGGCGATGGTGCCTGCCGAGCCGAGCGACAGGATGCCGATGAAGGCCCAGAGGGTGCCGAGGGTCAGCGTCCAGATCTCGGCGGAAAACAGCAGCACGGCGGAAATCACGACGACATAGAAGGTAACCCCCGGTCGGACGCCGGTCCGACGGGTGGCCACCGCCGGAGCGGTGGTGTTCGATGAGCTCGACATGGGAGACAGCCTCGCGAAATGCGGATCTGGCGATCCGCGACCCGAAGCAGATGGGAGCGGGCACGGGGTCCTGCAAGATCGCCGGGAAACCGGCGGCGGGAATATTTTCTGCCACGGTCCGCTCCCTCCCCCGGTCGGGCGCCGTCTCAGGCCGGAAGCTTCGACGCCTGGCGGGCACGGGCCTCGATGCCGTCCCAGTCCTCGGCGGCGATGGCGTCGGGCCCGGCGATCCACGAGCCGCCGACGCACACGACGTTGGGCAGGGCGAGATAGGTCGGGGCGGTCGTCTCGGTGATCCCGCCGGTCGGGCAGAAGCGGGCGGCCGGCAGCGGCGAGGCAAGCGACTTCAGCAGCGCCGCGCCGCCGACGGCCTCGGCCGGGAACAGCTTCAGCCGCGAGTAGCCGGCCTCCAGCAGCTTCATCACTTCCGAGGCGGTGGCACTGCCCGGCAGCAGCGGCACGTCGTGGTTGGCGGCCGCTGCCAGCAGCCGGTCGGTGGCACCGGGCGAGACGACAAAGGTGGCCCCCGCCGCGACGGCAGCCTGGTACTGCGCGGCATCGAGCACGGTGCCGGCGCCGACGAAGGCGCCTTCCACTTCGCTCGCGACAGCGCGGATCGCCTCCAGCGCCTTCGGCGTGCGCAGCGTGATCTCGATCGCCGGCAACCCGCCGCGCACCAGCGCGCGGGCCATCGGCACGGCCTTGGCGGGGTCGTCGACGATCAGTACCGGGATGACCGGCGCGGCCTGCATGATCCGGTCGAGGCGTTCGGTGTTCTGGCTGGTGGCCATAAGGTCAGTCTCCGTGAAGGGTCGGCGTCAGGCGGCGAAGCCGTGAGTGCCGAAGACATGGGCGCCCTGGTCGGCGGGGCCGGCGAAGGCGCGGAAGGCGGCGAAGAGGTCGCGGCCGACGCCGTGCTGGTGGACCGAAAGGTCGGCGGTCGCCGGCGTGCGGGCGGCGAACTCCGCCGCATCGACCAGTACTTCGAGCCGCCCGGCGGGCGCATCGACGCGCAGGAGGTCGCCGTCGCGGATGCGGGCGATGGGCCCGCCGTCGACGGCCTCCGGCGTGACATGGATCGCCGCCGGCACCTTGCCGGAGGCGCCCGACATGCGCCCGTCGGTGACGAGCGCGACCTTGATGCCGCGGTCCTGCAACACGCCGAGCGCCGGCGTCAGCTTGTGCAGTTCCGGCATGCCGCAGGCGCGCGGGCCCTGGAAGGGCAGCACGGCGATGAAGTCGGAGGTCAGCTCTCCCGCCTTGAAGGCGGCCTGCAGGGCCTCCTGCGAGGCGAAGACGCGGGCCGGGGCCTCGACCACCCGGCGCTCCGGGGCGACGGCGGAGACCTTGATCACCGCGCGGCCGAGATTGCCGTCCAGAACGGTGAGGCCGCCATTCTTCTGGAACGGTTCGGCTGCCGTGGACAGGACCTTCGGATCGCCGCTTTCGCGGGTCGCCGGCACCCAGGCAACCCCGCCTTCCTCGGTCAGCCGCGCTTCGCTGGTATAGGCGTCGAGGCCGGTGCCGTTGACCGTGCGCACGTCGCGGTGCAGCAGGCCGGCCTCCAGCAATTCGCCGATCAGGTAGCCCATGCCGCCGGCCGCCTGGAAGTGGTTCACGTCCGCCATCCCGTTCGGATAGATGCGGGCGATCAGCGGCACCGCGTCGGAGAGGTCGGAAATATCGTCCCAGGTCAGGCGGATGCCGGCGGTGGCGGCGATGGCGACCAGATGCAGGGTGTGGTTGGTGGAGCCGCCGGTGGCATGCAGGCCGACGACGCCGTTGACGATGGCGCGCTCGTCGATCATCTCGCCGACCGGCGTATAGGCATTGCCGAGCGCGGTCAGCGCCAGCGCGCGCTTTGCCGCCTCGCGGGTCAGCGCGTCGCGCAGCGGCGTGTTTGGATGCACGAAGCTGGCGCCCGGCAGGTGCAGGCCCATGATCTCCATCAGCATCTGGTTGGAATTGGCGGTGCCGTAGAAGGTACAGGTGCCCGGCGAATGGTAGGACTGGCTCTCCGCCTCCAGCAGTTCGGCGCGGCCGATCTTGCCTTCCGCATAGAGCTGGCGGGTCTTGGCCTTCTCGTCGTTGGACATGCCGGTGGGCATCGGACCGGCCGGAACGAAGACCGCCGGCAGATGGCCGAAGGACAGCGCCCCGATCATCAGGCCGGGAACGATCTTGTCGCAGATGCCGAGGAAGACGGCGGCGTCGAACATCTGGTGCGACAGGCCGATGGCCGTCGACATGGCGATCACGTCGCGGGAGAACAGCGACAGTTCCATGCCGGCCTGGCCCTGGGTGACGCCGTCGCACATCGCCGGAACGCCGGCGGCGACCTGGGCGACGGCGCCGACCTCGCGGGCCGCCTCGCGGATCAGCTCGGGGAAGCGCTCATAGGGCTGATGCGCCGACAGCATGTCGTTGTAGGCGGTGATGATGCCGAGGTTCGGCACCACGTCGCCGGCCAGCCGCGCCTTGTCGGTGACCCCGCAGGCGGCAAAGCCATGGGCAAGGTTGCCGCAGGACAGGGTCGAGCGGCGCGGGCCGTTTTCGGCGGCCGCGCGGATGCGCTCCAGATACTGGGCGCGGCTGTTGCGGCTGCGCTCAATGATGCGCTCGGTGACGGCGGCGATGGTGGAATGAAGGCTCATGGCGGGTTCCGTCCTTTCGGTTGCGGTCTGTCCGGCGGGAGTGGGCCGGATGGCTCACTTCGGATGACCGGCGATCCTGTTGGACCGGCAGGCGAATGCCTGTTCCGGCACGACGTTTAAATCGATTTAATTTCCCGTTCAACCGGGATGCGTTCACCGCATCCCGGCAAGTTCGTTCGTTCAGATCAGGTCCTCGAACCAGGTGCGGCCGTCGCGCTCGATCAGGGCGATGGCGGCCGATGGTCCCCATGTCCCTGACGTGTAGCCCTTCGGCGGTTCCTTCAAGGTCGACCAGGCCTGCAGGATCGGATCGACCCAAGCCCAGGCCGCCTCGACCTCGTCGCGGCGCATGAACAGGGTCTGGTTGCCGCGGATGACGTCCATGATCAGCCGCTCATAGGCGTCCGGATTGCGCACGGCGAAGGCCTTGGCGAAGGACATGTCGAGCGGCACCTGGCGCAGGCGCATGCCGCCGGGGCCGGGGTCCTTGATCATCACCTGCATGCGCACGCCCTCGTCCGGCTGCAGGCGGATGACCAGCCGGTTCGGAGAGATCGCGCCGGCCTCCTCGCCGAAGATCGAATGCGGGATCGGGTGAAACTGCACGACGATTTCCGAGACGCGGGCGGCGAGGCGCTTGCCGGTGCGCAGGTAGAAGGGAACGTTGGCCCAGCGCCAGTTGGCGATCTCCGCCTTCACCGCGACGAAGGTCTCGGTCTGCGAGGCGGGGTCGTTCAACTCCTCCAGATAGCCGGGCACGGCGCCGCCGGACGAGGCGCCGGCGCGGTACTGGCCGCGCACCGTGGCGCGGGCGGCGAGATCGGCATCCATCGGCTTCAGCGCCTTGAGCACCTTCAGCTTCTCGTCGCGCACCGAATCCGCATCCATCGACTCGGGCGGCTCCATGGCGACCAGGCAGAGGAGCTGGAGAATGTGGTTCTGCACCATGTCGCGCATGGCGCCGGCGGTGTCGTAATAGCCGGCGCGGCCCTCGACGCCGAGCGCCTCGGCGACGGTGATCTGCACATGGTCGATATGCGCGGCGTTCCACAGCGGCTCGAACAGCGCATTGGCGAAGCGCAGGGCCATCAGGTTCTGCACCGTCTCCTTGCCGAGATAGTGGTCGATGCGGAAGATCTGGTCCTCGCGGAACACCGCGCCGATCGAGGCATTGACCTCGCGGGCGGAGGCGCCGTCCTTGCCGATCGGCTTTTCGATGACGACGCGGGCAAGTTCCGTGGCAAGGCCGTGGGTGCCGATGCGCTCGCAGATCGGCTCGAAGAAGTCCGGCGAGACGGCGAGGTAGAAGGCCCGCACCACCTCCTCGCGGCCGGACAGGGCGGCGGCGAGGTCCGGCCAGCCGCGGTCCCCGGCGGCGTCCGCCGCGATATAGAACAGGCGGTCGAGGAAGCGGGCCAGCGAGTGGGGCTCGACGTCGGAAACGTGCTCGTCGATCGCCTGCCGCGCGAACTCGCGGTAGTCGCTGATCGACATCTCGCGCCGCGAACAGGCGAGGATGCGGGCGTCGTCCGGGAGCTGGCCGTCGAGATCGCGGTGATAGAGGGCGGGCAGCAGTTTCCGGTGGGCCAGATCGCCGGTGGCTCCGAAAACGATCAGGTCAAACGGGGCGACTTCGATGACGCGCGCGGCCATGGCGGTCCTTTCACTTGTGCGGTTTCGCCCTCAGGCGGCGAGTTCGGCACGGCGGGGGAGGTCCGCTCCGCGCCGGGTACAGGTAATGGCAGAGGCTCTGCCTGCATACTCCAGAAGATCGGCGAGCGCGTCGTCCCCAAGGCCGGAAAGCCCGGCGCGGCTGCGCGCGGCGGTGTCTCCAAGGCGCGCGAGCAGCGCCGCCTGGAACGTGTCGCCGGCTCCGACCGTGTCGGCGACCGTGACGGGACGGCCGGCAACGCTTGCCGTCGATGTCGCGGTGAAGGCGCTCGCGCCCTCGCGTCCCCGCGTCACCACGACCAGGGCGGGGCCTCTGGCGAGCCAGTCGCGCGCCAGCTCGGCCGGGTCGGTGCCCGGATAGAGCGTCTGCGCGTCCTCGGCGCTGATCTTCAACAGGTCGACATTCGGCAAGAGCGCGTCGAGCCGGCCGCGCCAGGCGGCAAGGTCGGCAACGACCGTGGGCCGGATGTTCGGATCATAGGCGACGAGGCGCCGGCCATGTTCGCGCCGCACCAGGTGCAGCAGGGCGTCGCCGACCGGCGGCACGAGCGCCGAGAACGAGCCGAGATGGATCGTGTCGATGCCCTCCGCAAGCGCCGGCAGGTCACCCGGCGTGACGAGACGGTCGGCGGCGCCCTCGCCATAGAAGGAATAGGCCGGGCTGCCCGAGGCATCGAGACCGACGACGCTGAGGGTGGTCAGCGCGTCGCTGTCGATGACGAGGGAGGTATCGACGCCCTCCCGCTCCAGCGCCGCCTTGAGACGGCGGCCGAAGAAGTCGCGCGACAGGCCGCCGAAATAGGCGACCGGCACTTCGAGCCGCGCAAGGCCGATGGCGACGTTGAAGGGCGAGCCGCCGATGCGGGCATCGAGGGTCAGCGTCCCGCCGTCGCCGTCCTCGGCGAACAGGTCGAACAGCGCTTCGCCGCAGACGAGGATCATTGAACGGGGCTCCTTCGGGATGTCGTGCCGGGGTCGTCGAGAACCATCCCGGCGATGGCCTCAAGGACGCCGTCGGCGAGGGGGAGGTCGGGGTTCGCGTAAGCCTCGAGATTGGCTGTCCGCTCGGCCGGTGCCGACTTGAACATGTGGTTGACGCCGTCAAGGCGCACGAGGCGCGCATCGGGGCGGGCGGCGGCGAGCGCCTCGGCGTCGGCCATCGTCACCTGCAGGTCGGTCGTGCCCTGCAGGATCAGGACGGGCAGGTCCGTCGCGGCGATCATCTTCGCCGGATCGTGGGCGAGCAGGTCGATCACATAGGGCTGCACCGAGGGGCGAAAGATCCCGGCAAGCTGCGGGTTGACGTTGGAAAGATCGGCCGGTTGGCCGGCTTCCAGCGCCGACAGCAGCGTCTCGAGCGCGTCCAGCGTCGGCTGGCGCAGCGGGCTTTCGGGCAGGTTCGCGCGGAACTGTTCGCGCAGCAGGGCGCCAAGCGGACGGCCCGGGGTCGCGGCCAGCACCAGGCCGCAGATGCCCTCGGGGCGGGTGCTTGCCGTCTTCAGCGCCACGAGGCCGCCCTCGCTATGGCCGAGGATCCAGACGCAGGGCGCGCCGGTTCTCGCGCGCAGGACCTTGATCCAGGCATGGGCGTCGTCGGCATAGGCGGCCAGCGTCACGTCTTCCGGATCGGGCACGGCCTCGCTGCTGCCATGCAGCCCGCGCTTGTCGACGCGGGCGGAGGCGATGCCGCGGGCGGCGAGCCCTTCCGCCAGCAGCCGCAGCGTCGCGGCGCGGATGCCGGGGAGCTGGTTGCCGTCGCGGTCGCTGGTGCCCGAGCCGGGGATCATCAGCACCACCGGAGCGTCAGCCCCGGCCGGGCCCGCGAGGAGGCCGCGCAGCGGTCCCTGCGGGCCGGGCGCCTCGATCTCGGCGGCCGAGGCCGCTGCGAGCGAGGCGGCCAGCACGGCGGCAGTCAGCAACAGGCGCATCCAGGTGGGCCTCCGGGGTCTCAGGCCGCCACGGCCTGCGGCGGTTCCATCGCGCCGGTCATGATGGCGACGGCGTCCGACATGGAGAAGTCGTTCGGTCTTATGACACAGGCACGACGCCCGAGGCGATGGATATGGATGCGGTCGGCGACCTCGAAGACATGCGGCATGTTGTGCGAGATCAGCACGATAGGCAGGCCGCGCGCCTTCACGTCGCGGATCAGGTCGAGGACCTTGCGGCTTTCCTTGACGCCGAGGGCGGCGGTCGGCTCGTCCATGATCACCACCTTGGAGCCGAAGGCGGCGGCGCGGGCCACGGCGACGCCCTGGCGCTGGCCGCCGGACAGGGTCTCCACCGCCTGGTTGATGTTCTGGATGGTCATCAGCCCGAGCTCGGACAGCTTCTCGCGGGCGATCTTCTCCATCGCCTTGCGGTCGAGCTTGCGCAGGTATTTGCCCATCCAGCCGGGGTGGCGCAACTCGCGGCCCATGAACAGATTGTCGGCAATCGACAGGGCCGGCGACAGGGCGAGGTTCTGGTAGACCGTCTCGATGCCGGCCTCGCGCGCCTGCATCGGCGAGGTGAACTGGACCGGCCGACCGTCGAGCCGGATCTCGCCTTCGTCCGGCACGACCGCGCCCGAGATCGCCTTGATCAGGGTCGACTTGCCGGCGCCGTTGTCGCCGATCACGGCGAGGATCTCGCCGGGATAGAGGTCGAAGTCCGCCCGGTCGAGGGCGACGACGCGGCCATAGCGCTTGACGAGGCCGCGGGCGGTGAGGATCGGTTCGCGGGTCATGCTGCAACCTTTCTGATCCACTGGTCGATGGCGACGGCGGCGATGATCAGCACGCCGATCAGCAGATAGGTCCATTGCGGGTCGGTGCCGATCAGGCGCAGGCCGAGCGAGAAAACGCCGACGATGAGCGCGCCGAACAGCATGCCGAGGATCGAGCCGCGTCCGCCGAACAGCGAGATGCCGCCGATCACCACGGCGGTGATGGATTCGATGTTGGTGAACTGGCCGCTGGTCGGCGAGACCGAGCCGAGCCGGCCGATCATCGCCCAGCCGGCAATCGCGCAGATCAGACCGGCGAGCGTATAGACCGAGATGCGGATGCGGGAGACGCGCACGCCGGCGAGTTCGGCGGCGTCCGGGTCGTCGCCTATCGCATAGACATGCCGTCCCCAGGCGGTGTGGTTGAGCACGTAGTTCAGCACCAGAACCAGCACCAGCATGGCGATCACGCCATAGGTGAAGACGGCGCCGCCGATGGTGAACTTCTCGCCGAAGAACTGGAGGATCGGCGCATTTGCCTCGATGTCCTGGCTGCGGATCGTCTCGTTGGCCGAATACAGGAAGTTCGTTGCCAGCACGATCTGCCACATGCCGAGCGTGACGATGAAGGGCGGCAGGCGCATCCAGGCGACAAGGGCGCCGTTGATGAAGCCGCACAAGGCGCCGCAGGCGAGGCCGCACAGCACCGCGATCTCGGCCGGAAGCCCGTAGCGGAAGGTGAACTGGCCCATCACCACCGACGACAGGACCATGATCGCGCCGACCGAAAGATCGATGCCGGCGGTGAGGATCACCAGCGACTGGGCGCAGCCGACGATGCCGACAATGGCGACCTGCTGCAGGATCAGGGTCAGGGTGAAGGGCGAGAAGAATTTCGAGCCGAGCAGGATGCCGAAGACCACCAGCGACAGCAGCAGCACGATCAGCGGCACGAATTCCGGCCGGGCGTGCAGGCGGTGCTGGATGCGGTCGATCAGCGGCCGGTCGGCGCGCGCGAAGGCGGCGACCTGCGTCGAACTCCCGGCAAGGCCTTTCTCGAAGTCGTCTTTCGCGGATGTCTGTGCGTCGCTCATTGGGTCTCCTCCCCCGCAACCTTACCCGGCCCCGCAACCTTGCCCGGCCCCACAATCTTGCCTGGACGGCCGTGCCGGCGATGGGTGCCGGCGGATCGTCCGCGCGGGGCGGGTGCCGTCCCGCGCGGAGCTTTCCTCAGTATCTGGTGCCGGGCATCAGCCCCAGCACTTGTCCAGACCTTCCTTGGTGTCGATGGAGGGTACGCCCTCCGCCGGCCGGTCGGTGACGAGTGCCACGCCGGTGTCGAAGAAGGTCTTGCCCGGCGTCGGCTCCGGCTTGGCGCCGGTGTCGGCGAAGGTCTTGATCGCCTCGATGCCGAGCGAGGCCATCAGCAGCGGATATTGCTGCGAGGTGGCGCCGATGACGCCGTCGACGACATTCTTGACGCCCGGGCAGCCGCCGTCGACGGAGACGATCAGCACGTCCTTCTCGCGGCCCATCGCCTTCAGCGCCTCATAGGCGCCGGCGGCGGCCGGCTCGTTGATCGTGTAGACGACGTTGATCATCGGATCCTTGGTCAGAAGGTTCTCCATGGCGCGGCGGCCGCCTTCCTCGTTGCCGGCGGTCACGTCGTTGCCGACGATACGCGGATCGTCCTCGTCGCCCCAGCGGTTCGGGTCCTTCACGTCGATGCCGAAGCCGGTCAGGAAGCCCTGGTTGCGCAGCACGTCGACGGAGGGCTGGCTGACGGCGAGGTCGAGCATGGCGATCTTGGCATCCGCCGCCGCATCGCCGAGGGTGGCAAGGGCCCACTGGCCGATCAGTTCGCCGGCCTTGAAATTGTCGGTGGCGAAGGTCGCATCGGCCGCGTCGGTGGGCTCCAGCGGCGTGTCGAGGGCGATGACGAGAATGCCGGCATTGCGCGCCTGCCTGACGCTGTCGACGATGGCCTTGGTGTCGGAGGCGGTGATCAGGATGCCCTTGGCGCCGTCGGCGATGCAGGTCTCGATGGCGGCGACCTGGCTCTCGTGGTCGCCGTCGATCTTGCCGGCATAGGACTTGAGCTGGATGCCGAGTTCGGCCGCCTTGGCGGTGGCGCCTTCCTTCATCTTGACGAAGAACGGATTGGTGTCCGTCTTGGTGACGAGGCAGGCCGTGATGTCGGCGCCGAGCGCCGGAGTGGCGGCGGCGATGCCGAGCACGGTGCCGGCGAGCATCAGTTTCCTAAGCATGGTCAGTTCCTCCCAGTTGGTTTTGCGATCGCGTCGCGGACCGCCCGGCTCCTCATGCCGGACGGCCATCCTGTGCGGGCTCGATGTCCTTTCGCGCCTTGCGCGCGGCGGCATCGGCGGCACCCTGTTTGCCCTCGTTCGCGGTCAGGATCGCGGTGCGGGGCGAATAGTTGAAGAAGATCGGCAGGTTGGCGGCGCCGGCGGCGCCCGCGTCTTGGCCGAAGGAGCCGCGCTGCAGGCGCGGCGGCACGCGCGACTGCGGCGCGGCCAGCGCCAGCGCGCGGGTCAACTCGTCGATCAGCCGCTGCGGCAGGCCGCCGTCGATGTCGAAGTCGATGACGACGAGCGGCACGTCGATCAGCGAGATCGCCGACCAGATCGCCGGCGTCAGCGCGGCGACGCAGTCGGCAAGCCATTCCTCGACCGCCGGGTGGTTGCTTTCCACGGCCCGCTCGAGATCGTCCCGCGTCTCGGCGACGATACCGTGATGGGCAAGGTGGCGCTTCAGCGCCGAGAGCGAGGCGCGGGTCAGCAGGATGTCCATCTCGCCGCGCGGCGCCGGGGCGGAGGCGAGGCGGCTGCGCGGCACCGGGATCATCGCGACGTCGCCGGCATTGCCCCGCACGCCCTTGACGCAGTCGCCGCCATAGACGACGCCGCCGCCGATGGCGGGGCCGAGGAACAGGTAGAGGAAATCGTCGGCATGTCGGCCGGCGCCGGAAAACAGCTCGGCGATGGCGGCGGCGGTGCCGTCGTTTTCGGAGAAGACCGGGAAGTCGATGGCATCCTGCAGGAGTTGCTTGAAGTCGATGTCGTCCCACAGGTGGAAGTTCGCCCTCGGCAGGCCGAGTTCATGCAGCCAGGAGCCGAGGTTGAACGGCATGGCGACGCCGACCCCGGCGATGCGCGCATGCTCTTCCGGCGAGACGAGACGCAGCAGGCTGGCGATGTCGCGGGCGACGATGTCGACCACCCGCTCGGGTTCGGGCAGGAAGCGGTCATGCGACTGGCGGCCGATGATGCGGCCGGAAAAGTCCGCCAGCACCGTCTCGATCGAGGTCCGGTCGATGCGCACGCCGAAGCCGTAGGCCCCCGTCGCCGCCAGGCGCAGCATCGTCGCCGGCTGACCGCGGCCGCCGTCGTGCCGCTTGCCCAGGGTCTCGATCAGGCCGCTGGTCGTCAGGTCCTGGATGATGCCGCCGATGGCGGCGTTGGTGAGCTGGGCAAGGCGCGCGAGATCGGCCTTGGACGCCTCGCCGACCCGGCGCAGCACCTGCAGCACGATGCGCTCGTTGTAGCGGCGCAACTGAACGGAATTCGATCCCTGTCCGACAAGCGGGCGCCTGGCCACCTCGACTGTCCTCCCCTGATCCGCCTCCGCCTCTGCCGGGCGGATCGTCATGCGGTTTTATTTCTTTCAGTTGATTTATTAATTATCGGAACGGGGACCTTGTCAATCCGCTTTCCGTGCTGCATCGCGGAATCCGCAACGTCGGGTGGTGCTGGCGCGCCCTGCCGCGCTTGTGCCATGCTTGAATGCGAGGCAGGGTGCAGGGATCGCACGCCAGGGAGCAGAACATGCCGAACACGATGGAAACACGCGCCTTTCTGGAGCGGGCGATCGCGGCCGGGCGGGGAGAAATCCCGGCCGATCTGGTCGTGCGCAACGTTTGGCTGTTCTCCATCCTCGACGGATCGCTGACGGAGACGGATGTGGCGATTGTCGGCGAGCGGATCGTCGGAACACACGGCCGTTATCGCGGCGAACGGGAAATCGACGGGGGCGGCCGCATCGTCGTGCCGGGCTTCATCGACACCC
Organism: Stappia sp. TSB10P1A; assembly: GCF_900185725.1. Taxonomy (GTDB): domain Bacteria; phylum Pseudomonadota; class Alphaproteobacteria; order Rhizobiales; family Stappiaceae; genus Stappia. Next base: position 61,922 of record NZ_FYAU01000008.1, on the reverse strand, counting down.
ATCTGCATGTCGAATCGTCGCTGGTGACGCCGCTGGAATTCGACCGCTGCGTGCTGCCGCACGGGGTGACGACGGCGATCTGCGACCCGCACGAGATCGCCAATGTGCTCGGCGCTGCCGGCCTTCGCTATTTCCTCGATGCGTCCGAGCGCACGCTGATGGACCTCAGGGTCAATCTCTCATCCTGCGTGCCGGCAACCGCCTTCGAGACCGCCGGCGCGCGGCTGGAGATCGAGGATCTCGAGCCGTTCCGCGCCCATCCCAAGGTCATCGGCCTTGCCGAATTCATGAATTTTCCCGGCGTGCTCGCCCGCGATCCCGGCGCGATCGCCAAGCTGGCGGCGTTCCAGGACGGCCATATCGACGGGCACGCGCCGCTCTTGTCGGGCCTCGATCTCAACGGCTATCTCGCCGCGCGCATCCGCACCGACCATGAGGCGACCACGGCAGCCGAAGCGCGCGAGAAGCTCGCCAAGGGCATGACCATCCTGATCCGGGAAGGCTCGGTGTCGAAGGATCTGGAGGCGCTGGCCGAGATCCTGACGCCGGACACCTCCTCCTTCGTCTGCCTGTGCACCGACGACCGCAACCCGCTCGACATTGCCGAGGAAGGCCATCTCGACAGCATGATCCGGCGGCTGATCGCCCGCGGCGCCCGGCCCTGCGATGCCTATCGGGCGGCGAGCTGGTCGGCGGCGGTGGCCTTCGGCCTGCGCGACCGGGGCCAGGTGGCGCCGGGCTGGCGCGCCGATCTCGTGCTGCTCGACGATCTGGAAGACTGCCGGGTTCACTCGGTGATCGCCGGCGGGCGGCCGGTCGACGAGGAAGCCTTCGCCGCGCGCGCGCCGCTGCAGCCGGTCGGGCTCGACAGCGTCCGCCTGCAGCGGCCGGTAACCGTGGCGGATTTCAGGATCGCGGCGTCCGGAGAGAACGAGACCGCCGTCATCGGCGTGGTGCCGGGCCGGATCATCACGGAGCATCTGGCGCGCAGCCTGCCGGCGGGGGAGGGCGGGTTGCAGGCCGATCCGGTGTCCGATGTCGCCAAGGTCGCGGTGGTGGAGCGGCATGGCAGGAACGGCAATATCGGCCGTGGCTTCGTCTCCGGCTTCGGCCTCCAGGACGGGGCGATTGCCTCCTCCGTCGGCCATGACAGCCACAATATCTGCGTCGTCGGCTGCGACGATCTGTCGATGGCAACGGCGGTCAACCGGATCGCCGAGCTGCAGGGCGGCTTCGTGGTGGCGAAGGGCGAGACGGTGATGGCGGAACTGGCCCTGCCGGTCGCCGGCTTGATGAGCCTTGCCGCCTTCGAGGAGGTGCGTCACGCGCTGGGCTCGCTGCGGATCGCCGCCCGTTCGCTGGGCTGCACCCTGCCGGAGCCGTTCCTGCAGGTGGCCTTCCTGCCGCTGCCGGTCATTCCGCACCTGAAGATCACCGACCGCGGCATGTTCGACGTGGACCGCTTCGCGTTGCTGGCGTGAGCGGGGTGCCATGCCCGCCATATCGAGGGCAGCGGCGGCATGATAGACTGCCCACTCGCTCGGCGGGCACATTTAACGTTGACGTAAAGGGAAGCTTTGGCCATGTTGAGCTAGCCGGGTAAGCCGGCCGCGGATCCGCGCGGGAGGCGGAGCCGCGAGAGGACACGGCCATGGCACCAAGGGCCGTCACACATTGGCGCCTTGAGACAAAGGGCCATGACACAACAGGGGCACGGGACAACGTGCCGGGTCCGGGAGGAACCATCGTGAGCGAACCGCAGGTTTGGCTTGCCGCTTTTCGTCCGCAGCCGATCCACACCTATCTCGATACGGCGGCCAGGGAACATGGCCGCAAGCCCGCCATGGATTTCCTCGGCAAGGGCTGGACCTATGGCGAGATTTCCGCGCTGTCCGACCGGGCGGCGGCGGGGCTGCAGGCGATGGGCATCGTCAAGGGCGACAAGGTGGGCCTGTGCCTGCCCAACACGCCCTATTACACGATCTTCTATTTCGCCGTGCTCAAGATCGGCGGCATCGTCGTCAACTTCAATCCGCTCTATGTGGAGCGCGAACTGTCCTTCCAGGCGCGGGACAGCGGCACGCGCATCATGGTGACGATGGACCTCAAGGTCATCTATGACAAGGTCGAGGCGGTGCGGCGCGAGGGCTCGCTCGACCGCATCATCGTCTGCCCGATGGCCGAGATCCTGCCGCAGCCCAAGAAGCTGCTGTTCACGCTGTTCAAGGGCCGGGACCGCGCCCGCATTCCGCAGGACGCCGCGCATCCGCGGTTCGCGGAGGTGATCGGTCACGGGGCCAGCCCACGCGTTGCCGACATCAAGCCCGACACCGACATCGCTGTCCTGCAATATACCGGCGGCACCACCGGCGTTCCCAAGGGCGCGATGCTGACGCATACCAACCTTGCCGCCAATATCGAGCAGATGCGGTCGCTCTTCTGCAACGCAAAGGTCGGCGAGGAGAGGATGCTCTGCGTCCTGCCGTTCTTCCATGTCTTCGCGATGACGGTGGCGCAGAACCTGTCCGTGGTGCTGGCGGCCGAGATGGTGTTGATGCCGCGCTTCGAGCTGAAGATGCTGCTCGAAACCGTCCGGCGGAAGAAGATCACGCTGTTTCCGGGCGTGCCGACGATCTACACCGCGATCAACAATTCGCAGATGACGCCGAACTACGACCTGACCTCGATCCGCCTGTGCATCTCGGGCGGTGCGCCGCTGCCGGTGGAGGTGAAGACCCAGTTCGAGGGACTGACCGGCTGCATCCTGGTCGAAGGCTACGGTCTGACCGAGGCCTCGCCCGTGGTTGCGGCCAACCCGCTCAACGAGAACCGGCGCGCCGGCTCGATCGGGGTGGCGATCCCGGGCACGGTGCTGGAGTTCCGCAGCCTGGAAAACCCGTCGGAACGCGTTGCCGAAGGCGAGAAGGGCGAGCTGGTGGTGCGCGGGCCGCAGGTGATGGCCGGCTATTACAACCGGCCGGAGGAGACGGCCCGCACGATCGAGAACGGCGCCCTGCATACGGGCGATGTCGGCTACCGCGACCCGGACGGTTTCGTCTATCTGGTCGACCGCATCAAGGACCTCATCCTGTGCTCGGGCTACAACGTCTATCCGCGGATGATCGAGGAGGCGATCTACCAGCATCCCGCCGTGGAGGAGACGATCGTCATCGCGATTCCCGACCCCTATCGCGGCCAGGCGCCGAAGGCTTTCGTCAAGCTCCGCTCCGGCGAGGAGCTGTCGGCGGTGGATCTGCGCAGCTTCCTGAAGGAGCATCTGTCGCCTATCGAACTGCCGCATGAGATCGAATTCCGCGACGCCCTGCCCAAGACGATGGTCGGCAAGCTGTCCAAGAAGGAGCTGGTGGAGGAGGAAGCGGCCAAGCGCGCCAAGGCGGAGGGCGGCTGAGACGCGGCCCCGGCCCGGCCCCGGCCCGGAGATGGCGACGGTGACGGCCGGCGCTTGATGCGCGCCGGCCGAGTTGGCATTGTCGGCCGCGATCCTTTCCGCCAATCGCTACGGGGCCCTGGCAAGATGACGGCCGACCTGCCGACCTACCTGACCACACGGGAAATGGCCGACCTGCTCCGGGTGAAGGAGCGCAAGATCTACGATCTGGCGGCGGCGGGGGAAATTCCGCACAGCCGCGCCACCGGCAAGCTGCTGTTCCCGCGCGAAGTGGTGCTTGCCTGGATCGAGAATGCCAGCGAGGCGCCGGCGGGCGACGGCGTCCGGCCGGCCGTGCTGCTGGGCAGCCATGATCCCCTGCTGGAATGGGCGCTGCGCGAATCGGGCTCGGGGCTCGCCGCCTTTTTCGACGGCAGCCTCGACGGGCTCGACCGGTTCGACCATCTGGAGGGGGTCGCGGCCGGCCTTCACATGGTTCAGGACGAGGGCTGGAACACCGACCTTGTCGCGCGGCGCTTCCGCTTCCGCCCGGTGGTCCTTGCCGAATGGGCCTGGCGGAACCGCGGCATCATCGTCGCGCCGGGCAATCCGCTCGGCATCGCCGCCATTGCCGATCTTGCCGGCAGGCGCGTGGTGCGGCGCCAGCCGCAGGCGGGCAGCCAGCACCTGATGGAGCGGCTGTTTGCGCAAGCCGGCATCGCGGTGCCGCAGGGCGGGCCGATGGCCCGCGACGAGCGCGAGGCGGCGCTTGCCGTGCTCGACGGGCGGGCGGATGCGGCCTTCGGCCTTGCCGCCTCGGCACGGCAGTTCCGGCTGGATTTCGTGCCCGTCTGCGAGGAGCGGTTCGACCTGCTGGTGTCGCGGCGGGACTGGTTCGAGCCGCCGTTCCAGGCGCTGATCGCCTTCAGCCGGACGCCGGCCTTCGCGCAGATGGCCGAAACGCTCGGCGGCTACCGGATCGACGGGATCTGGACGCCGCATTTCAACGGCGCGTGAGCCCTTGCTGCAAGGTCAGGGCGGATCGGCCCGCACGCCGACACGCGCGGTGACCTGGCGGCCGAGCCGGTTTTCCCGCCAGACCGTATAGAGCGCGCCGGCGACGATCAGCGACGCACCGGCATAGGTGACCGGCGCCGGCAGGTCGCCGAAGACCAGGAAGCCGATGATCGTCGCGTAGATCAGGCGGGCATAGTCGAGCGCGGCAAGCGCCGAGGCTTCGCCGGCGCGGAAGGCGCGGATGTTGCACATCTGCCCGGCCCAGGAGGCGATGCCGACCAGCAGCAGCAACCCCCATTCCTCCAGCGTCGGCGTGCGCCAGTTATAGAGGGCGATCGGCAGCATGATCAGGCCGACGAAGAAGGCCTGATAGGTGAGGATGGTCACCGGCCGCTCGACCTGCGACAGCTTGCGGATGATGATCATCACGACGGCGGCCGAGGCCGCGCCCAGCACCGCCATCGCCGCATAGATGCTGAAGCCGGTGTCGCCGCCCGGCTGGAGGATCACCACCACCCCGACAAAGCCGATGATGGTGGCCGCCCAGCGGTGCCGCCCGACCGTCTCGCCGAGGAACAGGATGGCGAAGATCGTCAGGAAGAAGGTCTTGGAAAAGGCGATGGCGGTGGCGTCGGCCAGCGGCAGGTGAATGATCGCGGTGAAGCCGGCCAGCATCGCCACCGAGGCGCAGCCGACGCGGATCACATGCAGGCCGGGGCGCTGCGTCTTCAGCGATCCGGGAAGGCCGGAGATGATCACCGGGGCGACGATGATCGTCATGATGATCTGGCGGATCAGGATGATCTCGGCGACATGCAGCCGCGCGCCCAGCAGCTTGATCAGCGTCACCATGGCGGTGAAGAAGATGCCGGCCAGCAGCATCCACAGGATGCCGCGGATGTTGTCGGGCAACAGGGAGAGCCTGTCGCCGGTGTCGCGGTAGCGCTGGGCGAGGCTGCGCCTGTCCGCGGAATCGGGAGGGTCCGGGGGCGTGTGCTCGGAAGGTGGGGGCATCGGGCTATCCGTGGGCGGGCAGGCGACGAGCGCCGCCGCAAGAAGGTGAGAGGCTGAGCATAGTCCCATTGTCCGCATTCGCGAAAGGGCCCGGCCGGTGTTCCGCTCCCCCTTGGCGGGAACGCGGTTTTGCCGCTAAGCTTCGCGCCTGCACACACTGGCGCTCCCGTCGGGACGCGGTATCCGCCATGATCGGCCTTGACCCTTCCGCAGCATGCGACATGTCGCATGCAACAGTTTCCGCAATCATCGCAGCGATCTCGGGACCCTGTCCCGCTGTCAGCAACGAGGCACTCGAATGAACGAATTGGTGCACGGCAAGTTCGGCATCGGCGCACCGGTGCGCCGCAAGGAAGACGACGCGCTGGTCACGGGCCGGGGGCGCTACACCGACGATGTGCAGCCGGAGGGGGCCTTGCGGGCCTATGTGCTGCGCTCGTCCGTCGCCCATGCCCGCATCGCCCTCGGCGATCTGGAGCCGGCACGGACCGCCCCCGGCGTTGCCATGGTGATGACGGCGGCCGACATTCCCGATCTCGGCCCGATGCCGACCAAGACGGTGATGACCCAGTCGGACGGCACCCGCCATGCGGTGCCGCCGCGCCCGGTGCTGGCCACCGACACGGTGCGCCATGTCGGCGAGCCGATCGCGCTGGTCGTCGCCGACACGCTCGCCAACGCCAAGTCGGCGGCCGAACTGATCGATGTCGACTATGAGCCGCTCGATGCGGTGATCGAGACGGGCGACGCCTTGACGCCCGGCGCGCCGCTGGTCTGGCCGCAGAGCGGCAGCAATCTCGCGTTCGTCTACGATGCCGGCGATGCGGCGGCCACCGACCGGGCGTTCGAGGCCGCGCATCATGTGGCCCGGATCGACATCGTCAACAACCGGCTGGTGTGCAACTACATGGAGCCGCGCGGCTGCATCGGCGAATATGACGCGGCGACCGGCCGCTACACGCTGACCGCCGGGACCCAGGGCGGGCACAGCATGCAGGCGATCATCGCCGGCGACATCCTCGGCATTGCGAGGGAGCGGTTGCGCGTCATCACCCCGGATGTCGGCGGCGGCTTCGGCACCAAGAACTTCGTCTATCCGGAATATCCGGCCTGCCTCGTCGCGGCGGAGCGTCTGGGGCGGCCGGTCAAGTGGATCTGCGAGCGCAGCGAGCATTTCCTCGCCGATGCGCATGGGCGCGACAATCTCTCCACGGCGGAAGTGGCGCTCGATGCCGATGGGCGCATCCTGGCGCTCAGGGTGGAGATCGTCGCGGCGATGGGCGCCTATCTGCACCAGTACGGCCCGATGATCCCGAGCTTCGGCCTGTCGATGGCGACCGGCCTCTACCACGTGCCGGTGATGTATGGGGTGGTCAAGGGCGTCTTCACCAACACCACGCCGACCGATGCCTATCGCGGCGCCGGGCGTCCCGAGGCGGCCTATCTGCTGGAGCGGCTGGTCGACAAGGCGGCGGCGGAGATGGACATGTCGCCGGCGGAGCTGCGCCGGCGCAACTTCATCCGCCCCGAGCAGATGCCCTACACGACCCTGACCGGGCGCATGTACGACACCGGCGACTTCGCCGTCCATATGGACCAGGCGCTGGCGGCGGCCGACTGGCAGGGATTTGCGGCGCGGGCGGAGGAATCCGCCGCGCGCGGCCGCTATCGCGGCATCGGCATGGCGACCTATATCGAGGCCTGCGCCTTCGCCGGCTCCGAGGAGGCGACGGTGGAGCTTGGCCGCGACGGCTCGCTGACGCTGCTGATCGGCACCCAGACCAACGGCCAGGGCCACGCCACGGCCTATGGCCAGATCATCGCCGAGCAGTTCGGCGTCGACCTCGACCGCATCACCATGATCCAGGGCGATACCGACCGGGTGCGCAAGGGCGGCGGCACGGGCGGCTCGCGCTCGATCCCGATCGGCCTTCCGTCCGTGCTGGAGGCCTCGCGCAGCCTCGTCAAGAAGATCAAGGATCTTGCCGCCGACAGGCTGGAGGCCGGCGCGGCGGACCTGGAACTGGTCGGCGGCGAGGTCCGCGTCGTCGGCACCGACAGGTCGGTGACGCTGGCCGAGATCGCCGCGTCCGCGCCCGAGCAGCTTTCGGCGCGCGAGGAGGTCAAGCAGGCGGAGGCGACCTATCCCAACGGCACCCATGTCTGCGAGCTGGAGGTCGATCCGGAGACCGGCGATATCGCCTTGCTGAACTATGTGATCGTCGACGACTTCGGCGTCACGGTGAACCCCTTGCTGCTGGCCGGCCAGGTGCATGGCGGTGTCGTCCAGGCCATCGGCCAGGCCCTGATGGAGAGCACCGTCTATGACGAGGACGGGCAGTTGCTGACGGCCTCCTTCCTCGACTACCAGATGCCGAGGGCGGCCGACATTCCCGACATCAGCTTCCAGACCCACAACATTCCCTCCACCACCAATGCGCTGGGGATCAAGGGAGCGGGCGAGGCCGGCACGATCGGTGCGGGCCCGGCGGTGATGAACGCGGTCGTCGATGCCCTGCGGCGCGGCGGCGTCCTTGCCCATATCGACATGCCGGCGACGCCGCAGCGGGTCTGGGAGGCGATCCGGGCGGCGAATAGCTGAGCTAAGTCATGTGTATCGCGCAAGGGTGCCTTGCATTTCCTGCAGGCGGCCTTGCGCGATTCATCCTATAAATAGAGGATGTTTCATCCTGCCGGCTGTCCGCACCGCCGGTCTCACGGGCGGACCCTGACCCGCAATGTCCCTTGAGCGCGCTGCCCCCGCAGCCAGCCAGTCGCCGGGAACGGCCGAACTCAACGCCTACAATCCCCGGCTCGGCATCGCGCTGAAGGTGGCGTCCGCGCTCGTCTTCACCGGCATGGTCGCCATGGTGAAGCTGCTCGACGGCGCTTATCCGGTCGGCGAGGTGATCTTCGCCCGCTCCTTCTTCGGCATGTTGCCGGTGCTGCTGGTGATCGCCTGGCAGGGCAGGGTGAGCGACGCCTTCGTGACGCGGCGGCCCTGGGGCCATATCAGCCGCGCGCTGGTGGGGGGAACCGCCATGTCGCTGTGGTTCGCGGCTCTGGCGCTGCTGCCGCTGCCCGATGCGACGGCGATCGGCTTCTCGGCGCCGCTGATGACGGTGGCGCTGGCCGCCGTGATCCTGCGGGAGAAGGTCCGGGCCTATCGCTGGAGCGCCGTCGCCGTCGGCTTCCTCGGCATCCTCATCATCCTGTCGCCGCATCTGTCCGGCGCCGCGCCGACGGACGAAGCCTCGCTCGGGGCGATGCTGGCTTTTGCCAGCGCGATCTTCATGGCGCTGGCGATGATCACCGTGCGCCGGCTGACCAGCACCGAGCGGACCTCGACCATAGTCGTCTGGTTCGCCGGCGTGACCTCGGTCTTCGCGCTGATGTCGGCGCCATTCGGCTGGGTGATGCCGGATGCCACCGACGCGGTGATGCTGGTGGCGATCGGGCTTTCGGGAGGCGTCGGGCAGATCCTGCTGACCCAGAGTTACCGCTATGCCGACGCCTCGACCATCGCGCCGTTCGAATACACGACGATGCTGTGGACCGTGCTGGTCGGCTGGATCGTCTTCGCGGAAGTTCCGACGCTCGAGGTCATCGGCGGCGCCGCCATCGTCATCGGCGCCGGCGTCTTCGTCATCTTCCGCGAGCGCCAGCTCGGCCTCGACCGGTCGCGGGAGCGCAGCACGGTCCCCCCGTCCAAGGTCTGAGCCGGCACGGCTCGTTCAAGGCGCGTCAGAACGCCTTGAACGTGATGATCGTCTTGGTGTCGAGGATGCCGTCGAAGGGATGGACCTTCTCGTTGACGAAGTGGCCGATATCCGCGTCGTCGTCGATGTAGAACTTGACCAGCAGGTCGTAGTCGCCGGCGGTCGAGTAGATCTCGGACGCGATTTCCGCATCGGCGATGGCGTTGGCGACCTGGTAGGCCTTGCCGAGATGGCATTTGATCATCACGAAAAACGGAACCATGGACGTCTCCGGCTGCAAGGGCGGCGGGCGCCGCGACTCATGGCGACAGTGAAGCGGATGCCGCCGGGTGGGGCAAGGGCAACCGTGCTGTGCCCCGGTCGGTCGCGGCATGTTGCGCGCGGTTGATAAACTTTGAACGCGCAAGGCTTGCGCAGTTGCCCCCCATGTCGGAGTCTGCCATGAAACACCGGTTCGAACAGTGTCCGCGTGCAAGCGGCGCGATCCGCGGCCCGGCATGCTCGGCACAGAGGGTTCCAGGCGTCGAATGACACATCGCAAGACATCCGCCAGTTCCTCGGGAGCCGCCTCGGTGACCCGGCGCGGCGCGCTCGGCCTTGCCGGGGCCGGTCTCGTCGGGACTGGGCTCGCCGGGACTGGGCTCGTCGGCGGGCTGGCCGCCCCGGCGCTGGCGCAGACGACGATCGAGTGGAAGATGGTGACGACCTGGCCCGCCGGCATGCCGGGTCCGGGCGTGTCGGCCGCACGGCTCTGCGACGCGATCGCGCGCCTCAGCAGCGGGCGGATGCGGGTGCGGCTGTTTCCCGCCGGCGGCCTCGTTGCCGGCGGCGAGGTCTTCGACGCGGTGTCCTCCGGTACGGCGCAGATGGGGCATTCATCGCCCGCCTTCTGGCAGGACCGGCTGCCGGCCGCCGTCTTCTTCTCGGCCGTGCCTTTCGGCCTGCTTCCTTCCGAGCATGTCTCCTGGCTGGAGCAGGGCGGCGGCATGGGGTTGTGGGAAAGGCTCTATGCGCCCTTCGGCATCCGGCCGTTCATGGGCGGCAACAGCGGGCCGCAGCTCGGCGGCTGGTTCATGCGGCCGGTGCTGTCGCTCGACGACTTTCGCGGATTGCGGATCCGCATGCCCGGCCTTGGCGGCGAGGTGATGCGCCGCCTCGGGGCGACGCCCGTGTCCCTGCCGCCGGGAGAACTCGTCGCGGCGCTGCAAAGCGGGCTGCTCGACGCGGCGGAGTTCCTCGGGCCCGAGGGCGACCGGGCGATCGGCCTGCAGAAAGTGGCGAAGCTGTGCTACACGCCCGGCTTTCACGAGCCGAACGGGGCGAGCGAAGCGCTGGTCAATCAGGTCGCCTATGAGGGTCTGCCGGATGATCTCAAGGCGGTGATCGTCGCCGCTTGCCGCACCGAGACGCTGCATTCCATCGCCGAGAGCTCCTGGCGCAATGCGGAGGCGCTGCGCCTCCTGGTCCAGGAGGACGGCGTCGAGTTGCGGCGCTTCCCGCCCGACGTGATGCTGGCCCTGCGCGACACGTCGCGGGATGTGGTCGCGGCGCTCGCCAGCACGAGCGACATCGCGCGGGACATTCACCTCAGCTACACGCGCGCGCTGGAGCGGCTGGCACCGTGGAGCGAGGTCAGCGACCGCCAGGTGCTTGAGGGGCGCGCGCCCTGAGCGGGCGACAGGACCGACCCTTGCGGCTCAGCACGCGGCCGGCTGCATCAGGCCCGGCGGCAGCTCACGGAAGCGGCCGTCGCGCAGGGCGGCGAGGGCAAAATCCACCATCGGCTCGAACATCAGGTCCTGGTGGCCTTCCGGCAGGCAGCGGCAGGTCTGGGCGACCAGCGCGGGATGGAAGAACATCACCAGCGAGTGCTGGAACAGCAGCGCGGCGGTGTCGGCATCCTGCTCGGGAAACTCGCCCCTCCCGATCCCTTCCCGGATCAGTCGGGAGAAGCTCGCGCGCATTTCGGCCTTGTGATTCTCGACCTCGTCCCAGGCCTCGTCCATCGCGGCTTCCAGCAGGTCGTGGATCTTGCGATGGCCGGTGTAGTGCTCGCGGACGTGGTGGAAGTGCTGGCGGACCATCCGGCGCAGCTTGTCGGCGCTGGCGCCGCCGGACGTGTCGACGCCCTTTTCCATGGCCGCGCGCATGCTGCTGGTGACCATCACGGCGACGGCCTTGGTCAGTTCCGTCTTCGAGGCGAAGAAGCGATAGACATTGGCCGGCGACATGCCGAGTTCGCGGGCGATGTCGGCCACCGTCGTCTTCTGATAGCCGTAGAGGTGGAACAGCTCGTTGGCCTTCTCGACGATGCGTCGCCGCGTCTCGCGCGTTGCCGGACTGCTCGTCCCGTCCCTGGCGGCTGCCTCTTCCCTATCCAGCAAGTCACTCATGATGCACTGATCCGGTTTTCTGGCCGCTGCCCTTGCGGCCCGGTTGCGCGGCAACCTTTTGCCCACAATGGGAGCCGTTGCGGCAGGCGTCAACTCGTGACCGGCGCCGGCGGCGTGCCAGCCGGCCTTGCCGGTCGGCCGCCGCGCCGCTGCCGCAGGCGTGGTCGGTCGGGCATGTCGTAGCGTGAATGTATGTCACACACCATGAATATATATGTCCTCTGACGATTATTGACAATCGTCATTGATAACTCATATTAGGGCTGCACGGCGATATCTCGCCGGTCACGATCGACCATGCCGGCTTGCCACGGGCGGGACGGCACTCCGAAAGGCCCGTATGATGAGCCGCTTACCCGCATTTCCCGCGCTTGCTGTCCCCACTGCCGCGCTTTTCCGTCTGCGGCGCATCGGCGGGCGGCTCGGGCCCATGCTGGTGTTGGCGGGGGTGATCGCCGGCTGCCAGCCCCAGGCGTCGGAGGAGGCGGACGTTGCGTCGACGCCGCGCGTGGTCTGGGTCGAGCCGGCCGTCCCGGCGGATGGCCGCAGCGTGACATTCTCCGGAACCGTCCATGCGCGCAGCGATGCGCCTTTCGCCTTCCGGGTGGGGGGCAAGATCTCGGCGCGGCTCGTCGATGTCGGCGACCGGGTCGCGGCGGGCCAGCCGATCGCCAGCCTCGAGGAGAACGACCTCAACGCGGCGCTGCGGGCGCGGCAGGCGGAAGAGCGCGCCGCCGAGGCACAGGCCCGGCGCACGGCGGAGGATCGCATCCGCGTCGGCGCCCTCAAGGACAAGGGGCATGTCTCGCAGGCGGCGCTCGATCAGGCGGTCGCGGCGGACGACGCCGCCGCCGCCACGCTGAAGGCGGCGGTCGAGCAGCGCATCCTCGCGGCGAATCAACTGGACTACGCGAGCCTGAAGGCGGATCGCGACGGGGTGGTGACGGCGGTGATGGCCGAGCCGGGCGAGGTTGTCGCCGCCGGCCAGGGCATCGTGCGCATCGCCGGCGATGCCGAGCGGGAGGTCGAGGTGGCGATTCCCGAGGCGCAGGTGACGGGGCTTGCCGACGCGCGCGCCAGCGTGACGCTCTGGGCCAGCCCCGACCGTCGCTATCAGGCCCGGCTGCGCGAATTGTCGCCGGTCGCCGACACGGCGGCGCGCACCTTCACCGCGCGCTTCGCCCTCGACGATCCGGGCGCCGACGCGCGGCTCGGCATGACCGCGAGTGTCCATCTCGAGCATGCGGCCCCGCAGGGTGAGGTCGCGGTGCCGCTGACCGCCGTGTGGTATTCCGGCGCCACGCCGCATGTCTGGCGGGCGGCTCCCGGAGCGGAGCGGGTCGAGGCGGTCGCTGTCGTGGTCCGCCGGATCGAGGCGGAGCGGGCGATCCTCTCCGGCCTTGCGAATGGCGACCATGTGGTCAGCCTCGGCGTTCACCGGCTCGATCCGGGCCTGAAGATCAACGCGGTGCTGCGACAGGCGCAGGGTCCGGTTCAGGTCGGAGCCCTGCGATGAGCAGCTTCAACCTGTCGGCCTGGGCCATTCGGCACCAGACGCTCGTTCTCTTCTTCATCCTCGTCACCGCGGTCGCCGGCGTTTACGCCTATGGCAATCTCGGCCGCAACGAAGACCCGTCCTTCACCGTCAAGGTGATGGTGGTGACGGCGGTCTGGCCCGGCGCGAGCGCTGAGGAGATGCAGGAGCAGGTGGCGGACCGGGTGGAAACCCGGCTGCAGACGCTGCCCTGGCTGTCGCGGCTGGAGACCTATACCCGGCCGGGCTTCATGGCGACGCAGATCGTCCTCGACGACGCGACGCCCCCCTCGAAGGTCGCGGACCTGTGGTATCAGGTGCGCAAGAAGGTGGGCGATATTTCCGGCGACCTGCCGCAGGGCGTGCTTGGCCCCTTCTTCAACGACGAATATGCCGACGTCTATGTCCAGGTGCATGCGCTGACGGCTCCGGGCGCGACCTGGAGCGAACTGTCGGATCTTGCCGAAATGGCGCGCCAGTCCTTCCTGGCGGTCGAGGGCGTCGAGAAGGTCCAGCTCTTCGGCGAGCAGGACCAGAAGATCCATGTCGATATCTCCTATGCCAAGCTCGCCACCCTCGGCATTCCCGTCAGCGCGATCTTCGATGCGCTGGCGGCGCAGAACGCAGTGGTTCCGTCGGGCTCCGTCGACACGCCGAGTGAGACGGTGCAGGTGCGCGTCAGCGGCAGCCTGCAGGGCATCGAGGCGGTGGCGGCCGTGCCCGTGCAGGCGGAGGGCCGGGTGTTCCGGCTCGGCGACATCGCGACGGTGACCCGCGGCCTCGCCGATCCGCAAAGCTATGTGTCGCGCTACAATGGCGAGGACGCGATCATGATCGGCGTCGCCATGTCGGCGGGCGGCAACGTGCTGGAGCTCGGCGAGCGCCTGCATGAGAAGGCGGCCGAGATCGAGGCGCGGCTCCCCCTCGGGGCCGAGATGCACCAGGTCTCGAACCAGCCGGAAGTGGTGGAGGAGGCCGTCGGCGAGTTCCTGCTGAAATTCGCCGTCGCCATCTCGATCGTGCTTCTCGTGTCCTTCCTGTCGCTGGGCTTCCGCACCGGCATCATCGTTGCCCTGTCGGTGCCGCTGACGCTCGCCGCCACCTTCGTGGCGATGATGCAGATGGGCATCGATCTGGAGCGCATCTCGCTGGGCGCGTTGATCCTGTCGCTGGGGCTCCTGGTCGACGATGCCATCATCGCCATCGAGATGATGGTGGTGAAGATCGAGCAGGGCTGGGACCGGGCCCGCGCGGCGACCTTCGCCTGGGAATCCACCGCCTTCCCGATGCTGACCGGCACGCTGGTCACCGTCGCCGGCTTCCTGCCGGTCGGCTTCGCCGCGTCGGCGGCCGGCGAATATGCCGGCGGCATCTTCTGGGTCGTCGCGACCGCGCTGCTGGTCTCCTGGATCGTCGCCGTCGTCTTCACCCCCTATCTCGGGCTGAAGCTGCTGCCGCGCTCGCTGGAGCGCCACGCGGCCGAGCGCGGGCACGAGGACGAGGACGCGATCTACCGCACGCCGGCCTACAACCGCCTGCGCCGGCTGGTCACCGGCGCGGTGCGCTTCCGTCTGCCGGTGGTGCTGGCCACCATCGGGCTGCTGGTCGCGGCCGGCTACGGCATGGGCTTCGTCAAGCAGCAGTTCTTCCCCAGCTCCTCGCGCCCGGAAGTGCTGGTCGAGCTGAAGGGGCCGGAAGGCGCCTCCTTCGCGGCGAGCGACCGGGAGGCGAAGGCCTTGGAGGCGTGGCTCGCGACCAGCGAGCATGTCGACTATTTCACCACCTATGTGGGGGCGGGCGCGCCGCGCTTCTTCCTCGCCTACAACCCGGCCTTGCCCAACCCGAGCTATGCGCTGATCCTGGTCCAGACCAAGGGCGGCGAGCATACGACGGCCCTCGTCAAGGAGTTGCAGGCCCGGTTCGCGGAGGCCGAGGGGGTGGTGAACGGGCGCGCCAACAAGCTCGAACTCGGGCCGCCGGTGGGCTATCCGGTGCAGTTCCGCGTCGTCGGGCCGGATCTGGAAGAGGTGCGGACCATTGCCGCGCGGGTGCGCGATGCGATGCGCGCCCACCCGGACACGCGCAATGTCGAGCTGCAATGGGGCGAAAAGGTCAAGAGTGTGCGGCTGGAGGTCGATCAGGACCGGGCCCGCGCCCTCGGGCTGTCGACGACGGAGATCGGCCAGTCGCTGCAGACGCTGCTGTCCGGATACGAGGTGACGGCGCTGCGCGAGGGACGGCATTCTGTCGGGGTGGTCGTGCGGGCGGACGAGGCGGAGCGCGCCGCGCTCGGCGATATCGCCGACATGGTGCTGCAGGTGCGCGACGGGCGGGCGATCCCGGTGTCCCAGGTGGCGCGGATCGACTACACCGCCGAGGATCCGATCTTGTGGCGGCGGAACCGCGAGACGGTGCTGGCGGTGCGGGCGGATGTGGCGGCCGGCGTGCAGGCGCCGGACGTCACCGCGGCCCTGCTGCCGACGATGCGCGAGATCGAGGCGACCCTGGCGCCGGGCTATCGCATCGATACCGGCGGGGCGGCGGAGGAATCGGCCAAGGCCAATGCGGCGCTCGCCAAGGTGTTTCCGCTGATGTTCCTGGCGATGGCCGTCCTGATCATGCTGCAGATGCAGTCCTTCTCGAAGACCATCCTGGTGTTCATGACGTTCCCGCTCGGCCTGATCGGCGCGGTCGCCGCGCTGCTGATCGCCGATGCCGCCTTCGGCTTCGTCGCCATTCTCGGCGTCATCGCGCTGGGCGGCATGGTGATGCGCAACACGCTGATCCTGGCGGACCAGATCGACCACGATCTGCAGGCCGGGGCGACCATGCGCGAGGCGATCATCGAGTCCACCGTGCGCCGGGCAAGGCCGGTGATCCTGACCGCGCTGGCGGCCGTGCTCGCCTTCATCCCGCTGACGATGAACATCTTCTGGGGGCCGATGGCGATCTCGATGATCGGCGGCCTGACCGTGGCGACGGTGCTGACGCTGGTGTTCATGCCCGCGCTCTATGCGCTCTGGTTCCGCCGCCGGCTGGACAGGACGGAAGCGGAGGTGAACGCGCCCAAGACCCCCGCCGGGGAAACCGGCCGCAAGTCCGATATCGGACCTGCGAAACAGGACACGGCAGAGCGTGCACCGGACCCCGCGCCGGCTCTGCCGCAGGCGGCGGAGTGACGTCCCCCGTTGCTCCGCCGCTCCTGAATTGTTGCGATTGAGCAACACATAGCAGAAAAGACACGAGAGGCAGTATCTCTACGAATTTGCCTAAAATCTAGGCAATTGCGCGTCGAGTGTGTGGCGATGTCGCGAAACTGTCACGGGTGCTCCGATTTTCGCGTGGCCGACGACCTTCCGTTGCGTAAATATCTCGTTACGGAACCTCCGGGCCGGCTTTTTTGCGTTAACTTGCTCGTCAAGCCCTCGCCAATCATGACGATTGCGAAGATGTCGTGGGTTTTTCATCCTTCCTCAAACAGGACGAACGCGAGGGGTTGTTCGTACCTGACATTCTGGGAGGAATGGTCGAGACATGGCACTCACGAGCACGGCACTTACGAGGAAGAGCCTTCTATTGTCCGCCGCTGCCATTGCGGTGGTGTCTGCTTCAACATCCGCCTTCGCCGGCGGTTTCGCTTTGCGCGAGCAGAGCGCCTATTATCAGGGTATGTCGTTCGCCGGCAGCGGCACCACCGGTCCGTCGATCTCGTCGATGTTCTGGAACCCGGCGACCATCACCGGGGCCGGGGAGGGGTTCACCTTTGAGAGCCATCACTCGCTGATTGCTCCCAATGCCGAGATCACCGGCAACTTCACGCCTTCGGCCATCGGTGCCGGCGTGCTCGGCCTGACGCCGAGTTCGGCGCCCTCGGGCGACATCGGCAGCGAGGGCTATGTGCCGGCGTCCTACACGGCCTACAAGCTCACCGACCAGATCTTTCTGGGCCTGTCGATCAACGCGCCCTTCGGCCTGACCACCAAGCCGCACCAGAACTGGGCGGGGCAGTTCTATTCCAGAACCTCCAAGGTGATGTCGGTCAACGTGACGCCGACCATCGGCTACAAGCTGAACGACATGCTGTCCTTCGCCTTCGGCGTCCAGGTCCAGTATTTCAAGGTCACCCTGAAGTCGGCGCTCCCCAATGTTCCGGGCTACCCCTCGGCGATCCTGGACGGCGACGATGTCGGCTTCGGCGTGACGGCGGGCGTCACCTTCAAGCCGTTCGAGGGCACCGAGCTCGGCCTCGGCTTCCGCTCGGGAATCAGCCAGTCGCTCGACGGCAACATCCAGACGCCCGCCGGCTTGACGGCGATCGACGCGGGGCTGGTCACGCCGGAAATGATCAACTTCTCGGCCAAGCAGCGCGTCACCGACGCCTTCCGCGTCTTCGGCACGGTCGAGTGGACCAACTGGAGCCGGCTGAAGTCGCCGCGCGTCACCTCGCAGGCGACGGGCGCCACCGTGCAGACGCTGCACTTCAACTATCGCGATGCCTGGTTCTTCGCCATCGGCGGCGAGTACGACGTCACCGACGCCCTGACGATGCGTGCCGGTATCGGCTACGAGATCTCGCCGATCACCGACAAGATCCGCTCGACCCGCCTGCCGGATACCGACCGGCTGTGGCTGTCGGCCGGCGCCAGCTACAAGGTCACCGACGATATGTCCCTCGACCTCGGCTACACCTATATCCACGCGGGCAAGGCCAACATCAACATCGCTCCGGGCCATCAGGACTACAACCCGAATGTCGGCAGCTATGTCGGCAAGGCCAATGCGCATGTGAACATCGTCTCGGCGTCGCTGCGCTACCGTTGGGGCGGGCCGGCGGCGCGGCCGGACTACGACAGCGCGCGCGGCTACTGAGCCGCAGCCTGAACCGAAAGACGACAGACGCCGGCGGGCATCTCCCGCCGGCGTCCTGCGTTTGTGGCTGAGCGGCGTCAGAAGGCGGCCGGGTAGAGGCCGCCGTCGATCAGGATGTTCTGCCCGGTGACATAGGCCGCGTGCTGCGAACAATAGAAGGCGCAGATCTGGCCGAACTCCTCGGCGGTGCCGAAGCGGCCGGCCGGGATTTCCGCCTGCTGCGCCCGGCCGATGTCGTCGGCGCTGCGGCCGCTCAGGCCGGCCGCCCGTTCGATGCCGCCGCGCAGCCGGTCGGTGTCCATCTTGCCCGGCAGCAGGTTGTTGATGGTGACGTTGCGGCCCGCATAGGTCCGGCAGACGCCGGCGAGAAAGGCGGTGAGGCCGGCGCGTGCGCCGCTCGACAGGTCCAGGCCCTCCAGCGGCATGCGGACGGTGATCGAGGTGATGTTGACGATGCGGCCGAAGCCGCGCTCGGCCATTCCGTCGGCGACCTTCTGGATCATCTCGATCGGCGAGACCATGTTCTGGATGACGCCGTCGATCATCGCCTCGCGGTCGAGTTCGCGATAGTCGCGGCGCGGCGGGCCGCCATTGTTGTTGATGAGGATATCCGGCTGCGGGCAGGCGGCGAGCAGCGCCTCCTGGCCTTCCTGCGTCGAGACATTGGCGACGACGGGGGTCACGGTCACGCCGTAGCGGGAGCGGATCTCGCTGGCGGTCTTGTCGAGGCGGAGCCGGTCGAGCCCGTTGATGACGAGGTCGCAGCCGGCTTCGGCCAGCGCCTCGGCGCAGCCGCGCCCCAGGCCCCGGCTGGAGGCGCAGACGATCGCCTTGCGGCCGCTAAGTCCAAGATCCATGTCGTGTCTCCCGAGTGTCGCCCGGACGGGGCGGGGGCCCCTCCGGTGATCGTTGCCGATTGATAGCGGACCCGTCCCCGTCCCGTCCAGTTGCGCGGCCCTGCCGCAGGTCCTGTCCTGCGCCGGCGGCAATGCGGACAGGTTTCGGTGCCGTCTTTCGAGTCGTTTTCCGCCGCCTGTCATATTTCTGAGACCGGAATCGCGCATTTAGACGCTCAAAGTCTTGTCAGGAGCGTGCCATGTCCTCCGAGCCGGCCCCGAGACATTTCCGGGCGATCTTTCTGTCCGATATCCATCTGGGGACGCGTGGTTGCCAGGCGGACATGCTTCTCGATTTCCTGAAGTATCACGATGCCGAGACCATCTATCTGGTCGGCGACATCGTCGACGGCTGGCGGTTGCGGCGCATGTGGTATTGGCCGCAGGCCCATAACGACGTGGTGCAGAAGCTGATGCGCAAGGGGCGCAAGGGCGCCCGCATCGTCTATACGCCCGGCAACCACGACGAGTTCCTGCGCGATTTCCTCGGCACGCATTTCGGCGGCATCGAGGTGATCGAGGAAACCGTGCACGAGACGGCCGACGGTCGCCGCTATCTCGTCATCCATGGCGACCGCTTCGACGTGGTGGTGCGTCATGCCCGCTGGCTCGCCTTCCTCGGCGACTGGGCCTATGTCAGCGCGCTCAACCTCAACACCGGTCTCAACGTGCTGCGCCGGCGGCTGGGGCTGACCTACTGGTCGCTGTCCGCCTGGGCCAAGCTCAAGGTCAAGAACGCGGTCAACTTCATCGGCAAGTTCGAGGAGACCCTGGCGGGGGAGGCGGAGCGGCAGGGCGTCGACGGGGTGATCTGCGGCCATATCCACCATGCCGCCGACCATCACGAGTTCGGCACCCATTACATCAACACCGGCGACTGGGTGGAAAGCTGCACCGCCGTCGCCGAGCATCACGACGGCACGTTCGAGATCATCCGCTGGGCGGAGGCGGCGCGGCACGTGCAGGCTGCCGAGAGCCGTGCCACCGGACGGGCGCAGGCGGCGGCATGAAGTCGCTGCTGATCGTCACCGATGCCTGGCATCCCCAGATCAACGGCGTGGTGCGCTCCATCGAGCGGACCGTCGAGGAACTGCTGCGGATGGACATGCCGGTGGAGGTGCTGTCGCCGGCGGATTTCTTCACCGTTCCCTGCCCGACCTATGCGGAGATCCGCCTGTCGCTGACGACGCCGGCGGCGCTGCGGCGGCGGGTGCTGGCCGGCGGTTACGATCACCTGCACATCGCCACCGAAGGCCCGCTCGGGCTGATGGCCGCCCGCGTCGCGCGCAGCCTCGGCATCGTCTACACCACCAGCTATCACACCCGCTTTCCCGAATATCTGTCGGCCCGCATGCCGGTGCCGATGTCTTGGTCCTATGCCTGGCTGCGCGGGTTCCACAATGCCGGTCACGGCTGCATGGTGGCAACGCCGACCCTGGAGCGGGACCTGACGGCGCGCGGCTTCACCAAGCTGATGCGCTGGTCGCGCGGCGTCGATCACGAGCTGTTCCGCCCGCGCGAGGGCAGCGCCCTGGGCGAGGGGATCGCCGGGCCGATCTTCATGTATGTCGGCCGCGTGGCGGTGGAGAAGAACATCGCCGCCTTTCTCGATCTCGACTTGCCCGGAACGAAGGTGGTGGTCGGCGACGGGCCGCAACTGGCGGATCTGCGCGCGCGCTATCCGCAGGTCCTGTTCACCGGCTCGAAGACCGGCGAGGATCTCGCCTGGCACTATTCCTCCGCCGATGTGGTCGTCTTCCCGAGCCGCACCGACACGTTCGGCAATGTCCTGCTGGAAGCGCTGGCGGCCGGCGTTCCCGTCGCGGCCTATCCGGTGATGGGGCCGCTCGACATTCTCGAGGGCACCGGGGCCGGCGTGCTGGACGAGGATCTCGGCCGCGCGGCGGTGGCGGCACTGGCGATCTCGCGCGAGCGCTGCCGCGAGGTGGCGCTGTCCTACAGTTGGCAGGCCAGCACTCGCCAGTTTCTCGGCAACTGCCTGCACGCTGCCGAGATCGCGCAGTCTCGCGGCGCGGCGTGACCGGCCGGCGATCTGCGCCGGAGCAGGCGCGGGCGTGGTGCGCGCTCTTCAAGGATGCTCGGTGATCGTGTAGGGATCATGCTCCCGCAGGAGGCCCCCATGGACGCGATTCCCATGCACCCGGTATTTCAGGACATTGTCGACGCGCGGGCGCGCATCGCCGGCGAAGCGGTGGTGACGCCGCTGCTGCGCTCGCCGTTTCTCGACGAGATGACCGGCGGCACCGTGCTGCTGAAGGCGGAGACCCTGCAGCGCACCGGCTCCTTCAAGTTTCGCGGCGCCTTCAACCGGCTTTCGCTGATCCCGCAGGACCGGCGCGCGCGCGGCGTGGTCGCCTGCTCGTCCGGCAATCATGCGCAAGGGGTGGCCGAGGCCGCCCGCGTGCTCGGCATGCCGGCGACCATCGTGATGCCGCAGGACGCGCCGCAGGCCAAGCTCGACCGCACCCGCCGCTCGGGCGGCCGCATCGTCACCTATCGCCGCGGCGTCGACGACCGGGATGCTATTGCCTTGGGAATCGCGGAGGAAACCGGCGCGACCCTGGTCCATCCCTACAATGACGCCGGCGTCATCGCCGGCCAGGGCACCATCGGCGCCGAGGTTGCCGAACAGGCGGCGGCGATGGGGCTGGTGCCGGACGCGATGCTCACCTGCGCCGGCGGCGGCGGCATGACCGGGGGAATCGCCCTGGCGCTGGAGACGCTGCTGCCGGACTGCGAATTGCTGCCGGTGGAGCCGGAAGGCTTTGACGATCACGGGCGCTCGCTGGCGGCCGGCATGCCGGTCGCCAATCCCAGCGAGGCCGGCTCGATCTGCGATGCGCTGCTCGCCCGCCAGCCGGGAGAGATCGGCTTTTCCATCACCCGGCGGCGGGCAAAGCGCGGCCTGGTGGTCAGCGATGCGGAAGCCCTTGCCGCCGTCGCCTTCGCCTTCCGCGAGCTGAAGCTGGTGGTGGAGCCGGGCGGGGCGGTGTGCCTTGCGGCGGTTCTGTCGGGTCGGCTGCCGGTCGCCGGGCGCGTCGTCGCGCTCACCCTGTCCGGCGGCAATATCGACGCCGACATGATGGCGAAGGCGCTGGCCGGATAGGTTCTGGACTCAATCGTGTCCTCGCCCCAGCCCCTCGGTCGTCATTCCGGGCGAGCATCGCGAGACCCGGAACCGGGGAGGCACGGCGGTGGCGGATTCTCGCGGACGGGCTGCCGGCAGGCCCTCGGCTCGCCGATCCCGGCTCGGCGCTGCGCGCCGTCCGGGAGGACGAAAGGAAGGGACGGCGCCCGACACGCCCGCTTTCAGTTGAAGGCGCGCCGGCCGCCGGGGTGCCGCATCGTCCGATAGTTGTAGACGTCCTGCGCCACGGTCTTGCTGTTGATGCCGAGCCAGTCGCATCTGAGCCGCAGGAACCTGCCATAGGCCTTGGGGCCGATGCCGGTCTCCTTCATCAGCAGCGCGACGGCCCCGCCGGCCTGCGAGGCGAAGGTGTCGCGCACCGTCGAGTCGCGCAAGGACAGGTGGCGGGACACCAGCCAGATGATCCCCGCCATGTCCTTGCGTTCGATCAGCGTCAGGAAGATGCTCTCGAAGCTCAGCTCGCCCGAGGCGATCTGGATGTGGATCTCGTGACGCGACAATTGCTCGCCCGCGACCTCCAGTCCGGCATCCCGGTCGTCGGCAATGGCCCGCTCCGCCAGCCGGCCGAGTTGCTGCGGATCATCGAGCGCCCGCTCCAGGTCGTCCGGCATCAAGGGGCAGTCGGTCTGCGAGATCATCCGCATGTCGTCGCGGAAGCCGTCGTCCAGGGCGCAGCGTTGGGCCAGCGCCCAGAGCAGCCGCTGGTCGCTGCCCGAGAGAATCAGGATCGCGAGCAGCGCTCTTACGGCGAATTCGGCGCCGCGATTGTGCAGCAGGGCGTTGATCACCGGGAATGTGCCGCGGGCGATCAGCGTGTCGACGATGTCCTTGGGGACATGGAGGCGGCGGGCGATCGCCAGCCGGTGGCGGTTCGACCTCGTGCGGGACACCTCGAGCAGCTTGTCTGCGCTGACCACCGGCGAGTGTTCCAGCACCGGCTCGCTGACGTCGAAGGGCTCCTCGGTCAGGCGGTCGGCAAGCGGCTGGGTGATGCGGGCCGTGCGGGCGAGGCGGACGACGATGTCGAGGCGCACGGAATGGTCGAGCTGGTCGAAGACGTCGAGCACGAGGCCTGAAAAGAGCTGGCGCTCGGCTTCCGTCGGCTCCCGCTCCAGCTTGTCGGCATATTGGGCGCTGAGCAGGCGCACGAGTTCGGAGCGCGCCGAAGGCTCGCGTGTCCTTGCCAGTTGCTCCAGCCGGTCACGGATCATGCGCCCCGTCCATTGCCACAATGTGCCCCCGAGCGAAGAGATACAGACAATCGGCCGCAGGTCCAAGGGCGAAGGACAAAGGACAAAGGGCGGGCTGCCGTTAGCTGAACAGCGACTGCTTCTCGCCGGGGGACAGGCGGTCGAGCGGGTCGTCGCTTTCGCCGCTGTCCAGGATCGCCCGTTTCGGCGCCGGCCGGGCCGGCTGCGGGTCCGGAGTTTCGAACTCGGCATCCCAGGCGGCGGCCTCCTCGCTGTCGACCATCACGACATCGTCGAAGTCGTCCACCGGGGCGATGTCCGGCTGCGGCCGGCCGGGCTTCTCGAAAACGTCTGCATCGGCGAAATCGATGTCGTCGAAATCGAGCCCCGCCGAAGGCGCGGACGTATCGTCGCCGGACCCGTCCGCGTCCTCGTCGGCGGCATCGAACACGTCGGCGCCGGTCTCCGCCGCGTCCGAGGCGAAGAGGGCGTCGATCTCGTCGGCCGAGGCGATGGAGCCGGAGAAGGCCTCGGCCTCTTCCGCTTCGCCGGACGCATCGGCGCCGGCCTCGAGACCGTCGAAGTCCATGTTCGCCTCGCCGCCGAACATCTCGTCGACGGCGTCCTGCGACACGCCCTTGCCCTCGAGCTGCGGTCCGTTCAGCAGATGCGCGTCCGGGCGCTTGTCCTCGACGAACTTCGGATCTTCCGCCTGGCTGCCTTCGATGCCCCAGATCGAGACCATGAGATTGATGCGGGACTCCAGATACTGCAGCACCTGGACGATCTTCTGCGTCCGCTGGCCGGTCAGGTCCTGGAACGAGCAGGCCATGAAGATCTCGGTCGCGCGGGCGTCGATGTCGTCGCAGCTCGCCTCGTCCGCGCCGTTCTCGCGCAGCGTCCAGGCGGTCTCCTGGATCGCTTCGGCGGCGGCGAGGATTTCCTGGGTCGCGCTCTCGGTCTTGGTGACGATGGCGTCGAGCTCGTTGGAGGCCTCGATGAAGCGGTTGCCCTCTTCCTGCTCATGCTTGATGTTGGAGATCTCGCGCTTGGTGCGCTCGATCGCTTCCTGCATGTCGGCGATGTCGAGGCGAATCCGGTCGATGCTGGGCACCGTGCGCTCGCGCACCATCACCTTTTCCAGGCGGGCGATGGCGTCCAGCACCATCTGGGTTTCCGGCTTCTGGTTGCGGCGGATGTATTCGTCCAGGAACCAGCGGCCGCGATCGGTGTCCGTCAGGGCGGTCAGAAGCGTTTCGTAATCGCTCTCGCGGATCGCGCTCGGCGTGCCCGTGTCAGCCATGACTGTCGTTCCGTGTTCTTGTTCCGCCTCGGCGCCGGCTCGCCCGGAGACCGACGTTCATGCTTAATCGCCAAATCCTTAAAATCGGTATAGAAGGCGGGTCCAACCGGATCTCGGACATCCTCCCATGCCTTTAAGCGCCAGGGTTGCGGCCATTTTCGCAGCCTATTTCTTCGGCCTCGGCCTGTTCCTTCCCTTCTTCCCGCTGGTGCTTGCCAGCTCGGGCCTGAGCGCCGGCGAGATCGGAACGCTGCTCGCCGTGCCGATGGTGGTGCGGCTTGCCGCCAACCCGGTGATCGGCGCCATCGTTGATCGCTTCGGCACGCCGGGGCGCGCCATCGCCCTGCTCAGCATCATTGCGGCCATTGCGTTTTCAGGCTTTTTCGTCGCCAAGAGCTTCCTCGCCAGCGCCCTGCTGCTGGTCGCCATCTCCATCGCCTGGTCGCCGCTGATGCCGCTCGGGGATGCGCTGGCGGCCCGCGTCGAGCGCGAGGGCAAGGGCGATTACGGGCGCATGCGCCTGTGGGGCTCGGTCTCCTTCATCGTCGCCAATGTCATCGGCGGGGTGCTGATCGGCGAATGGACCGTGACCGTCGTCGTCGGCGGCATCGTCGCCGGCCTCTTCGCCGCAGGCCTTGCTGCGCTCACCGTGTCGCTGCCGCGAGTCGAGGTGAGCGAAAACGAATCGGTGTCGATCGCCTCGCCGGATCTTGCCCTTGCCGAGGTGGTCGACGACGAGGCACCGCCTGCCATTGCCGCCGGCACGCGCCGGCGCGGTCTCGGCGAGCTGTTGCGGGAAGGGGCCTTCGTCACGCCCGGCTTCCTGCTGGTGATCCTCGCCGCCGGCTGCGCCCAGGGAAGCCACGCCGCCTATTATGCCTTCAGCGCGCTGCACTGGTCGCAGGCCGGGCTGTCGGGCACCGCCGTCGGCATCTTCTGGGGCGTCGGGGTGATCACCGAGATCGCGCTGTTCGCCGCCTCCGCGCGGGTGCGCGCGGTCCTCGGCATCAACGGGCTGCTCGCCATCGGCATTGCCGGGGCGGTGCTGCGCTGGCTGCTGTTCCCCTTGGCGGAGGCGCCGCTGTCGATCCTGCTGCTGCAATTGCTGCATGGGCTCAGCTTCGGCGCCACGCATCTGGGCGCCGTCGCCTTCGTCGCGCGGATGGCGCCGCCGCAATGGGCGGGGGCGGCGCAGGGCATCAACTCGATGGTGATCGGCGCGGTGACGGCGCTGGCCTCGGCGGGGGCCGGCTATCTCTATGCGCTGGGGCCGATGCCGGCCTTCGTCGCCATGGCGGGGCTTGCCGCGGCCGGCGGCGTCTTCCTGCTGGCCGGGCTGGTGGTCGCGCGCGCGGACGCCCGGACCCGCTGATCGGGGGGTCCTTTTGACGGTCACGTCCCGCTGATCGCCAACTCCCGCTGGTCGTCAGGTCCTTTTGACGGTCAGCCCCACAGCTCGGGGCGGGGCGGGTGCATCAGGCTGCCGGTGAAGACGAGGCCCGGCTCCCGGTCCTTCGACAGCAGCAGCGGCGCGTCGAGATCGACATAGTCGGCCTCCTGCGCGATCAGCGCGCCCGGCGCCATCGCCAGCGACGTGCCGAGCATGCAGCCGATCATCACCTTGAACTTCATCTCCCGCGCCGTGCGGGCAAGGCGCAGCGCCTCGGTCAGCCCGCCGGTCTTGTCGAGCTTGATGTTCACCGCATCATAGAGCGGGGCGAGGCGGTCGAGGTCGGCGGATGTGTGCAGGCTCTCGTCGGCGCAGACCGGGATCGGGCGCGGCAGGTGGGCGAGGGCGGCGTCGGCGTCGGCGGGCAGCGGCTGCTCGATCAACTCCACCCCGGCGGCGCGGCAGGCCTCCATGTTGCGGGCGAACAGCGCCTCGCTCCAGGCCTCGTTGGCATCGACGATCAGCCGCGCGTCCGGCGCGGCGGCGCGCACCGCGGCGATGCGCGCGTCGTCGCCCTCGCCGCCGAGCTTGATCTTCAGCAAGGGGCGGTCCTTCGCCTTCGCCGTGTCGGCGGCCATCTTCTCCGGCGTGCCGAGGCTGATGGTGAAGGCCGTCGTTACCGGGCCGAGCGGGCCGAGCCCGGCAAGGGCTGCCGCGCTGGTGCCGGCCTGCTTGGCGGCAAGGTCCCAGAAGGCGCAGTCGACGGCATTGCGCGCCGCGCCCGCCGGCATCGCCTGCTGCAGGCCGGCGCGGTCGAGACCGCGGGCGATCTCGGGCGCCATCCGCTCGATCTCGGCCATCACCCCCTCGACGGTCTCGCCGTAGCGGGCGTAGGGAACGCATTCGCCGCGCCCGCGATGCGCCCCTTGCGTCAGCGTGACGACGACCACATTCGCATGGGTGCGGCTTCCCCGTGAAATGGTGAAGCCGCCCTCGATCGGCCAGCTATCCGTCGCGACGACGAGTTCGACCGTCATGGCTGGCCGAACTCGGCGGCGATCCGCTCGACGATGGTGTCGCAGCCGAAGCGGACGGGGTCGGTCGCCGGCAGGCCGTATTCGGCCTCGGTGTCGGCGAGCAGCTTGCGCGCCTCCGCCTCGTCCAGCGCCACCGTGTTGATGCTGATGCCGACGCAGCGGATCTCCGGGTTGGTCAGCCTGCCGAGCGCGATGGTCATGTCGATGACCTGTTGGATCGTCGGCAGCTTGGTCTTGACGCCGCGCATGGTGCCGCGGGTCGGCTCGTGGCAGACGACGAAGGCGTCCGGCTGCGAGCCGTGCAGCAGGCCGAGGGTGACGCCGGCGAAGGAGGGATGGAACAGCGAGCCCTGGCCCTCCACCAGATCCCAATGGCTCTCGTCGGCCGCCGGCGAGATCCACTCGGCGGCGCCCGAGATGAAGTCGGCGACCACCGCGTCGAGCGAAACGCCGCGCCCGGAAATGAACACGCCGGTCTGGCCGGTGGCGCGGAAGTCGGCATCGAAGCCCTTGTCGCGCATCGCCTGTTCCAGCGCCAGCGCGCAGTATTTCTTGCCGACCGAGCAGTCGGTGCCGACGGTCAGCAGCCGCTTGCCGCTGCGCTTGGTGCCCTTGCCGGTGTCGAAGCGGATGTCGGAATGGCGCACGTCGAACAGCTTGCGGCCGTTGCGCTCGGCCGCCTCGCGGATCTCCGGGACGGCGCGCAGGCGCATGTGCAGGCCGCTGGCAACGTCCATCCCGGCATCGAGGGCGGCGACGATCGAGGCCACCCAATGGGCGGGCAGCACACCGCCGGCATTCACCGCGCCGATGACCATGGTGCGGGCGCCGGCCGCAGCGGCCTCCTGCGGAGACATCTCCGGCAGTTTCGCGTCCGCCTTGCACCCCTCCAGCCGATGCTGGCCCAGGCACCAGTCGCGGCGCCAGTCGACGATGCCGAGCCCGGTTTTCGCGGCCAGCGCGTCGGGAACGTCGCCAAGGAACAGCAGGTAAGGATGGGCAATTTCCATCATGGTCTCCTGATAGACGGATGTCCGGACATGGTGCGGCCGGTCAAGTGCGGCCGGTAAGGTGGGGCCTCCCGCCTTTCGGGGCCGGTTGGCTGGACGCTTGCGTTGGCGCCAAGGTATACGTGGACGTCGGGAGGCTCGGCAAGAGGGCGCAGTGGCGCGGGGCCGCGCCCCCGGCATCAACGGTTCGCCGCGCAGCTTTGCCGCAGCGCGCAAGCTGGCGGCGACACGGAACGGGACGACGGCTGGCATGACGCTTGAGGCAGCGCAGGAGATACCGCGCATCTCGCTCGAGGAGAAGGACGGCGTCCTTCTCCTGGTGCTTGCCGGGCCGTGGACGATCCATCACAGCGAGACCATGGAACAGGCGCTGGCCGGCGTCGGCGTGTCCGCGGCGGGGCGGATCCATATCGACCTTGCCCAGCTTCGCCGGCTCGACACGGCCGGAGCCTGGCTCATCCACAGGCTGCGGGGCGATCTGGAGTTCCACGGCGCGCGCGTCAGCCTGCAGGGCGTGCGGCCCTCCTTCGCTGCGCTGATCTCCGAGATCGAGCAGCACCATCCGCCGCCCTGGGCGCCGGTGCGGCACAAATTGTCGGTCTTCAGTGTTCTCGAGACGACGGGGCGCGAGGTCGTCGGCATCGGACGGGACGCGCTCGCCATTCTGCACATCGTCGGCTCGCTGGTCAGCGTGCTGTCCGGCGTGCTGGTGCGGCCGCGCTGCCTGCGGCTCGTCTCGATCGCCACCCAGTTCGATCGCGCCTGCATCGGCGCGGTGCCGATCGTCATGCTGATGAGCTTCCTGATCGGGGCGATCATTGCCCAGCAGGGCGGCTTCTATCTGCGCCAGTTCGGCGCCGAGGTCTATGTCGTCGACCTGTCCGGCGTTCTGGTGCTGCGCGAGATCGGCGTGATTCTGACGGCGATCATGGTCGCGGGGCGGTCCGGCTCGGCCTTCACCGCCGAGATCGGCTCGATGAAGATGCGCGAGGAAATCGACGCGCTGCATGTCATCGGCCTGCGGGTCACGGAAGTGCTGATCCTGCCGCGGCTGTTCGCGCTGATCCTGGCCCTGCCGATCCTCACCTTCCTGTCGAACCTCGCCGCCCTGTTCGGCGCCGGGCTGGTGTCCTGGCTCTATCTCGACATGGCGCCGCGGGTGTTCATCAACCTGATGCAGCAGGCGGTGACCGTCGACACGCTGCTGGTGGGCATCGTCAAGGCGCCGTTCATGGCCATGATCATCGGCCTCGTCGCCTGCGTCGAAGGCATGAAGGTCTCGGGCTCGGCCGAATCGCTCGGCCATCACACGACGATGTCCGTGGTGAAGGCGATCTTCATGGTGATCGTCGTCGACGGTCTCTTCGCCATCTTCTTTTCCTCGATCGGGATCTGAATGTCCTCCGACACCGCTCTTTCGCCCCGTGAGGCAGACGATCAGTCCCCGCAGGACCAGGAGATCATCCTGCGGGTTCGCGGGGTCACCGTCGGTTTCGGCTCGACGGTGGTGCTGAAGGATCTCGATCTCGATGTCCGCACCCGCGAGATTCTCGGCTTCGTCGGCGGATCGGGCACCGGCAAGTCGGTCTTGATGCGGGCGATCCTCGGCCTGACGCCGAAGCGGGCCGGCTCGATCGAGGTGTTCGGCGTCGATCTCGACAAGGCCTCACCGGACGAGCGGCAGGCGGTGGAGCGGCGCTGGGGCGTGCTGTTCCAGCAGGGCGCCCTGTTCTCCTCGCTCACCGTGCGCCAGAACATCCAGGTGCCGATGCGCGAGCACATGCGCATGTCGCAGCGGCTGATGGACGAACTGGCGCTGCTCAAGCTGGAAATGGTCGGCCTGCCGCGCAGCGCGGCGGACAAGTTCCCCTCGGAGCTCTCCGGCGGCATGATCAAGCGGGCGAGCCTTGCCCGCTCGCTGGCGCTCGATCCGGACCTCGTGTTTCTCGACGAGCCGACCTCGGGGCTGGACCCGATCGGCGCCGCCGCTTTCGACGATCTGGTGCGCGCGCTTCGTGATACGCTCGGCCTGACCGTCTATATGGTCACGCACGATCTCGACAGCCTGCATTCCATTTGCGACCGCGTCGCGGTATTAGGAGAAAAGAGGGTGCTCAAGGCGGGAACGGTTGCCGAACTGATGGCATTCGACAACGCCTGGGTTCAGTCTTATTTCAACGGCGAGCGGGCGTTGCGGCGGGTATAGGCAGGAACAGCGAAAGCATGGAAACCCGCGCGAATTATATTGCCATCGGCGCCTTCGTCTTTGCGACGCTGATCATCGGATTCGTTTTCATCTACTGGCTCGGCAGCCGGGCGGAAGGCCCGCGCGCGGTGCCGGTGAAGGTGATTTTTCAAGGGGCGGTGACCGGCCTGTCGGTCGGCGGATCGGTCAATTTCAACGGCATCAAGGTCGGCGATGTCGGCGAGCTCGGCTTCGACGCCAAGGACCCGCGCGTGGTGATCGCGACGATCCGCGTCAGCCCGTCGACGCCGCTGCGCCGGGACGTCAAGGCGACGCTCGGTTTCCAGACCCTGTCGGGCATCGCCTATGTCGACCTGTCGGGCGGGTCGACCAGCGCGCCGCTGCTGCTCGATCCCGATGCGGACGAGCCGCCGGTGATCTATGCCGAGCGCTCCGCCTTCGAGGATATCGTCGAGGGCGCAAGGGACATTCTCAGCCGCGCCGAGACGACGCTGGCCTCGCTCGAGCGGGTGGTGAACGACAACCGCGAGGAAGTGAACAAGATCATCGTCAACGCGCGGGTCTTCACGGATGCGCTGGCGAACAATGCCGACGGCGTCGACACGTTCATGGCCAGCGTCGCCAGCACCGGCGAGGCCCTGCAGAGCCTGTCCGGCCGTCTTGAAGGGCTGGTCGACAGCGCCACCGCGGTGGTCAATGCCGTGCCGCCCGACCGGGTGACCCAGATCGTCACCGACGCGGCCGAGGTCACGGCAAAGGCGGCGCAGGCGGCGGACGGCTTCGGCGGGCTCGTCGCCAATGCGGAGACCGCGGCGCAGGACCTGCAGAAATTCGCCGCCGGCCTCACCGACAGCCTTGCCCAGGTCGATGCGGTGATCGCGACGGTGCGGCCCGAGGCCGTGTCGCGGATCGTCGAGGGGGCGTCCTCCTTCGCCACGATGCTGCAGGAGCGGTCGGCGGACATCGACCGGCTGGTGCTCTCCTCGGCGCGGACGATGGAGAACCTCGAAGAGGTCAGCACGGTGGTCGCCGAGGGCAAGGACGATATCCGCCAGGTCCTCGCCGATACGCGCGTCCTCGGCACGCAGCTCGTCGAGACCGTCGATCGCCTCGACAAGGTGGTGGCCGCCGTCGATCCGCAGCAGATCGCCAGCGTCGTCGCCTCGGTCGAGCGGTTCTCCGGCGGGCTGGCGGAGAAGACCGAGACCGTGACGGCGGCGATCGACAGGGCGGGCGAGGCGGTCGCCAATGTCAACGAGTTCAGCCAGAGCCTGAAGGGACGCGGGCCGGAGATCGACCAGATCCTGCGCGATGCGCAGGAGCTTGCGTCGAAGCTCAACGAGACCGGAACCCGCATCCAGAGCGTCGTCGAGAAGGTCGATGCGATGGTCGAGGGCGACGGCGAAGGCCTGATCGCCGAGGCGACGCAGGCGGCGGCCTCGATCCGCAAGGTCGCCGACGTGCTCGCCGAGCGGGTCGGGCCGATCGCCAGCGGGCTGGAGCGGTTCACCGTGCGGGGATCGAGCGATTTCTCCAATGCCATGGCCCAGCTCAGCCGCACGCTGGTGGAGATCCAGCGCACCGTCTCCGATCTCAACCGGGATCCGCAGCGCGTGATCTTCGGCGGGCCGGACAGGCCCACCTTCGGGGGGGCGCAGCGGCGATGACATGGAAATTGGGGGTGGGTGTGGGTGAACGGGCCGGCCTCAAGGGCCTTCTTTCCGCCGGGGCGATCGGCATGGCGCTGCTGCTCGGCGGCTGCGGCACGGCGAGCACCCCGGATGCCTATTACGGGCTGACGGCGCCGGCGGTGTCCGAACGCGCGCCGTCGGCGCGCGGCGGCGGCATCCAGGTGCTGGTCGCGGCGCCGCGCGCCCTGCAGGCGCTCGACACCTCGTCCATCGCCGTCGTCGACCGGGGGCCGGTCTACACCTATTTCCCGAAGGCCGCCTGGACCGACACCCTGCCCAAGGTGGTCCAGGCCAAGATCGTCCAGACGCTGGAGAACACGCGCGGCCTGCGCGGCGTCGGCCTGCCGGGCGAGGGGCTGCTGATCGACTATCAGTTGCAGACGGACCTGAGGTCCTTCCAGTTGCAGATCGACGGCCAGACCCGGGCGGTGGTCGAGGTGATGGCGCGGCTGGTCAACGACCGCAACGGCCGCACCAAGGCCAGCCGCATCTTCCGGGCCGAGGTTCCGGCGGCGAGCACCAGCGTGCGCGATGCCGTCGCGGCGATGAACGCGGCGGCGGACAATGTCCTCGGCGAACTCTCCGCCTGGGTGCTGTCCAACGTGTGACGCGGCGCGTCCTGGCGTCCCCCTCGGAAGGTCACCCCGGACGAGCATCGCGAGATCCGGGGCCTATTGGCACCCTGAGCGGCGGCGGGGACACGCCCACGCGCCCCCCACGTCCTCCGGGACGCAATCCTCTCCCCGCGTCCTCCCGGACGGCGCGCAGCGCCGAGCCGGGACCGGCGAGCCGAGGGCCTCACGAAGGCACTTCCGAACGACGCCACACCCGCCGTGCCTCCCCGGTCCCGGATCATCGGCCTTCGGCCTCGTCCGGGAAGACGCAAAGGAGAGGCATTCCACCTCATGCCTGCTGAGGGTGCCTCTGGTTCCCGGCTCGCGCTGCGCTTGGCCGGGACGACATCCTGAGTGAGAGGGGCCGCCTCGTCCCCCGGGGTCACCCCGGACGCGCATCGCGAGATCCGGGGCCTATTGGCACCCTGAGCGGTGGCGGGGACACGCCCACGCGCCCCCCACGTCCTCCGGGACGCAATCCTCTCCCCGCGTCCTCCCGGACGGCGCGCAGCGCCGAGCCGGGACCGGCGAGCTGAGGGCCTCACGAAGGCACTCGCGGACGAACCCGCAGCCGCCGTGCCTCCCCGGTCCCGGATCTTCGGCCTTCGGCCTCGTCCGGGAAGACGCAAAGGAGAGGCATTCCATCTCATGCCTGCTGAGGGTGCCTCTGGTTCCCGGCTCGCGCTTCGCTTGGCCGGGACGACATCCTGAGTGAGAGGGGCCGCCTCGTCCCCCGGGGTCACCCCGGACGAGCATCGCGAGATCCGGGGCCTATTGGCACCCTGAGCGGCGGCGAGGACACGCCCGCGCGAACCCCGCGTCCTCCGGGACGCAATCCTCTCCCCGCGTCCTCCCGGACGGCGCGCAGCGCCGAGCCGGGACCGGCGAGCCGAGGGCCTCACGAAGGCACTTCCGAACGACAAACGCGGCCCCGAGGGACCGCGTCTGCCGTGTCATCTGCACTGTGCGGGGAGGGCGGGGGAACCGCCTCCCCGGCTCAGTCGAGCCGGCCGCCGCCCCGCCGCATCGGGCGAGCCGGCCGCTGGCCCGCCGGCTCAGTCGAGCCGGCCGCTCGCATGCGCCAGCATGGTGTAGACCTTGCCGGTGTCGGAGGTCAGGTAGGTCTGGCTCATGATGTTGTCGCGGTCGTTGCGCGAGACCTGGGACAGCAACTGCTCGAAATCGGCGAGGTAGCGGTCGACCGCCGAGCGGAACTCGGCATCGCGCGCGTATTTCTGGCGGATCTCGTCGAAGGTCTGCTGGCCCTGCAGGGTGTAGAGGCGGCGCGTGAAGACGTGCCTCTCGCCCTGCTTGTAGCGGTCCCACAGGTCGATGAAGGTCTCGTGGTCGATCGCGCGGGCAATGTCGATCGACAGCGAGTTCAGCGACTCGACCATCTGCAGCGGCGAGCGGCCCTGCGGTTCGTTGCCGGCCGGCGCCTCGTCCTGCGAGGCCCGGCGCAGCAGGTCGGAGACCCAGCCCTTGCCCTGGCCGCCGCTGCGCGGAGCCTCGGGCTGGGCCGGCTTCGGCGCGTCGAAGTCGCTCAGGGTCTTGCGGCGCAGTTCGCCGCGGATCTCGCCGCTGCGGGCGGGAGCCGCCGGCGGCTGGCGCGGGGCCGGCTCGGGGGCCGGCGCCTGGCGGGCAGGGGCCGCGGCCGCCGCGACAGTGGCGAGCGTCGCCGTTGCCGTGCGTTCGCCGGCGCGCGAGGTGTCGAGCACGTTCGACTGGCGGGCGACGATCTCCGACAGTTCGGTGAGCGCGCGCACCTGTTCGCTGACGATCTTGCGCAGGGCCGAGGCCGACTGCTCCGCCTCTTCCGGCAGGTCGAGAATGCCGCGCTTGAGTTCGGCGCGGGTCTTCTCCAGCTCCCGGTGCACCTCGCGGGCGACGTCGCGCATGCGGCTGGTCGCCTCGGTGAAGCGCTCGGAGGCGTCCGACAGGGTCTTCGACATTTCGGCGACGATGTCGTCCTGGGCGGCGCGTACGGCCTCGCGGGCCTTCTGGCCTTCCAGGCCCGCCGACAGGCGCATCGACTCGAACTGCTCGGTCACCGCCGCGGTTGCCGCCTCGGCGGCCGCCGTCAGCATGCTGGTCACCTCGCGGCTCTTCTGGTCGGCGCCGGCAAGGGCCGATTCGAGCTGCTTGGAGAAGGTCCGCATCAGGCTGTCCACCGCCTCGGTCTTGGCGAGCAGCGTGTCCGCCACCTCCTCGATCGCGGTCTTGCGCTCGCCGACGCGGGCGTCGACCTCGCGGTTGGTCTCGTCGAGGTTGCGGGCTGCCTCGCTGAGCATGCGGCCATGGTCTTCCAGGCGGCTGGCCAGCGAGGAAATGTCCGTGAGGACCTCCTGCGAGACCTGCTTGAGCACCGTGGTCTGGTTCTCCAGCGAGCCGGCCGAGGCCGAGGTCTCGCTGAGCGCCCGGTCGATCGCGGTGCGGAAGGCGCCGGCGCTGCGCGACAGCGAGGTCTCCACCTTGCCGAGATTGTCGCCGGCATTGGCGATGACCTCGCTGAGCAGGGCGTTGGACTCCGTCAGCCGGTCGAGCAGACCGGTGATGTCGCCTTCGAGCTGCGCCTTGGTGCGGGTCAGCACTTCGGCTGCCGACGTGCTGCGCTCGTCCAGCGTCGCGACCAGCGCGTCGCCGGCTTCCACCAGCTTGCGGGTGGCGTCGAGGCCGGTGCGGGCGAAGTTGTCGGTGACGTCGCGGCCCTTGACCGTGATCGCCTCCAGGATCGCGTCGTGGATCTCCGAGACGCGCGAGGCAAGGGCCTGGGCCCGGTCCTCGATCGCGGCGACGACGGCGTTGCCGTCGGTGCCGAGAAGCTCGGCCAGCGTGCCGGCGCGCTCGTCGAGCGCCTGGTTGAGCGCATCGGCGCGGGCCACCAGATCCTCGGCGACCGCGTTGCCGCGCTCGGCCAGGAGGTCGGCGGCGGCGCGCACGGCTCCCGCCACCTGCGAGCGGACGCCGTCCGCCTCGCCGGAGACGGTGTTGCGGATCTCCTCGACGGTGCGGGCCAGCACCATGCGGGCCTGCTCGCTTTCCGCCGACAGGGTGCTCGCGACATCGGCGACCGTGCGGGTGAGGTCCTCGCGGACCTTCTCGCTTTCGCCGCCAAGCGCGCCGCTCATCTCACCGAGCGTGCCGACGAACAGGGTGCGGGCCTTCTCGCTTTCCGCCGCCAGCGAACGGGCGGCTTCGCCGACCGCCGAGAGCAGCAGGTCGCGCAGCCGGTCGCCCTCGCCCGACAGCGTGTCGGTGGCGCCGGTCATCGAGGCGACGATGGCGCCGGCCGCCTTCTCGCTCTCGCTCTGCAGGGCGCCGCGCGCCTCGCCGATGGAGCCGAGGACGATCTGGCGCAGGCGGGCGCCTTCGCCCTCCAGCTTGGTGGTCGCCTCATCGAGCGTCGTCTCGATGATCTCCTTGAGCTTGCTGCTTTCGCCCGACAGCGTGCCGCTCAGGCGGTCGACCGTGCCGCCGGCCTCGATGACGACCTCGGACAGGGTCTCGCGGGCGCGTTCGGTCTCGCTGGTCAGCGTGCCGGTGATCGCGGCAAGCCGCTCCGCCAGCATCCGCTCCAGTTCGGCCGAGCGGCTGTCGAGCGTCTCGGCGACCTCGAACACCTTGGAGCCGAGCGAGACGTTGATCTCGGCGATCCGGTCGGACAGCGTGTCGGTGAGTTCCTGGCTCTGGCGCGACAGCACCGCGCCGGCGTCGGTGAGGCGCTGGTCCAGCGACTTCGACATCTCGGTCTGGCCGTCGACAAAGGCGGCGGCGATCTCGCGGGTGCGGGCGATCAGCGTCTCGCTGATCTGGCGGGCACGGGCATCCAGCGCCTGGTCGATGCGCTCGGTGCCCAGCGACATGGTGCTGGCCAGGTGCTCGGCCTTGTCGGACATGGCGTTCGCCGCCTGCTCGACCTTGGAGCCGATCGAGCCCTCGAAGGTGACGAGGTGCTGCTCGATCGCCTCGCCGATCAGGCGCGAGCGCTCCGACAGGCTGGTGCCGATCTCCTCGGCGCGGGCGCCCAGCGTCGCGCCGACCTGGTCGACCTTGTCGGAGAGCTGCAGGGTGATCGCCTGCGAGCGGTCCTCCAGAAGGTCCGACAGGGCGACGGTGCGCTCGTTGAGGGTGGTCTCGAACTGGCCGGTGCGGGCGTCCAGCGTCGTCGACAGGCGCTCGATGCCGCCCGACAGGGTCTCGTCGAAGCCCTGGATGCGGCTGTCGAGCGCGTCCGCCATGGCGGCGGCGCGCAGGTCGAGCGTCGAATTGAGCGATTCGATACGCCCGTCGAGGGTCTCGCCGAGCTCGCTGGTGCGCTGGTCGAAGGAGGCGACCAACTGGCTGCCGCGCTCGCCGATCAGGTGCTCCATCTGGTCGAGATGGCTGCCGAGGCCGCTCTGCAGGCTGGTGCCGCGCTCGTCCAGGATATGGCTGAGGCGGTCGCCGATGGCGGTCAGCTCGCCGGCGACGCGCTCGCCGCGCGAGCCGATGAGATGGGCCAGTTCCGTGCCGGTCTCCGACAGGGTCCGGGCGAAGTCGCTGGTATGCATCGACAGCGAGGTGCCGAGCGTGCCGGAGGCCTCGTCCAGCGCCGCGCGGAAGGCGCGGGTCTGCCCGTCGATGAGCCGGGCCATCTCCTGGCTGCGGGTCTCCAGCCGCTGGTCCAGGGCCTCGCCGTTGACGGCGATCGCCTCGTGGATCTTGTCGCCGACGGAGCCGAGGCGGTCGGCCAGTTCGGTGCCGCGCACGGTGATGGTCTCGGTCAGGCTGCCGGCCGTCTCGTCCAGCTTGGAGGCGATCTCGCCGCCGCGCAGGGACAGGTCGACGACGATGGACTCGCCGGTGCCGCGCAGGATCTCCGCCACTTCGTTGGTGCGCGAGGACAGGGTCTCGACGATCTCGGCGCCCTTGACGGAGATCGTGTCGGTGACCTCCTGGCCGCGCAGGGAGATGCTCTCCACCACCCGGTCGCCGGTCTCGGCGAGCGAGGCGTCGAGGCCGGTGACGCGGCTGTCGAGGGTCGACAGCAGGTCCTCGGTGCGGGTGGTGATCGTGTCGATCAGCTTGCCGCTGGTCAGCGACAGGCTGGCGGTGATCTCCTCGCCGCGCTGGGTGATGGTCTCGCCGACGGTCTGGCCGGTGCTGGTCAGGGCCTCGGTGATCTCGTGGCCGCGCAGCGACAGGGTGTCGACGATCGAGGCGCCGGTGGTCGCCAGCGTGTCGTTGATCTCGGTGCCGCGGCTCTCCAGCGTCTCGAACAGGTTGGCCGAGGTTTCGGCCAGACGGTCGTTGATCTCGCCGCCGCGCAGCGACAGCGTCTCGACGAACTCGTTCGCGGTCGTGGCGAAGCGGTCGTTGATCTCCGTGCCGCGCGATTCCAGCGTTTCGGCGAATTCGCGGCCCGTGCGGCTCATGCTGTCGACCAGCGTCTCGCCGGTGCCGGTGAGGCGGGCGACATAGCTCTCGCCATGCGCGGCGAGGTTGTCGATCAGCTCGCCGCCGGCGGTGCTGAACGTGTCGGTGATCTCGCGCACGCGGCCGTCGACGGTGGCGTTGAACTCGCTGACGCGCGCCTCGATGGCGCCGGAGAGGCGGTCGGTCGCCGTGTCGGTGATCTCGCCGATCCTCTCGGAGGTCGCCTGCAACTGCGCCGCCAGGCTCTCATGCGCGCCGGTGATGCTGTCGCGCACCCGGTCGGCGTTGGAGACGACGGCCTCGCGCTGGATGACCAGTTCGTCGATCAGCGCGCGGATCTTCAATTCGTTGTCGTTGTAGGAGCGCTCCAGCGAGGAAACCTCGTTGTGGACGAGGACTTCCAGCTCGCTGGCGCGGGCGATCGCGCGTTCGATGCCGTCGCCCATCGCGGCGACTTCGCGGCGGATCGCCTGGCCGACGCTGAGAATGGACTCCTTGGCGACGTCCTCCGGCTCGGCGAGGCGCAGGGCGACCTCGGTCATGCCGCGGGCGACGATGCGCATTTCCTGCGCGCGGAAGATCATCAGCGCCATCGCCCAGAAGAACAGCACGGGCACGGCGACCGCGACGGCCAGCAGGATGAGCGAGGGCGAGGACGCGATGTCGCCGGCGCTCTGGAGGCTGGACAGTTCGGTGCTGAAGGTGGCCGAGGCGAGCCACCAGCCGACCGCCACCCAGACGATGCTGAGGGCGAGGGCGAACCAGAAGGGCGCCGAGCTCGGCCGGCGCTGCAGGGCATAGATGAGATTGCCGATGGTGCGGCGGTCGTCATTGGCGGCCGAGGTCGGCCGTCCGCCGCCGCGCCCGCGCCGGCCCGACGCGCGCTGACTGTCGGAGGCGGCCGATGTCGCGGCGATGTCGCCGGAACGCTCGCTGATGCGTTCGCTGCTTGCCGGTCCCGCGCTCGCGGTCTCGGACCCGCTCGCCTTGCCGCCGTCGTCCAGGTCGCCGAAATCGATCTTCAGCGCTTCCTCGACAGCCGACAGGGCAGCCTCGGCGGGATCCTTCGCCTTCGGGGGATTTGCCATATCTCGTTTGCCTCGCGTCCGTACTCGTTACACATCGGGTGCCGCGGCGCTAAACGCGGCGCCGCAAGACCTTGTACGGCATGACGGATTCGGCGATCAGCCGGAATCGCGTCGAAGGGAGGCATTGCATTTGCGCCTGCGACCGGCCTCTGGTCGTCTGGCGCAGCTCTCCCAAACTTGCCGCACATCTAAAGCTAATGACACAATCTGCCGAGGCGAACAACAATTTGCAGAGTCATGACAAGGAGATGAGGGGCATGAGCGGTGCATCGAACGGGAACGGCGGCGCCTCTTCCAAGGGCGGCGCGAGGGGCAAACAGGGGGCGCGCAAGACCGCGCGCGGGCCCTCCGCCGTGCAGGCCGCCTGGCTCGCGCGCGGGCTGGGTCAGGCCGGCGGCAAGCTGCCGCTGTTCGATCAGGACGGGCGCCGGGTGCCGGAGGCGACCATCCGCGCCTGCCTGGCGGCGGGATGGGCAGAGCCTTGGTTTTCCAACCCGATCAAGCCCGACTGGCTGGTTTGCCGGCTGACGGAGGCCGGCCGCGCCGCCGTGCTGGCGGGCCGCTCCGGCTAGCTCTCGCCCGCCTCGCGCGCCGGTTCGCCGCCGGCGGCGGCCTGTCGGCGGGCAGGGGCGCGGCGGGCCTCATCGGCCGATGAGTTTCGCCGCCTGGGGAAAAAGCGTTTCACTGCGTTAACCAAAGATTCACTTTGTTGGCCGGGGCGGTGGAAATCTCCGGCATGCTTAACCTCGTTTTCGTCAGTTTTAACGATCCTGCCAGACGGGCACCGCGCGACCGCGTCCGGTCTCGCGGCCGAGGAACGGGGCTCCGAAAGGGGGGGCTCCAACGAGAGGGTCCGCCATGCAGGCAACAGCACGACGCGTTGACACCGCCGGAGGCGGCGCGAAGAGGGTAACCGCCGCCGGGAGCGCCGAAACCGGCGCCTCCCCCGACGTCTCCCCCAACGTCTCCCCAGACGCCGCTCTCGACGCTCCGGTCGATCTGGTCCATCTCGCGCGCCACACGCTCGGCAATCGCGATCTCGAGCGCGAGGTGCTGCGCCTCTTCGTGCTGCAGTCGCGCATGCTGCTGGAGCGCATGAGCGAGACGGGCGGCGAGGCGGGCGACGAGGCGGCGCTCGCACGGCTGCTGCACACCCTGCTCGGCTCGGCGCGCGGGATCGGCGCCTGGCAGGTCGCCCGCTCGGTCGAGCGCCAGCAGGAAGCGCTGGATGCCGGCCTGTCCGCCGACCTTGCCGATGTCGGCGCGGCGGTTGCGGCGGCGGGCGTCTTCATCGAGGACATCCTGCGCGGCTGAGCCCGCGCCCCGCGCATCTGCGGCAGGATGCTTGACGTTTCGGCGCGATTGGTTATGTCGGGAGCGAGAGACTTCCCGTGCCGTTCCAGCGCCGAGACCTGCCGCCCATGCCGAAGATCACCTATATCGCCGCCGACGGTGCCGAAACCGTCGTGGATGCCCCTGTCGGTTCGACCGTGATGGAGAACGCCATCAAGAACATGGTCTCCGGCATCGAGGCCGAATGCGGCGGCGCCTGCGCCTGCGCCACCTGTCATGTCTATGTCGACGAGAGCTGGACCGGGGTCACCGGCTCGCCCGAGCCGATGGAAGAGGACATGCTGGACTTCGCCTATGACGTCCAGCCGACCTCGCGCCTGTCCTGCCAGATCAAGGTGAGCGAGGCGATGGACGGCCTCGTCGTCCGCATTCCCGAGCGCCAGGCCTGACGAAAGGGCCGGGGGCTTTCGCGCCCGGCCCGTCCTGCCCTGCGATCTTCCCGGTTCAGCCCTTCAGCGGCAGGCAGACGGCCGTGAGCAGGTCCGCCTGCGCCGTCTCGCGGGGATTGTTGAGATATTCCTCCATCGTCGGCCTGTCGTCCGGTTCCTCGCCGCTCTGCGGCAGCCAGGCCGAGAACAGCCTGTCCCAGGTCACATGCAGGTCCGCATAGGGGCCCTTGTGAAGGGTCACGGCGTAGCGTCCGGCCGGCATCTCCCGCAGCTCCAGGCCCGCGGGCAGGTCGCCCGCAAAACCATCCGGCAGGGTGACGGCGGCAAACGACCTCATGTCCCGCGCGGGCACCGAATTCGGGTCGTCGTAATACAGTCCGATCATCCGCATCGAGGGGCCGAGCAGGCCTGCCCCGCCGGCGAAGGCGAAGGTCTTCTCGAAGGTGCTGCCGATCTCGATATAGGGTCCCTTATGGGGGATGCCGGCAAGGCGCAGCGTGTCCATGTCCTCGATCCGGACCTGAAGATTTTCCATGATTGTCTCGTCTCCCTGTTGCGTCTGGTAGCACAGCACCGGGTCGCGGGGCAGGGCGCGGAAGGCCGCCGGCGGAGTGCCGTAATGGGCGGCGAATGCCCGTGTGAAGGCCTCCGTGCTTGCGTAGCCGGCGCGCCGCGCGATGCGGGGCACGGGCAACGCTTCCCCCACCAGGTCCGCCGCTGCCCGGTGCAGGCGATAGCGCCTGACCGTCTGGGCGATGGTCTCGCCGGTCTGGGTCCGGTAGATCCGGTGGAAGTGGAAGGGAGAGAAGCAGGCGATCTCCGCCAGTCTCGCCACATCCAGCGGCGCATCGAGATGACGGGCGATGTGGTCGACCACGCGGGCGATGCGCTGGGCGTAGTCGAGGCCGGTCGAGGGGCGTTGCATGTCTGTCCGATCCCGGTTGGTGCAGGGACGAGTGCTACAGGATGCCGCCTGACAGAACTTGCGCATTTGCCGGCCGCCAGATCACCCTGTCGCAGGCGGCGGCGCCTTTGCAACAAAACGTCCGGGCAAACACCCCTTGCGAAACGAAACGGCCGGGCATCTGGCCCGGCCGTCGAGAGTGTCGATCGGCGGTCCCCGCCTTATTCCGCGGCAGCGGCCACCGGCTTGCGCCAGAAGAACACCACCTCGTTGCCCTCGCGCGGGGCGTCCGGCACCAGCCGCGACAGGGTCAGGCTGACGCAGGCCATGGCCGCGCCGGTCAGGAACACGGCGGCCGGCGAGATCAGCCAGACCAGGCCGAACAGCGCCGGGATGAACACCGCCGCGATGTGGTTGATGGTGAAGGCGACGCCGGCGGTCGGCGCGATGTCGGCCGGATCGGCGATCTTCTGGAAATAGGTCTTCATGGCGATGGCGATCGCGAAGAAGGCGTGATCGATCA
This sequence comes from Stappia sp. TSB10P1A, assembly GCF_900185725.1. Taxonomy (GTDB): domain Bacteria; phylum Pseudomonadota; class Alphaproteobacteria; order Rhizobiales; family Stappiaceae; genus Stappia. The sequence goes on along the minus strand of NZ_FYAU01000008.1, from coordinate 19,810 downwards.
CATAGAGCGCGCCGGCCAGATAGGCGTTGTTGACGAAGGCATAGGTCGCGAAGACGCCGATCAGTCCGATATATTCCACCGTCAGCGCCGTCTTCTCGCCGACCTTGCCGATCCAGGCGCCGATCTTCGGCGCCAGCAGCATGTTCACCGCGCCGTTGACCAGGAAGAGCGCCGCGACCTCGTGGACGTCGTAGCCGAAGCGCTCGACCATCAGGAAGCCGGCGAAGACGGTGAAGATCTGCCGCCGCGCGCCGCCCATGAAGGTCAGGGCGTAATACAGCCAGTAGCGCTTGCGCAGGACGATCTTCTTGCGCTGCGGCACGCCTTCGCGAAACTGCGGGAAGGCGATGACGAGGAAGGCGAGGACCACCAGCGTCAGCAGGCCGGCGACGAGGAACACCGTGGTGAAGCTGAGTTCGAGGGACTGCCAGGCGAAGAAGATCAGGCCGTAGGCGACGAGCTGGGCGGCGGCGCCGATCGACAGGATCTTGCCCATGCCGGCGGCGGCCCGCTCCTTGGGCAGCCATTGCAGCGACAGCGACTGGTTCATCGTCTCGTAGTAGTGGAAGCCCACCGACATCACGAGCGTGGTCAGGTAGAAGCCCCAGATCGTCGGGAAGTAGCCGGTGGCGGCGACGCCGATGCCGAGCAGCGCCAGCGACAGATAGGCCAGCGTCTGTTCGCGCATGAACAGCAGCAGGTAGATCGCGGTGAAGGCGAGCAGGCCGGGAATCTCGCGGATCGACTGCTGGATGCCGATCTCGCGCCCCGTGAAGCCGAGTTCATGAACGGCGAAATTGTTCATGAGGTTCCACCAGGCGGCGAAGGACAGTTGCATCGCCGCCGCCATGATCATCAGCAGCACGAGGGGGGAGCGCCAGCCGGTGCCGGTCGGCGCACCGCCGGCGGGGCGCGAGCCGGGCAGGGCAGCGCCGGCCTCGGCGGCGGCGAAGGCGGGAACCGGCTCGGCCGGTCTTGAGGAAACACGTTCGGACATTGCCTGGATCCGCAACAGGGGTGGGGGACGGGGCGGCGCGTCGCAAGGGAGCGGGCCGCTCCGGAAGGAAGGGGCTGGAACCGCCCAGCCTCGTTGGTCTTCTCTAACCCGAGCCGCGCGTTGCGTGTTATCGCTATTTTGTCAATTTATGTTTCCGAGACGCCAGAAGGCTCCCGCCGCAAGGGTATGCGGCGGGAGCGGAGCGGGGAAGCGGGGGCTCAGATCCTGACGTTAGGCCCGCGCCGGTGCCCGGCCGGTCTGGACCCCGGCCAGCACGGTCAGGCTCGCCAGCACCAGCACCGAGCCGCTGGTCAGAAACACGCTGGTGACGCCGCTGAGGTCCAGCACCAGGCCGCCGACGGCGGCGCCGGCGGCAATGGCGAGGTTGATCGCCGCGACCAGCAGCCCGCCGGCGCTTTCCGCCTCGTCCGCGACGGCCCGCGAGATCCAGGCCGACCAGGCGACCGGCACCGTGCCGAAGGCCAGGCCCCACAGCGTGATGATCGCGAGCGCCGAGGGGAAGCTGGCGCCGAGATTGGTGAGCAGGAAGGCCAGGGTGGCAATGGCGAGCGGCGCGAGCGCCAGCGTCAGGCGCAGCGAGCGGGCGACCAGCAGGCTGCCGAGATAGTTGCCGGCGAAGCAGGCGATGCCGAAGGCCAGCAGCGTCGCGGAGATGGCGGTGACGCCGATCCCGGTGATGGTCTCGAGGAACGGGCGGATATAGGTGAACAGCGACATATGCCCGGCGAAGACCATCAGCACGGCCAGCATGGCGAGGGCGATGTGCCGGCGCGACATCAGCACGGCCAGGGTCGAGAGCCGCGAGCGGCCGCGCGGCGGCAGGGCGGGGAGGGTCGCCAGTTGCACCGCCAGCACCACGACCGCCAGTCCGGCGGCCCCGGCGAAGACCAGGCGCCAGCCGACCAGATCGCCGAGATAGCTGCCGACCGGGGCGGCGAAGATCGTCGCCGCCGAGACGCCGGAGACCATGATCGACAGCGCCTTGGGCACGCTCGCTTCCGGCACCAGGCGCATGACGACGGCAGTTGAGAGCGACCAGAAGCCGCCGAGCGCGGCGCCGAGCAGCAGCCGGCCCGCCAGCAGCACCTCGACACTGCCGGCAAAGGCAACGATCAGGTTGGAGACGATCAGCAGCAGGGAGAAGCCGATCAGCACCAGCTTCCGGTCGATGCGGTGGGTGAGGGCGGCGACGGTCAGGCTGGCGACCACGCCCATTGCCGCCGTGGCGGTGACCGCCTGGCCGGCAAGGCCCTCGGTGATGCCGAGATCGGCAGCCATCGGGGTCAGCAGGCTGGCGGGCAGGAATTCGGCGCCGACCAGGCCGAAGACGCCGAGGCTCATGGAAAAGACGGCGGCCCAGGCGGGCGCCATGGAGGCGGCCGGCGCACCGGCAGCGGTATGTCTGTCAGTCATCTGTGGGATCCACCCGTGGTCAGAGAGTTGTCCCTAAGATGGCTGGATTTCCCAGACGATCCATGCCAGAATTTCCGCCATGCTTGACCGATCGTCCGGAATTCAACAATCGCCGCTCCCCGATCCCGTCAGCGAATTGCTGATGGGCATGCGGCTGCGCGGCGCCAGCTACAGCAGGCTGCGGTTTTCCGCGCCCTTTGGCATCGGCTTTGCCGAGGCGCGGGAAGCCTGGTTCCACTTCGTCGCGCATGGCGCCGCGGTGCTCAGGACGCCGTCCGGCGAGAGGATGCCGATTTCCTGCGGCGATGCGGTGCTGCTGCCGCGCGGCGGCGCGCATGCCATCGTCTCGGGACCGGGGGTCGATATCCGGCCGTTCGACAGTTATGAGGCCGTCCCGCTATGCCCGGGCATCTGCCGGGTCGACGCGCTGGAGGAGCAGCAATGCCGCTCCCGCGACGTGCTGATCTTCACCGCCCGGATGCAACTGGAGCTCGACACGCTGCATCCCCTGATCGAGCTGATGCCGGAATTTCTCCTCGTCAGCGCGCCGACGGGCCAGCAGCCGGAGGTGCGGCCGCTGCTCGATGCGATGGAGCGCGAGATGACGGGGGACCGGGCGGGGTCGGCCAGCATCCTGGCGCGGCTCGCCGAGGTCGTTGCCGTCTCGGTCATCCGCACCTGGGTCGAGTGCGGCTGCGGCGATGCCACCGGCTGGGTCGCGGCCTTGCGCGATGCGCGCCTCGGCCGGGTGCTGGCGGCGCTGCACCGCGATCCGGGGCGCAACTGGACCCTTGTGGACATGGCCGCGACGATGGGCAGTTCGCGCTCGGTCTTCGCCGAGCGGTTCGCCGCCGCCACCGGCACCACGCCGCTGCGCTATGTCGCCGCCCTGCGGATGCGTCTTGCCGCGCAGTGGCTGACCCGCGACCGGCTGCCGGTCGAGGAGGTCGCCCATCGTCTCGGCTATCAGTCGCAGGCCGCCTTCAGCCGCGCCTACAAGCGCGTTGTCGGAACGCCGCCCGGCCAGGCCAGAAAGGCGCGCTGAGGCCCTCTCGACGGCGCTCCCCAATCCCACCACAAACGCCGGTGGCGGCTAGCTTCGCTCCGCCCCCTCCTCGCGTCATCCCGCACCGCTCTCTCCCAGCGTCATCCCGGCCGCAGAGCCGGGATCGGAGAGCCGAGAGCCTATGGGGTGCGCTCTCGAACGAACCCGCAACCGCCGTGGCTCCCCGGTTCCGGCTCGCGCTTCGCTTGGCCGGAATGACGAAGAGAGAGGTAGGCGCGAAGAGGACGGCACGACGGCCGCCCCTCCCGTCCCACGCCGGCTGAGGGTGCCAATGGTTCCCGGGTCGCGCTTCGCTTGCCCGGGACGACGTCCTGAGAGAGGGGCACGGCCGTGCCTTCGCCCTTCGGTGATCATCCGACCGCCGTCGACCCACCCTCCGAGGTCACCCCGGCCGCAGGCGCAGCCGGAGAGCCGGGGGCTATTCGTTGCCAGAGCGGTGGCGACGACGCGCCCGCGCGAACCCCACCCACAGGTTGTCATCCCGGTTCCGGCGCAGCCGGAGACCGGGAACCAGTAACCACAGGTCGGGCGGCTTGGGGTTCGGCGCTGCCTTGCGCAAGTCTCCACCGAGGTGTCACCACGACCACCAGCGGATACTGGACGCCTGCCTGCGCAGGCGTGACAGCCGGGAAGGTGGCGATGCGCTCCCGCCCCGCGTCCTCCCGCGCTCCGCCCCCGCCTTTCGTCATCCCGCACGGAGCGAAGCGCAGATGCGGGATCGGAGAGCCGAGAGCCTATGGGGTGCGCTCTCGAACGAACCCGCAACCGCCGTGGCTCCCCGGTTCCGGCTCGCGCTTCGCTTGGCCGGAATGACGAAGACAGAGGTAGGCGCGAAGAGGACGGCACGACGGCCGCCCCTCCCGTCCCACGCCGGCTGAGGGTGCCAATGGCTCCCGGATCATCGGCCTTCGGCCTCGTCCGGCACGACGCCGGGGAGGGGCTTTCACACCTCATGCCTGCCGAGGGTGCCAATGGTTCCCGGATCTCGCGATGCTTGTCCGGGAAGACGCGGGAAGACGCAAGGAGAGGCATTCCGCCGCGCCTTCTTCGGTAGCCTTTGAAAGTGCCGCTTTCCGCAGGCAGGCCGCCCGATCGTCAGCCCTTGCCCTTCTGGCGCGGGGCGGCCTCCATGGTGGAGAGCTTGACCCGGTTGGCGAAGGGGATCTCCGGTTTCGCCTCCGTCTTCGCCTGCTTGGGCTTGCGGATTTCCCGGGTGCTACGCTTTTGTCCCTTGGCCATGTCCAAACGTCCTTTCCATCAAGCTCGCCTGGGCGCCGGAGCCGGACGTGTCGAGCGGCTCCAGTTCATCCTGCATCGCCACCCGCTCGTGGTTCTCTTCGGCGTTGCGGATGCGGTATTGGGGAGCGCCGGCCTCCACGGGCATCACGCCGGTGATGCGGTAGATATCGCCCTTGCTCGCCTGCCTGCCCCGTAGGGTCCTGAGGCGGACGTCCTGTCCGACCCTTAGCAGGTGCGGCCCCTGTTCGGCGGCGGGCGGACCGGCTCTGCGCCGGGTGAAGAGTGTTGCTGTCATCTCCGAGTTTCCTTTTCGGTCACGGCATCTGTCTCGGCCGGGTCGATCGGCACCAACTGCCGGATCGCTGCCCGCACGCCGATTGCCGGCAGGTGAATGAAGGTGCCGACCCGTCTCCGGGCGATCCAGGACAGGCCCCCGATCAACGCCTCTTCCCGGTCGACCTGGTCGTCGCCCGGCGGCTGCGGCTCGACGACGCCGGACAACAGATAAGGAGCCCTGGAAACGGACGCCGGTTGGCGTGGTGCGCGTGGTCATGGTGTCGACCTTCACGGCCTGGAATGGAGGCCCGGCATCTTCCGGGTCGGGCCAGGCGATCCGGGGCCAGGCGATCCGGGGCCAGGCGATCCGGGAACGGTCGTCGTGCTGTTGTCTGGTGGTGCCGCTGCGGCGAGCCCGGTGGCTATCGATTTCTGCCGGGCAACTTGAATTCGGGCAACTTGAATTCGGATATCTCTTGAATTCGGGCGACTCTTGAATTGCGGAATTCATCATGATGCCGAATTGAGTTCCAATCATGACGATGATCGTAGTGTAGCACGTTTTTCCGGGTTTCTATTTTATTATCTGAAATATTTTTGCAGATCATTCGGGTTTTTATTTTTGCATTTCCACTGGCCGGGACCGAAAACGCCGGTGCCGTTCGCCCTCTCAGGCGTGGCGCGGGCGGTGCGCGCTCTGTATGCTGGGGCCTGGCCTTCCGATATCGGTGATCCCGTGATCCATCCGCTGCGCCTCAACAAGTTTCCGGAGGACCATCCGGACCCGATCATCTCCTTCATCGGCACCGAACGGCCCGGCGCCGTGACCAGGCCGCACATGCACGAGCGGGCCCAGCTCTTCCATATCCTGCGCGGGTCGGTGACCGTGGTGACGCAGGGCGGCAGCTTCGTCGTGCCGCCGGAGCGGGCGATCTTCATCCCGCCCGGCATCGTCCACCATTCCACCTATCACACCGAGACCGACGTCCGCTTTCTCTACATGCGGCCCGACGGCCTGCCGGCGATGCCGGAAACGCCCTTCGTGGTGCAGGTGACGCCCTTGCTCAAGGAGCTGATCCTCGCCTTCATGTCTTCTCCGCCGGATTATGACCCGGACAGCCCGACCGGGCGGCTGACGGCCGTGCTGGTCGACCAGATCGCCGCCTCGCGCGTCGCGCCGCTGCATCTGCCGATCCCGGAGGAGCCGCGCCTGCGCGAGGCGATCCGCCCGCTGATCGACGATCCGGCCGCCGAGCTTTCGGCCAGCGACCTTGCGGCGCGGGCCAACCTGTCGCTGCGCTCCTTCGAGCGGCATTTTCCGGCTGAGACGGGGCTCTCCTTCCGCGCCTGGCGGCGGCAGGCCAAGCTGATGAAGGCGGTCGAGTGGCTGTCGCAGGGCCTCTCCGTCGGCGAGGTCGCCGACCGGCTCGGCTATGAGGGGCCGAGCGCCTTCGTCGCCTCGTTCAAGAAGTCCTTCGGCGTCACGCCCGGCCGTTACTTCGGCGACTGACAGTGCGCCCGGCGAGCCGCTTCCGCGTCCCGCCGGTGCTGGTTTCAGCGGCGGCGAAGCCTATCCCCGGCGTGCCTTGGCGAAAATCGCCGATTTCTCGAAATTTGCGCCGGTTTGCGGCGAATTGAGACGGATTTGATGTCCGAGTCTCGAAATTTGCGACGATTTTCGCAATCTCGCGCAATTTCGCGCTCTCTCTCGCGCGGGGACAGGCGGGGGAGAGGATCGCGGAGACCGGCGGCGCCTGACGGATCCCGGCGGGGACGGTGCGGGGAGAGCGCTTCGGGCCGGGGATTACCCGTTCAGGGCGGTTTCAACGCGAAAACGGGGACAAGCCGGCCGCCTTGCGCGGCTCAGCCGGGGAGAGTTCGGCGCCTATCCCCGCTTCGCTAGCGCGACAGTTCCTTCATCGCCGCTTCGAGCCCGTTCAGCGTCAGCGGATAGTGGCGCCCGCCCATCAGTTCCCGGATCATCTGGATCGAATGGGTGTAGCCCCAGTGCCGTTCGGCGACCGGGTTGAGCCAGACGCTGCGCGCGTAGTGGCCGGCGAGCCTCTCGACCCAGACCGAGCCGGCCTCCTCGTTCCAGTGCTCCACCGAGCCGCCGGCATAGGCGATCTCGTAGGGGCTCATCGAGGCATCGCCGACGAAGATCAGCTTGTAGTCGGGGCCGTACTTGTGCAGCACATCGAAGGTCGGGATGCGCTCGGAATGGCGGCGCGCGTTGTTTTTCCAGACGAATTCATACGGGCAATTGTGGAAGTAGAAATACTCCATCACCTTGAACTCGGAGCGCGCGGCCGAGAACAGTTCCTCGCAGACCCGGATATGGTCGTCCATCGACCCGCCGATGTCGAAAAACAGCAGCACTTTCACGGCGTTGCGCCGCTCGGGCCGCATCCGGATGTCGAGCAGGCCGCGATGGGCGGTGGCGCGGATCGTGTCGTCGAGATCGAGCTCGTCATGGGCGCCCTGGCGGGCGAAGCGGCGCAGCCGCTTGAGGGCGACCTTGATGTTGCGGGTGCCCAGTTCCACCGTGCCGTCGAGGTCGCGGAAGGCGCGCTTGTCCCACACTTTCCCCGCCCGCCGATGGCGGCTTTCCGCCTGGCCGATGCGCACCCCTTCCGGGTTGTAGCCATAGGCGCCGAAGGGCGAGGTGCCGGCCGTGCCGATCCACTTGCTGCCGCCCTGATGCCGCCCCTGCTGCTCCTTGAGGCGCTCGCGCAGCGTCTCCATCAGCTTGTCGAAGCCGCCGAGCGCCTCGATCTGCGCCTTTTCCTCCTCCGTCAGGTGCTTTTCGGCGAGCTTGCGCAGCCACTCCTCCGGCAGCTCGCGCGCCTGCGTGCCGTCGCCGCCGCCGCCGAGCTCCAGGCCGTTGAAGGTCTGGCCGAACACCCGGTCGAAGCGGTCGAGATTGGCCTCGTCCTTCACCAGGCAGGTGCGCGAGAGGTAATAGAAATCCTCCACGCTCTTGTCGGCGAGGTCGGCCTTCAGCGCTTCCAGCAGCGTCAGATATTCCCGCAAGGAGACGGGCAGGCCGGCGGCGCGCAGATTGGTCAGGAAGGTCAGGAACATGGGCGAAGGTTAGGGAGAACGCGGGCGCTTGTCGAGCCGGCGTTTGGCTGGCGGCCGGATCAGGGGCGGGCGTCCTTCGCCTGCGCGTCCGCCTTTTCCAGCAAGGCCTTGGCTTCCGGGTCGGCGCGGAACAGCTCGCCCATCACGTCGGAGACGCCCGGCCCCGGCTTGCCGATGAAGGGGACGGGGCGGCAGACCTCGATGGCGGCGATGCCGACGCGGGCGGTCAGCAGCCCGTTGACGACGCCCTCGCCGAGGCGGGCGGAGAGCCGCGCGGCAAGGCCGTGGCCGAGCAGTTGCGACACGAGACTGTCCCCGGCCGCCATGCCGCCGGTCATCGCCAGATGCGCACCGACATGGCGGGCGAGCCGCAGGAAGCCGAGAAGGCCGGGACGGCCGCCATAGAGCGCGGCGAGGCGGCGCATGATCCGCAGGTTCTCGATCAGCACGATGGCAAGGTCGAGGGCGGCGCGCGGCGAGATCGCGGTGACGACGGACACCCGCTTGACGCTGTCCTTGACGATGCGCACGGCGCGCGCGTCCAGCTCCTTCAGCAGGTCCCGCTCGGCCAGGACGACGAGGTCGCGGCCGTCGATGATCTCGCGCATATGGCCGCTCAAGGCATTGCGCCCGCGGGCGGTTTCCGGGCGCTCGCCATAGAGCGCGACGAGCTCGCGCAGGCCCGCGCGGGCCTTGTCCTGGTCGTCGGTTTCCGCCGACTCTGCGAAGGTCCGGCGCAGGGCGTCGATGCGGCGCAGGCGCAGGAGCCCGACGATTTCGCGCAGGATCAGGCCGAGGGCGCCGAGCGCCGCCAGCGCGGCAAGGCCGATGCCGAGCCAGCCGAGCCAGTCGGTGCGCGAGAACAGGTCGCGGATCAGCGCGTCGACCGACAGCCCCACCGCCAGCGACACCAGGCCGCCGAGGCCGATGGCGAACCAGCGGCCCCAGCGGATGCCGGCCTTGCGCTCGGGCGCCGGCAGCCCGGCGATCTCGCCCTCGCGGGTCGGCACGATCCGCGCCTCGCCGGACAGGGTCGGCTGCACGTCGTCCTCCGCGCTCATGCGCACGCGGGCGTCGTCCAGGCGGAAGGCGGCCGGTTTGCGGTCCCGCCGCAGGCCGTCGTCTCTCGAGGTCATGCCAGCCGGTCTCCGATGAGGAACTGCAGGGCGCGGTCGAGACGGATATGCGGCAGCGACAGCTTGACGCCCTCGGCGGTCACCTGGAGCTCGGGCGGGCGGAACCGCACGAAGCGCACCGAGGAGGCCGGCGCGTCGGCGGCGAACAGCACGTCCGGATCGTCGGGCAGGTCGCCGGGAAACAGCGCGATTTCCGTGCGTCCGTCATAGGTCTCGCCGTTGACGCGCTCGCCGGTGAGCGGCGTGCCGAGGATCGCCGGCATCGTCTCGCCGTGATGGGTGAGGCTCGCCTCGCGCGTTGCGCGGATTGCGGCGAGCGCCAGCACGTCCACTTCGGCCCCGCCATATTCGGCGCGCTCGATCGCCCGCCCGACGAGGCGGCGCAGGATCGCTTCCAGCCGGTCGTGATCGGCGCGGTTGAGATGGTCGGCCTTGGTCGCGGCGAACAGGATCCGGTCGATGCGCCGGGCGAAGATCGAGAAGATCCGCGCCACCTTGCCGGGCCGGAAGGCCGAGAGGATCTCGGCCAGCGCGGCCTCCAGGTCGGCCAGCGCGGCGGGCCCGGCATTCAGCGCGTTGAGCGCGTCGACCAGCACGATCTGGCGGTCGAGGCGGGCGAAGTGGTCGCGGAAGAACGGCCGCACCACATGCTTCTTGTAGGCCTCATAGCGGCGTTCCATCATCGCGCCCAGCGAGCCGGGCTTGAGCGGGCCGTCATGGCCGGCAAGGTCGAGCGGGGCGAAGGTGAGGGCGGGCGAGCCCTCCAGGTCGCCCGGCATCAGGAAGCGGCCGGGCGGCAGCATGGAGAGCGCCCGCTCGTCCTCGCGGCAGGCGCGCAGATAGTCGGTATAGGCGGCGGCAAGGCGCCGGGCCTGCGGCTCGTCGGCCTCCGCGGCCGGATCGGTCTCGGCAAGGATTTCGAGATAGGGGGCTGCGACCGCCTCGCGCCCCGGCTCCCTGGCACGGGCCAGGGCCTCAGCGGAAAACGTGCGGAAGTCCTTTTCCAGCAGCGGCAGGTCGAGCAGCCATTCGCCCGGATAGTCGACGATGTCGAGATGCAGCTTGCCGCGGCCGAGCGCCCGCGACAGGAAATGCGCGGAGTCGAATTCGATGGTCAGCCGCAGTTCCGAGACCTGCCGCGTCGATTGCGGCCAGATCCGTTCCTTCAACAGCGTGTCGACATGCGCCTCGACATCGAAGCGCGGCACGTTGTCGTCCGGCTGCGGCTCCAGATAGGCGCGGGCGATCCGCCCGCCGGCGGCGGCCTCGAACAGCGGCAGCCGGCCGCCATGGATCAGGTTGTGCACCAGCGCGGTGATGAACACCGTCTTGCCGGCGCGCGACAGGCCGGTCACCCCGAGCCGCAGCGTCGGCGTTCCCAGCGTCGACGCGGTCTCGGCGATGTTCTCGATGGAATAGCGGACCTCGTCGGTCACGCGGGTGAGGAAGCTGCGTCGCGTCACGGTGTGTCTCCGCCAGCCCATGTGGGGAAGCGGCCCTTGCGTTGCAAGCGCAAGGCCGGTTCAGCGGTCTGTGGCCGGCACACCGTCATTGGCTGCCTCCGGCAGCGCGGACAGGGAGCTGGTCCCGGACAGGTGTCGCGGCAGGCAATAGGCGACGACCCGGCCGGAGCCGGGTTCGACGGCGGACCAGGCGGACGCGTCGAAGTCGATCACGGCGAGCGCCGCCGTTGGATATTTCGCGCCGATCGCCTCGCGCAGGGCCGGATTGCCGGCGCCGATCAGCGACAGGGCGGTGTCCTGGGTCGCCGGATTGTGGCCGACGACGAGCAGGCTGCGGGCGGCGCCGCCGAGGCTGCGGATGAGCCCGAGATAGCCGAACTCGGACTGGTCATAGAGAGCCCTGGTGACGTGGATGTCCGCCTCGCCGGTGAAGGCGGGCAGCAGGGCGGCCAGCGTCTCGCGGGTGCGCTGCGCGCTGGAACACAGGATGCGCGCCGGCTGCAGCCCGTGCCGGGCCATATGGGCCCCGACCTCCGGGGCGGCCTGCCGTCCCCGCTCGTTGAGCGGGCGCTGGAAGTCGGACAGGCCCGGCTGGCCCCAGTCCGATTTCGCATGTCTCAGCAACAGCAGGCGCAGCATGGCGGCAGTGGCTCCCGTCAGTGAACGATGCAGGCAAGTCTAACCGCAAGCCGGCCGCCGCGCGTCCGGAAAATCCATGTCGCCGCTGTCTCTGTGCCGTTCAGCGTGGCCGAAAGGGCTCTAGCGCGAGGCGAGCAGCCGGGCGAAGGCTGCCACCAGCGCGCCGATTTCGCCGGTTTCGTCCGGGAGCGAGTAGGCGATCCACAGGGTGAAATCGGCGCTGCCGTTCCGCAAGCGCCACAGCGTCTCGCATCGCTCCTTGCCGCCGCGCGCGCCGGTCAGGAAGGAGATGCCGCTGGCGGCCGCGCCGGTCATCTCCGCCGTTTTGAAACCGGCGGCGTGGAAGCGGTCGCGGAATGCGCGCGCCGCCTGCTCGCCGGCGCCGGAGGGATGGGTCCGCAGCACCGCCGAGATGCCTTCGGCATTCTGATAGACGCAGCCGGCATGCCGGTCGGCCGAACCGGAGAGCACGCGGGTGCGGTTGAGCGATGCCAGCTTGTCCGGACAGACGAGGCCGGTGAAGTGCCGCATGCCGTTGATCACGTTGGTCCAGCCCGCATCCGTGCCCTTGTCCTGGGCCATGGCCGGGGCCGACCAGGCCGCCGTCAGGAGCAGCAGGGCGAAGAGCGAAGCGGCAAGCGGGACCTGCCGGCGCGCCATCGGGTCAGCGTCCGTCGCGCCGGCTGAGAAAGGCGAGCTTCTCGAACAGTTGCACGTCCTGTTCGTTCTTCAGCAGGGCGCCGTGCAGCGGCGGGATCAGCTTGCGCCCGTCGCGCTCGCGCAGCGTTGCCGCGTCGATGTCCTCGCTCAGCAGCAGCTTGATCCAGTCGAGCAGTTCCGAGGTGGAGGGCTTCTTCTTCAGGCCCGGCGTTTCGCGCAGGTCATAGAACACTTTCAGCGCCTCGCGCAGCAGCTCCTGCTTCAGGCCGGGGAAGTGCACATCGACGATGTCCGACATGGTCTGGGCGTCGGGGAAGGTGATGTAGTGGAAGAAGCAGCGCCGCAGGAACGCGTCGGGCAGTTCCTTCTCGTTGTTCGAGGTGATGATGACCACCGGACGCTGGCGGGCGCTGATGGTCTCGCCGGTCTCGTAGACGTGGAACTCCATGCGGTCGAGTTCGCGCAGAAGGTCGTTGGGGAACTCGATATCCGCCTTGTCGATCTCGTCGATCAGCAGCACCGGACGGGTGTCGGCGGTGAAGGCCTCCCACAGCCGTCCCTTGCGGATGTAGTTGGCGATGTCGTGGACCCGGTCATCGCCGAGCTGGCTGTCGCGCAGGCGCGAGACGGCATCGTACTCGTAAAGACCCTGCTGGGCCTTGGTCGTCGACTTGATGTGCCATTCGATGAGGTTCGCCCCGAGCGCTGCGGCGATCTCCTGTGCCAGCACGGTTTTTCCGGTGCCCGGCTCGCCTTTCACCAGCAGCGGCCTCTGCAGTGCGATCGCCGCATTGACGGCAATCCGCAGATCCTCGGTGGCGACATAGCCGGACGTGCCTTCAAAACGCATGTGTCTTCCCGTCAGAACGATCCCAATGCGCGGCACAGTATGGGGCGGGACGGTGCTGCGCAAGAGCTGCCCGGTTGCCGACCCTGCCCGGCAGGACTTGCCGGGCAGGGAGGACAAAGCTGCCGGCCAGACCCCGGCGCCTGTCCTCTTCAAATGCCTGTTTCCTTTTCTTTCAATGAGTTGCGGAGTTTTCCGGAACTGGCACGACACTTGCGAACTCGGGAGGCAAGAGCGTGGTCCGTTCGACGGGCCTCGCCACGCCATCCGATCCGTTCTGGAGGTTCACATGGGTGTTTTTGGTGCATTGAACGCGGCCGTGTCCGGCCTTTCCGCGCAGGCTCGTGCGCTGGAGAACATCTCGGGTAACATCGCCAACTCGGCGACCGTCGGCTACAAGCGGCTCGATACGTCGTTCTCCGATCTGGTCGGCGGCGGCAAGGGCGCGCAGCCCAACCAGTTGGCCGGCACGGTCTCGGCGACGTCGCGGGCGACCAACGGCATTCAGGGCGACCTGCAGCAGAGCCAGGTCGACACCTATATGGGCATCAACGGCAGCGGCTATTTCGTCGTGCAGAGCCGGGCCGGCGAAGTCGACGGCCGCTCCATTTTCACCGGCAACGACCTTTACACCCGCCGCGGCGACTTCGAGGTCGACAAGGAGGGGCGCCTGGTCAACGGCGCCGGCTACTACCTGATGGGGCAGCCGATCGATCCGGTGACCAAGAACGTCTCCGGTTCGGTTCCCTCGATCATCACCATCGATACCTCGGTGATCCCGGCGGTGGTGACCGACCGCATCAACTACGAGGGCAACCTGCCGACCACGCCGCAGACCAGCACCAAGCTGGCCGGCGGATCGGATACGCTCGACAGCTCCCTGACCAAGGCCTCCACCGGCGTGGCGCCGGACGGCGCGCCCGCCACCCATGTGGTCGGCGCCAACTCCATTTCCGCCGATGACGAGGTCACGTTCCTCAACAGTTCGATCGCCGGCGAGGCCATCACCGTCTACAACGCCAACGGCACGCCGGTGAACGTGCAGATGCGCTGGGCCAAGACGTTCGAGGACGATGGCACCCAGCCGGACACCTGGTCGCTCTACTATCTCGCGGATTCCCAGGCGACCGGCACCGATGACAAGTGGGTCAAGGTCTCCGATGCCCAGTTCGGCGCCAACGGCCGCATGACGCTGCCGGCCAACGATACGATGACGATGACCGGCCTCAATGTCGACGGGCAGCCGGTCGGCAATGTCACGCTCAGCTTCGGCACCAATGCGCTGACCCAGTTCGCCGACAGCAACGGCAGCGCGAAGATCTCCAAGCTGATCCAGAACGGCTATCCCGCCGGCGACCTGACCGGCGTCACGGTTTCCGAAGCCGGCCGCCTGGTCGCCTCCTACTCCAACGGCCGGACCCGCGAACTCTACGAGATCTCGCTGGTCACGTTCTCGGGCGAGGCCTGGCTGGAGCGCGTCAGCGGCGGCGCCTTCGAGGTGACGCCGGAATCGGGCGAGCCGATCGCCGGGGCGAACGGCAAGATCATCGGCAAGCGGCTGGAGGCGTCCAATACCGACATCGCCGACGAGTTCTCCAAGCTGATCATCACGCAGCAGGCCTATTCGGCCAATACCCGCATCGTCAGCTCCAGCGACCAGATGCTGAAGGAAGCGATCAACATGATCCGCTGACGCGGGCCTGAATTCGGCCGGCTGGCGTCTTTGCGCCAGCCGGTCCTTGCGACGCCGAGAGGCCAACGCCGGGTGAGGCCATGGGACTGAGCAGCGCTCTCAATACCGCTTTGATCGGGCTTGGCTACAACCAGCGCCAGCTCGATGTGACAGCGAGCAACATCGCCAATGCCGACACTGTCGGCTACACGCGCAAGTCGATCAGCGCCTCGGCGGCCTATGACGGCAACGGCCGGATCACCGGCCTCAATGTCGACAGCATGCGCCGATACCTGGATGTGGCGGTCCAGAGCCAGTACCGCACCTCGCTGGCGGAATACAACTACGCCTCGGTCTCGCAGCAATATCTGGCGCGGATCGACACCCTGTTCGGGACGATCGGCGATGCCGGCTCGCTGTCGAACTCCTACAATGCCTTCCTGGCATCGATGTCGAACCTTGTCTCGGGGCCGGAGGACTATTCCAACCGGCTCGAAGTCCTGCGCATGGCGGAGCAACTGGCGGGCAAGCTGAACTCGATGTCCAACGACATCCAGTCGATGCGGCAGGAGGTCGAGTACCAGATCGCCGACCAGGTCGACCGGGTCAATGCGCTTCTAGCGGACATTCAGCAGCTCGACCGCCAGATCGTCGCTTCCTCGCAGGACGGGTCTGCCCCCGTCGGCTTGATGGACAAGCGCGACACGATGCTGGAGGAACTTGCGGGATATATCGACATCACGGTCAAGCCGACGGAGCAAGGCGGCGTCCGCATCCACATGGGTGGCGGCACGCTGCTCTACGATGTCGACGTGATGAAGCTGAAGTTCGATGCCCGCGGCAGCGTCAATTCCAACGCGCTCTATTCGATGGATGGCGACCTGCGGGGCGTTGGAACGCTGGTCCTGGAGAATTCCGAGGGCAGTCAGATCGACCTGCTTTCGACACGGACGTTGCGCAGCGGGTCGATTGCCGGCCTCATCAACATGCGCGACGAGGCGCTGGTGCATGCCCAGACCCAGCTCGACGAGATCGCCGCAGCCGTCGCCCGCGCCTTCTCCACGCACGAGCAGCAGGGAACGCCTCATATCGATGCCGGCGTTCAGACCGGCTACGAGGTCGATCTTGCCAACCTGCAGCCGGGCGACAGTCTCAGCTTCGAGTACAAGGATCTCGCCACCGGGCGAACCAAGTCGGTCACCATCTATCGCAGCGATGGTCCGACCCCGCCGGCCCTGACGGCAACCAACGATTCCAACGACATCTTCCTGGCTGTCGATTTCTCCAGCGGCGACTACACCACCATCGCCGCCAATATCCAGGCGGCTCTCGACGCCGATCCGCGGATCGGTGCGGGCACCTTCGCAGCCTCCGCTCCGGGCGGCTCGACCCTTCGGCTGGAGAGCACGGCACCGGGAAGCGTTCGTATCGAGCGGCTCAGCGCCCTGGAAACCGCCGGGAGTTCCTCGGCCTTTGGCGATGCGTTCTCGCTCTTCGTCGACGACAATGGCAGCGCGTTCACGGGGATTGCGGACGGGCGACCCAACACCACCGGCTTCGCCTCGCGCATCCGTGTGTCGCAGGAGATCCTGAACGACCCGGCGCTGCTCGTCGAGTATGCGCCCGGGGTCGCCACCGGCGATGCGACACGGCCGCAGGCGATCCTCGACAAGCTGAAGGGGACGTCGACGGCCTTCTCGCCGGGCACCCGGATCGGCGGCAGCAGCTCCGTCTTCAAGGGCTCCATCGCCGACTTCGTCACCGCCAGCGTCTCGCATCAAAGCGGGCGTTCCGCCCAGGCGAAAGCGGCTCTGGCCGGCCAGCAGGTGGTAACCCAGAACCTGAAGACACGTCTTGACGACAGTTCCAAGGTCGATGTCGACCAGGAACTGGCGCATCTCGTCACCCTGCAGAATGCCTATGCGGCCAATGCGCGGGTGATGCAGGTGGTGAGAGAACTCTTCGATATCCTGATGCGGAGCTAGCGAGAGCCATGGCGATCAATCCGTACAGCAACAGCTTTACGCTGCCTCGGCAGGTCAGTTACCTGACGGCCCTGCGCTCGCAGATGGATGACCTGCAGCGCCAGCTCGGCACCGGCCTCAAGGCGGAAACCTATGGCGGGCTGGGATCCGAGCGGGTGCTCAACCTGTCGATCCGCCAGCAGCTCTCGTCCGTCGGGGTCTATCGGCAGACCATCCAGATCGCCGGCTTGCGGCTGGATGCTCTCGACAAGACCAGCGGGCGCCTGGAGGCGATCCGCATCGAAGCCAAGGCCACGACAGATCGCAACAATTTCGAGCTGTTCTCCAACGGCCGCACCTCCAGCCAGACGTCGGCGGAGATCGCGTTGCGCGAGTTCATGGCGCATCTCAACACCGATGTGGGCGGCCGCTACCTGTTCTCCGGCAAGACGGCCGACACGCTGCCGGTACAGAGTCTCGACTTCATTCTCGCGGGCAACGGCAACTATGCCGGCTTGCAGACGGTGATCAGCGAGTACAATCAGGCGGATCTCGGTGCGCTCGGCAACGGGCGGACCACGACTGCGGTGGTCGGCAGCCAGGTGACCTTTGCCGAGGACGGTGACCACCCGTTCGGTTTCAAGATCGACAACGTCTCGTCCGGCCTCAGCAATGCCTCCGTCACACAGACGGCGGGACCGCCGGCGTCGCTGGAGGTCGACTTCACCGGACAGCCGGAACCCGGCGAGGGTATCCGGGTTTTCGTCAATCTGCCCGATGGGACACAGACGGAAATCACGATCGGCGTCCAGGGAGCATCCCAGGACCCGGAGTTCACCTTCCAGCGCGGGGCGACCCCCGCCGACACGGCGGAGAACTTCAAGGCCGCGCTGGACACTGCGTTGCAGACGCTGGCCGGCACGGAACTCAAGGCGGCTTCGACCATGCGTGCCTCCGATGCGTTCTTCGACACCGCGCCGAAGTCTCCGGTGCCGCCCGGCTACCTGCCGCAGGCGCGGGTGGTTCCGAATGCGGGCGACTTCGCGACGGCAACGTCCCTGCGCGACGGCACGCCCGATACGGTCGCCTGGTATGTCGGCGACAATTCCCCCGGCAGTCCGCGGGCGGACATGAAGGCGACGATCGACGAGAATCTGACGGTCGGGTACGGCGCCCGCGCCAACGAAGACGGCTATCGCCAGGTGGTGCAAGCTCTCGCGGCCTTTGTCGCCTCCGACTTCTCGCCGTCCCAGCCCGAGAACCAGCGCTTCTATCAGGCGATGGCTGATCGCTCCAACGCGGTGCTGACGCCGAATGGCGCGGATGCGTCGGGCATCCGCAAGAACCATATGGAATTCGCGGCGGTCCAGCGGACGGTGGCGGATGCCAAGGAGCGGCACCGGGTCGAAGAGGGCGCGCTCCAGTTGATCGTCGACGGGATCGAAGGGGTCAATCGGGAGGAGGTGGCAGCCAAGCTCCTGACCTTGCGGACCAATCTGGAAGTGAGCTACCAGGCAACCAGCATCATGCTGCAACTGTCGCTGTCGAAGTACCTGTAACGGGACCGCCGGCTGATCGGGTCGGCGGCGCTTTTCTGGGTCGTCGCTTCAACCTACCTGCAGAAACCCCGGCGAACACGGTTCGCCGGGGTTTCTGCTCGTGGCCTGACGTCTGATACCAACTGTCGGTGTGCTTGGCTCTAGCCAAGCCCGTGCGGCGCCTGAGCAATTTCAAGGCGCGACGGGTCAGCATCTCGGCGCTTTGGTCCGATGCGGGCCATACGGCCACCCGCCTGCCCAGTACGAAAAACGCCGGCCCAAGGCCGGCGTTCTCGAAGGGATCTTGCAAAGGCGGCGCCGGTCAGGTGCCGCGCAGGCCTTGGGCGATGTTCCGGTTGATCTGGATCAGCGTCGTCAGCCGCTCCGGGCTCGGATTTGTCATCACATCAAGCGTGTGCTTGAGGATGAAGGCGCCGAGCGAACCGAGATTCTGTTTGATCTCCAGCGGCATCGGGTTGTCGTTGCTCGTCACCGAGGTCGCCAGGATCGTCCAGAGACGGCGGTTGTAGGACAGCGCCTCGTCCAGAGAGACGGGGCCGCCCTCGGTGCCCCAGTCATCCTTGACCGCCTGAAGCCTGGCTGCCGCCTTGAGAAGCAGTGTGGCTTCCAGTTCGCGCGGGCTCACGGTCGATTGCGTCGTCTGCTGATATGCTGCGGTGGCCAGATTGTGCATGTGCGATCAGTTCCCGTTCGTACTCGACCAGTTCCTTCGCCCGTCGCAAGGCAGCGTAGAGAGAACCGGTTAAGATCTCATTGTTGACGGCGTCGATCAGGCCGATGGTGCTCGGTGCCGCCTGAATGAAGTCGTTCACCAGGTCGAAATAGACCTTCCTGTGTCGCTCGATATCCTGGTTGAGATACATGAGCTGCACAGCAAGATAGATCCGTTTGGCGGGGGTGTTTGCCGTTTCCGCCGTATAGATGTCTTTCTCGCGAAGGATCGGTTCGCTGCCCTCGATGAAGATATGCGTCCGGTGATCCCCGTTCGTGATCACGGTGGACCCGACGATAAACCTTTCCCTTGGCCGCAGTTCGATCTTCAGTGCCATGTTCGAATACTCGCACAACGAAGTGATTCAGGCAAGATTTTAAGGTGTCCTGAAGCAAAAAAGGCGGCGGGAATCCCGCCGCCAGGAAATGTTTGCCTAGTATTTACCTTAGAAGAGACGTAGCACGGCCTGGTCGGCCTGCGAGGACAGCGACAGCGCCGTGGTAGACAACTGCTGGCGGGTCTGCAGGGCGAGGAGGTTGGCACCTTCCTCGTTGGTGTCGGCCAGCACCAGGTTGTCGGCACCCGTCTGCAGGGTGTTGATCGAGGCCTTGGTGAAGTCCTTGCGGATCTGCACCGTGGACAGGCTGGAGCCGAACTTGGATCCGGCCTCGCGCAGGGTGATCAGCGCCTTGGAGAGCTCGTCGAGAGCCTGGTTCGCCTCAGTGTCGTTGAGGCTGACGGTCTTGGTGATGTTGAGGCCCGAGGAGGTGAGGTTCTCACCCTGGATGATCAGCTCCGACTTGCTGGCGGCATCGCGCTTCTCGTTGAAGGCGACGGTGAGCTTCGAAGACGAGGAGTTGATCAGGTTGATGCCGTTGAACGAGGTGTCCTGCGCGAGCTTGTCGATCTCGCTGAGGATGCCGTTGAACTGCGACACCAGCTTCTGGCGGGTGGTCGAGTTCGACGCCGGATTGGCCTGGGTGGTGATCGAGAAGCTGTCGGCATCACCGGCGCTGGCGCCATTGGTGAAGGTCACCTGGGTCTCGCCCGGATCCGTGTAGT
>NZ_FYAU01000055.1 GCF_900185725.1 Stappia sp. TSB10P1A | reverse complement strand
ATGCCTGCCGAGGTTGCCAATGGGTCCCGGCTCTGCGCTTGCGCGCGGCCGGGACGACGTCCTGAGAGGGAGGAACGGCCTTGCATCCCCTCGACCGTCACGCCGGGCAAGCGAAGCGCGACCCGGGGTCTATTGGTTGCCAGAGCGGTTGCGGGAGCCCCTTAACTCCTCCCCGCGTCATCCCGCACGAAGCGTGAGCCAGATGCGGGATCGGAGAGCCGAGGGCCTGTGAGGTGCGCTCCCCGGACGCCCCTTGAGCGCCGGGGCTCCCCGGTCCCGGATCTTCGGCCTGCGGCCTCGTCCGGGAAGACGCGGGGAGAGGCTGGAGCGCATGAGCCAGGCTGCCCCGTCGGCTCGCCTCGCGCCTGCTGAGGGCGCCAGTGGTTCCCGGTTCTGCGCTGCGCCTTGCCCGGGATGACGCCGGGAGAGGTATGCGCAAAGTCGTCCGTCACCGTAGCGTCCGGGTTTGACGGGCGGAGAGGGTGGCTGGCCCCGTCGGCCCGCCTCGCGCCCGCTGAGGTCGCCAATGGGTCCCGGCTCTGCGCTTGCGCGCGGCCGGGACGACGTCCTGAGAGGGAGGAACGGCCTTGCATCCCCTCGACCGTCACGCCGGGCAAGCGAAGCGCGACCCGGG
>NZ_FYAU01000026.1 GCF_900185725.1 Stappia sp. TSB10P1A | reverse complement strand
GTCGCCGCCGCAACCGGCCGGGGCGGCAGCGGCACGCTGGACGACCAGGCCCGCCGCCTGGCCGGTGGCCTGCCGGCCGTCGACACGCCCGCAGCCGTCGCCGCGCGCGAGGATGCGGCGCCGGCGGCACAGGCCCCGATCACCGTTGCCGCCATCGCGCCGCCCACCAAGCCGGCGGAACTGCGCCAGGGCCCGATCGAGGCCGCGACCGGAACCGCGCTCGCCGCCGCGCTGCCGCGACCGGCCCCTACGGACGGTGTTGCGGCCATCGCCGCCGCCACCGGCGCGGCACCCGGCCGCAAGCCGCAGGCGGACCTCACCGCCGCGACCCTCGCCTATGCACCGGCAACCGCGTCCGCGAGCGCATCGGGCGGCAATTCCGCCGTGGCGCCGTCGCGCGCCGCCGCTCCCGCTCCGGCGACCCGCCAGGCCTCGGTGTCCGGACGCCTGCCGGAGCCGGTGATCCGCGATCCGCTGGCGCGCTTTGCCGCGCTTCCCGACCGGACCGCGCTTCCCGAAATCCTTTCGGGCCTCACCAACACCCGTACCCGGACCTTCGCCCAGCTCCAGCATCCCAACCAGCGGCGGCTGGAACTGCTGATGGCGCCGGGCGGCCGTGTCTATGCCAACCGCTTTGGCGCCTCGGCGCGCGAAGCCGCGATGCCGCGTCCCGACCGGTTCGAGGGACCCGCCATTGTCGTGCTGCCGGTGGTGTCGCTGCGCTGAGGACAAGGTCCCGCGGTTGAAGACCTGCAGAAACAGGAAAGGCCGGCAGCGGTGATCCGCTGCCGGCCTTTCGCGTCTTGTGGCCCGGGTAGAACCGGCGGCCTGTCGTTTCGGGAGGAGACGGGCCGATGTGCCGCGGGCCTGCGGGACCGCCCTCAGGATTGCCGTCGAAGGGGGCAGGGCGACGAGGACGAAAGGGCTCCCCTGCGGCGGAAGCCACGGGGATGGGAAGCCACGGGGATGTCACGGACGGCGGCGGGAAGGGCGCCGGAAAGGGAGAAAGAGAGGGGCGCCGAAACGGCGGCGAAACGGCTCCGAAACGGCTCTGGGCCTGGCGTCAGCTCCGGGTGACCACGCCGGACCCGCCCCGGTCGAGCCGGCCGAGGCCCTCGCGGGCGATCTGGTTGGAGCCGTCGATGCCGAGGGCGCGGCTGTAGGACCGGCGCGCGTCGCTGGCCTGGCCGAGCGTCTCCAGCGCGAAGCCGCGATTGGCCCAGGCGACGGCGGAGCGCGTGTCGCGGTTGACCGCCTCGGACAGGTCCGACAGGGCGGCCTTGGGATCGTTCAGCGCGAGATAAGAGATGCCGCGCGCGATATAGGGCTCGGCCGCGTTGGGATCGAGGCCGATGGCGATGGCGAAATCCTCGACGGCCTGCTGATGGCTGCCGCGCGCCTGATGGATGAGGCCGCGATTGTGAAAGGCGCGGGCATTGCTCGAATCGCGGCGGATCGCCGCGTCGAAATCGGCAAGGGCGAGATCGTCGCGGCCCATCTCGCGGTAGGAATTGCCGCGCCCGACAAGGGCAAGGTCATAGTCCGGCTTGATCCGGAGGGCGGCGCTGTAATCGTTGACGGCGGCGTTGAGGTTGCCCAAGCGGCGGTGGACCAGCGCGCGGTTGGCATAGGCCTGGAACGAGTCCGGTGACAGTTGCAGGGCCGTGTCGAAATCCGCCATCGCCTCCTTGTGGCGCCCGGCCTGGCCATAGGCGATGCCGCGGGTGTTGTAGGCGGCCGCGTCGCGCGGGTTGGCCTTGATCACCGCGTTGAGGGAATCGATGTTCGCGGCGGAGCCGGCGGAACGGTCGACCTCGAAACCGGAGGACAGGCCGGATGCCTGGCAACCCGCCACCAGCAGGGCGGCGGAGAGGAGAACACCCCGCAGGGGGCCTGATCGAAACGTCGCCTTACGCAATGCCCACCACCTCGGTTGATCCTGTCCTGTCCCGCAACCAGCCGCCAAGGCCTTCCGCCGCAACCAAGACCTTTCGTCGCACCGGCCTTTATCGCGACGGACACCATCGCGACGGACAATGGCACGATCGTCCAGCGCGTTCCACCCGCCACCGGACGATGCCAGGCGACAAGAAGCCAGGCGACAAGATGCCAAGCGATTCGGGCGGAAACCCGGCGAACCGCATCGGGACATCCGCCAATTGCCAGAGCCGAACCTGCTCGCGGCACCTCCCCGATGCCGGCACCGACCCGTATTGGCATCGACCCATACTGGCATCGACCCGTACTGGCACCGACCCGCTTCGGCCGTGGCCGGCGCGGGCCTATGCAAACGGCTTCGCCTCCATGCCGGGCGTGACGGCCCGGGAGGGAGGCGAAAGAACCTGGGGTGTCGGCTGGACGTGGCGCGAAACACTGGTCCGCGCCGGGCCGTACTTTTAGCGGCGGGGAGCCTTGCTCGGCAGCAGGCCTTCGCGCTGGGCCCGCTTGCGCGCCAGCTTGCGGGCGCGGCGAACGGCCTCGGCCTTTTCACGGGCCTTCTTCTCGGACGGCTTTTCGTAGTGGCCGCGAAGCTTCATCTCGCGAAAGATGCCTTCGCGCTGCATTTTCTTCTTAAGCGCCTTGAGCGCCTGATCGACATTGTTGTCGCGGACCAGAACCTGCACGCGTCTTTTCCCATCGTGTTTGCACGGGATGCGGACCTGCACCCTGTGCGGAGCAATTTCAATGTGATGCGGAAGCGAAGTCGGATCACCACCGAAACCGGTCGCCATCCGGGAAGGGGCTGCCACTTGCACAAAGACAAGGCCGCGCCGCCCTCGCGTCGCCAGTCAGGGCGTTGTGTTAGCAGAGGCAACCGGGCTTGTCCACCCGCATTCACCGGTTCCGAGCCATGTTTTGCGGCTGCACAGTGGGGAATCCCGACCCGGTTCGGCACAGGGTTTCAGCGTGGCGGAGGCAAAAGCGGGCGGCCGGTTTTTCTGGACAGGATTGTAGCGAGGAACTAGGAAGAGGTCCGGCTGCCGGCGCGGATTTTCGCCCTGCGCGGCGTCCGGTGTCCATGTCCTTTGCCCGTGCGGGACCTGGTTGCGCTCTCTTCAGGCCCTCGCGGCCTGTGCGCACCGGTGTGAGCTCCGGGCACTCCCGGAGTTCAGGGGATGACCGATCCCTCCACGGCCCGGCCGGCCGGCCGGCTTTCCGCCCTTTGGCGCGGCGATATCCTGCCGACCCTGGCGCTCGGCACCCCGATCGCCGGGGCGCAACTGGCGCAGATGGCCGTCAATACCACGGATGTGCTGATGATCGGCTGGCTCGGCGCCACCGAGCTGGCGGCGGTGGTGCTGGCCTTCAACCTCTATATCGTGCTCTGGCTGTTCGGCATGGGCGTGCTGCAGGCGGTGATCCCGCTGGCGGCGCGGGCCCGCGGCGAGCGCAAGGTGCGCGAGCTGCGGCGGGCGGTGCGGATGGGCTTCTGGTTCGTCGCGCTCTATTCGATCCCGGCGCTGCTGGTGATGTGGCACACCGAGGATCTGCTGCTGGCGCTCGGCCAGGAGCCGCAGGTGGCGGCGCTGGCCGGCGGCTATGCCCAGGTGATGATGGTCACCCTGGTGCCGTCGCTGCTGACGATGGCGCTGAGAAACTTCATCACCGTGATGGAGCGGGCCCAGGCGGTCCTGTGGGCGACGGTGGCCGGAGCGGTGCTCAACGCCATGGTCAACTATGTGCTGATCTTCGGCCATTTCGGGTTTCCGCGGCTGGAACTGGTCGGCGCCGCGATCGGCTCGGTGATCACCTCGACGGTGACCTTCCTGCTGCTGGTGGCCTATGTGCTGCGCCAGCCGCATCTGCGGCGCTATGGCGTGTTCGGGCGGATCTGGCGGTCGGACTGGCCGAAGCTCCTGGAGATCGTCAAGCTCGGCTGGCCGATCGCGGTGACGCTCCTGGTCGAGGTGGCGCTGTTTTCCGGCACGTCGGTGATGATGGGCTGGATCGGCACCATCGACCTTGCGGCGCACGGGATCGCCACCCAGTTCGCCTCGATCGCCTTCATGGTGCCGATCGGCATCGGCCAGGCGGCGATGATCCGCATCGGCCTGGCGGCCGGGCGCGGCGACCGCAAGGCGGTCGGGCGGGCCGGCTGGACCGGCTTCAACCTCGGCATGGCCTTCATGGGCACGAGTGCCATCGTCTTCCTGCTGATCCCCGAGACGCTGGTCGGCCTGTTCCTCGACTTCGGCAATCCGGATGCGGCAAGCGTCCATGCCATCGGCGTCAGTTTCCTGGCGGTGGCGGCGCTGTTCCAGGTCTTCGACGGGGCGCAGGTGATCGGCGGCAGCCTGTTGCGCGGCCTGTCGGACACCAAGGTGCCGATGATCATGGCGGTGGCCGGCTATTGGGGCGTCGGCATGGTCGGCGCCTATGTGCTCGGCTTCCCGCTCGGCTTCGGCGGCATCGGCATCTGGATCGGGCTGGCGGCGGGCCTTGCCTTCGTCGCCGTGCTTGTCATGTGGCGCTTCGCGCTGCGCGAGCGGATCGGGCTGATCTGAGGTGGCCTGATCTGAGGCGTTCTGCTCTGCGGTGATCCGGTCCGGGGCGCCCGCTCAGGCCTTGAGCGGGCGGATGCGGTTGACATGGCCCATCTTGCGGCCCGGCCGGCTCTCCGTCTTGCCGTAGAGATGCAGCGAGGCGCCGGCCTCGCTGAGGATGTCGGCCCAGCGGTCCGCCTCCTCGCCGATCAGGTTCTCCATGACCACGTCGGAATGGCGCTCGGCGCTGCCGAGCGGCCAGCCGGCGACGGCGCGCACATGCTGCTCGAACTGCGAGACCTGGCAGGCGTCCTGGGTCCAGTGGCCGGAATTGTGCACGCGCGGGGCGATCTCGTTGACGACGAGGCGCGGGCCCCCTGCGCCCTCCGGCAGCACGAACATCTCGACGCCGATGACGCCGACATAGTCGAGCCGCTCGCAGATCGTCTCCGCCATGCGGCGGGCCTCGGCCGCCAGTTCGGGGGCAAGGGCCGCCGGCACGGTCGAGGTCTTGAGGATATGGTCGCGGTGGACGTTCTCGGCGACGTCATAGGCGCGCAAGGTGCCGTCGAGGCCGCGCGCGGCGATCACCGAGACCTCCCGCTCGAAGGGCACGAAGGCTTCCATGATGGCGGCGTGGCGGCCGAGCCGGGCGAAGGCGTCGCGCGCCTCCGCCGCCGAGCGCAGCAGGATCTGGCCCTTGCCGTCATAGCCGAGGCGCCGGGTCTTGAGGATGCCTTTGCCACCGGCCTCATGCAGCGCGGCGACCGCCTCCTCGTCGCTGTCGACACGCCAGAAGCCGGCGACGGGAATGCCGGCGGTCTGCAGGAAGCTCTTTTCCTCCAGCCGGTCCTGCGAGACCGCAAGGGCGCGCGGTCCCGGGCGCACCGGCACGCGGGCGGCCAGATGGCTGGCGGTCGGGCCGGGGACGTTCTCGAACTCGTAGGTAACGACATCGACCGAGGCGGCGAAGATGTCGAGCGCGGCAACATCGTCATAGCCGGCGATGGTGTGGGTCTGGGCGACCTCGAAGGCGGGGCTCGCCGGATCGGGACAGAAGATATGGGTCTTGAGGCCGAGCGGGGCGGCGGCAAGGGCGATCATGCGACCGAGCTGGCCGCCGCCGAGAATGCCGATCGTATCTCCCGGCAGCAACGGCCGGTCGCCGGTCTTCATCATCTGCCCGTGCCCTTCCTGGTCAAGCGTCGTCGGACGGGTGCTCGGCGACCGCCTCGCATTGGCGCCGGCGCCAGTCGTCGAGCCGAGCGGCGAGGGCGGTGTCCGTGAGGGCCAGCACGGCGGCGGCGAGCAGGGCGGCGTTGACCGCGCCGGCCTTGCCGATGGCAAGGGTGCCGACCGGAATGCCGGCCGGCATCTGGACGATGGACAGCAGGCTGTCCTCGCCCTTCAGCGTGCGGGACTCGATCGGCACGCCGAAGACGGGAAGCGGCGTCATCGAGGCGGTCATGCCGGGCAGATGGGCGGCGCCGCCCGCGCCGGCGATCACCACCTTGAAGCCGGCCTCGCGGGCGCCGGTCGCAAAATCGTAGAGCCGCTGGGGGGTGCGGTGGGCCGAGACGATGCGCGCCTCATGCGAGACGCCGAGCGCCGCCAGCGTGTCGGCCGCATGTTTCATGGTCGGCCAGTCGGACTGACTGCCCATGATGATGGCCACTTGCGGATTTGCCTCGCCCATGCGCGCCCCTGCCTGAGGTTGCTGTTGCCGGCCGTGCCGGAAGGCCCCGCACTATAGGCAGAGCCGGGCGGCGCGCAAGGGCCTTGCGGCACGGCGCCGGAGAGCCGTCAGGGCCGGTCAGGCGATGATGTCGGGAAGCAGGCGGTCTTCCAGCGTGGTGATGCGGTCCTTGAGCGCGAGCTTCTTCTTCTTCAGGCGCTGAAGCTGCAGCGCGTCGGCTCGGCCGGTCTCCACCATGGCGCCGATGGCCATGTCGAGGTCCCGGTGTTCCTGGCGCAGGCGCGCCAGCTCGATGCGCACCGTCTTGTCGTCGAAGTCGCCGTCCATGCCCGCATCCATGCCTCTACTCCAGACTTTCGGCGCAAACGCCCACCCGACCGGCGGAAGGTGCAAGGCGGACCGCCCGACCTTCGCAAAGCCGATCATCTTCAACGCCCCGGAACGCTCGGACAGGGTCCTCCCGAAGGCCAAAACGCTTCCGCCGACAGGATACCGCGATGGCGGCCCGGGCGGTAGACCCGTTGAACATCGCGGCGACGCGCGGCGGCCGTGGACAGGGTGTCGCAGGCGGCGGCCGGAGGGCCGCGGACGGGCGGATCCGCCGGAGAAAACGCTCCGTAAACCCTGCGCTAACGGCAATCGCGCAATCGGGGCAAGGACCTTCGGAAGCGTTCGACAGGGCTTGCAGGCTGTGTCACACTGATGTCGTCAAACGCGAATAGGCAAGGAGGTTATCCATGTCCCTTCAGTCGCATCTGGTCGAGTTGAAGAAACGTCACTCGGATCTTGAGCGAAAACTGGAAGAGGCGATGCGCCATCCGAGCACGGACTCGCTGGAGATCGCCAGCCTGAAGCGCCAGAAACTTCAGCTCAAGGACCAGATCGAGCGGCTTCGCTCCGGCTCTACCCTGCACTGAAGATCCTGCATTGACACGGGAAGGGGCCGCAAGGCCCCTTCGACCACAGCAGAAGCCGCGGCCTTGCCGCGGCTTCTGTGTTTTCGGGACCCAGACTGTCGTGGTGTCATGGCGCACGGACCTGTCGGCGCGCAGGTGGGCGGCCCCAAACACGCCTCAGAAGTGCAAGGCGCGCCACTCGGGCCGGGCCAGTTCGCCGTCGCCATTTTCATCGGCGAGGCCGAAACGGGCCTTGGCGCCGGACAGGAACTCGTCGAGGCTCAGCGTCCCGTCGCCGTTCGTGTCCATGGGCGCAAAGCGCGCCTCCTTCTCCTCCTGCCGGCGTGCCTGCATCGCGGTGTTGCCGCCCTGCTGGGAACCCATCCGGAGCGCCATGTATTCGTCCATGGTCAGCTTGCCGTCGCCGTCGCTGTCCATCGCATGGAAGACGTCCTCGGCGTGGGTCAGCATCTCCTGCAGGGAGACGCTGCCATTGCCGTCGGTGTCCATGGCTTCCATCCGGGTGGCCATGCCGCCGCCCCCCATGCCCTGACCCATCCCCTGCTGTGCCAGCGCGGCCCCGCTGACCAGGGTTGCGGCAAGCGTGAGGCCTGCCAACGTGCGGCGAAGATGTGTCATGTCCTGCTCCCCGGCACCCGTGGGCGCCGTTTATTTCATGTCTTCGAACGTTGAGATCTTACTCCGAAACGCGCAAGGCGACGGGGCGGCGCGCTGTCGCAGGCGTGCCCGCCGCTTGCGGCCGGAGCGCGGTGCTCACACCTCCTTCGCCATCTCGCGCAGCACGAATTTCTGGATCTTGCCGGTCGAGGTCTTCGGCAGTTCGGTGAAGACCACATGGCGGGGCACCTTGTAGCGGGCGAGTCGCTGGCGGCAGAACTCGACGATCTCCTCCGCCGTCACCTGCGCGCCGGGGCGCAGCTCGACAAAGGCGCAAGGGGTCTCGCCCCATTTCTCGTCCGGCCGTGCGACCACGGCGGCGGCCATCACCTCGGGATGCTTGAACAGCACGTCCTCCACCTCGATTGAGGAGATGTTCTCGCCGCCGGAGATGATGATGTCCTTGGACCGGTCCTTGAGCTGGATATAGCCGTCCTCATGCATGACGCCGAGATCGCCGGAATGGAACCAGCCGCCGGCAAAGGCCTCCGCCGTCGCGGCCGGGTTCTTGAGATAGCCCTTCATCACCACATTGCCGCGGAACATCACCTCGCCGAGGGTCTCGCCGTCGGCGGGAACGGGTTGCATGGTCTGGGGATCGAGCACCGCGAGATCCTCCAGCGCCACATAGCGCACGCCCTGGCGCGCCTTCAGCGCCGCCTGCTCGGCCGGGGTGCGGGCATCCCACTCGCGCTTCCAGTCATTGACGACGGCGGGGCCGTAGACCTCGGTCAGGCCGTAGAGATGGGTGACGTTGAAGCCGGCCTCCTTCATCGCCGCAAGCACGGCCTCGGGCGGCGGGGCGGCGGCGGTGAAGAACTCGACGATGCGCCCGGCAAGGTCGCGCTTGTCCTCCTCGGGCGCGTTGAGCACCGTCGACATGACGATGGGCGCGCCGCACAGATGGGTGACGCCTTCGTCCGCGAGCGCGTCCCAGATCTGCTTGGCGCGGACCCAGCGCAGGCAGACATGGGTGCCGGCGACCAGCGACAGCGACCAGGGGAAGCACCAGCCGTTGCAGTGGAACATCGGCAGGGTCCACAGATAGACCGGATGCCGGGCCATGGAGGCGGTCAGGACATTGGCCTGGGCCAGCAGATAGGCGCCGCGATGGTGGTAGACGACGCCCTTCGGATTGCCGGTGGTGCCGGAGGTGTAGTTGAGCGAGATCGCGTCCCATTCGTCGGCCGGCAGTTGCCAGGCGAAATCGGGATCGCCGGAGGCGACGAACGCCTCGTAGTCGATCTCGCCGAGCAATTCGCCGGCTTGCGGAAACTGCGGGTCGTCATAGTCGATGACCAGCGGGGCGACCTTTGCCAGCGCCAGCGCCTCCTTCATCACCGGGGCGAATTCCCGGTCGGTGATGACGACCTTGCTTTCCGCATGGTCGAGCTGGAAGGCGAGGATGGCGGCGTCGAGCCGGGTGTTGAGCGAATGCAGCACGGCGCCGGTCATCGGCACGCCGTAATGGGCCTCGAGCATCGGCGGGGTGTTGGAGAGCATCACCGTCACCGTGTCGTTCTTGCCGATGCCCCTGGCGGCGAGCGCCGAGGCGAGCCTGCGGCTGCGGGCGTAGAACTCGGCATAGGAGACGCGCTGGCGCCCATGCACGATGGCGGTCTGGTCGGGGAAGACGGCGGCGGCCCTCGCCAGGAAGCTCAGCGGCGACAGCGGTGTGTAGTTCGCCTCGACCTTGTCGAGATCGCGCGTGAAGGGGGTGCCGTTGTCGGCCATTCGTTCCTCCGGATATGCCCTGTCAGCCGGCGCTTTCTCCCCGCCGTTCCCGGCATCAAAGCGGCAAAGCCCCGTTCGATCAACTGCGTTCGGCGGCCTGCCCGATCAGGCGAGGAGGGCGCTCGCCCCATCCCACAAGAGCTTGAGGCCGATGACGCCGACGGCGAGATAGGTGATGCGGTAGAACAGCGCCGGCTGTACCCGGCGCACCAGCCAGACGCCGGCAAGGGTCGCCAGCGGGGCGAGCGGCAGCAGCACGGCGGAGGTCGCAAGGTTCGCCGCGTCGAACTGGCCGAGCGCGGCATAGGGCACCAGCTTGATCGCGTTCATCGTGGTGAAGAACAGCACGGTGGTGCCGGCGAAGCGGATCGGGTCGAGCCGCAGCGGCAGCATGTAGATCTGGTAGGGCGGGCCGCCGGTATGGCTGACGAAGCTGGTGAAGCCGGCGATCGAGCCCCAGAACCGCCCGGCCCAGGGGCGTTGCGGCTTCGCTTCGCCCATCCGCGCGCCGCCGCGCAGATAGTCGAGCGTGAAGAGCACCGCGACCAGGCCGACCAGCAGGCGGACATGGGCATCGCTGACATGGGCGGCGGTGAGATAGCCGATGCCGATGCCCAGGATCGCCGGCGGCAGCAAGATGCGCAGGCTCGCCCCGTCATATTTGCCGCGATAGGCGATCAGCCCGGCCATGTCCATGACGACGAGGATCGGCAGCATGATGCCGGCGGCCTGCACCGGCGGAATGACGAGGCTCATCATCGGCACGCCGAGCAGCGACAGCGGCCCGCCGAAGCCGCCCTTGGCCAGCCCGACCAGGATCACCGCCGGGATGGCGAAGGCATAGAACAGGGGATCGGAAACGGGATGCACGGGGGTCTTTACCGACAGGAGGCTGGCACCGAATCGACGCCCTGGCCAATCTATACGGGGGAGCAGGGCGCTGTCATGTTGCAGGACGGCCCGCCTAAGCAAACTTCCCATTCGCCGAATGTATAGGGTGGCAAGGCTTGCCTTTCCGTGCCCCGTCGCGGCAGATACGCTGAACCGCGTTGCGGAAGGCCGGGTTTCGACTGGCCGAATTTCCATAGGGAGGACAAGCCGATGACCAGCCGTTACCACGAGGTCTACGAGGCGTGGCAGCGCGATCCGGAAGGCTTCTGGGCGAAGGCCGCCGCCGAGATCGACTGGATGAAGCCCTGGGACACGGTCTTCGATCCCTCGCTTGGCGGCTACGGCCAATGGTTTGCCGGCGCGGAATGCAACACCTGCTACAACTGCCTCGACCGGCATGTGGAGCGCGATCGCCCCGGCCAGCCGGCGATCATCTATGACAGCCCGATCACCGGGGGTCAGGCCGTCTTCACCTATGAGGAGACGCTGGAGCGGGTCAACGCCATGGCCGCGGTGCTGGCCGATCACGGCATCGGCAAGGGCGACCGCGTCATCCTCTACATGCCGATGATCCCCGAGGCGGTGATGGCGATGCTGGCCTGCGCCAGGCTCGGCGCGGTGCACTCGGTCGTCTTCGGCGGCTTTGCCGCGCGCGAACTCGCCACCCGCATCGACGACGCGACGCCCAAGGCGATCATCGCCGCCTCCTGCGGCATCGAGCCGGGCCGGGTGGTCGCTTACAAGCCGCTGCTGGACGCGGCCATCGAGATGTCCCGGCACAAGCCGCAGGCCTGTTTCGTGCTGCAGCGGGTGCAGGCCGAGGCGGCGCTGGACGGCGCGCGCGACCATGATTTCGGCGCCCTCACCGCCGATGCGCTGGCGCAGGGCCGCAAGGTCGCCTGCGTGCCGGTCAAGGCGACGGATCCGCTCTACATCCTTTACACGTCCGGCACGACGGGCCAGCCCAAGGGCGTGGTGCGCGACACCGGCGGCCACATGGTGGCGCTGAAATGGACGATGGCGAACCACTATGGCGTGGCGCCGGGCGAAGTGTTCTGGGCGGCCTCCGATGTCGGCTGGGTCGTCGGCCATTCCTACATCGTCTATGCGCCGCTGCTGCAGGGCGCGACGACGGTCGTCTTCGAGGGCAAGCCGATCGGCACGCCGGATGCCGGCGTGTTCTGGCGGGTGATTTCCGAGCACAACGTGGTGAGCCTGTTCACCGCGCCGACCGCCTTCCGCGCGATCAAGAAGGAAGATCCGGAGGGCAAGCTGATCGCCGACTACGATCTCGGCTCCTTCCGCACGCTGTTCCTGGCCGGCGAGCGGGCCGATCCGGACACCATCGCCTGGGCGGAGGACAAGCTCGGCGTGCCGGTCATCGACCACTGGTGGCAGACGGAAACGGGCTGGCCGATCGTCGGCAATCCGGTCGGGCTCGGCATGCTGCCGGTCAAGCACGGCTCGCCGACGGTTCCCATGCCCGGCTACGACGTGCAGGTGGTGGACGATGCCGGCCACCCGGTCGCCAACGGCGCGCTGGGCAATGTGGTGGTGAAGCTGCCGCTGCCGCCGGGCTGCCTGCCGACGCTGTGGAACGCGCCGGAGCGCTTCCACGCGAGCTATCTGGAAGAGTTCCCCGGCTACTACAAGACGGCCGATGCCGGCCTGATGGACGAGGACGGCTATCTCTTCATCATGGCGCGCACCGACGACATCATCAATGTCGCCGGCCACCGGCTGTCGACGGGGGCGATGGAGGAGGTGCTGGCGAGCCACCGGGACGTCGCCGAATGCGCGGTGATCGGCATTGCCGACCAGCTCAAGGGCCAGTCGCCCTGCGGCTTCGTGGTGCTGAAGGCCGGCGTCGACCGGCCGCATGCGGAGATCGAGAAGGAACTGGTCGCCCTGGTGCGCGAGCGGATCGGCCCGGTCGCCGCCTTCAAGCTGGCGATCACCGTGGAGCGGCTGCCGAAGACCCGCTCGGGCAAGATCCTGCGCGCCACCATGCGGCAGGTCGCCGACGGGGCGGAGTACCGGATGCCGGCGACGATCGACGATCCGGCGATCATCGACGAGATCGCCGCGGCGCTGAAGGAACGCGGCCTGCCGGTCGGCGGCTGAAGCCGCCGCTGCGGCAGGTGCCGCGGCCCGCTGCTTCCCCAGCGCTTTCAGGCTGTCGCATCGACAGGGGCGGCGCTGCGTCCTATGTTCGCGCGCGGACGGCCCATCGCCCGCGCGGGCGGCCTGTCCCGGAATTGCGTGAACAGACAGCAGCGAGGAACTCCGTGTCCCTGGAAAACAAGGTTGCCATCGTCACCGGCGGAGCCGGCGGTATCGGCCTGGCGATC
Organism: Stappia sp. TSB10P1A; assembly: GCF_900185725.1. Lineage (GTDB taxonomy): Bacteria > Pseudomonadota > Alphaproteobacteria > Rhizobiales > Stappiaceae > Stappia. The sequence continues at coordinate 485,054 of NZ_FYAU01000026.1, read as the reverse complement.
GCGCGCCGCTTTCTCGCCGACGGTGCCAAGGTGGTCATCGCCGATGTGGACGATGCGCGCGGCGAGGCGGCCGAGGCGGAGCTGAAGACCCTCGGCGAGCTGCGCTATGTCCATTGCAACGTCGCGGAGAAGCTCGACGTGCGCAACCTGGTGGCGGCGACGCTGGACGCCTTCGGCGACATCGACATCCTGGTCAACAATGCGGGCATCGTCGCCGGCGGCGACTTCCTCGAGATCGAGGAGGCGGATTTCGACCGCGTGTTGTCGGTCAACCTGAAGGGCGCGTTCCTGTGCAGCCAGGCGGTCGCCCGTCACATGGTCGACAAGGTGGCGGCGGGCGGCGAGCCGGGCGTCATCATCAACATGTCGTCGGTGAACGCGGTCTTCGCCATCGCCGACCAGGTGCCCTATTCGATCTCCAAGGGCGGCATGAACCAGCTCACCAAGGTCGCGGCGCTGGCGCTGGCGCCGCATGGCATCCGCGTCAACGGCATCGGCCCCGGCTCGATCATGACCGACATGCTGACGGCGGTGAATGCGGACAAGGCGGCGCAGACGCGGGTGCTGTCGCGCACGCCGCTCGGCCGGGTCGGCGAACCGTCGGAGATCGCGGGCGTCGCGGCGTTCCTCGCCTCCGACGATGCCAGCTACATGACCGGCCAGACCCTGTATCCGGACGGCGGGCGGCTGCCGCTCAACTACACGGTGCCGGTGGCCGCGGAGGACTGAGCGGACTTCCACCCCAGCGTGAGACACGACAAAGGCCGGGCGCTTGTGGCGCCCGGCCTTTGTCGCTCTCGCTGGCAGTGCCGGGGCCTATTCGGCGGCCGACTCGCGCCTGTCGGCGGCGGTGTCGAAGGCGCGGGCGCCGGTCTCGAACTGCAGCTTGGCGAGCTTGGCATAAAGTCCGCCATGGGCGACGAGATCGGCGTGACGGCCGCTCTCGACGATGCGCCCGTCCTCCATGACGATGATCCGGTCGGACTTGAGCACGGTGGCGAGGCGGTGGGCGATGACCAGCGTCGTGCGGCCCTGCATCAGGCCCTCCAGCGCCGTCTGCACCAGGGTCTCGCTCTCCGCGTCCAGCGCGCTGGTGGCCTCGTCGAGCAGCAGGATCGGCGCGTCCTTGAGAATAGCGCGGGCGATGGCAAGGCGCTGGCGCTGGCCGCCCGACAGGGTGACGCCGCGCTCGCCGACGGCGGTGTCGTAGCCCTTGGGCAGGGCGCGGATGAAGGTGTCGGCAAAGGCGGCGCGGGCCGCCGCCTCGATCTCGTCCCGCGTTGCCTCCGGCCGGCCGAAGGCGATGTTGTCGGCGATGCTGGCGGCGAACACGGTGGTGTCCTGCGGCACCAGGGCGATCTGCCGGCGCAGCTCGAGCGGGTCGCAGTCGCGCAAGGGAACGCCCTCGACGCGGATCGTGCCCTGGCTCGGATCGTAGAAGCGCATCAACAGGTGGAACAGGGTCGACTTGCCGGCGCCGGAGGGGCCGACGACGGCGACCGTCTCGCCCGGTTCGACATTGAGCGAGACGTCGGTGATCACCGGCAGGCCGCTGCCCGCCCCATAGGCGAAGGAGACGTTGTCGAAGGCGAGGGCGCCCGACACGCGCTGCGGCAGCTTCACCGGTTTCGCCGGGGCGGCGATTTCCGGCTTGATCTTCAGCAGTTCCGACAGGCGTTCGGCGGCGCCGGCGGCCAGCGAGATCTCGCCCCAGACCTGGCTGAGCTCGCCGAGGGCGCCAGCCGCGAAGATCGAATAGAGCAGGAACTGGCCGAGCTCGCCGGCGGTGATGCGGCCGTTGAACACGTCGCTGGCGCCGACCCAGAGCACGGTGACGACGCTGCCGGCGATGACGAACATGGCGAAGGCGGTGAGCAGGGCGCGGGCGAGGATGGCGGAGCGGGCGGCGCGGAAGGCCTCCTCGACATTGGCGCCGAAGCGCAGGCTCGCCAGCGCCTCGTTGGTGAAGGCCTGCAGGGTGCGCACGGCGCCCAGCGTCTCGGAGGCATAGGCCGAGGCGTCGGCCAGGGTGTCCTGCGCGTGGCGCGAGCGGCGGCGCACGCTGCGGCCGAAGGCGATCAGCGGCAGCACGATGATCGGGATGGCACCGAGCACGAACATCGACAGCCGTGGGCTGGTCACCACCATCATGGTCGAGGCGCCGAGGAACATCATCAGGTTGCGCATGGCGATGGAGGCGCTGGTGCCGACCGCCGACTTGACCTGGGTGGCATCGGCGGTGAGACGCGACACGATCTCGCCGGAACGGGCGCTGTCGTAATAGCCGGGGGAGAGGCGGATGATGTGGCTGTAGACGTCGGCCCGCAGGTCCGCGACGATCCGCTCGCCGAGCGAGGTGACCAGATAGTAGCGCAGGGCCGAGAAGGTGGCGAGCGCGGCGGCGACGAGAATGAGCACCGAGAAATAGTTGTCGACCAGCGACGGGTCGTCCGCGCCGAAGCCGAAATCGATCATCCGCCGAATGGCGATCGGCAGCAGCAAGGTGGTGCCGGCAGCGCCCATCAATGCGGCCAGGGCCAGCACCGCCCGGACCCGGTATTTCACCAGATAGGGGAGCAGCGCGGCCAGCGGCCGCAGGTCACGCTTTCCGCCGCGGTCGGGCGCTGTGGGGGAGCCGTATCGGGACACGCTTGTTCTTGCTCTCTGTTCCTGCCGGATGCCAGCGGACCATAACGGTTTGGAGCCGTAAGTCCAACCTGTGGACGCGATCGCGATTGTCGCGGCGCCGGCGGCTCCGCGAGGGCGCCGGACGCGGCTTTGCGGCCTTGTTTTCCGCCGATGAATGGGCTATAGGCTCGCGCTCAAGGTTTCAGGTGCCGCGCGCGCTTCCGCGTGGCCCGCCGATGAATCCGTGACTTCGTCATGCAGCGAGGACTTGCCGCCACCGGCGGGCTTGCCACGTGCGCAGGACGGGGACACGACCACAGCTCCAACATGAATGCGCCGCGCCTCCCCAGGGCCGGTGTAAGCCGCAGGCACGGGGACGAGAAGATGAAGAAGGACATTCATCCCGACTACCACTCCATCAAGGTGGTCATGACGGACGGTACGGAGTTCCACACCCGCTCCACCTATGGCGCGGATGGCGACTCGCTGCAGCTCGACATCGATCCGCGGACCCATCCGGCATGGACCGGCGGCGACCGCCAGCTCATGGATCGTGGCGGCCGCGTTTCGCGCTTCAAGAACAAGTATGCGGGCTTCCTCGGCAACTGATCGCCGGAGCCCCGCTCCGCCCTTGCGGGTGGACGCAGACACGAAAAACCCCGGAGCCTCAGGCGCCGGGGTTTTTTGTTGGGTCTTGTCGGCTCCGCGCCGGAAGCCGGCTCAGCGGCGCGAGCCGAAAGCGGCGTTGAGCACGTCGAGCTGAACGGCGACCGGATTGTCGATCGCGGCGGCTTCCGCGTGGCGGCTCTCGTAGATCATCCGGTCGAGGTGCTGGATGCGCTCCTGAAGACGCACGGACCGCTCGATCAGGTCGCGCAGCTCCTGCGGCAGATCCTGCCAGCCGGAGCCGCCGCGCGTCGAGGACAGGGTGTCGAGGCGCACCTTGTTCTTCTCGTTGCCGGCCTGCTCGGCCGACATCTCGCCCTCGTTGACGGCGCGCTGCAGCAGCAGCCAGGACGCCATCTGCATCAGCCGCGTCGTCAGGCGCATGGATTCCGTCGCATAGGCGAGCGAGCCGGCGCGCGGCAGCGACTTCGACTGCACCCGTCCCTCGCCGTCCAGATAGGCGGCGGTTTCCTCCACCAGCGCCATGCCGTCGCGGAACAGCGCGGAGAACATCTCCGAATTGGCCAGCCGGTCGGCGAAGTCGATCGGTGCATTTCGCCGCGTGGATGAGAACCAGTCCGTCATGCGCCAGTGCCTCCTGTCCAGCCTTGTCTCGATCCCTGGCGACCGCGGTGTCCTGCCGGCGCTTCTGCGAGGCCTGGCGTGAAACGGGACACCTGTCCCAAAACGGGTCCCAGCGGTCGGGTCCCTGCTTGCTGTGCAAGCGCCGTGCCATGCCGTCTGGCGCAGGCGGCCGGCTTCTTGAGGGGATACACCGAAGACGCCGGCAAAAAAAGAGCCGCGGCGACCGCGGCTCGAAGTCATTAACAGGGAGGCGTCAAACAGAGTGGACAGGAGCCACTCGAAATCCAGAGGACTGGATACACACAGTTATGAATTGGAAAGCTTAATAATTGGTAAATGACTAAATTTTTAATGAATCCTGGCGCCTCACGCAGCGGAGCGCAAAGTCAAATTTGAAGTAAATATCGAAGGTTAACTGTGACGGAGCCCACTCAGGACGAGCTGCGGAACAGCGCATCGGCCGCCGCGCGCACGCCGCTGCGGGCATCGCGCTCGCGTTCGACGCGGGCAATCTCCCCTGTCAAGTCTTCGATGCGCCGCGTCAGTTCATCCACAGAAAGTCGCGACAGGTCCTCGCCCAGAACAATCGGAAGGGCGATGCCGCCTGTCTTCGAATCGAACTCGTCCTGCATGTCCGGGTCTCCCTTTGCCGACCGCGCCCCTCGCCGTCCGGCAGGATGTCCGCCCGAATGGGCGCTCGTCAATTGTCAGGCCGTGCGGGACGTCTTAAACCGGGACACCAAAGGCAAGCGCAAGAGGACGGGTCCGATGAGCGACATTCCCCGCATGATGACGGCAATCGGCTTCGAGACGCCGGGCGGACCCAATGTGCTGGCGCCGATGCAGCGGCCGGTGCCGTCTGCCGCCGCCGGCGAGGTGCTGATCCGCATCGAGGCAGCCGGCGTCAACCGGCCGGACGTGATCCAGCGGATGGGGCACTATCCGCCGCCGCCCGGCGTCACCGACATTCCCGGCCTGGAAGTCGCCGGCACCGTCGTCGCGCTCGGGCCGCAGGTCGCCGGCCTCTCACCGGGCGACCGGGTCTGCGCCCTGGTGCCGGGAGGCGGCTATGCGGAATATGTGACAGCGCCTGCGGGTAGCGTGCTGCCGGTGCCTTCCGGACTGTCCATGGCTGAGGCTGCGGCGATCCCGGAAACCTTCTTCACGGTCTGGTCGAATGTCTTCGACCGGGTCGGGCTGACGGCGGGCGAGCGGTTCCTGGTGCATGGGGGGACGTCGGGCATCGGCACCACGGCGATCCAGCTCGCCAAGGCCTTCGGGGCCGAGGTCTTCACCACCGTCGGCTCCGACGACAAGGCGGCGGCGGCGCGCCGGCTCGGCGCCGACCATGCGATCAACTACAACAGCGCGGATTTCGTCGAGGTGGTGCTGGAGGCGACCGGCGGCCACGGGGTCGAGGTGATCCTCGACATGGTCGGCGGCGACTATGTGGAGCGCAACTGGAAGGTGGCGGCGGTGGAGGGCCGCATCTGCCAGATCGCGACGCTGAACGGGATCGCCGAGAACGTCAATTTCTCGCGGCTGATGGTCAAGCGGCTGACACATACCGGCTCGACGCTGCGCCCGCGCGAGGCGGCGTTCAAGGCGGCGATAGCCGCGCAGTTGCGCGAGAAGGTGTGGCCCTTGATCGAGGCCGGCACGGTCCGCCCGGTGATGGATTCGACCTTCCCCTTGGCCGAAGCCGCTGCGGCACATGCGCGGATGGAGAGCTCCGGACACATCGGCAAGATCGTGCTTTTGACCGGGGCCGCGACGTGATCCATGTTTGATTTCATGGCGGGGAACGCGTATAAGCCTTGCAGTTCCCCTTCCATGCGACAGATGATTTAGGCTTTGCCGGCTCCTGCGCTCACAAGTGCGGTTCCCGGCGGAGCGAACAGGAGGCATTACACATGGCGACCACTCCCTTGATGCCCAAGGCGACGGCCGTGTGGCTTGTGGACAACACGTCCCTCAGCTTCGAGCAGATTGCCGACTTCTGCAAACTCCACCCGCTCGAGGTGAAGGCGATCGCCGACGGCGAGGCCGCCCAGGGCATCAAGGGCCTGGATCCGGTGATGACCGGCCAGCTCACCCGCGAGGAGATCGAGAAGGCGCAGGCGAACACCGGCTACCGGCTGAAGCTGCAGGAGCCGAAGACCCGCGTGCCGGAGAGCAAGCGCAAGGGACCGCGCTACACGCCGGTGTCGCGCCGCCAGGACCGGCCGAACGCCATTCTGTGGCTGGTGCGCAACCATCCGGAGCTGAAGGATTCCCAGATCATGCGCATGGTCGGCACCACCAAGCCGACGATCCAGGCGATCCGCGAGCGCACCCACTGGAATTCCAACAGCCTGACGCCGCTGGATCCGGTGACGCTGGGCCTGTGCAGCCAGATCGAGCTCGACATGGAGGTCGAGAAGGCGTCGAAGAACCTGCCGCCGCGGCCCGAGAGCGAACACTACGAGGAGACGCTGCTGCCGGTCGACGAGACCACCTCGGAGGACGCGATGGCGGCCGCCTTTGCCCGGCCCGCCCCCTCGCAGCCGAAGGACGAGGAGATCGACGCCGCCGCCGTCTTCGCCAAGCTCAACTCGCTCAAGGGCAAGGCCCGCGACGAGGATGACGACGACTATTAAGTCGTACTGGTCGCGCCTGTGATACGCGGCGCGACCGTATCTCGCGCCGATCCGGGCGATTTTCGATGAAAAGAGGCCGTTTCCGGATCGGGAACGGCCTTTTGCTTTTTCCGCTGCCGGGAGTGGGCGGGCATTGACCCGGCGGCGATCAGCGCTCGGTGAGCTTCAGCTCGATGCGGCGGTTGCGGGCGAGCACCTCGTCGCTGTCACCCTCTTCCAGCGGCTGGAACTCGCCGAAGCCGGCGGCGACCAGCCGTCTGGGATCGACGCCCTGGTCGATCAGGTAGCGCACCACCGAGATCGCGCGGGCGGCGGAGAGCTCCCAGTTGTTGCGGAAGCGTCCGGTTCCCGAAAGCGGGCGCGCGTCGGTGTGGCCGTCGACCCGCAGCACCCAGTTGATCTCCGAAGGAATCTGGACCGCGAGCTCCTTGATCGCGTCGGCGAGTTTGCGCAGCTCTTCCTCGCCCGCCGGATTGATCGTCTCGACACCGGAAGAAAACAGCACTTCGGACTGGAAGACGAAGCGGTCGCCGACGACCCGGATGTCGGAACGCTGGGAGAGAATCTCGCGCAGGCGGCCGAAGAAGTCCGACCGGTAGCGCGACAGTTCCTGCACCCGCTGGGCCAGCGCCACGTTCAGCCGGCGTCCGAGATCGGCGATCTTGGTCTGGCTTTCGCGGTCGCGGCTTTCCGAGGCCTCCAGCGCATCCTCTAGCGCAGCGATCTGGCGGCGCAGGGCCGAGATCTGCTGGTTGAGCAGTTCCACCTGGGAGAGGGCGCGCTGCGACAGGCGGCGCTCCTCCTCCAGCGCGCTTTCCATGCCGGCAAGGGCGCCGCCGGTCTGGCTGGCCCGGTCCGAGGAGGTGTCGAGCAGGCCCTGCAGGCGCCGCTGTTCGGCCTCGGCATCGGAGAGGTTGGCGGTCAGCGTGGCGATAGTGTCCTGCAGGTCGCGGCCGCTCGCCCGCTCCAGCGCCAGCAGTTCGGTCAGTTCGGAGATCTGGGCGTTGAGGCGGTTGAGGACGGTGTCGCGCCCGGAAAGCTGCTGCCCGAGGAAGAACTGGGCGAGCACGAAGATCGACAGCAGGAAGATGATGACGAGCAGCAGCGAGGCCATGGCGTCGACGAAGCCCGGCCAATAGTCCGTGCGTCCCTCCCGCCGTCTCATGCGCGTGCCGGCCATAGCTCTAGAGCCCTTTCGGCCAATTCGAAGTCAATTCCGCTTCCCGATCGGGGCGGTGATCCGGCGCCGAACCGGTCGCAGTGCGCCCGCCAATCGGAAGCCCTGCGGGACGGGTCATTTCGGCTCGTCCTTGATCCGCTCGAACGCCGCCGCCATGGTCTTGAGCAGGTGCTCGATCCGCTTCTGCTGCTCGGACTGCTCGTCGGCCCAGTCGCGCATCATCTGCTGCTCGCTGCGCACATGCTGGACGAGGCCCTGGATGCCCTCGGCGAGGTTGGCCATGGCCACCGCCGCGTTGCGCCCGGCTCCGCCGCCGCCCTCGGCAACGGTCTTGCGCAGGTTGTCGATGGCGAAGCGCAGTTCGACCAGGCCGGAGCCGGCGCTGCCGGCCTCGTCCGGATCGATGTCGGTGAGGGTGGTCAGCCAGTCTTCCAGTTCGTTGTAAAAGCGGTTCTGCGCCTGGCTGGCCTGCAGGTCGAGGAAGCCGAGGACCAGCGAGCCGGTGAGGCCGAACAGCGAGGACGAGAAGGCGGTGCCCATGCCGGCCAGCGGCGCCTCGAGGCCGGCCTTGAGGTCCTCGAAGATGACATTGGCATCGGCGGAGCCGACATCGAGGCTCTGGATCGTCACGTTGACCGAGCCGACGGTCTGCAGCAGGCCCCAGAACGTGCCGAGCAGGCCGAGAAACACCAGCAGGCCGGTGAGGTAGCGCGCCATCTCGCGCGCCTCGTCGAGACGCATGCCGATGGAATCGAGGATCGAGCGGGTGGTGGCCGGGGACAGGATCGTGTCGCCGGCGCGGTTGCCGAGCAGCGTCGCCATCGGCGCCAGCAGCACCGGCGGGCGGCGGACCTCGATGCCGGGATCGCCGAGGCGGAAGCCGTTGACCCAGTTCACCTCCGGCATCAGGCGGATGACCTGGCGGATGGCGAGCAGGATGCCGACGACGCCGGTGCCGATGATCAGCCCGTTGAGACCGGGATTGCTCATGAAGGCGGAGGCGATCTGGCGATAGAGGATGAGCGCGATGAACGCGACCACCGCCAGGAAGATGATCATCCGGATCAGATAGACCCAGGGACTGGACAGGCTGTACGAATCATAGGCACGCGCCATGACGGCTTGTCTTCTCCCTATTGAGGACAAGCCCTTGATAGCGTGATTTTCACCGGACTGGAAAGCCGTAATGTCGCCCGCCCGCCCCGCCGCGGGGGCGAGCCTCAGCTCCGCGCGGCCTTGAGCAACTGGCGGAGCTGCAACTGGACCTGCTCATTGCCGGCAACGATGGAGCGGGTCTCGAACATCTTTTCGCCGCCGTCGATGTCGGTGACGTAGCCGCCCGCCTCGCGCACCAGCAGCAGGCCGGCCGCCATGTCCCAGGGCGACAGGCCGTGCTCCCAGAACCCGTCGAAACGGCCGGCAGCGGTCCAGGCAAGGTCGAGAGCGGCGGCGCCGCAACGGCGGATGCCGGCAACCTCGCCCATGACATGGCGCAGCTCCTTGAGCGTGCGGGCATGGTCGCCGACGCCGAGGAAGGGGATGCCGGTGGCGATGACGCAGTCCGGCAGGGACTTGCGCGCGGCGACGCGCAGCCGCCGGTCGTTGAGGAAGGCGCCGCGGCCGCGCTCGGCGGTGAAGAGCTCGTCCATCGCCGGATTGTAGATGACGCCGGCGACGATCACCCCGTCGCGCTCCAGCGCGATCGAGACGTTGAACATCGGGATGCCGTGCAGGAAGTTGGTGGTGCCGTCGAGCGGGTCGACGATCCAGCGGTGCTGCGGATCCTCGCCCTCGATGGTGCCGGACTCCTCCATCAGGAAGCCGTAGCCGGGACGCGCCTTCTGCAACTCGGCGCGCACGATCTTCTCGGCGGCGATGTCGGCGGCCGACACGAAGTCGCTCGGCCCCTTGCGCGAGACCTGCAGGTTCTCGACCTCGCCGAAATCGCGGGCGAGGCTGCGGCCGGCCTTCAGCGCGGCCTGGACCATGACATTCAGGATGGCGGAGCGGGACATGACGGTTCCTGGAAGCTTCCTGCCGGAATTGGCGCGGAATTGGCGCGGAATTGGCGCGGGATCGGCGATGGGTCCGGCCGCGCAAGAGGGGGCGGGACGGCGACGGATGCGGCCGCCGGCCCGTGCGGGTGCCTCAGTCGGCGCGGCGGACGTATTCGACCAGTTCGGTGTCGACGATGATCCTCTCGCCGGCGGTGATGAAGGGCGGCACCATGACGCGCACGCCGTTCTCCAGCATGGCCGGCTTGTAGGACGAGGACTGGGTCTGGCCCTTGACCACGGCATCGGCCTCGGTGATCTCCAGCGTGACATACTGGGGCAGGGTGATGCCGATCGGACGATCCTCGTGCATCTCCAGCGTCACCATCATGCCGTCCTGCAGGAAGGCGGCACGCTCGCCGACGAAATCGGCCTGCAGCTCGATCTGCTCGTAGGTCTCGGTGTTCATGAAGACCAGCATGTCTTCCTGGGGATAGAGATACTGGAAGTCCTTCTGCTCGAGGCGCACGCGCTCGACCTTGTCGGCGGAGCGGAAGCGCTCGTTGAGCTTGCGGCCGTCGATGAGGTTCTTCATCTCGACCTGGGCGAAGGCGCCGCCCTTGCCCGGCTTGACGTGCTCGACCTTGACGACCGCCCAGAGCGTCTCCTGGTGCTGCAGCACGTTGCCCGGCTTGATCTCGTTCCCGTTGATCTTCATGTGTCTTCTTCCGTTTCCAACTGTCCTGCGGCGGTTCGCTCCGCGGGGGCAATCCGCTGCCCCTGCCGCAGGCGTCTCCGGCGCCGCCTGGGCCGCCGGGCCCGTCCGGGCGGGCCCCTGGCATGGGCGCCGTTGCGTCGGCCGGGCACAATGTCTGGTGCGCGGCCTGTCCACCACACTTCCGGTTGCCAATCAAGCAAAAAGGCGGTTTTGCCGGCTCAGGGCGTGAGGTCGGGGCTGTCCTCGACGGTCAGGTCGGCCGCCGCCGCATAGCTTTCGGCGAAGGCGGTCGCCTTGGCCAGCGTCTCCAGGTCGATCGAGGCGAGCACGCCGTCCATCTCCAGATCCGAGATGCCGAGCGCGCGGGCGGCCATGTGCCAGCCGGCCGCCTTCTCCAGGTCGATCTCGCGGCCGCGGCCGAAGGCATAGATCCGCGCCAGCCGGTTCATCGCCACCGGGTTGCCGGCGCTGGCGGCGCGCTCGAACCAGTCGGCCGCCTCCGTCTCGTCCGGATCGACGCCGCGGCCGTTGAAGCGCAGGATGGCGTAGCGCACCTGCGCCCCGACATGGCCCTGGCGCGCGGCGCGCCCCATCCAGAAGGCGGCGCGGGTCTCGCTGCGGATGTCGGCGGGGCCGTCGAGATAGAACTGGGCGAGCTGGAAGCGGGCGTCGACATCATCGAGATCGGCGGCCTTTTCCAGCAGCTCCAGCGCCCGGTCGGGATCGAGCGGCCGTCCCTCGCCGGTGCGATAGAGGCCGGCGAGATTGTAGATCGCCTCCGGAATGCCGGCATTGGCGGCGATCTCGAACATGTCGCCGGCCTTCACCTTGTCCTGCGCGACGCCGAGGCCGTTGAGCAGCATCAGGCCGTAGCGCAGGGCGGCGCGGGTGTCGCCATTGTTGGCGGCGAGCTGGTACCAGCTTGCCGCCAGTTCCGCGTCCTGCGGCAGGCCGCGCCCGGTTTCGTAGAGCACGCCGAGCAGGGTCTGCGCGGCGGCATCCCCGGCCTCGGCACGCGGTGTCGCCCGCGCCAGGGCGGTCAGATACCAGCCGCGCTGGAAGGCGCCATAGGCGTAGTCGCGGACCTCGTCCTCGACCTGGAGGGGCAGCGGCGGGGCGACGCTGGTGGGCGGCACGAGAAGGGGGCTGTCCGCATCCGGGCTGACCGGGCGCTGCAGCACGGAGGAGAGCCGCTCGGCGATCTCCTCGGGCGTGGGCATCCTGCCGGCCCCGGGAAGATCCGGCGCCGGCGCGGCGGTCGCGGCGTCCGCCTCAGCAGGTGGTTCGGCCGGCGTTTCGGCTGATGTTTCGGGGGCAGCTTCGGGGGCTGCTTCTGCGGGGGTGTCCTCAGCAAGGGCGGGAGGCGCCGCCGTCCAGATGGACAGCAGCACTGCCAGCATGCCTGCCTGCCACCCTCCGCGCGCGCTCATCCGCCATCCGCCTCCGTCAGTTCGAAGCGGGACAGCACCTCGTTGGCCGCGCGCACCGCCGCCTCGGGACCGTCCGGATGGTTCCACACGGCGCCGCGCAGGGCGACGAAATCGGCGCCGGTGGCGGCACAGGTCTCGACGCCGGCGAGGTCGCTGCCGCACAGGGCGACGCAGGGCGTCTCGAACATTTCCGCCCACCAGGACGAGAACTGCAGCGTCTTGGCGTGCGGCTCGACGTCCTCCTCGCGCGCCAGCAGGCCGAACATCACGTAGTCGACGCCGAGTTCGGCGAGGGTCATCGCGTCATGGCGGGTGCGGATGTCGCCCGCGCCGACGATGCCGCGGGGCTGGAACGTCTCCAGCGCGCGCTTCAGGTCCTCGTCGGAGGTGTCGACATGGATGCCGTCGGCGCGGCTGCGGCCGGCGGCGCGCGAATCGTTCTGCACCAGCACGGCGGTGCCCGCCGCCTGGGCGATCGGCACGATGGTCTCGGCGATCTTCTGGAAGCCGGCCTCGCCCCAGCCGCCGTCGGTGATCAGCAGGCAGGCCACGTCGCCGCCGGCAAGGGCGGAGGCGAGGTCCTTGCAGAACCCGTCGAGCTCGAAACTTGCGGGCGTAATCAGGTAGAGGCGCGGGTGCACGGCGCATCCTTCCGCTTCGTGGGCCGGGCAATCGGAACCCGTCCCGGAATGAGGGGCGATCACGGCAAAAGAGGGGCGAAACCGCCCCTCTCGTCAAGCTTGCCGGTCGGATCGGTGTCCGGTCAGGCGGTCTCGAGCGCCTTGGCCCATTCGCCCTTGGCGGCGAGCCCGTTCATGCGGGCGCGGTGCAGGAACGCGGCCTGGCCGGCCGGAACGTTCTCCGGCTTGCCGCCCCAGGCCTTGAGTGCGGCCTGCTGCAAAGCGCGGCCATAGGAGAAGGTCAGCTTCCAGGGAAGCGGGCCGGCGGCGTTCATCAGATGCAGGTGCTCGGTCGCCTCGATGTCGGACTGGCCGCCGGACAGGAAGGCGATGCCCGGCACGGCCGCCGGCACCGTGGCCTTGAGGCAGCGCAGGGTGAGCTCGGCGACTTCCTCGGCCGTGGCCTGGATCGGGGCGTTCTTGCCCGGCACGATCATGTTCGGCTTGAGGATGATGCCCTCGAGCAGGATGTCCATCTGGAACAGCTCGGCGAACACGGTGTTCAGCGTCCACTCGGTGACCTCGTAGCAGGTCTCGATGTCGTGGGCCGCCGAGGGGCCGTCCATCAGCACTTCCGGCTCGACGATCGGCACGATGCCGGCTTCCTGGCACAGCGCGGCATAGCGGGCGAGCGCATGGGCGTTGGTCTGGATGCAGGTGCTGGACGGCAGGCCGTCCTCCTCGTTGATGTCGATCACCGCGCGCCACTTGGCGAAGCGGGCGCCGAGTTCGTAATACTCGGCAAGACGCTCGCGCAGCCCGTCGAGGCCTTCGGTGACGGTCTCGCCGGGGAAGCCGGCAAGCGGCTTGGCGCCCTTGTCGACCTTGATGCCCGGAACGGCGCCGGCCTTGCGGATCATCTCGACGAAGGGCGTGCCGTCGGCCGCCTTCTGGCGCAGCGTCTCGTCGAACAGGATGACGCCGGAAATGCAGTCGTTCATCGCCTCGGCGCTGGAGAACAGCATCTCGCGATAGGCGCGGCGGTTGTCCTCGGTGTTCTCGGTGCCGATCTGGTCGAAGCGCTTCTTGATCGTGCCGGTGCTTTCGTCGGCGGCAAGGATGCCCTGACCGGTGGCCACCATGGCCTGTGCGATATCCTCGAGACGTTCACTCATCCGATGAGACCCTCTTCTTGCGTGCAAGCGTTGCCGCTCTGCGTTGGCGGCGTTCTATCAAAAGCGCCGCGCTTTTGCAGGCGCGGCGCAAGCTGTTTCGCCGAAAGGCTTAATTCTCGAGCGCGACGACGCCCGGCAGAACCTTGCCCTCGAGCCATTCGAGGAAGGCGCCGCCGGCGGTCGAGACATAGGTGAAATCGTCGGCGACGCCGGCATGGTTGAGCGCGGCGACCGTGTCGCCGCCGCCGGCGACGCTGGTCAGCGACCCATCGCGGCTGCGCCCGGCGGCATGGCGGGCGGCGGCCACCGTGGCGATGTCGAAGGGCTCGATCTCGAAGGCGCCGAGCGGGCCATTCCACACCAGGGTGGCGGCGGCGTCGATCTTCGCCGCGACGTTGGCGACCGAGGCCGGGCCGACGTCGAGGATCATCGCATCTTCCGGCACCGCGTCGACGGCAACGGTCTCGCTGGCCGCTCCCGCCTTGAACTCGCGGGCAACGACCGCATCGACCGGCAGCACGATCTCGCAGCCGGCGGCTGCGGCCGCATCCATGATCCGCCGCGCGGTGTCGGCAAGGTCGTGCTCGCACAGCGACTTGCCGACCGCCTTGCCTTGCGCGGCAAGGAAGGTGTTGGCCATGCCGCCGCCGATCACCAGCAGGTCGACCTTCTTCACCAGGTTCTCGAGCAGGTCGATCTTGGAGGAGACCTTGGCGCCGCCGACGACGGCGAGCACCGGGCGCACCGGCGTGGTCAGGGCCGAGGCGAGCGCCTCCAGCTCCGCCTGCATGGTGCGGCCGGCATAGGCCGGCAGGCGGCGGGCGAGGCCTTCTGTGGAGGCATGGGCGCGGTGGGCGGCGGAGAAGGCGTCGTTGACATAGATGTCGCCGAGCGCGGCGAGCGCATCGGCAAAGGCACCGTCGTTCTTTTCCTCGCCGGCGTGGAAGCGGGTGTTCTCCAGCAGCGCGACATCGCCGTCCTTCAGCCCGTCAATGACGGAGGCGGCGGCAGCGCCGATGCAGTCCGCGGCAAAGGCGACCGGCCGGCCGAGACGCTCGGAGAGGGCGGCGGCGACGGGCGCAAGGCTCATCTGCGGCACCACGGCGCCCTTGGGGCGGCCGAAATGGGCGAGCAGCACCACCCGCGCACCCTTGTCGGCGAGTTCGCGGATGGTCGGCAGAACCCGGTCGATGCGGGTGGTGTCGGTCACCCGGCTGCCGTCCATCGGCACGTTCAGGTCGACGCGCACCAGCGCGCGACGGCCGGACAGGTTGCCGAGATCGTCAAGGGTCTTGAAGGTCATGGTCGCTCGCCTGGATGTCTCATGCGCAACGGCCGGCGCGAGGGGCGCCGGCCGTGCCTGCCAAGTCAGATGGTCTTCGCGAAGGCCACCGCGGTGTCCGACATGCGGTTGGAGAAGCCCCACTCGTTGTCGTACCAGGACATCACGCGGACGAGGTCGCCATCGATCACCTTGGTCTGGTCGAGCGCGAAGGTCGACGAGGCGCCGTTGTGGTTGAGGTCGATGGAGACCAGCGGCTCGTCGGTATAGGCGAGGATGCCCTTGAGCGCGCCGTCGGCGGCCGCCACCAGCGCGGCGTTGACCTCGGCCACGGTGACCTTGCGCTTGGGCACGAACTTGAAGTCGACGACCGAGACGTTCGGCGTCGGGACGCGGATCGAGACGCCGTCCAGCTTGCCGTTCAGCTCCGGCAGCACCAGGCCGACGGCCTTGGCGGCGCCGGTCGAGGTCGGGATCATCGACATCGCCGCGGCGCGGGCGCGATAGAGATCCTTGTGCATGGTGTCGAGGGTCGGCTGGTCGCCGGTATAGGCGTGCACCGTGGTCATGAAGCCCTTCTCGATGCCGAAGGCGTCGTTGAGGACCTTGGCGACCGGCGCCAGGCAGTTGGTGGTGCAGGAGGCGTTGGAGACGACCTTGTGCTCGCTGGAGAGCTTGTCGTGGTTGACGCCGTAGACGACCGTCAGGTCGGCACCGTTGGCCGGGGCGGAGACCAGCACGCGCTTGGAGCCGTTCTCCAGGTGCAGGGCGGCCTTGGCGCGGTCGGTGAAGATGCCGGTGCACTCCATGGCGATGTCGACGCCGAGATCGCCCCAGGGCAGGTCCTTGGGGTCGCGCACCGCAGTGACCTTGATCGGGCCGGTGCCGACGTCGATCGTGTCGCCGTCGACGGTCACCGTCGCCGGGAAGCGACCATGGACGGAGTCATAGCGCAGCAGGTGGGCGTTGGTCTCGACCGGGCCGAGATCGTTGATCGCTACGACTTGGATGTCGGTGCGGCCCGACTCCACGATGGCGCGCAGCACGTTGCGTCCGATGCGACCAAACCCGTTGATGGCAACCTTCACGGTCATGCGTGTCTCTCCTGTGGCGGCGAACCGCGTTCCTTGGGCGATTGATCTGGCCGAGCCGGGCGATCCAATACCGTGTTGTCCGGCTCCTGTCGTCTTTGGAGCGCCGTTTCACGGCGCCCGATGGCTGGTTACCGAAGCCTCGTCACGGATGCAACGGGTTCAAGCAACATATCTGGCCGATGCGCGCGCATGTCTCAGGCCTTGTCGTTTGCTGCCGTCTCCCGCATCCGCACCGCGCCGAGGGCCTTTTCCAGCACGGCCTCGGCCTTGCGCCGGGCTTCGGCGTCGAGTTTCGCAAGGTCGAGATGGAGAACGAGGCCCTCGTCCTCCTCGCTGATGGTCTGCGGATGGGCTGCGTCCGCCTCGCGCAGCCCCTCGACGGCATAGGGCACGATCTCTCCGGGAATGCCCTTCAGCGTGATCGGTTCCAGCCGGCGCACGCGCACCCGGTCCTGCACATGCGCCCAGGTCTCGTAGGAGATGACGATGCCGCCGGGCTGGGCGATCCCCTGCAGGCGGGCGGCCAGGTTCGCCTCCGCGCCGATGATCGTGTAGTCCATGCGGTCGGAGGAGCCGAAATTGCCGACATTGCAATAGCCGGTGTTGATGCCCATGCGGACCTCGAACGGCTTTTCGATCCCGCGCCGGCGCCAGAGCGCGTTCAGTTCCGCCATGCGCTTCTGCATCGCGATCGCCATGTCGAGGCAGGCATTGGCATCCTCGCGCGCGCCGCGCGTCTCCGGATCGCCGAAGAAGGCGAGGATCGCATCGCCGATGAACTTGTCGACGGTGGCGCCATGCGCCTGGGCGATGGCGGACATTTCCGTGAAATACTCGTTGAGCAGGCTGGTCAGCTCCTCGGGCTGCAGGTGCTCGGCCGTCTCCGTGAAGTCCTTGATGTCGGAGAAGAAGATCGTCAGCTTTTTGCGCTCGGTGGAGATCACCACGTCCTTCTCGCCGGAGAAGATCGACTTGTAGATCTGCGGCGAGAGGTATTTCGAGATCTTCATCGAGATGGAGGCGAGGAAGCCGTTCGCCTCCTCAAGCTCCGCGTTCATCCGGCGGAAATCGTTGGCCTGCCGCCATTGCAATCCTGCGAAGGCGACGCCGAAGGCGCTCGCTCCGGCGAAGTAGAGGAACAGATACTTGAAGGAGAACAGGTTCCTGGCGATCGGCTGGTGTACGGTGATGGCCTGGATGCCGCGCACGTCGCCGACCTGCCAGTCGTGCCTCGGGCTTTCGGGATGGGTGTTGTGGCAGGAGACGCAAGCCTGGCCCAGAACCACCGGAACGGCCATGCGGATCTGCCGTTCGAACAGCGAGCCGGAGAAATCGGTGGCGACCGCATCGGCCGAACGGCTCTGGCGGAAACTCGCCAGCGCGCCGGCCTCGAAAGCGTCGAGCTTGTGGGACGCCCGGTTGGCGAAGGGCAGATCGGAGACGAAGCGGTACTCGACATCGCCGCCGCCACGGCCGGCGATCACCCCGCCCAGTTCCAGCGACAGGGTCGCCGGGATCGGGATCGCTCCCGGCACGTCCTCGTAATTGTGAACGGCGACGGAATCGCCGGTATGGGCCTGGACACGGCCGACCACGTTGGAGCCGTAATAGGCGCGGATCTCCGACACCATGGCGTTGAGGGTGCGCGCCTGGGTCGCCAGGCCGGCGTCGGAAAGGTTCCGGAGATCCAGCCAGACGGCGACCGGCAGCAGCGCGAGCGCCATGGCGATGGCAAGCGCCATGATCCAGGGACGCTCGGCAATCGAGCGCCAGAGGGCGTGAGTGGAACGGCGTTCCCCGGGGGTGGGCGACACGTCGGCGATCTCCCGATGATCGACAGGTCTTACAGCCGATCGCTGCGTCAGCGCAACGGGCAGGAGAGGGCGGCGGCGCTGCGCCGCCCGTCAGGTTGGTGCCGGAACCGCCGCTTACAGGCGGGCGTTGACGGCGGCGACCACCGCCTCGGCGGTGATGCCGAAGTGGCGGTAGAGCTCCTGATAGGGGCCGCTCGCGCCGAAGCCGGTCATGCCGACGAAGATGCCGTCGGCGCCGATGATGGCGTCCCAGCCCATGCGGATGCCGGCCTCGATGGCGACCTTGACCTTCGCCCCGCCGGCGATGTCGGAGCGGTAGTCGGCCGACTGGCGCTCGAACCGCTCCATGCAGGGCACGGAGACGACGCGGGTCGCGGTGCCGGCGGCCTCCAGCGTCTCGCGGGCCTGCAGCGCGATCTCGATCTCCGAGCCGGAGGCGAAGATCGTGACTTCGGGCGCCTCGTCGCTGTCGGCGAGGACATAGGCACCGCGGGCGGACAGGTTCTCGGCCTCGAAGCTGGTGCGCACCGCCGGCAGGTTCTGGCGCGTCAGGGCGAGAACGCTCGGCGTCTCGCTGGTTTCCAGCGCCAACTGCCAGCATTCCAGCGTCTCGGTGACGTCGGCGGGGCGGTAGAAGTCGAGATTGGGGATCGCCCGCAGCGCGGCGTAATGCTCGACCGGCTGGTGGGTCGGGCCGTCCTCGCCGAGACCGATGCTGTCATGGGTCATCACATGGATGACCCGCTGGCGCATCAGCGCCGCCAGGCGGATGGCCGGACGGGCATAGTCGGAGAACACCAGGAAGGTGCCGGAATAGGGGATGGTGCCGCCATGCAGCGCCATGCCGTTCATCGCCGCGGCCATGCCGTGCTCGCGGATGCCCCAGTGCAGGTAGCGGCCGGTGAAGTCGTCCGGCGTGATCGGGGCGGTGTCGGCGGTCCGGGTGTTGTTGGAGCCGGTCAGGTCGGCCGAGCCGCCGATCGTCTCCGGCACCACCTTGGTGATCGTGCCGAGCACATATTCGGAGGCCTTGCGGGTCGCCATGGTCGGCTTGTCCTGGGCGATCTGCTTCTTGAGCTTCGCCATCGCCTCGCCGAAGCCGGCGGGCAGGTCGCCGCGCAGGCGACGCTCGAACTCCGAGCGGCGCTCGGTGTCGGCGACGGCAAGGCGCTTTTCCCACTCCTTGCGGGCCTGGCCGGAGCGCAGGCCGGCGATGCGCCAGGCGTCGAGAATGTCGCTGGGCACCTCGAAGGCCTCATGCGCCCAGCCGAGCGCCTTGCGGGTCGCGGCCAGTTCCTCGGCGCCGAGCGGCGAGCCGTGCACCTTTTCCGAGCCGGCCTTGTTCGGTGCGCCGAAGCCGATGACGGTCTTGGCGGCGATCAGGGTCGGGCGGTCGCTGTTGCGCGCCTCGGTCAGCGCGGCGGCGATCGCCACCGGATCGTGGCCGTCGATGGCGACGGTCTTCCAGCCGCTGGCCTCGAAGCGCTCGAGCTGGTTGGTGCTGTCGGTGAGCGACACCTTGCCATCGATGGAGATGCCGTTGTCGTCCCATATGACGATCAGGCGATTGAGCTTCAGGTGACCGGCGAGCGAGATCGCCTCCTGGCTGATGCCCTCCATCAGACAGCCGTCACCGGCCAGCACATAGGTGTAGTGGTCGGTAAGGTCGGCGCCGAAGGTCTCGCGCAGATGGCGTTCGGAGATTGCCATGCCGACGGCATTGGCAAGGCCCTGGCCGAGCGGGCCGGTGGTGGTCTCGATGCCGGCACCGTGGCCGTATTCGGGGTGACCGGCGGTCAGCGCGCCGATCTGGCGGAACTTCTTGAGCTGGTCGAGGGTGAAGTCCTCGGAGCCGAGCAGGTAGTGGACCGCATAGAGCAGCATCGAGCCATGGCCGGCCGACAGCACGAAGCGGTCGCGGTCCGGCCAGTCCGGGCGGGTCGGGTCGTAGTGCATCACCTGGGTGAACAGCACGGTCGCGATGTCGGCCGCGCCCATCGGCAGGCCGGGATGGCCGGACTTGGCCGCTTCCACGGCATCTGCTGCGAGGAAACGGATCGCATTGGCCATGCGATTGTGCTTTACGAGATCGGTCATCTGATTCCGTTCGTCCCTGTCGGTGGCCCACGCGGGCTACTCGTCCGTGATGCGGGCACCGCACGGGTCCCGGTTGTACGCCTCCGGCCTGTCCCAGGGCGCGTCGGGGAGGCGCTGCGCCCGGTCGGGACGGGTCGGCGCGGGTCGTGTCCGGGCCGCCGGCGATATCGGTTTTCCGGCGGTTGCAACCGGTTTTCACCGGAGCCCGCCGAGGCGGCTCGACAAATATCAGGAACCTTGGGCGAGTCAACAAAACGGATCGCCGCAAGGCCTGTCGCACGGCCTTGCCCCCCATCTCGCATCGGGCGGCAAGGAATGGTATAGCGGCAGGGGACGGATGCGG
Organism: Stappia sp. TSB10P1A; assembly: GCF_900185725.1. Lineage (GTDB taxonomy): Bacteria > Pseudomonadota > Alphaproteobacteria > Rhizobiales > Stappiaceae > Stappia. Next base: position 464,789 of record NZ_FYAU01000026.1, on the reverse strand, counting down.
GTATTGCGCCTGCGGGCGGCGCGGTGCTGGCCGCGAATCCACAAGGGGTTGGAATGGACGATACGTCGGGGGTTTCCGGGGGGCAGACGGGCAGGGGCGAGACCCGGCCGGTCGCGTCCGCGGCAGGTCCCGGCGCCAGCGTCGATGCCGCGCTGGACCGGCTGGCGCGGGCGGTGGCCCGGCTGGACGCGGCGGTGCAGCGGCGGCTGGAGGCGGACATGTCGCTGAGCGGCCTGCAGGAGGAATTGCAGCGGCTGGGCGAAGACCGGTCCTCGCTGGCCGCGACGCTGGACACCGCCGAGGCGCGTGTCGCCCGGCTGGAGGATGCCAATCGCGAGGTGTCGCGACGGCTGGTGTCGGCGATGGAATCGATCCGCTCCGTGCTCGAGACGCATGGCGGCTGAGGCGGCGAGGCGATGGCTCAGATAATCGTGACGATCAACGGACGCAGCTTCCGCATGGCCTGCGACGACGGCGAGGAGGAGCGGCTGACCGCGCTTGCCCGCCGCTTCGACAGCGCCATCGACAGCCTGCGCGGTAGTTTCGGCGAGATCGGCGACCTGCGCCTGACGGTGATGGCCGGGATCATGGTCACCGACGAACTGGTGGAGCGCGAGCGGCGGCTCGCGGCGCTGCAGGACGAGGTCGACAGCCTGCGCGAAGCGCGAAGGGTGGCGCTGGACAGCGCGGCGCGCAACGAAGCCGAGCTTGCCGGCCGCATCGTCAACGCGGCCGAAAAGGTCGAGGCGCTGGCGGACGGGCTGGCGCGATCGCTGCGACCCGCGGATGCGTGACCGGCCGCGCGCGCCGGGCGTTCCGCGCGCTGCCGGCCGGCCATGCGAAAACCGGGCATGCGAAAACGTGTGTTGTATTTCGCGGCAAAGCGACCCTATATCGGAATTGGCGTGGCTGCGCGGTGCGTCAGGAGACATATCCCCGGGGCCTTACGCATCCCTAGGGAGCTGTTCCTGCTCCGGCCCGTGGGCTGGGGCATACGGCGCCCACCTACTCTGTAGGTTTCCCGGGATTGCAACCTCCAACGGCCGAGGTGGCCACGTCATTTCCCTCTATCGCCGTCGCCCTGGACGGAGCGTCGGCAGCCCTTTCGGCCGCCGCTCCGGGGAGCACGACGCTTGACCTTTCCCGATACCGACATTCCGCAAGAGATCCGCGCCCTGCGCGCGTTGAAGTCCCTGCGCCGCAAGGAGGCGCTCGGGCGCCGCGCCGGCCTGCCCGTCCAGGCGCGGATCGAGGGCGGCCTGGCGCTGGCCGAGGCCGTTGATGCGCTGCGTTTTCCGGAGGGCGCCGTCGTCTCCGGCTTCTGGCCGATCCGCGACGAGATCGACCCCCGGCCGTTGATGGATGCGCTGCGCGCGCGCGGACACGCGCTGTGCCTGCCGGCGATCGTCGACGGCGACCTGGTGTTCCGCCGGCTGACCCGCGAGACCGTGCTGGTGCCCGCCGGCTTCGGCACGGCCGAACCGCCCGCCGATGCGGACGTCCTTGTGCCCGACTGCATGCTGGTGCCGCTCGCCGCCTTCGACCGGCGGGGCGGGCGGATCGGCTATGGCCGGGGCTATTACGACCGGGCGATCGCGCGCATTGCCGCCGCGCGCGGCGCGCCGCCGGCAACCGTCGGTATTGCCTTTTCGCTGCAGGACGTGGAAAGCGTGCCGGAGGAACCCCACGACCGCCGCCTCGACCGGATCCTGACCGAGCGCGGCTTCATCCAACTGGAAGGACCCGAGCGGGCATGAGGCTGCTGTTTCTGGGAGATCTCGTCGGCCGCAGCGGCCGCCAGGCGGCGACCGATCTGCTGCCGGGGCTGGTCGAGCGCCACTCCATCGACTTCGTGATCGTCAATGGCGAGAACTCGGCGGCCGGCTTCGGCATCACCGAGGAGATCCTGCAGGACGTGCTGGATGCGGGGGCGGATGTCGTCACCACCGGCAACCATGTGTGGGACCAGCGCGACACGCTGGTCTATATCGAGCGGCAGGACCGCCTGCTGCGCCCGCTCAACTTCCCGCAAGGGGCGCCGGGGCGCGGCGCCAACCTGTTCACCGCGCGCAACGGCGCAAGGGTGCTGGTGATGAATGTCATGGGCCGGGTGTTCATGGACAGTCTCGACGATCCTTTCGTTGCGGTGGAGCGGGTGCTGGATGCAACGCCGCTCGGCCAGGTGGCGGATGCCATCGTCATCGACATGCATGCGGAGGCGACCAGCGAGAAGCAGGCGCTGGCGCATTTCGTCGACGGGCGGGCAACGCTGGTGGTGGGAACGCACACGCATGTGCCCACCGCCGACCACCAGATCCTGCCGGGCGGCACCGCCTATATGAGCGATGCCGGCATGTGCGGCGACTACGATTCGGTGCTCGGCATGGAGAAGGACGAGCCGATCTCCCGCTTCCTGCGCAAGATCCCGTCCGGGCGCTTCACCCCGGCAACGGGCGAGGCGACGGTGTGCGGGGTCGCGGTCGAGGTGGACGACGCCAGCGGCCTTGCCACCGCCATCGAACCGGTGCGGCTGGGCGGGCGACTGACCCGCGCGCTGCCCGCGTTCTGGACGGCAGGATGACGCAAAAGGCGTTGCCGGTATCGCCAGCCGATGCTGGATTTTCTTGCCGCTGCGGCCTATAACGCGCCGATCTTTTGAGATTGCAGGCGGATCGGGATCGGCAGCAGCCGATCGGGCCCGCCTGCCCGACATCAATCCGGGAGGAACGCGCCTGGAGACCGTGTCCGGGCCGCGCCAAGGCGTGGCCGAGACCGCCGGCGTTCCCGACAAGACCAGGAAGCGACATGGCCGGACATTCCCAATTCAAGAACATCATGCACCGGAAGGGCCGTCAGGACGCGGTCCGCTCGAAGATCTTCTCCAAACTGTCGAAGGAGATCACGGTCGCGGCGAAGATGGGCGGCACGGACATCAACTCCAATCCGCGCCTGCGCCTGGCCGTGCAGAACGCCAGGGCGCAGTCGATGCCCAAGGACAACATCCAGCGGGCCATCAACAAGTCGCAGGCCGGTGACGGCGACAATTACGAGGAGATCCGCTACGAGGGCTACGGCCCGGCGGGCGTCGCGGTGATCGTCGAGATACTGACCGACAATCGCAACCGCTCGGCCTCCAATGTGCGCTCCTACTTCTCCAAATGTGGCGGGTCGATGGGCGAGACCGGCTCGGTCGCCTTCATGTTCGATCGCATCGGCGAGATCGTCTATCCGGCCGCGGCCGGCAGCGCCGACGCGATTCTGGAGGCCGCCATCGAAGCCGGCGCCGAGGACGTGCAGTCCGACGAGACCAGCCACGTGGTCACCTGCGCCTTCGAGGATCTCGGCGAGGTCTCCAAGGCGCTGGAAGCCACGCTCGGCGAGGCCGAGACCGTCAAGACCGTGTGGAAGCCGCAGACGCTGACCCCGGTCGATGCCGACAAGGCCCAGACCATGCTGAAGCTGATCGGCCTGCTGGAAGACGACGACGACGTGCAGAACGTCTACTCCAACTTCGACGTCGACGAGGAAACGCTGGCCCGCCTGACGGCGGCCTGAGCACCCGCGCTTCCTTTGCGTCCCTGCAAAAGCCCGGCGGGTTTCTCGCCGGGCTTTCGTCGTTTACGGCGCCCGGTTTTCTGCTGGTTTGCGGGGCTGGCGCCATGTCCGCGCTGGTCAGGGGCGGCGAATGGCGTTACCGATTTGTTCCATGGCACTCCCGATTCGCATCCTTGGCATCGATCCAGGCCTCCGGCGCACCGGCTGGGGGGTGATCGTGGTCGAGGGCAACCGCATGGGTTTCGCCGCGAGCGGCACCGTCCTCTCCGACAACCGGCTGCCGCTGTCCGACCGGCTGCGCCAGTTGCATGACGGGTTGCAGGAGGTCGTCGGGCAGCAGGCGCCGGACGAGGCGGCGGTGGAACTCACCTTCGTCAACAAGGATGCCGGGGCGACGCTGAAGCTTGGCCAGGCGCGCGGCATCGCGCTGCTCGTGCCGGCGCTGAACGGGCTCGCCGTGTCCGAATACGCGCCGAACCTCGTCAAGAAGACGGTCGTCGGCACCGGCCACGCGGAGAAGGAGCAGATCCGCATGATGGTGAAGGTGCTGATGCCGAAGGCGACGTTCAATTCCGACGATGCGGCGGACGCGCTGGCCATCGCCATCTGCCATGCCCAGCACCGGGTGACGCCGGCGGCGGCGCGTATCGCCGAGAAGCTGGCGCGATGACTCTGTCCATGGGAGCCGGGAGACGGGCATGATCGGCAAACTCAAGGGTGTGGTCGACGAGATCGGCGACGATCACCTGATCCTCGATGTTCACGGCGTCGGCTATCTGGTCTATGCGCCGGCGCGCGTGCTGCAGGGCCTGCCGGGGCGCGGCGAGGCGGCGGTGCTGCATATCGAGACCCTGGTGCGCGAGGACATGATCCGCCTTTACGGGTTCTCCAGCGCCTCGGAAAAGGCCTGGTTCCAACTGCTGATGACCGTGCAGGGGGTCGGCGCCAAGGTGGCGCTGGCGGCGCTCGGCGTGATGAAGGCGTCCGAACTCGCCAATGCGGTGGCGCTGGGCGATACGGCCCAGATCGCCCGTGCGCCGGGCATCGGCAAGCGGGTCGCCGAGCGCATCGTCACCGAACTGAAGAGCAAGGCGCCGGCCTTTGCCAGCGTCGATGCCGGCACCATCGCCGCCGCGCAGCAGGCTTCCGCCGCCGTGCCGACGGCGGTCGGCGATGCGGTGTCGGCCCTCGTCAATCTCGGCTATCAGCCGGCGCAGGCGAGCGCCGCGGTGGCCGCCGCCGTCAAGAGCGCGGGCGAGGGCGCCGAGGCCGCCACGCTGATCCGTCTCGGCCTCAAGGAGCTTGCCAGATGAGCGAGGACGCCGGCCGCCTCGTCTCGCCGGAACTGCGCGGCGACGAGATCGACACGACGATGCGCCCGCAGGTGCTCGACGATTTCGTCGGCCAGGCGCAGGCGCGCGCCAATCTCAAGGTCTTCATCGGCGCGGCCAAGGCCCGCGGCGAGGCGCTCGACCATGTGCTCTTCGTCGGACCTCCGGGTCTCGGCAAGACGACGCTCGCCCAGATCATGGCGCGGGAGCTCGGCGTCAATTTCCGCGCGACCTCCGGCCCGGTGATCGCCAAGGCCGGCGATCTTGCTGCCTTGCTGACCAATCTGGAGGACCGCGACGTCCTGTTCATCGACGAGATCCACCGTCTCAGCCCGGCCGTCGAAGAAGTGCTCTATCCGGCGATGGAGGACTTCCAGCTCGACCTGATCATCGGCGAGGGCCCGGCGGCGCGTTCGGTGAAGATCGACCTCGCGCGCTTCACCCTGGTCGCGGCGACGACGCGGCTCGGCCTCCTGACGACACCGCTGCGCGACCGGTTCGGCATTCCCGTCCGCCTGCAGTTCTACACCTCCGAGGAGCTGGAGCTGATCGTGCGGCGCGGCGCCCGCATCCTCGGCCTCGGCATGAGCGACGACGGGGCGCGGGAGATCGCCCGGCGCGCGCGCGGCACGCCGCGCATCGCCGGCCGCCTGCTGCGACGGGTGCGCGACTTCGCGGTGGTTGCCGGTCAGGAAACGGTGGATGCCGCCATCGCCGACCGGGCGCTGACCCAGCTCGAGGTGGACAGCGCCGGCCTCGACCAGCTCGACCGGCGCTATCTCAACCAGATCGCGCTGAAGTTCGGCGGCGGGCCGGTCGGCATCGAGACCATCGCCGCCGCCCTGTCGGAGCCGCGCGATGCCATCGAGGAGATCGTCGAGCCCTATCTGATCCAGCAGGGCTATATCCAGCGCACGCCGCGCGGACGCATCCTGACGCCGCTCGCCTTCCAGCATCTGGGGCTGGCGGTTCCGCAGGGCGGCGGCGCACCGCAGCTCGGGCTGTTCACCGATGACGACACGTGAGGAGGATGGCCGCTGGCCGGACCTTGCCGGCCGGATCGAGGAGGGGCGGCATGTCCTGCCGGTGCGGGTCTATTACGAGGACACCGATTTCACCGGCGTAGTCTATCACGCCGCCTATCTGAAATTCGCCGAGCGCGGCCGCTCGGATTTCCTGCGTCTGTGCGGCGTCCACCACAACGAGCTGGCCGCCGGCGCTCATGGCGAACCGTTGGCCTTCGCCGTCCGGCACATGGAGATCGATTTTCACGCGCCGGCGCGCATCGACGACCGGCTGGAGGTCGCAACGCGCCTTACCGAGGCGCGCGGCGCGCGCATCGTCCTTAACCAGGAAGTGCGGCGCGCAGAGGTTCTGCTGTTTTCCGCCTTGGTGACGGTTGCGGTGATTTCTCCGCAAGGGCGGCCGCGCCGCCTGCCGCCGGCGCTCGCCGCCCGCCTGACCGCCGACATCGCGCCGTCTTAACGCGACAGTAACCTTAACGCTGGCTTAATGCCGCAGGTTATCGGCGGAAACAGTCCCAGTTTCGCCAAAATCGCTCGTCATTGAGGCGGTCGATCAGCGGACAACCGACTGGCCCGATCGATACGGGCAACCGGCAACCGATCCGGCATGTGCGCCAATGGTATCGGGCAAGAGGTCCTGAATTAGATGAATCCCGTGGAACTTGCACAAACGACCCTCGCGGCTCCGCAGGGCGACATGTCCTTCTTCGCGCTGTTCCTGCAGGCGCATCTCGTCGTCAAGCTGGTGATGCTCGGCCTTGTCGTGGCATCGATCTGGTGCTGGGCGATCATCGTCGACAAGTGGCTGCTGTTCACGCGCACGAAGCGACAGATGAACCGCTTCGAGACGGTGTTCTGGTCCGGCCAGTCGCTGGAGGAACTCTACCGCACCCTGTCGGGGCGGGCGAACCACTCGATGGCGGCGCTGTTCATCGCCGCGATGCGCGAGTGGAAACGCAGCCACGAGGGCGCGCGGCCGGCGATCGCCAGCCTGCGCCAGCGCATCGACCGGGTGATGGACGTGACCATCGCCCGCGAGGCGGAACGGCTGGAGGCACGGCTGCTGGTGCTGGCGACCGTCGGATCGGCCGCCCCGTTCATCGGCCTGTTCGGCACGGTCTGGGGCATCATGACCAGCTTCCAGGCGATCGCCACCTCCAAGAACACCAACCTTGCCGTCGTCGCGCCGGGCATCGCCGAGGCGCTGCTTGCGACCGCGCTCGGCCTTCTCGCGGCCATTCCGGCGGTGATCGCCTACAACAAGCTGTCGGCGGATGCCGGCAAGCTGGCCGCCCGGATGGAAGGGTTCGCCGACGAGTTCTCCGCCATCCTGTCGCGTCAGATCGACGAGAGGAGCTGACCCCATGGGCATGCAGTCCGCCGGCGGCGCGGCGCCCGAGGACACCGGCAGACGGCGGCGCCGCAGGCGCAGCCAGCCGATGAGCGAGATCAACGTCACGCCCTTCGTGGACGTGATGCTGGTGCTGCTGATCATCTTCATGGTCGCGGCGCCGCTGCTCACCGTCGGCGTGCCGCTCGACCTGCCCGAGACGCAGGCGAGCCCGATGGAGGGCGCCACCGAGCCGATCACGATTTCGGTGGCCGCGGATGGGCGGATCTATATCCAGGAGACGGAAATCGCCGCCGAGGAAGTGGTGCCGAAACTGGAGGCGATCGCGCGCGCCGGCTACGAGGAGCGGATCTTCGTGCGCGGCGACCAGAACGCCGACTACGGCACAATCATGCGGGTGATGGGGCGGATCAGCGCGGCCGGCTACAAGCGGATCGGCCTCGTGACGCTCGAGGAGCAGCAGTAGGCCCATGCGTGTCGGGCTCATCGCATCGACTGCCGGCCATCTGGCCGTGCTGCTTTGGGGAGTGATGTCCTTCCCCGATGCGAAGCCGTTCGAGATCGCGCCGGTGGACAGCCTGCCTGTCGATCTGGTGCCCGTCTCCGAACTGACCCGCCTGCGCATCGGCGAGAAGACGGCCGAAGTGCGCGAGGTCGAGGCGACGCGGCCGACCGAAAAGCCCGTCGAGCAGCCAAAAGCCGAGGAGAAGCCGGCCGAGACCGAGGCCAAGCGTCCCAACCAGGCAACGCCGGCGCCAACGCCCGCCCCCACGCCGGAGCCGACGCCCGCCCCCGAGCGTCCCGTGCCGCCCGAACCGCAGCCGCAGCCGGTGGCGCCCGAGCCTCCCGCGCCGAAGGCGGAGCCCGAGCCGGCGCCGACCCCGGCCCCGGAGCCCGAGAAGAAAGTGGCGGAAACGCCGCCGCCGCCGACCGTGCGCCCGCGCTCCAAGCCGACCCCGCCGGCGCAGCCGCAGCGCGAGCGGCCGCGCGAGAATTTCAATCCGAACGAGATCGCCGCCCTGCTCAACAAGGTCGAGCCGGCGGGCGGGGCGAGCTCGAATTCGACGCAGCCGGCGTCGCTCGGCAGCCGCCAGGGGCAGAGCGGCGTGACGATGAGCCAGTCGGAGATCGACGCGCTGCGCGGGCAGATCTCGCGCTGCTGGAACCCGCCGGCCGGCGCGGCCGGCGCGGGTGACCTCAATGTCCGCCTCAAGGTGTTCCTCACCCCGGGCGGCGAGGTGGACCAGCGTCCGGAAATCATGAATTCCAGCAACAACCCGTCCTTCGGCATTGCGGCGGAGAGTGCGCGCCGGGCGGTGCTGCGCTGCGCTCCCTATTCCCTGCCGGCGGCGAAATACGATGCCTGGCGGGAAGTGATCATCAATTTCGATCCGCGCGAACTGCTCGGCGGCTGAGCATGGATCGGGACATCCCAAGACCGTTGCGGATATGCCAAGATTCGCAAGGGACGCGAAAATGACGAATTCTCACGCAACGGATGGGCCGGGACACGGCACATCCGCTTTCGCGGTGCGCCGCGACACAGGACCGACGGAGCCTAGAGGATGATCAGACAGGCATCTGCCAGCATTGCAAGCTCGGGCTTGCGGATCACTGCCCTGCTGCTTGCGGCGGTGATCTGGAGCTTCGGACTGCTTCCGGCCGAGCGCGCATCGGCGGTGATCGAGATCGACATCACCCAGGGCAATATCGAGCCGCTGCCCATCGCCCTGCCGGCTTTTGCAGGGCGTGGCGGCGAGGCGCAGCTTGCCTCGCAGATCACCGACGTGATCAAGGCCGACCTTGCCAGGTCCGGCCTGTTCCGGCCGCTCGATCCGGCAAGCTTCATCGAGACCAATGTCGATGTGAACACGCCGCCGCAATTCGCCTCCTGGCGCCCGATCGGCGCGCAGGCCTTGGTGGTCGGTGCCATCGAGCGGCAGTCGGACGGCCGTATCCGCGCCGAGTTCCGCCTGTGGGACGTCTTTGCCGGCCAGCAGATGCTCGGCCAGCAATTCTACACCACTGCCGACAACTGGCGGCGGATGGCCCATATCATCGCCGATGCGATCTATGAGCGGCTGACCGGCGAGAAGGGTTATTTCGACACCCGCATCGTCTTCATCGACGAGACCGGAACCAAGGACAAGCGCGTCAAGCGCCTGGCGATCATGGACCAGGACGGCGCCAATGTCCGCTACCTGACCAATGGCAACGAACTGGTGCTGACGCCGCGCTTCTCGCCCTCGCGCCAGGAAGTCACCTACATGGCCTATGCGGGCACCGACCCACGCGTCTATCTGCTCAACATCGAGACCGGGCAGCGCGAGATGGTCGGCAACTTCCCGGGCATGACCTTCGCCCCGCGCTTCTCGCCGGACGGCCAGCGGGTGGCGATGAGCCTGCAGCAGGGCGGCAATGCCAATATCTTCGAGATGGACCTGCGCTCGCGCCGCACGACGCGGCTGACCAACACGCCGGCGATCGACACCAGCCCGTCCTATTCGCCGGACGGACGCCGGATCGTCTTCGAGTCCGACCGCGGCGGCACCCAGCAGCTCTATGTGATGGAGGCCAATGGCGGCAATCCGCAGCGCATCAGCTTCGGCCCGGGCCGCTACTCGACGCCGGTCTGGTCGCCGCGCGGCGATCTGATCGCCTTCACCAAGATGCATCAGGGCCGCTTCATGATCGGCGTCATGCGGCCGGACGGGTCCGGCGAGCGCGTCCTCACCGAGGGCTATCACAACGAGGGGCCTGCCTGGTCGCCGAACGGCCGCGTCCTGGTGTTCTTCCGCGACACGCCGGGCGCAACGGGCGGTCCGCAGCTCTGGACCGTGGATCTGACCGGCTACAACGAGCAGCGGGTGCCGACGCCGGCCTTCGCGTCGGATCCGGCGTGGTCGCCCTTGCTGGAATAGGAGCCAGCCGCTAGGGTTGAACGACCCTTGCGTCTGTGGCGCGCAAGAGTTCGTTAACCATGTTGATGAACGCGCGCTTAACCGGTTTCGCTGTAGAAGCGTTTACCCTGTCGGGGTGGTGGGGATCAGGAGTGTGTTTGATGATCAATCTCGGAATGCGTAGCCGAAGCGCGCGCATTGCTTCTGTCGTTGTGGGCGCGATGCTTCTCGCCGCCTGCGCGCAGACCAAGCCGGACGGCCTGACCGGCAACGTCCAGCCCGGCAGCGGCCAGGACTTCGTGGTCAATGTCGGCGACCGTGTCTTCTTCAACGAGGATCAGTCGACGCTGACGCCGCAGGCGACGGCGACGCTGGACAAGCAGGCTCAGTGGCTGCGCAGCTATGCCCGCTACACGGTCACGGTCGAGGGCCATGCGGACGAGCGCGGCACGCGCCAGTACAACATCGCGCTGGGCGCAAGGCGCGCCGACGCGGTGCGCAACTATCTTGTCGCGCGCGGCATCCCGGGCAACCGGATCAAGACGGTCTCCTACGGCAAGGAGCGTCCGGTCGCGGTCTGCAACGACGAGAGCTGCTGGACGCAGAACCGTCGCGGCGTGACCGTGCTCGACAACGCCGGAAGCTGATCGGCGCGACAGCGCCTCGGCAACGATCTATCTGCCTTCGGGGCGGCCGGGCGGGAAACCGCTGCGGCCGCTCTTTGTTTTAGGCGAGGCGTTGCGACGGCATGCCTTGGCCCGCGTCAAAATTTGGCCGAAGTCGCGGCGCCCTGTGCTATTGCGTTCAGGCGGACGGACGGGCGGTCGCCCGTCTGCCGCACGGGCGGAGGACAGGCATGAAGCGATTGAAACCCATGGCGTTCAGAATTCTACCCGGCGTCTTCGCGCTGGTGGTGCTCCTGGCACTGCCGCAGTCGGCGTCGGCCCAGCTTTTCGGGTCGCGCAACGATGGCGACGCGGCGGTGCGGGTCAACCAGGTCGAGGAGCAGGTGCGGAGCCTGACCGGCCAGATCGAGCAGCTTACCTACCAGATCCGACAGTTGCAGGAGCAGCTCCAGCGGATGCAGGAGGACAACGAGTACCGCTTCCAGCAGTTGGAGCAGGGCGGTCGCAAGCGCTCCGATACCGGGGGCGGAGAGGCCGGCAGTCTGGCCGGCCTGCAGGGCGGTGGCGAGAGCTACGGCCCTGCCACCGGCACGCTCGGCCAACTCTCCGTCGATGGATCGGGCGATGCCGAGTTCGGCGCCGAAGGTGGCTACGAGCAGGAGGAGACGGCAGGGCTCGGGGCGGGCCCGCTCGACCTCTCGGCCTTGGCGCGCGGACAGTCGGGCACGGGCGGTTTTGCCAGCGAACCGGGCGGATTTGCCGGCGGCGGAGGGCAGGACAGCCTGCCCCCCGGCGTCTCCGGCGGCCAGCCGCGGGAGACATTCGAGATGGCGGCGGTCCCGTCCGGCGGATCGCCGCGCGGCGACTATGACGGCGCCTATTCGATGATCATGGCCGGCGACTATGCCGGGGCGGAGGCCGGGTTCAAGCGCTTCCTGCAGGACCATCCGAATGATCCGCTGGCGGCCAATGCCCAGTTCTGGCTTGGCGAGAGCCTCTATGCCCGCAAGCAGTACCGCGATGCGGCCGACGCCTTCCTGAAGAGCTATACCGACTATCCCGACAGTTCGAAGGTCACCGACAGCCTGCTGAAGCTCGGCCTGTCGCTGAAGGGGATCGGCCAGAAGGACGCGGCCTGCGCCACCTTCAGCGAACTCCTGACCAAGTATCCGGGCGCGCCGACCTCGATCCGTGCCGAAGCCCAGGCCCAGCAGCAGAGCGGTGGCTGCGTCTGACCGCGCGCGGCCCGTCTGCGAGACGCAGGCCGACGCCCTCCTTGCACCGCTGACATCGTTTCGCTCGCTCGCCCTCGGCGTTTCCGGCGGCCCCGATTCCACGGCCCTGTTGCTGCTTGTCGCCGCCTGGCGCGCGCGCAGGACCGCCCCTCCCGACATTCACGTCCTGACCGTCGATCATGGCCTGCGCCCGGAAGCGGCGCATGAGGCCCGTGCCGTGGCGCAGCTTTGCGACCGGCTCGGCCTTGCCTGCCGGGTCCTGACATCGCGAGCGCCCAAGCCCTCCGCCAATCGCCAGGCGGCGGCGCGCGACCTGCGCCGGACCCTGCTTGTCGAGGCCAGTGCAGAGCTCGGCGCCGAGGCGCTGGTGCTCGCCCATCATCTCGACGATCAGGCGGAGACGCTGCTGCTGCGCCTTGGTCGCGGCAGCGGTGTCTACGGCCTTGCGGCGATGCCGGCGCGGGGCCTCTGGCACGACGGGGAGGCGGCCTGCGTGACCGTGTTGCGGCCGCTGCTCGCCGTCTCCAAGGCCAGCCTCGTCGCCACCTGCCGGGCGGCGGGCGAGGCCTTTGCCGAAGACCCGTCCAATGACGATCCGGCCTATGCGCGCACCCGCCTGCGCCGCCTGATGCCGGCGCTGGCCCGAGAGGGGCTCGATGCCGCGACGCTTGCCGCCACCGCCGGGCGGCTGGCCTCGGCGGCAGCCGCCATCGACGCGCAGGTCGACGCGGCGCTGGCCGCCGGTCTCCTGCGCCATCCGGCCGGCCCGGTGCGGTTGCGGCTGGAGGCGATCGCCGCCCTGCCGCGTGAGAGCCTGCTGCGCCTCTTCGCCAGGCTGCTGGCCGCGACCGGCGGCGAGCCCTATCCGCCGCGTCTCGCCCGGCTGGAGGGGCTGGTGGAGCGTCTGGCGCGACATGCCGAGATCCAGTCGACACTGTCCGGCGTGGTGGCGCGCCGGCGCGGCGGCGAGATCGTCTTCTGGCGCGAGCCGGGGCGGGGCGGAGTTGCGCCGGTGATGCTGCGCGGCCCCGGCCGGGCCGTCTTCGACCGGCGCTTCCTGCTGGAGGTGGAGCGGGGCGACGCGGTTCGTGTCGTGCCCCTGGGGACGCTCTCGGAGCACGGGATCGACCGCAAGGCGGCGGGCGACTGGCCCGCGCCGGCCTTCGCCGCCGCGCCCCTGCTGCTCGGGCCGGGCGATGCGGCCTATTGTCCCGGCCTTGCCGGAACGCCGCCCGCACGGATCCGACTGGTTCCCTTCGGGCCGGAAGAAAGCCTGCGGCGGGCGGAACTTGCCGCCAATCCGTTCGCTGTCGAAGATTTTTAAGAAAAACGAGACCTGTTGCGTGCGAATCTCCATCGTCGCCTTGGCAGCCCCTTTCGGCGGACCTATCTTGGCCTTAAAGAACGTCTATCCAGCGCAGACCGCCGCCATGTCGCGGTGAAGGAACCGCTCATGAACACCAATTTTCGCAATTTTGCCCTCTGGGTGATTATCGGCCTGCTGCTGATCGCCCTGTTCCAGCTCTTCCAGAGCCCGGGACAGCGCACGGTGACGAACGACATCCCCTTCTCCCAGTTCCTGAACCAGGCCGAGCAGGGCGATGTGCGGGAGGTGACGATCCAGGGCCAGCAGATCATCGGCACCTATAACAGCGGCGGTGCGTTCCAGTCCTATGCGCCCGAATCGGCCGGCGAATATGTCGAGCTGCTGCGCTCCAGGGACGTGCGCATCATCGCCCGTCCGCCGCAGGAGAGCTTCTCGCTGCTCGGCGCGCTGATCTCCTGGTTCCCGATGCTGATCATCCTCGGCATCTGGATCTTCGTGATGCGCCAGATGCAGGGCTCGGGCGGCAAGGCAATGGGCTTCGGCAAGTCGAAGGCCAAGCTGCTGACCGAGGCGCATGGCCGCGTCACCTTCGAGGATGTCGCCGGCATCGACGAGGCCAAGGAAGACCTGCAGGAGATCGTCGAGTTCCTTCGCGATCCGCAGAAGTTCCAGCGCCTTGGCGGCCGCATCCCGCGCGGCGTGCTGCTGGTCGGTCCTCCGGGCACCGGCAAGACCCTGACCGCGCGCGCCGTCGCCGGCGAGGCGAACGTGCCCTTCTTCACCATCTCGGGCTCCGACTTCGTCGAGATGTTCGTCGGCGTCGGCGCCAGCCGCGTCCGCGACATGTTCGAGCAGGCGAAGAAGAACGCGCCCTGCATCATCTTCATCGACGAGATCGACGCGGTGGGCCGCCATCGCGGCGCTGGCCTGGGCGGTGGCAATGACGAGCGCGAGCAGACGCTGAACCAGTTGCTCGTGGAGATGGACGGCTTCGAGCCGAACGAGGGCGTCATCATCATTGCGGCGACCAACCGTCCGGACGTGCTTGACCCGGCGCTGCTGCGCCCGGGCCGCTTCGACCGGCAGATCGTCGTGCCGAACCCGGATGTCACCGGCCGCGAGAAGATCCTCAAGGTCCATATGCGCAAGGTGCCGCTGGCGCCGGACGTCAATGTCCGCACGCTGGCGCGCGGAACCCCCGGCTTCTCCGGTGCCGACCTGATGAACCTGGTCAACGAGGCGGCGCTGCTGGCTGCCCGCCGCGGCAAGCGGCTGGTCACCATGGCCGAGTTCGAGGACGCCAAGGACAAGGTGATGATGGGCGCCGAGCGCCGCACGCTGGTGATGACCGAGGAAGAGAAGAAGCTCACCGCCTATCACGAGGCAGGCCACGCGCTGGTGGCGCTGCACATGCCGGCGTCCGATCCGATCCACAAGGCGACGATCATCCCGCGCGGACGCGCGCTTGGCATGGTCATGCGCCTGCCGGAGAAGGACCAGGTCTCGCTGACCCGCGCCAAGTGCAAGGCCGACCTTGCGGTGGCGATGGGCGGCCGCGTCGCCGAGGAGATGATCTTCGGCTACGAGAAGGTGACCTCGGGCGCCTCGGGCGACATCCAGATGGCGACCCGTCTGGCGCGGGCCATGGCGACCCAGTTCGGCATGTCCGACAAGCTCGGTCCGCTGCTCTATGGCGAGAACCAGGAAGAGGTGTTCCTCGGCCATTCGGTCGCCAAGAGCCAGCACGTGTCGGAAGACACCCAGCGCATTGTCGACGCGGAGATCAAGGCCTTCGTCAACACCGGCTACGAGACGGCGAAGCGCGTTCTGTCCGAGCACGAGGATCAGCTCCACATCATCGCCAACGGTCTTCTCGAATACGAGACGCTGTCGGGCGACGAGATCCGCGACCTGCTCGACGGCAAGCCGCCGGTGCGCGAGACCGACGACGACCAGCCGACGGCGCGCGCCTCGGCGGTGCCGAAGACCGGCGCCAAGCGGCGCGGCGAGGGCGATGCTCCGACCGGCGGCATGGAGCCGCAGCCGCAGGGCTGATCCTTGCGCGGCTGACGGCCCGAGGCCGTCCTCCCGTTAACGCGAAACGGCCCGGCAGGCGACTGCCGGGCCGTTTTCATGCGGCGGCGCGATCCCGCGCGGCCTTGCCGGGCTGTAACGAACGAAAACAAATTTTGAACTCCTTTCTGGCAGCTTGGTGCTACATGGAGGAACCGCCGGCCGGGCTGGAGTTCGTGCCGCGCTTGGGGGGCGGGACCGGCCACAGGCCGGCGCGGCCGACACGCGGACGCAGGCCGATGTGCCGACCGGCCGAACCGGCTGGCCTCCCGCCGCAAAAGACAGGGTCGACATGACGCGCAAGTATTTTGGAACCGACGGCATTCGCGGCACGGCCAACCGTGCGCCGATGACCCCGGACATCGCCCTCAAGGTCGGCATGGCCGCCGGTCTGTCGTTCCGCAACGGCTCGCATCGCCACCGGGTGGTGATCGGCAAGGACACGCGCCTGTCCGGCTACATGATCGAGAATGCGCTGGTCGCCGGGTTCACGGCGGTCGGTCTCGACGTGCTGCTGCTCGGGCCGATGCCGACGCCGGCGGTGGCGATGCTGACGCGCTCCGTGCGTGCCGATCTCGGCGTGATGATCTCCGCCTCGCACAACCCCTACCAGGACAACGGCATCAAGTTCTTCGGCCCCGACGGCTACAAGCTCTCCGACGAGGCGGAAAGCGAGATCGAGAAGCTGATCGAGCAGGACCTGTCGCGGCAACTTGCCTCTCCCTCCGATCTCGGCCGGGCCAAGCGCATCGACGGCATGCGCGATCGCTATGTCGAATTCGCCAAGCGCACCCTGCCGCGGGAGATGAGCCTTGCCGGCCTGCGCATCGTCGTCGATTGCGCCAATGGCGCTGCCTACAAGGTCGCCCCCGAAGTGCTGTGGGAACTCGGCGCCGAGGTGATCGCCATCGGCGTCGATCCGGACGGCTACAACATCAACCTGAAATGCGGCTCCACCGACACCGATGCCCTGTGCCGCAAGGTGCATGAGGTGCGCGCCGACATCGGCATCGCGCTCGATGGCGATGCCGACCGGGTGATCATCGTCGACGAGAACGGCAAGGTGGTCGATGGCGACCAGTTGATGGCCGTTGTCGCCCAGTCCTGGCTGGAGGACGGGCGCCTCGCGGCCTCCGGCATCGTCGCCACGGTGATGTCCAATCTCGGGCTGGAGCGCTATCTTGGCGGCCTCGGCCTGACGCTTGCCCGCACCAAGGTCGGCGACCGTTATGTGGTCGAGCACATGCGCCAGCACGGCTACAATGTCGGCGGCGAACAGTCGGGCCATATCGTCCTGTCCGACTTCGCCACCACCGGCGACGGCCTTGTCGCGGCGCTGCAGGTGCTGGCCTGCGTCTCCAAGCTCGGCCGGCCGGTTTCCGAGGTCTGCCGCCGCTTCGATCCGGTGCCGCAGATCCTGCGCAATGTCCGCTATTCCGGAGCCACGCCGCTGGACGATCCGGGCGTGCAGCAGGCCATCGAGGATGGCCGCAAGACGCTCGGCACCAGCGGCCGCCTGCTCATCCGTCCGTCCGGCACCGAGCCGCTGATCCGTGTGATGGGCGAGGCGGACAACGAGGATGTGCTGACCGGGGTCGTCGACCGGATCGCCGCGGCGGTGGCGCGCGCCGCCGCCTGACGCCGAACGGTCGTTCTGCTCGCCAAGCTGCAAGGGCCGCTTTCCGAAAGGAGGCGGCCCTTTCGTATGGTTAACAGTCTGCAAAGATGCGGGGAGACTGTTGCTTATCGCAATTTCTCTCTTCTTTTGTTTACTCTTCATTAACGTAAAAAAACACGGTTAAATTTTACGGTTAAGCCCACCTTAAGCATTTTCGGCAAATCTAGCCTCGTGTTTCACGTGCGCGGCCGGCAAACGAAGACTGTACGGACGCACCTACGAGGACCGAGACATGAGCAGCCAAATCAAGAAAATGTGCCTGGCTGGCGTCGCGATGATCGTCTCGTCAGCCGTCCACGCAGCGGATATGCCGATCCCGGTGATCGAGCATGTTCCGCAGGTGCCGGTCGTGACGGGAGGGTGGTATCTGCGTGGCGACATCGGCTACAAGATCTACCAGACCCCGAGCGTTGCCTACGGGCCGCTGCACTTCCGGAACGAGAAGATGGCCCGCACCGGCATGATCGGTGCCGGCGTCGGCTACAAGTTCAGCGACTATCTGCGCGCCGACGTGACGGTCGACTACGAGTTCCCGGCCAAGGTCACCGGCTATGCGCCGTGCCCGGCGCCGTGCGGCGGCCCCGGCATTGGCGGGTTCTCCAAGGAGACGGCGAAGATCGACGTCCTGACCTTCCTGGTCAACGGCTATGTCGACCTCGGCACCTGGGCCGGCTTCACGCCCTATGTCGGCGGCGGTATCGGTACGTCCTACGTCACCGCCAGCGACGTGAAGTTCCTCAATCCGGACGGCGCCTCCGGCAAGTATCCGGGCGGCAGCACCTGGAACTTCTCCTGGGCGCTGATGGCGGGCGGGTCGTATGAGTTGACGCCGAACTGGGCGATCGACGCCGGCTACCGCTACCTGAACATCGGCAATGCCTACACCAAGAGCTTCAGCACGGGCGGCGCCAATCCGTCCTACAAGATCCGCTACCAGGATCTTGCCGCGCACGAGTTCCGGGTCGGCATGCGATACACGTTCAACTCCGGCCCGACCTTCATGCCGGAGCCGATCGTCGCCCGATACTGATCGGACCGCCCTCCGCGGCATGGCGCCGCGGGTGGCTGCCATGGACAGTCGAGACAGTCATGGGACCGGGTCTTGTGCCCGGTCCTGTGCGTTCTGCTCTTCCCTTCGATCGGGGCCCCCAACCGGCTCCGTCGTTTTGACCGCTTGCGGGCCACACGCGCTTCGGCTATCTCCGTCAGCGGGACACTCCTCCCCAACGAGGAGCACCTATCTGGAAGGGTAGTCAGATGACGCAGCATGCAGAACCGGCCGTTCGGCCGGAAAATCCCCGTTTCTCCTCCGGTCCTTGCGCGAAACGTCCCGGCTGGTCGGCCGCGGCGCTCGCCGATGCGCCGCTCGGCCGCTCCCACCGCGCCAAGCCGGGCAAGGCCAAGCTCGCCGAGGCAATCGAGCTTACCCGCGAAATCCTGCAAGTGCCGGCGGACTATCGCATCGGCATCGTTCCGGCGTCCGACACCGGCGCCGTCGAGATGGCCATGTGGACGCTGCTCGGCCCGCGCGGCGTCGACCTGCTGGCCTGGGAGAGCTTCGGCTCCGGTTGGGTGAGCGATGCGGTCAAGCAGTTGCGCCTGGCCGACACGCGGGTCATCGAGGCGCCCTATGGCGCGCTTCCCGATCTTTCCACCGTCGATTTCGCGCGCGACGTGGTCTTCACCTGGAACGGCACGACCTCCGGTGTGCGCGTGCCGGATGCCGAGTGGATCGCGGCCGACCGTGACGGCCTGACGATCTGCGACGCCACCTCGGCCGCCTTCGCCCAGCCGCTGGACTTCGCCAAGCTGGATGTCGTCACCTTCTCCTGGCAGAAGGTGCTGGGCGGCGAGGCGGCGCATGGCATGCTGATCCTCAGCCCGCGCGCGGTCGAGCGGCTGGAGAGCTACACCCCGGCCTGGCCGCTGCCCAAGATCTTCCGCATGACCAAGGGCGGCAAGCTGATCGAGGGCATCTTCAAGGGCGAGACCATCAACACGCCGTCCATGCTCTGCGTCGAGGACTATATCGACGCGCTGAAATGGGCGAAGGAGATCGGCGGCCTTGACGCACTGATCGCCCGTGCGGACGGCAATGCCGGCGCCATTGCCGACTGGGTCGCGCGCACCGGCTGGGTCGACTTCCTGGCGAGCGATCCGGCGACCCGTTCCAACACCTCCGTCTGCCTGCGGATCGTCGATCCGCGCGTCGCCGGGCTCGATGCCGGGCAGCAGGCCGGCTTCGCCAAGGCGATGGCCACCGCGCTCGAGGCCGCCGGTGTCGCCTATGACATCGGCTCCTATCGCGACGCGCCGTCCGGCTTCCGCATCTGGTGCGGCGCCACGGTGGAGCAGGCCGATGTCGAGGCGCTGCTGCCCTGGCTTGACTGGGCCTTCGAGCAGCAGTTGCAGGCGCTCGGCAAGGCCGCCTGAGCCTTTCCCTACACGACAGACGACACAGGCCGTCCGGTCCCGCGCGAGGGCGCGGGACCGTGGTCCGGCAAGCCAGGGAGACTGACCTATGGCCCCCAGGGTTCTCATTTCCGATCAACTGTCCGAGGCCGCCGTCGAGATTTTCCGCTCGCGCGGGGTCGAGGTCGACTACCGGCCGGATCTCGGCAAGGACAAGGACGCGCTGCTTGCCGCCATCGGCGACTATGACGGCCTTGCGATCCGCTCCGCCACCAAGGTGACAGCGAAGCTGCTTGCCGCCACCGACCGGCTGAAGGTGGTCGGACGCGCCGGCATCGGCGTCGACAATGTCGACATTCCGGCGGCGTCCGCCAAGGGCGTCATCGTCATGAACACGCCCTTCGGCAATTCGATCACCACGGCCGAGCATGCCATCGCGATGATGTTCGCCGTCGCCCGCCAGATCCCGGCCGCCGATATCTCCACCCAGGCCGGCAAGTGGGAAAAGTCGCGCTTCATGGGCGCGGAAATCACCTCCAAGACCTTCGGTCTGATCGGCTGCGGCAATATCGGCTCCATCGTCGCGGATCGCGCCATCGGGCTTAAGATGCGGGTGGTGGCGTTCGATCCGTTCCTGTCCGACGAGCGCGCCGTCGACCTCGGCGTCGAAAAGGTCGATCTCGACACGCTGCTGGCGCGCTCCGATGTGATCTCGCTGCACACGCCGCTGACCGAGAAGACGCGCAATATCATCGATGCTGCGGCGATTGCGAAGATGCGCGACGGCGTCATCCTCATCAACTGCGCCCGCGGCGGGCTGGTCGACGAGGCGGCGCTGCGCGCGGCGCTGGACAGCGGCAAGGTGGGCGGTGCCGGCGTCGACGTCTTCGTGGACGAGCCGGCGACGGAGAACGTGCTGTTCGGCGCGCCCAACCTGGTCTGCACCCCGCATCTGGGCGCGTCGACCAGCGAGGCGCAGGAGAATGTCGCCCTGCAGGTCGCCGAGCAGATGTCGGACTACCTGATGAAGGGCGCCGTTTCCAACGCGCTCAACATGCCCTCGATCACCGCCGAGGAGGCGCCGCGCCTGACCCCGTTCGTCAAGCTGGCGGAACTGCTCGGCTCTTTCGCCGGCCAACTGACGGAGACCAGTCTCAGCGGCATCCGCCTCGAATACGAGGGGGCCGTCGCGGAGATGAACATCAAGGCGCTGACGGCAGCGGCGCTGACCGGCGTGCTGCAGCCGCTGCTGCAGACCGTCAACATGGTTTCGGCTCCGGTGATGGCGCGCGAGCGCGGCATCATGGTGGAAGAGGTGCGCCGGGCCCAGGCTGGCGCCTATGAGAACTATATCCGCCTGACGGTGAAGACCGAGCGCCAGGAGCGCTCCGTCGCCGGCACGGTGTTCTCCGACGGCAAGCCGCGCGTCATCCAGGTGAAGGGCATCAACATGGAAGCCGAGCTCGGCTCCCACATGCTCTATGTCACCAACGAGGACAAGCCGGGCTTCATCGGCCAGCTCGGCACGGTCCTGGGCGAGGCCGGGGTCAACATCGCCACTTTCAACCTCGGCCGCACGGCGCCGGGCGAGGATGCGATCTGCCTGGTCGAGGTGGACGGCGAGGTGCCGGAGGCGGTGCTGGCAAAGATCGCTTCGCTGCCGCATGTGAAGCAGGCGAAGCCGCTGGCCTTCTGATCCGGTGCCGCCTCGCGGCGCTGGGCACGATGCGAAAAGGGCCGGAGCGGGATGCCGCTCCGGCCCTTTTCATGTGCGTGTTCAAGTGTGCGTGTTCATGTGTGCGCGTCGCGCGGGGGCGCCGCCGTCAGCCGGCGCGCCAGGCGTCGGTCGCCTGCTGGACGGCGCGGCTGCCGGGCGTGCCCTTTTCCAGCGTCAGGATGGCGCGCTTGCCGTTCTCGTAGAGCATCGGGATGTCGATCCAGCCGCGATCGCGCAGCAGCATCAGGTTGCGCTCCTGCTCGTCCGGCAGGTTGGACAGGGCGACCCAGAAGTAGCCGTCGGCGACCTTCACCGAGGCGCCGATCAGCGCATCGCCGCGCGCCTCCTCGGTGGTCTTCATCACAAGGCCGGGCACGTCGGCGACGCCCTGGCCGGAGAAGCCTTCCGGCAGTTCGAACTGCACTTCGAGCAGGTGGCTCGCCGGCAGCGTTTCGTCCCGGTTGGGCTTCAGGGTCAGATTGGCGGCAATGTTGCGGTCCGGCACCTCGATGCGCATCTTCAGCACCGTCTCGGCGCGCCCGTCGACAGTCTCCTGCGCGACACTCCACACCGCGCGGCCGGCCGAGGCCTGGCCGGCGCTGCCGGCGGTCGGGCCCTCCTCGTAGAGGATGGCGCGCTGGGCGACCGGCGCCTCGGTGCTGGCGGTCGGGTCGGGTTGCGCGGGGGCGGCGGCGGTGCGGGTGTCCTGTTGCGGCAGGGCATCGGCCGGGGTTTCGACGGCCAGATCCTCCGCCGTCGCGGCCGCTTCCGGCTCCTCGGTGGTCTCGCTGTCGGCCTGCTGCGAAGCCGGTGTCTGCGGCTCGACCGTGCGCACGCCGCTGTCCGCATCCGTGGGCGCCAGCGTGTCGGTCTGCGGGCCGTTCGGGGTGATCCGCGTCGTCGTCACGGCGCGTGCATCCGGCGCCGGCCCGTCGAGCAGGCGGGCAGTGTCCTTGCGCGAGGCGGGGGTGGTGTCGGCGCCGTTGCCGGTCGGCGCGGGGCCGGTGTCCGTGGTCTGCCGGGACGGCGCCGGGGCGCTGTCGTCGGAGGAAAACAGGCCCAGCAGCGTCTCGCGCTGGGAATAGGTCACGGCGCCGATGCCCACGACGACGAGCAATAGGGCGAGGCCGCCGAGGAGCGCCGGCAGGCGGGACGGGCGCATGTCGGCGTCGAGCGGCAGCGGCGACGGGCCCCTGGACGGACCCATATCGCGGGCGGACGCGCGCGAGCCGCGCGATCCGGCGAGCGGACGGCGCTCTTCCTCGTCCGCAGCCATCGGTGCTGTGCGAAGCGAGGGCTCGGCGCCGAGCGTCGGCTCGCGCTTGTGCGGGGCCGCGGGTGCCGGCTCGTCCTCAAGGGCGCTGCGGGCGGAGCGGCTCGCCTGATCGGCGGCCTCGCCCAGCTTGCGCGCTTCCTCGATGGCGCTCTTCAGCGTGTCGCGCGGCGGTTCGGCGGCAACTGTTGGCCGGGCGGCCGCCGCTGTCGGCGCTGCGGGCGCCGG
Organism: Stappia sp. TSB10P1A; assembly: GCF_900185725.1. Lineage (GTDB taxonomy): Bacteria > Pseudomonadota > Alphaproteobacteria > Rhizobiales > Stappiaceae > Stappia. The sequence goes on along the minus strand of NZ_FYAU01000026.1, from coordinate 442,058 downwards.
GCGCGCGGGGGCAGCGGCTTGCGGGGCGGCCGGCCTTGCGGCTGGCTGCGGGGTCGCGGCCGGCGGCGGAGCGGCCGGGCGAGGCGTTGCCACGGGTTGCTGGGCGGCGGAGAAACCAAGCGTCTCGCGCGCGGCCTCCGCCTCCACCTTGCGGATGGATTCCTCCAGCCGAAGCTGTTCGGCGGTGATCTCCGACGGCGACAGGGGCGGATCATAGGCCTTGAGCTGGGCGACAATAGCCTTGCGCGCGCGCTGATAGATCTCGCGCCGGGCTGCTCCGGTGTTCTCTGGAAGCGCTGCGACGGTTTTTTTCAAAACCGGGTAGTAATCTGCCATGTCGCCACTCGTGATCGCCGCACATAGGATCGCGCCGGGGCGCGATCCGCGATTTAACGCTTAATCCTGAAACGGATTCTGGACAAGGATTGTGTCATCCCGTTCCGGTGAGGTCGAGAGCAGCGCGACCGGCGTGCCGATCAGCTCCTCGACATGGCGGACATACTTGACCGCCTGCGCCGGCAGTTCGGCCCAGCTTCGGGCGCCTTCCGTCGATTCCTTCCAGCCCGGCAGGGTCTCGTAGATCGGCTTGACGCGGGCCTGCGCGCCCTGGGAGGCGGGCAGGTGGTCGATGCGCTGGCCGTCGAGTTCGTAGGCGACGCAGATCTTGATCTCGTCGAGCCCGTCCAGCACGTCCAGCTTGGTCAGGGCGATGCCGTTGATGCCGTTGATGCTGCAGCTCTGGCGCACCAGCACCGCGTCGAACCAGCCGCAGCGGCGCTTGCGCCCGGTCACGGTGCCGAACTCGTGGCCGCGGGTGCCGAGGAACTCGCCGATCTCGTCGGTCTGCTCGCTGGGGAACGGGCCTTCGCCGACGCGGGTCGTATAGGCCTTGGTGATGCCGAGCACATAGCCGATGGAGCCGGGGCCAAGGCCGCTGCCGGCCGCCGCCTGTCCGGAGACGGTGTTCGACGAGGTGACGAACGGATAGGTGCCGTGGTCGATGTCGAGCAGCGTTCCTTGCGCGCCCTCGAAGAGGATGCGCTTGCCGTCGCGGCGGCACGTGTCGAGCAGCGACCAGACGGTCTGCATATAGGGCAGCACCTGGCCGGAGACGCTTTCGAGTTCGGCGAAGATCGTCGCCGGATCGATTTCCGGCTCGCCGAGGCCGCGGCGCAGGGCGTTGTGATGCGCCAGCAGCCGGTCGATCTTGGCCGGCAGGCTCTTCAGATTGGCAAGGTCCATGATGCGGATGGCGCGGCGGCCGACCTTGTCCTCATAGGCCGGGCCGATGCCGCGCTTGGTGGTGCCGATCTTGGTGCCGGTGGCGGCGTTCTCGCGCAGCGCGTCGAGTTCGCGGTGCAGCGACAGGATCAGCGTCGCGTTGCCGGCGATCGCCAGCGTGTCCGGCGACACCTTGATGCCCTGCTCGGCAAGCCGGCCGATCTCCGCCACCAGCGCATGCGGGTCGATCACCACGCCGTTGCCGATCACCGACAGCTTGCCGCGCACCACGCCCGAGGGCAGCAGCGACAGCTTGTAGCTGACACCGTCGATCACCAGAGTGTGGCCGGCATTGTGGCCGCCCTGGAAGCGCACGACGACGTCGGCCTGTTCCGACAGCCAGTCGACGATCTTGCCCTTCCCTTCGTCACCCCATTGAGATCCGACGACGACGACATTGGCCATGCGATACGTTCCTTCGATCACTCGAAACCCGGCTGGCAGTGGTGCCAGCACACACGAAAAACCCCGGTTCAGCCGACCGGGGCAAGGTGAGGCGGACTATAACGGCGGCCGCGCGGGTTGACGAGCCCCAAGACCCGCTTTCCCGGCCGGCGCGGCGGAAAAGTCACTCCCGATCCGGCTTGTCCTGTCCCTTCTGACTGCTTGCCAGGCGAAAGATCGCCGGCGAAGTGCGCAGCAGCCAGACGAAGCGGCCGCGTCGGCTCGCCGGAGCCGCCTCGCGGACCAGAAGCCGCAGGCCGACAAAGGCGACGAAGGCGAGGTGCAGCCCGCCAGTATAGACGAAGAAGGCGGCGGGGCCGAACCGGTCCATCACCGCCGAGGCGATCAGCGGGCCGACCATGGCGCCCAGCGCGAAGAACATGGTCAGCCCGGCGGCGAGCTCGACATATTGTCCGGGGCCGGCATGGTCGTTGGCATGGGCGGCGGAGAGCGAATAGAGCGGCAGCGCGAAGCCGCCGAACAGGAAGGCGCCGAGGAAGATCGCCGCCTCAGCGGTGACGCCGGACAGGAACAGGCAGGAGAGGCCGGCGCCGAGCGTCGCCATGATCAGCACGTAGCGCCGGTCGATGCGGTCCGAGGCCCAGCCGAGCGGAAACTGGAAGATGGCGCCGGCGATCACCCACAGGCTGATCAGGAGCGCCAGCCCGTCGGCGTCGAGGCCGACCCCTTGCGCATAGACCGGGCCGACGGTGCGGAAGGCGCCGTTGGTCAGGCCGATGGTCAGGCAGCCGACGGCGGCGACCGGCGAGATCGCCCAGATCGACAGGTAGTTGATCCGCGTCGTGTCGGAGACCGGGGGATTGCCCTCGCGGGCGAGCGAGACCGGAATGAGCGCGGCGCAGAAGACAAGGCCGATCACCACCAGGATCTCGACGCCGCCGGCGCCGAAGGCCGGCAGCAGGAACTGCCCGCCGGTCACCGCGCCCAGGTCGACGATGCGGTAGATGCTGAGGATGCGGCCGCGCTCGGCATTCGAGGAAAGAGCGTTCAGCCAGCTTTCCAGCACCATCGCCGTGCCGCAGAAGGCGATGCCGCTGACGAAGCGCAGGCCCGCCCAGGTGAAGCCCGGCGCGGTGAGCAGCAACAGCAGCACGGAGATGGCGCTCAGCGCTGCAAGGGCCGAGAACACCCGGATATGGCCGACGCGCTGGATCAGGATCGGCGTGACCAGCACGCCGAGAATGAAGCCGGCATAATAGGCCGAGCCGAACAGGCCGATGGTCGTGTCGGAAAGGCCGTTCAGCCGGCCGCGCACCGCGATCACGGTCATCGCCACGCCATTGGCGCCAAGCAGCAGAGCCGCGGCGACGAGAAGCGGGATCAGGCGGAAGAGCAGCGGACGCGAGGCGAGGGAGGACGGATTGTCGGGCATGCTGGCCAGCACTCGGGGCGGCGGGAACGCCGATCCTGACCGCGGTGGCCGCCCGCCACAAGCCCCTGTTTCGACTTTTCAACCTGGATGGCCGCAACGCTCGCCTATCGGGTGGGTGCGACGGGCGGCCGGCGATAGGCATGTCGAGGCGCCGGGCAAGGCGTTGGCGGAGAGGGACAATGAGCTGGAAGAACTGGGTGCTGCTGGTCGTCTTGGCGCTGGTGTGGGGCGCGACCTTTCCGTTCGGCAAGATCGCCCTTGGCGAGATCCCGCCCTTCGTTCTCGCCTTCCTGCGGGTGCTGCTGGCGGCGCTGGTGCTGCACGCGGTGCTGCGGATCTACGGGCTTGCCTTTCCGCGCGATCGTTCGACCCTCGGCGCCTTCCTGCTGATGGGGCTTCTCAACAACGCGATCCCGTTCTCGCTGATCCTGTGGGGGCAGACGGGCATCTCGGCGAGCCTTGCCTCGATCCTCAACGCGACGACGCCGATCTTCACCGTGCTCGTCGCCTCGCTGGCGTTTCGCCAGGAGGTGTTGCGGGCGCATCGGGTCGCCGGCATCGTCGTCGGCTTCGCCGGGGTGGCGCTGCTGCTGTTGCCGGGGCTGGAGGCGGGCGCGCTGGCGGGCCTTGCCGGCGAGCCGGCCTGGGCGCAGTTCCTGTGTCTCGGCGCGGCGCTGTCCTATGCCTTTGCCGCCGCTTTCGCCCGCCGCTTTCGCGGTGTGCCGGTGATGGTGGCGGCGACCGGGCAACTCACCGGCTCCAGCCTGTTGCTGTTGCCGCTGGCGCTTTGGCAGGCGTCCGCCAGTCCCGGCGGCTGGTCGCCCGCCATGGCGGGGCCGGCGGCCTGGGCCTCGGTGGTGGCGCTGGGCACCGCCTGCACCGCCTTTGCCTATCTCATCTATTTCCGCCTGTTGAGCGAGGGCGGCGCCACCAATGCCTCGCTGGTCACGCTGCTGATCCCGGTATCGGCGACGCTGATCTCCGCCCTGCTGCTCGGCGAGGCCCTGTCGGGGCTGCAACTCGCCGGCATGGGCGTGCTGCTCGCCGGTCTGGTCCTGCTCGACGGGCGCGTGCTGGCAGTCTTCGGCAGTTCGCGCCGCCCGGCCGGGAGCGACCCTCGCTAGGCCGGGGCGCGGTGCGGCATTGCCTCGATGCGTTCGGCGAAGCGGTCGTAGATGTCGTGGAGCCGCTCTGGCGCGCGTTCCCGGCAGGCGGCAAGACGCGCAAGCGCCGTCTCGCGGTCGCCGTCGTCGATCGCCGCGACCAGTGCCGCATGGGCTTCGGCGAGTGCCTGGAACTCGGCACTGGTCGCATAGTCGGGATCGCCGACAAGGGCGAACAGGCGGATCGGCACGCTCTTGCCCTTCAGCGGGATAGCGCCGGCCTCCAGGAAGGCGAAGCCGGGGGCCGCGCGCGCGGTGTCCTCGGAGACGACGCAATCGGCGCCGACCGCCTTGCAGCTCGATTCGATTCGCGCCGCGACGTTCACTGCATCGCCGATCACCGAATAGTTGAAGCGCCGGTCGGAGCCCATGTTGCCGACGCAGGCCTCGCCCGTGTTGAGGCCGACGCCGATGCGCACGCTCTGCGTCGGCAGTCCGCGCTGGCGGAAGTGGAAGGCATCTGCCGCGTTCAGCCGGTCGACGATCCGCACCATCTCCAGCGCCGCCCCGCAGGCCTTGGCGGCATGGTCGCCGACATCCATCGGCGCGTTCCAGAAGGCCATGATGCTGTCGCCGATATATTTGTCGATGGTGCCGCTGCGTGCCTGGATCTCCTCGGAGAGCGGCGACAGCAGGGCATTGAGGAAGGCGACCAGATCCGTCGGCGTCAGTTGCTCGGAGATCGGCGTGAAGCCGCGCACGTCCATGAACATGATGGTCATGTCGCGCATCTCGCCGCCGAGCCGCAGGGCGTCCGGCGCCGTCTCCAGCCGCTTGACCATTTCCGGCGCCAGATACTGGCCGAAGGCGGCGCGCACGAAGCGCTTTTCCCGTTCGGTCAGGACGTAGAGCAGGGCGGTGGCGGCGGCGTAGACGGCGAACAGGTTGACCGCGGTCGGATAGACCGGATCGAGCAGCAGCCCTTGCGTGCGGAAGAGGTGGATGGCGCCGGCATAAAGGACAAGGGCGATGCCGCCGCCGATGGCCGCCGCCCAGATCGCGCCGAAGGCGAGGGTCAACGCGATGACGGCGATGCCGAGCAGCACGGTGACGATGATCTCGGCGCCGTCGGCCCAGTCGGGCCGGCTGAGAAAGGTGCCGGCAAGGATCTGTTCCGCCGCCTGCGCATGCACCGAGACACCGGGGACGAGGTCGCCGAGGGGTGTCGCGCGGATGTCGAAGAGACCCACCGACGAGGTGCCGACGAAGACGATCTGGCCCTCGATCCGCGAGGCAAGGCCGGCCCGTGTCGCCGGGTCCAGCACGTCGGCGGCGGAGACGTAGCGATCGGGCCGGTCCTCGTTGAAATAGACCCAGAGCTCGCCCTGCGCCGTGGTGGGGAAGGGAACCGCGCCGACCTTGATGTCGGTGACGGCCGCCGCGCCGGTGCCCAGTTCCCCGCTCGCATCGGCGGAGCGGATGATGTAGCTGCCGGCGCCCTGGGCAACCCGCAAGGCCTCCATCACCAGGCTCGGGAACAGCGCCTGCCCGTCGGTGAAGACCATCGGCACGCGCCGCACGATGCCGACCGTGTCGCGGCTGGACAGGCTGAGGCCGCCGCTTCCCGTCGCCGCCTCCTCCAGCACGGGCAGGCTGGCAAGCACCGAGGGGAAGGCGGGAAGGCTGGCGGCCGGGTCGCTGCCGGCATGGGCGAAACCGGCCTTGGCGGCCGGCCGGCCGCCATCGGCATTGGGCAGGATGGCGAAGCCGAGGACGACGGGCGCCTCGGCAATCGCCTCCGCGAACAGTTGGTCCGTGTCCGGGAGCCGGTCGGCGAGCCCCTCCAGTGCGGCATCGCTGCCGAGCTTCAGGTCCGGCACATAGCGGTGGGGCGACAGCCGGTCCGGTTCTGCGAAGATCACGTCATAGGCGATGGCGGCGGCCCCCAGCTCCGCCAGCGCGCGGGTCAGGTCTGCCAGCGTGTCGCGGCGCCAGGGCCATTGGCCGTGCACGGCCAGCGAGCGCTCGTCGATGTCGACGATACGGACGGGAAAGTCATCGTGAGGGCGTGGCCAGAAGCGCTGGTAGCTGTCGAGGCCTATCAGACGGATCTCCGAGACGAAGGGCGGATCGTAGGCGCGCAGCGCGGTAACGACGGCGAGCACCAGGCACCCGACCGCCGCCACGAACAGGCGCTTGCGTCGCGTGATGCGCATGGGGTCTTCCGCCTTTCCTGCCGCCGGCCGTCATGCCGGTCCGATGCTCTAACCTTCCCGGCACTGCCGGGAAGGTTAGAGCATCGGATCTGAAAGGGGAATCCGCTTTGCGGCAAACGCGCGTCCCGCGCCGGGGGCGCGGGACTGCGATTTGCACGAGGCGAGAGGCGCTCGTGCCCGTCAGGCCGGGCCGGCGATCTGTGCCTGCGGCTGTTCCAGCTCGCGCGCGCCCCGGCGGACCGCCTTTTGCACCTTCTCGAAGGCGCGGACCTCGATCTGGCGGACGCGTTCGCGGCTGACGCCGAACTCGCTCGACAGGTCCTCCAGCGTCACCGGATCCTCGGACAGCCGGCGGGCCTCGAAGATCCGCCGCTCGCGGTCGTTGAGGACCTCCATCGCGTCGCCGAGCAGCTTGCGCCGCTGGTCGAGCTCTTCCTGCTGGGCGAAGATCGCCTCCTGGCTGTCGCTCTCGTCGACGAGCCAGTCCTGCCACTCGCCGCTGTCGGCCTCCGCGCGGATCGGCGCGTTGAGCGAGGCGTCGCCGGCGAGCCGCCGGTTCATCGACACGACCTCCTCCTCGCTGACGCCGAGCTTGGTCGCGATCTCCGTGACATGCTCCGGGCGCAGGTCGCCCTCGTCGAGCGCCTGGATGCGGCCCTTCAGCCGGCGCAGGTTGAAGAACAGGCGCTTCTGGTTGGCGGTGGTGCCCATCTTCACGAGCGACCAGGAGCGCAGGATGTATTCCTGGATCGCCGCCTTGATCCACCACATCGCATAGGTGGCGAGGCGGAAGCCCTTGTCGGGCTCGAAGCGCTTGACCGCCTGCATCAGGCCGACATTGCCTTCCGAGACAACCTCGGAGATCGGCAGGCCGTAGCCGCGATAGCCCATGGCGATCTTGGCGACGAGGCGCAGATGCGAGGTCACGAGCCGCTCGGCCGCGGCCGGGTCGTCATGCTCCTTGTAGCGCTTGGCGAGCATATATTCTTCCTGCGGCTCCAGCATCGGGAACCGCCGGATCTCGTCCAGATATCGGCTGAGCCCGCCTTCGCCGGAGCTCAGCGCCGGAATGTTCTGGGCCATGAAAGCACCCCTTCTCCCACGATCCCTCCGGGGTCGCATCGGTCCTGGCCGAGTGTGCGACCGCCATCGCAGGGCATTCGGTTGCGGCGCCCGAATGGCACGCCGAAGCTCCCAATATAGGTGTCATTTGGACAATATCAGGACAAAACTTTGCTAATTATGATGGGGAAATTGTCCGGATTGCCGCAATCAGGGCAGCCATGTCGTCGGGAAGGGGGCTTTCGAAACGCAGGGTTTCCCCGCTCGCCGGATGGGCGAAGGCCAGCAGGCCGGCGTGCAAGGCCTGACGGGGAAAGGCGTCGACGACCGCGCGGACCTCGTCCGGCAGACGTGCCGACTTGGTGCGGAAATGGGCGCCGTAGTCGGCATCGCCGATCAGGGGATGACCGATATGGGCCATGTGCACGCGGATCTGGTGGGTGCGGCCGGTCTCCAGCCGGCAGGCCATCAGGGCGGCCAGCGGGGCGGCGTCCTTCGGGCCGAAGCGCTCGCGCACCTGCCAGTGGGTGACGGCATGGCGGCCACCCGACTTGGTCACCGCGATCTTCTGCCGGTTGGCGGAGGAGCGGGCGAGATCGGCGTCGACCGTGCCGCGAAGCTGCATCGGCGCGCCCCAGACGAGGGCGACATATTCGCGCTCCAGCGGGCCGGTGCGGCCATGGTCGGCGAACTGGGCCGCAAGGCCCTGATGGGCGAGGTCGGTCTTGGCGACGACCAGCAGGCCGCTGGTGTCCCTGTCGAGCCGGTGGACGATGCCGGGCCGCTTGACGCCGCCGATGCCCGACAGGCTGTCGCCGCAATGGTGCAGCAGGGCGTTGACCAGCGTGCCGCTCCAGTTGCCGGGGCCGGGATGGACGACGAGGCCGGCGGGCTTGTCGACGACGACGAGATGCTCGTCCTCGTAGACGATCGTCAGCGGGATCGCCTCCGGCGTCGGCTCGGCCTCTTCCGCCTCGGGAAGCTCCAGCGCAAGGTCCTCGCCCGAATTGACCCGGTATTTGGGCTCCAGTATGGTCCGCCCGTCGACGCGCGCCCGGCCCTGACGGATCAGCGACTGGATGCGGCTGCGGCTGAGTTCCGGCAGATGGCGGGCAAGGCACGCATCAAGGCGGCTGCCGGCATCCTCCTGGGAAACGGCAAGGGCTGCGATCGCGACGCCATCGGCATCGCCTTCCTCTTCAATGGACATAGACATGACACATCCGGCAATGGACGACGAAGACCGCAACGCGGAAGCCCCGCTGGATCCGGCGATGGAACGGGTTCAGAAGAAGCTGAAGCGGCTGCTCGCCGTCTCGAGCCTCGTCATGGTGCTCGGCTTCATGGCCGTTCTCGCGGCCATCATCTACAAGCTGTCCGAAAGCGGCAAGCGGGCGGACGGCAGCGATATAGCCGCAACCGTCGCGATCGGCAAGGACGGGCGGGTGGAAAGCATGATCCTGTCGGGCGATCGGCTGATCCTGCTGGTGCGCGACGGCACGACCAGCAAGCTGCTGCATCTGGAGGCGACGACCGGCCGGCTGATCGGCGAGACCACGTTCGTCGCGCAGTAACGACAGGCACGACGGCCGCCGGGGCCACCGGCGGTCGGCATGGCGGTTTTTCAACTGTCCACAGGCTTTGCGAAAAATGGGGCTTGCATTCGGCGCGCGGGCGTTCTATTGACGCGGCCTGTTCGTAACTGACCGGCCGACGCCCCCATCGTCTAGCGGTCTAGGACGCCGCCCTCTCACGGCGGAAACAGGGGTTCGAGTCCCCTTGGGGGTGCCAATTTTCGCAAGCGCTTGCGATACGAGCGACTTGCCGCCGGCTCCGCGACATTTCCGGAAAATCGAAGCGTCCAGGCTGCCTGCGGGCAAGGCTTTTCGCGTGCGCGGCATCCGGCCCCGTGCCGTTTCCGGTTGCCCCTTTCCCTCCGGTTCCTGCCGCAAATGCAAAACGCCGGCGCGAGGGCGCCGGCGTTTCGGGGTCGTGCAAATGTGGCTTGCGGCGGCTCAGCCGGCGACCTGGAAGCGCGAGCGGGCCACAAGGCCCTGCGTACCGGCGGCCTGGGCCGGCTGATAGAGGCCGCGCAGTTCCGGTACCGGGCGGAAGGCATCGGTCAGGCCGACCACCGTCTCGGCCGCACCCAGCACCAGATAGCCGTCGGCCGGCATCTGCTTGGCGATGCGCTGCAGCACGTCCACCTTGGTCGGCTGATCGAAGTAGATCAGCACGTTGCGGCAGTAGACGATGTCGAAGGAGCCGAGCGTGGAAAAGCTCTCCAGCAGGTTCAGCTTGCGCCACTGCACCATGGAGCGCAGTTCCGGATTGATCTGCCACAGGTCACCCTTCTGGGTGAAATACTTCAGCAGCATCTGGATCGGCAGGCCGCGCTGCACCTCGAACTGGCTGTAGATGCCGTTCCTGGCCTTTTCCAGCACTTCGTTCGACAGGTCCGTGCCGATGATCTCGACGCGGTAGCCGGCCAGTTTCGCTGCCGCTTCCTTCAGGCAGATCGCGAGCGAATAGGGCTCCTGGCCGGTGGAGGCGGCGGCGCACCAGATGCGGATCGCGCGGCGGTCGGCGCGCGCCTTCAGCATCGCCGGCAGCATCACCTCGCGGAAATGCTGGAACGGGGTGCTGTCGCGAAAGAAGAAGGACTCGTTGGTGGTCATCGCCTCGACCACGTCGGAGCAGAGCTGCATCGCACCGGGCTTCTGCATCGCCTGGATCAGCTCGGCAAGGCCGGCATGGCCGTGACGCCGGGCGACCGGCAGCAGGCGGCTTTCCACCAGGTACTGCTTCTCGTTGGTCAGAACCAGTCCAGACTTGGCCTTCAGGAACTGCTTGAGATATTCGAACTGTGACGCAATCACCTGGGGCCTCCACTCAACAATCCGGAGATCTTGGGGCCGATCCGGGAGATCGGCAGGATCTCGCAACACATGCCCGTCTGCGCGGCCGCGCCGGGCATGCCCCACACCACGCTGGTCGCCTCGTCCTGGGCGATGACGCTGCCGCCGCCGGCGGCGATGGTGCGCACGCCCGCGGCGCCGTCATGACCCATGCCGGTCAGCACCACCGCCAGGGTGGCGGAGCCGTAGACCTTGGCGACGCTGTCGAACAGGGGATCGACTGCCGGCTTGCAGAAGTTCACCGGCGGGCCGTCGTTCAGCCGGGCCAGCACCTGGCCACCGTCCTTGTCGACGGTCATGTGCAGGCCGCCCGGCGCGACATAGATGTGGCCGGGCTTCAGGATCTCGCCGTTCTCCGCTTCCTTCGCCGGCCGGAGCGAGGCCTTGGCGAGATGTTCGGCGAGGATCGCGGTGAAGGTCGGCGGCATGTGCTGCGTCACCACCACCGGCACTTCGCGGATGGCCGTGCCGATGTCGGCCAGCAGTTTCTGCAGCGCCTGAGGGCCGCCGGTCGAGGAGCCGATGGCCAGGATGCGCGGGCGGGCCGCCGAATAGGGCCGGGTGCGGATCGCCGGTGCGGCGGGCGCAGCGGCGGGACCGGCGGCAAGGCGGCTGTAGCCGGCAGGGGCGGCGCCGGCCGGGGCCTGCGACGCGGCGCGTCCGGCCGCGGTCTGGGCGCGCATCATGCGCCCGCCGCCGGCGGGCCCGAGATTGCGGCGGCGCTGGCCGAGAGCCTTGACCTTGTCGATCAGCTCGCGGCGGAAATCGATCGAGGTGGTGACCTCGCTGGTCGATTCCGGCTTTGGAACATAATCCTGGGCCCCGAGCGACAGGGCGCGCAGGCTGACCTCGGCGTTGCGGCGGGTCAGGGTGGAGGCCATGATGACGACGAGATCACGCTTCTTGCGCAGCATCAGCGGCAAGGCGGTCAGCCCGTCCATTTCCGGCATCTCGATGTCGAGGACCACCACGTCCGGATTGGAGCGTTCGATATCGTCGACGGCCAGCTTGCCGTTGCGATGCGAGCCGACGAGCTGCAGCGCCGGGTCGGCCTCGACCCAGCGGCTGAGCAGGCCGCGAATGACGACGGAATCGTCGACAACCATGACGCGGATACAATCCGCCTTGGCACCGTCCCGGTGAGGGGCCGGCGCTGAAGAACTGACGTTCATGTGGTTTGCCCTTGAAAAGGGTTACAGCAGCCCGGCCTCGTGGAATTTCGCTTCCACGATGTCCTTGTCGAACGGCTTCATGATGTACTCGTTCGCGCCTGCCCGCATGGCCCGGGTGATATGCGCGACGTCGTTCTCCGTCGTGCAGAACACGACGACGGGCTTTTCTCCGCCATATTCCTTGCGCAGGGCCAGCAGGAACTCCAGGCCGTCCATTTCCGGCATGTTCCAGTCGAGCAGGATGGCATCCGGCATGCGCTTGCGGCAGGCCTCCAGCGCCTTCAGTCCGTCCTCCGCCTCCGAGATCTCGAAGGACAGGTCCTCCAGGATGCGGCGTGCGACCTTGCGGATGACGCTGGAATCGTCGACGACGAGACAGTGTTTCATTTCTTGGTCTCCCGATTGCCGGGTTTCAGTTCACCTGTACGGCCGCTTCAGGCCGCGACCATCGGCTCGAACATCGCACCGAACAGGCGGCCGACATCGAGGATGATCATGAGCTTGCCGTCGAGGCGGTGGACGCCGCCGGAAATCTCGGCCCAGCGCTTGTCGAGATTCGACGGATTGGGTTCCATGGAGTCGTTCGACAGGCGCAGCACCTCGCCGACCTGATCGATGACGAGCCCGTAGCTTTCGCCCTTGTGCTCGATGCCGACCGCCATGACCTGGGCGTTCTCGCCGCGGTCGGGCAGGTGCAGCCGCTTGCGCATGTCGATGGCGGTGACGATGCGGCCGCGCAGGTTCAGCACGCCGGCGACCTCGGGAGCGGCCAGCGGCACGCGGGTCACGCTCTCGGGAACGAAGACGTCATGCACCTGGCTGATCGGCAGCCCGAAGAGCTGGCCGCCGATGATGACGGTGACGTATTGGATGGTATCGTCGATACCGGCTGCGAGATTGTCGTTGTGCCTCATGCCGCAATTCCCATTTCACCGGCGAACAGGTCCTTCAGCGAGGCGATCAGCCCCGGACGGTCGAACTTTGCCACATAGTCGTCGAAACCGGCCTGGCGGCCGCGCTCGATGGAGGCCGGAGAGACCACCGCCGACAGCGCCAGGATCGGGATCTTGCGGAAGCGCGGATCGCGCCTGAGCGCCTCGCAGAACTCGAAGCCGTTGATCTCGGGCATCTCGATGTCGCTGACGATCGCCTGGAACGCGTCGCCGTTCTCCAGCAGCTCGAAGGCCTGGTGCGGACCGGTGACGGCGGTGACGTCGTAGCCGGCCGCCTTGAGGACGGGCGTCAGCATGTTGCGGAAGAAGGCGCTGTCGTCGACCAGGAGAACCTTCTTGGTCAGCGCGGAGATATCCATCTCCTTGCGCATGAACCAGTCCTCGAAGGCCTGCGGCAGGTAGTAGCCGAGGTCGATGATCTCGGTCGCCTTGTCCTTGATGACCGCCGAGCCGAGGATGCCGGGCCGGTCGGAGCCGACCTCGATGTTCAGGCGGTCCTCGACGATGTCGACGATCTCGTCGACGACGAGGCCCATGGACCGGCCGGCATCCGAGAAGACCAGCATCGGCTGGGTTCCGTCGGCGCGGCGGGTCTGCGAGGCCTCGATATAGACCAGCGGCATCAGGGCGCCGCGATACTGGACCAGGTCGCGGCCGTTGGAGTGCTCGATCTTGGAGACTTCGAACTCCTCCAGGCGCGTGACCAGCGACAGCGGCACCGCCTTGGGCTCGGGCGAGCCGGCGCGGAACAGCAGCATCGACACGGTCGACTGGCCGTCGAGGGCGGAGGTCATCGCCTCCTCGGCCTCCTTGCGCTCGCCTTCGGCGACGACGCTGGACGCGTGGCTGGCCATGGCGGAGGCGACGCCGTTCGGATCGATGATCATGATCACCGCACCGTCACCCAGGATGGTGTTGCCGGAGAACATGGTCAGGTTGCGCAGCATGGAGGACATCGGCTTGACGACGATTTCCTCGGTATGGAAGACCCCGTCGACGACGACGCCGAAGGTCTGGCTACCGACCTGCATCACGACGATGAAGCCGGTATCGGACTCGATCTCCTGGCCGCCATTGTTCGGGCCGACGCCCAGCAACTGGGACATGTGCACCAGCGGCAGCAGCTTGTTGCGCAGACGCAGGACCGGGGTGTCCTTGATGCGCTCGATCCGGTGTTCGGAGTTCGACTGCACGCGGACCAGCTCGACCACCGACAATTGCGGGATGGCGAAGCGGTCGCCGCCGGCCTCGACGATCAGCGCCGAGACGATGGCGAGCGTCAGCGGGATCTTGATGATGAAGCTCGATCCGCGGCCCGGAACCGAGCGCAGGTCGATCGTTCCGCCGATCAGCTCCACATTGTTGCGGACAACGTCCATGCCGACGCCGCGGCCCGAGACGCTGGTGACGTTCTGCGCCGTGGAGAAGCCGGCGTGGAAGATGAACTTGTGGATCTGCTGATCCGTCATCTTGTCGAGCTCGGCCTCGCTGGCCAGCCCGCGCTCCAGCACCTTGGCCTTGACGCGGTCGACATCGATGCCGCGCCCGTCGTCCTTGACCTCGATGATGATATGGCCGCCCTCATGATAGGCGGACAGGGTGATCGTGCCCTTTTCCGGCTTGCCGGCGGCGCGACGGTCGACCGGCATCTCCAGCCCGTGATCGGCGGAGTTGCGGATCATGTGGGTGAGCGGATCCTTGATCAGCTCGAGAACCTGGCGGTCGAGTTCGGTCTCGGCGCCGATCATCTCCAGTTCGATCGGCTTGTCGAGTTCCTGGCTCAGGTCGCGGACGATGCGCGGCAGCTTCTGCCAGGCATTGCCGATCGGCTGCATGCGCGTCTTCATGACGCCTTCCTGCAGCTCGGCGGTCACGTTCGACAGGCGCTGCAGCGGCACCTTGAACTCGGAATCCTCGTGCCGGCGGACGATCTCGAGAAGCTGGTTGCGGGTGAGGACCAGCTCGGAGACCATCGTCATCAGGTGTTCGAGCGTCTCGACCGCGACGCGGATCGACTGGCTCGACACGGAGGCTTTCTTCTCGCCCTTCTCGGCGCTCTCGCGCGGGGCGGCCTCTTCCTCGCGGACGCGGGGACGGATGGCACGGGGCGGCGGCGGGGCGGCGGCTTCCGCCTCCATCTCCGCATCGGCCTCGATTTCGGACACGGGAGCGGAAACCGGGAGCTCGACCTCCACCTCGGCTTCGCGGAAGGCGCGCTCCAGCTCGTCGAGGGAGACTTCGCCGGGACGGAGCGGACGCTCCAGCACCTGTTCGACGAGGCCGCCGCTGGCAACGCCTTCTTCCTCGGCGACGGGTTCGTCCTGGGCGGCGGCGCCCCCGGCCACGGCCGCGAGCGACATGCGCTCGAGCTCGGAGATCAGGTCGTCGTCGCTGCCCTCGGGCTCGGTTCCGCCGGCCGCCTCGAGATCGGCAAGGATCTCCTTGATACGGTCGATGGAGGAGAGGATGAGCGAGACCGCCTCGGGCGTCACCTTGGCGCCGTCACGGAACTTGCCCATCAATGTCTCGCCGGCATGGGCCAGCGCCTCGAGGCGCGGCAGGCCGAGGAAACCGCAGGTTCCCTTGATCGTGTGGACCAGACGGAAAATATTGTCGAGAATCTTCGCGTTGTTCGGTTCCTGCTCGAACTTCACAAGCTCGACGTCGACGACATCCAGGCTCTCGTTCGTTTCTGTAAGGAACTCGCTAAGCAAGTCGTCCATGGCCACACTCACCCGACTGGTTACTGGTACACGATCCGGATCCTGCATCCGGACCACCCATCCCTGACGGAGACAATGCGGCTCAAACAGTTAAGATAGACTGAAACGACGTAGGGTACTTTTGAAGCAGTTTAACCCGCAGAGGTGGCAGTAATCTTGACTCCATCGTCTTCCTTAACGACTTCTAAAGCCATACCGGAGTCACGGGCGAGCAAGACGGCGTAGACCGGCTGAACGGTGTGGGCGTCGATTCTTTCCGGTTCCTTGCCGGAGGTCATGTCGAGAACAAGGGCCGGAACCTTGGTTGTCGATCCCGTTACTTTCAACCGGAAGGTGGGAGCCTGCGCATCGCCGTCCATGGTGACGGTGATCAGGCCGCCGCGCGGGACGCACTGGTTGGCCAGCAGCACCAGGTTGAGCAGCAGCTTGACCCGGTTCTTGGCCATCAAGAGGCGGGGCACCTGCCAGTCGAGATCGGCCTTCTCGTTGGCGAGGAAGCCGGCGGCAACCGAATGAGCGTCGCCAAGGTCGATCTCCGCGCCGGCCGAGCCGGCGGCGCCGAAGGCAAGGCGCGCGAACTGCAGCTTGGCCGAGGCCTGACGCGCGCTCTTGCGGATCAGGTCCATCGCGAATTCCTTCATGTCCTCGCTGTTGTCCTCGTCGAGGACTTCGAGGCCGTTGGTGATCGCGCCGACCGGAGAGATGATGTCGTGGCAGACGCGGCTCGCCACCAGGGCGGCAAGGTCGAGGGCGCTGAGTTCGTCGATGGCGGTCATGAAGTGTCCTTGGCGATATCCCTGGGAGGCCCCTGGGAGGCCCCTGGCGATACATGCGCCTCGACGAGTGGCAGCGTCCCTGACCGGCCGTCCTGGTTGTCCCGGACGATGCCAAGGCCGTGCCTGCCGTCGCGGCACGATTCGATCCTCGCGAAAGGGTTACACCGCCCGTTCCGCGCTGCCAAGCGGTCCGGTCTCCGGCCGGTCTCCCGCCGGTCAGTGGCTGCAGCCTTCGGCGCGGGCATGGCCCCTGGCGGCGGCCAGCAGGTTGTCCGGATCGGCCAGGAACAGGAAGCGGTTGATTTCGGAATGGAAGAGCAGGAGGTGGCCGTTGTAGAGGGCGAAGATCATCGGGTTGCCGATGGTGACGAAGCCTTCGGCGAGCGCCAGCGGGTCGCAGCCCCGCAGAAACGGCGCGTAGACATGCGGGTCCTTCAGGAAGGCGGCGCGATTGCCTTCGTTGACGAACATCCAGACGGTGTCGTCCCAGCGCAGCTCCTGCCGCCGGCTGCCCTGGCGCGGCGCGCGGTCGATGAAATAGGCGACCGGATCGTGGCCGCCGAGCGCATAGCCTGACATCGGATCGGTGGCGTAGTCGATGGCCGGAGCCGGGGCGGCGATCAGAAGGACGCCCAGCAGGCCGGCGACAAGGGCCGGCAGGCTCCGTCCGCCGCGTCGGGCCGGCGACCATAATCTTTTCCGATTTGGACTACACTCTGGCATCGAATCAGTCCGCGTTCCCCGGGGCGACGACTGTGCCCACAAGCCGGGTTCGAGGGCAACCGCGGAGGAGCCCGGCCGGGGGCCGCCGGCCCTTGCCGAATGCAGCAGTGTCACTGGAAACGTGTCACTGGAAACGCGTCACTGGACGCGTGTCGCCGGAACGAGGTGTCTGTCGGCGGTCCGCGCAGGTTCGACAGGGCGTTTGGGCGGCGGCAAAGGTTGGCCGCGGAAAACGCGCGGATGCCGGAAGCGAACTGCTGGCACGCGCGAGCATCGAGGATGGAGCATCATGACGTCACTTTCCCCTTTCCGTGCCGGCACGATCGCCGCCACCCTGGTGTTCGGCCTTCTCGCGCTCGTCGCGGCCGGCCTGCCGCAGGCGCGGGCGCAGCAGCCCGAGCAGTACAGCCAGGGCGAGTTGCTCGATACCGGCCATCGCTTCTTCGGCCAGTTGTCGGGCGGCCTTGCCTCGGTGGTGGAGCGCGCGGTGGCACAATACGGCCAGCCGAACGGCTATATCCTCGGGGAGGAAGGTTCGGGCGCGCTGATCGCCGGGGCGCGCTATGGCGAGGGGCAGCTCTACACGCGCAATGCCGGCACCCACAAGGTGTTCTGGCAGGGGCCGTCGCTTGGCTGGGACATCGGCGGCGACGGGGCCCGGGTGATGATGCTGGTCTACAATCTGCCCGACACGTCGGCGATCTATCGCCGCTATGTCGGCGTCAACGGCTCGGCTTATCTGATCGGCGGCTTCGGCATGACGGTGCTGTCCAACCACGACATCTATGTGGTGCCGGTGCGTGCCGGCGTCGGCGCGCGGCTCGGGGTCAATATCGGCTACCTGAAGTTCACCGACCAGCCGACCTGGAACCCTTTTTGAGCGGAGCCGTGCCGAGGCGCTTGGCGGGCGACCCTGCGTCTTGTATCAGGAAGGCATGGTAAAATGTGCAGGTGACGGGGCGTCGATGTCCCGCGGCCTGCAAGGCCGAGGCACGCGAGGCGCCAGGGTTTCGGTGCCTGGGTCCGGGTGCGGGGCCTCCATGGCCGGAAGCGTCCGGCGCCCGTGCTCCAACGGTGGTGAGCGGTCTTGATTGAAGCGGCAATGTATGTGGCCCTCGGGTTCTGCCTCGCCGGCCTGCTGTCGGTGGCGCTGATCCCGACCGTGTGGCGCCGGGCGGTGCGGTTGACGCGCGCCGCTGTCGAGGCGACGACGCCGATGACCCATGCGGATGTGCGCGGCGAGATCGCCGGCCTGCGCGCCCGGCACGCGGTCGAATACCGCAAGCTGGAAGCGGGGCTGGAGCGGCTGCGGCAGCAGGCGACGGAGAACCGTATCGCCCGCGACCGGGCCGAGGCGATGGCCGGGGACGTGCGCGCCGAGTTCGGGGCGAAGGACCAGGCGCTGGCCGAGGCGATGGCGCGGGAGGAGGATCTGCGCCGCGAGATCCATGACGGCGGCGAGGCGCTGGCGCGGGCAAAGGCGCGCATCCGCGAGCTGGAACGCAGCCTCAAGCGGCTGATGGCGGCGGAGGCAAGCGCCGACAGGGGCGGCGGATCCGGCGAGGCCGTTCACGTCCAGCCTCCTGTTTCGATCCACCCCCCGACCGTGGCGGAGGTCGAGGTGCCGATGGTGGCAGCACGCGGCGACGATCCGCTCGGCAAGGTTTCCGAACTGACCAGGGTGACGGCGCTGGAGGGCGAGATCGCCTCGCTGAAGCGCCGGCTCAAGCGCGCCGAGGAGCGCGCCGCCGCGGCCGGCGGGATCGACGAGGCGTCCGGCACGCAGGGCGCGGGCCGGGGCGCCGGCCTCAGCCGGCAGGAACTGCGCGCCCGCGACGACCGGCTGTTCGAGACGGAGTCGCGGCTCATCGCCGCCCAGGCGGAAATCACCCGCCTGTCGGTGCTGGCGGAAGGGACTTCGGGCGAAGAGACGCTGGCCGGGGAAGCGGCGCGGCTGCGCACCGAGAACGAACGGCTGCGGGCGGAACTGCGCGGCAATGACGATTTCGTCGCCCTGCGCGCGGAGCTTGCCGGCCTTGCCGCCTCCGTTGCCGCCTCGCTCGGGACCGACGAGGATCTGGCGCCGGTGCTTGCGGCAACGGAGGCGCCTGATGCTGTCGCCCCGTCGGTGGCTCAGTCGCTGGCCGCACGCATCCGCGCGGTGCGCGAGCGCAAGGCGCCGGCAGCGGACGGGGCAGTCCAGCCGCCGCCGCAGGCGCCCAAGCGGGAGACGCGCAGCAAGGCCAAGGCCGGCGGCTGACACCCGCTCCCGCCCGCAGGCGGGGGCGGCGCCCAATCTCAGCCGGCGGCGGCCGACTTCTTCTCCAGCCGGGCCCGGATGCTGGCGACATCGGCTTTCGGGGTGGCGGCAAAGAGCGTGCGCGTATAGGCGTGCTGCGGATTGCCGAAGACCTCGTCGCGCGTGCCGTATTCCACCGCCTCGCCGAAATACATCACCATCACCTTGTCGGCGATGTAGCGCACGACCGACAGGTCGTGGCTGATGAACACATAGGTGAGGCCGAATTCGTCCTGCAGATCGGCCAGCAGATTGAGGATCTGCGCCTGCACGGAGAGATCCAGCGCGGAGACCGGCTCGTCCAGCACGAGCAGGCGCGGGCGCAGCATGATCGCGCGGGCAATGGCGACGCGCTGGCGCTGGCCGCCGGAGAACATGTGCGGATAGCGCCCGTAATGCTCCGGCTTGAGCCCGACCTTTTCCAGCATGGCGAGCGCCGCGTCGCGCCGCTCGGCCGCGCTCATCGAGGTGTTGAGCAGCAGCGGCTCCTCCAGCACGGCGCCGATCTTCTGGCGCGGATTGAGCGAGCCATAGGGGTTCTGGAAGACGATCTGCACCGCCTGGCGCATCTCGCGGGTGATGCCGTGGCGGGTGATGTCGATCGGCGTGCCGTCGATCTCGATGGAGCCGGAGGTCGGGGCGTCGATCATCGTCAGCATGCGGGCGAGGGTCGACTTGCCGCAGCCGCTTTCGCCGACCACGGCCAGCGTCGTGCCCCGCTCCACGTCGAAGCTGACGCCCTTGACCGCATGCAGCAGGCGCGGCGCGGAGAACAGGCCGCCGCCGATCTGGTAGTCGCGCTTGAGGTCGCGGACCTTGAGGATGACGTCGCTCATGGGCGTGCCTCCCGGCCGCTATCCGTGCCGGCCTGGGTTTCCCTGGCGAAGTCCCTGGCGAAATCCGCGACGGTCGGCAGCCGGTCGCCGGTGGCGTTTTCCGGCAGGGCCGAGAGCAGCGCCCGCGTATAGGGATGGCTGGGGTTCTCGAACAGGGTGAGCACGTCGGCGGTCTCCATCTGCCGGCCCTGGTACTGGACGACGACCCGGTCGGCGGTCTCGGCGACGACGCCCATGTCGTGGGTGATCATGATCAGCCCCATGCCGTGGTCGCGCTGCAGGCGGGTCAAGAGGTCGAGGATCTGCTTCTGGATGGTGACGTCGAGCGCCGTGGTCGGCTCGTCGGCGATCAGCAGCTTGGGATTGCAGGCGGTGGCGATGGCGATCATCACCCGCTGGCACTGGCCGCCCGACATCTGGTGCGGGAAGGCGCCGATCCGGCGCTCCGGCTCGGGAATGCCGACGGCGGTGAGCAGTTCGATCACCCGGTCGCGGCGCTGCCGGCGGTTGAGGGTCGTGTGGGTCTTCAGCGCCTCGTCGAGCTGGAAGCCGACGGTGAAGCAGGGATTGAGGCTGGCGATCGGCTCCTGGAAGATCATCGCGATGTCCTTGCCGATGACCTTGCGCCGCTGCGCCGCCGACAGGGACCTGAGGTCGGTGCCCTCGAAGGACATGCGCTCGGCGGTGACCGTCGCGGTGTCGGGCAGCAGCCCCATCACCGCCAGCATGGCGACCGACTTGCCGGAGCCGCTCTCGCCGACGATGGCGAGCACCTCCCCGGCCTCGACCGTGTAGTCGACGCCGGCAAGCGCGCGGAACGGGCCGCTGGCGGTGTCGAACTCGACGCTGAGATTGCGGATTTCGAGCAGGCTCATCGGGTCAGCTCCGCTTCAGCTTCGGATCGAGGGCATCGCGCAGGCCGTCGCCGACCAGGTTGATGGCGAGCACGGTGATCAGGATCGCAAGGCCGGGAAAGGTGACCACCCACCAGGCGCGCAGGATGAATTCGCGCGCTTCCGCCAGCATCGTGCCCCATTCGGGGGTCGGCGGCTGGGCGCCCATGCCGAGGAAGCCGAGGGCGGCCGCGTCGAGAATGGCGTTGGAGAAGGACAGGGTCGCCTGCACGATCAGGGGTGCCAGGCAGTTCGGCAGGATCGTCTTGAACATCAGCCGCAGGGGGCCGGCCCCGGCCAGCCTTGCGGCCACCACATAGTCGCGGTTGCGCTCGGCCAGCACGGCGGCGCGGGTCAGGCGGACGAAATGCGGCTGCAGCACGATGGCGATGGCGATCATCGCATTGCCAAGGCCGGGCCCGAGCACGGCGACCAGCACCAGTGCCAGCAGCAGCGAGGGGAAGGCGAGGATCACGTCCATCACCCGCATGATCACGGTGTCGACCCAGCCGCGGAAATAGCCGGCGACGAGGCCGAGCACGATGCCGCCGGTGAGCGCGATCGTGACCACCACCAGGCCGATGAACAGCGAGAAGCGGGCGCCGAAGATCAGGCGGGAGAGGATGTCGCGGCCGACGGCGTCGGTGCCGAGCAGGAAGGCGGCCTTGCCCCCTTGCGCCCAGGCCGGCGGGGTCAGGAAGCTGTCGCGATACTGCATGTCCGGATGGTGCGGGGCGACCAGCGGGGCCGCGAGCGCGACCAGCACCAGGGCGCCGAAGACGACGAGGCCTGCGACGGCGCCGCGGTTGCGCGAGAAGTAGAACCAGAACTCCGCCAGCATCTTGCGGGTGGCGTTGCGGCTTTCCGCCTCGACGGCGGCGGTGGAAACGGGTGTGTCGGTCATGGTCGGCCCCGGCTCAGGTGTGACGGATGCGCGGATTGACAAGCCCGTAGAGCATGTCGACCGTCAGGTTCACGATCATCACGATCAGCGCGATCATCAGCAGGCCGCCCTGGACTACGGGATAGTCGCGGCGGGAGATGCTGTCGATCATCCACTTGCCGATGCCCGGCCAGGAGAAGATCGTCTCGGTGAGGATGGCGCCGGCGAGCAGCACGCCCACCTGCAGGCCGATGGTGGTGATCACCGGGATCATGGCGTTTCTGAGCGCGTGCAGGCCGATGACGCGCAGCGGCGCCAGGCCCTTGGCTCTTGCGGTACGGACATAGTCCTCGCCCAGCACTTCCAGCATCGCCGAGCGGGTCTGGCGGGCGATCACGGCGAGCGGGATCGTCGCCAGTACCAGGGAGGGCAGGATCAGGTGGCTGACCGCCGACTGGAAGGCGCCCTTCTGTCCGGACAGCAGGCTGTCGATCAGCATGAAGCCGGTGACCTGCGGGAAGAAGTACATCAGCGAGATGCGGCCCGAGACCGGCGTCCATTGCAGGATGCCGGAGAACAGGATGATCAGCAGCAGGCCCCACCAGAAGATCGGCATGGAATAGCCGACCAGCGCGGTGCCCATGATCGCCTGGTCGGTGACCGAGCCGCGGCGCACGGCGGCGAGGATGCCGGCGGGGATGCCGAGCGCCACCGCGATGATGATCGCGCAGATCGCCAGTTCGACGGTCGCCGGGAACAGCGCCATGAATTCGTCGAAGACCGGCTTCTTGGTGACGATGGAGTTGCCGAGATCGCCGGTGAGAACGCCGGCGAGATAGTCGAGATATTGCTGCCAGACGGGCTTGGAAAAGCCGAACTGCTCCATCAACTGGGCGTAGCGTTCGGGGCTGAGGCCGCGCTCGCCGGCGAGCAGCAGCACCGGATCGCCGGGCAGCAGGCGGATGAAGCCGAAGGCGATGATCGTCACGCCGATGAAGGTCGGGACGAGCAGCGCCAGGCGTGCGAACAGGAAACGGATCATCGGGCGTGTCCAAAACGACCGCACCGGCCCCGGAAGAGATCCGGGCCGGTGCGGGATGGCGTTGGCCGGGCATCTCCGCCCCGGACCTTGCAGCCGGAGCGGAGAGACCGCGGCGCGCGCGGTTTACTCGGCGATGTCGACGCCGTCAAACCAGTGGCCGCCGAGCGGGTCCATGACATAGCCGGACACCTTGGCCGACATCGGCATGAACACGACCGAATGGGCGATGGTGGCCCACGGCGCCTGCTCCTTGAACACGACCTGCGCCTGTTCGTAGAGCTTGGTGCGCTCTTCCTTGTCCGCGGTGACCTTGGCCTTCTGGATCAGATCGTCGAAGGTCCTGTCGCACCACTGGGCGCGGTTGGCGCTGCCGACGCTGTCGCAGCCGAGCAGCACGGCGAGGAAGTTGTCCGGATCGCCGTTGTCGCCGGTCCAGCCGAGCAGGATGGCACCGTCGCGGTCGAGCTCGGTCGAGCGCTTCAGGTACTCGCCCCACTCAAAGGAGACGATCTCGACCTCGACGCCGACCTCGGCGAAGTCGGCCTGGATCAGTTCGGCCATGCGGCGGGCGTTCGGGTTGTAGGGGCGCTGCACCGGCATCGCCCAGACCTTCATCTTGAGACCCGAGACGCCGGCTTCCTCGAGCATCTTCTTGGCGGCTTCCGGATCATAGGGATCGTCGACGATGGCCTCGTTATAGGACCACATGGTCGGCGGGATCGGGTTCTTGGCCGCCTGGCCGGCGCCCTGGAACACCGCGTCGAGGATCGCCTGCTTGTTGATCGCCATGTTGAGGGCCTTGCGGACCTTGGCATTGTCGAAGGGGGCGATCCGGGTGTTGTAGCCGAGATAGCCGACGTTGAGGCCTTCCTGCTCCATCAGGGTCAGGTTGGCGTCGGCCTTGATGTCGGCGAGGTCGGCCGGTGCCGGATAGGGCATCACGTGGCACTCGCCGGCCTTCAGCTTCTGCAGGCGCACCGAGGCGTCCGGCGTGATCGCGAAGATCAGGTTGTCGATCGGCTGCTTGCCGCCCCAGTAGTCGGCGAAGGCCTGGTAGCGGATGACCGCGTCCTTCTGGTAGCCGACGAAGGAGAACGGACCGGTGCCGATCGGCTCCTGGTTCATCATCTCCATCTTGCCGTCGGCGGCGAGCTTGTCGGCATATTCGGCCGACAGGATCGAGGCGAAGTCCATGGCGAGATTGGCGATCATCGGCGCTTCCGGCCGGCTGAGCACGAATTTCACCGTATGGTCGTCGACCTTGACGATCTCCTTGATGAGATCGGGCATCGACATGCTGTCGAAATATTCCCAGGAGGCGCCGGCGGTATAGGCGTTCCACGGGTGGTTCTTGTCGCCCTGACGCTGGAAGGAGAAGATCACGTCGTCGGCGTTGAAGTCGCGGGTCGGCGTGAAATACGGCGTCGTGTGGAACTTCACGCCCTGGCGCAGGGTGAAGGTGTATTCCAGACCGTCGTCGGAGACCGACCAGCTCTCGGCCAGGCCCGGCAGGACCTCGGTGGTGCCGCGCTTGAACTCGACCAGCCGGTTGTAGATCGGCTTGGCGGAGGCGTCGAAGGTGGTTCCGGCGGTGAAGAGGGCGGCATCGAAGCCCTCCGGCGACCCTTCCGAGCAATAGACGAGATTCTTGGCGGAGGCGGCGCCGGTCGCGAACAGGGCGAGGCTGACGCCCAGAAGGGCGGCCTTCATGCTGCGGCGGATGATCATGGATACTCTCCCAGTTGAAGATTCGGCGCGCCCCGATTTATCTTCCCTTGGGGAAGTCTGTTTTCCTGCGGGACGGCCTTGTGGGCACATTAATAGCGCCTGCACAGGCTTACAACAGAATGATGGTTTCTATTTTCATCGCAAATGGGAAGAAAAATCCCGAACAGGCGCCGTGCGGGAAGGCCGTCGCGCACGGGCGCGCAGGCGGTGTTTACTTTACGCCACCTCACGGCAACCGCAACGCTCACGTGAAGGGGAAAACCACAACCTGCGGAATGCCGCGTGGCGGCGGGGCGCCTCCATGCTCCCGGTGAGGAGCGCCCGCCTGCGGGTCGTCGCCTCCGGGTCCTGGGAGGACCCGGCTCAGCGTCGCCGTCCGTCACACATCGTCCTCGGACGGCACGTCCTGGGGCTTCTTGCGCCGCCGCCGGCGGGCGGGCTTGGGCGTTGCACCGGCCTCTGCCGGCCCCGGCGTGTCGAGGGCGCCAGGCGCCGCCTGCACCGGCGCCGCCGGCGCGACGAGGCTGCCGCCTTCGACCGCCGGGGCCCTGTCGGCCATGTGATAGGTGACCTGCGGGAACGGGATCTCGATGCCGCGCTCGTCGAACACCGCCTTGATGTGCTCGTTATAGGCACGCCCGACCGACCATTGCGAGCCGGGGCGGGTCTTGATGCGGGCGCGCACGGTGATGGCGCTGTCGCCGAAGGTGGTGATGCCGTGCATCTCCAGCGGCTCGAGGATCTCGGACTTGAAGTCGGTCTGCATCAGCCGGTCGAAGGCGGCATGCATCGCCAGTTTCACCTCGGTCAGGTCGCTGTCATAGGCAACGCCGATCGCCGCCACATGATAGGCCCAGCCGCGCATGAAGTTCGCCACCCGGTCGACGGTGGAGAAGGGGATCATGTGGGCGGCCCCGTCGATGTCGCGCA
The DNA here is from genome assembly GCF_900185725.1 of Stappia sp. TSB10P1A. Taxonomy (GTDB): domain Bacteria; phylum Pseudomonadota; class Alphaproteobacteria; order Rhizobiales; family Stappiaceae; genus Stappia. The sequence continues at coordinate 416,683 of NZ_FYAU01000026.1, read as the reverse complement.
GGCGCACCGAGCGGATCGTCAGCTTCTCCACGGTGCCGGTGACGCCGCCCAGGGTGACCACGTCGCCCTCGTTCATGGCGTTCTCGAACTGGATGAAGGCGCCGGTGATGATGTCCTGCACCAGCTTCTGCGAGCCGAAGGAGATGGCAAGGCCGAAGACGCCGGCACCGGCGATCAGCGGGCCGATATTGACGCCGATCTCCGACAGGGTGAGCAGCGCGATCATCACCAGCAGCAGGATCGAGAAGGCGTTGCGGAACAGGTTGAACAGCGTCTTCTCGCGCGAGGTCGGCAACCGGCCGCGCGGATTGAGGCGCAGGTCCACCCAGGACATCACGGCGAGCCAGATCAGGAAGCCGATACCGAGGATGATGCCGGCGGAGGCCAGCCGGCTGACCAGGTCCTGGCCGTCGCTGGAGTGGAACCAGGACAGGGCGTCGACCGTGCCCCAGGCGTGCAGGATGCCGAGCACGACGCCGACGAAGACGGCGAGGCGGACCAGCGAGAGCACCCTCGGCACGAAGGTGTTGAGCCGCCGCTCCAGCATCGGCAGCCGCTCGTGGATGTTCTGCGGCAGGTGCACGCCGCCGGCGATGGTCCGGGTCAACGCCAGCGAGACGATGGTGCCGACCATCACCGTCAGCACCGACAGGCCGGTGGCGCGGACCATGAAGGTGACGGCGTCGAACGGGCGGGACAGCCAGACGCCGAGCAGCATCAGCACATAGACGATGGCGACCAGGTGCCAGATGCGGGCCGCGACCTCCACCAGGCCGGTGGCGACGACGTTGGACTGGCGTTCGGCATAGGCGAGGATCCGCTCGCGGGTGTCCTGGCGATTGCGCAGGATCGCGACGATCGCGATGGCGACGCTGGCCAGCACGATTATCATCCGCAGCGAATCGGCGAGCAGGAAGGAGATGTTGCTGGCGACCAGCGGCACCGCCACCATCGTCCCGTAGCCGAGCAGGTTGTAGATGACGAAGAGCCAGCGCCGCCAGTACAGAGCCTGTTCGTCGTCGAGCGGGACGAGGCGCAGGATGGTGAATTCCGGGCTGAGGGCGAAGCGGGTCAGCACCTTCGCCACCTGGGTGAAGAAGAAGGCGTTGAGGAACAGCGATTCCACCAGTTCGACGCGGCCCCTCGTGTCGCCGGTATAAAGGGCGATCGCATAGCCGGCGCCGAGCGCGATGGCGACGACGATCGCCTCCGCCACGAGATGGAGAACCAGCAGCACGACGCGCCGCAGCACCGTGACCGAGCTGCCGTCGCCGATCAGCCGGGCAAACAGCCGGTCGGCGAGCCGGTGCAGCAGCGAGACGATCGCGAACACGGCGAAGGCGAGCACGGCCAGCCGCAGCACGATGCTCTGGACACGCTCCCAGTTGGCGCCGGCGCTGTAGGCGAGCGCGGTCGGCAGCGAGGTGAAGGAGCGGGCGATCCGCTGTACATAGACCATGCCCTCGCCGAGCACGTTCTGGGTCGCGGCGGCGATGCGCAGCGCAATATGGGTCGGCTGGCGCGGAAACTCGGCCGCCGGAGCCTCCTCAGCCTCCGCCGCTGCCGCCGTGTCGGTTGCCGTGTCGGTTGCTGGGGCGGGGGGCGCTGCCGGCGGCGGCGTCGTGCCTGCGGTCGGCGGGGCGTTTCGCAGATAGTCGATCAGCGCGTCGCGGGCGCCCGGATCCTGCAGCAGGCGGATCAAGGCTTCCGCGTCCTGGCGGGCGCCGGCCTGCGGGTCCGCGTCCCCTGCGCCGTCCGCCTGGCTGCCTGCCTGACCTGGCGCCTGACCGGGCGCCTGACCTGTCGCGGCGCCGCCCGGCTGCTGGCCGGATTGCTGGCCAGTCTGGGCGAAGCCCGGTCCGACATGGGCGGCCGACAGCAGCAGAACGGCGGCGAACAGGAGGGTGAGGAGACGGGTCAGGCGTCCGTGGAAGGGCATGCGGCTTCCTTCTTGTGCCGCGCCGGCGTCCCTGCCTCGCCCGGAAGATGAGGACGGGACCGCATGGCGAGCGGTGGCGGAGGCGGCAGGAATGGCCGCCTCCTCCCGGAGGGTTCCCCTAACTCCTACCCGATAGGGGCGTTCCGTCAACCAGACGGGGTCCTGCGGCATCCTCGCCGATGCCTTCGGGAAGCAGCGCCGCCGGCAGGTTCTGATAGGCGACGGGGCGCAGGAATCTGAGGATCGCGCGCGATCCGACCGAGGTCGAGCGGGTGTCGGTGGAGGCGGGATAGGGGCCGCCATGCATCATCGCATGGCAGACCTCGACGCCAGTGGAAAAGCCGTTGGCGAGCAGGCGGCCGGCCTTGCGCTCCAGCACCGGAACCAGCTTGCGGGCAATCGCCATGTCGGCCTCGTCCGCCGTCTCCAGCAGCAGGGTGGCGGTGAGCTGGCCTTCAAGGGCGGCAGCGACGGCGAGCCGTTCGTCCTCGCTGCGGCAGCGCACGACCACGGCCGCCGGGCCGAAGACCTCTTCCTGCAGGGCGTGCGAGGCAAGGAAGGCTGTGGCCGTCGTCTCGAACACGGCCGGCGTGACGTGACAGGCGCCGGGGCCTTCGCCGGCCGGCGCGGCGGAGATCCGTGCCGACAGCGCCGCATCCTGCGCCCGGGTGCCGACGGCGCGGCGATAGGCGCCGGCAATGGCGGGGGTCAGCATGGCCTGCGCCGGCATGCCGGCAAGCACCGCGTCGGCGGCGGACAGGAACGCCTCCAGCCCTTCGCTCTCCAGCGCCACCACGACGCCGGGATTGGTGCAGAACTGGCCGGTGCCGAGCGTCAGCGAGCGGGCCCAGTCTGCGCCGAGCGTCGCCGCGCGTGCGGCGAGCGCCGCCGGCAGGGCGAAGACCGGGTTGATCGAGCCGAGTTCGCCATAGAAGGGGATCGGCTGCGGCCGCGAGACGGCGATGTCGAACAGCGCCCGGCCGCCGCGCAGCGACCCGGTGAAGCCGACGGCGGTGATCAGCGGATGGGCGACGAGAGCTGCGCCCGAGGCATGGCCCGCGCCCTGCAGCAGCGAGAAGGTGCCGGCCGGCATGTTGCAGGCGCGGATCGCGGCGGCGACGGCGCGGGCGACCAGTTCGGCGGTGCCGGGATGGGCGGGATGGCCCTTGACCACGACCGGGCAGCCGGCGGCGAGCGCCGAGGCGGTGTCGCCGCCGGTGGTCGAGAAGGCGAGGGGGAAGTTGGAGGCGCCGAAGACGGCGACGGGGCCGAGCGGGCGCAGGATCGAGCGGATCTCGGGACGCGGCAGCGGCGTGCGGTCCGGCTGCGCCGTGTCGATGCGGGCGTCGAAGCAGTGGCCGGCCTCGATCCAGTCGGCGAAGAAGCGCAACTGGCCGGTGGTGCGGCCGAGCTCGCCGGTCAGGCGGGCCTCCGGCAGGCCGCTCTCGCGCATGGCGCGGGCGACGATGGCGGGGCCGTCGATCTCCATCTCGCGGGCGATGCGGCGCAGGAAGGCGGCGCGCTCGGCGACGGGACGGGCGGCATAGTCGGCAAAGGCGGCCTCGGCGGCGCGGGCCGCGCGGTCGACTAGGGCCGCGTCGGCCTCCGCGAAGGCCGGGGCGAGCTGCTCGCCGGTTGCGGGGTCGAGGGCGTGAAACGCACCCGTTCCGGCGATCCAGTCGCCGGCAACAAGGTGATGACCGTTCGGCATGGGTATCTCCAGCGCGTCGGGGTTGGCAGGCGGGTTTCGGGCAACGTATCGCCCCGAGTACTCGACTAGTGATATATCAGAATGAAATCAACCAGTCGATCCGCAGTGCGAGGGCAGCCGGCGGCAATCGGCGCGGCAGGGGTGGCGGCAGGGGTGGCCGGATGGGGCGAGGCCGGCCGGAAACGACCGGATCGCTCGAAACCACGCCTCGACCGACAAGGGATTGGTAACCATCCCGTGTCAGGCTGATCCGGCCGCAGAAGGAAACCGGATGCTCAACGAACTGTTGAAGCTCGCTCGCACCACGACTCGCGAGGCGCGCCGCAGGTTGCTGCAGCGCGTGGCGGACCTTTTTCTGGAGCGCGTCGGCGAGCACAGCGACGCGGAACTGCGGCTCTTCAGCGACATCATCATGAAGCTGCTCGACGACGCCGGGTTGAAGGACCGGGCGCATCTGTCGAAGCGGATGGCGCCCTGGAGCCAGACGCCGCATCCGATCGCCTACCGGCTGGCGACGGACGAGATCCTGGTCGCCTCGCCGATGCTCGAGCTCAGTCCGGCGTTGACGGAGGCCGATCTCGTCAAGATCGCCCGGCGGATGCCGGAAAGCCATCTGCTGGCGGTGGCCCGCCGCGCCGACCTGCCCTGCCGGGTGTCCGATGCGCTGGTCGAGCGCGGGCCGACCAGGGTGTGGCGAGCGGTGGCGGAGAACCGGCGCAGCGGCCTGTCGGACTGGGCGCTGCGGACGCTGGCCAAGCGGGCGCTGTCCGACACCCGCCTGCGGGAGAGCGTCGCAGTGCGCGGCGATCTGACGCCGCTGATCTGCGAGTGGCTGCTGCCGCATGTCAACGCCCCGACCCGGGCGCGCCTCGAGGCGATCCTCAGCGGCGCCGATCCGCGCGAATTGTCGGCGCCGGATCTGGACAGCGAGGAACTGCGGACGAAATACAACCTGTTCATGGAGTCCTGCGACGTCGACGAGGCCTGGCGGCTGGTGCAGGACGGCACCTACAGCTTCGGCTCGATCGTGCTGGTGCTGCTGGCCGAAGGGCGGCAGGGCGATGCCTTCGACCTGTTGTCGCGCCGCACGCGCGAGAGCGTCGGCGCGGTGCAGCGGGCGGTGTTCCAGGCCGGCATCGACGAGCTGATCGGCCTGTGCCGGGTCGCGGGAACCTCCGACCAGGTGTTCCTGGCGCTGGCGCATCTGCGCTGCCGCCACCTCGGCATTCCCGAGACCCAGGCAATGCGCTGGCTCGATGCCTATCGCCGCTCGAAGCCGGCCGTGGAGGCGGGCAGCGGGACGGGCAGCGGGACGGGCATCGGCGCAGGGGGCGGCGCGGGGGGCGGCATGGCGCAGCCGCGCAGCCACCGGCCGAACGGGGCACCGCTTTCCTGATCCCTGCGCTCAGCGGCTGCGGGCAAGGATGGCCGCGGCGAGAGCGGTCGTCAGCGTCGCCGCCGCATAGAACCACAGGCCGGGCAGGGTGATCGCCGAGGCAAGGCCGCTGGTCTTGGCGGCGAAGACGACGAGCGCCACCAGCATCACGTCCATCATCGACCACTTGCCGAGCGCATGCATCAAGGCGTGGCCGATCCCCGAGCGGCCGGCCACCGCCGCCACGTGCAGGGCGAGGATCTTGACCGCCGGAAAGGCGATGGAGAACAGGCCCACCACGACCGCGAGCAGCGTCTCTCCGTCGCGCCACAGGCCGGAAACGAGAGCCAGCAGCGCCGGTCGGTCGGTGAGGAAATAGAAGCGCTCCAGCTCGATCAGCGGCAGGGTCAGGCCGAGGATGAAGCAGGTTGTGGCCGCCGGCAGCAGCAGGGCAAGGACGAGGCGCATGGTTCAGCCGTCCTGCAAGGCCGCATCCGCGGCGGCATCGGCCGCCTCATGCACCAGGTGCAGCAGCGGATAGGGCCGGCCCTGGTCGTCGCGTTCCGAGCGGCCGGTGACGGTGAAGCCGAGGCGGGCATAGAAGGCGGCAGCGCCCGCGTTCTGCTCGTTGACATCGGTCACGAGGCGGGGAAACCGCGCCAGCGCATGGGCAACGAGCGCGCGTCCCGCGCCCCGGCCATGGGCGGCCGGATCGATGAACAGCGCGTCGAGATGACCTTCGCTCAGCACCATGAAGCCGGCCACCGTGCCGTCCCGGTCGACAGCGAAGGTCAGCGGCACCTCCGGCAGGAAGCCCCGCACCATCGCCTCGATCTCGGCGAAGTCCTCCGGGGTGAGGAAATCGTGGGTTGCCGCGACCGCGCGCCGCCAGATCGCGATGGCCGTTGCGCTTTCGCCCGCGCTTGCGTCTCGTATCGTCCACATGGCGCTGCTATCCCATGCGGCGATCTTTCGCGCAAATGCAAAAGGGCCCGCGCTGCGGGCCCTTTGGGAAAGTGTGGCGGGAGAGTGTTCCGAGCCGGTCGCGGGCCGCGCGCGGGCGGCGGTGCTCAGATCCGGGTCTTGCGACGGGAGGCGACCTCGTCGAGATCGTCCTGCTCGGCCGCTTCGCGCTCCTGGCGCTCGCGGATCTGGTCGCGCTCTTCCAGCAGCTCGAACTTCTTCAGCTCCTCCAGAGCCTCGCGCAGGTCCTCGCGTGCCGCCTCGAGCTGGCCGTTCAACTCCTCTGCCGAGTTGAGCAGGTTGTCGCGGCGCTGGGCGGCGGCCTTGGCGAAGGTCGGATAGGCGAAGTGGGTCACGTCGGTGATGCCGACGCGCTCCTGCTCGGCGAGGATCTGGTCGTCCAGCTCGCGGGCCATGCGCTTGAACTCGTCGACCATCGACTCGATCTGGGCCAGTTGGCGACGACGCTCGTCGACCTGAAACTGCTTCAGGCGAATGAGACTCTCACGCGACTTCATTACTCAGTACTCCCGTTGCGCAGGCCAACTTAAGCGAGAGTCATTTCCAAAAGGTTGGCAAGTTCACTATAGCCCTCGGCGATCGTACTTGCATCGCCCTTTGACTGGCCGAGAAAGGTTTCCAGCCGGTCGTGGCGGAAGATCGCCTCGTCGACCACCGGGTCCGAGCCGCGCCGATAGGCGCCGAGGCGGATCAGCTCCTCCATGTCGGAATAGGTCGCCATCAGCGCCCGCGCCTTGCGCAGCACCGGCTGGACCGGTTCCGGCACGCAGCGCGGCATGGTGCGCGAGACCGATTTCAGCACATTGATCGCCGGATAGCGGCCGCGCTCGGCGATGGCCCGCTCCATGACGATATGGCCGTCGAGAATGCCGCGCACCGCGTCGGCGACCGGCTCGTTGTGGTTGTCGCCCTCTACCAGCACGGTGAACAGGCCGGTGATCGAGCCCGATCCCGGCCGGCCCGGTCCGGCGCGTTCCAGCAGCTTGGGCAGTTCGGTGAAGACCGTCGGCGTGTAGCCCTTGGAGGTCGGCGGCTCGCCGATCGACAGGCCGATCTCGCGCTGGGCCATGGCGAAGCGGGTGACGGAGTCCATCATGCACATGACGTTGCGCCCGGCATCGCGGAAATATTCGGCGACGGTCATCGTCAGATAGGCGGCCTGGCGCCGCATCAGCACGCTCTCGTCGGAGGTGGCGACGACGACGACCGAGCGGGCAAGGCCCTCCGGCCCCAGGTCGTCCTCGATGAATTCCTGCACCTCGCGGCCGCGCTCGCCGATCAGGCCGATCACCGCGACATCGGCGGCCATGTTGCGGGCGATCATCGACATCAGCACCGACTTGCCGACGCCGGAGCCGGCGAAGATGCCCATGCGCTGGCCCTCGCAGCAGGTGACGAAGGTGTTGAGCGCGCGGATGCCGAGGTCGAGCGGCGGGCCGACGCGGCCGCGCTCGCCGGCGGCCGGCGGGGGGCTGCGCAGCCGCCGCGGCTCGCCGCCGGCGGGCAGGGGGCCGAGGCCGTCGATCGGCTCGCCCATGGCGTTGACGACGCGCCCGAGCCAGGCCTCGCACGGATGGGCAAGGCTCTCGCGCGCCATCAGCACGGCGCGGCAGCCGAGCCGCACGCCCTCCAGCCCGGCAAAGGGCATGCACAGCGCCCGCTCGTCGCGGAAGCCGACCACCTCGGCCGGCACGGCCGGGCCGTTCTCCCCGCTCTCCACGGCCAGCACGGCGCCGACGCTCATCTCGTGCACGGGGCCGGCGACCTCGACCAGCAGACCCTGCACGGCGACCACCCGTCCGTAGATCTCGGCGGGCATCAGGGCTTCGAGTTCGGCGAAGAGCGGGTCCATCTGATCCTCAAGGCTCGGTAAAGAAGGTCCCCAAAAGCCAGGATACGGTAACCTATCATTTACGAGTTTGGTTAATCTTAGTCACGAGGGTTCATGGATGGTGAGCCATCCTGGGTCCCGCGTTCGGCGTAGAGGTTGAGTCACCTGAGTCGTTTGCCGCGGCTTCTTAATGTGACACTTGAAGATTTTATGGAAAGGATTTCCATTGAATTTTCAAGCATTTGGAAAAGTTTTCCAAACTGGCCTCATCGGCGCTTGCAGGTGTGAATCAGAATTTGTTAACCATTGTCTCACACAGTGAGTCGAGGTTAACCGCAGTCCTTAGCACCGGGAGCGTATCGGCCGGCGCGGCTTGCCCAGGATAGGCAGACATAGGGGATTGGCATGCGTGTCCTGTTGATCGAGGATGACAGCGCCACGGCGCAGAGCATCGAGCTGATGCTCAAGTCCGAGAATTTCAACGTCTATACGACGGATCTTGGCGAGGAAGGCATCGACCTCGGCAAGCTTTACGATTACGACATCATCATGTTGGACCTCAACCTGCCCGACATGTCGGGCTACGAGGTCCTGCGGACGCTGCGCGTGTCCAAGGTGAAGACGCCGATCCTGATCCTGTCCGGCCTTGCCGGCATCGAGGACAAGGTGCGCGGTCTCGGCTTCGGCGCCGACGACTACATGACCAAGCCGTTCCACAAGGACGAGCTGGTCGCGCGCATCCATGCGATCGTGCGCCGCTCGAAGGGTCATGCCCAGTCGGTCATCACCACGGGCGACCTGGTCGTCAATCTCGACACCAAGACGGTCGAGGTTTCGGGCCAGCGCGTGCATCTGACCGGCAAGGAATACCAGATGCTGGAGCTGCTCTCCCTGCGCAAGGGGACGACGCTCACCAAGGAGATGTTCCTCAACCATCTCTATGGCGGCATGGACGAGCCGGAGCTGAAGATCATCGACGTGTTCATCTGCAAGCTGCGCAAGAAGCTGGCGGCCGCCACGTCGGGCAAGAACTATATCGAGACCGTCTGGGGCCGTGGCTATGTGCTGCGCGAGCCGGAAGAGAAGGCGGCCTGAGCCGGCCTCTCCCGCATCCGAGGTTTCGAGATGTGATCGAAGGCTCCGCCGTCCGGCGGGGCCTTCGTCGTTTCGGCCTGTGTCGTATTGCGCCGCGCCTCACAACCCCCAGGCGGCGCGGAAGCGTTCGCGGATCCCGGCAAGGCGGGCGCGCGGCTCGTTGGCGAAGACGAGGCGCAGGTAGCGCCCGGCCCGGTCCGGCGCGCCCCAGCCGGTCATCGCGGTGGCGGCGATCCGTCCCTTGTCCAGCAGCAGCGCCGAGGCCCGCTCCGGCGGCAGGCCGAGCGCGGCCGTGTCGATCAGCAGCGACCAGCCGCCATCGGGCCTGACGCAGGGCAGGTCGGCGAGCTCGGTGAGGATCAGGTCGCGCCTTGCGCGCCAGCGGGCGGTCGCCTGCGCCACCCCGTCGTCATCGGTCGTCAGCGCGGCGGCCGCGCCCGGCATGCCGATGCCGACCTGGCAGACAACGTTGGACAGGCTGACGAGGCCGACATCGTTCATCAGCTCGCGCGGGCCGACGATCCAGCCGACGCGCCAGCCGATCATCCGGTATTCCTTGGAGACGCTGCCGACGGTCACCGTGCGTTCGCGCATGTCCGGAAACTGCAGCGGATGCAGAACCGGCGTATCGGTGTAGAGGATGCGCTCCATTGCCGCATCGTGCAGCAGCCAGGCGCCCGTCTGCCGCACCAGATCGCAGATCGCCTGCCATTCCTCAAGAGTGTGGACGATGCCCGACGGCATCGACGGGCTCATGGTCAGCACCGCGCGCGTCTTGTCCGAGCGGGCCGCGGCCAGCGCGTCGAGGTCCAGCCGCCAGCCGCCCTCCGCTACCGTCAAGGGCACCAGGCGCGGCACGCCGCCGGCCAGGCGGATGCGGTTGAGCAGGCCGGCATAGGCCGGATCGGTGATGATCACCTCGTCGCCCGGCTCCAGGATCGCCAGCAGCACGTTGAGAATGCCGGAGAGGCCGCCGGCCGAGACGATGCATTCTCCTTCCGGATCATACGCGACGCCCGTGTCGGCCTTGATCCGGGCGACGGCCGCCTCGCGCAAGGCGTGGATGCCGAGGAACGGCAGGTAGCTGTTGGCCGCGTCCGCATCGACCGCGGCGCGGGTCGCCTCCAGCGCGGCGCGCGGCGGGGCGATATCCGTGTCGAGGTTCTCCAGCCGCAGCATGACCGGATCATCGAGCGCGTCGGCGGCATTGCCCATCTTGTCGACATTGATGCCGGGGATGTGGCGCAGGCGAGAAACTGTCATACGATTCTCCATATTGGATCCAATTAAAGATATTGAATGCAGAACTTGCCGGGCTATGTCAATTGTCGAAGGCGGGGAATCAGGGTGGGTCGCGGCGACGCGCGCGGTTCGCCTTGCTGCCAACAGGCAAGACAGGCAGACGGATCATGACGGCGAGCGGATCGGGCGACAGCGGGCAGGGGAGGCAGACGGCGGGCGCCAGGGACCGCGACCAGACGCAGGCGGTCGCCGACCGGCTGCGCACGCGGATCATTTCCGGGGAGCTCGCCGCCGGCCAGCCGCTGCGCCAGGAGACGATTGCCGAGGCCTATGGCGTCAGCCGCATGCCGGTGCGCGAGGCGCTGCGCCTGTTGCAGGCGGAAGGCTTCGTGGAGATGGTCCGCAATCGCGGCGCCAGCGTCGCGGCGATCGACGCGCGCGATCTCGCCGAGATCCACGAGATGCGGGTGCTGGCCGAGTGTCTTGCCCTGCGCCACGCGATCCCCGAACTCACCGAGAGCCGGATCGACCGGGCGGAAAGCATCCAGGGCGAACTGGAAACCGCACCCATCGAGGCGTTCGGCGCGCTCAACAAGCGCTTCCACATGACGCTGTACGAGGCCTGCGGCCGGCCGCGCCTGCTCGCGCATATCTCATTGCTGCACGATGCGGCGGACCGCTACCTGCGCATCGCCATCCGCCAGCTCGACTATGCGGTGCGCTCCGACCGCGAGCACCGCGAACTCCTCGCCGCCTGCCGCCGCCGCGATGCGGAGGCCGCGCAGGAGATCCTGCGCACCCATATCGAGGAAGCCGGCAAGGCCTTGCTGGCGGCGTTGCGGGGGTAGGGGGGCATAGAAATATTATGAAAGTACTTTAAAATTCAGTATCTTCTTCTTCATCATCTTCATATGGAATGATCTCCTCGAGAGGCTCCTCGAGAGGCTCCTCGGGAAGCGCCTCACGGTAGGCGGGTTTTCCTGTCGCTTTTTCTATGAGAAGCAGCAGGGCTTCTCGACGTCGCGCGAAGAATTCGTCAAAACTATCCTGCCGTAACAGTGCTGGATCTATCAGGTGGGAAGCAAGATAGGAATCAATGTCCGTGTCCGCTGCACCACCCTTTTCGGGCAGCCTTGCCAGATACCGCGAGGGCGCATCGCCTCCAATCACACGATTTGTTCTGTAGCTGAGCGGAGTCTTATTTACGATGCTATCGAAAGCTTCTCGCTTGATACCCTCTTTTTGGCACCATGCTCGCGGGAATATGTGATGGATGTCGACCGCTTCGTCAAAGTAGGTAGTATGGATGAAAGGTTGTCCAGAGCGGAAGTCGCGTGCACCTTCGTTCATCAGAAGCGCGTGAATGCCCTTGTAGGCAGCGGAAAGCCGCGATGTCATGGTATTCAAGCGTTCTGCTCGGAACCCTGCGTCTCTGACAGTGGTTGGCTCGTTGCCGCCGTCTATCCAGGACAGAACGTCAGAAAGGTCTTTCGCAAAACGTGTTTCTATCGCGCCACCATAGAGTTCGCCGAAGACGCCGCACCAATACCAATTTGATAGCTTCTTTCGAACTGGATCGTGCTCCCATTTGTCGCCGAGTTCTGCCAAGATCGCAGCGAGCGGCACGATCTGCGATTTATAGGGAACGTCCCTGAACCAGTAAATATTCTGACTGAACAGGAATTTCCCAGCTTTACGGAAGCCTTCTTCAAGCTTCGAAGAATATTTCTTGTAGGCCCAGAGCGGCACATTGAGAAGCGTTTCTCTGGTGCAACTAATTGCCGGAGCGTCGCCAGTTCGATGCTCGGCAATGTGACTCGCGCGGCGGTCACGTGTGTACAAAAGAGACAAAGCTTGAAAGAACTCTGTCGGCTCAACACGCGTTAATGGATGATCTTTCAGCGCAATCGAGGCTCGTAGCCCCTGCAATATTACCGACCACTCGTCGCGCAGGTGAAATCCTTCTTCTTCTCCCGCATATATTGCGGTAAGCAACTCAAAGGCATCAAGCTTCTTTCCTCCGGTATTTACTTTCTCGAAGACGAGGCATACGGCCTCGCGACTGGTTCGTCGGCCGAGCTCTATTACCGGCATTTGATACTGATGAAAGGCCGTCAGAACTTCGTTCAAGAACCGGAACCAGAACTGTGTTTTGTCACCGTCGTATTTCCAGTGGGCGACAAAGCCGGTTTGCCAATGATTCCAGTCAAATATACTATTGGTCGGAAACATCATTTGCTGGAATTCAGATGTCTCGGAGGACAGGTCTCGAATAACGTCCTTGCCAAAGTTCTTCGTCTCTATTTTGCTTTCTGGCAGGCCAATGATCGCGTCGAACCTATCAGATTCGTCACGCAATGCCATCTCCATATCAATATAATAGAATCTTTTTATCTTCTGTTTCTTGCTGTTTATCGTGTCAACGACGTCTTTTCTCATCGTCGTCTGGTAAAGAGAGGTAATTCTTTGTTGTCCGTCGAGAAGCAGTGACTCCGGCGAAGTCTGTTGGCTTGCCTCAGGGGCGCCTTCGATCGCACGAGGCTTGAAACGAACATCTCCTCCTGTCTGTAGCGTCATCACCGCGCCAACAGGAAAGGACCTGGAAATGGACGCCAAGAGGCTCCTTAATCCTTCGTCGTCCCAAACCCAACCTCTTTGAAAGTCCGGAAGTTGAATCTGTCCATCGCGGGCTCTTTTTAGTAAATCATCAAGCGGTTTCTTGGTGCTGTCAAATTCAACTCTTGGCATCTGTGCGCCTCATTTAAATTTTAAATTGAAAACGGAATTTTAACAATTAACTTCAGATCCTCTTCCTGAAGCATGCTGCCGAAGTGTCTCCTTGTGTCAGCTTCCGTAATAAGTTTCATGTGTTTTTTGCGTCAAGGCAAGATCCCCCCTACCGCTCCAGCCCGCCCGTCAGCGTCATCGCCTGGCGGCGGAGATAGTGCATCAGGTCGTCGGCGCGGGCGCGGGCGAGGGCGACGTCGCCAGAGGCGATGGCCTGCATCAGTTCCATATGGTGCCAGGCGGCGGAGTTGAGGTCGCTCTCGCCGAAATAGCGGAACCAGAACCGCCGCGAATGGCTCTGCAGCGGCGCCACCACGCGGGCGGCGAAGGGGTTGCAGGAGGCGACCGCGACGATTTCATCGAAGGTCTTGTCCTCGCGCAGGAAGGCGGCGACATCGCCCTTGGCGGCGGCATCGCGCATGGCGCGGGCGCAGTCGGCCAGCCGGTCGCGCTCGTCGCGGCTGGCCAGATGCGCGGCCGAACCGGTCAGCAGGATCTCAAGCCCGTGCCGCGCCTCGAGCACGCGGGCGAAATCGGCCGGGTTGATTTCGGCGACGAGAATGCCGAGGCGCGGGCGGATCGTCACCAGCCCCTCCCAGGCGAGGCGCTGGATCGCCTCGCGGATCGGCGTGCGGCCCATGTCGAGCAGCGCCGCGATGCGGCTTTCCGTCATCGCCGTGCCGGGCGCAAGGCCGAGCGTGACGATCTGCTCCTCCAGCGCGCGATAGGCGCGGGCGGCGCGGCTTTCCTCTCCCTCCTGGCCGCTTGCGGCGGCGGGCTCGGCGGTGTCGGCGGCGCGGCCGCCTCCGGCGGGGCTGGCTGTCATGGCGCTCTCCTCTGGCCGGTCACCCGAAGCTGAAGTTCGTCACATCTCGCGGCGTGCCTTGAGCGAACTTCAGAGCCAACAGGGTGACGAGCGAGTTCCGTTTCCAGCGCAGTTTTCGAATTTGAAACACGCCCTGGAGGGTGCTGCCAACATGAGGCCTATCTCAAATTCACCACACTGCCTCCTCTTGATATATCAGTTGTTGACAGAAAGAAAGCCGCATGGGAATGTGCATCCGACAACTGATATATCAGATGACGGCAAGGGAGTTTCGATCATGTGGCGCGGTGTCTTTCCGGCGGTAACCACCAAGTTCACCAGCGACGACAGGCTGGACATGGCCGAGATGGAGCGCTGCTTCGCGCTGCAGGTCGGGGCGGGCGTCGACGGGCTGATCGTCTGCGGCTCGCTCGGCGAGGCGATGGCGCTCGAGGGAGACGAAAAGCTCGAGATCCTCAAGCTGGCGAAGTCGGTGGCCGGCAGCCGCCCCGTGCTGATGACCGTGTGCGAAAGCTCGACGCGCCGCGCGGTCGCGGCCGCGCAGGCCGCGGCCAAGGCCGGCGCCGACGGGCTGATGGTGCTGCCCGGCGTGCCCTATCGCTCGGCCCCGCACGAGACGCTGGCACATCTCTTCGCGGTCACCCGCGGCTCCGGCCTGCCGTCGATGATCTACAACAACCCGGTCGCCTATGGCGTCGACGTGACGCTGGAGATGTTCGAGGAACTGGCCGCCGAGCCGCTGGTCGTGGCGATGAAGGAGTCCACCGACGACATCCGCCGCGTCAGCGAGGTGATCTCGCGCTTCGGCGATCGGTTCGACGTCTTCACCGGCGTCGACAACCTGGCGCTGGAAAGCCTCGTGATGGGCGCCACCGGCTGGGTCGCCGGCCTCGTCGTCGCCTTCCCGAAGGAGACGGTGGCGATCTGGAAGCTGGCGCAGGCCGGCCGCATCGAGGAGGCGCGGGCGATCTACCGCTGGTTCCGCCCCTTGCTGGATCTCGATGTCTCGACCAATCTGGTGCAGAACATCAAGCGCGCCGAAGTGCATGCGATCGGCTCCAACGACCGCTGCCGGGCGCCGCGCATGGCGCTGTCGGGTGCCGAGGCCGAGCGGGTCGACGGCATCATCCGCGCCGCGCTGGCGGTCCGGCCGACCCTGCCGACGCTCTGAGGCACTGCGGATCCACTTGGTGGATCCGTGCAACAGGCGGGGCGCGCCCCGGGACAGGATGAGCGCATGAGCGACAGATCCGAGGTCACGATCATCGGTGCCGGCATCGTCGGCCTCGCCACGGCGGCGGTGCTGCTGGCGCGCGGCCATGCGGTGACGGTGATCGACCGGGACGCGCCGGGCAGCGGCGCCTCGCGCGGCAATGCCGCCGCCGTCGCCTGGACCGATGTCGCCCCGCTCGCCTCGCCCGGTATCTGGCGCAAGGCGCCGGGCTGGCTGCTCGATCCGCTCGGCCCGCTCGCCATCCGCCCCGCCTATGCCCTCTCCATCCTGCCCTGGATGCTGCGCTTCATGCAGGCTTCGCGGCCGGCCGCCTGGCGCCGGTCGATTTCCGCCATCGCCGCGCTCAATGGTGCGGCGCTGCCGGCCTGGGAGCGGCTGTGGCAGGGCAGCGGGACACTTGGCCGGGTCAAGCGCGAGGGCTGTCTCGACGTCTTCGACAAGCCGGGTGAAGTCGCCCGCGCCCGCTCCGGCTGGCAGTTGCAGCGCGACCACGGCATTGAGGTCCGCGAGGTGAGCGGTGCCGAGCTGCGCGAGATGGAGCCGGATTTGGGCCCCACGGTCGTTGGCGGCGCCTTCCTTCCCGGCTGGGTGCAGGTGGACGATCCGCACGGGCTGTGTCTCGATCTTGCCGCCCATGTGCGGGCGCGCGGCGGCGCCATCGAACAGGGCGAGGTGGTGGCGCTGGCGCGCTGCGGCGAGGGCGTCATCCTGCGCCTGCGCGAAGGGCCGGTGCGCCGGGCGCCGCATGTGGTGCTCGCTTGCGGCGCCTGGTCGCGGCGGCTTGCCGCCGGCCTCGGCGAGGACGTGCCGCTCGACACCGAGCGCGGCTACAACATCACCGTGCCCGAGCCGGGCGTTTCCTTCCGCCGCTTCATCATGCTGGCCGGCTACGGCTTCGTGCTGTCGCCGCTGGCGAGCGGCCTGCGCATCGGCGGGGCGGGGGAGTTCGGCGGGCTGTCCGCCGATCCGGACTGGCGGCGCGTCGATGCGCTGGTCGCCCGTGCCGGCAAGGTGGTGCCGAAGCTGGATGCGACGACCGGCGAGCGGTGGATGGGCTTCCGCCCCTCGCTGCCCGACAGCCTGCCGGTGATCTCGCCAAGCCGGCGGATCCCCGGCCTCATCCATGCCTTCGGCCATGCCCATCACGGCTTGACGCAGGCAGCGGTGACGGGCGAACTCGTCGCCGCGCTCGTCGCCGGCGAGCAGCCCTCCGTCGACCTTGCCCCTTACGCGGTCGACAGGTTCTGACAGACGGTTCTTTTCTCGAGGAGGCAGCCGTGGCGCGGCATACGTTCTTCTGCATCGACGGACACACCTGCGGCAATCCGGTGCGGCTCGTTGCCGGCGGAGGACCCAATCTTGCCGGCGACAGCATGCTGGCGCGGCGGGCGGATTTCCTTGAGCGCTACGACTGGATCCGCACCGGGTTGATGTTCGAGCCGCGCGGCCACGACATGATGTCCGGCTCGATCCTCTATCCGCCGACGCGCGCGGATTGCGATATCGGTGTGCTCTATATCGAGACCTCCGGCTGCCTGCCGATGTGCGGCCACGGCACCATCGGCACCGTGACGATGGCGATCGAGGAGGGGCTGCTGGTGCCGCGTACGCCGGGCCAGGCGCGGCTCGAAACGCCGGCCGGTCTGGTGCTTGCCGATTACGAGATGGAGGGTGAGCATGTCGCCTCCGTGCGGCTGACCAACGTTCCCTCGTTCCTGGCAGCGCAGGATCTTGAGATCGACTGCCCGGAGCTCGGCCGGCTGACCTTCGACGTCGCCTATGGCGGCAATTTCTACGCCATCATCGAGCCGCAGGACAATTTCGCGGGTGTTGGCGCCATCGATATCGACCGGCTGGTGGCGATCAGCCCGCCCTTGCGCGCCGCGCTCAACGAGGCATACGAGATGGTGCATCCGGAGGACGGGCGCATCCGCGGCATCAGCCATATCCAGTGGACGGGCCCGGCGACCCAGCCGGGGGCGGACGCGCGCAACGCCGTCTTCTACGGCGACAAGGCCATCGACCGCAGCCCCTGCGGCACCGGCACCTCGGCCCGCCTTGCCCAGTTGCAGGCGCGCGGCCGGCTGAAGGTCGGCGACCGCTTCGTGCATGAGAGCGTCATCGGCTCGCTGTTCACCGGCGGGGTGAAGTCCGAGACCACCGTCGGCGGCCGGCCGGCCATCGTGCCCACCATCGAGGGCTGGGCGGTGAAGACCGGCACCTCCACGATCACGCTGGACGAGCGCGACCCCTACATGACCGGCTTTTCGGTCACTGGCACGGGGGTGAAGCTCTATCCGCGCCCCTAAGCGGGTGCACAGGCGGGCGCGAAGCCTGTAGGAAGGAAGCGAACCAACTCGGGATCCGATTCGCTTCATGGACTGGTCGCCCCAGCAGCGGCACGCGCTCGACGAGACGGCGCGCTGGCTGAAATCGAAAGACAAGCAGGTCTTCCGCCTGTTCGGCTTCGCCGGCACGGGCAAGACGACGCTCGCCCGCCATCTGGCGGAAGGCATCGACGGCGATGTCGCCTTCGGCGCCTTCACCGGCAAGGCCGCGCATGTGCTGCGCCAGAAGGGCTGCGTCGACGCCACCACCATCCATGCGATGATCTACCGGCCGCGCGGTCGCAAGGAGGAGAGCGAGGACGAGGAGGAGAGCCTCAGCTTCTCGATCAACCGCGACAGCATCGCCTCCAAGGCCAAGCTGATCGTCATCGACGAATGCTCGATGGTCGACGAGGATCTCGGCCGCGACCTGCTCTCTTTCGGCACGCCGGTGCTGGTGCTCGGCGATCCGGCGCAGCTTCCCCCGGTCAAGGGCGGCGGCTTCTTCACCGAGGCCGAGCCCGACGTGATGCTGTCGGAGGTGCACCGCCAGGCGCGCGACAATCCGATCGTCCACATGTCGATGCTGATCCGCGAGGGCGGCGAGCTGGAGGCGGGGCGCTACGGCGACAGCCGCATCATCTCGCGCCGCGAGATCGATGCCGCCGCGATCCTCGCCAGCGACCAGGTGCTGGTCGGCACCAACCGCACGCGGCGGCTCTACAATGGCCGCATCCGCGAGCTGAAGGGCTACACGACGCCGATGCCGGCGGTCGGCGACAAGCTGGTGTGCCTGCGCAACGACAAGGCCAAGGGCCTGCTCAACGGCGGGCTGTGGACCGTGGCGCGGCTGCGCCCGTCCAAGGGCAACACGCTGCGCTTCGACGTGCGCCCGGAGGACGAGGCCGCCGGCAAGGGCCGGGTGCAGGTCAAGGTGCTGCCCGGCCTGTTCGAGGAGGGCGCGGACCAGATCCCCTACGCCCTCAAGCGTCGCTCCGACGAGTTCGACTACGGCTATGCGCTGACCGTCCACAAGGCGCAGGGCTCGCAATGGGACGACGTCGTCCTGTTCGACGAGAGCTGGGCCTTCCGCGAATATCGCGACCGCTGGCTCTACACGGCGGTGACCCGCGCCGCGCAGCGCATCACCGTGGTGCGCTGAGCGCGAGCCCGGCCAGGTCCGGCCCGGCTGTCGCCGTTTTCCACTTTCGCCCTCGCCTCTTGGCGTCCCGCACTGGCGTCGCGGGCGCGGCTTGCGTAAAGTGCCCGGCCCGCCGGCCGGCCCTCGCCCGGCGGCCCGATTTGTCGACAGGCCCGCAAGATGACCGATCTTTCCTCCTTTTCGCCGGACGTTCCGGCTTCCCGTCCCGCGTCCGCGAAGACGGCGCTGCCGCCGGAGATTTCCGCCCGCATCGCCCGCATCATCGCGGCGGAGCTCGTCTGCCGGCCGGAGCAGGTCTCCGCGACGGTGGAGCTGCTCGACGGCGGCGCCACCGTCCCCTTCGTCGCCCGTTACCGCAAGGAGGCGACCGGCGGTCTCGACGACACGCAGTTGCGCCGGCTCGAGGAGCGGCTGACCTACTTGCGCGAAATGGAGGAGCGGCGCGGCGCGATCCTGCGTTCCATCGAGGAGCAGGGCAAGCTGGACGACGCGCTGGCCGGGCGCATCCATGCGGCCGAGACCAAGGCGCAGCTCGAGGATCTCTACCTGCCGTTCAAGAAGAAGCGGCGGACCAAGGCGCAGATCGCCCGCGAGGCGGGGCTGGAGCCGTTGGCCGACCTGTTGATCACCGATCCCTCGCAGGACCCGCAGGCAGCAGCCATCCGCTTCGTCGACGCGGAAAAGGGTGTCGAGGACGCCAAGGCGGCGCTCGACGGGGCGCGGCAGATCCTGATGGAGCGCTTTGCGGAAGACGCGGCGCTGGTCGGGCGGCTGCGCTCGCACATGACCTCGGGCGCGGTGCTGCGCTCGCGGGTGGTCGAGGGCCAGGAGCAGGCGGGCGCCAAGTTCTCCGACTATTTCGACTATCGCGAGAAATGGGCCGACGTGCCGAGCCACCGGGCGCTGGCGCTGCTGCGCGGACGCAACGAGGGCGTTCTGGCGCTGGAACTGGCCGTCGACGAGGACGACCAGCGCACCTTCAAGCCGGTCGAACTGATGGTGATGAAGGCCGCCGGCATCGAGGACCGGGGCCGGCCGGCCGACCGCTGGCTGGCGGAGACGGCGCGCTGGGCCTGGCGGGTCAAGCTGGCGCTGCATCTGGAACTCGACCTGATGAACGCGCTGCGCGAGAAGTCCGAGGAAGAGGCGATCCACGTCTTCGCCCGCAATCTCAAGGACCTGCTGCTGGCCGCTCCCGCCGGCCACAAGACGGTGCTGGGCCTCGATCCCGGCATCCGCACCGGCGTCAAGGTGGCGGTGGTCGATGCCACCGGCAAACTGGTCGAGACGACGACGATCTATCCGTTCCAGCCGCGCAACGACATCGTGGGCTCGACGGCGGCGCTGAAGGCGCTGATCGCCCGGCACGGCATCTCGCTCATCGCCATCGGCAACGGCACGGCGAGCCGCGAGACCGACCGGCTGGTCGCCGATCTGCTCGGCGAGATCCCGCCGGCGAACCGCCCGATCAAGGTGATCGTCAACGAGGCCGGCGCCTCGATCTATTCGGCGAGCGAGCTGGCCTCGCGCGAACTGCCCGGCGTCGACGTCTCGCTGCGCGGTGCGGCCTCCATCGCCCGCCGCCTGCAGGATCCGCTGGCCGAACTGGTCAAGATCGAGCCGAAGTCCATCGGCGTCGGCCAGTACCAGCACGACGTCAACCAGACGAAACTGGCCAAGGCGCTGGACGCGGTGGTCGAGGATGCGGTGAACGCGGTCGGCGTCGACCTCAACACCGCCTCCACCGCGCTGCTCGCCCGCGTCTCCGGCCTTTCCGCCGGCCTTGCCGAGGCCATCGTGGCGCACCGGGAGGCGGCGGGCGCGTTCCGCGACCGCAAGGCGCTGCTCAAGGTGGCGCGGCTCGGGCCCAAGGCCTTCGAGCAATGCGCCGGCTTCCTGCGCATTCCCGGCGGCGACAATCCGCTCGACGCGTCTTCCGTGCACCCGGAGGCCTATCCGGTGGCCAGCCGCATCGTGCAGGCCTGCGGCCGGCCGCTGTCCGAGGTGATGGGTAATGCGGCGCTGCTGAAAGGGCTTGATCCCGCGCGCTTCGCCGACGACACGTTCGGCCTGCCGACCGTGCGCGACATCCTCACCGAGCTGGAAAAGCCCGGCCGCGATCCGCGTCCGGAGTTCAAGACCGCCAAGCTTGCCGACGGCGTCGAGACGATGAGCGACCTGCGCCCCGGCATGGTGCTGGAAGGCACGGTCACCAACGTCACCAATTTCGGCGCCTTCGTCGATATCGGCGTCCATCAGGACGGCTTGGTGCATGTCTCGCAGATCGCCGACCGTTTCGTGCGCGTTCCGGCCGAGGTGGTGAAGGCCGGTGACATCGTCCGGGTGAAGGTCGTGGAGGTCGACATGGCGCGCAAGCGCATCGGCCTGACCATGCGCAAGGACGGCGGCGAGGCGGCCGGCGGGCGGGGTGCCGGCGGCTCCGACCGGCCGCGCGGCGATCCCGGCGGCCCTGGTAGCGGTGGTGATCGTCCGAAGGGTGGGCCCGGCGGCCCGCGTCGCGGCGGGCCCGGTGGCGGTTCTGGCGGTGGCGGTTCCGGTGGTGGTTCTGGCGGCTCGCGGCCCTCGCAGGGCGGCGGCGACGGCGCCATGGCCGCAGCCCTTGCGGCGGCCTTCAACAAGAAGCCGCGCTGATCGGGAAAGGGCATCCTTCT
Organism: Stappia sp. TSB10P1A; assembly: GCF_900185725.1. GTDB lineage: Bacteria > Pseudomonadota > Alphaproteobacteria > Rhizobiales > Stappiaceae > Stappia. The sequence goes on along the minus strand of NZ_FYAU01000026.1, from coordinate 395,498 downwards.
CCATCGACCGCTCTGGGAACGAATGGACCCCGGCTCTCCGGCTTCGCCTGCGGCCGGGGTGACATCCGTGGGTGGGGTGACATCCGTGGGTGGGGTGACCGGTGCGTGCTTGCGTGCGACCGGGGGTGACGGCCGAGAGGATGCGAGGTCGTGCCTCCCCCTCGGAAGGTCATCCCGGCCGCGCGCAGCGCAGAGCCGGGACCCATTGGCACCCTCAGCGGGCATGAGGCGGGACGGCGTGTCGCTCCTCTCGCTGCTGCCGTTTTGCTGGCTCCGACCCCTCCGGCGTCATCCCGGGCAAGCGAAGCGCGACCCGGGACCGGCGAGCCACGGCGGTCGTGGCATTTTTCCGGAGCGCACCTCATACGCCCCGGCTCTCCGATCCCGCATCTCCGCTTACGCTGCGTGCGGGATGACGAAGGAGGGGCTCCCCCCTCCCGCGTTGCCCTTACTCGAACCGGGCGCCGAGCTTCGGCGTGCCGGGCAGGCCCTCGTAGGTGAGCGTCACGCTCAGGCCCGGCTTCATCGGATGCAGCGGGCCGATCGAGCCGACCGAGACGAGGTCGCCGGGCTTCAAGGCCTTGCCCTGCGCCTTCAGCGCGCCGGCGATCCAGGTGACCGCGTTGAGCGGATGGCCGAGCACGGCCTTGCCCGGCGCCTCCGACAGGGTCTCGCCGGTGGCCTCAATCGTCAGCTTCGCGGTGAAGTCGGCGAGCATGGCAACGCCCTCTTCCCCTTGCGGGATCTCGATCAGATCGCCCATCACGCCCTTCCAGGCGCCGACATTGATCGAGGTGATGGCCGGGCCGTCGAGCTTGTCGTCCTTGCCCACGACGAGCGCGGGCAGCTCCAGGAACGGCCGGATGCCGGCGATATGGGCGAGCACCTCCTCCGGCGTCGTCGCTTCGTTGACGGCGGCATCGGCGATCTCGACGATGAGATCCGCCTCGAACAGCGCGCGCACCGCCTCCGCCGGCCGGGCGGTGACCTCGCCGGTGAGGATCATGCCCTCCAGCAGCGTGCCGAGCACCGGCTCGCTGACGCCGAAGGCCTCCTGCGATCGGGGCGAGGTGAGGCCGGCCTTGTAGCCGACGACCGGGCCGAGATCCGTTTCCAGCCTTGCGACGATCTTGTCTTGCGCGCACAGGGCGTCCGCCATCGATCCGCCGGCGGCGACCGGCGGCGGCGTCGGGGCCGCGCTGGCGCGCGCCGCCAGGAAGGCGTCGATGGCCGCATCGTCCGGGCAGGCGGCCTGGGCCGCGCCGGAGAGCACAAGCAGTGAGGCGAGAAGCGAGGCGGCACCAAGGGCACGTGCCGAGCGATTGGACTGCATTTATGAAACTCCTCCCGAAAGGCGTGTCACGCCGGGCGCAAGAGTGCCGGGGCGCGGCGCGCCTTGCAAGCGTCAGCCGGCGCCGGGGAGGGGCCGTTCACAGGTCGCCGTATTGCTCCTGCAGGTAGATCCAGTAATTGCCGAGATGATGCTGCCAGAAATAGTCCTTCGGGTCCTCAGGGTTGCCGCCGGGCCGGGCGAACAGCGGCACCAGGGCGCCCGCCGGGGCATAGTTCAGCGAGAGCTGCAGCCGCGACAGCAGCGTGTCGAGGGCGGGCGAGAGGGCGGTTCCGGGAACCGGCGTCGCGGCGCCGCCCGGCAGCGCGTCGGGGGCAAGGCGAATGGCGGCGAGATCCGTCTTCAGCCGGTCGACGGTCGCCCGCGCATAGGCGAGCGCCTGGACCTGGGCGGCCTCGGCCGCCGTCGCCGCGGTCAGCGCCATCGCCGCGACCCGCGGATCGCTGTCCGGCATCGTCTCGCCGGCATAGGCGCGCAAGGGGTTGGGCGTGTTGAGATCGCCCGGTCCCTGCAGCGTGAACGGCACCTGCGGCACCCAGCCTTGCGTGCTGGCAAGGGTCCAGCCGAAGCCTGCCATGCCGGCGATGGCGGCATAGTCGGCGGCATAGTGGTCGTTGCCGGGCTTGGCCGGCGCCAGCACATAGGTCTTGGTGGAGAGCGTGCGGAACGGCGCGAAGGGGCCGCTGGCATGGCGCAGGAACGAGGTGGCGAGCGTCGCGATGGAGGCGCCCTGGCTGTGGCCGGTGACGAGCAGCTCCGTTCCCGGCAGCAGCGACAGGCGGGCAAGGGTCGCCAGCAGCGGCCGGTCGGTGGTCAGCAGCATCAACAAGAGGCTGAGCGTGAAGCCGAGATGGGTGCCGGCGATGACGGCGCTGCCCGTCTCGGCGCGGGCGAGATGAAAGGGAATGTCGAGCGTCGCGCCGCCGATATCGAGCGTCAGTTCGAGCCTTGCATCGACCAGCGGAAACAGCAGGTCGGCGAGGATGCTGGCGTCGGTGTCGACCGTGCCGCGCACCACGAGGGCGTAGCGGTTCGGGGCGGCATCGCTCCGCCAGATCTGCCAGAGATTGTCGAGCAGGGTCGGGCCGGATGGCGACAGCGCATCGACCTTGGTCCAGCCAAGCGCGGCCGGATCGGGCGTCGGCACCGGAATGGCGGGAGCGCCATAGATCGCCTGGGACAGCGCGAGCGCGGCCCGCGCTTCGGTGAAATCGAAACCGGCGCTGAATGCCATGCCGTCCTCCTGTGAGTCGGAGCGGCAGGATAGACCGGTTTTGCAATTCGAGGTTGGTTAATTTTCGAATTCACACGCAGGCGTGCCCGCCCCCGCGCGCAAAAAGCCGCCGCGCCTGGGCGCGGCGGCTGTGCAGTGGAGCGAAGCAGGGAGCTTATTCGGCTTCGTCGGCCGAACCGGAGTTGAGCAGCGAGTAGCGCTCGACGCCGATCTTCTCCAGGAGGTCGAGCTGGGTCTCGAGGAAGTCGATATGGCCTTCCTCGTCGGCCAGCAACTCCTCGAACAGCTTCATGGAGACGTAGTCGCCCTCGTCGTGACAGATGTCGCGCGACTTGGAGTAGGAGCTGCGGGCCTCGTGCTCGCCGGCGAGGTCGGCTTCCAGCACTTCCTTGACGTCCTGGCCGATGCGCAGCGGCGCCACCTTCTGCAGGTTCGGATGGCCCTCGAGGAACAGGATGCGCGCGATGATCTTGTCGGCGTGCTGCATTTCCTCGATCGATTCGGCCCGCTCCTTCTTGGCCAGCTTGGTCAGGCCCCAGTCGTCGAGCATGCGGTAGTGCAGCCAGTACTGATTCACCGCGCCGAGCTCGAGGAACAGCGCCTCGTTGAGCCGTTCGATAACTTTCGCGCTGCCTTTCATTCCATGTACTCCTGTCTTTCGGTCATTGTCCCGAGGGTCGTCCAAACGGGTAGGGATCGTCCAAACGGGTTTCCGGGGGCGCCGTCGCGGAGGTCTCGCGGAGGTCGCTCCGGGGAGGGAAGGCGATCAATTGAAGGTAGTTTAGAATAATTCCAATTCAATGGGAAGGGGCTGCGGCCGGCTGGACAGGGATTTTCACAGGAGACAGAACGGGCCAGTGCGAAACCGGGCCCTTGCCAAGAATTTCGCAAGGGGCCTGCCGAATGCGGCGGAAAGGTGAACCGCCGGCTGCGATCCTGCGTTTATAGCGGCAGGACCAACAGGAAGGCCCCCGACATGACGCATGCGATCGCCTATGGCGCCACGGCGCTGATCTTCTTGGTGATGGATTATATCTGGCTGGCGCATGTGGCGGGGTCGTTCTATCGCGAGCGCCTTGCCGGGCTGATGGCCGAGCAGGTGAATTTCGCCGTCGCCGGCCTGTTCTACCTCGTCTATGTGGTCGGCATCGTCATCTTCGCGGTCGCCCCGGCGCTGCGTTCGGGCAATTGGCAGGACGCGGCGCTTTACGGCTGCCTGTTCGGCTTCTTCGCCTATGCGACCTATGACGTCACCAACCTTGCCACCTTGCGCGACTGGCCGGTGGTGGTGACGGTGGTCGACATCGTCTGGGGCACGCTGGTGACCGGGGTGTCGGCGACCGCCGGCTTCCTGATCGCCCGCAGTTTCGTCTAGAGCCCTTTCGGCGCTCCGACAAACTGCCCGGCCAAGTGCCGACACGGCTTGCCTTTTCCGCTGCTCCCCGGCCATTGTCGCGACAACGATTGGAACGGCTTGCAAGCGGAGGACCGAGATGGCCGGACGGGGAGATGGAACGGGAGCTGTGGCGCTGGTGACGGGCGCCAGCGCGGGCGTCGGGCGCGCCTGCGCCATCGCCTTTCTCAAGGCGGGCTACCGCACGGTGCTGACCGGGCGCCGGGGCGACAAGCTGGAGGAGACGGTGGCGATGTCCGGCGTCGATCCGGCGGCGGCCCTTTGCGTTCCCTGCGACGTCAGCGATCCGGTGGCGGTGGACGACCTGTTCGGCGCCCTGCAGGACGCCTTCGGCCGGCTCGACGTCGTCTTCAACAATGCCGGCACCACCGTGCTCGGCAAGCCGATCGGCGATCTCACCTTCGAGGAATGGCGCAAGCTGATGTCCGTCAATCTCGACGGCGCCTTCCTCGTCGCGCGCGCCGCCTTCAACCTGATGCGGTCGCAGGACCCGCAAGGCGGGCGGATCATCAACAACGGCTCGATCTCGGCGCATGTGCCGCGCCCCGGTTCGGCCGCCTATACGGCGTCCAAACATGCGATCACCGGCCTCACCCGCTCGATCTCGCTGGACGGGCGGCCGTTCAACATCGCCTGCGGCCAGATCGACATCGGCAATGCGGCGACCGACATGACGGTGCGCATGCAGCAGGGCGTCGCCCAGCCGGACGGCAGCGTGCGGGCCGAGCCGGTGATGGCGGCCGAGCATGTCGCCACCTCCGTCCTGCACATGGCCAGCCTGCCGCTCGATGCCAATGTGCAGTTCATGACGGTGATGGCGACGACCATGCCCTATATCGGCCGCGGCTGAGGGGCTGATCGTCAGACGGTGAGGTGGGCGCGCACCGCGCTCTCCTCCAGATCGTCCCGCGTGCCGGCGAGCACCACTTCGCCGCGGTCCATCACCGCGAAGCGGTCGGCCAGATCGCGGGCGAATTCGAAATACTGTTCCACCAGCACGATGGCCATTTCGCCGGTGTCGCGCAGGAACGAGATCGCCCGGCCGATATCCTTGATGATCGAGGGCTGGATGCCCTCGGTCGGCTCGTCGAGGATCAGGAGGCGCGGCCGCATGACGATGGCGCGGCCGATGGCGAGCTGCTGCTGCTGGCCGCCGGACAGGTCGCCGCCGCGCCGCGACAGCATCGACTTCAATACCGGGAACAGCTCGAACACCGTGTCGGGCACCCGGCGGTCCTTTCGCGGCAGCACGGCAAAGCCGGTCTCCAGGTTCTCGCGCACGCTGAGCAGCGGAAAGATGTCACGCCCCTGCGGCACCAGGGCGATGCCCCGGCGCGCCCGCTGATAGGGCGTCAGGCGCGAGATGTCCTCGCCCTCCCAGCGCACGCTGCCGGCCGAGATCGGCTGCTGGCCGGCGATCGCCCGCAGGGTCGAGGTCTTGCCGACACCGTTGCGGCCCATCACGCAGGTGACCTTGCCGACCTCCGCGCTCAGGCTGACATCCTTCAGCGCCTGCGCGGCGCCGTAATGCAGGTCGATGTGCTCGACGCTCAGCATGTTGCTCCTTTCTTTTTTTCCGATAGAATCACCATGTTTATTTGGAGGGCATTTCATATGGCTCTGGTAGCTATTATTGTTATTGCGATATTTTTTGGGGTGCTGTGGCGAGCAACTATTTATGGGCCCATTTTAATAATTAGCTTCGTCCTTGCCATTTTTCCTGGATTTATACTTGGTTACCTGCTTAGTTCTGGAAAGGGAGATTTTTCGACTGTTGGGCTATCTTACCTATTTTCGGTTTTTATAATTTTTGTGATTAGTTGCATTGCAATCAAGGATGACTAGTTATCTTCCCAGATAGACATCGATCACCTTCTGGTCGGAGGAGACGTGGTCGAGCGAGCCTTCCGCCAGCACCGAGCCCTCGTGCAGCACGGTGACCTTGACCCCGAGCGCCCGCACGAAGGTCATGTCGTGCTCGACGACGACGACCGAATGGCTCTTGGCGATGTCGCGCAGGAGGTCGGCGGTCGCCGCCGTCTCCGCGTCGGTCATGCCGGCGGCGGGCTCGTCGATCAGCAGCAGTTGCGGGTCCTGTGCCAGCAGCATGCCGATCTCCAGCCACTGCTTCTGGCCGTGGCTGAGATCGCCGGCAAGATCCTCGCGCCGGCTGTCGAGCCGCACCAGTTCCAGCAGCGCGTCGATGCGCGCCGTCTCTTCGGGCTCGCGCCGGTGGAACAGGGTGGCGAAGGGGCCGCGCGGCGCCTTCAGCGCCAGCGCGATATTGTCCTCCACCGTATGGCTTTCGAAGACGGTCGGCTTCTGGAACTTGCGGCCGATGCCAAGGCCGGCGATCTCTGCCTCGTCGTGGCGGGTGAGGTCCAGCTTCTCGCCGAACAGCAGCGTGCCGCTGTCCGGGCGGGTCTTGCCGGTGATCACGTCCATCATCGTCGTCTTGCCGGCGCCGTTCGGGCCGATGATCGCCCGCATCTCGTTGGGGGCGATGAGGAAGGACAGGTTGTTCAGCGCCTTGAAGCCGTCGAAGGAGACGCTGACGCCGTCGAGATAGAGCAGGGAGCCGGTCGCGGTCATCGTCTCACTCCGCGGCCTGGTTGCTGGCAAGGGCCGGGGTGGGCGCCGCCGCCGCCGCCGGCGTGCGGTCGACAGGGGCAGCCTCCTTGCGCTTGGGCAGGCGGGTGCGCAGCGTTGCGGCGAGGCCGAGAATGCCCTTGGGCAGGAACAGCGTCACCGCGACGAACAGCGCGCCGAGGGCGAACAGCCAGATCTCCGGCAGGGCGGCGGTGAACCAGCTCTTGGCGAAGTTGACGAGCACCGCGCCGATGATCGGGCCGATGAGCGTGCCGCGGCCGCCGACCGCCACCCAGATCACCGCCTCGATGGAGTTGGCCGGGGCGAATTCGCCCGGATTGATGATGCCGACCTGCGGCACGTAGAGCGCGCCGGCAAGCCCGGCCATCATCGCCGAGACGGTCCACACGAACAGCTTGTAGTGCTCCACTCGGTAGCCGAGGAAGCGGGTGCGGCTTTCCGCGTCGCGCACCGCGATCAGCACCTTGCCGAGCTTGGAGCCGGTGATGGCGATGGCAAGGACGAGGCCGGCGGCGAGCGCCAGCGCCGAGGCGGCGAACAGCCCTGCGCGGGTGGTGGCGGCCTGCACCGGATAGCCGAGGATGTCCTTGAAATCGGTCAGGCCGTTGTTGCCGCCGAAACCCATGTCGTTGCGGAAGAAGGCGAGCAGCAGCGCATAGGTCATCGCCTGGGTGATGATCGACAGATAAACGCCGGTGACCCGCGAGCGGAAGGCGAACCAGCCGAAGACGAAGGCAAGCAGCCCCGGCACCGCCAGCGCCATTCCAATCGCAAAGGGGAAGGCGTCGAAGCCGCTCCAGTACCAGGGCAGCTCCTTCCAGTTGAGGAACACCATGAAGTCGGGCAGCAGCGGGTCGCCATAGACGCCGCGCGTGCCGATCTGCCGCATCAGGTACATGCCCATGGCATAGCCGCCGAGGGCGAAGAAGGCGGCATGGCCGAGCGAGAGGATGCCGCAATAGCCCCAGACCAGATCGAGCGCCAAGGCCAGCAGCGCATAGGTCAGGTACTTGCCCATCAGCGTCACGGCGTAGGTCGGCACGTGCAGCGGGTGGCTCGGCGGCAGGGCGAGGTTGAGCACCGGCACCAGCACGGCGGCACCGACGAGCAGCGCCAGCATGGCGAGGCGGCCGCCGGTCAGGCCGCCGGCGAGGAAACGGACGATCATGACGGGCGGCTCCGCGAGAGGTGGGCGGGACGGGGGCTCATGCCTCCACCGCCCGGCCCTTCAGCGCGAACAGGCCGCGCGGGCGCTTCTGGATGAACAGGATGATGAAGACCAGCACCAGGATCTTGGCCAGCACGGCGCCGGCGACGGGTTCCAGGAACTTGTTGGCAACGCCGAGGCTCATCGCCGCGACCAGCGTGCCCCACAGGTTGCCGACGCCGCCGAACACCACGACCATGAAACTGTCGATGATGTAGGACTGGCCGAGATTGGGCGAGACATTGTCGATCTGCGACAGCGCCACCCCGGCGATGCCGGCGATCCCCGAGCCGAGGCCGAAGGTCAGCGCGTCGACCAGCGGCGTGCGGATGCCCATGGAGGCGGCCATGCGCCGGTTCTGGGTGACGGCGCGCACGTTCAGCCCGAAGCGGGTGAATTTCATCGCGATCAGCAGCGCGGCGAAGACCGTCAGCGCGAAGACCAGGATCCACAGCCGGTTGTAGGTGATCGTCAACTGGCCGATCTCGAAGGCCCCCGACATGAAGGCCGGGTTGCCGACCTCCTGGTTGGTCGGGCCGAAGATCGAGCGCACCGTCTGCTGCAGGATCAGCGAGACGCCCCAGGTGGCGAGCAGCGTTTCCAGCGGCCGGTTGTGCAGGAAGCGGATGACGCCGCGCTCGATGGCGACGCCGACGAGGCCGGCGACGAGGAAGGCGGCCGGCAGCGCCACCAGCAGCGAATAGTCGAAGAGGTGCGGCGCGTGCAGGCGGAACAGGTTCTGCACCATGAAGGTGGTGTAGGCGCCCAGCATCACCATCTCGCCATGCGCCATGTTGATGACGCCCATCACGCCGAAGGTGATGGCAAGGCCGATGGCGGCAAGCAGCAGCACCGAGCCGAGCGACAGGCCGAACCAGACGTTGCGGGCCATGTCCCAGACCGCCTGCAGCTTCTGGATCCGGGCAAGGGCGGCACCCGCCGCCTCCTGCAGTTCAGTGGCCCCGCTGTTCTGCACGGCGGTGATCATCGACAGGGCGTCGCGGTCGCCGCGTTCGGCCAGCGTGTCGATGGCGGCGATCTTCTCGTCCGTCGGCAGGTCGGAGGCGAGCACGGCGGCGGCGCGCGCCTCGCGCATCAGCTTGGCGACGCCCGCGTCCGTCTCGGCGGCGATGGCATCGTCCAGCGCCTCGATGGCCTCGGCATCCTGCGCCTTGAAGATCGCCTCGGCGGCCTGCCGGCGCACGCGGGTATCGGCGGCGCGCAGGGTCAGCCCGCCGACCGCGTTGCGGATGGTGCGGCGCAGCCGGTTGTTGACGCGGATCTTGTCGAGGCCGCTGGCGGCGACGGGCTCCAGCGCTTCGCCGGTCAGCGGATCGGTGAGGGCAAGGCCGGAGCCGGCGCGCTTGCCGATCACCACGGCGCCGTCGGCCTTGCGCAGATAGAGGTCGCCGTTGCCGAGCGCTTCCAGCGCCGGCACCACGGCCGGATCGCCGGTGGCGGCCAGCGCCGTGACCTGCTTTTCCGTGTCGGTGAACGAGCCTTTGCCGAGCGCATCGACGAGCGGGCGCAGGCTCTCCAGAGCGGGGGCGTCCTGTGCGCTCGCGGCCGAGGACAGCAGCGCCAGGGGCAGGAGCGCCAGCAGCAGGGCGAGCAGCAGGGCCGGGAGGGAGCGCTGGGCGTGTGCGTTGACGGATGCGTTCACGGGTGGCTTCACGGGGGACCGTCCGGACTGTTCGGGAATAGGCGGCGGCGGAGGGTAAGGAGGAGGCGGATCTGCGCCCGCCTCCCTCCCCCTCTGGATGCGGAAGGTGGGTGTTAGCTGCCCGACCCGCCGCACTTGCCCGTGACGGTGTTGAAGTTTCCGCAGCTCATCGGCTTGCGCCAGTCGGCGATCAGGTCCTTGGAGCCGTCGAGATAGTCGGACCAGGCGTCGCCGACGACGAGGCCGGAGGTCTCCCACACGGTCTCGAACTGGCCGTCTTCCTGGATCTCGCCGATCAGCACCGGCTTGGTGATGTGGTGGTTCGGCATCATCGCCGAATAGCCGCCGGTCAGGTTCGGCACGGCAACGCCGATGATCGCGTCGATCACCGCGTCGGCCTCGGTGGTGCCGGCCTTCTCGACCGCCTTCACCCACATGTTGAAGCCGATGAAATGCGCCTCCATCGGATCGTTGGTGACGCGCTTGTCGTCACCGATATAGGCCTTCCAGGTCTCGATGAACTCGGCGTTGATCGGCGTGTCGACGGACTGGAAATAGTTCCAGGCGGCCAGGTGCCCGACCAGCGGGCCGGTGTCGAGGCCGGCCAGTTCCTCCTCGCCGACCGAGAAGGCGACGACCGGGATGTCCTCGGCCTTGATGCCGGCATTGCCCAGTTCCTTGTAGAAGGGCACGTTGGCGTCGCCGTTGATGGTGGAGACGACGGCGGTCTTCTTGCCGGCCGAGCCGAAGGCCTTGATGTCGGAGACGATCGTCTGCCAGTCGGAATGGCCGAACGGCGTGTAGTTGATCAGGATGTCTTCCTCGGCGACGCCCTTGGCCTTGAGATAGGCCTCGAGGATCTTGTTGGTGGTGCGCGGGTAGACATAGTCGGTGCCGGCCAGCACCCAGCGCTCGACGCCTTCCTCGTTCATCAGGTAGTCGACGGCGGGAATCGCCTGCTGGTTGGGGGCCGCGCCCGTGTAGAAGACGTTGCGCTGGCTTTCCTCGCCCTCATACTGGACGGGGTAGAACAGCAGCGAGTTCAACTCCTCGAAGACCGGCAGCACGGACTTGCGCGACACCGAGGTCCAGCAGCCGAACACCGCCGAGACCTTGTTCACCTCGATCAGCTCGCGCGCCTTTTCGGCGAACAGCGGCCAGTCGGAGGCCGGGTCGACCACCACCGCCTCGAGCTTCTTGCCGAGCAGGCCGCCCTTCTTGTTCTGCTCCTCGATGAGCATCAGCATGACGTCCTTGAGGGTCGTCTCGGAGATCGCCATGGTGCCGGAGAGCGAGTGGAGGATGCCGACCTTGATGGTCTCCTCCTGGGCGAAGGCGCCGGTGACGGCGGTGGAGGCCATCAGGCCCGAGAGCGCCATGCCGGCGAAGAAATTCCTGCTGAAACGTGTCATCTGTTTCCCCTCTGTCGCCTCTCCCCCGGAGGAGAGCCACGACAGGGAAGATCAAGATGCGTGCCAGTTGCGCGCGGCGGCCGTTCCCGGCGCGAAAGTGCCGGAAACGCCTCGGCTTGCGGGAGACGTAGCGTCAAGCTGGCAGGGGGCGGTGCATGCCGCATCGCACAATGAACTTGCACAAATCTGCATCGCGGCGAGAATGTGCCTAAAATTTGCTCAAAATGTGAGGGCGCGTCAGCCCTTGCGCGAGGCGATGGCGCCGGCCGCCTCCAGCGCGTCGAGCTCGGCGTCATCGAGGCCGAGAACGCGGGCCAGCACCTCGCGGGTGTGCTCGCCGAGCATCGGCGGCGCGATCCTGTCGTTGACCGGCGTCTTGGAGAAGCGCAAGGGGCTGGCGACGCCCGGCACGGTGCCGCCGCTGCCATGCGGCAGGGCCGGGTTCATCAGCCCGCGCGCCTTGGCCTGCGGTTCCTCGAACACTTCGGCGATGGTGTTGATCGGGCCGCAGGGCACGGCGGCGGCCTCCAGGTCGGCGATCCACTCGCGGGTGGTGCGCGCCGCGATGATCTCCGCGACCATCGGCGCCAGGATCTCGCGGTTGAGCACCCGGTCGCGGTTGACGGCAAAGCGCGGGTCGGCGGCGAGCTCCGGCCGGCCGGCGACCTCGCAGAAGCGGACGAACTGGCCGTCATTGCCGACGGCGAGGATCAGGTGGCCGTCGGAGCTGGCGAAGACCTCGTAAGGCACGATGGCGGTGTGGGCATTGCCCATGCGCACCGGCGAGGTGCCGGAGACGAGATAGCTCAGCGCCTGATTGGCGAGCGAGGCGACCTGCACGTCGAACAGGGCGATGTCGAGATGCTGGCCCTCGCCGCTGCGCTCCCGGTGGGCGAGGGCGCCGAGAATGGCGATGGTGGCGTTGAGCCCGGTCAGGATGTCGGCGAGCGCGACGCCCGCCTTCTGCGGCCCGCCGCCCGGCAGCGCGTCGCGCTCGCCGGTCACCGACATCAGCCCGCCCATGCCCTGGATCATGAAGTCGTAGCCGGCGCGCTGGGCATACGGCCCGGTCTGGCCGAAGCCGGTGATCGAGCAATAGATCAGGCCGGGATTGACCTTCGACAGGCTGTCGTAGTCGAGGCCGTATTTCTTCAGGCCGCCGACCTTGTAATTCTCCACCAGAATGTCGCAGCTCTTCGCCAGTTCGACGATGAGCGCGCGCCCCCTCTCGCTGGCGATGTCGACGGCGACCGACTTCTTGCCCCGGTTGGCGGCCATGAAATAGGCGCTCTCGCCGGCCGCCGGCCCGTCCGCGACGAAGGGCGGGCCCCAGCCGCGGGTGTCGTCGCCGCTGCCGGGCCGCTCGATCTTGATGACGTCGGCGCCCATGTCGGCCAGCGCCTGCGTCGACCAGGGGCCGGCGAGGACGCGGGAGAGATCGAGCACGCGCAGATGCGACAGCGGGGCGGTCATGATCGGGAAACGCCTTCTTTCCGGAACGTCTGTCCTGCCGTCCTCAACGTGAGGCGCAGCAGGCCCCCGGTCATAGCCCCGGCATCGCCCTCAGTCCAACGACTTGGGGTTGGAACATCATTCCGGAGCGGCAGGACCGCTCAGGCGGCAAGGCGCAGGGCGTAGCGCCCGTCCTGCCACGAGACGCGGCCCATGCGGTGGAGCGAGGCCAGCACCGCGGCGATGGAGGGGCGCAGGGTCTTGCTCTTGCGGAAGCGGGCGGCGATGTCGTCGGCGCTGAGCGGGCCGTCGGCATCCATCAGCGCCCAGACCACCGCCAGCGTCTGGTCGGCATCCGACTTGGGGAAGGCGGGTTTCGCCCCGCCGGCCGACGCTGCCGCCGGCACCTGCCCCAGATCCAGCTCCAGTTCCAGCTCGGCCTTTTCCGCCTCGGTGCCGAAGCGCGGGATCTGGTAGTCGGGCCGCAGCCAGCGCACATGGCCGCGCGCTTCCTCGCGGGCGCGCTCCTTGTTGAGCGCGACGAGGCGTTCCAGCACGTCGTCTTCAGCCAGGTCCGCCGGCCAGCCATAAGCTGCTGCGACGGCGACATCGAGCCGCTCGTGCAGTTCCTTCAGGATCAGCACCAGCCCGTCGTCGTAAGTCACGCGCTCCTTGTCGGTCAGTTCGTCCGGCCGCGCCCCGGCCTTCAGCCGCTCCAGCACGTTGTAAAGGCCGGTCAGGGTCAGATGCGGATGCTCGGCCAGCACCCGCTTGCGATGGGCGTCCAGCTCCTCGGCGATTGCGCCGATCGCATCCTTCTGCGCCTCGGACGCGTCCGGGAAGGGGAACGGGTCGAAGCACCGCGATTTGGAGTAGCGCGGATCGTTGCCGATCCCCAGCCAGCCGCCTGCCCGCAGTGCCCAACATCCGTGAAAGCGGGAAGACAGGACACCGAGCGGATATCCGTCGCTCAGGCCGATGGCGACAAGCATGTTGTCCGGCAGGATTTCGGCATCGAGAAACTGGAATACTCGGTGTTTGGCGGTTTCAGGAGTTACTATAACATGCGGAATTTTGGCCGAAAACGAGCGATACATTTCATGTGTCGCCCCAAACCAGTGCCAATTTACGCGGCGAAATTCCATGTTGTTATGCTCACGCTCCGGCTTAACCTTCTCTGCGACATGCTGATAGACTTCTGGGTACCTCGCGCGAAGCTCTTCTTGGCTCAAGGGATAGTTATCGATAACCATTACTCCTCGAGCGCGTGCGGTCATATCCTTTCCATTACGGTATTTGCGGATGTGTTTCTCAAGGCCCACGCGGGTGCCTAGGCCGAGGTGTTTTGCTTCGTTCGGCGTTACGATAAATCCCGAACCATGCAATTTCACGCCCGGCGAGCAAACTCCTTCGTTTGCCCGAAGCTTAAGCGCTCCCGTCACATCCACGCCGACGGTCAGATCCGAATGGATCTTGCCGCTTTTCGCCTCGAACAGGATCACCGGGCTGTCTGTGTCGATAGCGCGCTCGCTGAGCGTTTCCAGCAGCAGCCCGTCCCGCGTGCCGGCTTCCGCCACCGTCATGGCGATGCGCACGGCGGCGCTGTCGCGCGTCACCTTCGTCCAGGGATGGTCGGGGATCGCCATCACCAGCGACAGCGGCTTCTTGGCGCCCAGGTGGCGCTCCATCACCCGGCGCTGGAACACCTGGCTGATCGAGTTGGTGGTGACGAGGCCGAAGCGCTTGAGCGCGCTTTTCGGCCGCAGCAGGATCTCCGCCGCCCGGTCCCACCAATACATGACGAAATCGGCGCTTTCGTTCATGTGGCCATGCGCCTTCCACAGCGCTTCGGCGTAAGGCGAGCCCATGCGCGCGCGGATGTCCTTGCCGCCGACGAAGGGCGGGTTGCCGACGATATAGTCGGCTTTCGGCCAGTCCGGCCGGCGCGGGTTGGGATAGGTCTCCTTGCCGTCCCTGACCTGCGGCAGCGGATAGCCGTCCCAGGTCAGCACCGCATCCATCTGGCGGATGTTGCGGAACTCCTTGAGGATCGGTTCGGTCGGCGCCACGCCCTGGTTCTTGAAGTGCCATTGCAGATGGCCGATCCACAGCACCAGTTCGGCGATCGCCGCCGCGCGCGGGTTGATCTCCAGCCCCAGGAACTGGTGCGGGTCGACCGTGTGCCGGTCGAGCGCCAGCGACACCTGGCCGCCGAGATCGGCGATCACTTCCAGCACCTTGCCTTCCAGCTTCTTCATCAGCTCCAGCGAGACATAGAGGAAGTTGCCGGTGCCGCAGGCCGGGTCGAGCACCAGCGTCTCGCACAGCCTGTCGTGAAAGGCCTGCGCCGTCGCCACCGCAGCGTCGTTGCGCCCTTCCGCCTTCTGCCGCTCGATGGTGGCGAGCGCATTGTCCCAGTCGGCCTGCAGCGGATCGATCACTGTCGCCACCACGAGGCGCTCGACATAGGCGCGCGGGGTGTAATGGGCGCCGAGCTTGCGCCGTTCGCGCGGATCGAGCGCCTGTTCCAGGAAGGTGCCGAAGATCGCCGGCTCCACGTCCTTCCAGTCATAGGCTGCGGCCGCCGCCAGCTCGCCGATCTCCTCGCGGGCGAGCTTCAGCGCGCGGCGGTCCTTGAAGAAGGCGCCGTTGAACTGCTTGACCTTGGTCCTGATCGCGGCGGCGAAGGTCCCCTTGTCCATCGCCTGCCACAGGTCCTCCATCATGCCGGGGAAGATCTCGGGCTTTTCCCGGCATTCGTTCAGCAGGGCGCGGAAGCTCTCGGGCGGCAGCAGGCCGACATCCTCGGCGAACATGGTGAAGAGCATGCGCATGAGGAACATGGCGACGTCTTCCGGCGGGTGGCCGGCCTTTTCCAGCGCCTGGCTGACCTTGGCGATGCGCTCGGCGATCTCGCGGGTGACGCGGGCGGCGTGGCGCGAGGGGTCGAGCGCCATCGGGTCCGACCAGATCGCCTTCAGCCGGGCGCGCACGCTCTCCTCGCGCAGGTCCTCCAGGTAGATGCGGAAGGAGCGGCGGTCGGGGAACTGGTCGTAGGCCTTTCCGTCGCGGCGGAAATTGGCATAGATCTCGATGCAGTGGCCGACGTCGCAGACCATGACGAAGGGCGGCGGCTCGTGCGCGGCCGGCAGCAGGCGCACATAGTTCTCGGCCTGGGCGCGGGCGTTCATCATAAGCACGTCCCAGGCGCGGTTGGCGCTGACCCGGCGACCGCGCAGCGGCTCGTTCGCGGCTCCGTCGATGCCGGGAAGCGGCGGTGCGTCGCTGAGCTTCTTGTCGCCCACCTGGCGGCTTTGCTTGGCCTCCAGCACGAAGCAGTCGCGCTTGTACAGGTCGATGCGCTTGTCCGAGGCACGGCCGTCGCGGGACGTCTCGCGCACCACGCGCTCGAACACGTAGTCGTTGCCCGAGTGGGTCGCGCTGGCGCCGTCCGGGTGCGGTTCGCCCAGCACGTCGCACAGTTCGGTCAGGAACAGGGCGTAGTTGGCCCGCTCCTGGCCGCCTTCGACGCCTTGCCATTTCGCGATGAACGCCTCGACCGTGGATTGCATGCGTGCTTCGCCCTCCCTGTCCCTACCGTTTTACCCGCCCCGCCCCGTCGCGCAAGCCGGCAGGCGCGGCCGGCGCCGCCGCCGCCGGGTCTGTTCCCTCCTTCGCGCAAGTGAACAAACCGGCGCGGCGCTGCGGCGCCGTCTTCCCTTTCGCACGGCGCTTCGCTACCAATGAGCCGCCTTACGAACGGGCGCCGGCAGGCCGGCCGAAAGGAGTTGTTTTGCAAAAGCACGTCGCACTCGAGCGCGCATCGGCGCCGATCTCACGGTTCACCCGGCTGCGCGAGCTGCTGCAGCGTCCGGATCTTGCCTTCCTGATGGAGGCGCATAGCGGCCTGTCCGCCAAGATCGTCGAGGAAGCGGGCTTTGAGGGCATCTGGGCCTCGGGCCTGTCCATGTCGGCGGCGCTCGGCGTGCGCGACAACAACGAGCTGTCCTGGACCCAGGTGCTCGACATGCTGGAATACATGGCCGATGCCTCCAGCCTGCCGATCCTCGTCGACGGCGACACCGGCTACGGAAACTTCAACAATTTCCGCCGCTTCGTCGCCAAGCTGTGCGATCGCGGCATCGCCGGCGTGTGCATCGAGGACAAGATCTTCCCCAAGACCAACTCGTTCCTGGGCGAGAACCAGCCGCTCGCCGACATCGACGAGTTCTGCGGCAAGATCAAGGCCGGCAAGGACACCCAGAGCCATCCGGATTTCCAGATCGTCGCTCGGGTCGAGGCCTTGATCGCCGGACGCGGCCTCGACGAGGCCTTGAAGCGCGCCCATGCCTATGCGGATGCGGGGGCGGACGCCATCGTCATCCATTCCAAGAAGAGCACCGCCGACGAGATCCTCGCCTTCTGCCGCGAGTTTGGCGACCGGGCGCCGGTGATCCTGATCCCGACCAAATATTACCGCACGCCGACCGAGAAGCTGCGCGAGGCCGGCGCCTCGATGATCATCTGGGCCAACCACAACCTGCGCGCCTCGATCCGCGCCATGCGCGAGACCTGCGCGACCCTGCGCGCCCAGCAGACCCTCTTGGAGGTGGAAAGCGACGTGGCGCCGCTCGGCGACGTGTTTTCGCTCGCCGGCGCCAGCGAGCTGGAGGCGGCGGAAAAGCGCTATCTTTCCGCCTCCGCGCCGAAGCGCGCCATCGTGCTCGCCGCAACGCGCGGCGAGGAGCTCGGCGACCTGACGCTGGAGCGGCCGAAATGCATGCTGCCGGTGCGCGGCACCTCGCTGCTCGGCCGCCAGGTGGCGGCGCTGACGCGCCACGGCGTTGCCGATATCCGCGTCGTCGTCGGCTACAAGGCCGAGGCGGTGGAGGCGCCGGGCATCGTGCCGGTGGTCAATGCCGATTTCGAGACCAGCGGCGAGGCGTGGTCGCTGTCGCTGGCGCTCGGCGAGGGCGACACCATCGTCTCCTATGGCGATATTCTCTACCGGCCGTTCTTCCTGGCGATGCTGGAGGACCGGGAGGAGGACATCGTTCTGGCGGTCGACCCGCGCAATGGCGGACGCTCGGGCCGCGACGCGGTCGCCTGCAGCCTGCCCTTCTCCGACGATCTCGACCCGGAGGCCGAGGCGCCGCTGCTCACCGGCTTCGTGGCCGAGGGCGGCGACGGCGAATGGGTCGGCCTCATGCGGGCGAGTGCCGCGGGCGCTGCACGCCTGCGCCGCACGCTTGACGAGATGGCGGGCGAGGGGAGCCTCGACAGCGCCGATCTCGGCGCGGTGCTGACGCGCATGGCGGCGGCCGGCGAGCGCATCGGCGTCGTCTATGTCAGCGGCTTCTGGCGCAACGTCAACGATCTCCTCGATCTGGCGCAGGCCCGCGATGCGGTGTGACCGGCGCGCGCGGAGGGCCGGGCGATGATCGAGGCGGGAGACTTTCTCGAGGCGGCCAAGCGCCAGGGCATCGACTTTTTCACCGGCGTGCCCTGCAGCTTCCTGACGCCCTTGATGAATGCGGTGATCTCCGACCGGACGGCGCGCTATGTCGGGGCGACCAGCGAGGGCGAGGCGGTGGCGATCGCCGCCGGCGCCTGGTGCGCGGGCCGCGAGACGGCGGTGATGTTCCAGAATTCCGGGCTCGGCAACGCGGTCAACCCGCTGACCTCGCTCAACCACCCCTTCGCCATTCCGACGCTGGTGATCGCCACCTGGCGCGGCGAGCCGGGGGTGAAGGACGAGCCGCAGCACGAGCTGATGGGGCAGATCACGCCGCGCCTGCTGGCGCTGGCCGGCGTCCATGGCGAGCCGTTCCCGCTTGAGGTCGCCGATATCGAGCCGGTGCTGGCGCGCGCGCTCGCCCATATGCGTTCGACCGGCCAGCCGGTCGGCTTGGTACAGCCCAAGGGCGCGATCGCGCCGCGCCCGCTCGACGAGGTCCGGGCCGAGCCGGCGCCTCGCGTTGCTCCGGTCGAGTTCGGCGGCGCGAGCCTGCCGCGGCGCATGGATGTGCTGGCGCTGTTGCGGGAGAAGCTTCCCGAAAGCGCCGGTCTCATCGCCACCACCGGCCATACGGGGCGCGAGCTCTTCACCCTGCAGGACCATGCCGGGCATCTTTACTGCGTCGGCTCGATGGGCGGGGCCAGCGCCATCGGCCTTGGCGCGGCGCTCAACAGCGAGCGCGAGATCGCGGTGCTCGACGGCGACGGCGCGGCCTTGATGAAGCTCGGCAACATGGCGACCATCGGGGCTGAGGCCCCAGTGCGCCTCACCCATGTGCTGCTCGACAACGGCCGGCACCTGTCGACCGGCGGCCAGGCGACCGTCTCCGCCCATGTCGACTTCGCCGCCATCGCCGCCGCCTGCGGCTATCGCTTCGCCGCCCGCGCCAGCGGCCTTGGCGAGGCGGGAGCGGCGCTCGATGCGGCGCTCGCCGTGCCGGGGCCGCGCTTCCTGCATGTCAGGGTCGCGGCCGAAGAGGTTTCGGGGCTCGGCCGCCCGACAATCGCCCCGCGCGAGGTCGCCCGCCGCTTCCGCGCCCATCTCACCGGTGCCGCATGAGCGCGTCTGCCGGCCCCGTCCTGCTCACCCCCGGCCCGCTGACCACCAGCGAGAGGGTCAAGGCGGCGATGCTGCGCGACTGGGGCTCGCGCGATCCCGCCTTCACCCGGCTTGCCGGCGAGGTCCTGGCACAGATCCGCGATCTTGCCGGCGGCAGGCCGGGCGATCATGTCTGCGTGCCCGTGCAGGGCAGCGGCACTTTCGCGGTCGAGGCGATGCTCGGCAGCCTGCTGAGGCCGGACGAGCGGCTGCTGCTGCTGGTCAACGGCGCCTATGGCCGGCGCATGGCGGAGATCTGCCGCCGGCTCGGCCGCCCCTGCGACGTCGTGGAGGTCGCGGAGACGCAGGCGCATGACCCCGCCGCGCTTGCCGAAAGGCTCGCCGCGGACCCCGGCATTGCCGCCGTCGCCATCGTCCATTGCGAGACGACGTCGGGCCTCCTCAATCCGCTTGAGGAGATCGCCGCCGTGGCGAGGGCCGCCGGCCGGCGGCTGCTGGTCGATGCGATGAGCAGCTTCGGCGCGCTCGCCGTCGACATGCAGGCCTGGGGCATTTCGGCGCTGGCGGCCAGTTCCAACAAGTGCCTGCAGGGCGTTCCCGGCCTTGCCTTCGTGGTCTGCCGGCCGGACGAGCTTGCCGCCCGGGCCGGCGTCTCGACCTCGCTGGCGCTCGACCTTGAGGACCAGGCGCGGGCGCTGGCCGGCGACGGCCAGTGGCGCTTCACCCCGCCGACCCATGTGGTCGCGGCCCTCCACGAGGCCTTGCAGGAGCTCGCCGAGGAGGGCGGCCCGGCCGCCCGGCTTGCCCGCTACACGGCGAACCGCGACACGCTGATCGCCGGCATGGCCCGGCTCGGCTTTGTCCCGGCGCTCGATCCGGCCCTGCAGGCGCCGGTGATCGTCTCCTTCCTGGAGCCGCGCGAGGCTTGGTACGACTTTTCCACCTTCTACGATGCGTTGGAAGCGCGCGGCTTTGCCATCTACGCGGGCAAGATGAAGGCGCTCGGAACCTTCCGGGTCGGCACCATCGGCGCCATCGATTCTTCCCTCATCGAGCGCTTCCTCGCGGCCGTCGAAGGGGTTGTGACAGATTTGAAACAGAAATTGATCCGCTGATCCGGGCTGGCCGGACCGCTGCCGAACCGGCTTCGGGACGGCGCGTCTTGCGGGCCGGGACGGGGGCCGGCGCCCCTCGGCGGGGCCTGAGTCTTGGTCCCGGCCACCGGCCTTGCCCGGCCCGGTGCGCGCGAACGACGCCGCGTTTCTTGCGAATTTCCGCGAATTGGACGGTTTGCGCAGCGGAGCGCGGGTCGATCGCCGAGGCAGGCGCGGCCAAGGCGCCCGGCGCCGCCGCGGCGCGGCCCGCGGCCGGCACCCTGTCGCCGACGGCGCGGGACGGCATCACGGCGGGTGGCGGGACGGGGTCCGGCCGGGTGTGTCACTTTGTCGGCTTACTCGACAGTTTCCCACCTTTCGGCTATTTAGCGAAAACCGTCCAAGCGGGGGGCTTTGGCGGTGGGCCGTTCCCTGCAAGGGGCTTGCGGGACGAAAGCGGGCAGGTCCCACCTGTGAACCGCCAGTGTCGGAAAGCCGATGACGATGTGACAGACCGGAGATGTGGACGCCCGGCCTGCCACTGCCTGCCTGTCGTTCTTGCGGGTGCGTCGCTGCGTTGCGGGCGGTGGCTCGTTGATGAATTTTTCAACCCGAACGGTCGGTGACCCGTTTCGGGCTTGGGGGTAAACAAGAATGAAGCCTGACCGGCCGAGCTTTTCCGTCGTCGCTGAACGCCGTTTCCGTTTGGCTGGCAAGGCGATCATCGAGCAGCACAATCCGTACTTTCTTCCCGTCGACCAGCAGCGCGAGATCTGCGAGCGCAACGGCATTCCCTTCGTCAGCTTCGCCCATTACGATTATCTCGGCCTCAGCACCCATCCGGACGTGATCGGGGCGGCGAGCACCGAGCTGCATCGGCTCGGCACCGGCGTCGGCGCCTCGCGGCTTGTCGGCGGCGAACGGGTCGGCCACCGGGTGTTCGAGCGCGAGCTGGCGGATTTCCTCGGCGTCGGCGACGTGATGTCGCTGGTCAGCGGCTATCTGGTCAACGTCTCCCTGATCAACTTCCTGATGGGGCCGCGCGATCTGGTGCTGATCGACGAGCTGGCCCACAACTCGATCTTCGTCGGCGCCAAGAACGGGCGCTACGATCACCGGGTCTTCAACCACAATGATCTCGACGATCTGGAGCGGCAGTTGGAAGAGCTGCGCGGCCAGTATCGCAACGTGCTCATCGTCGTCGAAGGCCTCTACTCGATGGATGGCGACATTCCCGACCTGCCGCGGCTGGTGGCGCTGAAGGAAGCGCACGATGCCTGGCTGATGGTCGACGAGGCCCATTCCTACGGCGTTCTCGGGGCGACCGGGCGCGGCTTGTGCGAGCATTTCGACATCGACCCGCGCCGTATCGAGCTGACGGTCGGCACGCTGTCGAAGTCCTTCGTCTCCTCCGGCGGTTTCATCTGCGCCGAGCAGGGGGTGATCGACTGGCTGCGCTTCACCCTGCCGGGCTTCGTCTACAGCGTCGGCCTGTCGCCGGCGACGCTGGGCAGCGCCCATGGTGCGCTCAACCAGCTCAAGGCCGAGCCGCAGCGCGTTGCCCGGCTGCACGACAACTCGGAGTATTTCCGCGACCACGCCCGCTCGATGGGGCTGAACACCGGGCCGGCCATCGGCCGCGGCGTCGTGCCGATCCTGTTCTCCAGCCCGATGCAGACGATGATCGCCTCGCAGACGCTGCTGGAGCATGGCATCTACGCGCCGCCGATCGTCCAGATCGGCGTGCCGAAGGACCAGCCGCGCATCCGCTTCTTCCTGTCGGCCGAGCACACGCGCGAGCAGATGGACAAGGCCATCGGCATTGCGGCGGAAGTGGCCCACGGGACCGGATCTGCGGGGGCCGGTCTGTTGGCGCAGCAGCAGGCGGTCGTCGGAGCCTGAAGGTCGACCTGAGGGTTCAGCCCGAGGCTTCGGCCTGACGTTTCGTCAGGCGGGGGCAGCCGGGGCATTCGGGGCACGGGGCGCGCACCGAACGGAGTTGGCATCACCATGACAGCGGATGACAGGGCCGGCATCCAGCCCGGCCGACCGCGGGCGGTCCTGGCGGGGCGCCTGCCGCGCCTGCCGGTCCTCCTTCTGGCAGCCCTCCTTCTGGCAACCCTCCTTTTGGCAACCCTTGTCGTACCGCCCCCCGCCGCGGCCATGGAGGGAACCCGCATCACGCCGGGTACCGGCCAGAAGCCGCGCGGCTCCGTGGTCACCGAGGTGGCGAGCCTCCCGGTGGTCCGCCCGGAATTTCCGGTGCCGGGCGATCCGGGGCAGGTCTTCTACCTGCAGCGGTCGAGCAACGCCAACACGGTGGTCTATGCCGCCCGCTTCACCCAGGACGGCCGGCTCGATCCGCGCAGGCCCGTTCAGGCCTATTGGCGCCGCTTCAACACCACCGGCGAGCAATTGCCGCTGAAGATGATCGAGGACAGTTTCGCCTTCGGCGTGCGGACCCGCGCGACCGGCGATCCCGACGTCTTCCAGGTCTATGTCGTGTCCTATCCGGAGCGGCCGGCGACCTTGCGCCTGGTCGAGCCGGGGCGGGCGGAGCTGCTGCTGCCGGCGGGCGGACGGACCATGCGCATGGCCTATGCCTATGTCGATGTCGACGAGAGCGGGCTGGTGCCGAGCGTGCGCGAGGTGCTGGTGATGGGGCATGACGCGGAGACCGGCAAGCCGCTGGTGGAACGCATCGAGATAGAGTAACGCTTGCCGCGCCGGGACACCCGGTAGGCAGGGATTGCGCCATGGCGCGCGACAGCCATCGAGCCGGCGGCAAGGCCGGACGGGCAGGGTTCGGGGGTAACCAGACAGTATGAGCGCTTCTTCCGCCAGATCGATTCGCACCGCCATTGTCGGTGCCGGCAATTGCGCAAGCTCGCTGATCCAGGGCGTGGCCTATTGCCGGGCGCTCGGCGAGGAGGCCGTGGGCGTCGCCTTCCCCGTGCTCGGCGGCTACCGGCCGGAGGATGTCGAGATCGTCCTCGCCTTCGAGGTCGACGCCCGCAAGGTCGGGCGCACCGTCGGTGAGGCGGCCGTTGCCCTGCCGAACTGCACCGAGATCTTCCACAAGGACCTTGACGGCATGACCGCGCCGGTGCTGCGCGGCCCGGATCTCGACGGCGTCTCCGCCTTCATGCGCAACCAGGCGCCCGACCGCAGCTTCGTCGTCTCCAGCGCGCCGGCGCTCGACAAGGCCGGCATCGTCGCGGCCCTGCGCGAGGCGAAGGCCGAGGTGATCATCAACTTCCTGCCCGTCGGCTCGATCGAGGCGACGCAGTTCTATGCCGAATGCGCGCTGGAAGCCGGCTGCGCCTTCGTCAACGGCATCCCGGTCTTCATCGCCTCCGACCCGGTCTGGGCGGCGCGCTTCCGCGAGGCCGGCGTGCCGATCGTCGGCGACGACTTCAAGGCGCAGTTCGGCGCGACGATCACCCACCGGGCGCTGGCGCGGCTCGCCGACATGCGCGGCGTCAAGGTCGACCGCACCTATCAGCTCAATGTCGGCGGCAACACCGACTTCCTCAACATGATGGACATGGACCGCCTGGCGATGAAGCGGGAGTCCAAGACCGAGGCGGTGCAGACGGCGATGAACGCGCGGCTCTCCGACAGCGAGATCCGCATCGGCCCCTCGGACTATGTGCCCTGGCTCAACGACCGCAAGGTCGCCTATGTGCGGCTCGAGGGCCGGCTGTTCGGCGGCGTGCGCACCCATGTCGAGATGCGGCTGGAGGTGGAGGATTCCCCCAATGCCGCGGCGATGGCGCTGATCGCCATCCGCTGCGCCAGGATCGCCCGCGACCGCGGCCTTGCCGGCCCGATCGAGGAGGCGAGCGCCTTCCTGTTCAAGCATCCGCCGCTGCAGATCGAGGACGCGGAAGGCTACGACCGTCTGCTCGCCTTCGCCAACGGCGAGGCGGCCTGACCATGACCGGCGCGGCGACGGGCGCAGGGCTGCTCGGCGCCGCCGGGCGTCCCGTCGCCCTGATCACCGGCGGCAGCAGCGGCATCGGCCGCGCCATGGCCCTGTCGCTGGCGCGCAAGGGCTTCGATCTCGGCCTGGTCTCGCGCGGGGCCGAGCGGCTGGAGGCCGTGCGCCAGGAGATTGCCGCCGCGGTGCCGCGGGCGCGCATCGCCCTGCGCGCTGCGGATGTCGGCGAGGCCGATCAGGCGCGCGAGGCCATTGCCGGCATCACTGCCGAACTCGGCGTGCCGCGCTGGGCGGTGATGAATGCCGGCGTCGCCCGGCCCGGCCGTTTCCTGCAGCAGCCGCTCGACGACCACCTGATGCAGATGCGCACCAACTATCTCGGCGCGCTGCATGTCGCCCATGCGCTTGCGCCGGCCATGGCCGATGCCGGCGGCGGGCGCATGGTCTTCGTCTCTTCCGGAGCCGCCTTCTTCGGCATCTACGGCTATGGTGCCTATGCGCCGTCGAAATTCGCCATGCGCGGCCTTGCCGAGGTGCTGCGGGTGGAACTCGCCGGCGACGGTATTTCGGTAACGCTCGCCTATCCGCCCGACACCGACACGCCGCAGTTAGCCATGGAGAACGAGACCAAGCCGGCGGCGACTCGGGCGATCACCGCTGGCGGCGGCCTCTGGCCGGCCGAGCGGGTGGCGGAAAAGATCATCCTCGCCGCCGAGAAGGGCCGTTTCACCGTCGCCCCGGGCTTGCAGATGCGCCTTCTCGCCCATGGCCACAGCCTGCTGTCGCCGGCCTTGCGGCTCTGGCAGGCGCGCCTTGCCCGCTCGCACCGGGACTGAGCGCGGCGCGATGATGCCCTCGTCCATGATGCCGGCCCTCGTTCCGCTCGACATTGCCGCGCTCGCCGTTCTCGCCTGCCTTGCGGTCGGCGGCGTGCTGCTCGCGCTCGGCAGCCTGGTACCGGCGACGGCACCGCAGGCGCGCCCGCTCTGGCCGGTCTATGGCACGGAGCTGGTGATCGTCGGCGGCGGGCTCGGCCCCTTCGTCGCCGGCGGCCTCGTTCTCTCCCTGGCGCTGGCCGCGCTGGCGACGCGCGTTGCCTATGAGGCGGTGAGCGTTGCCTGGCGGCGGCATCTTCGCGCCGGCGGCGATGCCGGTTCGCTGCGCCTTGCCGCCGAGGTTCTGCTGTTTCCCGGCCTGCCGCTGGCGCTGTTCGTTGCCGTCGGCGTCGAGCCGGCCAATGCCGGCGTGCTGGTGCTCGCCTTCCTGCTGGTCGAGACCTATGACAGCTACGCCCTGTTCGGCGGCAAGCTGTTCGGCCGCCGCCCGGCCTTCCCGCGGCTCAGCCCGCGCAAGACGGTGGAGGGGCTTGCCGTCGGCGCGGCGATGCTGGCGCTGACGGCGGCGCTCGCCGGGCCCTTGCTGCTCGGCTGGTCGCTTGCCCTGTCGCTGGCGGCGGCCGCCGTCATCGCGGTTGCGGCGGTGGTCGGCGATCTTGCCGGCTCGCGGCTGAAGCGCGCTTCGGGCGTCAAGGACTATCCGCAGGTGCTGCCGCGCCAGGGCGGGCTGCTCGACATCGTCGATGCCTGGCTGATCGCCGGTCCCGCGCTGGTTCTGCTGCTGCGGCTTGCGCCGTAACGCGGCTTCAGCCGGCGAGGACCCAGGCGATGGGCGCAAGGACGAGGATCGCGTAGAGCGCGGCGGCGGCATCGTCGAGCATGATCCCGGCGCCGCCCTTGACATGGTCCTGGACCCAGTTGACCGGGAAAGGCTTGAGAATGTCGAAGGCGCGGAAGGCGATGAAGCCGGCGATCCACCACAGCGGCTCGGCCGGCAGCGCCAGCACCACGGCGGCGGCGCCGAAGCTCTCGTCGATCACCACGATCTGCGGATCGTCGGTGCCGGTCGCTTCGGCGACGACGCCCGAGGCCCAGATGCCGACAACGAGCAGCAGGGCAAGGCCGGCAAGCTGCAGCGGCACGGAGAGGACCGCAAGGCCGGCGGCCAGGACGAGACCGACGGCGGCGCCCACCGTGCCCGGCCAGACCGGCGACAGGCCGGCGCCGAAGGACAGGGCCAGGACATAACCGAGCCGCTGGCTCGGCTTATGGACAAGACGGGACATTGCGGCCGGCCTATGATGAGGATCGGAATCGGAACCACCGGGCGGGATGCCGCGCGGCAGGCCGGGCTATAGTGTGGTGAATTTGAAATACGCCTCGTTTTGCGGCAACCGTCGGAGCGTATTTCAAATTCGAAAACCACACTAGAAACATAAACTTACTAGTCACCCTTTTGAATCTGAAGTTCGTACAGAGCTTGCTGCCAAATGTGACGAACTTCAGATTCGGGTGACTAGCATGAAACACGACGGAGAGCGATGCAGGGCGACATGTGGAACGGGGCGACATGCCGGACGGGGTGCGGGTCAAGGTGAGACCGCTTGCCTCCATTGCCGCGCGGTCGCTGTTCCTGCGCGTGCTCGGCCGGGTGCTGCTCGTCGTCGCCATCATCGAGGTGGTGTTCCTCGCCGAGAAGCTGACCGGCATCCTGGAAGAGGTGCTCGGCAATGGCGGCGACCTGCTCTCCGCGCTCGCCGTCCTCATCCTGACCGCGCCGGAGATCTTCGACTTCGCGCTGGCGCTGGCCTGCGTCATCGGCGGCTATTTCGCCTTCGTCGCGGCGCGCGAGGAGCGCGAGCTGGTCGCCCTGTCGGCGGCCGGCGTCTCCTGGGTCCTGCCGGTGCGCGTCGCGCTCGCCTTGGGCGCGCTGGCCTTCGCGGCGAGCCTTGTCGTCTCCGGCGTCATCGATCCGCTGGCCCGCCATGCCACCCGCACGGTGATCTTTCATCTCAAGAGCGATCTGCTGTTCGCCCGCATCACCGGGCCGAGCGAGGGCACCTTGATCGAGACCATCCGCGGCAAGACCTTCGCCGCCCTCTCCGACAGCTCGGTCAGCCCGCCGCATGAGAGCCTCTTCGTGCATCAGCCGGGCGAGGAGGGGCGCTGGCGGGTGACCCAGGCGGCCGACTGGAACCTCGACGGGCCGGACGCTGAGGGAAATTACAGTCTCGGGCTCGGCCGGGTGATCGCCTATGACTTCGTGCGGGTGGAAGCGCGCGAGGGGGCCGGCATGCTGCGCCAGGGGCGCGGGCCGAACCTTTTTGCCGTCGGCCGGCCGGACGTCGCCAACATCCCGGCGCTGCCGCAGGTCAAGGTCGAGAACGTGTCGCTGCCGGTCCGTCTCGACAACATCCTCAACCACGCCCTGCGCGGCGACGTGGCGGGCGAATGGACGGTGTTCGAGGCGCTGCAGGCCGGCCGCGCCATGGGCGAGACCGGGCGTGAGGCGCTGAAGATCGCCGGCGAACGGCTGTCGCGCGCCATCGCCGTCTTCGTCGCGCCGCTGCTGGCGCTGCTCGCCTGCGTCTTCGCCGGGCGCGGCGTCTTCGGCTATCTGTCGCTGCCGCTGGCCTGCGGCGCGCTGCTCGCCTTCGACATCGTCCTGCGCGGCGTGCTCGGCCGGCTGGCGGCGGAGGCGCCGCTGGCGCTCGCCTCGGTCGGCGCCCTTGCGGCGGCGGCGGTGCTGCTGCTGGCGCTCGCCGGCATCCGCACCCGCGCGGCGGCGCTGCTGCGCCCCGTCAGCTCGCGGGCCTGAGCGATGATGCGCGCGCCCGGAACCGCTCTTGCGTTCCTTGCCGGTGGCCCGCGCGTGCCGCGGCGGCGCACGCCGGTGCTCGGCCTGATCGGCCGGCGCATCCTCTTCACCCATCTGAAGGCGGCGGCGCTGGTGATGACGATGTTCCTGATCGTCGCCTTCGCCATCGACCTGGCGCAGACGCTCGACGGCGTGCTGGCGCGGGCCGATGAGCTCGGGCGCTCGCGCGCGGTGCTGGTCGCGACCTATCTCGGCTTCCGCGCGGTCGACATCGCCACGCGCCTCTTTCCCGTCGCCTGCTTCATCGGCGTCTTCGCGGCCGAGCTGATGCGCCTGTTCAACCGCGAGACCACGGTGATCGCCGCGGCCGGCTGGTCGCCGCGCCAGACGCTGGTGGTGGTCTGCCTGTTCGCGGCTCTGACCGGCGCGCTGCAAGTCTCGCTGGAGCGCTGGTGGCGGCCGGAGGCGGTCTTCGCCCAGGCCGGGCTGCAGCTCGGCGGCTACGGCCGGCGCTTCGCCGATGGCGAGCTTGGCGAGCCGAGCTGGTTCGTCGTCAACGGCGCGGCGCTGAAGGCCCGGGTGATCCGCAGCGCGACGCCGGCGCTCGCCGATATCGAGCTCTATCGCGGCGTGGTCGCCGGCGACCTGCGCGACGTGATCGTCGCGCGCCACGGCGAGCCGGGCGAGCGGCCGGGCTTCTGGCGCTTCACCGATGTCGACCTGTGGGCGCGGCTGCCGGCGGAGGAGGTCCCGCGCAGCGACGGCACGCCGCCGGCCTTTGCCCAGACCTCGCTCTATCTGATCAGCCAGTATCCGAGCCTGGAGCTGCGGCTCGATATAGTGCCCGAGGCGCTGACCTATTACGACATCGCCGCCTTCTACCTGCCGCAGGCCCCGCTCGAGGTGCTGGCGCGCGACGGCAATCCGTTGAAGGGGCCGGATGTCGACGCCGCCCTGTGGCGGCGCTGGGCGGCGTTCTTCCTTCCCGGCGCCTATGCGCTGCTCGGCGCCAGCCTTGCCCCGATCGCCGGGGCCGGGCGGGTCGTCGCGCCGCTGCGCATCCTCATCCTGGCGCTTGCGGGATATCTCGCGCTGGTCGCGACCAAGGTGTCCTGGGCGATGGGGGAAATCGGCGTGCTCTCGGGCTTTGTCAGCAGTTGGCTGTCGATCGCCCTGGCGCTTGCCGGGGTGGTCGTCGCGCAGCGGATGCTGTCGCGTCCGCATTGAGCGGGGTTGCGCGCCCCGTCTCAAAATTTCGCGATTTTGAGACGGAATTTTGCAAAATTCGTCGCAAAAATTCTCGCGGGGATCAGCCGCTCCGGCGGGCTGCCGCGATGCGGGGATAGACCAGTTCGGCGGCGCGGGCGAGCATCGCCTCGTTGTCGACCTCGGCCCAGGCAAGGTCCGCCACCTTGGGAACGGCGACCTGCTGGCGCCGCGCCAGCGCGACGACGCCGCTCTCGTAGTCGGCCATCGGATCACTGGCGATCAGATGCGGGCCGAGCTCCCGCAATTCCCCGACCGCGTCGGCGGTCAGGTAGGTGATGCCGACCAACTCGCCATAGGGGGTATCGTGCCAGCGGTCGATCAGCTTCGACATGTCGCGCAGGCAGCGCAGGCCGTCCCGCTCGTCGGTCCACACATGCACCTCGTCGCCGGCGCCGGTCTTTCCCGACACCAGCAGGGCGGAGGTCTGCGGCCGGCCGATGGCGGCCTCAATGGCGCGCGGCTCGAACACCAGGTCGGATTCCAGCACCAGGCAGGGGCCGTCCAGCCCCTCCAGGCCGACCATCAGGCTCTGCAGCGAGCCCTTGCTGGAAAAGGTGTCGTTGTGGCGCAGGTCGAGCGACGGGCGGCGCTCGGCGGCCAGCGTCCGGTAGTGGTCGGCGAGATGGCCGGTCACCACGCGCACGTCGGAAATCCCGTGCAATGCCAATGTGTCGACGGCGTCTTCAAGGAAACTCTGCTCTCCAAGCGAGATCAGGCCCTTGGGCGTCAGGCGGCCACGCTCGCCCATGCGCACACCGCGACCGGCGGCAAGGAAAACAGCTTTGATGTTGAGCATGGATCGACCGGAATGTGGTAAGGCGGTCCACTATTAGGGGAGCGCCGGGCCATCGGCAAGTGCCGGATGGCGGCAGGGTCGGCGCCGCAGACAGCAGGAACCACGGAGTGACATGCGCCCGGACCTGACGTTTCGTTCTCTCTGGCGCCAGTACCGCCAGGACAAGTTCGCGAAGGAGCTGGCGACCGACTGGGCGGCCGCGCTGCTGTACCGGGCGCCGGGCTTCTGGCTGGTCGCCCTGCTTGCGCCGACGGGCATTTCTCCGACGGCGGTGACGCTGGCGGCCGTGCCGGTGGTGCTGGCCATGCCGCTGGCGGCGCTGACACTCCCCCTTGCGGCGGCCGCCGTCGCGGTCGCGCTGCTGGCGGCGCTGTTCCAGACCCTCGACTGCACGGACGGCGCCCTGGCGCGGGCGACGGGGCGCAGTTCGGCCAGGGGCGGGGCGCTCGACTTCGTCATCGACATGGGCCAGTGGGGCTTCTTCTATACGAGCATAGGCCTGCTCGCCGACCGGGTTGCGGCCGGGGACACGGTCGCCGGCTTCTTCTGGACCGCGCTCGCGGCGGTCGCGGCCTGGCTGCGCCTCTATGCGAGGGTAATTCGCGACGCAAGGCCCGCCGCGCCCACCGGGCCGGCGGCGCCGGGCCCGGCGTGGCTCGGTCTGTTCGACATTGTCGAGCGGGGGATATCCGGGCTGAGCGGCGCCCTGCCGGTTCTTCTGATACTGGCCTTTTTCACCGGCACCCTGCCGGCGCTGGTGGTCTTCCTGCTGGCCTATTCGCTGCTCGATGTCGGGGATGCGGCGCTGGCGACCTTCCGCGGTTGGCCGCGCGACAGCGGGGATACGGGCGAGGAGAGCAGCGGCGCATGAGGATCGTCCAGATCCTCCCCTACGCGATGGCCCGCCCCGGCGGGGTACAGGCGCATGTGCGCGACCTGTCCCGCTGGCTGCGCGGCGAGGGGCATGAGGTGCGCATCGTCGCGCCGCCGACGCCGGATGGAATTTGCGCTTCGGGAACAGAGTGTTGCGGCCGGTCCCGGCTGGTCACGATGTTCGGCACGCGCTTCGAGGTGAGCTATGCCTTCGGGCCGGAGCGGCGCCGGCTGGTGGAGGATCTGCGCGATTGGGGCGCCGATCTCGTCCATCTGCACACGCCCTGGACGCCCTTCGTCGCCTGGCAGGTTTGGCGGGGATTGCGGCTGCCGACGGTGACCACCTTCCACGCGACGCTGCCAGGGACAGAGGCCGGCGGGGTGACGGCGCGGCTGCTGCGGGCGGCCGCCGGCCATTTCCTGTCGCACTCGCGGATCGTCGTCGTGCCCTCGCCGACGCCGCTGGCGCATCTGGGCGCGGCCGCGCGCGACGTGCGGGTCGAGGTGGTGCCGCCCTGCATCGATCTGGGGCCCTGGCGGAACGCGCGAAAGAGCGAGCAGAATCAAAACCTTGAGATCGTGTTTCTCGGGCGCTTCGAGGCCCGCAAGGGGCTCGACGTGCTGCTTGCCGCCTGGCCCGACATCGCCTCGGCGCTGCCGGACGCGCGGCTGACGGTGGCGGGGGGCGGCGACTTGAAGCCGCTGGTCGAGGCGGCGCTCGCCGCTCCCCATGGCGGGCGTATCCGTCTGGTCGAGCGGCCCGACGATGCCACGGCCCGCGCGCTTGTCGCCGGGGCGGATATCTTCGCCGCGCCCGCCCCCTATGGCGAGAGCTTCGGCCTCGTCCTGGTCGAGGCGATGGCCGCCGGCGCGCTGCCGGTGGCGGCCGCCAATCCCGGTTATGCCGGGGTGCTGAGCGGCGAGGGGGCGGAGCTGCTGGTGCCGCCGGGGGACGCTGGCGCGCTGGCGCGGCGCATCGTCTCCCTTGCCGGGGACAGGCCGGCCCGCGAGCGCCTGGCCGCCTGGGCCGATGCCCGCGCGCAATATGCCGACATCCGCGGCACGGGTCCCGTCTTTGCAAGGCTTTACGCCGAGGCGTTGCGCGGCTCCTGACGTCAGCCGCGCGGCTTCTCGAAGCGCGAGGGGACGGGGAACCAGCGCTCCAGCACGGCGCGCATATGGGCGACGACGCGCGGGTTCGGGGTGCTGCCGAAACTGTCGTTTAGCGTCACCGCCAGCGGTTTTTCCCATTCCAGGCGGCGCAGTTGTGCCCAGGTCCAGACGAACCAGTTCTCCAGCGAGGCATAGCCCATCGTCCGGCGGATGTCGGCCGGTTCCGCGGTGACGGCATGGCCGGTGGCGGCGGCGAAATGGGGATAGAGATATTCCGGCGGCACGTTGGAGCCGGCGCGGAAGCGGCTGCGGCGGGTCGTGTCGATCGCCCCGGCGAAAACCTCGCACATCTCCTCGAACAGCGCCTTGTCGATCAGTTGCGGCCCATGCGCCAGATAGTTGCGCCGGCCGCCGCCGAACCGGTGGACAAGCAGGTCGTTGGCGGTTGCCATTGCAAGGTTCCAGGGGCTGGCGCGTGCCGGGTCGAGCTCGGAGAGGACGGGCGAGGGTTTGCGGGTCAGGAACGCCTTCATCCTGCCTCCCCCGTTGAGGAAATGGTCGAGGCCGAGCGGGGAGAAGGCCAGCATGTCGTCCTCGAAATAGAGGAAACGGGACGACAGGCCGGGCAGTTTCGCAAGGTGGCTGACGATGGCGAAGGAGTTGAAGGTGGGGAGGATATCCGGCGCCATGATCTCGTCGTGGTGGACGACGACGAGGTCCGGATGGCCGGCGTCGAGCCAGGCCGGCACCTGCGGCCGGCAGCTCAGCAGGTAGACCTTGCGGGCGAACGGCACATGCGCGTCGAGCGAGCGCAGCGAGTAGCGCAGCAGGTCGAGATTGTCGCGGGTGCGGTTGGGGTTGGTGTCATGCGACGTCCCGGCATGCCGGGCGAGGAGATCCCGGTAGCCGGGGAACGTATCGTCCACCCAAGTGTAGACGATATCCACCGTTCCGGCCTCGCCGGCTTGCGAGCCTGTCCCCGTCTCCCTTGCGGGCATTTCTGCGATCATCCGGCCCTCGAGACAGGCGGTCCCCGGTGCCGTGCCGCTGCCCCGCCGGCTGGCGGAGGAGCGACACGTTTCCCGGTTCTCATTTGCTTGCGAACTCTATAAACCCGTTGCCGGCGAAGGAGCAATTCCTGCGCGCGAGGTTCGAGGCAGTCAGGTGATCGGCGATAGCGCAACAGATGTGGGGCACCCGGGGGCGGACGGGCGCGGGCTGATCATTGCCGCCGATTTCGGCACGTCGGGCGTGAAGATCGCCGCCCTCGACCGCCGCCTGTCCCCGCTGGCGACGGCGACCCGGCCCTATCCCTTGAGCCTTCCCGCGCCCGACCAGGCCGAGCAGCAGCCCGAGGACTGGTGGTCGGCGCTCGCCGCCGGCATTGGCGACCTTGCGGCGGAGATCCCGGATCTTGCCGCGCGCGCCTCGGCCCTCGTGTTCTGCGCGCAGATGTGCGGCGTCATCCCGGTCGAGCAGTCCGGGCGCCCCTTGCGCCCCGCCATCGTCTGGCTGGACAAGCGGGCCGGCTCCCTGTCGCGGGCGATGAACGGGGGATTTCCCTCGCTCGCCGGCTACCGGCTCGACAAGTTGTACGCCTGGACGCGCATCGCCAATGGCGCGCCCTCGCATAACGGCATGGACCCGCCGGCCAAGATGCTGTGGCTGAAGCGGAACGAGCCGGACGTGTGGGATGCGACGGCGCGGTTTCTCGACGTCAAGGACTGGCTTCTGCACCGGGCGACGGGACATTTCGTCACCACCGCCGACAGCGCCAACCTGACCTGGATGATGGATACGCGGCCCGGCCGCGAGGGCTGGTCGCCCGATCTCGCCGGACGGCTCGGCATTCCGCTCGACCGGCTGCCGGAGATCGTCGACGGCACTTGTACCGTCGGCGGCCTGCTGCCGCAGGCGGGGACAGAGCTCGGCCTTGCCGCCGGCCTGCCGGTGATCGCCGGGGCCGGCGACGTGGTGGCGACCGCCATCGGCTCGGGCGCCACCAGCGACGGCGAATTGCACGCCTATGCCGGCACCAGCGCCTGGCTGAGCGGGTTTTTCCCCTCCCGAAGGATCGATATTTTCCACTCTTACGCCACGATATCCTCCAGCGTCGGCTATCGGCCGCTGCTGATCGCGACGCAGGAAAGCGCCGGCGCCGCCTTCGCCTGGGCCGCGCGGCTGTTCGGTTGCGGGGAGAGCGGGGAGGCGCGCGACGACGACGCCTCGCTGGCGGCGCTCTATTCCGGCATCGGCTCGTTGCGCGACAGCGATCCGCTCTTCGTGCCCTGGCTTGTCGGCGAGCGGGTCCCGGTCGACGACGACCGCTTACGCGGTGTTTTTACAGGACTTTCTGTCGGTCACGACCGCAACGCGCTGCTGCGCTCGGTGCTGGAAGGCGTCGCCCTCAACATGCGCTGGGCGCTCAGCAAGGTGGCGCGGCAGAAGGGTGTGCGAACCGGCCTGCCGCTGCCGCTGGTCGGCGGCGGGGCGGTCAATCCGCATTTCGCGCAGATGCTGGCCGATGCCCTGAAGCTGCAGGTCGTGGTCCGCCAGCCGCGGCTTGCCGGCGTGCGCGGGGCAGGGGCCATCGCCGCGGCCGGTCTCGGCTGGTATCCGTCCGTCGAGGCGGCGGCGGCAAGCCTGACCCAGGGCGAGGCGCTGACCTATGACCCTGAGGGCGAGGGTGTGGCGCGGGCCGACCGGCGGGCCGCGCTGCTCGACCGGCACCGGCCGAAGCTGATTTCCCTATATCGCTGATTATCCTGATAAAAACGGAACCGCGCCAATGATCGACGGCTTGTTCAAGCGCCATATCGACCCGCTCTGGGAGAGCATGGCGACCCCGCTGGTGCGCATGGGGCTGACCCCCAACCAGGTCACGGCGACGGGGCTGGTGCTGGTCTGCGCGACCTCCGCGCTCTACCTGTGGCACGGCAATCCGGCGCTCTTCGGCCTGACGCTGGCCTTTGCCTTCGCCTTCGATGCGCTGGACGGGGCGGTGGCGCGGCGCCGGTCGATGTGCACCAAGTCCGGCGGCTATTTCGATGCGATGGTCGACCGCTACCAGGAACTCGCTGTTCTCGCGGCGCTTGCCGCGGTCAACGACCTCTGGGCGCTGGCGTTGCTGGCCTTTTCCGGCGGGGTTCTGACCAGCTATGCCAAGGCGCGCACGGCCATCGAAATCCCGATCCGCAACGAGGCCTGGCCGGATCTGTTCGAGCGGCTGGAGCGGATCATCTTCCTCTGCGCGATGCTGCTGGCCGCCGGCGGCCTGTCGCTGGCAGGGATTGCGCCGGCCTCGACGATCGCCGTCGGCCTTGCGATCTACGCGCTGCTGGCGCACCTGACGTCAATCCAGCGGATGCGGCGGGCCGTCGCCCTGCTGCGGGCGGCGGATCGGTCCGGACCCGTCTGAGGAGGCCGTCCGACGGGGGCAACTCTGACGGCGACCCGGTATCAGCTCAGCAGAGCCAGCATTTTTCCGGCATCTTGGCCGCGGTGACGATGTTGCTGTCGCCGATCCAGCCAACGATGCCCTGGCCGACGCTGTCGACCTTGGAATAGCCGGCCCGCTCGGTCAGAAAGCGGGCAAGGACCTCCGTCCTGTTGCCGGTCCGGCAGACGAGGACAATGCGGTCGTCCTTGCCGGCGATGGCGGCCAGTTCATCCATGAAGCCGGGGTTCACGTTGCCCTTGTCGTCGAAGAAGGTGATCAGGTGGGCGCCGTCGATGACGCCGGTCTCCTTCCACTCTTCGGGGCGGCGGATATCGACCAGCACGGCGCCGGCCGCCAGCCTGTCCTTGAGCTCGGAATTGTCCAGCGTGCCGAAATTGGGCTTGGCGACGCCGAGCAGTTCGACCTCGAAGCGCAGGGTCGCATTGGGCGGGATGACGCCGCCGGCGCCGCGGGCGCCATAGCCGAGCTCCGGCGGGATGACGAGCTCGCGCTTGCCGCCGACGCGCATGCCTTCGACGCCCTGGTCCCAGCCGCGGATAACGCGGCTCGCCCCGAGCGGGAAGGAGAAGGGCTCTCCCCGGTCGAGGCTGGAATCGAACTTGGTGCCGTCCATCAGCCAGCCGGTATAGTGCACGGTCACCGTGGCGCCGGGCACGGCCTCCTCGCCGGTTCCCACCACGATATCGCGGATCTCGAGATCGGCGGCCTGGGCCGTGACGGTCAGCGGCAGCAGCATGAGAAATGCCCGAAGCAGTCGCAACATGAGGAAACCTTTCCGTGGGGGTAAAGCGTGAAGCGGGATCAGGCCGGAAAATAGCGCGCGGTGCCGTCCGGGGGAAGGCGGGGACCTGCGCCCTGCGCCCACTTGCCACGGGAGCTGCCTGACGCCATCGTGTCGCCCGACAAACGAGGATAACCGGGAGGAGCGACCTTGCAGATTTCGGATGGCGACAGGACCCATGCGCAAGCGCTTTTGAGGATCGCCGCTGAAGCGGGCTCCTGCGCGCCGATCACCGACGGGGACAAGAGCTTCGGCCTTGCGCGCGCCTATCGGGTTTCGGCCGAGATCCGCGCCGCCCGCATCGCCCGCGGGGAGATCCCGCGCGGCTGGAAGATCGGCTTCACCAACCGGACGATCTGGGACGAATACGACGTCCACGCGCCGATCTGGGGCCCGGTCTACGACACGACGCTGGCCGAGGCGCCGGCGCAAGGGGCGGCCGAGACATCCATCGGGCATCTGGTGGAACCGAGGATCGAGCCGGAAATCGTCTTCCGCATCGCCGCGCCGCTCGAGGCCGGGCTGTCGGAAGCGCAGTTGCTGGAGCGGATCGACGGGGTGGCGCTCGGCTTCGAGATCGTCCAGTCGGTCTATCCGGACTGGCGGTTCCAGGCGGCGGATACGGTCGCCGCCTTCGCCCTGCACGGGCTGCTGCGCCACCGCCCCTTCGCGGTCGTCACGGCGGCGAACCGCGCCAAGTGGCTGGACCGGCTCTCCTCGTTCACGCTGGATCTCTACCGCGACGGCGAGTGCATCGACAGCGGACACGCGGAAAACGTGCTCGGCGGACCCCTGAGCGCGCTGAAGGCCATGGCCGACGGGCTGCCCGATACGGCGCTGGCGAGTACGGTCTCGCCCGGCGACGTGGTAACGACGGGGACGCTGACGCGCGCCTTTCCGGTCGCGCCCGGCGAGAGCTGGGAGACGCGTGTCGCCGGACTGCCGCTCGCCGACATGGCGATCTCGTTCACCCGGTAAGGCGCGCATCGATCCATCCGCGCGGAGATATTTTAGGATTGAAACAGTTGGGCCGCTCCCTAAACTGCGGCCCAAATCCGGCCTCGGGAAGGGGCTCTGGACCCTCGCCACATGCCAAGGAGTTGCCCCGTGACCGATCCCGTACGCTATTCCGTTCAGGACGGCATTGCCGTGATCGCGGTCGACAATCCGCCGGTCAATGCCCTGTCGCAGGCAGTGCGCGCGGGCCTTGCGGCGGCCGTCGCGCGGCTGGCGGGTGACGATCAGGCGCGCGCGGGCGTGATCTACGGCACTGGTCGCACCTTCATCGCCGGCGCGGACATCCGCGAGTTCGGCAAGCCGATGGCCGAGCCGTTCCTGCCGGACGTGATCGCGGCCATCGAGGCCTGCGACAAGCCGGTGGTGGCGGCGCT
Source organism: Stappia sp. TSB10P1A (assembly GCF_900185725.1). Lineage (GTDB taxonomy): Bacteria > Pseudomonadota > Alphaproteobacteria > Rhizobiales > Stappiaceae > Stappia. The sequence goes on along the minus strand of NZ_FYAU01000026.1, from coordinate 358,204 downwards.
GCACGGCACCGCGCTCGGCGGCGGGCTCGAAGTCGCGCTCGGTTGCCATGCCCGTGTGGCGGTTTCCTCGGCCAAGGTCGGCCTGCCGGAAGTCACGCTCGGCATCCTGCCCGGCGCGGGCGGGACGCAGCGCCTGCCGCGCCTTGCGGGCGCGGCCGCCGCACTCGACCTGATTACCAGCGGTCGCCATGTGGCAGCGGTCGAGGCGGTAAAGCTCGGCATCATCGATGCCGTCGTCGACGGCGACGACCCGTTGGCGGCCGGCCTTGCCTTTGCCCGCCGCCTTGTCGAAGGCGCGGTCACCGGCCGGCGCTCGGGCGAGGTCGATCCGGGCGCGAAGGACGAGGCGCTGTTCGCCGACTGGCGCGCGAAGACGAAGACGTCGGCGCGCGGGCAGATCTCGCCGATGGTGGCGATCGACGCCATCGAGGCGGCCTACGACCTGCCGTTCACTGAGGGAATGGCGCGCGAGCGCGCGCTCTTCAAGGAGCTGATGGCCTCCGATCAGCGGGCCGGCCTGATCCATGCCTTCTTCGCCGAACGGGCGGTCGCCAAGATCCCGGAAGCGGAGGCGGCAAGTCCGCGCGAGGTCGCCTCGATCGGTGTCATCGGCGGCGGCACGATGGGCTCCGGCATTGCGGTCGCGGCGCTGAATGCCGGCCTGCCGGTGACGCTGGTGGAGCGCGACGAGGCGAGCGCGGAGCGCGCCCGCGGCATCGTCGCAAAGCTCCTCGACGACGGCGTGCGGCGCGGCAAGCTGAGCGAGGCGCGGCGCGACCAGATCCTGTCGCGCGACTTCTCCACCGCGACGGATTATGCCGCGCTCGCCGAGACCGATCTGGTGATCGAGGCGGTGTTCGAGGACATGGACGTCAAGAAGGACGTGTTCGCGCGGCTCGACGGGATCGCCAAGGCGGGCGCGATCCTCGCCACCAACACCTCCTATCTCGATGTCAACGAGATCGCGGCGGCGACCGCGCGGCCGCAGGACGTGATCGGCTTCCACTTCTTCTCGCCCGCCCATGTCATGCGCCTGCTCGAGGTGGTGGTGGCGGACAAGACGGCGGCGGATGTGGTCGCCACCGGCTTCGCGCTGGCCAAGACGCTGCGTAAGGTGGCGGTGCGCGCCGGCGTCTGCGACGGCTTCATCGGCAACCGGTTGCTCAACACCTATCGCAAGGCCGCCGACTACATGGTCGAGGACGGGGCGAGCCCCTACCAGATCGACGCGGCGCTGGTCGCCTTCGGCTTCCCGATGGGGCCCTTCGCCGTCAGCGATCTTGCCGGCCTCGACATCGCCTGGGCCGGGCGCAAGCGGCGGGCGGCGACGCGCGATCCGCGCGAGCGGACGGTGGAGATCGCCGACCGTATCTGCGAACGCGGCTGGTTCGGCCAGAAGAGCGGCCGGGGATACTATCTGTATGAACCGGGGGCCCGGCGCGGCAGTCCCGACCCGGAGGTCGAGGCGATCATCGCGGCCGAGCGCGAGGCCAAGGGCCTCGTGCCGCGCAGCTTCAGCGACGCGGAGATCGTCTCGCGCTACATGGCGGCGATGATCAACGAGGCGGCGAAGATCGTCGACGAGGGTATCGCGCTGCGTCCGCTCGATGTCGACGTGACGATGCTGGCCGGCTACGGCTTCCCGCGCTGGCGCGGCGGGCCGATGCACTATGCCGACAGGCTGGGCCTCGCCCCCGTGCTCGCCGAGTTGCGTCGCCTCAGCGAGGAAGACGCGTTCTTCTGGGAGCCGGCGCCGCTGCTGGTTCGCCTTGCGGAAGACGGAAAGACCCTTGCCTCCCTGAACGGACGGGACTGATCGCGGCTGGTTTGCTGCACCGCCAGAAATCTCGCGAGATCGCCGAAGCCGGGCCCTGGAAAGGCCCGGCTTTTTTTCGGGCTGCGGCCCCGGATGCGATTAAAATGTTTATTGTCATAGCTCTCATTATTTCGCGAAACGAAGACAGATCGTTTCGATGAGTTCGATCCTTGCGAAACAAAGGGATCTTTGACGCCCTTTTGACGGGTGAAGCATGCTGCATTGCAAGGTTGAGATGCGGCTTCGCAGCAACGAAATCGCTTGATTTGTTTAGCTATGATGATCTTACTAAACATCGCGGTAAACATCCGGGCAACGGATGGCGTCCTCGCGCAAGGCGGGGCGCGGCCGGCGGCCGTCTGGAGGGGCGGTTCCGACAAGAACGCCGCGCGAAGTTTGGGAGGATCACGTGAACGGATATCGGAAGACATGGGCTGCCGTCCTGTGCGGGACGATGCTTGGCGGGTTCGCCACGACATCGGCACAGGCGCAAGACATCACCCTGTGCTGGGCCGCCTGGGACCCGGCCAATGCGCTGGTCGAGTTGTCGAAGGACTTCACGGCCGAGACCGGCATCGGCATGAAGTTCGAATTCGTGCCCTGGCCGAACTTCGCCGACCGGATGCTCAACGAGCTGAACTCGGGCGGCAAGCTGTGCGATCTTCTGATCGGCGACAGCCAGTGGATCGGCGGTGGCGCGGAAAACGGCCACTACGTCAAGCTGAACGACTTCTTCGACGCCGAAGGCATCAGCATGGACGATTTCGCCCCGGCGACTGTCTATGCCTATTCGACCTGGCCGAAGGGCACACCGAACTACTGGGCGCTGCCGGCGATGGGCGATGCCAATGCGTGGTTCTACCGCAAGGACTGGTTCTCCAAGCCGGAGATCCAGGAGGCGTTCAAGGCGGAGTACGGGCGGGATCTTGCTCCGCCGGAGACGCAGCGCGAACTGATGGAGATCGCCAGGTTCTTCCAGGGTCGCGAGATCGACGGCAAGACGCGCTACGGCGTCAACATCTTCACCGAGCGTGGCTCCGAAGGCATCACCATGGGAGCCACCGGAGCGCTCTATGCCTGGGGGTTCAAGTATGAGAACACCCCCGGCAAGTATGACATGGAAGGCGCGGTGAATTCGCCCGAAGCGGTTGAGGCGCTGGAGTTCTACAAGGAACTCTACAAGTGCTGCACGGCGCCCGGCTACACCGACAGCTACATGCAGGAGAGCCTCGACAGCTTCAAGTCCGGCCAGGTGGCGATGGCGATGAACTGGTTCGCCTTCTTCCCGGGCCTCTACAAGGACGAGCAGGTCGGCGGCGACAAGATCGGCTTCTTCGTCAATCCGAAGCAGAATGTCGAGGCCTCGACGCTGGGCGGCCAGGGCATCTCGGTGATCTCCTATTCGGAGAAGAAGGACGAGGCGCTCAAGTACATCAAGTGGTTCGCCCAGCCTGCGGTGCAGGCCAAGTGGTGGTCGCTCGGCGGCTACTCGGCCCACAACTCGGTGCTCAACGATCCCGGCTTCAAGGACAGCCAGCCCTTCGCGGCCGACTTCCTGAAGGCGATGGGCGCCGTGCAGGATTTCTGGCAGGAGCCGGCCTATGCCGAACTGCTGCTGGCCATGCAGAAGCGCCTGCATGACTACATCGTCGCCGACCAGGGAACGGCCCAGGAGGCGCTCGACAAGCTGATCGCCGACTGGACCGAGACCTTCGAGGACGAAGGCAAGCTCTAGGCCTGCCCATCCCCTTGCCGCCGCCCTGGCGGCGGCAAGGCCGGCAGATGAACGGCCCCGCCCGACGGCGGCCGGCCCCGGCTCCTGGCCCGGCGCTCGCGCCGTTCACGTCCCCATGCCGGAACGCCCCTGCAAGCCCAGGCGCTCTGCGCCGACCATGCGGAATCCGATCATGTCTCAAATGCAGATCAGTCAGCGTGCCGCCGACCGGCTCGCCCGCAGCACGCCGCACGGCATCGCCCGCAGGGTGCGCGGCCTGTCGGACAAGGCGATCGCCTGGCTCTTCATCGCACCAACCATCGTGCTGCTGCTGGCGATCAACGTCTTTCCGCTGATCTGGACGGTCTACCTGTCCTTCACCGACTTCCGCGCCAACCGCATCAATCGCGCTGTGGAGTGGGTGGGTCTGCGCAACTACGAGCGGGTGCTGACCGATCCGGACATCTGGCACAACATGCTGGTGACCGCGCATTTCCTGTTCTGGACGATGTTCTTCCAGGTGCTGATCGGCTTCGCGCTGGCCTGGCTGATCAACAAGAACTTCCGCGGCCATGGCGTGTGGACGACGATCATCCTGCTGCCGATGATGCTGTCGCCGGCGGTCGTCGGCAATTTCTGGACGTTCCTGTATCAGCCGCAGATCGGCCTGTTCAACTACGTGATCAGCTTCTTCACCGGGGCCGATCCCTCGTCCTTCCAGATGATCGGCAGCGTCAACCTGGCGCCCTGGGCCATCGTCATCGTCGATACCTGGATGTGGACGCCCTACACGATGCTGATCTGCCTCGCCGGCCTGCGCTCGATCCCCGACTACATCTACGAGGCGGCCGAGGTGGACCGGGCCGGGCCGTTCCGGACCTTCTGGTCGATCACCCTGCCGATGGTGATGCCGTTCCTGATGCTCGCGGTGCTGTTCCGGTCGATCGAGAACTTCAAGATGTTCGACCTTGTCGTCGAACTGACCTCGGGCGGTCCCGGCTCGGTCACGGAACTTGCCTCGATCAATCTCAAGCGCGAGGCCTTCGAGAAGTGGCGGACGGGGCTGTCCTCGGCCTTCGCGATCATTCTCTTCGTCACGGTGTTCGGCGCGGCCAACATCTACGTCAAGGCTCTCAACACGGTGAAGAGCAGATGAGCACGTCAACCGCCCATTCCGTGGTCGAGCCGAGCCGCCTGACGCGGACCATCGCCGGAACGCTGGTGATCGTCTATGCGCTGGTGACGATGGTGCCGCTGGCCTGGATCTTCCTGACCGGCTTCAAGACGCCGCCGGATTCGATCTCCTATCCGCCGAAGGTCGTCTTCGAGCCCTCGCTGGAGGGTTATGTGAACCTGTTCACGACGCGGACCCGCCAGACGCCGGACTATATGGCGAGCCTGCCGCCGCCGCAGACCTGGTACGAGGAACTGGTACGCTCGCGGCAGATGGTGATCGCCGGCCCCTCCAAGTTCGGCGAACGGTTCCTCAACTCGGTGATCATCGGCTTCGGCTCGACCTTCCTGTCGGTCTTCCTCGGGACGCTTGCCGCCTATGCCTTCTCGCGGTTCCGCGTGCCGCTGGCCGATGATCTGCTTTTCTTCATCCTGTCGACGCGCATGATGCCGCCGATCGCGGTCGCGATCCCGATCTTCCTGATGTACCGGACTCTGGGCCTGTCCGACACCCATCTCGGCATGATCATCCTCTACACCGCCGTCAACGTGTCGCTCTCCGTCTGGCTGCTGAAAGGCTTCGTCGACGAGATCCCGCGCGAATACGAGGAGGCGGCGCTGATCGACGGCTATACGCGGCTGCAGGCCTTCGTGAAGGTGGTGCTGCCGCAGATGGCGACCGGCATCGCCGCGACGGCGATCTTCTGCCTGATCTTCGCCTGGAACGAATATGCCTTCGCGCTGCTGCTGACCTCCGGCACGGCGCAGACGGCACCGCCCTTCATCCCGACGATCATCGGCGAGGGCGGGCTCGACTGGCCGGCCATCGGCGCGGGCGTCACCCTGTTCCTGCTGCCGGTGCTCGTCTTCACCATCCTCCTGCGCAAGCATCTGCTCAGGGGCATCACCTTCGGAGCGGTGCGCAAATGACCGGATCTCAGCCAACGAAGACGGCGGCCGGAAACGGCCTGGAGGCGGCACGCGCGCGCATCGCTTACCAGCGCGCCCACCCGCCCGGACGAGAAGGGGCGGGGGCCGAGACGCCTGGTTCGGCGGGGCCGCGGATCTTTCGCCGCGGGCCGTGGGAGCTGTTTGCGACGGTGCTGATCGGCCTCGGGGTGGTGATGCTGATGCAGCCTTTCGCGCTGGCGCTCTTCACCTATTCCTTCATCACGATCCTGACCGGCACCGTGATGTTCATCATCGTCAGCCACTTTCCGGAATAGTCAGCCATGGCGGAGATCAGGGTCGAGGCCCTCAGGAAAAACTTCGGCGCCTTCACCGCGGTGAAGAACTCCGACTTTACCGTGGAAGACGGGGAGTTCTTCGTCATGCTCGGCCCGTCGGGCTGCGGCAAGACGACGACGCTGCGGATGATCGCCGGGCTGGAACTGCCCACCTCGGGGCGCATCTTTCTCGGCGGCGAGGACGTCACCTTCAACCGCGCCTCCCATCGCGACATCGCCTTCGTGTTCCAGCTCTTCGCGCTCTATCCGCATATGAACGTGCGCCGGAACATGGCGTTTCCGCTGGTCTGCCAGGGCATGCCAAGACAGGAGATCCGGACGCGGGTGGAGGAGACGGCGCGGCTGCTGCGCATCGACCATATTCTCGACCGGCCGGTCTCGGGGCTCGCCGGCGGCGACCGCCAGCGGGTGGCGCTCGGGCGTGCCATCGTGCGCCGGCCCAAGGCCTTCATGATGGACGAGCCGCTCGGCACGCTGGACAGCGAGTTCCGCGACCTGATGGTGCGGGAGCTGCGCGAGCTTCACAACTCGATCAGGGCCACCACGGTCTATGTCACCCACGACCAGGTGGAGGCGATGGCGATGGCCGACAAGATCGCGGTGATGAACCACGGCGTCATCGAGCAGTTCGGTCACCCCCAGGAGATCTACGATCGCCCGGCCACGATGTTCGTCGCCGATTTCATCGGCTCGCCGCCGATGAATTTCCTGGACGTTGAAGGCGGACAGGATGCAGGCGCTGCCAAGGTTCGGCTGTGCGGGACGGAGGTGGCGATCCCGGAGCTGAGGGAACAGGTGGCCGACGGGGCGCTCGTCCTCGGCATGCGGCCGGAACACATCCGCTTCGACGACGGTTCGCGGCTGAGGGGCGAGGTGGTCGGCAGCGAGTATCTCGGCACGACGCAGATCGTCACGGTGATGCTGGGCGCCGCGCAACTGAAGGCGCGGATCGCCGCCGACCTTGTCGTTCGTGACGGGGAAACGGTGGGGCTGACTTTCGACACCGCGCGGCTGTCGCTGTTCGACCGGGCGAGCGGACGGGCTCTGGCGAGCGCGCGCGACGATGCGGGTCCCGCCCGCCGCACCGGAACGGGAGGCTGACATGGCGACCGTTGCTCTTTCGGGGATCTCCAAGCAGTTCGGCCGGACGCTGGCCGTCGATGATCTCTCGCTCACCATCGCCTCCGGCGAATTCGTCGTGCTGCTCGGCCCGACGGGCGCCGGCAAGACGACGACGCTGCGGCTGATCGCCGGGCTGGAGACGCCGGACGGCGGCTCTCTCCATATCGACGGGCAAGACATGACCCGCATGCCGCCGGCCGGGCGGGATGTTGCCTTCGTCTTCCAGCAATATTCGCTCTATCCGCATCTCAGCGTCTTCGACAATCTCGCCTTCCCGCTGCGCTCGCCGGCCCGGCGCGTGCCGGAGGACGAGATCCGCCGCACGGTGGAGGCGGTGGCGAACATGCTGCGGATCGGCCACAAGCTCGGCAACCGCTCGACGCAGCTTTCGGGCGGCGAGATGCAGCGCGTCGCCATCGGCCGGGCCTTGGTGCGCCAGCCGTCGATCTTCCTGATGGACGAGCCGCTGTCCTCGCTCGACGCCAAGCTGCGGGCGGACCTGCGGCTGGAACTGAAGCGCATCCAGCGCGAGCTTGCCGCAACGATCCTCTACGTCACCCATGACCAGATCGAGGCGATGACCATGGCCGACCGGATCGGCATCCTGTCGGAAGGGCGGCTGGTGCAGATCGGCACGCCGCGCCAGATCTACGAGGATCCGGACAATGTCTATGTCGCGGCCCGCCTGGGCCAACCGGCGATCAACGTGCTGCCTGTCGGCGTGATCCCGGCGGAGAATGCGCCGGATGCCGCCTTCTCCCTCGGCGCGCGCACGGAGCATTTGCGGATCGCGGCCGCAGATGCGACAAGCGCCAACGCACGGCTCGACTGGGTCGAGCATCTGGGCGACCAGAACCATCTCCACATCAGGATCGGCGACTTCCGGCTGACCACACTGGCGGATCCCGCAAGCCGGCTTGCCGGCGAGGAGGCGATCCGCGTCGAGGCGGTCTCGCCGCTCTACTTCGATGAAGACGGAAACCGGATCAGATAGATGAGCGATACCGATCCCCGCCTGAGGGACATCTTCGAGACGACGGCGCAGGCCGTCATTGCCCATGCCGACGAGCTGACCGAGCTGGATGCCGCCATCGGTGACGGCGACCACGGCCACAACATGAAGCGCGGGATGCAGGCCGTGCTCGACGAGCTCGACACGCTTGCCGCAAAGCCCTGGGACGAGGCGCTGAAGGCGGCGGGCATGCAGCTTGTTATGAAGGTCGGCGGGGCTTCCGGTCCGCTCTACGGGACGCTGTTCATGACGCTCGGCAAGTCGCTGGACACGCCGCCGACACGCGAGGGCGTTGCGGCCGCGCTGAAAGCCGCCATCGAGGCGGTGATGGCGCGCGGCAAGGCGACCCCCGGACAGAAGACCATGCTCGACGTGCTGGTGCCGGCATCGGAAGCCCTTGCTGCGGGCCGTTCGCCGGCCGAGGTCGCCGAAGTGGCGCGGGAGGCCTGCGCGGCGACCAAGGACATGCTGGCCACCAAGGGGCGTGCGTCGTTCCTGGGGGAGCGGTCGATCGGTCACATCGACCCGGGCGCGCGGTCGAGCCAGATCCTCATCGAGACAATCGCCGGGAAGTTTGGAGACGTGAAATGAGCAATGTCGGCATCGTCATCGTGTCGCATTCGCCGCTTGTGGCGGAAGGGACCGCCGACATGGTGCGCCAGATGGTCGGCGACGAGGTGCCGCTCGCCTGGTGCGGCGGCGATCCCGACGGGGGCCTGGGGACCAGCGTCGAGGCGATCCTTGCTGCCATCGACAAGGCCTGGTCGGAAGCCGGTGTCGCGCTTCTGGTCGATCTCGGCGGGGCCGAGACGAATTCGGAAATGGCTGTCGAGATGCTCCCCGAAGAGCGCGGCGGCAAGGTGGTGGTGTGCAACGCGCCGATCGTCGAGGGCGCGGTGATCGCCGCGACCGAGGCCTCGGGTGGCGCGTCGCTGCAGGATGTTCGCCGGACCGCGGAAGAGCTGTCGGCGCTTTGAGGACGATGACATGAGTGACGTGGCGCTGACCGCCGAGGTCCTGCTGGAACATGAAGTCGGGCTGCATGCCCGGCCGTCGGTGAAGCTGACCAAGCTCGCCAAGACCTTCCAGTCGCGCATCGAACTGAGCCCCGGCCCGGACGGCCCCTGGATCGATGCCAAGAGCATCGTCAAGGTGATGGCCGCACGGGCCCCCAAGGGCACGGTCCTGCAGTTCCGGGCGGCCGGCGACGACGCCCGCGCCGCGCTCGACGCGCTGGTGGCGCTGGTGCGCAACGACTTCGAGACCGGAGCCGCGGGCGAGGCGGAGTGAGGGAGATGACAGGGACGCCAGCAACAGGACAGGAGCTTGCCGGCAGGGCGGCCTCTCCCGGCCTTGCGGCGGGCCCGGTCGTGGTGGTCGACAGGGTCGTGGCGGGGACGCGTCCCGCAGGCGATCCGGACGCGGAAGCCGCGCGCCTGTCACAGGCGCTGGAAACGGCCTCGGCGCAGATTGCCGGCCTGATGGAGACGGTCGACGCGGAAGCGGCCGAGATGCTCGAGTTCCAACTGGCGATGCTGGAGGACGAGGAACTGACCGCGCCCGCCCGCGAAGCGATTGCCGGCGGGAGCTCGGCCGATGCCGCCGTCGCGGCCGCGCTCGATGCCGCTATCGCTGAGTATCGCGCCTCGCAGGACGAGTATTTCCGCGCTCGCTCCGCTGACCTCGCCGATATCCGGGAGCGGCTGCTCAGGGCACTGTCGGGCGAAGAGGGCGCGGCCGGTTCTATGGCGGGCGCGGTTCTTGTGGGTACCGACCTGACGCCGACGCGGTTCCTGGAGACGGACTGGTCCGCCGGTGGCGGCATCGTCCTGGCGGAAGGCAGCCCCTCCAGTCATGTGGCGATGCTGGCGCGCGCGCGCGGCGTGCCGATGGTGACCGGGCTTGGGGCTTTCGACATGAGCGGCCTCACCGAGGCGCTGGTCGACGGGGACAGCGGCCGTGTCCGCTTCAATCCGGACGAGGCAGCGCGGCGGCAGCACAACGAACGGGCGGAGGTCCTTGCCCGCGAGGCGGAGGCGGCGAAAACCTATCTCGGCCGTCCGGCGGCGACGGCCTGCGGCGTGTCGATCTCGGTGATGATCAATGTCGCCGCCCCGGAGGAGGTCGACGCGCTCGATCCCTCCCATTGCGACGGCATCGGCCTGATGCGCACGGAGTTCCTCTTCCATGGTCCCGGCGGCCTGCCGGACGAGGAAAGCCAGTATCGCGCCTATCGCAAGGTGCTGGCGTGGGCGGATGGGCGCAGCGTGACGATCCGCACGCTGGATGCGGGCGGCGACAAGCCGGTTCCGGGCCTCACCGTCGAGGAGAGCAACCCCTTTCTCGGCTGCCGGGGGATCCGCCTGTCGCTGCGCCGGCCGGATGTGTTCCGCGTCCAGTTGCGGGCATTGGCGCGCGCCGGCTGCCACGGCAATCTCCAGGTGATGCTGCCGATGGTCAGCGTGCCGGGAGAGATCACGGAGGCGGCGCGGCTGCTGGACGACTGCATCGCCGAGCTTCGCGCCGAGGGACGGGAGGCCGTGCGCCCGCCGCTCGGCATCATGGTCGAGGTGCCGGCGGTTGCCGTGACGCCCGAGCGGTTCGGCGAGGCGGCGTTCTTTTCCATCGGCTCCAACGACCTGACGCAATACGTGCTGGCGGCCGGCAGGGATTCGCCGGACGTTGCCGAACTCGGGCGGGCCGACGATCCGGCAGTGCTGGCGCTCGTCGCCTCCACCTTGCGCGGGGGAGTGGCAGCCCGCCTGCCGGTCAGCCTGTGCGGCGATGCCGGCAGCGACCTTGCCGTTCTGCCGAAGCTGCTTGCTTGTGGGCTGCGGCGGGTGTCCGTCGCGCCGGCCGCGCTTGCCAGGGTGAAGGCGGCGATCGCCGGGATGCGGCTGGGTGACGATGGCTAGACCGCCCGAGACATCGGCGCCCGACAGCGCACCGCTCGTCGCCGTCTACAAGGCGGTGCTGCAGAAGGTGCTGGACAAGCGCCCGTCGGGCACCCGCCAGCGGATCGCCGCGGCGCTGGGCAAGAACCGGAGCTTCGTCTCGCAGATCACCAACCCCGCCTATTCGACGCCGATCCCGGCGGCTCATATCGAGCCGATCCTGGAGATCTGCCATTTCTCGCCGCGGGAACGCGAGGCTTTCCTGGAGGCTTATGCGGCCGCGCATCCCCGGCGCCAGTCGCTGGTCGACCGAGGCCCGAAGCTGCGGGCGCGCACGCTGCTTCTGCCGGATCTCGGCGACCCGGAACGCAACCGGCGGCTCGATGTCCTGCTCGACAACGTCATCCGTGACCTCGCCGCCCTCCTGGAGGAGGACGGTGACGAGACCGCGGCCCCATAGTCCTTTCGGGAGGAAGCAATGAAGAAGCTGATCAATTCCGTCGACACCGTGCTCGCCGACAGCCTCAACGGGTTCTGCCGGGCGCATGGCGACATTCTCGTTGCCGGCGAGGACCTGAAATTCGTCCGCCGCAAGGAGCTGAAGCCCGGCAAGGTGGCGCTGGTCTCCGGCGGCGGGTCCGGTCACGAGCCGCTGCATGGCGGGCTGGTCGGCCACGGCATGCTCGATGCCGCCTGCCCGGGGCAGGTGTTCACCTCGCCGACGCCGGACCAGATGCTGGCGGCGGTCGAGGCGGTCGATACCGGCGCGGGCACGCTCTTCATCGTCAAGAACTATGAAGGCGATGTGATGAACTTCGAGATGGCGGCCGAGATGGCCTCCGGCGAGGTCGCCACCGTTCTGACCAACGACGACGTCGCCGTCGAGGACTCGCTCTACACCACGGGGCGGCGCGGCGTCGCCGGCACGCTGGTGGTGGAGAAGATCGTCGGCGCGGCAGCCGAAGAGGGGCGTGATCTCTCAGCCCTGAAAGCGCTGGGCGACAAGGTCAACGCCCGCACCCGCTCGATGGGCGTGGCCTTGACGAGCTGCACGGTGCCGGCGGCCGGCAAGCCGATGTTCGAGATCGGCGACGACGAGATGGAGATGGGCGTCGGCATCCATGGCGAGCCGGGCCGCCGCCGCGTCAAGCTGGCCAGCGCGGAGGACATTGCCGCCGAGATGATCGGGGCGATTCTCAAGGATCTCGGCGAGGCGGCCAGCGGCGAGGTGCTGCTCTTCGTCAACGGTTTCGGCGCGACACCTGCGATGGAGCTCTATGTTATGTACGAGGCGGCGGCGCGCCAGGTGGAGGCGGCCGGGCTCTCCATCTCCCGTGCGCTGGTCGGCAACTATGTGACCTCGCTGGACATGGCCGGCTGCTCGCTGACGGTCACCGTACTGGACGACGAGATCAAGGCGCTATGGGACGCGCCCGTGCACACCGCCGCCCTGCGCTGGGGCATGTAAGCTGGAGCATGTAGGCTGGCGGGCCTGGCGAGGGGCGGGCATCATGAGGATCGGGTAACGGATAGAAGCTGCCAAACGGGAGGAGACAGGCAATGAAGACGATGAAAGGTCCGGGGATTTTCCTGGCGCAGTTCGCCGGTGACACGGCACCGTTCAACTCCTTGAGCGAGATCGCTGGCTGGGCCGCCTCGCTCGGCTACAGGGGGGTGCAGATCCCCACCTGGGACGAGAGGCTGTTCGATCTCGATAAGGCGGCCGACAGTCAGGACTATTGCGACGAGGTCGCCGGCATCTGCCGGGAGGCCGGCGTCGAAATCACCGAGCTTTCCACCCATCTGCAAGGTCAGCTCGTTGCGGTCAACCCCGCCTATGACGCGGCCTTCGACGGCTTCGCCGCGCCGCATGTACGCGGCAATCCGAAGGCGCGGCAGGAATGGGCGACCGACCAGATGCGCAAGGCGGCGAAGGCCTCGCGCCGGCTCGGGCTGACGGCCAGCGTGTCCTTCCCCGGTGCTCTCGCCTGGCCGTATGTCTATCCCTGGCCGCAGCGCCCGGCGGGGCTGGTCGAGACCGCCTTCGCCGAACTGGCCCGCCGCTGGCGCCCGATCCTGGATGCCTATGACGAGGCCGGCGTCGATCTGTGCTACGAGATCCATCCGGGTGAGGACATTTTCGACGGGGCGACTTTCGAGATGTTCCTGGAGGCGGTCGGCAACCATCCGCGCTGCTGCATCAACTACGACCCCTCGCATTTCGTGCTGCAGCAGCTCGACTATCTCGCCTTCATCGATATCTATCACGAGCGGATCAAGGCGTTCCACGTCAAGGACGCCGAGTTCAATCCAGACGGCCGGCAGGGCGTCTATTCCGGCTACCAGTCCTGGGTGAACCGGGCCGCGCGGTTCCGCTCGCTCGGCGACGGGCAGGTCGATTTCGCCGGGATCTTCTCCAAGCTCGCAGCCTATGACTACGATTCCTGGGCCGTTCTGGAATGGGAATGCTGCCTCAAGCATCCGGAGGACGGTGCGGCGGAAGGCGCGCCCTTCATCGCCGGCCACATCATCCGGGTGACGGAAAAGGCGTTCGACGACTTCGCGGCCGGCGGAGCGGACGAGGCGGCGAACCGGCGCATGCTGGGGATCGACTGACCGGCGCCGCAAGAGCGCCAGCAACGGGAGGAAGGCAGCGATGGCGATCGAGGCAGGACAGGAAACACGGGGCGGAGGACGGATCCGCCTCGGCATGGTGGGCGGCGGCGAGGGCGCCTTCATCGGCGGCGTTCACCGCATGGCGGCGCGGCTCGACGGACAGTTCGAACTGCTGGCGGGTGCCTTGTCGTCCGACCCGGAACGGGCGAAAGCGTCGGCTGCCGCGCTCGGCTTGGCACCCGACCGCAGCTATGGCTCGTTCGCCGAGATGGCCAAGCGCGAGGCGCGGCTGAAGGACGGCATCGAGGCGGTCGCCATCGTCACGCCGAACCACATGCACTACCCGGCAGCGCGCGAGTTCCTGAAGCGCGGCATCCACGTGATCTGCGACAAGCCGCTGACCTCGACGATGGCCGATGCGAAGAAGCTCGCCGCACTCGCGGAAACGTCCGGCGCGCTCTTCGTGCTCACCCACAACTATACCGGCTATCCGATGATCCGGCAGGCGCGCGAGATGATCGCGGCCGGGGACCTCGGCACGATCCGGTTGGTGCAGGCGGAATATCCGCAGGACTGGCTGACGGAGCGGCTGGAGGCCAGCGGCCAGAAGCAGGCGGACTGGCGCACCGATCCGCATCGCTCGGGGCCCGGCGGCTGCGTCGGCGACATCGGCACTCATGCCTACAATCTCGCCTGCTTCGTTTCCGGTCTCGAGCTTGCGGAACTCTCTGCCGAACTCACCACCTTCGTGGAGGGGCGGCGCCTCGACGACAATGTCCAGGTGATGCTGCGCTTCCGCGGCGGCGCACGCGGCATGTTGTGGGCCAGCCAGGTGGCGCCGGGCAACGAGAACGGCCTGCGCCTGCGCGTCTATGGCGAGAAGGGCGGGCTGGAATGGGAGCAGGAGCAGCCCAACCACCTGTGGTTCACGCCGTTCGGTGAGCCCAAGCGGCTGATCACCCGAGGCGGCGCCGGCGCCGGGGCGGCAGCCGGGCGCGTCACCCGCGTGCCGGCCGGCCATCCGGAAGGCTATCTGGAAGGGTTCGCGACGATCTACCAGGAGGCTGCGCATGCGATCCGCGCGGCACGGGCCGGCAAGCCGGCGGGGCCGGAGGTGCTCTATCCTGGCATTTCGGACGGGCTTGCCGGCATGGCCTTCATCGATGCCTGCGTGCGCTCCTCGCGCGCCAACGGCCGGTGGATGTCGCTGTAGGGAGAGGCGGCTCGCACAAGGCGCTCCCTCGCACTGACGGGCGGCGCACGCGGGCCCTATGTGAGGGCGCAACGCAACTCTGCCCCGATGCCACGACACGGGCGCGGTGGAACTTGCTCCGCCGCGCCCGTGTCGTGGCTGCCTTGGACAAGACCCGCCCATGGATTCTCTGACCCAGTTCGTGCTCGGTGCCGCCGTCTCGACCGCCTGCCTCGGCAAGACCCTCGGCCCGCGCCGGGCGGCACTGGTCGGCGGAGTGCTCGGCACGCTGCCGGATCTCGATGTCCTGCTGCCCTTCGCCGATCCCGTCGACAGCTTCGTGCTGCATCGCGGGGCGACGCATTCGCTGTTCATCCAGGCGCTGGCCGCGCCGGTTTTCGGCGAGGTTCTGATCCGGCTGTTCCGCTCCTTGCGCGAGCGGCGGCTGCTCGTCTGGCTGACGGTTTACCTTTGTTTTTCCACGCATGCGTTGATTGACGCGATGACGGTCTACGGGACGCGGCTGTTCTGGCCGATCTTTCCCGATCCCGTCGGCGTCGGCTCGGTTTTCATCATCGATCCGCTCTACACGCTGCCGCTGCTTGCCGTCGTGATCTGGGCACTGGCCCGACGCGAATGGTCCGCCGGTCTGGCGCGGGCGAATACAGTGGCCCTTGCCGTCAGTACGGGCTACCTGGCGCTGACGGTCGGCCTGCAGGCGCAAATGGAGGCGCGTGCGAGCCGCCTTTTCGCCGAAGCGGGCCTCATGCCGGATCGGGTCTTTGCCATCGCCGCTCCCTTCAACACGGTGGTGTGGAAGGTGATCGGCATGGAGGAGGCGCGCTATCACAACCTCTATCTGTCGCTGTTCGATGCCGACGGCCCGCCGACGATCTACTCGCATGACCGGGGCGGCGCCCTGGCGAACTGCCTTGCGGACAATCCCGCCTATGCCAAGCTTGACTGGTTCAGCCGCGGCTATCTGCGGATCGAGGAGCAGGAGGAGCGGCTGGTCGTCTCGGACCTGCGAATGGGCCTGACCCCGGCCTATGTGTTCCGTTTCGCGATTGCCGAGCGGAACGGGGACGGCTTTGCGCCGATCCCGCCAGAGCGGGACATGGCGCACCGGCGGTCCAGCGAGGGCGACGGCGACTGGCTGCTGGCGCGGCTGTGGGGCCGGCCGGTCCTGCGCCCGGCGGAGGCGCAGGCCGCGGAGGCGGCGCTTTCGGCGGACACGGCTGCAACATCGGGTCAGGCTCCGTCCTGCTAACGGCTGCGCGCCGCTACGTCAGGTGCCGGGCGGTGCCGATTGCCGTTGAAACGGCCGGCGCGGGGGAGTAACCGGTTGAAAAAGCCTGCATGCGGGAGACATGCCGGCAGCCGGGAGGACATGCACGCCATGCAGGGAACCGCGACGCGCGACACGGGCGGTGTCGACAGTGGCTATGCCTGGGCGCGGCTCGGGCTTTCCATGTTCCTCGCCACCATCGGCGGGGCCGGCATGTGGTCGGTGGTGGTGGTGCTGCCGGCGGTCGAGCGCGAGTTCGGCGTCGATCGGGCGGACGCCTCGCTGCCCTACACCGCGACCATGATCGGCTTCGCGCTTGGCAATCTCTTCATCGGCCGCTTCGTCGACCGCTTCGGCGTCATGGTGCCGCTGGCGCTCGCCTCCGTTCTACTCGGCTCGGGTTTCCTGCTGGCCTCGCAAGCCAGCTCGATCTGGATCTTCGCGCTCCTGCAGGGGGCGATGATCGGCTTCGGATCGGCCGCGACCTTCGGCCCGCTGCTCGCCGACGTTTCCCACTGGTTCGCCAAGCGCCGGGGGCTTGCCGTCTCGGCGACCGCTTCGGGCAACTACTTCGCCGGGGCGATCTGGCCGCTGGTGCTGCAGGCGGCGATGTCCGAATACGGCTGGCGCGGCGCCTATATTCTTGCAGGGTGCGTCTGTCTGGCCGTGCTGGTGCCGATGGCCTTCCTGTTGCGACGCCCGGCGCCGCATATGGCCACCGGGGGCAGGCATGTCGAACCGCCGCCGCCGGTGCGCACGACGCCGCTGTCGCCGGGTGCCCTGCAGTTCCTGCTGATCATTGCGGGGCTCGGCTGCTGCGTCGCCATGTCGATGCCGCAGGTGCATATCGTCGCCTATTGCGTCGATCTTGGCTATGGCGTCGCGCGCGGGGCGGAGATGCTGTCCCTGATGCTGGCCGGCGGCATTGCCAGCCGGCTGATCTCCGGCGTGCTTGCCGACAAGATCGGCGGCCTGCGGACATTGCTGATCGGCGCGGTGCTGCAATGCCTGGCGCTGTTCCTCTACATCCCCTATGACGGGCTGGCCTCGCTCTATATGGTGTCGCTGATCTTCGGCCTGTCGCAGGGCGGCATCGTCTCCAGCTATGCCATCGTCGTGCGCGAGTACCTGCCCGCCCGCGAGGCCGGGCGCCGCGTCGGCGCGGTCATCACTGCGACCATCGTCGGCATGGCGCTGGGCGGCTGGATGTCGGGATGGATCTACGACCTGACGGCGTCCTATCAGGCGGCGTTCCTCAACGGCATTGCCTGGAACATGCTCAACATCGCGGTGATCGTGCTGATCCTGTTGAAAAGCGGTCGGCCGCGCCGGTTGCCGGCCGCGGCCTGAGGCACTGCTGCCTGACGCACTGTCGCGGCTCAGTCGGCCGTACCGCCCCCGTGCAGGCGCGCGATCAAAGCGAGTGCCTGCCGGCGGCAGTCCCGTTCGGACAGCCATGACAGGAGCTGGCCGGCAGGGGCACCGGCAAGCGTGTCCGGCATGACCGACAGCTCGAAATCCCGAAGCTCGCCGCCGACCGACACGACCATCCGGCCGTCCTCCACTGCCATGTCTGCGGGCAGGGCAAGCCGATGGTCCCCTGCCGTCCAGGCAAGGCCCTCATGGCGGCCGGCCGCGCTTCTTGCGGAAACCTGCAGGGTTTCGTCCGCCTGTTTCCGCCACAGCGTGAGTTCGCCCTTGCGGACGCATCGGGGACCGGAACTGTCGGCACCGAGATCCCAGACGTCAGGGGGCGGCGGGATGTCGCCAGCGCCGGCGCGTGCGGCTCCAAGCACCGTCGAGCTCGCTTCCGCCGAGCCGACAAGTCGCTTCAGGATGTCCCAGTTCGTGGAGGATGTTTCGGACGGGCCCACTTGCGCCGATCCTGGAACCGAACCGGAAAAGGCGCCGTCGATCGTCACGATGCGGCCGCTGCGCTCGATCAGGGTCAGGCGGGCACCCTGGGGAAGGTCGATCTGCTGGTCGTCGGCTATCTCGGTGCCGGCAGCATAGGCGTCCGGCGCATCGCTGGCGGCGATGACGACATAGTCGGCATGTGCCGGGGCGAGGGTAAGGATGGCAAGCAGGCCAAGTCCGAGGCAAAGAGCAATCTGGCGCATGGCGGTTCCGGGTCTTGTGTTCATCCAGCCTTCGCGCTTGCGGTCGTCCTGCGCACGCGAAGCGCGTCTCACCTGCCTCATTTGCCCTCGAGCACCAATGTGGCCCCGCTTTCGCCGGCCTGCAAGCGCCGGAGATGCAGCAGCGCCAGCGGATCGTCGGGCTTCAGGCGCAGCGCGGTCTCGAACAGAGCGGCGGCGCTTCCATCGCCCGCGCGCATCGCGGCAAACGCGGTCCGATAGGCGGCAAGCCATGCCGGATCCCGCCGTCCCTCTGCAAGAGGCTCGAAACAGCGAAGCGGGCTGCTGCGTCCCTTGAGCACGAGGTCGGCGGCCGGCCGACAGGCGTCGCCAGGGCAGCGGCCGGCGACGCTGTCGCTCATCAGGATGCGGGTGCCGAGAAATCGGTTGGCGCCCTCCAGCCGCGCGGCGGTGTTCACCGTGTCGCCGATGCCCGTGTAGTCGAAGAACCGGCTGCCACCGAAATTGCCGATCACCGCGTCGCCGGCATGCAGGCCGATCCGCGTCGCGCCGAGATGGATGCCGCGGCCGGCAACCTTCAGCCGATAGGCTTGTGCAAAATCGTCGAGGGCATGTGCGAGCGCAACGGCATGGCTCTCCTGGTCGGGGTCCTCGTCGGGTGCCCCGAAGAAACCGACCACGGCGTCGCCGATGATCTTGTCGATGGTTGCGCCGTGCTCGGTCATCAAGCGGCACATCTCGTCCAGATAGGGATTGAGGATGTCCGCGAGGGCGGCAGGTTCAAGCTGCTCGGACAGGGTTGTGAACCCCTCAAGATCGGTGAAGAGGTAGGTAACCCGCCGCTTCTCGCCGCCAAGCTCCAGCGGCAGGCGGCCCGTGGCGATGCGCTCGACTACGGCCGGGCTGACATAGCGGGAGAAGGCAAGGCGCAGGAAGGCCCGCTCGGAGCGTTCGATCTGCCATTTTCGCCAGGCGAGCAGGCCCGCTGTCGCAAGAGCCGCAAGGGGCGGTGAGACCAGCGGGGGCAGCCCCGTTCCGCTCGCCACCAGCCAGCCGGCGGCGATCCCATAGGCAAGAAGGCCGGCAAACAGCAGCAGGACCAGGCGGCGGGGAGGCAGCGGCAGGGCCATCGCCAGGGCCGCGAGCACGGCCAGCGTCAGGGTCGCCGCGATTCTCGCTGAGGGAGGGAAGGCGGGCAGGGACAATCCGGCGAGATGTTGGGCGAGGATATGGGCATGGATCAGCACGCCGGGGATCGTCCCGGCCTCGCTGCCCTGGCCCACGACCATCGGCGTCGGATGCCGGTCGATGGTCGGCAGGTCCGTGCCTATGAGGACGATCTTACCGGCGAACCAGTCGTCGGGGAGCAGGCGCACGAGATGCGCGGGATAGAGCGTGAAGGGCGCGGAGGCGGCGTTGCCATACAGGATGCGGGATCTGGACCTTGCAGCCGCCCCGGCGCCGGGGGCCGCCTCCCGGGCCAGAATTCCGGGGAAGGTGTCCAGTCTCTCGCCCCTCTCGGTTCGAGCTTGCGGCACGTGGCGGACGACGCCGTCGATCTCATCCCGCGGCAGGGCGATCAGGCCATGGCGGCGCGTGGCGACATGCCTTGCCGAAAAGGCGGTCTGTCGTTCCGTGAGACCGTCAGAGGAGGTTGCATAGGCGAGGACGACTGGAAGCGAGGCCTTATCGATCGCCGAAAACAGCGCCCGGTCCTTTTGCAGCAGGCTCGGCTGGTCCAGCAGGATGTCGATGCCGACCGCGCTCGCCCCGGCCCGGTCGAGGCGCTCGATCAGACCGGCGAGGAACTCCCGGTCGATGGGGGAGCGATAGGGGAAGGTGGCGAGCGTGTCCTCCGTCACCATCACCACGACGATCCGCGACAGGATCTGCGGCGAGGGAGACGGGGCGAACGGCAGGGCCACGTCGCCCGCCAGCGGTTCGAGCCGGGCAGCGGCCAGCAGGGACAGCAAGGTGGCAAGCACAATCGCGACAGCTTCAAAGCGCCATCCCCGACGTCGGCCTTGTTGCACGACCGGTGGTGAGGTCACGGCGACCTCTCACCTGGCCGTGCGGCTGTCATGATGTGCCGCAAGAGGGTCATTGGGCGGCGTCGAAACGCTTCACGCCGGATCGCGTGCCGTCCCGATAGAAGAGCTCCACGGAGACGAAGGCGGTCCTTGCCGGAATGTCGATATGGACAGTGGAGCCCGGCCCCGAACTCGGGATCGCGTGCGGGTTGTCCGGATCGCAGGGACCGGTGTCGAACACCTGGTCGGGAGTGTCGCTGTCGAGGGCGTAGCGGACTTCCTGGATCGCGCAGCGATAGCTGATCAGATGGGTGAAATAGAGCAGCTTGCGCCCGTCCCAGTCGCGGAAGGCGAGCCAGCCGGTGGTCAAGCGCTCGAGAATGTCCTTCTGGCCGGAGACGAGGGCGTCGCCGGGCGTGAAGCTGACGGAGAAGGGCCCCTGCATCTCGCCATGGATATTGCGGTAGCTGACCTCGATGGCCGTATCGCCGGCATTGCCGGGAAGCTCGAAGGCTGGATAGGGGATCGGCGCGCCGGTCGAGGGATCGACCGCGCCGCTGACAAAGCCGGTGGAGCGCGGTTCGCTGCCCGGCAGCTTCACGAAGATCTCCTGGGCCCTGTCGGCAATGGCGAGCGTCAGCATCCAGCCCTGGTTGGAGCGCATGGCGTTGAGGCGCACCGGATTTGCGAGCGCCGCCGGATTGATGAAGGAGAGGGCGGCGAGGCGGGTCTTGGCGTCCTCGACCTGCTCGGCCGCCATCTGCTGGTCGAGATAGTAGCGCAGGAACCGGCCATCCTCGACTGCGGCCATGAAACGGCCGAGGAGATCGCGCTCGCGGGCCTTGTCGGTGGCCGACTGCTGGCCGAGCCGCGTCTGGCTGTAGTCCTGCGACAGGGCGTAGAGCGCCGGCGAGAAGTCGGGATAGGCGTCCAGGAACGCGCCGAGGCGGCGGAGGCGCTCCTCGCGCTCCTCCAGCAGGATCTCGGCGAACAGGGTCGTTGGATCGTTTCGCCCCTGCGACAGGGAGCGGTAGATCTCCAGCGCGCCGGCCCGTCCTTCCTGCACCCGCAGCACCGACTGGAAGCGCAGATGCGGGTCGACCTGCGGCAGGCCGAAGGCGAAATATTTGAGATAGTCCTGCCGGGCGCCCGGATAGTCGCCGCGGATCTCCTTGAGACGGGCGTTGGAGTAGAACTCGTGCGGCTGGGTCGGGGTGTCGACGATCAGCGAGCGGCTGGCAAGCTGGGCGAAGAGCTGCTCGACCCTGCCGCTGCCTGCCTCGGCGTCCTCCAGTCGGGTTTTCGCAAGGGCGGCGAAGGCGCCGTCCGGGAAGCGGTCGAGATAGGCGCGGATCTGCTCGACCGAGCCGCTGTCCTTGACGTCGTTCCACAGTTGCAGTTCGAGCTGAACCGCAGAACCCGGCGCTGCCGCGGCGAGGGTATTGCCGCCAGCCGCTGCGCCATCCGGCACGAAGACGATTTCCGAGGTCAGCGAGGAGTGGTCCCACGGTACCTGGTCGCCACCGGTCGCCTCGACAACGCGCAGGCGGACCGCCTTGAACACCGCCTCGACGCTGCGGCCGGGAACGAGCATCTCGGCGGCGATGGCGGCCGTATAGGGGCTGTTGAGCCCGCTGCCGTCGGCGGCGGTGCTGCCGGGAGCGGTGGCGAAGGAGATGAAGCTGCCGCGCGGCGTGCTGCTCAGCAGCGCCAGCCCGCCGGTGCCGATGGACCGGCTGAGCGCGGTGTTGCGGCAGGCATCGAGAATGACGATGTTGGCACCCTTGTGCGCCGCCTCGACGGTGGAAAGGACCCAGTCGACGGCGAGGGCCTCGAACTCCGCATCGACCTCGTCCTTCAGGTCGGCGCCGATGGGAGCAAGATAGTTGCGCCCGCCTGCCTGAAAGCCGTGGCCGGAATAGTAGACGGCGGCGATGGAGCCCTCGCCCGCCGCCGAAAGGCGCGTGGTGAACTCGCGCAAGGCCTGCTTCATGGTGCGCAGGTCCGCGTCCAGAACCGTCTCGACGGAAAAGCCCGATTGGCGCAATGCGTCGGCGATGAGCGCGGCATCGTTGACCGGGTTCTTGAGCGGTGTCATCGCACCGCCGGCATAGTCTGCATTGCCGATGACCAGCGCCAGCCGCTCGGCGGCAAGGCTGGAAGCGGTGCCGAGGATTTGCGAAACACCGATGCAGGCGATGAGGGCGATGCTCTGCAGGAGGCGCATGAACAGGTTCCTTCCGCGGCCGAATGGGGACAAGCACTGCCTGCTGGACTGCCGGTGCAGCCGCTCGCTTTCGCCCCTCACAGGACCGTGATTGCAGCCCAATCCTCTATCACCGTCAATCGGCACGGTAAAACCCGGTGAACGGCTTGCTCCTTGCGCCGGTTTTTCCCAAGATCCCGGCCAAGGTGAGGCAGGAGCGGAATGTGATGGGGCTGCGGGTCGGATTTTCCGGGTATGGAGCGGCGGGACGCTATCTGCACGCGCCGCTGGTCGCGGCCGCCGGGATGGAGGTCGCGGCGGTGGTCACCTCGCGGGGCGAAGAGGTTGCTGCCGATTTTCCAGGCGCGGCGGTGCTGCCCGACTTCGGGGCGCTGCTGGCGCGGCCCGATATCGACCTCCTGGTGATCGTCACGCCGAACGTGCTGCATGTCGAGCAGGTGCGCGCCGCGCTTGAAGCCGGGCGCCATGTAGTCGTCGACAAGCCGGCGACGCCGACCCGCAGCGAGGCGGAGCAACTGGCGGCGATGGCCCAGGAGCGGGGCTTGAAGCTCGCAGTCTATCACAACCGCCGTTGGGACAGCGATTTCCTGACCGCGAAGCACCTGCTGGAAAGCGGCGAACTCGGCGAGATTGCCGCGCTGCGGCTCGTATGGGACCGGTTCCGGCCGCAGGTTCTGGAACGCTGGCGCGATCGGCAGGCACCGGCTTCCGGCAATCTCTACGACCTCGGCTCCCACCTCATCGACCAGGCGCTGCAACTCGTCGGCATGCCGGACTGGCTGCAGGCGGATGTCTTCACCCAGCGGCAGGGCGGTGTGACGGATGACGGGTTCGAACTCCTGATGGGGCTCGGACGCATGCGCCTGTCGCTCGGCGTGTCGCTGATCGCCGCCGCGCCGCGCGATCGCTTCCGCATCGAGGGGACGCTCGGCACGTTCCGCAAGCAGGGTCTCGACGTGCAGGAGGACCAGCTCAAGGGGGGCATGGCACCGCTCGATCCGCGGTTCGGGCTCGAGCCGCAGACGCAGTGGGGCGAGATCGTCGACCCGGATGGAAGCCGCCGCCCGGTGCCTTGCGAGCGCGGGCGCTGGCTGACCTTCTACGAAGGGATGCGGCAGGCCATTGAGACCGGGGCCGAAGTGCCGGTGACCATGACATCGGCGGCACGGGTGATCGGCCTCATCGAGGCAGCGCACGCCTCCGCCCGGCTGGGGCGCAGGATGGCGCTCGATCCGGACGGGCGCTGGGCATGAGCGCGGTGCGGCGCGGCGGCTTCGCGCATCCCTATCTGGCGGAGCCGGGCTTTCATGCGCTTGCCCATCGCGGCGGCGGGCTGGAGAACCCGGAAAACAGCCGCCAGGCCTTCTCCGCCGCGGCAGACCTCGGCTACCGCTATATCGAGATCGATGTGCAGGCCTCGCGCGATGAGCGGGTGGTCGTCTTCCACGACGACACGCTGGAACGGACGACGGACGGGCAGGGCGTCGTTTCCTCGCTGGTCATGTCGGATCTTGCCGGTGTGCGCATGCAGGGCGGCGAGCCGCTGCTGACCCTTGCCGAAGCGCTGGAGAGCTATCCGGACCTGCGCTTCAACATCGACATCAAGACCGACCAGGCCTTGCAGCCGACGCTCGACCTGCTGGAGCGGATGGCGTGTCTCGACCGCGTCTGCGTCGCCTCCTTCTCCGATGCACGGTTGCGGGCGGCCCGCACCCGCTTCGGCGACAGGGTCTGTCTCAGCAGCGGGCCGGGCGCGGTGACGGCCTTGCGCTTCGGCGCCTGGGGCGTCCCGCTGCCGACGCCTGACGTTGCCTGCGCGCAGATCCCGCTGACGCAATACGGTGTCCCTCTCGCAACGCCCGGCTTCGTGCGCCACTGCAATGCCAGCGGGATCGCCGTGCATGTGTGGACCATCGACGAGGAGGCGGAGATGCGCAGGCTGATCCGCATGGGCGTCAACGGCATCGTCACCGACCGACCGTCGCTGCTAAGACAGGTGGCGCAGGAGGAGGGCGTGTGGCCGGGTTCCGCTCAGGCCGGGCCAGGCAGTGGCAGAGGCGCTTGATTTCGCCGCATCGCTCGCCGATATCTCAGCCGCCTTCGCATCTGCCGGGCTCGATCCCGCGCGAAAGGCGTTTCACCCTCAGACATTTCAGAGCGTACGGGGCAGTCAGAACCAATGAGCACCGAGCCGAACACGACAGAGGCAGGCACCCAGGCGCCGCAGAGCCACGCCTTCCAGGCGGAGGTCGCGCGGTTGCTCCATCTCATGGTGCACTCGGTCTATTCCAACAAGGACATCTTCCTCCGCGAGCTGATCTCCAATGCCGCGGATGCCTGCGAGCGCCTGCGCCATGCGGCTCTCACCGATCCTTCGCTGCTCGGCGAGGATGCCGAGTTCGGCATCCGTCTGGAGGCGGACGAGGCCGGCCGCAGGCTGGTGGTGTCCGACAACGGCTCCGGCATGAGCCGGCAGGAGCTGATCGACAATCTCGGCACCATCGCCCGCTCCGGTACCAAGGCCTTCATCGACAGACTGGGCGAGGGCAAGGACGGAACGGCGTTGATCGGCCAGTTCGGCGTCGGCTTCTATTCCGCCTTCATGGTGGCCGAGAAGGTTGACGTGGTGAGCCGTGCCGCCGGCAGCGATGAGGCCTGGCAGTGGAGTTCGGACGGGCTCGGCGCCTTCACGGTGGAGCCGGTGCCCTTGGCGGCGGACGTGCCCGTGCGCGGAACCCGGGTGATCCTGCATCTCAAGGACGATGCGACCTCCTATGCGCGGCCCGCCACCATCGAGCGGATCGTGCGTGCCTATTCCGCGCATGTGCCGGTGCCGATCACCCTGGCCGTGCCGCCGGCCGAAGACGGGGCGCCGGCTGAACCGCGGCGCCTCGCCGACGGCACCGCGCTTTGGACGCGTCCGAAGTCGGAGATCGGCGAAGAGGAATATCGCGAATTCTACGGCCACGTCTCCGGCCAGTTCGACGAGCCGGCAATGACCGTTCACTACCGGGCGGAAGGACGGCACGAATATTCCGTGCTGCTGTTCGTGCCGTCGATGAAGCCGTTCGACCTGTTCGACCCCGACCGCAAGGGGCGGGTGAAGCTCTATGTGCGGCGGGTGTTCATCGCCGACGACGTGGAGCTTTTGCCGGCATGGTTGCGCTTCGTGCGCGGCGTGATCGATTCCGCCGACCTGCCGCTCAACCTGTCGCGCGAGATGCTGCAGCACAACCCGGTGCTGGACGCCATTCGCAAGGGCGTAACCAACCGGCTGCTCGGGGACCTGCAGAAGCTGTCGGAGAGCGATGCGTCCACCTACGAGAAGGTCTGGGAGACCTTCGGTCCGGTGTTGAAGGAAGGCCTCTACGAGGACTTCGAGCGTCGGGAAAAGCTGCTCGGCCTCGCCCGCTTCCGCAGCAGCCGCGACAACGGGGCGAACTGGCGCTCGCTTCGCGATTATGTCGCGGACCTGAAGGAGAACCAGACCCAGATCTACTACGCGACCGGCGCGAGCCAGGAGGCGATCGCCGCCAGCCCGCATCTGGAGGGCTTCCGCGCCCGCGGCGTCGAGGTGCTGTATCTGTCCGACCCTGTCGATGCGTTCTGGGTTCAGATGGTGGAGGGCTTCGAGGGCAAGCCGTTCCGCTCGATCACGCAAGGGGCGGCAGAGCTCGATGCGATCCCGGTCAGCGAGACGGAGGCCGGTGCCGAAAAGAAGGCCGAGACCGGGGACACCGATATCGGCCTGGTCACGGCGTTCCTGAAGGAGACGCTCGGCGAGCGGGTGTCCGATGTCCGCAGTTCCTCCCGGCTTGCCGAGAGCCCGGTCTGCCTCGTCGCTCCCGAGCACGGGCCCGACCGGCAGTTCGAGAAGCTGATGTCGCGGCAGGGAGACGGGCGGACGCGCCTTGCGCCGGTGCTGGAGTTCAACCCAACGCATGCGCTGCTTGCGAGCCTGTCGCGCGCGCTGGCCGGCAGCGGCGACAAGGACGGGCTTGCGGACACCGCCTGGCTGCTGTTCGACCAGGCGCTGATCCTCGACGGCGAGGTGCCGGCGGACCCGGTTGCCTTCGCGCGCCGACTGTCTTCGGTGCTGGGGCGCGGACTGCAAGGTTGACAGGACATCCGGACGCTTGAAACCGGATAGGCGTTCCCCGACGATGCGTCGTTGTTCGCGCCAGGGGCGCCGGGAGGGAGGAGGTCCGGGTGTTCGAACTGAAGGATGTGGAGATCCTGCAGGATATCGTGCGGGCGGGCGGCTTTCGGGCCGCCGCCGCCAAATATGGCCTGTCGCAATCGGCGATCTCCAACCGGGTGTTGGCGCTGGAAAAACGCCTCGGCATCCAACTGTTCGACCGCGGACGCCGGCAGGTCCGGTTGACCCCGGTCGGGCGCCGGTTTCTCGAAGAGGCGCAGCGGCTGAGCGCGGCCCGCGACCGGTTGATCCAGGAGATCACCCGCCCGGGCGGGCTGAGCGGCACGGTCCGTATCGGCGTTGCCGAGACCATCGTCCACACGATCCTCAGCGAGTTGCTGAACCAGTTGAAGGGCGCGCACCAGCGGGTGCGCTTCGAACTGTCGGTCGACACGTCGCGCGAATTGGGCGTCGCCCTTGCCGATGACGGGCTGGATGTTGCGATCATGCTGCGCGAGAGCGTGCCGAGCGGAGCCGCGGTGGTGCCGCTGCAGCGCCAGCCGCTCGGCTGGTATGGCGCTGCCGCCGATCCGCTTCGCCGATCGGAGAGCGCGGAGCCGCTGACGCTTGCCGATCTGGCGCGCCAGACCATCGTCTCCTTTCCGAAGGGTACGCCTCCCTTTCGGGAACTGGAGGGGCTGCTCGCCGCGCCCGATCTGCCGCCGCCCGACCTGCACGGATCCGCCAGCCTGTCGACCGTCCTGCATCTGGTCGCCGACGGCTTTGGCATCGGCGTGCTGCCGGTGCGCATCGCCGAGGCCGACCTGTTCCGCTCCCGGATCCGCCGGCTGAACGTCGTGGCAGAGGCGCAGTTGAGCGCCCTGAGGTTCGTCGTGGCCTATATGCCGGATCGAAATCGCGACGTGGGGGAAGAGGTTGCGGCAATTGCGCGCGCATGTGATCAAAATGATATTGAAAAGAGATCATAAAAATCTTATATCGATAACTTGACAAGATCATTTCGACTGGCAATCCTCAAGGGACCTGTGAGGAGGCTGCCAGCGTGTCTGCATCTGTTGCCGTTGATCGTGCCGCATCCGATCCGGATGCCTTCCGCGGTCTCTCTCCCGCCGAACTTCGGCGCAGCATTCGGCAGGGGCGGTTCCGCGGCCCGACCGCCGGCTACGGCAAGGGATGCCTGCAGGGCAATCTCGCGATCCTACCGGCCGCGCTTGCCGCCGACTTCCTGCGCTTCTGCACCCTCAATCCCAAGCCCTGCCCGCTGATCGGCGTGTCCGAGCCCGGCGATCCGAATATCCCCTCGCTGGGGGGGGATCTCGATATCCGCACCGACGTGTCGGGCTATCGCGTGTTTCGCGCGGGGCAGGAGGGATACACCTCGGTGCCGGATCTTGCCGAGGTATGGCGCGAGGATTTCGTGGCCTTCGTCCTCGGCTGCTCGTTTTCCTTCGAGGCGGCGATCGTGCGGGCGGGCATTCCGCTACCGCATTTCGAGGGCGGCAGGAACGTGCCGATGTACATTACCAGCCTGCCGACGGCGCCGAGCGGGCCCTTCGGTGGGCCGCTGGTGGTGTCAATGCGCTCTTTCCATCCCTCCGACGCGATCCAGGCGGTGCTGCTCTCCGACCGCTACCGGCTGGCGCATGGCGCGCCGGTGCATATCGGCGATCCGGCGGCGATCGGCATTTGCGATCTGATGACGCCTGATTTCGGCGATGTCCCGGACCTGGCTCCGGGCGCCATTCCCGTGTTCTGGGCCTGCGGCGTGACCCCGCAGATGGCGATCCGCCAGGCCCGGCCGGAGATCGCCATCACCCATGAGCCCGGCCACATGTTGGTGACCGATCTCTCCGCCGATGCCGCCGAATTCTCGCTGGGCGGCGTCTGGCCCGCTTCGACGTGAACGAAAACCAGAGGAGTCCCACATGAAGCGCATTGCCTCCAGCCTGCTCGCCGCCACGGCCCTGTCCTTTGCCGTTGCCGCTCCCGCTTCGGCGGAAACGCTGTCCGTCGTCGGCAGTTGGTCGAACCTTCCCCTGCACCAGAAGTTTGAGGCCCCGTTCTGGACCGAGATCCTGCCGGCGGCATCGAATGGAGCCATCGAGGTGCAGATGACCACCCACAACCAGATGGGCATCCAGGGCGGCGACGTGTTCCGCATGCTGGGCGACGGCGTCTTCGACGTCGGCATGACCGTTGCCGACTACGCGGTCGGCGATGCGCCCGAACTGGAAGGGCTCGACGTGCCGCTGATCGCCACGACCGCCGACGAGGCCCGCGCCATGGTCGCCGCCGCCCGCCCGATGGTCGAGGACATCTATGCCGAGCGCTTCAACGCCAAGGTGCTGGCGATCGCCCCCTATCCGCCGCAGGTGGTGTTCTGCAAGGGCGAGGTTTCCTCGCTTGCCGATCTCAAGGGCAAGAAGATCCGCGGGTCCGGCCGCATGACCACCAAGTTCCTCGAGGCGCTCGGTGCCGAGGGCGTCAACGTCGCCTTCTCGGAAGTGCCGGGTGCGCTGGAGCGCAGCGTCATCGACTGCGCCGTCACCGGCTCGGGTTCAGGCTACAGCGCCGGCTGGTGGGAGGTGACCAATACGCTGATGAACCTGCCGCTCGGCGGCTGGGACTCGGTGGTGACCGCGATCAATCTCGACCGCTGGAACGCTCTGCCGGAAGAGACCCGCAGTCTCATCGAGACCCAGATCAGGGACAAGTTCGAGACGCCGGCCTGGGATGCTGTTGCGGCCTCGATCACCACCGATACGGCCTGCCTGACCGGCAATGGCGAATGCCCGGCCGGCAAGCCGGCGTCGATGACGTTGGTCGAGGCGAGCGAGGAAGATGTCGCCACCGCGCGCGAGATCCTGACCGAGACGGTCCTGCCCGAATGGGCGGAGCGTGCCGGCGCGGACTGGGTCAAGCGCTGGAACGACAGCGTCGGCCAGACCACCGGCGTCACCGTCAACTGACGATGTGAGCCAAGAGGGGGCCGCGACATGACCGAAAATCTCGCCGCGGCCCTCCGCCGCATGAATTCCTGGCTTGCCCTGCTGGTCGGCCTCGTACTGCTGGCAACGGCAGGCTTCGTCATTGCCGACATCACGCTGAGACAGTTCGGCCGCTCCTTCGGCGGCTCGGACGAGATCTCCGGATATGTGATGGCCGCCGTCGCAAGCTGGGGCCTGTCCTATGCCCTGACAGAGCTTGCGCATGTGCGCATCGATCTCGTGCGGCAGAAGCTGCAGACACGGGCGCGGGCCTGGCTTGATCTCTTCGCCATGAGCGTCGCCGCCGGGACGGTCTGCATCATCGCCTACCAGGCCTGGCCGGTGCTGGAGAAGACCCTGGTCCGCGGATCCCGGTCCAACACAGCGTTGGAGACGCCGCTGTGGATCCCGCAATCGATCTGGTTTTCCGGCTGGGTGTGGTTCGCCGTCTCGTCCTGCGTTCTCGTGCTGCTGGCGCTGGCGACGGTGCTGCGAGGGGATTTCCGGACCGCCGACGCGATGATCGGCGCGCGCGGTGAGGGAGAGGACGCTACATGATCGGGAGCGTTGCCCTCGCCCTGCTCGGGCTGCTTTCCCTGTCGATCCCTGTCGGTATCGTCCTCTTCCTGCTCGGCTTCGGCATCTCCGAGTTCTTCTCGGTGTTTCCGCTGATCCGGGGGCTGGGGCAGGTGGTGTGGTCGGCCTCCGCGTCCGCCACGCTGATCGCCATCCCCTTCTTCGTGCTGCTTGGCGAGATCCTGGTGCGGGGAGGCATTGCCGAGAGAACCTACGGATCCCTCGACAAGTGGGTGTCCTGGCTGCCGGGCGGGCTGGTCCATGCCAATATCGGCACGGCGACGATGTTTTCCGCAACGTCCGGCTCGTCCGTGGCAACTGCGGCGACGGTCGCGACCGTGGCGATGCCCCAGGCAGAGAAGCTCGGCTATGATCCCAAGCTGTTCTCGGGCGCGATTGCCGCCGGCGGCACGCTCGGCATCCTCATTCCGCCGTCGATCAACCTGATCGTCTACGGTTTCCTCACCGAGACCTCGATCCCGCGCCTGTTCCTGGCCGGCCTCTTGCCGGGATTGCTGATGGCGGTTGCCTTCATGATCGTCACGGCGATCCTGTGCAAGCTGAGGCCCTCGCTCGGCGGTCCGAGCCGCAGCTTCGGCTGGGGCGAGCGCATCGCGGCGCTTGTCCAACTGGTGCCGATCCTCGTCCTGTTCATCGTGGTGATCGGATCGATCTATGCGGGCTGGGCGACGCCGACGGAATCCGCCGCGGTGGGCGTTGCGATGGCGCTGCTGATCGCCGCGCTCAATGGCGGCGTATCGCTCGCCATGTTGCGGGACAGTCTGCTCGGCACCGTGCGCATCACCGCGATGATCATGCTGATCATCGCGGGGGCCTATTTCCTTAACTTTACGCTGGCCTCGGCCGGGCTCGGGCGCGAGCTGCAGAGCCTGTTCGACGGCCTGAACCTGTCGCCCTTCGGCACGCTGCTGGTGGTGATCGTTCTCTATATCGTGCTCGGCTTCTTCATCGAGACGCTGTCGCTGATGGTCGCGACCATTCCCATCGTCGTACCGATCATGGTCGGGCTCGGCTACGACAAGGTCTGGTTCGGCGTGATGATGATCGTGCTGGTGGAAATGGCGCTGATCACGCCGCCCGTCGGGCTCAACCTCTACGTGGTGCAGGGGGCGCGCAAGTCCGGCTCGCTCAGTGAAGTGATGCTTGGCTGCATTCCCTACGTGCTGGTGATGCTCGCCATGGTCGCGGCCCTTATCGTCTTCCCGCAAATCGCGCTGTTCCTGCCCGGATCGCTCTGATCCGGCGCAGGCGCAGGCCTTTCCCTTTTCCAAGGAGCCTCCCATGGAGTTCACCCTGAACGGTGCGCCGCTTGTCGTCCACGTCGCCGATCTGACTGTCGCCGGCTGGACCGGACGCGATCCCGAGGCGATCCGCCATCACATCGAGGAACTGGCGGAAATCGGCGTGGCGCCGCCCTCCACCGTGCCGCTCTACTACCGCACCGCCGCCGCTCTCCTCACCCAGGAGAACCGCATCCAGGTGGTCGGCGGCGGCACGTCCGGCGAGGTCGAGCCCTTCCTGCTGGCGAAGGACGGCGTGCTTCACATCGGGCTTGCCTCCGACCATACGGACCGCGACCTCGAAGCCCATTCCGTGGCATTGTCCAAACAGGCCTGCGCCAAGCCGGTGGCGCGTGAGCTCTGGCTGTTCGAGGAGGTCGCCGGCCATCTCGATGCGCTTGAACTGCGCTCCTGGATCAAGGAGGATGCGGCCGGTGACTGGATCCCCTATCAGGACGGCAAGGTCGGCTCGATCCGTCCGCTCGCCGATCTGATCGAGGGCTCCGGACTGGATGTTGCCCGCGAGCGCGGGGACTGTACCGCCATGCTCTGCGGCACGCTCGGCGCCATCGGCGGCGTGCGGCCGGCGGCGGCATTCAGGATGGAACTGCGCGATCCGGTGCTCGGCCGCAGCATCGGTCACAGCTATGACATAACAGTCCTGCCGATCGTCGCCTGAGGCGCCGCTCGCGGGAAGTTTGCCGCCGGCGGACGGGCCAGCCGGTACAGGAGGAGGCAGGTGCATGGGTGAGATTGTCGAGAAGGCCAGGGCCGCGATCGGGCGTGTCGAGGCGCTGGGGGACGCGGCATCGGCGCTCTTCACCGAGTTTTCTCCTGCCCGCATCCTGCAGGCGGCGGCAGAGGCGGAGACCCTTGTCGCGGCGGCCGACAGGCCGCTGCCGCTGGCCGGGCTGCTGGTCTCCGTCAAGGATCTCTATGATGAGGCGGGCCAGCGCACCACGGCGGCCTCGCTGCTTTTGAAGGACCGCGCGCCGGCGAATGAAGACTGTCCGGTGGTGGCGCGGATCAAGGCGGCTGGCGGCGTGCCGTTCGGCCGCACCGCGATGAGCGAGTTCGCCTATTCCGGCGTCGGCCTCAATCCGCACTACGGCACGCCGTCGAATGTCTTCGAGGAGGGCGGCATCCCGGGCGGTTCGACCTCGGGCGGCGGCGTGACGGTGGGCCTTGGCCTGTGCGACATCGCGCTCGGCACCGACACCGGTGGCTCGATCCGCATACCGTCCGCCATCAACGGGCTTTACGGCCACAAGCCGAGCCAGGACAAGGTGCCCCTCGAAGGGGTGCACCCGCTGGCCGTCTCCTTCGATTCCTGCGGACCGCTGGCCGCGGACTTCGCGACCATGCTGGCTGCCTATCAGGTGATGAGCGGGGGCGATGCGCCGGGCGTCGAGGCGCCGGCCGGCAGCTTGCGTCTTGCCGTGCCCGAGAACGCCTTCACCAATGAGCTGGACGAGTGGTCGCGCGGCCATTTCGAGGCGGCCAAGGCGTGCCTCGCCGAAGCCGGGCATGACCTCGTGCCGCTCGATCTCGGCTTCCTGCACGAGGCGCTGCCGCTCAACAGGATCCTCGTCTCCGCTGAGGCGCATGCGCTCTACAAGGATCATCTCGACACGCTCGCCGGCATCGGCGATCCCCGGGTGCTGGCCCGCATTCGCTTCCGCGAGACGGTAAGCGACGAGGATCTGGCGCGGGCGAAGGCCGCCCGCCTCGAAGTGATCGCGCGTACGGCCGAGGCGCTGTCGGGCTTTGATGCGATGATCGCCCCGACGCTGCAGATCCGCCCGCCCAGCATCGAGGACGCGCTTGCGGACTTCGACCGTATCAACGCGGCGATGCTGCGCAACACGTCGATGCTCAATCTCGCTGATGCCTGCGCGATGTCGATGCCGACGCGCGGCACCAGTAGCGGTCGCCCCGGCGCGTTGATGATCGGCGGCGCCAAGGGTCATGACGAGCGCGTGCTATCTGTCGGCGCAAGGCTCGACCGGGATCTCAACGGCGAGCGCTGATCAGATGCCGTTCCCCGGAAACCGGCGATCCCGGACGGGGTCGACCGGGGTCTGGGTCATCTCCAGATGCAGCGCGCGTCCCGTGTAGGGATGCGCGCGTGCGACGTCCTCGTCGAGGTCCACGCCGAGCCCCGGAGCGTCGGGGACGATGACATAACCGTTTTCCCAGCGCGGCGGCGTCTTCAGGATATCGGCGTGGAAACCGTCGAACTGGCGGATCGATTCCAGGATCAGGAAGTTCGGCGAACAGGCGGCGAGCTGAATGTTCGCCGCGGCGACGATGGGCCCGCAATAAAGGTGAGGCGCGATCTGCGCGTGCCAAGCCTCCGCCATGCCGGCGATCTTCTTGGCCTCCAGCAGCCCGCCGACGCGGCCGAGGTTCATCTGCAGGATCGAGGCCGCGCCGGTCGAGAGCAGGCGGGCGAACTCCCATTTGGTGCAAAGCCGCTCGCCGGTCGCCACCGGGATCGCTGTTCCGCGCGCGACCTTGGCCATTTCCTCCGGCATGTCGGGCGGCACCGGCTCCTCGAACCAGAGCGGGTCATAGGGTTCGATCCGGCGGGCAAGACGCAGGGCACCCGATGCGGTGAACTGCCCATGGGTGCCGAAAAGCAGGTCGGCGCGGCTGCCGACGGCCTCGCGGATGCGGCGGCAGAACAGCTCGCTGCGGTCGAGGTCTTCCAGGTCCGGCTGGCGTCCGCCATGCACTGAGTAGGGGCCGGCGGGATCGAACTTCACCGCCGTGAAGCCTTCTTCGACATATTCGGCAGCCCGCTCGGCGGACAGGTCCGGATCGCCATAAAAGGCGGCGTGGTCCTCGTCTCCCTTCGGGTAGAGATAGGTGTAGGAACGCAGCCGCTCGTGCACGCGTCCGCCGAGCAGGGCATGGACCGGCTTGCCGAGCGCCTTGCCGATAATGTCCCACATCGCCATTTCGAGACCGCTGACAACGCCCGACATGGTGGGGTCCGGGCGCTGGGTGAACCCGGAGCCATAGGCCCTGCGGAAGAACACTTCGACGGCGAAGGGGTCGCTACCCTCCAGGTAGCGGGTGAAGACGTCCTCGGCGAGGCACGCCATCGCCTCGGGACCGAAGCTCGCCGCATAGATCTCGCCATAGCCGACAATGCCGCAGGCGGTGGTGAGCTTGACGAAGACGAAATAGCGCCCGCCAAAGCCGGGCGGCGGATTGCCGACGATGAAGGTCTCCAGGCCGGCAAGCTTCATAGCGGTTCCCCCTGATCGCGCGGTGTTCGGCCCCTGCAGGCTAACGGCGATGGGGAGGATGTCCAGACGCGCGAAAGCGACACGGGTGGTCGCTTTCGCGCAAGTGAGATATCAGGCCCAGCGGACTTGCGCGCCCAGTTCCGTCAGCTTCTCGACGAAGCGGGGGTGGGCGCGGCGGATCGGATCGGCCTTGCGGATGATCGACTGGCCCTCGACCTGGATCGCGGCCAGGAACAGGCCAAGCACCACGCGGATGATGTAGGGCGCCTCGACTTCCGCCGGCCGCAGGTTGTTGCCGCCGAAGACGATCAGCCGGTGCGGATCGGACAGATGCACGCGGGCGCCGAATTTCGCCAGCTCCGAGCTCCAGGCCAGCGCACCCTCGTAGATCTTGTTCCAGAACATGATCTCGCTGCGGCAGCCGACGGCGACGCCGATGGCTTGCGGCAGCAGGTCGGCCGGGAAATAGGGCCAGGGGGCGGCCTCGATCTTCGGCAGCATCTCACGCGTATAGGGCCGCGAGATTTCGCGGGTCCAGCCGGTCACGGTGATCGCGCCGTCGGTGGTCTCAAACTGCAGTCCGAGCTTGGCGAACTGGCGCAGGATCAGCGTCATGTGCGGGGTGATGTCGGTCTTCACCGTGACCCGGCCGCCGGTGACGCCGCCGATGGCGAGGAAGGTCGCGACTTCATGATGGTCGTCCGGCACCCGCACGCGGGTTCCCGACAGGCGCTCGACGCCGGTCACGGTGAGGCGCGAGGTGCCGAGACCGTCGATCTTCGCGCCCATCGAGCGCAGCATCTCGCACAAGGCCTGCACATGCGGCTCGGAGGCCGCGTTCATCAGCACGGAGGAGCCTTCCGCCGTGGCGGCGATCATCGCGAAGGTCTCGGTCGCGGTCACGGATGCATAGTCGGCCCAGATCGCCTGGCCCTTGAGCGGCTCCTCGCGGCGGATGTCATAGGGATGCGTCGCGACGATGCGGGCGCCGAACTGCTCGATGATCTCCAGATGCGGATCGATCTCGCGCAGGCCGAGGGCACACCCCTTGGCGTCGGTGTCGAAGGTGAGGGTGCCGGTGCGCACCATCACCGGCGCCAGCAGCAGCACGGCGGAGCGGATGCCGAGCGGCAGGTCCGCCTCTCCGCTGCGGAAGGCGTCGAAGTCGTGGCGGATGGTCAGCGTCGCCCCGTCGTCGGCGCGGGCAACGGTCGACCCCATGCTCTCGAAATAGGCGAGGATCTTGGCGACGTCGCTGATCTCGGGAACGTTTTCCAGCGTCACCGGCTCGTCGGTGAGCAGGGTGGCGCAGAGCATCGGCAGAACGGCATTCTTGTTGCCCGACGGAATGACGGTGCCCGAGATCGGGTGTCCGCCATCGACGATAAGGTCGGCCATGGGAAAGTGCCTCCGGATGGAAGGGGCAGGATGTTGCCCGTTCCTAATGGAGAATCCCGGCGACGGCAAACGGCAGTTCCGTGGCAAATGCAGGGCCGCGCGGGGAGCCGGGCTATGCGGCGATCTCCAGGGCGGTTCCGGCGGCCAGCAGCCGCTCGGCAATTTCCGGCGGCGGTGCCCTGTCGGTAACGATCCGGTCGACATCCAGGAAGCCGGCAACCCGCACCAGGGCGCGCCGGTTGAACTTGCTGTGGTCGGTGATGACCGTGCGCGTCTCGCCGCAGCCGAGCACGGTACGGGCGAAATCCGCCTCGGCAAGGTGGTAGTCCATCAGGCCGCCCACCGGATCGATGGCCGCGATGGAGATGACCACATGACGGACGCGAAAGGCGGAGACGAAGTCGATGGCCGAGCGGCCGAAGGCGGCGCCATTGTCGCCGTGAAGCTCGCCGCCGGCCATGTAGACCTTGTTGCCGTTGACCGTCGCCAGGGTCCTGGCGACATCGGACGAGTTGGTAACGATGGTCAGGCCGGTCTTGCCGCGCAGCTCGCGCGCCAGCACGCTTGTCGTGGTGCCGGTGTCCATCATGACGCTGTCGCCATCGGCGATGCCGGCGGCGACATGGCGGGCGATGCGGATCTTGGCGTCGAGATTCTCGCGCATCCGCCGCTCGAACGGGGCTTCCATGTCCTGGCGCGGCAGGCTGATCAGTCCGTGCGACTTGACGACCTCGCCGGTCTCCACCAGCGAGCGGATGTCGCGTCGGATCGTCTCCAGCGAGACGTCCAGCTCGGCGGCGAGATCGGCGATGCGGGCGCTGCCCGTGCGGCGGGCGCGTTCCAGGATCAGGGTCTGACGCTTGCTGAGAGCCATGGCACCATCGGCAGTTCGCGAATTTGGTTTATTGCGTGGTTTCTGTGGTAATAACAGGCATTGAATCTCAAAACACCACAAAAATTGCGCAACTTGCCAATTTATTCCCTCAAATCCATTGACAGGGTTGGCGGCGGGAGTGACGATCCTATGACGGCGCCGAAGAGATCCGACAAGGGCGGGCGCTGCCTCCAGAGCGCATACAGAGGGAACCAGCCATGACACATGTCCGCCCGGCGGCAGCGATCCTGTCCGCCCTGATGGCCGCAACCGTCCTTGCGGGGACGTCGGCGCAGGCCGCGGAAAGCACCGACCCCATCCGCCTCACCCTGCACGACTGGACCGGCCAGTTGATCACCACCCGGATCATGGGCGAGGTGCTGCAGAAGGCCGGCTACAATGTCGAGTATGTCCAGGCCGATTACATCGCCCAGTTCGCCGGCCTGAAGACCGGCGACCTGCATGTGGCGATGGAGATCTGGGAGACCACCGGCCGCGATGCACTGGACGAGGCGACCGCCACCGGGCAGGTCGAGAATCTCGGCGACAGCGGCATGCTGGCGATCGAGGAGTGGTGGTATCCGAGCTACATGAAGGAGCTCTGCCCGGGCCTGCCGAACTGGGAGGCGCTGAAGAGCGAAGCGTGCGCCAAGGCCTTCTCGACGGCGGAGACAGCGCCGAAGGGCCGCTATCTGGGGGCGCCGGTGACCTGG
The DNA here is from genome assembly GCF_900185725.1 of Stappia sp. TSB10P1A. Taxonomy (GTDB): domain Bacteria; phylum Pseudomonadota; class Alphaproteobacteria; order Rhizobiales; family Stappiaceae; genus Stappia. The sequence continues at coordinate 320,509 of NZ_FYAU01000026.1, read as the reverse complement.
GGCGGCTATGACGACGAGCGCGTCGAGGCGCTCGAACTGCCGTTCGAGGTGGTGCATGCCGGCACCGACGCGGCGCTCTTCGCCGAGTTGGAATCGGCCTATCAGCGCAAGGCGCCGATCCTCCTGTGGGTCTATGCGCCGCATTGGGCGCCGCAGAAATACGAGGGCGAGTGGGTCGAGTTCCCGGCCTACGAAAAGGCCTGCTACGAGGATCCCGCCTGGGGGTCCAACCCGGACATGGCCTATGACTGCGGCAAGCCGCGCGGGCCGATCTGGAAGGTTGCCTGGTCCGGCGTGAAGGACAAGTGGCCCGGTGCCCACCAGGCGATTTCGGCCTTCTCCGTCGACAATGACGAGATGGGCGGGATGATCACCAAGGTCGATCTCGAAGGACAGAGCGTCGAGGACGTGGTCGCCGCCTGGATGGAAGCCAATACCGGCCGCTGGTCGGAGTGGATCAAGTAACACCCTTGCCCGACTGGCTGTCGCCGTCTTCCATCCCCTGGGCGGCGGCAGCCTCTTTTCGGCCTGTCGCCTGACGGCTCGCCCGTCCTGGCGGTGGAGGCGACCGGACATGCAAGCCGAGGCAGAGCGACCTTGACCATTTCACAGCAGCAAAGCGATAGCCTGGCGGCCGCGGAGCCCCCGGCAAAGCTCGAGTGCCGGTCCGTCTGGAAACTGTTCGGCGACGGGGCCGAGCGCTATCCCGTCGACGGCGTGGACGCGGCCGACAGTGCTCGGCTGGCGCGGGCCGGGGTGGTCGGTGCGGTGCGCAACGTCAATCTCGGTGTGCGCGAGGGCGAGATCTTCGTGATCATGGGGTTGTCGGGCTCGGGCAAGTCGACGCTGGTGCGCTGCCTGTCGCGGCTGGTCGAACCAACCCATGGCGAGATCCTGTTCAACGGCGAGAACCTGCTTGCCGCGAGCCCCAAGCGGATGATCGAGATCCGCCGTCACCACATGGGCATGGTGTTCCAGCATTTCGCGCTGCTGCCGCATCTCACCGTGCTCGGCAATGTCGCTTTTCCACTGGAGGTTCAGGGCGTGGCAAGGGCAGCCCGCGAGGCCCGCGCTCGGCAGATGATCTCGCTGGTCGGGTTGGAGGGGCGCGAGGGATTTTTTCCGCGCGAACTGTCCGGCGGCCAGCAGCAGCGTGTCGGCATCGCCCGCTCGCTCGCGGTCGAGCCGGAACTGTGGTTCCTCGACGAGCCCTTTTCGGCGCTCGATCCCCTGATCCGGCGCGAGATGCAGGACGAATTCATCCGCCTGCAGTCGGTGCTGCGCAAGACCATCGTCTTCATCACCCATGATTTCGACGAGGCAATCCGCCTGGCCGATCGCATCGCCATCATGAAGGATGGGGCGGTGGTGCAGGTCGGCACGCCGGAGGATCTCGTGCTGCGGCCGGCGGATACCTATGTTGCCGAATTCACCCGTGGGGTGGCCCGCGCCAAGGTGATCCGTGCCGGCAGCCTGATGGAGGCGGGAGCGGCTCCCGCCGGCGCGCCGACCGTCGAGGACGGGACGCCGATCGCCGATGCCGCCCCGCTCTTCGCCGGCGGGGCGCAGGACCTTTGCGTGTGCACGCGCGATGGCCGTCCGATCGGCCGACTGTCCCGCGATGCGGTCGCCACCGTCATGATGCAGGGCTGAGCATGAGCGAGACCGCCGGCCTGTCGCGTTCCGCCGTGGCACCTGTCGTCTCCGTCCGCGCGGACGGCGGGGAGGGCCGTCGCTGGCAGGCGATCTGGGGTGTCGGACTTGTCGCTTTCGTGCTGCTCTGGCAGTTCGGCAAGCCCTATGCCGGTTGGGCCTTCGACATCCCCCGCCCCTGGCGCATCCCGATGCAGCGCTGGATCGGCGATGCGATGCGCTGGCTGGTCGAGGATGCGAGCTTCGGCCTGTTCACCTTCACCGAGTTCACCCGCTTTCTCGCAGGCATGGTCGAGGCGCCCTATCGTCTGGTTCTCGGACTGCTGTCGACGGGCATCCTCGACGGACGCGGCAGCGCTGCCGTGCAACTGCTGCCGCCGCTGTCCTGGATCGCGGTGATCGGCATTGCCATGCTGATGGGACATTTCGCCGGAGGGCGCCGGCTCGCCCTGCTGGTCGGCGGCTGCTTCGCCTTCCTTGCCGTCTTCGGCCAGTGGACCAGCGCGATGGTGACGCTCGCCTCGATCCTGATCGCGGTGCCGATCGGGGTCGTCGGCGGCTTGCTGCTCGGGCTTGCCGCCTTTCGCTGGCGGACCTTCGAGCGCTTGCTGCGGCCAGTGCTCGACCTGATGCAGACCGTGCCAGTCTTCGCCTATCTGGTGCCGATCCTGTTCCTGTTCGGTTTCGGCCCGACGTCGGCGATCGTCGCCACCATCATCTATGCGCTGCCGCCGATGACGCGTATCAGCCTGCTTGCCTTGCGGGCCGTTCCGGAAGAGGCGCACGAACTGGGCCGGATGACCGGCTGCTCGCGGCGGCAGATGACCTGGCGCATCCTTGTGCCGAGTGCCCGGCCGGGGCTGATGGTCGGCGTCAACCAGGTGATCATGCTGTCGCTCAACATGGTCATCATCGCCTCGATGATCGGCGCGGGCGGGCTCGGTTTCGACGTGCTGGCCGCCCTGCGGCGCCTCGACATCGGGGCGGGCATCGAGGCGGGGCTTGCCATCGTTGTGCTTGCCATTGCACTCGACAGGCTGAGCCAGGCCTTCGCCGGCCGCCGCCCGGAGCACGAGGCGGAAGGCGCACGGCGCAAAAACCTGCTCGCGCGCCATCCCTATACGGTTGCCGGCTGCCTGCTTGTTGCCGTCACTGCCCTTGCCGGCCTCGTTGCCGCGCCGGTGCAGGCCTATCCGAAGGCCTTGCAGCTTTCCACCGGGTCGGTGGGCAGCGACATCGTCGGCTGGATCAACGTCAATTTCTTCGACCAGATCGAGGCGGTGAAGAACGCGCTGCTGCTCAACGTGCTGGTGCCGGTGAAACGCTTTCTCGCCGGCTTGCCCTGGCTCGGCGTGACCGGGCTGCTGGGCCTGCTCGGCTGGCGGCTGGGCGGCTGGCGGCTCGCCCTTCTGGTCACCGTGCTCGCCTCGCTGATCGCCTTCACCGGCCAGTGGGAAAAAGCGATGGTGACCGTCTATCTCTGCGGCATCTCGGTCGTCATCGCCTGCATGATCGGCATTCCCGTCGGCATTCTCGCCTCGACCCGCGAGCGGCTGTGGAAGGCGGTCGAACTCGTCATCGACACGCTGCAGACGCTGCCCTCCTTCGTCTATCTGATGCCGGCGGTGATGCTGTTCCGGGTCGGCGATTTCACCGCGATGATCGCCGTGGTCGCCTATGCGGTGGCGCCGGCGATCCGCTACACCGCGCACGGGCTGCGCCAGGTGAACCCGCAACTGGTCGAGGCCGGCATCGTCTCGGGGGCAACCCCCTGGCAGTTGATGACCAAGGTCCGCTTGCGGCTGGCCCTGCCGGAGATCCTGCTCGGCATCAACCAGACGATCATGCTGGCGCTGTCGATGCTCGTCATCACTGCCCTTGTCGGCACGCGTGACCTTGGCCAGGAAGTCTATATCGCGCTCACCAAGGCCGATACCGGGCGCGGCCTGGTCGCGGGCCTTGCCGTCGCCTTCATCGCCATCATCGCCGACCGGCTGATCTCCGCCGCGGCCGAGCGGAGCCGCCAGCGCCTCGGCCTCAACGATACCGCAGGAGGACGCGCATGAGCGATGCGCCCGGATCCGCCGCGACGCGGGACAGGATCGCGACTCTGCCGGTCTGGTCCGGCCGACCGGAGATCGAACCGCTGCATGGCGGGCTCTCCAATGCCAGCTTTCTGGTCCGCGACGGACGCGGAGCCTTCGTCGTGCGTCTCGGCCAGGATTTCCCGTTCCATCATGTCGAGCGGGCACGCGAGGCGATGGTGACGCGGGCTGCCGTCGAGCTCGGCCTTGCGCCGGAACTGGTACATGCCGAGCCCGGCATCATGGTGTCGCGGTTCATCGACGGTCACACGTTTGGTCCCGCCGACGTGCGCGCCCGTCGCGCCGATGTCGCCGCGCTCATCCGCCGCTTCCACACCGGGATGGGGGCGAGGATCAGCGGGGCCGGCTTCATCTTCTGGGTCTTCCATGTGATCCGCGACTATGCCCGCACCCTGGTCGCCGGCAACTCGCGCATGGCGGGCCGCCTGCCGGAGTTCCTCACTGTAGCGCAGGAGATGGAACAGGCGCAGGTCGCCCTGCCCATCATCTTCGGCCATCACGACCTGCTGCCGGCCAACTTCATCGATGACGGCAACCGTCTGTGGCTGATCGATTTCGAATATGCGGGTTTCGGCACAGCGATGTTCGACCTCGCCGGCGTCGCCTCCAATGCCGGTTTCTCGCAGATGGAGACCGCAGATCTGCTGGAAACTTATCTCGACGCGCCGGCGGAGGCGGCCTTCCTGCATGCCCATGCGGCGATGCAGGTCGCCTCGCTGCTGCGCGAGACTCTGTGGAGCCTCGTCTCCGAGCTCCATCTCGACGCGCCCGGCGTCGACTATGTCGCCTACACCGCAGAAACGCTCGCCGCCTACGAGGCGGCGCTCGCCAGCTACCACCTCCGTTTCGGAAAGGGTTAGTTCCATGTCGCTTCCTCAGCAGGCCCAGATCGTCGTCATCGGCGGCGGCATCATCGGCTGCTCGACCGCCTATCATCTGGCCCGCGATCACAAGGCCGACGTGCTGCTGCTCGAGCAGGGCAAGCTCACCAGCGGTTCGACCTGGCATGCCGCCGGTCTCGTCGGGCAGTTGCGCTCCTCCGCCTCGATCACTCAGGTGCTGAAATACTCCGTCGACCTCTACAAGCGGCTGGATGCCGAGACGGGTCTTGAGACCGGCTGGCGGATGACCGGCTGTCTGCGGCTCGCCTGCAACCAGGACCGCTGGATCGAATATCGCCGCCTTGCCACCACCGCCCGCAGCTTCGGCATGGAAATGCATCTGCTGTCGTCGGACGAGGTGAAGGCGATGTGGCCCTTGATGCGTGTCGACGACCTGGTGGGGGCAACATTCCTGCCGACCGACGGACAGGCCAGCCCCTCCGACATCACCCAGTCGCTGGCAAAGGGCGCACGCATGCACGGGGTGCGGATCGTCGAGGGCGGGCGGGTTACCGGGTTTGTCATGGAGGGGTCCCGCATCACCCATGTGGAGACGACGCAGGGGCGCATCGCCTGCGACAAGGTGGTCAACTGCGCCGGCCAGTGGGCGCGGCAGGTCGGCGCCATGGCCGGCGTCAACGTGCCGCTGCAGCCGGTCAAGCACCAATACATCATCACCGAGGCGATCGAGGGCATCACCTCCAACACCCCGACGGTACGTGATCCGGACCGGCGCACCTATTTCAAGGAGGAGGTGGGCGGCCTTGCGCTCGGCGGCTACGAGCCGGACCCCATCGCCTGGACGACCGGAGATGTCCCGAACGACTTCCAGTTCCAGCTCTTCGAGGACGATTGGGACCACTTCGAGCAGCATCTGGTCAACTCGATCCACCGGATCCCGGCGCTGGAACGCACCGGCGTCAAGCAGATGATCAACGGACCGGAGAGCTTCACGCCGGACGGCAATTTCATTCTCGGCGCGGCGCCCGAATGCGCCAACATGTATGTGGGCGCGGGCTTCAACGCCTTCGGTATCGCCTCGGGCGGCGGTGCCGGTTGGGTGCTCGCCGAATGGGCGATGAAGGGCGAGGCGCCGCTCGACCTGTGGAGCGTCGATATCCGCCGCTTCTCGGGCCTGCACAGCGACCGCGACTGGGTCTGCGAGCGCACGCTGGAAGCCTATGGCAAGCACTACACCATCGTCTTCCCGCACGAGGAATACGAAAGCGGCCGGCCGCGCATCGTCTCGCCGCTGTATGAGAGGCTGAAGGCACGGGGCGCGGTGTTCGGCTCCAAGCTGGGCTGGGAGCGGCCGAACTGGTTTGCCCGTTCCGGCGACGAGCCGCGCGACGTCTATTCGATGGGCCGGCAGAACTGGTTCGACGCGGTCGGCGAGGAGCACCGGGCCGTGCGCGAGGCCGTCGGCCTGTTCGACCAGTCGTCCTTCGCCAAGTTCGAGCTGCGCGGGCCGGATGCGGCGGAACAGCTCGAGTTCATCTGCGCCAACAAAGTCGGCAAGCCGGCCGGCCGGCTCACCTATACCCAGCTCCTCAACAGCCGCGGCGGCATCGAGTGCGACTTGACGGTAGCGCGTCTTGCCGAGGACCTGTTCTACATCGTCACGGGAACGGGCTTCCGCACCCATGACGGAGGTTGGATCTCCGAGCACCTGCGCACCGGCTCCAACGCGACCCTTGTCGATGTGACCGAGGAGTATGGCACCTTGTCGCTGATGGGTCCGAAGGCCCGCGATGTGCTTGCCACTGTCGCGCCGGGGGCGGATGTGTCGGGCGAGGCCTTCCCCTTCGGCCATGTGCGGGTGATCGAGATCGCCGGACATCCGGTGCGGGCCTTGCGCGTCACCTATGTTGGCGAACTCGGCTGGGAACTGCATGTTCCGATCGCGGCCACCGGCGCGGTGTTCGACGCGCTGATGCAGGCGGGTGCCCCGCACGGCATCCGTCCGGCCGGCTATCGCGCCATCGAATCCCTGCGGCTGGAGAAGGGCTATCGCGCCTGGGGCGCCGACATCACGCCGAACGACAGCCCGTTCGAGGCGGGCCTTGGCTGGGCGGTCAAACTGCGCTCCGGTCTTCCCTTTCTCGGCCGGAAGGCCGTGGAGCGCATTGCGGCCGCGCCGCTGCGCAAGCAGCTCGCCTGCTTCACCGTGGAGGACCGGGGCGTGGTGCTGCTTGGCCGCGAGACGATCCTGCGTGATGGTGAGTTTGCCGGCTATCTTTCTAGCGGAGGCTTTGGCTACACGGTGGATCGGCCCATCGGCTACGGCTATGTGCGCCGGGCGGAGGGAGTGGACGAGGCGTACTTGCGCGCCGGCAGCTACGAGCTCGTCGTCGCCAATGAGCGGGTGCCGGCCCGGATCGAACTCGGTGCCCTCTACGATCCGCAGAACGCGCGGGTGAAGGCCTGAGGATCAGGCGCTGGCCGCGGCATCCGCCATCGCGTGTGCCGCGCCGGGCATGCGCGTGTCCGACACGATGCGGCCGGCTTCCATCCGGATCAGCCGGTCGCATTTGTCGAAGCAGTGCTCGTCATGGGTGACTGCGATGACCAGGTGGCCGTCGCGGGCCATCTGCGGCACGAGGACCTCGTAGAAGAGCTTGCGGCGAACGGGGTCCTGATCGGCGGCGAACTCGTCGAGCACGATGATCGGCCGTGCCTCGGCAAGCGCGACAGACAGCGCCAGCCGTCGCTTCTGGCCCGTCGAAAGCGCCAGGGTCGAGAACGCGCCGTCCTGTATCCGCACCCGGTGGGCGAGGTCGAGCTCCGCGAGATGCGGCGGGACCTTGGCCTGCTCCACCGCGTCGAGGCCATAAAGGCGGGCGAAGAGGTGGAATTCGCTGAACACGGCGCTGAACAGGTCCCGATAGTCCTGCAGGCCGGCAACCGACACCGGTTTTCCGTCGAGCAGGATCTCGCCGCTTTCGGGCCGGCGCAGGCCGGTCAGCAGCGAGATCAGCGTCGACTTGCCCGCGCCGTTGCCGCCGCTGATGAACACGACCTCGCCGGGCGTCAGCACCAGGTCGAGCGGGCCGACGGTGAAGCGTTCGTCGTCGGCCGGCGCGCCGGCGCTCTGCGGCGGGGTTTCCGACAGGGTCGCCGTCACGCCGCGCAGTTCGATCCGCGAAAACGCCGGGGTCGGACTGTCTGGCGCGGTGCCCGCGTCGACCTCCGCCTCGGCGATCAGGTCCTTTTCCAACCCGGCGATCAGGCGACGGGCGACGGCGGCGCGCGAGAAGGACGCAAGATTGCCCATCACCGTTTCCACCGGTCCGTAGGTCAGCAGCACGACGGTCAGCACCTGCAGCACGGTTTCGGTCGGCGTGCCGGCGAGAAGCGGCAGACCGACGACGATCAGGCACAGGAGGCCCATCATCGCGCCCTGGGCGACCGTCTGGCCGAGGCTGAAGAAGCGCTCGGCGGTGACCTTCAACTCGCGTTCGCGGCTCGCCGCATCCAGGATGTCGGCCTGCAGTCCGTCGCGCCGGGCGCGCCGCAGCCGCAGCTCCTTGTAGCCGCGCAACACGTCGTTGACCCGGTCGAAGAAGGTCCATTCCGTCCGCGAGGCCCGCTCGGCGCTCGCCTGCGCGGGCGTCTGCGCCAGCAGGTAGCCGATGGCGCCGAGCACCACGGCACCGAGTGTCGCCACGCCGCTCGGCCAGGACAGATAGAAGATGTAGGGGATGCAGAAAGCGATCACCAGCGCCGCTTCCAGCGACTGGATGAAGTTCACCGATGCATAGGAGATCTGGTTCACCTCGTGGGTGACGATCGAATAGACCTTGCCGTGGTCGCGGCGTGACAGGAAATCGGCACGCGCCTCCAGCAGCCGCCGGCTCAACTCGGTGCGCAGCCGCCGCTTCGTCGTCTCGACGAGGCGGAAGCTGGCGACCCGTGCGAGGTGCGAGAAGGTCAGCGTCGAGGCGATGGCGGCGAGCAGCAGCAGGACGTCGCCCGTGGCAATGGCGGCAGCCCCCGCCAGCGTGTTGATGGCGTAGATCATGCCCGAGCGGGTGACGCTGGCCAGCACCGCATAGGCGAGCACGGGCGAGCGCATCAGATTGCCGTCGCGGATCAGGAAGGCGAAGAGCGAGCCGAGCCCGCTGCCGCCGTCGGTGCTGCTACCCGTCTCGCTGTCGTTCTGGCCCGCCATCTTGCCCGTCTTGTTCGCCGTGTCCGCGTGTCGCCGGCGTGTGATTTCTCCTGCCGCAAGACCTGCCTTGCGTGCTGGCCGACCGTCGCCGTGCCCCTGCTCTAGCCCAATTCGCCGGCGAGGGGAACGCGCTTGAGCCGGGCAGGGGAAGCGGGCGTTCGGGATCGAGATCCGCTTCGCACCTCTGCGGGCCCTTCGCAACTTTCCGCGCGGTTGTCGGGCCAGGCCGCTCTGCCGTCTGGCGGTGTACTGGCTCCGCCGTTCCGGCCCGTCATGCGCTTGACCGTCGCTTCGGACCATCTCGTGCTGGAGGCAGCCGGCCGATGGCATTGCCGACGGGCGGTGCAAGCCGGTCTGCGGCAACTCGGTCACGGGTGTTTTCGCGTCATCAGCGGCTCTGGCGCCAGGGTCTTGGCGGGATGCGAAACTGCGTTGGGAAAAGCCGACTTGTCCGGCCGCTCTTCTCTTGACAGTCGGGCGCGGCGCCGACTATATGCGGGCTCACTCGCGCGGGCCTTGCTGCCCGCTGCCGGTCTGGCGGAGTAGCTCAGTTGGTTAGAGCAGCGGAATCATAATCCGCGTGTCGGGGGTTCGAGTCCCTCCTCCGCTACCACCACTTGTCTTTCCAAGAGCAATTGTCGGTCATCATGCACTGGCCTGCACGCCGTGCCGGGCAGCCAGGCGAGGGCACGCGTCAATAAGGTGCTGGGGTCGCGCTGGGCACAATCTCGCAATAGGCTAGACGCCTGGCGTCATCGACGCAGACATGCAGGTAGTTCCAGCCCTGCTCGCGGTCGCTGTGAGTGCCGCGTCCCAGTCCGGTCATCCGTGGCCGGGGCGGGGCAAGCGACCCTACCCCGGGCAACCTTCATAGCTTTTACAGTCAGACGCCCGGCGCGCGCCACATGGCGGAGGTCACGCCTGCGTCGGTCAGGGCCTTTTGCTGGGGGTAAGCGCGTTCCCAGCGCTCCCGTGCCGCGAGATAGGTCTCCGCCATCGTGGGGTTGGGCGTGACAATGCGCTCCACCTCGGACATTTCCGATCCGGCCTCTGCCAGAGACGAGAAATTTCCGATGCCGAAGGCTGCGACCGCGGCACACCCCAAGGCGGTCGCTTCACGCACCCTGGGGATGGCGACCTCGCGACCCAGAACGTCGGCCAGGATCTGCGCCCATAGCGCGCCCTTGGACGCGCCACCGGCGAACACCACCGGCTTGTCGATGCGGACCTTGGAGAAGCTCATCACCCGTTCCAGATTGATGCTGGAGACGATTGCGGCATTCTCCTCCAGCGCACGGAACAGGCTCGCCCTGGTGGTGTGCCCCGGCTCGATCGACATGTTCAGGAAGGAGGGCGCCGCGTGGTACCAGTGCCCGAAATCCATCGCATCGGAAAAAACCGGGATGATCCCGTTGCTGCCAGGCGGAATCCTGGCGGCCATTTCCTCCAGCAGGGCATAGACGTCCATACCGCGCCGGGCGGCCTCTTCCTTCTCCTCGCCGCAGAACGTGTCGCGGAACCAGCGCATGGTCAGGCCGACGAAAAAGGAGATGCACTCCGCCTGGTTCAGCCCGGCAACCACGTGCGGATTGATACGCACCCGCCTCGTGTCGTCGGTGCGGCCCGTCGGGATGTTGATCACCTGTTGCCAGAACGTGCCGCCGAGAATTGCGGCATCACCATCGCGGGTGACGCCAAGCCCCAGCGTTCCCATCTGCACATCGCCGCCGCCGCAGATCACCGGGGTGCCGGGCTTCAACCCGGTTTCCTCGGCGGCCTTCGCCGTCACGCCGCCGATCGCCGAACCGGGCTCGACGACGCGCGGAAACAGCTCGCGCGGCAACTGGGCCCTGTCAATCAGCGCGTCCGACCATTGCCGCGCGCCGGGGTCCAGCAGCCCTGTGGTTCCCGCGTTGGAGGGTTCGACCACGATCTCGCCGCTCAAGCGGGCGGCGACCCAGTCGTTGATCATCGACAGTCTGGCTGCTTTCTCGAAGATGCCGGGGCGGTTCCGGCGCAGCCATTTCAGCCGTGGCCAGACCCCGAGCGCGAAGGTCTGGCCGCTGACGCGGTAGAAATGCGCTTCCAGTTCCTCGTCCCGCGCTTTCAGGTCGGCGACTTCGGCGGTCGCCCGTCCGTCCACATTGGCACAGGCCCACAGCTCGTTTCCTGCCGCGTCGTAGACGACAATGCCCTCGCGCATCGATGTCGAGCTGATCGCCGCGATCTCATCCGCGCGGATGCCGGCACTGGCGATGGCGCGGCGGATGCAGCGGGCGAGAAGCCGCCAGTTCCCCGCACAGTCGAAACTCATCGAGCCGGGGACGCCGGCCTCGCTGATATGGGCCCACTCTTCCTGGCTGAGCCCGCACTGCCGGCCGGCGTCGTCGAAGACCACCGCCCGACCGCTGCCGGTGCCGGCATCTATGGCGAGATAGTATTGCGGCATTGAGCTCTCCTCGTCGCGTGTGCCGGCCGGTCTCAGCCGTTGAACTCGGCGATGTGCAGGCCGCCGCCGCTGAAATCAGTAAAATAGACAAGGCCCGCAGAGTCCACGAAGACGTCGGTGGTGTTGATAACCAGCGGCCGGCCCGGACGGTGGTCGACATGATGTGTCGGCGCCTGGGGCACGAGCGCGCCGACTTCACGGGGGGCGTAGGGGTTGGAAATGTCGTGGACCCTCAGGCCGGCGTTCTGCCAGGTGGAGAAGATTAGCGTCGAGCTGACGAAGCTGCCCGGCCGGTTTTCATGCACGTTGTGCGGTCCGAAATGGCCGCCGACGGCCTTGTAGTCGCGGTCGTTGGGCTTGGGGAAGGTGGCGATGGAGACCGGATTGGCGGGGTTGCGGATATCGAAGACCCAGATCGGCTTGTCGCCGTCCTCCTCGTTGTCGAGGACCGTCTCGTCGACCACGATCAGCAGGTCGCGATCCGGCAGAGGCAGGCAGTTGTGGGTGCCGCCGCCAAAGGGCGGCGCCCAGTTGCGATGCGCAATCATCCTGGGAGCCGCGCGGTCCTTCACATCGACCACGACGAGGCAGGCATCGCGCCAGCCGCAATAGGCGGTGTCGCCATGGACGATCGGGTGGTGCAGGCTGTAGCGCCCCTCCGCAAGCGGCCAGTCCGGCACCTCGTCGGCAGCGACGTTCATTCCCGGCAGCCAGAAGCGGCCGACGATCTCCGGTCTTGTGGGATCGGACATGTCGATGGTCACGAGAATGAAGTCGGTGAACCCCTCGATCTGCGCGGACGCATAGGCCCAGCGCCCGCCCGCATACCAGATGCGATGGAGGCCAACGCCATTGACCGGCATGAAGCCGATCTGTCGCGGGTTTACGGGATCGGTCAAGTCGTAGACGGCCATGCCGGCGGAGTGGTTGCGGTCCGCCGACTGCATCGCCTTGGAGATATCGCTAGTATCTGCCTTGTAGTAGTTGCGCTCGTCGTCGCTCTCCGGCTTGGCAAACTGGTCCTGCGCGTGAACCGTCAGCAGGAGGTTGTCATGCACCTGAAGATGCAGCGACCAGGTATTGGCAGGGGAGGGGATATAGTTCACCGTGCGAGGGCGGGCGGAATCGCGAACGTCGATCACGCTGAAGCCCTTCGAGAAGATGTGGGCCACATAGGCGTAGCCGTCGCGCACCATGATCTGCGTACCGTCGGATCTCCCTCCCTGGGTGCAGTGGCCAATCAGTTGCATGTTGAAAGCGTGGGCGGGCGCGCGCAGGGTGGTTGCGGTGGTCATGGTTTCCTCTCCGGGGGAACGTCTGGCTGTCCACCGCCTCCTTCGAGGTGCGGCAGCGGATGCCGGATCGCTTTACGAATAGATCATTTGTGTTTATGTAAAACATATGAACATTCCCGTTGGGACTCGTCAAGCGCCGCGTCCCGCTTTTTGCCTTGACCGGGTCGTCGGTCCTGGGGCAAACGCGCTGGACCAAGGTTGGCCGGTTTCGGCTTGAAGTTTGGCGGAGCCTGATTCGTAATGCCGTCGCGTTTTCACGCGGAGGCCCCTGCGTCAGACGGGGCCGACGTCTTGGCGCGTGCCTGAGAGATCGTCCATGACTGCATTCGAGACGCCGATCATTTCCGAGGAAGACGCGCTGCTGGCCCGTGTGGCCTGGTATTACTACCATGATGGGCTGACCCAACAGGCGATTGGCGAAAAGCTGGGTCTGCCGCGTATCAAGGTCTCCCGAATGCTTGAGAACGGTCGCCGCAGCGGCATGCTGGAGGTGCGGATCAACTCCGCCTTGCAGGGATGCCTGGAGATCGAGCGTCGCTTGCAGGACCGGTTCAAGCTGGAGGAAGTGCGAGTTATCCCGCATCTACCGGGGGAGCCGCGCAGCGAAAGACTTGGCCAGGCCGCGGCCCAGTTCCTCATGCAGCGCCTGGATGAAGGCGGGCTTCTGGCGGTCGGCTGGGGGGAAATGGTCGGCGCGGCGATCCGCCGCCTGGGGCATCTGGTGAACGATCGCCGGATCGACCTTGTCGGCATGACCGGCGGTGTTCAGGCCTATGTCGACGGGCTTCGTGTGGTCAGCGCCGATTGCAAGATGTTCCTCGTGCCGGCGCCGCTGGTGGTGGAGGATGCCCAGATCGCCAAGGCGATGCTGCGCGACGCCAGCGTGCGCAACACATTGCAGATGGCGCTGAAGGCCGATTTCGCGCTGGTCGGCATTGGCGCGGTTGACGAGACCGCCAGCGTCATCCGCCGCGGTTATGTCCACCCCGCAGAGATTGAGGCGATGCGCCGGAGCGGCGCGATCGGCGACGTTCTTTGCCGGTTCTTCGATGCTGAGGGCAAGGAGATCGACCTGCCATTGCACGAACGGGTGATCGGCTTGCCGCTGGAGAGCTACCGCGAGGCTCCGCGGATGATCGCCGCCTCCGGTGGCCTCGATAAGGTACCCGCGATACGGGCGGCCCTGCAGGGCGATTTCATCAATATCTTCATCACTGACGAGCAGACCGCCCACGCTCTGGTGGGGTGATCCGCGCGCTTCTTCCCGCCTGTTTTCCGACCTTCCCGCCCCCTGCCTGGCAGGGCGTGCGGCTGCGCGCGCAGGTGCCGATGGCGCGGAGGTAAAACGAGGCGCTTGACACTCTTTCCAAGCTGTGTGTTCAATTGATCCAACAAAAAACAAATGAACATATTTCTGGGAGGGAATATTGGCACTCGTACAAGACGATGGCCCGGCTGCGCGGCAGCGCCAGGTGCTCGAAACCTCGAACTGGCGCGGCAACCTGCCCCCGCTCTTCGGCCCCACGAAGGTCCCGCTGGCTGCGCCGGCGGTGATGCTGGGCATCATTGCCCTGATCATGGCCTTCACCACGCCGAGCTTCTTTTCCGTCGGCAACATGCGGGCGATCTCCCTCGACGCGTCGCTGATCATGTTGCTGGGCATCGGTATGACGGCCGTCATCACCGCCCGTGGCATCGATCTGTCGATCGGCGCGATTCTGACGCTGTCCAGCGTTGCCTTTGCGGCCGCCCTTAAGGATTTCGGCCTGCCGCTCTGGCTCGCGGTGCTTGTCGGTTTCGCGACGGGAGGGCTTTGCGGCCTGATCAACGGTCTGCTGATCACCAAGCTGCGGATGCCGGACTTCATCGTCACGCTTTCGACGGAGCTCGTGTTCCGCGGGCTTGCGCTGGTCTATGCCGGCGGCGGCGTCTTCTTCGGCTTTCCGGAATTCGTCACCTGGCTCGGACGCGGGCGGCTGCTCGGAATCCCGATGCCGCTGATTATCGCGCTCACCTTCATCGTCGCGGCGCATTGCATCTTTGCCTATCACAAGATCGGCGCCCGGCTGCATGCGGTCGGCGGCAACCCGATCGCGGCCCGGCGGCTCGGCATCAGCGTCCTCAACTACCGGGTTGGCGTCTATGTGTTCATGGGCCTGATCGCGGCGCTTGGCGGCATCATCCTGACCGGTCGTCTCGATGCGGTCGTCGCCTCGGGTGCGGTGACAATCCTGCTGAACACGGTCGCGGCGGTGATCGTCGGCGGCACCAACCTGTTCGGCGGACGCGGCTCGATCATCGGCACGCTGCTCGGGGCGTGGTTGCTCGCCACCATCACCAATGCCGTGGTGATGCTCGGCTTCGAGGCCTTCTGGCAACACGTGGCCGCCGGCGCCGTCATCCTGATCACCATCGGCCTCTACTCCCGCAGCAACAGCCGCAGCGAGGAATAGATTTACCCAAATACCAAAAAAACCAAAGTGGAGGAGACGAAATGACCAAGAAGACCCTTGCAAGAACAATCCTGCTGACCGGAGCCGCAACCCTTGCCCTGTCCTTGCCGCTTGCGGCCCAGGAGGTGCCGGCAGGCGCCAAGGAGCGCGGCTACTTCCTGCTCCCCGAGCTGCACGAAATGGTGCCGGCCGAACGGGCGGCCATGGACGAGTTCATGAAGTCGGTGGTTGCCGAGCCGGTTGCCAGCACCAAGACGTTCGACAAGCCGCTGCGCATCGCCTTGATGTTCCCGAGCCTTGAAACCTCGGACGCCTGGGCCCGTCTCAATATCTCGACCCGCAAGCGCCTTGAAGAACTCGGCGTGCCCTTCGAGATCACCGAGTTCATGATCAAGCCGGACGAGCACGACCGGCAGGGTGCACAGGTCGAGCAGGTTCTGGCCGGCAACTTCGACTATGTCGTGATCGGCCCGTCCGAGTATCAGGTGCAGAAGTCGAACATCTCCCGCCTTGCCGAGACCCTGCCCACGCTGGTGATGAACGTCGTCAATCCTTTCGTGGAAACCTACGGCACCGACAAGCAACCGATTACCCATGTCGGTTTCGACCATACGATCGGCGCCGAGGCTCTGTGTCAGTGGGTGATCGGAGAGACCGGCGGCGAGGGCAAGTTCGCACTCGTGCGCTACATTCCCGGCCTCATCGACAGCCAGCGGTCGGACCATTTCGCCGACTGCGTTACCAAGAACTCCAACATGGAACTGGTCGGCGAGTTCGAGGCGAACGGCGACCGCGAGCTCGCCTTCAGCGGAGCCAACGCGCTGTTGAGCCGCCATCCCGACATCCGGATGCTGCACGCGGGCAACACCGCCGTGGCGCTTGGCGTGCTGGCGGCCGCGACCGAGCGCGGCGTTCTGGATGACGTCATCATCAACGGCTGGGGCGGCGGCGCCGACGAACTGAAGTCGATCAAGGAAGGCGGCCTGAAGGTGACGGCGTTCCGCGTCAATGACGACTGGGGCGTCGCGGTCGCGGAAGCCATCCGGGCCCACGCGCAGGGTGACCCGGTGCCGGTCGTCCTGGCCGCGACGATCAAGCCGCTGGACTACAAGATGTCGAGCGAGGCGATCGACGCGGAAACTGCGCATGCTTTCCGCTATTCCGGCCAGCTCGACCGCTGAGCCTCCCATGTTGCGGGGGCCGCGATGTGGCCCCCGCCTCCAAGATATCTGCGAAGACTGGATGGCATGACATGAGCGTGGTTCTGCGCGGAATTTCCAAATCCTACGGGCCGGTGAAAGCGATTGAGAACATCGATCTGGAAGTGAAAGCCGGCGAGGTGGTCGGGCTGCTGGGAGACAACGGCGCGGGCAAGTCCACCTTGATGAAGGTGCTGGCAGGCGCGGTGACGCCAGACACGGGCACTATCGAAGTGGACGGCGAGCTCTGTTCGTTTTCAAGTTCGTCGGAGGCGCGAGATACCGGCATTGCGATGCTGTACCAGGATCTTGCGTTGTTCGACGACATGCCGGTGGTGCACAACATCTTCCTCGGCCGCGAGATCACCAACCGCTTCGGCTTCCTGAAATACGGCGAGATGCGAAAGCGAGCCCAGGAGATCGTCAACAGCTTCTCCGTGCGCCCCTTCGATGTCCGCACGCCGTCCGGCCACCTGTCGGGTGGCCAGCGGCAGGTGTCGGCGCTGGCGCGGACCACCGCCTTCGGCAGCCGCTATATCATCCTCGACGAGCCAACATCGGCGCTCAGCCCGAGCGCCAGGGACGAGGTCCTCTCCGTCGTGCGGGAACTCGCCGACAAGGGCATCGGCATCATCATGGTCAGTCACGACCTCGGCCATGTGCGCAAGGTCTGCGACCGGGTGGCCATCCTGCATCTGGGTATGATGGCCGGCATGCGCGACATGGCAACCACCTCCCAGGACGAAATCATCTCTCTCATCGTTCAGGGACACGCCTGAACCAACGACCTTCCCAAACGAAAGGACAACGCCATGCGGCGGAATGGAATTCTTAACGTGAAACTGAGCCGGGCCATCTCCGAGATGGGCCATGACGACATTCTGCTCGTCACCGATGCCGGTTACCCCATGGCCTATGACGACCGGGTCATCGATCTGGCCCTGTGCCCCGGCGTGCCGGATCTGGTTACCGTGCTGCGGGCGATCCGCCAGGAAATGTGGGTGGAAGAATACCACATGATCGAGGACGCCAAGGAGAACAACCCGAACGCCTGGAACGGCGTCGCCGAGGTCTTCCCCGACGCCAAGGCCAGCACCCGTCCCAACAGTTGGTTCCACGAGGATGGTTATCGCGGTGCGAAATACATCGTGCGCACCGGCGCCTGGATGCCCTGGGGCAATGTCGCGCTCGTCTCCGGCATTCCCGTCCAGGAATGGTTCAGCAACACCGGAGCGCCGGTTCCGGAGAGCTGGACGGAGCGTCACGAGTTGAATGTGAAGTTCGGTAAGGTCGGCGTGGAGTGAGCCTGCAGATGTTCGTTCAATTGGTTCACATCCAGGTGAAGCCGGATCGCATCGAGGATTTCCTCGATGCCTTCCGGATTAACTACGAGGGCACGATCCGGGAGCCGGGGAACCTGCGTTTCGACGTGCTCCAGGATCCGGAGGAAGAGACGCGGTTCACCATCGTCGAGATCTTCCGCAGCGCCGAGAGCGTCGACGATCACCGTCGCACCGAGCACTACAAGACGACCGTGGCGCTGCTGGAGGACATCATGACCGGACCGCGCACCAAGGACATCTATCGACTGGTGATGTCGGATCTGGTGAACGAGCAGGTTTGAGGCGATGGATGACGTGCGGATGATCAACAAGTGGAATGACGACGAGGCGGCAGCCTGGTTGCGCGGAGCCGGGGAGGAGGAGGCCGAGCGCGACCTGGCCCTGCGCATCTACACGTCGCGGCTGATCGGCGGCGAGACCGATCTCGTGCTGCATGGCGGAGGCAACACCTCGGTCAAGACGCGGCGACGCATGGCCGACGGCGAGCTCAGGCCCGTCCTGCATGTGAAGGGCAGCGGCTGGGACCTGGGGACGATCAAGGCTCCCGGTCTTCCCGCGCTCGAACTGGCTCCACTGTGCGAGGCGCGGTCGGGGGCTGCCCTGTCCGATCCGCAAATGGTGGCGTTGCTGCGGGCTCATCTGCTCGATCCAGCGTCACCTAACCCATCCATCGAAACCCTGCTTCATGCGTTCCTGCCGGCAAAATATGTCGACCATTCCCATGCGGCGGCAGTGCTGGCCCTTGTGAACCAGCCTGATGCAGCAGCAATCGGTCGGCGCCTCTATGGCCGGCGCCTTGCCATCGTGCCCTATGTGATGCCTGGCTACGACCTCTCCATCGAGGCAGCGCGGATCTTCGACGAAAATCCTGACTGCGAGGGGCTTTGGCTGGTCAATCACGGTCTTTTCACGTTCGGCGAGACGGCGCGCCAGTCCTATGATCGGATGATCGAGTTCGTGAACATGGCGGAGGCGCATCTGGCCGAGCACGGGGTGCGTCTCGTTCCCCCGCTTGCCCCGCTTGGCGACACCGCCGGAAGCCGGGCCTTTCGCGATCTTCTGTCGGAGCGCATCCGGGCTGCCGGGCCAGCCTTTGCCTCGGGCGTTGCGCTCGATTTTCGCGCGGATGCGGCAATCGACACTCTCCTGCAAATACCGGACCTGGTGGAGATCACCGGTCGGGGCACGATCACCCCGGACCATGTCATCAGGGTCAAGCCGTTCCCTCTGGTTCTGGACGGCACGGAAAGCGCGGCCGAACTGGACGCCGCCCTTGCGGATTTCGCCGGGCGTTATGAGCGCTACTTCGAGCACCATGCGGCGCAGGCCAGCGAGCCGAAGACGATGCTTGACCCGCTGCCGCGGGTGATCCTGGTGCGGGGCATGGGACTGTTCGGTGTCGGGGGCAGTGATGCCGAGGCGAGGATCGTTGCCGATCTCGCGTCGCAGACGGCACGGGTCATCCAAGCGTCGGAAGCCTATGGCCGATTTACGCCGCTGTCGACGGCCGATCTCTTCGACATGGAATACTGGTCTCTGGAACAAGCAAAGCTGAAGAAATAGGGCTCGGGGCCGCCGTGTGACCTGCCCCCAGGCCTTCCAAGATGTGCTGGGAGGGTGCCGGTTAGCCGGACTGCCGGTTCGCCTGGGGAGCAATCACGCAGCCCAGCACAAGATAGATCAGCAGGATGCAGGCCAGCGCTGCCATCAGCAGGATGCCGAGCCCGGCGCCGAAATAGCCGCCATAGACGGTGACCGCGAAATCGATGACGAGCAGAGCGGCTCTCGGCAGTTCACCGCCGCGAGGCGCGCTCACCCAGGCGCGCAGCCTCGGTCCGGCGGCGAAGAGCAGCGTTGCCGCGAGCAGCAGCCAGGGATCAATTGCCGGAAGACCGCGTTGCTGGTCGCCGCCGGCAGCGCCGCGCCGACGATGCCGCCGAGGATGAAGACGGGGGCGCTGGCCTTCAGCCGCGCCGACTGGGAAGGCGGAGCTCCTCGCGATATCCCAGCAGGCTCGTGGCATGACCCGGCCAGATCGAGATCGCGCTGGCGGCATTGGCGGCGACCGGCGGCACGCCGACATGCAGCAGCGCGGGAAAGGTGAAGAAGGTGCCCCCGCCGGCGATGGCGTTGCAGGCGCCGCCGACAAGCCCGGCTGCCAGTAGCAGGAGCAACTCGGCAAGGCCGATCTCGGCGCCCCATCTCAGCCCCGCGCGCCTGCGGCGAAGGCGTCGAAAAGCCTTCGCCCCTCGGCCCAGGCGCCCAGACCGCTCGCCCCGTTGATGTGGCCCCTTGCGCCGATCTCGACGAGCCCGGCCCCCCAGTCCCGCGCCCGCCGGCGGGCATGCTCCGGCGTGCCGTAGGGATCGTCGCTGCTGGCGACAATCAGCGCCGGGAACGGCAGCGCCCGCGCCGGCACATCGCGAAAGCTCGCTGCCTCGCCCGGAAAGGCCGGTCCCTCCGGGTCCGGCACCGCCACCAGGAACGCCCCGCGCACGCGACCGACAAGCCGTTCCCCCGCATGGGCGACCAGCAGGCAGGCGAGGCTGTGGGCGATCAGCAGCGGCGGACGGGAAAAGCCGGCGAGCGCCCGCTCCAGCGCGCCCGTCCACTCGGCAAGTTCCGGCCGGTCCCAGTCGGTCGGGGCAAATCGCCTTAGCCCGGCATCCTCCGCTTCCCACAGGCTCTGCCAATGCGCCTCGCCCGATCCGCCGATGCCGGGAAGAACCAGTCCGTCCGTCATTGCGCGCCCCTGCCGTGTTCGCCAGCCCGGCAGGAAGACTACAGGGCGAACCACCGTGGAGGAAACTGAAGCGATCTCAGCCGGCAAGGAGCATTTCTCACGCACCTTGGGCGACAGTTTTGGCGTGAATTGTCCCTCATCCGTCCGGAGCGTGCATTTCGCCCTTTGAAGGCGGCGCTATCCTGCGGATACTGTCCCTCGTCAGGAGATACCGGAAATGTCCGCAGATACCGCCCTCATCGTCGTCGACGTCCAGGAGTCCTTCCGCCACCGGCCCTACTTCCGCGAGGAAGGGCTCGGCCTCTATCTGGAGCGCCAGCAGGCGCTGATCGACGGTGCCGCCGCCGCCGGCATTCCGCTGGTGCAGATCTTCCATGTGGAAGAGACCGGCCCGTTTTCGGAAGGCTCCGGCTTCGTCGTGCCGCTTTCCCCGCTGCGCCTTGCCGCCGACGCGGTCTTCCGCAAGCGACGCCACAGCGCGCTGGTCGGCAGCGGCCTCGATGTCTGGTTGACCGAGCGCGGCATCCGGCGGCTGATCGTCTCGGGCATCCGCACCGAGCAGTGCTGCGAGACGACGACGCGCCATGCCTCGGATCTCGGATACGAGGTCGATTTCGTCGGCGAGGCTACGCTGACCTTCCCGATGGTCGATGCGGCGGGGCGCGAGTGGAGCGCCGCCGAGATCCGCGCCCGCAGCGAGCTGGTGCTTGCCGGCCGCTTCGCCCGCATCGCCACGGTGGAGGAGGCGCTGGCCGCCGCCACGGACGGTAGGCTCGCCGCATGAACGAGGCAGCGCGCGTGCGGACCATACCCGTCTTCGTGGTGGTTCCGCCGCGCGCGCTGCTGCTCGACATTGCCGGCCCGGTCGAGGTGCTGCGCAAGGCCAACATGGAGCAGGCGCAGCTATGCTTCGATGTGACCTATGTCGGCCCGGCGACGAGTGTCACCAGTTCCGTCGGCCTTGCCGTTGCCGGCATCGCGCCGCTGCCCGCCGCCCTTCCCGACGGGGCGATGGTGGTGGTCTCGGGCGCCGCCGACAGGCCGCTCGGCAGCGAGGCCGACACGCGCAAGGACGACGCGCCGCTGGAAGCGGAGATCGCCGACTGGCTGCGCCGGGTGGTGCGCCTCGGCATCCGGCTGGTGACGATCTGTTCCGGCGCGCTGCTCGCCGCCCGTGCCGGCCTGCTGGAAGGGTGCGAATGCACCACCCATCACGCGGCGATCGAGGACCTGCGCCGCGCCGCGCCCACCGCGCGGGTGCGCGACAACCGCCTGTTCGTGGAGGACGGCGAGCGGCTGACCAGCGCCGGCATCACCGCCGGCATCGACCTCATGCTGGCCATCGTCGCGCGCGAGGCCGGCCACGACGTGGCGCTGGCGGTCGCGCGGTATCTCGTCGTCTATCTGCGGCGCGGCGGGGCCGATCCGCAGCTTTCGCCCTGGCTGGAAGGGCGCAACCACATCCATCCCGCCATCCACCGGGTGCAGGACGCGGTCGCCGGCGATCCGGCCCGCGCCTGGACCGTCGCCGCGCTCGCCCGCCTTGCCGCCACCAGCCCGCGCAACCTCTCGCGCCTGTTCAACGAGCATACCGGGCTGAGCGTCACCGATTTCGTCAACCGCATGCGCATCGCGCTGGCACGCGAGATGGTGCTCGGCTCGCGGCTCGACATGGAGGAGATCGCCGCGCGCGCCGGCTTTTCCTCCGCCCGCCAGTTCCGCCGGGCCTGGAACCGGCTGCATCCCGCCTCGCCGACCAGCCTGCGCGCCGCCGCCTCCTGAGGCGGGGCGGCTCACAGCGCGTGCGGCCACCCTTCGGCGATCTCAAGTGCCCTGAGCGCGAAGCGCTCGGCGAGCGGCGCCAGCTTCGCCGCCTCCGGGTCGGAGGCATTGCCGAGCCGCGCCCGCTCGGCGATGCCGACGAAGATGACGGCGAAGCGGTAGAGCGCGAAGGCCTTGTGGAAGGGCAGCAGCGGGGGCGAGCCGGGCGCCGCCTGCATGTAGCGGGCGACGAACGCGTCTTCGCGCGGCAACTGCATCGCGGCAAGGTCGATGCCCAGCAGCCCGCCATATTCCTCCGGCGCGGTGTACCAGGGCATGCAGCAGAAGCCGAGATCGGCGAGCGGATGGCCGAGCGTCGACAACTCCCAGTCGAGGATCGCCACCACCTTCGGCTCGCTTGGGTGGAACATCAGGTTGCCGAGCCGGAAATCGCCGTGGCACAGCGACACGCGCCCGTCGTCCGTCGGCTGGTTGGCGCTCAGCCAGTCGAACAGCACCTCGATGGCGGGGATGGGCGCCAGCTCCGACTGGCGATACTGCCGGTCCCAGCGGCTGATCTGCCGCTCGAAATAGTTGCCCGGCTTGCCGTAGTCGCCAAGGCCGACCTCCTGCGGCACGAGGGCGTGCATCGCCGCCATCGCCTCGGCCGCCGCCATCCAGATGGCGCGGCGCTCGCCGGCGGGGAGCTCCTGCAGCGAGGTGTCGGTGAAGACGCGCCCCTCGACCCGCTCCATCAGGTAGAACGGCGTGCCGATCACCTCGGCATCCTCGCAATAGAGTACCGGCCTCGGCACCGGCACGCCGGTCGGCGCCAGCGCCTGCAGCACCCGGTATTCCCGGTCGATGGCATGGGCCCCGCGCAGGATCGGACCGCCGGGCTGCTTGCGCAGCACGTAGCGTTTGTGCCCCCGGTCGAGGAAAAAGGACGGGTTGGACTGGCCGCCGCCGATCCGCTCCAGCGTTATCCCCGTTTCCGCGGGGCCGAGCTCGGCATCGAGCCGCGCGGCGAGCCTCGCCGCGTCGAAGCCGGGTCCGCTCATTCTCCTGTCTCCCAGCGCCAGGCGTCGCGCCCGTCCTTTTCCAGGTGCCGGTAGAGCACCATCTTGTGCACCTCGTCGGCGCCGTCGACCAGCCGCGCCTGGCGGGCGTAGCGGTAGATCCATTCCAGCACGGTGTCCTTGGAATAGCCGCGCGCGCCGTTGATCTGGATCGCCGTGTCGGCCGCCTTGTGCAGCAGGTTGGCGACATGCACCTTGGCCATCGACACTTCCTTCTGGGCGTAGCCGCCCCGGTCGATCTCCCAGGCGGCCTTCATCACCAGCATGCGGCCGATCTCGATCTGCATCGCCAGCTCGCCGAGCATCACCTGCACGCTTTCCCGGTCCGCCAGTCGCACGCCGAAGCCCATTCGCTTGGAGGCATAGTCGCGGGCGATCTCGACGCAGCGCTTGGACAGGCCGAGCCAGCGCATGCAATGGGTCAGGCGTGCCGGCCCGAGCCGCGTCTGCGTCGCCTTGAGCCCGCGCCCCTCGCCGATCAGCACGTTCTCCGCCGGGATGCGAAGCCCGTCGAAGCGCAGCTCGCAATGCCCGCCATGCTCTTCCGGTCCCATGATCGGGATGCGCCGGACGATCTCCCAACCCGGCTGGTCGCGGTGGAACAGGAAGGCGGTGTGCCCGGCCCGCGCATCGTCCGAGGTGCGGGCGATCAGCACGAAATGCGCCGCGTCCTCCGCTCCGGTGATGAACCACTTGTGCCCGGTGACCACATAGTCGTTGCCCTCGCGCACGGCGCGGGTCTGCATCATGCCGGGGTCGGAGCCGCCGCCCGGATGCGGCTCGGTCATCACGAAGGCCGAGCGCACCTTGCCCTGCGCGATCGGCGCCAGCCACCGCTCTTTCTGCTCCGGCGTGCCGAGCGCCTCCAGCATCATCATGTTGCCGTCGTCGGGCGCGGCGGAGTTGAAGACGACCGGCCCGAAGATCGATCGGTTCATCTCCTCGTAGCACACCGCCATGCCCATCTTGCCGATGCCACGCCCGCCGTTCTCGGGCGACAGTTGCAGGCACCACAGGCCCTGCTCGCGGGCCTTGGCGCGCACCGTCTCCAGCACGCCTGGTGCGATGTTCTCGTGCGCGTCGTAGGACGCCGGATCGCTCTCCAGCGGGATCAGTTGCTCCTCGACGAAGGCGGCGATCTCGGCGCGCAGGCCGGCGATCTCGGGGGAAAGGGTGAAATCCATGAATGCCCTCACAATCCTGAAACCAGATGTCCGCCGTCCACCGCGATGACCGAGCCCGTCATGTAGGCGGACCGGTCGCTGGCCAGCAGCAGCAGTGGTGCGTCGAGATCGCCTTGCGATCCCAGCCGCCGCTGTGGGATGCGGCCGATCAGCGCCTTGCCCGCCTCGGTGGCGAAGAACTCGGCATTGATCGGCGTTTCTATATAGCCCGGGCACAGCGCGTTGACGCGAATGCCGTAGCGTGCCCATTCCAGCGCCAGCGTCTTGGTCAGTTGCACTAGCCCCGCCTTGGAGGCGGCATAGGCGGCAAGATGGCCGGACACGCGCAGGCCCAGGATCGAGGCGATGTTGACGATGGAGCCGCCGCCCGCCTCGCGCATGCCGGCAGCCGCCGCCCGCGCCACCGCGAAGGCGCCGGTCAGGTTGGTGTCGATGACGCCGGCAAACTCCTCCGCCGTCATGGCAAGCGCTGCGCCCGCGCCGGCAACGCCCGCATTGTTGATGAGGATGTCGAAGGGCGCGCGCCCGGCGAACAGCGCCGCGACGCTGTCCGCATCGGCCACGTCCATCTCCGCCGCCTCGGCGTCGTGTCCCGCCTCGCGCAGGGCGGCGGCATTCGCTTCCACCTTGTCGAGGCGCCGCGCCGCCAGCGTCACGCTGGCACCCGCTTCCGCCAGCACCTTGGCGAAATGCTCGCCGAGCCCGCTCGAGGCGCCGGTGACCAGCGCCCGTTTTCCGTCAATCCGCAAGTCCATGTCCGCTCCTCACGCTTCGCCGCGCCGTTTGCGCTCGGCATCGTCCCAGGCGGTCAGCGCCTGATAGTCTGGCACGAAGCCGAGGCCCTTGCGCGCGTCGGAGGAGATGGCGTCCTGCGAGGTCACCCCGTCAATCACCGCCGGCGCGTTGGCCAGCCCCCGGCGGATGGCGTCCGCCAGATCGTCCGGGTTCTCCTCCCGCTCGCCATGGGTGCCGAGCGCCTCGCTCATCGCCGCCGCGCGCACCGCGCCCACCACCGAGGGATGGTCGGCCGGCACCAGGCCGCGGCTCTCCTGCGTGTCGAGATAGAGCGCGTCCGCCGCATCGAGGAAGCGGACCAGAGCCTTGCCGGCATCGCGCGCGAACTGCGGCTGATCGGCGAGCTCGGCTTCGCCTCCTATTTTCTCACCGTGCAGGACATCGTCCGCTTCGCCCGCAGCCAGGACCCGCCGATCCTGTGCCAGGGGTGCGGCTCCTCGGTCAACTCCGCCGTTTGCTATTGTCTCGGCATCACCTCGGTCAATCCGACCGAGTTCGACCTCTTGTTCGAGCTGCGCAGTGCAGCCGCGGCCGGGGCCGGCGCGGCGCGGGCCGTCGCGATCCGCAGCGAGGAGCGCACCACCTCGAAGGCACCGAGATAGGCGACGTCGGTGCTGGTCGCCCGGCACAGCTCGCCGGCCGGCGTGCCGATGCAGGGACCGCTGGAGGCCATCCACTGGCGCGGGTTCAGCATGATCTGCTGCAGCTCGCCGCCGACGGTCCGCGACAGGGACGCGGACGGCTGCCCGGCCTTCGCCCCGCCGGCGGTCTCGTAGAAGAAGGGCGCGTCGATCTCCCAGCCCTGCGGCAGGATCAGCGCCAGCCCCGTCACCGGGTCGTGATAGGCGCAACCGGACGGGGCCCGGCAGGCCATGCCCTGGCTCTCCTGCGCCAGGGTGCCGGCGCCCGAGGACCCGGCATCGCCGCGCTGTCCGGGCGGGTTCTGCTCCGCCTCGCCGCCACCGACCAGCGGGATGACGAAGTCGTTGGGCTGTCCCGGCACGATCTCGACCACGCCGCGGAACTCGGTCTCGCCGGGGCCCGTGACCCGGACCTCGTAGCGCCCCGGCTCGAACTCGCCCTCGCCGACCGCCATCTCCGTCTGCGGCGCCCAGGCTTCCGGGCTCATGTCCGGATCGAGCGGCACGGCCGACCACCACAGCGGCGTCGGCGGGAAGCCGTCCGGCAGGCGGAAGGTGGCGCGCACCATCGGCAGCGCGTCCTGCCCGGGCGCGGCCTGCGTCGCCGCGAAGGCACGCTCCGCCAGCTCCGTGCTGGTCGTGCGGTCGGCGTCCTCGTAAGCAACGCCGACGCCGAAGGTCCGGGAGAACAGGATCTCCTTGCGGTTGGCCGACAGGTAGCGCAGCTCGTAAAGACCCGGCTCTGCGGGAGCCTTCAGGCCCATGCGCCCGTTCTTGCTGAGCGCATAGCCCCAGTCGCCTTCGTAAGTGCCGGCAGGGTCGCCCGGCCGCGCGATGACGATGCGCTGCTGGACCTGGTCCGGACCGCGCCAGGTGAAGGGAAACCGCTTGCCCGGCTCCACCGAGCCGATGGGGTCGAACCCGTTCGACGCGGCAACCACCTCGATCGGCTGCCGCGCGACGATACCCTCGCCATTGTTCTTGAAGAGAATGAGATCGTAGTCGCCGGGCTCCTGCGGGGCCTGTTTCGTGAACGGGTTGTTGCCGGTTCTGCCGCCGCCGATCGGGCCGTAGGACGGGCTGACATCGGGCTCTGCCTCGCCGCGCCGGGTGAAGCCCGCATAGTCGACGGGCCGCGCCGTTCCTTTGTAGGAGATGCGGTAGGTATGGCCGGCCTCGGCCTTCGGCCCGATGTCGAAGAAGTTTTCCTGAACAGTCGGTTCGGGCTCTGGTTCTGGCATCGGCTCCGCCGCGGCGATCTGGTTGAGCGCATCGGTGAGCTCGGCGCCGGACTGCGGGCGCAGCAGCCGCCCGCCGGTCTGGTCGGGCACGCAGGCGAGCGCGTTCGCCTGCTGTTCGCTCAGGCCGAAGCCGACCACATGGGCGCGGATCTTGATGCCTTCGTTGGCCAGTTGCGCGGCAACCGCGCAAGGGTCGGCATTGCAGGTCTCCAGCCCGTCGGTGACGAGGATGATGTCGGCTTCTTCCGCCGTCGGCGGGATCTCTCCGGCCGCGATCCGCAGGCTTTCCGAGATCGGCGTCATGCCGCGCGGGTTGATGCGGTTGAGCCGCTGCGACAGGGCGCCGGGGTTCTGGCTGCCCGCGCGGGCGATGATCTCGATGTCGGAGCAGTCGCCGCGCCGGTTGTGGCCATAGGCGATGACGCCGAGCGGGATGGACGCATCGCGTGTGGCGAAGAACTGCCCCATCACGTCGCGCGCCACCTCGATCTTGGTGATGCCGCCGTCGAGCTGGCCCCACATCGAGCCGGAGGCATCGAGAATGAGGATGGCCGCCTTGCCGGATTGGGACGACGATGACTGGGCGTGCGCCGCCTGCGTGACGGCAAGCGCGCCGAGCGTTGCGGCGGCGAGCGCCGCCGTGAAGCCGGACTGTTTCATGATCTTCCTCCTCGTGCGGCCGCTCAGTCGCGGGCGAGCCTCAGGGCCGGTCGCAACACGTTCTCGGCGCGCGGTATGGTGATGCGGGCCGAAAAGGGCTGGGCCTCGCCCGAGGCGAGCTGCCGATAGCTGCCTTCGACCGTGACCGACCCGTCGACGAGAAGTGTCTCGCGCAGGTCGAAGGAGATGGTGCCACCGTCCACCGTGCCGGCGGCGAGGGTGACGGGAACGTCCGCGTCGTTGCGCTGCACCAGCTTGAAGACGCCGAGGAAGGCGCCGTCGGGCGCATCTGCCATCCCGGCCTCGCCGACGATGGCGCCGGATGTGGCATCGCTGTCGCCGAGGCGGACCAGCACCATGCAGAGCATGGTCAAGGCCGGCGCATCGTCGAACACCATGCCCTGGACGCCGACGACGAGGCCGCCGCCTGCGTCCGTGCCGTAGAGCCCGCCGCCCGCAAAGCCGGCGGTGAGCCCGCCCGAGATCTCGCCCCTGGTGACGGGGGCGTCCGGCTTGCTCTCCACGAGGTTGCGGAACTGCGAGATGTCGAAGCCGGGCGGCGGCATGTCGCAGGCGGCCGGTCCGAGCGTGTCGAACACGAAATCGGCTTGCGGTTCGACCTGGGCGCCGGGTTGTGCCTGGGCAGCGGTCGTCGCAAGCAGGGCGAGGGCCGCGAGGCCGCCGCAGGCAAGGCGTGGTCTGAAAATCATCTCATGGGTCCTTCAGGTGCTGAATGGTGCCCCCATCAGCGGTCCGGTTCCGGCAGTTGCGTCCCTGCTTTGCCACCCTTCGAGGCAACTGCCGGATTGAGCCGGACCAAAGCGATTTCGATGCCGAGGCGCGGCGGGCCTTACGCCTGCTGCTGCGCCGGGTCCGGCCCGGCAGTCTGGCCGGGCGGCGGCGCCGGAGACCACAACCCGCTCTTCTGCTTGATCGCGTCGAACTTCTTGGAGACCTGCGACAGCTTCGCGTCCCAGGCCGGATCCGGCGTCTGGCCGGCGGTGACCTTGAAGAAGGCCTGCAGCATGCAGGCGATGGCGAAGGGCTCGATCAGGGCCGCCTTGACCGCCCAGGCGAAGATCAGTGCGAAGACGATGCCGCCGGCCGACCAGGCGCCGGGGATCAGGTAGACGACCGCCGCGGCCGGAGCCAGCATGACCAGGAACACCAGGAACGACAGGCCGTAGACGATGACGGTCAGCACGGCGGCGTTCTTCATCATCCGCCCGGCATTCTGGCCGTAGAGCACCAGGGCGGTGCGGGCCGAGGCCCAGGGATTGTCGCTGCGGGTGCGGATCGCATGGGCCAGGATCACCTCGTCGACGAGGCCGATGGCGATGCGCAGGAAGGCGCGCACCAGACCCATGATCTGCTGGATGCCGGGAATGGGCAGGAAGGAGGCGATGCCCTGGATCAGCCCGGTGACGGCGGCGAGCACGCCCTTGACCAACTGGTCGATGGCGAAGAGCACGCTCGCCTCGGCGAAGCGGGCGGTCACCACCTGCCGGGCATGGGCGATCTGGCTCTTGCCATCCGGCATCTGCTTGCCGTCGATGAGTTCCACCAGCACGGCGATGTGGCCGGCCTTGACCACATAGAGAATGTATTCGCGCAGCAGGTAGATGACGCCGGCCGTCAGGCCGAAGCCGGCAATGCCGCCCCACATGGTGGAATTGGCACGAAAGCCCTCGTCGCCGAAGCCGCCGATACCCCAGCCGATGCCGGCTCCGGTGCCGGTGACGATCACATAGGCGCAGGCGATGCCGAAATAGACCACCATCCGGAAGACGATGAAGGGGGCGGTCTTCGCCATCAGGCCGAGCGACCGGCCAATACTGAAATCCCACATTCAAGGGTCTCCCGCAGCAGATGTGGTCATGAATCGCGCCATCCCGTGCGGGATGCGAGGCGAGCGTAGTCGCTTCGCAGGTTCCGCTCTTGGGGGCGGCGGTAGCGGATGCGGGCCAGGCGGCACAGATCCGGCTCTCTCGCGCCTTCGTGATCCGCGTGCCGGGCCGGGCGGCCGGGCCCTGCGCTCACTTCGCGGCGAAGGCGGCGGCGAGCGCGGCGGCGCGCACGTCCCTCGGCGTCTTGCCGAAGGCGCGGCGGAAGCTGGCGTTGAACCAGGACAGGTCGCTGAAGCCCGACGACAGCGCGATCTCGCTGATGCCGAGCGCGCTCTCGGCCGGATCGCACAGGCGCCGGTGGGCCAGCAGCAGCCGACGCTGGGCGACATAGTCGCGAAAGCTCGTCTCCTCGCCGGCGAACAGCGAGCGGATGTAGCGCGGCGAGATGGCATGGCGCGCGGCGATCCACTCGCTGGCGAGCTGCGACGAGACGAGGTTCTGCTCGATGTCGGCCTTGATCGCCTTGAGCCGGGCGGCGCGCACGCCGCGCCCCCTGGCGATCTCCTCGGCCTCGCGCGAGGCGCCCATCGCCATGATCGTCAGGTCGTGGATGTGGCTGGAGCAGGTGGCGATCTCTTCGGCCGGCAGCAGGGCCAGCTCCTCGTGCAGCGAGCGGGCGTAGCGCAGCAGCAGCCGCCATTGCGGCGTCACCGGCTGCACCTCGCGCAGGGCGCCGTTGAGGCTGGTGCCGGCGGAGGCGAGAAGGGCGCGCGGGATCGACAGGTAGAAGGCGTCGTTGCGCTCGCCGTGGAACTCGGCCGAGCCGGGCATCTCGTTGGGGTCGAGATAGACCGAGCCGGGCGTGCACACGACGTTGCTGCCGCCCTGCTGGTACATGGAAAAGCCGCCGGACAGCGGCACATGCACCATGACGTTGTCGCCGGTTTCCGCCGCCAGCGCCTGGGTCCGCACCACGCCGCACCGGGAGTGCATCGTCTGGCCGGTCATCAGGCCGGGCAGCAGGCCGATGGTCGTCTCCGAGCGGAAGCTGGCGCTGTCGTCCGGGGTGATCTCAAGCCGGCACATGGAGGCGACGGCGTCCTGGAAGGCTGCGACCCTGACATCCGGATCGAAATCGCTGGCGGAGAGGGTGAGGACGCTCATCCGGCAATTTTTACGTGTGGGAACCGGACCTGTCCAGATGAAGCACTCCCCCGGAAACGGCAGCACCCGGCACCGCAGACTTTGCTGCGGCGCCGGGCGCCATGGCGCAAGCGTGGTGATCATCATTCCCGGCGGCAGCCCGCCGCCGTTTCGCTGTCCAGCCCGGAGCGGGCATCGCATTTGCGCCATCGCCGGCAAGCGGCGGGTCAAAGTCCCGCGGCCGCCTTTCCGAACAGCGCCGCCGCCTGCGCCGCCGTGTAGCGGCCGAGGCGCACATCCTCGGCGACCAGGGTGGGATCGCGGTCCCGCGGATCGCCGTAGCCGCCCCCGCCGGGGGTTTTCACGCGCACCCGGTCGCCCGGCTCCAGCGGAATGTCCTGCGCCTTGGAAAGATGCTCGGGCACCATCGCCCTGCCGCCCTGCCACACGGTGACGGAGTTGGGTTCGCCATCCCGCCCGCCAAGTGCTCCCTGCGGCCCGAAGCGGCCATGATCCATCACGAAGCTCGCCGTCGCGTGGCCGCGCAGCAGCTCGATTTCGTAATCGAGCCCGAAGCCGCCGCGATGGCGCCCGGCGCCGCCCGAACCCTCGCGCAGGGCATAGCGGTGATACAGCACCGGGAACTGCTGTTCCATGATCTCCACCGGTGGCGCCTTGGAGATGCCGATGGTGGAACAGCCGTTGCTGAGCCCGTCATGGTCGGCGTTTCCGCCATAGCCGCCGCCCGAGATCTGGTACATCACGAAGCCGGCGCCTCGCGCCGGATCAACGCCGCCGAGTGCGAAATTGCCGGAACTGCCGGCCGGTGCCGCCGTCACCCGGTCGGGCAGGGCCTCGACAAGCGCGGCGAAGACCGCCTCGGCGATGCGCTGGCTGACTTCGGCGGCGCAGCCGGAGACGGGGCGCGGATAATGCGCATCGAGGAAGGTGCCGGCGGGACGGACGATGGTCAGCGGTTCGAAGGCGCCGGCCGAGATCGGCACATCCGGAAAGATGTGGCGCATGGCAAGGTAGACGGCCGAATGGGTCGTCGCCAGCACCGAGTTCATCGGCCCGCGGCAGGGCGGCGAGGAGCCCTCGAAGTCGAAGGTCAGCTCGCCGTCCCTCGCCGTGATCGCAAGCCGGATCTCCAGCGGTTCGTTGACGACGCCGTCGCTGTCCACATAGGCGAGCGAGCGGTAGGTGCCGTTCGGGATCAGCGCCACATTGGCCCGCATCTGCGCGGCCGCGCGCCGGCGCAATTCGCCGATCGCTGCGCGCACCACGTCGTCGCCATAGCGGTCGAGAATGCGCGCGAGCCGCGCCTCGCCGACCAGCAGGGCGGCGGCCTGGGCCTTCACGTCGCCGATGCGCTGTTCCGAAACGCGGATATTGGAACAGATGATCGAGTAGATCTCCTGGTCGAGCACACCCTTCTTGAACAGGCGCACCGGGGGAAGCCGCAGCCCCTCCTGCTCAACGGACGTGGCCGAGGCCGAGAAACCGCCCGGCACCGCGCCGCCGGTGTCCGGCCAGTGACCGGTGTTGGAGAGCCAGCAGAAGATCTCGCCGTCGCGGTAGAAGGGCATGGCGAAGCGCACGTCCATCAGGTGCGTGCCGCCGAGATAGGGGTCGTTGACGATGTAGATGTCGCCGGGCTCCGGGGCGGGCACGCGTCCGTCGCGGATCATCTCGATCAAGGTGCGGGTGGAGTACTGCATGGTACCGACAAAGACCGGCAGTCCGCCTGCTCCTTGCGCGATGAGCGAGCCGTCCTCGGCGGAGTAGATGCCGTCGGAGCGGTCGTTCGCCTCGGCGATCACCGGCGAGAAGGCAGCGCGCGAGAAGGTGAGGTCCATCTCGTCGCAAACCTGCTGCAGGCCCGACTGGATGACGCTCAGCGTGATCGGATCGATGCTCATGCGCCTGCTCCGCCGGTGTTGCCAAGGGTGATGATGATGTTGCCGTCCCGGTCCTGGACCGCGTCGTCGCCCGGCTCGATGACGATGGTGGTGTCCATCTGTTCGACGATGGCCGGTCCGACGATCCGCGCCGACAGCGGCAGGTGGTCGCGCCAGTAGACCGGCGTCTCGCGCCAGCCGTCGAACCAGACGGGGCGTGTGGCGGTCCGCGCCGCATCGAGCGTCTCCCTGCGCCCGGCCGGATCGATCAGCAGGGCAAGGTCGATGCCGGGGCGTCGGCCGATCACAGAGGTGTTGACGTTGACGAGGCTCGCTTTGATCTCGGGAAGGTCGACACGGAAACGGTGGAAATAGGCCGCCTCGAACAACTCCTGCAACTCCCCGACCGAGGGCGCCGGGCCGGGAAGCGGCACCCGCAGCAGATGGGTCTGGCCGATGAACTGCATGTCGACGGAGAAGATCTCCTTCAATTCCTCGATCGGCACGTTCTCCTTTTCCACGAGTGCCCGCCCCTCCTGGCGCTGCTGGGCAAAAAGGGCATGCACCTGGGCGATGTCGAGGGCGGCAAGCGGCCGGTTGACCGTGTTGACGAAGTCGTGGCGCAGATCGGCGACGACGCACCCGAGCGCGTTGGTGATGCCCGGACGCGAGGGAACGAGGACGCGCGGCACGCCGAGTTCGCGGGCGATGGCCGTCGCGTGAAGGGGACCGGCGCCGCCGAAGGCGAAGAGCGCGTAGTCGCGCGGGTCCTCGCCAAGGCTGATCGAGACCATGCGCACGGCCTCGGCCATGCGGGTGTTGGC
Source organism: Stappia sp. TSB10P1A (assembly GCF_900185725.1). Lineage (GTDB taxonomy): Bacteria > Pseudomonadota > Alphaproteobacteria > Rhizobiales > Stappiaceae > Stappia. The sequence goes on along the minus strand of NZ_FYAU01000026.1, from coordinate 287,141 downwards.
GATGCGCAGGACGGCGGAGGCCGCCTCCTCGGGGGTGACGCCCAGCGGCGCGCCGAGTTTTTCAGCGAAGATCGTGATGAGATCTTCCCGCGAGATACCATTCGAGACGGAGTTGAGCTTGTCCGGGTTCATCCGCCCCAGCAGCAGGTTGGCGTCGGAGATGGTGGGCTCCGTGCCGCCGCGCCCATAGCAGATGGGCCCGGGGACCGAGCCGGCACTGTCCGGTCCCACCTGGAGCAGGCCCGCCCGGGTGATGCGGGCGATCGAGCCGCCGCCGGCACCTACCGTGCGCACGTCCACCATGGGAACGTGAATCGGCATGGCGTATTCGATCTCGATCTCGTTGGAAACGGCCGGTTCCGCGTCGCGGATCAGCGCCACGTCGGTGGAGGTGCCGCCCATGTCGTAGGTGAGAAGGTTGGGGATGCCGGCGCGCCGGCCGGTATAGGCGGCCGCCATGACGCCCGAGGCCGGGCCGGACATCACCGTCTTCGCCGCCTCGACGGCGACGCGGCGGGCGGAGACCATGCCGCCATTGCCGTTCATGACGAGAACGTCGTGGCGGTAGCCGTCACGGGCAAGCTCGTCGGCGAGCCGCTCGACATAGCGGCGCAGCAGCGGTTGCACCGAGGCGTTGATCGCCGCCGTCACCCCGCGCTCGAACTCGCGGCTTTCCGACAGCAGCGCATGGCCCAGCGTCACGTTCTCATTCGGCCAGACCTTCCGGGCGATCTCGCCGGCCCGCAATTCATGCGCCGGATTGGCGTAGGAATGCAGGAAGTGGATAACAAGCGCCTCGCAGCCCTTGTCGAGCAACTCCCGCATCGCCGCCTCCAGTGCCGCCTCGTCGAGGGCGACCCGGACACTGCCGTCCGCTTGCAGGCGTTCAGGTACCTCCAGGCGCAGGTCGCGCGGGATGATCGGACGAAACTCGCCCTTCATGCCATAGGCCTGGGGCCGCGTGCGCCGGCCGAGTTCCAGCACGTCGCGGAATCCTTGCGTGGTAATGAGGCCTGTGCGGCAGAGATTGCGTTCCAGTACCGCATTGGTCGTCGTCGTCGTGCCATGCACGATGAGGTCGATCGCGGCGAGATCCGCGTCCACCAGCTCCAGCGTCTTGCGCACGCCGAAGGCTTGGTTGTCGAGCGTGGTCGGCGTCTTGGCGAGGCGGACCCTGCCTTGGGCGGAATCGAAAAGCACGAGGTCGGTAAAGGTGCCGCCGACATCGATGCCGGCGACGAGCGCCGTGCGTCCCGCCGTGGCGGTCTTTTCTGGTGTCGGGGTGTCGGCGATCGATGGGATCATGGTCATGGACGCTTCCTGGGTGTCGACATCGTGCGGCGAAGGGGGGACGTGGAAGCAGATCGCCTCAGGCCCGTAGGGCGCGGATCGCGGCGAGCACCTTGTCGGGCGTCGCCGGCAGGTCGGTGATCCTCGCTCCGCAGGCATCGGCAATGGCGTTCAGGATCGCCGGCGCGGTCGGGATCAGGCAGTGCTCGCCGAGCCCCTTGGCTCCGTAGGGTCCGTGCATGTCGCCCGTCTCGATGATCAGCGTTTCGATCGGCGGCACGTCGCCGATGGTCGGAATGAGATAGTCGTGCAGGTTTTCCGTTCGGCCGGGCAGGAATTCCTCCATCAGCGCCAGACCGATGCCTTGGGCGACACCGCCCTGGACCTGCCCTTCCACCAGCAGCGGGTTGATCGCCTTGCCGACATCGTGAGCGGCGGTGATCCGGAGCAGCCGCACGGTGCCGAGCCGCATGTCGACCTCGAGTTCGGCGATCTGCGCCGCCGTGCCGAAGACCGCGTAGGGCACGCCCTGTCCGTTTTCGTCCAGCGGCGAGGTCGGCGGGTCGTAGGTCTCGACCGCCTCGATCACATAGGCCGTGCTGTCTGGAGTCAACTCGGCAAGGGCGATGACGCGCTGGCCGTCCGCATCGCACAGCCGGATCTCGCCGTCCGAGATCACGATTCGCGCGGTGTCCGACACGTTGCCGAGACGCAGAAGGCGGGCGCGCAGTGCCTCGCCGCACAGCCTTGCGGCATTGCCGGTGACGAAGGTCTGGCGGCTGGCCGAGGTCTTGCCCGCATCCGGGGTCACGTCGGTATCCGGTCCGACGATCGTCACCGTCTCGACCGGCACGCCGAGCGCAGTGGCGAAGATCTGGGCAATGACCGTGTTCGAGCCCTGGCCGATGTCGGTCGCGCCCTGATGCAGCATCACCCGCCCCTCGCCGGTAAGACCGGCGCGGATCGTCGACGGATTGCTCATCGAGGTGTTGCCGCAGCCGTACCAGCCGCCGGCGATGCCGACGCCGCGGCGGATGTGTCCGCCCCCGGCATTGGCCGCTTGGGCTTCGGCGAGCGCCCGCTCCCAGCGCGGCTTCAGCGCGTCGAAACAGTCGATGATGCCCATGCCGCGCTCGAAGACCTGGCCGGTAACGGTCGCATCGCCGTTGGCGAGCGCGTTGCGGCGACGGAAGTCCAGCCGGTCGATGCCGAGCCGGTTGGCAAGTTCATCGTAAAGTGGCTCCTGGGCGAGCGCCGACTGCGGCACGCCGAAGCCGCGAAAGGCGCCGGCGGGGGCGGTGTTGGTGTGGATGCCGGCGCTGCGGGCGACATAGTTCGGCGTCCTGTAGGGACCGGAGGCGTGGATCGGCACGCGATTGGCCACCGTCGGGCCCCAGCTCGCATAGGCGCCGGTGTTGAACGTGCCGTCGAACTCGGCGGCGACGATGCGCCCCTCAGTATCGGCGCCGATGCGCATGCGGATCTCGGACGGGTGGCGCTTGGTCGAGGTCGCGATCGACTCGACGCGCGAATAGGTGACGCGCACCGGGCGGTTCAGCATCCAGGCGGCCAGCGCCACATAGGGCTGGCTGGTCAGATCGAGCTTGGAGCCGAAGCCGCCGCCGGTCGCCGTCGGCACGACGCGCACCGCCTCCTTCGGCAGCCCGAGAAGCCGGGCGATACTGTCCCGGTTCATCACCGGCGCCTGGGTGCAGCACTGGATTTCGATCCGATCTCCGACGCGCCGGGCGACCGCGGCTTCGGGCTCGATATAGCCGTGCTCGATGAAGCCAGTGGAGAACCGGCCCTCGGCCACCACCGCCGCGCGCTCCAGCGCGGCCTCCGGTTCCCCGCGCCGGACGAAACCCCGGCACATGACATTGCCCTCGCGCCCCTCGTGCAGGTCCGCGATGGTGCCGGCGTCGGACGGCACCAGGGCGGCCGGCAGGTCCTCGTAGGCGACGGGGAAGTCGGAAAGGTCGAGCGCATTGACGAGATCGGCGGGGGCGCCGACGACCGCCGCGACCGCCTCGCCCCGGAAGCGGATCTCGCCTTGCGCGAACATGGGCTGGTCCTCGAAGCCCGGTATCACGCCGAAACGGTTCTCGCCGGGCACGTCGGCGGCCGACAGCACCAGGGCGAGCCCGCGTTCGGCGCCCCAGGCACGGGTGTCGCCAAGGGTGAAGCGGGCGCGGTGATGGGGACTTCTGACGAGACGCAGGACGAGCGCGTCGGCGGGCGCTACGTCGTCGGCGAAAAGCTCGGCGCCGGTGACTTTCGGCCAGCCGTCGACGCGGGCCATGGCGGTGCCCACGCCGCCGGGGGCGGGCATGCCGGTGCCGCGGGCGTCGAGCACCGCGTCGATGATCTTGCGATAGCCGGTACAGCGGCACAGGACACCGCCAAGCGCGTCGCGCACCGCCTCCTCGGAGGGCTCGGCCTGCGCGCGCAGCAGGGCGAGCGCCGACACCATCATGCCGGGGGTACAGATGCCGCACTGGGCGGCCTGGTGGCGCTGGAAGGCGTGGGCGAGCGCCTCGGCCTGCGGATCGGATGTGACGAGGCCGGCAAGCGTCTCGACATGGGCCCCTTCCACCTGGCCGAGTGCCGTCGTGCAGGCGCAGACCGGCCTGCCGTCGACCAGCACGGTGCAGGCGCCGCAGTCGCCGGCATCGCAGCCGACCTTGACGTCACGCGCCCCGGCCCGTTCCCGAAGGGCAAGCGACAGGCGCTCGACCGGATCGGCGTCAATGCGGGCGAGCTGCCCGTTGAGCACGAGGGAGACCCCGGTGGCGTTCCCGGTCTGCATCGGCATCATCTCTGTGCTCCCTGGTCGATGGCCGCCATCACGGTACGGACAACCAGCTCGCGCGCCGCGTCGCGGCGATAGTCGGCGCTGGCGCGGACGTCGTCGATCGGCGAAAGCTCGGCGAGCGCGGCCTCCGCCACCGCCGCGCGGACCGCCGTCCCGGAGGCCTCAGCGCCGCGAAGGGCGGCCTCCACGCCGGCCAGGCGGCGCGCCACCGCAGAGCAGGCTCCGACGGCGACCCGTGCCTCGCCGATCCGTCCCGTGCCGTCGAGCGCCACGGCGGCGGCGACCATGGCGATGGATATGACCAGATAGCGGCGGGCACCGAGTTTCAGGAAATGGGTCCGAACCGGGCTATGGGCCGGGCTCCAGTCGGGCACTAGGATCGCGGTGACAATCTCGCCGGGGGCGAGCGCCGTCTTGCGGACCCCCAGGATGAAGTCGCCGAGCGGCAGCTCGCGAGGGCCGTTCGGGCCGGCGAGCTCGACACGGGCGTCCAGCGTCAGCAGCGGCGGGACGCCGTCCGCGGCGGGTGAGGCGTTGCAAAGATTTCCGGCGATGGTTCCCGCGTTCTGAATTTGGATCGAGCCGACCTCTCGGGCCGCCAGCCGCAGCCCGTCGAACAGCGGCGGCAAGTCCGCCCGGGCGATCTCCGACCAGGTGGTCATGGCGCCGATGCGCCAGCCGTCCCGTTGCCGCGCAATGCCCCGCAGCGCGGCGATGCGGCCGAGGTCGACGACACGGCCCCGGGGCCGGCGTCCTCCGAGCGCGGGAAAGAAATCCGTCCCGCCCGCCAGCACGCGCGCCTCGCCCCCGGCAAGCAGGGCCAGCGCGTCGCCCACCGTGTTCGGCCTGTGATAGTCCGGCCTGTCGGAATCCGGCCTGTGAGAATCCGGGGTGCGAACCTGCATCGCTGCCTCAGTTCATTTCGTTTGCATACTAACAACGTTAGCGCTCAGTCAAAATTCCTGTCAAGCACTCGGATGCGCCATTCTGACCAAAGTTTGATCATGCATTTTTTCGTTGCGCCAGCCGACATTTTTCGTTTGCATACGAACGATAAACGTCGTCATCCCCGCCGCAAGGAGCGCCCAGATCATGACGGAGACACTCGCGAACGACCGCCCGATCCTGGCGGGAGAGCCTTCTTCCTTTGCCGTGCCGGCCGGTTGCCACGCCCTTGCCGTGCGCGAGGTGCAGCACTACACGGACACGCTGTTCCGCTTCCGCATCGCCCGTCCGCCGGAGTTCCGGTTCCGCTCGGGCGAATTCGTGATGATCGGCCTGCCGAATGCCGAGAAGCCCGTGTTTCGCGCCTATTCCGTGGCGAGCCCGGCCTGGGACGAGGAACTGGAATTCTATTCGATCAAGGTGCCGGACGGACCGCTGACCCAGCATCTGCAGAAGATCCGTCCCGGCGACACGGTGCTGATGCGCAAGAAGGCGACCGGCACGCTGGTCAACGACGCGCTGCTGCCCGGCAAGCGGCTGTGGATGTTCTCCACCGGCACGGGTATCGCCCCCTTCGCCAGCCTCGTCCGCGACCCGGAAACCTATGACAAGTTCGAGGCCATCCATCTCGTCCATGGCTGTCGGACCGCCTCGGAGCTGAAATACGGCGAGGATCTCGTCGCGGCGCTGCGGTCCGATCCGCTGATCGGGGAACTCGTCGAGGGGCGTCTCCACCACTACACGACCGTCACCCGCGAACCCTTTCCCCGTCAGGGCCGGGTCACCGATCTGATCGCCTCGGGAAGGCTCTTCGACGATCTCGGCGTGCCGCGCATGGGACCGGCCGAGGATCGCGCCATGATCTGCGGCTCCATGGCCATGCTCAAGGACACCAAGGAACTGTGCCTTGGCCATGGGCTGGAGGAGGGGGCGAACAACAAGCCAGCTCAGTTCGTGGTCGAGCGTGCCTTCGTCGACTGACCCGATCTGCCGCGACACGCGGCAGAGCTGCTCGATAAATCAGCGCGGAAGGCGCGCAAAGCCGATTGACACCAAAACCCCATACATGTTTGCATACTAACGAAGCGAGCATGGGTGCCAGCAGGAGTCACGACGTTGACTGCAGCCGATGGAAAGCCTGCGAAGATCAGGTGCGATGCCTGCCCGGTGATGTGCTACATCGCCGATGGCCGCTCCGGCGCATGCGATCGATACGCCAATGACGGCGGCCAGCTCGTCCGTCTCGATCCGCTCACGATCCTGCGGCAGCGCGCCGAAAGCGGCGGCGAGGTCGTTCCCTTCCTCGACAAGGAATGGGATGGCGACATCCTCCCCTCCGAGGGCGGCTTCGTCACCGCGATCGGCGCAGGAACCACTTATCCCGACTACAAGCCGGCCCCCTTCATCGTCGCCTCGACGGTCGATGGCGTCGACATGGTCACCGTCGTCACGGAGGGCATCTTCAGCTATTGCGGGGTCAAGCTGAAGATCGACACTGACCGGCATCTGGGCGACGAGTGTTCGCCCGTTCGCGCCGATGGCGAGGTGATCGGCCACGTCACCACCTCCGAATACGGCAGCCAGATGCTGTCCCTCGGCGGCGTCCATCACCTGACCGGCGGGTCCAAGAAGGAAGGCCGTGTCACCTGTTCCACCATGCTGGCGCTGTGCAACGGCGAGGCGGTCGAGCTTGCCATCGACGGCGGCGCGGCGCTCAAGGTGCAGGCCGGCCGGCCCCCCGTCATCAACGGCCAGACCGAGGAGCGCATGCGCGTCGGCTGCGGCTCCGCCACGGTCGGCATGTTCGCCGCGCAGTGGAAGGGGCTGGTCGACGAGGTGGTCGTCGTCGACGACCACATCACCGGCGTGATTTCCGAGCATCAGGCGGGCAAGGTCATCGGCTGGGCGCCGACCGGCATCCGCATCAATGGCCGCCGCTCGACGCCGGGCCGCTATTTTCAGGTCGCCGACCCGGGCACCGGCTGGGGCGGCACCGATCTCACCGATCCGCTGGCGATCCTGGGCGCGTTCGACCCGAAGGTGGCGTGGCCGGGCCTGTCCCTCCTGATGGTGTCGACGACCGGCGAGCATGCCGCCTATTTCGAGCTCGACGAAGCGCTCTTGCCCGTCGGCAAGGACATGCCCGCGCGGCTGGCGCCCTCGGTTCGCCGGATCGCCGACAATTGCGAGCCGGCACTGACCTCCGTGTTGTTCATGGCCGGCGCCGGCGGATCGCTGCGCTCCGGCGTCACCGAGCACCCGGTCGGCCTGACCCGGTCCGTACAGGGCGCGCTCACCTATGTGAGCTGCGGCGGCGCGCCGGTCTATGTCTGGCCGGGCGGCGGCATCACCTTCATGGCCGACGTCACGCGCCTGCCGCGGAACGCCTTCGGCTATGTGCCGACACCGGCGCTGGTCGCGCCGATCGAATTCACCATGCGCGCCGAGGACTACCGGGCGCTCGGCGGCCACATGGACTATGTGATGCCCCTGTCGGAGGCCCTTGAAGGCAAGACCGGCCGGCAGAACGACCATATCCTCAAGGGCCGGCGCGGGGTGCAGCCCTCTTCCGGCAATCCCTGGCCGACAGGTCCCGACAACTTTCCCTGGCGGAGACATTCGGCATGAGTGCCGCGGCTCGCATGTCCGGCGCGAGCGCGAGGCTTCTGGCCGATGGCCGCCGGCTGCACCTTCAGCACGGGCCGATCGATCTGGTGATCGAGGCGAGCGGCGAGGCCGGCGAGGTGGCGCAGGCCTACCGACAGGCCTGTGCGGCCTTCGGCCCGATTCTCGACGATCTCGTCACCGAACTGCCGCGGTTGCGCGCGCCCGCCGGGCCTCCCCCCGAAGGATCGGTCGCCCGTCGCATGGCCGCCGCCGTCGCCCCGTTCGCCCCGGTCTTCGTCACGCCGATGGCCGCTGTCGCCGGCAGCGTCGCCGACCATGTGCTTGCCGCCCTGGTGGCCGGGCGCGATCTGGACCGCGCCTATGTCAACAATGGCGGCGACATTGCACTTCACCTTGCGCGAGGAACCTTCCGTGTCGGCATCTGCGAGGATCCGGTGACGCGGACGGCGGGTGGCGTGGTCACGCTGGCGCCGGGCGAGGGGATCGGCGGCATCGCCACCAGCGGCTGGCGCGGACGCTCTCACTCGCTCGGCATCGCCGACGCGGTGACCGTTCTGGCCGAAACGGCGGCCCGCGCCGATGCCGCCGCGACCCTGATCGCCAACGCGGTCGATCTTCCCGGTTCGCCCCGGGTGACCCGCGTGCCGGCCCGCGACCTTGCTCCCGACAGCGACCTCGGCCTGCGCCCGGTCACCGTCGGGGTGGCGCCGCTGTCGCCGCCGGAGATCGGCCGGGCTCTTGCGCGCGGCGAAGCGGTCGCCCGCGCCCATATGCGGTCGGGGCTGATCCGGGGCGCCTTCCTCGCGCTGGCCGGCGAGCGGCTGACCGTGTCCGGCGGTTCCGCCGCCGGGGCGCCCCTTTCGTTCGATTCCTGGAGGACCAAAGCCTGTGCCTGAGCCGATCCTGCGCAAGAGCGCCATCATCGTCGAGGAAATCCATCATGAAGGTGGCCCGGTCGCATCCGCGCCGCTGAAGCGCGCCGCCGCACTGAGCGTCATCCAGAACCCGTACGCGGGTCGGTATGTCGAGGAGATCACCTCCTTCATGGACGACCTCAAGCCGCTCGGCCTGAAAATGGCGAGGGACCTCATCGACGCGCTCGGCGGCGATCCGTCCGTGGTCGAGGGTTATGGCAAGGGCGCCATCATCGGCGCGGCCGGCGAGTTGGAACATGGCGCCCTCTGGCACGCACCGGGGGGTTATTCCATGCGCGAGGTGCTGCCCGCCTCCATGGCGATCGTGCCGTCGACCAAGAAGATCGGCGGGCCGGGCACACGGCTTGATGTACCGATCACCCATACCAACGCCTCCTATGTGCGCTCGCATTTCGACGCGATGGAGGTCGGCCTCAACGATTCCCCACGTGCCGACGAGATGCTGCTCGTTCTGGTCATGACCACGGGGCCGCGCATCCACAACCGCGCGGGCGGTCTGAAAGCGTCCGAGGTCGTCGGCAAGGACGGGCTGAGATGAGCCTTGCGATCCGCAAGATCGTCACCCGCGTGGAGGACACCTGGCTCGAGATGGGCCAGGCGGTGACGCCGCCGGCCCGTCGGGCCGCCGCGGTGGCGATCATCGGCAACCCCTGCGCCGGACGGTTTCACGCGGATCTCGCCGCGCTGGTCGCCCTGTCCGAGGAGATCGGCGAGTTGCTGACGCGCCGCGCGCTTGCCGCGCTCGCCGTCGAGGCTCCGGCGATCCAGAGCTTCGGCAAGGCGGCGATGATCGGCGAGAACGGCGAGCTGGAACACGCCGCCGCCCTGCTGCATCCGCGCCTCGGCGCGCCGATGCGCGCGGTGCTCGGCGGCGGCAAGGCGCTCGTTCCCTCGGCGAAGAAGATGGGCGGGCCGGGCCAGTCGATCGACGTGCCGCTCGGCCACAAGGACGCGGCCTATGTGCGCTCCCATTTCGACGCCATGGAGGTTCGCCTCGCCGATGGCCCGCGGGCGGACGAGGCGCTGGTTGCCATTGCACTTTCGACGGGCGGACGGCCCGGTGCCCGTGTCGGCGGGCTCACCCACCAGGAGATCAGGGGCGACGACGGCTTGAGATAGCGTGTGTCAGAGGGGAAAACAGCCATGGAATTCGTGCGGAACGCCTGGTACGTCGCCGCCTGGTCGTCGGAAATCGACGGGCAGCTTCGACGCTTCACGATCCTTGACGAGCACATCGTTCTCTTCCGCAAGTCGGACGGGACGGTGGCGGCGCTGGAGGACCGCTGTCCGCACCGCCTGCTGCCGCTGTCGCTCGGCAAGCGGATCGGCGACACGGTGCAGTGCGGCTATCACGGCATGACCTTCGATGCCTCGGGCGCCTGCGTGCGCATTCCCGGCCAGTCGAACCTGCCGGCCTCGGCCTATGTGGTCAGCTACCCGATCGTCGAGCGCCATGACATCGTCTGGATCTGGATGGGAGACCCGGAAAAAGCCGATCCCGACGAGGTCTTCGACATGCCGGAATTCTCCGATCCGGCCTGGGCGGCACATCAGGGCGATGCGCTGCACCTGAAGGCCAATTACCTGAACGTGGCGGAAAACCTGGTCGACCCCGCCCATGTCAGCTTCGTGCACCCGACGACGCTCGGCAACTCTGCGTCCGAGAACGTGCCGGTTCACGTTTCGACCGAAGGCAAGGCGATCGTCGCCTGGCGCTGGATCCGCGACAGCGAGCCGGTCGGCTTCTTCAAGGTCTTCGGCGGGTTCACGGAGAATGTCGACCGCTGGCACTACTACCATCTGCATACGCCGAGCACGGCGGTGATCGACTTCGGCAGCGCGCCGACGCGCGCCTGTATCGGCGAGGATGAGCGCGACAAGGGCGTGCGCGTCTTCGCGCTGCATTTCATCACACCCGTCAGCGCCAACTACACGATCGACCGCTGGATGCACCTGCGCAACACCGCGCTGGACGACGAGGACGCGGCCGCGACGATGGACGCCCTGCTGCGGAAAGCCTTCCAGGAAGACAAGCAGATCCTGGAGGCGATCCAGGACGAGGAGGACCGGCCGCGGAAGCGGCGCCCGATCCGGATCGCGATAGACAAGGGGCCGATGGTCTACCGCAAGCGCATTTCCGAGCTGATCGAGAAGGAGCGTACGCAGGACATCGCCTCGCACCCGACCCCCGCTTACGTCTACCACGACTGACGGCGGCGGCACCCCGCCTGGCGCGTCCGCGCGCCCGGCCCCCCGGAAGAGCCAGACAAAGACAACCACAAGGCCAGAAAGACGAACGGTCGAAGACCGTCGCGCACCAACCAGAGTGAGGGACAGATGAAGAGCTTGAAAACATGGACGGCGGCAGCCGTCGCACTTCTCTCGGCGAGCACGGCGGCGCTTGCCGCCGATGCGATCAAGATCGGCGAGATCAACCACTACAAGCGCATGGCGGCCTTTGCCGAACCCTACAAGAAAGGCATCGAGCTGGCGCTCAAGGAGGTCAACGCCGCCGGCGGCGTTCTCGGCAGGCCGCTCGAATTCATCTTCCGCGATGATGACGGCAAGCCCGGCGACGCGGTGAAGATCGCCGAAGAACTGATGACGCGCGACGGCGTGGTGATGCTGACCGGCACGATCCTGTCGAATGTCGGCCTCGCGATCTCCTCCTATGCCGGCGAGAAGGGCTACATCTATCTCGCCTCCGAGCCGCTGGCGGACGATCTCGTCTGGAAGTCGGGCAATCCCTACACCTTCCGCCTTCGCACCTCGACCTATGTGCAGGCCGCGATACTGGCCGAGCAGGCCGCGAAGACGGACGCGATCCGCTATGCGACCATCGCCCCGAACTATGCCTACGGAACGGCGGCCGTCGCCGCTTTCAAGGAGAGCCTGACGCGGCTGAAGCCCGAGGTCGAGTTTGTCACCGAACAGTGGCCCGCCCTGTTCAAGATCGATGCCGGCGCCGAGGTGCAGGCGCTGGAGGCCTCCAAGCCCGATGCCATCTACAACGTCACCTTCGGGACCGATCTGCAGAAGTTCGTCCGCGAGGGCACGACACGTGGCCTGTTCGAGGGACGCACGGTCTACGGCCTGCTGACCGGCGAGCCGGAATATCTGGAGCCGCTCGGTGCTGAGGCGCCGGAAGGCTGGATCGTGACCGGCTATCCCTGGTACGGCTTCACCAGCGGCCCGGAAAAGGTCTTCGTCGACAGCTATATGGCTGCCTTCCCCGGCGAAACGCCGAAGATCGGCAGCATCGTCGGCTACATGACGGTGCAGTCCATCGCCGCCCTGATCGAGAAAGCCGGTTCGACGGAGACGCCGGCGCTGCTGGAGGCGTTCAAGGATCTCACCCTCGACACGCCGATGGGCGAGGTTACCTATCGCGCGCTCGACCACCAGTCGACGATGGGCGCCTATCTCGGCGTCACCGCCGTGCAGGATGGCCAGGGCGTGATGGTCGACTGGTCGTTCAAGGACCCGACCCCCTACATGCCGAGCGAAGACGAGATCCGGGCGATGCGACCGGCCAAGTAGGCTTCGCCACGACCGCACCCGAGACCGGCCCGCCGCTCCCGTTGCGGCGGGCAACGCCCCCTCCTTATCGTCGGTAGAAAGAACGCCATGGGTCTCTTTGTGGCACAGATCCTCACAGGACTTGCGAATGCGGCAGCGCTCTTCCTGGTCGCCTCCGGTCTGTCGCTGATCTTCGGCGTGACGCGCATCGTTAATTTTGCGCATGGATCGCTCTACATGCTCGGCGCCTATGTCGGCGTCACGCTCATGGCCGCGTTGCCGGGGCATTTCGGTTTCTGGGGCTCGATCCTGCTGTCGGGCCTGATCGTCGGCCTGATCGGCGTGGTCATCGAGATCTGTGTTCTGCGACCCGTCTACCGGGCGCCGGAGCTGTTTCAGCTTGTCGCCACCTTTGGCGTGATCCTCGTCATCCAGGATCTCGCGCTGATGGTCTGGGGGGCGGAGGACAGGCTCGGTCCGCGGGCCCCCGGCCTGACCTCGGTCGTGCGCATCCTCGGCGAGCCGGTGCCGCAATACGATCTGGCGCTGATCGCCATCACCCCCTTCATCCTGTTCGCGTTGTGGTGGCTGATCACCAGGACGCGGATCGGCATCCTGGTGCGGGCGGCGACACAGGACCGCGAGATGGTCGGCGCGCTCGGCGTCAATCAGGCGTGGCTGTTCACCGGCGTGTTCTTCCTCGGCTCGGCGCTGGCCGGTCTGGGCGGCGCGATCCAACTGCCCAAGGGCGGCGCCGACCTGCTGATGGATCTCAACATCATCTCGGCGGTGTTCGTCGTCGTGGTGATCGGCGGCATGGGCTCGGTCACCGGCGCCTTCCTCGCTTCCGTGCTGATCTCGGTGCTCAACGTGTTCGGCGTCGCTTATCTGCCGCAGAGCACGCTGGTGCTGATGTATGTGGTGATGGCCATCGTGCTGCTGATCCGGCCCTATGGCCTGTTCGGGCGCGAGGAGAAGGCGGGCGAGCACGGTCAGGTCGGAGAGCCGGATCGCCCGGTGCGGCCCTTCGGCACGCTGGGCCGCGCCCTGACGGGTCTGCTGCTGCTGGCCCTGGCGCTGCTGCCGGTGTTCGGCTCGAGCTTCTCCCAGGTCCTCGTCATCGACATCCTGATCTTCTGCCTGTTTGCCGCCTCGCTGCAGTTCATCCTCAGCACGGGCGGTCTCGTCAGCTTCGGCCATGCGGTGTTCTACGGGGCGGGCGCCTATGTCGCGGCGCTGCTCATCACTTATGCCGATACGCCGATGGAGGTCGCCTTCCTGCTGGCGCCGATCTCCGCCGGTCTGATCGCGCTGGTCGTCGGCTGGTTCTGCATCCGCCTCAGCGGCGTCTATTTCGCCATGCTCACCCTCGCCTTCAGTCAGCTCGGCTGGTCTCTGGTCTTCCAGTGGAACGAGGTCACGGGCGGCGACGACGGCCTTGTCAACATCTGGCCGTCCGCCTGGCTTTCCGGCACGACGTCCTACTACTACTTCACCCTGGTGTTCGTGACGGCGGGCATCCTGTTCCTGCGCCATGTGGTCCACTCGCCGTTCGGCTATGCCTTGCGGGCGACGCGGGACAGTGCCCGCCAGGCGGAGGCGACCGGCATCGACGTGCGCCGGGTGCAATGGATCGGCTTCGCGCTGGCCGGCGCCATCGCCGGCGTCGCGGGTGCGCTGTTCGTGTTCTCGAAGGGCTCCGTCTTTCCGAACGAGATGCAGATCTCCAAGAGTTTCGACGCCCTCATCGTCGTCTTCCTCGGCGGCGTGAAGACGCTTTCGGGGGGCGTGGTCGGCGCCACCTTCCTCGAAGGGGTCAAGGACTGGCTCATCCGTCTCGAATACTGGCGGCTGATCATGGGGCTCCTGATCATCTGCGTCGTCATCATCGCACCGGACGGCATCGTCGGTACGCTGCGCAAGGTTGCCGACCGCATCGGCCTCGGCCGGCAAGAGGAGGCCTCGAGATGACCGCCGTTCTGAAGGTGGAGAACCTTGCCAAGCATTTCGGAGGCATCAAGGCCGTCAATGGCGTCAGCTTCGAGGTCGCGCCGGGCGAACTGAAGGCCCTGATCGGTCCCAACGGCGCCGGCAAGTCCACCTGCTTCAACATGCTGATGGGCCAGCTCAAGCCGACCTCCGGCCGGGTTCTGTTCGATGGTCGCGACATCACCGGGCGGCCACCCCGCGAGATCTGGCGCCTGGGGGTCGGCCGCACGTTCCAGATCACCGGCACCTACCAGAGCATGACCGTGGCCGAGAACGTGCAGATGGCGCTGATCTCCCATCACCGCCGGCTGTTCGCGATGCTGCCGCGCGCCCACAGGCTCTATCGCGAGGAGGCGATGGCGCTGCTGGAGACCGTGGGCATGGCGGATCAGGCGGACCGCGCCTGCGCCATTCTGGCCTATGGCGACCTCAAGCGCCTGGAACTGGCGATTGCGCTCGCCCACGGGCCGCGCCTGCTGCTGATGGACGAGCCGACGGCGGGCATGGCTCCCCGCGAAAGGATCAGGTTGATGCAGCTCACGGCCGATATCGTGCGCGAGCGCGGCGTCAGCGTGCTGTTCACGGAGCATGACATGGACGTCGTCTTCGCCCATTCCCACCACATCATGGTGCTGAACCGGGGCGAGTTGATCGCCGAGGGGTCGGCGGCGGAGGTGCGCGCGAATGCGCGCGTGCAGGAGGTCTATCTCGGCGGCGGCACGCTGTTCGCGACGGAGGGCGCCGATGCTTGAGCTGCACGATGTCAACAGCTACTACGGCAAGGCGCATATCCTGAGCGATCTCGGGTTCTCCGTGGGCCGGGGTCAGGTCGTTGCCCTGCTCGGGCGCAACGGCGCGGGCAAGACCACGACGATGAAGTCGGTGATGCAGCTCGTGCGGCCGCGCTCCGGTGAGATCCGGTTCGACGGGACCTCGCTGGTCGGTCTGCCTTCGCACAAGGTCGCGCGGCTTGGCCTCGGCTATGTGCCGGAAGAGCGCAGGATCTTCTCGGATCTCACCATCCTGGAGAACCTGGAGGTCGGCCGCCAGCCGCGCCGCCAGGGCGCGCCCAACTGGAAGGTGGAGACCCTGTTTGAGCTGTTCCCCAACCTTTGGGAGCGGCGCCACAATCGCGGCAAGGCCCTGTCCGGCGGCGAACAGCAGATGCTCACCATCGCCCGCACGCTGATGGGCAATCCGAAACTGCTGCTGCTCGACGAGCCCTCGGAGGGCATCGCGCCGGTGATCGTGGAACAGATGGCCCATACCATCGTACGGTTGAAGCAGGAGGGGTTGACGGTCATCATTTCCGAGCAGAACCTTCACTTCGCCCGCATGGTTGCCGACCGTGCCGTCATCATCGAGGGGGGAGAGAAGAAGTTCGATGGGAGTTTCCCCGAACTTGAAGCCCAGCCGGAGATACGGGATGCCTATCTCTCCGTGTGAGGATCGCCGCTCCGCGGCAACAACCGGGACATATTCGTGACGAGCAAGTCCGACGACACGGTCGAGGAGGCCTCCCTGTCTCCCGACCACGGCTATGTGATCGACGAGCAGGTCGGCTATCTTCTGCGTAAGGCCTACCAGCGCAACGCGGTGCTGTTTTCCGAGCACATCGGTGATCTGACGCCGACGCAGTTCGCCGTGCTTGCCCGGCTTACCGAGCTTGGATCGGTCTCCCAGAACCAGCTCGGGCGCACGGTCGGTCTCGATGTCGCGACCACCAAGGGCGTCGTCGACCGGCTGACCGCCCGTGGCCTGCTGCGCGCCGACCGCGACCCGTCCGACCGTCGCCGCCAGCTCATCTCGCTCACCGCCGAAGGCTGGGCCCGGTTCAGGGCGACCGCGCCGCTCGGCTTGAAGGTCAGCGCCGAAACGCTGGCTCCTCTCACCTCCGCCGAGCAGCGCACCCTGCATCGCCTCCTCAAGAAGCTGCAATAGGCGGGAGCGGAGTTGCAACGGCGAAGAGCCGGACCGGTTCGCACCCGCCCTACGCCGCCATAGGCGGCTCTCATCTCCACGCGACTGGTTCGTGCGGCAGACCTGGCCGGTGCCGGGCGAGTTCGCCTACGCCGACGGGGCCTTCGACGCGAACCGGTTGCGCGACGTCCTGACCGGACGAGGAACCGAGCCGATCATCCCGTCCAGATCCAGCCGTCGCTTCCCGGCAGAATTCGGCCGGGACATTGCTGCGGCTGGGAACTTCTTCTCCTCGCTGAAAACCAAGCGGGCGGTCCGCAAGATCTACAGGGCGCGGGATGAGGCGAGGGCGGATGTGTTCGACGACATCGAGCGCGTCTCCAACCCTCGGCGACGCACTTGGCACTCGATCATCTCCGCCCCGTCGAGATCGAGGAACAAGCTATGTCAGCTTAACCTGGTGTCCGAAAAACCGGCAGCAGGCCACACAGGGGCAAGGTCAGCGGCACTCTCTATGGTGTCGTCATCGAACTGAAACAGGCCGTCACGGTATCCTTGTTGGTCTGCAATTTTTGAAAGGCGGCTCTCAATTCTCCGCCACCGGACCATAGGCGGCTCTCGTCCGGCATGCCGAATTCCGTCTTGCCGAGAAGGAAGCTTGCTTCGCCCGCCCGTCGGTCTGCTCCGAGGGCTTGAAATCGTTCCTCCAGATCCACCCAATGCGCCTTGAGCGCGGTGAGCACGGCCATCTCATTTTTCACTGCATCCCGCAGCCCCCGCACTTTGCCGGCTGTCTCAGTGCGGCCGGCAAAGTGCGCCTCCCTTGCCATGTTTCCGAGAGAGACCGACAGGACGGTGGCATATGACTGGGCACTTTCCAGCAATCCCATGCAGCGCCGAAACCTGTCGTAGGGGGCCTGGACGGCCGCAGCCATGGCAGAAGGCGCGGGTTGCGCCGGTGATGGCGTCCGGGGCGGAGACGAAGGCGCGGGCGATACCTGCGGTGTGGTCCGATCGAGCAGGCCGGGATCGATCCGGGCCGGCGGCTGGCCGAGACCCAGCGCCTGATTGAGAACGCCGGCCTCGAACACCACCGCATCGAGCATCGTCCGGGCGCGCTCAGCCAGCCCATCCGGCCCCTCCCTGTCGGCGACGTCGCCAGGGACGAAGATTCGGATCGCATTCCTTTCCGGCTCCGCCCCAGGAAAGGCGGCGGCATGGACCTCGTGGGTCAGTTCGCGCGCCAGCCAGGCTCCGACGAGGTCTGCCCTGTCCAATATAAGCCGGCTCAAGAATGCGATGGTCGGCCGGCGCTCACTGATCGCAAGCCCGACATCCCGCTCTCGTGCGCGGGTGATGATGTCCTCCTGCCGCAGGCGCGCATCGACAATCGCGAACATGTCACCCCTACTCAGCACCGCCATCAGGCGGGCCGTGGCGACAGGAACCGCTCGCCCGCCAATGGCGGCCTGACGAGGTTGCGGGCCGGCCTGCACCATGAAGAAGCCACTGAGGCCGACCGCGTCGTTTCCGTGACCCAGCTTGCGGGCGCGTATGGAGACGCCATGCTCGTCGCCCGGAAGCAGAAGATTGTCTGTGCGCCAGCCATTGGCTCCGTCCACCCAGGTCAGGGTGATGCACTGGCCAATCCCCGTGACCGGGCGGGTATCCTCGAAAGTCATCTCGCAATATCGGCCATCGGGTATCACCGGGCTGGCGTGAGCGTTCTGCTGCGTGACGATCGGGATCTGCGTCTCGTAGCACCCAGCGAGCGCCAGCGCTGCGGCGACCACCAAACCGGCGCGCAACCTGCGCCGATGTCCCGCACGCAGTGTCACGGCTGACCCGACCTTTCCGGCACCGGCCCTCCCGCTTCAATCGCCGCCACGATGCCGGCCGCATTGGCGAACCGCGCCAATTGCGGCCATGCCGCTGCCGAGAGGTTGATCCAGTTGCGCCGCTTGCCGATGCGTCCTGGTGCATCGATCCTCCTGCGCCTTGGGATCGCCGCACCTTCGGGCCAGAACTCAAATTCTTCATAGGGGCGGTCGAGCCAGGCGCGAAAGACCTCTTGGCCTCTACACACTGCGGCAATCGACAGCCAGTCCGAAGCGTGCGGTTCAAGGACGATCTGCGCACGCTCGCCGGCCCACTCTACCAGGATTTCGAGCCGTTCCCCCTGGCGGTGCGAGCAAACCCGTAGCGTTATCGCGCCGCCGCTCCCCGTTTCCAGCAGCCAGCGCGGGGCATTGCTCAGCGCATCCGCGAAGTCGTCGAGCGCGGTAGCGGCGGCGATGCGGAGCGGCATCTCTCCGCCTGTCAGACCCTCGAACCAGGATGGCGGAACCGGGGGCGACGTCTCGCTTGCCGACGTAGGCTCACTTATTGGCATCCGCCGCGCTCCCGTCATAAGCCTCGGCAAAGCCGGCAAGGGACAGGCGCGGCTGGCAATTTGTTTCGCATATTCCGCTGTTGATCTCGAGAATGTCGTTCGAGGACACCATGCCGCCATCGGCGTCGCGGAAGAGGATTTCGAAACGCAGCACCGCCGCTGGATCGTCACTGAGAAAGATGTCCCGGTAGCTGTGCGGCGCGGTGGCGCTGGCGGCCAGCATGGCGGCGACAAGATCGGGGCCGAAGGTGAAACGGTAGAGATTTCCTTCGACATAGAGCGGCGGCCAGTGGACCCGGTCCGAAGTAGGCAGCGGGTACTCCGGCGCGTCGGCGCGCCACTCCTTTTCCCCCAGCCGCACGATCACGGCTTCCGGCGTGAGGGCGCGCGCCTGACCCTGCTGCCAATGTGGTTCATAGGCGATGTCGACCAGCAGCGCGGCGGCGTCACGCGGCCCGGCGGCTGGAAGGGTGGCGATGACATAGATGCCGTCGTTCCAGTTCATGGCCGCGCTGCCGGGAGGGTAGCCGTCGCTCGACCACCGCATTCCCACGCCCGGCGTCGCATAGCCATCCGCCGCTTCACCGAACCACGGCGCCTCACGGAACCACGGGCAAACCTCGGACGCATAGGTTGCATCGGAGCAACTCCACTCGGCGCTGGCCGGGACGGGCAGCGTGAGGGCTGCAAGCAGGGCGAGGAGGGCCGCTCTCATAGCCCTGCCTGTGGATGCGGAGCGACCAGGCAACCCGTGCGCCTGAACACGCCGCGCGGCATCGGATCTCGGTCGGCGGTTTCATCGTCGGTCAGCGCCGCGGCGTCGTACCAGAGCGCGCGGCCGATCTCGGGCAGCATGATATAGGGCGGCGCCTCCTCGCCGCTCATGGGAGGCTCGAAGGCAATATTGAGTTCGGCGTCGAGCGTGAAGAAATGCAGGGCGTTCAGGATGTCGGGATCGGTGACGCCGTTGGGGTTCGCACCGAAGGGCGGGCCGAGCAGGTCGCGCGGGCCTCCTTCCGCGTATGGATCGGTGACGGGAAAGACCGATATGCCGGCATAGCCCTGGGAGACGGAGAAGGTGAACCAGTAGTCGCGCCGGGGCGTGGTCAGCTTGAGATAGAGATCGGAGGCGATGCTGGCCATGTTGCGCGCCGGCACAAGGCCGATGCGCCAGACCTCGTCCGTATCGGGGGCGGTCATTTCATAGACGGCCCGCTCGGCCTCGCAGGTCGCCGGGCCGACGACCGGACCCTGGGCCAGCGCAGCCAGGGGAAGAAGGAAGAGCGCGGCGGCGGTCAACAGCCTTGTCATTGTTCGAACTCCGCGCGATCCGGCAACGAGGTCGAGAATTTGAGCGTCAAACCTGTGAACCCCGTCTTAGCTGCCACCTCGCTGCCTTCGGGAATGAAGGTGAGATAGGTGTCGAGCGTGCGCGGCAGGTCGGGCGGCGGCCCCCAGACGGTGGTGACGAGCACGGCCGGATCGACGGCGTAGAATGGGTCGCCGCCATCCGTGGTGTAGGCGATGGGCTGTCCCAGCAACCTCGTCACCGCCTCGGGATCGAGGGGCGCTGCGGCTCCGAAGTCGTAGAGATGGCACCCCATGGTATCCATGACCCCGGTCAGCAGGTAGCTGACCGTCAGAAGATGGGAGCGACCGCCGATCTGGCGGGTGAACCACGCGCCGCCCGATCCTTGGTACAAGTCCGGGTCTTCCGCGACCTCGCGTGCCAGCAGGTCGGCGGCATGGGTAATGAACCGGTCGTATTCTGCGTTGTCACCAGTGACGACAGGACGCCAACCCAGTTCCTCGGCCAGCGCCAGCGTACCCCGATAGCTCAATCGCTTGGGGATGCAGACCTCGCCAAAGGCGGCGACAAAAGCCGCGTCATCGGGTGTTTCGGCATGGGCCGTCGCAGGCGCGGCGCCAAGCACCGCCAGTGTCGTGGTTCCGCCAGCGAGCGCAACCCTCATCCAGCCTGCGAAACCCGAAAACCGCATCTCAATCCTCCCGATCCATCAAACCCTGGATGCAGGCTAGCGGCGGAGGATGCCGCGCTCACCCCCGTGTTCAGGGGGGTATTGTCCGAGCCGACCGGTCTTCAAAAAGTCCTCGCCCACCAGCCGCCAGGTCAGGGCATGGGCGCCGCCAAGCTCGGCGTCAGGCGGCATGAAGAAATGGCCGATGCCGCCCTTCTGGAAAATGCGCTGGGCAGCCACCCCGCCGGTGGCGAGGGTGGACCAGCCTTCGGGCCGGTGGAAGAAGGTCAGCGCAGGGCGCATATGGCCTTCGACGCCAGGGCCATAATAGAGCGCGACGTCCGCGTTGGCACCCAGATGAGCATCCGCGGTGTGGACAGCGCAATAGGAAACGGTCAGCCCGCCGGGAGCGCCGACGAGCTGGTATCCCGACAGATCCCATCCGCGATCATCGGTCCCCAGATTGTAGATGATCTCGCCCGACACCCTGTCCCGCACGTCATAGGGCCAGACGTCTTGATGATGGGCGAGCAGCCGCATGCAGGCATTGCGCAGTGCCTCGGCCGGGTCTGGCGCCCACATCCGGCGCGGCGCGTTCGGCAGGGCGGTGCGCAGCAGATAGAGATCTTGCGCGGTGGATGCGGTATAGGCCTCGTCGGCGCCCATATTGGTGATGCGCGAGAGTACGCCGTCATCGACATTCCAGTAGACGAGTTGGTCGATCATCAGGGCGATGCTTTCGCGGTTGCCGCCCAGGACCTCCTCGACGCCATATTGGGCGACGAGTTGGCCAAGCGAGTCCGCCGTCACATAGGGCGCGTGGAAGCCGAGCGCGGCGCCGGGCTCGATGATGCGGTCGATATAGTCTCCCGTCGCTGGCCAGGACGAATGGCCCGAGCCGCCGAGAAAGGCGAAGGCGCAGGCCGAATAGCAATAGGAACCTGTCTTAACCCAGGTGGCGATGGCGTTTTCGCGGAGGAAATGCGCGATTTTGAGGCCTTCGACATAGTTTCCGCCCTCGCTGGTCATGGTTAAGACGGCGCAGTTCCCACCCGTATCGGGCAGCGTCCTGGGATCGCAGTCGACATACTGACGGACTGCCGCGACGATCCGATCGAGATCGCCCGGCACGACATCGCCTTCGTAATGGAGATGCGGCACCGGCTTGGCGGTCGAGAACCGCGTGGATTGAAACGTCACCATGCCGGCAAAGGTCGGGGCGGCGGATAGGGACAAGGTAAGGGAGCAGATCGCGATAATTGCCGCACCTGGGGCCAAATTGCACATCACAAGAGCCTCTTGTTGTGAAGGGTCCTGCAGATCGACCACGGCGCGAAGGCGCAGGTCCGGGAGGACGGCTCTCAGAAGACGATCCGGTAAGGCTGCACTTCGCAGTCCAGGCCCTTGTAGAGCGCGTAGATCACGTTGGGCTCCGGTCCATCTCCACTGTCGATCATGAACGGCACCTTGTCCCTGAAGGCAAAGAACTCGAGCACATCGAACGTGCGGACCTGCGGCAGACCCGATTTCCTGTAGGTTTTTCCTTCGATGATGATCTCATCGTCCCAGGCCCACGAGGCGGTCATGAGTTCCTGTTCCTCGAGAAATGACATCGGGTCACTTCCCCGCAACTGCCGTATCTCGAACGTCTGGGGATCAGCGACGCAGGTACGGCAGAAGCGGCCGGATCTCTCACACAGTTCGAGCCTGGCGGCTTCGTGACCCTGCAGGGTGGCGGTTTCCCAAAGGATGTGCGCCCGTTCCAGATCCTGTGCTACGCCGCGACCTTCCTGATAAAGATGGGCAAGCGTATACTGGCCGTCCGCGTTTCCCGCTTCGGCGGCACGGGCATACCACTCAGCGGCTGCGGCATCGTCCTGCGCGAAATGATGGCCCGAGTCGTACATCCGACCCAACTGGACGAAGGATGGAGCATGACCCTGTTCGGCGGCGCGCATATGCCAGTACGCTCTTCGCTCAGGGTTTTCGGGCACGCCCCACCAACCGCCCCAATAGGACTCCGCCAGCCAGTACTGCGCGTCCGGATTCCCGGCCTCGGCCAATGGCGTCCAGATCGCGATGGCGGAGGCGGGGTCTCCCTGTTGCGCGGCGGTCTGGCCGTCCTCGAAGCTCTGCGCGAAGGCGGGGATGGTCAATGAAAGGGTGAGTGCGATAGCGAGCAGAAGGGAACGAACCGCGTTGACAGTACCCAAGAAACGCATCGCTATCCTCCAATCCGCGAAATCGTGCCGGCAGGTTATCGACCGCCGGAACTGCGCTCACCCCCCTGAACAGGGGGGATCAGAACACATCGCCGAGCCCGATATGCGGCCCTAGGGCCGTGCGCAGGTCGAATTCGGCCCAGCCCTGTGGCACCATCATTCCCAGTCATGTCCGTAAAGACGAAGGCAGCGGGCGATCTCGGCATCCGGGGTCTTGCCTTCTTCCTCGAGCGAAAAGAGAACGGCCTGCCAGTCGGCGCGGGCATTGCGCCGGTCGACGGGGAGGTTGTCGGGCGCGAGGATCGCTCCGCTCATGTCGACGACATCGCCGCTTTCAAGCAGGAACCGCGCGAAGTTGACGGTGTAGGTGATGCCCTTGCCGAACTCCGGGCGCTGTTCGCCCTTCGGGTCGGTTTCGAGCGCCCGCTCCAGCACCGCGCTGCACAGGACTGTGTCGTTGTAGAGGTCATAGGCGCCCCTGCCGGTCGTCTTGAAATAGGGGGAGAAATCCTGGGCCAGTGCCACCGGCGCGCTCATGGTGGCAGCAATCAGCGCGAGGCTGGCAATGCGGTTCGGACTGCCTCGTGTCATTGTCCCTCACTTTCGGCATCAGCCAATATGATGGCGATCAGTTGGCGGGCGGTTTCGTCTTCCTCGCGCGTCAGCGCATCGCGCAGGATCGGCAGGGCGCGAGCGCGGTCGTGCCCGGCCAACGCCATGGCGATATGGACACGGGTATGCCATTCCGGGCTTTGCAGACCGCTGGCGACGATCTCGATATAGCGGCCGGGAACCCTCGCCAGAATGCCGTGGAGCATTGCCCGCGCTCTTGCGATGTCGTCCTGGCTGTCGCCATCCCACTCCGGCAAGGCGTCGGTTTCGCGAGACAGCTCGTCGAGCCAGACGATGGCGGCCACAATCTCCGCAACGCCGCATTTCTCCCCGATCGCCGCAAGGCGATCCTCGGGAAGCTCGTCCCAAGGCCCAAGGTCTTGGCGGGCATCGCGCACCAGCATGGCGAGTGCGGAAATCTGGTTGCTGAGCGGTCCAGGCCACTCTTTTGCGAGGGCCTGTACGATGGCATTGCCTTGTTTGGCCCAGGCGTGCTCTGCCGCGATGTCGCCAAATCCGGAGGCGAAGGGATCGGCCTCATCGAAGGTCGCCTGAAACAGGGCATCCCAGCTATGGAGGCGTTGCAACAATTCAGGGCTCAACCCGAGGTCGCCGGGGTCAATGTTGTTTCCGCGCACGTCGTCCCAGAGCGGTGCGCAGTGATACTCGGGCATGAGCCGCAGGCGTTCAGGGCGCGCCGGTGGCTCCGTCGCTTCGACAGGCCGTTGGTCCAGCGCCGGGCGGGAAGAGGTGCTCGCCGGTCTGCTCCGTCGTTGGAAGAACAACGAAATCGCGATTGTCGGCGCGGCGATGACCGCCAGTTCGACAAGGACGGGCTCGAGCCAGACGTGCCACAGGCCGAGCCGGTCGAGCGCGACGACGAAGCCGAGCGCCGCGAGATAGAGGATGAAGGCGCGGACCGTGCTTCGGCGGCCCTTCGGTTCCGCACCCTCTTGCGGCGAGAAGGCGCGCGTCGCCCAGACAAGATAGAAGCCTTGCAGCGCCGCGTTGGCGACAAAGAGCGGCAATGTCCAGCGCGATAGCGCCAGCAGCGAAAGCCCGGAGGCAAAGGTCAGCGCCGCCCCGGCCGTCAGCACGCGCACGCGCCAGCGCTCTCGGCCGGCCTCGCCATCGCCCAGCATAGTGAGAAGTTCGCCGGCCATCGAATCCAGGACCAGCGAGCGCATGTGGGCGACGCCGCCTATGAGATAAAACAGGCCGACGGCGAAAGCGGTGAGGGTGACGATACTGACGAGGCTCTCCGACATGACGTGAGCGTATGGTGTCGCAGGAATCCGGCACCCCCCTGAACGGGGGGGTGCGGCCCCCGGTGTCGACGTGCAGCCTGTCATCATGACAGATATGCGGCAGGTCCAGGACAGCAAACCCCAACCCTCCATCCGCCGTTTCGCCGGCATCGTGGCCGTGTTTGCGGTGCTCGGACCGCCGGTCGGCGGGTTGGCCATCTCGATCCTTCTTGCCACGCTGGCTGCAAGTTCGGACCTTGCCGTCGACGGCTGGATGGCGAGGACCCGCATGTTCTCGGGGATGCTGCTGCTCGGCACCGCGTTCGGCCTGCCGCTGTCCTACATCGTTGGGGGCGTCCCGGCGCTGTTGATTGGCGTTGCGACGGCCGCGTGGGATACCCGCAAAGGGGTGATCTCCCTTCATGTCGCCCTTGGTGGCGCCCTGGCGCTGGGTGGTCTTGCCGCTTTGCGTCAGGGCGATCCTGCCTGGGCTTCGGAAGGCGAACGGATCGCACAACTCGCCATGCTGCTCGCGCATTTGACCGCGGCAGGCCTGTGCTGGCTGGTGGCGCGGGTGATCTTCGGCCGTCCAGCCGTGTCGAGCAGATCCGGAATGGGGGAAAACCAATGAACATGCCAAACCCGACGAGGGCGGGTCAGCCTCGGCCGCGTTCGCAATCCTGGGGACGGCCTATCGCAATCGTCGCCAGTTATGCCCTGCTCGGCCCGTTAATGGGTGCGTTTTCGGTGAACGGGCTTTTCGCGGTCTATGCCGTGGGTGTCGAGATCGCCCGGGGCGATTTTTCCGACATCGCCCGGCTGTTCTGGGGCGGCATCGTGATGGGAACAGCGCTTTTCGCCATAGGAGCCTATGCCTTCGGAAGCATATCCGCTGTGGCGGTCGGTCTTGCGGTCGCATTTCGCGACCGGCGCAAGGGCGAGATCTCCTGGCGGACCGCGCTCGTTGTCGCGCTCTTTGTCTGGCTGCTGATGTCGATTGCGGTCACCGCGGTGGTGCCGCCGGAAGGACTGGTGCGCTGGGTTGGTGCGCTGCTTGTCGCGCACGTGCTGGCGACGGTCGTCTGCACGTGGATCGTGCGCCGGATTTTCCGATAGCGTCGGCAATCCCGGCAATTTGGGAAGGGGGAGTAGTGACGACTGAACCCATGGCTGAAGCGGATCGGCGGCACCGGCGTTGCTGGCGGCGGTTTGCCGGCATCGTGGCGCTGTTCGCCGTCCTCGGGCCGCTCGTGGGGATCGTCATTGTCGCCCCCCTCGGCCTTGGCGATTTGCTGGAGTTCGTTCGGTTCATGCCCTCCGGTTCATTGAAGGGCCTGATCTTTGTCGTCGTTGTCGGCATCTACATGGCCTTCGCGTGCGGCTGGCTCCAGGGGATCCTCGTCGGCCTTGCCATGGCGCTCTGGTATCGGCGCACCGGCACCGTCCCACTTGTCCTCGCAGCCCTTTGCGGGCTTGTGGCGCTTGCCGTTCCACTGGGCCTCGGCCTTCCCGACTTCGGGGGCAAGGACCCCTTGCGCGTCGAAACGCCTGCCGAGTATGTCTTTGTCATCGCCGCGCATCTCCTTGCCGCCATCGCCTGCGCGGCATTGGCACGCCGGCTGTTCGTGCCGGTCAGGTCGTCAGTAGATATACGAGGCTGAGAACGACGCCGAGCAGCACTGCGCCCGCCATCATGGCGATGGTGATATTGCGATCCCTTTCCGCTTGCTGCTTGTACTTCATCGCCAGGGGCGGGAGGCCGGAAGAATAGCCCCGGCGGGCGTTCTTCTCGGGGATGCCCTCGGCGATGAAGGTTTCGGCATCGCGGACCAGCCCCTCGACCCAGCCCCAGACGCTGATCGAGGTCTGCGTGACTTTTCCCGTATCCGTATCGAAGAGGAAGACAGGGGAATCCCCGCGAGGGGGGAAGTGGGTGCGGCTGTCCTGCAGGATGAACCAGGGTGACATGCCATAGCGCGCGCCGATGAAGATGGCGTCGTCGGGAACGGGATCGCCCCCCTCCGCCTCCCATTCCGCGCGCCTTTCGCGTCCCATGCGGTTCACCTCGGGCAACTGATCAGCGTAGATCTGGAGTTCGCGGTCGTCCACCAGCCGCCCGGCCCGATGGCCGATCAGGGAAAGCACATCGCGGTAGCTGCGCGGCAACGCGCCAGTCGTGAACTCGAGCTGACGGATGTCCTCGTCGCTCAGGCCCGCAATATCCTCGGGCCGGGCGATGTCGCGTTCGATCAGGGTTTCGCGCAGATTGTCCGCATTGAGCGTGATGGCGGCGCGGCGCGCGTTGAGCGTGGACGCGCCGATCCATTCGGGCCATTCCCGGATCGGCGTGTGAACCCCGGTTTTGAAGAGTTCGAGGGGCAGATCGAGTTTGTCCCACAGAAAGCCGGTTTTGTCATAATCGGTCCAGGCCTGGCCCATGGAAATCTCGACATGATTGTGCGGCACGCCGACATCGAGCAGATAGACGATCCGGAGCCCCGCACCCTTGGCGCTCGGTTCGGTCCTGGCCCAGAGCGGCGATTGCAGCCACAGGCAGAAGGGGTCGTAGGGTAGAATTTCGATGCCGAAAGCGCGTTCGCAATAGTCTTGCCAGTCCTCGCCGGGCAGCGCCGCGATGCCGGCCAAAGGACCATGGGCCAGCGGCGGCAGGGCGGCGGGGGGATGAGCGGCAATACCCTCGGGCATCGGCTCGAAGTCCGGCATATAGGCGCGATCGAACAGCAGCCCGCCAGCGGCGTCGATCTTCCCGGCATTGACGACCAGATAGCGCGCCAGCGTCAGCAGATTGTCGTACTGATCGACGGTGTGCTCATGGAAATGATGCTCGTAGCGATCACTTGCCCCTGCCATCCCTCAAAACCCGCCGCTAACGGTTCCGTCGGACGGTGGCGTGCCGCACTCAGCCCCGCAATCCCTGGCGATATGGTTCTGGTAGACGTCGCAGAAGCCCAGCAACGCGCCCGCTGCCAGAAGGACGCCGAGCACGACAAGGGCGACCACGGTGATCTTTCTGCGCAAGGTCATGACGGGCGCCTCCGTTTCGTGCGTCATGGCTGTGCAGCCATGTCAGCAAGAGCCTGACGGGCGCCGATATGCTCCGGGTTCTCCTCGATCACCTGCCGGAAATCGGCGATGGCGCCCTGCATGTCGCTCAACGCCTTTTCCTCCTCGGTGCCGGACATGATCGAGCAGATATGGAGCCTGGCGTCCGCGTCCCGATCGGCGAGGCAGTCCCGCAGGGTGAAGGGAAGCTGGGCATGCGCGGGCGCCGCGACGATAGCGGCGAAGACGATGCTGAACATGATCGACCGCATGGGTGCCCCTGGGCCAGCGCCCCGCTACCCGCGCTTCGTCAGTTGTAGCATGTCTGATGCGTGCGCGATGTCTGGTAGCACCTGGGGGGCTGGTAGGTGCGAACAGACGTGGACGAGCCGTAGGACGTGCCGTTCGGCCAAACGCCCGGACCGCCGGATGTGAAATGTTCCATGTCGGCTGTGCTGCAGGCGGATAGAAGTGCCGCTACGGACAGGGCCAGGGCGATCTTGAGCGGATGCTTCATTTGGATTTTCCCTCTGGATAGTTGTCAATGTCATCTTGTCGGGACAGCGCGGTCGGTTCTCCCCCCTCTTCAGGGGGGCACGTAGAGTCAGATCACCAATCCACCCAGTCGGGTGGTGGGTTGGCGTTGTGCAAGGTGTCCGGGTGGAGCGGTTTGGGGCCGCCCGAACGGATGACCGGCCAGAGCACGGGCAGATAGATCGCAGCGACGGCCATGAAGGCAGCGGCAGCAGGCTCGAACCTGCCGTGAACAACCATCAGCGCGATACCGACGATGACGATGGCGGCGGCGAGCAGGGCCACGACGCAGGTAGCGAGCCATTCGGCTCGGCCCGGCCCCGTTTCGAGAATAGCGTCCGGGTTGGCCTTGTTCAGCCGGCGCGCCAGAGTGAAGGTCAGGGCGCGAAACGTGGCCTCGCGCCGCTGGAGCCGGCCCCAATAGGGGCGTTCCTCCCTCGTCCAGCGCGGCCAGTAGATGTCCGAGAGCTTGTGGACCCGGCCCGTTTTCTCGACCAGCACGCAGCTCGCCGCCAGCCGGGGGGGCGCGGGCAGGTTGAGGCGCAGGGACGCGATATCGGTGAGCGCCACATGGCCCTCTCTGGAGCCAATGCGCCAATGCAGCACGGCGCCGTCCAGCCAATAGGCCCGTTGTCGGCGAAGCCGACCAGGCCGGAAGAAATGGCCATGCTGGCTCTGTTCGAGGGCGCTGGTCATTGGTCGCCGATCCGCTGTCGATGGCAGGACCGGGGAGCGATCAGATCGGAACAGAGTTCCGATTTCGGCCCGGCCAGAGGTGTGCCGGCGATCTGCCACAATCCGCTATCGTGCCGGGCCGCTTTGCCGTGGAAACTGGCTGAACCGTAAACCCCCGTTTCGGGCAGCCACTCTTCGCGCTGCAATTCGATATGACCGGCATTGTTGACGCCGCGCGGCTTTGTCAGGAGGAACCCGCAGATCGCGAAGCTGCCCGCGGCATCAGCAAATTCACGGTTCGCTCCGGCGAGAACAGGACCGAAGCCCAGCGTGCCGTCGATGCACAACTCCGTTCGGCCCTCGAAGTCGCTGACCGCAATGTCCGGCACGACGCCATGTTCACCGTGTTCGCGCAGATCGCTCCCGGCATGGAGGCCGCTGATGCCTTCGCCGCCGGCGGGGAGCCGCGCCCAGGCGGGAAAGCCGGGCGCCGCGGACATGACAAGGGCGAGACGGGCGGGTGTCGCTTTCATGGGGGCTATCCTCCTGTTGCCGCAGGATCGGACAGTGCTTGCATCCCCGCACCCCCCTGTTCAGGGGGTATCAATCCCGCCAGGGTGTCGGGGTCGGTGCAAGACCATAGCGGGCGTCGCAGGCGTGAATGTCGGCAAGAAAGGCATCGGTTTCGCGCGTCACATCCTCCTCGGAAACCGTGTCTGCAAGTCGTGCCCCGCGCGCCCGCATCCGCGCGCTGGCCTGCTCTTCCATCTCGCCGCTGGTCAGCGGCATGGGCACGGGTGAAGGAAAGGGCAGGTCGCGGAAATAGCTCTGCCGGACCCGGTCCATGCGCTCTTCGGCCAGATTGGCGAAGGTCGGCGCCGCCATCTTGAGCAGGGCGTAAAGGCCGAGGCAATCGAGGTGGGCCTCGGCGCGTTCGATTGACTTTGCCGACCCGTTCGGAAATCCGATGGACAGTGCCAGGATGACCGCGAACGCCTTCATGTCCCCCCCCTCGCTCGGGCCTGCTGCCCGTCGTCTGGGCAAAGCCACCGTTCGGCACGCAGGCGGCATCATCGCCATATCCGTTTCCCAGCGCCGATCTCCACACCTGGGACCACAGGGTCAGGCCAACGCGTCTAGCGGGGCACCCCCTGTTCAGGGGGGTTATGGCAAAGAGGTGCGGCAATAGGTTAGGTAGGAGTTGAACCGCCGGGCGTCCGCTGTCGCCTGCTGCAGCTTGACCTTGACCTTTCCGTTGCCACAGGAGGCCTCGGCTTTTGCTTGTCCGCTTCACCCCCAACGTCCTGCTGTCGACTGCCATCGCACTCAGCGTAGCTCTGGCGGCGGTTATGCTGGGTCTGGCGATGGATCAGCGCTGGCTGGGGCTCAAGCTCGCGGCTGAACCCAGACTGGCAATTCCGGTCAGCTTCGACGGTTTGTGGATCGACGCAATAGAGCAGGACAGCCCGGCAGCCGAGCAGCCGGGCGCGGGAATACCCGCGTCTGTCGCGTCCTTGGTGGAGATCGCAGGTTCAGACGGAAGGAGGGTCCGGCTTGAACCCGGCGATCTCGTGGAGGAACCGGACGCACTCGAGACTTATGCCGATATGCGCGCCTTCTTCGCGCGGCAGGATGAGATTGCCGCGGTTCTGCGCAGCATCGGCGGGGTTGAACTGGGCGTCGCGTTTCTGGGCCAAACACAAACCTACTCAGTCTCTCCCGGTCGACAGCGCCCGGTCTCCTCTTTGCCGGTGGCTTTCTGGATGCAGATCGGCGTGGGGCTTGCCGGTTTCTGGATCGGGGCGTGGATCTGGGCGTTGAGGCGCGGCGAATGGGCGACACGCTTTTTGCTGGTGGCGGGCGCGGGCTTGATGATCTCGGCCTTCCCAGCCGCCGTCTATTCCACACGGGAACTGGCGCTTCCGGGCGGACTGTTCCGGGTTCTTTCTACATTTAACCACATCGGAGCACTCACCTTCGGCGTGGGCATGATCGGGCTGTTTCTCGTCTATCCCCGAAGGCTGGTGTCGCCCCGCTGGTTGGCGGTTCCCACTGTTGTTCTCGGTGCCTGGCAGATCGTGGATATCCGGCAACTGGCGGGCGGGCCGGGATTGGGTTTCCATCTGGCGGTGGTTCTTGCCATGCTCACCATCGTCATTCTGGTCGCCATCCAGTTCAAGGTCACGCGCGGGCACCCGCGCGACCGGGCGGCGCTCGCCTGGCTTGGGCTGGCGGTGATCGTGGGGGCCGGTGGCTTCGTCGTCACGGTCATAGCGCCCAATGCGTTGGGGATCGGTGCCGTCGTCTCGCAGGGTGAAGCGTTCCTGTTCTTCCTGCTGGTCTATGTAGGGGTTGCGCTCGGGGTTGCCCGGTATCGCCTGTTCCAGCTCGATGAATGGGCCTTCCGCATTCTCTTCTATGTTGTCGGCGTGCTTCTTCTTCTTGCGCTCGATGCCATCCTCATCGTCACCATTGTCGATGAGCGCGCACCGGCCTTCGCGCTGTCGCTGCTGATCGTGGCGCTGGCCTGGCTGCCCCTGCGCGACATGCTGGCGCGTCTTGTGCTGCGCCGCGCCGAGCCTGCGCGGGGAAACCTGTTCCGCCAGGTGATGGACGTGGCGCTCACCCCGCCGGGCCGTGACCAGCAGGCGCGCTGGCGCGCACTCCTGGAGGATGCGTTTCGCCCGCTGTCCATCGCACCCGGCAAGGCGGAGGCTCCAGCGCTGATCGATGACGGTCTGGCGCTCGCCGTGCCGGGTCCCCGTGGCCTGCCAGACTATCGTCTGGACTATGCGGGCGGGGGGCGAAAGCTGTTTTCCCTGCGTGACGCGGAGTTGGCGGCCGAGCTCACGGCCATGCTGGCCAATGCGCTGGAGAGCCGGGAAGCCTACGAAAAAGGCGTCGCCGAGGAGCGTGAACGCATCGCCCGCGACATTCACGACAATATCGGTGTGCAACTGATGGGCGCGCTGCACAGCCCCGGGCTGGCCCGCAAGGACATGATGATCCGCGAGACGCTGACGGACCTGCGCGACATTATCAACAACGCCTCCAATCCCGACCTCTCCTTCGATGAGATGCTGGCCGACCTGCGCTCGCAAATCTCCGAGCATCTGTTCGCCGCCGGCGTGAAAATGAAATGGACAGTGGAGAATGCCGGCTCCGCGATCCTGCCGCTGACCGCCGCGCATACGGTGCGCTCGGTCGTCCGCGAGGCGGTCCAGAATGCACTCAAGCATGGGCAGCCGGAAACGATCAGCGTCACGGTTCGGCTCGAGGGGGATATCATAAAGCTCTCCGTCACCGATGACGGCGCCGGTTTCGATCCCGGCAGCGTCCAGGCCGGCAACGGGCTCGCCAATATGCAGGCGCGCGTGACAAGCCTGGGCGGCCGCTTCAACGTCGCAAGCGGGGCCGGCGGCACCCGTATTGAGGCAGAGTTCGCGATAGATGTTGCACGGATTGCGCAATGACAAAGATACTCATCGTCGAGGACCTGAGTGAAACCCGCCGCTGGCTGAGCGAGATCGTCACCGCGGCTTTCGACGAGGCCGAAATCCACGAAGCGGCGAGCATGCGCGCAGGCATCGCACAGGCGGCGGCGCGCGACTACGACGTCGCGCTGATCGATCTTGGCCTGCCGGACGGGTCCGGCCTCGATGTGTTGCGCAATCTGCGCCTCCTGCGCTCCCAAGCCGTCTGTGTCGTCACCACCGTGATGGGCGATGACGCATCGATCGTGGGCGCGCTTTCAGCCGGTGCCCAGGGCTATCTGCTCAAGGAGCAGCCCCAAGAGTTGCTTGTGCGGCAGCTCAAGCAGATGGCCGAGGGTATCCCCGCGCTCTCGCCTTCGGTCGCGCGCCGGATCATGGAGCATTTCAAGAGAACGGGCCCGGCCGCCCCGGAAGACAATCTGACGGGGCGCGAGCGCGAGGTGCTGAGCTTGATCGGCCGGGGGCTGCGCAATGGCGAGGTGGCCGACACGCTGGGAATTTCGGACAATACGGTGGCCAGCTATATCAAGGACATCTACCGCAAGCTCGGTATTTCCTCGCGCGCCGAAGCGTCCTGGCATGCGGCAAGGCTGGGCCTCGGAGAGGCCCCCGCCGTCAACAAGAAGACCAAGTAAACAAGGTCCGAACTTCCGAATTTTTCTACCGATAGCCATAGGGAGAGGAAGGGAAAACCGGAGGAGGTTCTCCCTGTGCGGCTCAAAGCGGCGCCATCTCCGATCGCGGCTGGATGAAAGACCCGTGACGGCTCAGCGCCCACAAGTCTCATCGCTGCACGTCCCTCAACGCGGATCGGCAAGCGACGAGGCGTCCGGCAAAGCGTTGCGCGCGGGTGCGGTCTTCTTCACCGGGCAGGCGCTCAGCGAAGTCGAGATAGCAGTCGAGCAGCAACTCGCACAGCGGCACCGCTCGCCCGAGAACGTCCGGCCGAAGCCCATCCTGCACCAGCGGAGAGGGGCCGAACGGCGCGTCGGCAAGCGCGGCCGCTCGTTCGCGGGCTTCTCGGGCCGCCGCCTCCAGGCCGGAGCCGCTCGCTCCCTCCTGGCGGGCCGCCGCTGCTTGTAGCAGGTCGGCGAAACGCAGCTCGAGGTCCGGCAGCGAGGCCGCTTCGAGCTGTGCCTTGGCCGCCCGTTCCGCATGAAAGGCGCGGCGGCGTTCCACGCGCAGCGTTGTCAGGTGACCGAGTTCCTCGCGCGCCATCTGTTCCGCCGCCAGCCGCAACGGGTCCTGGTCTGTCTGAGCCGCGACATGGGTCCAGAACAGGAAAGCCCGCTCCTCGTTGCGCACGGCCATGGAGAACGATCGGTAGGCCCCCATCAACTCGGGCGCGATGGCGCTTGCGCCTTCATCGTCGAAGGTGTCCGCCGGTTCCCATTGCAGCTTCGCCAGATCCGGCATGGTGCCGCTGACACGCTGCGACCAGTCCACAACATTGTCGATATGTCGGGCCTCTTCTCCGGCCAACCGCTCGAAGACTGGAACGAGGTCCGGTCGTCCTTCCCGGCGCATCCGCTCGGCAAGGTCGGTGTAGTTGCCGAAGGCCTCCTGCTCCATCCGGTAGGCGATGGCCAGGAGTTCCTCCAGGGTCTCCACTTCCGCAAACGGTTCCGATCTCAGCAGCGTCACGGCAGCCTCCCTGCGTGGCAACCTTCCTCGTGGGTCCCCCATCCATAGCATCTGATCTGTTCCGGAGTTTGTCCGGGAACAAAGACCGGTGCCTTGGAGTGCCTCATGAAACGGGGAGGGCTACAACCTGGATCTGCTGGCGAGCCGCCAGCGGCAGGCTTCGGTTGTCCCTGTTAGGACGAGCAGGAACATGCATTGGATCCGTCTGGGGGCCCTCCACCCCCGCCTGTTAACGGCCCCGGCGCTCGCTTTGTTGCGGGTGCTGGTTATGGCGTTGCTGGTCCCATGCCTGTCGTTCGAGGCGGGTGCTGCCGGTCGCCTGGAGCAGTTCCTGTCCAGGGCGCAGCCCGGCGAGCTGTTTGCGGGCGCTGACCGGTACGGGGAGATCGAGGGAGATCCTCCGATGGCGCCGGTGTTCCGTGGCCGGGATCTCGTCGGGCATGTCTATCTGAACTCGGACGTCACCAGCGCCATCGGCTATTCGGGCAAGCCCATCCACATTCTCGTCGGCATCGATGAGGCGGGCGTCATTCGCGGCCTGAAGATGGTCGACCATCAGGAGCCGATCGTGCTGATCGGCATTCCGGAGGAGAAGGTCGTCGCGTCCCTCAACACGCTGATCGGGCAGGACCTCGGACGCGTCTCCGCCGGGGCGGTCCGGCCGCCGCAGGTCGATATCGTCAGCGGCGCCACGGTGACTGTGCTGGTGATGGGGGACAGCGTTGTGCGCTCCGCCGTGCGTCTCATCCGCGGCAATCGGCTCGCGGCGGCCCAGGCGCAGGTCATGGCGCCGACCGAAACCCGAGAAGTCGATCTCACCACAAGCGAATTGCGCGACTGGGAGACGCTCATCGGCGATGGGTCGGTGCGAACCCTGCGTCTGTCGGTAGGCGAGGTGAGCGAGGCATTCCGCGAGATCGGCCGCCCGGAAGCTGCGGAGCGACCCGAGACGCGCGATCCTCAGGACCAGTTCATCGAGCTCTATATCGCCCCGGTCAGTGTGCCGACGATCGGCCGCAGCCTGCTGGGCGAGGTTCAGTATGAACGGCTGGTCCAGCGGTTGAAGCCGGGTCAGCAGGCCATCGTGGTGGCGGGCGACGGCGCCTATTCGTTCAAGGGCTCCGGCTACGTACGCGGCGGCATCTTCGACCGCATCGAGCTTCTGCAGGACGGCCAGGGCATCCGCTTCCGCGACCGCAACCATACCCGCCTCGCCGATCTGGCGGCAGACGGTGCGCCGCGGCTGCGCGAGATCGCGCTCTTCGTCGTGCCGGAGGATTTCGATTTCGATGTCACCGAACCCTGGGAGTTGCAGCTCCTCGTGCAACGCAGCATCGGTGCGCGCGACAAGGCGACCCTGTCCTATGAACTCGGCTATACGCTGCCCGACGCATATGTGACGGTGACGCAGGTGCCCGCCGCGCCCGCGCCGACACCGAGCGAGCAGATCGCCCAGCCGGAGGCGCCGGGCCTTGATGCCGCCGCCGAGGCGCGTCTAGCCGCGGACGACGAGCCGCTGTGGCAGCGCATCTGGAAGATGAATACGGTGTCGATCGGCATCACCGTGGTGGCGCTGCTGGTCCTGACCGCGATCTTCTTCTTCCAGGACTGGCTGGTCCGCCGCCCGGTGCTCTATCGCTGGATACGGCGCGGCTACCTCGTCTTCACGCTGGTCTGGCTCGGCTGGTACGCCAACGCACAGCTCTCCGTCGTCAACGTCCTCACCTTCACCAACGCGCTGATCACCGACTTCAACTGGGAGTTCTTCCTCTCCGCCCCGCTGATCTTCATCCTGTGGGCGGCGGTTGCAGCCGGACTGCTGTTCTGGGGGCGTGGCCCGTTCTGCGGTTGGCTCTGCCCCTTCGGCGCGCTGCAGGAGTTGACCAACAACATCGCGCAGTGGCTGAAGGTGCCGCAGATCAAGGTTCCGTTCGGCCTGCACGAGCGGCTCTGGCCGATCAAGTACATCATCTTCCTTGGTCTGTTCGGGCTCTCCTTCTACTCGGTGGCGATGGCCGAGATCGCGGCCGAGGTGGAGCCCTTCAAGACGGCGATCATCTTGAAGTTCGTGCGCGACTGGCCCTTCGTCGTCTTCGCACTCGCCCTTCTCGCCGCCGGCCTGTTCATCGAGCGATTCTATTGCCGCTATCTGTGTCCGCTCGGCGCCGCCCTCGCGATACCGGGTCGCATCCGGATGTTCGAATGGCTGAAGCGCTGGCCCGAATGCGGCTCGCCCTGCCAGCGCTGCGCCAAGGATTGTCCGGTGCAGTCCATCCATCCCGAGGGGCAGATCAACGTCAATGAGTGCATCTACTGCATGCATTGCCAGGAGCTCTATCACGACGATCAGCGCTGTCCGCACATGATCCAGGTGCGATTGAAGCGGGAAAAGTTCCAGGCCCTTTCTTCGCCTGCATCGCGAGGCGAGGGGCCTGTGAAGACGGTCATTTCACACAAGGGAACCCGGATCGAAACTCCGGGCGCCGTGACGCGACCGACCACCTAGAACCGAAACGGGAGAAAGGCGATGCAGTCGGAAGATAAGAACAAGGGCGTCAATCGGCGTCAGTTGCTTGGTAGCACTGCTGCGGTGGCGGCTGCAGGCGCGGCCGGTATGGGCGGCGGCCTTGCCCTCTCGGGTGGGCCGGTGACGCCAGCGGTCGCGCAGTCGGCCTCCGGCAGCAGCTATGAGGTCAAGCCGGGCGAACTCGACGAATACTATGTCTTCTTCTCCAGCGGCCAGACTGGAGAAATCCGGGTCGTGGGAGCACCCTCGATGCGCGAGCTGATGCGCATCCCGGTGTTCAACCGTTGCAGCGCCACCGGTTGGGGGCAGACCAACGAGAGCCTGAAGGTGCTGACCGAAGGTCTGCTTCCTCAGACGAAGGAGTTCCTCAAGGACAAGGGTGCCACCTATCTCAACGGTGACCTGCATCACCCGCATCCCTCCTTCACCGATGGCACCTATGACGGCCGCTATCTTTATGCCAACGACAAGGCGAACACGCGGGTCTGCCGCATCCGTCTCGACGTGATGAAGTGCGACAAGATCATCCAACTGCCGAACCAGCACACCGTGCATGGCCTGCGCGTGCAGAAATATCCGAGGACCGGCTATGTCTTCTGCAACGGCGAGGACCGCGTGCCGATCCCCAATGACGGCACGACGATGGGGGACAAGAGCAGCTACCATGCCATCTTTACCGCCGTCGACGGCGAGACGATGGAAGTGGCGTGGCAGGTCATGGTCGACGGCAATCTCGACAATGTCGACGCCGACTACCAGGGCAAGTACGCCTTTGCCACCTGCTACAACTCGGAGGAAGGCGTCACCCTCGCGGAGATGATGGCGAACGAGCAGGACTGGATCGTCATCTTCAACCTCGCCCGGATCGAGGAGGCCGTCGCCAACGGCGACTATCAGGAGCTCAACGGCGTGCCGGTGGTCGATGGCCGCAAGGGATCGCCCTACACCCGCTATGTTCCTGTGCCCAACAGCCCGCACGGGATCAACACCGCGCCGGATGGCATCCATGTGGTGGCGAACGGCAAGCTGTCGCCGACGGTCACCGTCTTCGACGTCCGCAAGTTCGACGATCTGTTCGACGACAAGATCCAGCCGCGGGACACCGTCGTCGCCGAACCGGAACTGGGCCTCGGGCCGTTGCACACGGCCTATGACGGACGCGGCAACGCCTACACCACCCTGTTCATCGACAGCCAGGTCTGCAAGTGGAACATCGAGGACGCAAAGCGTGCCTATGCCGGTGAACAGGTGGACCCGATCCGGCAGAAACTCGACGTCCACTACCAGCCCGGACACAACCACACCTCCATGGGCCAGACCAAGGAGGCGGACGGCAAGTGGCTGATCTCTCTGAACAAGTTCTCCAAGGACCGCTACCTCAACGTCGGCCCTCTGAAGCCGGAGAATGACCAGCTCATCGACATCTCGGGCGATGAGATGGTGCTGGTGCATGACAATCCGACCTTCGCCGAGCCGCATGACGCGACGCTCGTGCACCGCTCGAAGATCAACCCGGTGCATGTGTGGAGCCGCGATGACCCGTTCTTCGCCGATGCGGTGGCTCAGGCCGAGGCCGATGGCATCGATCTGATGAGCGATTCGGAAGTCATCCGCGACGGCAACAAGGTGCGGGTCTACATGACCTCAGTTGCACCGGCGTTCGGCCTCGAGGACTTCACCGTGCGCCAGGGCGATGAGGTCACGGTCTATGTCACCAACCTCGACGAGGTTGAGGACCTGACCCACGGCTTCTGCGTCATCAACTACGGCGTCAACATGGAGGTGGGACCGCAGGCAACCGCCTCGGTGACCTTCACCGCCAGCCAGCCGGGTGTCTACTGGTACTACTGCTCGTGGTTCTGCCATGCGATGCACATGGAGATGAAGGGCCGCATGTTCGTCGAACCGCAAGGCGCCTGAACGATGCGATCCGGCTCCACGTTCATCGGAGCCCTGGTGGCGGCGGTCCTCGCCGCCACCGTGGGGGCGCCTGCCTCGGCGCGGGTCATCGAGCACCGTCCGGGGGGCGCCGGCCTGCAGGCGATCGTCGATGCCGCCGCGCCGGGCGACGTAATCCGTCTCCAGTCCGGTGAGCATGCCGGGTCGGTGACGCTTCATACGTCGCTGACGCTCGAAGGGGAGGCCGGGGCGGTGGTTCTCGGCAACGGCAAGGGCAGCGTCATCACCGTGACGGCACCCGGCGCGGTTGTCCGCGGCCTTGAAATACGGGGGTCGGGACGGGACCTTTTCGAGATGGATTCCGGGGTGTTCGTCGCACAGACGGCGACAGGGGCCCGCATCGAGGACAATGCCATCCTCGACAACCTCGTCGGCATCTACCTGCACGGAGCCAGGGACGCGCTGGCCAGGGGCAATCGCATCGTCGGCCTGCGGGAGGGGCGCACCAGCGAGGCCGGCGACGGCGTCTCGGTGTGGAATGCCCCCGGCGCCCAGGTTGTCGACAATGAGATCAGCTATGGACGGGACGGCATTTTCACGAAAACGAGCCAGGGCAACGTCTTCAAGGGCAACACGCTGAAGAATGTCCGCTTCGGCATCCACTACATGTACACCAACGACAGCGAGGTCAGCGACAACCTGTCGTCGGGCAACACCGTCGGCTACGCGATCATGTTTTCCGACCGGTTGCGTGTCACCAACAACATCTCCGATGGCGACCGCGACCATGGCCTGCTGTTGAATTACGCCAACGGGTCGCAGATCTCCGGAAACATCGTGCGCGGCCGGCCGCTTCCGATCCACAGATGGACGGCGGCGGCGCGGATCGACGGGGTGCACGGCCTCCCGGGTGAGCGCGAGACCGCCGGTCGCGTGAGCGGGGGGATGCGGCTTGGCCCGGAGAAATGCGTCTTCATCTACAATGCGAACCGCAACCGGCTGACCGGAAACTGGTTCGAGGGCTGCGCCATCGGCATCCATTTCACCGCCGGGTCGGAAAGCAACGCGATGACCGACAATGCCTTCATCGGCAACAGGCACCAGGTGAAGTATGTCGGGACGCGGCAGCTCGACTGGTCGTTCGAGGGGCGAGGAAACTACTGGAGCGACAATCCGGCCTTCGACCTGAACGGTGACGGGATCGGCGACACTCCCTACCGCCCGAACGACATCATCGACAGGGTGCTGTGGACCGCGCCGCAGGCGAAGGTTCTCGTGAACAGCCCTGCCGTCCAGGTGATCCGCTGGGCACAGGCGCAGTTTCCGGCTCTGCTGCCCGGCGGCGTGGTCGACAGCCGGCCGCTGATGACGCCCCCAAGACCGATGCGGATGGAGCAATGATGGTCGAGACGGTCCAGGTATCGAACGTTGCCAAGTCCTACGGCGCCGTGCAGGCGGTGCGTGAGATCTCCTGCGTGTTTCGCGAAGGCGAGACCATCGCACTTGTCGGTCACAATGGCGCCGGCAAGACGACGCTCATCAAACTGATGCTCGGCCTGGTGAAACCGACCGCCGGCACGGTCCGGGTGCTTGGCGAAGACCCGGCGGCCGGACAGTTCGAAGCGCGCCGCAGGCTCGGCTATCTGCCGGAAAACGTCTCCTTCAACATGGCTTTGACGGGCCGCGAGACCCTTGCCTTCTACGCCCGGTTGAAACGCGTGCCCGTGGAGACGACCGGAGCGCTGCTTGAGCGGGTCGGGCTGGGGGGCGCGGCCGACCGGCGCGTCGGCACCTATTCCAAGGGGATGCGCCAGCGGCTGGGGCTGTCGCAGGCGCTTCTGGGGCAGCCGCGGGTGCTGCTGCTGGACGAACCGACCACCGGCCTCGATCCGGCATTGCGCCGCAGCTTCTACGACATCGTCGCGGAGCTGCGCGCCGGCGGCGCGACCGTGCTGCTGTCTTCCCATGCCTTGACCGAGCTGGAAGGCAGGGCGGACCGCGTCGTGATCGTCGACCGGGGCGTCAAGATCGCCGATGGAACGCTCGACGATCTCCGGCGGATCGCCCGTCTGCCGACACGCATCCGTCTCACGCTGGCCGGCGAGGTCGTTTCCGCAGCCGACGATTGGGCCCGCGCCGGCGGTTGGCGACGGGTCAACGGGCGCCAGTTGGAGATCGACGCGGAGCCGGGGGAGAAGGTCGCGGTGCTGCGCCGGGTCGCCGAGCCGGGCGCTCCCGTTGCCGACTTCGACGTGATACCGCCGACGCTGGATGAACTCTACGCGCATTTCCTTGAGGCGCGGGGGAGGGGCGAGTGACCAACATCTTCATTATCGCCCGCAAGGAAATCCAGGAGGGGCTGCGCAACCGCTGGGTCCTCGCCACGACGCTGCTTCTGGCGGCGCTGGCCCTGACGCTGACCTTTCTCGGCAGCGCCCCGACCGGGAATATCGGCGCCAGCGCGCTGGACGTCGTCATCGTCAGCCTGTCGAGCCTTTCGATCTTCCTCGTGCCGTTGATCGCATTGCTGATTTCGCACGACGCCATCGTCGGGGAAATGGAGCGGGGCACGATGCTGCTCCTGCTTAGCTATCCGGTAGGGCGCTGGCAGGTGATCGCCGGCAAGTTCGCCGGCCATCTGGCCATCCTCGCCTTTGCCACCTTGCTTGGCTACGGGGCCGCTGCTGTTGCGCTGGCGGCGACCGGCGCGGATATTGATCGAAGCAGCTTCGGTGCGTTTGCCTCGATGATCCTGTCGTCGATCCTGCTCGGAGCCGTTTTCATCGCGATCGGCTATCTCGTCAGCGTGCTGGTTCGAGAGCGCGGCACCGCCGGCGGCATCGCGATCGGGGTGTGGCTGCTCTACGTGCTGATCTATGACATGGCGCTTCTCGGCCTGCTGGTCGTCGATCAGGGCCGCATCATCAGCGGCGGGGTGCTCGACGCTCTGTTGCTGGCCAATCCGACGGATGCATACCGGCTGCTGAACCTGAGCTCCGGCAATGTCGGAGCCCTCTCGGGCATGGGCGGCGTTGCGGAAAATGCGGCGCTTTCGCCGGCCACGCTGGTCGGCGCGCTGCTTGTCTGGGTGGCGGTGCCGTTGTCCGCCGCTGCCCTGGTTTTCTCCAGGAGGGAACTGTGAGACGCCTGTTGTTTCCGATCATCGTGGCGGCCGCGTTCGGTCTGGCGGGATGCGGCGAGGAAGGCTCTGCCGCCTTGCCGGAGCCTTTTGCCCTGACGCAGGACGCCATGGGGCGCTACTGCGGCATGAACGTGCTCGAGCACCCCGGCCCGAAGGGGCAGGTCATCTTCGGACCCGAGCCGATCTGGTTTTCCTCCGCCCGTGATGCGGTGGCGTTCACCATGCTTCCGGAGGAACCCAAGACCTACTCCGCCATCTATGTGTCCGACATGAAGCATGCGCCGGACTGGGACAATCCGGGCGCGGATAACTGGGTCGATGCGCGAGCCGCCTTCTATGTGATCGGCAGTTCGGCAAGGGGCGGGATGGGGGCCGCCGAGACGGTTCCCTTCTCCACCAGGGACGCCGCCGAGCGGTTTGCGCAGGACAACGGCGGCGAGGTGGTGACGTTCGAGGACATCCCTGTCGACTACGTGCTGGGGCCCGGTGACGCGGCAACGGCGCCTGGGGCGGCGGGTTCGACACAATAGGGGCACGCCATGGGCACCATGAACCGCCGACGCTTCATCTCGATCACCGCCGCGGCGGCCGGCTGCGGCCTAGCCTGGCCGGCTTTTGCGGCGACGCCCTGGCAAGAGGCGGTGAGCTGGCGCGGGCAGGCGCTCGGCGCGCCGACCTCCCTGGTGATCTACCATCAGGACCCCGTCGCTGCGGAGCGCCTGCTTCGGCAGGTCCGGTCCGAGGTCGACAGGCTGGAGCAGATCTTCAGTCTCTACCGGCCCGGCTCGGCGATTTCGCAGTTGAACCGGTTGGGCGCCCTGGCCATGCCTCCGTCCGAATTGGTCGCGCTTCTCGACATCTGTCGCAAGGCCTGGGAAGTGACCGGTGGGGTGTTCGACCCCACGGTCCAGCCGCTGTGGAAAGTGCTGGCAGAGCATTTTTCGATGCCCGGTGCTTCGGCCGGCGGTCCCACATCGACCGAAATTCGTGAGGCTCTCGATCTGGTTGGCTTCGACAAGGTCAGCTTCGATCAGAGCCGTGTGGCGTTTGGCCGACCTGGCATGGCCCTGACGCTCAACGGCATCGCCCAGGGTTACATCACGGACCGGGCTGTCGAGCTTCTGCGTCGGGGTGGCATCGAAAAGAGCATCGTCGATCTCGGCGAGATCCGCGTGCTCGGATCGAAACCGGACGGTGGTCCATGGCAGGTCGGCATCCGGGACGTGGCTACCCCTGCCGGGCGCGCGGCCGCGATCGAGTTGGTCGACAAGGCGGTGGCCACATCGAGCGCGGCGGGCTTCAGCTTCGATGCCGCGGGCCGTTTCACGCACTTGCTGGACCCCCGCACCGGGGCAAGCGTGACCGGCGACAGAAGTGTTACCGTCACCGCGCGGGACGCTGCGAAAGCCGATGCATTCTCGACCGCGTTCAGCTTGATGTCGTCTGAGGACATCCGAGCGGTAGCCAAGCGTGAAGGCGACATCGACGTCATGTTGTCGGACGGCCGTGACGGCTGGAGAACTCCGTAAACCGGGCGAGGCAACGCTGCCGGCGGGAGTTTGTTCCCGGACAAGGACGGCCGCTCATTCGCCCCCTAAGAACAGGGTCATCCGCATCAACATCGGAGTGCGCCATGACCCTTACACCTGCCCATGCCGATCGGCCTGTCGCTATTGTGGATCTGCGATCGCTGCCCAGGCCGCAACGTCACTCGTTGGTCTTCCGCCAGTACGACGCGCTGCTCCCGGGTGAATGTTTCGAACTGATCAACGATCATGATCCGCAGGGGCTCTTGTACCAGTTCCAGCAAGCCATTCCCGGCCAGTTTTCCTGGACCTATCGGGTCCTCGGTCCTGTCGACTGGCATGTCCTCGTGGGCAAGGAAGGGCAGGTCGAGGAGCAAAGGCGCGACGAGTGTTGCGGCGGCGGCTGCGGCTGAACGACAACGGGCGCCGCGAGGCGCCCTTTTTGTTCACGCCTGATCGGCAGGCTTCTCGCGCACTGTCGGTCCCCCTTGCGCGATCTGGAACAGGCAAAGACGGCTGAACACGGCGATCTGACTGAGGCGCATCGGTCGCAGGATGCCCCTCATCGGTGTTCACAATTCTTGTCAGCAGGCCTGGGTCTGTTCGCAATCACCACCTGAGGAGGCGCGAACCTGCGAGGGAGCCGACCGCGCCGGCCGAGGCAATCGCGAGCCCATACCAGACCACATAGAAGAGCGGAGAGTCCTCCGTGCAGGCGAGAGAATAGCCGGCCGCCGCTCCGGCGCCGGCCGCAAGGCCGAGCAAGGCGCCGGACAGGGCCGGATTCGTGCTCGCGCCGTTCTTCAAGACACTCAGTCCCGCGGCGATCGGAAGCAGCGACAGGCCGAGAACGGCGGAGAGGCATTTCATCGCCGTACTGCCCACCATCGCTTGCGTCAGAAACGGTGCCGGCGTGGCGGCTGCGGCATCGGCGATCAGGACAAGCGCCATTGCCGGCGGCAGAAGCAGGTATGACAGCCTGAGCCCCTTGCCGGGATAGGCGGAGCGGATCGCGAGCCACAATGCGGAGACCGACAGCAACGCCGGCAGCCCTGTCTTGGCGAGGGTCACCGGCGCGCTCAACGCGGTGCCGAGGTCCGGCCGCAGCCCCATCAGGGAGAGCCAGAGGGCAACACCAAGGGCCGTCGCCGCCGAGGTCCAAAGCGCGATCGAGGACGCTGCAAACGGCTTCGGGACAGGGGCCCGGGCCAGGTCGGCGATGAAGTCCTCCGTGGACAGTCTTTTCCGGGTCATCGGTCGGGTCCCCGCGCAAGAGCGGACAGCTTCTTGATGGCGCGGTGGAAGGCAACGCGCACGGCTCCCTCGCTCATCGAAAACCGGGCGCCGACCTCGGTTGCGC
The DNA here is from genome assembly GCF_900185725.1 of Stappia sp. TSB10P1A. Taxonomy (GTDB): domain Bacteria; phylum Pseudomonadota; class Alphaproteobacteria; order Rhizobiales; family Stappiaceae; genus Stappia. The sequence goes on along the minus strand of NZ_FYAU01000026.1, from coordinate 242,784 downwards.
GGTCGCCGTCAAGGCCGATTGCGCGCACGATGGCGGCCGACCTCGTATCGATCTGGGCCAGCATCCTCGAGGCCTCCTGATCCGACAGGAGATCGCTCGGCTCGTCCTGCGCGATGAGATCGACGAAGTCGTCCACCGGCAGGTGGATGTGAGCTCCCAGCCGTCTGAAGGCGTCGACCACCTTGTAGCGCGCGACGGCATAGAGCCAGGGACGCACCGGCGTGCGCGGGTCCCAGGTCTGGCGCTTGAGGTGGATCGCCAGCAGCACCTCCTGCACCACGTCGTCGTGCTGGTCCGGCGGCAGCCCGCGCCCGCGGGCTTTTACGACCTTTCGGACAAGCGGCATGACGGCGGTGAGAAAGCGGGCAAACGCCTTTGCGTCGCCTGCGTTCGCGGCGGTCAACAGCGCCTCCAGATCGTTGCAAGCGTCGGCTATCTCGGCCTCCCGTCGCGCGTCCGCGAGAGGCAACCTAGCGGGGCTTGCGATCGCGAGGCAACCCACATCACGCAGAGTTGCGAGCGACGCCGTCATGCGGTCACGGCAGCGAGCGTGGCGCCGGCACGTCCCTTGATCTGGGCGGCTCGCATTCCTGTGCGACAGGCGAAGACCGGGTCCATCATGCGGTCGTTTTCTGCGGCGGGCCGTCAAGACGCAGCACATGATCCAGCGAGATCCTGCCCGGTCCCCGGACCACGACGGCAAGCAGGGCGGCGGCCCACAGCCCATGCGTGACCCATGCGCTGGGATAGACGAATATCTGGATGACGGCGGTCATGACGAGCAGACCGAAGGCGGACAGTCTCGTGAAAAGGCCGAGGATCATCAGCACCGGCAGCACATGTTCGCTGACGGTGGCAAGAACCGCTGCGACATTCGGCGGGATGATCGGCAAGGCAAACTCCGTTTCGAACAGGAACCATGTCGAGTCCTTGATCGCGAAGCCGTCGACCTTGGTGCGGCCCGACAGCCAGAACACCATGGCCGGAAAGAAGCGGAGCCCGAGGGCGACAAGGTCGTCGGGAATGAGCTGGAACCAGCCGTTCAGCCGCTTGATCAGGGTCTGCATGTCGAAATCTCCGCATTGAGGATGAGACCGGCTGCCATGAACTCGGCGAGAAGGCGTCCGGCGTCGTGGGCCGGGTCGGCCGCCTGGGCGAGTTGCGCCGCCTCCAGCAAGGGCCGGCCGTCGCTGAGCGCGGCGATCATGGCGGCATCGCCGGCCGCGATCGCCTTCACCGGCACGTTGAAGAAGCGATCCCGGAAGATGAGCGCCGTTTCGGGACCGTGAACGATGGCGCCGGGCAGCGCGCCGGGTTGGTTCGATGCCCAGATCGCGACCGCCGCATGCGCGAGAGCAAGCACGCAAACGGAAGGGTGCAAGGCCAGAACGAGGTCGGCCGGGTCGGCATTGGCAAAAAGGTCCGGCGTTGCCGGTTCATGGTCGGCCGCGTGAAAGGCAACGCCGCGCTGATACTCGATGCGGGCGACGTCGGCCATGTAGGGATAGTCCAGAAGCGGCGGAAAACCCGCCAGGAACGCGGGGAAGCCGTCTCCCCACTGCGTCAGCACCGGTGTCTTCGGCCGGTCCAGTTCGACATAGACGCGCGCCATCTGCCGGAAGAATGCCTCGCCGACGAGCCGCTGGACGACTGGGAACCGCATGGCCAGCGCCTCGGTCAGGCTGACGACGACATTGTTGCGGTAGACATTGAAGCGGCGCTCGGCCTCCGCCGGGTCCCGCGCCGTCAGTCCGGCAGGAAGCGGGCCTCCGCGCAGGGCTGCGTCAAAGCTGGATTGCAGCTCAGCCAGCCTGCGCATGACGCTTCTCCGGAGCATGGAGAATGCGCGCGGCGCGCGCGGCTTCGTCGGCCAGAACCGACCAGCAGGGAACGTCATTGTCCCATTCGACGAGCGTCGGGATCGCTCCGCATCGCGAGACGACATCGGCAAAGAGCGACCAGACCGGGTCGGCGACCTCGGAGGAATGCGCGTCGATCAGCAGCGGCCCCGACGGAAGCTCTTCCACCACGTGACCGCCCAGGTGGATTTCGCCGACATGCTGGAGCGGGAAGCTGTCGATATAGGCGCAAGGGTCGAAACCGTGGTTGGTCGCCGACACGAACACATTGTTGACGTCGAGGAGCAGGCCGCAGCCGGTGCGCCGCGCGACTTCGGCGAGAAAGTCGACCTCGGCGATCGTCGACTGCTCGAAGATCACATAGGTCGACGGGTTCTCGAGCAGCATCCTGCGCCCGAGTGCCTCCTGCACCTGGTCGACATGAGCGCAGATCACGTTCAGCGACTCGTCCGTGTAGGGCAGCGGCAGAAGATCGTTGAGAAAACCGGTGTCGTGGCTCGACCAGGCGAGGTGCTCGGAAAAACTCTCGGGCTGGTAGCGTTCGCAGAGCTGGCGAAGCCTCGCCAGGTGATCGGGATCCAGGCCGCGGGTGCCGCCGATCGACAGGCCGACGCCATGAACCGAAAGGGCATAGTCCGCCCTGAGCGCGGTGAGTTGGGCGTGCGGCAGACCGCCGGCTCCCATGTAGTTCTCGGCATGGACCTCGAAGAAGCCGACCTTGCCGGGATCCTGGGTGATGTCGATGAAATGCTGCGGTTTGAAGCCCACACCGACGCTCGCGGGTAACTGAGGCATCTCGAGTGCACCGTGCATTGGAGGAAGGCGGGGCGCGACCGGTCGCGCCCCGTGCGTTGGCCTCAGGCAGGGAGATCGCGGCTGAGTTCGGTCAGCGAGCCCTTGCGCGGCGTCCCGTCGGCCTGGGCGGGCAGTTCCATCGTGGTGCAGGTGCCGGCCGGGACCATCTTCCAGGCATTGCCCTGATAGTCGACCTTGGACGTCCCGGCGCAGGTCGTGCCTGGGCCGGCGGCGCAGTCGTTCTGGCCGGCAAGCGAGACGCCGAAGCACTTTTCCGTCGTCTGGGCCTGCACCGGCGCGGCCATCAGCGTGAGCGCGGAGACCAAAGCGGCGCTCAGGGCGATATTCGTGTGTCGTGCTGTCATGTCATTCTCCTGTCTCTCGACGAAGACGCTCCAGCGCCTTCATTGAACAATTCGCGGACGGTGCCGTGGCCGTTACAGCTTCACGGCAAGGTGATCCGGGCAGGGCGCACACTCAAAAACATGCGAGGTCGTTTCGCGCGGCGCTCGGGCCGGTCTTCGCAGGGGCGGCGCCGGCGGTTTCGGGAGCGGCCGGTTGCCGCTCCCGGGACACGGGCCGGCTTAGAGGGCGCCCGGATCCGTGCTCTCGATCTTGGTCCAGATCTCGTCGGCGGCCTCGATGTTTGCCGCCATCTCGGAGCGCCACATGTCGGCAACCGCCGGAGCGACATTCAGATAGAGCTTGTCGTTGACGATCGTGAAGACGGCCGGATCGCCATCGAGCTTCTGGCCCATCTTCACGCCCATGGCGCAATAGCCGCCATACTGGGGCAGGTACTTGTCGGGATCGGCTGTGAACGCCGCCTTGTTCTCCTCGCTGGCGAAGCGATAGACGGCACCGCCATGCACGGCCGTGACCCTGAAGTCGCCCGGGACGGGACCGGCCGGCGAGAAGAAACTCACCGGATCGACGCCGCGCAGGGCAAGGCCCGTGGACGTCACGTTCAACTCGCTCCCCGCGAAGGACGTGGCGGCGGAGAACAACAGAAGCAGGAAGGCGCCGAGCAATGCATTCAGTCTGGTCATGTCTGTTCCTTTCGATGGTGCAAGAGCGATCCCGCGGCGGCCTTGCGGGCCGTCGCCGGGTGTTTCTTGCTGGCTGCGGGCAGGGCAAGCCTGGCGTCGGCCGATGCGTCACGGTCCTTGGACGAGATGACGCGCGGCCGTGGTCAGGCGGTCACTTCGTAGGCGGCGAAAGCCGGATCGAGCTTCGTCGCGACGATGTGATTGGTGTAGTTGGAGAAGGTCTTGACGCCGATGGCCAGGATCACCGCGAAGATCTGACGCGGTTCGAAACCGGCAGCGAGGAAGGCGTCGACATCGGCGCGCGACGGCCGCCCGGCCGTCCGGACCATGGTGCGGGTGAAGGTGGCGATAGCCTGCAGGCGCGGGTCGGGAAGCGGACCGCCGTTGCGAAGGGCGGCGATCGCGTCCGCCGGCACCTTGCTCATCTTCTCGGCGATCATCGAGTGAGCGGCGACGCAATAGTCGCAGCCGTTGGCTTCGCTCACTGCCAGGAAGACGGTTTCCTGCTCGTCCGGCTGGAAGCCGGAGGTGCGGCGGAAGCCGTCGTAGCCCGCCAGATAGGTGCCGAGCAGGTCCGGCGCGTAGGCCATGTAGCCGTACATGTTGGGAACGAAGCCCAATCTCCTGGCGGCGGTTTCCAGAGCGGTTGCGGCAGCGGGTTCGGCCGTTTCCGCGGTCAGGGGTGCAAGAGTGAGGCTGGCGGATGACTGGGACATGGGGTCGTCTCCAAATATGGAATGATCGATCCATATATTGCCAGGCGCGGCCCGGCAAACTATTTTCGGAACGATGAGTTCACAAATTCATGAGCGCCGCGTGCGCGGCCGTCCCCGCACCTTCGTTGAAACCGAGGCGCTCGACATCGCGATGGGTCTGTTCTGGCGGATGGGCTACGAGGGCACCTCGATGGATGCCCTCACCGGCGCCATGGGCATCTCGCGGTCGAGCCTCTACCAGTCCTTCGGCAACAAGGAGGCCCTGTTCCTGAGCGCGGTGGAACACTACGCGCGCACCCGGATCGAGCCCCTCCTCGAGGCTCTCGACGGCGGCGGCGGTTTCCGGAGCGATCTGGCTGCCTTCCTCGACGCCGTCGTGCGGCATGCGACGGCCGATCCCGAGCGGTTGGGGTGTCTCGTGGCGTCGGTTCTTTCCGATGCGGCCGGATCGGATCCGCGGCTGAGGGCGGAACTGGGCCGGCGATTTGCCGCGGTCGAAGCGCGGATCGCCGAGCGCGTCGCGCATGCGCAGTCGGTCGGCGAGATGTCCGGTGCGGCAAGCCCGGCAACGGTCGCCGCGGTCGTTGGAGCCCTCGCGCGCGGCTTGATGCTCAGCGCCCGGGCGGGCGTTGCTCCCGAAACGTTGCGCGACACGAGCAAGGGTGCGGTCGCGATCCTGACGGCGGGACTGACCTCGTGACGCTTGGGCACTTGTGCAGCGTGCGTGTCGCGCAGTCTTGACTTTCATGTGAAGGTGGCAGGCGCCAAGCTCGCGGCGACAGGCTGGAGGAGGTCGTCATGTCAGGCAGTGCGGACCTGCTGCTCGATCGGTTGGACCCTGTGAGCGAAGGCGCGGCGCCAACCGGGGCCCCAACCGGGGCGCAGGGGACGTCGTCGCCGGACACTCGCTGCCCGGAGGTCCCTCGTGCGCGCTGACCTGAGCCGGCGGTTCGGCCGCATCCTGCGTGGCGGCGCCGACGTCTCGAGGCTTCCCGAGGCGATCCGACGACGCATCGCCGAACGCGACTGGGCCAACGAGCGTCTGCTGCGCGCCATCCAGTTGCTGATGATCTGCTTCTTCAGTCTCCTTTATGCGCTGTCGCCCAAGACCTTCGAGGCGGGGAGCCTGTCGCCGACGCCGTTCGTGCTGGCAGCCTATTTCGTGCTCGCCGTGATCGGCCTCGTCTGGGGATATCTGCGGGAACCGCCGGACTGGGCGAGCTATGTTTCGATCATCTTCGATTTCGCGCTGCTCTACGGACTGATCATCAGCTTCCATCATCAGTACGCCCAGCCCGCGAGTTTCCTGCTCAAGGCGCCGGCACTGCTTTACGTCTTCATCTTCATCGCCTTGCGAACTCTGCGCTTTAACCCGAAGTTCGTGATCTTCGCGGGTCTGGTGGCTGCCGCGGGGTGGGGTGCCGTGATCGTCTATGTGCGGCAGGTCGATCCGTCGGAATTCGTGCTGACGCGGTCCTATGTCGAGTACCTGACCTCCAATGCGCTGCTGATCGGCGCGGAGGTCGACAAGATCATCTCGATGCTTGCCGTGACCGCGGTGCTGGCCTTGGCGGTGAACGGCTCGCGAAGTCTCCTGATCACCGCCGTCACGGAAGAGGCCGCCGCGACGGGGCTGTCGCGCTTCTTCGATCCAGGCGTTGCTCGCGCCATCCGCGCCGGCGAGCATCAGCCGATCCCTGGTACCGCGCAGCGGGAAGCGGCGGCGATCATGAACCTGGATATCAGGAGCTTTTCCCGCATCGCGGAGCAGTGCGAGCCCGATGCGGTCATGCGTGTCCTTGCCGCATATCAGGGGCGGGTGCTTCCCATCGTGCATGCCCGCAACGGGATGATCGACAAGTTCCTCGGCGACGGGATCATGGTGACCTTCGGTCTGGGCACCGATAGCGAATCCTATGCCGCCGATGCCATTGCCTGCGCGGAAGCCGTGCTTGCCGACCTGAAGGGGTGGGCGGATCTGCCCGAGATGCAGGCGCTGCGGCAGCCGCTGGCGATCGGCATCGGCATCTCGTCCGGAACGGTGAGCTGGGGCGTTGTGGGACGGGATGAGCGGCTCGAACTGACGGTGATCGGGCCCGCGGTCAACCTTTCGGCCAAGATCGAGAAATGCAACAAGGCGTTCGGCAGCACCTGCATGGTCGATGCCGAAACCTGGCGCCTGGCACAGGCCCAGGGGTATCGCGGCCGCTTCGAAGCCCGCCACGTCGCGGCCCGGATCGACGGGGCGGACGGGCAGATCGGCGCAGTGATCCTCACCCTGCCATAGAGCCGCCCGGTCGCCGGCATCTGTCTGTTCCTGCCGGCCGACTTTGTCCTGAGCAGCGCAGTCTGCCGGGGGATCCAGCGCAGCGGACGTCATGCGCGGACGGTCCCGGCAGTTCGAACCGAAGGGCGCGGCCGCTGCCGTCCGTGGATATGACCGGAAAGTGCCGCCCTCCTGTCGGAGGGCGGCACGAGACATGGGCTGCTCGCCGGACGTCAGGCCTGCGTCACGCGGCCCGGCCCGAGAACAGATCCTTCTTGACGATGCCGTGCACCCCCCAGTTTCCGTCGACAACCTGGGTCACGCCGAAGTCGACGCCGATCGACATGATCGAGATCGCCTCGTCCTCCGTCAGGCCCTTGGTGGTCATCAGGAAGTGCCGCATCTTCTTGAACGCGTCCTGCAGGGCGAGGTCGATCGACGACTTGTTGTAGATCTCGCTCTGGGCATCGGGGCCGAGTTCGGCCAGGTAGTTGGCAACGCTGAAGCCGTGGACCACCCATTCGGTCTGGGTCTCCAGCATCGGGTAGTCGAGGTCCTCCAGCGGCGTGCCGGCCAGATCCGCCTTCTTGTGCAGGATGAGCTGGAAGGTGCCGGTCAGCGAACACTCGATGGCGGTGCCGCACAGCTCGCTGTCGCCCTGCGAGGCATGGGGATCGCCGACGGAGAGCAACGCTCCCTCGACCGACACCGGGTAATACATCGTCGCGCCCTTGCCGATGCGCCAGTTGTCGATGTTGCCGCCGAAATGGCTCGGCGGGATGGTGTCGACGAAGTCCGCCTCGGCCGGTGCCAGGCCCAGCGTGCCGAAATGCGGCCGGATCGGCACCCGTATGCCCTTGAGCACGTCATAATTCCGATCGACCGTCGACATGTCGACCGGCACGCCCGGATAGTCGATGACCGGATGCACCACGCCGAACGGGTCGGTCTGCGGGGTCCACTTGTAATTGTAGACCGCCTCGGCCCAGCTTTTGCCGCCGGTCGCGTCGATCTCGTAGATCGTCACCACCTCGCGCTTGTCGCCGCCGAGCAGGTGCTTGTAGTGGAAGCCCCACCACGCCGCCGCGTTGGAGCCGAACGCCTTGCCGGCATAGGCCGGATTGGCGGACGGACGCGGCACGCAGTCGAGAATGCGGACCTCCAGCACGTCGCCCGGCTCGGCACCGCGGACATAGACCGGGCCGGTCATGATGTGCACGCCGAGACCGTCGCCGGAGCCCTTGGTGTAGACGGTCGGATCGGTCGACCCCGCGCCGCGCCGGTCGACGCCCTTCTTGTCCTTCGTCCACTCGTAGACGCTTTCGGCACCGGGGTCGCCCTGGACCATGCGTTCCAGGTCGTCGGCCGCGTGATGCGTCAGCGCTTCGATGGTGACGATGTCGCCGGAGTCGATCTCGACCTGCGGCTTGAGGGTCTTGGAAAAATACCCCCAATGCACCGTGTCGGCGGTCGCCGGCAGATAATGGTAGCTGGGGGTGCCTTTCTGGCGTGCGGCGCTCGCCTGCGCCAGGGCCGGGGTCACCAGCGTCACGCCGCCGGCCGCGCCGAAGGCCGCAAGCCCTCCCGCCGCCAGAACGCCGCTCTTCAGGAAGCTCCGCCGTTCCGGGTTGAGGTCTTCCCTGAACGCCTTGTAATGGGCCTCGAAATGCGGGCAGTGAACGTCGTCGCCTTTGCACATGATTTGCCGTTCCTCTCTGGTTATGGGTGGATTGTGCACTGCACATGATGCCTGGCGACGGGCTCCACGCAACCGCCCGACCGGCGCGCCGGCTGCCCCGTCACTCCCCGTCTGGTGACGAAAAATTATTTTATCGCAAAGTGTTGAGTGGTTTTTACGCCGGCTTCCTTCGGGGGCGGCGCTCCGTAAAGTCAAAACTACGGACGCTCTGGGACAAGTATCCCGCCCGGTTCTGGGATAGTGTTTGCTGCGGAAGCGAGAGAAAGGTCCAGCCGGATGGCGGTGGAGCAGATCGATCTCGATGCGGTGCCCGGCGATGGCCGGTCCGACATCTGGCGTCAGACGCTGCGCGGGGTCGGCTTGCTGCCGCTTGCCGAGACCGGCTGCCTGGACACCGGCACCGTGACCTCGTTCCGGGCGCCCGCCGGCGCCAGGATGACGATGGTCCAGGCCCGCGGCCAGAGCTTTGCCTTCAGCGCGCCGGGCAAGGCTCCCGGTCCGCTGGTGCTGCTGCTCGTGCTGTCCGGGCGCGGGCGCATCGTCGCGCCCTCAAAGGCCTTCGAACTCGCCGACGCGGATCTTGTCGTCGTTGCCCCGGAGGCGGGAGTGCAGGTGGAGATGCGCGGCGACTTCTCGATCCTGCTGCTCGATCTGTCCCGGAGCGCGGTGGAGGCGCGTGTGGGCCGGAACCGTGCCGGCTTTCCGGTGGTGCTGGGAGGGACCGTGGCGGCGTCCGCTGCCCGGCCGGTGCTGCGCACGCTGGCCATGAACCTCGACACGCTCGGTGCCGGCGACTTCGCCGCCGCCGAGGTCGCGGTGACCGAACTGGTGAGCGGCGCGCTGCTGGCGGAACTGCGCGGCAACGGCCATGAACGGACGGATTCGCAGATGGCGAACTTTCGCCGCGTCGCGGCCGCGGTCAATCGCAGGCTGGGCGAAGCCGGTCTCTCGATCCAGGATGTGGCGCGCGACGAAGGCCTGTCGAAACGCTATGTGCAGCGGCTGTTCAAGCAGCATGGCGAGAGTTTCTCGGACTATGTGCGCCGGCTTCGCCTTGAACGATGCAAGGCCGAACTCGCTGACCCGGCGCATGCGCATGAGGCGGTGGGCGCGATTGCCATGCGGTGGGGATTTCGCGATCAGTCCTATTTCAGCCGCGCCTTCAGCAGCGCCTATGGAGTGTCGCCCAGCAACATCAGACGGGGTGTCGGGACGGTTGCGGACGGCCGGCCGCTCCAGCGCGGCAAACCGCTGAAGCGCCCGGCCGCGCCGATGGCGTTTCCACGGTCGGCGGCTGAGTTTCGCACCCATGGCGAAAGCCCGACGACGGAGCTGGCCGAGCCGTTCCGGCAGGCGCGGTTCCATCTTCCCGCGAACGCGCAGACGGTGCACTGGGGCTATCTGAGCAAGAGCCTGCCGCCGGTGCTGACGGTGAGGTCGGGTGCGACCGTCACCGTGGAGACGTTGACCCAGCATGCCGGCGACGCATCCGAGCGCATGATCCAGGGCGATGCGGGCGCCGAAAGCGTGTTCGAATGGACCAGGGACTGGAAGGCGGTCGACCGGCGCGGAGCGGGGCCGATGAATGCCTCCATCTTCGGGCGCGGCGCGGGCGAAGGCTTCGGTGTTCACATCCTGACAGGGCCGATCTTCGTGCGCGGGGCCGAGCCGGGCGACGTGATCGAGGTGGAGTTTCTGGACATCCGCCTGCGCCCCTGCGCCAATCCGGAGTTTGCCGGGAAAGCCTTCGCCTCCAATGTCTCGGCCTGGTGGGGGTATCAGTACCAGGATTCCATCGTCCCCGGCGCCCGGCGAGAGACCGTCACGATCTTCGAGATCGACCTCACTGAGCCCGACGTGGCGCGGCCGCTCTACAGCTATCGCTGGACGCCGCAGACCGACCCGTTCGGCATCGTCCACGAGACGATGGACTATCCCGGCGTCCTCGTCGATCCGGCGACGGTCACCCCCGACTGGCGCGCGCTTCGGGGGATCGAGATCCCGGCGCGGCTGCATTTCGGCACCGTCGCGCTGGCGCCGCGGGAGGAGGATCTGGTCGACAGCATTCCTCCCGGTTACTTCGGCGGCAATATCGACAATTGGAGGCTCGGCAAGGGCAGCCGGGTCTTCCTGCCGGTCTCCGTGCCGGGCGGGCTGCTGTCCATCGGCGACGGTCATTTCGCGCAAGGCGACAGCGAAGTGAACGGTACCGGGCTCGAATGTTCGCTGACCGCCGACATTCGCCTGACCCTGCACAAGGCGTCAGGGGAGGGGAGGCCGTTTCTGCGGGCGTTGAGCGGACCGTTGATCGAGACGGAAACCCACTGGGTGCTCCAGAGCTTCAGCTATCCCAACTATCTGCGCGAGTTGGGGCGCGATGCCCAGTCGAAGATCTACCAGCATTCCTCCATCGATCTGGCGATGCGCAATGCGTTCCGGCAGGCGCGGCGGTTCCTGATGGAGCATTACGGGATGAACGAGGACGAGGCGCATTGTCTGCTGTCGCTCGGCGCGGATTTCGGCGTCACCCAGGTCGCGGACGGCAATTTCGGCGTTCACGCGACGATCCCCAAAGCGCTGTGGGGCGACGGGGATCGTTGAGATCGGGCGGCGATCGGGCCAAGCTGCGCAGGCGCTGGATGCGATCCGCGGGGCATCTACCGGTGTCGCTTTCGCGGGATGGGGGACGTCTTCGGCATGACGGGGGGAGGGATGGAGGAGGCACGGGACCGGGTTCCGCAGTCCGTTGTCGACACGCGCGGCATGGCGGGCGGGGCGGCGTTCGAGCTTTGGCGCGAGCAGTTGAACGCGATGGGCGAGGCGCGCTCCCTGCGGCCGGTGGCGAGTGGCTTCCACGTCCAGGTCGAGGCTTTCCAGATCGGGCCGCTGGTGCTCGGCCGCTCGATCCAGCCCGCCCAGACCTTCGACCGGTCCCGCTTCCGCATCGCCCGCGACGGACTGGATCAGCTCGTCCTGCGGTTCTTCGACCGGGGCAGCGTCTTCTGCCGCGACCGGGACGCCGATGCCGGGGTGCGGCCTGGCGATCTGTTCGTCACCGATCTGGCGGAGGTTCAGCGCACCGCCATCCCCGATATCGATAGCCTCACGCTTGTCGTGCCCCGCGCGGAGCTGGAGGCGCGCCTGGGCACGGTGGACGGGCTCGACATGACCGTGATCCGGCGCGACAACGCGCTTGTCGGCCTGTTCCAGGATCATCTTGCGGCGGTGATGCGCGCCGCACCCGGCATGACGGTCGCCGAGGCGGGGCTGCTCGTCGGCCCGACGCTCGACCTGGCCGTCGCGGCCATCAGGGGGGCGGTGCCGGAGGTGGGGCGGAGCAGCGTGCAGGCCGCGCTCGTCGATGCGATCTGCCGTCACATCCGCGCCCATGCTCGCGATCCTGGCCTGTCCCCGGCAGCGCTCGGCCGGCTGTTCGGCATCTCGGAGAGAAAGCTGTCCTATCTCTTCGCGGAGTTGGGCGGCGTTGCCTCCTATATCGGGCATCAGCGCCTGCTGCTCGCCCGCCGCGCCCTCACCGATCCCGCGCAGGCGGACAGGACGGTCGAGCGGATCGCCGAGGACCACGGCTTTGCCCATCGCAACAGTTTCGCCAGAGCCTTCGAGCGCGCCTTCGGCATGACGCCGGGGCAGTATCGCCAGGTCTCCAGGGCGCGGACGCTTGCGAGCGAGGGCAAGTCGGAAAGCTGGCACGCCTGGATCGGCCGATTTGCGTGAATTGTGGCGCCCGTTGCGTCATCTGTGCGCGGATCGTTGCAGTTCCTTGACGAATGGTCCGAAGTTTCTGTTTTGCCGCCGGAAGTTCACAATTCGGAAAGAGCCCCTGCGTCATCTTCTGTAGGCAGGACGGGAAATCGTCTCAAAAAACTGGATAGCAGGGGGTTGTAAATGACAAAAGACTTGGATCGCGAGTTGTTCGCCAGAGAAGCGGAAGAACTCGGCGAGGATGAACTGTCCTCCATTGTCGGCGGACTTGCGCCGGGAACCGCCGCTCCGGTGCGTCCGCGCGACCCCAATGCGAATCTTGTCGAGTATGCGATGGAGCATATCGAGCGCGCCCTGGCTGCTGCGCCGCCGCGATAATCGCGACCTTCCCTTCAGCCAAGGAACATGAAGATGACCGAACAGATCGAACAGAACGTCTATACGCAGGTGCTGGTCCGGGCCGCGACCGACGAGGCCTTTCGCGCCGCGCTGCTGTCGGATGCGACCGGCACGCTGAAGTCGCTGGGGGTTGAGATCCCCGAAGGGATCGAGATCAAGGCGGTGGAGGACACCGGCACGGTGTTTCATCTCATCGTCCCGCCGAAGATCTCGGAAGAGATGAGCGATGAGGAACTCGGCGCCGTCAATGGCGGGTGGTTCGGTCGCACTCTCGGGGCTGGCATCGGCGCTGCCTTCGGCGGGCTTCTGGCCACGGGTGTGATTGTAGGAACCGGGGGCAATGGGGCTCGTCAAGCGTCAGGGCTGGTCCGTGGCGGCGAGGCGACCGGGGCAAAAATCGGCGGCTCAATCTGAGAGGTGTGTGATGATCGAACAGAACGCCCATACGCAGGTGCTGGTCCGCGCTGCGACCGACGAGGCCTTTCGCGCCGCGCTGCTGTCGGACGCGACCGGCACGCTGAAGTCGCTGGGGGTTGAAATCCCCGAAGGGATCGAGATCAAGGCGGTGGAGGACACCCACGAGAGCCTCCATCTCGTCCTGCCGCCGCTGGTCAGCGAGGACATGTCGGACGACGAGCTTGCGGCGATCAATGGCGGCTTCCTGAAGCTCAAGCATCTGGCCGGTTTCGGCATCGGCGCCAGCGCCGTCATGATCGGAGGCGGCGCCTTGGCAATCATCGCGACGGGCGGGGCGGCCGCGCCCCTGGTCGGAGCGGCCATGATCGGCGGTGGCGTCGCCGGCGCGGTGATCGCGGATTGAACCAGGGAGCAGTAGCAATGACCGAACAGATCGAACAGAACGCTTACGCCCAATTCCTCGTCCGCGCTGCGACCGACGAGGCTTTCCGCGCCGCGCTGCTGGCGGATGCGAAGGGGGCACTGAAATCGCAAGGCGTCGAAATCCCCGAAGGGATCGAGATCACGGTGGTGGAGGATACGCCCGCGCAGCTTCACCTCGTTCTGCCGCCGAAACTGTCCGAGGAATTGTCCGCTGAAGAGCTTGAGGCGATCAATGGCGGCTTCTTCGACAAGATCAAGATGAAGCATGTAACGGCCTTCATGACGGGCTACGGCACCACCATGGTTGCGGGCCTCCCCGTGATTATCATGACGCAAGGCGCTGCCTTTCCTGCGGTCAAGGCAGGAGCGGTCACCGTTGGCGTTGGCGCCGCGATTGCTGCGGACTGACGGATTGGATTGAGCAGAAGAGGCCGAGATGCGTGAGCGGAACGACCATATCCCCCCGGACCATGAAGTTCTTTCCGACGAAGAACTTGAAACCATCAGTGGCGGTTACGATTGGCCGCAGGGAATGTCTCGTAACGAGCGTCAGCTCATCCGGGATCGCATGCGGGCAGGGCAGCAGGTCATCTGGAATGAAACGGAGTTTGGCGGCTACCCCACGCTTAAGTAGGGGCAAGCGAGGGGATGCGGAGCCCTGCATCGGGCGCAATGCCGCATCCCGCCGCGGGTTGAAGGTGTTGGCGGATTCGGTCGGGATCGGCCCGCCGGCAGGAAAAAAGGGGAAAGCGATGGGGGCACTTGCTCCATGAGCCTGCCAGCTCTGCCTCAGCCTTTCGACGAAACGCGCCAGCCCAGCCATTACCTGCCGCGCGGCTACTGGGCCGGAGCGCTGGGTGCGCTTCTGGTCGTCGGCGCCGCGCTTGCCTGGTCGGTGGTCGGCACCGTCTCGGTCAAGGTTCAGGGGATGGGACAGATCCTGGCGGCGGGAGAGGCGCTCTATACCATCGCGATCCCGGTCGCCGGCCGGCTGGAGCAGATCTCCGTCGTCCCCGGGCAGAAGGTCGAGGCGGGCATGGTCATCGCCCGGATGGACGTGCGCGAGATCGAGGCGGAAATCCGCTCCGGCGAGCTGGCACGCGATCAGGCGGCGCGGGCGCTGGAGCGTCTGGGCGAGGCCAGCGAGCGGGAGAGAACCCACCGGATCGCCGCCTTCGAGGAGCAGGTGGCGGCGCTGGAGGAGGAGCGGCGTGTGCTGGTGCAGCGCTCGCGGCAATTGCAGGAACTGCTCACCAACCGGGAGAAACTGTTCGAGCGCGGGGTGATCCGCCGCCTGGACGTGGAGGATACCCGCAACACCTACAATGACGCCGCCCTGGCCCTGGCGCGGGTCGGCACCAGTCTTGCCCAGTTGCGCGCCGAGCACGGAACCTTTCTCGATGCGCTGGCGGCGAAACTGCGTGCGGCCGAGGACGAACTGGCCGCGCGGGAAGCCCGTCTTGTCGTCCTGCTGGAGAGGCTGGATCACGACGAGGAGGTGCGCGCGCCCTATGCCGGGACGATTGCCGAGGTCTTCGCCGATCCTGGCGATATCCTCGGCGTCGGCCAGAAGCTCGCGGTGCTGGCGGCGTCGGGCGATCACAGCGTGGTGGCCGCGCAACAGGGGATCGTCGTTGCCGGCGGTGCCCGTTTCGGTCTGCACGAGGAACTGGACGACGGCAACGCGGATGGGGCGGAGCTCATCGCCTTCCTCGATCCGGCACAAGGCTTGCGCGTGCAGCCCGGCATGCGTGCCCATGTCATTCCCGCCTCGATCAAGAAGGAGGAATTCGGCGCGATCCGCGCCGAGGTGGTGGCGATCAATCCGCGTCCGGTCAGCTACGATCAGGTCTATGCGCTCATCCGCAACGCGGAGATGGCCCGCCACTACACCCAGGCCGGTCCGCCGATCGTCGCGCGGCTGAAGCTCGTCACCGCCGACACGCCCAACGGCTTCGCGTGGTGGGGCGGGACCGGTCCCCAGTTCCCTGTCGAACGCGGGACACTGTCCAACGTCGAAATCGACGTCTTCCACCAGGCCCCGATTACCCTGGTGCTGCCGCTGTTGAAGCGCTGGCTGGAGTCGTAGCCAATGGCCCGCGCGCGGACCCCCACCATCCTGCAGATGGAAGCGGCCGAGTGCGGCGCGGCCTCGCTTGCCATGATCCTCGGGCATTTCCGGCGCTTCGTCGGACTGGAGGACCTGCGCGCGCGCTGCGGCGTGGACCGCAACGGCGCCAACGCCGCCAACATCCTGAAGGCCGCCCGCTCCTACGGTCTTGCCGCGAAGGGGCTGCGGCGGCCCGTCGAGGCCGCGCTCGCCGGCCCGTTTCCGGCCATCGTCTTCTGGGACTACAACCATTTCCTCGTGCTCGAAGGGGCGCGGGGGAAGACGGTGTTCCTGAACGATCCGGCGCATGGTCCGCGCGAGATGACGCGCGAGGACTTCTCCCGCCATTACAGCGGCGTGATGCTCGTCTTCGAGACCGGAGAAGGCTTTGCCGCCGGGGGGCGTCCGCCCGCCTTCTGGCCCCGGGTCAGGGAGATGGCGCGCGGGCTCGGCGAGCCGGCCGTTCTGGTCGTTCTTTACGCGCTGGTGCTGGCGGTCGCCGGACTGGCCGTGCCGGGCATGATCAAGACCTTCATCGACGGCGTATTGGTGCAGCGGTCTCCCGGCTGGGCCGGGCCGATCGTTCTCGGGCTGGCGGTGGCCGTGCTGGTGCAGGCCGGGGTGAGCCTGCTCACCCAGTCCTTGAGCCTGCGCGTGCATATGGCGCTGTTGCGCGGGCGCACCCTCGGTTTCGTCGAACATCTCCTGCGCCTGCCGGTGGCCTTCTTCGCCAGCCGCCACACGGGCGATCTGGTGTCGAGAACCGGCTCGGTGGAAACGGCCGCGCGGCTGGTGTCGCGCGATCTGTCCGGCGTCGGGCTCGACGGGCTGGCGGCGGTGTTCCTGTTCGCCCTGATGCTGGCCTACAGCCCGCTGCTCACCGCCATTGCCCTGCTGATGGTCCTGGTGAATCTCGGCGTCCTGCACATGGTGCGGCGGCGGCGCACCGATCTCGCCCTGCGCCTGCAGACCGAGGCCGCCAAGCTGTTTTCCGCCACGGTGACGGGCGTTGCCACCATCGAGACCATAAAGGCCGGCGGCAACGAGACCGGCGCCTTCGCCAAATGGGCGGGCCACCATGCCCGTGCATTGGAGGCGGAGCAAAGGTCGGCCCTGTTCGAACAGGGTTTTGCCGTGTTGACGCCCCTGACCACGGCGATCGCCGCGGCCTGCGTGCTGTTGGCCGGCTCGGTCGAGGTGATGGCCGGCAGTCTCACCGTCGGCGGGCTGGTGGCGTTTCAGGCCTTGATGGGGGCGTTTTCCGCCCATGCCTCCCACCTGGTGGAAACGGGCAGCAGCCTGCAGGCGGCGCGGGCCGATTTCGCGCGGTTGGCGGATGTCGAGGCGGCGCGGCAGGATTGGCGCTACGCCACGCCGGCCGCGACCGGGGAGCGGGCGCGCGGCCGCCTTGACATCGACGGCGTCGCCTTTGCCTATGGCCCCCTCGATCCGCCCTTCATCGCCGATTTCTCCCTGTCGCTGGAGCCGGGACGGTCGGTGGCGCTGGTGGGCCATTCGGGCAGCGGCAAGAGCACCATCGGCTCGCTGGTCTGCGGGCTCTATCTGCCCAAGGCGGGCAGCATCCGCCTCGACGGCCGCCCGCTTGCCGAATGGCCGCGCGCCGATCTCTCCCATGCGCTGGCGCGGGTGGATCAGGACATCCGCCTGTTTTCCGGCACCTTGCGCGACAACATCACCCTGTGGGACGAGGAGATCCCGCTCGCCGACGTCCGGCGCGCCATGCAGGACGCCGGCCTCGGCGATTTCTCGCCCGACATGCCGCTCACCGAAGGCGGGCGCAATCTGTCCGGCGGCCAGCGTCAGCGCGTCGAAATCGCCCGCGCTCTGGTCCGGAACCCGGCGCTGCTGGTGCTCGACGAGGCGACCTCCGCGCTCGACGCCGTCAGCGAGGAACAGGTGATGGCGGCGGTCAGGGCGCGCGGCCTCACGTTGATTGTCGTGGCGCACCGGCTGTCCACCGTCCGCGACTGCGACGAGATCCTGGTGCTCGATCACGGGAGGATCGTGGAGCGGGGCAGCCATGCCGACCTGCTGGCGACGGGCGGGGCCTATGCCCGTCTGGTGAGGGAGATTTGACAGCCGTGGGGCTCGCTCTCGGAAAATTCCCGGAAGGATCCGGATCGCAGGAGGTCGAGGGTCCGGATCGGGCGGCAGCCGCGTCCGCTCCGTCCGGCCGGGCGCTCATCGAGGCGGTGTCGATCCTGGCCGAGCGCGAAGGGGTGGACCTGCCCGCCGACCGCACGGGCGACCTTGAGACCCTCGCCCGCCGCGCCGGACTGCTGCTGCGTCCGGTGACGCTGGGCGGCGAGTGGTGGCGTAGGTCCGGCCCGGATCTCCTCGGCCATGCCGCCGGGCGCCCCGTGGCGCTGGTTGCCGGCAGCGCGGGCTATGGCGTCGCGTCGTCGCCCTACAGTCCTCCGATCCCGCTCGACGCGGCCGGTGCGAGGGCCATCGCTCCGCAGGCGATCCAGCTCTATGCGCCGCTGCCGGCGCAGATCACCCGCTCCGCGCTGCTGTCCTTCACCTTGCGCGGCGTGGCGCGGGACGGGGCGACGCTCGCCCTGGCGGTCTTTCTGATGATGCTGGTGAGCCTGATCGCGCCGATCGCCATGGGAACCCTTGTCGGCACGGCGCTGCCGGACGGGCGCATGGGGATGGTCGGCGAGATGGTCTTCCTGCTCTGCGCCGGCGCGATCGGTGCGGCCGGTTTCCAGATCATGCGCTCGCTCACCCTGACGCGCATCCTCAACCGGGTCGACCTGCGGCTTCAGGCTGCCCTGTGGGGCCGTGTGCTCGACCTGCCGACGCGGTTCTTCCGCGATTATACCGTCGGCGATCTCGCCCAACGGGTCCTTGGCGTCGATCACGCCCGCCGGGCGCTGGGCGGGGCGGCGCTGGGCGGTTTGCTGGGAGCGGTTTCGGCCCTGGGCAGCCTCGTCCTGATGCTGACTTTCGACGCCCGACTGGCCCTTTACGGATTGATCTACGGGGTGAGCGCGACGGCGCTCCTTGCCCTGCTGGGCTGGCTCCGCGTGCGGCGCGAAAGCAAGGTCTTCGCCGAAGTCGGCGCCACCTCCGGCCTCCTGGTCGAACTGTTCGGCGCCATCGGCAAGCTGCGGATGAGCGGGGCGGAGGAGCGGGCGCTCGGGCGGTTTGCCGGCCTGTTCGAGAAACAGGTGCGCCGTCGCCTGGCGGCCGGGCGCATCGCCAATCTGGAGATGGTCTTCTCCACCCTGCTGTCGCCGGTGGGAATGCTCGGCATCTTCCTCCTGGTGGGGCGCGACGGCATCACGCTGGCGACGTTCGCCGCGTTCAACGTCGCCTTCGGGCAGTTCGTGGGCGGGCTTGCCAGCCTCAGCCAGACGATGAACGCCGCGCTGGTGGCCGCGCCGCTGCTCGCCCGCGCGCGGCCGGTCTTCACCCAGGCTCCCGAGACGCTGCATTCCAACGCCCCGCCGCCGGTGCTTTCGGGCCGTATCACCCTGAACGGCGTCGACTTCGCCTATGACGACAAGCGCAGCCTCACGCTCTCCAACATCGATCTCGACATCGCGCCGGGCGAGTTCGTGGCGATTGTCGGGGCGTCCGGGTCGGGCAAGTCCACGCTGATGCGCCTGATGCTGGGCTTCGAGACCCCGCGCGCGGGACAGGTTCTGTATGATGGCGAGGCCCTGTCGGGCATGGATCTGCGCCTGCTGCGCCGCCAGATCGGCGCGGTGATGCAGACGGTCGAACTGACGCCCGGCTCGCTCTACGAGAACATCGCCGCCTCCAGCATGGCCAGTCGTGACGAGGTGATGGCCGCCGCCCGCGCTGTCGGGCTGGCGCCGCTTGTCGAGCGGTTGCCGATGGGGCTGGAAACCGTGGTGACCGAAGGCGGCAGCACCTTCTCGGGCGGTCAGCGGCAGTTGATCCTGATTGCCCGCGCCCTGGTGCGCCGGCCGCGCATCGTGCTGTTCGACGAGGCCACCAGCGCGCTGGACAATGCCACCCAGGCCATCGTGTCCGATGCCATCGACAGGATCGAGGCGACCCGTATCGTCATCGCCCACCGGCTTTCGACGATCCGCCATGCCGACCGGATCATCGTCCTGGACGGGGGACGGATCGTCGAGGAAGGGCGCTTCGATACGCTGCTGGCCCGCGGCGGAACCTTCCACCATCTGGCGCAGAGGCAGATGCTGTAGCCGGACCCTGGAAAGGCGCGCCTTGCGGATTTCACTCCGGGCAGGAGCCGTCTATAAGACGCCGCGCGAGGGGGCGTGCTGGAGCGACGAGGGAGGCCCCGGCGTTACGCGCCGCGTTGCCACCATGGAGATTGCAGGACGTGACCACCTTCTATGTCGATGCCGATGCCTGTCCGGTGAAGTCGGAGGTGGAGCGGGTTGCGACCCGGCTCGGCATTGCGGTGGTGCTGGTCTGCAACGGCGGCATCCGGCCTCCCGCCAACCCGCTCGTCTCGCTGAGGATCGTCGCCGAGGGGCCGGACATGGCCGACAAGTGGATCGCCGAAGAGTGCGGTCCCGGCGACATCGTGGTCACCTCGGACCTGCCGCTTGCCGACCGCTGCCTGAAGGCGGGCGCGCATGTGGTGCAGCATGACGGGCAGATCCTCGACGCCGCGAATATCGGCGGTCGGCTCGCGACCCGCGATCTGATGCAGGACATCCGCGCGGCGGACCCGTTTCACCAGGGCGGCGGCCGGGCGTTTTCAAAGGCCGACCGGTCGCGCTTCCTGCAGTCGCTGGACCGGCTGGCGCGGCTGGCGCTGAAACACGGATAGCGGTCAGCGGTCGCCGCCGGCGCGGGCCAGCACCGCCAGCCCGTCATTGGCGAGCAGGCGCACCTCGCCGCGCGACTGGGCGATCCAGCCGCGGCGCTGGAACTCCGACAAGGTCCGCGAGACGACCTCCCTGGCCGTGCCCAGTTCGGTGCCCAGCACCTGATGGGTGGCGCGGACCACGCCGTCGGTATCGGCCAGTTCCAGCAGCCGGGCGGCGAGCCGCACGTCCATGCGCTGGAACACGATGTGGTCGATCAGGGTGAACAGGTCGATGATGCGGCGCGAATAGGCCTTGAACACGAAATCCCGGAACAGCGGCGAGCGGCCGACGAGACCGTCGAAGATCGCCCGCGGGATGGCAACGGCGCGCAGATCCGTTTCGGCGATGCCGTCGGCGGAATAGTCCTCGAAGGCCAGCATGCAGGCGGTGGTCAGCACGCAGCTTTCGCCGGCGTGCACCCGGTAGAGGAAGACTTCGCGGCCGGTTTCCGACCGCTGCTGCACGCGCACCGTTCCCTCCAGCAGCAGCAGCAGACTGTCCGCTGTCTGGCCGGGGCCGAAGACCTGCGTCCCGGCGGGAATCTCGACCACCTGGCTGCCGTTCACCAGGTCGTCGCGCAAGGGTTGCGGCAGTCCGCTCAGGGCCTCGAACTGCTCGATCCAGGCTCCCGCCGTTTCGCTCATCTCGTCACTCCCGTCAGTGCGCGCATTTGACTGTCCGCATCGGCCCGAAAACCGCGTCCGGTTCCCGGGCCGATGCCGTAGGCACTGTTTACAGGCTGCGCGTCGAGAAATACCAGTCCTTCGTCTCGTAGCCCTCGCTCATCCGGGCTTCGGCGGCCTGGACCGTCTGCGGCGTCGGAACGATCGCCGCGTCGCCGGGCTTCCAGTTCTCGGGGGTTGCCACCTGATGTGCGATCGAGGTCTGCAGCGCCTCGACCAGCCGGTGGATCTCGTCGACCGAGCGGCCGTTGTTCATCGGGTAGTAGATCATGGCGCGCAGGACGCCGCCCTGCCCGATGCCTGTCCACGCCGCGTCGCCCTGGTCTGGCGCAAGAGCTCGTCCAAGGGCGCGCTCTACAGCCGGATCGGTGCGTGCCTGCGCCAGGCGCGCGCGCGTGTCGGCGAGGCGCCCGGAGCGGGCCGGGAGGGTGGGCGCGAAGCGGTGGAGACCGCCGCGCCGGGATAGCCGGCGCGGCGGCGCACCGAGGACGGCAGCGGGGAGCCGGGCGCTGAACCCCCTCCCGCCGTCTTCGACCCCTGCGGTCAGAAATCGAGGATGCGGGTGGCCGGATCCAGGATCCGCGCCGCCATCTCCTCCGGCTTGGCGACGCCGACGCCGTCGAGCAGTGCCGCCGGCTCCAGCCCCTTGCCGGGCAGGTAGATGGCGCAGACCTCGACGGTCGCGCCGGCCTTCTCGCGGATCGTCTGCATCAGCCCTTGCGGGCTCATGCCGCGCGGCGGCTGGCCGGCGGTGGCGCTGTCCGGCGCTTCCTTCAAGGCGATGTCAGCGGCCGGGCCGCACAGCATGATGTGGACGGAGGCGCCCTGCTGCGCGGCCTGCATGGTCAGCACCATAGCCATCAACTGGGTCTGCGGTTCGGCCGCGGTGACGATCGTCACCAGCTTCTGCCGGTCTTCTGCGACAGCCTGGCCGGCACCGATCACGGTGCCGAACGCGGTTGCGGCCAGCAGGGTGGCGGCGATGATCTTTGCTTTCATGGGATCTCTCCTCGTTCACTCGGGTTGACAGATCTGGTGGGCGATGGCCGCCCGCGCGGTGCGAACCGCGAGGGCGAGAATGGTGAGGACCAGCAGGGCGAGCAGCACCAGGCCGAGCCCCCGATGCAGGTCCGATCCCGTCAGCGCGGCGAAGCGGAAGCTGGCGGTGGTGATCGCGGCCAGCGGGAAGGACAGCGCCCAGAAGGACAGGACGAAGGGCAGCCGCAGCAAGGCTGGAACCTGGATGGCGACCAGCGCGGTGAAGAAGAAGCCGGCATTGATGAGGATGCGCGCGGCGGCGTCGATGGTGCCGCCGTTGAACTGGATCCAGGCGAGGAAGGCGACGGCCGGCGGCGCGATCAGGATGACCAGGGTCGGGCGCAGCCGCTCGGGCAGGGGATCGTGGAAGACCAGCCGGTTGACGACGAGCGTCAGCAGCACGATCCAGAACAGGATGCCGACGGAGAAGAAGTACCAGCTCAGTTCGGCATGGCCGAGGGGCACGCCGGCCAGCGGGGCGACGACATTGCCGACGGCCGGGATGAACCAGGCCGGCGACAGGTGCCCCGGCCCGAAGGCGCGGTGGCCGATCCAGACCGAGATGACGACCAGCGTCAAGACGCCCTGCACCGCCGCTCCGGCGATCCAGATCAGGTTCGCCGCCGCCGGCGCCGCCTCGCGCAGGAAGGTGGCCAGCAGCAGCAGCGAGATACTGGTCGCCGGGAAGAAGGCGAGGCGGACGGGGTGCGACCATTCCGCCCGGATCGCCGCGGGATGCCGCAGCACCTTGAGCCCGAGCACCAGGAACAGGACGGCAAGCACGGCGATGCCGGTCCAGCCGGTCGCTCGCGAGGCGCGCTCGAAGCCGCCCGCGTGCAGCGCCAGGGCGAGGCCGAAGACGCCCATGCTGACGCCGAAGAAGCTGATCGGAAAGTGCTCCAGCCGCGACCGGGGTTCGGCCGCGTGTGCCTCGATGGTGGTCATGTATCGGTTCTTTCGGTAGTGTCCGCCGAAGCGGAAGGCCGCAGACGGGGGCCGGAAACGGGCCCTGAAACGGGACCTGAAACGGGCCCTGAAACGGGAAAGAACGGGAGGCGACCGGTCGGCCTCCCGTCCTTGCGGCAGCGGTGTTCGGTCAGCGCGGCCAGCGGTCGTCGCGCTCCTCGGCGAGGGCGCGGTCACGCTGCATTTCCAGCCACATGGCGTTCATGACCGCGAAGATCGCGGCGAGCGGCAGGCCGAGCAGCCAGGCGAAGTACCACATTGCGAACCCCTTCCTCAGTAGACGTTTTCGGAGTTTTCGCTGACCTCGGCCTCTGTGACCTTGCCCCACAGCACCTTGTAGACCCAGGCGGTGTAGGCGAGGATCAGCGGCATGAAGATCACCGTCGTCACCAGCATCACGAACAGCGTCTGATGCGAGGACGAGCTGTCCCACACGGTGAGCGAGCTGCGCGGGTCGAGCGACGACGGCAGGATGAAGGGAAACATCGTCAGGCCGACCGAGGAGATCGCGCCGAAGATGCCGAGCTTCGACCACAGCAGGGTCGAGACCTCGCGGCCGCTCAGCAGGCCCCTGACCGCCAGGCCGGTGCCGAGGAAGGCAAGGACCGGCGCGATGGCGATCCACGGCCGCTCGCCATAGGCCGAAAGCCAGCTTGCGGTGCGCTCGACCTCGGAATAGAGCGGGTTGGACGGGCCGTCGGTGACGACCTCGCCGACCAGCGCATAGCCCTCGATCCCGAAGGCCAGCCACAGGCCGGCCAGGGCATAGCCGCCCATGGTGAGAAGCCCGGTGACGGCGCCGATCTGCCGCGCCCGCTCGGCGACCGCCCCTTCCGCCTTCAGCGACAGCCAGGCCGCGCCATGGGTGACCAGCATCGTCAGGGAGACGATCCCGGCAAGCAGGGCGAAGGGGTTCAGCAGGCCGATGAACTTGGCGTAATAGGCGCCCTCGTAGCGGGCGAACAGGTTGGGCGTCAGTTCGAAGGGCACGCCCTGCAGCACGTTGCCGACCGCCACGCCGAAGATCAGCGCCGGCACCGCGCCGCCGACGAAGAGCGCCCAGTCCCAGCCGTTGCGCCAGGCCGGCGACGACCGCTTGGAGCGGTACTTGAAGCCGACGGGCCGCAGGATCAGCGCCGCCAGGACCACGAACATGGCGAGGTAGAAGCCGGAGAAACTGACCGCGTAGAGCGGTGGCCAGGCGGCGAAGATCGCGCCGCCGCCGAGGATGAACCACACCTGGTTGCCTTCCCAGACCGGGCCGACCGTGTTGATCGCCACCCGCCGCTCGGTGTCGGTGCGGGCGACGAAGGGCAGCAGGGCGCCGACCCCCATGTCGAAGCCGTCGGTCATGGCGAAGCCGATCAGCAGCACGCCCAGCAGCAGCCACCAGACCACGCGCAGCAGTTCGTAACTCATGAGTTCGTAGAGGATCATGATCTTTACTCCGCGGGTGCGGCGGCCGGCAGGGGCGCGCCGCCACGATCGAGAAGGCGGCGCCGGTGCTGCGCTTCCCAGGCGTCGGTGACATCGACATCCTGCGTCGGGCCCTTGCGGATGTATTTCAGCATCAGCCCCATCTCGATGACGAAGAGCACCGTGTAGAACAGCACGAAGCCGGCCAGCGTCAGCAGGACGTCCTGCACCGACAGGTGGCTGACCGAGAGCGCCGTCGGCAGCACGCCGTCGACGGTCCAGGGCTGGCGCCCGTATTCGGCGACGAACCAGCCGAGTTCGGCGGCGATCCAGGGCGTGGGAATGATCGCGACCGCCGCGCGCAGGGCCCAGCGGGGATAGGCATGGGCGCGGAAGCTGGCATACCAGAAGAAGTAGACCATCACCGCGATGAAGCCGAAGCCGAGGCCGACCATGATCCGGAACGCCCAGAACAGCGGCCAGACGGTGGGAACCGTGTCCTGCGCCGCCTTGGCGATCAACTCGTCGGAGGCGCCGCGCGGGTCCTCGACATAGCGCAGCAGCAGGAAGGCATAGCCCAAGTTGCCGCCATGCTCCTCGAAGGTCTCGCGGATCTCCGCCGGCGTGTCGTTCCGCTGTTCGCGGATGGTCATCAGCGCGTCATAGGCGATGATGCCGGAGCGGATGCGCCGGTCCGATTCCGCGACCAGGTCCTCGATGCCGGGGATCTCGCGGGTCAGCGAGCGGGTGCCGATCAGGCCCATCACCCAGGGGATCTCGACGGCGTAGCGGGTCTCGCGCGCCTCCTGGTCGGGAATGCCGACAAGGGTGAACGAGGCCGGTGCCTCATGGGTCTGCCACATGCCTTCCATGGCGGCGAGCTTCATGCGCTGCGTATGGGTGGCGGAGTAGCCGGACTCGTCGCCGAGCACGACGACGGACAGGGCCGAGGCCAGCCCGAAGGAGGCGGCGACGGCGATCGACCGGCGGGCGAGTTCGACGTGGCGGTCTTTCAGCAGATACCAGGCCGAGACGCCGAGGACGAAGACCGAGGCGGTCACGTAGCCGGCCGAGACGGTATGCACGAACTTGGCCTGCGCCACCTCGTTGAACATGACCTCGAAGAAGGAGGTCATCTCCATGCGCATGGTCTCGGGGTTGAACACGGCGCCGACCGGGTTCTGCATCCAGCCGTTGGCGATGAGGATCCACAGGGCCGAGAAGTTCGAGCCGATCGCCACCAGCCAGGTCACCGTCAGGTGGCCGACCTTGGAGAGCTTGTCCCAGCCGAAGAAGAACAGGCCGACGAAGGTTGCCTCCAGGAAGAAGGCCATCAGGCCCTCGATGGCCAGCGGTGCGCCGAAAATGTCGCCGACATAGTGGCTGTAATAGGACCAGTTCATCCCGAACTGGAATTCCATGGTGATGCCGGTGGCGACGCCGAGGACGAAATTGATCCCGAACAGCGTTCCCCAGAATTTGGTCATCTGCCGCCAGATCGGGCGGCCGGTCATGACATAGACCGTCTCCATGATCGCGACGATGACCGACAGGCCCAGCGTCAGCGGCACGAAGAGAAAGTGGTACATGGCTGTCATCGCGAATTGCAGGCGCGACAGCTCGACGACATCGAGTTCCATCGGACTCTCCCGAACGTCCGGCCGCGATCGCCAGCGCGTAAGCGATCGGTGCCGGGGTGTTGAGGTTCGGGGATCTGGTTAGCGCGCCGGCCGCCGCCGCGACGGTGACATGGTCACCGGGCGAGGCGCAGCCGCTGTCCGAACACCGGGTGTTCGCCGCCGCGATGCAGGGCCGCCAGCAGCGCGGTCTCGGGCAGCGCCCGGCGCAGGCCGGCGAGCACCCTCTCGGCCGTCGCCTCGTCGAGGCCCTCGGTCGGCTCGTCGAGCAGCAGCAGCCCTGGACGCCGGAGAATGGCGCGGGCGAGCGACAGCCGCCGCGCCTGTCCGCCCGACAGGCCGGCGCCGCGCTCGCCGAGCCGGACGCCAAGGCCGCCGCGCTCGTCGATCGCGGCGGCGAGATCCATCGCCTCCAGCGCCGCCCATATCTGCGTGTCCGTTGCCGGCCCGGCGAGCGTCAGATTGTCGCGCACGCTGCCGGCGATCAGGGCGCTGCGCTGCGGCACCATCGTGACGATGTCGCGGAACAGATCCTCCGGCCAGTCCAGTGGCGGCCGGCCGAGCACCCGGATCTCGTCGGCGGGCGCGTCGGTCATGCCGGCGATCCGCAGCAGCAGCGTGGTCTTTCCGGCGCCGCTCGGCCCTTCCAGCGCCGCTGCCTCGCCGGCATGGAGCATCAGCGAGAGCGGGCCGCGGCGCCAGTCCAGCAGCGGCGCGCCGGCCGCCGGGACGGGGGGCGCCGGATCACGGTCCTGATCCCGGTCCTGATCCCGATCCGGGGCGGGGCCGCGCGCGCGCGGGCCGGGGTCGTCCTGCAGGATCCGCTCGGCGGCGCCGAGCATGCGTCCCAGCTCCGCGAAGCCGCGCCGCAACGGCAGGACGGTTTCCGCCAGCGCCAGGGCGACGAACAGTCCGATGGCGGCGGCGGCGGCGTCGACATCGCCGCGCTGCACCAGCCAGCCGCCGGCCAGCAGCGCCAGCGCGGCGACGAGGGCGACGACCAGCGACAGCAGGGCGCCGGCCTCCCGCTCGCTGCGGTCGAGCTCCCGCGCCGCCGCCCGCGCCTGCCGCTCCACGTCGAGGAGCGCCGTCTCGCGCGCCCCGAGCGTTCCCGTCAGGATCAGCGCCTCGCGGTCGCGCAGCATGTCGATCAGCCCGCGGCGCAGCGTCTGGGCGCGGTCTTCCGCCGCGGCCGAGGGGGCGATGCCGCGCCGGGCCAGGCGCCGCAGCACCAGCGCGGCGAGCGGCAGGTAGCCGAGCAGGACCAGCCAGGCGACCAGCCAGTCGACCAGCAGGCCGAGCGCCAGGAAGACCACCGCATGGGTCGCCAGCCCGGCCAGCACCGGCAGCAGCAGGCGCAGCACGATGCCGTCGAGCGCGTCCACATCCGCGACGATCCGCGTCAGGTTCGCCTCGCCACGCAGCCGCGCCAGGGCGCGGGCATCGAGCCCGGCCTGCCGCGTGAGCAGGTCGACGCGCAGCGCCGCGAGCGCGCGCAAGGTGGCGTCGTGGGTCAGTACCCGTTCGCCGTAGCGTGCGGCGGTGCGGCCGAGGGCCAGCAGACGGACGCCGGCCGAGGGGCGGAACACGTCGAAGGCGATGCCGATGCCGGCAAGGCCGGCGAGGCCCGTCGCGGTGATGAACCAGCCGGACAGGCCGAGCAGGGCGGCGCCCATCAGCAGCACCACAAGGGTCAGCGCGGCGCCGCGCGCCATCGCCCGGGGCGAGGCCGACACCAGCAGGCGCGCCACGCGCAGCAGCGGCGTCATGGGGTGATCTCCACGGTGCGGTCGGCCACCGCGATCAGCGCCGGGTCGTGCGTCGCGACGATCACCGTGCGTCCGCCCGCCTTGAGCTGTCGCAGCGCCGCGATGATCATCGCCGCCGTCTCGCCGTCCAGGTCGGCGGTCGGCTCGTCGGCGAGCAGGAGGTCGCCGCCGGTGAGGATGGCACGGGCGAGCATCAGCCGGCGCGCCTCGCCGCCGGAGACGCCGCCGCCGGTCTCGCCGAGCCGGGTCCGCAAGCCCGCCGGCAGGTGTTCGACCACCTGCCGGGCGCGAGCGAGGTCGAGCGCGTGCCAGGGGTCGGCGCCCTCGCCGAGCGGATCGAGATAGTCGGCGAGCATCTGGTCGGGAAAATGCGGCGCCTGCGCCATATAGGCGAGGCGGGCGCGCCAGGCATCGGCGGTCGAGGGGCCGAGCGGCCGGCCGCAGACGGTGATGCGCCCGGCGGCGAGCGGCACCAGTCCGGCGATGGCGGCGAGCGTCGTCGACTTGCCGGCGCCGCTCGGCCCGCTCAAGGCGATCAGCGCGCTGCCGGCGACGGCGAAGGCGGGCAGCGGCAGGGCGCGGGCGGGCAGGGCGGCGACCGCGCCGGAGAGTTCGAGCGACATCGGGCCGGCAAGCGGTGCGGCGGGCTCGCCCTGGCCGACCACGGTGACGCGTTCGGCGCGGTCGAACGCTTCCAGCTCGGCGACCACGGCCTGGCCGGCGGCGCGGTCGTGCCAGGCGGCGGCCAGGTCCCGCAGCGGCTGGAAGAACTCCGGGGCGATCAGCAGCAGGAACACGCCCTCGCCCAGGGTTAGCGGCGCGCCCCAGGTGCCGAAGCCGATCTCGCCGAGCAGGCTGAAGCCGACGAAGACCGCGACCATGGCGACGCCGATCGCCGAGAACAGTTCCATCACGGTGGAGGACAGGAAGGCGATGCGCAGCACCGCCATCGTCCGCTCGCGCAGGGCCTCGGCTCTGGCCGAAAAATCCTGCGCCGCGCGGTCGGCGGCGCCGAGCAGGCGGATGTCGAGCAGGGCCGACAGCCGGTCCATCAGCATGTCGTTCATGGTGCCGATCTCGGCCAGTTGCCGGCGGGAGGCGGCTTCGGCGGCCATGCCGACCAGCGCCATGAACACGGGGATCAGCGGCCCGGCGACCAGCAGCACCAGACCGATCGCCCAGGAGATCGAGACGGTCAGCAGCAGCAGCAGCGCCGGCAGCACCGCGACCCGCGTCATCGCCACATGGTAGCGCGTGATCCAGGGCTGCAGCAGCGGTAGCTTCTGCAAGGCCAGCGCCGCGACGGCGGCGGAGCCTTCGGGCGCGCGGGCGCGGGCCTCGCGCAGCAGCAGCGCCTGGCGCTCGCGGGCGATGGTCCGGTCGGCGGCCTCGAACAGCAGGCGGCCGCTCCGGTGCTCGAGCCCGGCGCGGACCAGACCGCCGATGCCGATGGCGAGCGCGGCCGCGAGGCTGCGGGCAAGCACATCCGTGCCGGTCGCCCAGCCGGCGATCGCCCAGGCGATGGCGGCGGCCTGCAGCGGCCAGATCATGCCGGCGAGCACGGCCAGCAGTCCGGCCCGGCGCAGCTCCGCCCGCACCGGGGCGATGATCCGTGCCCGCGCGTCCCGTTCCGACGCGCGCCCTTCCGACGCGTCCCGTTCCGACGCGCCCCGTTCCGGTGGGGCGGCGGTCGGCCGTTCAGGGCTGTCCATGGTCCCGTGCTCTCCCGAGCCTCCCTGACAGGCCGGCATCCTGCGATGGAATGGGTTTGATCTCACAGTCGCAATCCCGGGCCGCTCGGCACGACGTCCGGCCGGGATGCCATGCACCGCCCCGCGGGAACGGTGACAATGTCACCGTGGCGTCCAGCGCGGGCGCGGATCCCCCGTGCCGATGCCGATCCGGCCCCTTGACCACGGCAACTGTTATGTTATCACGTCTATGTAAATGTTACCCTGTAACGCGCCGGGCGTCATCGGCAGGGGCGGGCGGCTTGGCCCACCGTCCTGTGCGGTTCCGCCTGCCGTGCCCACCCGCAATCCGTCAAGGGAGCCGCCATGCGCAGAGCGATCCTGCTTGCCCTCTCCATCGTTCTGTCCGTCGCGGCGTCCGCGGCCGCTGCGCAGGACGACCTTCTCGCCCGTGTCGAAGCGGCGGGGACCCTACGGGTGGCCAACACGCAGGGGCATGCGCCCTGGGACTTTCTCGACGACGACAACCGCTTGACCGGGCTCGGGATCGACCTGGCGAACGAGTTGGCGGCGCGGATGGGCATCGGCAAGGTCGAGTTCGTGCCGGCCCGGTTTCCCGACCTCATTCCCGGCATCCAGGCGAACAGGTTCGACCTGGTCATCGCCGGCCACACGATCACCGAGGAGCGCTCGAAGATCGTCGACTTCTCGCTGCCCTACATGGCGATCGGGACCAGCGTCTTCGTGCGTACGGGCGACGAGCGGATCCGGACGCTGGACGATCTCGACGGCAAGTCCGTCGGCACGCTCGCGGGCTCGATCACCGAGGGGTATCTGGCGGCCGAGCACGGCGACAAGAAGCTCGATGTGCGCGCCTATGAGAACGCCACTCTGGCGCTGTCCGACCTTGCGGTGGGCCGGGTCGACGCGGTGATCTATTCCGACGATGCGGGCGCCTATATCGCCAGGATCAACGCCCTGCCGGTGGTCCGGGCGGTGCAGGTCAACCGGGAAATCAACGCGATGGTGTTCCGGAAGGGCGAGGACCGCTTCGGGCAGGCGCTGAACGCGGCCTTCCGGTCGATCATCGACGACGGCACCTATAGCAGCCTGTCCGCCAAATGGCTCGGCAGCGTCGACATGGCGGCTGAGCTGAAAAAGGCCGCCGACTAGGTGTGGTGAATTTGAAATACGCCTCATTTTTGCAGCGTGCCGGTGAGCGTATTTCAAATTCGAAAACCACACTAGAAACATAGACTTGCTAGTCACCCTTTTGAATCTGAAGTTCGTTCAGAGCATGCCGAGACCTGTGACGAACTTCAGATTCGGGTGACTAGGTCGTGGGGCACTGCGTGTGATCGATCTTTTCATCCGGGCCTGGCCGCTTCTCGTTTCGGGGACGGTGCTGACCGTCGTCCTCGGGGTAGTGTCGTTTCTCCTCGCCCTGCCGATCGGGCTGGGTCTGGCCGTCGCGCGGCTCTACGGCCCGCGCCTGCTGCGGGTGCCTGCGCGCATTGCCGTGTCGTTTCTCTGCGGCACGCCGCTGCTGGTGCAGATCCTGCTCCTCTATTACGGCCTGCCCCAGGTCGGCGTGGTGCTTCCGGCGATCCCCACGGTCATCGCCGCGTTTGCCCTGCATTCCGGCGCCTTCATCGGCGAGGACCTGCGCGGAGTGATCGGGTCGGTGGAGCCGGGACAGTGGGATGCCGGTGCCTCCCTGGGGCTGAAACCGGCGCTGGTCCTGTTCCTCATCGTCCTGCCCCAGGCGCTGCGGGCGGCGATCCCGACGCTCGGCACGCGCTTCATCGGCGCGGTCAAGGAGACCTCGCTGGCCTCCGTCGTCACGGTCGTCGAGTTGACCCGTGTCGCGGAGAAAGTCGGCTCCTCCAGCTTCAGGTATCTGGAGATGTTCGTCATCGCCGCCGCGATCTACTGGGCACTCTCCTTCGCGATCGCGCGGCTCCAGCAGGTGATCGAAAGCAGGTTCGCGACCTGCGATGTGACGGGCAGCTCTCGCAGGGCCGCTCCCCAACGGATGGCATCGGTGACATGAGCTATGACGAGATCGGGGCAGCCCGCTACGATGACGACCCCGAGCACCGGCTGCCTCCCGAGGAGGTCGAAACCTGGCTCGCGGTGATGACGGCGCTTGCCGGGAAGGAGCGGCCGCCGTCGCGCGTGCTGGATATCGGCGCCGGGACTGGCCTGCTGACGGTGGCGCTGAAGGCGGCCGGCTACGCAGTGTCCGGGCTGGAGCCCTCCGGGCCGATGGTCGAGCGGGCGCTGGAGCGGAACCCGGCCCTGCGGCGGCACGAATTTGTCGTCGGCGCATCGGACGACGCCGCGCTTTTTGCCGCTGGCGCCTTCGACTGGATCGTCTCGCGACAGGTGCTCTGCCATCTGGTCGATCCGCATCGGGTCTTCTCCGCCTGGTCCGGATGGCTGAGGCCGGGCGGCCGCGTCCTGCTTGTGGACGGGTTCTGGCGCGCGTCGGACTGGCCCGCCGCTGAGCGGGCGCGGCAGCCCTTTGCCGCAGTGCAAAGCGCCCGGCCCGTTGCGGAGGCACTGTC
Source organism: Stappia sp. TSB10P1A (assembly GCF_900185725.1). GTDB lineage: Bacteria > Pseudomonadota > Alphaproteobacteria > Rhizobiales > Stappiaceae > Stappia. The sequence goes on along the minus strand of NZ_FYAU01000026.1, from coordinate 210,714 downwards.
GTCGGTGGGGTTCGAGATCCTCAGGGCCGGGCCGTTCGGCGAGCTCAACCTGGCGCGGGCGGGGATCTGGCCGGGCACGACCCCCCGCTATCTGGTGGCGGCACGGAAGGGAACGCCGGCGACTGGCGGCTGATCGGGCCTCGCCCGGCGTCTCAACCGTCCGTCGTCGGCGGGGCGGCGATGGCGTATTTGTCGATCGTCGCGTCCAGATGGGCGATCGCCTCGGCGCCCTTGAGGGCGTCGCCCCACAGCCGTTCGGCGATGGTCTCGTGCAGGGTCATCGCCTCCGCCGCCGAGGTGATCATGGCGACGCCGAGGCGGACATTCGGCTGTTCGCCGAGCCGGAACGGGCTGATCGCCAGCACCGAGCGGCTGGTCTGGCGGAAGATCTGGAAGCTCGTCGCCGGCACCGGGCCGCGGACGATGCCGATCTGGATGCCGATCGGCTGGTCGCGCAGCATCGACAGGAGATACTCCGCCTCGCGCCGCGCCATCAGCCGGCGGCGGTCGACCGTTTGCGGCGGCAGGTCGTGGCGGCCGATCAGCCCGTGCAGCAGGAAGCGTTCGAGATCGGCCGAGGAGATCAGGCTGACGATCAGCGGCCGGCGCAGGCGGAAGGCCTCCTTGCGGGCGCGCAGGATCTCCAGCAGCCGCTCCACCGCATCGGCCGCCTCGCCGTCCGGATCGGTGCCGTCGGGGATCGATTCCAGCAGCACTTCCCTCAGGATCGCGTCATAGTCGTCGGAGGTCAGCAAGTAGGACATCGGGCTGAACAGGCCGATGATCTGCTGGCACTCGTCCTCCAGTTGCCGCATGCGCTCGAAGAAGCCGATGGAGGTGCTGACATATTCCACCCCGACGCCGAGCAGGCTCGGCAGCGACACGCCGAGTTCGGCGGCGATCGAGGTCAGCATCTCGATCTTGCGGATCTCGCCCTTCTCGGCCCGGTACAGCGCGGCACGGGAAATGCCGAGCTTTTCCGCCAGCGCCTCCGGCGTCAGGCCCTTGCCCAGGCGATGGGCCCGCAGCCTTGCGCCGATATCGCTGAACCGGATGGCGTCGTCGTCCTGCATCGGTATCGAGGTCGGTATCGGGGTCACCACGGGTTCCCATGGCCTGCGAGGGCCGGCAGCGCGGCCGGCGATCTCGTGTGGCGGCTCATTTCCGATCAAGATAATCAGTTCTTGGATGAAATGTCCAATTGTCTCATTTTTGAGATGAAATATTGACAGGCTCCGGATCGCCCCATACGCTGCGTCCTTCCTTCCGCGCTGTCGCGCCAAGAAGCAAAAGCGTATCCGGTGCCTGTTAGCCTTAGAGGTGGAGCCCTATGTCACATTCAATCAGCAAGCTGGCCGCAACGGCCGTCCTCGCCGTCGCCTTCTCGTCCGGCGCTTTCGCGGCGGATTTCGTCGCCAAGATCGGCCATCTGGAATCGACCCAGCAGTCCCGCCACGTGCATCTGGAAAAGGTCGCGGCCCTGGTCGCCGAGCGCACCAACGGCGCCGTCGAGTTCCAGATCTTCCCGCAGGGCCAGCTCGGCCAGCAGCGCGAGATGACCGAGGGCGTGCAGCTCGGCTCGCTGGAGGCGACCGTCGCCCCGGCCGCCTTCCTCGGCGGCTTCAATCCGGTCGTGTCGATCCTCGACATTCCCTTCCTGCTGCCCGATGACGATGCCAAGGCGCAGGAGCTGCGCTCGGGCACCTTCGGCAAGGCGCTTTGCGAGTCCTTCGAGAGCCGCGGCGTCGAGTGCCTGATGCTGTGGCCGAACGGCAAGAAGAACTTCACGTCCAACAAGCCGCTCGCCAGCATGGAGGACTTCTCCGGCCAGAAGTTCCGCGTCATGGATTCGGCGATCCTGATCGAGCAGTTCAAGGCGGTCGGCGCCACGGCCATCGCGCTGCCCTTCGGCGAGCTCTACACCTCGCTGCAGACCGGCGTCGTCGATGCCCAGGAGAACCCGCTCGACACCATCCGCGCCATGAAGTTCTACGAGGTGCAGAAGCACCTAGTGCTCTCCAATCACGGCGCGATGGAGGACGTGGTCCTGTTCAACCCGACCTTCTGGGCCAGCCTGCCGGAAGAGTATCGCACGGTCATCACCGAGGCCTTCGCCGAGGTGATCCCGGACCTGATCGCCCACAAGCAGGCGTCGGTCGCCGCCTCGCTGGAGGAGATCAAGGGTGCCGGCGTCGAGGTGCGCGAGCTCTCCGCCGAGGAGAAGGCCGCGTTCCGCGAGACCATGTATCCGGCCGCCCGCAACGCCTACATCCAGGGCGCCGGCGAGGAAGGCATGCTGCTGGTGAACCTCTACGAGCAGGAATACGCCGCGGTTACCAAGTAACCGCCGGCTGTTCCGGCCCGCGGGCGCGGCCCGGACCGCGCCCGCACCGCTTTACTGCCCGCCGCCCTTGCGGCGGGTGGGCGCGGCCCGGACCGCGCCCGCACCGCTTTACTGCCCGCCGCCCTTGCGGCGGGGGGGCGCGGCGGGACCTGCGCCCGCACCGCTTTACTGCCCGCCGCCCTTGCGGCGGGTGGGCGCGGCCCGGACCTGCGCCCGCACCGCTTAAGAACTGCCCGCCGCCTTGTGTGGTGGGTGGCGCGGCCGGATCCGCGCCCGATTTCATTCCGGGTCCGCCGTGAGCGGCGGGCAGGACAGCCCTTGCGGCGGACGACTGGAGCAGGTCAATGCGCAGTGCCCTCTCGATCCTGCGGACCGTCGAACGGTCCGCACTGGTCCTGATTTTCCTGACGATGGTGGCTCTCTACTTCGTCAACGTGGTGGTGCGCGCCTCGGGCAGCCCGCTTGCCTCCAGCCTGAGCTGGATCGAGGAAGCGGTGCGGCTGATGAACCTCTACCTGGTGTTCCTCGCCATCGGCTACGCGCTGGAGATCGGCCGCCATGTCGCCGTCGACACCTGGCGCGCGCGCATCGCCGCCGCTACCCGCCTGCCGGTCCAGCGCATCATCGATGCCACCGGCTTCCTGTTTTCGCTCTATCTCGTCTGGCTCGCCTGGAAGATGACGCTGTTCGTCTTCGGCTCGGGTCAGAAGAGCCCGACGCTGGGCCTCGAGATGGGCTGGATCTATGTCGCGCCCCTGGTCGGCTTCGGGCTGCTTGCCCTGCGCTACCTGCTGAGCTTCCTCGGGCTGATCGACCGCATGCCGGCACGGGAGGCCGACGAGGCATGATTCTTCTCTACCTCATCGTCGCGCTGGCCGTTCTGCTGCTGGTCGCGGGCTTCGAGATGTTCCTCGTGCTCGGCGTGCCGGCGCTGCTGGTCAAGCAGATCTTCTACGGCACCCTGCCGGATCCGGTCGTGGTGCAGAAGCTGGTCGGCGGCATCAACCATTCGACGCTGCTCGCCATTCCCTTCTTCATCCTGGCGGCCGAGCTGATGGGCGAGGGCCAGATCGCCCGCCGCCTCACCGGCCTCGTGCAGTCGCTGCTCGGCCATCGCAAGGGCGGCATCGGCTATACCATCGTCGGCGGCTCGATGGCCTTCGGCTCGGTCTCCGGCTCGGCGCCGGCGACGGTCGCGGCGATGGGCCGGCTGGTCTATCCGGAAATGCGCAAGGCCGGCTTCAGCGACAAGTTCTCGCTCGGCCTGATCGCCTCCAGCGCCGAGACGGCGCTGCTGATCCCGCCGTCGATCACCTTCATCATCTATGGCTGGATGACCGGCACCTCGGTCGCGCGGCTGTTCGTCGCCGGCATGGCGGTCGGCCTGGTGCTCGGCCTCGTCTTCGCCATCATGGTCGCCATCGAGGCGCGGCGCGCCGGCGTGTCCGCCGGCGAGCGCACCTCCTGGGGCGAGCGGCTGCGCGCCGTTGGCCATGCCGGCTGGGCGCTCGGCATGCCGGCGATCATTCTCGGCGGCATCTATTCGGGCGTCTTCACCCCGACCGAGGCCGCCGCCGTCAGCGTCGTCTACGCCATCTTCGTCGAGATGGTCGTGTTCCGCGAACTGACCTTGAAGAAGCTGTTCAAGGTCACCGAACGGGCGGCGGTCTCGACCGCGATCATCTTCATCCTGCTGGCGCTCGGCGGCCTGCTCTCCTACTTCATCACGCTGGCGCAGATCCCCAGCCAGATCCTGCAGTTCCTGGCAGCGGTCGATGCCGGCCCGATCGCCTTCCTCTTGGTGGTCAACGTCGTCTTCCTGATCGCCGGCATGTTCATCGATCCGAATTCGGCGCTGCTGATCCTGGTGCCGCCGCTCTATCCGGTGGCGATGGCGATGGGCATCGACCCGGTGCATTTCGGCATGATCGTCACGCTGAACATCTCCGCCGGCATGATCACGCCACCCTTCGGGCTCGATCTCTTCGTGGCGTCCTCGACGCTCGGCAAGCCGGTGATGACGATCATTGCCGGCATCTGGCCCTTCGTGATCGCCAATCTCGTGGCGCTCGGGATCATCACCTATATCCCGTCGATCTCCACCTTCCTGCCCAATCTGGTGTTCGGATGACCAGCGTGCTGACAAGAGCCGCGCCCGCCATTGGCGGGCGGGCGCAACCCGTCGTCTTCGAGCGGGACCTTGGCGTCCTCGCCAACGACCCGGTCAACGGCGAGTACATGCGCCTGGTGCTGGCAGCCCCGCGCGACATGCTCGACCTGTGCCGCGCCGGCCAGTTCTTCAACCTGCTGTGTCCGGTGCTTGGCGGCGAGACGCCCTATCTGCGCCGGCCGATGAGCATCTACGGCTTCTATCCCGAGCGCGGCGAGCTGCATTTCCTCTACAAGGTGGCGGGCGCCGGCACCCGGGCGCTGGCGAAGCTGCGCGCGGGCGATACGCTCAACGTCATGGGCCCGCTCGGCCAGGGCTTCCGCATCGACGACGACTGGCAGCGGCTGGTGCTGGTCGCCCGCGGCGTCGGCCTTGCAACGCTGGCGCCGCTGGCGCTGGAGGCCAACCGGCTCGGCCGGCATCTCACCGCGATCTGCAGCGCCCGCCATCCGGACCTGCTGATGTCGATCGACTATTTCCGCGATCTCGGGGCCGAGATCGTGCCGGTCACCGATGCGGACGGCACCTCGTCGCTTGAGCATCTGGAGGGGTTGATCGAGGAGCGGATCGCAGGTCCCGGCATCGATGCCTTCTACACCTGCGGCTCCAACCGCCTGCTGACCCTGTTGCAGCGGATCGGCAAGCGCCACGGCATTCCCGGCGAGATCGCGCTGGAGCAGCAGATGGCCTGCGGCCTCGGCATGTGCCACTGCTGCGTCCGCCCGTTCCGCAAGGGCGACAAGACCGTGCAACTGCGCGTGTGCCGCGAGGGACCCGTCTTCGACATCCAGGAGGCCATGCCGTGGTAGACCTGTCCGTCGACATTGCCGGCCTCAAGCTCAAGAACCCGATCATGCCGGCCTCGGGCACCTTTTCCGAGGAACTGGCCGAGGTCTTCGACCTCGACTGCCTCGGCGCCCATGTGACGAAGACGATCACGAGGGGCCTGCGCGACGGCAATCCGACGCCGCGCGTGTGCGAGGTCGGCGGGTCGATGCTGAATTCCATCGGCATCCCGAGCAAGGGCGTTGGCGCTTTCCTCGACAAGGTGGTGCCGTTCTACCGCGCCTATGAGACGCCGCTGGTCGTGTCGATCTCCGGCAATACGGCGGACGAGTTCGCCCGCCTGTGCTCGGAAGTGACGGTGGAGGGCGTTGCCGCCATCGAGGTCAACATCTCCTGCCCGAACATCGAGGAAGACGGCAAGGCCTTCGCCATCCGTCCCTCCTCGACCTATGACGTGATGCGCAAGCTGCGCGCGGCGACGCATCTGCCGCTCTGGGCCAAGCTGACGCCGAACACCGGCGAAACGCCGGAAGTGGCGCGCGCGGCGCAGGAGGGCGGCGCCGATGCGCTGGTCGTCGCCAACACGCTGCTGGCCATGGCCATCAACATCCGCACCCGGCGGCCGAAGCTCGGCAACCTGATGGGCGGCCTGTCGGGTCCCTCGCTGAAGCCGATCGCCCTGCGCATGGCCTATCAGTGCGCCAAGTCGACCACCATTCCGGTGATCGGCTGCGGCGGCATCTCCACCGCCGAGGACGTGATCGAGTTCCTGATCGCCGGTGCCACCGCCGTGCAGGTCGGCACCGCCACCTTCATCAACCCGACGGCGATGGTCACCGTCATCGCCGAGCTGGAGCGCTATCTGCAGCGCGAGAAGCTCTCGTCCGTGCGCGAGCTGATCGGCACGCTGATCGACGGCGAGCAGAAGGAGGGCGTCGTGTTCATGGAGGCGGCGCCGTGACCGCGCTGAGGAAGTCCGGGGCCTATGACCGCGCCGAGGAGCTGCGCCTTGCCGGTTTCCTCTTCGACGAGATCGCGCGCCTGTCGCCGGATGTGGAAGGCGTCAGCCGCCCGGCCTTTTCCGACATCGAGACCAAGACGCTGTCCTTCCTGGAGGATTTCGCCCGCCGCGAAGGGCTGGAGGTCTGGTACGACGCCGGGCTCAACGCCAATTTCTGCCTGCCGGGCGAGCGCGAGGCGGCGCGCTACACGCTGATCGGCTCGCATGTCGACAGCGTCCCCTTCGGCGGCAATTTCGACGGGCTTGCCGGCGTCGTCGCCGGGCTACTGTGCCTGGTGCGGGCGCGGCGCGAGGGCCGCCGCTTCGCCGTCCCGGTACATGTGCTCGCCATGCGCGGCGAGGAAAGCGCCTGGTTCGGCCCGTGCTATATCGGCTCCAAGGCGCTGACCGGCACGCTGTCCGCCTCCGATCTCGCCGCCCGTCACAAAGGCGACGGGCGCAGCCTCGATGCCCATATGGACGCGCTCGGCATCGACATGGCGGGCGTGCGCGCCGGCCGGCCGCTGATCGACCTGTCGCGGATCGCCGCCTATCTGGAGGTGCATATCGAGCAGGGGCCGCTCCTGATCGGCAAGGACGTGCCGGCGGCGGTGGTCTCGGGCATTCGCGGCAACATCCGCTACCGCTCCCTGCGCTGCCTCGGCGAGGCCGGCCATTCGGGCGCCGTGCCGCGCGCCTTCCGCCGCGATCCGGTGCTGGCGCTGGCCGACCTCCTGGTGCGGCTCGACGAGAGCTGGGCGACCATTCTCGCCAAGGGCGACGACCTGGTGCTGACCAGCGGCATCGTCGGCACCGATCCGGAAAAGCACGCGATGACGCGGATTCCCGACCAGGTGTCGTTCAGCCTCGACATCCGCAGCCAGAGCGCGCGGGTGCTGGACGAGATGCGCGAATTGCTGAAGACCGAGATGGCGCAGATCGAGCGCGACCGGAAAGTCCGTTTCGAGCTCGACGAGGAGTTGCGCGTCGCCCCCGCCCTGTGCGATCCCGGTCTCGTCGCCGGCCTTTGCAAAGCCATGGAGACCGTCGGCCAGGAGCCGTTCGTGATGGCGAGCGGCGGTGGCCACGACGCGGCGGTGTTCTCGTCCGTCGGGGTGCCGGCCGGCATGGTCTTCGTGCGCAACCGCAACGGCTCGCACAATCCGCAGGAGGCGATGGAGCTGCCCGATCTGCTCGCCGCCACCGATATCGTCCACCAGTATCTCGTGGGGGCGCCATGACCCGACTGACGATCCGCCGGCCCGACGACTGGCACCTGCACCTGCGCGACGGGGCGATGCTCGCCGGCGTGCTGCCGCACAGCTCGGCCGATTTCGCCCGCGCGATCATCATGCCGAACCTGGTGCCGCCGGTGGTCACGACGGCGCAGGCTGAGGCCTATCGCCAGCGCATTCTCGCCGCCCTGCCCAAGGGGCACGACTTCACCCCGCTGATGGTGCTCTACCTCACCGAAGGCACCGCGGCGGACGATGTCGAGGCCGGCTTCCGCAGCGGGCTGATCACCGCGGTGAAGCTTTATCCGGCCGGCGCCACCACCAATTCGCATGGCGGCGTGCGCGATTTCTCCAAGGTCACTGCGGTGCTGGAGCGCATGGCCGAGATCGGCCTGCCGCTCTGCGTCCATGGCGAGGTGACGGACCCGGCCGTCGACATCTTCGACCGCGAGGCGGTGTTCCTGGAAACGGTGCTCGATCCGCTGCGCCGGCGCATTCCGGGCCTGCGCGTCGTGCTGGAGCATGTGACGACGCGCGAGGGGGTCGATTATGTCCGCGCGCAGGAGAGGGATCTCGCCGCGACGATCACGGTCCATCACCTGATGATCAACCGCAATGCGATCTTCGCCGGCGGCATCCGCCCGCATTACTACTGCCTGCCCGTCGCCAAGCGCGAGGAACACCGGCTGGCGCTGCGTGCGGCCGCGACCTCGGGCGATGCGCGCTTCTTCCTCGGCACCGATTCCGCGCCGCATGTGGATCCGGCGAAGGAATGCGGCTGCGGCTGCGCCGGCATCTACACCGCGCCGAACGCGATGGCCTGCCTTGCCCATGTCTTCGAGGAGGAGGGCGCGCTCGACAGGCTGGAGGCCTTCGCCTCGCTGAACGGGCCGGCCTTCTACCGGCTGCCGCCGAACGAGGGCCATCTGGTGCTGGAAAAGCGCGCGGCGCCGGTCCCGGTGCCGGACAAGGTGGTGACGGGCGAGGGCACGGTTACCGTCTTCGATCCCATGGTGCCGGTGCACTGGACGGTCTCGGCCCGCACGGCGTAGGGTCCCCGCGAACGAGGCCGGCGAAAGGTCTTCGCCAAAGGAGAGCAGGATGTTCATCGAGATTGCGAATGGTCTGACCGAGCACAGCGCGAGCGTGCGCAGCTTCGAAGCCTGCGCGCGCGAGGCCCGTGCCCGCATCGTCGGCGAGCCCGAACAGGCCATCGCCTGGCTGCTGGTGGCCCGCGCCGCGCAAGCCTTCGTCGATGCCTATGACGACCAGCCGCTGACGCTGGACATCGCCGGCAAGGAGCTGGAGCGGTTCCGCCAGGTGCTGGAGACGCTGGAAAGCGCTTATGCCGGCGGCTCGGCCGAGGCCAAGGTCGCGGCGCTGAACACGGTCGCCCTGCGCCTCAGCGCCGTTTAGGAGGCGCGCGTCGGCGGCGCGCGTCGTCCCTCCCACAGCGCCGGTCTTCCGGTTCTCGCGTCTTCGTGTGTTTGCAAGCTGCGCCTCGCGGGCATTATCGTGTCCGGCCGGCTGTGCTATCTCTTGGAAGAGAAAAACACAGAACGACAAAAGAATCCGGGGGAGGGAGTTCATGGGCACGGGATCGCTCAAGCGCGCGACGGACGCGTCCGTCGACGCGCAATTCGGGCCGTGGCTGTCGCAGGCCTCGATCCTGATCGTCGACGACGAGCCCGGCATGCGCAACTTCCTGGTGCGCACGCTGGCGCCGCATTGCAAGCGGATCGAGGAGGCGGAGGACGCGGCCGCCGCCTCGCTGCTGCTCGACCGGCATCACTTCGACGTGGTGATCCTCGACAATATCATGCCCGGCAAGACCGGGGTGGAATGGCTCGCCGAACAGCGGGAGATCGGCTTCTTCGCCCATGCGATCCTGATGACCGCCTATGCGGACCTGGAAACGGCGATCCAGGCGCTGCGCGCGGGCGCGGTCGACTTCGTGCTGAAGCCGTTCCGGTCCAACCAGTTGCTCAACGCGGTGGCGCGCTGTCTCGACCGGGTGACCTTGCTGCGCGAGAACCAGTTGCTGCGCCACCAGTTGCAGGCCACCTCCGACCACCTGCTGCTGCGCGACAAGCTGATCGGCCATTCCCGCGAGATCGGCCAGATCCGCGACACCATCGCCCGCGTCGCGCCGCTGCCGACCTCGGTGCTGATCACCGGCGAGTCCGGCACCGGCAAGGAGGTGGCGGCACGCTCGGTCCACGAATTGTCGGACCGTGCGGCCAAGCCCTTCGTGCCGGTCAATTGCGCGGCGACCCCCGCCGATGTCATCGAGGCGGAGCTGTTCGGCCACCTGAAGGGCGCCTTCACGGGCGCCGCGGGCAATCGCGAGGGCCTGTTCATGCATGCCCAGGGCGGCACGCTGTTCCTCGACGAGATCGGCGATCTGCCGATGCCGCTGCAGGGCAAGCTGCTGCGGGCGATCGAGGATCGCCGGGTGAGGCCGATCGGCTCGGAGCGCGAGGTGCCGGTGGATCTGCGGTTCGTCTTCGCCACCAACGCGGATCTGGAGCGCGAGGTGGAGGCCGGCCGGTTCCGCGCCGACCTGTTCTACCGGATCAATGTCCTGCAGATCGAGATGCCGCCGCTGCGCGAGCGCGGCGACGATATTCGCGAACTGGCGGAACTGTTCATGAGCAAGCTCGCCGTCCAGCTCGGCATGCCGCCGGTGCCGATGGGGCCACAGGTGGTCGCCGGGCTGCTCGCCTATGACTGGCCGGGCAATGTCCGGGAGTTGCGCAACATGATCGAGCGCTCGCTGATCCTCGGACGCTTCCCGGAGGATCTGGTGGGCCAGCCCGCGCGCGGACCTGCGCCCGCGCCGGCCAAAGTCCGGACGGATGCGCTGGAAGACGTCGAGCGGCGCCATATCCTCGGGGTGCTGGAGGCGTGCGAGGGCAACCGCGCCGAGGCGGCGCGCCGGCTCGGCATCTCGCGCAAGACCATCGACCGCAAGCTCGTCGACTGGAATGGCTGAGCCTGAGGACGGGCGGCGGGCGGTGCCCGCGCGCCGCGGCCGGCTGTCGGTCCGGGTGCGGCTGCTGGCCATCGCGCTGCTGCCGACCCTGGTGGTGCTGCCGCTGTTCCTCGGCTGGGCGATGGTGCGCTGGAACTCGAAGTTCGATGCCCTGCTGAAGACCAAGGTCAATGCCGACCTGACGGTCGCCCACCAGTATTTCACCCGGATCCTCGACAACACCGGCGAGCGGCTCGACGCGCTCGGCAAGTCGGCGGAGTTCCGCGACATCGCCGACGCGCGCGACGGGGCGGCGCTGGCCGCGCTGCTGGAGCGCAGCCGCGCGGAGATGGGCCTCGACTTTCTCTATCTGGTCGGCGGCGACGGCCGGGTCCGGGCCGTCTCTCCGGCTGGAGCCAGCCCGCCGCTCGGCCGCGACTGGCCGGTGATCGACCGGGCCATGGCCGGCACGCCGGCCAGCAGCGTCGACATCTTCGAGGGCGAGGAGCTTGCCGGCCTGTCGCCGGAGCTTGCGGCGCGGGCGAGCCTGGAGCTGATCCCCACAGCCAACGCGGTGCCGACGGAGCGGACGACCGAGACGCGCGGCATGGTCGTGCATTCCGCCAGTCCGGCGCGTCTGGCGGAGGCGGTGCCGGGCGCGCTGGTCGGCGGCATCCTGCTCAACCAGAACCTCGTCTTCATCGACACGATCAACGATCTCGTCTACCGCGAGGCGAGCCTGCCGGAGGGCAGCCAGGGCACCGCCACGCTGTTTCTCGATGATGTGCGGGTCAGCACCAATGTGCGCCTGTTCGAGAACCGCCGGGCGCTCGGCACGCGGGTCTCGGCGGCGGTGCGCGAGCGCGTGCTGGGCGAGGGGCAGGTCTGGCTCGACAGCGCCTTCGTCGTCAACGACTGGTACATCTCCGCCTACGAGCCGATCGCCGACAGCCGGGGAGAGCGGGTCGGCATGCTCTATGTCGGCTTTCTGGAGGCGCCGTTCCAGGCGGAAAAGCTGGCGACGCTGGTTGCCGTGCTGGTCGGCTTCCTCGTCGTCACCGCCGGCAGCGTGCCGCTGTTCCTGCGCTGGGCGCGCGGCGTGTTCAAGCCGCTGGAGCGGATGACCGACACGATCGGGCGGGTCGAGCACGGCGATCTGGGCGCGCGCACCCGGCCCGGCGGCGGCGGCAGCGACGAGATCGCCCGCGTCGCGCAGCATCTCGACCATCTTCTCGACCTGGTGCAGGAACGCGACCGGCAGCTCCGCTCCTGGAACGAGGAGCTGAACGCCCGCGTGGAAGAGCGCACCCGCGACCTGATGCTGGCGAACCGCCAGTTGGAGGAGACCACCAAGCAGCTCATCATGTCGGAGAAGCTGGCGGCCATCGGCGAGATCACCGCCGGCGTCGCGCATGAGATCAACAACCCGATCGCCGTCATCCAGGGCAACCTGGAGGTCTTGCGGATGCTGCTCGGTGCGCATGCCGAGGTCGCCGGCACCGAGATCCGGCTGATCGACGAGCAGGTCCACCGGATCAACCAGATCGTCATGAAGCTGCTGCAATTCGCCAAGCCCGACGAATATGCCGGCTATGCCGACCGGCACGCGCCGGACGAGGTGATTTCCGACTGCCTGCCGCTGGTGCGTCATCTGCTGCGCCAGACCGAGATCGAGGTGGCGCGCGAGATGCGGGCCTCCCGCACCGTCCTGATGAACCGGACCGAGCTGCAGCAGGTGCTGATCAACCTGATCGTCAACGCCATCCACGCGATGCCGAAGGGCGGGCGGCTGTCGCTCGCCACCGCCGACACGCAGCGCGACGGCGTGCCGGGCGTGACCGTGGAGGTCGCCGACACCGGCGTCGGCATGAGCGCGGAGGTGCTCGCGCGCGTCTTCGACCCGTTCTACACGACCAAGAGCCGGCAGGGGACGGGGCTCGGCCTGTCGATCACCCAGACGCTGGTCAGCCGCCAGGGCGGCGAGATCCGCGTGCGCAGCGCGCCGGGCGCCGGCACCGTCTTCACCATCTGGCTGCCCGAGGAGCCGCTGGCCGACGCCTCCTGAGCCTTCGGACAAAATGTCCAGGCCGCGACGGGCGACCGGCGCGTCAAGTGGACAAAATGTCCGCGTTGGGTGGGGCTTTTCCGTCAATCCCTTGAAAAACAAAGATCATTCAAACTGGCGCCGAACTTGCGTAGGGGACTGCGCTGTCTGGTCGCAGGCCGCCCGAGCGGGCCGGTCTGCCGCGGTCGGCGGGGCGGGAGGCCCTGGCGGCGTGCGGGGAGGGCGGACGGCAGGCATCCGGTTCCGGAGGGGACCGGCCGGAAGCTGCCGACGATCCGGTCAACGGCGCGGCATGGCTTGCGGAGCTGCCTCGACAACCGTGCACGGGAGGAAATAGGTGCATGTTTGACTGGCTGAAAAAGGAACACATCGTCGCAGAGGACGGCTTCAACCGCTGGAAGGTTCCGCCGGCGTCCATTGCCATCCACCTGTGCATCGGCTCCGTTTATGCGTGGAGCATCTTCAATCCGCCGCTGATCAAGCAGTTCGGCGTCGTGGCGGCGGCGCCCGGCGACTGGAGCCTGTCGTCGGTCGTGTGGATCTTCTCGGTCGCCATCGTCTTTCTCGGCCTGTCCGCCGCCTTTGCCGGCAAGTGGCTGGAGGAAGTCGGCCCGCGCATGGTCGGCATCGTCGCCGCGCTGTGTTGGGGCGGCGGCTTCCTGATCGGCGGCCTCGGCATCATGACGCACCAGCTCTGGCTGCTCTATCTCGGCTATGGCGTGCTCGGCGGCTGCGGCCTCGGTCTCGGCTATGTCTCGCCGGTGTCGACCTTGATCCGCTGGTTCCCGGACCGCCGCGGCATGGCCACCGGCATGGCGATCATGGGCTTCGGCGGCGGTGCGATGATCGCGACGCCGATCAAGGAATGGCTGCTCGGCGTGTTCTACCGGGCGCCGGATTATCTCGGCCCGCTCGGCTCCATCGATCTCGTCACCGAGGGCGGCCGTCGCCTCGCCGAGGTCAACGGCCAACTGGTCGAGGTGGTGCTCGCCGGCGCCAAGGAGGTGGCCGCCGCCCCGGTCGCGCTGCAGGAAGGCATCTATGTGGTCGGCACCGGCAACACCGGCGCCGCCGGCACCTTCTTCACCCTGGGGCTCGCCTATCTGCTGGTGATGATCGTCGCGGCCCTGTCCTACCGGGTGCCGCGCGAGGGCTGGCGCCCGGCCGGCTGGACACCGCCGACGGCGGCCGCCGCCTCGCGCAAGATGATCACCCAGAACAACGTCCATATCGACCAGGCGCTGAAGACGCCGCAATTCTACCTGTTGTGGATCGTGCTGTGCTTCAACGTGACCGCCGGCATCGGCGTGATCGGCGTCGCCAAGACGATGATGTCGGAGATCTTCGGCACCACCCTGCCGCTGATCGTCAACTCCACCTTCGCGGCGACCTATGTGTTCATGATCTCCGTGTTCAACATGGTCGGCCGGTTCTTCTGGGCCTCCACCTCCGACTATATCGGGCGCAAGAACACCTACCACGTGTTCTTCGTGCTCGGCACGCTGCTGTACCTGTCGATCCCCTTCGCGGCGGCGCAGGTCAGCGTCGACCCGGCGGTGACCTGGCTGGTGATGTTCTACGGCGCCACCATGATCATCTTCACGATGTATGGCGGTGGCTTCGCGACGATCCCGGCCTATCTCGCGGATATCTTCGGCACCAAATATGTCGGCGGCATCCACGGGCGGCTGCTGACCGCCTGGAGCACGGCCGGCGTTCTCGGCCCGCTCGCCATCACCGAGCTGCGCAACATGTCGCTCAACAGTGCCATCCGGGACCTTGCGTCCAGGGTCGACCCGCAGGCCTTCGCGCAGAAGTTCGGCGCGGGCGTCGAGCAGCTCGATCAGTTGGTGGCGGCCAAGACGGTGACGGTGGCACAGTTGATGGAGATCGCGCCCATTGGCACGGTCGATCCGACGCCCAGCCTCTACAACACCACCATGTATGCCATGGCGACCCTGCTGGTGGTCGCGCTGGTGGCCAATGCGCTGGTGCGCCCGGTCGATGCCAGGCATCACATGGAAAGCGGCGCGGGCGCCGGCGCGAAGAGCACCGGCCCGGAGGGCGCGCAGCCGGCCAAGGCCTGAGGCAGGCCCCAGGCCCAAGCCCAGGCCCAAGCCCAGACCCAAGCCCGGGGCGCTCCGGCGTCCCGGGCTCCGAACCACCGTTTCCGTGCTTTCGCCCCGCGTGCCGTTCATCCGGCGCGGCCGAGCCCTCGCGTCCCGACGCAGCCGGGCCGAGGGGAAGATAAAAGTGGAGCCGATTACTCATCTATAGGGATGTGCAATCGCACAACGGAACAGTGATGTTGATGTTTCTCCGCGCATTTCGGACTTTCCGGGAGGCGGGCGAGGCGAGGGAGAGAACGCATGTCATTGCAATTGTCGTCACGACAGGTCGCGGAACGGACGCAGGCCGTCGTGGAGGACCTTGCGCAGCTCGAGGGGCCGCTGCTGCCGATCCTGCACGAGGTGCAGAAGGAGTTCGGCTGCGTGCCGGACGAGGCGTTGCGCACCATCGCCGAGGCGCTCAATCTGAGCCGGGCCGAGGTGCACGGCGTCGCGAGCTTCTATCACGATTTCCGTAAAGAGCCGGCGGGCCGCCACGTGCTGAAGATCTGCCGGGCCGAGGCCTGCCAGTCGATGGGCGGCGACGGGCTTGCCGACGGGGTGCGGGCCGCGCTCGGCATCGACTGGCACGAGACGACGCCGGACGGGCGCGTCACGCTGGAGCCGGTCTATTGCCTCGGCCTGTGTTCCTGCGCCCCGGCAGCGATGCTCGACGGCGAGCTGCACGGACGGCTGGACGAGACGGCGATGCGCGAGCTGGTGAAGGAGACCGGCCGATGACCCCGGTGATCTTCGTTCCCAGGGACTCCGCGGCGCTGGCCGTCGGCGCCGACCGCGTCGCCAAGGCGATCGCAGGCGAACTCTCCGCCCGAGGGCTTGAGGCGAGGGTCGTGCGCAACGGCTCGCGCGGCATGCACTGGCTGGAGCCGCTGGTCGAGGTGCGCACCGCCCATGGCCGCGTCGCCTATGGTCCGGTCACGGAAAAGGACGTGCCCGGCCTGTTCGACGCCGGCTTTCTGGAGGGCGGCGAGCATCCGCTGTTCCACGGCGAGACCAAGGAGATTCCCTTCCTCAAGAGCCAGACCCGGCTGACCTTCGCCCGCGTCGGCGTCACCGATCCGCTGTCACTGGAGGACTACCGCCATTACAAGGGCCTGCGCGGGTTGCACAACGCCATCGCCATGGAACCGGCGGAGATCGTCGCCACGGTCACCGACAGCGGCTTGCGCGGCCGCGGCGGCGCCGGCTTTCCCACCGGCATCAAGTGGAACACGGTGCTGAAGGCTGAGGCCGACCGCAAATATATCGTCTGCAACGCCGACGAGGGCGACAGCGGCACCTTTGCCGACCGGATGATCATGGAGGGCGACCCCTTCGTGCTGATCGAGGGCATGGCGATTGCCGGCATCGCGACCGGGGCGACCAAGGGCTATATCTACACCCGCTCCGAATATCCCCATGCCATCGCGATCATGCGCGAGGCTATCGAGATCGCCCGCCGCGACGGCATTCTCGGCGCCTCGGTGCTGGGCTCGCGCCACGCCTTCGACATGGAGCTGCGCGTCGGCGCCGGCGCCTATGTCTGCGGCGAGGAGACCTCGCTGCTCAACAGCCTGGAGGGCAAGCGCGGCGTGGTGCGGGCCAAGCCGCCGCTGCCGGCGTTGCAGGGCCTGTTCGGCCGGCCGACGGTGGTCAACAACGTGCTGTCGCTGGCCTCCGTGCCGGTGATCCTGGATCGGGGCGCCGCCTTCTACCGCGATTTCGGCGTCGGCCGTTCGCGTGGTACAATGCCGATCCAGCTTGCCGGCAACATCCGCCATGGCGGGCTCTACGAGACCGCCTTCGGCGTGACGCTCGGCACCCTGGTCGAGGAGATCGGCGGCGGCACGGCGAGCGGGCGTCCGGTGCGCGCGGTGCAGGTCGGCGGCCCGCTCGGGGCCTATTTCCCGCCGGCGCTGTTCGACACGCCGTTCGACTACGAGGCCTTCGCGGCGCAGGACGGCTTGATCGGCCATGCCGGCATCGTCGTCTTCGACGACACGGTCGACATGCTGAAGCAGGCGCGCTTCGCCATGGAGTTCTGCGCCATCGAGAGCTGCGGCAAGTGCACGCCCTGCCGGATCGGCGCCGTGCGCGGCGTCGAGACGCTGGACAAGATCGCCGGCGGCGAGCGCCCGGAGGCGCAGGTCGATCTGCTGAAGGACCTTTGCGACACGATGAAGGCCGGCTCGCTCTGCGCGCTCGGCGGCTTCACACCCTATCCGGTCCTCAGCGCGCTGACCCACTTCCCCCAGGATTTCACCCCCCGGCCGATGGCCGAAGCGGCGGAGTAGACCGATGACCCTGATCAAGGAAACCGACTACGGCACACCGGCCTCGACGTCGGACAAGACGGTCACGCTGACCATTGACGGCTTCGAGGTCACCGTGCCGGAAGGCACGTCCGTGATGCGGGCCTCGATGGAGACCGGCATCCAGATCCCCAAGCTCTGCGCCACCGATATGGTCGACGCCTTCGGCTCCTGCCGGCTGTGCCTGGTGGAGATCGAGGGGCGGCGCGGCACGCCGGCCTCCTGCACCACGCCGGTGGAACCCGGCATGGTGGTGCGCACCCAGACCGGCCGGCTCAAGCAGTTGCGCCGCGGCGTGATGGAGCTTTACATCTCCGACCATCCGCTCGACTGCCTGACCTGCGCCGCCAATGGCGACTGCGAGCTGCAGGACATGGCCGGCGTCGTCGGCCTGCGCGACGTGCGCTACGGCCATGACGGCGACAACCACGTCAAGGCGCGCGATGGGCTGGGCGAGGTCAATGCCCGCTGGATGCCGAAGGACGAGAGCAACCCCTATTTCACCTACGACCCGTCCAAATGCATCGTCTGCTCGCGCTGCGTCAGGGCCTGCGAGGAGGTGCAGGGCACTTTCGCGCTGACCATCGAGGGCCGCGGCTTCGACAGCCGCGTCTCGCCGGGCATGCATGAGGACTTCCTGTCCTCCGAATGCGTCTCCTGCGGCGCCTGCGTCCAGGCCTGCCCGACGGCGACCTTGCAGGAAAAGTCGGTGATCGAGATCGGCCAGCCGGAGCATTCGGTGGTCACGACCTGCGCCTATTGCGGTGTCGGCTGCTCGTTCAAGGCGGAGATGCGCGGCGACGAACTGGTGCGCATGGTGCCCTACAAGGACGGCAAGGCGAACCGCGGCCATAGCTGCGTCAAGGGCCGCTTCGCCTATGGCTATGCCGCGCACAAGGACCGCATCCTCAGCCCGATGATCCGCGACAAGATCACCGACCCCTGGCGGGAAGTGTCCTGGGAGGAGGCGCTGGGCTTTGCTGCGACGAAGCTGCGCGCCATCCAGTACGAGCTCGGCAAGGACGCCATCGGCGTCATCACCTCCTCGCGCTGCACCAATGAGGAGACCTATCTGGTGCAGAAGCTGGCGCGCGCGGTGTTCGGCAACAACAACACCGACACCTGCGCCCGCGTCTGCCATTCGCCGACCGGCTACGGCCTCGGCCAGACCTTCGGCACCTCCGCCGGCACCCAGGACTTCGACAGCGTCCAGCATGCCGACGTGGTGATGGTGATCGGCGCCAATCCGACCGACGGCCATCCGGTCTTCGCCTCGCGGCTGAAGAAGCGGCTGCGCCAGGGGGCAAAGCTCATCGTCGTCGACCCGCGTCGCATCGACCTGGTCAGGACGCCGCATGTGCAGGCCGCCCATCACCTGGCGCTGCGTCCGGGCACCAATGTCGCCGTGGTGACGGCGCTCGCCCATGTCATCGTCACCGAAGGCCTGTTCGACGAGAGCTTCATCCGCGAGCGCTGCGACTGGGACGAGTTCCAGGACTATGCGGAATTCGTCTCCGACGCCAAGCACAGCCCGGAAGCCGTCGAGGCGCTGACCGGCGTCCCGGCGCAGGAGCTGCGCGCTGCGGCCCGGCTCTATGCCCGCGGCGGCAACGGCGCGATCTATTACGGCCTCGGCGTCACCGAGCACAGCCAGGGCTCGACCACGGTCATCGGCATCGCCAACCTTGCCATGCTCACCGGCAATATCGGCCGGCCGGGCGTCGGCGTGAACCCGCTGCGCGGCCAGAACAACGTGCAGGGCTCCTGCGACATGGGCTCGTTCCCGCATGAGCTGCCCGGCTACCGCCATGTCAACGGGCAGGAGGTGCGCGACATCTTCGAAAAGCTCTGGGGCGTCGAGATTTCCGACGAGCCGGGCCTGCGCATTCCCAACATGCTGGATGCGGCGGTCGACGGCACGTTCAAGGGGCTCTATTGCCAGGGCGAGGACATCCTGCAGTCGGATCCCGACACGCGCCATGTCTCGGCCGGCCTTGCGGCGATGGACTGCGTCATCGTCCACGACCTCTTCCTCAACGAGACGGCCAACTACGCCCATGTCTTCCTGCCGGGCTCGACCTTCCTGGAGAAGGACGGCACCTTCACCAACGCGGAGCGCCGGATCAACCGGGTGCGCAAGGTGATGGCACCGCGCAACGGCTATGCGGACTGGGAAGTGACCCAGATGCTGGCCAATGCGATGGGCGCCGACTGGTCCTACACCCACCCCTCGCAGATCATGGACGAGATCGCCGCGACGACGCCGAGCTTCGCCAATGTCTCCTACGAGATGCTGGAGAAGAAGGGCTCGGTGCAGTGGCCGTGCAACGACAAGACGCCGGACGGCTCGCCGATCATGCATGTCGACGGTTTCGTGCGGGGCAGGGGCCGGTTCATCCGCACCGACTACGTGGCGACGGACGAGAAGACCGGGCCGCGCTTCCCGCTGCTGCTCACCACCGGCCGCATCCTGTCGCAGTACAATGTCGGCGCGCAGACCCGGCGCACCGCCAATGTGGTCTGGCATGCGGAGGACGTGCTGGAGATCCATCCGCACGATGCCGAGACGCGCGGCGTCAAGGACGGCGACTGGGTGAAGCTCGCCAGCCGCTCGGGCGAGACGGCCTTGCGGGCGCAGATCACCGACCGGGTGTCGCCGGGCGTCGTCTACACCACCTTCCACCACCCGACGACGCAGGCCAATGTCATCACCACCGACTATTCCGACTGGGCGACCAACTGCCCGGAATACAAGGTGACGGCGGTGCAGGTGATGCCGTCCAACGGCCCGACCGACTGGCAGGAGAAATACGAGGAATTCTCGACCCTGTCGCGGCGGATCGAGGCGGCGGAGTAGCGCCATGCTCACCCATCGCCCCGCCTCCGGCACGGCCTATCGCAACGGCCGCTTCTCCGCCTCCACCAGGGAGCTGGCGGAGGAGGTGGCGGTGGCCATCAGCTATAACGGCACGTCCCATGCCGTGCTGATGGCAACGCCGGCCGATCTGGAGGATCTCGCCTACGGCTTCTCGCTCACGGAAGGGCTCGCCGCCTCGGTCAGCGAGGTCGAGGAGATCGCGATCGTCGATTGCGGCCGCGGCCTCGACCTGCAGGTCCGCCTTGCCGGCGATGCCGGCCAGCGTCTCGGCGAGCGGCGCCGGTCGATGGCCGGGCCGGTCGGCTGCGGGCTGTGCGGGATCGAGAGCCTTGCGGCGGCGATGCGCGAGATCGCGCCTGTTTCCGCCGATATCCGTCTCGCGCCGGCCGAGGTCGCGCGCGCTGTCGCGGCGATGGCCAAGGCGCAGGCGCTGAACCTGCGCACCCGCGCCGTCCACGCGGCCGGCTTCTGGCAGGGCGAGCGCGGGCTGGTGCTGGTGCGCGAGGATGTCGGCCGGCACAACGCGCTCGACAAGCTGATCGGCGCGGCAGCGCGGGCCGGCATCGACATGGCGACGGGCGCCGTCATCCTCACCAGCCGGCTCTCCATCGAACTGGTGCAGAAGACGGCGGTCGCCGGCTGCGGCATCCTCGTCGCGGTGTCTGCGCCCACCGCCCTTGCCGTCGACGAGGCAGCCGCCGCCGGCATCACGCTCGCGGGGATCGCGCGCGGCGAGGAATTCGAACTCTTCACGCATCCGCACAGGATCATCGGGGGAAGCCTGAAAGATGTCGCCTGACAAACTGACCTACATGGCCAACCAGATCGCCGGCTTCTTCCGCACCCGCCCGCATGACGAGGCGGTGGCGGGGATCGCCGACCACATCAGCAAGTACTGGGAGCCGCGCATGCGCACCCAGCTCTTCGCCATGCTGGAGGCGGGCGGCGCCGGCTTCGACCCGCTGGTGGTCGAGGCCGCCCCCGCCATCCGCAAGCCGAAGCAGGCCGCCTGAGCGGCGAGCCGCCGCGCCGGACCTTCAGTTCTCGGCCGCCCGCGAGGGGCACAGAACATATTCGCTGACAAGCAGCACAGGCAGGCCGATAGCCAGCGGCACGAGAAAATAGAGGACGCGGAAGACGATCAGCGCGCCGATCGCCTCCGCTCCCGGCTGAAGATACAGGACCGTCGCCTCCAGCACGCCGAGGCCGCCCGGCACATGGCTGATCAGCGAGGCGACATTGCCGATGACGTAGATCGCCGTGACTTCCAGATAGGCTGCCTCGGAGATCGCCGCGAGCAACTGGTGAAGACAGGCCGCCACGCAGGCGAAGTTTGCCGTTCCGACAACGATCTGCGGCAGGGCCAGCCGCAGCGGCGGGAACCTCACGCTCCAGCGACGGAGCCTCAGGTCGCCGCGCAGGGTCGCCGACAGCACGACATGGGCAAGCGGCAGCGACAGGCAGACGATCGACATGCCCCGCAGTTCGGCCCGGGTGATGCCCATCAGCCCCTCCGCCTCCTCCGGATAGAGCAGCAGGCTGATCCCGCCGAGCGTCGCCAGTCCCAGCCCCACGGTCATGCCGCAGAACAGGATCACCTTGGCGACGTCGCCGACCCGCAATCCCCAGCGCGAATAGAAACGATAGCGGATCGCGCCGCTGGACAGGGCGGCGACGCCGACATTGTGGCCGATGGAGAGGCTGACGAAGGAGGCCAGCGCGGTGCGGCGCCAGGCGAGCGGTTTGCCGGCGTAGCGCACGGCCAGCCAGTCGAAACCGGTGAGGCAGAGATAGGAGGCGGCGGCAAAGGCGGCGGCGCGGGCGAGCTGCCCGGCCGGAATGGCGCGAACCGCGTCGGTGATGTCCTCGAGCGTGTACCGGCCCAGCGTCCGGTACAGAAGGAACGCCGCGCCGCAGAGGGCCGCCAGGATCAGCAGGCGGAGAAAAAGGCGGTAGATCGACATGGGGATGTTCCCGGACGCTGTCCCGCAACGGCCCTGCTCCGCAGACCAGGGCCGTTGCGGGGGCCGAGCGTGCCGGTGATCACGCCGCCTTGGCGCGATCGTTTGCCGAAGCGTCCGCGAGCTTGGTCAGGGTCTCGTCGGTCTTGGCCTCTTCCTTCAAGGTCTCGTCGAGGAGCTTCGCCGCATCCTGGAGCCCGAGCTCGCTCGCCCAGCGCTTGAGCGTGCCGTAGCGGGTGATCTCGTAGTGCTCGACCGCCTGGGCCGCGGAAATCAGTCCGGCATCGAGCGCGGGCGTGCCCTTGAACTCGTCGATGATCTCCTCGCCTTCGGAGACGATGCCTTCGATGGCGTCGCAGGTCTTGCCGCGCGGCGCCTTGCCGATGATCTCGAACACCTGCTGCAGGCGCTCGACGTGGCCTTCGGTCTCCTCGCGATGCATCTCGAAAGCCTTCTTCAGCTCCTCGGACTGCGCCGCGCGCTGCATCTTGGGCAGCGCCTTCAGGATCTTGCGCTCGGCATAGTAGATGTCCTTGAGCGTGTCGTGGAACAGATCTTCGAGGGTCTTTTCCCTGGCCATGTCACTTCCCTTTCTGATGGTGCTCGCCGCCCTGGGCGATGCCGCCTTCGAACGCAGGGCCGCCGGGATTGTTCCAGGCGGCGGGATGCTGCGCCGTGTCGGTGACGCCGGGTGAGGGGCGGAACATGCGGCGGCGTCGGCTGTTTGCAGGGTGGACCCCACGACAGGCGGCGGTGCTGCCTGTCCCCACTTGAGGAGTAGCCAATGACCAGACATGCAACGAAGATGGCGGGCGTGCTGTTGACCGCGACCGCGCTTTCGCTGCTTCCGCACGCCGTCTCGGCGCAGCAGACGGGCCAGCCGGCCGCCCAGCAAACCAATCAGCAGACCAATCCGCAAACCAACCAGCAGGCCTCCGCCCAGTGCCAGGCGCGTCTGCAACAGGCGACCGATCGGATGCGGCAGGACCAGTTCTGGCTGACCGGCTGGGGCGCCGGCTACGGTACGCGGCCGATGGGAACCCCGACCACGGCGCCCGACGGCGCGGCACGGCCGGGAGCCGAAACCTCGGTCGCCCCGACCGGCGAGGGCGTACCGTTGGCGGGCGATCCGCGCGGGGCGGTCGAGGGCGCCTATTCGCCGCGCGAGCAGATCCGCACGCTCTATTTCGCCGCCCACATCCTGGCCCAGCGCGGCGAGCAGGAAGGCTGCGACTATGTCGCCGGGCAGTTGGATGCCGTCTATCAGGACTATACGCAGCAGTTGACCTCGGCCGGCGTCGACCCGGCGCAGGTCACCGACTGGCGCCAGGAGCAACTGGCTCTGGCGCAGCCGATCGATCAGGCGGAAGGCATGCGGTCCTACCGCATCGACGACATCACCGGCACCGACGTGCGCAACATCCAGGACGAGAACCTCGGCAGCGTGCATGACGTGATCCTCGATCCCGCATCGGGCGCCGTCTCCTATGTGCTGGTGGCGCGCGGCGGCTTCCTCGGTCTCGGCGAGGAATATGTCGCGGTCCCCTGGGAGCAGTTGAACGCGACGCCGGGCCTGGAGACCATCGTGCTGAATGTCAGCCAGGAAGAGCTCGAGCGGGCGCCGACCATCGATCCGGACCGGTTCCGAAGCCCTGACAACATGCAGGCCGATCGCGGGCCGGTCGATGAGTTCTGGTCGGGCGTCGGCCGGCGCTGACAGCGCGCTTCAGATCATCGCGCAGCCATATTGGGCCGCGGCGGACAGCGCCCCCTGTTCGCCGCGGCCTCCGGATCGCGGCCGCAGCCGGGCCGGAATGGAACACGCCGCGCTTTCGCGGGTTGGGCGGGGGGAAACCGGGAGACGAGACGTGACGTCCTTCACACGACGCCAGGCGGTGAGGCTTTTGCTGCTGGCCGGCACCGCCCTTGCCGCGCCGCGCCTTATGGCGCGGGAATACGGCCAGGGCGAAGGCACCCCTTGGGCGCCGATGTCGGGAGACGTTCCCCATCACGGCACCGGCGAGGAGCGTTTCCTCGGTCCTGCCGAGCACGCGGCCGTGGCGGCCATCTGTGCCCGCCTCATTCCCAGCGACGAGGACGGGGCCGGGGCGGCGGAAGCCGATGTCGTCACCTTCATCGACCGGCAGTTGGCCGGCTTCTACGGCCGCGGCCAGAACTGGTACATGAAGGGCCCCTTCGGCGAGGGGACCTCGACGCAAGGCTATCAGAGCGAGCATCCGCCGGCGATGCTCTACCGGCTGGCGCTGGCGGAGCTCGATGCCTACTGCCGGGCGGAGCATGGCGCGCCCTTCGCGGATCTCGGCGCCGACGACCAGGACGCCATCCTCGCCGGCCTGGAGGGCGAGGAGATCGAGTTCGATCGCGTCTCGGCGAAGACGTTCTTCGACCTCGTCCTTGAAAACGCGATCGAGGGCTTCTTTGCCGATCCGATCTATGGCGGCAACCGCGACATGGTTGGCTGGCGCTATGTCGGCTTCCCGGGCACCCGCTACGACTATCGCGATTTCATCAACCACAACGGGGCGGCCATCGTGCTGGAACCGGTCGGCCTTTCGGGGCGGCCCGGCTGGTCCGGTCCGTAGATGCGCGCCCGGCAGAGGGAGACCCATGACCAAGCAACGTCCACGCGTCGATGTGGTGCTGATCGGCTTCGGCTGGACCGGCGCGATGTATGCCGAAAAGCTGACGGCCGCGGGGCTTGAGGTGCTGGCGCTCGAACGCGGACCCTGGCGCGACACCCACAGCGATTTCGCCACCACCTTCGCCCAGGACGAGCTGCGCTACTACTGGCGTCACGCCATGTTCCAGGAGGCTTCGCAGGAGACGCTGACGTTCCGCAACAACAGCGCCCAGACGGCGCTGCCGATGCGGCGCTGGGGCTCGTTCCTGCCCGGCAACGGGGTGGGCGGCGCCGGCGTCCACTGGAACGGCCAGACCTACCGCTTCCTGCCGTCCGACTTCGTCGCCCGCAGCCACAACGAGGAGCGCTACGGCCCCCTGCCGCCGGACATGACGGTGCAGGACTACGGCGTCACCTATGACGAGCTCGAGCCGCATTTCGACCATTTCGACAAGATCTGCGGCATCGGCGGCCAGGCGGGAAACCTGCGCGGCGAGATCCTCCCCGGCGGCAATCCCTTCGAGGGTCCGCGCAGCGATCACTATCCGACCCCGCCGATGCAGATGACCTTCTCGCAGGACCGGTTCGGCGAGGCGGCGCGGCAGCTCGGCCTGAGCCCGTTTCCGGTGCCGTCGGCGAACATGTCGCGCGCCTATGTCAATCCGCTCGGCATGCAGCTCGCCCCTTGCACCTATTGCGGCTACTGCGAGAAATACGGCTGCGGCAACTACTCCAAGGCCTCGCCCCAGACCACCATCCTTCCCGCCCTGATGCAGCGCAGGAACTTCTCCCTGCGCACCAACTCGGAAGTGCTGTCGGTGGAGAAGACGGCCGACGGCTCGCGCGCCTCCGGCGTCACCTATGTCGACACCAGCGGCGAAGTGGTCTTCCAGCCGGCCGAGATTGTCGTCCTGTGTGCCTATCCCCTGCAGAACACGCGGCTGCTGCTGCTGTCGAATATCGGCACGCCGTACGATCCGCGCAGCGGCGAAGGGGTCGTCGGCAAGAACTACTGCTATCAGGTGATGTCGTCGGTCACCGTCTTCTTCGAGGAGGAGCATACCAACGGCTTCGTCGGGGCCGGCGCGCTGGGCATGGCGGTCGACGATTACAACGGCGACAATTTCGACCATTCCGGCCTCGGCTTCATCGGCGGCGGCTACATCGCCTGCAACACCACCAATGCCCGCCCGATCGAGAGCCATCCGGTGCCCGAGGGCGTGCCGAACTGGGGCTCGCGCTGGAAGCGGGCGGTGCGCGAGAACTTCCTGAAGACGGCCGATGTCGGGGTGCATGGCGCTTCCATGGCGCATCGCGGCAACCATCTCGATCTCGATCCGACCTATACGGATGCGCGCGGGCGGCCGCTGCTGCGCATGACCTACGATTTCACGCTCAACGACCGGCGGCTGACCGCGCATCTGACGCCGGTTGCCGAGGAGATCGCCCGCGGCATGGGCGGGCGCGAGATCAAGGTCAACGCCCGCCGCGGCTCCTACGACACGATGCCCTATCAGACCACGCATAACACGGGAGGCACCATCATGGGGACCGATCCGGCGACGAGCGTCGTCAACCGCTATTGCCAGAGCTGGGACCTGCCGAACCTGTTCGTCAGCGGCGCCGGGCTCTTCCCGCAGAACGCCGGATACAACCCGACCGCAACCGTGGCGGCGCTGGCCTACTGGTCGGCCGAGGCCATCGTCAGCCGCTATCTCCCCGATCCGGGACCCTTGGTGCGGACATGAGACGGCTGCGCGACATGCTGCTGGCGAGCACGCTCGCCGGCGGGCTCGGCCTTGGTGCCGTCCCGTCCGCGCCGGCGCAGGAACTCGCCTTCTCGCAGGTGGAGCGCGGCCGCTATCTGGCGACCGCCGCCGATTGCATGGCCTGCCACACCAATATCGAGGAGGATGGCGAAGCCTATGCCGGTGGCCGCGGCCTGGAGACGCCGTTCGGCGTCATCTATTCGGCGAACCTGACGCCGGACGAGACCACGGGCATCGGCCGCTGGTCGCGCGACGAGTTCTACCGCGCCCTCAACGAGGGCGTCGGCCGCGACGGCGAGCATCTCTACCCGGCGATGCCCTATACCCATTTCACCTTGATCTCGCGCGCGGATGCCGATGCGATCTACGATTATCTCTTCACCCTCGAGCCGGTGAGGAACGAGCGGCCGGAGAATGAGTTGCCGTTCCCGCTGACCCTTCGCCAGACGCTTGCCGGCTGGAAGATGCTGTTCTTCGAGCAGCGCGAATTCGCGGTCGATCCGGACCGCCCGCAGGAGTGGAACCGCGGCCGCTATCTCGTCGATGCCCTTGCCCATTGCGGCGCCTGCCACACCGGCAAGAACGTGCTGGGAGCGGACAAGGACGACGAGTATCTGAGGGGCGGCACGCTGGAGAACTGGTTCGCGCCCAACATCCGCGGCGGCGTCAACGGCGGCATCGCCGACTGGGAGGTGGAGGACATCGTGCGCTTCCTGCGCGACGGACGCGCCCGCCACACCGCGCCGATGCAGCGCATGGGCGAGGTCGTCGGCCTGTCCACCCAGCACCTGGCGGAGGAGGACCTGCGGGCGATGGCGGTCTATCTGAAGAGCCTCGACGACCGGCCGCGAGAGGCGCCGGAGGCACCGGACCAGGCGCGGCTGGAGATCGGCGCGGCGATCTATTTCGACAATTGCGCCGCCTGTCACGCGGCCGATCGGGCGGGGGTGCCCTATATCTTTGCGCCGCTCGGCAGCTCCAACAAGGTCGCGGCCGAGGACCCCTCCACCGCCATCCGCATCATCCTTGGCGGCGCCCGCGCGGAGGCGACCAGGGCCGCCCCGAGCCAGCTCGCCATGCCTCCCTTCGCCTGGAAGCTGAGCGACCGGCAGGTCGCCGATCTTCTCACCTATCTGCGCCATGCCGGCGAGCGGAAGGCGGGGCCGGTCTCGGCCTCGCAGGTGGAGGACATGCGCCGCTATCTGGAAGAGAAGTGAGGGACCCCATGACGTCTTGGCCGTCTTGCGGAACTGACGCTGCAACACTGCAAGGAGGCGGGGCTGGTCCCCTGACGGAGCCGGCGACAGGTCCCGGATCAGTCGTCGCCGAGCAGGGCCAGTCCCGTTCCCACCGCTCCCATGCCGGTGCTGGCGGCAAAGCTCCACAGCAGCATCGCCGCCGCGAGCGGCTCGCGAAACAGCAGGCCGACCTCGCCGATCCAGTGCAGATACGCGGCGCCGACCAGCACCCCGACCAGCATGCCTGTCGCCAGGTTGACGAGAACAAAGCGCGAGATGCGGTTCATCCCTTTCGAAGGGCGAGATCGGCGGTCTGGTTTTCGCGGGTCAGGCATTGCCTCCTCCTGTGGGTGGGGCGTTGCGATCGACCGGGGGCCGGTCGGCCGGAGGCGGAACGACCTCGCCCTTTATCGGAGGGCGTGGAGAGGCACGCCGGCGCCGCAGCGCCCGGTTCCGTGCCCAGCCGGGCAGCAGTTCGCTCATGAGACCCTGAAGCCTGTTCCACATGGCGCGTCGCCTCCTTGAAGGCCCAACACGCGGGCGGTGCGTCTGTTCCCTGGGGCCCGGCGGTTTAGCGCCGGTGCGCGAGCGCGCTCAGGAAGGCGTCGAGCCAGGCTTTCGAATCGTGCCGCAAAACCTGCTCCAGCAGGGCCGCATGGCGCTGCCGCCGTTCGGCCAGCGGCATGGTCAGGGCGCGGTGGAGACTTCGGGCCATCTCGTCGATGTCATAGGGGTTGACCAGCAGCGCCTCGTCCATCTCCTCGGCGGCGCCGGCGAAGCGCGACAGGACGAGGACGCCGGGGTCTTCCGGATCTTGAGCCGCGACATATTCCTTGGCGACGAGGTTCATGCCGTCGCGCAAGGGGGTGACGAAGCCGACCTGGCTGCCGCGCATCAGGGGTGCCAGCTTGCTCCGGTCGACGCTGCGGTGGATGTAGCGGATCGGCGTCCAGTTGAAGTCGGCGAGCCGGCCGTTGATCGCCCCGACCAGCGCCTCCAGCTCGGCGCGGATGTCGCCATAGGCGCCGACCTCCTCGCGGGTCGGCGGGGCGACCTGCAGATAGGTCACCGATTTCTCCAGCTCCGGGTGCTGCGCCATCAGCCGGTCGAAGGCCTTCAGCCGCTCGGGCAGGCCCTTGGAATAGTCGAGCCGGTCGACGCCGATGATCTGGCGCCTGCCCAGCACCCGCCGGCGCATCAGGTCGATCTGCACCTCGTCGTCGGCCTGCCGGGTCATGGCCGCGAAGCCGCGCGCGTCGATGCCGATCGGGAAGCGGTCGATCGTGACGCTGCGGCCGCCGACCTGGAAGCGGGTGTCGCCGAGCTGCACCGCCGACAGGCGCTCGCCGAGATAGGCCTTGAGATTGCCCGCGTCGGTGTGGGTCTGGAAGCCGATGACGTCATAGTCCAGCAAGGCGTCGACCAGTTCCGCATGATTGGGCGAGGCGACGAGAATGTCGGGCGGAGGAAAGGGAATGTGGAGGAAGAAGCCGATCCGCTGGCGGCAGCCGAGCTTGCGCAGGCACCGGGCGAGCGGGATCAGGTGATAGTCGTGCACCCAGACGAGGTCGTCGGCCTTGAGCAGCGGCGCGAGCTGCCGCGCGAAGGTCTCGTTGACCCGCTGGTAGCTCTCGAAAAACGCCGGCCGGTAGTCGACGAGGTCGAGCCGGTAGTGGAACAGCGGCCACAGCACGCTGTTGGCATAGCCGAGATAGTAGTTGGCGATGTCCTCGGGCGACAGGGGGACCGTCACCTGCTCGGCGCGGCCGACCCTTTCCACCTGCGCTTCGCCGCCGGTCACCCCGTCGGCGGCGCCGTTCCAGCCGAACCAGATGCCTTCCCGCTGCTTCAGCGTGTCCGCCAGCCCGACGGCGAGGCCGCCGGCCTGGTTGGTGCTGCGCAGGTTGGCGACGCGGTTGGAGACGACCACCAGTCTGCTCATGGCCTCGTCCTCGCGGGCGCTCGCAAATCGTGGCGGCGCAGGCCCCGTCATCGGCGGAGCAGGCCGTGCCGCAATGGGCTGCGGGCCCCGTGGGTCGGCCATGTCGGGCGCCATGCCGGGCGCCATGTCAGGGCGCCCGGTCGGCGAGCTGCGTCGCGCCTTCCCGGGCGGCGCAATGGGCGCAGCAATAGATGGTGCCGCCCGCCTCGACGCCGTGGCCGATCACCCTGCAGCCGCAATGGGGGCAGGACGGCGCCAGCGCCTGGATGGCGCATTCGAAGCTGTCGAAGACATAGGTCGAGCCCGCCATCGTCACCTCGAAGGCCTTGTCGTAGTCGTTGCCGCATTGGTGGCACGTGCCCATGGGTCTCTCCTTTCGCGTTTCTCCCCGAACCCGCGGCGCGCGCCGAGGTTCCGACCGGCGTCCGGAAAAATCGCCGGCACCGGGAACCATCGCGGCGCGTGCGGGTTGGAGGGACGTGGAGGGCGAAACCCGGATGGCGAGACATCCTGACGGAGCACGGCCCTTTCACGACGGAGCCCGACCAGCATCGCTCGTCGGGCTGATCGTCGTCGTCCCGGCCATCCTGTCCTTGCTGGGATCCGGATTGGCCTTGGGGCCGCGCGGCCCGCAGGGGTCGCCGCGACGATCTTGCCGCCAATTTTCATGGGAAGGACGCAGGATGAACGACAAACGGGACACCAGGGACGAGCCGGTCGAACTGCCGCCCGGCAAGGCAAGACAGGGGACGGGGTCGCCCCGCATCCTGATCCTGCTCGTGGTCTCGCTGCTGCTGGCGCTGGTCTACTGGTGGGGCGTCGACCTCTATCGCGAGATCGCGCTGGCGCCGGACGAACCGGCGCAGGAACCCGCCACGACCCAGCAGCCGGACTATCCGCCGTCTTCGCCGGTCCTGCCGGACGAGTCCTTGCAGAGGAGCCCCGACTAAGCAATTCCGGGAAAAGTGGGCACCGGTTTTCCGCCCGGAATTGCGTGAAAAAAACCGATGAAGCTTTTCCGCGACTGACGAAAAAGGGAAACGCCCCAGCGGGTCCTCCGCGGGGGCTACATCTTCGAGCCCCAGACGCCGATGACGTTGCGAACGCTGCCAACGCCGTCCACCCGCAGCGCGATCCGCGAGCATCGCCCGATTTCCTCGGTCCGCGTGACCGTGCCGGACAGGGTGATCTCATCCCCGCTGGCGGTGACGGCAACGTCGGAGGCATCGACCTCGCCGTCATCGGCAAGGGCGCAGGCTACCTGTGCCTCGAGTTCGGCGGCGGGGGAGCGGGGCGCCCGGTGCTCGGCGGGGGCGCCGAAGAAGCGCCGGTCTTTCAGAACCATCGGGATGCCCTCCTAGGATTTCGACTTGGAAACGTGGTCCGGTTTGCCCTTGCGGGAGGTGGAGGCCATCTCCTCGAGCTGCTCCTCGCTCATCGAGTCCAGCATCTGCCTCGATGCGCCTTTCAGATCGCTCTTCTTCGTCTCGCCCCGTTTCGCCGACAGGGCCGCGCCGGCGGCCTTCTGCTGGGACTTGGATTTCGCGGGCATCGCGCGTCTCCGATTCTGGTGGTACTTCGCGTTCAACTGCGCGCGCGGGCGGATGTTCCCTGCCGGGATCGCAGGGGTTCTCGGGAAGAGGCGGCGAACAAACGGCGCGTTCGGCAGTTGGGCTGCGACGAGAAGCAGACCGGAGACGCTTGCATGCGCGCCACCGACATCCCGTTTTGCGATCCCGCCGCGACGCGCGGTCGCCTGATCCGGCGCCGCGGATGAACGGCTCGATCTCTCCGCCCGCTCTCGGCCCCTTCGCGCAGCGGCTGCTGGCCGTTGCCTTCGTCGTGATTGCGGCGCTGGCGCTGTGGTACCTGCGGCACCTGCTGCTGCTGGTCTTCGCGGCGATCCTGCTCGCCGTGGCCCTGCGCGGCCTCGCCTCCCTCGTCTCCCGGGTCACCGGCACCGGCAACGGCTGGTCGTTCGCGGTGGCGAGCCTCGCCGCGGCCCTGGCGATCGTCCTGTTCTTCGCCATTCTCGGATCCCAGCTTCAGGCACAGCTCCTGCAGTTGCGCGACCAACTGCCGGAGCTGCTGGCGCCGCTCGAACACTGGCTCGGCGGCGGCAATATCGGCGACTGGCTGGTCGAGCGGGCGGAAGCCATGATGTCCGAAGTGGACGTGATGAGCCGGATCGCCGGCCTGTCGGGATGGGCCCTGACGCTGCTGGCGAACGGGGTTCTGGTCATTGTCGCGGGGCTCTATATGGGCTCCCAGCCGGGCCTCTATCTCCATGGCTTTCTGCTCATGTTTCCGCGCCGGTTGCGGGCCGGTGCCGCCAGCACCCTCGATGCGCTGGGCACTGCGCTGCAGCGCTGGCTGATGGGCCAGATCGCCTCGATGCTGGTGGTCGGCACGCTCACTTTCCTGGGCCTGTGGGCGCTGGGCATCGAGGCGGCGCTGGCGCTCGGCTTCATCGCCGGCATCCTCGAATTCGTCCCCTTTGTCGGGCCGGTGCTGGCAACCGTTCCCGCGCTCGCCATCGCGCTGTCCGTCGATACCGCCACGACGGTCTGGGTCCTGCTGCTGTATCTGGCGATCCAGCAGATGGAGGGAAACCTGCTCAACCCGCTGATCCAGCAGCAGACCGTCGCCCTGCCGCCGGCGGTGACGCTGTTCGCGCTGCTGGCTTTCGGCATTCTCTTCGGCCCGCTGGGGATCCTGCTGGCAACGCCGCTGGCGGTCGTCTGTCTCGTTGCGATCAAGCAGGTCTGGCTGCGCGGGACGCTGGGCGAAGCCGTTCCGCTGCCGGGAAAGGGGACCGGCTCCGATCTTGCGGAACACGGCGGCACCGGACGGGGTTTGCGGCAAAAGGAGACCTTGCCATGACCACGCCCCGTCCTCTTCCCGACCCGGGCACGCCGCCGCTGCCGTTGCCGTTTCCCCCGCAGCCGGTGCGCGAGCCCGATCCCGAACGGCTCCCCGACGAGGAGCCGCTGCCCAACCCGGACGAGCAGGACAACCCGCCGCAGCAGGCGAGGAGGGCGGTCCGCCCCGCCTCGCCCTGGTCGCTCTGTCCGGGCGGGTGGGACACCGTCGGATCCGGCGATGCGGATCCGCCTCGGCCCGGCATCGGGATCGAGGCACGGACAGCGACACGTAACGAGAAAGCCACGGTGACAGGAATGCAGGACACGGATGATCCCCGCAAGGAGCGCCGGCGCGCTCGCAGGGGCGACTATCGCAGCCTGCTGCGGCAGGTCGAGAGCGAGCCGGTGCCGGAGCGTCTTCTCGACCTTGCCCGCAAGCTGGAGAGCGCGCTCGCCGAGCAGCGCCGGCGGCAGTACGGCGACGGCGGTCCGGCCGACAGGTAGGGGCCTTGCCGCCGCCTGCCGGGGCAGGGGGCGCGAGCGCGGCGAAGGGCGGCGGGAGGGGAACTTTTGCCGGGGCGGGGCGTTACGGTCCCGATCGCGAGGGGGAACCGTCATGCCCGAATTCTACTGTGGGGCGGCGCCGGAGCCGCAGAACTTGGCCCTTGCCTGGAATGTCGATCCGGTGGCGATCGCCCTGTGCGTCGCCCTCGTCGCCATCCATGCAAGGGTCGGCCGCCGGCGTGACCGGCCGGCGCTGCTGGCGGGCACCGGCCTTCTTCTTCTGCTGTTCGTCTCGCCGCTCTGCGCGCTGACGGTCGCGCTGTTCTCCGCGCGGGTTGCCCATCACACCCTGTTGATCGGCGTCGCGGCGCCGTTGCTGGCCCTGGCCTTTCGCGAGGTGCGGATACCCGGCCCCGCGCTGCCGCTGAGTGTCCTTGTCGCCGTCAACGCGGCGATCCTGTGGTTCTGGCATGTCCCGCAGGTCTATGAGGTCGCGATTGTCGGGGCGCTGCCTTACTGGGCGATGCAGGCCAGCCTGCTGGCGGCCGCCTTTTTCCTGTGGCGCGGCGTCCTGGCGCGCGAAACGCATCCGGGGCTCGCCCTGTTCGCCCTGCTCGCCACCATGGTGCAGATGGGCATGCTCGGGGCGCTGCTGACCTTTGCCCGCCGGCCGCTCTACACGCCGCACTTCGCCTCGAGCGAGCCTTACGGGCTGTCGCCGCTTGCCGACCAGCAGCTTGCCGGGCTGATCATGTGGGTGCCGGCCTCGCTGCCCTATCTCGCCGCGGCGGTGCTGCTGCTGGCGGCATGGGGGGCGCCTGCGTCGCGGCCGGTCCCCTGATGCTCTGGGTGAAAGGCCTGCATCTTGCCGCCATTGCCTTCTGGGTCGCCGGGCTCGTCTGCCTGCCGGGGCTCTATCTCCGCCGCACGCGGGTCCGCGACCGCGACAGCTTCCACCGGCTGCATGCCCTCGTGCGCTTTCTCTATGTCGGGATCGTCTCGCCGGCCGCCTTCCTCGCCGTCGCCAGCGGTACGGCGCTGGTGTTCCTGCGGCAGACATTCGACGTCTGGTTCTTTCTCAAGCTGGCTTTCGTCGCCGTGCTGGTGGTGCTGCATGTGCTCGCTGGCACGGTCATCGTCAGCCTGTTCAGACGGGGGCGCACCTATCCGCTGTGGCGCAGGATAGTCGCCGTGACGGCGGTCCTGCTGGCGTCCGCCGCGATCCTGCTGCTGGTGCTGGCCAAGCCCGATCTCGCGGGCCTGCTCCCCGCCATCCTTTACGAGCCTGGCGGGCTGCGACGCCTTGCCGGCGCTCTCAATCTTCTTCCGAGATGATGAGGCCGATGCCGTGATCGAACACCAGTTTGCCGCCATGCCAGCCTGCCAGCCCGGTGAAGATGCTCGCCAGCAGCGACAGCATCAGGCCGTAGGGCAGCACGGCAGCCGGATCCGTCAGGCGCAGGCCCCAGTTGGTTCCCGCGATCGCGATCAGCATCATCGCGGCAACCGCATGGGTCCAGCTCGCCACCCGGATGCGGATGCCGGCGACCAGGAGGAGTTCGGCCGTGCCGACCAGTCCCGCGCCGACGCCGGCCAGAAAGGCGATGCCGGCCGACCACAGGCCGGCGCGCAGCCAGAACGGGTCCCCCGTCCACCACAGCAGCAGGTCGCAGCCGAGCGTGGCGACGACCAGGGCAATCGGAAAATGCACGCTCATCGCATGCAGCGGGTGCCCGGCAACGGCGACGGCGGAGGCGACGGATTCTTCCGCGACCTTCTCGATGACTGGACTGTCGCTGGGTTTCATTTCGTTCATCGTGCGGCTCCCTTCTGGCAGGAAAGGCCCGGCCCCGGCGTTTGGTTCCGTCCGGCCGGCGTTTTGGCCGGCTGCCTGGTCCTGTCCGCCTGTTCGGGGCCGCTGTCGGTGCTGGAGCCGGAGAGTGCGTCGGCGCGCAATGCCACGACGCTGTGGTGGGTCATGGCCTATGCCGGCACGGGGATCTTCATGGCCACCGCCTCGGTGCTGGTGCTGGCCGTCGTCCGCCCCTCCTGGCTGCGCGCCTTCGGCGAGGCGCGGCTGATCCTGTGGGGCGGGCTCGTCATCCCCCTCGTCCTGCTGGCGGGTCTGGTGGCGGCCGCCTTCGCGCTGGGGGAGCGGGGCATCGCCGCGGCGCGGGAGCCGGCGGCGCTGCGCATTGAGGCGGTGGCGCGCCAGTGGATCTGGCAGTTCCGCTATCCCGGCGGCCATGTCACGACCAATCTGCTGCATCTGCCCGCCGGGCGCGATGTCGACATCGTGCTGACCAGCGAGGATGTCATCCATTCGTTCTGGGTGCCGCGCCTCGCCGGCAAGCTCGACGCCATTCCCGGGCACACCAACATCCTGCGGCTGCATGCCGACAGGGCCGGGAAATACGGCGGCGTCTGCACTGAGTATTGCGGCATCGGCCACGCGCCGATGCGCTTCGACGTGGAGGTGCACGAGGAGGAGGCCTTCCGCCGGATCCTCGCCTCCGAAGCGGCGACGGCCGGGGAGGGCGGAGAATGAGCGCGCGCCCCACTCGGCAGACCCCGCTCCGCCTGCACCGGGAGCTAGCGGCGCTGTGGGACACGCCGGCCGGCTGGCGCCGGCTGTCGGCGGTCAATCACACGGTGCTCGGCAAGCGCTTCATTCTCGCCGCCTTCTTCTTCTTCGCCGTCGGCGGGCTGCTCGCCATGCTGATCCGCGTGCAGCTCGCGACCTCGAGCACGGCCTTTGTCGGGCCGGAGGCCTACGGCCAGATCTTCACCATGCACGGCACGGTGATGATGTTCCTGTTCGCGATCCCGATGTTCGAGGGCTTTGCGATCTACCTGCTGCCGAAGCTGCTGGGCGCGCGCGATCTCGCCTTCCCGCGCCTCACCGCTTATGGTTTCTGGTGCTACATCTTCGGCGCCTCGATCCTGCTTCTCGCGATGGTCGCCGGCGTTGCCCCCGACAGCGGCTGGTTCATGTACACGCCGCTGTCCTCCTCGACCTATTCGCCCGGCATCAATGCCGATGTCTGGCTGCTCGGCATCACCTTCGTGGAAATCTCGGCGCTGTCGGCGGCGATCGAGATCACCGTCTCGGTGCTGAAGGTGCGCGCGCCCGGCATGAGCCTTGCCCGCATGCCGATCATGGCCTGGTACCTGCTCGTCACCGCCCTGATGATGCTGTTCGGCTTCCCGCCGCTGATCCTCGGTTCGATCCTGCTGGAGCTGGAGCGCGCCGCCGACCTGCCGTTCTTCGATCCGCTGCGCGGCGGCGACTCGCTGCTGTGGCAGCACCTCTTCTGGCTGTTCGGCCATCCGGAGGTCTACATCATCTTCCTGCCGGCGGCCGGGGCGATCTCGATGATGATCCCGACCTTCGCCCGGCACGAGCTGATCGGCTACCGCGCCATCATCGTCGCGCTGATCGCCATGGCCTTCCTGTCCTTCGGCCTGTGGGTCCATCACATGTTCACCGTCGGCATCCCGCACTTGGCGCTGGCGTTCTTCTCCGCCGCCAGCGGGCTGGTGGCGATCCCCACGGCGGTGCAGATCTTCGCCTGGATCGCGACGCTTGCGGCCGGGCGGCCGCGCTTCGACGTGCCGATGCTTTATCTCGGCGGCTTCTTCTTCATTTTCGTGATCGGCGGGCTGACCGGCGTCATGCTGGCGATGGTGCCGTTCAACTGGCAGGCGCATGACACGCATTTCGTCGTCGCGCATCTGCACTACGTGCTGGTCGGCGGCTTCGTCTTCCCGATGATGGCGGCGGCCTATTACTGGCTGCCGCATTTCACCGGCCGCCGTGCCGAGCACCGGCTGTCGAAGCCCGCCTTCTGGGCGATCTTCCTCGGCTTCAACCTGACCTTCTTCCACATGCATCTGACGGGCCTTCGCGGCATGCCGCGCCGGGTCGACACCTATCCGGTGGAGGCGCGGCTCGACTGGCTCAATCTCCTGTCCTCGGTCGGCTCCTTCGTGATGATCATCGGCTTTGCGCTGTTCGTCATCGACCTCGTCGTGCAGATGCGCTTCGGCCAAAGGTTCCGGCGCAATCCCTGGGCCGCGCGCACCCTGGAATGGGCGATGCCGACGCCGCCGACCTCCTATGCCTTCGCCTCGCTGCCGCATATCACCGAGCGCGGCGACCGGCTTGCGCCCGACGCGGAAGGGGCACGGCTTGCCGGCGGGCACGGCTATCTCGGCTTCACCCGCAACGGCTGGATGGAGACGCTCGGCGTCGACATGACCAGCGGCCGGCCGGACCAGCTCATCGTCCTGCCGCGCCAGTCCTTCCTGCCGCTGTGGAGCGGGCTCCTCACCGCCGCCTTCGTGCTGTGCCTGCTCGCCAAGCTCTACTGGCTGTCGCTTTTCGCCTTCGCCGCCATCGTCGTCTCGCTGCTGGCCTGGACCGGCGGCACCGGCGCGCGGCAGGACACGGGCGCGCTTCCCATCGGCAAAGGCGCCTCCGCCCGTCCGCATTGGGAGACCGCCACCCCGCCCTCGTGGTGGGCGATGGTGCTTGCCTGCGCCGCCGAGGCGACGCTGTTCTCCTCGCTGCTGTTCGGCGGGCTGTTCCTGTGGCTGGTGGCGCCGGCCTGGCCGCCGCCGCAGCCGGCGATGCCCGATCCGCTGCTCGCCGCGGCCTGTCTTGTCCTCATGCTGCTGGCGGCACTGCTTGGGCGGGATGCGGTGCGGGCGCTGACGCGCGGCGGCCCGCCCGCCCTGCGTCTTGCCCTTTGCGCGGGTGCCCATGGCGGGGCGGCGCTGCTCTTCGCGCTGATGGCCGCCAGCGTGCCGGTGCCGACCACCCATGCCCACAACGCGACAGCCCTTGTGCTCTTTGCCCTGTGCGGCCTGCGGGCCGGTTTCGGTGCGCTGCTCGCCGGTTACGGTCTGTGGCGGGAGCGGGCCGGCTACCTGTCGCCGGTCCGCAGCCTCGACCTGCGCATCGGCCGGATCTGGCACGACTATGCCGCCGCCACCGGCATCGTCGGGATCGGTGCCGCCTTCGTCTTCGCCTGGCTGGCCTCATCTGCGGGGGCGGCGCCATGAGACCGCGCAGTATCCTCCTTCTCGGCGCCGGCTTCACCATCTGGGCCTCGGCCTTCGTCGCGCTCTACGCCATGCTGTCGGTCGGCTGCCGCTTCGGCTGGCACGAGGTGGCGCTCGAAGGGGCCGGCGGCCTGTCGCTGCAACGCTTGCAGCTCGTCGCGATCTTCCTGGTGCATCTGGCGGCGGGCGTTGCGCTGGTCGCGCTGCTGCGGCGGTGGAAGGACCGGGGCTTCCTCTACCCGCTCGCCTATGTCGCGGCGATCGCGGCGCTCAGTGCCAGCGTCTTTTCCTTCGGCGCCGTCTTCTTCCTGTCCACCTGCGCCTGAACCGAGAGGTGACGAGAGATGCCACCGAGATCCGCCAACCCGGCCAGACCGCATGTCGTCATCGTCGGCGGCGGCTTCGCCGGCCTTGCCTGCGCCCGCGCCCTGGGTGGCGCGGAGATCGACGAGCCGGTGGACCTTGCGCCGCCTGCCGATCCGAAGAGCCGCCAGACGGACCGGCACGAGAGCGGCGGGTGATTTGCGCGGCAGCGCGGCCCGCCGGGGAACATAACCGCCTCCCGCGGGTTGGCAGGCGTCAACAAACCAGGAGGACTGTTCATGACCTGCCACAAATTGCTTCTCGCCGCCTCGCTGTCCCTCGGCCTCGCCACGGCGGCAGTCGCCCAGACCAGCACCGATCCCGCCATCGGCGGCGCCGGCAATCTGCCGATGGGCTGGGACGGCGCCATCGGCGATGCCTTCTTCAGCGACACGCAGACCGGCACGCTGCGCTCGGAAGACGAAGCCCGGGCCAACTGGGATACCCTGTCCAGCGAGCAGCAGGCTCAGGTCCGCTCCCATTGCGTCAGCGTCGACACGGCGGGCGCCACCACCCTGCCGGACACCGGCAGCGACGTGACCGGGTCGACCGGCGCCACCGGCGACCAGCCGCCGGCCGGGACGGACCTGCCGGGTGCGGGCGCCGGCGCGGGTGCCGACTACACGGCGTCGATCCAGCAGGTCTGTAGCTGGATCGAGCAGTAACCGCTGCCGGCCGGATCGGTCGGCCTGTCTCCGGCGCCGGGAGTGATGGTCCATGGGATCCGGTTGCGATGTTGACGGCGCCTCGAGCCGTGGCCCGCTCGTCACCTGGGGCTGCGAGGACATGCCGGGCCATGCGCTGCACACCCATGTGGCGCTGGCCCGGCATGCGGCCGACCTGCTCCAGTGCCGCTATGACGGGCGGCTGGAGGACTTTTGCGGCGAAGAGCTGCCCTACTGCATTCCGCGCGGCACCCTGTGCGGCGCGGAGTGCCGTCAGGTGTTCGCAAGCGCGCGCCCCGACCCGCGCCGGTTCCTCGGCGGATGGGTGCCCGCGCGCCTGCTCGCGACCAAGGCCATCGTCCATCCGCTGGCGCCGGGGGAAGAGCCGCCGGACGGCTGGCCCACGGGCTTTGCCGAGGCGGTGCGCGACATCGTCCTCGACGGGGCGACCGCGTTCACGGCCGAGGGGGCGGCCCGGGCGGGAGAGGGCCTGCTCGCCAAGGGGCCGGTGCGGGTCAAGGCGGTCGGGGCGAGCGGCGGCAGCGGGCAGTTCGTCGCCCGCTCGGCCGGCGAGCTGGACCAGGTTCTGGCGCGGGCGCAGGACGACGGGCTCATCGCGGGCGGCCTCGTCCTGGAGGAGCACCTGGAGGACGCGAAGACCTACAGCGTCGGCGAGATCGTGCTCGGCGATCTCAGCGCCGCCTATGTCGGCCTGCAGGAAACGACCGACAACAACCACGGCGAGCGGGTCTATGGCGGTTCGCGGCTGTTTCTCGTCAGGGGCAGGTCTCCGCAATTGCTGAAACTGGTTTCGCCGGAGGTGGCGACCCTGTGCCTGACCGGGCTGAGGTTCGACCAGCTTGCCGAGCGCGAGTTCGGGCTGGTCGCCTCGCGGCGCAACTACGACGTGATCGTCGGCACGGACCACGGCGGGCGGCGGCGCTGCGCCGTGCTCGAACAGTCCTGGCGGGTCGGCGGGGCCAGCCCGGCGGAACTGGTGGCGCTGGAGGCCTTCGCGAAGGATCCGGCCCGCCGGCATGCCGTCGCCGCCTCGGTGGAACGATACGGCGCGACGGCGGTTC
Source organism: Stappia sp. TSB10P1A (assembly GCF_900185725.1). Classification (GTDB taxonomy): domain Bacteria; phylum Pseudomonadota; class Alphaproteobacteria; order Rhizobiales; family Stappiaceae; genus Stappia. Next base: position 170,746 of record NZ_FYAU01000026.1, on the reverse strand, counting down.
CCCCGGAAGGGGCGAGACTCTATTTCCACGGCACCGATGCCGCTGTCGGGCCGATGTTGAAATATGCCGTGGTGCAGGGCGAAGAGCGTTGAGAAAGACCGATACCCGGATCGAGGTGGCCGGTGTCCGGCTAGCCGGCCACATCTTCGAACCGCGCACCGGCTGGCCGGGCGTGCTCTTCGTGCATGGCTGGGCCGGCAGCCAGACGCGCGACGAGAAACGCTCGCGGGCGATCTCCCGGCTCGGCTGCATCTGCCTGACCTTCGACATGCGCGGCCATGGCGCGACGGATCTCGACCAGGCGCGGGTCAGCCGCGCCGACAATCTCGCCGATATCTGCGCCGCCTATGATGTCCTCGCCGCGCATCCCTCCGTCGATGCGTCATCGATCGCCGTCATCGCCAGCAGCTACGGTGCCTATCTCAGCACGTTCCTGATCTCCTCGCGTCCGGTGCGCTGGCTGGCCCTGCGCGTTCCCGCGCTCTATCGCGACGAGGACTGGGACACGCCCAAGCGGTCGCTGGACCGGCGCGACTTGCAGGATTATCGCAGCCGGCAGGTGCCGCGTCACGCCAACCGGGCCTTGCGCCACTGCCAGGACTTCGCCGGCGACGTCTTGATCGTGGAATCGGAGAACGATCACCTGGTGCCGCATCCGACCATCGCCAGCTATCTGGCGGCCTTCGGCAATGCCTGCTCGATCACCCACCGGATCATCAAGGGGGCCGACCACGCCCTGTCCGACGCCGAAAGCCGGCGCTCCTATGACGAACTCCTGATCCGCTGGATTCGGGAAATGGTCTTGAGCGCGCGCTGACCGGCCTCGGCAAGGCCGCCCCGCGGCGCGTCAGTCGGCGTCCTGCTGGTCCGGCAGGCGCTCGGGCGGGATCACCGGCGTTTCTCCGATGTCGGGCGGCGGCTGGATGATCTCGGCATCGCCGGCGGGCGGCGGCTCGAGCACGCCGTCGCAGGCGCCGAGACGGTCCGACAGGGTCTTCTCGCCCTCGCCGGGCACCAGCCGGCAGTGCTCCTCGTCCTGAGCCTGCGCCTGCGTCTCCGGCTTCGGTTTCGGCTGGCCGCTCGCCGGCATGGCGAAGGCCAGAAGCAGCGCCAGGCCGAGGGCTGTCGCGGCTGTCCTGCAGGTCATGGCCGGTCTCCTTCGTGTCACGGCTTTTGCCCTTCCATCCTCCCAACGTCCCCCTCCCAACGTCCCGCCGCCGCGCGGTGTTCCGCCGACCCGGAACAAGTCCGGCCGCCGGCGGTTGGGCGGCATCCCACCACCGCAGGAGATCCAGATGAAGACCCTCATGATAGCAAGCCTGCTTGCCGCGACGGCACTGCCGGCCTTCGCCCAGGATCAGAACCAGGACCAGAACCGGGCGCAGGCGAGCGCGACCTTCGTCAACCAGGCGGGCGAGGAAAACGGCAAGGCGACGCTGACCCAAACGCCCGGCGGCGTGCTCATCGAACTCGAGGTCACCGGCCTGCCGGCCGAGCAATGGGTGGCGTTCCATGTGCACGAGACCGGCACCTGCGACGCGCAGACCGGGCACGAGTCCGCCGGCGGCCACTTCAACCCCACCGACGCCAGTCACGGCTATCTCGCCGAAGGCGGACCCCATGCCGGGGACATGCCCAATCAGTGGGTGGATGCGGGCGGCACGCTGCGCGCCCAGGTCTTCAACGCCATGGTGAGCCTCGACGGCGACAACGCCATCCGCGGCAGGGCGCTGATGATCCACGGCGGCGAGGACGACTATATCAGCCAGCCGACCGGCGATGCCGGCGACCGTCAGGCCTGCGCCGTCATCGACTAGCCGGCCGGGGCGGGACGGGGCCTGTCGGGAGTGCGGAGGCCGAACGGAAATCGGGGGCGCGGGGAACCATGACCGCGGTGCCACGTTGGGTTGGGGAGGGCGTAAGGGGGCCAGCCAGCTAGGTCGTGAACTCATGATTGTGCCGGAAACGGCGTCTGGCCCGGCAAGGATATGCCAGGAGGAGCGCGATGGCCGGGGCAGGTTCCCCGGCCGAGCGGTCCGACGCCGCAGATCAAAGCCGGGCAGGCGCCCTTCGGACCTGTGCGAACCCGTCGGCAACGACGTCGGAAGCCCTTGAAAATCTGATGGTTTCCTGAGGTCTTGCTGCTTGTATCCAGACAGGTTCGCGCAGACCGTTTCTCGCCGGAATTATGAGTTCACGACCTCGTGCAGACGAGGAGGGAACCCGATGCCGGGGATGCCCAAGCGTGCCGGCCTGAGTGGTCCGCAAACCGAGATCGTTCACCTCATTCCCGCCTTGCGGGCCTTCGCCAGGACCTTCTACCGCGAACCCAGTCCCGCCGATGATCTCGTCCAGGAGACGCTGACGCGGGCGCTTGCCAGCATTCATCAGTTCAGGCCAGGGACGAGCATGAAGTCGTGGCTCTTCACGATCATGCGGAACACGTTCTACACCAAGATCAAGATCGAGACGCGGGAGGCGCCGGGCGCGGCCGACTGCGTGTCGCTGCGTCCGGCCGCCGATCCGACGCAGGAATGGTCCTGCCGGGGGCGCGAGATCGCTCAGGCGATCGAGCGCCTGCCGGAGCAGCAGCGGCAGGTGCTGGTGCTCATCGGCCTGCGCGGCGTCTCGTATGAAGAGGCGACGGCGATCTGCGGCTGCGCCATGGGAACGGTCAAGAGCCGGCTCAACCGCGCCCGCCACCGGCTTCTGGAAGAGCTGGGCGAGCGCTCTCCCAATTCCTCGTTCGAACACGACGCCAGCCATCCGGTCGCCTCGCTGGACGGCCTCTCGCGCCACGGCTGAGGCGGCGGAAGGGGACAGCCTCCGGCGGCAACAGCCGGCAATGGGCGCCGCGGCACAGGTCCGCTGAGGCTGCGCCGGAACCATTTTTCCTCCCGATGGTTGATCACAAGGGCTGGCGGCGGCGTGGCGCGAACCGGCCGCGACCGGTTCGCAGGAGAGAAGGGGAGAGACCCGATGGCAAACGCGAGCAGGAAGCACATGGGCGTCGGTGCCCAGGGCAAAGGCAGCGGCAGCGGCGCCCGCACGCTCACCGACAAGGATCGCCTCGGCGACAACATGGTCCTGTCGAACCGCGACAAGTCGCGCCACGCCAGGACCCGTGGTCTGGACAGCAAGCAGGTGCAGAACGACCAGCGGCATGATCACAAGGCCAACAGGATCGGCGAGGAGCCTTGAGAGCAGGAGAAGGCGGCCCCGGCCGCCGGCACGACGAACCGGAGCCCCTGGCGCGGACGGAAGCCTTTCGCGCTGCGCCGGCGCCGATCCTTGCCGAGGGGCGCAATGTCTGGCGCCGGGCGCAGGCGCGCCGGCTGGCCTTCCTGATCGATGGCGAGGCCTATTTCCGGCGGCTCGACGCCGCCTTGCGGGCCGCTCGTCGCTGTATCTGGATCGTCGGCTGGGACTTCGATCCCGAGATCCGCCTGCGCCCCTGCGACGAGGAGGCGGGCTCGCTCGGCAGCCTGCTGCGGTCGTTGGCGGAGTCGGTTCCCGGGATCGAGATCCGTATCCTGGTCTGGGGCGAGGGGCCGGTCTATTCGAGCGGCCGGATCCCGCTGTTGCAGGAAACCGACTGGCACGAGCATCCCCGCATCGGCCTCGTCTACGACTTCTCCCATCCCCTTCGCGCCTCCCATCACCAGAAGCTGGTGGTCATCGACGACGAGATCGCCTTCGTTGGCGGCATCGACCTGACGGGAGGGCGCTGGGACACGCGCGCGCATCTGGCGACCCACCCGTCCCGCCGCCGGCCCGACGGCACGCCGTATGGGCCGCTGCACGACATGCAGGTCGCGGTCGCGGGGGAGGCGGCCCGCCTGGTCGCGGAGGTGGCCTGCCGCAGGTGGCGCTCCGCCACCGGCACTGAGGTTGCGCCCGGCACGGCCGGCGCGCCGGTCTGGCCGGCGGATCTTGATCCGGATCTGCTGGACTGCGAGGTCGGCATCGCCCTGGCGGAGCCCGGCGACGGCGAGCGGGCGCGGCGGACCGATACCGTGCAACTGACCTGCGATGCCATCGATGCGGCGCGGGACTGCATCTATATCGAGACGCAATATCTCGCCTCCTCGCGCGTCGTCCGTCACCTGTGCGCGCGCCTGCGCCAGCCCGATGGTCCGGAAGTGGTCATTCTGGTGACGCGCGACACGCGCGGCATTCTCGAGCAATGGACGATGGGCTACGGGCGCACTCTGGCGATCCGCCGGTTGCTCAGGGCGGGCGGCACCGAGCGGCTTCGCATCGGCTATGCCGTGGTGCCGGACGGGGAGGGGAAGGATAGCGAAGTCCTCATCCACGCCAAGCTGATCATCGTCGACGATCGCTTCGCCCGGGTGGGCTCGTCCAATCTCAACAACCGGTCGGGAGGGTTCGACACCGAATGCGATGTGGGTGTCGAGGCGCACGGCGAGGAGGCCCGGCGCGCCATCGCACGGCTTCGCAACTCTCTGCTGGCGGAGCATCTGGATGCCGATCCGGACGTGGTCGAGGGCATCGTTGCGCGAACCGGATCGGTCGTTGCCGTGATCGACGAACTCAACGTCAAGCCGCGCGGCCTGCGGCCCTATTACGCCGATCCGCGCAAGCGGGCGGGCCTGCTGCATCTGGGATCGGGCATCCTTGATCCGAAGCGGCGCTACTGGCCGTTGCAGCGGGTCGGCGAGGTCGGGCGCTCGGCCGCCCTGCGGGTCGCCGGGGTGCTGAAGACCTGGTTCGGGATATCGTGATCGACATGACCCGTCCCTTGCGCGTCCTCTCCTACAATGTGCATGGCTGCGTCGGCGGCGACCGCCGCCTCGATCCGGGGCGGGTGGCGGAGGTGATCGCCGAGGCCCGCCCGGACATTGTCGCCCTGCAGGAGCTCGATGTCGGCCGCTCCCGCAGCGGCGGCATCGATCAGGCCCACCATATCGCCGCCGCGCTGGAGATGACCTCGGTGTTCCATCCGGCGATGCATGTCGCCGAGGAAAAATACGGCGACGCCATCCTGACGGCGCTGCCGATGCGCACCGTCCGCACCGGCGGGCTGCCGTCGGTCGGCGAGCCGCGCGGCGCGATCTGGTGCGAGATCGAGGCCGGCGGGCGGTCGCTGTTCGTCTTCAACACTCATCTCGGGGTCCTGCGCCGCCAGCGGCGGCAGCAGGTGGCGACCCTTCTCGGCGAAGACTGGCTGGGCAATGCCGCCTGCGCCGGGCGGGACCTCATCGTGATGGGGGATTTCAATTCGATCCCCTCCTCGCCGGCCTTCGCGCGGCTGGCCTCGCGTCTGCAGCTCGCGCGCCGGCCGGACGGCCGCCTGGCGGGGCCGACCTTTCCCGCCCGTCTGCCGCTGCTGCGGCTCGACCATATCTTCCTGTCCGGGCGGCTGCGCTGTCTCGACGTGGAGGTGCTGCGCACGCCGCTGGCGCGGATCGCCTCCGATCACCTGCCGCTGCTGGCGAGGCTGGAGATTGTCGGAGAGGCTGGGGGAGAGGCTGGGGGAGAGGCGGGGGGGGGGGGAGGGGGGGGGAGAGGCTGGGGGAGGAGACGTCTGAGAGCGGCCGGCGGCCCGAGACCGCCAGCCGTTGCCGTCATGTCACTTGCCGTCAGGCCATGTGCCGTCAGGCCACGTCGCTCTGCGCCGGCACCGGATGCGGGCGCACGCGCAGGTTGTTCTGGACATGGGTCACGCCGGAGACCGATTCCGCGCAGTCCTCGGCGCGGCGCTTGTCGTGGCGGTGATCGACGAGGCCGCTCAGCGTCACCTCGCGGTCGTTGACCTCGACGGCGATGTTGGTGGCGTCGAGATAGGGATCATCGCTCAGCCGGTCGTGGACGTCCTCGCTGATCCGGGCATCCGAGCGCTTGTAGCCGCGCGGGCCCTTGCCGCGATGCTTGTCCATCTCGCGCCGCCGCTCGGCGTCCTCGTCGCCGAACCACGAGGCGACCTCGTCGGTCGCCCGCTCCAGGAAGGCGCGCCGGTCGCCCCGCTCGCGCGGGTCGTCGTCCCGGCCGCGCCCGTGTCCGTATCCGGCCCCGCGCCAGGGATCGTCGCGCCGGTAGTCGTCATAGTCGCGGGCGTCATAGTCGCGATAGCGCGGATGCGGATAGAGCGCCTCGCCGATCAGCGGCGAGGGGCCATAGAGCGCGCCGATGCTCGGATACGGCACCCGGTCATCCCGCTCGTCGGTTCCCCAGACTTCCCTGGCCCAGTTGTCCCTGGCCCAGTCGTCGCGGCGGGAGGGCCCACGCCACCTGACGTCCCGTCGCATGTCGCCATTGGGATAATACGGCATCCTTGCCTCCTTGGTTGCTGCGCGTTGGTTCGCGGATAGTGGAGAAACCCGCCAGGGCGGCGGATTGTTCCTGCGCGGCGCACGCAGAACAGGGCGTCCGAAGCGCCGCCACACACGCCCTCGGCTCGCCCCCCCTCTCTCCCGTCCTCCCGGGACCGATGGCCGCGCGGCGGCCGCGGAGCGGCCTTGCGGAACAATCGGCACGCGCCGGCGGTTCATGGGTTGGCGCAGCCGTGCTCCGCCTGGCTGCGGCCCTCCCTGTCACGGACCGACAACCCCGGAGAACGAGATGAAGATTTCAGAGATCATGACCAGCGACGTGGAAATCGCCAGCCCGGAGGACACGCTGGAACAGGTTGCCCGGCGGATGGCGAGCCAGGACATCGGCTTCCTGCCGGTCGGCGAAAACGATCAGCTCGTGGGAATGGTGACGGATCGCGACATCGCCGTGCGCGGCGTCGCCCGCGGTCTCGACGGGGGCGGGCGCGTGCGCGACGTCATGTCCCGCGACGTGAAATACTGTTTCGAGGACGACGAGATCGAGGACGTCATCATGAATATGGGCGACATCCAGGTCCGCCGCCTCGTCGTGCTGAACGCCGACAAGCGGCTGACCGGCGTGGTCTCGCTCGCCGATGCGGTGCGCCAGGATCAGGCGATCACCGGCATCGGTCTCAGCGGCGTCGTCCGCCCCGGCGGCTCGCACAACCAGGCGGCCAACTGACCGGCCTGAACCTGAAGCGGGGTGGGAACCGGGCGGGAACGGATCCGTCTTCGGCGCCGGCTTCCCCCCAGGTCTCCCCCCAGTCTCCCCCCCAGTCTCCCCCCAGGTCCCCTTAGGCCCCCCCAGTCCCGATATCCGGTCTCCCCCCCTCTTGCGTCAGCCGCCGACGACCGGAAGCACTTCCCCGGTGATGTAGCTGGAACAGTGCGGCGAGGCGAGGAACACATAGGCGGGGGCCAGTTCCTCCGGCTGCGCCGGCCGCTTCATCGGCACCGAGGCGCCGAACTCGGCGATCCTGTCCGCCGGCTGGTCCGACGGGTTGAGCGGCGTCCACACCGGGCCGGGGGCGACCGCGTTCACCCGGATGCCGCGCGGCAGGAGCTGGGCGGCCAGCGACTTGGTGAAGGCGTGGATGCCGCCCTTGGTGATGGCGTAGTCGAGCAGTTGCGCCTTGCCTTCCAGCCCGACCACCGAGCCGGTGTTGATGATCGCCGCGCCGGTCTTCATGTGCGGCACCGCCTCGCGGCACATGTGGAACATGCCGTGCAGGTTGGTCTGGATCGTCTCGTCGAAATGCCGGGTCGACAGGTCCTCGATCGCCTCGGCATGGACCTGGAACGCCGCGTTGTTGACGAGGATGTCGAGACGGCCGAACGTGTCGACGGTCTTTGCGACCAGTTGCGCGCAATAATCGGGGTCGCGGATGTCGCCCCGGCTCATCAGGCAGCGGCGGCCTTCCTTCTCCACCATCGCGGCGGTGTCCTTCGCGTCCCTGTCCTCCGTCAGATACGAAATGACCACATCGGCGCCTTCCCGGGCGAACAGAATGGCGACGGAGCGGCCGATGCCGGAGTCCCCGCCGGTGATGATCGCCACGCGGTCCTGCAGCTTGCGCGAGCCCTCGTAATAGGGGGCATCGCACATGGGGACCGGATCGAGCGCCCATTCGGCGCCGGGCTTGGGCTGGTGCTGTTCGGGCAGCGGCGGCTCGGGATAGCGCCTTGCGCCGGCCTGCATCGCCCCGTCGCGCCCTTCAGGCGCTGCGCCGCCCGGCTCGTCCTGGATTTCGCGCTGACGCTGCGCGGTTGCCTCGGTGGTGGTCCTGCGGTTCGGTGTCGCCATGTCGTGCTCCTGCGGGTCGGGTGTTCACGACCTGGAACCGCAGGGTGTGGGCCGATGTTCCCTTGCTCGCCAGACTGGAAAACGAGCCTATGGAAAGAAGAGGATTCTGTAGTACATTTCAGCGGGGTTGGGGGGTGAACGTCCAGAGAGAGGGGTGCCGACTGCCGATCGCGCGGGCTGCAAGGCGCGCCTCGGCAGGCACTGGGATCGTTTGCGCAAGCTGTCTTCCGGATGGCCGTTTCGAATTCCGACGGCGTCGATCACGTCCTATCTGACGTTTCTGGCGGCGGCGATCGCCATGCCCTTGATCGCATTCGCGGCGTTCCTGTTCACCGAAATCGAGACCAGCGACCGCGACGCGCTGCGCGCCAAGACCGCGGCCGACGCGCGCACCCTCGGGCGCATCGTCGAGCGCCACCTGCACGACATGACCTCGACACTGCGGCTGCTGGCCGTCTTCCCCGAGCTCGAGCAGGGCGACCTTGAGGGCTTCCAGAGCCGCACCCAGCACATTCTGTCCTCGCACTTCCTGTATCTGCTGCTGGTCGACGAGAGCGGCCAGCAGCTCCTCAACACCCGGGTGCCCTATGGCGCGCCGCTTGGCCCGATGTCGGACATGCTGTCGCTGGAAGCAGCGCTCGCCAACGGCCAGGTCTCCGTCTCCAACATGTTCTTCGGCAAGACCGGCCAGGAATGGGTGTTCAACGTCACCCTGCCGCTGCCCGAGACGTTGCGGCATGTCGGCGCTGCCCTGATCCTGACCCAGGGCACACAGCAGATTGAGGCCGTGCTGTCCCGGGAGCTGATCCCGGCCGGGTGGAATGTGACCGTGGTCGACCAGAAGGGACTGGTCATCGCCTCCAGCGGAACGGATGGCCCGCCCTCCGCCACGCCCTTCCCGCACCATCCGCATGACGGCTTCCGGCGCTTCAGCGACGCGGTTGAGTTCCGGCAGGACGGCGAGGTGATGGTGAGCGGCTATGCCCGGCTCACCGCCTTTCCCTGGGTGATCGTCCTGTCGGGGCCGCTTGCCGCCGTGCAGTCGTCGGTCGTGACCTGGAAGCTGCTGGTCTTCGGCAGCATCGCCCTGATCGCGCTGAGCATGCTGATGGCCTATCTGGTGGCCCGGCATCTCGGCCGGTCGATCACCGGCCTGTCGCGGATGGCGGAGCGGATGGGGCGCGGCGAGGTCGTCGCGCCGCTGGAAACCCGGGTGATCGAGGTCAACCAGATCTCCATCGCGCTGTGCAACGCCTCCTTCGACCGCAGCGAGGCCGAGAGCCGCGTCCATCTGCTGCTGCGCGAACTCGTCCACCGCACCAAGAACGTGCTGACCCTGGTTCAGGCGATCCTGCGGCAGATCGCACGCCAGTCCGCCACCAAGGAGGAGTTCCAGGAGGCGGCCGACAGCCGGCTGCAGGGACTTGCCCAGTCGGTCGAGCTGCTGGCCCAGGAAAACTGGTATGGCGTGTCGCTGCGGGAACTGATAGACCAGCATCTGTCGACCGTCGGCGTCTCGCTTGAGCAACGGGCGATCGCGGGCGAGGATTTCGTCCTTGGCGTCAGCGCGGTTCAGAATCTCGGCCTGGTGCTGCACGAGCTTGCCACCAATTCCATCAAATACGGGGCGCTGCAGAGCCCGCAAGGGTGCATCCACATTTCCTGGTCCTGTGCCGGCAGCCGCCGGGATGAGCCGGCGGTGCTGCTGGAATGGCGGGAGGAGGGCGGCCCGCCCGTCGCGCCGCCGCAGCGGAGCGGCTTCGGCTCGATCATCATCGAGCGCCATGCGGCGGCTGCCTTCTCCGCCGGGGTGACGCTGGAATACCGGCCGGAGGGCCTTTACTGGGCGCTGCATGCGCCCTGGTCGGCGCTGCGCAAGGAGGGGACGACCAATCCGCTCGACGCGGTGGCGGAGAACCTTGCCTCCAAGGCGGCCGAGTAGCGGCGGGGGGGGGGCTGAACCGGCAGGGTCGGGCCTCCCGGCGAGCGTCTCCGACCTAATGCTCCGGCGGACGGGTCCGGTCGCCCTCGGTCGCGGACTTCTCGTAGAGCTCCTGCGTCGCCTGGTCCCTCTCCCGGCGTTCGCCCCGCGACAGTCTGCGCCGGCGAAGCAGCACACGGATCAGAAGCGCTGCGATGATGACGGGTCCGCCCAGGACCACGAGAAGCCAGAGGGTTTCGGCCATATCGATCTCCACGGTGGAGCCGATCCAACCGGCGTCCGGCCGGAATGTTCCCTCGCCGCGCGTCCGGAAGAGGGCGGCGCGGCGCGTTTGGCGACGCCGTCGCAAAATTGGCGGAAATTGAGACGGGTTTTTGCAAAATCCGTCTCAATTTTTGCAAGCCGCCCAAAAGCCGCCGCGAGCTGTCTGCAGGCCGGAAAGGGTACCTCCCAGGGCGCCGGGCAGTCGAACTAACCTTTTGCTTTTGCTGATCTTTTCCTAGCGGATCAGCGTCACGTTCTTGGCGCCGGCGAGCCACAGGATGGTGCGCACGATCAACAGGCAGGCGACGACGATCGCCATGATGCAGACCGAAAACGCCGCCGCCTGGTTGAGCGCGCCGCGGTCGGAGAGTTGCAGAACCGAGACGGCGGCAAGTTGCGTCGACGGCGTCACCAGGAAGATCACCGCCGACAGCGAGACCATTGTCCGCATGAAATAGAAGACGCCGACGCCGAGCAAGGTCGGCCACAGAAGTGGAAGCGTCACCTTGCGCAAGGTTGTCAGCGTACTTCCGCCGAGTGTTGTCGAGGCTTCGTCGAAGACCGGGCCGATCTGCTTCAGGCTGGTCGAGGAGATCAGGAATGCATGGGCGTGGTTGTAATAGACGCTGAGAATGACGATCAGCGCGAAGCTGCCATAGAGAATGTTCAGCGGATTTGCCGGGTCGTTGAAGGTCAGCACATATCCCAATCCCAGCACCATTCCGGGCACCGCCGCGGGCAGAATCGCCAGCATCGACAGCGGTCCGGTCAGCGGGTTCCTGAACTTATGCACCACGATGGCGGTGAGGCCGGTGATCGCGACGCCGAGGATGGCGGTGGCGAGCGAGACGCCGACGCTGTTCCACAGCGGCGCGGTGCCGTTCTGGACGTCGAACTGGTAGTGCCTGAGGGTAAAGCTCATGTTGTAGGGCCACAGCCGGACGAAGCTGGCGAGGACGACGATGGCCAGGACGCTCAGGATGAGAGCAACGATCACATAGGCATACACGGAAAAGGCGATGTCGCGGCCGCGCGACGGCTTGACCTCGAGCGGCTTCGACTGGGCGGTGACAAGGGCGTGCTGGCGGGCGGAAATCCGCTTCTCGATCAGCTTGGCGAGGACCGCCGGCACCAGCAGGACGATGCCGATCACCGCGCCGAGGCCGAACTGCGCCTGGCCGATAACCTGGTTGTAGACCTCGGTGGCAAGGACGCTGAAATCCCCGCCGATCACCATCGGGTTGCCGAAGTCGGTCATCACCAGGGTGAACACCACGAAGATCGCCGCGGCGAGGCCGAAGCGGGTCGCCGGCAGCGTCACGTCCCGGAAGATCCGCGCCGGTCCCGCGCCCAGCGTCTCGGCGCTCTCGTAGATGCGGGCATCGGCCACCGCCAGCGCCGCGGACAGGATCAGATAGGCGTAAGGAAAGGCGTAGAGCGCATTGGCGATGGTCGTGCCCCAGAAGCCATAGATATCAATGTCGAAGCCGAGGAAGCGGTTGAGCGCGCCGTTGCGGCCGAGCAGGAGGATAAGTCCCTGCGCCTGCACCAGCGAGGGGGCGAACAGCGGCGTCAGCACCGCGATCCGCAGGAAGGGTTTCAGCGGGATCGACGCCCGCTGCAGGGCATAGGCGTAGAAATAGGCAAGGCCGACGGCGATCAGCGTCGACGTCAGCGACATCGAGATGCTGTTGCCGACCAGCCGCCAGAAGCGGTCGGCGCCGAAGGTCTGGATGAAATTGCCGAGGCCGAAGCCGGCCGGCGTCTGGAATCCGCGCAGCAGGATGCCGGTCAGCGGCAGCAGCAGGAACAGCAGGATCGGGATCGCGGCGAGGATCGACAGGGCCAGGGTGATCGATCGGTCGCTGGCCCGGCCGGGCAGGTGTGCGGCCGGCCGCGATCCGCTCGCGGTCGTCACGCTCATGACAGAACCCTCAAATCCTCGGCAGAAATGTCGATATTAAGCCGCTCGCCAGGCTCGGGAACCCTCGCCATTCCATGCAGTTCGACCAGGATGCCGGTGCCGGGCCGGGCGTCGGGCTCGACCTCGACACGGGTGATGTTGCCGAGGAAGGAGACGGTGCGCACGCTTGCCGGCAGGACGTTCGGACCGGTTGTGTCCAGCCCTTTCAGCGTGATCGCTTCCGGGCGGATGCCGAGCGCCGCCACGGGTTTGCCCGCTCCGCCGGCGGCGGTGCGCACCTCGAGCTGTGTGCCGGCGAAGCGGAAGCCGTCCTGCGGGCCCGGATCGAGCGGCAGCACGTTCATCCGGCCGATGAAGTCGGCGACGAAGGCGGTGGCCGGCTCGCGGTAGAGCTGCTGCGGCGTGCCGATTTGCTCGATGCGGCCCTTGCTCATGACGACGATCAGGTCGGCCATGGCGAGGGCCTCTTCCTGGTCGTGGGTGACCATGATGGTGGTGATGCCGAGCCGCTTCTGCACCGCGCGGATCTCGATGCGCAGCTCCTCGCGGACCTTGGCGTCGAGCGCCGACAGCGGCTCGTCGAGCAGCAGGGCGGAGGGGTCGGGCGCCAGCGCGCGGGCCAGCGCGATGCGCTGCTGCTGGCCGCCGGACATCTGCGAGGGCAGCTTCTCGGCCTGGTCGGCGAGATGCACCAGATCGAGCATCTCCTTGATTCGAGACTGCATTCTCGCCTTGTCCCAGCGCCGGCACTCAAGCCCGTAGCCGACATTGCGGGCCGCGGTCATGTTGGGAAACAGCGAATAGGACTGGAACACGACGCCGAAATTGCGGTTGCGCGCCGGGATCGCCGAGAGATCCGAGCCGCCGAGCCGGATGCTGCCGCCGTCGGCCTCCTCCAGTCCGGCGATGACGCGCAGCAAGGTGGTCTTGCCGCAGCCCGAGGGGCCGAGGAAGCAGACGAAGGAGCCCTGGGCCACCTCCAGCGAGACATGGTCGAGCGCGGTGAGCTTGCCGAAGCGCTTGACGAGATCGTGGATCGAAAGGTCCATGGGGCTTCCCTGCGGGCGCGATTTTTCAACAGGACTGGCGAGAAGACTGGCGAACAGTCTGGCGAGCAGTCTGGCGGTGGGGCGGGCCGCACGCCGGCACGGCCCGCCCTACCGCGTCACGAGACCGGGGAGCGCCGGCACCCTCCCGTCGACGGGGGCGCCGGCACGTCCGCGAGACTGAGCTCAAGCCCTTCTCAACGCTCGTATTTTTCCTGCCACTTCTGGATGATCCGGCTGCGGTCGTCGGCCGCGGCCTTGAAGTCGACCGGGAACAGCACCTGCGACACGTCGTCCGGCAGGCCGGCGGAGGTGAAGCGCTCGGGCATCTTGCCGCCCGGCACGGTGACGATGGCCTTCCAGTCATAATAGACGTTGGCGGCCTCCGCGCTCAAGGTCCAGTCGAGGAAGCGCTTGGCCGCGTCCTTGTTCTTCGAGGCGGCGACCAGGGCATTGGCCTCCAACTCGTTGCCGGCGCCTTCGGAGGGAACCACCAGCGTGATCGGATAGCCTTCCTCGATGTTCTTGACGGCGCGCAGGGCGAAGGAGGCCCCGACCGTGTATTCGCCGGCCGAGGCGGCGTTGCAGGGCCGCGAACCGGACTTGATGTACTGGGCGACGTTCTGGTCGAGCTTGTCGAGGAACTCCCAGCCCTTCTCCTCGCCCATCATCTGCAGCAGCGAGTTGATCTGGATATAGCCGGTGCCGGAACTGGCCGGGTTCGGCATCACCACCTCGCCCTTGAAGGACGGGTCGGTGAGGTCGGCCCAGGAGGTCGGCATGGTCATGCCCCTGGCCTGCAGCCGCTCGTTGTTGACGCAGAGCGCCGCCATGTAGCCGGTGACCGCGAACCACTTGCCGTCCGCATCGCGGAAGCGCTCGGGCACCTGGTCGAGCCCGACCGGCTGATAGGCTTCCAGGCCCTCCAGGATCTCCGGATTGACCATCGAGGTCACGGCGAAGCCCCACAGCACGTCATGCTGCGGATTGGCCTTCTCGGCGATGATGCGCGCGGCGAGGTCGCCGGTCGACAGGCGCAGCAGGTTGACGTTGATGTCGGGCAGGGACGTCTTGGCCGCCTCAAGGAACGCCGCGGCCTCGTCCTCCTCATAGGCCGTATAGACCGTGATCGTGTTGGCCATCGCCGTGCCGGACAGCATCACGGCGGCAAGCGCGGCCAGGGCGGACCTCTTTGTCAGGTGCATCTCGGTTCTCCTCTGTTTGAAAGGCAACATTTTTCTTTTTCCGACATTTAATGCGCAAACCGGTCGGCTTCACAACAGTGTAAATGAAACGCGCCGGTTTTTTTAGCCGCCGAACCGGCCGGCCGGCAAATCCGGCTCAGGCAATGTGCAGCCTGACCGGGGAGGCGGCGAGAATCTGCTGCAGCGCCCCTTGCGGAGCGGCGTCGGTGACGAGGTCGGAAACCTCGGTGACGGAGCCGAGATGCACCAGGGCGGTGCGGTAGAACTTGCTGGAATCGCTGGCAAGCAGGGTCGAGCGGGCCTGGCCGGTGGCGGCGCGGACGATCGACACTTCGGTCTGGTCGTCGTCGCCCATGCCGCCGTCCTCGTCGATGCCGCTGACGGCGATGATCGCCACGTCGAAGCGGAAGCGGCGGATGAAGTCGGCGACGTCCTCGGCCATGACGCTGCCGGCGACATTCTTCACGAAGCCGCCGGGCACGGCGATGGTGAAGTCGGTGCGGTCGGTGAGGGTGACGGCGGCGCGCAGGCTGTAGGTGACGAGTTTGAGGCCGCGCCGCTCGCACAGCGCCTCGGCCACCGCCTCGCAGGTCGAGCCGGCGTCGAGGAACACCGAGGCGCCGTCCGGCACGAGTTCGGCGACGCGGCGGGCGATGCGGCGCTTGACGCTGGCCTGCTCGACCCGGCGCTGCCGGTAGGTCTGGGCGTCGATCGGGCTCGCCAGCGCGACGCCGCCGTGATAGCGCCGCACCCGGCCGCCGGCGGCCAGGTCGCCGATGTCGCGGCGGATCGTCTGCGAGGTCACGGCGAAGCGGGCGGTCAGCTCCTCGACCGAGGCATAGCCGGATTTCTCCAGAAGGCTCAGGACCTGCTGCTGGCGCAGGGTCTTCTTCTTGGTGGTCTCGTCCATCCGGGATCGCCCGCCTGCCTGCCGCCCGCCGTCGTCCGGCGGCGGTGTTCCTGTCGATCGCAGCCGGTCTCGTCATTTTGTTCGAAAACCGACATTTCTCCTTTCGAATAGGGCCATGGACGGGCCGCCAAGGCAAGCCTGGGCAGAAATCCCCAGGTTGCGGGCAATGGCATGGCGCCGAAAGCGGTCCATCTCCCGGCCGCCGGCGCGCCTTGAAGACTTAGCCGGCTTGTGACCAAATGGCCGCGATCGTGATCGCCGTGACCGGATCCCATGGGTGTGGAGGAGCATCCAGGTCGGGTCCGGACACAGGAAGGACAATGACACCCTTGCGTCGTGCAGTCCGGTCCGCCCCGGGAGGAGGGGGCGGCCGCCCGTGGATGGTCATCCCCTTGCGGGGCGCGCTGGCAGTGCTGGCGGTGCTGGCGCTCGCGCTGGCGCCGCGGCCGCTTGCCGCGCAGCAGGCCGGCTCCCCCGCTGGCGCGGCGGAGACCATCGCTTCCTCCGGCTCGATGCTCCCCGCCCCGCCCATCGTCGTTCTGACCTCCTATCCCGAACCCTTCGCCCAGGCGGTCGCGGCCGCCTATCTCCGGACCCGGCCCGGCGAGGACCTGCGCTTCCTGCACAAGTCGACCCATGCGCTGATCGAGCATGTGACGAGCGAGCGCCTGCCGCGGGCCGATGCGGTGTGGACGAGTTCGCCCATCGCCATCGCCGAGCTTGCCGATGCCGGGCTGCTGGAGCGTCCGGCGCGGGCCGGCCCGGAAGCGGCGGCCGGGGTGCGGCCGTCGCCGCCGCGCCTGCATGCCTTCGCCTATTCGCGGATCGGCATCATGTGGCGGCCGGACCTGATGCGCGCCAAGGGGCTGCCGCCGCCGGCCGACCTTGGATCGCTGCTGGCGCCGGATTATGCCGGCCTGATCGCGATGTCGGCGCCGGCGCGCTCGGGCACCACGCTGCTGTTCGTCGAACTGGTGCTGCAATCGCTCGGCTGGGACGAGGGCTGGGCCTATCTGCAGCAGCTTGCCGGCAATCTCGCCACGGTGACGGCCCGCTCCTTCGGCGTGCCGGAGGGGCTCGGCCACGGCCGCTTCCCGGTCGGCATCGGCGTCGGCTTCCTTGCCCGCACCCAGCCGACCAATGGCGAGCCGCTCGCCTTTGTCGCCGCGCCGGGCGACGTGCTGCTGCCGGCCGGGGTTGCGGCGTTGACCAACGCGCGCAACGGCCAGGGCGCGCGCCGCTTCGTCGCCTTCCTGCAAGGAGAGGAGGGCCAGGCGCTGCTGGCCGACCCGCAGGTGGCGCGGATCCCGCTTGCCGAGGCGCGGGAGGCGGCGCCGTTCGAGGAGCGGTTCGACTATCTGCTCGCCTCGACCCGGCGCGACGTGGTGGTGGCGCTGTTCGACCAGTTGGTGACCTATCAGCTCGACGAGCACCGGCGCTTCTGGCGGCGCTGGCGCGAGGTCGAGGCGGGGCTGGCGGATGCGGGAGAGGCGACGGGAGAGACGACAGGGGAGGCGGTGGGGGAGGCGCGGGCGCTGCTCGATCAGGCCTATCGCCGGGCGACCGGCGTGCCGGTGCGCGCCTTCATGGCGCATGACCCGGCCTTGGTGCGGGTGTTCTCGCCGACCGCGCCGGAGCGGCTGGAAAACCGCGCCTTCCGCGAGCGGCTGCTGGAGAGCTGGCACCGGGAGACGCGCGAGCGGCTGGCCGAGGCCGGGGCGTTGGTCGAGCAGGCGCAGCGGCGCCTCGCCGCTGCAGTCTCGCCGCAAGCACGGTGAAGGCGGTCATGCAGGACGATGCGCCCCGGGCGTCGAAACGGCTTCATTCCTTCATCGGCGTCCGGCTGATCGCGGCGCTGGCGGTCATCGCGACGGTCGGCCTCGGCACGGCGGGCCTGTCGGTCTATGTGTTTTCCAGCTATGGCGAGACGGTGAGCGACCTCGTCGCCATCGAGACCGGGCGGCAGGCGGACATTTCCCGCTTCACCGAGGTGGCGACCGGCATTCGCGCCGACATGCCGCGCCTCGTCTTCGCCCGGTCCAACGAGGCCCGGCAGGCCAGCCGGGAGCGGCTGGAGGGGGCGGTCGCAAGTCTCGCCGGACTGCTGGAGCGCATCGGCCGGACGCTGCGCGACGACCTGCCGGAGAGCTTCGGCGACAGTGCCGACCTGCCGCAGGCGCTGGCCGCCGACATCGCCCGCATCGACGGCAATGTCGCCCGCCACCTTGCGATCCGTCAGCAGGTGGATGCGCTGGTGGTGCGGCTCAACCGGCTGCATGACGAGGCCTTGCGCGAGATCGAGCCGCTGATCGTCGACACTGATTTCAACATCCGCGTGGCGCTGGAGGCACTGGAGGCGGCGGGGCCGGCAATGGCCGGTGCGGCGCCGCAGACCGGGCTGCTGCAGCGGGAGCTGCGCTTCGCCGAGACGCTGTGGAGCGCCAATGCCCATGTCAACCTGTTGATCGGCAAGCTGCTGCGCGTTGCGCAGGCGCAGGACCGCGACGTGATTGAGCTGCTGCGCCAGGATGTCGGCGAGGCGGTCGCCGGCACCGGCGACATGGTGAGTCTGCTGGCGCAGGCGGCGAGCACCGTGACCCTGCGCCAGGCGCTGTCCGACATCGCCCGGCTCGGCGCGCCGCGCGGCGCCTTGTTCGAGCTGAAGTTCAGCGAGACGGCGCTGGCCGGAGAGAGCGCGGTGATCGTCGAGGAGGCGGGCGACAAGCTCGACCGGCTGTCGCGGCTGGTCAGCGGCGCGGTCGCCTCGGCGGGGCGCCGCTCGGTGGAAGTGGCGGCGGCGGCACGCGACGCGCTGGGGCGCGGCACGGTGCTGCTGCTCGCCCTCGGCGGGTTGCTGGCGGTGGTGGCGCTGGTGGTCGGCTGGCTGACGGTCGGCCGGCAGTTCATTCCGCGCCTGTCCAGCCTGCTGAAATCCATGCGCGCCATCGCCGACGGCGAACTCGACGCGCCGGTCAAGGTCACCGGCCAGGACGAGATGGGCCAGCTCGCCGACGCGCTGCGCACCTTGCAGGGGCGCAGCCAGCTCGCCCGGCGGCGGCGGCTGGAGCTCGGGGAGATCAACGAGCGGCTGACCCGCGAAATCGACGAGCGCCGGCAGGTGGAGGGCAAGCTGCTGCAGACCCAGGAAGAGCTGGTGCAGGCGGGCAAGATGGCCGCGCTCGGCCAGTTGTCGGCGGGTATCGCCCATGAGTTCAACCAGCCGCTCGCCGCCATGCGCTCCTATCTGCACAACGCCCGGCGCTATCTCGACCAGTCCAACACCGGCAAGGTGCGCGAGAAGCTGGAGCAGGTGTCCGGCCTGGTGCTGCGGCTGGCCGACACCTCGAACCACCTGAAGACGCTGGCTCGGCGCCACACCCGCGAGGCGGCAAGCTGCGATCCGGTGCCGATCGTCCTGCGCGCGGCGGAACTGTTCCGTGTGCAGCCGCAGGCCGCGCGCATCGCTCTCGATCTGCCGCGGGAGGGCGACGGGGCACCCGTGCGCGCCGACGCCAACCGGCTGGAACAGGTGCTGATCAACCTGATCGGCAATGCCGTCGATGCGGTCGAGGAGCGCAAGGCGCCGCGCGTCGCGGTCAGCGTACGCGCGGCCGGAGAGAGGGTGGTGATCGAGGTCGCCGACAATGGCTGCGGCATTCCGGACGATGTGCTCGGCAAGGTGTTCGATCCGTTCTTCACCACCAAGGAGCCGGGCCGGGGGCTTGGTCTCGGCCTGTCGATCTCCTACAACATCGTCCGCGATTTCGACGGCAGCCTGCGCTTTGCTCCGGCCGAGGGCGGCGGCACGCGGGCGATCCTCGAGTTGCACCGGGTGGATGAGGAACGGGTGGACGAGGGGCGGGAGGTACGAGGCGCAGCGCATGGCGGAGGTTAGGACGAAGGGCGGGACGGTCGTTCTGGTCGATGACGATCCGGCCGTGCTGGAGGCGATGCGCGAGACCCTGGTGCTGGAAGGCCACCAGGTGCGCGCGCATGGCGAGCCGCTGGCGGCGCTCTGCGGCCTCGACGCCCGGTTTGCCGGCGTCGTGATCTCCGATCTGCGGATGCCGGAGATGGACGGGCTGGAGCTGATGGCGCGGGTGCATGGCATCGATCCGGCGATCCCCGTCATCCTGGTGACCGGCCATGGCGACGTGCCGCGCGCCGTCGAGGCGATGCGCGCCGGCGCCTTCGACTTTCTGGAAAAACCGGCCGACCCCGACTACCTCATCGCGCTGACCGCCAATGCCCTGCGGCTGCGGGCGCTGGAGCTGGACAACCGGCGCCTGCGCGGCGAGCGGGCGGCGGGCCACGAGATCTCCGGCATCCTGATCGGCATTTCGCGGGCGATGGCCTTGCTGCGCGACGAGGTGCTGGCGGTGGCGGCGGCCGATGTCGACACGCTGATCCATGGCGAGACCGGCACCGGCAAGGAGCTGGTGGCGCGCTGCCTGCACCGCTTCAGCCCGCGCGGGCAAGGCCCCTTCGTCGCGATCAATTGCGGCGCGCTCCCCGAGACCCTGATCGCCAGCGAGCTGTTCGGCCACGAGGCCGGCGCCTTCACCGGCGCGGTGAAGCGGCGCATCGGCCGCTTCGAGCATGCCTCCGGCGGCACGCTGTTTCTCGACGAGATCGAGAGCATGCCGCTGCACCTGCAGACGCAATTGCTGCGGGCGCTGCAGGAGCGCGCGATCGAGAGGGTCGGCAGCAACGAGCCGGTGCCGATCGACGTCAAGGTGGTGGCGGCGACCAAGGTCGACCTGCGCGAGGCGGCGGATGCGGGTTCCTTCCGCGAGGATCTGTTCTACCGGCTCAACATGGCGGAGATCCGGATTCCGCCGCTGCGCCGGCGGGCGGAGGACATCCCCATCCTGTTCCGCCATTTCGTCGGCGAGGCCGCTGCGGCGCGCCGGCGCGACTGCCCGGCGATCGCGCCGGCGGTGATGGCCGGACTGATCGGCGAGCGCTGGCGCGGCAATGTGCGCGAACTGCGCAACCGGGCGGAGCGGCTGGCGCTCGGCCTCGGCTCGCGGCCGGCGGAAGGGGGCGCGGACGGAGAGGCGGGAGCGGGGGCGAGCCTGCCGGAGCGGCTCGACAGGTTCGAGGAAGCGGCGATCCGCGAGGCGATCGAGGCCGCGTCCGGCAATCTCTCGGCGGCGGCGCGCCGGCTCGGCATCCCGCGCAAGAAGCTCTATCTCAGGATGGAGAGGCACGGCATCGCGCTGCCCGAGCGAGGCGCCGCGGAGTGAGTCGATTTCGACTCACCTTGACGTGACGGGGTGAGTCGGTTCCGCCACAGGCACGTCTGTCGCCGTTCGCGCGACGATCCCGCATTCCTTTGAAATCACTCATTGAATGATTTTCTCGGCCGGATTTTCCGATCTGGCACGGCATTTGACAGGGGAGAGGGCACCGGCTGCCAAGGCCGGAACCATTGGGAGGAATACAAGTGAGCTCTTTTGCCCTGAAAGCTGCCGCGGGGGCGGCCGCTCTGTTCGCGTCCGTGTCCCTGACCACGCTCGCGATCGCCAGCGACAAGCTGACCATCGTCACGTCCTATCCGGCCGATGTCACCGACGTCTACAAGACCGCCTTCGAGCAGGCCCATCCGGGCGTCACCGTCGAGGTCGTCAACAAGGCCACCAGCGCGGGCGTCAAGTTCCTCAAGGAAACCACGTCGAACAACTCGTCCGACATCTTCTGGGCCTCGGCGCCGGATGCCTTCGAGGTGCTGAAGGCCGACGGTCTGCTGGAGAAGTACAGCCCGGCGGTCGAGGGACTGCCGGAGAAGATCGGCGCCTATCCGATCAACGATCCGGACGGCTTCTACACCGGCTTCGCGCTGTCGGGCTACGGCATCATGTGGAACACCCGCTATGCCCAGTCCTATGGCCTGGAGCCGGCCCGGCAGTGGTCGGACCTGACCAAGGCCGAGTATTTCGGCCATGTCGGCATTTCCTCGCCCTCGCGCTCCGGCACCACGCATCTGACGATCGAGACGATCCTGCAGGGCGAGGGCTGGGAGAAGGGCTGGGAGCAGATCAAGTGGATCAGCGGCAACTCCTACACCATCACCGAGCGCTCGTTCGGCGTGCCGGACGGCGTCAACACCGGCTCCTTCGGCTTCGGCGTCGTCATCGACTTCTTCGGCTTCTCCTCGCGCTCCTCGGGCTTTCCGGTCGACTTCGTCTATCCGGACGTGACCGCTTTGGTGCCGGCCAATGTCGGCATCGTCACCAAGGCGCCGAATGAGGAGAACGCCAGGAAGTTCGTCGACTTCCTGCTGTCGACCAAGGGCCAGGAACTGCTGCTCGACCCGAAGATCATGCGCCTGCCGGTCAATCCGGAAGCCTATGCGCACGCCCCCGAGGGCTTCCCGAACCCGTTCGTCGGCGACACGATCAAGGCCAGCGTCAGCTTCGACAGTGAAGCGTCGAAGGCGCATTACAACGCGGTCAACGCGCTGTTCGACAGCATGATCACCTATCGCCACAAGGAGCTGACCGCGGCGGTGAAGGCCATCCACGAGGCCGAGGCGGCCGTCGGCGAGGGTGGGTCGCAGGAGGCGAAGGACCTGATCAAAGAGGCCCGCGCCCTGGTCGCCTGGACCCCGGTCGACCTGGAGACGGCGAACGATTCGGCCTTCGCCGCGATCTTCACGACCAAGCGCCAGACCGCCGACGACAAGGCGACCGGCCGCCAGGCCGAGGTCGAGCAGGAATGGGACTCCCGCATCGTCGCGAATTACGCGAAGGCGGTGGAGCTTGCCGGCAAGGCGAAATCCATGAAGTGACGCCGGACGGCGTCGGCGGGCGGCCCGGGCTCCGGGGCGCCCGCCCTCACGTCACTTGTTCCCAAAATCCGCTCGTTGATGAGGAGGACCGCGCATGGCCGCGCTGTCGACCGCCCTTCCGCGTGCAAGTTTCGGGCAGCGCATATCCTGGGGGCCGCTGACGGCGGCGCTCGGTATCCTGCTCTTCCTTGTCGCCTTCCTGATCCTGCCGGTGGCGATGGTGATCTATGTCGCCTTCACCGATCCGGGCAGCGGCGAGCTGACGCTCGCCAATTTCATGGACTTCTTCCGCAGCGCCCTGTTCCGGGAAGCCTTCTACAATTCCTTCTACGTGGCGGCGATGTCGGTGGTGCTCGCCACCGTCTTCGCGCTGCCGCTCGCCTATATCACCTCGCGCTTCAACTTCCGCGGCGCGGTGCTGATCCAGACGCTCGGCTTCGTGCCGCTGATCATGCCGCCCTTCATCGGCGCGGTGGCGATGCAGTTGCTGTTCGGCGCCAATGGCAGCGTCAACCTGCTGCTGCGCGACTGGTTCGGCATCACCATCCCCTTCATGGAGGGGCTGAACGGGGTGATCCTCGTCCAGTCGATCCACTACTTTCCCTTCATCCTGATCAATCTGTCGGCGAGCCTGCGCAACATCGACCGGTCGATGGAGGAATCCGCGCAGATGCTCGGCTCGCACGGCATGCGGCTGTTCCGCCGCATCGTCCTGCCGCTGGCCATGCCCGGCTATATCGCCGGCGCCTCGCTGGTCTTCGTCAAGGTGTTCGACGATCTCGGCACGCCCCTGCTGCTCAACGTCAACACCATGCTGGCGCCGCAGGCTTATCTGCGCATCTCCTCGGTCGGCATCTCCGATCCGATGGGCTACGTGATCTCGGTGATCCTCATCGTCTGTTCGATCTTCGCCATGTGGGTGTCGATCAGCGCGATGCGCGGCAAGGACTATTCCACCACGCAGAAGGGCGGTGGCGGCCTGTCCAAGCGGGATCTCGGGGCGCTGGAGACGGCGGGCTGCTATCTCGTGGTGCTGGCGCTGCTGGCCATCGTGCTGGCGCCGCATATCGGCCTGCTGCTGCTGTCGCTCGGCACGGTGTGGTCGTTCTCGGTGCTGCCGGACGGCTTCACCACCGAGCATTACGTGGTGGCGGTCAACAAGGCCTGGCCCTTCATCAAGAACACCCTGATCTATGCCGGCATCGCCGCGCTGATCGACGTGCTGCTCGGCACCGCCATTGCCTATCTCGCCGCGCGCACGACGCTGATCGGGCGCAAGTGGCTGGACTATATCGCCATGGCGGCGCTGGCGGTGCCCGGCGTCGTGCTCGGCATCGGCTATCTGCGCCTGTTCTACAGCGTCGACATGCCGTTCACCGGCGCGCCGCTCGCCACCTGGTGGGGCATCATCGTCATCGCGCTGGCGACACGGCGGCTGCCATACGCGCTGCGCTCCTGTTCGGCGGCGCTGCAACAGGTGAGCCCGTCGCTGGAGGAGGCCTCGGAAAACCTCGGCGCCCCGAAGGTGCGCACGGTGCGCAGGATCGTGCTGCCGCTGATGGCGGCCGGTCTCGTCGCCGGCTTCGTCACCAGCTTCGCCACCGCCGCCGTCGAACTGTCGGCGACGATCATGCTGGTGGCGCGGGAAAGCGACGCGCCGCTCGCCTACGGCCTCTACCTGTTCATGCAGTCGGCGGCGGGACGCGGTCCCGGTGCGGCCCTCGGCGTGATCACGGTCGTGATCGTCGGCCTTGCCACCTACTTCGCCCAACACCTCGTTGAGAAGGCGCGACGGGAGCAATCCGCGTCCGCCGGCTCGCATTGACAGGGAGCACAGCCATGCTTCAAGCGATTGAAACCAGCGGTCAGCCCCTTGCGATGGGCGAGGCGACGCCGATCCGCATCCGCAACCTGACCCTGTCCTTCGGCACCACCAAGGTGCTGAAGGGCATCGACCTCGATATCGGCGCCGGCGAGTTCTTCGCCTTCCTCGGCCCCTCCGGCTCCGGCAAGTCGACGCTGCTGCGGGCGATCGCCGGCTTCGGGCCACGGCCCAGCGGCGAGATCCTGCTCGGCGAGCGCAACGTCATCGGCTTGCAGCCGTGGAAGCGCGATGTCGGCATGGTGTTCCAGAGCTATGCGCTGTGGCCGCACATGACCGTTCGCCAGAACGTTGCCTATGGGCTGGAGGAGCGGCGGCGCCCGGCGGAGGAGATCCGCCGCCGGGTGCGCGAGGCGCTGGAACTGGTCGGGCTCGACGCCTATGCCGACCGCTACCCGTCCCAGCTTTCGGGCGGCCAGCAGCAGCGCGTGGCGCTGGCCCGCACCGTGGTGATCGAGCCGAAGGTGCTGCTGCTCGACGAGCCGCTGTCCAATCTCGACGCCAACCTGCGCGTCCAGATGCGCCAGGACCTGCTGGCGCTGCAGCGGCGGCTCGGCATCACCACGATCTTCGTCACCCACGACCAGGAGGAAGCCAACACGATCTGCGACCGGATCGCGGTTCTGTCGGACGGCGTGGTGCAGCAGGTCGGCGAGCCGGACCATGTCTATGACCAGCCGGCCAACAGCTTCGTCGCCCGGTTCCTCGGCACCGCCAACATCCTCGACGGCCGGGTGATCGTGCGGGACGGCGCCTGCCGCTTCGTGCTCGACGAGCGCTCGGCGATCCCCTTGCAGGGATCGCATGGTGAGGGCGAGGCGAGCTTCGTGCTGCGGCCGCGCGGACTGGAATTCGCCGATGACGGCGGCGGCGAGCTTGCCGGCACGATTGCCGGCAGCGAGTTCCTCGGCGACACGATCCGCTACTTCGTCGAGGTGGGCGGGCGGTCGCTGCTGGTCGACGAGGTGCACCGGCGCGGCGGCGATCGGCGCGCCGCCGGCACCGAGGTTGCCTTGCGCGTGGTGCCGGGCCAGGGGGTGGTTCTGACCCGCTGAGGCTCGGCGTCTTTCGCCGGACGACACTGACGACAGACCCGGATGATGGCGCCGTCCCCGGACGGCGCCATTTTTTTGGCGCCGCAGGCCAGGGTCCTGATCCTAGGCGGGCTCCGGCATCCGCCCTCCGGAAATCCGCCAAGGCCTTGATCGGGCAGGCGCCATCGCCGCGCGGGCGCTTGCCGCGTGCCGCTCTGCCTCTCCCTTGGGCAGGGGCTGCCTTCATCAAACTGACATCGACCCGGTGTAAATGAAAATGGAAACGTTTCCATTTTCGGATTTCGGCGGTATTCTACTGTCCGTAGCCGGCTTGGGAGGGACTGGTGAAAATTCGACCACCGACGATCAAGGATGTGGCAGAGCGCGCCGCTTGCGGCGTCGCGACGGCCAGCCGCGTCCTCAATGGTCGGGGGCCGGCCAGCGAGAAGACGCGCCGGAAGGTGCTTGCCGCCGCCGCCGAACTCGGCTTCGAATTCAGCGATCTCGGGCGCTCGCTGCAGAGCAGCACCACCCGCACCCTCGGCTGCGTCGTGCCCTCGCTCGCCAATCCGGTGTTCGCCGATGTGGTGCAGGCGGCGCAGGCGGAGGCCAACCGCGCCGGCTATCAGCTCATCCTCGCCTGTTCCGACTACGATCCCGAGCTGGAGAGCCGGGCGATTCGCACCCTGCTCGCCAAGCAGGTCGACGGGCTGATCGTCACGGTCAGCAATGTCGAGGACAGCGAGGGGCTGGAGCAGGTGCGGGCGCGGGGCGTGCCCTGCGCGCTGGTCTACAACCGGGCCTGCCGGGGCTTTCCCGCCTGGTCGGTCGACAACCGGGCGGCGGCGGCGAGGGTCGCCGGCGAGTTCGCCGCCCTCGGGCACCGGCATACCGGTTTCCTGGCGCTGGAGTTCGGCCGCTCGGACCGCTCGCGCGAGCGCTTCGAGGGCTTCGCCGAGGCCTGCGCGGCGCTCGGCATGGCGCAGCCGGTGCTCTTGGAGATCGCCGAGCAGGAGGGCCAGCTCCTGGAGCTGCTGCGCGCGCTCTTGTCCGCCAACCGCGACATCACCGGCATTTTCGCCTCGAACGACTATCTGGCGCTCGCGGCCATGCAGGCGGCCCGCGGTCTTGGCAGGCGCATCCCGCAGGATCTGTCGATCGTCGGCTTCGACGGCATCGCGACCGGCCTGATGGTGGAGCCTAACCTTGCCACCGTGGTGACCGATCCGCGGGCGATGGGCGAGGGGGCGGCACGAACCGTCCTGGCGCGGCTTGCCGGCGAGACGCCGCCGGCGGGGCCGGATCCGGCCAGGACTTTCAGTTTCCGGCGGGGCGGCAGTCTGGGGCCGCCGGCGCCGGAGAGTATGGACGGCGGAGAAGCGGCAACTTCTCCGCCGCCGAGACAGTAACCCGAGCTACGTAACCGCAGGAGTCACCACCGTGAAACATATGCTTGTTGCAACCGCAATGACAATGGCCGCCATTTTGCCGGCAAAGGCCGAGGACGCCGTCTGCTACAATTGTCCGCCGCAATGGGCCGACTGGGCCTCGATGCTGAAGGCGATCGACGAGAAGCTCGGCGTCAAGATGCCGCATGACAACAAGAACTCGGGCCAGGCCCTCAGCCAGTTGCTGGCGGAGCGGGCGAGCCCGGTCGCCGACGTCGCCTATTTCGGCGTCACCACCGGCATCAAGGCCGGCAACGAGGGCGTCGTCACGCCGTACAAGCCGGCCGGCTTCGACGAGATCCCCGACGGGCTGAAGGATCCGGAAGGGCGCTGGTTCGCGGTCCACTACGGCACGCTCGGCCTTTTCGTCAATGTCGACGCGCTGGCCGGCGCGCCGGTGCCGCAGTGCTTCGCCGACCTGAAGAAGCCGGAATATCGCGGTATGGTCGGCTATCTCGACCCGTCCTCGGCCTTTGTCGGCTATGCCGGCGCGGTGGCCGTGAACCTTGCCTTCGGCGGCGACCTGACGAATTTCGATCCGGCGATCGAGTTCTTCAAGGAGCTGGCGCAGAACGCGCCGATGGTCCCCAAGCAGACCTCCTTCGCCCGCGTCGTCTCCGGCGAGATCCCGATCCTGTTCGACTACGACTTCAACGCCTATCGCGGCAAATACGAGGAGGACGGCAATTTCGAGTTCGTCCTGCCCTGCGAGGGCTCGGTCCGCGTTCCTTACGTGATGGGCCTGGTCGCCGGCGCGCCGCATGAGGAGACGGGCAAGAAGGTGCTCGACTTCGTCCTCTCCGACGAAGGTCAGGCGATCTGGACCAACGCCTATCTGCAGCCGGCCCGTCCGGTCGAGCTGCCGGCCGAGGTCGCGGCGAAGTTCCTGCCCGCCTCCGATTACGAGCGGGCCGTCGCGGTCGACTATGCCGAGATGGAAAAGGCGCAGGCCATGTTCGGCGAGCGTTACCTGAACGAAGTCAAGTAACGCCGCCGTCCTCCGGGGGCGGGCGCGCCTCGCCGCGCGCCCGCCTTCGCCACAATGCCCACGCCCCGCGGGACCACCCCCGACGAACATGACGAAGGATCGCCATGGCCAACCGGACCTTCATCGGCCTGTGCCTGCTGCCGCTCGCCGTCTTCTCGCTCGCCTTTCTCGCCCTGCCCCTGGTGCGGCTGGTAATGGCCTCGAGCGAGGGGACCGAGGGCTGGGGCATCTATCTGCAGATCCTGCAGACGCCGCGCTATCTCCAGACCCTGCTGCAGACGGTGCTCGTCTCGCTGGCGGTGAGCGTCGTGGCGCTCGCCATCTCGACGACGGCGGGGCTGTTCCTCGCCCGCAACCGCTTCCCCGGCCGCGGCGCGCTGCTGTCGGTGCTGACGCTGCCGCTCGCCTTTCCCGGTGTGGTGGTCGGCTTCCTGATCATCCTGCTGGGCGGACGCCAGGGCCTGTTCAACACGCTGCTGCCGGGCCATGTGGTCTTCGCCTATTCGCTGCTCGGCCTGTTCCTCGGCTATCTCTACTTCTCGATCCCGCGCGTGCTGCTGACGGTGATGGCGGCGACGGAGAAGCTCGATCCGGCGCTGGAGGAAGCCGCGCGCACGCTCGGCGCCTCGCCCTACCGTGTCGTCTTCGACGTGATCCTGCCGGGTCTTGCGCCCTCGCTGGTCGCCGCCGGGGCGATCGCCTTCGCCACCGCCATGGGCGCCTTCGGCACCGCCTTCACGCTGGCGACCGATATCGACGTGCTGCCGATGGTGATCTACACCGAGTTCACCCTGTCGGCGAACATCGCCATGGCGGCGGCCCTGTCCGTGCTGCTCGGCCTTGCCACCTGGGTGCTGTTGCTGCTGGCGCGCAGTTTCGCCGGTGCCACCGTCGCGGCGGGGGGCTGATGCGATGCGCCTGACCCTTCCCCGCCTCCTGCAGCTTGCCGTCACCCTGCTGACGGCGGCCTTCCTCATCGTTCCGGCGATCCAGTCGATCCTTGCCGGTCTCACCGTCAACTATTTCCGCGGCCTGTCCTCGGGCTTCACCCTGCGCTGGGTCGGCGAGGTCTGGCGGCTCTATGCCGACAGTATCCTGCTGTCGATGGGCCTTGCGGTCGCCTGCCTTGGCGTGACGCTGGTGATCGGCGTGCCGGCGGCCTATGCGCTGGCCAAGAACCCCGGCCGCCTGTCGCGCATCCTCGAGGAGTTCATCTCGCTGCCGCTGGCGGTGCCGGGCCTTGCCCTGGCGCTGGCGCTTTTGCAGCTCTACGGCTCGATGACCGGCTTCCGCACCTCCTGGACCTTCATCCTGGTCGGCCACGTGCTCTACACGCTGCCCTTCATGGTGCGCTCGGTGCTGGCCGTGCTGATGGCGATGGACCTGAAATCGCTGGAGGAGAGCGCCGCGACGCTGGGCGCTTCGACGGTGACGCGCTTCCGCACCATCGTCGTGCCCAATGCCATGCCGGGCATTCTCGCCGGCGCGCTGACCGTGGTCACGCTGTCGATCGGCGAGTTCAACCTGACCTGGATGCTGCACACCCCCTATCTGAAGACGCTGCCCGTGGGCCTTGCCGACAGCTACGCCTCGATGCGCCTGGAGATCGCCTCGGCCTACACGCTGGTCTTCTTCGTGATGATCGTGCCGCTGCTGATGGCGATGCAGTGGGCCACCGACAGGGCACAGAGGATTTCCCGATGACGCTGACCATCCGCAACGCCAGCAAGACCTATCCCGACGGCACCCGCGCCCTGCTGCCGACCGACCTCACCGTCGGCGAGGGCGAGATCCTGTCGCTGCTCGGCCCCTCGGGCTGCGGCAAGACCACGCTGCTGCGCATCATCGCCGGGCTGGAGACGCCGGACGCCGGCACGCAAGTGCGCTTCGACGACGAGGACGTGACCCGTCTTGCCGTCGAGCGCCGCAATGTCGGCATGGTGTTCCAGTCCTACGCCCTGTTCCCCAACATGTCGGTCCGGGCCAATATCGGCTACGGCCTCAAGGTGCGGAAGGTGCCGAGGGCCGAGCGCGAGCAGCGCGTCGACGAGGTGCTGGCCCTGTGCCGGCTCGGCGACTATGCCGAGCGGGCGGTCACCGCGCTGTCCGGCGGCCAGCGTCAGCGCGTGGCGCTCGCCCGCGCCATGGCGCCGCGCCCGCGCATCCTGCTGCTCGACGAGCCGCTGTCGGCGCTGGACGCGGCGCTGCGCGACAGCCTGCGCGACGAGCTTGCCGCCATGCTGCGGCAGTTCCGCATCACCGCCGTCTTCGTCACCCATGACCAGGCCGAGGCGCTGGCGATCGCCGACCGCATCGCCGTCATGTCGCAGGGGGTGATGCAGCAGGTCGGCCGGCCGGAGGAGCTCTACCGCGAGCCGGTCTCGTCCTTCGTCGCCCGCTTCATCGGCAATGCGATGCCGCTCCCCGGTACCATCGCCGACGGCCACCTGATCCTGCCCGGCGGCCGCCTGCCGCTTGCGGCCGGCACCTCCGACGCCGAGGTCTTCGTGCGCGCCGAGGACGTGCATCTCGACGAGGCGGGCCCGCTGTCGGGCACGGTCGAGACCGTCGCCTTTTCCGGCGGCCACTACCGCATCGGCCTTGCCGGCGTCACGGGCGAGACGCTGTTCGCCACCCATCCGGGCCGGCAGGCGCCGCGTCCGGGCGACAGCGTGCGCCTGCGCATCGATGCCGGCGACCTTCTCGTCCTGCCCCAGGACCGCTCGTAACTCCCAGCTCAGGGCCTTGTTTTTCGCATGACCAAGATCATCCAGATTTCAGACATCCATATCGTTCCGGAAGGCCAGCTCGCCTATGAGAAGGTCGACACCGCCGCAGCGCTCGCCGAGACGGTCGCCACCATCAACCGCTGGCTGCCGGCCATCGGCCCGGTCGACATGGTCATCGTCACCGGCGACGTGACCGAGCACGGCACGGGTGAGGAGTACCGCCGCTTCCAGGAGATCATGGCGCCGCTGCACCTGCCCTGGCGCGCGGTGCCGGGCAATCACGATGCCCGCGAGCCGATGCGCGAGAGCCTTGCCGCCAGCGGCTGGATGCCGGCGGGCGGGCCCATCGACTGGGAGGCCGAGTTCGACGATCTCGCGGTGATCTGCCTCGACACGCTGGTCGAGGGGCGGCCGCATGGGGCGCTGGCGGCGGAGAGCCTCGCCCGCCTGTCGGCGCGTCTCGCCAGCCTCGGCGACAAGCCGGTACTGCTCGGCCTGCACCATCCGCCGATCGCCTCGGGCATCGCCGCGATGGACGCCAACAACCTGCACAATGCGCGCGAGTTGCGGGCCGCGATCGCCGGCTATCGCGGTGAGGTGCGCATCGTCTGCGGTCACCTGCACCGGTCCATCGCCGGTCTTGTCGACGGGCGCATCTGCCAGGTCTGCCCCGGCACTTCGCATGCGGTGACGCTGGACCAGCGCGCCGATGCCGGCAACAGCCTGACGGTGGAGCCGGGCGCGATGATGCTGCACGAGCTGCGCGGCGGCGTTCTGCTCAGCCACTGGATCCCGGTCGGCCGCTTCGACGGACCCTACCCGTTCCTCGGCGTCTGAGCTGCAAGGCTCACAGCCTCGCGGCGACGCTCTTGGTCCGGCAATAGCCGAGGAGGCCCTCCAGCCCCTTCTCGCGGCCGAAGCCGGAGAGCTTGGTGCCGCCGAACGGCACCTCGATGCCGCCGGCGAAATACTCGTTGATATAGACCTGGCCCGCGTCGAGCCGGCGGGCCAGGCGATGCGCCGTGCCGTGGTCGCGGGTGTAGATGCCGGCGACGAGGCCGAAGGGCGTGCCGTTGGCGAGCTCCAGCGCGTGGTCGGCATCGTCCGCCAGTTGCACGGTCAGCACCGGGCCGAAGATCTCCTCCTGCACCAGTTCGTCGGCGGCGGGGCGGTCCGCGACGATGGTCGGCTCGAAGAACCAGCCCTTGCCGGTCTGCGGATCGGTGGCGGTGCCGCCGCCGGTCAGGATCTCGGCTCCGCGCGCCCGTGCCCGGTCGAGGAAACCGGCGATCTTGGCAAGGTGCTCGGCCGAGTTGACCGGCCCCATGTCCGGGTTGCGTAAGCCGTGGCCCAGCGTCAGCCGGCGCGTGCGCGCGACGAGTTCCGCAAGGAAGCCGTCGGCGATGCCGCGCTGGATCACGAGGCGCGAGCCGGCCGAACAGATCTGCCCGGCATTCTCGAAGATCGCGCCCATCACCCCGTCCAGCGCCTGCTCGCGGTCGCAGTCGTCCAGCACGATCACCGGCGACTTGCCGCCGAGTTCAAGCACCACCCGGGTGACGTGATCGGCGGCCGATTTCATCACGTTCTTTCCGGTCGCGACCGAGCCGGTGAAGGTGATGTGATCGACCAGCGGGTGGGCGACCAGCGGTGCCCCGGCCTCCGCGCCGGTGCCGGTGACGACGTTGCAGACGCCGGCGGGCAGGCCGGCGCGGGTCAGGATATCGGCCAGCATCAGCGCGGTGAAGGGCGTCTGCTCCGCCGGCTTGGCGACCACCGTGCAACCGGCGGCAAGGGCGGGGGCGAACCCGCGCGCGGC
This sequence comes from Stappia sp. TSB10P1A, assembly GCF_900185725.1. Taxonomy (GTDB): domain Bacteria; phylum Pseudomonadota; class Alphaproteobacteria; order Rhizobiales; family Stappiaceae; genus Stappia. The sequence goes on along the minus strand of NZ_FYAU01000026.1, from coordinate 138,623 downwards.
CGTCGACAGCGGATAGTTCCAGGGGATGATATGGGCGGCGACGCCGACCGGCTCGGCCAGCGAATAGCCGAGATAGTCGGGCCCGAGCGGGAAGCTGCGCCCCTCCAGCTTGTCGCAGGCGCCGGCGTAATATTCGAAGGCGCGTGCGGCCCCGCGCACATCGCCCTCGGCCTCGCTGAGCCGCTTGCCGCTGTCGAGGCATTCGGCGATGGCGAGCCGTTCGCCCTCGGCGAGGATCATCTGCGCGGCGCGCGCCAGGATGCGGCCGCGCGCGGCCGGGGCGGTGTCGCGCCACACGCTCTTGAAGGCGTGGGCGGCGCTTGCCACCGCCGCCTCGACATCCGCCGCATCGCCCCTTGCGAACTCGGCGAAGGCCTCGCCGGTGCCCGGATCGAAGCTCTCCATCCGCCGGCCTGCGCGCGCGGCCTGAAAGCTGCCGTCGAGATAGAGCCCGTCCGGCAGGCCGGGCAGGGTGCCGGTACGCTTCACCTCGCCGAGAAGGTCGCTTGTGGTCATCGTCATGTCTCCAGCCGGCTGTCCTGATAGCTGCTTTTCGCCAGCCATTCGGGAGAGATGTCCGCGCCCCAGCCGGGCGCGTCGGTCACTTCCGCATGGCCCTCGGTGATCGTATAGGGCGAGGCGACGAACAGCCCCTCCTGCCAGGGATAATAGTCCTCGCCCTCGATGGAGAATTCCAGATAGGGGCCGGCATTGGGGATCGCCCGCAGCATATGCATGGTGAACAGCGTAACGAGCGAAAGGTTCGCCGCATGCGGCGTGCAGGGGATGCCGTTCACGGCGGCGATCTCCGCCACTTTCAGCGTGCGCAGCAGCCCGCCGAGATAGCAGATGTCCGGCTGGATGACGTCGACCACATGGCCCTCGATCATCCGCCGCCAGTCGACCAGCGAGCAGTCCTGTTCGCCGCCCGTGACATCGAGATCCAGCGCCTCGCGCACCTGGCGGGTCTGCTCGTAGTTCCAATAGGGGCAGGGCTCCTCGTAGTGGACGACGCCATTGTCCTGAAGCATGTGGCCGACCTCGATGGCACGCGCCGGCGAGAAGCCGGAATTGGCATCGACCAGCAGCGTCGCCCCGTCGCCGAGCGCCTTGCGGATCGTCGGCACGATCTCCTCGGTGCGGCCCGGCCATTCGTCGATGTCGCGGCCGCACTCGGCGCCGACGCGGAACTTGAAGGCATCGAAGCCGAAACGGTCGCGCAGCCGCAGGAACCGCTCGGCCTCGTCGGCGGGGGTGATGTCGCGCTTCATCGACGAGGCATAGGTGCGGATGCGGCCCGGCGTGCCGCCGATCAGCGCGCAGACCGGCTTGCCCTCCAGCTTGCCGCGCAGGTCCCACAGCGCGGTGTCGAGCCCGCCGATGGCGCGCGAGACATAGGAGCCGGGAAACTTGTGCTCGCGCTCGGGGATGATGTCGACAAGGCCGGCAATGTCGAGCGCATCCGCTCCCAGCGCATGCGGGGCGACCTGCCGGTGCAGCACCTGCGCGGTGATGTCGGCATTGTAGGGGGCGACCTGGCCCCAGCCGCTGGCGCCGCTGTCCGTCGTCACCCGCACGAAGCAGACGAAACGGTCGGTGAAACTCTCGATCCTGGCAATCTTCATGGAAGTCCTCGGGGAACGGGCGGCCGGCAGGCGGTCTGTTGCGCCTCGCACTTTATTGTCGATTGGCTTGGAGATAAGGTCCATTTTGAGGATTTGGCCGGTCCAATTTGGCGAGCACGCGCTCGCGGATCGGGTCGCGGAAGAGGACGCGGGCATGAAGACACAGGCGGGAGCGCTGCTCTCCTCGATCCGCATCGACCGCTCGGCCGGGCGCGGGATCAGCGTCCAGCTCTACATGGCGCTGCGCGACATCATCCTCACCGGCGGGGTCAAGGCGGGGGAGCGGCTGCCGGCGAGCCGCACGCTGGCCGCCGAACTCGACCTGTCGCGCACCACGGTGAGCAATGCCATCGACCGGCTGATCGCCGAGGGCCTGCTGGAGGCGCGGGTGGGGGCGGGCACCTATGTGGCGACCGCGCTGCAGGGCCAGCGCGTCGCCCGGCCGGCGGGCAGCGACGAGCGCGGCGTCGTCGCCCAGCCGCGCCTGTCCCATGCCAGCCGCCATGCCACCCGGCATTTCGCCCCGCGCGGCCGCCTGCCGCATCGCATGCTGCCCTTCGTCACGGCGCTGCCGGCGCTCGACGCCTTTCCGATGGCGCATTGGGCACGGCTGTCGGCCCGCCACTGGCGCGCCGAGCGGCAGGAGGTGATGGGCTATGGCGACCCGTTCGGCCTGCCGCGGCTGCGCGCGGCGATCGCCACCCATCTCAACGCGCTGCGCGGCATCAAATGCGATCCGGAGCAGATCTTCGTGGTTGGCGGCGCGCAGCAGGCCTTCTCGCTGATCAGCAGCCTGCTGCTCAATCCGGGCGACCGGGTGTGGTTCGAGAATCCCGGCGCCATCGGCGCGCGCAATGCCCTCGTCGCCAATGGCGCGGATCTGGTGCCGGTCGCCATCGACGACCAGGGGCTGGTGGTCGCCGACGGGCTCGACCGCGCCCCGCATTTCCGCCTTGCCTTCGTCACGCCCTCGCATCAGCAGCCGCTCGGCCATGTGATGAGCCTTGCCCGCCGGCTGGAGCTGTTGCAGGCGGCGGAGGACAGCGACGCGCTGATCGTGGAGGACGATTACGACGGCGAGTTCACTTATTCCAACCCGCCGCAGCCGCCGCTCAAGAGCATCGACACCCAGGAACGGGTGATCTATGTCGGCACCTTCTCCAAGTCGCTGTTTCCCTCGCTGCGCGTCGGCTTCATCCTGTCGCCGAAGGGGCTGGTCGAGACCTTCTCGCAGATGAGCGTCTCCTGGCTCAGCGGCGTGCCGACGGCGCCGCAGGCGATCATCGCGGACTTCATGGAGGAGGGGCTGTTCGCCACGCATATCCGGGCGATGCGGCAGGTCTACGAGGAGCGGCACGCGGCGCTGGTCACAGCCTTCGCGCCGTTTGCCGGCCGGCTCGACGTGCAGCCGACCTCCGGCGGCTTCCACACCATCGGCCTGCTGCCGCCGGGCGCCAGCGAGGAGCGGGCGGTGGCCTTCGCGGGCGCGCGCGGCGTCGTCATGGCGCCGATCGGCCGCTACTGCCTGACGCCGATCGCCGCGCGCGGGGTGGTGCTCGGTTTCGGCAGCGCCACGCCGCTGGAGATCCGCCGCGCGGCCGAGGCGCTGTCGGGGTTTCCGGGCGCCGGATGAGGCGGGGGCGGATCGGCAAATTGGACCTCTCCAAAACTCGATAATGGATATATGACACAGGCCAATACCTCTCTAAGCTTTTTGCCGGTGGCCGAAAAACAGAGGCGGCCTCCGCACCACGCGGTTTCAACGGGAGGTCCTGGACATGCGTTTGAAAGCAACACTGGCGGGGGCGCTGGTCGCCACCCTCGTCTCGGGGGTGGCCAGCGCCGAGACGCTGCGCCTGCTGACCTGGGGATCCTACGCGCCGGAAGAGGTGATCCGGCTGTTCGAGGAGAAATATCCGGACATCAAGGTCGAGGTGACCTTCTCCAACAATGAGGAAATGATCGCCAAGCTGCGGGCGACGGGCGGCGCCGGCTTCGATCTCGCCCAGCCGAGCCATGACCGCATCTATGCGGTGCAGATGGAATACGACATCTACAAGCCGCTTGATCTGTCGAAGATCGACACGTCGAACATGGAGCCGAAGCTGCTCGACGGCGTCAAGGCCAACACCACCATCGACGGCAATGTCTATGCGGTGCCGCATCAGTGGGGCACTTCGGGCCTGATGGTCGACAAGACCAAGGCGCCGGACCTGAAGAGCTGGGCCGACCTGTGCGACCCGCAATACAAGGGCCGGACCTCGATGCGGCTGCGCCGCACCATCCTGCTCGGCACCGCCTTCGCCATGGGCGAGGACCCGTTCGCGACCTATGCGGATCTCGGCAAGTACCAGGAACTGCTCGACAAGGTCGCCGACAAGCTGATCACCTGCAAGGACAACATCAAGGCCTATTGGAAGGGCGGCGACGACCTCTCGGCGATGATGCTGTCGGGCGAGATCGTCGCCTCGGAGACCTGGGACTCGACCGCCTTCAAGCTCTACAGCGAGAACCAGAACATCGTCTTCGTGCCGCCGGAGACCGGCGCGCTCGCCTGGATCGACACGTTCGCGATCCCGCGCAAGGGCGCGGCGGACGAGGCCGCCTACAAGTGGATCAACTTCGTGCTGCAGCCGGAGATCGTGACGATGATGTCGGCCAGCACCGGCGCGCTCGCCTCGATCAAGGGGGCGCAGGAGCTGCTGCCGGCGGACAAGCAGGCGGCGGTGAAGGCGGCGTTCACGCCGGCCGACATCGACAACCTCAAGTTCTTCGCCAACATTCCTCCCGGCGTCGAGGACATGGAAGGCAAGACCCTGGAGAAGATCCAGGCGGCGACGTCCAACTGACGGGGCGCCCTCCGACGTGAGGGCCCGGCCGACGACCGCGATCCGGCGCGCCCGCCGCGCCGGATCCTGCCGGCCGCGCCGAAACGCCTTGCCGGGCCGGTCCCGCCGATCCACCCTGCCGATGATCCGTGGTGCCGCCCCCTCGCGGGTGGCCCGCCCGAGCCCCCGCGAGCGAGCCCCGCGCAATGACAGCCATCCACGACCTCGCCACCAACGACCCTGCCGTCAATGACCTCGCCATCAACGACCTGGAATGTCTCGGCGTCTCCAAGTCCTACGGCTCGGTGCGCGCGGTGCGCGACGTCAGCTTCGAGATCCCCTCGGGCTGCTTCTTCTCGATCCTCGGGCCGTCGGGCTGCGGCAAGACGACGTTGATGCGCATGATCGCCGGCTTCGAGGAACCGTCCGCCGGCGACATCCGCATCAAGGGCAAGTCGGTGCTGAAGACGCCGCCGAACCGGCGCAACGTCAAGATGGTGTTCCAGCACCTGGCGCTGTTCCCGATGATGAATGTCTACGAGAACATCGCCTATGGCCTGCGCTGCCAGCGGGTGGGCAAGGCCGAGATCGACCGCAAGGTCAAGGACGTGCTCCAGCGCATCGCCCTGCCGGACGTGGCGAACCGCGAGATCCACCAGCTTTCCGGCGGCCAGAAGCAGCGCATCGCCATCGCCCGCTGCATGGTGCTCGACCCGGACGTGCTGCTGCTCGACGAGCCGCTCGGCGCGCTCGATCTCAAGCTGCGCGAGGCGATGAAGATCGAGCTGAAGCTGCTGCAGCACCAGTTCAACACCACCTTCATCTACATCACCCACGACCAGTCCGAGGCGCTGGTGATGTCGGACTATGTGGCGATCATGAACAATGGCCGCTTCGACCAGATCGGCACCCCGCAGGCGCTTTACCACAACCCGGACACCGCCTTCGTCGCCGGCTTCGTCGGCGACAGCAACCGCTGGTCCGCCCGCGTGCTGTCGCGCTCCGGCGACGAGGTCAAGGTGGAGACCGGCGACGGGCTGGTGCTGGTCGGCACGGTGGCGGGCCGCGCGCCGCTCGCCGACCATGGCCGGGTGGAGCTCTTCGTGCGGCCCGAATTCGTCCATGCCGAGCGGCTGGCGCAGGCGGGATCGGCGGTCCCGGCCGAGGGCGACAATGTGCTTGAGGGCGCGGTCGACAGCCTGCTGTTCAACGGCGCCAACAGCCGGGTGCTGGTGCGCGGGCCGCGGGACTGCCTGATCGAGGCGGACGTGACCTTGACCGGCGGGGCCGGGGACCTGCGCCCCGGCGAGGCGGTGCGGCTGACCTGGCCGCGCGCCCAGACCCGCTGCTTTGCCGCGGAAGTCGCGGCCGGGGCCTCGGCATGAGCAGCGGCCGCGACATCCGGCGCCTGTCGCTGATCCTGCTGTTCGCGCCCTTCACCCTGTGGATCGTGCTGCTGATCGCGCTGCCGCACATGGGCATGATCGTCCTGTCGCTGCGCGAGAAGGTGGCGCCGCGCGTCTACGAATACGGGCTGGGCAACTACATCGCCTTCGCCCAGGAGCCGATCTACTGGAACACGTTGATGCGCACCGGCTCGATGTCGCTGCTGGTCACCGTGCTGGCGCTGCTGATCGGCTTTCCGGTCGCCTATTACATCGCCAAGATCGCCGGCCACCGCACCCGCGGCGCGCTGTTCCTGATCATCCTCATTCCGCTGTGGGTCAGCGATCTGATCCGTGCCTTCGGCTGGATCCTGCTGCTGCGCGAGACCGGCGTCGTCTCGACGCTGCTGCAATGGAGCGGGCTGGCCGGCGGGCCGGTGGAGTTTCTCTACACCGACGCCACCGTGGTGATGGGCCTCGTCTATACGGTGATCCTGTTCATGATCGTGCCGCTGGTCTCCACCCTCGACGGCATGGACAATGCGATGATCGAGGCCGGTTACAATCTCGGCGGCAGCGGCTTCACCGTGCTGCGGCGGATCATCATTCCTTACGCGATGCCGGGCATCGTCTCGGGCTGCATCGTCACCTTCATGTTGACGGCCGGCAGCTACCTGACGCCGATCCTGCTCGGCGGCAAGAATTCGAGCTGGTTCACCGAGCAGATCTACGACCAGTTCATCACCCGCTACAATTGGGAGTCGGGCGCCGCCTTCGGCTTCCTGCTGCTCGCCTTCACCTCGCTTGTCGTGTGGATCGGGTTGAAGCTCTCCGGCCAGACCCTGGCCAGCACCGTGGCGCGGAGCTGAGACGATGATCGACACCTCCCGCTCCGGCCTGTTCCTGATCGGCTACCGGCTGTATCTCGCGGCCTTCTTCGTCTTCCTGGCGGCGCCGCTGGTCGCCGCCGGCACCTTCGCCTTCAACGATTCCCTGTTTCCCGCGCTCCCCTGGCAGGGCTTCACGCTGGACTGGTTCTTCTCCGACAGCGAGCCGAAGCTCGGCATGTTCCACGACCGCCGGCTGCTGCGCGGGCTGTATTATTCCTTCGTCATCGCCTCGTTCGTGTCGCTGCTCTCGGTCTTTGTCGGCACCTGCAACGCCTTCCTGTTCGTGCGCGGCACGTTCAGGGGCAAGAACGCGCTCTATATCGTCATGGTGCTGCCGCTGGTCATTCCCGGCGTCATCCTCGGCATCTCGATCCTGGTGCTGGCGAGCACGGTCGCCAATTCCATCGAGCGGGCGACCGGCATCGAGCTCTCCATCCTGCGGCCGGGCATCGCCCTTGTCGTGCTCGGCCAGTTCTCCTTCATCACCACGATCACCTCGCTGGTGATCATCGCGCGGCTGCGGAAATTCGACATCGCCATGGAGGAAGCGGCGCTCAATCTCGGCGCCAGCCGGGCGCGGGTGCTGGCCACGGTGACGCTGCCCTTCCTGCGCCCGGCGATGATCGCCGCCGGCATCGTCGCCTTCCTCGTCTCCTTCGAGAATTTCAACACCACCCTGTTCCTCGTCGGCTCCGAAGCGCCGCTGACGGTCACCATGTATGACCGCATGGTGAAGGTCGGCTCGACGCCGGTGCTGAACGCGGTCTCCTTCGTCCTGATGCTCGGGTCCGGGCTGCTGGCGCTGGTTTCCATCGCCGTGCAAAGGGACAAGTCCACCACCTGAAGGCGGGTCCTGCCGTCATGTCCGACGTCGATTTCATCATCGTGGGTGCCGGCTCGGCCGGCTGCGTGCTGGCCGACCGTCTGAGCGCCGGAGGGCGCCACAGCGTCCTGCTGCTGGAGGCCGGCGGCAGCGACCTCAACTTCTGGATCTGGGTGCCGATCGGCTACGGCAAGGCCTTCTACGACAGGCGCATCAACTGGATGTACATGACCGAGCCGGACCCGGGCCTTGGCGGGCGGCCGTCCTACTGGCCGCGCGGCAAGGTGCTCGGCGGCTCCTCCTCGATCAACGCCATGGTCTATATCCGCGGCCAGCACCAGGACTTCGAGGACTGGAAGGCGATGGGCAATCCCGGCTGGGGCTGGGACGACGTGCTGCCCTATTTCCGCAAGGCGGAGACCAACGATGCCGGTGCCGATGCCTGGCGCGGCGGCGAGGGGCCGCTGCATGTCGCGACCATGGCGCGCGACCTGCATCCGCTCTGCCAGACCTATCTCGCGGCCGGCGAGCAGGCGGGCCTTGCGCGCAATCCCGACTTCAACGGCGCCGACCAGGAGGGCGTCGGGCTCTACCAGAACACGGCGAAGGGCGGCTTTCGCATGTCGGCGGCGCGCGCCTATCTGCACCCGGCGCGCGGGCGGGCGAACCTGCGCGTCGAGACCCGTGCCCATGCAACGCGTATCCTGTTCGAGGGGCGGCGGGCGGTCGGCGTCGAGTATCGGCGCAAGGGCCGGCTTCATGTGGCGCGGGCCGGGCGCGAGGTGATCCTTGCCGCCGGGGCGGTCAACTCGCCGCATCTGCTGCAGCTCTCCGGCGTCGGGCCGGGCGCGCTGCTGGCGGAACGGGGCGTTGCCGTGCTGCACGACCTGCCCGGTGTCGGCCGCCACCTGCAGGACCATCTCGGCCTCGACTATCTTTACCGCTCGAAGGTGCCGACGCTGAACCAGCAGCTCGGCCCGCTTCACGGCAAGCTGTGGCACGGCTTGCGCTACGTGCTGGCGCGGCGCGGGCCGCTGTCGCTCGGCGTCAACCAGGGCGGCGGCTTCTTCCGCACCCGGCCGGAGCTTGCCCGGCCGAACATGCAGCTCTTCTTCTCGCCGGTCAGCTACACCAAGGCGCCGCCCGGCAAGCGGCCCTTGATGAGCCCGGACCCGTTCCCCGGCTTCCTGCTCGGCATCCAGCCGACGCGCCCGACCAGCCGCGGCCATCTGGAACTGCGCTCGGCCGATCCGTTCGCGCCGCCGGCGATCCACCCCAACTACCTTTCGACCAATCACGACTTGCAGGAAATGCTGGAGGGGGCGCGGTTCCTGCGCGAGATGGCGGCAACGCCCGCCTTCGCCTCGGTGATCGAGGCGGAGATCCGCCCCGGTCCGCATGTGCAATCGGAAGAGGATCTCATCGCCGATATCCGCGCCCGCTCGGGCACCGTGTTCCATCCGGTGAGCACTTGCCGCATGGGGCCGGACCCGTCGGTCGACGTGGTCGACGCGCGCCTGCGCGTCCACGGCCTTGCCGGGTTGCGGGTGGTGGACGCCTCGATCTTCCCGACGGTCACCTCCGGCAACACCAATGCGCCGGCGATCATGGTCGGCGAAAAGGGAGCAGACATGATCCTTGAGGATCACGCGGAGGGCAGCGCATGAGCGATCTCTTCACGCCCGATTTCCGCCCTCAGCCCTATTGGTGGGATGGGGCGCCGCTTGCACCGGCCGACCCGTCTGAGGCCGAGCCCTTGCCGGCAAAGGTCGATATCGCGGTGATCGGCGCCGGCTATACCGGGCTGCATGCGGCACTTGCCACCGCCCGCGCCGGCGCCTCGACCCTGGTGCTCGATGCGGAGGCGGCGGGCTGGGGTTGCAGCACCCGCAATGGCGGGCAGATCTCGACCTCGGTGAAGCCGGACTTCGGCACCCTGACGCGGCGCCATGGCCGCGAGCGCGCCGTCGCCATCCTCAAGGAGGGCCAGGCCTCGCTCGACCATGTCGCCCGCTTTGTCGCGGACGAGGGCATCGACTGCGCCTTCTCGGTCTGCGGCCGCTTCCACGGCGCCCATACGCGGCGGCGCTATCAGGCGATGGTGGAGGCCTGCCGGAGCCCGCATCCGGTGCTCGACACCGGCGCCTATGCGGTCTCGCCTGAAGACCTGCCGGCCGAACTCGGCACCCGCGCCTATCACGGCGGCATGGTGCTGCCGCGTCATGCCAGCCTCGATCCGGGCCGCTATCACGCCGGGCTTCTCGGCGTTGCCCGGCGGGCCGGCGCGCGCATCGTCTCCCGCTGTCCGGTCGAGCGGCTGGAGCGGGCGAGCGGCGGCTTTCGCCTGATGACGCCGCGCGGCGAGGTGCGGGCGCAGCGCGTGGTGCTGGCGACCAACGGCTATAGCGGGCCGCTCAGCCCCTTTCACCGGCGCCGGGTCATTCCCATCGGCTCCTATGTCATTGCGACGGAAGAGCTGCCGGACGGGCTGATCGACGAGGTGATGCCGACGAACCGCATCCTCTCCGACAGCCGCAAGCTGGTCTATTACTACCGCCCCTCGCCGGATCGCCGCCGCATCCTGTTCGGCGGCCGGGTGTCGCTGTCGGAGACCGATCCGCGCCGCAGCGCGGTGAAGCTGCATGCCGAACTCGTGCGCCTGTTTCCGCAACTGGCGTCCGTGCGCGTCTCCCATTCCTGGATGGGCTTCGTCGCCTATACGTTCGACGAACTGATGCATGTGGGCAATGACGAGGGGCTGCATTACGCGATGGGCTATTGCGGCTCGGGCGTCGGCATGGCCGGCTATCTCGGCATGCGGATCGGCCAGCAGGCGGCGGGACTGGCACAAGGCGCGACGGCCTTCGACGGGCTCGCCTTCCAGACCCGGCCGCTCTATTCCGGCGATCCCTGGTTCCTGGCGCCCTCGGTGCTGGTCTACCGGATCCGCGACCGGCTGGGCCTCTAGGGTCCTGACCCTAGCCAGGCGCGGAGGTCCCCGGCGGCATCTCCTCCAGCTCGCGCAGCGGCAGGATGTTGATCAGCACCGTCTCGACAATGAGCAGCGAGGGCACGGCGATGAAGCCGCCGACCGGCCCCCACAGCCAGATCCACAGGGCGATGGCGAGCAGCACCACGAAAGGGTTCAGCGTCATCGTGCGGCCGAGCACGGCGGGCGTGGCGAATTGCGCCTCGATCAGGTTGAGCGTCAGGAAGACCAGCGGCGGGGCGAGGATGCCGGCGGTGGTGTCGGAGGTGGCAAGGCCGACGCCGGTCAGCAGCAGCGCCATCACCGCCGGGCCGATATAGATGACATAGTTGAGCACCCCGGCCAGCAGGCCCCACAGCATCGGCGAGGGCACGCCGATCGCCCACAGGGCGAGCGAGACGCTGATGCCGAGGCCGATGTTCACCGCCGTGATCGACAAGAGGTAGCGCGACACCCGCGCCTCGACATCGTTGAAGATGCGGCGGGCGCTCTGGCGCAGCGCCGACGTCGGGCAGAGCCACAGCACGGTTTCGCGAAACTGCTTCCGGGTGGCGATGAAGAAATACATGCTGGCGAGGAACAGGATCACCTGGGCCATGAAGGCGGGGGCGAAATAGACGGCGCTCTCCACCGGCGAGGTGCTGTCGACGTCGACCTTCATGCCGGTGCTCTGGCCGAGCGCCGAGCGCAGCTCCTCCTGCATGCCGCCGAAGGAGGCGACCAGCCCCTTCCAGGTGGTGAGCTGCGACTGCAGCCTGGCCCAGATGTCGGGCAGCTTGTCCATCCAGTCGGACAGCGGCACGGCGAAGGCGGTTCCGGTCATGGCGATCAGCGACAGGAACAGGGCGACGACGCCGAGCGCCGAGATCCAGGTGGGGATGCCGAACCGCTCGATCCTGTCGGAGAGCGGGCCGAACATCAGCCCGATCACCACGGCGAGGAAGACCGGCGCCAGGATCATCCGGGCGTATTCCAGCGCGGCGATCAGGGCGAGCAGGCCGATCACGACCAGCGCCAGGCGCGCGGCGTTCGCAAGCAGCGTTTCCAGGTCCGGTGCCGACAAGGCGCGTTCATCCCGCGTGCCAGGCGTCGGCGCCACGCCGGGCCGGTCCTCGTGCAAGGCCCGGCCTCCGCGCCGCTCGCCGGCAACGGACCGCTGGGCAGGTAACGCGCGGTGCGGGATCGGGTTCCGTCCGCGCCCTGAGCCTCGCCCCTGAGCCTCACCCATGAGCCTTGCCCGGAACCTTTTTCCGAAACGCGGGTTCACCTCAGGCGAGATCGGCTCGCGGTCTTGCGCAAACACAGGAGAGTTTCATGAACTGGAACCAGATCGAAGGCAATTGGGAGCAATTCAAGGGCAAGGTGCAGGCGCGCTGGGGACAGCTCACCGGCGACGACCTCGACGTCATCGCCGGCAACCAGAAGCAGCTCGTCGGCAAGATCCAGGAGCGCTACGGGGTGGCCGAGGAACACGCCCGGCGCGAGGTCGACGACTGGCTGGAGCGGCCGTAACACCTCCGGCCTCGCGGGCAGCCGCCCGCACGGAAAACCCCGCGCCGCAGGCAGGCGGCGCGGGGCGGGGGGAGGGCGACAGGCCCAATCAGGCGGCAGCCTCGACCGTCTGATCGAAGAACAGCGCCTGGCTGATCAGGGCGCGGACCATGTCGGGGTTGAACGGCTTGGTGATCAGGAAGGCCGGCTCGGGCCGCTCGCCGGTCAGCAGCCGCTCGGGGAAGGCGGTGATGAAGATCGCCGGCATCGGCTCGCTCTTGAGGATGTCGTTGACCGCATCGATGCCGGAGCTGCCGTCGGCGAGCTGGATATCGGCGAGGATCATCCGCGGCCTTGTCCGCGCGAACAGCTCGACCGCCTCCTTGTGGGTGCGGGCGACGCCGCTGACCCGGTGGCCGAGTTCCGTCACGATATGCTCGATATCCATGGCGATCAGCGGTTCGTCCTCGATGATCAGGATGTCGGTGGCGATCTGGCGGGAGATGTTGCGCGCCGCCTCCGCCAGCAGCAGGTCGACGTCCTCGACGGCGACGTCGAGGATCTGCGCCGTCTCCTCGGGCGTGAAGCCCTCGACGGAGGTGAGCAGGAAGGCCTGGCGCTCCGACGAGGGGAGCGCGGCAAGGTTGGCGCTGGCCCGCCGCTCCCAGGCGAAGGGCGAGTCGCTCGGCGGCAGGTCCATCCGGACGGAGCCGAAGACCGCGGCGAAGACCTTGTACAGGGACACGCGATCGCTGCTGGTCTGCGGGAAGGAGGAGACATCCGCGATCAGCGTCTCCAGAGTGGCGGCGACATAGGCATCGCCCGATTGCTGCGATCCCGTCACCGCTCTTGCGTATCGACGCAAGTAGGGGAGATGGGACGCAATGCGGGTGGAAAGTGGCATGTGGAACTCCCTGTCTGCCCGTCCGGACATTCAACAGCAAGGCTAACGCAATCGGCGGGAGAAAGTTCCCTGCCGCGTCCCTTTTTTTGGCTTCGCCGCTTGGCCTATACTGGCGGCGGGGCTTTGAACCGGATGGGCGCGATGACGGAAGCGAAGAAAACGGGCGCGGGGCGCATCCCGGCGGGCATGCCGGGACAGGCGGCGGCGAGCCACGACCCGATCATGCAGCGGCTACGGGACTTCTACGATTCCGTCCAGGACGAGGGCACGCCCGACCGCTTTCTCGACCTGCTCGACCGGCTCGACGAGGCGGAGACGAAGGCCTCGGAGAACCCCGAGTGATGAAGCCCGGCGCCGGAAAGCCCGAAGCAAAGCCGGGCGCGCCGGCGTCTCCTGCCGCGCCTGCTTCCAGATCCGAATCCGGATCCGACTTCCGGCGCGAGATGCTGGCGCAACTGCCGGGCCTGCGCGCCTTCGCCGTGTCGCTCTGCGGGCGGAGCGATGTTGCCGACGATCTCGTCCAGGACGCGGTGCTGGGGGCCTGGGCCGGCCGGGACGGCTTCGTGCCGGGCTCCAACATGCGCGCCTGGCTGTTCCGCATCCTGCGCAACGGCTTCTACAGCCGGCTGCGCAAGACCTCGCGCGAGGTTCCGGACAGCGGCGAGCGGCTGGCCGCGCAGCTTGCGGTGGCGCCGCCGCAGCACGCCTCGCTCGCCATGCATGAGATGCGCCGCGCGCTCGACGCGCTGCCGGGCGACCAGCGCGAGGCGATCATTCTCGTCGGCGCCTCCGGCTTCTCCTACGAGGAGGCGGCGGAGATCTGCGGCTGCGCCACCGGCACGCTGAAGAGCCGCGTCCACCGCGCCAGGGCGCGGCTGCGCGAGGTGATGGCACTGACCGAGGACGAGGGAGCGGAGACGTTCGGCTCCGCCCTTTAGCCGCCCTCCCTTTGGCCGGCCCCCCCCCAGTCGCAGGTGCCCGTCAGTCGGGGCCGGGCCCCTCTGCCGCGCGTCTTGCGGCGAGCAGCAGCGCCAGACCGCCGAGCGCCGCCAGCGCCAGCCCCTTGCGCGAGCCGAGGAGGGGCAGGGCGGCGGCGAGCGCCGCCGTCGTCGCCAGCGTCCGGTGGCCGTCGTCGTGTCTCAGCCGCCGCCGCTCCCGCGCATTGACGAGGGCGAGCCAACTGAGCGCCAGCGCGGCGAGCAGCAGTTGCGACAGGCCGACCGCAAGCGCCGCCGCCGCCGGAGCAACCACAGTGGCAAGCGCCAGGCCGGCGGCGATCAGCCCCGCCGCATAGGCGGCAAGGGCGAAGAGGCCGGCCAGCGCCCAGACCAGTGCCGAGCGGCGAAGCCGGCGCAGCGCCGCGCCGAGGTCGCGCGTCAGCAGCGAGGCGAGGAGCGGGGCAAGGCGCAGCATCGCGCTCAGCGCCGCGACAGCAGGGCGACCAGAAAGCCGATGCCGGCGGCAATCCCCAGCGATTGCAGCGGCTTGCGGCGGACATGCGTGGCCAGCGAGTGCTCCAGCCGGTTCAACTCCTCGGTCAGGCTGTCGAGCGTCTGCTGCGAGGCATCGGCAAGATCCTTGCCGGCCTTGCTGGCACGCTCGCTGTATTCGCTGGTCTTCTCGGAGCCGTAGCGGGAGATCGACTGGGCGAGGGCCGAAATGTCGCCGCGCAGGCGCTCGATATTGTCCTGGATGTTGGCGGCCTCGTCCTGTGCCCGGGCGCCCCTGGCGGCGGCAGCGGCGGCGCTGCCGTTTTCGGTGGTGGCGGTGGTCGGCATCGTGCCTCTCCTTTGCTGAAACCTGAAACCTGAAACCCGATGCCTGGAACCGGCCTCGGGGAGCGTCCGGTGGCGGCGGGCGCCGCGACAGGAAAGGAGGCGCCGGCCGCGCCGGCACCTCCCTTTCGCTTCGTCCTCGGTCGAACCGTGGCCGACGCCTTACTGGGCCGGGGCGACGTCGCGGACACCGTCCGTGGCGTCCGCCGAATACTCCGGCAGGGCCTCCAGGGTCTCCTGGGTGTAGTTGGTGTAGATGCGCGGATCGCCGTTCTCGTCCCGGCGGATGTCGATCGAGGAAACCTCGACGGCCACCGGCTTGGCGCCGATGCCGAGGAAGCCGCCGACATCGATCACGATGGCGTCGACCTCACCGGTGCTGGACACCACCACGTCGGAGACGCTGCCGAGATCCTCGTCCTGGTTGCTGTAGACGGTGCTGCCGATCAGCTCGTCGGCGCTGGTGGCGCCGAACTCGGACAGGATGTTGCGGTCGCCCATGGGGGTGGTGGGAGCGGCCGTGGCGTCAGACCCGGTCGCCGGCATGTCCATGCCCGGGGTCGCCGGTGCCGGCGTCATGCCGGTGTCCTCGTTGAGCGGCTGGTCCTGCGCCATGGCACCGGTGGTCATGGTGCCGGCAACCAGGGCAGCGGCGAGGGCGGTGGTGGTCAGAAGCTTGCGGATCATGTCGTTGATCTCCTGATGCTCGGATTGTCCCGCGATCGTCGCCCGCCTGCCGCTTCGATCAGGGCCGCGGGTTCGGATCAGTCACGCCAGATCAACCCCGGCGCGGGGAAAAGGTTCCGGACCTTTCCCGAAAAACGATCCGGCCCCAGTCGATCCGGCCCCGATGCGTCGGCCCCATGAAACCGACCCATGAAACCGACCCATGAAACCGCCCCGTGAAACGGCACGCGCGCGCTGCGCGCGTAAGGCGCGCGTAAGCTAAGGCCGCGCGCAAGGCGTGGGTGAGCAAGGAGGAAACATGCGCACGAGAGAGGGCGGGCGATCGTTGAAAAAAGGCAAATCTTAAAAAAACACGGGTGCGGCCGAACAAAAACGCTGCTGGTGCGTTCGTATCCCGACACTGAACGATGTATCGCCTGCGGTCATCCTTGTCGTTCCCGGTGAATGACGAAGACCTGCCATCGCCTGCGGTACGATTACCCGGCTTCCGGCGCTTTTCGACGTCCGATCCGGCTGTGACTGAAGGAGATGAAACATGTTTGGATGGGCTCTGACCTTTCTGGTCGTCGCGTTGATCGCGGCGGTGTTCGGGTTCGGCGGCATCGCCGGCACAGCCATGGGCATCGCCCAACTGATCTTCGTGGTCGCGTTGATCCTCTTCGTGATCTCTCTGGTCTATGGCCTGATCAGCGGCCGCCGGCCGCCGCCGGTCTGATCGGCACCGGTCCGACCGGCACCGGATTGCATGCGGGCGGCATGCCTTCTCCTCCCTCGCCTGACCGCCTGCTGCGCCGCGGGGCACGTTCCCCGCGGCGCCTTTTTGTTCGGGTCGATTGCCTCCCACGCCCAGGTGCCAAGCCCACTGCGCCAAGCCCGCTGCGCCGAACCCCCTGCGCCGAACCCGTCGCCGGCAGGCCTGTCTTCAGGACGTCGAGCTCTCGGACGAGGCGGGTTTTTCAGGGAGGCGCGGCGGCGGCGGCCTCCGGCGGCAGGACGGCCGCCCCCGTTCCCGAGCGCAGCGGGATCTCCAGCCGGGCGGTGGCGCCGTCGATCTCGCAGGTGGCGCCGAGCTGGTGGAGATAGGCGCGCACCAGCCGCACGCGCAGCGGGGGGGGCGAGCCGGTGCCGTTGTCGTCGAGCGTGTCGTGGATCTGGCTGGCGCCGGAAATCGTCACGGCCATCCTGTCGGGGGCGCTCAGTTCGACGGCGATCGTTTCGCCGGGCAGCAGCGAATCGAAGCGGGGCGGCAGCAGTTCGGCCAGGATGAAGGCCAGCGGAATCGCCCGGTCGAGGTCGATCAGCGCGCCGTCCGTGCCCGATCCGGCGCGGATGCGGACCCGCCCCTGCGGCAGCATTGCCGGGCCTCGCAGCGCTTCCACCACCTCGCGGACCAGGGCTTCCATTTCCACGTCGGTTCCCTCGCTCGAGGCATAGGAGACCCGGTAGGCGGCGGAGATGGCGAGGATCCGCTCGAGCGTCACCCGCAGCGCCGCCTTCTCGCGCGGGCCGGTGGCGTCGCGCTGCTGCATGCTGACCAGGCTGATGATCATCTGCAGGGTGTTCTTGATGCGGTGGTGCAGTTCCAGGCTCAGCCGCCGCTGTTCGGCGAGCGCCGTCTCGGTGTCGTGGGTGCGCCGGTCGATCCGGTCGGCCATCATGTCGAAGGTGACGCCCAAAAGGTCGATCTCCGGCGGCGCGGCGGAGAGCATGCCGACGCGGGCATGGGTGTCGCCGGTGCCGTATCGGCGGAACGTCGCGTAGATATGGCTGAGATAGCGCAGCAGGAAACGCTGGATGCCGTAGCGCAGCACGATGAAGACCACCGCCAGCAGCACCAGCGGCGGCAGCAGGGCGCGCAGCACGGTGAGCCACAGCGCCAGCCGCTGCTCCGGCGACCGGCTGGCGGTGACGACGCGGTAGGTGGTGCCGGGCAGGGGGGTCGAGCCGATATACCAGCCCCGATCGGTTTCGACGAAGGTCTCGCCGCCTGCCGGCGTCTCGCCGGCGGCCTGCAGGAAATCCGCCGCGTCCTGTTCCTGATAGGTATGGGAGGCGAGCACGGTGCCCGTGCCGTCGACCAGGGCGAAGCCGATATTGGTCGCGGCGGTCGCGGTGATCGGGGCCGTCAGCAGGGTCTGCGGGCGCAAGCCGATGTCGATGCGGGTGCGGCTGGCCTCGTTCTGGCGCGAGATGGTGATCACCCTCGCCTCGGGCTCTTGCTCGGCGGCCGGACCCGCCAGATGGTCGACGATCTGGCCGTCCCCGGCGAGGCCGACGGCGCAGACCGGCGCGCCGGCGCGGAAGACGGCAAGCTCCGTCGCCTCGATCAGATCCTCGCGCATGGCGGAGAACACGCGACGGCACTCTCCCAGGACCTGCAGGTCCTGGGAGGTCAGCGCGCTGGCATAGCCTTCCGCACGGGCGATCACCTTGGCGCTGGACTGGCCGATCAGCCGGGCATAGTCGAGAAAGCGCCGGTGTTCCTCCGCCGAGCGCCGCTGCAGGTCGGAATAGGACAGCAGGAAGGCGAGGGCGGCGAGCGGGATCAGCGCCGCCGCGATATGGGCGAACAGGCGGCGGTCGAGCCGGGTGCTGTTGGGGGGCAGTTTACTCCATGGCACTGATCTTCACCGCCGAACCCGGAGAGGTGGCAAGGACGGCCGCGACGGCGCGGTCGGGTCCGAAATCGCTGGCGGCATCCGCGCCCAGAATGTCGGCGAGCCGGCTTCTCGCCCGGTTGACCCGACTTTTTACCGTGCCGATGGCGCAGCCGCAAATCTCCGCCGCCTCCTCGTAGGAGAAGCCGGAGGCGCCGATCAGGATCAGCGCCTCGCGCTGGTCGTCGGGCAGTTGGTCGAGGGCGCGGCAGAAGTCGTCCAGATCGAGATAGCCGGTCTGGTTCGGCTGGGAGGCCAGCATCGCGGAGTAGCGGCCGTCGACGTCCTGCACCTCGCGCTTGCGCTTGCGATGCGTCGAGTAGAGCGTGTTGCGCAGGATGGTGAACAGCCAGGCCTTCATGTTGGTGCCCGGCTCGAAGCGGCCGAGATTGGCCCAGGCCTTCACCAGGGCTTCCTGGACCAGATCGTCGGCGCGGTCGCCCATGCCCACCAGCGATGCCGCGAAGGCGCGCAGGCTGGGGATGCAGGCCACCATCTCGTCGCGAAGCTCGGCTTTCGTCTCGCTCATTCCCCGCGCTCCCCTTCGGTCGCGGACGGCTCTTCGTCCGCAAGTCGCCGCAGCAGGTCCTGGAACCGGTCGGGCAGGGGCTGGGTGAGGATCTGGTTGTAATAGGTCTGCAACTGGTTGGTGATGCGCGTGTGCACGTCGCCATCGCTGGGGCGCGGTGGCTCTTTTGGCAGGGCCTTCTCGCTGAAGTTGAGCATGCGGGGATATTCCTTCTTCGGCTTCGGGCAGGTAAACGCACGAGCGAGATCTTGGTTCCATCCACCCTCGGAAAATTCCGCAAGGGTAGAATCCAGACAGGAACCGGAGGCAGGTCTCACGCCGCCCTTGGCCGCGAGGGTCCCGCCAGCAGCCACAGCAGGAAGCCGAGCACCGGAAGCAGCAGGATCAGCACGACCCAGATCACCTTGGCGCCCGTCGAAGCACCCGAACCGACGATCTTGACGATCGCGTAGACATCCAGAACCAGAATGACGAGGCCGAGCAGGCCTCCCACCTCGATACCCATCTGCGGGCTCCTTTCCGCGCCAAAACCGCGACGCGCCGGCCGGGTGGGGGATCCACCTCGGCCGGACTGGCGGCGTACAGGAGAGGAACGTCGGGCCCGGGCGTTCGGTTCCGGCATGGGTCGGGGAGCGTGCCGGCCTACTGGTATTGCGGCGGAATGTTTTCGCGGAAGATCAGGTCCATCTTCAGCGGCGGGCGCAGGCCGGCCCCCTCGGCCGGCCGGGCGAAACGGGCCAGCGTCTCGCCGATCACCTGGTCCGGGTCGGAGTTGATCACCGCGTCCATCGTGCCCTCGATCAGGAGGCGGCGGGTGTCGGCGGTCAGGCCGTGGCCGATGAAGACGATCCGCCCGCCCATGCCGTTTTCGGCCAGCGCCCGGCCGATGCCGTCCGAGGCGCCGCCGACATTGTAGATGCCGACGAGGTCCGGGTTCTGGTCGATCAAGGAGCGGGCATGGTGGTAGTTCTGGTTGCGGTCGTCATGGCCCTCGCGCATGCCGATGACCCGAAGGCCCGGATAGGCTTCCTCCAAGAGGCCGAGAAAGCCCATCTCGCGCTCCGCATGGGCGCGGTAGGTGCGGCTGCCGGCGACCAGCGCGACGCTGCCTTCGCGGGCGCCGCAGAACCGGCCGAGCAGCAGCGCTGCCGTGCGGCCGGCCGCCTGGTTGTCGAGCCCGACATAGGCCTCGCGCGCCGGGTGCGGCAGGTCGGAGACGATGGTGACGAGCCGGGTGCCGGCGGCGCTCACCTCTTCCGCCGCCTCGCGCACCAAGGGGTGGTCGATCGCCATGAAGGCGATGCCGTCGGCCCAGCGGGCGTGGTGGCGCAGCGCCGCGGCCAGCGCGCCGGCATCGAAGCTCTCGATGAAGAAGCAGCGCAGCGGCGGGGCATCGCGCGTCTGGGTGTCGGCGACGCCGCGCACCTTGTCGCCGAGCAGGCGCAGATAGGGGTTGCTGCCCATCGGCAGCAGGAAGGCGACGTTCGGCGGGCGCTGGCCGCCCAGCCTCTCGCGCTCCTCCGCGCTCATGTAGCCGATCTCCACCGCCGCCGCGAGCACCCGGGCGACGGTGCGCTGCTTGACGCCCTTGCGCCGGTTCAGCACCCGGTCGACGGTCGCCAGCGACACCCCGGCCGCTGCGGCCAGGTCGGCCATGGAGGGGATCTGGGCGGGGAGCTGGATCTCTCCTGAGGGCACCTCAAAAAACCTCAATAATTGATGTTTGACGTGATGCTCATGGCTTCGTAGCCTTTTGTCAAGAGGAACGGGTTTCCGGCAAGATTTCCTGCCTTGCCCGTCAAAATACCTCATGGAGGCCGAAGGAGACGGCCGCCTCAATCCATCATGGGAGGATGCAATGACCAGACAGTTGTTTTCCGTCAGCCGGCGCGGCGCCCTGGCGCTCGGTCTCGGGGCCGGTGCCTTCGCCCTGGCGCCGGGCTTCGCCCGCGCCCAGTCGCTGACCCTGCGCTACGGCCACAACAACGAGCCGGCCAGCGTCGCCGGCGCCCAGGCCGACTGGTTCGCCGAGGCGGTGGCCAAGCATTCGGGCGGCGACATCGCCGTGCAGGTCTACCCGTCCTCGCAGCTCGGCAAGCTGCAGGAGCTGGCCGAGGCGGTGTCGCTCGGCACCATCGCCTTCTCGCACAACACCGCCGGCGGCATCGGTTCGCTCTACGAGCCTTTCGCGGCGCTCGACACGCCCTATCTCTACCGCGACGTCGACCACCTGATGAAGGTGATGGACATCAATTCGCCGGTGATGCGCGAGCTCAATGAGGGCCTGATCCAGGCGGCCAATGTCCGGGTGATCTACGCCCATTATTTCGGCCGCCGCAATCTCACCGCCAACAAGGCGGTGTACCGGCCGGAGGACCTTGCCGGCGAGAAGATCCGCGCCGTGCCTTTCCCGATCTACCAGGCCGCCGTCGAGGGCATGGGCGCGGCCCCCGTTCCGGTCGACTGGTCGGAGGTGCCGACGGCGCTTGCCACCGGCATCGTCGCGGGGCAGGAAAACCCGGTCAACGTCATCCTCAACGTCAAGCTCTTCGACGTGCAGTCGCATCTGATGCTGACCGGCCACATGTCGAATGCCGAGGTCGTCGTGATGAACGAGGACGCCTGGCAGGCCCTGTCGCCGGCCCAGAAGGAGGCGGTCGCCGCCGCTTCGCTGGAGATCCGCGAGCGCGCCACCAAGGCGATCGAGGACAACGAGGAGAAGGACACTGAGGCGCTGCGCGAGGCCGGCATGACGGTGATCGGCCCCGAGGACGGGCTCGATGTCGAGGCCTTCCGCGCCTCGGTCAGCAAGCTCGTCAATGAGCGCTTCGGCGCCAAATACGGTGCCCTCTACGAGAAGATCCGGGCGATCTCCTGATCTCCCGGACACGGATGAAAAGGGTGCGGCGATGACCGGCGCGACTGATCCCGTCCTCCCTGGTCCGGTACCTCCGGGCGGCAGGCTGCTGGCGGGGGCGGCGGGCGCCTGCCGCACCCTTGCCGTACTGCTGCTGGTGGCGATGAGCGTGCTGGTCGTCGGCCAGGTGCTCGGCCGCAACCTGCTTGATCTCGGCATGCCCTGGGCGGACGAGCTCGCCCGCTTCTGCGGCGTCGCGCTGGTCTTCCTCTGCGTGCCGCTGCTCGCCCTGCAGGGCCGGCATGTGGCGGTGGAGCTGGTGCCGATGGCGCTGCCGGCGCCGGCCCGGCGCTGGACCGGTCTGCTGGTCGAGCTCTGCGTCCTCGCCTTCGCGCTGTTCTTCCTCTACGGGCTCTACCGCTTCCTCGGGCGGGCGTGGAAATTCGCCACCCCGACCCTCGGCATTCCCAACTGGCTGTTCTACGCGCCCGCCATCGTCGCCATGGTGCTGCTGGCGCTGGTCACCCTTGCCCGCCTCGTCGCCCTTCTTCGCGGCGAGACGCCCCCCGGTTCCGATCAGGCCCTGCCATGAGCCTCGTGCTGCTCCTTGTCTTCATCGCCGCGCTGCTGCTCGGCGCGCCGATCGCCGTCGCCCTCGGCCTTGCCTCGGCGGTCGCCATCGTCGGCTTCGACCTGCCGCTGCATGTGCTGGCGCAGCGCGGCATCAATGCGCTCGATTCGACGCCGCTGCTCGCCGTGCCGCTGTTCATCCTGGCGGCGAGCCTGCTCAACGCGATGGGCGTCACCACCCATATCTTCGATCTGGTGCGCCTCGTCGTCGGGCGCATCCGCGGCGCGGTGGCGCAGGTCTCGATCCTGGTCAGCCTGATCTTCTCCGGCGTCTCGGGCGCCGCCCTCGCCGATATCGGCGCGCTCGGCAAGATCCAGATCGACCAGATGTCGGGCCAGGGCTACCGGCGCGATTTCGCCGCCGGCATCACCATCGCAGCGGCGACCATCGGCCCGATCTTCCCGCCCTCCATCCCGCTGATCATCTATGCCAGCGTCACCAATGTCTCGGCGGTGCAACTGCTCGTCGCCGGCATCGTCCCGGCGCTGCTGATCACCGCCTTCCTGATGCTGCAGGTCGCCGTCATGGCGCGGATCTTCAACCTGCCGCGCGACACGGTCAGCCCGTCGCTTTCCGCGGTCGCCCGCAAGGCGGTGATCTCGCTGCCGGCGCTGGCCGCCCCGGTGATCCTGATCGGCGGTCTGCTCAGCGGCTATTTCGGCCCGACGGAGGTTGCCGGCGTCACCGTCGCCTATGCGCTCGCCATCGGCTTTCTGGTCTATCGCACGCTGACCGTCCGGGCGGTGTGGGAGAGCCTGCGCGAGACGGTGGAGGCGACTGCCGGCATCCTCTTCATCGTCTCGACGGCGGCCGTCTTCGCCTGGGTGCTCACCCTCGACCAGGTGCCGGCGATGGCCGGGCAGATGCTGCTCGGCCTCTCCGACAATCCGCTGGTGCTGCTGCTGCTGGTCAACGTGCTGCTGCTCGTCGTCGGCATGTTCCTGGAATCCATCGCGGCGATCCTGATCATCGCGCCGATCGTTGCCCCGGCGCTGCACCAGGCCGGCGTCGATCCGCTGCAGCTCGGCATCGTCTTCGTGCTCAACCTGATGATCGGCCTGCTGACCCCGCCCATCGGCATGAGCCTCTACATGGTCTCCATCGTCTCGAAGATGCCGGTGCACTCGGTGATCCGCGGCGTGCTGCCCTTCTTCCTGCCGCTGGTCCTGTCGCTGCTGGTCGTCTCGGCCGTGCCGGCGGTGTCGACCTGGCTGCCCCGTCTTCTCTCGCAATAGGATTTGTCATGAGCAGGTTTCTCGGCGCAATCCGCCAGCTCGGCTACGTGGTCGACGACATCGAGGCGGCGATGGACCACTGGCACCGGGTCATGGGCGTCGGCCCGTGGTACTACAATCCCAAGGTGCCGATCGAGGACTACCGCTATGACGGCCAGTCCTTCGAGGTGCACAATTCCGTCGCGCTCGCCAACAGCGGCGAGGTGCAGGTCGAGCTGATCCAGACCCGCAACGACGCCCCGTCGATGTATCGCGACTTCCGCCTCGCCGGCCATCGCGGGCTGCAGCATGTCGCCTATTGGACGCAAGCTTACGATGCCGATCTTGCCCGCATGGAGGCCGAGGGCTTCCGCGTCAAGATGAGCGGCAAGGTCGGCGCCAACGGCCGCTTTGCCTATTTCGACCGCGAGGCCCATCCCGGCACGGTGATCGAGCTGTCCGAGGTGATGGGGCCGAAGGGGCGGATGTTCGACATGATCCGCAAGGCGTCCGAAGGCTGGGACGGCAGCGATCCGGTCCGTCCCTTCCCCGACCTTTCGTCGATCTGAGGCGCGTCATGCGGGCGATCCCCCTCAAACCCGGCAGCGTCGAGGCGACCTATCTGGTCGAGACGCCGCTCGATCCGCACAGGATCGCGGCGATCATGGCCGGCGAGCAGAGCTGCGGCACCTTCGTGAGGGTGGCCGGCGAGAGCGACGAATTGCGCGCCCGTGCCGGTGCCGAGGTTCTCGCCGTGGAAGAACTGGCGCCGGCGAGCGCCCCGAGTCTTGCCAGCGCATGGCTGGAGCGTCAGGGCACGCCCGGCCCCTGGCGGCGGGCGCGGGTGCGCATCGCCTATCCGCTCGCCAATATCAGCGCCAACCTGCCGACCCTTGCCGCGACGGTTGCGGGCAATCTCTACGATCTCGGCGAGGTCACGGGGCTGCGCCTCGTCGACGTCGCCCTGCCGCAGGCCTATCGCGCCCGCTTCGACCTGCCGCGCCACGGCGTTGCCGGCACCCGCGCCGCGCTCGGCGTCGCTGGCCGGCCGCTGTTCGGCACCATCATCAAGCCGAATGTCGGCCTCAGCGCCGAAGAGATCGCCGCCCTCGTCGCGGATCTGTGCGAGGCCGGCGTCGACTTCATCAAGGACGACGAGATCTGCGCCGATCCCGACCACGCGCCGCTGGAGGCACGGGTGCGCGCGGTGATGGCGCGGGTGCGGGCCTATCGCCAGCGCTCCGGCCGCGATGTCATGGTCGCCTTCAACATCACCGACGAACTCGACGCCATGCGCCGCCATGCGGATCTGGTGGAGCGCGAGGGCGGGTCCTGCGTCATGGCCAGCCTCAACTGGTGCGGCCTGTCGGCGATGCAGTCGCTGCGCCGCTCGACGCCGCTCGTTGTGCATGGCCATCGCAACGGCTTCGGCGCCGTCTCCCGCCATCCGCTGCTCGGCATCGGCTTCGACGCCTATCAGGCGCTCTATCGCCTTGCCGGTGTCGACCACATGCATGTGCACGGCATCGGCGGCAAGTTCTCCGACGCACCATCGGAAGTCGAGGCATCGGCGCGCCGCTGCCTTGAGCCGCTCGCGGTCGACGCGCCGGATACCTCGGACGCGGTGATGCCGGCTTTTTCCTCCGGCCAGTGGGCCGGCACGTTGCCGGTCACCGCGCGCGCCGCCGGGTCGAGCGACTTCCTGTTCATGGCCGGCGGCGGCATTCTCGCCCATCCTTCGGGTCCGGCGGCCGGCGTCGCCAGCCTGCGCCAGGCATGGGAGGCGGTGGCGGCGAACGAGGATCTCGAAGAGGCCGCAAGCTCGCGGCCGGAGCTTGCCGGCGCCCTGGCGTTTTTCGGGGGGCGGGGATGAGCGGCTATGTCTTCATCGGCGACGATTTCACCGGCGCCTCCGACACGCTGGCAACGCTTGCCGAGGCCGGCATCGCCGCGCGCCTGTGCCTGGAGCGGCCGGGCCTTGCCTGCCTGCCGCAGACGCCGCGCGGGCGGGGGGCGTTCCCGGCCGTCGGCATCGCCACGGATTTTCGCGCCTGCGCGCCCTCTGAGGTCGCGCCGCGCCTGCGCGCCTTGACGTCGCTGGTGCGGGCGGGCCAGCCCCGCTTCGTGCATTACAAGGTCTGTTCCACCTTCGATTCCGCTCCGCATGTCGGCAGCATCGGCGCGGCGGTCGCCGTGCTGGAGGAGGAACTGTCGCCGGCGCTCACCGTCATCCTCGGCGGCCAGCCAAGCCTGCGGCGCTTCTGCCTGTTCGGCACGCTGTTCGCGGCCGGCCCCGACGGGGCAGTGCATCGCATCGACCGCCATCCGGTGATGAGCCGGCATCCGGTCACGCCGATGGGGGAGGCGGACCTGCGCCGGCATCTCGCCGCGCAAGGGCTCAGGGACATCGCGCTGCTGGCGCGGCCCGACCTGCCGGATGCGGCAGCCAGTCTCGCGGCGATGGCGGACGGCACGGGCCGCCGGGTGCTGGTCGATGCGGTCGACGACACCGATATCGAGATGCTGGGCCTTGCCCTGTCGCTGCTGGAGACCCACGGCCGGCCGCTGCTGCTGGTCGGCGCAAGCGGCGTTGCGGAGGCGGTGGCGGGACGTGCAGGGGGCGGGGCAGGGGGCGAGGCAGGGGGCGGGGCGCTCGCGGCTCCCGCTGTCCGCGCCGGGCCGCGCTTGGCGCTGGCCGGCAGCCGCTCGGCGGCCACAGCCGCCCAGGTCGCCGCCGCCACGCGCTATGCCTGCCTGCCGCTCGGCCCTGACGATCTGGAGGGGACGGGGCGCGAGGACTGCGCCGCCCGCTGTGCCGGAATGCTGGCGCGGGGGGCGAATGTGCTGGCCCATCTGCGGCCGGACGCCGATTACGGGATTGCCCCGGACGCGCTGTCGGAACGGCTGGCGGAGCTTGCCGCGCGCATCGCCGCCCTGCAGCCCCCTGCCGGTCTTGCGGTCGCCGGCGGCGACACGTCGGGGGCGGTGGTGCGCCGGCTCGGCTTCGACAGCCTGTCCTTCGAGGGCCGCGCCGGCTCGGGCGTCGCCGTCTGCCGGGGCCATGCGCCGGGCACGCCGCTCGACGGATTGCGGCTGCTGCTCAAGGGCGGGCAGGTCGGCCCGCTCGATCTCTTCGACCGGTTCGCCGCCTGACTTTACTGCCTGACTTTACTGCCTGACTTTGCCGCCTGACTTCGCTTCCTGATTTCGCGGCCTGAGAGAGGCTTGCGGCCTCAGGCGCCGCGCGGCAGGTGGATCGAGTTGGCGATCTCGATCAGGCGCGGCGCCAGCTCGCTGCGCACCCGCTCCACGCTCCATTTCAGGCTCGAGACCGAACATTGCACGGTGGCGACCGGCCGGCCGTCGCCGGACATGATCGGCGCGGCGATGCCGATCTCGCTCATGATGTTCTCGCTATGGGTCAGTCCGTAGCCGCAGGCCACGGCCTCCTCGATGGCCTCGGCGATCTTGCGCCGGTCGGTCGTCGTCTTCGGCGTCAGCACCTTGATCGGCCAGGTCTCGACCGCCTCCTTGCGCTCCGCCTCGCTCAGCCGTGCGATCATCGCCCGCCCGCTGGAGGTGGTCAGCGCCGACAGCCGCCGCCCGGCCACCATCGCGCCGAAAGCGGTGAGCTGGGTCGGGATGCGGATGACATAGACGATCTCCTGGCCGGCGAGCCTTGCGACATTGACGCGCTCGCCGAGCGAGCGGCCGAGCTCGATCGCCTTGGGCATGGCGAGCTGCACCAGCGGGTCGGCCCACAGATAGGCATTGCCCAGTTCCAGGAACTTGATCGAGGGACTGTAGCGCCGCGATTCCGGGTCCTTGTTGAGAAAACCGGTCTTGTACAGCGTGTTGGTCAGGCGCTGGGCGGCGCTCTTGTCGAGCCCGGTGAGGTCGGCGATCTCGGTCAGTCCGAGCACCGTGTGATGCTCGTTGAACAGGCTCAGCACCCGCAAGCCCTTCTCCAGCGAGCCCACGAACAACGTGTCCTGCTTTTCCCTCGCCATCGCCACCTCCGGTTTTTTTGGGGCCGGGCGTCAAGGATCTTGCGCCGGCCCGTTGCTGCATTCTTGACACATTCCAAACTGCTCAATACGCTGAACCATAATACGGTCAATCGTATTAGTATATAATAATCGAAACCAGAGGAACCGGATCACCACCGGTTGAATGAGCAGATGAAGACACGCCTCCTGATGAGCTCCGTTGCCTTGGCCGTCGTCATGACTGCCGGCAGCGCCCTGGCCGACAAGGCCAACGACACGCTGAATGCCGCCTTCACCAAGGAACTGGAATCGGTCGACAGCTATTTCAATTCGGCCCGCGAGGGCGTCATCCTGCAGCGCTCGATCTGGGACGGCCTGCTCTATCTCAACCAGGCGACCGGCGAGTACGAGGGCAACCTTGCGACCTCCTGGACCTGGGTCGACGACACCACGCTGGAGCTGAAGCTGCGCGAGGGCGTCACCTTCCACAATGGCGAGGAGTTCGACGCCGACGACGTGGTCTACACGGTCGAGTTCGTTTCCAAGCCGGAGAACGGCGTCGTCACCCAGCGCAACGTCAACTGGATGAAGGGCGCGGAGAAGGTCGACAAGTACACCGTCCGCATCTTCACCAATGGTCCGTTCCCGGCCGCGCTCGAGTATCTCGCCGGCCCGGTGTCGATCTATCCGAACGAGTATTACGCCGAGGCCGGCCCGGCCGGCATGGCGCTGAAGCCGGTCGGCACCGGTCCTTACCGGGTCGAGAGCGTCGAGCCGGGCAAGCGCTTCGTGCTGAAGAAGTACGAGGGCTATCACGGCGGCCCGAAGGGCATGGCCTCGATCGGCACGGTCGACATCCGCACCATTCCCGACATCAACACCCAGCTCGCCGAACTGTTCAGCGGCGGCCTCGACTTCATCTGGGGTGTGCCGGCCGACCAGGCCGAGAAGCTGGCGCTGATGGACCGGCTGACGGTGGTCAACGAGAGCACCATGCGCATCGGCTATCTGGAGCTGGACGCGGCTGGCCGCAGCGGCGCCGACAATCCGATGACCAACAAGCTGGTGCGTCAGGCGATCAACCATGCGATCGACCGCCAGACCATCATCGACAGCCTGCTCAAGGGCGCCTCGAAGGTGGTCGACGCGGCCTGCTTCCCCACCCAGTTCGGCTGCGAGCAGGACGTCGCCGCCTATGAGTTCGATCCGGAGAAGGCCAAGGCGCTGCTTGCCGAGGCCGGCTATCCGGACGGCTTCTCGGTCGACTTCTACGCCTATCGCGACCGCTCCTATGCGGAGGCGATGCTGTCCTATCTCGCCAATGTCGGCATCAAGGCCAACCTGAAGTACCTGCAGTACTCGGCCCTGCGCGACCTGCGCCACAAGGGCGAGACCAGCATGAGCTTCCAGACCTGGGGCTCCTACTCGATCAACGACGCCTCGGCGATCACCAGCCAGTTCTTCAAGCACGGGGCGGAGGACTTCGCCCGCGACGACGAGGTGCTGGCCTGGCTCGACATCGCCGACACCTCGGTCGATCCCGAAGTGCGCAAGGAGAACTACTCCAAGGCGTTGAAGAAGATCGCCGACGAGGCCTATTGGGTGCCGCTGTTCTCCTACAACGCGAACTACGTGTTCACGAAGGAGGCGGACTTCACCCCGACCCCGGACGAGGTCGTGCGTTTCTTCCACGTTCGCTGGAACTAACGTCAGACTGCGGCCCGCGCCCGGCTTTGCTTTCGCCGGGCGCGGATCCCGCGTCCTTCGCAGCTTCGCCATGCCTGGGCGACCCTCCGCCTCCCGTTCCGGAGCGCGGCGGGAGCGGGCATTGGCCGGCGCGTTTCGCTCCGCCCCCCGCCTGTTGCGGCGCCTGACGATCGGAACCCGAGATGCTTATGTTCACCCTGAAACGGCTGGGGCTCGCCATCCTGGTGACCTTCACCGTGTCGCTGCTGAGCTTCAGCCTGCTGTTCATGGCCGGCGATCCGGCCTCGGCGATCGCCGGCGAGAACGCCACCGCCACCGACATCGAGGCGATCCGCGCGCTCTACGGGTTCGACCGGCCCTTCCTGGTGCAATATGCCGACTGGCTGTTCGGCGCCCTGTCCGGCGATTTCGGCCAGAGCTATTATTTCAAGATGCCGGTCTCGACGCTGATCGCCGAACGGCTGTCGACGACGATGCTGCTCGGCGTCTGCGGCATTTCCTTCGCCCTGCTCACCGCCATTCCGCTCGGCGTCGCGGCGGCGATGCGGCCGAATTCGCTGATCGACCGCACCGCGCTGTTCCTGTCGGTGATGGGCCAGGCGATGCCGAGCTTCTGGTTCGGCCTGGTGCTGATCGTCGTCTTCTCGATCCAGCTCGGCTGGCTGCCGCCGTCCGGCTCCTCGACCTGGAGGCATTTCATCATGCCGACCGTCGTGCTCGGCTATTACGCCATGCCGGCGATCATGCGCCTGACCCGCGCCGGCATGCTGGAGGTGCTCAACGCCGACTATATCCGCACCGCGCGGGCCAAGGGCGCCAGCGAGACGCGGGTGATGTTCAAGCATGCGCTGCGCAACGCGGTGGTGCCGGTGGTCAGCCTCGCCGCGGTGCAGATGGGCTTCATGCTCGGCGGCTCCATCGTCGTGGAGTCGATCTTCGCCCTGCACGGCGCCGGCTATCTCGCCTGGGAATCGATCGGCCGCAACGACCTGCCGACCGTGCAGGCGCTGATCCTGATCTTCTCGCTGTTCTACATCGTCTTCACGTTCCTGTCGGATCTGGTCAATGCCTGGCTCGATCCGCGCATCCGGGTGGGCTGATCCGACATGGCACGCACCATCGAAACCGTCGCGGAAGAGCTCCGCATCCCGAGCCCGGCCGCCCAATTGCGCAAGCGCGTCTTCGGCCATTACGGGCTGGTCTTCGGCCTTTGCGCCCTCGCCATCGTCGTGGCGCTGGCGGTGTTCGCGCCGCTCTTGACGCCGCACGACCCCTACGCCCAGGACCTGATGGGGCGGATGAAGCCGCCGTTCTGGATGGCAGGTTCCGACCCGAGCCATCTGCTCGGCACCGACTATCTCGGGCGCGACTATCTCGCCCGGCTGCTGTACGGCGCCCGCATCTCGCTCGCCATCGGCCTGTTCGCGGCGCTGATCTCCGGCCTCATCGGCACGGCGATGGGCGTTGCCGCCGGCTATTTCGGCGGCCGGGTCGATCTCGTCGTCACCTTCCTGATCAACGTGCGCCTCGCCATGCCGGTGGTGCTGGTGGCGCTCGCCGTCGTCGCCATTCTCGGCGGCTCGCTGCAGGTGGTGGTCTGCGTCCTCGGCCTGCTCTTGTGGGACCGCTTCGCGGTGGTCATGCGCTCCTCGGTGCTGCAGGTGCGCGACCTTGAATATGTCAATGCCGCCAGGGCCATCGGCTGCTCGACCCGGCGCATCATCCTGCGCGAGATCATGCCGAACGTGGTCAACAACCTGATCGTCGTGGCGACGCTGGAAATGGCCCATGCCATCCTGCTGGAGGCGGCGCTGTCGTTCCTCGGCCTCGGCGTGCAGCCGCCGACCCCGTCCTGGGGCCTGATGATCTCCGAAGGCAAGCAGATGATGCTGTTCGAGCCCTGGCTGATCGCCATTCCGGGCGTCGCGCTGTTCGTCCTGGTGCTGGCCATCAACCTGCTCGGCGACGGGCTGCGCGACGTCACCGCGCCGGAAAACAGGGGCTGAGAGCGATCATGAGCGAACCCGTCCTCAGGGTAGAAAACCTCACCATCGACATCCCGATGGCCCAGGGCACGCTGCATGCGGTGCGCGGCATCGACTTCGAGCTGAAGCGCGGCGAGACGCTCTGTATCGTCGGCGAGAGCGGCAGCGGCAAGTCGCTGACCTCGCTCGCCATCATGGGCCTTCTGTCGAAGAAGATGCGCTGCAATGCGGCAAGGCTCGACTTTTCCGGCATCGATCTGCGCAAGCAGTCGCCCCGCGCCATGCGGGCCCTGCGCGGCGACCGCATGGCGATGATCTTCCAGGAGCCGATGACCTCGCTGAACCCGGCCTATACCATCGGCGACCAGTTGATGGAGGCGCTCCAGCTTCACCGGCCGGTCGGCCGGGCCGAGGCGCGGGCCCGCGCCATCGAGCTGCTCGGCAAGGTCGGCATCACCGCGGCGGAAAGCCGGCTCTCGCAATATCCGCACCAGCTCTCCGGCGGCCTGCGCCAGCGCGTGATGATCGCCATGGCCTTGATGTGCGAGCCGGAGCTGATCATCGCCGACGAGCCGACCACCGCCCTCGACGTCACCATCCAGGCGCAGATCCTGCGCCTGCTCGCCGATCTCCAGCGCGAGATGAACATGGCGATGATCCTGGTCACACACGATCTCGGCGTCGTCGCCCGCATCGCCGACAAGGTGGTGGTGATGTATGCCGGCGAGGTGGTGGAAAAGGGCAGCGCCCGCGAGATCTTCGAGACCCCGCGCCACCCCTATACGCGCGGCCTGCTGCGCTGCATCCCGGTTCCGGGCAAGACCAGGCCCGGCGAGCATCTCGGCTCGATCCCCGGCATCGTGCCCTCGCTGATCGGCCATATGGACGGCTGCGCCTTCCGCTCGCGCTGCGACGTGGCGGAAGTCGCTTGTGCCTCGGACGTGCCGGTCCGCCGCACCGGCGAGGATCACATGTATCGCTGCATCCACGAGGTCCAGCCAGGAGCCCCGTCATGAGCACCACCACGACGACCCAAGCTGCCGCGGCCCAGGCCGTCGCGCCCGAAGCCGGCGCCACTCCCGTTCTCGAGCTTGCCGCCGTCACCAAGACCTACCGGGTCAAGCAGGGCATGTTCTCCGCCGCGAGGCCCCTGCATGCGCTCGGCGGCGTCAGCCTGCGGATCTATCGCAAGGACGTGCTCGGCCTTGTCGGCGAGAGCGGCTGCGGCAAGTCGACCCTTGCCAAGATCCTGCTCGGGCTGGAGGCGCCGACCTCGGGCCAGGTCTTGATCGACGGGCGCGAGGTCACGGCGCGCGAGCGCACCGTGCTCGCCCGCCGCATCCAGCCGATCTTCCAGGATCCCTATTCCTCGCTCAATCCGCGCAAGAGCATCGAGGACATCATCGCCCTGCCGCTGGTCGTCCACAAGATCGGCGACAGCGCCTCGCGGGCGAAGTCCGTCGCCCGCATGCTCGATCTCGTCGGCCTGCCGCAGCGGGTGCTGCGCGGCTATCCCAACCAGCTCTCCGGCGGCCAGCGCCAGCGCGTCGCCATCGCCCGCGCCCTGGTGATGAACCCGGAGATCGTCATCTGCGACGAGCCGACCTCGGCGCTCGACGTGTCGGTGCAGTCGCAGATCCTCAACCTGCTCGGCGACCTGCGCGAGGAACTCGGCCTCACCTATCTGTTCATCAGCCACAATCTGGCGGTGGTCGAGCATCTGGCGACCCGCGTTGCCGTCATGTATCTCGGCAAGATCGTCGAGGAGGCGCCGGCGGCTGAGCTCTTTGCCGGGCCGCGCCATCCCTATACGAAGGCGCTGCTGGAATCCGTGCTGACGCCGGACCCGAACCTTTCGGTGCCCGACACCCATCTCGGCGCGACCTATCCCAACCCGATCGACCCGCCGTCCGGCTGTCATTTCCATCCGCGCTGCGCCAGTGCGCTGGAGATCTGCAAGACCACCCCGCCGCCCCATGTCAGGAGCGCGCAGGGCCATGTCGACTGCCATCTGCACGCGGTTCCCGCCCATTGATGCCCTGTTGACGTTCCGTTCCATCCCGTTCGGTGAAGACCCGCCCATGAGCAACCTGTCGCGCACCCAGTCCGTGCGAAAGCATGTCCTCGAGACAAGAGGCGGCGTCGTCGCCTCGCAGCACCGGGTGGCCGCCGAGATCGGCGCCGCCGTCCTTGCCGCCGGCGGCGATGCGGTGGATGCGGCGGTCGCCGTCTCCTTCGCCGTCGGCGTCGTCGAGCCGTGGATGAGCGGCCCGGCCGGGGGCGGTGCCATGGTGGTCTGGCGCGAGGGCGAGCAGCAGGCGCACAGCGTCAATTTCGGCATGCGCTCGCCGGCCGGCCTCGATCCGGCCGACTATCCGCTGTCCAGCGACGGCAAGGCCGGCGACCTCTTCCCCTGGCCGGCGGTCGAGGGGGATCGCAACGTCCAGGGCGCCACGGCGATCGCGGTCCCCGGCACCGTCGCCGGCATGGAGCTGGCGCATGCCACCTGGGGCCGGATGGCGTGGAAGGACCTCGTCCTGCCGGCGGCCGAACTTGCCGCAAAGGGCATGCTGGTCGACTGGTATGCGTCGCTGATCATCGCCTCGGTCGCCCGCGACCTTGCCAAGGACCCGGATGCGGCGGCGATGTTCCTCGATGACGGGGTTTGGCCGAAATCCGCCGGCTGGACGGCGATTTCCGACATCCGCCTCGATCAGGGCCGGCTTGCCGACACGCTGCGCCGCATCGCGGAAGGCGGCGCGCGCGACTTCTACGAGGGCGACATCGCCGTGGCGATGGCCGCCGATGTCCAGGCCAAGGGCGGCTCGCTGTCGCAGGCCGACCTTGCCGCCTACCGGCCGGTGCTCGCTCCCGCGCTCAAGACCTCCTATCGCGGCGGCACCATCCACACCGCGCGCGGGCTGACGGCCGGCGCCAATCTGGTCGAGTGTCTGGCGATGATGGAGGCGGCCTTCACGCCTGCCTCCGCGCCGGACGGCACCAGCTATGCCGAGATGGCCCGCGCCCTGTCGGTCGCTTACGCGCGGCGCCTGCGCGAAATGGGCGACACCGGCGAGGCGGAGGGCTCCGGCACGCCGTCCTGCACCACCCATTTCAGCGTCGTCGACCGGCACGGCAACATGTGCGCCGTCACCCAGACCCTGCTGTCGGTGTTCGGCTCGCGCGTCGTCTCGCCCTCGACGGGCCTGCTCATGAACAACGGCATCATGTGGTTCGATCCCGAGCCCGGCAAGCCGAACTCGCTGGCGCCGAACAAGGCCTGCTTGATGAATGTCTGTCCGGCGGTCGGCAGCAAGGACGGCCGGCGCTTCGCCATCGGCGCCTCGGGGGGCCGCAAGATCCTTCCCGCCGTGCTCAATCTCACCTCCTTCCTGCTGGACTTCGACATGTCGCTGGAGGCGGCGTTCCACCAGCCGCGCATCGACAACAGCGGCGGCGGGGCGATCCTCGCCGACGAGACGCTGCCGCAGCCGGTCCTTGCCGCGCTTGCCGCCGTCCATCCGGTGACGGCGCCCCGCCGCACCGTCTTCCCATACGCCTTCGCCTGCCCGGCCGGCGTCTTGCGGCAGGACGGCATGAACATGGGCTGCACGGAGATCATGTCGCCATGGGGCGACGCCGTGCCCGAAACCGAGGGAGCCTGACATGGCGAACCGTGAGAGCGCCATCGCGCGCATCGACAATTACCTTTCGAGCGGCGGCTACGAGAGCGAGCTGGCCCGCATGCTCGCCTTCGAGACCGAGAGCCAGGACCCGTCCCGCCGGGCGGAGCTGATGCGCTATCTCGTCGAGGAGATGGAGCCCAAGCTCACCGGGCTCGGCTTCACCTGCCGCATCATGACCAACCCGGTCGACCCGTCCGTGCCCTTCCTCTTCGCCGAGCGCATCGAGGATCCGGCCTTCGAGACCGTCCTCACCTATGGCCATGGCGACGTCATCCGCGCCCAGACCGACCAGTGGCGCGAGGGGCTGCATCCCTTCCGCCTGGTGCGCGAGGGCGACAAGCTCTACGGGCGCGGCACCGCCGACAACAAGGGCCAGCACTGCATCAACATCGCGGCGCTGCGGACCATTCTCGAGGAGCGCGGCGCGCTCGGCTTCAACTGCAAGATCATCATCGAGATGGGCGAGGAATGCGGCTCGCCCGGCCTTGCCGAGCTGTTTTCGCAGAACCGCGAGACCTTCGCCGCCGACGTGCTGATCGCCTCCGACGGCCCGCGCCTGCATCCCGACCGGCCGACCCTGTTCATGGGCTCGCGCGGGGCGGTGAATTTCGACCTGCGCGTCGAGCTGCGCGAGGGCGCCCACCATTCGGGCAACTGGGGCGGGCTGCTGCGCGACCCGGCCATCGTGCTCGCCCATGCGCTCGCCTCGATCACCGACCGCCGCGGCCAGATCAAGGTGCCGGAATGGCGCCCGACCAGCCTGACCCCGGCGGTGCGCGAGGCGCTGAAGGACTGCCCGGTCGGCGGTTTCGACGGCCCGACCGTCGACACCGACTGGGGCGAGGAGAGCCTCACCCCGTCCGAGCGCGCCTTCGGCTGGAACAGCTTCGCCGTGCTCGCCCAGACCAGCGGCGTTCCCTCCGCCCCGGTCAATGCCATCTCGGGCCGTGCCCATGCCCATTGCCAGCTCCGCTATGTGGTCGGCACCGATCCCGACGACATCCTGCCGGCGCTGCGTCGCCATCTCGACGCCAACGGCTTCGAGATGGTCGAGATCGTTCCGGCCGATCGCGGCTTCTTCCACGCAACGCGCCTCGACCCCGGCCATCCCTGGGTGACGCGCGTCAGGACCTCGATCGAGGCGACGACGGGCAAGAAGCTGGCGATCCTGCCCAACCTCGCCGGCTCGCTGCCGAACGAGACCTTCGCCGACATTCTCGGCCTGCCGACCGTCTGGGTGCCGCATTCCTACCCCGGCTGCTCCCAGCACGCGCCGAACGAGCACGCGCTCCATTCCACGACCCGCGAGGCGCTGGCGATGATGGCCGGCCTGTTCTGGGACATCGGCGAGGCGAACGCCGCCCGCGCCGGAAAGGTCGCCGAAGCCACCGCCTGAACGCGACTGCCTGAACGCCACTGCCTGAACCGGTCTTCCCGCTCGTCCGATCCGTCGCCATCATGCCACGGCTCGGACCGGCGGGGGTTAGTTTCCGGTTGCGGGGGGAGAAGCGCCCTGCCGGCGCCCGCCGGCCTCTCGGGGATGGTTCCCGCTTATCCCCGAAACGACAGCGCCCGGACGGGTCTTCGTCCGGGCGCCGGTTTTTGCGACGATTGAGAGCGTGCGCGTCAAAATTTCTCGAAATTTTGCAAAATCCGTCTCGAAAATTCTCGAAATTCTCTTAAGGCTTGTTTTCGCTCGCCTTTTTGGCGCGGCGGCGCTTGATCGCCCGCAGCAGCGGCCACAGGATCATGCCGAGCGTCGCCAGTGCCAGCACCGCCGAGATCGGCCGGGTCAGCAGCTCTGTCGGGTCGCCCCGGCTGATCAGGAGCGCCCGCCGGACGCTCTGCTCGGCCATCGGCCCCAGGATCATGCCCAGGATGATCGGCGCCAGCGGCACGTTCAGCTTTTCCAGCAGGTAGCCGGCGGCGCCTGCCGCCAGCATCACCCAAAGATCGACCGGCCGTCCGTTGATCACATAGACGCCGACGCACATCAGCACCAGGATCGAGGGCACCAGCAGAACGCCCGGAAGCCTTTGAATTTGCGCGAAAATTCGTGTTGCGGCAGCCCCGCCGACCAGCAGGATCAGCACCGAGGTCAGCAGCATCTCGATCATGAAGCCGCCGACCAGCACCGGGTTCTGGTGGAACAGTTGCGGCCCCGGCTGCAGCCCGTGGATCATCAGCGCGCTCAGCACCAGCGCCGCCACCACATTGCCAGGAATGCCAAGGGTCAGCGCCGGAATCATCGAGGCGGCGTTGTCGGCGTTGTTGCCGCATTCGGCAGCCGCCACCCCTTGCGGGTTGCCCTTTCCGAAGCTTTCCGGCTCGGAACTGGCGCTCCTGGCGGCGTTGTAGCTCAGGAACGCGGCGATGTTGCCGCCCGCTCCCGGCAGCACGCCGACAAAGATGCCGATCAGCGACGAGCGGCCCCAGGTCGGCAGCAGGCTTCGCACCTCGCCTTTGCGGAACGGCACGCTGGCGAGCTTCAGTTGGGCGGCCGAAAGGCCTCTAAGATCGCACTTTTCGGCCAGTTGCAGCACCGGCGGCAAGGCGTAGAGGCCGACCAGCACCACCACCAGGTCGAGCCCGCCGAGCAGCCAGGGCTGGCCGAAGGTGAAGCGCGCCTGGCCCGACAGGGAGTCGATGCCGACCGTCCCGACCAGCAGGCCGAGCACCGCCGCCAGGATGCCCTTGACCGGATCGCTGCCGACCATGACGCCGACCGAGGCCATGCCGAACATGGCGATCCAGAAATATTCGGCCGGCCCGAACTGCAGCGTCGCCCGGGCCAGCAGCGGCCCGACGCTCATCAAGGCCAGCGCGCTGGCGATGCCGCCGATCGCCGACGACCAGCAGGCGATCTTCAGCGCCTTGGCCGCTTCGCCCTTCTCGGCCATCGGGAAGCCGTCGAAAGTGGTGGCGATGGAGGCCGGAGTGCCCGGAATCCGCAGGAGAATCGCCGGAATCGCGCCGCCATACATCGAGCCGTTATAGATGCCGGCGACCATCGCCAGCGCCACCAGCGGGTCCATCGAGTAGGTCAGCGGCAGCAAGAGGGCTATGGCCATCACCGGGTTGAGGCCGGGCAGGGCGCCGATCAGCACGCCGAGCAGCGTCGCCCCCAGCATGGCGGCGAGCGGCCCGGTCGTCAGCACGGCCGAGGCGGCGTTCAGGAAGAAGTCCATCTCAGCCTCCCAGGCGCGAGGCGGCCCAAAGCTCGGCCGGCAGCGGCTTGTTGAGCACCAGCGAGAAGACCGCCCAGACCAGCGCGACGAAGCTCGCCGCCACCACCGCCGTGTAGAGCGGCCGGCGGAAGCCCAGCACCGGCGGCAGCGCCAGCATCAGGAGCGCCGAGGCGGTGTAGAAGCCGAGCGGCAGGATCAGCGCCACGTAGATGACGCCGGCGGCCAGCGCCTTGACGAGGTTGGCCGGCACGTCGACGAGCCGTCGCGGCGCATCGGTTTTGGCGCGGGCGGCGCGCAGCATGACGAGACCGCCGCACAGCGCCAGGACCAGGCCCAGCACCATCGGGTAGGTGCCGCCGGCTCCGTGATAGGAGCCGGCCTGCCATGCCGCCGCCAGGCCCAGGCCCGCGACGAGCAGGCCAAGGGCGAGGTCCTGGCTGCGTTCCATGTTACTTCGCCAGGCCCAGGGCCTTGGAGACGGCGGCGAGCGCGTCGAACTCGCTCTTCAGCCGCTCGGCGAGCGCCTCGCCCTTGACGACGTTCGGGATCTCGCCGTTGGCGGCCAGGAACTCGACATAGGAGGGATCGTTGACCGCCTCGTCGATGGCGCTCGCGAGGGTGTCGACGATCGCCTGGTCGAGGCCCTTCGGGCCCAGGATCGCCCGCCACAGCAGGGTCTCCTTGTCGCCGAGGCCGAGGCTCTCAAGGCCGGCCGCCTGCGGCAGCGCCGGCACGTCGGCGGCCGAGGTCACGACCAGGCACTTGGCCTCCTTGGAGCCCACATACGGCAGGACCGGCGAGATCGAGCCGCCATAGATGTCGACATGCTTGCCGAGAAAGTTCTGCAAGGTCTCGCCGGCGCCGCCGAACGGAATGGCGACCGCCTTGATGTCGCGGGCCTGGAAGATGCGTTCGGCCGCCAGTTGCATCGTGCCGCCGATGCCGTCATTGCCATAGGTGTACTTGTCCGGGTTGGCGGCGAGCTCGGCCAGAAACTCCTCGCCGGTCTCGGCCGGAAACTCCGGATGGACGCAAAGCGTGTAGGCCGTCTCGGAGGTCGACGCGATCGGCGTGAAGCTGTCGAGCGTGTAGGCGACGTTCTGGACCTGCGGCACGGTGGTCAGCGGGCTGTTCCAGGTGGCGAAGAGCGCGTAGCCGTCGGGCCTCGCTTGCATGAACTGCGAGGCGCCGACCGAGCCGCCGCCGCCGCCGACATTGAGCACGGCGATCGAGGTGCCGAGCTTTTGTTCCAGCAGCACGGCCAGCTTGCGGGCGCTGGTGTCGGTGCCGCCGCCGGCGCCGGCCGGGACGGTGAGCTCGATGGGGCGCTGCGGATAGTCGGCGAGCGCGGGCATAGTGGTGCCGGCGAGCAAAGCGGTCGCGACAATGATCTTGTTGATTTTCATGGACTTTCTCTCCCGTGAGGCGGCTTTTGTCAGCCGATTTCGCTGCGGTAGTGGAATTGCGCGGCACTGCCGCGGGCGATGCGCCATTCGACCGGCGTGCCGTCGATGTCGAAGGCGGTGCGCTTGATGATCGCCAGCGGATCGCCGGCTTTGAGCTTCAGCCGGGCGGCGACCTGCGCGTCGGCATGGCCGAACGACAGATCGTCGGTCGCCCGCTTCACCAAAACGCCGAAGCGCTCGAAGTAGAGCGGATACAGCAGCGGCCCGAAGGCGCTGTCGGGCAGGCTTTCGAAGCCGGCAAAGCGATCGGCGCGAATGTAGAGCTCCTCGAACAGCACCGGCTGGTCCGACAGGGAGCGCAACCGGATGATGCCGATGACGTCGTCGGTGCCGAGCGCCGCCGCCGCCTCCTTCGGCGCCGCGGTGCGGGCGCGCAGGATCAGCTCGCTAGTCGGGATCGAGGAGGGGGCGCCGTCCGGCCCGCGCACCTGGAAGAAACGGAACAGCGTCGCGTCGAAGGACGGGCGGCGCAGATAGGTGCCCGAGCCCTGGCGCCGCTCCAGCAGGCCCTCCGCCACCAGCCCGTCGACCGCCTTGCGGACCGTGCCGATGGAGATGCCGTAGTCGCGCGCCAGCCGCGCCTCGGAGGGAATCGGATGGTTCGGCCCCCACTCGCCGCTGGCGATGCGCGCGGCCAGCGCGTCGCGCAGCTTCGCATAGGCCGGCAGCCGCTCGTCCGCGCTGGGGATCCTGTGGGTCATTCCGTCTCCTCCTCGCAGCAGTTTTAGCGGATGTTGACCCATTCAGTCAACTAGTCATATATATGACTTCTGTCGGAGGGTGCGGATGATCCGGTTCGATTGCCACGTTCATGTCTATGAGGAAGTGAGCGCGACGCGCGGCGCGCGCTACGTGCCGGCGGGCCCGGCGCCGCTGGGGCACTGGCAGGCCGGCCTGGCGCGGCACGGGCTTGCCGGCGGCGTCATCGTCCAGGTCAGCTTTCTCGGCGTCGACAATTCCCAGTTGCTCGGCGCCCTGTCGCAGCTCGACCCGCAGCGCTTTGCCGGCGTCGCCGTGGTGCCGGAAGAGATCGACGCGGCCGGCCTCGATGCGCTGGTTGCCGGCGGCATTCGCGGCATCCGCTGGAACCTGGTGCGCGGCGCGCCGCTGCCCGACCTCGAAAGCCCGGCCGTCGCCGGGCTGCTTCAGCGCCTTTGCGAGCGCGGCCTGCATCTGGAGATCCAGCTCGAGGGGCCGCGCTTGGCCGCCCTTGTCAGCCCGCTGCTGTCGCGCGGCGTCACCGTGGTGGTCGATCATTTCGGCCTGCCGGAGGCGGCCGATCCCGCCCGCGAGCCCTGGCTGGCATCGCTGTCGCGCGGGGTCGACCTGTCGCGGCTTTTCGTGAAATTCTCCGCCCCCTACCGCGCGCCGGTCGATGTCGCCCCGCATGCGCGCGCGCTGCTCGACCTGTTGCCGCCCGGCCATGTGGTCTGGGGCAGCGACTGGCCGCACACTCAGCACGAGGCGATCACCGACTACGACCGGGCGGCGTCCGCCCGCGAGACCTTCGGCATCGGCGACGACACTGCGGCGGTGCAGGCGCTTTACGGCCTGTCGCCGGCCTGAGGCGGAGCGGCCCCGGATCTGCGGGCCGGCGGGCGACAGGAAGCCAGCTTGTTGATTTCGCCCTGATTGGCATTTGCCTTGCGTTTTCTGTCATGCAAGTTTTGACAGGCAAAAGCGGCCGCCATCTTGCGGGCCTGGGAGGGCCCGGAGAACCGCCACAACGATCCCTGGGAGGAAACGATGATCCGCAGTCTTGCCGGAGCAGTTGCTGCTCTTGCCCTGTCCGCCGGTGTTGCCAGCGCCGACTTCCCGGAGCGCGAGCTCCTCGGCGTGGTGATGTGGGGTGCGGGCGGCGCCACCGACGTGGTCGCCCGTGCGGTCAACCCGGCCGCGGAAGCCGCCCTCGGCAAGCCCATCGTCGTGCTCAACAAGGCGGGCGGCGCCGGCGCCATTTCCACCGCCTATGTCAACGCCGCGCCCGCCGACGGCTACACCTTCCTCTATGGCGCCGAGAACCCGCAACTGCACCCGATCATGGGCGTCAGCAAGCTCGACTATTCCAACTTCTCGCCGGTCAACATTCTCGGCCGCGGCGTTGCCGTGATCGTCGTGCCGCAGGCCTCCAAGTACCAGACGCTGGCCGAGCTGCTGGACGACATCAAGGCCAATCCGGGCAAGGTCAAGATGGGCTCCACCGGCCCCGGCGGCCTGCCTTCGACGGTCAGCGCGCTTCTGTCCAACTCCGCGCCGTTCGACGTCACCGCCATTCCCTTCGACGGCGAAGGCCCCGGCCTGACCGCGATGCTGGGCGGCGAGGTCGACTTCATGCCGTCCGGCCTGTCGGCGGCGGCCGAGCAGATCAAGGCCGGCACGATGCGCGCGCTCGCCGTCGTCAACAACGAGCCGGTCGACACGCTGCCGGGCGTTCCGGCGGTGACCGACACGCTTCCGGGCATGTCCGCCTATCTGCCGTGGGGGCCGTTCTACGGCGTCTTCGTGCGCAAGGACACGCCGGACGACGTCACCGCCAAGCTGGTCGAGGCCTTCGCGAGCGCCGCCGCAAGCGACGAGTTCAAGACGCTGATGGCCAATCGCGGCAACGTCTTGATGAACATCTCCGGCGAGGAGGCCGAGGCCTTCCTCGTCAAGTGGCAGCAGGTCACCGCCTGGGCGCTGCAGGACACGGGCGGCGCCAAGGTCAGCCCGGAGAGCCTCGGCATCCCGCGCCCGTAATACCGCGCCGCGGCCGGCTCCTCGTGGCCGGCCGCGGTCCCGCGCTCCGCCTGGAGGGTCATCATGTCCCCGCGCGCCCAGCGGCGACCGGGCGAGCTTGCCTTCGCCGTCGCCCTGCTCGCGTTCAGCCTGTGGCTGTTCGCCGAAGCCTACAAGATTTCCGGCTTTTCCGGCCTGTCGACGCCCGGCGTCTTCCCGATGCTGGCGAGCGGCCTGATGGTCGCCTCGTCGCTGGCGATCCTGGTGAAGGTGCTGGCGATGGGCCCGGCCGGCGGCGGCCTGCGCCGCTTCCTCGCCGATATCACGCCGCTGCGCCAGGCCGTGATGGTGGCGCTGGTCTTTGCCTATATCGCGGCGATGCCTTACCTCGGCTTCCTTGCCGCCTCGGGCCTCTTCCTGTTCGCCTCGATCCAGTTCCTGTGGCGGCGCAGCGTGGTGCTGACGGCCTTGGTCAGCCTTGCCGGGCTCGCGGCGATCCATGTGGTGTTCACGCTCGTCTTCCAGGTGGTGCTGCCGAAGGGAACCCTGCTGCGGGGTCTCATCTGAGATGCTGGAAACGCTCGGCTACCTCACCCTTTCCTGGCTCGACCCCTGGCTGTTGATGCTGACGGCGGCGGGCACGCTCGCCGGCATCTATGTCGGCGCGATCCCCGGCCTGTCGGTGACGATGGCCGTGTCGATCCTGATCTCCTTCACGTTCAAGTGGAGCGTCAACGACGCCCTGGCGCTGATCGCCGGGGTCTTCGTCGGCGGCGTCTATGGCGGCTCGCGCACCGCGATCCTGCTCAACATTCCCGGCGCGCCGAGCGCGATTGCCACCGCGCTCGACGGCTACCCGATGGCCAAGCGCGGCGAGGCCGGCGAGGCGGTCGGCCTGACCACGGTGATGTCGGTGTTCGGCGGCTTCGTCGGCATCGCCGCGCTCGCCCTGTTCGCGCCGCTGCTCGCCGATTTCGCGCTGATGTTCACCTCGCGCGACTATCTGCTGCTGGCGCTGATCGGCATCCTCTTGGTCGGCACCCTGTCGGGCGAGAGCTTCGCCAAGGGCGTCTTCGCCGGCGCGCTCGGCGTGCTGATCGGCATGGTCGGTCTCGATCCGATGACGGCGGAGGGGCGCTTCACCTTCGATACGATCACCCTGATGGGCGGCATCCCTTACGTGGTGGCGATGATCGGCTTCTTCGGCGTCGCCGAGGCCTTCGTGCAGTTGCACCGGCTCGACCTGCCGGCGGTGAAGCAGAAGATCGATCGGGTGATCCCGCGCCTTGCCGACCTGCGCCGCTATTTCCGCGTCGCCCTGCGCGCCTCGGGCATCGGCACGGTGATCGGCGCGCTGCCGGGCACCGGCGGCGACATCGCCGCGCTGCTTGCCTATGACGATGCCAAGCGGGCGACGAAGAACCCGCAGGTGCCGTTCGGCGAGGGCGCCCGCGAGGGGCTGGTGGCGCCGGAAGCGGCCAACAACGCGGCGGTGGGCGGCGCCTTCGTGCCGATGCTGACACTCGGCATTCCGGGCGATGCGGTGACCGCCGTGATCATCGGCGCGCTGTTCATCCACGGGCTGAAGCCGGGGCCCCTGCTCTTGGTCGAGACCCCGCACCTGTTCTGGTTCACCGTCGGCAACCTGGCGCTCGCCAATGTCTTCCTGCTGATCTTCGGCCTGACCGGCATTCGCATCTTCACCAAGATCGTCGAGTGCCCGAAGGCGGTGCTGATCCCGCTGATCATCATCCTGTCGGCGGTCGGCTCCTACGCCATCCAGAACAACCCGATCGACATCTACTGGATGCTGCTGTTCGGCGTGTTCGGCTATTTCCTGAAAGTCTACGGTTTCCAGGTCGGACCGGTGATCCTCGGCGTCATCCTCGGACCGATGATGGATGCCAATTACCGCCGGGCGATGATCGGGGCGCGCAACGATCCGGCGACCTTCCTCTGGGATTTCCTGTCGCACCCGATTTCCTGCGTGCTGCTGATCGCCTTCCTGGCGCTGCTGATCTCGCAGACGCCGCTGCCCCGGCTGGCGCGCGCGGCGCTGCGCCGCCGCCGGCCGCCGGATCGCGAGGCGGGTTGAGCCCGTTCGCGGTCGGTGACGCGCCGTCAGCCTGCGGCCGGATGCAGCTCGTAGAGGGTGAGCGGCTGGATCAGCCGGAAGCCCTTTTCGCTCGCTGTTGCCTTGGCCCTGAACAGGGCGTCCAGCTCGGCGCGGCGCTCATCGGCCACC
Source organism: Stappia sp. TSB10P1A (assembly GCF_900185725.1). Classification (GTDB taxonomy): domain Bacteria; phylum Pseudomonadota; class Alphaproteobacteria; order Rhizobiales; family Stappiaceae; genus Stappia. Next base: position 94,354 of record NZ_FYAU01000026.1, on the reverse strand, counting down.
GCCTTGCGCGCCGGATCGACGGCGACGAGATAGGCGATGAACTCCTCCAGCGCGGCGAAGTCCGAGAGCCGGTCATAGGTGTCGTGCCGGGCGACCTGCCAGGTGCCGGAGGCGATGTCGGCCTCGAGCGCACGCAGGGCAGCGGCGCGGATCTGCGTCTCGTCCTCGACCGGGCGCATCACCTCGAAGAAGCTGCCGCGGGCGAGCGGTTCGACGACGATCAGCGCGCCGGCGGGCCCGATCACCCGCCGCGCCTCGGCCAGCGCCTGGCGCATCACCGCTTCCGGCACATGGTGCAGGGCGTTGAGGAAGATCGCCGCGTCGAAGCTGGCATCCGCAAACGGCAGCGCCTCGGCGGTCGCCTGCTCGAAGCGCGCGTGCGGCACCGCCTCGCGGGCGGCGGAGACGGCGGCCGCGTCCGGGTCGATGCCGGTCGTCTCGAACCCCTTGGCGGCGAGCGAGCGCGACAGCGCGCCATGGCCGCAGCCGATATCCAGCACCTTGCGTGCCTTGCGGTCGTTGAGGATCGCCAGCAGCCGCTCGCCGGTCTGCGGGGCCTGCTGGGAAACCGGAGCCTCAGGCGTCGACATGGGAGAACTCCGCGCGGACCCTGTCGGTATCGGCGCCGAGCGCCGGCACCGGGCCGAAGTCCGGCGACTTGCCGTCGACCAGCGCGCCGGGGGCGAGCAGGCGCACCGGGCCGGACGGCGTGTCCGTCTCGACATGGCGGTTCTGCGGGTGGCGGACCAGGTCGTCCATGGTGCTGACCCGGCCGAAGGCGATGCGGGCCTCGCGCAGCCGGTCGGCCAGTTCGTCGCGGGTATGGGCCGAGAACACCTCGTTGATGATCGCGTCCAGTTCGGCGCGGTGGGCGACGCGGCGCGAATTGCTGGTGAAGCGGGTGTCGGTCGCCACTTCAGGCCGCTCCAGCACGTCGCGGCAGAAATTGACCCATTCGCGCTCGTTCTGGATCGAGAACAGCACGTCCTTGCCGTCGCTGCCCGAATAGGCGCCATAGGGGGCGATGGTCGGGTGGTTGAGGCCGTTGCGCTCCGGCTCCTTGCCGCCATAGGCAAATTGCAGGTAAGGCACGTTCATCCAGTCGGCGAGCGCGTGGAACAGCGACACGGCGATGTGGCGGCCCTCGCCGCTGCGCTCGCGGGCGAAGAGCGCCTGCAGCACCGCCTGATGCGCGGTCATGCCGGCGGCGATGTCGCAGACCGAGACGCCGACGCGCGCCGGGCCTTCCGCATTGCCGGTGATCGCCGACAGTCCGCTTTCCGCCTGCACCAGCAGGTCATAGGCCTTCAGGTCGCGGAACGGGCCCTCGTCGCCATAGCCGGAGATCGACACGGTGATCAGCCGCGGGTTCTCCTGCCGCAGCCGCTCGGGCGCGAAGCCCAGCCGGTCGATGGCGCCGGGCGCAAGGTTCTGGATGAAGACGTCGGCCCTGGCGATCATCGCCGCCAGCAGGTCGCGGTCGGCTTCACTGCGCAGGTCGAGGCAGACGGACTCCTTGCCGCGGTTGAGCCAGACGAAATAGGCGCTCTCGCCATGCACCAGGTGATCGTAGGCGCGGGCGAAATCGCCCTCCGGCCGCTCCACCTTGACGACCCGCGCGCCGGCTTCCGCCAGCCGCCCGGACAGATAGGGCGCGGCCACCGCCTGCTCGACGGACACCACGAAGAGACCGGACAGATCACCCTGCATTTTCAACGCTTCTCCCTATTGTTGGCCCCAGTATGCCCGAAGCGCACTGCCCGGAGTAATAGAGGGGAGTGCCCGCAGCTATTGCCACAATCTATGCCTGATGGGCATTGTCCGGCCGCCGGTCATAGCCGCGATCAATGAGAGCGGGCCGAAATCGCTATTGGCGCGGCCGCCGCCGCCGGGCTCTTGTGCTCCTTGCACCTTTTCCGAACAACGCATCTGGCGGATGACATCATGACGCACCCGAACGAGACGGCCGCTGGAATCGGCCGCATCACCCTGCCGCTGTTCGTGCCCGGCGACCGGCCGGAGCGCTTCGCCAAGGCGGTCGCCGCCGGCGCCGATGCGGTCATCGTCGATCTGGAGGACGCGGTCGCCCCCGCCGCCAAGGAGGCCGCGCGCGCCGGGCTTGCCGAGGCGCTGGCGCCGCTTCTGAGGCCGGCGCGCGTCCTTGTGCGCGTCAATGCCGGCGGCACGCCCTGGCACGCGGCGGACCTTGCCGCCTGCGCCGGCATTGCCGGCCTTGCCGGCATCGTCCTGCCCAAGGCGGAGACGGCGGGTGATTGCGCGCGCGTTACGGATGCCACCGGCCTGCCGGTGATCGCGCTCATCGAGAGCGCCCGCGGCCTTGCCAATGCCGGCGAGGTCGCCGGTGCCAGCACCCGGCTCGCCTTCGGCTCCATCGATTTCGCCGCCGATCTCGGCATGGCGCATGAGCGCGAGGTGCTGCGCCCGGCGCGGTTCGCGCTGGCGATGGCCGCGCGCCTTGCCGGCCAGTCCGGCCCCATCGACGGGGTGACGACGGCGCTCAGGGACGAGGAGGCGATCATCGGCGACTGCCGCCATGCCGTGGACATGGGCTTTGCCGGCAAGCTGCTCATCCATCCGGCGCAGATCGCGCCGGCCCGCCGTGGCTTTGCGCCGTCTGAGGCCGAGTGCGAATGGGCGCAGCGGGTGCTGGCGGCGGTGGAAGGGGGCGCTGCGGCGGTCGCCGTCGACGGGGCGATGGTCGATGCGCCGGTGATCGCCAGGGCCCGGCAGATCCTGGCCCGCGCCGGCTCCGCCGCCGGCTGACAGGTGCCTCTTCGCAAAAAAAGACGCCCGCGCCATCGGCACGGGCGTCAGTCGCGGGGCAGGGGACCCCAGGCTGCTCAGATGGTGCGGCCGCCATCGACCTCGAGGATGACGCCGGTGATGAAGTCGGCTTCGTCGGAGGCAAGGTAGAGCGCCGCATTGGCGATGTCGCGCGGCTGCGACAGGCGGCCGAGCGGGATGGTGGCGAGGAACTTCTCGCGGTTCTCCGGCGTGTCCGGCATGCCCATGAACTGCTCCAGCAGGCCGGTGACGCCCATCACCGGGGCGATGCCGTTGACGCGGATCCTGTCGGGGGCGAGCTCGACGGCAAGGCTGCGGGTCATCAGGTTCACCGCGCCCTTCGACGAGTTGTACCAGGTCAGGCCCGGACGCGGCCGGATGCCGGCGGTCGAGCCGATATTGATCATCACGCCGGCGCCCTGCTCGCGCCACACCGGCACGCAGGTCTTGGTCATGTGGAAGATCGACAGCACGTTGATGTCGTAGATCTTGCGGAAGGTCGCCTCGTCGGTCTCCATCAACGGCCGGTTCGGGTTGGTCCAGCCGGCATTGTTGACCACGATGTCGAGCGAGCCGAAGGCCTCGCAGGTCTTCGCAACGGCCGCCGCCACGTCCTCGGCCCTGGAGACGTCGCACTTGATGGCGATGGCCGCATCGCCGAGCTCGGCGGCGACAGCCTTCGCGCCGTCCTCGTTGAGGTCGACGATCGCCACCTTGGCGCCTTCGCGCACATAGGTCTCGGCGATGCCCTTGCCGAAGCCGGAGGCGGCACCGGTGACGAGAGTGGTCTTTCCTTGAAGTCGCATGTCCTTGCTGTCCTCAGCCGTGATTGTGGACGACGGTCTTGATGTGGGAGAACTCGTGCAGCGCCGCGAAGCCCTTCTCGCGGCCATGGCCGGACTTGCGGATGCCGCCGAAGGGCAGCTCGATGCCGCCGCCCGCGCCATAGCCGTTGATGAAGACCTGGCCGCAATGCATCGCCTTGGCGACGCGCTGCTGGCGGCCGCCGTCGCGGGTCCAGATGCCGGCGACGAGGCCGTAGTCGGTGCCGTTGGCGATGCGGATCGCCTCCGCCTCGTCCTCGAAAGGGATGGCGCAGAGCACCGGTCCGAACACTTCCTCCTGGGCGATCTTCGAGTTCGGGTCGCAGGGGCCGAACAGCGCGGCGGCGACATAGTAGCCGCCCTCCGGCGAGCCCTCGGCGATGGTTCCGCGGGCGACCAGCGGCGCGTCGGCCTCGGCGATATAGGTCTCCACCCGCTTCTTCTGGCGGGCCGAGATCAGCGGCCCGAGCACCGCATCCTCGCCGGAATCGGAGGCCGCGACGGCCGCAAAGCGGGTCTTCAACTCGGCCATCACCGTGTCGTAGATGCCGCGCTGGATCAGCACGCGCGAGCCGGCCGAGCAGGTCTGGCCGCCGTTCTGGATGATGGCGTTGACCAGCACCGGATAGACCGCGTCGAGATCGGCATCGTCGAAGATGATCTGCGGCGACTTGCCGCCGAGCTCCAGCGTGCAGCCGATGAAGTTGCGCGCCGCCGCCGTCTGGATCAGCACGCCGACCTCCGGCGAGCCGGTGAAGGACAGGAAGTCGACCTTGCGATGCTCCGACAGGGCCTTGCCGGCGACCTCGCCGCGGCCGGTGACGATGTTGATGGCGCCGGCCGGGAAGTCGACCTCCATCGCCAGCTCGCCGAGGCGCAGGGCGGTCAGGCAGGCGTCCTCGGCCGGCTTCAGCACGGTGGCGTTGCCCATGGCCAGCGCCGGGGCGATCGAGCGGCCGAACATCTGCGCCGGGTAGTTCCACGGGATGATATGGCCGGTGACGCCATGCGGCTCGCGCAGCACCTGCACATTGTAGCCGTTGAGGAACGGAATGACCTCGCCATGCACCTTGTCGGCGGCGCCGCCGTAATATTCGAAGTAGCGGGCGGTGGCGATCATGTCGGCGCGCGACTGCTTGATCGGCTTGCCGTTGTCCAGGGTCTCCAGCCGGGCCAGCGCCTCGGCCTCCTCCAGGATGCGGGCGCCGAGGGCCATCATCAGCTGGCCGCGCTCGGCCGCCGTCAGCTTCGACCAGGGCCCGCCGTCGAAGGCGGCGCGGGCGGCGGCGACCGCCGCATCGACATCCTCCGGGCCGCTGTCGGCAATCCTCGTGAACACCTCGCCGTCGATCGGCGAGCGCACGTCCATCTCCTTGCCGGAGGCCGCCGGCACCCATCTCCCGTCGATCAGGTTGAGGGCGCGGGGCAGGGGGACGTTGGTGGCTTTCATCAGTGGGTCCTTTCGTGCTCGAGCGAGCTTTCGGAGATCTCTCCGCGCTCGATCAGCAGCGTGCGGCTGGCGAAGCCGCGCAGCAGTGCGGGGTTGGATTCGGTGATGATCAGGGTGACGGTGCGGTCGGCGTCGCGCAGCGCCTTCAGCGCCTCGGCATAGCGCAGCGCCAGCGCCGGGGCGAGGCCCTGGAACGGCTCGTCGAGCATGATCAGGCGGGTGCCGAGCATCAGGGCGCGGCCGAGCGCCACCATCTTGCCCTGGCCGCCGGAGACATTGCCGGCCGGGCGGCCGGCCATTTCCCGCAGCTCGGGCAGGATCGTGTAGACCCGGTCGAGCCGGCGCTGGGTCTCCGCCGCATCCAGCTTGGCGACCTGCGCCGGCAGCAGGATGTTCTCCTCCACGGTGAAGGCGGAGAACAGCCGCCGGTCCTCCGGCGCGTAGCCGATGCCAAGGCCCGGACGCTTCGCCGGCATCAGGCCGGTGATGTCCTCACCATCGAAGCGGATGCTGCCGGTGACCGTAGTGAAGCCCATGATCGAGCGCAGCAGGGTGGTCTTGCCGGCGCCGTTGCGGCCGATCAGGGCCACCGTCTCGGCGGCGGCGATGGAAACGTCGAGATTGCGCAGGATCGGGATGATGCCGATCGAGGCGCCGACATTGCTCAGTTCCAGCATCACACGGCCTCCCCGATGACGTCGCGGATCACGTCGGGATGGCGCAGGATTTCCTCCGGCGATCCCTGCATCTGCAGCCGCCCGGCGGCCCACACGGCGACCTCGTCGGCATAGCGCGAGACGATGCCCATGTCGTGCTCGACGAAGACGCTCGTCACCTTCGCCTCGGCCAGCGCCTTGACCAGGATTTCCATGACCTTGAACTTCTCCGAGGAGGCGACGCCCGAGGTCGGCTCGTCCATCAGCAGCAGCTTCGGCCGCAGGGCCAGCGCCACGGCGATGTCGACCAGCTTGCGCTGGCCTTCCGAGAGTTCCACCACCAGCCGGTCGGCGACATCGGCGCAGCCGACCATGTCGAGCAGGTGCAGCATCTCCGCCCGCTCGCGGATCCGGTGCAGGTCCTGCAAGGGATTGCCGAGCTGCTCGCGGGCGGCGGCCGAGATCAGGAGGTTCTCCAGCGCCGTGTGCTCGGTGAAGAGCTGCGGGATCTGGAAGGCGCGGGCGACGCCGAGCCGCACGATGCGGCGCGGCGGCAGCGGCGTCACGTCCTGGCCCTCGAAATAGACCCTGCCCCTGGTCGGCTTGATCCAGCCGGTGCAGATGTTGAGGAATGTCGTCTTGCCGGCGCCGTTCGGGCCGATGATCGCAAGGTTCTTGCCCCGCTCGATGGCGAGCGACACGTCGTCGGCGGCGACGACGCCGCCGAAGCTGATCTGCAGGTTGCGGGCTTCGAGAAGGATCTCGCTCATTCCGACCTCCCTTTGCCGGTCAGGCCTTTGCCGGTCAGTCGGGCAAGCGCCGCGTCGTAGATGCCGATCACGCCCTTGGGGGCGAACAGGATGATGACCAGCAGGAAGCCGCCGAGCACCAACTGCCAGATGTCGCCGGCGAAGGCGGAGGCATAGACGCGCACGGCCTCGTAGATCACCGCGCCGACAAAGGCGCCGGCGACGGAGCCGGCCCCGCCGAGCACGGCGATGAACACCATCTCGCCGGAGCGGATCCACCAGGCGAATTCCGGCGTCACCACACCCTGGACGATGCCCATGATGACGCCGCCGGTGCCGCACAGCGCCGCCGACAGGATATAGCCGGACAGCAGCGCGCGCTGCGGCGAGACGCCGAGATATTGCAGGCGGGTCTCGTTGGTCTTGATGGTCTGGAAGATCTGCCCGGTCGGCGAGGCGAACCAGCGGATGGTGAACCAGCCGAGAAGGAGCACCAGCGCCACCGACAGGTAGAACATGATCAGCTCGAACGGCCCGCGCTCCAGCGCCATGCCGAACACGGTCGGGCGCGGCAGGCGGATGCCGTCGGCGCCGCCCGTGTAGTGGTAGAACTTCTCCAGGATCGACCAGAAGATCATCGAGAAGGCAAGGTTCAGCATGCCGAAGAAGATGCCGCGATAGCGCACCACGAACAGGCCGACAACGATGCCCGACAGCACCGCGCCGGAAATCGCGACGAGGAGCACCAGGGCAAGGTCGGCGCCGGGCATGGAGGCCGACAGGAAGGCGGCGGCATAGGCGGCGATGGCGAAATAGAGCGCGTGGCCGAAGGAGACCTGGCCGGCGCGCAGCAGCACCGTCACGCCGACGACGGCAATGCCCTTGGCGAGCGCCAGGTTCATCAGGAGCTGGAGCTGCGGCGCGGCGAAGGGGATCGCGGCGACGGCGAGTATGAGAAGGGCCGGAATGGCCAGACGAAGGGTCATCCGCTCCTCCTCAGATCTTGCGGGCGGTCGGGCTGCCGAACAGCCCTTCCGGGCGCACCAGCAGGACGATCAGCATGATGAGATAGGGGACGAGCACCGCCGTCTCCGGCCAGACATAGACGGCGAAGGAGCGGCCGAGGCCGATCAGCAGCGCGGTGAAGGCCGCGCCCTCGATCTGGCCGAGGCCGGCGGTCGCCACCACGGCGAAGGACAGCACGATCATGTCCGCGCCCATGCCCGGCAGGATCGAGGTGGTGGGCGAGGCCAGCGCGCCGCCGAGCCCGGCAAGGGCGGCGCCGACGATGAAGGTCACCAGGAACACCTTGTCGGCATTGATGCCGATCGACTGCGCCGCCTCGCGGTCCTCGGTGGTCGCCAGGATCAGCTTGCCGAGGATGGTGTGGCGCAGGAAGAAGCGCAGGCCCACCAGCAGCGTCAGGGCCAGCAGCGGCAGCAGGATCAACTGATAGACCGTGTAGTTGACGCCGAACACCCGCACCATGCCGAGCGCCTGCAGCGCCGCGGCCTGGAAATAGGGCTGGGTGCCCCAGACCAGCCGCTGCACGTCCTCCAGGATCATGAACACGGCGAAGGTCACCAGCAGTTGCAGCACTTCCGGCTTGTTGTAGATCCGGCGCAGCAGCAGCCATTCGATCGGGCCGCCGACCAGCACGCCGACCAGCACCGCCGAGGCGATCATCAGCGGGAAGGCGAGCAGCGGCGCGAAGCCGAGCGCCAGCGCATAGCCGGTGAGCGTGGCCGTCAGATACGCCCCGACCGCATAGAGCGAGCCGTGCGCGACATTGAGGATGCGCATCACGCCGAAGATCAGCGTGAGCCCCACGGCGACACTGAAGACGAGGGCCGCATAGGCGATGCCGTCGAACAGGGCCAGAAGGAATATGGTGAGGTTCATGGTCGTCCATTCAGGTCAATGGGCGGATCAGGGGGCGGCACGGCGCGCGAGGCGGGGCGCGGCGGCTGTTTCGAAACCGCCCCGGGCGGGAGGCCGTCCGGGGCGGTTCGGGAGGAGGGCGGGGCGCGCCGGCCCCGCCCGCTCATGCTTCGCCGGCTTACGTGTCGCCGGCTTACTTGTCGCCAGGTTACTTCTCGTAAGCGTCGATCTTGACGCTCTCGACATATTCCGGGGTGAGCTGGCTGACCCAGGCGACCGACTCCTGGCCGACCGGGGTGGTCAGCGCGGCGCCGTCGAAGATCATGATGTTCTCCAGCGTGGCGAAGGGATAGTCGCCGGTCTGGACGCTCATGCCGAGGAGCTGCGCCTCGATGCCCTGGTTGTCCTCGCGGATCGTCACCTCGCGGCCGAGGCCCTGGAAGGTCAGGCCCTCGAAGGCGGCGACGACGTCGTCCTTCTCCGGCCACTCGCCGCCCTTGGCCGCGATCGCCTTGTCATAGGCCGCCTTCAGCGCGGCGAGCGCCTGCGACATGTGGAAGACGGGATAGATCGCATGGGCGCCGGTCTTCTCGCGGAAGGCGGTCATGAACGCCTGGAAGTCGGCATCGTCCCGGCGCTCGGGATGCAGGAAGTAGTGGTCGCCGCGCGCGCCGATGATATGGCCGGCCGGCAGGGTCGAGCCGAGCCGCTCCAGCGAGCTTTCGGCGAGCGGAATGACGAAGGTCGAGGAGTTCATCAGGCCGCGCTGGGCCGCCTGCTGGATGAACGTGTCGAGGTCGCCGCCCCAGGAGGTCGACAGGATGACGTCCGGCTGCATCGCCTGCAGGCGGGAGATCTCGGTGGAGAAGTCGGCGGCGCCGAACTTGGGGAAGAACTCGCCGACCACCTGGACGTCCGGCTTCAAGGCCTTCAGCGCGGCGGAGAAGATCTGCCAGCTATCGCGGCCCCAGGCATAGTCCTGGTTGACGACGGCGATGGTCTTGAAGTCCGGCTTGACCTTCAGCAGGTAGAGCACGGTGGCGAGCATTTCCGGCGTGGCGTTGGCCTGGGTGCGGAAGACGTATTTGTAGTCGTTCTGCTCGAAGATCTGCTGGGTGCCGCAGTCCCACATCAGGTTGAGCACCTTGAGGTCCTCGGCGAGCGGGGCCAGCGTCTGGCAGTTGCCGGAGGAGATCGCGCCCATCATCGCATGGGCACCGGCCTCGACCTGGCGGCGGAACTCGGTGGTCAGCGCCTCGGCGCCGGCGCCCTCGTCGATGAAGGACAGGCGCACCGGCACGCCGCCGATGCCGCCTTCGGCATTGAGCTTCTCGACGATGATCTCGGCCGCATCGCGCGCCGGCACGCCGAAGACCGAGGCCGGGCCGGTCAGGAAGGTGGTGATGCCGACCCTCAGCTCGGCCGGCTTTTCCGCCGCCAGGGCGGCAAACGGGGCCGCGAGGATCGCCGCCGTGGTAAGCAGGAATTTCCGCATGGTTTCACTCCCTTTCAAGGTTGCCGCGGGCGATTGCGTGCCGCCCGCGTGTCGGTTCGCTCCGTCAGTTGCTGGCGGAGGCTGCGAGGGGTCTCGTCTGGTGAACTCGGCCTGGGACCGCCGGCGCGGGGCGTGTGCCACGGCTTGCGCGGGGCTGTCGGCGGCGCATGGCTTGCGCGGGTCGGCAGTCGGCTCTCATCGCTTCCCTCCCAGAGCATGTGAGACGAGCGAGCCTAGGTATTGCCGACAGGGTGCACCAATAATTTGCTTGGTGCTCGGCTATTGCAAAAACCTATGGCCCGGGACGAAACGCCATTTAGGGTCTGTCCTCGGGGGCGTTTGCCGCTAGCATCCCCCCGAACAATGGGGCCGCATCGCGGGCGCCTGGGCGAAGAAGACCCCGGGCGAAGAAGACAATGAAGGGTGGAGACATGAAGATCACGGCGGCGGTGCTGGAGCGCGGCGAGGTCAAGGGCAACTACGCGGCGGAGAAGCCGCTGACCGTGCGCGAGGTCGAGCTGGCGCCGCCCGGTCCCGGCGAGGTGCTGATCCGCATCGCCGCAGCGGGCGTCTGCCATTCCGACCTCTCGGTGATCAACGGCACTCGGCCGCGGCCGCTGCCGATGGTGCTTGGCCACGAGGCCTCCGGCTATGTCGAGGAGGTCGGCGCGGGCGTCGACGACCTTGCGCCCGGCGATCACGTCGTGTGCATCTTCGCGCCCGGCTGCGGCCGCTGTACCCCGTGTGCGGAAGGCCGGCCGGCCCTGTGCGAGAAGGCGGCGAAGCATCACGGCGTCGGCGAGCTGATGACCGGCCACCGCCGATTGTCGATGGACGGGCGGCCCGTGCATCATCACGTCGGCATCTCCGCCTTCGCCAGCCATGCGGTGGTCGCCCGCCAGTCGCTGGTCAAGGCCGACCAGGACATCGCCCCGCATATCTCGACGCTGTTCTCCTGCGCCATGCTGACGGGCGCCGGCGCGGTGTTCAACACCGCCCATATCAAGCCGGGCGCCAAGGTCGCGGTGGTCGGCATCGGCGGTGTCGGCATGGCCGCGATCCTCGGCGCAGCCGCCGCCGGGGCCGGGCAGATCGTCGCCATCGACCCGTTCGAGAACAAGCTCGCCGTCGCCCGGCAGATGGGCGCGACCGACGCGGTCAAGGCGGACGAGGCGACCGTCGAGGCGGTGCGGGACCTCACCAAGGGCGGCGTCGACTATGCGTTCGAGCTCGCCGGCTCGGTGCGGGCGCTGGAGACCGCCTACGACATCACCCGGCGCGGCGGCACCACGGTCACCGCCGGCCTGCCGCATCCGGATTCGCGCATGGCGCTCAACGCCTTGAAGCTGGTCGCCGAGGAGCGCTCGCTGAAGGGCAGCTATATCGGCTCCTGCGTGCCGCAGCGCGACCTGCCGCGCATGTTCGCGCTGCATCGCCGAGGCCTGCTGCCGGTGGAGAAGATGCTGAGCCACCGCCTGCCGCTTGCCGATATCAACGTGGCGATGGACCGGCTGGAAGACGGTTCGGCGATCCGCCAGGTGGTGGAGTTCGGCTGACAAACCGCTAATCTGCCCTCCATGGACATTCGCCACCTTCGCTATTTCATCGCCATTTCCGAGGCGCCGTCGCTCTCCGCGGCGGCGCAGGTGCTCGGCGTCGCCCAGCCGTCGCTGTCGCAATATGTCCAGCGGATGGAACAGGAGCTCGGCGTGCAGCTCGTCGCGCGCTCGCCGCGCGGCACGGTGCTGACCGAGGAGGGGCACCTCCTGGTGCGCCATGCCCGCGAGATCTGCGCCAGCATGGAGCATTGCATCGCGGAAATGCGCGACCTTGGCGGGGCGATCCGGGGCAAGGTCGGCTTCGGCATGCCGCCGTCGGTCTCCATGGTGATGTCGGTGCCGCTGGCCGAGACCGTCCGCGTCGAGCTGCCGGACGTGCGGCTGCGCGCCATCGAGGCGATGAGCGGCTATATCAAGAACTGGATCGAGGACGAGACGGTCGATATCGGCTTCATCTACGACCTGGAGAAGGTCGAGCATTTCCGCATCATCCACGTTCTGGACGAGCAGCTCTTCTTCTTCTCCGCGCCCGACACCTGGCCGCTCGATACCCCGCCCGGCGCGCCGGTGCCGATGCAGGCGCTGGAGAAGCTGGAGATGATCCTGCCCGGCGTCTCGCACGGGCTGCGCAAGACCATCGAGCGGCACGCGGCGGCCTGCGACGTCAATCTCAACGTCGTCATCGAGATGGATGCGATGACCCAGATCAAGGAGCTGGTGGCGCGGGGCTCCGGCCACACGATCTTCGCCCCCGCCGCCGTTCACGACTTCGTCGCGCGCGGCGAATTGCTCAAGGCGCCGATCGTCGAGCCGACGATCTCGCGCCCGGTCTATCTGGTCAGCAAGCCCTCCCGCTCGACCAGCCGCGCCTGCCGCGCGGTCGAGCAGATCACGCTGGAGGTCGCCCGCGACCTGGTGCGGCGCGGGATCTGGGAAGGCAACCTGATCGAAAGCTGAGGCTGTTCCTTAACGGGCGGTGGCTTGCATGGTCACCACCCCATCCTCGTCGCGCCGCACGCGCAGCTCCAGTCCGCCGTCCTCGGCCTCGCGCGCTTCGACGGTGACCGGCCGGCCACAGGTCAGCGGCGACAGGCCCCGATAGCTGAAGTCGCCGGGCAGCTTGCCGAGCAGGGCGGCGGCAAGGTTCTGCATCCAGATCGATTGCAGCGGCCCGTGCACCACCAGCCCGTCATAGCCCTCGACGCCGGTCGCGTAAGGTTGGTCATAGTGGATGCGGTGGCCGTTGAAGGTCAGCGCCGAATAGCGGAAGAGAAGCGTCGGCGTCGGCTCAACCTGCCAGCGTGCCAGCGCCTGCCAGTCTTCTGCCGGCAGCGGCGCGGTGGCGGCGCCGGGCTTCGGATCCTCGCGATAGACGATGTCGTGGCGCTCGACGACATGCGCCTCGCCGGCGACTTCATAGACATGGTCCAGCGTGACGAAGCCGAGCGGCCCGCTGCGGCCCTGCTTGAAGGTCACGTCGCGGATGGTGGTGACGCGGGTGACCTCGTCGCCGGGCGAGAACGCCTTGCGGTATTCCAGATGGCCGCCCGCCCACATGCGCCGGGGCAGGGGCAGCGCCGGCAGGAAGATCCCCGTGCGCGGATGGCCGTCGCGGCCGAGATCGCCGGGCTCGACCACGTCCGGTGCCAGGCACCAGTGCACGCCGGCCGGCACCTCGGTCTGCCACAGCATGCCGGACAGGGTCGCGCGGTAGCGCTGCAGCAGCTCGCGGTCGAGCGTCTCGCTCACCCGCCGCTGCCTGCCGATCCACTCCCCATAGTCGCTCATGCCGGTGCCCCCACCAGGGCGCCGAGGTCTGCGGCGGTCAGCCGGTCCAGCGTTTCGACCGCCTGCCGCAGCCGGTCGCCCTCTTCGCCGAGCAGCGCCGCCGCCTTGGCGGCAAGGCCGGCGGCAAGTTCCTCTTCGCCCAGCCGGCGAGCGAGATCGTGCGAGAAGGCGAGGCTGCGGCCGTCGGTGAGCTGCAACAGGCCCTCGGCCTGCATGTCGCTCAAGGCCGGATCGCCGTCGACGGTGATGCCGTCGGCGAAGACGGCAAGCTCTGCATCGGCGGCCAGCGCGTCGGTATAGGTGTCGTCGCGGGCGGTGTCGCGCCCGTCCAGCACCATGCCGGCCAGCCAATTGTAGCTGAACTTCACCTCCAGCCCGGTGCGCGGCGCCTTGATGTCGCAGACCGACAGCCAGCGCGGGTTGGTGCGCAGCACCATCGCGGCGATATCGCCGATGCCGATGCCTTCGTCGGCACGCACCGTGCGCAGCGCCTCGATCATCGCATGGGTGCCGTGGCAGCAGGCATGCAGCTTGTACTTGATGTCCTCGAAGAGGAACGTTCCCGGCGGCGGCGTCTCCCATCCGGCGTCCGGATCGGGCGCATCGGAATGGGTGGGGATGAAGCCTTGCGCGTTCATCAAGCCGTCGTCGGCGGAGGTGAAGCCGAGCGCCGCGAGCCTTGCGCATTCGACGCCATTGGCGGCGGCGATGCCGGCATTGTACGGCTTGCCCATGGTGCCGAACTGCGACTTGAGGCCGGAGGCGCGGGTGGCGCACAGCCCGATGGCGACGCGCATCTCGTCGCGGGTCAGGCCGAAGAGCCGCCCGGCAGCGATCGCCGCGCCGAAGGCGCCGGCCGTCGCCGTCTGGTGGAAGCCGCGATTGTAGTGAACGGACCCCAGCGCCATGCCGATGCGGATGGAGGCTTCCGCGCCGACCAGAAACGCCTCGACCACGGCCTCGGCGCTGGCGCCGACCGTTTCGCCGGCCGCGAGCGCCGCCGGGTAGATGCCGACGGAGGTATGGCCGATATGGCCGAAATGGGTGTCGTCATAGTCGAGCGCGTGGCTGGTCGCGCCGTTGACCAGCGCCGCCATGCGGGCCGGGGCGGGCGCGCCGCCGAACACCGAGGCGGTGCCGCGGCCGCCTTCCTCCTCCGCAAGCTGCCGCAGCTTGCCGGCCAGCGGCTCGGTGATGCCGGCCCGTCCGCAGACCAGCCAGTCGAACAGCGAGAAGCGGGCCATGGCGAGAGCCGGGGTCGGCAGCTCACCTGCCGGCAGCAGGGCAAGGTCGAGGATGCGGTCGATCAGCGTCATGCCTTCGGGGCCCCGTAGGATTTCGGCAGGCCGAGCACCTGCTCGGCGATGAAGCACAGGATCAGGTTGGTGGAGATCGGTGCCACCTGGTAGAGCCGCGCCTCGCGGAACTTGCGCTCCACGTCGTATTCCTCGGCGAAGCCGAAGCCGCCATGGGTCTGCAGGCAGGCCTCGGCCGCCTCCCAGCTCGCATCGGCGGCCAGCATCTTGGCGCTGTTGGCCTCCACCCCCGGATTGTGTCCGGCATCATACATGGCGGCGGCGCGGTAGACGATCGCCTCGGCCGCCATCATATGCGCATAGGCGCGGGCGAGCGGGAACTGCACGCCCTGGTTCCGGCCGATCGGCGCGCCGAAGATCACCCGCTCCTTGGCGTAGTTGGAGCCCTTCTCGATGAACCACTTGGCATCGCCGATGCACTCGGCGGCGATCAGGATGCGCTCGGAATTCATGCCCGAGAGGATGTAGCGGAAGCCCTTGCCCTCCTCGCCGATCAGGCTGGAGGCGGGAATGCGCGCGTTGTCGAAGAAGATCTCCGTCGTCGCGTGGTTGATCATCGTGCGGATCGGGCGGATCTCGACGCCGTTGCCCTTCAGCTCGCGCAGGTCGATGAGGAACACCGACAGGCCGTCGGTCTTGGATTTCACCTGGTCGCGCGGCGTCGTGCGGGCCAGCAGCACCATCAGGTCGGAGTGCTCGGCGCGGGAGATCCAGATCTTCTGGCCGTTGACGATGTAGTCGTCGCCGTCGCGCTTTGCCGTCGTCTTCAGCGCCAGCGTGTCGGTGCCGCTGGTCGGCTCGGTGACGCCGAAGGCCTGCAGGCGCAGCGTGCCGTCGGCGATGCCCGGCAGGTATTGCTGCTTCTGCGCGTCGCTGCCGTGCCGCAGCACCGTGCCCATCGTGTACATCTGGGCGTGGCAGGCGGCGGCGTTGCAGCCGTTGCGGTGGATCTCTTCCAGGATAACGGCGGAGGCCGACAGGTTGAGGCCCGACCCGCCGTATTCCTCCGGGATCATCGCGGCGAGATAGCCCTCGCGGATCAGCGCGTCGACGAAGTCCTTGGGATAGGCGCGGCGGGCGTCGAGGTCGCGCCAGTACTCGCCGGGGAACCCGGCGCAGACCTTGGCGACACCGTCGCGAATGGCGCTGTATTCGGCTGTCGGATCGAAGGCGTTCATGGTGTTTCCCGAGACGTCCAGCAGGCCACGGCGTTTAGCCCGGCCCGGAAATTGGCTGGGCGCAAAATCGCAGGTCCGGGGCCTTGCCGGAAATATCTTTGCATGCACGGAGCTATTGCGCAGCCCTATAACCTGCGCCGCTCTGTCGCGGCCGGGAGGCGCGCCCACGCTGGCGCGCTCCTCGTCCATGTCGCGGATGCGGCGGGGTTTTCCGCCCCGCCGTGTCGTGGGCGGAGCGCGTGCCGGTTATTGCGGAATGACGGCGATGCCGTGCCCCTTGGGCAGCAGCCGCACCCTGGCTCCGGCGCCGACCTCGCCGCCATCGGCGGGGGCGGTGACGAAGAGTTCGCCGAGCGGCGTCTTAATCTCGTATTCCATGTATTTGCCGAGATAGCTCGCCGTCGTCACCTTGCCGGTCAGCCCGCCGGCATCGCCCTCGCCGAGCGGCTCCAGGCGCAGCGCGTCGGGCCGCACCGCGACCTTGACCGGGCCGGGGGTGAGACCGCGCGCCGGCGCCTCGACGCTGGCGCCGCCAAGGTCGAGCGCCGCGGTCTCGCCGGTGACCGCGGTGATCGTGCCGTCGACCACATTGGCATCGCCGATGAAGTCGGCGACGAAGAGGTTCGCCGGGGCGTTCCACAGCTCGCGCGGGTTCGCCATCTGGGCGATGCGGGCGTTCGACATGACGATGACCTCGTCGGAGACGGCGAGCGCCTCCTCCTGGTCGTGGGTGACATAGACGACCGTCAGGCCGAGATCCTTCTGCAGCGCGCGGATGTCCTCGCGCACCTTGCGGCGCAGGCGGGCGTCGAGGTTGGACAGCGGCTCGTCGAACAGCAGGATCGAGGGTTCCAGCACCAGGGCGCGGGCGACGGCGACGCGCTGCTGCTGGCCGCCGGAGAGTTCCGACGGCAGCCGCGCGTCGTAGCCGGCAAGGCCGAGCAGGGCGAGCTTCTCGCGCGCCATCTCGGCGGCCTGCGCCTTGCCGATGCCGGAGGAGCGCGGGCCGTACATGACGTTTTCCAGCACGCTCATATGCGGGAACAGCGCATAGGACTGGAACACCATGGTGACGTCGCGCTCGGCCGCCGACAGATGCGTCACGTCCTTGCCGTCGATCAGGATCTTGCCTTCGCTGGCGAGTTCCAGCCCGGCGATCATGCGCAAGGTGGTGGTCTTGCCGCAGCCCGAGGGGCCGAGCAGCGTCGTCAGCGTTCCCGCCTCGCAGCGGAAGGCGACATTGTCGACGGCGGTCACCGTGCCGTAGCGCTTGGTGACGCCGATGAAGTCGAGGCTTGCCGGTCCCATCAGTGTCCCCCTGCGACGATGGAGTCGCTGCCGCGCCGGCCCAGCCTCGCCTCCCCGACGAGGAAGCGGATGGTGGCGATGGCGGCGATCATGAAGACGATCATGAAGGCGCAATAGGCGATGGCGAGCGAGTATTCGCCCGCCTCCACCCGGCCGACGATATAGGCGGTCGCCATGTTGTAGCGCGCCGTGACGAGGAAGATGATCGCCGAGACCGCCGTCATCGCCTGGACGAAGGAGAAGACGAGGGTGGCGACGATGGCCGGCTTCATCAGGGGCAGCACGACCGCGACCAGCGTGCGGCCGGTGCGCGCCCGCAAGGTCGCCGAGGCCTCGTCCAGCGAGGTGTCGATCTGCGACAGGGCGGCGATCCCGGCGCGCACGCCGACCGGCATGTTGCGGAAGACGAAGCAGGCGATGAGGATGAAGCCGGTGCCGGTGATCTCCACCGGCGGCACGTTGAAGGCGAGGATATAGGCAACGCCGATCACCGTGCCGGGAATGGCGAAGGACAGCATGGTCAAGAACTCCAGCGTCCTGCGGCCGCGGAAGCGCTGGCGCGCCAGCACATAGGCGGTCAGCAGGCCGATGATCGTGGTCAGCGGCGCTGCCGCCGCCGAGACCATCACCGTGGTCCAGAACGAGTTCCAGGCCGAGCCGGCCCACAACAGGCCGCCGCCGGACCATTCCACCAGGAAGCCCGTGCGCAGGTGGTCGAGCGTCGGCGTCATGTCGAGACGGCCGATGTCCTTCACGAAGCCGCCGATCAGCACGATCGTGTAGACGGCGACGGTCAGGCCGATCCACGGCACGATGACGCCCCACAGGCCGGCCGGCAGGCCCTTCGGCAGGGCGGCGGGCACGCCGCTGTCGCCCTTGCCGGACACGGTGACGAAGGAGGTGTTGGCGAGCAGGCGCATCTGCACCAGGAAGGCGGCCAGCGTGAAGGCGAGCAGCACCATGGCGAGCACCGCGGCGCGGCCGGGCTCGTGCTGGGCGCCGACGATGGCGAAGAAGATCTTGGTCGACAGGACCTCGAAATTGCCGCCGAGCACCAGGGGGTTGCCGAAATCGGCGAGGCTCTCGACGAAGGCCAGCAGATAGGTGTTGGCGATGGCCGGCAGCAGGAGCGGCAGCGTCACGGTCAACAGGATGCGGGTGCGGTTGGCGCGCAGGGTCTGCGCCGCCTCCTCCAGCGTCGGCGACAGCGCCTTCAGCGCGCCGACCAGGATCAGGAAGGACAGCGGCACCTGCGACAGCACCTGCGCCAGCAGCACGCCGGGCATGCCGTAGAGCCAGCGGGTGCGCGGAATGCCGAACCACTCCCACAGGAACGTGGTGATGATGCCGGTGCGGCCGAACAGCACGATCAGCGCCAGGCCGATGACGAAGGGCGGGGTGATGATCGGCAGGATGGCGAGCGCGTCGAAGGCGCGCGGGAAGCGCACCTTGGTGCGCACCGCGATCAGGGCAAGGCCGAGCGCCAGCGTCGTGGAGAAGAAGGCGGCGAGAATGCCGAGAATGACGGTGTTGGGGGCAACGCCGCAGCGCGCGCTCGACCACAGGCAGTCGAGCGCCCAGATGTCGGCCTGCAGCAGCCGGTCGAGGAACACGCCGGCGTCGGCCTGCCGGTCGCCCTGGAAGGCTTCCGAGAGCATGCGCAGCACCGGCCAGAACACGAACAGCACCACCAGCGCGCCGATGGTGACGACGCTGACCGAGACGAAGCGGTCGTTGCGGAAGGCGCCGAAGCGGGCGATGGCGCCGGCGGCCAGGGCGATCAGCGCTAGGGCGAGAATGCCGGCGCCGGGGCCGAGCGGCCGGGCGACCTCGCTCGCGGCAAAGCCGAGAGAGAGCGCGAGGACGGGGAAGAAACCGGCGACGACGAGCGCGGCGAGCGCCAGCGCGCCGCCGATCGACCCGAAAAGGGCGCCGGCGCGCTGGGCGCCGGCAAGGCTTGCGGCGCCCGACAGGGCGAGCGCGAGGCACCCGAGTGCCGGTGCCAGATGGCCGGCGGCGAGCACGCCGCCGAGGCGGGTGCCGTCGTCGGCATGGTAGGCCAGCACCGCCGGGCCAATCAGCCCGGCGGCGGCCAGGATCACCGGAAATCGGTCGATCATCGCGATGTTGTCGGTCGAGGGACGGTGGCGCGCCTCACTTCGGCGCGGCACCGACCTCCGCATCCCACTTCGACAGCAGGCGGCTGCGCTCGGCCGACGAGCCGTATTTGGCGAAATCATAGTCGATCAGCTTGACCGACGACAGGTCCGGCGCCTCCTCGGGGGCCTTGGCCGCCTTGTTGGACGGCACCTGGAACGAGTTCGCCGCCGCGCCGATTTCCTGCGCCGCCGGGGTCAGCGCCCAGTCGTACCACTTCTTGGCATTGTCCGGGTTCGGGCCGCCCTTGATGATCGACATGGAGCCGATCTCGTAGCCGGTGCCCTCGCAGGGGGAGACCACCTTGATCGGCGCGCCCTGGACGACCTGGGTGACGCCGTCATGCTGGAAGGTGATGCCGATCAGCGATTCGCCGGTGGCGGCGGCACGCGCCGGGGCCGCGCCCGACTTGGTGTACTGGTTGATGTTCTTGTGCAGGGCCTTCATGTAGTCGAAGGCCGCATCCTCGCCCATCAACTGCACCAGCGTCGCGACCATCGTGTAGGAGGTGCCCGACGAGTTCGGGTTGGCGACCTGCACCTCGTCGCGGAATTCCTCGCGCAGAAGGTCAGACCAGCAGGCCGGCTCCGGCGCGCCGGTGGAGGCGAGCATCTCGGTGTTGAACGAGTAGCCGAGCGCGCCGGCATAGATGCCGACGGTCTTGAAGCCGGACTGCTCGGCCTGGGACACGGCCCAGGGCTGCAGCTCGGCCAGCATCGGCGACTGGTATTCGGCCGTCAGGTCCTCCTCGGCCGCCTGCAGATGCGGGTCGCCGGTGCCGCCCCACCACACGTCGCCGCGCGGATTGGCGGCTTCCGCCTTGATCTGGGCCAGCGTCTCGCCGGACGACTTGCGGGTCATGTTGACCTTGATGCCGGTCTCGCGCTCGAAGGCCAGCGCCATCGGCCGGCACCATTCCTCCTGGACCGAGCAGTAAAGGGTGAGTTCGCCGGAGGCCGAGGCGGGCACGGCCCACACCAGTCCGGCGAGACCGAAGGCGGCGCTTGACGCGAGCGCGCGCAGGCTGACGGTGATCTTGCTGGCAGTCGTTTTCATGATTTCCTCCCTTTACGAAACAGGCTTGCAAACCTGTGCATTCGTGCGTTCAACTTGAATTGCGCGAGGCCGATCGTCAATCTCCCGCCTTTGACCCTGGGGAAACTGCCAGGGCTGAGGCAGGCGAGGGGAGCGACAGACCGGCGACGCGCGCGGTCTCCTCGGCGACAGCGGGGGCTGCGACGAGGATCGGATTTCCGTTCGTCCAGTCGCCGCTGAAGAAGTCGCTGACGCGGGCGCCCGCCTCGCTGGCGATGACGATCCCGGCGGCGACGTCCCAGGAGTCGATATGGCCTTCCAGATAGCCGTCGCTGCGGCCGCAGGCGACGGAGGCAAGGCCCATCGCGCCGGAGGCGGAGCGCTTGACATTGGCGCCGGCCTCGAACAGGGCGCGGACCGTGTCGATGAAGCGGCCGACCGGCAGGCGCGGCGACCAGCCGTGCTCCAGCGTGGCGCGGGTGATGGTGTCGGTGGCGGCCGCCTTGATCGGCTTGCCGTTCAGCGTCGCGCCATGGCCGCGCCGCGCCAGATAGGTCTCGCCGAGCGCCGGGGCGGCGATGCAGCCGAGTTCCGGGGTGCCGTTGAGGAGGAAGCCGATGGAAATGCACCAGGTGCGGTCGCCATGGGCGAAATTGGAGGTGCCGTCGATCGGGTCGACGATCCACACCCGCTCGCTCACCTCGCCGCCGCCTTCCTCGCCCAGCACGCTGTCCTGCGGGAACACTTCGGCGATGCGGGCGCGAATCAGGGCTTCCACCGCCCCGTCGGCCTCGGTGAGCCAGTCCTGGGCGCCTTTCAGCGAGACGGCCATGGCGTCGCGATTGTCGAAATACCGCATGGCAAGGGCCGCGGCTTCGGCCGCAAGTCCTTGAAGGGCAAGAAACCGCAACGTCACGTCCGGATTCAGGGGTGCGCTCATGCTTTCCTCTTACTTAGCCGACAAATATCTGCCATCTTTGTTTTTCCACGTATTCGGCCGATGGAAAAGCGGTTTGTCGGCATCCTGCCGCCATGTTTGACGGCGAGACTTCAGAACGCTCCGTGCCGGACGGTCCCTGGCTCCGGCACGCGCAGCAATGGCGGATGAACATTACGGTTTGACGACGGTTCGGTGTTTGGCGGCGTCCGTCCGGCGACCCGGAGAGGGGCCGCGAGACCGCCGGCAAAAGACGGGCGGCAAGACGACAGGCGCCAAAACAACAGGCGCCAAGACGACAGGTGCCAAGACGACAGGCACCGACATGACGGGCGCCAAGATGACGGGCAAGAGGACGACGAAGAGATGATGAGTGCGAGTGCGGTCTTCGTGCAGCTTATCGGCGGCGTTGCGCTGCTGATCTGGGCGGTGCGGATGGTGCGCACCGGCGTGGTGCGGGCGTTCGGCTCCTCGCTGAGGGCGGTGCTCGCCTCGGCGACGCGCAACCGGGCGACAGCGGCGCTGGCCGGCGCCGGGGTCACCGTGTTGATGCAGAGCGCCACGGCGACGGCGATGCTGCTCACCTCGTTCTCGCGGCGCGGGCTGGTGCCGCTCGCCATGGCGCTGGCGGTGGTGCTCGGCGCCGATGTCGGCTCGGCCATCGCCGCGCAGATCCTGTCGCTCGACGTCTCCTATCTGTGGCCGGTCTTCGTCACCGCCGGCGTCGTCACCTTCCTGTCGATGGAGGCCGACCGGGCGCAGTGCATCGGCCGGGCGCTGATCGGCCTCGGCCTGCTGACCCTGTCGCTGCAGGCGCTGCGGGCGACCGTGGTGCCGCTCACGGAGTCCGAGACCTTCGCCCTGGTGCTCGCCGCGCTCGGCAGCGAGCCGATCCTCGCCGCCATCCTGGCCGCCGGCATCACCTGGGCGGCGCATTCCTCGCTCGCCGTGGTGCTCGTCATCGCCACCCTGGCGCTCACCGGCGCGGTCACGCCGACGCTCGCCATCGCCGCCGTGCTCGGCGCCAATGTCGGAGCCGCCGCGGCGCCGCTTTCGGCCAACTGGGGCGGGCCGCCGGAGACCAAGCGGGTGCCGCTCGGCAACATGCTGATGCGCGGCGCGGTCGCGGCGGTGCTGGTGCCGTTTTCCGGCGTGCTGGCCGATCTCGCCACCAGCCACGGGCTGGTCGGCGCGCGGCTGACCGTCGACGTGCATCTGGCCTACAACATCCTTGTCGCGCTGATCTTCATTCCGCTGGTCGGGCCGGTGTCGCGGCTGCTGGAGCGGCTCGTGCCGGCCGCGGCGCAGCCCGCCGATCCGAAGCGGCCGCGCTATCTCGGCAGCGCCGCCACCGACATGTCGTCGGAGGCGCTGGCCGCCGCCCATCGCGAGGCGCTGGCGCTCGGCGACCGGGTCGAGGCGATGCTGATCCGCTCGATGGAGGCGCTGGAGACCGGCGATCCGAAGCTGATCCGCGACATCCGCGCCAGCGACGACGCGGTCGACGCGGTCAACGAGGCGATCAAGCTGCATCTGGTGCGCATGTCGCGCAAGGGCATGTCGGAGGAGGATTCCCGCCGCTTCATGGAGATCCTCTCCTTCACCACCAATCTGGAGCATATCGGCGACGTCATCGACAAGCAGCTCCTGGAACTGGCGGAGAAGAAGGGGCGCGGCAATCTCGCCTTCTCCTCCGAAGGGCTTGCCGACCTCAAGACCTTCCATTCCCGCGTCGCGTCGAACTTCGCCACCGCGCTCAACGTCTTCGCCACCGGCGATGTCGACCTGGCACGCCGGCTCTTCGCCGAAAAGACGGCGATCCGCGATCTCGAGCGGCACTATGCCGAGCGCCATTACGCGCGGCTGCGCGATGGGGTGAAGCTGTCGATGGAGACGACCTCCATCCATATGGACGTGCTGCGTGACCTCAAGCGCATCCATGGCCATTTCGTCGTGGTCGCCCAGCCGATCCTGGAGGCCTGCGGCGAACTGGCCGACACGCGGCTGGTCGCCGCGCCGGCAGGCGGCGCGCGCCGCGAGGACGCAGCCTATCGCGGCACCGGCGGCGAACAGCCGGCCTGACCGCGCCGCCCGCCCGCGCCGCCCGCCCGGCGGAGCCGATAACCGGACGGGCCGTGCGGGATCGCGCGGCCCGCCTTCGTTTCGGGCGGGTCTCGCCAGGGTCTCGCCAGGGTCTCGCCGGGGGTTCGCCGGGGGTTCGCCGGGGATTTGATGGGGCTTGACGGGCTTCATATATCGACTATTCTCGAAATATGGAAAAGACAGACGCTCTTTCGGCCTTCGCCGCCCTGTCGCAGGAGACCCGTCTCGACGTGTTGCGCCTGCTGATCCGGGCGGGGAGCGCGGGGATGGCGGCCGGCGACATCGCCGCCGCGCTCGGCGTGCGGCAGAACACGCTGTCGACCAATCTGGCGATCCTCACCCGTGCCGGCCTGCTGCGCAGCCACCGGCAGGGGCGGACGATCCGCTATGTCGCCGATATGGGCGGCCTGACGGCGCTGCTTGCCTTCCTGATGGAAGACTGCTGCGGCGGCGCGCCCGATGTCTGCCGTCCGCTGCTGGCGTCGCTGCCGGCCTGCTGCGCGCCGGACCCCGTGATACGTTAAGGACCCTCATGACCATCGTCATTCACCACAATCCCGACTGCGGCACCTCGCGCAACGTGCTGGAGATGATCCGCGCTTCCGGCGAGGAGCCTGTCATCATCGAGTATCTCAAGACCGGCTGGACCCGGCCGCAGCTACAGGCCTTGTTCGCCGGCGCCGGGCTGACGCCGCGCAGCGCCCTGCGCGTATCGAAGTCGCCGGCCGAGGAGCTCGGCCTCACCGACCCCGCCGTCGACGACGAGACCATCCTTGCCGCCATGCTGGAGCATCCCATTCTGGTCAACCGGCCGATCGTCGTCAGCGAAAAGGGCATTCGCCTCTGCCGCCCTTCGGAAGCCGTGCTGGAGATCCTGCCGAATGCGGCGATCGGCACGTTCCGCAAGGAGGACGGCGAGATCGTCGTCGCCGGCTCCGCTTCCGGTACCGCTTCGGGGGCAGCTTCCGGGGCGGGGGAGGCCGCCTCGTGAGTTCCGTCGCCGATCTTGCCGTCGCCGATCTTGCCGCCGCCGACCTGCCGAACATCGATTTTTCGCAGATGCGCCGGATCGACCCGGCCGATTACGCCCTGCCGGGCGAGGCCTTCCATCCCCCGCGCATCCTGCTGCTCTACGGCTCGCTGCGTCCGCGCTCCTTCTCGCGCCTCGTTGCGGAAGAAGCCCGCCGCCTGCTCGACTGGCACGGCTGCGAGACGCGGATGTTCGACCCGCGCGACTTGCCGCTGGTCGACGGGGCCGATCCGGAGCACCCCAAGGTGCGGGAGCTGCGCGAGCTCGCCATGTGGTCGGAAGGCATGGTCTGGGTCTCGCCGGAGCGGCACGGGGCGATGACCGGCCTGATGAAGACGCAGATCGACTGGCTGCCGCTGTCGCTCGGCGGCATCCGCCCGACCCAGGGCAAGACGCTGGCGGTGATGCAGGTCTGCGGCGGCTCGCAGAGCTTCAACGCGGTCAACCAGATGCGCATTCTCGGCCGCTGGATGCGGATGGTCACCATCCCCAACCAGTCTTCCGTCGCCCGCGCCTTCGCCGAATTCGGCGAGGACGACCGGATGAAGCCGTCCTCCTATTACAACCGCATCGTCGACGTCACCGAGGAACTGGTGAAGTTCACGCTGATGGTGCGCGGGCGCTCCAACGCGTTGGTCGACCGCTATTCTGAGCGGGTGGAGACGGCGGCCGAGGTGTCGGCGCGCGTCAACCAGCGTTCGATCTGACGCGGTTTCCACTGTCCTTGCCTGCCGCTGCCGCCCGTCGCGGTCGCGCCCATGCTCTGTCTGGCGCGGTCGCGCCCGTGCTATCGTCCGGCGCAATCGCGACGGCTGCCGCAAGGCGGATCGTCGATAAAGGGCGGAAACGGGTACGGCGGCATGATCGACAAGCTGGAAATGTTCATTGCCTTGGTGCGCGAGCGCCATTTCGGCCGCGCGGCGGAGAGCATCGGCGTCACCCAGCCGACCCTGTCTTCGGCGATCCGCCAGCTTGAGGACCAGCTCAACGTCCAGCTCGTCCATCGCGGCTCGCGTTTCCAGGGGCTGACGCCGGAGGGCGAGCGGGTGCATGCGCTGGCCCTGCGGATCGTCGGCGACATGCGTGCCCTGCGCGAGGAGATGCGCGCCGTGCGCTCCGATCTGGAGGGCACCTTGCGCATCGGCGTCGTCCCGACGGCGCTGCCGATGGTCGCCGATCTGGTCTCTCCTTATGCGCTGCGCCACCCGCGCGTGCGCTTCCAGATCCTGTCGCGCACCTCGGCCGAGATCCTCGAGCAGATGGACCGGCTCGACCTCGATGCCGGCATCACCTATCTCGACGCCGACGCCCGGCGCCGCCGCACCGTGCTGCCGCTCTACGCCGAGCGCTATCGTCTGCTTGTCTCCGTGTCCGATCCGCTGGCAGCGCGCGACCGGATCGGCTGGCACGAGCTCGGCGGCGAGCAGCTCTGCCTCCTGACCCCCGACATGCAGAACCGCGCCATTGTCGACCGGCATCTTGCGGCCGCCGGGGTGACGCCGAAGGCCCAGGTCGAATCCAACTCGATCATCGCCCTCGTCGCCCATGTTATCACCGGCAAATGGGCCTCCGTGGTGCCGGAAAAGCTCGCCGGCATGTTCGTCTCCGCCGGCGCCATCGCCGCCGTGCCGATCTCCGGCGACAGCGCGGATGCGGGAGAGCCGATCGGCCTCGTCATGGTGCAGCGCGAACCGCTGACGCCGCTGCTGGCGACCCTGTCGGAGGTCGCCCGGCAACTTGCCGTCTGAGCGGCGATTGCGACGCGAGTCTCAATTTTCGGGCATTTTGAGAGCGAATTTCGCAAAAATCGTCGCAACCTGAAATTGCGTTCAAGCCTTTGAAAAAACAGAACTTCCTTGTGATTCCGCGAGTTGGGTCGCGCAAGACCGATCCGGCCGGAAAAGGCGGCCGCAAGGGGTTGATCCCCGGCCGTTTGTCGCCCAGCATGACGGCACGGCTGTTGCGAAAGACCGGCAAAGGGGACGGGATGCGGGCGATTGGTTTCCTTCTGACACTGCTTCTTGTCCCCGTCGTCATGCTTGCCGAGGTCGCGTCCGGGTCTGCCTCCGACGACGGCGCCGGCTGGCTGATCGAGAGCTGCACGGCGAGCGGCGACACGCTCAATGTCCGCGCCGGGCCGGGCACCCAGCACCCGGTTCTGGCGACCCTGGAAAACGGCACCGGCCTCCGGGTCCGCTCAGGCAATCCCCGCGACCCGCGATCCTGGCTGCGGGTGGAACTGCTCGACGACCTGCAGGGCGAGGTGCACGGGTTCGAGCTCGACGGCTATGTTCTGGCGCGGCTGACCGTGACCGGCATGTGCCAGGTGTTGCACGATCCGGCGGTCGCTGGCCTTGCCGGATCGCGGATCGGCGGCCGCGACGTCACGCTCGGTCCCTGGGACCCTTACCACGACCTGCATCTCAACAATCCCGACCACCCGCAGAGCCGGCGGGTGCTCGATGTGGCGACGCCGGCCTATGAGGCGATGCTGGTGCGGGAAGGCTATGGTGAGGTGCTGGAGGGCGGCTCGCTCTATGCCCGCGAGGATGCGGAGGAAGAGGAGCGGCAGCGCCAGGCGGCGGCCGCCGCGCCGGCGCCGCTTGCGCCCGCTGCCCGGCCGCAACCTGTGGCCTCCGCCCCGGTCGATGTCTCGGCGCCGCCGATCTGCGAGAGCCGCCAGCTCGTTCCCTCGGAGCGCGGCCTCGGCCACTTTGTCCTCGCCGACGCCGCTGGCACGCCGCAGGTGCTGTGGACGGCGCTGCGGCCCGATGTCCGGCTCGCGCGCCTCAGCCCGGCGCTGGCCGGGCCGCTGCCGTCCGGCGGCGGCGAAGTCGGGTCCGGCGACCCGGTGCTGCTCCGCGACCAGACCCTCCGCCACGTCGGCGTTTGGACCGGCACCGTCCGCTCCGCCTCCGGTTACCGCGATCAGGCACTGGGTCTGATCGATCCCGGCGGCCCGTCGGGCGGCGAGATCGAGACCCGCGCCCCGTCGCCTGCGGCAGGCCCCCTGCATGCCCATCGCAACGGCGATGGTAGTCTGATCCTATTGATGCTTAAAGGCTTTTCGGATCGCTCGTTGGTGGCTGTGCGCGCCGGGCGGGCAGGAGGCTGGCAGGTGGAAGAGGTGCAATCCGGCGGTTCTGGCGCCCGGATCGGCCATGTCATTGGCGCCTCGCATCCCAATGGCGACCTGACGGCGATCTGGAGCGAGCCCTTCGCGGACGGGGCAAGCTTGGCCCGGCCGCACCTCTATATGGTGACGCGCGAGGCGGCGTCCGGCCGTTGGGGCGCTCCCGCGCGGATCACTGCGACGGGCAGCGACCGGGTGGCGATGACCAACGGCTATACCGGCGCGGTCGGTCTCGGCGGCGAACTGCTGCTCTGGTGGTCGGATGTGGGGGCGCCGCTGCGGGCGGTTCGGGTCGGCCTTGACGGGGCAGCAATCGGGCCGGTGCTGGAGCCCGAAGGGGCGCACACTCTGCTGGCGGGCGGCGCTTCGCCTTGGGGAGATGCGCTGTTTGTCCTTGAACATCAAAGGGGTAGCAATAGCTGGGTGCGTATCCAGGACGGAGCGATGAGCGCGCCGCAGCCCATCGAGGGGCTGGACATGAAGCGCTCCACCGGGGTGCCGCAGGTCGAGCCGACGCGCGACGGCGGCTTCTGGCTGGTCCAGCGTGGCTGGGGGATCGACCGGATGCTGCGCTTCGACGGCGCTTCGGGTGCCTGGTCGCCGGAGACGCGCAGCGACAACCGTCCGCCGCAGGACGATGCTCGGCTCGAGCGGGCGACCTCGGCCGGGCCCGCCGCTGTCCTGCCGGACGGGTCGCTGGCGCTGGCCACCAACCTGTCGCATCGCAGCGGCGGCGGCCACGACATCCTGCTGCGGATCTGCCGCTGACCGGGCTGTTCTATTGCCGGTCCAGCGGGCGGGGGGACGGATGACCGGGCGGGAGGCCTGCGACAGCGAAAGGGGCTGGCGGGGTGGCCGTGCGATTTATTTTGTCCCCGCGATATGAGGCCTTGTTTTGGTCACCGTTGGCGTCCATATAGGGGCATATCGATCTGGGTTGTCGAACTTTGTTCCTGAGCGCGCGTGGCGCGTGAACGGCGATCTTCCTCTCTCAAAATCGATCTGAACCGTCTGCCGTTTGCTTTTGCTGGGCAGGCATCTACCCGTTCGCGATATGAAAAGGAAATCGCCATGAACACCGGTACCGTGAAGTTCTTCAACACCACCAAGGGCTTCGGTTTCATCGAGCAGGGCGGCGGCAAGCCCGACGTCTTCGTTCACATCTCTGCGGTCGAGCGCGCTGGCATGACCAGCCTCGTCGAGGGCCAGAAGGTCAGCTTCGAGATCGTCACCGACCGCCGCAGCGGCAAGGCTGCCGCCGACAACCTGCAGGCCGCGTAAGGACCTGCAGCGTCGGGACTGACAGGCTTGGCGGACATATCCCCGCCTGTCAGGCGCCCTCAACGGCGACGCCCCGACGAACGCAATCGTGCTTCTGAGCGCTGACCACGGATGTACTGGCAGCACTCATCGAGGCACAAGGGAAGGCCGGGTTCGCCCGGCCTTTTTGCGTTTTGGGGCGATCCCGATCCCTACAGCACCGCGCCGATCTGCCAGGGCACGAATTCGTGGTCGCCGAGGCCCAAAGCCTCGGATTTCGTGCGTTCGCCCGAGGCGGCGGCGATCAGCCGGGCATGGATCTCGCGGCCTTTTTCGGCCAATGAGACGCCGGTTTCCAGCACCTCGCCGGCATTGACGTCCATGTCCTCGCGCATTGCCCGGTAGAGCCGGTCGCTGGTGGCGATCTTCAGGGTCGGGGCCGGTTTGGAGCCGAAGGCCGAGCCGCGCCCGGTGGTGAAGGCGACGAGCTGACAGCCGCCGGCAATCTGGCCGGTCGCCGAGACCGGGTCGTAGCCGGGCGTGTCCATGAAGACGAGGCCCGGCCCCTTCACCTGTTCGCCGTAGCCGACCACTTCGTTCAGAGGCGTGGCGCCGGCCTTGGCAACGGCGCCGAGCGACTTTTCCAGGATGGTGGTGAGGCCGCCGGCCTTGTTGCCGGGGCTGGGGTTCTGGTCGAGCGAGGCGCCGTTCTGCGCCGCGTAGCCCTCCCACCAGCGGATGCGCTCGATCAGGCGGTCGGCGACCTCCTGCGAGGCCGCGCGCGACAGCAAAAGCTGTTCGGCGCCAAAGATTTCCGGGGTTTCCGACAGGACGACGGTCGCGCCCTGCGCCACCAAGAGGTCGCAGGCGATGCCGAGCGCCGGGTTGGCGGTTATCCCCGACCAGCCGTCGGAGCCGCCGCATTGCAGGCCGAGCTTCAGCGCCGAGATCGGCACCGGCCGGCGGGCGGTGCGGTTCACCTCCGGCAGCAGCTCGTGGACGGTCGCGACGATCCGCTCGATGGTGGCGCGTGTGCCGCCGTTCTCCTGGATCGCAAGGCCGTGGAAGCGGGTCTCCGCGCCGTCCGAATAGAGCGCCTTCATGCGCGCCACCTGCATCACCTCGCAGCCGAGGCCGACGAAAACCGCAGCGCCGACATTGGGATGGGTCGCATGGCCCCACAGCACCCGCTGGAGGATCTCCCAGCCCGGGCCGCTCGAGGACATGCCGCAGCCGGTGCCGTGGGCGAAGGCGACGACGCCGTCGATGTTCGGCCAGTCGTCAAGCACGCCGGAGGCGTTGAGGATGTCGGCGGCCCGCCGCACCACGGTCGCCGAGCAGTTCACCGTGGCGACCAGCGCGATCATGTTGCGCGTGCCGGCGCGCCCATCAGTGCGCGGGTAGCCGAGGAAGCTGCCGGCGATATCCCCCTCGGCAAGGCGCGGGATCGCGGCGCGCGCCTCCTCCAGCTTGTCGGAGATGCGGTAGGCGCGCTCATGCGCGCCGATCTCGCAATTGTGCGAATGGACATGCGCGCCGGCGACAATTTCGTCCGTCGCATAGCCGATCACCTGGCCGTATTTGACCACCGGTTCGCCCGTCGCAATCGCCCGGCGGGCGATCTTGTGCCCCGGCGCGACCGCCGCCGAAAGCTGTGCCCCCAGCCCCAGCGGATCGCTGCCGGCCTCCGCGCGGGCGGCAAGCACCGCGACATTGTCGCGCTCCGAAAGGACGAGCGGTGGTCGATCTGCGAGGCCGGTTTCGGTGTCAGGCATGGCGGGTTCCGGGGGGGGAGAGGGCCGTGACGACGCCGCGCAACTCGGCAAGGCCGCGCATGCGTCCGATCAGAGGATAGCCCGGATGGGTGTCGCGGTCGAAGTCCGACAGCAGCACGTGTCCGTGGTCGGGGCGGAAGGGGATTTCCGCGTCCCGCCGGTCCTCGTCCCGGCGGCGACGCTCCTCGGTGAGCAGTGCTGCGGCGAGCGCCACCATGTCGGTGTCGCCGGCAAGGTGCGCGGCTTCCTCGAAGCTGCCGTCTGGCTCCTTGGCGACATTGCGCAGATGCGCGAAATGGATGCGCGGGGCGAAACGGCGGGCGATGGCCGGTACGTCGTTCGCCGGATTGGCGCCGAGCGAGCCGGAGCACAGGGTCAGGCCGTTCGCCGGCGTCTCGTCGCGGCCGAGGATCCAGGCGATATCCTCGGCATCCGAAACGATGCGGGGCAGGCCGAGAATGTCGCGCGGCGGGTCGTCCGGATGGACGCACAGGCGCATGCCGAGCTCTGCGGCCGCCGGCACCACCTCGTCGAGGAAGCGGGCGAAGTTGGCGCGCAGGGCCTGCGTGTCGATGCCGGCATAGAGCGTCAATGCCCGGCGCAGGGCCGGGATGTCGTAGCGGTCATAGGCGCCGGGAAGGCCCGCCATGATCGCGGCGACGAGCGCCTCGCGCGCGGCTTCATCGCTTGCCTCGAACCACCGGCGGGCGCGGGCGCGCACCTCGTCCGGATAGTCCTCCTCCGCCCCCTCGCGCTCCAGCATGAACATCTCCAGCGCGCACATGCGCGCGGCGTCGAAGCGCAGGCAGGTGCCGCCGCCCCGGACCGGGCTGGCAAGGTCGGTGCGCGTCCAGTCGAGCAGCGGCATGAAGTTGTAGCAGACGGCGAAGATACCCTCGGCCGCAAGGTTCGCCAGAGACTGGCGGTAATTGGCAAAGAGCGGGGCGAGGTCGCCGTCGCCGCGCTTGATATGCTCGTGCACGGGCAGGCTCTCGACCACCTGCCAGGAGAGGTCGAGACCGCTTGCAGCGATCATCGCCTTGCGGGCGGCGATGGCCTGGCGGCTCCAGATTTCCCCGTACGGGATCTCGTGCAGCGCGGTGACGATGCCGCGCGCGCCGGTCTGCGCAATCTCGTCAAGCCCGATGCGGTCGAGCGGTCCGTACCAGCGCCAGCTCTCAAGCATGACAGGCCTCGACCATGGCGCGGGCGCCCCGCTCGGCAAGGCCGGCATGGGCCTCGACGAGACGGGTGCGGAACGCTGTGTTGCCGGCAAGGCTTGCCGGAAAGATCTCGCGCAGCGCCAAAAGGGCGGCGACCTTCGCGGCCGAACCTTCGGCCGCATCGCACAGGGCGCGCAGGCGGTCGGCCATCGGATCGCGCACGTCGATGGGGTTGCCCGAAAGATCGGTGCCGCCGACATAGGTCATCCAGGCGGCGACCGCGAGGATGAGGCCCGCCATCGACCGGCCGGCGACAAGGCCTTCCTCGAGCTGGCCCAGGATGCGCTGGGGCAGTTTCTGCGAGCCGTCCATGGCGATCTGCCAGGTGCGGTGGCGGATCGCCGGATTGGCGTAGCGCTCCTTCAGCCGTGCCGCATAGGCGGCAAGGTCGACGCCGGGCGGCGGGGTGAGGCCGGGCAGGATCTCCTCGGCCCAAAGGCGATCGAGAAAGGTCGAGAAGGTCGGATCGGCGACGGTCTCGGCGATGGTCTCAAAGCCGGCGAGGTAGCCGAGATAGGCGAGCGAGCTGTGCGTGCCGTTGAGGCAGCGCAGCTTCATCAGCTCGTACGGGGCGACGTTGGCGACGAGTTCCGCGCCGCTGGCGCCAAGGTCCGGCCGATCGCCGCCGACGAAATCGTCCTCGATCACCCATTGGCGGAAGGGCTCGTGCAGCACCGGGCTTTCGTCCCGGCAGCCGATCAGGCGGGCGACATGGTCGAGATCTGCCGGGCTGGTCGCCGGCACGATGCGGTCGACCATTGTGGAGGGGAAGCGACCTTCCGCCGCGATCCACTCGGAAAGCGCCGGGTCGATCCGCTCGGCCAGTTCCAGCACGAGGCCGCGCAACATCGCGCCGTTGTGGGGGAGGTTGTCGCAGGTCAGCACGGTGAAGGGCTTTATCCCCGCCGCGCGGCGGCGGGCGAGCGCACGCACCAGGAAGCCGAGCGCCGAGGCCGGCCGTGCCGGCTCGGCGAGGTCGGCGACGATGTCTGGATGGGTGAGCGACAGCCGGCCGGTCGCGGGCTCGTGGCAATAGCCCTTCTCGGTGACCGTGAGGGTGACGATCCGCGTGGCGGGTGCGGCCATCAGGGCGACCACCGCTTCCGGGTCTTCCGGCGCGACGAGGACGCCGGCCAGCACGTCGACGAGGCGAGGGACCTCGCCGCTGGGGCCGAGCTCCAGCGCGGTATAGGCGAAGTCCTGCGGCGCCAGCCGGTCGCGCTGGTCGGGCCGCTTCAGCGAGACGCCGATGATGCCCCAGTCGCCGCCGGACGCGGCCATCGCCTCGGCGATATAGAGGGCGCCATGGGCGCGGAAGAAGGCGCCGAGGCCGAGATGGACGATGCCGGTGCCGGGGCGGGGGCCTTTGCGGCGGGGCGAAAGGCGGGGCAGGTCAGCGGGCAAGCCAGCCTCCATCGACAGGGATCACCGCGCCGTGCACGTAGCGGGCGGCCGGGGAGCAGAGAAAGACGGCGGTGCCGGCGATGTCCTCGGGCGCGCCCCAATGGCCGGCCGGGATACGGTCGAGGATCGCGGCGGAGCGGTCCGGATCGTCGCGCAGCGCCTTGGTGTTGTTGGTGGCGATATAGCCGGGCGCGATGGCGTTGACGTTGATGCCCTTGGCTGCCCATTCGTTGGCGAGGATCTTGGTTATCCCCGCAACCCCGTGCTTGGCGGCGGTGTAGGACGGCACGCGGATGCCGCCCTGGAAGGACAGCATGGAGGCGATGTTGACGACCGCGCCGCCGTCGCCGCGCGCCAGCAACTCGCGGGCGAAGGCCTGGGTGGTGAAGAACAGCGCCTTGAGATTGACGTCCATAACCGCGTCCCAGTCAGCTTCCGTGAAGTCGGCGCTGTCGCCGCGGCGGATGATGCCGGCATTGTTGACGAGGATCGAATGCCCCGTGCCGGCGAAGACGTCGCGCGCCGCCATCGGGTCGGCGAGATCAAGGGTAAGCGAGAAGGCTTTTCCACCGGCGGCCTCGATGATGGCGACGGTCTCAAGGCAGGAGCGGCGGCCGGCGCAGGTCACTTCGGCGCCGGCTGCCGCCAGCGCGAGCGCGATGGCCTGGCCGATGCCGGTATTGGCGCCGGTCACCAGCGCCTTGCGGCCGGCGAGCGAGAAGGAGGGGCTCATTTCATCTCCGCCATGCTGACGAAATCCATGTCGGTGTAGTCGACATTGTCCCCGGCCATCGCCCAGATGAACGTGTAGCTGCCGGTGCCGGCGCCCGAATGGATCGACCAGGGCGGCGAGATCGCGGCTTCCTCGTTGGCGACGATGAGATGGCGGGTCTGCTGCGGCTCGCCCATCAGGTGCAGGACGCGCTGATCCTCGGTCATGTCGAAGTAGAGATAGGCCTCCATCCGTCGGTCGTGGACGTGAGCGGGCATGGTGTTCCAGACCGAGCCGTCCTCCAGCGTGGTGTAGCCGAGCACGAGCTGGCAGCTTTCCATCACCAGCGGATGGACGAACTGGTTGATGGTGCGCTTGTTGGAGGTCTCTGTGGCGCCGAGCTTCAGGCTGTTCGCCTCCGACAGGCGGATCAGCCGCGCGGGCAGGGAGCGGTGGGCCGGGGCGGAGGTGATGTAGAAGCGCCCGCCGCCGGAGAAGGTGACGGGGCCGGCGCCCATGCCGAGATAGAGCACGTCGCCGCGCTCCAGCGTCCAGCTTCCGCCATCCGTCGAGACCTCGCCGGTCGCGCCGATATTGACGACGGCCATCTCGCGCCGCTCCAGGAAGGTGGCGGTGCGGGTTTCCTCGACCTTGTCGAGGGTGAGCTTGCCGGCGCCCGGCACCGCGCCGCCCAGCACGAAGCGGTCGTAATGGGTGTAGACGAGGCGGATCTCGCCGTTGCGGAAGAGGCTCCCGGCATGGAAGTGGCGGCGCAGCTCGTCCGTGTCCATGCCCCTGGCATGGTCCTGGTGGACGGCGTGGCGAGTCTCGACGCTCAGCATGGCGGCTCCTTCAAAGGGGGATGTTCGGGATCAGAGGAAGTCGT
Source organism: Stappia sp. TSB10P1A (assembly GCF_900185725.1). Taxonomy (GTDB): domain Bacteria; phylum Pseudomonadota; class Alphaproteobacteria; order Rhizobiales; family Stappiaceae; genus Stappia. Next base: position 59,690 of record NZ_FYAU01000026.1, on the reverse strand, counting down.
CGCGGCGGGGCGTGAAGCCGTCGATCAGGCGCCCTGCCTCGAGGCAGCGGCAGCCGTGCACCGCGTTGGAGGGAATGATGAAGCTGTCCCCGGGGCCGACCTCGAACTCCTCGCCGTCAAGCGTGAAGACGAAGCGGCCGCTTTCCACATAGGTCGACTGGATATGCGGATGGCTGTGCAGCGCGCCTTCTGCGCCGGCCTCAAAGGTGAAGGCGACGACCATCATCTGCGGACTGTCGGCGACGACGCGGCGGGTTATCCCCGGTCCGGTCGCAACTTCTGGAAAGGCGGCAAGGGGCGACATGGGGGGTGACATGGGCGGGCTCCGTTCGGATCAGTGGAACAGCGAGGGCAGCCAGAGCGACAGGGCCGGTACATAGGTGACGAGCAGCAGGGTTCCGACGGCGGCGAAGTAGAAGGGCCAGATCGACCGCACCGCCTCCCAGACGGTGATCCTCCCGACGGCGCAGCCGACGAAGAGCACGGCGCCGACCGGCGGGGTGCACAGGCCGATGCCGAGATTGAGGATCAGGATGACGCCGAAATGGACCGGATCGACGCCGAAAGCCTGGGCAACGGGCAGGAAGATCGGCGTGGTGATGACGATCAGCGGCGACATGTCCATGAAGGTGCCGAGGATCAGCAGGATGATGTTGATCAGGAGCAGGACGAGAAGCGGGTTCTGGGAGATGTCCTGCATGACGGCGACGAGGGTCGTCGGTACCCGCAGATAGGCGAGCAGCCAGCCGAAGGAGGCGGCGCAGCCGATCACCAACAGCACCATGGCGGTGGTACGCACCGCGGCGGTGGTCGCCAGCACGAAGGTCTGCCAGCTCATGGTGCGGTAGGCGATGGCGGTGATGAACAGGGCATAGACCACGGCGATGCACGAGCTCTCCGAGGCCGTGAAGATGCCGGAGCGCACGCCGCCGAAGATGATGGCGATCAGCAGGATGCCCGGGATCGCGTTGATCAGGAGGTAGCCGACCATGGCCCAGCCCTGGAACGGATCGATGGGATAGTTGCGCTTCCGGGCGACGTACCAGGCGGCGAACATCAGCGCCAGCGCCAGCAGCAGGCCGGGCAGGATGCCGGCGGTGAACAGGTCGGCGATGGAGATGCGCCCGCCGGCAGAGATCGAATAGATGATCATGTTGTGCGAGGGCGGCAGCATCAGGGCGATGATCGAGGAGACGACGGTGACGTTGACGCCGTAGGCGACGTCATAGCCGCGCGCCTTCATCTGCGGGATCATCAGGCCGCCGATCGCCGAGGCATCGGCCGCGGCCGAGCCGGAAATGCCGCCGAACAGCACGGAGGCGGTGATGTTGACCTGGCCGAGGCCGCCGCGCATATGGCCGACCAGCGCACCGGCAAGCGCGACGAGCCGGCGGGCAATGTCGCCGCGCACCATCAACTCGCCGGCATAGATGAAGAACGGGATCGCCATCAGCGCGAAGACGGAGACGCCGGAGTTCAGGCGCTGGAACACCACGACCGGCGGCAGGCCGAGATAGACGATGGTGGCGAAGGACGAGACGCCGAGGCAGAAGGCGACGGGCGTGCCGATCAGCAGCAGGGTGGTAAAGGTGCCGAAGAGGATCAACAGTTCCATCGGTCAATCCTCCAGTTCGGTTTCGCCGAAGCGCGCGGTCGGCAGGCCTGCGGCGCGGCGGGCGAGCCGCTCCAGCGAGAACAGGACGATGAGAACGCCGCCGGCGACGAGGGGCAGGAAGTCATAGGCGCCGGAGATGCCGAGCGAGGGCAGCTTGTTGCCGGAGGTCTTGGCGGCAAGCTCGGCGCCGTACCAGACCATGCCGGCGCCGAAGGCGATGACGACCGCGTCGGAGACGGAGTGCAGCGCCAGTTTGACCTTCAGCGGCAGCACGTAGAGCAGCACGTCGAAGGACAGGTGGTAGCCTTCGCGGATGCCGACGGCAGCGCCCAGGAAGATGAACCAGCCCATCAGCATGACCGAGGCGGGCTCCGTCCAGGACTGGCTGTCGTTCAGCACATAGCGGTAGAACACCTGGACCGAAATGAAAGCGGTCATCAGCACCAGGCCCGTTGCCGACAGCCACAGGGCGATGCGGCCGATGATGCCCGTGATCCGCGCGACGGCGCGCATTGTCCCTTGCAAGATGCGTCCTCCCGGCAAGAAGAAGCCCGCGGCGGACCGGCCGCCGCGGGTTCGAAGTCACGTCGGGATCACTCGGTCGCCTGAATGCGGGCGACGAGGTCCTTCAGCTTGTCGGAGGTCACGTATTTCTCGTAGACCGGCTTCATCGCCTCGATGAACGGCGTCTTGTCGATCTCGCTGACGATCTGGACGCCGGCCTCGCGGATTTTGGCTTCCGAGGCCGCCTCGCGCTCGGCCCAGAGCTTGCGCATGTGCGGGACGGAGTCCTTGGCCGCCTGGCGGATGATCTCCTGGTCCTCGGCCGAGAGCTTGTCCCAGCTCTTCTTCGACATGACCAGCACTTCCGGGACGATCAGGTGTTCATCGAGCGTGAAGTGGCCGGCAACCTCGTAGTGGCCGGAGCTTTCGAAGGACGGCCAGTTGTTTTCGGCCCCGTCGATGACGCCGGTCTGGATCGAGGAATAGACCTCGCCATAGGGCATCGGCGTCGCGTTGGCGCCGAGCGCGTTGACCATGTCGACGAAGAGATCCGACTGCATGACGCGGAACTTCATGCCCGACAGGTCGGCCATGGTCTCGACCGGCTTCTGGCGGTTGTAGAACGAACGCGAGCCGGCGTCGTAGAAGGCGAGGCCGACGAGGTCATGGGCGGAGAAGGCCTCGAGGATTTCCTGGCCGATCTCGCCGTCCATCACCTTGTGCATGTGCTCGACGGAGCGGAAGATATAGGGCAGCGAGGGAACCTGGGTCTCCTCGATGATGTTGTTGAACGGCCCGAGCGAGACGCGGTTCATGTCGATCACGCCGAACTGGGTCTGTTCGATCGTGTCCTTCTCCTGGCCGAGCTGGGCCGAGTGGAACACCTCGATCTCGATGCGGCCGTTGGAGCGCTCCTTGACGAGCTCGCCCAGATACTTGACCGCCTCGACGGTCGGGTAGCCGTCCGGATGGGTGTCCGAGGACCGCAGGACGATGTTGGCCGCCTGCGCCGTCATGGCCGAGGCGGCGAGCAGCCCGAAGGCTGCCGTCATGGTCTTCCAATGCTTCATGTTCAGTTCCTCCCTAGAGCAGTTTCGCCGGTCACAGCCTGTAGGCGGCCTTGACCAGAGTGTAGGTGAGGTCGCGTGCGACCTCATATGCCTCGCCTTCGCCGAGCCTCCCGGTGGCGACGAGTGTGGCGAGGAATGCCGCATCCGACCGGCGCGCCACGTCGTGGCGGGCGGGGATGGAACAGAAGGCGCGGGTGTCGTCGTTGAACCCCACGGTGTTGTAGAAGCCGGCGGTCTCCGTCGCCATCTCGCGGAACCGGCGCATGCCTTCCGCGCTGTCGTGGAACCACCAGGGTGGGCCAAGACGGAGCACCGGATAGGCACCGGCGAGCGGCGCCAGCTCGCGTGCGTAGGACGTCTCGTCCAGCGTGAAGAGGATGATGGTGAGGCCGGGCTCGTGGCCGACTGCGTCGAGCAGCGGTTTGAGCGCGCGGACATAGTCGGTGCGGGTGGGGATGTCGAAACCCTTGTCGCGGCCGTGCCGGGCCATCACGGCAGGGGAATGGTTGCGGAAGGCGCCGGGATGGATCTGCATCACCAGCCCGTCGTCGAGGCTCATGCGCGCCATCTCGGTCAGCATGTGGCCGCGGAACCGGTCGGCTTCCTCCGCCGTGCAGCGCCCGGCCAGCGCCCTGTCGAAGAGGGCGGCAGCCTCGGTGGGCGACAGGTCCTCGGTGCGGGCGCTGGGCACGCCGTGGTCGGTGGCGGTGGCGCCATGGTCCTTGAAGACGGCGCGGCGCGCCCGGTGGGCGGCAAGGTAGCCGGACCAGGTCGTCGTCTCCTCGCCGGTGATCTCGCCGAGCCGGGCAACGTTTGCGGCAAAACCCTCGAATTCTGGATCGGTGACCGCGTCCGGCCGGTAGGCGGTGATGACCCGGCCGCCCCAGCCGCTGTCGCGGATTGCGCGGTGATGCTCCAGCGGATCCAGCGCGGATTCCGTGGTGGCGATGACCTCGATGTTGAAGCGATCGTAGAGGGCGCGCGGCCGGAACTGCGGCCGGGCAAGGCAGTCGGCGATGTGGTCGTAGATGCGCGTCGCGGTCTCAGGGCCGAGCGGCTCGTCGATGCCGAAGACCTCCTGGAAGGAATGGGTCAGCCAGAGTGCGGAGGGCGCGCCGCGGAACAGGTGGAAGTTGTCGGCGAACAGTTTCCAGATGCGGCGCGGGTCGCGCTCGCTGGCGCCGCCGTCGACCCTCGGCACGCCGAGATCGGTCAGCGGGATGCCTTGCGAACCCAGCATGCGGAAGACGTAGTGGTCCGGCACGACGAAGAGCTCGGCCGGATCGGGGAACGGCTCGTTCAGCGCGAACCAGGCCGGGTCGGTATGGCCATGCGGGCTGACGATCGGCAGGTCGCGGATGGTCCGGTAGATGTCGCGGGCAAGGCCACGCGTGCGCGGCTCCACCGGAAACAGCCGGTCCTCGTCCAGTAGCGCCATTTCGATCCTCCCTGCCAGCCCCTGTCGCGTTCTCGCGTCTCGTTGTTGGGGCTGGCGAACTGACTAGTAATCTAATATGTTAGTCTGTAAGTTGAGTCAACGCCGCCGAACGAGGACGGCAGCGAATTGTCAAACCGGGCGGCAGTCGCTAGGACGGGCCTCCCGGCAAATGCCGGAAAACCGGCGCGGACGACACGTCCGGCAGCGTGGCGGCTCCGTATGCGGCTTCGGATCATCCGGAGGCGGACAGGGCGGCCGCAGGGAGGGCAGGGGAATGACGGAACAGATCAAGCTCAGGACGCTCGACATGACCCGCGTGCCGTCCGTGACCGATCTGGTCTTCGCGGAACTCTACAACCGGGTGGTCGGGCTCGACCTGTTGCCCGGCACCAAACTGTCGGAGGCGGAAGTCGCCAAGCAGATGGGGGTCAGCCGGCAGCCGGTGCGCGACGCCTTCTACCGCCTGTCGCAGCAGGGCTTCCTGCTGATCCGCCCGCAGCGCGCCACGGTGGTGACGCCGATCTCCGTGGAGGCGGTCCACCGGGCCCGCTTCATCCGCACCGCGCTGGAACTCGAGACCGTGCGCGCGGCGATGGCCAATATCCGCCCCGAGCATTTCGGCGAGTTGGAAGACCTGATCGGCGAGCAGGAAAAGGCGGCGGACCGGGATGATCGCGCCGGCTTCCACGCGCTCGACGACAGTTTCCACAACCGGATCTGCGAGATTGCCGGACAGGGGCATGTCTGGGCGCTGATCCGCGACCACAAGGCGCATATGGACCGGGTGCGCTACCTGTCGCTGGAGAACGGCGCAAGGCTGGCGATGGAGGATCACGTCTCCATTCTGGAGGCGGTGCGGGCCGGCGACGAGGTGGCGGCCGTGGCGCGGATGCGCTCGCATCTGGGACGGATCGCCGGCATCATCGACGACATTCGCGCAGCGCATGGCGCCTATTTCGATCCCGACGAGGCGTGACGCCGCCGGGCCAGCCGGTCAGGTCATGCGGCCGCGCGCGGCGATGTCGATCTCCTCGACGCCGCCATCGGCTGCCAGCAGCCAGGCGCGGTCGAACAGGTTCGTCACCACGCAGCAGTGGTTGGGCACGATGCGGACGCGGTCGCCGACGGCAAGGCTGCCGGCGGGGATCTCGACCACCGCATGCTCCTCGCTGAGCGCGGCGATCTGCGCATCCGGATGGCCGATGATGGTGCCGTGTCCGGTGAGGCCGAGCAGATCCGAGGACAGTGCCTTGGAGCCGGCATCCAGCACGGCGCGGGTCGGCGTCGGCCGGCTGACGACGGTGGCATGCACCGTCAGGGCGCAGTCGTCGAGGGTGCAGGCGCCGCGCTCGACCAGCGAACGGTCGTTGTAGATATAGGTGCCGGCCCGGTATTCGGTGACGAGGTTGCGGGACCCGCCCTCCGCCTCGCCCGCATGCCACATGTCGGGCGAGCCGCCGCTGGAGATTTCCGGGCATTCGAGGCCGCGTTCGCCGAGCAGGCCGAGCGCCTCGCCCATGAAGCGCTCGACATTGCCGGCCTTGCCGGGGGCCGGATAGGTCATCAGCCCGGCGAAGACGAGGCCGGGCGCAGCCTTGATGCGGGCGGCGAGATCCACCGCTTCCTCTGGCGTCTGGACGCCGCAGCGTCCCGCGCCCGTGTCGCATTCCACCATCACATGCAGCGTTGCCGCACTATCCGCGAAGGCGGAGGCCAGACCGTCCACCGTCGTCCCGCTGTCGGCGACGACGGCAAGACGGGCGATGCGCCCGGCGAGCGCCTTCAGCCGCTGGAGCTTGGCCTCGCCCAGGATGTTGAAGGTGATGAGGATGTCGTCGATGCCGGCATCGGCCATCACCTCCGCCTCGCCGATCTTCTGGCAGGTGATGCCGCGCGCGCCGGCCGCGATCTGCGCCTTGGCGAAGCGCGGCAGCTTGTGGGTCTTGATATGCGGCCGGCTCTTGAGGCCGAGCCGGTCGCAATGGGCCTGGAAGCGGGCGATGTTGGCGAGCGCCACCGCCTCGTCCAGCACGAGGGCGGGGGTCTCCGGCTGGAAGGGCGCATCGGCGGTCATGGCGTGGTTCCGTATGTCTCAGGCGGCGTGGGGATCCTCGACGCGCGGCCAGATGGCGCGCGTGAGGGTGTGGTAGGTGTTGGTCGCCGGATCGTTGGGGTAAGGCCCGTCGACCGCCGCATAGAGGATGTCGAAGGCGATCCGCGAGAAGGCATCGTGGAAGTGATTGGTCGACTTCACAACCAGGATCTTCATCGCCGCCGGGTCGATCCCCATGTTGGAGAAGGCGTCCGGGCTGAAGATCTGCGAGCGTACCGTGTTGAGCACGACGCGCAGGCCCTTGATGCGGATCGCTACCGAATCGCCCAGCGGCACCACGCTGGTGCCGAAGCTCTGCACGGCGTTGCGCACCACCTTCTCCACCGTCACCTCGGCATCGATGGGTTCGCCGGCGGCGGCCGACATCTTGCCGCCGAAGCGCAAGGGCAGCGTCGCGCCTTCGCCGGCGGAAATGCAGGTGCGAACCGCGACCGGGTCCCAGATGGAGGCGAGGGCAGCGTCCGTGAGCCCGCGCGCGATCATCTCGCGCAGCACGATGGTGGAATCGCCCGGCACGCCGCCGCCCGGATTGTCCCACACGTCGGCGATGACCACCGGATGGCCGTCGATCTCGGCCGCCCTGTCGAGTGCCTCAGCCGGGGTGAGGAAGTCCGGACGGGTGCGGCCGCGGAAGGAGAAGAGCTCCATGCCGAGTTCGCGCGCCAGCCGGTCGCCCTTCGCCCGGTCGCCGTCGGTGATGACGACGAGGCGGGAGCCGAGATCCGGCACGTCGGCGGCCATGAAGCCGTGGATGACCGAGACCGATAGGACTCCGTCATGCCCCTCCAGCGCCTTCAGCTTGTCGATGAAGCCGCGCATCGGCTGGCGGCTGGTCGGCAGCACCTCGATCATCCGGCAGTCGAAGACGGAGATTTCCGGTGTCACCTCGCCGACCGATGTGCGGTGGGCGAGATCGACGAGGCTCTCGGCGGCGATGACGAAATCCGTGTGCGGGAATTCCTTGAAGGCGACCAGAAGGTCGGCATTGGCGGTGCGCTTTGCCGAAAGGTGGCTATGCGGATCGAAGGTGGCGCCGATGATCGTGTCGGGGCCGACGATGGCGCGCACCGCCTCCAGGATCTCCCCTTCGCAGTCGAGGCAGCCGTCGGCGACCATCGCGCCATGCAGGCCCAGCAGCACGATGTCGAGCGGCAGCGCGGCGCGGATCTCGGCCAGCATCTGGTCGCGCAGCAGCTCCCAGGTGCGGGCGTTGACGAGCCCGCCCGGCTCCGCCCAGGTGGCGGTGCCCTCGATCACCTGCCAGCCGTACTGGCGGGCACGCTCACGGGCGACCGGAAACACCGCGCTGCACAGCGTCGGCGTCGCCGGATGTTCGCCGGGGCCGGCATAGAAACTGTCGCGGAAGTCCTGCAGGTCGGTGCGCAGGGGTGAGAAAGTGTTGGTCTCCGTTGCCAGGGACCCGACGAATACGCGTTTCATTCCGGCCATCAGGCGGCCTCCCCGAGAAGCTGGCCGGCATGGTGGCAGGCACTGGAACGTCCGTTGCCAAGGTCCACCGGATCGGGCCGCGTCGAACGGCAGATGTCGGTGGCGAGCGGGCAACGTGGATGGAAGGCGCAGCCGGAGGGCGGCGAGGCGGCACTGGCCGGTTCGCCGAGATCGACGACCGGTTGCCGGCCTGGCCGGATGCGCGGGATGGAGGCGAGCAGCAGGCGCGTGTAGGGATGCGCGGGCTTCTCGAAGATGGCAGCCTTCGGCGCCGTCTCGACGATGCGGCCGAGATACATGACGGCGACGCGGTCGGAGATGTGCCGCACGACGCCGAGGTCATGGGAAATGAACAGCATCGAGATGCCGCTGTCGCGCTGCAGGTCCTTGATGAGATTGAGCACCTGCGCCTGGATCGACACGTCGAGCGCGGAGACAGCCTCGTCGGCGATGACGAGGCGCGGCTCGACGATCATCACCCTGGCGATGCCGATGCGCTGGCGCTGGCCGCCGGAGAACTCGTGCGGATAGCGGGTCATCACCTTCGGATCGAGGCCGACCTTCACCAGCGTGTCGGAGATGCGCGCGCGCACCTCCTCGCGGGTGCGGGCAAGTCCGTGGATGCGGACCGGCTCGGCCAGCGTCTGCTCGATAGTGAGGCGCGGGTTGAGCGAGGCGAAGGGGTCCTGGAAGATCATCTGGATCTCGCGCCGCAGCGGCCGGAAGGCTCCGGCCGAAAGCCCCAGAATGTCGCGGCCGCGGAACAGCGCCTCGCCGCTCGTCGCCGGCTCGAGCTTCGTCAGCGTGCGCCCGACCGTGGACTTGCCGCAGCCGCTCTCGCCGACGATGCCCAGCACCTCGCCCTCGGCAAGGTCGAAGGAGACGCCGTCGACTGCCTTGAGGACGCGCTTTGGCCCCGGCAACACGCCGGTGGAAGGCGCGCGGAAGGTGAAGTGGGTCTTCAGGTCGCGGACCTGGAGGAGGGGGGCTGCGTCGGTCATGCGTCCGGCTCCAGCGGGTAGTGGCAGCGGGCGAAATGGGTGGGCGCGAAGGCGGTGAGCGCCGGCTGGTCGCTGTCGCAGCCGGCTCCTGCCCGCGCGCAGCGCGGATGGAAGGCGCAGCCGGTGATGGTCTCGTCGAGCGTCGGGACACGTCCGGGAATCGCGGACAGCCGGTCGACGTCCTCATCGGCTTCGGGAATCGAATCCAGCAGGCCGCGCGTGTAGGGATGACGCATGTCCTGGAACAGCTCGCGCGCACCCGCCGTCTCGACCACGCGGCCGCGATACATCACGGCGATGCGGTCGCAGGTCTCGGCGATGACGCCAAGGTCATGGGAGATCAGCATGACGCCCATGCCGGTGTCCTTCTGCAGTTCGACGATCAGCTTGAGGATCTGCGCCTGAACGGTGACGTCGAGGGCCGTGGTCGGCTCGTCGGCGATCAGCAGGCGCGGCGAGCCGGCGAGCGCCATGGCGATCATCACGCGCTGGCGCTGGCCGCCGGAAAGCTGGTGCGGGAAGCTGTCGATGCGTCCGGCCGGATCGGGGATGCGGACCATGGTCAGCAGTTCCAGCGCCCGGTCGCGCGCTGCCCGGCGCGACATTGGCCGATGCTCGCGGATCGCCTCGATGATCTGGTCGCCGATCCGGTAGACCGGATTGAGCGAGGTCATCGGCTCCTGGAAGATCATCGACATCTCGTTGCCCATGATCGCGCGGCGCTCGCGCGGCGACAGACGCAGGAGGTCGCGGCCGCGGAAGAAGATCTCACCGGCAAGAACGCGCACGGGCGTTCCCTCCAGCAGGCCCATGATTGCGAGCGAGGTGAGGCTCTTGCCGCAGCCGCTTTCACCGACGATGCCGAGCGTTTCGCCGGTCGACAGGCTGAGCGAGAGGTCCTGCACCACCGGCAGGATGCCGTCGGGCGTGGCGACGCCGAGCGTCAGGCCGCGCATGTCGAGCAACAGGTCGCTGGCGTCTGTATTCGGGCGCGTCATCTCACACCCCCTTGATGTCGTTACGGAACCGCGGGTCGATGCTGTCGCGCAGGGCGTCGCCGACCAGGTTCATGGAAAAGACGGACAGGATGATCAGGGCGCCCGGGAACAGCAGCAGCCAGGAGGCCCGGGTGACGTAGATGCGCGATTCCGACAGCATGTTGCCCCAGCTCGGCACTTCCGGCGGCAGGCCGAGACCGAGAAAGTCGAGGGCCGCGGCCTGCAACTGGGCGAAGGCGAAGATGAAACTCGCCTGCACCAGGAGCGGCGAGACGAGGTTCGGCAGGATGTGGCGGAACAGGATGCTGGCATGGCCGGCGCCGGAGCAGGTGGCGGCATCGACGAAGACCTCGCCCTTCAGCTTCAAGGTCATGCCGAAGAGGATGCGGGCGGTGGTGGTGGCATAGACGATGCCGATCACGATCACCGTGTTGACGACGCTGCGCTCCAGCAGGGTCATCAGCACGAGGGCGAGCAGCAGCGCCGGAAACGCCATCAGCACGTCGACGATGCGCATGATCACATGGCCGAGGCGGGTGAAATAGGCCGAGATCATGCCGGCAAGGCCGCCGGCGACCAGCGCCACGACGACACTGCCGAAGCCGATGACGATGGCCATGCGGGCGCCATAGAGACTGCGCGAGAAGCTGTCGCGGCCGAAGTGATCGGTGCCGAACAGATGCTCCTGGCTCGGCGGCGACAGACGCACGAGCGGATCGAACTCCAGCGGATCGTAAGGGGCTACAAGCGGAGCGAAGATCGCGGCGAGCGCGACCAGGATCAGCCAGCACAGTCCGGCGGTGGCGAGCCAGCGCCCGCGGAAGATGCGGCCCATGGTGAGGATCGCGGTCATGCCTCAGCTCCCTGGCTTTGCGGCTTGAGAGAACGGGTCCGGGTCATTTCAGCGACACCCTGGGGTCGAGGCGCGCATAGGCGAGGTCGACCAGAAGGTTGATGACCATGTAGAGGACGACGATCACCAGGATGACGCCCTGGATGACGGGATAGTCACGGCGCAGGATCGACTGGACCACGAGGCGGCCGATGCCGGGCAGCGAGAAGACGGTTTCGGTCACCACCGCCTCGGAGACGAGGGCGGCGAAGGTGAAGCCGAAGGCGGCGGCAACGGCGATCAGCGCGTTGCGGAACACGTGCTTCACCGAGACCTTCCACGGGGCGAGGCCCTTGGCGCGGGCGGTGCGCACATGATCCTCGCGCTGTACGTCGAGCATGGAGGCGCGCACCAGGCGGATGATCAGCGCCGCGTTGGGCGCGGCGAGGGTGAAGCTCGGCAGCAGCAGGTAGCGCAGGTTGGCAAGCCCGCCCGTGTCGCGGATCGAGGGATAGCCGGACGAGGGCAGCCAGCCGAGTGTCACCGAAAAGATCAGGATCAGGTAGAGACCGAGCCAGAAGGTCGGCACGGAAGCAAAGAGCATGGCCCCGCCCGAGGTGACCTGGTCGACCCAAGTGCCGCGATAGCTGGCGGCGACGACGCCGATCGGCACGCCAAGGATGACGATCCAGACCATCGTCATCAGCGCGAGCAGGATCGAGGTCTCTGCGCCGTCGGCGATCACCGCGGTGACGGGGATGCGAAAGAAGATCGACGTGCCGAGGTCGCCCTGCAGCACATTGCCGAGCCACAGCAGGTATTGCGTATAGAGCGGCTGGTCGAGGCCGAGCTCGCGCGTCAGGCTGGCGATCTCCTCGGGTGTGGCGCTGTCGCCGAGCAGGACGGCAGCCGGATCACCAGGGATCAGGTGCACGAAGAGGAAGACCAGCAGCGAGGCGGCGAGCAGCGTCGGCACGAGCGTCAGCAGTCTCCGCAGGGCATATCCGAGCATGAGCGTGACTTTCCGCGAAATGTCGGGAGGCGGCCAGCCCGCCCCCGGCCTGTTGCGAGTGTCGTCCTAGGGACGGAGTTTCGCAAAGGCCGGAGGGGGCCGAGAGGACCGTGCGTTACTTCGAGACGTTCCAGAAGTGCGGCCAGATCAGGGTTGCTTCGCCGAGGCCCTTCAGCTCCGGGGAGGCGATGTTGTAGGTGTAGACGTCACCGGTCTTCATGGTCGGGACTTGCTCGTAGATCAGCGCCTGCAGCTCGCCCCACAGCTTCTGGCGCTCCGCCGGATCGGCCGAGGCGGTGAACTTCTCCGCCAGTTCGGTCTTTTCCGGGGTGGTCCACCAGCCGGGATAGGTCGGGTTCATCACCGAGATCAGGATCGGATCCGGCACGAAGCCGTGATGGGTGAAGAACAGGTCCCACTGGTCCGGCTCGCCGCGCTTTTTGATGAGCGTTGCCCAGTCATAGACCTGCAGGTCGATGTTGAAGCCGGCCTGGGCAAGCTGCTTGGTATAGACGATCGCCGTGTCGTAGTGGAACGGGTAGTTGGTCGACACCATGAACTTGATCGGCTCGCCGTTGTAGCCGGCTTCCTTGGCCAGCTCCCTGGCGGCGGCCGCGTCGCCCTTGCTGAAGTTCTCAGCACCCGATTCGGTGTACCAGACGTTGCCCTGCGGCATGAACGAGCCGTTCGCCCGCCACAGCTTCTCCGGGCCGATGGCGACCTGCAGCGCCGGCGTCTTGTTGATCGCCGTCTGGATGGCGCGGCGCAGGGCGAAGTTCTCCTTCAGCGGCCCTTCCTTGGAATTGAGGAAGACGAGGCCGAAGATCGGGCCGCCGTTGAGGATCGTCGTGACGTCCGGGCTGGCATCGAGGGCGTCGAACAGATCGCCCGGGATGGTCTCGGCATAATCGTAGTCGCCGGCCTGGAGGCCGCTGACGCGGGTGCCGACATCGGGAACCGGGATGAAGCGCAGCGCATCGAACTCGGCCTTGCGGGCGCCGCCATAGCCGTTCGGCTCGCCTTCGGGCGAATCATAGTCGTCGAAACGCACGAGCTCGACATGGCGGTTGGGCTGCCACTCGCCGAAGCGGTAGGGGCCGGTGCCGATGTAGTTTTCCGGCGCGATCGGCTCCTTGCCGGCGCCTTCCATCACGGAGGCCGGGTAGATCGCGGGGCCGCCATTGATGAAGGCCAAAAGGTTCTTCCAGGGGCCGAAGGGCTGCTTGAGGCGCAGCGTGACCTCGTGGTCGCCGGTCGCCTCGATGCTGTCGACATTCGAGAACAGCAGGCTGCCGCGCGAGCCGAACTCGCCCCAGCGCTTCAGCGAAGCGACGACGTCGGCCGAGGTCATGTCGGTGCCGTTGTGGAAGGTCACGCCCTGGCGCAGGGTGATGACGATGGTGCGTCCGTCATCTTCCAGACGGTCGCTCTCGGCGAGCAGCGGCACCGGCGAATTGCTGGCGTCGAAGGTGTAGAGACCCTCGAACATGTGATGGGCGATAGTCGTCGACAGATCCGAGGTGACGACATGCTGATCAAGGCTCGGCGGCTCGCCGACGGTGGCGTAGCGCAGGGTGCCGGCCGCGAAGGCGGTGCTGGCCATGGATGTCGCGATCGCCGCGGCGAACACGGTTTTCCAGTGGGTGCGTCGGAACATTCCACTCCTCCAAATACAGGGTCCTCTGGGTAGCTCGGATGATCCATGCCGGCGTGCATCCACCGACCGGTCACCCCACGATCCGCCGTGTCTGCGCCGGCTGTTCGTTGTGTAAAAAATTTTCATAATCTGCCGAAACTGTCAAACGGGAATTTGAATTTCCCGCTAAACTGCGGTAGATAATGAAAGAAACTTTCATATAGAGCTGAGGATTTCCATGACCAAGGGCATCATCCGTCACGATACCGCCGATCTCGCCGCCGGCGGCCAGAAACGTCCCTTCGCCAAGGCGGTGAGCGCCGGCGGTTTCGTCTACGTCTCCGGCCAGGTGCCGGCGGAGGGCGGAGAGATCATCGCCGGCGGCATCGTCGCGCAGACGGAAAAGGTGATCGAGAACATCAGGTCGGTGCTGGCGTTGGCCGGCTGCGGGCTGGAGCATGTGGTCAAGGTCAATGTCTGGCTGGACGATGCCCGCGACTTCTCCAGCTTCAACGCCGTGTTCGAGCGGCATTTCGGGGCGCATCCGCCGGCGCGCTCCACGGTGCAGTCGCCGTTGATGGTGGATGCGAAGGTCGAGATGGATGTCATCGCCTACAAAGCCGACTAGTCTGGTTCCCGAAACCGGGGCGGATGGCAGGGAAGGGGCCGGGGGCGTGGCCAAGGTGATCGACATCATCGCGCAGCTCAGGCGGCTCGACGGCGCCTTCCCCAAGCGCGAGCAGCGGGTTGCCGACTATGTGCTGGCGAACCTGGAGACCATCGCCTATCAGCGCCAGAGCGAGATCGCCAATGGGGCGGGCGTGTCGGATGCCACGGTCAACCGGTTCTGCCAGACGCTGGGCTGCGACGGGTTCAAGGATTTCAAGATCCGTCTCGCCCAGAGCGTCGCCGTTTCGCTGCAATACATGGACGTGCAGGCGCCCGACAGCGGGTCGTTTTCCGACGCGCTGGTGGCGCAGGTGTTCGGCGCGCTGATGGACACGCTGAACCGGGCGCGGGCGCAGCTCGATCCGCTGGCCGTGGAGGCGGCGATCGACCTTTTGGCCGGGGCGCGGCGGATCGTCTTCTTCGGCGTCGGCGGCGGTTCGGCCAATGTGGCGCGGGAGGGGGCAAACCGCTTCTTTCGCCTCGGCGTGCCGGCAGAGGCGCATTCGGACGGCTACCTGCAGCGGATGATCGCCTCGACGCTGGAGCGCGGCGACGTGGTCTTCGCGGTCTCGGCGAGCGGCACGCCGGCCGAATTGCTCGACAGCGTCGCCATCGCCCGCCAGTACGGCGCCCAGACGCTGAGCCTGACCAAGGCCGGCTCGGATCTGGCCGCCGCCACCGACATCGCGCTTGGCCTCGACCTGCCGGAAGACCAGGATATCTACAAGCCAAGCGCCTCGCGGCTCGCCTATGTGGCCATCATCGACGTGCTGGCGGCCGGCGCCGCGCGCAAGCGGCCCGAACGTGTGCGCGAATACCTGCGCCGGATCCGCACCTCGCTGGTGCCGCTGTCCAAGGATGTGGGCCCCAAGCCCATCGGCGACTGAGCGGCCAGCCTGTCGCTGGAGATTTTTCCACCACTCGCGCTGCGTTGCAGCAAAGTTCGATTGAACAATTTTACGGCATGCGCATTATGTGGGCATGCGTGAGCAGCTCGCCATTCTCGTGATCGATACGAACCGGATCCGCTCGTCCATCATCGAGCAGGGATTGCGCGATGCCGGGCATGAGCGGGTGATCGTTGTCGACGGCATGGACGGCCTGGTGCGGAAGATTACCGAGATCGATCCGGATGTGATCGTCATCGACCTGGAAAACCCCAATCGCGACCAGCTCGAGCATATTTTTCAGGTCTCGCGCGCGGTCCGCCGGCCTATCGCCATGTTCGTCGACCGCTCCGAGGCCGGCGCCATCGAGGCGGCGGTGGACGCGGGCGTCTCCGCCTATGTGGTGGACGGGCTGAAGCGCGAGCGGGTCAAGCCGATCCTCGACATGGCGATCAGCCGCTTCAATGCGTTCAACCGGCTGTCGCAGGAACTGGAGGCGGCGCGCAACGAACTGGCCGAGCGCAAGACCATCGAACGGGCCAAGGGCATCCTGATGCGCAACCGCGGCATCGGCGAGGACGAGGCCTATCGGCTGCTGCGCAAGACGGCGATGAACCAGGGCCGCAGGATCATCGAGGTGGCGGAAGGCCTCGTGATCTCCGCAGGGCTGCTGGAGAAACGGGACGAGGCATGAGGCGAGCGGACGGCGACACGGTGATTGCGGGCTTCATCCCGCTTCTCGACAGTGCGCTGCTGGTGACGGCGGCGGAGCGGGGCTTTGCCGCGCGCGAGGGAGTGACCCTGAAGCTGGTGCGCGAGACCTCCTGGGCCAATATCCGCGACCGCATCGCCATCGGCCATTTCGACGTTGCCCATATGCTGGCGCCGATGCCCATTGCCGCGTCCCTGGAAATCACCTCGCTCGCCGTGCCGATGCTGGTGCCGATGACGCTGGGGCTCGGCGGCAATGCCATCACGGTGTCCAACATCCTCTGGCAGCGCATGTGCGACCACGGCGCGCCTCGCGACGGCGATCCGGCCGGAACAGCACGGGCGCTCAAGGGGGTGATCTCCGCATCCGGCGGGAGCGCCCCGCTGCGCTTCGGCGTCGTGCACCCGTTCTCAGGACATGCCTACGAATTGCGCTACTGGCTTGCGGCCGCCGGCATCGATCCGGACAGGGATGTGGAGATCACCGTGCTGCCGCCGCCGCTGATGGCGGACGCACTGGCGGCCGATCGGCTCGACGGCTATTGCGTCGGCGAACCTTGGAACACGGCGGCCGTCCTTGCCGGCACAGGCCGCATCGTCACCACCAAGGCGGCGATCTGGCCGAAAAGCCCGGAGAAGGTGCTGGGCGTGACGCGCAAATGGGCCGCGTCGAATTCCGACCTGCTGGCGGCACTGATCCGGGCACTGGCGGGAGCGGCGACCTGGTGCGCCGACCCGCAGAACCATCGCGAGTTGGCGGAACTGCTGTCCGGACCGGACTATCTCGACTGTCCGGCGGAGTATTGCCGTCCGGCACTGTCGGGCGAACTGCTGCTGTCGCGGGACGAGCCGCTTTCACGCCCGGATTTCCTGTCCTTTGCGGGGCAGGCCGCGCTCAGCCCGCAGCCCGCCCATGCGTTGTGGTTCTACAGCCAGATGCTCCGCTGGGGACAGGTAACGCACAGTGCCGAGCGCGAGGCGGTGGTGCGGGCGACCTATCGCCCCGATCTGCTGGAGGCCGCAACGGGCGTGCGGGCCGAAGCCGCGAGCCTCACCTTCTTTGATGGCGTGGGCTTCGATCCCGATGCGGTTGCCGACTATGCGGCAGCCTTCCCGGTCCGCGCCTGAGGCCTTTTTCCCTTCGTGTTCGCGCTGCTGTTTCTTGTTGCGCTGCACAAGGATTGGTCACCTGCCTGTGCGAAGTGCCCGGGCTTTCGGCGCCTGTGGATCTGCCCGGTTTTCAGGTGTTGCGATTCTCTCTGTGAAATCAATTTACTGTCGGGAAATCCGCAACTGGCACGCCTCCTGCAAGGGAAACAACGTGCCAAAGATGGCCACGACATAGCACGCCCAAGGACGGGCGTTCCGGCAAAGCCGCCGTTGAGACCAGCCAGCGCCCTCCCGCGCCTTGCGTCTCGACGGCGGCTTTTTTGTTGGCCCGAGGCCGATCTCAGAGGGACGGCCCGAGCAGAGGGAGAAGAGACGTGATGCAGATCCCGCACCCTGTCCGCCGCGCGGCCATCGGCCTT
The DNA here is from genome assembly GCF_900185725.1 of Stappia sp. TSB10P1A. GTDB lineage: Bacteria > Pseudomonadota > Alphaproteobacteria > Rhizobiales > Stappiaceae > Stappia. Next base: position 42,226 of record NZ_FYAU01000026.1, on the reverse strand, counting down.
CTGGCGTTCGCCGCGATCCTGCCGGCGAGCGCACAGGCCGACATGCTGATGGTCGAGAAGGACGAGCTGAAATTCGGCTTCATCAAGCTGACCGACATGGCCCCCCTGGCGATCGCCTATGAGAAGGGGTTCTTCGAGGACGAGGGGCTGTTCGTCACCCTGGAGCCGCAGGCGAACTGGAAGGTTCTCCTCGACCGGGTCATCACCGGCGAGCTCGACGGCGCCCATATGCTGGCGGGCCAGCCGCTGGCGGCGACCATCGGTTTCGGCACTGAGGCGCATATCGTCACGCCCTTCTCGATGGACCTCAACGGCAACGGCATCACCGTTTCCAACGAGGTGTGGCAGATGATGAAGCCGCATCTGGAGATGCAGGCCGACGGCAAGCCGGTGCACCCGATCCCGGCAAGCGCGCTGAAGCCGGTCGTCGATGCTTTCCGCGCACAAGGACGCCCGTTCAACATGGGCATGGTCTTCCCGGTCTCGACCCACAATTACGAACTGCGCTACTGGCTCGCCTCCGGCGGCATTCATCCCGGCTTCTACTCCACCTCCGACATTTCCGGGCAGATCAAGGCCGAGGCGCTGCTGTCGGTGACGCCGCCGCCGCAGATGCCGGCAACGCTCGAGGCCGGCACGATCAACGGCTACTGCGTCGGCGAGCCGTGGAACCAGCAGGCGGTGTTCAAGGGCATCGGCGTGCCGGTGATCACCGATTACGAGATCTGGAAGAACAATCCGGAGAAGGTGTTCGGCCTGACCAAGGCCTTCGTCGACGAGAATCCAAACACCGTCCTGGCGCTGACCAAGGCGCTGATCCGCGCTGCCATGTGGCTGGACGAGAACGACAACGCCAATCGCATGGAGGCGGTCGAGATCCTGTCGCGGCCCGAATATGTCGGCGCCGACCAGGAAGTGATCGCCAACTCGATGACCGGCACATTCGAATACGAGAAGGGCGACATCCGCGAGGTGCCGGACTTCAACGTCTTCTTCCGCCACCACGCGACCTATCCCTTCTATTCGGATGCGGTCTGGTACCTGACCCAGATGCGCCGCTGGGGCCAGATCGCCGAACACAAGCCGGACGAGTGGTATGCGGAGGTGGCGAAGCAGGTCTACCTGCCGGAGATTTACCTCAAGGCCGCGCGCCTGCTGGTCGACGAGGGGCTGGCCGCGGAAGCCGACTTCCCCTTCGACAGCGACGGTTACCGGGCACCGACCCCGGCCGCCGACATCATCGACGGCATTCCCTACGACGGCCGCGCCCCAAACGCCTACATCGACAGCCTGCCGATCGGCCTGAAGAGCGGGCAGACGGTCGAAGGCAACGAGGTGATCGGCGGCTGAGGCCGCGTGCGCCCGGCCGGCGGGCCGCTGCCGGCCGGCCGGGTGCTTTCGCCCGCGAAGGACAAGAGGAACAGTTTCCATGGCACATGCCGAAACCACCGCACCGGATGCGGCTGGCGCCTCCCGCCGCAGCTTGCTTCTTTCCGCCCTGTCGCGGGCGGCCGGATGGCTCGACGCCCTCGGTCTCTCCTGGCTGGTGCCGCTGGGCCGACTGGCGCTCGGCGAGGATCCGCGCGAGCAGCTCGGAGAGCTCAAGCGATTGCTGGTCATTCCGCTGGTCGGCATCGCCGTCTTTCTGGTCGCCTGGGCGGTATTGGCGCCAAAGGTGCAGACCTCGCTCGGTGCCGTGCCCGGGCCGGCGGAGGTCTGGGAGCAGGCCGGCAACCTGTGGCAGGACCATCTGCGCGAACGGGAAAAGGCCGCGGACTTCTTTGCTCGTCAGGACGAGCGCAACGCCAAGCTGGAGGCGGCCGGCCGGCACGACCAGGTGAAGTGGCGCAGCTATACGGGCAAGCCGACCTATCTCGACCAGATCGTCACCTCGCTGGTGACGGTGGGGCTGGGCTTCGGCATAGCGACGCTGATCGCCGTGCCGCTCGGCATCGCCTCGGGCCTGTCGCGCTCCTTCAATGGCGCGATCAATCCCCTGATCCAGATCTTCAAGCCGGTGTCGCCGCTCGCCTGGCTGCCCATCGTCACGATGATCGTCTCGGCACTCTATGCGGACCCGGCCGACTGGCTGCCAAAATCGCTGCTGATCTCGGCGGTCACCGTGACGCTGTGCTCGATGTGGCCAACGCTGATCAACACGGCGCTGGGCGTCGCCTCGGTCGACAAGGACCTGATGAATGTCGGCCGGGTGCTGCAGCTCTCCACCCGCAAGACGGTGGTGAAGCTGGTCATGCCCTCGGCGCTGCCGCTGATCTTCACCGGCCTGCGCCTGTCGCTCGGCGTCGGCTGGATGGTGCTGATCGCCGCCGAGATGCTGGCGCAGAACCCGGGGCTCGGAAAGTTCGTCTGGGACGAGTTCCAGAACGGTTCCTCGCAGTCGCTCGCCCGCATCATGGTCGCGGTTCTCACCATCGGCTTGATCGGCTTTGCCCTCGACCGGGTGATGTATGCGCTGCAGCGCGCCTTCACCTTCTCCGCGACGAGGTAAGGCGATGACGATCCTGGAAATCTCCAAGCTGTCGAAGGGCTATGGCGAGGGCCATGCGCGCACCGAGGTGCTTGCCGATATCGACCTGAAGGTCGCCGAGGGCGAGTTCATCGCCATTGTCGGCTATTCCGGCACCGGCAAGACGACCCTGATTTCGCTGCTGGCGGGGCTTATCGAGGCCGACAGCGGCGGGGGGATCTACAAGGGCCGCGAGATCGACGGGCCGGGGCCGGAGCGCGGCGTCGTCTTCCAGTCCTACTCGCTGATGCCGTGGCTGACCGTCTTCGGCAACGTGATGCTGGCGGTCGACAGCGTCTTCGGCAAGCTGCCGAAGGCGGAGCGGGTGGCGATCGCCGAGGACTATATCGCCATGGTCGGCCTCGCCCATGCCCGCGACCGGCGGCCGGCGGAACTGTCCGGCGGCATGCGCCAGCGGGTGGCGGTGGCGCGGGCGCTGGCCATGCGCCCCGAGGTACTGCTGCTGGATGAGCCCCTGTCGGCGCTCGACGCGCTGACCCGGGCGAAGCTGCAGGACGAGTTCGCGGCCATCTGCGAGAAGGAGAAGAAGACCATCGTCCTCATCACCAATGATGTGGACGAGGCGATCCTGCTGGCGGACCGCATCGTGCCGCTGCTTCCCGGCCGGCCGGCAACGCTCGGCCGCGAGTTTGCCGTGCCCTTCGCGCGGCCGCGCGATCGCAGCGAGCTCAACCATGACGATGCCTTCATCGCGCTGCGGGCGGAGGTGACCGCGTATCTGATGGAGGCCGGCGCCGCGCGGGGCGGGGAGGAGGCCGCCGTGCTGCGCCTGCCCGAACTCCGCCCGGCGGGACGGGCTGAGCAGGGCGAGGTGCGGCAGGCGGACGAGCGCTTCCTGCAGTTCAGCGAGTTGCGCAAGGTCTATCCGACGCCGAAGGGACCGCTGACCGTGGTCGACGGCTTCGAACTGACCATGCGCAAGGGCGAGTTCGTGACGCTGATCGGCCATTCGGGCTGCGGCAAGTCGACGGTGCTGTCGATGGCCGCCGGCCTCAACCCGATCTCCGGCGGCGCGGTGGTGCTGGACGGCACCCATGTGACCAAAGCCGGACCCGACCGGGCCGTCGTGTTCCAGGCGCCGTCGCTGATGCCCTGGCTGACGGCCTACGAGAACGTCGCGCTCGGTGTCGACCAGGTGCATCCGGGCGCAACACGCGAGGAGCGGCGGGACATCGCCGAGCACTATCTCGGCCGCGTCGGGCTCGCCGACAGCATGCACAAGCGCGCGTCGGAGCTGTCCAACGGCATGCGCCAGCGGGTGGGCATCGCCCGGGCCTTCGCCCTGTCGCCCAAGCTGCTGCTGCTCGACGAGCCCTTCGGCATGCTCGACAGCCTGACCCGCTGGGAATTGCAGGACGTGCTGATGGATGTGTGGGCCCGCAGCGCGGTGACGGCGATCTGCGTCACCCATGACGTGGACGAGGCGATCCTGCTCGCCGACCGGGTGGTGATGATGTCGAACGGGCCGAATGCCCGCATCGGCAACATCATGGAGGTGGACCTGCCGCGGCCGCGCTCGCGCAAGGCGCTGATCTCCCATCCCGACTACTACGCCTATCGCGAGGAGCTGCTGGAGTTTCTCGAGGCCTATGAGGGCGGCGCCAACCCGGACGCGGCCCAGCTTGCCGCCATTACCGAGCGTCGGGCGGCGCGCATCGCGCGCCAGAAGGACGCCCGCCTTGCAGCCGCGGAGTGAGACAATGACGACGAAGAAGAAACTGGTCGTGATCGGTGCCGGCATGGCGTCCGGCCGCCTGCTGGAAACCCTGCTGGAGGCGGCGCCGGACGCCTATGACATCACGCTGTTCGGGGCCGAACCGCGCGGCAACTACAACCGCATCATGCTGTCGCCGGTGCTGGCGGGGGACAAGGCCTACGAGGACATCGTCACCCATGACGCCGCCTGGTACGCGGGCAAGGGCATCGCCTGCCGTTTCGGAGAAGCGGTAACGCGCATCGACCGGGATGCGAAGACGGTCACGAGCGCAGGCGGCGAAACGCCTTACGACAAGCTGGTGATCGCCACGGGTTCGGCGCCTTTCATCATCCCGGTCGCCGGGCGCGACTTGCCGGGCGTGCGCGCCTTTCGCGATCTCGATGATGTCGAGGCGATGATCGAGGCTGCAGGGCAGCCCGGAGCCCGTGCCGTGGTGATCGGCGGCGGCCTGCTGGGTCTGGAGGCCGCAGCGGCGCTGCGTTCGCGCGGCATGGAGGTGGTGGTCCTGCACCTGATGGGGCACCTGATGGAGCGTCAGCTCGATCCGGCCGCCGGCCACCTGCTGCGCAAGGAACTGGAGGGGCGCGGCATCACCGTTCACACGCAGGCACAGACCAAGGCGATCCTCGGAAATGAGAGTGTCGAGGCGGTTCTGCTGGATGACGGCACGGTCTATCCGGCGGATCTGGTGGTGATGGCCGTCGGCATCCGTCCCGAGACGCGGCTCGCGGTCGATGCGGGCCTTGAGGTTGAGCGCGGTATCCTCATCGACGATCAGGCCCTGACCTCCGACCCGGACATCCTGGCGGTGGGGGAATGTGTCGAGCACCAGCGGGTCTGCTACGGGCTGGTTGCGCCGCTCTACACCATGGCGAGCGTTGCGGCGAAGACGCTGCTGGGCGAGACAGCAGCATTCCGGCCGCTGGAAACGGCGACCCAGCTCAAGGTGACCGGCGTCAATCTCTATTCCGCCGGTGACTTTGCCGATGCCGAGGACCGCGAGGAGATCGTGCTGCGCGATGCAGCCTCGGGCATCTACAAGCGGCTGGTTCTCAAAGAGAACCGTATCGTCGGGGCGGTGCTCTACGGCGAGGCGGCAGATGGTCCCTGGTTCTTCGACCATATCCGCAACCGCACCGACATCTCGGAGATGCGCGAGACGCTGATCTTCGGCCAGTCGTTCCAGGGGGGCGCCCCGCTGGACCCTATGGCGGCCGTTGCAGCCTTGCCGGATGAGGCGGAGATCTGTGGCTGCAACGGCGTGTGCAAGGGGCGGATCGTCGGCGCGATCCGTGAGAAGGGACTGACGACGCTCGACGAGGTGCGTGCCCACACCAAGGCGTCGGCCTCCTGCGGCACCTGCACCGGGCTGGTCGAGCAGGTGATGCAGGCAACGCTGGGGGACGCGTTCACGCCGCAGGCGGTCACGCCGATGTGCGGCTGCACGCCGCTCGGCCATGACGAGGTGCGGCGGCTGATCCGCGCGAAAGAGCTCAAGAGCATTCCGGCGGTGATGCAGGAGCTGGAATGGCGCTCGTCCGGCGGCTGCGCCAAGTGCCGGCCGGCGCTCAATTACTATCTCGTTTGCGATTGGCCCGACGAATACGCGGACGACTACCAGTCGCGCTTCATCAACGAACGGGTGCACGCCAACATCCAGAAGGACGGCACCTATTCGGTGGTGCCGCGCATGTGGGGCGGGATGACCTCCGCCAAGGAATTGCGGGCGATCGCCGATGTCGTCGACAAGTTCGATATCCCGGCCGTGAAGGTGACCGGCGGCCAGCGCATCGACATGCTGGGCATCCGCAAGGAGGACCTGCCGGCGGTCTGGGAGGATCTCGGCAAGGCCGGCTTCGTCTCCGGCCATGCCTATGCCAAGGGGCTGCGCACCGTGAAGACCTGCGTCGGCTCGGACTGGTGCCGGTTCGGCACGCAGGATTCGACGGGCCTCGGGATCGCCATCGAGAAGTTCATGTGGGGCTCGTGGACGCCGGCCAAGGTCAAGATGGCCGTGTCGGGCTGCCCGCGAAACTGCGCGGAGGCGACCTGCAAGGACGTGGGGGTGATCTGCGTCGACAGCGGCTTCGAGATCCATTTCGCCGGCGCGGCCGGGCTCGACATCAAGGGTACGGAAGTTCTCGGCCATGTGGCAACGGCAGAGGAGGCGCTCCGGCACATCGCCGCGCTGGTGCAGATGTATCGCGAGCAGGGCCACTACCTGGAACGGATCTACAAATGGGCGAAGCGCATCGGCCTCGACGAGATCCGCCGGCAGATCATGGACGATGCGGGCCGCCGTGCGGCCTATTACGAGCGCTTCGTCTTCTCGCAGCAGTTCGCCCAGGTTGACCCGTGGTCGGAGCGCGTCTCCGGCAAGGACAAGCACGAGTTCAACCCGCTGGCGATCCTTGAACTGGAGGCCGCGCAATGACCGCGATGACGGCGGAGTGGATCGAGATCGGCCGGCTGGAGGACATTCCCCGTGCCGGTGCGCGGGTGGTGAAGACGCCGGCGGGCTGCATCGCGGTGTTCCGCACTGAGGACGACCGGGTCTATGCGCTGAATGACCGGTGCCCGCACAAGGGCGGACCGCTCAGCCAGGGCATCGTGCATGGCACCTCCGTGACCTGCCCCTTGCACAACTGGGTGTTCGACCTTGCCAGCGGCGTGGCGCAGGGCGCCGATGAGGGGCAGGTCGCGACCTATCCGGTGACGGTGCGCGACGGCGTGCTGCTGATCGCTGGAGCGCGGCTGCCGGCGGCGGAGGAATAGGCTCATGCCGGACAGCGTGCGCACGACATGTCCCTATTGCGGTGTCGGCTGCGGGGTGATCGCCACCCGTCATGACGACGGCCGGGTCAGCGTTGCCGGCGACCCGGACCATCCGGCAAATTTCGGACGATTGTGTTCGAAGGGATCGGCGCTGGCCGATACGCTTGTCGACGCTGAGCGGCTGCTGCATCCGGAAATCGGCGGCGAACGGGCCGACTGGGGAGCGGCGCTCGATCTCGTCGCGGCGAAGTTCTCGCAAGCGATTGCCGAGCACGGGCCGGATAGCGTTGCCTTTTATGTGTCGGGTCAGATCCTCACCGAGGACTACTATGTCGCCAACAAGCTGATGAAGGGCTTTATCGGCTCGGCGAATATCGACACGAACTCCAGGCTCTGCATGGCCTCGTCTGTGGCGGGGCACCGCCGCGCCTTCGGTGCCGATACGGTGCCCGGCACCTATGAGGATCTGGAGCAGGCCGACCTTGTGGTGCTGGTCGGCTCCAACCTTGCCTGGTGTCATCCGGTGCTGTTCCAGCGGCTGGAGGCCGCGCGGGCGGCGCGGCCCGGGCTCAGGGTCGTGGTGGTGGACCCGCGGCGAACGGCGACGGCCGCGGTCGCCGACCTGCATCTCGCCCTTCGTCCCGACACGGACGTGGCGCTGTTCAACGGATTGCTCGCGCATCTTGCCGAGGTGGGCAAGCTCGACCGGACCTATCTTGCGCGGCATACGAGCGGCGTGGAGGCCGCGCTTGCCGCCGCCGGTCCGGCAGACCTTCGAGCGGCGGCGCGCGAGACGGGTCTCGCACCCAGTGACATCGCCCTGTTCTACCGCTGGGTGGCGGAGACGCCGAGGACGGTGACCGTCTACAGCCAGGGCGTGAACCAGTCGGTGACCGGCACCGACAAGGTCAATGCCATCCTCAACGTGCATCTGGCGAGCGGGCGGATCGGCCGACCGGGTTGCGGTCCCTTCTCGGTGACCGGCCAGCCGAACGCGATGGGCGGACGCGAGGTCGGCGGCCTCGCCAACATGCTGGCGGCGCATATGGCGCTGGAAAATCCGGACCATCGCAAGCTGGTGCGGGACTTCTGGCAAAGCCCGCGCATCGCCGAGCGACCGGGGCTGAAAGCCGTGGAGATGTTTCAGGCGGTGCGCGGGGGACGGATCCGCGCGATCTGGATCATGGCGACCAATCCGGTCGACAGCCTGCCGGATGCGGATGCGGTGCGCGCGGGGCTTGAGGCCTGCGAGTTCGTCGTCGTGTCCGACGTGACCCGCCGCACCGACACGGTGCCCTGTGCCCACGTGTTGCTGCCAGCCGCGGCCTGGGGCGAAAAGGACGGCACGGTCACCAATTCCGAGCGCCGGATCTCGCGGCAGCGGGCCTTTCGCGCACCTGCCGGCGAGGCGCGGCCGGACTGGTGGGCACTTGCCGAGGTGGCGCGGCGGATGGGCCATGCGGACGCGTTCGACTACCGCGCGCCCGTTGACATCTTCCGTGAGCACGCAGCGCTCTCGGCAGCGGGCAATGGCGGCAGGCGGGATTTCGACATCGGCGCCCATGCCGGGATTGCGGCGCAGGACTACGAGACGCTGGCGCCGTTCCAGTGGCCACAGCCGGCGGGTGCAAAGGAAGGCCGGGCGCGGTTTTTTGGCGATGGGAGCTTTTACACCGGCGACGGGCGGGCGGTGCTGGTGCCGGTCGCTTATGTGCCGCCGCGAACAAATCCGCGGCGCTATCCGCTGGTGCTCAATACGGGCCGCATTCGCGACCAGTGGCACATGATGACCCGGACCGGGCTGAGCCCGCGCCTTTTCACCCATCTCGCCGAACCGTTCTGCGAGATCCACCCACGCGACGCCGCGACGGCCGGGCTCGAGGATGCGGATCTCGCCGTGGTCGAAAGCCCGCATGGGCGGGCCTTGCTGCGGGTGCTGGTGAGCGAGCGGGCACAGCAAGGCTCTGTCTTCGCGCCGATGCACTGGAGCGGGCAGTTTTCCTCCACTGGACGGATCGATGCGGTGGTGGCGCCTGAGACGGACCCGATCTCCGGGCAGCCGGGATCGAAGTTCACGCCGGTCTCGGTCCGGCGCTTCGCCGCGCGCTGGTACGGGTTTGCGGTGATGAGCGCGCGCCCGGCAAGCGTGGGCACCGACTACTGGGCACTGGCGCCGGCGGACGGCGGCGTCAGGCTGGAATGCGCCGGGGCGGATGACGTGGACCTTGTCGCCCTAGCAGGCCGGCTGTCCGGCTGCGATCCAGCAGCAGGCCTTTCATACCTGGACACGGCGAGCGGCGACCTGCGCATGGCCTGGTTCGAGGGAGAGCGGCTCCTTGCTGCGTTCTTCTTCTCGCGCGGGCCGGTGGCCGTGTCGCGGAGCTGGGCGTCGGGGCTGCTTGCCAGTGGCGCGCTTGCGGAGCGTGAGCGGTTCTCGTTGCTGGCGGGTCGTCCCGGCGGTGCCGCGCGGGACATCGGCGCCATCGTCTGCTCCTGCCGCGGCATCGGCGTCAACCAGATCGCTGCGGCTGCGCGCGGAGGTGCGGTGAGCGTAGCGGCGATCGGCGAGGCGCTGGAGGCCGGGACCCAGTGCGGTTCCTGCCGTTCGGAGATCGGCGCGATCCTTGCCCGGCTCGAACAGGAGGAAGCGGATCATGCGCCGATTGCGGAAGCCGTCTGAGGCAGTGGAGGGCGTGAGGGCGCCACGGGTAGGCAAGCTTGCCTGCCTGCCGGTATTTCTGCCGCTGGCCGGTCGTCCGGTCCTGGTCGCCGGTGGAAGCGATGCGGCCGCCTGGAAGGCGGAACTGCTGGCGGCAGCCGGCGCCGAGGTCCATGTCTGCTCGCCCGAGCCGGGCGATGCGATGCGCGGCCTGCTGGAGGACGCCGCCGTCGACGGCCGGCTCGTCCATCATGCCAGGGACTGGAGCCCGGACAGCCTCGCCGGCATGGCGGTGGCGCTCGCCGATGCCGAGGACGACAGGGAGGCAGAGCGCTTCGCCGCCGCTGCGAAAGCCGCCGGCGTGCCTTGCAACGTGATCGACCGGCCGGACTTCTGCGACTTCCAGTTCGGCTCCATCGTCAACCGCTCGCCGGTGGTCGTCGGCATCTCGACAAGCGGGGCCGCGCCGATCCTGGGGCAGGCGATCCGCCAGCGGATCGAGACTCTGCTGCCGAATGCGCTCGCCGACTGGGCCGCTCTCGCCGCGCGCATCAGGACCGGAGTGATGGCGCGGCTGCCCGCCGGCCGCCGCCGGCGGCTGTTCTGGGAAGACTTTGCTGGCCAGGCCTTCTCGGGCCGGCCGCCCGTCGGGGGCGGGCGAGATTGGGAGGCGGTGGTGTCGCGGCTGGCGCTGGCCGGTGCGATGGAGACCGGATCCGTGACGCTCGTCGGTGCCGGGCCGGGGCCGGCGGAGCACCTGACCATGAAGGCGATCCGCGCGCTGCAAGGCGCGGATGTGGTCCTCTATGGCGAGGGGGTATCTGGCGAGGTGCTGGATCTGGCACGGCGGGAGGCACGCCGGCTGCTGGTTGCCGGTGTCAGCGGCAAGGGTTCGCCGGATCGCGAGGGCGTAGCGTTGGCGGCGCAACTGGCGGCACAGGGACGCCAGGTCGTGCGTTTGGTCCCGGGCGACGGCAGCAGCGAGGAAGCGGCCGCGTTCCTCGATGCGCTGCACCGGCAGGGCGTGGCAAGCCGGCTGGTGCCGGGTGTCGGGGATGCCGCGGACGGCGAGGCGGCGGGTGTCGCTGTAGTGTCCCGTCGCGCGATGGGGCGGGAATGACATCGCAGGCCGGGGCCCGGCTGGCTTGCCGCCCGCCGATGAACGCGCGCGCAGTGCCGTGGCTGGGCGTGAAGGTTCGCTACGGCAGATCGGAGTTCTCGGCGTCGGGGGTCAGCGTCTGCTCCGCCTCCGCCGTCGGCTGGCGGGTGAAGCCGGAGACGCCGGCCGTTTCCTGGTAGTCGCGCGGGATCTCCACCGGGCTCGACGCATAGACGGTGATCAGTTCGGCGAGCGAACGCAGCGCATGCATGTGGATGCGCTCATAGCCATGCGAACTGTCGACGCCGAAGGTGATCAATGCGGTGCGCACATCGGCGCCGGCCTCGATGGCACTGGCGGAATCGGATCGATAGTAGCGGAAGACATCCTTCTGGTAGCGGATGTCGTGCTCCTGGCACAGCTCCACCAGCTTCTTCGTCAGATGATAGTCGAACGGGCCCGTCTGGTCGGCCATGGAGAAGGTGACGCCGAACTCGCTCGAATTCTGTCCCGGCGCGGTGGTGCCGTTGTCGATGGCGACCAGGGAGGCGACGTCGTGGGTGATGATCGAGGAAGCCCCGACGCCGACTTCCTCGGCGATGGTGAAGAGCCAGTGGATGTCGACCGGTGTTTCGGCCTCGGCCTCGGTCATGGCCTTCAGTGCGGCGAGCATCACCGCGACGCCTGCCTTGTTGTCGAGATGACGGGAGATGATGAACCCGTTGTCGGGGAACTCCGGCTGCGGATCGATGGCGATGATATCGCCGATCTCGATGCCGAGCCGGTCGAGATCGGCGCGGCCGAAGGCGAGCGCGTCGACGCGCAATTCCACGTGATCCCAGCCGATGGGAGAGGTGTCGATTTCGTCGTTGAAGGTATGGCCCGACGATTTCAGCGGCAGGATGGTGCCGCGATAGGCGCCGGAATGCGAGAACAGGGTGACGCGGGCGCCTTCGGCAAAACGCGCCGACCAGTTGCCGATGGGAACCAGCGACAGCCGGCCATTGTCCTTGAGGAACTTCACCTGGGCGCCGAGCGTGTCGAGATGCGAGACAAGGGCGCGCGCGCCTCGCGTCTGATGGCCGCGGCGGATCGCCCTGATGGCGCCGCGCCGGGTCAGTTCGACCGGCAGCCCCAGCCGTTCCAACTCGGCCGAAACGTGTCGCACCACGGTGTCGGTGTAGCCGGTCGGGCTCGGGATCGCGAGCAGTGCCTTCAGGGTCTGCGCGAGATAATCGGTATCGATGGTCAGCCGCGTCATGCCGCCCCCTGGTTCGCATGCTGGTCGATGACGGCCTGGCGGGCGGTCGCCGGCATCGAGAGCGGAAACAGCAAGTCGACGAAGCGTTCCGCCGTCGGCTGCGGCTCGTGGTTGGCGAGGCCCGGTCTCTCGTTGGCCTCGATGAAACGATAGTCGGGGCCGGTGGGCGAGGCGACCATCAGATCGATGCCCGTCACCGGGATGTCGATGGCGCGAGCCGAGCGGACAGCCGCCTCGACGAGTGCCGGGTGGACGATGTCGGTGACGTCGTGGATGGTGCCGCCGGTGTGCAGATTGGCGGTGCGGCGCACCTGTAATTCGGCGCTGCTCGTCAGCACGTCCTCCAGATCGTGGCCGGCCTGGGCGATGGTTCGCCGCGTCTCGGCGTCGAGCGGAATGTGGGACTCGCCCCCGGTGGCGGCAGCGCGGCGGCGGCTCTGGGCCTCGATCAACTCGCGAATGCTGCTGCGGCCGTTGCCGACGATCTTCGGTGGCCGGCGGACGGCGGCGGCGACGAGGCGGTAGTTGATGACGACCAGCCGCAGATCCTGTCCTTCGACAAATTCCTCCACCAGCACCGTGTCGCAGAGCTGGCGGGCCTCCTCGATCGCCGCGCGCATGTCCTCCATGCTCGCAAGCCCGACGGAGACGCCCCGGCCCTGCTCGCCGCGAGCCGGTTTGACAACGACCTTGCCATGCTGGGCCAGAAAATCCTGGAGCGCGCTGTCGCCGGCATCGGCGAGGATCTGCGCCGGCACCTGCACGCCGGCCCCTTCGACCACCTTTCGCGTGGCCGTCTTGTCGTCGCAGATCGACATGGCGACGGCGCTGGTAAGCTCGCTCAGGCTCTCGCGGCAACGGATCGTGCGTCCGCCCTGCGACAGGGAGAAGAAGCCGCGTTCGGCGTCGGTCACCTCGACGCGGATGCCGCGTCGGCGCGCCTCGCGCACGATGATCGTCGCATAGGGGTTGAGCGCGTCATCGACGTCAGGGCCGGTGAAGAGGGTCTCGTTGAAGGGGTTCTTTCGCTTGACGGTGAAATAGGGCACCCGCTGGAAGCCGAGCTTCTCGTAGAGTGCGATGGCCTGCTCGTTGTCGTGCATGACCGAGAGATCGAGATAGGCGAGGCCACGCGCGGCGAAGTAGTCCGCCAGATGGCACACGAGAGCCTGGCCGACGCCGGGATGCCGGGCCTGAGGATCGACAGCGAGGCACCAGAGCGAGGCACCGCGCTCGGGATCGTTGAAGGCGCGGAAATGGTCGACGCCGGTAACGGTCCCGAGGATCTCGCCGCTGACTTCATCCTCTGCCACGAAATAGCAGATCGAACGGGCGTCGCGCTTTGACCAGAAGAAGTCCGGCGGCACGGGAACCATGCCCCGGGCGGCATAGATGCGGTTGATCTCCTCCGCATCTGCCTGTGACGTCAGGCGGCGCAGGAAGAAGCCCGAGGGCGCTCGCTTGGAGGCGCGGTAGGTGGAAAGGTCGAGCCGGAACGTGTGCGAAGGATCGAGGAAGATCTCCTGCGGCGCGTTGGCGAGGAGCACATGCGGGTCGCGCACATAGACGGCGATGTCGCGGCGGTCGGGCAACTCGCCCTCCAGCGTCGCGACCAGCCGTTCCGGCTCGGAGAAGGTTTGTCCGAAGATCAGGCGTCCCCAGCCGAGGTCTAGGGCGCAGTCGACGGTGACCGCCGGCGCGTCGCTCGGCTGGTTGTCGATCGGCGGCTTCAGGCCGTGCTCGCGCATACGCTTGAGCCGATGAGAATAGGCGTCCCGGTGCCGTGCGTCCTTCTGGCGGGTGTCGCGGGGTGTGCGCCCCGACCCGTCGCCACGCTTTCCCCCGGTACCGCCGGTCTTGCTTGCCGTCATCGTCGTATCCTCAGATGTCGTTGGTCTGCAGCCAGAGTTCGAGCAGGGCGACTTGCCAGAGTTCCGAGCCCTGCAGCGGCGTGATATGGGCCGTCGGGTCGGTGAAGAGGCTGTCGAGATAGCCCCTCTGGAACAGGCCGCGCTCGCGTGCGGGAGCCGAGGTGAGGGCATCCCGCACCATATCCAGGTAGGGACCCTGGATGTACTTGAGCTGCGGCACCGGGAAGTAGCCCTTCTTGCGGTCGATCACCTCGTGCGGGACGACCTTGCGGGCGGCTTCCTTCAGGACGCCCTTGCCGCCCTGCGCCAGCTTCAGCTCCGGCGGAATGCGTGCGGCGAGCTCGACCAGCTCATGGTCGAGGAACGGAACGCGCGCCTCCAGGCCCCAGGCCATTGTCATGTTGTCGACCCGCTTGACCGGGTCGTCGACCAGCATGATCTCGGCATCGAGGCGCAGCGCCCGGTCGACCGGGGTTTCGGCCCCGCCCTGCATCAGGTGCGCGGCGACGAAATCGAGGGCCTCGTCCTTGTCGGCCATCCATTCGGGCGAAAGGTGCCGGCCCATCGTCTCGCGCGAGCGGTCGAAGAAGACGCGGGCGTAGTCGGCGACAACGTCATTGGAGCCGGCGAGCGGAGGATACCAGTGATAGCCGCCGAACACCTCGTCGGCGCCCTGGCCCGACTGCACCACCTTGATGTGCTTCGAGACTTCGCGGCTGAGCAGGAAGAAGCCGATATTGTCGTAGGAGACCATCGGCTCCGACTGGGCGGCGATGGTGTCCGGCAGCGACGTCATCAGGTCGGCCGAGGGCACGAAGATCTTGTGGTGGTCGGTGCCGAAGCGCTCGGCGATCAGGTCCGAATAGACGAACTCGTCGCCCTTCTCGCCATTGGCCTCCTCGAAGCCGATGGAGAAGGTCATCAGGTCCTTCTGGCCTTCCTCGGCGAGCAGGCCGACGATCAGCGAGCTGTCGACGCCGCCGGACAGCAGCACGCCGACCGGAACGTCCGAGACCATGCGGCGACGCACGGCGAGGCGCAGCGCCTCCAGCACCCGGTCACGCCAGTCGTCGGCGGACAGGCTGCTGTCTTCCTCGCGGCGAGTGTAGGAGGCGTTCCAGTAACGGTGCTCGCTGGAGCGCCCGTCCGCCTCGATCCGGCGCACGGTCGCCGGCGGCAGCTTGCGCACGCCCGCGAGGATCGTCCGCGGGGCCGGCACCACCGCATGGAAGCTCATGAAGCAGGCCAGCGCCGCGCGGTCGATGCCGGTGTCGACGTCGCCGCCGGCCAGCAGCGCCTGCAGGGTGGAGGCGAACCGCAGGCGCTTGCCTCGTTCCGCCAGATAGAGCGGCTTGATGCCGAAGCGGTCGCGGGCGAGCGTGACCGACCCGTCGCGGCGGTCATGGACGGCGAAGGCGAACATGCCGTGGAACCGCTTCACGCAGTCGGCGCCCCAAGCGTGGAATGCCTTGAGGATCACCTCGGTATCGCCATGAGAGAAGAAGCTGTAGCCCTTGGCTTCCAGCTCCTTGCGCAGCTCCGGATAGTTGTAGATGCAGCCGTTGAAGACGATGGCGAGGTCAAGCGCCGGATCGGCCATGGGCTGGGCCGCCTTCTCCGACAGGTCGATGATCTTCAGCCGCCGGTGACCCAGCGCGACGGGACCCTGTGCCATGACGCCGGATCCGTCCGGGCCGCGCGGCGACAGGCGCTCCGTCATCCGGGCAACCGCCTCCGCATCCGCAAACTGTCCATCGAAGCGAAATTCGCCGGCAATACCGCACATGAAAGGAAGCCCCTTTGCTGTTTCTCGTGTTGCCGCAAGGCCGGTTTTCCCGGAGGCTTGCGGATGACATCTGCCACCAGAAAGGGCGCGGGGCCCGTCGCTTCGGCGGCTGGCTTGCGCTATTAGTTAGAATACAAATCATTTGAAATCAAATCTTTTGTGCTGTAATTGTTTGTGCAAGCCATCGAATAGGATCCAGCGCTAGGAGAGACCCGTGACGGACGAACGCGCAGCCGCCCAAAAGGATGCAAGCGATGTCATTCGCTCGATCCGGCGGATCGTGCAGGCGATGGATGTCCGGTCGAAGCGGGTGGCGCGCGAGACCGGCCTGACGATCCCGCAGATCGTCGTGCTCAACGCGGTGCGGGACTTCGCGGCGGCGACAACGGCGCAGATCTCGCGCGTGGCGAATATCAGCCCGCCGACGACGGTGACGATCCTGGAGAAGCTTGAGCTGCGCGGTCTCATCACCCGGCGCAGGAGTACGATCGATCGCCGCATCGTGCACACGGAGCTGACGGAAAGCGGCAAGGCGGTGCTGGCCGAGGCGCCGCCGCTCATTCACAAACGCTTCTTTTCCGGCATGGCGGCGATGAGCGCCGAGGAGCAGGCATCGATCATCCGCGCGTTCCACACGGTTGCCGACCTGCTGGAGCCGGATGAGCCCGGAGGCGGCACCGGCAATGGCCCCGCGGAAGCGGGTCTTCCGGCCTGAGCCAGAAAAAAGGGCCGGAGCGTGTGCTCCAGCCCTCTTGTGCCGTGTTGGCGATTTGCCGGTTCAGGCAAAGACCTCGGCGACGGCGGCGCGCGTCGCCTCGACGACGCGGTCGGCCTCCGCGCTTGTGAGGCAAAGCGGCGGCGCGAAGCCGAGGATGTCGCCCTGGGGCATGGCACGGCCGATGACGCCGCGCTTCAGGAGGGCGCTGGCGACCGCCGGGCCGACCTTGGCGGAGGCGTCGAAGAAGCGGCGCGAGGCCTTGTCGTTGACGAATTCCACCGCGCACAGCAGCCCCTCGCCGCGCACGTCGCCGACCTTCGGGTGGTCGGCGAGGGCGGCACGCATGGCCTGGTTGAAATAGGCGCCGGTCTCGCGGGCATTGGCGACAAGGCCCATGTCGTCGATGAGCTTGAGATTGGCGACGCCGGCGGCGGCACCGATCGGATGGGCGGAATAGGTCCAGCCATGGCCGATCGGGCCGTTCTCGTCGGTGCCGCGCTCCAGCACCTCCCAGACCTTTTTGGAGATGATCGAGCCGGACAGCGGCGCATAGGCCGAGGTCAGGCCCTTGGCGATGGTGATGATGTCGGCCTCGATGCCGTAGTGATCGGAGCCGAACATGGTGCCGAGACGCCCGAAGCCGGTGACCACCTCGTCGGCGATCATCAGGATGTCGTGCTTCTTCAGCACGCGCTGGATCTCGTTCCAGTAACCAGCCGGCGGCGGCACGATGCCTCCGGTGCCCAGGACCGGCTCGGCGATGAAGGCGGCGATGGTGTCGGCGCCCTCATTGGCGATCAGCTCTTCCAGTTCGGCGACGCAATGGGCCGTGAAGTCGGCCTCGCTCATGTCGAGGTCCGGGCGGCGGAAATAGTAGGGCGCCTCGGTGTGGAGCACCTGGGCGAAGGGCAGGTCGAACTTCTTGTGGAACAGCTCCAGACCGGTGAGCGAGCCGGTCATCAGGCCGGAGCCGTGATAGCCGCGCCAGCGCGAAATGATCTTCTTCTTCTGTGGCCGGCTGAGGACGTTGTTGTAGTACCAGACCAGCTTGACGTTGGTCTCGTTGGCATCCGAGCCGCCGAGGCCGAAATAGACCTTCGACATGTTGGCGGGTGCGCGCTCGACGACCATCTTCGCCAGCGTGATCGAGGTCTCGGTGCCGTGACCGACATAGGCGTGATAGTAGGCGAGTTCCTTCGCCTGGGCGGCAATGGCCTCGGCGATCTCGGTGCGGCCGTAGCCGACATTGACGCAGTAAAGCCCCGCGAACGCATCCAGCAGGCGGTTGCCGTCACGGTCCTGGATGAAGACGCCTTCACCCCCGGTGACGATGCGCGAGGGGCTTTCGCCGCGCGCATGCTGTGCCAGATGGGTGGAGGGGTGGAAGAAGTTCTCCCGGTCCCACTTGTCGAGCTGGTCGTTGGTCAGCATGGATAGCTCCCTTGGTTGAGGCCGATGGGCATCAGGCCCAGTCGCGGCAGACATATTTGAGGTCCATGAAGGCGCGCATGCCGTCAGCCGCGCCCTCCCGGCCGATGCCGGATTGTTTCATGCCGCCGAAGGGAATCGGCGCTCCGGTCACCTTGGTGCGATTGACCGCGACCATGCCGTAGCGCAGGGCCCGCGACAGGCGGTAGATGCGGCGCGGGTCCTCGCTGTGGATGTAAGCGATCAAGCCGTATTCGCTGTCATTCGCGATTCCGATGGCCTCGTCCTCGCTGTCGAAGGGGCGGATCGCCGCTACCGGGCCGAAGGTCTCCTCGCGCATGATCAGCGCGTCCTCCGGCACGTCGCACAGCACGGTCGGCGCGTAGAAGAGCGGACCGGCCGGAAGGCGCTTGCCGCCGGTGAGGAGCTTGGCGCCGCGCTCCAGCGCATCGGCGACATGTGCCTCCTGTTTGGCGACAGCGGGCTCGTTCATCAAGGGGCCGATGGCCGGGTCTTCGAGCCCTGGCCCCACGGAGAGCGCCGCAGCCGCTTCCGCGAAGCGCTTGCAGAACGCCTTGTAGAGCGGCCGGGCGACGAGGAAGCGATTGGCGCCGAGGCAGTCCTGACCGGAGGTGGCGAACTTCGCCTTGATGGCCTCGGCGACCGCGCGGTCGAGATCGGCATCCGAAAAGACGAGGAAGGGGGCGTGGCCGCCGAGTTCCAGCACCAGACGTTTCACCGTCGAGGCGGCCTGCCGGTAGATCAGGCGGCCGATTTCGGTGGAGCCGGTAAAGGACGCGGCACGCACGCGGGTGTCCTCCATCCACGTCCCGACAATGGTTGCCGCATCGCCGGTGACGACGTTGAACACGCCCGCCGGAAAGCCCGCGCGCTCCGCCAATTCGGCAAGCGCCAGGGCGGAGAAGGGCGTCTCATGCGAGGGGTGGACGAGGACGGTGCAGCCAGCGGCAAGGGCCGCGGCCGCCTTGCGGGTGATCATCGCACAAGGGAAGTTCCAGGGGGTGATCAGCGCTGCCACGCCGACCGGCTCTAGCCAGGTCTCCATCTCCGCGTCCGGCAGGTGCGAGGTGACGCTCTGCGTGTCCGGCCGGCGGGCTTCCTCGGCGTAGAACTCGACAAAGGCGGCGGCATAGTCGATCTCGCCGCGCGCCTCGGAAATCGGCTTGCCCTGCTCCAGCGTCATCAGCCGGGCGAGGTCTTCGCGGTTGTCGCAGATGAGCGTAAACCAGCGGCGCAGCAGATGCGCCCGCTCCTGCGGAAGCAGGGCCGACCAGCCTGCAAACGCGCGATGGGCGGGATCGATGGCGGCACGCGCCTCGTCCGCGGACAGGCTTGCCACGTCGCCGATGCGGCTGCCGTCGGCCGGGTTGCGCACCGGGAAGGTGCGGCCGTCCGCCGCCGCCGACCAGCGTCCGGCGACATAGGAGAACTGCCTGAGCAGGCGGGCATCGTCGAGAAGGGGGGCGGTCCGTTCCGCGGACCTGGTGTTCGGTGCCGTCATGTTCCGTCTCCCGCATGTGGCTGGGGTCAGTGCGCCGCCATGTGCGGCACAGGGACAGCATGGCGCGAAAACGGGGGAACAAGCGTCTTAACCACACCTGCCGTGGAGACGATTCGTCTTTTTTGCGGCGTACCGGCAGGCCGATCAGTCTGCCTTGCCAAGTAGCAGATCAAGGGGCGGGGCGTACCCGGTCTTCACCGGTTTCGTGACGATGTAGGTGTAGTAGCGGGCAAGCCCGAGCCCCTGGTCTAGGAGGCGGTCGATCAGCCGCTGATAGCTGTCGACGTCTCGGGTGACCACCTGCAGCAGGTAGTCGAAACCACCACCGAGCGCCCAGCACTGGACGATCTCCGGATACGCCTCCACAGCCCGCTCAAAGGCCTGAAAGGCCGCGGAACTGTGGTTTTCCAGCTCCAGAGTCACAAAGACGGTGACGTGGGGGGCGGTCTTGCGCAGGGCGACCTCGGCCCGATAGCCCTCGATGACCCCGGCTTTTTCGAGCCGCTTCAGACGCTCCCAGCAGGGGGTCGGGCTGAGATTTATCCGGCGCGCCAGCTCCGCCTTGGACAGGCGGCCTTCGCGGGAAAGCACCTTCAGAATGGCGATGTCGCGGTCGTCGAGGCGGATCATGCAGGCGTCATAGCGGGATTGAGGCAGGAGAGTCCATCTGCCAGACGACACTGGGCAGTGCAAGACGCCGACCTCGGCCTCCGTCTGACGGGTTTTCAAATGGTGGGGCCAGCGTGCAAAGTGCAGAACGATTTGCCGGCTGGTCGCGTGAAGCCTCCGGTCGATGGAGCCGGCCGACGAGGAGAGACAGGAATGCCGGGCACTGATCTTCCGTTTTCTGATGCGGAGTTCTCAAGGCGGCTCGAAAAGGTCCGCAAGGCGATGCGCGAGAAGGATATCGACGTGCTGTTCGTCGAGGATCCCGCCAACATGGCCTGGCTGACCGGCTATGACGGCTGGTCCTTCTATGTCCACCAGGGCGTGCTGGTGTTCCATGACGTCGATCCGATCTGGTGGGGACGGCGGCAGGACGCGAACGGCGCGGTGCGCACGGTCTGGATGGCGGATGAACGGGTTGCCTTCTATCCGGACCACTTTGTCCAGTCGACGATCTGCCATCCGATGCAGACGCTGGCGGAACTGATCCGTGAGGCGGGTCTGGCGAAAGCCCGGATCGGTGTCGAGCTGGAGAACTACTATTTTTCCGCCAAGGCCTTCCTGACCCTGCAGGAAGAGCTGCCGCAGGCGACCTTTGTCGATGCGACGGCGCTGGTGAACTGGCAGCGCGCGGTGAAGTCCGACGAGGAACTGGTGTTCATGCGTCGCGCTGCCCGGATCTCGGAGAAGATCATCGACGGCATTTTCGACCGGATCCATCCCGGCATGCGCAAGACGGATCTCGTCGCCGACATCTATGCCGATGCGATCCGCGGCACCGAGGATGCCTGGGGCGACTATCCCTCCATCGTGCCGCTGCTGCCGAGCGGCTCGGATGCCGCCGCTCCGCACCTGACATGGGACGGCCGGCACATCGCCGCCGACACGGCGACGTTCTTCGAGATCGCCGGCTGCTACCGCCGCTATCACGTGCCCTTCTGCCGAACGGTCTATCTCGGCAAACCGCCGCAATACCTGCTCGACGCGGAGGCCGCACTGGTGGAGGGCCTTGAGGCTGGGCTGGAAGCTGCGCGTGCGGGCAACCGGGCCAGCGACATCGCGCGGGCGCTGGGCGCTCCGCTGGAGCGCGCCGGCATCGACCGGGCGGCGCGTTGCGGCTATCCGATCGGCGTTTCCTACCCGCCGGATTGGGGCGAGCGGACGATCTCGCTCCGCCCTGGAGACGATACGGTGCTGGAAGCGGGCATGACCTTTCACTTCATGCCCGGCCTGTGGATGGACAATTGGGGCCTTGAGATCACCGAGAGCATCCTGATCCGGGACGACGGGCCGGCGGAGTGTCTGTGCAACCGCCCGCGCGCGCTCTTCGTCAAGGACTGAGATGGGACGCGGGACCGCATGGCGCTGATCGACGACATGAAAAGCCTGCTCGCGGAGTTGATCGCCTTCGCCACCGTTTCGAGCGACAGCAACCTGGAACTCATCGCCTGGGCCGCCGACCGCTTGGGAGAACTCGGCGCCGACACCCGGGTGATGGTCGACGAGACCGGGAGCAAGGCCAACCTGTTCGCGACCATCGGTCCGAACGAGGATGGCGGCATCGTCCTGTCCGGCCACAGCGATGTCGTACCGGTGGCGGATCAGGACTGGTCATCCGATCCATTCCGCATGCGCGAGGCGGACGGGCTGCTCTATGGGCGCGGTGCCTGCGACATGAAGGGGTTCATCGCGGCGGTGCTGGCGACGGCGCCGCTCTTTGCCGCGTCGAAGCTGTCGCGCCCCGTCCACATCTGCCTGACCTATGACGAGGAGGTCGGCTGCCTTGGCGCGCGCAAGCTGGTGAGCGAGTTGCCCGGCATGGGGGTGCGGCCGGCGCTCGCCGTGATCGGCGAGCCGACGGAAATGCGGATCATCGAGGGACACAAGGGCTGCTGCGAATACACAACGACCTTTCGCGGACTGGAAGGGCATGGTTCCGTCCCCGATGCCGGCGTCAACGCGGTGGAATACGCGTTGCGCTACGGCATACGACTGATGGAGCTGAAGGAGCAGTTGAAGGGGAGGGCGCCGGCTGCCAGCCGCTTCGAGCCGCCCTGGACGACGCTGCAGCTTGGGCGGCTGATGGGAGGGGTGGCGCATAACGTCATCCCCGGGCTCGCCAGCCTCGACTGGGAGATGCGCCCCGTCACCGAGGCTGACCGCACCTTCGTCTGCGAGGCCATCGATGCCTATGTCCATGACGAGTTGTTGCCGGCCATGCGCAGCGTGCATCCGCAGGCCTCGATCCGCCGCGAGGTGGTGGGCGAGGTCGCTGGCCTCGAACCGGTCGAGGAAAACGAGGCCCGGCGCATCGTTGCCGAACTGACGGGCGCCAACGGCGCCGATGTGGTGTCCTTCGGAACCGAGGCCGGGCTTTTCCAGCAACTCGGCATGTCGGTGGTCGTCTGCGGGCCGGGCTCGATCGCCCAGGCTCACAAGCCGGATGAGTTCGTTTCGCTGGAGCAGTTGCACGCCTGTCTGGCGATGCTTGAACGGCTTGCCGGACGCCTCGCAGTCGCGTGAGCGTCCGGCATCGTTTCGACGGGCGGCGTTACTGAACCCGCCGGCTTCCGATCAGGGCCTGCGCCACATAGGCAAGAATGGTCAGTCCGATGGCGCCGGCAACGCCGATCAGGATCATCACGATCGCGTCGATCGGCCCGCCAAGATCGGAAAAACCGGAACTGGTGATCGTCAGCACGAAGTAGATCGCGGCGAGCGCTCCGATAGGGGCGAGCAACTCGGCGCGCAGCAGCCAGTTGCCGACCAGGCGGCGTTGGCGCAGCAGGACGAAGATAAAGGCCACCGTGATCGCCGCGGCAACCACGACGAGGAGCCAGAACAGCGCCGGTCCGAACATCTCCTCGAACACGGCGATCATGGTTGAAAGCGTGAGTTCCTTCATGGCGTCCTCCCTTAGGCGCGGCCGCGCAGCATGGCGTTGTAGGTGGCTTTCAGGGCGATCTCCTTCATCAGCCAGGAAACCCACAATTCCTCCAGCGGCGCGATCAGGCCGGGGAAGGAGGGGACGAGATTGTCCTTGTAGTCGAATTCGACGAGCATGGCTCGGCCGATACGGGTGATCAGCGGGCAGGACGTGTAGCCGTCATAGCTGGCGGTGCTTTCCTTGCCGGCGATCTGGGCCGCGATATGGTCTTCGACCACGGGCACCTGCCATTTGACGCTGGCGGCCGTCTTTCCCTTGGGAACGCCGGCGATGTCGCCGATGGCGAAGACCTCGGGATAGCGCAGGTGGCGCAAGGAATGCTTGTCGACCTCGACCCAGCCGTCAGCCGCAAACGGGCCCTCC
Organism: Stappia sp. TSB10P1A; assembly: GCF_900185725.1. Lineage (GTDB taxonomy): Bacteria > Pseudomonadota > Alphaproteobacteria > Rhizobiales > Stappiaceae > Stappia. The sequence goes on along the minus strand of NZ_FYAU01000026.1, from coordinate 18,866 downwards.
TGCCAGGAGAGCGGGCTGTTGAAGCGGATCGCGTCGGGTGCCCGCATCGGCGGGATGACATTGGTGAAGTCGTAGCCGATCTCCTTGCGCCCTTCGGGCGTATCGAAGGTCGCGATGCGCTTGCCGGGGTCGATGGCGACCATCACGTGGTTCTTGACCGTGTCGAAGCCGCGCTCCTCGAACAGCATGCGGACCTTCTCGTTGACGATCGGCACCGAGAAGAAGGCGCCGCCATGCGCGGCGTAGATGATCTTCACCTTGCCGCGGGTGCCCTTGCGTCTGGCCGTATCGTCGGTGAGGAAGGCATATTTGAGCGGGGCGCCCGCGCATTTCATCTCGGTCGCGGGGCGGGTGAAGAGGGCGGTGCCGCCCTTTTCCGTGAAGCGGCTCATTTCCGCATAGGTGGCGGCGGCCTGATCTGGGCCGGCATATACGGCTCCGATGCCGTTGCTGCCGATCAGATCCGTCGACATGCCCTCGATCGCGTCGAAGTCGAGCTTCAGGCCGGTCGCGACGACAAGGTAGTCGTAAGAGAGGGCGCGCCCGGACGTCGTGACCACGCGCTTGGCCTCAGGATCGACTTCCGCGGCAGCTTCCGCGATCCAGTCGACATTGCGGGGCAGCCACTCGGCGGTTGTGGAGACCGAGTAGGATGCGGGCTTCAGGCCGGCGGCGATCAGGGTGAAGCCGGGCTGATAGTAGTGTGCCTGACGAGGGTCGAGCAGCGTGATCCGGGCACCCGGCAGCCGCGTCGCCAGACGATTGGCAAGCGCCGTGCCGGCCGCGCCGGCTCCAAGAATGAGGATCTGTGCTCCGGTCGCCACCGGTTGGGCACGCGCGGAGCCAGTCTGCGCGACAAGCGCCGACGCAGCGGCGGCCAGCGCGAGAAACTGTCGTCTGTTGGCAAGCAAGGCAGTTTCCTCCTGATCGGGATGCGTTTCGCTCAACGGCCCAACACCCCTTTACATTCGTAGTTGCGAATAATATAAATTATATACGTCATGCAGTGATCTGGCGCAAGCGCGATGCTCTCAGCCGCGCGCCGGGAGGGGTTTGTCGCGGTCGTTGGCCACCGACAGACTGACCCGTTCGGCCGCAAAGCGGCTGTGGCTCGCCTGGATCGGGTGTCCTTCGGAATCCGCGTTCACCGAACGGGTGAGAAGCACGACGGCTCCAGGCTGCAGCGCAAGGTCTGCCCTGTCGGATGCGGTGGCCGGAGCGGCCGAGATTTCGGTCGAAAGACGGATATAGTCCGGGACGCCGCAAGCGGCGAGCGCCCGCGTCATCGACCCTTCCAGGCGGTAAGCATCGGGCAGGCCGGCAAACCGGCGTGCATCGAACCAGTGGACGGCGCGCGATAGGGGGATGCTGTCTGCCTCGCCCAGCGTTTCCAGCTTGAGGAGAGGCGCGCCCGCTTGCAGGTGCAGCAGGGCGGCGAGGTCGGCAGAGGCCGGCTCTTCCGATACGTCGATCAAACGGGTGACGGCCTGTGTCACCTGTCCGCCGAGGCCGGCGGAAAACCGGGTGCGGGGGCCGATCGGATAGGTCACGCGGCGGCGCGGAACGATGGCTGTACCACGGCCCTGAACGGTTTCGACGATGCCCTCTCGGGCAAGCGCTGCGAGAGCCTGACGCACGGTGTGGCGGTTGACGTCGAAACGGGCGGCGAGCACCGCCTCCGTCGGCAGGCGACCTGTGTCGTCATGATCGCCATTGCCGATGGCGGCGCGAATCTCGTCGGCGATTTGCCGCCACAGGGCAACGCCCGTTTGCCGTTCAATGCCGGTCATGCGCTTCCTTTCGCCCTCGGTTCGGCCGCCATCTTCCTTCTAGAGCAAAGACGCCGGCTCAGACAGCCACCCGGTCGGATCGCGGATTGGCGCGGCCCGTCATGCCTCCGTCACTCGATCCGCGTACAGTGTGAACTGTCGGTTGTCTATAATACTAGACAAATAACGTGTACGGATGTAGGTAGCGCATGTTGGGCGGCGCCGATGGGCGCGGGGCTGCTTGCGAGAGCGCCTGTTGATACAGGCGCTCGCAGCCCAGGAGAGACGACGGAGTTGCGGATGGCGAAGGCAGAGACGGCAGGCGGCTCTGAACAGGGACTGAAACGGCTGATGGATGTGCTGGCTGCCTCGCCGGGCGATGAGATCGACGCCTGTGCCGAGGCGCTCGGATCCCTGCCGGAGGCGGCGCCGGTGCGGGGACCCGAGATCGGGCTGGTGATGGTGCGCGGCCGCATCGGCGGTGACGGCGCGCCCTTCAATCTCGGAGAGGCTGCGGTGACGCGGGCGACGGTCCGGCTTGCGAGCGGGGCTGTCGGTCATGCCTATGCGTTGGGGCAGGACAGGGCAAAGGCGCGGCTTTCGGCTGTGCTCGCGGCCATGTGGAGCGAGGGCGCGCGCCGAACAGACATCGAGGCGCAGGTATTGGCGCCATTGGCCGCAGCCCGTGCCGAGGAGGTCTCCCGCGTCAAGCGCGAGGCCGCCGCAACCCGAGTCGACTTCTTCACCATGGTCCGGGGAGACGACTGATGTCCGATGCCCGTCTTTCGACGCTCGCCGTTTCCGGCGGGTTCAGCGATCCGGTGTTCGAAGCGCAGGCCGTCTTCCGCGCGCTGATGGACGTGACGGCCCGACCCGGCACCGTTCACACTCTTCCTGCAGGCGTCGCGCCGCCCGCTCCCCTTGGGCAAGGTCCGGGCGCCGTCGCGCTCGCGCTCTGCGACCCCGACACGCCGGTCTGGCTGGATCGCGATATCGACAGCGAGAGTGTGCGCGCATGGCTGTCTTTCCAGTGCGGAGCGCCGCTGGCACAAGGGCCGGAGAGATCCGCCTTCGCCTTCGTGAAGGGCGAGACCATGCCGGACATGGCCGATTTTGCGTCTGGAACGCAGGAGTATCCCGACCGCTCGACGACGCTGGTGGTCGAGGTGGAGGCGCTGGATGGCGGCGCCGCCCTCAGGCTTGAAGGACCCGGTATCGACGGGCAGAGGCGGATCGCCCCGCGCGGTCTTCCGGCTACGTTCATGACGCAGCGCGCCGCCAATCGGGCGCTCTTTCCGCGCGGCGTGGACGTCGTTCTGGTGGCGGGGCTGTGCATGATGGCGCTGCCGCGCAGCACGGTCGTATCCCATGTCAACGAGCCGGAGGCAGGCTGATGTATGTCGCAGTCAAGGGCGGCGAGGCGGCCATCGCCAACGCCCACAAGATGCTCGCCGACCGCCGTCGCGGCGACCGGTCGTTGCCGTCGATCACAGTGGAGCAGATCGTCGAACAACTTGCGCTGGCCGTCGACCGGGTGATGGCGGAGGCCTCGCTCTACGCGCCGGATCTGGCGGCGCTGGCCGTCAAGCAGGCGCGGGGCGACATGATCGAGGCGATCTTCCTGCTGCGCGCCTATCGCACGACGCTGCCGCGCTTCGGCGCCTCGCAGCCGGTCGAGACCGGCGAGATGATCGCCGAACGGCGGGTTTCGGCGACTTACAAGGATCTGCCGGGCGGACAGGTTCTCGGCCCGACCTTCGACTACACGCATCGCCTGCTCGATCCCGCGCTTGCCGGCGACGAGGCGGTAGAGACCGCGCCGGCGCGCGACAGCGAAGGCGAGCCGCTGACCCGCGTCGCCGATATCCTCGCCCAGGAAGACCTGATCGAGCGGGCCTTCACCGGTGACTCGGCCGAGATGCCGCGGGAGCCCTCCGGCGACCTGACGCGCGAGCCGATGGAGTTCCCGATGGCTCGGGACCTGCGTCTCCAGGCGCTTGCGCGCGGCGACGAGGGCTTTCTGCTGGCGCTCGGCTATTCCACCCAGCGTGGCTATGGACGTACGCACCCCTTCGCCGGCGAGATCCGCATCGGCGAGGTCGAGGTGGAGATGGACGTGCCGGAACTCGGCTTTGCCGTCTCGCTCGGCCGCATCCGGGTCACGGAATGCCAGATGGTCAACCAGTTCGCCGGTTCGGCGAAGCTGCCGCCGCAATTCACCCGCGGCTATGGCCTCGTTTTCGGCCAGTCGGAGCGCAAGGCGATGGCGATGGCGCTGGTCGACCGGTCGCTGCGCGCCGGAGAATTGGGCGAGGACCGGGTCGCTCCGGCACAGGACGAGGAATTCGTCATTTCCCATGCCGACAACGTCCAGGCGACGGGCTTCGTCGAGCATCTGAAACTGCCGCATTACGTCGACTTCCAGGCCGAACTCGATCTCGTCCGCCGGATGCGGGCGGAGTTCGAGGTGCGGCAGTCGCGCGACCATGACACGCAGGAGGCCGCCGAATGAGCGCCGCAGCCGCACTCGGCGAAGACCTCGCCACTTACAATTTCGCTTATCTGGACGAACAGACGAAGCGGATGATCCGCCGGGCGATCCTGAAAGCCATCGCCATTCCCGGCTACCAGGTTCCCTTCGCCAGCCGTGAGATGCCGATGCCCTATGGCTGGGGCACGGGCGGCGTGCAGGTCACCGCCTCGATCATCGGGCCGCAGGACGTGCTGAAGGTCATCGACCAGGGGGCGGACGACACCACCAACGCGGTGTCGATCCGCGCCTTCTTCCAGAAGGTCGCCAGCGTCGCGGTGACGACGAAGACCCGCGAGGCGACGATCATCCAGACGCGCCACCGCATTCCGGAGGAAAAGCTCCAGGCAGGGCAGGTGCTGGTCTACCAGGTGCCGATCCCCGAGCCGCTGCGCTTTCTCGAGCCACGCGAGACGGAAACCCGCAAGATGCACGCGCTCGAGGAATACGGGCTGATGCACGTCAAGCTCTACGAGGACATCGCCCGCCACGGCCATATTGCCACCACCTATGCCTATCCGGTGCTGGTCGCCGGCCGCTATGTGATGGATCCCTCGCCGACGCCGAAATTCGACAATCCGAAGATGGACATGAGCGATGCCTTGCAACTCTTCGGCGCCGGCCGGGAGAAGCGCATCTATGCCATCCCGCCGCATACAAGGGTCGTCAGCCTCGATTTCGAGGACCATCCCTTCGAGATCCAGACCTTCGACGAGCCCTGTGCCCTGTGCGGTGCCGAGGGCGTCTATCTCGACGAGGTGATCCTCGACGACCGCGGCGGGCGGATGTTTGTCTGCTCGGACACCGATCATTGCGAGGACCGCCGCGCGGCCGGCCATCGCGGTCGTCTGTCGCCCGACGAGGCCTATGCGGGCCATGGCCAGGTCCAGGAGGATACGGGACGATGATGAGGCTGCAGGAAATGCCGCTGCTGAGCGTCGAGGGCCTGTCGCGCTATTACGGCGAGCGGGTCGGCTGCCGGGATGTCTCGTTCGAGGTCTATCCGGGCGAGGTGCTGGCGATCGTCGGCGAAAGCGGCTCGGGCAAGACGACATTGCTCAACTGCATCTCGACCCGCCTGGAGCCCAGCACGGGGAGTGTCAGCTACCGCATGCGCGACGGCGCGATGCGCGATCTCTATCGCATGAGCGAGGCCGAACGGCGCCTGCTGATGCGCACCGACTGGGGTTTCGTGCACCAGAACCCGGCCGACGGGCTGCGCATGACCGTGTCGGCCGGCGCCAATGTCGGCGAGCGGCTGATGGCCGTCGGCGAGCGCCATTACGGCCGCATTCGCGACACTGCCACCCATTGGCTGTCGCGGGTGGAGATTGCGGAGGACCGTATCGACGACCAGCCGCGCGCCTTTTCCGGCGGCATGCGCCAGCGCCTGCAGATCGCCCGAAACCTCGTGACCGGGCCGCGCCTCGTCTTCATGGACGAGCCGACGGGCGGCCTCGACGTTTCGGTGCAGGCGCGCCTGCTCGATCTGCTGCGCGGGCTCGTCAACGATCTCGGACTTGCCGCCATTGTCGTGACTCATGACCTGGCGGTGGCCCGGCTGCTCTCGCATCGCATGATCGTGATGAAGGACGGCCGGGTGGTCGAGGAAGGGCTCACCGACCGTGTGCTCGACGATCCGCAGGCGCCCTACACCCAGCTTCTCGTCTCTTCCATCCTGCAGGTGTGACCATGACCGATCCCGTCAGCCGAAAGGAGGCCGCGATGGCCGTCCGGGCGCGCGCGCTTTCCAAGACCTTCTGCATGCATCTGCAGGGTGGCCTCGAACTGCCCGTGGTGGACGGCGCCGCCTTCGAGGTTCGCGCCGGCGAATGCGTGGTACTCGGCGGTCCGTCCGGTGCGGGCAAGAGCTCCATCCTCAAGATGCTGTATGGAAACTACGCCGCAAGCAGCGGCGAGATCCTGATCCGCCACGGCGGGGAACTGGTCGACCTTGTCGCCGCCTCGCCGCGTCTCGTGCTGGCCATCCGCCGCGAGACACTCGGCTATGTCAGCCAGTTCCTGCGCACAGTTCCGCGCGTCGCCGCCGTCGATGTGGTTGCCGAACCGCTGGTCCTGCGCGGCGCCAATACGGCGGTAGCCCGCGAACGGGCGAGCGAGATGCTGGACCGGCTCAACCTGCCGCAGCGGCTCTGGCAACTGCCGCCGGCGACCTTTTCGGGCGGCGAACAGCAGCGCGTGAACATTGCCCGCGGCTTCATCACCGATCATCCCGTGCTGCTGCTCGACGAGCCGACCGCCTCGCTCGATGCCGCCAACAGGCGGATCGTCATCGAGCTGATCGCCGAGAAGAAGGCTAAGGGCGTCGCCCAGATCGGCATCTTCCATGACGAGGAAGTGCGCGAGGCCGTCGCGGACAGGATCATCGACGTGCGCGGCTTCGCGCCGGCCCGCGCGGCCTGAGGGGGAGACGATGGCACGACTTTCCGAAACTCCCTTCATCCATCCGACCGCCGAGGTCAGCGACTGCGAGTTCGGTCGCTACACGGAGGTGGATGCGCGGGTCAGCATCAGCGAAACCCGGATGGACGATTATTCCTATGTGATGCGCGACGCGATGATCTGGAACGCGGAGATCGGCAAGTTCGCGAACATCGCCGCCTGCGTCCGCATCAATGCCACCCATCATCCGATGGAGCGGGCAACGCTGCATCATTTCACCTATCGGGCGAACGACTACTGGGACGATGCCGATCAGGAGGCGGAGTTTTTCCAGCGGCGGCGCGCGGCGCGGGTACGGATCGGCCACGACACCTGGATCGGTCATGGCGCGACCATCCTTCCCGGCGTTTCGGTGGGGGACGGCGCTGTCATCGGATCGGGTGCGGTCGTGTCGCGGGACGTCGCGCCCTACACCATCGTCGGTGGGGTTCCCGCAAGGCTGATCCGCGAACGGTTTCCGGCGGATATTGTTACGCGGATGCAGGCACTTGCCTGGTGGGATTGGAGCCATGACCGGCTGCGCGAAACGCTCGAGGATTTCCGCACTCTCGACGCGGCGGCGTTTCTGGAGCGCTATGAGCGGGCTTTCTGAAGTGTTCAGCCGTCGCACTACTGTTCCGCATCCGGTAAACGTCAGGGAATTGTCATAAAATCGCAGATTCCTTGTCATCTGTGCGGAGTACGCAAGCTTCAATTATCAAGATTGAGGCGCAGATGTTCAAGCTCGACGGTGTGACGCGAAAGTTCGGAATGCTGACCGCGGTGGATGCCGTGACGCTCGACATCCCGGACGGGCAGATGGTCGGCGTCATTGGCCGCTCGGGAGCCGGAAAATCCACTCTGTTGCGAATGCTCAACCGGCTTGTCGATCCGAACGGCGGAAAGATCGTATTCCGCGACACCGAGGTCTCTGCCCTTTCGGGATCCGCGCTTCGCTCCTGGCGACGGGATTGCGCGATGGTGTTCCAGCAATTCAACCTGGTGCCGCGGCTCGATGTGGTGTCGAACGTGCTGCACGGGACGCTGAATGCCCGCTCGACGCTCGCCACCGTCTTCAACCTGTTTCCGAAGGCGGACATCCTGCGTGCCATCGACATTCTGGAGCGGCTGGGTGTCGCCGAGCATGCGTTGAAGCGCGCCGAGGCCCTGTCGGGCGGCCAGCAGCAGCGCGTTGCGATTGCCCGCGCGTTGATGCAGTCGCCGAAGGTGCTGCTGGCGGACGAGCCGATCGCCTCGCTCGATCCCCTGAACGCCAAGATCGTCATGGACGCGCTCAAGGACATCAACGAGCGCGAGGGAATCACCGTCATCACCAACCTGCACACGCTCGACACAGCGCGCACCTATTGCGAGCGGATCATCGGCATGGCGCAAGGCCGCGTGGTTTTCGACGGGACCGCCGACGAACTGACCGCTGAAGCGGTGCGGGAAATCTACGGCACCGACGGCGACGGCAACGAGATTTCCGAGGCCATCACCTCGACCAGCATCACCGCCCGACCTGCGACAGCGGCGGTGGGTACACCATCCCCGGCCATGCTGCGGACGGCCAACGCCTCCGCATGAGCCGCAGGATCCGGCGCGGCGTCCGCGCACGGTCACACGCAACAACGACAAACGACTCTTTCAGGAGACGTCATATGCTCAAGAAGCTTCTCTTGGCCGCCACCGCGGTCGCGACCCTGTCCGTCGGTGCGACGGCGCAGGAGATCAACGAGTTCCGCATCGGCGTCCTCGGCGGCGAGAATGCCCAGGACCGTCTGGCCTCCAACGAGTGCCTGCGCGCTTATGTCCAGGATCTGCTCGGCGTCGAGACCAAGATCTTCACTCCCGCCGACTATGACGGCGTGATCCAGGGGCTGCTGGGCGGTTCGATCGACATGGCTTGGCTCGGTGCCTCGGCCTATGCGAAGACCTATCTGACGAACCCGGAAGCGGTCGACGTCGTGCTCGTCAAGACCAATCTCGACGGCTCCTTCTCCTACCATTCCATCGGTTTTGCCCGCAAGGACAGCGGCATTGCCTCGCTTGAGGACATGAAGGGCAAGAAGTTCGGCTTCGGCGATCCGAACTCGACCTCCGGCTACCTGATCCCGTCCATCGAGATCCCGCAGATCACCGGTGCGTCCATGGACAACGGCGCCTATTTTGGCGAGGTCGTCTTCACCGGCGGCCATGAGCAGACCATCGTTGCGGTCAAGAACGGCGATGTCGACGGCGGCGTGACCTGGGCCGACGGCCAGGGCGAGTGGGAAGACGGCTACAATTCCGGCGCCCTGCGCAAGGCGGTCGATGCCGGCCTGGTCGACATGAACGACCTGGTCGAGATCTGGCGCTCCAAGCCGATCCCGGAAGGCCCGATCGTGCTGCGTCGTGCCCTTCCGGCCGACGTCAAGGAGAAGGTCACGCAGCTTCTGAAGGACCTGCACGGCAAGGACGCGCAGTGCGCCTACAACGTGGCTGCCGGCGAGACGGCCGGCTTCGAGCCGATCGCCCATGAGGCTTACGAGTCGATCATCGCGGTCCGCAAGGCCCAGAGCAACTGATCGATCTGTCTTCGTGATTGCCGGGCGGGGCCTGTGTCCCGCCCGTGCGTTTTCGCCAGAGCCACCTGCAGCAGGACCTCATGACGGACACGGCTTTCGCAAGGTCGGGCGATATCCGCGCCGACTATCTCGCCCATGCCCGCCAGCGGCAGATGTACAGCGGCATCCTGCTGCTGGTCTTCGTCCTGCTGATGGTCTCGGGTTTCCAACTGGCCGACGCGCGCAATGCCGGCGGCTTCTGGGCGGGCATCCACCAGTTCTTCGATTTCCCCTCCGAAGTCGTGAGCGAGGCGGTGGCCAAGGCGGCCAACCTGCCGGGTCTGATGTGGAAGTTTCTTCCCTCGCTGATCGAGACGATCAACATTGCCGGCGTGGCAACGCTCGTCGGTGCCTGCGGCGGGGCGCTGCTGTCGCTTCTGTCGACGCGCGGCCTTGCCCGCTTCCCGCGGCTTATCCCGCTGTTCCGCCGGATGATGGATGGTATGCGGGCGATCCCGGAGATCGTCATCGCGCTCATTCTGATCTTCCTGCTCGGCGGCGGGCCTGTACCGGCCATGATCGCCATCGCCTTCCACACCACAGGCGCTCTCGGCAAGCTCTTCTCGGAAGTGAGCGAGAACGCCGACCGCAAGCCGGTCGAGGGCCTGTCTTCGGCAGGTGCGAGCTGGAGCCAGGCGATGTGGCTCGGCGTGCTGCCTCAGGTTACGCCGAACTGGCTTTCCTATGCGTTGCTGCGCTTCGAGATCAACGTGCGGGCCTCCGCAATCCTGGGCTTCGTCGGTTCCGGCGGCATCGGCTACGACCTCAAGACCGCGATGCAGTGGGGCCAGGGTCGCTACGACCAGGTCGTGGCGATCTTCCTGCTGCTCTTCGCCACAATCGTCGTCATCGACCAGGTTTCGAGCCACTTTCGGCACAAGCTGGTGAAGGGACACTGACATGGCCGCCATGCTCTCCACCACGCATGAGGGGTCGCTGGGCGAGGCGGTTCTTGCCGCCTTCGGCCGCAAGCAGCGCCTTGCCTTTGCCCTCCCGGCGGTGGTCCTCGTCTATCTGATCTATATCTTCTTCGCCTTCAACATTCCGGGCCTGGTGGCGAGCGCCAGGACCGACAATGCGGCGATCCTGTTGTCCGACTTCTGGAGTTACAAGACGCATGTCACGCGCGACAATCGCAGCGGCGAGGTGAGTGTCGCGATCGAGGGCGAGAACAAGGGCACCTATCCGCCCGGCCGGCTGCCCGCGTGGGTGAGCATGCAGGACGGCGTTACCCGGATCGACCTCGGCAAGGAGCACGAGGTGGTCTATGAGGGGACCGGCGCGCGCTTCACCATCCCCGGCTATGGCGTGATCCAGGTCGAGCCGGACGGGCAGGGCATCCGTCTCGATCTGCCGGAAGGCGAGGTTCCGGATTGGATCAACGCCTCGCCCGCGCGTGTCACCGTGACGACCCCGCAGGGGCGCTTTTCGATGACCCGCACTCGGACCGAGACCTTCCACTATGAGCCGGGCTGGGAGTTGTTCTTCTTCACGCTCGACAGTCCGTTCAGTGGTCGCTCGGTGGGCGAACTGGCGAGCCTTGCTGTCTCGGAAGATCGCGTCGATCCGGCAAGGCCGAACATCGTCCACATGCTGTCGGAGTTCTGGACGAACAAGATGTGGCGGCACGGCGATGTGGCCTGGGCGCTGTTCGAAACGGTGTTGATGGCGTTCCTGGGAACCATGGGCGCCGCTGTCGTGGCGTTGCCCCTCGCGTTTCTGGCCGCATCGAATTTTACGCCGGCGAGATCCTTGCGTTTTGCGCTGCGCCGCGTGTTCGACTTCGTCCGTGGTGTCGACGGGCTGATCTGGACGATCATTCTGAGCCGGGCGTTCGGTCCCGGGCCGCTGACCGGATCGCTGGCGATCCTGATGACCGACACCGGTTCCTTCGGCAAGCTGTTCTCCGAAGCGCTGGAAAACGTCGACCGAAAGCAGATCGAAGGCGTTCAGTCGACCGGAGCCTCGCCGATCCAGCAGGCGCGCTTCGGGGTGATGCCGCAGATCGTCCCGGTGCTCCTCAGCCAGGTGCTCTACTTCCTCGAATCGAACACCCGAAGCGCCACCGTGATCGGCGCCATTGTCGGCGGCGGCATCGGCCTGCTGCTCACCCAGGCCATCATCACCCAGAAGGACTGGGAAGAAGTCAGCTACTACATCATTCTCATCGTGCTGATGGTGATGGCGATGGACTCGCTTTCGGGATGGCTCAGAGGCCTGTTGATCGGACGGGTCGGGCGGACGTAAATTCGACGGCTCCCTGCCGGAACCCCCAAGCCTCCGGCAGGCCCGCCACCATCGGATGCGAGGCATGGCATCGCCGCGACTGGCGCGGCGATGCTCCCGCTTCCGGTTCCACAAAAAGCGGAACGTATGCGATACGCGATCTATTTTACGCCCGATGCCGGGCATCCGCTGGTTCGCGCGGCTGAGGAATGGCTCGGCCGCAGCGCGTTTGCTCGCGCCGTCGAGCCGACGGATGTCGGCGGGTTCTCGCCACAGGCCCGCGCCTGCCTCATCGCATCGGCCGTGCGGTACGGTTTCCACGGTACGTTGAAGGCGCCTTTCCGCCTCGCCGAGACCCGAAGCGAGGCCGATCTGGTCGAAGCTGTCGACGCCTTCTGCCGTGACACGCCGCCAATCGCTCCGGTCGCGCTCAAGGTTTCGGATCTTGATGGCTTCTTCGCCTTGACGCCGGCCGGTCCCGCCGAAGACCTCAACGCGCTGGCTGCCACCGTGGTGCGGCGGTTCGAGCCGTTTCGAGCGCCTCTCACGGCGGAGGAAATCGCCCGCCGTCGTCCGGAGCGGCTGTCGCCGCGCGAGCGGGAATTTCTGGAAAACTGGGGCTACCCCTACATTTTCGACGCATTCCGCTTCCACATGACGCTGAGCGACAGGTTGGAGGGGGAAACGGCACTGGCCGTTCACCGCGCGCTTGCTGGACAGTTCGAGGCCTTGCTGGCGCATCCTGTCGCCTTCGACAGGCTGGCGATCTTCGTCGAGCCTGATCCAGGCGCTCCTTTCATCTGCCTGCATCAGGCGCCGCTTGCGGGAACAGGCGGCTGACAAGACGTTCCCTTCGAGAAAGACGGATCGATGGACACCATACTCACCAATGCGCGGATCGTGCTGGCCGACCAGGTCGTCGAGGGTTCGCTGCACCTGCGCGACGGCAAGATCGCGGGCATCGACAGCGGCGCCTCGTCGTTGCCGGCTGCGGAGGACATGGGCGGCGACTATGTGATCCCCGGCCTCATCGAGTTGCACACCGATCACCTGGAAAACCACTATGCACCTCGCCCGAAGGTGCGGTGGAATCCTATTGCCGCCGTCTGTGCCCATGACGCGCAGATCGCAGCCAGCGGCATCACCACCGTCTTCGATGCCCTGCGCGTCGGGCTCGACGAGGATACCGACATCACCGATGCCGACATGCGGCGGCTGGCCGACGCGATCGAGGCGGGGATGGCCAAGGACAGGCTGCGGGCGGATCATTTCATCCACCTGCGCTGCGAGGTCTCGGCTCCCAACTGTCTTGAGAGTTTCGAGGTGTTCGAGAACGATCCGCTCGTACGCATCGCCTCGCTGATGGATCATTCGCCCGGCCAGCGCCAGTTCGTCAGCCTTGAGGCGTATGCGGTCTACTACAAGGGCAAGCGGGGCATGAGCGACGCCGAGTTCAACGAGTTCTGCGAACGGCGTATGGCCCAGTCTGCGGAATGGTCCGACAACAACCGCCGGATCCTCGCCGAGCGCGCAAGGGCGCGCGGGGTGGTGCTGGCGAGCCACGACGATGCGACCAACGCGCATGTCGAGGAAGCCGTCGAGCTCGGCATCCGGGTGGCGGAGTTTCCGACCACGCTGGAAGCCGCTCGGGCCTCGAAAGCGCAGGGGCTGGCGGTGCTGATGGGTGCCCCCAATGTTGTCCGCGGGGGCTCGCATTCGGGCAATGTCTCGGCGCGCGATCTCGCCGCCAATGGCCTGCTCGACATCCTGTCGTCCGACTACATTCCCTTCAGTCTCGTCCAGTCGGCCTTCTTTCTCGGCGAGGTGGTCGACGGGATCGATCTGCCGCAGTCGATCGCCATGGTGTCCCGTACCCCGGCCCGCTTTGCCGGGCTTGAGGATCGAGGAGAGATCGCCATCGGCAAACGCGCCGATCTCGTGCGGGTGCGGGTCGAGGAACATATCCCGATCGTGCGCACGGTCTGGCGCGAAGGTCGCCGGGTGGTCTGAGCGATGCAGGGGGCAGCGTCGGAAGGGCAGGGGCCGCTGATCGCGGTCGTCGGGCCGAGCGGGGTCGGCAAGGATACGCTGCTCGCGAGGGCACGCGCGGCCTTGTCCGGGCGACCGGAGTTGCTTTTTGTGCAACGGACGATCACCCGGCCAACCGGCACCGATGCGGAGACGCACGAGCCCATGACGGCAGAGACCTTCGAAGAGGCGGAGCGCGCTGGTGCCTTCGCCTTTAGCTGGCGTGCGCATGGGTTTGGCTACGGGCTTCCCGCGTCCTTGTCGGAGCATCTCGCAAGCGGGCATCCCGCCGTGGTCAATGGGTCTCGCGTGGCCCTTGCGGCCATGCAGGAGCGGTTTCCCACACTTTGCGTCATCCAGATCACGGCGACCCCGACAGTGCTGGCGGCGCGGCTTGCCGCGCGCGGTCGTGAGAGCGCCGAAGAGATCGCCACCCGCATCGCCCGCGCCAACGAGCCGCTTTCCGTCGCACCGGCCCGTGTCATCGACAACAGCGGTGACCTCGAGCAGGCCGCCGACGCACTCGTTGCGGCGGTCGTCGAGCTGGCGGGGTCGGCGGCCGTGTAAGCCGCAGTCTCTCCCGGTCCGGTCTCGCCTCTTGCGCAGGGGCGGAACCTTTGCGACAAGAAGGCAAGTCTGCTCGGAATGCGAGCATCGATAAAAATACGGATGCAACTGGTTGCGGGTCGGGCCGTGGCACCATCGCATGCCGGAGTGACGGGAGTGGATCGGATGTCGGGGCAATTGGTAACCCACCGCACCAGCGGGTTGGTGCTGTCTCTGGACGAGACCGTTGCCAACGACCGCATTATCGAGGAGATCCGCCGCGGCCGCTATGAAGCCTCGGAACTCTCCATGGCCTCGCGGTTTGTGCGGAAGGACGACCGCGTGCTAGAACTCGGCGCCGGCATCGGCTTCATCTCCGCCGGTGTGATGCGCAATGTCGGGCCTGACTATTATGCTGCCGTCGAGGCGGACGCGCGTCTCATCCCGCATATCCGCCAAACCCATCTCAAGAACGGTGTGACCGGTGTCGAGGTGATCAATGCGGCCTTCGTCTCCGACCCTCAGACCCTGAAGACGGGCTACGTCGAGTTCACCCTGCATCGGGAGTTCTGGCGCTCCGGCATCGGCCAGGACCAGGAAGGCGTGACCGAGACGGTGCGTGTGCCGGCCGTCGATGCCTCGGCCTTCATCGCGGACAAGGGCATCACCGTTCTCATTGCCGATATCGAGGGGGCGGAGCTCGACCTGTTCCGGAACCTGCGCGTCGGCGGCCTCAAGCGGATCGTGCTGGAACTGCATCCGCACAAGATCGGCAAGGCCGGCATGATCGAGATCTTCGCCGGCCTGTGCGCGGAGGGTTTCGCCTACAATGCGGCCTTGTCGGAAGGCCCTGTGGTCTGTTTCGAAGCGGTCGGCGATACCGAAAGCAGCGAGGCGGAGCTCTTCACCCGCTTCGCATGAGTCCCCGGCTGGTGCCCTTGTCGCCGTCTCTCGTTCTTTAGTCCGCTTGCCGGAACCCTGGTGCTTGGCGACACTTGTTGCCAGGGCGCTGGCGGCTGCCGCCTTGCTCGGACAAAACCTTTGAAGATCACGCATTCGGTGCGATGGTCGGAGAGACCGACATGACAGTTCAATCCGGTGCCATGGCGAAATTCCTGATCATCGACGACCATCCGCTTTTTCGGGAAGCCCTGCACAGTGCGGTGACGCTGGCCTATCCGGATGCCGACACGCTTGATGCCGCTTCGCTGCCGGAGGCCTGCGAAATCCTTGCGGCGGAGGGCGGTTTCGACCTTGCGTTGCTCGATCTCAGCATTCCCGGCGTGCGCGGCATGGACGGCTTGCTGCATTTGCGTACCAATTTTCCGCGCCTGCCGGTCGTGGTTGTCTCCGGCCACGAGGATCCCAAGGTGGTCTCGCAGGTGATTGCCTACGGGGCCGCCGGTTTCATCCCGAAGTCGGCCAAGAAGGCGGCCCTTGCCGACGCGATCCAGAAGGTGATCAATGGCGCGGTTTTTGTCCCGGACAATCTCGCAGACGCCGGCGACGAGCAGATCGACGCGCATGCCAGGGACATGATCAACCGGGTCGCCACCTTGACGCCGCAGCAGCTCAAGGTGCTCGGCATGATCTGCGACGGCCTGCTCAACAAGCAGATCGCTTACGAATTGCAGGTCGGCGAGACCACAGTGAAGGCACATGTCTCGGAAATCCTGCGCAAGCTCAACGTCCACAGCCGCACCCAGGTGGTTATCGAGATGTCGCGGCTGGAGCAGATCTCCGGGCTCGACCCTGCCAATCCCCTTGGACACGGCGAGAGCGGGCGCATTCGGGGCTGAGGGTTCTTGACTAAGGCGCGGTGGCCAGCATGTGCGCCATAAGCGCTCTCAGTTGTGCGGGCTTGACCGGCTTGGACATGAATTCCGCGCCAAGCTGCGCCGCCTGAGCCATGACCGGCTCCGAGACGTCTGCCGTTGCAAGGATGACAGGCACGCGTCGCCGCAGACGCTGCAACAGCGTTGCGACCGTTTGGGTGCCGTGGTCGCCCTGGTCGAGATGCTGGTCGGCGATGATCAGGTCGGGCAGGAAACCTTTGTCCAGAACCTCCGCTGCTTCCGCCTGAGAGGCGGCGACCCGGTGCTCGCAGCCCCAGCCGTCGAGCAGGGTCGACATGGCACGCGTCACCTCGAAGTCGTTTTCCAGAAGCAGAACACGGCGGCCCGCGAGGGTGGCGTCGCTGACTGGCCGCTGGGCTGTCTGGGACCGTGTCTCGCCGGCCGCAGGCGGCTCGCAGCGTTCGGCGAGGATGCGGAAGCGGCTCCCCTTGCCCACTTCCGAACTCAGGCTGAGCTCGTGGCCGAGCGCGGTCACCAGGCGTCGCACGATGGAAAGGCCGAGGCCGAGGGCACAATCGCCGTCACGTCCGGCGCGTTCCTTGGCTGCCGGCCCCCGGTGGAACTCGTCAAAGATCCGCTCGCGCTGGTCGAGGGGGATGCCGCAGCCGGTGTCGACTACCTCGATCGCCACCATGTCGCCGCGCCGACGGGTGCCGATCAGCACGCCGCCGCGATCCGTATAGCGAATGGCATTGGAGATGAGGTTTTGCAGCGCGCGCCGCAGCATGGTCCGGTCGGAGCGGACGTGATCGCCGGTGATCGAGGTCTGCAGACGCAGACCCTTCGCCTCGGCGATCGGTTTCAGGTCGGAGAGCAGGGACTCGATCACCGGAACGAGCGGCACCGCCGCGTGGTTCGGCACCATGACCCCCGCATCGAGGCGGGAAATGTCGAGCAACGTATGCAGCAACTCGTTCATCGTGTCGAGCGAGCGCTCGACCTGAGCGACCATCGCCCGGCCGCGTTCGGTATCCTGCAGGTCGTAGAGCGCCGACATGGTCAGTTGTGCCGCATGCAGCGGCTGCAGCACGTCGTGGCTGGCGGCGGCGAGAAACCGTGTCTTCGACTGGTCGGCGCGTTCGGAAATCTCCTTTTGCCGGGCGAGTTCCGCGTTGGTGCGTTCCAGGTTGCGCAGGGTCGAGGTCAACTCGTCCGTGCGCCTGCGGACCTGTCCCTCCAGGGCGATGGCGGTCTGGAACAGCGAGAAGGCGTTACGCTGCTGATCCATCGCGCGCTCGACACGGTGGATCAACGCGTCGTTGATGCGCTTGAGGCGTTCGACGTCGGCGATATCGAGAATGCTCATGAACCGCTCCTGCCGCTTTGCCCAAGACCGAAGGCAATGCCGGTGAAGGTCTGGTTCAGGTGCATCGACAGGTATTGTTCGCCATAGGTGTTGAAGCCGATGACGTTGTTCTCGCGATAGATGGCGGCGATCCTGTGCGTCACCTGCCGGTTGCGGGCGTCGATGCGGCGCAGCACGCAGTCGAAGCCGAGGACGAAATCGATGCCGCCAATGCGCTCGCGCACGGCGTCGAAGGCGGCGCGCGTGGTACGCGTCATGCCGGCGGGTTCGGCAACCGTCATCACGATACCGTCGTCGATCGCGCAGAAGAACGAGAGAGACCCGTCGGGATTCATCTTCTGGACGGAGCGGCAGTAATATTCGCCGCCGACCCGCACGACCAGCGGATGCGAGGCAAAGCTCATCGGCGACAGGCTCTGCGGATCCATGCCGATGACCCGCGCATATTCCTGCGCTGCCGGAGCGGCGTTGAACTCGTGCACGATGCGCCGGTCGGGCTCGGAGCGGGTGACAACCAGCTTGTGGGGGGTCGGCACGAAGTTGTCGGTCTTGAAGATGTGGAAGGGAACCTGGGTCTCGACCAGGATCACGATGGCTGCATCGCTCGCCGGTTCGCCGTCAAGGATAAGCGTGGTCGTCCCGAACCGCATGTCGTCGCCGGCCGATCCGCCAAGCAACGGAATGTCGTCGAGGCCCCAGTGCAGGGCAGCGCTCACCGCTTCCTCGGCGAAGGACAGGCCGTCGATCAGACAGAGGGCGAAGCGGCTCGCGCTGCGCTCGGCGGGCGCGGACTCCACGAAGCAGCGCTTCGCATCGCCGACCTCCGAGACGATGCGCTCCATGCCGGCGCGTCGGATGTCGCTGATCCGGTGGGCGGCGATGCGAAAGCGCGCGGCCGGAAACAGAATGACCACGAGATTGCCTTCGCAGATGCCGTTCCGGGTGATTTCGCCGGCGGTGGAGCAGGCGGCATGACGGAGGCCGGGGCAACTGTCTGTCAGGGCAGAGGCGACCGCGGCGGGCGGGAAGCGGGCGGAGGAAAAAAAGGCCAGAGCGAACCCTGCACCAACGCGCTGCCGCGCGGTCGCCACGCGAGCCCAGAATCCGGTGTCGCCGGGATCGTCGCATTCGAGCGCGACGACACCGCAGGCGTGATCGATGCCGCCATTCGGCTGCACGTCGCTCCTCCCTCGCGCCGCATGCCTCTCCTCCCCATGACAGACTGGCTGTCGGACGACTTTGCGACGACGCCCCACTCTAGGATCTTCGGCTTGCCGGTGACAAGCGGGCGTTCGGCTTCGACCGAAAGTACAGTGTACAAGCGCGGGAGGCTGGCCTTTCCTGACAGCGTCCGGGGGGAGACTGGACGAGCGGCCCTGCGGACATTGCCCCGCCGGTTGGCCGGGCCGGGAGGAGCTTCCATGGATTTGGTTGGCGAGTATCGATTGTTGGCGGGTCGTGGGGCTGTTTGGTTGGCGCTGAACGACGCGGATGTTCTGCGTCGTTGCATTCCCGGCTGCGAGGAGCTTGAGCAGGTTTCGGACCGGGAGATGACGG
>NZ_FYAU01000013.1 GCF_900185725.1 Stappia sp. TSB10P1A | reverse complement strand
TGACGACCGAGGGGGAGGAAAGCGCGCACCCTCCCCAAGCGCCCACGCGGAGCAGCGGAGGAGCGCTAGGCCGCCCCTCTCACTCAGGATGTCGTCCCGGACGAGGCCGAAGGCCGAAGATCCGGGACCGGGGAGGCACGGCGGTTGCGGCGTGGTTCGGGAGCGCGCCCCGCCGATGTGTCCTCGCCGCCGCTCTGGCAGCCAATGGGCACCGGGTCGCGCTGCGCTTGCCCGGTGTGACGACCGAGGGGGAGGAAAGCGCGCACCCTCCCCAAGCGCCCACGCGGAGCAGCGGAGGAGCGCTAGGCCGCCCCTCTCACTCAGGATGTCGTCCCGGACGAGGCCGAAGGCCGAAGATCCGGGAACCATTGGCACCCTCAGCGGGCGTGAGACGGAAGGCGCTCACCTCCCTCTCGGCTGTCACGCCCGCGCAGGCGGGCGTCCAGTATCCGCCGGAGCGCGTGGGCGTAGAAAAGCAGCCGCAGCCGGGGCGGGTGGGTGTGCGAAAGCAGCAGCTTTCCGCCTTCCTCTCCTTTCGTCTTCCCGGACGAGGCCGCAGGCCGAAGAGCCGGGACCGGCGAGCCGAGGGCGATTGCCGAAGCGTTCCGGCAAGGGGCCGCAAGCGCTGTGCCTCTCCGATCCCGCATCTCCGCTGCGCTGCGTGCGGGATGACGCAGGGAGGGGCCTGCGCGTGGGGGACGCGCCGTCCGGGAGGGCGAAGGAGGGCAGCGCGCGAATGGCGCTTCGTCCGGGAGGACGCAGCGCGAGGGCGGAGCGCGGGAGGATGCCGGGAGAGGCCGGGCCGGGCGTGAGGCGAAAGGGTGCCGATCCTACGCAGCCGCCTTCTGCCTCACGATCGCCTCGGCGCTCGCATGGCGGCAGCTCGCCGATGCCGATCAGGCCCGTGTGGCGACATAGTGCCAGGCCCCGGCCGCCACCGCGCCGGCGGCGATGCCGAGCGCGACCCCCGTGCCGGTGTTTCCGCCCAGATAGCCGATGGCCAGGCCCGCGACGAGACCGCCGAGAATTCCCCATACCAACCGGTTTGCCATCTCACATCCCTCCGTGCCAGGATCTGCCCCGCACCAACGCCCGCAAGCGAAACCGCCGGCCTGCCAGCATGTTCCCGGCCGGCATGTTCCCGTCCGGCATGTTCCCGGCCGGCACGGCAGGCATCCGCCGGGCAGGACGGGCAGCCCTGTGGCGGCAGCGCAGCTTGT
The DNA here is from genome assembly GCF_900185725.1 of Stappia sp. TSB10P1A. Lineage (GTDB taxonomy): Bacteria > Pseudomonadota > Alphaproteobacteria > Rhizobiales > Stappiaceae > Stappia. Next base: position 235,333 of record NZ_FYAU01000013.1, on the reverse strand, counting down.
CGGGGAGTTTTTCGGCAGGTCGCCCTTTCGCGTCTTGCTGTCGCCGTTTGCGGCGGGCATCGTCCTTCCCACCGGTCGCCGGCCGGTTCGTACCGCTCCCCTTATCCGCTCCCTATGGAGGCTCTCATGCTGCAACTCGACCAGGATGCCACCCGCGCGGCGCTCGACTGGCGGCCGCTGATCGAGGCGCTGCGGGCGATGTTCCGCGACGGCTGCGAGAGCCCGGTGCGCCATCACCACGACTTCGCGGTACCGGGCGAGACGGACGGCACGCTGCTGTTGATGCCGGCCTGGGTGCCGGGGCGCTATCTCGGCACCAAGCTGGCGACCGTGGTGCCGGGCAACGGCGCGCGCGGCCTGCCGGCGGTGATGGCGAGCTACCTGCTGAACGACGCGCGCACCGGCGAGATGGTGGCGCTGATCGACGGCGGCGAGCTGACCGCCCGGCGCACGGCGGCGGCCTCCGCCCTGGCCGCCGACTACCTGGCGCGCGCCGACGCCCGCCATCTGGTGGTGGTCGGCACCGGCCGCCTGTCGCGCAACCTCGCCGCCGCCCATGCCTCGGTGCGGCCGATCTCGCGCATCTCCGTCTGGGGGCGCGACATCGAAAAGGCGCAGGCGGTCGCCGAGGACATTTCCGGTGAACTGGGCATCCTGACGCAGGCCGCCGGCGATCTCGAGGCGGCGGTGCGCGAGGCCGACATCGTCAGTTGCGCCACCCTGTCGGAAGCGCCGCTGCTGCGCGGCGCCTGGCTGCAGCCGGGCAGCCATGTCGATCTGGTCGGCGCCTTCAAGCCGACCATGCGCGAAAGCGACGACGAGGCGATGGCGCGGGCCCGCGTCTTCGTCGACACCCGCGAGGGCGCAACAACGGAAGCGGGCGACATCGTCCAGGCGCTCGCCTCCGGCGCGCTGGCCGAGGACGGCATCGAGGCCGATCTCTTCGACCTCGTCCGCGGCACCCACCCGGTGCTGCGCCAGGCCGAGGACATTACCCTGTTCAAGTCGGTGGGCGCGGCGCTGGAGGACCTCGCCGGCGCGATCCTCGCCTTCGAGACCGCCTCGGCAACGCCCGAGCCGGCCGTCTCGCCGCGCGTCCTGCCGGTGATGTGAGCGCGAGGCCGCAAAGCGCTGGAGGGGACGGAAAGGCGCGGCGGTGATCCCCCCGCCCCCTCCGTCCGCTCCCTCCCCGGCAGGCAGTCAGACCGTGCCGCCGAGTTCCGCGCCGAGGTCCTGCAACTCCTTGCCGCCGGCCATCAGGTTCTGCAGCTCGTCGATGGTGATGCCGCCCTTGGTATGGGTGCCGAGCGTCCGCCCCCGGTTGAGCACGGTGAAGCGGTCGCCGACCGCATAGGCATGGCGGACATTGTGGGTGATGAAGATGACGCCGAGCCCCTTGGCCCGCACCTGATTGATATATTTCAGCACCATCGAGGTCTGGGCGACGCCGAGCGCCGAGGTCGGCTCGTCGAGGATCAGCACCCTGGCGCCGAAATAGACCGCCCGGGCGATCGCCACGCATTGCCGCTCGCCGCCCGACAGGGTGCCGACCGCCTGCTGCGGATCGCGCACGTCGATGCCGATGCGCCGCATCTCCTCGCGCGTCACCGCATCGGCATGGGCCATGTCCATGTGGCGGAGCGGCCAGACGCCCTTGAGCGGCTCGCGGCCCATGAAGAAATTGCGGGTGATCGACATCAGCGGGATCATCGCCAGGTCCTGGTAGACGGTGGCGATGCCGGCATCGAGCGCAGCGCGCGGGCTGGCAAAAGCGACCTCCTCGCCGCCGACGAGGAAGGACCCCGCGGTCGGCCGATGCACGCCCGACAGGGTCTTGATCAGGGTCGACTTGCCGGCGCCGTTGTCGCCGAGCAGGCACAGCACCTCGCCGGCATGCACCTTCATCGAGACGCCGCCAAGCGCGATGACCGAGCCGAAATGCTTGACGAGGTCGCGCACCTCGATCAGCGGGACGGTGGGCGCGGGGTCGGTGCGGGCGGGATCCGAATGTGCCAGAGCTGTCGCGGCCATGGTCAGCGCTCCCCCGTCGCCCGCTTGCGGATGAAATTGTTGAACAGCACGGCGATCAGCAGCATGCCGCCGAGGAACACCAGGTACCAGTCCTGGTCGATGGTGGTGTAGGTCAGCCCGATCAGCACCATGCCGAAGATGATGGCGCCGAAGAAGGCGCCGATGGCCGAGCCGTAGCCACCGGTCAGCAGGCAGCCGCCGATCACCGCGGCGATGATCGCCTCGAACTCCTTCTGGAAGCCGCGCCGCGCGTCGGTGGAGCCGGCATCGAGCACGGTGAGGATGGCGACCAGCGCCGCGCACATGGCGGTGACCATGAACAGGATGGTCTTGACCCGGGTCACCGGCACGCCGGAATTGCGCGCCGCGTTGGCGTCGCCCCCGGCGGCGAAGATCCAGTTGCCGAAGCGGGTGCGCAGCAGCACCCAGGTGGCGATGAGGGCGATGGCGACGAACCACAGGATCTCCACCGGCACGCCGGTGACCTTGGGCGCACCGTTGCGGAAGGTCTCGATATGGCCGTTGGCGGCCAGCCAGGCGAACAGCCCCTCGAAGGCATCGCCCGAGAACAGTTCGAGGATCCAGCCCTCGCCCGCCGCCTCCTTGACGCCGCGCAACTGGGTCGAGCCGCCGGTCGCCCATTTCAGCCCGACCAGGGTGAGGCCGCGCAGGATGAACAGGAAGGCCAGGGTGACGATGAAGGACGGCAGGCCGGTGCGAAGCACGATCTGGCCGTTGACCGCGCCGATGCCGGCAGCGAAAGCGAGCGTCGCGGCGATGGCGACGATCAGCGGCATGTCCCAGACCACCAGCACGGTGCCGAAGGCGAGCCCGGCGAAGGCGACCATCGAGCCGACCGACAGGTCGAACTCGCCGCCGACCATCAGCAGCGCCGCGCCGATGGCGAGAATGCCGAGCTGGGCGGCGGGCGCCATGAAATTCATGATGCCGGCGAGCGAGAACATCGCCGGATTGGCCACCGTGACGAAAAACAGCGTGACCAGCACCAGCCCGGCCAGCGCGCCGAGCTCCGGCCGGCGCAGCAGTTTCGTCGCAAGACCCGTCTTCCTCAGCCGCTCGTCCACGCCCTCGGGCGGAGAGGCGACCGCCTGTCCTTCACTCATCGACCCTGTCCTTCAGATGCCGGAAACCGGGCCGCCGCGACCGGCAATCAGACGCGGCAGCCTGAAACGGCAGGCTGGAACGGCCCGGCAGGGCGCGGCCGCATGCCCCCGCCCCGCCGGCGCACGTCAGCGGATGCCCTTGGCCGACAGGTCCACCACCTGGCCAGCCTTGTCCTTGGTGATCAGGTTCGGACCCGAGGGCACGTTGCCGCCCGGCATCAGGCCGTAGCGGGCATGGTTGGCGAGGAACACCACCGGCAGGTAGCCCTGCAGGAACTGCTGCTGGTCGATGGCGAAGGCGGCCTCGCCATCGGCAATCGCCTGCAGGAAGTTCGCCGACATGTCGAAGGTCGCGACCTTGACCTGCTCCAGCATGCCGCTGTCCTTCACCGCCCGCAGGCTCGGCTCGCCGGCGAGCGCGGCGCCCAGCGCCATGACCGTGTCGATGTCGCCGTCGGAGGCGAGCGCCGCCTTCACCTTGGCGAGGATCTCGGCCGGGTCGTTGGTGGTCGGCAGCACGGAGACCGAGCCGCCGAAGCCGTCGGCGAAGCCCTGGCAGCGCTGGTCGAGCGAGACGTTGCCGACCTCGTGATTGACGCAGAGCCCCTTCTTGCCACCCATCTCGGCGAGCGCCTCTCCGGCCTTCTTGCCCGCGTCATACTCTTCCTGGCCGACATGCAGCGCGGCGCCGAGCGAGGCGGAGACGTCCGAGCCGGAATTCATCGAGATCACCGGAATGCCGGCGGCGACCGCCTTGCGGATCGAATCGCCGAGCGCGTCGGCATCGGGGATCGAAACGATCAGCCCGTGCGGCTCCTGGTTGACGGCGGCGTCGATGAGCTGGCCCATCGCCACCATGTCGAAGGTCTCGGGCGCGCGGTAATCCACGGAAACGCCGAGATCCTCGCCGGCCTTGGCGACGCCGTTCTTCACCACCGACCAGAACGGATCGGATGCCTGGCCGTGGCTAACCACGATAATGTTGATATCCTCGGCCTTTGCCGGCGAGGTGCCGGCGCCGGCGACCAGACCGACAACGGCGGCAGCCGTCAGCAGACGAGCGACGAAACGTTTCATGTGCCTTCCTCCCATAGTCCCCTGCGCGGGGATCCTGTCGTCCGTTGCCCCGGTCCGCCGGCCCTGCGCCGGTGCCGCCCGAGGCGTTTCCCGGCGGTCGGCGCCTCCCGCGCGGGCCTCCGGAAAAATCGGAATGATGCATTCCAAAACACATCATATGGAATTTTTATTCCATTTTTGGTTCGACGGTGTCAAGCTGAAAACCACCGCGCCGAGCCGGGCGCCGGCGCGCGCCCGGATCCGGCGGGCCTCGAGCGGAAAACACGGTATCGGGTCAACGAGGAGAGACGGCCGATGAGCGACAGGCAGACCGGCACGGCGGAGGATGCCCCGCCGCGCGACTATGACGGCTTGCGGACGCTGCTGATCGAGCGGAAGCCGGCGATGCCCAAGCGCCTCGCCCAGGTCGCCGCCTTCGCGGTCGACCGGCCGGACGACGTCACGTTCGGCACGGTGGCGGTGATCGCCGAGCAGGCCGGCGTGCAGCCTTCGACCCTGGTGCGCTTTGCCCAGTCGCTCGGCTATCAGGGCTTTTCCGAGTTGCAGGACGTGTTCCGCGCAAGGCTGCGCGAGCGCTGGCCCGACTATGACGAGCGGCTGGAAGTGCTGCGGCGGCGCAGCGGCGACAGCCACGGCGCCCATGCGCTGTTCGGCGATTTCGTCGACACCGCGGTTGCCTCCTTGCTGCGCATGCGCAACTCGCTCGCGCCCGAGACGATGGACGAGGCGGCCCGCGCCATGGCGGGCGCGCGGGTGATCTATCTCGTCGCCCAGCGCCGCGCCTTCCCGGTCTCCGCCTATATGGCCTATGCGCTGTCGAAGCTCGGCATGGCGGCGGTGCTGGTCGACAATCTCGCCTCGCTCGGCCCCGAACAGGCCTCCGCCGCCGGCCCGCAGGACCTGCTGGTGGCGGTGAGCTTCACCCCTTACGCCTCGCTGACGGTGGATGTCGCCAATGCGGCGGCGGCGCGCGGCGTGCCGGTGCTGGCGCTGACGGATTCGCCGTTCTCGCCGCTGATCCAGTCGGCCAAGGTGGTGGTGGAGGTGGCGGAAGCCGATCTCGGCGCCTTCCGCTCACTGTCCGGCACGCTGTGCCTTGCCATGGCGCTGTGCGTCGCCGCCGCCGAAATGCGCCGCGACGGGCTGGGCGAGGCGCGCTGAGGCCGGCGATCACCCCCGGCGGGGGACTATGTCGTTGCCGGCATCATCGCCGGGCTGCGGTCGAATTTCGAGGCGAGCACGATGGAGGATTGCGAGCGGCGCACGCCCGGCACCACGGCGATCTCGTCCAGCGCCTCGTCGAGATCCTCCAGTTGCGGCGCCTCGACCACCAGGAAGATGTCGAACTCGCCGGCGATGGTCTGGCAGGCGCGGATCTCCGGGAAGGTGGCGAGCCGGCGGATCGTCTCGCGCATCTGCTGCTGCTCGACGGCGAGCATGACGAGGGCGCGCACCACATTGCCGGTCTCGGGGCGGGTCAGCACCGCCGTATAGCCGGCGATCGCCCCGGTGCGCTCCAGCCGGGCGATGCGCTCATGCACGGTGGAGCGGGCAACGCCGAGCCGGCGGGCGATATCGGCCGTCGGCATGCGGGCATTCATCTGCAGCAAGGCGATCAGCTTGCGGTCCAGCGCATCGCGGCCCGTGGTCATGACGATCCGTCCGTTTTCCGTCGATCCGCCGGTTATAGCGGCCCTGCGTCGGCCCGTCAGGCGGAATCGTCGGGGCACAGATGGGGTAGCGGGATGAGCCGGAAGGGCGCCGGGTGTGAGGCGGAAGGGCGCGTGTCCGACAGGCCCTCGGCTCCCCGGTCCCGGCTCGGCGCTGGCGCGCCGTCCGGGAAGACGAAAGGAGAGGCATTCCAACTCACACTGGCTGTGAGGACACCCGAACCCCTCCCCGCGTCATCCCGCACGAAGCGCAGCGGAGATGCGGGATCGGAGAGCCGAGGGCGTATGAGGTGCGCTCCGGAAAAATGCCACGACCGTCGTGACTCTCCGGTCCCGGGTCGCGCTTCGCTTGCCCGGGAGGACGCCCGAGAGGGTGGAGCGAGTGGCTGGGGCTGCCGCGCCCCATGCGACCAAACGCGGCAGCATCGCCCCGCCCCGCGTCACGCGGTCTTGTTGAAGATCTCCCGGCCGATCAGCATGCGGCGGATTTCCGAAGTGCCGGCACCGATCTCGTAGAGCTTGGCATCGCGCAGCAGCCGGCCCGTGGGATATTCGTTGATATAGCCGTTGCCGCCGAGCAACTGGATCGCGTCGAGAGCCATTTTCGTGGCGTTCTCGGCAGCATAAAGGATCGCGCCGGCCGCATCCTCGCGCGTGGTCTCGCCGCGGTCGCAGGACTGCGCCACCGCATAGACATAGGCGCGGCTGGCGTTCATCGAGACATACATGTCGGCGATCTTGCCCTGGACGAGCTGGAAGGTGCCGATCGGCTGGTCGAACTGCCGGCGCTCGTGGATATAGGGAATGACCACGTCCATCGCCGCCTGCATGATGCCGATGCAGCCGGCCGCCAGCACCGCGCGCTCGTAGTCGAGGCCGGACATCAGCACGTTGACGCCCTTGCCGACCTCGCCGAGCACGTTCTCCTCCGGCACCTCGCAGTCCTCGAACACCAGCTCGCCGGTGAGCGAGCCGCGCATGCCGAGCTTGTCGAGCTTCTGGGCGACGGAGAAGCCCTTGAACTCCTTCTCGATCAGGAAGGCGGTGATGCCCTTCGCCCCGGCGGACGGATCGGTCTTGGCGTAGACGATCAGCGTGTCGGCATCCGGACCGTTGGTGATCCACATCTTGGTGCCGTTGAGGATGTAGCGGTCGCCGCGCTTGTCGGCGCGCAGCTTCATCGACACGACGTCGGAACCGGCGCCGGGCTCGGACATGGCCAGCGCGCCGAGATGCTCGCCGCTGACCAGCTTGGCGAGGTAGCGCGACTTCTGCTCCTTGGTGCCCCAGCGGCGGAGCTGGTTGACGCAGAGATTGGAATGGGCGCCGTAGGACAGGCCGATGGAGGCGGAGGCGCGGCTGACCTCCTCCATGGCGATGCAGTGCTCGAGATAGCCGAGGCCCGAGCCGCCCCATTCCTCCTCCACCGTGATGCCGTGCAGGCCGAGCTCGCCCATCGCCGGCCACAGCTCCTCGCGCGGGAACCAGTCCTCGCGGTCGATGCGGTCGGCGAGCGGGGCGATGGTGTCCTGCGAGAAGGAGCGGACACTGTCGCGCAGCATGTCGGCGGTGTCGCCGAGGTTGAAGTTGAAGGAGGGGAAGTCGTTGCGGATCATCGGTTCGTCTCCGGAATTGGGCAGGCGGCGCGCGGCGCCTCAGTCCTGCGAAAACACGTGGTCGTAGCGCACGAAGGGGCTGAGCACCGCGACCTGGTCGTAGAGCCGGCGGGCGCGGGCATTGTCGTCATGGGTCTGCCAGTAGACCGAGCGGCAGCCGAGCCGGCGGGCGGCCACATAGACGCCCTCGATCAGCGCCCGGCCGACGCCGCCACCGCGCACCGTCTCGTCGACATAGAGGTCTTCCAGGTAGCAGGTCGGGGCGATCGACCAGGTCGTCTCCTGCACCACATGGTGCACGAAGCCGATCATCCGCCCGCCGCGCTCGGCAACCAGCCCGTCATGGGCGCCATCGCCGGAAATCCGCGCGAAGACCGCATCGGTGATGTCCGCGGGAAGCTCCTGCTTGTAGAAGGTGAGATAGGCCTGCCAGAGCGGCTCCCAGGCGGCGCGGTCGGCAGGCATCAGGCGGCGGATGACCAGGGCCTCCGCCGGCACTTGCGCGTCAGTCATCCAGTCCCTCCAGCGCGATCATCGTGAAAAGCCCGGTGGCGACGTGAATGTCCGCCTCGCCCGGCGTCTGACCATAGACGTCGGAGGCGGTGACGGTGAGCGTGCGCCCCGGCTTGATCACCCGCCCGCGCGCCACCAGACGCCGGCCCCGGCCCGGATTGAGCAGGTTCACCTTGAACTCGGTGGTCAGCACGCCGAAGCCCTTCGGATAGAGCGACAGGGCGGCGTAGCCGGCGGCGGTGTCGGCGAGCGTCGTGGTGACGCCGGCATGGAAATAGCCGTGCTGCTGCACCAGGCCATCGGCGAAGGCGACGGCAAGGTCGACCTCGCCCGGCTCCAGCCGGTCGATGCTGGCGCCGAGCGTCGCCGTCATGAAGGCCTGGCGGACAAAACTCGCCTCGACCCGGCGCCGCCAGTCGGGATCGCGCGGCTCGAACCGCCGCACCGTCTCTGCTGCCTGCATTCTCACTCCCTCCCGAAAAACCCCGCCTGTGGCGCGGAACGGCCGCCCGCGCGGCGTCTTGTCATTTTTCGGCGCGCCGGCCGGCGGCGGCGGCGGAAAACAGATCGCTCATCGGCCCGAGTTCGCCGAGCCGGGTGCGGGCGCCCTGCTCCACCTCGTCGAGTTCGGCCAGCGTCAGGTCGATGTCGTGGCGCTTGGCCATCAGCTCGGCCCGCCGCGCCTCGATGCGCTGGAGCAGAAGCTGCAACTGCCCCGCCTCGCCGGGCGACTTGTCGTACATGGTGATGATGTCGCGGATCTCGGCGAGGGTGAAGCCGAGCCGCTTGCCGCGCAGGATCAGCTTCAGCCGCGTCCGGTCGCCGGGCTTGTAGAGCCGCTGGCGCCCGCGCCGCGTCGGCTTGAGGAAGCCCTCCGCCTCGTAGAAGCGCAAGGTGCGTGTGGTCACGCCGAATTCCTGCGTCAACTGGGTGATGGTGTAATAGGGCTGCATGGCCTCCTCCGCAGAAAACCCTGCATGACGTTTACGTTCCAGTCAACAGGGTATATTTCCGTCATTCAATACAAGGATTTATGATGAGATAATTTCAGCATTGCCGGACCGATCGGCGCCGCCCGGACAGGCCGAACTGCCCGGGCAGGTCGACAGGCGGCGTCAGCGGATCGCGTAAGGCACCAGCCGGCGGTCGTCGCTGTCGATGGAGATCGCCCGGTTGAGCGGCGGCACCGAGCGCTGCGGGCAGGTCAGCCGTTCGCAGATGCGGCAGGAGACGCCGATCGGCTCGAACGCCGCCTCGCGGGTGAGGTCGAGATCGTCGCAATAGACGATGTCGCGGGCATGGGCGATCTCGGCGCCGAGCGCGATGGCATAATGCAGCACCGGGCCGCTGTAGCCGCCGGACTTCTTCACCACATGGGCGGCGAGCGAGATGTAGCGCGAGCCGTCCGGCGTCTCCGCAAGCTGGCGGATGATCGCCCCGTGGCTCTCGAAGGCGCGGTGCACGTTCCACAAGGGACAGGCGGCGCCGAAGCGGGCGAACTGCAGCTTGGTCGCCGAGTGGCGCTTGGTGATGTTGCCGGCCCGGTCGACCCGGGCGAAGAAGAAGGGAATGCCCTTCAGACGCGGCCGCTGCATCGTCGACAGGCGATGCGCCACCTGCTCGAGGCTGGCGCCGAACCGGTCGGCGATGAGATCGAGATCGTGGCGGGTCTCCTGTGCCGCCGCCAGGAAGGCGCGATAGGGCAGCACCAGCCCGCCGGCATAGGCATTGGCAAGGCCGATGCGCGCGACCTGCACCGCGTCCGGGGTCTGGAGCCGGGCGCGGGCCAGCACCGCCTCGACGATGTCGCCGGCCTCCAGCAGCGCGATCTGGTGGGCGAGCTGGAAGACGATGGTGGCCTCGGGCAGCGCCTCGTTGAGATAGAGCCGGCGCTGCTCCCGGTCGAAGCGGCGGATGGTGCCCTCCCCTGCAGTGCCGGCACGCCGGCGCTCGACGGCGATGCCGTGCCGCTCCTCCAGATATTGCGCGAGATCGCGGGCGAAGATCCGGCCCGACGGCGACAGCCGCGTCGCCAGGTCCTCCGCCGCAAGGTCGAGCTCGTGGATATAGTTGTTCTCGAAATGGAAGAAGTCGCGCACTTCCTCGTAAGGCGTCGGCCGGGCCAGCCCCTCGTCGCGGGCGAGCCGGTCGTCGAACTGCGCGAGCTGCTCGCCCATCTGGCGATAGGCCTGATGCAGGCGGACCAGCGCATGGGCGAAGTCCGGCGCGTTCTGGCTGACCATCTTGACCTCCTGCAGGCCGGGCGCGGCGCCCGCCAGCACCGGATCGGCGAAGACCTCCTGCAGGGCGGCGATCAGCCGGTCGTCGTCATCGACCGAGAGCGAGGCGAGATCGAGCCCGAACCGCTCCGACAGGGTGAGCAGGACGGGCGCGGAGACGGGGCGCTGGTTGTTCTCGAGCTGGTTGACATAGCTGGTCGACAGGCCGAGGCGCTCGGCGAAATCCCGTTGCGTCAACTGGGCCTTCTCGCGCAGGCTGCGGATCTGGCGGCCGAGGAACAGCTTCTTCATGGCAGGCTCTTGTCGACGGGCCCTTCAGGATGAGATCCCTGCGCGCCGGGTGAAGTTTGCAAATTCGCAAAATCATATTTGCAAACAGATTAAGTTTGCTTTGCGGCTTTTTCAACACTCCCGCAAGCCGGCGAAAAGGAGTAGCGATCAGGCCACGCGCCGCGCATCCTGCGGGATATGCGGCCACAATCGCAGAACTTGCGGCATCCGGGTCCGCCGCGACCCGCTCGCCGCCGTCAGGAGGGAACGCCATGTCCGGCAACGTCGCCGCCACCACCACGACCCGCAGCCTCGTGCGCTCGCTCGCCATCGCGCTGGCCGGCTCGCTGCTGCTCACCGCCTCGGCCAAGGTCAGCGTGCCGTTCTATCCGGTGCCGATGACGCTGCAGACGCTGGCGCTCTTGGTGCTGGGCTTCACGCTCGGCCCGCGCCTCGCCCTGTTGAGCGTCGCCGCCTACCTGATGCAGGGCGCGGCCGGCCTGCCGGTCTTCGCCGACACGCCCGCCAAGGGCATCGGCCTTGCCTATATGATGGGTCCGACCGGCGGCTTCCTGCTCGGCTTCCTCGCCTCGGCCTGGCTTGCCGGCGTCTTCGCCGAGCGCGGCTGGACCCGCAGCCTGTGGCAGGCGGTCCCGGCCTCTATCGTTGCGCAGGCCGTCGTCTTCGTTCCCGGCCTGCTGTGGCTCGGCGCCGTTATCGGCTTCGACAAGCCGATCCTGGCGCTGGGGCTTTATCCCTTCGTCATCGGCGGTATCGTCAAGTCGGTGCTCGCCGCCGCCATCGCCGTCGTGCTGGTGCGCGCCCGCGCCCGCTGACGCCACCAGAACGCAACGCCACAAGAGCCCGAAAGGCCGGTCATGCAGCAGATCTTGCAGGAACTGGAAAACCGCCGCGCCGCCGCCCGTCTTGCCGGCGGCACGGCCCGCATCGCGGCGCAGCATGCCAAGGGCAAGCTGACGGCGCGCGAGCGCATCGAGGTCTTCCTCGATGAAGGCTCGTTCGAGGAATACGACATGTTCGTCACCCACCGCTGCGTGGATTTCGGCATGCAGGAGACCTCGATGCCGGGCGACGGCGTCATCACCGGCTGGGGCACGGTGAACGGCCGCATGGTCTATGTGTTCTCGCAGGACTTCACCGTGTTCGGCGGCTCGCTGTCCGAGACCCATGCCCAGAAGATCTGCAAGATCATGGACATGGCGATGAAGAACGGCGCGCCGGTGATCGGCCTCAACGACAGCGGCGGCGCCCGCATCCAGGAAGGCGTCGCCTCGCTCGCCGGCTATGCCGACGTCTTCCAGCGCAACATCATGGCCTCGGGCGTGGTGCCGCAGATCTCGATGATCATGGGCCCCTGCGCGGGCGGGGCGGTCTATTCGCCGGCGATGACCGACTTCATCTTCATGGTCCGCGACACGTCCTACATGTTCGTCACCGGCCCGGATGTGGTGAAGACGGTGACCAACGAGGTGGTGACGGCCGAAGAACTGGGCGGCGCCAAGACCCATACCAGCAAGTCCTCGGTCGCGGACGGCGCCTTCGACAACGACGTGGAGGCGCTGATCGCCCTGCGCCGCTTCATCGACTTCCTGCCCGCCAGCAACCGCGAAAAGCCCCCGGTTCGCCCGTTCTTCGACGATCCGGCGCGCATCGACAACTCGCTCGACACGCTGATCCCCGACAATCCCAACAAGCCCTACGACATGAAGGAGCTGATCGTGAAGATCGCCGACGAGGGCGACTTCTTCGAGCTCCAGGAGAACTATGCCGGCAACATCGTCACCGGCTTCATCCGCATCGAGGGGCAGACGGTCGGCGTCGTCGCCAACCAGCCGATGGTGCTGGCCGGCGTGCTCGACATCAACTCCTCGCGCAAGGCCGCGCGCTTCGTGCGCTTCTGCGACTGCTTCAACATCCCGATCCTGACCCTGGTCGACGTGCCCGGCTTCCTGCCCGGCACCAGCCAGGAATATGGCGGCGTCATCAAGCACGGCGCCAAGCTGCTCTTCGCCTATGGCGAGGCGACCGTGCCGAAGGTCACCGTCATCACCCGCAAGGCCTATGGCGGCGCCTATGACGTGATGTCGTCCAAGCATATCCGCGGCGACATCAACTATGCCTGGCCGACGGCCGAGATCGCGGTGATGGGCGCCAAGGGCGCGACCGAGATCCTCTACCGCTCAGAACTGGGCGACCCGGAGAAGATCGCCGCGCGCACCAAGGAATACGAGGACCGCTTCGCCAACCCGTTCGTGGCGGCGGAGAAGGGCTTCATCGACGACGTGATCATGCCGCACTCGACCCGCCGGCGGGTCGCACGGGCGCTGGCGACGCTGCGCAACAAGCAACTCTCCAACCCTTGGAAGAAGCACGACAACATTCCGCTGTAACGGCGACGCCGGCGCAACGGGGAATCGGGGGGGGGGGAACCGGGGGGAAGCGGGCGTGCCGACGGTGCTGAGATGGAGGGGATACCAGTTCCTGTTCTATTCCAAGGAGATCGGGGAACCGCCCCATATCCACGTCCTGAAGGACGGGAAACAGATCAAGATCTGGCTCTCAAGCTGTTCCGTCGCCCGCAACGTCGGTTTCGCCGCGCATGAGGTGAATGATATCTTGAAGGCAACGGAGCGACACCGGTCGGCATTTCTGGAGGCCTGGAATGACCACTTTGGACATTGACGAAAAGCAGCTTCAGGTGGCCGGCGTAGACGTCACCGAGGCGACGATCGTCTTCAAGATGGCCGACGGCCGCCGCATCGAGGCGCCGCTGTGGTGGTATCCGCGCCTCCATGCCGCAACGCCCGAGCAGCGCGGGCGCTGGACCATCCTGCCCTTCGGGGATGCCGTCGGCTGGGACGAGATCGACGAATATATCAGCGCCAAGGCCTTGATCATCGGCGGGGCCGCCCCCGGCGCCAAGCCTCCGGCGGAGGCGGCGGAGTGACAGCGTCCCTGCATTTTCCAGAGCCCTTTGCGCGAAACCGCAACGACCTTCCGGCCGCAAGCGCCGCATAGCCAGACGCCACGAACGGGACCGAACAGAACAATGATCAAGAAAATCCTGATCGCCAATCGCGGCGAGATCGCCTGCCGGGTCATCAAGACCGCGCGCAAGATGGGCATAAAGACCGTTGCCGTCTATTCCGACGCCGACCGCGACGCGCTGCATGTGAAGATGGCCGACGAGGCGATCCATATCGGCCCGCCGCCGGCCAACCAGTCCTACATCGTCATCGACAAGATCATGGACGCGATCCGCGCCAGCGGCGCCGATGCGGTGCATCCGGGCTACGGCTTCCTGTCGGAGCGCGCCGAATTCGCCGAGCGGCTGGCCAAGGAGGGCGTCGCCTTCATCGGCCCGCCGGCCTCGGCCATCGAGGCGATGGGCGACAAGATCACCTCCAAGAAGCTGGCCGCCGAGGCGGGCGTTTCCACCGTGCCGGGCTATATGGGCCTGATCGCCGATGCGGACGAGGCGGTGAAGATCTCCGGCGAGATCGGCTATCCGGTGATGATCAAGGCCTCCGCCGGCGGCGGCGGCAAGGGCATGCGCATCGCCTGGAACGATGCGGAGGCGCGCGAGGGCTTCCAGTCGTCGAAGAACGAGGCGGCCAATTCCTTCGGCGACGACCGCATCTTCATCGAGAAATTCGTCACCCAGCCGCGCCATATCGAGATCCAGGTGCTGGCCGACAGCCACGGCAACACGATCTATCTCGGCGAGCGCGAATGCTCGATCCAGCGCCGCAACCAGAAGGTCATCGAGGAGGCGCCCTCGCCCTTCCTCGACGCAGCGACCCGCAAGGCCATGGGCGAGCAGGCGGTGGCGCTGGCCAGGGCCGTGAACTACGCCTCGGCCGGCACGGTCGAGTTCATCGTCGACGGCAACCGCAACTTCTACTTCCTCGAGATGAACACCCGCCTGCAGGTGGAGCATCCGGTGACCGAGCTGATCACTGGCATCGATCTGGTGGAACAGATGATCCGCGTCGCCGCCGGCGAGAAGCTGTCGATCACGCAGGCCGACGTCAAGCTGAACGGCTGGGCGATGGAAAGCCGGCTCTATGCCGAGGATCCCTATCGCAACTTCCTGCCCTCGATCGGCCGGCTGACCCGCTACCGCCCGCCGCAGGAAGGCACGCGCGAGGACGGCACCATCGTGCGCAACGATACCGGCGTCTTCGAGGGCGGCGAGATTTCGATGTTCTACGACCCGATGATCGCCAAGCTGTGCACCTGGGCGCCCGAGCGCATCGACGCCATCGACGCCATGGCCGACGCGCTCGACCGGTTCGAGGTGGAGGGCATCGGCCACAACCTGCCCTTCCTCTCCGCCGTGATGGACCATCCGCGCTTCCGCACCGGCGCCATCACCACCGCCTTCATCGCCGAGGAATATCCCGAAGGCTATGCCGGCGTGACGCCGGCGGCACATGCGCTTGAGGACCTTGTCGCGGTGGCCGCGGCCTGCAACCATGTGTCGGAGACGCGGGCAACGCAGATCAGTGGCGCCATGGACAACCACCGCCGGGTGATCGGGCCGAACTGGACCATCGTGGTGGAGCGCGAGGAGTTTCCGGTCGCGATCACCGAAAACGCCGACGGCAGCTATACGGTCGCCGCGCGCGAGGACGCGGACGGCACCAAGCTGTCGGCCCCGCGCAAGGTGGCGCTCAGTGACTGGAAGCCCGGCACGCCGCTCGTGGAGGCGCGCATCGACGGCCGGCCGCTGGCGGTGAAGGTGAACCCGACGCGGCAAGGCTTCCGTCTGCGCCAGCGCGGCGCCGAGGTGGTGCTCGCCTGCCTCACCCCGCGCCAGGCGATGGCCGCGCGGCTGATGCCGGAGAAGATCCCGGCCGACACTTCGAAGATGCTGCTGTGCCCGATGCCGGGCCTGGTGGTGTCCATCGCGGTGGAGCAAGGCCAGACGATCGAGGCGGGCCAGACGCTCGCCACGGTGGAAGCGATGAAGATGGAGAACGTGCTGAAGGCCGAGCGCAAGGGCGTGGTCAAGACCATCGCCGCCAAGCCGGGCGACAGCCTCGCCGTCGACGAGATCATCATGGAATTCGAGTAATGTCGGGACGGGTCAAGCGAGAGGCAAAGATCATTGCATCGCTACTCGCCGGTTGGCTTGGTACAACCGTGGCAACGACCCTGCATATGCTCGTGTGGATGTTCTATCCGCCGCTTAAATCGGAAATCGGATTTCGGGCTGTGTCGCTTCTCCTCGGGTTTCCCACCTTCGGCGGAGCGCCTTACGAGATCCATCTGTACAATGCCGGGATCTGGTGCTTTTGGGGCGCGGCTCTCTACAGCCTGACCATGCGGATTTTCTTCGGGCGGATCAGCATGGTCAGAATTTTCGCAATTTACGCTGCGGGAATGGCTTGCATTGCTGTTGGCGGGAAACTGATTGCGCACGGAACCATCGACCCGCACTCGCTCTTCATCGGGTTGGCGATTGCCTACGTCGTGGTCGGTCTTTTTGGAATACGCGACTGGCCCGCCCGAACCTCGGCCCTTGCCCGGCCCCATGCATCACCGGAGGCATGAGACTATGACCAAGAAGACCGTTCGCGACTGGATGGACCTGGCCTCGAAGGAGCTCAAGGACAGCGATCCGCAGGACCTCGTCTGGCAGACGCCGGAGGGCATTCCGGTCAAGCCGCTCTACACCGAGGAGGATCTGGACAGGATCGGGCACCTGGGCACCCTGCCCGGCTTCGAGCCCTTCCTGCGCGGGCCTCGCGCGACCATGTATGCCGGCCGTCCCTGGACGATCCGGCAATATGCGGGCTTCTCCACGGCCGAGGAATCCAACGCCTTCTACCGCAAGGCGCTCGCCGCCGGGCAGCAGGGCGTCTCGGTCGCCTTCGACCTTGCCACCCATCGCGGCTATGACAGCGACCATCCGCGCGTCGTCGGCGATGTCGGCAAGGCGGGCGTCGCCATCGACAGCGTCGAGGACATGAAGATCCTGTTCGACGGCATCCCGCTGGAGCAGATCTCCGTCTCCATGACCATGAACGGCGCGGTGATCCCGATCCTCGCCAACTTCATCGTCGCGGGCGAGGAACAGGGCGTGCCGCGGGCCAAGCTCTCCGGCACGATCCAGAACGACATCCTCAAGGAGTTCATGGTCCGCAACACCTATATCTACCCGCCCGAGCCCTCGATGCGGATCATCGCCGACATCATCGAGTACACGGCGAAGGAGATGCCGAAGTTCAACTCCATCT
The DNA here is from genome assembly GCF_900185725.1 of Stappia sp. TSB10P1A. GTDB lineage: Bacteria > Pseudomonadota > Alphaproteobacteria > Rhizobiales > Stappiaceae > Stappia. The sequence continues at coordinate 218,526 of NZ_FYAU01000013.1, read as the reverse complement.
CCATTTCCGGCTATCACATGCAGGAAGCCGGGGCGACCCTGGTGCAGGAACTGGCCTTCACCCTGGCGGACGGGCGCGAATATGTACGCGCCGCGCTGAAGAAGGGGCTCGACGTCGACGCCTTCGCCGGGCGCCTGTCGTTCTTCTTCGCCATCGGCATGAACTTCTTCATGGAAGCCGCCAAGCTGCGCGCCGCGCGCCTGCTGTGGACCCGCATCATGACGGAATTCCAGCCGAAGAAGGCCTCCTCCCTGATGCTGCGCACCCATTGCCAGACCTCCGGCGTGTCGCTGGCCGAGCAGGACCCGTACAACAACATCGTGCGCACCGCCTTCGAGGCGATGTCGGCGGCGCTGGGCGGCACCCAGTCGCTGCACACCAATTCCTTCGACGAGGCCATCGCCCTGCCGACCGAGTTTTCCGCCCGCATCGCCCGCAACACCCAGCTCATCCTGCAGCACGAGACGGGCGTCACCAAGGTCGTCGACCCGCTCGCCGGCTCCTATTACGTGGAGAGCCTGACCCATGAGCTCGCCACCCGCGCCTGGGAGATCATCGAGCGCATCGAGGCCGAGGGCGGCATGACGGCGGCCGTCGACAAGGGCCTGCCGAAGCGGATGATCGAGGAGGCCGCCACCCGGCGCCAGGCCGCCGTCGACCGCGGCGACGAGGTGATCGTCGGCGTCAACAAGTTCCGCCTGGAGAACGAGGACGAGATCGAGATCCTCGACATCGACAACAAGGCGGTCCGCGAGTCGCAGATCGCCCGCATCGAGCGCACCCGGCGCCAGCGCGATCCCCAGCGCGCGCAGGAGACCCTCGACGCGCTGCGCGAGGTCGCCCGCACCGGCGAGGGCAATATCCTGGAAGCGGCCGTGGAAGCGGCCCGCGCCCGCGCCACGCTCGGCGAGATTTCCGATGCGCTGCGCGAGGCCTTCGGCGACCACGCGGCGGAGCCCAAGGTGGTGCGCCAGGTCTACGGCCCGGCCTATGAGGGCGAGCCGGAATACGAGACGCTGGTGCAGCGGCTCTCCGACTTTGCCGCCTCGCTGGGCGAGACGCCGCGCGTGCTCGTCGCCAAGCTCGGCCAGGACGGCCACGACCGCGGCGCCAAGGTGATCGCCTCGGCCTTCGGCGATATCGGCTTCGACGTGATCGCCGGCCCGCTGTTCCAGACGCCGGAAGAGGCGGCCGACCTTGCCGTGAAGAACAAGGTGCATGTGGTGGGCATGTCGTCTCTGGCCGCCGGCCACAAGACGCTGGCCCCGCAACTGGTCGAGGCGCTGAAGGCGCGCGGCGCCTCCGACATCATCGTCGTCGTCGGCGGCGTGATCCCGCGCCAGGACTACCAGTTCCTCAAGGACGCCGGCGTTTCGGCGATCTTCGGCCCCGGCTCCAACGTGCTCGACGCCGCCCGCTCGGTGCTGGATCTCATCGCCGGCCGCCGCCGCAACGTGGCGTAAGCTCAAGGCACGGCGGTTGTGTGGCTCCGGGGCGTTGCGGAGGGGCTTTGGGCTCTCCGATCCCGGCTCGGCGCTGGCGCGCCGTCCGGGAGGACGCAAAGAGAGGACGGAGATCCGGGGACGACGAAAGAGAAGCCCGCGTCCGGGAGGAGGAAAGAGAGGCTCGCGTCCGGGAGGAGGACGCGGGGAGAGGCCTGCGTCCGGGAGGCGAAACGCCAGGGCGAAGCGCCCATTCCGCCGCTCTGGGAACCAATGGGCCCCGGCTCTCCGGCTTCGCCTGCGGCCGGGGTGACGGCCGAGGGAGGGGTGACGGCCGAGAAGGATGGCAAGGCCCTGCCTTATTCTCAGGACGTCATCCCGGCCGCGCGCAAGCGCAGAGCCGGGAACCATTGGCGCCTTCAGCCCGCGTGGGGTGGAAGGGCGCCGGCCCCAGTCTCTGCTGTGCTCTTCACCCCAACCTCTCTCCGCGTCTTCCCGGCTAGGCGCGCCAGCGCCGTCCGGGAGGACGAAAGGGACGTCAACGCAAAGAAGCAGCGCCTGCAACGACGCGCTTGCCGGCGGGAGGAAAGCCCGCCCCTAGCCGAGATCCGCGACGCGCATCTCGCCCGCCTGCAGGAACACGGCCCTGCTGAACAGGGAGAGGTCGAGAGGGTTGGGCAGGCGCAGGTCGGCAAGGTCCGGCAAGGGTTTCACGGCCGGGTCGTAGCTGCGGTCGACCTGCGAGACGAAGACCAGCACCGCGCCGGAGTTCCGGGCGAAGGCGGCAAGCTGCGCGACCTGCGTCTCAAGGTCCGGCGTGTCGCGCCGCTGGTCGAGGATCTGCAGATAGTCGATAACCGCGAGCGTGCCGGGGGCGCAGCCCTGCAGCCGCTCCATGATGCGGGCAGAGCAGATCCCGTCGGAGCAGTCGAGCGCCAGGAGATCCTTGAGCGGCCCCCGCGCGCCGAGCCGCTCGAGCCGTGCCTCCACCTCGCGCTCGACATATTCCAGCGTGAAGACGGCGGCGCGGTTGCCGGCCTTCATCGCCTCGAGCCCGAGTTCAAGCGCCAGCAGCGTCTTGCCCTGACCAGGGCGGGCGGCAACGAGGATCATCTCGCCGGGGCGAAGGCGGGGATAGATCAGCGCCGCCGGCGAGCGCTCGGCGGCGCGCCGCGCCAACAGGCTCCAGCGGGCATGGCCCTCGCGGGCGGCGATGCGGTCGAGCGCGGCGGCAAGGGGAATGCCCGCCTCGCGGGAGAGCAGGCGCGCCTCGCGCTTGAGGCGATAAAGGGGTGCGGAAAGCTGCATGCCGGATGTCTCCGTCTGCGGGCGATAGGCGCAATCCCTCCTCATGCGGCGCCCGAACGGGTGGGTCCGGTGATGCGAAAAGCCCGGCATGGCACATGCTTTCCCGAAGCGGAGGGGGGAGGCGCGGGCGGCACCCGACTCGCATTTTAGCCGATGTCCCGCCGCCGGGAAATCGCCGTGGCTGTCGCCTGCGGCAGTCGCGGCAACCTTCTTGCGAGAACCCCTTTGCCGCGCGGACATCCATCGCCTAAGTATGGGGAACGAAACCGGGCCCGGCGGGCCTGATTCCGTCTTCATGAAGGAGCTGATCTTGCACATGACCATCAAGCCGAACGATGTGCCGAGCCGCCTCGACGACGAGGACGGCGACGAGAAGACCAAGACGCCACCGTCCATCCAGGTCGACAAGCATCTGTTCGACGCGCGCACGGTGCTGATCACCGGCCCGATCAACCAGGAACTGGCGCGCGACGTCTGCGCCCGGCTGCTGGCGATGGCGCAGGTCTCCAACGATCCGATCACCGTGATCGTGTCCTCGCCCGGCGGCCACGTGGAATCGGGCGACATGATCCACGACACGATCAAGTTCATCGCCCCGGAAGTGCGCATCCTCGGCATGGGCTGGGTGGCGAGCGCCGGCGCGCTGATCTACATCTCGGTGCCCAGGGAGCGCCGCTACTGCACCCCGAACACCCGCTTCCTGCTGCACCAACCGTCCGGCGGCGCCGGCGGCCAGGCCTCCGATATCGAGATCCAGGCGCGCGAGATCCTCAAGATGCGCGACCGCCTGAACAAGCTCTTCGCCGCCGCCACCGGCCAGCCGATGGAGCGGATCGAGAAGGACACCGACCGCGACTACTGGATGGGCCCGGAAGAGGCGATCGGCTACGGCCTGGTCGGCAAGGTCGCGGCCTCGGTCAACGACCTCGACTGACGACCCGCCGGCGCCCCCTTGAGAAGAGAGGTGGCGCCGGACCGAACTCCGGCCCGGCCGGCGCCCGCCCCTCCACGCAAGGGGTGCCGGCCGCCTGCCGGGCCGTTTCGTTTGCAGGTTCGCGCGGCTGGCGCAGGAGACCCACATGAAGCAACTCACCGTCGGCGGCATCGACATTCCCGCGCTCGGGCTCGGGACCTGGCCGCTGAAGGACGAACCCTGCCGCGACATCGTCCGCGCCGCGCTGGAAAGCGGCTGGGACCATGTCGACACGGCGGCGATGTATGCCAACGAGAAGGCGGTGGGCGCGGGCCTGCGCGCCTCCGGCCGCGCCCGCGACGGCTACCATGTGACCACCAAGGTCTGGCATGACAGCCTCGACCCGGAGAAGATCCTGCGCTCCTGCGAGGACAGTCTCGACCGGCTGGGGCTGGAGCATGTCGACCTGTTCCTGATCCACTGGCCGAACCCGCGCGTGCCGCTGAACGAGCAGATCGAGGCGCTGCTGGAGCTGCGCCAGCGCGGCTGGACGCGGGCCATCGGCGTCTCCAACTTCACCGCCGCGATGCTGCGCGAGGCGCAGGACCTCGCCAAAGGACAGCTCGTCGCCAACCAGGTGGAGTATCATCCCTTCCTGACGCAGACCCGCCTGCGCGCGGAGCTGGAGGCCGCCGGCATGGCGCTGATCGCCTATTCGCCGATCGCCAAGGGCCGGGTGATCGGCAACGAGACGATCCGCGACATCGGCAAGCGGCACGGCAAGAGCGAGGTGCAGGTGACGCTGCGCTGGCTGCTGCAGCAGGGCGATGTCATCGCCATCCCGAAGACCGGCACGCCGGCACGGCTCGCCGAAAACGCCGCCGTCTTCGACTTCGAGCTCGACGCGGCCGAGATGGCGGCGATTTCCGCCCTCGGCAGCCCGAAGGGACGCGGCATCGACCCGGACTGGGCGCCCGACTGGGACGAGGAATAGCCCTCGCCGCCTGCCGCGAGGCCGTTGCCGCAAGGGACCGGCCTGCCATCGCTTTGCCGCGATGGCGGACGACAGTGACGATGGGGCGACCCGGCGGCACGCAAGGCCGGGCGCGACAACAGGGGGAGACCCGGCATGCGTATCGACCATCTGAAGACTGCAGGAACCGGCTTGGCCGTGGCGGCCCTTTCCGCGCTGCTGCTGATGACCCTCGCCCCGCCGCCCGCCTTCGCCCAGCGCCCGGACCTTCGGCAGATGACCTGCGCCCAGGCGCAGAACCTGGTCGCCCGGCGCGGCGCGGTGGTGATGACCACCGGCCCCCACACCTATGACCGCTTCGTCGCCGGCCCGCGCTGGTGCGATCACTGGGAGACGGTGCGCCCGGCCCAGGTCCGCACCCGCGACAGCAATAGCTGCATCGTCGGCTATCTCTGCGAGACGCCGCTGTTCTCGCCCTGGGGAAGCTGGCGCTAATCACAGCGTGGCGAGATAGTCCTCGAAACGCCGGCCGCGCTCGTTCGGCGCGCGCTCGCCGGTGTCCTCGATGGTGGCGATGCGGTCCACACGAAAGTTGCGGAAGTCCTCCCGCGCCTCGCACCAGCCGGTCAGCAGCCACACCTCGTCGAACACGGTGAGGCCGAGCGGGCGGACACGCCTGCGGGTCTCCCGCCGGCTGAGGTCGACATAGCCGAGCGTCACGATCCGCCGCTCGCGGATCACCCGGCGCAGCTCCGGCAGCCAGCGATCGACGACACCGGCCTGCGGGTGCTCCCGCGTTACCGCGCGCAGCGGCAAGCGGTCGGTGACCTTGCCGGCCCCCTCCCCCGATGCCGCGCCGATCTTGCCGGAAACCCGCGCCGCCGCCGCGCGCAAGCCGTCGTCGCCGCGCGCCGCCACCAGCCGCATGCCGAGTGCGATCGCCTCCAGTTCCTCCGCGTCGAAGCGCAGCGGCGGCAGAAAATAGCCGCGCTCCATCTGGTAGCCGAGCCCGGCCTCGCCGCGCACCGGCGCACCCATCGCCTGCAGGGTGGCCATGTCGCGATAGATCGTGCGCGGCGACACCTCGAGCGCATGGGCGAGCGCCTCGGCGGAGACCGGCGCACTCGCCTCCCGCAGGCGGTCGAGCAAGGCAAACAGACGAAAGACCTTCATGGCGCCATCCGTAGCGCAGGCCCCTGACAGAAGGTGTCAGGAGCCACCGCGTATCTCCCGCACTGCATCACGCAGCACAGGAGCATTCCATGCAGGGATATTGTCTCGAAGTCGTCGCCTATGAGGTTGAAGATCCGGCCCGCGCCGACCATGAACGCAGGCTCGCACTCGACAAGGCGAGAGCGCTGCCAGGCTTCATCGCCTGGACGCAGCTCACGGGAACCGGCGATGCCGCCCGGCGCGTCGACCTCGTCGCCTGGAAAAGCGAGGACGCAGCGCTCTCGGCCGCGCGCGAGGTCGGCGAGGCGGCTGAGTTTGCCGGCTTCCGCGCCACGATCAGCGGCGTTGCCAGCATGGGCCACTATGCGGCGAACCAGCCGGCTCCGGTCGGCCTCCTCGCCGGGGACGGACTGGAGATCGGCCGCTTCCGCCTGAAGCCGGGCGTGACGGAAGCGCAGATGCGCGCCGCCCATGCCCGCATGGTGGAGCGCCATCTCTCCCGCCAGCCCGGCTGGCGCGGCCAGCGGCTCCTGCGGCTCGACCATGGCGTCTTCCTGGATCTTGCCGTCGCCGACAGCCGGACACGGGCCATCGCCATCTGCGAGAGCTGGACGGGCACTGCCGATTGCGAGGCCTTCCTGGCCCTGATCGAGGCCGAGAGCATGGAGTTCGGCGAGGTGGTGTGATCCGAAAGGCCTCCGAGCCCGGCAGGACGGCGCATTCCACAGCCGGGATGCGCCGTTTTGCGTCGCCGCCGTCTCCCGGTTTGACGTCCCCCGCCGGCAGGTTAAGCTTGTTGCCGCAAGGTTCTCTCGCGATGACCCTGCCTGCCGGAAATGCAGAACGGGTGTTTGGCTGGCGCAATTTCGGACTTGGAAGGCGGCTGCCCGGTTTGCGAACATGGGTCCTGCCGGCGGATCGCCGAAGCGGCCCGCGCGGCAAAACAACAAGACGGGCCGAGTGCGAGGGGTTAGAGACACGCATGGGGGAGAGCGCCATTTTCAACGAGATGCTGACCGCCGACGGCAAGCCCCGCGCGCCCTACCGGCGGCTCGCCGAATGGTTCGACACCCTGTCCCCTGCGGAGATGCGCAAGAAATCGCGCGAGGCGGAGACGATTTTCCGCCGCCTTGGCATCACCTTCGCCGTCTACGGCACCTCCGAGGCCACCGAACGGCTGATCCCCTTCGACATCGTCCCGCGCGTGCTGTCGGCGTCCGAGTGGCGGCGCCTGTCGGCCGGCATCGACCAGCGGGTGCGCGCGCTCAACGCCTTCCTGCATGACATCTACCACCGCCAGGAGATCGTCCGGGCCGGCCGCGTGCCGGCGGAGCTGATCCTGCAGAACGAGGCGTTCCTGCCGGAGATGATCGGCTTCGCCCCGGCGCGCCGGGTCTATGCCCATATTATAGGCACCGACCTCGTGCGGGTCGGCGAGGACGATTTCTACGTGCTGGAGGACAACACCCGCACCCCGTCCGGCGTCTCCTACATGCTGGAGAACCGCGAGACGATGATGCGGATGTTCCCCGAGCTGTTCCAGCAGAACCGGGTGGCGCCGATCGAGCACTATCCGGACATGCTGCGCGAGACGCTGGAAAGCGTCGCGCCGGAGAACTGCGACGGCGACCCGACGGTCTGCATCCTGACGCCGGGCATCTACAACTCCGCCTATTTCGAGCATGCCTTCCTTGCCGACACGATGGGTGTGGAACTGTGCGAGGCGCGCGACCTCTATGTCGAGGACGGCAAGGTGTGGATGCGCACGACGCAGTCGCCGCAGCGGGTCGACGTGATCTACCGGCGCATCGACGACGCCTTCCTCGATCCGCTGACCTTCCGCCCCGACAGCATGCTCGGCGTGCCGGGCCTGTTCGACGCCTACCGGGCCGGCAACGTGACGATCTGCAATGCGCCGGGCACCGGCATTGCCGACGACAAGGCGATCTATGCCTATGTGCCGGACATCATCGAGTTCTATACCGGCCAGAAGCCGATCCTGAAGAACGTGCCGACCTGGAACTGCGCCAAGCCCGACGATCTCGCCTATGTGCTCGACCGGCTGCCGGAGCTGGTGGTGAAGGAGGTGCACGGCTCGGGCGGCTACGGCATGCTGATCGGCCCGACCTCGTCGAAGCGCGAGATCGCCGACTTCGCCAAGCGGCTGCAGGCCAATCCCGGCAACTATATCGCCCAGCCGACCCTGGCGCTGTCGGCCTGCCCGACCCATGTGCAATCGGGGCTGGCGCCCCGCCATGTCGACCTCAGGCCCTATGTGCTGGTCGGCGACAAGGTGCGCATCACGCCCGGCGGCCTGACCCGCGTGGCGCTGAAGAAAGGCTCGCTGGTGGTGAATTCCAGCCAGGGCGGCGGCACCAAGGACACCTGGGTTCTGGAGGACTGACGAACCATGCTCGGCCGTACCGCCGCATCCCTGTTCTGGACCTCGCGCTACAACGAGCGGGCGGAGAACATGGCCCGCCTGCTGGAGGTGGGATACCGCATCGCCATGACGCCGCGCCTCGGCCAGGACGCCGCCGACGACTGGCGCTCGACCCTGGTCAGCGCCGGCTGCGACCAGGGCTTCTTCAAGAAGCATGAGGAGCCGACCAAGCGCACCGTGGTCTCGCACATGCTGTTCGACGCGGACAATCCCTCCTCGGTGCGCTCCTGCATCGAGGCCGCCCGCAACAATGCCCGCTCGGTGCGCACCGCCATCACCGGCGAGATGTGGGAGAGCCTGAACACGACCTATATCGAGTTCATGGAAGTGCGCCCGCAGCACATGACCGACGACAAGCTGCCGGGCTTCCTGACCTGGATCAAGCAGCGCTCTATGCTGTTTCGCGGCGCCATGCTCGGCACCTTGATGCGCGACGAGGGCTACCACTTCTCGCAATTCGGCTGCTTCATCGAACGGGCCGACAACACCTCGCGCATTCTCGACGTGAAATACTGGATCCTGCTGCCGGACAACGAGGTGGTCGGCGGCGACCTCGACCGCTATCAGTGGTCGACGATCCTGCGCTCGGTCTCGGCCCATCGCAGCTACCGCCACGCCTATCGCGACGCGCAGATCCGCCCCTTCAACATCGCCGAGTTCCTGATCCTGCGGAAGGAGATGCCGCGCTCGCTGGCCTATTGCTACGACTGGATCGCCGAGAGCATGGACGCGCTGACCGCCCGCTATGGCGAACGGCCGATGAGCTACGACATGGCCCGGCGCACATACGAGTTGCTGGACAAGGGAACCATGCGGCAGATCTTCCAGGGGGGCCTGCACGAGTTCCTCGGCGACATGATCGCCAGAAACAACGGGCTGGGCGCCCAGCTCGCCGCGGACTATCACTTTGCCTGAAGCCCGAGCGGCCCGAACGACAAGACGCCGGCGGCCGAGCGCGAAGCCGGACACAGACGAGGAAGCCGGAGAGCCATGCGCCTCACCGTCAAACATGTAACCCGCTACCGGTACGACCGGCCGCTGGCCCATACCGTGCAGCAACTGCGCCTGACCCCGCCGACGCTGGCGGGGCAGAAAGTGCTGTCCTGGAGGATCGACGTGCCGGGCTACGACGGCGCGGCCCGCTACATCGACGCCTTCGGCAATCCGGTCGACATCGTCAGCCACCGCGAGGCCATGACGGAACTGACCATCGCGGTCGAGGGGACCGTCGAGACGGAGGACCGGGCCGGCGTGATCGGCCATCCGAGGAGCCCGACGCCGGACAACGTCTTCCTCCGCTTCACGCCGCTGACCCGCGCCAATCCGGCGATCCGCCGGCTGGCGGCGGTCGCCGAGCGCGACGGGGCGCAATCGGTCGCCGGCTTCCACGACCTGATGCAGGCGATCCGCGACAAGGTCGCCTATCGCACCGGCGTCACCGAGGTGCATACCTCGGCCGTCGACGCGCTGGCGGCCGGAGAAGGCGTGTGCCAGGACCACGCGCATATCTTCATCGCCGCCGCCCGCGCCATCGGCGTGCCGGCCCGCTATGTCTCCGGCTACATGCTGATGGACGGCGGGCAGGAGTCCGAGGCGCACCATGCCTGGGCCGAGGTGCTGCTGCCGACGCTCGGCTGGGTCGGCTTCGACGTGTCGAACGGCATGTGCCCGACGGATCGCTACATCCGCCTCACCTGCGGCCTCGACTCGCGCTCCGCCGCGCCGATCCGCGGCATTCGCATCGGCGGGTCCGACGAGAACATGGATGTGGAAGTGGCGGTTTCACAGGAATCGCAGCAATCTCAGCAATAGCGCCGTTGCCCGGACGGCCGCGAACCTGTCAAATCAGCCGGGTCCGGTGCCCCGTGCGAATCGTCGCCGGATCCTTCCGGCCGGGCGCAAGCCCTCCCCGTTTTCGGAGACTGTCTGGTCATGACCTATTGTGTCGGTCTGAAGCTCGATCGCGGCCTGGTGATGGCCGCCGATACGCGCACCAATGCCGGGCTCGACAATGTCGCAACCTTCAAGAAGCTGCATGTGTGGGAAAAGCCCGGCGACCGGGTGATCTGCATGCTGGCCGCCGGAAACCTCGCCGTCACCCAGTCGGTGGTGAGCCTCTTGAGCGAGCGGCTGAAGAGCGAGGAGCCTGGCCGGCCGACCCTGCATTCGGTCGACACCATGTTCCAGGCGGCGCGGCTGGTCGGCAGCGCGGTGCGCGACGTGCGCGCCATCGACGGCGAAGCGCTGGCCGCCAATTCCGAGAGCTTCAGCGTCACCTTCCTGCTCGGCGGCCAGATCAAGGGCGAGGCGCCGCGCCTCTTCCAGATCTATTCCGCCGGCAATTTCATCGAGGCCTCCGCCGACACGCCGTTCCTGCAGATCGGCGAGCACAAATACGGCAAGCCGATCCTCGACCGGGTGACCCGGGCGGACATGCGCCTCGGCCAGGCGGCGAAGCTGGTGCTGCTGTCGTTCAACTCGACCCTGCGTTCCAACCTGTCGGTCGGCATGCCGATCGACATGCTGCTCTACAACACCGACAGTTTCTCCGCCCACCGCCAGACCCGCATCCGCGAAAACGACCCCTATTTCGCGGACCTCTCCCGCATGTGGTCGGAAAAGCTGCGCGACGCAGTCGCCGAAATTCCCGACTTCGAGATCTGAGGCGGCGCGTCTCAGCCCTCGACGATGCGGCCGTCCTCCATCCGCACGATGCGGTCGGCCAGCTCGAGGATGCGGTTGTCATGGGTGACCATCAGCGTCGTCGTGCCGCGTTCGCGGCCAAGCCGGCGCAGCATCTCCACCACCGCCATCCCGCTTTCCCTGTCGAGCGCGGCGGTCGGCTCGTCGGCCAGCACCACCGGCGGATTGCCGACCAGCGCCCGGGCGACGGCAACGCGCTGCTTCTGTCCGCCCGACAAGTTGCCCGGCAGATAGTCCACCCGCTCCGACAAGCCGACGAGATCGAGCACGTGGCGCGCGGCCGCTCGCCCGTCTCCGGTGACGCGATCCCCGTGGACGGCGAGCCCCATATGGACGTTCTGCAGGGCCGTCAGGCTTTCGTGCAGATTGTGCGCCTGGAAGATGAAGCCGAGCTGCCGCCGGCACGCGACGAGCTCCGCCTCGCTGGCGCCCTTGAGCTCGCGGCCGAGCAAGTCCACCGAGCCCGCCTCGACCTGCCGCAGGCAACCGATCAGGGTGAGCAGCGTCGTCTTGCCGGAACCGGACGCGCCCATCAGCACCACCAGTTCGCCGCGCCGAACCTCGAGATCGACGTCGAACAGCACCTGCTTGCGCGCCTCGCCGCTGCCGAACCAGTGACTGAGCCCGCGCACGACGATGGCCGCGGATGCGGAGATGAGATCGCCGGCCATGGTCAGAACAGTTCCGCCGGATTGGCCCGCGCCAGCCGCCGCGTTGCGATGGCGCCCGACAGCGCGCACATGGCGAGCGTGCCGAGGAAGACGAGGAGCGGCCGCTCCGCCGGCATGAAGATCGGCAGGCCGGTGCCGGCGGCCACCGCCGCATAAAGGCCGAGCGCCACGAGAACGCCGGGCACGAAGCCGAACAGGGCGAGGATGAAAGCCTCCTCGAAGACGATGCCCAGGAAGAAGCGCTGCGGATAACCCATCGCCTTGAAGGTGGCGTATTCGCGGATGTGGTCGGCAACGTCGGTCGAGAGCACCTGATAGACGATGATGACGCCGACAAGCACCCCGATGACGACGCCGAAGCCGAAGACGACGCCGACGGGCTTTTGCGTCGTCTGAAAGCGCTGGTCGCGGGCCGCCGCCTCGCCCAGCGTCCACACCGCGGTGTCGGAGGCCGGCAGCGCGGCGCGCAGGCGCGCCAGCACGGCCGCCGGCTCGGCGCCCGGCGCAAGGCGCACCAGCACATAGTTCGGCGCGCCCGGCAGGCGGGCGGGGAACAGGCGCAGGAAGGTCTGGTCGGAGACGACGAGATAGCCGTCGGCGGAAAAGCCGCCGCCGATCTCGAACACTCCCGTCACCGTGATCTCCCGCCCGCGCGTCTCGAAGCGATAGGGCTCGCCCGCCTCCACGGCCGCGAAGAGGCCGGCCGGCACATTGCGGGTCAGGCTGTCGATCAGCGCGGTGTCGGGCAGCGTCAGGCTCTCGACCTGGCGGGCAAGGGCCGGCTCGCGGAAGGGTGCGCCGGTCGGGTCTACGCCGAACAGGTCCATGGCGCGGATGGTGCCGTCCGGCTGCTTCCAGTCGATGCGCCCGTAGTAGAAGCCGGTGGCGGAGGCGACACCCTCCACGGCAAGCGCCTGATAGAGCCGGCTGCGCGGCAGCGGGCTGCCGTCGAACAGGGTATTGGCATCGGAGGCGGAGACGAGAATGTCGCCGTTCAGCGCCGTGTAGGGCAGGCGGATGCTCTCCACCAGCGCACCGAGAAAGCCGAGCTGCATGAAGATCAGCACATTGGCGAAGGCAACGCCCGAGACCGCAGCGGCCAGCCTCCCCTTGTTGTGCACGAGCTGCAGCCAGCCGATGGGCAGCCGGCCGAGAAGCGCGGTGAGCATGGGGGTGAGCGGGCCCGTCACATCCCCTCTCCCGTCTTGATGCGGGCGGTGACCTGCAGGTTGGTGAAGCGGCGCACGCGGGCAATGTCGGCCGGATCGATGGCGACATAGACCTTGATCACGCGCGCATCGGTGCGCGCGGCCGGGTCCGCGCCCGTCGCGGTCTGGCGGCCGACATCCCAGCCGATCCGCTCGACCTTGCCCCAGATGGCCCCCTCGAACGCCTCGCCAGTGATCTCGACGGGAGCGCCGGTCTCGATGGCACCGATGCGCGACTGATAGACCTCGATCTCCGCCATCATCTTGTCGATGTCGCCCATGTCGAGAATGCCGCGCTCGCCCGGCCGCTCGCCGGGCCGCACATGGATATCAAGCACGACGCCGCCGGCCGGCGCCGGCACCAGGGAGCGCGCAAGATCGGCCTGCGCCAGGGCAAGGGAAGCCTGCGCGGCATCGAGATTGCGCAAGGCGACGGCGATATCCGCCTGGCCATCCGGCGTGTCGGCGGTATAGCGCCCGAGCGTTGCCCGCGCGCTCTCGACCTCGCGCTCCGCCGCCTCCGACCGGGCGAGCGCATCGTCATGGGTGGCGCGGGTGACATGGCCGCGGGCGAGCAGCTCGCGGGAGCGCTCCAGCTCGCGCCGGGCCGTGGCGGCGGCAACCTCGGCGCGCTCCAGCGCGGCGCGCGATTCCGTCCGGCTGGCAGCGACAAAGACCCGCTGGCGGGCAAGCTCGGCCTCGCGCAGGCGGACCGTCGCCTCCGCCGAGGCCAGCGCCGCCAGAAGCTGCGGCCGGTTGTCGAGCTCGGCCAACGGCTGGCCCGCCTCGACGAGCGCGCCTTCCGCAACCAGCAGCCGCGCGACACGGGCATCGCCCGCTCCGAAGGGCGGCGCGACGGTGACGACGAACCCGTCCGGCAGCAGCCGGCCAAGGCCGAAGACGGCGGCGGTTTCCTCGTCGCTTGCGGCAGGCAGAGGCGCCGCCGGAGCGCCCGTTTCGGCGGCCTGCCAGGGCAGAACCCCGCGCGCCTGCAGGACAATGCCAGCGGCAAGGCCGGCGCCCACGAGAGCGAGACCGAGCGCAAGGCTACGCAGCCGGGAGAGGATCGGCCATAGTCGCGAGCGGCCCGAACCGGGATGCGACGACTCGCGCCGCACCGCCTGCAACGGCAGGGCGGGCGCCGCGCCGGCTGCCTTGGCGGCTAGCGGCCCGGTGGTCTCGACGAGGCCAGGTCGGGGGCCGGGGCCGGGGATTGAGGACATGACACGATCCTGTTAATGACCAAAAAGTCATTAACAGCGCGCGACAGGAAGTGCAAGGACGATGACACAGAGCGATTCCGCAGCGGAAACACCGAAGCCCCGGCGCCGGCGCAAGGAGGCGCGCCCTGGCGAGATCATCGATGCGGGGCTGCAGGAGTTTGCCGAGAACGGCTTCGCGGCGACGCGGCTGGAGGACGTCGCAAGGCGCGCGGGCGTCGTGAAAGGCACGATCTACCGCTATTTCGCCAGCAAGGAGGAGCTGTTCGAGGCGGCGCTCTCCTCGCGCATCACGCCGTTCTTCGACGACGTGGCGGGACTGGTTGCGGCCTATCCCGGCTCGTCGGAGGACCTGGTGCGCACCGCCCTGCCCCGCATCTACAAGGCGCTGTTCGAGGACGGGCTGCACGTCTTGATGCGCATCATCATCACGGAAGGCGGACGCTTTCCGACGATTGCCGAGCAGTACCACCGCCGCGTCATCAGCCGCGGCCAGGAGGTGCTCGCCGCCCTCGTGCGCCGGGGCGTGGAGCGCGGCGAGTTCCGCCGCAGCGCGCTCACCGACCTGCCGATCGTGATCGTCGCACCGGCGGTGATGACCATCGTCTGGAAGATGACCTTCGACCGGTTCGAGCCCATCGAGGCCCGGCGGTTTCTCGCCGCCCATATCGACATGGTGCTGGAGGGACTGCTGGCGAAGGACGACAAGACGAAGTCCTAGCCGGAGGCAGCCTCAGGCCGGGACGGGCGCCCGGCGGGGGACTCGGACGGCGGATTGGGACGCGGATGGGCTTGCCACGTCGATGATGATCGGCAGCTCCTCCGCTGTCGAGGCGAGATGATACATGATCGGCGCGTGATCGATGTACTCCCACAGATTATAGCCGGGGTGGGGGTTCTCCGCGATGCACTGGGCAAGACCGCCATTCCGCCAGGCATAGTCGAGCACGGCCTCGCGCTTGCCCTCGAAATAGCCGAACTCGTCGAAGCCGCGAGTCACATGGGTCGGCGCGACCCTGGGCGGAACCTGCCCCCAGCCGGCCTGGGTCATATAGGCTTTCGCATCCCAGGGGACGCTGTCGAACGGAACGTTCATGTCGCCGATCAGCAGCGCCGGGCGTTTGCTTCGGTTGATGTGCAGCGCCGCTTCGTAGATCTCCTTCATCGCCTGCTCGCGAATGACCGCCTTGGCGTGGATGGCGCCGATCGTTGCAAGACCGGTCGGCAGGATCAAGGTCGGCCGGACGTGGTCGGGCTCCCAATACCAGTCCACCCTCTCGCCCAATCCCTGCAGAACCGGCAGCCGCTCGTTCCAGAGGAAGCCGAAATTGCAGACGCTCTTCGTGCCCGCCCTCGTCGGCGACCAGCGGAAATCGCCCTGAAAGGCCGGCTTGGGATGGCCAATGACATTCAGGCGCGAGGCGAGATAGTTGATGAAAGTGTTTCCCATGCCGCTGCCGTCCGTGACCTCCGCCAGGACGATCAGGTCGACATGATACGTCTGGTACCACTGCACCACCGTGTCCACGACGAACTGCACGGCGGTGCTCATCTCGTAGCGATAGGGGACGTTGTCGTTCGGGTGGATCTGGTTCTTCTTCTCGATGTTCCAGAACCCGACGGTAAGAAAATCTACGCCGCGTTTCGGCATCCCGCGCTCACTCCACAATACGAAATGAAAATAGCTGGGCGAACCGTAGGGAAACCCCGGTCGCAAGACGGCCTATCGTAGGCAGACACCCCCAAAGATGGCAATGACAAAATTTACAATTTTTAGTATTGAAAGGCATATTGACCCTTGATAGGGTTGCCGCGTCTTTCCGACAGAAGGTATATTCCGATGAAAGAACTTTACGCTAAAGCATTGAATGGTCAGCTTTATGCGACCGAGACTGACACTGCCGTGGCCATCCAGGTCTACAACAACCTGCCCGTGAAAATCGCGATCTACAACTCAACCAACACCGGGATGCGCCAGCTTCTGGGCCATATCGAGCCGGCCTCCAATGCGGCTGTGACGGGAACGGACGGCGACTATCTGGTGATCGCCTCGGCGATGAGCGGCAGCTTCATCAGCGCCTATGCCCTGACCACGAGCGAGACGAGCTACACGGTCGACAATTCGGTGCTGACCGCGCCGAACGACATCGGCTCGATCCCCGAACCGACCTCCAATATCCTGGTCCCGGTCAACTCGCCGCTGGTGATGGTCGCGATCTCCACCATCTCGCCAGACGGATCGACCACCAACTACATCACCCGCGAGCAGTTCTGGAACCTGCAGGGCGACAGCTATAGCCTGGCGGTCGGCGAGAGCCGGACCGTCAGCTACACCATTGTCGCGGGGCGCCAGACCACCTCCTCGACGCAGGACACGGTCGGCGCCAGCATCGGCGTCGATGCCCATGCGGGCTGGGGACCGATCTCGGCTGGCATTTCAGCAAGCCTGAATGCGGAATCCACCACCTTCCAGCAGGTCACGGTCAACGAGCAGACCACGTCCTACATGTCCGACACGGTGACCAATTCCGGCGACGACGACCTTGTCGTCCTGCGCTGGCAGATGACGGACGTGATCACGATCTTCTCGCCCAGCTATCAGCCGCTGGCCTCGATCGTCAGCGGACTGAACCCGATCATCGTCAAGAGCTACAATATCTCCGACCTCATCACCCCTGTGGTTCCTTCGGAGGTCATGATCCGCAAGATCCCGGTCAGAATGGGGTGAGCGACTGCCAGCGGACCGCAGCTTTGCGGAGCTTGCAGGCCCTCTCCCGTCTTCTCAAGCAAGGATTGCAAACATGAGCTGCTGCGATTCCAGCCTCGTCAAGATCGTGAACAACTCCGGCACCGACTTCACCGTCACCGCCTCGGACGGCGTGGTCGGCAACCTGCACGACCTCGACAACGGCACCAGCATCGCCAACCAGAGCAGCGCCAGCGGCACCGCCTATTCGAGCGGTGGAACGAACGGCAACTGCTCGGGCTACGTGACCATCACCACTGCCAACGGCAGCTACTCGCTGACGCTGAACTACGCCTTCACGGCCTCGAATAAGTTCGGCGCCTGCCCCTGCACGGCCGCCTCGCAAGACACTGTAACAGCCGCGAACTATGTCGCCACCGCGGTGGCGACGACCGGCTCCAGCGACGGCGCGGCCAGCACCGTGTGGACCATCACCACCCAGCTCACCTGAGCGGCTGTCGCCCGACACGGCGCCCAAATGCAAGACGGCCCGCCGGATCGCTCCGGCGGGCCTTTCGATTTTCTGCATTCGCGCGGCCGGTCAGCCGGCGGCGCGCCCGGCGCAGACGTCGAGAATGACCGCCGCCGCGCTGAAATCGCGGCGGCGCGAGGCTCGCAGTGCTGCCGCTTCCGGGTCCTGGCCCCATTGCTCGATGTTCCAGTCCTCGTCGATGAAGGCGGCGCCCCAGGCTGCATCGGCCGTCATCTCGCCCTCCATCAGCGCCAGCGCGAGCAGCGCCGAGCCGCTCAAGGTCGTCGCCACATGCAGCGCCGCCAGCGGCAGGGGAGCAAGCGGCGACAGCGCCTGCCGGATGCGGGCGAGCAGCGCCGCGTCCTGGCGCACCGGCATCACTCCCTCCGCCAGAACGAACCGCCCGCCGAACCGCGCTTCTGCCCAGCCGATCACCGGCCCCCAGGCGGCGTTCTGCCGTTCGATTAGCGTTTGCGGGCTGTCCGCCCGGTAGAACAGCAGGTCGTTGCCGACATAGGCGGTGACGTCGTCGGCGACTTCCCCCGCCCGGGCCGGCACCGCATCGATCGCGGCATTGGCAATGCGGGTCAGCGGCATGGTGGCCGGGTCGATCTCCTTGCCCTGCGCGGCCCATTCGGCGGCGATGCGGCGGGCGATCTCTTCCTCGGCAAGCGCAAGGAGATTGCGCCCCGTCGTCTTGACCGTTCGGCCGTCGAGATGGACGGCATGCAGGCCGTCCTCCTGCCGGACGATGCCGACCTCCTTGTAGAAGCGCTTCGGCAATTCGCGCCGCGACAGGGTCCTGGCGCGCTCGACCGGATCGGTGGTGCCGCCGGCCTCGATATCGCTCAACAGGTCGCGCATCAGGCAAGCTCCCTTTGTTCCGCGATGCCGGCCCAGCCGAGCATCTCGCCCAGCGCCGGCACGAGCTCGTCGAAGCGGTCGAGAATACGCGCCGCACCCGCCGCCGCCAGCCGGGCGCGCGGATGATAGCCCCACCCGACGCCGAGCCCGGCAACGCCGGCAGCGCGCGCCATCTCCATGTCGAAGCCGGTATCGCCGATCATCACGGTGCGCGCAGGCTCCGCCCCGGTCTCCGCCATCGCCTGCAGGATCATGCCCGGATGCGGCTTGGAGGGTGCCGTATCGGCCGTCTGGATGGTGACGAACCGCCCCTCCAGCCCGTGGCTCTGCTGCATGTGGCGGACGCCGCGCAGGGCCTTGCCGGTGGCGATGCCGAGCAGCACGTCGTCGCGGGCCGAAAGCGTGTCGAGCGCCTCGCGCGCGCCGGGATAGAGCGGGTCGTGGTCGAGCCCGGCGAGCCGGCGCGCCACCTTGGACTGGCGATAGGCCTCCGCCATCGCCGGCACCAGGTGATGGTGTCCCGGCTCGGCGAGCTGGCGGAACGCCACCTCCAGCGACAGGCCGACGATGGACAGGCCCGCCTCGCGCGAGGGCGGCGCGAGACCGACGGCCTCGAAGCCGACGGCAAGGCCATGCAGGATAGTCTCCTGGCTGTCGACCAGCGTGCCGTCGCAATCGAAGATCACCAGATACAGGGCCTATTCCTCCGGATCGTTGGTCTCGGGATCGTATTGCGCCGCATCGAAGCCGAGCAGGTTCCAGCTCTGCTGCATGTGCGGGGGCAGCGGCGCCGAGACGTCGATGGTGCCGCGCCCGGACGGGTGCGGAATGACGATGCGGCGGGCATGCAGATGCAGCTTGTTCTGGATGCCGCCGGGAAACTCCCAGTTCTCGATGTTGAAGTATTTCGGATCACCAAGGATCGGGTGATGGATATGGGCGGTGTGGGCGCGGAGCTGGTGCGTGCGCCCGGTGATCGGCCGCAGCGACACCCAGGAGACTTTCGGCCCGGCATTCTCCACCACCGAATAGAGCGAGACGGAATGCTGCGCCTCGTCCTCGCCGTGGCGGGCAACGCGCATGCGCTCCTCGCCCTCGTCACGCGCCAGATAGGTGGAGACGCGGCCCTGGCGCGGCTTCGGCACGCCGGCGACCAGCGCCCAGTAGATCTTGCGGGTCTGGCGGGCGCGGAAGGACTTGGCCATCTCCGAGGCCGCCTTGCGCGTCTTGGCGAGCAGGAGGATGCCGGAGGTCTCGCGGTCGAGCCGGTGGACGAGGCGGGGCTTTTCGCCCTTTGCGTCGCGGAACGCCTCGAGCATGCCGTCGAGATGACGGGTCAGGCCGGAACCGCCCTGCACGGCGAGGCCGGCCGGCTTGTTCAGCACCATCACCTCGCGGTCCTCGTAGAGGATCATTGCCTCCACCGCTTCGCGGTCGCCGGCCACCAGCTTGCGCGGATTCGGCTTGGCGTTGGCGCTGTCCTTCGCCGCCACATGGGCATCGACGGTGAGCGGCGGAATGCGCACCACCTGGCCGGTGCCGACGCGGGTGGAGGTTTCGGCCCGCTTGCCGTCGACCCGCACCTGGCCGGTGCGCAGCAGCTTCTGCAGATGGCCGTGGCCGAGGCCCGGATAGTGGGTCTTGAACCAGCGGTCGAGCCGCATGCCGGCCTCGTCCGAGGTGACGGTCTTCTGTTCGATGCCGGACATGTCGTTTCCCGTTGCGGGACGGGCCGCGCAGCGTTCGCAGCCGCTCGCCCCGCCCCTTTTCAAGCGCCCTACCTAATCCCGACGCTGCCTGAGGGCAAGCGAAGCATGAAGGTCGCCCCGCTCTCAACGCCCGTCCCATCCACCGGGCGGAGCGCGGCACAGTCAGCCGGCCATCAGCGTCCTCATCGCCAAGAGGCCGGCGACGAGGCCGGCGATCGACAGCGCCACGGAAAGCCCGCCATACAGCAGCGCCGTCGCCGCCTCGCCGCGCTCCCACAGGCTGACGGCGTCGAGCGAAAAGGCGGAGAAGGTGGTGAACCCGCCGAGAACGCCGGTCGCCAGGAAGAGACGAAGCGCATTGCTGCTCCCTTCCGGCCGGGCTGCCAGCCACCCCACCAGCAGCCCCATCGCCAGCGAGCCGAGAACATTGACCGCCAGCGTGCCGGCGGGAAAGCCGGGACCGAAGGTCCTGAGCGCCGCGAGATTGACGAGGTGACGGCCGGCGGCTCCCAGCCCGCCGCCCAGTGCCACCAGGAAGAGGTGAAACATTCCTAGAGCCCTTTCGACCAATTCGCAGTCAATTCTGCTTCTCGATTGGAGCGGCGATCCGGCGTCGAAACGGTCGCCGCGCGATGCCGTAGCATCGGGCAAGATCGGATCGGCGTAGGGCGCCCGCCAATCGGAAGCCCTGCGGGACGGGCGATTTTGCCCCAATTCCGGCGCAAAGCCCCTTGTCCGTATCCAGATACGGCCTGCGTGTCTTTGCTTGACCTTGTCACAAAATCGCTCCGTCAGAATGGCTCCGAATTGGCCGAAAGGGCTCTACCCCATGAAATTCGCCCAGAGCGGCGGCGCGGCGAACTCCACCACATTGCCGTCCGGGTCGTCGACATAAAGGCTGGTGCCGCCCGCCGGCCAGGTCACCTCGCTGCGAAGGGCAACGCCGCAGGCGGCAAGATGCGACCGCCACGGACCAAGCTGGTCGGCGGCGATGCGGAAGGCGAAGTGGCCCGGTCCCTCGCTGTGATGGCCGGGAATGACGCCGCCGTCGGTCACGGTATCCTCCGCGGTCTGCCCGCGCGCGAAGACCAGCAACGTCTCTCCGGGACCGGTGTCATAGGCATAGAGCCGGTCGGTCTCCAGCATGCGCTCCAGACCGACGACGCCGGCATAGAAGGCATGCGCCTTTTCGAGATCGTCGACATAGACGGCGGTTTCCAGAATGCCCTGTAGCGGCGGCGGTGTCGGCATGACGATTCCCTTTCAGTCTTATGCCGCCGCACCTTGCCTCAAAGCGGCAAGCCGAACCAGAGCGCGGCGATGCCGAGAAAGGCGAAGAAGCCGACCACGTCGGTCACGGTGGTGACGAACACGCTGGAGGCGATGGCCGGATCGACCCCGAGCTTCTCCAGCACCACGGGAATGAGCAACCCGGCCAGGCCGGCGAAAAACATGTTGATAATGATCGCCATGGCGATGACGAGGCCGAGGCCGCTGTTGCCCGACCAGAACGCCGCGCCGGAGCCCAGCAAAACGGCGAGCGTCATGCCGTTGAGCAGGGCGACGAGCACCTCGCGGCGCAGCACCCGCAGCATGTTGCGTTCGGTCAGCTCGCGGGTGGCGATGGCGCGCACCGCCACGGTCATCGCCTGGGTGCCGGCATTGCCGCCCATCGAGGCGACGATCGGCATCAGCACGGCGAGCGCCACCATCGCCTCGATCGGTCCCTCGAAGAGCGAGATCACCGAGGCCGCGAGGGCGGCCGTGCACAGGTTGACGAGCAGCCAGGTCAGGCGCGAGCGCGACGTCACGATGACGGTGTCCGAGATCTCCTCGTCGCCGAGACCGGCGAGGCCGCGCAGATCCTCCTCGGCCTCTTCCTGGATGACGTCGACGATGTCGTCGATCATCAGCATGCCGACCAGCCGCCCGGCATCGTCGACAGCCGGCGCCGAGACGAGGTTGTAGCGCTCGAAGGCACGCGCCACCTCCTCCCGGTCGTCGGTGGCGCGGAAGGTCTGCGGCTCCTCCGTCATGATGTCGGAGATCTTCGTCTCGCGCTTGGTGCGCAGGATCTTGTCGAGCGGTACCGAGCCGATCAGGCGGAACCCGGGGTCGACCACGAAGATCTCGTAGAACGTGTCCGGCAGATCCTCCGTCTCGCGCATGTGATCGATCGTCTGGCCGACGCTCCAGAACGCCGGCACCGCAATGAAATCCGTCTGCATCAGACGGCCGGCAGACTCCTCGGGATAATCGAGCGAGCGCTGCAACTGGATGCGGTCGGAATAGGGAAGCTGGTCGAGAATCGCCGCCTGGTCCTCGGCGTCGAGGTCTTCCAGGATGTAGACCGCATCGTCCGAATCGAGCTCGCCGATGCCTTCCGCCAGCGTGTCGTTGGGCAGTCCCTCGAGGATGCCGAGGCGGACGGCCTCGTCCAGCTCGGTCAAGGTGGCATAATCGAACTCGTCGCCAAGCAGGCGCACCAATGGCACCCGCTGGTCGGCCGGCAGCGATTCGATGAGGTCGGCGACATCCGCCTCGTGCAGGTCGCCGGCAAGGCCGATCAGCGCCGGCGCGTCCTGGGCGGCGATACCGGCTTCGATCAGCGCCAGGAAATCGGCATTGATGCGCCCGTCCTCGTCACGCACGGGAGGGATCTCGACGGTCTCGGGATTGTCGACATGGTCGCTCTCGGTCATGTCAGTGCCCCCCTTCTCGCCCTGCCGCGTGCTGCGCCCTGGCCGCCGGCAGAATGAAACTCCTCACCTTTCCCGAAGGAACGGCGTGCCAGACAGTCCTAACATGGGAAACGCCGCGCCGCTGCGCCGCAACAGCAGAATTCGCAGCCACAGACGGCAAAAATCAGGCAGGGCTTGTCTGTCCGTATGCATTTCCGAGCAAAAATAGACACAAAAAAACCCGGCAGGTTGCCGGGTTCTTTTTTTGGTGCGGTCGAGAAGACTCGAACTTCCACGGGTTTTACCCCACAGCGACCTCAACGCTGCGCGTCTACCAATTCCGCCACGACCGCTTGTCGTTCCCGCCACGCTCCATCGGCCCGGCGGAGCCCTCGTCTAGCAAATAGGTTTTTCCCGCGCAAGCGCTTTGCGAAGGGATATTCACAAAGGAAAGATACGTCGGCGCCGGCGAGAGAAATCAGAGCGCCCCGGTCATCCTGGCAGGGCGCGCCTCGGGCGGGCGCATCAGGACCTCGGTGATGGAAACGCCCACTCGCTCGCCCTGCAGCACGACCTGTCCGCGGGCGATGGGAATGTTGTTGGCGAGGATCTGGACATCGTCCTCCTCACGAGACATCAGCTCGATCACCGCGCCGCGGCCCATCCGCAGCAACTGGTGGATCGGCATCTCGGCCTTGCCGAGAACCACGGAGATCTCGATGGAAATATTATCGAACGTACCCATATGACCACCGGACCGATGACGCTTGGCAATCCCGTCAGCTTCATTCTATACGGGCCCGAACCGAACCCCCCAAGGCTGACCTTGGCCGGCGTCTGGTTAACAAACCCCTAACGGACTTGCAAAATGACAGAGCGCGCGGACCTCGCCGGTTCCTTCCTGTCCCCTGCCGGCTCGCCGCCCGTCGAATGGGCGGTGAGCGATGCTCCGATCGCCTATGAGGCTGCCCTGGAGGAGATGGAACGACGGGTCGCCGGCATCGCCGAGGGCACGCTGGCCGAGCGGGTCTGGCTGCTGGAACACCCCGCCCTCTACACCGCCGGCACCAGCGCCAAGCCGCAGGACCTGATCGCCCCCGACCGCTTCCCCGTCCACAAGACCGGGCGCGGCGGCCAGTTCACCTATCACGGTCCGGGCCAGCGGGTCGCCTATGTGATGCTCGACCTCAAGCGCCGCCGGCCGGACGTGCGCGCCTTCGTCGCCGCCATGGAGGACTGGGTGATCGGCACCTTGTGGGAGCATCATGTGCGCGGCGAACGGCGCGAGGACCGGGTCGGCGTATGGGTGCGGCGCCCCGACAAGGGCGCCACCCGCGAGGACAAGATCGCCGCCATCGGCATCCGCATGCGCAAGTGGGTGAGCTTTCACGGCCTGTCGCTCAATGTCGAGCCGGACCTGGAGCATTTCTCCGGCATCGTGCCTTGCGGCGTGACCGAACACGGCGTGACGAGCCTCGTCGATCTTGGCCTGCCGGTGACGCTCGAAGATGTCGACATCGTCCTGCGGCGCTGTTTCGAGGAGCGGTTCGGTCCGACGGTGACGGTTCCCGCCCCCTGATCGAACCGCCCGTGCCGCGCGGCCGCGTCAGGCACGACGCATTGGTACCGCGCCGCGCCGTTTCGGCGATTGCGCTTGCCGGCCGGCTGGCCTACCGATGCCGGCGACACTCCCCGGTGGCCCGCTCGGGTCGCCTCAGACCAGCGAGCCCGCCATGGACGCCATCCACCTCCAGGATCTTGCCTTCTATGCCTTTCACGGGCTGCACGAGGAGGAGGCGCGGCTCGGCCAGCGTTTCGTCGTCGACCTGACCTGCCGGCTCGACCTCACCGCGCCCTCGCTCAGCGACCGCTACGAGGAGACGGTCTGCTACGCGACGCTGACCCGCACCATCGAGAAGGTGGTGACCGGGTCCCGCTTCAAGCTGATCGAGCGGCTGGCCGGCGCCATTGCCGAGGCCGTGCTTGCGGCGGACGAGCGGATCCGGGAGGTCAGCGTGCGGGTGCACAAGCCCGGCGCGCCGCTGCCGATCGCCGCCGGCCGCGTCAGCGTCGAGATCACACGGACGCGGACAGCGGGCTGACATTCTCCGCAGCGACGGTCTCTCCCTCCTTCAGCGCCTTCTCCACCTCCGCCAGCAGGTCCGGCACCAGCTTGGGATCGGCCAGCAGCCGCCCGTCTTCCTCGCGCAGGATCGCCAGGAACACCTCCCGCCGAACAGCGGCAAGCGCCTGCGGGTCGACGCTGGTGATCGGCGCGGCGGCGCGGGTCGCCATGGTCATCAGCCGGTCGGCAGCGGACAGCCGGCCCCACAGATAGTCGTGCTCGCGCCAGCGCCGATTGAAGAAGGCGCCGAAGGCATTGAGGTTGTTGCCCTTGAGCTTCACCCCCTCGGGGCGCAACGAATGCGGGTCCGACGGGCTGATCCGGTCGATCAGGATCTCGTTGTACTCCGTGCTGGCGAGCCGGCGCAGCACCGGCAGCGTCACCAGGTCGTAGAAGGCGAAACCGATATAGGCGGCGACAAGCGGCAGGCGCAGCGGCGGCGGCAGGTAGCTGTAAGCCATCACCGAGAAGGCGTCGTCGCAAAGCCGGTCGAGATCGGCAAGACCCATGCGGCTCGCAAGATCCTCCAGCACCTGGCCGACCGTCTCGATGTCGCCCGGATCGGATGCGGCGAGCCGGGCGGCCGCCTCCGCCGTCTCGGCGCCATAGAAGCTGACAAGGCAGCGCTGGCCGAGATGATCGAGCTGCTCGTAGAGCGTGCTCTTGAGCTCGTCCATCTCTGCCGGACGCAGCTCCATTTCCGCCCCGGCGGCGCGATAGAGCCGGTTGAGCCGGCGGATCACGAAGCGCAGGCGGCGGACGCGGTAATCCACATCGAGGCCGCGCAGGAAGCGGATGATCGGCTGCGGCGTCGGACCTTCCACCCCCTCGTGCCCCAGCCCCGCCTCGGCATGCTGGCTGGCAAGCCAGGCCTCGATCCGGGTCTCGCAGTCGCGCGGGCTGACCACCGTACCGCCGACGGTGCCGGCCCGCGCCGTCGCCAGTTGCGCCAGAAGGTCGGAGATCCGCGCGACGACGCCCGCAAGCTTCAGCCGCTGATAGCCGTGATAGGCATAGCCGGCCGAGGCATGGGCGCGCTGGTTCGCCAGCATCCGGCAGCGGGTGAGTTCGGGAACCGTCATCGGCCGGTCGAGATCGGTCCGCAGGATCGAGCCGACCTCCCGCTCGACGACCGGCTCGGCGGCCGCGATCACTTCGCTCACCTGGCGGACGTCGCGATTGTAGTCCTGCACCTGCTCCAGCGCGTCGCCGATCGGCTCGTTGCGGGGAATATGGGCGAGCGAGGCAAGGATGACCCGGAAGAAGCCGGGGAGCGAGCCCTCCTCGGCCGCCACCTCACCACCCTGGCCGTTCGCTGCCGCATCAACCTCCTCGCGCCGGCCAAGCACATTGGCCAGCGGATCGACATAGACGATGCGCCGCACCACCTCGCGCGCCGCCGGCCGCCCGGCGATCGCCTCGATCACCGGCTGGAACGGCTTGTTCATCACCACGCTGCCATCGACCAGAATGCGGCTCTCGGGAGCCCCCTGCCCCTTGCCGAAGGCCCGGTGCAGGAAGATGCCGCGCAGCGGCCAGGTCTCGCCGCGCGCCTTCAGGACCCGGTCCATCTCACCGACCGTCATCGGCGGAAAGGCTCCGGGAAAGGCGGAGGTGGCGCGGGCCGAGAACACGAGATCGGGAATGCGCGCGTCGGTGAAGTCGGAAACGAGATTGCCGTTGCCCCGGCTGCTGGCGGAATAGCGCAGGATCAGCCGGTGCTCCGTCTCCTCCACCTCCACCGGATCGTCGATGGCGAAGCGGCGGCGGGCGCCATGGAAATCCGTGACGGTGACGAACAGGTCGAGCGACTGCCCCTGCGGGATCAAGGTCGGCGCGGCACCGGCTGACGTATCGGGGCGCATCCCCTTCGCGGCATCCAGCATCCAGCCGACATAGCGCTCGCCGGAAAAGGGCGGGGTGAACCAGCGTGCCTGCATGAACTGGCGCAGCTTGGTGCGCGTCTCCGGATCGCCGAGCTCGGATTTCAGCGCCATGCTGACCAGCCGGTCGAGCACGGGGGCGATGGAGCCCTTGAGATAGCGGCTGAGGCCGACCGGCTCGTTCGACAGCCGCATCACATCGGCATTTTCCAGCCACAGATCGCGGTGGCTGTCGAGCGACAGGTTGTGGGCGAGCGCCCGCGCCAGCATCACGCCGTTGACGCCGCCGGCCGACGCACCAGCGATGACATCGACGACGATGCGCAGGTCCAGCGCCGGCGCGAACAGCGCCAGAAACCGCTCATAGGCCTGCGCGCTGCCGCCCTGCCCGTCCACCGACGGCGGCGCGGGCACGCCGCCCCGCGCCTCCAGGCGGCGTGAGGCCCGCACCAGGTTCAAGAATTCCCGCGTAATGCCATGCATGTAAACGGCGAGGGAAACCCCGCCATAGAGCACCAGCGCCAGACGCAACTCGATCTGTTTCATGGACCGTCCCGGACAGACCCCGCTTCCATGCTCCGCCCGTTCGCCGCAAAGCGCAATGGGCAACCTCAGGAGCGCCCGCCGCGCTCCCGCCTCAGCTTGTCCCAATAGTCGAGGCGCTTGCGGATCTCGCGCTCGAAGCCCCGCTCCGGCGGATCGTAGAAGCGCTGGCGTCCCATCGCCTCGGGAAAATAGTCCTGTCCCGAGAAAGCGTCCTGCTGGTCGTGGTCATAGGCATAGCCCTCGCCATAGCCTTCCGACTTCATCAGCTTGGTCGGCGCGTTGAGGATGTGCTTGGGTGGCGGCAGCGAGCCATGCTGCTTGGCCGCGCGCATCGCCGCCTTGTAGGCGACATAGGCGCCGTTCGACTTCGGCGCCGTCGCCAGATAGACAACCGCCTGCGCCAGCGCCAGTTCGCCCTCCGGCGAGCCCAGCATATGATAGGCATCGCGCGCCGCATTGGCCTGGATCAGCGCATGGGGGTCGGCAAGGCCGATATCCTCCACCGCCATGCGGATCAGCCGCCGGGCCAGGAACATCGGATCCTCGCCGCCGTCCAGCATGCGGCAGAACCAGTAGAGCGCGGCATCGGGATCGGAGCCGCGCACGGATTTATGCAGCGCCGAGATCAGATTGTAGTGGCCGTCGCGCGACTTGTCGTAGACCGGCGCGCGACGCTGCACGAGTTCCTGCAGCCGCGTGGCATCGAAAACCTCCCCGCCGCGCGCGGCGCGCCAGACATCCTCGGCCAGCGTCAGCGCCGCTCGCCCGTCGCCATCGGCCATGCGCAGCAGCGCGGCGCGTGCGCCCTCGTCGAGCGGCAGCGGGCGCCCCTCCTCCGCCTCGGCACGGGCGAGCAGCTTCTCCAGCGCCTCGGCATCGAGCGTGCGGAAAGTGAGCACATGCGCCCGCGACAGCAACGCGGCGTTGAGCTCGAAGCTCGGATTTTCGGTGGTGGCGCCGACCAGCGTCACCGTTCCGTCCTCCATGACGGGCAGGAAACTGTCTTGCTGGGCGCGGTTGAAGCGGTGGATCTCGTCGACGAAGAGCAGCGTCGCCTTGCCCGTCAGCCGCGCGGCGCGCGCCGCCTCGAACACTTTCTTCAACTCGGCAACGCCGCTGAAGATCGCCGAGATCTGCTCGAAGCGCAGGTCCGTCGCCGCCGCCAGCAGCCGCGCCACCGTGGTCTTGCCGGTGCCGGGCGGTCCCCAGAAGATCAGCGAACCGAGCGTGCCGGTCTCCAGCATGCGAGTCAGCACGCCGTCCGGGCCGAGCAGGTGATCCTGCCCGACCACGTCGGAAAGCTGCGCCGGCCGCAGCCGATCGGCAAGCGGCCGCCGGGTCTGCGCGCCAAGTCCCGCGGACTGGAAAAGATCGCTCATCGCAGTGCTCTGCCTTCGCCTTTCGCCTCAGCCCCTGAGCGCTATCCTGAGCACCCGGCCGCCGCGCCGGATCTCCAGGCGCCACACGCCCGGATCGCTGCCGGCGATGCGCTGCAGCGTGCGGCTGGAGTCGATCTCCCGGCCGTTGATCGTCTGGATCACGTCCCCGATCTGCAGGCCGACACGGGCCGCCGGCGACCCCGGCGCGACCTTCGAGATGACGACGCCGGTGTCGAAGCCGTCGAGCCGCAGCTCCTCCGCCACCGCCGGCGACAGGTTCATCACCGTCGCGCCGGCGAAGGGCGAGTAATCCGAAATCTCGCGTTCATCGCGCGGGACGGTCTCGGGCGCTGCCTCCAACATCACCTCCAGCGTCACCCTGCCGCGCGGCCGCAGCACCGTGAACGTGGTCTTCGTCCCGAGCGCCCGGGTGGCGAAGCGGTAGCCGAAACTGTCCGGGTCCGTCACCTCGGCCTCGCCCACATGGGTGATCAGGTCGCCGACCTTCAGCCCTGCGCGCTCGGCCGGGCTCCCCGCGCCGACGACAGTGACCAGCACGCCGCTCGGCCGGTCGAGGCCAAGCGCCTCGGCGATCTCCGCGCTGACGCTCTGCAGGCTCGCCCCGAGCCAGGGACGCCGCACCTGACCGTCGCTTTCCGCCGCCTGCACGACGAACCGCACCATGTTGGAGGGAATGGCGAAGCCGATGCCGTTGGACCCGC
The DNA here is from genome assembly GCF_900185725.1 of Stappia sp. TSB10P1A. Classification (GTDB taxonomy): domain Bacteria; phylum Pseudomonadota; class Alphaproteobacteria; order Rhizobiales; family Stappiaceae; genus Stappia. The sequence continues at coordinate 189,345 of NZ_FYAU01000013.1, read as the reverse complement.
CGGAGCGGGAGAAGATCGCCGTATTGATGCCGACGAGCCGCCCCTGCATGTCGACCAGCGCGCCGCCGGAATTGCCCGGATTGATCGCCGCATCCGTCTGGATGAAGAACTGGTAGTCGGTGATGCCCACCCGCGTGCGCGCGAGCGCCGAGACGATGCCCTGGGTAACGGTCTGGCCGACACCGAAGGGATTGCCGATGGCCAGCACCACGTCGCCAACTTCCAGCGTGTCGGAATCGGCGAACTCGATATGCGGGAAGCTCTGCGAGGCATCCCTCACCCGCAGGATCGCAAGGTCGGTGCGCTCGTCCTTGAGCACGATCTCGGCATCGAACTCGCGCCGGTCGGACAGCGCCACCCGCACCGCGTCCGCTTCGGCGATCACGTGGTTGTTGGTGACGATGATGCCGTCGGCGGAGACGATGACGCCGGAGCCGAGCGAGGACTGCACCCGCTCGCGCGGGCGCCCGAGATCCTGCCCCGGATCGCCGAAGAAGCGGCGGAAGAACGGATCGTCGAAGAACGGAGAGACCGGGCGGCTCTGCACCGTGCGGCTGGCATAGACGTTGACGACCGCGGGCGCGGCCTCGCGCACCACCGGCGCGAAGGACAGCCGCAGTTCGGCCGCATCGCGCGGGGCGACGCGCTCCTGCGCGAGCGGCGCCGACAGGCCGGAAGCGGCGACGAAGACAACGGTGGCAAGCACGGCGGACACACGGCCTGCAAGGGTGGAGACGGACATCCCAGGTATCCTCACCGATTGGGCGGCGCCGGGCATGGCCAAAGCGACTCACGCCCCGCCGGAGACTGTCGAGCCAAACCTAACAAAAAAGGCGACCCGAAGGCCGCCTTTCCGTCTCGTGTGCGAACGCGAAGGTTCGCTCGCGAAATCAAGCCGCGGCTTCGGCGCCCTCGGCGGCCTCGGTGCGCGCCCGGTCGACCGCGCCCTTGGCATCCACGTCGCGATCGACGAACTCGATCACCGCCATCGGCGCGTTGTCGCCATAGCGGAAACCGGCCTTCAGCACGCGGGTGTAGCCGCCATTGCGGCCCTTGTAGCGCTCGGCAAGCGTGTCGAACAGCTTGCGAACGAGGGCGACGTCACGGATCTGCGCGATCGCCTGACGGCGGGCATGCAGGTCGCCGCGCTTGCCCAGGGTGACGAGCTTTTCCACGATCGGCCGCAGTTCCTTGGCCTTCGGGAGGGTCGTCACGATCTGCTCATGCTCAATCAGCGATGCGGACATGTTGGCAAACATCGCCTTGCGATGGCTGGATGTCCGGTTGAGCTTGCGGCCGCGATTGCCGTGGCGCATGGCTCTCTCCTTTTTCTCTGGCGGTCACGTCTCTTGCGTGCCGCCGCCGGTCCCTTGGAAGACCGCGCTTGCGCGCGATCAGTACTGATGATCCTCGTAGCGCTTGGCGAGCTCGTCGATGTTCTCCGGCGGCCAGTTGGCCACGTCCATGCCGAGATGGAGACCCATCTGGGCGAGAACTTCCTTGATCTCGTTGAGCGACTTGCGGCCGAAGTTCGGCGTGCGCAGCATCTCCGCCTCGGTCTTCTGAATGAGATCGCCAATATACACGATATTGTCGTTCTTCAGGCAGTTGGCCGAACGCACCGACAGCTCCAGCTCGTCCACCTTCTTCAGAAGCGCCGGGTTGAACGCGAGTTCGGGGACGATGTCCTCCTTCACCTCGCGACGCGGCTCCTCGAAGTTGACGAAGATCGAGAGCTGGTCCTGCAGGATGCGCGCTGCGAATGCGACGGAATCCTCCGGAGACACCGAGCCGTCGGTCTCCACGGTCAAGGTCAGCTTGTCATAGTCGAGAACCTGGCCCTCGCGGGTGTTCTCGACCTTGTAGGAGACCTTCTTGACCGGGGAATAGAGGCTGTCGACCGGGATGAGCCCGATCGGCGCGTCTTCCGGACGGTTGCGCTCCGCCGGCACGTAGCCCTTGCCGGTGTTGACCGTGAACTCCATGCGGATCTCCGCGCCCTCGTCGAGGGTGCAAAGGACGAGATCGGGGTTGAGAACCTCGATGTCGCCGACCGTCTGGATGTCGCCAGCCGTCACCACGCCCGGACCCTGCTTGCGCACGACCATGCGCTTGGGGCCCTCGCCCTGCATGCGCAGCGCGATTTCCTTGATGTTGAGGACGATGTCGGTGACATCCTCCCGCACGCCCGGAATGGACGAGAACTCGTGCAGAACGCCGTCGATCTGCACCGCCGTCACCGCCGCGCCCTGGAGCGAGGACAGCAGCACGCGGCGCAGGGCATTGCCCAGCGTCAGACCGAAGCCACGCTCAAGCGGCTCGGCGACGACCGTGCCGACGACACGCGGGTCGTGGCCAGGCTTCACCTCGAGCTTGTTCGGCTTGATCAGTTCCTGCCAGTTTTTGTGAATGCTCAAGTCTTTTCCTCCGGCTGTCCCGCCGGCCTTGAGGGCCGGCCATGCTGTGCCATGGGAATGAACGATGTGCGGCTGAGCGTCAGACGCGGCGGCGCTTGCGCGGACGGCACCCGTTGTGCGGGATCGGCGTCACGTCGCGGATCGACGTCACCATGAAGCCGGCGGCCTGCAGGGCACGCAGCGCGGACTCGCGCCCCGAACCGGGACCGCGAACCTCGACCTCAAGGGTGCGCATGCCGTGCTCGGCCGCCTTGCGGGCAGCGTCCTCGGCCGCGACCTGGGCCGCGTACGGGGTCGACTTGCGCGAGCCCTTGAAGCCCATCGCACCGGCGGACGACCAGGAGATCGCATTGCCCTGTGCGTCGGTGATGGTGATCATCGTGTTGTTGAACGTGGAGTTCACATGCGCCACGCCGGAGGAAATGTTCTTTCGCTCGCGGCGGCGGACGCGCGTGGTGTCTTTAGCCATGTCTTTGTCCTTTGGTCGATCTCGTCACCGCCGTAGTTCGGCGGCTCCACCGGGCCTGATTGCCAGTGAGATTACTTCTTCTTACCGGCAATCGGCTTCGCCGGACCCTTGCGGGTACGGGCGTTCGTATGGGTACGCTGGCCGCGCACCGGAAGACCGCGACGATGGCGCAGGCCGCGATAGCAGCCGAGGTCCATCAGACGCTTGATGTTCATGGCCGTCTCGCGGCGCAGGTCGCCCTCGACGATGTAGTCGCGGTCGATCGTCTCGCGGATCGCGAGCACGTCGGCGTCCGACAGCTCGTTGACGCGACGCTCGGGCGCGATGTTCACCTTCTCGATGATCTCCTGCGCGAACTTCGAGCCGATGCCGTGAATGTACTGAAGCGCGATGACGACGCGCTTGTTGGTCGGGATGTTTACACCTGCGATACGGGCCACTGCCGTCTCCATGTTAATGGCGCGTCCCATCCCTGGAACGGCGCCGGGTTGTCCCCGCGTCCGGTGGAGCCCGGCCCTTGCGGGGGAAATGCACAAACGCATCCGTGCCGCGTGTGTCACGCGGCGCGGATGCAAGCGTTTGGCTGGAGCCGCGAGCCTTAGCCCGCCGCCGCCACGGCGTCAAGCGCGGAATCGATCTGCGCCGAGACGTCTTCGATCGGCTTCATGCCGTCGATGGCCACAAGTTGCCCGCGGCCGCGATAGTAGGGAGCCACCACCGCGGTGTCGCGGTTGTACGCCTCGAGCCGCTGCTTGAAGACGTCCGGATCGTCGTCCTTGCGCACCGGCTGTCCGGCGGCCCGTGCATCGTCCGCGCGCTTCATGATGCGGTCGACGAGGATCGACTGGTCGACCTCGAGCTCCAGCACCATGTCGAGCTTCAGCCCCTTGCCGGCCAGCATCTGGTCCAGCGCCTCGGCCTGGGCGACCGTGCGCGGAAACCCGTCGAGGATGAACCCCTTCTGCGCGTCGGCTTCCTCGATCCGGTCGGCGACGATGCCGATGACGATCTCGTCGGAGACCAGACCGCCGGCATCCATCACCGCCTTGGCCTGCAGCCCGACCGGCGTGCCGGCGGCAACCGCCGCCCTCAGCATGTCGCCGGTGGAGAGCTGCGGAATTCCGTACTTCTCGACCAGCCGTGCGGCCTGCGTTCCCTTGCCGGCACCCGGCGGCCCGAGAAAAATCAACCTCATCTGCGCTTCCCCCTGAGTTTCGCCTTCTTGACAAGGCCTTCGTACTGATGCGCGAGCAGATGGCCCTGGATCTGGGAAACCGTATCCATGGTCACGCTGACGATGATCAGCAGCGAGGTGCCTCCGAAGTAGAACGGAACGCCGGTCGCGGAAATGAGGAATTCGGGTAATAGACAGACCAGGACAATGTAGATGGCGCCGACCACGGTGATGCGAGTGAGCACATAGTCGATGTACTGGGCCGTCCGCTCGCCCGGACGGAAGCCCGGAATGAAGCCGCCATGCTTCTTCAGATTGTCGGCCGTGTCGGACGGGTTGAACACGATCGCGGTGTAGAAGAAGCAGAAGAACACGATCAGCGCCGCATAGAGCAGCATGTAGAGCGGCTGGCCATGGCCGAGCAGCGCGGTAATCCAGGTCAGCCAGCTCTCCGCGTCGCCAGTGGTGCCAAGGCCCGACAGGGTCGCGGGAACCAGCAGCAGCGACGAGGCGAAGATCGGCGGAATGACGCCGGCGGTGTTCAGCTTCAGCGGCAGGAACGAGGTGTTGCCCTCGAACATCCGGTTGCCGACATTGCGCTTCGGGTACTGGATCAAGAGCCGGCGCTGCGCCCGCTCCATGAACACGATCAGCGCGATCACGACGATCGACAGCAGGATGATGCCGATGATGATCGGGGTCGCGAGCGCGCCCTGGCGGCCGAGTTCGAGCGTCGAGGCGACCGCCGAGGGAAGACCCGCGACAATGCCCGCGAAGATGATCAGCGAAATGCCGTTGCCGATGCCGCGCGCAGTGATCTGCTCGCCGAGCCACATCAGGAACATGGTGCCGCCGACCAGGGTGATGACCGCCGAGGCACGGAAGAACCAGCCCGGATCCACCACCACATTGGTGGCGCTCTCAAGGCCGATGGCGATGCCATAGGCCTGGAAGGTCGCCAGCAGCACCGTGCCGTAACGGGTGTACTGGTTGATGACCTTGCGTCCCTGCTCGCCTTCCTTCTTCAACTGCTCCAGCGTCGGCACGACGGAGGTCAGAAGCTGAATGATGATCGAGGCGGAAATGTAGGGCATGATGCCGAGCGCGAGGATCGCCATGCGCTCCACGGCACCACCGGAAAACATATTGAACAGTCCGACGATGCCCTGCTGCGCCTGGCCGAAGGCCTGCGCGAACGCCTCCGGGTTGATTCCCGGAAGCGGCACGTAAGTGCCGAACCGATACACAAGAAGCGCACCCAGTGTGAACCAGATACGCTTCTTCAATTCCTCGGCTTTGGCGAAAGCTGAAAAATTCAGATTAGCCGCTAGCTGTTCGGCAGCAGATGCCATTCCGGGCTCCGGTCAATTCTCGAGCAATCTGACGTGGGAAAACCCAGGCTTATTCAGCCTGGGCTCCGATAATCGTGACCTTGCCGCCGGCCTTCTCGACCGCGGCAAGCGCGTTCTTGGAGGCACCGGCGACCTCGAAGGTCACTCCCGCCTTCAGCTCGCCATCGGCGAGCAGGCGGACACCGTCCTTGACGCGGCGGATGACGCCGGCGGCCTTGAGGGCCTCGGCCGTCACGGTCTGGGAAGCATCGAGCTTGCCGGCATCGATCGCGGTCTGGACGCGGGCAAGCGAGACCGCGTTGAACGACTTGGCGAAGATGTTGGTGAAGCCGCGCTTCGGCAGGCGACGATGCAGCGGCATCTGGCCGCCCTCGAAGCCCTTGATGGCAACGCCCGAGCGGGACTTCTGACCCTTGACGCCACGGCCACCGGTCTTGCCCTTGCCCGAACCGATACCACGACCGACGCGCATGCGGTCCTTCGTGGCACCCGGATTGTCCCGGAGTTCATTCAGTTTCATCGTATGTCTCCCCGCATCCCTTACGCGTCTTCGACGACGCGCACGAGGTGCTGAACCTTCCGGATCATGCCGCGCACTTCCGGGGTATCCTTCAGCGTCGAGCGGCGGTGCATCTTGTTCAGACCAAGACCGACGAGCGTCGCCCGCTGGTCCTTCGGGCGCCGGATCGGGCTACCCACCTGCTCGACCGTGACGGTCTTTTCGTTCGCCATGGAACCAAGCCTTTCTCAAGCTGGGGTCGGCAATCGCCGGGTTCAAGCCTCGGCGGCCGGAACGCTGTCGTCGATGTCGCGGCGACGCGACTGGATCTGCGAAACCTTGAGGCCGCGGCGGGCAGCGACCGAGCGCGGGCTGTCCTCCTGCTTCAGGGCCTCGAAGGTGGCGCGCACCATGTTGTAGGGGTTCGCCGAGCCGAGCGACTTCGCCACCACGTCCTGGACGCCGAGCGTCTCGAACACGGCGCGCATCGGACCGCCGGCGATGATGCCGGTACCGGCCGGAGCCGCACGCAGCACGACCTTGCCGGCACCATGACGGCCATTGACGTCATGATGCAGAGTGCGGCCTTCGCGCAGAGCCACGCGGATCATCGAGCGCTTGGCGGCCTCGGTCGCCTTGCGGATCGCCTCCGGCACCTCACGCGCCTTGCCGTGACCGAAGCCGACGCGGCCCTTCTGGTCGCCGACCACGACGAGTGCGGCAAATCCGAAGCGGCGTCCGCCCTTCACGACCTTGGCGACGCGGTTGATGTGCACGAGCTTGTCGACAAACTCGCTGTCGCGCTCGGCGCGATCGCCACCGCGCTCCCGTGTATCCTGTCTCGCCATAATATTCGCTTCCGTTTGTCTGTGAGCGTCTTGACGACGATCAGAATTCCAGTCCGCCCTCGCGCGCGGCCTCGGCCAGAGCCTTGACCCGCCCGTGGTACATGTAGCCGCCACGGTCGAACACGACCTGGGTGACGCCAGCAGCCTTGGCCCGCTCCGCGATGAGCTTGCCGACCTCGGCCGCAGCCGAGATGTTGCCGCCGGTCTTCAGCGTGCCACGAAGATCCTTCTCGACCGTCGAGGCGGACGCCAGGGTGTGACCCTGCACGTCGTCGATGATCTGAGCATAGATCTGCTTGGACGAACGGTGCACCGACAGACGCGGACGGCCGTTCATAACCTTCTTGATCGAACGACGGACGCGGTCGCGGCGACGTTCGAAGCCATTGTTTGTCTTCGCCATGATCCGGTCCGTTACTTCTTCTTGCCTTCCTTACGGACGATATACTCGCCCGCAAAGCGAATGCCCTTGCCCTTGTAGGGCTCCGGCGGCCTGTACTTGCGGATTTCCGCCGCAACCTGGCCAACGCGCTGCTTGTCGATGCCTGTGATGACGATCTCCGTCGGCTTCGGGCAAACGGCCTCGATGCCCTCGGGCATCGCGTAGACCACGTCATGGGAGAACCCGAGCGCGAGCTGCAGGTTCTTGCCCTGCACCTGGGCACGGTAACCGACGCCGGTGATCTCGAGCTTCCGCTCGAACCCCTTGCTGACGCCCGTCACCAGGTTCTCGATCATCGTGCGGGACATGCCCCACATGGCGCGCGCAGGCTTGCTGTCCTCGCGCATCTTCACCGAGATGCCGTCGTCACTCATTTCGGCCAGAACGAGGCTGTTGAGCACGAAGGAAAGCTCTCCCTTCGGGCCCTTGACCTCAACCGTCTGACCGTTGATCGTTGCCGTTACCCCGCTAGGCACGGGGACTGGCTTCTTGCCAATTCGAGACATATGACCAACCTGTCCAGTTCACTTGCCGGGCAGAGACTGCCGCATCAGAAGATGCGGCAGAGAACCTCGCCACCCACATTCTGTTCACGGGCATCGTGATCCGCCATCACGCCACGCGGCGTGGAGAGGATCGAAACACCCAGACCGTTCGCGACGCGCGGGATATTCTTCACCGAGGAATACACCCGCCGGCCCGGCTTGGAGACACGCTCGATGGAGCGGATCACGGGCTCGCCGTCGAAATACTTCAGCTCGATCTCGAGCTCGGACTTGCCGCCCTCGAACTCGACCGTCGAATAGCCGCGGATATACCCTTCCGCGACCAAAACGTCGAGCACATGTTCGCGCAGCTTCGAAGCGGGCGTCGAGACCTTGCTCTTGCGCCGCATCTGAGCGTTGCGGATCCGGGTGAGCATATCGCCCAAGGGATCGGAAATCGCCATCGGACCGTCTCCTTACCAGCTCGACTTCACGAGGCCCGGGACCAAACCCTTGGAGCCCAGCTCGCGAAGCGCAACGCGCGACATCTTCAGCTTGCGGTAATAGCCGCGCGGGCGGCCGGTGACTTCACACCGGTTGCGCAGGCGGATTTCCGCGGAGTTGCGCGGGAGCTTCGACAGCTTGAGGCGCGCCGTATAACGCTCCTCAAGCGACAGGCTCTCGTCCTTCGCCACAGCCTTCAGCGCCGCGCGCTTCTCGGCATACTTTTTAACGAGCCGCTCGCGCCGCTTGTTCTTCTCGATCGCGCTCTTCTTCGCCATCGTCTGTCCTCGTTCTTTCCCGTTTACTTACGGAACGGGAAGTTGAACGCGCGCAGAAGCTCGCGCGCCTCGTCATCATTGTCCGCAGACGTGCACACGATCACGTCAAGGCCCCAGATCTGGTCAACCTTGTCGTAATTGATCTCCGGGAACACGATGTGCTCCTTGATGCCCATGGCATAGTTGCCACGCCCGTCGAAGCTCTTCGCGTTCAGGCCGCGGAAGTCACGAACGCGCGGCAGCGCGATGGTGATCAGGCGGTCCAGGAACTCGTACATGCGCTCGCCGCGCAGCGTGACCTTGGCGCCGAGCGGCATGCCCTCGCGCACCTTGAAGGTGGCGATGGACTTGCGAGCGCGGGTGATCACCGGCTTCTGACCGGCGATCATCGCCAGGTCCTCGGCGGCGATCTTCGCCTTCTTGCTGTCCGCGACGGCTTCGCCCACGCCCATGTTGAGAACGATCTTCTCAAGCGTCGGGATCTGCATCGGGTTCTTGTAGTTGAACTTCTCCTGCAGGGCCGGACGGATCTTTTCCAGATATTCCGTCTTCAGCCGCGGAGCGGTCTTGGTCTCAGCCATCGATCAGATCCCCCGAACGCTTGGCCACGCGCACCTTGGTGCCGTCTTCCTTGATCTGGAACCCGACGCGCGTCGGCTTGCCATCCTTGGGGTCGGCAAGCGCCAGGTTCGACACGTGAACCGGCAGCTCCTTCGAAACGATGCCACCTTCCGACTGGGCGGTCTGGCGCTGGTGGCGACGAACCACATTCACGCCACGCACCACAGCCTTGTTCTCATCCGGCAGCATGCGGACAATTTCACCGGTCTTGCCCTTGTCACGGCCGGTGAGCACGACGACAGTGTCGCCCTTCTTGATCTTGGCGGCCATTACAAAACCTCCGGCGCGAGCGAGATCACCTTCATGTGGTTCTTCGCACGCAGTTCACGCGGAACCGGGCCGAAGATACGGGTCCCGATCGGTTCCTTGTTGTTGTTGACCAGCACGGCCGCATTGCGGTCGAACCGGATCACGGAGCCGTCGGGCCGGCGGATATCCTTCGCCGTGCGCACAACGACCGCTTTCATCACGTCGCCCTTCTTGACGCGGCCGCGCGGATTGGCCTCCTTGACGCTGACGACGATGATGTCGCCGACGCTGGCATATTTCCGCTTCGAGCCGCCGAGCACCTTGATGCACATGACACGACGGGCGCCGGAATTGTCCGCCACGTCGAGGTTTGTTTGCATCTGAATCATGACTGGCCGCCTTATTCTTCTTTCACCGCGCCCGACACCGGACGCCGGAAGTCACGTCAGTCCGCGGTCGACCCTTCGACAACGGTCCAGGTTTTGGTCTTCGAGATCGGCGCGCATTCCTGGATGAGGACGGTGTCCCCGACCTTGTGCGCGTTGGTCTCGTCATGCGCCCGATACTTCTTCGAGCGACGAACGGTCTTCTTGTAGAGCGGATGCGTGAAGCGGCGCTCCACACGAACCGTCACCGTCTTTTCGTTGGCGTCGCTGACCACGACGCCCTGCAGAACGCGTTTCGGCATTTCGATCTCCTTACGCGCTTGTCGCCACGCGCTTCTCGCGCATGATAGTCTGGATGCGGGCGATGTCGCGGCGCACCTGGCGAACCCGCGCCGTGTTCTCAAGCTGGCCGGTGGCCCGCTGAAAGCGCAGGTTGAACTGCTCCTTCTTCAGGCTCTCGAGCTCCGTTCCCAGCTCGTCCATGGTCTTTGCCCGAACGTCTGTCGCCTTCATGGCACTAGTCTCCTGGTCGCGCCTCAGTCGGCGATACGCTGGACGAAGCGGCACTTGATCGGCAGCTTCGCTGCCGCAAGGCGCATCGCCTCGCGCGCCGTATCTTCCGGCACGCCGTCGATTTCGAACATGATCCGACCGGGCTTGACCTTGCAGGCCCAATAGTCCGGCGAACCCTTACCCTTACCCATGCGGACTTCGGTCGGCTTCGACGAAACCGGCACGTCCGGGAAGATCCTGATCCAAACACGGCCCGCACGCTTCATGTGACGGGTCATGGCACGACGGGCCGCCTCGATCTGGCGCGCGGTCACCCGCTCCGGCTCGACGGCCTTGAGGCCGAAGGCGCCGAAGTTGAGATCCGTACCGCCCTTGGCGGTGCCGTGGATCCGGCCCTTGTGCTGCTTGCGGAACTTCGTTCGCTTCGGTTGCAGCATCTCTTCTCTCGCTCTTTGCTTCTGTCCAAGACCCGACCGGCGCCGTTAGGCGGCGCGGCCGCGCTCGCGCTCGCGGCGTCCGCCGCCCTGATTGGTCCCGTCGCCCTCGACCGCGCGGCGCTCGGAGGCCATCGGATCGTGCTCAAGGATCTCGCCCTTGAAGATCCAGACCTTGACGCCGCAGGTGCCGTAGGCCGTATGCGCCGTCGAAACACCATAGTCGATGTCCGCGCGCAGCGTGTGCAGCGGCACCCGGCCCTCGCGATACCACTCGGTCCGCGCGATCTCCGCGCCACCCAGACGGCCGCCGCAGTTGATGCGGATGCCCTGGGCGCCCATGCGCATCGCCGACTGAACGGCGCGCTTCATGGCGCGGCGGAACGCGACGCGGCGCTCGAGCTGCTGCGAGATCGAGTCGGCGACCAACTGGGCGTCGATCTCGGGCTTGCGCACCTCAACGATGTTGATGTGCACGTCCGACGAGGTCATCTCGGACAGCGCCTTGCGCAGCTTCTCGATGTCGGCGCCCTTCTTGCCGATGATCACGCCAGGGCGGCCCGAATGGACCGTGACGCGGCACTTGCGGTGCGGGCGCTCGACGACGACCTTGGAGACCGCCGCCTGCTTCAGGGCCTTGAGGATATACTCGCGAATGCGGAAATCCTCGTGCAGCAGCTTGCCGTACTCGCCCTTGTCCGCGTACCAGCGCGAATCCCAGGTGCGGTTGATGCCGAGCCGCAGGCCGATCGGATTAACTTTCTGTCCCATCAGACAGTCTCCTCGATTTCGCGGACGACGATGGTCAGGTTCGAAAACGGCTTCTCGATCCGACCGACGCGGCCGCGAGCACGCGCCTGGAACCGCTTGATCACGAAAGCCTTGCCCACATGGGCCTCGGCGACGACAAGGCTGTCGACGTCGAGATCGTGATTGTTCTCGGCATTGGCGATCGCCGACATCAGCGTCTTCTTGACGTCGTCGGAGATCCGCTTGCGGGAGAAGGTGAGGTCGGCGAGCGCCTTTTCAACCTTCTTGCCGCGGATCGAGGCCGCGACGAGGTTGAGCTTGCGCGGCGAGACCCGCAGCATCCGGGCGACCGCCTTCGCCTCGTTATCGGCGAGCGCGCGCCCGCCCTTCGGCTTGCCCATCGTTACTTCCTCTTCGCCTTCTTGTCAGCGCCGTGGCCGTAATAGGTCCGGGTCGGCGAGAACTCGCCGAACTTGTGACCGATCATGTCCTCGGACACCAGAACCGGAACGTGCTTCTGACCATTGTAGACGCCGAAGGTCAGACCGACGAACTGCGGCAGGATGGTCGAGCGCCGGCTCCACATCTTGATGACTTCGTTGCGACCCGAGGCGCGGACCTTCTCTGCCTTCTTCAGCAGAAAGCCGTCGACGAACGGGCCTTTCCAAACAGAACGTGCCATTCCAGGCCCCTCTTACTTCTTGCGCGCGTGGCGGCTGCGGACGATGAACTTGTCCGTGGCCTTGTTGCGACGCGTGCGCTTGCCCTTGGTCGGCTTGCCCCACGGGGTGACCGGATGACGGCCACCCGAGGTGCGGCCCTCGCCACCACCATGCGGGTGATCGACCGGGTTCATGGCGACACCGCGCACATGCGGACGACGACCCATCCAGCGCGACCGACCGGCCTTGCCGAGGTTGATGTTGCCGTGATCCGGGTTGGACACGGCACCGATCGAGGCCATGCAGGTGCCGAGGATGCGGCGCTGCTCGCCCGACTGCAGGCGGACCGTGGTGTAACCTTGGTCGCGGCCGACGATCTGAGCGTAGGCGCCGGCGGAGCGGGCGATCTGACCGCCCTTGCCCGGCTTCATCTCGACATTGTGCACGATGGTGCCGACCGGGATCGACGCCAGCGGCATCGCGTTGCCCGGCTTCACGTCGACCAGCTTGCCCGAGACGACCTTGTCGCCAACGGCCAGGCGCTGCGGCGCCAGGATGTAGGCCAGCTCGCCGTCCTCATACTTGATGAGGGCGATGAACGCGGTCCGGTTCGGATCGTACTCGATGCGCTCGACGGTCGCGAACATGTCCGCCTTCGTGCGCTTGAAGTCGATCAGACGGTAGCGGCGCTTGTGTCCACCACCCCGGTTCGGAGAGGTCGTGCGGCCCATGTTGTTGCGGCCGCCCGTCTTCGACAGGCCTTCCGTGAGCGTCTTGACCGGCTTGCCCTTGTAGAGGGTCGAGCGGTCGACCATCACCAACTGGCGGCGGCCGGGCGACGTCGGATTAAAGGTCTTGAGTGCCATCTTTCCTTCTCCGCCCTCAGAGTCCGGTGGTGACGTCGATGGACTGGCCATCGGCAAGCGTCACGACCGCCTTCTTGACGTCGGACTGCTGGCCGATACGACCGCGGAAGCGCTTCACCTTGCCCTTGCGGACGAGGGTGTTCACTGCCGTGACCTTGACGCCGAACAGCGCCTCGACGGCTGCCTTGATCTCGGGCTTGGTCGCCGTCGAAGAGACGTTGAACACGACCTTGTTCTGCTCCGAAGCGAAGGTCGCCTTCTCGGTGATCACCGGGGAAACGACCGTGTCATAGTGCTTCAGGTTGGTCATTTGAACCGCTCCTCGAGAGCCGTCACCGCCGACTTGGTCAGCACCAGCGTCTCACGACGCAGGATGTCGTAGACATTGATGCCCTCGACCGGCAGCACGTCGATCGCGGGAATGTTGCGCGACGCCAGGCCGAAATTCCGATCCAGCTCGCTGCCGTCGATGAACAGCGCGTTGGTCAGGCCCAGCTTGGCGAAGCGAGCGACAAGCGCCTTCGTCTTCGCCTCGTCGATCGCCGCCGCCTCCACGATGATCAGGCCTTCGGCCTTCACCTTCGCGGACAGGGCATGGCGCAGGCCGAGCGCGCGGATCTTCTTCGGCAGATCGTGGGCGTGGCTGCGCACGACCGGGCCGTGCGCCTTGCCGCCACCGCGGAACTGCGGAGCCTTCTTGTTGCCGTGGCGGGCGCCGCCGGAGCCCTTCTGGCGGACGAACTTCTTCGTCGAGCCAGTGACTTCCGAGCGCTGCTTCGCCTTGTGGGTACCGGCCTGGCGCTTGGCAAGCTGCCAGCGCACGACGCGGTGGATCAGGTCGGTGCGCGGGTCGAGACCGAAGATCTCGTCCGACACCGTGATCGAACCGGCGGCGGCCCCGTCGAGGGTCTTCACCTCAAGTTCCATCACTCGCTCTCCTTCTCGACCGCAGCAGCGGCAGCGGCGGACGCACGGAACGCGCCCGGCGTCGGCACGCCATCCGGCAGGGCCTTCTTGACGGCGTCGCGAACGACGATCCAGCCGCCCTTCGAACCCGGGACCGCGCCCTGGATCATGATCAGGCCGCGCTCCGGATCGGTGCGGACGATCTTCAGGTTCTGCGTCGTCACCTGCTCGGCGCCCATGTGACCGGCCATCTTCTTACCCTTGAAGATCTTGCCCGGGTCCTGGCACTGGCCGACGGAACCATGCGAACGGTGCGAGATCGACACGCCGTGCGAGGCGCGCAGACCACCGAAGTTGTGACGCTTCATGGCACCGGCGAAGCCCTTGCCGATCGAGGTGCCCGTGACGTCCACGAACTGGCCCTCGACGAAATGGTCGGCCGTGATCTCCGCACCCACCTCGATCACGTTCTCCTGGGAGACGCGGAACTCGGCGAGCTTGCGCTTCGGCTCGACGCTGGCAACGGCGAAATGACCGCGCATGGCCTTCGACGTATTCTTCACCTTGGCCAGACCGGCGCCGACCTGCAGCGCGACATAGCCATTCTTCTCTTCCGTCCGGTGGGCAACGACCTGACAGTTTTCGAGCTTCAGCACCGTCACCGGCACATGCTCACCCGCATCGTTATAGATGCGCGTCATACCCACCTTCTGTGCGATCACTCCAGAACGCATCGGCGTGTCCCCTTGTGAGCGCCTTACAGCTTGATCTCGACGTCGACACCGGCCGCGAGGTCGAGCTTCATCAGCGCGTCCACGGTCTGCGGCGTCGGATCAACGATGTCGAGGAGGCGCTTGTGAGTGCGCATCTCGAACTGATCACGGCTTTTCTTGTCGATATGCGGACCACGAAGCACGGTGTACTTCTCGATCCGCGTGGGCAGCGGCACCGGGCCGCGAACTTGTGCACCGGTCCGCTTCGCCGTGTTGACGATCTCGCGGGTCGACGCATCGAGAACTCGATGGTCGAACGCCTTGAGACGGATCCGAATGTTCTGACCGTTCATCTCTCAATCCCCGAGCGGGACGGCGGAACGGGGTATCCGTTCCGCCTTGTTGGTTACTTGATGATGGAGGCGACGACGCCGGCGCCGACGGTACGGCCGCCTTCGCGGATCGCGAAGCGCAGGCCCTCTTCCATCGCGATCGGCACGATCAGCTCGACCTCGACCGACACGTTGTCCCCCGGCATCACCATCTCCGTGCCTTCCGGCAGCGACACCACACCCGTCACGTCCGTCGTGCGGAAGTAGAACTGCGGACGGTAGTTGGTGAAGAACGGCGTGTGACGGCCACCCTCTTCCTTCGTCAGGATGTAGGCCTCGGCCTTGAACTTCGTGTGCGGCGTCACCGAACCCGGCTTGCACAGAACCTGACCACGCTCCACGTCCTCACGGCCAACGCCGCGGATCAGCGCGCCGATGTTGTCGCCGGCCTGGCCCTGGTCCAGAAGCTTGCGGAACATCTCGACGCCCGTCACCGTCGTCTTCCGGGTGTCGCGGATGCCGACGATCTCGACTTCCTCGCCAACCTTCACGATGCCGCGCTCGACGCGACCCGTCACAACCGTGCCGCGGCCCGAGATCGAGAACACGTCCTCGATCGGCATCAGGAACGGCATGTCAACCGGACGCTCCGGCGTCGGGATGTAGTCGTCGACCGCAGCCATCAGCTCGCGGATCTTCGTCTCGCCGATCGCCTCGTCGCGACCCTCGAGAGCCGCAAGCGCCGAACCGGCAACGATCGGAATGTCGTCGCCCGGGAACTCGTAGGACGAAAGCAGCTCGCGCACTTCCATCTCGACCAGCTCGAGCAGCTCGGCATCGTCCACCTGGTCGACCTTGTTCAGGAACACGACCAGAGCCGGAACGCCGACCTGACGGGCCAGCAGGATGTGCTCGCGGGTCTGCGGCATCGGGCCGTCGGCCGCCGAGCAGACCAGGATCGCGCCGTCCATCTGCGCCGCACCCGTGATCATGTTCTTCACGTAGTCGGCGTGACCCGGGCAGTCCACGTGAGCGTAGTGACGCGCTTCCGTCTCGTACTCGACATGCGCCGTCGAGATCGTGATGCCGCGGGCCCGCTCTTCCGGCGCCGCGTCGATCTGGTCATACGCCTTGAACTCGCCGAAAAACTTCGTGATCGCCGCCGTCAGCGTCGTCTTGCCATGGTCGACGTGGCCGATCGTGCCAATGTTCACGTGCGGCTTCGTCCGCTCAAACTTTGCTTTCGCCATCGGATTTCTCCGTACCTTGTTTATTCAGTTGATGTGGCGGTGACGGCAATCAGGCGTACTTGGCCTGAACTTCCTGCGCGACAGCCTGCGGAACCTGCTCGTAGTGGTCGAACACCATCGAGTACTGGGCACGTCCCTGCGACATCGAGCGCAGGTTGTTGACGTAACCGAACATGTTGGCCAGCGGCACCATGGCGTTCACCGCGGTGACGACACCGCGATTCTCGGTGCCGGTGATCTGGCCACGACGGGAGTTCAGATCGCCGATGACATCGCCCATATAGTCTTCAGGCGTCACCACCTCGACCTTCATGATCGGCTCGAGCAGCTTCGGAGCGGCCTTCTGAATGGCCTCACGGAAACCGGCACGCGCCGCGATCTCGAACGCCAGGACCGAGGAGTCGACGTCATGGTAGGCACCGTCGATGAGGGTGGCCTTGATGTCGACCATCGGGAAGCCGGCCAGCGGGCCCGAGGACATGACGCTCTCGATACCCTTGGTGACGCCCGGGATGTACTCCTTCGGGACCGAACCACCCACGATCGTGCTCTGGAACGCGTAGCCGGCACCCGGCTCGTTCGGCTCGATCACCAGCTTGATGCGGGCGAACTGGCCCGTACCGCCGGTCTGCTTCTTGTGGGTGTAGTCGATCTCCGCCTGGCGGGTGATCGTCTCGCGATAGGCCACCTGCGGCGCGCCGATATTGGCCTCGACCTTGAACTCGCGCTTCATGCGATCGACGATGATGTCGAGGTGAAGCTCGCCCATGCCGGCGATGATCGTCTGGCCGGACTCCTCGTCGGTCTTGACGCGGAAGGACGGATCCTCGGCGGCCAGACGGTTGAGCGCCAGGCCCATCTTCTCCTGGTCGCCCTTGGTCTTCGGCTCGACGGCGATCTCGATGACCGGATCCGGGAACTCCATGCGCTCCAGGATGACCGGCTTCAGCGGGTCGCACAGCGTGTCGCCCGTGGTCGTGTCCTTCAGGCCGGCGATCGCGACGATGTCGCCCGCATAGGCGATCTCGATGTCCTCACGCGAATTCGCGTGCATCTGCATCATGCGGCCGACGCGCTCCTTCTTCTCCTTCACGGTGTTCTGGAGAGACACGCCCTTGGTCAGGACGCCGGAGTAGATGCGGCAGAAGGTCAGCGAGCCGACGAACGGATCGTTGGCGATCTTGAAGGCCAGCATGGAGAGCGGCTCTTCGTCGCTCGACTTGCGATTGGTCTCGGTCTCGGTCTTCGGGTCGATACCCTTGATCGCCGGAACGTCGACCGGGCTCGGCAGGTAGTCGACGACACCGTCGAGCAACGGCTGCACGCCCTTGTTCTTGAAGGCCGAACCGCAGAACACCGGAACGAACTCGCTGTTCACCGTGCCCTTGCGGATGAGCGCCTTCAGACCCTCGACCGTCGGCTCCTCGCCCTCGAGATAGGCTTCCATCGCGGCCTCGTCGGCCTCGACGGCGGTCTCGATCATCAGATCGCGATACTCCTGCGCCTTGTCGGCGAGGTCCGCGGGGATGTCGATCTCGTCCCAGGCGGCGCCGAGCGACTCGTCGCGCCAGATCAGGGCCTTCATCTTGATCAGGTCGACAACGCCGGCAAACTCGCTCTCGGCACCCACCGGGAGCTGCATGACGAGCGGCTTGGCACCAAGGCGCGTCTTGATCATCTCGACGCAGCGGTAGAAGTCCGCGCCAAGCTTGTCCATCTTGTTGACGAAGATCATGCGCGGGACGTGATACTTGTCCGCCTGGCGCCACACGGTCTCGGTCTGCGGCTCGACACCGGCATTGGCATCAAGCAGCGCCACCGCACCGTCGAGCACACGCAGGGAGCGCTCGACCTCGATGGTGAAGTCGACGTGACCCGGCGTATCGATGATGTTCAGCCGCTTGTTGTTCCAGAAGGCCGTCGTCGCAGCGGACGTGATCGTGATGCCACGCTCCTGCTCCTGCTCCATCCAGTCCATCGTGGCGGCGCCGTCATGGACTTCGCCGATCTTGTGGCTCTTGCCGGTGTAGAAGAGAATCCGCTCGGTCGTCGTGGTCTTGCCCGCATCGATGTGGGCCATGATGCCGAAATTGCGGTAGTCTTCGATCTTGTGAGTGCGCGACATGATGTCAGCCTCTCCGGTCCGGATTACCAGCGATAGTGCGAGAACGCGCGGTTGGCCTCAGCCATGCGGTGCGTGTCTTCGCGCTTCTTGACGGCGGAACCGCGGTTGTTCGCGGCATCCAGCAACTCGCCGGACAGACGATCGACCATCGTCGTCTCGTTGCGGTTGCGGGCTGCAGAGATCAGCCAGCGAATGGCAAGCGCCTGGCGACGGTCCGCACGGACCTCGACCGGCACCTGATAGGTGGCGCCACCGACGCGGCGGGAGCGAACCTCGACCTGCGGCATGACATTGTCGAGAGCCGCATGGAACACCTCGACCGGGTTCTGACGAACCTTGCCCTCGATAACCTCGAAAGCGCCGTAGACGATCCGTTCGGCGGCCGACTTCTTGCCGTGGTACATGATCGAATTCATGAACTTGGTGACAACGGTGTCCCCGAACTTCGGATCGGGATTGATTTCGCGCTTTTCAGCCTTGTGACGGCGTGACATGGCAGATCCTCAGACCTTGACTTTCAAAGAACCAGCCCGGGGCTGGCCTTTCTTGCGCTTACGGGAACCGTTTCCGGCCCCAACTCCGTTACGTTCCGCCTTCGGCGCAACGCGAATTTCTCACCCGTCCGCCTGAGCGAACGGAAAGGCGGGGCGACCGCTCCGGCCGGCCCCGAGGGTCCAACCGTTCGAAGATCCCGTAGCACATACGGAATCGCGCCTGTTCCCGTTGCAGAACGGGAAAGGCGCCGCCAATCGAGAGGACCACCCGCAGGCGGTCATGCTTACGATATTTTTTCGCCTCGTAATCCCAGCAGCGTTTAAGCCGGCCTGTGTCCAACGCGTGTCGCATCGAACGAAAAGCCGCTTACCGCCTGCTTTCGGGATGCGCGGAACCTACAGTCAGGCCCGCCCTGCGTCAAGTCCGCTGAGGAAGAATTTGCCAGGCCCGGACAATCCCGGCCAGCCGCGCATTTCCTGTCTCCAACACCCAAGATCGAGACATATAAGAAACCGATTTCGCCGCGTAGCGAAATAAAATGACCGAAACGCCGCCCCGGGCTCATGCACAGCGGTCCAGGGTCGGGCGAGCGACAGGTCCGCTGGCAGACCGACGCCGCCATGGCGACCCTGTCTTTACCCTTTTTCAACCCTCCAGGTCGCCAAGGGTTCGGATTCGCGCCCGGAACCGGGGGGCGAGACAGCGGAGCCGTGGCGATTCTCCCGCGCCGCCGGCGGACCTCAACCTCGATAGGCGATGACGGCAACCTCGCCCGCGAGCGCATCCTCATAGGCCTGCTCGAAGGTCGGGTCATCCGGCTCATCAAGGATGACGCCGATCTGGTCGAGGGTGGCCTCCACGAACCCCTCCCCCTTCAGCGCCTCCAGGGCGATGCGCACGGCGCTGTCCTCGTCCGCCGCCCGCAATAGGATGTTGACGGGAACTGCCGCTTCCGGCGTGCCCATGTCGGCCGCCCGCGCATGCCCGAGGATGATGTAGACGGCCGGGGCATCCGCCTGATCGCGATAGTGTGGCGCCATCTCGCCTCTCCTTGAACCTGTCCGCAGGCCTGTTGCCGGCACGTGTCTCTGTCAATCGCCAAAGGAAAAGGGCCGCACGATGGCGGCCCTTCCCTTCAGTCGATCCCTGAGGAGGGAGCTTACTCGCCCGCCCCCGTCAGATCCTCCAGCATGGCGTCCGCCTGATCCGCGGTGGACGACGCCTTGCGCGCCTCCAGGATCAGATCGTCGCGGTGCTGCGCGATCTGGCGGATACGGGTCATCATGCCGCCGGTGCCGGCCGGGATCAGACGGCCGACGATGACGTTCTCCTTCAGGCCCTCCAGCTCGTCCTGCTTGCCGTTGACCGCCGCCTCGGTGAGGACGCGGGTGGTCTCCTGGAAGGACGCGGCGGAGATGAACGAGCGGGTCTGCAGGCTCGCCTTGGTGATGCCGAGCAGAACCGGCACGCCGGAGGCGGGCTTGCGCGCATCGTCGATCGCCCGCTCGTTGATGTCGTCGAGATCGAGACGGTCGACATGCTCGCCGGCCAGCAGTTCCGTGTCGCCCGGATCGTTGATCTCGATCTTCTGCAGCATCTGGCGAACGATCACCTCGATGTGCTTGTCGTTGATCACCACGCCCTGCAACCGGTAGACCTCCTGGATCTCGTTGACGAGGTAGGCGGCCAGCGCCTCCACGCCACGAATGGCCAGGATGTCGTGCGGTGCCGGGTTGCCGTCGAGGATGTATTCGCCCTTCTCGATGGTGTCGCCTTCCTGCAGATGGAAGTGCTTGCCCTTCGGGATGAGGTACTCGACCGGCTCCAGGCTCTCGTCATGCGGCTCGATGATGATGCGCCGCTTGTTCTTGTAGTCGCGACCGAAGCGGATGGTGCCGTCCAGTTCCGCGATGATCGCGTGATCCTTCGGACGACGCGCCTCGAACAGTTCGGCCACACGCGGCAGACCGCCGGTGATGTCCTTGGTTCGGGCGCTCTCCATCGGGATACGCGCCAGCACGTCACCAGCCTGAACCTCGGCGCCGATCTGCACCGACAGGATCGCATCGACGGACAGCAGCGACCGGGCGTCGCCACCACGCGGCAGCTTCTTGATCGAGCCGGTGGAGTCCTTGATGACGATCGCCGGCTTCAGGTCGTTGCCGCGCTGCGATGTGCGCCAGTCCATGACGACGCGCTTGGTGATGCCGGTCGCCTCGTCGGTGGTTTCCTGCACCGACACGCCCTCGACCAGGTCCTCGGCGTCGACGACGCCATCGACCTCGGAAAGGATCGGACGGGTGTAGGGATCCCACTCGGCGATGCGCTGGCCGCGCTTGACCGCGTCGCCCTCGTCGACATGCAGCTTCGAGCCGTAGGTGATGCGATGCACCGCACGCTCGTTGCCATCGGCGTCGATGATCACCACCGCCATGTTGCGCGCCATCGCGACGAGGTTTCCGTCGGAATCGCGCACCGCGCTGCGGTTGCGGATCTTCACCGTGCCGTCGAAGTTGGACTCGATGAAGGACTGGTCCACCACCTGCGCCGTACCACCGATGTGGAAGGTACGCATGGTCAACTGGGTGCCCGGCTCGCCGATCGACTGCGCCGCGATGACGCCGACAGCCTCGCCCATGTTCACCGGCGTGCCACGCGCCAGGTCGCGGCCGTAGCAGGTCGCGCAGACGCCGCGCTTGGTCTCGCAGGTCAGCACCGAGCGGATCTTGATCATCTGGACGTTGGCGGCCTCGATGGCCTCGACGTCCTTCTCCTCGATCAAGGTGCCGCGCGGGACGATGACCTCGCCGGTCGCATGGTTCAGCACGTCCTCGGCCGCGGTACGGCCGAGCACGCGATGACCGAGCGAGGCGATGACCTGGCCGGCATCGACGATCGCCTGGATGGTGATGCCGTTCTCCGAACCGCAATCCGTCTCCAGGATGATCGAGTCCTGCGCCACGTCGACGAGACGACGGGTCAGGTAACCCGAGTTCGCCGTCTTCAGCGCGGTGTCGGCCAGACCCTTACGGGCACCGTGCGTGGAGTTGAAGTACTCCAGCACCGACAGGCCTTCCTTGAAGTTCGAGATGATCGGCGTCTCGATGATCTCGCCCGACGGCTTGGCCATCAGGCCGCGCATGCCGGCAAGCTGCTTCATCTGCGCGGGGCTGCCACGGGCGCCGGAGTGGGACATCATGTAGATCGAATTGATCTGCTTCTGACGCCCGGTCTCTTCGTCGCGCTGGACCGCCTGAATGCGCTTCATCATCTCGTCGGCGACGCGGTCGGTGCACTTGGCCCAGGCGTCGACGACCTTGTTGTACTTCTCGCCCTGGGTGATCAGGCCGTCATTGTACTGCTGCTCGTATTCCTTCACGAGCGCCGCGGTCTCGTCCACCAGGCCGGCCTTCGTCTCCGGAATGACCATGTCGTCCTTGCCGAACGAGATGCCGGCGCGGCAGGCATGGCTGAAGCCGAGACCCATGATGCGGTCGCAGAAGATCACCGTCTCCTTCTGGCCGCAGGCACGGTACACGGCGTCGATCATGCGGCTGATGTCCTTCTTGGTCATCAGCTTGTTGCAGACGTCGTAGGGCACCTCGTGATGCAGCGGCAGGAGCTCGCCGATCAGCATGCGGCCGGGCGTGGTCTCCACGATCCGGTTGGTCAGGTTGCCTTCGGCGTCGACGGCGCGGACGCGGCCGCGGATCTTCGCGTGCAGCGTCACGGCCTTCGTCTCGAGCGCATGATGCAGCTCGCCGATATTGCCGAACACCATGCCCTCGCCTGGCTCCCCGTCGGCAATCAGCGACAGGTAGTAGAGGCCGAGAACGATGTCCTGCGACGGCACGATGATCGGCGATCCGTTGGCCGGGTGCAGGATGTTGTTGGTCGACATCATCAGCGTGCGCGCTTCGAGCTGGGCTTCCAGCGAAAGCGGCACGTGCACGGCCATCTGGTCACCGTCGAAGTCGGCGTTGAACGCCGCGCAGACGAGCGGATGCAACTGGATGGCCTTGCCCTCGATCAGCGTCGGCTCGAAGGCCTGGATGCCGAGACGGTGCAGGGTCGGCGCGCGGTTGAGCAGCACCGGATGCTCGCGGATCACCTCGTCGAGGATATCCCAGACTTCCGGACGCTCCTTCTCCACCAGCTTCTTCGCCTGCTTCACCGTGGAGGAGAAGCCCTTGGCGTCGAGGCGCGAGTAGATGAAGGGCTTGAACAGCTCGAGCGCCATCTTCTTCGGCAGGCCGCACTGGTGGAGCTTCAGCTCCGGACCGACGGTGATCACCGAACGGCCGGAATAGTCGACGCGCTTGCCGAGCAGGTTCTGGCGGAAGCGGCCCTGCTTGCCCTTCAGCATGTCGGACAGCGACTTCAGCGGGCGCTTGTTGGCACCGGTGATGACGCGGCCGCGACGGCCGTTGTCGAACAGCGCATCGACCGACTCCTGAAGCATGCGCTTCTCATTGCGGATGATGATGTCCGGCGCACGCAGCTCCATCAGACGCCGCAGACGATTGTTGCGGTTGATGACGCGGCGGTACAGGTCGTTGAGGTCGGAGGTCGCGAAGCGGCCGCCATCCAGCGGCACCAGGGGACGCAGGTCCGGCGGAATGACCGGGATCACGGTGAGGATCATCCACTCCGGACGGTTGCCGGAATCGATGAAGGCCTCCACGACCTTGAGACGCTTGGCGAGCTTCTTCGGCTTCAGCTCGGTGGTCGCCTCGGCGATCTCCTTGCGGATCTGGTCGCGCTCCTTCTCCAGGTCGAGCGACATCAGCATCTCGCGGATCGCTTCCGCGCCGATCATCGCCGTGAAGGCGTCCTCGCCATACTCGTCCTGGGCGCGCAGGAAGTCCTCTTCCGACAGAAGCTGGTTCTGCTTCAGCGGCGTCAGGCCCGGCTCCAGAACCACGTAGTACTCGAAGTACAGGACGCGCTCGAGATCCTTCAGCGTCATGTCGAGCAGCAGGCCGATGCGCGAGGGCAGCGACTTCAGGAACCAGATATGAGCGACCGGAGCGGCCAGCTCGATATGGCCCATGCGCTCGCGGCGCACGCGGGACAGGGTGACCTCGACGTTGCACTTCTCGCAGATGACGCCCTTGTACTTCATCCGCTTGTACTTGCCGCACAGGCACTCATAGTCCTTGATCGGACCGAACACCCGGGCGCAGAACAGGCCATCCCGCTCCGGCTTGAACGTGCGGTAGTTGATCGTCTCCGGCTTTTTGATTTCGCCGTAGGACCACGACATGATCTTCTCGGGGCTAGCGATCGAGATCTTGATGTGGTCGAAGGTCTGGGCGGGAGCCTGCTGGTTGAACAGGTTCATGACCTCATGATTCATGGGCTCTCTCCTCGAATGCACGGAAGGGAAGCAGGGCCTGTGCCCTGCTCCCCGCTCCGGCAATGCGGCATCGTGTGTCTGCGGTGGTCGTCATACGCGGGAGATCACTCCGCCGCATCGACCGCCGGAACGCCCGGATCGGCGGGCAACTGTACCTTGTCTTCCCTGAGCTCGACGTTCAGTCCGAGCGAGCGCATTTCCTTCACGAGAACGTTGAAGCTCTCCGGAATGCCTGCCTCGAACGTGTCGTCGCCGCGCACGATCGCCTCGTAGACCTTGGTACGGCCGGCGACGTCGTCCGACTTGACCGTCAGCATCTCCTGCAGGGTGTAGGCGGCGCCGTAAGCTTCCAGCGCCCAGACCTCCATCTCGCCGAAGCGCTGGCCACCGAACTGCGCCTTGCCACCCAGCGGCTGCTGGGTCACGAGCGAGTACGGGCCGATCGAACGGGCATGGATCTTGTCGTCGACCAGGTGGTGGAGCTTCAGCATATAGATGTAGCCCACCGTGACCTGGCGGTCGAACTCCTCGCCGGTGCGGCCGTCATAAAGGGTCGACTGGCCCGACCCCTTGTAGCCGGCCTGCTCCAGCATGCGGACGATATCCGGCTCGCGCGCACCGTCGAACACCGGGGTCGCGATCGGCACGCCGGTCTTGAGCTGCTCGGCCAGGCGGATGACGGACTCGTCATCGTAATCCTTGACCGGTTCGCCCTTCAGGTTGTCGCCGAACACCTCGACGATCTCGCCCTTGAGCGCCTCGATCTTGCCCGACCGCTTGTACTCCTCGTACAGGTCGCCGATCTTCTTGCCCATGCCGGCGCAGGCCCAGCCGAGATGCGTCTCGAGGATCTGACCGACATTCATGCGGCTCGGCACGCCGAGCGGGTTCAGCACGATGTCGACATGGTCGCCGTTCGCCAGGAACGGCATGTCCTCGATCGGGTTGATCTTCGACACCACGCCCTTGTTGCCGTGACGGCCGGCCATCTTGTCGCCCGGCTGGATCTTGCGCTTCACAGCGACGAAGACCTTCACCATCTTCATGACGCCCGGCGGCAGTTCGTCGCCGCGCTGCAGCTTCTCCACCTTGTCGATGAAGCGCTGCTCGAGCCGCTTGCGGCTCTCGTCGTACTGACCGCGAAGTGCCTCCACCTCGCTCATCAGCTTCTCGTCCTCGACGGCGATCTGCCACCACTGCGAGCGCGGGAACTCGTTGAGGACGTCGCCGGTAACCTCGACGTTCTTCTTGAAGTGCTTCGGGCCGGCAACGGCAACCTTGCCCAGCAGCATCTCGGCCAGGCGGCCATAGACGTTGCGGTCGAGGATCGCCTGTTCGTCGTCGCGGTCCTTGGCCAGACGCTCGATCTCCTCGCGCTCGATCGCCATCGCGCGCTCGTCCTTCTCCACGCCATGGCGGTTGAAGACGCGCACCTCGACGACGGTCCCGGTGACGCCCGGCGGCAGGCGCAGCGACGTGTCGCGCACGTCGGAGGCCTTCTCGCCGAAGATGGCGCGCAGAAGCTTCTCTTCCGGCGTCATCGGGCTCTCGCCCTTCGGCGTGATCTTGCCGACCAGGATGTCGCCCGGCTTCAGCTCGGCACCGATATAGACGATGCCGGCCTCGTCGAGATTCTTCAGCGCCTCTTCCGAGACGTTGGGAATGTCGCGGGTGATCTCCTCCGGCCCGAGCTTCGTGTCACGCGCCATCACCTCGAATTCCTCGATGTGGATGGAGGTGAACACGTCGTCGCGCACGATCCGCTCCGAAAGCAGGATCGAGTCCTCGAAGTTGTAGCCGTTCCACGGCATGAACGCGACGCGCACGTTGCGGCCGAGCGCCAGGTCACCCAGGTCGGTGGACGGACCATCGGCGATGATGTCGCCCTTGGTGATCACGTCGCCCACCCGCACCAGCGGACGCTGGTTGATGCAGGTGTTCTGGTTGGACCGCTGGAACTTCATGAGCTGGTAGATGTCGACGCCCGACTTGGACGGATCGAGATCCTCCGTCGCCCGGATGACGATACGGGTCGCATCCACCTGGTCGACGACGCCCGACCGGCGCGCGGCGATCGCCGCACCCGAGTCGCGGGCGACGACCGGCTCCATGCCGGTGCCGACGAACGGCGCCTCGGCGCGCACCAGCGGCACGGCCTGACGCATCATGTTCGAGCCCATCAGCGCGCGGTTGGCGTCGTCATTCTCCAGGAAGGGAATGAGCGAGGCGGCAACCGACACCAACTGCTTCGGCGACACGTCCATGAACTCGACGCGCTCGGGCGGCAACAGCATGTTCTCGCCGGCATGGCGGCAGGTGATCAGGTCGGAGACGAAACGCCCGTCCTCGTCGATCTCGGCATTGGCCTGGGCGATGTGATACTTCGCTTCTTCCATGGCCGACAGATAGACGGTTTCGGCCGTGACCTGGCCGTCCTTCACCTTGCGATACGGGCTCTCGATGAAGCCGTACTTGTTGATGCGGGCGAAGGTCGCGAGCGAGTTGATCAGACCGATATTCGGGCCTTCCGGCGTTTCGATCGGGCAGATACGGCCGTAATGAGTCGGGTGCACGTCGCGCACCTCGAACCCGGCGCGCTCGCGCGTCAGGCCGCCCGGGCCAAGCGCCGAGAGGCGACGCTTGTGCGTGACCTCGGACAGCGGGTTGGTCTGGTCCATGAACTGCGACAACTGCGAGGAACCGAAGAACTCGCGCACGGCGGCAGCCGCCGGCTTGGCGTTGATCAGGTCCTGCGGCATGACGGTGTCGATCTCGACCGACGACATGCGCTCCTTGATGGCGCGCTCCATACGCAGCAGGCCGACGCGATACTGGTTCTCCATCAGCTCGCCGACCGAACGCACGCGGCGATTGCCGAGATTGTCGATGTCGTCGATCTCGCCGCGGCCGTCGCGCAGCTCCAGCAGCTCGCGGATCACCGCAAGGATATCCTCCTTGCGCAGCGTGCGGACGGTGTCCTCGCACTGCAGGTCGAGACGCATGTTCATCTTCACGCGGCCGACGGCCGAGAGGTCGTAGCGCTCCGCATCGAAGAACAGCGACGCGAACATCGCCTCCGCAGTCTCGACGGTGGGCGGCTCGCCGGGACGCATCACGCGGTAGATGTCGAACAGCGCGTCCTCGCGCGTCTCGTTCTTGTCGACGGCGAGCGTGTTGCGGATATAGGCGCCGGTCGTCACGTGATCGATGTCGAGCACGGCGATCTCGTGATAGCCGCGGTCGACCAGCTCGCCGAGGATCTTCTCGTTGAGCTCGTCGCCGGCTTCGGCGTAGATCTCGCCGGTGGACGGATCGACCATGTCCTCGGCCAGATACTGGCCGTGCAGGTCCTCGTCCATCACCTTCAGGGCGGTCACGCCCTTGTCGGCCAACTGACGCACGGTCCGGGCGGTGATCTTGCGGCCGGCCTCGACCACGATCTCGCCGCTGTCGGCGTCGATCAGGTTGAAGAACGCCTTGGTGCCCTTCAGGCGATCGCCGTCAAACGCAACGCGCCAGGAGCCCGGCTCGTCGCGGGTGTACTCGATCCGCTTGTAGAAGGTGTTGAGGATCTCCTCGCCGTCGAGGCCGAGGGCCTTCAGCAGCGAAGTGACCGGAATCTTGCGGCGGCGATCGATGCGCGCATGGACGATGTCCTTGGCATCGAACTCGATGTCGAGCCAGGACCCGCGATACGGGATGATGCGCGCGGCGAACAGCAGCTTGCCCGAGGAGTGGGTCTTGCCCTTGTCATGGTCGAAGAACACGCCGGGGCTGCGGTGCATCTGCGAGACGATGACGCGCTCGGTGCCGTTGACGACAAAGGTGCCGTTGTCCGTCATGAAGGGCATGTCGCCCATGTAGACGTCCTGCTCCTTGATGTCCTTGACGGACTTCGCGCCGGTGTCCTCGTCGACATCGAACACGATCAGGCGCAGGGTGACCTTCAGCGGAGCGGCAAAGGTCATGCCGCGCTGACGACACTCCTCCACGTCATACTTCGGCGCCTCGAATTCGTAGGACACGAATTCGAGCAGCGCCGTGCCCGCGAAATCCGAGATCGGAAAGACGGAGCGGAACACCGCCTCCAGTCCCTCGTCGCCTCGCCCGGCCTCGGGCTTGTCGACTTGCAGGAACTGGTCGTAGGACGCCTTCTGGACCTCGATGAGATTGGGCATCGCGGCGACTTCGCGGATCGATCCGTAGACCTTGCGGACCCGCTTGCGACCGTTGAACGTGTGCGCCATTGTCGCTCCTCGTTTCGATCTGGTACGGCTCTCCGAAAAGCCGGTTCCGGCTCAACCGTCAGCATGGCAGCCACGCTTTCGGCCCTTCGGACAGCCGCCCCTTTTTAGGGACTGATACCCCGGTCAGGATGTCCCGCCGGGGTTCGACAGACTTACACTCCCGGCGCGCGAACCGCGCCGGGAGTGTCCAGGCATAAGCCCGATTACTTCAGCTCGACCTTGGCGCCAGCCTCTTCGAGCTTCTTCTTCAGCTCTTCGGCCTCGGCCTTGGAGACGGCCTCCTTGACGGTCTTCGGAGCGCCCTCGACCAGGTCCTTGGCCTCCTTCAGGCCGAGACCGGTGATCGCGCGCACTTCCTTGATGACGTTGATCTTCTTGTCGCCGGCGTCGGCCAGGACAACGTCGAACTCCGTCTTCTCTTCCTCGGCCGGAGCGGCAGCAGCGCCACCGGCGACAGCCGCGACGGCGACCGGAGCAGCGGCGGACACGCCCCACTTCTCCTCAAGCATCTTCGAAAGCTCCGCGGCCTCCATGACGGTGAGCGCGGACAGTTCCTCAACGATCTTCTCGAGATCAGCCATTTTCGTAAGTCCCTATGGTTCGAACCGTGATCGGTTTCGACAGTGTGATTGTGGTCCGCCTTATGCGGCTTCGTCCTTCTTGGCATACGCGCCGAAGACGCGGGCGAGCTGCCCGGCCGGAGCGTTGACAACCTGGGCGATACGGGAAGCGGGGGTCTGGATCATGCCCACCAGCTTCGCGCGCAGCTCGTCGAGCGACGGCATCTCGGCAAGCGCCTTGACCCCGTCCGCATTCAGGTTGGTCGTGCCGAGCGCGCCACCCAGAACAACCAGGTTGTTCGAGGTCTTGGCGAAAGCCACCGTGGCCTTGGCGGCGGCGACCGGATCGTCCGAATAGGCGATGACGGTCGGGCCGGCAAACAGGCCGGAGATGTGCTCGAGCTCGGTGCCTTGAAGGGCAAGCTTCACAAGACGGTTCTTGGCGACCTTGACCGAACCTCCGGCGGCACGGACCTGCGACCGGAAGGCCGTCATTTCCGCAACCGAAAGGCCGGCGTAGTGCGCAACGACGACAACGCCGGTGTTCTTCAACACCTCGTTGAACGACGCGACGAACTCTCGCTTCTCCGCTCTTTCCACTTGCCTACTCCATTTGGCGGCTTGCGCCGCCGGTTTGTCTCTGCCGCCCCTCGGCGGTGCCTTGCGGAACCACCGGTGGACAACACCGAGGATCCTGCCCCCTCGCGAGCCATGACGGCGCGGCAAGGACAAACGGTTCGAACCGGCGGCTAGGCCGTGATTTCGGTTCGCACCCGTCTATGCAGGCCCGTTGGGCTTAAACGATCAGGGCAAAAGCCAGGATCGCACCTGCAGTCTCGGACAGGACACCTGCCGTCTCCGGCAGGCGATCCGCCCGACGGTCACGCCGGACGGAATTCTTGTGATGCGGCGCGTCACGCGCGCCGCGGACCCGTGGGTCAGGCGGTCACCGTCGAGACATCGACCTTCAGGCCCGGACCCATGGTCGAGCTGATGGCGACGCGCTTCAGATAGGTGCCCTTGGCACCCGACGGCTTGGCCTTGACCACCGCATCGACGATCGCCTTGATATTCTCGCTCAGCTTGTCGGCCTCGAACGAGGTCTTGCCGACGCCGGCGTGAATGATACCGGCCTTCTCGACGCGGAACTGCACGGCGCCGCCCTTGGCGTCACGCACGGCCGAAGCGACGTCCGGGGTCACGGTGCCGACCTTCGGGTTCGGCATCAGACCGCGCGGGCCGAGCACCTTGCCGAGACGACCGACCAGCGGCATCATGTCCGGCGTGGCGATGCAGCGATCAAAATCGATCTTGCCGCCCTGAACCTCGTTGACCAGTTCCTCGGCGCCGACGATGTCCGCGCCCGCCGCCTTGGCCTCATCGGCCTTGTCGCCACGCGCGAAGACCGCGACGCGAACCGTCTTGCCCGTGCCGTTCGGCAGCACGCAGACGCCGCGAACCATCTGGTCGGCGTGACGCGGGTCAACGCCGAGGTTGATGGCGATCTCGACGGACTCGTCGAACTTGGCGGTAGCCCGTTCCTTGACCAGCGCCAGCGCCTCGTCGAGGGCATAGAGCTTGTTGCGGTCGACGCCCTCGCGGGCAGACTTGATGCGCTTTCCAACCTTCGCCATCGTCTTACTCCGTGACCTCGAGACCCATCGACCGCGCCGAACCTTCGACCATCAGCATCGCTGCGTCGATGTCGTTCGCGTTCAGGTCCTTCATCTTCGCTTCCGCGATCTCGCGGACCTGGTCACGGGTGACCTTGCCGACGAACCCGCCCTTGCCCGGCGTCTTCGACCCGGACTTCAGGCCGGAGGCCTTCTTCAGGAAGAAGCTGACCGGAGCCGTCTTCACCACGAAGGTGAAGGAGCGGTCGGAGTAATAGGTGATGACCACCGGGCAGGGAGCGCCCTTCTCGATATCCTGGGTCTGCGCGTTGAACGCCTTGCAGAACTCCATGATATTGAGGCCACGCTGACCGAGCGCCGGACCGATCGGCGGCGACGGGGTCGCGGAGCCGGCCGGCACCTGCAGCTTGATGTAACCTTCGATTTTCTTCGCCATTCGTCTCTCCAACTGGCGCTGCCGGATGTCCGGCGTCTTCAGATCAGGTGGTGCGGCCGTCATGCGTCCGGCGAAGGGATCGCATCAGGTCTCCCACCAGGGAGCGGGGATCTGCCCCGTCTGTCCGCCCAGGACGGACACCGGCGACGGATCGCCGGGCTTGCCGAACCGCCGGACAGGCCGGCGGACGCGACAAACGGCCCGGGATGCCGAACGGCAAACCCCGGACCGGAAAACTCAGAGCTTCTCGACCTGTCCGTATTCCAGCTCGACCGGAGTCGCGCGGCCGAAGATCGACACCGCGACCTTGAGCCGGGCGCGCTCGTCGTCCACTTCCTCGACGAGGCCGGAGAACGAGGCAAAGGGGCCGTCCGACACCCTGACCTGCTCGCCGATCTCGAAGCTGACGGACGGCTTCGGCCGGTCGACGCCCTCCTGCACCTGGTGCAGGATCCGCATCGCCTCGGAATCCGAGATCGGAACCGGCTTCTGATCGGCGCCGAGGAATCCCGTGACCTTCGGCGTGTTCTTGATCAGGTGGAACGCCTCGTTGGTCATCTCCATCTTGACCAGGACGTAGCCGGGAAAGAACTTGCGCTCCGCATCGACCTTGCGGCCCCGCCGCACCTCGACGACCTTCTCAGTCGGAACGAGAATCTCCTCGAAGAGATCCTCAAGCCCCTGCTGCTGCGCCTTTTCCCGAATCGCATCCGCCACCTTCTTCTCGAAATTCGAGTAGGCGTGGACGATATACCAACGCTTGGCCATAATCCCTCAAGCCGATTGTGTACCAGGTCCGCTCAGTTGCCGAGACCCAGGAGCAAGCCGATGCCCTGACCCATCAGCCAGTCGGCGAGCAAAAAGAAGATGGCGGCGAGGAAGACCATGATGAACACCATGACGGTGGTCACTGCGGTTTCCCTGCGCGTAGGCCACGTCACCTTCGACGTTTCCTTGCGAACTTCGTCGATAAACGTGAAAGGATTCGATTTCGCCATTCAACTGCCGGTCTTTTCACGACGCACAGGCGCGCGGAATCATCCACGCGCCTTGGTCGAAAGCCCTAATTAAGGCCTAACGGCCCGTCGATCAAGAGCAAAGGTGGCAGGGGCGGAGGGACTCGAACCCCCGGCCCTCGGTTTTGGAGACCGATGCTCTACCAACTGAGCTACACCCCTAGACCTTTCGCGACCTGACTTAGATAACTTTCCCCGCCGCTTCAAGCGTGAAATGCACCTTGCGGCAAATAATTCACATCCTTGCGGTTTTTCCGGGCGCCCGCCGGCCTGGAACCCCGAAAACGGCAAAGGGCGCCGCCCGGAGGCGACGCCCTTGAACCGTCTGGCAGGGAACGGGGTATCCGTTCCGCCTTGTTGGTTACTTGATGATGGAGGCGACGACGCCGGCGCCGACGGTACGGCCGCCTTCGCGGATCGCGAAGCGCAGGCCCTCTTCCATCGCGATCGGCACGATCAGCTCGACCTCGACCGACACGTTGTCGCCCGGCATCACCATCTCCGTGCCTTCCGGCAGCGACACCACACCCGTCACGTCCGTCGTGCGGAAGTAGAACTGCGGACGGTAGTTGGTGAAGAACGGCGTGTGACGGCCACCCTCTTCCTTCGTCAGGATGTAGGCCTCGGCCTTGAACTTCGTGTGCGGCGTCACCGAACCCGGCTTGCACAGAACCTGACCGCGCTCCACGTCCTCACGGCCAACGCCGCGGATCAGCGCGCCGATGTTGTCGCCGGCCTGGCCCTGGTCCAGAAGCTTGCGGAACATCTCGACGCCCGTCACCGTCGTCTTCCGGGTGTCGCGGATGCCGACGATCTCGACTTCCTCGCCAACCTTCACGATGCCGCGCTCGACGCGACCCGTCACAACCGTGCCGCGGCCCGAGATCGAGAACACGTCCTCGATCGGCATCAGGAACGGCATGTCAACCGGACGCTCCGGCGTCGGGATGTAGTCGTCGACCGCAGCCATCAGCTCGCGGATCTTCGTCTCGCCGATCGCCTCGTCGCGACCCTCGAGAGCCGCAAGCGCCGAACCGGCAACGATCGGAATGTCGTCGCCCGGGAACTCGTAGGACGAAAGCAGCTCGCGCACTTCCATCTCGACCAGCTCGAGCAGCTCCGCATCGTCCACCTGGTCGACCTTGTTCAGGAACACCACCAGAGCCGGAACGCCGACCTGACGGGCCAGCAGGATGTGCTCGCGGGTCTGCGGCATCGGGCCGTCGGCCGCCGAGCAGACCAGGATCGCGCCGTCCATCTGCGCCGCACCCGTGATCATGTTCTTCACGTAGTCGGCGTGACCCGGGCAGTCCACGTGAGCGTAGTGACGCGCTTCCGTCTCGTACTCGACATGCGCCGTCGAGATCGTGATGCCGCGGGCCCGCTCTTCCGGCGCCGCGTCGATCTGGTCATACGCCTTGAACTCGCCGAAAAACTTCGTGATCGCCGCCGTCAGCGTCGTCTTGCCATGGTCGACGTGGCCGATCGTGCCAATGTTCACGTGCGGCTTCGTCCGCTCAAACTTTGCTTTCGCCATCGGCGTCGCTCTCTGTTAACTTGCGGTTAAGTCCATCATTTCGATCAAGACCCGACCGCCCCAGGGCGGTGGATGCTAAGCAGGGCATGCGCGTTTGTCGTAAAGCCTGGTCAGGAGCAGCAGCGTCACTCGAAAAGTGGAGCGGGTGAAGGGAATCGAACCCTCGTCATCAGCTTGGAAGGCTGCTGCTCTACCATTGAGCTACACCCGCCGCCTGCCGCAGGGGGGATGGTGGAGGAGGTTGGATTCGAACCAACGTAGGCCAAGCCAACGGATTTACAGTCCGTCCCCTTTAACCACTCGGGCACTCCTCCGTTTCACCGCCCTGTCGCCGAAGCGCCCTGGATGGCTTCACGAAAACGCCCCGCGAAACAATCGCGAGGCCGCTCCCGTGGCGCGTGTTATGTAGAACCGGCATGGGGGTGTCAACACCCATTTATCCCCTTTGGACACAAAAACGACGACCCTTCCGGCAGCGCTTTCCCCTTGCCGGAGGATCGCCCTGCGGATAATCGCAAGGATATGACCAGACCCGACACACCGGCCGGCCCAGCCGGCGCACAAGCCAGTCCCGAAGACAGCGGCGCCGAGCGCCCGGCGCGCGCGCGCGGCAAGCCGCGGGGCGGCCCCGCAGGCGAGCAAAGGAGCGAGCAGAAGGGCGGAGGAAAGGCCGACGGCGGCCGGTGGTCCAAGGGCGAGGCCAGGAAAGGCGGCCCCAGGCAGACGCCGCAGGGCGCTGCCCATGACGGCGCCGGTCGCCGGCCCTTCGCCAAGCCGCGCGCCCGCCACCCGCAGGGCGGCGAGGCCGCCGAGGGGCCTGTCTTGCTCTATGGCCTTCATACCATCGAGGCCGCCTTCCGCAATCCCGACCGCAGGCGCCACCGGCTGCTCGCGACCGAGAACGCCCAGCGCCGCCTGGCCGAGCGCGGCATCGCATTCGACGTTCCCGTGGAAACCGTCAATCCGCGCCAGCTCGATCATCTGGTCGGGCGCGACGCGGTGCATCAGGGCGCCGTGCTGGAAGCCGATCCCCTGCCCGCCTTCGGCGCGCGTGACCTCGCTAAGGCGCGGCTGGTGCTGGCGCTCGATCAAATCACCGACCCGCACAATGTCGGCGCGATCCTGCGGTCAGCCGTGGCGCTTGCCGCCGATGCGGTGGTCACGACCGAACGGCACGCGCCCGAGGAAGGCCCCGTCCTGGCGAAGTCCGCCTCAGGCGCGCTCGACATGGTCCGCCATGTGCGCGTGAAGAACATGGCGCGCTTCGTCACCGAGATGCGCGAGGCAGGCTTCAAGACCATCGCCCTCGACAGCGAGGGCCCGGCACGTTTGGAAGAGACGGAACTGGGCGGCAAGGTGCTGCTGGTGCTCGGCTCCGAAGGCAAGGGCGTGCGCCAGGGCGTGAGGGAGGCCTGCGACGCGCTCGCCCGCCTCGACATGCCGGGCGCCATCGCCTCGCTCAACGTCTCCAACGCAGCAGTGCTGTCACTCTACATCGTCCGGCAGGCGCTGGAGCGCGCAGGCGCGATCCCCGCCGCCGGCGGCAAATAGAGACAGGGCCGACTGCATCGGGGATTTCGGCTGGAAACCGGCGCAAAAGCGGATGCGCGGCGCACGGAACCGTGCTACAGGGGCCGCGTTTGCCGGTATAGCTCAGTTGGTAGAGCACCTGATTTGTAATCAGGGGGTCGCGGGTTCGAATCCTGCTGCCGGCACCACCCACTCTCCCCGATGTTTTCCAGTCCGAACACGGCACGGTCCGCATCGCGGGTCGAACGGTTTTGCCCGGCCGCACCGCAGCCGGGCCGGCGGAGCGCCGCATGGCGCATACAGCAGCGAGAGGACAGCACATGAACCCGATCGGTTTCCCGGATCCCGCCTTCGTGTCACGCCAGACGGCCAGGATGCTGCTCGAGGTCAAGGCGGTCCATTTCCGCGCCGACGAGCCCTACAAGCTGACCTCCGGCCTTGCCAGCCCGGTCTATATCGATTGTCGCAAGCTGATTTCCTTCCCGCGCCTGCGCGCCACGCTGATGGATTTCGCCACCGCCACCATCCTGCGCAATGTCGGCTTCGAATCGCTCGACGCGGTCGCCGGCGGCGAGACGGCCGGCATTCCCTTCTCCGCCTGGATCGCCGAGCGTCTCGGCCTGCCCATGCAATATGTTCGCAAGAAGCCGAAGGGCTTCGGTCGCGATGCACAGATCGAAGGCGTTCTGAAGGAGGGCGACCGGGTGCTGCTGGTCGAGGACCTGACCACCGACGGCGGCAGCAAGGTCCGTTTCGCCGAGGCGCTGCGCAAGGCCGGCGCCCAGGTCGACCACGCCATCGTTCTGTTCTTCTACGACATCTTCCCGCAGACCTACGAAGCGATGGCCCGCAACGGCCTGACGCTCCATTACCTCGCCACCTGGCGCGACGTGCTCGCGGTTGCTCGCGACGAGAACCATTTCGACGAGAAGACGCTCGCCTCCGTCGAATCCTTCCTCAACGAGCCGCTGAAGTGGTCCGCCGCCCATGGCGGCATTTCCGAATTCTCGGTCTGAGGCGGCACCCGCCCCCTTTTCGCGCTTGTCTACCCCCCGCTCTCCAGCCGCCGCGCCAGGACCGGATGCTCCACCGGCTCCTTGGCACGGAAGGCATGGCGCCGGGCGATCTCCAGATAGGAGCGATAGACATAGCCGCCATTGCCAGCGCGAAACGCCGCGCGGTGACGGCGATAGAGCCCCGGCAGCCTGTACCATGGCGCCGCCGGGAAGCGGTGATGCACCGCATGCAGCGAATTGAAGAGGAACAGGAAGGCAAGCGGCCCCCGGTCCTCGATGATCACCGTCCGGTGTCCGACCGCCTCCTCCGCCTGGTGTTCCAGGAACGTGCGCACGCATAGCAGCGACCACGCGCCATAACAGGCGGCAATATAGACCGGCAGCGAAAAGCCGGGCAGCAGCCGCAGCAGCGCCAGCAATATGCCCACGAGCACCAGATGCTCGCCCCAGGCTCGCAGCACGTCGCCCCGCCCCTTGCGCGCCAGCCGCCAATCGGCGATCACGAAGCCCGTCATGCCGATGGCCGGCCCAATCAACATCCGTCCCAGCAGCGTGTTGTTGAAGGCCAACACGGCGCGCCGCAGACGTCCGGCGGCATGCCAGTCGCGCGGGTGCAGATACCAGCTCTCGGGATCCTCATAAGGGTCGGTCAGGCGCGGATCGTCGTGATGGGCGATATGCAGCGCCCGAAACCGCCAATAGGGAACGAAGAGACCGAGCGGCAATCCGGCGAGCAGGGCGTTCAGACGCGGAGTGCGGAAGGGATGCCCATGCAGCAATTCGTGCTGCAGCGATGAGTGCAGCGTGATCACCGGCACCAGGCAAAGCCAGAAGAGCAGCTCCCAGCCGCTCCCTGCCGAAGCCGAAGCCGCTACGACAAGCCCTGCGAAGGCGGCATGAACACCGCCGACAAGCGCCAGCGTCGGCCATTCCAGAACGGCGCGCGACACCAGCAACGGGTCCGCGAAGTCGAGCGCCTCATGGTCCGCCACCCCGTCCGAAGCGACGCCTCCAGAGCAGGCGGCGTCCCCATGGTCCTCGCGTATCGGCGTCTCCAGGGAAAAGGGGATGTTCAGCAGGGTCTCGAATTGGGTCATGCTCCCGACAGTGGCGAACTGCAGGCGCGGAACAATGTGTCGTTATCCAACGATAAATGTGATTTCATCATGAAATAGAGAATGAGGCGTACTTTCACACATGTGGTGTAAAGACACATAACTCTCTGTATTTTCCGGGAGGACGATCCGCCGATGAAGGGCACCGACAAGCGCGAACTCGCAGCCGTCTTCCGCGAAAGGCTCGGCCTGCTCATGGCCCGGCGCGGCGAGCCTCCCAGCCGCTTCGCCGGCAGGGTCGGCCTCGACCGGTCGGCGCTCAGCCATTTCCTCGATGCCGCGTCTACCCGAATGCCGCGCGCCGAAGCCTTGTGCGACATCGCCCGTTCGGAGGGCGTCACCACCGACTGGCTGCTGGGGCTGACCCAGAGCGCCTCCGACGCCGCCGCCATCGCCCCAGCGCTCGAGATCGAACAGACGGACAACGGCCGAGGCGAGACTTTGCTGGCAACCTGGCACCAGCAGGCGGTCGGCTACAAGATCCGCTACGTTCCCGGCACCATTCCCGACTTGCTGCGGACAGAAGCTGTGCTGGCATACGAGTTCGGCTCGCCCGAAACGGCGAAAGCCGCGGCAAAGGCCGATCAGGGCCGCCGCCTCCTCGCCTATACGCGCCGACCGGAAACCGACATGGAGGTCTGCATGCCGCTGCAGACACTTGAGCAGCTCGCCCGGGGCAGCGGCATCTGGAGCGGCTTGGCGGACTCCGACCGTCGCGACCAGTTGCGCCACATGGCCCGGCTCACCGAAGAACTCTACCCGACCTTCCGCCTGTTCCTCTATGACGCGCGCAGCCGCTTCTCGCCGCCCTATACCGTGTTCGGTCCGCAGCGCGCCGCCCTCTATCTCGGCTCCCTGTATCTCGTGGTGAACTCCGTCGAGCACATCCGTGCCCTCACCCGCCATTTCGACATGCTGATCCGAGCAGCGACCATCGGTCCCGATCGTGCCGCCGGCCACCTGAGCAGCCTGTCCGCAAGCTGACGGGAGCTAGAGTCAGGACCGCGAATGTCACGTCTTCGTGAAATCAGACATCTTGAGATGCCAGCGGGAAAGCGCCGACACTTCCGGCGGGCGGCACGTTGCGCCGTACCCTGAGGGAGATCACGACATGTTCAAGTCCTGCCTTCGCATGGCAGCCATCCTCGTGCCGCTGTTGGCAACCACGTCGCTTGCCGCGGCCGATCCCATCGAGATCCGCCAGACCATGATGAAGTCCGTCGGTGCCGCCACCGGCGTGCTCGGCAAGATGGTCAAGGGCGAGATGCCCTA
Source organism: Stappia sp. TSB10P1A (assembly GCF_900185725.1). GTDB lineage: Bacteria > Pseudomonadota > Alphaproteobacteria > Rhizobiales > Stappiaceae > Stappia. The sequence continues at coordinate 150,853 of NZ_FYAU01000013.1, read as the reverse complement.
TGACCCGGAACTCGCAAGCCTGGCGATGCGGGTCCTTTTCGTCACACCGGCCGGCTTCATCACCCAGTTTCCGGAAGGCGCCGATTCGCCGACCAGCGAGGCCGGGCCGAAGATCTGGGAAGACCGTGCCGGCTTCGAGAAGATCGCTCTCGACATGCAGACAGCCGCGATGGCCGCGATCCCGGCGGCCGGCGAGAGCCTCGATGCGCTGAAGCCCGCGTTCGGAGCGGTCGCCCAGAACTGCCGCGCCTGCCACGAGCCCTACCGCGTCAAGAAGAACTGATCTAACAAGGGCCTTGAATATGCCGGTTCGCGCGCTGGAGCCCCCGTTCCGCGCGCGGATCGGTTCTGCCGGCCGGCAGCCATTTGCATGACATGTTCCGGAGCAGCCCATGACCCGCCGCACCTTCCGCCGCCTCCTCGGCGTGTTCCTGCTGCTGATCGCCGGTGGCCTGTATCTCACCCGGCCCGAGCGGGTCGATTCCGCCGCCGTTCCCGCGCACCAGCCGGATCTCGTCAATGGCGAGCGGATGTTCTGGGCCGGCGGCTGCGCGTCCTGCCACGCCGCGCCCGGCGCGAGCGGTGACGACAAGCTGGTGCTGGCCGGAGGCGTAGAGTTGAACACGCCCTTCGGCCTGTTCCGCGTGCCCAACATCTCGCCCTCGGAAGCCGGAATCGGCGGCTGGTCCGTCACCGACTTCCTGAACGCGATGATCCACGGCACCTCGCCGCAGGGCCTGCACTACTACCCGGCCTTTCCCTATGGCTCCTACCGCAACATGAAGGCGGAGGACCTCATCGACATGAAGGCCTATCTCGACACGCTGCCGGCCTCGGACAACCAGGTAGCGGACCACGATCTGGCCTTCCCCTTCTCCTGGCGCAGTGCGCTCGGAATGTGGAAACTGCTGTTCCTCGACACGAAAGCCCCGGCGCTCGCAGCCGATGCCGGAGCGGAGGCGGAACGCGGTGCTTACCTCGTGACCGGCGCCGGCCATTGTGCCGAATGTCACACGCCCCGCAATGTCCTCGGCGGGCTCGACACGGCCCGCTGGATGGCCGGTGGCCCCAACCCGGACGGCGAAGGAAGCATCCCCAACATCACCCCCTCGCAGCAGGGGATCGGGTCGTGGTCGGCAGCCGATATCGCCTATTATCTGGAAAGCGGCTTCACCCCGGACTTCGACAGCGTCGGCGGCAGCATGGCCTCGGTTCAGTCGAACTGGGCAAGGCTCCCGGCGGAGGACCGTGCGGCCGTTGGCGCCTATCTGAAAGCAATCGCGCCGATACCCGCCGGAGGCTCCTGACGCAAGGCGGTCGCCCGGTCAGGTGCCGTCAAACTCCTCGCTGCCCGTCTCCCTGCGGATCCATTCCAGGAAAGACGCGCTACCTCCTTCCACGGGCAACAGCATCACCGCCGGCTCGTCATAGGGATGCGCCTGCACGACCGCCTCGATGGCCTCGCGTGCCCGCGACCGTGTCGTCTTGGCCAGGAACACCACCTCCTGGCCTTCCTCCAGCGTCCCCTGCCAGCGATAGACGGAGGTCATGCCCGGCCACATGTTGACGCAGGCCGCCAGCCCCTCGCCGACCAGCTTCCGGGCCGCCGCGCGGGCCGTGTCGGTGTCGGGAAAAGTCGCGTAGATCAACCGGATATCCATTTCGCCCTGCATCAAAAGACGGGTCCCCAAAATCGCCGGCCCGTGCTACGTGAGGAGCATGGATCGCCTGCCGCAGACTATCGAAAAACTTGCCTTCGTCTCAAGTGAGACCGATGAGGCGGAGCGTGCCCGCGATCAGCTCCAGCGTCGCTATGGCGCACATGACCCCAAGCAGGCCGACGTCATCGTCGCGCTTGGCGGTGACGGCTTGATGTTGCAGACCCTTCACCGCTTCATGAACACCGGAAAACCGATCTACGGACTCAATCGCGGCTCTGTCGGCTTCCTGATGAACGAATATGGCGACGACGACCTGCCGGAGCGGATCGCCCGCGCGGTGGTCAGCCGGATCCATCCGCTGGTGATGGAAGCCACCGACGCCTTTGGCCACATTCATTCCGCTCTGGCGATCAACGAGGTCTCCCTGCTCCGCCAGACCCATCAGGCCGCCAAGCTCCGCATTTCGGTCGATGACCGCGTGCGCATGGAAGAGCTCGTATGCGACGGCGTTCTGGTCGCAACGCCAGCCGGAAGCACTGCCTACAACCTGTCGGCGCATGGCCCGATCCTGCCTATCGACGCGCAGTTGCTGGCCCTGACGCCCATCAGCGCTTTCCGCCCCCGGCGTTGGCGCGGGGCACTCCTCCCGAATTATGTAAATGTCCGGATCAGCGTGCTGGAAGCGGCCAAGCGCCCCGTCAGCGCCGCGGCCGACTACACCGAGATCCGCAACGTCATCGAGGTCCGCGTGCGCGAGGAGAAGTCCTCGTCCAGTCTCGCCCTGTTCGATGCCGACCATAATTGGGACGAGCGTATCCTGTCGGAAATGTTCCGCTACTGACGCGGTCGCAAGCACACCTTGTTTCGCGAATAATTAAGTTCTGCGTGCAATCTTTCGAACGTTCCGAGATGGACTTCACGCTGGACCGAAACGGCAATGCAACTGCCTCATCTCGACCTCGGCCGGATCCGGGTCCTGATCGTCGACGACAACACCAACATGCGCCGGATCCTGCGGGCGATGGTGGCTGGCTTCGGCGTGAAGGCGATCTACGAGGCCGAAGACGGTGCGGCCGCGCTGGAGGAGATTTCCCGCAACGACCCCGACGTCGTCATTCTCGACTGGCTCATGCCGCTGGTCGACGGAAACGAGCTCACGCGCCGCATCCGTGCCTCGCAAGCGCCCGGCTGTTTCGTCCCCATCATCGCGATCACCGCCCATACGCAGAAGCGTCGTGTCATCCAGGCCCGCGACAGCGGCGTGACCGAGGTGATGTGCAAGCCGGTGTCGGCACGCGGCCTCTATCTGCGGATCGCGAACTGCATCCTTAATCAGCGGGACTTCGTCCGGACGAAGGGCTTCTTCGGACCGGACCGGCGGCGGTTCCAGAACCCGAGTTTCCAGGGAGGCGAACGCCGCGGACGTCCGGCGGAAGACGGATACACTCTGGACGACCCTGCGGAACTCCCGCAAAGTCAGCCTTCGCGGGCGACCAAGGAATCGAAAACCGGATAAAGCCGCAAGTCCGCGGCAGCCTGTGCGGCAAGACCCTGTCGACGAGGACGCGGGCCAGGGCCTGCAGCGGGAGCGAAAGAAGATATGAGCAGCGACCCGAGCAAGCAAAATGACGGCTACGAACTCGTCAAGCCGCCGCGCGACTTGCGCGCCAAGGTTCGCGTCCTGAGCGAGCGCGAAGCCGCGCGCTTCGATCCGATCAAGTCGGCCGAGGCCGCCCTTGAGCGCCTGTCTCAGGATTTCGACACCTGGATGGCCGATGAAGTGGAGACGCTGGCGGAGGCCTGGGCCGACATCCAGAAGAACGGGATCAACGATCCGGAACGCCGCGACACCCTGTTTCGCGCCTCCCACGACATCAAGGGCCAGGCGAGTACCTTTGGCTATCCCCTTGTCGGAGCGGTCGCCGGAAACCTGTGCCACCTGATGGAACATCTCGAGGCGGAGAAGATCCCGCTCACGCTCGTCGCGCAGCATGTGGACGCGATCCGCGCCATGATCGCCGAGATCGGCCAGCAAGAGGACAATGCAACGGCCCGAGCGCTGGTCGAGCGGCTCGCCGACGTGACCTCCGACTATCTCGCCCGGCACGGCGACGGCGAGGAAGACTGACGCTTGCCGCGATTGCAGGCCCGCCTGCGGCCGCTCTCTCAGGCCGCAGCCAGCGTGCGGTCGACGAAGGCGCGGGCGGCCTCGCGGGCGATCTCCGAGGAAAAGCGGCGCAGCATCACCACGAGGTCGTCGGCCTCCACCCCATCCTGCGACTGGTAGCGCTCCAGAACCTCGGCAATCATCAGCCGTGCAACGGCCGGGTTCGACGGGATGACGAGATCCGGGGAGATTTCGCGGGCAAGATCCCGCCACACGCCGACAGCAACCTGGATCAGCGGATGAGTGCGTGCAGGCAGGCCCGCCCGCGCAAGCAGAGCCCGGACCGCCAGCCCGCGGCCGGTCTCCAGCACCGTTTGCACGCGTTCCGCGCCCATGCCGGACAGGCGCGCCAGCGCCGCATTGAAAAGACGTACGTTGCCCGTGCAGAGCGCTCGCAAGAGCAGCCCGGCGGTCAACTGTCCCGTTTCCAGCAAATGTCCGACCAGGGCCTCGGTGTCCTGCGGACCGGCCTGGCTCGCCAGCGTCACGGTCGCGCGTTCCCGCGCCTCCGCGACCACGGTCCGGGCACGCTCCTCCTTCAACCCCCTGCGAACCAGAGGGTGATCGCTCAAGAGGTCGCCCACCTGTTTCAGCAGCATCTGGCGGATCTCGATGGGAATGCCGGGACGGGCCATCAGCGCCTCGCGCAGAACCGCGTCCTTGCCGTGCCGCTCCGCCAGCCGCACCAGGCTGAAGCGAGGGATCTCGGCCGTTTCGTTCTCGGCCAGCGCCTGACACGCCTGCAGCGAGCCGACCTCGGCAATCGCGGCGGCCACCTGCGCCGACAGATGGAAACGGCGCGCGACTGCCGCCGGCAGAGGGTCGGAAAACCCGCCGATGGCGTCGACCAGTTCCGCGTCGAGCAGCACCGGCGACCGCTCCAGAATGGGCAGGGCGACCTCCGGCAGATCACTCGCCAGCGCCAGCACCACTTCACGGGGAGCCTGCTCGCTGCGCGACAGCGCCTCGGCCAATGCCCGCCGCACCTGCACCGCCGGATCGTCGAGCAGGATGATCATCGCCGCCTCGGCCGCGTCGCGGTCTTCCGAGGTCATCTGTGAGTGAAGATAGGCCCGCGCCAGCGCGCTTGTCGCTTCCGCCCGCCGGGCCACCGGCGCATCTGCCATCCAACGCAGAAACTGATGCACGATCATGATGCGTAGTCCCCTGGGTCGCGCCGCGTATCGCAGCGCAGGTCACCAGTCTGGGGCCAAAACGCTTAAAGCTTCGTTCACCATAAAACCTTCGTTCACCATGATCGGCAGCAGACGGAAACGCATAAAGGCGCGCGACCGATCAGGACCGCACGCCGCCCATGGCTTCACCGCTGCCGGCAGTTCATACCGGTGGCAGAAGCTCCTTCTGCGAGAAGGCTGGCCTGTAGTTGAGGAAGCCGGTCAGGTCCATCGGCTGGCTGCGAACCAGACTTGCCGTCCTCTGTGCGCCTGCCTCGGTCAGGATGCGGGACCGGCGCTCGGCATAAGCGTCGCCGGCGGGGGTCGCTTCCAGGCGCGCCGCCGCCCGCTCCAGCGCTTCCGCCTGCCCCGCTTCCTGGGCAGCGAAGGCGGAGGTAAAGCGCGAATCGAACGACACTCGGCGAGCCTCCATGCCATTGCGGAACAGCGCATGGAACGGCGAGGAAATGTCGTCGGTCGCCGACCACGCCGTCAGCACCCGACTGGTCGGATTGCCGTCCGCGCCGGTCCTGTCCGTTCCTTGCGTGGTAGCATAGGCAAGCTCCGCCCCGCCTGTCGGCTTGGTTTCCGGCAGGCTGGCGACCATGGTGCCGCGCGCGCCCGGCAGCGCCGGCATCGGCCCGCCATGTTTGGAGACCAGGTTGGCATAGACCTCGGACACGCTGCGCGCGCCGCTGCGGTCGTAGAAGATCGGCTTGTTGGCCTTCGCCTGGCGCGCGAACACCCGGTCGGCGGCGAGATCCGGCTGGCTCTGGGCCAGCGAGATCAGCTTGTGTGCACCGCCCGCGCCCAGGAAATGCGCGATGTAGAGTTCACCCTCGCTCGGCGCCCGGCCGAGCTTCTCGCTCAGATAGGCGGCGTTCTTCTGGGTCAGTTCGCCCGCCATCATCGAGGAGATATGCGCGTCGTTGCGCAGGTTGAGAATCTTCTCGCGCATCGCCGGATCGGCCACCCGGTACTTGCCGTTGGCCGTCCGCTCGATCTGGTCGGCATATTGGCCAAGCCCATGGCGCCCGCCCGCCTCCTTGACCGTTTCCAGCCAGGTGCTTTCGATGAACTGGAAGAGGCCGGTCGCGCTGGATGTGCGCGCCCGCGCCGTCTCGACGAAGTTGGATTCCCGCTTCGCCGTCTTCACCAGATACTCGAAGGAGGTGCCGGTCGTCGTGCTGGCCGACTGGAACGCCTGCTCGATCCTCGACGCGATCGAGATCGGTTCGCCGACTTTCATGCTCCGCTCTCCTGCGTCACGCATGTCTTAGGATTTGATTAAGAGTCGCGACCATTTGGTTAACGGATGGTTAACATCCGCTAACGCCCGTTGCGAATTGCACTTTGTGTCTTTAATCCGGGAGCTTGATTCGTCGGAATAGCGGATCTGCCGGCGGTTACGCCGGCCCGCCTAAAGGGAGGAAACCATGCCGGGGCTGTATTACGAGGACTTCACCGTCGGTCACATCTTTACGCATTCGCTGACCCGCACGGTGACCGAGATGGACAACATGCTGTTCTCCAACATGACACTCAACCCCCAGCCGCTGCATATCGACAGGCATTTCTGCGAGACGCAGACAGAGTGGGGTCAGCCGCTCATGAACAGCCTCTTTACGCTTGGATTGATGATCGGCATCTCCGTCAACGATACGACGGTCGGCACGACCATCGGCAATCTCGGCATGACCGATGTCCGCTTCCCCCACCCCCTGTTCCAGGGCGACAGCATCCACTGCACCACGGAAGTCGTGGCCAAGCGCGAATCGAAGTCGCGTCCGGACGCCGGCATCGTCGAATTCGAACATAAGGCCTTCAACCAGAACGACGTGCTCGTTGCCAGTTGCCGGCGGCAGGCCTTCATGAAGAAGAAAGGGTGAGGACATGCGGTCCCTCCTCTTCGTTCCCGGCGACAGCGAGCGCAAGCTGGAGAAGTCGCTGACATGCGGCGCCGACGTGCTCCTGGTCGACCTGGAGGATTCCGTCGCCCTTGATGCCAAGCCGAGGGCGCGCGAAACCGCGGCTGCCTTCCTTGGCGCGGCGGGCCAGCACGCCGGGCGCCCTCGCCTCTATGTCCGCGTCAACGCGCTCGACACCGGCGAGACCGACGCGGATCTCGACGCGGTGATGCGCGCGGCACCCGATGGAATCATGCTGCCCAAATCGATCTCCGGCATGGATGTGCAGCACCTTTGCGCCAAGCTTGCCGTCCATGAAGCGGAACACGGGCTTGCCGACGGCGCCACCCGCATCATCGTGGTTGCCACCGAGACCGCCGCCTCCGTCTTCAATCTCGGCACCTATGCGGGAGCGAGTCCGCGCCTTGCCGGCCTGACCTGGGGCGCTGAAGATCTTTCGGCCGATCTCGGTTCGCTCGGCAACAGGACGGCGGACGGGCGCTATTCCGGCCCCTTCTGGCTCGCCCGCAACCTCTGCCTGTTCGGCGCCGTGGCGGCGGATGCCGCTCCGGTGGATACCGTCTTCACCAATTTCCGCGACATGGACGGCCTGCGCGCCGAGGCCCTGGAAGCCCTGAACGACGGCTTCACCGGCAAGATGGCGATCCATCCCGCCCAGGTGCCGGTGATCAACGAGGTCTTCACCCCCTCGCCCGACGAGATCGCCAAGGCCAGACGGATCTTCGAGGCTTTCGCCGCCGCCGGCAATCCCGGCGTCGTCGGCCTCGACGGCGAAATGCTCGACCGCCCGCACCTGCGGCGCGCTGAAAAGATCCTGGCCCGCGCGGGCAGCACGGCAGGGGACTGAAGACGAAAAAGGCCGGAGGGCGCATCCCCTCCGGCCGACTGTCCGATCGCTGTGGCGGCGGAGGCTCAGGCCTTGGGCCGACGCATCTGGAACACGCTGTCGACCACCGCATAGTCCATGTAGCCGAGGCGCGAGAGCGGCCGCGCCCTGGTCACGTCGAACAGGCCGTCGACCAGCATCGCCTCGTCGATATGCACCGCGACGACCTCGCCGAGCACCATCCAGTTGTTTGTCGGCGTGCCGTCATGAGCGGTCAGGCGGATCGTCTGCAAGTGCTTGCATTCGAGCGCCACTTTCGCCTCGGCGACGCGCGGAGCATCGACAAGCAGCGAGTCCTGCGGCGTCAGTCCAGCCTTGCCGAACTCCGACACGCCCCTGTCGAACGGTGCCGATGACGTGTTCATCGCGTCCTTCAGGTCTTCGGTGGCAAGATTGAACACAAACTCGCCGGTCTCGTCGATGTTGGCCACCGAATCCTTGTAGCCGGAGGACGAGAACATCACGATCGGCGGCGTATCGCAGACCGCGTTGAAAAAGCTGTAGGGCGCAAGGTTCAGCGATCCGTCCGCCGCCCGGCTGGAAATCCAGCCGATCGGCCGCGGTGCCACCAGCGCCTTGAACGGGTTGTGCGGCAGTCCATGCCCCTTGGCCACCTCATAGCTGTACATGCTCATGCCGCACTCCATTCACTGATCAGGTCGTCGAGATCCGGTCGCGGCCGTTCGCTCGGCGGCTGCGAGGGGGTGCCAAGGTGGATGAAGCCGGCGACCCGTTCCGTCTCGGCAAGGCCGAGCATGGCGGAGACCTCATCATCGAAAGCCATCCACTCGGTCAGCCACTGCGCGGCAAAGCCGCTGGCATGCGCCCCCAGCACCAGGTTCATGCACACGGCGCCGACGCACAATTGCTGCTCCCAGACCGGGATCTTGGGATGAACGGCAGCGCGGCTGATCACCGCGACCACCAGCGGCGCCCGGGTGAAGCGGGTCAGCTCCTGGTCGCGCCGTTCCGCCGAAAGCTCGCCCTCGCGCGCTTCCGCAAGCGGCAGCAGCCGCCGGCCGAGTTCGGCACGCGCGTCTCCCCGGATCAGGATGAAGCGCCAGGGCACCAGCTTGCCATGGTCGGGCACGCGAGAGGCCGCCTGCAGGATCGACCGCAAGACGTCACCGTCCGGCGCAGGCTCGACCAGGGTCATAGCGGGGTGCGAGCGCCGTGTCAGCAGCAGGCGCAGGGTGTCGGATTGCTCCGTCGTCATCGTCAGCCTTTGGGTCAGCGCCGTCCGCAAAGGACGGCAGGGGGATGGAAGGTGCACGCAAGGCGCTCTCGCTTCCATGACCTAGTCGGGTTTTCGCGCCTGTCAATCAGGCCAGAGCCTCCCGCGACAGATGACTTGAAATTGCCCCAGTTTTGGAGTGGAACCCGCAGAGGGAAATTTTTCCGATCGGTTTGGGTTCATGACAGGGGCAGGCATCCGGCAGATGCAGGTGATCAGGGTTTTCGCAATCGCGCTTTGCCTCATCGGAGTGACGCTCTCCCCGCTTCGGGCAGAGGAGGTCCTGGCACCGCCGGTCAAACCCGACAACCTCAATGCCCCTCAGGCAGATGCGGCCCCTCCCGCACTTGGCGACCTGCTCGGCGGCAACGCCGTCCCCGGATCCTCCACCCCCGTCGTCCCCTATGCCCCGGCGATCACTCCCGATACCGGTATGCCCGACCAGGGCACCGAATCGCCCGTCTACATGGTCGCCCGCCTGTCCGACGACGGACCGGCCCTGACCCAGGGCGTGACGTGGCGAGTCTATCGGCCGGCATTGAACCAGAACGGCCGGCTGGAACTCGTCGCAACCGCCAGGGGCGGCGATGCCGATTTCCGCCTGCCGCCCGGCGAGTATTTCGTCCACACCGCTTATGGCTATGCCGGCCGCACCAGCCGCATCTCCGTGCGCAACGGCCTCACCAGCCAGACGGTGGTGCTGAATGCCGGCGGCATCAAGCTCGACGCCCAGTTCTCCGGCAACCAGCCGATCCGCACCGGCCGACTGGTGTTCGACATCTATGAGCGGGAATACAACAGCCGCGGCGAGCGCAAGGTTGTCGCCAGCAACATCAAGCCTGGAGACATCGTACGGCTGAATGCCGACACCTATCACATCGTCAGCCGCTACGGCGCGGTGAACGCCACCGTGCGCGCCGACATCCGCGTCGAGCCCGGCAAGCTGACCGAGGCGACCGTCTTCCACAATGCGGCGCGTGTCACCCTGAAGCTGGTCAACCAGCCGGGCGGCGAGGCCATCGCCAACACCAACTGGTCTGTGCTGACGCCGGGTGGCGACACGGTGGTGGAAGGAACCGGCGCCTTCCCGGCCTTCGTCCTGGCCTCGGGCGAGTATCAGGTGATCGCCCGCAACGAGGACAAGCTGTACTCGCGCGAGTTCGAGGTGAAGACCGCCGCCCATGGCGAGGTCGAAGTCCTGACGAGTTCTCTGCTCAAGCAGTGATCCGACGCAGCCGGCGACGATCCGGCCTGACGCGCGGGCGCGGGACACTCGGCGCCATGGCGACGACGCGGGCCAGCAGATGCTCGGTCATCGCCTTCTGATCGCCGAAGGCCTCCAGTTCCTCATATGCGATCGGTGCGCCGACGCGCACCGGCAGGTCGCAGCCCATGATCCGTCGGAACTCCCGAATGTACATCGACAGCCGCAGTGTCAGAGAGACGCGCGAGACAAGGTGGAAGAGCGGCGAATTCTGGCCGTCGAAATAAAGCGGGATGACCGTCGCGCGGGCCGCGCGGATCATCTTGGCCGTGAAGGTCTTCCACGGCAGCTCCCGCGCACGCCCGAAGGGGCGCTGCGCCGTCGCGACCCCGCCTCCGGGAAACACCACGATCGTGACGCCTTCGGCAAGCAGGCGCAGCGCCTCCTTGCGGGTGCGCATGTTGGTCCTGAGCGCCTCCGCGGTTTCCTCGAAGTCGACCGGCAGCGCATAGGGCCGGATCTCCGGCGCCTTCAGGAGTTCGTTATTGATGAGAATGCGATAGGGACGCCCCAGCCGCTCGGCCAGGGACAGGATCGCGAGCCCGTCGCCGAGGCCATAGGGGTGATTGGCGATCATCACCAGCGGTCCCTCCGGCAGGTTTTCCGGCGGCCAGCTTCCCTCCTCCACCACCACATCGACGCCGATCAGCGCCAGCAGGTCGCTCCATTTGGTGGCCGACGTGGCGGCGATGGCATCGCGCCAGTAGCGATAGTAGCCAAGCAGATAATTGCGTCCCGAGAGCGTCTCGATCCCGCGGATCAGCGTGCGCTTGCCCCAGGAATGCGCCTCGTTGGCGTAGCTGAGTTCCGTTTCCCTCACCCCCGGCCCCTGAATTCATTCATGCCTGTGCGAATTAACCTGTGATCTAGCCCGCCTTGCGTGACAGGATCGCGACACTCCCGGCCGCTCCCCGGCAAAAAGGGCCGACCGGGAGATCCCGGCCGGCCCTTTGTTCACAGCGGCATGCGTCGGCCTTAGCTGCGCCGCAGATCCGGTGCCACCGCTTCCTCGACAAGCGCGGCGATCGCCGCGTCGAGGTCGGTGACTGACTGCTGCTGGGAGCCGAGGCGGCGAATGTTGACGGTGCGCTCTTCCGCCTCGCGCTTGCCGCACACGACGATGACCGGCACCTTGGCCAGCGAATGCTCGCGGACCTTGTAGTTGATCTTCTCGTTGCGCAGGTCGAGTTCAGCCCGCAGACCGGCCTTCCTCATCGCCGCCTGCACCTCGCTTGCATAGTCGTCGGCCTCAGAGGTGATGGTGGTGACGACCACCTGCTGCGGCGCCAGCCACAGCGGGAAGTGGCCTGCGAAGTTCTCGATCAGGATGCCGAGGAAGCGCTCCATCGAACCGCAGATGGCGCGATGGATCATCACCGGGGTCTTCTTCTCGCCGTCCCGATCGACATAGAAGGCGCCGAAGCGCTCCGGCAGGTTGAAGTCCACCTGGGTGGTGCCGCACTGCCAATCCCGGCCGATGGCGTCCTTGAGCGTGTATTCGAACTTCGGGCCGTAGAACGCGCCTTCGCCCGGCAGAATGCCGGTCTTGATGCGCCCGCCGGACTGCTCCTCGATCTGCTTGAGCACCCGGGTCATCACCTCTTCGGCATGGTCCCAAAGCTCGTCCGAGCCGACGCGCTTTTCCGGCCGGGTCGACAGCTTCACGACGATCTCGTTGAAGCCGAAGTCCTCGTAGACCGAGAGGATCAGGTCGTTGATCTTCAGGCACTCGGCCGCCATCTGCTCCTCGGTGCAGAAGATATGGGCGTCGTCCTGGGTGAAGCCGCGCACGCGCATCAACCCGTGCATAGCGCCCGAAGGCTCGTAGCGGTGCACCGCGCCGAACTCGGCCAGCCGCAACGGCAGATCGCGATAGCTCTTCAGCCCGTGCTTGAAGATCTGCACGTGGCCCGGGCAGTTCATCGGCTTCAGCGCGAAGAGGCGCGTGTCCTCCGCCTCCGGGTCGGCGCACTGCACGGAGAACATGTTCTCCTTGTACCAGCCCCAGTGACCGGAGGTCTCCCACAGCGAGGTATCGAGGATCTGCGGGGCGTTGACCTCGTCGTAATCCTCGTCGAGGCGCCGGCGCATATAGGCGACGAGACTCTGGAACAGGCTCCAGCCCTTGGCATGCCAGAACACGACGCCCGGCCCCTCTTCCTGGAAGTGGAACAGGTCCATCTCCCGGCCGAGCTTGCGGTGGTCGCGCTTCTCCGCTTCCTCCAGCATGTGGAGATAGGCTTTGAGCTCGGATTCGTTCGCCCAGGCGGTGCCGTAGATGCGGGTCAGCATCTCGTTGTTGCTGTCGCCGCGCCAATAGGCGCCGGCCACCTTCATCAGCTTGAAGGCATCGCCCACCTGACGGGTGGAGGCCATGTGCGGCCCCCGGCACAGGTCGAGCCAGTCGCCCTGGCGATAGATCTTCACGTCCTGGTCGGCCGGAATCGCATCGACAAGTTCGACCTTATAGGTCTCGCCCTTCGCCAGGAAATGGCGCTTGGCCTCGTCGCGCGACCACACCTCGCGGGTGAAGGCATCGCCCCGCTGGATGATCTCACGCATCTTCTTCTCGATGACCGGCAGGTCGTCGGGAGTGAAGGGCCAGTCTTCCCCGGAATTGGAATGAACGCGCTTGAAGTCGTAGTAGAAGCCGTTCTCGATCACCGGACCGATGGTCACCTGCGTCCCCGGCCACAGTTCCTGCACCGCCTCGGCCATCACATGGGCGGCGTCGTGGCGGATCAGTTCCAGCGCACGCGGGTCCTCGCGGGTGACGATCTCCAGCCGGGCGTCGCGCTCGATCGGCAGCGACAGGTCGGCAAGTTCGCCGTCGAGCGTCACCGCGACGGCCTTCTTGGCGAGCGACTTGGAAATGCCGGCAGCAATTTCCGCGCCGGTCACGCCAGGCGCAAAATCGCGAACCGAATTGTCGGGGAAGGTCAGATGGATCATGTCTGTCTCCGGCTCACTCCTGCAAACAGGGCAGGTAAGCGTTGATGGTCGGGCGCGCGCGAGGCAGGCGCGAACCGCGCTCCATTTAGGTGATTTGGGCGAAAGGGGCAACCTGCGGAACAGTCAGGCCGCGCAAGGCTGCTACCGCGCCTCGATCCGGCGGACGAACCAGCGCACCAGCCGCTCCCAGACCGCGTCCTTCTCCATCGAGTCCTCAACCCCGTGATCGAGGTTGGGATTGTCGTTGACCTCGATGACGACGACCCGGTCGCCGAACGACTTCAGGTCGACGCCGTAGAGCCCGTCGCCGATCAGGCGGGCCGCACGCACCGCCGTCTCCACCACCGCCGGCGGCGTCTCGGCGAGCGAAATGGAGCGGAAGCTGCCCTCCTTCGCCTGCTTGCCGTCCTCATGCTTGACGATCTGCCAGTGCTTCTTGGCCATGAGGTATTGCACGGCGAAGAGCGGCTCGCCGTCCAGCACGCCGATACGCCAGTCGAAGTCGGTGGGGCAATATTCCTGCGCGATGATGATGTCGCTGTCGTCCAACAGGTCCTTGACCTTTTCGGCGATCGCCGCTTCCCCGGCCACGCGGAATACGCCGCGGCTGAACGACCCGTCCGGGATCTTCAGCACCACCGGAGACCCGAGACGCGCTTCCAGCCCGATGGCCTCCTTGACGCTGGACAGCACCGCGGTCTTGGGGATCGGGATGCCGTGCGTCTCCATCAGTTCGGCGAGATAGACCTTGTTGGTGCAGCGGATCATCGACACCGGGTCATCGATCACCGGCATGCGCTCCTGCACCGCCCGGCGGGCGAAGCGGTAGGTGTGGTTGTCGATATTCGTCGTCTCGCGGATGAACAGCGCGTCGTATTGCGCGAGCCGGTCCAGGTCTCCCTTGCCGATCGGCACGATCTCCACCCCCTGGCGCGCCGCGACCTTGGCCAGGTGGCGCAGCGACTCCTGGCTGGAAGGTGGCAGATCCTCCTTCGGATTGGCGAGCACGGCGAGCGAGTATTTCATCGGCAGGCGCTGCTTGGGGGCCCGCCAGGCGCGGTGCGTGTAGCGCTCCAGGCTGGCGTTCAGGAAGCTGCGTGCCGACGCGTCGAGGTCGGAGATCGGCACCACCCGGATGCGGGTGATTGCCCGCCAGGTCTCCTTGCCGAGGTTCACTTCCAGGATCGGCGCGCGGTACCAGTCGAACAGCAGCCGAGCGAAAGGCTCCAGCGCCGCGATCTCGGTCTGCCCGAGGCAGACAAGCAGCTTGTCGCCGACGCCTTCCGCCTTGGCGAGGCAGCGATTGAGGCTATCCTCCAGCTCGGGCAGCGCGTGGCGATAGAGCCCCTTGCGCGATAGCTCGATCATCGTCTCGACATTCGGCAGCACCCGGTGCTGCCGTGCCTCGGCCAGCAGCGAGGCATAGTAGCCCGCACCCTGATAGGCGAAGGACCGCGACAGATTGATGATATTCGGGTTGGTTCCGGTGAAGAGCTTCGGGCGCAGCATGTAGTCGCGCACGCTCATCACCTTGTGGGGTGTGTCGGCGTTGGAGAAGTCCTTCGGATTGTCGACGAGAACGACCCATGTGGCCATCGGTCTCAGCCCTTTCTCAAGATGATCTGCGCGCGCACCGGCGGCTTGCCCCAGCGGGCCATGCGGTCGAATTCGGCATCCGGCACCGGCAGGTTCGAGGCGTCCTGAGGCGTCTCGTAGCCCTCGTAGCCGAGCCATGGATCGTGGATGAAGAGATGGCGGGCATCCTCGCCCTGCACCAGCACCCAGTGAGGACCGCGCCGGCCGAGCATGCGGTATTCGGAGATGAGCACGATGGCGAGCGCGCCGGCGCGCAGCTCCTCCGCCAGCGAACGGGCCGGCAACTGCTCCTCCATCACCGGAATGTCGAGCCTCCGCGCCTCCGCACGGTAGTCGTCCTGCACGATCTGCATCACCCGCTGCTTGTCGGGATCGCGCACGGACGAGATGAACAAGTGCCCCGGCGGTGAAAGGCGCACCTCTGCGGACAGGCCGCGGCTCGCCGCCGCGACCGCAAGCCCAAACGGCCCGCATCCGCCATGGCCGGAGGCGAGATAGATGGTCGTCGATTCCCGCCAGAGGCGCAGTTCCAGCCTCTCGCCAAGGTCGGTGGCCGGTTCGAAATGCTTGAGCGCCATCATCAAGCAGGCAGGCCCGCAGGTGAACTCGGTCGTCTGCGCGTGATAGGGCACGGCGGAGGGGGGCGCAGCCTCGTCGTGCAGCAGCTTCTCCATCCGCAGCGCGGCGGTGCCATCCTCGTAATAGTCGGCAACCCGTCCGTGCACGCGGTATCCGGCTTTTGCGTAAAGTCCGCGGGCGGTGGCGTTGTCCTCGCGCACTTCCAGCCGCAACACGATGCGGTCACGTGCGAAGGCATCGGCCTCGGCCGCCGCCAGCAGCGCACGCCCCCATCCCCGGCCACGCACCTCCCTGCGCAGGGCAAAGGAATAGAGCCGCGCCAGCGCCGTCCCGGATCGGAACAGCAGCAAGGCATAGCCGATGATCCGCCCCTTGCTCTCCGCGATCACGAAGGAGGCGCCCGAACTCTCCAGGAACCGGCGGAAGGAACGCCGCGAGATCCGATCCTGCGTGAAGCAGGCCTCCTCGGTCTGGACCAGGCCCGCAAGGTCAAGGGCGGTGGCGGCGCGCAGCACTGTCCCGGCGCCGCCGGGCCAAGGTTCCGGGTCGGTTTCAGGCGCGGCTTCGCGGCCCGTCTCGGGCATGGCTGCGGAATCAGCTTCAGGAGTGTTCAAATCCGGGTCTCCCGGGAAGTCTTCAGGATCGCTCACCGGTCGCCGCCTGTTTGTCGATGGCGCTGTACCAATGATGCCCCGAAAGCCCTCTATCTCCAAATTCGTCCTGCGTCTTCAACGGCTTTCGCATGGCTCGCGCGGATTTCGCATGGCGATGGAGCGCGGCACTCAGTCCAGCCGGGTCGCCGGATCGATGTGATGGGATGTCCAGCGTCCGTAACGCCATGGCAGGTACCAGCGCGCATGCTCCGGCAGCGTCTCGGGAATGGGGTCGAACCCGCTGCCTCCGCCAGGCCGGCATCGCTGGATACGGGCGATCCCGATCCAGATCCCGGCCCACAGCCCGTGATAGGCAATGGCATCGGCCGTGTAGCCCGAACAGCTCGGCGCGTAGCGGCAGGAGCGCCCGAGAAAGGCCGACAGCGTCAGTTGGTAGATGCGGATCAGCAGCAGCGCTATCCGTGCGGCAATCCCCGGCACGGGAGGAGGACGCCGAACCGGCCCTGTGCGTGATCGCTCGCTGTCGGAGTGATCCCGAGAAGGAGGGTCGTGGGGAGGATGACCGGAGCACATGGCCGAACGGCTCAGGCCGCCCGCCGCGCCTCGATCTGCTCAGCCGCCTCCAGCGCCGCCTCGAAGGCCAGCATGGTGGACGCATGACGCGCTTTGAAATCGCGCACCGGCAGCAGAACCTCGGCTTCGGCGAAACGGCCGGTCGGCGGTGGGCCGTTCTCCTTGAGCATGGCCAGCATCGCGTCGCGCGCCTCGCGCAGTTCCGCCAGCGTCGCCCCCGTGATGTGCCGCGCCACGATCGACGCGGAGGCTTGCCCGAGCGCGCAGGCTTTGACGTCCTGCGCGAAATCGGTCACAACTCCTTCTTGCATTTTGAGGTCGACAACCACCGTCGAGCCGCACAGTTTGGAGTGTGCCTTCGCGGAGGCATCGGGTGCGTCGAGACGGCCGAGGCAGGGGATATTGCCGGCAAGTTCGAGGATCTTCGAGTTGTAGATGTCGTCGAGCATAAGCGCCTCATCAAGACGGCGTGACGCCGGATCAACCGGCTTCACAGCCGTTTGGCATTTCTTATATAGGGTGGAACGCGGGAAAGAAATGGACACACACGTCTCATGTGGCGGCCAAACGGGGCGGACCGCAGGCCGCCGTCGCAATTCAAACACGATACCGTGCGACCCCTCCGCCACCCGAGACAGAGCCCTTGGAAGGCTCCAGTGGTCCGAAATCACGGGGGCGACGTAAGGGATGCGGAATACAATACAATCGGGAGATCCCGCAATGGATGCCATCTTGAAGCCGGTCACGACCCGGAACGATGCCGCAGCGGCGACGCGCGCCCGACCGTCCCGCGAGGAGGTCGAGGCCGCCGTCCGCACGCTTCTCGCCTGGACCGGAGACGACCCCGAGCGCGAGGGCCTGCTGGATACTCCCAAGCGCGTCACCAAGGCGTATGAGGAAATCTTCTCCGGCTACTTCCAGGACCCGGCGGAGCACCTCCAGCGTACTTTCGAGGATGTCGGTGGCTATGACGACATCGTTCTGGTGCGCGGCATTCCGTTCTTCTCCCATTGCGAGCATCACATGCTTCCCTTTGTCGGCGAGGCGCATGTCGCCTACTATCCGGCAGAGGGTGTCGTCGGCCTGTCGAAGATCGCCCGAGTGGTCGACATCTTCGCCAAACGCCTGCAGACGCAGGAGAACCTGACGGCGCAGATCGTCGATTCCATCGACACCCATCTCGCTCCGCGCGGCATCGCCGTGATGATCGAAGCCGAGCATCAATGCATGACCATGCGCGGCGTGCAGAAGCAGGGCGTGACGACCATCACCACCCAGTTCACCGGCGTGTTCCGCGACGACCCGAGCGAGCAGGTCCGCTTCATGAGCCTTGTTCGCGACCCACGTCGCGGCTGACATCAAAAAGACGCCGTCCGGCGTCGACGGAAGACCCATGACAGAGCTTCGTTTCGCCGGACGCGGCGACAAGAACGAACTGGAAAACGGTGCGGTTTTCCAGCCGAAGTTTGACGGCGACGGGCTGATCGCCTGCGTCATCACCGATGCCGACGACGGGACCGTGCTGATGGTCGGCTACATGAACGCCGAGGCGCTTGCCCGCACCATCGAGACCGGCGAGGTCTGGTACTGGAGCCGCTCACGCCAGGAATTCTGGAAGAAGGGCGGGACTTCGGGCCAGGTCCAGCAGGTTGTCGAGATCCTCACCGACTGCGACCAGGACGCCCTGGTCGTGAAGGTGCGGGTGGGCGGCAACGGCGCCACCTGCCACGTCGGGTACCGCTCCTGCTTCTATCGCCGGGTCGTTGCCGGCGAAGACGGCACTGTACGCCTCGAGCATTCCGGCGGGGAGCGGGTCTACGATCCCAAGGACGTCTACGGCCACTGAAGCGCCCACCGGCGAGCCACTGACGCGCCTGTCGCCCTCAGCGCAGAAGCGGAAGGCTGCCGCAGATCCGGTCCACCGCCTTGCGCGGTCCTGCTAGCAGGAGCGCCTGGGGCCTGTGGCCGGCCAGCGGCGCCGAGGCGATCCGCGCCCGGTAGTCGTCGTAGTTCCGCGCCTCGAAGGCCGCCCGCATATAGGCGAGACGCACCGGCAATGCCTCCGCCGCCGCAAAGAGCTGCGGCAAGTCGTCCTCCGGCGCGCCGAGCACCGGCAGCGCCACCCTGGTGATACCCGACAGCGCGACACCGTCACCCGTCGGCGTGTCGGCTCCCACAAGGTCGGGGTGGAGTTGGCCGAGGCTCATTCCCAACACGGCCGAAAAATTCGCCTTGAGCCCAACAGGCAGGCTCTCGCACAGGATGATGACAGGCTTGATCGACATGGCGTCCCCTTTCGTCAGGGGAAGCCCTTGCCATGGCACGCGGCTCTGCGGATTGGACGAAATTGACCTGTCAGTGCCGGAGCAGTGCGCCCGGGGTAACGCCGTAGTGCCGCCGGAACTGGCGGATCATGTGACCCTGGTCGCAGAAGCCGGCGGCAACCGCCGCCTCCGCCGCCGCGACCCCATCCAGCAGCAGCCGCCGTGCAAGATCCACCCGCTGGCGCAGCACATGGGCATGCGGGGTGAGACCGGTCGCCCTGGCGACGCTGCGCACCAGATAGGACGGGCTCAGGCTCATCTCCGCGGCAAGATCCGCCAGTGACAGGCTCTCCCCCACCTCCACACCGAAGGCAATGCGTTCCTTGAGCCGCCTGACGGCGGCAGGCTCCCGCCCGGCGGCCCGAAGCTCGGCGCCCCCGTAGTGAGTAAAGGCTCGAGCCAGAACCTCGTGAACCGCCTCTTCCACCGCCAGCCGCCGGTCCGGCATCGGACCGCCATTCAGCCGCGCGGCAAGTGCCCCGAGCGCCTGTGTCAGTTCCAACTGGCGGTCGCGCGGAGCGATGGCGGTGAAGCCGCGCAGAACTCGCAGTCCCAGCACCTCACGCACCGCCGTCTCCGAGACATAGAGCATGCTGTAGCGGACGCACTCCGCCGCCGCATGACCGGTATGCGGTTCCTCCGGATTCATCAGCGACAAGGTTCCGGCTGGCAGGACCATGCTCTCGCCGCGACAGACATAGCCGCCTGCCCCTTCGGCAATCGCTCCGATAGCGAAGCCTTCATGGGCATGACGGCTGAAGGTCTGCGTGCTGAAGGCAGCCTCAAACAGTTCGATTCCGTGATGCCAGGCGAGATGATGATAGCGGTTCGCCTGCATGGCTTGCCGTTTAACCTTTCTGCGGTCCGGACAAGACCGGACTGCCATGGGCGGAGCGGGGCGGAGCGCCGCGTCTCGCCTTCAGGTCATGGCAATATAGTTGCGCATGTCCTCAGCCTCGCGCTCGATCTGCGCGATGCGATGCTTGACCACGTCGCCGATGGAAATCAAGCCGGCGAGCTTGCCGTCCTTCACCACCGGCACATGGCGGAATCTGCCGCCGGTCATCCGCGCCATCACCGAGTTCACCGTCTCGCTCGCGTCGCAGGTGACGACTTTCGCCGTCATATAGGCCGAGGCCGGCTTGTCGAGCGCGTCGGGACCGTCCTGCGAGATCGCCCGGAC
This sequence comes from Stappia sp. TSB10P1A, assembly GCF_900185725.1. Classification (GTDB taxonomy): domain Bacteria; phylum Pseudomonadota; class Alphaproteobacteria; order Rhizobiales; family Stappiaceae; genus Stappia. Next base: position 130,717 of record NZ_FYAU01000013.1, on the reverse strand, counting down.
CACATCGCGCTCGGAAACGATCCCACGGATCCCGCCCTTCTGGTCGGTGATGACGATGGCGCCGATACGTTTGGCCCCGAGGATGGCGCAGATCTCGCGCATCGTCGTCTCGGCACGCTCCGTAACGACGTCCCGCCCCTTCTCGTTGAGAATTGATGCGACCGTCATGTCCGACCTCCCCGGTGGCTTGTCCTGGCTGCGGGCCGGGGACCCTCCCGTCCCCGATTCCGCCCCCATCATGACAAATCCTTGTTTCGGCGCAATCGGCAACACTGCGAGGCCCTGGCCCTAACCGCCATTCCTGCGTCGGGGGACCGGATCGAAGAGAGAAAACAAGGCAAAGCCTGCAACAACCCCGCCGATATGTGCTTCCCAGGCGATGCTGCCTCCCTCGCCGACAATGGGCACCGAGACAACGCCAAAGAGCAAGTTGAGGCCGAACCAGACCAGCATGAACATCGCGACCCTGGGATTGGACAGGGTTGTCAACATGTTCGAGGCCGGCCGCTGATAGGCCAGGTCATCCGTGCGCCGCATGGCACCGAGCGGCCCGCCCATGTCGAAGACGAACCGTGTCGCCGCTGCCATCTGGCCGGAGATCGCGGCCGAAGCTCCGATCATCGGCACGAGTTCACCGAAATGGAAAGCCAGGTGCAACGCCGCGCCGGCGACGGCGCAGACGGCCGACAGCAGCAGGAAGCGCGCGGCTCCGAAGCGCCGGGCAACCGCCGAGCCAAACACCACCATCCACATCACATTGACGAAGAGATGCGCCCAACTGCCATGCAGGAAGGCGTAGGTGAGAAAGCTCCAGACCTTCGCGCCCTCGCCGCCCGGCAACTGATAGAGTTCCACTGCATCCGGCAGATAGCGCGCCGGCAGAAAGCCATAGGCAAGCAGGACCTCAATCCGCGAACTCATAGGCATCAGGAACCAATCCGCCGCATAGATGCCGATAAGCAGCAGCGCCAAACTCCTCACTATCCTCGGCAGGTTGAAAACCGGCTCCGGCGGTGGCGGCTGGCCCTGGTCGTCGATCTCTTCGGCTCTTGGTTCGTGCATCGTCTCTCGCCTGGCGGGAATTGTACCGTCTCCAGATCGGCCGGCCGGCCGGCCTCCGTCAAGCCGCGACATGCCGCCTCGGCCAAAGAAAAACCGCCCGCCACGCTTTCGCGCGGCCCGGGCGGTCAAGGAACGGCAGGAAACCGGTGCTTTTACCCGGTTCCTGCGAACGAAGTCAGGCGACGTGCAGTGCAGGTAGGCTCGCTTTCACCAACTGGTAGATTCTGCACATCAAACCAACGCTACGGCAACCGCCACCGTTCGTTAACCTTAACAGAAAGTAAATCGAACCGGTCAACTCGTTGGCATGCGGCCTGCTTTGTCTCTCCCCAGGTGCGGCGCAAGGTGGACAACCGTCCCGAAGACGGACAGTTTTCCTTCCTCGCCCCTCCAGAAGCAGCAGGCCAACCGCATTCCGGCACACGCGCCGGGTTCCGCGATCAGGCCTTGCGCGAAAACAGGACAGCAGCCTCGCCCAGGCAATGGGCGGGACACCTTTCCGGGGCGAGGTTTGACATGAAACATCCGGTGACGCAGCGGCTCTACGAGTACTGGGACAGCCTTCGAGGCGAACGCCCGGCACCCGACCGCGGCGAGATCGAGCCCGGCCGGATCCGCGCCGTCCTTGGCGACACGTTCATCCTGGAACTTGTCGACCGCGACACCTATCGCTTCCGCCTTGCCGGGACGCGCCTGTGTGCGCTGCATTGCCGGGAGTTGAAGAACCGCAACATCCTGCGCGGCTGGTCGAGCGAAGATCGCGAGGCGCTTGCCACCCTGCTTGCGGCAGTGACCGAGGACGCGGCAGCCGCGGTGATCGGCGTGGCCGGCTTCACCGAGCGCAAACAGTCTGTCGACATGGAGATGCTGCTGTTGCCGCTGCATATTCCCGGCGAAGGCTGCAGCCGGGTGCTCGGTGCCTGCGTTGCCCTTGAGCAGCCCTATTGGGCAGGCATGCATCCGATCCTGTCGCAGACGATCAAGAGCGTGAGATTGATCTGGCCGGACGAGCGCCCCACCTTCCTCAGGCCGCAGGCGCGAACCGCCACCAGCCCGGTCCCGCAATTCGGTCGCGAGCCGGCGGCGATCCGCAGTTCCGCCCCGCTGCCGTTGCTCGCGGAAGCCCGGCGGGTTCAACACCTGATGGTGATCGAGGGCGGGAAGAACTGACGCCTGCGCCACTGTCGCAGGCGTCGAACCGGGCGGCACGACCGCCTTACGCAAGGGCAGCACTTACGCTCTGTTAACTGCCATGTCATAACGTCGATCAGCAGTGTTCGCGCGGCCGCCGGAGCCGTGCGCTCCAGGGAAGGTCGACGACGCATGGCGCATGCCACGGCACTCACTTACACGACAGCCGACGCCGCCAAGCAAGTCGACCGACGGCGCCATTCCCGCGTGCCTGTCCACATCCTCGGCCGCTTCATGCTCGAGGATCGTCGCGAATATCCCTGCCAGATCATCGACATGTCGCCTGGCGGCGCCGCCCTGATCGCGCCGGTTCCAGCACGTGTCGGCGAACGGGTCGTTGCCTATGTCGACCATATCGGCCGCATCGAGGGCGAGGTGGTGCGGGAGATCGAGGGTGGCTTCGCCATCCGCATCAATGCGACGCAGCGCAAGCGCGACAAACTCGCCAACGTTCTGACATGGCTTGCCAATCGCGATGTGCTCAACCTGCCGGAAGACCGTCGCCACGAGCGCTTCACCCCGAAAAACCCGGTCACCCAGATCGTCCTTGCGGACGGGCGCAGCTACAAGTCGCTCATCATCGACGTGTCCCTGTCGGGCGCCTCGCTCAAGACCGAGGTGAAGCCGGAGATCGGCACCGCGATCGGCATCGGCAAGATGCGTGCGCGCGTCGTGCGCCACACCGAGGACGGTATTGCCGTCGAGTTCGCGCACATCCAGAACCGCGACCTGCTCGAACAGCACATTTCCTGATCCTGCCGCAGTAAATGCGCAGATCGAACCGGCCGGAGCCGCCTCCGGTCGGTTCGATGCATTTGCGCGCATCTCCCCCCACTTGACGCCCCGCCCCTCCGCATCACCGATGCGGCGGCGAGGGTCGATTTGCGCGTTCTGCGCTCGCCCGCCTCATGCTCGGGATCATTACAATTTTATTCTATTTAAGTATAAATTGTCGTATAAACTGAATTTATTTCAAATAAACTTCCGTACCGGACCTTAGACGCAAATAAAAACGCGTGTGTCATTGTCTAGTCAGCCTTGGGGAGGGCGAAGACATGACGATGAACGCAAAGATACTGAAGTATACGCTGGTCGCTCTGGCGCTGCTGGCAACAAGCACAGCGCAGGCCGACCCTGGGACGGGACGCTTTATGGAAACCGGCGCGGCCGCGAAGGCTCCCATCGGCCATATCGGCTTCTGTCAGGAGAACCCGGTCGAATGCCAGCCCGATGGCAAGGACGCGGTGGTCGTCAAGCTTGACCGGGCCCGGTGGAACGAATTGCTGGCCGTCAATGCCGAGGTGAACGCCCGCATTCGGCCGGTGACCGACCTCGAACTCTTCGGTGTCGAGGAATACTGGACCTACCCTGTCGATGGGGCCGGCGACTGCGAGGAATACGTGCTGGAGAAGAAGCGCGTGCTCGTGAGCCGCGGCTGGCCGGCCAGCGCATTGCTGATCACCGTCGTCAAGGACACGAACAACGCGGGCCATGCCGTTCTCACGGTCCGCACGGATCAGGGGGACATCATCCTCGACAATCAGATCGAGGCCGTCCTGCCCTGGTATTCGGCGCCCTATCGTTTCGTGAAGCGGCAGTCAGTGTCGCATCCGGCACAATGGGCGGCGATCTCCGACCGCCGGACCAGCACGCTGGCCAGCATCGGAAACTGACTTGAGTGGCGGGACAAGGTCCCGCGACAAGGCAGTTTGGCACGACACGGAAATTGCGCCGTTACTGATGGCAACCAGGCCCATCCCCCTCCCCCATACCCCGGGGTCGGGTTGCCCGGCCGGTCTCCGCTCCGCGGAGGCCGGCCTTTTTTTTTGCGATCAGCCTCCGGCCACCGGCGAGAGCCCGTTGGCGTAGCGGCGCCACTGGGCAACATAGCCGTCGGCGGAGCCAGCGATTCCGGCCTCCGCGGCCGCGTCGAGCTGGCGCACCACCCGTCCGGGCATTCCCACCACCAGCGAGTTGTCCGGGATCTCCTTGCCTTCGGCAATCAGCGCATTGGCACCGATGATGCAGTTGCGCCCGATGCGGGCGCCGTTCAGCACCGTCGCCCCCATTCCCACCAGCGTATTGTCGCCAATGGTGCAGCCGTGCAGGATCGCCTTGTGGCCGATGGTGCAGCCGCGCCCGATCTCCAGCGGAAAGCCCATATCCGTGTGCAGAACGCAGCCGTCCTGCACGTTGGAGCGCTCTCCGACGGTAATCGTTTCATTGTCGCCGCGCAGCACCGCAGAGAACCAGACGCTGGCGTCCCGCTTCAGGACGACCCGGCCGATCAGTGCCGCATTCGGAGCCAACCAGAAGGCTCCCTGCTCGGGTGTGATGGGACTGTGATCGTCGAGGCGGTAAAGCGGCATGGAACACTCCGGAATAGCTGGCCTCAATCAGGCCTTGCGGCATCAGGAGACGGACGCGCGCCCGCGCCCGTCAACCTTACAGGACCACGGTCAGAGCGACATGCACCACCATGATGCCGGAGCAAAGGCTCCACATCCCGGCGATCGTCGAGGAGGCAACAAGCCAGCCGAGCGGCCTTTGTTCGACCCGCCGGCCGCGAATCGCGTTGCGCATGATGATGAAGGGGCCTGCGAAAACACACAGCAGACAGGACAGGACGCCCTTGATCCAGGTTTCGACCGATATGGCGAAACGAAGGGGCTCTCCGGTCACAAGCTGATAGAAACTGCCGATGATTCCGGAGATGACAAAGCCCGCGCAGCCCAGATAGACCGCCAGCGCCAGTTCACTCATGGTGCCGTTAACCCCTCGTTAACCAATTCTCTGGGAACCTTAATAGGAAACTCACGTCTCGCACCAGCAATTAGCATGCCGTTTCCACGGGTCCATTAACGAACTGGTAACCATAAAGATGGCGAACGGAGTGCCCCGCGTCCCGGAGCAGATCGGGACACCCGTCCCGGATCGGGACAATCTGCTGGGTCACCTGCCGTGGCCGGGGTTGCCGTCGCGGCCTGCAACAGGAGCGCTCGGATGATGCCGTTGACGCTTCCCGGCGGAACGGGGGTTGAGGCCCGCCATTTCACATCGATGGTCGTTGCGCTGGCGCTTGCCGGCACCGCTCTGCTCGCCCACACGGTCGGAAGCTGGCTGAACTACACGCGCGGCCCCACCGGCTGGAGCGACAGCCGCGAGCGTGTCGCCATAAGTCTCGGCGATGTGCAGCTCAAGGTGCCGGCCAACATGATGCGGCGGGTCGAGGAGCGCATTGCCGGCGGCTCCGTCGACCGGCTGAGCCTTGCAGTCCTGTGGCCGTCCATGGACGGCTACAGCGAGTTCAACGCCCGCGCCTTTGCCGATCCCAGCGATACGTCCGCCGTCATGCTCGTCTCGCTGGAGCCGCTTGCCACCGCCGACATCATGGACACGAGCGAGCGGCTCACCCATGTCTGGCTTTCGCTTGCCTCGGGCGATCCTCTGCCGGGCCCTGCAGGCCTTGCGCTGCTACCCTTGCCCGGTGATGCGGCAAGCGGCACGGACTTCGTGGCTCACCGCTCGCAAGACGGACGGCTGTTCGCAGCCCGCTGCTTCACGCCGCGCGACAAGACGCTTGCCGCGAGCTGCGAGCGCAGCATCCGCCTCGGCCATGGCCTGTTCGCCACCTATCGCTTCCGCCAATGGCAGTTGGAGCACTGGCAGAGCCTCGATGACGGCGTCGCCGCACTGGTTGCCCGTTTCGCGCCGCAACCGGCCTCCTGACCGCACTTCGCGGTCGCACTCGTGACGGGAACCGCGAAACGAAAAACGGGCGCCCGCCCTGCGGTCCGCCCGTTTTGGTTTCCGTCCTTCCGGTCCCCCTGAAGCGCTGGCGGCTCAGGCCTCGTCGAGGTCGTAGGACAGGATCGCCATCTGGAAGTTCCAGCTCAAGTCGTCGTCGTCATCGTCGCGATAGATCACGCCGATGAACTCCTCACCGATATAGACTTCGGCGGAATCGTCCTTCTTCGGCCGCGCCCGGACAACAAGCTTCGGAAGCTCGAACTTCTTCTGCAAATAGGCTTCGAGCTTGCGGATCTCGTCTGGCTTCACGAAAGGCTCCTTTCAAAGGCCACGGCTCTTTCCCTGGCGGCCCCATGAGTTGCCGGCAATGCCGGATTGGCCCCGAACCTACACATTCGGCCGCGTGAACCAAGAAAAAAGCGCGCCTTTCCCCCAGACGGGGAACTGCGCGCCTCATATTGATACCAGGTCGTCAGCCCGATCAGCCCCTGTCGCTGTCCGCCGAAAGCAACTGATCCATCGTCCGCGACGGCTCGGCACAGCCCGCCGCGCCGACCACCCGGGCCGGCACGCCGGCAACGGTGGAGTTCGGCGGCACATCCGTCAGCACGACCGACCCAGAGGCGACCTTTGAGCAGTGGCCGATCTCGATATTGCCGAGCACCTTGGCGCCAGCGCCCAGCAGCACGCCGTTGCGGATCTTCGGGTGGCGATCGCCCTCTTCCTTGCCCGTGCCGCCCAGCGTCACGTTCTGCAGGATCGAGACATTGTCGCCGATCTGCGCCGTGGCACCGACGACGATGCCGGTGGCATGGTCGACGAACACGCCGACGCCGACCGGCACCGCCGGATGGATGTCCACCTGGAAGGCTTCCGAGCACCGGCTCTGCAGATACAGCGCAAAGTCCTTGCGCCCGCGCTTCCACAGCCAGTTCGCCAGCCGATGCGTCTGCAGCGCGTGGAAACCCTTGAAATAGAGCAGCGGCTCCAGCAGCCGGGTGCAGGCCGGATCGCGGTCATACACGGCGACGAGGTCGACCCGAAAGGCTTCCGCAAGCGCACGCGAATCCTGCAGCGCCTCCAGATAGGTCTGTCGGATCAGCGAGGGGGAAACCACCACATGGCCCAGCCGGTCGGCCAGCCGGTGCACGACAGCCTCCTCCAGTCGGTCGTGGTTGAGCACGGTCTCGTAGGCGAAGGACGCGAGCGCCGGCTCGCAACGCACCATCGCCTCGGCCTCCTCGCGTAACTGGCTCCAGACGGGGTCGTGGCGCGACAGGGTCGGCGCCTCGGCAAGGGGATTGATCTGCGGCATGCTCGCCTCCTTACGGAGCCTCCGCCACGCGGGCAGGGCGGCCCCCTTTCAAGCATAGGTCGTGGGTGCCATCTTACCGCGATGTATGCAGGCAAGGCCATAGGTCAAGGCCGCCGTCGCGGCCATTTCGCGTCGCCCCCTGCCCCGAACGGGCCCATCCGATCGATTTTCCGCCCGGCGCGAATGGACTGGGTCGCTGGAGATTGCAATATGCCCGCAGCCCTGCCGCATCCTGCTGGAGTCCGATATGACCGACATCTCGACCGACACCCGCCCCGCCCGTATCACCACCCGGATCGAGGATCGCATCGGCTGGCTGGAGGTCGACAACCTCGCCCGGCGCAACGCCCTTACGCTCGCCATGTGGCAGGCGATTCCCCAGGCGGTGGCGGAGCTTTCGAGCGACCCGCGCGTGCGCGTCATCGTCCTGCGCGGAGCTGGCAACGAGACCTTTATCGCCGGCGCCGACATTTCCGAGTTCGCCACGTTGCGCAAGGATGCCGCCTCCGCACGCGCCTATGAGGTCTCCAACGCTGAGGCGTTCGACGCGTTGCGCAACGCGGCCTTGCCGACCCTCGCGATGATCCGCGGCTTCTGCCTCGGTGGCGGCTTCGGACTTGCGGCAGCCTGTGACCTGCGCATCGCCGCGGATGGCTCCAGTTTCGGCATCCCGGCCGCCCGTCTGGGCGTCGGATATCCTCCGACCGCGATTGCCGACGTCGTGCGCCTCATCGGACCGGCGCGCGCCAAACTGCTCTTCTTCACGGCCCGGCGCATCGGCACGGCCGAGGCCGAACGCTTCGGCTTTCTCGATCTTGTCGCCGCGCCGGAAACGCTGGAGACGGAGACCAGGCGTCTTGCCGGCGAGATCGCCAGCGGCGCACCTCTCACCCTGCGCGCCGCCAAGGCCGGCATCGATGCCCTCACCGCCCGCCTGTCGGCAGAAGATCGCGACGCCTGCCAGACCCTTGCCGACGCCTGTTTCGACAGCCGCGATTTCGCCGAGGGCCGCACAGCCTTCATGGAAAAACGCGCCCCCGACTTCACCGGCAGTTAACCTCGCTCGACGATACCTGTCGCTGCTCGCGGCAAGCCGGCCCCGCCCCTATCGGTGATGGCAGGCCGATCGCGGCAGGCGGCTGACGTGGAGTCATTTTGTTAACCGACTCCTTGCAGCGTCGAATGTATGGCATCGGTCAGGACAACGCCGATGCGGACATGCCGAGGTGTGCTCTTGACGCTGGGAATCGGGAATGATTCCCTGACGCCCGCACCGTGTTGATTCTGTCTGTGAGGATCCTGAATCAGATCCTGAGCACAGGTTGATGCACCACTTTAAATTCCAGAAAAATACCCCACATAAACAGAGGCTTGAAGCAAGGTCTTCACCTAATGCATTACTGCGCGCGCAGTTCCACATTAACTATCAGTTAACCATATAAGAAATTGATTTATCTATCTGAAAAATGAACACCATCATGTAGCCGCGAGCGCGCAGCTCTCGCCGAAAAGTGGTGTGAAAACGGGTCCGGCCACCCGGGAGCGGGGTCCATGCGCGCTGCGAGCCAAGGCGGAAGGCCTTGCTGGCACCACATGATCAGCGGTTCTGAAAACACGCCGCAAGCCGGCAAGACGTGCCGTTCAGGCGGCCTTGAGCCGCTCGAGAAACGTCACCACCGCGCCGGCAAAGGCGTCGTTGCGGTCGCCGGCGACCATGTGGCCGGCATCCGCCACATCCGCATACTCGGCATGCGGCACCAGGGTCAGGAACTCGTCGACATGGCTCTGGGTCACCAGTTCGGAGCGCGCGCCGCGCACCAGCAGCACCGGCACCTTGAGCGATTGCGCGGCCCGCACCAACTCGCCCTCGACCCTCTCCTCGATGCCGTCGCTGGGATCGAGCGGCCGGCCGCGCCGGTGCCCGAGGAAGCGCGGGTCCCAATGCCAGCGGTAGCGGCCGTCGTCATGCAGGCGCAGGTTCTTGGCGAGCCCGTCGAGCCGCTCGGGACGCTTGCGATGGGGCAGGTAGCGGGCGATCGCGTCGGCCGCCTCCTCCACAGTGGCAAACCCGGCCTCGGCCCTGTCTGCCATGAAGGAGATGACCTTGTTCACCCCGGCGGGATCCATACGCGGCGTCACGTCGACAAGCACCAGCGCCGACAGCGTACCGGGCCGCAACTGCCCTTCGGCCAGAAGACTGGCAATGCCGCCAAGCGAGGCGCCAATGCCAACGGGCCGCACGCCCGAGCGTCCGGCGATCTGGTCTGACACCGCCACCACGTCGCGGGCGAAATCCCGAAACTCGTAAGCACCGCTCGCGATCCAGTCGCTGCCGCCATGGCCGCGTTGGTCGAGACACCATGCCGACAGCCCGCGCGCCGCGAGCCGTGCGCCTGTTGCCTCCCAGGCATGGCGTGTCTGGCCGCCGCCATGCAGCAGCAGCACGGAGCGGCTGCCCGCGCCGTGGACGTCGGCAACGAGATCGTTGCCGTCAGCTCCTGTCAGAGTGAGGGTCCTGGCGTTCACGCGATCCCCTCCCGCGCCAGGCTCTCCAGGAAACCGGTGACGCCGGCCTTGTAGACCTTGTCGCCTACGGCGACCATGTGGTCGCGGCCGGGGATCTCCAGCACCTTCGCGCGCGGCATCAGTCGGGCAAGCCTCTCCGGCGAGCCGGCGATCTCGTCCTTCGTGCCGACCGCAACCAGCACCGGCTGGGTGATCCGCGAGACCTGCTCCTCGCTGATCTTCTGCCGCGAGGACCGCATGCAGGCGGCAAGCGCCAACCGATCGGAATTGGTCTGCTCGGCAAAGGCGCGGAAGGCGCGGGCCGCCCGGTCGGTGACGTCGGAGAGCTTTGCCGCTTCCAGCCCGGCGGCAATCGGTTCGGGATCGCCAACACCGGTGATCATGCCATAGCCAAGCCCTCCGAAGACGGCGCTGCGCACCCGTTGCGGATGGTCGAGCGTCAGGAAGGCGGAGATCCGCGCGCCCATCGAATAGCCCATCACGTCGGTCCGCTCGATGCCCAGGTGATCGAGCAGACGCCTTGCATCCTCCGCCATTGTCGGGGCGCCATAATCTTCCGGATCATGGCTGCCGTCGCTCTCGCCATGGCCGCGATTGTCGATGGCGATCACCCGGCGACCGGCTTCCGTCAACAGCTTCACCCAACCGGGATAGACCCAGTTCATGTGCTTGTTGGACGCAAAGCCGTGGATGAGCAGGATCGGCTCCCCCCGTCCCTCGTCCAGATAGGCGATGCGCAGGCCGGCGGAATCGAAATGGGGCATTGAGGGCCTTTACCTTGACGTAAACGTAAAAAGATGACCCTTACGATAATGCGCGACTGTGCGGATGAAAAGCCCGCAGCCCGCATGGCGGCTCGCATGAGCGCCGCCACCCCGCCTGCCACCTGTTGCCGCAGATGTGGCCAAACCGCCACTTCCCCCTGTTCAAACAGCTCCTTCCTGCGTATGGTCCGCCAAATTCTGCAGACCCTGCTGAACGACGGATGGATGCGATGGCGCATGCTGTAATCCCCCATTTCCAGAATGATCGCGGCCTGGAGTCGATCGAGATCGGCGCGAAGGAGTTCCAGTGCGTGGGCGCCCGCCCGCCCTTCGACCACCCGCACGTCTTCCTGGACATGGGCGACGACAACGAGATCATCTGCCCCTATTGCTCGACGCTCTACCGCTACAATCCGGCGCTTGACGTCCATCAGGCGGACCCGGCCGACTGCATCTGGACGCCTGAAGCCGCCTGACCGGCGCTCACGCAAGGCCCGCGCATGGCGCAATCCCGATCCGACGCAAACCGCATCTTCATCGCCGGTGCAGGGATCGGCGGGCTCACTGCCGCGCTCTGTCTGTCGCGCCGGTCGCGTCCAGTCACAGTGATCGAACAGGCGAGCGAGCTTCGTCCGGTCGGCTCCGGTCTGCAACTCCCCCCCAACACCATGCAGGTGATGCGCGAACTGGGTCTTGAGGACGCGCTGCTGCCGCATGTGGTCGCGCCGCGCGCCATCCAGGTGATGACCGCGCACAGCGAGGATCCGGTCGCCGAGATTCCCCTCGGCGCCACGGCCGAGAAGCGCTATGGCGCCCCCTATCTCGTCATTCACAGGGCGGACTTGCAGGCGGTGCTGCTGCAGGCGGCACGCGCCTCCGCCGGCATCACCCTGCGTCTCGGCACGCGCTTGCGCGACGCCGCACAGAATGCCGACCGTATCAAGCTGGAATTCGAGCGGGCCGGAGACGATGCCGATCCGCAGGCCCCGCTCGACCATGACACCGGCGCGGCCCTGATCGGCGCCGATGGTGTCTGGTCGACGGTGCGCCGCCGGATCATGGGCCTGCGGGGCGCCGCCTTTTCGGGGCGCACCGCCTATCGCGCAGTCATACCCGTGAGCGAGGTGCCGCAGCGCTGGCGCAATGTCACCGGCCTGTGGCTCGGTCCCCGCGCCCATATCGTCCACTATCCGCTCGCCGGCGGCGAACAATTCAACCTCGTGGCGTTGGTCGAAGAGGACTGGCAGGAAGAGGTCTGGTCCGCCCAGGCCGACCGCGACGCGCTGCTCTCGCGCTTTTGTGACTGGCCGCGCGGCTGCCGGGAGTTGCTGTCGCTCCCCTCCTCCTGGCTGAAATGGGCGCTCTGTTCGATGGACCCCGGCACCAGTTGGGTCGACGGCCGCTTCGCCCTGCTCGGCGATGCCGCCCATGCCATGCTGCCCTTCGCCGCGCAGGGGGCGGCCATGGCCATCGAGGACGCCGACGCGCTTGCCCGCCATCTGTCCGAAGGCATGGACGACGTACCCCGGGCCCTGCGTGCCTACGAGGCGGAGCGGCAGGACCGGGCCGAGCGCGTCATGCGCCTGTCGCGCGCCAACGACCGCATCTATCACATGCGCCGCCCGCTTTCCCTCGCCCGCGATGCGGTGATGCGCGCCTTGCCCTCGGAACGTCTTCTCGCGCGGCTCGATTGGCTATATGGATGGCGACCTCCCGGCGCCTGATGGCGTCTGCGAGCGCCTCCCGCAGCGGCTGAGGGCGGGGAACAACGGGAATGAACGGGCATGACGGCTGACCAGGATATCGTGACCGCGGGCTTCCTCGTCATCGGCGACGAGATTCTGTCGGGCCGCACCAAGGACAAGAACATCGGTTACCTGGCCGAATACCTCACCGCGATCGGCATCGACCTGGCCGAGGTGCGCGTGGTGCCGGATGTGGAAGATCGCATCGTCGAGGCGGTCCGCGAGCTCAGCGCCCGCTACACCTATGTCTTCACCTCCGGCGGCATCGGCCCGACTCATGACGACATCACCGCCGATTCGATGGCAAAGGCCTTCGGCGTGCCGATCGGCCACGATCCCCGCGCCGTGGAGATCCTGCGCAACTTCTATCCCGAGGGCCAACTCACCGAGGCGCGTCTGCGCATGGCGCGGATCCCGGAAGGCGCGGAACTGATCGAGAATTCGGTTTCGAAGGCTCCGGGTTTTCGCATCGGCAATGTCCATGTCATGGCCGGTGTTCCGGCGATCATGCAGGCCATGCTGGACGCCGTCGCCCCGACGCTGAAGACCGGCCTGCGCATGCTCTCGGAGGCCGTCGATGCCGACCTTCCGGAAAGTCGCATCGCCGCCGCCCTGCGCGAGATCCAGGACGCTCATCCGGGCGTCATGATCGGCTCCTATCCGCGCTCGGTCGACGGACGCTTCTCCACCCAGATCGTCGTCCGCTCGCGCGATGCCGGGTTGATGCGGCAGGCCTGCGACGCAGTGCGCACTGCCGTCGCGGCTGCGGCCCGCTGAGCAGAATCATCCCTTGCCAGAACGACAGGACTTGACCCGCATGGAAAACCCGCAAGCCCCCAAAGCCTTTCCCGTCTCCTGGGATCAGTTCCACCGCGACTGCCGCGCGCTCGCATGGCGCCTGTCGGGACAGGGCAAATGGGAAGCAATCGTCTGCATCACCCGCGGCGGCCTGGTTCCCGCGGCCATCGTCGCCCGCGAGCTCGGCATTCGCCTTATCGAGACGGTCTGCGTCGCGTCCTATCACGACTATGAGAACCAGGGCGAGTTGCAGGTCCTGAAGACCATCGACAAGCGGGTGATCGATCTCAACGGCGGCAAGGGCTCCGGCGTCCTGGTCATCGACGACCTTGTCGACACCGGAAAGACCGCACGCGTCGTTCGCGACATGTTGCCCGATGCCCATTTCGCAACCGTCTATGCCAAACCGATGGGGCGTCCGCTGGTCGACACCTTCGTGACGGAGGTGTCGCAGGACACCTGGATCTACTTCCCCTGGGACATGGGCTGGCAGTTCCAGCCGCCGATCGCCACCCACAGCCAAGGCTGAGCGCCGTCGCGTTTCGCCGGCCTCGAGCCTCCCGACAGGCGCAGGGCAGCCTTGCGCTCGCGGGAAAGTTATTGCCGTGCCCATATTTCGGCGCAATTTCTGAGCCTATAACCGCGTCATGACACACGAGATTCTCCCGCGCTCCGGAAGCGGCTCCGCCTCCGGCAACACCCTCATGACGCGCCGCGCCGCCCTCGTTGGCCTCGGCGCGATGGCGCTCGCCGGCTGCCAGACCACCGGCAGCAACCCTCGCCTGCAGGCGGCCTCGTCGGCGCCCCCGGCGCCGGTGATCGATCCCTATTACCTGCAGATGTATGCGGCGATGCCACAGGAGAGGTTCCCGTTGCCGGCCGTCGACCTGCGGCGTGTGGATCCGATGTATTTCCGCCAGGTGGTGTCCTACCCGACGCGGGAGCGTCCCGGCACACTGGTCGTCGACACGCCGAACCGCTTTCTCTATCTGGTGATGGAGAACGGGCAGGCGCTGCGCTATGGCGTGGGTATCGGCCGCGCCGGCTTCGACTGGGGCGGGCGCGCGCGCATCGCCTACAAGCGCGCATGGCCGCGCTGGACCCCGCCGGCCGAGATGATCGCCCGCCAGCCGGAACTCGAGCCCTATCGCAACGGCATGGAGCCGGGGCTGGACAATCCGCTGGGCGCCCGCGCGCTCTACATCTTCGAAGGCAATCGCGACACGATCTACCGGATCCACGGCACGATGGAGTACTGGACCATCGGCAAGGCGGTCTCTTCCGGTTGCGTGCGCCTGATCAACCAGGACGTCATTGATCTGGCCGCGCGAGTGCCCAACAACACGCCGATCGTGGTCCTGCAAGGCAACGAGGGCATTGCCTGAGCTACGCGAGCCTGGCCGCTTCCTGAAATCCGGCGGCTCAAGCGGTCAGTGTCACAGGCCGCTCTGCCACGATTTCCTCGGGCGTGACGCGGCAGCCGATCGCATAGGCCTCGACGCCGCGTGCCTTCGCCGCCACAAAGGCCGCCGCATAGGCGGGATCGATGTCGGCAGCGAAGGACAGGCGGTCGCAGTCCGGCCGTTGCACCAGATAGACCATCGCGGCGCGCGCTCCTTCCGCCACCATGTCCCCCATCTCGACAAGGTGCTTGGCGCCTCGCGCTGTCACCGAGTCCGGGAACTCGGCAAGGCCCGCCTGCCGCATCAGATGGACGTTCTTCACCTCGACATAGACAGGGCGCCCGTCTGAGCCCTCAAGCAGGATGTCGATGCGTGAGTTGCGACCGTATTTCACCTCGCGCCGCAAGCCGGAAAAACCGGCCAGTTCGGGAATCAGCCGCGCCGTCAACGCCTCCTCGACCAGGCCGTTGGGATGAGCGGTGTTGATGCCGACCAGCGCGCCGTCCGCCTCGACGATCTCCCAGGAGTATTTCAGCTTGCGCGCCGGATTGTCGGACAGCGACAGGAAGACCCGCGCACCCGGTTCGCGCAGCCCCAGCATCGAGCCGGGATTGGCGCAATGCGCGGTCACCGCCTCGCCGCTGTCGAGGATCACATCGGCGAGAAAGCGCTTGTAGCGCTTGACCAGACGGCCGGACACAAGGGGGGAGGAAAAACGCAAGGGACCAACTCCAGCCGTTGAATGGGCTCAGCGCGACCAGAAATCCGGATCGAGCAGCACCAGCACCGTGAAAAGCTCCAGCCGGCCCATCAGCATGGCAAAAGACAGGATCCATTTTGCGCCGTCGGGCAGCGGCGCGAAATTGCCGGCCGGACCGATGACCGGCCCAAGCCCCGGACCCACATTCGACACCGCCGTCGCGGCCGCCGACAGCGCTGTCACCAGATCGAGCCCGAAACCGGACAGTGCCAGCGTGATCGTGCCGACCGAACCCATATAGACGACGAGGAAGGCCAGCACCGAGAAGGACAGCTCCGGCGTCAGTCGGGTGTTGGCATATTGCTCGGACATCACGCGGTTCGGCCGGATCATTCGCCGCAGATGGGCCCGTACGGTGCCGAAGAACACCAGAAAACGGAACATCTTGATGCCACCCGAGGTCGAGCCGGTGCAGCCGCCGACGAAGGTGAGCAACAGCGCAAGGCCGATCACAGGAGGCCCCCACGCGCTGTAGTCGCCCATGGCAAAGCCCGTCGTGGTGATGATCGAGACGATGTTGAAGGTCGAGGCCAGCAAGGCTTCGGAGAAGTTCATCTCCAACACCGCCCCGAGATACACGGTCACTGTCAGCGAGGCCAGCACCACGAGCCCGAGCAGAGCGCGCACCTGCGGATCGTTCCACAGCAGCAACGGCCGGCCGCGCAGCGCCTGGATGACTAGGACGAAGGGCATGGCCCCGATCAGCATGAAGACCACCGCAACCCATCCGGCGGCCGGGTTGGTGAAAAAGCCGAAGGACGCGTCGTGCGTGGAGTAGCCGCCGGTGGCGATCGTCGTCATCCCGTGATTGATCGCATCGAAAACGGTCATGCCGGTGACCAGAAAGGCAAGGATGCAGACGAAAGTCAGGAACAGATAGGTGATGCCGAGCAGGCGGATCAGTTCCACCGAGCGGGAGACGATCTTCTCGCTGCGGTCGGAACTCTCGCTCTGGAACAGTTGCATGCCGCCGATGCGCAGGAACGGCAGCAGCA
The DNA here is from genome assembly GCF_900185725.1 of Stappia sp. TSB10P1A. Classification (GTDB taxonomy): domain Bacteria; phylum Pseudomonadota; class Alphaproteobacteria; order Rhizobiales; family Stappiaceae; genus Stappia. Next base: position 114,408 of record NZ_FYAU01000013.1, on the reverse strand, counting down.
CGATGGCCATGACGACGATGCCGATCCCGCCCATCCATTGCATCAGCGAACGCCAGACCAGCAGGCCCGGCGGCAACCCGTCGAGACCGGACAGCACCGTCGATCCGGTCGTGGTGAAGCCGGACACCGCCTCGAACACCGCATCCGCATAACCGACCCCCAGCCAGAGGAACGGCAGCGCCCCGAAAGCCGGCAGCGTCAACCAGGACAGGGTCGTCAGGATGAAGGTCTGGCGGATGTCGAGCCCCTCGCTCAACGCCCCGCCGACGGCCACCGACAGCAGCAGTCCGATCAGTCCGGTGATCAGCGCCGACATGACGAAGGCCTGCCAATCGGCATTGCGGGCGGCAACGTCGACCATCGCCGGGATCAGCATGGCCGTCGCCAGGCCCACATAGAGGAAGCCGAGGACGTTAAGCACGGGGCGCAGCGAAATCACGGATCGGCGTCTTTCGTCGTCTGGCGTCGTCTGGGACCCGCGATGGTCGTCCCGCTTTGCGGTGCGTGGCGGCAATCCTTGGTACGGACGGCGGGACTCGAACCCGCATGGCCGAGGCCGAGGGATTTTAAGTCCCTTGTGTCTACCGGTTCCACCACGTCCGCGCCCGCTTTGGGTACAAGCACCTTGGAAGCGGCGCAAGAGGGAAGACCGGCGGCCCGCTCCGCGCATCGCGCAGCTCCCCGGCCAAACCTTGCGGCGAAAGCGGATTGCGCCCCGCGCCCCCGCGTTTTAAGGCTAGTTGGAAATCCTGTCGGCGCACATCCCGCCCCCGGCGCCTCGGCCCGCGTGCCTTCCGCACCAGCGTGGCAGCCGCCGTTCCGGCGGCGGGCGGGCGATCCGCCGCACGAACAATCCGGACGAGCATCCCGCATGGTCACCTATATCGACGCCGCTACCGCCCCTTTGAAGAATACCGGCCAGATTCGCCTCTACGGGCCGGACGACTTTGCCGCCATGCACAAGGCCGGACAGCTTACCGCCCGCTGCCTCGACGCGCTGGTCGAAAAGATCGTGCCCGGCATCACCACCCAGGAGATCGACGACTTCGTCTACAGCTTCGGCATCGACAATGGCGCCCTGCCGGCGACGCTGAACTATCGCGGCTACACGAAGTCGACCTGCACCTCCATCAATCATGTCGTCTGCCACGGCATCCCCAACGACAAGCCGCTGAAGGAAGGCGACATCGTCAACATCGACGTAACCTATATCGTCGACGGCTGGCACGGCGATTCCAGCCGCATGTATGCGGTCGGCAAGCTGAAGCGGGCGGCCGAACGACTGGTCGAGGTCACCTACGAGGCGCTGTTGCGGGGCATCGAGGCGGCGCGCCCCGGCCGGACCACCGGCGATATCGGCCATGCCATCCAGAGCTTCGTCGAGGCGGAGCGCTGCTCGGTCGTGCGCGACTTCTGCGGCCATGGGGTCGGCCGGCTGTTCCACGACATGCCGAACATCCTGCACTATGGCCGACCGGGCGAAGGCATCGAACTGAAGCCGGGCATGATCTTCACCATCGAGCCGATGGTCAATCTCGGCCGGCCGCATGTGAAGGTGCTGAGCGATGGCTGGACCGCCGTCACCCGCGACCGCTCGCTGTCTGCCCAATTCGAGCACTCGGTCGGCATCACCGCGACGGGCTGCGAGATCTTCACCCTGTCGCCAGCCGGCCTCGACAATCCACTGGCTTTCGATCGCTCCTGACGCGGCATCACGGGAGGAGGCGGCATGAGCGGCACGGACGACGGCTTCTCCGACGCTGGCATCTCTCCGCATTTTCACGGCCACCGCGACCGGCTGCGCCAGCGCTTCCGCGAAGGCGGCCACGCCGCGCTTCAGGACTATGAGTTGCTGGAACTGTTGCTCTTCTCGCCGATCCGCCGGGCCGATACCAAGCCGGTCGCCAAGGCGCTGATCGACCGTTTCGGCTCGTTCGCCGAGGTGCTCGCGGCTCCGCCCGCCCTCCTCAAGGAAGTGCGCGGCGTCGGCGACCGGGTGGTCGACGAGTTGAAGCTCGCCCATGCGGTGGCCGAGCGCTTCCTGCGCGGCCGGGTTCGCGAGCGCACCCTGCTCTCCTCCTGGTCGCAGGTGATCGACTATGTCCGCACCGCCATGGCCTTCTCCGACCGCGAGGAATTCCGCATCCTCTTCCTCGACAAGAAGAACGCACTGATCGCCGACGAGGTGCAGCAGCGCGGCACCGTCGATCATACGCCCGTCTATCCGCGCGAGGTGATGAAGCGGGCGCTGGAGCTTTCCGCCAGCGCCATCATTCTCGTCCATAATCACCCGTCCGGCGATCCGACGCCTTCGCGCGCCGACATCCAGATGACCAAGCAGATCTCCGAGATCGCCGGTACGCTGGGCATCGTCCTGCATGACCACATCATCGTCGGACGCGACGGTCATGCAAGCTTCAAGGGCCTGCAACTCCTTTAGGCCTAACCCCGGCTGGACCGAAAACACCCGCTGTTTCAAGGGCGTGCGCCTGCCATTGAGGCAGCGTGGCCGAAGTTGAAGCTTGATCGCTCGCAGGTGGCGGCGTAGCGTTCCCTTGGTCGAGATGTGAGGCAGGGCTCACCCGACACAGGAGGCCCGGCCACGTCTGTGCGCCCGGGAGGAGGGCTTGATCAACCTTACCTTTCTGGAGACGTTCGTCTGGGTGGCGCGGCTGAAGAGTTTCACGCTGGCCGCCGAACGGCTGAATGCCACGCAAGCGGCGGTCTCCTCACGCATCGCCGCGCTGGAAGCGGAACTCGGCGTAAAACTCTTCGTCCGGGAACACCGGCGCCTGTCGCTGACGCCGCAGGGAGTCGAAGCCCTGGCCCGCGCCGAACCGCTGCTGAGAAACGCCCGCGTCTTCGTCGACGAGGTCAGTGGCACTCAGGGCATCCGGGGAACCTTGCGGATCGGCGTGATCGACACGATCACCTACACCTGGCTGATCGACCTGATCCGCGCCGCCAAGGACACCTATCCCGACCTTACCCTGGAGTTTTCCGCGGAAACGAGCCTCAAGCTGGTGGAACTGCTGCGCGCCGGAGAGATCGATCTGGCACTCATCATGGGACCGTTGCTCGAGCCCAGCTACGCCAATATCGAGCTCTGCACCTATTCCTGCCATTGGGTCGCCTCTCCCAACCTCCGTTTCCCGCCAGGGCCCGTCAGCCTGGAACGCCTCGCGGACTATCCAGTGATTTGCTTCCCCAAGAACAGCCAGCCGCACGCGCATATCACCCGCTTCTTCCAACAGAACGGGCTCGAGACCGCGCGTTTTTTCGCCGCCAACTCGCTCGCGACGATCATCCGCATGACCATCGACGGGATCGGTGTCGCCACCATCCCGCCGATCGTCGCCCCACGTGAACTTGCTCGCAAGGAACTGGTGCTGATCGAGGCCGAGCAACCCATCCCACCCATGCGCTTCCACGCCACCTGGTTCGACGGACCGGCGCGGCTCGTCCCGGCCACCATCGCGGAGCTCGCGCGGGACATCGCCCAGGATTTCGTGCAACGCGCCGATCCTGCTCTCGCCTGACGGCGGTTCCGACACATACGTCCCGTCTCGGCCGGCCCGGCCAAGGCGATACGGTCTTCTCCAGGCGAGGCCCCACCATTAGCCTGCAAAAGAAATTCTTATGAAGATCCCAAAAATTTCCCGTTGGACACCGGATCGGGGAGGCTGAACCATGCTTGTCGGAAACAGTTCATGAAAGAGGCTGAACGTGAAAGTCGCCCTGATACAGATGAATTCCCAGTCCGACAAGCAGGCGAACATCGCCCAGGCTGAAGCGCTCGTCGCCGAGGCAGCGAAGGACGGGCCAGACCTTATCGTCCTTCCCGAATATTGGGCGATGCTGGGCGAAGGCCCCGAAGAATTCCACGCCAGCGCCGAGGAATTCCCGGACGGCGATGCCTATCGCGCGATGCAGGACATGGCACGCCGCCACGGCATCACGCTGCATGGCGGATCGATCGTCGAGAAGGCCGGAAACGCCCATCACAACACCACGCTGGTCTTCGCCCCCGATGGCAGCGAACTCGCGCGCTATCGCAAGATCCACCTGTTCGACGTCGACGTTCCCGGCGGCATGAGCTATCGCGAAAGTGCCACGATCGCGGCCGGCGACCAGGTCGTCACCTATGAGGTGAACGGCACCACCGTCGGCTGCGCGATCTGCTACGACATCCGCTTCCCCGAGCTGTTCCGCGCCCTGCGCGACAAGGGAGCGGAGGTGATCGTCCTGCCGGCCGCCTTCACCCTGATGACCGGCAAGGACCACTGGGAGGTTCTCGCCCGCGCCCGCGCCATCGAGACCGGAACCCATTTCCTCGCCGTCGGCCAGTTCGGCACGCATGCCGGCGGCAAGAAGGCCTGCTACGGCCATTCGATGCTGATCGATCCCTGGGGCCATGTGGTGGCACAGGTGGGCGACCATACCGGACATGTCACCGGCAGGATCGACGATGCCTACGCCGCGAAAGTGCGCGCGTCGATCCCCGTCCACAATCATCACGTCCTTTGAAGGAGCCGCGGCCATGTTCGACCTGCGCCCGATGCCCGACCAGATTGATCCCGCGCTGATCGCAAAACTCGAAAAGGTGGAAACCGCCACTGTCGGCCATGTGCTGCACAGCCAGTTCGCCGATATCGGCCTGCGCGCCGTCCTGCCCGAGAAGCGGGTGGCCGGAACGGCGGTGACCCTTCGTATTCCCGGCGCGGATTCCACTCTGCTGCATCATCTGATGTCGCTGGTCCGGCCGGGCGACTTCCTGGTGATCGACCGCTGCGGCGATTCCCATCACGCCTGCTGGGGCGGCGTCATCACCAACGCCGCAAAGCTCGGCGGTGTGGTCGGAGCCGTGATCGACGGTCCGGCGACAGACTTCAACGAGGTGCGCCGGGTCGGCATGCCGCTCTGGTGCCGGGGACCGTCTCCGATCACGACCAAGCTTCTCGGTCTTGAAGGTCTGCTCAACGGGCCCGTCTCGGTCGGCGGCGTCTCGGTCGAGCCAGGCGATGCGGTTCTCGCCGACGAAAGCGGCGTTCTGTTCCTGAAGCCCTGGCAGATCGAGGAGGTCGCCGACCGGGCGCTTGGCATGCAGGAGCGGGAGATCGAACTGCTCGCGCGGTTGGAGAAGGGAGAGCAACTGCCCGAGATTTCCGGGGCGAGCAAGCTGGTGATGAACAAGCTCAGAGCCTGAGACGGAGGCCGCACCGGTACTGGACTAGCGCAAACCAAAGACAAAACGGAGGGGTTTGATCATGTTGAGCTTCAGGATTTCTCTCGCCACTGCCGCGCTGGCGGCATTCGCTTTCGCCGGAAGCAGCACCGCGGCGGTCAGTGCCGAAGTCTGGCGCATGGCGCACAAGATGCCGGCCGAGTCGATCGAGGGCCAGATCTTCCAGGCGGTTGCCGATCGCATCGCCGCCAAGACCGACGGCAAGCTCACGGTCCAGGTCTATCCGGCCGAGCAGCTCGGCAAGGACGAGGCCATCCTTGAGCAGCTCCAACTCGGCACGGTTCACATCTATCCGGAAGGCTCGACCTATCTGCAGAAATGGGTTCCGGAGATCGCCTTCACCGGCTCTCCCTTCCTGTTCGAAAGCCGCGAGCACTGGTCCGCCTTCCAGGGCTCCGATCTCGTCAAGGGCTGGATGACCAAGGTCGAGGCCGAGGCGGGCGTCACCGTCATCGGCGACCCCACCAAGATGGTCCGCGGCCCCTATCGCGTCATGGTCACCAGCAAGCCCGTCACCACGCTCGACGACATCGCCGGCCTGAAGCTGCGCATGCATCCCGACGAGTTGGCGGCGGCCGCCTGGCGGCATCTCGGCGCCGAGGTCCGCACCCTCGCCTGGACGGAGACCTACGAGTCGATCGGACGCGGCATCGTCGAGGCGGTCAACAGTCCCATCGCTCTTGTCGAGTCGATGCGCTTCTACGAAGTCGCCCCGCACATCGTGCGCCATGACGAGTATCCGCAAGGGCTGGCCTTCATGACCAATGCGCGTGCCTGGAACGGGCTCGACGAGACCACGCGCGCGCAGATTCTGGAGGCCTATGACGAGGTCGCGGCAGAGTTCGCCGCCAAGACCGATGCCACCGCGAACGAGTCCCTCGCACGCATGGCGGAAAAAGGCGTGACCTTCACCGTCATGGATACGGGGCCGGTCGTCGCCAAGATGGCCGAGTTCTACACCGGCATGAATGTCGCCGGCACCTTGCCGGAAGGCCTTCTGGACGCGATCAACGCCACCCGGCCCTCGAACTGATGGTCTGGCGCGCCCTTGACGCCGGCCTTGGCTGGGCCGAGCGGCTCTTTCTGGCCGGCGCCAACGGCCTCCTGCTGACGATGTTGGCGATCAACCTCGCCAACATCCTGTCCCGGCTGATCTGGGACAAGGGGATCATCTGGGTCTTCCCGTGGACGGGCGTCCTCTTCGTCTGGGCGATCTTCCTGGCGTTCTTCGTGATCTTCCGCCGCGGACAGGACATCACCATCGATGTGGTGACCAGACGGCTGCCGGCCCGCCCCGCGGCGCTTGTCGCGATCCTTGTCGCGCTCCTCGTCATCGGGCTGATGCTGCTCGTCCTGCGGCAGGCACCGATACTGATCCCGCGCCAGGTCGGGCGGATCGACCTGGTCGGGTTCCAGCGCTACTGGCTGGCCGCCCCGCTTTGGGCGTCCTGCGCCCTGATCGTCCTGCAATACGTCCTGAACCTGCGCCTTGCGGTGATCGGCTTCATCGAGGGCCGCGATCCCCATGCGCTCGCGGAGGCACGCGAATGACGGCCGTCGTCCTTTTCGCCTTGTTCCTGGGGCTCGTCGCCCTGCGCACGCCGATCACCATGGCGATCGGCCTGGCTGTCGTCGCGGCGCTGGTGATGAGCGGCTTTTCGGACATCCTGTGGATCGTGCCGATGAAGGTGCTGGAGAGCGCGTCGAACACCTCGCTTCTCGCCATCCCCTTCTTCGTCCTCGCGGGCAACCTGATGAATGCCATCGGGATCACCGAGAAGATCTTCAATCTCGCCAACGCGCTGGTGGGGCATTTCCGCGCCGGACTGGCACAGGTCAACGTGCTGGCTTCCGTCATGCTGGCCGGCGGCACGGGAGCAGCCGTTGCCGACATCGCCGGCCTTGGGGCGGTGGAGATCAAGGCGATGCGGGAGCGCGGCTATACCGCCTCCTTCTCTTCGGCGATCACCGTCGTCTCGGCGATCGTCGCCCCGTTCATTCCGCCCTCCGTGCCGCTCGTGGTCTATGCCTTCCTGTCCAACACCTCCGTCGCCCGCATGTTTCTGGCCGGCGTGGTCCCTGGGCTGCTGATCGCGGCCAGCCTGATGGCGTTCAATCGGGTTCTGGCGACACGGGTGGACTTCCCCCGGCAGCCGCGCGCCAGCGCCAGGGAGATCTGGAAACACACCATCGGCGGCACCTTTGCCCTGGTCGCACCGGCGATCATCATGGGCGGCATTCTCACCGGCACCACCACCGCGTCGGAGGCCGGGGTTCTCGCCTCCGCCTATGTCATTCTTCTCGGGGTATTTTTCCGCACGCTGACCTTCGCCGCCCTGTGGCGGGCGCTCACCGAAACCATCCTGATCACCTCGATGATCATGATCATCATCGGCTTTGCCGGCAGCATGGGCTGGCTTCTGGCGATCGAGCAGATCCCTCAGGATCTCGCCCGGTCCCTGCCCAACCTGATCGATTCCCGGCTGGTGTTCCTGCTGTCGATCATGGCCCTTGTCCTGATGCTCGGCTGCTTCATCGACGGAGTGACGATCAAGCTTCTGCTGGTGCCGATCCTGCTTCCCCTGGTCGATGCCTATGGGATCGACCGGGTGCATTTCGGCATCATCCTGCAGATGTCGCTGATCCTCGGCATCGCCACCCCGCCGCTCGGGATCGGCCTGTTCGTGGTGGCGCGCATCTCGGGGGCGCCGCTCGAAGACATCGTGCGCGCCACGCTGCCCTATTTCATTCCGCTGGTCAGCGCGTTGGCGATGCTGCTGCTGTTTCCGCAGATCTCCCTGTGGCTGCCGAACCTGGTGATGGGGGCCAACTGAGCGACCAGCCGCCCCCCCCCGTCCGGACGCAGTCACGCCAGCAGGATCATCAGCACGCCGGCCGTGATCACCACCATGCCGGCGATCTCGCGCGGCGTGTCCTTCTGCCGGAACAGGCGCAAGGAGACGATCTGGGCAAACACGATCTCGATCAGCGCCAACGCCCGCACAAGCGAGGCGCTTTGCAGGGAAAACGCCAGAAACCAGAACTGGGAAGCCAGCGCGCCGAAGAAACCCGCTGCGAGCGATGAGCGCCAGGCGGCAACGAGCTGGTGCAGGACCGCCCGGTCGAAGACGTACAGATAGAGGCTCACGACGCCTGTCTGCAGGGCGAGCGCGGTCACCAGCGTCGTCGACGCATTGATCAGGAAGTGGCCGTCGCCCAGCGCCAGGATGCCGCCCCGGTAGCAGACCGCCGAAACCGCGAACAGCGCGCCGGAACCGAGGCCAAAGGCCGTCGTCTGCAGCCAGCCATTGGTCCAGTGACCGCGTCCGGGCCAGGACAGCAGCACAACGCCGGCCGTCGCCACGAACACACCGGCCATGGCCACCGGTGTCGGCACTTCACCCAGCAGCAGTACCGCGAAGCCAAGCACCAGCACCGGCTCGATCTTGGTATAGGTGATCGCCACGACGAAGGAACGGGTTCTCATCGCCGCCAGCATCATCCCGGTGGCAAAGACCTGCGCCAGCGCCCCGGCCGCCGTCCAGGGCACCTGCGCCAACTCCGAGAACGGCGGCGCTTCACCGGTGGCGAAGACGGCCATGGCAAGAAAGCCCGCCGCGAACGGCAGTCCGTAAAAAAACCGGACCTGGGTCGCGCCGACGGTGCCGAGGGTGCCCGTCAGTTCCTTCTGCATGGAGTTGCGGACCGTTTGCGCGGCCGAGGCGATGAGGGTGAAGACAATCCAGAGCCAATCGGAGAACACGCCGTGATCTTCTTGCCGGAGGAGAGTGAGCGAGGGGCGAAACAGCTCCGCCCCCCGATTGAGACCTTTGAATGCGCTCAGGCAGCGCTGCTGGCAGGTTCCGCGCCCGCAAGAACCGGACGTTTAGCCCGCCATGGCGTGATCTGCTCGTAGGCGCTGCCGACGGACAAGACAAGACGGTCGTCGAACGGTTTGCCGACAAGTTGCAGCGACAAGGGCATGCCGGCCTTGGAAAAGCCGTTGCATACGCTCAAGGCCGGGTTGCCGGTGGTGTTGAACGGGGTCGTCAGGGACTTGTGCTTGAACAGCCAGGAATGCGGCGTGGCCTCCAGCCGCCCGGCCGGTTCCGCTGTCGGCATGGCGAGAATGTCGACCGTGTCGAAGACCGCCTGCGTCACGCGCGACAACTGGGTGCGCCAGCGCATCGCCTGCACATAGTCCTCCGCCCGGATCAGCGCGCCGCACTGGATGCGGTAGCGGAGGCTCTCGCCGAGCAGATGCGGCGTTTCCTTCAGCGTCTTGTGATGGATGGAATAGAGTTCGGCCATGGCGATCGTCTTCTTCGCATCCGCATAGCTCTCGAGGCTCGGCAGCTCGACCGGAACCACCCGCGCTCCGGCATCGACCATGGCCGAAAGGGCAGCATCGAACGCCTCTCGCACCTCGGCCGACGACGGCGCCTCCTCCTCGAACCAGCGATAGGGCACGCCGATGGTCAATCCGCTCAGCACCCGCTCGTCGAGTTGGGCAAGATCGCCCGCCACCGGCACCTCGCCGCTTCCCGGATCGAGCGGGTCGTGGCCCGCGATCACCGCGAGCATCATTGCCACGTCCAGCGAGGTCCAGGCCATTGGTCCGGCATGGTCATGGGTGAAACTGTTCGGCAGGACACCGGTCCGGCTCACCCGCCCGTAGGTCGGCTTCAGCCCGGCAATGCCGCAGACGGCAGCGGGCAGGCGGATCGAACCGCCCGTATCCGTCCCGATGCCCGTCGCCGCCATGCCGGCGGCAATCGCCGCGCCCGTGCCGGAACTCGACCCGGCCGGATGGTTCTCCCGGTTCCAGGGGTTGCGCGCCGGCGGCGCCACCACGTCCCAGGACGGCCCGCCATGGGCAAACTCCCAGGTTGTCGTCTTGCCGAGAAGCACCGCGCCACCAGCGCGCAGACGCGCCTCCAGGGTCGCGTCCTTCGTCGGTATGTGCTGGGCCAGACTGCGCGACTGGCCGGTGGTCAGGATGCCCTCGGTCTCGACGATGTCCTTGAGGCAATAGGGAATGCCGTGCATCGGTCCCCGGTCGAGCCCCGCAGCGAATTCGCGTTCGGCGCGCCCGGCATCGGCCATGGCGCGCTCTATCGTCACGGTGATGTAGCTGTCGATGAGGTGATCGAGCGCCTCGATGCGATCAAGATAGGCGCGGGTCAGTTCCACCGGGGAGAGCTTGCCGCTGCGAAACAGCGCGGCCGCCTCGGATGCGGTCATGAAATGCAGGTCGGACATGGATGAATCCCCCTCGTCATGCGCTCGGAGCAAGGTCCGTTGTGTCAGAACTTGAGCGGTGAGTAGACATGGGCAGGCTCGTCGGCGAACCCGAAGTCGCGGTTGAGCCGGTCGAGCATCGCCTTGACGTGCTGATAGGCGTCAAACATCTCCTCGAACTGCTGGTCGCTCGGATCGAGGCCGGCATTGCGCACGAGAACCCGAAGATCCTCACGGCTTACGATTGCGGTGTCGGCATCTGTCATCGTCTGAATCTCCTTTGGTGCCTCGGCGCCATCCCCGGCGGAGATGATCGCGCGTTTTGTACACAATACAGACAACCTGTCGCATCTTGCCGGAGCAGCCACAGCCGAGGGGAGAATGCCACCCCATGCTGCAATGCAAGATAGAAGGTGGGAAGAGTTGCGACACAAAAACGTCAACTCGCCGAAAAAACATAGATTAGCTCTGCGCTTAGGGCATGCCTGATTTTCTCGCAGGCGCACAATTGCTGCGGCGCAAATTCCCGCCACTCGCAACGCTCAATTTCTAAGCCCTTGAGATTCTGCGATCTTTCGTCGATTTAATGTGCACAATATTTCCTCAAACATAATTATTGTATTCAATTATCGCCGTTTCTAGGCTTGAGGCATGGGGTCACGCCGTCAGGCAGGCCGTTGCCCCCACCCATCAGAGCAGGGGAGTCCACTGTGCCAATCAATCCGAACAGAGCAGAACAGGCTGGGCCGCTCGCAAGCGCTGCCACGCTCCTCCGTCGCCTCGCCAGGACCAGCGCTCTTGCCGTCTTTCTGGCCACCGGAGCCATCCAGATCCTGCCGGCAGGCGCCGAAGAGAGCGTGTTGCGGGTTGCGATGACCGTCGCAGACGTCCCGCTGACCACAGGCCAGGCCAATCAGGGCGGCGAGGGAACCCGTTTCATCGGCCTCGCCCTCTATGACCCGCTCATCGCCTGGGACCTGTCCAAGGCCGACATGCCCTCGGTCCTGCGGCCGGGTCTCGCCACCGACTGGTCGGTCGACGAGGAGACGAAGACGATCTGGACCTTCAAGCTGCGCGAGGGCGTCACGTTCCACGACGGCTCGCCGTTTACCGCCGAGGCGGTGGTCTGGAACCTCGACAAGCTGATCAACAAGGACTCGCCGCAATACGACACCGCGCAGGCGGCACAGGCCTCGCAGTGGTTCGGTGCCATTGCCTCCTATGAGGTCCTCGACGATCTGACGGTCGCCATTCGCACCAAGGAGCCGGACGCGACCTTCCCCTACCAGATTTCCGGCATCGTCTACTCCAGCCCCGCGCAGTGGGAGGCGCTCGGCGGCGACTGGGGCAAGTTTGCCGAACAACCCTCCGGCACCGGCCCCTGGAAGCTGGAAAAGCTCGTCCCGCGCGAACGCGCCGAACTGGTCCGCAATGCGGACTACTGGGATCCCGAGCGGATAACCGCGTCCGACCGCATGATCCTCCTGTGCATGCCCGACACGTCCACCCGTGTCGCCGCTCTGCTGTCCGGTCAGGTCGACTTCATCGAGGCGCCCCCGCCCGATGCCGTGCCGCGGCTGCAGTCCTCCGGCATGCAGATCGTCACCAATGTCTACCCGCATATCTGGCCCTATCAGCTCAGCTATGAGGAAGGCTCTCCCTTCCGCGATCTGCGGGTCCGCAAGGCCGCCAACCTTGCCATCGATCGCGAGGGCCTCGCCCAGTTCCTCGGCGGGCTGGCGGTCCCGGCAAAGGGTCAGGTCAACGAGGGGCATCCCTGGTTCGGCAAGCCGACCTTCGAGATCGGCTACGATCCGCAGACCGCCAAGACCCTGCTTCAGGAGATCGGCCACGGCCCCGACAACCCGCTCCCGGTCAAGTTCCTGATCTCCACGGCCGGCTCCGGCCAGATGCAACCGCTGCCGATGAACGAGTTCATCGAGGAGAACCTCAACGCCGTCGGCTTCAAGGTCGAGTTCGAGGTCTTCGAATGGGAAGCCCTCAGGGCACGTCGGCGGGCCGGGGCCATGGCGCCGGAAAACGCCGGCGCCCATGGGCTCAACAATTCCTGGGCCTTCTGGGACCCCAACATCGCCCTGATCAAGACCTCCGGCAGCGATGAGACGCCTCCGGGCGGCTTCAACTGGGGCGGCTATTCCAACCCTGCCGCCGACGCGGTCATCGCTAAGGCCAAGGTCGCCTTCGACCCGAAGGAACAGGACGCGCTCCTGGCCGAGCTGCACCAGATCATCGTCGACGACGCGATGTGGATCTGGGTGGTGCACGACCTCAACCCGCGCGCGCTCGCTCCCAACGTCAAGGGGTTCGTCCAGGCCCAGAACTGGTTCCAGGACATGACGCCGGTCTACGTCGAGAAGTAGCGCCGTCCCCGGCCGGATCTCCGGTCGGGGAGCCAAGTCCTCCGGCCGGGAAACGCCCGGCCGGGCGGCCACGGCAACGACGTCCGTGTCCCTGTTCGCCGCCACGTCCGCCGCGCACCCCGCGTCCCGCAGCCCGATCGAAGGACATTCGCGATGCTCTTCTATGTCATCCGCCGCCTGCTCTACGCCGTCCCGATCACGATCGGCGTGACGATCGTCTGTTTTTCGCTGATCCATCTGGCCCCGGGCGATCCCCTCAGCACCGTGTTGCCCGACAATGCCTCGCCCGAGGTCGCGGCCCAGATCCGGGCGGCCTACGGCTTCGACAAGCCGCTGCCGATCCAGTATCTCGTCTGGCTCGGCAACGTCGCCCAGGGCGATTTCGGCGTGTCGGTGCAGTCCCGTCGCCCGGTCCTCGGCGACGTTCTGCCGGCGGTCCGCAACACGATGATCCTCGCCTTCGCGGCCGTGCTGCTCGGCTTCAGCTTCGGCATCCTTGCCGGTGCCGTCGCCGGCCATGTCGAGGGCAGCCTTCTCGACAAGGCCGTGACCGCCTTCGCCATCACCGGCGTCAGCGTTCCGCACTACTGGCTCGGCCTCGTCCTTGTCGTCGTCTTTGCCGTCAACCTCGGCATGCTGCCGGCAATGGGCATGGGACCGGGAGGTCAAAGCGGCTTCACCATCGACTGGGCGCATCTGAAGCACCTCATCCTGCCGGCGATCACCCTGGCCGTGATCCCGGCCGGTATCATTGCCCGCTCCGTGCGGGCCACCGTGGCCGAGGTCCGCAAGCGCGAATTCGTCTCCGCCCTGCGCGCCAAGGGCATGCCGAGGCCCCGCATCTTCCTGCATGTCGCCAAGAACGCCGCGCCCGTGGTCCTTGCCGTCTCAGGCCTTCAATTCGCCCAGCTTCTCGGCGGCTCGATCCTCGTGGAGATGGTCTTCTCCTGGCCCGGCACCGGGTTCTTGATGAACAGCGCCATCTTCACGCGCGACCTGCCCGTCCTCCAGGGCACGATCCTCGTGCTCTCCCTCTTCTTCGTCCTGATCAACCTGATCGTCGACGTCCTGCAGGTCGTCTTCGACCCGCGCATCAAGCGCGCGTGACGGGCAGCCACACGGAGACCAAGCCATGGCCCATGCCACGACAGATACCGCTCTTGCCGGCTCGTACGGAGCCGCGGCGGCGGCCGCCGCCAAGACGCCCGGCTATTGGGGCGGCGTATGGCGCAAGCTCCGGCGCGACCCGGTCACCGTCGTCTGCATGGCGGTCGTGCTCCTGATCGTGCTGGCCGCGATCTTCGCTCCCTTCGTCGCACCCAACGACCCTTACGCGACCAGCATGACGCGCCGGCTGAAGCCGATCGGCACCGACGGCCACCTTCTCGGCACCGACGAACTCGGCCGCGACATGCTCTCCCGGCTGATCTATGGCGGTCGCATCTCGCTGTTCACCGGTCTGACGCCGGTCTTCCTGGCGACACTGATCGGCGGCGGGCTGGGGCTTCTTGCCGGCTATTTCGGCGGCCTGGTCAACACCGCCGTGATGCGCACCATGGACGTCTTCTATGCCTTTCCCTCCGTGCTGCTCGCCGTCGCCATCTCCGGCGCCCTCGGCGCCGGCCTGCTCAACGTTCTGATCGCCTTGACGGTGGTCTTCATCCCGCCGATCTGCCGCATCGCCGAAAGCGTCACCACCCAGATCCGCACGGAAGACTATGTCGACGCGGCGCGCGCGACCGGCGCCTCCACCCCGCGCATCATCGGCACGCATATCCTGCCCAACGTGCTCGGCCCGGTGTTCATCTACGCCTCCAGTCTGATCAGCGTCTCCATCGTCGTCGCCTCGGGCCTGGCGTTTCTCGGTCTCGGCGTCAGCCCGCCGCAGGCCGACTGGGGTCTGATGCTGAACACGCTGCGCCAGGCGATCTACATCGCCCCGGTCAACGCGGTCGTTCCCGGCGTGATGATCTTCATCACCTCCATGTGCTTCAACATGATGAGCGACGGGTTGCGCTCCGCCATGGACGTCAAGGACTAGGAGCCAGCCATGCACGACACCTCGCAAGCCGCCACGCTGCCCATCGCCGACGACACCCGCGACCGCGGCGGCCCCATGCAGCCCCTGCTCATCGTCGAGGATCTCAAGAAGCACTTTCCCATCGGTGGCGGCTTCCTGCGCAAGGCTCCCTCGGTCGTGCGCGCCGTCGACGGGGTCAGCTTCCATGTCGACAAGGGCAGAACGCTGGGCATCGTCGGGGAGTCCGGCTGCGGCAAGTCCACCACCGCCCGCCTGCTCACCCATCTGATCCCGCCCGATGCCGGTTCCATCGTCTTTGACGGCGACCCGGTCGGCCCCTATGGCGGCATCACCGTCGCGGACCTGCGCAAGCAGATGCAGATGGTGTTCCAGGACTCCTACTCCTCCCTCAACCCGCGCCTGCCGATCGTCGATTCCATCGCCTTCGGCCCCAAGGCCCATGGGACGCCGACGCGCAAGGCCCGGGCCGATGCCGAGGAGCTTCTCGGCCTGGTCGGCCTCAATCCGCGCCAGTTCGCGCGCCGCTATCCGCACCAGCTTTCCGGTGGTCAGCGCCAGCGCGTCAACATCGCCCGCGCCCTCGCCATGAAGCCGCGTCTCGTCGTTCTCGATGAAGCCGTCTCGGCGCTCGACAAATCGGTGGAGGCCCAGGTTCTCAACCTGCTCGCCCGGCTCAAGGAGCAATTCAGCCTCACCTATATCTTCATCTCCCACGACCTCAACGTGGTCCAGTACATCTCAGACCGGGTGCTTGTGATGTATCTCGGCGAGGTGGTGGAGATCGGCGACGTGGACGATCTCTACAGCGCACCAAGCCACCCCTATACCCAGGCGCTGCTGTCCTCTCGCCCCTCGATGGATCCCGCCCGCAGGCGGATCGCCCCGCCGCTGACGGGCGATCCCCCGAACCCGGTCAACCCGCCGAGCGGCTGCCGCTTCCGCACCCGCTGCCCCCTCGCGGAGCCGATCTGCGCCGCCAGAGCGCCCGAACTCGCCGCCCTGCCGGATCGGCCGGGCCAGAGCGTTGCCTGCCACGCGCGCGGCGTCGGCACCGGCCACAGCCTGTCCCCCGCAGCCTGAACGCAAAGGAGACCTCCATGCCCGCAAGCCCCGCTCTGTCCAGGCAGCCCTGGCTTCCCAAGCGCTGGCGGTCCACCGGCAGCCGGCTGGAGGCGCTTGTCGCGCCGACGCCCGCTCCCGCGCCGGTACCGTCCGAACGCATTCTCCATGTGGAGGATCTGGGTGTCCGTTTCGTCTCCCGCGACGGCGACGTGTCGATCCTCAACGGCGTCACCTTCTCCCTCGACCGTGGCGAGGTTCTGTGCCTTCTGGGCGAATCCGGCTCCGGCAAGAGCGTCACCCTGCGCACCCTGCTCGGCATTCTGCCGCCGACCGCCCGCGTCAGCGGCAGGATGGACGTCGACGGGCAGAACCTCGTCGGCGCCAGCGAAAGCGAATTGCGCCGCGTCCGCGGCTCGAAGATCGCGATGATCTTCCAGGAACCGGCCACCGCGCTCGATCCGGTCTTCACCATCGGCCACCAGATCGGCGAGACGCTGGTCGAACACAAGGGCCTGTCCTGGGCCGACGCCCGTGCCCGGGCGCTGCAATTGCTGGAGCTTGTCCAGATTCCCTCCGCACGCCAGCGTCTCGATGCCTATCCGCACGAATTGTCGGGCGGCCTCAAGCAGCGGGCGATGATCGCGCTCGCCCTGTCCTGCGACCCCAAGCTCCTGCTTGCCGACGAACCGACGACGGCCCTCGACGCGACGGTGCAGATCCAGGTGCTGCTCCTGCTGCGCGAGCTGCAGCGCGAGTTGGGCATGGCAACGGTTTTCGTCACCCATGACCTTGGTGTCGCCTGCGAAATCGCCGACCGGGTCGGGGTGATGTATGCCGGCCGCCTCGTCGAGGGGGCCGACGTTGCCGCCATCATCAAGGACCCGCTTCACCCCTACACCCAGGCCCTGATGCGGTCCACGGTGCAGGCCGGCATGCGCGGCAAGGTGCTCGACGCGATCCCCGGATCGCCCCCAGATCTCGCCATGCTGCCGCCCGGCTGCAGCTTCGCGCCGCGCTGCCGCCATGCCCGCGCCCATTGTCTCGCGGTCGCGCCGGACCTGATCCGGCTCCCCGGCGCGGGGGCGGGACATTCGCAGCGCGACATGCGCTGTCACATTCACGGCGATGAGGAAGCCTATCGTGTCTCTGCTCCCGTCACGGCCTGAGCGGCAACCCGCCCTCCGGCTGAACCCCCGCGACCTTGCCTTCGTCGCCCTCGGCCAGGTTGCCGGCGGCGTCGGCGGTGCCATCGCCTGGTGGATCGGCGTTCCGCTGCCCTGGCTGATCGGGGCGCTGGCCATGGTCGCGACCCTGTCGATGCTCGGCCTGCCGCTCGGCACGCGGCGGAGCCTGCGCGATGCCGGGGTTCTCGTATTGCTGACCGGCATCGGTCTCACCTTCACCCCCCAGGCGGCGGAAACCAGCCTGCGGCTGCTGCCAATGATCCTGCTCGCCGCCCTCGCGACGCTGCTGATCGGCTGCATTGCCTCGCTGCTGCTGGCGCGCCTCAGCAACATCGACCGCACGACGGCCTTCTTCTGCTCCGTGCCGGGCGGTCCGGCGGAAATGAGCGTTCTCGGCGCGCGGCAGGGCGCGAACATGCCCCCCATCGCCATCTGCCAGCTCATGCGCATCGTCACGCTGGTGGTGGTGATCCCGCCGACAATGGTCCTGCTCGACCTGCATGGCGAACATGTCTGGACATTCTCGGCCGACCCTTTCCACCTGACGGGCTTCCTGGTGACCATGGGGCTGTCGCTCGCCCTGGCGCTGATGCTGCGGTGGATGAACGTGACGGCCGCCTTCATCGTCGGGCCGCTCGCCGTCGGCATCGCGCTCGGTGCCAGCGACGCGCATCTGTCGTCGGTTCCGGCGGAACTGATGATGGCCTGCCAGGTGCTGATGGGCGCCTATCTCGGTGCGCAGTTCCGCCGGGATGTCCTGCGCAGCATGAAGCGTTTCCTGCCGGCGGCGCTGATGAACGTGCTGCTCGTCACGCTCGCCTGCGCCACGCTCGGCTTCCTGCTCCATCTCGTCGACGACGAGAGCATCGCCACCATGGTGCTGGCCACCGCCCCGGGCAGCGTCACCGAAATGTCGATCACCGCGCAGGCGCTCGGCTTCAACGTCCCCGTGGTCACCGCCTTCCATGTCATCCGAATCCTGATCCTGGTCATGCTGATCTCGCCGGCCTTCACGGCGATGCGCGCCATCGGTCTGATCCCGGCCTGCCATGCCGGCCGTCCCGCATCCCCCATCCCGCCGCAGCCCGCCCCCCAGTCGGCGCTGCAACCCCTGCCCCAGTCGCTGTCGAAGGACGCCGAGAAATGAGCCAAACGACCGCAGCAGCCGCGCCGTCGCCCGTTGTGCCCGACCATCCGCCGACGGCTGCCGCCGCCGCCCGGGAGATCGCCGCAGGCCGCCTGTCGCCGGTGGATCTGGTCGAGGCGTGCCTCAGGCGTATCGAGGCCGTCGACGGGACAATCCACAGCTTCGTCTATGTCGATGCCGAGCGCGCGCTCGCGGCGGCGCGCCACGCCGAGGCCGAGATCGCGGCCGGGCGCTCGCGCGGGCCGCTGCACGGCATTCCCTTCGCCGCCAAGGACAATTACGACGCTGCCGGTCTGCCGACCTGCGGCGGCTCCCGGCTCATGGCCGGGACGGTGGCCGACCGTGACGCGATCCTCGTGGCGGCGATGAAGAACGCCGGTGCGATCCTGCTCGGCAAGCTGTCGACCTGGGAATACGGCACCGGCAACGGCGGGGAGTATTTCGACCTGCCGATCCCGACGACGCGCAACCCATGGGACACCCAGCGTTTCGCCGGCGGCTCGTCGACAGGCGCCGGCGCCGCGGTTGCCGCCGGCACGACCGTCATCGCGCTCGGCTCCGACACGACAGGCTCGGTGCGCCTGCCG
Source organism: Stappia sp. TSB10P1A (assembly GCF_900185725.1). Classification (GTDB taxonomy): domain Bacteria; phylum Pseudomonadota; class Alphaproteobacteria; order Rhizobiales; family Stappiaceae; genus Stappia. The sequence goes on along the minus strand of NZ_FYAU01000013.1, from coordinate 95,520 downwards.
GCCTCAGCCTGCGGCGTGGTGGGTCTTCGGCCAACCCACGGCCTGCTCGACAAGGCCGGCATGATCGCCAACTGCTATTCGATGGACGTGCCCGGTCCGCTCGCATGGACGGTGGAGGACGCGGCTCTCGTGCTGCGCGCGCTTGCCGGCCCGTCGGCCACGGTCGCTCCCGCCCCGACCCGCCCCGCCTCGCTTTCGGGGCTTCGCATCGGCGTCATCCTCGACCCCGGTCCGGGCATGGCCGGTCCCGACGCCGCCCTCGTCACCGCCTTCACCGAGGGACTTACGGTGCTCGAGGAGCTCGGTGCCGAGCTTTTCGAGATTTCCCTTCCCGTGCCTGCGGCCGAATGCTTCCTCGCCGCCTCGGTCATCGGCTCCAGCGAGTCCGCCGCAATCCACGAGGCCGAGCTTCGCGAACGCCCGCAGGACATGGGTTTCGCCCTGCGCGACAAGCTCATGCGCGGGGCGATGACCCGGGCAAGCGACTATCTCGCCGCGCAGCGCGTGCGCCGGATGGTCGCCGATGCCCTCGACCGGACCATCCGGACCTATGACGCGGTGGTGACCTTCGGCGCCTTTCATGTCGCCCCGCGCCTTGGCGTCGAGCCCGAGATGACGGCCTTCACCGCCGACACGATGCTCACACCCTTTTCGCTCTCCGGGCATCCGTCCCTGGTGCAATGCAACGGCTTCACGGGCTCGGGTCTGCCGCTTCACTGGCAGATCGTCGGCCGTCGCTTCGCGGAAGCCAACATCCTGAAGATCGCGGCCGCCTACGAAGCGGCGACCACCTGGAGACTGAGGAGACCGACGCTATGAAAGCCATGCCCAAGCTTGCGCCCGCCGCGCCCGAACTCGTGCATCTGACGATCACGGAGGCGTCACGCCTGATCGCCGCGCGTCGCCTGTCGCCGGTCGAACTGGTGGAGGCGTTTCTCGCGCGCATCGCCGCGACGGAGGACCGTCTCCACGCCTATATCACCGTGCTTGGCGACGAGGCGCTGGCGGCCGCGCGCCAGGCGGAGGCCGACATCGCCGCCGGCCGCTACAAGGGGCCGCTTCACGGTATTCCCTTCGCCGTAAAGGACAACTACCACGTCGTCGGCGTGCGCACGACCGGCGCCTCGCGCCTGATGCTGGACTATGTTGCCGACGAGACCGCAACGGCCATCGAGCGCCTGACCGCCGCCGGCGCGATCCTGCTCGGCAAGCTCAACACCTGGGAATACGGCACAGGCACCGGCGAGATCCATGACGATCTGCCCTTCCCGCTCGCCCGCAACCCCTGGAACACCGACCGCTTCACCGGCGGCTCCTCGACCGGGGCGGGCGTTGCGGTCGCGGCCGGCAGTGCCATGTTCGCGCTTGGCTCGGACACCGGCGGCTCGGTGCGTCTGCCGGCCGCGGCCGCTGGCGTTCAGGGCATGAAGGCAACCTACGGCGTGGTCAGCCGGGCCGGCATCCTGCCGAACTGCTGGTCGCTGGACGTCGCCGGCCCGCTCACCTGGACCTGCGAGGACAACGCCCTCGTTCTGCGCACCATCGCCGGCCATGACCCGCGCGATCCCGGATCGGCAGACAGGCTCGTCCCCGACTACCTGCAAGGGATCGGCGCCGGCATTGCCGGCATGGTGATCGGCGTGATCCGCGACCTCGGCCCGGATGCCCCCTCGATGCAGCCGGACACCAGGGCGAACCTGGAGGCCATGGAGGCGGTGCTGGAGGACCTCGGCGCAAGGCTTGTCGAGATCTCGCTGCCGGCCCCCCTGTCGGGCTATCGCCAGATCGTCGGCGCGATCAACTGGGGCGAATCCTATTCGATCCATGAGCGCGATTTTCTCGAGCGCGCCGACCTGATGGGCAAGGCCCTGCGCGACAAGATGACCGCCGGCTTCACCATGCGCGCCGTCGACTATATCGCCGCCCAGCGCCGCCGGCGCGAACTCGCCCAGTCGACCGACGCCGTCCTCAGCGCCTGCGATGCCGTGCTCGCCCCTTGCACGTTCCTGACCGCGCCGACCTTCGACGACCAGGAGACGCTGACGAAATTCACCTTCGGGGCGGCCACCTCGATCTTCAACGCCACCGGGCACCCGGCTCTCTCGATCTGCAACGGCTTCGATGCGGACGGCATGCCCACCAGCGCGCAGATCGTCGGCCGCTGGTTCGACGAGGCGACCGTCTACCGGGTCGCCCGCGCCTATGAAGCGGCGACGCCCTGGCGCGCCGAACGTCCGGTTCTCTAGTCCTGTCCTGCAAGGAGCCTATCCCATGACCGACACCACCCCCTGGACCATCGACGAAATCGCCGCCTATGCCGCGCGCTATGGCCTCACCAGGCTTGAACCTGCGCATCTGGAGCGCATGCGCGAGATCGCCGACAAGGTCGCCCTGGCCAGCGCCGCCATCCCTCGCATGCCGCGCAAGAGCGATGAGCCGGCCCCGGTCTTCCGTGTTCCGCTGACCTGACGCCCTGCCCGTCAAACCTCTCTCTGTTGCACGAGGACTGCCATGGAAGCCTGTCGACTGACTGCAAGCGAGGCGGCCCGCCTCATCGAAAAGGGCGAACTGAGCGTCGAGGACCTGACCCGATCCTGTCTCACCCGCATCAGCGAGCGGGACCCGGCGGTCAAGGCGTGGACCTATGTCGATCCGGACGCTGCGATCCGGCGCGCCCGCGAACTCGACAAGATCCGCGTCGCGCGCGGCTCGCTCGGGCCCCTTCATGGCCTGCCCTTCGGCATCAAGGACATGATCGACACGGCGGACATGCCGACCACCAACAACTCGCCGGCCTATTTCGACAACCGGCCGAGCCATGACGCGGATTGCGTCAGGGTCATCCGGGCCACCGGCGGCCTCGTCCTCGGCAAGACCGACACGGTGGAGTTCGCCGCCGGAGGTCGCAAGGCCCTGACCCATCACCCGATGAAGCCGGGCACCACGCCGGGCGGCTCGTCCTCGGGATCGGGCGCGGCGGTCGGCGACTTTCAGGTGCCGCTCGCCCTTGGCACCCAGACCGGCGGTTCGCTGATCCGGCCCGCCTCGTTCAACGGCGTCTATGCCTTGAAGCCCACCCTCGGGGTCGTCTCGTGGTCCGGCGCGCGGCAATATTCGCCCTCGCTCGACACGCTCGGCTGGTATGGGCGCTCGCCGAAGGATCTCACCCTGGTGGCGAAGGCCTTCCGCCTTCCCGGCATCGACGATGCGGAGCCGGAGAGCATCGGCGCGCTGAAGATCGGCGTCGTCCGCAGCCACAACTGGAGCCATGCGGCAGCGGAAGGCGTCGAGGCGCTGGAACTCGCCGGCCGGCGTCTGGGCGGGGCCGGCGCGACAGTCTTCGATCTCGACCTGCCCGAGGAGTTCTCCGCCCTCAACGACGCCCAGTGGGCGATCATGACGATGGAGGGACGAGCACAGTTCCTCGCCGAATATCTCTCGGGCCATGCCCTCCTGCACCAGGACTTCCGGGACAAGGTGGAGAACCGCGAGGGCATCACACCGGAAACCTATCTCGGCTTCGTCAATCTTGCCGCCCGCTGCCGAGCGCTTTTCGACGGATTGTTCGGCGGTCAGCTCGACGCCATCGTGACGCTCGCCGCGCCCGGCGAGGCGCCTCCCGGTCTGGACACCACCGGCAACTGGGTGATGAATGCAATGTGGACCCTGCTGCATGCGCCCTGCGTTGCCATTCCCTGCCACAGCGGACCGAACGGGCTGCCCGTCGGCGTGCAGATCGTCGGACCCCGGCTGTCGGATGCCCGCATGCTCGCCATCGCCGAGGCCATCGCCCCGGCCCTCGACGACAAACTGGTCGCCTGATCGGAATACAACAGGGCAACACTTGGTCGGATTGCGTACGTTGCCAGCCCTGGCTCCAGCTTGTATAAGGCAGCCCACTCGCAACAAGACGATGGGTCAGGGAGAACCAGGTGGCAACGCGCGGTCAGGAAGTGAAGACGAAACTGCGGGAGCGCCTGATCAACGGGCACTACGAACCCGGCTCGCGGCTCAACGAGGTCGATCTCGCGTCGGAACTCGGCACCTCGCGCACCCCCGTGCGCGCGGCGCTGAACCATCTGGCGAGCGACGGTCTCGTCGTCTATCGGCCCAATGCCGGCTTCGTTGTCCGCGCCTTCAACGCGGACTACATCGCCGGCGTGTATGACGTGCGCAGCTCGCTGGAAGGGCTGGCGGCCCGCCTTGCCGCCGAGGCCGGCGTCAGCGACGAGGCCCGCGGCACCCTGCATCGCCTCGTCGCGGAAACGGACGAGGTGATCGCCCGCGGACCCGACGGACCCGACGCGATCCGCAAGCTGAGCGACCTCAACAACGCCTTCCACCAGGCGATCATTTGCGCCGCGCGCAACGAGCACCTGGCGGAGATGCTCGACCGCACCCGCAATCTGCCGCGCATCGAGACGATCAAACGCGACGTCTTCGACTTCGCCTTCATCGCCCGCGCCCACGAGGATCACGAGTACATCCTCAAGGCGATCCTGCAGGGCCAGGGCGCCCGTGCCGAAGCCCTGTCGCAGGAGCATGTCCGCCGCGGCTCCCAGCGCATGCTGGAGTATTTCCGCGAGCAGGAAATGTCCGAAGCCGAGCGGCGGCGCCCGCGCAGCAAGGGCCGGATGGTCGCGGTCTAGGGCCCTGCCCCAGGGCCCGGCCCCAGGAACGAGGGCCCTTCCGCACCTCCATCCTCCCGACGCGTCCCAGGCGCCTGCCCGGCCGCGCGGCAATACCCGCGCGATCGACCATCCGCCGCACCGAAGCCCTTGTCCGGCCGCCGGCGAGAGGCGTCTCGCAACCGCCGAAGTTGCACACATTTATCTTGCCTTTTCAAATATTGTATTCAATCTGAACGGGACGTCCGCCTGTCGGCCCGAGTGGCCGGCGTGCCGTCGATGTTCCCGCCTGCCCTGTCGGCAGTCCGCTCCAACTGGTCCGTTTACGCCCATGAACAGCCTCCTTCCGGCGCACGCCACGGTGCGTCATGGCATCTGCTGGATGATCCTGAGCACGGCCTGCATCTCCTGCGGCAACGCAGTGATCCCGAAGGTGGCCTCCGACCTGCATCCTTTCCAGATCGGCTTCCTGACCAACGCCGCCATCTTCCTGCTGGTCTGGCCCGCGCTGCGGCTTCCGGCCCCGCCGCAGCACCGCACGCGGCGCATAAGGCTTTACGTGATCGCGGCCGCCTTCGGCGGGTTTTCCAACCTGTCGTGGTTCTACGCCCTCGCCCATGTGCCGCTTGCCGAGGCGACCGCCATCAGCTTCGCGGCGCCGATCATCGTCACCGCCTGTGCGGGTCTGCTCTTCGGCGAACAGGTGCATCCGCTCGGTTGGGCCGCGATCTTCGCCGGGTTTCTCGGCGTGCTGCTGATCGTCAAGCCGGGCTTTGCCGTCGTCGATGGCGGCACGATCGCGGTGCTCCTGGCGACCGTCGGCATGTCCGGTCTCTACATCCTGTCGAAACAGATCATGGGCGTGGACAGCACCCGCCGCGCCGCCGCCATGATGACGCTGAGCCCGATGCTGGTCGGCTTCCTGCCGGCCGTCTGGGTATGGGGGCTGCCCTCGGTCGCCACGCTGGTCTGGATCGCCCTGATCGCCGGCCTGATGTACACCGGGCGCGTGACCATGCTTCTCGCCTTCCGGGCCGCACCGGCCAGCACGGTGATGCAGTTCGACTTCGCACGCCTGCCCTTCAGCGCCGCAATCGCCTATTTCGCCTTTGGCGAAATCCCGGACGCTGTCGCCATGGCCGGGGCCGGATTGATCATCGCCTCCTGTCTCGTCGTGGGATACCGCAGCGGCGCGCGGCCTGCCGCCCTCGACCCTTGATCGAGGACAAGGACCGCCGGCTTCTGCCACCGTGATGCGGCACGCGCCGCGGCCGAGATGCCATCGGCGGACCACCCGACCGCCGGCGGACCCTGCGAGTCTTACGTAGCGACACCCTGTCGCACATCGTCGTTGACCTGCATCAACGTTCTGCCACATGCGAGGTCTATGCTGGACGAGCGGTCGTGGACGACCGCACTTTGCCGGACGCCGAACGGCACCGGCCAACAGGGAGGGAACAGAAGAGTGGCCAAGACCCGCAAGACCGTTTCCGAGGACGCCGTCAACGTGTCCCTCACGCCTTTCGAGACCGTCTACTGCAACCCGATGCTGCTCGTCGGGCGGATGCAGTCCGAGGCATTGCGCGCGACGCTGGAGCGCCAGGTCGAGATGGTCGACTTCCTTCGCCTGCGGATCGAGAAGGACATGCGTCTCGCCGAACGGCTGTTGCAGGCGCGTGAGCCGGGCGAGGTTGTCTCGGCCTGCACCGAATTCTGCAGCGAGGCCGTCGAGGACTACGCGCGGGAAGCCTTCCGCAACGCCAATCTCGTTCCCGAGGTTACCTCCGAAGCCGTGGAGCAGGTTGCCCGCGAAGCGGAAGAGATCTCCGACGAACTCAAGGCGGCCGCTCTCGTCGTCGCCTGACGGGACACGGTCCCTATCTCACGCTGCCGGCAGATCGCGGACATGTTCCGCGATCATCGCCTCTTCGTCCGTGGCGATCACCCGAACCTCAACCGCGCTGTCCGGCGCCGAGATGATCTCCGCACCGTCCGCGTTCGCCGTCTCGTCGAGACGCAAGCCCAGCCAGCCGAGCCGCTCGCAGACGCGCGCGCGGATTTCCGGCGCGTTCTCGCCGATGCCGGCGGTGAAGACCAGCCCGTCGAGCCCACCGAGAATGCTTGCCAGGGCACCAGCCTCCCGCACGATGCGGTGAATGAAGACGTCGACCGCTTCCGCCGCCGCCGGCTCACCGCTCTCCAATAACACCCGCATGTCGTTGGAAATGCCTGACAGGCCCAGCAGGCCGGAGCGCGTGTAGAGCAGGCGCTCGGCCTCGTCGACGGACAGCCCCTCCCAGCGCATCAGATGGAGCAGCGCGCCGGGATCCAGCGCGCCGCAGCGCGTCCCCATGACGAGCCCGTCGAGAGCCGTGAAGCCCATCGTCGTGTCGATGCTCTCTCCGCCCTTCAACGCGCACAGGCTGGCGCCATTGCCCAGATGCGCGGCGATCACCCGCCCGGCATAGAGACGCGGCGACAGCACCGCCAGTCGCCGGGCGACATATTCGTAGGAAAGCCCGTGGAAGCCATAGCGGCGAATGCCCCGGCTCTCGAACTCGCGCGGCAGCGCGAAGCGCGTCGCCACCGTGGGGATCGTCCGGTGGAAGGCGGTGTCGAAACACACGACCTGACGCATATCCGGCCGTGCAAGGGCGATTTCGCGGATCGGCGCCAGGTTGTGCGGCACATGCAGCGGCGCCAGTTCCGCCAGTTCGCCGAGAAGGGCGAGCAACTCCGGCGTCACCTCCTCCGGCATCCGGTGTCCGGCTCCGCCATGCACCACCCGGTGGCCGATGCCGATGAGCCTGCGCCCTGCCAGTTCCCCGTCGATCCGCGCCAGCAGATGCCCGAGCGAGGCATCGAACCGCGCCTCGCTCCAGACTTCGTTCACGATCGTCACGCCATCGGCGTCCCTCAGCCGGAACCGCTGCGCCGCCCCATCCTGACGTAGCTCGCCGCGTCGCCAAGGCAGCAACGCTCCGCTTGCCACAAGGTCGAAGATCGCCAGCTTGAGGCTCGATGACCCCGCATTCAGGGTCAGGATCGCGCCAACCGTCGGGCCACCGCTCACGCTGAGCCCTCGCCGCCGGCCGCTACCGCGATCCGCACCCGGGCGAGCTTTGCCGCCACGGCGCAGGAGGCGAGCCGCGTGCGTTCGGCATCGGCCCGGCTGGTCAGGATGATCGGCACCCGGGCACCGAGCACCACGCCGGCCGCGTCGGCGCCGGCAAGGAAGGTCAATTGCTTGGCCAGGATGTTTCCGGCCTCAAGGTCCGGCACGACCAGGATGTCGGCCTCTCCCGCCACCGGCGAGACGATGCCCTTTTCCCGTGCCGCCTGCAGGTTCACCGCATTGTCGAACGCCAGCGGCCCGTCGACCAGCCCGCCGGTGATCTGGCCGCGTTCGGCCATCTTGCACAGGGCAGCGGCATCCAGCGTCGAGGCGAGCTTCGGGTTGATCGTCTCCACCGCCGAGAGGATCGCCACCTTCGGCAGTGCAATCCCCATCGCGTGGGCGAGATCGATGGCGTTCTGGATGATGTCGCGCTTGATGGCGAGATCCGGCGCGATGTTCACCGCCGCATCGGTCACCAGCAGCGGCCGGGGGTGCCCCGGTACGTCCATCAGATAGACATGCGACAGCCGCCGCTCGGTTCGCAGCCCCTTCGCCCGGTCGAGGACCGCGCGCAGCAACTCGTCGGTATGCAGCGAGCCCTTCATCAGCAGCGAGGCCTCGCCGCATCTGACCAGCGCCACCGCCTCCTCGGCCGCCGCATGGCTGTGCGGCGCCTCCACCAGGCGGAACCGGTCGAGGGCAACGCCCGCCTCCGCGGCCGCCTGCTCGATCTTCTTGCGCGCACCCACAAGCACCGGTTCGATAATTCCCGCGTCCGCCGCCTCGGCCACCGCGGCAATCGCCGAGGCGCTGCAGGGATGCGCGACAGCGGCGACTGGCGGCACGGTCGAAGCCGCCTCCGCCATCAGCGCACGGAAGCGCTCATGCCGGCTCATCCGGATATCGGGCAGTTCCGCGCGCGGACGGCGGATCTTTTCTTTGGGCGCCTGCACCCGCACCCGGCCCGACGCGATCACCCGCCCCGTATCCGTCCGGCAGGTGCAGGCGAGCACGAGTTCGCGCGTTGACGGCTCCCGCTCCAGCACCTCGAGCGACAGCAGCAGCGTGTCGCCGGCCGCGACCCCGCTGTGGAAGGAGAGTTCCTGTGCCGTCATCACCGTCCCTGGGCCGGGCAGTTCCGTCGCCAGCAGCAGCGACAGCAGGCCAGTGACCAGCGGTCCCGGCGCAGCACCTCCTCCGACAAGGGAGCCGCCCGGCATCGCCCCGCCGGAAATCACCGCCAGCAGGTCGATATCCTGCTGGACCAGGGTGCGGCGCATCATCGTGCTGTCGCCGGCCGCGATCTCGTCGAAAGTCCGGTTCTCCACCATGTCCCGGTTGGTGGCGCCTGTTCGTATGTCCATCGGAAGATCGGTTCCGGCTCGCTGGTGTTGGAGGTCGGTCTGGCGACCTGTCATGGGCTGGCCGGGCCATGCACCCGGAAGATCGTAGTGCCCAAGCATGTATGCCCCCTCCCCGGACGCGCAATCCGTCAATCTCCGGACCCCGGCGACGGCGGCGACCTCGGACGCTGCCAGGCCTCGGCGCAATCCATCTAACCCATTGTCAAATAAAGATCTTTCGATAAAGCCCTTTACACGGATTAACCAATTGTTGGTGGTCATTTGTTAACAGGAGCCGTGCAACCTTCGGTCGATCTTAAGAGGCCTGCATGGTAGCGACACGAACGGACACTGGCACACGACTCGCCAACGCCATCCTGTTCCCCGTTGTGGGGCTGGTTCTGCTCGCCATCGCCTTCTCGGTGGCGCTGATCGTCTACACCTCGCGCTCCGCCGACATCGCCGCCCTCAACAGTGAACGGTCGCTCCTGAAGGGCAGTACCAATCTGCAGCTCGAGCTTCTGGCCAAGGAACAGGAGGGCGCAGCGGTCTGGGACCAGTCCTTCTTCTACTCGCGTCCCGAGACGCTGAGCACCGACTGGCTCGACAGCAATGTCGGCCTCTGGCTTTTCTCCAACTACGGACACGACCAGGCCGTCATTCTCGATATCCACGGACGCCCGATCTACAACTCCGTGCGCGGGAAACGGCACCCGGTCGAGGAGACCTCGGGTCTGCTGGAAGACATCGAGCCGCTCATTGCCGGCGTCCGCGCCCGCTTCATCGCCAGCTTCAACCGCCTGCCGTCCGGCCTCTACTACATCGAGCGGCCGCCGAGCGGCTTCACGCGGTCCCTGCACGAAACCGGCATGACGGTCTTCGAAGGCGTGCCGGCGCTGGTTTCGGTGACGGCGATCGGCCCCGAGCTCAAGCAGTTCCTGTCCGCCCGCCGCGCACCCGCGGTGCTGATCAGCCTGAAGAAGCTCGATCCCGCGCGGCTCCAGGGGCTGGCCGAGCGCTCCGGCGTGCGCGGCCTGCGGTCGGTTACCGACCCCGATGGCGCGTTCGCCAGCATGGAACTGCGCGACCCCCGCAACGCGCCCATCGGCTATCTCGTCTGGCAGGCGCAGAACCCCGGCTCCTCGATCCTCTACGGCGTCGGGCCGGTTCTGTTCTTCCTGGCCGCCACCATCGCCGGTCTCACTGGCCTGGTGCTCTACTACACCCGCCAGAACACCCGACGCCTTGCCGAGAGCGAGGCGCGCGCCCAGCATGCCGCCCTGCACGACAGCCTGACCGGCCTTGCCAATCGCGACTATTTCGCCACCAGTTTCCGCGAGGAACTGGCAAGCTGGCAGGTCGGCAAGGGGTTGCTCGGCGTCATCTACATCGACCTCGACCACTTCAAGGACATCAACGACACGCTCGGACACGCTGCCGGCGACGAGGTGATCCGCGAGGCGGCGCGCCGGCTGCGGGTATTGGTGCCGGAGGGCGCGACGCTCGCGCGCATCAGCGGCGACGAGTTCGCCCTGCTGCTGCCCGGCTGCGAGTCCCGCGAGCGCATCGAGCAGATGCTGAAGCGCATTCAGGACCGGTTTGCCGTGCCGATGTATATCGGCGGCAACCATCTGCATATCAGCCTCAGCGTCGGCGCGGCCATCGCCCCGCACGACAGCCTGTCGATGGGCGAGTTGCTCCGCAAGGCCGACATCGCCCTGTATTCGGCAAAGGCGGGCGGTCGCGGCCGCTGGGCGTTTTTCGATGCATGCATGGAAGAACACGTGCGCACCCGCGAGAACCTCGCCCATGCGCTGCGCGAGGCCATCACCAACAACAGGCTCGGCGTCGTCTATCAGCCGCAGACCACCATCGACGGCACCAAGGTCCTGTCCGTCGAGGCCCTGCTGCGCTGGACCGACGCGGAGATGGGCGTCATCAGCCCGTCCACCTTCGTGCCGATCGCCGAGGAAACCGGCCTCATCAATGATCTCGGCCTCTATGTGCTGCGCCGCGCCTGCGAGGACGCCGCCGCCTGGCCGCATCTGGGCCTTGCGGTCAATGTCTCGCCGACCCAGTTCCGCCATCCGCGCTTCATCGAGGATCTGCGCGACACGCTTGAGGCCTGCGGTTTCGAGCCGTCGCGGCTGGAGATCGAGGTGACGGAGTCGGTTTTCGCCGACAACGACATCGACATTCTCAAGATCCTCACCCAGGTGCAGGACATGGGTGTTCGGGTTGCCCTCGACGATTTCGGCGTCGGCTATTCGAGCCTCAGCTATCTGCGCCGCTTCCCCTTCGACACGCTGAAGATCGACCGCTCCTTCATCGCCGACCTGGAAGTCGCCCCGCATGCCCATGCGATCCTGTCGACGATCATCGATCTCGGCGAGGCGCTCGGCATGAAGGTGGTCGCGGAAGGCATCGAGACCCGCCAGCAGGCGATGATCCTGCAGCGGACCAATTGCGACCGCCTGCAGGGCTTCTACCTGTCGCGGCCCGTGCCGTCGGCGCGGATCGCCGAGGCGGAGGCGCGCCTGTCCGGCGAGAGCCAGGTGGCGATGTCGCTCAGGGCGTAAGCCGTCCGCGCAATTCCGCGTCCAGCCGGGCGATCGCGGTGAACGGACCGCCCGCCCCGGCTAGCGCCGCATCGATATCGCAGGTCGCTCGTCCGACCGTGCCGAAGCGCCGCATCACCGCATCCTCCACCCAGTGCCGCTGTTGACGCCGCCGACGGTGGTCGAGCTCTCCCGACGTCTCGAGCCGCGCCGCGTGGGCATCGCAGGCCGCGACAGCCTCGGCGATGCCCTGTTCCGCCGTCGCCGAGACCGTCAGCACCTCGGGCAGCGCCGCTCCCGCCGGGCGGGCCAGCGACAGCGCCCCCTGCACGTCGGCGGCCGCGCGCCGCGCCAGCGCGCCCATGTCCGCCTTGGTGACCAGCACCAGGTCGGGCAGTTCCATCACCCCGGCTTTCATGAATTGCAGACTGTCGCCCGAGCCCGGCTGGATGCACAGGGCGAGCGTGTCGGCGACATGGGCGACATCGGCCTCGGACTGGCCGATGCCGACCGATTCGACGATCACCCGGTCCATCACAGCCCGCATCAGGACGACGGCGGCGATGGCGTGGTCGGAGAGCCCGCCGAGCCGGTCCCGCGCCGCCATCGAGCGCACAAAGACGCCCATGTCCTCCGGATCGGTGGACAGCCGCGTGCGGTCGCCGAGCAGCGCCCCGCCGGTGATCTGCGAGGACGGATCGACGGCGATCACGCCGACGCTCTCGCCCCGCCCCCGATAGGCACGGATCAAGGCGTTGGTCAGCGTCGACTTGCCGACCCCCGGCGGGCCGGTGAGGCCGAGGACGCGGCCGCGCCCGGCCTGCACGGCCGTGTCGAGCAGATGCAGGAACGCGGGCTCGTCGCCATCGGTCTCGATGGCCGAGAGCGTGCGGGCGAGTGCCGCCTTGCCCCCGGCGGCAAGCTCTCCGATCGTCGCCGGCCGCCGGACCGCCATGGCCTCAGGCTGCTTTCTTCGCCTTCACCGCCGCCTGCGCCGCCGCCAGCCGGGCGATCGGCACGCGGAACGGCGAGCAGGACACATAGTCGAGCCCGACACTCTCGCAGAAGGTGATCGAGGCGGGGTCGCCGCCATGCTCGCCGCAGATGCCGAGCTTGAGGCCCGGCCGCGCCGCCCGGCCGCGGTCGGCACCGATGCGGATCAACTCGCCGACGCCGTCCTGGTCGAGCGACACGAAGGGATCGCGTTCGACGATGCCCATCCGCTGATAGATGCCGAGGAAAGACGCCGCGTCGTCGCGCGAGATGCCGAAGGCGGTCTGCGTCAGATCGTTGGTGCCGAAGGAGAAGAACTCCGCCGTCTCGGCGATCTCGCCGGCCCGCAGACAGGCGCGCGGCAGCTCGATCATCGTGCCGACCTGATAGTCGACGGTGACGCCCGTCTCCTGCGCCACCGCCTTGGCCATCGCGTCGATGCGCGCGCGCACCAGGTCCAATTCGGCCTTGACGCCGACCAGCGGCACCATGATCTCCGGCGTCACCGGCGCCCCGGTCGTCTTGCCGGCCGCCACCGCGCCCTCGAAGATGGCGCGCGCCTGCATCTCGGCGATTTCCGGATAGGTGACGAGCAGCCGGCAGCCGCGATGGCCGAGCATCGGATTGAATTCATTGAGATCCTGCGCCCGCTGCCGCAGCACCTCGCTGTCGACGCCCATCACCGCCGCCACCTCGGCGATCTCCTCCTCGCTATGCGGCAGGAACTCGTGCAGCGGCGGGTCGAGCAGGCGGATCGTCACGGGCAGCCCCTGCATGATCTCGAACAGCTCGGTGAAATCGCCGCGCTGCATCGGCAGCAGCTTGTCCAGCGCCGCGCGCCGGCCCTGCTCGGTCTCCGAAAGGATCATCTCGCGCACCGCGACGATACGTTCGCCTTCGAAGAACATGTGTTCGGTGCGGCACAGGCCGATGCCTTCCGCGCCGAAGCCGCGCGCCGCGCGCGCGTCCGCCGGCGTCTCGGCATTGGTGCGCACCGCCATCCGGCGATGGGTGTCGGCCCATTCCATCAGCCGGGCGAATTCGCCCGACATTTCCGGCTGCAGCATCGCCACCTCGCCGACCAGCACCTGGCCGGTGGTGCCGTCGATGGTGATGATGTCGCCCTTCGCGAGCTTGCGACCGGCGACCGTCAGCGTTGCCGTGCGATAGTCGATCCTGAGCGCACCGGCGCCCGAGACGCAGGGCTTGCCCATGCCGCGCGCCACCACCGCCGCGTGGCTGGTCATGCCGCCGCGCGTCGTCAGGATGCCCTCGGCCGCATGCATGCCGTGGATGTCTTCCGGGCTGGTCTCGACCCGCACCAGGATCACCTTGCGTCCCGCGGCCTTCGCCTCTTCCGCCTCGTCGGAGGAGAAGACGATGGCGCCCGATGCCGCGCCCGGCGAGGCCGGCAGGCCGGTCGCGATCACGTCGCGCTCCGCCTTCGGATCGATCATCGGGTGCAGCAACTGGTCGAGCGCTGCCGGATCCACCCGCATCACGGCTTCCTCGGAGGAGATCAGCCCCTCGTCGGCCATGTCGACGGCGATCTTCAGCGCGGCGCGCGCCGTACGCTTGCCCGAGCGCGTCTGCAGCATCCACAGCCGGCCGCGCTCGATGGTGAACTCCAGGTCCTGCATCTCGCGATAATGACCTTCCAGCCGGTCGCAGATCTCGGTGAACTGGGCGAACGCCTCCGGCATCGCCTTTTCCAGCGACAGCGCCTCGGAGCCGGCGGCGATGCGCGCCGCCTCGGTGAGATCCTGCGGCGTGCGGATGCCGGCGACCACGTCCTCGCCCTGGGCGTTGATCAGGAACTCGCCATAAAGCGCCTTCTCGCCGGTCGACGGATTGCGGGTGAAGGCGACGCCGGTGGCCGACTCCTCACCCATGTTGCCGAAGACCATCGCCTGCACGTTGACCGCGGTGCCCCAGTCGTTGGGAATGTCGTGCAGCCGGCGATAGGTGATCGCCCGCGCGCTTTCCCAGGACAGGAACACCGCGCCGATGGCGCCCCAGAGCTGCTCGTGCGGATCCTGCGGGAAGGGCGTGCCGAGTTCGTCCTCGACCAGGGTCTTGTAGCTGGCGATGACCTGCTGCCAGTCTTCGGCCGTCAGGTCGGTGTCGAGGTCGCGGCCGTGCTCGTTCTTGAACTCCTCGAGGATCTCCTCGAAGGCGTGGTGGTCGAGGCCCATCACCACGTCGGAATACATCTGGATGAAGCGGCGGTAGCTGTCATAGGCGAAGCGCGGGTCGCCGGCGGCGGCGGCCAGCGCCGGCACGGTCTCGTCGTTGAGGCCGAGATTGAGCACCGTGTCCATCATGCCCGGCATGGAGACGCGGGCGCCCGAACGGACCGAGACCAGCAGCGGGTTGGACGTGTCGCCGAAGCGGCGCCCGGTGATCCGGCCGACCTCCTCCAGCGCCGCGTCGACCTGTTCACGCAGCCCGTCGGGATAGGTCTTGTCGTGGGTGTCGAACCAGGTGCAGACCTCGGTGGTGATGGTAAAGCCTGGCGGCACCGGCAGCCCCAGATTGCTCATCTCGGCCAGGTTGGCTCCCTTGCCGCCGAGCAGGTTCCTCATTCCGGCAGAGCCCTCGGCCTTGCCGTCACCGAAACCGAACACCCATTTGGTCATGCCGCCTGCATCCTCTCGCTTCGGGGCTTGCACCCCGGAGGCGCCGGGCCCCGCGCTTGAGGTCGCGCGCGCCTCCCTTCCCGGATGCCCCTCCCCTTAAATGATGCAGTGCACGAAACAAAGGTTTTTTGCGCGCCCGCCCCCTTTCGTTATTGCCGCAGCCTATGGAGCCTCGCTTCCACCGGCCCGCGGATCCCATTGCCGGAGCGGCCCGCGCACCCCATATCGCGGGAGCGCCGCAAAGCCTGAGCCGGCTTCGCGGGCGCGCCGGGCGGTCGCGCTTGCAGGCGGGACATATTGCGGCCATCCTCGCACGCAAGATCATGCGGATGACTCGCCACATTCGCGCCAAGGCAGACACCCAGATCCAGACGCCGAGCTCAGGCGCCGGGTCAGGCACCCGGATCGGTGCAAAAGCAGGGGCATTGAGACACTCCGGATGACCACACGCCGCCTCACCCGTTCCGCCCGCCGCGGCAAGCTCGCCTGCAGCGTCGCGCTGCTGGCCCTCGTCGCCCTCGCCGCTCCCCAGGCCGTCGCCGAGACCCAGGCCCAGGCAATCGGCACTGTCACGGGAACGCCGGAAGGACTGCCGATCACCCTGAGCGGCAGCTATCTCGCCGGCCGGCTGGCGGGCCAGAGCAACGACATCGGCAATGCCGCCGCCTTCTTCGGCGAGGCGCTGCTGGTCGATCCGGGCAACCCTTTCCTGCTCGACCGCACCTTCGTGCTGAAGCTCGCCAATGGCGATCTCGCCGAGGCGCTGGAACTGGCGGAACGGCTGAAGGGCGAACAGGCGGACCACTTCCTTGCCGGGCTGATGCTGGCGGTGGAGGAGATGCGCGCCGGCAACTACGCCAAGGCCGGCGAATACCTGTCCGACGGCGGGCGCGGCCCGCTGGCGGAACTGGCCTCCGGGCTGATCTCCGCCTGGCTGCTTGCCGCCCGCGGCGAGACCGACGAGGCGCTGGCGCGGATCTCGCGGCTTTCCGGGCCGAGCTGGTACACCGTCTTCGTCACCTACCATTCCGGCCTGATCCAGGATCACGCCGGCCGCGCTGCGGAAGCGGAAGACAACTTCCGCGAGGCCTATGAGGCTGACCGCGGCGCCCTGCGAGTGGTCAACGCCTACGCGCTCTCGCTCTATCGCAATGGCGACAAGGACGCGGCACTGAAGGTGCTGGACGACTTCAACGCCATGCTGCCCAACCATCCGTCCCTGCTCGCAACCCGCAAGAAAATCGAGGCCGGCGAGACACTTGGCACCATTGTCCGGAGCCCCGAAGTCGGCGTCGCCGAGGTGCTGTACGGGCTGGGCGCGGCGATCGGCCGTGACGGCGGCGAGGAACTCGCCGCCACCTTCCTGCAGCTTTCGCTGCATCTCGACGAGGAGGCCGATGTCGCCGCCATCGCGCTGGCCGGCCTGTTCGATCGGATGGGGCGTTTCGAACGCTCCATCGAGGTGCTTTCGGGCGTGCCGGACACCTCCCCGCTGAAGCGCGATGCCGAGATTCAGGTCGGCATAAATTACAATGCGCTGGAGAACCTCGAAGAGTCCCGCGCCCATCTGGCGGCGCTGGTGGAGAGCGATCCGAGCGACCTCGACGCGGTCACCGCACTCGGCAACGTGCTGCGCTCGCACAAGCTCTTCGAGGAGGCCGAGGAGGCCTACAGCAAGGGCATCGCCACCATTTCCGAGCCGCAACCGCAGCATTGGACGATCTACTATTATCGCGGTATCTGCCGGGAAAGACTGAAGAAATGGGATCAGGCCGAGGCCGATTTCCGTCTCTCGCTGGAGCTGTCGCCCGATCAGCCGCTGGTGCTGAACTACCTCGGATATTCGCTTGTCGATCAGGGTCTCAAGCTGCCCGAGGCGCTCGACATGATCCGCAAGGCGGTGGAGCTGCGCCCGCGCGACGGCTACATCGTCGACAGTCTCGGCTGGGCCTACTACAAGCTGCACCGCTATGAGGACGCCGTCGTCGAGCTGGAGAAGGCCGTGGAGCTGCGGCCGCAGGATTCGGTGATCAACGACCATCTCGGCGATGCCTATTGGAAGGTCGGGCGCCGCCTCGAGGCGCGGTTCCAGTGGAACCACGCCCGCGACCTCGATCCGGAGCCCGAAGAGCTGCCGAAGATCCTGGAGAAGATCGAAAACGGCCTGCCGGAGCCCGGCGAGCCGCCCGCCGCCAAGGCCGAGCCGAAGCAGAACGGCGGCTGACGCCGCCATGTGTCCCCCCGCATCGACGGGCGGTTCCCCCAGCCAGTCCGGCGCCGGGTCGCAGGCGGACAAACCGGCGCCCACAGAGCCGGCCGCCGCACGGCTTGCCCGCGCCAAGCTGAACTACGCCCTGCACGTCACCGGCCGCCGCGCCGATGGCTACCATATGCTGCAAAGCCTTGTCGCCTTTGCCGAATTCGGCGACACGCTGTCGGCCGCCACCGGGGGGCCCGGCCTCTCGCTGGCGCTCGAAGGCCCCTTCGCGAGCGCCCTGTCCCCGCAGACACCGGACGGATCCGCCGGGGATAACCTGGTGCTGCGGGCCGTGCACGCGCTCGCCGAAAACCTCGGCGGAGGCCCTCCCGCCCTCGCCTTTACCCTCGTCAAGCGCCTGCCCGTCGCCTCCGGAATCGGCGGCGGCTCGGCCGACGCCGCCGCCGCGCTGCATATCGCCTTTGCGGCGATGACCGGCCGTCCGGCGGAGGCGGGCGACATGGCGCGGCTGGAAAAAATTGCGGAACGGCTCGGAGCCGACGTGCCGATGTGCCTGGCCTCGAAGCCGGCGCTGGTCAGCGGCACCGGCACCGAAGTCGCATCTCTTCCCCGCTTTCCGGGCCATGCGGTGCTGCTGGCAAATCCGGGCTTACCCGTTGCAACGCCTGATGTTTTCGCCCGTCTGGCCTGCCGCGAGAACCCGCCGCTCTCCCCGCTTGGCGAGAGCGATCTCGCCTCCTTCGACGCGCTGATTGCCTGGCTCGAGGGCACCCGCAACGACCTCGAAGCGCCGGCACTGACCGTGGCGCCGCAGATCGCCGAGGTGCTGGCCGCGCTGCGCTCGGCGCGGGGCGCCCGCCTTGCCCGCATGTCCGGATCGGGCGCGACATGCTTTGCCCTGTTCGCGGGGATAGAGGAGGCCGAGCGGGAGGCCCGCCGCCTCACTGCCCGTCATCCCGCATGGTGGGTGCAGGCCGCACCGGTCGCTGCGGTCGGCTGAGCGCCGGGCCGCGATATCCTCCCCGTCGCAAATCTTCTCCCGCGCGCCGTTTTTCGGAATGTCCCCGGCGCGCGATCGCGACAACACTTGGACAACCCGCGACACTCCGCTATCGCGTGGACCTGTTTTCCTCGCAGCCGGGAATCACCGCCGATGAGCGCCTTTGCCCTGACCGTCACCTGCCGCTCGACCCGTGGCATCGTCGCCGCCATCTCCACCTATCTGGCGGAGAACGGCTGCAACATCACCGACAGCGCCCAGTTCGACGACCGCGAGACCGGGAATTTCTTCATGCGCGTCAGCTTCAACAGCGAGACCGGCGCGACGCTGGAGACGCTTTCAAGCGGCTTCGCGAGCCGTGCCGAGGCCTTCGGAATGGACTTTTCGTTCCATGACGAAACGGCGCAAATGAAGGTTTTAATTATGGTTTCTCGGTTCGGGCACTGCCTGAACGACATTTTGTACCGGTGGCGGATCGGGGCGCTGCCGATCGATATCGTCGGCGTGATCTCCAACCATCTGGACTACCAGAAGCTGGTGGTGAACCACGATATCCCCTTCCACTACATCAAGGTGACGAAGGACAACAAGGCGGAGGCCGAGGCCCGCCAGATGGCGATCGTCGAGGAAACCGGCGCGGAACTGGTGGTTCTGGCCCGCTACATGCAGGTGCTGTCGACGCGCATGTGCGAGGAAATGGCCGGGCGGGTGATCAACATCCACCATTCTTTCCTCCCCAGCTTCAAGGGGGCGAACCCGTACAAGCAGGCCTTCGCGCGCGGCGTCAAGCTGATCGGCGCGACCTCCCACTATGTCACCAGCGATCTCGACGAGGGGCCGATCATCGAGCAGGATACGGTGCGCGTCACCCATGCCCAGTCGCCCGAGGATTACGTCTCGCTCGGCCGCGACGTGGAGAGCCAGGTGCTCGCCCGCGCCATCCACGCGCATATCCACCGGCGCGTTTTCCTCAATGGAAACAAGACGGTGGTCTTCCCGGCCAGCCCCGGCAGCTACGCCTCGGAGCGGATGGGCTGAGAGGATAACCAGCCCCGACGGGGCTGGTGCCGCCACGGGGACAACCTGCCCCGCGAAGGTCAGCGGGGCGGTTGCAAATTTCGAGACGGATTTTGCAAAAAACCGTCTCGAAATCGCTCAATTTCGAGAATCGCGTCTCAAAAACCTCAGTTGACGCGGGCGATGCAGAAATCGACCGCCTCGGCCAGCGCCTCGCGCTGCCCGCTCGCCGGTAATCCCCGCAGCGCCTCCAGCGCCTCGGCCCCGAAGGCACGGGCCCGCTCGACCGTCTCGGAGAGCGCCCCGGTCTCGCGCATGATCGCGATGGCCCGGTCGAGATCGCCCTCGCGCACGTCGCGCTCCTCGAGGCAGCGCGACCAGAATTCGCGGTCCTCCGGCTTGCCCCGGCGGATGGCGAGGATAACCGGCAGGGTGATCTTGCCTTCGCGCAGGTCGTCGCCGGTGTCCTTGCCAAGATCCGCGGCCGAGCCGCCATAGTCGAGCGCATCGTCGACGAGCTGGAAGGCAAGGCCGAGCGCCATGCCATAGGCGCGGGCATGGGCGCGGTCGGCGTCGGAGGCCCCGGCGATCACCGGGCCGACCTCGGCGGCAGCGGCAAAGAGCGCCGCCGTCTTCGCCTCGATGACCTGCATGTAGCGCTCTTCGGTGGTCTCCAGGTCCTGCGCCGCGCCGAGCTGCATCACCTCGCCCTCGGCGATGACGGCCGAGGCGCTGGCCAGGATCCGCAGCGCCTCCAGCGAGCCGACATCGACCATCATCTTGAAGGCCTGGCCGAGCAGGTAGTCGCCGACCAGCACGCTTGCCTGATTGCCCCACAGTTTGCGCGCCGCCAGCTTGCCGCGCCGCATGTCGCTCTCGTCGACGACATCGTCATGCAGCAGCGTCGCGGTGTGCATGAACTCGACGCTGGCGGCGAGGCCGACATGACCCTCGCCCGCATAGCCGAACATGTCGGCCATGGCGAGGGTCAGCATCGGCCGCAGCCGCTTGCCGCCCGACGAGATCAGGTGGCGGGCGATCTCCGGGATCAGCTCGACATTCGACCCCGCCTTGGACAGGATGAGCTGGTTGACGGCCTCCATGCCGCCGGCGGTGAGGTCGACCAGGGTCTGGATGCTGGCCGGTTCTGACCGGGTTTCGCGCAAGGGAACCACCACGCCCACGTTGAACAACCTCGTATAAGGTAAGAGACGGGCGGGACAATAGGTCCGCCCCATGCCCACGGCAAGCCGTCTTTCGCAAGAAGCACTGTTGACCAAACCGGCCGGATGCCGCACAGGCGGGGAGCCGGCAAAGGTCGCTTCGCGCGGTCCGGTCCTGTAAGCTGCGGCCCCCGACCGCCCAACGACCAAGGACGACATGGTTCCTCTGCTCAAGACCAACGATATGGTCCTGATTTCCTATGTCGAGGCGCTTCTGGACGAGGCCGGCATCGGCCATCTCGTGCTCGACGGCAACATGAGCATCCTGGAAGGCTCGATCGGCATCATCGCCCGCCGGGTGATGGTCACCGAGGACGACCTCGATGCGGCCGTTCGCCTCATGCGCGAGGCCGACCTCGCCCACGAACTGGACGCCGACACGCTGGCCCGCCACGCAAGGGCCGGCGGGAGCGAGGCCCCGTGAACGGCGACAGTCAGGCCTCGGCCGAGGTCGAAGCCCCGCCCGAACCGGAGTCCATCGCGCCGGAGTCCATCGCGCCGGAGCCCATTACGCCGGGACCTGTCGAGCAGGCCTTGCAGGAGAGCGCGGAGATCACCCGCGACGCCTTTCTCGGCGGACTGGTGCAGGTGCTGCAGCCGGCGCGCGGCGCCCACCGCGCCGGGCTCGACGCGGTCTATCTGGCTGCCGCCGTGCCCCCGGCCACGCGCGGGCGCGTCGTCGATCTCGGCTCGGGCGTCGGCACCGCCGGCTTCTGCCTTGCCGCGCGCCTGCCGGAGGTGGAGGTGGTGCTGGTCGACCGCGACCGGGCAGCTCTCGATCTGGCGCAGCAGGCGCTGGCCCTTCCCGACAATGCCGGTTTCGCGCCGAGGGTGACCATCCTGGAGGCGGACATCACTGCCCGCGGGCGCGAGCGCCACGCCGCCGGTCTGACGCCCGGCCTTGCCGACCATGCCATCGTCAACCCGCCCTATTATACGGATGGGCGCTTTCGCGCCTCGCCCGCCGCCCCGCGCGCCGGGGCGCATGTGCTGGACACGCGCGGGCTGGAGCCGTGGGTGCGGGTCGCCACCGACATCGTGCGCGAGGGCGGCACGCTGACCATGATCTTCCGCGCCGACGGGCTGGGCGAGATCCTGCACCTGCTGCCCGGCCGCTTCGGCGCCATCGACGTCATTCCGCTGCGCCCGCGCCCTGAGGCCGCGGCAACGCGCGTGCTGGTGCGCGCCGTGCGGGCGAGCCGGGCACCGCTGCGCCTCTTGCCGGGCTTCGTGCTGCACGAGGGCGCCGGCTCCGATTTCACTCCCGAGGCGCGCGCGATCATGCGCGACGGCGCCGGCCTGCCGCCGCCCCCGCCGCGCTGAGGGGACCGACGCCGACGGGGGGCCGATCCGTCAGTGGATCGGGAACTCCGCGTCGAGGATGCGCCAGTCGCTCGGCCCGATCAGGTCGCGATGGGAAATGCGCACCGAATGCAGCCGGCCCTCGATGTCGCGCTCCCAGAACCGCAGGAAGCGGCTGAGCTCGGGGAAGGTCGGCGCCTTGTCCAGCGTCTGCCAGAGGAAGGTCTGCAGCAGCCGCGGATGGTCGGGCATGTGATAGAGGATCTGGGCCGTGAGCAGGCCGTAGCCCTCGAGCTGGCGGGAAAAATCCGATGAGATCATGACCGGAACCTTTCGTAGCCTCTCCCTGCGTCAAGTGTCCGCATGTCACGGTTAATGGGGGGTTAACGGGGAGGTAACCCAAGCGTTCCGCCGCCAGCCATCGGCCTTGGCCCTAAGGACACCTGACAAGCCCGGCCTGCCCGCACTATGGTGCGGGAAACAGCCCGGCGCGAAAGACGCGCGGGCACGCAAGGACCAGGAGCCCAGATGACCGCGCAGCCCCTCCCGGACACAATCGACGCGACGCGCGCCCTGCTCGACGGCCAGGGCTATGTCGCCGACCGCTCGCTGGCGACCGTGCTGCTGCTGGCGCTGAAGCTGAAACGGCCGCTGTTCCTGGAAGGCGAGGCCGGCGTCGGCAAGACCGAGATCGCCAAGGTGCTGTCGCAGGCGCTGGGGCGCGAGCTGATCCGCCTGCAATGCTACGAGGGGCTGGACGTCTCCACCGCCGTCTACGAATGGAACTACGCCGCGCAGATGGTCGAGATCCGCGTGTCGGAAGCCGCCGGCGACACCGATCACGATGAATTGTCCAGATCGGTCTTCGCCGAACGCTTCCTGATCAAGCGCCCGGTGCTGAAGGCGCTGGAGCCGTCGCTCGCCGGTCCGCCGGTGTTCCTGATCGACGAGCTCGACCGGGCCGACGAGGCCTTCGAGGCCTTCCTGCTGGAAGTGCTGTCGGACAACCAGGTGACGATCCCGGAACTGGGCACCATCCGCGCGCAGGAGCCGCCCATCGTCATCATCACCACCAACCGCACCCGCGAGATCCACGACGCGCTGAAGCGGCGCTGCCTCTACCACTGGGTCGACTATCCGGACGCGGAGCGCGAGCTGGAGATCGTCCGCCGCAAGGTGCCGGGCGCCGGCGAGCGGCTGGCGAGCGAACTCGTCGCCTTCGTGCAGGCGCTGCGCACCGACGAGGACCTGTTCAAGCAGCCGGGCGTCGCCGAGACGCTGGACTGGGCGACCGCGCTGACCGAGCTGGACCAGATCGCGCTCGACCCGGACATGGTGTCCGACACGCTGGGCGTGCTGCTGAAATACCAGGACGACATCGAGCGCGTGCGCGGCTCGCGCGCCCGCAAGATCATCGAGGACATCCAGCGCGACCACGACCGCAGGGCAAGCGGGCAGGACTGAGCCGATGACCGACGACCTCGCGACGCTGCAAGAGCAGGCCGGCGGGCGCATCGCCGACAATATCGTGCAGTTCGCCCGGACCCTGCGCCGCGCCGGCCTGCCGGTCGGCCCGGCCAGCGTCGTCGATGCGGTGCGCGCGGTGGAGGTCGCCGGCCTGCGCAGCCGCGAGGACCTCTATTGGACGCTGCACGCGGTCTTCGTGCGCAAGCGCGAGCAGCGCGCCGTCTTCGACGAGGCCTTCCGCATCTACTGGCGCTCGCGCGGGCTGATCGAGAAGCTGCTGTCGATCCTCTCGCCGGTGGCGCCGGCACGCGCCGCGCCGGACAAGCCCAAGGCCGGCCAGACCCGCGTCGCCCAGGCGTTTCAGGCAACGCGCGAACGCCAGCCGCAGCACGAGCGCGAGGAAGTGGTGGTCGACGCCCGCTTCACCGTGTCGGGCCGCGAACTGCTGCAGCGCAAGGACTTCGCCCAGATGAACGCGGCCGAGATCCGCGCCGCCAAGGACGCGCTGCGGAGGATGGTGCTGCCGATGGAGAAGGTGCGGCTGCGCCGGCTGGTCAGCGCCCCGCGCGGGCGCATCGACCCGCGCCGGACCTTGCGCGCCTCGCTGCGCACCGGCGGCGACATGATCGAGCTGCGCCACCGGCGCCACGACCTGAAGCGCCCGCCGATCGTCGCGCTTTGCGACATTTCCGGCTCGATGAGCCAGTACACCCGCATCCTGCTGCATTTCATGCATGCGCTGACCGAGGAGCGGCGCAACGTCCACACCTTCCTGTTCGGCACCAGGCTGACCAATGTCACGCGGCAATTGCGGATGAAGGACCCGGACGAGGCGCTCGCCGCCTGCACCCAAGGGGTGGAGGACTGGTCGGGCGGCACCCGCATCGCCACCGCGCTCGCCGCCTTCAACCGGCACTGGTCGCGCCGGGTGCTGTCCGGCGGGCCGATCGTGCTGCTCGTCACCGACGGGCTGGAGCGCGACAGCGACGAGGACCTGGAACGCGAGATCGACCGGCTGCACCGCTCCTGCCGCCGGCTGATCTGGCTGAACCCGCTCCTGCGCTTCGAGGGGTTCGAGGCGCGGGCGAGAGGCGTGCGGGCGATGCTGCCGCATGTCGACGAGTTCCGCGCCGTGCATTCGCTGGAGGCGGTGGCGGACCTGTGCACCGCGCTCAGTGGCGGGCGCGGGCGCGGCGGCCAGATGACCGATCCGCGCGCCTGGCTGCGCCGGGCAGACGCGCATGCGGCGCAGGACACGGCGCGGCTGGCGGCGCCCTGACCCGTTACCCGAAGTCCCGCTACCCGAAGACCCGTTACCCGAAGATCAGGCGCCAGACCAGCGGCACCAGCAGCGCCGTGGCGATGGCATTGAGCCCCATGGCAAGGCTGGAAAAGGCGCCGGCGGTCTCGTTGACCAGCAGCGCGCGCGAGGTGCCGATGCCATGGGCGGCCGTGCCGATGGCAAAGCCGCGCGCCCGCCAGTCGCGAATGCGCGCCAGATCCAGCACCAGCGGCCCGAGCGCCGCGCCGAGGATGCCGGTGAGGATGACGAGGACGGCGGTGAGCGAGGGTAGCCCGCCGAGCGGCTCGGCAATGCCCATGGCAACCGGCGCGGTGGCGGATTTCGGCGCCAGCGAGGCCAGCGTCTGGCGCGAGGCGCCGAGCAGCGAGGCGACCGCCAGCGCCGAGAGCGCGGCGGTGAGCGAGCCGGCCAGCAGGCTGACGCCGATGGCCAGCGCCGAGCGGCGCACCCGCGCGAACTGGCGGTAGAGCGGAATGGCGAGCGCCACCGTCGCCGGCCCCAGCAAAAAGTGCACGAACTTGGCGCCGTCGAAATAGACCGGATAGGCGGTGCCGCTGACAAGCAGCACGGCGCCGATCAGCAGCACCGCGACCAGCACCGGATTGACCAGGGGGTGAAAGCCGGCCCGGCGGTAGAGGAAAAAGCCGACCTGATAGGCGGCAAGGGTGAGCGTCAGCGCGGCAAGCGGGCTCGCCGAGAGATAGACCCAGATCTGCGACAGCGGCTCGCTCATGGCGCGCCTGCCTCGGGACCGGAGGGGCCGTCCGCCTCCCGCCGCGCCAGCCGGCTCATGACAAGGCCGGTGACCAGCACCGTCAGCAAGGTGGAGACGACGAGCGCGGCGGTGATCGCCAGCCCCTCGCGCCCGATCAGGCCGAGATGCACGACGACGCCGACGCCGGCCGGCACGAAGAGCAGCGCAAGGTTCTTCAAGAGCGCATCGCCGACCCGGCCGAGATCCTCCCCCACCCCGCCGCGGACGGCGAGCAGCAGGAACAGAAGGATCATGCCGAGCACCGGCCCCGGCACCGGCAGCCCGCTCGCCGTGACCGCAAGTTCGCCGGCAAGCTGGCAGCACAATATCAGCGTCAGGGCCCCGATCATTCGCCCGATCCCCAATCTTCGATCCGCACACAGTGCTCCCCCACAGTGCCCCACAGTGCAGGCCCGCCGAACCGCCGGCAAGGCCCGCGCGCGCGGCGCGCCGCTGTCGCAGGGGAAGCGGAAGGTTCTCGGGAAAATTACGTAAATGTGAACAGTCGAGAGAAGGCAGAGCCGGGAGAAGGACTTGATCGCACCAAGACCGTCGCCATGTCTTTGTCAGCGAAAGCGGAGAAAGCGCAGACAGATCGCTGGACGGACGAGATGCGACTGACCGAGCCCCATGACCCTGCCCGACCCCGGCGCGCGCGGCTGATGCTGCCGGCGCTGATCGTCTTCGTGCTCGGCGCCGCGACCTTGATGGTGCTCGGCGCCGGCCTCGTCGACATGACGCGCAAGGACGCGACGCTGGCCCGGCCGATGGAGACGGCGCCCCCGGCGCGGCTCGGCTGACGGAAGCGTCAGTTGACCGCGATCAGTTGACGGCAATCACCGGCGTGTTGACGCCGACCCGGCGGAACAGGTCGGCGATGTCGCGATTGTGCATGCGGATGCAGCCATAGGAGACCGGACGGCCGATGGAGTCCGGCCGGTTGGTGCCGTGGATGGCGTATTCGCCCCCGGCGAGCGTCATCGCGGCAACGCCCATCGGATTGTTCGGCGCCCCGCCCGCGATCACCGCCGGCAGATGCGGCAGGTCGCGCTTGACGTCGGCGGGCGGTGCCCAGGCCGGACGCACATGCATGCCGGTGATATAGGTGCGCCCCGCCCAGGCCTTGCCGCGCTTGCCCACGGCCACCGAATAGCGCAGGGCGGTGCCGCCCGGCTGCACCAGATAGAGCCGCTTCTCGCTGTTGCGGATGACGATGGTGCCCGGCGCGACACGGGCGTCGGCAAAGGCGACGAGCTCCGGCGCGGCCCATGCCGAATGGCTCCACAGCGCCACCCCGATCGCCATGTAGATGGCGACCATCCCCCAGACCACTCTGCCCATCGCCCACTCCGGTATTGGTTTACCGATTATTTACGCATTGGCGCACGCGGTTAAAGGGTTTACGGGAATCGCCGCCGCGAATCGATTCGCATGGTTACCGGTTAAGGTTTACGCGCCGGCCGATCTTGAGGTCCGAAACACGAAAAACCCCGCCCGGACGAACCGGGCGGGGCGAAAATCCGCAGTGAGCCGAAAGGCTTACTGCAGGTAGTCGTAGTTGCCGTCCTTCCACTCGTAGAAGACGTAGCCCGGCAGGGTCACGTCGCCGACGTCGTTGAAGGAGAGGTTGCCGAGAACGGTGGCGAACTCCATCTCGTTCAGCTTGCCGACCACCGCGTCGAAGTCGGTGGAACCGGCGGCCTTGGCGGCCTCGGCCCAAGCCTGGATCGCGGCATAGGTGTAGAGCGAGTAGCCCTCGGCGGTGCGGCCGGCGGCCTCGAGCGCGGCGACGACCGGCGCGGCGACCTCGTTCTTGCGCGGATCCGGCGAGAAGGTCATCAGCGTGCCGGCACCGACGTCGCCGGTGATCGACCAGTACTCGTCGGTGACCAGCGCGTCGCCGGAGACGAGGATGGTGCTCATGCCCTGCTCGGCCATCTGGCGCTTGATGAGGCCGGCTTCCGTGTGGTAGCCGCCGACATAAAGCACGTCGATGTTCTCGGACTTCAGCTTGGAGACGAGCGCGGTGTAGTCCTTCTCGCCGGCCGTATAGGCCTCATAGAGGGCTTCCTGCTTGCCGGCCTCGTTCATGTACTTCTTGGTCTCGTCGGCAAGGCCTTTGCCGTAGGCGGTCTTGTCGTGGATGATGGCGATGTTCTTGTCGCCGAACTTCTCGGCGAGGAAGGCACCGGCCACCTGGCCCTGCTGGTCGTCACGGCCGCAGGTGCGGAACACGCCCGGACCCGGACGCTCATCGGTGAACTTCGGGTTGGTCGAGGCCGGAGAGATCTGGACGATGCCCTCCTCGGCATAGACCTGGCTGGCCGGGATCGACGAACCCGAGCAGAAGTGGCCGGCGACGAAGACGACGCCCGAGCCGACGAACTGGTTGGCGACCGCCACGGCCTGCTTCGGATCGCAGGCATCGTCGCCGACCTGCAGCACCAGCTTCTCGCCGTTGATGCCGCCCGCCGCGTTGATGTCCTCGATCGCCTGCTCGGCGCCCGCCTTCATCTGCGCGCCGAACGAGGCGTACTGGCCGGTCATCGGACCGGCGGTCGCGATGACGATGTCGGCCATCGCCGCGCTCGACAGGCCGAGGCCCGCGACGGTGGCAACGCTCGCCAAAAGAAGCTTCTTCATAAGGTACTCTCCCCTTGCTCCAGATGCATTCCCGGTCCACCCCGGACCGGTGCTGAACCACTCTGGTCGTGCGGGCTTTGCGCCCGCTGCCGCCCCTTCCGGAGCGGCCATGTACCGAAACACTATCGCCTTTTTCGGCAAAGTCGAGCGTTTCGGATTCCGCGGCGGAAAGGCGCACCCTCCCGCAAAACGTGCCCTGTCAGGCGATGCGGTCGTCCGCTCCCGGACGCAGCCGCCAGCCGAACGGGCTGGTCTTCTCGTAGAGCCAGCGATACTGGCTGGTCATCTGGTTGGTGCGCGTCACCCGCCAGCCGGCGAGCGCCAGCGCCACCAGATAGGCGAAGGCGATCAGCCAGTGCTGCACCGACAGCAGCGTGCCGCCATAGAGCGCGAAGCTGAGGAAGCGCACCGCCAGCGACAGCAGGAAAATGAACCAGACCAGGACGAACAGCGGACGCCAGGTCAGCGCGCAGGCCCGGCCCGTGGACCAGGCGGCGGCGCCGCCGAGCGCCAGGGTCAGGATGATGAAGCCCGCAAGGGTCGTGTCATAGAGGAATCCCATCAGGACCTCCCGTTGGCCGCCGGCCCGCCCCCATGGGGCGCAGGTGCCGGCGAGAATGAGAACACGGGTTCCGGCCGCCGGGCCGAGGCGCCGGCGGCCGCCGGATCAATGCCTGCCGCCCTCGAGATAGGCCGCCTTGACCTCTTCCCTCGACAGCAGCTCCTTGCCGGTGCCCGACATGGTGATGACGCCGTTGACCATCACATAGCCGCGATGCGCCAGCTTGAGGGCGTGATAAGCGTTCTGCTCGACCAGGAAGACGGTGAGGCCCTCGCTGCGGTTGAGCTCGGCGATGGCGTCGAAGATCTGCTTGACGATCAGCGGCGCCAGGCCGAGGGACGGCTCGTCCAGCAGCAGCAGCCGCGGCCGGCCCATCAGGGCGCGGGCGATCGCCAGCATCTGCTGCTCGCCGCCCGACAGCGTGCCGCCGCGCTGCTCCCGCCGCTCCTTGAGACGGGGGAACAGGGCGAAGACCTTTTCCAGATCGCCGGAAAAGTGCTTCGGGTCGACCACCGCCGCGCCCATCTGCAGGTTCTCCATCACCGACATGCGCGGGAAGATGCGGCGACCTTCCGGCGACTGGGCGATGTCCATCCGCATGATCTCGTGCGTCGGCATGCGGGTGATGTCGATGCCGTTGTAGTGGATCGAGCCGTTGCGCGCCTGCGGCGTGCCGCAGATCGTCATCATCAGGGTCGACTTGCCGGCGCCGTTGGCGCCGATCAGGGTGACGATCTCGCCCTCGTTGACATCCATGTCGACGCCGCGCAGCGCGACGATCTTGCCGTAATAAGTCTCGACACCGCGAATCTGGAGGAGGGGTTGGTTCTCGCTCACAGGCCCACCTCTTCTTCCACCTGTTCGACCTCGTCATCGGCAACGCCGAGATAGGCGGCGATGACCTTCGGGTCGTTCTTCACTTCGTCCGGCGTGCCGTCGGAGATCTTCTCGCCATAATCAAGCACCACCACATGGTCGGAAATCTCCATGACCACCGACATGTCGTGCTCGATCAGCAGCACCGAGGTCTTGTGCTCGTCGCGGATGTAATGCAGCAGCGTGTTCAGCTCCGCGCTCTCGCGCGGATTGAGGCCCGCCGCCGGCTCGTCGAGGCACAGCAGCTCCGGCATGGTGCACATGGCGCGGGCGATCTCGAGCCGCCGCTGGTCGCCATAGGGCAGGTCCGCCGCCGGCGCGTCGGCCCGGTCGATCAGGTTGGTGCGCTCGAGCCAGTACTTGGCCCGCTCCACCGCGCCGGCCTCCGCCTTGCGGAAACCGCCGATGCCGAGCAGGCCGCCGACGGTGTAGCCGGAGGCCACCATCAGCGGGTTGTGCTGCGCCACCATCAGGTTTTCCAGCAAGGTCATGCCGCCGAACAGACGGATGTTCTGGAAGGTGCGCGCGACCCCGGCCTCGGCCGAGATCTTGAAGTCGGGCATCCGCTCCAGCAGGTAGTGCTCGCCGGTGTGGCGCTTCATGGTGATGCGCCCCTCGGTCGGCTTGTAGAAGCCGGTGGCGCAGTTGAAGACCGTGGTCTTGCCGGCGCCGTTGGGTCCGATCAGGGCGGTGATGTCGCCGCGCCCGACATTGAACGAGAGGTCGTGCACCGCGATCAGGCCGCCGAAGCGCATGGTCACGTGTTCGATGCGAAGAACGGGATCGTTGTTCCAGCGGGTCATCCGTGGCCCTCCTGAACCAGATCGGCGGAAATGCCCTTGGCCTTCTTGCGGTCAAGCGCGATGGAGGGAGCGCGGGTCGAGATCAGGCCGCGCGGCTTCCACACCATGATGACGACCATCAACAGGCCGAACACCAGCATCCGGTACTCCTCGAACTGACGGAAGAACTCGAAGCCGCCGATCATCACCACCGCGGCGATGACGACGCCGATCTGCGAGCCGAGGCCGCCGAGCACGACGATCGCCAGGATCACCGCCGATTCGATGAAGGTGAAGCTCTCCGGCGACACGAAGCCCTGGCGGGTGGCGAAGAAGGAGCCCGCGAAGCCGCCGAACATGGCGCCGATCGCGAAGGCGGTCAGCTTGGTGTTGGTGGTGTTGATGCCGAGCGAGCGGCAGGCGATCTCGTCCTCGCGCAAGGCCTCCCAGGCCCGCCCGACCGGCAGCTTGCGCAGCCGCATGGTGACGAAATTGGTCACCAGCGCCATCACCAGGATCAGGTAGTAGAGGAAGACGATGCGGTGGATGGAGTTGAACTCCAGCCCGAAGAAGTGGGCAAAGCCGCCCTCGCCGCGCTCGAACTCCAGGCCGAAGAAGCTGGGACGGGGAATGCCGGAGAGCCCGTTCGGCCCGCCGGTGAACTCGTACCAGTTGAGCAGCACCACGCGGATGATCTCGCCGAAGGCCAGCGTCACGATGGCGAGATAGTCGCCCCGCAGACGCAGCACCGGGAAGCCGAGGATGATGCCCCAGAAGGCGGCGAGGATGCCCGCGAGCGGCAGGCAGATCCAGAACGAAAAGCCGAAATACTGGGCCAGCAGCGCGTAGGAATAGGCGCCGACCGCGTAGAAGGCGACATAGCCGAGGTCGAGCAGGCCGGCGAGGCCGACCACGATGTTGAGCCCCCAGCCGAGCATCACATAGGTGGTGACGAGGATCGCCAGGTCCAGATACTGCCGCGAGCCGCGCGTGCCGAGGAAATACATCAGCAGGAACGGCAGGGTCACGGCGAGCAGGAACAGCAGCGGCGTGATCAGGTGGGAGAAGCGGGAGGCGGACGCCTGGCTGGGCACCAGCCCGCTCAGGAAGCCGGTGACCGGCCTCTCGCTCTTCCAGACGAAGAGATTGAGCGCCAACCGGCCGAAGAAGACGATGCCGACGGCGATGGCGACGGCGCTCCAGCGGTACTGGATCGACAGTCCGCCGATCCCGACCTCGGTCTTCATGCCGATGAGCATGGCGAACAGGCCGAAGGCGACCAGCGCGCCCAGGGCGGCGTCCTTCACGGAGCCGGCGAGCAAATCCTGTTTCTGTGCGGCCATGGTCTCAGACCTTCTCGACTTCGGGTTTGCCCAGGAGCCCCTCGGGCATGAAGATCAGCACGATGGCAAGGATCGAGAACGCGGCGACATCCTTGTATTCAAGGGAGAAGTAGCCGGACCAGAAGGTCTCGATGAGGCCGATCAGCAGACCGCCGAGCATGGCGCCGGGCAGCGAGCCGATGCCGCCGAGCACGGCCGCGGTGAAGGCCTTAACGCCGGCCAGGAAGCCGATATAGAAGTCGATGACGCCATAATAGAGCAGGAACATCAGGCCGGCGACGGCGGCCAGCGACGCACCCATGACGAAGGTCAGCGAGATCGTCCGGTCGACATTGACGCCGAGCAGCGCCGCCATCTTGCGGTCCTGTTCGCAGGCCCGCTGGGCGCGGCCGAGCGGCGTCCTGGTGATCAGGAAGGTGAAGCCGGCCATCAGCAGCACCGTCGCGACGATGATCAGGATCTGCATATAGCTGATCTGGACGACGAAATTGCCGCCGGGACCGACCGTCTCCCACAGCTTGATGTTGCCGCCCAGCAGCGGCTGCAGCGGCTTGGTGCGCGCGCCCTGCGAGATCTGCACGAAGTTCTGCAGCGCGATCGAGGCGCCGATGGCGGTGATCAGCGGCGCCAGGCGGAAGGAGCCGCGCAGCGGCCGGTAGGCGATCCGCTCCACCGTCCAGCCCCAGACGGCGGTCAGCGCCATGGCGATGACCAGCACCAGGCCGAGCGCCAGGATCAGCAGCAGCAAGGGCGTCGCCGCGGTGATGCCGAGCGCGATGATGACGATGAGCGCGATGAAGGATCCGACCATGAAGATATCTCCATGGGCGAAGTTGATCATGCCGATGATCCCGTAGACCATCGTGTAGCCAATGGCGATCAGGCCGTAGATCGACCCGAGCGTTACGCCATTGATCAATTGCTGGATAAAGTAGTCCATAGGCCCTGTGGTCCCCCTGAAGGACTGGCGGCTTCGCCGTTCTCAGTCCGCAGCACCGCCGACAGCGCGGCTGTGCATGATGTCATTTCCTTACCAAGCCCCTGTGGGCGGCACAATTCCCCTCGAAATCCGGCACTTAGAAAAGAACATCTTTCCTCTTGCCCGGCAAACGGAATGCGATTGTTCCTCCACTGCGCCGCAAGGCGTCCCCGCGCGGAAAATACCGTCCGGCGACGCGCCGCGGCGCGCGAGGCGCGCCCGGCAGGAAGCGGACAGATCCATGGCGGGACATCGAAGCGGCTGCGTGGCTCCTCCCTGCGCACCGTTAACGTTGGGGAAAAAAGTCACAAGGAAACGACAGTTTCAATTGAAACTTACCGACATGATCGTTAGAAAATCTAACGATGAGCAATGCTCCCCTCCCTCCCCTCAATGCGCTCAGGGCCTTGGCCGCCCTCGCCCAGACCGGCCGGGTCGGCCTGGCCGCCGACGAACTCGGCGTCACCCATGCCGCCGTCAGCCATCATCTGCGCAATCTGGAGGACTGGTTCGGCGTCGCCTTGGTCCGGCGCGTCGGACGCCGCGTCGAGCTGACGGCGGAGGCCGAGCGCATCGCCGACGCGACCCAGGGCGCGCTGCAGCGCATCGGCGAGGTCTGCCACGACGTGCTGGAAACGGTGCGCCGGCCGGAACTGTCCATCGCCTGCGTGCCCTCCTTCGGCACGCGCTACCTGATCCCCCGTCTCGTCGACTTCGCGGAAGTGGCGCCGAACCTGCGGCTCAGCCTGCTCTACGCCCAGCACGGGCTGGCGCAGGACGCCGACATTTCGATCGACTGGTTCGACACGCCGCCGGTGGCCGACCGCTACGCGGTGCGGCTGCGGCTCCTGTCCGGCCACACGCGGCCGGTCTGCAGCCCGGCGCATCTCGCCGCGCACGGCCCCTTCGACACGCCGGAAAAGCTGGCCGGCGCCCGCCTGCTGCACGACGAGACCCGCAAGGACTGGCGCGACTGGCTGGCGGAAAACGGCCTGCCGCAGGACCTCGCCGGCCAGGGCCCGGTGTTCAGCGACTTCAACCTTTTGGTCAGCGCCGTCGTCGCCGGCCACGGGGTGGCGCTCTGCGTCGAAACGATGATCGAGGCGGAGCTGCAGCGCGGCGACCTGATCCCGCTCACCGACACGCTGGGCAGCCGCGACCGCGGCTACTGGCTGACCGCCACCCAGCCGCCGGGACCGGCCGCCCAGAGCTTCATCGCATGGATCGCCGAGCGCATGCCCGGCGGCGTCGCCGGCACGCCGGACCCCGGACGCGCCGAAAATCCGCGCACCGCCCCGTGAAACCACTTCGAAACCGCCCTAGGTTAGCATCACGCTTGAAAGGCGCAGGCCTTGGCGCAGCAACAGGGACGGGCACGGTCGGGCCATCAGCATGGCCGCTAGGACCGGAGGGGACGACATGACGAACAGCTCGGCCTTCAGGACGGGAGGCATCGGCGGCGACGGCCCCCAGGCCGTCGACCGCTTCGCCTTTCGCGAGGCGATGAGCCGGCTCGGCGCCGCCGTCCACATCGCCACCACCGACGGGCCGGCCGGACGCGGCGGCACCACCGTCTCGGCCGTCACCTCGGTCTCCGACGCCCCGCCGACGGTGCTGGTCTGCGTCAACCGCCAGGCCCGCATCAACGCGGCGATCAAGACGAATGGCCTCTTCGCCATCAACACGCTGCCGGCCGAGGCGCAGGAGCTGTCCGACGCCTTCGCCGGCAAGGGCGACCTTGCCTTCGACGACCGATTCGCGCTGGCCGACTGGCACAGGCTGGTGACCGGCTCGCCGATCCTGCGCGGCGCCCGCGTCGCGCTCGACTGCCGGGTGACCGAGGTCAGCGAGATCGGCACCCATTCGGTGATCTTCGGCGAGATCGTCGGCATCGAGCTCGGCGCGCGCGGGCCGGCGCTGATCTATCTCGACCGCGCCTATCACCGCATCTGACGCGCCCCAACCGGACGAGGCTTCCTTGCGCAACCTGATCACCGACGTGCCGGGCCTTGCGGTCGGCAACGCCTCCTGCGAGCGCCTGAAATCCGGCGTCACGGTACTCACTGCCGACGCGCCGCTGCGCGCTTCCGTGGCGATCCATGGCGGGGCGCCGGGCACCCGCGAGGCGGCGCTGCTCGATCCGCGCTTCACGGTGGAGAGCGTCGATGCCTTGGTGCTGTCGGGCGGCTCGGCCTTCGGGCTCGATGCGGCCTCCGGCGTGCAGATGGCGCTGGCAGCGCAAGGGCGCGGCTTTGCGGTGGGCACGGCGCGCGTGCCGATCGTGCCGGGGGCGATCCTCTTCGACTTGCTCAACGGCGGCGACAAGGACTGGGGCGACACCAACCCCTATGGCGCGCTCGGCCGCAAGGCGCTGGCCGCAGCCGCGCCCGACTTCGAGATCGGCAGCCATGGCGCCGGCGCCGGCGCGACGACGGCAACGCTGAAAGGCGGCCTCGGCTCGGCCTCGGCCCGGCTGTCCTCAGGGGCGACGATCGGCGCGCTGGTCGCGGTCAATGCGCTCGGCAGCGCGGTGCTGGGCGAGGGCCCGCATTTCTGGGCCGCGCCCTTCGAGAAGGGGGACGAGTTCGGCGGCCTCGGCTGGCCGGCGGCACTGCCCGCCCTGCCCGGCCGGCCGCGCACCAAGCTCGACGGCCTCAGCGAGGGCGCCAACACCACCATCGCCATCATCGCGACGGATCTGGCGCTCTCCAAGGCCGAGCTGCAGCGGCTGGCGGTCGCGACCCATGACGGCTTCGCCCGCGCCCTGTGGCCGGCGCATACGCCGCTCGACGGCGACCTGATCTTCGCAGCCTCGACGGCGGCGCGCGAGATGCGCGATCCCCTCGCCGAGACGGTGGAGATCGGCGCGGTTGCCGCCGCGGTGATGAGCCGGGCGATCGCCCGCGCGGTCCATGCGGCCAGCCCCGCCCCCGGCGACCTGCTCCCGACCTGGACTGAGCGCTTCGGCGGAAAGAGCTGAAGGAGCGGCGGATTACTCCGCCGCCTCCAGGATCGGAGCGCCCTCGCCCTCCGGCGCGAGTTGGGCCAGCAGCGCCGCGCGCCGGGCCATCGCCTTGGCGTGGTTCGCCTCCTTCACCGGCCCGAAGCCGCGCACCGTGTCGGCAATGCGGGCAAGCTCCACCAACAGGCCGTAATTCGCCGTGCCGACGAGACCGGCGATGCGCCCGGCATCGGCAAGGCAGAGGCTGGCGAACTCCCGCTCCATCCGCCGCTCTTCGGTGCGGCCGAACGGATCGAAGGCGGTGCCGCGCAGGCGCTTCGCCCTCGCCAGCAGGCGGAAGGCGGTGAAGATCCACGGGCCGAAGGCGATCTTGCGCGGACGCCCGGTGCGCGCGTCGAGCGTGCGCGAGATCAGCGGCGGCGCCAGCAGCACCTTGAGCTTGCGCGGGGTGTCGAACTGCGCCTCCAGCCGGGCGCGGAAGTCGGGCTGCGAATAGAGCCGCGCGACCTCGTACTCGTCCTTGTAGGCCATCGCCCGGTAAAGCCCCTCGGCGAGCGTGCGCGTCAGCCGCAAAGTGCCGTTGCCGGCGCGCTCGTCGGCGGCGCGCACCTTCGCCACCGCCTCGCGGAAGCGCTGCGCATACGCCTCGTCCTGATAGGCGGCAAGCTCGCGGGCGAGGAAGGCGATCCGCGTGTCGAGATCCATGTCCGCGGCCGGGTCGACGGCATTGGCCGCCGGCAGCGCCGACAGGATCTTCTCCGGTGCCGCGAACAGCACCCGGCCGGCATGGAAGGCGGAGAGATTCTTCTCCACCGCCGCGCCGTTGAGACGGATGGCGGTGTCGAGCGCGGAGGTCGAAAGCGGCAGGCGGCCGGCCTGATGCGCCATGCCGACCAGCATCATGTTGGCATAGATCGCATCGCCGAACAGCGCCTCGGCGATGCGGGCGATGTCATGGCCGGCGAACAGCGGGCAGGCCTCCTCCAGCGTCTTCAGCATCCGCGCCTCGTCGAAGGACAGCGTCTGCTTCATCACGAACTCGGCCGTCGGCGCGACGCGGGAATTGGCGAAGCCCGCCGTGCGCTGCCGGTCGATCAGCGCAAGCTGCTCGGCATTGGTCGCCACCACCATGTCGGAGGCGAGCAGCACGTCGAGGCTGGCGGTCGGGATGCGCGGCCCCTCGATGGCCCGGTCCGCGGTGGAAAAGCGCAGATGCGAGGTCACCGGGCCGCCCTTCTGGGCAAGGCCGGTCATGTCCAGCGTCGAGGCCTGCTTGCCGTCGACATGCGCGGCCATGGCGAGCACCGCCGCCGTGGTGGTGACGCCGGCCCCGCCAATGCCGGCGATCAACAGATTGAGCGTCGTCTCCAGCCCCGCCACCTCCGCCTCGGGCAGGTCGGCGACGAGCGCTGCAAGATCGAGCCCCGCCGCCGCGGCCCGGCGCAGCGAAGCGCCCTCCACCTCGACGAAGGACGGGCAGAAGCCCTTGGCGCAGGAAAAGTCCTTGTTGCAGGACGACTGGTTGATCCGCCGCTTCTCGCCGAAGGGCGTCGCCAGCGGCTCGACGGAGATGCAGTTCGACTGCACCGAACAGTCGCCGCAGCCCTCGCAGACCCGCTCGTTGATGAAGAGGCGCATGTCCGGATCGGAGAGGCTGCCGCGCTTGCGGCGGCGGCGCTTTTCGGCCGCGCAGGTCTGGTCGTAGATCAGCACGGTGACGCCGGCGACCTGCTGCAGCTCCTCCTGCACCCGCATCAGCTCGTCGCGGTGGAACACCTCGCTGCCCGGCGCAAGGTCATGGCGGCCGAGATAGGCGTCCGGCTCTTCGCTGACGACGACGACGCGCTCGACGCCCTCGGCCTCCAACTGCCGGGTGAGCTGCGGCACGGTCAGGGTGCCGTCGACCGGCTGGCCGCCGGTCATCGCCACCGCGTCGTTGTAGAGGATCTTGTAGGTGATCGGCACCTTGGAGGCGACGGCCTGGCGGATCGCCAGGATGCCGGAGTGGAAATAGGTGCCGTCGCCGACATTGGCGAAGACATGCCTGTCGCGGGCGAAATCGGCCTGGCCGACCCACAGCACGCCCTCGCCGCCCATGGCGATCTGGCCGTCGGTGGTGCGGCCGGGGATCTCGGTCATCGCATGGCAGCCGATGCCCGGCATGGCGCGCGCGCCCTCCGGCACCACGGTGGAGGAGGAATGCGGGCAGCCGGAGCAGAAATACGGCACCCGCGCGGCGCGCTCGGCATGGCCCTGCGACCACATCACCTGCCGGTTCATCCGCTCGGCGACGGCGCGCATCTCGGCGGTGACGAAGTCATGCGGCAGGAAGGCGAGCAGCGCCGGGATGATTTCGGCGACGGCGAGTTCCAGGAGGTCGGAGAGGAAGGGGCTGCCATGCGGCGTCATCTTGCCCCAGATCGCCGGACGGGCATGGTCCGGCCAGCCATAGGCGATCTCCTTGATCTGCGGCTCGAGGAAGGCGCGCTTGTGCTCGACGACGAGCAGCCGCTCCAGCCCGCGGGCGAAATTCGACAGGCCGATCGGCTCCAGCGGCCAGGGCATCGCCACCTTGTAGAGGGCAAGGCCGATGTCGCAGGCCCGCTCCTCGGTGAGGCCGATCAGCTCGAACGCCTGGCGCAGGTCGCGATAGGCCTTGCCGGTGGCAACGATGCCGATGCGCGCCCGGCTGGCGCCGAAGGCGACGCGGTCGAGCCCGTTGGCCCGCACATAGGCGCGCGCCGCCGGAATGCGCACGTCGCGCAGCAGCCGCTCGGTCTCGAGGCGATTGCCGAGCAGCATCACCCGGTTGAGATCGTCGTGCCGGCGCGGGTCGCGGTCCTCGGGAACGACGAAATCGAGCCGCGTCGGATCGACCGAGATCGTCGCCGAGGCATCCATCGTGTCGGCAAGGCAGATCAGCCCGCTCCACAGCCCGCTGAAGCGCGACAGCGCCAGGCCGTGCAGCCCGTAGTCGAGCACGTCCTGAATGTCGGAGGGATTGAGCACCGGCATCTCGACATGCTGGAAGAAGAATTCCGACTGCGCCGGCAGGATCGAGGATTTGGCGAGATGATCATCGCCCGCCAGCGCCAGCACGCCGCCATGGGCCGCCGTGCCGCTGGCATTGGCCTGGCGCAGCACGTCGCCGGCCCGGTCGACGCCCGGCGCCTTGCCGTACCAGATGCCGAAGACGCCGTCATAGTCGCTGCCCTTGCCGTGATGGGCGACCTTCTGGCTGCCCCACACGGCGGTGGCGCCAAGCTCCTCGTTGACGCCGGGCTTGAAGATGATATCGCAAGGGGCAAGGTGACGCCTTGCGCGGGTCAGCTCGGTGTCGAAGCCGGCGAGCGGCGAGCCGCGATAGCCGGAGACGAAACCGCCGGTCTTCAGCCCGCGCGCCCGGTCGCGCCGGGACTGGTCGAGCGCGAGGCGCACGAGCGCCTGGATGCCGGTCAGGTAGACACGGCCGCGATCGGCCACATATTTGTCGTCGAGGGAGACAGAGCGCGTGATGGCGTTCATGGGACGGCCTCCTCTTCCGTCGGGGTGGGTCCGCGCAAGGGGGCCGAAAGGCCCGCGCCCGGCGCAGTCTTCTACCCTCCAATATGCTCCTTCTTCCGGTGAAATTCTGTGCTATCCTGCCGCAAACAACCCATATAACGGCACGGAATTTCCCCTCGACACCACATGAGCGAAAAAAACCTTCTGGACCCTTCCGACATCCGCGTGCTGCAGATCCTGCAACGCGATGCCTCCCTCTCCATCGCCGAAGTCGCCCGCGAGGCGGGCATGAGCCAGACCCCCTGCTGGCGGCGCATCAAGAAGCTCAAGGAAAGCGGCGTCATCCGCCAGATCGTCGCGGTGGTCGACCGGGAAGCGGTCGGCCTCGGCTTCGTCGCCTATGCCTTCGTCAAGCTGGCGGTGCCCAGCCGCGAGAACATGGAGACCTTCGACAAGCTGCTGCAGCGCTGGCCGGAGGTGGTGATCTGCGAGCGCATCACCGGCGCGGTCGACTACCTGATCAAGGTCGTCGCCAGCGACATCAAGGCCTATGACGACTTCCTGCGGCTGAAGCTGCTCGACAACACGCTGGTTTCCGACGTGCAGTCGCGCATCGTCGTCAGCACGGTGAAGCACACGGTGGCGCTGCCGATTCGCGAGACGTGAGGGACGGGGCTGCCGTCGTGCCGTCCTCTTCGCGCCTGCCTCTCGCTTCGTCATTCCGGGCGAGCATCGCGAGACCCGGAACCGGCGAGCCACGGCGGTTGCGGGTTCGTTCGCGAGTGCCTTCGACAGGCCCTCGGCTCGCCGATCCCGGGTCGCGGCTTCGCCTTGCCCGGGATGACGAAAGGAGAGGGTGGTGCGTGAGAGCGAACGCCGTCCGGGAGGACGTGGAGACGTTCCGGTGTCCTCGCCGCCGCTCTGGCAGCCAATAGGCACCACTGAGACCGGGACGACAGGCTGAACGTGGGGCTCGTGCGGGCGTGTCCTCGCCGCCGCTCTGGGAACGAATGGCCCCCGGCTCTCCGGCTTCGCCTGCGGCCGGGGTGACGGCCGAGGGGATGCGAGGTCGTGCCAGCCACTTTCTCGGGGTGACGGCCGTGGGGATGCAAGGCACCGCCTCCCTCTCGGAGGTCATCCCGGCCGCAGGCGAAGCCGGAGAGCCGGGAGCCAATGGCATCCCCAGCAGGCATGAGGCGGGAGGCCGCCGCTTCCCAAGCCCCCTCGCCCCGCCCCCTCCGGCGTCATTCCGGGCGAGCATCGCGAGACCCGGAACCGGCGAGCCACGGCGGTTGCGGGTTCGATCCAGAGCGCACCACAAGCGCCCTCGGCTCGCCGATCCCGGGTCGCGGCTTCGCCTTGCCCGGGATGACGAAAGGAGAGGGTGGTGCGTGCGCGGCGACGACGGGAGGGCGCCTAGCCGACGAGAAACCGCGAGGGCGAATAGGGCTGCGGGTCGGCGAGCGGCATCATGTCGGTGACGAGATCCGCGAGAAGCCGCGCCATCGCCGGGGCGAGGGAAAAGCCGTCGCGCATGTGGCCGACCGACAGCCACAGGCCCGGCATGCCCGGCATCTCGCCGACGATCGGCAGTTGGTCCGGCACGAAGACGCGCACGCCCGCCGCCGGCCGCTCCTCCACCAGCGACCCGAGCGGCAGCAGCGCCTTCGCCGCCGCGCCCGCCCGCTGCAGGGCGTTGGCGCGCAGCGGTGCCGCGCCCAGCGCCCGCGCCGGCGACATCAGCTCCGTGCCGCCGACCAGCCGCAGCCCGCGCTCCATCGGCGTCAGCGTGAAACCGCCCTCCTGGTCGGTGACCGGACGGGCCAGCGAGACGCCGGAGACGGCGCGGAAATGCCGGTGATAGGTGCGGCAGGCGGCGAGCGGCAGGCCGAGGCCGAAGCGCGCCAGCACCGGCGACACGCCCGCGCCCAAGGCCAGCACGACGATCGGCGCGCCGACCTCGCCGCGCACGGTGCGCAGGGCAAAGCCCTGCCGCGTGTCGATCAGCGAGCCGGCCTCGCCGATCTCCACATCGCCGCCGCGCTCGCGGAACAGCCGGCCATAGGCCCTGGTGACGCCGCCGGGCGAGGATACCGACTGGCTTTCCGGCCAGTAGATCGCCGCTTCCTCCAGCGAGCGCAGATGCGGCTCCAGCCGGACGATCTCCACCGCGTCGAGATCGACATAAGGCACGCCGAGGATGCGGGCGAAATGCCGGTCCACCTCGGCAAGCTCGCGCGCGCGGCGCGAGCGCAGCAGCTTGATCCAGCCGGTGCGGCGGAAGAAGCGCAGGGCGCTGGCGGCCCGCGCCAGCGCCAGATGCTCGGCCGCCGCCGCCGCCTGCAACGGCGCCAGCGCCCGGGCGGCGCGCGCCGCGCTCGACGGCCGGGCGGCAAGGCGCGCCTCGGCGAAGAAGCGGGCAAGATCGGGCAGCGAGCGCGAATCGATGCCGAGGCCGTGGCGCCGGGTCAGCGCGCCGGCCAGGATCCCCGGCAGGCCGAGCGGCACGGAAAGCGCCGAATAGCCGTCGCGGCCGATCAGCCCGTCATTGCCGCGCGTCGCGTCCTCGCCCGGCGCGTCGCGGTCGACCAGCGCCACGCGCAGGCCCCGCCCCTGCAGGTGCAGGGCGGCACTCGTGCCGGTGATGCCGGCGCCAAGGACGATCGCGTCGAAGCTGCGCATACGCTTTTCGACACTGTTCACAATCGCCTTGCAAGTGGAAGACGCTCTCCGCGATACTCAAGGCCCTGAAATCTCTCCCGCCCGGCACCGTTCCAGGTGCCCGCAGGCTCTCCGGAAAGTGCCTTCCGACATGCCGGCGCTCGCCCTGCCGCTCTCCCTTCTCGCCTGGCTCGGACGCCAGGGCACCCGCGCCGTCGCGATCAGCGCCCTGCTCGGATTGATGCTGCCGCCGCTCTCCGCGCTGTTCCGGCCGCTGGTCGAGGAAGCGATCTTCGTGCTGCTGGTGCTCGCCTTCCTGCGCGTCGATCCGGTCGCCGTCGTCGCCCATGTCCGCCGGCCGAAACTGGCGGCCCTGGCGCTGTTGTGGATGCTCGTTGCCGTGCCGCTGGCCGTGGGCGCGCTGCTGCAGGCGAGCGGCCTTGCCGCCCTGCATCCGGACATCGCGCTCGCCGCCTTCATCGTCACCGCCGCCCCGCCGATCATGTCGGCACCGGCCTTCATCGCGCTGATCGGCCTCGACGGGGCGCTGTCGCTGGCGCTGGTCGGCGGCGGCATGCTCCTGACGCCGCTGACCGCGCCGGCGATCGCCGGCCTGCTGCTCGGCGAGAGCCTGCCGATCGACACGCTCTCCCTCGGCCTGCGGCTGACCGGGCTGCTCGCCGCCTCCGCTGGCCTGGCGATGCTGATTCGCCGCCTCGCCGGCACGGCGCGCGTCGTCGGGGCAAGAGAGCATATCGACGGGCTCAACGTGCTGATCCTGTTCGTCTTCGCCGTCGCGGTGATGGACGGCGTCGCCGAGCGCTTCATGGCGGCGCCCCTGTTCACCCTGGCGATGGCGGCGCTGACCTTCGCCGTGGCGCTGACGCAGATGGGGCTGACGCTGCTGGTCTTCGCGCGGGTGCGCCGCGACCAGGGCTTCGTCGTCGCCCATGCGGCCGGCAACCGCAACATGGGCCTGTTGGTCGCCGCGCTGGGAGGGACGCTGCCGGATCTCGCCTGGCTGTATTTCGGGCTCGGCCAGTTGCCGATCTACCTGCTACCCTGGCTCCTGAAGCCGCTCGCCAACC
Source organism: Stappia sp. TSB10P1A (assembly GCF_900185725.1). GTDB lineage: Bacteria > Pseudomonadota > Alphaproteobacteria > Rhizobiales > Stappiaceae > Stappia. Next base: position 52,557 of record NZ_FYAU01000013.1, on the reverse strand, counting down.
GCATCGCCGCCGATCAGGCGGAACGTGACCGGGATCACGGCGGCGCCGCGCCCGGCGGCTAGTGTGGCGGGCATCGCAACGCGCACCGGGAGACAGGACATGCGCGACTGCCCGACGCCGAGAGCCCTCACCCTTGCCGCCGCCCCGCTGGTGGGTGCCGCCTTCGCGCTGCTCGTCGGGCTCGGCACGACGCCGGCCTTTGCCGTCGATTATGCACGGGTCGACGTGATGGGCTTTTCCGCCAATGGCAGCCGCTTCGCCTTCGAGGAATACGGCATCCAGGACGGCTCGGGCTTTCCCTATTCCAACATCTACCTGTTCGATGTCGACCGCGACGCCTGGCTCGGCGGCAGCCCGTTCCGCCGGCGCGACGAGCCGGACTACACGACCTCGCCGCAGGCGGAAGCGGCGCTGCAACGCACCCGCGAGGCCAATCGCGATGCGGCCTGGAACCTGATCGTCTCGGCCGCCATCACCGGCCACGGCGACACGGTGGCGCACAACCCGCCGACCCAGCGCGGCATCGATCCGCACCGGATGAGCGCCACCACCCTTGTCGAGACGCCGGACTTCGGACCGCCGATCGAGCTGCGGCTGAGCGAGCACAAGGTGGCGCGGCCCGCCTCCTGCCCGGACGATCTCGGCGAGATCAAGGGCTTCCGCCTGACGCTGAGCTTCAAGGGCAAGACGCGGATCCTCAACGACGATGCCCGCCTGCCGCAAAGCCGCGGCTGCGCGCTCGGCTACCGGATCGACCGGCTGGTGCTGCACCACCCCGACGACGGCCGCGCCAGTTCCTTCGCCGTGCTGGTGCTGGTCGAGCAGATCGGCTTCGAGGGGCGCGACGGCCGCTATCTGGCGATCACCGGCCGGCTGTGAGACGAGGCCGGGCCGCTTGCGCGCTTGTGGCACCGGGGAGCCTGTGATAGCGGCTTGCGCCTGATCAGCCCCAAGCGATCAGCCTCCCAAGCCCAGCCATCGGAGCCGCCGCCCATGTCCCGCCCCCTCGTCATCGCCCCGTCCATGCTGGCCTCGGACTTCTCCGCCTTCGGAAGGGAAGTGCGCGACGTGGTGGAGGCGGGGGCCGACTGGATCCATCTCGACGTGATGGACGGGCATTTCGTGCCCAATATCAGCTTCGGCCCGGACGTCATCAAGGCGATGCGCCGGCACACCGACAAGGTGTTCGACACGCATCTGATGATCGCCCCCTGCGACGCCTATCTGGAGGCCTTCGCCAAGGCCGGCTCGGACATCATCACCGTGCATGCCGAGGCCGGCCCGCATCTCGACCGCTCGCTGCAGGCGATCCGCGCGCTCGGCAAGAAGGCCGGCGTCTCGCTCAACCCGGCAACGCCGGAAAGCGTCCTCGAATACGTGCTCGACCGCCTCGACCTGGTGCTGGTGATGAGCGTCAATCCGGGCTTCGGCGGCCAGTCCTTCATCCCGGCGATGGTCGACAAGGTCGCCCGCATCAAGGCGATGATCGGCGACCGGCCGATCGACATCGAGGTCGATGGCGGCGTCACCGCCGAGACCGCGCCGCTGGTCGCCAAAGCCGGCGCCAACGTGCTGGTCGCCGGCTCGGCGGTGTTCAAGGGCGAGGGCGTTGCCGGTTACCGCGCCAATATCGAGGCGATCCGCAAGGCCGCCGCAGCCGCCACGGCTTGACCCCCGCCGCCGCGCGGCCGACAGTCGGCGCGATGTGCCGGGCACTGCCGCCCGGCGTGAGAACGGATGACCCTGCCAGGTGCGATCTCTCGTCTTCGCCATCGCCTGGGCCGCGCTGATCGGCCTCCTGCAGACCGCGCTGCTAATGTGGCGCGGCGAAGCGCTGACCGGCCGTTCCGCCGCGGTGGTGCTGGTCATGACCTCGAGCGGCTTTCTCGGCGCCTTCTGCGCCTGGGGCGCCGCGAGCCTCCTGACCTTCCGCCGCCGCAAGGGGCGGCTGCCGGCGCGCTTCGCCGCGATGATCCTGTCGCTGACGCTCGGCACCACCGGCTTCGCCGCCCTGGGCTTCTTCCTGCAACTGCGCGCCTATTATTCCGAGTGGCACACCACCACCCTCTCCATGCAGATGTTCTGGGAATTCGCCTTCACCGCCGCCTCGTCCAGCTATGTCTTCGCCGTGCTGAGCGCCCGCCCGCTGCTGCCTTTCGCTTTCCTGCCGCTGCTCGCCTTCTCGTGGTACTTCGCGCGCATTGAGCCGTCGCGCCGGGTCTGATAAGCAGCCGGCACACCCGCCCGCTGCCCGAGAGGACGCCCGCATGATCCCGCGCTATTCGCGGCCAGAAATGGTCGCCATCTGGTCTCCCGAGACGAAGTTCCGCATCTGGTTCGAGATCGAGGCGCATGCCTGCGACGCGCTCGCCGAGATCGGCGTGATTCCGCAGGACGCCGCCCGCACCATCTGGGAGAAGGGCGGCGCCGCCACCTTCGACGTCGCCCGCATCGACGAGATCGAGCGCGAGACCAAGCACGACGTCATCGCCTTCCTGACGCATCTGGCCGAGATCGTCGGGCCCGACGCCCGCTTCGTGCACCAGGGCATGACCTCCTCCGACGTGCTCGACACCTGCTTCAACGTGCAGCTCACCCGCGCCGCCGACCTGCTGCTGGCCGATATCGACGCGCTGCTGGCCGCCCTCAAGCGCCGCGCCTTCGAGCACAGGGACACGGTCTGCATCGGCCGCTCGCACGGCATCCATGCCGAGCCGGTGACCTTCGGCCTGAAGATGGCCGAGGCCTATGCCGAGTTCGACCGCTGCCGCACCCGCCTGATCGCGGCGCGGGCGGAAGTCGCGACCTGCGCCATTTCCGGCGCCGTCGGCACCTTCGCCAATATCGATCCGCGCATCGAGGAGCATGTCGCCAAGGCCATGGGCCTGGCCGTCGAGCCGGTCTCCACCCAGGTGATCCCGCGCGACCGGCACGCGATGTTCTTCGCGACGCTCGGCGTCATCGCCTCGTCGGTCGAGCGCGTGGCGACCGAGATCCGCCACCTGCAGCGCACCGAGGTGCTGGAGGCGGAGGAATATTTCTCGCCGGGCCAGAAGGGCTCCAGCGCCATGCCGCACAAGCGCAACCCGGTGCTGACCGAGAACCTGACCGGCCTTGCCCGCATGGTCCGCGCCTATGCGATGCCGGCGATGGAGAACGTCGCCCTGTGGCACGAGCGCGATATCTCGCACTCCTCCGTCGAGCGGATGATCGGCCCGGACGCCACCGTGACGCTCGACTTCGCGCTGGCGCGGCTGACCAATGTCATCGACAAGCTGCTGGTCTATCCGGAGCGCATGCTGGCCAACATGAACCGCCTCGGCGGCCTGGTGCATTCGCAGCGCATCCTGCTGGCGCTGACTCAGGCCGGCACCTCGCGCGAGGACGCCTATCGCCTGGTCCAGCGCAACGCCATGAAGGTCTGGGACAGCTACCAGAAGGACGGCAGCGCCGATGTCGACTTCCTGGAAGAGCTGCTGAACGACGCCGACGTGCGCGCCGCCCTGTCGGAGGAGGAGATCCGCTCGCGCTTCGACCTCGGCTATCACACCAAGGCCGTCGGCACGATCTTCGACCGGGTGTTCGGCAAGGCCTGACGGCAATGCGCATCGCCGTGCTGGCCGACATCCACGGAAATGCCGAAGCGCTCGAGGCGGTGATCCCCGACCTCGAGCGTGAGGCTCCGGACGAGGTCGTCAATCTCGGCGATTGCCTGTCCGGTCCGCTCTGGCCCGAGCGCACCGCGACACTCCTGCGCGGCCTCGGCTGGCGGACCGTGCGCGGCAACCACGACCGTGTCGTCGCGGCCGGCAACGTGCCGGCGGCGAACCGTACGGATCACTTCACCGCCAACGACCTCTCCGCCGAAAGCCTTGCCTGGCTGCGGACGCTGCCGGCAACGCTGGAGCTGGAAGGCGGCGGGATCCTGCTGTGCCACGGCACGCCCTTGCGCGACGACGTCTACCTGACGGAAGAAATCGCGGGCGACAGCACCCGCCTTGCCGCGGAACAGGACATCGCCGACCGTCTCGGCGATACGGCGGCGGAGCTGATCTGCTGCGGCCACACCCATATTCCGCGCCTGATCCGACTGCCGGATTGCGGCCGGACCATTCTCAATCCGGGCAGCGTCGGGCTGCCGGGCTATAGCGACGACACACCGGCGCCGCACAAGGTCGAGACCGGCAGCCCGCACGCGCGCTATGCGATCCTCGAAAGGATCGGGCGGGACTGGCGGTTCGAGATGAAGAGCATCACCTATGACTGGGAGCGCGCCGCCCGCGAGGCCGAGCGCAACGGCCGCCCGGACTGGGCCCGGCCGCTTCGCACGGGCTTCTTCGGCCCGCTGTCCTGACACTCGATCGCAAGAGACCGACAGGGAACACCGCTCGATGAAAATCGCCGAGACCGATATCCTGCTGCTGCCCGGCTATGGCGACACGCCGGCCGGCCACTGGATGCACCGCTGGTGCGAGAAGATGCCGACGGCGCGCATCATTGCCCAGCGCAACTGGTTCCAGCCCGTGCTGAAGGAGTGGATCGACGCCTTGACGGAGGCGGTTGCCGCGGCAGAGCGCCCGGTGGTGCTGGTCGGCCATTCGCTCGGCTCGATCACCGTGGTGCACGCCGCCCATGGCCACGGGCTCGACACGGACAAGATCAGGGCCGCCTTCCTGGTGGCGCCGACGGACCTGAACCGCGCCGAACCGAAGCCCGCCTTCGACGCCGCGCAATTCCGTGCTGTGCCGAAGGGTCCCCTGCCCTTCCGCACCAGGGTGGTGGCAAGCCGCACCGACCCCTATTGCGCCTATGAGGTGGCCGAGCAGATGGCGAGGGACTGGGGCGCGCATTTCCAGGACGCGGGCGATGCCGGCCACATCAACCTGGAGAGCGGCCACGGTCCCTGGCCCGAAGGCCTGATGTCCTTCGCCTATCTGATGAAGGACCTGTAAGGGGCAGGCCCCCAGATCCCCTTGCGGCTCCCGGCGCGCCCCCCGCCTCAGGCGGTCTTGCGCGGTCCCGGCCCCATCACCGTGTCGATGCGCCGGGCGACCAGCAGCGAGATCGGCACGGCGACCAGCGCGCCGACACCGGCGAAGACCGCAAGCAGCCAGGGCGCGAAGGCATTGATGCCGTAGAAGGTCATCGGCACCAGGGCGAAGGTCCCGGCCAGGGTCGGCCCGATGACGATAAACAGAATGGCGGCAAGCTTCCACATGAAAGGCACTCCCTCATTGTGGGGCAGTGCGGGCGGTCTTGCGGGGGGAAACCGACCAACGCCCCAACGTCAGCCATGGTAGTCCCAACAGCCGCAAAAGGTATGCGGCACCCGACCTCATGGGGGTTTCCCTCTCGGGACTACTACGCAGAAACCGCCCGGTCGGGGACCGGACGGCCAATATGCGTTGCCTGCGAAAGACGGCAAACGGACGGGGAAGGTCAGTCCAGTTCGGCGAGCCGGGCGCCGGCCGCCTCGATCAGCATCGACATCTCGATGCCGTGGGAGATGAAGCGGAAGCCCATCTCGCGCGCCGACCTTGCATCCGCCGCGTTGTTGCAGAAGATGCCGGCGACCTTGCCGGCCGCCCGGGCGCGCCTGGCCACCTCGGCGGCGATCGTCTGCACCTTGGCGCTGCTGGGGGCAAGCTCGCGCCCCTCCGACAGGGTCAGCGACAGGTCCGCCGGGCCGATGAACACGCCGTCGAGCCCGTCCACCGCCAGCATCTCGTCCAAGGCCTCGAGCGCCGCCGGCGTCTCGATCATCGCGAAGGCGACCGTCTCCGTATTGGCGGAGGCAAGATACTCGGCCGGCGTCAGGCCCTGCAGCATCGCCGCGCGATGCGGCCCCCAACTGCGCACGCCGGCGGGGGGGAACTTGCTCGCCCCGACCAGCGCCAGCGCATCCTCGATCGTGTTGACCATCGGCATGATCACCGCTTCGGCGCCAAGGTCGAAGGCGCGGCTGACCGTGGCGAAATCGTCGACCGGCGGGCGCACCACCGCATGGGCGCCGCCAAGGCGGGCGGCGGCGATGCCCTCGCGCACCGAGGCAAGATCATGGGCGCCGTGCTGCATGTCGAGCGTCACCGCGCCGTAACCCGCGCGGCCCAGCAATTCCGCCAGCACCGGCACGGCCAGCGTCGACCAGGCGGTGATGACGGTCTCGTCGGCGCGAAGGCGGGCGGCAAGCGAGGGCTTGGAAGCGGACATGGCGGGAAGTTCCGAACTGGCGGGGTGGGAAGGCCGGCAGGGCGCGGGCCTGCGGATCGACGCGATGAAGCGAAAAGGGGCGGAAGCGAAAAGGGGCAGCGCCCGGCGCTGCCCCCTCCCCTGTCACCCTTCGTTCTTGATCTGCTCGGCCGCCTGGTGCAGCAGCTCGTCCATGGTGCGGCGGATCTGGTGGTCGGACTGCTCGACACCCGCCTCGTCGAAATCGCGGCGGATCTTGCGGAACACGTCCTCGTCGCCCGGCTCCTCGAAATCGGCCCGGACCACTTCCTTGGCATAGTCCTGGGCCTTGTCGGCATCGAGCCCGATCTTCTCGGCCGCCCACAGGCCGAGCAGCTTGTTGCGACGGGCCACCGCCTTGAAGCGCAGTTCCTCGTCGTGGGCAAACTTGGACTCAAAGGCCTCCTGGCGACGGTCGAAAGTGCTCATGCGTCAGTCTCCTGCCTTCTAGCGGTGGCGCCCGCGGGCGCTGAATTCGGTTGCGGTACCGCCATCATATGGGGATCCGCTGCGCCCTTGCATATCCTTCGCGACACACCAAATCAACGCGTATCGGTCGCCCCGGCCTCCCTGTCCCGCACTCCCGACACACGCATCCCGGCCCCCGCGCGAACGCACAGGCGGCCAGGTGAAAATCTCTTGAGCGGCTTCATTGTACTTTCCAGGGCGATCGTGTAGGTTCCGCGCCATCGAGCGGGGGGCCGAAAGCGCAACTGCCGTTCTCGCGCCCTTCCGATGACCGTCCCGGGTCCGGCCTCCGCCGAACGAGACACTGTCCGACAGGGCAAGGGACCGCAGTCAACCGGAGCATCTCCGCCAATATGGATTTTCTTTCTCAAACACGGTACGTGCCTATGAACCGCCGCCGGCGCATTTACGAGGGCAAGGGCAAGATCCTCTATGAGGGCCCGGAACCTGGTACGCTCATCCAGCACTTCAAGGATGATGCAACTGCCTTCAACGCCAAGAAGCATGAGATTGTCGATGGCAAGGGGGTCCTGAACAACCGGATCTCCGAGTTTATCTTCAACCATCTCAACGCGATCGGCATCCCGACCCATTTCATTCGCCGGATGAACATGCGCGAGCAGCTCATCCGCGAGGTCGAGATCATCCCGCTCGAAGTGGTGGTGCGCAACGTCGCCGCCGGCTCGCTGTCCAAGCGCCTCGGCATCGAGGAAGGCACGCAACTGCCGCGCTCGATCATCGAGTTCTACTACAAGAACGATGCGCTCGAGGACCCGATGGTCTCCGAGGAGCATATCACCGCCTTCGGCTGGTGCTCGCCCCAGGAGATGGACGACATCATGGCGCTGGCGATCCGCGTCAACGACTTCCTGACCGGCCTGTTCCTCGGCGTCGGCATCCGTCTCGTCGATTTCAAGATCGAATGCGGCCGGCTGTGGGAAGGCGACATGATGCGCATCGTCGTCGCCGACGAGATCTCGCCGGATAGCTGCCGCCTGTGGGACATCCAGTCCAACGAGAAGATGGACAAGGACCGCTTCCGCCGCGACCTCGGCGGCATGCTGGAAGCCTATCAGGAAGTGGCCCGGCGCCTCGGCATCCTCAACGACAACGACCGGCCGAACGGCACCGGTCCGGTGCTCGTGAAGTAAGCCGGTCAAGCAAGATCGCCGGGCGTCGCGCTCGGCGGAACACGGAAAGCCCCGACCGGAAACGGCCGGGGCTTTCGGTTTTTCGGGGACGCCTCGCGCCGAAGATCAGGTGCGGTTGATCGAGACGCCGCCGTCGACCAGCATCGCCGTTCCGGTGGTGAAGCTGGAGGCCGGCGAGGCGAGGTAGAGCACCGAGCGGGCCACCTCCTCCGGCGCGGAGATGCGCTTGAGCGCATGCAGCCCCTCGACAAAGGCGAGCGCCTCCGGCGTCGAAGCCGCCTCGCGCCCCATCGGCGTGTCGATGCCGCCCGGCAGGATGGCGTTGACCCGGATCCCCTTCGCGCCATGCTCGGCCGCCAGCACCTGCGTCAGCCCGACGAGCCCGGCCTTGCTGGCGCCATAGGCCGCCATGCCCGGCAGGCCGACCGAGTGCCCGACGATGGTCGAGGTGAAGATCAGCGAGCCGCCGCCGCGCTCCTCCATCGCCGGGATCTGGTATTTCGCCCCGAGGAACCCGCTGGTCAGGTTGGTGGCGAGCACCGTGTTCCAGTCACTGAGCGACAGGGACGATGCCGGCGCCATCGGCCCGATCATGCCGGCATTGTTGAAGCCGATGTCGAGCCCGCCGAAGCGGTCCTTGGCGAGATCGACCAGCGCCTTCGCATAGGCCTCCTCCTGCACGTCGCCGGCAAGCACCGCCGCCCGGCCGCCCGCCCGCTCGATCTCCCCGGCGACCGCTTCCAACTCGCTGGAGCGCCGCGCGCCCAGCACGACCGCGCAGCCTTGCGCGGCGAAGAGCCGCGCCGTCGCCGCTCCCAGCCCGGAGCTCGCCCCGGTGATGATTGCGACCTTGTCTTCCAGTATCGGCATGAAGCCCTCCTTGCGTTGTCAACGGAACGGTTGATAGGCAAGGCGGGAGAGCGGCGACACCCGATTAGAGATCGCCCCGGCACCGATGCGAAACGCATCCGGCCGACGCAAAACGCACAGAAGCCCCTTCCTTCCGCGCGGCCGCCGCGCTAGAAGCGGCGCAAATGCCCTGCCGGCGGACGCCAACGCGCCGGCGCCGACCCGCGGAGACGTCCCCCGATGAAAGCACGCGTGACCGTTACCCTGAAAACCGGCGTCCTCGACCCGCAGGGCAAGGCCATCGAGGGCGGCCTTGCCGCGCTCGGCTTCGCCGGCGTCGACAGCGTGCGCCAGGGCAAGGTCTTCGACCTGGAGCTCAGCGGCCGCGATGCGCAGGCCGCGCGCGCCGACCTTGCCGCCATGTGCGAGAAGCTGCTCGCCAACACGGTGATCGAGAACTACGACATCGAGATCCTGTAAGGATCCTCGCGGAGCCGGGACCGAAATGGACGAGGACAGCGCCAGGGCCCTGCGTTTCCTGCTGATCAAGGCGGCGATCTTCATCGCCCTGCCGGCCGCGCTGGCGCTCGCCGCCGCGCTGTTCCTGGTCTGAACCGATCCTCGCGTGAACCGAAAGGGAGCCTTCCCGCCATGAAGTCCGCCGTCGTCACCTTCCCCGGCTCGAATCGCGAGCGCGACATCATGCATGCGCTGGAGCTGACCTGCGGCCGCAAGCCGCAGGCCGTGTGGCATGCCGAAACCAGCCTGCCGGACGTGGACCTCGTCGTGCTGCCGGGCGGCTTTTCCTATGGCGACTACCTGCGCTCCGGCGCCATCGCCGCCCGCGCCCCGGTGATGGAGGCGATCCGCGCCTTCGCCGCCCGCGGCGGCCTGGTGCTCGGCGTGTGCAACGGCTTCCAGATGCTGACCGAGGCCGGGCTGCTGCCGGGCGCATTGATGCGCAATGCCGGCCTCACCTTCGTCTGCCGCGAGGTGCTGCTGGAGACCGCCTCCACCGCCAACCGCTTCACCGCCGGCATGCGCAAGGGCGAGGTCTGGCGCTGCCCCGTCGCCCATCACGACGGCAACTATTTCGCCGATGGCGAGACGCTGGCGCGGCTGGAGGGCGAGGACCGCGTCGCCTTCCGCTATGCCAAGGGCACCAATCCCAACGGCTCGCTCAACGACATCGCCGGCATCACCAACGAGGCCGGCAATGTGCTCGGCATGATGCCGCACCCGGAAAACTACGTCGACGACCAGCAGACCAGCACCGACGGGCGCGCCTTCTTCGACAGCATCTGCGTGGCCTTCGCCGCCGCCTGAGCCGGCCGCGAGACACGGGAGACAACCGATGAGCCGCTCCGCCTCCGGATCTCCCTTCTCAGGCGAAGAAAAGGCCGAGCTCACCCGCCGCCTGCGCGCCTATCTGCGCGATGAACTGGGCGCCGAAGCCGGCATGCTGGAGACCGAGGCGTTTCTCGACTTCCTCGCCGCCGAGATCGGCAACGCCTTCTACAATCGCGGCCTGTTCGACGCCCAGGCCGCCATCGCCGCCCGGCTGGAAGAGGCGACCGACGCGGTCTATGCGCTGGAAAAGCCCATCCGCCCCTGACCGCAGATGAACCGCTCCTGCGGGGCGCGCAGTCTTATTTTCCGGTGATGAAGCTCAGCGCTGCCGGATCGACCTGCACGTCGAGCCGGCGTGCCGACATCGGCTCGCCGTCGAGATTGAGCGCGAGGTCTTCCTCGGCCTCGATGGTCAGCCGGGTGAAGCGCGCCTTGCGGGCATAGCCATCGAACTGGCTTCCCGGCTCGCGCAGCAGGCCGGAGAGCAGCGTCATCAGGTTGTCCGCGTCGGGCTGGGGAAACAGCGTCAGGTCGAGCCGTCCGTCGTCGATCCGCGCATCGGCGCAAAGCGGCACGCCGCCGCCGGCCAGCCGGCCATTGCCGATGGCCATGGCGATGAAGTCGCCCTCCCAGGAGAACCCGTCGGCCGCGAAGGCGGCGCGCGTCGGCGCCAGCTCGCCGATCCGGCTGGCGCCGGCGATGAGATAGGCCGCCCCGCCGAGCAGCCGCTTGGCGCGCGGGTCGGTCTCGCGGGTGATGCGGGTGACGGAGCCGCCGCTCGCCACATTGACGAAGACCCGGCCGTTGATCCGCCCGACATCGATCCGCCGCGGCGCCGCCGCCGCGCAGAGCGCCAGCGCCGCGGCCGCATCGTCGACCGGCAGGCCGAGCCCGGTGGCAAAGTCGTTGGCGGTGCCGAGCGGCAGCACGCCGAAGGCGCAGTCGGTCGCCGGCTCCGCCTCCAGCGCGGCGGCAACCACCTGGTTCACCGTGCCGTCGCCGCCGCCGGCGACGATCACCTGCGGCCGCGCGTCGCCGGCAAGGCGCACCGCCTCGCGCGCGAACTGCGCCGCGTCGTCCCCGTCATAGGTCACCCGCACGCGGACCTCGCAGCCCTCCCCGCGCACCCGCTCGACGGCGCCGCGCACATCCTCGCGCTGCGCGGACTTGCCATTGAGGATCAGCAGGAGACGGCGCATGCGGGAATCCGGTCTTTCGTTTCGCAAGGAACGGCGCGTCGGGCACCTATCGATAGATGGCGAGCCGAAAGCGGCATGTCTACAATTCCCTTTGCCCTTGCGGTTTGCTAAAGGGGCGGCATCTTCCGCTTTCAAGGTTGCAGGCCCCCATGATCCCCAACGACATCGCCATCACTCCGGAGCTGGTCGAGGCACACGGCCTCAAGCCGGACGAGTATGACCGCATCCTGGCGCTGATCGGGCGGGAGCCGACCTTCACCGAACTCGGCATCTTCTCGGCCATGTGGAACGAGCACTGTTCCTACAAGTCGTCGAAGAAGTGGCTGAAGACCCTGCCGACCAGCGGGCCGCGCGTCATCCAGGGACCGGGCGAGAATGCCGGCGTCGTCGATATCGGCGACGGCGAGGCGGTGGTCTTCAAGATGGAGAGCCACAATCACCCGTCCTATATCGAGCCCTATCAGGGCGCGGCGACCGGCGTCGGCGGCATCCTGCGCGACGTCTTCACCATGGGCGCCCGGCCGATCGCGGCGATGAACGCGCTGCGCTTCGGCGCGCCGGACCACCCGCGCACCCGCCACCTCGTGTCCGGCGTCGTTGCCGGCGTCGGCGGCTACGGCAATTCCTTCGGCGTGCCGACGGTCGGCGGCGAGGTCAATTTCGACGCGCGCTACAACGGCAACATCCTGGTCAACGCCTTCGCCGCCGGCCTCGCCCGCACGGATGCCATCTTCTATTCGAAGGCGGAAGGCGTCGGCCTGCCGGTGGTCTATCTCGGCGCCAAGACCGGCCGCGACGGCGTCGGCGGCGCCACCATGGCCTCCGCCGAATTCGACGACCAGATCGAGGAAAAGCGCCCGACCGTTCAGGTCGGCGATCCGTTCACCGAAAAGTGTCTGCTCGAGGCCTGTCTCGAACTGATGGCCTCGGGTGCGGTCATCGCCATCCAGGACATGGGCGCGGCCGGCCTCACCTGCTCGGCCGTCGAGATGGGCGCCAAGGGCGACCTCGGCATCGAGCTCGACCTCGACAAGGTGCCGGTGCGCGAGGAGCGCATGACCGCCTATGAGATGATGCTGTCGGAGAGCCAGGAGCGCATGCTCATGGTGCTGAAGCCCGAGAAGGAGGAGGAGGCCAAGGCGATCTTCCGCAAATGGGGCCTCGACTTCGCCGTGGTCGGCCGGACGACGGACGACCTGCGCTTCCGCATCCTCCACCAGGGCGAGGAAGTCGCCAACCTGCCGATCAAGGAACTCGGCGACGAGGCGCCGGAATACGACCGCCCCTGGGTGGAGCCGGCCCGGCCGGCGGCGCTCGCCGCCGACGACGTGCCGCAGGCCGACATCGCCGACGCGGTGCTGACCCTGCTCGGCTCGCCCGACCTGTCGTCGCGCCGCTGGGTCTGGGAACAATATGACACGCTGATCCAGGGCAACTCGCTGCAGCGGCCGGGCGGCGATGCCGGCGTTGTGCGCATCGAGGGCCATGCCGCCAAGGCGCTCGCCTTCTCCTCCGACGTCACGCCGCGCTACTGCGAGGCCGATCCGTTCGAGGGCGGCAAGCAGGCGGTCGCCGAATGCTGGCGCAACATCACCGCCACCGGCGCGCTGCCGCTGGCGGCCACCGACAACCTCAACTTCGGCAATCCCGAGCGCCCCGAGATCATGGGCCAGTTGGTCCGGGCGATCCAGGGCATCGGCGAGGCCTGCCGGGCGCTCGACTTCCCGATCGTCTCCGGCAATGTCTCGCTCTACAACGAGACCAGCGGCAAGGGCATTCCGCCGACCCCGACCATCGCCGGCGTCGGCCTGCTCGCGGACGCCGGGAAGATGGCGCGGATCGGCTTCGCCGCCGAGGGCGAGATGATCGTCCTGGTCGGCGCGCCGCAGGGCTGGGGCAGCCATCTCGGCCAGTCGGCCTATCTGCGCGACGTCCACGGCCGCGCCGACGGCACCCCGCCGCCAGTCGACCTCGCCGCCGAGAAGCGCGTCGGCGACCATGTGCGCGACCTCATCGGCCGCGGCATCGTCACCGCCTGCCACGATCTCTCGGATGGCGGCCTCGCCATCGCCCTGGCCGAAATGGCGATGGCCTCCGGCATCGGCGCGACCATCGTCGGTCTCCCGGACATCGATCCGATCCCCGTCTTCTTCGGCGAGGACCAGGCGCGCTATCTGGTGACGTTGGCCTTCGACCCGCACAGCGCGGAGTGGGCGGCCCTGCGCGCCGAGCAGGAGTCGCTCGGCATCTTCGCCCCCTGGATCGGGACGACAGGCGGCACCTCCTTGAAGCTTGGCGGTGCGCGTGCGATATCCGTTGAGGAACTGAAGGCGGTGCACGACTCCTGGTTCCCCCGCTTCATCGACGGCAAGTAATCGAGGACTGATCCCATGCCCATGGACGCCCGCGACATCGAACGGCTGATCAAGGAAGGGATTCCGGACGCGAGAGTGACGATCCGCGATCTCGCCGGCGACGGCGACCACTACGCCGCCGAGGTGGTGGCCGAGAGCTTTCGCGGCAAGAGCCGGGTGCAGCAGCACCAGATGGTCTATCAGGCCTTGAAGGGGAGCATGGGGGGCGAGCTGCACGCACTCGCCCTGCAGACCAGCGCTCCGGAATGAACGCCGCACAGCGGACATCCCACGGTCGCCGGATCTTGACCCGGCAGAACGAAAGGACAATGAGATGAGCATTCAGCAGTGGATCAAGAACGAGGTCGACAGCAACGACGTCGTCGTGTTCATGAAGGGCACCCCGGCCTTCCCGCAGTGTGGGTTCTCCGGCCAGGTGGTGCAGATCCTCGACTATGTCGGCGTGCCCTACAAGGGCATCAACGTGCTCGAGGACGACGAGTTGCGCCAGGGCATCAAGGAGTTCTCGAGCTGGCCGACCATTCCCCAGCTCTATGTCAAGGGTGAGTTCGTCGGCGGCTGTGACATCGTGCGCGAGATGTTCCAGAACCAGGAACTTCAGGCGCATTTCACGGAAAAGGGCATCCCTGTCCGGCAGCCGAGCTGATCAAACAGGTTAATAAAGAGTTAATAAGGGGCGGGTCCAAGTCGATCCGCCCTTTATTTTTGCAAAATTTGCTGACTAGGCAAAATTTGCCGAATCACTCACGATGAACGTCAGATGAATGCGCATTTCAGACTGCGCTCACGGACGAAGCGGTAGTTCTCGGGTGAACAGGGGTTCCCGTCACCGAAAGGAACGACAGATGCGGATAGCGAAGTTTGCCGTTGCCGGTATTGCCCTCAGCCTGGGCCTCGGCCTCGCGACCGTGGCGCAGGAGTCCGACGCCGGGCTGCGCCGGATCGCCTGCGTCAACCTCACCGTCTTCGCCCCCGCCAGCAACGGCCTCAGCGACGCCGACACCTGCCGGGCCCATGGCGGCCTTGCCGAGAAGGGCGCGGCCGAGGCCTCCGCCGCCCTCGTCATCCTGGTGCGCAACCAGCCGGCCGGTTTCGACCGCGGCCTTGCCGCCGGCAACGGATCGTAGCCGCTTCCCCGCAGCTCACCGCGATCCGTATTTGCGGGCAGCGTCGAGGGCAAGGCCCGTGCCGACGCTGCCGAAGACGTCGCCCTGCACCACGCTGGCGCCGGGCAGCAAGCCGGTCAGCCGCTGCCGCACGAAGGGCACCGACGCCGAACCGCCGGTCAGGAACACCGACGAGATGTCGCCGGCCGCAACGCCCGCCTGCGCCAGACAGGCCGCCAGCGCCCCCTCGATGCCCGCCACCGCCTGTTCGATCGCCGCGATCAGGTCCTGACGGGTGATCGCGATGTCGAGCGCGCCGCCGCGCAAGGGGAAGCCGAGGCGGTGAACCTCCTCATGCGACAGGGCGATCTTCGCCGCCTCCACCGCGCCGGCCAGCGCATGGCCCTGCCGCTGCGCAATCACCTGGATCAGCCGCTCGACAAGCTCCGGCCGCGCCGCGTCCTGCCGCAGCTCGCGCAGCCGCGTGTCGATCTGCGGGGCGTAGAGAAAGTTGATCCGGTGCCAGGTGGCGAGCTCGAAATAGGCCCAGTTCGGCAGGTCGCGGCGCGGATCGCGCGAGCGCGTGCCATAGCCGAGCTCCGGCATCACCCGGGCAAGGCTCAAGAGCCGGTCGAAATCCGTGCCGCCGATATGAATGCCGGTGCTGGCGAGAATGTCCTCGCGCCGGTCGACCTTGCCCCGCCGCTCCGGCGAGACGCGCACCACCGCGAAATCCGAGGTGCCGCCGCCAAGGTCGACGATCACCGCCAGTTCCTCGCGCGTCACCGCGCGCTCATAATCGAGCGCGGCGGCGATCGGCTCGAACTGGAAGGCGACGGAGGCAAAACCGGCCTTGCGGGCGATGGCCTCCAGCTCGCCTTCCGCGCGGCGGTCGGCCGCGTCATTGTCGTCGACGAAGCGCACCGGGCGGCCCAGCACCACCGCGTCGAAGGCATGGCCCGCCGCCTGCTCGGCCCGGTGCTTCACCTGCGACAGATAAAGGCCGATGATCTCGCCGAAGGTCCAGCGCTGCGCCCGGATCGTCGTCTTCTCGCTCATCGTGCTGGAGCCGAGCACGCTCTTCAGCGCCCGCATCAACCGCCCCTCGATGCCTTCCACATAGGCGGCGACCGCATCGCGGCCGAAGCGCACATGCGTGTCCTCGAAGGAGAAGAAGATCGTGCTCGGCAGCACCACGCTGTCGCCCTCCAGCGGCAGCAGCCGCGCCGTGCCGTCGCCCAGGAGCTGCGAGGCGGTGGAGTTGGACGTGCCGAAGTCGATGCCGCAGGGGCGAAGGCTGGTCATGGTCGGGTCCGGATCGGGTCGGGTCGCGCCGCGGCCGGCGCAGGGAAAGCGCTGCCGGCGGCCGGGAGACGGTCCCCCCGGCGCGGGCAGCGCTCTGAATGGGGCGGTTATTCGGCGGCGAACAGCGTCCGTGTCATGGCAAGGCCGGCAGCGCAGGGCTCCTCCGCCTCGCCGGCGGACACCGGGGCCTCGGCCAAGCCGGGGCGGAGCCCGGCGAAATCGAACAGCGAGAGATCGTGCAGATGCGACGGGCGGACCTGCGTCAGCGCCTTCGCCATGGTGGCGAGCCGGCCGGGGCTCTCCTGCTCCCAGGCCTGCAGCATGCGCTTCACCTCGGCCCGCTGCAGCCCGTCCTGGCTGCCGCACAGGTCGCAGGGGATGATCGGGAACGCCATGGCGCGGGCAAAGCGGGCGATATCGTCCTCGGCGCAGGCGATCAGCGGCCGCAGCACCATCAGGTCGCCGTCGTCATTGACCAGCTTCGCCGGCATCGCCGACAGCCGCCCGCCATGGAAGAGGTTCATGAACAGGGTTTCCAGCGCATCCTCGCGGTGATGGCCGAGCACCACCGCCTGGCAGCCTTCCTCGCGCGCCGTGCGGTAGAGCAGGCCCCGGCGCAGCCGCGAGCACAGCGAGCAATAGGTGCGCCCTTGCGGGATCTTCGAGGTGACGATGGAATAGGTGTCCTGCCGCACGATCCGGTGCGGGATGCCGTTGTCGCTCAGGAACTGCGGCAGCACATGCGAGGGAAAGCCCGGCTGGCCCTGGTCGAGATTGCAGGCCAGCAGATCGACCGGCAGCAGCCCGCGCCATTGCAGCTCCAGCAGAACGGCGAGCAGCGTGTAGCTGTCCTTGCCGCCCGACAGGCAGACCAGCCAGCGCGGCCGCGCGCCGCTCGCCTCGACCATGGCGTGGCGGGCGATGGTCTCGCGCGTCTCGCGCAGCAGCCGCTTGCGCAGCTTCTTGAAGCCGACCGAGGACGGCGCGTTGCGATAGAGCGCGGGAACGTCGCTCTCCACAGGGTCGGCAAGGTCGGTCATGGCTGGCGCGCGCCCCGGCTGGCTGAAACGGGAGGGTCGATGATCCCGCTGGAATAGCGCCTCGCGCCGCCAGCGCCAAGCGGAAAGCCGCGTCCCCATAAAAGCAAAGGGGCGCGCTCCTCACAAAAACAAAAGGGCGCGCCCCTCAAAGGCCTGGCGGACTTTTTCAAAAATCAGCGCGAGTAGAACTCGACGATCAGGTTCGGTTCCATCTGGACCGGATACGGCACGTCGGTCAGCGTCGGGACGCGCGCGAAGGTCGCGGTCATCTTGCTGTGGTCGGCGGCGATATAGTCCGGCACGTCGCGCTCGGCCAACTGCACGGCCTCGAGCACGGTGACGAGCTGGCGCGACTTCTCGCGGACCTCGATCAGATCGCCCGGGTTGCAGCGGTAGCTCGCGATGTTGACGCGGCGGCCGTTGACCTTGACGTGACCGTGGTTGACGAACTGGCGGGCGGCGAAGACGGTCGGAACGAACTTCGCGCGGTAGATGATGGCGTCGAGACGGCGCTCGAGCAGGCCGATCAGGTTCTCCGACGTGTCGCCCTTCATCCGCGAGGCTTCCACGTAGATCTTGTGGAACTGCTTCTCGGAGATGTTGCCGTAGTAGCCCTTGAGCTTCTGCTTGGCGCGGAGCTGCACGCCGAAGTCGGAGAGCTTGCCCTTGCGGCGCTGGCCGTGCTGGCCCGGGCCGTACTCGCGGCGGTTGGCCGGAGACTTCGGACGACCCCAGATGTTCTCGCCCATCCGGCGGTCAATCTTGTACTTTACACCATGGCGCTTCGACATGCGCGGTTCCCTCGTTGTTTGCCTTCTTGCAAGGAAACGCGACCTCCTCTCCTGCTTTTCCGCAAAGCGGCGAAACAGGCGACAGGACCCCCGGCCAACGGCGCCGGCGCGGGGCTCCACGGTTGCGTGAAATGCAAAGCGGGCCGACAGGGCCCGCAAAGCGAGAGGATGCCTACTCCAAAGCCGCCTTCGAGTCAAACGCTCGATGCCGCCTCCACGCCGGAAATCGCCAGCGTTTGCCCCGACAGCAGGCCGAGCGCGGCGGAAAGATCCGCTCCCGACGTCGCCAGCATCCGCACCGGCGCAGCAAGCAGCCCCTCGCCGGTCGCCGCCCCGCTGGCGAGGAGCACGTCGCGCAGCCGGCGGGCGATGGCCGGCGCCGGGTCGAGCCAGTCCACCGGCCAGGGCGCGATCTCGGCCATCCGCTCCGCCAGCAGCGGAAAATGCGTGCAGGCCAGCACCACCACATCCGTGCGCCGGCCGCCCTTTTCCACGAAACAGGGAGCGAGTTCGGCCGCCAGCAGGTCCGCATCGAGCCGCCCGCGCAGCAGCGCCTCCTCGGCAAGCCCGGCAAGGCGCCGCGCGCCGACCAGCGTCACCGCGACATCCGGCGCGAAACGGTGGATCAGGTCGAACGTGTAGTCGCGCGTCACCGTACCCGGCGTCGCCAGCACGCTGACAAGGCCCGAGCGGGTGCGCTCGGCCGCCGGCTTGATCGCCGGCACGGTGCCGACGATCGGAATGTCGAGCGCCGCCCGCAAGGGGGGAAGAACAAGCGTCGAGGCGGTGTTGCAGGCAATGACCACGGCGGCCGGGCGCAACGCGCCGGCCAGCCGCGTCACCACGCCGGTGCAGTGGCGCGTCAGCGCCTCCGCCTGCCAGGCGCCATAGGGAAAGCCGGCATCGTCCGCCGCATAGACCAGCGGCAAGCCCGGCAGCAGCCGCCGGATCTCGCGGGCGACCGTGAGGCCGCCGATGCCGCTGTCGAAAACCAGAACCGGAGCCGGTTCCGCCATGGTCTGCCCCCGTCAGCCGCGCGGGCGGGTCGAGCGGCCTTCGAGCGCTGCCACCACCCCGCGCAGGGTCTTCACCTCCTGATCGGTGAGTGAGGCTTTTTGAAGGATGTTGCGCAGGTTGCGGACCATCGAGGGTCGCTTCTCCAGCGGCCGGAAGAAGTTGACCGTGTCGAGCGCCCCTTCCAGATGCTGGAACAGGCGCACGAGGTCGTCCTTGCTGGCCGGCGGGTTCTGCTCCTCGTCGAGACGGAAGGGCAGCGCCCCGTCATTCGCCTTCAGTCGCCATTCATAGGCGCAGACCAGCACCGCCTGGGCGATGTTGAGCGAGGCGAAGTCCGGGTCGACCGGCAGGGTGACGATCTCGTCGGCGAGCGCCACCTCGTCGTTGTTGAGGCCCCAGCGCTCGCGCCCGAACAGATAGCCGGTGCGGGTGCCGCCGGCGCCGAGCCGCGTCGCCGTCACCGCCGCCTCGTCGGGGCCGCGCACCGGCTTGGCGATCTCGCGCGAGCGCGCCGTGGTGGCGAAGACGAAGCCGAGATCGGCGACCGCCGCCTCGAGGCTGTCGAACACCTGTACCGCCTCGATCACATGGTCGGCGCGGCTTGCCGCCGCCCGCGCCTTCTCGCTCGGCCAGCCGTCGCGCGGATTGACCAGGCGCAACTCGCGCAGGCCGAAATTGGCCATGGCGCGGGCTGCCGTGCCGATGTTCTCGCCAAGCTGCGGCTCGCACAGGATGATGCAGGGCGGCGGCAGGTCGGTGACCCTGGCCGCCGGGTCGATGGTCGAATTGCGTGTCATGGCGGGCGAGATAGCCCAATCCGCGCGGCTTTTCCAGCGCCCGGCGACGGCGACCCGGCCAAGGGGCGCAAAATCCCGTCGAACCGCCCGCCCGGTTACGATAGCTTCACATATCGGGGGTTGAAATCGCGTTCGGGCCGTCAGGCCGGGCGCCTGCCCGGACGGCCCCGCTCGCAAGGCGAACCTTCCGCCCGTCCCAAGGCCGACCGCTCGCCCTCTCCAAGACGCAGACGACAGGATCCCGCCATGACCGACGCACCCTCCCTCCCCGTCACCGAAGCCGTCCGCCAGAAATGGGGCTGGTTTCTCGCCCTCGGCATCGTCCTGGTGATCGGCGGGGCGCTGATGATCGCGCTGCCGCTCGCCAGTTCCATCGCCGTGACGCTGGTCATCGCCATCGTCTTCGCCGTCGGCGGCGCCGTTCAGATCTGGCATGCCTTCTCCGTTCCCGGCTGGGGCGGCTTCATCTGGAACATTACGACCGGCGCCATCGCGCTGGCCGGCGGCATCGCCGTCTATTTCAACCCGGTGATCGGCGCGGCGGCGCTGACCCTCGTCGTCGCGGCGATCCTGCTGGCGCAGGGTATCGCCCAGATCCTGCTGGCGATGAAGATCCGCCCGCATGACGGCTGGGGCTGGGTGCTCACCGCCGGTATCGTCTCGGCGATTGCCGGCCTGTGCATCTGGTTCGAGTTCCCCTCCTCCGCCGTCTGGGTGCTCGGCCTGCTCGCCGGCGTCTCGGTGCTGATCAACGGCTGGAGCTTCATCGCCATCGCGCTCGCCGCGCGCGCCCTCGGCCAGCGTCTGTCCGCCTGAAGCCCCGGCCCGCCTGAAGCGTCTGTCCGCCTGAGCGGAAGGGACAGCCGAAGCCCCTCAGGAAGGGCGGGAAAGAGACCGCCAGAGGAGACGGCCAAGGGAAGGGAAAAGCCCGCGGCCGGACTACTCGGCGGCCTCGACCATGCCGGGCCGGCGGCCGTCTCCAGCCCCTTTGCCGGCGCCGGCCATGAAGTCGATGCGGAACGCGGAGCCCTCGCCCGGCACGCTGACCGCGTCGATATCCCAGCCATGACGGCGGGCGATGGCCTGGCAGATGGCAAGGCCCATGCCGGTGCCGGAATAGCGGTCGCGCGAATGCAGCCGGCGGAACGGCTCGAACACCTGCGCCTTGTGCTGCATGTCGAAGCCGATGCCGTTGTCGCGGATGGTGACGCTCGCCGTCGCCCCGCTGGCCAGCCGCTCGGCGAGCACCTCGACCACCGGCGCGCGGTCGGGATGGCGGAACTTGATGGCATTGCCAATGAGGTTCTGGAACAACTGCTCCAGGAACACCGGATCGCCGCTCAGCAGCGCATCGGTGTCATGCAGCACGACCTTGGCGCCGTTCTCGCGGATCAGCTCCGACAGGTTGTCGCGCACCTGGTCCACAAGTTGCGCCAGCGGCACCGCCTCACGCGACAGCTCCCGGTCGGAGGCGGCCGAATAATTCAAAAGGTTGGAGATCAGCGTCTTCGCCCGGCCGGCCGAGGTCTTCATCACATTGGCCGCGTAGTCGATGGTCTCGCGGTCCTTGTTGGCGACCCCCTCCAGCAGCAGGTCGCTGAACACGGTGATCTTGCGCACCGGTTCCTTGAGATCGTGCGAGGCGAGATTGTTGAACTGGGTCAGCCGCTCGTTCGCCAGCCGCAGATCCGCATTGGCCTGGGCAAGCTCGCTGGTGCGCTCGGCCACCCGCCGCTCCAGTTGCGCCTGCAGCCGCATCAGCCGGCTGCGGTCGCGCAGCAGGAGCAGACCCATGGAACTGCCGGCGACCAGCAGGCCGAGGATCAGCACCACCACCAGATTGACCGTGCGCTGCAGCGCCGCGCGCTGGCGCGAGGCCGCGTCGAGCTGCAGCCGGTAGACCGCCGAGCGGAAGGAATCGAGCGTTGCCTGCAGGCCGGAGAAGTCGTCGCGCAGCTTGCGCGCGGCCGCGACATCGCCGGCGGCAATCGCCGGCATCGCCGGGTCGGAGTCGCGCAGCACCGCCTCCAGGTCGCCCATCAGCGGCACCGAGCCGTCGACCCGCACCAGCTCCTGCCCCGCCTCGCCCTCGCCAAGGCGCATCGCCCGGCTCCACAGGATGTCGAAGCGCGCGGTCACTTCCTGCGCATGTTCGGGCGCCCCGCCATGCACGATCATCGTGTTGAGCGCGTGCATCAGGTCCTGATACTCGACGACGAGCTGCGCCGTGTACCAGATCAGGCTCTGCCGGTATTCGGAGCGGTCCTCGCTGTTCTGGCGATTGAGGGTGGACACCACGAAGAAGAGCGAGGCGCTGATGATTGTGAGGCCGATCATCAGCGCGACGTAAAGCGTCCGCACCCATCTTGCGCTGAGATCCATCGCCGCGATCCGCTCCCGTTTCCCGCGCCCGGCGCAAGCCGAAGCCGAACCGCAAGCTTACAAGCGTCGCGGAACCGAGGGAAGGCCGATTTCAACCAGAACTATTCGGATCGTGAATCCACTACTATGATTTCGCGGATCTGCCAGATCGAACGCGAATAGTAGAGCTCCCGGCGCAGTTCCTCCCGGTCGGACCAGGGATAGATCAGCCACAGCGGCCCGCGATCGCGGATGCTCATCTCCTTGCCGTTGACCCGCATGGCGAGAATCACGTCGTGGTCGAGCGCGTCGGAGACCGGGATGGTCACCCGGTACTTGTTGAGCGCAACCGCCTCGATCCACGCGCCGCGGGCGCCGACGCGGGCCAGCAGATCGCGCAGCAGCGGCCCCTCGAACACGGCCGCCTCGGAGAGCCAGGGCGTCTCGGTGGACACCGCCGTCATGCCGAGCGCTTCCAGTTCCGCGCGGGTGAAGCCGACCGGCGCCCCGCCTTCCAGCGCGCCGCTGACCACCAGCACCGGCCCGCTGTCGGCCAGCGCGGGCGCACCTAGCGGCGGCATCGCAAGGCCCGCAATGAGCGCGAGAGCCGCAACGACACCGCCCAACCCCTTGCGGCCGGCATGCCGCCAGCGCGTCATCGGACCTTGCATCCGTTCCACTTGCAAAGGGCTCCCTCCGAATCTTTGACAGGAGGATATGCGCCGAATAGGCACTTCTCGCAAGGGCCTGGCGGTTGCATCGCCCGATATGGTTTCCGGCCGCCTGGATTGCAGCCGAAGGGCAGTTTGACGAATGGTTGGCTTTCCGTTTGGCCGGCCCTTTGCTATAGGGGCCGCGCGGCATCCTTGACCGGCGGCGCCAACCTGCGACGGCAGGCGCCCGGCAGGGCCGGCAGGTTCGGGCGCATGAGGCGCGAAAGCCACCCAAGACGCGAGGTCATCTGCACATGGCGAAGATTAAGGTTGTCAATCCGGTTGTCGAACTCGACGGCGACGAGATGACCAGGATCATCTGGCAGTTCATCAAGGACAAGCTGATCCACCCCTATCTCGACATCGACCTGAAGTATTACGACCTCTCGATCGAGAAGCGCGACGAGACGGACGACCAGATCACCGTCGATGCGGCCAATGCCATCAAGCAGTACGGCGTCGGCGTGAAATGCGCGACGATCACCCCGGACGAGGCCCGCGTCGAGGAGTTCGGCCTCAAGAAGATGTGGCGCTCGCCGAACGGCACGATCCGCAACATCCTCGGCGGCGTGATCTTCCGCGAGCCGATCATCATGCAGAACGTTCCGCGTCTGGTGCCGGGCTGGACCCAGCCGATCATCGTCGGCCGCCATGCCTTCGGCGACCAGTACCGCGCCACCGACTTCCGCTTCCCCGGCAAGGGCAAGCTGACGGTCAAGTTCGTCGGCGAGGACGGCACCACCATCGAGCACGAAGTGTTCGACGCTCCCTCCGCCGGCGTCGCCATGGCGATGTACAACCTCGACGATTCGATCCGCGACTTCGCCCGCGCCTCGATGAACTACGCCCTGCAGCGCGGCGTGCCGTGCTACCTGTCGACCAAGAACACCATCCTCAAGGCCTATGACGGGCGCTTCAAGGACATCTTCCAGGAGGTGTTCGACGCCGAGTTCAAGTCGGCCTTCGAAGCCAAGAAGATCTGGTACGAGCACCGCCTGATCGACGACATGGTCGCCGCCGCGCTGAAGTGGTCGGGCGGCTATGTCTGGGCCTGCAAGAACTATGACGGCGACGTGCAGTCCGACATCGTCGCGCAAGGGTTCGGCTCGCTCGGCCTGATGACCTCGGTGCTGATGACGCCGGACGGGCAGACGGTGGAGGCGGAAGCCGCCCACGGCACCGTCACCCGCCACTACCGCCAGCACCAGCGCGGCGAGGAGACCTCGACCAACCCGATCGCCTCGATCTTCGCCTGGACCCGCGGCCTCGCTCACCGGGCCAAGCTCGACGACAACCAGGACCTCGCCAACTTCGCCGCGACCCTGGAGAAGGTCTGCATCGACACCGTCGAGGCCGGCTTCATGACCAAGGACCTGGCGCTGCTGGTCGGCCCGGACCAGAAGTGGCTGACGACCAACGGCTTCCTCGACAAGATCGACGAGAACCTGAAGTCGGCGATGGCCGCCTGAGCCGTCAAGCCCTTGCGACGACACGCGAAAGGCGCCCCTCGCGGGCGCCTTTCTGCATTTCGGCCCCCCTTGCCCTGTTGATGCCCGCGAGCGCAAGGACACCGCGACTTGGCGCGCGGGACCGATTACCATGGCGCCACTCTCTCACTGCTTCGGAGTCTTCCCGATGACCGCGTTTGCCGCCGGACTGCCCCGTCTTCTCGCCGCCGCCATCACCCTTCTCGCCCTCGCCCTTCCCGCCGCCGCGCAGGGTGCGCGCGAGCCGGCCCGCGGCACGCCCGAGCGCGCCGCGCTGATGGACGCGATCCGCCCGCTGGTCGAGGTGCGCACCGGCGCGCCGGTCGAATTCATGGTCGTCCGGCTCAGGGTCTCCGGCGACTGGGCCTTCGCGATCGTCGATCCGCAGCGCCCCGGCGGCGCCCCGATCGATCCGGCCGCCACCATCTATGGCGAGGACGCCGAGTACATGGACGGCCTGCGCACCTATGCGCTGCTGGTGCGCGCCAATGGCCGCTGGAACATCGTCGATTACGCCGTCGGCCCGACCGACGCCTTCTGGGACGGCAATCCGCTCTATCGCCAGATCCCGCGCGGCCTGCTGCCATAATCCAGCGTTTACCATGCGGAGAAATTGACAGATTTGCCGAGCGCAACGCGCCCCGGTTGACCCGATCTTCACCTGTACACTGCATCCTCCGCCAAAGTCGGAATTGGTGGAGAGGGAGCAATGACGACACTGGGACTTCCCCAAGACATCGCGGAACTCTGGGACCGGGAGATCGTTCGCGTCACCCATGACCTTCCCGGCAACCCGCTGTTCTCGGACGAGGCGCTGGCCGAACTCGTCGCCAACAACCCGGATGCCGTGCGCGAGATCGCCACGATGGACACCAGCGTCGAGGACAAGAGCCGCTGGCGCCGCAGCGACCTGTCCGCCAACGACCCGCACGGCCTGTTCGAGGCCGTGCGCAGCGGTGCGCTGTGGGTCAATATCGGCCATGTCGGCGGGCGCGATGCCCGCTACCAGCGGCTGATCGACGGCATCATGGACCAGATCGACGCGGCCGTGCCCGGCCTCGACAGCTACAACCGCCAGATCGGCGTCCTGATCTCCTCGCCGCGCGCCCGCGTCTACTACCATGCCGACGTGCCCGGCCAGGGCCTGATCCACATTCGCGGCGAAAAGCGCATCTGGCTCTATCCCGGCCGCGAACCCTATCTCAAGCCCGAGGAACTGGAGCGCGTGGTGACCGCCGTCACCGCCGAGGAGATCAGCTACGACCCGAGCTTCGACGAGGCCGCGACCGTGATCGACCTGACGCCCGGCACCGCGCTGTTCTGGCCGCTCAACTGGCCGCACCGCGTGGTCAACGGCGACAGCCTCAACGTTTCGGCGACGGTGGAATATCACACCCGCAAGACCCGCCGTCATTTCGCGCTCAACTATGCCAATGGCGTGCTGCGCCACGGCCTCGGCCTCCGGCCGCGCTCACGCGCCACCAGCGGCGCCGGCTTCTGGAGCAAGGCGGCCTTCGCCTATGCCTGCCGCAAGACCGGCCTCGGCTCGCGCCTGCTGCGGTCCGGGAAGGGAGGCTGAGGCATGGCGCAAGCCGCCCGGCCACTCGCCCGCCGGTTCGACACGGTCCACGATGCCGACCTCGCCGCGCTGTGGACAACGCTGGAGGCGGAGGGCTGCTCGACCGCCTTCCTCTCGCTGGACTTCGTCCGCTCGCTGGAGGACGGCGTCCTGCCGGAGAGGCACGGCAGCCCCGTCTATATCGCGATCGTCGAGGCGCGGACCGGCGCGCCGCTGATGATCGTGCCGCTTGTCGCCGACACCCGCTTCGGCGTCCGCCGCCTCGGCTTCCTCGATTGCGGCGTCGTCGACTACCACTTCCCGCTGGTCGACCGGAAGGCCTGCGCCGATCCGCGGCTCTTCGCCGCCATGCGCGAGGTCTTCCTCGCCGCCCTGCCGCCGCATGACGCGCTGCTGCTGGGCAAGGTCATCCGCGAGTTTCGCGGCGTGCCCAATCCCCTGTGGAGCGAGAGCAAGCTGATCGAGATCGGCGAAGGCGCCTCGCGCATCGACCTCGACCCGGAAAGCCTGGAGCGGGCGCGGCGCAACCACTCGCTCTATGCGAAAATGGCCAAGCAGCGGGCGAAGCTTGAAAAGCTGCCCGGCTTCGAGATCGTCGAGGCCCGCAGCCCCGGCCAGATCGACCAGGTGCTCGGAGTGATGGCGCGCCAGCGCCGGCAGCGTCTGTCGGCCTTCGGCATCGCCGACCTGTTTCAGGATCCGGCGGTCTACGCTCACTATCGCCGCCTGGCGCTGGCCGGCTGCGCGAGCGACAAGGTCCTGGTTCTCGGGCTCAAGGTGGACGACACCTGGCTCGCCACCAGCTATTGCTTCTGCCACCAGGGCGTCGTCACCGGCATCCTCTGCTCGCTGGACGACGGCCCCTATCGCAAGCACTCGCCGGGGCTCATCGCCACGATCCTGGAGATCGAATGGGCGGCGCGGCACGGCTTCGGCCTCTATGACTTCGGCGCCGGCAGCTATGACTACAAGGAGCGGTTCGGCGGCCGCCACCGGGCGGTCAAGGCGCTCGCCGCCTCCGCCAGCCTGAAAGGGGCAGCCTATCTCGCCGCCGTCAAGGCCCGGATCGCCCTGCGCCTGTGGCTCAGGGACCGCCCGGCCCTGCACCGGCTGGCCCGCACGACAAAATTGCTGCTGCTTGCCGCGATCGGCCGCAAGCGGCTGCCGCAAACCCGGATCGCCGGGCGCACCCGGCCCGTTGCGCTGAACTGAGGCGCCTGCCGCGAAATGTGAGGGAGCTCAGGTTCGGGTGTCTGGCCCCGCCGCCTCCGGCAGGTCGGAAAACAGGTCCGGCAGCGTCTCGTCCGCGCCGGCCGCATCCGCGCGCTCCATGTCCTCGGCCTCGGCGACCTCCTCCGCCAGAATGTCCCCGCTGGGAGCGCCGCGCCGCTGCCGCACCTCGTCCAGGATCCGCCGCGCAAGATCGGACTTGCGCGCCATAAGCGCGTGCAGGTCCTGGGCCTCGAGCACCAGCAGCCGCGCGTCGCTTTCCGCCGTGACGGTCGCCACGCGCTGGCGATCCCCCAGCACCGCCATCTCGCCGAAGAAACCGCCCTCGCCAAGATGCGCGCGGGTCTGGCCCAGCGTCACCTCGACGAGGCCGGAGGCGATGAAATACATGCTGCTTGCCGGTTCGCCGCGCCGGCTGATCACCTGGCCGGCCGAAACCGACTGGCCGCGCAGCAGCCGCGCGATCTCGGCAATGTCGGCCGCCCGCAGGTCCTGGAACAGCGGCACCCGTGCCACCATGCCCCAGGTGACCGCGAAGTCGCGCGAGTGGATCTCGCGCGCGAAGGCGGTGGCGACGATGCCGACCGGCAGCGCCAGCAGCCCGTAGCCGAGCAGCATCACCAGCCCGCCAAGCACCTTTCCCGTCGGCGTCACCGGCACCACATCGCCATAGCCCACCGTCGTCACCGTGGTCATCGCCCACCAGACCGCATCGGGGATCGTGCCGAAGGCTTGCGGTTGCACCTCCCGCTCGACCATGTACATGGCGGTCGCCGCCAGCATCACCACGCCGAAAATGATCAGCAGACTGGCGCCGATCGCATGCCGCTCCGACAGCAGCGCATTGGTCAGCGAGCGCAAGGCCGGCGAATAGCGCGCCAGCTTGAAAAAGCGGGCAAACCGCAGCAGCACCATCACCTTGAAGTCCGCCGGCACGAACAGCAGCCCGAGAACGAAAGGCAGCACCGCCAGCAGATCGATGATGGCCGCAGGCTGCAGGGCATAGCGCAGCCGCGCGCCCGCCGGCGAATAGTGCCGAAAAGGCGGGTGCAGATCGGCCACCCACAGCCGCGCGAGATACTCGGCGAGAAAAACAGCGCCGATGATCCGCTCGGCAAGCGAGAACCGGTCGCCCCACTCTGCGGCGAGCGAGGGCACCGTCTCCAGCGCCACGAGGGCCACCGCCGCAACCACCAGCAGGATCAGCAGCCGGTCGAACCAGCGCCCCTGACGGTCGCCGGCCGAGCCGAGCTCCAGCCAGCGATAGACACGCCGGCGGCCCCGCGCGAGCAGGCCCGCCGACGCGGACTTGTCGTCGGTTGCGCGTGGCCCGACTTCTGCCATGCCCACCGGGTCGCCAGCCCCTTCGCAAAGAGGGTCGCGACCGGTCGCCATGGGATCAGGCCTCGGCCGGCGCGGCCGTTTCCAGCGCCGCCGCGATCGCGGCAACCGCCGCCTCCGCCTGCGAGGCGTCGGTACCGCCGGCCTGGGCCATGTCCGGTCGGCCGCCGCCGCCGCGCCCGCCCAGCACCTCCGAGCCGAGCTTCACCAGCTCGACCGCATTGAACCGGCTGGTCAGATCATCCGTGACGCCGACGACGATCGCCGCCTTGTTGTCGTCCGAGGCATTGACCAGCACGACGATGCCTGAGCCGATCTGGCCCTTGGCGTCATCGGCAAGGCCCTTGAGATCCTTCGGGTTCAGCCCCTCGACGATGCGCGCCATCAGCTTGACGCCGCCGATCTCGCGCAGGCCCTTGTCGCCCTCGCCGGCGCCGCCGCCCATGGCGAGCTTCTTGCGCGTGTCGGCAAGCTCGCGCTCCAGCCGGCGCTTGTCCTCCACCAGCGCCGCGACGCGCTCGGTCACCTCCGCCTGGCCTGACTTCAGCACCGAGGCGATCTCGCGCACCCGCGCGTCCTGCCCGGCGAGATGCCGGCGGGCGGCCGCCCCGGTCAGCGCCTCGATGCGGCGCACGCCGGCGGCAACCGCGCCCTCGTTCACCAGTGTGACGAGGCCGATATCGCCGGTGCGCGACACATGGGTGCCGCCGCACAGTTCCAGCGAATAGGTCTTGCCCGCCTTGTCGCCGCGCAGCGCCCGGCCCATCGAGACGACGCGCACCTCGTCGCCGTATTTCTCGCCGAAGAGCGCCATCGCGCCCTCCTCGATCGCCTCGTCGACGCCCATCAGCCGGGTCTCGACCGCGGCGTTCTGCAGCACGATCTGGTTGGCGATCTCCTCGACCTCGGCCAGTTCCTCCGCCGACATCGGCTTGGGATGGGAGAAGTCGAAGCGCAGCCGCTCCGGGCTGACCAGCGAGCCCTTCTGCGCGACATGGGTGCCGAGCACCTCGCGCAGCGCCTCGTGCACCAGGTGGGTGGCCGAGTGATTGGCGCGGATCGAGCCGCGCCGCGTCCCGTCGACCAGCAGTTCCAGCGGCAGGCCGACGGTCACCTTGCCCGACAGAACCCGCACCTCGTGGACGAAGAGGCCGTCGGCCTTCTTCTGGGTGTCGGTGACCTCGAGCTCGACGCCGCCCTCGCCGCGCATGCGGCCCGTGTCGCCGACCTGGCCGCCGGACTCGCCGTAGAACGGCGTCTGGTTGAGCACGACGAAGCCGGTCTCGCCCTGCTTCAGCTCCATCGCCTCGCCGCCCTCGCGCACCATCGCGGCGACGACGCCCTCGGCGGTCTCGGCATCGTAGCCGAGGAAGTCGGTGGCGCCGCAGCGCTCCTTCAGCGTGAACCACACGGTGTCGGTGGCCGCCTCGCCGGAGCCGGCCCAGGCGGCGCGCGCTTCGGCGCGCTGGCGCTCCATCGCGGTGTTGAAGGCGGCAAGATCGACGCTGACGCCGCGCGCACGCAGGGCATCCTGCGTCAGGTCGAGCGGGAAGCCATAGGTATCGTAGAGCTTGAACGCGGTCTCGCCGTCGAACTCGGCGCCCTCGCCGAGACCGGCGCTCGCCTCGTCCAGCAGCGTGAGGCCGCGCGCCAGCGTCTTGCGGAAGCGGCGCTCCTCCAGCTTCAAGGTCTCGGTGATCAGCGCCTCGGCGCGGGCGAGCTCCGGATAGGCCCGGCCCATCTCGCGCACCAGGGTCGGCACCAGGCGCCACATCAGCGGCTCCTCGGCGCCCAGCAGATGGGCGTGGCGCATGGCGCGGCGCATGATCCGGCGCAGCACATAGCCCCGCCCTTCGTTGGACGGCAGCACGCCGTCGGCGATCAGGAAGCTCGCGGCGCGCAGGTGATCGGCGATCACCCGGTGGCTGGCGCGCTGCGCCCCTTCCGCCTCGGCGCCGACCGCGTTTTCCGAGGCGGAGATCAGCGCCCGGAACAGGTCGATGTCGTAATTGTCATGCACGCCCTGCAGCACGGCGGCGATGCGCTCCAGCCCCATGCCGGTGTCGATCGACGGCCGCGGCAGGGTGATGCGCTCGCCCGGCAGTTGCTCGTACTGCATGAAGACGAGATTCCAGATCTCGATGAAGCGGTCGCCGTCCTCGTCCGGCGACCCCGGAGGGCCGCCCCAGATGTGATCGCCGTGATCATAGAAGATCTCCGAGCACGGACCGCAGGGACCGGTATCGCCCATCGCCCAGAAATTGTCCGAGGTCGGGATGCGGATGATCTTGTCCTCGGACAGGCCGGCAATCTTCTTCCACAGCGAGAAGGCCTCGTCGTCCTCGGCATAGACGGTGACCAGCAGCCGCTCCTTCGGCAGGGCGAATTCCTTGGTGATCAGGGTCCAGGCGAGTTCGATCGCCCGGTCCTTGAAATAGTCGCCGAAGGAGAAGTTCCCGAGCATTTCGAAGAACGTATGATGGCGCGCGGTGTAGCCGACATTGTCGAGGTCGTTGTGCTTGCCGCCGGCGCGCACGCATTTCTGCGCGGTCGTCGCGCGCTGATAGTCGCGCTTCTCAAGGCCGGTGAAGACGTTCTTGAACGGCACCATGCCGGCATTGGTGAACATCAGCGTCGGATCGTTGCGCGGCACGAGCGGACCCGATGCGACGATCTCGTGACCGTTGCGCCCGAAATAGTCGAGAAAGGCAGTCCGGATTTCGTTTACGCCGCTCATAAAGCCGTCCAATGCTCCCTGGACTGACGACCCTGCCGCGACGTCTCGCGCAGCGTTCCCGCCAAGTCCTGCCATGTCCAAGATCTCGAGCCGCTTTTAGCTTTGCCCCGGCGACAAGTCCAGTATCGCCCGCACCGCCCCGGCTTGCCTTCCCTGATCAGGCCTCCGCCCCACCCGGTACGGTACAGGCGCCGACCTGCGTACTCTCCTGCATGGAAACCGTGCACCCGACGTGGAACAGTCGCGGCATGGCTGTCACGCAGAAGACCCGCACCGGAAACGGGAGATGTGCCATGGGATGGGAATGCAAGAACCGCTTTTGGTCCGGGACACGGACCTATATCTCGAGCTTCCGCAAGAATCCTCCGCCGCATGTCTACATCGCAACCCTGACCGCGCACGAGATCACGGCCGCGGAGAAGCGCGAACTCGTCACCTGCGTGCGCACCTGGCCAGCCGTGACGGATCAGTCGCGCCCCCTGATCGAGCAGGTCGTCAAGGACATCGAGGAGGCGCAGGCGTCCGGCTGACGAAGGACACGCCCCGCATGCCCACGACGCGAGGACAAGGCGCCCGGAAGGACCAAGGGCGAAGTCAAAGGGGACGGAGGCCGGCGGCTGCCACTCAAGGGCAATCACCTGAGACTGGCGGCCCGGGCGAGGCGCCTTCACGGCGGTGATGCCACGGCGCTGACGCTCAAGATGGCCGGAGTTCAATCCCCCCGTCATGCACCCCCCGTCATCCACCCCCTCGTCATGCCGCCCTTCGCCGGCCAAGGACAGCGACCGCGACGAGACACGGCTGGAGGGCGTTTTTCTCCGCGCCGATGTTGCGCTCCGGTTCCCGTGCCCACTTGACGCGGCTAGAGCCCTTTCGGCCAATTCGGAGCCATTCTGACGGAGCGATTTTGTGACAAGGTCAAGCAAAGGCACGCAGGCCGTATCTGGAGACGGACAAGGGGCTTTGCGCCGGAATTGGCGCAAAATCGCCCGTCCCGCAGGACTTCCGATTGGTGGGCGCCCGACATTGGTGGGCGCCCGACGCCGATCGGATCTTGCCCGATGCGAAGGCATCGCGCGGCGACCGTTTCGACGCCGGATCGCCGCTCCAATCGAGAAGCAGAATTGACTTCGAATTGGCCGAAAGGGCTCCAGGATGCCTGTCCGGCACATGTCAGGCGAGCCGCCCGGCACAAGAGCCGGGCGGCATCACATCAATCGTCGGCGGCGCCGTCCTCGTCGGTTTCGGAGAAAGGATCCGTGATCCGCTCGGCGATCAGCCCGGCATTCTGCCGGATCGCCAATTCGATCTCGTCGGCCAGCGCCGGGTTGTCGCGCAGGAACTGCTTGGCGTTTTCGCGGCCCTGGCCGAGCCGCTGGCTGTTATAGGAGAACCAGGCGCCGGACTTCTCGACGATGCCGCCCTTGACGCCGAGATCGATGAGTTCGCCCATCTTCGAGACGCCCTCGCCATAGATGATGTCGAACTCGACCTGGCGGAACGGCGGGGCGAGCTTGTTCTTCACCACCTTGACGCGGGTCTGGTTGCCGACCACCTCGTCGCGGTCCTTGATCGATCCGATCCGGCGAATGTCGAGGCGCACGGAGGCGTAGAATTTCAGCGCATTGCCGCCGGTCGTCGTCTCGGGCGAGCCGAACATCACGCCGATCTTCATGCGGATCTGGTTGATGAAGATGACCATGCACTTGGAGCGCGAGATCGAGGCGGTCAGCTTGCGCAGCGCCTGGCTCATCAGCCGCGCCTGCATGCCCGGCAGGCTGTCGCCCATCTCGCCGTCGAGTTCGGCCTTCGGTGTCAAGGCCGCGACCGAGTCGACCACCAGCACGTCGATGGCGCCCGAGCGCACCAGCGTGTCGGCGATCTCCAGCGCCTGCTCGCCGGCGTCCGGCTGGGAAATCAGCAGGTCGTCGATGTTGACGCCGAGCTTGCGCGCATAGATCGGATCCAGCGCATGCTCCGCATCGATGAAGGCGCAGATGCCGCCCTTCTTCTGGGCCTCGGCAACGGTGTGCAGGGCCAGCGTCGTCTTGCCCGACGATTCCGGCCCGTAGATCTCGACGATGCGGCCGCGCGGCAGGCCGCCGATGCCGAGCGCGATGTCGAGGCCGAGCGAGCCGGTCGACACGGTCTGCACCTCGACCACCTGGCCCTGCCCCATCTTCATGATGGAGCCCTTGCCGAAGGCGCGTTCGATCTGCGAAAGGGCGGCGTCGAGCGCCTTGTTCTTGTCCATCTGAATGCCTTCGACCAAGCGGAGTGAATTCTGTGCCATGAGGCTACCATCCTTATTTCACGCCGCGCCCGGCGATTCAAACTGCGCTTTTGTACCAGTTTTGTTCTCACTGCACAAGAGAGATCAAGTTATTGATAGAACTTGATTTATAGGACAGTGTTCCTTTTGTGTTCCGATAGGATGTCGGGTGCCCCCGCGCGCCACCGCGGCGGGAGAATCGGTTTGGTCTGCCGTCAGCGCCGGGTCGCTTGTCGCAGCCGGCGCTGACGGCAGCGGCCCGTGTCCGACCGGATCTTCGCGCAAGGGCGCGCAGGGATACGGGCGGACTGCGGGCGGGCAGCAGATCGGAGACGGGAGCAGGTATCGAGTGAGCACCCAGGACGCGGCGCGAGACGGAGACAACGCAGCACAGAGACCACGCAGCACGGACAGGAACGGTTGGTGAGAACAGCGGAAGAGGCTGAACCGAGCCCGGATAGGCGGCGGCTTGCCCCCAGACGCACTTTGCCTTGCCCGAAGTGGCGCAGCAGCGGCCGGGCACGTCGGCCGCTTTCTCGGCCGTCATATCTGCGCCTTGTGCGCGCGCCGCCGAAACCAACGAAAACTGGATGGAGGCCAACCGATACCTCAACATGGACGACCTCAGAGAGAACAAGAAGCTCGAACTCCGTAGGCCGCATGATCAGCTTCACGGCCGCCCCAATTCGCAGAACTTGACGCACACAACCACGACAGCCTGTGTGTGAGGCATCGGCCCGCGCATCGTTTCCGCCCTTGCTTACGGCCGGCCTCTCCTTGGCGCCTTCCCGGACGAGCAACGCGAGATCCGGGACCGGGGAGCCGAGGGCGTGTGTGGCAACACTCAGGTGTGAGACCGTTGGCACCAGGGCTCCCCGATCCCGGCTCAGCGCTGGCGCGCCGTCCGGGAGGACGCGGGAGAGAGGCGGCATGTCGCCGCTGGCGCTTTCCCCCCTCTGCCGGCGGCGCCGACACCTCCCCCTTGAGGGGAAGAGAGGAGCTTGGCCTGCGGCCGGCGCACCGCTGCCGCGAACGCCCTCGGCTCGTCGGTCCCGGGGCGGACGGTCTTGCAGCAGCGGAGGCCTCCGGTCTTCTGCGGCCAGCCCAACGGCTCGGTCCGCACGACCTGTGGTTACGGGTTCCCGGTCTCCGGCTTCGCCGGAGCCGGAACGACAGCCTGTGTGTGAGGCATCGGCCCGCGCATCGTTTCCGCCCTTGCTTATGGCCGGCCTCTCCTTGGCGCCTTCCCGGACGAGCAACGCGAGATCCGGGACCGGGGAGCCGAGGGCGTGTGTGGCAACACTCAGGTGTGAGACCGTTGGCACCAGGGCTCCCCGATCCCGGCTCGGCGCTGGCGCGCCGTCCGGGAAGACGCGGGAGAGAGGCGGCGTGTCGCCGCTGGCGCTTTTTGCATGCCCCCGAGAGAATCCGCCGCGCGCTGCGCATCGGCGGCGCCGAGTTCGGCGATCAACTCCTCCATTGCGTAGCCTTCATCGCCCCACTTCTTGCGACCAAGATCCCGGTCGAGGCGCGATGGATGCCGGGTCAAGTGACCGTTATGCCGATATCGGCATAAGACGCATTATGCCGTAAGCTGGATTATGCCGCACGGCCGAGTTCGGTGGCTGGCTTGCCGGGGTTCGGCCATGTGGCGGTTCGGCAAAATCCAGTTCATGGAAAGCGACGAAGCCTGTGGAATTTGCCGTTCACACCGGTAGCAGTAGCTGGTCCAAAACCACTGAGTGAAGCTCTGGCGATGCGCATGCGACAATGGCGCCACTTGATGTCAGCGACAGGGGCCGCCCCTTCCAGTCAGAGATCACGCCGCCTGCTTCCTGCACAACCGGGCACAAAGCGCAGATGTCGTACGCATCCAGATCATCTCCATTAAGGCAGATATCTATCAGGCCACGTGAAAGTGCGCCGTAGGCGGGTGCCCCGCCATCGAACACCCTCACCCTTCCGGTCGACAACAACTGTCGGTACCCCGAGGCGCTGTCGCCTCTGAAACTGTCGGGATTCGCCAGACTGATGACAGCCTCATCAAGTTCGCGCCTCCCGCTGCTTCGAACGAGCCGACCGCTGAAGACCGTGCCTTTCCCCTCTGCGGCGACATAGCGCGCGCCTGGCACAGGCATGTCTATGATCCCCAGAACCGGAGCTTCGTCACGGCATACGCTGATCAGCGACGCGAAGTTCAAGAGTCCGGTTCCAAACTGGCGTGTGCCATCAATCGGATCGAGAACCCATGTGAAAGCGCTTCTCCCGGTTTCAAAACCGTATTCTTCGCCAAGAATGCCGTGAGACGGAAACTGCTGCCGTATCCGCTCCCGCCACATCGTCTCGATGGACAGGTCGGCTTCTGTCAGCGATGAGCCATCGGATTTGTAGGTCACCGCCAGGTCGCTGTGCCACGCCTGAGCGGAGAGACCCGCCGCAGACTCGGCGAGGCTTAGGGCGGCCGCAAGGATGTGATCGAGTTCGTGCATCGCTACCTCTCGGAAAATGGCTCCTTTAGCCTTCGCCCGGTAACGGCTGAATGACGGGTAGGCGTGAACATTGGGGCTCCAACAACAGGGAGTTCTCCCGCATGCGGCTCTTCGGCGTTGCTCCTGCGCGTCGGCCCGAGAGCCTGGTGCGGGCCGCCGGTGGGCGCCCTGCTCCGCAGGCAGTGCCGCAGACAGGCCTGCGTAGCCGCCGCTGGCGACAGGTCGCCGGGCGGGTCCCCGGCGCCCCGGTCAGATGAAACGGCGTCAGATACAGCGTCAGATACAGCGGCCGCCGGCTTCCGCCTTGGACTTCAGGCCGACAAGACTGTCGCGCGGGTTGTATTGCGGCTGGGTGAGAGTAAAGACCTGCTCCAGCGCAGTGCCGGCATTGTTGATCACCGCGACGTCCTGCACCACCAGCGTGTCGCAGTCCGTGCCCTGGAAGCGCACGCGGATGCGGAACCTGCGCGGGCCGTTGTCCGACGGGCCGAATTCGCTGTCGAGCGCCGGATTCGGCTCCGTCACCGTACGCTCCAGCACCACCATGTTGGGCTGGTTCTGGGCGATCGGCGTGCCGCGCTCCGTCGCATTGGCGACGATGGTCTGGCGGATCGTCTCCGGATTGGCCCGGACGCTGATCGACTGGGCCCCCGCCGGCACCGTCAGCACCGCCTGTTGCGGCTCCACCGGGGTCACCGGGACACGGCGCTGGCTCTGGCAGGAGGCAAGGGCCGTGGCGGCAAGAAGGACAAGGGTCAGGCGGAACAGCATTACGGCATTCCCCAAGCAGGCTGGAACGGCCCGCCCCCAGACAGGCTGGACGGCGGGCGGGACATCCGGGCGGCCCCGGGAGGGGGACCGGCGGAACTTTCGCGCAAGCGCAAGCTTGCGCCAGCAAGGTTAACAAAGACTGCGGGGGCCGGCACCCCGGCGAATGGGCCTGACCGCAACTGCGGCGCCGATGCAGGCAAAAATGCAACTTCCGGCTCCGGCCCCAGGTCGCAGGCTACAAGTGTGCCGGAAACGGCGTCTCGTCAGACAACAATCCGCCGGGAGGAGCGCGACGACCGGGACAGGCGCCCGTCAGGTCCGGCGAACCTTCCGCCAGTCAGAACGTGTCGCCAGTCAGAACGTGTCGCCGGTCAGAACGTGTCTCCGGTCTTGAAGCCACCGCCGCCGAAAGAGCCGCCGCTGCCGAAGCCGCCGCCACCGAAGCCCCCGCTTGAGCCGCCTCCCGATTTCCCTCCCGAGCCGCCCATGGAGCCCGGCAGGCCGATGCCGCCGGGAAAGCCGACGCCGCCGCCATGGCGCTTGCGCCGCTTGCGCGACTTCTCGGCCCGCGCCCAGTAATCCGCCCCCGACAGCGCGCCCTTGGCCAGTTCGCCGAGCAGCACGCCGGTCAGGCTGTCGTCGTCGAAGGTGGAATCCCAAGTGTCGTAGCGCTTCTGGCGGAACTGCCGCGTCACCTTGGCGAGTTCGTCGCGCCGGCGGCCGAGATCGCGCAGGTTGCGCTGGTCGTCCTCCGTCGTGCTGTTGAGCAGGGCGATGCGGGCATCGAGATCCTGCAGGCGGCGGACGATCCGCTCGTCCTCGGGCGAGGGCGTGGCCAGCGCCTCCTGCCACAGGGTCGACAGTTCCTCGGACCGAAGCGAGCGCAGCAAGGCCTCCTCGGCGGTGCGGAATTCGGAATCCTCGCCGGAAAGATAGGGCTGCTCGCGCTTTGCCAGCTCTTCCAGCTCCGCTTCCAGCTTCTCCAGCGCCGCGGTGGTGTCCTCGATCTCGGCCTCCGCCCGCTCGATGGTGGCGGCCAGATCCTCGCCGGCGACCTCGGCCGCCGCCCGGCGCGACAGGCTGCCGAGCTTCGCCTGCTCCGCCTGCGCCTCCGCCTCGCGGTCGCTCGCATAGGCGGCGAGCCGCTCGGGGATCTCCACCAGCATGGCGTAGTTGGGACGCGCGTCGTCGTAGCGGATCAGCCGTGCCACCCAGCGGTCGAGCATGCGGATGATGCCGCCCGAACGGTAGGACGAGGTGCCGAACCCGCGCTTCCACAGATAGAGGAACAACGCGTCGGCCTCATAGGCCTTGCTCTTTGTGGCGCGGTCCTCCTGCGCCTGGCGCGCCTTGGCCCGCGCCGCCTCGGCGGTGCGGGTGGCAGCCTCCGCCGCGGCGCGCTGCGCGGTGTAGTCCGGATCGGCGGCGAGTTTCTCGTCCACCGCGGCAAGGATGCCGTCGAGCCGGTCGCTTGCCGCATCGCGCTCACGCGTCAGGCGGCGGCGCTGCTCGGTGAGGGCGGCAATGTCGCGGACCAGCGTGTCGTGCTGGGCACGCAGCGCCGACAAGGCCAATTCGCGCTGCTCCAACTGCCGCCGGGCTTCCGCCTCGTCCTTGTCGATGCGCAGGCCGAACGCCTTGTCGCCGCCTTCGCGCAGGCGGAAGCGGGCAAGTTCGCGGAAGGCCTCCAACTCGACCGTGCGCAGATCGTTGATCTCGCGCATGGCGTCGTCGATGCGCCGCCGCAGAAGGTCCTCCTCCTGCCGGACTTCGCCGAGCGCCCGCTCGATGGAGCCGAGGGTCTGACGTCCGCTCACCATGAAAACCTGTCCCCTGCCGTATCCCGCATGCCGGCCGGTGTCCCGCCGGCCGTCGCCTCGGCACCCTCAGCCTCGGCTACCATTGCGTGATCGCTCCCGTCTCGACCTGCGCCCGCCACTCCGGCTGCAGGCGGCCGCGCGCCTTGACGCCAAGCACCGGGTTGCTGACGATCCCGTCCTCCTCCTTGTCGCGGCGCACCGCGTCGAAGGTGGATTGCGGCACCCGCTGGCCCCAGATGGTGACGGTCTTGCGAGCCCCGTCCTCCTCCGAGGTGACGTTCTGCGGCAGCACGGTGCCGTCCGGAGCCACCGCCTCGACAACAAGGTAGTAGTTGCGCGCCGAGGTGTTGGCCTCGGGGATGCGGGTGACGCCGGTCGGCGTGCCCGGACGCGACACGATGCGGATGTCGTAGACCTGCAACAGGCGCGCCTCCAGCGCGGCAAGGTCTGCGAGCGCCTTGCGCGCCGCGCCCGCGTCGTTGGCCGCAAGCGCCGCCTGGCCGGCGGTGGCAAGCGTCGCCGCCTGCTCGCGCGCGGCCGTTTCCTCGGCGACCTCGCCGATGCGGCGCACCGTCTCGGCGATCCGCGTCGGCAGGGTCTGCGTCAGTTCGATGCGCAGCGCCTCGGCAGCCTGTTCGCGCGGGGCGACGACGAGGAAGCGCCAGGCAAGAACCGCCGCTACCGCCAGCAGCAGCAGGATCAGGATAGCCTTGGCCCAGCGCAGCCGCGTCACATAGACCAGCGCCAGCAACCGCTGGAAGCCGACGGCCGGCGGGCTGTAGACGAAGCGGTTCTGCTTGAGGTTCTCGACCCCCTCCCGCAGGATCCGGTCGGAGACCTCGATGCCCTGGCTCGTATAGATCTCCCGCAGCCGCTGGATCATCGCGGCATCGCGTTCGTCCGAGCCCAGTTCCTTCAGCGCGATGCGTTCGTCGTGGCGCAGCGTGTCGACCACGTCCATCGCCATCATCAACTCGTCGAGCGGCGCCCTGGTCGAGGCGGTGTCGGAGGCCATGCACGCGTTCCCCTGCGGCCCGTTGCGGCGGGACCGGCCCCGGAAGCCCGCGACCGGTCGTGATCATACCGTACCCTTGCGGGTGGCTCAGGCGCCGAGCATGTTGCCCTGCGCGGCGAGCTTTGCAAGCCGGCGCTTGCCGTCCTCCACCGCGTCGCGGATCTCTTCGGAGTTCTTCGTCGACATGACGCGCATCTCGTTGATGATCTCGCGCGAATGGACCTGGAAGTTGATGACCGAGTCGACCAGCTTCTTGACGGCAGCGGCCTGCACGGTGGGGCCGTAGCCGGCCTTGAGCGCCGCCTCCTGCACCGCGTCGCCGATTTCCGCCAGGGTTTCCAGCGACTTCGACACGCCTTCCTTCATGGCGTTGAGCGCCTCGGTCGATTCGTGCAGGCCGTGCAGGCCGGTGAAGGAGGCATTGAGCGCGGTGAGCACGGAATCGTTGGTCGAGAAGAAGCTGATCGCCTGCGAATAGACCCGCTCCTTGGCATTGGTCGTCTGCATCAGCCGCGCCATGATCACTTCCGACGTGTTGTAGCCGATGGTCAGGTTGTCGGAGAGATCCTTGGCGATCTGGTAGCGCTTCTCTTCGTCCTGCATCGCCCGCATCTTCTCGTCGCGGGCGAACTCCAGCCGCGCCTTGGCCGCGGCGTCGGCGCCGTCATGCGCCTCGAC
Organism: Stappia sp. TSB10P1A; assembly: GCF_900185725.1. GTDB lineage: Bacteria > Pseudomonadota > Alphaproteobacteria > Rhizobiales > Stappiaceae > Stappia. The sequence continues at coordinate 12,388 of NZ_FYAU01000013.1, read as the reverse complement.
CTCGCGGTTGGCGGCCTCCAGCGCCGCCTTGGTGTCCTCGAGCCGGGCGGTGGCGGTGTTCAGGACTTCGAGCGCCAGGATCTCGGCCTGCTTCAGCGCGCCGCGGAAGTCGCGATAGGCCTCCAGAATGCGCCGCTCGCGCTCGATCTGATCCTTGGTGTCGCGGGCGACGTCGAGATAGGTCTGGCGGATCTTGCCGAAACGGTCGGAAATCGTGCCGCGGGTCATGTCGCGCCACTTGTTGGACAGGTTCTCCATGAAGGAGATCTTGCCGTCGGCAAGCTGGTCGACCATGCTCTTGGCGTCGTCGCGGATCGAGTTGAAGGCCTCGGTGATCGCCTCGTAGCGCTCGCCGATCGACATCGCCTGGATCTCGTTGCGCACCACCTCGTTGAAGGTCTGCGCCTGGCCGAGCGTGCGGGTGATCACCGCGATCCTGTCCGGCGACAGGTCCGAGATCTTTTCCAGCAGCGCGTTGATCGGCGCCTCGACGGTGCCGTCGGGCATCAGGCCCATGTCGCGCAGGGCCGCCACGGCCTTGTCGAGATACTGCATCGGGGAAAGTCCGGTCTGAGCTGTTTCCGCCATCTTGGCCTCTGTCTTCCTGTCTTGCCCCCGTCGCCGCCCGCCGGGCGATGAGGCAGCCTCGCGTTGGACTGCGGCGATCGGCGGCGGATGGGTCGTTCGGCGCCCCCCGTCTGCCGGTCGCAGCGAGTTAAGCACATAAAATGCGGCAGTTACACGTCAGAGGCGAGACGCCCGGTGCGGCTTGCTTGCTCCCGCGCGGCGAGCGCAACGGCGATCCGCGCCGCGAGCCTTGCATTGTTGCGGACCAGCGCGATGTTGGTGACGAGGCTGCGGCCCCTGGTCAGCTCATAGATCATCGCCAGCACGAAGGGCGTCACCGCCTTGCCGCCGACCCCGCGTGCGGTGGCCTCGGCCACCGCCTGGTCGATCACGGATGCGATCTCGGCCGGCGGGATCTCGTCGGCCTCCGGCACCGGATTGGCGACCAGCACGCCGCCATGGCCCGCCATGCGGGCACGCAGCGCCAGCAGATCCGCGATCTCCTCCGCCGTATCCATGCGGTAGGGCGCGGCAAGGCCGCTGTCGCGCGACCAGAAGGCCGGGAAGGCGTCCTGCCCATGGGCGATCACCGGCACACCGCGCGTTTCCAGCACTTCCAGCGTCTTGGGCAGATCGAGCAGCGCCTTGGCGCCGGCCGCCACCACGCAGACCGGGGTGCGGGCGAGTTCGTCGAGATCGGCGGAGATGTCGAAGCTGGTCTCGGCGCCGCGATGCACGCCGCCGATGCCGCCGGTGGCGAAGACCGCGATGCCGGCCGCATGGGCCGCCATCATTGTCGCCGCGACCGTGGCCGAGCCGGGCCGGCCGGTGACAAGCGCGATGGCAAGGTCGGCGCGCGAGCACTTCATCACGCCCTCGGCCCTGGCCAGCCGCTCCAGCGCCCCGTCGGACAGGCCGATATGCAGCACGCCGTCGAGAGCGGCGATCGTCGCCGGCACAGCGCCGCCGGCGCGGATATCGGCCTCGACCTGGCGGGCGGTCTCGACATTCCTCGGCCACGGCATGCCATGGGTGATGATGGTCGATTCCAGCGCCACCACCGCCCGCCCCTCGGCGAGCGCGTCGGCGACCTCCTCCTCCAACCGCAGAACCGGGCCCAGCCCGTTGATGTCCTTGCCCAGCATGTCGACGTCACTCCGTTCTGCCGCGTCCAGCCGGATGCGGACCGTCTTATAGGACCGGCGCGGCGGCGCTGTCGAGGCGTCGGCCCCTCGCCCCATGCATGACAGGGTGGCGCATGACAGGGTGGCGCCCGCCGCCGGCCGCCTAGCCGTTCGGCGCGATGGCCGGCCAGTTCAGCGTCCCGGCCACCGCGCCGGGACTTTCCAGTGTCAGGGCAGCGGCCCGCATGCCGGCCGCGACCGCGTCTGCGAGCGCGAGGCCATGTTCGAGACCGGCCAAAGTGCCGGCGATCAGCGCATCGCCCGCGCCGGTCACGTCGACGATCCTCGGCGCCGGGGCGGCTGCGCCCTCGCGGGTCGTCAGCGAGATCTCGTCGATGCCGCCGCGCGTTGCCAGCAGCACGGGCGCGGCGCCCCGGGTCATCACCACGGCGCCTGCGCCGGCCGTAACCAGCGCGGTTGCCACCTCCGCCCCGCTATCGCCCGGCTCCTGCTGCCCCTCGTCGTGTTCGCTGTCGCGCCCGAGCAGGGCCGCGGCCTCCGCCCGGTTGCAGAACAGCAGATCGACCCGCGGCAGGATCGGGGCAAGCCGCGCGGCCTTGGCCCGCGACACCGCGTCGGCCGCCAGCCTCCGCCCTGCCGCCGCCTCGGCCAGCTCCACCAGCAGCGGCTGCGGCAGGTTGGCGTCGAGAAACCAGCAGCCGGCCACCTCCTGCGCCTTGGTCGGCGGCAGCAATGCGCCGGGCTCCAGCGTCTCGGTGATGCGGGCATCGACGACCGCCGCCGCCAGCGTGCCGTCGGGATCGTGCAGGGCGAGATAGCGCCCGCTCGGCAGGTCGGCGCGGCGGATGGCGCCGGTGTCCACGCCTTCCCCCGCCAGGTGCGCCAGCAGCCCGTCGGCCTCCGCCTCGCGCCCCAGCCGGCCGGCCAGCGACACGCGGCAGCCGAGCCGAGCCAGCGCGCGCGCCACATTGGTGGCGACGCCGCCGGGCCGTATGGCAAGTGCTGCCGGCGTGGAGGTTTCGCGCAGGATCCGGCGGTCCGCATGGGCGATCGTATCGAGATGGATGGCGCCAAAGGCGGCAATCGGCATGCGGGCGGGTCTCCGACCTGGATCCTTGCAGCCGCTTATACCGGCTCGCGAAAGCCGAGGGGAGTGGCTTCGCCGGTTATCCCGTTGCGCGACGGGAGAAAAAGCGCTTGTCTCACGTTCAGGCTGAACCGAACTCTGATCCTCAGCGCAAGCGGCGAGACCATGGCCACCGTCTATGACCTGAAGTCCCGATTCCAGGACCTGTTGCGGCCGCTCGTGCACCGGCTGGCGAGCGCCGGCATCACCGCCAACCAGGTGACGCTGGCGGCGCTTGCCCTGTCGGCGATCGCCGGCCTCGCCATCGCGCTATGGCCCGCGGCCGGACTGCCGCTGGCGCTGTTGCCGCTGGTGCTGTTCGTCCGCATGGCGCTGAACGCCATGGACGGCATGCTGGCCCGCGAGCATCACCAGCAATCGGCGCTCGGCGCCGTGCTCAACGAGCTCGGCGATGTCGCCTCCGACCTGGCGCTCTACCTGCCCTTCGCGCTGGTGCCCGGCGTCTCGCCGGTGGCGGTGGTCGGCCTGTGCCTGCTGGCCGTGATCAGCGAGATGATGGGCGTCGTCGGCGTGCAGATCGGCGCCTCGCGGCGCTATGACGGGCCGCTCGGCAAGAGCGACCGGGCGGTGCTGTTCGGGACGCTCGGCCTGTTGCTGGGCCTTGGCATCGTCGGCCCGGCCTTTGCCACCTGGGTGCTGGCGATCGCGCTGCTGCCGGCCGCCCTCACCATCTTCAACCGCGCCCGCAAGGCGCTTGCCGAGGTCCGGGAGGGCCGCCCGTGACCCAGCTTTCCGGCTTGACGCCGCTGCAGCTTGCCATCGCCGGCATCTGGGGCATCCTGATCGTGGCCAGCATCCTCGTCTTCGCGTTGAAGCGCCTGCAGCCGGAGCGCGACCATTCCGAGCTGGTCAGCCGCACGGCGAGCTGGTGGGGCATGATCGCCCTGTTCACCGCCGCCTTCCTGCTGAGCCACACGCTCTCCATCGTGCTGTTCGCGCTGGTCAGCTTCCTCGCCTTCAAGGAATACCTGTCGATGATCCCGACGCGCCGGGCCGACAGGCGGGTGCTGTTCTGGGCCTATCTGTCGATCCCCGTCCAGTATTACTGGGTGGCGGACGGCTGGTACGGCATGTTCGCCGTCTTCATCCCGGTCTACATGTTCCTGTTCCTGCCCTTCGCCATGCTGCTGTCGCAACAGACGGAGGGCTTCCTGAAGGCGGTCGGCACGCTCAATTGGGGCCTGATGCTCTGCGTCTTCTCGCTGAGCCATGCCGCCTTCCTGCTGGTGCTGCCGGTGACCGGCAACACCGACCCGCAGGCCGGCGCCGGCCTGCTGCTCTATCTGGTGTTCCTGACCCAGTTCAACGACGTCGCCCAATACACCTGGGGCCGGCTGTTCGGCCGCCGCCCCATCGTGCCCGTGGTCAGCCCCAAGAAGACCTGGGAAGGCTTCCTCGGCGGGCTGCTGACGACGACGGTGGTTGCGGTGCTGGTCGCGCCGCTGGTGACGCCCTTCGGCTGGCAGCAGGCCGCAGCCGCGGGACTGATGATCGCCGCCGCCGGCTTCATCGGCGACATCACCGTCTCGGCGGTGAAGCGCGACCTTGGCGTCAAGGACACCGGCTCGCTGATTCCCGGCCATGGCGGCATCATGGACCGGATCGACAGCCTGACCTTCACCGCGCCGCTGTTCTTCCACTTCGTGCGCTACTTCCACACGTGAGGGCACAATGACGCGCGTGCTGCAGACCCTGTTCTTCCTGGCCGTGCGCACCGTCGTGCTGTTCGTGCTGGGGCTGAACGTGCGGCGCCGCGAGTGGCTGCCGGAGCGCGGGCCTGCAGTGATCGTCGCCAATCACAACAGCCATCTCGATACGCTGGTGCTGATGTGCCTGATGCCGCTGTCGAAGCTGCATCTGCTGCGCCCGGTCGCCGCCGCCGACTACTTCCTCGCCAACAGGGCGATGGCGTGGTTCTCGCTCAACATCCTGCGCATCATCCCGATCGTCCGCAAACCCGGCGAGCGGAAGGACGGGGCGCCGGGCGCCGACCCGCTGGCCGAATGCCACGCCGCACTGGCCAAGGGCGAGATCCTGATCCTGTTTCCCGAGGGCAGCCGCGGCGAACCGGAAAAAATGACCGCGCTGAAGAAGGGCATCGCCCATCTCGCCGAAAAGAACCCGGACGCCCCCGTCGTGCCGGTCTTCACCCACGGGCTCGGCAAGGCGCTGCCGAAGGGATCGTTCCTGCTGGTGCCGTTCTTCTGCGACATTTTCGTCGGCGAGCCGATCCGCTGGCCGGGCGAGCGCGCCGCCTTCATGGAGATGCTCGCCAACCGCTTCGCCGCCCTTGCGGCGGAGAAGGCCTTCGCCCCCTGGGAATAGGCGCGCCCGACTGGGGCGCGCCCGGCTGGCGTGCGCCCGGCGAGCGCCCTCAGCTCGCCAGCACGTCCTTCACCACCGTTGCCAGTTGCTTCAGCGTGAAGGGCTTGGGCAGGAACGAGAACTTCTCGTTCTCCGGCAGGTTCTTCTCGAAGGCGTCTTCCGCATAGCCGGAGACGAAGATGATCTTGAGGTCCGGCCGCGTCTTGCGCAGCTCGCGCAGCAGCGTCGGCCCGTCCATCTCCGGCATGACCACGTCCGAGACGACGAGATCCACCTCGCCGTCGGTCTCTTCCATGATCTCCAGCGCCTCGGCGCCGCTCGAGGCCTCGTGCACCGTATAGCCGCGCGAGGTCAACGCCCGGGCGGCGAAGGCGCGCACCGCCTCCTCGTCCTCGACCAGCAGGATGGTGGCCGAGCCGGTCAGGTCGGTGAGCTGCGGCGCCTCGACCGGCTTCACCTCCACCTGCTCGGCCTCGTTGCGCACATGGCGCGGCAGGAAGATGCGGAACGTCGTGCCGCTGCCGATCTCGCTGGTGCAGAAGATGAAACCGCCGGTCTGCTTGACGATGCCGTAGACGGTGGAGAGGCCGAGACCGGTGCCCTTGCCCACCTCCTTGGTGGAGAAGAACGGCTCGAAGATCTTCTCCATCACCTCGGGCGTCATGCCGGTGCCCGTGTCGGTGACCTCGATCAGCACATATTCGGCGACCGGCATGCCGCGCGTGCCATCATAGGACCGCGACTGGTCCTCCGGCACGTTGAGCGTGCGGATGGTCAGGCGGCCGCCCTCCGGCATGGCGTCGCGGGCATTGACCGCCAGGTTGACGATCACCTGCTCCAACTGGTTGAGATCGGCCATCACCGGCCACAGGTCGCGCCCATGCACGACGCTGAGCTCCACCTTCTCGCCAAGCAGGCGGTCGAGCAGGATCGACAGGTCCGCCAAGACGTCGTTGAGCGCCAACTCCTTCGGCCGCAGCGTCTGGCGCCGCGAGAAGGCAAGCAACTGCCGCACCAGGCCTGCCGCCCGGTTGGCGTTCTGCTTGATGTTCATGATGTCCTGGAAGGACGGATCGCTCGGCCGGTGGCTGGCCAGCAGCAGGTCGGAAAAGCCGATGATCGCGGTCAGCACATTGTTGAAGTCATGCGCCACGCCGCCGGCCAACTGGCCGATCGCCTGCATCTTCTGGCCTTGCGCGAATTGCGCCTCCAGCACGCGCTGCGCGGTCGTCTCCAGCACATAGACGATGGCGGCATCCGCATCGCCCTCGCCGTCGCGCACCGCCGAGACATAGACGGTGGCGGAGCGGCCGTCCTCGCGCTCGTCGAGACGCACATCGACCGGCGGGATCTCGCTGCGCCCTTCCGCGGCAGCGGCCAGCGCCTCCATCAGCGCCGGACGCGAGGGCGCGGTGACATGGTCGACGAGCTTCGGCGCGCCCTGGCTGCTGTCCGGCGTGCCGAACAGCCGCACGAAAGGCGCGTTGGTCTTGCTGATGCCGCCGTCGTGATCGATCGAGGCAATGGCGATCGGCGTGTTGTTGAAGAAGCGGGCGAAGCGCACCTCGGAGGAGCGCAGCGCCTCGGCCGCATCCTCGCCGCGCGAGCGGTTGAGCACCAGCGACCGGCTCTCGCCGGGCAACCCGCCGGCGCCGAACGGCACCCGGTGCAGGATGCGCACCGGCACCGAACGGCCGCCGCGCGTGGTCAGGTCGAGATCGAAGGTCTCGGTCTTGACCTCGCCCGCCCTGCCCTGGACGGAGAGCAGCAGTTCCGCGCCATCGCCGCGCATGAACTCGCTGACCCCGAGCGAGCCGGCCTCGAAGCTGACGAGATCGTAGCCGAGCCAGTCGGCCAGCGTCGCGTTGAGATAGACCACCCGGCCGGCGGCATCGCACGAGAAGAAGCCGGCCGGCGCATGGTCGAGAAAGTTGATCGCCCGCTGCAATTCCTGAAACGAGGTTTCCTGCTCGGTGCGGTCGCCGCTGATGTCGGAGAGCTGCCACACCGTGCAGGCCCGCGCCGCGCCGCGCCCGGAAGCGAGCGACAGCGGCCGCACGCGCACGCGGTACCAGCAGGGCTCGCCGTCGTTCGACCCGAGCGGATGCGGCAGGCGGATCTCCTCCTCGGCCGCGCGTTCGGCCTCCGCGGCCCGCGTCAGGTGGAAGATCGCGTCGGTGGCGGCCGGGTCGCTGGAAAACACCCGCTCGACGCCGCGCATCTCGGCAAGACCCTGCGCACCGATCAGCCGGGCATAGGCGTCGTTGGCATAGACGATGCGGCCGTCGCGCTCGGTCACGAGCACGCCGTCCTCCATCGTGTCGAGAAAGGCGGCCGGGACCGGGCTTGCCGGCGCGCGCGAGGAGAAGCTCAGCAGGCCGATGGCGCCGGCAAAGAGCGAGAAGACGCCGACGACGGCGAGCATGCCGAGAAGGCCGAGGACCCAGGGCTCGGCCTCCTGGCGATCCATCAGCGACAGGCCGGTCGCGGCGCCGACAAGGCCGACGGCAAACAGGATCAGCAGCAGGACGCTGCCTGACCGCTCCTGCCGCTCGAACGCGGGAGACGTCGGACCCCTCTCACTTCTGCTCATTCACATACCCCGTGGCGACAGCGCGCCAGCCTCTCGTCGGCATCCGCCGGTCGCGGTCCGGAATCAGTCCCTAGCTGCGCCAGGCGCGGCGTTCCCGCATTCGATAAACGAAACCGATCACTTCTGCCACCGCGCGATACTGCTCTTCCGGCACTTCCTGATCGATCTCGATCAGCGCGTAGAGCGCGCGGGCGAGCGGCGGGTTCTCCACCACCGGCACCTCGTTGTCGCGGGCAACCTCACGGATCCGCAGCGCCACCGCGTCGATGCCCTTGGCAACGCAGATCGGCGCTTGCATGCCCTGCTCGTATTTCAGCGCCACCGCGTAGTGGGTCGGGTTGGTGACCACCACCGTCGCTTCCGGCACCGCCGCCATCATGCGCCGGCGCGAGCGCTCCATGCGCAACTGGCGGATCTTGCCCTTGACCAGCGGATCGCCCTCGGTCTGCTTGTATTCCTCCTTGACCTCGCGCTGGGTCATCTTCTGCTTGTCGAACCACTTCTTGCGCTGCCAGAGGTAGTCGAGGCCGGCGACCACGGTCATCACTGCCAGGATCGCCGCGATGAGCTGCAAGATGAGGAGATGCACCTCCTCCAGCAGCATCGTCGTCTCGCGAAAGATCAGCGTGTCGATCTTGTTGCGCTGCGGCCAGAGCACGGCGACCATCAGGCCGCTGACCACGACGATCTTCACCAGCCCCTTGGCGAAGTTGACGAGGCTTTCCGAGGAAAACAGCCGCTTGAAGCCGGCTGCCGGCGAGATCTTCGACAGTTTCGGCTTCATCCGCTCCGCCGACCAGACCAACTGGTGCTGGATGACATTGCCGGCCACCGCCAGCGCGAGCAGCAGCAGCAGCGGCAGCGCCAGGATCGCGCCGATCCTCAGGCCGGTGTCGCGCCACAGCAGCGAGAGGCCACCGCCGTCGACCGGGATCTGGTGCGAATGGGCAAGGTAGCCGCGCAGCGCCGCCTGCAGACTGTCGGCCGCCCCCGGCGCCAGCAGCGCCACCACCAGGCCGGTGCCGAGCATGGCGAACCAGGTGGAGACCTCCTGGCTCTTGGCGACGTCGCCCTTCTTGAGCGCGTCCTCCAGCTTCTTTTGCGTGGGGTCTTCTGTTTTCTCGGCGTCGTCGTTCTGTTCGGCCATCGCCCTACCCCGCGATGAACCGGCCGACGGCCGTCTCGAAATGCGACAGATACCACATCATCATCGTCGTCAGCAGGGCGAAGAGCATCAGCCCGCCAATGGTGATGTTGAGCGGCATCGCGATGAAGAAGATCTGCATCTGCGGCATCAGCTTGTTGAGCAGGCCGAGGCCGAAATAGAACACCAGGCCGACCACCATGAACGGCGCGGCAAGGCGCAGCGCGATGGAAAACACCTCCGCCACCAGAACGGTGGCAAGCTCCGCCATGTCGCCGACGGGCATGCCGCTGCCCGGCGGAAACAGCCGGAAACTGTCATGCATGGCAGCGATCACGAGATAATGCAGGTCGAAGGCGAAGATCAGCGTGATCCCGAGCAGGCTGAGGAACGAGCCGATCACCGCCCCCTGCTGGCCGTCCATGGTCGGATCGGTCGCCATGGCGAAGGCGAGGCCCGACTGGTTGGCGATGATCATGCCGGCGATGGACAGCGTATAGGTGATGAACCGCGCCCCGAGGCCGATGAAAAACCCGACGGCGAACTCGGCCGCCAACAGCACCCCAACCCGCCCCAGCGGCGCGGTCACATCGACCGCGTAGAGCGGGGCGGCGATCGGATAGAAGACCAGGGTCAGCAGCAGGGCCACCGCCAGGCGGACATTGGGCGGGATCGATCCCTCCCCCAGCGCCGGCATCAGCATCAGCATGGTGCCGAGCCGGGCGAAGAGCAGCATGAACAGCAAGGCCACCTGGGGAAGCAGCGAGACGTCGACGGTCATGACCGGCTACCCGCTGCCGGAACCGGAGATGATGAGGTCGGCAAGGCGGGCGGTATAGGCCTCCAGCACCTGCCCCATGAAGGGCAGCGCGATCAAAAGGGTCATGAAGATCGCCAGGATCTTCGGCACGAAGACCAGCGTCATTTCCTGGATCTGGGTCAGCGCCTGGAACAGCGCGATGACAACGCCCACCAGCAGGCCGATGACCATCGGCGGCGCGGAGATGAGGATCAAGGTCCAGATGCCCTGGCGGGCGATGTCGAGGACCTCCGGCCCGGTCATGATCGTCCTTCCGCTTCGCCCGCACCCCGCCGGCACCGACCGGCGGAGGGGCTCATGCTCAGATCGGCATGCGCATGATCTCCTGATAGGCGGAGATCACCCGGTCGCGCACCGAAACGAGCGTTTCCAGCGCCACCTCGGTCTCGGCGACCGCGGTGACGACATCGATGACATTCGCCTTGCCCTCGGTCAGCGCCAGTGCCTGCTTGTCCGCCGCGCGGCCCTGATCGACTACCTGCTCCACCGCCGACTTGACCATATTGGCGAAGTCAGGCGTGGGCATAGACGAAGTCTTCAGCTTTGTATCCTGATTCGCTCCAGCGAGCGCGGACGTCATGCGATAGGCGGTTGCGGCGATCGACGGCGTGGACATGGCACTCTTCTCCGAAAAGGGATGCGGGCGCGGCCCGATCAGGCGCGCAGGATCTCGATGGTCTTCTGCAGCATGCGCCGCGTCGCAGTGATCAGGTTGAGGTTGGCCTCGTAGGAGCGCTGCGCCTCGCGCATGTCGACCATCTCGATCAAGGTGTCGACATTGGGCGTGCGCACATATCCGCTCTCGTCGGCCGCAGGATGCCCGGGCTCGTAGCGGGTCTTGAAGTCGGTGTTGTCCAACTCGACCGGCCCAAGCGCCACGACATCGGCCCTGAGCTTGCGGTCGAGTTCCGTGCTGAAGGTCGGAATCTTGCGCCGATAGGGATCCTCCTGCGGCGTGCGGCCGGTCGAATCCGCATTGGCGATATTCTCGGCGATGATCCGCATGCGGCCGTTCTGGGCCTTGAGCCCGGAGGCGGCGATGAAGATCGACTTGACGAAATCCACGGGCAAACTCCCCGGCCCTCAGGGCCTGATCGGTGGGGTTTCAGGGCGCGTCAGCCGCTGCGCGACAGGGCGGTGCGGATGAGGCCGAGCCCCTTCTGGTAGAGCGAGGCAACCGTCTGGTAGTCCATCTGGTTCGCCGTCACCTTCATCATCTGCTCCTCGAGCACCACCGTGTTGCCGTCGGGGGTGATCTCGAAGCCGCTCGGATCGTCCCGCGCGACCCCGCCGCTCTCGCGCATCATCGAGCCGACGATATGAGCGGTGCTGGTGCGCGTCGTCGCCAGGCCGACGGTGCGCGAGGCCAGCACCTTCTCGAAACTGAAGGCTGCAAGATCCTTGCCGCGAAAGCCGGGCGTGTCCGCATTGGCGACGTTTTCCGCCAGCACGCCCTGCCGGCTCTGGTGCCACTGCATCTTCGACTTGAGCGCCTGAAACAGCGGCAGGTCCGAGATCGACATGGGGTGCGCTTCCCGTTGCGACGAAGGTTAACGACTAGGCAGATCCTGCCGGGTGGATGGTTAACGAGGAGTTAACGATTAACGTTTCTGCAAGGTGAACCCGCCGATTTTGCCCAGCCCGCCGCGCAAGGCACGGTCGCGGCTTGCAAATTGGCGGCGGATATCGGCATTTTTTGCCGAGATGCGTTAACCTTGCCTCTTTGAGAGAATCGCGCAAAACGGCTAAACAGGGTGCAGTGAGGCAGGATTCGCGCGCGTTCGTCCGGCATGACCGGTTGCGCGATGCCACGGATCGGGGTTAAGGCGCGGGGATTGCCGTCGCTGGACGGACGGGTAGACCGGGCCGCCAGGCTGTGACACGCATGGCCGGCGGGCGCACCCTCGAACAGGAAGAGGCCGAAGGGCATGACAAGTTGGCTGGTTGACACGTTCCAGATGGAACCGGGCTGGGCCCGCGGCATCGGTTTCTTTCTCGCGGTGGCGATCGTCCTGGCGCTGATATCGGTATTTGTCTGGGTGCTGCGCCGCATCGCCGGCAGCCGCAGCCTCGGCAGCCGCTCGCGCCAGCCGCGCATCGCGGTGATGGACGCCGCGTCGCTCGATGCGCGCCGGCGCCTCGTGCTGATCCGCCGCGACAATGTCGAGCACCTGCTGCTGGTCGGCGGCCCCAGCGACGTGGTCGTCGAGCAGAACATCGTACGCGGCGTGCCGATCTCCCAGGCCTATCCGCGCCAGCCGGCGATGGGCGCCGAGATGCCCGCCCCCTATGTCCCGGCCGAGATCGAGCCGCAGCCGGCCGCACCGGCGCCGCAGCCGGCCGCAACATTTGCCCCGGCCATGCCTGCCCAGACGTCCACGCCCCAAGCGTCCATGCCCCAAACGTCCATGCCCCAGGCGGCCGCGGCTCCCCAGCCCGCGCCCCGTCGCCCGCTGCCACCGGCTGCGCCCGCACCGCGCCGCCCCGCGGAAGGCGGCGACGCCTCGCCGCTGAAACGCGCCGGAGCCTCCGTTGCGGCCGCCGGTGCCGCTGTCGCCGGTCTTGCCCGCTCCGCCACATCCGCGCGCGGCGAGGCGCCCGCCGCCCAAAGCCCGGCTCACCAGCCGCAAGGTCAGGGATCGGGTCA
>NZ_FYAU01000009.1 GCF_900185725.1 Stappia sp. TSB10P1A | reverse complement strand
TTTCGCGATTGCCATGATCGCACCGGCGCCGGTAGCGGCGGGAGGCGTCGAGGTCATCCTCGAGCGTCACGAGGTCGGCCCGGTCGCAGACCGCATCATCATGAAGATGGTGAACAACACGGGAAAAACGCTGGTGAACCCGGTGCTCCGCTGCGTCCTCCTGGATGGAGAGGGCCGCGCCATGGATATCGTCACGGCCTACTACGATGACATCGCAGACGGCGAGGCCGGCTACGAGAAGCTATTTACGACAGTCCGTAACGTGCATCGCTTTTCCTGCAAGAGCGGGACGCTGCGCCCGCCGGCTAAGGGCACAAAAAAATAAGTCTGAGGCTTATTTTCCTGTTGACGTCACTAAGTCTGAGACTTATATTTAAGTCATCAGCAAGGAGCTGGTGACCGGCGCCTCCCGGAATGAGGGGCGGAGATACGGATATGACCAAGATCGAAGTCGTCACCACCTGCATCGACACCGACGGCAGCACCTCGCGCGAAGTGCTTTACACTGGCGAGATCACCCCGCGCCGCCTTGCCCGCGCCGTCTCGATTGCGGTCGAGCGCATGCAATGGATCCGGTCGACCTTCGGCCCTGGCGCGGTCCGCCCGAAGCACGATGTCGTCATGCTGCTCGATGGCAAATCGGTCGACGCCTACGAGATCAAGCATGCCGTCGAATTTCACGGCGATACTTGGGCCAAGGCCCATGCCGATCTCACCCGCCACATCTGAGGCCGCGCTATGCTGAGACTGACAATCGGAGCGACCGGGGCTGAGCGCTGGTCCCGGTCGAAAAGCCGGGACGCATCCGCCAACCGGCTGGTCAATGCATTCATGGACCGCGACAGCGCGGCCGCGGCCGAGATGCTGGCAAATCTCAGCATATGGGGCCGGCTGAATGGCATCCGTGTGCTGGGGATCGCAGAGGCGCTGGCGGATATCGAGGACGGCAGGGCACGCGATGTGGTTGACCGAGTCGTCCGCGACTACGACAGACGGGCCGCATGGATCCGGGGCGGCGGCGCTCAAGACAAAACCCCCGCCGGATAACCGGGCGGGGGCTCTTTCCCCACGCATGTGGGGGATCGTCAAATGTCGGCAAGTCCGAAAAACTCGGCCTATCCCCACGCTTGTGGGGGAGCTTTGGCATATCGGCCAAAAAAACGAACATGGCCTATCCCCGGACATCCGAGGCCAGCAAAGTATCAGCCGATGCAGCCAAAAGTGTCAAGGAGCAGATCATGACCCCCGCAAGTCTACGAGATATCCGGATCAAACTCGGCCTCAATCAGGCCGAGTTTGCCGCCATTCTCGGCCGCCATCCGCAGACGATCTCCACATGGGAGCGCGGCACCAAGCCAATCCCTGAGACCGGCGAGCTGCGCCTCGCCCTGGCCGCGCTGCTGGCCGGCCTGGAGCCCGTCGAATAGGCGCTTTCGGCGCGATTTGAAATTTCCCACC
>NZ_FYAU01000001.1 GCF_900185725.1 Stappia sp. TSB10P1A | reverse complement strand
CCCGGATCGCGCTTCGCTTGCCCGGCGTGACGGTCGAGGGGATGCAAGGCCGTTCCTCCCTCTCAGGACGTCGTCCCGGCCGCGCGCAAGCGCAGAGCCGGGACCCATTGGCGACCTCAGCGGGCGCGAGGCGGGCCGACGGGGCCAGCCACCCTCTCCGCCCGTCAAACCCGGACGCTACGGTGACGGACGACTTTGCGCATACCTCTCCCGGCGTCATCCCGGGCAAGGCGCAGCGCAGAACCGGGAACCACTGGCGCCCTCAGCAGGCGCGAGGCGAGCCGACGGGGCAGCCTGGCTCATGCGCTCCAGCCTCTCCCCGCGTCTTCCCGGACGAGGCCGCAGGCCGAAGATCCGGGACCGGGGAGCCCCGGCGCTCAAGGGGCGTCCGGGGAGCGCACCTCACAGGCCCTCGGCTCTCCGATCCCGCATCTGGCTCACGCTTCGTGCGGGATGACGCGGGGAGGAGTTAAGGGGCTCCCGCAACCGCTCTGGCAACCAATAG
>NZ_FYAU01000015.1 GCF_900185725.1 Stappia sp. TSB10P1A | reverse complement strand
CTGCGCCACGGTGCCGCGCGGCCGGGGCTGCCCCGCCTCCTGCAGGATGGCTTCGCAGAGCGGCTTTGCCCGCCAGTAGTGGCGGACCTCGACATAGATTGCGCCAGTCCGGTTCATGGCGTACTGCGCGGCGACGCTCTTCCCGTAGCCGCTGTCGCCCGAAAAGACGCCGATCCCCGGCAGTCCGACCATGCGCGAGCGCAGCGCCTCGATCATCATCATCAGGGTCGCGACATTTTTCAGCGGCGCGATGGACCCGCCGGACCCACCCGTCTTGACCGTGTGCTCGTTTGCCGTCATCATTCTCTCCTTCGTAAGTGCTTGGGGCTCCGGTTCGCCGGGGCTCCTTTTTTTTGGGCGGGCCTAGCCGCCGAAATCCTCATGCAGGGCCTGCAAAGCGCGGTATTCCGGGCCGGACCTGTAGCCACCCAGCCACATCGCATCCTCTGTGCTGATGGCCTCGCCGGCCTCGACACGCGCCATCAGGTCCTGCGCCCGGCGGAAGCGGAGCTGCGGCGTCTCCTGGCGGCGAAGTGGCGTGACCATCGGCGCGGAAGCGGCCGGCGCCGCCATCTCCTGGCGCATTTCGGCGAGCAGCTCCGCCGCGCGTTTGGGTTGCGCGGGGGGCTCGGCCGGCCTGGCCGCGTCCAGCGCGGCGGCAATGGCGGGTGTCGAGTGTTCCGTCTCGCGCTTGGGCAGCGGGACGACATTGGCGCTCTCGCGGGCGCGGGCGTCGGCCTTCTCCCGGTAGAGCTGCAGCGTCCGCTCGATGCCGGACGGCCCCTTCCTGATCCTGCGCAGCTCGGCTTTCGCGTCCCGCTCGCGATCGGCGAGGATCTGGCGCGCGACGTCCTTTTCGGCCCGCACGAAGGCCGGGCGGTTGATGTCGCGCAGCTCCGGGCAAATAGCGGTATCGAGAAACCGGCCATCGGCCGCCGAGAAGACGTAGACCTTGCCCATGTCGATCGGGTCGAGGCGGACGATCACGTCGGTGCCGGGCAGGATGCGGCCGGAGAGATAATACAGATGATCGATCCTGATCCCCTGGCCGGTCATCCTGCGCCGGCCGTCCCGGCCGGCCAGCGGCATCAGCAGGACATCCAGGGCGCGCTCGTCCACGCGGGCGATCGGAGCGGTCGAGGTGGCCGCCGCCTGCGCCGGCGTCAGCCCCTTCAAAGCCCCCTTGAAGCCGCCGTGAGGCCGGGCGTGGTAGTAGACCTCAAGCCACTCGTCGACATGCGCCTGCACCTCGGCTGCCGACAGCGCGACCTCGAAAAGCTCGGCGTCATCCGTGCCGAGGCGCTGGCTGAACGCCTTGCGCTCCTCGATCGCCTTGCGCTTGGCCACGTCATGGCCGACATAGCCGGGGAGCTGCACCGCGAACGTATGCTGAAACGTCTTGATGACGCGCTCGACATGCGCCTTTTCGGTCGGGCTGTACGCGGCCGAGACGTCGACCTCGATATCGAGATCGTCGAAAAGTTGGACGGTGGCCCGCGCCTTGAAATCGGAGCCATTGTCCGTTTTGACCGTCTTGGGCACGCCCCAGGCCAGCAGCGCCTTGCGGATCAGCAGACCCACGGCCGAGGCGCGGGGAGTCTTGGTGAGGGTGATGACCATCCGCCGCGTGGCGATATCGATGCAGGCATACATCGAGTGCCGGCCGTCCGTGCACAGCGCATCGACCGGCGAGGCGTCGATCTGCCAGAGCTGATTTGGCTCCCTGACCCACCGATAGGCACCCGTGCCGCGCAGGGCCATGGTCGAGCGATAGAGATCGGGATTGGTGTTTTTGGTGATGACCACCTTTTCGGCGGCGCGCAGCTCCCGGATGAAATGCTGGAATGTCCGCACCGGCGGCAGCGGCTTGACCTCGCCATGCCGGTCTGTGATCTCGGCGCCGAACTCGCCCTCGCAATAGTCGCGGATCATCTCCGCCGACAGGGCCGGATTGCGGAGGATCCATGCGAGGATATAGGCCCGCATCCGGCCGCCTTCGGCCGTGGCGAGCAACCCCTTGCCCTTGCGGGCCGCTGCGGGATCGTGCCCGAGCGCGGCGCTGCCGGCGATCGCGCGCGCCTGTCGCCAGCGCATCAGCGTCCGGGCGGACACATGCCTGACCACCCCCGCCGCCCATTCGGGCAGCGGCACACGGCCGGCATTGTACATGTCGGCAAACAGGCTGTCGGTCCCGAGCGCGCCAAGGTCGAGCATCTGCCGGAAGCGATCGGCGAGGCGCAGGATCGTCACCCGCGCGTCCCGTGTCAGCCGCGCCCGATCGGTGAGATCTCCGCTGCCCCGCAGGTCTGCCGGACTGTCACCGTCCCTGAGCGCCAGCGCCGGGCCGATCTGGCGCGACAGATACCCAAGCCGCACGTCCAGCGGCAGGAGATCGAGGTGGTACTCATACCCGCTGCCCTCGCTACCGGAGCGCTGGCGCACGAGAGCGTGGTATCGGTGCCAGCTTTCCCGGTCGGCGAGAGCATTCACGCCGCGCTTGGTTTCCGGCATTCCCGGCATGTCGCCAGCGGCCGCGAGGCTGGCGATCTCCGCCGCCGTGAACCAGACCTGCACCTGCGTCGGGCTCTGCGCGTTCATCAAACGGCCCCCCACTTGGCCTTTTCGGCGGCCTTGAATTTCTGGATTTTCGCCTCGGCCTCTTCGGCCAGATGCACATTGATGAGCGCGCGGTAGCGCGCGTCGACCGCCACCAGTCCGAACCGCTCGGCCACGAACCCGACAAGGTCTGTGCAGCCGGTCACCTCGATCAGCGCGAGGAAGCGCTCCAGCGTGATGCGATGCGCTTCCGCCCCTTCCGAGGCGTAGTTCGCCAGCATGTTTTCCGAGACCGCATAGCCGAGCTCTGCGGTCATCGCGGCAGCGATCTCAGGCCGCGAAAGCGACGACGATTTCAGGGCGAGCGCGACGGCCTGGCTGATCTGCGAGGCCAGCCGCGAGCCGCGAATGGCGCCGGGCTCGAACCCGGCGGCCACTTTCGGCGGCTCCCAGGACAGCAGGTCCCCCGTCAGGTCGTCTTTGCGCGCCTTCACCATCAGAGCGCACCTTCCTCTTTCAGCATGTCGAGGATCTCGGCCTGATGCGCGCGCACGAAGGCGCGGCGCTGCCGGACGGGAAACCGCCGCCAGCTGTCGGAAAACGAGCGGAACGCCTTCTCGGCCTGGTCTTCGGGCTTGCGCCCCTCGATCATGCCCAGCGCCGCCGCCACCGAGCCCGCCATCGGCGGCTCGCTGAGCACGTGATCCAGCACGGCGGGGCGCATCTCCCGCTCGACATCGGCGAGCGCGATCAACTCGGACTGATTGTCGGCAAGCCGCGTCAAGGCGACCCGTTCCCGCGTATCCGCGTCCAGCGTCGCGATCTTCAGGCAGCGCCAGACGGCGGTCTTTCCGAGCCCCAAAGCTCGCTGTGCTGCCTCATTGAAGGCGGCCGAAAATCGCTCGGCCGCGACTGCCATCGGGTCGGCGTCGGAATTGGTTCCAACTTGGAACGATTTCTTCCGACCCGGCTTCACCGCGCCCTGGGCCTGCTCGTAGATCTCGCGCCATGCGGCGACATCCATCGCCCTGTCCAGCGCCGAGAGCTCGCGGCGCATCAGGTTCTCGGCGATCTCCGCAAGCCGCAGGGCGGCCTCGTCGGCGAACGCATCCGCCGGTTTCACGTCGGCAGGGATAGCCTTCCACTTGAGCGCCTTCGCCGCGCCGAGCCGGTGGGCGCCCGCGATCAGCCGGAAACGCTTACCCGCCTCGACCACGAGGATCGGGATGCGGAGCCCCTGGCCGTCGATATCGGCGGCCAGCGCCGCCACCCAATCCGGGTCGACCTTGCGCCGGCCGGCGGGCACGTCGATCTGTGCGAGCGCGATCTCGCGCGGAGCGCCGGAGGTCATCGTGCGCCCCGATTGCTTTTCGGGCTCTTGAAATCGCATGGGCCGAGGTCGTTGGTGAGGGCGAAGGGCGCCATTAGCGTGCACCCTGCGGCCGGTAGACATAGCCGCGCCCGGCTTCATAGACGTACCCGTCAGCCTCGCCTGGAGACCGTTCGTTCCGGGTGTCGCCCTCGATCTCCCTAAGGGCCGTTTTCGTCCTTGTCAGGATATACAGCGAGGACTGCAGCTCGGCCCACACGGTGCGCAGGAGCATCAGGATCGTGCCCGCGCATACGAGGATGGTCATGCCAAGCAAGACAACTTCGTAGGGACGCATCACCCCATCCTCCAGACCAGCATGAGATCCGAAGACACTCCCACAAACAGCAGGAACGCCGCGACCGCGAGGCACAGGACGGCGGCCGCCGCCAGGTCTTGCGGGTCCGGAAGCATGTCAAGGACAGCCTGCAGTGCTGACAGGACCGGGCGCATCACGCCGCCGCCCTGTCAGACGCGGAGGCCGCTTTCTGACCTTCTGCCCGGCCGTATTTCTTGCTATCGAAGATCCGGGCTTTCGTGATCGGATACCG
This sequence comes from Stappia sp. TSB10P1A, assembly GCF_900185725.1. Taxonomy (GTDB): domain Bacteria; phylum Pseudomonadota; class Alphaproteobacteria; order Rhizobiales; family Stappiaceae; genus Stappia. The sequence continues at coordinate 64,621 of NZ_FYAU01000015.1, read as the reverse complement.
GTCGGGAAAGAGCTGCTCGACAGGCACATTCAGGAACTCGGCGATCGCCGCCTCGGCTCGGCGATGGGTGCGCTTCCAGACGTGGCTGAAGCTGTTCTGCGTCATGCCGACGCTCTCAGCCAGGGCCGTCAGCGTCATGCCTCGCCGATGCAGCTCGGCCTTGATAGAGTGCTGGTCCCAGACGGGACCCGTGCCAGACTTCATGGGAGACTCCTTTGGGTGAAACCGGCCTGTTGCAGCAGGCCGGTTTCTTTGGAACGCGATGTGTGACAACAGCCCCGAATCACGGGGCGTAAGGCAGGTATATTCCATATGTGGAACTCGATCAATCCACATTTGGAAGTCAATAAAAGAGTGGGGTCCCTGAAATGGAACCTCACCTAGAAGCTGGCTTCCTGGATCGGCTCAAACTCGCAATCAAGGAATCGGGGGGACCAAAGCTCGCGGCCGAGCGGACAGGCATTCCGCTCGGCACCTTGAACAAGTACTTGGCCGGCACATCTCAACCGCCATTCAACAACGTGGTGAAGCTGAGCCAGTCGCTGGGGCGGAGCTTGGAGTGGCTTGCTACGGGCGAAGGAGAGATGCTCACCGATGCGGGTCAGGCTCCGCCTCCCGTGCGCGCAATCGATCCGGCACTATTTCGCCAGGTCGGCCGCCTTGTGGCGCGCGTGCATAAGGAGGAAGGCGTCAGGCTGCCGCCGGATGCCCTGCTTGGCGAACAGGCGGACGCCTATAACGCTGTCATAACGCGTGCTGAGGACCCTGCCGATCCGGCGGAGCTAGAGGCGCTCCTGCCGTGGCTGGAGGCGCGGCTGCGTAGGAGGCTCCAGACGGCTGCGGCTGCGCCGGGCACCGGTAAACGTCCGGCCTCATGATCGTCCACACTACAACGTCGATCCCGTAGTCTTTTCCGGCCTTTGCCGGAATTGCAATCGTCGTACAACTACGCTCATTGGTAGCAATGGGGTTTGGGGGAACAAATGATGAAACGCGCAGCTCTGGTTCTACTGCTGGCGGCGGGTGGCTGCCAGACGGGGCAACATCAATCCAGCGAGCGCAATCCTGCTGTTCTGGAAGATGGCTACTATGTCCGAATGTACTACGATGGCAGCGCATCTGTTTCCAACAGCCCAGATACAAGCGTCGAGCATTGGTCCATCGACTGCCGCATTGACAAGATGAGAGATAAGCGGAGGTGTAGCTTTGACAGAGCCACGGGGGGTGTTCTGGTCTATTATGGATTTTCTGCAACGCCTCAGAGCATCTGTATCTCTGGGCATGACTTTCCTGGTCGGCGTGGGCAAATTCGTGTCGACAAGCATCAGCCGATCACCACGGATCGAGATGGTTGTGTTCCCGCAGGCCGGATCCTGTCTCAGCTCAAAACGGGATCTCAACTTCTGACCCGGCGCTATCGCTGGCCGTATGACTATCCCGTCGACACGAGCACGTATCTCGAAGGCTTCAACAAAGCCATGACCATTGTCGACAGGATCCGGTCCGGCGGTCAAAAATGGGACTGATGAGTGGCCACCATGAGCATGTGCGCCAGATCGGGCTGGTGCTCTAGCGGAGCCCCGCCGGATAAAAATAAGCCTGAGACTTATTTTTTGTTTGACATCACTAAGTCTCAGACTTATATTCAAGTCATCAGCAAGGGAGCTGGTGACCGGCGCCTCCCGGAAATGAGGGGCGGAGACAGACAGATGACCAAGATCACCAACCAGCACGGCGCAGAATTCGACATGGACGCAGTCGCCAACATGATGGACGACGACATCCGCGAGGCTCTGCACTCTCAGGGCTTCGACAGCGATCAGGCGTTCTTCGATGCCTATTGCTCCGCCCATGAAGACAAGTTCGGTGAAGAATTTGCCTTCAACACGCGCAATCCGCAGGTCTGATCATGACCCCCGCAGATCTCCGCGAGATCCGCACCAAGCTCGGCCTAAACCAGGTCGAGCTTGCCGCCGCCCTCGGCCGCCATCCGGTGACGATCTCGACATGGGAGCGCGGCACCAAGCCGATCCCTGAGACGGGCGAGCTGCGCCTCGCGCTGGCCGCTCTGCTGGCCGGTCTGGAGCCCGTCGAATAGGCGCTTTCGGCGCGATTTGAAATTTCCCACCATCAACGCCTCTCAGAGCCCGAGTTTCGGCCGACTCCGGCAGAAATTAGCCGTTTTTTCATGGTGGGAACTCAGCGGCCTATCCGGCATTTCTGTTCCCACCATCAAATCGACGATTGGCGGATTTCTGCCATTTTTAGCCTGGGAAACTCGGCGCCAACTGGCTTTTTCGGCCCCAATTGCCAAGTGATCTTGCGCGGCCGATCCGATCAACGGCACGCGGCTTTCCGCCGCACAACCCCGTCAAACCCCGCACAAATCCTTGATTTCCCACGGTGTCTCTGCCTGTTTCCGGCCCTCCTCGGGTCTCCCCGGATCTCCCCGTCAATTGCCAACTGTTCTTGCGGGTTACAGCAAGCATTCCAGTCCGCGGCCTCAGTCCACGGCCTGAAGGGCGCACTACCTCCCACACAGGCTGCGTGCAGGCTGCGCGCGCCGCTGCACCGCGCCGCAAGAACGGGCGGACGGGCCCGCCCGCGTCAGGCGCCGCCCCTCGCCTTGACGGCATGGGTCAGGACGGCGCCCATCTCGTAATAGGCCTCGCGCACGGGAACGAAGCTCTCGCGGTGGCTGGTCACCGGCGCGACGGGCAGGACGGTGTCGTCGCCGGTCAAAAGCGCCTCGGCCGCAAGCGTGCCGAAAGTGGTGCCCGGCCCGATCCCCCGGCCGGAATAGCCGAAGCAGGCCAGGGCCGAGGTGCCGAAGCGCAGGATCTTGGGGATGTGATCGCCGGTCATGGCGATGCGGCCGGACCAGTCATGTTCGAACGGCAGGTCGCCCAGTTCCGGGAAGGTCTGACGCAGCTTGCGGCGCGCCCAGCTCATGTGGACAGCCCGTCCCGGCCCTTCCAGATTGCCGATGCCGCCGATGATGAAGCGGCCCTGCGCGTCCATGCGGAACGAGGACATGACCAGATCCGTATCCCAGCAGCCCTGGCGCCCCGGCAGGATGCGCAAGCGCAGGTCCTGCGGGATCGGCACGGTCGCGGCCTGGAAATAGTTGACGGCGACGATCTCCGGGCGTGTGCCCATGTCGATCCCGTCGAAATAGGCGTTGGTCGCCAGCAGCAGGCTGCGCGCCCGCACCGGCTGACCGTTCACGCTCAGATGCCAGTGCTGGTCCTCGCGCCGCACCCGGCTGACGCGGCTGTGCTCGAACACCTGCGCCCCCGCCGAAATTGCCGCCCGCGCCAGACCCAGCGCATAGGACAGCGGCTGGATCGTACCCGCACGCGGATCGAACAGCGCGCCGTGAAAGGCCCTGCTGCCGGTGCGGCGGGCCGCTTCCGCCGCATCCAGCAATTGCAGCGGCCAGCCGAGGGCCGTACCCTGGCGGTGCCGCTCGGCCAGATCGCGAAAGCCGGCAGGCGCATGAGCCAGATGCAGCGTGCCCTGCCGCGTCGCCTCGCACTCGATGCCCTCGCGCTCGATCAGCGACCACACCCGGCGCGGCGCATCGGCCAGCAGCGCCATCAGCCGCCCGCCCGCCTCGGCGCCCATTGCCCTGACGACCTCTTCGGGGGGCAGCCAAAGCCCCGCATTGACCAGCCCGACATTGCGCCCCGAACCACCGTGGCCGAAGGTCTCGCCCTCGAACACGGCGACCAAGGCGCCGCGCCGCGCACCCTCCAGCGCCGCGGCCTGGCCGGTGAAGCCGCCGCCGATGATCGCCAGGTCCACGTCCAGCGGGCGGTCCAGCGCCGGTGCCTCGACCCGAACAGCAGAACTCGCCCGCCAAAGATTTCCCTTGCTGGTCATGGAAGCGTCCCCGAACGTGCCCGCCTGATCCGGGCGATTTGACATTGGCGTGAGCATAAATCGCGAAACCTGCTAAAAAAGCGCGATTTCGTCACCGATACTCAAGGAAAACTCACATGATTGCGCCGCGTCGGTTCCTGCCCTCAATCCCCTCGCTGCTGGCACTGGAAGCGGTGGACCGGCTGGGGTCGGTGACAGCAGCGGCGCAGGATCTGGCGCTGACCCATTCCGCCGTCAGCCGTCAGTTGACCGTACTGGAAGAGCAGCTTGGCGTCGAACTGCTGCGCCGCGAAGGGCGCGGCGTCCGGCTGACCGACAGTGGCCGCGACTATGCCCAATCCGCGCGGAACTGCCTGCAGGATCTGGCCGACGCCAGCTTGCGCATCCGTGCCGCCGGGACGCGGATCAGCCTGAACCTTGCCATCCGCCCGGCCTTCGGCATGTCCTGGCTGGCGCCGCGGCTGCGCATCTATGCCGCGCGCCATCCCGAGATCTCGATCAATCTCGGCACGCGCCTGAAGCCTTTCAACTTCGCGCAGGAGCGCTTCGACGCGGCGATCCACTTCGGGCTGCGCGACTGGCCGGGCATGTGCTGGCTGGATCTTGCCGGCGAAGAGGTCATCCCCTGCTGTGCTCCGACCCTGCGGCCAGACCGCATCGACGATCCGCAGGCGCTGCTGGCGCTGCCGCTTCTGCATCTGGAAGGCCGCCCCGGCGCCTGGGAGGAGTGGTTCCAGGCCCAAGGAACCGAGGCCTCGCGCCTGCGGGGCATGCTGTTCGACCAGTTCGCCACCCTGGCCGAGGCGGCGGTGCTGGGCTTTGGACTGGCCCTGCTGCCCCGCCCCATGGCCGAGGCCGAGTTCCATCGTGGCCGACTGGTGCCGGCCTTCGATCGCTATGCCCCCACGCAGGGCCGCTATGCGCTGGTCTGGCCCGAGGCGCGCCCGCCCTCGGCCGCCCTGGCGGACCTGATCGCGCTGCTTGAGGAGCTGCGCGAGCCCTGATCCCCGGCAGTCTCGCGCCGGGGAAGACACGACACAGCCGCCACTGGGCGGGAGCCCGGCGGCGGCCTGCATCGCGGGGTCTTGCCTCGCCTCAGATGTCGAACTTGACGCCCTGGGCCAGCGGCAGCGCGGTGGAGTAGTTGATCGTGTTGGTCGCGCGGCGCATGTAGCCCTTCCACGCGTCCGAACCGCTTTCACGGCCGCCGCCGGTCTCCTTCTCGCCGCCGAAGGCGCCGCCGATCTCGGCGCCCGAGGTGCCGATGTTCACGTTGGCGATGCCGCAATCCGAGCCGGCGGACGACAGGAACATCTCCATCTCGCGCATATCCAGCGTGAAGATCGAGGACGACAGGCCCGCGCCCACTGCATTGTGCTGGGCGATGGCGTCGGTCAGGTCCTGGTAGCGCATCACGTAAAGGATCGGCGCGAAGGTCTCCTCCAGCACCGGGCCGGTCTGGCTGGGCATCTCGACCAGCGCCGGGCGGGCGTAATAGCCGCCCTGGCCGACGGTGACGCGCTCGCCGCCATGGACGGTACCGCCGGCCGCGCGGGCAGCATCCAGCGCCGACTGCATGGCATCGAAGGCGGCCTTGTCGATCAGCGGGCCGACCAGCGCATCGGTCTCCAGCGGATTGCCGACGCTGACCTGGCCATAGACCTTGATCAGTTTCGGCACGATCTGATCGTAGACGCTGTCATGCACGAACAGCCGCCGCATCGTCGTGCAGCGCTGGCCCGCCGTGCCCATGGCGCCGAAGGCAACCGCGCGCAGCGCCATGTCCAGATCGGCGGACGGCGTGACGATGCCCGCATTGTTGCCGCCCAGTTCCAGGATCGCCCGGCCGAAGCGCGCCGCGACCTTGGGACCGACGATCCGCCCCATGCGGGTCGAGCCGGTGGCCGAGATCACCGGCACGCGCGTGTCCTCGACCAGCGCCGCGCCGATCTGCGGGCCGCCGATCAGCACCTGCGACAGGTTCGCGGGCGCATCGCCAAAGCGCGCCAGCGCGCGGTCCAGGATCGCCTGGCAGGCGAGCGCGGTCAGCGGCGTCTTCTCCGAGGGCTTCCAGACCACGCTGTTGCCGCAGACCAGCGCCAGCGCCGCGTTCCACGACCAGACCGCGACCGGGAAATTGAACGCCGAGATGATGCCGACCACGCCCAGCGGATGCCAGGTCTCCATCATCCGGTGGCCGGGACGCTCGGTGGCGATGGTCAGGCCGTAGAGCTGGCGCGACAGGCCGACGGCGAAGTCGCAGATGTCGATCATCTCCTGGACTTCGCCCAGTCCTTCCGAGGTGCTCTTGCCCGCCTCGATCGAGACCAGCCGGCCCAGGTCGCTCTTGCTGGCCCGCAGTTCCTCACCCAGCAGGCGCACCAATTCGCCCCGCCGCGGAGCAGGAACGCCGCGCCAGTCCAGAAACGCCTTGTGCGCGTCGGCGATGATGCGATCGGTCGTGGCGAGGTCATGGGTCGCGATGGCCGCGACCTGCTCTCCCGTCAGCGGCGAGAAGGTGGCCAGATCGCCGCCGGTCAGCAGGTCGGGCGAGAGGCTAAGCCGGGAAAAGATCTCGGCGGTGGCGGCGGTCAGCTTGGTCATCGGAATGTTCCCTTGTCGACGTTCAGCTATCGGCAGTCATGTATCGGTTTTCAGGCCCTGTCGGCGGCGCGGCGGCGTTGTCCAGGTCCGGTCACCGGCCTCACGCGTCGGGCCCGTTCCGGTCGAGCGGATCCGGTCGAGCCGTTCTGCGCCACGTCAGCTCCTTGAGCGGGTGATCGCATCTTGCATCTGCCTAAAGCATGGATCATCGATTGAATCGTGCTAATATCTCATGAGTTGATGCAGGATGCGCATGGATCTTCGCCGCCGACTGATACCCGACATGATCATGCTGCAGTCGTTCGACAGCGCGGCACGACACCTGAACTTTACCCGCGCGGCCGAGGAATTGCACCTGACGCAGAGCTCGATCTCGCGCCATGTCCAGGATCTCGAGGCGCAACTGGGCGTCGCGCTGTTCAACCGGGTGCGCCGTCAGGTCGTGCTGACGCCGGCGGGACTGCAATTCCAGCGCGAGGCGGCGCGGCTCTTGCAGGACAGCCGGACGATGATGATGCGCGCCTTGCACACCGGCGACAGTCCCGAGGTGCTGCGCATCGCCACGCTGCCGACCTTTGCCGGCCGCTGGCTGGTGCCACGCCTGCCCCGCTTCTGCGCCGACCATCCGGGCTTGCAGATCGACGTCATCACCTATGACGCTCCCTTTCCGCTGGCGCGGGAGCATTGCGACCTGGCCTTTCACTTCGGCGATCCGGTCTGGCCGCAGGGCGAGTGCCGTTATCTGTGCAGCGAGCAGGTCGTCGCCGTCTGCGCGCCGCAGCTCCTGCCGGACCCGGCCGAGCCGGTCGAGACGGTGTTGGCACGCCTGCCGCTGTTGCAGAATGCCGGTCGCCCGCTGCAATGGCAGGACTGGCTGACCCAGGCAGGGTTTGAACGGGATTTCAGCCTGCGCGGGCCGCGCTTCGACAGCTTTGCCACCACCATTGCCGCGGCGCAGGCGGGGCTCGGCGTGGCGCTGCTGCCCGACTATCTGATCGAGACCGAACTGGCGACCGGCGAGTTGCTGCTGCTGGATGCGCCGGCCCTCGTCTCCACCGCCGCCTATTACATCGCGATGCCCGACCAGAGCCCGCGCGGCCAGTTGGCCCAGGCCTTCGCGGATTGGGCCTGCGCGCAGGTCCGCAAGCGCTAGCCTTGCCTCACCCCCTCATGCGACCGAACACCGGAGAGGCGGATCACCCGCTCGCGGTTGCAGGGACGGCATCTGTCATCTGGTGCAACCCGATATTCGCTCCCATGCGATGTGACAGGCGCGCGGCGATGCGCTGGACACTGGCAATGATGCAATCCTGGCTGGTGTCCTCCAGCCGGTCGACCGGCAGGCTGACAGCGACACCCGCCATCGGCCGGTTGCGCGAATCGAGGACGGACGCACCAAAGCAGATGATCCCTTCGGCCACCTGCTGGTCGTCGACGGAAAAGCCGTTCTGCCGCACCAGCGCCAGTTCCGACAGCAGGGTATCGATGTCCTTGACGCTGTAGGGCGTGCGGGGCTCCGGAAGCCCCTCGGGATACAATCTCCGGACCTCGAACTCGCTCATATGGCTGAGGAAGGCCTTGCCGGTCGCGGTGAAACAGGCTGGCAGGCGCATGCCGGCGCGAAACTCGATGAGGGAGTGGGAAATGGCCGAATTCCGCGCCGCGATATACACGACCTCGCCCCCTTCCAGCACGGTCAGGGTAATGGTCGCACCCGGCAATTCGGTCTCTTCGTCCCACAGTGTGGCGAATTCGGCGGCGACATCGGACTGCTGAACGAAGGCGTTGGCCCAGCGCATCACATGCGGGCCGACGCGGAAGGTCTGATCCGGCCTGCGGATCAGCAGTCCCAGTTCCGTGAGCGTGTGGCACAGCGTATGCGCGGAGCTCTTGGCGATCTCGAGTTCCCGGGCGATCTCGGTGAGCGAGGGGGGATTTCTGGCGTGAGTCACGAAATCGAGAATCCGTATGCCCCGCTCCAGCGCAGGCACCAGCCGCGGCTTCAGCCCATCCGTCGCCATCCATTCCTCCTGTGCCCGCTGCAATCTTCGCGAGTGTTCTACGCCCCCCGCCCAGCTTGTCAATTCAGGCAATGTATCCGCGTTTTGTCCTTGACATGCGTCTAGCATGATGACTAACGTTCAGTCCACAGAAAAGAGTTCAGCATATTGAACCGAAATCGCCAAGGAGAACGCAGTTCTTCTTGAGGGTGGATTGGGCGGCACTCCTGGCGCCGCCTCCGGGGAGGAACAGCAATGGTGATGAGCCTGCGCGACTGGGCCGTGCGCTTCAGCGAGGCTTCGGATCGTGACGCCACCATCGGCGCGATGGCCAAGTATTTCACGTGCACCTACATGTGGGACATGGGCACGGCGAAGGTCATCGTCGAAATGATCGACGGCAAGGTCTATCGCATCAACACCGATCCCCGGCCGCTGGATGCCTACGACTTCGCCCTGCGCGCAAGTCCGGCGACCTGGCGCGAGTTCGCCCGCCCGGTTCCCGAGCCGATGTATCACGGCATCTGGGCAGCAAGTTTCCGCCGCGACCTGAAGATCGAGGGCAACACCCTCGTGATGATGCAGAACCTGCGGAACTTCACTGTCCAGTTCGAGCTCCTGCGCAAGGTCGGCGTTCCCGTCTGACCCCGCGTTTCAATCCCAGACCTGAAGGACTCCGGTATGGCCAAGCACTCGCCGGTCATCGGTCGCTATGTGACCATCGACGTCGACGGCTATGAATACAAGGTGTTCTACCTGCGCAACGGCCAGGGACAGCCCCTGGTGTGCCAGCATACGGCCGGCTGCCACAATCATCAGTGGCGCGGCCTGCTGGAGGACGAGGCGATCACCCGGGACTACGACGTGATCGCCTATGATCTGGCCCGGCACGGCAAGTCCGACCCGCCGCACAATCGCGAATGGTGGAAGGAGGAGTACCTCCTCACCGCCGATCACTACATGAAGTTCGTCGTCGCGTTCTGCGACGCGCTGGAGCTGAAGAACCCGATCTTCATGGGCTCTTCCTTCGGCGGCAACCTTGCCCTTCAGCTCGCCCTGCACCATCCGGACCGCTTCCGCGCCGTGATCCCGGTCGAGGCGGCGGAGCATGCCCCCGGCTTCTTCCTGGACTGGTGGCGGCATCCCCACGCCAACGCCGCTCAGGTCTGCGCCTCCGGCGTGTGGGATCTGATGGCGCCGCAGTCCCCCGACCAGGACCGCTGGCTGACCTGGCACTACTACACGCAAGGCTCCGAGGTGTTCCGGGGCGATCTCTATTTCTACTCGATCGACCACGACCTGCGCGGCCAGCTCGGCAACATCGATACCCGGCGCTGCCCGGTGATCATGATGACGGGTACCTACGACTATCTGACGCCCCCCGAAGCAACCGAGAACACCGCCCGCCAGATCCCCGGCGGCATCTACATCGAGATGGAGGACATCGGCCATTTCCCGATGTCCGAAAACTATCCGCTGTTCGCCGTCTACCTGAGGGAAGCGCTGCGCATCATCGAGGAGCGGACATGAGCCGCGCCGCCGCCGGAGGAGTGATCGCCCGATGAAGATCGTGGAGTTCGACGATAAGGGCCTGCGGGTCGAGGTCGAAGCGGATGGCGCCGGCGGCAGGAGCCGCGCGGACGGCTCGGCGCTTGCCCCCCGCCCGGTCTTCGCGCCGACGCCGGCACCGGCCGCAACGCCGGCGCGGCGGCGCAAGTCCTCGGGGATGGAGCTGCACATGTTCCAGACCGGCACGCTGCGCACCAAGCTCAAATACATCAAGATGAACCAGGGTGAGGAGGACTTCGAGATCCCCGTGCCGTGGTTCCTGATCCGCCACCCCAAGGGCAACGTGGTGATCGATGGCGGCAATGCCGCCGAGGTCGCCGTCGACAAGCGCGGACACTGGGGCAAGGTGGTGGATGCCTATGACCCGGTCATGGGCCTGTCCGAGAACTGCATCGAGCAGCTCAAGATGGTGGATGTGGCGCCGCATACGGTGCGCTACGTCCTGCAGTCGCACCTGCATCTCGACCACACCGGCGCCATCGGCCGCTTCCCGAAGGCCACCTATGTCGTGCAGAGGGCGGAATACGACTATGCCTTCCGCCCCCACTGGTTCTCCCAGGGCGCCTATATCCGCTCGGATTTCGACCGGCCGGGCCTCGACTGGAAGTTTCTCGGCGGCGACTACACCGACAATTACGACCTGTTCGGCGACGGCACGGTGCGGATGATCTTCACGCCCGGCCATTCTCCCGGACACATGTCGTTTCTGGTCACCCTCCCCCAGACCGGACCGGTGCTGCTGACCATCGATGCCGCCTACACCCAGGACCACTGGGAGGACCGGGCGCTGCCGGGACTGGTTCACTCCGCCGCCGATGCCGCCAACTCCGTCGCCAAGCTGCGCCGGATCGCGAAGGACACCGGCGCGATGGTCGTCACCGGCCACGACCCCGACGGCTGGGCCGCGTTCCGCAAGGCGCCGCACGACTTCTACGACTGAAGCCACGCCCCGAGAGAGGGCAACTGAGGAGGAAATAGCATGACGCTGAAAAGATACCTCGGCCTGACCGCAGCCCTGCTGGCCGTTGCGATCAGCCCGGCCCTGGCGGAAGGCCTCGACGAACTCAACCCCGCTGTCGTCGAGCGTCTCTACAACAAGGACATGCTCGACCCGATGCAGCCGGTCGGGCCCAGCGCCTGGCGCGAGTTCAAGGCGAAGAACCCGCCGCCGTGGAAGATCGGTTATGCCTCGTCCTATGCCGGCAACACTTGGCGCGCCGCCGCCATGGACGAGTTGCAGAACACCATCATTCCCGAATGGCAGGCGCTGGGGCTTGTGTCGGAGGTCGTCGTCACCCAGTCCAACCTGAACGACGCGACGCAGATCCAGCAGATGCGCCAGTTGGTCGACCAGGGCGTCGATGCGATCATCGTGTGCTGCTCGAACCCGACCGCGCTCAATGCCACCGTCAAGTATGCCGCCGACCGCGGTGTCCCGGTGTTCTCGATGACCGGCTACCTGACCTCGGAATACTCGGTCAATTCCTCGGTCAACTACCAGGTCGCAGGCTATGAGATCGCCCGGGAAGTGGTCGAGCAGCTCGGCGGCAAGGGCAACGTCCTGGTGGTCGAGGGCATTCCCGGCACCTCCGGATCCGACAGCCAGCATCGCGGCGTCCTTGCCGGACTGGCAAGCTCGCCCGACATTCGCGTGGCCGGCCAGGTCGCGGGCATGTGGACCGATCAGGTCGCCCAGGGCGAGGTCCAGCGCTGGCTTGCGACCAATCCCGGCCAGCTTGACGCGATCGTCGTCCAGTCGGCCGCCGAGATGGGCGTGCTGCGCGCCGTGCAGCAGTCGGGCCGGGGCAACATCCCCGTCGCGATCGGCGGCGAGCTGGGCGCGCTCTGCTACTGGCGCAAGAACCCCGACTACATCACCGCGGCCTATCAGGTCTGGCCGCCGGCCGACGAGATCCAACTGATCTGGAACATCATGATGCGCACGCTGCAGGGCCAGGGTCCGAAGGTGCAGTCGGTGCTCGTCGATCCGGTCAAGATCACCCACCAGGATCTCGCCGAGGTGATGGGCGAAGACTGCAACGAGGACAGCCCGGACTGGCTGGCCGTCGGAGCGAGCCGCTGGGGCCAGGACCCCGCCTATCTGGACGACTTCTTCCTGCGTCCGGCCGATCCGCGCGCCTACAAGCCGTGAACCGGATCTGAAACCGCGGGGCCGCACACCGTGCGGCCCCACCTTTCCACCTGACCGCCGGAACCCCATGGCCGACGCCGCTCTCCCCGCCGCAACAGCGAAGCCCGGCCGCGAGACCATCGCGGTTCGGAACGTTCGCAAGTATTTCGGGCCGACCCGCGCTCTCGACGGCGTCAACTTCTCCGCCCGGGCCGGCGAAATTCATGCCGTCGTCGGCGGCAACGGCTGCGGCAAGAGCACGCTGGCAAAGGTCGTTTCCGGCATCCTTCCGGTGGACGGCGGCACTGTATCGATCCTTGGCGAAAGCCCGTCCACCCCGGCCGAAAGCCGCGCACTCGGCATCTCCACCGTCTATCAGGAGGTGCTCGTTGCCGATGAGGCCAGCGTCGTCGACAACATCTTCATGGGTGCGGACACGCTCTTCACCAAGACCCTGGGCCAGGCGCAGAAGGTCGCCCGCGCCGCCCAGTTGATGGAAGAGCTTTCGGGGGAGCCGGTCGATCCGCACGCCCTCGCCGGCACCCTGCCCCTGTCCCTGAAACAGTGGCTCACCATCGCCCGCGCGCTTCTGTCGGATCCGCGCATCCTGATCCTCGACGAGAGCTCGGCGGCGCTCGACTTCGATTCCACCGAACGGCTGTTTTCCAAGATGCGCGCCCTGCGCGACGCCGGCACCACGGTGCTGATCGTGACCCACCGCATCGCGGAACTGGTGCGCATCTCGGACCGTGCCACGGTCATGCGCGACGGCCGCGACGTCGGCGTGCTCGAGCGGGCCGATATCACCGAGCGCAATCTCCTGTCGCTGATGACTGGCGAGGACCCTGGAACCGGGCACATGACGCAGGAGCCGGCCCGGCCGGCGACGCCGGAACGAGCCCTGCGCGCCGCCGCCCTCAAACTATGGCCGGCCAGCCGCAGCTTCGACTTCGACCTGCGCCGGGGCGAGATCGTCGGCATCGCCGGGCTGGACGGACAGGGGCAGGATGCCTTCGTGCGAGCGCTGGCCGGCGTCCAGCCCGCCCCGTCCGGCAGCGTTGAGGTGCAGGATCGGCACGGACACTGGCATCCGGTGCGCGCCCTTGCCGAAGCCGTCAAGGGACGCATTGCCTATGTCTCCGGCGACCGCAAGCGCGAAGGCATCTTCGCGTCGCTGTCGATCTTCGAGAACATGGTGATGCCTCTCTACCGGGAGAAGAAGCGTGCCGGCATCCTCGGCATCATCGACTGGGAAACCCTGAACACCACGTTCCGACGCGAGGCCGACAACCTGCTGATCAAGTTCGGCGTCAAGGAAGACCGCATCACCTCGCTGTCGGGCGGCAACCAGCAGAAGGTGCTGATCGGGCGCGGCTTCGCCATGCGTCCCGACATCATCGTGCTGAACGACCCGGCGAGAGGCATCGATGTCGGCGCCAAGAACGAGCTCTACAAGCACCTGCATCGCTTCGCGGCCGAAGGGCGCTCCGTCGTCTATCTGTCGTCCGAGATCGAGGAGTTCCTCGGCTTCGCCACCCGGGTGATCGTCTTCCGCGACGGGGCGCCATTCGATGCGTTTGACGGGCGCGGCCTGCGCGCCAATCTCGTGCTCGAGGCGATGTTCGGCCAGACCGACGGAAGCGGGCTCAACGCTGCCTGGGGGTTGAAGCCCGTCGCCGGCCGACCGGCCGAGACGCCTGCGACCGGCGACGGCGTGCGGGTCCGCGTCGACATCCCCGACCACCTTCGCGCCGCCGCGCCCCAGCCCCGCCCGCCAGCGGAAGGCCGTGTGCCGCAGGCGGCTCACCGGACGCCCTCCCCCGCAGCAACGCCCCCGGCGCGCCGTATCAAGATCGTCGAGTTCGACGCCGACGGTCGTCAGACCCGTGGAGGCCAGCGGTGAGCATCACCACGACAGGTCCCGGCGCCAGCGCTCGCAGCGACGCCCCCCGGCAGGGAGGACGGTCGAATCCGTTCCTGCTGATGCCGATCACCCTGTTCTTCGCGCTGCTGACGCTCGCCGTCCTGCGCTCGCCCAGCCTGACGACAAGCTATGGCCTCGGCGCGGCGGTGATCGTCGTCTCGCCGCTGATCCTGGCAACCTATGCGTTGATGGCCTCGGTGATCTCCGGACGCGGAACCGTCGACCTGTCGGTCGGACCGCTGATCGGCTTCATCAACGTCACGCTGATCCAACTGAGCGGCGCCGGCATTATCTCGTCCCCGATCGCGGTGTTCCTCTACGCCATCGCCGCAGGCGCGCTGTACCAGTTCCTGTTCGCCCTGATCGTCATCTATGTCCGCGTCCAGCCGATCATCGTGTCGCTGTCCGGCTATCTGGCCCTGTCGGGGATCAATCTTGTCATACTGCCGCGACCAGGCGGCCTTGCCCCGGAATTCATGGCCGAATGGGGCTACGGCACCACCATCTTCTCGCCGCCGCTGATCATCGTCCTGATCGCCACCGGCCTGTGGCTGCTGTTCACCGCAACCGCCTTCTACACCCATCTGCGACTGATGGGCTCGGACGAGCGCGCCGCCTATACCTCCGGCGTCCAGATCTCCGTCGTACGGATCGGCGCGCATCTGATTTCGGGCGCCTTTGCGGGGCTGGCGGCGATCTGCTTCACCGCCCTGATCGGCTCCGGCGACCCCTCGCAGGGCACGACCTATACGCTGATCGCCGTCACCGCGCTGGTGCTGGGCGGCGCGTCGCTGGCCGGCGGGCGGGCGGGCGTCTTCGGGTCGGCGCTCGGCGCGCTGAACCTCTACCTCATCACCTTCTCGCTCTCGACCTTCAACTTCGGCGCGGTGCAGAGCTTCGTCACCAATCTCGCCTATGGCACGATCCTGGTCGTCTCGCTGCTGCTGACGCTGCTGATCCCGGTGATCCAGCGGCGCATACCGAACTTCTCGCCGCTGCTCTACTTCGTCGCCCTGTCGGTGGTGGTGCTCGGCGTCATCCTGCATGCCAGCTTCGACTATCGCAGCCTCGGCGCTGCCGGCGCCGTCCTTCCCGGCCCGCTCGACATGCAGGCTGCCCTGACCGGGCCGCTGGAAATCGCCATCGTGTCGCCGGCAACCGAGGCCCTGCGCCTGCAGGCCGCGCCGCTGGTCCTTTCGGTGATCGTCCTCGCCGTGGTTGCCCTGTTCCTGCGCCTTGCGATCACCGAGGCCGGTCGGCGGCGTGAGATCGGCATGGCCACTGGTGTCGTCGTGGCGGCGCTGGTTCTGGCAATTGCCTGGGTGATGAGCAGCGAGAGACCGGCACCGCCCGCACAGACCGCAGCGCCCGTTTCGCAGGAGGTCGCCGAATGACCGACGCCGCCCGCGTTGCCCCGCGCACCCCCCTGCCGCTCGGCGCCCGCATCCTCGGCCTGGTGGCCGGCCTGATCCTGACCGGCATCGGCATCATCATGGGCTTTGCCGAGGCCGTCAGCGTGCAGTTGGTGATCCTGGCCGCCATCGCCACGCTCGCCCTGTGGATGTGGGGCTGGCACTATGTTCTTGGCCAGTTCTGGGAGATCGGCGGCGACAGCGAAGACGGCCCCGGTCCGATCCGCAGCCTGTGGAACAGCTATCGCTGGCCGCTTCTGGGGCTCGCCGCGATCCTGCTCGCGTTCCTCGTGCTCAGCGCGACCGTGACGGGTTTCTTCAATGTCTGGAACGTCATCTCGCTGCTGATCCTGCTGACGATTCTGGTCCTGACGCGCACGCTCGGCCGACAGTTCCAGCAGAATCGCTCCGCCTTCATCGGCATCATGGTTCTGTCGGGCCTCTTTTCCGTCGGCGCGATGAACATCGAAGGCTTCTCCTCGGCGCAGAACATCAAGTCGATGCTGCTCTTCGCGGCCTTCCTCGGGCTGGCCTCGGTCGGGCAGACCATGGTGGCGCTGCTCGGCGGACTGGACCTGTCGATCCCCTTCATCATCGGCGCGGCGAATGTCGGCCTGCTCTACCTGATCTCGCTCGGCGTGCCGCCCTGGCTCGCCATGATCATCGTGCTGACCGTCGGCGTCGTCCTGGGCGTCATCAACGGGTTCCTCAGTTACCGGCTGCAGGGTCAGGCGCTGATCGTGACGCTGGGCACCGGCTTCGCGATCTCCGGCGGCGTGCAGATCCTGACGTCGATCGGCACCGCCTATTCGGGCAACGTGTTCGGCACCGTTCCCAAATGGCTGGCCAACCTGAGCTCGATGAACGGCACCACGTTCGGCCTGCCTGTTCCGCCGGTGATCGTGATCTGGGCCCTCATCGCGCTGGTTCTGATCGTCGGCATGCGCACCACCGTCTATGGACGCTACCTCTACGCGCTCGGCGTCAACCGCACCTCGGCCAACCGGGTGATGATCTCGGAGCTGCGTTACTGGGTCTCCATGTACGCCCTGTCCGGCTTCTTCGCGGCGCTGACCGGATCGCTGTTGCTCGGCTGGTCGGGCGGCGGATTCATCGGCGTCGGCGACCAGTATCTGTTCCTGACGCTGGCCGCTGTCGTGGTCGGAGGCACCTCGCTGCTGGGCGGACAGGGCGGCTACGGCTTCACGGTGATCGGCGTCCTAGTCCTGCAGGTCCTGTCGAGCTTCCTTGTCGGGCTCGGCCTCAACTTTCAATGGCAGCAGTTCATCTTCGGACTGCTGATCCTGCCCATGGTCGCGCTCTATGCGCGCTCCCCGCACATCCGCACGCAGATCTGAGGCGGGACCATGGGCAACAGGCACATCCGCGAACGGAGGAAACGCGATGGCGGTTTATGAGACGGCCGACCTGACCGCGGCGAGCTATTCGGTGGCGATCTTCGGTCTTGCCGCGACAGCGGTGCTGCTGCTTCTCGGCACGGCCTGGGTGGGGCGGGCCTGGAAGCTGCCGGTGACGCTGTGCGCCGTTGCGGCCCTGGTGGGCGTCGCCGCGGCCTGGGAGGGACGGATCGCCTGGGGCGCGGCCGGACAGGTGCCGGTCGTCTATCACTATGTCGGCTGGGTCGTGTCGATCCCGCTGCAGGTGATGGCCCTCTACTTCTTCGCCGCCACCTCGCGGCGGCTCGGAGCCGGCCTGTTCTGGCGCCTCATCGTCGTCGCCGTGCTGATGGTCTTCGTCCGCTACCTGGGCGAGGCGGCCTATATGAACGCCACGCTGGCCTTCCTGATCGGGCTCGTGTTCTGGCTCTACATTCTCGGCGAGCTCTATTTCGGCGGAATGGACGACGCGGTGCGTGAGGCTGAAAGCGATGCGGTGCGCAGCGGCTATTTCTGGCTGCGCCTGATCGTCACCATCGGCTGGGCGATCTATCCGCTCGGCAATTTCCTGACCGCCTTCGCCGGCATCCCCGACACCGGGGAACTGACGGTGGCCTACAATATCGCCGACATCCTGAACCGCATGGCCTTCGGCGTCGCGGTGCTGGCCACCGGGGTGCTGTGCGCATCCTCGGAGACCCGCCGTGACTGACGCCATCGGTCATTCCTCTGCCGCGCATATGAAGGGAGCACGTCCATGAACGGTGCAGACGTCATTGCCATCATCATCCTGGCGGCGATCGTCATCGCCGTGGCCGCCTACCTGCTTCATTGGCTCTACCGCCGATCGACCAAGGACATCTCCTTCGTGCGAACCGGCTTCGGCGGCGAGAAGGTCGTCATGGGCGGCGGCGCGCTGGTGCTGCCCATCCTGCACGACATCACCGAGGTGAACATGAACACCCTGCGGCTGGAGGTGACGCGCGCCCGCGAGCGCTCGCTCATCACCAAGGACCGCATGCGCGTGGAACTGACCGTGGAATTCTACGTCCGCGTCGCCCCGACGGAAGAGGCCGTGGCGATTGCCGCGCGGTCCCTCGGCTCCCGGACAATGAATGCCGAACAGCTCAAGGACCTGATCCAGGGCCGTTTTGTCGATGCCATGGGCGGCGCCGCGGCGAAGATGACGCTCGAACACATCCACGAGCACCGGCAGGCCTTCGTCAAGGAGGTCAAGCAGGAGGTGGCCGAGAGCCTTGCCCTCGACGGGCTGGAACTGGAAAGCGTCTCGCTCACCTCGCTCGACCAGACCGACATCAAGCTGTTCGACGAGTCCAACACCTTCGACGCCGAAGGTCTGACGCGCCTCACCGAGCAGATCGAGAGCCGCAAGAAGAAGCGCAACGACATCGAGAAGGACACGGCGGTCGCGATGCGCGCCAAGAACCTCGAAGCCGAGAAGCGCAGCCTCGAGATCCAGCGCGAGAGCGAATATGCGCGGCTGGCGCATGAAGCCGAAGTGGCGGTCGAGCGCGCCAACCGCAAGGCCGAGATCGCCAACGAGGCGGCCGCCCGCGAACGCGAGATCGAGACGGCGAAGGTGAAGGAACGCGAGGCGGTCGAGCGCACCCGCATCGAGATGGAGCTGGAAATCGAGCGGCTGGAGATCAAGCGCCGCGAGGCCCTGGATCTGGAGCAGCAGATGCGCGAGATCGCCGTCTCGCTGAAGTCGAAGGAGCGGGCCGAGGCGCAGTCGATCGCCGAAGCGGCACGCGCCGCCGCCGTGGAGGCCACCGAACGGGTGCAGACCCTGCGCGACCTGGAGATCGCCAACCGCCAGAAGAAGGTGGAGGTGATCGAGGCCGAGCGCGCTGCCGAGTCCGAGGCCGTCCGGCTGCGCATCCTGGCGGAAGCGGAGAAGGCCGCCGCGAGCGACCGGGCGGATGCCGACCGCATCGCCGTCGCCGCGCTCGAGGAACGCCTGCGCGTGGAAGCGGAGGGCAAGGAGAAGCTGAACGCGGCCGAAAACCTGCGCTCCGACGCCAGCCGCCGGTCGGCGCTGCACAAGGCGCTGGTGGAGAACCTTCCCGCCATCATCCGCGAGAGCGTCAAGCCGATGGAGCAGATCGACGAGATCAAGATCGTCCATGTGGAAGGCTTGCCCGGGCTCTCGGGAGCCTCGCTCTCCGGACAGGCGAGCGGCGCCGCGATCGACGGCGGCACCCCGCGCGACGGCAACCTGGCCGACCAGGTGGTGACCTCGGCCCTGCGCTATCGCAGCCAGGCGCCCTTCGTCGATACGCTGCTGGGTGAGATCGGCCTGTCGGCAGACACGGTCCACCGCCCGCATACGCTGCAGGACCTGTCGAAGATCGTCTACACCGACCCTTCGGCTCCCGAACCGGCCACCAAGGGCACCAAGGCGCGCGGCGGCAAGCCTTCGGCCAACTGACACATCGCGGGGCGCGCGACCTGCGCCCCGCCCTCCCCAACGGAGCGGCTGAGCCATGCGCGAACGCACCCCGAACGTCGACCGCGGAATCCTCGTCTTCTCGATCTGGGGCAGCCTTGGCTTTCTGGGCCTCGGGCTGTTCCTTGAAGGGATGGCGCACGATGTCTGGGCCGTCTCGGCAGCGGGCGTCGCCGTGATCCTGACGGCCCTTGGCGCGCATGTTGTCGTCAATGCCGTCCACGGCACCGGGTTCACCCGCGGCGAGGCGGCGCTCGGTGTCGGAACCTACGGTGTGCTGGGCTTCGTGTTCATCGTCGGAGCGCTGCAGGGAGACATGACGATGGCCGATTACTATGCGGGCCTGACCCTGTTCGGCACGCTGGCGGCCGGCTTCCTTGCCTATCTCGTCACCCGCCACGGGCTGCGCGGCGCCTTCTCGCAATTCCACATGCGTTCGGCGGGACCCGCCATGCGGAAGGGTGACTAGATGATCTGGCTCCCGCTCTACCTGCTGTTCTGGGCTGCCGTCACCCTGTACTGGGCGCGGGTGGCGGCCCTCGCCAACGCCGGCCACGAGACCTGGTTCTCGGCCGGACACACGCTTCCCGCCTGGGTGTCGGCGCTGGTCGTCGCCGGCGCCTCCGTCTCCGGCTGGGCAACGCTGGCGCTGCCTGCCGAGATCGCGGCGCAGGGCTTTTCACATCCCTCGCTCCTGCAAGCCGGCGTGGTTCTGGCCATCCCCGGGGTCCTGTTCTTCAAGCGGCTGTGGCTGGTCGGCCAGCGGCTGCGCCTGTCCTCGCAAGGGGAACTGCTGCGCGCCTATTGGCAGTCGGAGTTCCTCGTGGTGTTTTCCGCCCTGGTGGCGGTGGTCTTCGCCGTGGCCTTCGCAGGGCTGCAGTTGCGGGCCCTCTCGGCCATCGCCGCGCAGCTCACCGATGGGGCACTGTCGCTTGAAGGAGCGGCCTTGCTGCTGGGGGCGATCCTGATCGGCTATGTGGTGATCGGCGGCATGCGGGCCGTCGGCTATCTCGGCGCGATCCAGGCGGTGCTGGCAATGGCCGCGCTGATCGGCCTTGCCACCTTCGCCCTGGTCGAGGCCGGGGGTTTCGCCGCGCTCAACCGGGGCCTGCAGGCCGTTGTGGCCGAGAGCGGCGGCGGCCACCTGACCGTTGCCGGCGTCATCCAGTTCACCGCCGGGATCGGGCGCGAAGCTGCCGCCGGGCATGAGGGCACCGCCGTCGCCGCCCTGTCGCTGGCCTTTGCGCTGCTGGGCATGCAGGCCAGCCCCGTCGTGCTGAAGGTGGTGCTGTCCACGGCCACGCCGCGCGGTCTTGCCGCCGGGCAGACCTGGGTGATGGCGGGCGCCTTCGGTCTTGCGGTGGCGCTGGCCGCCGCCGCCGTCGGGGTGGCCGGCTATACCGATCCGGCGCTGTCTGTGCCGGCCCTGATGGCGAACCTGTCGCCCTGGTTCGCGGCCTGGATCTTCATCGGCATCCTCTGCGGCATCCAGCTCCTGGCCGGGCTGGCCCTGCTGACGGCGGCCGAAGCGCTGGTCCGCACCCTGTACAAGCCCTGGTTCCACAGTGCCCTGTCGCGCTCGGCGACGGTCAGCCTGGCGCGTATCGCCGTGGTGCTGCTGGCACTGCTGTCGCTGCTGATGCAGGCGCTGACCCCGGTGACGCTGTCCGTGCTCGGCGCGCTGGCGCTGCCCCTCTCCGTCCAGTTGTGGACGCCGCTGCTCGGCATGACCTGGGTGCGCTGGTTCACGCGCCCCGCGGTCATCACCGGCACCGGCTTCGGCATTGCCGGCGTGCTGCTGACCGAGCCTTTCGGCCAGGCGGTGCTGTCCTTCCTCGGGCTCGACCTGCCATGGGGTCGCTGGCCCTGGACGATCCACTCCGCCGCCTGGGGTCTTGTGCCCAACCTTGTCGTGACCATGCTCGTCTCCCTCTTCACCCAGCGCCGGGGCTTCGGCAGCGAGGCGGAAGAAGCAAGGCGGTTCCTTGCCGGCACGCTGCGCCAGTCGCCCCGCGCCGAGGCGCTGCGCTCGACCGCCTGGTCGGTGGCGCTGGCCTGGGCCTTCTTCGCCGTCGGTCCCGGCCTGGTGTTCGGAAACATCGCCTTCGGCGCGCCCGCAGGCACCTGGCTGGTCGGAATGCCGTCGCAATGGGCCTGGGGCCTTCTGTTCTGGGCCCTCGGCCTCGGGCTCGTCTGGTTCCTCTCCTACAAGATGGAGATGGCCAGCCCCCATACCGGCGCCATACCGGCCTATACCCCGCCGCCGCGCCTGCGCCCCGACACGCGCGCGGCAGAGCGGGAGCGACTGCGCGCCCTGGTGCTGACCGCAGCCATCGGTTTCGCGCTGATCGTCCTGACGGCGCTGTCCTTCGGCGGATAGGAGCAACAACATGACCGCCCCCTTCACCTTCAACACCACCCGTTCCGTCCGCTTCGGCGCCGGCGTGCTCGGCGAACTGCCGGCCCTTGCCCTGCCGCTGACCGGCCCGCGCGTGCTGATCGTCACCGATCCCGGCATGATGGGCACCGGCATCGTCGATCGCGCAGTGGCCCTGCTGCGTGACGCCGGCTTGGAGACGACGCTGTTCGCGGATGTCCAGGCCGACCCGCCGGAAGCCGTGGTGCTTGCCGCCGTCGATGCCGCACGCGAAGCCGGGGCGGGCGGCATTATCGGCCTGGGAGGCGGGTCGTCGCTCGACGTGGCGAAGCTTGTCGCGCTGCTTGCTCCGGGAACGGAAGCGCTCGCCGATGTCTATGGCGTCGGCAAGGCCAGGGGGCCGCGTCTGCCGCTGGTGCTGATCCCCACCACCTCGGGCACCGGCTCGGAGGTCACGCCGATTTCCATCGTCACCACCGGGGCGGCGGAGAAGATGGGCGTCGTCAGCCCGCACCTGATCCCCGACCTCGCGCTGCTTGATCCCGAGTTGACCCTGGGTCTGCCGCCGCATGTGACGGCCGCCACCGGCATCGACGCGATGGTGCACGCGATCGAGGCCTATGCCTCCGCCAGCCCGAACAACAATCCGGTGTCCCGGGCGCTCGCCTGCGAAGCCCTGCGGCTGATGGGCGGAGCCTTGCTGCGGGCCGTGCGGGATGGCAGCGATGCGGCGGCGCGGGCCGACATGCTGCTCGGGTCAATGCTCGCGGGCCAGGCCTTCGCCAATTCCCCGGTCGCGGCGGTGCACGCCCTCGCCTATCCGCTGGGCGGGCATTTCCACATCCCGCACGGCCTGTCGAACGCCCTCGTCCTGCCCCATGTCCTGCGGTTCAACGCGGTGGTCGCCCCGGCGCCCTATGCGGAACTCGCGCCCCATGCTTTCCCCGATCTTGCCGCTCTCGACGGGCAGGAGCGGGCCGCAGCCTTCATCGAGCGGCTGGCGACCCTGTCGGCCGTTTGCGGTCTGCCGCAGCGGCTGCGCGACATGGAGATTTCGGCCGAGGTGCTGCCACGACTGGCGCGCGACGCCATGAACCAGACCCGGTTGCTGGTCAACAATCCCAGGCCCCTGACCGAGGCCGACGCCCTCGACATCTACACCGCCGCCCACTGACGTCTCCATCGACGCCCCGAAAGGACAGATCATGGCCCTTGCCTTGCGTGACCCCTCGCTCCTGGAGCCGCGTGCCTTCGTGGCGGGACGATGGGAAGAGGGAGGCGCCCGCTTCGCCGTCACCAACCCGGCCACCGGCGAGAAGGTGGCGGAGGTGGCGGATCTCGGGCCCGCCGACATCCGCCGCGCGATCGACGCTGCCTATGACGCGCAAAAAAGCTGGGCGGCGCGCACCGCAAAGGACCGCTGCGCGATCCTGCTCGCCTGGCAGGCGCTGATGCTGGACAATGCCGACGACCTCGCCGCGATCCTGACCGCCGAAATGGGCAAGCCGCTGGCCGAGGCCAAGGGCGAGATCGCCTATGGCGCCAGCTTCATCCAGTGGTTTGCCGAGGAAGGCCGCCGGATCTATGGCGACGTGATCCCCGGCCACCAGCCCGACAAGCGCATTCTGGTGCTCAAGCAGCCCGTGGGCGTGGTGGGATCGATCACGCCCTGGAACTTTCCCAATGCGATGATCGCACGCAAGGTCGCACCGGCGCTCGCCGCCGGCTGCAGCTTCGTCGGGCGGCCGGCGGAGAAGACCCCCCTCTCGGCGCTGGCGATGGCGGTGCTGGCGGAGCGCGCCGGCATCCCGGCGGGTGTGCTGTCCATCGTGCCGGGCCTCGATGCTCCGGGCATGGGTCTTGAGCTCTGCACCAACCCGAAGGTGCGCAAGCTGACCTTCACCGGCTCGACCAATGTCGGGCGCATCCTGATGCGTCAATGCGCCCATGACATCAAGAAGCTCTCCCTGGAACTCGGCGGCAATGCCCCGTTCCTCGTCTTCGACGATGCCGACCTCGATGCCGCCGTCGAAGGCGCGTTGATCGCCAAGTACCGCAACTCGGGTCAGACCTGCGTTTGCGCCAACCGCATCTATGTGCAGCGCGGGGTGATGGACGCCTTCGCCGAGAAACTCGCCGAGGCAACGGCGGCTCTTCGCGTCGGCGACGGGGTCGTCCCCGGCGTCCAGATCGGGCCATTGATCGATGCCCAGGGGCTGGCCAAGGTCGAGAACCATGTGGCCGATGCCCTGGCCCACGGCGCACGCGTGATGACCGGCGGACGCCGCTCCGAACTCGGCGGCACCTTCTACGAGCCAACGGTGCTGGCCGATGTGGCGCCGGGCATGAAAATCCTCACGGAGGAAACCTTCGGGCCCGTCGCTCCGCTGATCCCCTTCGACAGCGAGAGCGAAGGCATCTCGATGGCGAACGACACCGAATTCGGCCTCGCCTCCTACTTCTATGCCCGCGACGTCTCGCGCATCTGGCGCGTCGCGGAAGCCCTAGAATACGGCATGGTCGGCATCAACACCGGCCTCATCTCGACTGCCGAGGCGCCGTTCGGCGGCATCAAGTCCTCAGGCCTCGGCCGCGAAGGGTCGAAATACGGGATCGAGGACTATCTCGAGACCAAGTATCTGTGCCTCGCGGTCGCCGCCTCGTGAGGCAGATGGAACCCCGCAGCGCCGCCTGACCGAAGCCGCCGCCCCGGGTGGACGACCGGGGCACCAGCGCCAGCGATGAGATCAATCTGGGCCCCCTCAGGCCGGTCGGTCGAACCGCCAACGAGGGCCGACCTCCCGCAACAGCCGGCCCTGCCGTCCCGCTTGACGGCGTGCGGGGTAGGCTGACCGCCTGCCCTGCCCAACCCTACCCTGCTCCACCCGCGTCCCTGCTGCTTACTGCCTTCGCTCGGCTCTTGGTGCCGCCGGCCGGCCGCATCACTCGCCCCTCAACGCCCTTTCCCGCCTTCTCACGATCGACCTTCACCTCCCCGTCGGGAGTTCTCAGAAGCGCGCCCCTTCAAGTCATCAGTTGTCAGACAACGGATCACCTGCTATGTAAGTTATTACAGGGAGATCGCAATGAGTCGGACTGAACAGGAAAGACCGTTTGCGCCGCGACCGCTCGGCCGCCGCCGGCTTCCGGACGAAATTGCGGAGCAGCTTTCCGAGATGATCGTGTCCGGCCGCTTCTCGGCCGGCGACCAGTTGCCGACGGAAGCAACGCTCACGGCGGAGTTCGGCGTCGGCCGGAGCGCCGTGCGCGAGGCGATCGCCAAGCTGCGCGAGGCGGGCCTGGTGGAAACCCGCCATGGCGTCGGGGCTTTCGTGTCGTCCGATCCCACTCCCGCCAGCTTCCGCATTGATGCCGGACGGCTCCAGTCGATCGAGGCGCTGCGCCAGGTCCTGGAACTGCGCATGGAAATCGAGGTGGCCGGCGCCGCCATGGCCGCCCGCCGGCGCACCCTGGCGCAGATGGCGCTGATTGACGAGGCCTTCGCCGCCATGCGGGCCAGGCTGGAAGCGGGCGATGCCGCCGTTGCGGAACAGCGCGAGTTCCAGCGGGTGGTCGCCGCGGCGACCGGCAACCCCTACTTCCGCGATTTCATGCAGTTTCTCAGCCTGCGGATCGGCACCGGCATCGCCGACGAACTGGCGCGCTCGGTGCTGCGCGGCACCGGCCCCGCCGACCTGATCCGGGAGCATACCAACATCGTCGAGGCGATCCGCATCGGCGATCCCGACAAGGCCCGCCGCGCCGCCTGGAACCACCTGCTGCGCTCGGCCGACAGACTTGGACTACGCGGCCTGCAAGGCTGGGAGGAGAGCAGAATGACATCCATCGGCGAGACGATGATCCCGGTTTGCGCGGCGGCCGACCCGGCTCCGCGCGCGCCGCGCTTCACGCCGCCTCCCGGTGCCTGCGACTGCCACGCGCATATCATCGGCCCCGCCGCGACCTATCCTTTCACCCCCCACCGCACCTACACCCCGCCGCCGGCGAGCCTGTCCGCCTATATGGCGATGCTGAACGCCCTCGGCCTCGAACGCGGTGTCATCGTCCAGCCGAGCGTCTATGGCCGCGACAATCGCTGCACCCTCGATGCGACACGGATGATGCCCGACAGGCTGCGCGCCGTCGTGGTGGTCGACCACACCGTCACCGAGCGCGAGTTGGAGGAGATGCACGAGGCCGGGGCGCGCGGCGTTCGCCTCAACCTGCTCTTCCGCTCAGGCATCGAGGTCTCCGACGTGCGCACCATGGCGGAGAAGGTGGCGCCCCTCGGCTGGCATCTGCAGATGCTCGTCGACGTCTCCGAATTCGCCGACATCCGCGAGACCTTCGGCAAGCTCCCCATCGAGACCGTGTTCGACCACCTCGGACACATGCCGACCTCCGCCGGCATCAACCACAAGGGCTTCCAGGACATGCTCTCGCTGATGGCGGACGGGCGCGCCTGGGTGAAGTTGTCGGGCAGCTACCGCATCACCAGCGAGGCGGAAACACCCTATTCCGACATCGCCCCTTTCGCGCGGGAGATCATCCGCGCCAACCCTGAGCGGGTGTTGTGGGCCAGCGACTGGCCGCATCCCTACATCAACGTGCCCATGCCCAATGACGGCGCGCTGCTCGACATGCTCGGCGACTGGGCACCCGATGCCGCCACGCGGGACCGGATCCTCGCGGACAATCCGGCCCGGCTGTACGGCTTCTGATCCGCAAAACCAACGGAAACTGGGAGGAAACGATAATGAGAATGTCCTTTACCCGCAGCTTGCAGGCCGCCGTCGCGGTCTGTGGGATTGCCATTGCCGGCCTTGCACCGGCAGACGCCGCCGACAAGCTGCGCGTCGGCTGGACGACATCGGACGGGCCGACGGATCCCTATGCGATCACGGCGCGCACCCTTGCCGCCGAACTCGACAAGCGGTTGCCGGGCAAGTTCGACGTGGCCATGTTCCCGAACAACCAGTTGGGCGACGAGAAGCAGATGCTGGAAGGCCTCGGCTTCGGCACGCTGGACGTCGGCATCATCACCAACGCCCCCATCGGCAACATTGCCCCGGCCTTCCAACTGAACGACATGCCCTTTCTCTACGCGAGCGAAGAGCAGGCACACCAGGTGCTGGACGGCGAGATCGGCCAGCAGATCCTCGCCACGCTCGATGGCAAGGGCATTGTCGGCCTCGGCTTCGCCGAAGGCGGCTTCCGGCACATGATCAACAACAAGCGCCCGGTCCTGGAGCCCGAGGACGTTTCCGGCGTCAAGTACCGGGTGATGCAGAACCCGGTCTTCATCGGCATGTTCGAGGCGCTCGGCGGCAATGCGACGCCGATGGCCTGGGGCGAGACCTACACGGCCACCCAGCAGGGCACCATCGACGGGCTGGAAATCCCGCTCGCGGTGATTGCCGCCAACAAATATGCCGAGGTCACCAAGTATCTCTCCCTGACCCGCCACACCTATTCGGCCCTCGGCGTGCTCGTGTCGAAGCGCTTCTTCGACAAGCTCTCCGCCGAGGAACAGGAGGCCTTCCGCGCAGCGGCGGCCGCGGCCATCGCCAGCCAGCGCGCCGAGACCGCGCGCAACACCGCCGAACTGCTCGACGTGCTGAAGGCGGCCGGCATGGAGATCAACGAGGTCAAGGACGCGGCCGCCTTCCGCTCCCGCGTCGGCAATGTCTACGAGCAGTTCAAGCCGGTGATCGGCGCGGAACTGTTCGACAAGGCCCTTGCCGCGGTCGAATAGAGCGCAGTCTTCCGGCGCCCGCCGAACGGCGGGCGCCGTCCCCGCCCCGCACGAAATGGAACCGGCCATGGCCTGGCTTTTGGATCGCCTCTCGCATCACGTGGCGCGCCTGACCAATGTCGTTGTCGCCATCATGGCGACCGTGATGATGGCCGCGCTCATTCTCCAGGTCTTCTCGCGCTATGTGCTCGGTGCCTCGCTGGTCTGGTCCGAGGAACTCGCCCTGATGCTGTTCACCTGGTCGACGCTGCTCGCCGCGACGACAGCGCTGCGGGCGGGAGCACATGTACGGCTGGACCTGTTCCTCTCGCTTCTGTCGCCGCGCCTGCGGCGAGCCTGGCAGGCCTTGATCATGCTGGCGATCCTCGGCTTCTGCCTGGTCCTGCTGCGCTCGGGTATCGACTACACCGATGCCACCCTCGGTCAGGTCTCCGCCGCCATGCGCGTGCCGATCGAGGTCCTCCACCTCGCCGCGCCGGTCTGCGGAGCTCTCGGCTGCCTGCACGCGCTGGCGCTCCTGTTCAACCCGCCGGCGCCGGCCGAAGCGGAGAAAATCGGATGAGCGCCGTCGCCCTCGCCATTCTCGCCACCTTCCTGACGACGATGTTCGGCGGCATGCCCATCGCGTTCTGCCTTGGCCTCGCCTCGATCATCGGCCTGCTGGTCGCCGACCTGCCGCTGGTCGTCCTGGCGCAGCGGATCATCGCCGGCACCCAGAGCTTCTCGCTGCTTGCCATTCCCGGCTTCATCCTGGCCGGCGATCTGATGATGCATGGCGGCCTGTCGCGGCGGCTCGTGCGCTTCTGCCAATGCCTGGTGCAGCATGTCACCGGCGGGCTCGGCATGGTGACGGTGCTGTCGGCGACGTTTTTCGCCGCCATCTCCGGCTCGGCCCCCGCCACCACCGCCGCGATCGGCGGCATCATGATCCCGGAGATGGAGCAGCGCGGATGGCGCCGGGATTTCTCCGCAGCCCTTGCCACCGCATCCGGCCCCATCGGCCAGATGATCCCGCCCTCGATTCCCCTGATCATCTGGGGCGTGGTGGCGGAGGAATCGATCAGCCAGCTCTTTCTCGCCGGGATCATCCCCGGCCTGCTGGTCGCGCTCGGATTGATGCTCGTCTGCTACATCGCCGCCCGGCGCAGCGGACAGATCCGCGCGAGCAGCCGCACCACCCTCGCCGAACTGCTGAAGGCTCTCGATGCCGGCAAGTGGTCCCTGCTCGCGCCGCTGGTGATCCTCGGCGGCATCTATGGCAGCGTCTTCACCCCGACCGAAGCCTCCGCCATCGCCGTCCTTTATGCGCTCATCATCGGTGTCTTCGTCCATCGCGAGATGAAGATCGCCGATCTCGGCCGGATCGTCGTCGCCTCCATGCGCACCTCGGCGATCATCTGCTTCATCATCGCCATTGCCTCCGCCTTCGGCTGGCTGGTCGCCATCGAGCAGCTTCCGACCGCCATCGCTGCGGCCATTCTGTCGGTCTCCGATAACCCGATCGTCATCCTGCTGATCCTGAACCTGTTCCTGCTGTTCATCGGCGCGATCATGGACAATATCGCCGCGATGATCATTCTCGGCACGACGCTGACCGCGATCGGGGCGCAGATCGGCCTCGACCCGGTCCATCTCGGCGCGCTGGTGGTGATCAACCTGGCCATCGGCATGGCAACACCGCCCTTCGGCTACTCGCTGTTCGTTGCCGCGGCGATCAGCAAACTGTCGATCGAGCGCATCTCCCTCGCGCTCTGGCCGATGCTTCTGGTCAGCTTCGTCGTGCTGATGCTGGTCACCTATCTGCCGGCCGTCACGCTGTTCCTGCCCTCGCTGATGCGCTGAAGCCCGGCAACAAGCAGGAGGCCCGCGCAGCAACAGATCGGCGCAGCGCCGTCACGCCCCGCCGGAACTGCCCACCGGAACATGGGCGATCGCCTCGATCTCGACCCTGGCATCGACCGCCAGCAGGGAAACGACGCAGGATCGGGCCGGCGGCAGGGACGGGAAATACTCGCGATAGACGGAGTTGAAGGCGGCAAAGTCGGCCGCGTCGGTCAGCCAGACCGTGGTCTTCACCACATCCTCCATCGACGCGCCGACCTTGCCGAGCACGGCAGCGATATTCTCCAGCACCTGACGGGTCTGAACGGTGATGTCACCCGGCACAAGCCGGCCGTCCGGCCCGAACGGCACCTGGCCCGACAGGAAGAGAAAATCGCCCGCCTGGACCGCCGCGCTCAGCGGCACGGTCGGATGCACGCCGTGAACCGTCCTGGTCATGATCTCTCCTCCCCCATCTGGAGCGATGCCGCCGAGGGGGTCGGCCGTCCCTGCCCCCCGAGTACGAGAACGTTGCCGACCAGCACTGCCGCGCTGCCGGCCAGGATATAGGCGTCGAGGGTCAGGTTCTCGAACAGCGCCGACAGGATCAGCGCGACCACCGGGACCAGCGCCAGCGTATAGGAGGCGCTGGCTGCGCCGATGCGCTGCACGAGACTGAAATACATGAAGAAGGTCAGGCAGGACGAGAACACCGCCAGATAGGCCAGCCCCATCAGGTATTCCGCCGAAACCTCGACGCGGAAGCTCATCTGTCCCAGAACGGCAAGCAGGAACGAGAACAGCGCGCCAAACAGGGCCGCCCAACTGATCAGAGCGGCGATCGGCATGCCGCCGCGCTGGTTGCGCATCGCCACCACCGTGCCGCAGCCGGTGCAGAACGCCGCGGCGACGGCCAGCACCGCGCCGACGAGGCTGCTCTGCGTCACGGCGGCATCGGAGGCGATGCCCGAGACCGTGGCGGCAAGCTGCGGCAAGGCGATGATGGCAAGTCCGACGACGCCGGCGAGGATCCCGGCAACGGTCCGCCCGGTTACGGGGGCGGACAGGAACAGCCAGCCGACCAGGGCGGCGAAAAGCGAGGAGGTCGACAGGATCAGCGCCGCGATGCCACTCGGGATCAGCGTCGTTGCGTGGTAGAAGGTGATGAAGGCGAGGCCGAAGAAAAGCACCCCCTGCAGCATCACCCAGGGCCGGTCGACGGCGCGCAGATCAAGCTTCTGGCCTGATGCGAGGCACCAGCCGAACATGATCAGGCTGACCAGCGCCATGCGATAGCCGACGGACACTTCCGGCGCCCCGGAAACGGCCTGATGACCGGTGACGATGGCGCTGCTGCCCCACAAGATCGCGGTGGCGGCGAACAAGAATGCGTGCATGGCCGTCCCTTTCAAGCGCCGAGCGAACCGCGTCCGCAAGACCCGGTTCCGCGCCGGATGCGGTCCAGGCGATGCTTGGGCGGACGGCTGCCCGCCCTGATCAGGACCTGTCGCTTCTGCCGCCCACCTTGCTGTCCATCACTCCGTGCCAGCCACGCGCCAGGACACCGGCGCTGGCATTGTCGAGCTTGGCGAGCAGGACATCGAGCACCGCCAGTTCCTCGTCGGTGATCGACCCGGTCAGTTCCGCATGGATGCGGCGCGACAACTGCGAGATCTCGCCATAGGCCGACCATCCCGTTTCGGAGAGCTCGATCGCCGCATAGCGCCGGTCGGACTTGCCGGTCTGGCGCTGCGCGAAGCCCAGTTCGACCAGTTGCCGGATGGCCCGTGACACCGCGAACTGGTCGAGCCCGCCAGCCTGGCAGATCTCCTTGACGCTGATCCCCGGACGGTTCGCGACGATCGCCATCGTTCGCCAGGCCGCGCGGGACAGGCCGTATTTCGGTCCGTAGAAGGCGCCGAGCACATCCGCCACCCGCGAGGAGATCCGAAATAGCCGGTAGGGCAGCCAGGTTTCGAGTTGAAGCCATTCGTCGGCACCGGTTTCCGCGGTTCCGGCCTTTGCGGGCCGCGAACCTTGATTGCTATTTGCTTGCATATTGCAATCATATCCCTTCTAATTGTCCCAGGCAACCCGAGAGGTTGTGCCGCGTCCGGGCGCGAAAAAGCAACCGCCTTCGCTCTCGCGAGCCGGCGTGCCATCCCGCCCGACGTGGGAAAGGCGGCCGTCGGCGGTGCGGGCGCCGGCAAGTCATGCGCCAGCCGGTCTTCCGGCGCGCGGCGCGCGCAACCGTAGGGCGGTGCGGCCGCTCTGCCGAGACCCTGGACCCTGTGGAAGCGGAAGGAGAGATAGCGTGCCCTATGTCGTCTATTGCATCGATCGTCCCGACGCCGGCGACCTGCGCCGCCGCACCCGGGCCGTGCATCTGGAATACATGATAGCGCACCAGTCCCGGGTTCTGTTCGGCGGCCCGCTGCAAAGCGAGGACGGCAGCCGGGTGCTCGGCAGCCTGATGGTGCTCGCCTTCGACGACAGGCAAGCGGTCGAGGCCTTCCTCGCCGACGAACCCTATGCCCGGGCCGGCCTGTTTTCCACGGTCGGTGTGCACCGGCTGCGGCAGATGGTGCCGGAACATCCCCCCGGCCTGCTCCTGTCGGAACTGGCAAGGGAACGGGCGCTGGCCTGAAGCCGGCCCCGCCCCGGATCGCCCGATCCCGTCTCCGCCCGGCCCACCGGGCCGGTGTGCGCGTCACGCCAGGACCAGTTGATCGTCCTCGACTGCCTTGCCGGTGGTCTTCTTGAAGAGCGCGAGCAGGTCGGGCACGTCGTAGCCCTTGCGCTCATCGCCGCGAATGTCCAGCAGCACGCGGCCGGCATTCATCATGATCGTCCGCTCCCCGTGATCGAGCGAATTGCGCATGCTGTGGGTGACCATCAGCGTGGTCAGCCGCTGCTCGCCCGTGATCTCGCTCGACAGCGCCAGGATCGTCGCCGCCGCGCCGGGGTCGAGCGCCGCGGTATGCTCGTCAAGGATCAGGATCTTCATTGGCAGAAGCGTTGCCATCAACAGGCTGAGCGCCTGGCGCTGCCCGCCCGAGAGCGTGCCGACATGCGCACCGAGCCTGTCCTCCAGCCCCATGCCGAGCCGTGCCAGGTGCTCCTTCAGGCGCGCGCGCTCCGCCCCCCGCCCGAGGGCCAGCCGCAGCCGGCGGCGGCCGCCCCGGCTTGCCGCCAGCGCCAGGTTCTCCTCCACGGTCAGCGAACTGCAGGTGCCGGCGCGCGGCTCCTGAAAGACACGGCCGATCAGGCTGGCGCGCCGCTCGGTCGGCCAGCGCGTCACGTCATGGCCGTCCACATAGATCCCGCCCCGGTCCAGCCGGACATCGCCGGCGACCGCCGACAGCAACGTCGACTTGCCGGCGCCATTGGTGCCGATGACGGTGACGAACTCGCCCGGCGCGAGATCCAGATCGACCCCGCGCAACGCGGGGACCGCGATCGGCGTGCCGGGATTGAACGTGACATAGGCATCGCAGATGCTCAGCATGGGTCAGGCACCTTTCTGTCCTTGCGGGCGGGCGAAAAGCCGCTGCAGCCGCGTGCGCAGATGCAGCGGGTGCTTGCGGCGGGCGCGGGAGAGGACCACCGCCACGGCCACCACCACCGCCGTCACCAGGTTGAGATCCTGGGCCTGGATGCCGAGAAAACCGGCACTCAGCGCAAGCGCGATGAAGAAGCGGTAGAGCAGCGCCCCGGCCAGACAGCCGAGCGTCGCCCAGCCGACCTTGAGCGAACCGAGCAGGGTCTCGCCGATGATCAGCGCCGCAAGGCCGGTGACAATGGTGCCGATGCCCATTGAGACATCGGCAACCCCCTGGCTCTGGGCGAAGAGCGAACCGGCCAGGCCGACAAGGCCGTTGCTGATTGTCAGGCCGATCAGGGTCATCCGGTCGTTGTCGACCGACTGCGCCCGCGCCATCACCGGGTTCTCGCCGCTGGCTCGCAGCGCCAGTCCGATCTCCGTTGCGAGAAACCAGTCGACGGCGAATTTCATCGCGACGGCAATCGCCAGCAGCACGACGGCGTTGGTCCAGATGCCGAGCCCGAGCAGCCCGTCGAACGGCGTGAAGATCGTTTCCTCGCCATAGAGGGAGATGTTCGGCCGCCCCATGACGCGCAGGTTGATCGAGTAGAGCGCGACCATGGTCAGGATGCCGGCCAACAGGTTCAGGATCCTGAAGCGGACGTTGAGATAGGCCGAGACGAAACCGGCACAGGCACCCGCCCCCGTGCCGATCAGCGTTGCCAGCAGTGGGTTGATGCCCGAGACGATCGCCACCGCCGTGGCGGCAGCCCCCAGAGGGAAGCTGCCGTCCACCGTCAGATCCGGAAAATTCAGGACCCGGAACGAGATATAGACCCCGAGCGCCACCAGCGAGAACAGCAGCCCCGCCTCGATAGCCCCGGACAATGCCAGCATGCTCATCTAGAGCCCTTTCGGCCAGTTCGAAGTGAATTCTGCTTCTCGATTGGGACGGCGATCCGGTGTCGAAACGGTCGCCGCGCGATGCCTTCGCATCGGGCAAGATCGGTTCGGCGTCGGGCGCCCACCAATCGGAAGCCCTGTGGGGCGGGCGATTTTGCGCCAGTTCCGGCGCAAATCCCCCTGTCCGTCTCCAGATACGGCCTGCGTGTCTTTGCTTGACCTTGTCACAAAATCGCTCCGTCAGAATGGCTCCGAACTACAAAAGGGCTTAGTCGACCACCTTCTTGGCCGAGGCGAGCAGCGCTTCGGGCAGCTCGACGCCCATGGCCGCGGCCGATGTCTTGTTGAGATAGAGATCCTGGCTCTCCAGCGCCCCGACCGGGATCGTCGCCGGGCTCTCGCCCGACAGCACCCGGATCGCCATCTTTCCGGTGATGCGGCCAAGCTGGTAATAGTCGAAACCGAGGGCCGCGACGGCGCCCCGTTCGACCGAATCCGTGTCGCTGGCAAAGACCGGGATCTTCGCCTTCCGGCCCACATTGACGACGCTTTCGACCGCCGCCACCACGGTGCTGTCGGTGGGAATGAGAATGGCGTCGGCGCGGCCGGCAAGGCTCAGCGCGGCATCGCCGACCATCGCCGTCTGCGAGGCGGAGCTCTCCTCGATCTCGAACCCATAGGCGCCCGCCTCCTGCTTCAGCGCCGCGACCTGGGAGACCGAGTTGGCTTCGCCGGCATTGTAGATGACGCCGAGCTTGCTGGCCTCGGGCAGCAGGTCGCGGATCAGTTGCAGGGTCGGGCCGAACGGCTGCTTGTCGGTGGTTCCGGTGATGTTGCCGCCCGGGCTCTCCAGGCTCGCCACCAGCTTTGCCTCGACGGGATCGGTCACCGCCGAGAACAGCACCGGGATGTCGCCCGCCGCGCTCTGCAGGGCCTGGGCCGAAGGCGTGCTGATGGCGACCAGCAGGTCGGGCTTCAGCCCGGCGAATTCCTTGGCGATCTGCAACTGCGTCGGCATGCTGCCCTGGGCGCTCTGGGTGTGCAGCTTCAGCGTCTCGCCGGCCTTGTAGCCGGCCTCGGCCAGTTCCTCGACAATGCCGTTGCGCGCCGCGTCGATCGCCGGATGATCGATGATATAGGTGATCGCCACCTGCTTCTGTTCGGCCGCCTCGGCGCCCCAAAGCCCGGCACCCGCGAGCAGCATCGCCGCCATGGCAGCCCATTTCGATCGGAACATCGCTTTTCTCCTCACTCCGTCATCACCGTTGGAAGATCCTGTTGGCGGGCTCCCGCCCGCTCGCTCCGAACCGCCGGTCCATTGCCGGCGGCCGGTTCCCGCAGCATGGACCGCGTGAATTCGGCCGGACGCCGCACGCCCATGAGCATCTGGACGACCTCGAACTCGCGTCTGAGGACGGCAAGCGCTTGGACGACGCCGCACTCGCCCGCCGCGGCCAGCGCATAGAGGGTTGCCCGTCCCACCTGCACGGCATCCGCCCCGCGAGCGAGTGCACGAGCGATGTCCGAGCCGCTCCGGAAGCCGCTGTCGACCAAGAGCGCAAGCCGCCGGCCTGCTTCGGCGCGAAACTCGGGCAGGATGTCAATGCTGGCGACCGCGCCATCGAGCTGCCGCCCGCCGTGATTGCTGACGACGAGGCCGTCGACGCCGATTTCCACGGCGCGGCGCACCTGCGCCGGATCCATCATCCCCTTGACGATCAGCGGCCCCCGCCAGGCGTCGCGGATCCGGTCGATGTCGTCCCAGCCCACCGACGGATCGAGCTGCGACTGCATCAGTTCGGCAATCGTGTCCGTGGCGCCCAGCCGGCCGAGTTCGGCCGCCATCACCTCCAGCCTCGGCGCCCCGGCCCGCGCCATCTGCAGCGACCAGCGGGGATGCGCCAGGAGGCTCGCGAGCTTTGCAGGCGACCAGCGGAACGGCAGCGAGAACCCGTTGCGCACATCGCGCAGGCGCCGCCCCGGCACCGCATTGTCGACCGTCACCTCCAGCGCCCGGAACCCCAGCGCGGCGGCCCTCTCGACCAGCCGCCGGCTGACCTCCCGGTTGCGGAACAGATAGAGCTGGAACCATTTGGGACCGGCACCGGCCGCCGCCACCTCTTCCATGCTGGCGGTCGCCGCCGAACTCATGACGAAGGGAATGCCGCAACGCGAGGCGGCCCGCGCAAGATCCAGATCGCCGCGCGGCCAGGCCGCCCCGGCAAGCCCGGTCGGCCCGATGATCAGCGGCATCGACAGCGGTTCGCCAAAAAGTGTGATCGCCGGGCTGCAGGCGCTGACATCGCGCGGAGCCGAGCCGACCAGCCGGATGCGGTCGAGCGCGGCGCGGTTTTCCGCCAGCGTATCTTCCGAGCCGCTGCCGCCATCGATGAAATCGAAGACGAAGCGCGGCAGCCGCCGGCACGCCAAGCTGCGGAAATCCTCGATCGACTGCGGCAGCCCCGCGATCTCGCCCGGAACCTCCGCCCCGGCTTTGTCCATTCGCCCCGGCATTTCCCCTCTCACACCACCCTCCCCGGACGACCAGGCATCGCGACGCCTGGATCGATCGCCCTTGTTTTCAAATGCCTTTTCAACTGTCCGGCGCGTGTTCCGCCGCCGCGATCCGCAGGCCTGCACCCTGGGCATGCATGGCGAACACGCCGAGCACCGCGTGGCGGGTCGTGTTGCGCCGAAGCACCTCGATCGCCCGGCGCACGGCCGGCTGCTCGGGATGCCCCTGGAACTCGCAGAAGAAGCGCGTGGCGACGAACTGCCCTCCGACGAGGTAGCTCTCGAGCTTGGTCAGGTTGACCCCCTCCCCGGCGAAACCGGCCATCGCGCGAAACAGCGCCCCCGGTTCGTTGCGCAGCTCGAACAGCAGGCTGGTGATCGGCTCCGGCACGTCCGCCGCCGGCATGACGGGCCGGGCGGCGAGCACGTAGAAGCGTGTCCGATTGGCCGGGTCGTCCTCGATGTTGCGCTTGAGGATCGTCAGTCCGTGGACCTCCGCCGCCAGTTCCGAGGCCACCGCCGCTTCCGACGGGTCGGCCCGCTCCCGCACCAGTGCCGCCGCCATCGCCGTGTTCGGCGCCTCCACGCCGGCAATCCCGTGGGTCGCCAGAAACCGGCGCACCTGCATCAGGGCCACGGGGTGCGAATGCACCCGCCGGATGAGATCGAGACGCCAGCCGGGCGGCGCGACCAGATGATGCTCGATCCGCTCGAAGATCTCCCCGACGATCGCCAGCCCGCTTTCGGGCAGCAGCAGATGGATGTCCGGCACCCGGCCGACCAGCACGTTCTCGCAAGGCAGCACCGCCGCTTCCGCAGCACCGCTGCGCACCGCCTCGATCACCCCCATGAGACTGGTCCGTCCGACCGCCTCCGCCTCGGGAAAGGCCGAGCGGCAGGCGATATGGGCGAAGGCCCCTGCCGAGCCGTGATAGACGACCTTCGCCGGCGCGAAGCCACCCTCGCCGAGGCGGGCCGCCTCGCCTGTCCGGCCCGCAGTGCCCGTGAGGCGCGCCTGACCGCCGCCGCGCCCCAGCACGCGCAGCCGTGGCGGCTGGGCAAGCCGCCGATGTCCCGGCCCGCTGCGGCGCTCGCCGGCGCCGGACGGGGCCACCTGACCCGACCTGATCATGGCGCCCTCCGCTCTAGCCATGGGCCGGGCGCGTGCTGGTCATGACCGTCATCGGCCACATCAGCGCCCAGCCGGATCCGGTCTCGGTGACGCTCAGGAAGTGATCCGCCGCCGCCAGGCAATCCTGCGGCGAGTAGCCGGGCTTGGCGGAAAACAGCAGATGCAGGAAGTGGCCGATCTCCTCCTTGCGAGCGAATTCCCAAGGGGTGACCACCTCGTGAAACACCGGCGGCGCCCAGCCGGTCAGCTCGCACAGGCTTTCGGCGAACTCCCGCGACAGGAAGGCGACCTCGTGGCCGGTCGAACAGCTCCGCGCGATGAAGGCATCGAAATAGCGGGCGAGCGGCGTCCCGGCGAAAATGTCGGCGATGACGAGCCGCCCTCCCGGACGCGCGACCTCGTTGAAGCGCCGGAAGGCGGAGGTCTTGTCGGCAACGTGATGAATGGCGCCCCGGCTCCAGACCGCGTCGAACCCGTCATGGCCGACATCCAGCGTGTCCGCCGAGGCAGGCACGACGACAATGTTGCCGAAGGGCGCTTCCGCCCCCAGATTGGCCAGTTGCTCCACCGACGGGTCGCTGGCGACGAGCAGGCCGCTCGGACCGATGGCAGCAGCGATCGCCCGGCTGAAATAGCCGTTTCCGGCACCGACTTCGAGAATGTGTTCTCCGGGGGCGGGCGCCAGGAATCGCTTCATGCAGGCGATATCCGGCAACCAGGCATCCGCGTAGAGCGACAGTGCATCGCGATAGTCTGCGGAGCGCTTTCCGACAAATTCCACGGACTTGGCATCGGCATACATGGTGCAAGCTCCCTGTGGCTTTCGATGGATCCGATCCGGACGCTTTCCTCCCCGACTTCTTTTGACGGCCCTGTTGTGTCGAGCCCTCGCCTCTGTGCCCGGCGCCCCCGCCCCGCCTCACCCGAACCCGGCCTGCGCCAGGTTCCCGCGGTGAGGAGCCGGCAAGTACCGACACTTCTGTCATGGACACTTACGCCGAGGGGAATGGCCGTTTCCGGCGAGTTCCCCCTTGCAGTGTCACGACGATATCTAGCGTTTTATTTGCTTGTCAATTGCAATATGCAATCATTTTTTGCACTGCAAAATCTTTGTGCAGGCGCCCGCAAATCAACCAGAGGCAGCAGGGGCGGGAGACTGCCGATCGCCGGACACCTCGTCGGCCGACGGTCCGGGAGGGGCGAAACGACAGGAGCGGGCATGTCAGGAGCAGGCATGGCAGGAGCGGGCAGGCGCCGCCTGGGCCAGCAGGAGCAGCCCCTCCCTTTGGCGCCCGTCCCGGCGCGTTGTGGCCACACCTTGGCAAGTCGCTGACAGAAGCCCCCCGCCGCCTCCCGGGCCCATTTGTCCGACAAACCGGCAAAGGCCAGAATTTCGAACGGACGGGCCCTCTCGCCGGACATTTTCTCGAGTTGATGCTCGGAAATCTCCACTTGACGGCCGGTTCAGGCTCATGCCAAGCTTTGTCGGACAAAGGGACGAACCGACAATACGCGCCATCAAGACGTGCGATGCCGGAGCGTTCGGGAGGAGACGTTCAGAATGTCGTTGGCGGAGCCAGGGCGCTTCGAGAAGATCAAGGTGCCGTCCGCCTACCAGATGGTCGCGGAGGCGATCGAGCGCGAGATCATGGCCGGCAGGCTGCGTCCGGGCGACGAGATCGGCACCGAGGCGGTGCTGGTGCGCCAGTTCGGCGTCAACCGCTCGACGGTCCGCGAGGGCATCCGCCTCTTGGAGCAGGCGGGACTGGTCCAGCGCGAGGCCGGCCGCAAGCTCTATGTCTGCCTTCCCCACTATCGCAAGCTGTCGGATCGCATGAGCCGGGCGCTGGTGCTGCATCAGGTCACGTTCCGTGAGCTGTTCGAGGCGGCCGTGATCCTGGAACTCGGCGTCATCGACGCCGCCGTCGACGAGGCTTCGGAGCAAGACCTTGCCGCGCTGGAGGAGAACCAGGCGCTGGCCGAGGCGGCGCTGGGCGATCCCGTCCGCCTTGCCGGCCTCGACACGGAGTTTCATGCGCTGCTGGCCAAGGCCTCGCGCAACCGGGTGCTGGAACTGGCGCGTGAGCCGGCAGCGCTCCTGTTCTTTCCCACATCCGAGCTGATCTGCCGCCGGGTGCCGCAGGGCGCCGGCCGCATGGTCGCCGCCCATCGCCGACTGATCGATGCCGTTGCCGCGCGCGACAAGGAGGAAGCGCGCCTTTGGATGCGGCGGCACGTGGTCGACTGGAAGCGCGGTTTCGAACGCGCGGGCCGAGATATCGACGAGCCGGTGGAGAGCATCTTCGAGAGGCTGTCGAGCGTCCGGCAATACGCATGAGGTAAGGCGGGCGGCCCTGGAGGGGGCGGCGCGGAAGATCGAGAAAAGAAACCCGTAAAAGACCGGCAGGCGACGCACCGGCAAGGAAGACATCGGGGAGGAACATGTCGAACGTCCTGCACGACCGGCCGCAATCGGCCGGCCCCATCACGTTGGCACGTGGGCGGAGTGTCCCCACGAGCGCCCGGACGGTATGCCGATGACGGGCGCGCTCGACAGTGGCGCGACCGGCGCCGCCCGTCTGGAGGTGGAAGACCTGTCGCTGTCCTTCGGCGGCCTCAAGGCGCTGCGCGGCGTGTCCTTCTCGGCCGAGCCCGGCTCGATCACCGCGCTGATCGGCCCGAACGGCGCCGGCAAGACCTCCATGTTCAACTGCATCTCCGGCTTCTACAAGCCGCAGAAAGGCAGCGTCCGCTTCGATGGACGCGACGTGACTCGGATGCATCCGCCCGAACGCGCCGCCCTCGGCTTCGCCCGCACGTTCCAGAACATCGCGCTCTTCCGCGGCATGACCGTGCTCGACAACATCAAGCTCGGCCGCCACGCCCATATGAAGACCGGCCTGCTGCAGGCCCTCGCCTATTGGGGGCCGGCCCAGCGCGAGGAGATGGAACTGCGCGCCGAGGTCGAGCGTCGCATCATCGATTTCCTCGAGATCGACCACATCCGCAACATGCCGGTCGCCGCGCTCTCCTACGGCTTGCAGAAGCGGGTCGAGCTCGCCCGCGCCCTCGCCATGCGCCCCCGCATCCTCCTGCTCGACGAGCCGGTCGCGGGCATGAACCGCGAAGAGACCGAGGATATGGCCCGCTTCATCCTCGACGTGAAAGAGGAATGGGGCACCACCATCCTGATGGTCGAGCACGACATGGGCATGGTGATGGACATCTCCGACCATGTCGTCGTGCTGAATTTCGGCGAGGTCATCGCTCGCGGCCTGCCGCACGAGGTGCAGGCCGACCCGCATGTCACCGAGGCCTATCTCGGCAGCGGCGACCCGGCGGCGCTGATGGCCCGGCTCAAGGGCGAAACGGGAACCACCGGCAATTCCGGTGCGCCCACGGACGACAGGCGCGAGGACGTGGCATGAGCGACCTTCTGTTCTTCTTCGAGGTGACGCTGGCCGGCCTCGGTTCGGGGGCGCTGCTGTCGCTGACGGCCCTCGCCTTCGTGCTGATCTACAAGGCGACCCGCGTCATCAACCTCGCCGTCGGCGAAATGCTGATGCTCGGCGGCTACCTGTTCTTCGCCTTCGCCGCCGGGTTCGGCCTGCCGGCCTGGGCGGCGATCCCGCTCGCCATCGCCGGCGGCGGCCTCGTCGGCGCAGTGGTCGAGCGCGGGTTGATCCGCCCGATGCTCGGCGAGAGCCCGATTGCCGTCTTCATGGTGACCATCGGCCTCGGCTCGATCCTGGTCGGCCTCGTCGAACTGATCTGGGGTACCGACCCGCGCGCCCTGCCCGCCTTCATGGGCAACACCCCGATCTTCATCGGCGAAGCCTATGTCTCGCGCAAGATCGCCATCGCCTTCGCGGTTGCCGCCGTGGTCATCGCGGTCTTCCTCGTCCTCTTCCGCTACTGGCGCGGCGGTGTCGCGCTGCGGGCGACGGCGACCGACCAGGCCGCGGCCTATTCCTGCGGGATCAACGTGCCTGGTGTCTTCTCGCTCGCCTGGGTGATCGGCTGCGGCACCGCTGCCGGCGCCGGCGTGCTGCTCGGCTCCATCGGCGGCATCTCGCCAGCCATGGGCGTGTTCGGCCTCTCCGCTCTGGTCGTGGTCATTGTCGGTGGGCTCGACTCCGTCGCCGGAGCCCTCGTCGGTGGCCTCGTGATCGGCCTCATCGAGGCCTGGGCCGGCACCTATCTCGGCGGCGAATTCAAGCTCGTCACCACCTTCGGCCTCCTCCTCGTCGCCTTGATGATCCGTCCCTACGGACTGTTCGGCACGACAGAAATCGAGCGTCTCTGACATGAAGATCGGAACCGCCAAGCACAGCTACCAGGCCGACGAGGCGCTGCTGACCACCCGGCCGCAGCGCCTGTGGATGGGGCTCTTCGCCCTCGGTCTTTGCATCGCCCCGTTCATGCTCGACAACTATTGGCTCTATCTCGCCTGCCTTGTCGCCATCAACGTGGCGAGCGCCACCGGCCTCAACATCCTGACCGGCTATACCGGCCTCGTCAGCCTCGGCCAGGCGGCGTTCATGGCGGTCGGCGCCTATACGGTGGGCTGGATGCAGCTCCGCCTCGGCACGCCCTTCCTGCTCAACATCGTGGCCGGCGGCATCGTTGCCGCCGCCGTCGGCCTGCTGGTCGGCCTGCCGAGCCTCAGGGTCAAGGGCCTCTATCTCGCCATCGCCACCATCGCCGCCTCCATCATCCTGCATTTCGTCTTCGTCAACTGGCAGAGCGTGACCAACGGCAACAGCGGCCTGACGCTGACGCCGGCGACCTTCCTCGGCACGCCGCTCACCGACTACAAGCAGCTCTATTTCGTCTTCGTGCCGATCACCGCGCTGATGGTGCTGGGCGCGGCGAACCTCTTCCGCACCCGCGTCGGACGGGCCTTCATCGCCATCCGCGACCGCGACATCTCGGCCGAGGTGCTGGGCATCTCGCTGCTGCGCTACAAGCTGACGAGCTTTGCCATCTCGTCCTTCTATGCCGGCGTCGCCGGCGGCATGTGGGCCTATTTCTTCCGCGTGGTGACGCCGGAGAGCTTCCCCTTCGTCTATTCGATCTTCTTCCTCGCCGCGATCATCGTCGGCGGCATGGGCACGATCCTCGGCGCCATTCTCGGCGCCGTCTTCATGACCCTCGTGCCGGAGCTGCTGCGCTTCGGCATCGACTGGCTCACCCCCGTCCTTCCCAACGCGGCGGCGATGCTCTCGCCCGTCCGCACCATCGTTTTCGGCCTCCTGATCGTCGGCTTTCTCATCTTCGAGCCGAAGGGACTTGCCGAAATCGTCCAGAGAACCCGGCGTTACTTCCATCTCTGGCCCTTCAAGAAGTGAATGACCAAAAGTCACGCGATAAAACCGGAGGAAACAATGCTTAGCTTTACCAGGAGAACGCTGCTTGCCCTGTCGGCATCGGCAGCCATCGCCACCGCGCTGCCGGCTGCGGCCGCGGACGACATCGTCATCGGTGGTTCGATCCCGCTCACCGGCGTCTTCGCCTTCGCCGGCGTCGGCATCGAGGCCGGCATGCAGGACTATATCAAGATCGTCAACGAGGCCGGCGGCCTCCAGGGGCGCAAGCTGCGCCTCGCCTACGAGGATACCGGCTACAAGGTCGACGCCTCCGTCGCCGCCTTCAACAAGCTGACGAGCCAGAACACGATCCACCTCTACTATGGCGACTCCACCGGCTTCGCCAAGACCATCAACGGCGAGCTCGACCGGATGGGCACGACCATCATGGCCGGCGCCTCCTTCGCCACCGAGCTGAACGATCCCAAGGCCTTCCAGTATCAGTTCATGGCCGGCCCCGACTATTCGGAGATGACCGGCATCCTGCTGGAATACATCGCCAAGGAGAAGCCGGGCGCCCGCATCGTGCTGGTCAATTCCGACACCGAGTTCGGCCGCGATCCGATCGCCGCCACCAAGGCGCGCGCCAGCGAACTCGGCCTCGAAGTGGTCGAGGAGATCATCACCCCGCCGACCGCCGTCGACGTCTCCACCGAGGTGCTGAAGCTGCGCCGCGCCCGGCCGGACTACACCATCTTCCACGGCTACGTGCTGGCGCCGCTGCCCGAGTTCATGACCCAGGCCAAGCAGCTTGGCCTCGAGACCAAGTTCATGGGCACCTTCTGGTCGATGGATGCCAGCATCTGGAGCAAGGTCGGCGAGGCCGCCGACGGCTTCATGGGCGTCATGCCCTATCGCTACTACTATGACGAGGCAGACAACGCGCCGATGCTCGACCGCATCCGCGAGATGCGCCCCGAGTACCAGTCGACGCCCTACATGCAGGGCTTCCTCACCGCCATGCTGTTCACCGAGGCGGCCAAGCGCACGCTGGAGGCGGGCCAGGAACTCAACGCCCCCAACCTGAAGGCGGCCCTCAACTCGATCGAGAACTTCGACACCGGCGGCATCATCGGCGTGCCGATCTCGATCCCCGGCAACTCGATCCCGGTCGGCCGCATCTATCGCTACGACGCCAGCGCCCAGCAGATGCTGCCGGCGTCCGACTGGATCAGCGTGCAGGAGTAAGCGAGATGGCCGCGGACATCCTCCTCGACATCAACAACATCGAGGTCGTCTACAACAAGACGGTACAGGTGCTCCGCGGCCTGTCCCTGAGCGTCGGGCGCGGCAAGATCGTCACCCTGCTCGGCTCCAACGGCGCGGGCAAGTCGACGACGCTGAAGGCAGTGTCGAACCTCCTGACGCTGGAGAACGGCGCCGTCACGGCGGGAACCATCCGCTTCGACGGCAACGACATCTCCCGCCTGACGCCCCACGCCCTGGTGCGGCGCGGCCTCTTCCACGTGATGGAGGGGCGCCGCATCTTCGAGGACCT
Organism: Stappia sp. TSB10P1A; assembly: GCF_900185725.1. Taxonomy (GTDB): domain Bacteria; phylum Pseudomonadota; class Alphaproteobacteria; order Rhizobiales; family Stappiaceae; genus Stappia. Next base: position 20,316 of record NZ_FYAU01000015.1, on the reverse strand, counting down.
GACGGTCGAGGAGAACCTGACGGCGGCGACCTTCGCCCTGTCCGGGCGCGGGCTCAAGCCGACGCCCTTCGACCTCGTCTACCAGTATTTCCCGCGCCTGTTCGAGCGGCGCAACGGCCGTGCCGGCTACCTGTCCGGCGGAGAGCAGCAGATGCTGGCGATCGGGCGCGCGCTCATCGCCCAGCCCTCGCTGATCCTCTTGGACGAGCCCTCGCTCGGCCTCTCGCCGGTGCTGGTCGAGGAGATCTTCACCATCATCGCCTCGATCAACCGCGATCTCGGCGTCTCCATGCTCCTGGTCGAGCAGAACGCGGCCGTCGCCTTCGCCGTCGCCCATTACGGCTACATCATGGAGACCGGCAAGATCGTGCTCGACGGGCCGACCGAGCGGCTGGTGAAGGACGAGGACGTGCGCGAATTCTACCTCGGCGCCAGCGGCGGCGAGGGCACCAGGAGCTATCGCGACATCAAGCACTACAAGCGCCGCAAGCGCTGGCTGTCCTGAGGCAAGAGATCATGGCCGACTTCCCCGAACTCACCCTGCCGCAGATGCTGCGCGCCCATGCCGAGGCAACGCCCGACCGGGTGGCGGTCCTGCAGAAGGACTTCGGCATCTGGAACCCCCTTTCCTGGCGCCAGTATCACGAGCGCGCCTGCGATGTCGGCGAAGGCCTTGTGGCCCTCGGCCTCGGCGAAGGCGGCCATGTGGCGGTGCTGTCGGAAAACCGCGTCGAATGGGTGCTCGCCCAGCTCGGCACCGGCCTTGTCGGCGGCGTCACCATCGGCGTCTATCCGACCAGCCCGGCCAACGAGGTCGGCTATGTGCTGGAACATTCCGACAGCGAGATCATCGTCTGCGAGGACCAGGAGCAGCTCGACAAGGTGATCGAGGTGCGCGAGCAGTTGCCGAAGCTGCGGCGCGTCGTTGTCGTGGAGACCAAGGGTCTGCGCGGCTATTCGGGAGACTTCGTCATCTCCTTCGACGCTATGGAGGAGATCGGGCGGACGCGGCGCGCCGCCGGCCCGGCCGCCACCGGAGACGGACCAACCGCCCGTTCGCTCGATGACATCGCCCTGATGATCTACACCTCGGGCTCGACCGGAAAGCCCAAGGGCGCGATGCTCTCCTATCGCAACCTGCGCGCCCAGGCGATCGCGGTCGCCGACCGCATCGGCCTCGACGCGCAGTCCGTACACCTGTCCTATCTGCCGCTGTGCCATGTCGCCGAGCAGATGGTGACGGTGATGGCGCCGATCTATCTCGGCTCGCGGATCTGCTTCGGCGAGTCCCTGCGCACCGTCCAGGAGGACCTGCGCGAGGTCGCCCCCTCCTCCTTCCTCGGCGTGCCGCGGATCTGGGAGAAACTGCATTCCTCGATCCATATCCGCATGCTGGAGGCCGGCGGCTATCGCCGCGCGCTCTACGAATGGGCTTACCGCGCCTGCGAGCCCTTCGCCGAAAAATCCCGCGCAGAGCGCAGCCTCAGCGAGCGGATCCTCTTCGCGATCTGCTACCTCCTCGTCTTCCGCGCGCTGCAGAATTACATCGGCCTGCGCCGCACCCATGTCGCCATGACCGGCGCCGCGCCGATCTCGCCGCGCATCGTCCGCTTCTTCCGCACCATCGGCGTGCCCCTCGTCGAGGTCTACGGCATGACGGAATCGAGCGGCATCGCGCTTGGCCAGACGCTCGGCCGGCTGGTGCCGGGTTCGGTCGGCCCCTCGGTCAAGGGCGTCGAGGCGCGCGTCGGCGAGCACGGCGAACTGCTGCTGAAGGGCGACACCGTCTTCGCCGGCTACTACAAGAACCCCGCCGCCACGCAGGCAACCCTGAAGGACGGCTGGCTGCATACCGGCGACGTGGTCGAGGTGGAGAACGGCGAGTTCCGCATCGTCGACCGCCTGAAGGACATCATGATCACCGCCGGCGGCAAGAATCTCAGCCCCTCGGAAATCGAGAACACGGTCAAGGGCAGCCCCTACATCAAGGAATGCATCGTCATCGGCGAGGCCCGCAAATATGTCGCGGCGCTCATCCAGATCGATTTCGAGACCGTCGCCAAATGGGCGGAGGAACAGGGCCTGTCCTACACCAACTTCCGCAGTCTGGCCGAAAACCCGGCGGTGCGCGAACTGGTCGATGCGGAGATCCGCACCGCCAACAGCCAGTTGGCGCAGGTCTCCCACATCCGCCGCTTCCACCTGCTGACCAAGGAACTGGACCACGACGACGACGAGGTCACGGCGACCATGAAGGTGCGCCGCTCCAGCATCCAGACCAAATACGCCGGAGAAATCGCCAGCCTCTATCCGAGCGGCTGACGCATCACCCGCCCGGATCCAACGGAGCCCGACACCCCGACATGCCCGACGCCCTGATCTACGACCACCTGCGCACGCCGCGCGGCAGGGGCAAGCCCGATGGCGCCCTGCACGAGGTGACGCCGATCCGCCTTGCCACCACGGTGCTGGAGGCGGTGCGCGAGCGCAACGCGCTCGACACCGCCCTTGTCGACGATGTGGTGATGGGCATCGTCATGCCCGTCGGCGAACAGGGCCAGTGCCTGCCGCGCGTTGCCGCCATCGCCGCCGGCTATGCGGAAGAGACCGCAGGCGTGCAGATCAACCGCTTCTGCGCCTCGGGGCTAGAGGCCTGCAACATGGCCGCCGCCAAGGTGATGGCCGGCCAAGCCGACATGATGGTCGCCGGCGGGGTCGAATCCATGTCGCGCATCCCGATCCTCTCCGACGGCGGCGCCTGGGGCGCCGATCCGCAGGTGGCGGCCGCAACGACCTTCGTGCCGCAAGGCATTTCCGCCGATCTCATCGCCACCAAATGGGGCTATTCGCGCGCGCAGCTCGACGCCTTCGCGGTCGAGAGCCACCGCCGCGCCGCGCGGGCCTGGTCGGAGGACCGCTTCACCCGCAGCGTCGTTCCCGTCCATGACCGGGTCGGCGAGGTGCTGCTCGCCCGCGACGAAACCATCCGCGGCAATTCCACGGTCGAGGACCTGGCCCGGCTGAAGCCCTCCTTTGCAGCCCTCGGCGAGAAGGCCGGCTTCGACGCGGTGGCGCTGGAGCGCTATCCGGACTTCGCGGAAATCCGCCACGTCCACCATGCCGGCAACTCGTCCGGCATCGTCGACGGCGCCTCCGCCGTGCTGCTCGGCACCCGCGAGGCGGGCAGCCGCGCCGGCCTCGTTCCGCGCGCCCGCATCCGCGCCTTCGCCGAAATCGGCTCGGAGCCGACCATCATGCTCACCGCCCCCTCCTTCGCGGCGGAAAAGGCGCTGAAGCGGGCCGGCATGACCGTTTCCGACATCGATCTTTTCGAGATCAACGAGGCCTTCGCGGCCGTCGCCCTGCGCTTCATCGAGGCGCTCGATCTCGACCCGGAGATCGTCAACGCCAATGGCGGCGCCATCGCCATGGGCCATCCGCTGGGAGCCACCGGCGCGATGATCCTCGGCACCGCGCTGGACGAACTCGAGCGCACGGACCGACAGACCGCCCTCGTCACCCTGTGCGTCGGCGCCGGCATGGGCGTCGCCACCATCATCGAGCGGATCTGAGGAGGCGCCCCATGCTGACACACGAGATCGACGATGGCGGCATCGCCCTCCTGACCATCGACATGCCCGGCCGCTCGATGAACGTGATCGACTGGGCCTTCACGGAAGCCCTGCGCGAGGAGCTCGCCCGGCTCGCCGCCGATCCGGCGGTCACCGGCATCATCGTCGCGTCCGGCAAGGACGGCTTCATCGCCGGTGCCGATCTTGCGATCATGAACGGCATGACCGGTCCGGGCACCTCTCCGGCCACCGCGTCGGAGCGCATCCGCGCCATGACCGACGCCTTCCGCGCGCTGGAAACCTGCGGCAAGCCGGTCGTCGCAGCGGCCAGCGGCACCGCGCTCGGCGGCGGGCTGGAACTGATGCTCGCCTGCCATTACCGGATCGCCGCGCGCAATCCCAAGGCGGTCTTCGGCCTGCCCGAGGTCACGCTCGGCATCCTGCCGGGCGCCGGCGGCACGCAGCGCCTGCCCCGCGTCATCGGCATCGAGGCCGCCCTGCCCCTGCTGCTGGAAGGCGAGCGCCTCTCCGCCGAGGAGGCGCTGTCGCTCGGCATTCTCGACGAGTTGGCCGAGCCGGACGACCTGGTTGCCGCGGCACGGCGCGCACTCACCGAAGGCCGCGTCCCTGCCGCCGCCCCGTGGGACGCCAAGGGCTTCGCCCCGCCGGGTCCCGCCGTGACCTCCGAGGCAGCGTCGAACGTCTTCCTTTTCGCCAATGCCAAGGTGCGCGCGCGCGGCCACCGCAACTATCCGGCGCTGGAGGCGATCCTCTCCTGCGTCTACGAGGGACTGCGGCTGCCCATCGACAAGGCGCTGAAGGTTGAGCGCCAGTATTTCGGCCATCTCGTCCATGGCGATGTCGCGCAGGCGATGATCCGCACCCAGTTCTTCGCCCGCCAGGTGCTGGCCCGCGAGGGCCGGGCGCGGGCGGACAAGGACGGGCCGCTCGCCAACGCCTGCCGAAACGCGCTCGACGCCGAGGCGCTGCGCATGCAGGCTGAGGGCATGAGTCCCGCCTTCATCCGAAACGCCGCCGAGGGTGTCGGCCTCTCCGCCCTGCCCGCCTTGCCGGCAGACGCGCCCCTTGCGGACACCGACGACGAGCGCGCGCGCACGGCCCTGCGCCCCGCCGGCCTGCGGCTCTTGCGCGCCATGGCGCTTGCCGCTGCTGCTACGTTTGAGCGCGGCGATGTCGCCTCGGCCGCTGAGGCCGACGTCCATGCCATCGACGCGGCGGGGTTCCCCGTGTGGACCGGCGGGCCGCTGAGCCTGATCGACACCCAAGGGGCGGCCAGGTTCGTCGCCGCCTGCCGCGCCGACAAGCTGGAGATCCCGGTCGGCCTTGCCGCCATGGCCCGCGACGGCGGCCGGTTCCACGCACCCAAGGAGGCCGTCGCATGAGCGAGGATCTGGTGCTCACCGAGATCGATGCCGCAACCGGCATCGCCACCCTCACGATCAACCGGCCGAAGGTGCTGAACGCGCTCGACGTACCGACCGCCCGCGCTTTCCTGCAGGCCGTGCGCAAGGTCACCGCGACCAAGGGCGTGCGCTGCATCGTTCTTTCCGGCAGCGACCGCGCCTTTATGGCCGGCGGCGATGTCGCGGCCTTCGGCACCGAGCCGGACCGCGCCGCCGAGGTCGTCCACGACCTCCTCGACGCGCTGCACCCCGCCCTCACCGCCCTGCGCGAGTCCCCCGCCCCGGTGATCGCCAAGGTGCAGGGCGTCGCCGCCGGTGCCGGTTTCAGCCTGGTGCTCGGCGCTGACTTGGTGATCGCGGAGGCCGGCGCGCGCTTCGTCGTCGCCTATGACCGCATCGGCACCTCGCCCGATTGCGGCGGCACCTGGGCGCTGCCGCGCAAGGTCGGCCGGGCGAAGGCGATGGAACTGCTGCTGCTCGGCGAGACCTTGAGCGCGGAGGAAGCCCGCGCGGCGGGCATCGTCAACACCGTGGTGCCGGCGGAAGAACTCAACGCCGAGGCCCTCGCCCTTGCAAAGCGGATCGCCAGCGGCCCGACGCAAGCACAGGGCGCGGTTCGTGCGCTCGTCGATGGCGCGCTGGACCGTCCCTTCGCCGCCCATCTGGAGGCCGAGCGCGCCTCCTTCATCCGCATGACCGGGACCCGCGACTTCCGCGAGGGCGTCTCGGCCTTCCTCGAAAAGCGCCAGCCGCAGTTCCGCGGCGAGTAACCGGCACGCCCGGCAGACCGGAGGGTTCCCGCATGACCATGCCGAAAGCATTCGACGGCCGCCTCAAGGTTCCGGCGATCGCCTCGCCGATGTTCCTCGCCTCCGGCCCGGACCTTGTCGTCGCCACCTGCCGCGCCGGCGTGATCGGCACCTTCCCGGCGCTCAACCAGCGCACGACGGAGGGCTATGGCGAGTGGCTGAGCGAAATCGAGGATCGCCTCTCCGGCCATGCCGATGCCGCGCCCTACGGCGTCAACCTGATCGTCCACCGCAGCAACACGCGGCTGGAGGCGGATCTGGCGATGACCGTCGCGCGCAAGGTGCCGCTGGTCATCACCTCGCTCGGCGCCAATCCGGATGTCGTCTCCGCCGTCCAGTCCTATGGTGGCCTCGTCTTCCATGACGTCATCAACCCGCGCCACGCCCGCAAGGCGGCCGAGGCCGGCGTCGACGGCATCATCGCGGTCTGCGCCGGCGCCGGCGGCCATGCCGGCTCCATGAGCCCCTTCGCGCTGGTCTCGGAAATCCGCGCCTTCTACGACGGCGCCATCATCCTCGCCGGCGCCATCAACACCGGCGCGCAGATCGCCGCCGCCCGCGCCATGGGCGCGGACCTCGCCTATCTCGGCACCCGCTTCCTCGCCACAGAGGAAGCGATGATCGTTAACGATTACAAGCAGATGATCCTGGATGCGACCGCCGCCGACATTCTCTACACACCGGCAATCAGCGGCGTGAACGCCAACTTCCTGCGCCCGAGCATCGAGCGCGCCGGCCTCGACCCGGACAACCTGCAGCACGCGGGCACGCTCGACATGGGCAGCGAGGCGAAGGTCTGGAAGAACATCTGGTCCGCCGGCCAGGGCACGGGAACCATCACCGACCTGCCGCCCGCCGCCGAGCTGTGCGCGCGCCTTCGCGCCGAATACCGCGCCGCCTGCGCCGCCCTCGCCTCGGACCCTTACGCCTGATCGCCAGGTCGCAGGCTCATAATTGTGCCAGCAACGGCGTCGCAAGGCCTTGAAAAATAACGCCTTTTATCTCATTCCATTCGGACAGGCACGCGCAGACCGTTTCTCGCCAGAATGATGGTTCACGACCTAGAGCGGGCGGGTCTGCGTCACATAGGCCTCGAAGAAATCGGAGAACCGCGCGACCCGCATCGGCAGGCGCTCGTACGGGGGATAATAGAGCGTCAGCCAGATCTCCGGCGCCTCACAGTCGGGCAGCACCTGGGCGAGCCGGCCCTGCGCCAGCCCCTCCTCGACGATGAACAGCGGCAGCAGGGCGATGCCCTCGCCGTTTTCCGCAAGCCGCGCCAGCAGGTCGCCATTGTTGCCGGCAATCGTTGTACCGGCCCGCACCCGGCGCGTGCGCCCGTCGCGGCGCAAGTCCCAGGTCTCGGCCTGCGAGCGCTCGTCATAGGCAAGGCAGGCATGGGCCGAAAGGTCCTCCGGCGTCTGCGGCGCGCCGCGCAGCGCCAGATAGGCGGGCGAGGCAACCATCACCCGGCGCACGCGGCAGATCTTGCGCCAGATCGTCGACTTGTCGCGCGGTGCCTCGGAAATCCGGATCGCCAGGTCGACATCGCCGGCGACGATGTCGATGAAGCGGTCGGTGAGCCCGATCGACAGCGACACCCGGGGATACTGGCTGCGGAACCCGGCGACGACATCCGGCAGCACCTGCTGTCCGAGCGACATCGGGGCGTTGATACGGATCGTGCCGGCCACATCGCCCTGCTGCTCCTGCAGGTCCTCGGTCGTGCGGCGGAACGCCTCCAGCAGCGGCGCGATGCGGGCGGCATAGACCGCGCCGGCCGAGGTCAGCGACACCTGCCGGGTGGTGCGCAACAGCAGTTGCACCCCGAGTTCTTCTTCCAGCGCGCTCACCGCGCGCGTCACCGTCGGTGCCGTCATCGAGAGCTGCCGGGCGGCGGCGACGAAGCTCCGCTGCTCGGCGACCGCCAGGAACACGCGAATATGGTCGAGATCGATCATGCGGCGATTATTGCATGAATTGAAATGATATCCGAGGAATTGCTTCCATTCTCAAAGCATCCCGCCCGCCCCATCTTTGCAGCAGCGGCGAAGGCCGCAGCCACGGTTCGGGAAAGGGAGCAGCGCCATGCTGACGCAGATCAAGGGCCTCCATCACGTCACGTCGATGGCGGGAAACGCTCAGGAAAACAACGACTTCTTCACCCGCACCCTCGGCCTGCGGCGGGTCAAGAAGACGGTCAACTTCGACGCCCCGGAGGTCTACCACCTCTATTATGGCGACGAGACCGGCACGCCCGGCTCGGTCATGACCTACTTCCCCTTCCCGGATATCGTGCAGGGCCGCCCCGGCGCCGGCGAGGTCGGAAACACCTATTTCGCGGTGCCCGAGGGCTCCCTGCCCTACTGGAAAGAGCGCCTTGCGGGGCTCGGCGTCGGCGGTCTTGAGGAGGATAACCCCTTCGGCGAAAAGCGCCTGCGCTTCCAGGGACCGGACGGCGACGGCTTCTCGCTGGTCGAGACGACGGGCGACGAGCGCCTCGGCTGGAGCGCCGGCGGTGTCAGTTCGGCCGAGGCGATCCAGGGCTTCCGCGGCGCGGCGTTCCGCCTGCGGGATAGCGGGGGGACAGCCGAGCTGCTCCGCTTCATGAACTACCGCGAGGTGGAGCGCAGCGGCACCTGGACCCGCTTCGCGGTCGAGGGTGGAAACGGCGCCGATGTCATTGATATCGAAGAGGTTTCCTCGGCCGCTCACGCCCGCCAGGGGGCCGGTTCGGTGCACCATATCGCCTTCGCGGTGGAGAACCGGGCGGCCCAGTTGGAGGTGCGCAAGGCGTTGATGGACACGGGCTATCAGGTCACGCCGGTGATCGACCGGGACTATTTCTGGGCGATCTACTTCCGCAGCCCCGGCGGCATCCTGTTCGAGGTGGCGACCAACGAGCCCGGCTTCGACCGGGACGAGGATACCGCCCATCTCGGCGAGGCCCTGAAACTGCCGACCCGCTACGAGCAGTTCCGCGCGCAGATCGAGGACATCCTGACCCCGATCCGGGACTAACTCGGCTCCTTCCCTCCGGCCACAAGGGACTCACCGTCATGATCACGGACACCTATCACGCCCTGACCACGCAGCCGGCGCCCGGCGCGCCGCTGGTCTTCGCCTTCCACGGCACCGGCGGCGACGAGCACCAGTTCGCCCGCTTCGTCGAGGAGGCCCTGCCCGGCGCCGGCCTTGTCGCCCCGCGCGGCGATGTCTCGGAGCACGGCGCGCTGCGCTTCTTCCGCCGCACCGGCGAAGGCGTCTACGACATGGACGACCTCGCCCGGCGCACGCAGGCGATGGCCGGCTTCGTCGAGGCCCACCGCAAGGCGCATCCGGGCCGCCCGGTCTACGGCTTCGGCTATTCCAACGGCGCCAACATCCTGGCCTCGGTCGCCTTCCTGCGGCCGGACCTGTTCGACCGGATCGCGCTTCTGCATCCGCTGATCCCGTTCGAGCCGGCGCCCCAGCCGGGTCTTGCCGGGCGAAAGGTGCTGATTTCCGCCGGCAAGCGGGACCCGATCTGCCCGCCGGCCGCGACCAGCGCGCTGATCGACTGGTTCACGGCGCAGGGAGCCGAGGTGACGCTCGCCGCCCATGAGGGCGGGCACGAGTTGCGACAGACCGAAATCGACGCGCTGGTCGGCTTTCTGAACGAGCCGCCGGACGCATGACGACGCATGACAAGGAGACGGAGCGATGGTGCTGATCCATGAGAACATGAGCCGCGGCCGCACCCAGAGCGGCTGGCTCGACGCCTGGCATACCTTCTCCTTCGGCGGTTTCCGCGATCCCGCCCGCATGGGCTACGCCGCCCTGCGGGTGCTCAACGAGGACCGCGTCGTCCCCGGCGCCGGCTTTTCCGAACACGGCCATTCCGACATGGACATTCTCACCATGGTCCTGTCGGGCCGGCTGCGCCACACCGACACGCTGGGCAACGAGGCGGAGATTGCCGCAGGCGAACTCCAACTGATGTCGGCGGGACGCGGCATCCGCCATGCGGAGATGAACGCCTCCGGCAGCGAACCCGCCCATGTCCTGCAGATCTGGCTGATCCCGGACACCACCGGCGGCGCGCCGACCTATCAACAGGTGAAGCTGCCGGCACCGGAGACGGTGCGGGACTGGACGCTGCTGGCCAGCGGCAAGGACGGCGAGGCGCCGTTGCGGCTCCTGTCCGACACGCGCGTCTCGATCGCCGCGCCGCTGGCGGGAGACGCCACCGCGCTTCCCCTCGCCGATGGGCGGCGGCTCTTCGTCCATCTGGTCGAAGGCATCGCCACGGTCGAGGGCGAGCGTCTCGTCGCCGGCGACGGATTGCAGGTCGGCGAGGAGGAGATCGGCGATCTCCTCTGGCAGACGGACGGCCGCGCCCTGCTCTTCGACATGAGCGCGCGCCCAGGCGTCAGCCGGGTTGCGGGCTGACGGCACCGCCCGGTCCGGCGCTCGCGTCGGATCGGGCCCGCATCTCCTGCGCGGTCTGGCGCACCGCATCGGCGATCTGCTCCAGTTGCCGGGCGAGCGGGCTCGCCTTGCGCCAGATCATGCCGATGGTGCGCGAGGGCTGCGGCTCGTCGAAACGCGAGACGGAGACGGCGGCCGAGCGAGTTTCCACCGGCAGCGCCATTTCCGGGATCAAGGTCACACCGATGCCGGCGCTGACCATCTGCACCAGCGTCGACAGCGAACTGCCATCCATCAGCTCGCGCGGCTGCGCCGGCCCCATGTTGCAGAAGGACAGCGCCTGCTCGCGGAAACAGTGCCCCTCCTCCAGCAGCAGCAGGCGCATCTCGCGCAAGGCTTCGCGGTTGGGCACCGGCTTGCCCTCGTCCTCCGTCGGCCGGACCAGCACGAAACTCTCAGAAAACAGAGCCACTTCGCTGAGCGCCGGTTCGGAGACCGGCAGCGCGACGATGGCCGTGTCGAGCCGCCCCTCGGCGAGTTCCTGCACCAGGCGCGAGGTCACCGTCTCGCGCACATGGATGTCGAGCCCCTCGTTGGCGCGGGTCAACCGGGCGATCACCGCCGGCAGCAGATAGGGCGCGATCGTCGGAATGATGCCGATGCGCAGGCGCCCGGCCAGCCGGTCGCGCGAGGCGCGCGCAAGGTCGCCGAGCTCGTCGACCGCCTGCAGGATGTCATTGGCCCGCCGCGCGAATTCCTCGCCGAACGCCGTCAGGCGAACCTGCCGGGCGGTACGCTCGAACAGCTCCGTGCCGAGCGTCTCCTCCAGATCGCGGATCTGCACGGAGAGCGCCGGCTGCGAGATCGAGCAGGCTTCCGCCGCCCGGCCGAAATGGCCGTACTCGGCCAGCGCCCGGAAGTAGCGAAGCTGCTTGAGGGTGAGGTTTCTCATAATTAAAAACTATCGCGGCAATCAAAAAATACAACTTAAATTAATCATCCGACTGAGGCATAGTGAGCCTGCGAGGATGAGAAGCGACGACCTCGGCGCCCCGCTGGCGCAACGGTTTCCCCACGCACGCCGCGGCGTGCTTCGGAGGCCGGAAGGATCGTCGCCCCTCCCGGCAGTCAATGCTTCGGGACAGTCTCGAGAGGGAGAGTGCATGGCAGCGACACGAGGTCGCCATGCGGGTCACAGGGCGGGTCTCCGCCCCGTGCGCCATGATTTTCTCCTTCTCAGGCAGTCATTTACAACCTGACGAGTGAGAGACATGGACAGACCCGATTTCGACACCGCCGGCAAATGCCCGGTCGTTCACAACACCAGCCGGGCCCGGCAGAACTGGTGGCCCAACCAGCTCAACATCCGCGTCCTGCACCAGAACTCTTCCCTGTCCAACCCGATGGGCAAGGACTTCAACTATGCGGAAGAGTTCAAGAAGCTCGATCTGGCCGCCGTCAAGGCCGACCTGACGGCGCTGATGACCGACAGCCAGGCCTGGTGGCCGGCGGACTGGGGCCATTACGGCCCGCTGTTCATCCGCATGGCCTGGCACAGCGCCGGCACCTACCGCACCTTCGACGGTCGCGGCGGCGGCGGCAACGGCCAGCAGCGTTTCGCCCCGCTGAACAGTTGGCCGGACAACGTCAACCTGGACAAGGCCCGCCGCCTGCTGTGGCCGGTCAAGCAGAAATACGGCGACAAGCTGTCCTGGGCCGACCTGATGATCCTGGCCGGCAATGTCGCGCTGGAGAGCATGGGCTTCAAGACCTTCGGCTTTGCCGGCGGCCGCGCCGACACCTGGGAGCCCGAGGAGCATGTCTACTGGGGCGCCGAGACCGAGTGGCTGGCCACCAGCGACAAGGCAAACAGCCGCTATTCCGGCGAGCGCGAGCTGGAAAACCCGCTGGCGGCGGTGCAGATGGGCCTGATCTACGTCAACCCGGAAGGCCCGGACGGCAATCCGGACCCGGTCGCCTCCGGCCGCGACATCCGCGAGACCTTCGCCCGCATGGCGATGAACGACGAGGAAACCGTCGCCCTGGTGGCCGGCGGCCACACGTTCGGCAAGTGCCACGGCGCGGGCGACGCCGCGCTGCTGGGCGCCGAGCCGGAGGGCGCGGGCCTTGAGGACATGGGCCTCGGCTGGACCAGCCGCTTCGCCTCGGGCCTGGCCGGCGACACGATTTCCAGCGGCATCGAGGGCGCCTGGAAGCCGAATCCGACGACCTGGGACATGGGCTATCTGAAGGTCCTGTTCAAATACGAGTGGGAACTGGTCAAGAGCCCGGCCGGCGCCAAGATGTGGCTGGCCAAGGACGTCGACGACGAGGACATGATCGTCGACGCCCACGACCCGTCGAAGAGGCATCGCCCGATGATGACGACGGCGGACCTCGCCCTGCGCTTCGACCCGATCTACGAGCCGATCTCCCGCCGCTTCCTGGCAAACCCGGCCGAGTTCGCCGATACCTTCGCCCGCGCCTGGTTCAAGCTGACCCACCGCGACATGGGCCCGAAGTCGCGCTACCTCGGCCCGGAGGTCCCGTCCGAAGATCTGATCTGGCAGGATCCGGTCCCGGCCGTCGACCATCCGCTGGTGAACGACGCAGACGTCGCCGAGCTCAAGGCCAAGGTCCTCGCCTCCGGCCTGACCGTCTCCGAACTGGTCTCGACCGCCTGGGCGTCGGCCTCGAGCTTCCGCGGATCGGACAAGCGCGGCGGCGCCAACGGTGCACGTATCCGCCTCGCCCCGCAGAAGGACTGGGAGGTCAACCAGCCGGCGCAGCTCGCCAAGGTGCTGGCGAAGCTGGAGGAAATCCGCTCGACCTTCAACGCGGGCCAGTCCGGCGGCAAGAAGGTCTCGCTCGCCGACCTGATCGTGCTGGCCGGCGGTGCCGCCGTCGAGAAGGCCGCCAAGGACGCCGGTCTCGACGTGACCGTGCCCTTCGCGCCGGGTCGCACCGACGCGAGCGCGGAGCAGACGGATGCGGAGTCCTTCGACGTGCTGGAGCCCAGCGCCGACGGCTTCCGCAACTATGTCTCGGCCAATCCGGTGCTGTCGCCGGAAGCGCTCTTGATCGACCGGGCCGAACTGCTGACCCTGACCGCGCCGGAAATGACCGTGCTGATCGGCGGCCTGCGCGTGCTCGGCGCCAACCATGGCGGGTCGACGCATGGCGTCTTCACCGAGCGTCCGGGCACCCTCACCAACGACTTCTTCGTCAACCTGCTCGACATGGGGACAAAGTGGAAGCCGGTGTCGGATAAGCAGGACGTGTTCGAGGGCTCCGACCGGGCCACCGGCAAGGCGAAGTGGACCGGCACCCGCGTGGATCTGGTGTTCGGCTCGAACTCGCAATTGCGGGCGCTGTCGGAGGTCTACGGCCAGAACGACGCCAAGGAGAAGTTCGCCCGCGACTTCGTCGCCGCCTGGACCAAGGTGATGAACGCGGACCGCTTCGACCTGCGCTAAACGCATGCTGTGCCCGCCGGCGGAAGGGGATCTCCCCGCCCGCCGGCGCAGGCGACACGAGAGGCGCGGCGGACCCTCCGCCGCGCCTTTTTGTTTGGCAGCAGAGGCTTGCCGGCGATTGACTCCTGCCGCGCGCGGCCTACCATCCACGTCCCCGAGGCGGGATGGGCGCAACTATCCCCGCCGGCCCGCACGCCTCTCCACGCTCCTCGCGAATTTTGAGAAATTTTGCGCGGAATTTTGCAAAATTCCGTCTCGAAATCGCTGATTTTCGAGACTCCCGTCTCAATCCACCTCCTGCGGAAGGACATCATGGCCCGACTGGACGAAAGTGCCCGCGGCGTCTACCTGATCGCCGTCACCCCCTTCACCGAGACCGGCGCGCTCGACCTCGACGGCTGCGACCGGATGGTCGACTTCTATCTGGAGGCGGGCGCCACCGGGCTGACCCTCTTAGGGGTGATGGGCGAGGCGCCGAAGCTGACGACGGACGAGTCCGCCACCGTCGTCAACCGGGTGCTGAAGCGTGTCGACGGGCGCGTGCCGGTCGTCGTCGGCGTGTCGTCGCCGGGCTTCGCCCAGATGCAGGCGCTGACGGGCCGGGTGATGGACGACGGCGCCGCCGGTGTGATGATCGCCCCGCCGGGGACCTTGCGCACCGACGACCAGATCGCCGGCTATTACGAGCAGGCGGCCGAGATGATCGGAGATGTCCCCTTCGTGCTGCAGGACTTCCCGCTGACCACCGGCGTGCAGATGTCCGTGCCGGTGATCGCCCGCATCATCAAGGATATCCCCAGTTGCGTCTGCCTGAAGCACGAGGACTGGCCGGGCCTTGCCAAGATCACGGCGCTGCGCAAGGAGGGGGCGACCGCCCGCCGGGTGTCGATCCTGTGCGGCAATGGCGGCGTGTTCCTGCCCGAGGAGATGGAGCGCGGGGCCGACGGCGCGATGACCGGCTTCGCCTATCCGGAGATGATGACCGGCGTCGTCGCGAACCACGCCAGGGGCGACATGGAGCGGGCCCGCGACCTGTTCGACGCCTATCTGCCGCTCGCCCGCTTCGAGCAGCAGCCGGGCCTCGGCCTTGCCATCCGCAAATACGTCCTTTACCGGCGCGGTGTGCTCGCCACCCCCGCCCTGCGCAAGCCGGGCGCCGCCCTCGATCCGCTGTCGCGGGCCGAGGTCGACCGGCTGATGGCCCGTCTCGACAAACGCCTGAAGGAGCTCAACTGATGGATCTCGGCCTGACGGGCAAGCGCGCCCTCGTCCTTGGAGCCAGCCGCGGCCTCGGCCGGGCGATCGCCGAAACGCTGGCGCGCGAGGGCGTCCGCGTCATCGCCGCCGCCCGCAACGAACCGGCAATCGCCGAATGGGCCGCAGCAACGCCCGATTGCGACGTGACCCCGCTGCGGATCGACCTTGCCGACATCGCCTCGATCGACGGCGCGCTGGAGACGATCCTGGCCGATGGCGGGGTCGACATCCTGATCAACAATGCCGGCGGCCCGCCGCCCGGAACGGCGCTCGCCGCCGACCATGCCGCCTGGACCGCCAATTTCTCGGCGATGGCGGCAAGCCTCTTTCACATCACCTCGAAGCTGGTGCCGCCGATGCGCGCGCGCGGCTTCGGCCGGGTGATCACCATCGGCTCGTCCGGCGTCGAGCAGCCGATCCCCAACCTTGCCATGTCGAACGGCATCCGCGCCGCGGTGCTGGCCTGGTCGAAGACGCTGGCGAGCGAGGTCGCGGGCGACGGCGTCACCGTCAACATGGTGGTGCCGGGACGCATCCACACCGCCCGCGTCGACGAACTGGACGCAGCCGCCGCCAAGCGCACCGGCAAGAGCGTGGAGGAGATCGCCAGGGCTTCCGCCGCCTCGATCCCGGCGGGACGCTACGGCCGGCCGCAGGAATTCGCCGACATGGTGGCGTTCCTCGCCTCCGAGCGCGCGTCCTATGTCACCGGCAGCCGCGTGCGCGTCGACGGCGGCGCGATCAGAAGCCTCTGACGGAACACGCCTTTTCGTATAACCCGCCGGGTCCCGCTTCAAAAGGCGGTGATCCGGCGGGTGGTCTCCGGATCGAGGAAGCCGGCGACCGTCGCCTCGGTTTCCAGATCGAGCGCCCGGTGAAGATCGCCGGCGGCGACCGCATTGAGCACCCGCTTCATCGACCGCACGGCGAGCGGCGGCAGCTCGGCAAGCCGCCGGGCCAGCGCCTCGGCTTCCGCCAGCAGCGCGTCATCCGCCACCACCTTGTGGGCAAGGCCCATCGCGCCGAGCTCAGTCGCCGTGTAGCGCTCACCCAGAAACAGCATCTCGCGCGCCTTCATCAGCCCGACCAGCGCCGGCAGCAGCGCCGTCACCGCGCCGGTGACGAAGACGTTGAGCGAGACTTCCGGGAAGAAGGCCTTCGCCCCTTCGCCCCAGAGCGGGAAGTCGCAATTGATCGCCCATTCGAAGCCGCCGCCCACGGCCCAGCCGTGGATCGCGCCGACCACGGGCTTCGGACCGAAGGTAATGGCATGGGTCGCCCGCTGGATGGCGAGAACGAGATCGCGCGCGGCCTCCTCCGTTTCCGGGTGGACATGTTCGCGCCGGTCGTCGCCGGCGCAGAACGCCTTGCCGGTGCCGGTGAAGAGGATCGCCCGGGTAGCGGGATCGCGATTGGCATCGTCGAAGGCGCGCGCGACATCGTCGACGAGCTGCCGGTTCATGGCGTTGAGGCTCGCCGGCCGGTTGAGGGCGATGGTGCGCACCCCGCCCGCGCCAAGCGTGCTCAGCACGGTCTCGTAAGCAAATTCGGTCATTGCCCCTCCCTGATGACCCGCCGGGTCTTGCCTTCGGTGCGCGGCAGGCTGCCGGCGGGCAGCAGCGTGACGCTGGCACTCGCCCCGAGCCGGGCCTTGATCTCGCCCGCCACCCGGGTGGCAAGCTCCCCTGTCTCCGACACGCCCTTCGCCAGTTCCGCCTCCACCGGCAGCGTGTCGTAGGGGGGCGGCGACGCGAGACGGATGCGGTATTCGCCCGACAGTTCGGCGAAGGAGTTGAGCACCGCCGCGACCATGGTCGGGAACATGTTGAGCCCGCGCACCACCACCATGTCGTCGGAGCGGCCGACGACGGAGAAGCGGAAGCCGGTGCGGCCGCAGGTACAGGGCGTGGTGGCGGCGACGCGGATGATGTCGCCGGTGCGAAAGCGCACCAAAGGCTGGCAGTCGCGCACCAGGTGGGTGAGCACCAGTTCGCCGCTCTCGCCGGCCTCCAGGGCCTTCGGCGCGCCGCTGTCCGGGTCGATCAGTTCGGCATGCAGCACGTCGGCCGCCATGAAATGCAGATGCGTGTCGTGCTCGCATTCGGAGGCGAAATTGCAGAAGACGTCGGAAACGCCATAGTTGGAATTGCGCGGCTGCAGGCCCCAGGTCTCGGTCATGCGGGCGCGGAAGGCGGGATCGTCGACGCCGGGCTCGCCGCCGAACAGGCCGAGCCTGAGGCCGAGATCGCGCGGCAGCAGGCCGGGAAACTTCTGCGCGATCACCCGTTCCAGCACCGCCGGATAGGACGGGGTGCAGGAGATCGCCGTCACTCCGACCTCCAGGATCGTCCGCACCAGCAGCTCGGTCGAGCCGACGCCGAAGGGCACCACCGTCGCCCCCGCCTCCTCCAGCGTCAGATGGTCGGTCAGCCCGCCCATCCACATCTGGTAATTGAGGCAGTGGACCACCGTGTCCTGCGGGCCGAGGCCGGCGGCGCGCTGGCAGCGGCCGCCGACCTCCTGGGTGATGCGGGCATCGCGCGCCGACAGGGCAAGGTTCATCGCCTGCCCGGTGGTGCCGGAGGTGCGGTGCAGCCGGTTGACCAGGGTGCGCGGGGCGGCGAGATAGTCGCCGAAGGGCGGATGGGCGGCCTGCGACAGGCGCAGTTGCGACTTGTCGGACAGCGGCAGCTCGGCAAGGTCGCGCAGCGAACGGGGCGGCGCCTCCCCCTGCCACAGCGCCCGGTAGAATGGCGAATGCGCCATCACATGCGCCCGCTGCCGCGCCCAGGCGGCATCGATATGGGGCTGCAACTCGTGAAGCGGAACGCGGTCCGCCTGCGCAACGGTGCTCATATCGTCATCGCCCGTTTCCAGATGAGGGTGAGTGTGTCGACGACCGCCTCGTCGCGGCCCGAGATCGCGACGAGCGCGGGGTCCTGCGACAGGATGAGGCCGGAGAGATACTGGTCGACCATGCCGCCGAGCGCATAGGCGCGGCGCAGCAGCTCCTCCCGGTCGACCGCGCCGCCGCGCCCGAGGCGGGTGAGGCGGCGCTCGACCGCCGCCACCACGCTTTCCAGCCAGTCGCGGTTCAGCCGGTGAAAGGCCTCGCGCGCCTGCGGCAGCGTGTCGAGATGGTGGACGAGGCAGCGCATCAGCCCGCGATTGCCGCGAAACAGCGCGACATAGGCGCTGGTCGCCGCGCGCACCGGATCTTCCGGGTGGGCGGAGCCGGCGACCCGCATCGCCGCCTGCAGGAAACCGACGAAGCCGACCAGCAGCTCGTCGAGCAGCACGGTGCGGTCGGCGAAGTAGATGTAGAAGGTGCCGTTGGAGATGCCCGCCTCTTCGCAGACGGCGGAGACGGTGAACTCCTGCGGCCCCTGCCGGTCGAGCACGGCACAGGCCGCCGCCTGGATCTGGGCGCGGGTGCGCTCGCCCTTGGGCCGCCCGGCGGCGCGCGCGGCGAGAGCCTGCGGATAGAACAGCACCTGATCCTCCCCCTGCCGGGGCGCGGCACGCGGCATCGCGGCGACCTCATAACTAAAAATGACATCAGTTTCATATTTCGCGGGTGGGCGAGAGTCAAACGGGATTTTGGGTGGGTCGCACCACCCACCGGCCGTCACACCGGGCAAGGCGCAGGCAAAGGTTGGCGCAAAGACTCAATCGCCCCGGCGGAACCTGGATACCTGCCTTCGCAGGTATGACAGCCGAAAATGGGGTGAGCGCCTTCCGCCTCATGCCTGCTAAGGGCGCCAATGGGTCCCGGCTCTCCGGCTTCGCCTGCGGCCGGGATGACCTCCGAGAGGGGGCACGGCCTCGCGCTCCTCCGCTGCTCCGCGCGGCGCTTGGGATGGCTGCGCGCTTTCCTCCCCCTCTGCCGTCACACCGGGCAAGCGAAGCGCGACCCGGTGCCCATTGGCTGCCAGAGCGGTGGCGAGGACACCGGAACCAAGCCGCAAGCGCCGTGGCTCGCCGGTTCCGGATCTTCGGCCTTCGGCCTCGTCCGGAATGACGACGAGAGAGGCTGGCGCGAAGATCCGCACGCCGGCGGATACTGGATACCTGCCTTCGCAGGTATGACAGCCGAAAATGGGGTGAGCGCCTTCCGCCACATGCCCGCTAAGGGCGCCAATGGGTCCCGGCTCTCCGGCTTCGCCTGCGGCCGGGACGACATCCGAGGGGGAGGAACGGCCTTGCGCTGCTCCGCTGCTCTGGGCGAGCGCTTGGGATGGCTGCGCGCTTTCCTCCCCCTTGGCCGTCACACCGGGCAAGCGAAGCGCGACCCGGTGCCCATTGGCTGCCAGAGCGGTGGCGAGGACACCTCGGCGGGGAGCGTATCGGCGGGGAGCGCATGCCCGTTTTGCGCGCCACCCCGCGCGCAGGCCCTACGGCGTCCTCCCGCACGAAGCGCCATTCGCGCGCAGGCCCCTCCTTCGTCTTCCCGGACGGCGCGTAGCGCCGAGCCGGGATCGGGGAGCCGAGGGCCTACAGGGCGCGTACGAAAGACACCGCAAACGCCGTGGCTCGCCGGTTCCGGATCTTCGGCCTTCGGCCTCGTCCGGAATGACGACGAGAGAGGCTGGTGCGAAGACCCCCACGCCGACGGAATCTGGATACCTGCCTTCGCAGGTATGACAAGTGAGAGGAGGTGAACGCCTTCCGCCACATGCCCGCTAAGGGCGCCAATGGGTCCCGGCTCTTCGGCCTTCGGCCTCGTCCGGGACGACACCTGAGAGGGGGCACGGCCTTGCGCTGCTCCGCCGCTCTGGGCGGGTGCTTGGGACGGGTGCGCGCTTTCCTCCCCCTCTGCCGTCACCCCGGCCAAGCGCAGCGCGCGCCGGGGCCCATTCGTTCCCAGAGCGGGGGCGAGGACACCGGAACCAAGCCACAGCCGCCATGGCTCGCCGGTTCCGGATCTTCGGCCTTCGGCCTCGTCCGGAATGACGAGGAGAGAGGCTGGAGCGAAGACCCCCACGCCGGCGGATGCTGGATACCTGCCTTCGCAGGTATGACAAGTGAGAGGGGGGTGAACGCCGCCCGCCACATGCCCGCTAAGGGTGCCAATGGTTCCCGGCTCTCCGGCTTCGCCTGCGGCCGGGATGACGGCCTGGGAATGACGCGCGACCTCGCCTCCCCTCGGACGTCACCCCGGCCAAGCGCAGCGCGCGCCGGGGCCCATTCGTTCCCAGAGCGGTCGTGAGGACACCGGAACCAAGCCACAACCGCCGTGGCTTGGACTTGCTTCGCAAAAGTGGAGAGGGGTTTTGTTATCCGCCCATTTTTTCGAACTGGACGGGGCTGATGTATCCAAGCGCCGAGTGGCGTCTTGAGGGATTGTAGAAACCGTCGATGTAGCGCG
>NZ_FYAU01000057.1 GCF_900185725.1 Stappia sp. TSB10P1A | reverse complement strand
TCGTCCGCCCGCGGCATCGTGTAGTCCATGTAGGACGCCGACAGGAGCTGGCCGTCCGCGTCATAGGACGCGTTCTCCAGCAGCGCCTGGCCGATGCCCTGCGTCAATCCGCCATGCACCTGGCCTTCCACGATCATCGGGTTGATGATCGTCCCGAAGTCGTCCGCCGCAACGAAGTCGACGATCTCGACCTTGCCCGTCTCCGGGTCCACCTCCACTTCGCACACATAGGTTCCGGCCGGGAAGGTGAAGTTGGTCGGGTCGTAGAACGCCCCCTCCTTCAGGCCCGGCTCCATGCCGGCGGGAAGGTTGTGCGCCGTATAGGCGGCAAGCGCCACCTGGAAGAACGGCAGTTCCTTGTCCGTGCCGGCCACCTTGAACGTGCCGCCCTCCAGCGCGATGTCCCCTTCCGAGGCCTCCAGCAGATGCGCGGCGATCCGCTTCGCCTTCGCCTCCACCTTGTCCAGCGCCTTGACGATCGCCGACATGCCGACCGCGCCCGAGCGCGAGCCGTAGGTGCCCATGCCGAACTGCACCTTGTCCGTGTCGCCATGCACGATCGCCACCGTGTCGAGACCGACGCCGAACCGCTCCGCCACCAGTTGCGCGAAGGTCGTCTCGTGGCCCTGGCCGTGGCTGTGCGAGCCCGTCAGAACCTCGATCGTGCCGACCGGGTTCACCCTGACTTCCGCCGATTCCCACAAGCCGACACCCGCTCCCAGCGAACCGACCGCCTGGCTCGGCGCGATGCCGCAGGCCTCGATATAGCAGGACAGGCCGATGCCGCGCAGCTTGCCCCGCCGCGCCGCCTCCGCCTTGCGCCCCGCAAAGCCGGCATAGTCGATCGCCGACAGCGCCGCCTCCAGCGAGGCATCGTAGTCGCCCGCGTCGTAGCACATGATCACCGGCGTCTGATGCGGGAAGCTCCGGATGAAGTTCGCCCGCCGGAACTCGGCCGGGTCCATCCCAACCTCGCGCGCCGCCGTCTCCATCATCCGCTCAAGCAGATAGGTCGCCTCGGGCCGCCCCGCCCCGCGATAGGCATCCACCGGCACCGTGTTGGTGTAGACCGTCTTCACGTTGCAGTGGATCGCCGGGATCGCATACTGGCCGGACAGAAGCGTCGCGTAGAGATAGGTCGGCACCGACGAGGAGAACAGCGACATATAGGCGCCAAGGTTCGCCACCGTCTTCACCCGCAGCCCGGTGATCCGGTTCTGCCCGTCCAGCGCCATCTCGGCCTGCGAGTAGTGGTCGCGCCCATGCGCGTCCGTCAGGAACGCCTCCGTGCGCTCGCATGTCCACTTCACCGGAACGCCGGTCTTCTTCGACGCCCACAGGCACACCATCTCTTCCGGATAGATATAGATCTTCGACCCGAAGCCGCCGCCCACATCCGGTGCGATCACCCTGAGCTTGTGCTCCGGCGCGATGTTGTAGAAGGCCGACAGCACGAGCCGCGCCACATGCGGGTTCTGCGAGGTCGTCCACAGCGTGTAGTGCTCCTCCGCCGCGTCGTACTGGGCCAGCGCTGCGCGCGGCTCCATCGGGTTCGGCACCAGGCGGTTGTTGCGGATCTCCATCCGCGTCACATGCGCTGCCGAGGCGAAGGCCGCCTCGGTCGCCGCAGCATCGCCGATCTCCCAGTCGTAGATCAGGTTGCCCGGCGCTTCCTCGTGCAGTTGCGGCGCCCCGTCCTTCAGCGCCTCCAGCGCATCGACCACCGCGGGAAGCGGCTCGTATTCCACCTCCACCGCATCGGCCGCATCGCGCGCCTGTGCCCGCGTCTCGGCGATCACCACCGCCACCGCCTGGCCGACATGGCGCACATGCTCGCTCTCCAGCGCCCGCCAGGCGCCCATCTTCATCGGGCTGCCGTCCTTGGAGTGGATCATCCAGCCGCAGATCAGGTTGCCGACCCCGTCCGCGACCAGCTCATGGCCGCTGAGGACCGCGATCACCCCCGGCATCGCGCGGGCCGCATCCGCCCCGATCGACACCACCCTCGCATGCGCATGCGGCGAGCGCACGAACACCGCATGCGCCATCCCCGCCACCGTCATGTCGTCCGTGTAGCGGCCCTTGCCGGTGATGAACCGCTTGTCCTCGCGCCGCTGAACCCGCGCGCCGATACCTTCAACCGAACCTGCCATCTCGTCCTCCCTCGCAAGGCCCGCGATGCCCGGCATCCTCCCGCCCGGCACCCGCCCTGCATGCGTTCCTCATGTCGATCGCTTCGACGTGCCAATCGCTTCGAACAGTTCGCTTCGAACAATCTCCCGGCAGGCCCGCCGCATCGCCGTCCCCCGAACGGCGGCAGGCCCCTTGCCTGGACGGCGGCGCCTCAAACCCCGTCCGGTGGCCTGTCCTGTGGCCCGGCCGGTGGCCCGCCGGCGCCCTGTTCGCGCCTACTCGGCCGCCGTCTTCATCCCCGCCATCGTCGCGCTCGCCGCCGCGATCGCCTTGACGATGTTGTGGTAGCCCGTGCAGCGGCAGATATTGCCCTCAAGCTCGGCCCGGATCGTCGCCTCGTCCAGGAGGCCCCCGCCATGGCGCGCGATCATGTCCACCGCCGCCATGATCATCCCCGGCGTACAGAAGCCGCATTGCAGCCCGTGATGCTCCTTGAACGCCGCCTGCACCGGGTGCAGCTCGCCCCCGGACGCAAGACCCTCGATCGTCGTCACCTCAGACCCCGACGCCTGCGCCGCAAGCATCGTGCAGGACTTCACCGCCTTGCCGTCCACATGCACCACGCAGGCCCCGCATTGCGACGTGTCGCAGCCCACATGCGTCCCCGTCAGCCCCAGACCCTCGCGCAGGAACTCAACCAGCAGCGTCCGGTCCTCGACCACCCGCGTCACCGTCCGGCCGTTCACGACCATGCTCACTTCGGCCATGCAAATCCTCCCTCGTTCCACAACAAGATCCCGTCACTCCCCGCTCGGGGCGGAACCCGCATCTGCAAACCGTTTGCCCAAACCCGGCACCCCGGACACCTGCCCGAGCGCACCTGCCCAAACCCGTGTGCCCCAACCCGTGTACCCGAACGCGCGCCGAGACCAGATCAACCGCCGCCGCCTGCCGGACCCTCGGCGCAACAGCGCGCCCAGATCAGCGTGCCAACCTCAGCGCGCCAACTTCACCGTGTCAGCGCCAGGATCACGATCACAACCGCCAGCGCCGCAAGCCCCCACACCATCGGGCCGCCGAGAAAGCCCCGGCCCGCCGCCGTCTCGACCTCGGTCTCGACCTCGCGTGCCGCCTTCGCGACCCGCTCTTCCACCTCGTGCACCGCGCCAGAGATCGCATCAGAGACCGCCTCGCCGACCTCCTCGGGAAGCCGCGACAGCGCCTCGCTCTTCGCCGCCTCGATCTCGCCCGCATCCGGCTCGTCGAGATCGACAGCGCCGACACCCTCCTGCCCGGCCCCGCCGCCCTCGACGATCTCCTTGAACTTGCCGAAGAACTCGTCCGCCATCTTGCGCGACGTCGACACGATCAAGCGGCTGCCGAGCTGCGCCAGCTTGCCGCCGACCTGCGCCTTCACCGCATAGCGCAGAACCGTCTCCGCCCCCTCCTCGACCAGCGACACATCCGCCGACCCCTTGGCAAAGCCGGCAACCCCGCCCTTGCCCTCGCCGACAATCGTGTAGCTCTCGGGCGGGTTCAGGTTCTCAAGCGTCACCGCGCCCTTGAACGTCGCCTTCACGGGACCGATCTTCGCAACGACCGTCGCCGTCATCTCCCGGTCCGAAACCTGCTCAAGCTCCTCGCAGCCGGGAATGCAACGACGCAGAACATCCGCGTCGTTCAGCGCCAACCAAACAGCCCCACGACCCGCCAACAATCGATACTCGCCAAC
>NZ_FYAU01000022.1 GCF_900185725.1 Stappia sp. TSB10P1A | reverse complement strand
CCCGGCGCTCTGTCATGTCACTCTGGCAGGTTCGGTTCGGGGATATCATCCGCGCGGCTGCGCGGGTCGGGGCCAAGTGGGCATTGTACCCACTTGAATTGGGATGCTACCCGCGCGGGTCAGAAAAGCCGTAGCTGCTCTGCGTCCGGCAGCCGCCACCGGCGGACGGTGGCGACATCCGCCCGGACTTTGCGGGCAATGCTGTTGAGGCTTTCCCCCCTGGAGAAAAGCACCTGTGCCACCCACCGCTTTGCCAGCGGCACCTTGTAGTAGCCCGGCCCCATGCACCGGGCAAGCCTTGCGACAGCGTCGGCCCCGATCGCCAGCACCGCCTGGGAGCGCCCCGTCGGCGAGGCGGGGATGTAGATCTCCGACCCGCCGAATTCGCAGAAAAAGCGGATCGCCCCGTCGACGCCGAGCGCCTCGACATAGCCGGCGAGATTGGCCGGCACATCGGGCGCAGCGGGCAGACTGACGGGGGCCGGTGTCATCACGCGCCCCGCTTTGCCAGGGCCTCGCGCAGGCGCGCGCCCAGGACATTCATCAGGTCGATCCACTCGTCTCGGGTAAGCTCCGCATAGGCTTTGCCCTGCATCCTGCCGACCCATTCATCGAGCGACGTAGCGGGCGCCGCCTCCAGGGCGATCAGCCGCGCCCATTGGACCATCAGGATCTGAAAGCGCGGGTCGTTCAGCAGCGGCGACCGCGATCGATCCTTGCGATACAGGCCATCCGCGCCGGTTTCGCGGCGCGTCCACCCCTTGATGGCCTCGATCGCCTTTTCCGCGTCCTCGGCGAAACGCAGGAAGCGCGCATGCGCAAGTCCGGTCTGCCGGGTGACGAAGGCCATCATCGCCTCGTCGGTGCTGGTCTTGACCACGCCGAGATTATAAGCGGCGATCCAGAGCGCCTGCAGCTTGCCCGCGAAAGGCCCG
>NZ_FYAU01000058.1 GCF_900185725.1 Stappia sp. TSB10P1A | reverse complement strand
CTGAGTGACTTCGACTTGCGCGCCACCGATTACGCCTCCGGATAATCGCCCGGCCGCTCCAGGCGGCGGCGACACGGCGGCAACCAGCGGAACGCGGGAAAGTGGGTCGGGTGACGCGGCGCCCGGCTGGTTCCCGAGGGGCACGGCTGCGCCCAGACGATCCAGCAATAGGCGGTGGCGGTCGATGCACTTCCGTCCAGTCGCCCTTTGACCATCGGCACCCGCTCGGTGAATTGCAGGATCCACTCGGGCGGGAACCGCGCGAACAGCCGCTCGCGCCTGCCGACGCCTTCGAGAAAGGACGTGCGCACGAGCAACGCGACACCTTCCGTCGCCAGCTCGAGCGCCCGCAATGCGAAAGCCTCGGCAAGGCGGAACGGGGGGTTGGTGATGATCCAGTCTGGTGCCCCGGCCGGCCAGGCGTCAGCGAGCGCCGGCAGTGCCGGGAACAGGAAATCCGCAACCTCGTCTTGGTCGGCTCCCCCGTAGTCGTGAACATCCGAGCCGGAGACCTTGCCGAAATAGCCTTTCAGCGCCCGGACCATGTCGCCCGATCCGCAGGCAGGTTCCCAGCACGAGGCGGCACCGATGCTCCCCCAGGTGTCGAGATGTTCGCACAAGGCCCGCACCGCCCAGGGCGGCGTGGGGAAGTAGTCGAGACTGTCGTGCGGCTCGGCCCGCTGCGCCATCACGGCCGGGGATGTGTTCTGCGCCATCACCCGATCCTTTTCAAAGCCGCTTCCTGGTGCGTGTGCTTGCGCTGTACCGGGCCTTCCACCTTCAGGCGGCCGGAGATCAGAGTGTTGCCTTTCGCATCGGTGATGCCGGCGATCTCGTCATGCTCGGCGATATCCGCGCTGAGGGCGAACAGCGCACGCATGTCCTCGACCATGGCGGTCTTGTCGCCGTCGACGATCTCGCGCGAGGCATTCGACCAGACGAAACACGGCAGCGTGCCGAGCGGCTGGAAATCCGGCGCGACCGGGTTGTTCCAGCCGTCCCGCCCGCTCGCCTGGTTGCGCTCGACAAGCGCCCGCATGGTGAGCCGACCGGCGATCATGTCAGCGCGCCAGATAGAGGGCGCCGACCGCAGCCCCAACCACCATTCCGAGCACGGGCAGCACCCAAGCCCACATCATCAGTCCGCCGACCCAGATGGCGGCGACCGCCACCGGC
>NZ_FYAU01000012.1 GCF_900185725.1 Stappia sp. TSB10P1A | reverse complement strand
TGTCATCAACTCATATCGTTGAGGTGGTCTCTCGTTCTGGCGTTGAGGATGACGACGATCTTTCTCATGAGGGCTGTGAGGGCGACGATTGGCTTCTTTCCGTTTGCGATCAGCCTGTGGAAGACGGGTCGCAGCGGCCCTTTGCAGCGTGCGGCGCTGAGGGCAGCCATGAAGAGGATGGAACGGATCTGCGGGCGTCCGCCGCGGGTCTTGCGGTAGCCCTTCAAGGTTCCGCTGTCGTTGGGGTGTGGGGCAAGGCCGGCCAGGGATGCGGCCTGCTTTCCGGTCATGGTGCCGAGCTCTGGCATGGCGGCGGCCAGGGAGATGGCGGTCCTTGGTCCCACGCCCGGCAGCGAGCGGTAGATGGCGATACGTCGTGCGAGCACGGCGCAGTGCGCGCAAAGGCCTGCGATGGCCTTGTCGATGGTCTCGATCTGGCGATCGAGCATTCTGACGAGGCTCCTGCAGGAGGCGACGACCAGGGTGCATCCGGGGGACTTGGCGCGGTTGAGTTCGGCGCCGCGAATGGCCATGAGGTCCTGCCTGCGGGCGACGAG
>NZ_FYAU01000051.1 GCF_900185725.1 Stappia sp. TSB10P1A | reverse complement strand
CACCGTCGGCGGCAGGCGTTGCGGGCGGCGCGGCGGGAACCGGGGCCGGCGTCTCGGCCGACCTCACGCCCGGAGGCGCCTGGGACGGCAGCGGCGCCGGGCTTGCCGCCGGAGCCGCGACAACGGCGGGCGCCGGCGCACTGGCGACCTGCGTGCGCACCGGTGCGGGCGGCGTCGGCTGCGTCGAGACATCCTCGCCCTCGTCCTCGTCGCCGCCGAAGATGCGGGCGAACAGTCCGGGGCCGCTCGAGCGGGCGCCGCCGGCCGGCAGGCGGGCGATGCCGCGCTCTTCCAGATCGCCGGAGCGCCGGGTCGGCGACGTCGACACGCTGGCCACGGCGGTCGGCCGGCTGGAGGCGCCGCGCTGATGCCGCGCCAGCGCCTCGGCATAGCCGGGCATCTTCTTGCCGTCGCTGGGAACGTGAATGGTGTCGCCGCGCGGGAACACGCCGGCGAGCTGCGAGCGGGTCATGCGCGGCCAGTGCCGCACCGAGCCCGTGTCCATATGGACGAACGGCGTGCGGGAACTGGGATAGAAGCCGACGCCGCCGATCTCCTTGCGCAGGCCGAGCGCCCGCAGCCTGTTGATGTCGACGCCGGGGATGAAGAAGTCCATCGCCTTGCCGCGCGTGTGCTGGCTGCTCTTGGCGACGCCGCGCGAGCGGTCGCGCAGCATGTTGTTGGTCGCCGGCGAGCGATAGGCGGAGACAACGTGGATCGCTTCGCTGGTGCCGGCCTGCTGATACACTTCCCAGATGAGATCGAAGAGCTGCGGATCCATCTGCGTGCTTTCGTTGCGCCGCCAGTCGCGCAGGAAGCGGTTCAGCTCGCGCAGGCCTTCCGACACATAGCGGCCGTTCCGCTTGAAGGTGATCGAAACCCGCTCATGCGTATGGGTGTTGTAGAGCTTCAGGGTCCGCGTCTCGGCGGATGCCGGAGACAGCGACATCGGCGACAGCAGTGCCACGGCGAATGCGGCAAGCGCCAATACGGGCAACGCGCGATATCGCAGCCGGGAAAACCATGCCTCGAGCAATGTCAGTCTCGCTTGTTTGCCGGCGGTTCAGCCGAACATCGCCCCCCGTCGGACTGATGTAAGGGACCGAAGTTAAGAAGCCTTTACCGTATTCCGAAATGAGCGCAAATCGTGGCAAATGCGCATCAATCCCGGAAAAAATGCTGACAACCCGGGTTTTCGCCCAGCTAGCTCCCCCCGTCAAGACCCGGTCGAGGCTCCGCCAGGGGCCGCTTGCCCCCCCCCGCACGCGGCGTTCTGGAGATCGATACCGGGCGCGCCGCCGGCGCAACCGACGGGCCGGTGGGGCATGGGTCTCGCCCTAGTGTGGTGAATTTGAAATACGCCTCATTTTTTGCAGCGTGCCGGCGAGCGTATTTCAAATTCGAAAACCACACTAGAAACATAGACTTGCTAGTCACCCTTTTGAATCTGAAGTTCGTTCAGAGCATGCCGAGACATGTGACGAACTTCAGATCCGGGTGACTAGGGGAGCGCTTGCGCGCGCCTCAGTAGTCGGAGCTGGCCCGCTGGCGGCGGTCGAACATGCGCTGCCGCTCGGCCGCGAGATCGACCACCTTCTGCTTTTTCGGGGCCTCCGCCACCGGCGCCGCCGGCGGCCGGGCGCGCTTGACCGGGGGAGCGACGGCGAAGCGCTGCCAGTCTTCCCAGCCCTCGATCTCGAGCGCCTTGGTGAGCGCGGCATTATGTCCATAGATATCGGGGCGGCGCTGCAGCTTGCCGTTCTCGTCGACAAAGGCGGTGAAATAGGCAAGGTGCACCGGCACCGGCCGGGTCAGGTCGGCCCGCTTCTCCTCACCGCCGATCATCGACTTCAGCCGCGCCGCCGTCCATTGCGTGTCGAGTTGCAGCAGGGCGTCGGCGAAGGCAAACGGGTCCTGCACCCGCACGCAGCCATGCGAGAAGGCGCGGGCAGAGCGGGCAAACAGGCTCTTCGACGGCGTGTCGTGCAGATAGACCGCGTGCCGGTTGGGGAACATGAACTTGATCTGCCCGAGCGCGTTGCCATCGCCCGGCCGCTGGCGGATGCGCACCTGGTTGAGGTTGACGCCCGACCAGTCGACCGAGGCCGGATCGACGACGCGGCCCCCGGCCAGCACCTCGTAATTGCGCCGCGGCAGGTAGCTCGCATCCGACAGGATCGACGGCAGCAGCTCTTCCGAGGCGATCGAATAGGGCACGTTCCAGTAGGGATTGACGATGACGTGGTCCATCACGTCGGAGAACACCGGCGTCTGGTTCGACGGCTTGCCGACCACGACGCGGGTCTCGTAGACCTGCGCCCCGTCGCGGAACAGTCGCGCCGAGAATTCCGGAATGTTGACGAAGATGTGGAAGGCGCCCATGTCGCGCGGCATCCAGCGCCAGCGCTCCATGTTGGCGAGGATATCGGAGACGGTCATGCCGTCCTCGGCGGCGGCGTTCAGCGCCAGCAGGGTCCGGCTGCCGACGACCCCGTCGGCCTGCAGCCCGTTCTCGCTCTGGAAGGCGACCACCGCGTCCTTCACCCGCGCGTCGAACAGTTCCGCCTCGCCCGCCGGCTCCATGCCGAGCCGGGCGCGCAGCACGGCAACGCGCGGGTCGCGCATGCCTTCCTTCAGCGCCGCCCCCTCCGGCACCAGTGGCGGCGTCTCCTGCCGGTCCTGTGCGCGGATCTCGGCCAGTTTCTCGCGCAGCGCCGCAAAGCCAGGCTGCGGCGGATTGTAGCCGTCGAGCGTCGTCGCCGCGTCGGTGGCGGCGGCCAGCGCCGCCAGCACCCCTTGCGCATCCGGGCGCTGCGGCTCCAGCGTCACGTTCCGCGACAGCGACGACGGCGCGACACGGCCGGCCTGCGCATGTTCGGCATAGGCGAGCGCCGCCGCCGACAGCAGCACCTCGAACCGCGCCGCCCGTTCCTCGTCCATCCGCCCGGCGGAGCGCGCCAGATCGCCCGGCAGGGCATAGTCCGCCCGCCGCAGCCCGTCGCGCTCGGCCTGGGCCAGACGGGCCACCAGCCGCCGCGCCTCCAGCGTCGGCACGCCGTCGGCGATCCACAGCAATTCATGGCCGCGCGCGGCGTAGAACTCGACGAGCTGCCGGCGCCGCTCGGCGCTCATGAACGGCAGCGCCCCGTCGCTGTCGGCAAGCCCCGCCCCCGTTTGCAGCAGGGTGGCCAGCGCCGGCTCGGGCAGCGGCTGCGGCAGCGGCGTCGCGACGGCGGTCGCAGTGTCGGCACCGGTGATCGACCCGGTTGTCGCCAGCGCCGGCAGCGCGCTCGTCAGCATCAGGCCGGCGAAGGTGGCGGCGGCGAGGCGGGCCGGGCGAAAACGGATGCTGCAGGCCATGAAGCTCTTCCGGTTGTCCGGCACGGGCACACCTGTCCCGCACCAAGGTGATTCGTCTGGATATCCGGCCAGCAAGCCGGCTCGGCGGCGGCAATGCAAGTCACGTTGCGTCATGGGAGCCGCTACTCGGCCGCCTCGGCGTCGCCTGTTGCATCGAGGCCATAGTCCTTCAACTTGCGATAAAGGGTGGACCGGCCGATCGACAACCTGCGCGCGACTTCGGTCATCCGCCCGCCATAGTGGTCGATGGCGGTGCGGATCATCTCCGCCTCCACCTCTTCCAGCTTGCGCACATGACCATGATCGTCGAGCGAGCGCACGAAGCCGAACGGCGCCGCCGGTCCGCCCCCGCCATCGGCAAGGGCAACACCGGCCGTCTCCGGCACCGGCATCGCCGCGGGCGCTGTCTCGCCCGCCTGCGCCGTCACAGTGTCGCGATCCGTCTCCACCGGCCGGGCCGCCGGCATCCGCACGGCCGTCGCCGCGCTGCCGACGCTCGCCTGCACCTGCGGAAAATCGTCCGGGCTGAGGTGATCGCCCTCGCACAGCACCACGGCGCGGAACACCGCGTTCTCGAGCTGGCGGATGTTGCCCGGCCAGTCATAGGCCTGCAGCATGGCGATGGCGGCGGGCGCCACGGTGGCGATCTGCGGCCGCCCTTCCTCGGCCGCGAACCGCGCCAGGAAGTGCCGCACCAGGTCGGGAATGTCCTCGCGCCGGTCGCGCAGCGGCGGCAGCCACAGCGGGAAGACGTTGAGCCGGTAGTAGAGGTCCTCGCGGAACTGGCCGTCCTTGACCAGGTCGATCAGCCGCCGGTTGGTCGCCGAGATCAGCCGGAAGTCGACCTTCACCGGCCGCCTGGCGCCGATCGGGTCGATCTCGCCCTCCTGCAGTGCGCGCAGCAGCTTGACCTGGATGTCGAGCGACAATTCGCCGACCTCGTCGAGGAACAGCGTGCCGCCATGGGCTTCCTGGAACTTGCCGATATGCTTGTCGACCGCCCCGGTGAACGCCCCCTTCTCGTGGCCGAACAGGATCGATTCGACCAAGTGCTCGGGGATCGCGCCGCAATTGACGGTGATGAAGGGCTTCGCCCGCCGCTCGCTGGAGCCCTGGATCGCGCGGGCGATCAGCTCCTTGCCGACGCCCGATTCGCCCTCGATCAGCACCGGGATATGCGAGGTCGCGGCCCGCCTCCCGACCCGGATCACCCGCTCCATCGCCTCCGAACGGGTGACGATGTCGTCGAAGGAGAAGGTGCCGCTCGCCTGCTTGTGGATCCGGGTGATCTCGCCTTCCAGCGCCGACATGCGCATGAAGGTGCGGATCGCCACTTCCAGCCGCTCCGGCGACACCGGCTTGACCACGAAGTCCTGCGCCCCGGCGCGGATCGCATTGACCGCCGCGTCGATGCCGGCATGGGCCGTCTGCACGATGATCGGCACAGTCTTCTTCATCTCGCGCAAGCGCGCGATCACGCCCATGCCGTCGAGCTCCGGCATCACCAGGTCGAGGATGACGAGGTTGATGTCGTTGCCTTCCGGCGAGGCCATCAGCGCCACGGCTTCCGCGCCGTTCTCGACGCTGCGCGCGCGGTAGCCGAACCGCTTGACCGCCTCTTCCAGCAGGCGCCGCTGCACCGGATCGTCGTCGGCGATGAGGATGCGTCCGCCTGTCGGGATCATGCGTGCGCCTGCCTTTCGGGACTTGTCTCAATTCGGGTCACCGTAGCCGCGCACCGGTAAACAAAATGTCCACGTTTGCCGAAGGCCCCTCGCCTGCCCGGTCTTTAGGCGTTGCCCTCCACCGACAATTCACAATATCCAGACACAGGAAGGCGCGGCACGAGCGCCCGCGCAAGAACACGAGACCAGAACACGAGAGCGGAGACGTCATGACCGACAGGGCAGGCTGGACACAGGCACGGATCGCCCGCTCGGCGGCGGAAGGCGGCAGCGCGGCGAGCGAGCTCGGCGCCCTGCCGGAGTGGAACCTTGCCGACCTCTATCCCGGCCACGACGCGCCGCAGGTCCCCACCGATCTGGCGCGGGCGGCCCGCGATGCCAGCGCCTTCGAAGAGCGCTACAAGGGCAGGCTGGAGGAGATCGCCCGCCGCTCCGGCGCCGAGCTCGCCGGCGCGATCCGCGAGATGGAGGCGCTCGACGACCTGATGGGCCGCCTCGCCTCCTTTGCCGGCCTGTTCTATGCCGGCAACACCACCGATCCGGTGCGCCAGAAGTTCTATGGCGACGTGCAGGAGAAGCTGACCACCGCCAGCACCCATCTGATCTTCTTCGCGCTGGAGCTCAACCGCATCGACGAGGCCGTCCTCGACGAGGCCGCCGGCGATCCGGACCTGGCGCATTACCGCCCCTGGCTCGACGACATCCGCAAGACCCGTCCCTACCAGCTCGAGGACCGCATCGAGCAGCTCTTCCACGAGAAGTCGGTGACCGGCGCCGGCGCCTGGAACCGGCTGTTCGACGAGACGATGGCGGGCCTGCGCTTCGATGTCGAGGGCACCGAACTGTCGCTGGAGCCGACCCTCAACCTGTTGCAGGACGCCGATGCGGCGCGCCGCGAGACGGCGGCGAAGGCGCTGAGCACCACCTTCCGCCAGAACCTGCCGGTCTTCACGCTGATCACCAACACGCTGGCCAAGGACAAGGAAATCTCCGACCGCTGGCGCGGCTTTGCCGACATCGCCGACAGCCGGCACCTTGCCAACCGGGTCGAGCGCGAGGTGGTCGACGCCCTGGTCGAGGCGGTGCGCGAGGCCTATCCGTCCCTCTCCCACCGCTATTACGCGATGAAGGCCGGCTGGCTCGGCCGCGACGTGCTGGATTTCTGGGACCGCAACGCGCCGCTTCCCTCCGCCGACACCCGCCGCATCCCCTGGGACGAGGCGCGCGACACGGTGCTTGCCGCCTATGGCCGCTTCTCGCCGAAGATGGCGGACATCGCCCGCGACTTCTTCGACAAGGGCTGGATCGACGCCCCGGCGCGGGCCGGCAAGGCGCCGGGCGCCTTCGCCCATCCGACCGTGCCGAGCGCCCACCCTTACGTTTTGCTCAACTATCAGGGCCGCACCCGCGACGTCATGACGCTTGCCCATGAGCTCGGCCACGGCGTCCACCAGGTGCTGGCTGCGCCGAACGGCGCCTTGATGGCGCCGACGCCGCTGACGCTCGCCGAAACCGCGAGCGTGTTCGGCGAGATGCTGACCTTCAAGACGCTGCTCGGCCAGGCCGAGACGCCGCAAAAGCGCAAGATCCTGCTGGCCGGCAAGGTCGAGGACATGATCAACACGGTGGTCCGGCAGATCGCCTTCTACACGTTCGAGCGCAAGATCCACACGGCCCGGCGCGAGGGCGAGCTGACCTCCGCCGACCTGTGCGAGCTGTGGATGTCGGTGCAGGCGGAGAGCCTTGGCCCGGCCATTCGCCTCAGTGAGGGCTACGAGACCTACTGGACCTATATCCCGCACTTCATCCACTCGCCCTTCTATGTCTATGCCTATGCCTTCGGCGACTGCCTGGTGAACTCGCTCTACGCGGTCTACGAGGATGCCGAGGCCGGCTTCCAGGACAAGTATTTCGCCATGCTGTCGGCCGGCGGCACCAGGCACCATTCGGAGCTGCTCGCCCCGTTCGGTCTGGATGCCACCGACCCCGCCTTCTGGCGCAAGGGCCTGTCGGTGATCGCCGGCTTCATCGACGAGTTGGAGCGGCTCGACGCATGAGCACGACCACGGGCGGAGAGGAGGAC
The DNA here is from genome assembly GCF_900185725.1 of Stappia sp. TSB10P1A. GTDB lineage: Bacteria > Pseudomonadota > Alphaproteobacteria > Rhizobiales > Stappiaceae > Stappia. The sequence goes on along the minus strand of NZ_FYAU01000051.1, from coordinate 127,651 downwards.
CGGTCCTCCTCCCCCGCCGGCCCGCCCGTTTCCCACACCCCCTTTTCCCACACGCCCTATGACGGCTCGGCCCGGCCCTTCAGCGTCGGCTTGCAGCCGCTCGACCTTGCCGACTGGATCGAGCCCGACGCCCGGCTCGCCGAACAGCTCGACGAGAAGGAGCGCCTGCTCGCCGGCGGCGGCGAGGCGCCCGTCCTGCTCGCGGAAGAGGGAACGGAAAGCGCCCAGCAGGAAGTGCTCGATCTTCTCAGCCAGCACCTGCCGAACCGTTTCCCGGATCTCTACCGCCGCGAGGGCACGGCGATCCGCATCCTGCCCACCGGGCGCGTGATCGATCTGGCCGAACCGGGCGACATCCCGCTCGCCCGCGCCGCCCGGCTGGTGCAGGAGGACCTGATCCTGATGCGCGCCTCGCCGCAAGGCTATCGCCTTGCCGCCGGCGCGCTGTGCTTTCCCTCCTCCTGGTCGCTCACTGATAAGTTCTCCCGGCCGATGACCGCGATCCACGAGACGGTGCCCGGCTTCAACGACGGGCGCATGGGGCCGATGGTCGCACGCATCTTCGACAATCTGCCCGTCGAGCGGCCGAGCTGGCGGCTCAACTGGTCGCTCTATACCGGCCCGGCGCTGCACCGCCCGTTCCCCAAGCGGATCGCCGCGGACGGCACCGATCCGCACCGGCTGGCGCGCGACGAGGCCGGCGGCCTGCATGTGCGGGTCGAGCGCCAGACCCTGCGCCGCCTGCCGCAAAGCGGCGACATCCTCTTCACCATCCGCATCCATCACGATCCGGTCGCCGCCTTCGCGCGCCATCCGCAGGGGAGCGAGCTGGCGCAGGGCCTGCGCCGGCAATTGCTGGAGCTGGATGCCGCCCAGGCCGCCTACAAGGGCCTTGCCGCCGACCGCGACGCCATCGCCGCCGCCCTGGAAAGCCTCGCCGCCTCCCTCGCGCCCTCCCGATCCCCGGCGTGAGTGCCCCTGCCGGATCCGGATCGATCCACTATATCTGTCATGACGTAGCAGCAGGTCGGGGCATCCCGCTCCGCGACAGGCCGAGGCACGAATGAGCACACAGCCCCCCCGCGACCGCGAGCAGAACCGCTTGACCGCCCGCGTCGGACGCTATGCCCGCGTCGGCGCCAACATGGGCGGTCTCGCCGCGAAGATCGCCGGTGCGCGGGTCTTCGGCTACACCATCGACAACGAGAAGCAGGCGGCCGAGCTTGCCGCCGCCCTCGGCGGGCTCAAGGGCCCGTTGATGAAGGTGGCGCAGCTCATCTCCACCATTCCCGACGCGGTGCCGCCCGAATATGCCGCCGAACTGGCGCAGCTTCAGTCCGATGCCCCGCCGATGGGCTGGGCCTTCGTCAAGCGGCGCATGTCGGCCGAGCTCGGCCGCGACTGGCAGGCGCGCTTCGCCAGCTTCGACCGCGAGCCCTCGGCCGCCGCCTCGCTCGGCCAGGTGCACCGGGCCCGCGCGCAGGACGGCGAGGAGCTTGCCTGCAAGCTGCAATATCCGGACATGGCCTCGACGGTGGAGGCGGACCTGCGCCAGTTGTCGCTGCTGTTCTCCGTGCATCGCCGCATGGGACCGGCCATCGACACCAGCGAGATCGCCCGCGAGATCGGCGACCGGGTGCGCGAGGAGCTCGACTATGTGCGCGAGGCCCGCCACATGGCCGCCTATGCGCGGATCTTCGCGGACGAGCCGCGCATCCGCGTGCCGCAGGTCAGGGCGGAGCTGTCGACCGGGCGCCTGCTCGCCATGTCCTGGCTCGACGGCCGGCCGCTGCTGAGCTTCAGGGACCATCCGCTGGAGGACCGCAACCGCCTCGCCGAAGTCATGTTCCGCGCCTGGTGGCACCCGTTCAGCCATCACGGGCTGATCCATGGCGACCCGCATCTGGGCAACTACACGGTCTTCACCGACGGCGATGCGCCGGCCGGCATCAACCTGCTCGACTATGGCTGCATCCGCATCTTCCCGCCCGGCTTCGTCCAGGGCGTCGTCGATCTCTATCGCGGGTTGCTGCATGGCGACGACGACCTCGTCGTCTCCGCCTATGAGCGCTGGGGCTTTCGCGGCCTCAGCCGCGAGCTGATCGACATCCTCAACATCTGGGCCCGCTTCATCTACGGCCCGCTCTTGAGCGACCGGGTCCGCTCCATCGCCGACGGCATCAAGCCGGCCGAATACGGCCGCCGCGAGGCCTTCCGCGTCCATCAGGCGCTCAAGCAGAAGGGGCCGGTGACGGTGCCGCGCGAATTCGTCTTCATGGACCGTGCGGCGATTGGCCTCGGCGGCGTCTTCCTGCATCTGAAGGCCGAGCTGAACTTCTACCGCCTGTTCAACGAGCAGATCGAGGATTTCGAGGAGAGCACCGTCGCCGCCCGCCAGCAGGCGCTGCTGCAAGGGGTCGGCCTCGCCCCGCGCCCGCCGTCCTGACGCCCCTCCCCTCCGGCATCCGCTCCGGCCGGTCGCGACCGGCCTTCCGCTCGCTGCGCGAGGCCTTCTCCCGCAGCTTGTCCCGCGGTGCAAACTGCGCGTTGCCCAAGGGTTTCTGTCTGCTATAAGTACGCCAAACAACCACCCTGGCCACAAGAGGGATCCATGGCAGACAACAACGCTCCGTCGATGGACTACGCAGAGCACGAGCGCACCTATAACGGCTTCATCAACTTTTCCAAGGTCGGCACCGTCGCCGCCCTGAATGTGATGCTGTGCCTCATCCTCTTCACCTTCGGCGGCAGCGCCGGCACGTTCTTCGGCTGGATCGCGCTGATCGCCACCCTCGTCGCGGCGGCCGTCGGTCTTGCCAGCGGCGCCAAGGGCTGGATCCCGTCCGCCGTGGTGTTCGTCGTCGCCAGCCTGATCGCGATCGTCACCGCCGCTTGACCGCAATTCTCGCGGTCGCAGTCATCCGCATCCTGGGAGGAGACAACCGATGAAACTCGCTGTGCCCCGCGAGAGCGAGGCAGGAGAAACGCGCGTCGCCGCAACGCCCGACACCGTGAAGCGGTTCGTCTCGCTCGGTTTCGCGGTCGCTGTGGAAGCCGGCGCCGGCACGGCGTCGCGCATCGTCGATGCCGATTACGAGGCCGCGGGCGCCACCATCGCCAAGACGGCGAAGGCGGCGCTCGACGGCGCCGACCTCGTCCTCAAGGTCCGCCGCCCCAGCGCGGCCGAGCTTGGGCTGATGAAGAGGGGCGCCGTGGTCATCGCCACCATGGACCCTTACGGCCATGACGACGCGGTCAAGGCGATGGCCGAGGCCGGCATCTCCGCCTTCGCCATGGAGTTCATGCCGCGCATCACCCGCGCCCAGGTCATGGACGTGCTGTCCTCGCAGGCCAACCTTGCCGGCTATCAGGCCGTCATCGACGGCGCCGCCGAATATGACCGCGCCATGCCGATGATGATGACCGCTGCCGGCACGGTTCCCGCCGCCCGCGTCTTCGTCATGGGCGCCGGCGTCGCCGGTCTGCAGGCCATCGCCACCGCTCGCCGCCTCGGCGCCGTGGTCAGCGCCACCGACGTGCGCCCGGCCGCCAAGGAGCAGGTCGAATCGCTCGGCGCCAAGTTCATCGCCGTGGAGGACGACGAGTTCCGCCAGGCGGAGACGGCCGGCGGCTATGCCAAGGAAATGTCGGACGAGTACAAGAAGAAGCAGGCCGAACTGGTCGCCTCGCACATCGCCAAGCAGGACATCGTCATCACCACCGCCCTGATCCCCGGCCGGCCCGCGCCGCGCCTGATCAGCAAGGACATGGTTGCCTCGATGAAGCCCGGCTCGGTGATCGTCGATCTCGCGGTCGAGCGCGGCGGCAATGTCGAGGGCGCGGTGCCCGGCCAGGTGGCGAAGGTCGGCGAGGTCCGCATCGTCGGCCATCTCAACGTGCCCGGCCGGATCGCCGCCTCCGCCTCGGCGCTCTATGCCAAGAACCTGGTCGCCTTCGCCGAAACGCTGGTCGACAAGGAGGCGAAGGCCATTGCCGTGAACTGGGAGGACGAGCTCGTCAAGGCGACCGCCCTCACCCATGACGGCAAGGTGGTGCACCCGGCCTTCGCGCCGGCAGCCGGATAAGGGGGACGCCATGTCGGAACTCAACGCCAACGAAACGCTGGAGCGCGCCCGCGCCGCGGCGGAGGCCGCGCGCGAGGCGGCCGAGACCGCCCAGGCGGCGGCCGATGCCGCCCGCGCCTATGCGGACCAGATCGCCGGCGGGGCGAGCGACTCGCTCGCCCATGCCGCCTCCGCCCTCACCGGCGGGGCGATCGATCCCTTCGTCTTCCAGTTCACCATCTTCGTGCTGGCGATCTTCGTCGGCTACTACGTGGTCTGGTCGGTGACGCCGGCCCTGCACACGCCGCTGATGTCGGTCACCAATGCCATTTCGAGCGTGATCGTGGTCGGCGCGCTGCTGGCCGTGGGCGTCGACCTTGCCGCCGACGGCGCGGGATACGCGCGGGGCTTCGGCTTCCTGGCGCTGGTCATGGCCAGCGTCAACATCTTCGGCGGCTTCCTGGTCACCCAGCGCATGCTCGCCATGTACAAGAAGAAGCAGAGATAGGGGGCCGGACACGATGCTTTCCGCCAATGTCACCGCCGTCCTCTATGTGGTTTCGGCTGTTCTCTTCATCCTGGCGCTGCGCGGGCTGTCCAGCCCGGAGACCTCGCGCCAGGGCAACCTGTTCGGCATGGTCGGCATGGCGATTGCCATCGTCACGACCCTGCTGACCGCCGCACCCGGCTTCAGCGGCCTGGCGCTGATCGTTGCCGGCCTCGCCATCGGCGGCGGCGTCGGCGCGGTGATCGCCCGGCGCGTACCGATGACGGCGATGCCGCAGCTCGTCGCCGCCTTCCACTCGCTGGTCGGCATGGCCGCGGTGCTGGTCGCCGCCGGCGCGCTCTATGCGCCCCAGGCCTTCGGCATCGGCACGGTCGGCACCATCCACGGGGCCAGCCTCGTCGAGATGTCGCTCGGCGTCGCCATCGGTGCGATCACCTTCACCGGCTCGGTCATCGCCTTCGCCAAGCTCGACGGACGCATGTCCGGCGCGCCGATCCTGCTGCCCATGCGCCATGTCATCAATGGCGGTCTGGCGGCGCTGATCGTCGTGCTGGTCGCCGTCTTCGTCGCGACCGAGAGCCACACCGTGTTCTGGATGATCGTCGTCCTGTCGCTGGTCTTCGGCGGCCTGATGATCATCCCGATCGGCGGCGCGGACATGCCGGTCGTGGTGTCGATGCTCAACTCCTATTCGGGCTGGGCGGCGGCCGGCATCGGCTTCACGCTCGGCAACATGGCGCTGATCGTCGTCGGCGCGCTGGTCGGCTCCTCGGGCGCGATCCTGTCCTACATCATGTGCAAGGGCATGAACCGCTCCTTCATCTCCGTCATTCTCGGCGGCTTCGGCGGCGAGACCGCCGCGGCCGGCGGCGGCGGGGCGGACGACCGTCCGGTCAAGCAGGGCTCGGCCGAGGACGCGGCCTTCATCATGAAGAACGCCGCCAAGGTGATCATCGTGCCGGGCTACGGCATGGCGGTGGCCCAGGCGCAGCACGCCCTGCGCGAGCTCGCCGACACGCTCAAGGAGGAGGGCGTCGAGGTCAAATACGCCATCCACCCGGTGGCCGGCCGCATGCCCGGCCACATGAACGTGCTGCTGGCCGAGGCCAACGTGCCGTATGACGAGGTCTTCGAGCTGGAGGACATCAACTCCGAGTTCGCCCAGGCCGACGTCGTCTATGTCATCGGCGCCAATGACGTCACCAACCCGGCGGCGCGCGACGATCCGTCCTCGCCGATCTACGGCATGCCGATCCTCGATGTCGACAAGGCCGGCACGGTGCTCTTCGTCAAGCGCGGCATGGGCTCCGGCTATGCCGGCATCCAGAACGAGCTGTTCTTCCTCGACAAGACGATGATGCTGTTCGGCGACGCCAAGAAGATGACCGAGGGCATCGTCAAGGCGCTCTGACCGGCCAAGCGATCCTGAAACGAAGACGGCGCGTCCCTGGGGGCGCGCCGTTTGCGTTTCTCGGTCCGGAAGTGAGAGAAGAGAGAGAAGCGCGCGATCAGGAGCGCTGCTGCAGCAGCGGCGTTTCCCTGACCGGGCGGTGCTGCGCCTCGATCTCCTCGCAGAAGGCCGGGATGCCGCTTGCCGCCATCGGCCGGGCGAACAGGAAGCCCTGCACGGTCTGGCAGCCGGTGTCGCGGACGAAGCGCAACTGCTCTGGCGTCTCGATGCCCTCGATCAGGGTCTCGGCGCCGAGCGTCTCGGCCAGTTGCAGGATGCCCTGCACGATGCTGGCGCGCAGGCGTTCGTCGCCCTCCAGCACGAAGGAGCGGTCGATCTTCAAGACATCCGGCTTCAGCCGCATCAGATAGGCGATGTTGGAATAGCCGGCGCCGAAATCGTCGAGCGCCAGCCGGACGCCGAGCTCGGCAAGGTCGGCGAGATTGGCCGCGACCTGCGCGTCGTCGATCAACAGCACCCCTTCGGTGATCTCGATCTCCAACTGCCGGACCATGAGGCCGTGGCGGGCCAGCGCCGCCGCCACCTGCGCGGCCAGACCGGGGCTCTGGAAGGTGCGCGGCGACAGGTTGACCGACACCCGGATCCGCCGTCCCAGCGCGTTCCAGGCGGCGGCGGCGCGGCAGGCCGCGTCGATCACGAAGCCGTCGAGGTCGACGATCTGGTCGCCTTCCTCCAGGATCGGAATGAACAGTCCCGGCGGGATCACCGTGCCGGTCGCCGCATCGCGCCAGCGCACCAGCGCCTCGGCGCCGATCACCGTGCCGCGCCCGAGATGGATCTGCGGCTGGAACTCCAGGAACAGGTCGCCGGCCGCCAGCGCCTGCGGCAGCGACGCGCGCAGGGCCTCGGCGCGGTCGCGGCGATCCGAGATGCCCGCCTCGTAGAACACCTGGCGGCCACGGCCGCGCGCCTTCGCTTCATAGAGGGCGGCATCGGCGGCGACCATCGTCTCGTCGATCGTCGCCCCGTGATCCGGCCACACCGCGATGCCGCAACTGAAGCGCAGCGGGATCGTCTCGCCCTTAAACACCAGCGTCGGCGGCTCCGCCATGCGCGCGCCGATCAGCGCGGCGAGATCGTCGCGCCCGTCCTGGCCGAGCGCCAGCGTCACCACGAATTCGTCGCCGCCCCAGCGCGCGACGATGCCGCGATCCCCGAAATGCGCCACCAGCCAGTCGGCCGCCGTCTTCAGCAGCGCATCGCCGGCCAGATGGCCATGCCGGTCGTTGACCGCCTTGAACCGGTCGAGATCGAAGATCAGCAGGGCATGCGCCGGCACCGGCCCGGCGGCGGTCGTCTCCCTCGCCCATTCGGCGAAGCCGCGCCGGTTGGCAAGCCCCGTCAGGCTGTCGCGGCCGCTGGCGAGCCGCAGTTCGGCGACGATCCGCCGGTTGCGCCATTGCAGCGCCAGCGAGATGAAGGACAGGACCAGCAGCATGGTGACGCTGCCGATCACCTCGAACCAGGCGCCGGCGGTATTCTCCGCCCGGATCTTCAGCGCTTCGTCGATATCCGCCTCGACGCCGCGCATGTAGTCGCCGGTGCGGCGCACCAGGTCGGCACTGACGCGGCGCAGGCGGATGAGCGCGTCGTCATCGAGGGGCGTCTCGCCCGAGGCAAGCTTGTCCAGCCCGTCGAGCAGCGCCCAGGCGACCGGCGCCACCTTGGAATCGGGCTCGACCAGCGGTCCCCGGGAGAGGCCGGCCAGAACCTCGAAGCGGATGTGCAGATGGTCGGCAGCGGTCGAAATGATCTGCCGCGCTTCCGGCGATGCGGCGTCGACGCGCAGCGCCTGCAGGATGCCGTCCACCTGCGCCACCTCGGCGAAGGTGAACCGCATGTGGCGCACCATATGCTGCCCGGCATCCGGCTCCGGCTGGTTCAGCGTCGCGACGCCGCGCAGCGCCACCAGCGTCGCCACCACGCAGGCACAGGCGACGGCTGCCACGATCAGCCACGGATGCACCGGGCGGAGCAGGGAGAGTTGGGAAAGGATCCGTCTTGGACCGTTCACCATTCGATCTCGGCGATCAGCCAGACGCTGCGGTCGATATAGGCGCGTGCGTCCAGTTCCGGATAGCGGACGATGGGATAGATGATCCGTGCCGGACCGCGCCGGCGCACGGTCAGCCGCTCCTGGCCGACGCGCGTCGCAACGACGATGGGCCAGCGCTCCCAGTCCTCGCGCGGAATGTCGGCCGAATAGCCGTCGGAGGCGCGCACGATCAGACCGCTCGCCTCGTCGGCGCCGATCATCCGGACGAGATCGGACAGGAGAACCCCCTGAAAGGTGGTCATCGGCTCATCGGGACTGGCGCGGCCCTCGATCTCGACCATCGGCAGGCGCTCGATCTCCTCGATCGCCAGGTCTCGCGTCGCTCCGCCCTGGGTCAGCAGGATATGCCCCGCCGCATCGGCGGGGGCCACGCTCGTGGCCTGCGCCATCCCCGCCAAGGCGAGAAGCGCGGCGCCAAAAAGAGCTGCGAACATCCGTGCGATCGGCATGCGGTCCTCCCTCCGCCCGGCGTCCGGAAAGGCTCCCTCCGCCTTGCGCGACGCCGCATTCCGCCATTGGAGACCCCTTTGGGTCAGGTCTCGACCCTAGCCTGCGGCCGTGAAGGCAAGCTTAACCAGCCGCCGGAATCTGCAATGCGTCCTGTTTCCCGGCAGTCTCCGGACGGACGCCAGATCCCCGAGAACTGCCGGCAAGCGCATGTTTCTGATGTGGTTTTCGAATTTGAACACAGCCCGGCGGACGCCGCCGAAACGGGGCGCATTTCGAATTCACCACTCCAGCGACACAGTTCCTGCCTTGCCCCGCAGGGTACGGCGCGAACGCAGCCCCGTCAAAACCTCACGGCAGGATAAGGCGATTCGCGGTAAATTACTCGTTATTTATACCTAGTCCCCACCTCGACGCTGCGCGTCGCCGGTCAGGCGGCGGGCGCCGCAGGCAAGCCGAGGCGCGGCCTGCGCGCCCCGCAACGGCCTCCCGGGCGCACCCGGGAGGCATCATTCGGACGGACCTGCCGGTCAGGCGTCGTTGGCCGGGCCGTTCATGCCGAGCGCGTGCATGTAGAGGTCGAGGATCGCGTCCTCCTCCTCGCGCTCGTGCGGCTGCTTCTTGCGCAGCGAGATCACCTTGCGCAGGATCTTGACGTCGAAGCCGGTGCCCTTGGCTTCCGCATAGACATCCTTGATGTCGTCGGAGATCACCTTCTTCTCTTCCTCGAGACGCTCGATGCGCTCGACAAATGCACGCAACTGGTCGCCGGCGACGCCGCCTGGATCGGACATGGGTACTCGTCTCCTTCATGGATGCGGGCGGCACGGCCCGCGGGATCGGGGTGATGGAACGGAGCCGGGAGGCGGGCGCCTCCCGTGATGCCGATCTGCATGCGCGGAAAATCGGGCGGATGCAAGACCGGGGAACGAAGACGGAACGATATTCACATGGGGGGAGCTGCGCCCGATCACTCGTGCGGGCGGGCCTTTTCGAAGGCGGCCTGCTGCTCGGCGCTCGCCTCGTTCTGGTAGAGATCCTTCCACTGCGCATAGGGCATGCCGTAGACGATCTCGCGCGCGGTCTCCTTGTCGAGCGGCACGCCCTTCTCGTTTGCCGCGTCCAGATACCAGTTGGACAGGCAGTTCCGGCAGAAGCCGGCAAGGTTCATCATGTCGATGTTCTGCACATCCGTGCGCTTGCGCAGATGCGAGACCAGCCGGCGGAACGCCGCCGCCTCCAGTTCCGTGCGCATTGCCTCGTCGATGTCAGCCATGTCCGTCTCCTCTCTCGCAGCTCTGCCGGCTCAGTCGCAGCGCGATCCGTAATGGCGGATCGTGTTGAGGTCCGGCACCTCCGCCAGGATCTTTGCCACCAGCGGCACCAGCCGCTGCGTCCAGGCTTCGATGCCGGCCGCATCCGCGATCAGGTCCTGGCGGACCTCCAGCAGCGCATGCGCCAGGCCTCGCGCCGTACCATGCCGGTACATGCAGTCGTTCTTCAAGGCCCCGTCATAGGGCTCGTTGTCGCCCACCACCAGATCGGCATCGGCGCGAAGTGCGTCAAGCAGCGGCAACGCGAAACGCGGATCGCGGTCCCACAGGATGCCCGCATGCCAGGGCCGCGGCACGCCGCGCCACACCGGCGTGTAGCTGTGGATCGACAGGATCGCCGGGGGATGCCCGTCCGCGATCGCCGCATCGATCTCCGCCGTGATCGCCGCGTGATAGGGCCGGTGATAGGTGACGAGCCGGTGCGCCCGCTCGGCCGCGTCGTGGCTGGCATTGCCGGGCACCACCGATCCGTCCGACAGGCGCATCACCAGCGTCGGGTCGTCCTCGCCCCGGTTCGGGTCGATCAGCAGCCGCGAATAGGTGGTCATCAATGCCGGCGCGCCGAAGGCCTGCGCCAGTCCCAGCGTCAGCTCGCGCACGCCGATGTCATAGGCAATGTGGCGCGAAAATTCCGATGCCGGCAGGCCGAGCGAGCCATAGCGCGCCGGCAGGGCGTTGCTGGCATGGTCGCACAGCAGCAGCAGCCCGCGCGAGCGGTCGCCCTCGATCTTTTCGAACGGCGTCTCGTCGGGGGATTTCGGGGCAGCGAAAAGCGTCTCGGCCATCTCGGTTCCGTTTGCGGGATTGCGGCCCCGCTGTGCACCATATCCGGCGTCCGCTTTCAACCGCATTTTCGCCTCTGCTCGCGATAAGAGCTATCAGCGATTTCCGGCGAGACAGGCCGGCAACGGATGCCTAATCTTCGCCAGGCCCGTTTGCCCGGACCATCCGAACGCTTCCCCGAAAGACCGCAAGGCATGACCACCGCCCCCGCCCCGCTCGCCGCCGCTCCCGACCAGCGCCTCCTTGCCGCCTTCCTCGCGCTGCTCGCCGGGGCGATCGCCATGGGCGTGTCGCCGGTCTTCGTGCGTTTCGCGGATGTCGGCCCCTTCGCCAGCGCCTTCTGGCGCGCCGCCCTCGCCCTGCCGCTGCTCGCCGTCTGGGCGCGGATCGAGCGGCCCGCAGGCACCGCCGCCCCGCGCTGGAACAAAGCGACGCTCGCTGCCGGCGTGCTCTTCGCCGGCGACCTGTTCTTCTGGCACCTGGCGATCATGAACACCACCGCCGCCAATGCGACGCTGCTGGCGACCCTTGCCCCGCTCTGGGTGATGCTGGCCTCCGGCGCCCTGCTCAAGGAGCCGGTGACCCGCGCCATGGCCCTTGGCCTTGCCGCCTGCCTCCTCGGCGCCGCCCTGCTCGTCGGCAGCAGCTTCGCCTTCGCGCCCGAGCGCCTCCTCGGCGATCTCTACGGCCTCGCCACCTCGGTGTTCTTCGGCAGCTACTTCATCGCCATGCGCTTCGCCCGGCGCGGCAGCACCGGCATGACCCCCGGCCTCCTGGTCTATCGCAGCTCGCTCGTCACCGCCGCCGTGCTCTTCGTCGTCGCCCTGCTGCTGGAAGAGACGATCCTCCCCGCCTCGCTGATGGGCATCGCCATGCTGGTCGCGCTCGGCGTCTTCAGCCACGCGCTCGGCCAGGGCCTGCTGGCCTTTGCCCTCGGCACCCTGTCGGCCGGCTTTTCCGCGCTGGTGATCTTTCTCGAAGCCGTCGCCGCCGCCGCCATGGGCTATCTCTTCCTGGCCGAGAGCATCGGCCTTGCCCAGGCCCTCGGCGGCGCCGTCATCCTTGCCGGCATCTACATCGCCCGTCCGCGCGCGCCCGTTGCCGCGCCGGCGGCCCCCGCAACGCCAGACCCTTTCAGGACGCCGCAATGACCGACATCCCCGCCAGACGCGCCCTGCTGCAGGAGCTGTTCGCCGCCGCCGTCGATGCCGCCCGCGCCGAGACCTGCCTGCCGCCGCATCTGCCCGCCCCTTCCGACAGCGGCCGCATCGTGCTGCTCGGCGCCGGCAAGGCGGCCGGCGCGATGATGCAGGTCGCCGAACACCACTATCGCGAGGCCCACGGCCTCGGCCCCGACCGGCTCGTCGGCCTCGGCGTCACCCGCCATGGCTACGGGCAGGAAACGCAGTTCATCGAGCTGATCGAGGCCGGCCACCCGGTGCCCGACCGCGCCGGCATCGACGCCACCCGCCGCACGCTCGAACTCGCCGCCCAGGCCCGTCCCGGCGATCATATCGTCGTGCTCCTGTCCGGCGGCGGCTCGGCCAACTGGATCGCCCCGGTCGACGGCCTGACGCTTGCCGACAAGCAGGCGCTGACCCGCGCGCTGCTGCGCTCCGGCGCCACCATCGAGCAGATCAACACCGTCCGCCGGCATCTCTCCCGCATCAAGGGCGGCCGCCTTGCCGCCGCCCGGCCTGACGGTGTGCCGATGACGACCCTCGCCGTTTCCGACGTGCCGCGCGACGAGCCCATCGCCATCGCCTCCGGCCCGACCGTGCCCGATCCGACGACGCTGGCGGATGCCCGCGCGCTGGTCGCCCGTTATGCGCCGGATGCGCCCGAAAACGTCCACCGGGCGCTTCTCGATCCGGCCAACGAGACGCCGAAGCCCGGCGACCCGCTGTTTTCCGGCACCCGCTTTCAGATCGTCGCCCGCCCCGCCCTGTCGCTGGAGCGCGCTGCGACCATCGCCCGCGCCCGCGGCTTCGAGCCGGTGCTGCTCGGCGACAGTCTGGAGGGCGAGGCGCGCGAGGTGGCGGGCGACCATGCACGCATGGCCCGCGAGATCGCGGCCGCCGGCCGCCGCACCGTGCTGCTGTCGGGCGGCGAGCTCACCGTGACCATTCGCGGCGACGGGCATGGCGGCCCCAATCAGGAATATGCCCTTGCCCTCGCCCTGGCGCTGGACGGGGCGCCCGGCATCGCCGCGGTGGCCGGCGATACCGACGGCACGGATGGCGGCACCGGTTCGGCAGATGATCCGGCCGGCGCGCTTGTCGACGAGACCACTCTCGCGCGCGCCGCAAGGTCAGGTCATGATGCCGCCGCATTTCTGGAGAGAAACGACAGCACCGGCTTCTTCGAGCGACTCGGCGATCTGCTGAGACCTGGACCGACCTATACCAACGTCAATGACTTCAGGGCCGTCATCATTGACAAGGCGGAAGCCGGTCAGCCATAAGATGACGCGCAAAGTCGTGGCACGAGAAATCGAATGATGCAAAAAGCCGAGAGGCAGCGGCGAACCACGGCAGTCGGAACGATCGGGCGGGGTCTTGCATCCTGCGGCGCGGCAGCGCTTGCCCTTGTCGCCCTTGGCCTTCTCACCGCGCAACCGGCCCAGGCCGAGCTTCGTCTGTGCAACAAGACCGAAAGCCAGGTCGGCGTTGCCATCGGCTATCGCGAGGAGGCCGACTGGGTCACCGAGGGCTGGTGGAACCTGCCGGCAAATTCCTGTGAAACGTTGGTGGCGGGCTCGCTCGTGTCACGTTTCTATTATATCTATGCGGTGGATTACGATCAGTTCGGGGAATGGGGCGGCCGCGCCTTCATGTGCACCCGCGAGAAGGAATTCACCATCCGGGGCATCGATGACTGCGTCGCGCGCGGCTTCGAGCGAACCGGATTCTTCGAAATCGATACGGGCGAGCAGACGAGCTGGACGGTTCAGCTCACCGAGCCCGTGCAAGGGGGGACAGGCGGACAATGAAGCGTGACAGGCGGGTCAAGATTCTTGCGACACTCGGACCCTCCTCCTCGGATCCGCAAACGATCGAGAAGCTCTACACCGCCGGTGCCGATGTCTTCCGCATCAACATGAGTCACACCGACCACCCGCGCCTGCACGCGCTGGTGGCGATGATTCGCGAGATCGAGACGAAGGTCGGCCGTCCCATCGGCATCCTCGCCGACCTGCAGGGACCGAAGCTGCGCGTCGGCACTTTCGAGGGCGACGCGGTGATGCTGGAGAACGGCGCCGGCTTCACCCTCGACAGCGACCCGGCGCCCGGCAACGCCGCCCGCGTCCACCTGCCCCATCGCGAGATCCTGGAGGCGCTCGAGCCCGGCCATCGCCTGCTGCTCGACGACGGCAAGATCCGCCTGCGCGTGACCTCCTGCGACCGGACCAGCGCCGAGACGGTGGTCGAGGTCGGCGGCAAGCTGTCCAACCGCAAGGGCGTCAGCGTTCCCGATACCGAGATCCCGGTCGGCGCGCTCACCCCGAAGGACAGCAAGGACCTCGACGCGGCGCTGGAAGCCGGCGTCGACTGGATCGCCCTGTCCTTCATCCAGCGCCCGGACGACCTTGCCGAGGTGCGCAAGGTGACGCGTGGGCGTGCCGGCATCCTCGCCAAGATCGAAAAGCCGCAGGCCATCGACCGGCTGTCGGAGATCATCGACCTCTCCGACGCGCTGATGGTCGCCCGCGGCGATCTCGGCGTCGAGATGCCGCTGGAACAGGTGCCGGGCCTGCAGAAGCAGATCGTCCGCGCCTGCCGCCGCGCCGGCAAGCCGGTGGTCGTCGCCACCCAGATGCTGGAATCGATGATCACCGCCCCGGTGCCGACCCGCGCCGAGGTCTCCGACGTCGCCACCGCCGTGTTCGAGGGTGCCGACGCGGTGATGCTCTCCGCCGAATCCGCTGCCGGCCAGTTCCCGGTCGAGGCGGTCGCCACCATGGACCGCATCGCCCGCCAGGTCGAGCGCGACCCCAACTATCGCGGCATCATCCACGCCCAGCGCCAGGAGCCGGAGCCGACCGGCGCCGATGCCATCGCCGCCGCCGCGCGGCAGATCGCCGAAACGCTGAACCTCGCCGCCGTGGTCTGCTACACCACCTCCGGCGCCACCGGCCTGCGCGCCGCGCGCGAGCGCCCCTCCGTGCCGGTCATCGTCATCTCGCCGGTGCTGTCGACCGCCCGCCGCCTGTCGCTGGCCTGGGGCCTGCACTGCGTGGTCTCGGACGATGCCCGCGACGAGAACGACATGGTCGACCGCGCCTGCCAGATCTCCTTCCAGCAGGAACTGGCCAAGCCCGGCCAGCGCATCATCACCACCGCCGGCGTGCCCTTCGGCACCCCCGGCTCGACCAACATGCTGCGCATCGCCTTTGTCGGCAGCGACGGTCGCGGCGGGCTCTGAGCCACGTTCAGGGGCTCACTCGCTCGCAGCAGCAGCTTTCGACGGGACGGCCCTGGCCGTCCCGTTTTCGTTTCGGCTGCCCTCCCCGTCCCATCCCGCCTGCGGGAAGGCCAGTGCCACCACCTTGGCGATCTCCGCCAGCACCGCGTCGGTGCGCGTGTGGTGCGGCATGTGGCCGGCGCCCTCCAGCGTCACCAGCCAGGCATTGGGCAGGTCCCGCACCAGCCCGTGCGAATGGATATGCGGATAGACGACGCCGTCCGTCTCGCCGGTGATCACCGCCGCCGGCTGGGCGATCTCGCGGTAGCGCGGCACCGCCGCCTCCACCTCGCTCTTCAGGAAGGCGACGTCCCGCGCATTCGCCCGGAAGCTCTGCGGGCGGAACAGCAGCGGCAGGCCCAGCCGCTCGGCATAGGTCTGCGGCACCTCGCCCGGGCGGAAGACGCCGCCCATGGCGGTCGGCGCGACCAGCGCCGCGCCGAACGGGGCGAGCGTTGCGGAAAACACCGTGCCGGCGACCGGTAGCGCGGCCGCGTCGTAATACCAGTTGACGCCGCCCGGCCAGGGATGGGTGGCCGGGGCCAGGAACACCAGCCCGGCGACGAGGTCCGGGCGGGCAAGTCCAAGCTGCGCCGCCACCGCCCCGCCCCAGGAATGGCCGACCGCCACCGCCCGCCCGATGCCGAGACTGTCGGCCAGCCCGGCGATCAGCGCCGCCTGGGCCGAAGGGCGGTGCATGTCACCGCCGCCGCGCTGCGAATGCCCGTGGCCGGGCCGGTCGACGAAGACGAGCCGCGCGGGCCTCCCCTTCTCCGCCGGCCATTCGCTCAGCGGCCCGGCCAGCGCCATATGCGGATCGCGCAAGTTGGCGCTCGCCCCATGCACGAAGACCAGCGCCGGGTCGCCCGCCCGCCAGCCGTCGGGGCGCAGGTCGACATAGTGCAGCCGCACGCCGTCTATCTCGGCAAAGGCCCCGATCGGCGGATAGCGCGCCTCCGCCTCGCGCCCGCGCAGCTCCGCCAAGAGGGCAAGGCCGGAGAGCAGCAGCGCCAGCGCCGACAGCAGGACAAGGGCAAGGGTGGGCATGGGCGGGCGGATCCGGCTTTGCGAAGAACGGGCGACAGGGGAAAGGGCGGGTCCGCGCGGCCGCGTCAGATCGGCGAACCGGCCGCCGCCTTCTCCATGTCCTCGACCGCTTTACGCGCGTTTTCGCTGACCGGATGGATCCTCAGCACCTGGCGGAAGGTCTCCAGCGCCTCGTCCCTCCGCCCGATCCGCCGCAGGATGATGCCAAGGCCGGACATCGCGCCCCAGTGGCGCGGCTCCAGCGCCAGCACCCGCTCGATATCGACCATCGCGCCGCCGAAATCCTCGCGCAGATAGTTCACCGTGGCGCGGCGGTTCCAGGCTTCGGGGAAATCGGGGGCGAGCCGCACCGTCACGTCGAGCAGGTCGAGCGCCAGCGCATAGTCCTTGGCCTGCATGGCGGCGCCCGCACGCATCATCAACAGGTCGACCGTGGCGCTGCCCGAGCGCGACCAGATCCGCTGGATGCGGCCGACCAGCGGGCGCGCCTGCTCGTCGCTGGTAACCTTGGCAAGTTCGGTGAACAGCCCGTCGAGCTCGTTTCTCGGCGTCTCGGTCTCCGTCACCGCCGGAGCCGGGCCGGAAGGCGGCTCGATCTCCGTCGTCGGCGCGTCGAGATCGTCGAGCGAGGGCGGCAGCACCTCGGGCGGCAGCACGTCCGGAGACAGCTCCTGCGCAAGCGCGGAGGCTCCGAAGCACACAAGGAAGCAGGCAAGCAGAAACGATCGCATTCAGGGAGTATGTCGCCCTGGATGCGATCGTCAATGGCATCAGCAAAAAGTGAAAGCGGTCAGGCCACTACGCCGTCGCCCGAGGCGTCCGCAGGGACGCGGGGCGATCAGCGGCCGGCCGTCGCGACTCAGCCCTGGCGGGCCTTGAAGCGCGGCGCCTTCTTGTTGATGATGTAGACGCGGCCCTTGCGGCGAACCATGCGGTTGTCGCGATGACGGCCCATCAGCGCCTTGAGCGAATTCTTGATCTTCATCGTCTCGTCTCCGTCAACGGTGCCACGTTGGCGGCGGCATCCTCATGTTGCACCGTGCCACGCGGGCCCGGCTGTCTGCTTGCGGACGAAGAGGCCGTGAGGCCCCGCGTCCCACCCGGCGGATCCGCCGTCGTCGCGCTGGTTCGACAAGAACCGCGCGCCGGGGGCGATGCCCGATCCGCGACGGCAGGCGGCGTGATGCAGCGCTGCCATGGCGGACGGTTGCCGGGCTGTGCCGACCGCCTCGCAATCTCGGCGGTCCGGCGAAGATGGTGGGCGTGACAGGGATTGAACCTGTGACCCCTACGATGTCAACGTAGTGCTCTCCCGCTGAGCTACACGCCCGAAACTTTTCGGTTCCGGCAAGCCGCCGATGTCGACCCAGCAAGCCGCCGATGGCGACAAGGCGTCGAAATCCGGCAAATTGCCGTGGTCCGGCAGGAAGCCGGAAACCCGACGCCGACGGGACGGCGCGGTGGGATGCGATATAGCGGGCTTCGATTTTCGGTGCAAGCCCTTCTCGCAAACTTAATTGCCCGCCCGCGCGCCCGCTCCATGCGCGGTGGAAAACCTGTTGAGAGCCGGCAGCAGGCCGCTCAGGCGGCCAGCATGCGCTCCACTTCCAGCACCAGGTCCTTCAGGTGGAACGGCTTGGACAGGACCTTGGCATCCTTGGGCGCCTGCGAGTCCGGGTTCAAGGCCACGGCGGCGAAGCCGGTGATGAACATCACCTTCAGGTCCGGGTCGAGCTGGGTCGCCCGGCGGGCCAGTTCGATCCCGTCCATCTCCGGCATGACGATGTCGGTCAGGAGCAGCGAGAAGGGCTCCTCGCGCAGGCGCTCATAGGCGCTCTTGCCATTGTCGAAAGAGACGACGTCGTATCCCGCCTTCTGCAGCGCCTTGGCGAGGAAGCGGCGCATGTCATTGTCGTCTTCCGCAAGTAGGATCCGTGTCATTCGTCGCTTCCGTTCCGCTTCGCCTGGCGAATCTGCCGATCTTGCGCGCGCCCAACTTGCGCGCATCCGGTCTGGCGCATCCGGTCTTGCGCATCCTCGGACGGGCAGACGCGGGAGGTTCGCCCGAAGATCCCGTTTTGGCACATCTTTCGGATCGTTATAAGGCCGAACGACGGTAAACATCCAGTGAAAGCGGCGTCCCGCCGGTCGGGCGCATCGGTTACCCACCGCCCGTGTGGACATTAACGCCGATTCGGGGGCAAATAGGGAAGTTTGACGAAGATCGTCCGGCGGAGAGCATGCCCATGCAGGTCATCAGCGGGTTTCAGGAGACGCCGCCTTTCGACGTTCTGCAGCCTGCCGAGCAGTCCGCCCCCTTCGTCTTCAACTCCCCCCATTCCGGGCGGCATTACCCCCTTCCCTTCCTGCAGTCCTCGCGGCTCGACGCCTTGGCGATCCGCCGCTCGGAGGATGCCTTCGTCGACGAGCTCTTCGCCGGCGTCGTCGATCTGGGGGCGCCGCTCCTGTGCGCCCGCTTCCCGCGCGCCTATCTCGACGTCAACCGCGAGCCCTACGAGCTCGATCCGAAGATGTATGAGGACCGGCTGCCGCCCTATGCCAACAGCCGCTCGATCCGCGTCGCCGGCGGGCTCGGCACCATCGCCCGCGTCGTCGGCGAGGCGCAGGAGATCTATCGCGAGCGCCTCCCCGTGCGCGAGGCGCTCGACCGCATCGAGACCATCTACAAGCCCTATCACCAGACCCTGCGCCGCCTGCTGGCGCGCACCCATGTCGCCTTCGGCCATGCGGTGCTGATCGACTGCCACTCCATGCCCTCGACCATCCGCACCAGCGACAATGGCCCGCGACCCGACTTCATCCTGGGCGACCGCTACGGCACCAGTTGCGCCCGCTCGGTCATCGACCAGGCGAGCGACATCCTGCGCGGCATGGGCTACACGGTGGCGCGCAACAAGCCCTATGCCGGCGGCTTCATCACCGAGCATTACGGCCGTCCGGCCAAGGGCCTGCACGCCCTGCAGGTGGAGATCAACCGCAGCCTCTACATGGACGAGGCGCGCACCGACCGCAGCTCCGGCTTCGCCGAGCTTGCCCGCGACCTGCGCCGCTTCTGCGAGGAGCTGGTGGCAGGCAGCGATGCCGATCTCGCGCCGGACGCGCTGGCGGCCGAGTAAGCCTCCCCCCGACCCTTTCCCCTCGCCTTCCCCGACCCGTTCACGTCGACCTAGGGACGACCGCGCCTGCGGCAGCCGGAAAGCCGCGCAGAAAAAAGGGCCGCTCTCTTGCGAGGCGGCCCGAGTCTAGGGAGGAAACGCCCAAGGAGGGCGGCGCGACATGGCAAGCCATATCGCACTGCAACAAGTTTCCATCGCGACGCACAAAAGTCAAGCCACCCGGTCGAATTTTCTCCGAAAAAATCCGGAGCTCATGAAATTTATATAAATATTTCAAATAGATAGCTATTGATAAATCCCCTTGAATAATTCGTCGCACCCCCTGCCGCGGCGTGTTCTTGCCGGTCCGGTTCTGCATAAAATGCTGCCATACGGCGACCTGCCTCATTTTAAGGCAGCGACTCGGCGCGGCCATCCGGCGGCAGCGTCGCTTTCCGGACATTGCCCGCCGCCCGTTCACAGGCTATTGCGGGCAGGGCGGCGCCGTCGTGGCGCCGCGCCCCATCCGTGCACCTCGACCCGCTAGTCGCCCCCGCAAGGAACCGACCCGATGCCCCATTCAGGTCCCCAGCCTGGCCCTCTCCCCGAAAACCTTCTGTCCGAAGACCTTGCCGCTTTCGCCGATGACCTGTGCCGCGCGTCGGCGGCGGCGATCCTGCCGCATTTCCGGGAAATCCTGTCGGTGGAAAACAAGATCGCCGAGGGCTTCGATCCGGTGACGGTTGCCGACCGGGCCGGCGAGGAGGCCTTGCGCGCCCTGATCGAGGCGCGCTTTCCCGATCACGGCATCCTTGGCGAGGAGCATGGCAGCGTCCGTCTCGATGCCGAGCATGTCTGGGTGCTCGATCCGATCGACGGCACCCGCGCCTTCATCTGCGGCCTGCCCACCTGGGGCACCCTGATCGGCGTGACGCGCGCCGGCCGGCCGGTCTTCGGCGTCATGGACCAGCCTTATGTGGCGGAGCGGTTCCTCGGCGACGGCGAGGCCGCCTGGCTGGTCAACCGCGACGGCCGCCGGCCGCTTGCCACCCGCCCCTGCGCGGACCTTTCGCAGGCGATCATGTGCACCACCCATCCGGGCCTGTTCCAGGGCGCCGAGCAGGCGGTCTACCGGCGGATCGAGGGCACCGTGCGCACCGCCCGCTACGGCACCGACTGCTACGGCTATTGCATGATCGCCAGCGGCCAGGTCGACCTCGTCATCGAGACCGGCCTGCAGCCCTATGACATCGTCGCGCTCGCGCCGATCGTCGAGGGCGCCGGCGGGGTCGTGACCAACTGGAGCGGCGGCTCGCCGGCCGCCGGCGGCCAGATCGTCGCCTCCGGCGATCCGGCCCTGCACGACAAGGTGCTGGAGATCCTCGCCTCCGCCGCCGTGTGAGGCAGCGGCTCGCCTGGGCTCAAAGGCTCCAGGCGCCGGCCGGCTCGCCGTCGCTGACGAAGGCGTCGAAGGCGGCCAGGAACTGGTCGCGGTGGAAGTCGTCTTCCATCAGCAATTCGTGGCGGGCCCCGGCGATCTCGACATAGCGGCAGGAGCGGGTCTGGCGGGCGAAGCGCTCGCTGGCCCGCGGCGAGACGACCTGGTCGCCGGTCGAGGCGACCAGCAGCACCGGCAGTTGCAGCGAGGGGCCGAAATCCGGCTCGAAGAAGCGTTTCATCGCCCGGCAGGCCGCCGCCAGCCAGTCGATGGTCGGCCCGCCGACCTCCAGCTCCGGATGGGCGGAGAGCACCGCCGCGTTGCGGCGGAATCGGAATTCGTCGGAGGTCAGCGGATTGCCCTCGAAGGGGATGTCGAGCCGCGCCTTGCCGCCGGGCACGAAGGCGGTGCCGAAGCCGATCGCCGACAGCACCGCCGACAGCGGGCAGATCAGGCCCTGCGGCAGGCCGACCTTGCCGAGGCCGATCAGCGGCGCCGACAGCACCGCCCGCTCGATGCGGGTGCGCAGCCGCCCGGCCGCCAGCAGCAGCACCGCGCCGCCGGTCGAATGCGCCAGCACATGGTGCGGACCGGGCATCGAGGCGAGCGACACCTTGTCCATCACCGTGTCGAGATCGGTGACGAAATCGGCGAAATCGTCCACATGGCCCCGGTAGGGATTGGCGAGCAGGCGCTCAGACCCGCCCTGGCCGCGCCAGTCGAAGGTGACGACGGCAAAGCCGCGGGCGCGCAGGTCCGCGACGGTCTCGAAATATTTCTCGATGAATTCGGCCCGGCCCTGCAGCAAGGTCACCGTGCCCTTCAGCGGGCTGCGGTCGGGCATCCAGCGCGCCGTGCGCAGGCGGATGCCGTCGGGCGTCGTCACCTGCTGGCAGACCGCTCCGGCCGGCACCGGATTGTCCGGATGATCGTAGAGCTGCATTGCCACCCGCGCCGTGCTCCAGCCTGTCGGCCTTGTTGGCGACGGGAGGGGCCCCGCCGCGTCGGGACAAGTCCAACGATCCCGGTATCTTGACCCATACAGGAGCGCGGCCGCCGGCTCAACTCCGGCGGCCCCGTTTGCGGTCGGCGGACGGGCATCGCGGCCCGCCGAAAGGTCACATCCGGCCGTAGCCGCCCCAGCCGTGGCCGCGGCCGATCGGCGAGCGGCCGACGACCTCGCCCGAATAGGCATCGACCACCAGGCGCTGCGACATGCCGCGATGGCCGCGGGCATGGGCGACATAGACATGGCCCTGCGAGCGCAGGTTGCTGATGTCCCGGTAGCCCTGGCGGTGCAGCCGGTGGACGATCTGGCGCGGGGCGAGCCGCTCATACCGGTAGCCGCGCCGGTCGTGGCCGCGATAGCCGGCGACCTGCAGTTCGATGCTGAGGCCGGCCGACGGGCCGCCGGTGCGGATCTCGAAAGCCTGGGCACTGGGCGCCGCAAGGGCGAGGCCAAGGACGGCGGCGGCGGCGAGAAGCGACTTCCTCATGGATCTGTCTCCTGGTTCGGCGCCTCGGCGCCTGTTGACGATCATGAAGATGCACGGCCCCGCGTGAACCCTCCCGGAAGGCGCCGTTCACCTGCCGTTCAGGTCGAAAATCCGGCCCGCCCGGCCGAGCGCGGGCACCCGGCCGTCCCTCTTGAAAGCCGTTTTCGCCCTCCCCATCTCGTAAGGCGCGGGCGCCACGAACGGGCCCGCGCGCGGTTCCCCTCCCGGCCATGACGGCGGGACACAGCGGAACCGGAACCATCATCTGTTGCTCAACGAGAGGACACACCGATGCGTCACTTCGATTTCAGCCCGCTCTATCGTTCCACCGTCGGCTTCGACCGCCTGCTCTCCATGCTCGACAGCACCAGCGGCCAGGAGACGCCGAGCTATCCGCCCTACAATATCGAGCGCACCGGCGAGAACGCCTACCGCATCACCATGGCGGTGGCCGGCTTCGGCGAAGGTGACCTGACGATCGAGGCGAAGGAGCACACGCTCACCATCAAGGGCGAGCGCGCCCAGGAGGCCGAGGCCGGCGAGGTGCTCTATCGCGGCATCGCCGCGCGCGCCTTCGAGCGCCGCTTCCAGCTCGCCGACCATGTCGAGGTCAGGGGCGCCAGCCTCGAGAACGGCCTGCTGCATATCGACCTGGCCCGCGAGATCCCCGAGGCGATGAAGCCCCGCAAGATCGAGATCGGCAAGGCCGGCCAGAAACAGATCGAGAAGCAGATCGAGGGCAGCACCCACTGACGCTCCCCTGCTGACGATCCGGCACTGACACCCGGCAGGCGGACCCTCGCTATCCCCCCTCGGCGAGAGAGACGCCTGCCCCCAGCGCCCGGCCTTTCCCAAGGCCGGGCGCCTTGCGGTCTGGCAGCCCGTCAGCGCGACAATTCGAACTGGATCTCGATGCGGTTGTAGCCGGCCTTGCCGCCGCGCCAGTCGTGATAGACCTCCCGGCTCTGGCCCGACAGATGGTGCCGCGTCTCGCCGATGGCCCGCAGCAAGGGCGCGTAGCCCTGCGTGAACAGCGTCCGGACCGGCCCCAGATGCAGGGCGGAGGCCACCATGATCGGCTCCAGATGCAGAACCTCCAGCGGGCCGTCATAGGCGGCGGCACCCGCCACCGGCAGGCAGATGCGCCAGTCGAACGCGGTCTTGCCGTCGCGCGGCAGGTTCTGCGCGAGGAAGGTCCATGGCCCCGCCGCCGCAAGACCGGCACGCGCGCGCTCCGCATCGATCGCCGTCGACAGCTCGGCGGCGGCCGATGCCACCTCGGGAATGGTCAGCCTGCGGGCCATCGACAGGACATGCATGTCCTCGGTGGGATGGATCTTCATCGGCAATCGCTCCGGTCGTTTCGCTTGAACCGGCGCGAAGCTAGCCCCGTTCGGCTTTGCGCCAACTCAGAATACGAAAACCGTTTCCAAATTTCCGGCAGGACAGCCGCGCGCGGAGAAAATTCTTCTACGGGTAGCCGCCTATCCCGCGGCGATCTCCAGGAAGCGCGCGACCTCTTCCGTCTTGGTCGCAAACGACGTCACCAGCCGCACGCCGGACGCGCCCTCGCCCGCTTCGATCTCCGGCCATTCGTAGAACGCCGCGCCCGCTTCGCGCAGCCGCGCGATGGTGGCAAGGCTGAGAACCGGGAACACCTCGTTCGCCTCCACCGGATGGGCGAGCGCATGGCCGGACGCCGCAAGCCCCTCGGCAAGCCGGCTCGCCATCGCATTGGCGTGGCGGGCGCTGTCCAGCCAGTGGCCGTTCTCCAGATAGCCGTCGAGCTGGGCGGCGACGAAGCGCGACTTGGAGAACAGATGCCCGGCGCGCGAACGGTGCGCGGCAAGATCGCGCAAGGCGTCCTGGTTGAACACCACGATCGCCTCGGCGCACCAGCAGCCGTTCTTGGTGCCGCCGAAGGACAGGACATCGATCCCCGCCTTCCAGGTCATCTCCGCCGGGCTGCACGCGAGATGCACCAGCGCATTGGCGAAGCGCGCCCCGTCCATGTGGCAGACGAGACCACGTTCCTTCGCAGCCCGCGTCAGCGCCGCCAGATCCTCGAGGCCATAGACCGTGCCGCATTCGCTCGCCTGGGTCAGGCTCACCGCCACCGGCGTGCCGAAGCGGCTGCCGTCCGGGTGCTTGGCCAGTTCGCGCGAGAGGCTGTCCGCCGAAATCCGCCCGTTCCGCGTTTCCACCGGCACCATCTTCATGCCGTGCGAGAAG
This sequence comes from Stappia sp. TSB10P1A, assembly GCF_900185725.1. Classification (GTDB taxonomy): domain Bacteria; phylum Pseudomonadota; class Alphaproteobacteria; order Rhizobiales; family Stappiaceae; genus Stappia. The sequence goes on along the minus strand of NZ_FYAU01000051.1, from coordinate 103,195 downwards.
AACTCCGTCGCTCCCCACTCGTCGCACAGCACATGGGCGATGTCGCTGGTCAGCACCAGCCCGCCCGGCCTTGCGCAGGCCGCCAGGGTCAGCGCATTGGCCGCCGTGCCGGTGGCGGTGAACCAGACCGTGAGGTCGTCCGTCTCGAAGATCTCGCGAAACCGGTCGCGGACCTTGAGGGTGAGCGGGTCCGTGCCATAGGCTGGCGCGGCGCCCGTGTTGTGGCGAAGCATCGCATCCATGACCGGCTGCGAGGCCCCCGCCCAATTGTCGCTGGCGAAGATCATGGCGCGATCTAAGACCGGGACACGCAGCCTTGCAAGCCCGTCCGTAGGCTTCCCTGAAGGCAGGCGCGGGACCCATCTGCCTCGTCCGCCGACAGATTCTTTCCTTCGCGCCGCGCCGGCGTTGCGATAATGACAAAACGCCCCATGCCCGGCGCAAGAAATAGTTTTGCGCGGGCTTGCAAGCCGCTTGCTCCCCCCCTTGAAATCTGGCATTGTGCGCCTCCGCCAGATAGGACAGGATTACTGTCCCTTTTGGACGGAGCGGAAGCGGCCGGGGCTGGCCGGCTTCCGCTGGAGCGCATCCCGCGCCCGCAGCGATCGGCCTTGGAGCGCCAGGCGCATCCGGTGGCTGAACGCAAGGGCCGGCATATGCTACAACAGGGCGCGGCATGCCCTGCGATCCCGCCCGGCCGCGGTGCCGGGGCGATGCAGGTCAGGCGCCGCGTCACCGGTGCAGTGCTGTTGCGCGGCACCGGCAGGAAGATGCCGACGGCACGTCCCGCGAGGGACACGAACCGCCGGAAAAGGCGGACCGAAGGGCAGGTCCGCTTCACTGGTCAGCGTCAGGGCGAACGCCCGTTCGACGGACGAGCCGGGCTCCTCGATCACGAGCGAGCGCGACCCGAACGGAGAAGGACGGTCCCGGCGCAGGATGAAAGAGGGCAGACATGAGCAAGACCGAAGCGATGATCGAGGCGCTGGACTTCGTGACCGAAACCGCACCGGCCAAAGCGACGACTGCCCGCAAAACGCTGAACGAGCGACGCGCGGAGGCCGCGCGCGTCGGCCTCTACAATCCCGCCCGCGAGCATGACGCCTGCGGCGTCGGCTTCGTCGCCCATCTCAAGGGCGTCGCCTCCCACCGCATCATTGCCGACGGGTTGCAGGTGCTGGAAAACCTCACCCATCGCGGCGCGGTCGGCGCCGACCCGTTGATGGGCGACGGCGCCGGCATGCTGGTGCAGATCCCGCACGACTTCTTCGTGGCTGAGGCGAAGGGCCTCGGCATCGACCTTCCCGAAAAGGGCCGCTACGGCGTCGGCTTCCTGTTCCTGCCGCAGGACGCGGCGCTGCGCCGCCGCTGCGAGGAGATCGTCGAGCGCGTCATCAACGCCGAAGGCCAGGCCTGCCTTGGCTGGCGCGACGTGCCGGTCGACAATTCCTCGCTGTCCAAGGCACCGGACATCGCCGCGACCGAGCCCCGCTCGCGCCAGGTCTTCATCGCCTGCCGCGACTGCGAGACAGAGGACGATTTCGAGCGCCGCCTCTTCGTGCTGCGCAAGGTGATCTCCAACACCATCCGCGCCGAGACCGACGCGGTCGGCCGCGGCTTCTACATCGTCTCGCTGTCGAGCCGGACGCTGGTCTACAAGGGCATGTTCCTCGCCTATCAGCTCGGCGCCTATTACGCCGACCTGAAGGACCCGCGCTTCACCTCGGCGCTGGCGCTCGTCCACCAGCGCTTCTCGACCAACACCTTCCCGTCCTGGGAGCTCGCCCATCCCTACCGGATGGTCGCCCATAACGGCGAGATCAACACGTTGCGCGGCAACGTCAACTGGATGGCCGCGCGCCAGGCCAGCGTCTCCTCGCCGCTGTTCGGCGACGACATCACCAAACTGTGGCCGATCTCCTACGAGGGCCAGTCCGACACCGCCTGCTTCGACAACGCGCTCGAGTTCCTGGTGCGCGGCGGCTATTCGCTCGCCCATGCGGCGATGATGCTGATCCCCGAGGCCTGGGCCGGCAACCCGCTCATGGACGAGAACCTGCGGGCCTTCTACGAGTATCACGCCGCCCTGATGGAGCCGTGGGACGGGCCGGCCGCCGTCGCCTTCACCGACGGCCGCCAGATCGGCGCGACCCTCGACCGCAACGGCCTGCGCCCGGCCCGCTACGTCGTCACCGACGACGACTTCGTCATCATGTCCTCCGAGGTCGGCGTGCTGCCGGTGCCGGAGGAGAAGATCATCCGCAAGTGGCGGCTGCAGCCGGGCAAGATGCTCTTGATCGATCTCCGGGAAGGCCGGATCATTTCCGACGAGGAGATCAAGCGCCAGCTCTCCACCGCCAACCCCTACAAGGACTGGCTGCACCGCACCCAGATCGTGCTGGAGGAGATGCCGGCGGTGCGCGGCCGCGCGCCGGTCGCCGCCGAGACGCTGCTCGACCGTCAGCAGGCCTTCGGCTACACCCAGGAGGACATCAAGCTCTTGATGCAGCCGATGGCGACCGTCGGCCAGGAAGCCATCGGCTCGATGGGCACCGACACGCCGATCTCCGCCCTGTCGGACAAGCCGAAGCTGCTCTACACCTATTTCAAGCAGAACTTCGCCCAGGTCACCAACCCGCCGATCGACCCGATCCGCGAGGAGCTGGTGATGAGCCTCGTCTCCTTCATCGGGCCGCGGCCGAACCTGTTCGACCTCAAGGGCCTCGCCACCTCCAAGCGTCTTGAGGTGCGCCAGCCGATCCTCACCAATGACGATCTGGAGAAGATCCGCACCATCGGCGACACCGCCGACAACCAGTTCTCGGCCAAGACGCTGGACATCACCTATGGCGCGGCCAAGGGCGCGGCGGGCATGCGCGAGGCGCTCGACAACCTGTGCGCCCATGCCGAGAAGGCGGTCACCAACGGCTACAACATCGTCATCCTGTCCGACCGGCTGGTCAGCCGCGGCCGCATCGCCATCCCGGCGCTGCTGGCGACGGCCGCCGTGCACCATCACCTGATCCGCAAGGGCCTGCGCACCTCGGTCGGCCTGGTGGTGGAGACCGGCGAGGCGCGCGAGGTGCATCATTTCTGCGTGCTGGCCGGTTACGGCGCGGAGGCGATCAACCCCTATCTCGCCTTCGAGACGCTGCTGCAGCTCCATGCCGAGCTCGACTTTCCCGAAGAGGTCGACGCCGACGAGGTCGTCTACCGCTACATCAAGTCGATCGACAAGGGCATCCTCAAGGTCATGTCCAAGATGGGCATCTCGACCTACCAGTCCTATTGCGGCGCCCAGATCTTCGACGCGGTCGGCCTGTCGACCGATTTCGTCAACGAGTATTTCTTCGGCACCGCGACGATGATCGAGGGCATCGGCCTTGCCGAGGTCGCCGAGGAGACCACCCGCCGCCACGCCGTCGCCTTCGCCGACGTGCCGGTGCTGCGCCGCTCGCTCGATGTCGGCGGCGAATATGCCTACCGCGTGCGCGGCGAGAACCACCTGTGGACGCCGGAAGGCGTCGCCTTCCTGCAGCACGCGGTGCGCTCCAACCTGCCCGACCAGTATCGCGAGTTCGCCCGCGAGACCAACGAGCACAACGGCCGCTTCACCATCCGCGGGCTGTTCCGCGTCAAGACCGCCGAGGATGTCGGCCGCGCGCCGATCGCCCTCGACGAGGTCGAGCCGGCGGCCGAGATCGTCAAGCGCTTCTCGACCGGCGCCATGTCCTTCGGCTCGATCTCGCGCGAGGCCCACTCGACGCTCGCCGTCGCCATGAACCGGATCGGCGGCAAGTCGAACACCGGCGAGGGCGGCGAGGAGCCGGAGCGCTACCGGCCGCTGCCGGACGGCTCGCAGAACCCGATGCGCTCGGCGATCAAGCAGGTCGCCTCGGGCCGCTTCGGCGTGACCACCGACTATCTGGTCAACTCCGACGTCATCCAGATCAAGGTGGCCCAGGGCGCCAAGCCCGGCGAGGGCGGCCAGTTGCCCGGCCACAAGGTCGACGCGGTGATCGCCAAGGTCCGCCACTCGACGCAGGGCGTCGGCCTGATCTCGCCGCCGCCGCATCACGACATCTATTCGATCGAGGATCTGGCGCAGCTCATCTACGACCTGAAGAACGTCAACCCGGTCGCCGACATCTCGGTCAAGCTGGTGTCGGAAGTCGGTGTCGGCACGGTCGCCGCCGGCGTTGCCAAGGCGCGCGCCGACCACATCACCGTCTCCGGCTATGACGGCGGCACCGGCGCTTCGCCGCTGACCTCGATCAAGCATGCCGGCAGCCCCTGGGAGATCGGCCTTGCCGAGACCCAGCAGACCCTGGTTCTGAACGGGCTGCGCTCGCGCATCGCCCTGCAGGTCGACGGCGGGTTGAAGACCGGCCGCGACGTCATCGTCGGCGCGCTGCTCGGTGCCGACGAGTTCGGCTTCTCGACCGCGCCGCTGATCGCCGCCGGCTGCATCATGATGCGCAAGTGCCACCTCAACACCTGCCCGGTCGGCATCGCCACCCAGGATCCGGTGCTGCGCAAGCGCTTCAAGGGCGCGCCGGAGCATGTGGTCAACTACTTCTTCTTCGTCGCCGAGGAAGTGCGCGAGATCATGGCCGCGATGGGCATCGCCCGCTTCGAGGAGCTGATCGGCCGCACCGACCTGCTCGACCAGGAGACGGCGATCGACCACTGGAAGGCCCGCGGCCTCGACTTCTCGCGCATCTTCCACATGCCGGAGGCCCCGGCCGAGGAGAAGCGCTGGACCCAGCGCCAGAAGCATCCGATCGACGACGTGCTCGACCGCCGCCTGATCGCCGCCGCCGCGCCGGCGCTGGAGCGCAAGGAGCCGGTCGTGATCACCGAGACCATCGGCAATGTCGACCGCTCCGCCGGTGCGATGCTGTCGGGCGAGGTGGCGCGGCGCTACGGCCACAAGGGCCTGAAGGGCGGCACCATCGACGTGCGGCTGACCGGCACCGCCGGCCAGGCCTTCGGCGCCTTCCTGGCGCGCGGCGTCAGCCTGACGCTGGAGGGCGATGCCAACGACTATGTCGGCAAGGGCCTTGCCGGCGGCAAGCTCGTCATCCGGCCGAACCCGAAGAGCGCCGCCGATCCGGACTACTCGATCATCGCCGGCAACACCGTGCTCTACGGCGCGACCGAGGGCGAATGCTACATCCGCGGCATCGCCGGCGAGCGTTTCGCGGTCCGCAACTCCGGCGCCATCGCCGTCGTCGAGGGCGTCGGCGACCACGGCTGCGAATACATGACCGGCGGTGTCGTCGTCGTGCTCGGCTGGACCGGGCGCAACTTCGCCGCTGGCATGTCGGGCGGCGTCGCCTATGTGCTGGACGAGGACGGCTCGTTCCGCAACCGCTGCAACCTCGCCATGGTCGACATCGAGCCGGTCCCGGAGGAGGACGACCTCCTGGAGAAGCTCCACCACCATGGCGGCGACATCGAGCACAAGGGCCGCGTCGACCTGTCGGCCGACATGACCCGGCACGACGACGAGCGGCTGCGCCAGATCATCTCCAACCACATCGCCCATACCGGCTCGGCCTGGGCGCAGGAGATCCTGGAGAGGTGGGACGAGTTCCGCCCGAAATTCGTGAAGGTGATGCCGGTCGAGTACCGCCGCGCCCTCAGGGAAATGGAAGAAAAGCGGCTCGGCCTGGTGGCGGCCGAGTAAGGGAGACGACAGATCATGGGAAAAGTCACCGGCTTCCTGGAGATCGACCGGCAGGAACAGAAGTACCAGCCGGCCTCCGACCGCATCCGCCACTTCCGCGAGTTCACCCTGCCGCTTGCCGACAAGGACGTCGAGCGGCAGGCCGCCCGCTGCATGGATTGCGGCGTGCCCTATTGCCATGGCCCCGTCGGCTGTCCGGTCAACAACCAGATCCCGGACTGGAATGACCTCGTCTATAACGGCGACTGGGAAGAGGCGGCGCGCAACCTGCACTCGACCAACAACTTCCCCGAGTTCACCGGCCGCATCTGCCCCGCCCCTTGCGAGGAAGCCTGCACGCTGAACCTCGAGGACGCGCCGGTCGCCATCAAGACCGTGGAACAGGCGATTGCCGACAAGGCCTGGGCCGAAGGGTGGATCCGCCCCGAGCCGGCGCCGTTCCGCACCGGCAAGACGGTCGCCATCGTCGGCTCCGGCCCCGCCGGCCTTGCCGCCGCCCAGCAGCTCGCCCGCGCCGGCCACACGGTGCATGTCTACGAGCGCGAGCCGCGCGCCGGCGGCCTGATGCGCTACGGCATTCCCGACTTCAAGATGGAGAAGCACTATATCGACCGCCGGGTCGAGCAGATGGAGGGCGAGGGCGTCGTCTTCCATTACGGCGCCAATGTCGGCGTCAACCTGACGGTGGACGAGCTCAAGCAGCGCCATGACGCGGTGCTGCTGACCGCAGGTGCCGAGCGCCCGCGCGATCCCGAGCTGCCGGGCATGGACCTTCAGGGCTGCATGTACGCGATGCCCTTCCTGGTCCAGCAGAACCGCCGCGTCGGCGGCGAGGACGTCACGGCCGAACCGCCCTACTGGGCCGGCGGCAAGCATGTCGTCGTCATCGGCGGCGGCGACACCGCCTCCGACTGCGTCGGCACCTCGTTCCGCCAGGGCGCCCTGTCGGTGACCCAGCTCGACATCCGCCAGCGTCCGCCGGAGAAGGAGGACAAGCTGACGGTGTGGCCGTACTGGCCGACCAAGATGCGCACCTCCTCCAGCCAGGCCGAGGGCGCCGAGCGCGAATTCGCCGCCGCCACCCTCGCCGTCGTCGGCGAGGACGGCCACGTCACCGGCGTCAAATGCGCCCGCGTCGACGAGAAGCGCCGGCCGATCCCGGGCAGCGAGTTCATCCTGCGCGCCGAACTGGTGCTGGTCGCCATCGGCTTTGCCGGTCCGCTGGAGGGCACCTATCTCGCCGAGCTCGGAGACAGCATCGAGCGCGACGCCCGCGCCAACGTCAAGGCCAACACCCAGGACTACAAGACCTCGATCGACGGCATCTTCGCCGCCGGCGACGTCCGCCGCGGCCAGTCGCTGGTGGTCTGGGCGATCCGCGAGGGCCGCCAGGCGGCGCGGGCCATCGACCTGCACCTGACCGGCAGTTCCAACCTGCCGCGCTGACCGGGCCGATTTTGCGACGCGTGAGGCCGTTTGAGACGGGTTTTCGCAAAATCTCGCAAGATTTTGCAAAATCGTCTCAAAAAAAGATAAGCAATATCAAAGGGAAAGGCGCCGCTTGCGGCGCCTTTCTCAATTTCTCAAGGCCTCAGAACCCTACTTGTCCCCGCCGCGCGGGCGTGCCGGCGCATCGCCTGTCCCCGCCGTCATCGGGCGCGCCGCCCGCTCGCTATCCCCGCCGTCGTCAGGCGGCGCGCGAGCTGCCCTCATAGCTGTCGCGGATGCTCGACAGGAAGCCGCCGACCTGCTGGCGCAGCGCCTCGGAGAGCTCGGCGAGCTCGGAACTCGCCCCGCGGATCTCGTCCGCCGCCGCCCGTGTCGAGCCGCTGGCGCGGCCGAGCGCGTCCATGCTGGAGGCGACGTTCTCGGTGCTTTGCGTCGCGAACTCGACGCTCTGGCTGATCTCGCCGGTCGCCGCCATCTGCTTCTGCACCGACTGCAGGATCGTGTCGGAAATCGCGTGGATGCGCTCCACCGTGCCGGCGATCGAGCGGATCGCCCCGACCGCCTGTTCGGAGACCTGCTGCACCGCCTCGACCTGCTGCGAGATATCCTCGGTCGCGCGCGAGGTCTGGCCGGCCAAGGTCTTGACTTCATTGGCAACGACGGCAAAGCCCCGGCCCATCTCCCCGGCCCGCGCCGCCTCGATGGTGGCGTTGAGCGCCAGAAGGTTGGTCTGGTCGGCGATCTGCTTGATCAGGTCGACCACCTCGCCGATCGCCCTCCCGCTCTCGGCCAGCCGCCCGACGATCGTGTCGGTGGAGCGGGATTCCTCCACCGCCGCCCGCGCCATCTGCGCCGCCTGCTCCATCTCCCGGCCGATCGACAGGATCGACTGGGTCATCTCGTCGGCCGCTTCCGCCGCCGTCGAGACCGAGCTGGAGGCCTGGATCGAGGAGCCGGAGGCCTCGTCGACGGCGCTCGTCGCCATGTCGACCGCCCCGTCGAGATCCTTGGTCAGATGCGCGACGCGCCCGGCCGCATCGCCCAGCCGCAGCACGACGACGCCGACGGTCTGCTCGAATTCGGAGGCGACCTGCCGCAGCGTCTCGCCGCGCTGATGCGCCATCTGCTCCTGCTGTTCCAGCGCCGCGCGCGCGTCCTGCTGTGCCTTTTCCGACAGCCGCACGCGGAAATCCGCCACCGAACGGGCGATGGCGCCGATCTCGTCGCGCCGCTCCGCGCCGGCGACGGTGATGCCGAAGTCGCCGCCCGACAGGGCGACCAGCCCCTCCTGCAGCGCCTTCAGCGGCCGCCGCACGCCCATCGCCAGCCAGAAGGCCAGCGCCAGGAAGGCGATGCCGACCGGCGTGCAGACCAGCGCGATCTCGATCATGTTGTGGAGGATCAGGCCGTCGAGCTTCGCCGTCGCGGTGGGACCGAGAAACTCCTGCGCCTGCGCCGGATCGCCCAGCGCCGACAGCAGCGAATGACGGAAGACATAGAAGGCATAGCCCGTTCCCCCCATCATGATCAGGGCTGCCGACGCGACCATGAGCATGAATCTGCCCATCACCGTGAGGGACCAGGGAGAGGAACGGGAAATGGCCATGTCGGGACCCGGGCTAGATTGCGTCGCCGACAAGCTGCCTCAGAAACATGAACATTTGGGTAATGTCTCGGTCGATTCGACCGATCCGGCCGGCCGCTCTCAGGGCGTGGCGGCGCGGAAGTCGTCGACCCGGCCGTTCTGCGGCGGGATCGGCGTGCCCTGGACGATCAACTGATATTGCGGCGTGTCGGCGACCGGCTCGTTCGCCGCCTCCGCGCCGCCGGCCAGTATGGTCTCCGGCGCGCCCTGGCGCCCGGTCAGGACGATGAAATCGGGGTCGTCGTCGACGCCGTCGAAGGCGAAGCTCCCGGATGAGCCGAGGATCCGCGCGATCTGGCGCTCGACGAAGAAGGCGATCTTGCGCCGCCCGTGCCAGGTGAAGCCGATGCCCTCGTCGGAGCGAAGCTTCCGCCGCGTGCCGGCGACATCCGGCCCATAGGACGTATAGCCGCCGTTCTCGTCGAGGAACACGTCCCAGACATCGACATAGATGGCGTTGGCCGCCTCCACCTGCTGCTTGGCGACGGTGTTGAGATGGCCGAAATCGGCGCGCCGGGCCACGCCCTTGGGCGGCGGCAGGCCGACCCACAGCACCGGCAGGCGCTGCGCCCGCGCGGCGGCGATGAGCTGGCCGACCCGCTGGCCGTAAATGGCGTTCCAGGCATCGCTGCGGAACGTCGCGCCGCCGCTGTCCGTGGCGATGTCGCGCACGTCGAGCGAGCCGATCAGGATGACGATCGCCGCCATCCTGTTGCGCCCCTGGACGGCGCCGCGGATCCGGTCGACGAGCACGCCGGGGCCGGCGCCGGCCAGCCCCGCATCGGCGAGCGACAGCCTGTCGACACGCACCGACGGCACCTCCGCGTAGGTCGCCTCCAGCCCTTCCGCAAGCTCGCCCGCCAGCGCGCCGCCGACCACCAGGATCGAGCGCGCGTCCGCCTCTTTCGGCACTTCGACCACGACCGGCCGGGCCGGCTCGCGCGTCGGCTGGGGCCGCATCTGCTGGCGCGGCGGCAGTTCCTCGATGCGCGTCCGCCGACGGCTGTTGTCGACGCCGAACAGGCGCAGCAAGGGCGACAGCGGATGGAAGCCGGTGTCGCGCGTATCTCCCGGCTGCACGATCGGCCGCGACTGCGCCAGCGCCGCCGCCGGGCCGAAGGGCGCCGCAAGGTCCGCTCCCGGCTCGGGCAGCAACAGGCACAGGGCGGTGACCAGCGCCACCAGCGTGGCAAGGCGCGCACGCCCGCGCGCCCACGGTCCACGCGATGCGGGAGACGGCCTGACGGGACGGAGCGAGCGGATCTTCATGGCGCGATTTTAAGCCCGTTCCGGGGGGAAGGGAATAGATGCCCCGCGCGCGCCATTCCTTGTTGCTCCGTCTCGCCTGTCGCGATCCTTCAAGACGGCCGCCGCCGCCTCTGCGAGACTGCGCCCCGAACCCTTTCCCACCCCCTGTCCTTGGAGACGGCGATGATCCTCAGATACACCATTCTCTATGTCGAAGACGTTCCGGCAACGCTCGATTTCTACGAGCGCGCCTTCGCCCTTTCGCGCGGTTTCCTGCATGACAGCGGCGACTATGGCGAGCTTGCGACCGGCGAGACCCGCCTCGCTTTTTCCTCCAAGGCCCTGATGCACCGCCTCGGCAAGACGCCGGGCCGGGCCGAGCCGAAGGCGCCCGTCTTCGAGCTTGCCTTCGAGACGGACGACGTGCGCGCGGCGCTGGACCGCGCCCTCGCCGCCAGCGCCACGCTGCTGCAGGATGTGCGCGAGGAGGACTGGGGACAGACCACCGCCTATGTCGGCGATCCCAACGGCTATCTGGTGGAAATCTGCTCGCCGGTCCAGTTGCCCAGCGCCGGCTGACGGGCAAGCTCCAGCAGGGCGCGGTCCCGGCGCAGCCGCTCGGGACTTGCGCCGAACCAGCGGCGGAACTCCCGCGTCATATGCGCCTGGTCGGCAAAGCCGCAGTCCCCGGCAATGCCGGCCAGCGGCATCTCGCCGTCGAGCCGGCCGGCCGCCCGCCGGACCCGGCCGAGCAGTCGCCAGAGATCGGGCGGCGGCAGGCCCCGCTCGCGAAACCGCCGCTGCAGCGAACGCGGCGACAGGCCGAGGCTGCCGGCGACCGAGGCAAGGGTCGCGTCCGGTCCGGCCAGCAGCCGGATCGCCGCATCCACATCGTCCGGCCTTGCCGCCCGCCCGGCCAGGGCATTGCCGAGGATGTCCGCCGCCCCGTCGCCCGGCCCGAGGACAGCATCGCGGGCGATGGCCTCAAGCTCCGCCGGCCCGACGGCCGCCCCCGGCCGCAGCCGGTAGCCGTCGATCCGCGTTCCGGCGGCCAGCACGGCGATGCGCGGGCCAAGGTCGAGGCCGGTCAGCAGCACCCGCGGCGCGGCTCCCGGCACATGCAGCACCAGCACGTCGCGGCAGCCGTCGGGCAGGACGGGGGCGCGCTCGGTGCCCGCCGCCACATGCCGCCAGGCAAGGAAATCGGCCGCGTCCGCCATCCGCTTACCGCCCGTTGCGGATATGCTCCAGCAGAGCCACCGAGGCATAGCCGTCGGGGATCAGGCCGGCCGATGTCTGATAGGCACGGATGCCCCGCCGGGTCGCCGGGCCGACCTGGCCGTCGGCGGTGCCGACGGAAAAGCCGCGCCGGTTGAGCAGCGTCTGCAATTCCTCCGCCTGCGGCCGCGACAGCGGCAGCGCGTCGCGCCGCCACGCATGAACGAACGGCCCGCCGCCGCGGATCCGGTCGGCCAGATGGCCGACGGCCAGCGCATAGGCGATGGCGTTGTTGTAGCGCTTGATGACGAAGAAATTCTTCAGCATCAGGAAGGCCGGGCCCGACGCGCCGGCCGGCAGCACCAGCTCGGCATTGTCGGACGGGCGCGGGAAGTCGCGGCCGCCCGGACGGCGCACGCCGAGCCGCGCCCAGTCGGCGATCGAGCGGTCGGTGTCGGCGAGCGTGTAGTCGAAGCCGCGCGGCAGCTCGACCTCGTAGCCCCAGGTCTTGCCGCTCTGCCAGCCGTGCCGTTTCAGGTAGTTGGCGGTGGAGGCCAGCGCATCGGGGATGTTGGTCCAGATGTCGCGGCGGCCGTCGCCGTCATAGTCGGCGGCATATTGCTTCCAGCTCGAGGGCATGAACTGGGTGTGCCCCATGGCGCCCGCCCACGACCCTTCCATGCGGTCGGGCGCGACATGGCCGGCCTCCAGGATCTGCAGCGCCGTCACCAGCTCGCGCTGCCAGAACTCGCGCCGGCGCGGCGCGGCATAGGCGAGCGTCGCCAGCGCCCGCACCACATAGTGCTGGCCCATGAAGGAGCCGTAATTCGTCTCCATGCCCCAGATCGCCACCACCGCGTGGCGCTCGACGCCGTAGCGGTTCTCGATGACGGCGAGTTCGCGGGCATAGGTCGCCAGCATCTCGCGTCCCTTCTCCACCCGCGTGTCGGAGACGGCCGTATCGAGGTATTCCCAGATCGGCTTGACGAATTCCGACTGACGATTCATCAGCCTGATCGTATCCGGGTCGGGGACAACCCCCTGGAAGGCGCGGCGATAGGTGGCCTGCGACACGCCGGCCTCGCGGGCGGTCGGCCAGAACGAGTCCACAAAGGCGGTGAAGCCGGGATCGGCCTTGGCCGTGCCGGAGGGCAGGCACAGCACCAGGGCAAGCCCGAGGGCACCGGCCAGCCGCCGAGCGGTGCGGACGGCGCCCCTTGCATGACTTTGAAGCAAGAACATCAACACTCCTGTCGTCTCCCGGTGGAACGGCCCGCTCGTCCCGCAGACCCGTTCCCTCGCCCCCCGACGCCCCGGATTTCCGGACCGAACCGACGGGCGGCGGCGCCATCCCCGTCGGCAAGTATGGTTCAGTGCCGGAATCTCAACCCCGCCTCGATCGCATTCGAATTGTAGCTCGATCCCGAGTTGCTCGAAATGAACCGGCGGAACGTGTAGCGGCCCTGCAACGCGACGTTGGACGTCAGGGCCCATGTCAGCGCGGTCGTCGCCCGCGCCTCCTGCTCGGTCAGCACGAGGCCGGTATAGTCGCGCCAGGTATAGCCGACGCCGACCTCGCCGCTCAGCGCCTCGCTGAAGCCATGCGCCAGCCGGAGGTCGCCGGTATAGGTGACCGAGCCCGGCGTGCCGGCCAGCGAGGACGGCGAGAAATTGGTGCTGGCGAGCGCCGTCACCGTGGTCAGGCGGGTCGGCGACCAGACCAGCGATCCGTCCACCGTCAGCCCCTCCAGCCGGGCAAGGCGCTTGTCCTTCAGCGTCTCGCTGCGCCAGCCGACGGCGATGTCGCCGGAGATCTTGCCGCCATTGTCGAAGGCAAGGCCGGTGCGCAGGCCGTAGCCGGTGGAGTCGCGATCCTCGCACAGCATCGGGTCGGTGCAGCGGTCCATGTAGCGGCGGGCGAACAGGCTCCCTTCGGCGAAGGGCGTCACCGCCGCGCCGGTGTTGCCGTCGACGCGCAGGGTCGCGGTGACCAGCGCGTTGTCGCGGTCGCGATTGGACGGCCCCCCGCCGGTGCCGGTGTAATGGGTCGAATCCACCTGGCCGCGCAGCTCCGCGCCGACGAGGCCGAGATCGCGGCGCAGCGACAGTCCGGCGCCCAGATCGTGCACTTCCCGGTCGCCGCCCGCCGCCTCGGCCGTACCGCGATCCTGCATCGACAGGCCGTAGCGCCCGGAAATGCCGATGTCGCTGCGCTCCCCCGCCTCCAGCCGCAACAGGGCGTCCGCCGTCACGTTCGGGTCCGCCTTCAGGCTGCTGTCGGGATAGCCGGTATAGCTGCCGCGGAAATTGAGGCCGAAACTGTGGCGCGACCAGTCGGACTGCACCCTGAGGCTCGGGGCGATGCGATAGACCGCGCCGCCATCGCCCTTGGCGCTGTTCGCCCGGTTGTCCGACCAGCCGAGCCCGGTAAAGAGCTCGGGATAGAGCAGGAACGAGCCGACGCGCATGCCGCGCGGCTCGTCGCGGGTGGTGTCGCCGGCATAGGCGGTGTTCGTCACGCGGCCGCCGCCACCGAGCGGCCCGCGCCGCTGCACCGCCCGCAGCCGCTCGGCGAAGGGCTGCGCCGGTGCGGCGCGCCCGCCGGTCGCAAGGCCCTGCGCGCTCTCGCCCGCGCCCGGCCCGATCTCCGAGATCGACCCGCGGGTGCCGGTCCGCCCCAGCGGCGCCACCCCGTCCTGGCGGGCGAGCGGATCGGTGTCGTCCTCCGCGTCGACATCCGCCGCCGACCCGAACCCGCCGCCGAAACCGCCGCTTTCCTGCGCGCCGACGCGCGCGGCCATCGGCACCTGCGCGGCGAGCAGGGCCAGAACGGCGACGACGGAAAGGGCGCAACGTGTCATGCTTCGTCCAGATACGGCAGGCCGGGGGCACCGGGCCGGCTACGACAGGCCGCAAGCGCCGGAACCGCCGGGCTGCGGCCAACTTTTGCCATGATAATGGTCTGTTAGGGTTAACGGAGCGTTAGGCTCGCGCCTCTCGCCTCGCCCGCCGCCCTTGCGCTCGCCCCTTCCCCGGAGGTAAGACGGGCGCAACCCAACATCGAGATCGCCGGACCCACACCCATGACCGCACCCTTGACCCTCACCACCCTGCCGGCCGGCGGCGGTCAGGACGCCTGCGCCTCCGCGCTGCGGACGATCGCGACGGAGGCGCAAGGGCTCGAGATCCTCAAGGCGGCGCTCGGCAACGGCCTGTCGCAGCCCTTTTCCGAGGCGGTGGCGACGATCGCCGCCGCCCGCGGCCGGGTGATCGTCACCGGCCTTGGCAAGAGCGGCCATGTCGGCGCCAAGATCGCCGCGACCCTCGCCTCCACCGGCACCCCCGCCTCCTTCGTCCATGCCGCCGAAGCCAGTCATGGCGACCTCGGCATGATCACCGACAACGACGTGGTGCTGGCCCTGTCCTGGTCGGGCGAAACCCAGGAACTCGCCGCCACCATCGCCTATACCCGCCGCTTCAAGGTGCCGCTGGTCGCCATCACCTCGCGCGCCGAAAGCGCCCTCGGCGCGGCCGCCGACATCGTCCTCGCCCTGCCGAAGGTGGAGGAAGCCTGCCCGCACGGTCTTGCCCCGACCACCTCCACCATCCTGCAGATGGCGACCGGCGACGCGCTCGCCATCGCCCTGCTGGAGGCGCGCGGCTTCACCGCCCAGGATTTCAAGGTCTACCATCCCGGCGGCCGTCTCGGCGCCAGCCTGCTGCATGCCCGCGACATCATGCATGCCGGCGACAAGCTGCCGCTCGCCACCCCGGCGACCAGCATGCGCGATGCCATCGTGCTGATCACCCGCAAGGGATTCGGCGTGCTCGGCATCGTCGATGCGGCCGGCCTGCTGACCGGCATCATCACCGACGGCGACCTGCGCCGCCATCTCAGCCACGACTTCCTCGACAAGACCGCCGGCGACGTCATGACCCGGGCGCCGAAGTCGATTCCGGGCGACATGCTGCTCGCCTCGGCGGTGGAATTCATCAACCGCGCCTCGATCACCGCCGTCTTCGTCGTCGAGGACGGCCGGCCGGTCGGCATCATTCACCTGCACGATCTGCTGCGACACGGGGTTGCCTGACGTAGCGTCCCCCTGCATCGCGCGTGGATCCCTCGGGATTTTTTCCAAGCTGGAGACGACAACCTGCGCCCGGTTTAGGGATTGATTAGCCTCGCCTGCCTATGATCGTCTCGGGTCCGCCACCGGGCCTGACGGCTTTCGGAGAGTTGCAGGGCATGGATCTCGGTTCGATCATCGGTATCATCGCGGCATTTGCGGTCGTGATCGCCGCCATTTTCGTCGGCGGCAACATCACGCAATTCATCGACATGCCCTCGATCCTGATCGTGATCGGCGGTGCGTCCGCCGCGACGCTGGTGCGCTTTCCGCTCGCCGGGATCGGCGGCGCCTTCGTCGTCGGCAGCAAGGTCGCCTTCACCCACAAGAAGTCCAACCCGCGCGACCTGATCGAGGAGATCAGCACCCTCGCCGACGTCGTCCGCAAGTCCGGCCCGCTGGGCCTGGAAAATGTCGAGGTGAGCGACCCGACCCTGGCCAAGGGCGTGCAATACATCGCCGACGGCTACGAAGGCCCGTTCATCCGCAACGCCATGGAGCGCGACCGCGACCTGTATCTCGACCGCCTGCAGGAGGGACGCAAGGTGTTCAAGGCGCTGGGCGATTCCGCCCCCGCCTTCGGCATGATCGGCACCCTGGTCGGCCTGGTGCAGATGCTCGCGACCATGGACGATCCCTCGACCATCGGCCCGTCGATGGCCATCGCGCTGCTGACGACCCTCTACGGCGCCTTGATCGCCAACATCGTCTGCCTGCCGCTGGTCGACAAGCTCGATTCCAAGTTCGAGACCGAGGAGGTCAACCAGACCCTCGTCATCGACGGCATCCTGCAGATCCGCGAGAACAAGAGCCCGGCGCTGATCCGCGACATGCTGATCGCCTATCTGCCGGAAAAGGCTCGCGCCGAGTTCGCGGAAGCCGCCTGATCAAGACGCGACGGAGAGCGGCGCCCCATGTCCAGAAAGAAAAAAGCAGGCGGCGGCGCCCCGGAGTGGCTGGTCACCTTCGCCGACCTGATGTCCCTGCTCGTCTGCTTCTTCGTGCTGATCATCTCCTTCTCGATCCAGGACAAGCAGAAGCTGCAGGTGGTCGCCGGCTCGATGCGCGAGGCCTTCGGCGTCAAGGAGACGGCCCGGCGCACCGGCATCATCGAGGTCGAGGGCATTCCCGTCCGCGATTACATGAAGGATATCAGCCGGGTTCCCGAAGAGCTCGATTCCGACTTCGCGCAGGAGCGCCACGAGCAGCGGCGCAAGCAGGGGCCGGAGGCCAACACCCACGACGTGCGCAAGGCCGAGATCGAGAAGCCGCGCCAGTTCGCCACCGCCGCCGCCTCGCTGCGCCAGGCCTGGCAGGAAATGCCGGACATCACCGAAGTCTCGTCCAACATCATTCTGGAGGAGACCGACGAAGGCCTGAACATCAGCCTGGTCGACCAGGACGGGCGCTCGATGTTCCCGGAAGGCTCGAAATACCCCTATGACCTGACCCGCCGGCTGATCGCCCGGATGGCGCCCGTGATCGCCCGCATGCCGAACCGGGTGCAGATCACCGGTCACACCACCTCCGGCGGCATCCCGCTCAATCCCGGCTATACCAACTGGGAACTGTCGGCCGACCGGGCCAATGCCGCGCGCCAGATCCTCGCCGAATTCGGCGTGCCGGCCGACCGCTTCTATGGCGTCGTCGGCAAGGCCGACAGCGAACCGCTGTTTCCCAACGATCCCTATCTCGCCGCCAACCGCCGCATCGGCATCCTGTTGATGCGCGAGGAGCCGCCGATCCCGCTCGGCCACAATCCGTAAGGGGCGGGCACCGGAACAGCCGGGGCGGCAAGGCAGAAACGACAAAAGGGCCGGAATTTCCGGCCCTTTCGCGCGTGTCGAGCCGCCTTGAACGGCAATGAACGTGAAACGGCGGCGAAGCCGGTCGCTGGCGGTCGCGTCAAGCCTCGACCGGCACCACCACCAGCGCGCTGCCGTCGATGCCGACCACCCGGACCCTGGTGCCGGCCGGGCAGTCCAGCCCGCTGACCCGCCAGACGCTGTCGTCCACCCGCACCGAACCCTGGCCGCCGGAAATCGGGGCGGTCAGCACGAATTCGCGGCCGACCAGCCGCGCGCCGCGCCGGTTCAGCCCGGCCTCGTCGCCCTCGCTGCCCTGGCGGCGCATATAGGTCCGTCCGACCAGCACGCTGGCGACGGACAGCAGACCGAACAGCACGATCTCGAGCTGCCAGGGCATGTCGATCATGATCGCCAGCGTGCCGACGACGATGGCCGCGAGGCCGAACCACAGGAAGAACGTGCCGGGAGCGAGCACCTCCAGGCCGAGCAGCAACAGGCCGACGATCCACCACAGCCACGGCCCGACCTCCATGACGATGCGTTCGACCAGGCTCATGAGCGTGGACCGTCGCCATCGCGCGGCGCGGAGGGCGCCGTGGTCGAGGGAACGCTGGCGCGCGACCGCGACGCCGCTCCCCCGCTGCTGAAGGCTTCCTTGGCGATTTCGGCGATGCCCGAGAGCGAGCCGAGCACGGCGGTGGTCTCGGTCGGCAGGATCAGGAGCTTCTGGTTGGGCGAGCGGGCGAACTGGCCGAGCGCCTCGACATATTTGTTGGCGACGAAGTAGTTGATCGCCTGCATGTCGCCGGCGGCGATCGCCTCGCTGACCATGCGGGTCGCGTTGGCCTCGGCCTCGGCGGCGCGCTCGCGCGCCTCCGCATCGCGGAACGCGGCCTCGCGCCGGCCTTCCGCCTCCAGGATCTGCGACTGCTTCTGGCCTTCCGCCTGCAGGATCTCGGAGGCCCGCTTGCCCTCCGCCTCCAGGATCGCCGCGCGCTTCTCGCGTTCGGCCTTCATCTGCCGGCCCATCGCCTCGACCAGATCGCGCGGCGGGTTGATGTCCTTGATCTCGATGCGGGTCATCTTGATGCCCCAGGGCGAGGCGGCCGCATCGACCACCCGCAGCAGGCGCTCGTTGATCTCGTCGCGGTTGGACAGCAGTTCGTCGAGATCCATCGACCCCATGACCGAGCGGATGTTGGTCATGGTCAGGTTGAGAATGGCGTTCTCCAGGCCCGACACCTCATAGGCAGCGCGCGCCGCCTCGAGCACCTGGTAGAAGGTGACGCCGTCGGCGGTCACCGTCGCATTGTCCTTGGTGATCACCTCCTGCGAGGGAACGTCGAGGACCTGCTCCATCACGTTGATCTGATGGCCGACCCGATCGATGAAGGGCACGATGAAGTTGAGGCCCGGCATCAGCGTCTTGCGATAGCGGCCGAAGCGCTCGACCGTGTAGTTGTAGCCCTGCGGCACCGTCTTGACGCCCGCCAGGACGACGAGAACCAGGAGCACCAGCAGGACAAGGACCAGGATATCGAATCCGAAAACGCCTTCGAGCATCTGTGTCATCCTTCACCAGGGCCGCGTCCTCGACGCGGCGGAGCGGATCGAAGGCCGGTCGCGCCCGACCGGCCAGCCCGCCGCTACATGTACCCGGCGGGCGACGATCTGCAAGCGCAAGCATCGCGCGGTGGTGAAGAAGATCGACGCAGGCGACTCAGATCCAGCCCGACAGCTCGCGTCGCACCAGTGTCTGGATCACGTCCATGCCGTCCTCACTATCGTTGAGACAGGGAATGTGGGCGAAATTCTCGCCGCCGTTCTCGTGGAAGATCTCTCCAGCCTCGCCGGCGATCTCCTCCAGCGTCTCCAGACAGTCGGCGACGAAGCCCGGATTGATCACCGCGATGTTGCGGGTGCCGGCCTTCGCCATCGCCTCGACGGTCTTGTCCGTATAGGGCTGCAGCCACTCTTCCGGCCCGAAGCGCGACTGGAAGGTGACCTTGAGCTTGTCCTGCGGCCAGCCGAGCCGCTCGCGCAGCAGCCGCGTCGTCTTCTGGCAATGGCAGTGATAGGGGTCGCCCTTGCGGAAATAGGACTGCGGGATGCCGTGATAGGAGGTGAGCACCGTCTCCGGCTCGAAGTCGAGGCCGGCAAGGGTCGTTTCGATCGAGCGCGCCAGCGCGTCGATATAGACCGGATCGTCGTGATAGGGCGGCACGGTGCGCAGCGCCGGCTGCCAGCGCAGCTTCAAGAGTTCGCGGAACACCACGTCGTTCACCGTCGCCGTGGTCGAGGCCGAATATTGCGGGTAGAGCGGGAACACCAGCAGCCGGTCGCAGCCCTGTTCGCGCAACCTCGCCAGCCGGTCCGGGATCGAGGGCTGGCCGTAGCGCATCGCCCAGTCGACGACGATGCGATCGTCGACGCCGGCCAGGGCGGCAGCGAGCTTGTCGGACTGGGAGCGGGTGATCGTGCGCAGCGGCGATTCGTCGAGCTCCCGGTTCCAGATCTCGTCATAGGCCTTGCCGGACTTCTTCGGCCGGGTGTTGAGCACGATGCCGAACAGAATCGGGTACCAGATCGCCCTGGGCCATTCGATGACCCGCTTGTCCGTCAGAAACTCCTTCAGGTAGCGGCGCATGGAGCGGAAGTCGGTGCCGTCCGGCGTGCCGAGATTGACGATGAGCACGCCGATCTTTCCCGCCTTGACGCCCGGATGTCCCTCCGGCAGCCGCACCCGCCCCATCTCGCGACGCCTCGCTTCCCGCTCGCTGTCGCTGTCGATCACGCTCATGCTGTCTTTCTGGCTCCCGATCATGTTCCGGTCCGGCTGCGCCGCACATAAGGCGCAAACGCCGGATGGTCCAGTTGCTGGTGGAACGAATGTGCCACTTGCAGTCTCCTTGCGGCCAGGCGCTGGATCAAATGTCGGCACTGAACCACCGGTAATCTCTACGCAGGATCGGTCCAAGGGGTTCACGGCGGGAGCCCGCGACAGGCTGACGCAGGCCGCTCGCGCGCACGCCTGCGGCTCAGCGTTAACGGTCCTTTCAAACAGATAGGTAAACCTGTC
Source organism: Stappia sp. TSB10P1A (assembly GCF_900185725.1). Lineage (GTDB taxonomy): Bacteria > Pseudomonadota > Alphaproteobacteria > Rhizobiales > Stappiaceae > Stappia. Next base: position 82,929 of record NZ_FYAU01000051.1, on the reverse strand, counting down.
GATATTACTGAGGCTTGCACCCTGGCGCCGCCGCATGCGGCGGCCACGCCGCAAGCCGCCACCGGGACAGACCGCCGTGAAGAACGAGAAGATTCTTCTGATCGAGGACAGCGCCTTCACCCGCCGCCTGCTGCGCGGCATGCTGAAGGAGCTCGGCTACCAGGCCGTGACTGAGGCGGGGAACGGAATCGAAGCCGAGAAGCTGCTGAAGCTGCACCGCTTCGACGTGATGCTGGTCGACTGGCGCATGCCGCTCCAGGACGGCGCGGAGTTCCTGACCAGGCTGCGCGCCCACGACAATCCCGTCTGCGCGGCAACGCCGGCGATCATCATCAGCGCCCATGTCGATCTCACCGTGCTGCAGAAGGCGGCGACCCTCGGCGCCCAGTCGGTGATCGTCAAGCCGTTCTCGATGCAGGTGCTGAGGTCGCATATCGACGCGGCACTCTCCAAGCCGCTCGACCGGGCAATGCCTGCCCCGCCCCTTGCCGTCTCCACTCCGGCGGACGCGGAGGCCGTGACCGGCCCGACCGACGATCCCTACGAGATCGTCTATCTGTAGACGCTGATCCGGAACGGGCCGGCAGCGCGCGATTCACTCGCCGCGATAGCGCTCGGCGACGCGGAACCAGAACTCGACGATGGTGTGCAGCACCTCGCTCATGCCGGCCAGGCTGTCCGCCTTGGTGACGACCGCATTGGCGCCGGCCGCATAGGCGCGGCGGATGGTCACCGGATCGTCGGCGGTGGTGAAGACGCAGACCGGCACGGCGCTGAGCCGCGCGTGCTGGCGCAGCTTGCCGAGGAACTCCGTTCCGGTCATCACCGGCAGGTTGAGGTCGAGCAGGATCAGGTCGGGCGCCGGGGCGCCTGCCGCCACCGCCCGGTTGAGATGGTCGAGCGCCTCGGCGCCGTCCGAGGCGACCTCGAGACGCACCGGCACGCTCGACGCCTTCAGCGACTGGCGAATGATGGTGACGTCGTCGGGATCGTCCTCGACCAGCAACACAAGCGCGCTGTCGGAAGCCTTCGCCGCTTCATCCTGCATGATATCGCTCGTCCGCATCTGGGCCATGCCGGCCGCCGTCATCGGGTCCCGCGCAACCGGGTCTCCTTGCATAGGCCAGAGCGTTGTACCTGCGCAAGAGCCGAGGAGGCCGGTCGCCGCCGACGCTATCCTCGGCCCGGGGCGTCACGCCTCGTAGCTGCGCTCGTCGGCAATCACCTTTCCGTCGTTCGGCAAGGCACCGGGAAGCACCCGCTCGACCCGGCCGGACAGCTTCGTCACCTCCCTCAAGCTCGCCGAAATCGCCTGGTCGAGCCCCTCGCCATGGGCCTCCGCCTCATAGGCGAGACGCATGACGTCCTGTTCCGCCTGGCGCTCGACGATGAGGCGGGCGCGGACGATCTCCGGGTGGCGGCCGAGAAGTTCCGCGATCTGCTTCGGATCGACGAACATGCCCTTGACCTTGGTGCGCTGGTCGGCGCGGCCCATCCAGCCCTTGAGGCGCATGTTGGTGCGCCCGCAGGGAGAGCGGCCGGGCAGCACGGCCGACAGGTCGCCGGTTCCGAAGCGGATCAATGGATAGGCACGGTTGAAATTGGTGACCACCACCTCGCCGACCTCGCCCTCGGGCACCGGCATGTCGGAGCCCGGCCGGACGATCTCGACGATCACGTCCTCGTTGACGACCATCCCCTGGTCGGCCGCGGTTTCATAGGCGATGACGCCGACATCGGCGGTGGCATAGGCCTGCAGCACCTCGATGCCGCGGGCGCGGTACTCCGCCCGAAGGCTCGGGAACAGGGCGCCGCCGGACACGAGACCGCGGCGGATCGACGAGGCGTCGCGGCCGAGCTCCGCCGCCTTGTCGAGCAGCACTTTCAGGTAGTCCGGCGTGCCGGCATAGCCGGTCGGCCGCAGGGTGGCGATCGCCTCGACCTGCATTTCGGTGTTGCCGACGCCGGCGGGAAACACGGCACAGCCGAGCGCCCGCGCGCCGTGATCGAGCAGGAAGCCGCCCGGCGTCAGGTGATAGGACAGGGCGTTGTGGACGATATCGCCGGCGCGGAAGCCGGCGGCGAAGAAGGCGCGCGCCACCAGCCAGGGATCGGTGTCGCCGCCCTGCGGCTCCCAGATCGGGCCCGGCGACATGAAGATCCGTCCCATGGCCGAGACCGGAGCGGTGGCGAAGCCCCCGAACGGCGGATTTGCCGCCTGCGCCGCCATCAGATCCACCTTGCGCAGCACCGGCAGGCGGGCAAGCGCCGCCCGGTCGACGAGCGCCGTCGGCGTGCACCCCTCCAGATGCCGCGCCCAGCCGGGCGCCTGCGCCATCGCATGGGCGACGAGGCCGGGCAGCCGCGCGAAGAGGTCGGCGTCCCGCTCGCCCGGTTCCCGGATCTCCAGGCTGTCGAAATGCTCTGCGCTCATGACGCGCTCCTCGTGACTCTTGGCTTGGCGGGAGGGGCTCGGCCTCAGGCGAGCCAGCGCTTGCGACGCTTGTAGTGCTTCACGTTGCGGAACGACTTGCGCCCCTCGCCGCCGACGCCAAGGTAGAATTCCTTGACGTCCTCGTTCTCGCGCAGCGCCTTGGCAGCCCCGTCGAGCACGATCCGGCCCGACTCCAGGATGTAGCCGTAAGTGGCATAGCGCAGCGCGATATTGGTGTTCTGCTCGGCGAGCAGGAAGGACACGCCCTCCTTCTCGTTGAGTTCCTTGACGATCTCGAAGATCTCCTCGACCAGTTGCGGAGCAAGGCCCATCGACGGCTCGTCGAGAAGGATCATGTTGGGCCGGCTCATCAAGGCCCGGCCGATGGCGCACATCTGCTGCTCGCCGCCGGACGTATAGCCGGCCTGGCTGGTGCGCCGCTCGCGCAGGCGCGGGAAATAGGTGTAGACCTTCTCGAGGCTGGCCTTGATCGCGGCCGCCCCGTCCCGCCGGGTGAAGGCCCCGGTCAGAAGGTTCTCCTCGATGGTGAGGTGGCCGAAGCAGTGACGGCCCTCCATCACCTGGATACAGCCGCGCCGCACCAGATCGTTCGGCGACAGCGACTGCACTTCCTCGCCGCGGAAGACGATATTGCCCTTGGTGACATCGCCCCGCTCCGCATGCAGCAGGTTCGACACCGCCTTGAGCGTGGTCGTCTTGCCCGCGCCGTTGGCCCCGAGGAGAGCGACGATGCCCCCCTCGGGAACGGTGAGCGAAACGCCTTTCAACACCAGGATGACGTGGTTGTAGATCACCTCGATATTGTTCACCGAGAGGATCGTCGAAGCGGACGTCTCGCTCATTCCTGTCTCCACTCCTGTGGACTTGCGCTGGACCGTAAGGTCAGTTGCAGTCGCGCGGGGTGATGTTGTTCTCCGCCGCGTAGGCTGCGGAGTCCTCTTCGATCAGCGGTGCGATGACGTCGCGGTCGGGCTCGATGCCCGAGGCGACCACCTTCCAGACGCCGCCACTCGCATCCCACTGCTGGATCAGCACGGTGCCCGGATCGGAGTGCACGGCGCAGGTGATCTTCACCGGATAGGTGAAGTTCGGCAGGCCGAGTTCGGCAAGACGCTCCTCGGTGACGTCCAGGGCTTCCAGACCTTCGCGCACATCCGCGCCGATGATCTCGTTCGATCCCTTGATCTCCATCGCCTTGCGGATCGCCTCGACCGTCCACACCGCGGCGATCAGGCCGCGATTGTAGAGCACCTCGCCGACACGCCCGCGCTCGCCGGCGCCCATGTTCTTGTCATAGAGGGTCTCGAGGATCTCCTGATGCAGCGGGAACGAAGCGCCCGGCGCGTGGAACGTCGCCGAGAGATAGCCATTGGCGCCCGCGCCGGCCGGCAGCACGTCCTGCTCGGATCCGGCCCACCAGTTGCCGATGAAGCGGTCCATCGGATAACGGATCGAGGCGGCTTCCTTGACGGCGACCTGGTTCATCACGCCCCAGCCCCACATCAGCACCCAGTCCGGGTTCATGCGGCGGATCTGCAGCCAGGTGGCCTTCTGCTCCTGGCCCGGGTGATCGACCGGCAGTTGCTCCAACTTGAAGCCGTACTTCTTCGACAGTTCCTCGAGGGTCCGGATCGGCTCCTTGCCATAAGCCGAGTTGTGGTAGACGAGGGCGATGGTCTTGCCCGCGAGCTTGTCTGCCCCGCCTTCGATGGCCGCGGCATAGTTGACCATGCCCGAGGCCGCATCCCAGTACGTGCCGGGGAAGTTGAAGATCCACGGGAACACCGTGCCGTTGGCGGCGGAGGTGCGGCCATAGCCCATGGTGAAGATCGGGATCTCGTCGACCGCCGCCTTCGGGATGATCTGATAGGTGATGCCCGTCGACAGCGGCTGGTAGATCAGCGCCTTGCTCTGGCCCTGACCCTTGGTGTTCTCGTAGCACTCGACGCCCTGCTGGGTGTTATAGGCGGTCTCGCACTCGATGAAGTTGATGGTGGCACCGTTGATGCCGCCATCCCGCTCCTGGATGAGCTTGAAGTAATCCGCATAGCCGTTGGCGAAGGGAATGCCGCCCGGCGCGTAGGGGCCGGTGCGGTAGACGAGCGACGGAATTGTCAGTTCGTAGGCCGACGCCGTCGTGGCCGCGATCGGCGAGGCGATCGCGAGCGCGGCGAGGCCTGCCGTCAGGTGCTTCAGTTTCATGTCGTTTCCTCCCTTGGAACAGGACATTGGGCAGTCATCTGGACAGCGCGAATTGTCTTGTCTGTGCGCTGCCTCAGTAGGGGAAGGGCCACATCCGCAACTTCTCCTTGGTGATCTGCCAGAGCCGGGCAAGGCCATGCGGCTCGACGATCAGGAAGAAGATGATGAGCAGGCCCATCAACAGGATTTCCACATGCTTGGCCGTCACCGGCATCAGCCCGAGACCGTCGACCATGAAGTTTTTCAGGAGGATCGGCATCAGCACCAGGAAGGCCGCGCCCATGAACGATCCGACGATCGAGCCGAGGCCGCCGATGATCACCATGAACAGCACCAGGAAGGAGACGTTGATGCCGAAGGATTCGCCCACCTCGACGGCGCCGAGATAGACCGCGAACAGCAGCGACCCGGCCATTCCGATATAGAAGGACGAGACGGCGAAGGCCGAAAGCTTGGTCATCAGCGGCCTGACGCCGATCAGTTCGGCGGCGATGTCCATGTCGCGGATCGCCATCCAGTTGCGACCGATGCGCCCGCGCACGAGGTTCTTCGCGATCAGGGCGAAGACGGTCAGCAAGGTCAGGCAGAACAGGTACTTGACCCAGGGCTGCGCCGAGGCGCCTGTCAACTGGAAGCCGAAGAGGAAGCGATCGGGCGCGTTGATCTGTCCGGTGGCCGAATAGTTGTAGAACCAGCCGACCTTGTTGAAGAGCCAGACCAGGAAGAACTGGGCGGCGAGCGTCGCCACCGCCAGATAGAAGCCCTTGATGCGCAGCGACGGCAGGCCGAACATCACGCCCACCGCCGCCGTGATGCCGCCCGACAGCAGCACCACCACGATCATGTTGAGCTCCGGGAAGGAGGTCATCAGCTTGTAGGAGGCATAGGCGCCGACCGCCATGAAGCCGCCGGTGCCGAGCGAGATCTGGCCGCAATAGCCGACCAGGATGTTCAGCCCCAGCGCCGCCATGCCGTAGATCAGCAGCGGCAGCAGGATGGCGTTGGTCCAGTAGTCGTTGACGAAGAACGGCACGACGAGGAAGGCGACGGCGAGGAAGGCCCAGACCGCCCAGCGATCCTGGGCGATCGGAAAGATGGCCTGGTCGGCGGCGTAGCTCGACTTGAACTGACCGGCTTCACGATAGAGCATTGCGATTGAACCCTTCTGTCGGGGAGCCCTGCGTCAGACGCGCTCGATGATCTTTTCGCCGAACAGCCCCTGCGGCCGGAACAGCAGGAAAGCCAGCGCCAGCATGTAGGCGAACCAGTTCTCGATCGCGCCGCCGACCATCGGCCCGACATAGATCTCGGCGAGCTTCTCGCCGACGCCGATGATCAGGCCGCCGACGATGGCGCCGGGGATCGAGGTGAAACCGCCGAGAATGAGCACCGGCAGGGCTTTCAACGCGATCAGCGACAGGGAGAACTGCACGCCGGACTTGGCACCCCACATGATGCCGGCGACCAGCGCGACGAAGCCGGCCACCGACCAGACGATCACCCAGATCGTCTGCAGCGAGATGCCGACAGACAGCGCCGCCTGGTGATCGTCGGCAACGGCGCGCAGCGCCCGGCCGATCCGCGTCTTCTGGAAAAACACCGCCAGGAAGCCGACCAGCACGGCGGCGATCAAGGCCGCGAAGACCTCCAGCTTGTCGAGATAGATGTCGAAATTGTCGAGCAGAACGTCGACCGCGCCGGACGGCAGGCCGATGTTGATCACCTTGACGTCCGAGCCCCAGATAATATCGCCGACCCCTTCCAGCACATAGGCGAGGCCGATCGTCGCCATGAACAGGATGATCGGTTCCTGGTTCACCAGGTGGCGCAGGACGAAGCGTTCCACCGCCCAGGCAACGCCCACCATCACCGCCACGGTGAGGACGAAGGCGATGGGCCAGGGCACGGAGGTCTTCTCCATGATCCCGGCGAAGGTCAGCGCCGCGAACAGGCACATGACGCCCTGGGCGAAGTTGAAGATGCCGGACGCCTTGAAGATCAGCACGAAGCCGAGCGCGACCAGCGCGTACATCACGCCGGCCATCAGGCCGGACAGGACTGTCTCGATGAAAATCGCCATCCCCGGACCCTCAATTGCCGTGCGGAACGCCGAGATAGGCGTCGATCACATTCTGGTTCGACTGCACCTCCTCGGGAGGCCCGTCGGCGATCTTGCGGCCGTAATCGAGCACCACGACGCGGTCGGACAGGTCCATCACCACGCCCATGTCGTGCTCGATCAGCGCGATCGTCGTGCCGAACTGCTGGTTCACGTCGAGGATGAAGCGGCTCATGTCCTCCTTCTCCTCCAGGTTCATGCCCGCCATCGGCTCGTCGAGCAGCAGGAGCTCCGGCTCCATCGCCAGCGCACGCGCGAGTTCCACCCGCTTCTGCAGTCCGTAGGGAAGCCGGCCGACCGGCGTCTTGCGGATCGCCTGGATCTCGAGGAAGTCGATGATCTCCTCGACCTTACGGCGATGTTCGTTTTCCTCCTTCAAGGCCGGCCCCCAATGCAGGCACTGCCAGAAGAAGTTCTTCCTCATCTTCAGACCGCGGCCGGTCATGATGTTGTCGAGCGTGGTCATGCCCTTGAACAGCGCCACGTTCTGGAACGTGCGGGCGATGCCGTGGCTTGCCGCCTCGTAGGGCCTCATCTTGCGCCGGACCTGGCCGCGCCAGGTGATCGTCCCCTCCTGGGGATGGTAGAAGCCGTTGATGACGTTGAGCATCGACGTCTTGCCGGCGCCGTTCGGACCGATGATCGCCCGCACCTCGCCCTTGAGGATGTCGAAGGAGATGTTGGTGATCGCCTTCACGCCGCCGAAGGACAACGAGACGTTGTCGACGCGCAGAAGGACTTCGCCCCTGGCAAGGCCTGAATGCCCGGACATGCCGGCGGGATCGACAAAGGCGTTCATTCCGCCGCCTCCTTCATGCCGCTGCCCGCGGCCGGATAGGTCTGCATGTCGCGGATCTCGACGGTCGCCTCGATCGCGCCCTTGCGGCCGTCTTCGAAGGTGACCTCGGTGCGCACATGCTTGCTGGTGGAGCCGTCGTAGAGCGCCTCGATGAGCGGGGCGTAGCGGTCGGCGATGAAGGAGCGGCGGACCTTCTGGGTGCGCGTCAGCTCGCCGTCGTCGGCGTCGAGCTCCTTGTGCAGCACCAGGAAGCGCTTGATCTGCGCCCCGGCCATCATCGGCTCGCCGGCAAGGTCGCGGTTGACCTCGTCGACATGCTTGCGGATCATCTCGTAGACCTGCGGATGCGCCGCCAGCTCCTGATAGGAGGCGTAGTTGACGTTGTTGCGCTCAGCCCAGGACCCGACGGAGGTCAGGTCGATGTTGACGAAGACGCCGCAAAACTCACGCCCGTCGCCGAAGGCCACGACTTCCTTCACGTTGGGATAGAACTTCAGCTTGTTCTCGATGTATTTCGGCGCGAACAGCGAGCCATCGGTGAGCTTGCCCACATCCTTGGCGCGGTCGATGATCTTCAGGTGGCCGTTGTCGGCGATGAAGCCCGCGTCGCCCGTCAGCACCCAGCCGTCCTCGGTCTTGGTGGTGCGGGTCGCCTCCTCGTTCTTGTAATAGCCGACGAAGACGCCCGGCGAGCGATAGAGCACCTCACCGCTCTCGGCGATCCTGATCTCCACGTCCGGCGCCGGCGTGCCGACCGTGTCGCCATAGATCTCGCCGTCCGGCTGCATGGTGATGTAGACGCTGGCTTCGGTCTGGCCGTAGAGCTGCTTCAGGTTGAGACCGAGCGAGCGGTAGAAGCGGAAGATCTCCGGGCCGATCGCCTCGCCGGCGGTGTAGCCGACGCGCAGCCGGGTGAAGCCCATCTGGTTCTTCAAGGGCCCGTAGACCAGCAGCTCGCCGAGCCCGTAAAGCAGCCGGTCGGCCAGCGACACCTTCTCGCCGTTGAGGATCGGCTCGCCGACCCGGCGCGCCAGCGCCATGAAGCTGTCGAACATCCTCTTCTTGATCCGCCCGGCATCTTCCATGCGGACCATGATGTGGGTCAGCAGACCCTCGAAGACGCGCGGCGGAGCGAAGAAATAGGTCGGGGCGATCTCGCGCCGGTCCGACAGGACGGTTTCCAGGTTCTCCGGACAGTTGACGCAATAGCCGGCGAGATAGGCCTGGGCGAGGGAGAAGACGTGATCGCCGATCCAGGCCATCGGCAGATAGGCGATGGTCTCCTCGGTCTCGTTCAGCCTGTCGAAGGCATTGCCGTTGCGTGCCGAGATGACGAGATTGTCGAAAGACAGCATCACGCCCTTCGGCCGGCCGGTGGTGCCGGAGGTGTAGAGCATCACCGCAAGGTCGGCCCCCTTGGTCGCGGCGATGCCGTCGAGCCAGGCCTTTTCGCGCGCCGGATCGGCGGCAAGCGCGGCGCGGCCGTTCACCTGCAACTGTTCGAAGGAATGAAGCCGGGTGTGGTCATAGTCGCGCAGGCCGCGCGGATCGTCATAGACGACATGCTCCAGCTTGGGCAGTTGCTCCGACATCGACAGGAGCTTGTCGACCTGTTCCTGGTCCTCGACGCAGGCGAAGCGCACCTCCGCGTGCTCCAGAACATAGGCCATCTCCTCGGCGACGGAGTCCGCGTAGAGCGGCACCGGAATGCCGCCAAGCGACTGCGCAGCCACCATAGACCAGTAGAGCCTTGGCCGGTTGGCGCCGATGATGGCGATCTTGTCGCCGGGCCCGAAGCCGATATCCTGGAGACCGATCGAGACGGCGCGGATTTCCTCCAGCACCTGCGACCATGTCCAAGTCTGCCAGATTCCGAGATCCTTCTCGCGCATCGACGGCCGGTCGGCGAAGACACGGGCATTGCGCAGGAGAATCTTCGGAAAGGTGTCCTCGTCGAGGCGCTCGACGACGGGCGACCCTGCCATGCGTTTCTTCCCCTTTGGACGCCCCGTTATTCGGGGTCGTTCGTTGCAGCGTTGCCGGGACGCGATGCGTCCCTGCGGCGGCAACCCCTTCTCTCTTGTTGGAGATCTGCTGCAGGTTGACGCGGAATTTCGCTTGAAGACAACGCTAGGGCCGCAGCGTTGCGCCAGTATGTGCCAATTGCAACGAATTGTTTCATCGCGGTGGGACACCACTGTCGACGAGAGACGATATCGACAGGTGCGAAAGGCGGGATAAACTCGCCCCATGACACGCCGCGACCTCTATCGCGAGCGGCTCGACCTGCTGCAGGCGGCGCTCGACCACATCAACCAGGGGTTCTCCGTCTTCGACGCGGACCTGCGGCTGGTCGCGTGGAACCGGCAGTTGTTCTCCATGCTGGAGTTTCCCTGGCACCTCGCCCGCCGCGGCACGCATCTGTCCGCCTTTCTGGAGGTGAACGCGGCGCGCGGTGAATACGGTCCCGGCGACGTCGCCGAGATCGTCGCCCGCCGGGTCGAGCGGGCCAGGCTGTTCGAGCCGCATTCCTTCGAGCGGGTGCGCCCCGACGGGCAGGTGGTGATGGTCACCGGCGCGCCGCTCCCGGAAGGCGGCTTCGTCACCACCTATACCGACATCACCCGCGAGCGGCAGCACCAGGCCTCGCTGGAGCGCACCGTCGCCGAGCGAACCCATCAACTGCGCCAGAGCGAGGACTGGCTGCGCCTCGTCACGGAGAACATTCCCGCGCTCGTCGCCTATATCAGCCCCGGCCCGATCTACCGCTTCGCCAACCGCCGCTATGCCAAGTGGTTCGACCAGACAGTGGAATCCATCGCCGGCCGCCATGTCGGCGACGTGCTCGGCCCCGACCTTTACGGCCGGCTGGAGCCACATATCGAGAAGGCGTTCCAGGGACAGGCGGTCTCCTACGAATATTCCCGCACCCGGCAGAACGGCATGGTCGCCCACATGCGCTCGACGCTGATCCCCGACCGCACGCTGGACGGGCGGGTGCTCGGCTGCTTCGTGCTGTCGCTGGACGCAACCGAGCAGAAGCGCAGCGAGGCCGCGCTCGCCCAGGCCCAGCGCATGGAGGCGGTCGGTCAGCTCACCGGCGGGCTCGCCCATGACTTCAACAACCTGCTGACGATCATCATCGGCAATGTGCTGGCGCTGAGGCGCAAGGTCGACATTCCGGCCATGCCCGATCTTGCCATGCATCTCGACCCGATCCATCAGGCGGCCCAGCGCGGCGCCGACCTGACACGGCGCCTGCTCGCCTTCGCCAGGGGTGATGCCCTGGACGTGCGGCCCCTGCGGCTCGCCCCGCTGACGGCGAATATCGAGGGCCTGCTCGCCGGCTCGCTGCCGAAGTCGGTCGACCTCGTCCTCGATCTCGCCGCCTGCGACGCAGTCGTCCGTGTCGATCCGGCGGAGTTCGAGAACGCGCTGGTCAACCTGGTGCTCAATGCCCGCGACGCCATGCCCGCTGGCGGCACCATCGCCATCTCGCTGACCTGCTCCGATCTCACCGGGGCCGAGGCCGACCGCTTCGGCGTCTTGCCGGGACTGCACGCGCTGCTGGAAGTGCGCGACGATGGCGAAGGCATGAGCGAGGAAGTGCGCCGCCAAGCCTTCGACCCGTTCTTCTCCACCAAGCCCTTCGGCACGGGAAGCGGCCTCGGCCTGCCCACGGTCTATGGCTGCGTGCGGCGCAGCGGCGGCGGCATCCTGATCGACAGCACCCCCGGCGTCGGCACCACCATCCGCCTCGCCTTCCCGATGATCGACGCCCAACCCGGCCCCCACGACAGCACGGAGGGCGAACCGGCCGCCAATGGCAATGGCGAACTGGTACTCCTGGTGGAGGATGACGCCGATGTTGCCGACGTCGTCCGCGACCAGCTCTGCGCGCTCGGCTACTCGGTGCTGGTGACGGGCAGCACGGACGACGCGCTCGACCTCGTTCGCGACGTGGAAGACATCCGCGCGGTGCTGAGCGACATCGTCATGCCGGGCCAGACCAACGGGATCGCGCTGGTTGCCGAGTTGAGAAAACAGCGGCCAGGTCTTCCGGTCGCGCTGATGACCGGTTACCGTCAGGGTCCGACGCAGGATGTCCAGGCTCCGGACTGCCCGGTGCTGCCGAAACCGTTTTCCAGCCGCCTGCTTGCCCGGACCATCAACGAGATGCTTGCTTCATGAACCATCCCGACCCGATCCAGGGCACAGACGCGGCCATCGGTGCGGACCCGCTCGTCTTCATCATCGAGGACGAGGCGGAGATCCGAGCCCTGCTGGCGCAAACGCTCTCCGCCTACCGGTTCCGCACGGAGGTCTTCGCGACCGCCGACGCGGCCCTGATCGGCATCGGCCAGTGCATGCCGGCGGCGATCATCCTCGACCTCGGCCTGCCGGACATGGACGGAATGGAGATGATCAACCGGATCCGCGCGCGCGGGCCCGTGCCGATCCTCGTGCTCTCCGCCCGCGCCCATGCCTCCGACCGGATCATGGGACTGGAATTCGGCGCCGACGACTATGTGGTGAAGCCGTTCGATCCGCGCGAGATCGTCGCCCGGGTGCGCTCCTTGCTGCGCCGGGCCGCACCGGCGGCGGCAACGGGCAGCAGCGAGAGCGGCGAGCGAGCGCCGCGGGAATTCGCTCGTTTCGAGAATTGGCGGTTCGAGCCGCAAAGCCATCGCCTCGTCGATCCGGATGGCGAGGAGACGTTCCTGTCGACTGGCGAGGCAGCGATCCTGACGGCGCTGCTGAAGGCCCCCCGCCGCGTGCTCAGCCGGGACTACCTGCTGGAACATGGCGGGCGCGACGACACGCTCGACCGGGCGATCGACGTGCGCATCTCGCGCATCCGCAAGAAGCTGACCCGCCCCGACACACCGACCCTGATCCGCACCGTCTACGGCTCCGGCTACATGCTGACCGCGCAGGTGGAGTGGGTCTCCGGATAGGACCGGGTCATTTTACTCAGTGACAGTGATAGGGCTGAGATCCAGCGTGGCAACACTTCCCGCGCGGGCTGTCCTTGCGGCATCCACCGCCATGGGCGCTGGCGCTGACCGTCGCGAACGCAACAGCCGTCAGGACACACACCAGAAAATATATCATCTTCATTTTCAAAACTCCTTAATTGACAAACAAAATCTATATTCAACACAACAAATATTCAAATAAATTACCTGCAACCTTCTGCAATCATAAGTTTTATTAAAGTATTAGAAGGAAATCAGATCCAAACGACCAGCGAAACACGAGGGCTCCGAAAGGCTCGCGATATCAGCTTATTTCGCCCGAAAGGCAGGAAGGCGGAGCCGAAGCCCCGCGCGGCAGAGCACAACCGGAAACGAACACGGCCGCCTCTCGGCGGCCGTGACCTGTTTTTTGGCGCGGTGCCGGAGACCCGGCGTGAAGGCGCCCCCTACTCCGCCGCAAGCCGGGCGCCGCGTCCCTCGCGAAACGCCGCAAGCAACTCGGGCAGTCGCGCCTCGGCCTCGCGCATCGAGGCTTCCCGCACCGGACCGAAGCCGCGGATCGAGCGCGGGAAGGCGAGCAGCGCCAGCGCCGCCGTCGCATTGCCGGCCTCCAGCGAACCCGCCACCTCGTCGACGATCCGCTCATAGTCGTCGCGCAAGCGGCGCTCACGCCGCCTCTCCTGGGTGCGGCCGAACAGATCCAGGGCGGTGCCGCGCAGGCCCTTCATCCGGGCAAGCAGGCGGAAGGTCGGCATCATCCAGGGCCCGAAGCGGCGCTTGGCCGGACGGCCCGTGCGCTTGTCGGTGCGCGACAGCAGCGGCGGCGCCAGATGGAACTCCAGCTTCTGGAAACTCTCGAAGGTCTCCGACAGTTGCCGCGCGAAACTCTCCCCGATAAACAGGCGGGCAACCTCGTACTCGTCCTTGATCGCCATCAGCCGGAAGAGCTCGCGCACCGCCGTCTCGCGGATTTCCTCGCCGGGCGCGCCGAGGCGGCTCGCAGCCTGCGACAGCCGTGCGACGCGGTCACGGTATCGCGCCGCATAGGCCGCATCCTGATAGTCGGCGAGGAAGGCGGCGCGCCGCTCGATCATCTCCTCGACGCTGTCCGACAGGCGTCGGTGCTCGAGCCGGTCGGGACGGGTCTTCGCCGCCCGCACCACCGCGTCCGGATCCACCGCCGCGACCCGGCCCCAGGCGAAGGCGGCAAGGTTCATCTCCACCGACACCTTGTTGAGCCGGATCGCCTCCTCAAGCGCCTCGCGGGTCAGCGGCAGGGCGCCGAGCTGCCAGCCGAAGCCGAGCAGGAACATGTTGGCGGCGATGGCATCGCCGAAGAGTTCGGTGGCGAGCGCGGTCGCATCGATGAAACGGGCGCGGTCACGCCCCGCCGCCTCGCTGAGCGCCGCGACCAGCCGCCGGCCGGGAAGGCTGAAATCGGGATTGCGGGCAAAGTCGCCCGGCAGCGTCTCGTGGGTGTTGACCACCGCGAAGCTGCGGCCCGGCGTCATCGCCGAGAGGATCTTCGCCGATCCGGCGACGACGATGTCGCAGCCGAGCACGAGATCCGCCGTGCCAGGCCCGACGCGGATCGCCGAGATCTCCTCGGGCCGCGGCGCCAGCTTGAGATGGCTGATCACCGCGCCGCCCTTTTGGGCGAGGCCAGCCATGTCGATGATGCCGCAGCCAAGCCCGTCGAGATGCGCGGCCATGCCGATCACCGCGCCGATGGTGACGACGCCGGTGCCCCCAACGCCGGTGATCATCACCGAATGGGTGCCGGTAAGCGGCGCGATCTGCGGCTCGGCCACCTGCGGCGGCGGCGGCGGCATCACCGCGCGGCCCTTCAGCACGCCGCCGCGCACGCTGACGAAGGAGGGGCAGAACCCTTTCACGCAGGAGAAGTCCTTGTTGCAGGATGACTGGTCGATCATCCGCTTGCGGCCCCACTCGGTCTCCACCGGCTGGATGGCGACGCAGTTGGACTGGACGCCGCAATCGCCGCAGCCCTCGCAGACCAGTTCGTTGACCACCACCCGCTCGTCGGGATCGGGAAAGAGGCCGCGCTTGCGCCGGCGCCGCTTTTCGGCCGCACAGGTCTGGTCGTAGATGAGGACGGTGAGGCCGGGCTCGCGGGCCAGTTCGCGCTCCACCTCGATCAACTCGTCGCGGTGATGGATGGCGGTGCCGGACGGCCAGGCAGTCGCCGGCGGATACTTGCCCGGCTCGTCCGTCACGATGACGACACGCCGCGCCCCTTCCGCCGCAACCTGCCGGGCGATCTCGTCGACGCGCAGACCGCCGTCATGAGCCTGGCCGCCGGTCATCGCCACCGCGTCGTTGTAGAGGATCTTGTAGGTGATGTTGACGCCGGCCGCCTTGGCCGCGCGGATCGCCAGGGCACCGGAATGGTTGTAGGTGCCGTCGCCGAGATTCTGGAAGACATGGCCGGTGCGCGAGAAATGCGCCTCGCCGACCCAGTTGGCGCCCTCGCCGCCCATCTGGGTGTAGCCTTCCGTGTTCCGGTCCATCCACTGGACCATGTAATGGCAGCCGATGCCGGCATAGGCGCGGCTGCCTTCGGGAACCCGTGTCGAGGAATTGTGCGGGCAGCCGGCGCAGAAATACGGGCTGCGCACGGCCACGTCCCGCGTCGCCGCCAGCCTCAGGGCGCGTTCCTCGACATCCGCAAGACGCGCCGAGAGCGCGTCGGAGGCGCGCCGCCGAGCCACCCGGCGACCGATCTCGCGGGCGATCTGGATCGGCTCCAGCGCGCCGGGCGCGCGGAACAGCACGGCACCGTCCTCGTCGGCCTTGCCGATCACCGTCGGGGCGTCGGTCATGCCGTAGAGGATCTCCTTGACCTGCGGTTCGATCAGCCCGCGCTTTTCCTCCACCACGATCAACAGCTCGAGACCCTTTGCAAAATCGCGTAGCCGACCCGGCGACAAGGGCCAGGGGCAACCGATCTTCAGGAAGGCGACGCCGAGATCGGCCGCCGCCATCTCGTCGATGCCGAGCAAGTCGAGCGCCTCGACTACGTCGAGGTAGCTCTTGCCGGTGGAGACGATGCCGACCACCGGCTGACGGCCGCCCGACAGCACCACCTTATCCAGCGGATTGGCGGCGATGAAGGCTTTCGCCGCCGGCAGCTTGACCTCGTGCAGGCGCGCCTCCTGCACCAACGGATGATCGGACGGACGGATATGCACGCCGTCCGGCGGGAAGGGGAAATCAGGAAGGACCGGCAGGACCCGGTCGAGCCGCCCGTCGATGGTCGCGGTCGATTCGACATTGTCCTTGACCAGCTTGAGGCCGGCCCAGATGCCGGCATAGCGCGACAGCGCCCAGCCATAGAGGCCGAAATCCAGGATCTCCTGCGCCCCGGCCGGATTGAGGATCGGCATCATCGCATCGACCAGTGCGAATTCCGACTGATGTGCCGTGGTCGAGCTCTCGCAGGTGTGGTCGTCGCCCATCAGCGCCAGCACGCCGCCATGACGCGAGGTGCCGGCGAGATTGGCGTGGCGGAAGGCATCGCCCGACCGGTCGACGCCCGGCCCCTTGCCGTACCAGATGCCGAAGACGCCGTCATAACGGCCCTCGCCGCGCATTTCCGCCTGCTGGGTGCCCCACAGCGCGGTGGCGGCAAGGTCCTCGTTGATCCCCGGCGAGAACACCACGTCCTGCGGCGCGAGCAAGCGCGCGGCCTTCTGGAATTGCTGGTCGAGCGCCCCGAGCGGCGAGCCGCGATAGCCGGTGACATAGCCGGCGGTGTTGAGCCCGGCGCGGCGGTCCCGCTCCTTCTGCATCAGCACCAGGCGGATCAGGGCCTGGGTGCCGGAGATGAAGATGCGCTCTTTCGCAAGGTCATACTTGTCATCGAGCGAGACCGTGTTGCGTGCCATGTAAACTCCCTCCCTGCGGATGCCCTCACGCGCGCCCGCTCCGCCAAGGTTCTTTCCCAACCCCCGGCGCCGTCAATTGAATTCCGCCGCTTCCGCAAGGTGATCTTGCGATTGGCCCGCCCTGTAGGCGGGCCGGAAGCCGGGCAAGACCGCACATGCCGCGACGTCCGGGGAGCGCGGTCTCGCCGTCTCCCTCCCCTCCGACGATTTTGCCCACGACAGGTGCAGCATTGCTTTTGCATCGGCTGCAAAACTGCTAAGCAAACGCCCATCGTCATATGGGGAAGCGGGCTGGAATGGCGAACACGCCAGCATCCCGCAGGGGAAACCACCGGAGAGGGTCCGTGATGAAACTCGAGAACGCGCGCCGCCAAACGCGCGACGGTGAGTGAGCCGGTGCGCGCGCTCGCCCTCATCGTCCGCGTCATCAGCGGGCTCAACGCGCTGGTCGGAAACGTGTTTTCCTGGCTGTCGCTGGCCATCGTCGTCGTCTGCTTCACAGTGGTGGTGCAACGCTACGTCTTCTCCACCAGCTTTGTCTGGATGCAGGATCTCTATGTCTGGCTGAACGGCGCCATGTTCACCGCCGTCGCCGGCTTCGCCCTGCTGCGCAACGACCACGTTCGCGTCGACATCTTCTACCGGCCGGCCACCGTGCGCCGCAAGGCGATGGTCGATCTGCTCGGCGTGTTCCTGTTCCTGCTGCCTTTCACCTATGTGGTAACCAACTATAGCTGGACCTTCGTCGCGCGTTCCTGGCGCCTCAGCGAGGCCTCGGCCAATTTCGGCGGCATGCCGGGACTGTTCATCCTGAAATCCTTCATCATCGGCTTTGCCGCGCTGCTTGCCCTGCAGGGCCTGGCAATGGCGGCCCGTGCCGTGCTGGTGCTGGCGGGCCGAGAAGACCTGCTGCCGCCGCATCTGCGCTACGAGTCCGTTGCCGCGTCCAAGGGGGAGGCTGAAGCCTGATGACTCCGGTACTTATCGGCGAGCTCCTGTCCGGGCTCATGTTCTTCGGCATCATCGGCTTCCTGCTGCTCGGCTTTCCGGTCGCCTTCACGCTTGCCGGCGTATCGCTGATGTTCGGTCTTGTCGGCATGTGGCTCGGCGTCTTCGACCCGTCCAATCTCGGCAGCCTCGCCAACCGCTATATCGGCTACATGACCAACGAGGTGCTGGTCGCCGTGCCGCTGTTCATCTTCATGGGCGTGATGCTGGAGCGCTCGAAGATCGCCGAGCAACTGCTGCTGACCATGGGCAAGCTGTTCGGCAACCTGCGCGGCGGCCTCGGCATGTCGGTCATCGTCGTCGGCGCGCTGCTGGCCGCCTCGACCGGCGTCGTCGGCGCCACCGTTGTCACCATGGGCCTGATCTCGCTGCCGGCGATGCTGCGCGCGAAATACGACCCGCGGCTTGCCAGCGGCGTCATCTGCGCTTCCGGCACGCTCGGCCAGATCATCCCGCCGTCGACGGTGCTGATCTTCATGGGCGACATGCTGTCGGGCATCAACGCCCAGGTCCAGATGTCGAAGGGCAATTTCGCACCGGCACCGGTCTCGGTCGGCGATCTCTTCGCCGGCGCTCTCCTGCCCGGCCTGATGCTGGTCGGCCTCTATCTCGCCTGGACCGTGTTCAAGGCGATCACCGATCCGGAATCCTGCCCGGCAACGCCCGTCCCGCCGGAAGAGAAGGCGCATCTCTTCCGCGAGGTGCTGACCGCGCTGCTGCCGCCGCTGCTGCTGATCATGGCCGTGCTCGGTTCGATCCTCGGCGGCATCGCCACACCGACCGAAGCGGCCTCCGTGGGCGCGGTCGGCGCGCTGGTGCTCGCCGCCCTGCGCTGGCGCCTGTCCTTCTCGATCCTGCGGGAGACCGCCATCGCCACGGCGACGATCACCTGCATGGTGTTCATCATCCTGTTCGGCGCGGCAGTGTTCTCGATCGTCTTCCGCCTGATGGGCGGCGACAATCTGGTACACGAATTCCTGGCGAACCTGCCCGGCGGCACGCTGATGGCCGTGGCGGTGGTGATGTTCATCATGTTCCTGCTGGGCTTCATCCTCGACACGTTCGAGATCATCTTCATCGTGATCCCGATCACCGCGCCGATCCTGCTTGCCCTCGATGTCGACCCGGTCTGGCTCGGCATCATTGTCGGCGTCAACCTGCAGACCTCGTTCCTGACGCCGCCCTTCGGCTTCGCGCTGTTCTACCTGCGCGGTGTCGCCCCGCACTCCGTGTCGACGACGATGATCTACAGGGGCGTGCTGCCCTTCGTCGGCCTGCAGGTTCTGGCCATCGCCATCCTGTTCGCCTTCCCGGAGATCGCCACTTGGCTGCCGCGGGCGATCTATCGGTGATCCTGCCGCCGCGCCGGGGGCGATACCGGCGTCGCGCCCCCATGCCGAGTGAGGCGGGACCAGGAACCTTGCAACAAAAAACCCCGGCCGAAAGGCCGGGGTTTGCATTTTCGGGGACCGTCCGGAGACGGTCGGCAGCCGTCAGATCTTGAAGTAGGTCTTGCGCGCCTGGATGAAGGCGCCGTCGGTGCCTTCGGTGCGGGTGCGCATGATGTTGAGCGACTCGATGAAGCTCTCGGTCGTCTTCTTGACGAGAGCATCGTCGGAGTTGCGCAGGCCTTCGAGGATCTCGATCGCCGCGTTGGCGCCGGCTTCCATGATGTCGGCCGGGAACTCGCGCACCTGCACCCCATGCTGCTCGACCAGCGTCTTCAGCGCGCGCGGATCGTTGGCATAGAAGTCCGAGGCGACCTGGTCGTATTCGGCCTGGCAGACGTCGCGGACGATGGCCTGCAGGTCGCTCGGCAGGGCCTGGTACTTCGCCTTGGAGACGACCAGTTCCGTTGCAAGACCCGGCTCGATGAAGCTCGGGAAGTAATAGTTCTTGCAGATCTGGTAGAAACCGAGCGCCAGGTCGTTGTAGGGGCCGACGAACTCGGCCGCGTCCAGCGTGCCCGACTGCAGCGCCTGGAAGATCTCGCCCGCCGCCATGTTGGTGACGGTGGCGCCGAGCTTCTCCCACACGCGGCCGCCGAGACCCGGGGTCCGGAAGCGCAGGCCCTTGACGGACTCAAGGCTCGTCAGTTCGTTGCGGAACCAGCCGCCCGCCTGGGTGCCGGTGTCGCCGGACAGGAAGCCCTGCACGCCGAACTGGTCGTAGATCTCGTCCCAGATTTCCTGGCCGCCCATATAGCGCACCCAGGCGGCGAGTTCGCGCGAGGTCATGCCATAGGGAACGCCGGTGAAGAAGGACAGCGCCTGGCTCTTGTTCTGCCAGTAATAGGCGGCGCCATGCGACATCTCGGCCGACCCGTCGATCACCGCGTCGAGCGACTGCAGCGGTGGGACCAGTTCGCCGGCCGAGTAGACCTGCACGGTCAGCCGGCCGCCGGACGCGGCGGTGATGCGGTCGGCAAGGCGCTGCGCGCCGACGCCGAGGCCGGGAAAGTTCTTCGGCCAGGTGGTGACCATGCGCCAGGTCTGGTTGCCCTGCGCAATGGCCGGAGCGGCGAGCGTGGCGGCACCCACGCCAACGCCGGCGAGGCCGGCCTTCGTGATGAATGAACGGCGATCCATGCAGTCCCTCCCTTGGGATTTGATCGAGATCTCGACTGCCCGCTGAACGATCGATTCTCGAACCGGTGTCGGCAGCCAATGCCGCCCGACGTTGCCAAGTGCCCTTCTCCTAAAGGCACTTTGAGAGCGATATAAACCGCATATGCCCTTGGGACACAAGGCCGGCCGGCATGCGGGTGCGAATTTTCGCGGCGCCCGCGGGTGCGGACCAATCGCGCCCCGCCGCGGACGGGAGATCTCGCCGGATGGTGGACAAGCCAGCGCCTTCCGCTAATCTCCCAGTCGAGCCCGCAGTCGATGCGGGCGCGACCGTTCGGGCCGCGGTCTCGTCTTCCCGTCCCTGTGCGACCCGACCGCGACCGGATCCCCCCAGGAGCCCTTTCAGGAGCCCCCAAATGTCTGCCCCCGTTGTTCTTGTCAGTTGCGACGTCAAGGAAGTCGAAGGCTATGCCTGGCACGCCGCCCCGTCCACCTATCTGGAAGCGCTGGTGCAGGGCGCCGGCGCGATGCCGCTGCTGCTGCCGTCCATGGGCCCGGCGATCGACCTCGACGCGGTGCTGGACCGGGTCGACGGAGTGCTGCTGACCGGCTCGCGCTCCAACGTCCACCCTGTCTTCTACGGCGCCGAAGCCCGCGAACAGGACGGTCCCTTCGACAGGCGCCGCGACACCACGACGCTGCCGCTGATCCGCCGTGCCATCGCCCGAGGCCTGCCGGTCTTCGCCATCTGCCGCGGATTGCAGGAGCTCAACGTGGCGCTCGGCGGCACCTTGGTCAGCGAGGTGCAGGAGATGACCGGGCGGCGCGACCACCGCGCCCCGGAAGGGGAGACCCAGGACGCCCGCTTCGCCCTTGCCCATCATGTCGAGATCGTGCCGCAGGGCAAGCTTGCGGCGATCCTTGGCGACGCCCGCATCGACGTCAATTCGCTGCACCGCCAAGCGATCGGCCGGCTTGCGCCCGGCCTCACCATCGAAGCGACCGCCGACGACGGCACCATCGAGGCCGTCTCGATCGACGCGGCGTCCTCCTTCGCCATCGCCACCCAGTGGCACCCGGAATACTGGGTCGGCAGCGACGCCGCCTCCTCGCGCCTGTTCGCCGCCTTCGGCGCGGCGCTGCGGGAGACCCAGGGCGCCCGGCAGGCGGCCGAATAACACCGCCGAAGGGCGGGACAGGATACACGGAAAGGTCCAGCAGGATGACGGGCGGCAACGGCCATCATGGCCACCATCACGGCGAGCATGACCACGGGCATGGGCACGGCCATGATCACGGCTCGCACCTTTCGCAGATCGATGCCCGCGTGCGAGCCCTGGAATCGATCCTGATCGAGAAGGGCTATGTCGACCCGGCCGCCCTCGATGTGCTGATCGAGACCTACGAGACGCAGGTCGGTCCGCATAACGGCGCCCGTGTGGTGGCGAAGGCGTGGAGCGATCCCGAGTTTCACGCCTGGCTGATGCGCGATGCCACGGGCGCCATCCATTCGCTGGGCTATATCGGCCGGCAGGGCGAACACATGGTGGCGGTGGAGAACACGGCCAGTGAACACAACATGGTCGTCTGTACCCTGTGCTCCTGCTATCCGTGGCCGGTGCTCGGCCTGCCGCCGGTCTGGTACAAGTCCGCTCCCTACCGTGCCAAGGCGGTGCGCGACCCGCGCGGCGTGCTGGCGGACTTCGGTGTCGAACTGCCGGGCGACACGCAGATCCGCGTCTGGGACTCCACCGCCGAAATCCGCTACCTGGTGCTGCCGCGCCGGCCCGAAGGCACCGTCGGCTGGAGCGAAGAGGAACTGGCGCGCCTCGTCACCCGCGACAGCATGATCGGCACCGGGCTTGCGCTCACGCCCGCAGAGCTGGAGGCACAGGCAGGATGAACGGCGCACAGGACCTGGGCGGCATGATGGGGTTCGGCGCGGTGGTGCCCGAGCCGGTCAAGCCCCTCTTCCATGCGGACTGGGAACCGCGCGCCTTCGCGCTGACGCTGGCGATGGGCGCGACCGGCGAATGGAACATCGACATGTCCCGCCATGCCCGCGAGAGCATGGACCCGGCCCGTTACCTCGCCTCGAGCTACTACCAGATCTGGCTGTCCGGGCTGGAAAGGCTGCTCGCGGAACGCGACCTTGTCGGACCCGACGAGATCGCCGCCGGCCACAGCCTGCGCCAGAGCCGCCCGGTGAAGCGTGTGCTCGCCGCCGCCGATGTGGCACCGGTTCTCGCCCGGGGCGGCCCGAGCGCGCGCGAGGGGGATCGGCCGGCAGGGTTTGCCGTCGGCGACCGCGTGCGTGCCCGCAACATGCACCCCACCGGCCATACCCGCATCCCGCGCTACTGCCGTGGGCGCGCCGGCGTGATCGAGGCCGTGCATGGCATCCACGTCTTCCCCGACACCAATGCAGCCGGCAAGGGCGAACAGCCCGCCTGGCTTTACGGCATCGTCTTTGACGGACCCGAACTTTGGGGAGAAGGCACAGATCCGTCCCTCAAGGTCCGCATCGACCTGTGGGAGCCCTATCTTGAAGCCCTCTGAAACGTCGGGCGGACAAACGCCGCTGCCGCCGCTGGACAACCTGCCTCAGAAAGACGGCGAGCCGGTGTTCCGCGAGCCCTGGGAGGCGCGCGCCTTCGCGCTGGCCGTGGAACTCAACGGGCGCGGCGTGTTCACCTGGAGCGAATGGGCGCAGACCCTGTCGCAAGCGATCCGCGAGGCCCAGTCGCGCGGCGATCCGGACTGCGGCGACAGCTATTACGAGCATTGGCTGGTGGCGCTCGAGACGATGATCACGCGCAAGGCGCTGACTTCGCACGAGCGGATCGACGCCCGGCAAGAGGCATGGCTGCGCGCCGCCGCCGCAACGCCGCACGGCGAGCCGATCGAGCTCGGACGGGACGGGGAGCCGGTTCCCCCGGCCTGACATTTCACACCCGCGTCCGCCCTCTTGCGATCTCCGCTTGCCAAATCCGTCGGGCTAGGTCAGGACTGCCCGCGCTTGGCATCGGCAAATTTGCCGATTATATACAACCGGATACAACCCCTGCGCTTCCCTTGGGCTGCGCCGTGGCTTACTGTGCGACCATGACCCACGACAGGCCTCTGAGCGGCATGCTGCTCATGACCGGTTTCTGCATTCTCGCCCCGCTCGGGGACGCCGTCGCCAAGGTTCTCGGCGAGACGGTGCCGCTCGGGCAGTTGCTTCTGGTCCGCTTCGCGCTGCAGGCCGCCTTGCTGATCCCGGTGGTCTGGCTCGCGCGCGGCAGCCTGCGCATGCCTTTGCGCCTGCTGCAACTGACCGTCCTGCGCACCATCCTGCACATTCTCGGCATCGCCGCGATGTTTGCTTCGCTGCGGTTCCTGCCGCTGGCCGACGCCATCGCGATCGCCTTCGTGATGCCGTTCCTGATGCTCCTGCTTGGCCGGTTCGTCCTCGGCGAGCAGGTCGGCCCCTATCGGCTGATGGCGTGCATCGTCGGCTTTGCTGGTGCCCTTCTGGTGATCCAGCCCAACTACGCCGCCGTCGGCGCCCCGGCCCTGCTGCCGCTCGGCGTCGCCGTTGCTTTCGCCCTGTTCATGATGGTGACACGCAGCATCGCCAAGGCCACCGACCCGATCAGCCTGCAAGCAGTCAGCGGCCTCATCGCCACCTTCATCCTGGGAAGCGCCTGGCTGGTGTTTTCGAGCGCCGGCCTGCCCGGACTGGACTTCGTTGCGCTGGAAAGTCGGGACATGTGGCTCCTTGCGGCCGTCGGCGTTCTGGGAACCGTCGCTCACCTGCTGATGACCTGGTCGCTGCGGCTTGCTCCGGCGGCGACGCTGGCCCCCATGCAGTATCTGGAGATCCCCTTCGCGACGCTGATCGGCTGGCTCATCTTCGCCGACCTGCCCAACACGCTGGCCTCGCTCGGCATCCTGCTCACGACCGGCTCCGGTCTCTATGTCATCCACCGGGAGCAGGTGACGGCGCGGCGGCGCGCAGCGACGGCCGGTGCCGGCGGCAAGGCCTGAACGTTCCACGGAACGAAGGCGGGCGTCAGCCGCCCCAGCCGACAGCCGCAATCAACAGCGAGGTTCCGAGCAGGAGCACGACGAGGGCGGCGAACCCCTCGATCCCGGCATGCAGGCGGGCGGCGGCGCGACCTCCGACGCTGCGCAGGGCCACTTCCTTGGCGACCACCGCCATCACCGCCAGCAGCGACACCGTCAGGCCCGTGCCCACCGCCATGGCGAAGGTCGCCGCGACGCCCGCAAGGGCAAGACCCTGCGAGATCGCGAAGACCAGCACCACCAGGGCGCCGGTGCACGGCCGCAGACCGATGGCCACGATCACCGACCAGGCCCGCGTCAGGGAGAACTCCCCTGTCAGCATCGACGGCGGCGGCGCATGCACATGGCCGCAACTGCCGCACACCTCCCCCATCTCATGCGAATGCGTGTGAGGATGGGCATGCGCATGGCCGTGCCCGTCAGCATGAGCATGGGCATGGGCATGATGATGCCCGTGGCTGTGGCTGTGGCTGTGGCTGTGATCATGACTGTGACTGTGGGTGTGCGAATGCCCATGATCGTGACCGTGATCATGGGCGCAGGCGACCACCGCCTGCGCGCCCAGCGCCGCCGGTCGCCGCGGCGTCAGCAGCGGCCGCAGGATCTTGCGCCAGACGAGATAGACACCGAGCAGCGCGACCACCGCATAGGATCCCACCTCGAACCAGCGGGTCGTCTCGGTGATGGCGATCGCCGTCATCCGCAGCAACACGGACGCAATGCCGATCACCGCCACCGCCGTCACCGCCTGGGCGAAAGCCGACGCGAAGGAGAGCAGAATGCCGCGCCGCAGGGTCTCGCCATTGGCAAGGACATAGGACGAGATCACCGCCTTGCCGTGTCCCGGTCCTGCGGCATGGAAGACGCCATAGAGGAAGGAAAGCCCCATCAGCCACCAAGCGGCGCTGCCGTCCTCCTTCATCGCCTTGATCGCCGCCGTCAGCGAGGTATAGAAGGCCTTTTGCTGCTGGGCGATCCAGCCGAAAACACCCGAGAGAATGCCTCCCGGCGCGTAGGACGGTTCAACGAGGCCAACACCGAAGGGCGAGGGCGCGGCGACCGCCGGTCCGGCTGCCAGCGCAAGGCAGACCAGCGCAAGGGCGAGCGGCACAAGGGCGAGCGGCACGGGCGAGGAGGCCGGCAGGGCGCTGCGGATCATCGACAGTTTCACGGGAAATGCCTCATTTGCAGCCGATCCTCGCCGAGTTGGAGAGGGTCTCGGTGATCTGCATCAGATCGGGTGGCAACTGCCGCTCGCTCTGCGGGATTGCGGCGAGCATGGTCGCCGTCTGAGGATCGAGATCCGGCGGCGGCGAGAAATCGAGCGTGCAGGTCTGCGGTGCCCCGACCAGCACGAAGGGCGTCTCCGGCGTCATCTCGAAGGCAACGAAATAGGCCGGATCGAAGACATCGAGCTCAACCATCGAAGCGTCCACCACTCGGGGCTCGCGCAAGGGCAGGGTGAAGAACAGCGTCAGCCGGCCGCCATAGAAATCGAGCCAATACTCGTGCGGCGGCTCGAAGGCGATGTCGGTGCCGTTGTGGTGCAGGAACGTGAAGAAGTCGTATTCGGCGAGCGACTCCACATTGACCTCGGCAAGCGGCTGCAGTTCCTCTCGGGACAATTCGCCATCGCCGTTCTCATCGAGCCCCTGCACCGCGAACGCGGTGAAAGCTTCGTCGAACTGCCAGATATGGCGGACTGCCGACAGGCGTCCGGCCTCATCGAAGACCACTTCAGCGCGCGACTCGACGAAGACATGCGGGTGAGCACCGGCCGCGCCAGCAAGGCCGACCGTCAGGGCCGCGGCAAACATTCCGGCCTTCCACATGCGCCGAGGCACTCCTCATCTTCGAATCCGTGACGCCGATATTGGCAAACTTCGCGGCGACAGCAAGGCAGCGTCCCCAACCAGCCCCATCGGATCTTCCGGCATGCGCGGCGCGCGGAGACATCGCCCCCTGGGAGGCAGGCGAGACGAAATTTCCCAACACTACGGGTGATAAGGATGAAAACGTGTTTTTTTAAGTCTGGACGCGAACAGAAAAAACCGAATTTCCGCAGAGGATGCCTATATTTTCCTCATGGAGAGAGGAACGATGTCCTGCGGCCCCGCCTCCCATGGTGAGGCAATGTGCCCCGGTCGACATCCATGCGCAGTGCCCCGAGAGGCACGAGGAGACATGTCATGAACGCCCCCGTGATCAGCCGGAAGCTTCAGTCGATGGAGGACGGCATGTTCGATCATCCGGAATTTCGCGGCCACGAGCAGGTCGTGTTCGGCCATGACCGCGCGAGCGGCCTGTTCACCATCATCGCCGTCCACGACACCCGCCTCGGCCCGGCGCTCGGCGGCTGCCGCATGTGGGCCTATGCCAACAGCGCCGAGGCGCTGACCGACGCGCTGCGCCTGTCGCGCGGCATGACCTACAAGAACGCGCTCGCCGGGCTCGACCTCGGCGGCGGCAAGGCCGTGATCATCGGCGATGCGCGCAGCGCCAAGACGCCGGACCTGCTCGCCGCGTTCGGTGCCCAGGTCGACCGATTGGGCGGAACCTACGTCACCGCCGAGGATGTCGGCATCAGCGCCCCCGACATGGAAATCGTCGCCACCCGCACCCAACATGTGCGCGGCACCCGCGCGACCGGACTCGGCGACCCCTCGCCCTACACCGCACTCGGCGTCTTCTGCGGCATCCGCGCGGCCCTGCGCCACCGCTTCGGCTCCGACAGCCTGGAGGGGCGCAGGGTCTGCGTCCAGGGCCTCGGCAATGTCGGCATGGATCTCGCCGGACAGTTGCACCGTGCCGGTGCGCGTCTCGTGCTCGCCGACATCCACACGCCGACCCTGGAAGACGCCGTTGCCCGCTTCGGCGCCGAGGCAATTGATGCCGATCGCGCCCATGCAGCCGAGGTCGACGTCTTCGCCCCCTGTGCTCTTGGCGCCGGGCTCAACGACGACACGATCCCGCAGATCCGGGCCGGGATCGTCGCGGGAGCCGCCAACAACCAGCTCGCCGAAGAACGCCATGACGAAGCCCTGCGCCAGCGCGGCATCCTCTATGCGCCGGACTATGCCATCAATGCCGGCGGCGTGATCTCCATCGCGCTGGCAACGCCCGGCGGCGACGATGCGCTGGTTCGCCGGAAGGTCGAGGCGATCGACGGGACGCTGACGCGTATCTTCGAGCGGGCCGAACGCCTGTCGCTGCCGACGCAGAAGGTGGCCGACACGCTGGCCGAGGAGCGGTTGGCCGCCGCCTGAACAGCGGCACGGGACCAGGCAGGCGCGGGTTCAGCAGACCTCGCCCTGCCGCCGCCGCTCGGCGAACCACTCGCCGATGAAATCGACGAAGGCGCGCACCTTGCCCGACAGGTGCCGCCGATGCGGGTAGACGACATAGATCGCCTGCCCCTCTGGATGGAACCCCTCCAGCAGCGGTTCGAGGCGCCTGTCCGCTAGCTCGCGGTGCACGAAGATATAGGGAATGCGCAGAAAGCCGAGACCGGCGACGGCCGCGGCGCGCGCTGCCTCTGCGCTGTTGACCTCCACCCGTCCCTTCACCGGCACGCTGATGCGCCCCCCCTCCACCTGGAACTGCCAGTTGTTCCGGAACCGGTAATTGTTGTCGATGATGCAGGGCAGGTTCGCCAGGTCCTGCGGGTGCTGCGGTCGGCCGAACCGGGCAATCGCCTCCGGCGAGGCGCAGACCACGCCGCGAAACGGCGCAAGCTTGCGAGCGATCAGGCTGGAATCGGTCAGTTCCGCCACCCGGATCGCCGCATCGAACCCTTCCTCGACAAGATCGACGAAGCGGTCTTCAAGCCGCAGGTCGACTGAAATCTGCGGCTCGGCGGCGAGAAAGGCCATGATCGCCGGATTGAGGAAATCGTCGCCCATCGAGCGCGGGGCCGAGATCCGCAAGGTGCCTCGGGCTTCCTGATGGGTGTTCTGGATAGAGGCCTTGAGGTCGTCGATGCGGGTGAGGATATCGCTCGCCTCCTTGTAGAAGGCGTGGCCGACCTCGGTCATCGAGATCTGGCGGGTGGTACGGTTGAGCAGCCTTGCGCCAAGTTCGTCCTCCAGCTCGCCGACATATTTCGAGACCAGCGCCTTGGAGCGGCCGAGTTCGCGCGCGGCAGCGGAAAAACCGCCCGCATCCACCACCTTCAGGAAGCAGCGCATCCGGCTGAGCGTGTCCATGCTGTCCCCTCTTCTGCCCGCGCGCTTGCGTCAGGCATTCCGCCGGCGGCGAAACCGCCGCGCCGCCCGGCCGATGAGGCCGGCGCCGAACAGCACCGACAGGAAACCGCCACCGGCGGCCACCGCGCCCTCTATCGTCGCCGGCACCGCCGGCTCGAAATCCTCGAAGGCGCGGCTGGCAATCTGCGGATCGAGATCGCGGGCCATCACGATGAGCCGGCCGAACGGCCCCGCCTCGCGAAAGGCGTCCTGCTGCCGCCTCAGTCCATCGAGACGGTCAAGTGCCCGCTGCGCCCGCTCGCCCTGGGCAGCGACGAGCCGGTCGGCGGAGCCCTCCAGCCTGTCGATGGCCGCGCCCACCGTCAGGCCATGAGCCGCGGCGTCGGCGCGAAACTCCTCGACCACCTGGGTCAGGGCATCGATGGCCCCGCCAAGACGCTGGCGGTATTGCTGGGCAAACTCGGGAAGCTGGGACGTGGTGACGCCGCCAAGAAGCGCGGCGGCCAGCGCCATGGTGCGAGCGATCATCTCCCGACCCTCCCTTGCGTTGCGCCTAAAGCGAGATCAATCCCGCTTCTCCCGCCTCCGTGCCGAAGGCAAGCCGCGTGCCGCCGTCGTCCCAGGCCAGCGCGCTCACCGCCCCCGCCCCCGGTCGCCGGGCCAGCAACTCCTCGCCGTCGGAGAACCGGGCAAAGAGCACCAGCCCGTCCTGATAGCCGATCGCCACCACATCCTCATCCGGATGGCAGGCGACCCGCGTCACCATCTGGTCGCCACGAGCCCCAAGTTGCAGCGGCTGCTGGCCCATCGGCCCGCTCTTGCCGAAGAAGGGCCACAGGATCGCGGCATTGGCGCCGGAGGTCGCAAGATACCGTCCCTTGGCCGACCAGCTCATCGAACGGACCTTTCCGGGATATCCGGTCATCCGCATGTCCTGCCCGTCGGAGAGGCGCCAGCCATGCAGCGCGTTCTCCTGCATGGTCGTCACCAGATACTTTCCGTCCGGCGAGAATGTGACGTCCTTGTGCGCGCCCTTCCACTCAAGCTGCTGAGGTGCGGCGGCGGTGTTGACGAATTGCAGCGTTGCCCCGTCATATCGGGCGATGGCGAGCCGCAGTCCCTTGGGCGCGAAGGCGAGCCCGCCGACTGCGCGGGCTTGCGAAAAGTCCTTCACGCTGCCGTCGGCCTGCCGAACCATGGCACTGCGTCCCGAGCCGAAGGCGAGGCTGCCCTGCGGCCCGGCGGCAAGCAGGTCGATCCATTTGCGCGGCATCTCGGCGAGCGTCTCGACAGTGCCATCGGCGCCGAGCCGGCGCACCGTGCCGTCGTCACCGCCGGAGAGCAGCGCATCGCCCTCCAGCGTCCGGCAGGCGACGAGCAAGCCGCCGTCATGGAGGCGAATGCGACGCTCGCCCGCATCGGTGAGAAGAAGGACGGCACCATCGCCGGAGGCAAAGGCCGGCTGCCCCTTGAGGAAGGCAGCCGCCACGACGAAACCGCTCAGGTCAAGCGGAGCGACCGAGACCATGTCGCTCAGGCCTCGCAGGCCTTGAAGGCGATCTCGAGCGCATCGAAATCGAGCTCTCGACCGATTACCACCAGCCGGCTGAGGCGCGGCTCCCCGTCCTTCCAGTCGCGCTGATGGTCGCCTTCCAGGATCATGTGGACGCCCTGCACCACATAACGCTGCGGGTCATCCCGGAAGGCGATGATGCCCTTGAGGCGCAGGATGTTCGGCCCGTTGACCTGCGTCATGTCGCCGATCCAGCGGAAGAAGACCTGCGGATCGAGTTCTCCCGCCGTCATCGACACGCTCTTCACCGAATGCGGCGCGTCATGGTCGTGATGATGGTGGTGATGACCATGGCCGTGATCGTGGTCATGGTCATGGTCATGGCCGTCGTGATGGTGATGGTCGTGGTCGCAGTCCGGCCCGCATTCATGCGTGTGCTCCGCCTCCTCCAGGAAATGCGGATCGAGCGACAGGATCCGCTCCAGGTCGAAGGCGCCCCGGTTCAGCACCTCGTCCAGGGGCACCGCGCAGCGCTCGCTGCGGATCAGCTTGGCATACGGGTTGATCGACTGGATGCGGCTCTCCACCGCCTTCAACTCGTCGGCGGTCACCAGGTCGGTCTTGTTGAGCAGGATGACGTCGGCAAAGGCGATCTGGTCCTCGGCCTCCTCCGTGTCGGCCAGCCGCTGCAGCACGTGGCGGCAGTCGACGACGGTGACGACCGCGTCGAGCTTGGCCTTGGCGCGTACATCCTCGTCCATGAAGAAGGTCTGCGCGACCGGGGCCGGATCGGCAACGCCGGTGGTCTCGACCACGATGGCGTCGAAGCTGCCCTTGCGCTTCATCAGGTTCTCGACGGTGCGGATCAGGTCGCCGCGCACGGTGCAGCAGATGCAGCCGTTGTTCATCTCGAAGATTTCCTCGTCGGATTCGACGAGCAACTCGTTGTCGATGCCGATCTCGCCGAACTCGTTGACGATCACCGCATAGCGGGTGCCGTGGTTCTCGCTGAGAATACGGTTGAGCAGCGTCGTCTTGCCGGCGCCGAGATAGCCCGTCAGCACGGTAACGGGGATCTTGCTGTCCTGGGATAGGGTCATGGGCTTGCCTATGTCTGACTTGGGCGCGGCCCGGCGAGGATCGCCTGCCGCGCGTTCCCGTGAATATGGGGTGCGTTACCCATCGCAGTAGCGAATTTTCCGCGCCTTGGCAAAGCGCGGCGCGCAACACCGCTCCGCAGACGGCTACAGCAGGAAGGGAAACCCGCCCTCGAGTTTGAGAAGAGCGATCTTGGTCTCGCTGCCGCCCTCACCCGAATAGCCGCCGAGCCCGCTGGCCGACAGCACCCGGTGGCAGGGAATGATCACCGGGATCGGGTTGGCGCCGCAGGCCTGGCCGACCGGCTGTCCATAGGTGGACAGCCGGGCCGCCAGATCGCCATAGCTGCGCGTTTCGCCATAGGGAATGGCCAGCAGCTCGCGAAACACCGCCTGCTGGAAATCATTGCCGGCGGGCGCCAGCGGCAGGTCGAACCGCGTCAGGCTGCCCTCGAAATACCGGCGAAGCTGATCCAGCGCCTCCTCCAGCAGCCGCGTCGGTGAGGGATCGCGCCGGCGCCCCCAGCCGACGCGCACAATGGCGTCGCGCTCCGCCTCGATTTCGAGCAGGCCGACGGGTGTGTTCAGATGCGCGACGTTGCTCACTTATAACTCCGAAAATCCCATGAGACGGTCGACCCTGCCCGCCGCCAATCCCCTTCCACGAGGGCAGAGCCCACGATATCAAGGGCCTCGACAACCCTATCATGACCATGCCACGTGGCGATATTGCCGCGCGGCACCGGGAGGACCCATGCTGAAAACCATCGAAGGCTTCAACAGGATCGGCGAGGAAAACGCCTTCGCCGTGCTGGCGCGCGCCACCGAACTCGCCCGCACGGGCAAGGACATCATCAATCTGGGCATCGGCCAACCCGATTTCCGCACGCCGGACCATATTGTCGAAGCCGCGGTGAAGGCGCTGCGCGACGGCCATCACGGCTATACGCCGGCGACCGGCATCCTGCCCCTGCGCGAAGCCGTCGCCGCCGATGTCGAGAAGCGCACCGGTGTCGCGGTCGACCCCGACAGGATCGTCGTCGTGCCGGGCGGCAAGGTCACCATGTTCATGGCGATCCTGATGTTCGGCGAGCCGGGCGCCGAGATCCTCTACCCCGATCCCGGCTTCCCGATCTATCGTTCGATGATCGAGTTCACCGGCGCGACGCCGGTGCCGGTGCCGATCCGCGAAGAGAACGATTTCGCCTTCTCGGCCGAGGAAACGCTCGGCCTGCTGACGCCGAAGACCCGGCTGATCATCCTCAACTCGCCCGCCAACCCGACCGGCGGCGTGACGCCGCGCGCCGAGATCGAGAAGCTGGTGGCCGGGCTCGCGGACCGGCCCGACATTGCCATCCTGTCGGACGAGATCTACGGCCAGATGACCTATGACGGGGCGGTCCACACCTCGCTGCTGGAATTCGAGGCGATCCGCGACCGGCTGATCCTGCTCGACGGCTGGTCGAAGACCTATGCCATGACCGGCTGGCGGATGGGCTACGCGGTGTGGCCGCAGGCGCTGATCGACAAGGCGCGCAAGCTGGCGGTCAACTGCTGGTCCTGCGTCAACGCACCGGCCCAGTATGCCGGCCTTGCCGCGCTGGAAGGCCCGCAGGACGCGGTCGCCGAGATGATGCGCGAGTTCGACAAGCGCCGGAAGCTGGTGGTGGACGGGCTGAACGCCCTTCCCGGCGTCAGCGCACGCACGCCGATGGGCGCCTTCTATGCCTTCCCCAACATATCCGCGACCGGCTGGAAGGCGAAGCCGCTGGCCAGCGCCCTGCTGGAGGAGACCGGTGTTGCCACGATCGGCGGACCGGATTTCGGCATTCTTGGCGAGGGTTATATCCGCCTGTCCTACGCCAATTCGGCCGAAAACATCGCCCGCGCGCTGAAGCGCATGGACGAGTTCCTGTCGAACGGAGCCAGGTAAAGCTCCAGGCGAGCCGGATCAATGCGCTGTCGGAATGAGCGCCGACAGCGCCACTGCCCGCTCGGGCACCAGCAGCAGGAAGGCGCCGGCCGGCGCCACCGAGGCGAGCCCCTCGCTCTCCCCCACATCGAAGGCGGCGAGCACGCTGCCATTGGCAAGGACGAACTCGATGCCGCCCTCCGGCGGCACACGCCAGCCAAGCTGCGGCAGCTCGCCCCCTACCGGGCTCGTGCAGGAGGTCATGTCGGCCCGGAAGGCATCGCGCGGAAACGCGCCACCTGCCTCCTCCGCCTTGAGATGAAGCCGGCACACCGCACCCGACACCTCGTCGATGAGCTGCCATTGTCCGGCGACGCGCGCCTCGACCGGCTGCGCGCCCGTCAGGCCGGTGCCGAAGAACACCAGCGAGAACAGCGTGACGGCGACGAGAACGCCGATCCGTTGCATGTAAAGCGCCATGATCCCGATCCTGTTCCTGACCTTGCGCAAGTGGCGCATCCGGGAGAGCCGGGGCGCGGAGGGGAAACCGGTACCATCCGGACCACCACACCCGACCACGACACGAACAGGATCGACTGAACCGATTAACGCTTCGTTAAGCTTGATTAAACCTTTCTGGCGAAAGGCGTCTCGGCGACGGGCGTAACCGGCTTGCCGTCCCGGAACCAGGACAGAAGGTTGTCGACGACGAGTTGCCCCATGGCGTTGCGGGTGTGCTGCGAGGCAGATCCGACATGCGGCAGCAGGACGACATGCTCCATGTCGATGAGCGCCTGCGGCACCCGCGGCTCGTCCTCGAACACGTCGAGGCCGGCAGACAGGATGGTGCCATCCTGCAGGGCCGCGACCAGCGCCGGCTCGTCGATGACCGTGCCGCGGCCGATGTTCACGACGATGCCCTCGGAGCCCAGCGCCTTCAGCACCTCGGCGTTGACGATGCCCCGCGTTGCGGCGCCGCCGGGCGCCACGACCATCAACGTGTCGCAGGCTTCGGCCATGCCCAGCAGCGTCTCGTGATAGTGATAGGCAACGTCCGGCTGGCGCGAGCGCCCGTGATAGTGGATCTCGAGCCCGAACGCCTCGGCCCGCACGGCAATCGCCTTGCCGATGCGGCCAAGGCCGAGGATGCCGAGCTTGCGCCCGCGCAGCGTGGCGCGGGTCAGCGGATAGGGACCCTTGGCGACCCATTGGCCAGCGCGCAGATAGCGCTCGGCCGCCGGCAGTTCGCGCGCCGCCATCAGCAGCAGCGCCATCGCCGTATCGGCAACCTCCTCGCTCAGCACGTCGGGGGTATTGGTGACGCAGATGCCCTTCGTCGCGCAATGGCGAGCATCGACGGAATCGTAGCCGACACCGAAATTGGCGACGATCTCCAGCGCCGGCAGGCGGTCGATCAGCGCGGCATTGACGGGCACATGTGCCCCGCCCGCCACCGCCTGCACCCGGGCGCAGAGATCCTCGGGCAGGTCCGCGACATCGCCCGCCGCCACCCGGTGGACGGTGAAGTGCCTGTCGAGGCTCGTCTCCACGAGCGGCAGCATCCGCCCGAGCATGAGGATTTCGGCCAGCGCCATTGTGTCTCTCTCCCTGTCAGATTGCATGTGACGGATGGTGGATATGGTCAGCCGGACCGGCCCCCGCGCGGTGGCGGCGTGCTCTCGCGGACGGTGAGGCTCGGTTCGATCAGGCGGCGCTCGTCGCCGACCGTCTCCCCGCCGATCTGGCGCAGGATCAGGCCGGCGGCCTCGCGGCCGATCCGGGCCGGGTTGTTGCATACCGATGTCAGCGACGGCGAGCCGCCGGCGGCGCCATCGGTATCGTCATACCCGCCGATCGCCATGCCCGTGCCCGGCTCGACGCCGCTTCGCTTCAGCGCCGCCGTAAGGCCGAAGGCGATCAGATCGTTGAAACCGAACACGGCGGTCGGCTGCGGACGGGCGGCAAGCAGCGCCGGCACTGCCTCGCGGCCGTCCGCCTGGGTCATCAGTTCGGGAATGTCGACCTGCGCCGCCGGATCGAGTCCGGCTTCCTCCAGCGCCTGTCGCCAGCCGAGATTGCGGTCGCGCCCGGCCGAACTGCGCCGCCTGCCACCGACCATCGCGATCCGCTCGTGGCCTTGCGCGATCAGATGCTCGGTCAGCATCCGCCCGCCGGCAACGTCGTCGCCGCGCACCACCGGCGCACGCGCGCCCTCGACGTCGCGGCAGATCAGCGTCACCGGAATGCCGGTCTCCACCAACTGGTTGATCTCGGCGGCGGTGGTGTCGACGGACGCGCACAGCACCAGCCCGTCGATACGGTGTTGCAGCAGGCTGTCGACAAAGCCGCGCTGGCGGCGCACGTCGTCGCGATGATTGCAGATCAGCACGACCTGCTGCTCGCGCCCGAGTTCATCCTCCAGCGCCCGGAAGACTTCGGCGAAATAGGGATTGAGGATGTCGTGAACCGCAATCCCGACCATGTTGGAGCGCGCCGTGCGCAGGGCAGCGGCCGAGCGGTTGTAGATATAGCCGACGCTGCGGGCATGCGCCTTGATGCGCTCACGCGTCTCGGAGGCAACCAGCGGCGAATTGCGCAGGGCCAGCGAGACCGTCGCCGTCGACACCTTCAGCTCCGCCGCCATGTCGCCCAGTGTGATTCGCCGCACCAGTGTACGCGCGGGGGCGGGCAGAATCGCGCTGCCGCTGTCCTCACCGGCCGGCACCACTGCCACCGTTGCGCTCGGGCGGCCCCGGCGTCCCGAAGATCTGTCGCTCACGCTCCGCCCCTCGGTTCGGGCCGCCGAACGGCGACCTTAATCGATTGAAGGATTACCCATCGCCGGTCGCCGCACAAGATGTCCTACCCCCGCCCCTGCGAGGCCGCCTCGGCGGCGACCTCGGCACGGGAGATCTTGCGCTCGCGATAGAGGATGTAGAGGCCGGAGGCGGTGACGATGGATGCGCCGGTCACCGTGTAGACGGTCGGAACGTCGGCGAAGACGAGATAGCCGAGCGCGACCATCCAGAGGATCTGCGTGTACATGAAAGGCGCCAGCACCGGGGCGGGCGCCAGCATATGCGCTCGGATCAGGGCAAAATGGCCGATGCCGCCAAGGGCGCCGGTCGACAGCAGCAACACCCAGTGCCAGACGCTCGACGGGGTCTGCCACGCGGAAATGCCGAAGGGCGAGATCGCCGCGGCCGCGACAATGGCCGAGATCATCAGCATGCCGACGGGCGAATCGGTCTGGGTCAGCATGCGCGTCGTCAGCACGTAGATCGCGTAGCAGAGCATCGAGCAGACCGACAGCAGCGCTGCCCAGTGCATCTCGCCGAAGCCCGGACGGGTGACCACCAGGACGCCGATGAAGCCGACGATGATCGCGATCCAGCGGCGCAGGCCGGCCCATTCGTTGAGCAGCGGCCCGGCCAGCGCCGTCACCACGAACGGCGCTGCGAACATGATCGACACCGTCTCGGCCAATTGCATGTAGCGGATCGCGAAGAAGTTGAAGGCGGTCGATCCAAGCAGGCACAGGGCTCGCAGGATCTGCAGTCCCCAGCGGCGCGTATGCAGCACCTGCGGCATCCGCCAAAGGCGGAACAGCAGGACGCCATAGAGGATATGCGTCATGAAACGCATCCACACGACCTGCTCCGTCGGCAGAAACTGGCCGAGATACTTGGCCGTCGTGTCGAGGCAGGAGAAACACAGAAAGGCGAAACAGATCAGCGCGATGCCGACGAAACGCTCGGGGATGAGCCGGGCCCAGCCGCTGGCCGCCCGCTGCAAGGAATCCAAGATGTGCCCTCACTCGCCTGTCGACAGGGGCCGTCGGTCGGCGCACTCCATCGATCACGACCGGAATCGTGCATTTGTCCTATTAATTAGACTAGATCAGGGAATCTTGCGACTTGTCATGTCGCGGAATTGCACACCGGCTATGCGCTGAGAGCAACCCGGCCGACCGGCAGGCGCAGATCGGCGAGGCGGATGCCCGAACGACAGCAAGTCCTCTCCGGCGGAGACGACAGGAGCAACCACACCCATCCGGCAGGCACGTCAATCGACTTCGTCGAGTTCCAGGTCGACCTCTTCGACCATGCGCGAGCCGAGGTTCTTTTCCACCTGCCGAAGCAGCTTGCGCAGCTTCTTGCGGTCTTTCTCGTCGAGGCCGGCAAGCGCCTCCCGTTCCAGCCGCTTCCACGACCGGTCGACCGTCTCGACCAGCGCCCTGCCCTCGTCCGTGAGGAAGACGCGGGCAAGACGCCCGTCGGTTTCCGAGGCCGCCCGGCGCAGGAAACCCTGAGCCGAGAGCCGGGTCACCATCTTGGTGACCGTCGGCGGCTGCACCGAAAGCACGGCCGCGAGCTGGCTCATGGTCTGTCCGTCGTTTTCGGACAGGATCTTGAGCACAGCTTCCTGGCCCGGATGAAGACCGATCCGGGAGAGGTGGATGCCTGCGCGCGAACGATGGGCCTTGGCGGTTTGCGCCAGGCGAAACGTCACGCTCTTTTTGTAATTGAACGCCATGTTTCGCCTTCTAATGCCGGCAAATGAAAGCTTGATGACAGCGAACGAAACTCGTGTTCCTGCCCGGCATGCGGGGCAGCGGGTGCACGGCACACGCCTGCATAATGCGACCTGAACGGTGGGGAATCAAAGAGGAATTGTCCGAAGGCGAGCAACCTGTGCCATCGCCCGGAGCGGCGCGCCGGCTCCCAAGACGGCTTACCAGCTCGCAAGCGAGCGTTTCACTTTTGCCAGATAGCGCGCGCGGCTCTCCGCAGTGGACGTATCCATCTTGTAATGGGCGAGATACCGGACCCGGCACAGCGGGTGGCACAGAAGCCGAATGCCGCGCAACACCGTCTTGCGGCCCGGCTCGCCCACAATCTTCGAGATTAGCCAGGAGGCGCCGCAGGTCGTCACCACGGCGATCTTGCGGATGTGCTGCATGCGCGGCCGCGTCCCGCTGGTTTCGGTGGGAATATCGAACGTCACATGCGGGATCCAGACCCGGTCGAGATAGCCCTTCAGCATCGCCGGCAGGCCGTACCACCAGGTCGGATAGATGAACAGCAGCGCCTCCGCCCACAGCAGGTCGTCGACATGATCGGCAACCGGATCCCGGTTCACGGCCGGATCGGCATAGCGTCGCCATTCGCCCGCGTGCATCACGGGATCGAAGCCCTGCTCATAAAGGTCGGTAAGGCGCGTCTCGTGGCCGGCAGCGTTGAGCGTTTCCATGGCCGTCTTGCACAATGCCGCCGAGAAACTGTCCGATGCGGGGTGGCTGAAGATCACAAGAACGCGCATCAAAGCCTCTCGAGTTGCGCCGTCACGCGTGCGACGAAAGCCGAGCGGCCGGCCGCGTCGATCCTGTTCATATCGTAGAGCGCAAGATAGGAGAGCCGCCCGGTCGGCGCGATCAGGGCACGCAGCACCCGGCAGACCAGCTTGCGCGGCGGATCGCCGACCAGGAAAGCCCGCAGCCGGCTGCCGCCATAGGTGGTGATCGCGACAAGCCTGCGCACATGCTGGAGGTTGGGCACCACCTTGCCCTCCCGCATCCGGAACGAGACCCCCGGCAGGAACACCCGGTCGAAATACCCTTTCAAGATCGCCGGAAAGCCGAAATTCCAGACCGGATAGACGAGAATGATCGCCTCCGCCCGCAGCACCTGAGCGACATAGTCCGCGACCGGTTCCCGGTTGCGATCGAGATCGTGATAGGAAAGCCGCTCCTCGCGGCTAAGGATCGGGTCGAAGCCGTTTGCATAGAGATCGCAGACCTCGACCGAATGGCCGGCGGCCACGAGCACCCGCAAGGCCTCGTCCTTCAGCGCGGCGGAGAAGCTCTCCTCCACCGGATGCGCATGGATCAGCAGCACGCGCATGCGATCCGGCCTATCGCGCCAGGCCGGGGAACAGGAAGGTCTGCTCGGCCGAGAAGTCGAAATCCGGGTTCTCCCAGGCGATCATCTTGCCCGGATTGAGCAGCCCCTTCGGATCCGCTTCCCCCTTGAAGGCAAGCTGTACCGCGTCGGTCTGCTTCATCCCGCCCTCTTCCAGCGTGTAGCGGTGCGGATTGAAGATCGGACAGCCGAGATCCTCGTGGATGCGGATGATCTCGTTGAGCCGCTCCTCGGTCGTATAGCGCACCACCGGCAGGCCGAAGCAGGTGATCTTGCCGTCGAAGCGCACGAATTCCAGATGCGCCGGCACCTCGTCGCCGAGCATCTGCGAAAGCTTCACCGCCTTTTGCACATGATCGGGGAAGGGGTAGAGCACCTGCAGATAGGTGATCGTCGGATCCACCCTGAGGCCGCGCAGGGTCGTGTGGTTCCAGGTCAGTTCGTAGACCGGCGGCAGCCCCTTGCTCTCCTCCTCGCTCGCCAGATCCGAGCGGTAGAGGATCCCCGCGCCCGCCTGGCGCCGGGTGAAGGCATCGAAGGCATCCATCGCGAAGGGCGCCACCATCACGGCACAAACCGACTGGTCGGAGCGCAGGAACTTGCGGTGCCGCAGGAAATAGTCATGCGGCAGCGGCGCCGCGATGGGAGCGATTTCCTTGGTCAGGATGCCGTCCTGATTGGCCAGCGCATTGGCATAGCGCGCCGCGCCCGCGAAATCGTCGAAGCCGACCAGCACGTCGACCCAGTCATAGGCGGCGGTCAGCGGCACGCTCACCTCGGTGATGATGCCGTTGGTGCCATAGGCATGGCTGACCTTGTGCAGGTCGGCGCCGGAGAGCGTCAGCACCCGCGGCTCCGCCTCCATCGTCACGACCTTCAGCGAGAGGATGTTGCCGAAATCCCGGAGTCCGCCCCAGTTGATCGAGCCGATGCCGCCCGAGCCGCCGGCAATGAAGCCGCCGATCGTTGCCGTCCGGTAGGTGGAGGGATGGATCCGCAACTCCTGCCCCGTCGGGCGCACGGCGTCATCAATGGCCGACATGATCGCGCCCGCTTCGGCGCGCACGAAGCCACGGCCGGTCTCCAGAACGGCGTTCATCTCGGCAAGGCTCAGCACCACGCCGCCGGAGAGCGGCATCGCCTGACCGTAATTGCCGGTTCCGGCGCCGCGCGTCGTCACCGGAATGTCGAGTTCATAGCAGGCCTTCAGGACGCGGATCACGTCCGCTTCGCTGCGGGCGCTGACGACGATATCGGCGGTGACGTCCTCCAGTTGGCGCTTCAGCACCGGCGAGTACCAGAAGAAATCACGGCTCTTCTGCCGCACGATCTGCGGATTGTCCTCGATCGCCATCCCGTCAAGGGCGGCCTTCAGCGCGGCGATGTCATACATGCGTCAAGGCTCCATCAGATCGTCGAGGTCTCGATAGTCGGGCAGCGTCCGGTCAAGGGCAATGCCCGCCCGCAGGACCTGGCGCGGACCGGACGGACGGGCGCAGAGTTCGTTCCAGGTCCTCGCCCGGAACAGGACCAGATCGGCAGGCAGGCCCGCGTCGATCCGCCCGCGCGTCGGGTCGCCGAGCAGGCTTGCGGGCGTCGTCGTCACCGTGCGGATCCAGTCTCCCGACGGGTGATCGAGATGCAGGGTGCGGATCGCCTGCGTGAACACCTCGATCATGTCGAGATCGCCATAGGCATAGAACGGATCGCGCGTGTTGTCGGAGGCGACGGCGACGGGAATGCCCCGCGCCTTCATTTCATGCAGCAGCGTCACGCCGCGCCAACGCGGGGTGCGTCCGGCCTGACGGTCCATCAGATACATGTTGCAGAGCGGCAGCGACACGACGCCGATCCCGGCCTCGGCCACCAGATCGAGCGTGCGGTCGACCTCGTCCTCCGGCTGGCGCGCCAGCGAGCAGCAGTGACCGCAGACGATCCGTCCCCCGAAGCGGTTGCGCAGCGCGCCCTCGGCGATCATCGCAAGCGAGCGCGCCTCCGGGTCCGCCGTCTCGTCCACATGGAAATCAAGGTCGAGCCCGCGCTCGGCGGCGGCGCGGAACAGCGCATCGATATGCCCTTCCAGCCCTTCGACCATATAGGTGACCGCGCCGAGCGTGCCGCCGGTCTTCAACACCGTATCGGCGATCTGATCGAGAAATCCGGGCATCAGCAGGCTCTCGACGCCGTAGAGGGCCGAGGCCTGCAGTTCGATCCGATCCACCCACTCCTGCCGGATTTCGGCGAAGAGCGGCCAACTGATCTCCTCCTGCGGCGGAATGCTGTCGAGATGCGTGCGGATCATCACCGTGCCATGGGCATGAGCGCAGCGCAGGGCGAACTCCATGCGCCGGCGCAGATCCGCCGCCGTCCAGCATGCCGGCCGGTCCGCCTTCACCGCTTCGAGTGCGCCGGCGAAGGTCCCGTCCGGATTGGGCCGGCGCGGCCAGATATGCCCCTTGTCGAGATGGGTGTGCATGTCGACGAAACCGGGCAGCACCAGGCCGCCGTCGAGATCGACGACCGCCAGCCCCTCGCGGCTTGTCAACAGGCCCGGCGGCGCGATGGCCGTGACCTCGCCATGCTCGATCTGGATGTCGGCCCGGCCGAGGCCGTCGCCGAGATGGTTGAGCGTGCCGCCGGTGACGGCGCTCGGCAGGGTCGCATTGGCCAGCAGGACCCTGCCGGTTGCTGGAACATCTGGCATGGCATGGGTCATTGCATCAGGTGTCCCGCTTGATCGCGCTCTCGTGCCAGTGGCGCAGCAGGAGATGCGACAGCACGCTCAGGCTGGCGAAGATGATGATGCCGGTGACCGAGATCAGCAGGATCGCGGCGAACATGCGCGGAATGTTCAGCCGGTAGCTCGCCTCGAGGATCTTGAACGCAAGGCCGGAGCCGAGGCCCCCGGTACCTGCGACGAACTCCGCGACGATGGCACCGATCAGCGACAGGCCGCCGGCGATCTTGAGGCCACCGAGGAAATAGGGCAGCGCCGAGGGCAGGCGCAGATAGCGCAGCGTCTGCCAGCGGGTGGCACCGTAGAGCTGGAACAGGTTGCGCAGGTTGTGGTCGGCGGAGTTCAGGCCGAGCGTCGTGTTCGACAGGATCGGGAAGAACGCAACGATCCAGGCGCAGATCAGCAATCCGGCGATCTTCGAGGGGACATAGATGAAGATCAGCGGCGCGATGACGATCACGGGCGTCACCTGCAGGATCACCGCATAGGGAAAGAAGGACATCTCAACCCATTTCGACTGGGCGAAGAGCACCGCGAGCCCGACGCCGCCGATGGTGGCGATGACCAGCGCCCCGAGCGTGATCGCGATGGTGATCAGGAGGGCCGGCCAAAGGGTCGACCAGTCCGCGACCAGCGCCTGCACCACCCGGTCGGGGCCCGGCAGGATGTAGTGCGGCACCTTGTAGGCAACGACATACCACTGCCACAGGGCAATGGTGGCAACCATGACCACGACCGGCAACAGCCAGCGCGCGGTGCGGTCGATCCGCTCGCGGCGGGCCTTGGCGAGTTCCGCCGGGTCGGCCGTCGGCATCGCGGCTCCGTTCCGGCTTGCAGTCGTGTCCAGGTTGGCCGTCATGCGGTCGGTCCTCTGGCTGTACGGCAGGAAACTCGGAAGGCCCGGGCACTCCGGACCCACCGATCAATGGTGATCGTCGTCTTCGCTTGCCATCGCCGCCTGCAGCGCCTCGGACGCATTCCGGCAATGGTCCGAATAGACATGCGAGGTGCGGAAGGTCTCGTCCCGCGGATAGGGCGCATCCACGGCAAGGTCGGCCACGACCCGCCCGGGCCGCGCCGCCATGACCACGATCCGGTTGGAGAGATAGACGCTCTCGAACACCGAATGGGTCACGAAGATCACCGTCCAGCCGAACTCCTCCCACAGGCGCAGCAGGTCGTTGTTGAGGCGGAAGCGGGTGATCTCGTCGAGCGCCGCGAAAGGCTCGTCCATCAGCAGCAG
Source organism: Stappia sp. TSB10P1A (assembly GCF_900185725.1). GTDB lineage: Bacteria > Pseudomonadota > Alphaproteobacteria > Rhizobiales > Stappiaceae > Stappia. Next base: position 40,193 of record NZ_FYAU01000051.1, on the reverse strand, counting down.
GCGCGGCTTGGTCACCAGCGCCCGCGCGATGGAGACCCGCATCTTCATGCCCCCGGACAGTTCGCGCGGGTAGCTCCTGGCGAACCTCTCCAGCCCGACCATCTCCAGCGCCTCCATGACGGCGGTGCGGGAGGTCTCGGCCGAACTGCCCTTCAGCTTGAGCGGCAGGTGAACGTTGTCGAACACCGTCGCCCAGGGCATCAGGGTCGGCTCCTGGAACACGAAGCTGATGGCGTGGTCGCGCGCGCCCGGCCGTTCGTCCGGCCACAGCAGCCGCCCCGCCGTCGGGCTGGAAAGTCCCGCGATAATGCGCAGGGCCGTCGACTTGCCGCAGCCGGAGGGGCCCAGCAGGCTGACGAACTCGCCGCTGTTGATGTCCAGCGTCATGTCCTTCAACGCCACCGTGGCATTGGCGAAGGTCTTCGACACCCGCTGCAGCGAGACGATCGGTGTCCGCGGGGAGGTCTCCCTCCCCGCGGGTGCTGAAGAGGAGGCGCTCATAGCGCGCCCCCCGACACTGCCGGCCGCGCCGGCCGGATCATTCCGTGAGTGGACAAGGCTGGTCAGTTCCCCGTCAGCTTCTTCTTGATGTCGAGGCCGACACCCTTGTTCACGAAGTCGAGCGTGTAGGTCTTCTTGATGTCGAGGCCGTCCTCGATCACACCCGCCTTGACCATCTTGTCGTAGAAATCGGTCATCCGCTCGTCGGTCATAGCGCCGATGCCCAACGTCTCGGTATCGCCGGAATCGACGATGCCGAACTCCTTCATCTTGTCGATGGAGAAGGCAATCTGCTCGTCGGACATTTCCGGGTTGTCGGCCTTGATCGCCTCGTTGGCCGCCGAATTGTCGCCGTACAGATAGTTGTACCAGCCGATCGCCGACCCTTCGACGAAGCACTTCACCACCTCCGGACGGTTGGCGACCGTGTCGGCCATGGTCTCGACGGTGGTGGCATAGGTGCTGAAGCCGTAGTCGGCGATCAGATAGATGTCGGGAGCGAAACCGCCCTCGCGCTCGACGGCGAAGGGTTCGGAGGTGACATAGCCCTGCTGGCCGGCCGCCGGGTCGGCAAGGAACGGCGCCGGGTTGAACGTGTAGGGACGCCGCTGCTCGACGGTGAAGCCGTATTCGGAGATCATCCACTGATAGTAAGAGGCAAAGCCGTTGTCGCCGATCAGCAGCGGCGCCGTACCGGCCATTGCCTCGAAGCTCTCGTACTTGCCGGGATGCGTCAGGATGATCTGCGGCTCCTTCTGGAAGTCCGCGGCCACCACGACGATCGGAATGCCCTCGCGCAAGGCGAAGAACGCCTGCAGCATGTTGCCGCCCATCAGGAAGTCGATCTTGCCGGCGAGCATGAGCGCCCGGTTGTTCACCTGCGGTCCGCCGGTCACGATGGTGACGTCGAGGCCGCAGGCCTTGTAGGTGCCGTCGGCAACGGCTTGGTAGTAGCCACCATGCTCGGCCTGGGCCAGCCAGTTGGTGCCGAACGTCACCGCCTCCTGGGCAAGCGACCCGCCTGCCGAAACCGAAACAAGCGCAAGTGCCGCCCCTCCAAGCAGGGCGCTCTTCGATACTGTCCGCATGATGCTGTTCGCCTCCAGAAATGGTCCAAGTTCGCGTCGGCCTGCGTCGGGCCACCGTCCCGTTCTTTTTGCGGCGATCCCCGCCCCGCGAGCGGGATCCGCCTGAGCTGACCGAGTATGATCGGCCATCGAGGATCAGCCACGCTCAAATTGCAGCCATCTCCTCAAAGCACAGCAATCGACGTGCCACGCCCCCTGAGATACCAGCCGATTTTGACAATCCTTTAGGGGCCGGAACCGTTTTTGGAGCCTTCGCCGAAAGGACAGTCGCAAAATCAACCAGGGCAAACGCCGCAAGCGGCGCGTCATGGCATCGACAGCAGACACTAACCCAGCTTGCGCGCACAAAAAAGCGGCATTGCGGCCGACCCCTTCGCCGGAAATTTCATCATGGGCAGGGCTTCCCGGCATGACATCCGAAGGTGCATTTCCGTTGGGAATGCGCCGCGGCTAGGATGCCTGTCCAGCCACGCGCGCAGCCGCCCGGTGCCTTCGCACAGGGCCGATGCCCCCGCCTAACTCCAGGAGGTCCGATGACCAGAGCAATCACGCCGCCCGACATGGCCCCGCCCTTTGCCCGCTACAGTCACGCGGTGGAAGTCCCGGCGGGCCGCCGGCTGGTCGTCTGCTCCGGTCAGCTCGGCATCGATTCGCAAGGCGCCGTGCCGGCCGATGTGGAAGGTCAGACCCGCCTGTGCTTCGAGAATATCGGCCGCATCCTGGCGGCTGCCGGCATGGGATTTTCCGACATGGTGCGGATCAACGCCTATGTGACGGGCCGCGAGCACCTTGCCGGCTACATGAAGGCACGCGACGAGTTCACCGGTTCGCCCCCGCCCGCCTCGACGCTGATGATCGTCTCGGGATTCGCCAGACCCGAATTCGTTGTCGAGGTGGAAGTGATCGCCGCCGCACCCGAGCGGTGATTCGCGAGGCCGGCAGCAGGAGCCCGTTGCCGGCTCTTCGACGCCTCTGCTAGGCTTGCAATTGCGCCGGACGGTACTCTCGGCCGGCGCCAATCACGCAACCCTTTTCCCTGTGCGGAACTCGGGCGGCTTCGGGCCGCTATCCAAGCCTGCAGGTCGACCCGACAACAGGACGCACATTCATGCGCATGTGGATCAAGGACCCGCTCGCCATCCTTGCCGACAACGCCGCCCGCGGCATCGTGGTGGAAAACGGCCGGATCACCGAACTCGTACCGGCCGGCAGGGAGCCGTCAAGCCCGGTGGACGAGACCCATGACGCCTCGTCCGAGGTGGTCATTCCCGGCCTGATCAACACCCATCACCACTTCTTCCAGACGCTGACGCGCGCCCATCCCAGCGCCATCAACAAGGAACTGTTCCCCTGGCTCCAGGCGCTCTACCCGATCTGGGCCAGGAACGTCACGCCGGAGACCTTCCGGCTCGGCACCCGCCTTGCCCTGACCGAGCTGCTGATGTCGGGCTGTACCGCCGCCTCGGACCATCACTATCTCTTCCCGGCCGGCCTCGAGAACGCCATGGACATCCAGGTTGAGGAGGCCACCCGTCTCGGCATCCGCATGACGGTGACGCGCGGCTCGATGAACCTCAGCCAGAAGGACGGCGGCCTGCCGCCCGACACGGTCGTGCAGGACGAGGACACCATCCTTGCCGACTGCGAACGGGTCCTGTCGCGCTATCACGACACGTCCGAGGGCGCGATGATCCAGGTGGCGCTTGCCCCTTGCGCGCCCTTCACCGTCACCAAGCGGCTGATGCGCGAGAGCGTGACGCTGGCCGAGCGCTTCGACTGCCGCCTGCACACGCATCTCGGCGAGACCATCGACGAGGACGATTACTGCCTGCACCACTTCCAGTGCCGGCCCGTCGACTATCTGGAGGAATGCGGCTGGCTCAACGAGCGCGTCTGGCTGGCGCATGGCATCCATTTCAACGACGACGAGGTGCGGCGCCTCGGCCATGCCTGCGTCGGCGTGTGCCACTGCCCGACCTCCAACATGACGCTGGCTTCGGGCCAGTGCCGGACGAAGGAGTTGGAAGCCGCCGGCTGCCCGGTCGGCCTCGGCGTCGACGGTTCGGCCTCCAACGACAATTCCAACCTGATGGAAAGCCTGCGCCACGCCTTGATGATCAACCGGCTGACCTATGACGCGGCGTCGGTGACCCATTTCGACACCTATCGCTGGGCGACGGAAGGCTCGGCCCGCTGCCTCGGGCGCAAGGATCTCGGCGCCATTGCCGTCGGCAAGCAGGCCGATCTTGCCTTCTACCGGCTGGACGAGTTGCGTTTTTCCGGCGCCGGCGATCCGCTCGCCGCGCTGATCCTGTGCGGCGCCCATACGGCGAACCGGGTGATGGTCGCCGGCGACTGGAAGGTGGTCGACGGCCGTCCCGTCCATATCGATATCGAACGCCTGCGCGCCGAGCACGGCGCCGCGGCGAAACGCTTCCTCGAAGCGCTTTGACGACCGGCCCGCAGGGCCCACATGACAGGAGGCCGGGCGATGCGACCGGTCTCCCCGCCTTCGGCCCTTCCATGCGGCAAGGACCGCCACGCCAACGAGAGCTGCACGACATGACCGACCTGCCCCGCCGCTTCTGGCACGAGATGACCGCCTTCGACTTCGCCAATGCCGACACTTCGTCGTGGATCGCGGTGCTGCCCGTGGCGGCGATCGAGCAGCACGGCCCGCACCTGCCGGTCTTCACCGACACCTGCATTGCCGAAGGCCAGATCTCGCGCGTGCTGGAACTGCTGCCGCGCGACGTGCCGGCGACGTTCCTCCCCGTTCAGGCCATCGGCAAGTCCAACGAGCACATCTCCTCGCCGGGCACGCTGACGCTGTCCTGGGAGACGGCGACCCGTGCCTGGGTCGAGATCGGCGAAAGCGTGTTCCGCGCCGGCGTGCGCAAGTTGGTCCTCGTCACCTCGCATGGCGGCAACGTGCCGCTGATCGACATCGTCGCGCGCGAACTCCGGGTGAAGCACGACATGCTGGTCACCGCGACCGGCTGGTCGCGCTTCGGCCAGCCGCACGGTGTCTTCCCGGACGAGGAGTTCACCTATGGCATCCATGGCGGCGATATCGAGACATCGCTGATGCTCTATCTGCGCCCGGATCTGGTGCATATGCGCAAGGCAGAAGACTTCCGCTCGACCCAGCTCGACTTCCTGCGCGAGTTCAAGCACCTGCGCGGCCATGGGCCGGCCCAGTTCGGCTGGAAGGCGCAGGACCTCAACCCGGCCGGAACGGTCGGAAACGCTTCAGCCGCCACGGCCGCCAAGGGCGAGGCCTCGCTCGACCATGCCGCGCGCGGTTTCGTCGAATTGCTGAAAGACATGCACGCCTTCGATCTCGGCCGACTGTGGACGCCGGATGGCGAAGCCTGAGGCGAACTTCAGCGCAGCGTCGACCAGGACGCGGGATCGAAGCCGATCAGCCAGCGGTCGCCATCGTGATAGATCGGCCGCTTGATCGCGGACGGATGGTCCAGCAGCACGGCGAGCGCTCCGGCGTCGCCGGCGGCTCGAGCTTTCGTCTCGTCGGGCAGCTTGCGCCAGGTGGTTCCGCGCGTGTTGACCACCGCTTCCCGTCCGAAGGCCTGGAAGAACGACCGCAACAGGCCTTCGTCGATACCGGCCTTCTTGTAGTCGTGAAAGGTGTAGGCAAGGCCGTTCTCGTCGAGAAACCGGCGAGCCTTCTTCACCGTGTCGCAATTGGCTATACCGTAGAGCATGGCGGCCATGGTCAGGGTTCCTGACAGGAGGGGTTGGCGAGAGATCGCCAAGGGTCGCCGCAGGATGGGCGACCGGCACTTGCAGCGTCAAGGCCGGGCTCCTGAAGACGTGACCTTCCCGCAAGATGCGGGACGAGCGGACGGCGGCTTGTATGGCACAGAGAAAGACGCCCGCATCCGCGGACGGGCAAGGAATCCGGCAGGGGCTGCGGCTGGCCAGCGGCCTCGTTCTGCTCGCCTTCGCGTTCAGCCACTTCCTCAATCACATGCTCGGCATCTGGTCGATCGAGGCGATGGAGACCGGGCGACTGGTTTTCATAGCCCTGTGGCGCAGCCCGCCCGGCGAAATCCTGCTGCTCTCCGCCCTTCTTGTGCATGTCGCCCTCGCCCTGTGGAAGACCGCCCGCCGGCGGAGCCTGCGCCTGCCGCCATGGCAATGGGCACAATTGCTGCTGGGACTGGCGATCCCCTTCCTGCTCATTCCCCATGCCATCGGCACCGCCGGTCTGGCCCACCGATTCGGCTATGAGGACAGCTACCGCAACGTGCTCAGCGTCCTGTGGCCCGGCCTCGTCTTCAACCAGACCCTGCTGATGCTGCTGGTCTGGCTGCACGGCATGATCGGTCTGCATTTCTGGCTGCGCCCGAAGCCGGGCTACGGTCCATTCAAGCCCGCCCTTTTCGCCGTCGCCCTGCTCGTCCCCGTTCTCGCCTCCTGGGGCTGGATCGACGCGGCCCGACGTCTTCGCCTGACAGAAAACCCGCCCTTTCCTCTGACGCCGGAGATGGCCGTCTGGTCGGATCCGCTGATCGCCGCGCTGCGCAACGGCTTCTATGCACTGGTCGCGATGGCCCTCGTCGCCATTGCGGTTCGCGCGCTGCTGCGCCGCCCGCGCAAGACCATCGAGATCACCTATCCGGGCGACCGGCTGGTGAGGGTCGCCCCCGGTCCGACCCTGCTGGAAATCAGCAAGATGAACGGCATCCCCCATGCCGATGTCTGCGGTGGCCGCGCCCGCTGCTCGACCTGCCGGACCCGCATTCTCGACGGCCTCGACACGTTACCCGCCCCGTCCGCGACCGAAGCGAAGGTGCTCGCCCGCATCAGCGCAGGCGAGGACATTCGCCTTGCGTGCCAGGTTCGGCCGCAAGCGCCCCTCAAGGTCCAGCCCCTGGTACCGGCAAGCGGCGCAGCACGCGTCGCCGGATCGGACGGCGATGCCTATCACTGGGGCGTCGAACAGCCGGCGGCGATCCTGTTCGTCGACCTGCGGAACTTCACCGGCCTTGCCGAGCACCGGCTTTCCTACGACGTTGTCTTCCTCCTTAACCGTTATCTCGGCGAGACCGCCAAGGCGGTCGAAGCCTGCGGCGGCTATGTCGACAAGTTCATCGGCGACGGTGTCATGGCGATCTTCGGCATGAAGGACGGGCTGCAGGCCGGCTGTCGCAACGCGCTCGCAGCGACAAACGCCATCGCCGAAACCATGGAGCGCCTCAACGTCGAACTGGGACCGCAACTGAACGCGCCGCTCAGGGTCGGGATGGGCCTGCACGCCGGCGCGGTGATCCTGGGGCGCATCGGCGCGGTAAGCGGCAACGGTGCCAGCGCCCGGATCACCGCGCTTGGCGACGTCGTCAACATCGCAAGCCGGCTGGAGACGGCGACGAAAGAACTGGGACACAGCCTCGTCGTCTCGAGCGCCGTGCTGGAGGCCGCCGGCTACACCTGCAACATTGCCGGGAAAACCGAGATCGCGGTCAGGGGGCGGCGCGAACCGCTCGACGTTTTCGCTCTCGACCCGCCGGCCTGCCTGGTCGATACTCTGACCGGACACAGCTCCCCTCCCGCCTGAATCAGGTCTCCCCCATGTCGCGACAGTATTCTTCCCAGGAAATGCTTGCCCGTCTCGTTGCCTTTCCGACGGTCTCCTCCAACAGCAATCTCGATCTCATCGATTTCGTCGAAACCTATCTGGCGGAGCACGGCATCGCCGCGCGGCGCGTGCCCGACGCCACCGGCACCAAGGCCGCGCTGCACGCCGTGATCGGCCCGCACAAGGACGGGGGCGTGGCGCTGTCCGCCCACACCGACGTCGTACCTGTCGAAGGACAGGCCTGGAGCAGCGACCCGTTCGTCCTGCGCGAGGCCGATGGCCGACTCTATGGCCGCGGCACCTGCGACATGAAGGGCTTCGCCGCCGTGGCACTGGCAGCCGTGCCGCAGATGGTCGCCGCACCGTTGACCCGTCCCATCCACATCGCCCTGTCCTACGACGAGGAAGTGGGCTGCATCGGCGCACCTCCGATGATCGATTCGATGCTGCGCTCCGGCCCCAAGCCGTCGATGGTCGTGGTCGGCGAACCCAGCAACATGCGCGTCATCACCGCGCATAAGGGAACAGCGGTCATCCGTGTGACCGTGCGCGGCCACTCGGTTCACTCCAGCCAGTGGGACCGCGGCGTCTCGGCCATCGCCAATGCCGCCCGCATCATCTCCTGGCTCGATGACCGCACCCGCGAGAATCAGCGGGCCGCCGATCCGGCCCTTGCCATGGACCCGCCTTTCACGACCCTGCATTGCGGCGTGATCGAGGGCGGCACGGCAGCCAATATCGTCTCGCGCTCCTGCTCCTTCTTCTGCGACATCCGCACTGTCCCCGGAGACACGCTGGAAGCCTGGCTCGAACGGCTGGAGACCTTCATCCGCACCGAGGTCGAGCCGGGCATGCGCGCCGTCCACGCCGACACGGGGGTGACCGTCGAGAAGCTCGCCTACGCTCCCGCCCTCAGCGAGGAGCAGGACGGGCCGGCCGAAGCGCTTGCCCGCCGGCTTACCGGCGACAACGGCCGGCACATGGTGGTCTATGGCACCGAGGCCGGACAGTTTCAGGAACGCGGCATTTCCGCGGTCGTCTGCGGTCCCGGTTCGATCGACCAGGCCCATCAGCCCGACGAATACATCGAGACGGCGGAGATCGTCGCAGCGGACGGATTCGTGTCGCGGCTCATCGCCGACATGTGCCGTTAGGTCAACCTGGACAGGGCTGCCTGCGAACGTTCAGGTCATCCACAGGCGCCCGATGCTTGTGCAAGGCGTGCACGGCAAGCCTTGCACAAGGAATGGCGCGGGCTCGGGATGGTGCTTCCGTCGCGACTTCCGCAATTCCTCTCTTTCGCGCCCAGCGCGTGCTGGACTGTCGCTTTCGACATTGCTTAGATGCAGGCTTGTGAACCGCATCAACGCGGTCTGTCGGATAGGACCGGATGCACCGGTCCACAGACAGGGCATCCGATAAACGGGGCATCCGACAAAACGACAAAGTCATGAGGGGACCATGCGCATCAAAACGACACTCGCGACGGCAGCACTCATCGCATCGCTGATGGGGACGGCCGCGTCGGCGGAGACACTCCGCTATGCCTTCCAGGGCACCTTGAACCAGCTCGATCCCTACTCGCTGAACGAGACATTCACGCTCGGCACGCTCGGCAATGTCTACGAGGGACTGACCCGGCGGGCGCCCGACCTCACCATCGAACCGGCTCTCGCCGAGCGCTGGGAGGTTCTCGAACCGACCCGCTGGCGCTTCTATCTGCGCAAGGGCGTCAAGTTCCACAACGGCAATGACTTCACGGCCGACGACGTGGTCTTCTCCGCCGAGCGCGTGCGCTCGGAAGGCTCCGACCTCACCACCCGCATCGGCGCCGACGTGAAGGTCGAGAAGGTCGACGACCACACCGTCGACTTCGTGCTGACCGGGCCGAATCCCATTCTCCACTACGAATGGGACACCTGGTACATCATGGACAAGGAGTGGACCGAGGAGAACAACGCGACCAAGGTCACCTCGGCCTCCGACACGACCCCGAATCACGCCTCGCTGCACGCCAACGGCACCGGTTCCTACAAGCTGGTCAGCCACGAGCCGGGCGTGAGAACCACCTTCGAGAAGAACGAAGACTGGTGGGACAAGGTCGCCGGCAACATCGAGAAGGTCGAGTTCACGCCGATCGGATCCGACGCGACCCGCGTTGCGGCTCTCCTGTCCGGCGAGCTCGACATGGTGTTCCCGATCCCGGTGCAGGACATCAAGCGCGTCGAGGACAGCCCGCAGACCAAGGCGCTGACCGGGCCGGAACTGCGCACGATCTTCCTCGGCTTCGACCAGAAGCGCGACGAGCTGCTCTATTCCAGCGTGAAGGGCAAGAACCCGTTCCAGGACGTGCGGGTGCGCAAGGCCTTCTACCAGGCCATCGACATGGACGCGATCCGCGACAAGGTCATGCGCGGCCTGTCGACCCCGTCGGCCCTGCTCATCTCGCCGTTCCAGTACTCGCGCGCGAGCGAGTTCACGCGCCATCCCTATGACCCGGAAGCCTCCAAGGCCCTGCTTGCCGAGGCCGGCTATGCGGACGGCTTCTCCGTCGGCATGGACTGCCCGAACGACCGCTACGTCAACGATGAGGCGATCTGCCAGGCGGTTGCCTCCTTCCTCGCCCGCGTCGGCATCAAGGTCGAGCTGAACGCCCAGCCGAAGGCACAGTATTTCGCCAAGGTGCTCGCCTCCGGCGGCTATGATACCTCGTTCTACCTGCTCGGCTGGACGCCCGGCTCCTTCGACAGTTGGAACGTGCTGACCAACATCACCGGTTGCCGCGACGACAAGGGCAAGGGTGGTCCCTTCAACCTTGGCGGATACTGCAATCCGAAGGTGGACGAGTTGTCGGCCCAGATCCTGGTCGAGAACGACCCGACCACGCGCGACGAGCTGATCGCCCAGGCCTATACGATCGTCCACGAGGATGTGTCCCACATCCCGCTGCACCAGCAGGCCCTGGCCTGGGGTGTTGCCGAGAATGTGGACGTCGTACAGCGCGCGGACGATCAGTTCCACTACCGCTGGGTCGTGAAGAAGTAGCATCGGCCTCCGCCAGTCCTGCAGCCCGGACCCTTGTTCCGGGCTGCAGCTTTTTCGGTAAACCCGACCGATGGCGCACGGGATCGGCCCGGCTGACCGGGTCCATCGCCGTAGCCAAACCGGAACCGACGGCCAAAGGCCGAGGCACCTGACGCAGAGGCCCCATGCTCGCCTTCACCATCCGCCGCCTCCTGCAGGCCGTCTTGGTCATGCTTGTCGTGGCCCTGATCTCGTTCACCCTGTTCCGCTTCGTCGGCGACCCTGTCAACCAGATGGTCGGCGTCGAGACGACACCCGAGCAGCGCGAGGCGCTGCGGGAGCGTCTCGGCCTCAACGACCCGGTCCTCGTCCAGTTCGGCCGCTTCATCACCAAGGCCGCCCGGTTCGATTTCGGCACCTCCTACCAGTTTCGCCAGCCGGTGGCCGAACTGATCGGGCGCCGCCTGCCGGCGACCCTGGAGCTGTCCTTCGTCTCAGCGGTCCTTGCCCTGCTCGTCGGCATCCCGATGGGCGTCTATACCGGCCTGCATCGCGACAGTTGGCTGTCCAAGCTGTTCCTGTCGATCTCGCTGATCGGCATCTCGCTGCCGACCTTCTTCATCGGCATCCTGCTGATCTTCGTCTTCGCGGTCACCCTGCAATGGCTGCCGAGTTTCGGGCGCGGCGGGGTCGTGCAACTGGGCTGGTGGTCGACCGGCCTTCTGACCTGGAGCGGCATCAAGGCGCTGATCCTGCCGGCCATCACCCTTGGCCTGTTCCAGATGACGCTGATCATGCGGCTCGTCCGTTCCGAAATGCTCGAGGTGATCCGCACGGACTACATCAAGTTCGCCCGGGCACGCGGCCTGCGGGAGCGCAGCATCAATTTCCGCCATGCGCTGAAGAACACGCTGGTTCCGGTGATTACCATCACCGGCCTGCAGCTCGGCTCGATCATCGCCTTCGCCATCATCACCGAGACGGTGTTCCAGTGGCCGGGCATGGGCCTGCTGTTCCTGCAGGCGGTGCAGAATGTCGATATCCCGATCATGGCGGCCTACCTCATGCTGATCGCCTTCCTGTTCGTGACCATCAACCTGATCGTCGATCTGCTCTATTTCCGCGTCGACCCGCGCCTGCGGGTCGAGCGTGCAGCCCATTAGGAGGCGACGATGACCACCGTCACCGACAAGACGCCGGACAGGCAAGAGCCGGCCGCTCCCGGCCGGATCGCCCGCGTCCTCGACAGCGACATCTTCCACTCCTTCTGGCGGTCGAAGGTGACCGTGCTGTCGGCGTTCATCACGCTTCTTTTCATCATCGGTGCCGCCTTCGCTCCCTGGCTTGCTCCGCACAATCCCTTCGACCTTGCCACCATCTCGATTCTCGATGCGCGGCTGCCGCCGATCGGCATGGAGTATCATGATCCGAGCTATCTGCTCGGCACCGACGACCAGGGCCGCGACGTCTTTTCCGGCATCCTTTACGGTGCCCGCATCTCGCTCGCCGTCGGTTTCCTGTCGGTATTCTTCGCCGCCGTCGTCGGCGTGTTGCTCGGCCTGATCGCCGGCTATGTCGGCGGCAAGGTCGATGCCATCATTATGCGCATCGCCGAAGTCCAGCTCACCTTCCCCGCCATCCTGATCGCCCTGCTGGTCGACGGCGTCGCCCGCGCCCTCGTCGGCAATCTCGACCGGGAACGCTATGCCTTCTGGATCCTGGTCTTTTCGATCGCGCTGTCCTTCTGGGTGCAGTTCGCCCGCACCGTGCGCGGCTCGACGCTGGTGGAGCGCAACAAGGAATACGTCCAGGCCGCAAGGCTGATCGGCATCCCGCCCTTCCTGATCATGATCCGCCACGTGCTGCCCAACGTCATCGGGCCGGTGCTGGTGATCGCGACGATCAACCTGGGTCTTGCGGTCATTACCGAGGCGACGCTGTCTTTCCTCGGCGTCGGCATTCCGCCCACCCAGCCCTCGCTGGGGACGCTGGTGCGCATCGGCAACGATTTCCTGTTCTCGGGCGAATGGTGGATCGCCATGTTCCCCGGCTGCGCGCTCGCCATCCTGGTGCTGGCGGTGAACCTGCTCGGCGACTGGTTGCGCGATGCCTTGAACCCGAAGCTGCGCTGACATCAACACGGACGAAGACGGCGGATCATGACCGGACAACCCCTCCTTTCCGTGAAAGACCTCAGGGTCGAATTCCCGTCCCGCCGCGGCGTGCTGACGGCGATCGACGGCATCTCCTTCGACCTGCGCGAAGGCGAGGTGCTGGGCGTCGTCGGCGAATCCGGCGCGGGCAAGTCGCTCACCGGAACCGCGGTGATCGGCCTGCTCGAGCCGCCTGGCCGCATCGCCGGCGGCGAGATCCGCCTGAAGGGCGAGCGTATCGACAATCTGCCGCCGGCGGCGATGCGAAAGCTGCGCGGCAAGCGCATCGGCATGGTGTTCCAGGACCCGCTGACCAGCCTCAATCCGCTCTTCACCATCGGCGACCAGATCATCGAGACGATCATGACGCATCTGCCGGTCTCCGAGCGGCAGGCGCGGGACCGGGCAGTGGCGCTGCTGGAGGAAGTCGGAATCCCGGCGGCCGGACAGCGCCTGTCCGCCTATCCGCACCAGTTCTCCGGCGGCATGCGCCAGCGCGTCGTGATCGCCCTTGCCCTGTGCGCCGAGCCGGAACTGGTGATCGCGGACGAGCCGACCACCGCTCTCGACGTGTCGGTGCAGTCGCAGATCATCCGCCTGTTGCAGCGCGTCTGCCGCGATCACGGCACGGCGGTGATGCTGATCACCCACGACATGGGCGTCATCGCCGAGACCGCCGACCGGGTGGCGGTGATGTATTCCGGCCGCATTGCCGAGATCGGGCCGGTCAGGGACGTCATCAAGTCGCCGAGCCACCCGTACACGATCGGCCTGATGGGCGCGATTCCCTCGCTCACCGGCGATCACGACCGGCTGACGCAGATCCCAGGTTCGATGCCGCGGCTCGATTCCATTCCCACCGGCTGCGCCTTCAACCCGCGCTGCGCGCTGACCATGGACCGCTGCCGGGTGGAGCGGCCTGACCTCATTCCGGCCGGCGAAAGCCAGGCCGCCTGCTGGAAACTGCTCGAGAGCGAAGAGGCAAGCCGATGAGCACAGCCGCGCAGCCCGCCGTGGCGGACACGGGTCCCGTCGTCGAGGTCCGCTCCCTGTCGCGCACCTTCGATGTCTCCAAGCCCTGGCTGAACCGGGTGCTGGAGCGCTCGCCCAGGGCCTTTCTGAAAGCCGCGCAGGATATCTCCTTCTCCATCTCCAAGGGCGAGACATTCGCGCTCGTCGGCGAATCCGGATCGGGCAAGTCGACGGTCGCGAAGATGGTGGTGGGCCTTCTGGAGGCGAGCGCTGGCGAGATCCGCATCGACGGCGTCGACATGCGGTCCCGCCACCAGGCGGGGCAGGAGATGCGCGAGTTGCGGCGGCGCATCCAGATGATCTTCCAGGACCCCTATGCCAGCCTCAACCCGCGCTGGCGCGTCGACCGGATCATCGCCGAGCCGATCCGCGCCTTCCGCCTGGAAAGCTCCGAGGACGCGATTGCGGCCCGCGTCGGCGAACTTCTCGAGCTGGTGCGCCTGCATCCGCGCGACGGCGCCAAGTATCCGCACGAGTTTTCCGGCGGGCAACGCCAGCGCATCTGTATCGCCCGCGCGCTCGCCTCGAAGCCGGAGTTCCTCGTCTGCGACGAGCCGACCTCGGCGCTGGACGTCTCCGTGCAGGCGCAGATCCTCAACCTGATGCGCGACCTGCAGGACGAGTTCGGACTGACCTACCTGTTCATCAGTCACGATCTCGCCGTCGTTCGCCACATGGCCAGGCGCATCGGCGTCATGTATCTCGGCCGCCTGGTCGAGGTGGCGGAGAGCCGGGAGCTCTTCCGCAATCCGCGCCACCCCTACACCCGGATGCTGCTGGCCGCGATCCCGGACCTGGAGATGACGGGCACGCCCCGGCGCCCGGTGGAAGGCGAGATTCCCAACCCGATCAATCCGCCGAGCGGCTGCGCCTTCCATCCCCGCTGCCCTTTGGCCAATGACCGCTGCAAGCGGGATCTGCCGCTGTTGCGGGAGATCGGCAGTACCGGCGTGGCATGCCATGCGGTCGAGGAAGGGCGCACCTGACGCCCCCTTGACCTTCCAGCGACCGGAAGGCCTATACCCGGTGTCGAGATCATCGGCGCCGCCGCCCTCCCAGCGGCCGGGCGCCCGCAACGGAGACACGCGGATGACCCAGGCCGCCCCCGACATCGCCCCGATGGCCGCCGCGCCGGCGACCGACGCCCGTGCCCTTGTCCATCTCGACATCGGCGGCATGACCTGCGCCGCCTGCTCCGCGCGCGTCGAGAAGGTGCTGCGGCGCAAGCCCGGCATCCTGCGCGCCTCGGTCAACCTGCCGCTCGAAACCGCGGTGATCGAGACGGATGGCAGCGTGTCCACCGGCGACATCGTCTCCGCCATCGAGGCGACGGGCTATTCAGCCAGCGAGCGCTCGACCGGCTGGCAGGACGAGAAGCGCCGGCAGGACGAGACCGACGCCCGCACCCGCCGCGACGAACGGCGCACCCTGCTGCTTCTGGTCTTCTCCGCGCTGATGTCCGCCCCCATGGTCGCCTCGATGGCGGCAGCCCCCTTCGGCATGATGCTGATGCCACCGGCCTGGGCTCAGGCGATCCTGGCCGGTTTTGTGCAGGTCCTTGTCGGCCGCCGCTTCTATGTCGGGGCGTGGAAAGCCCTTGCCGGCGGCGGTGCGAATATGGACGTCCTGGTGGTTCTGGGCACCACAGCCGCCTATGGCTACAGCCTGATCCTGACCGTGCTGGCCTGGCCGCAGGAACCCGGCCATCTCTATTTCGAGGCCTCGGCGGTCATCCTGACCCTGATCCTGTTCGGCAAGCTGCTGGAGATGCGCGCCAAGCGCACGACCACCGCCGCCATCCGTGCTTTGAGCGAGCTGAAGCCCCAGGTCGCCCATCTTGTTTCCGGCCAGGACATCGAAACCGTTGCCGTCGAGAGCCTGTTTCCCGGCGACACCATCCTCGTGCGCCCGGGGGAACGCGTGCCTGTCGACGGGACGGTCCGCGAGGGAGCAAGCGAGGTGGACGAGGCGTTGCTGACCGGTGAAAGCCTGCCGGTGGCGAAGACGCCCGGCGACCAGGTGATCGGCGGCACGATCAACGGGTCCGGCGCGCTCACCGTGGAAGTGACCGCCGTCGCCGGCGACAGCAAACTCGCGGCGATCATTCGCCTCGTCGAGAACGCGCAGAGCTCCAAGGCCCCCGTCCAGAAGCTGGTGGACCAGGTGTCGGCGGTGTTCGTGCCGATCGTCGTCGTCGTGGCGCTCGCAACCTTCGCCGCCTGGTGGTTCTCGGGCGCGGGGCTTGACGCAACCATCGGCGCCACCGTGGCGGTTCTTGTGATCGCATGCCCCTGCGCGCTCGGCCTTGCCACGCCGACGGCGCTGGTCGCCGGCACCGGAGCGGCGGCCCGCGCCGGCATCCTGATCCGCGACATCGAGGCGCTGGAGACCGCGCACTCCGTCGACACCGTCGTCTTCGA
Source organism: Stappia sp. TSB10P1A (assembly GCF_900185725.1). Classification (GTDB taxonomy): domain Bacteria; phylum Pseudomonadota; class Alphaproteobacteria; order Rhizobiales; family Stappiaceae; genus Stappia. Next base: position 24,373 of record NZ_FYAU01000051.1, on the reverse strand, counting down.
CAAGACCGGAACCCTGACCCGCGGCACTCCGGCCGTCACCGACATTCGCCCCTTCGACGGCAATCCGGATCGACTGCTGCTGATCGCCGCCAGCGCCCAGTTGCCGAGCGAGCATCCTTTGGCCGGGGCCATCGTCGCGGCCGCCCGCGAGCGCGGCCTCCAGCTTGCGCGTCCCGGACAGTTCCGCGCCATCGCGGGCCAGGGAATCGTCGCAGACATTGCCGGCGAACAGGTCCTCATCGGCAATCGCCGGCTGCTCGAGACCCACGCGGTCGACACCTTCCTCGTGCAGCAGATCTTCCGGGAGTTCGAGGCCCAGGGAAAGACCTGCGCCGGCATTGCCGTTGCCGGCCGGGCGGTCGGCGTGATCGCCATGGCCGACACCCTGCGTGCCGAGACGCCGACCGCGCTGCGCCGGCTCGCCGACATGAAGATCGAAACGGTGATGCTCACCGGCGACACGGAAGCCGTTGCAAAAGCGGTCGCGGCGGAAGCCGGTATCGCCCGGGTCATTGCCGGCGTGGCTCCCGAAGGCAAGGCCGAGACGGTCGCCGAACTGACGGGCAAGGGCCGCACCGTCGCCATGGTCGGCGACGGTGTCAACGACGCCCCCGCCCTTGCCGCAGCCAGCGTCGGCATCGCCATGGGCAGCGGCACGGAAGTGGCGATGGAAACCGCCGGCGTCACCTTGATGCGCGCCCGCCCGGATCTCGTCGCCGACGCCATCGACATCTCGCGTGCCACGGTTCGCAAGATCCGCCAGAACCTGTTCTGGGCCTTCATCTACAATGTCGTCGGCATTCCGCTGGCAGCGTTCGGCCTGCTCACGCCGGCGCTGGCCGGTGCGGCGATGGCCCTGTCCTCGGTCTCGGTGGTGACCAATGCCGCGCTGTTGCGCCGCTGGCGGGCGAAAGACGGCTGAAAACATCGGGCTCGGCATTGATCCGGCGATTATTGTATTACAAATAGGTAGCCACACGCCACCGGAGACCGGCATGAGAACCAGAGATCCCAAGACCCTTCGTTCCCGCGCCTGGTTCGACAATCCGGACGATCCGGGCATGACGGCGCTCTATATCGAGCGCTACCTGAACTACGGGCTGACGCGGGAGGAATTGCAGTCCGGCAAGCCGATCATCGGAATTGCCCAGACGGGATCCGACCTGTCGCCCTGCAACCGCCACCACATCGAACTGGCCAAGCGGGTGCGCGAGGGCATCCGCGAGGCCGGCGGCATCTGTTTCGAGTTTCCAGTTCACCCGATCCAGGAGACCGGCAAGCGGCCGACCGCCTCGCTCGACCGCAACCTCGCCTATCTCGGCCTGGTGGAACTGCTTTACGGCTATCCGATCGACGGCGTGGTACTGACCATCGGCTGCGACAAGACCACGCCCGCCTGCCTGATGGCCGCGGCGACCGTCAACATTCCGGCCATCGCGCTGTCGGTCGGGCCGATGCTCAATGGCTGGCACCGGGGCGAGCGGACCGGCTCCGGCACCATCGTCTGGAAAGCGCGAGAGATGCTGGCGGCCGGCGAGATCGACTATGCCGGCTTCATGGACCTCGTCGCCTCCTCGGCCCCCTCCGTCGGCTACTGCAACACGATGGGCACGGCGACGACGATGAACTCGCTGGCCGAGGCCCTCGGCATGCAGCTTCCCGGCGGGGCGGCCATTCCCGCCACCTATCGCGAGCGCGCACAACTCGCCTACCAGACGGGCCTCAGGATCGTCGACATGGTCTGGGAGGACCTGAAGCCCGCCGACATCATGACCCGCGAAGCCTTCGAGAACGCCATCGTCGTCAACTCGGCCATCGGCGGCTCGACCAACGCGCCGATCCACCTGAACGCCATTGCCCGGCATCTCGGCGTGCCGCTCGACAATGACGACTGGCAGCGGCTCGGCCACGACGTTCCGCTGATCGTCAACATGCAGCCGGCCGGCGAGTATCTCGGCGAGGATTATCACCATGCCGGCGGCGTGCCGGCGGTCATCGGCGAGTTGATGAAGGCGAACCGCCTGCCACACCCGCAGACGCTGACCGTCAACGGCAAGAGCCTCGGCGACAACTGCCGTGAGGCGGAGAACCTCGATACGCGGGTCATCCGGCCGGTAAGCGATCCGCTGATCGACAAGGCGGGCTTCCTGAACCTGAAGGGCAACCTCTTCGACAGCGCGATCATGAAGACCAGCGTGATCTCGAAGGAGTTCCGCGACCGCTATCTCTCCAATCCCGACGACCCCGACGCCTTTGAGGGCCGCGCCATCGTCTTCGAGGGACCCGAGGACTATCACCGCCGCATCGACGATCCGGACCTTCAGATCGACGAGCATTGCCTGCTGTTCATCCGCGGCACCGGCCCGATCGGCTATCCGGGCGGCGCCGAGGTGGTGAACATGCAGCCGCCCGCAGCCCTCATCAAGCGCGGCATCCACGCGATGCCCTGCATCGGCGACGGGCGGCAATCGGGCACCTCCGGTTCGGCCTCGATCCTCAATGCCTCGCCGGAAGCGGCGGCCGGCGGCGGCCTCGCGTTGCTGAAAACCGGCGACCGCGTGCGCATCGACCTGCGCAAATGCACCGCCGATATCCTCATCGACGAGACGGAACTGGAGCGGCGACGGGCGGAGCTTGCCGCATCTGGCGGCTTTGCCTTTCCCGAGCACCAGACCCCCTGGCAGGAGATCCAGCGCGGCATCGTCGACCAGTTCGACAGGGGCATGGTCCTGAAGCCGGCCGTCAATTATCGTGACATCGCCGCCACCAAGGGGCTGCCGCGCGACAACCACTGAACGATCGGACCGCTCGGCGGCAGCGGAGAGGTTCCAGTCTCTCGTTACATCTTGACGATTACGTAAGCGTCATGCTTGTGTGCAGGCACCGGACGAACCGTCGACAGGAGGATACAGCATGACGATGGACGAACTGACGCAGACCATTCGCGGCAAGGTGGCCGGCGGCGGCATTTCCGACAGCGTGAAGTTCAACTGCGGCGATGCCGGGGTGATTTATGTGGAGGGGGCGAGCGTCTCCAACGAGGACAAGGACGCCGATTGCACGATCTCGATCTCGCAGGCCAATCTCGCCGAGCTGCTTGCCGGCAACCTCAATCCGACCACCGCCTTCATGACCGGCAAGATCAAGGTTGCCGGCGACATGGGCGTCGCCATGAAGCTCGGCAGCATCGTCTGAAGCAGCCGCACACGGGGGCGAGAGCAGATCTCGCCCCCGCGCAAAAGACCCTGGCGATAGGGCATCGTCGGGGTCTTTGCGTTTGAGGCTTGGCTCTGCTCCTGCAGCGCAAGCGAACCATCGACACCGCCCCCTCCACGGACGCGGGGCAACAGGCCAGAACGTCGAGGCTCAGGCGCGCCGGTCCGCGCGGATCATCTCCGCCGCCTTCTCGGCGATCATCATCGTCGGCACCGCCGTGTTGCCCGAGGTGATCGCCGGCATGACGGAGGCATCGGCAACGCGAACGCCGGCAACGGCCCGCAACCGCAACCGCCCATCGACGACCGACGCCTCATCCGCGCCCATCCGGCAGGTGCCGACCGGATGGAAGATCGTCGTGCCGATATCGCCCGCCGCCCGCGCCAGGTCCTCGTCGCTGCGCACCAGCGGACCCGGCAGATGCTCGACAGGCGAGAACCGGGCCATGGCATCCGTCGCCATGATACGCCGCGTCAGCCGGATGCTGTCGGCAGCAACCTTGCGATCGCCGGCCGTGGACAGGTAGTTCGGGCGGATCTCGGGATGTGCCAGCGGATCCCGGCTTGCAACATGCACGCTGCCCCGGCTTTCGGGGCGCAGATTGCACACGCTCAAGGTGATCGCCGGGAAGGGGTGCAGCGGCTCACCGAACCTGTCCAGCGACAGCGGCTGCACGTGATACTCGATGTTCGCAGTCTCGAAAGACGGATCGGAACGGGCAAACACGCCGAGCTGCGACGGGGCCATCGACATCGGCCCGGAACGCGACAGCGCGTATTGCATCGCGATCCTCGCCTTGCCGAACAGGCTGGAGGCGAGCTGGTTCAGCGTGACCGCCCCGCTGACCTTGAAGATCGTGCGGATCTGCAGATGATCTTGCAGGTTGTTGCCCACCTGACGGCTTTCGGCGATCACATTGATGCCCTGGCGGGCAAGCACGTCCGGATCGCCGATGCCGGAGAGTTCGAGGATCTGCGGTGACCCGATGGCCCCGGCCGACAGCACCAGCTCGCCCGCAACGCGGGCATGCGCCGGAGTGCCGTCGACAGTGAGCTCGACACCGCTCACCCGCCCGTCGGAGGTCACCAGCCGGGTCACCTGCGCGCCCGTGACGATCCGCAGGTTCTGCCGGTCGGCCACGGGCTTGAGAAATCCCTTTGCCGCCGTCCAGCGGATGCCGCCGCGCTGCGTCACCTGAAAGTAGGAGGAGCCGAAATTGTCTCCCCGGTTGAAGTCGTCGATCTTCGGAATGCCGACTTCCTCGCAGGCATCGCGCACCGCATCGAGAATCGCCCAGGACAGGCGCTGCTCCTCGACCCGGCATTCGCCGCCCCGGCCATGCATGTCGTCGGACAGTTGATAATGGTCCTCGGCACGCCGGAACAGCGGCAGGACATCGTCCCAGCCCCAGCCCTCCAGCCCCATCTGGCGCCAGCCGTCATAGTCGCGCGCCTGGCCGCGCATGTAGATCATGCCGTTGATTGCCGAGCAGCCGCCGAGCACGCGGCCGCGCGGATAGGCGAGCGAACGGCCGTTGAGGCCGGGCTCCGGCGCGGTCTTGAAGCCCCAGTCGGTCCGGGGATTGCCCATGCAGTAGAGATAGCCGACGGGAATGTGGATCCAGACGTAATCGTCCTTGCCGCCAGCTTCCAGCAGCAGGACCTTGACCTGCGGATCGGCCGAAAGGCGGTTTGCCAGCACACATCCGGCCGACCCCGCGCCGACGACCACGTAGTCCCATTCCCCCAGGTCGCGCATGGTTCCTCCCTGCCTAGCCCCGTGGAGCGGAACGATGCCCGCTGCCGCAAGCGAAGGCAAGGCGGGAACACCCACCCGGGAGAGAAGAAGACGCCGGCCGTGTCAGGACGCGCCGTTCACCTCCGCAACGGCCCTGTCGACCTCTTCGGCAAGGCCAGGCTCCAGTCCGAGGCGAGCGGCAAGCATCTGCAGATAGGCACGCTCCGCCGGATGATCCGGATCGATGGCAAGCCGCGAAGCGGCATAGATCTCCAGCGCGGCCTCCGGGCTCCTCGCACCCCTGACCACCCGCTCGATGTCGAGCGGCGCCCGCAACTCGTCCATCACGAAAGCCTTGGCCTCGCTGTCGAGGGCCAGCGTATCCAGCTTGTCGAAGATCCTGCGCTGCTCCTCCGCATCGATATGCCCGTCCGCTTTCGCCGCCGCGATCATCGCCGTCAGCAGAACCAGGGCGAAGTCCTGCTCCCCGCCGGGCTGATTGGTCGGCGAGAACGGAGACTCGTCCGGCGGCGGCAGCACCGGCGCCGGCGTCGCGCCCTCTCCCCGATAGTCGCGATAGGCCTTGTAGGCGAGGCCCGCCACCAGCGCCATGCCGCCATAGGTCAGCGCCGTCTTGCCGAGCTTGCGACCGCCCTTGGTACCGAGCAGAAGCCCCGCGAGGCCGCCGGCCAGTGCCCCGCGGGCAAGGCTGCCCGAGTTGGACCGCAGATACTCCTGGCCGCGCCGAAGAAGGTCGTCCGGCCCGCCGCCGCCTTGCCCGCCTCCCGAAGTTCCGGCCGTCGGCCCCAGAAACTCCTCCAGCAGTTTGCGCGCATCGAACATGGTCGCCTTCACTCCTCGGTCAGCGGGTCTCTTCGGGCAGTTTCGTGCGGATCGCCGTGCCCTGTCTGCAGATGGGAAGGCGCCGAGCCGGCCGCAAGCGGCGGAGTTCGCCCGTCACGCGAAAGGCAGACGATTGTCGTCCTTCAAAGTCTCCATGGCGATGGACGAGCGGACATTGCGCACCGCGTCATGCGGCAGCAGCTCGTCATTGATGAAACGCGAGAGGGCGGCCAGATCCGCCACCACGACCTTCAACATGTAGTCCATGTCGCCCGTCAGCACATGCGCCTCCTGGACCTCCGGCAGAGCTCGTACCAGGTCGCGAAAGCGGCGGGCGTTCTGCCGGCTGTGCGCATTGAGTGCGACGCCGACGAAGGCAACGACGCTGAAGCCGACCGCGGCCGCGTCGACATCGGCCCGGTAGCGGCGGATGACGCCCGCCTCTTCCAGCCTTTGCCGCCGCCGGGAGACCTGCGAGGCCGACAGGCCGATCCGCTCGCCCAGTTGCTGGTTGGTGACCGATGCATCGTCCTGCAGGCTTGCGAGCAGGCGAATGTCGAAAGAGTCCAGATCCGTCAACCTGTGCAACCTCCATCGCTATCATGCATGTTTCATGCATAGATAGATCATATGCCACCCAAAATGCACGCACCTTGCATCAATCCGGCCGCATACTGTGCGAAGCTTGCAAGACCGTGTTCCAGAGGAGGACAACATGGGACCGTTTCCGCACGACGCTCCGCCCGCCCGGATCGACGAAAACAACCCGGCCGGCACGGACGGCTTCGAGTTCGTCGAATTTTCCCATCCCGAGCCGGACAAGCTCGACGCCCTGTTCCGCCGCATGGGCTACATGCCCGTGGCCCGGCACAAGAGCAAGGCGATCACCCTCTACCGTCAGGGCGACATCACCTATGTGCTGAATGCGGAGCCCAGCTCGCACGCGATGCGCTTCGTCGAGGAGCACGGCCCCTGCGCCCCCTCGATGGCCTGGCGTGTGGTCGACGCCCGTCATGCGTTCGAGCATGCGGTGAGCAAGGGCGCGATGCCCTATCTCGGCGACGACAAGGCGCTCAATGTCCCGGCCATCGTCGGCATCGGCGGCTCGCTGCTCTATTTCATCGAGACCTATGGCGCCAAGGGCTCGGCCTATGACGACGAGTTCGAGTGGCTGGGCGAGCGCGATCCGCGCCCGGCAGGCGTCGGCTTCTACTATCTCGACCACCTGACCCACAATGTCTATCGCGGCAACATGGACAAGTGGTGGGACTTCTACCGCGACCTGTTCGGCTTCAAGCAGATCCACTTCTTCGACATCGACGGCCGCATCACCGGCCTTGTCAGCCGCGCGATCACCTCGCCCTGCGGCAAGATCCGCATCCCGCTCAACGAATCGAAGGACGAGACCAGCCAGATCGCCGAGTACCTGCGCAAGTACAAGGGCGAAGGCATCCAGCACATCGCGGTCGGCACGGACAATATCTACGACGCCACCGACCGCTTGTCGGACAACGGCCTCAAATTCATGCCCGGCCCGCCCGACACCTATTACGAGATGTCGCGCGACCGTGTGCACGGTCATGACGAGCCGATCGAACGGATGAAAAAGCACGGCATCCTGATCGACGGTGAAGGCGTGGTGAACGGCGGCATGACCAAGATCCTGCTGCAGATCTTCTCCAAGACCGTCATCGGGCCGATCTTCTTCGAGTTTATCCAGCGCAAGGGCGACGAGGGCTTCGGCGAGGGCAACTTCCGTGCCCTGTTCGAGTCGATCGAGGAGGATCAGATCCGCCGCGGCGTGATCAAGGTCGACGCGGCCGAGTGACGATGGCCTGATCCGCGAGGGGTTCTGGGAGAGCGGCAGGCCCGCTCCCCTTTCCCGCTTCGGTCAAGCCTTGCGCCGTCAGATGGTCGCACGGCGGCGCAAGGTCTCCAGGAACGAGCCGGCCCAGGCCGCCGCATCGTGTTGGCAGATGCGCTCATAGAGCGCCTGCCAGCGCGAGCGGCGCTCCTCCAGCGGCATGTTGAGCGCCGTCTGCAGGCTCGATGCCACCCCTTCCGCCGAATGCGGATTGACGATCAGCGCCTCCGGCATGTCCTCCGCCGCCCCCGCGAAGCGCGACAGCACCACCACGCCCGGATCCTCCGCCCGCTGCGCCGCGACATACTCCTTGGCCACCAGGTTCATGCCGTCCCGCAGCGGCGTCACCAGCGCGACGCGGCTCGCGCGATAGATCCCGGCGAGCGCCCGCCGGGTGAAGGACCGGGTCATGTAGCGGATCGGCGTCCAGTCGACATCGGCGAAACGCCCGTTGATGTTCCCCGTCAACTCCTCGAGCTCGCGGCGGATTTCCGCATAGGCGTCCAGTTCGGCGCGGGACGGCGGCGCCACCTGCATCAGGCTCACCCTGCCCCGGTTCTCTGGATAGTCCTCAAGCAAGCGACCGAAGGCGCGAAACCGCTCCGGCAGGCCCTTGGAATAATCGATCCGGTCGACACCGATGATCTGCTGGCGCCCCGCCAGCAGCTTCTCCATGCGCGCGGTGTTGCGCCGCGCTTCCGGCGTCGTCGCCTGCCGGGCAAAGCCGGCCGCATCGATGCCGATGGGAAAGGCGCGGGCGATCACCGTGCCGCCGCCGACCTCCAGCGCGCCCCCGTCACGTTCGACGGCTCCAAGCTCTTCCACCGCGAAGCGGCGGAAATTGGCAGCATCCCTTCGCGTCTGGAAGCCGATCACGTCATAGGCCAGCATTCGCCGCACCAGCCTTTCTGCGTTGGGCAGGCCAGCCAGAATTTCCGGGGCCGGGAAGGGAATGTGCAGGAAGAACCCGATCGGATTGCCGATATCCATCGCCCGCAGCTCCGCCGCGAAGGGCAGGAAATGGTAGTCATGCACCCAGATGATGTCGTCGGCCTGAAGCAGCGGACGCAGACGCGTCGCGAAGCGCTCGTTGACCCGCCGATAGCCGTCCTCGAAACGTCGGTCGAAAACCGCAAGGTCGAGGCGATAATGCAGCACCGGCCAGAGCGTGCGATTGGCATAGCCGGCATAGAACTCGTCGTAATCGGCCTGGGCCATGTCGACCGTCGCCATCGCCACCTTGCGCGTGCCGCCGCCCTCTTTGAGGGTGCCGAAGGTTCCCTCCTCGGAGATCTCGCCGCTCCAGCCGAACCACAGTCCCCCCGTCTCGCTCAGGGCATCGACCAGCGCCACCGCCAGACCGCCAGCCCGGCCGGTATCCTTGAGCGGACCGACACGGTTGGAAACGACGACGAGTCTGGACATTGGGTTCTCCGTGGTGTTGCGCGGCGAGTGCCTCGGCGCCGAGCGGCGAAAGCGCCCGGACAGCACCGTCATCGATCGTGGAACCCGTTGGCGGGGGCCCCGGGCGCACGTGTCAGACGAGGCTCTCCCACCCCGCGGACAGCCGGGTGGCGCAATTGATGATCCCGACCATCGAATAGGTTTGCGGAAAGTTGCCCCACATTTCACCGGTTGCCGGGTCGGTGTCCTCCGAGAGCAGGCCGACATGGTTGCGGCAGGCCAGCATCGTCTCGTAGATCTCGCAGGCCTCCTCCTTGCGGCCGATCCGCGCCAGGGCGTCGATGTACCAGAAGGTGCAGATATTGAAGGCGTTCTCCGGCGCGCCGAAATCGTCGGCCGCGTGATAGCGGAAGAGATGCTTGCCACGGCGAAGGGTCGCGCCGATGCGTTCCACTGTCGCGATGAAACGCGGATCCTGCGGCGGCAGGAAACCGACCTCGGCAATCAGCAGCAGGCTGGCGTCCAGATCGCGTCCCTCGAAGCTTTCGACGAAAGCGTTGGTGTCGGCATTCCATCCCCGCGACAGGATCGCCGAGCGGATGGTATCGGCGCGGTCCTGCCAGAACAGCGCCCGTTCCTGCCGGTCGAACTGACGGGCGATCTTGGCCAGCCGGTCGCACGCCGCCCAGCACATCAGCGAGGACGAGGTATGGACCCGGGCGCGCGTGCGCAGCTCCCACAGACCGGCATCGGGCTGGTCGTGCATGGCAAAGGCACGCTCGCCGATCACCTCCAGCCGTTCGAAATCGTCGACGCCGGGCTGCCGCAGGAGACGCTTGTCGAAAAACGCCTGCGAGGCGCCAAGCACGATGTTGCCATAGACGTCGTGCTGGAAATGCTCATAGGCCTGATTGCCGACCCTGACCGGCCCCATTCCCCGATACCCAGGCAGATCGACCGTCCGCTCGATCAGCCGCTCCTCCAGCGCGATCCCGTAGAGCGGCTGCACGTGACCGCCACCGGTCATCGAGGCGATGTTGTTGATGTAACGGAGATAGTTCTCCATCGTCTCCATCTCGGAGAGCGAGTTCAGAGCCCGCACCACGAAAAACGCGTCGCGCAGCCAGCAATAGCGGTAATCCCAGGTTCGCCCGCTGTTGGCGGCTTCGGGAATCGAGGTCGTTACCGCCGCGATGATCGCGCCGGTTTCCTCATAGGTGCACAGTTTCAGCGTGATCGCGGCGCGGATCACCGCCTCCTGATAGTCGAGGGGCAGGCCGAGGCGGCGGGTCCACATCCGCCAATGCAATGCGGTCTCTTCCTCGAACTCCCGGCACAGGGTTTCGGGGTGATGCGTCAGGCTCTCGTCGGGCCCGAAATAGAAGGAGACAGGGCCGTCCAGCAGAAACGGCGTCTCGTCGCGCACATAGGTGATCGAGGCGTTCGTCGTCAGGCGCACGGTCTGGCCGTTGTCGACGAAGCGCATGTGATTGGAGCCGTAGGTCACCTCCGGCGCGCGTGCGCCGTAGTCGAAGCGCGGTCGGCACCGGACGCGAATTCTCGGATGGCCGGAGATCGGCCGTACCCGCCGGACGAGCGCCGTCGGACGGAACATCCGCCCCTTGGTCTGGAAGCGCGGCGCGCAGTCGGTGATCTCGATGGCATTGCCGGCGTCGTCGAAGATCCGCGTCACCACGATGGCGGTGTTTTCCAGATAGGACTGCTCGCTGCGGCTGGCATTTTCCAGTTCGATGGCGAACAGGCCGTCCCTTTCGTCGCTGCAGGTGCCGAGCAGCCCATGGAAGACAGGATCACCATCGAACCGTGGCAGGCACAGCCAGACCACCCGCGCCATCCTGTCGATCAGTGCCGTGATCGAGCAATTGCCGACCAGCGCGAGATTGAGGGAAGCCTTGCGATCGAACGTCATGAAGATCGTGTCCTTGCCAGTGCCTTTGCCGGAAGGCCGAGGGCCAGCCAGTCGCGCACACCGGCCACGTCGCTGACACGAAACCGGGCGAGGCTCTCGGCGGTTCCCACCTTCACCCCGAAGCCGCCCACGGCTTCGGCCGCGCGGATCCCGTCCTCGTCGGTCACGTCATCGCCGACGAAGACCGGGGTCCGCCCGCGAAAGGGAGCAAGATCCATGAAGGCTCCGACCGCCCAGCCCTTGTCGCGATAGGCGGGCTTGGCCTCCACCACCATCTTGCCGCGGACGAGATGCAGGTCGGGAAGCTCGGCGACGGCCGCTTGCATCACCTCCACGACCGCATCTTCGCAGTCCGGGGCGATCCGGTAGTGAACGGCGATGGCCGCGCCCTTGTCCTCGATGGAAACGCCGCGCCCGAGCAACCCGCTGCCGGCAAGCGCTGCCTTCAGCGCCTCGATCTCCGGGCCGATCGGCGCGCGTTCGATCTCGTCGTCCGGATGCAGCCGGGTCTCAAGTCCGTGCAGACCGGCGCAGGGAAGCCGCAACGGCGCGAGATGGTGGTCGATCTCATGGATGGGTCGGCCGCTGACAATCGCCAGGGCGCCGCCGAGATGGGCGACGATCCCTTCCAGACACGCGATCATCGCTCCGCTCGCCTCGACCGCGCCGGGTGTCCTGGCAATCTCGACAAGCGTTCCGTCGAAATCCAGAAACAGGGCCATGTCATCGGAAACGGGCGGCGGCGCGTTCATGCGCAAAGCCTAAGGGAACTCGCTCCCGATGAGAAGTCCCGACCGGAAAAAGCCTGCCGTCCAACCGCCTTGCCGCACCGCATCACGCGGCGGTGGAGGCATCCATGAACGCGCCGGGGCCGGGAACGGCGCCGTCCGGACATTTTCCGAGGATGATCATTCCCAGCACCTCGTCCTTGGTGACGTCCTGCGTGCGGGCGCTCCCGACCAGCTTGCCGTTCTTCATCACCACGAGCCTGTCGGCCAGATCGAACACATCATGAATGTCGTGGCTGATGAGGAAGATGCCGAGCCCCTGCTTCTTGAGCTCCTTGATGAGGTCGGAAACCATCTGCGTCTCATGGACGCCAAGCGCCGCCGTCGGCTCGTCCATGATCAGGATCCGGGCGTTGAAATAGACCGCCCGGGCAATCGCCACCGATTGCCGCTGCCCGCCGGACAGGGCCTTCACCGGCGCCTTGAACTTGCGGAAGTTCGGATTGAGCCGGCTGAGGATCTTGCGGGTCTCGGCCTCCATCGCATCGTCGTCGACGAAACCGAGAGGGGTCACGATTTCGCGCCCGAGGAACAGGTTCGAGGCGGCGTCCAGATTGTCGGCCAGCGCCAGCGTCTGATAGATCGTCTCGATATTGAGGTTGCGCGCGTCCCGCGGACTGTTGATCGTCGCCGGTTTGCCGTCGATCAGGATCTCGCCGCTGTCGGCGCGGTAGGCCCCCGACAGGACCTTGATCAGGGTCGACTTGCCGGCGCCGTTGTGGCCGAGCAACCCGACCACTTCGCCCGGGTAAAGGTCGACATCGACATGATCGACCGCATGCACGCCGCCGAAGGAAATGCAGATGTCCTTCATCTGTACGAGGGGCGTTGCCATGGCTCAGTCTCCCGTCCGCTTGCGATAGAGGATATCGACGAGCACCGCCACGACCAGCACAACGCCGACGACGATGTTCTGCAGCGGTGCGTCGACGCCGACCATCGCCATGCCGGACTGCAGCGATTGCATGATCAGCGCACCGAGAATGGCGCCATAGATGGTGCCGATGCCGCCGGACAGCGCCGTGCCGCCGATCACGGCAGCCGCGATCACGCGCAATTCGTCCAGCGTGCCGATATCATTGGTGGAAAAGCCGAGGCGGGCGGATGCCACTGCCGCCGACAGGGCGCAAAGCCCGCCCATGATCGCGAAGATCTTGACCGTCAGCAGGCGCGTGTTGATGCCCGACAGCTCGGCCGCGTCCGGGTTGCCGCCCGCCGCGAAGATGTAGCGCCCGAGCCGCGTCCGCCGGGCCACCACCGTCATGCAGACGGCGACGACGATCAGCAGCAGCACCGAATAAGGCAGCCCGTAGCCTGCGGTATAGCCCTCCGGCACCTCCAGGCCGCGCGCGGCGAAATCGCGCTGCAGCACCCGCGCGGGCACCTGATAGGCGTTGAGGATCGCAATGAACCCGACGATGGCGCCCGCGACGATGGCGCCGAGCGCCGCCTCCGCCCAGATCGGCTTGACCGGGAAGCCGTGCTTCTGCTTGCGCCGCCGCGCGGAGACCTGCAGCGCCAGCGCCGCGACCACCGCCAGCACGGCGAAGATCCACGACCATGTGACCCCCAGCGTGCCGCCGATGCCGCCGATCATCGTGAACCGCGCATCGAGCGGCCCGATCGTCTGGCCGTCGGTGATGAACCAGGCCGCATTGCGCCAGACCAGCAACCCGCCGAGCGTGACGATGAAGGCGGGAATGCCGAGATAGCCGATCAGAACGCCCTGGAAGGCGCCGATCACCGTGCCGACCACCACACCGGCGAGGATCGCCAGGATCCAGATCGCCGGATGCCCGAGCTGCAAGCCGAAGACCCCCGGCAGGATCTGGGTCTGAACGATGGCCATGACCGCCGCCACGGTCGCCAGCAGCGACCCGACGGACAGGTCGATATGGCGGGTGACGATGACGAACACCATGCCGGTCGCCATGATGGCGACGGAGACCGTCTGGATCGTCAGGTTGAAGATGTTGCGCGGCGTCAGGAAATTGCCGCCGGTGAACACATTGAACACCAGGCACAGGGCGACGAACGCGCCGATCATTCCGAGCAGGCGCGTGTCGATCTGCAGCGCGGAAAAAAATGACCTGTTCGCCGGCGCCTTCTGCCCGGACACTGCGGTATCAGACATAGAAAAGCTCCCGCTTGGAGGCGCGCGCCTCACGCATCGCCTCGGGGCCGGATGTCAGCCATCCTCGGCCCGCCCTGCCCCGACCGGAATCGGGACAGGGCCTTGCTCTGCTCTGGGTTCAGGCTCAGTTGCAGGGCGCCGGACCGCCGCTGACGCCCTGGCAAAGGGCATCCTTGGTGATCCAGCCCGCATCGACCACCACCGACAGATTGTCACGGGTGACGGGGATCGGAGCCAGGAAGCGGGCGGTCAGTTCCGTGCCGCTGGGCGAGGTCCACTTGCCGGCGCCCTCGATGCTGTCCATCGTGCCGCCCTTGGCGAGCGCCACGGCGATCTCGCCGGCCGCCTTGCCGAGTTCGCGCGCGTCCTTCCACACCGAAACGGTCTGGGTGCCCTTGGCCACCCGGTTGAGAGCCGCATGGTCGCCATCCTGGCCGGAAACGGGGATGCCTTCCATGCCCTGCGCGGTGAGAGCCGCGACGACGCCGCCGGCGGTTCCGTCGTTCGAGGCGACGACCGCATCCACATTGTTGTTGTTGGCGGTGAGGATCTGCTCCATGTTCCGCTGGGCATTGGCCGGCAGCCAGGCGTCCGTATAGGCTTCGCCGACGATCTTGATCTTGCCGCCGTCGATCGCCTCCTGCAGGACCTCCTGCTGACCGCCACGCAGGAAGTCCGCGTTGGGATCGGTCGGCGAGCCCTTGATCATCACGTAATTGCCTTCCGGCGCCTGCTTCAGGACCTCGCGGGCCTGCATCCGGCCGACCTCGACATTGTCGAAGGTCAGATAGAAGGCGCGGTCGTCCTCGATCAGCCGGTCATAGCCGACCACCGGAATGCCCTCGTTGGCCGCCGCCTGGATGGCCGGGCCGATCGCCTGGGAATCCTGCGCGAGAATGATCAGCGCGTCGACGCCCTGCGCGATCAGCGCCTCGACATCCGAGAGCTGCTTGGCGGACGAGGACTGGGCGTCGGCGGAAACATAGGTCGCGCCGGCAGCCTCGAGCGCCGCCTTGATCGCCCCTTCATCGGTCTTCCAGCGCTCTTCCTGGAAGTTCGACCAGCTCACGCCGACGGTGATGTCCTGCGCCTGCGCCTGCATCGGCAGCGCAACCGAAATGAGGAGCGCTCCGGCGAGAAGCGGATAGAATCTGCTCATGATGTGTTTCCTCCGATTTATCCCCGCTCCTCCCAAATGCGGAACGAAGGATCTTGTAGCTGACACGAACACCCCGGCGTTGTGCCTCCCGGCCGATGGGGTCGCGTTCCGGTTCGCCGACGAAATTTTATTTTTTTCGACGTCCGAAAAAAAGTTGCTCCAAACGACCGCCCCTGTCAACATGGTTTCTCGATGAGGCTCCGGGATCATGACAAAAACACCCGGCCGGCGTGAATTGCGGTTTCTGCCGAGGCGCGTTCCGGACACATGTCCCATCAGGGTGGAAACGAACAGTCTGGTATGGGCATGACGCAGAAGGCCGACCGCGATCAGATACGGCGCCAGAACCGCTCGGTTGTCTTGCAGGCGCTTCGGCGCAACGGACCTCAGGCGCGCATAGATCTTGGACGCATTACCCGGCTCAGCCCGGCCACAGTCACCTCGATCACCTCCGACCTGATCTCCGAAGGCCTCGTCGCCGGCGTCGAGGACGACTGCCAGCGCGAGCGCGAGAAGGGCGCAAGGGGCCGTCCCCGCAGCCTTCTGGCGCTGCATGGTCCGGCGGCGCGGGTGCTGGCGGTCAAGCTGTCGGTGAACACCATCGAGATGGCCCTCGCCGATTACGCCGGCCGGCTCGTCGGGCGCGATGTCGCCGGTTTCGACAGCACCTCCGTGACCGCCGATGGCTTCAGCGAAATCCTGATCGACAGCCTGCGGGCCTTCATCGCCCGCACCGGCGGGGTGGCGCCCTCGTTCATCGCCCTCGCCTCTCAAGGCGTCGTCGACGACAGCGCCGGCACGGTGGCCTGGTCGCCGGCCTTCGCCGTGCGCCATGTCCAGATCGTCGGCCCCCTCGCCCGGGCGTTCGGCGTACCCTGCCTGCTGTCCAACGACACCAACATGATCGCCGAGGCCCTGCACCGCAGCGACCCGCAGCGCTATGGCGGCACGTTCGCCGTCCTCTTCGTCGATTACGGCGTCGGCATGGGCCTGTTCATCAACGACCGCCTCTTCGTCGGCGAGACCGGGGCGGCCGCGGAGATCGGCCATGCCAATCACATTCCGGGAGGCGCGCTGTGTCGATGCGGCCGGCGTGGCTGCCTGGAAGCCTATCTCGGCGACTACGCCCTGCTGCGCCATGCCAGAGGCCTCGACCTGCAGACGCCGCCAGCCTGCCTGCCGGTCGGCCGGGAGACGATCCGCGAGTTGATCGCCGCCGCCCGCGCCGGCGACCCCGGCACGCTTGAGGCCTTTCATGCCGGCGGAACAGCGCTCGGCTATGCCTTCGCACGGGTGATCGCCACGCTCGACCCTCGCCGCATCGTCGTCACGGGAGCTGCAGCCGACGCCTATCCGCTGATGGAAGCGGCGGCGCTCACAGCCCTGGAGGAGGGGCTTGTCAGCGACCTGCGCGGCAGCGTCGAGATCGAAGCCATTGCCTGGGAGGAAGATCTCATCCTTCGCGGCACCGTTGCCCGCGCGCTGCACGCCCTCGATACGGAGGTCTTCTCCGAGACGGGGTACGGCAATCAGAGGGAGATGCTGGGAGGATAGGCTGGATGCCGTGCTGGAAACGTATTGCCGCCCCGCTTCTTGCAGCCCTCGCCTTTCCGCTGGCGGCGGGCGCGTCCGATCTGCCGCCCTGGAGCGAGAGGGTGCTCGGCACCCCGCTCGATCTTGAAGCTGTCGCGGGACTGCCGATGCAGGAGCGCATCGAGGCCCTTCGCGCTCGCGGCGAGCGCCTGTTCATCGGCCAGTTTCTGGTCGAGGAAGGCGCCGGCCGGCCGATGGCGACCCAGGCCATCATTCCCACCAAGCGCCGCCGCCCGCCGCCCCAGCGGTTCCAGCGCCTTGCCGGTCTCGACGCCGGCGCCTGCGCCTCGTGCCATCACGAGCCCGTGATCGGCGGCGGCGCCTCCTTCACCGCCAATGTCTTCGTGTCGGAGGGTTTCGAAAGCGCCGACTTCGACACGATCGACCCGCAGTTCTCCAACGAGCGCGGCTCGCCCGCCCTGCAGGGCGCCGGCCTGATCGAACTGCTGGCGCGCGAGATGACCGCCGATCTGCAACGCCAGCGCGACGAGGCTCTTGCAACGGCACGGCGAACTGGCGCGCCGGCGATCGCCGACCTCGTCGCCAAGGGCGTCTCCTTCGGCCGGATCGCCGCCGATCCCGACGGCGGCCTCGATGTCTCCGCCATCGACGGCATCGACGCGGACCTTGTGCTGCGCCCGTTCTCCCAGAAAGGCGTCTTCGGCTCGCTGCGGCAGTTCACCGTCAATGCGCTCAACCATCACCACGGCATCCAGGCCGTCGAGCGGTTCGGCGCCACATGGACCGGCACACGCGACTTCGACGAGGACGGGGTCGAGGACGAAATCTCCGCCGCCGACGTGACCGCACTGGTCGTCTGGCAGGCGACCCTGCCCGCTCCCTCGCGCAAGGACGATCTTCCGGATGCCTGGCGCCAGGCCTCCGAGCGCGGCGAGGACCTCTTCGCCGACATCGGCTGCACTTCCTGCCATATCCCGGCCTTGCCGCTGGCCTCCGCGGTGTTCCGCGATCCGGGACCGATCGAGACGGCCGGAACCCTGCGCGAGGCTGATGTCGAGGCGCCGCTGGAGATTGACCTTGCCGCGCTCGACTTCGTCAAGGCCCTGCCACGGGATGCGGAGGGCAACATCCTCGTTCCGCTCTATGGCGACCTGAAGCGCCACCGGATCGCCGATGCCCGCGATCCGACCCTGGGCAACGAGTTGCTGGGCCAGCGCTTCGTCGACCGGGATGTCTTCCTGACGGCCGAGCTGTGGGGCGTCGGCTCGACGGCGCCCTATGGTCATCGCGCCGACCTGACATCGCTGGACGAGGTGATCCGCGCGCATGCGGGCGCGGCCCGGCCGGCCCGCGAAGCCTATGAAGCCCTTGCCGACGACGACCGTCAGGCGATCATCGCCTTCCTGCGCACCCTGGAGATTCCGCGATGAGGCGCCGTGGCACCGCGCTACGCCCCGCTTGGGCGGCCCTTGCACTCGCCCTGCTGGGCGGGCTCCAGGCACCGCAGACCGGCTTCGCCGACGAGGCCCCCGCTCCCGTGCCGGTCTTTGTCGAGGAGGCGAAACCCGCCGGCATCGACCACAGCTATACCGGCCCTTGGGAGTATTTCGTCGGCGGCGGCGCGGCGATCCTCGACTGCGACGGCGACCGCCGCCCCGACCTGTTTCTTGCCGGCGGCGACACACCTTCGGTCCTCTACCGGAACAGGTCCGCGACGGGAGGTCCGCTCGCCTTCGAGCCGGTCGAGACCGGCATTCCCGAAAGGCTGCTCGAAAATGTCACCGGAGCCTATCCGCTCGATATCGACAATGACGGGATAATGGATCTGGTTCTGCTGAGGGTCGGCGAGAACCAGGTGCTGCGCGGCATCGGCGACTGTCGCTTCGAGCCTGCCAATCGCCGCTTCTCGTTCAATGGCGGCCGCGGTTGGACGACCGGCTTTGCCGCGGTGTTCGAGAAGGACCTGGCTTTCCCAACCCTCGCCTTCGGCAACTATGTCGACCGCAGCGCCCCCGGCTCGCCCTGGGGAACCTGCGACGACAACGTCCTGCACCGTCCCCGCGCTGGTGAGGCACCGGACTATTCCGAGAGCTTTGTCCTCACGCCCGGCTATTGCAGCCTGTCGATGCTGTTCACCGACTGGAATCGCTCCGGGGAACCGGCGCTGCGCATTTCCAACGACCGTCACTACTATCGCGGCGGCGAGGAACAGCTCTGGGCGCTGCCTCCCGGCCGGCCGCCCCGCCCCTATCGCCGCAGCGATGGATGGCGCCACCTGAAGATCTGGGGCATGGGGATCGCCAGCACCGACCTCGATGGCGACGGCCTGCCCGAATATGCCCTCACCAGCATGGGCGACACCAAGCTGCAGACCATCGACCAGGAGGGCGACGACCTGCTGCCCGTCTACCGGGACATTGCCTTCGAACGTGGGGTGACGGCGCACCGCCCCTATACGGGCGAGGACATGCGCCCCTCGACCGGCTGGCACGCGGAGTTCCAGGACGTCAACAACGACACGCTCCAGGACCTGTTCATCGCCAAGGGCAATGTCGAGGCGATGCCCGATTTCGCCGCCTTCGACCCGGACAACCTGCTGATCCAGCAATGGAACGGCCGCTTCGTCGAGCAGGGCGACCGCGCGGGGATCGCACTCGACCGCCGCGGACGCGGCGCCGGCCTTGCCGATTTCAACATGGACGGCCTGCTCGACCTCGTCGTCGTCAATCGGGAAGCTCCCGTCAGCCTGTTCCGCAACCTTGGACGCGAGGACGAAGGCCGGCGTCCGAAACCGCTGGGCAACTGGATTGCCGTCGCCCTGTCGCAGGACGGCGCCAATCGCAACGCCGTCGGCGCCAAGCTGAGCATTCGCGTCGGCGCCCGCAGTCTGACCCGCGAGATAGGCATCGGCGGCGGCCATGCATCCGGACAAGCCGGATTCGTGCATGTCGGCCTGGGCGTTGCCGAGCGCGCCGTCATACGGGTGCGCTGGCCCGACGGCAACTGGAGCCATGGCTACCGGGTGTTCGCCAACCAGTTCGTGCTGATCCAGCGCGGCGACGAGAACGCCCGCTACTGGTATCCGCCGCGCTGACAGCGCCGCCTATATTCGTTGCAACAGGAGCGCCGTGCCGAGGCCACCGGCGCTCGCAATGGCGGCGAGCCCGAGACTGCCCGGCGGCTCGCGCTGCAACTCGTGAAACAGCCGCACGGCAAGGATCGCTCCCGATGCGCCGATCGGATGGCCGCGGGCAAGCGCCCCTCCCCCGCGATTGACCCGTTCGGGATCGAGACCGAGATCCGTCATGCAGGCAATCGCCTGCACCGCATAGGCCTCCATCACCTCGCTGACGGCAAGGCCCCCGGCATCGACAGCCTTGGCGGACAGCAGCTTTCGCGCCGCTGCGACCGGCGCAAGGCCGGGCAGGCAGGGGTCTCCCCCTAGGGCGGCGCCTGCAAGGATCCGGCAGGCCGGCAGCGACGGTCTGCTCTCAAGCCAGGTGTGCGAGACGACCAGCGCGAAGGCGGCGGCATCCGCCGAACTGGCGGCCGTCGCCGAGAGCACCCGGTACCCCGGCTCTCCGGCAAGGACGCGCGACCGCCGGCAGGTCTCGCGGGTCAGGCGACGGGTGTAGCTGTCGCGCAAGTGCCCGCCGATCTCCACCAGTTCGGCGGCGAACCGTCCCGTGTCGGCTGCGGCCTGCGCCCTGGCATGGCTCTCGACGGAAAAAACGGCTTGCGCGTCCTCGTCGATCGCCCGCAAGGCGGCAAGGCGCGCCGCCGCGTCCGGCATGTCGGGATCGCGGTCGGGCCAGGGCGTGAAGGGCGGCCGGTCATAGGCAACGGGCGTTTCGCCTGCCGCAATCGGCCGCCGCAGGCGCAAAGGCGCGCGGGAATAACTCTCGAACCCGCCGGCCAGCACGCTATTCGCGGCCCCCGCCTCCACCAGGCGCGCGGCGAGGAGGATCGCATCGAGCCCCGAACAGCATTGACGATCGAGCGTCAGCGCCGGGACGGTCTCCGGCAGGCCGGCCAGCAGCGCGGCGCGGCGGGCGGGATTGCCGCCGCCATAGAGCGCATTGCCGGCCAGCACCTCATCCACCTGCGGCTCCCCTGCGTCCGACAGGCAGGCGCGCAGCACCGGCGCCGCGAGCGCGTCGACCTCCAGCGCGGCGAACGCCCCGCCCATCGGGGCGACGGCGCTACGTCTCGCGGCGACGAGAAACGCCGGCATCGGCGGCCTCCTCCCGTTTCGACACCACGGCCTCGATCGCCGGAAGATCGGATTTCCCGCCCGGCGTCAGCGGCCAGTCGTCCAGGATATGGAACCTGAGCGGAACCTTGGCCCGCTCCAGCCGCAAAAGACAATGACGGCGGAGCGCGCCGGGATCGACCTCCGCTCCGGCCTGCAGCGCCGCGACGATCCGCGCGCCGCGCAACCCGTCCGCCACGCCGAACACTGCGGCCTGCAGCACGCCCGCATGCTCCATCAGCACGGCCTCGATCTCCTCGGCAAACACGTTGAGCCCGGACGTCACGATCATGCGACCGCCGCGCCCGGCAAGATGCAGCCGTCCGGCGCTGTCGAGATGCCCCCGGTCGCCCACGGTCAGCCAGCCATCGGCGCTGCGCGTCATGGGTTCATCCCCCATGACATAGCCATCGAAGAGCAGCGGGCTGCGCACCCAGATCTCACCCTCCATGCCCTCGGCAAGCCTGTCCCCGCCGGCGCCGCGCACCTCGACCTCGACACCGGGAAAGGGACGGCCAACCCCCTCGCTGCACGCATCCGCCGGGCCGCGATGACTGATGAAACTGGTCTCGGACGTCCCGTAGAACTCGTGGCACTCGGCCTGCGGAAAGACCGCGGCGACGCGATCGCGGTCGCGTTCGTGCCACTTGGCGCCGCTGATCAGGATCCGTCGCAGGCAGGCAAGGCGCAGACCGTCCCGCTCGCCCGCCCTCGCCAGCAGGCGCAACTGTGTCGGCGTCGCGACCAGCACCGTGCTGCCGGCGGCCTGCATCCGCCGCATCACGGCGGCGGGCTGAAACCCGCGCGCAATGTCCACCCGCCAGCCCTGATGCAGGGCATGAGCCGCACCGAACAGATGCAGGGAATGCCCAAGCCCGCCCGGCACGAACACCCGCTCGTCCGCGTCCAGTGCGAAGGCCGCACCCGCCAGCCGAAAGCTCTCGATCCAGGACCGGTGCGACCGCTGGAACGCCTTGGGGCGCCCTGTCGAGCCGGAGGTCAGGCCGATATAGAACGGAGCCTCTGGCCGGGGCGATGGCTCGCCCGGCACGCCGGCCCCGGCGTTACCCTGGCGATCTTTTTCCAGGGCGACCGGCCACTCCAGCATCAGGGGGGCCAAGGTGTCGCGGATGGCGTCGCCGTAGCGCTGCAGATGTGCCGGGTCGACCACAACGGCGGCCCGGCCGCTGCGCGCCGCCGCCAGAAGACGGCAAAGGGCGGGAACCGCGTCCGCGGTCGCGACCAGCACGCGCTGCGGCGCCCTGGCCGACGCAAGACCGGCCTGCATGGCCTGCACCCGGCGGAGAAGCTCCGATCGCGTCAGCGTCTCCCGGCCGTCGCTCACCGCCACCCGGTCGGGGTCTTTGCCGGCCAGCGCGTCCAGGGTCGCCCCGACATGGGACCGCCCTGCGGCGTCCGGGCTATTGCCGAGGGAAAATCGCATCCGGTCGTCCCCGGTCGATCGTGGTGGCGACAAAGGCCGTGGCGAGACACTTCAGCATGTCGCCCGGCAGATAGATAAGCGCGCCGACCGCGGATTCGAACAGCGGCTTCTGGGCGACGACCGAAATCCCGAGAATGCCGAACGGGTAGAGGACCACAATCCCGCCCACGAACGAGGCGAGCAGCGCGGCGGGAAACACCGGGCGATGCTTCAGGGCCTGCATCATCAGGCCGCAGACGAAGGCCGCCACGGGAAAACCGACAAGAAACCCGACCGATGGCAACAGGAACACGCCGATGCCGCCGCGCCCGCCCGACAGCAACGGCATGCCGAGCGCGACGATCAGCAGGAACAGCAGCACGGCCAGCGCCCCCCGAACCGGGCCAAGCATCACCCCCGCCAGCATGATTCCCATGCTCTGGACGGTGATCGGGACGCTGCCGGTGAGGGGGGTGGTAAAGGCCGGCAGGTAATAGCCGAGAGCGGAGATCACCGCGACATGAATGGCGATATGCACGAGCGAACGGTCAGCGGTCATTCTCGGATCGGTCCTTCTTCGGCGCGCCGCCCTCCGGTGGGCAGCCGTCGGCACCGCCGCGGGCAGCCAGCGCCTCGGCAATGTGGTCGGCGGCATTTAGAGCATGCAGGCAAAGCGGCGCAACAAGTCTGACATGGCCGTTACGGCCGGATCGTGCCCGATAGGCCTCGTTGAGCTGGTGCATCACGTCGATCAGCATCGGCGTGAACCGGATGGACAGCGCGATCGCCAGCGCCAGCCGCCGCTCCGAAAGGCCGAAAAACGCCGCCGGGCGCAGCACCGGCGTCAAGGCGTCCAGCATGTCGTCAAGCCGGGTGGTCAGGGTGATCAGCGTCGCCAGCAGCAGCAAGGATGCCAGCCGCAGGGCAACCACGATCCCGGCGTCCAGAGTTCCGAAGAGCGCATGCAGGAGAAGGATGAAAACAACGACGGCGGCCAGCGGCTTCAAGGAACGGAGGACGGTCGCCGCCCCCGCCCCGAGCGAGGCGAGGACCGCCAGCACCAGCACCAGCGCGCCGGCAAGGACGACCGGCGAGCCCACGGGCAGCAGCAGCATGGAGGTCGCCAGCAGGCCGATCAGCTTCCAGCCGGCGCCGATCCGGTGCAGGATCGTGGTTCCGGGCAGATAGGCCGAGATCACAGGGCGGCCGCGGTAAGCTGCGCGGCGCGCGAGGCGGCGAATGCGCGATATCGAGGCAGCACGTCTTGGGGGGCTCCGTCCGCCATCACCGCCCCCTTTTCCAGCCAGATCGCCCGCTCGAAATCGGCAATGGCCTCCAGATCGTGACTGACCATGACCACATGCGAGGGACTTGCGGCAATGTGCCTGGAAAAATGCAGCCGCAGCGACAGGTCGAGGCCGGCGAAGGGCTCGTCGCACAGCAGCAATTGCGGAGAGGCGATGCTCACCGCCAGCAGGCAGACCAGTTGCTTCTGCCCTTCGGACAGCAGGGCCACCGGCCGTTCCGCCCAGTCGGCGCAGCCGTTCCTGGCCAGCAGGTCCCGCGCCAGCGCGTCCGCATCCGCGCGGCTCGCGCCCAGTTGCCGCGGGGCGAAGGACAGTTCCTCCAGCACGGTGGGAAAGATCATCTGGTGGTCGGGATTCTGGAACACCATGCCGACATGGCGCGGCAGCTTGCGCTGGTCCTTGCGGCTGTCGAGGCCGAACACCGTGACCGCACCGTCATTCGGCAGCAGCAGGCCGTTGAGCATGCGCAACAGCGAACTCTTCCCCGAGCCATTGAGCCCGACAAGCGCGATGCGGCGCTCCGAAAGCACCAGCGAGAGGCCCTGGAAAACGCAAAAAGCGCCACGCTTGAGCGTGACGCTGTCGAATAGGGCAAACGGAGACGTATCAGCGGACATCAGCGGTCCGTGGAAACGGGGCTGCTCCACCCCGCGATGATATTGTTATGTTTTGTAGGGATTTTTTGCGCTTTGCGGGCCTGGCGGCGACCGACTCTCCCACGTCTTGAGACGCAGTACCATTGGCGCTGGGGCGTTTCACTTC
>NZ_FYAU01000028.1 GCF_900185725.1 Stappia sp. TSB10P1A | reverse complement strand
CGATCTGGAGCTGCGGGCCGAAGTCGACATAGTCCGCGACCTGCACGGTCACCTTCATCAGCCCGTCGAAGGTCTGATAGGTGCGATTTCCCTTCGGGCCGCCCTTCGTCAGGCCGTGCTCCTGGGCGAGCAGCGCATCGAGCTCACCCAGGTCGGTCATGGTGTGACCGCGAAAGCGGCCGATCCGGGCGGAAAGCTCATCGGCGAAACGCATAATCCTGCGCACGACTTCATCTTCGAGCTTGTGTGCGGGCTTCACCATTTCGAGCGGTACGAGCGCGCCCTTGGCATCCGCCATATAGCGGTTTCCTCCGACATCAATCGTGCCGTCATCGGCGTTCGTGACTGTCTCGGTCATAGGTACTCTCCGTTTCTTTGGTCGAGGGCGGAGCGGCCCGGTGCCGGGTCGCCCATGAGGGTGGCGGTGGGGTCAGGGTGGCTGGTCAGCAGGTGGTCGAGCATCGGGCTCACCCGCCAGCGCCGGCCGAACGGGCCGGCGGAGCTTTTGGAGCAGGCGCCGGCTGCGGCCGCTCGGCCGCCTCCCGCCGCAGCGCCTCCCTTTGGCGCAGCTCCATGTCGACGGCGACGATCAGCCGGGCGATGGAGTGCACCAGGTCGGCGCGGCTTGTGCCGCCCGAGAGCAGCTTGGCGCCGACCTCGGCCGCCGCGATCGAGGCCGGCGTGTCGGGGCCGCGTCCGTCGAAGACGCCGGCCAGGATCTCGTCGACCAGATCGTGCAGGGCCTCGCTCATGCTGCCGACCCTCCACCATCGGGAGCCGCCGGCACCGGACGAGGCACGATCGGCAGCCGCTTGACCTTGCCGCTGGCGAGATCCGCTTCCGATACCATCGCCGGGCCGCAGACCTGGCTCGCCTCCATGCCCCGTGCGGTTCGCGCCGCGTCGCGCAGCGCGAGGCGCAGCAATCCGGTCATCGCGGGTTGCAGCGCCAGCGAGCCGTCCGGCCTCGCATTGGCGTCGATCCACCCGATCAGGGTTCTGATGTCGTCGGACAGCATCAGCAGCCTCCTTTCAGCCGTGAGTGAGGGCACCCGGCGCGGCAGGCGTGGAACATCCGGACGCGGTGCGCGCTGGTCGGCGCGTACGCCTTGCCCTGCCAGTCGAGGCAAAGGTCCCGGCTAAGCTCGCCGACCACGGGGCAATCGACGGTCAGCCCCATCAGCGCGCCGCGCACGCGTTCCTCGATCCGGGCGAGATCGCCCAGGTATCGAGCGTTGATCACCTGGCTGACGGTCGGCTGGCTGTAGCCGATGCGCTTCGCCGCACCTGCCAGTCCCTCACGGTCTGCCAGTGCTGCCAGTTCCCGCACCCAATCGGGCAAGGACTCCCCCCAGGCGGCGCGCGCCTTGTCGATCATGGCGGCCGGCGTCATGGCGCGACCTCCTCGGCGACTGCCTCGGCCGGCCCATAAAGCGCATTGTCGTTAGGGTCGTAGACGACATGCGTGCGCAGCAGCTTCGGCGCCAGCGGGCCGCTCGCCATCGAGGGCTTGAGCCGCCATTTCGCGGGGCGCGGGCCGACGCTCTCCTGCAGGACGGTCAGATAGCCGGCACCCGCCAGGTGCTTGACGTAGCTCTGAGCCGTCACCACCGGCACCGTGACCTCGTCAGTGGCGGCGAACGTCGCCAGCTCATGCGCGGTGAAACCGTCGCGCAGCAGATTGCGCATGGTGTTCCACATCAATTGGTTGGCCGGCGTCGGCGCCTGCGAGCCGT
>NZ_FYAU01000018.1 GCF_900185725.1 Stappia sp. TSB10P1A | reverse complement strand
GGCATGGCGGCGCGCGGCTGGGCGGCGGGCGCCGGGCGCGGGGCCGGCTGCGGCTGGCGCGGAGCGGGCGCCGCCTCGGCGACCGGCATCGCCGGCATGTCGTCCTCTTCCTCGCGGCGGCTCAGGCCGTTGGCCAGGCGGCGAAGCAGGCTCATCGGCCGGCGGTCCTCGCCGTGATGGGGCTCTTCTTCCGCCGCGCGGGCGTGGGCATGGGCCCGCATCTCGCGCTGCGCCACCGGCGGAAAGTCCTCGATCGAGGGCATGCGCGCCGGCTGCGTGACGGTTTCCGCGACCGGCGGGATATAGGGCTCGACGACCGGCGCATCGGCAACCGGCTCGGCGAGATCCGCCTCGTCCAGATCAGCCAGCGGACCACCGGTGCCGATCATGCCGGGAGCGGGAGAGAAACGGGCGATCTCCACCTCCGGATCGGTCGCGGCCTGCACCGGCTCGGGGATCTCCAGTTCCTGCTCGATCTTCTCCACTGCGGCCGGGCGAACCGGTGCGGCCGGGCGCGGTGCCGCGGCGGCCGCCGGCCTAGGGCGCACCATCGGCGCCGGATCGGAGATCGTCTTGAGGCGCTCGGTCAGCTCGGCCATCCGCGCTTCCGCCGGAGAGACATCGTCCCGCAACTCCTTGTCGATGCCGGTCGCCACGACCGACACGCGGATGATGCCGTCGAGGCTCTCGTCGAAGGTCGCGCCGAGTATAATGTTGGCGTCGGCATCGACCTCCTCGCGGATGCGGGTGGCCGCCTCGTCCAGCTCGAACAGGGTCAGGTCGTTGCCGCCGGTGATCGAGATCAGCAGGCCGCGCGCGCCCTTCATCGAGGTCTCGTCGAGCAGCGGGTTGGCGATCGCCGCCTCGGCCGCCTGCATGGCGCGCTTCTCGCCGGAGGCTTCGCCCGTGCCCATCATCGCCTTGCCCATGCCGCGCATGATCGAGCGCACATCGGCGAAGTCGAGGTTGATCAGGCCTTCCTTGACCATCAGGTCGGTGATGCAGGCAACGCCCGAATAGAGCACCTGGTCGGCCATCGCGAAGGCGTCGGCGAAGGTGGTCTGCGCATTGGCGATGCGGAACAGGTTCTGGTTCGGGATGACGATCAGCGTGTCGACCGCCTTCTGCAGCTCGGTGATGCCGGCCTCGGCGATGCGCATGCGGCGCACGCCCTCGAACTGGAACGGCTTGGTGACGACGCCGACGGTCAGGATGCCCATCTCGCGCGCCGCGCGGGCGATCACCGGGGCAGCGCCCGTGCCGGTGCCGCCGCCCATGCCGGCGGTGATGAACACCATATGCGAGCCGGACAGGTGGTCGTTGATCTCGTCGATGACCTCTTCGGCCGCCGCCGCGCCCACATCGGGCTGCGACCCGGCGCCGAGGCCTTCGGTCACGGCGACGCCCATCTGGACGACGCGCTCGGCGTGGTTGCTGGCCAGCGCCTGGGCATCCGTGTTGGCGACGACGAAGTCGCAGCCCTGCAGGCCGGCCTGGATCATGTTGTTGACGGCATTGCCGCCGGCGCCGCCGACGCCGAACACCGTGATTCTCGGCTTCAGTTCCTGCAGATCAGGCATTTTCAAGTTGATGGTCATGGCTTCCTCGCGACCCTCGAAAGTCCGTTGCCGGAGCTTTCACTCAAACCCTCAGTTCCCTCGTCCTGCGCCGGGGGTTGTGCGACCCGACGCTTCCCGAGGCAGTTTCCCGCCTCAGAAACTCTCCCGGATCCAGTTGCCGACCCTCGCCAGCGCGCTCGATCCGAATGTCCATCTGGTGTTCGCGCCGCGCGGCTCGAACTGCTCGACCTGTGCCACCTGCGGGTAGATCAGCAATCCGACGGCGGCGGCGAAAGCCGGTCCCTTGGCCGCTTCCGGCAGTCCGGCGACGCCGAGCGGGCGGCCGAGCCGGACCTGGCGGCCGAGAACCCGGCGCGCCACCTCGCTCAACCCGGTGAGCTGGCTCGCCCCGCCGGTGAGCACGATGCGCTTGCCCACCCGCCCGGCGAAGCCGGAGGCGGTGAGCCTGTCGCGCACCAGTTCCATGATTTCCTCGACCCTCGGCACGATCACCCGCGTCAGCATCGAGCGCGGGATCTGGTGCGGCAGGTCACTGTCCGCATCGACCGGCGGGATCGAGATCAGATCGCGCTCGTCCGCCTGGCTCGGCAGCGCCGAACCCTGCAGCGTCTTGATCCGCTCGGCATCGGCAAGGCGCGTCGACAGCGCCCGCGCGATGTCCATCGTCACGTGATGGCCGCCGACGGCGATGGCGTCGGTATGCACCATCTGCCCCTCGACGAAGACCGACAGCGTCGTCGTGCCGCCGCCCATGTCGACGCAGGCAACGCCCAGCTCCGCCTCGTCCTCCACCAGGGTGGACAGGCCGCTGGCATAGGGCGTTGCCACCATCGTCTCGACCGTCAGGTGGCCGCGGTTGATGCACAGTTCGAGATTGCGCACCGGCGCCACCTCGGCCGTCACCACCTGCATGTCGACGCCGAGCCGGCGGCCGATCATGCCGCGCGGGTCGCGGATGCCGCGATTGCCGTCCAGCGTGTAGGCGATCGGCAGCGCATGCATGACCGCGCGCCCGTCCGCCACCGTATGGGCGCTGCCGGCCGACAGCACCCGCTGGATGTCCGCCTCGCAGACGGAGTCCGAGGCAAGCCCGACGCTCGCGGTGATGATCTCGGAGGTCAGCCGGCCGCAGGTGACGTTGGTGATCAGCGATTCCACCGTCAGCCCGGCCATGCGCTCGGCCGCGTCCACCGCCAGGCGGATCGCCTGTTCGGCCGCGTCCATGTCGACGACGACGCCGGACTTGAGGCCGCGCGAGCGCTGGTAGCCATAGCCCAGCACCTCGATCGAATGGGTACGCCCCGGCAGCACGCAGTCGTCGTTGCGCGGGCTCAGCTTGGCGATCAGGCAGCAGACCTTGGTCGAGCCGATGTCGAGCACCGAGACGACGACGGCCCGGCGGCTCGGCAGCGGCCGCATGCGCGGCAGATAGATCGGGGCGGATCGGCGGCTCATGCATTGCCTCCCGAACGCCGGGGGCTGCGCGACTTGAGCTCGTTCTCGCGCCGCTCCATCGCCTCGCCGCTCAGGCGCACCACCACCCGGTCGGGCAGGCGGATATCGACGACGGTGATGTCGCGGGTCAGAAGGCCGGTCTCCGCGTCCAGCCGCATCAGGTCGGCAAGCGCCCGCGGCACGTCCGTCTCCGGCAGCCGCACGGTGATGCCGTTCTCCAGCAGCAGGTCCCAGCGCCGGTCGGAGACGAGGCGCGCGGCGCGCACCCTCGGCCGCAGCTCCGGCACCTTCTCCAGCGCCGCCAGGATCCGGTCGCCGCGATATTGCGCGCCGTGGCCCACCAGCATCAGGAGATTGGCATAGCGCCCGTCGACCTCGTCGCTGATCACCCGGCCGCTCGCGTCGATCACCGACAGACGGTCGCCGCGCTGCCACAGGGCGAAGGCCTCGCGCTCGTCGATGCGCACCTGCAGGGTGCCCGGATAGAGCTTCTGCACCGACACCGTCTCGACCCAGGGGATGCGCGCCAGCCGCTCGCGTGCGGCGGCCGCGTCGAACAGGGCGAGCGAGGTGCCCTGCTCGATCTCCAGCGCCTCGAGGATCTCGAATTCGGTCGTCTCGCGCTGGCCGGAGAGCTTAACGGCCGCGATCTCGAAACCGGCGGCCGAGGTCAGTGATTCGCTCACCGTGCGGGCGTAGCCGCCGACGGCCAGGGCATAGAAGATGGTCGCCGACAGGAAGACCAGCGCGCCGGCCGTGCCCGTCCACTCGGGAAGATCCTGCAGGATGCCGGCCGCGCGCCACAGCGGGCGGCGGTGCAAACGGGGCACGCCGCGACCGCGCGGCGCCAGCGCCGCCTCGATCGGCAGGACCATGTCCTCACCCCGTTTTGCCTTCATCGTCCGCAACTTGCGTCCTCCACCAACCAACTGGTCAGCTCTTCGTATGAATGTCCCGCATGGGCCGCGATCTCGGGCACAAGCGAGGTTTCCGTCATTCCGGGCTGAGTGTTCACTTCAAGACAAATCAGTTCGCCGCCGCCGCCGGGTTGTTCGTCGAAGCGAAAGTCCGCCCGCGACACGCCCTTGCAACCGAGTGCCTGATGCGCCCGTAGGCTAAGTTTCTGTACTTCTTGGTAAACAAATGGTGAAATTTCCGCCGGCAGGATGTGTTGTGATCCGCCGGGCGCATATTTCGCGTCAAAATCGTAGAAACCGTGTCCCAGCGGCATCACCTCGGTGACCCCCAGCGCCACGTCTCCCATCACCGCGCAGGTCAGTTCGCGCCCCGGCACGTAGCGCTCGATCATCACCGTGTCGCCATAGGGCCAGTCGTCGCGATAGAGCTCCTGCGGCGGATGCGGCGCATTGTCCTTGACGATCAGCACGCCATAGGACGAGCCCTCGCGCACCGGCTTGGCGACATAGGGCGGGCTCATCGCATGCGCGCGCGCCGCCTCCAGCCTGTGGACGACCCGGTGCTCGGCAACCGGAATGCCGACCGCCTTCATCACCGCCTTGGCCTTCTGCTTGTCCATGGCGAGAGCCGAGGCCGCGACCCCCGAATGGGTGTAGGGAATGCCGAGGATCTCCAGCACGCCCTGGATGCAGCCGTCCTCGCCGAACGGCCCGTGCAGCGCGTTGAAGGCGACGTCCGGGCGCAGGTCGGCGAGCACCGCGGCGATGTCGCGCTGCACGTCGATCCGCGTCACCCGGTAGCCGCAGCGCTCCAGCGCCGCCGCGCAGCCCTCGCCCGACTTCAGGCTCACCGAGCGCTCGGACGACCATCCGCCCATCAGCACCGCCACATGCTTGCGTTCAGCCATCGCTTGCCGCCTCCGCGATCCGCTTGCCGAGAAACGGCTCGACGCTTTGCCCCGCCGCCCACACGCCGAGCCGCTTGATCTCCCAGTCCAGCGCGATGCCGCTGGTCTCCAGCACCCGGGCGCGCACCGTCTCGCCGAGCAGTTCCAGGTCGTGGCCACTCGCCTCGCCGGTGTTGATCATGAAGTTGCAATGCATGTCGGACATCCGCGCCCCGCCGATCTGCAAGCCGCGGCAGCCGGCCGCATCGACCAGCTTCCAGGCCGAGTGCCCCGGCGGATTCTTGAAGGTCGAGCCGCCGGTCTTCTCGCGGATCGGCTGCGCCGCCTCCCGGTGGGCATTGACCTCGGCCATTTCCTGGCGGATCGCCTCGCGCTCGCGCGGCACGCCGCGGAACAGCGCCTGCGTAAAGATCGTGTCGGCCGGCTGCGCGCTGTGCCGGTAGCGATAGGCCATGTCGTCGCGGCTCAACCGCACGATCTCGCCGGCCCGCGTCACCCCGGTCAGTTCCACCATCACCTCGGCGGTCTCGCTGCCATGCGCCCCGGCATTCATCCTCAGCGCCCCGCCGATGCCGCCGGGAATGCCGGCATAGAAGGCAAAGCCCCCCTGCCCGGCCTCCGCCGCCGCCTCGGCGAGCCGCTTGTCCGGTACCGCCGCGCCCGCCCGGATCGCCCCGTCCTCCTCGACCTCGACCGCGCCGAAGCCCTTGGCCGCCAGCCGCACGACGACGCCCTCGATGCCGCCGTCGCGCACCAGGAGGTTGGAGCCAAGGCCGATCGGCAGCACCGGCACCTCCGGCGGCAGAGCTTTCAGGAACAGCGCCAGATCGTCGGTATCGGCCGGCTGGAACAGCAGTTGCGCCGGGCCGCCGACGCGGAACCAGGTCACGGCCGACAGCGGCTGGTTCGGCGTCAGCCGTCCGCGCAGCCCGATCCGGTCGAGACCGTGACGGGCGACGAGGTCGGGCCAGCTCATGCCCTGCCCCCGGTCTTGCGGGCGTCGGCGAGCCGCGCCGGCAGGGCCTGCGCCCATTGCGTGATGTTGCCGGCGCCAAGGCAGACGACATAGTCGCCCGGCTCGGCGATCCGCGCCACGCTCGCCGCCAGCTCCTCCTCGCCGCCGATCACGTGCACGCTGCGATGGCCGCTGGCGCGAATGCCGTCGGCGAGCGCCGTATGGGTGATGCCCTCGCGCGGGGCCTCGCCGGCCGCATAGACCGGCGCGCAGACCACATGGTCGGCATCGTTGAAGCAGGTGGCGAAGTCGTCGAACAGGCTCTCCAGCCGGCTGTAGCGATGCGGCTGCACCACCGCCACCACCTTGCCCGGCGCCACCGCGCGCGCCGCCGCCAGCACCGCGCGGATCTCCACCGGATGATGGCCGTAATCGTCGAACACCTCGATCCCGTCGGCGCTGCCGGTATGGGTGAAGCGCCGCTTCACACCCCGGAACGCGGCCAGCCCCTTGCGGATGCTGTCGCCGTCGATCCCGAGCTTCCAGGCGACGGCGATCGCCGCCGTCGCGTTGGAGACGTTGTGCAGGCCCGGCATCGGCAGGGCGATGTTCTCGATCACTTCTGTCTTGCCGGAAATCCGGTCGCGAAGCTCGACCTTGAAGATCGAACTGGCGCCTTCCGTCTTCAGGTCGAAGAAGCGCACGTCCGCCTGGCGGTTCTGGCCATAGGTGATGACCTGCCGGTCCTCGATGCGCCCGACCATCGCCTGCACTTCCGGATGGTCAAGGCACATCACGGCAAAGCCGTAGAACGGCACGTTCTCGACGAATTGCAGGAAGGCATCGCGCACCCCGTCGAAATCGCCGTAATGGTCGAGATGCTCCGGATCGATATTGGTGACGACGGCGATGTCGGCCGGCAGCTTGACGAAGGTGCCGTCGGACTCATCCGCCTCCACCACCATCCAGTCGCCCTGGCCCATCCGCGCATTGGTGCCATAGGCGTTGATGATGCCGCCGTTGATCACCGTCGGGTCGAGCCCGCCGGCATCCAGCACCGCCGCGATGATCGAGGTCGTCGTCGTCTTGCCATGGGTGCCGCCGATGGCGATCGCCTGCTTGAAGCGCATCAGCTCGGCCAGCATCTCGGCGCGCCGCACCACCGGCAGGAAGCGCTCGCGCGCCGCCGCAAGCTCGGGATTGTCGCGCTTGATCGCCGAGGAGACGACGACGACGCGCGCCTCGCCGAGATTGGCCGCGTCATGGCCGACGGTCACCGCGATGCCCTTGTCGCGCAGCCGCTTGACATTGGCGCTGTCGGAAACGTCCGAGCCCTGCACGGTGTAGCCGAGCATGTGCAGCACCTCGGCGATGCCGCTCATGCCGATGCCGCCGATGCCGATGAAATGAACCGGACCGAGGTCCTGGGGCATCTTCATGATGCGCTTCCTCTTTGATCGAGATGGGCCGCAAGGGCGCCAACCGGCGCTCCGCTCGCGACGTGTTCGACGAGATCGGCGAGACGGCCGACCGCGTCCGGATGTCCCGCGGCACGCGCCGCCCGTGCCGCCGCCGAAAGACGCTCGGGCGCGGCCATCAGCTCGCCGATGAGGCCCGCCAGCCGCTCGGCATCGAGATCCGCCTGCCGCACCGGCCAGGCGCCTCCGGCGCTCGCCAGCACTTCGGCGTTGCGGCCCTGGTCGTTGTCCAGCGCATGCGGCAGCGGCACGAGGATCGAAGGCCGGCCGATCACCGCCAACTCGCTGACGCTGGACGCGCCCGAACGGCACAGCACCAGATGCGCACCGGCGATCCGCTCCGGCATGTCGGCGAAGAAGCTGGCGAGCTCCGCCTTGACGCCGAGCCGGTCGCAGGCCTCGCGCATGCGCGCCATGTCCTCCGGCCGGCACTGCTGGACGAGCTCCAGCCGCGCCCGCTCCTCGGCCCTCATCCGCTCCAGTGCGCCGGGCATCGCGTCGGAGAAGAAGCGCGCGCCCTGCGAGCCGCCGAACACCAGCAGGCGGAAGGTCTCGCCCGGGCCGGCGGCGACATAGTCGCGCCCGCTCGCGGCGATCACCGCATCGCGCACCGGATTGCCCGTGCGCACGGACTTCGCCGAGAACCGGCTGTCGTCGCCATCGACCAACGGAAAGCTCGTCGCCACCGCCGTCACCCGGCCGGCCAGCATCCGGTTGGCCCGGCCCATCACCGCATTGGCCTCGTGCAGCACGCTCGGCACGCCGCCGAGGAAGGCCGCGAACATCGGCGGAAAGGTCGGATAGCCGCCGAAGCCGACGACCGCGTCCGGGCGCAGGCGGACGATGAGCCGCCGCGCCTGGATCAGGCCCCTGCCGAGCTTCAGGGCGGTGCGGGCGAGCGCCAGCGGCGACTTGCCGGACAGCGTCGCCGAGGAGATCACATGCACGGCGCGCGCCGGAAACTCCTTGCCGAAGTCGCTGACGCGGGCATCGGTCGCCAGCTCCACCACATGGCCGCGGCGGCCGAGTTCGGCCGCCAGCGCCTGCGCGGGAAACAGATGGCCGCCGGTGCCGCCGGCCGTGAGCAGGATGGTACGAGACATCGTTCCCCGCTCACGACAGATGCGCTGGAGACAGGCGCGACACCACCACGCTGTCGGAGCGCGAGGCCTGCGGCCGCCGGCGGGTCAGCGCCAGCACGAAGCCCATCGAGATCGCCATCGCCAGCAGCGACGAGCCGCCATAGGAGATGAACGGCAGGGTCATGCCCTTGGCCGGCATCAGGTTGAGGTTCACCGCCATGTTGATGCCCGCCTGGATGCCGAACAGCACGATCAGCCCGGCCGTCGCCAGACGCCCGAACGGATCGCTGTCCTGCGCCGCGTGGCGCAGGCCGCGCAGCACCACGAAGGCGAAGACCAGCAGCAAGAGCAGGCAGACGACGATGCCGAATTCCTCGGCTGCCACCGCGAAGATGAAGTCGGTATGGCTTTCCGGCAGGATCCGCTTGATCGTGCCCTCGCCCGGCCCCCGGCCGAACCACGAGCCCGACACGAAGGCCTCGATGGCGCGGTCGATATTGTAGGTGTCGCCGGCGCCCGGATCGAGGAAGCGGTCGACGCGGCTCTGCACGTGCGGCAGCATCATATAGGCGGAGACGAGACCGCCGAGGCCGAGCACGCCGAGCGGCACGATGGCGAGCCACGACAACCCGTTCAGGAAGATCAGCGCCGCGAAGACCAGCGCGATCAGCATGGTCTGGCCGAAGTCCGGCTGCGCGACCAGCAGCGCCGCCGACATCACGAAGAGCAGCGTCGACAGCAGCGTGCCGGGCACTTCCGGCCGCCGCCCGCCCTCCGCCATCAGGAAGGCGGCCAGCACGATCAGCGCCGGCTTCAGGAACTCCGAGGGCTGGATCGAGAAGCCGAGCATGTTGATCCAGCGCCGCGCGCCCTTGGCCTCCATGCCGATGAACAGCGTCGCCACCATCAGCACCATGGAGAGGATGAACAGCAGCAGCGCGGCGCGGCGCACATAGCGCGGGCTCAGCGCCGAGATCGCCAGCATCAGGGCCAGCGCCGGCACCAGGAAGAAGGCCTGCCGCTTGATGAAGTGATAGCTGTCGATGCCGAGCCGCTCGGCGACCGCCGGGCTCGCCGCGAAGGACAGCACGATGCCGCCGATCATCAGCACGATGAACCCGGCGACCAGCAGGCGGTCGACGGTCCAAAGCCATTCGGCGAAGGGGCTTCGATCGGCACGGCTGACCATCACGCGATCTCCTGTCCGGTCTGTTGCGGGACGATCCCGCGGACGACCTCGGCAAATGCCCGTCCCCGGGCCTCGAAATTGGGAAACTGGTCGAAGGAGGCGCAGGCCGGCGACAGCAGCACCACCGGCTCGTCCGCCCCGTCGCGTGCCGCATCGCGCGCCGCCGCGGCAACCGCCGCCGCCAGCGTGCCGGACATCTCCGTCTCGACATGGCCGGCCAGCGTCGCGGCAAAGTCCTGCGCCGCCTCGCCGATCAGATAGGCCTTGGCGATCCGGTCGAACCACGGCCGCAGGCTGTCGATGCCCCCCGTCTTGGCCCGCCCGCCGGCGATCCAGTAGATCCGCCCATAGCTCGCCAGCGCCCGCTCGGCCGCATCGGCATTGGTCGCCTTGCTGTCGTTGACGAACAGCACCCGCCCGGCGCGCGCCACCATCTCCATGCGATGGGCAAGGCCGGGAAAGCTGGCGAGCCCCGCGCGGATCTCATCCGCGGGCAGCCCCAGCGCCCGGCAGGCGGCGATGGCCGCGCAGGCATTCTGCGCATTGTGCGCGCCGCGCAGCGACAGGATCGGCGCCAGATCGACAAACACGCTCTGCGCGCCGCCCTCGTCCAGCCATAGCACGCTGCCCTCCGCGTGGACGCCGTCCGCCACCGGATGGCGGGCGCTGATCCGCCGCACGGGCGTGCCGGCGCGCGCCGCCCGCTCGGCGACCGCCACGCTGTGCTGATCGTCGATCCCGACCACGGCGAGCCGGCTCCCGGCGATCAGCCGTTCCTTGACGCTGGCGTAGTGCTCCAGCGTGCCGTGCCGGTCGAGATGGTCCGGCGTGATGTTGAGCAGGATGCCGACCGACGGGTCGAGCGAGGGCGCAAGGTCGATCTGGTAGGACGAGCACTCGATGACATGGATGCGCGCGGGCGAGGGCGCCGCCAGCTCCAGGATCGGCACGCCGATATTGCCGCCCATCTGGGCATCGCGCCCGGCCGAGGTCAGGATATGGGCGATCAGCGCCGTCGTCGTCGACTTGCCGTTGGTGCCGGTGATGGCGACCAGCGGCGCGTCCGGAGCGGTCCGCCGCCGCTCGCGCAGGAACAGCTCCACATCGCCGATCACCTCGACGCCATGGCCGCGGGCAAGCTCCACGCTCCAGTGCGGGCGCGGATGGGTCAGGGGCACGCCCGGCGCCAGCACCAAGGCGGCGATCCGCGACCAGTCCTCCTGGCGCAGGTCCGCAACGGTGAGCCCCGCCTTGCGCGCAGCCTCGCGCCCGGCCTCGCCGTCGTCGAAGCACACGGGCACCGCGCCGCCGGCGGCAAGTGCGCGCGCCGTCGCCAGTCCGGATCCGCCGAGACCGAAGACCGCAACACGGCTGCCCTTGAACCCGCTGACCGCGATCATCGCCTCACCTCAGCTTCAGCGTCGCGAGGCCGACCAGGGCGAGAACCACGGCGATGATCCAGAAGCGGATCACCACCTGGCTTTCGGTCCAGCCGAGATGCTCGAAATGATGGTGGATCGGCGCCATCTTGAAGACGCGCTTGCCGGTGAGCTTGAACGAGGCGACCTGCACGATCACCGAAACCGCTTCCAGCACGAACAACCCGCCGATGATCGCCAGCACGATCTCGTGCTTGGTCGCCACCGCGATGGCGCCGATCATGCCGCCGAGCGCCAGCGAGCCGGTGTCGCCCATGAAGATCGCCGCCGGCGGGGCGTTGAACCACAGGAAGCCGAGACCCGCGCCGATCACCGCGCCGCACAGCACCGCCAGTTCGCCGGTGCCGGGAACGTGGTGGATCTGCAGATATTCGGCGAAGACCGCGTTGCCCGACAGATAGGCGATCAGGCCGAACGAGGCCGAGGCGATCATCACCGGCACGATGGCGAGACCGTCGAGACCGTCGGTCAGGTTCACCGCATTGCCCGCCCCGACCATCACGAAGGCGGCGAAGGGAACGAAGAACAGGCCGAGGTTGAACGCCAGGTCCTTGAAGAAGGGAAAGCCGATCGAGGTGCCGTGCGCGCCGACTTCCAGCAGCGTCACGCACCAGGCGGCGAAGCCCGCGATCACGAATTCCAGCCCCAGCCGGCTGCGGCCGCTGAAGCCCTTGTCCGTCGCCTTGGTGACCTTGAGATAATCGTCGTAGAAGCCGATGGCGCCGAAGCCGACCGTCACGCCGAGCACGATCCAGGTATAGGGATTGGCGAGGTTCGCCCACAGCAGCGTCGCGACGATCATCCCCGACAGGATCATCAGGCCGCCCATCGTCGGCGTGCCCTTCTTGGTCAGCAGATGGCTCTGCGGCCCGTCCGCGCGGATCGGCTGGCCGTGTCCCTGGCGCAGGCGCAGCGAGGAAATGATCATCGGCCCGAACAGGAAGATGAACAGCAGCGCCGTCATGATGGCACCGCCGGTGCGGAACGTGATGTAGCGGAACACGTTCAGCGCCGAGAACTGGTCGGAAAACGCGACGAGGAAATAAAGCATCGATACAGCGTTCCTATTCGGCCCCGTCGTCCTCGACGGGGAATTCGCGTTTCAGGGCCTCGACGAGCGGCCCCATCCGGGTGCCCAGCGATCCCTTGATCATGATGACGTCGCCCGGACGGATATCCTCGACGATCAGCGGCTTCAGGCCCGCCGCCTCCTCGGAATAGGCGCCGCGCTGGTGCTTCGGCAGCACGTCCCACAGGGCATGCATGCGCGGCCCTGCGCAGTAGACGAGATCCGCGCCGGATTCGGCAACCGCCGCGCTCAAGGCCGCATGCAGCCGCAACTCGGCCTCGCCGAGCTCCAGCATGTCGCCGATCACGGCGATCCTGCGGCCGTTGCGCTCGATCGGGGTTTCCTTCAGGAGGTGCAGCGCCGCGCGCATCGAGGCCGGATTGGCGTTGTAGCTCTCGTCGATCAGCGTCGCGCGGCCGCTCGGCAGTCGCAGCAATGCCTGCTGGCCCCGCCCTTTCGGCGCGCGGAAGGCGGCGAGCGCCATGCCGGCCCGGGCGAGATCGCCGCCCAGTTCCGCCACCGCGCCCAGCACGGCGAGGCTGTTGGTGACCAGATGCGTGCCCGGCGCGCCGACCTTGTAGGTGATCTGCTGGTCGAAGACATGGCCGGAAATCGAGGTGCAGCCGGTCTGCGCCGAGATCCGCTCGGCCTGAACATGGGCGGGCCCGAGCCGGCCGAAGGTGGCGATGCGGCGCACCCCGGCCGCCTTGGCCAGATAGGTCAGGAGGTCGAACTGGTCGTTGTCGCGATTGAGCAGCGCCAGCCCGCCCGGCTCCAGGCCGAGGAAGATCTCGCCCTTGGCCTGGGCGATGCGCTCGACCGAGCCGAAGAACTCCAGGTGCACCTTCTCCACCGTGGTGATCACCGCCACATGCGGGCGCACCATCTGCACCAGGGGCGTGATCTCGCCCGGGTGGTTCATGCCGATCTCGAAGACGCCGAACTCGGTGTCCGCCGGCATCCGCGCCAGGGTCAGCGGCACGCCCCAGTGATTGTTGAAGGAGGCGACCGGCGCATGGGTGCGGCCCGATGCGTCGAGCGCCAGTTTCAGCATGTCCTTGGTGCTGGTCTTGCCGACCGAGCCGGTCACCGCGACGATGCGGGCGCGGCTGCGCGCCCGCGCGGCCCGGCCGAGGTCGCGCAGCGCCTCCAGCGGGTCCTCGACGACGAGATAGCGCCCCTGCGGCGGCAGCGAGCCGACCCGTTCGCGCGCGACGATGGCAAGGGCGGCGCCCGCCTCGCAGGCCTTGGCCGCGAAGTCGTGCCCGTCGAACCGCTCGCCGGCGATCGCCACGAAGGCCTCGCCGGGCGCGATGCTGCGGCTGTCGATGGAAACGCCGGTGATATGGGGGATGCCCGTGCCGCGCAGCTCGCCGCCGGTCGCCGCGACCATCTCTTCCAGATACCACAGCGGCCGGTCGGGCTCGGCCTCCACCGGCTCGCGGTCCACCGGCATCGGCTTGACCGTCTGCGCGGCCGGCGCGGTGAACACCGGCACGGCCGGCGCGACAAAGGCCGGATGGACCGCCACCGCGCGCGCGGGAACGGGCACAGGCTCAGGCTCAGGCTCAGGCTCGGGCTCTGCCTCAAGCGCGGCCCCAGCCTCTTCTGCCTCCGCCGGGAGGTCCGGCTCGCTGGCGGCGGCCTCTTCGACCTCGTCCGGCGCCGCCGGCTCGGCGGCCAAGGCATCCGGGAGATCGTGCGGGGGCCACCAGTCGGAGGATGGTTCGTCCTCGATCTCGTCTTCGGCCTCTCCCGCGAAGTCGAGGTCCGCCTCGCTCTCGTCCGGCGCCGCGGCGAACGGCTCGTCCTCGGCCAGGTCGTCTTCTGTCAGGTCGGCCTCGGCGAGGTCCGCCTCGGTCAAGTCGTCTTCGGCGAGGTTGTCTTCTGTCAGATCCGGTTCTGCCGGCTCTTCCTCCGCTGGCTCCCCGTCCTGCAGCTCCCCCTCCGCGTCCAGCGTAGTCTCGCCGTCGCCGGCCTCCGCCGGTTCGCCCAGCAGATCCTCCTCGGACAGCAGGAACTCCGGAAAATCCGGCTCTCCCGGCGCCGCATCGGCCAGGTCATCGTTGTGTCGCGCCAGCAGTTCCTTCGCCAGCAGGTCCGCCATCGACAGGGCGCCGGGCGCGGCGGCATCCTCGTCGGCCATCTCATGGACGTCGGCCTCATGAGCCTCGGCCTCATGGCCCTCATTCTCATCGAACAGGTCGTCGAGCGCCTCGTCCTCGGACGGGCGCTCCGCCGCATCCGTGTCCGCCTCGAAGCGCTGGCTCAGCACCTGCTCCAGCGCGTCGTCGAGATCGAAGTCCCCGCCAGTGTCTGCGCCAGTGTCCCCGCCCGTGTCTGCATCCGCCTCGATGTCCGCATCGGTGTCGAGATCGAGATCCAGGTCGAGCCCGAAGTCGATGGCCCCGTCCTCGGCCGCCTCGAACAGCGCGCTTTCGGCCACCGCCGCAATCGCCGCGCGGGCGACCTCGTGATCGGAGAAGGGCAGCACCTCGTTGCCGACGATCTGGCCCGGCTCGTGCCCCTTGCCGGCGATGCACAGCACGTCGCCCGGCTGCAGCATGCCGATGGCCGCTTCGATGGCGTCGCGCCGGTCGCCGATCTCGATCGCCGCCGGCGCCCCGTCCAGCACCTCGGCGCGGATCTTTGCCGGGTCCTCGCTGCGCGGGTTGTCGTCGGTGACGATGACGATGTCGGCCTGCCGGCTGGCGGCCTGTCCCATCAACGGCCGCTTGCCCGGATCGCGGTCGCCGCCGGCGCCGAAGACGACGATCAGCCGTCCTTGGGTAAAGGGGCGCAGCGCCGCCAGCGCCGTGTCGAGCGCATCCGGCTTGTGCGCGTAATCGACAAAGACCAGCGCGCCGTCGTCGGTCTCCCCGACCAGTTCCAGCCGGCCCGGCGCGCCCTCCAGGCTTTCCAGCGCCGCCAGCGCCACATCGGTGGCGATCCCGCAGCAGATGGCGAGCCCGGCGGCGATCAGCGCGTTCGACACCTGGAAGCGGCCGGCCAGCGGCAGGCGCACCTCGAACGGCCCGTCCGCCGTCTCCAGCGACAGGATCTGGGTAAAGCCCTCGTGGCGGATGTCGAGAAGCTTCAGGTCCTCGCCGCCCTCGCCGACGGTGAAGACCGGGTGGCCGCGCTCGCGCGCCACCGCCAGCACCCGCCCCGCATAGGGCGCCGCCGGCTCCAGCACCACCGGCCGGTCGGCGTCGAGCAGCGTTTCGAACAGCCGCAGCTTGGCGGCGAGATAGTCCTCGACATCGGCGTGGTAGTCGAGATGGTCGCGCCCCAGATTGGTGAAGGCCGCCGCCGCAAGACGCAAGCCGTCGAGCCGCCGCTGGTCGAGCCCGTGGCTGGACGCCTCCAGCGCCGCATGGGTGATGCCGTCGCCGGCGAGCTGCGCCAGCGTCTGGTGCAGCGTCACCGGGTCCGGCGTCGTCAGGCTGCCATACTCGGCGCCCCGGCTCGTCACCGTGCCGATGGTGCCAAGGCTCGCCGCCTCGAAACCGGCATGGGCGAAGATCTGGCGGGCGAAGACGGCGACGGAGGTCTTGCCGCTGGTGCCGGTCACCGCCACCAGCGCCTCCGGCTGGCCGTCGTGGAAGCGCGCGGCCATCAGCGCCAGGTCCCGGCGCGGATCGTCGCTGACGAGGACGGGGCAGCCGCCCGCATCCGGGCCGAGCGCCGCAAGCGGCGTGTCGCTGCCGACCAGCAGGGCGCTGGCGCCGGCCTGGCGCGCCGCCGCGATGAAGCGCGTGCCGTCCGCCTTCGCGCCCTTCAGCGCCGCGAACATATATCCCGTGGAAACCGTTCGGCTGTCCGCTGACAATCCGGCGATCTCGGTTTCGAACTCGGGCGCGGTGAGCGCCTGTTCGCCGGTGAGGTCCTTCAGCAGCATATCCTGCGCCAATATCCGTTGTGCGTCGTCATGGGAACCTCAAGGCGGCTTTGGTGCGACCCCGCCGCCAGGCGATCCGGTCAGTAGGAAATCGATACGGTCTCCGTCTTGTCTCCGAACTTCGGCAACACTCCCAGCATCGGGGCGACCCGCCGGATGATGGCCGAGGTGACAGGGGCGGTGTTGAGGCCCGCAGTGGCGGCGACGCCCTCGCGCTCCGGCTTGGGCTCGTCCAGCACGACGAGGACCACGTAACGCGGGTTGTCCATCGGGAAGGCAGAAAGGAAAGAATTGCGGCGCTTGTTGGATACGTAGCGGCCGTTTTCGATCTTTTCCGCCGTTCCGGTCTTGCCGCCGACCACATAGCCGGGCACTTCGGCGCGGCGGCCGGAGCCGTTCAGCACGTTGAGGCGGAACAGGTAGCGCATGATCTCGCTGGTCCTCGGCGAGATTACCTGCTTGGCAAGCTTCTCCGCCTCCTCGCGCGAGCGCGGTTGGAAGGTCGGCGGGATCAGCCGGCCGCCATTGACCAGCGCAGCGGTCGCCACCGCCGTCTGCAGCGGCGTCACCGAAATGCCGTGGCCGAAGGAGATGGTGATCGCCGCCAGCTCGTTCCAGCGCGGCGGCAACAGCGGCGTCGCCACTTCCGGCAGGTCGGTCTGCAGCCGGCTGGTCAGCCCGATGCGCTCCAGGAATTCCTTCTGCCGGTCGATGCCGGCCGCCAGCATCATCTTGGCGGTGGCGATGTTGGAGGAGTAGATATAGGTCTCGGCGACCGACAGGATCCGCCCCTTGCCGTGGAAGTCGTTAATCGTCCGCCCGCCGACCCGCAGCGGCCGCGAGGCGTCGAAACTGTCGTTCATCGTCACCCGGCCGCTGTCCAGCGCCATGGCGACGGTGAAGCCCTTGAACACCGAGCCCATCTCATAGACGCCGCCGGAGGCGCGGTTCATGCGATCCTTCT
Organism: Stappia sp. TSB10P1A; assembly: GCF_900185725.1. GTDB lineage: Bacteria > Pseudomonadota > Alphaproteobacteria > Rhizobiales > Stappiaceae > Stappia. The sequence goes on along the minus strand of NZ_FYAU01000018.1, from coordinate 265,104 downwards.
CCAGCGCCTGGGCGCGGTCGTTGGGATCGAAGTCCGGCAGCGACGACATGGCGACGACCTCGCCGGTCTCCGCGTCGAGAATGATGCCGACGCCGGCGATCGCCCGGTAGCGCTCCATCGCCTTCACCAGCTCGTCGCGCACCACATGCTGCACCCGCAGGTCGACCGACAGCCTCACCGGCTCCATCGGCCGCCCCCTGGCGAAGCCGAGCTCGCGCAGGTCGCCGAGCCAGGCCCGGTCGACGGCCAGTTCCATGCCGGAAATGCCCTGGTTGTCGACATTGACCGAGCCGACGATATGGCCGGCCGTCGGCCCGCCCGGATAAAAGCGGCTGTTCTCCTCCAGGAAGCTGATGCCCGGGATGCCGAGATCGTGGATCTGCTGGCGCTGGCGCGGGGTCAGTTCGCGCTTCAGCCAGATGAAGCCGGCCTTGCTGGCCAGCCTCCGGCGCACCGAGTCGGTGCCCAGCTCCGGCAGCACGCTGGCGATGCCTTCCAGCGCCTCGTCGACGTCGAGGATCTTGCGCGGCTCGGCGAACAGCGAGGCGGTCTTGATGTCGGTCGCCAGGATCTCGCCGTTGCGGTCCAGGAGGTCGGGGCGGGAGGCGGCGACGCTGTCCTGCGCCGACAGATAGGAGGCCGACTTCGCCTCCTCGCTCAGCCCCAGCATCACCAGCCGGCCGCCGATCGCCAGATAGGCCAGTGCGAACACCGCCATCGCCATGTGCACGCGGGCGCGCACCGCCCGCGTCGAGGGGCCGCGCGGCACGTGCCGTTCGCCGACGCTGCGGCGCTGCAGGAAGGAGACGGGCTGATCGCTGATCGCCATCCTCGCCCCCTAGCGAACCGTTGGTGACGTGCCGGCATAGCCGCCAAGCGTCACGTTGCTGTTGATCGGCTCGAGCTGCACCGGCCTCACCGGCACGTCCTCGATCCGGGTGATCTGCTCCACCGAGAGCGGCTGCAATTGCAGATGCTCGTTGTAGCGCTCGACCAGGCGCTGCAGGCGGCTCGGGTCGTTGAGCAGGCTCCATTCGGCGCGCAGCAGTTGAAGCTGCGAGCGCTCCTCCTGGATCTGCCGCTGCAGGGCGGCGACATGCTCGGCGGAGCGCTCCGCGTCATGCTTCATCTCGTAGACGACCGCGGCGGCGGCCAGGACGCCGATGGCGAGGATGACGTTGGTATAGCGGCTCATGGGCTTACTCCTCCCCGACCGGCGCGGCGACCGACGGGGCGCCGAGGTCGCGGGGGTCGACTTCGCGTGCGGGGGCATCGAGGCGGCGGGCGGCGCGCAGCTTGGCCGAGCGCGCGCGCGGGTTGGCGGCAGTCTCGGCCTCGCCCGGCTCCACCGCGCCGCGATGGATCGGCTCGAACGTCGCCGGCGGCACATCCAGGTCCGGCATGTGGCGGGACCCGCCGGCGCGGGTGCGGCTGCGCTCGGCGATGAATTTCTTGACGATCCGGTCTTCCAGGCTGTGGAAGGTGACGACGACGAGCCGCCCGCCCGGCTTCAGCGCCCGCTCGGCCGCGGCCAGCGCATCGACGACTTCGCCGAGTTCCCGGTTCACATAGATGCGCAGCGCCTGGAAGGTCCGCGTCGCCGGATGGATCTGCTTGCCCTTGAACGAGCGCCCGACCACCTTCTCGACCACGGCGGCAAGGTCCGCCGTGCGCTCGAAGGGGCGCTCCTGGCGCCGCTCGGCGATGGCGCGCGAGACGGCGGAGGCACGCCGCTCCTCGCCCAGGATGCCGATGAGGCGGGTCAGATCGCGCTGCGGCAGGGTGTTGACGACATCCGCTGCCGACAGCCCGCGCGCTTCCATGCGCATGTCCAGCGGCCCGTCATGGCGGAAGGAGAAGCCCCGCTCCGCCTCGTCGAGCTGCATCGAGGAGACGCCGAGATCCAGCACCACCGCATCAACCTGCGGGTACCCGGCCCCGGCCGCATGGGCATCGAGCGCGGAAAACCGGCCCTCGACCAGGGTCAGCCGGCCGCCACTCCGGGCGACCAGCGCCTGCCCGCCGGAGATCGCAGTGGGATCGCGGTCGATGGCGATCACCCGCGCGCCCGCGTCGAGCAGCGCCGAACTATAGCCGCCGGCGCCGAAGGTGCCGTCGACGACGGTGGCGCCCGACACGTCGCCGAGCGCCTCCAGCACCTCGCTCAGGAGAACCGGGACATGGCGGGGCGCCGCCTCGTCCTTGCGCTGTGCCATCATTGGCCGCCCCCCGAGCCTGAGCCCGCGCGGGCCGAGGACAGCACCGACATGGCGCGCTTCTGGGCGTCGGCGCGATGGGCGCGGAAGCGCTCCGGCTCCCAGAGTTGGAACTTGTAGCCCTGGCCGACAAAGGTGATCTGGTCCGTCACCCCGGCATGTTCGCGGATCATGTCGGAGAGCATCACCCGGCCGTCGGCGTCGATCTTCAGGGTTTCGCTGGCGCCGAACAGCGCCGTCGACAGGGCGTCGTGGTCCTCGGTCAGCGTGTCGAGCCCATCCAGCCGCTTCTGGATTTCCGCGACGAGCTGGTGCCCGCCCGCGTCCACGGCCATCTGATGCAGGGAGGGAAAGCAGTAGAGGCCTTCGAAGCCGTCGCGGGAGAGGGTCTGGCGAAAGGGAGCCGGAACGGAAACCCGCCCCTTGGCGTCGAGTCGATTTGTGTAGTGCGACACGAAGCCGGACATCGATTCTCTCGCCCCATCGCCGGATGCGCCGCACCCGGCCCCTACCAAACTCCCGATCCCTGGAAACGCCGATGCGTAACGCAACGTCGGCGGCCCGACCGCATGTCGGCCCGCACTGTCGAATTGTGAGCCGCTTGAGCCCCGTTGCAGCCTCTCGAAACGGGATGATTTGGGATATCATGGGATCCTATGGGTGGTCAATGGAATCCGATGGTTTCCGCCCCCTCCCCGCCATTGCACAAAAACCCCGTGCGACAGTTATCCACCGTTAAGCTTAATTTTGGGTTGCCAACGGCTCGCATCCTGCAAGCCAGCGGATTCGCGGTCTTTCGCGCCGCTCTCCCCCGCCGCGCGCGGCGGATAGCGCGACTTGCCCACAGGCGGACCTGTCCTTCGCGCCGGCCGCCCCCGCCGGTCTGCTCTTCGCGCAGGTCCCGTCGTTCCGCTCGCACCATCCTCTCCCGCGTCTGCAGGCGTACGGCCGGACGCCGTGGAGACTGCGGCCGCCTCATCACCGCTCTGGCAGCCAATGGCCCCCGGGTCGCGCTCACGCTTGCCCGGGGCGACCTCGGTGGGGGAGGCAAGACAGTGCCAGTTTCTCAGGCCGTCATCCCGGCCGCAGGCGAAGCCGGAGAGCCGGGAACCATTGGCAACCCCGGCAGGCATGAGGCGTGACGGCCTCTACCCGCGCCCTCCCGCACGCTGCGCCGCCCTCTCCTTTCGTCATCCCGCACGCAGCGAAGCGGAGATGCGGGACCGGGGAGCCAAGGGCCTGTCGGAAACGCTTTGAGCGTCCCTCAAGCGACCTCGCTTCCCCGAGTCCCGGCGCGCGCACCGTGCCGGAGCACCCGCCGGCATCGCCGTATTCATCGTCAGAAAGGAAAAGTGTCAGCCGGCCTGTAAGCCGGGTTCTGTATGGCGCGGCATTGCTGCCGCACGTGACGGCCATTCATCTGGGACGCCCGTTGCCGGGCGCCTCGCGCAACCAACCCGGGCGGCTGGCCTGGAAAGGGCCGGACCCCTTGCGAGGTCCGCGCCGCCCCTATTCGGTTTTGCTCCCGGTGGGGTTTACCGTGCCGCTTCCGTTGCCGGTCGCGCGGTGGGCTCTTACCCCACCCTTTCACCCTTACCGCGGCCGCAGCCGCGGCGGTTTGCTTTCTGTGGCACTTTCCCTGGGGTCGCCCCCGCCGGGCGTTACCCGGCACCGTTTTTCCGTGGAGCCCGGACTTTCCTCCCCCGCGGCGTTTCCGCGCTTGCGGGAGCGGCCGTCCAGCCGGCTGACGCGCGACTGGTAGGCGTCGCGGGCGCCGCGGTCAAGCGTGACGCTTCACGGGGCCGGCGATCGCGCCCGCCACTGCTCCCGCCACCGCTTCGGCGCAGGCCTGCGCCTCGCCCTCCTGCGCCCCGGCAAAGCCGATGACGAGGCCGCAGGGGCGGCAATCGATGCCATAGGGCGACAGCGCCGCGACGCTGAAGCCGGCCGCGTTGACCTGTGCCGCCACCGCAAGATCGTCGACCGCAGCGGTAAACCTCAGCGCCAGTTGCACCCCGCCGACCGGGTCCGGCACGTCCGCCGCATCTCCGAGCCGCTGCCGCAGGGCGGACGCAAGATCCCGCCCCCGCGCCTCGCAGGTCTGCTGCACCCGCCGCAGATGCGCCCGGTAGCGGCCCGAAGCGATGAACTCGGCGAGCGCTGCCTGCGTCGTCACATTGGCGAGCATTCCCGACACCCGCTGCGCCACCGCCAGCGGGGCGGCGAGATGCTCCGGCACCACCATATAGGCGACCCTGAGGCCCGGCAGCATGCTCTTGGAGAAGGTGCCGAGATAGATCACCTCTCCTTCCGCCCCGAGCCCCTGCATCGCCGCGAGCGGCCGGCCGGAGAACAGGAACTCGCTGTCGTAGTCGTCCTCCAGCACCACCCCGCCGCAGGCCCGGGCCGCCTCCAGCACCATCGCGCGGCGCGCCAGCGACATGCGGGTGCCGAAGGGATACTGATGCGAGGGGGTGACGTAGATCAGCCGCGGCGGCCGCCGGTCGGCGACCCGGCGCGGATCGGCGCCCTCCGCATCGACCGGCATCGGCACGATGTCGAGCCCGGCGGCGGTGAAGGCCGCGCGCGCGCCGAGATAGCCGGGGTCCTCCAGCCAGGCCGCCTCGCCGGGATCGGCAAGGCTGTTCGCCAGCAGGGTGAGGCTCGCCTGGGTCGACGGGGTGACGAGGATGCGCTCGGGCGTCGCCCGGACGCCGCGCTCGGCCGTCAGATAGGCGGCAAGCTCGCGCCGCAGTTCGGGCAGGCCCCGCGTCTCGCCATAGCTCAGCACGTCGCCGCGCAGGCGCCGGGTGACGCGGCGCAGTGTCCGCGCCCAGTCGTCGGCCGGAAAGCGGTCGAGGCTCGGCGTGCCCGGTTCCAGCTTGCCGCCGCGCCGCCGCTCGGTTCGCGACCAGGGATCGCTGCTCATCGCCCGTCCGCGCGCCGACAGGGCGACTGCCCGCGCGGCGATCGCCGGCGCCTCGCCCTCGCTCAGCGTGCCGGCGGCGGCGGAAACCTTCGGCACCGAACCGCCGCGCACCGTGACGATGCCTTCGGCCACCAGCAGTTCATAGGCCGCATTGACCGAATTGCGCGAGATGCCGAGCGCTGCCGCCAGCGCCCGGCTGGACGGCAGCCGCGCCCCCGCCGCCAGACGCCCGGCACCGATGGCCTCGCGCAGGGCGCGATAGACCTGCTCGGGCAAGGGCACGGCGGAGGAGCGGTCGATGGAGATGAGGCCGGCAAGCATGACTGGATCCTCGGAAATTCGGAAACCCGATATTCGGAAGAACCAGTTGATGCCACATTCCCCGCAGCAAAGCAAAGCGCCACGACGGGCTCGGCCGCGAAAGCCTCAGCCCCGCGCGAGGAGCTGCTTGACCTTGCTGCAATAGCGGCGGCTCACCGGGTTCATGCGCTTGGCGAAGTGGCCGGCATTGTAGCGCAGGATCGTGCCGCAGACGTCGCCACCGGCGAGCTGATGGGCGCCCGCCAGATACTTCATGCCGTAGGTGATGTTGGTCTTGGGATCGTAGAGCGCCTTGGCGCTGCCGCGAAAGCCGACGCCGCGCGCCGTTTGCGGCTTGATCTGCATCAGGCCGATCTCGCCGGCCCGCCCGCGAGCGCTCGGGTTGTAGTTGCTTTCGACCCGCACCACCGCATGGGCAAGGTCGACAGGCACGCCGTGCTTGCGCGCCTCCGCGGCGATCATTGCCTGATAGGTCGCGGTGCGCCCACCCGGTTCCAGGATCTTCGGATCGACCGTCGTGGTGGAGACAGCCGCCGTCTGGCAGGCTCCTGCGGAAAGCGCCAGAAGAAGCGCGCCCATGAGACGCGGCGCCGTGAAGTTGATCATATGTGCCCGACCTTCGAACTGTTCGTCGTTGTTGAGAGGCGGGCTGTATGGCGGCGCGGTGGGACGGAAATCCGGCGCCTTCAATCACGAAATGTTACAAAAACGCCGATAAAATGCGGCTAAAACGTGCAGAAAATCTCGTCATTGACGAAAGCAAGGCCATCATCCCGGCAACTGTGGCCGGGAGATGGCGGTGATTTGCGGATGTTGCGATGCAGCAATCGGCGAGAGACGCAGCGTCAGGCCAACTCTGAATGAGCTTGGCTCATTCAGAGTTGGTCAAGCCCGTGCGGCGCATGAGCAATTTCAAGGCGTGATGCGTCAGCATCGAAAGCCTTGGTATCAGCCGAGATGTGGAACCTTTTGCAGCAGCCGGTGCAGCGTGGTGATGGTCGACATGTCGGCGATGCCGTCGACCCGTTCGCGCCGGTGGTGGCGCTGGAAGGCGGCGACCGCCGCCCGCGTGCGCGCGTCATAGACCCCGGTGATCGGCATCTCGAAGCCGTAGAGCGCCAGCATCGATTGCAGCGCCTCGACCGGCTGTCCGCTATCGCCCTGCTGGAAGAAGCGCCCGCCCGCCACCGGCTCCGGGTCGACCGACAACCCGACCCCTGCCAGCGCCAGCCTGTCCCAGGGGAACAGCTCGCCGGGGTCCTCCTTGCGGTCCGGCGCCACGTCCGAATGCGCCAGCACGTCCTGCGGCGCGATGGCGTGGCGGGCGCAGATGTCGCGGGCGAGGTCGATCACGGACTGCACCTGCGCCTCGGGGAACGGCCGGTAGCCGTTCTCATGGCCCGGATTGACGATCTCGATGCCGATCGAGCGCGAGTTGATGTCCCGCTCGCCCTTCCAGTAGGAGCGGCCCGCATGCCAGGCGCGCCGGCTCTCCGGCACCAGTTGCAGGATCGTCCCATCCTCGTCGACCACGTAATGGGCGGACACCTCGGCGCGCGGATCGCACAGCCGCTGCACGGCCTCCTCGCCGCTGGTCATGCCGGTATAGTGCAGCAGCAGCAGGCAGACCGACCCCTCGCGCTCGTTGTGGTTCGGCGACGGCCGCAGCCGCGCCGGCAGTCCGGTATCCGTCTTCACGCCCATCGGGGCCTTCCATTCCTTCTTGCCGGGCGCGTGCCGGTCACAGTCCCCGCTCCGCCGCGATCTTGCCATAGGCGACGTTCAGCGCCGCCAGCCGGTCGCTGGCGATGCGCACGAATTCCTCCGGCACGCCGCGCGCGATCAGCCGGTCCGGATGGGTTTCCGCGACCAGCCGGCGATAGTGTCGCTTGAGTTCCTCGTCCGTCGCCGCCCCGTCGATGCCCAGCACCTTGTAGGGATCGTCGCCGCCGCGCACATGGCGGGCGAGGATCTGGTTGAAGGCGCGCTCGTCGAGGCCGAAGATCTCGGCAATGCGCTCCAGGTAGGCGACTTCGTACTCGTGCACCACGCCGTCCGCCTTGGCGATGTGGAACAGCGCGTCGAGAATGTCGATGCGGATTTCGGGATCGTCCGGAAACAGCGCCGCCAGCCGCTCCGCATAGGTCTCGAAGCCGGCGACGTCCTGCTTGGCGAGGTTGAACAGCCGGGCGACGTTGCGCTCCTCGCCCGCCGGAATGTCGAAGACCTCGAGAAAGGCGATCTCCTCGTCGCCGGTCACCACCCCGTCCGCCTTGGCCATCTTGGCCGACAGGGCGATCATGGCGACGGTGAAGGCGACGGCCCGGTCGCCGCGCCCCTCGCCGACCGAGACGATGAACTGGACGATGCGGTCGACGATCTGCGCGCCGCCCGCGCCGATCGCCGCCGCCACCGCATTGATCGCGGACCAGATGGACATGTCGCGCGCGCCGCCTCAGACCGACCGGGTGATGCCGCCATCGACGCGCAGGTTCTGCCCCGTGATGTAGCCGGCCCCGTCCGACAGCAGGAAGGCGACGGTCGCCGCCACCTCCTCCACCGTGCCGTAGCGACCCATCGGGATGCGCGCGCGGCGATCCTCCTTCTCCGGCAGGCTGTCGATGAAGCCCGGCAGCACATTGTTCATGCGGATGCCCTCGCCCGCATAGCGGTCGCAATAGAGCTTGGTGAAGGCGGCCAGCCCGGCGCGGAACACGCCCGAGGTCGGAAACGCCGCCTCCGGCTCGAAGGCGGCATAGGTGGAGATGTTGACGATGGCCCCGCTGCCCTGCGCCTGGAACTGCGGCGTCACCAGCCGGCACATCCGCACCACGTTGAGCAGGTAATAGTCCATGCCCAGGTGCCAATCCTCGTCGCTGATCGCCAGCACCTCGCCCTTCGGCCCGTGGCCGGCGCTGTTGACCACCGCGTCGATCCGCCCGAACTGCGCCATCGCCGCCTCGACGAAGGCGGCAAGGTCCTTCGGCGCGAGGTTCGAGCCGGTATGGCCGAGCCCGCCCAGCTCCTCCGCCAGGGCCGCGCCCTTGCCGCTGGACGACAGGATGGCGACGCGCGCACCCTCGCCCGCCAGCTTGCGGGCGATCGCCGCGCCCATGCCGCTGCCTGCGGCGGTCAGAAGTACGACCCGATCCTTCATGCTCTCCCCGAACTGTTTGGCCCGACTCTTTCCCGCGTTCTAGCCCAGCGTTCTAGCACAGACGACCGGTCTCGCCACACGGGGCTGTCGCAGGCCGTCACGAGACCCGCCCCGGCGCGCCGGACGGGTGCCGGAGCGGAAAACGACCTCAGATCTCCGGCATCGGGCCGGTCATCGACGCGGCATCGACGATCCGGTCGAAGGTTGCCGCGTCGATATGGCCCAGCGCCAGCGCCGCCTCGCGCAGGGTCGTCCCCTCGTGATGGGCGTGATGGGCGATCGCCGCCGCCTTGTCATAGCCGATCTCCGGCGTCAGGGCGGTGACCAGCATCAGCGAGCGGTTCACCGTCTCGGCGAGCCGCGCCTCGTCCGCCTCCATGCCGGCCACGGCGAAGCGGGCGAAATGCTCCATGCCGTCGGCCAGCATCCGGCAGCTTTCCACCACATTGGCGCCCAGCATCGGCTTGTAGACATTCATCTCCAGCAGCCCGCCCGCTCCGGCGAAGCTGCTTGCGACGTCGAGGCCGATCACCTGCACGCTCAGCATGGCGAGCGCCTCGCACTGGGTCGGGTTGACCTTGCCCGGCATGATCGAGGAGCCCGGCTCGTTCTCCGGCAGCCGCAATTCGGCGAATCCCGCGCGCGGGCCGCAGGCGAGCAGGCGGATGTCGTTGGCGATCTTGTGCAGCGAGACCGCCAGCACCTTCAGCATGGCGGAGGCCGCCACCATCGCGTCATGGGCGCCCATCACGGTGAACTTGTTCGCCGCCGCCGCGAAGGGCAGCCCGCAGCGCGCCGCCAGTTCCCCCGCCACCTTGCGGTCGAAGCCCTCCGGCGCGTTCAGCCCGGTGCCGACGGCGGTGCCGCCGATCGCCAGCGTCATCAGCCCCTTCAGCGCGAAGGCCAGCCGCTCGTCATTGTCGTCGAGCATGCCGACATAACCGGCGAATTCCTGGCCGAGCGTCATCGGCACCGCGTCCTGCATGTGGGTGCGGCCGATCTTCACCAGCCCCTGCCAGGCATGGGCCTTCTCGGCCAGCGCGTCGCGCAGCACCTTCAGCGCCGGCCGCACCCGGTTGGCGATCATCAGCGCCGCCGCCACGTTGAGCGCGGTCGGCACCACGTCGTTGGACGACTGCGAGCGGTTGACGTGGTCGTTGGGATGCACCGGGTCCTTGGAGCCGATCCGCCCGCCGGCAAGCTCGATGGCCCGGTTGGCGATCACCTCGTTGACGTTCATGTTGGCCTGGGTGCCCGAGCCGGTCATCCACACATGCAAGGGGAACTCGCCGTCGTGCCGGCCGCCGGCCACTTCCTCGGCCGCCTGCACGATCAGGTCGGCGCGCGTCTGGTCGAGCACGCCGATCTGCGCATTGGCCAGCGCCGCCGCGCGCTTGATCTCGGCCAGCGCGTGGATGATCTCCAGCGGGAACGGCTCGCGGCCGATGGCGAAGTGGTGGCGGGCGCGCTCCGTCTGGGCGCCCCAGTAGCGCTCGGCGGGCACCTCCACCGCGCCCATGGAGTCGGTTTCGGTACGCCTGTTGTCTGCGGTCATGGTCTGCTCCGTCTTACCCTGCGTCACGTCTCGCCGGCAGGCAGGAGGCGGACGCATGATTCAATGTCTGGAAACCTTGCGATGTCATGATCCCTCCCTAGGCAGTTTCAACATGCAGGGCACGGCGGCTTCGCGCCGCGAGGGACGGGTCAGGTTGCGCAACCTCAAGACGTTGCTGGGCATCTTTCTCGGCATCATGATCGTCGTCGGCTTCGCCGGCGCGATTCATGCGGCAAATGTATTCTTTTCCCAGGCGATTTACACCCGCGACGCCGAGGAAACGGCACGCCGCATCGGCCGCGACCTGCAACAGCATCTGGATACCCACGGCCCGCGCGGCGAGGCTCCCCTCGTCTCCTTCTCGGGCGGGGATCTGCGGCTGTCGATCGACGGCGCCGGCGACGACGCACGCCGACCGTCCGCCGCCGCCCCGCCCATTGCGCCGGAGCCGGCAACCGTCACCCGCGAGAATGCCGTCGCCGCCTTCATGGCCAATCTCGACCGCAACGAGCTGGTCGGCACGGTCGCCGTGGTCTGGTCCGGCGCACACGCCGCGCCGCTGTCCTCGGCCGATGTGGTGCCGCGCGTCCCGCGCGAGAAGATCGACCGCCTGGCGCCGCGCATCGACGCCTTGCTGCGCACCCTTGCGGCCGGACAACCGCGCGCCGTCGACGTTCCCACCACGTTGTTCGGCCGCATGTCGGACACCACCTTGCTGGCCGTGCCGATCCTGGCGGGCGGTACCGTTGCCGGGGTGCTGATCCTGTCCTACGACCAGGAAACCACCGGCCTGTTCCTCAGCGAGGTGGTGCAGATCGGCGTCGGCATCCTGATGGCGATGATCTTCGCCGCCGTCGCCCTTGCCGCCCTGTTCGTGTGGATGCGCTTCCGCGACCGGCTGAAGGCGAGCAAGACGATCCAGTTCCTCGCCCATCACGACGCGCTGACCGGCCTGCCCAACCGCACGGTGTTCAGCACCAAGCTGAACGAGGCGCTGCGGCTGGCCAGCGCCCGGGCCTCCAACATCGCGGTGATGCTGATCGACGTCGACAAGTTCAAGGACATCAACGACACCTACGGCCATGCCGTGGGCGATCTGTTCCTGCAGGTGATCGCCGACCGCTTGAGCAACGTCTACAACGGACATCTGGTCGCCCGCCTGTCCGGCGACGAGTTCGCCGTCTTGATCGCCCGCGACATCGACCGGCGGGCGGTGACGCAGCTTGCCTCGGCGATGATCGCGGCGACGCGCACGCCGACCAACATCGACGGCAAGGACATTCCGATCTCGCTGTCGATCGGCGTTGCCCAGGCATCCGAGGCCGCCTGGCGCGCCTCGCGCCTGCTGCATTGCGCCGACCTTGCCCTCTACCGGGCCAAGCATTCGGGCCGGTCCACCTATGTCTGGTACACGCCGGACATGGACGCGGAGGCCCAGAAGCGCAAGCTGCTGGAAGGCGACCTGCGCAAGGCCCTGGCCCAGGACGAACTGCGCCTGCTCTATCAGCCGCAATTCTCGCTGCGCGACCTCGAGCTCACCGGCTACGAGGCCCTGCTGCGCTGGGAGCATCCCGAACACGGCACCATCTCGCCGACGGTGTTCATTCCCATCGCCGAGGAAGCCGGGCTGATCGAGGAGATCGGCGCCTGGGTGCTGGAGCATGCCTGCCTGGAGGCGTCGCGCTGGCGCGATGCCTCGCTCACCGTCGCCGTCAACCTCTCGCCCGCCCAGTTCCGCCCCGGCCGCACCGAGGAGCGCGTCGCAAACGCGCTGAAGGCCAGCGGCCTGTCGCCCGACCGGCTGGAGGTGGAGATCACCGAGAGCCTGCTGATCGCGGACACCGATGCGGTGGTGAAGACGCTGACGCAGATCCGCCACATGGGCGTCTCCATCGCGATGGACGATTTCGGCACCGGCTATTCGAGCCTCAGCTACCTGTCGCGCTTCCCCTTCGACACGATCAAGATCGACCGCTCCTTCGTCGCCTCCGTCGGCAAGAACCCGACCACCGACGCGATCATCGCCTCGATCGTCGGCCTGGGGCGCTCGCTGGAGGTGACGATCACCGCCGAGGGCGTCGAGGACGAGATGCAGGTCGCCCTGCTGCGCGCCGCCGGCTGCGACAAGGTTCAGGGCTTCCTGTTCGGCCGGCCGATGGATCTGTCGAACCTCGCCGCCACCGACGCCGTCGCTCTGTCCCAGAAGGCGCGCCGCGACCAACTGGCGCTCACCACCAGCCTCGGGACCCTGCCGCAACTGCCCTTCCTGCCCCAGTCCGGGCCGGCCGCCTGCGACGGCGCGGCAGCGGACGGTGCCGCGCCGCTTGCCCAGGCGGACGACGGGGCGCGCGCGGGCGTCGGCCGGGACGACAGGCAGAGGCGCGCCGCCGGCGCGGTGTGACACGGTGCCGGCGCCGCCGCGCCTACATGGCGGCTGCGGCGCGGGCGGCCTGGTCGTAATGGCCGGAGACCGAGCGCAGCGTCGCCGCCAGCCGCGACAGTTCTACCTCGTCCATGCCCAGCCCCTTGACCGGGCCGACCAGCAGCGCCTCGCGCAGCCGCCGGTACTCCATGCAGATCGCCTCGCCGGCGCGGGTGATCGCCACCGTCTTCTCCTTGCCGCGCTTGCCCGTCTCCACCAGTCCGGCGGCGGCGAGCTTCTTCAGCGCATAGGTGACGGTATGGGTGTCCTCGATATTCAGCACCAGGCAGATGTCGGAAAGCGACTTCGGCCGGCCGCGATGATTGACCGAGTGCAGCACCAAGGTGTCGAGCGGGCTCATCCCCGGCGCCCCGGCCGCCGCCATGCAGCGCACCATCCAGCGGTGATAGGCGTTGACCATCATCGTCACCGCGAACTCGACTTCCGAAAGCGCCGGCATGGCACCGGAGGCGAGATGAGCGGCCGAGACCACCGGCCCGATGCCGCCGCGCGCAATGTCCTCGGACCCAGTACTGTCTGTCATGAAATTCCTGCCTGAACTGTTCTGGCCAAGGCTACGGCAGGGAGCGGCGACAGGGCAACCGTCCTTCAGGGGGACGGATGGCGTCGCGGCACCAGGCCGGAGTGGAACCAGGTCACGAAACTCTCGATCGAATAGACCGGCACGCCGGTCGCGGCGCGAATATCGGCGGCATAGGGCACCATGTTGGTGCATTCCAGCACGATCGCCCCGACCTCCGGGTTTCGCGCCAGCAGCGCCTGCGCCGCCTCGACATTGTCGGCCCGCGCCGCCGTCACATCGAGCGCCTCCTCGTTGTCGAGGATCGCGCGGGTGAACTCGCGCCCGCCTTCCGTGCCCATCACCGGCGTATCGGCGGGGCAGCCGGCGGCGGCAAGATGCGCCTGCGTCAACGAGCCGGCGGAGATCGTCAGGATGCCGGCGCGCTTGCCCGGCGGCAGCAGCCGGTCGACCAGCGGCACCTGCATCAGGGAGGATGCGGCGACCGGAACCTGGAGCGCGGCCTGCAGGTCGCGCTGGAACAGGGACAGGAAGCCGCAATTGGTGGTGATGCCGTCGACCCCGTCGGCGACGAGTTCGCGCCCCGCGGCGATGAAGGCATCGAGCAGGCCGCTCGCCCCCTGCCGCACCGCCCGGTCGGGCGTCGCCTCGCGCACGATGCGGTAATGCACCGGGAACGGCCAGGTCAGCGCATTGCCCATGTCGCCGGGGATGCGCGGAAACCGCGCCTCCAGCATCAGGATCCCCACCGCCGCGCCGTAAAGCGCCTTGCCGCCGCGCACCGTCATCTCGTTCCTCCCGCGAAGACGTTGCCGCTCCGCCCGTCGCGAACCCTGGGTCAGATCCGGCAACAACGCGCCTCGTCGAGGATCTGCGCACCAGCGCTTGCGCAATACAAGGCCTTTGCGCGCACTATTAGAAACATTTTGTCGATAAATTGTTGACAACGAAACCTGCCCCCACGACACTCGCCGCAATTGGCCGGGGAGAGGCAGGGTGCAGCAGCACGACAGTGGGCGTTTGCGGGTCGCGGTAATCGGCGCGGGGATCGTCGGCGTCAGCGCCGCGCTTCGCCTTGTCGCCGACGGTCACGACGTCACCCTGATCGACCGCGCCGGCCCCGGCGAGGCGACCTCGCATGGCAATGGCGGCGTGCTCGCCTCCTGCGCCGTCGTGCCGGTCACCGTGCCCGGCCTGCCGGCCAAGGCGCCGCGCATGCTGATGGACCCGGACAGTCCGCTGTTCCTGCGCTGGTCCTACCTGCCGCGCCTGCTGCCCTGGCTCGCGAAATATCTCTCCCATTGCACCGCCGGCGAGACCGAGCGCATCGCCCGCGCGCTGCTGCCCATCGTCGGCGACAGCCTTGCCGAGCACCGCGACCTTGCCGGCGGCACGCAGGCCGAACGCTGGGTCGCCCCGTCCGACTATCTCTATGTCTATCGCGACCGCGCCGCCTTCGAGGCCGACGCCTTCGGCTGGCGGCTGCGGCGCGAGGCCGGCTTCACCTGGGACGAGATCGAGGGCGCGGCGCTCGGGGCCTATGACCCGCTGCTGGGCGAGGCCAACCGTTTTGCCGTCCGCCTTGCCGATCACGGCGTCATCCGCGACCCCGGCCGCTATGTGAAGGACCTTGCCGAGACGTTCCAGGCGCGCGGCGGCACCCTTCTGCGCGGCGCGTTGCAGGGCTTTCTCATCGAGAACGGCCGGTTGACCGGCCTTGCCACCGATGGCGGGCCGCTCGCCTGCGACCGTGCCGTGCTGGCGACCGGCGTCTGGTCCGGGCCGCTCGCCCGCGAGCTCGGCATTTCCGTGCCGCTGGAGAGCGAGCGCGGCTACCATCTGGAGCTGGAGGCGCCGAGCGCCCTGCCGCGCGCGCCCGTCATGTTCGCCTCGGCGAAATTCGTCGCCACCCCGCTGGAGGGGCGCATCCGCCTTGCCGGCGTCGTCGAGTTCGGCGGCCTTGCCGCCGGGCCCGGACAGGCGCCGTTCGAGCTTCTGGAGCGCCAGGTGCGCCGGGCCATGCCCGCGCTGCGCTGGGGTTCTGCACGTCAATGGATGGGTCACCGGCCGGCACCGGCCGACTCCATCCCCGTGATCGGGCCGTCGCCGGCATGCGGCGACATCCTGATGGCTTTCGGCCACCATCATATCGGCCTGACCGGCGGTCCGAGGACCGGCCGTCTCGTCGCCGACATGATCGCCGGCCGAGAGCCGAAACTCGACCCCGCCCCCTATTCGCCCGCGCGTTTCGCTGTCTAGAGTACGCCTTGCGAACAGGAAGACGGGCAACCGACCAGAGAGATGGACCGCCGCGAGATCCGGAACAATCGGGTCCCGGCCGATGGAGGACCGAGAATGACTGACCTGCTGAAGAGCACCACCGGCATCGTCACCGCCGCGCTTCTTGCCGCATCCGCCGCCTCCCCGGCGCTCGCCGCCGAGAAGTGGGACATGCCGCTCGCCTATCCGGCGACCAACTTCCATTCCGAGAATGCCGCCGTCTTCGCCGCCTGCGTCACCTCGGGCAGCGGCGGCGAGATCGAGATCGTCACCCATCCGGGCGGCTCGCTGTTCGGCGGCGCCGACATCAAGCGCGCGGTGCAGACCGGCCAGGCGCTGATCGGCGAGCGCCTGCTCTCCGCCCATGCCAACGAGGATCCGCTCTTCGGCATCGACAGCATTCCCTTCCTCGCCAGTTCCTTCGAGGCCTCGGGCAAGCTGTGGGATGCCGCAGAAGCCGCGATCGCCGAGGCGCTCGACGGCCAGAACCTGGTGCTGCTCTACACCGTGCCGTGGCCACCCCAGGGCATCTACTTCAACAAGGAGGTCAACTCCGGCAACGACATGAAGGGCGTCAAGTTCCGCGCCTACAATGCCGCCACCGCCAAGCTCGCCGAGCTGACCGGCATGCTCCCGGTCCAGATCGAGGCCGCCGAGGTGTCCCAGGCCTTCGCCACCGGCGTTGCCGAGTCCATGGTGTCCTCCGCCGCCACCGGCTACGACAGCAAGCTGTGGGAGAACGTCTCGCACTTCTACGAGGTCGACGCCTGGCTGCCGCGCAACGCCATGCTGGTCAACAAGGACAAGTGGGCCGGCCTGTCCGACGACATGAAGAAGGTCTTCACCGACTGCGCCGCCACGGCCGAGGCCGAGGGCCTGGAGAGGGCCAAGGCCTACACCACCAAGACGCTGGAAGGCCTTGCCTCCAACGGCATGCAGGTGCTCAAGCCGAGCGACGAGCTGAAGGCCGACCTTGCCGCCGTCGGCGCGACCATGACCGAGGAGTGGCTGGCGGCGGCCGGCGACAAGGGCAAGGCCATCGTCGACGCCTACAAGGCGCAGTAAGCGGCGCGTTCCGCCGCCTTCGTCACCGACGGTTCGGGCGCGCTCCCTCGGGGCAGCGCGTCCCTGGCTTGCCGCGATCGCAGGATCGCGGCAAGCCACCCGTCCCTGACAGCCGGGTCCCTGCCCTGCCGGCCTGTCCGTCGCCGGACCGCGTCTTGCGCGGCCCGGCATGACGGCGGCCCGTGGCCGGTCCGCAACAGACACGGAACACGACCATGATCGCACTCGGGCGCGGACTTCGCCGCCTTCTCGACGGTCTTTATTTCGCCGGCGGCATGATCGCCGCGCTGGCGCTGGTCTCCATTCTCGCCATCATCGTCGCGCAGATGATCGCCCGCTGGACCGGCGTCCTCTTTCCCGGCGCCGCCAACTATGCCGGCTACGCCATGGCCTCGGCCTCCTTCTTCGCCTTCGCCCATGCGCTCGGCCGCGGCGCCCATATCCGCGTCAGCATCCTGCTCAACGCGCTCGGCCGGCATCGCCGCTGGCTCGAGGTCTGGTGCTTCGCCATCGGCGCCGCGCTCGCCTGGTATCTGGCGCGCTACGCCATCAAGGCGGTCTACTGGTCGTGGAAACTCAACGACGTCAGCCAGGGCCAGGACGCCACGCCGCTGTGGATCCCGCAGACGGCGATGGCCGCCGGCGCCGTGCTGCTCGCCATCGCCATGACCGACCATCTGGTCCGCGTCCTCTTCCTCGGCTCGTCGGGCATCGTCTCCGACACGGTCGAACAGAGCCACGGGGAGTAAGCCGCCATGGAAACCTTCGCTCCCATCATTCTCTTCCTCTTCGTGCTGTTCCTGCTGCTGGGCACCGGCGTGTGGGTCGGCCTTGCCCTGCTCGGCGTCGCCTTCGTCGGCATGGAGCTGTTCACCTCGCGCCCGGCCGGCGATGCCATGATCACGGTGATCTGGGCCGCCTCCTCGTCCTGGACGCTGACCGCCCTGCCGCTGTTCATCTGGATGGGCGAGATCCTCTACCGCACGCGCCTGTCGGAGGACATGTTCCGCGGCCTCGCGCCATGGATGGCGCGCCTGCCCGGCGGCCTGCTGCATACCAATGTCGTCGGCTGCACGGTCTTCGCCGCCGTCTCCGGCTCCTCCGCCGCCACCCTGACGACCGTCGGCAAGATGTCGGTGCCGGAGCTGCGCAAGCGCCAGTATCCGGAAAAGATGGTGATCGGCACGCTGGCCGGCGCCGCCACCCTCGGCCTGATGATCCCGCCGTCGCTGACGCTGATCGTCTACGGCGTCACCATCAACGAATCGATCACCAAGCTGTTCATGGCCGGCATCCTGCCGGGCCTGGTGCTGGCCAGCCTGTTCATGGGCTACATCGCCATCTACGCCAAGGTCTCCAAGAGCTACAACCCGCAGCCCGAGCCGGCGATGAGCCTGCGCGAGAAGCTCGCCAATTCGCGCTTCCTGCTGCCGGTGATCGTGCTGATCATGGTGGTGATCGGCTCCATGTATCTCGGCCTCGCCACCGCGACGGAGGCGGCCGCCCTCGGCGTCATCGGCTCGCTGGCGCTTGCCGCCGGCCAGGGCTCGCTCACCTGGAAGACCTTCGGCGAGAGCCTGATGGGCGCCACCCGCACCTCGGCGATGGTGGCGCTGATCCTTGCCGGCGCCGCCTTCCTGTCGCTGTCGATGGGCTTCACCGGCCTGCCGCGCGCGCTCGCCGCCTGGATCGCCGACATGGAGCTGTCGCGCTTCCAACTGCTGATGGCGCTGCTGGTCTTCTACATCATCATCGGCTGCTTCCTCGACGGCATCTCCTCCGTGGTGCTGACCATGGCGGTGGTCGAGCCGATGATTCGCGCCGCCGGCATCGACGCGATCTGGTTCGGCATCTTCGTCGTGGTGGTGGTCGAGATGGCGCAGATCACGCCGCCCATCGGCTTCAACCTGTTCGTGCTGCAGGGCATGACGCGGCACGAGATGACCTATATCGCCCGCGCCGCGCTGCCGATGTTCGCGCTGATGGTGGTGATGGTGTTCATCCTGATCGCCTTCCCGGAGCTCGCCACCTGGCTGCCGGACAACATGCGCAACCGGCCGTAAGGTCCCGACGTCGCCCCCCCGTCCCCCGCCCCGTTTGCGGGCGAGGGACGGGCGCGAGCGGCAAAAACAACATTGACATTTTGTCGATAAATTGTTGACGTAACGACGATCAAACAATCGCTCGTCCGCGGCAGGCATGCAGGCGGGCAGGGCCGGCAGCGGAGAGACGCATCATGACGAGCGGCAAGTGGGATTTCTGGATCGACCGCGGCGGCACCTTCACCGACATCGTCGCCCGCGATCCCGAAGGCGGCATCCGCGCCCACAAGGTCCTGTCGGAGAACCCGGAAGCCTATCGCGACGCCGCCATCCAGGGCATCCGCGAGCTGATGGGCATCGCGATCGGCGAGCGCATCCCGGCCGAGCGCATCGCCGCCGTCAAGATGGGCACCACCGTCGCCACCAACGCGCTGCTGGAGCGCAAGGGCGACCGCACCCTGCTGGTCACCACCCGCGGCTTCCGCGATGCGCTGGAGATCGGCTACCAGGCGCGGCCCGACATCTTCGCCAAGGAGATCATCAAGCCGGAGCTGCTCTACGAGCGCGTCGTCGAGGTCGCCGAGCGCGTGCGCGCCGACGGCACCATCGAGGCCGAGCCGGACTTGGGCGAGGTCGAGCGCGACCTCAAGGCCGCCTATGACAGCGGCATCCGCTCCGCCGCAATCGTCTTCATGCACGCCTATGCCTTCCCCGCGCACGAGAAGAAGGTCGCCGCGATCGCCCGCAAGGTCGGCTTCCCGCAGGTCTCCGTCAGCCACGAGGTCTCGCCGCTGATGAAGCTGGTCGGGCGCGGCGACACCACCGTGGTCGATGCCTATCTCTCGCCGATCCTGCGCCGCTATGTCGAACAGGTGGCGAGCGAATTGCAGATCGAGGGCACCGACTGCCGGCTGATGTTCATGCAGTCCTCCGGCGGCCTCACCGCCGCCGACCTCTTCCAGGGCAAGGACGCGATCCTCTCGGGTCCGGCCGGCGGCGTCGTCGGCGCCATCGAGACCTCGAAGATGGCCGGCTTCGATGCGGTCATCGGCTTCGACATGGGCGGCACCTCCACCGACGTCTCCCACTACAACGGCGAGTATGAGCGCGCCTTCGAGACCGAGGTGGCGGGCGTGCGCATGCGCGCGCCGATGATGATGATCCATACGGTCGCGGCCGGCGGCGGCTCGATCCTCCATTACAAGGACGGCCGCTTCCAGGTCGGCCCGGATTCGGCCGGCGCCAATCCCGGCCCCGCCTGCTACCGCCGCGGCGGCCCGCTCGCCGTCACCGACGCCAATGTCATGGTCGGCAAGCTGCGTCCCGACTTCTTCCCGAAGATCTTCGGACCGGGGCGCGACGCGCCGCTCGACCGCGACGCGGTGGTGGCGAAGTTCGAGGAGATGGCAGCCCGCATCGGCGACGGCCGCTCCGCTGCCGAGGTCGCCGACGGCTTCCTGAAGATCGCCGTCGAGAACATGGCCAACGCCATCAAGAAGATCTCCGTCCAGCGCGGCTACGACGTCACCGAATATGCGCTGACCTGCTTTGGCGGCGCCGGCGGCCAGCACGCCTGCTCGGTCGCCGACAGCCTCGGCATGACCACGGTGATCGTCCACCCACTGTCGGGCATCCTCTCCGCCTATGGCATGGGCCTTGCCGACATCCGCGCCACCCGCCAGCAGGCGGTGGTGCGCCGGCTCGAGCCGGCGATGCTCGACGACCTTCAGGCGCTCGCCGGTCGCCTCTCGGCCGAGACCCGGGCCGAGGTCGCCGGCCAGGGCGTCGCGGAGGCTGAAATCCGCGACCTGCCCCGCGCCCTGCTGCGCTACGAGGGCACGGACACGCCGATCCCGGTCGCCTATGTGCCGGGCGACATCGATGCCATGGTCGGCGCCTTCGCCGATGCGCACCGCGCCCAGTTCGGCTTCGTCTACGAGAACAAGCCGATCGTCGTGGAAGCGCTCGAAGTGGAATCCGTCGGCGGCGGCTCCGGCATCGACGAGCCGGACCTGCCGCTCGTCGCCGGTTCGCCCACACCGGCGGACACGGGCACCATCTTCGCCGAGGGCGCGTGGCGCGAGGCCGGCTTCTTCGCCCGCGCCGGCCTCAAGCCGGGCCACAAGCTGTCCGGCCCCGCGCTCATCGTCGAGCCGCACCAGACCATCGTCGTCGAGCCGGGCTGGCAGGCGGAGATCACCGCCAAGGACCATGTCGTCCTGCGCCGCGTCGAAAAGCTCGCCCGCGCCGAGGCCATCGGCACCAAAGCCGATCCGGTCATGCTCGAGGTCTTCAACAACCTCTTCATGTCCATCGCCGAGCAGATGGGCGTGACGCTGCAGAACACCGCCTATTCGGTGAACGTCAAGGAGCGCCTCGACTTCTCCTGCGCGGTCTTCGACGCCTCCGGCGCGCTGGTCGCCAATGCCCCGCATATGCCGGTGCATCTGGGTTCCATGGACCGTTCCGTCGAGACGGTGATCAAGCTCAACGCCGGCGAGATCCGCCCCGGCGATGTCTTCGCGCTCAACGCGCCCTATAACGGCGGCACCCACCTGCCGGACATCACCGTCGTCTCGCCGGTCTTCGACGATGCGGGCAAGGAGATCCTGTTCTGGGCGGCGAGCCGCGGCCACCATGCCGATGTCGGCGGTTCGGCGCCCGGTTCCATGACCCCGCGCGCCACCACGGTGGACGAGGAAGGCGTGCTGATCGACAACTTCAAGCTCGTCGACCGGGGCCGCTTCCGCGAGGAAGAGCTGGTCGAGGTCCTCACCGACCATCCCTGGCCGGTGCGCAACGTCACGCAGAACGTCGCCGACCTGAAGGCGCAGATCGCCGCCAACGAGAAGGGCGTGCAGGAGCTGCGCAAGATGGTCGCGCACTTCGGCCTCGACGTAGTGCAGGCCTATATGGGCCACGTCCAGGACAATGCCGAGGAGAGCGTGCGCCGGGTCATCGAGGCGCTCACCGACAGCGAATACGAGTACCCGACCGACCAGGGCTCGGTGATCCGCGTCAGGATCACCGTCGACAAGGCGAGGCGCGAGGCGACCGTCGACTTCACCGGCACCAGCGAGGTGAAGCCGAACAACTTCAACGCGCCCGAGCCCGTCACCCGCGCCGCCGTGCTCTACTGCTTCCGCGTCATGGTCGAGGGCCACATCCCGATGAATGCCGGCTGCCTCAGGCCGATCCACATCGTCATCCCCGACGGCTGCATGCTGAAGCCGGCCTACCCGGCCGCCGTCGTCGCCGGCAACGTGGAGACCAGCCAGCACGTCACCAACGCCCTGTTCGGCGCGCTGGGGGCCATGGCCAACAGCCAGGGGTCGATGAACAACCTGACCTTCGGCAACGCCACCTACCAGTATTACGAGACCCTGTGCTCCGGCTCGCCCGCCGGTCCCGGCTTCAACGGCACCGACGGCGTCCATGTGCACATGACCAACTCGCGCCTCACCGATCCGGAAGTGCTGGAATTCCGCTATCCGGTGCTGCTGGAGGATTTCCACATCCGCGAGGGTTCGGGCGGCACCGGCAAGTGGCATGCCGGCAACGGCACCAAGCGCACCATCCGCTTCCTGGAGGAGATGGAACTGGCGATCCTGTCGTCCCACCGCACCATCGCGCCGAAGGGCGGCGACGGCGGCGGCGACGGCCAGCTTGGGCGAACCCTGGTGCGCCGTCTCGACGGCAGCATCGAGGAGCTCGCCGGCTGCGACCAGACGGTGCTGAAGGCGGGCGAGGCGGTCACCGTCATCACCCCGACCGCCGGCGGCTGGGGCAAGGCCTGACTGACGGATCGGCCGGGACCGGCGGCGGAGGGTGGGCGCGTCGGCGTGCCGTCGCCACCGCTCTGGGAACGAATAGCCCCCGGCTCTGCGCTTGCGCGCGGCCGGGGTGACGGCCGAGAGGGAGGGATCGCCGTCGCCCCACCCTCGGAAGGTCACCCCGGGCAAGGCGGAGCCGCGACCCGGGGCCTATTGGCTGCCAGAGCGCCAGCGAGGACACCGAAACCTCTCCTTTCGTCATCCCGCACGAAGCGCAGCGGAGATGCGGGACCGGCGAGCCGAGGGCCTTTCGGCAGCGCTCCCGGCCGTCCCCACGACCGCCGTGCCTCCCCGGTCCCGGATCGTCGGCCTGCGGCCTCGTCCGGGAAGACGCCCGAAAGGGTAGAGCGAGGCAACACCTGCTGAGGCTGCCTCTGGTTCCCGGCTCTGCGCTGCGCGCGGCCGGGATGACGGCCTGAGAATGACGCTCGGCCCCACCTCCCCTCCGAGGTCACCCCGGACGAGCATCGCGAGATCCGGGGCCTATTGGCTGCCAGAGCACTGATGAGGACGCGCTGGCCGAGCCCCACTCTCCGGCTGTCGTCCCGGTCTCAGTGAAGCCGAAGACCGGGATCTAGCAACCCCGAACGGTTCGGCTCACGCCCCGGTGCTGCAGCATCCTCCCGGACGCAATCCTCTCCTCTCGTCCTCCCGGACGGCGCGTGAGCGCCGAGCCGGGACCGGCGAGCCGAGGGCCTTTCGTCCTCCCCGCCGTCCCCACGACCGCCGTGCCTCCCGCGCGCAGGCGCCCCCGACCGAAAACACCGGCGCCGGCCAGCCATTTGTGCTGGCAATGCGTCCGCCGGACTCCCATATGACGGGCGTTGTTCTCGACAAGAGCCGATCGGAGGAAATCCCTGATGCAAGCTGCCGCCCGCCGGATGCGCAAGACGACAGCCGTTATTGCCCTTGGAATTGCCGCGCTTTTCGCCGCCGTCGACTTTGCCGAGGCCCGGCGCGCCGGCAGCGGCGGCTTCGGCAGCCGCGGTGCCCGCACCTTTTCCGCCCCCGCCCCGACCAACACCGCCCCCGGCACCGCCGCGCCGATGCAGCGCACGATGACGCCGCAGCCGGCGCAGGGCCAGCAGGCAGTGCCGGGCGGCGCCCGCCAGCCGCAGGCGGCCCAGCCCTCGCGCGGGCTTTTCGGCGGCATGGGCGGCGCCCTGCTCGGCGGTCTTCTCATGGGCGGCCTGATCGGCATGCTCTTCGGCGGCGGTCTCGGCGGCTTTGCCGGCTTCCTCGGCCTTCTCCTGCAGGTGGCGCTGATCGGCTTTCTCGTCGTCCTGGCGATGCGCTTCTTCGGCGCGCGGCGCGAGCAGCCCGCAGCCGCGGCGGCCGGTGGCGCCCGCCCGAATTTCGGCGGCCATGCCGGGGACACCACCCGCACCCCGTTCAGCTTCGGCGGCATGGGGAGCACCGGCATGGGCAGCGGCACGGCCACCCCGGTCCAGGCTTCTGTCATGGAAACGCCGCTCGATCTGGAGGAGGCCGATTTCGATCGCTTCGAGCAGATGCTGGCCGACGTGCAGGACGCCTATGGCCGCGAGGACTATGCCGCGCTGCGCCGTCTGGCGACGCCCGAGGCGATGTCCTTCCTCGCCGAGGAACTGGGCGAGCTCGCCTCTGCCGGCAAGCGCAATGCCGTCTCGGACGTGAAGCTGCTGCAGGGCGACCTCTCGGAGGCCTGGAGCGAAGGCGACGACGACTACGCGACCGTCGCCATGCGCTTTTCCGCCCTCGACGCCATCCTCGACCGCAATTCCGGCCGCGTCCTCTCGGGCAGCCTGGAAGAGCCGCAGGAAAGCACCGAACTTTGGACCTTCCGCCGCCAGAAGGGCGGCGACTGGGTGCTCGCGGCCATCCAGGGCACCGAGTAAGCCTCTCCGGACGCTCCGCGCGACCTTTGAAACCGCCCCGTTCGGGGCGGTTTTTTTTGCGACTGCCGCACGCTATAAGCTTTTTCTAATAAATACCCAGATTGCGATGGCGCTTATCGCCGATGATTCCATAAGGGAAAATACAAATACATTGATTTTGATGAAAAAAGACTTAGGCAATTTTTACGATGCAACCAACTGAACTAAAAAATATTTCAAATTATTTATATGCAACTTCAGGTTATTTTATGTTTTTGTTAATTGGCGATGAGGATCATGAGGCGCACGGAAACCTGCATCAGTGTCGAAGCTGCAACCTTGACGATTGACGACTTGACGCCGATTCTCAACACAAGGTTTTGAAAAATGATCTCTTCGCGCCACCGAACCAGCCGCCTGCGCTCAATCGCCGCGAAAATTCTCGGCCTCGTCGCGTTCCTCGGGGCAATGATGCTCGTCATTGCCGCAACCGGTCTCCTGCAAATGCAGAAGATCGGCGAGGAACTGACGGAGATTGCCGAGGAGACCATTCCCCTGACGGTGAACGTCACCAATGTCACCCTGCACCAGATGGAGCAGGCGCTGCTGCTGGAACGGCTGCTGAGGGCCGCCGATCTGAAGGCGTCCGAGGCCACCGGCACGATCGCCGACCTGACAGCCGGCCTGACGAGGCTGGCTGCGACCGTCCAGGCGGAGATCCTCCAGGCGGAAGACCTGGCCGAGCACGGCATCAAGCTCGCGACGACGCCGGAGCACCGGCTGAAATACGAGGCCGTGCTGGCGCAGTTGAAGCGCATCGAGACGGAACACCAGACCTACGACCGGCACATCCGCGAGGTCATCGACCGGATCGGTGCCGGGGACATCGCCAGGGCCTCGACTGTCGCGGTGGAACTGGAGCGCGAGCAGCAGGCGCTGAACGCGGAACTGGCGGCGCTGACCGCTGATCTCAACAGGTTCACCGAGGACTCCGCCCGCGAGGCCAAGGCGCACGAGCTGCACGGGCTGAAGATCATGGCGACCGTGTCGCTCTTCGCCCTGACGGCGGGGCTCGCCATCGCCCTGCTGCTCTCGATCTTCGGCATCAGCCGGCCGCTGCGCGCCGTCGTTCATGCGCTCAACCGGCTGGCGCAGGACGACACCAGCGTGCAGATCGCCGTGCGCAGCCGCGACGAGATCGGCGAACTCGCCGTGGCGTTCGAGTCCTTCCGCGAGAAGACCATCGAGATCCGGCGCCTGCAGGAGCAGGCGAGGGAAGAGGAAGAGCGCATCGAGCACGAGAAGCGCGCGGCAACGCTCCGCCTTGCCGACAGTCTCGAGACCACGGTCAAGGGCGTTTCCGACAGTATCGCAACCGTCGTGAAGGAGCTGGAAGCCACAGCGCAGATGCTGGCGAAGAACGCCAACGAGACCTCGGGCACCGCCAATACGGTCGCGGCCGCCGCCGAGGAATCGAGCCGCGGCGTCCAGACCGTCGCCTCGGCGGCCGAAGAGCTCTCCGCCTCCATCGGCGAGATCAGCCGCCAGGTGACCGCCGCCCTCGGCGCCGCCGGCACCACCTCCGAGAATGCCCGCAGCTCCAGCCAGACGGTCGGCGCGCTCTCCGCCTCCGCCCGCAAGATCGACGCCGTGGTCAAGCTCATCAACGACATCGCCGAGCAGACCAACCTGCTCGCCCTCAACGCCACCATCGAGGCGGCGCGGGCCGGCGAGGCCGGCAGGGGTTTTGCCGTGGTCGCCGGCGAGGTCAAGGCGCTGGCCAACCAGACCGGACGGGCGACCGAGGACATCAGCCGCCAGGTCGGCGACATGCAGTCGGGCGCCGCCCTCACCTCCTCCGCCATCGAGGCGGTGGTCGCCGCCATCGGCCAGATCAACGGCCAGATCTCGGCCATCGCCTCGGCGATCGAGGAGCAGAACGCGGTGACCGCCGAAATCGCCCGCAATGTCCACGAGGTGGCACAGGGCAGCGACGAGATCACCCGCAGCATCTCCACCGTGCGTGAAAGCGCCATGGACTCAAGCTCCGGCGCCCGCCAGGTGCTGTCCACCGTCGGCGTGCTGTCGCAGCAGTCCAGCGCCCTGCAGCACGAGCTTGCCACCTTCCTGCGCAACATCCGGGCGGCCTGACGGCTGCCCTGGCCTGCGCAACATCCGGGCGGCCTGACGGCCGCCCGGTTCGCGCCGGTCAGGCGGAAAAATTATCCGCTTTTCAAGGGAAACAGCCCGGCTGTATCGTCTTGCGCCGGCAATGGAGCCGCGCTTGACCCTGGGGCTAGTCGTATGACCGCAAAAACAATTCTGGCCGCCGTGACCCTGCTGCTGGTCACCGCCGGCACCGCTGCGGCGACCGAGTGGAAGTTCGATCTGGAAAACCGCTCGGCCGCCAATGTCACCTCGTTCCGCACCCAGGAAAACGGCGTGTGGAGCGACAACTGGCTCGATGAGATCATCCTGCCGGGCGACACGTTCGAGATGGACTTCGGCACCAATGAGGGCGAGTGCACCGTGCGCACCCGCATCGACTTCACCGACGGCACCTATGTCGACGCCAATATCGACTATTGCAACATGACGACGATCACCGTCCGCAACAAGGACGTGGTCTGGAAGTAGCCGCACCGATCGCGGAAGCCGATGGCAGCGGGCCGTCCCACCGGGCGGCCCGCATCCGGTTGCGGCAACAGCACCACGCCGCCGCCACCGTGCTCCCCTACCTGCCCGCCGCCGCGAACATCCAGTTGAGCACCAGCCGCCAGTCGGTCATGCGGATCGGCGTGCCGTGGGTGCCGGTCTCGAACAGCACGAAGCGCGCCGGATAGTCGGACTTGCGCGCCTTCAGCCGCTCGTAGAAGGCGGCCTGCCGCTTCCAGTTATAGACCTCGTCCCAGCTCCCATGGCCGAAATAGATCGGCAGCCGCCCGGAGCGGAACGTGCCGCTCGACAGGAAGTCCTCGTCCCAGGTCGAGCCCATCAGCAGCATGCCGCCCATCATCGCCGCCGCGCCGCTGTCGCGCGCCAGCCGCCAGCACAGGAAGCCGCCCATCGAGCCGCAGGCGACATAGACCCGCGCCTGCGGCGCCTGGCTCACATAGTGCTGCATCAATGCCTTGACGTCGCCCGCCCCGCGCGCGTCGAAATCCTTGACGTCCAGCGTCATGTAGAGGCCGGAATTGCGCACCATCAGGTTCTTGATGCGGTTGAAATTGCCGCCGAAGCTGACGTCGTTCATGCCCTGGAAGCGGTTGCCGCCCTGGCCATGCACATAGATGACGATGCTGCGCGCGCCGCGCGGCTCGCCGACCCGCATATAGGTGATCGTCCGCCCGCCGGCCGTCAGCTTCAGGTCCTTCTGCGAGCTGCTCGGCCGCATCGAGACATATTCGCCGAAGACCTCGCGCTCCCACTCCTTGTCGCGCTGGTGGATGTCGCGGCGCTTGTCGTAGTCGACGATGACGAAGGCGTCGTCCGCCTTGCCGGCCAGCAATCCCGGATAGGCGAACAGCCGGTCCTTGAACGGCTCCAGTTGATAGGCCGCGGCCGGGCTTGCGCCCACCATGGTCAGCAGGAGCAACAGAGCGGCGACGACGCGCGGCGGCAGGGTCGGGGTGCGGGTCACGGTCGCGGTCACGGTGCAGGCTCTCTCCTCAGCAGTCGGCCGGCGCTTCGGCCCGGTTCCGGATCATTCACCAGCCCTGGCCCGTTTCGCAAGGGCGACCAGGCGCGGGCGCAGCTCGCCCGCGCTTTCCAGCGGCGGGTCGAAGTCGAGCCGCGCCACCCTGTCGCCGTCGACGAGATCGAGCCCCGCCGGATCGAGCGAGGACAGGCGCCAGGGGCCGGGCCGCGCCTTCGCCAGCGTCTGCGCGTAGAGCCGAACCGCGTCGAGATGATCCTGGTTCATGTGCTCGACCGCCCCTGCCTCGGCGGCGGCGAGCTCCGCCAGGACCTCTCCCGACAGCAGCAGGTCCTCCGCCGTCAGGTGATAGGCCTTGCCGAAACCGCCATTGAGGCTCGCGCGCTCGGGGACGATGCGGAAGAAGGCGAAATCGGGAAAGTCGACATAGAGCTGGGCCTTCGGGTGGCGCAGCAGATAGCGCCGCCGCACGGCCGCGTGCGCCGGATCCGCCGGATCGATCCGCTCTGCCCGGCCGACCAGGCTGAGGCGCGGATGCGCCAGCGGGTCGCCCTTGCCCGGCTCGCCGACCAGCAGCGAGCAGCGCGGATCGGCGAGGATCGCCCCCGTGTGCTGCGACAGCCGCGAGACCAGCATCACCGGCGTGCCGTCCATTTCGGTGGCAAGGCCGACGCGCGAGACGAAGGGCATGCCGTCGGCCGGGTCGAGCACGCCGAGCGCGCCGTAGCGCGCCAGCCGCATCAGCCGGCGCGACAGATGCCGCGCCTCGTCGTCGGTGGGCCGGATCACCTCCGGCCGGTCGTCTTCAGCCATGGCGGAGCTCTGCTCGTTTCGGGGTCGCAGGATGGGTCGAACTGGCTGGCGCGGCAGCGCGTGGCTGCCGGTGTTTTGCCCGTGCCGCGGCCGGAAAGCAATGGCCGGCGACGGCCGGGCCGGGCGTCCGGGCCTTGCTGTCGCCACATTGCGAGCAATGGTATGACGGCAGACACCTTTCCAAGGGAGGCCTGCCATGGCCGCAAACGCCGCCCGCCGCGCGGGGCGACTGACCTCCTGGATCGTCAGGGGCGTCCTCACCGCCGTGCTCGCGCTCGCCGTCGACATCACCGCGCCGCGCCCCGCCGCCGCCGAGACCGTCATCCCTGTCGGCAACCATGCCGGCCAGCACCGGGGTGGCCCATACCGGGGCGGTCAGCACCGGGGCGGCCGGCATTGGGGCGGCCACCGCGCGCATCGCCACTATCGGCCGCAGCGGCACTACCGGGTCCAGCGGCACTATCGGCCCTATCGCGACGACTGGAACTACCGCTATGGCGGCAGCGGCGTCTATTTCGGCGCCGGGGCGGCGACGGTGTTCGGCCTTGCCGCCGGCGCCATCCTCGGCCAGGGGCTCGCGGCCCCGCGCTATGTCGCCCCCTATCCGGTTGCCCCGTCCCGCGTCGTCCGCGGTGCGCACGCTCCCTGGACGCCGCAGTGGTACGCCTATTGCGCCCGCAAATATCGAAGCTTTAACCCCAACACCGGATACTATCTCGCCTATTCGGGCCGCTATCGCTTCTGCCGCTGAGTGGCGGTGCGCGGCCCCTGGCGGCAGCCTGCGAAACCTGAACGCCAGATGAACGGGCGTCTCAGTCGACGTTCAAGCGCCGGGTGGCACTGTCGCCCCATGAACACTTAAAGCCACTGGAAGGAACGACCCATGGCCCTGAAGCAACTCTCTGCCCGCGCTCTTGCCGTTGCGCTTGCCGGCGCCCTGCTCGTGCCGGCACTCGCCCCTTCCGCCGAGGCCCGCGACGGCCGCCATGGCTGGGGCAATGGCGGCGGCTACAAGCATCACCGGGTATACCGTCCGCACCGCCCGGGTCCGGACTATCGCCATCATCGCGGCAATCGCGGCAACGATGTCGGCGCGGCCGTTGCCGCCGGCGTGATCGGCCTTGCCGCCGGCGCGATCCTCGGATCGGCGCTCAGCGCGCCGCAGCCGGTCTATGAGCCGGAATACATCTACCGCGATCCGCTGCCCCCGCGCGGCACCGTCTATTTCGACCCGGCCGACCGCAGCAATCCCTACACCCCGGCCCCGCCGGTGGTGGTGACCCGCGGCACCCTGCAGCCCTATACCCCGGAATGGTATTCCTATTGCGCGGCCAAGTACCGGAGCTTCAACCCGAACACCGGCACCTACACGACCTATCAGGGCCAGCAGCGCTTCTGCCAGTAAGGGCGCAAGCCCGCTGACGGCCCCTCCCCGAACGGCCCGGCTC
This sequence comes from Stappia sp. TSB10P1A, assembly GCF_900185725.1. Lineage (GTDB taxonomy): Bacteria > Pseudomonadota > Alphaproteobacteria > Rhizobiales > Stappiaceae > Stappia. The sequence goes on along the minus strand of NZ_FYAU01000018.1, from coordinate 234,971 downwards.
CTCCCGCCGGGCCGTTTCGCGTTTGCCGCGCTTCCCGGCTTGCGGCAGCCGCTGCGTGTATCCACCTGAAAACACTTGCGGCCCGGCCGTATGTGGTGATGATCGTCCCCCGCTGAGCGGAGGAAACCATGCTGTCTGCCCTTGATCTTGCCCGGTCGCTGGATGCCGGGACGCTGACCATCGATGCGCTGTACGACGAGATCGCCGCGCGCATCGCCGGGCAGGAAGCGGTGGTCCAGGCCTTCGTCCAACACGACCTGGAGGCCGCCCGCCGCGCCGCCCATGCCGCGCGCGGCCCGCTGATGGGCCTGCCGCTCGCCGTGAAGGACAATATCGACACGGCCGGCTTCCCGACCAGCTACGGCTCGCCGATCCATGCCGGCCATCGTCCGGCGGTCGACGCGGCCGTCGTCGCGCTGGCAAAGCGTGCCGGCGCCGCGATCCTCGGCAAGACCGTCACCACCGAATTCGCCTTCTTCCAGCCCGGCCCGACCCGCAACCCGCACAATCCCGAGCACACGCCGGGAGGCTCCTCCTCCGGCTCCGCCGCCGGCGTTGCCGCCGGCTTCTTTCCGCTGGCCCTCGGCACCCAGACCGGCGGCTCGGTGGTGCGGCCGGCCTCCTTCTGCGGCGTCGCCGGTTTCAAGCCGTCCTTCGGCCATCTGCCGACCGTCGGCCTGAAATATTTCTCCTGGACGCTGGACACGCTCGGCCTGTTCGGCAAGGGCATCGCCGACGTCGCCTTCGCCGGCAGCGTGCTGTCGGCGCGTGACTGGCGGGTGGATGCGATGGTGTCTTTGCCGCCGCGCATCGGCGTCGTCGATCCGCAGCCCTGGGCCCAGGCCGACGACGACATGCAGGGGGCGCTGGACACCGCCATCGCCCGCGCCGGCCGCGCCGGTGCCGCCGTCTCCCGCGTGTCGCTGCCGCCGGTCTTCCGCGAGGCCTTCGCCGCCCACCAGACCATCCAGGATTTCGAGGCGACCCGCGCCCTCGCCGCCGAGGTCGACACGGCGCCCGAACTGATCAGCCCGATCCTGATGAAGACGCTGGAAGAGGGCGCGCTGATCGAACCGGCCGCCTATGACGCGGCCCTGGAGGTCGCGCGGCAGGCCCGCCATGCCTTCGCCGAGGTGATCACCCAGGTCGATGTGCTGATGATGCCCTCCGCGCCGGGCGCGGCCCCGGCCGGGCTCGCGTCCACCGGCTCCTCCGTCTTCAACCGGCTCTGGACGCTGATGGGCGGACCCAGCGTCAACGTGCCGGGCCTTGCGACGGCGGGCGGCCTGCCGCTCGGCATCCAGTTGATCGGGCTGCACGGCCGCGACCGGGCGACGCTGCTCGCCGCGCGCTGGCTGGAGGAGTGCCTGGCGAAGGGAACCTGAGCCCCGCGCAGGGTTCGGGCCGGGCCGATGCCGGATGACCGGGGCCAGGCCTGTCGGGGGTAACGGATCTCGGGAGGACGGAAGGTAAGGAGGACAGGTCCGGGCTCAGCCCTGGCCGATCTCCACCGGCAGCTTCATCTTGCGGGCCATGGCGATGAACTCGCCGCGCGCCGTCTCCAGCGTCAGCGCCGCATAGCGGCGCACCGACTCGGTCGAGCTTGCCGACGACATCCGCATCTTCTTGGCGCGCATCCGCACGACCTTGCCATAGGCCTCGTCGGAGACACCGGCGATGCGGGCCAGCACCAACAGCGGATGCTCGTCCTCGCGCGACAGCAGCGGCACCACGACGTTTTCCGGCCAGCCGACCCGGCCGGCCAGCACCTTGCCGAGGTCGAAGGCGCGGTCCTTGTCGGCGAAGGCGACGACCGCCTGGTCGACGGGCACGGTGCCGGCGATCGCGCCCTCGATCAGTTGCTCGACCTTCGACTTGGCGCCGCCGATCTCGCGCAGGCGGATCTCGATCTCGCGCGCGGAATGCTCGGCCATCGCCTTGGTCAGCACCGGATTGGCGTTCTCCTCGCGCAATTGCTGGGCGAGGTCGCGCGACAGCATCGGCACCAGCTTCGCCGCGATCGGCTCCGGCAGATCCGGCCGGTGCGCCAGCGCCGTCTGCAGACCGGCATCCTTGCGGGCGCGGGCGACCAGCAGCTCGAACGACCCCGTGTCGATCCTGGCGGTCTCGTTGCCGAGCAGCGCGCAGAGCACGTCGCTGTCGCCCTTCTGGGCGAGCACCCGGCTCAGCACCGGCTTGATTCCCTGCCTCTCGCACAGCACCGCCAGATGCCGCGTCGGCAGCCCCTCTCCGGCGACCTCGGCCAGGTCCTCGTCGTTGAGCAGCCCGCCGTCCTCCAGCACCGGCCGGGCGACGGCCAGTTCGCTGTCTTTCGCCAGCGCCTTCAACAGATCGCGCGGCGCCTCCGTCTCGGCGCGCATGCGCGAGGCCATCTGCTTGCGGACCGGGATGTCGAGCCGGTCGAGCACGCGCAGCACCACATCGCCGAACACCGGACTGACCCGGCTACGCTCCTGGCTCTCCGCCCTGAGGAACAGCTCGGTCAGCGCCGAGATGAGTTCGCCGATGCTCTCCGGCGACCCCTGACGCGCCAGTTCCGTCAGATCCGCAGTTTTCATCCCAAGTCCTTCCAAATCTTTCACGCCAGAGCATAGACCGATCCAGTTTCTCTCCAGTTAACCCAGGGTCGAACTCTGTAACTTCCGGTAGGGAATTGTTAGCTAAGGGCTTTTCGGGAGAGGAGCGGAGGCGGCGAGGCGATTTTCGCGATGCTGCAGTGCAGCATGGATTGTCTGGCGGTGCCGCGCAACCGGCCCCCTGTTCCGCCTGCCCCGCGCAAATGACCGGAGACGCACCCGGCGAAACCGCGGCTCGCGCTCGCCATTCCTGACGAGGCCAACGCCGCGCCCATGTGACTGCGACGCAACGCAGCATCTTTTTCGCTTTGCCGGCTGGCCCCGGTAACTTATCCTTCACCCATCGAGAGACTGCGGGAGGCCACAACATGACACTTGTCCGCAACATCAATCTCTTGGCCGTGTGTGCGGCATTCGCCTTCGTCGGTGCCATCGTCATCGGCGTGTTCTGAGGCCGAGAGGCCCAGGCAGGGGCATGCAGGTCGAGGTTCGTGCCCTCCTCTGAGGGAGGGACGCAGGAGACATGCACTTTCCGGATTTGTAGAGCCGCGTATCAATTTTTGGCGATTTCGGAACGGAATTTTGCAAAATTCGTCGCAAAATTCGCGCGCCCCCAACAAGCAATCCTGAGAGGCCGGATGCCGGGGACAACCGGCATCCCCTCGATTCTCGGCTTTTGTCGAGGATCCACCAGTTTCGGCGCCCGGGCCTTGCCCCGGGCGTTTGCATGTGGGGTGCGCGCCGGCGGCCCCGCTTTGCCCGAAGCTCCTGCTTTTGCGCGAAAATCTCCGGTCTCCCGGTGTCTTGCGGAAAGGTTCTGTAAGTTTGCCCCGCTACAGTGGCGACTGGGTTGATGGCAAGCGCGCGGCACGGCAGCCGTGCCGCGGCGTTTGCGGGCAACGGGGGACAGAGTGCATGAGCAAGGTGTCGCGACGGGTCGCAGGCGGCCACTGGACCGGAATTTTTGCGAGCGCGGTTGCAATCGCCGCAAGCGCGGGAACCGCAGCCGCCCAGGGCGCAACGGCCATGGAGATGGCTGCCGATAAACCCTTGGTTCGACTTGGACTTGAGCTGCGAGCGGCGCTTGCCGAGACGCTCGGCGCGGCCGCCGCGATGCCTTCGATGATCTCCGCTGCCATTGCCGGCCGCGCCGGGGATAACCCCGACTGGCTGCTGGCGACGCTCGGCGTGCTCGCCGCCTCGCTCATTGTCGGCGGCTTCGCTCTTGCTGCCTGCGAGCGCTGGTTGTTCGCCCGGCTGCTGCCGGCCCGCCCGCCCGAGGCGACGCGCGCGGCCCGCATCAGCCGCCTGATCGCCCGCGCCATCCTGATGGCGATCGCCGTCGCCGCCTTCTATACCGCCGCCCTGGCCGCCGCCTTCCTCCTGGCCTCGCATCACGCGGCGGGCCGGGTCACCCTGCTCATCGGCCTGCAAAGCTTTGGAATCCTTCTGCTTCTTCGCATCGTCCTGACCGCTGTCCTGTCGCCCGGCAACGCCGGCATACGGATGCTGGACCTCGACGAGGCCAGCGCCGTCAGCCTCTATCGCTGGCTGCTGGCGACCGGCGCGGTCGCCGCCGTCACCGTTGCGCTGCACGAATGGCTGGATGCGATGGACCTCGATCCGGGCGGCCACCGGCTGCTGGCGATTCTCTCGGTCGGCGTCACCTGCCTGATGCTGTCGGGGGTGGCGGTGGCCCATCGCGGCGCCCTCGGCCGCCTCGTTGCCGGCCCCGACGCAGACGGGGACAACGGCTACCGCCGGATGGTCCAGCGCCTCTGGCTTCCCCTGCTTCTCCTCTATTTCGCTGTTGCCTTCGTCGTCTCCACCGGCCGGCTTTTGCTGGAGCGCGAGGCCGCCATCGGCCTCGTCGCCGCGCCGGTTCTGGCCGGCCTGATCTGGGCCGCCGCCTATGGCGCGCTGGTGCTGGTCATCGACCGGCTGCTGCTGCCGCGCCTCGACAGTTCCAGCCGCCAGACGCGGCGCAGCGAGGATTTGGCAAGGGCGGAGGAAGCGGCCGGCGAACTGCCGGACCGCGAGGCGGTGCAGGCGCAGGCCGCCGCCGAGGCGGTGGAGGCCGAGGGTAGGCGTTCGCCCTATCGCAACCTGCTCGACCATGGGGCGACGATCCTGTCGGCCGTGATAGCTCTCGGATACGTGCTGTCGCGCTGGGGGATAGATCCCCGCGACAAGAGTTCCCTCGTCGGCAACCTCTTCGAAATCGGCGTCGTCATCTTCCTCGCCTATATGAGCTACCGGGCGGTGGAACTGACCATCGACCGCCAGCTTCACCGCGAACGCGGCCAGCCGGGCGAGCGCAGCGACGAGATCGAGATCGGCGGTCCCGGCCAGAGCCGGCTGTCGACCCTGCTGCCGATTTTCCGCCATTTCCTGCTGATCACCATCGTCGTGATCGGCGGCATGATCGTGCTGTCGCATCTCGGCATCGACATCGCCCCGCTCTTCGCCGGCGCCGGCGTCGTCGGCCTTGCCGTCGGCTTCGGCTCGCAGGCGCTGATCCGCGACATCTTCTCCGGCGCCTTCTTCCTGATCGACGACGCCTTCCGCAAGGGCGAGTATATCGACCTCGGCAGCGTCAAGGGCACGGTCGAGAAGATCTCGATCCGCTCCATGCAACTGCGCCACCACAACGGACCGCTGAACACCGTGCCCTTCGGGGAAATCAAGCACGTGAAGAACTTCTCCCGCGACTGGGCGGTGATGAAGCTGGCCTTCCGCGTCACCTACGAAACGGACGTGGAAAAGATGCGCAAGCTGATCAAGAAGTTCGGCGAAAGCCTGATGCAGCATCCCGACTACGGACCGAAATTCCTGCAGCCGGTGAAGTCGCAGGGCGTCACGGCGCTGGAGGATTCGGCAATGATCGTACGCGTCAAGTTCATGACCCGCCCCGGCGACCAGTTCGAGCTGCGCAAGGTGGTCTATTCGGGCATCCGCGACCTGTGCGAGGCCAACGGCATCCACTTCGCCCACCGCGAAGTGACCGTCCGCGTTGCCCAGGACCCGTCCGATCCGCGCCACTTCACGGACGCCGAAAAACAGGCGATCGCCGGCGCCGTCCGCCCGTTGCTGGAGCAGGCTCCGGTCAAGGACCCGCTGGTGGAGGCGGCCGAGTCCCGCTGAAAACCAAGCTTCCTCGGGTTTGAGCGGTTCCCTCGGGCGGCCAGCCAGTCTGCGATCACCTCCGCGTAGCGCCGGGGATAACCTGAGGGCGCGGCCCGCGCGCGGGCGCCACCTGCCACGTGGAAGGCGGCAGGGAGGTCGATCCGCCCTTGCATCTCGATCGATTTAGGCATAAAGATATCTTTATATCTTCCTGCGATGCTGAAATTCGAGCAGGCCTGCTTCCGAGGATGCGCATGACCACCAACGCGAACACCGCCGCGCTCCCTGCCGCTGCCGCCCCCGCAGCCGGCGAGCCGCTGCTCAGCGCCGAGCAATTGCTGGCCGGCCTGCGCACGGTCGGCGAGGACACGCGGCTGCGCCTTCTGGCCCTGCTGGCCGATGGCGAGCTGACCGTCAAGGACGCAACCGTCATCCTCGGCCAGAGCCAGCCGCGAATCTCTCGTCATCTCAAGCTCTTGACCGAGGCCGGCCTCGTCCAGCGCTTCCCGGAAGGGGCCTGGGTGTTCTACCGGCTCGGCGACGGCCCGATGGGCGATCTCGCCCGCCTGCTGCTGTCCCGCCTTGATCCGCAGGACGCGGTGCTGGCCGGCGACCGGGTGCGCCTTGCCGCCACCCGCCGCGCCAAGGCCGAGGCCGCAGCCGCCTTCTTCGCCTCGCGCGCCAAGACCTGGGACCAGGAGCGCTCGCTGCATGTGCCGGAAGCGGCCGTCGAGCAGGCCCTGCGCGAGATGGTCGGCGAGCGGCCGTTCCGCTCGTTGCTGGACCTTGGCACCGGCACCGGCAGCCTGATCTCGCTCTTTGCCGGCCAGTATGAGCAGGCACTCGGCCTCGACGCCAGCCACGACATGCTGACCGTCGCCCGCGCCAATCTCGCCCGCCAGGGCCTGCGCAACGTGCAGGTCCGCCAGGGCGACATCTACGCGCTCAACATTCCGGCCGAAAGCCACGACCTGATCACCCTGCATCAGGTGCTGCATTTCCTCGACGATCCGGGCCGGGCGATCGAGGAGGCGGCGCGGGTGCTCAGGCCCGGCGGCCGGCTGCTGATCGTCGACTTCGCCCCGCACGCGCTGGAGTTCCTGCGCGACGAGCACGCCCATCGCCGCCTCGGCTTCTCGCGCGAGCAGATGGGGCGCTGGCTGCACGCCGCCGGCCTGGAAGTCACCGAGATCCGCGACCTCAACCCGGAAGCGGGCGAGGCCGACCGACTCACCGTCACCATCTGGCTCGCCCGCGATCCGCGCATCATTTCCGATTTCCCAGAACTTAGCCTGACCCAGGAGGTCGCCTGACATGTCATCGCCCGAGAGATTCCGCCGCTTCGAGCTGGACCAGGGAACCGGCGTTTCCGTCTCCTTCGAGTTCTTTCCGCCGAAGAGCGACAAGATGGAAGCCTCGCTCTGGTCGGCCGTCCAGCGGCTTGAGCCGCTCGGCCCCTCCTTCGTCTCGGTGACCTATGGCGCCGGCGGCTCGACCCGCGAGCGCACCCATCGCACCGTCGAGCGGATGGTCAAGGAGACCCGCCTGGCGCCGGCCGCGCATCTGACCTGTGTCGGCTCCTCGCGCGCCGAGGTCGACGAGATCGTGCGCGGCTACCACGAGATCGGCGTGCGCCACATCGTGGCCCTGCGCGGCGATCCGCAGGAAGGGCTGGGCGCCATCTACCAGCCGCACCCGCAGGGCTATGCCTATGCTTCCGACCTGGTGGCCGGCATCCGCCGCGTCTCCGACGATTTCGAGGTGTCCGTCTCCGCCTATCCGGAGCGCCACCCCGAGAGCCCCGACTGGGCGGCGGAGATCGACAACCTGAAGCGCAAGGTGGACGCCGGCGCGACCCGGGCGATCACCCAGTACTTCTTCAACAACGACCTGTTCGAGACCTTCCTGGAGAAGGTCCGCGCGGCCGGCATCGCCATCCCGATCGTTCCGGGCATCCTGCCGATCGTCAATTTCGAGACCACCATGGTGTTCTCGGCAAAATGCGGCACCTCGATCCCGCACTGGCTGGCGCGGCGCTTCGCCGGGCTCGACCAGGACGCGGAGACGCGCAAGCTGGTCGCCTCGGCGGTGGCCAGCGAGCAGGTGCTGGACCTCGTCGACCGCGGCGTCACCGACTTCCACTTCTACACCATGAACCGCGCGGACCTCACTCTCGCGATCTGCCACATGCTGGGCCTGCGCCCGGCCTCTCTGGAACAGCAGGCGGCCTGAGACCGATCATGCAAGACAAGACCAAGACAGTGGCGTCGGCCCTTGCCGCCGCCGCCCGCGACCGCATCCTGATCCTCGACGGCGCCATGGGCACGATGATCCAGGCCTTGAGGCTGGACGAGGCCGGCTATCGCGGCGAGCGGTTCAAGGACTGGCCGCAGGACGTGAAGGGCAACAACGACCTGCTCAGCCTGACGCAGGGCCCGGCGATCCGCGACATCCACATCGCCTATCTGGAGGCCGGTGCCGACATCGTCGAGACCAACACCTTCTCCTCCACCACCATCGCGCAAGCCGACTACGCCATGGAGGAGCTGGCCTATGAGCTCAACCTCGTCGGCGCAAAGCTCGCCCGCGAGGCCTGCGATATTGTCACGGCCCGCGATCCCTCGCGCCCGCGCTTCGTCGCCGGCGCGCTCGGCCCGACCAACCGCACCCTCTCCATCTCGCCGGACGTCAACAATCCGGGCTATCGCGCCGTCAGCTTCGACGAGATGAGGGAGGCCTATGCGCAGGCCGTGCGCGGCCTGATCGACGGCGGCTCGGACATCCTGCTGGTCGAGACCATCTTCGACACGCTGAACGCCAAGGCCGCCCTCTTCGCCATCGACGAGGTGCTGGAGGAAAAGGGCGTCAGCCTGCCGGTGATGATCTCCGGCACGATCACCGACCTGTCCGGCCGCACCCTGTCCGGCCAGACGCCGGAGGCCTTCTGGTACTCGGTGCGCCATTCCAGGCCGTTCTCCATCGGCCTCAACTGCGCGCTCGGCGCCAGGGAAATGCGCGCCCATGTGGCGGAGCTCTCGCGCGTTGCCGACACGCTGGTCTGCGCCTATCCCAATGCCGGCCTGCCGAACGAGTTCGGCGAGTATGACGAGAGCCCCGAGGCGATGGCCGAACTGGTCGGCGAATTCGCGGCGAGCGGCCTCGTCAACATCGTCGGCGGCTGCTGCGGCACCACGCCCGACCACATCCGCGCCGTTGCGCAGGCCGTTGCCGGCCATGCCCCGCGCAAGCCGGCCGAGCCGCCGCGCCGCATGCGCCTGTCGGGCCTCGAGCCCTTCGTGCTGACGCCGGAGATCAACTTCGTCAATGTCGGCGAGCGCACCAACGTCACCGGCTCGGCCCGCTTCCGCAAGCTGATCAAGGAGGGCAACCACGCCACCGCGCTGGAAGTCGCCCGCCAGCAGGTGGAGAGCGGCGCCCAGATCATCGACGTCAACATGGACGAGGGCCTGCTCGACTCCAAGGAGGCGATGGTCACCTTCCTGAACCTGATCGCCGCCGAGCCGGACATCGCCCGCGTGCCGGTGATGATCGACAGCTCCAAGTGGGAGGTGATCGAGGCCGGGCTGAAATGCGTCCAGGGCAAGCCGGTGGTGAACTCCATCTCGATGAAGGAAGGCAAGGACGCCTTCATCGCCCAGGCCAAGCTGGTGCGCCGCCACGGCGCCGCGGTCGTCGTCATGGCCTTCGACGAGCAGGGCCAGGCCGACACCCAGGCCCGCAAGACCGAGATCTGCCAGCGCTCCTACGAGATCCTGGTGAACGAGGTCGGCTTCCCGCCCGAGGACATCATCTTCGATCCGAATATCTTCGCCGTCGCCACGGGCATTTCCGAGCACGACAATTACGGCGTCGATTTCATCGAGGCGACCCGCTGGATCCGCCAGAACCTGCCGCATGCCCATGTGTCGGGCGGCGTGTCGAACCTGTCCTTCTCCTTCCGCGGCAACGAGCCCGTGCGCGAGGCGATGCACTCGGTGTTCCTGTACCACACGATCGCGGCCGGCATGGACATGGGCATCGTCAATGCCGGCCAGCTCGCCGTCTATGACGACGTCGATCCGGAGCTGCGCGAGCTCTCCGAGGACGTGGTGCTGAACCGGCGCGCCGATTCCACCGACCGGCTGCTGGAGATCGCCGAGCGCTTCCGCGGCCAGGGCGGCAAGCAGAAGGTGCAGGACCTCGCCTGGCGCGAGCGCGCCGTCGAGGACCGCCTGTCCCACGCGCTGGTCAACGGCATCACCGACTATATCGAAGAGGACGTCGAGGAGGCCCGCGCCAAGGCCGAGCGTCCGCTGCATGTCATCGAGGGGCCCTTGATGGCCGGCATGAACATCGTCGGCGACCTGTTCGGCGCCGGCAAGATGTTCCTGCCGCAGGTGGTGAAGTCGGCCCGCGTCATGAAGCAGGCGGTCGCCTATCTGATGCCCTACATGGAGCAGGAAAAGCTCGAGCAGGGCATCGAGGACATGCCGAGCGCCGGCAAGATCCTGCTCGCCACCGTCAAGGGCGACGTCCACGATATCGGCAAGAACATCGTCGGCGTCGTGCTCCAGTGCAACAATTTCGAGGTGATCGATCTCGGCGTCATGGTGCCGGCGGCGAAGATCCTCGAGACGGCGCGCAAGGAGAAGGTCGACGTGATCGGCCTGTCCGGCCTGATCACCCCGTCGCTGGACGAGATGTGCCACGTGGCGGCCGAGATGGAGCGCGAGGGCTTCGACCTGCCGCTGCTGATCGGCGGCGCGACGACCAGCCTGATCCACACGGCGGTGAAGATCCACCCGAACTATCGCCGCTCGCAGGCCGTCTATGTGACGGACGCCAGCCGCGCGGTCGGCGTGGTCTCGAAGCTTTTGAACAAGACCGAGCGCGACGGCTATGTCGAGGCCCTGCGCGCCGACTATGCCAAGGCGGCGGAGGGGCATTCGCGCTCGCGCGGCCAGTCCCGCCGCACCAGTCTGGAGGAGGCGCGCAAGAACCGCTTCCGCCCGTCCTTCGACAGCTACCGGCCGCAGCGCCCCTCCTTCCTCGGCATCCGCCCGATCGAGGTGCCGCTGGAGGACTTGGTAGAGGTGATCGACTGGACGCCGTTCTTCTCCACCTGGGAGATCAAGGGCAGCTATCCGGCGGTGCTGACCGACAACCGCTACGGGCCGGCCGCCAGGGCGCTCTACGACGATGCCCGCAAGATGCTCGCCGAGATCGTCCGCGACCGCCTGCTGCAGCCGAAGGGCGTCGTCGGCTTCTGGCCGGCGGCCGCGCGCGGCGACGACATCGTGCTCTACGAGGACGAGGAGCGGACCGCCGAGCGCGCCATGCTGCACACGCTGCGCCAGCAGATGGCCCGCGCCGAAGGCACCCGCGCCAATCTGGCGATGGCCGACTTCGTCGCCGACGAGGCGAGCGGCATCGCCGACTGGGTCGGCGGCTTCGCGGTGACCTCCGGTCATGGCGAGGAGGAGTTCGTCGCCCGCTACGTCAAGGCCGGCGACGACTACAACAAGATCCTCGCCCAGGCCCTGTGCGACCGGCTCGCCGAAGCCTTCGCGGAGAAGCTGCACCAGATCGTGCGCACCTCGCTATGGGGCTATGCCCCGCAGGAGGAGGCCGGCGTCGAAGACCTGATCGCGGAGAGATACCAGGGCATCCGCCCGGCGCCGGGCTATCCGGCCCAGCCGGACCACACCGAGAAGGGCACGCTGTTCGACCTGCTTGACGCGACGCGAACCGCCGGGATCGAGCTGACGGAGAGCTATGCCATGTGGCCGGGGTCGTCGGTGTCGGGCCTCTATTTCGCCCATCCCGACAGCCACTATTTCGGCGTCGGGCGCATCGAGCGCGACCAGGTCGAGGACTATGCCTCCCGCAAGGGCTGGGACCTTGCCACCGCCGAGCGCTGGCTTGCCCCGATCCTCAACTACGATCCGCTGAAGCTGGAGGCGGCGGAGTAATCCGCAGCCTTGCAGCACATGCTGTGAAATGACAGCGGGCGGGACCCTGTTCCCGCCCGTTTTCCGTCTTGTCAGGTCTTCGCGCTCGCCGGTCAGGCGACCCGGCCGTGCCACTGGCTCAGCAGCAGGCGCGCCGAGTGCGGCTTGATCTCCCGATAGCGGACCAGGATGCGCGCGCGGTCCTGCGCCCGCAGGCGGTAGCGCCACGGGCCGACGGTCAGCAGCTTCTCGACGGTGGACGGCGCAAGATCGGAGGCCTTGGCGACGATCAGGAACGGATCGGTGTCCGTGCGCATCATCCAGTGCTTGGCCTCTTCGATGCCGATGTCGCCGATGATCGCGAAGGTCGCGACCGCCTCGGGAAACCGGTCTTCCTCGGCAAAGCGCAGCAGCGTCGCCTCGTCGAGGCCGGGGCCGCGGGCCAGCGCATAGACCCGGCCGATCGCCGTCTCGAAATCGTAGCGGCCGAGCCAGAACTCGTTGGAGAGCTTCTGCGCGGCGACACGGGCGGCACGCGGGACCTCGCCGCCCTCGGACGTGCCGGCGTCGAACAGGCGTGCGCGCACCCGTTCGCTTGCCAGCGCCGCCAGTGTCGACACCGCCTGTTCGTCGAGATCGTCGCGATCGGCAAGCGCCATCTGCAGGTCCTCGTCGAGACCCGAAGCCGTGATCAGGGCAAGCGCGCCGGCGCTCGACAGGCTGGCGCCGTCATTGCGCGCCACCGTGCGGCGGACGACCAGATTGCCGGTCTCGACCAGCACGTCGGTGACCATTTCCGACAGGATCTCGCGCGCCGCGATCGCCAGCTTGTGGTCATCGCCGCGGGTCATGACGATCTCCACCAGATCGCTGTCGCGCAGCACCGTGGACTTCTCCAGCACCGGGCGGGCGACGGCGATCTCGTCGCCGGCAAGCCGGCGAATGGTCTCCTCCGGCGCCCGCCGCAGCGAGGCGAGGCGACCGGCGATGAAGGCGCGGGCCTGCGTCTCCACCATGTCGGAGAGCCGCACCAGCACCGAATCGTAGACTTCGATCTGCTCGTCCGAACATTTCTCGGAGGTCAGCGAGAACAGCGTCGCGACATTGCACGCAAGTTCGTTGCGCCGCGCCATATTCGGCTCGTTCGCAAGGGCCTCGAAGTTTACGAGCTCGGTATTTGGCATGTTCGACATTGCGATTTCCCCGACCAAGAGACCTGATCCGGCACGGGTAGCACGATTCGAATAAACAAAAGGTCGCCGAGATCCTTTAATTACTTATGTTGTTTTGAGATTGATTTGGATAAAATTTGAATATAATGAAACGCCCCGGAAAGAGCGGAGGGGCTTGACGGAAATACGTGAGCCGCGAAGCAAAAGACGACGAGGCCGCGCTGCGGCCTCGTCTGGTTCCGTCGATGGGGTGTTTGCAAGAGGGGCCGGCCAAGAAGAGGGTCGCCAAGAGGAGCCGCGGCATCGCGTTCGCCATTGGCGGCCCGCTCCGGCATGTGCCCCCCGGACCGTTGCGGCGGGGCGGCACATGCCGGCGGCGGATCGTCAGGCGGCGCGCACCTTGTGCAGGAAGTTGTCGACCTGCCCTTTCAGCCGTTCGGACTGCTGCGACACTTCGCCCGAGGCCGACAGGACCTGCGCGGCGGCGGCGCCGGTGTCCTCGGCGGCCTGGCTGACCCCGCCGATGTTGCTGGACACTTCCGTGGTGCCGGTGGCGACCTGCTGGATGTTGCGCGCGATCTCCTGGGTGGCGGAACTCTGCTCCTCCACCGCCGAGGCGATCACCGAGCCGATCTCGTTGATCCGGTCGATCACCTTGGAGACGCTGCCGATCGAGGTCACCGCCGTGTTCGTCTCCGCCTGCATGTGGGAGATCTGATCGGCGATCTGCGACGTCGCCCGCGCGGTCTGCTCGGCCAGTTGCTTCACCTCGGAGGCGACCACCGCGAACCCGCGTCCCGCATCGCCCGCCCGCGCCGCCTCGATCGTGGCGTTGAGGGCGAGCAGGTTGGTCTGGTCGGCAATGTCGTTGATCAGGCCGACGACCTCGCCGATGCTCTGGGACGCCGCGGCAAGCGACTGGATCCGATCCGAGGCGGTCTGCGCCTCGGTCACCGCCTGCAGCGAGATCTGGCTGGAGCTGCCGATCTGCTGGGCGATCTCCCGCACCGAGGCGGACAGTTCCTCGACCGCCGAGGCGACCGACTGCACGCTGGCCGCCGCTTCCTCGGACGCCGCGGAGACGGCCGTCGACTGGGCGCTGGTCTCCGCTGCGGTTGAGGCAAGGGTGTGGGCAGCGGTCTGCAGCTCGGTCGAGGTGGAGGCGAGCCCCTGGACGAAGCCGCCGACGGCCCGCTCGAACTCATCGGCGAGATTCTGCATCATCTGCCGCTTCTCGGCCTCGGCGCGCGCCTTCGCCGCCTCCTGCTCGCGCTCCAGCGCGATCTTCTCGATGGCGTTCTCCTTGAACACCTGCACCGCCCGCGCCATCTCGCCGATTTCGTCTTTGCGGCTGCGCGCCGGGATATCGCAATCGACATCGCCGCCGGCAAGGCGCGTCATGGCCCGGGTCATCGCCAGCACCGGATTGGCGATCTGACCGCCCAGCACAAGCGCCATCACCGCACCGATCAGCAGGCCGCCGATACCGGCAATCGCGACGCCGAACTCCGCCGCCAGCAGCTCGTCCGCGACCTCGGTCTCGATCTGCTGCTCGGCCGCCGCCGCCCGTTCGCGCAGCATCCTCAGATCCTTCTGCAGGATGCGGGTCTGCTCCAGCATCTCGCCATGGACCAGTTCATCGATCTTCACCTTGTCTTCCACGGCCTTGGCAAAGCTTGCGCGATAGGTGCCGAGAAGCTCGGTCATCTCCGCATGCAGTTCCCGCTCGCGCGGGGTCCGCATGGTGCCGCCGAGGCGCTCGAGTGCCTGCCGGACGGCGTCGAAGTCGCGCTGCGCCGCGTCCAGTCCCTTGCGGTCCTGGTAGCCGAGCGCGATGTTGGAATTGAGCTGCGCGCTGAGGCCGTAGCGGATCGCCGCCTCCACATGGAGCCTCGCCTCCTCGTTGCCGTCGGCCATGGCGATCTTCAGGATCTCGTCGAGATCTTCCATGAACTTCGCCGCGCTCGGCATCATGGTCTTCTCGACCTGCTGGAGATAATCCTCGGTCAGATGCCGCGTTTCCTGGAAATCCTTGGTATAGACCGAGACCGCCTGCTTGGCCTCGTCGAACAGCCCGCGCCAGCTATCGTCGACGATCTTCCTCTCCGCCTCCGCCATCAGCGCGTCGAGCTTGGCGATCTCCTGCGTTGCGACCTCCGCCAGTTCCGCCTTCGAGGAGACGGAATATTCGCGCACCGCCGCGTCGAGGCGCAGGAACTCGGCCTCCACGGCCGCCATGGCGGACGCAGCCTCGACATTGGTCTTATAGGCGCCGATGCGATCGGACGTCCCGAGGAAGGTGATAAAGCTATAGGCCGACACTCCGATCAGGATCGTCAGCACCAGGGCGAACCCGGAGAGTATCTTGTACTTCAGCCGCATGTTCGCGAAAAATCCAAGTCCCATCTCATCACCTCTCGGACGATTGCCTTAACTGCCCGCTCGCAAGACCAGAATACGGCATTCGCGAACAGATCTTTCCCCACTCACCCTGCGGAATAATGTGGTGCAGATCGCACATCCTCGTAGGAGGCGCTAGGTAATTTTCACGGGGTTGAATTAATGAAACTCTAATTCGGCAATGTAACTAGTCACATGACCAAAATTTAATCTTTTGTTTTCAACCCTTAGTGCGTAGACGCCGGAACCCTTCTTCTCCTGTCAGGTAGTCACCCGACGCAACGGAAGGCTCCCAAGCCCGGTCGATTCGACCGGTGCCGCCCGGGAGGGGCCACCGGCAAGACCACCCCGCGCCCCGCGCAAATGGTATACCTGTGCGGACCTTGGACTGAGGAGACAGCCGTGACCGACACGCGCGCAGATGAAATGATGGCACGGCCCGGCGAACAGGCCTTCGACCACGACCCGGCGCAGGGGCCGTTCGACGCCGGTCTCGTCTTCATCGGCCATGTGGAAACACCCTGGACGCGGCGCGCCGACTGCCCGCGCAACGGCCGGGGCAGCGACGCGGTCTGCCGCGTCCGGCTGAAGCCGGAATACCGCAGGGGGCTGAAGTCGGTGGCGGACTGCAGCCACCTGATCCTGCTCTACTGGATGCATCACGCGCGCCGCGACCTTGCCGTGCTCGCGCCCGGCTTCGCCAGCGAGACCCATGGCTGCTTCGCCCTGCGCGCCCCGGTGCGGCCGAACCCGGTGTCGCTGTCGGTGGTGCAGATGCTGGAGATGACCGAAGACGGTTTCCTGGTGCGCGGCCTCGACTGCCTCAACGGCACGCCGCTGATCGACATCAAGCCCTATTTCGCGACGACCGACAGCGTACCGGAGGCGCGGGTAGGCTGGCGCGAGCGCCTGAAAGACGCAGAGGCGGTCAGCCCACCGGGCGACGCCTGAACGACAGCGCCCGCATCCGCACCCACTCCCCTGCCCCGCGGACCAGGCGGGCGGCCGGCCGCTCCACCCCCACGGTCAGCAGCAGCGATACCAGCGCGACCCCGGCAAGGATCACCGCCGCCGAGCCGGCAAGGCCGATGACCGGCACCAGCAGGAAGAAGCCGGCATAGCCGACATGCTGGTGCAGCAGATAGAAGGGATAGGTGGCCCGCCCGGCAACGGTGACCGGACCGGCAGGCAGCCAGGGCGCCTGCAGCCGCGTTGCCAGCGCGAGGACGACGAGCGAGACAGCAACGATGCCGCCGACGGCAAGCGGCGGGAACGGCTCGCCCCGGTAGACCTCGACCAGCCCGCCGGCGAACAGCACCGCGGCGGCAATGGCCTGCACAAACGCCGCAAGCAGCACCAGCCTCGCTCCCGCCTCTCCGCGCTCGCATGCCCGCAGCATCATGCCGAAGGCGAAGAAGCCGGCGAAATCGGTCAGCAGCAGACGGCGCAGGACATCGCTGCCGATCACCGCCTGGTCGAGCGTCGCGACGGCCAGCCAGACAAGGGCGACAAGCACCTGATGGCGCGACCACAGGCCCGCCAGCATCAACAGCCCCACCCAGCCGTAGAACAGGATCTCGGCGACGATGGACCAATAGGCCCCGTCCATGAAGGGCTGGCCGAGAAGCGGCGCCAGCATGGTCAGGTTGGCGAGGTATTGCGGCAGCGACAGGGGAAAGCCGAGCGCCGGCACCGCAAGGGTGACGAGCGCGGTCAGCGTCATCGCCACCCCATAGACCGGCCACAGCCGCGCGACCCGCGCCACCGCGAAGGTGAAGGGGTCGCGCCCCTCCGTCGAGATCGAGATGACATAGCCGGAAATCGCGAAGAAGACCGAGACGCCGAGATAGCCGAACCGCGCCCAGTCTCCCGGATCACCGGACCCGGCGGCCGGCCCCGCCTCGCCGGTGACCTGCATGCGAAAGCCGTAATGGAACCAGGCGACCGCCGCGACGGCCACCACCCGCATCACGTCGAGACCCGGCCGCCGCGCAGCAGCGCTCATTGCATCCACTCCCCTCGCCTCGGCCCGGAGTATCGCCTTTTCCGGTTAAGGGAGTTGAAATTCCACGGCCCCCTTGATCAGCGTCAATCGCATTGAAGGCCGGCGCCGATAAGCTTATCCAATGACGATGATCACGCTTCGCCAGTTGCGCTATTTCGATGCGCTCGCCCGTCACCTGCATTTCGGCCGAGCCTCGGAGGCCGTCGCCGTGTCGCAACCGGCGTTGTCGATGCAGATCCGCGAGTTGGAGGCGATCCTCGGCGTTGCGCTGGTCGAGCGGCGACCGGCCGGCATCCGCCTGACCGCCGAGGGACAGGAGATTGCCCGCCGTGCCCGGCGCATCCTGTCCGAGGCCCGCGATCTTCTCGACTATGGCCGCCATGCCGGCGAGGTGCTGAGCGGGCCGCTTCGGCTCGGCATCATTCCCTCCATCGCCCCCTATCTGCTGCCGCGCATCCTCCCCGCCCTGACCCGCGCACACCCGCAGGCCGAGTTGCAGCTCCGCGAGACCCTCACCCAGGCGCTGGTCGGCGAATTGCAGCAGGGCGAGTTGGACGTGATCCTCGCCGCTCTGCCGGTCGCGGGGGCGGATCTGGAGACGCATGCGCTGTTCCAGGACCGGTTCCTGCTCGCCGTGCAGTCGCGGCCCGATCTGGACGAGCGCCGCCGCGTCGACCCGCGCGACGTCGACGGCGCATCGCTGCTGCTGCTGGAGGAAGGCCACTGCCTGCGCGACCAGGCCTTGAACTATTGCGAGGGGTTGCGGCCGGCGGCGCGCACCGGCTTCGGCGCCACCAGCCTGTCGACGGTGATGCAGATGGTTGCCGCCGGCTACGGGGTGACCTTGCTGCCGGAACTGTGCGCCTCGGTGGAGGTGCGCGACGAGCGGGTGGCGCTGCTGCGCTTCCAGGATCCGCAGCCGCAGCGCACCGTCGGCCTGGTCTGGCGGCGCTCCTCGCCGCGCAAGCGTGATTTCGAGGCGCTCGGCGCCTGCATCCTGGCCGCCCTCGGCCCCGCCGGACAGCCGCTGCCGTCGCCCGTGGCCGAAATCTTCGCGCCGGGATCGCATGCCGATGCCTGACCGGTCGGTGCGCGGCGACGGGACGGCGGTTGCCGATGGAGTGCGGCTGGTGCTCGATCTGCTGGACGGCCAGCACCGCGCCGGCTTCCTCATCGATCCCGCATCGACTGTCTGTGCCTGCAACCGGACCGCGGAGGGACTGGCCCGCAGCGCCCCCGGCCTGCTCGCCGGGTCCGACAAGACCTGCGCCGAGGCCGGCGCACCGCGTCTCGAATTCGCCGACCCGGCCATGCAGCGCGGCCTTGTGCGCGCCCTCGCCGAGCTTGCCCGCGGTGCCGGGCCGCAGGCCTTCGCCGCCTCCACGGCGCAGGCGGACGAGCGCACCGGGCCGCTGCCGGGCGCGCATCCCCCGGCACTTGCCGAGGTGCGCCGGGTCGGCAGGGACATGCGGCTGCTGGTGGTGACACTGCTGGACGGGCACATTCCGGCGCTCGAGGGGCGGCTGCGGCTCGTCTTCGGCCTGACGGCGCGCGAGGCGGCGGTGGCGGCCGAACTCGTCTCCGACGCGGGCGAGGAAACCATCGCCATCCGCCTCGGCATCAGTCCCAACACGCTCAGAAGCCACCGCAAGACGATCTATGCGAAGCTCGGCGTCGGCAGCCGCGCCGGCCTCGCCGCCCTGCTCTGCCGGTTGCCATGAGACAGGCAGGCACGGAGACGGGCGGATGACAGCGGGAGCGGCAAAAGCGGGGGGAACCCGCCGCCAGAAGGAGATGCGCAAGGCCTTGCGGGCGAGCGTGCCGCGCATCCCTTTCGCCGATGCCGAGCCGGTGCTGGCCGGGGCGCTCGCCCCGCATCTGCGGCACCTGCCGCCCTCCGTCGCCGTCTGGCTTGCCCTCGTCGCCCATGTCCGCCATGCCCATAGCGACTATGACGCGCTGCTCGACGAGGGCTACGAGCGCGATGCCGCCCGCCATTTCGCGCTCCCCTCGATCAACGACACGCTGCTCGACTGGGGATCGACGCGCCAGGTTACCGGCGAAGAGGAGGAGATCGGCGAGGACTGAGGCCGAACCCTCAGCGATAGAGCCAGTGCTCGGGGATATGCGCGGTGACCGCCTCGCCGGGCCGGATGACGCCGGGCCGCTCCACATAGGCGACGAGGCCGCGGCGGCGGCGCGCCGTCTTGGGGAACAGCAGGTCGATGCCCTCGCGGTCGGGATAGTGCTCGCCGATGGAAGCTCCCGCGATCCGGCAGGGCATGTTGTCGCCGTCGACCCGCAGCACCGCACCGCCGGCGAAGACCAGGCGCGTGCGCGGCGGCACCAGCGACAGGCGCGGCAGGCCTTCCAAGAGGACATTGCCGCCGATCCACTCCGCCTCGATGCGCGGCAGGCCCATGTCGGCAGCGACCTCGGCCAGTTCCTCGGCGGACAGGATCGACACCTGCCGCTCGTTGCACATCTCGGTGCCGCGCGGATACCAGGGCTCGCGCGAGCCCGAGCGGCGGGTGTGACCGACATGACGTCCGCCGGGAATGCCCTCGAAGCCAAGCTTCAACGCCGCCGTCCAGGTGGTGCGGAAATCCTCCGGGTCCTGGTTGGCGAGCACCTTGACCGTGGTGGCGGCAAGCTTGCGAGCCGGCACGCTCTGCAACTCGTCCATGTGCTCGCGTCCGAACAGATCCGCCATCGCCCACCTTCCTGTCTCGTCCCGCGGGCGGACACCGGCGGGGACCTGAAGGAATACAACGAGTCTTTCCGGCGGGAAAGCCGCAGCCCGCCGGGCCCTCAAACCAAAACGGCGGCGCGAGTGCCGCGCCGCCGTCCGGTGTCTGTCGGCCGTGTCCGCTGCTTCAGCGCGTCAGCGGCTTGTACTTGATGCGGCGCGGATCGGCCGCATGGGCGCCGAGGCGGCGCACCTTGTCCTTCTCGTAGTCCTCGAAGTTGCCCTCGAACCACTCCACATGGCTGTCGCCCTCGAAGGCGAGCATATGGGTGGCAAGACGGTCGAGGAACATGCGGTCGTGGCTGATGACCACGGCGCAGCCGGCATAGTTCTCCAGCGCGTCCTCCAGCGCCGCCAGCGTCTCGGTGTCGAGATCGTTGGTCGGCTCGTCGAGCAGCAGCACGTTGGCGCCCTGCTTCAACACCTTGGCAAGATGCACGCGGTTGCGCTGGCCGCCGGACAGGTTGCCGACCTTCGCCTGCTGGGCCGGGCCCTTGAAGTTGAAGGACGAGCAATAGGCGCGCGAATTGATCTCCTTGCCGTCGAGATAGATGATCTCGTTGCCGCCGGAGATTTCCTCCCACACCGTCTTGTTCGGGTCGAGCGTGTCGCGCGACTGGTCGACATAGCCGAGATGCACGCTGTCGCCGATGGTGACGGTGCCCGAGTCCGGCTTTTCCTGTCCGGTCAGCAGCTTGAACAGGGTCGACTTGCCGGCGCCGTTCGGGCCGATGACGCCGACGATGCCGCCGCGCGGCAGCTTGAACGTCAGGTCCTCGATCAGCAGGCGGTCGCCGAAGCCCTTGGAGACGTTCTCCAGGTCGATGACATTGTTGCCGAGCCGCTCGCCGACCGGAATGAGGATCTGGTCGATGGTCGGCAGACGCTCCTCCTGCTTGGCGAGCAGGTCCTCATAGGCGCGGATACGCGCCTTGGACTTGGTCTGCCGGCCCTTCGGCGACATGCCCATCCACTCGCGCTCGCGGGCGATGGCGCGCGAGCGGGCCATGTCCTCGCGGCCCTCCTGCTCCATGCGCTTGGTCTTCTTCTCCAGATAGACCGAATAGTTGCCCTCGTAGGGAATGCCCTGGCCGCGGTCGAGCTCGAGGATCCAGCCCGTGACATTGTCGAGGAAGTAGCGGTCGTGGGTGATGATCAGCACCGAGCCCTTGAACTCGCGCAGGTGCCGCTCCAGCCAGTGCACCGTCTCGGCGTCCAGGTGGTTGGTCGGCTCGTCGAGCAGCAGGAGGTCCGGCTCCGACAGCAGCAACTGGCACAGCGCCACGCGCCGCCGCTCGCCGCCCGACAGGTTGTCGACCGGAGAATCGGACGGCGGACAGCGCAGGGCCTCCATCGCCATCTCGACCTTGCTCTCCAGGTTCCACAGGTCCTCGGCGTCGATGATGTCCTGGAGCTGGGCCCCCTCTTCCGCCGTCTCGTCGGAATAGTTCATCATCAGTTCGTTGTAGCGGTCGACGATCGCCTGCTTGTGGGCGACGCCCAGCATGACGTTTTCAAGGACCGTCTTGGTCGGGTCGAGCTGCGGCTCCTGCGGCAGGTAGCCGATACGTGCGCCCTCCGCCGCCCAGGCCTCGCCGGTATACTCCTTGTCGAGGCCGGCCATGATCTTGAGGAGCGTCGACTTGCCCGCGCCGTTCGGGCCGAGGATGCCGATCTTGGCGTCCGGGTAGAAGGACAGGTGGATGTTGTCGAGGACCTTCTTGCCGTTATAGGCCTTCGACAAACCATGCATGTGATAGATGAACTGGCGCGCCATAGGTGCTTGCCGCTCCATTCTGGACATGAGGGGAAACTGGCCGCTTCTTAGTCGATGGCGGCCTTCGGGGCAAGGGAAACTCCCGTGGCGCGCGCCCTCGCCGTGCCGTACCGACAGGCGCGCCGCTCCCCGCGTTTACGTCTCGTTCACCCTCTCGCCCCATGCTGGCGGCGGGCTGGGTGCTCAGAAGGATTCATGTCATGCGTATCCCGAGACCGGCCGGTCTTGCCGGCATTCTTGCTCTTTCCCTGCTTGTCGCCGCCTGCGGCTCGAACCGGTTCGAGCGCGGCGTCACGGGCGGCGCCATCGGCAGCGCGGCCGGTGCCGGCGTTCTGGCAATTGCCGGCGGACCGATCCTGGTCGGCGCGGCGGCCGGTGCCGTGGGTGGTGCCGCCATCGGCGCGCTCACCAACGAGTGCCAGATCGACCTCGGACCGCAGCGCCCGAACAACTGCTGAGGCGCCGGCAGGCGCAACCCTTGCAAACTCTTCCCGCACGCAGTTACAGCGCGGAACCGGCACGCCGAGCGGCGGGCACCGGTTCCGTGCTTGGTGCGTTGCACCGACCGTGCCTGTGGTTGATGTGGCGCTTGCCGTATCGGTAACGTCATGCATCCGCAAGCAAATGCAAAGAAAATTAATTGTAAAAAATAACAATACTGATATCTCGCCCAGTACCCTCTCACAATCAGGACATATTTTAGCCAGATACGAAAGGACAATACCGGCTGCACGGTCGAGGCGACACCGAGCAGCAACGGGACGGACAGAGATTTGCTTGTTCCGCAAAACACCCGCCAGGGCCTGTTCAGGCGCCTGAAGAAAAACATCCTTTTCCTGCATGTGCCGAAATGCGGCGGATCCTTTGTCGAGCAGACCTTCCTGCCCTGGATCCTGAAATGTCCCTCGCGCCGCCTGCGCGAGGCGCGCGGGCACCTGACCTGGTGCGAGTATGCCGGGGTGTTCACCCGCAACGGCATCGATCTCGGCGCGATGCATGTCTTCACCGTGGTTCGCAATCCCTGGGCCTGGCACGTCTCCTGGTTCCATTACCTCAAGCAGGATCTCGGTCGCGGCCGATCCGGCATGCCGACGGAAGTGGAGCTGTTCCAGGACTACGACTTCTCCGACTACCTGCGCTGGCTGGCGGACGACGACGCCCCGACCTCGCCCTCCCGCTACATCCGCAAGCAGCAGATCGACTATCTGACCGACGAAACGGGCCGGATCGCCGTCGATCGCGTCCTGCGGCAGGAATGCCTGTGCGAGGACCTGCAGCAGATGGCGAGCGACCTCGACCTCGCCGTCACCGTCTGCGACCGCCGCGCCAACGCCTCCGCCCACGGTCACTATCGCGACTATTACGACGACTTCGGCATCGACCTGATCGCCCGGCGCCACAGGGACGACATCGCGACCTTCGGCTACACGTTCTGAAGCCTCGCGCGGGGTGGCTGCGGACTTGCAATTCGCCGTCCAAGCTGCAATGGCTCAGCCGGGGTCCGTGCGGCCCCGGCCGTTCCGCACACCATCCGCGAGTTCACGATCCCCAATGGGCTTCAACCTGATCCGCTTCGTCCTCGACCCGCACTACCGGGCCGTCAAGCGCTGGAAGCTCGCCAAGGGCGACGCGCGCCTGCTGACCGATGTGCCGCTGGACGCGGGCTCGCTCGTCATCGATGCCGGCTTCTACAAGGGCGATTTTTCTGCGCGCATCTCGCAGAAAGGCTCGCCGAAGGTGCTGGCCTTCGAGCCGGCGCCCGAATTCTGCGAACGCGCCAAGCCGCTTCTCGCCGGCCTGCCGAACGTCACGCTGGACTGCGCCGGCCTGTCCGACTTCAACGGCACCGCCAAGCTCGTCTACGACAATGACGGCAGCAGCACCCAGCGACAGCAGGAGGGCGAGAGCGTCGAGGTGCACCTGCGCCGCGCCGCCGACGTGGTGCGCGCCGCCGGCCAGCCCGTCGACCTGATGAAGCTCAACATCGAGGGTGACGAGTATCCGGTGCTGGAGAACCTGATCGCGGAAGGGCTGATGGGCGAGGTGCGCCACCTCATCGTCCAGTTCCACCTGATCGACGGGACCAGCCGCGAGCGCTACGCCCAGATCGCCGAGGGCCTGTCGAAGACCCACGATCTCGCCTGGCGCTATCCGTTCGTGTGGGAGCGCTGGGACCTGCGCGAGACCGCCTCGCCGAGCAGATAGAGCCGGCGGCGGATGCCGTCGCTGAAGCGCAGCCGGCGGCCGTCGAGATGGCCGACCGTGCGCGGATGGCCGTAGGCCCCATAGAGATAGCCGCCGCCGACATAGCGGCAGAGGCCGCCTTCCAGCCCGACCGAACTCCCGTCCGGCCTCTTCAGCAGCGGCAGAACCACCTCGCGGTAGCGCGCCGTGTCGAGGATATGCGGGTTGTTCGAGCGTCCGCTGATCCGGCAGATCGGGAAATCGGCATCGCCCGCCGGCTCCACCCCGAGGTCATAGGCGGCCGGCCGGTTGCGCCGCTTGTTGAAGCGCAGGTAATCGATGCCGCGAGCGCGCATCTCTTCCAGCATCCGGTCGAGCGAATGAGGGATGCGGCTCTTCACGAAGACGAAATCATGCTCGAGCTGCATCGCATAGGCGCCCTCGCCGACCTCCAGCGACCGGGCGAAGCCGTCGAGCATGCCGTTGGTCCGCACCAGCTCGAAGGGGATGTCCGGCAACGCCTCGCGGATCGTCGCCACCCAGGGCTCGAAGCGATCCGGATTGGGGTTCGGGTCGATGAAGATCCGGGTGACGATGCGGTGCCGGCTCTCCCAGCCGAATGTGTCGAAGAACGAACGCACCGCATGCTGGGCCAGACAGTGGGACGGGTCCCGCGAGGCCACGTTGGTGAAGACGTTGAGGTTGAAGACCTCGGACTTCATGCGGACTCCATGCTTGCTTTCCCGCTGCGCCGCCCGTAAGCGTGGCGCGTCCCGATCCGTTTCGCAGCCTTATAGGTGGCCCGCAGTGTCAAAGCCAGTCCCTCGACGCTGGATGAAGCGGCTGGACGCCGTGCTGATGCCGGCCCCCTATCGGGCGCTGGCGAGCCGGCTGATGCTGCCCGCCTGGCCGCGCACCCGCCTTGCCGACGACCGCATCGCGCGCCTTGCCGAGGAGACGCAGGTCCTTCCCGGCGACGCCGGCACCGACCGGCTGGGCTGCCTGCGGCTCGAGGGTCCCTTCGATGTCGATCCGCTGTCCGGCCTTCTCTTCGACGATGCCCGCCTTGTTGCCCCCCAGCCGGGCGAGGAGCTGCTGCCCTGGCCGCCGGCGCGCCCCGACGTCACCCGGCGGCTGCGGATGAAGCCGGTGCTGCGCGAACCGCTGACCGTGCTGCATCACGGCGGCGAAGGCTCCTTCGCCGCCTTCTGCTCGGACGTGCTGCCGCGCTTCTTCGCGCTCGACCATCTCGCCCTGCCGCAAGACCTCTTGGTGGTGGTGCCCGTGTCCATGGGCATGACCGACCATGTCCAGGACGCGATCACCGACGGCGTCTTCCGCCCGCGCCCGGTGGAGCTGATGCGCACCGGCCGGGTGACCCGCGCCGACACGGTCTTCGTGGTCGAGCGCCCCCTTGCCCATTCCGGCATCCTCGCCCGCATCTCGAAAAAGCTCGCGGCCGTCTATCCCGACGACGGCGCATCGGCGGAGCCGGCCGATCTCTTCCTGTGCGAGGGCGGCAAGGCGCGGGCCGAGCGGCTGGCGGCCGGGCTGCCGGAACTGCGCGAGGCGGTGGCGAGCGGGCGTCTCGAGGTCGCCGATCCGCGCGACCTGCCCTTGCGCGCGCTGGTCGCCCGGCTGCGGCGAACGGCCGGGCTCATCGCCCCGTCCAGCGGCGAACTGTCGGCTGCCGTGCTGGCCGGCGGCGGCTTGACGCGGCTTGTCGAGATCGCCGACCCGTTCCGCCCGGCCGACCCGCGCCCGGCGATCATCGCCGCCGGGCTCGGCCTCTCGCTGGAGCGCCTCAGCGCCCGGTGATGCCGGAAAAGGCGTTCAGCCGCGCTCGAACAGCGCCAGATGCAGCTGGTCGGCGGCGCGGCGCAGCGGTCGCAGCGCCTGGGTGAGCCGGCGATAGGGCGCGCGCGCCGGCGGGCGGATCGGCTCCGCCTCGGCCAGCAGCGACGGCGCCCCCTCCCCGCGCCCGGCAACGAGCCGGTCGAGCACCGGAAACACCTGGTGCTCCTCCATCAACCGGCGACGGTTCTCCCGCATCGCCTCCTGCACCTCGACCCGCGCCACCGGATCCGCCTCCAGCACCGCCAGCAGCGTCTTCAGCGCCGTGTCCGGGCGGGTGATGTCGAGCGCGGTGAAGCCGAGCGGATCGAAATAGCCCTCCAGCTCCGGCCCTCCCGCCACGATCGGATAGGCGCCGGCCAGCAGCGGATCGGCCATCTTCTCGGTCCAGCAATGCGGATCGAGATTGTTCTCCAGCACCAGATGGTAGCGGTAGCCGTCGAGGCCTTCCGCCTTGTCGGCGACCTCGCGAAAGCCCCGCCCGTAGATGTCGAGCCGGGCGCCCAGCGCCGCCTTGGCCCGGCGCAGGAAGCGCAACCGGCGCACCTGGTTGCGGTTGAGCGTCTTGGTCGAGCAGACCGCCGAAATCAGCCCGCGCTCCGGCGCGCAGGGCACCTCCCGCGCGGCAAGCTCGGCGAAGCCGAGGCGCGGCATTCCGCCGGCCGAGGCGCCGAGCCCGGCACCGTAGAACCAGGGCGAGGACGGTTGCATGTGGAAAGCTTCGCCGTCGAAGCCGGGCAGCGGCGAGGAGGTGACGGCGATGCCGAACTGCGAGATGAAGGCCGGATCGTAATGCTTGATCGACACCGGCTCGGGCAGGAAGACGATGCGGCGCGCGCGCGGCAGGCGGGTGGCGAGCCCGCGCGGCGGCTGGTCATAGACCACCAGCCAGTCCGCCCCCTCGCCGGTGCCGCTGCCGGGCACGAGGCGGATGCCGCCCCAGCGCCCGTCGCCGTCCCGGCTCTGACGCAACAGGAAGTCGAAGGTTTGGGCGGTGGCGAGCTGGATGACGGTCATGCCGGGAGGGCCATGCGCTGGATGTTCCGATGACGATGCCGGCGCGGCCACCGGCTGTCCCGCAGCGATAGCGCATCGCGGCCCCTCGGCATAGTCCGCAATGAGTGGCCCGCAAAGAGGCGACCGCCGCCGCCGGGGCCCGCAAGGGGATCCCCGCCGGGCGGCGGTGTCGGCGCGGGCCGCGTGGGAGACGGCCCGCTGCCGGGGTCAGCGCATATAGGGCGACACGCAGATCCGCCGCGGTCCGTTATACGGCTGGAACGTGTTGTCGTACGACCGGTAGGACCGGTAGCGCTGACTGCACCAGGCGACGTGCTGCCTGGGCAGGACCAGCCCGCGCCGCGGCGGCGGTGCCACCGGATAGCGGGGGCCGTAATAGCGCGGCCCGTAATAGCGCGGCGGATAGACGGGACGCGGGCGGTAGTGATGCGGCCGCCCGCGATGCCAGACCTTCTCGATCTGGCCGTCCTGCCGGACCTCCGGCGTCGCAGCGATCACCGGCGCCAGCGCACTGGCGGCGGTGGCCGCGGTGGCGGCTTCGGCCGGCGCACCCGCCCCGAAACCGATCATGGAAGCAACGGCTATGGCGGCCGCTGCGCAAGTCTGTCTGAAACGCATGGTCCTGTCTCCTCTCGGCCTTGCGATCCCGGTTCGCCGCCCCACCACCAGACACTGCCGGAGGGGAGCGATCCGGGCGATTGCGCGGGGGCCTTGCCGGTCTCCGCGGCACAAGCTGGCGCCTCGGCGCCGCACACCATCGCGATCAGCGATCATGATGGACCAACAGTAGCTCCGCGAGCGGGGCAGGACTGTGACGCAGATCATCCCGGCGCCGTTCCTGCCGAAAACCCGTTCGCAAAACCCCTTCGTCCCGGTCGGAGTTCCGCGTCTCTTGCCATTTGTCGCTTCTTTCTTATATTAACGACAAATGACAGGAGGCAGCCATGCCCGTACTTCATCCCGTAACGCCCGCCAGTCCCGACCCGGCAGCAGGCCCCGATCCGGCATCGGCGTTTTCCGACGCCGAGATCCGCGCCATGCAGCGGGCCGTGGTCGCGCTTTTCGAACGCTGGGGCCTCACCGACGACCAGGCCAGCCGCCTGCTCGGCGACATCTCCGTGCGCACCTATCAGCGCTGGAAGGCCGGCGCGCCCGGCCGCGCCGGCATCGACCTTGCCGAGCGCATGTCCAACCTGCTCGGCATTCACAAGGCGCTGCGGCTGCTGTTTCGCGATGCCCAGCGCGGCTATCGCTGGGTGACGCGCGCCAATGCCGATTTCGGCGGGCGTTCGGCGCTGGAGGTGATGCTGGACGGACGGATCACCGATCTGATGCGGGTGCGCCGCTATCTCGACGCCCGCCGAGGCCAGTGGTGAGGGGCCAGTGGTGAGGGGGCCAGTGGTGAGGAGCCAGTGGTGAGCCTGTCTGCCGCCCTGCCGAAGGGCCTCGCCATGACGCGGCTCGTCTGGCCGCGCTACCACCGGCTGATCGGCTCCGCCTATCCGCCCATCGACCTGTTCGAGGACATTGCCGACCCGGCCGACTGGGAGGTGCTGGCCGCCGCCGAGGCCAGGAGCAACCCGCGCGTCGCCGAGACCATCGGCGCGCTCGACCTGGTCGCTCCCGAGCGGCGGGTGAGCGGCCCCGGCGCCTCCTATGTGATGGCGCCCTTCACCCATGTCTCGCCGGAGCGCAAGGGCCGCTTCCACGATGGCAGTTTCGGGGCCTTCTATGCCGCCAGCGCTTTCGACACGGCGCTGTTCGAGGTGATCCACCACCAGGGGCTTTTCTATGCGGCGACGGATGAGGCGCCCGGCTGGATCGCCGACATGCGCGAACTGGTCGGCGAGATCGACGCGAGCCTCGTCGATCTGAGGACATCGGGGCAGGACGCAGCCGGGGCGGACACCGCCGCCCTGCTCGATCCGGACGACTACGCCGCCTCGCAGGTCTTCGCGGCGCGGATCCGGGCGGCGGGCTGCGACGGCATCGTCTATCCGAGCGTGCGCCATGCGGGCGGCGAGTGTTTTGCCGCCTTCCAACCGGACGTGATGTCGGTGCCGCTGCAGGCAAGCCACCTCACCTGCCACTGGGACGGCAAGCGCATCGACATGGTCAAGATCCACGACCAGCGTCAGGCCGAGCGGGCGGGCCAGGTCTTTAGGATCGAGGCCTGAGCGGATCGAGACCTGCGCGGCTCGTCTTCCGCCTCACTCCTGGGGTCTCATTCCTGGGGCCTCACTCCTGGGGCCTCACTCCTGGGGCACATGCGGATCGGCGAGCGCGTCGCTCGGCCGGCTGACCGGCACGGAGGACTTCGACGTGCGCCGCGACAGGGCCGCTTCGCCGTCCCGCTCCAGCAGGCGGCGGAAGGCGAGATGCATGCCGCCATCCGAATAGGACGGCGGGTTCAGCGCCAGCCCGTTGGAAATCAGCGACTGCATCGCCAGCCGGTCCGCCTCGGCCTTGCTGGCCACCGCCGGGTCGGCCTTGTCGACCGTCGGCGGACAGGCGGCAAGCGGGTCCTTCGGCTCGCCGCCGACGAACTCCTTGTCGAACACGTAGCGCCCGCCGCACATCGACACTTTCGGCGCCCGGCGGGTCACGTGGAAAATGTCGTAGCCGCGCTTCAGGTTGCTCCAGAACGCGAAATTGGGGTTGTCGCGATGCTTGGCCATGTTGGCCGGCGTCATGCGGAAGGGGAAGACCTGCACCTGGAACGAGCGCTGCCCGCCCTTCAGCGCCTCGCGCACCACCGGGTAGATCTCCTCCACCCCCTCGTCGGTCAGCGCGTAGCAGCCGGACGACGAACAGGCGCCATGCACCATCAGCGCGCTGCCGGTATAGCCGAGCGCCCGCTCCAGCCGGTTGGGGAACCCGAGGTTGAAGGCAAGGTGATATTGCGAGCGCGGGTTCAGCAGGCCGACATGCACGTCGTAGAAGCCCTCCGGCGCCTGCCGGTCGCCCTGCTTGCGCTTGGGCCCGAGCGTTCCCGACCAGCGGCAGATCGGATAGGTCTTGAGCAGGGCATAGCGGCCGGTGCGGTCCGTCTTCCACACCTCCAGCTCGCTTTCCTGCTTGAAGATGCGCACCAGCACGGGCGCCGACGGCGACATCGATTTTTCCGACATGGCCGCCAGGAGCTTGGCCGGGATCGGCTTGGAGCCCCTGCCGTCATCCGCGTAGTCGCTGGACACGCAACCGCTCAACAGGGCCGCGAGCATCACCAGGATTGCCGCTTTCGCTGCGTTCAACATCTTTCGCTTGCCAGGATCTCTTGCGCGCGCCCCACCCGCCAATCAACGATCAGTCTCGCCCGTCACGGTTAACGACTGGTTGCCGGAACTGCAATTCGCGATTACGTGAACTTGACCCGGCACGCGTGCGACGGCCATATCTCCAGAAACTGGAGCTGTGCGATGTACTCGATTGGTGATCTTTCGCGAAAGACCGGCGTCAAGGTGCCGACGATCCGCTACTACGAACAGATGGGTCTTCTGGCGGCCGCCGGCCGGACGGAGGGCAACCAGCGCCGCTACGACGCGGCCCATCGCGACCGCCTCGCCTTCATCAAGCATGCCCGCGACCTCGGCTTCACGCTGGAGGCGATCCGCGAATTGCTCGACCTCAGCGGACATCCCGAACTGCCCTGCACCCATGCCGACGAGATCGCCGCGCGCCAGCTCGACATCGTCCGCGACAAAATCGCGCGGCTGCAGCGGCTGGAGGGCGAACTGGCGCGGATGGTCGGCACCTGCCACGGCGACAACGTCAGGGATTGCTACGTGATCCGCTCGCTCGCCAATCACGAGATGTGCAGCGCCGACCACTGATCCGGCCCGCCCGCCCGCCTCGGCGACACGCGCAGGCCGGCCTAACCCCCCCTTGATCCTCTAGTCGCTAGAGGTCCTATGGTCCTGCTCCTGACCAACAGGAGTTGACCGCATGAGCGTGACCGACCGCCTCACCCGCTTCCGCGTGGACGGCATGGACTGCGCCAGTTGTGCCGACAAGATCGACCGCGCCGTCCGGCGTCTGCCCGGGATTGCCGATGTCCGCGTGTCGGTCGTCGCCGGCACCCTGACCGTGACCCATGGCGAGGAGGCGGACCTTGCCGGCCTCGCCCGCAAGGTCGGCAGCCTCGGCTATCGCGCCGTGCCGCTGGACGCCCGCTCGCCGGCCGAACCGGGCGCGCCGGCATCCGCGCCCTGCTGCGGCCACGACCATGATCACCACCACCACGCCCCTGACCGCGCCCCTGACCGCGCCGCCGGCGAGCCGCGCGGCTCTCACCACCACGCGCCGCTCGAAGGCCCCTGGTGGCGCAGCGCCAAGGCGCGGCTGACGATCCTGTGCGGCCTGGCGCTGGCGGTGGCTTTCGCCGCCGCGCACCTCGTGCCCACAACCGCGTTCTGGGCCTTCACCCTCGCCATGGCGGTCGGCCTCGTGCCGATCGCCCGGCGGGCGCTGGCCGGCGCGATGAACGGCAGTCCCTTCTCCATCGAGACCTTGATGACCGTCGCCGCCGCCGGCGCCGTCGTCATCGACGCGGCCGAGGAAGCGGCGGTGGTCGTCGTCCTGTTCCTGATCGGCGAATTGCTCGAGGGCATTGCCGCCGGCCGCGCACGCGCCTCGATCCGCGCCCTTGCCGAGCTGATGCCGAAGACCGCGCTGCTGGAGCGCGACGGCGAAACCGAGACGGTAGCAGCCGACAGTCTTGCCGTCGGCGCGGTGGTGCTGGTGCGCCCCGGCGACCGCATCCCGGCGGACGGCACCGTGCTCTCCGGGGAAAGCGCCGTCGACGAGGCGCCGGTGACCGGCGAATCCGTGCCGAAACGCAAGGAGCCGGGCGACGCGGTCTTTGCCGGCACCGTCAATCAGGACGGCCTGCTGCGCCTGGAGGTCACCGCCGCGGCGGCCGACAACACCATCTCCCGCGTCATTGCCCTGGTCGAGGAGGCGCAGGAGTCCAAGGCCCCGACCGAGCGTTTCATCGACCGCTTCTCGCGCTATTACACGCCCGCCGTCATGGTCGTCGCCGCGCTGATCGCCGTGCTGCCGCCGCTCGTCGGCGGGGCTGAGTGGGCTACCTGGATCTATCGCGGCCTTGCCGTGCTGCTGATCGGCTGCCCCTGCGCCCTCGTCATCTCGACCCCGGCGGCCATCGCCGCCGCCCTGTCGGCGGGCGCCCGCCGCGGCCTGTTGATGAAGGGCGGCGCGGTGCTGGAGGGGCTGGGGCGGATCGACCGCGCCGCCTTCGACAAGACCGGCACGCTGACGGAAGGAAAGCCCAAGGTCACCGACATCCTCGGCCTTACCATGGACGAACGCCAGGTGCTGCGCCTTGCCGCCGCGCTGGAAGCCGGCTCCAGCCATCCGCTGGCGCTGGCGATCCTGGCGCGGGCGCAAGCCGACGGCATCAAGGTCGTCGCCGCTTCCCAGGCCACCGCGCTGGGAGGGCGCGGTGTCGCCGGCATGCTGGAGGGGCGGCGGCTGTTCCTCGCCTCCGCGCGCGCCGCCGCCGAAACCGCGCCGCTGGACGCCGCGCTGGCACAGCGGATCGCCGCCCTCAACGATGCGGGCAAGACCGTCTCCCTGCTGCTGGTCGACGGCACTATCGCCGGCCTGATCGCCCTGCGCGACGAGCCGCGCGAGGACGCCGTCCAGGGGCTCGCGGCCCTGCGCGCCCTCGGCGTTGAGGCGGTCATGCTGACCGGCGACAATGCCCGCACCGCCAGTGCCATCGCCGGGACGCTGGGGATCGAGGCCCATGCCGACCTGCTGCCGCAGGACAAGCAGCGGATCGTCGGGGAGATGCGGGCGAAGGGTTACCGCGTCGCCAAGATCGGCGACGGCATCAACGACGCCCCGGCGCTTGCCGCTGCCGATGTCGGCATCGCCATGGGCGGGGGCACCGATGTGGCGCTGGAGACCGCCGACGCCGCCATCCTGCATGGCCGCGTCACCGACGTTGCCGACATGGTGGCGCTGTCGCGCGCCACCATGCGCAACATCTGGCAGAACATCGGCCTCGCGCTCGGGCTCAAGGCGGTGTTCCTGGTCACCACCGTGCTCGGCATCACCGGCCTGTGGCCGGCGATCCTCGCCGACACCGGCGCGACCGTGCTGGTCACCGCCAATGCCATGCGCCTGCTCGCCTGGCGGGGCGCCTATCGGCTGCCGAAGTGATCCGGATAAAGCCCGCGCCAGAAGTCGCAATTGGCATCCGCCCACGGGTCGAAGACATGCACATTGCCCGGCTCGAAGCGCATCGCCGTCTCGCCCTCGGCGAAGCGCTTCCAGTCCGGGACCTGCGCCGCTGCCGGATCGCCGTTACGGATGAAGCCGACCCAGCTTGCCATCACCTGCTCGCCCAGGGCCGCGGAGGCCGGCGAGGGCTCCGGTGCCGACATCGCCGCCGTGCTGGAAAAGCCGGGGAAGAAGATGTTGAGCTCGGACGAATGCGCCGCCCCCAGTTCAAAGCCCGGATCCGACAGCATGGCGACCCCGAGCACCCTCGTCCCGCGATCGGCATATTCCCACTGATAGACCGGAACGTGCCGCGACATCAGCCGCGCCGATTCCACATAGAGGCAACGGTTGATGCCGACATCGGGACGGAAGTCGGTCATCGCGGTGGCCAGCGCCACCGGCACGGACGAGAACCGGTCGAACGGGTATTGGCCGACCACCTCGGCGGCCTCCTCGCCGTAGAGCGCCTCGATCGTCTTGTCATAGGTGTCGGCGGTGTAGGTCGCGCCGGCCAGCACGTCGTATCCGACATAGAGCCGCAACTCGTCCCGGGTTCCGCCGTTCAGCACCGGCACCTGCACGAAGCGCCCGGTGTCCAGCGCCTCCAGTCCCTGACGCGGCAGGGTCTTGGTGCCGTAGGGCGGGGCGAAGGCCATCAGGTCGCCGGTCCCGGCCCTGTCGCCGGCCGCAATCACCACCTGCGGGTCCTTCCCGCGCAGGCACTCCAGCGCGGTGGCCGGGTCGGTGCAGCCGGCTTCCTGTGCGACTCGCTCGCCGAAGCTGTTGCGCTCCTCCACGTTGTGCAGCTTGAAGACGCAGGCGCCGCTCTGCACGATCGCCTTGTGGAACAGGCCGGATGTCTCCTCCGGCGCGATCAGATGCATGCAGACCGAGGCGGCACCCGCCGATTCGCCCGCCAGCGTGATGTTCTCCGGGTCGCCGCCGAACGCGGCGATATTGTCCCGCACCCACCGCATCGCCAGGCGCTGGTCCTCCAGCGCGAAGCCGCCGTTGATCTGCGCATCGAAGGCGGGATGCGGCATGAAGCCGAACACGCCGAGCCGATAGTTCATGCTGACGACGACCGCATCGGCCGCCAGCGCCAGGCGGTCGAGCCGGTAGAGCGCTCCCGATCCGCCGACAAAGGCCCCGCCATGGATCCACACGACGACCGGCCGCTTGGTTGTGCCCGGCTGTTCGCCGGAATAGGGCATGGAGATGTTGAGCGCCAGGCAGTCCTCGTTGTCGCTGCGCGCCGTCATGCCGTAGCGCTCGGCCTGGGCGCAGTCGCCCTTGAAATGCATGGCCGGCAACACCCCGTCCCAGGCGGCCGCCGGTTGCGGCATTGCCCATCGCCCCTCGCCTCCCACCGAGGCGCCATAGGGAATGCCGCGAAACTCCAGCGCGCCGTTGCGGACGAAACCCGCCACCTTGCCGCCGCTGGTCTCGACGATGGCCGCCTCGCCCCACGGCGATCCGCTCTCCTGCTGCGGCTGCGCGAAGCCAAGACCGGGAAGCAGGAGAACGCCCAGCAAGGCGGGCAGGCCGGATAGACAAAAACGCATCACGAACTCCGTCGGGAAATG
Source organism: Stappia sp. TSB10P1A (assembly GCF_900185725.1). Classification (GTDB taxonomy): domain Bacteria; phylum Pseudomonadota; class Alphaproteobacteria; order Rhizobiales; family Stappiaceae; genus Stappia. The sequence goes on along the minus strand of NZ_FYAU01000018.1, from coordinate 200,301 downwards.
AATGGGTCGATTGCCGGACGTGCGGCCCGACGATTTTGAGATCTGCAGGCCGGGCGGAAAAGTGCGTGCTTTCCCGGAGGCAACCGGCGGACAGGGCGGACGGGGCGACCGGGTGCGTTTGCCAGACTCTTTCTGCAGCGCTCTTTCTGCAGCGCTCTTGCTTAGGGGTTCTTGTTGCAGGGCGCTTGCTGGGGGCGCAAGCCGCCGCCCGCGCATCGCAGGCGGCGGCCTGTCGTACCGGGTGTCAGGCGGCCGACGAGAGCAGGTTGGCCCCACCGGCGATCAGCAGGATCAGCCCGAACAGCAGCATTACGGTGATGCCCAGCGCCACGATCGAGGCGACTGCGGGCTTGGCGACGAGGACGGCGAACAGTCCCTCCTCGCGCGGCTTGGTGAAGATGATGGAAGCGATTGCGGCCGTGAACATGGCCAGTCCGGCAAGAAACTGCATGGTGATGTCTCCGCTGCGGCGCGCGCTCGCCTTGTGCGGCACGGCCCCGAAATCTCTCGAAAATCCGTCGATAGCTGCAATTGGCAGCCGTGAGAGGGTTTCAGCGGGAGACGGGAGGCGCTCGGGGGTGGTGTGCCCCGGCCGGGCGGTTTGGCAGCGCGGGACGGACGGCGGCGGTCCGGCGCGGCTCCCATCCCTGCGGTGCGGCCGCCGCCGGCGGGCGGGCGACGATGGCCGCATCCAGATCGCCGCCGAGCGGCGTCGGCATCGCCAGCACCTGCCGGCGCTGGTCGGGCGCCCCGTCCGGCAGGACGGCGGAGAGGGACAGAAACGCGGATCCGGTCTCGTCGACGACGATCGGCGCCACCGGCTGCGACGGCGCGGCACGGGCCCCGTGCGGCAGGACCGCCGCCCATGCGAACAGCACCGCCAGGATCGCGATCAGCCATCGCGCCGGGCGGAGCGGGCATGCGGCGTCCGGTCCGTGTGTCGTCATCGCACAACGCTACACCATCGCCCCGCGAAACACGACGGGAATAGCAGGTTCTCGGGCGCGCTCCGTCCGTTACCTGGGAATTCCGCCGGGACCGCAAGGTTCAGGGGCCATGGACCAGGAAACGACCTTCTTCCCCTCCAGCCGGACCGTGGACCCGTGCAACAGATGCTGGCCATGCGGCGGATCGGAGGCGGTGATCTCGGCGGTGAAGTCGGTGAACCCGGTGCAGATGCTGCCGATCGAACGCAGGTCGAGCTTGGTGACGAGTTCGCCGCGAAGCCCGAGAGCTGCCAGCATGTCGCGGGCCTGGCCGATCCGCAGCCCGACGAGATTGGGGATCTCGATCCCCCTGTCGTTGGACACTTGCAGAAACACCACGTCCTGCGTCGCATCGAGGAACGTGCCTTCCTCCGGGATCACCGCAGCGACGATCCCGTCGGGGACACCCAGCACCAGGGTGGACGTGCGCTCCACCGCAAATCCGCGCGCCTCCAGCTCGGTCACCACCGTCTCCGCGTTGCGCCCGGCAAGCCCGGCGGGAACCATCAGCCCCTGCGACACCCGCACGTAGACCATGGCGCCCTCCCCCATGTCCGCCCCCGGAGACGGCACCTGCAGGAACACCCGCCCTTTCGGTTCAGCCGCTTCGACCTGCTGAACCAGCAGCGAGAAGTCGGCTTGCGAGAAATCCTCACTGATCTCCGACAGCGTCTTGCCCAGAAGGTCGGGCGCGGGGCCGGCGAACACCGGCATCGCCGTGCCGAGAACGAGACAAAACAGCAGGCGCCCGATCATCGTCAGTTCTCCAGGATACTGAGGGCAAGCTCGGGCTCTGCCCCGAACTCGTAGTCGAGGCGACGGTCGATGAGACCGTCCTTCCTCGCCCGCAGCGCGTAGGTCACCGGCGGGTAGACGATGCGGCCCTCGACCAGATGCGTGGGAGCAGGCAAGCGCAGGTGAATCTTCTCGTCGTCGATCTCGATGAGCAGCGAGGGCAGGCCGGCGCCGTCGAGAGCGAAAGCGTGCTTCCGGCCGAACAGAGCGTGCAGCGGCTCGAAGCGGGTCGGCACGTCCTCTCGCGCATGGACAAGGGCCTGCGTATAGCGCGCCTCGAAGCTCGGACCGACAATGCCCTGTTCGAGGTCCCAACTGTCGCGCTTCAGATGCAGCAGGATCGTCGCGGTGTTGTCGGCGAGGTACGAGTTGTTGGCGAGCAGCAGCAGGTGGTCGCGACCCGCCCGCCCCGCGGCGATGTCCTCCGCGGCGCCGAGGGCTGTCACCTGGCCGTAGAGGCGGTATTGCGAGGCCAGAGCCAGCGTCGATGCATCGATCATTCGCGCCACGATCTCCTGTCCCGCGTTGTAGGCCGGCATCCGGCTCAGCGCGGTCAGGGTTGCGGCGAACGTGCCCGGATCCTTGTCGTAGATATTGCCGAGTTGCGCGACCACCGCCATCCAGTCGACCACGTCCAGCATGACGTCGACCGACAGCACCGATCGGGAATGACGCCTGGCCAGTGCCGCCGGGTTCTCGCCCGGAAAACAGATGAGCCCGCGCACCACCGCAAAATCCGCGACGGTGCTCGAGCAGCCCGAAGGCAGGCCGCCCTCGGCGATACGCGCGCGAACGCGCTGCAGGTCGGCGACGCTGTAGAGGTCCGAGGCGAGCAGAAAGAACAACGCCTCGTCCGACAGGCCGTTGCGCGCGGCCCAATCCTCGGCGATGCGCGTGGCGGGATTGGCGATCGTGTTGCGGAAGAGCGTTTCCAGATGGCCCCACTTGTTGGCTTCATCCCGAAGGGCCGCCGTCAGATTGCCATGCCCGGCGATGCTGGCCGGATTGAGCGAGATCGACAGATCGAGAAAATTGGCGAAGCCCGACATCGAGTTGAGGCTGTCGAGCGCCACCGTCACCGTGTTCATGCAATCCCGTGCCTGCGGTGCCCGCGCGTCCGCCACGTGGCGAAGGGCGGTAAAATCGGGGAAGGAAAGCGTTCGCGCGTCCACATGACCGTTCTGCAACGCATAGGCATAGACCGAGAAGCAGGACTGCCACGGCGCCCAGATGAGTTGCTTCAGATTGTCGGAAATCTCGACCATCTGGATTTCCATTCGCTCGAGCCGGCCGTCGAGTTGCACATAGACCGTTTCGAGCTGCTGGGAGAGGCCGACCACCGCATCGAAGATCGCTTTCTGGTTCTGCTGGATCGCCTGAAGCTGACGGTTGACCGCCTCGAACTGCTCGCGCAGATACGTCATCATGATCTTGAAGCGCTCGGCATCCGGATCCGACTTCTTGCGAAAGAGGCCGGTGATCGATGCGACCGCACCCAGATAGTCACCCGCCATGATGCCGATATAGGCGTTGACGGCCGCCCCCGCGACTTCCAGCACCTTCTGGCCGTCCTTGCCGATGGGGATGTTGAGATTGTTGGCGATGGTCGAGATGTCGTTGATGCCCTTCAGGATGGAGCCGGCGAGCTCGACATTCTCTCGGATCCGCGCGTCCGTCTCGTAGCGCTCGATCATCGCCGCCTTGACCGCGTCCCGATCGCAGTCCGGCCTGTCCTGCGGACAGACGATGCGGCGGTCGAGCATGCCGCTACGCAGCGCCGCCGCTTTCTCCGCGGAGCCGAGCCCGGAGAACATGAAATCCACGATCAGATCCTGGTTCGCGCCGAGCGTGTCGATCTTCCGGTCCAGCACCGCAACCTGTTCGCGCAGCGTCGTCACGTCGACCCGGATCGCCGCGATGAGCTCCTGCTGTTCGGCCAGCCGGCCGTCGATCCGCTGCAGGCTGTCCGTTGCCTGCACCACGAAGTTGGTGAACCGCTTGTCGAGGTCGGCGACGGTGCCGGCCGTCTTCACCAGCAACTCGAATTCGCTCGCCTCCACATTCGCCGCGAAGGCTTCGAGCGCCTCCGTCGCCACATCGAGCAGCCTGTCGTCGCCGGAGGCCTTTGCCCGCGCCTTGATGTCCTTGAGGAACGCGTCCTTCTCGCGCAGGACGCGGACGATGCGGTCCGGCTCGGCCAGCAACTCCTCCACCGAGGCGGCGCCGGTCTCGGCCATGAGGTCCTTCGACAGCGCCGCCAGCAACAGCCCGGTGTTTTCCTTGCCGCGGGTCTCGATCCACAGATCGGTCATCTCCAGGCTCGCCGCCGAGCCGACACCGAGCAGCACGATCGGCAGGGCGCCGCCGGTATAGATCGTTCCCACGGCAAAGCCCGCAGCGGCGACCGCCTTGACCATCTGGGTGCCGGTCGAGGCGCCGCTGTAAAGGTTCCTGGCAAGTTGATAGCGCGCGAGCGCCGTCTCGACCGCCTCGCTGCGCGCTTCGGGAGCAAGGCCGGACGGCGGGATCTGCAGCGTCTCGTGGGCGAGGAACGCCTTGGCGACCGACGCACCGAGCCGGGTGGAGATCTTGACCGCCTCCACCGCCGTCACAGAGTTCGCCGATGCGCCATTCATCGGCGCGACAGTCAGGGAAACGGCAAGAACCAGATGCAGGGCGCGCTTCATGCGGAAACTCTCCAGGTCGAGAGAACCGGAACCGGGCTGCCCTTTGGGCAGACGGCAACAATTACTGAACAATACCGGGAGGATACACCGAGAGAGCCCCCGTGTAGACCTGGCAATATTACCAGTATCACTTAAATCAGGAAAAAAGGAAAAGACGGTGGAGGCGAGCGGAGCTCCCGCGAGCCGGAACAAGGCCGCAACTGCGGCCCGGGCTTTCGCCCGCCCCCGCGGAGCAGGCGAGCGAAGCGAGTTTTGCGTGAGCGAGAAGTGGTGGGCCCGGCAGGACTCGAACCTGCAACCAATCCGTTATGAGCGGACGGCTCTAACCATTGAGCTACAGGCCCATGAGCCACAGGCCCATGCGGCTGGCAGGCAAGGAACCAAGGATCCGCCTGCGCGCGGCGCGATCCTTCCTATAGCACCTCTTCGGGGGCTTGCAAGGCGGGGCGTGCCGGGCGACAAGCAGGAAGCTGCGCAACCCGGTGTGGGGACCGCATGCGAGCAGCAGGACCCTCGCAACGGGGAGCCTCGCAACAGGGAGCCTAGCCACAGGGAGCCTCATGCCGCAATTTCCGCTCCTCGTCGCCTCGACCCTGATTTCGGTCTTCCTGTTCGGCTGGCTGCTGGTTCTCGGCCGCTCGCTGCTCATTCCCTTCGTCATCGCCCTCCTGGTCTGGTATCTGATCGTCGCGCTGGCCGAGGCGATCCGCGCCATTCCGCTCGGCCCGCTGCGCCTGCCCGGCTTCATCGCCCTGCCCGCCGCGCTGGCGGTGATCTTCACCGTCTCAGGGATGGCCGTCGACATCGTCGCCGCCAACCTGCGGGAACTCGCCCGCGACGCGCCCGTCTACCAGGCCCGGCTCGACCAGGTGCTGCAGACCGCCTCCACCTGGGGCGGGCTCGCCGATCCGGTGCAACTGCGCGACCTCGTTCCCGACAATGCCCTCAACCGGGCGATCAGCGCCGGCGCCAACGCCATCACCCAGATCGCCGGCTCCGCCTCGCTGGTCTTCATCTACGTGCTGTTCCTGCTGCTCGAGCGCTCGACCTTCGACCGCAAGATGGCGCGGCTGTTCTCCTCGCGCGAGCGGGCGGAGATCGCCTTCCTGATGCGCGAGCGGATCACCGGGGCGCTGCGCCACTATCTCGGCATCAAGACCGCGGTCAGCGTGCTGACCGGCAGTCTGACGGCCGGCCTGCTGACGCTGCTCGATCTTCCCTACGCGGCGCTGTTCGGCTTCATCGCCTTCGCGCTCAACTTCATCCCGACCATCGGCTCGCTGATCTCCGTGATCTTCCCCAGCCTGCTGGCCTTGGTGCATTTCGACACGCTGACCCCCTTCCTGGTGATCAGCCTCGGCCTCGGCACCATCCAGTTCCTGATCGGCAACCTGCTGGAGCCGCGTTTGATGGGCAACAGCCTCAACCTGTCGGGCCTGGTGATCATGCTGTCCCTGTCGTTCTGGGGGGCGGTGTGGGGCGTCACCGGCATGCTGGTCTGCGTGCCGCTGACGGTGATGGTGCTGATCATCTGCGCCCAGTTCCCGGCCTCCCGGCCGGTCGCCGTGCTGCTCTCCGCCGACGGCGAGGTCGGCGAGCCGATGGTGGCGCGCCCGCTCGAGCCACCGGCGCCCCCCACGCTCCCCGAAGCGATGCCGCCCGAAGCGGCACCGCCCACGCTCCCCCGGTAACTTGCGGCTTTCGCCTCCCCCCGCGCGCTTCCTCTGTCGTGTCCTCTGTCGCGCCGGTGCCTGTGCCGGCGCCACCCGCGCAAGGCGCTACAACTCGACGTTATAAGCCACCGCATCGCCATCCTTGACGCGAAACGCTTGGTCAGCTTATGAAACGACATAAACCTGACGCCATTCGGTAGACTAATTCGGGAATGTCGGCTCCATCATTCACAGAACAATGACACGCTTGCGGGCGCCGATCGACTTAAAGTCTTTCGCGCTCTCCTTAAATATCCAGGAGGAAACGTTATGAATATCTTCAGGGCAGCGGCAGTCGCCGTCATGACGATTGGCGTGAGCGCGCTTCCGGCTCTCGCAGAGATCGATACGGTGACCCTGCGTCTTGCGCATGTGGTTAACGAACAGGACGGGTTCCACGCCGCCGCGGTAAAGTTCAAGGAGCTGGTTGCCGAGCGGTCCGACGGCAAGATCACCGTCGAGATCTTCCCCAATGCCACGCTGGGCGACGAGCGTACCCTGCTCGAGGGCATGCAGATCGGCACCGTCGACATGGGCGTGATCACCAACGGCCCGGTGTCCAACTTCCTCGAAGAGATGGCCGTGTTCGAACTGCCCTTCCTCTTCCCCTCGCCCGAGGCCGCCTACAAGGTGCTTGACGGCGAGATCGGCCAGGAGCTCCTCGACCGCCTGTCGGAGGTCAATCTCAAGGGCCTCGCCTATGCCGAGCGCGGCTTCCGCAACCTCACCAACTCCAAGCGCCCGGTGAACAGCCCGGCCGATCTCAGCGGCCTGCGCGTGCGCGTGATGGAGAACCCGGTCTATATCGACAGCTTCCGCCAGCTCGGCGCCGATGCCATTCCGATGGCCTGGACCGAGGCTCTCACCGCCATGCAGCAGGGCACGATCGACGGCCAGGAAAACCCGGTCGGCGTGGTCTACTCGTTCAAGCTGAACGAGACCCAGACCAACATGACCATGACCCGGCACACCTATGCCCCGGCGCTCTTCGTCATGGGCATGCCGAAATGGAGCGAGCTGTCCGGCGAGACGCAGGAGATCGTTCGTCAGGCTGCCCAGGAAGCGGCCGAATACGAGCGCGCGCTCAATGCCCGCCTTGAAGGCGAGCAGCTTCAGGCGCTCAAGGATGCCGGCATGACCGTGATCGAGAACGCCGACCTGTCCGCCTTCTCCGCCGCCGTTCAGCCGGTCTACGAGAAGTACGGCGAGAAGTTCGGCGACTACCTGCCGCGCATCCAGGAGGCGCTGAAGTAGGATGCTGGCGCGGTTGGCGTGGATTGACCGCCTTCTGGGCGAGGTGCTCAAGCCCGTTGTGTTCGTGGGGATGGCCGCGCTGATCGCGGTCATCACGCTCCAGATCGTCTCGCGGGTGTTCTTCACATCCGTGAGCTGGACAGAGGAAGTCGCCCGCTTCCTGCTGATCTGGATCACCTTCCTCGGCGCCACGCTGGCCTACCAGCAGGGGCGGCATATCGCGGTGACGCTCATGCGCGACAACCTGCCACCCGCGTTCAAACGGATCGTGACGGGGGCAGCGCTCCTCGTCACGATCGCCTTTCTGGTCGCACTGGCCTGGGTCGGCTGGCGCTATACGATGCTGCAGAGCTTCCAGAAGTCGCCTTCGCTGCGCCTGCCGATGAACTACGTCTATGTCGTCATGCCGATCACCGCCGCGTTGATCGCCCTCCTGTCGTCCATCGACCTGATCCGGCTCCTGGCCGGACGAGGCGTGCGAGAGCCGCATTCTGAGATCGAGGCGGAGATCGAACCCCAGGTGCCAGCGAAGGATCACCGGGCATGAGCCTCGTTCTCTTCGGGCTGTTCGTCCTGTTCCTGCTCATGGGTCTGCCGGTCGCCATCGTGATCGGCGCGGCCACCATGACGGCCCTTCACATGGCCAACACCTCGCTGATGGCAGTGCCGCAGCAGATGTTCTCCGGCATCAACTCCTTCGCCCTCGTCGCCGTGCCGATGTTCATCCTGGCCGGCGATGTCATGGCGCAGGGCGAGATTTCCAAGCGTCTCGTGGCGTTTGCCGACAGCCTTTTCGGCTTCATCAAGGGCGGGCTGTCCATCGTCTCCGTCTTTGCCGGCATGTTCTTCGCCGCGATTTCCGGCTCGGGCGCGGCGACCACCGCCGCCGTCGGCGCGAGCCTCGTTCCCGAGCTGAAGCGCAAGGGCTACGATCCGGCCTCGGCCGCCTCGCTGATCGCCGCCTCCGGCACCATCGGCGTTGTCATCCCGCCCTCCGTGCCGATGATCATCTACGCGGTGATCGCGCAGGAATCGGTCGCCAAGCTCTTCCTCAACGGCTTCATTCCCGGCGTCGCCATGGGCGTGGGGCTGATCGTCGTCGCGCTCATCCAGGGCCACCGCCGCGCCTATCCCCGCGGCACGGCGCTGAACCTGCGGACCATCTGGCGCAGCTTCGTCGCCGCGAGCTGGGGCCTGATGGCGCCGCTGATCATCCTCGGCGGCATCTTCTCCGGCATCTTCACCCCGTCGGAGGCCGCCGTCATCGCGGTGAACTATGCGATCCTGATTTCCTTCGTCATCCATCGCGACATGACGCTCAAGCGGCTCTACGACATCGTGATCCGCGCCGGCGTCACCACTGCGGTGATCATGTTCGTGATCGCCGCCTCGTCGGTTCTCAGTTGGACCCTGTCGAGCTGGCAGGTGCCGGGCCAGATCGCCAGCGCCGCCCTGTCGCTGTCCTCGAACCCTTACGTCCTGCTGCTGCTGGTCATGGCGGTGATCCTGGTCGCGGGCGTCTTCCTGGAGACCGCCTCGGCGCTGATCATCCTGACGCCGATGCTGCTGCCGCTCGCGGCCCAGCTCGGCCTCGACACGGTGCATTTCGGGATCATCATCGTGGTCGGCCTTGCCATCGGCATGGTGACGCCGCCGGTCGCCATCAACCTCTTCGTCGCCTCGAGCATAGCCGGGCTGCCGATCGAGCGGATCGCCAGGGCAGTGCTGCCGTATCTGGCGACCCTGCTCCTGGTCTACCTGCTGATCGCCTTCGTGCCTTTCGTCTTTTGAGCGGGTGCGGGCCGTGCCCGCACCCGTCGGCGCAGGCGCGGCGCACCGCGTTCGCAATGACCCGAAAGAACCCGAAAGCCACCGGAGAAGCGCCTTCCGTCCGCCGCAATTGCTCGCGAAGGTCGCGCCGTTCCGCTTTCGCGCCCGAGGGCTGCGGCGGACCTGTACCGCTTTTCAAGGAGAGATTTCATGACCCCGCTCCCGACCGCCGCCCGCCTTGCTTTCGTCGGCGCGCTCGCCCTTGCCGCCGCCACCCTGCCCGTGCGGGCCGCGGAGACCCCGCGCATCGCCACCATCGACATGGTCGGCACCGGCGTGGTCAGCGCCGCGCCCGACATGGCGGTGATCACCAGCGGCGTCGTCAGCGATGCCGACACCGCCGCTGAGGCGCTGGCCGCCAACACCAAGGCGATGACAACCGTCATCGCCCGCATCAAGGAGGCCGGCATCGAGGATCGCGACATCCAGACCTCCGGCTTCTCGGTCCAGCCGCGCTACCGGCAGATCAAGAGCGCGAGCTATGAGGACTATCGCAGCGAGGTCGTCGGCTACCGCGTCAGCAACAATGTCGGCGTGCGCGTGCGCGACCTTGCCAAGCTCGGCGGGCTGATCGACGTGATGGTGCGCGACGGCGCCAACCAGATCGGCGGCGTCAGTTTCATCGTCAGCGAGGAAGGCAAGCTGAAGGACAGCGCCCGCAAGGAGGCGATGGCCGACGCGATCCGCAAGGCCGAGATCTATGCCGAGGCGGCGGGCGTCAAGCTCGGCCGGGTGCTCTCGGTCAACGAGCAGGACTTCGGCGGCCCGCGCCCGATGATGATGATGGCGCGCAGCGAAGCCAAGATGGACGCCGCCCCGGCGCCGATGGAGGCCGGCGAAAGCTCGCTCGAGGTGCGCGTCAACGTCACCTGGGAACTGGTCCAGCCGTAACGGCCGCCGCGTCCCATTAGGGCGACCATCCGGCGCGGGTCACTCCGCGCCGGTCCTGTTTTCGCCCCTCACTTTTCGCCGCTCGTTTTTCGCCGCTCACCCTGCACCGGACAGCAGGCCGTCGCGCATCCACACCTGCATCCGCTTGCGGCTCGACGCCGTCTCGCCGACATCCGGCCAGTCGAAGCCGACCGTCAGCCCCTCGACCGGCAGATAGCCACGCTTGCGCCAGAACGGGTCGAGCGGGCGGTAGTCCTTCGGCCGCGCCGGGTGGTCCATGGGGCGGATCACCGCGCAGAATGCCGCGCGGTCGAAGCCGAGGGCGCGCGCATGCGCCTCGCGCGCATCGAAGAAGCCGTGGCCCAGCCCCTGCCCCCGCCACTGCGCGTCCAGCACGGATTCGGCGAAATAGAAGATCGTCGCGGGGTCGAAGCCCGCAGCCTCGAAGGGATCGCGGAACTCCGCCACCTCGCCGGCCAGCGGCTGGCCGGTCGCCGCCCCGACAAGTTGTTTGCCGGCTAAGGCCGCGACCACGACGGCGCCCTCGCTCTCGGCGTAGCGGCGCAGATAGCTGCGCTCGTAGTCCGGCGAGCCCTCGTAGAGATACGGCCAGTCCCGGAACACCTTGACCCGCAGCTCCGCCAGCGGTTCGAGCACGCCCTCGATTTGCTTAGCCGTCAAAGTAAAAAGCTCTGCCGTCATGCGCTCTCGCCGGTTTCGGGGGACTTGCGGAAAAACGTCCATTGCATCGCAGCACGAAGCACCCTATAGCATGCCCGTTCGGGACTGAACCCGGGTTTCATCTGCTGGTTGGGGAGACCGCCATGTCTGACGACGGCCTCTTCCAATTGGGGATGGACTTGGAGGCACGTCACATTGAGGGCGCCGACGCATCGTTTGCGGACGCAACTGCCTTCGACGTGCCGAGAAGCACCACCCATACGGAAGACAACAGAATTACCGCGCCTGCGGCCAACACGCAGGACGACCGGCTCGATCACTTCATCGAGCGCGAGGGCGTCCGCTGTGCCGGTTCGCATCTGATCATCGACCTCTACGACGCTTCGCGTCTCGACGATCTTCCCTTCATCGAGGAGACGTTGAAGACCTGCGTCGAGGAGGCCGGGGCAACGCTGCTGCACATCCACCTGCACCCATTCGAGCCGACCGGCGTCAGCGGCGTTGCGGTGCTGGCGGAGAGCCATATCTCGGTCCACACCTGGCCCGAGGCCGGCTATGCCGCCTTCGACGTGTTCATGTGCGGCGACGCCCGGCCGGAAAAATGCGTCGAGGTGCTGGAGCGCGCCTTCCGTCCGGGGCGTTCGGAAGTCAGCGAGCTGCTGCGCGGAAAGAAGGTCGCATGAGCGACGGGCTGGTCTTCCGCGAGACGCTCTATCCGGGTGTCCAGGTGCAGTATTCCTGCGACGACATCCTCTACCAGGATCGTTCCGAGCATCAGGATCTCGTGCTGTTCACCAATCCGGTGTTCGGCAAGGTCCTGATGCTCGACGGCGTCACCCAGGTCACCACCGCCGACGAGTTCATCTATCACGAGATGATGGCGCATGTGCCGATCCTCGCCCATGGCGCGGCGCGCGAGGTGCTGATCGTTGGCGGCGGCGACTGCGGCATGGCCGAGGAGGCCTTGAAGCACAAAGGCATCGAGCGGCTGACCCAGGTGGAGATCGACGACGCCGTCGTCGCATTCTCCAAGGAGCATTTCGCCGACTTCAACGCCTCCGTCTTCCAGGACGACCGCTTCGACCTGGTCATCGCCGACGGGGCGCGCTTCGTCGCCGAAACGGATCGCCGCTTCGACGTGGTGATGGTCGATTCCACCGACCCGATGGGCCCCGGCGCCGTGCTGTTCACGCCGGAGTTCTATCGCGGCGTCCATCACTGCCTGAAGCCGGGCGGCGTGCTGGTCACCCAGAACGGCGTCCCCTTCCTGCAGAAGGGCGAGCTGGTCTCCTCCATCGGCCACTTCTCGAAGATCTATCGCGACGCCTATGCCTATGTCGCGGCGATCCCGACCTATTTCGGCGGCCACATGGCGCTCGGCTGGGCCAGCGACGATCCGGCGCTGCGCCGCCAGCCGCTCGGCGTGCTGGAGCAGCGGTTCGAGGCAGCCGGCATCGACACCCGCTACTACACGCCGGAAGTGCATGCAGCCGCCTTCGCGCTGCCGCGCTTCATCCGCGATGCGGTCGAGGAAGGCAGGACCGGCGCCTGACGCCTGTGCCTGCTTGCCCGAAAACAACAAGGCCGCCGCCCCCCCCCCCCGGGACGGCGGCTTTTTTGCGGCGCGCGACGGGAGGGGCTGACCTGTTTTCGCAACCGCTCTGGCAGCCAATAGGCCCCGGATCTCGCGATGCTCGTCCGGGGTGACGGCAGAGGGGATGCGGGGTCGTGCCTCCCTCTCAGGAGGTCATCCCGGGCAAGCGCAGCGCGACCCGGGACCCATTGGCACCCTCGGCGGGCGTGAGGCGGGACGTTGGCAGCGTAGCTCATGCGCTCCAACCTCTCCTTTCGTCTTCCCGGACGAGGCCGAAGGCCGAAGATCCGGGACCGGAGAGCCACGGCGCTCAAGGGGCGTCCTCGCGCTGCCACCAGCCCCTCGGCCCTCCGATCCCGCATCTGGCTCACGCTGCGTGCGGGATGACGAAAGGAGAGGCCCAGCCAGGGGCGGCAGGCGAGACGCCCCTCAGTCCCGCGCCTCGAGCCACTCCCTCAAGCCGGCCCGGTCGCCGGACAGCACCCCCTCGGCCACCCGCCGGCCGACGGCGGCGCCGAACTTGTAGCCATGGCCCGAGCAGGCCGAGACGATGGTCAGCCGGTCTTCCCCGGCAACGAGGAAATGCTCGTCCGCGGTAAACGTGTAGGCGCAGGTGACGACCTCGCTCACCCGGTACTCTTTGATCCGCGCAAACGGCGGGGCGAAATGATCGCGCAGCCGCTCGCCTTCGCCCGGCTCTGCCACCCGCCGCTCGTCGGCGCCGGCGCGCGCCTTGTGAATGCCCGCCCCCACCTTCAGCCCCGTGCCGCGCACCGGCGGCAGGACATAGCCGTCGACCGTGCCGCCGACATCGAGGATCACCGGCGCGGCCTCCCAGGCGGCGACCAGATCCGCCGGCGGATCGAGATAGGCGACCGCCGTGCGATAGGAGGTCAGCCGGTCGGCAAGCTGCGGGAACAGTTGCAGCACCCAGGCGCCGGCCGTCACCACCACATGATCGCCGGCAAGCTCCCCGCCGTCGGCAAGCCGCACCTTTCCTGCCGCCGCGTCCACCGCCGCCACCTGCGTCTGCGCGCGGATCGTCACACCAGCACCCTGCAGGAAGGCCAGCAGATCGCGGCCGATATGCCGGCACAGCAGCACGCCGCCTTCCGGGCTGAAGGCCGCCGAATGCACGCCAGCCGGATCGAGGAACGGGTGACGGCGCACCGCCTCCTCGCAGCTCAGGTCTTCAACGGGATAGCCGCCGGCAATGAGGCTGTCGCGATAGTCGACGGCCGCGTCCCGCCCGGTCTGCGACACCAGCAGGAAGCCGGTATCGGCCAGATGCTTGTCGCCGAGATCGGCCCACATCTCGTCCCAGGCGGCATAGGCCTCGTCGATCCGCCGCTGATAGCCGCCCTGCGCCCCGTAGGCGCGGCGGATGATCCGGTGATGGTCGCCCGAGGCCGACAGCGGATTGGGGATCGGCCCCTGTTCCACCAGCACCACCTCGACGCCGCGCTTCATCAGCGACCAGGCGGTGGAGAGCCCGGCAATGCCGGCGCCGACGACGATGACCTTCATGGCAACGGCCTCCTTGCCGGCGTGAACGGGGATCAGGCGCCGACCTGGGCGATCCACTCCTGCAGATTGTAATAGGTGGTGATGCGGGCGATCCGCCCCTCGCGAATGTCGAAGAACGTGCCGGCCGGCAGGCGATAGGTCTGGCCGGAAGCCTCCGGCAGGCCCTCGTCGGTGACGAGATAGGTGCCGGAGACGATGAACTCCGCCGCCGCGCGGCGGCCATCCTCGCTGGCGAAGATCACGATCTCCGACAGTTCTTCCTTGTAGCAGCGCGTCATGTGGTCGTTGAACGCGGCGAACAGCGCCTTGCCCTGCCGCCGCTCGCCCTGGTTCACATCATGGGCGATGTCGTCGGTGACGAGCTCCAGCATCGCTGCCGTGTCGCCGGCGTTGAAGGCGGCATAATAGTCCTGGAGCAGCTTGAGGGTCGCAGCATGCGGCATGTCTGGTTCCGATGTTCGGGAGAGAAGAAGGCAGGTGTTCGGCCCGCATTCTGGCCTCCCCGTCCCGGCCTTGGCAAGCCGCACCCGCCCCCCTTGTCCACACTCTCCACCCCGCGCTCACGCACCCGGAACGGCCCCTTCCGCATATTGCGCCAGGAACGCCGCGCTCGGCGGGATCGGCTTGATCACGTCGATCAGCACGCCGCCGGGATCACGCGTGATGAAATGCCGCTGGCCGAACTCCTCGTCGCGAATGTCCAAGAGGATCGGCAGGCCCGCCGCCGTCGCCCGCGCATATTCGGCGTCGACATCCTCCACCTCGAAATTGAGCAGCAGGCCGGCGGCCGACTGTCCGCGCGCCGCCGCCGGGATCGTCTCATGGCTGCCGTCGAGCACGGCAAGATTCACCGACGGATCGCTTTCCGACTGCAGATGCACATACCAGTCGGCGCTGAAGGCGCGGCGAAAGCCGAAATGCGTCTCGTAGAACCGCGCGGTCGCCTCCACCTCGTCCGTCATCAGCACCGGGTAATAGCTCGTCACCTTCATGGCCTGTCCTTTCGTTTCTCGCCCGCCGCCCCTGCGGCCCGGCCATCTCGTCCCTCGTTCGGTCCCGGCAGCAAACCCTTGCCTGCCGGCACCGCCCCATGTCACATACATGCAGCCTGTATCCATATACATACAGACAGTCTGTATGTAAAGGGACAAAGCCATGACCGACACGATGACCGAAAAGCCGGACCGGCGGCGCGGCAAGGGCCGCGGCAATTCCGAGCGCTCCGCCGAAATGCGCGGCGAGCTGATCGCCGCCGGCCGGCGCCTGTTCGCGCAAAAGGGCTTCGCCGACACCTCGACGCCGGAGATCGTCACTGCTGCCGGCGTCACACGCGGCGCGCTCTATCACCATTTCGCCGACAAGACCGCACTCTTCGCCGCCGTCTTCGAGGCGGAAAGCCGGGCCGTCGCGCGCGAGATCGAGGACGGGTCGTCCGAGGCGCCGTCCGCGCGCGCGGCGCTGCTTGCCGGCGCGCGGGCTTACTTTGCGGCGATGCGCGCCCCCGGCCGCTGCCGCATCCTGCTGGTCGACGGGCCGGCGGCGCTCGGCCCCCGTGAGGTCATGCGGCTCGACGCCCTGCATGCTGGCCGCACCCTGCGCGAGGGGCTGGCGGAGGCCCTCGCGCAAGGCGACTTGCGCCCCCTGCCGCTCGATGCGCTGACGGGCGTGCTCTCCGCCGCCTTCGACCGCGCCGCGCTCGACATCGCCTCGGGCGCCAATGAGGCCGGCTTCCTCGCCGTCTTCGCGGCGCTTGTCGACGGCTTGCTCGCCCCGGAGCGGTGAGGCCGAAACACAAACGGGCGCGGCACTGCTGCCGCGCCCACAGGATCATGGTCCTGCGAAAACCCTCAGGCCGCGCCGCGCATCCGGTCGATGCTGATCGGGCCGGGGCCCGCCGCCGAAAGATACAGGAAGGCGAAGCAGTAGAGCGCCGCCAGCTCGCCGCCGTTGAGGATCGGATAGAAGTTCTGCGGCGCATGCACCAGGAAATAGGCGACCGCCATCGTGCCGGAGGCGAGGAACGCGGCCGGCCGCGTGAACAGGCCGAGGACGATCAGCGCGCCGCACACCAGCTCGATCAGGCCGGCCGCGCCGCCCATGGTCATCGGCGAGGCGCCCGACATCTGCGTCGGCGGCAGGCTGAGATATTTGGTGGTGCCATGCTGCAGGAACAGCAGGCCCGCCGCGATGCGGAAGACGCTGAGCAGCGGTGCGGAATAGCCCTTGAGGAAATTCATTCAACCCTCCTTCGCGCCGCGCTCCCGATTGTGGGCGCCCGCCCTTTGAGCCGGATACGGACGAGATCCCGGCGCGGCAGATGCCAGCCTATGCCGGAATACGACGAAAGGGGGAGCCCCGTGCGACGAGAGGACGGGGATAACCGGGACGCCCCCTGAGAATGACGCCCGACCTCGCATCCTCTCGGAGGTCGCCCCGGACGAGCATCGCGAGATCCGGGGGCTATTGGTTGCCAGAGCGCTGGCGACGACACGCGGGCCGAGCCGCGCGCGCCCCTCTCCCCCCCGCGAAAGAGATGAGGGGGAGATGTCGGCGCAGCCGACAGAGGGGGGTGAGCAGCGCCCGCGACGGCGCGCGGCTCTCTCCTTGGCGTCCTCCCGCTCCGCCCCCTCCTCGCGTCCTCCCGGACGGCGCGCGAGCGCCGAGCCGGGACCGGCGAGCCAAGAGCCTCTCGGCCACGCGCCCGAAGGACGCCACACCCGCTTCTGCCTCCCCGGTTCCGGGTCTCGCGATGCTCGCCCGGAATGACGCGGGGAGAGATCAAGTGCGACAAACATCCGCTGAGGGGGCCATTGGTTCCCGGTTCGCGCTCACGCGCGACCGGGATGACCTCCGTGGGGGAGGCACGGCCACGCCCCACCCTCGGAGGTCACCCCGGCCGCAGGCGAAGCCGGAGAGCCGGGGGCTATTCGTTCCCAGAGCGGCCGAAACAGCACTCCGCACCCGCGTTGCGTCCTCCCGCGCGCGAGGCCCTCCTTTCCCGCTCCCGGCAGCATCCCCTTTTCTGCGCGTCCTCCCGCTCCGCCCCCTCCTCGCGTCCTCCCGGACGGCGCGCGAGCGCCGAGCCGGGACCGGCGAGCCAAGAGCCTCTCGGCCCCGCGCCCGAACGACGCCACACCCACCGTGCCTCCCCGGTTCCGGGTCTCGCGATGCTCGCCCGGAATGACGCGGGGAGAGATCAAGTGCGACAAACATCCGCTGAGGGGGCCATTGGTTCCCGGTTCGCGCTCACGCGCGACCGGGATGACCTCCGTGGGGGAGGCACGGCCACGCCCCACCCTCGGAGGTCACCCCGGCCGCAGGCGAAGCCGGAGAGCCGGGGGCTATTCGTTCCCAGAGCGGCAGAGGCGGCACTCCGCACCCGCGTTGCGTCCTCCCGCGCGCGAGGCCCTCCTTTCCCGCTCCCGGCAGCATCCCCTTTTCTGCGCGCCCTCCCGCTCCGCCCTCTCCTTTCGTCATCCCGGGCAAGGCGAAGCCGCGACCCGGGACCGGCGAGCCAAGAGCCTCTCGGCCACGCTCCCGAACGACGCCACACCCACCGTGCCTCCCCGGTTCCGGGTCTCGCGATGCTCGCCCGGAATGACGCGGGGAGAGATCAAGTGCGACAAGCATCCGCTGAGGGGGCCATTGGTTCCCGGTTCGCGCTCACGCGCGACCGGGATGACCTCCGTGGGGGAGGCACGGCCACGCCCCACCCTCGGAGGTCACCCCGGCCGCAGGCGAAGCCGGAGCGCCGGGGGCTATTCGTTCCCAGAGCGGCCGAAACAGCACTCCGCACCCGCGTTGCGTCCTCCCGCTCCGCCCCCTCCTCGCGTCCTCCCGGACGGCGCGCGAGCGCCGAGCCGGGACCGGCGAGCCGAGAGCCTCTCGGCCGCGCGCCCGAACGACGCCGCACCCACCGTGCCTCCCCGGTTCCGGGTCTCGCGATGCTCGCCCGGAATGACGCGGGGAGAGATCAAGTGCGACAAACATCCGCTGAGGGGGCCATTGGTTCCCGGTTCGCGCTCACGCGCGACCGGGATGACCTCCGTGGGGGAGGCACGGCCACGCCCCACCCTCGGAGGTCACCCCGGCCGCAGGCGAAGCCGGAGCGCCGGGGGCTATTCGTTCCCAGAGCGGCCGAAACAGCACTCCGCACCCGCGTTGCGTCCTCCCGCGCGCGAGGGCCTCCTTTCCCGCTCCCGGCAGCATCCCCTTTTCTGCGCGTCCTCCCGCTCCGCCCTCTCCTTTCGTCATCCCGGGCAAGGCGAAGCCGCGACCCGGGACCGGCGAGCCGAGAGCCTCTCGGCCCCGCGCCCGAACGACGCCACACCCACCGTGCCTCCCCGGTTCCGGGTCTTCGGCCTGCGGCCTCGCCCGGAATGACGCCGGGAGAGGCAGGCGCGAAGGGAACGGCACATCGGCAGCACATCGGCAGCACCACGACAGACAGCGAGGACGCCCACGCATGGCGGCGCGGCCTCACAGGTCGAGGGAGGTCTGTCCCTGCTGCTTCTCCTTGGGCGCCTTCTTGAAGGCGGACGAGTCGACGGCCGGCAGGCGCGGCACTTCCCGGTGTTCGAGGATCCCCTCGATGGTCAGGATCTGGAGGCGCGGAACCCGCCCGAACGCGGTGTCGGCGAAGCCGGCGGCGGCGGCCTCGGCGATCATCGGCTTGGTCGGCGGGGTCAGCGTCACGAACAGGCCGACCAGCGCCTTTTCCCGCTCGATGACGCTCTTGAGCTTGTGGATCTGGTCGACCGAGACGCCCCCGCCCTTGACCTCGACGATCGCCTTGTCGGTGCGGTTCTTCTCGGTGCGCATGTAGACGATGCCGTCGATGCCGGTGTCCGCGCCCTTCTTGCCGCCGCGAAAGGGCTGCGCGTCGGGGATGAGCGAGATCGCCCATTTCTCGAATTCGTGCTTGTCGCGGGCGGCGAGATCGCGCGCCGCGCCGATGTCCTTGGGCACGCCATAGGTGGTGAAGCGGGCGTCCGTGCCGAAGGCGTCGCGCAGCCGCCGCTCGATCAGCGAGATGGCGAGATGGGTGACGTCGATGCCGATCCAGGCGCGCCCGAGCTTCTGCGCCGCATGCACGGTGGTGCCGCAGCCGCAAAAGGGATCGAGCACCACATCGCCCGGATTGGACGAGGCGGAAACGATCCGCTCCAGCAGCGCCACGGGTTTCTGGGTCGGATAGCCGAGGCGTTCCTGGGCTTGGGAATTGATTGGAGGGATGTCGGTCCAGACACTGCTGATTGGCGTGCCCTTCATCTCGTCCAGATAGCGTTTGTATCTCGGAGCACCGGACTTTGTATAAATGATCCTACCCTGATCATGCATTGACTGCATTTTTTCTTTCGTCCACCTCCAAACTTTTGTTACCCCCATCCACTCGTACGTTAAATTTGGCCGATCTGGGTTCGGATTTGTACAGTCTCCCAGAGTATATCTTCTTCCAGTTTCTTCTTCAATATTTCCATAATGAGATTTAATGTAATCATCGGAATGAGGTAGATATTGCGGATTCCAAGTAAAATCACCACTCTTTCTATAGTAAAAAATAACATCATGCGAGGAACTAAATCTCGTGAAAGCATGAGCTTTCGTATTCGTTCTCTGCCATACGACCTCGTTTTCAAACTGGCGCGCCCCAAAGATCGCATCCAGCAGGATCTTGAGATAGTGGCTGGCTGTAGGGTCGCAATGCAGATAGAGGCTGCCGGTCGGCTTCAGCACCCGGTGCAGTTCGATGAGGCGGATCGCCATCATCGCGAGATAGGCCATCATGGCGTTCTCGCCGAGAAAGCCGCGCATCGCCTCCAGCATGCGCGCCGCCTCGCTGTTCGGCCCTTTCAGCACCTGCCAATAGGCATCCTCGGCGGTCTCGCCCCATTGCCAGGTGTCGTCGAAGGCCTCGATCTGCGACTGGCTCTGCGCCCCGTCCGGCGCCTTGAACAGCACGTTGTAGGTGGCGTTGGAGTTGAACGGCGGGTCGAGATAGACAAGATCGACGCTCTCGTCGGCGACATGGTCGCGCAGCACGCCGAGATTGTCGCCATAATAGAGCTTGTTGGTCATCCGCCACTTTCCCAGCCGCCCCGAATTCCGTTGCGGCCGCACGGGATTCGCACCGCCGCCAGACTGTCCCGCGCCCGCCGATGATGCAAGCCCTCGCCTCAATTCCTCGGGAAGCCGCGGGCCGACCAGTCCGAACGCGGCACCGGCGCGCCGACGCGGAAGGTGAAGCGCTCGACGCGGGTCACCTGCGTGTTCAATTCGCAGCGGAAGGCAAGGTCGTACCACTGGCCGCCGGCGCGGAAGGCCGCCCGGCGCGGCTCCAGCACCGTGCCGCTCTCCAGCCGGAACGAGGGCAGAAGGTCGGCATGATAGGGGGGCGTCGCGACCCTCAGTTGCGCCCGCAACTCGGTCATGCACAACAGGTCGACACGGGCCGCGTGCGGCATGCCGTTCATCGCCGTGCGCATGCGCGGATCGTCGGAAATCTCGCGCGAGAACAGGCGTGTTGCCGTCGTACCGCCGGCCAGATCCCCGGCCAGATCTCCGGAAAGCCCGCCACCGGCGCCCCTGCCGGGGCGGGCGAAGTCCAGCCCGCCGGAGCCCGGCGTCGTCGCGGCGATGGCCCGTGCCACCGCCTCGGCCCGCGCGCGGGGATCGGCGGGCGCCTCGGCAAGGCGGGCGATCTCCTCCGGCTTTGCCCGTGGCAGGCCGATGCCCTCGCCGATCACGTCGCCGATCTCGTCACCTGGTGCCGCCAGCGTCTCGGGCACCTCGACATCCGTCGCTGTCTCCGTCTCGGTGCGGCCCGGATCGGTCAGCGCCGCCACCTCCGTCTCTGTCTCCGTCTCTGTCTCCGGCTCCGGCTGCTCAGCCGGCTGGTCGACCGTCTCGTCGGCCGTCTCCATCTCCGGCGCGGCGGCCTCCTCTTGCGGCGCGCCCTCGCCAGCCTGCTCGCCAGCCTGCTCACCAGTCTCAGTGCCAGCCTCAGTGTCAGTCCCGGCGGGCGCCTCGTCCGCCTGCGCTTCCCCGCCTGCGTCGGGCGTGGGCTCGCTGGGAGGGTCGGTGCTCTCGCGCGCGGCGATCTCGCCGTCCCGCTCAGCGCCGCCGCTGTCCTCCTCGGCGAATTCGGTGACGGGGATGAGCACGCGCGGCGCCGCGGCCGTCTCCGACTGGGGGAGGGGCGGCTCCTGCGGCTCGGGCGGCGTCTCCGCGGCCGGTTGCTCCTCCTGCTCCGCGTCCTCGGCAGCCGGCTCCTCTGTGGGCTCCTCTTCCGGGGCGGGCGGGGGCGGCGGCTCGGCCTGCGCCCCCTCCTCCTCCGCCGGTTGATCCTCGTCCCGCGCGGGCGGCGGCGGGGCGACCAGCACCACCTCGATCGGCTCGTCGGTGACGGGCGGCAGCACGCGCGCCGCCTCCGGGCCGAGCAACACCCATGCGGCAATCGCCCCGTGCAGCAGCAGCGACAGGGCAAGGCCGGCGCCGATCCGCCCGCGCCCGGCCGGCCCCTCGCCCGGTTGCCTCGCGGTCTCGCCGGGGGCGAGTTCGGCCGCGACATCCGGCATAGCGGCGGGCGCGGCAGGAGACACAACAGGGGACACGGCGGGCGGCGCGGGCACGGCGTCGCCCGCCCGCTCGCCCGGCGGCGAGGGGAAAAACCCCGGCTCCTCAGTGTCGCTCGGCTGTCTCAGGGTCGGGCCCCGTCTCTCCGGTTGGTGGGTCGGGCCGCGTGTGTCGCCCGCCCGCTGCTACGCCTACCCCAGCTTCGGGGAAAAAGGGAGGCGGCAAACGCGCGCCGCCCCGCTCTCGCGCGAGCGTGATCGATGGTACGCCCCTCCCTGCGTCCTCCCGGACGGCGCGCAGCGCCGAGCCGGGCGGCGAGCCGAGGGCCTATGGGGCGCGCTCCCGGCCGTCCCCACACCCGCCGTGGCTCGCCGGTTCCGGATCTCGCGATGCCCGTCCGGGGAGACGCGGGGAAAGGTCGAGTGCGACAAACCTCCGCTCAGGGTGCCAATGGTTCCCGGTTCGCGCTCACGCGCGACCGGGACGACATCCGAGAGGGAGGCGAGACCACACATCCTCTCGGCCGTCACCCCGGCCGCAGGCGAAGCCGGAGAGCCGGATGGGGGCCGTCCACCCCAACGGGGGCGATTGCTCGCCAGAGCGGGAGCGAGGACGCCCCAAACGACAGGGCCCGGCGTTGCCGCCGGGCCCCAAAGCCATCCCCAGAACCATCCCCAGACCCCCCGAAGGGTCGTCCTTCCGCGCCGGAAAACGCCGCGCGCCTAGCTGTCGAGGAACGAGCGCAGCTTGCGCGAGCGCGAGGGGTGCTTGAGCTTCCTCAGCGCCTTCGCCTCGATCTGGCGGATACGTTCGCGCGTCACCGAGAACTGCTGGCCGACTTCCTCCAGCGTGTGGTCGGTGTTCATGCCGATGCCGAAGCGCATGCGCAGCACGCGCTCCTCGCGCGGGGTGAGCGAGGCCAGCACCCGCGTCGTCGTCTCGCGCAGGTTCGACTGGATCGCCGCGTCGATCGGCAGCACCGCGTTCTTGTCCTCGATGAAGTCGCCGAGGTGGCTGTCTTCCTCGTCGCCGATCGGCGTTTCGAGCGAGATCGGCTCCTTGGCGATCTTCAGCACCTTGCGGACCTTTTCCAGCGGCATCTGCAGCTTTTCGGCCAGCTCTTCCGGGGTCGGCTCGCGGCCGATCTCGTGCAGCATCTGGCGCGAGGTGCGCACGATCTTGTTGATCGTCTCGATCATGTGCACCGGGATGCGGATCGTGCGGGCCTGGTCGGCGATCGAGCGGGTGATCGCCTGCCGGATCCACCATGTCGCATAGGTGGAGAACTTGTAGCCGCGCCGGTACTCGAACTTGTCGACCGCCTTCATCAGGCCGATATTGCCCTCCTGGATCAGGTCCAGGAACTGCAGGCCGCGGTTGGTGTATTTCTTGGCGATGGAGATGACGAGGCGCAGGTTCGCCTCCACCATCTCCTTCTTGGCGATGCGCGCCTCGCGCTCGCCCTTCTGCACCATCGAGACGATGCGGCGGAACTCGGCCGTCTCCAGGCCGGTCTCCGAGGCAAGGCTCTGGATCTCCTGGCGCAGCTCGCGGATCGTTTCCTTCTCCTGGGCGACGAAGTTCTTCCAGCCCTTGGAGGCAAGGTTGGCGACCTTGCGGATCCAGTTCGGGTCCAGCTCGTTGCCCTGATACTGCTTCAGGAAGTCGCCGCGGTCGACGCCGTGGCTGTCGGCAAGGCGCAGCAACCGCCCCTCATAGCCCATCAGCCGCTTGTTGATGTCGTAGAGCTGGGCGACCAGCGCGTCGATGCGCTGCTGGTTCAGCGACAGGCTCTTGACGTCGACGACGATGTCTTCCTTCAGCTTCTTGTAGCGGCGCTCCTGGGAGGGCGACAGGGTCTTGTTGGCGAGCTTGTTCTCGACGAGCTGGTCCTGCAGCCGGCGCAGCTTCTTGTAGTCGTCGGCGATGCGGTCGAAGGTCTCCAGCACCTTCGGCTTCAGCTCGGCCTCCATCGCGGAGAGCGAGATGTTCGCCTCGAACTCGTCGTCCTCCTCGCCGTCGCCCTCGCCCTCGGTCTCGCCGGAGGCTTCGGCCTCGCCCGCCGGGCGGCCGCCCTCGCGGGCGGTGTCCTCGCGGGCCGCGCCGGGGGCGCCGGCGGTGCCGCCCTCGGCAGTGCTCTCCTCCTCGCTCTCCTCGGCATCGTCGCCGCGGAAGTCGGGGCCGGCATAGGTCGCCTCGAGATCGATGATGTCGCGCAGCAGGACCTTGCCCTCGTTGAGCTCGTCCCGCCAGATGATGATGGCCTGGAAGGTCAGCGGGCTCTCGCAGAGCCCGGCGATCATCGCCTCGCGGCCGGCCTCGATGCGCTTGGCGATGGCGATCTCGCCTTCGCGCGACAACAGCTCGACCGAGCCCATCTCGCGCAGATACATGCGCACGGGGTCGTCGGTGCGGTCGGTCGGCTCCTTCGCCGTGGTCTTGGCGACCGCGGTCGGGCTCGCCTCGACGATCTCGCCGCCCTGGTCGTCCGCCTGGGCCTCCTCGGCCTCTTCTTCCTCGATGACGTTGATGCCCATGTCGGACAGCATCGCCATCGTGTCCTCGATCTGCTCGGAGGTGACCTCCTCGGACGGGAGCACCTCGTTGAGCTCCTCATAGGTCACATAGCCGCGCTTCTTGGCGAGCTTGATCATCCGCTTGACCGCGGCATCGGAGAGATCGAGAAGCGGACCGTCGGAGGTCTCGGTCGCGGGTTCCTGGGTCTCTTCCGCCTGCGTCGATTTGGCTGCCATTGCTGTCTCCGGCCCCGCCGGCCCTGCGGCCTGGCGCTGTCGTTCGTGGTCTGTCGTTCGTCTCGCTCAGTGCCCGCCCTGCGGGCCCGGCTCCGCTTTCCGCGCCTATCGCGCCCGGAAAGCCGGAGGACCGGCTGAGTCATTCATGTCGCGGCGGAATACCGGATCCCGTGCCGGCCACGGCCTTTCGGCCATGCGGATCCCCTGCCCGCGACGCGCCGCCACGCCGGGGGGGACAGAAAGCCAGTCTTAGTCGCTGTCCGTTAAGTGCCACTTAACCCTGCAAACCGGTTCGACAAGACCAGACACCGGCCTGGCCGAAAAGCGCCTGACGCTCCGGCCATCCGGTTCCACGCGGGATCTCGGCAGGCAAAATGATTTCATGCCGCCATGTCGGCTCCCTGTCACGGCTTGCGACCCCCTTGTCCTGGGACCGGGTCTGCGTGGCTGGCCTGGCGCGGCTCTGGATGCTGCCTGAAGTGCTTATGTAGCGCAAAGGTCCGGATTCGCAAGAGTGATTCGTTGGCCGTCAACCAAAGAGCGTCTGCGATCCACAGGCTCGCATCAGCCGCCGGCGGCCGCCCCTTGCGCTATCGCCGCGCGTGCGCGCGCCGCCGCCCCCGCCGGCGTGGCGGCGACCGGGCGGGCCGAGCGGAACACCTTGCCCCGTTCGGCAATCTCCTGCTCGATGCGGGCGCATTCCTCGCGCCGGCGGGCAAGGTCCTGCGACTGGGCGCGGATGCGCTCCCAGTCCGCCTCGTCGAGCCCGTCGCCGAGCGCCGCCAGTTCCGCATCGAGATCCTGCTCCAGCGCGCGCAGTTCCAGCACGTCGAGAGTGTGGCAGAACAGGTCCTCGATGAACTCCGCCGGCGGCTCGTGCCGCAGGATCGGCAGCCGCTGCAACAGATCGTGGAAGCGGGCGACCATCCGCCGCCCCCCGCCCGAGCCACTGCCCGAGCCACTGCCCGCGCCGCCGCCTGAGCCACTGCCCGCCTCCTCCGGCCCGTCCAGCGCCTCGGACAGGATCTGGAAGAAGCGCGTGTCCAGCGTCTCGAAGAAGCCGCTCACCGGCACGTCCTGCAGCTCGGTGGCGATGCGGCACAATTCGTCGCGAAAGCGCGCATGCAGCATGTCGCCGAACTGCGCCTGCGCCAGCCGCTCCACATGCCGCTCCAGCAGTTCGGGATATTTCAGGCACAGCCCGCACAGCATCCGCTCATGGCCGAACATCGAGCTTTCCGGCAGATCCGAGCCGCGCGCCTGGCCGGACGGCACCTGCTGGAATGCCCCACCCTGTCCGAAAGCCTGTCCGAAATTCTGGCCGCCCTGCGCCCCGCCCTGGCCGAAGTTCTGGCCGAAGTTCTGGCCGCGCGCGGCCCGCGCCTGCCGGTAGAACAGGTTGGACAGCCGCAGCCGGATGTCGAGCTGGTAGCCGCGCCGCACCCGCTCGTCGGCGATGGTGCGCACCAGGTCGTCGAGGCTCTTTTCCAGCGCCGCGCGCCGCTCCGGCGTGTCGATGCGCGCCGCGTCCACCTCGCGCGACCACAACACGTCGATCAGCGGCTGCGAGCCCGCCAGCGCCTTGGTGAAGGCGGCAAGCCCGCCTTGCGCGATCAGGTCGTCCGGATCCTTGCCGTCGGGCAGGAAGACGAAGCTGAAGGAATGGCCGCTGCGCAGCCCCGGCAGGATGCGGTCGACCGCCCGGTGCGCGGCGGCGATGCCGGCCGCATCACCGTCGAAGCAGATCACCGGTTCGGGCGCCAGCCGCCACAGCCGGCCGACCTGCTCCTCGGTAAAGGCGGTGCCGAGCGCGGCGACCACATTGCCCATGCCGGCCTGGGCGATGGCGATGGCGTCCATATAGCCTTCCACCACCACCGCCTGGCCGCTGCGGTGGGCCGGCTCGCGGGCGCGGTGGAAGTTGAAGACCATCATGCCCTTGTGGAAGAGCGGGGTCTCGGGCGAGTTGAGATATTTCGGCTGGCCGTCCGGGTCGAGCGTGCGCCCGCCAAAGGCGATCACCCGGCCGCGCTCGTCCTGGATCGGGATCATCAGCCGGTTGCGGAAGCGGTCATAGGTCGGCCGCCCGTCGTCCGGGCGGATCACCAGCCCGGCCTCCACCATCGAGGCCTCGTCGACGCCCTTGCCGATCAGATGCCGCTTCAATGCGTCGCGCCCGTTCGGGGCGAAGCCGATGCGGAACTCGCGCACTGTCTCCGGGCGCAGCCGGCGGCGGGCGACATAATCGCGCGCCTGCTCGCCGCCGCTCATCGCCAGCGCGTCCTGGAAGAAGCGCGCCGCCATCTCGCAGATTTCCGCAAGGCTGGCGCGCTCGGCCGCGCGCGCCGCCGCCTGCGGATCGGGCGCCGGCAGCGCCACGCCCGCCTGCTCGGCCAGCCGCTCCACCGCCTCGGGAAAGGCCAGCCCCTCCGTCTCGGTCAGGAAGCGGAAATGATCGCCCGAGGCGCCGCAGCCGAAGCACTTGTAGCGGCCGCGCCGGTCGTCGACATGGAAGCTCGGGGTCTTTTCCTGGTGGAACGGGCAGCAGGCCCAGAAGTCGCCGCGCGCCGGCTGCGACTTGCGCCGGTCCCAGCTCACCCGCCGCGCCACCACCTCCGACAACGGCACTCGGGCACGAATCTCGTCGAGGAGACCGGGGGAAAATCGCATGGGCTACGGGCTTTCGACAGCGGCATCGCCGGCGCGCGGCCCCTTTCGGGGCGGCTGCGCCAGCCTTCAGGATCAAGGTAGGACAGACCGGCGGAAAATTCCACCGGCGCGGAGGCGCGCCTATTCGCTGCGCAGCAGATCCTTGACCATGCAGCTCGCCCGCACGAAGTCCATCTGCCCCGGATAGCGTTCCTTCAGCGCGCTCATGCAGCGGCCCATGTCGCGCAGGCCCCGCGCGTTGATGTCGCGCACCACGTCCTCGCAGGCGTTCTGCATTGCCCGCTCGTCGAACTGGGGCGGCAGGAATTCCTGGATGATCGCCATCTCCTCGCGCTCCTCGGCGGCAAGGTCGATCTGGCCCGCCTCCTCGTAGTCGCGGGCCGAACCCTCGCGCTGGCGCAGCATCTTGTTGAGGATCTCGCGGATCTCCGTGTCCGGCACGACGTCGTGACCGAGCTCGCGGCAGCGGGCATCGCGGTCGCGGATCGCCACCTGCACCAGCCTCAGCGTCGCCGCCCGCCGCTTGTCGTCGTTCTCCACGGCGTCCTGCAACGCCGCATCGATCCTCTCACGCATGCTCTGCCCTGTCGCTTGCCCGGGACGGAAGCGCGGAAACTTTCCTCAAAGCTTCGGCTCCACTGCCGGACACCTCGTCCATCTCGTTGATTTTCAAGGATTATTTTTATAAAGTCAGTCAGTTGACCCTCACGCGCGCTTCCCCTAGAGTGCCGCGCGAGCCGCACCGTTGACAGCCGAGCCCCGCTCCGTCAAGGCGCGCTCAGCGAAATCATGTCATCGAACCGATCGGGAAAGCAAGATATGACGACCGCCGACGTCTGGTCCGCGCCGCCGACCACGGCCGTTCTCGTCCTGGCCGACGGCACAGTGATCGAGGGCCAGGGCTTCGGCGCCACCGGCCAGGCCTGTGCCGAAGTCTGCTTCAACACCGCCCTCACCGGCTATGAGGAGATCCTCACCGATCCCTCCTATGCCGGGCAGATCGTCACTTTCACCTTTCCGCATATCGGAAATGTGGGGACGAACGAGGAAGATGTCGAGACCGTCAACATGGCCTCGGCCTCCGGCGTGCGCGGGGCGATCGTCCGCGCCGACGTCACCGAGCCGGCCAATTACCGCGCCTCCCGGCATTTCGATGCCTGGTTGAAGGCGCGCGGCATCATCGGCCTGTCGGGCATCGACACCCGCGCCCTCACCGCCCTGATCCGCGAGACCGGCGCCGCCAATGCGGTGATCGCCCATGATCCGGACGGCAAGTTCGACATCGAGGCACTTAAGCTTGCCGCCCGCAACTGGCCGGGTCTCGTCGGCATGGACCTTGCCAAGGACGTCACCTCCTCGCAGAGCTACGGCTGGACGCAGACCCCCTGGGTCTGGGACCAGGGCTATGGGAAGCGCGAGGGCGGTGAATTCAACGTCGTCGCCATCGACTACGGCATCAAGCGCAACATCCTGCGGCTTCTGACCGATGCCGGCTGCAAGGTGACGGTGCTGCCCGCCGATGCGAGCGCTGAGGATGTGCTGTCGCGCAAGCCCGACGGCATCTTCCTGTCCAACGGTCCGGGCGATCCGGCGGCGACCGGCGAATATGCCGTGCCGGTGATCCGCGATCTGGTCGCGAGCGGCCTGCCGGTCTTCGGCATCTGCCTCGGCCATCAGATGCTGGCGCTCGCCCTTGGCGGCGACACCATGAAGATGCATCAGGGCCATCACGGCGCCAATCATCCGGTCTTCGACCGCACCACCGGCAAGGTCGAGATCACCTCGATGAACCACGGCTTCGCGGTCGATGCCAAGAGCCTGCCGGAGGCGGTCGAGGAGACCCATGTCTCGCTGTTCGACGGCTCCAATTGCGGGTTGCGGCTCAAGGACAGGCCGGTCTTCTCGGTGCAGTACCACCCGGAAGCCTCGCCCGGCCCGCGCGACAGCCATTACCTGTTCCGCCGCTTCACCAACCTGATGCGCGCCCGCGCCGGCACCCCGGCGATCCCGGAAAAGGACGCCGCCGCCTGACCGGCGCATCGCGGCCCCTCATCTGACTGCATCAAACGCACGCCACGCCGCCCGCCCCCGCGGGCGGCGTTTTCTTTTGCTCCGGGGAGACGTCTTCGTGCTCCTGCTCACCCCGGCGGATACTGGATACCTGCCTTCGCAGGTATGACAGCCGGGCGGTGGCAACGCGCTCCCGCCTCACGCCTGCCGAGGGCACCAATGGATCCCGGATCTTCGGCCTTCGGCCTCGTCCGGGACGACGTCCGAGAGGGAGGCATGGCCGAGACGACAGCCGGTGAGACTGGCAAAGACCCGGCGCCCCCTCCGAGGTCACCCCGGCCGCGCGCAAGCGCAGAGCCGGGGGCCATTGGCTGCCAGAGCGGTGGCGAGGACGCGCCCGCACGAACCCCACGCTCAGCCTGTCGTCCCGGTTTCGGCGCAGCCGAAGACCGGGACCCAGTAACCACAGGTCGCGCGGATCGAGCCGTGACGGTGCCACAGGGTCACCGACGGCCGCCGGAACGCCGGAGGCGGCTAGTTTCACGCCACCACCAGCCCCGGCGGATACTGGATGCCTGCCTTCGCAGGCATGACAGCCGTTGAGGTGGCGATGCGCTCCCGCCTCACGCCTGCCAAGGGCACCAATGGATCCCGGATCTTCGGCCTTCGGCCTCGTCCGGGACGACGTCCGAGAGGGAGGCATGGCCGAGACGACAGCCGGTGAGACTGGCAAAGACCCCGCGCCCCCTCCGAGGTCACCCCGGCCGCGCGCAAGCGCAGAGCCGGGGGCCATTGGCTGCCAGAGCGGTGGCGAGGACGCGCCCGCACGAACCCCACGCTCAGCCTGTCGTCCCGGTTTCGGCGCAGCCGAAGACCGAAGACCCAGTAACCACAGGTCGCGCGGATCGAGCCGTGACGGTGCCACAGGGTCACCGACGGCCGCCGGAACGCCGGAGGCGGCTAGCTTCACGCCACCACCAGCCCCGGCGGATACTGGATGCCTGCCTTCGCAGGCATGACAGCCGTTGAGGTGGCGATGCGCTCCCGTCTCGCGCCTGCCGAGGGCGCCAATGGTTCCCGGGTCGCGGCTTCGTCTTGCCCGTGATGACCGCGGACAGGGGGAGCGGCCGGGATGACGTCGGACCGCAACACCCCCCAAAAAGCAAAAACGCCGCCCGGCATCCCGGACGGCGCTGCTTGTCTCGATCGCAGGGCGCGCGGCCCCTTGGTCACGCCTGCGGATTGGCCTCGATCAGCCCGTCGAGCGCGGCGAGGACATCCGTGGTCTCCTTCGCCTGATCCCTGATCTGGGCGAGTTGCTCGTTCAGCAGCTCTTCCTGGCGCGCGCACATCTCGCGCAGGGCGCGAAGCTGCGACATGCGGCCGGTCTTGCCTTCCAGAAGCGCGATCACCTCGCGAATCTCGACCAGGGTCAGACCGATCCGCTTGGCCTGCAGGATCACCTTCATCCGCCCGATCTCGCGGGCGCCGTAGAAGCGGCGCGCGCCCTTGCGCTCCGGGCGCAGCAAGGCCTTTTCCTCGTAGAAGCGCAGCGCCCGCAGGGTGACGCCGAAGGTTTCGGCCATCTCGGCGATGGAGAGCCGCGCCTCGTTCTTGCCGTCGATCTGGATCGGACCTGCAAGGTCCGGTCCGAACGCAGAAGTTCTGGAGAGTTCCGTCATTTCACTTTCCATAGGTCCCGATCGAATGGCGCGGCCCGGAACGCGCACAACGGCGCAAACTATGCCACCACCTTTCCGTCACGACCTTCTCCCTACGTGCCAATCTTTTATCCTTACGTTCGTTTCGAGAAAAAAACGTCAGGCACCTGTTCCAGGCGAAGAGGTCACGAGAAAGCCTGCCCTCCGGCACAACGGCAACAAACGTAATATCACTATCCGATACCTGCTGAATAATCGGGCTGATCTTTACAACAACAGGTATTATGCAAAGTCATACAAATGAAGGACATAAGAAAACAAACCGGCATCCGAAATTCAGGAAAATCGTTTCTCCAGAAGAGATCCTTTAGGACGAAAGTATATATGTGAAACGACAGAGCCGGCGGGCGGTTCGCCCCGCGCACCGCGGGCGTTCTGCCTGCCCCCGCGACCTCTCCCAAGACCTGGCCCGTGTCGTTACGGCAGATGCCGCCGGATCAGCCCACCAGGGCGCCGCGCCGGCACTCGCTCGGCGGCCGGCCGAACCAGCGCCGCGCCGCCCGCGAGAAATTGCCCACCGCCGAGAAGCCGAGCCGGAAGGCGATCTCGGAGATCGGCAGCTCGGTCTGGGCCAGGTAGTCGGCGGCCATGCGGCGGCGCACCCCGTCATGCAGGGCCTGGAAGCTCGTGTCCCGTTCGGCCAGCCGGCGCTGCAGCGCCCTGACGCTGATCGCCATGTCGCGGGCGACTTCCGCGATCGTCAGCAGCGGATCGGCGATCCGCTCGGCAATGGCATCGTTGACCATCGCCACGAAGTCCTCCGCCCGCCGCCGGTCGTCGAGCCGGCGTCGGTTCAATTCGCACAGGGCGGCGAACAGGTCGTCGTCGCGCAAGGGATTGGCCCCGCGTCCGCCGGCGATTCGGAAGCGCAGGCTGTTGCGCGGCCCGCCGAAGCGCACCGGCACCCCGTAGAACAGGTCGTGCAGCCCGACATTGAGCGGGCGCGCGCGCCCAAGGCGCACCGCCAGCGGCTGCACCGTGCCGCCGCCGATGCGCATCAGCCGGGTGAACACCTTGCTGGCCACCCGGTCGTGCAACTGGTCGCAGCGCACCAGTTCCGGCGAGAAGCCGAAGGCGACCTCCGCCTCCTCGCCGTCGAACTCGACCCGGATCTCGGCGGCATCGACGACGATGCGCGTGAAGCGGGCGCTGGTCTCCAGCGCCGTGCGGAAGTCCGGGGCGTGGCGCAGCGCCAGCGACACCGTGTCCTCCGGTCCGGGGCCGAGCGAGCGGGTCCAGCCGAGGCCGAACGTATCGTCGCCGGCCAGCCGGCTCGCCGTCTCCAGCGCGCTGTTATGGGCGCGCAGGCTGATATAGCCGCCCAGCGAGGCGCTGACGGGGTCCCGGTCCAGTCCACTCTCGCGCAGCACCGCGTCGAAGGGAACGCCGCGCAGCCGGCAGTAATCCGCAAGGCCGATCTGGGCGCGGGAATGAATGAGAAGCGTATCCGCCGAGGCGGCCACATCGTATCTCACCAGCATTTCGGCAACGATCCGTCCAGGGAGACCGGCAGGCTGCGCCGGTAGGGCAGGATCCGGGGGCCGGACCGCCGCGGATAGTATATGAAACGATCGCGATTATGGAAGCTCGCGTCGGACGCGTCCCGATCAGGGTAAACGCGCTGATTGCCGTTTGACTTTTGCGCGCCCGCGTCACATCAAGTCGGGCGCAAAGGTTGCGCTTCAGGCGCGGCGTTTTCCACCGCAAACGCCACGCTCGAAACGCCACACTCGAAACGCAACACCCGGCGCAAGACCAACGCGAACCCGACGAGACGGCCCATGGCGCCCCCCCGCGAAGATCGCTCCCCGACCGCTCCCTCGATGACGCCCGAACTGTTCCGCAAGTGGCGCAAGTCGCTCGGGCTGAAGCAGAAGGACGCCGCCGAGGTGCTCGGCCTCAAGAAGCGGATGATCCAGTATTACGAGAAGGGCGACCGCAACGGCCGTCCCGTCGAGATCCCCAAGGCGGTGCGCCTCGCCTGCTTTGCGCTCTCCGCCGGCATCGCCGATTTCGACGGCCTCGCACCGGTTCCGGCGCCGCTCGGCGCCCCCCTTCGCGCCGCCCTTCCGCCCGCCTCGTCCGCCGCGGCGTCTCCCGCCTCCGAGCCGGCCGTCGGCGCGTGACCGCACGCCCCCGCGCCAGGAGCTGGAAACATCGCGCGGATGGGGTTTCGCCTCCCGCGCTTTTTGCCTATAAGGCGCGCTCAGCCGTAGATTTCACCCATCAAGTCGCCAGCGACCGGATCCCGCCCGTGCGGGGGAGCCGGCGAAGGCCAGCCGCGAGCCCAGTATGCCCAGACGCACAGACATCTCCTCGATCCTGATCATCGGCGCCGGGCCGATCATCATCGGCCAGGCCTGCGAGTTCGATTACTCGGGAACCCAGGCCTGCAAGGCGCTGCGCGAGGAAGGCTATCGGGTCATCCTGGTGAACTCCAATCCGGCGACGATCATGACCGATCCGGATCTCGCCGATGCCACCTATATCGAGCCGATCACGCCCGAGATCGTCGCCATGATCATCGAGAAGGAGCGCCCGGACGCGCTGCTGCCGACGATGGGCGGCCAGACCGCGCTGAACTGCGCCCTGTCCCTGAAGAAGATGGGCGTGCTGGAGAAATACGGCGTCGAGATGATCGGCGCCACCGCCGAGGCCATCGACAAGGCCGAGGACCGCGAGCTGTTCCGCCTGGCGATGGAGAAGATCGGCCTGGAGACGCCGCGCTCGCGTCTCGCCCATTCGCTGGGCGAAGCGCTCGACGCGCTCGACGACATCGGCCTGCCGGCGATCATCCGCCCCTCCTTCACCCTCGGCGGCACCGGCGGCGGCATCGCCTACAACCGCGAGGAATATCTCGACATCATCGAGCGCGGCCTCGACGCCTCGCCGACCACCGAGGTCCTGGTCGAGGAATCGGTGATCGGCTGGAAGGAATACGAGATGGAGGTGGTCCGCGACCGCGCGGACAACTGCATCATCATCTGCTCCATCGAGAACATCGACCCGATGGGCGTGCATACCGGTGATTCCATCACTGTCGCGCCGGCGCTGACGCTGACCGACAAGGAATACCAGATCATGCGCGACGCCAGCCTTGCGGTGCTGCGCGAGATCGGCGTCGAGACCGGCGGCTCCAACGTCCAGTTCGCGGTCAATCCGCAGAACGGCCGCCTCATCGTCATCGAGATGAACCCGCGCGTCTCGCGCTCCTCCGCGCTCGCCTCCAAGGCGACCGGCTTCCCGATCGCCAAGGTCGCGGCGAAGCTCGCCATCGGCTACACGCTGGACGAGCTCGAGAACGACATCACCGGCGGCGCCACCCCGGCCTCGTTCGAGCCGTCGATCGACTATGTCGTCACCAAGATCCCGCGCTTCGCCTTCGAGAAGTTCCCCGGCGCCGAGCCGACCCTGACCACCGCCATGAAGTCGGTCGGCGAGGTCATGGCCATCGGCCGGACCTTCGCCGAGAGCCTGCAGAAGGCGCTGCGGGGCCTGGAGACCGGCCTCACCGGCCTCGACGAGGTCGAGATCCCCGGCCTTGGCCAGAACGACGACAAGAACGCCATCCGCGCCGCGCTCGCCTCGCCGACGCCGGACCGCCTGCTCAAATGCGCCCAGGCCTTCCGCCTCGGCACCGACATCGACCAGGTCTACCGCTCCTGCCACATCGACCCGTGGTTCCTGCGCCAGCTCAAGGCCATCGTCGACACCGAGGAGAAGGTGCGCGCCCACGGCCTGCCGGACACTGCGGTCGCCATGCGCGGCCTCAAGGCGATGGGCTTTTCCGATGCGCGCCTTGCCTCGCTCGCCGGTCTCGACGAGGCCGACGTCAAGGCGCTGCGCGGCAAGCTCGACGTGCACCCGGTCTACAAGCGCATCGACACCTGCGCTGCCGAATTCGCCTCGCCGACCGCCTATATGTACTCCACCTACGAGACGCCGTTTGCCGGCAAGCTCGCCGACGAGGCGCGGCCGAGCGACAGGAAGAAGGTGGTGATCCTCGGCGGCGGGCCGAACCGGATCGGCCAGGGCATCGAGTTCGACTATTGCTGCTGCCATGCCGCCTTCGCGCTGCAGGATGCCGGCTTCGAGACCATCATGGTCAACTGCAACCCGGAGACCGTCTCCACCGACTACGACACCTCGGACCGGCTGTATTTCGAGCCGCTGACCGCCGAGGACGTGCTGGAGATCCTGCGCACCGAGCAGACCAACGGCACGCTGCACGGCGTCATCGTCCAGTTCGGCGGCCAGACGCCGCTGAAGCTCGCCCAGGCCCTGGTCGAGGCCGACGTGCCGATCCTCGGCACCGCCCCGGACATGATCGACCTTGCCGAGGACCGCGACCGCTTCCAGAAGCTGCTGCACCGCCAGGGCCTGAAGCAGCCGCAGAACGGCATCGCCTATTCGGTCGAGCAGAGCCGGCTGATCGTCGCCGAGCTCGGCCTGCCGCTGGTCGTGCGCCCGTCCTATGTGCTCGGCGGCCGCGCCATGCAGATCATCCGCGACGAGGACGCGCTCAACGCCTATCTGCTCGGCACCCTGCCCGAGCTGGTGCCGGCCGACGTGCGCGCCAAGTATCCGAACGACAAGACCGGCCAGATCAACACGGTGCTCGGCAAGAACCCGCTGCTGTTCGACCGCTATCTCGACGGCGCCATCGAGGTCGATGTTGACGCGCTCGCCGACGGCAAGGACGTCTTCGTCTGCGGCATCATGGAGCATATCGAGGAGGCCGGCATTCACTCGGGCGACAGCGCCTGCTCGCTGCCGCCCTATTCGCTCTCCGAGGAGATGGTGGCCGAGCTCACCCGCCAGACCGAGGTGCTGGCGAAGGCGCTGGCCGTCGGCGGCCTGATGAACGTCCAATACGCCATCAAGGACGGCGAGATCTTCGTGCTGGAGGTCAACCCGCGCGCCTCGCGCACCGTGCCCTTCGTCGCCAAGACCGTCGGCGTGCCGATCGCCAAGATCGCCGCGCGGGTGATGGCCGGCGAGCCGCTCGCCTCCTTCGGCCTGAAGAGCGAGACGCTCGACCATGTCGCGGTCAAGGAGGCGGTGTTCCCCTTCGCCCGCTTCCCCGGCGTCGACACGGTGCTTGGCCCGGAGATGCGCTCCACCGGCGAGGTGATGGGCCTCAACGGCACGTTCGAGGTGGCCTTCGCCAAGTCGCAGCTCGGCTCCGGCACGCGCGTGCCGACCAGCGGCACCGTCTTCGTCTCGGTGCGCGATGCCGACAAGGAGCGGGTGCTCGATCCGATCCGCCGCCTGGCGCGCATCGGCTTCCGCATCATCGCCACCCACGGCACCCAGAGCTTCCTGGAGAAGCAGGGTATTTCCTGCGACAAGGTGAACAAGGTGCTTGAAGGCCGGCCGCACATCGTCGATGCTATCAAGAACGGGGAAGTCCAGCTCGTCTTCAACACGACCGAAGGCGCCCAGGCTCTCTCCGACAGCAGGTCGCTGCGCCGCGCGGCCCTGCTGCACAAGGTGCCGTATTACACGACCTTGGCTGGTGCGATCGCGGCCGCAAAGGGGATCGAGGCCTATGCCTCGGGCAACCTTGAAGTGGTTCCGTTGCAGGCCTACTTCACGAAGGCCTGAAATCACGAGGGCCTGAAATCACGAGGGTATAACTCCGGGTCTGAATGGCTCTGAGTCTGAGTGAGTTCAGGCACGAGTGACTCCGGACCTGAGTCTTGTGAGCGTTCCGGCCGGGCCAAGCCCTGCCGGGCGTCATTTTTTTTGACGCGCGACGTCTGTGGGCGGCGCGAAGAAGAAGGGTCGAAGACCTATGGAAAAGGTTCCGATGACAAGCGCTGGCTATGCCATGCTCGAGAAGGAGCTGAAGCAGCGGATGTCGGAAGAGCGGCCGCGCATCATCCAGGCGATCTCCGAGGCGCGCGCCCATGGCGACCTGTCGGAGAACGCCGAGTATCACGCCGCCAAGGAACAGCAGAGCCTCAACGAGGGCCGCATCAGCGAGCTTGAGGACAAGCTCGGCCGCGCCGAGGTGATCGACGTCACCAAGCTGTCCGGCGACACGATCAAGTTCGGCGCCACGGTCACCCTCATCGACGAGGACACCGAGGAAGAGAAGAAGTACATGATCGTCGGCGATGTCGAGGCGGACGTGAAGCTCGGCCGCATCTCAATCTCCTCGCCCATCGCCCGCGCGCTGATCGGCAAGGCCGTCGGCGACAGCGTCGAGGTCACCGCGCCCGGCGGCGCCCGCGCCTACGAGATCATCAACGTCACCTTCGGCTGATCCGCGGCTCGACTGATCCGCGCGCGTCTGTCCCGCGGCTCGGCTGATCCGCGGTTCGCCTGATCCGCGCGCGTCTGTCCCGCGCTCGCCTGTTCCGCGGCTCGGCCGCATCACCGGTTGCCGGTCGGGCTCCCTGTCCGATCGGCGGTTCGGTGGTTTGTCCGATCGGCGGAGCGGTGGCTTGGCTGACCGGCAGTTCGGCTGATCCGCAGTTCGGTGGTTTGTCTGATCTTCTGGCCGCCTGATCTCCTGATTGTCCGCATGACCGGTTGCCTGCCGGACTGCCCGCCAGATCGGCTGATCGCCCGTTTGTCCGATCGGCCGACCGCAGTTCGTCTGATCCGCAGTTCGTCTGATCCGCGGCTCGTCTGATCCGCGGCTCGTCCGCATGACCGGTTGTCCGCCGGGCTGCTCTTCAGATCGGCGGCTCGGTGGTTTGTCCGATTGGCTGATCAGCTCATCGGCTGGCTCACTGAGCGTCCGCCTCCTCCGCGCACCGCCCTCTCTCTTCGTCGTCCCGGTCAAGCGGAGCGCAGAACCGGGACCGGCGAGCCACGGCGCTTGCGGCTTTTGCCAAGGCCGATCACCGGCGCCCTTTGGCTCTCCGATCCCGGCTCGGCGCGATGCGCCGTCCGGGAGGATGCCCGCGGGGGCTGAGCGTGAGAACGACGATTGAAGGGCTGCGGCGGGATCACGCCGGCGGCCTCGCAACCCCATCGCAGCCGCTCTGGAAACGAATGGACCCCGGATCTCCGGCTGCGCCTGCGTCCGGGGTGACCTCGGAGAGGGAGGCGTGGCCTTGCGCTCGCTCAACCACCGCTCCGCTCGCGCCTCGCCAGCCGCCGCCCTGTCGAGCAAGGATGCCGAGCAGGGATGCCGAGCCACCGCCCGAAAGGCCGCCGAGCCCTCCTCCCCCTCGGCCGTCGTCCCGGCCAAGCGAAGCGCAGAGCCGGGATCCATTGGCAACCCCGGCAGGCGTGAGACGGCAGGTGCGCCCGCTCGTCATCGCGGGCGGCCCTTCTTCCGGTGCTCGGCCTCTCGTCCGCCACCTCCGGCACGGCCCCTCCTTTCGGTCACGCGGCGCCGGCCCCTTGCAAAAAGCGCCTGGGGGATAAATCCGGAACCCGCGCCCTTGCGGCCGCCTTCCTGGCGCGACCGGAACCGAGACAGGAAGCGCCTTCGCCACCCGCTCCCGCCCCTGCGGACGGCTTGCCGCACGGCCGATGGCCGATCCCGGAACCGGTCGCGATGCAGGCGCGCCGGGTGTCCGACAGGACGAGCCGTCCGACCCGTTCGGGGCCGCCGTCTCAATTTTCGCGGATTTCGAGAACGATTTTTGCAAAATTCTTATCGAAATTTGCGCGCGCAAAGCAGCTCGATTAGGCCAATTATTTCAAATGCCTAAGACCGAAAACCCGAACAGCTTCGCGAAATTCTCGAGACTCGCCTCTCACTCTCGTTTTGCCGCTATCCCCGCCCGCGCCGCCTCCGCCCATCCCGCCTTGTCCCCCCGCCCGTCGTCGTCTCGGGCAAGCGGAGCGCGGCCTGGAGCCGGCGCCCCCGCCGGGGATAACCGCCGGATGGCGGCCGGCACGAGGCGGGACGGCGTCGCCCCCTCCTGCCGCTGTCACGCCTGCGCCGGCAGACGTCCGGACGCCGCCGGGGCGGGCGGCATCGCCAGGCGGAAAGTCGCCCGCCGTCTGGCGGCACACAACCGGCCGGCGTGGGAGGAAAGAGCACTCGCCACCGGTCCCGTCCTGCCGCCCCTTCTTGCAGCGCCTCCGGGAACCGCCCTTCTTCCGCCGCCCCCTGGCACCGCCCCTCCTTCGTCATTCCGGGCAAGGCGCAGCCGCGACCCGGAACCGGCGAGCCACGGCGCTTGCCGCCCTGCCGAGCCCGCCACCGACGCCCTCGGCTCTCCGATCCCGGCTCGGCGCGATGCGCCGTCCGGGAGGACGCCCGCGGGGGCTGAGCGTGAGAACGACGATTGAAGGGCTGCGGCGGGATCACGCCGGCGGCCTCGCAGCCATCACGGCCGCTCTGGGAACGAATGGACCCCGGATCTCCGGCTGCGCCTGCGTCCGGGGGGACGATGGAGAGGAGGTCAGGCCACGCGTCACCAGGCGTCCGCCGCTCCGCTCGCGCCTCGCCAGCCGACGCCCTCTCGAACAAGGTTGCCGAGCAAGGATGTCGAGCAACAATGCCGAGCCACCACCCGAGAGGCCGCCGAGCCCGCCTCCCCCTCGGCCGTCGTCCCGGCCAAGCGAAGCGCGAGCCGGGATCCAGAGGCAACCTCAGCAGGCGTGAGACGGCAGGCTGCGCGTCGCCCACGTCATCGCGGGCAACCATTTTTTCGGCTCGCGGCCGCTTTTCCGCCGCCCCTGGCACCGCCCTCTCTCTTCGTCATTCCGGGCAAGGCGCAGCCGCGACCCGGAACCGGCGAGCCACGGCGCTTGCCGCTTTTACCAAGGCCGATCACCGGCGCCCTCGGCTCTCCGATCCCGGCTCGGCGCGATGCGCCGTCCGGGAGGGCGCCCGCGGGGGCTGAGCGTGAGAACGACGATTGAAGGGCTGCGGCGGGATCACGCCGGCAGGCTCGCAGCCATCACGGCCGCTCTGGGAACGAATGGACCCCGGATCTCCGGCTTCGCCTGCGTCCGGGGGGACGATGGAGAGGGTGGCAAGACTACGCGTCACCAGCCATCCGCCGCTCCGCTCACGCCTCGCCGGCCGCCGCCTGTCGACCAAGGATGTCGAACAAGGCTGCCAAGCAACGATGCCGAGCGACCACCGAGAGGCCGCCGAGCCCGCCTCCCCCTCGGCCGTCGTCCCGGCCAAGCGAAGCGCGAGCCGGGAACCATTGGCACCCCCGGCAGGCGTGAGAGGGACGCGCGCCGCCCACACGCTCCCGTCATTCCGGACGGCCTACGGTGCAGCCGCATGGCCAGATCCGGAATCCAGCGTATCATTTGCCCCGAAGGCGCTATCTTTTCTCCGCGTATTTCGTTCTAACATTTTTGTTTATATAAGAATTCAGTCCACTTCCGCGATCTGCCAAACGCTTCATCGCCTCTACATGATGGCGCCCAGCGCTAGCATATGTATAAATATACTCATGACCATCATGAAATTTAACAATTATACGATCATCCGCATAGTCATATGAAATAATTCCAGATTCACCACTCAAATTACGATATCTCTTCATAATAAATCTCCCTCATCAAATAAATCGGGAGTATCTTCGTCCCTTCGCTTGCTGAGCCCTTCTC
Organism: Stappia sp. TSB10P1A; assembly: GCF_900185725.1. Lineage (GTDB taxonomy): Bacteria > Pseudomonadota > Alphaproteobacteria > Rhizobiales > Stappiaceae > Stappia. Next base: position 160,072 of record NZ_FYAU01000018.1, on the reverse strand, counting down.
CTTGGTGAAGACAGGGATGCTTGACCTTCGCAAGATCTTTCGACCCCTCAAAATGCACCCACCCGCCTTTTGGCATATGGACACTAATGATCGAGGCTCCACACGCCGGACATTCGTGACGATAACTACTCTTCTTCGGCTCGGAAGAATCCGAGATCAAAATCCAACAAGCCTTCACATGTGTAACACGACCGCCTGCAAGGTGGCGAGGGTGAGGCCTTCTTCGGGTCCATCGCATATGTATGATTTCGCCTCGAACACTACGAATCTACCGTAACGTAAGACAAAACCCTATCACAATCAGAAACAGGTGCCTCACTCCTTCACCGGCACCACGGGTTCGTTCTTGGTCTGGCGGATGGTGAGGGCTGTGCGGACGCTGTCGACATTGGGCGTGGCGGTGAGTTCGCGAATGATGAAGTTCTGGAACGCCTGCAGGTCCGGCACCACGCATTTCAGCAGGAAATCGACCTCGCCGGACAGCATGTAGCTTTCGCGCACCTCGGGCCAGCTCCGGACCTTCGCCTCGAAGGCGTTGAGATCGCTTTCGGTCTGCGAATGCAGGCCGACCATGGCGAAGGCGGTGACGTCGTAGCCGAGCTGCTTCTCGTCCAGCAAGGTGCGGTAGCCGGTGATCAGCCCGGCCTGTTCCAGCGCCCGCACGCGGCGCAGGCACGGCGGGGCGGAAATGCCGACGCGCCGCGCCAGCTCCACATTGGTGATGCGGCCATCCGCCTGCAGCTCTTTCAGAATGTGCCAATCAATCGCGTCGAGGCGAATTTTCACGCTGGTCTCCTTCACAAATCGCTGGCACAGACATGTCGTCGCCCCTTCGCCGAGTGCGGCGACCGCGCAAGCCGCCACCCCGCCGCCGGCAGGCGGGAGGGCCGGCCGGACGGGCAAGGGGCGCGTCGCGCGACGCATATCGGGGCCGACAGATCGCGCCTCCTGGTCATCCGGGCACTTATGATTCTTTGCCGAAATCTGCAATACTATATCAACACAGGTCATGACGAAGAAATATCCGGAAAGCAGAACCGCACAGGAACCGGCCACCGCATGGGTGCTGACCGACGGCAAGGCCGGCGACGAGACCCAGTGCCTCGCCGTGGCCGAGGCGCTGGGGATCGAGGCCGAGCGCCGCCGGGTGGCGCCGCGCGCGCCCTGGTCGTGGATCATGCCGCGCTTCGACCTGATCGACCCGCGCGAGGCGCCCTTGCGCCCCGGCAGCCCCATCGCCCCGCCCTTTCCCGATCTCGTCATCGCCTCGGGCCGGCGCGCCGTCTCCTATCTTGCCCGCATCAAGCGCGACAGCTTTGGGCGCACCTTCACCGTGCTCCTGAAGGACCCGCGCACCGGCGCGAAGGCGGCGGACCTGATCTGGGTGCCCGAGCACGACAGTTTGCGTGGCGACAACGTGATCGCGACGGCAAGCGGTCCGCACCGGTTCTCGCAGGCGCGGCTTGATGCCGCACGCGCCGCGCCTCGGCTTGAGATCGCCGCCCTGCCGCGCCCGCGCGTTGCCGTGCTGATCGGCGGCGACAGCCGCAACCACCGTTTCACGGAGGAAGACATCGCCCGCCTCGTCGCCGGGCTGGCACAGCTCGCAGGCGACGGCGCCGGGCTGATGATCACCGCCTCCCGCCGCACGCCACCGACCCTGGCGCAAGCGCTTGCCGGACTGGCACAAAACGGCCCGCACCTGATGTGGGACGGGCTCGGAGACAACCCGATGCTCGATTATCTCGCCAATGCCGACGCCGTGGTGGTGACGGCGGACAGCGCCAACATGGTCGGCGAGGCGCTGGCGAGCGGGCGGGCAGTACATGTTTTCCATCCGAGCGGGGGACACCGCAAATTCGATGCGTTTCTGGGGGCGGTTTCGGCAAGGAACGCCGTGCACCCCTTTCCCGGACCGCTTAAAGTGACTACCTGTGAGCCGATCGATTCCACCCCGGTGATCGCCGAGGCGATCCGACGGCGATTCGCGGTGCATCGCGCCGCTCTCGCGTCCGGCTGACAGGCACCCGGGCACAACAGGCAAGGACGAGGCGATGGCCGAACAGCACCACAGACTCCTGATCATCGGCTCCGGTCCGGCCGGCTACACCGCCGCCGTCTATGCGGCCCGCGCCATGCTGGAGCCGGTGCTGATCACCGGCATCCAGCCGGGCGGCCAGCTCACCATCACCACCGAGGTGGAGAACTACCCCGGCTTCGCCGACCCGATCCAGGGTCCCTGGCTGATGGAGGAGATGCGCAAGCAGGCGGAAAATGTCGGCACGACAATCGTTTACGACACCATTCTGTCGGCCGACCTTTCGGTGCGCCCGTTCCGCCTGACCGGCGACAGCGGCATCACCTATACCTGCGACGCCCTGGTGATCGCCACCGGCGCGCAGGCCAAGTGGCTGGGCATTGCGACCGAGCAGGAGTTCATGGGCGCCGGCGTGTCGGCCTGCGCCACCTGCGACGGCTTCTTCTATCGCGGCAAGGAGGTGGTCGTGGTCGGCGGCGGCAACACCGCCGTGGAGGAGGCGCTGTATCTCGCCAATCTCGCCTCCAAGGTGACCGTGGTGCACCGGCGCGATTCCTTCCGCGCCGAGCGGATCCTGCAGGAGCGGCTGGCCCGCAACGACAAGATCGAGGTGATCTGGGACAGCGTCGTCGAGGAAGTGCTCGGCGGCGGCATGCCGAAGGCGGTGACCGGCGCGCGCATCCGCAACATCCACACGGGCGAGACCCGCGACATTCCCGCCGACGGCTTCTTCGTCGCCATCGGCCATGCCCCGGCGGCGGAGCTGTTCAAGGACCAGGTGAAGATGAAGCCGTCGGGCTATATCTGGACCGCGCCGGACAGCACGGCGACCTCGATCCCCGGCGTGTTCGCCGCCGGCGACGTCACCGACGAGATCTACCGCCAGGCGGTGACGGCGGCCGGCATGGGCTGCATGGCCGCGCTCGAATGCGAGCGGTTTCTGGCCGAACATGAGATTGCGGAAGTGCAGGCCGCCGAATAGGCTGTCTGCCGGGAGGCTTCGGCCGAAATCGCGGGAACTGACGAGAACAGACAGAGGGTGTCGTGCCGCTTGACTGGGACAAGCTGAGGATTTTCCACGCGGCGGCGCAGGCCGGCAGCTTCACACATGCCGGCGACATGCTGAACATGAGCCAGTCGGCGGTCAGCCGGCAGGTCAGCGCGCTGGAGCACGACCTGAAGGTGCCGCTGTTCCACCGGCATGCGCGCGGCCTGCTGCTGACCGAGCAGGGCGAGGTGCTCTACCGCACCGCCCGCGAGGTGTTCATGAAGCTGGAGGCGGCGCAGGCCCGGCTGACCGACAGCCGCGAGAAGCCGAGCGGCGCGCTGAGGATCACCACCACCGTCGGTCTCGGCTCGACCTGGCTGACTCAGCGGCTCAACGAGTTCATCGACCTCTATCCGGAGATGGACCTGAGGCTGATCTTCGACGACGACGAGCTCGACCTCGGCATGCGCGAGGCGGACGTGGCGATCCGCCTGCGCCAGCCGACCCAGCCGGACCTGATCCAGCGCAAGCTGTTCACCGTGCATTTCCACGTCTATGCGGCGCCGAGCTACATCCAGCGCTTTGGTGCGCCGAAGTCCGTCGCCGCCCTCGACGGCCACCGGATCGTCACCTTCGGCGAGCACGCTCCGCCCTATCTGCGCGACATGAACTGGCTGGAAACCGCCGGTCTGCCGCCGGGCGAGTCCCGCCGCTGCGTGCTGCGGGTCAACAACGTGGTGGCGATCAAGCGCGCCGTCCAGCGCGGCATCGGCATCGCCATGCTGCCGGACTATATCAACGAGGACAGTTCCGGCCTCGTGCAGCTTCTGCCCGAGGCGGAAGTGCCGAGCTTCGACACCTATTTCGTCTACCCGTCCGAGCTGAAGAACACCGCGCGCATCGCCGTGTTCCGCGACTTCCTGCTGGCCAAGGCCGAGCGCTGGACCTATTGAGGCCGCCCCGCCGCCAGCCCCGCCGCCCATCGGGGAGAGGCGGGCGCGCCGCCGCCGGTATCGCAAGCCGGATCTCATCACGCGCCCCTTGCTGCCTGCATGGGATGCAGGCACGGCGCTGCCTGACCGAAAGGCAGTCGGCAGCCGTGGCCTCATCCGTATTTGACCCTGTCGCACTGCGGCAGACTAGCACAGTGCCGAGAGGGCGGGCATAACGCCTCCGGCGCAGGCAGGAAATCCGCCGATTTCTCCGAATTTCGCAGGCAGATGGCTGAGCCATGACGAATTTGCATAGCAGATCTGCACGCGTGCTTCTTGCATAGGCGCGTTGTGCACTGCATATAAGCAACAGGCTGTTGGTCTGCTTCGTCGCTACCTCCTCCCAGCGACGTGTGATGCGACCAGCTGTTCCCCTCTGGAAGGTGATTTCGCCACGATGTGGCAAAATCAAATAACTGCCGGGTCTTCGGACCCGGCATTTTTTTTGCCCCGATGGCCAGCACGCAAAAAGGCCCGGCGCAGGGCACCGGGCCTCTCGGGCGTTGGGGCGGGGGAAGCCGGAAGCGCACCCCTCACATGTAGAGCTTCTCGCCCTCCAGATCCTTGTAGAGATGGGCGACCTGCTCGCCATAGCCGTTGAAGAGCTGGGTCGGCACCTGCTCGCCGGTCGGCAGCAACTGCTCGCGCGCCTGGCTCCAGCGCGGATGCGACACCTCCGGGTTGACGTTGGCCCAGAAGCCGTACTCGCTCGCCTGCACCTCCTCCCAGAAGCTCACCGGCCGCTCCTCGACGAAGGAGAAGCGGACGATCGACTTGATCGACTTGAAGCCGTATTTCCACGGCAGGGCAAGGCGCAGCGGCGCGCCATACTGCTTGGCGAGCGGCTTGCCGTAGACACCGGTGACCAGGAAGGCGAGCTCGTTGGTCGCCTCGGCCAGGGTCACCCCCTCCACATAGGGCCAGGGATACCAGGACGCCCGCTGGCCGCCGGCGGTGTCGGGGTCGAGGAAGGTCTCCATGCGCAGGTATTTCGCCTCCGCCTTCGGCGAGGCGAGACGCACCAGTTCGGCGAGCGGGAAGCCGGCCCACGGCACCGCCATCGCCCAGGCTTCGACGCAGCGGAAGCGATAGAGCCGCTCCTCCAGCGAGACCTTCTGCATCAGCTCGTCGAAATCCAGCACCTGCGGATTGTCGCAAAGCCCGTCGATCTTCACCTCCCAGGGGCGGATCTTCAGCGCCTGCGCGGCGGAGGCGATCTGCTTGTGCGAGCCGAACTCGTAGAAATTGTTATAGATCGAGGTGACCTTTTCCGGGGTGATCTCGCGGTCGAGCGTGTAGGCCTCGTTGCGCGGCGCCGGATAGAGCCCGGCATTGGGGTCCTCCTCCGCGAAAGCCGGCCTCGGCAGGCCCGCCCCGGCCATCGAAGCTCCGGCAATGCCAAGCCCGGCCAGCACCGCGCGGCGGTTGAAAAACACGGCCTCCGGCGTCGCCTCGCGCTCGGGCAACTCCCAGCTCCGTCTGCGGATGATGTTCATCGTGACCCGTCCTCTTCCAGCCCGTTTCGCCCAGCCCGTATCGCCCAGCCCGTATTGTCCGTCCGGCCTCCAATTGACCTAGCGCGCGCGCTCCTTCGCGGCAAATCAACAGCGATTGAACGCCAAATGCCGGGCGCGTGAAAGCGCGCCGCCGGCCGCCGCTCAGGACAACTCGCGCAGCCGGTGGCCGGAGGCCTCCTGCCCGGCGGTCGCCGGCAGAACGGCGAAGATCGGCAGGGAGACCAGCGCCAGCGCCCCCGCCACCGCGAAGGCGATGTGGAAGTTGACGAGGCCGAGCGCATCGCCGGTGACCCAGCCCGTCGCCTCCAGCACGAAGCCGGCCAGCGCCACGCCCAGCGCCAGCGAGACCTGCTGGAACACCGAACTGAGCGCCGTCGCCTGGCTCGCCTCGCCGTCGTCGACGCTGGTGAACATCAGCCCGTTGGAGGCGGTGAACAGGAACGAGCGGGTCAGGCCGGCGCCATAGAGCACCAGCACGAAGATCCACACCGGGGTTCCCGGCGCGAAGCCGGCCATGGCGAAGGACAGCAGCGCGCCGCCGAGCGAGGCGATCACCATCGCCGTGCGGAAGCCGAGCGCGGCGAGCGCCCGCTTGACGATGAACTTCATCGAGATGGCGCCAAAGGCCCCGGTGAAGGTGATGAGGCCGGACTGGAAGGCATTGTAGCCAAAGCCCGTCTGCAGCATCAGCGGCATCAGGAAGGGCATCGAGCCCGACGAGATGCGGAAGATGTTGGTGCCGATCAGGGTCAGGCCGAAGGCGCGGTTGCGCAGCAGCGCGGGATCGAGGATCGGGTTGTCCCGCCTGCGGGCATGGGCGAGATAGGCGGCAAGGGCAGCAAGGCCAACGACGGTGGTCACAAGGCCGACGGCCGGCGGCAGCGCCGGCAGGCTGATCACCGACAGGCCGAAGACGATGCCGGCCGCCGCCGTGCCCGTCAGCAGGAAGCCGGTCCAGTCGAGCCGCGAGGTCTCGCGCCGCGGGATCTCCGGCAGGTAGATCCCGCAGAGCCAGATGCCGGCGAGCCCGATCGGCACGTTGATGATGAAGATCCAGTGCCAGGACAGATAGGTGGTGAGAAACCCGCCGATCGGCGGCCCGGCCATCGGGCCGATCAGCCCGGGGATCGTCATCAGGGTCATCGCATGCAGCAGGTCCTTCTTCTGGAAGGTCCTGACCAGGATGAGGCGGCCGACCGGCACCATCATCGAGCCGCCCATGCCCTGCAGGAAGCGCGACAGCACGAAGGTCAGCAGCGAGTCGGAGAAGGCGCAGGCGAGCGAACCGATGACGAAGACGACGATCGCCCAGCGGAAGACGCGCTTGGCGCCGAACGTGTCGGCCATCCAGCCGCTGACCGGGATGAAGATGCCGAGCGCCACCAGATAGGAGGTCAGCGCCAGTTTCAGCGCGATCGGGCTGGTGCCCAGATCCGCGGCGATCACCGGCAGCGACGTGGCGATGACGGTGGAATCCATCATCTCCATGAAGAACGCAAAGGCGATGATGAGCGGGACGGTATTCATGATGTCCGGGGGCAGGTGCGGCGCGGGAGGGAAGGCCGCCCCTCTCAATAGCCCGAAAGCGGAGGGCTGCAAATGGCGAAACGGCAAAAGCCGCAGCACCGGGCAGCGCCGCCGACGCTGCCCGGTCCCGTCTTGCGCAGTCGATCAGGGCGCGCCGGAAATCCGGTAGACCCCGCCCTCGCCCTCGTCGGTGGAGAACCACAGGGCACCGTCCGGGCCGTTGCGCAGGGTGCGAATGCGGCCATAGGCGCCGACGATGAGCCGTTCCTCCGCGGTCACCTGGCCGTTGTCGACCGTCAGCCGGGCGATCAACTGGTCCTTCAGCGCCCCGACGAACAGGTCGCCGCGCCATTGCGGCACCGCATCGCCGGTGTAGAAGGCCATGCCGGAAGGGGCGATCGACGGGTCCCAATAATGCACCGGCTGCTCATAGCCCTCCGCATGGGTCCCGACGCCGATCCGCGCGCCGGAATAGTGGCGGCCATAGGAAATCACCGGCCAGCCGTAATTCTTGCCGGCTTGCGGAATGTTGATCTCGTCGCCGCCGCGCGCGCCATGCTCGACGGTCCACAGAACGCCGGTGCCGGGCTCGATGGCGGCGCCCTGGATGTTGCGATGGCCGGTGGACCAGATCTCGGGCAGCGCCTGCGCCCCGTCGGCAAACGGATTGTCGGCCGGGATCGATCCGTCCGCGGCGACCCTGAGCACGGAGCCGGCATGGTCGCGCGGATCCTGTGCCCGCTCGTCCTCGCCGCGATCGCCGAGGGTGACGAAGAGCGTGCCGTCGGGCGCCGGCACGATGCGCGCGCCGAAATGCCGCCCGCCGGAGGTCTTGCGGTTCATGCTCGCCAGAACCGTGACGTCTTCCAGCCGTGCCGCCTCCCCCTCGACGACCAGACGGGCCCGGGCGGCGGCCGTTCCCGCCCCGCCCTCTCCCGGTTCGGAATAGGTGAGATAGACCGTGCCGCTCTCGGGGAAATCGGATGCCACGACGAGGTCGAGCAACCCGCCCTGCCCCGAGGCGCGCACCTGCGGCACGCCGGCGACCTCGACCCGCCTCTCCCCGTCGGGCGAGACGAGCAGCATGCGCCCGCTCACCTCGTTGACCAGCACGGAGCCGTCGGGAAGGAAGTCGAACCCCCAGGGGTGAGACAGACCGGCAACAATGCGGGTCACGGAGAAGCTGACATCGCCGGCCGTGTGCACCGATTGGGCGGAAACGCTGGCGCAGGCGGCGACAAGAACCGCGCTGCCTGCCAGGACGGTGAGTGCTGAGCGCAAGGAATCCTCCCCTAGCAATGGCCCCCTAGCAATGACCCCCGGGGGGTTAGCTAGGGTGCACAGGGAGAATGGCAAACGCCAAGCGGGCATCTGCGGGCGGCGGCCGGGCGCGGCGCGGCGGGTGCCGCGCCGTCCCCTGCGGTCCCGGACGGCCCCTTCACGCCGCCTGGCGGCCGTGCCGGGCCAGAACCTGATCGGCGGCCTTGCCGGTCAGTTCCGCCAGATGGTCGAAGCAGCTCGAATAGGTGGCAACCCCCGCCGTCGCCGAGCGCAGCTCGACGATCAGGCCGGAGAGCTCGCTTTCGGGCATCAGGGCGCGGACCTCGTCCCAACCGCTCCAGCCCGGCCTTGCATCGAAGCCGAGCAACTGGCCGCGCCGCGCCGAGACGATGGCGTTGATCCGCGCCGTCGCCTCGCTGGGGCAGGCGATGGTCACCTGGTGGATCGGCTCCAGCAGCACCGGCCGGCACTCCGGCAGTCCCTCGCGCATCGCCTGGATCGCCGCCATGCGGAACGCCTGGTCCGAGGAATCGACGCTGTGATAGGAGCCGTCGGTCAGCGTCACGGCGATGTCGACCGTCGGAAAACCGAGCGTGCCGGTCTTCAAGGCTTCCTCGACCCCCGCCCGCACCGAAGGGATGTACTGCTTGGGGACCACGCCGCCGGTGATCGTATCGGTGAAGACGAAGCCCTCGCCGCGCGCAAGCGGGCGGATCTCGATGGCGACATCGCCGAACTGGCCGTGGCCGCCCGACTGCTTCTTGTGACGGGCGCGCACGGACGCGCCGGCGCGGATCGTCTCGCGATAGGGGATCGCCGCCTCCCCCGTCTCCACCGTCAGCCCGTATTTGCCGGTCAGCCGCTCCAGCGCCACCCGCAGATGCATCTCGCCCTGGCCGTCGAGACGGGTTTCACTGGTGTCCTGCGCCTGGGTAACGACGAGTGCCGGATCCTCCTCGCACAGCTTGGTGAGCGCCGCCGACAGCTTGACCTCGTCGCGCCGCTCGCGCGGAGAGATGGCAAGGCCCAGAACCGGCGCCGACACGCTCAGCGGGGCGAGTTGCGGCGCCGGGGCTGTTCCCCCCAGCGTGTCGCCGGTCCTGACGCCGTCGAGCTTGCCGAGCCCGACCGTGTCGCCGGCCTCCGCCGGTGGACGCTTGACCGCCTGCTGGCCCATCACCCGGTAGAAGCCGGAGATGCGCACCTGCTCGCCGTCGGGCCGGGTCAGCGTGTCGGCATCGGCGAGCCGGCCCGACAGCAGCCGGGCGATGGAGAGCTTGCCCGCATGCAGCGTGTGTACCGTTTTGAGGATCTGCACCACCGGGCCGTCGGTCTCCTCCAGGCCGAGGCGGGCGCGGGTGGCGGCAACGCCCGGCGCGTCGTGGCGCAGCGTCTTGAGCAGCCGGCCGACGCCGTTGCCATGTTCGGCCGAGCCGAACAGCACCGGGCAGATCAGCCCGTCCCGCATCTCGGTGCTGATGTCGGCGAAGATCCGCTCGCGCTCCGGCGCGATGTCCTCCAGCAGCGATTCCATCAGGACGTCGTCATGGTCGGCGAGCGTCTCCAGCATGGAGAAGCGCGCTTCCACCTCCCGCGCCATCGCCTCGTTGGGAATGTCGATGACCTGGCTTTCGGCGTGTTCGCGATAGACATAGGCGCGCTCGAGCGCCAGATCGATGAAGCCGGTGGCGATGCCCTCGTTCCAGATCGGGATCTGGCGCAGCACCAAGGGAACGGCCGAGGCCGGCTGCAACATCGCCAGCACGTCGCGCAGCCGCGAGCCGGTCTTGTCGATCTTGTTGAGGAAGAGCAGGCGCGGAATGCCGCGATCCTCCAGATGCTTGAGGATAACCTGCAAGGCCGCGACCTTCTTCTCGTCGGCCTCCGCCACGACGACCGCAAGGTCGATCCCCGGCAGGACGCCGGTCATGTCGCCGAGAAAATCGATCGCGCCGGGGCAGTCGAGAAAGGTGAAGCGGTCGCCGAGGTACTCCGCCTCGGCGGCGTTGACCTCGACGCTCATGGCATGGCCGCGCGCTTCCGGCGCGCCGTCCCCGACCGTGTTGCCGGCTCCGACCGATCCCTGCCTGGCTATGGCCCCTGTGCGGGCGAGCACTGCTTCCAGCAACGTCGTCTTGCCGCTGCCGAACGGCCCGAAGATCCCGATGCACCGGGGCCCGGTTTCTCTGCCGCCGGCTGCACCGCCATTCACCCTGTCTGCGCCCATGTCGCGTCTCCTTCTCCCGTCGGCCCCGCAGGGCCGCGTGTTGTCAGGAGGAGCCGGGCGCGGCTGACCTAGCGGCACCGCGCACCGGCACCGCCGCCCGCCGACAGCGGGCGGACGCTCATCGTCGCGCCGAAATCGCGGTGAACGCAAGGGAAACCTGTACCGCACTGCGGCAAGCTGCGGCAGGCCAGGGTCCCGGAAACGGCAGCGGCCGGCGGCATTGCTGCCGCCGGCCGCTGGGCGCGGGACAATCCGTCGCGGCGTTTACGCGAGATTGCCGCAGAAGCGCTGGATGCGGGTGCAGGCCTCCTCCAGCGCCTCGGTTGAGGTCGCGTAGGAGATGCGGAAGTTGGGGCCGAGGCCGAAGGCCGACCCCTGGACGACAGCGACGCCCTCGGCCTCCAGCAGTTCGGTAACGAAGTCCTCGTCGGTCTCGATCACCTTGCCGGACGGCGCGGTCTTGCCGATCGTGCCGGCGCAGGACGGAAAGACATAGAACGCCCCTTCCGGCATCGGGCAGCTCAAGCCCTTGGCCTGGTTCAGCATCGACACGACGAGATCGCGGCGGGCCTTGAACACCTCGTTGTTGGCCGCAATGAAGTCCTGCGGACCGTTCAGCGCCTCGACCGCCGCCCACTGGGCGATGGAGCTCGGGTTGGAGGTCGACTGGGACTGCACCTTGGCCATCGCCTTGATCAGTTCGACCGGGCCGCCGGCATAGCCGATGCGCCAGCCGGTCATGGCATAGGCCTTGGAAACGCCGTTCACCGTCAGGGTGCGGTCGTAGAGCTTGGGCTCGACCTGGGCCGGCGAGGTGAATTCGAAGCCGTCATAGACGAGGTGCTCGTACATGTCGTCCGACATCACCCAGACATGCGGGTGCCGCAGCAGCACGTCGGTCAGCGCCTTGAGCTCGTCACGGGTATAGGCGGCGCCCGACGGGTTCGACGGCGAGTTGAAGATGAACCACTTGGTCTTCGGCGTTATCGCCGCCTCCAGCGCCTCGGCGGTGATCTTGAAGGTCGACTTGTCGGCCTCGACGATCACCGGCTCGCCGCCGGCCAGCAGCACCATGTCCGGGTAGCTAACCCAGTACGGCGTCGGAACGATCACCTCGTCGCCCGGATTGATGGTGGCGATCAGCGCGTTGTACAGCACCTGCTTACCCCCGGTACCGACGGTGATCTGCGAGGGCTCGTAGGTCAGACCGTTCTCACGGCTGAACTTGGCGCAGATCGCCGCCTTCAGCTCGGGGATACCGTCGACGGCCGTGTACTTCGTCTTGCCTTCGGTGATCGCGGCGATCGCCGCCGCCTTGATGTTCTCCGGCGTGTCGAAATCGGGCTCGCCCGCGCCGAGGCCAATGACGTCGCGCCCGGCGGCCTTGAGTTCGCGAGCCTTGTTGGTCACGGCGATGGTAGCGGACGGTTTGACGCGCGAAAGTGCGTCGGCAATGAAGCCCATGATGCTCTCCCGATGAGGCAATTGCCCGATAAGGCAGGGATTGAAAGCGCGCGGGAGACTACTTCCCGCACCCCGGCCACGCAAGGGAAGATGGCGCGCACCGCCAAGGTTTTGTGCGCAAGACAGCGACCCGGCGCGCCCCGAGGATCGCTTTGCCATCTATCCCGTCGGCCGTTGCGAACGCAGCCGGGCCACGCGGCCCGGCGTAAGCTAGTGCTTGGTCTCGATCAGCAGGTAATGCGTCGGCCCGCTCTCGATCAGCATCACGCGCATGCGCTTGCTGCGCGTCACTCCGTCGAAGCCGCTCACGGTCGCCTGCAGCGGCGTGTTGCCGCCCTTGCGGGCGTGATCGACCAGCGTGACGAAGGTCTTGGGATGCAGCATCGTCTCGGTGATCGGCGCGGATTCCATCAGTTGCTCGGTCACGGCAAAGGTCTTGCGCGCCGCGTTATTTGCCGAGACCAGCATCCGGGTGCGGACATCGACGACGAGCATCGGCGCATAGACGCAGTTGAAGATCTGCTGGAAGTCGACCCCGCGCTCCTTGACCTTGGTGGCCGAGAAGACGATGCCGCCGAGCCCGGCCGAGACGCGGAACGGGATCACGTCATAGTTCAGCGTGAAGGAATCGCCGCTCGCCAGGAAGAACCGCTTGCTGCCGTCCATCGGCGCGCGCCGCGCCAGCGCCGTCAGCACCACCGAGGCCAGCGTCTTGCCGACCCGGTTGGGGATATGCGCAATGTTGCGACCGATGCACAGCGAGGCGTCGGGGATCTCGAACAGCTTGTTGAAGGCATCGTTGGCGTAGCGCAGGTAGCCGAAGCTGTCGACGACGAGCACCGACTTCTCGCTGTCCTCCACCAGATGCCGGATCAGTGGTGCGACACCGCGCACCGCCGTGCCGTTGGCCTCGTCCTCGACCTCCGAGCCGGAGACCGCGATGACGAACGTGCGCCCGCCCTCCGCCTGATAGCGCATCGCGACCAGCGACAGGCCCGCGCCGAGATCGTCGCCGCCGAGTTCGATCGGCCCGGCGGATCCGCCTTTCACCGCCTGTTGGATCAGCCCGAGGATCTGTTTCTGGTCGTTCTGGGCCATATGGCGCATGGCCGTCGACAGCGACGCCTCGTTCAGTCCCGAGCGGTGTTCGAAATCGAGCGAGCGCGGCTCCAGCCAGACGACCCGCTTGGCCTGGATATCGACCATGAAGAACGACAGGCCAGCGATCGACATTGCCGGCGCCCCGCTTGCGCCGGGCACCGGCCGCACGACAGCCTCGCCGTCCGGGTCTCCAACCTCAGGCGGGCGGGCGCTCTTCTCCATTGCATCCATTTGGCTTTTCCGGTTGCTTGCGGGCGAGCCGGGGCCGGCGCGCACAGGACCTCTAACTGTCTGGTTTCCATCCTGACCGGGAGCTCCTGAGATTCGGTAAAGCCGAAGCTCGAAATTGACCGGAACCCGAAGATCGGCCCTGCCTTGGTTCTGCCGCGAAATGACACCGGAAGTGCCTGAAAGGCGGCTTGGGGAAGTCCAACTCGCCGATCACCTTGCCAGCATCAGGCACGTCCGTTTGGTCGGAGATAAGTCATGCGTTCCAGTACCCGGTCATCCCGCTCCCGCTTCGGCAGGACATTCAATGCCCTCGCGGTTGCCGTGCTCGGCGCCCTCCCCGCCCTGCTGATCGCCTCCAGCGCCCGTGCCTCCGGCAGTTCCTTCGTCGAGGACTGGACCATGGGTGTCCTGCTTCTCGCCTTCGGCAGCATGCTCGTTCTGGTGACCATGCTGGGCAAGCGCCTGTCGCAGGGTCTGGCGAGCGGCAGCCGCCTGCGCTCCGACGCCCGGGGAGAGCGCTGATGCGCAGCCCGTCGCCCAGCCTTGCCGACCGCATGCCCGCGCAGAACCGCCGCGACGAGGGTCATGGTGCCCTCCTGCTCGCCGCGGCCATCGGCATCGGCCTGCTCTTCGCCGGCACGCTGACCGTGTTCGGCGAGCCGCTGACCCATTCCCTCAAGGATCTGGCCCTCAAGGATCTGGCCCTCAAGGATCTGGCCTCGGCCGCCGCCCCTGCCGACCCCTCCCGCTGAACATGCATGCGGCCGTCCTTTCGGCCTCGTTCTTTCCACCATTGGCAAAGCGCCCTGCCAGCGCGTAGGCTCTTGCAGGGACGGGCCGTATCCCCCCACGCCCCGGATCTTGCGATGGATCAAGGATCCGGCGGCGGGGAACGGCAATGGTCCTGACAGGGACGGATTCCGGAGGCAGGCCGACAGGCGCCCCACGGGGCCACGAGCTGGTGTGCATCGCACGCGGCCCGTGCGGGCGGGGTCCGGTTCCCCTTGCGACGGGAGCGGAGTTCGAGCCATGGCGGTCAACCTGACACTTTCCCCGGCAACCATGCGCATGCTGGTGCAGAAGGCCCGCGCCGCATCCGCATCGGCGCTGGACGGCGGCTATGACGACGGCCGCGACCGGGAGATCGAGTTCGACGTCGACACCCTGCAGGACACCCATGCCCATGACGGCCTCGCCGAAGAAGAAACCGAGGACCTGTCGGCCGAGGAACTGAGGGAACTCATCGAAGATCTTAACGTCGATGAGGCCGCCGAACTCGTCGCCACCGTCTGGATCGGCCGCGGCGACTACGAGGCGGACGACTTCGACCAGGCTGTCGAGGATGCGCGCGACCGTGCCCTTGGATCAACCGCCAAGTATCTGATCGGAATGCCACTTCTTGCCGATCACCTGGAGGCGGGGTTGGACGCTCTCGACCTCTAGGGTCGACCCGCTCCACAGGCGCCAGCCTTTTCTCTGGATATCCGTGCCTGCCGCGCCACCGGGGGGTTTACAGATTGTTAACCATGACGGTTAACTCTCCGATGGCGCGAAAACAGGTCGGAGACACCGCATGAGCTTCACGGATCGCAGCCAGAACGACGAAAAAGCCGGTGCCTATGCCGACATGCTGACGAGCGCCAAGCCCTCCCCCTGGCCCATCGCCCTGCGCGTGACCAGCGCCGCCCTGCTGCTGACCCTGATCATCTGCTACGCCTTCCCCAACGGCTGATTTCGCGCGTCGGATCAACCCGCTTGCAGGGGGCTCCGCTTTCCGATAGCGCAAGCTGATGAGCCGCACCCTTGCCAATTCCCTCCTGCTTCTGACCGCCCTGATCTGGGGCTCCGCCTTCGTCGCGCAGGCGACGGCGATGAAGCATCTCGGCCCCCTGACCTTTACCGGCCTCCGCTTCCTGATGGCCGCGCTCGCCGTCCTGCCCTTCGCCCTGGCCGAGGCGCGCCTGCGCCGCGACCGGCCGCTGGACCTGCGCAGCGCCGCGTCCTTCACCGGGCTCGGACTGGTGTTCTTCGCGGCGATCACCCTGCAGCAGGTGGGTCTGCTCACCACCACCGTCACCAATGCCGGCTTTCTCACCGGCATCTATGTGGTGCTGACGCCGCTGGTGGCGCTGGCAGCCTTCCGCGAAATGCCGCATCCGATTGTCTGGCCGGCCTCGCTGGTGACGCTCGCCGGCATCTACCTGCTCGGCGGCGGCGCGCTTTCCGCGCTCACCACCGGCGATCTGCTGATGCTGATCTGCGCGGTCTTCTGCGCCCTGCATGTCGGGCTGATCGGCAGCGTCGTGCGCCACTGCGCCCGGCCCGTGCTGCTGTCGGTCTGGCAGTTCGCCGTGGTGGGAACGGCAGCGATTATCCCCGGCCTGCTGCTGGAGCCGGTGAGCCTTGCGGCCGTGCTCGCGGCCTGGCCAGAGCTGCTCTACACGGGCCTCGTCTCCGGCGGCCTCGCCTTCACCCTGCAGGCCATCGGCCAGCGCTGGACACGGGCGGCCGATGCCGCGATCCTGCTGTCTTCCGAGGCGCTGTTCGCCGCCCTGTTCGGCGCGCTGCTGCTGGGCGAGCGGCTGGGACCGACGGGGCTTGCAGGCTGTGCGCTGATCTTCGCCGCGATCCTCGCCGTCCAGTTGGTGCCGATGCTTGCCCGCCCGCGGCGGGCAGCGCCTGCCGCACCCACCCTCGCGCCCGCCCTCGCGCCGACCGCTGCCGCCAAACCGGAGCCGGCGACCTCCGCCTGAGGAAACGGCCCGACCGTCGCACAGGAGACGAACTGCCGTGACCGACATCGTCCCGCCCCCCGCAGGCCGCTCCCCCGGACGGATCGACGCCCTAGACGCGGCGCGCGGGCTCGCGCTCGCGACGATGGCCGTCTATCACTTCTCCTGGGACCTGAAATGGTTCGGCGTCGTCGACTGGCCGGTCGATTCGGCCATCGGCTGGCGGGCCTTCGCCATGGCCATCGCCGCAAGCTTCCTGTTCCTGGTCGGCGTCGGCCTGGCGCTGGCCTATCGCGAGGGCCTGCGCCCCCGCCATGCCCTGCGGCGGGCGGGGCGGATCGCGCTGGCCGCCGCCGCCATCAGCCTGGCCACCTATGCGGCGCTCGGCGACCAGTATGTGCGCTTCGGCATCCTCCACGCGATCGCCGCCGGATCGCTGCTGGCGCTGCCGGCCCTGCGCGCACCGCTGTGGCTGGTGACCGGCCTCGCCCTTGCGGCGCTGGCGCTGCCGCACCTGGTCAGCGTGAGCTTTCCCGGCGATGCCTGGTTGATGTGGAGCGGCCTTGTCGCCGCCCCGCCTCTGTCGGTCGACTATGTACCGCTGCTGCCGTGGATCGCGCCGATCCTCGCGGGCATCGTCGCGGCGCGCGTGGGACTTGCCACCGGTGTCTTCGCACGGCTGTCGCACTGGACCGCGCGGGGGGCGCCCGCCCGTCTCGCCGCGCTTGCCGGCCGCCACTCGCTGCTCTTTTACCTCGTGCACCAGCCAATTCTTTTCGGCCTGGTGTGGACCGCGGCCAGTCTCGGGCTGACGCCCGACCGCGCCGCCGCGACCTTTGTCGAGCAATGCGTCCAGAGCTGCACCCTCACCGGCGAGGAAGCCGCCTGCCGCAGCACCTGCACCTGCACTGTCGAGGCGCTGCAAGCCGACGGCACCTGGGCGGCGCTGCTCGCCCGCCCCGACGATCCCGCGCTCAACGACCGGCTGGCCGAACGCTACCGCCTGTGCCGCGACTAGGCGCAGTAGCGGCCCTCACCGGAACGTGACACAGGTCACTTCGCGGCCAGCCGTGCAAACGCATTCTCATGCTACAGTCACGAGGCGAGCAGGGACCACCACAGACATGACGGCACAGGCACGATCCGACCGGCGGAATGCCACCGACCGGCCGCCGCAGCCCTGTCCCACGGGAGCCACAGGATGATCCGGCAGGAATGGACCGTCGGGCTGATGACCGGCACGGTGCTGGACGGCAATATCGACGTGGCGCTGCTGCGCAGCGACGGCGAGAGCATCGCCGAATTCGGCCCCTGGACGCTGGCGCCCTATCCGGACGGCCTCAGGCCCCTGCTGGTCGAGACCCTGGCACAGGCGGCCGACTGGGGGTTTTCCGGTGAGGAGCCGGCGATCTTCGCCGAGGCCGAGGCCCGTGTCACCGAAGCCCAGAGCGAGGCGGTCGCCAGGTTTCTCGATGAGGTCGGCCTGCCGCGGGCGGAGGTCGCCGCCATCGGCTTCCACGGCCAGACCGTGCTGCACCGCGCGCCGACGCCGGGCCGCAAGGGCCGCACCCGCCAGCTCGGCGACGGCGCCGACATGGCCCGCCGGCTCGGCATCACGGTCGTCAACGATTTCCGCAGCGCCGACATGGCCGCTGGCGGCCAGGGCGCGCCGCTGGCCGCGATCTACCACGCCGCCCTGCTGAAGCGCGCGGATGCCGGCCCCGAGACCGCGGTGCTCAATCTCGGCGGCGTCGCCAACATCACCTGGGTCGATGCGGACGGCGTGCCGCACGCCTTCGACACCGGCCCGGCCAACGCGCCGCTCAACGACTGGATCGGCCGCAAGGGCCTCGGCGGCATGGATCGCGACGGACGGATCGCCGCCACCGGCAGGGTCGACGAGGCGCGGCTCGCCCGCCTGTTCGAACATCCCTATCTCGCCGCCCCCTATCCCAAGTCGCTCGACCGCAACGACTTCACCTCGGCCATGGCCGACGGCCTGTCGGACGCGGACGGGGCGGCGACGCTGACCGCCTTCACCGCCGGCGCGGTCGACAGGGCGCTCGCCCGCCTGCCGCGGCGCCCGCAGCGGCTGGTGCTGTGCGGCGGCGGCCGCCACAACCCGGTCATGCGCCGCGAGATCGCCGAGCGCGCACGTGTCGAGGTGCTGATGTCGGAGGATCTCGGCTGGCGCGGCGATGCCGTGGAGGCCGAGTGCTTCGCCCTACTCGCCGCCCGCACCCTGCGGGCCCTGCCGATCAGCTTTCCGACCACCACCGGCGTCGCCCGTGCCCTCGGCGGCGGCGTCGTCCACGCAGCGCCGGCATACCTGCAGGCCGGTGCCCGATGACCCTGCGACCGCCACAGAGCCTGCGGCCGCGCCGCGCGGACGACCTGCTCCAGGATCCCTTCCGCGAGGAAGCGGCGGCCGAGCGTGTCGCCTCGCTGGTGCGGCTCAACCGGGCGCTGGCGAGCGCGCTGGAGCGGCTGGAGAGCGCCGCCCGCCGGTTCCACGAAGCCGGGCGCGAGACGCGCGACGAGGCGCGCCGGCACTGGCGCCGCCGCCATGCCGAGGCCGGCGAGGCACTGTGGAACGTGCTGATCCAGCGCGAGACGTGCGGCCTGCATCGCCACGAGGGGTACTTGCGCGAATTCGGCGTGCCCGGCTCTGTGCACCTGCTGATGGGGCCGGCGGCAACGGCGATGGATCCGCCCGATCCGCCGCCGCTCGCCGAACCCGACCCCGCCGCTCCAGACCGGACATCGCACCCTGCATGACCCCGTTTCCGCCCTCCACAGCCACCCCTTCGTGGGACGAAGGCAACACCTTGCGAAATGTTCTCTCCGGCCGGACGACAAATGCGAGACAAGCCTTCCCACGAAGCAAGCCCCCGGTATATGGACAGGGCTTCCAAAATCCCCAGCGCCGGACCGCCGTGCCGACCATGAGCAGACTTCTTGCCCGAAGCCGGAAAGCGGCTGTCAACGCGGCGCTCGCCACCATGCTGCTGGCCTTCGTGCCGGCTCCCGAAGGGCCGCGCGGCCTGCCGTCGATGACGGGTCAGGCGCAGGCCGCGACCACCGTGCCGCCCGGCAACCGCTCCGCCGCGCAGCCGCGCATCCCCTTCGCCTCCGCCCGGCGCACCGCCGCCGGCGGATCGGGCTATGAGGCCAAGTTCGACCGGATCATCGGGGTGCTGCGCCGCGACACCCGGCTGATCCGCGACATCAAGCGCGTCGCCGATCTCTACGGCATCGATCCGGTGCACATGCTCGGCGCCATCGTCGGCGAGCACACCTATAATTACGACAGCCTGGACAGCGCCCAATCCTACTACGTCAAGGCGCTCAGCTATGCCGGGATCCGCATGGAATTCTCGCTCGGCGGCGAGCATGTGCAGGATTTCGTCGAACGGCCGCAGTTCGAGCGCTGCAATGCCGGGCGCAGGGACACCAACACGCTGTGGAACTGCTACCAGCGGGTCTGGAACGCCACCTTCCGCGGCAACCGCGTGGACGGCATCCGCTATCCGGACAAGACCTTCAACGAGGCGTTCTTCCAGCCGCTCTTCGCCGGCCAGAGCTTCGGGCTCGGGCAGCTCTCGCCGCTGACCGTGCTGATGATGAGCGACAAGGTGGCGAGCACCAGCGGCCTTGCCAAACTGTCGCCGCGCGACGAGCAGGAAATCTACCGCGCGGCGATGGATCCGGGCCGCTCGCTCCACTATATGGCGGCGATCCTGCGCGATGCCATCGACGCCTACAAGTCGGTCGCCAATGTCGACATCTCGAAGAACCCTGGCATCACGTCGACGCTCTACAATCTCGGCGACCCCTGGTCGCGCGCCGCGGAATACCGGCGCCGGCGCGCCGCCGGCACCCAGCCCTGGCCGGTCGAGAACTACTATGGCTGGCTGGTAAACGACAGGATCGAGGTCCTGCGCAGGCTTCTGTAGCCGCCGCCGAGCACCGGGCGCGGAGCCGCCTCACCTCAGATACGGATTGGTGCGCCGCTCGTGGCCGATGGTCGACGCCGGACCGTGGCCGGGCAGGAAGGTCACGTCGTCGCCGAGCGGCAGCAGCTTGTCCCGGATCGAGGCGATCAGCGTCTCGTGATTGCCGCCCGGCAGGTCGGTGCGCCCGACGGAGCCGGCAAACAGCACGTCGCCGGAAATCGCAAAGCGCAGCTCCGGGTCGAAATAGACCAGATGGCCCGGCGCATGGCCCGGACAATGCAGCACCTGGAAGCTGCGGCCGGCCATGGTCAGGTCGTCGCCTTCCGACAGAAAGGTGTCCGGCTCGACCGAGCGGGCCTCGCCGACGCCGAACTCGCGCGCCTGCTGCTCGACCCGCTCCAGCAGCGGCCGGTCCGCCTCGTGCGGCCCCAGCACCGGCACCGCCAGCCGCTCGGCAAGGTCCGCCGCGCCGCCGACATGGTCGATATGGCCGTGGGTGAGCACGATCTTCTCCACCTTGACCCCGTGCTCGGCCAGCGCCCCGAGGATCCGCTCGACATCGCCGCCCGGGTCGATCACCGCCCCGGCCTTCGTCTCCCGGTCGAAGATCACCGAACAGTTCTGCTGGAAGGCCGTAACCGGGATGACGATGATCTGGATGGGGGGCTCCTGGCCCTGCGGTTCCGACATGACGGCTCCCATGTTGGGGGTTACGCTGGCGCGGCACACTCGCCCTGACGGGGCCGCTGACACGCGCTCAGGTAACCCGTCGGCTGCCGGTCTGGCAACCGCCGGCGACGGAAATGCCCGGCCCGCGCCGCCTGTCCTGTCATTTCCGGCAGGGCAAATGCCGCGCTGCAGCCTCTCTCCTTCGGAAAAAACCGTCACACACGCGGATTGCAAGGGTTTTCCTTGCCCGAAAGGCGCCTGAGACCGTATGATATTCACGCGGTTGGCAAGGCTGGAGCGGTGCGCGGGTGCCGAAAGCATAAGTTCGGGCAGTTCGGCAAGACACAAGTCATCGAAATTGGTCACGCTGCACGCTCGCGACGGTTTTCCCTTGGGGAAATCGGGCGCGGCGATGTGGCGGGCAGCCGCATGTGGACCCTGGCGTGGCAAGGACTGAGAAGGCAGCCCTGCGCCGGAAGATGGTGATCTGCGAGCCTGCTGCTGCGGCAGGCCGTTACAAGGTGATGTGAACATGGAAGACTGGCGTTCGGACAATCGTCGGCAGGGAAAGCGGCGCGGCGGTTCGAAGGACTATGGTGGGGACGGGGACGAGTTCGACGCTGGTTTCGACCATGGCAAACGCAACAAGCCCGAACGCGGCGGACGGCGTGACAGTTTCGGAGAAGCCGGTTGGACTGCCCCGGAGCCGGGCCTTGCGCCGGAAGAGCCTTATGCGCCGGCTGACCGGTTTGGCGGCGGCGGTGATCGCGGCCCGCGCGGCGGCGGCTTCGGCGGCCCCCGCGAAGGCGGCGATCGCGGTCCCCGGCGCGGCCCTCCGGCCGAGCGTGGCCCGCGCCAGACCGGTGTCGTGAAGTTCTTCAAGTCCGACAAGGGCTTCGGCTTCATCATGCCGGACAATGGCGATGCGGACGTCTTCGTGCACATCTCGGCGGTCGAGCGCTCCGGCCTCACCAGCCTGGACAGCGGCCAGCGCGTCTCCTTCGAGACCGAGCCGGACCGGCACGGCAAGGGGCCCAAGGCTGTCGAACTGAAGATCGAGGAAGGCGGCGGCGAGGAGGTCTGAGCGACCTTCCGACGTGCCAACCTTCGCAAGGAACTGCCGCGCGCTCGGGCCTGCGGCACCCTTGCGAACCGACATGGCGGCGGCCAGCGATGGCCGCCGTCTTTCGTTTCGCCCGCCCCCGAAGCCTCGTCGCTCCGCCGGCTGCCTCCCGAGGGGCACCGGAACCGGCCGTGCCTTCGGCCGACTTCGCGGCCGAGGTTCGCGCAACGGGAAGACTTGCAAGCCGCGCGGCAAGCAGCCATAGACCGGACATGATCGACATTCGCCCCTTCACACCTGCGGACACCGACGCCGCGCTCGCCGCCAACGAGGCGAGCCTGCCGGCCGTCAACAGCCTGACCCCGGACGAGTTGCGCGCCCTGGCGGCACAGAGCCGCCACACACTGGTGGCCACTGGGCCCGACGGCCTCGTCGGCCTGATGGTCTGCCTCGACGAGACCGCCGACTATGACAGCCGCAACTTCGCCTGGCTGAAGCAGAACCTCGGACGGTTCTCCTATGTCGACCGGATCGCGCTGGCACCTGCCGCGCGCGGCTCGGGCACCGGCGAGCGGCTCTATCGCGCATTGCTCCAGCGACTGGCGGCCGATCCCGAGCGGGCCGGACTGCCGCTCGCCTGCGAGGTCAACACGCGGCCGGCCAATCCCGGCTCGCTGCGCTTCCACCAGCGGCTCGGCTTCGCCGAGATCGGCGCGAGTGATCATGGCGACAAGGCGGTCGTCTATCTGGCCCGGGCGGTGACGCTCGCGGAACAGGAAGGAGCTTCAGCGTGAACTATCGGCACGCCTTCCATGCGGGCAATATCGGCGATGTGCTCAAGCACGCGACGCTCGCCCGCATCCTCACCTATCTGAAAACCAAGGATGCACCGTTCCGGGTCATCGACACCCATGCCGGCCTCGGGCTCTACGACCTGACCAAGGGCGATGCCCAGCGCACCGGCGAATGGAAACAGGGCATCGCCCGGGTCCTGGAAACCCCGCAGCCGCCGAAGGTCGCGGACCTGCTCGCGCCCTGGCTCGATGTGGTGCGTGAGGTCAACGGCTGGACGGAGGGGGGAAGCGGCAGGCTGACGCTCTATCCCGGCTCGCCGCTGCTCGCCCGCAAGCTGATGCGCGACCAGGACCGGCTGACGGCGACGGAACTGCATCCGCTCGATGCCGCCAAGCTTGCCGAGCTCTTCGACGGCGATCACCACACCAAGGTGATCGAGCTCGACGGCTGGCATGCGATCAAGAGCTTCGTGCCGCCGAAGGAGAAGCGCGGGCTGATCGTCGTCGATCCCGCCTTCGAGGAGCCTGACGAGTTCGAGCGCCTCGCCTCGGGCCTCTACAAGGCCTGGCGGCGCTTCGGTACCGGCGTCTACATGGCCTGGTATCCGATCAAGGACCGCAAGCTGATCAAGCGCTTCTACGACGCGATGTCGGTCTCCGGCATCACCCGGATCTCGGTCGCCGAGCATCTCGCCGGACGTCCCGCGCCGGACAAGCCGATGGCCGGCAGCGGGCTGATCATGATCAACGCGCCATGGGTGCTGAAGGGCGAGTTGGAAATCCTGCTGCCCTGGCTGACCGAAACCCTGCAACAGGGGCGCGGTGCCGAGTGGAAGGTCTTCGACCTGACCGGCGAATAGCCGGACATGGCGGCGGGCGCGAGTGCGACGGGCGCTTGACCGGGGCTGCCCGCTGACGCATCGTCCACAAGCTCAGACGTGCCCCGAGGAGACCGCCGCATGACCGCCATCATCCGCCCGCTTCTGCGCAGCCTGTCTGGCGCCGCGCTGGCCGCCCTGCTGGCCCTGCCGGCAACCGCCGGCGAGCGGCCTTACTTTTCCTGGAACAGCGACCCGCGCGTGCCCGAATGCGAGGCGATGTCGGTGCAGGGCGCCGTCATGGGCCACATTGCCCGCGCCGATCCGGACTATGGCCGCGGCCTCAAGATCCGCGACATGCACCGGATCGTCGAGACCGGCTACAGGGTCAACCAGCCGAGCCCCTATGCCCGCCGCTATTGCGAGGCCCGGGCGCGGATGAGCGATGGCCACGAGCGGCGCGTCTACTACGCGATCATGGAGCATAGCGGCTTCGTCGGCGTCTCGTGGAACCTGCAGGCCTGCGTCGCCGGTCTCGATCCCTGGCGGGTCTATGACGCCCGCTGCCGGACGGTTCGTCCCAACTGAGCAGGCCCCGACACGGCGGGATAGGCGCGATGCGACAGCCCGGCCCTGCGCCGCTCCGGCAGGTGCGTGTCCACCTCCGGGGCACGGCTTTCGCGGTGCTGCTGCTGGCGCTCGCCTGCCTGCTGACGGGCGCGGCGCAGGTCGAGGCGCGAGACGCCGGCCGCTTCGACTACTATGTCCTCGCCCTGTCCTGGTCGCCCTCCTACTGCGCCCGCGCCGGTCGCTCCGCCGATCCGATGCAATGCCGGGCGGCGCGGCCCTTCCGCTTCGTGCTGCATGGGCTGTGGCCGCAATATGAGCGCGGCTACCCGGAGTTCTGCCGGCTGCCGCAGGGCAGCGACCTGTCGCGCGAGACCATCGAGCGCATGCTCGACATCATGCCGAGCCGGGGGCTGGTCCGTCACCAGTGGCGCAAGCACGGCAGTTGCAGCGGGTTGGAGGCGGAGGCCTATTTCGATCTGTCCCGCCGGGCCTTCGCCAGGGTGAAGATCCCCGCCGCCTTCGCCACCACGGCGGCCGGCGGGCAGATGTCGCCCGATGCGGTGGAAACCGCCTTCCGCCTCGCCAATCCGGGCCTGCGCGACAATGCCATCGCCGTCACCTGCGAAGGAGGGCGGCTGAGCGAGGTGCGGGTCTGCCTGACGCGGGATCTCCAGTTCCGCTCCTGTCGCTGGGTCGACCGGCGCGGCTGCACCCAGAGGCAAATCAATGTCCCTCCCCCCGCTCGCTGACCGTTGCCACCCTCACCCAGGCCGGGCCGCGCGCGCGGCCGTCCTCGCCCTTGGCCTAGCCACCGGGATGCCGCCCGCCGCCGCATTGGCCGAGGCCTTCGGCGACTGGCGGCTCGACTGCGCGACGCGCGAGGCCTGCCGCCTGTCCGTCGAGGGCCGCGAGGAGGTGACCGGCGAACCGCGCTTCACCCTGGCGCTCGCCGCCAGCGGCCAGGCTCTGGCGCTGGAATTCGCCTCCCGCGGGCCGCGCCCGGATGACGGCCGCGCCATGCAATGGGAGGTCGATAGCCAGTTGCTGCATGTGCTGCGCCCCGGCGAGTTCGCGCTGCATGGCGACGTCCGCCGCCTCTTCGTCACCGACGGCGCGGCCGGGCGCAAGCTCCTGGCGGCCATGCGCAAGGGTACGCGCCTACGCATCTCCTATCTCGACGCGGTGGCCGAGGCGCATGACGCGGTGTTCTCGCTGGACGGGCTGACGGCAGGACTGGAGGCGCTGGCCGGCAAGGCGGAGCTTGCCGCATCGCCGCCGGTCGCCGCGCCGGCGCTCGCGGAAGTCGCCGCTCCCTCGCGCAGCGAAGCGGTTGCCGCTCTCGGCATTCCCTATGCGGTGCTGGAACGCCACGCCCGCACCAGCGACTGCGAGAGTACCGACAGCAGCGCCTTCCGCGACGTCGACATCCCCATCGCCGCACTCGGGCAGACGGCAGTGCTCTACGCCCTTCCCTGCACGGTGTCCGGCCGAACGGTGACCTATCGCCTCTACCTGCGCGACACCGGCGAGATCGGCGGCCTCGAAACCCTGTTCTTCGCCCTGCACGACCCGCGCTTCGGCTGGATCGGCACGGACCTGCTGGCCAATGTCGGCTTCGACGATGTGTCGAGAACCTTGCGGGCCGACTATGCCGGCCCGTCGGACCGGACCTGCGGCTATCGCGCCGCCTGGTCGTGGCAGGACCATGCCTTCCGCCTGGAAAGTTTCGAGGGACCCGGAGACTGCCGCGACGCTGGAAATCCGGGGCGCTGGCAGCGTCATCATCCCCGCTGAGGCCGACCAATCAATCGGACTACCGGCGCAGCATCTCGTCCAGCTTCTGCCTGACCTGCTGCGGCGAGGCGCGCAAGGGGTCCGCGACCATCGCCAGGGCCGGCGTCTTGTCCGAGATCACCTCGTTCACCGCCTGATGATAGCGGCTCAGCGGCACGTCGAGGATGTCCGGACGGTAGGGCGCAAGCGAGGGGCCGGACACCGCGTAGACCGCGGCCGACAGAAACAGCGCCTTGCAAAACGCTCCGAGCGGAGAGTGAAGCGACAGCCGCATGTCGGGCCCCTTGCGCGTGAGGGAGAAGGCGGAGAGGCCGCTTGCGGCCCCCCTTGATCCCCGGGTGATCCCCACGCTAGAAACCGCCCTTTAACGAGACCTTACCGTGCTCCCGACAATTCGCCTCAACAACGTGCTGAAACCCTTGTTGTTTTTCAAGCCGTGGACAAACAACGCAAAACCGCGTTAACCAGAGAGATGCCATCCTGAAAAAAGCTGGCACTCCTTCCCCGTCCCCCGCAAGGCGCGCCCTGCGGCTTCAGTCCCACACCATCCGATCCGCGCCACAGCAACACCGGAGGTTTCCCGTGCTCGTGCTCCGCTCCTCCCCGCCCTCGCCCTTCGGCCGCAAGGTCAAGATCGCGGCCGCCGTCCTCGGCCTCAAGGACCGCATCACGGTCGAGATGACCGACACGCTCGATCCGCAGGATTCGATTCGCGGCCAGAACCCGCTCGGCAAGATCCCCGCCTTGGTGCGGGAGGATGGCAAGGTGCTGTTCGACAGCCGGGTGATCCTGGACTATCTCGACCACCTGGCCGGTGGCGGCCGCATCATCCCGACCGGCGAGGCCCGCTTCGACGTGCTGTGTCTTGCAGCTCTTGCCGACGGGCTGATGGATGCCGCCCTGCTGCAGGTCTACGAGGCGCGTTTCCGCCCCGAGGAACGCCGCCATGCCGACTGGCTCGCCTATCAGGGCGAGAAGGTGACCCGCGCACTCGCCGTTCTTGAGGCGAACCCGCCGGCGGCGCTTGCGGCCGGTGCCACGCCCGATGTCGGTCAGATCGGCGTCGCCTGCGCGCTCGGCTATCTCGACCTGCGCTTCGGCGGCGCCTGGCGGGCCGATCACCCGAAGCTGGTCGCCTGGCTCGACGCCTTCGAGGCGGCCGTGCCGGCCTTTGCCGAGACCCGCATCGCCGCGTGAGGCCTCCCCTCACGCCAATACGGGATATCCGAGCGCGGCCGCCTGCCGGTCGCGCTCGGCGATGACCGCATAGTCCTGGACATCGAAAGCGACGAAGCCCCGCAGCGACAGCGCTGCGCGCAGATCGCTGGTTGCCGCCTCGATCGCCGCGACCACCGCCCGCCGCAGGACCGGAACCCACGCGTGATTCGCCCGTGCCGTGATCAGCGGCAGGCCCGGCGTCGGCGGCGTCTCCAGCAGCACCCGCACCTTGCGCGCCGCCGGCTCATGCGCCTGCGCCAGACGGAAACTCACGGCATCGAGCGTGGCGGCGTCGGCCTGCCCGCCGGCCACCGCCTGCAGGGCGGCGCGGTGGGAGCCGGTCTCGATCACGCCGGAGAAGTACGCCCGCCCCTTGGCAAGCGGCGCCAGAAGATGGCGCAGCGCGCCCTCTCCCGATTGCGAGCCCGAATGATTGTAGGCGAGCCGCGCGCCCTTCAGATCGGCGAGCGTTGCCGCCGCGCTGCCCTGCGGCACGACCACCACCGAGCGGTAGTGGCCGGGCGGGCAGGCGTCGAGGCCATAGTTGGGTGAGCCCAGCACGCAAACCGCCTCCGCCAGATGGCGCACCAGCGGCAGCCCGCAGGTCTGGCCGATCAACAGGGCGGGATCGCGCCAGGCCGGCAGAAGCTCGCGCCCGCGCTCCAGCCGCGCCGGGGCGGCGAGGCCGTGATCGCGAAGCGCCTCGCGCAGGAGAGACCAGAAGCGGTCGGTCTCGCTCCGCACCTCCGGCCAGTCATACATCGGCAGGAAAGCGAAGCCTGCGGGTTTGACGGAGGGAGGGGACACGCGGTGCCTGTCTGCTGGGAACAGTCGGAGAGGTGACGACGGGACCTTAGGAAGCAAGCCGGGGAGAGGCAACCCGCCCGCAACACTGTAAAACGGCGCGGGATCCTGCAGAAACGACAACGGGGAGCCGATGTGGCTCCCCGTCGTGCAGTCCGTGCCGCAAGCGGCTCAGAACTTGTAGCTGACGCCGAACCGGACCTGATTGTTGTCCAGACGGGTCCTGTAGGTCTGGCCGCCGAGCCCGAACTTCGTGGTACCGTAGTCCTGGTACTGGTATTCCAGGCGCGCCGTGATGTTCTCGGTGACGGCACCTTCGACACCGGCACCCAGCGTCCAGCCGATACGCGCCACGCTCTTGGAGGCGCCGTTTGCCCGGACATCCACATCGGCAATGGCAAGACCACCGGTACCGAAGACCAGGAAGCGGTCGAAGGCCCAACCGGCGCGCGCGCGCACCGTGCTGTTCCAGTCGCTGCTGGTCTTGTAGTTGACGCCGGCAACCGTGCGCGACTTGTCGATGGCGCTGAGGCTGAAGTCGGCTTCGGCACCGACCAGGAAGTTCGGCGAAACCATGTAGTTGTAGCCGGCGTGCACACCGCCGGTCACACCGTTGTCGCGGGTGTTGAAACGACCGGTCACCGCATTGGTGGTGCGGAAATCGGACCAGTTCCATCCGAGATGCCCACCGAAGTAGAACCCCGACCAATCGAACCGTCCGGCCGGAGCCGGGTCCGCATAGGTGTAGCTCTGAACGGGCTGCGGAAGGTCGGCCGCGAATGCCGGGCCACTCGCCGCAAGGGCGGCGGCCGCAGCAAAACCGGCAGCAGCTAGACGCTTCATGTGAATACTCCAGTTACGCGTTGATCAATCAGACATGCAGGCGCGCACGCAGCACATGTCCGGCCCCCCAACGAACAAGTTATGGAGGCGAAATGTGGCGATGCCCGTAACGAAATGAGGAGATCCCGTGGCAGCGGTCGATTTTTTGGCGACGTGGTAACCAATTGGTTACCTTGGGGGATCGATAGATTTCACCAGGGGAGCGGACATGACGGACGGTCTCCCCCGACCACGCGGTGCCCCCGTATCAGACCCGAAACGTCCGCCGGAAGCAACCGTTTGCTGGCGGGTGGCTATCCCCGGACGCAGGGCAGCATCCCGCATGCCGGGCTTTTCATCTGCAGCCGAATACATATATAGGGCAGGCTTCAGGCAGGCAGCAGGTTGGCAGTCGAGCCGGGCTCCGCAAGGCGCCGCACTGCCCTGCCGACCAAGCACGCTCGCACGTCAGTTCACCTCTCAACCGGGTGTCACAGCTTCATGCTCATCGACTATGTCAGCCTCGTCGGGGGTCTCGTCGTTCTGATCGTCGCCGGCGACGTTCTGGTTCGGGGGTCGGTGAGCGTTGCGGAACGGTTGGGCATTCCCACCCTGGTGATCGGACTGACCATCGTCGCCTTCGGCACCAGCGCGCCGGAACTCGTCATCTCGCTCAGCGCCGCCCTGGACGGTCTGTCCGGCATTGCCATCGGCAATGTCGTCGGTTCGAACGTTGCCAATGTGCTGGCCGTTCTCGGCCTGCCGGCGCTGTTCGCCGCGACCTCCTGCGACGAGAATGGCGCGGTGCGCAACTCGGTCTTCATGGTCGCGGTCAGCGCCATCTTCATCGGCATGTGCTTCTACAGCCCGATCTCGCGGATCGACGGCGGGATCCTGTTGCTGCTGCTGGCTCTTTTCCTCTGGGAGTCCGTCCGCGCCACCCGCAAGCACCGGGCCCAGAATGTCGGCGCCGCAGCGGTTGCCGATGCCGACGGCGAGCTGCCCTTCGACGAGGTGGAAGGTGTCCCCGACAATATCGGCCTCGCGGTTCTCTTCATCCTTCTCGGCCTGATCGGCCTGCCGCTCGGCGCCCATTTCACCATCGAGGGCGCCTCGTCGCTGGCCCGGAGCTGGGGCGTGTCCGACGCGGTGATCGGCCTCACCGTCGTCGCGCTCGGCACATCGCTGCCGGAACTGATGACCTCGCTGATGGCCGCGATTCGCGGCCACGCGGCGGTGGCGCTCGGCAATGTGATCGGCTCGAACGTCTTCAATCTGGTCGCGATCATCGGCATCACCTCCATCGTCGTGCCGCTGCAGGTGCCGGAGGAAGTGCTGCGCTTCGACCTGTGGGTGATGTTTGCCTGCGCCCTTCTCGTGCTGGCCTTCGCCGCGTTCAGGATCACGATCCGCTGGCCCGCCGGCCTGCTCCTCAGCGCCCTTTATGTCCTCTATATTTTCATCGTGTTCCAGACGGGCAAGATCGCCTGATCGGACCTTGCCGAAATCGCGTAAGCTGCGCTGACGTTCGTTCCGTTCGATATCCAGCGAGTCGCCATGCCCGTCTCCCAGAGCCCCGCAGAGACACCCCCAGCGCCCCCCTCAGAGACACCGGCAGATCCCGCGCAGCCCGTCGCCCTGGTAACGGGCGCGGCCTTGCGAATCGGTCGGGCCATCGCCGAGGACCTTTCGGCCAACGGCTTCCGCCTGGCGATCCATGCCCACCGCTCGCTGTCGGAGGCAGAAGCGCTGGCGAGGAACATCGCCGAACGCGGCGGCAGCGCCTGCATCGTCTCCGGCGACCTGACCCGGCCGGAAACGCCGCAGCGGATCATGGCGGCCGCCCGCGCACAGCTTGGCCCCGTCCGCCTGCTGGTCAACAGCGCCTCGATTTTCGAGAAGGACGAGATCGGCGGCCTGGAGATAGACCGCTATGAAAAGCACATGGCGATCCACACCCGCGCGCCGATCTTCCTGACCCAGGAGATGGCCAACGCCCTGCCGGACGGCATGACCGGCCTCGTCGTCAACATCATCGACCAGCGGGTCTGGAAGCTGACGCCGCAGTTCTTCTCCTACACCCTGTCCAAGGCGGCGCTGTGGACAGCGACGCAGACGCTGGCGCAAGGGCTCGCCCCGCGCATCCGCGTCAACGGCATCGGCCCCGGCCCGACGCTCGCCAACACCCGCCAGCAACCGTCCGATTTCGCCCGCCAGGCCGAGGCCGTGCTGCTGCGACGCGGCCCCGGCCTCGACGAGTTCGGCCGAACGATCCGCTATCTCTGGGACACGCCCTCGATCACCGGCCAGATGATCGCGCTCGACGGCGGTCAACATCTTGCCTGGGAAACCCCGGACGTCGTAGGCATGGAGGAATGACCGGACGCAAGAACGACACCCCGCCCGAGGACGACGACCTGCCAGAGGCGTTCGACCTCGACGATACCGAGGACGGTGACGGCGCGGGCGAAGGCACTGGGGAAGGCACTGGGGAAGACACTGGCGCGACCGCCGGCGGGCGCGCGCCCCTGCCCGTGTTCGAGGCGGAACCCTCCCCGCTCGGACCCGAGGCGCGCGGCGTCGACGTCATCTCGCATGCCGTGCGACGGCTGCCGCTGGGACCGGGCGTCTACCGGATGCTCGACGAGGAGGGCACGGTCCTCTATGTCGGCAAGGCGCGCTCGCTGAAGAAGCGGGTGACCAGCTACACGCGCCTGCAGGGCCAGTCCAACCGCATCCTGCGGATGATCATGGCGACCGCCTCGATGGAATTCGTGACGACGCGCACGGAAACCGAGGCGCTGCTGCTCGAGGCCAACCTGATCAAGCGCCTGCGGCCACGCTTCAACGTGCTGCTGCGCGACGACAAGTCCTTCCCCTATATCCTCGTCACCGGCGACCACGAGGCCCCTGCCCTCGTCAAGCATCGCGGCGCCCGCCGCCGCAAGGGCAGCTATTTCGGCCCCTTCGCCTCGGCCGGCGCGGTCAACCGGACGATCAACGCGCTGCAGAAAGCGTTCCTGATCCGCAACTGCTCCGACAGCTACTACGCCAATCGCAGCCGCCCCTGCCTGCTCTACCAGATCAAGCGCTGCGCCGGCCCCTGCACCGGCGAGATCGAGCCGGAGGATTATGCGGGCCTGGTCGCGGAAGCGAAGTCCTTCCTGTCCGGCCGCAGCCAGATGGTGAAGAAGGATCTCGCCCGGCAGATGGAAGCGGCGGCGGAAACGCTCGATTTCGAGCGCGCGGCCGTCTATCGCGACCGCCTTTCCGCCCTCTCGCACATCCAGTCGCACCAGGGTATCAACCCGCAGAACGTGGAGGAGGCGGACGTCTTCGCCATCCACGAGGATGGCGGGCAATACTGTATTCAGGTGTTCTTCTTCCGCACTGGCCAGAATTGGGGCAACCATGCCCTGTTCCCGCGCGCCGACCGCTCGCTCGGCGTTGCCGAGGTGCTGGAGAGCTTCCTCGCCCAGTTCTACGACGACAAGCCGGTGCCGCGGCTGGTGCTGCTGTCGCACGAGATCGAGGAGCGCGCGCTGCTCGCCGCCGCCCTGTCGGAAAGCGCCGGCCACAAGATCGAGGTGGCCGTGCCGCAGCGCGGCGAGAAACGGGAACTGGTCGAGCACGCGCTGAAGAACGCCCGCGAGGCGCTTGGTCGCCGGCTGGCCGAGACCAGCAGCCATGCCCGCCTGCTCAAGGGCGTCGGCGAGGCCTTCGGCCTCACCGCAACGCCGCGCCGCATCGAGGTCTACGACAACTCCCACATCATGGGCACCAACGCCGTCGGCGGCATGATCGTCGCCGGCCCCGAGGGCTTCGCCAAGGGCCAGTACCGCAAGTTCAACATCCGCTCGCAGGATCTCGTTCCGGGCGACGACTACGGCATGATGCGCGAGGTGCTGACGCGGCGCTTCTCGCGGCTGCTCAAGGAGCATGCCGACGAGCGCAAGGCGGCAACGCCCGCTCCCGAGGCGGCGGCGGCGGACGACGAGATCTCCGAGGACACCAGCGCGCTGCCGGCCTGGCCGGACCTCGTCTTCATCGACGGCGGCCTGGGCCAGCTCAACGCGGCACGCGAGACGCTGAGCGCGCTCGGCATCGAGGACGTGCCGCTGGTCGGCATCGCCAAGGGGCCGGACCGGGATGCGGGGCGGGAGAAGTTCTTTATTCCCGGCAAGCCGTCCTTCATGCTGCCGGAGCGCGATCCGGTGCTGTATTTCGTCCAGCGCCTGCGCGACGAGGCGCATCGCTTCGCCATCGGCACGCACCGGGCGCGGCGCAAGAAGGACATTACCCGCAATCCGCTCGACGAGATCGCCGGCATCGGTCCTGCCCGCAAGCGCGCCCTGCTGCGCCACTTCGGCACCGCCAAGGCCGTCTCCAAGGCCGGGATCGACGATCTGATGGCGGTGGATGGCGTGTCGGAATCGGTCGCGCGCGCGATCTACGACCACTTCCACGAATAGCGCCCGCGCCGCCCAAATCTGTGCAAAACCGCTCCTGCCGGTCTGGCAGGTGGCGGCAAGCCGCCATGATGCGAAAAGCCCAGCGGGCGATTCCCTGTCACCACCAGCCTTGTTCGGACCCATGGCGAAGCTCTATTTCAGCTACTCCTCGATGAATGCCGGCAAGTCGACGATCCTGCTGCAGGCGGCCTACAACTATCGCGAACGCGGCATGGCCGCCCTGTTGCTGACGGCGGCGCTCGACGACCGGGCGGGGCGCGGACGCATCGCCTCGCGCATCGGGCTTGCGGCCGAGGCGGATCTGTTCGAGGCGACCACCGACCTTGCCGCCCACATCCGCACCCGCCGCAGCGAGGGGCCGCTCGACTGCGTCTTCGTCGACGAGGCGCAGTTCCTGACCGAGGCGCAGGTGTGGCAGCTCGCCTCCGTCGCCGACGACATGGGCATCCCGGTGATGTGCTACGGCCTTCGCACCGACTTCCAGGGGCGCCTGTTCCCCGGCAGCGCCGCCCTGCTGGCGCTGGCCGACACCCTGCGCGAGGTCAAGACGATCTGCTGGTGCGGCCGCAAGGCCACCATGGTCGCGCGGCTGGATGGCTCGGGCCGGATCGTCGAACAGGGCGAGCAGGTGGTCATCGGCGGCGAGGACCGCTATGTCTCCCTGTGCCGGCGGCACTGGTCGCGGCGGCAACTGTCGCATGAAGGCGGCCACGGCGCCGCGACGAACGAGGGGGCGGACGGCGCCTGACGGTGGCACAGAACACGGCCATGACACCGCATGCGCGGCACGGTGAGGGAAGGACGGACAATGGTTTTCGGGAAACTCTTCGGCGGACTTTTCGGCGGTGGCGACAAGGCCCCGGCGGCCTCGCGCCACCAGACGCAGGAATACAAGGGCCACCTCATCACCCCGGCGCCGACCGCGCGTGACGGCCAGTGGCAGGTCGCGGGCTCGATCTGCCGCACCTTCGAGGACGGCGAGACCAAGACTCACGACTTCATCCGCGCCGATCTGATGCCGAGCGAGGAACAGGCGGCGGAGTTCGCCGCGCGCAAGGCCCGCCAGATCATCGACGAGCAGGGCGACCGCCTGTTCGGCTGAACGCGCCGCGACCCGTCGGCCGCGCCTATCGGCCCTGCGAGCGGAGGTCTTCCAGCCGCTGGATCTGGCGGCCGTTCAGATCGAAATTCTCCGGCGAAAGCCAGGCCTCGAACGCGGCGCGCAGGCGCGGCCATTCGCTGTCGAGGATCGAGAACCAGGCGGTGTCGCGGTTGCGGCCCTTGTAGATCATCGCCTGGCGGAACGTGCCCTCGTACGAAAAGCCGAGACGCCCGGCGGCGCGCCGCGACGGCGCGTTGAGCGCGTCGCATTTCCACTCGTAGCGGCGATAGCCGAGCTCGTCGAACACCCGCCGCATCATCAGATACATCGCCTCGGTGGACTGCACGCTGCCCTGCATCAAGGGCGAGAAGTTGATGTGCCCGACCTCGATGACGCCGTTGGCCGGGTCGATCCGCAGATAGCTGGCGACCCCCAGTTCGCGGCCGGTCGCCGCGTCCACCACCACATGGAACAGCGGATCCTCCCCGGAATAAGTCGCCTCGGCAAAGCGCTGGAACTCGTCCTCGGTCTCGCTGGGGCGGTAGCCGAGATAGGTCCAGTTGCGCCCCTCCCGATCCTCCCGATAGGCCTGAAAAAGACCGGGCGCATGGCGCGGCTCAAAAGGCTCAAGACGGCAGGCCCTGCCTCCCATCGCCGCGCGCGGCGGCCTTGGACGCGCCGTCCAGCCCGCAACCTCCGGCCCGATCGCCTGCCCGAATTCGTTCCGCCGCTCGATCATTCCAACGCCCCGCCACCTGTCTGGACCGCACCCAGATATACCGCGCCCGCACACCCATGCGAGCACCGCCCGCACGCAGTTTCACGGCACCGGTGAGAGGCTTGCAAGGCCCTGCGGCACCGAGGGCCGATTGACGCGATGGGGTCCGCATGCTTCAAGGACCAGAGCAATCCCTGCCACTCATGCAGTGCGAGACCCTGAAGCGACATGTCTCAATCCCATGTCTGGAGCCTTCCCAACATCCTGACCTACGGCCGCATCCTTGCGGTGCCCGCGGTCATGATCTGCTTCTATTTTCCCGGCCATGGCCCGCGCTGGATCGCCCTCGGCATCTTCATCGTCGCCGCGATCACGGATTTCTTCGACGGCTACCTGGCCCGCGCCTGGCAGCAGCAGTCGCGCCTCGGCCAGATGCTCGACCCCATCGCCGACAAGCTGCTGGTCGCCGTGTGCCTGCTGCTGCTGGCCGGTCGGGGCGACATCGCCGGCTGGTCGATGATCGCTGCCGCGATCATCCTGTGCCGGGAGATCCTGGTGTCGGGCCTGCGCGAATTTCTGGCGGAACTGCGGGTCAGCGTGCCGGTGACCAGGCTCGCCAAGTGGAAGACGACGGTCCAGCTTGTCGCCATGGCCTTCCTGTTGGCCGGCCCGGCCGGCGAGGCCGTGCTTCCCGGCACCCAGTTGCTCGGGCTGATCGCCCTGTGGATCGCCGCCCTGCTGACGCTATATACGGGCTACGACTATTTCCGGGCCGGCATCGGCCATCTGGTGCGGGACTGAACCGCAAGCCGGCGCGAGGACGGAGCACACCATGCAACTGCGCTATTTCGCCTGGGTCCGCGAGCGCATCGGCCTCGATGCCGAGATCGTGGACCTGCCGGGCGGCATCGCCACCGTCGCCGATCTGCTCGACTGGCTCGCCTCCCGCGACGAGGGTTATGCCAGCGCCTTTGCCGAGCGGGAGATCATCCGCGTCGCCCTTGACCAGGAGCATGCCGAGCACGACGCGCCGCTTGCCGGCGTGCGCGAGGCGGCTTTTTTCCCGCCGATGACCGGTGGCTGAGGCAGCCATGGCCAGCACGCCGAAGTCATACCAGGACACCTCGCCGCCGGTGGACGTCCGCATCCAGAGCGGCGATTTCGACGTAGCCGCCGAGATCGAACGGCTGCGGCAGAGCCATCCGAACATCGGCGCCGTCGTCACCTTCACCGGCCTGTGCCGCGACGAGGGCGGGCGCCTCGCCGCGCTGGAACTCGAGCACTATCCCGGCATGGCCGAGGCGGAGATCACCCGCATCGCCCGTGAGGCCTGCGCCCGCTGGCCGCTCGACGGGCTGACGGCGATCCACCGCCACGGCCGCATCGAGCCCGGCGGCAACATCGTGCTCGTCGTCGCCGCCTCCCGCCATCGCCGCGCCGCCTTCGAGGCGGCCGAATTCCTGATGGACTATCTCAAGACCCGTGCTCCGTTCTGGAAGAAGGAGCACCTGAAGGACGGCACCAGCGGCACCTGGGTCGATGCCCGCGACAGCGACACGCGCGACGCCGACCGCTGGAAGGCTTGACCTGCCGCCGATAAGGGAGGATGTCTTGTCCATCCTCGCAGGCGCTCCACAGGCCTGCGCCCCCCCGTCTCCCCCAACAGGCGCGCCCCCCCATCGTCCGGAGGCCGCGACCGGACCGCTCATGACCTCCACAGCAACGCCCGTCGCGACGCTCGACGGCCCGCGCCATGGCCTCGGCTTCAAGGAATTCGTCGCCATCGTCGCGGCGCTGATGGCGCTGAATGCCCTCGCCATCGACGTGATGCTCCCCGCGCTCGGCGACATCGGCCGGGCCTTTGCCATCACCGATCCCAACGAACGCCAGAAGATCGTCATCGTCTACCTGATCGGCTTCGGCTCGGCGCAACTGGTCTGCGGCCCGCTGTCCGACCGCTTCGGCCGCCGTCCCGTCCTGCTCGGCGGACTGGCGCTTTATGCCGCCGCCGGCCTGTTCAGCGTCGTCGCCGCCTCGATGGACCAGATGCTGCTCGCCCGCCTGCTGCAGGGCATCGGCTGTGCCGCGCCGCGCGTGGTGGCGGTGTCGGCGGTGCGCGACTGCTATTCCGGCGCGCGCATGGGCAGGGTCATGTCGCTCGTCATGATGGTGTTCATGAGCGTGCCGATCATCGCCCCGTCGATCGGCCAGGTGATCCTCCTTGTCGCGCCCTGGCGGGCGATCTTCCTGATGCTGACTTTCGGCGGCTTCGCCATGCTCGGCTGGTGCGCGCTGCGGCTGCGCGAGACGCTTCCCGTGGAGGAGCGCCGGCCGCTTTCGGTCTCCACCGTTCTCGGCGCCTACCGCGCCACGCTCGCCACCCGGGTGACCTTCGGCTACATGCTGGCGACGACGCTGATTTTCGGGGCGCTGTTCTCCTTCATCGCCTCGGCGCAGCAGGTCTATGTCGACCTGTTCGGCCTCGGCCCGGCCTTTCCGCTTGTCTTCGCCCTGATGGGTCTGGCGCTCGCCGCCGCGTCCTTCCTCAGCGCCTCCCTGGTCGAGCGCATCGGCCTGCGGCCGCTCTCGCACTGGGCCCTGGTCGCCTATGCCCTGCTCAACATCGTCCAGGTGATCGCCGCACTGACCCTCGGCTCCAACGTCTTCGTCTTCACCTCTCTGCTGGTGCTCGGCATCTTCTCCTTCGGACTGATCGGCCCGAGCTTCAACGCCATCGCCATGGAGCCGCTCGGCCACATCGCCGGCGCCGCCTCGGCCATGGTCGGCTTCGTCACCACCAGCGGCGGCGCCGCGCTCGGCTACCTCGTCTCCAGCCGCTTCGACGGCTCGGTGCTGCCGTTGACCCTCGGCTTCGCCTGCTTCGCGTTGTCGGGCCTTGCCGTCGTCGCCTGGACCGAACGCGGACGGATGTTCGCCGTCTAGCCCCCCTTCAAAGGCAAAAGGGCGGCCCGCCGGCCGCCCTTCGCAGTGTCGCTCAATGAGGGGTACCTGACGGTCTCAGCCGGCGGCTGCGACCTTCACCGCTGCCTTCGGCTGCACCTCGAGGTGATAGTCTTCCATCAGGGTCTTGGTGATCGGATGGACCGTGAACGTATACGGCCCGACCTCGGACACCGGGGTCACTTCCGCCGCCGTGCCGGTGAGGAAGCAGGCCTCGAAGCCCGCCATCTCCTCCGGCAGGATCGCCCGCTCGATCACCTCGAAGCCGCGCCGCTTGGCCAGGTCGATGACCGTGCGGCGGGTGATGCCGTCGAGGAAGCAGTCCGGCTTGGGCGTGTGGATCTTGCCGTCCTTCACGAAGAAGACATTGGCGCCGGTCGCCTCGGCCACCTGGCCGCGCCAGTCCAGCATCAGGGCGTCGGCATAGCCCTTGCGCTCGGCCTCGTGCTTGGAGATCGTGCAGATCATGTAGAGGCCGGCCGCCTTGGAGCGCGAGGGCGCGGTCATCGGGTCCGGACGGCGATAGGCCGCCATGTCGAGACGAATGCCCTTCAGCCGCTCTTCCGGCTTGAAATAGCTCGGCCATTCCCAGGCGGCGATCGCCAGGTGGATGGTGTTGGACTGGGCCGACACGCCCATCATCTCGCTGCCGCGCCAGGCCACCGGGCGGACATAGGCATCGACCAGATTGCCCTTTGCCAGCAGTTCGCGCGTCGCCTGGTTGATGGTCTCGGCGCTGTAGGGGATCTCGAAGCCGAGGATCCGGGCCGACTCGTGCAGGCGCTCGGTGTGCTCGCCCAGCTTGAACACCTCGCCGCCATAGGCGCGCTCGCCCTCGAAAACGCTGCTGGCATAATGCAGGCCGTGGCTCAGTACGTGGAGCTTGGCTTCGGCCCAGGGCACGAACACGCCATCATACCAGATGTGGCCTTCGCGTTGGTCAAAGGGCAACTGCGCCATATGAACTACTCCCGAAACAGGCAACGGGCTCGGTCCCGTTTGCGTTTGCGTTGTGTTTGAATGAGATGCCGGTCCGCCGGCACCGTCACGACTGCAATATGCTTCCGCCTCGCGGCTTTGCGCGGCCCGCCAACTGTTTGTATGGTGACGGGCCCCTCGGCGCCTGACCACGCGCGACACCGGAGTCGCACGCCTGGCCCGGAAAGCCACGGTCTGCAACGCCGATGGACAACATCTACCATGCTTGAACGGCGATGACGTACGATCGTTTCGCAGCAGACTGGATACGTGTAACAATCAGTCGGAAATAAGTCAATATGGCTGACGTAAATTTCTCGCAGGACTCGGATGAGGGGCAGCCGGCCCCTGCGATGGCGATCCCGATCGACCTCATCGAGCTGCTGTTCTTCGCCTATCGCGACTTCACGGCGGACCCGGACGCGGCGCTGGCCGAATTCGGGTTCGGCCGGGCCCATCACCGCGTGCTGCATTTCGTCAACCGCAATCCGGGCCTGCGGGTCACCGACCTGCTGGCGATCCTGAAGATCACCAAGCAGAGCCTTGCCCGGGTGCTGAAACAGTTGGTCGAGGAAGGCTATATCCTGCAGGAGCCGGGACCGCAGGACCGGCGCGAGCGCCTGCTCTTCGCCACGGCCAAGGGCGAGGAACTGGCCGCGCGCCTCACCGATCTGCAGGCCCGCCGCATCCGCCGCGCGCTCGCCGCAATGCCGCCGGAGAGCCACGATATTGCCCGGCAGTTCCTGTATCATATGATCGATCCGGATCAGCGCGGCGACGTCGCCCGGCTGATCGACAGCCAGATCCCAACGAGGGTGAGCCCGTGACGCTGGACAGCACCGAGACCCAGGCAGACGGCACGCCGCCGGTGGCGGGCGTGCAGGATGACGCGCCGCACCTGCTCCTGGTCGACGACGACACCCGCATCCGCACCCTGCTCAAGCGCTTCCTTGCCGAGCACGGCTTCCGCATCACCGTCGCCGCCTCCGCCGCCGAGGCGCGGCGGCGGATGAACGGGCTGGCCTTCGACCTCCTCGTGGTCGACGTGATGATGCCGGGCGAAAGCGGACTGGAGCTGGCCGCCGACCTGCATGCCCGCTCCGACGTGCCGATCCTGATGCTGACCGCCCGTTCCGATGCCGCCGACCGGATCGCCGGACTGGAGGCGGGCGCCGACGACTATCTGGTGAAGCCGTTCGAGCCGCGCGAACTGTTGCTGCGCATCCGCGCGATCCTGCGCCGCCGCTCCGCCACCGATGTCGCCGTGCCGACCGACATCCGCTTCGGCCCCTATGTCTTCGATCCGACCCGTCGCGAGTTGCGGCGCGGCGACGAGATCATCCGCCTGACCGACCGGGAGAAGGAGATCCTCGTCCTCTTCACCGAAAAGCCCAACGAGACCGTCCCACGCACCGAGATCGTCGGCGACGACAGCGGCCTTGGCGAGCGCACGGTCGACGTGCAGATCAACCGGTTGCGCCGCAAGATCGAAACCGATCCCGGCAACCCGCTCTATCTGCAGACCGTGCGCGGCATCGGCTACCGGCTCGTATGCGATTGAAACAGGCGTTTCGCGGCGCCCTCGCCCGCCTCCCGAAGCTTCCCGTTCCCGGCGTGCTGCGCCGGGCCGGCGCGCTTGTGGCAACGCCGTATCAGGCGCTGGCGCGCGCGCTCTACCGGCGCATGCCGAAGGGGCTGTTCACCCGCACCCTGCTGATCATCGTCATCCCGCTGGTGGTGATGCAGGCGGTGCTCGCCTTCGTGTTCCTGGAACGGCACTACAACCTCGTCACCCAGCGCCTGTCGGACGCGGTCGTCCGCGACATCTCGCTGATCGTTCGCCTGACGGAGAGCAGCGCCGGCGAGGAAGAGTTCCAGCGCCTCGCCCAGATGGCGCGGAGCGACCTTGGCCTTGCGATCACCCTGCTGCCTCCCGAGCCGCTGCCGCCGCCGCGCCCCAAGCCCTTCTTCGACATCGTCGACCGCTACCTGTCGCAGCAGGTCGCCGCGCGGATCGGCAAACCCTTCTGGATCGACACGGTCGGCCGCTCCAGCTTCGTGGAACTGCGCATCAAGCTGGAGAACGGCGTGCTGCGCGTGATCGCCCGCCGCAGCCAGACTTATGCCTCCAACTCGCATTTCTTCATCGTCTGGATGGTCTCGACCTCGCTCGTCCTCGTCGTCATCGCGCTGCTGTTCCTGCGCAACCAGACGCGCCCGGTCGAGCGCCTCGCCACCGCCGCGGAAAGCTTCGGCAAGGGGCGCCCGATCGAGGATTTCCGCCCCAGCGGCGCACGCGAGGTGCGCCGCGCCGCCCAAGCCTTCATCGAGATGCGGCGGCGCATCGAGCGCCAGATCGAGCAGCGCACCACGATGCTCGCCGGTGTCAGCCACGACCTGCGCACGGTGCTGACGCGCTTTCGCCTGCAGCTCGCGCTGTTCCCCGCCAGCGAGGAAGTGCGCGCCCTGCAGCGTGATGTCGACGAGATGAAGACGATGCTGGAGGACTATCTCGCCTTCGCCCGCGGTGAAGGCGACGAACAGGCGCAGCCCACCGATATCGGCCTGATGTTCGAGGAACTGGAGGCGGAGGCGGAGATCCTCGGCGCGGCGGTGACCTCGCATCTGCAAGGTCCGCCCGAGGTGACGCTGCGGCCCAGCGCCTTCAAGCGGGCGCTCACCAACCTTGTGACCAATGCCGCAAGGCACGGCGACAGGCTGAACATCGACGGCCGCAACGCCGATGGCTGGCTGACGATCACCATCGAGGACGACGGCCCCGGCGTGCCGGTCGAGGAACGGGAGAACGTCTTCCGCCCGTTCTACCAGCTCGACCACGCACGCAATCGCGACAGCGGCGGCAGCGGCCTTGGCCTCGCCATCGCCCGCGACATCGTCCGCGCCCATGGCGGCGACATCGTGCTGGGCGAAAGCGAGACGCTGGGCGGCCTGCGCGCCCGCGTCCGCATTCCGGTTTAGCTCAGCGGCTCGTCCCGGCGGGCTCCGCTACTAAGTATCCCAGCACCGCGCGCTTCAGACGCAGTGTCAGCCCGTTGATGTCCTTCTCCCCCGCCTCGATTGCCGCGCTCGACAATCCGTGGCACAGCGCGACGAGATCGAAGGCCACGGATTCCGCATCGGCGATCCCGTGCCCGGCCAGCACATCCGCTACAATGTTCCGCAACTCTCCCTTGAGCTCTCGGGTTTCCGCATCGACCGGAAGCTCCGCCTCGACACGTTCCAGTGCCCGGGCAAGTTCAGGGCGGGTGAGATGGTGCTCGAGAGCGGCCGCCACCATGAGTTCCACCGTCGAAGCCAGACTTTCCTCACGTCCGAGATCCGCCGCCCGGCGCATGGTCAGAACCATATCGCGCCGCAGGCCGCGGATCAGTTCGGCGAGGATCGCCTCCTTGCCGGGGAAATACTGGTAGAGCGAGCCCACCGA
This sequence comes from Stappia sp. TSB10P1A, assembly GCF_900185725.1. GTDB lineage: Bacteria > Pseudomonadota > Alphaproteobacteria > Rhizobiales > Stappiaceae > Stappia. The sequence goes on along the minus strand of NZ_FYAU01000018.1, from coordinate 117,790 downwards.
GACGCCCGCCCGCTCCGCAACCCGGTTGGTGGTCAGGGCGTGGCTTCCCTCGGCCTCCAGAATGCGAGCAGCGGCCTCAAGAACGGCCGCGCATGTCGCTTTGCTGCGCGTCTGAAGCGGAGTTTTGCGCGGTCTGAGTTCCGGCTCGGTCATGGCGCCCAATGCGAGTGTGAATGTGAGCAATTATTCGCATAATTGAGGCGACACGCGAAGCGATTTCCCCTCACCCGGACCACGCAGATGAGAAACCCCTTCAACCTTGCCTCCCGCACCGTTCTCGTGACCGGCGGCTCCCGCGGCATCGGACTGGAGCTGGTGCGCCAGTTGCTCGCCCGAGGCGCCTGCGTCCTTGCAACCGCGCGCGACATCACACCGCTCGACGATCTGGCCCAGGCGCATCCCGGCAGGCTCGACGCCTTCGCGGCCGACCTCGGCCGTACCGAGGGCGTTCGTGCCCTCGCCGATTGGGTGGCCACCCGCCATCCCGATTGCAGCGTCCTGATCAACAATGCCGCGATCATGCTGCATCAGCAGCTTGCCGCCGCTCCGCCCGCCTATCTCGACGAGATCGCCCGCGAAACCGCGGTCAACCTTGTGGCTCCCGCTCAACTGGCGACCACCCTCCTGCCCCTGCTGGCACGCCACCCGTCTGCGGCCATCGTCAACGTCACCTCGGGCCTTGCCGTCGCGCCCAAGAAAGACGCCCCGGTCTATTGTGCCACCAAGGCCGGTCTGCGCAGCTTCACGCGTGCCTTGCGGGACCAGTGCCATGCAGCAAACCGCCGGATCCTCGTCAGCGATGTCGTGATGACGCTGGTCGATACCGGCCTGTCACGTCCCTCCGCCGCCCGAAAATACCCGCCCGCACGCGCGGCCGCCGACCTGCTGCGTGGAGTGGAGGCAGGCCGGAAGGAGATCTGGGTCGAGAAGGCCCGGCTGCTGAGGATTGTTCACCGGATCTCTCCCGCCTTCGCCTATCGGCTCCTGCGGAGCCGCTGACGGACCGGCCGATACCGCGCCGGACACCCCCATTCTGCGGGAGCACCAGATGAGTCGAGACGGCTTCTTGCTTCAGTTTCTGCGCAAACCGCGGCAGGTCGCCGCCCTTGCCCCATCCTCCCGCGCCCTTGCGAAAGCGATGGTCGAGCAGGTGCCGCACCGGGCGAAACGGATTGCCGAGCTCGGCCCGGGAACGGGTGTCTTCACGCGATGCCTGGTCGACCACGGCATCGCCGAGCAGGACCTGACGCTGTTCGAGATCAATCCCCGTTTCGCGGACCTGCTTGCCCACCGCTTTCCGCGAGCCGTGCTGCACCGTCTGCCGGCCCAGGAACTGGCAGGGGTTGCCGGAGGTCCCTTCGACGCGGTCGTCTCCGGCCTGCCGCTGCTGTCGATGACCGCTGCCGAGCAGGAGGCAATCCTGGATGCTGCGTTCGCGCGGCTGGCGCCGGACGGCGCCTTCATCCAGTTCACCTACGGCCCTGCCTCTCCCGTCCGTCGCGGGATATGCGGGAAGCTCCAGCTCACCTTCACGCGCACGCGCAGGATCTGGGCCAACCTGCCGCCGGCAACCGTCTATGTGTTCCGCCGGGCGAGGGTTCCCGCCCGCATCCTCGACATGGAGCCGGCGGCGGATGCCTGGACCACGAGGTGTCTGGAGCCGACCTAGGGTCAGGACCCATTCATATGACGACAATGGCGTTCGATAGACCAAGACCTGCAAGGAGAAGCCCGCAGAAGCGGGGTCGCCCCCCGGTCAAGGGTTTCGACGCGGCAGGTCGCCGGTCTATCGGACGTCCTGCGGATCGTCCCGACCTGCACGGGCTACTTTGTCGCAAGGCCTTGAAAGACTTTATGTCTTCCTGCGGCCCTGCTTCGCGTATCCGCGCACGTCAGGACGACCATTGCGGCCATATTAATGGGTCCTGACCCTAGAACAGCCGGCCGCCGAGCGGCACCTCCTGCTCGGGCGCCAGCAGAACGACCTCGCCATCGGCATCGGGCACCCCGAGCGTCAGGACTTCCGACATCATCGGGCCGATCTGGCGCGGCGGGAAGTTGACGACCGCCAGCACCTGCCGGCCGATCAGGCCTTCCGGCGTGTAGTGCCGGGTGATCTGGGCGCTGGACTTCTTGAGCCCGATCTCGGCTCCGAAATCGATCACCAGCTTGATCGCCGGCTTGCGCGCCTGCGGAAACGGCGCTGCCTCGACAATGCGGCCGACGCGGATATCGACCTTGAGGAAATCGTCAAAGGAAAGGACCGGCGAAACGGCCGCGTGGTCTTGCGTCATGATGGGTGATGTCCTGAACGACAAAAGGCGGGAGTGTGAAAACCCGCGCGGGCCTTTCGGCCGGCGCGGTTGTGCGGCGCTCCCGCCACTCTAGTCGTCAGGCAGCGCTCGGGGAAGCCCCCGAAGGAGCCGCCGCGTCTTGCGGCCCGTCGGCGCCCGGCGGCGGCGTGTCCTGCCGCGAACCCCGCGTGCGCGCCCGCGACAGCAGCGGCTTCAGGAACCTGCCGACCCGGTCGAGCCGGCCCATCCACACCTCGCCCTCGTCGAGCTGGCGGGCAAGCGCCGACATGGTGCGTGCAAGCCCGGGATCCTCGTCGTCCAGCCACACGTCGACGACCCGTCCGAAGGCGACGACCAGCGCCTGCGACATCACCGCCGCCCGCGGACCGGAGGCCGGAAGACCGGCCGCCGTCAGCATCCAGCGCTGCGAGGTCACCGCCTCCCTGTTCAGCTTCAGCGCGAACTGCGGATCGCATCGCACCGCCTTGCGCAGGGCGCGGATCGCATCCCTGTGCGGAGACAGCGCATCGAGGCGGGTCATCAGCACGTCGAACAGGCGCTCGCGCGCCGGCTCGCCCGCCATGTCCGGATCGATGGAATCGAGAACCGTCTGGTCGATGTCGGACAGGAATGCCCTCAGGCAGGCCGTCTTGCCGGGAAACTCCGCGCGCAGCACCGACAGCTTGACGCCCGCCTCGCGGGCGACATCCGCCATCTCGAAGCCGTGCCAGCCCTTCTCTCCCAGCAGGGACAGGAAGCTGGAAACGATCTTCTGCCTGGTCTTTGCCGTAGCCATGGGCTCCTCCGGATCACGCGGGACCGCGCTGCGCCACCCCTGCGATGGCCGATCGCGAACACATCCAACGGATGTAGGGACCCGGCACCGGATTTTCGAGCATCAATGCAGGCAATGCGCGGCAGTGCCGCATCGCGCCCGTCGCCCCGTCAGCCGGCAAGCTCCTGCGACCGCTTGCGCGCCGCCGCCACCGCCTTGTCCATCACCGGCTGCAGACCGCTGTCCGGCTCCATCAGCACGGCAAGCGCGGCCGCGGTCGTTCCGTTCGGAGATGTGACGTTCTGTCGCAGCTCCGCCGCCGGCAGATCGGAGCGATAGAGCAGTTCGCCGGCACCGCACACGGTCTGGCGCGCGATGCGCATGGCCAGATCCTCGGGCAGCCCGGCCTTGACGCCGGCCGCCGCCAACGCCTCCGCAAGATAGAAGACATAGGCGGGGCCCGAGCCGCTGACGGCGGTCACCGCGTCGATCTGCTCTTCGTGCTCGATCCAGTCGGAGGCACCAATCGCCGTCAGCAACCGGTCGACGGTCGCCCGCTGCGCGCTGTCCGTCCTGTCATTGGCATAGGCGACGCTCATGCCGCGGCCGACCTGGGACGGCGTGTTCGGCATCACCCGCACGATAGCGACGTCGCCGAAGGCCTTGCGGAAGGCCGCGACCGGCGTGCCGGCGGCGACCGAGATCACCAGCGTGTGCGCATCCACCGCCGGCGCCAGGCCGGGCAGCACATCGGCCATCACCTGCGGCTTCAGCGCCACCAGCAGCACGCCGGCCTTCAGCCCGTCGGTGACGGCCTCCGCATGGCGGATGCCGGAGGCGGAGACCATCTCGAGAAGCTCCGCCGACGGCTTCGGATCGATCACCAGAATGCTTCCGGCATCGGTCCCGGCGGCAAGCCAGCCGGCCAGCATCGCTCCGCCCATCTTGCCGGCACCGACAAGGACGAGCGGGCGCTCCTTGGAAAAACTCATGCCTCCCCCGCGGTTTCGAACAAGGCGGTGTCGATCGCCTCGGACGCGCTTTTACCGGCCCAGACCACGAACTGGAAGGCCTGGTAGTAGCGTTCGCAGGAGTCGAGCGCGTTGGTGAGCAGTCCCTCGATCTGCTTCGAGGTCGCTTCCGCGCCGCCGGCCAGCAGCAGCGACTGGCGGAAGATCACCACGCCCTCGCGGTTCCACAGGTCGAAATGCCCCATCCACAACTGTTCATTGACCAGCGCGAGCAGGCGCACGACCTCGGTGCGGCGCGGTTCCGGCACCTTGAGATCGAAGGCGCAGGCCAGATGCAGAGCCTCCAGATCCTCCATCCAGGAGAAGGAGACGTGATAGTCGCACCAGTGGCCGGCGACCGAAATCGTGATCTCCTCGTCGCAGGAGCGCTCGAAGGACCAGTCGTTGATGGCGGCGATGTGCTCGATCGTGTCGACGGGGTTGGCGGGCCGTTCGAAGTCGATGTCGATGAGGCTCATGGGGGTTCCTCTCGGCTTGCGGGCCATGCGCGGCGCTGCCGCGGCGCCTGGCCACCATGTCGGTCCGCAGGATGCTTGACCTGCCGCAAGCGAAAGTCCGCCAGCCGCGATGGCGTTTCATGCCCCTCTGCATCGCCGCCCCGCGAATCTCCGCCTGACTTCAGTATATAGGGAGAACTTAATTCAAGGATATGTTCACTTTTCCTTTACGCTTTTGAAGCTGTGGACGGCGACCGCTCGCCCGGCCGCCGGCTCGCCCCGCAACGGACGCAGGGTGACAGTGTGACCTGATTCGCGAAATGTCAGTCGTCCGCCGCCTTGGCCTTGGCCGAGCGCGGCTTTGCCGCCGACGTCTCCAGCGCGGCGATACGAGCCTCCAGCTCGTCGAGCCGGTCGAGCGCCCGCGCCGCCATGTCCTTCACGACGTCGTGGTCCTCGCGCTTGACCAGGTCCATGTCGGCGAGAAACCGCTCCGCCTGGGCGCGGAATGCCGTCTCCACCTCGCGGCGCGCACCCTGGGCGACACCGGCCATATCCGTCATCAGCTTGGCGAAATCGTCGAGAACCCGGTTCGGTCCCTGTGTCATGGCCAGTCCTTCCCTGCTGCCGGCCCACCGGGCCGCATATCACTTTCTCCTAGGTAGTGCGCTTTTATGCGCGGCGAAACACCCCAGTCATTCGAACCTGAAGTTCGCCACATCTTGCAGCAGGCACCGAAGGAACGTCAGGTTCAAAGCAGATGACCGGCAAGCGTATGTTTCCAGTGTGGTTTTCGAATCTGAGATGCGTCTGTTCCGGCAGCAACCCGGAGCGCATTTCACATTCGCCACACTGGTGAGGAGAAATCGCCGCAGCCTTGACGCAGGCGGCCGGGACCGGCAACGTCGCGCCGCATGTCCTGCCGGTCCGCCGGCGAGCCGGAGCCCCCATGCCGATCCTTGCCCTGCCCTTTCCCGCCATCGATCCCGTGCTGATCGAGATCGGTCCTTTCGCGATCCGCTGGTACGCGCTCGCCTATATCGCCGGCCTGCTGCTCGGCTGGCACTACATGCGCGCACTGGTCGCCCGCGACGACCTGTGGGGCCGCACGCCGCGCCCCTCCCTGACCGACATCGACGACTTCGTCGTCTATGCGACCATCGGCACGATCCTCGGCGGGCGGCTCGGCTATGTGCTGTTCTACGCACCGGCCTATTACCTGCAGAACCCGCTGGACATCCTGCAGGTGTGGTCGGGCGGCATGTCCTTCCATGGCGGCTTCCTCGGCGTCGTTCTCGCCATGGTTCTCTTCGCCTGGCGGCGCGGCATTCCGCTGTGGACCCTGTTCGACCTTGCCGGCGCCGTCGCGCCCATCGGCCTGTTCTTCGGGCGCATCGCCAACTTCATCAACAGCGAGCTGTGGGGCCGGGTGACGGATGTGCCCTGGGCCTTCGTCTTTCCCGATGGCGGACCGGAGCCCCGCCACCCGAGCCAGCTCTATGAGGCAGCGCTCGAAGGGCTGCTGCTGCTCGTCGTCGCGCGCATCGTGCTGCTGCGCGGCGGCTTCCGGCGGCCGGGCCTTGTCGCCGGCGTCTTTGCGCTCGGCTATGGCCTGTCCCGCTCCTTCGTCGAGTTCTTCCGCGTGCCGGACGCGCATATCGGCTATCTCGGGCCGGGCCTGACCATGGGCATCCTGCTGTCGCTGCCGATGATCGCCGCCGGCCTGTGGGCGATCGCCCGCGCCCTGCGCAACCCGCCGGCGGATCGCGCGGCGTGAGCCGGAGCAGTGCCTCCCCTTCCGGCACGGGGCCGCTCGCCGAGCGCATTCGCGCGCTGATCGAGACCGGCGGCCCCCTGTCGGTCTTCGACTTCATGGGCCTGTGCCTCACTGACCCCGAGCACGGCTATTACATGCGGGCCGAGCCCTTCGGGGCGGATGGCGACTTCATCACCGCGCCGGAAGTCAGCCAGTTCTTCGGCGAACTGGTCGGCGCCTGGGTCGTCGCGGCCCATGCGGCGCTCGGCAGCCCACGCCCCTTTCATCTGGTCGAGCTCGGCCCCGGCCGCGGCACCTTGATGGCCGACATGCTGCGCGTCGCCGCCCTGCGCCCCGCGTTCCGCGAGGCGGCCTCGCTGCATCTCGTGGAGACCAGCCGGCGGCTGCGCGAGATCCAGCGCGCCACCCTGGGAGATGCCTCGGCGACCGCACGGTGGCACGACCGCCTCGCCGATCTTCCGGAAGACGCGCCGCTGCTCGTTGTCGCCAACGAGTTCTTCGACGCCCTGCCGATCCGCCAATACGTCAAGACCGCGCAAGGCTGGCGCGAGCGGGCCGTCGGGCTCGACGAACAGGGCGCGCTGCGCTTTGTCGCCGGCACCGGCAGCCTTGATGCGGCAGAGCTGCCGGCCGGCCTTGCGGGCGCCGCCGAGGGCACGATCCTGGAGACCCAGCCGCTTGCCAATGCGCTGATGGAGGAGCTTGGCGCTCGCATCGCCCGCCAGGGCGGCCTCCTGCTCGCCATCGACTACGGCTACGCCCGCACCGCGCCCGGCGACACGCTGCAGGCTCTGCGCGCCCATCGCCCTGTCGAGGTGCTTGCCGAACCCGGCCGCGCCGATCTCACCGCCCATGTCAACTTCGAGGCGCTGGCCCGCGCTGCCCGCGCAGGCGGACTGCGCCCGCGTGCCCTGACGACGCAAGGCGACTTCCTGCTCGGCCTCGGCCTGCTGGAACGGGCCGGCCAGGTCGGCGCCGGCCGTTCGCCGCAGGAGCAGGAGCGGATCCGCGGCGAGGTCGAGCGGCTCGCCGCGCCGCAGGAAATGGGCGAGCTCTTCAAGGTGCTGGCCGTCGCCGGGCCGGACGTCGTCCTGCCGCTTTTCGATGGCGTTTGACAGCCGCCCCGCTTCAAACCACCATCCCGGCGAACATCCCGCCCGCCACGCAACAGTCCGACAGGCCCATGCTCACCTCCCCGGATCTTTCCGCCCTTCCCGGTCTCTCGCACGGCTTCTTCACCCGGCGGGGCGGCGTCTCCGGCGGCCTCTATGCCTCGCTCAACATCGGCCTCGGCTCGAAGGATGAGCGCGCCGCCGTCACGGAAAACCGCGCCCGCGTCGCCAGCCTGCTCGGGGTTGCTCCCGGCGCGCTGCTGTCGCCCTACCAGCACCATTCGCCGGATGCGATCGTGGTCGATGCGCCCTTCGAGCCGGGCACCCAGCCGCGCGGCGACGCGCTGGTGACCGACCGCCCGGGCCTTGCGCTCGCCATCTCCACCGCCGATTGCGGCCCGGTGCTTTTCGCCGATCCGCAAGCCCGCGTCGTCGGCGCGGCCCATGCCGGCTGGCGCGGCGCCCTCACCGGCGTGCTGGAGGCGACGCTTGCCGCCATGCAGCGGCTCGGCGCCCGCAACGAAAGGGTGATCGCCGTGCTCGGCCCGACCATCTCCGGCGCGAATTACGAGGTCGGCGAGGAGTTCCGCGCCCGCTTCCTCGATGCCGACGGGGCGAACGAGCGCTTCTTCTCGCCCTCCGACAAGGCCGGCCATGCGCTGTTCGACCTGCCGGCCTACATTCTTGCCCGGCTCGATGCCGCCGGCGTTGCCACCGCCGCCAGTCTCGACCGCTGCACCTATGCGGAGGAGGATCTGTTCTTCTCCTACCGCCGCGCCACCCATCGCGGCGAGCCCGACTACGGCCGCCTCGTCTCCGCAATCACCCTTTCGGAAAGCTGATCATGTCGCTCGCCTTCACGCGGGAGGAATACGCCTCCCGCCTCGATGCCCTTCGCGCCCGCATGGCCGAGACCGGCCACGACGCCCTGCTGCTCTTCGCCCAGGAGAGCATGTACTGGCTCACCGGCTACGACACGTTCGGCTTCTGCTTCTTCCAGTCGATGGTGGTGACCCGCGACGGGCGGATCGTCCTGCTGACCCGCTCCGCCGACCTGCGCCAGGCGCAGCTCACCTCGATCATCGACGACATCCGCGTGTGGGAGGACCGCGACGGCGCCTCGCCGGTGCTGCAACTGCGCGACCTCATCTCCGAACTCGGTCTCGGCGGCGCCCGCATCGGCGTCGAATACGACACCCACGGCATGACCGGGCGCATCGCCATCGACATCGCGACGCTGATGTCCGATGTCGCGCGCCTCGAAGACGCATCGATGACCGTCCAGCACCTGCGCGCGGTCAAGTCGCCGGCCGAGATCGCCTATGTCCGCCGTGCCGCCAGCCTGACGGATGCCGCCTATGAGGCCGCCCTGCCGCTGATCCGGGAGGGCGCGCGCGAGGGCGAGATCCTCGCCGCCATGCAGGGCGCGGTCTTTGCCGGCGACGGCGACTATCCGGGCAACGAGTTCATCATCGGCTCCGGTCCCGAAGCCCTGCTGTGCCGCTACCAGAGCGGCCGCCGGGTGCTGGATCGCAACGATCAGTTGACCCTGGAATGGGCCGGCGCCTTCCGTCGCTATCACGTCGCCGCCATGCGCACGGTGATCGTCGGCGAGCCGACCGGCCGGCATGTCGCCCTCTATGAGGCCGCCCGCTCCGCGCTTGCCGCGGTCGAGGAGTGCCTCGTGCCGGGCCGCACCTTCGGCGAGGTCTTCGAGGCCCATGCCCGCGAGATCGACGCGCGCGGCGAAGGTGCCCACCGGCTCAACGCCTGCGGCTATTCGCTGGGTGCGCGCTTCGCGCCGAGCTGGATGGACTGGCCGATGGCCTATCGCGGCAATCCGGCGCGGATCGTGCCGGGCATGGTCGTCTTCACCCACATGATCCTGATGGATTCGGACAGCGGCGCCGCCATGTCGCTCGGTCAGACCTACCTGACGCACGAGGGCGGCGCGGAGTGTCTTTCCAAGCTCCCCCTCGACCTGCCGGTCAAGGCGGGCTAAACGAAGAAACCGAACGGAGCCATGACCGGCGGCAGGCGGGTGTCGTCCATGGCCACCGGGCAAGCACCGACGACGGACACGGGGACCAGCAAGGCCAGATGAGCGCGTTCCACCTCACCAGAAAATCCGCTCTGCGAGCCGTCGTGCCGGCGCTTGCGCTGCTGCTGGCCGCCTGCGCCGGCGATCCGACGCCATCGGCCTCCATCTCCGGCGCGAGCGCTCCTGCGGCGAGCCGGCCGGTGCCCAGCGTTCCGGCCGATCAGGCGACATTCGCCTTCGAACCCTTCACCGGCGCTCCCGGCAACATCGCCGATGCCCTGTCGCGGCAGATCGGCACCGAGGCGCGCGAGCAGAACCTGCGCCTGGTGCGCCGGGTCGGAGCTCCGGCGACCTATCGCATCAACGGCTATCTCTCCGCGTCCGGCGACCAGTCCCAGACGACGCTGTTCTATGTGTTCGACATCGTCGACGCCGGCGGCAACAGGCTGCACCGGATCCTCGGCCAGGAATCGGCGCCGGGCTCGTCCGGCGATCCCTGGTCCGGCGTCGACGACACCGCGCTCAACCGGGCTGCCCGCCGTTCGGTGGCCGAACTCGCCGCCTGGCTGCGCCGCTGAGCGCGCCGCGATCCGGGAAAATTTGCCGGCAGGCCCACTGGCCGGTTGTGCAAGGCGGGACGCGTTGTTAAAACGCCGCCGCCTGTTGGAGGAAGGCTCGCCGATGCCGGACTCCGGTCTGGCCTGCCGCGCTTCGACCTAGGCCACGAAAGAAGACCAGACAGACCACCGTGTGACCCTGTCGTACCGGCGCTGCGTTCCCCGTGCGGCGGCGGACCCAAGAAAGGACTTGCGGGCCATGAAGATCGTCGCGGGCAATTCCAATCGCGCGCTTGCAGAGGAAATCTCGTCCTATCTCGGGGCGCCCCTGGCAAAGTGTCAGGTGCGCCGTTTCGCCGACCAGGAGATTTTCGTCGAACTGCAGGAAAACGTACGCGGCGAGGACGTTTTCGTCCTGCAGTCGACCAGCTTTCCGGCCAATGACCACCTGATGGAGCTGCTGATCGTCATCGACGCGCTGCGCCGCTCCTCCGCCAAGCGCATCACCGCCGTCGTGCCCTATTTCGGTTATGCCCGTCAGGACCGCCGCGCCTCCGGCCGCACGCCGATCTCGGCCAAGCTGGTCGCCAACCTGATCACCCATGCCGGCGCCCACCGCGTGCTGACGCTGGATCTCCATGCCGGCCAGATCCAGGGCTTCTTCGACATTCCGACCGACAATCTGTTCGCTGCGCCGGTGATGACCCGCGACATCAAGGAGCGCTATTCGACGGACAACGTCATGGTCGTCTCCCCGGATGTCGGCGGCGTGGTGCGCGCCCGCGCGCTCGCCAAGCGCATCGACGCGCCGCTGGCGATCGTCGACAAGCGCCGCGACAAGCCTGGCGAGTCGGAAGTCATGAACATCATCGGCGATCCGTCGGGCCGCGACTGCATCCTCGTCGACGACATCGTCGATTCCGGCGGCACCCTGTGCAACGCCGCCGAGGCGCTGCTCAACCAGGGCGCCAAGTCGGTCACCGCCTATATCACCCATGGCGTCCTGTCGGGCGGCGCGGTCGCGCGCGTGTCCTCGTCGAAGCTCAAGGAACTGGTCATCACCAATTCCATCGAGCCGACCGCCGCGGTGCTTGCCGCGCCGAACATCCGCACCGTCTCGATCGCCCCCTTGATGGGCGAGGCGATCTCGCGCACCGCGCTCGAACAGTCGGTGTCGAGCCTCTTCGGCTGATCGCCAGCCAGGGCCATGCCTCTCGAACGCCCGGATGCCGCATGGCTCCGGGCGTTTCTGCTTTTGCCCGTTGACGCTGATCAGCCGCGCCAGGCCAGCAGCCAGCGCTCCAGCCGGCCGATCAGCCAGCTGACGATCAGCCCGAGCATCGACAGGATCGCGACGCCGGCCAGCAACTGGTCGGTGGCGAACAGGCTGCCGGCCATCAGGATATAGGCGCCGACGCCGTATTCGGCGCCGATCATCTCGGCCGCCACCAGCAGGATGATGCCGATCGACGCCGAGATCCGGCAGCCGGACAGGATCGCCGGCATGGCGCCGGGCAGGATGATCTTGCGCACGATGGAGCGCCAGGACAGGCCGAAGGACTGGCCCATGCGCACCAGGGTGCGGTCGACATTGTCGACCCCGCCATAGGTGGCGATCACCGTCGGGAAGAACGTGCCGAACAGGATCGTGGCGACCTTCGAGCCCTCGCCGATGCCGAACCAGATCACGAAGAGCGGCAAGAGGGCGATCTTCGGGATCGGGAACAGGGCCGAGACCAGCGGCAACAGGCCGGCGCGGGCCAGCGAGAACAGGCCGATGGCGAGCCCGACGGTGATGCCGAGGGCGGTGCCGAGCGTCCAGCCGATGACGAGGCGCTGCAGCGAGGCCGACAGATGCCGCCAGAGCTGCCCCGATTCGACCAGATAGCTGAAAGCTTCGAACGCCTCGCTCGGTGCCGGCAGCACCAGGTTGCTGATCACGCCGCTGCGCGATCCCGCCTCCCACAGCGCGACGATCGCCAGGAACACGAAGGGCCCGATCAGCCGGATCGGCACCGGGCGAAAACCGCCGCCGCGATAGGGAACCGGGCGCAGACCCTCGCGTTGCTCCCCGGCTGCCCGGCCGCCGGACGTCTGGTCAAGCGACGACTGCTCAAGCGACGTCATCGGCGATCTCCCTGTCGGCGGCACGCGCCTCGTCGCGCAGGAGCTGCCACAGCTCGCGCTGCACGGCATCGAGCTTCGGATCGCCCGCCTCGCGCGCGCCGAGATCGCGGTCGATCTCGACAACGGTGCGGATGCGTCCCGGCCGGCGCGACAGCACGACGATGCGGTGGCCGAGGCGCACCGCCTCGGCCAGATTGTGGGTGACGTAGCAGGCGGTGAAGCGCTCGCGCTGCCACAGGGCGACGAGATCGTCCATCAGCAGCTCGCGCGTCTGGCTGTCGAGCGCCGACAGCGGCTCGTCCATCAGCATCACCGCCGGGCGCACGCTGAGCGCCCTCGCGATGGCGACGCGCTGCTTCATGCCGCCGGAAAGCTGCCGCGGCAGCGCCTTGCGGAAATCGGACAGCCCCGTGCGCTCCAGCACGTCGGCGACGATCGTCTCGCGCTCCGCTGCGGACAGCGGATGGTCCTCCAGCACCAAGGAGACATTCGCCTCGACGCTGCGCCAGGGCAGCAGGGCGAAGTCCTGGAACACATAGGTGAGCGGATTGAGCGACCCGGCAGGCACCTCGCCGGAGAGCAGCACCTCGCCCTCGTCCGGCCGCTCCAGCCCGCCGATGAAGCGCAGCAGGGTCGACTTGCCGCAGCCCGACGGACCGATGATGCAGACGATCTCGCCCTCACTGACCGTGAGGTCGATGCCGTTCAGCACCTCGGTCGCGCCATAGCGATGCGTGATCCCGCGCAGCAGGAGATCCATCGGCTGCGTTCCTTGCCCGCTCTTCGCCCGGTCGGGCGTCAGTCCGTCTCGACGAAGGACGGGTCGACCAGCAGTTCCATCGTCACCGTCGCGGGGACCAGCTTCTCCGACTGGAACCAGGCGAGCTGGTCGGCGATCGAGGCCATGTTCAGCTTCGCCCCCTCGTTGATGCGCATCGCGCCGCTGCGGATCGAGGGTGCCGCCTTCTCGTAGGGCTCGTCGTTGTTGACGTATTTGTGCAGCAGTTGCACCAGCGCCTCGGCCTCTTCCTCGGTCGTGGTCTTGTCGATCAGGGCCGCGTTGAAGTCGGCCGCGCCCTTGGAAAAGGCCGCGAGGAAGCGCTTGACCAGGTCCGGCTTGTCCACCGTGTTGGCGGTCGAGGTGAAGACCGTGGTCACCTGATAGGCCGGGATATAGTCGGCGACCATGCCGATCGCCTCGATCTCCGGCCCCTCGGCCAGCGGCTTGGCGATATGCGGGACGATCGCCCAGGCGTCGATCTGCCCGGTCTTCAGCGCGCCGATGATCGCGCCGACTTTCTGCAGCGGCCGCAGGGTCAGTTCCGAGCGGTCGAAGCCTTCCTTGTCGGCGATCTTGTGGGCGATGTAGTGGAACGACGACCCGGTCTGGGTGATGCCGAAGCTCTTGCCCTTGAGCTGCGCCGGCGAGGTCACGCCCGCGTCATAGGCCGCCTTGGACACCAGGATCATCTGCCCATCGACGCCCGGCTCCTCCTGCAGGCCGCCGCCGACCACCTTGATCGCGCCCTTCTCGGCAAGGTTGATCAGGCCGCCGGAAATCGCCGTGATGCCGAAGTCGACATCCCCGGAGGCGATCGCCACCGCCATCGGCTGCGCCGCCTGGAAATACTCGAAGGTGACGTCGAGGCCTTCCTCGGCGAAATAGCCGCGCTCGAAGGCGATGAAGCTCGGCGCGTGCGAGGTGAAGCGCAGCGCGCCGACGGTGATCTTGTCGGCCGCGACGGCGCTGGCCAGCGGCGCGAGGCTCACGCCGGCGGCAATGCCGGCAGCCGCCGCCAGTTTCACGAATCCGCGTTTGGTCAAAGCCTTCATGGCACCCTCCCGATATGGCCGGTCGTCCGCGCCGGTCCTGTTGTGTCCGTCTCGCGGACGTTCCCTGCCTGCCGGCGCAGCCCTGTCGAGCGGCGACGCGGGGCGGCAATGTGCCGGCGCAGGTGACCGCAGCCGGCCCGACTTGTCAATCTGTGCAGGGTCTTATCGTTGATCGCAGCGGCGGGCCTACAGCTCTTCCACATCGATCCCGAAGGTCAGGGCCCCGATCGGCTCTCCCGTCTGCGGGTCGACGACGGGCACGCTCACCTGGCTCTGCACCGTGCGGGTGGACAGGTCTTCCTCCAGCGGGCCGATATGCAGGCTGTGCGGCCCGACGAGGAACGTCTTCTGCCACTTGTCCTCATCGCCCTGCCAGTAGTCGGTGGTCACCCGGCTGACCGCGACATTGAGTCCGACGGCGTCCATCAGGATGATTTCCGTGAACAGCCCCTGGCTGTCGTCCTGCAGCCTTGCCAGATAACGGGAAACCTCGTGGTCCAGCACACCGGCAATGAGCTGGCCGTGGCTGCCGCTTTCCGCCTCCCTTATCCATTGCTCGTCGAGCTCGGTGATCTGCTCCTGGGTGTATTGCGCGGTCTGCCGGTTCTGCTCGCGCACCGCCGCGATCACCCGCGGCGACCGGGCCACTTCGGCAAGCCGCGTCCTTGCCAGCACGGCGAGATCGCTCTCGAAGACATTCAGGCCGGTGCCCTGCGCGGGACCGGCCAAGGCCGCCGCAAGCAACGAAACCGCCATCAGCCTGAAAACCCTGGTCAGCATGATCCCCCCCATCATTGCCCGGTCCGCCGCACCGGCCGGTGCGCGGGCGCACCCTATCCGGACCAGACTCTCATGGGGAAAGCGCAGGTTCGCACCTTCCTTGCGGCGATGCCGCCATAGAAATCCGCTTTGACGGCAACATGCAAGCGGCTCGGCCCCGGCCGTGCACTGAAATTGACGCTGCGGCAGAGTAATCGGGCCGGCGGGCACACGCGCAGCCTGCCGCAATGGCAGCGCATTTTCCGCGAAAACCCCGCCCGCGCTTGCCCTTTTCCGCGCCTTCGGCTATAGCAGCCGCGCGCACCTGCACCCCTGGAGGCGGCGCATCGGGTCGGCATGCCGCATCGAGGCGACAATGCCCTCCCCTTTCACGAGACATCAAGGAGAACTACCATGGCTGAAGGCTATGTGCTGAAGGCTTCGGTGAGGGATCGGGTTGGCAAGGGGGCCGCTCGCGCACTTCGCCGTGAAGGCCTCGTCCCCGCCGTGATCTACGGCGAGAAGAAAGCTGCCCTGCCGATCGCGATTCCGATCAAGGAGTCCACGATCGCCCTGCATCGCGGCGGCTTCATGACCCATCTGGGCACCATCGAGGTCGACGGCGTCGCGCACCGCGTGATCGCCAAGGACTACCAGCTCGATCCGGTTCGCGACGACCTGATCCATGTCGACTTCCTGCGCGTGTCCAAGGGCGCGACGCTGACCGTCGACGTGCCGGTCCACTTCGTCAACGAAGAGAAGTGCCCGGGCATCAAGGCCGGCGGCGTGCTCAACGTGGTGCGCCACACGGTCGAGATGACCGTGCCCGGCGACGCCATTCCGGATGCGCTGGTCATCGACCTGGCCAAGGCCAAGGTCGGCGATTCGATCCACATTTCGGCCGTGGCCATTCCCGCCGGCTGCGCCCCGACCATCACCGACCGCGATTTCACCATCGCGACGATCGCCGCTCCCGGCGGCGGTGCCGGTTCGGCTGGAGACGGTGCCGAGGAGGAGAGCGAGGGCTGAGCCCCCGCTCGCCGGCCGGCGCGGAGAAGTGACGGGGAGTTCCCATGCGCCTCATCGTCGGCCTCGGCAATCCGGGCGAGAAATACGCCCGCAACCGCCACAATATCGGCTTTCTGGCCGTGGACGCGATCCACGGCCGGAATTCCACCTTCGGCCCGTGGCGGAGCCGCTTTCACGCGGATGTCAGCGAGGGCCTTCTCGACGGCGAGAAGGTGATGCTGATGAAACCCCAGACCTATATGAACGAGTCCGGCCGTGCGGTCGGCGACGCCGCCCGCTTCTACAAGCTCGCGCCCGCCGACGTCATCGTGCTCTACGACGAACTCGACCTGCCGCCGGGCAAGGTTCGCACCAAGGTCGGGGGCGGCAGCGGCGGCCATAACGGCATCCGCTCGATCGACGCCCATCTGGGCAAGGAGTATTCGCGCGTGCGGCTCGGCATCGGCCATCCCGGCCACAAGGACCGCGTCACCGCCTATGTGCTCGGCGATTTCGCAAAGGTCGACGCCGACTGGCTCGATCCGTTGCTCGACAAGATCGCCGCGGAGGCCGGCCTGCTGGCCGGCGGCCACCACTCGGAATTCTGCAACCGGCTGCATCTGGCGCTCGCCCCGGCAAAGCCGCAGAAGCCCCGCAAGGAGCCCGGCGCGGGCATGGGCGGCACCTCCCGCGATCCGACCCCGCCGCTGCCGCGGCGCGGCGGTGACAGCGCGCCCAAGACCAGTACGCCCAAGACCAGTACGCCCAAGACGGGGCTCGCCGAGCAGCTCGCGCGCATGTTTGGAAAGAAGGACTGAGACGAGATGGGATTCCAGTGCGGCATTGTCGGCCTGCCGAATGTGGGCAAGTCCACGCTGTTCAACGCCTTGACCAAGACGGCGGCGGCCCAGGCGGCGAACTATCCCTTCTGCACCATCGAGCCGAACACCGGCGAGGTCGCCGTGCCGGATCCGCGCCTGAAGGACATCGCCCGGATCGCCAAGTCGGCCAGTATCGTGCCGACGCGCCTCACCTTCGTCGACATTGCCGGCCTGGTGCGCGGCGCCTCCAAGGGCGAGGGCCTCGGCAACCAGTTCCTCGCCAATATCCGCGAGGTCGACGCCATCGCCCATGTGCTGCGCTGCTTCGAGGATGACGACATCACCCATGTCGAGGGCCGCATCGATCCCATCGCCGATGCCCAGACCGTCGAGACCGAGCTGATGATCGCCGACATGGAGAGCCTCGAGCGCCGTCTCGCGCCGCTGAAGAAGAAGGCGACCGGCGGCGACAAGGACGCCAAGGCGGTGATCCCGATCATGGAAGGCGCGCTGGAGCTCTTGCGCGACGGCAAGCCGGCGCGCCTGCTCGACGTGTCGGGCCCGGACGAGCGCAAGATCCTCGCCGGCCTCAACCTGCTGACCACCAAGCCGATCCTCTATGTCTGCAATGTCGAGGAAGCCTGCTCGGCCACCGGCAATGCCCAGTCCGAGCGGGTGCGCGAGATGGCCGAGGCGGAAGGCGCCGCCTGCGTCGTGATCTCCGCCGCCATCGAGTCCGAGATCGCCCAGCTCGACGATGCGGAACAGGCCGAGTATCTGGAGACCATGGGTCTCGAGGAGCCGGGTCTCGACCGGCTGATCCGCGCCGGCTACGACCTGCTCGACCTGATCACCTATTTCACCGCCGGCCCGAAGGAAGCCCGCGCCTGGACGATCCGCAAGGGCACCAAGGCGCCGCAGGCGGCCGGCGTCATCCACAGCGATTTCGAGCGCGGCTTCATCCGCGCCCAGACCATCGCCTTCGACGATTTCGTCACCCTTGGCGGCGAAACGGCGGCCAAGGAAGCGGGCAAGGCCCGCGACGAAGGCAAGGAATATGTGGTCAAGGACGGCGACGTGCTGCTGTTCAAGTTCAACACCTGACAGCGGCCGCGCGAAGCGACTCGCGCTTTTCCCAAGGCCGGATTAGTCTTCCGGCCGCCGTCGTCGTGGCGGCCTCTCCTGAGGAAAACCGCATGTCCCATCGCATGCTCGCGGCCGCTTCGGCGGCGCTGTTCCTTTGCGCGTCCACGGCCCTCGCGGGCACGGGCTCGGAAGGCTATTTCCAGATCTACAACAACACGGACGACAACACCGTCGTCGGCTTCTACACCAACGACGGCAGCGGCTGGTCGAGCAACTGGCTCAGCCAGCCGATCCGCCCGGACGAGTCGGCGCGCGCCGAGTTCACCGCCGACAGCGGCTCCTGCGCCCAGACCTTCCGGGTCGGCTGGCTCGCGGAGAGCGGCGGCGAGGTGCTCGACGATCCGATCGACATCGACATCTGCGAGGCCAGCAACGTCTATCTCGACGACAACGAGATCTATTACGACTGAGCGTCGACGCGCGGCCGGAGGCTCTCGACAGCGGCGTCCGGCTGCGTATAGATCGGCGTCATGACCACGTTCAGAAGCTTTGAGGATTTCGAGCCGGGCGAGACCATTGCGCTCGGCTCGAAAACCGTCACCCGCGAAGAGATCATCGCTTTCGCAGCCGAGTTCGACCCCCAGCCGTTTCACCTGGATGATGCGGCGGGCGAAGCCTCCCTGCTCGGCGGCCTTGCCGCCTCCGGCTGGCACACGATCGCCATGCTGATGCGGCTGCTGTGCGACAATCTCCTGCTGAATTCGAGCGGCAAGGGCTCGCCCGGCGTCGAGGAAGTGCGGTGGATGCGTCCCGTCCGCCCCGGCGACGTATTGACCGCCAGCGCCGAGGTCATCTCCAGCCGGGTGCTCAACTCCCGCCCGGATCTCGGCATGGTCGACTTCCTGTTCACCGTCACCGACCAGACCGGAACGCCGGTCATGACCCAGCGCAACAAGATCCTCTTCGGCAGGCGGGAGGTGTCGCAATGACCTGGTTCGAGGACATGGTCGTCGGCGAGCGCCGCGAGCTCGGCAGCTATCATTTTACGCCGGAGGAGATCGTCCGCTTCGCGCAGGCTTATGATCCCCAGCCCTTCCACCTGTCCGACGAAGGTGCGGCCGCGATGCATTTCGGGCGCCTGTGCGCCTCCGGCTGGCACACCGCCTCCGTCTGGATGAAGCTGATGGTCGCCCATATCCGGGCCGACTGCGAAAGGCTCGGCACGCCCTCGCGTCTCGGCCCCTCCCCCGGCTTCACCGACCTGAAGTGGATCCGCCCGGTCTATGCCGGCGACACGATCTCCTACAGCTCGACCTTGCTGGAGAAGCGCGACATGCGCACGCGGCCGCAATGGGGCCTGCTGATCCATGGCAACGAGGGCGTCAACCAGGACGGCGTGACGGTGTTCTCCTTCACCGGAAAGGTGCTGGTGGCGCGCCGTCCTGCTGCCTGAGCGCCGCCGCTACAGCCGGCGGGCGAAGACCACCTCGTCGCGGATCGGGATGCCGTATTCGCCGAGCGCCGGGATCTCCGGCTTGAGCTTGCGCTCCTCGTCGATCGCGCCGGGCACCACCTTCTCCAGCCGGAAGTCGCGGCGCTGGTAGAAGCGGAAGGCGTCGAGATTGTCGTTGGAGGTGCGCACCAGCAGCCGGCGGATGCCGTTCTCGACCGCGGCTCCAGCCACCGCCTTGAGCAGCAAGGTGCCGACACCGCCCCAGCGGTTCAGCGAATCGAGCGTCAGGATCTCCCATTCCCGCTCGCGCTGGATCAGCGTGACAAGGCCGACGATCTCGCCCGCTTCGTCCACCGCGATGAAGCCGGGCAGCCGTGAGGCGTCGATCATCTCGCCCTCGATCAGGATCTCCGGGCTGGTCCATCGCCGGGTCAGCAGTTCGACCGCCGCCGCGTGGTCGTCCTCCGTCTTGCTGCGAATGGTAACCGTCATGGTCGGGTCCTCGTGATGCGCGGGCGGGCGCGCCCGCCATATTCGCCAGCCACATTAGCGCCGGAACAGCCGTTCGCCGAGCCCCTGCCGCGCCTGCCAGCCGGCGCGCTCCAGTTCCGGCTCGTCTTGCTCCTCCTGCGGATAGCCGATGCACAGATAGGCGACCAGCCGCCAGTCGGCCGGCACGTCGAGCGCGGCCGCGACCTCCTGCGGATCGAGGATCGACACCCAGCCGAGGCCGACGCCCCGCGCCCGTGCCGCCAGCCACAGCGTACTGATCGCGCAGACGCAGGAATAGGCCAGCATCTCCGGCATGGTCCGCCGGCCGAGGCCGCCGCCCTGGTCGGTCGCCTCGTCGCAGAAGACGGCAAGCTGCACCGGCGCGCCCCTCAAGCCCTCCAGCTTCAGCCGGGCGTAGAGCTCGGCCCGCTCGCCCTCGTAGGACGACAGCGCGTCGGCATTGGCCTTGCGGAAACTGCCCCGCACCGCCTCGCGCCGGGCGGGATCGTCCACCAGCACGAAACGCCAGGGCTGGCTGTTGCCGACGGAGGGCGACAGATGCGCCTGCGCCAGAAGCGCCTCCAGAAGCCCCTCGGGCAGCGGCTGCGGGTCGAACTGGCGCACGTCCCGCCGCCAGACGAACAGCGCCTGCAACCCGTCGAGAAAGGCCGCGTCGAACACCGGCGTCCCGCCGTCTTGCCCGTCTGCGCGGCGGGCCGGGTCGCGGGGCGCCGCGCCGCTCAATGGCCCGGAAAGTCCACCAGCGTGCGCACCGGAACGCCCAGGGCTTCCAGTCGCGCCCGCCCGCCGAGATCCGGCAGGTCGACGATAAAACAGGCCGCTACCACGTCCGCGCCCATCCGCTGCAGCAGCTTGGTGGCCGCCTCCGCCGTGCCGCCCGTGGCGATCAGGTCGTCGATCAGGATCACCTTCTCGCCGGGCCGGATCGCGTCCTTGTGCATCTCCATCTCGTCGAGCCCGTATTCCAGCGAATAGGCAATGCGCACCGTCTCGTGCGGCAGCTTGCCCTTCTTGCGGATCGGCACGAAGCCGGCCGACAACTGATGCGCCACCGCCCCGCCGAGGATGAAGCCGCGTGCCTCGATGCCGGCGATCTGGTCGACCTTGGCGCCCGCCCAGGGCTGCACCAGGGCGTCGACCGCCCGGCGGAAGGCGCGCGCGTTGCCGAGCAGCGTGGTGATGTCGCGAAACAGGATGCCCGTCTTCGGATAGTCCGGGATGGTGCGGATCGCCGCCTTCAGCTCCTGCGAGACCGTTTCAGTCGTCATTGCCCGTCCGTCTTGCTTGTTTCGGCGCGCCTGCCCGTCCGGCGACGGCGCAACCGTTTGGTGGGGGAGTTTGCCACATTCGCCGGTCCGGCAAAGCGGTTTCGTTCGCCGCGCCGGCTTCCCTTAGCGGAAGAGCACGCGGCCGGCGACGGCGTCGAGCCGGGCCACCAGTTCGGGATCGCGCGCCTCCACGCTCGTCATCACCGCGTATTCGAGCGCGGTGTCCGAGCCGATCGGGCAGGCCTCGTGCTCGCGCGGCAGGTCGCGTGCGAGGCGCGCGACGAGCTGGCGCGCATGGTCGGCATTGTCGTGCAGCACCTTGATGATCGACTGGATGTCGACCGATCCGTGATCGGGATGCCAGCTATCGTAGTCGGTGACCATCGCCACCGTCGCGTAGCAGATCTCCGCCTCGCGGGCGAGCTTAGCCTCCGGCATGTTGGTCATGCCGATCACGTCGCAGTTCCAGCTCCGGTAGAGGTTGCTCTCCGCCAGCGAGGAGAATTGCGAGCCCTCCATGGCGAGATAGGTGCCGCCGCGATGGAAGGTCAGCGCCTCCGCGGCCGCTGCCGCCGCGACATGGTCGACCAGGCGCGGCGACACCGGTTCGGCCATCGACACATGCGCGACGCAGCCCTTGCCGAAGAAGCTCTTGGCCCGCGCGAAGGTGCGGTCGATGAACTGGTCGACCAGCACGAAATGGCCCGGCGCCATCGCCTCGTTCAGCGATCCGACGGCGGAGACCGACACCAGCGAGGTGACGCCGCAGCGCTTCATCACGTCGATATTGGCGCGGTAGTTGATGTCGGACGGGGCGAAGCGGTGGCCCCGCCCGTGGCGCGGCAGGAACACCACCTTGAGCCCGTCCACCTCGCCGATCCGCACGGCATCGGACGGCTCGCCCCAGGGGCTGTCGACCCGCACCCACTCCGCGTCCTGCAACGCCGGCAGGTCGTAGAGACCCGATCCGCCGATCACCCCGAGCACAGCCTTGACCATCCGCGCAACTCCTCTGCCCTGCCTGCTGCGATAGCATTCCCGCCGCGATGTTCCAACCGCCCGGCGGACATGAAAAGGCCGCCGGATCGCTCCGGCGGCCGATTGTTCAGAATTTTCGTCGTGGTCGCTTAGTGATCGACGTCGCGCCAGACCGACTTCTTGGTGAAGTACAGCAGCGAGGCGAAGACGATGAGGAAGATCATCACGCGGAAGCCCATCCGCTTGCGCTCCTCGAGCTTCGGCTCGGCGACCCACATCATGAAGGCCGAGACGTCCTTGGCATACTGCTCGACCGTGGTCGGAGTGCCGTCGGTATACTCGACGCCATCGGCGAACAGCGGCGGCGCCATGGCCAGCGTCTGTCCGGCGATGAACTTCGGATTGTAGTACTGGCCGGCCGGCACATCCAGGTCGTCCGGCGCGTCTTCATAGCCCGTCAGCAGGTTGTAGATATAGTCCGGACCCTGCTCCTGGTACTGCGTGAAGATGTCGAAGATGAAGCCCGGGAACCCGCTCGCCACGGCGCGGGCCTTGGCCAGCGTCGAGAAGTCCGGCGGATAGGCGCCGCCATTGGCGGCACGCGCCGCCTGCTGGTTCGGGAACGGCGAGGGCCAGCGGTCGGAGGGGATCGCAGCGACCTCCTCCATCTCGCCGTCGTCGTTCGGGCCCTTCATCACGGTGTATTCCGCCGCGATCACCTTGACCTGGTCTTCGGTGAAGCCCGGCCCGCCCGGCTCCGCAAGGTTGCGGAACGCCATGAAATTGGCGCCGTGACAGGAGGCGCAGACCTCCTTGTACACCTTGAAGCCGCGCTGGAGCTGGGCCTTGTCATACTGGCCGAACGGCCCGGAGAAAGACCACTGCTGCCGCTCGATATGCGGCCCTTCGCCGGCGGCCATGGCCGGCGCGGCGACTGCCAGAGCCGCCACGGCCAGCAGGGCGCCACGCACGGATTTGATCATCGTCTTCATTGAGGAGAACTCCCAATCCCGTCCGTGTGTCACTTCGTTTCCGGCGCCGCGACCGCACCGGCCGGCTTGCCGCCGCCGCTGAGCACGGCTTCCGAGATCGAGGCCGGCAGCTCCTTCGGCTTCTCCAGGAAGCCCAGCAGCGGCAGGATGATCAGGAAGTGGGCGAAGTAATAGGTCGTCAGGATGCGGGCCGCAATCACATAGCCGCCCTCCGCCGGCATCGCGCCGAGATAGCCAAGGCCGACGCAGACCGCGACGAAGATCCAGAAGAACTGCTTGAACAGCGGCCGGTAGGTGCCGGAACGGACCTTCGAGGTGTCAAGCCACGGCAGCACGAACATCACCGCGATCGAGCCGAACATCAGGACGACGCCGCCGAGCTTGTCCGGAACCGCGCGCAGGATCGCGTAGAACGGCAGGAAGTACCACTCGGGAACGATATGCGCCGGAGTGACCAGCGGATCGGCCTCGATGTAGTTGTCGGCGTGACCCATGTAGTTCGGGATGTAGAACACGAAGTAGGCGAACAGGATCATGAACACCACGATCGCGAACAGGTCCTTGATCGTGTAATACGGGTGGAACGGGATCGTGTCCTGCTTGGTCTTCGGGTTGATGCCCGTCGGGTTGTTGTTGCCCGTGGTGTGGAACGCCCACACGTGCAGCAGAACGACGCCGAAAATCATGAACGGCAGCAGATAGTGCAGCGAGAAGAAGCGGTTCAGCGTCGGATTGTCGACCGCGAAGCCGCCCCACAGCCAGTTCACGATCGGCTCGCCGACCAGCGGCAGCGCCGAGAACAGGTTGGTGATCACCGTGGCGCCCCAGAAGGACATCTGGCCCCAGGGCAGCACGTAGCCCATGAAGGCGGTGGCCATCATGATCAGGAAGATCACGACGCCGAGGATCCACGAGATCTCGCGCGGCGCCTTGTAGGAGCCGTAATACATGCCGCGGAACATGTGGATGAACACGGCAATGAAGAACATCGACGCGCCGTTGGCGTGCAGGTAGCGCAGCAGCCAGCCGAAATTCACGTCGCGCATGATGTGCTCGACGGAGGCGAAGGCGAGCGCGGTGTTCGGCGTGTAATGCATCACCAGCACGATGCCGGTGAGGATCTGCGCGATCAGCACGAAGAACAGGATACCGCCGAAGGTCCACCAGTAATTGAGGTTCTTCGGGGTCGGGAAATCGACGAAGGAACCGCGAACGAGCGAAATGACCGGCAAGCGGCTCTCGAGCCACTTCGCCGCCGCGCTCTGCGGCACGTAGTTGGAATGTCCAGCCATGGCTGCCTCTCCTCTGGAATGCCGCGTATCAACCGATCTGAATCACGTTGTCCGAGATGAACTCGAACGGCGGGATCAGGAGATTCTCGGGTGCGGGTCCCTTGCGGATCCGGCCGGCCGTGTCGTAGTGCGAGCCGTGGCAAGGGCAGAACCAGCCGCCGAAATCGCCGGCCTGTCCGAGCGGAATGCAGCCAAGATGGGTACAGACGCCGACCATCACGATCAGCGCTTCGCGGCCCTCGACGCCGCGGTTGGCATCGGTCGCCTGCGCATCGGCGCCAAGGTTGGCATTGCGCGCGTAGGGATCGGGGAGATCGGAGATCGCGACGGCATTGGCCTCCTCGATCTCGCGGGCGCTGCGGTTGCGGATGAACACCGGCTTGCCGCGCCACATCACCTTGATTTCCTGCCCCTCGTCGATGGCCGAGATGTCGACCTCGATGGATGCCAGCGACAAGGCGGACGCATCCGGGTTCATCTGGTCGATGAAGGGCCAGGCGAGCGCGGCTGCGCCAACCGCCCCCATCGCACCGGTCGCGATATAGAGGAAATCGCGGCGAGTGGGTTCGACCGTATCCTGCTGTGCCAAGGTCGCGTCCTCTTTTAACCTACAAGCCCGACGACAACGGCAAGCGCCGCCGTCCCTGCCCCGGCAACAACGGGGACGAAGGCCGGCGGAAGGCGTCGTCTGGGCGGCAGATGCGGCTTTCCGCATCTTTCCAAGCGGGGCTGTTATTGGCACCCTTGCCCGCGCTTGTCCAGATCATCGTGAAACGAGACGACTCTTTGTCGCGGTTTTTTGCCCAATGATTGCAGCAATGCCGCCCGATTTTGGCCACGTGGTCAACTTCGATTTCCCCCACACGCCGCGCGAGGGGCGCGGCGTGTGGGGAGCAATCACACCGCCTCGCGGCCGCTGTCGATGAAGCCGCCGGACTGGCGCCCCCACAGGCTGGCATAGAGGCCGCCCCGCGCCAGGAGATCCTCGTGGCGCCCGTCCTCGACGACCCGGCCCCGGTCCATGACGATCAAGCGGTCCATCGCCGCGATGGTCGACAGCCGGTGAGCGATGGCGATCACCGTCTTGCCGGCCATCAGCTCGGTGAGGCTGTCCTGGATCGCCGCCTCGACCTCCGAATCGAGCGCCGAGGTCGCCTCGTCCAGCACCAGGATCGGCGCGTTCTTCAAGAGCACCCGGGCAATGGCGATACGCTGGCGCTGGCCGCCGGACAGTTTCACGCCGCGCTCGCCGACATGCGCCAGCAGCCCCTTGCGCCCTTCCGGATCTTCCAGTCCGGCGATGAAGCCGGCCGCATGGGCGCGCCGGGCCGCCTCCATCGCCTCGCTCTCGCCCGCGCCGGGCTTGCCGTAGACGATGTTGTCGAGCACCGAGCGGTGCAGCAGCGAGGTGTCCTGCGTCACCACGCCGATCTGCGCCCTGAGGCTCGCCTGGCTCACCTCGGCGATGTCCTGGCCGTCGATCCGGATGCGGCCGCTCTCCACGTCGTAGAAGCGCAGCAAGAGGTTCACCAGCGTCGACTTGCCCGCGCCCGAGCGCCCGACGATGCCCACCTTCTCGCCCGGACGGATCGTCAGGTCGAGCCGGTCGATGACGCCCGCCTCCTTGCCGTAGTGGAAGCGCACGCCCTCGAAGGCGATCTCGCCGCGCGAGACGACAAGCGCCGGCGCCTGCGGCCGGTCCGTCACTTCCCGCTCGCGCGAGATGGTGGTGATGCCGTCCTGCACCGTGCCGATATTCTCGAACAGGCCCGACACTTCCCACAGGATCCACTGCGACATGCCGTGCAGCCGCAGCACGAGGGCCACCGCCACCGCGACATCGCCGGTGGTCACCGCCTCGGCCCGCCACAGGTAGATCGACATGGCGCCGATGCCGAACAGCAGCAGCACATTGATCGTGTGCAGCACGGTGTTGAGCACCGTCACCAGCCGCATCTGCCGGTGGACCGTCTTCAGGAACTCCCACATGGAGGAGCGGGCATACTCCTCCTCCCGGTCGGTATGGGAGAACAGCTTCACCGTGGTGATGTTGGTATAGGCGTCGACCACCCGGCCGGTCATCAGCGAGCGCGCGTCGGCCTGCACCTGCGACAGTTTCTTCAGGCGCGGCACGAAGAACACCAGCACCGCCAGATAGGCGAAGAACCACAGCACCAGGGGCAGGGCGAGGCGGATGTTGGCATCGCCGATCAGCAGCACCGCCGAGACGAAATAGACCGACACATAGACCAGCACGTCGAGCACGCGGGTCACCACCTCGCGCACCGCCAGCGCCGTCTGCATCACCTTGGTGGCGATGCGGCCGGCGAAGTCGTTCTGGTAGAAGCCGATGCTCTGGCGCAGCAGGTAGCGGTGCACCTGCCAGCGGATCGCCATCGGATAGTTGCCGAGCAACGCCTGGTGGAACAGCAGTTCCCAGGCCAGCGACAGCACCGGCATGATCACCAGGATCACCACGCCCATCCAGACGAGCCGGCCGGCATTATCCTGAAAGAAGGTCTCGCGATCCGCCGTCGACAGCCAGTTCACCAGGTCGCCGAGGAAGGCGAAGACCATGACCTCGAAGATCGCGACGGCGGCGCCGAGCACGCAGATGGTCACCAGGATCGGCCAGATCGGCCGCGTGTAATGCCAGCAGAAGGCGAAAAGCCCGGCCGGGGGCGCCTTGATCGGCTGCTCCCGGAACGGGTCGATGAGTTTCTCAAAGCGGGCGAACATGACGAAGATCCTCATACGTCCTGCGGGTCCGGTTCGCCCGCCGCGTCACCGTATGGCGGCCGGCGGGAAACACCGGCTGCTGTGCCGCCGGCGTCATCAGCACCGACAGGATGAACGCGGACACGGCGGCGGCAAGCACCGTCAGGCCCAGAAACAGGGTGAAAAGCCGTTCGGCGAACTGCGCGGCGGGCACGCTGGTTCCGGCGGAAACGACCGCGTCCAGGCGGTCGAATTCCAGCAAGGCCTGCGGCACGAACAGAACCAGCGCCAGCGACAGGGTCAGCCCCACCGCCGCGCCGGCGACCAGCGCGGCATCGGTCAGGCGTCCTCTGCCAATATCGCGGCCAGTATCGCGGCCAGAATCGCGGCCAGTGTCACGGCTGGAGGCGCGGTCGAGGGAACCGCTGTCCTGCGGCAGCGGGGTTTGCGGCCGCGCGAAAGGATCGAGCGGAAAACGGGAGTCCATGGGTAAGCTCCTGCGGAACTCGGCATCGGACATGTCCCGCGACAGACACGGACGCAAACGCCATGCATTCACCGCGGATCGGTGAATTGCGTGCGGGACGGGACGAAAAACGAGCCGGCCAGGGCCGGATCGAAGGGGAAAATGGGTCTGGTTGGAAAGGCTGGCGGCTTAAGCGCCGCGCACCGCAGATCCGGTCGTTGAAGCCCCGGCGAGCGGAGCGAGGTCGCACATGGAGGTGCGGAACTTGACTGCGCAAAATGCCATCATGCACTCCCTCCTTGCTGTTGCGACCTGAGACGACCTGCGGGTTAAGGACGGACGGGCGTCCGCCGATCGGCGAAGCTCCACCGGGCGCGCGAGGCGCCGAAGATGGCGAAAGCCGATGCGGTGACCATACACGATGACCGGCGGTTGCAAAGGCTCAATTCGAACCCGAAGGATTGAAGCCATGCGACTGTTGCGTTCATGCAACGTTCTCGCGCCCCGCCCTACACCATCTCTTGCGTGTCCTCGTCCTCGACGGCGATGAAGCCGCCGGACTGCCGCGCCCACAACTCCGCATAGAGCCCTCCGCGCGCCACCAGCTCGTCATGCCGCCCTTCCTCGGCAATCCGCCCCTCGTCCAGCACGATCAAGCGGTCCATCGCCGCGATGGTCGACAGCCGGTGAGCGATGGCGATCACCGTCTTGCCGGCCATCAGCTCGGTGAGGCTGTCCTGGATCGCCGCCTCGACCTCCGAATCGAGCGCCGAGGTCGCCTCGTCCAGCACCAGGATCGGCGCGTTCTTCAAGAGCACCCGGGCAATGGCGATACGCTGGCGCTGGCCGCCGGACAGTTTCACGCCCCGCTCGCCGACCCTCGCCTCGAAGCCGGTGCGGCCGCGGCTGTCGGCCAGCGCCTCGATGAACTCGAGCGCGTGCGCCCGCCGCGCCGCCTCGCGGATCGCCGCCTCGCCCGTATCCTCCCGGCCGAGCGCGATATTCTCGCGGATCGAGCGGTGCAGCAGCGCCGTGTCCTGCGTCACCATGCCGATCTGCGACCTGAGGCTTGCCTGCGTCACCGCGGCAATGTCCTGGCCGTCGATCAGGATGCGCCCGCTCTCCAGGTCGTAGAAGCGCAACAGCAGGTTCACCAGCGTCGATTTGCCCGCCCCCGAGCGACCGACGAGCCCCACCCGCTCGCCCGGACGGATCGTCGTCGTCAGGTCCTCGATCACCCCGCCCGTCTTGCCATAGTGGAACCGCACGCCCTCGAACGCGATCTCTCCCTTGGACACGGCGAGCGCCGGCGCCCCCGGCCGGTCGGTCACCGTCACCGGACGGGTGATCGTCTCGGCGCTGTCCTGCAGCGTGCCCAGCGCCCGGAACAGCCCGTTGAGCTGGCCGAGCAGCCGCCCCAGCAGCACGTTGAGCCGCAGCACCAGGCCGAGCACCAGCGCCACGTCGCCGGTGGTCACCCGTCCCGCCTCCCAGGCGAACACCGCCAGCCCGCCGATCGCGGTGATCATCACGCCCGACAGCACGCTCATCTGCCAGCGCACCGCCGTCAGCGTGCGGGTGAAGCGGCGGATCGCGGCGAGGAACGCCTCGTAGCTCTCGCGGGTGCCGATCCCCTCGCGCTGTGTGTCGCTGAACAGCTTGATCGTCTGGATATTGCCATAGGTGTCGACGAAGCGCCCGGTCACGCCGGACGAGGCATGGGCGCTGTCCTTTGCGGTCCGGCGGATGCGCGGCACATAAAGGAAAGCCAGCCCGGCAAAGCCGGCGAGCCACAGCCCCACGACGAGGCCGAACCACGGATCGAGCGCGGTCACCAGCGCCAGTGTCGACACCGCGAAGACGACGATAAACCAGATCACCTGCAGCAGGCTGACCATGAAGTCGCCGGCCGCCTGTCCCGACTGCCAGACCTTCTGCGAGATGCGGCCCGCGAACTCGTCCTGGAAATAGGCCAGCGACTTGCCCACCACCTGCGCGTGACCCTGCATCCGCACCAGGTTGAAGAAGCCCGGCACCACGATCTGCTCTTCCACCAGCGCATTCAGCGTCGCAATGAGCGGGCGCAGCAGCAGCACGGTCAGCGCCATCAGGATCAGAACCGTCCCGTGCTCGGCGAGAAACTCCGTCCGCGTCCCGGCCTGCATCCTGTCGACCAGGTCGCCGACGAAGACATAGAGCGCCGCCTCGATCAGGGCGGTGAGGCCGCCGAGCACCAGCATCGCCAGAAAGGTCAGCCGCGCCTGGGAGACGAAGAACCACAGATAGGCGAAGGCGGTGCGCGGCACCGGACGATCGGGCAGCGGCGCCAGTGGATCGAGGCGCCCTTCGAACCAGGCAAGCAGTCTTTCGATCACGGGACGCGGGTCCTTTGCTGTTGCCGGAAGGGTGGGCTGCGGGCAAGAAGGGGCGCTGAGGGGATGCGTGCGCCGCCCGCACCTGCATATGGGACACCCTGCCCCGCTTCCAAGCCCGCTTCCAGACCCGGACCGCGCCTGCCATGCCCGACCTTGCGCTCTTCCAGCCCGACATTCCGCAGAACACCGGCACGATCCTGCGGCTCAGTGCCTGCCTCGGCGTGACCGTGCATGTGATCGAGCCGGCCGGCTTTCCGCTGTCCGATCACGCGCTGCGCCGCGCCGGCATGGACTATATCGAGCGCGCCGCCCTGGTCCGCCATGTCGACATGTCCACCTTCGAGGCCTGGCGCGCGGAAGAAGGCCGCCGGCTGGTGCTGCTGACCACCTCCGGGGCGACCTCCTATCTCGATCACGCCTTCGAGGCGTCCGACATTCTCATGCTCGGCCGCGAATCCTCCGGCGTTCCGCAAGAGGTTCACGCCCGGGCCGATGCCCGGCTCACCGTGCCGATGGTCGCCGGCCTGCGCTCGCTCAATGTCGCCGTCGCGGCGGCCATGGTGCTGGGCGAGGCCCTGCGGCAGACTGGCGCCTTTCCCCGTCCGGGGGACGCGTCCCCTTCCACCGGCGGATGAGTTCTGCCATGAAGCCGGGGCAGAAGGCCGATCAGGCGCGCGGGCACGCATAGGGGGAGGACTGCAGGAATGAGCGCAGCGACGACGGACGACAGGGGCGAGACGCGCGGCGGCCCGGTTCCCGGTGGCATCGACGACAAGAAGCTGCGCGCCGAAGCCTGGTTCCAGAGCCTGCGCGACCGCATCTGCGCCGCCTTCGAGGCGATCGAGGACGAGGCCGCCGAACAGGCTGCCCTGCCCGGCGACCTCGCGGCCCTGCCGGCCGGCCGCTTCGAGCGCACGCCCTGGGAGCGAATCGATTCGACCGGGGCGAAGGGCGGCGGCGGCATCATGGCGATGATGAAGGGTCGCGTCTTCGAGAAGGTCGGCGTTCACGTCTCCACCGTCCACGGCGAGTTCTCGCCGGAGTTCCGCGACCAGATCCCCGGCGCTTCGGAGGATCCGCGCTTCTGGGCCTCCGGCATCTCGCTGATCGCCCACATGCACAATCCGCATGTGCCGGCCGTGCACATGAACACCCGCATGGTCGTCACCACCCGCCAGTGGTTCGGCGGCGGCGCCGACCTGACGCCGGTGCTGGAGGCCCGCCGCACCCAGGAGGATGCCGACACGCGCGCCTTCCACGCGGCGATGCGAGGCGCCTGCGAGCCCCATGCGGTCGCCGACTATCCCCGCTACAAGGCCTGGTGCGACGAGTATTTCTTCCTCAAGCACCGCAACGAGCCGCGCGGCGTCGGCGGCATCTTCTACGACTATCTCAACTCCGGCGACTGGGAGGTCGATTTCGCCTTCACCCGGGACGTCGGCCTCGCCTTTCTCGACATCTACCCGAAGCTGGTGCGCGCCAACTACCGCACGCCGTGGAGCGAGGCCGAGCGCGAGGAACAACTCATCCGCCGCGGGCGTTATGTCGAGTACAACCTGCTCTACGACCGCGGCACGATCTTCGGGCTCAGGACCGGCGGCAATGTCGCCTCGATCCTGTCGTCGATGCCGCCCTTGGTGAAATGGCCGTGAGGCGAGGCTGATCCCATGTCCCTGCCGCCGCTGACATCCCTCTCCGTCACCGGCTATCGCTCCCTGCGCGCGCTGCATATGCCGGTCGGCGCGCTCAACGTCTTCGTCGGCCGCAACGGCACCGGCAAGACCAACCTCTACCGCGCCCTCTCGCTGCTGCAGCAGGCCGCCTTCGGCCGCATCACCCGCGCCATCGCCGAGGAAGGCGGCGTCGAGAGCGTCTTGTGGGCCGGCGGTCGCAAGCGCGGCGCGCCGGTGCGGCTGATCCTCAAGGCCCGGCTCGGTGACATGACCTATGCCATCGAGGTCGGCCTGCCGAACAACATTACCGACGCGGCCCTGCCGCTGGAGCCGCTGGTCAAGGAGGAGAGCCTGACGCTCGCCGCCGGCGCCCGCGAGGTCACCTTGATGCAGCGCGGCGGCCCCACGGCCTGGCTGCGCGCCGCCGACGGCACGCGGCTGACCTACGACAACGAGTTGCTGGGGTCTGAAACCGCGCTCGGTGCCTTTCGCGACGGCGCCCGCTTTCCCGAACTCGACATTGTCCGCCGCACCTTCGCCGACTGGCGCTTCTACCATGGCTTTCGCACCGACGAGGCCTCGCCGCTGCGCCAGCCCGCGCTTGCGCTGACGACACCGACCCTCTCGTCCGACGGGGCGGACCTTGCCGCCGTCCTGGCGACGCTGACCCTGGTGCGGGGCGATGCCCGCGACATGGAGGCCGCCATCGACGACGCCTTTCCCGGCGCGCGCCTGCGGGTCGAGGTGGCTGAGGGCACCGCCCGCCTGTCGCTGCGCTTTGCCGACATGCCGCGCGACTTCTCGGCCCGCGAGCTCTCCGACGGCACGCTCAACTATCTGGCGCTCGCCGGCGCGCTGCTCGCCTACCGGCTGCCGGCCTTCGTCGCGCTGAACGAGCCGGAGGCAAGCCTGCATCCGGAGCTGCTGGCCCCGCTCGCCCGCGTCGTGGCGCGGGCTTGCGAGCGCACGCAGGTCTGGATCGTCACCCATTCGCAGGACTTCGCCGACGCGCTGGCGCGCGAGGCCGGCGCCGTGCCGCGCACGATCGTGAAGACCGAAGGGGCGACCGGCATCGAAGGGTTGAAGATCACCGGCGAATTCGCCGAGGAGGACTGAAGGACGTCAAGCCGTCCCGGCGACCTCGGCAAGCAGCGCCGCCCGGCCGAGCGCAAAGCCGCTGTCGATCCAGCGGCTCTCGGCGAGGCGCAATTCCTCGCCGACCTTCGGTCCCGGCGCGATGCCGGCCCTGGTCATGTCGCGGCCGGAGACCGGCAGCACCGGAATGTCGAGCCCCGTCACCGCCTCCAGCAGCACCCGCAGCCCCGCGTCGTCCGCCGCACGCCCCGCCTCGGCGGCGGCCAGCAGCACGCCATCGGTCGCCGCCTCGCGCCCGTGGCGATAGAGCAGTTCCAGCGCGGCGAGACGCACCGCCTCGGGATCGGCGCTCCACGGCTTTGCGCGCACCGCGTCGGCAGCCAGCCGCGCCGCCTTCATCCGCCGCCGCTCCGCATTGGAGAGCCGCAGCCGGTCGGCCAGCGCATCGAGCTCCGCCTCGCCGCCCTCGCTGAGCGCGGCGAGCGCCAGCGCCGGCGCGCGCGTGTTGGCGCAAAGAGCATCGAGCGCCCGCAGGGCCCGGAACGGGCCGAGCCCGGCGCGCGGCACCAACACCTGCGGCATCACGCCGCTCGCCGCCATCGCCTCCAGCGTCGCGACCGCGCCGCGCGCGGCGACGAGCTTGCGCATCTCCGCGCCGATCCGTTCGGCCGAAAGCCCCGCAAGGCCGTCCTTCAGCCGGGTCACGGCGGCAAGCCCCTCGGCGTCGGGCGCGCCCTCGCCATATTGGGCATGGAAGCGGAAGAAGCGCAGGATGCGCAGATAGTCCTCGCGGATGCGCCGCTCCGCATCGCCGATGAAGCGCACCCGCCGGGCGTGAAGGTCGGCCAGGCCGCCGACCGGATCGAACAGCGTCCCGTCGCGTCCCGCATAGAGCGCGTTCATGGTGAAGTCGCGCCGCTCCGCGTCATGCCGCCAGTCGCGGCCGAAACGCACGGTGGCATGGCGGCCATGCGTCTCCACATCCTCGCGCAGGGTGGTCACCTCGAAGGCGCGGCCATCGCTGACCACCGTCACCGTGCCGTGGTCGACGCCGGTCGGCACCGCCTTCAGTCCGGCCGCCTCGACGCGCTCGATGACGATGGGAGGCGTCGCCGTGGTGGCGATGTCGATGTCGCTGACGGCCAGGCCGAACAGCGTGTTGCGCACCGCCCCGCCGACGACGCGTGCCGTCTCGCCGCCCTGTTCGAGCGCGTCGAACACGGCCTGCAGCGCCGGTTCGCCCAGCCAGTCGGCCTTGATCCGCTCGCTCATGCGCCCCTCCACGCGAGGCTCCGCTATTCGTAGCGGCCGGGGATGAACTGGCCGTCGCGCATCTCCGCCGGCCGGTAGGTCTGCCCCTCCGGCAGGCCCTCGCGCAGGGTCAGCGTCACCAGCCCGGCAATCACCAGCGCGCCGCCGGCGATCACCAGCCACAGCATCGGCCCCTTGCGCCAGTTCTCCGAGGTCTGTGCCTTCTTGTTGATGAACAGCCAGATCGCAAATCCGATGAAGGGCAGCGAGAACAGCAGGAGCTGGGTGAGAATGATACGCAACATCAGCGGCACACCGTGTCATAGAGAAGCCGGAGGATCCCGGCGGTAACGCCCCAGATGTAGCGTTCGCCATAGGGCATGGCATAGAAATAGCGGGGCTTTCCGGCGAAGATCCGGGACTGCCGGCGGTGATTGGCATCGTCCATCAGGAACCGCAGCGGCACCTCGAAGACATCGGCCACCTCGTCCGGGTTGGCGACGATCCGCGCCCTCGGCGAGACCAGGCCGATTACCGGCGCGACCCGGTAGCCGGAGCCGGTGAGATAGGTCGGCAGCACGCCGACCGGCTGCACCGCGCGCGGCGACAGGCCGATCTCCTCGCGTGCCTCGCGCAGCGCCGCGCTGACCGGCCCCTCGTCCTCGGGGTCGATCTTGCCGCCCGGCAGCGAGATCTGCCCGGCATGGCTGGTCAGATGGTCGGTGCGCTGAGTGAGGATGACGGAGGCCCCGGCCGGCCGGTCCACCACCGGGATCAGCACCGCCGCATCGCGCGGCGGCCGCTTGGCGAAGGCGAAGGGTCCCATGTCCGGATTGAGGATGTGGTCGCCGACCTCGTCCATCGCGGCCAGCGCCAGGCGCAGCCGCGCCTGCTCGGCGAAGGCTTCCGCCGAATCGATCACGGCGGCCGCCCCCTTCATCATCCGCTCCGCACGATCCTGCTCGATCTCCAGGCTCACCCTGCCCCGCCCGTTTCCATATCCGTCTCGCCGGCCGCAACCGCCGGAAAGAAGACGCCCCCGCTCCACACGCCGAGCACGGAGCGGCCACCCATGTCCTGTTCCTCGAAAAGCTCGGCAAGCTGGTAGAGCAGCGGCCGCGCCAGCAGCGCATCCAGCGCGCCTCGTACCCTGATATAGGGTTTAAGTCCGTCCGTGCCAGTTTCCCGTTCAAAGCGAAGCGGATGGCTGGCATCCGCCGTCACCACGTCGCCGACATTGGTGCGCAGGGTCAGCCGCTGCTCGCGGCCCTCGCCTTGCGCATGCATCTCCACCGCCAGGAACGGCGCGTCCTCGACGGTGATGCCGACCCGCTCGACCGGCGTCACCAGATAGTGGCGCCCGTCCTCGTCCCGCCGCAGCACCGAGGCGAACAGGCGCACCAACGCCTCGCGGTTGATCGGCGAGCCCATGTAGTACCAGCGGCCGTCGCCGGCGATCCGCATGTCGATGTCGCCGCAGAACGGCGGGTTCCACCGCTCGACCGGCGGCGTGCCCCGCGTCTTGCCGGCGCGGGCGACGAGATCGGCCAGTCCGGCGGGCATTTTGGCCCCATCCATGGCCTGTCCCTGCGTCATCGCTGTCGCGTTCCCATTGTCGTCGCCATCATTTGGCCCATACCCTGTCATGACATGGGTTACCATTGCCGTGCCGGCGTGAGTCTCGGGCCAGTCCCCGCGGAAGACTGCAACGGCGAGGCGGCCGATGGCAACCGCTGGCCGACTCGGGCGTTTCGGGTGATGCTGGAACCGCCGCGCGATCAGGAAGGATAATTCGACCATGAGTGCCGTCACTTCACCGGAAGTTGATCACGAACGGGTCGCCCGCGACGCGGAAGCGGCGATGGAGACGATCACCGCCGCCCGGACGGAGATCTCCCGCATCATCTTCGGCCAGGAAAGCGTGGTGGAGCGCGCGCTGGTGACGCTGCTGGCCGGCGGCCACGGCCTGCTGGTCGGCGTCCCCGGCCTTGCCAAGACCAAGCTGGTGGAAACCCTCGGCACGGTGCTCGGCCTCGACGCCCGCCGCATCCAGTTCACCCCCGACCTGATGCCCTCCGACATTCTCGGCGCCGAAGTGATGGACCAGGGCCGCGACGGCAGCCGTGCCTTCCGCTTCATCAAGGGGCCGATCTTCTCGCAGGTCCTGATGGCCGACGAGATCAACCGCGCCAGCCCGCGCACCCAGTCGGCCCTGCTGCAGGCGATGCAGGAATACCAGGTCACCGTCGCCGGCCAGAGCTACGATCTGCCGCGCCCCTTCCATGTATTGGCGACCCAGAACCCGCTGGAGCAGGAGGGCACCTATCCCCTGCCCGAGGCGCAGCTCGACCGCTTCGTGATGCAGATCGACGTGCATTATCCCGACCGCGAGGCGGAACGGCGCATCCTGATGGAGACGACCGGCGCCCAGGACGCGCAGGCGAGCGCGGTGATGACGGCGCAGGACCTTGCCGCCTGCCAGCAGCTCGTGCGCCGCATGCCGGTCGGCGAGAGCGTCGTCGAGGCGATCCTCGAGCTCGTCCGCTCCGCCCGTCCCGGCGAGAGCGACGACGAGATCACCAGCCAGATCGCCTGGGGCCCCGGACCGCGCGCCAGCCAGGCATTGATGCTCACCGTCCGCGCCCGTGCCCTCGTCGACGGGCGGCTCGCGCCGTCGGTGGACGACGTGCTGGCCCTGGCCGAGCCGGTGCTGCAGCACCGCATGGCGCTGACCTTCGGCGCGCGGGCGGACGGCCAGACCATTCGCG
Organism: Stappia sp. TSB10P1A; assembly: GCF_900185725.1. Taxonomy (GTDB): domain Bacteria; phylum Pseudomonadota; class Alphaproteobacteria; order Rhizobiales; family Stappiaceae; genus Stappia. Next base: position 81,290 of record NZ_FYAU01000018.1, on the reverse strand, counting down.
GGCTGATCGGCCGCATCAAGAGCCGGATCGGATAGCGCCTCATGAGCCGCCTCGGGCGTTTCGGCCTGTCCTCGCCGGGTTCCTCGGCCTTGGACGATCATCAGGGAGCCGCCTGGCCGCAGGTCGTCGCCGGCGCCCGCGCGCTCGCCGAGGCCCTGCCCGACCTCCTGGTCGAGGCCCGCCAGGTGGCGATGACGATCAATGCCGGCTGGCATGGCCGCCGCCGCGCCGGCACCGGCGAGAATTTCTGGCAGTTCCGCCCCTTCAATGCCGGCGAGCCGGTCAAGCGCATCGACTGGCGCCGCTCGGCCCGCGACGACCATCTCTATGTCCGCGAGCGGGAATGGGAGGCGGCCCACACCGTCTGGCTCTGGGCCGATCTGTCGCCGTCCATGGGCTTTCGCTCGCATCTGTCGCAGGTCCTGAAGCGCGACCGCGCCCTGGTGCTGCTGCTGGCGCTGGCCGACCTTCTCGCCGAGACCGGCGAGCGCATCGGCCTGCCCGGCCTGCGCCGGCCCTCCGCCGACCGCCATGCGGCCGAGCGCATCGCCGACACGCTCGGCCACCTGGCCGATCCCGTGAGCCTGCCACCGACTGAGGACATCCGCCGCTTTTCGGAAGTGGTGCTGATCGGCGACCTGCTCGATCCCGTCGAGGAGACGCTGGCCTGGATGCGCAAGGTCGCCGCCACCGGCGCCCGCGCCCATGTGGTCATGGTGCTCGACCCGATCGAGGAGACCTTCCCCTTTTCCGGCCGCACCGAGTTCCGCGATCCGGAGACCGGCTTCAAGCTCACCAGCGGCAAGGCGGAACAGTGGCGCCGCGCCTATCGCGACCGGCTGGAGGCGCATCGCCAGGCGCTGTCGGATGCCGCCCGCCGTGCCGGCTGGACCTTCGTCGTCCATCATACGGATCGCCCGGCCTCCGAGCCGATGCTGCTGCTGCACAGCCGGCTCAGCGGCCTGCCGCTCAACGGACCGGGAGGCGCCGGCCAATGACCTTCCTCCCCCTCGGCTTCACCGCGCCGCTGATGCTCGCCGCCCTGCTGCTGCTGCCGGTGATCTGGTGGCTGCTGCGGCTGATCCCGCCGAGCCCGCGCCGCGTCGCCTTCCCGCCCGCACGCCTGCTTGCCGACATCGACAAGCGCGAGGAGACGCCCGACAACAGTCCCTGGTGGCTGACCCTGCTGCGCCTGCTGCTGGCGGCTGCGATCATTCTCGCGCTGGCCGGGCCGATCTGGCGTCCGCTCGCCGAAGCGCCCTCCGGCCGCGGCCCGTTATGGATCCTTCTCGACAATGGCTGGGCCTCCTCGGCCGGCTGGCAGACCCGCCAGCGCGGCGCCGAACGGCTGATCGAGACCGCCGCCGACAGCGGCCGGCCGGTGCTGCTCGCCGCCACGGCGGAGGGCGCCGACCAGCCCCTGGTGCCGCAGAACGCCCGCGTCGCGCTGGAGCGGCTGCGCGTGCTGGAGCCCCGCCCCTGGCCGGTCAATCGCGGCGAACTGACCCCCGGCCTGACCGCGGCGGCGCAGGAGACCCGCCCCGGCGCCATCGTCTGGCTCGCCGAGGACGCCGCTGACGCCGGCACGCCGCGCTTCATCGAGGATCTTCGCGCCCTCGTCGGCGAGACCGAGCTGACCGTCATGACCGGGCTCGGCCGCCCCACTGTCCTGGCAGATGCCCGCAACGACATCGAGGCGCTGACCGTCTCCGTGCTCGCCGACCGTCCGGCCGCGGCGCCTCGCACCATCCGCGCCCTCGACATGCGCGGCCTCACCCTCGGCGAGACGGCGGCCCGCTTCGGCGAGGATGGGGTGAGCGGCTCGGCCGAGTTCGATTTCCCGGTCGAACTGCGCAACGACGTCGCCCGGCTGGAGCTGGTCGGCGAGGACAGCGCCGCCGGCGTCCAGCTTCTCGACGACCGCTGGCAGCGCCGCACCGTCGGCCTCGTCTCCGGCGCCTCCGCCGATCAGGCGCAGCCGCTGCTGTCGCCGCTCTACTATCTGGAACGGGCGCTCTCGCCCTTTGCCGAACTGCGCCGCCCGCGCGAGGAAAACCTCGCCGTGGCCCTGCCGGACCTGATCGAGCAGGGCGTCTCGGTCATCATCCTCGCCGATGTCGGCCGCCTGCCGGAAGAGGCGCAGGCCAGCGTCGCCGCCTGGGTCGAGCAGGGCGGCGTGCTGCTGCGCTTCGCCGGTCCGCGCATGGCCGGCGGCACCGACGATCTGGTGCCGACCTCCCTGCGCGCCGGCGACAGGACGCTCGGCGGCAGCCTCTCCTGGGAGCAGCCGCAGCCGCTGGCGAATTTCTCCGAAGGCTCGCCCTTCGCCCGCCTCCCTGTTCCCGCCGACGTCACCGTCAACCGGCAGGTGCTGGCCGAGCCCGGCCCGGATCTCTCCGACCGCACCTGGGCCTCGCTCGCCGACGGCACGCCGCTCGTCACCGCCGCCGCGCGCGGGCGCGGCACCCTCGTCCTCTTCCATGTCACCGCCGACACCGCTTGGTCGAACCTGCCGCTCTCCGGCGCCTTCGTCTCCATGCTCCGGCGCATCGTCGCCGTCTCCTCGGCCTCCGGCTCGCGTGCCGAAAACGGCGCCGGCACGGCGGCCGGCGGCAGGCTGCAGGAGCCGGCCGAGGTGCTGTTGCCGCCCGTGCGCGTGCTCGACGGGCGCGGCCGTCTCGGCCCGCCGCCCGCCTCCGCCCTGCCGATCTCGGCGCGCGGCGGCGAGGTTGCCGCCTCCCGGCGCCATCCGCCGGGGCTTTACGGCAGCGACGACGCCTTCCGCGCCATCAACCTGTTCACCGCGCCGGGGCAGGTGCTGCCGCTCGATCTCGCCGGCCTGGGCGGCTCGGCGCGCGTGGTGACCTATCCGACCTCCGAGGCGACCGACCTGCGGCCGCTGCTGTTCCTCGCCGCGCTCCTGCTGCTCTTCGCCGATGCGATTGCGATGATGGCGCTGCGCGGCGACCGCAACGGCCTGCGCGCCCGGCTGGCGCGCGGCGCGACCGTGCTGCTGATCGCCGGCCTTGCCGCCGCCGCGCTGCCGCACGCCTCCCTCGCGCAGGAGACCTCCGACGATCTCGCCGCGCTGGAGGCAACGCTCGACACCCGCCTTGCCTATGTGGTCACCGGCCAGCCGGACCGCGACGTCACCAGCCGCCAGGGCCTGCTCGGCCTCAGCCGCTACCTCGCCAGCCGCACCGCGCTGGAGCCGGAAGCCCCGGTCGGCGTCGACATCGCCCGCGACGAGCTCGCCTTCTTCCCGATCCTCTACTGGCCGATCACCGAGACGACGCCCGTGCCCTCCTCCGATGCGCTGGCCCGGATCGACACCTATATGCGCAACGGCGGCACCATCCTGTTCGACACCGCCGACCAGCTCGCCGCCGGCATTTCCGGCTTCGGCACCTCGCCGGCGGTGCTGCGCCTGCGCCAGGTTCTCGACGGGCTCGACATCCCGCCGCTGGAGCCGGTGCCGGCCGATCATGTGCTGACCAAGGCCTTCTACCTGCTGGAGACCTTCCCCGGCCGCTATGCCGACGGACCGCTCTGGGTCGAGGCGACGGACGCGCAGAACAGCGCCGACCGGCCGGTGCGCGCCGGCGACGGCGTCTCGCCGCTGCTGATCACCGGCAACGACTTCGCCGCCGCCTGGGCGGTGGACGAGGCGGGCAGCCCCCTCTTCCCCACCGTGCCGAACGACGCCATGCAGCGCGAATATGCCTATCGCTCCGGCGTCAACATCGTCATGTACGCCCTGACCGGCAACTACAAGGCCGACCAGGTGCATGTTCCGGCGCTGCTGGAACGGCTCGGACAATAGGAGCGCGCCCGTGATCTGGTCCCTCTCCTTTGCCCCGCTCGTGCCGCTCTGGCTGCTCGCCGCCGCCACAGTCGTGGCCGTGCTGCTGGTCGCCGGCGCCCTGGTGCTGCGCCTGCCGGCCTGGCCCTTGCGGGCGCTCGCCATGGCGCTGCTGCTTCTCGCGCTGGCCGGCCCGGCGCTGGAGCGGGAGGACCGCGAGGCGCTCTCCAGCGTCGTCTCCGTCATCGTCGACGAAAGCCAGAGCCAGCGCCTCGCCGACCGCGCCAGCGTCACGGCCCAGGCGCTGGCAGCCCTCGAACAGCGCTTTGCCGGCCTGTCCGGCTACGAGCTGCGCATCGTCCGCGCCGGCCGCGGCGACGGCGCCACCGCCGACGGCACCGCCCTGTTCTCGGCCCTTGCCGACAGCATCTCCGACGTGCCGCCCGACCGCATCGGCGGCGCGGTGATGATCACCGACGGCCAGGTTCACGACATTCCTGCCCGCACCGCCGACCTCGGCTTCAACGCACCGCTCCATGCGCTGATCACCGGGCGCGCCGACGAGGTCGACCGCCGCCTCGCCATTGCCCGCGCGCCGCGCTTCGCGCTGGTCGGCTCGCAGCAGATCGTCACCCTGCAGCTCCAGGATCACGGCCACAGCGCCAGTAGCCGGGTGCCGATCGTGGTGCGCCGCGACGGCGAGGTCGTGTCGCAGCAGATGGCCCAGCCCGGTGCCAGCATCGACATTCCGGTCACCATCGCCCATGGCGGCAACAACATCTTCGAATTCTCCGCCGAGGCGCTCGACGGCGAACTCACCGACATCAACAACCGCGTCGTCGTCACCATCGAGGGCATCCGCGAGAACCTGCGCGTCCTGCTCGTCTCCGGCAGCCCGCATGCGGGCGAGCGCACCTGGCGCAACCTGCTGAAGTCCGACGCCTCCGTCGATCTCGTCCACTTCACCATCCTGCGCCCGCCCGACAAGCAGGACGGCACGCCGATCAACCAGTTGTCGCTGATCGCCTTTCCGACGCGCGAGCTGTTCTCGGTGAAGATCGACGAGTTCGACCTGATCATCTTCGACCGCTACGAGCAGCGCGGCGTGCTGCCCCTGCTGTATTTCGACAACATCGCCCGCTATGTGCGCGATGGCGGCGCCGTGCTGGTCGCCGGCGGTCCCGACTACGCGGAAGCCGGCAGCCTCTACCGCACGCCGCTGGCGCCGGTGCTGCCGGCCGAGCCCAGCGGCATGATCTACGAGGAGCCGTTCCATGCCGGCATCTCCGATATCGGCTCCCGCCACCCGGTGACCCGCGCCCTGCCCGGCTCGAGTTCCGAGCCGCCGGCCTGGAGCCGCTGGTTCCGTCTGGTCGATGCCAGCGTGCGCAACGGCGAAACCTTGATGACCGGCGTCGACGACAAGCCGCTCCTGGTGCTCAGCCGCGAGGGCGAGGGCCGCGTCGCCGTGCTGCTGTCGGACCATGTCTGGCTATGGGCGCGCGGCTATGAGGGCGGCGGCCCGCATGTCGACCTGCTGCGCCGTCTCGCCCACTGGCTGATGAAGGAACCGGATCTGGAGGAGGAGGCCCTGCGCCTCACCGCCCGCGGCACGGAGGTCGTCGCCGAGCGCCAGACCATCGGCGAGGCCGTCGGCAGCCTGACGCTGACCCTGCCGGGCGGCGAAACGCGTACCCTCGCTCCGACGGAAGTCTCGCCCGGCCTGTGGCGCGCCACCGCTCCGGCGCCGGATCTCGGGCTTTATTCGGTCGATGACGGCACCCGCAAGGCGCTCGTCCATGTCGGCCCGCCGAACCCGCGCGAGTTCACCGACGTCCTGTCGACGACCGGGCCCCTCGCCCCCATCGCCGCAGCGACCGGCGGCAGCGTCCGCCGCCTTGCCGGGGCGGATGGCGGCGTCATCGTTCCGCGCGTCGTGCCGATGCGCCGCGCCACCAGCTTTGCCGGCGACGGCTGGATCGGCTTCCGCACCACCGAGGCCAGCCTCCTGCGCGGCATCGACCGCTACCCGCTGTTCCACGGCCTGCTGGGCCTTGCGCTGCTGCTCGGTGGCCTGTCGTTTCTGTGGTATCGCGAGGGGCGCTGAGGCGCGTCCTCTCGCTGGGTCTCTGGTACCGCGAGGGACGCTGAGGCGCGTCCCCTCGCTGGGTCTCTGGTACCGCGAGGGACGCTGAGGCGCGTCCCCTCGCTGGGGCGTCAAGCCTCGACCGGATCGGTGCAGATCGCGAACCGCGCATCGCGGCCGCCGCGCACCTTGCCCGCCGGCAAGGCGCTGTCCGGCGCCAGATTGGCGATCAGCAGCCGCGCCGGATCCACCGGTCCCGGCAGGGTGATCCGACCCGGCGGCACCGGCGCGAAGCCGAGCGGCCCGTAATAGGGCGCATCGCCCACCAGCAGCACGGTCTTTTCGCCCAGCGCCCGCGCGCTCTTCAGCGCCTGGTTGACCAGCAGCCGGCCGAGCCCCTGATTCTTGAAGGCCGGCGCCACCGCCAGCGGGCCGAGCAGTTGCGAGGGCTCCTCGCCGATGGTGATCGGCGTCAGCCAGACCGAGCCGGCAAAGACATCGCCGCTCATGCCGACGAAGCTGAGCCGGCGGTCATGCTCCACTCCCTCGCGCAGACGGAAGGCCGTCTTGGCGAAGCGGCCGGGACCGAAGGCCTCGGCCTGCAGATCGAGAATGGCGGGGAGGTCGGACGGAAGTTCGTTCCGGATAAGCCAGGACAGTGCAAGCATGATCGGATCTCGGAAAGTCGGGACGGTCAGGCGGAACCTTGCGCCTTCGATCCGCTCCGCCGGGTCATGCCCAACGCTCTAGCCGGATCTCAAGGCACACGTGTGACGACGCGCGAGGGCTGGCCTCGTCGCAAGTCTCGTCGTCGCTGCCGTTCGATCCTGTGCATCGCATCCTGCTCTGGCGTGCGGCCTGTCGTTCTGGGCAAGCCGCAAGCTGTGTCCGTCCGGCCCGCGCCCCGCACTCGGGAGGGTGCCACGACAGGAGCGCGTCGGTATCATGCAATATGCGGTGCGTAAAGCGCTTTTGCGCCCCGCCCGCATCGTTTACTCAGGGTGAACGGTCCATTCGCGACGTTGAAGCCTGACCGCAGGGCCCCATGTGACGCACAAGGACGCAAACAAAATCGGACGGGAAGGACACGCGACATGGGCATGCTGGTGGACGGAGTGTGGAAGGACGTGTGGTACGACACCGGGTCGACCGGCGGCCGGTTCGAGCGCAAGGAGTCCTCCTTCCGCAACTGGATCACCCGCGACGGCGCCCCCGGCCCCAGCGGCCAAGGCTGCTTTGCCGCCGAAACCAGAGACAAGGGCGGCTTTGCCGCCGAAAGCGGCCGCTACCACCTCATCGTCTCCTTCGCCTGTCCCTGGGCGCACCGCACCCTGATCTTCCGCAAGCTCAAGCGGCTGGAGGACACGATCTCGCTCGCCGCGGTCGAGCCCCTGATGCTGGAAAACGGCTGGACCTTCGCGGAAGCGGAAGCGGAGACCGGCGCCAAGACCGCCTGGCAGGTCTATGTGAAGGCCGATCCGCACTACACCGGCCGCGCCACCGTGCCGATCCTGTGGGACCGCAAGACGCAGACCATCGTCTCGAACGAATCGGCGGAGATCATCCGCATGTTCAATTCCGCCTTCGACGCCCTGCCGGGTGTCGACAGCGGGCTCGACTTCTTCCCGCAAGACCTGCGCGAGGAGATCGAGGCGGTCAACGCCCGCGTCTATGACGAGGTCAACAACGGCGTCTACAAGGCCGGCTTCGCCACCACGCAGGAGGCCTATGAGGAGGCGGTGACGACCCTCTTCGCCGCGCTCGACTGGCTGGAGGATCGCCTGTCGCGCCAGCGTTATCTCGTCGGCGGCCGCCTGACGGAGGCGGACTGGCGGCTGTTCACCACGCTTTTGCGCTTCGATCCGGTCTATGTCGGCCATTTCAAGTGCAACATCCGCCGCATTGCCGACTATCCGGCGCTCTCCGGCTTTCTGCGCGAGCTCTACCAGCATCCGGGCGTCGCCGGCACCTGCGACCTCGCCACCATCAAGCAGCACTATTACGGCTCGCACGGCACCATCAACCCGACCGGCATCGTGCCGCTCGGCCCGGTGCTGGACCTCGAGCGCCCGCATGGCCGCGACGCGCTCCCGAAGGCGTGACGCCTACCAGAAGGGTGATGGCGGGCTGTCTCCGGCAAGCTCCGCGATCCGCCTCAGCGTCGCCGGGCTGGTGTCCGGCGGCAGCGCCTGCGGCGCGAAGAACTCCGCCTCGCGGATCTCGCGCGTGGGCGTGAAGGCCGCCTCCGGCACCTCGGCGACGGCGACGCGGTAAAGCGCGACATGGTCGCGGATATGGTTGCGCCGGTTGTGATAGACGGCGAACAGCACCGGCGCGCCGCCGCTCACGCCGGTCTCCTCGCGCAACTCGCGCAGCGCCGCCTCGGCCAGCGTCTCGCCGACATCCACCGCCCCGCCGGGCAGATACCAGCCGGCAAGATAGCTGTGGCGCACCAGCAGCAGCCGGCCTTCGGCGTCGGTTGCCGCGACGCGCACGCCGAGCGTCATCGCCCGCTGATAGCGGGTGGCGGCCAGCACCAGCCGTCTGAGCGCCGTCATGCCCGGCAGGCTTCGCTTCACCTCACCGCCCCTTTCCCATCGCTCCACCCCGCTCCATGGCCGCTCCATGGCCCGCTCCACCGCCGGAATATGGCTAATTTCCCTTAACCCACCATGCGCCTCCCGCATGGGAGCACTGCCCGAATCGCGCTTGTTCGCACGACCGACTTCGACGAGTGTGCCATCGCGGCCGAAGGAGCGGCACCCGGACAAGAGCTCAAGACCCGAGCGCCGGACCCAGCCCGTCTCCAAGCCGCCGTCTCGAAGGAGAGATCCATGTTCTCGGCCCTGTTCCCGGCCTTCGCCCGTCGCCGTTTCGTTTGGCGCCCGGCGGTCGACCTGACCAACCCGCGCATCGCCGCGGTGCTGACCACGTTCAGCAGCAACTGACAGGCCTCCCGGCAGGGCGCGCATCGCGCCGCCGCGGAGCCTTTGTGAGCACCGTCCGCAAGGGACGGATGGAAGCGCCCGGATCCTCCGCGGCGCTTTTTGCTTGACCGCCCGCCCTCCTGTTCCTGATGTGGGCGCATGTTCCGCCTCGCCCATCTCTCCGACCCGCATCTGGGTCCCCTGCCCGATGCCCGGCTTCGCGATCTCGTGTCAAAGCGGGTGCTCGGCTATCTCAACTGGCACCGTTCGCGCGCCCGCTCGATGACGGCGACCTGGCTCGACCTGCTGCTCGACGATGTCCGCCAGCAGGTCCCCGACCACATCGCCGTCACCGGCGACCTCGTCAACATCGCGCTCGACCTGGAGATTTCGGCGGCCCGCCACTGGCTCGACGCGCTCGGCCTGCCGGAAGAGCTGACCGTGGTGCCCGGCAATCACGACGCCTATGTGCCCGGCGCCCTGCGCCGCGCGGTGCATGCCTGGGGTCCCTACATGGTCGGCGACCCGCCGGCCGAGCCCGGCTTTCCCTTCCTCCGCCGCCGCGGCGACATCGCCCTTGTCGGCGCCTCCAGCGCAAGAGCCAGCGGCCCGTGGTTCGCCACCGGCCGGCTCGGCAGCGGCCAGTCCCGCCGCCTGCGCGATCATCTCGGCCGCCTCGGCGAGGAGGGCGTCTTCCGCGTGCTGCTGATCCACCATCCGCCGCAGCGCGGCGCCACCTCGTGGAACAAGCGCCTCACCGATGCCTCGCGCGTGCGCGCCGCCGTCAAGCGCTCCGGCTGCGAACTGGTGCTGCACGGCCACACCCACCTTGCCACCCGCAGCGAGATCGAGGGACCGAACGGCCCCGTGCCGGTGATCGGCGTGCCCTCGGCCTCCAACGCTCCCGGCCACAAGCGCCCGGCGGCCCGCTACAATCTCTTTTCCATCTCGGGAAGCCCCGGCGCCTGGCACTGCCGGATGGAGGAGCGCGGCCTCCACGCCGATGCCCACAGGCACGACCCGGCCGAGATCGTCAGCCTTGCCAGCCACGAACTGAAAATCCCCGGCTGACGCAAGGCCGCGTCCCGGGCACCAGGCACCGGGCACCGGCTTTTCCGCCGGCCTGTCTCTGGTGAAGAAAAGTCAGTTCAGGGGATTGGCGAACCAGGCATAGCCGACCAGCGCCGCGACGCCGACCAGGATGCCGATGGCGAAGGCCGCGAACGGTCCCCACAGGCCGCGCACCGTCGGCACGCTGACCGGCTGGGCGGCCGGCTGCGGCTGCACGGCGGCCTCCGGCTGCGTCGTGCGCGGCGCCTCCTTCAGGCGCTTGTTCAGCCAGTCGCCTTCCACCGCCCGCTCGCGCTCCAGCACCCGCTCGGCGATATATTCGGTGATGCAGTCGGCCATGTCGTCGAGTTCGGTCGTCTCGAGGATGACGGTGCGGCCGAGCCTCGTGTCCTTCAGGAAGCGATAGGTGCGCTTGTCGCGGCCCATGGCTACGTGGCTGGTGATGTCGATCCACAGCCGCGGCAGGTTGCCCGGCACGATCTGGAAGGAGAACTGGTCGTCGTCCTCCGGCACTTCCTTGAAGACGTCCTGCAGCTCCTCGGCGAGGAGTTCCAGACGGGCCCGCTCCGATTCCTGCAACTCCACCACCACATCGGTGCGCTCGACCTCGGCGAACTTGACCTTCCGGATGGCCTCCCGAAGGCTGCGCACCTTGGCGTGCGGTACGACATTGTCACGCGTTCTGGGCATCATGATTCCGATTCGAGCGAGGTAAACGAACCCTTAATAAAACCTGTACCATAGACAGGCATTAACCGCAGCATCGTGGGCAGTCGTTCGCGAGTCGTCCACGGACAAACAACGAGTTATAGTTAACGGAGATTAAGTCTTCTCCATGGCAATCAGCAGTACAGACCGTGTCCGCCAGGCCGCCGCTGAGGCCGGCCTCACCATCGACATCCGCGACATGCCCTCCTCCACCCGCACGGCGGAGGATGCGGCCAAGGCCTGCGGCTGCTCCGTCTCCGAAATCTGCAAGTCCCTCGTCTTCCTCGGCAAATCCAGCGGCGAGATCGTCCTGCTGCTGGTCAGCGGCTCCAACCGGGTCGATGAAGCCGCCGTCGCCCAGCGCATCGGCGAGGAGCTCGGCCGCGCCGACGGGCGCACCGTGCGCGAACGCACCGGCTTTGCCATCGGCGGCGTCGCCCCGATCGGCCATCTGGCGCCGGTCAAGGTCTATCTCGACGAGGATCTTACCCGATTCGAAGGCATCTGGGCGGCTGCGGGCGCACCAAATGCGGTGTTTGCCACAACTGCGTCGGATCTTTTGCGGGCGACCGGCGCCGCCGTCATCCGCATGACGGCCTGATCCGGCCTCACTCGCCCTCGATCACCGGCGCGATCACTGGCACATGGCCTGCCGCCTCGCGCGGCAGCACGCCGGCCAGGCGCGGGTCGTCGGCGATCTCGATCGCCCGCTTGTAGGGCGTGAAGCCGCTCGCCCGGTAGAAGCCGAGCGCCTGCGGGCTGTCGGCGGTGCAGGTATGCACGAAGAGACGCCGCGTCTGCGGCCGCGACCACACCCGCGACAGCGCCTCGTTCATCAGCCAGCGCCCGGCGCCGTTGCCGATCTCCTCCGCCACCAGCCCGAAATAGGCAAGCTCCACCTCGGCCGGATCGGTGAAGTCGAGTTCCAGCAGGCCGACCGGCGCGCTCTCGCGCGCCTTGCGGCAGAAATAGACCTCGTATCCCGGCCGGGTCAGCACCGCGGCGAGATCCTGATCGCCCATCGTCAGCCGGCCGAACCACAGCCAGTCGTCGCCGATCCGGCGGAACAGGGCGCGATATTCGGCCGGGTCGGGCCGCTCGATCCGCTCCAGCGACAGGTCGGGCCGCTCGGCCCGCCGCGCCAGCGGCCGGGCGCGCATTTCCAGATAGGTGACGATGGTCGCGACCTTGCCGGCCGGCAAGTCGGTGTAGCCCGCAAGGTCAACAGTGATCGACGACGACATACTCGCTCCTTGCGCAATGCGATGCGGCACGGCTTGAGGTACCCGCTCCGGCGGCAACGATCAAGCGCCTCGCGTTGGCCTGCGGCGCACCTTGCGATAGGCTCGCCCACGCCCTCGCCCTATCGCAGGACCCGTGATGCCGCAGGCTCCCCTTGCCACCACCCCCGCCGCCACCCCCTCCGCAGAAGGCTTCCGCATGCCCGGCGAGTTCGCGCCCCATTCCGGCTGCTGGATGGCCTGGCCCGAGCGGCCCGACAACTGGCGCGAGGGCGCCGCCCCGGCGCGCCGCGCCTTCGCCGCCGTTGCCGCCGCGATCCATGCCAGCGAGCCGGTCACCGTCACCGTTTCCTCGGCTGAGGGGCGCGCGAGCGCGCAGGCGCTGCTGCCCGCCGGCATCCGCATTCTGGACATTCCCTCCGACGATTGCTGGATGCGCGACATCGGCCCGACCTTCCTGACCGGTCCGGGCGGCGAGGTCCGCGCGGTCGACTGGCGTTTCAACGCCTGGGGCGGCGCGGCGAACGGCCTCTATGCGCCCTGGGACCGGGACGATGCCATGGCCGCGCATGTCGCCGAGGTGGAGGGGGTGCAGCGCTACCGCGCGCCCTTCGTGCTGGAGGGCGGCGCCATCCATGTCGATGGCGAGGGCACCGTCTTCACCACCGCCGAATGCCTGCTGTCGGCGGGCCGCAATCCGCAGATGACCAAGGCAGAGATCGAACAGGGGCTGAAGGACTGGCTCGGCGCGACCGCCGTCGTCTGGCTGCCGCGCGGCGTTCATCTCGACGAGACCGACGGCCATGTCGACAACCTGCTGCATGTCTGCGCGCCCGGCACCGTCGCCCTCACCTGGACGGACGACAGGGGCGATCCGCAATACCAGCGCTCGGCGGAGGCGCTCGACCTGCTTTCCACCTGCGTCGACGCGCGCGGCCGCCGCTTGCGCGTCATTCGCCTGCCGATGCCCGGCCCGCTCAATATGAGCGCGCAGGAGGCCGCCGGCATCGCCGCCGGCGACACCGGCATGGTGCGCAGTGCCGGTGAGCGGCTGGCCGGCAGCTATGCCAATTTCTACATCGCCAACACCCGGGTGGTGTTTCCGCTGCTCGACGAGCGGCACGACGGCGAGGCCGCCGCCCTCCTCGCCGAGCTGTTTCCGGGCCGCGAGATCGTCGGCGTTCCGGGGCGCGAAATCCTGCTCGGCGGCGGCAACATCCATTGCATCACCCAGCAGGTGCCGGCCTGACCCGCCCGCCGGCCGGTTCGCTTGCATTTCGCAACAGGCTGCCGCTGCGGCAGAGCGCGTCGCTAAGGAATTGTTAACCCCCGGCTGGGACACTGGAGAGGTCTTTCGGCACAGCAACTCTGGCTTTGGCCAAGCATCAGGGATCGCACTCCGTCACCATGTCGCTCATCGGCAAGACATCAGGCAGCAGGATCGGCAGCGGCTTCGGCAGCACCAAGAAGCTGTCCGCCTATCAGCAGATGCAGCAATGGAGAACCAAGCAGCGCCAGCGCACCGAGATGCTCGAGCGGCAGAACGCGATCGGTGCCAACCTCTTCGCCGTCGGCGTCAGCGAGACCCAGACCGCGACGGAGATGCTGTTCAACAACGTCGCGGCCCGGGTCAAGAAGGAAGCCAAGGCCAAGCTGGCGGAGCAGGCCGACACCATCGACAAGGCCCTCGGCACCATCGAGGAGCAAAAGGCCAAAGGCGTCGACATCAAGGTCTGAGCGCCGATTCCCCCGACGTTCCCCCGACACTTCGTTTCAAAAAACGCTGTTCGGCGCCCGCGGGGCTCCGGGTGCCCGCCGTATCGTCACACCGTTCCGACCGTCTTCAGCCTCGCGCGGGCATGCACCTCGTTCTGGCTCATCACCGTCGTGTGGGCGCGGAACCGCTCGACGATCGAGCGCACGAAGGGCCGGGTCTGCGGCGAGGTCAGCAGCACCGGCACCTCGCCCAGTTGCGCCGCCTGTTCGAAGGCGTCGCGCACCAGGCGGACGAAGTCCTGCAGCTTCGACGGCGCCATGGCCAGCGAGCGTTCCTCGCCCTCGCCGACGATCGCCTCGATGAAGGCCTGTTCCCACTGCGGCGTCAGCGCGATCAAGGGCAGATAGCCGCCGGGCGACTGGTTGGCGGCGGTGATCTGCCGGGCCAGCCGCGAGCGCACATGCTCGGCGATGGTCGCCGGGTTGCGGGTGAAGCCGGTCGCCTCGGCGATGCCTTCCAGGATCGTGCCGAGGTCGCGGATCGAGATCCGTTCGGCCAGCAGCGCCTGCAGCACCCGCTGGATGCCGGAGACGGTGATCTGCCCCGGCACGATGTCCTCCACCAGCTTCGCCTGCTCGCCGGTGATTTCCTTCAGCAGCTTCTGCACGTCCGCATAGGTCAGCAGTTCGGAGACATTGCCGCGGATCGTCTCGGTCAGGTGCGTTGCCAGCACCGTCGCCGGGTCGACCACCGTATAGCCGCGCAGCGCCGCGTCCTCGCGATACTGCCCCTCGACCCAGGTCGCCGGCAGGCCGAAGGTCGGCTCCGTCGTATGGGTGCCCGGCAGCTTCACCTGGCCGCCGCTCGGGTCCATCACCATGTAGTGGCTCGGGAAGAGCTGGCCGTTGCCCGCCGGCACTTCCTTGACCTTGATGACATAGTCGTTGGCGCCGAGCTGGATGTTGTCGAGGATGCGCACCGGCGGCATCACGAAGCCGAGATCGGCGGCGAGCTGGCGGCGCAGCGCCTTGATCTGCTCGGTGAGCTGGTCGCCCTCCCCGCTCTGGCCGTTGATCAGGGACAGCAGGGCATAGCCCAGTTCGATGCGCAGCTCGTCCATCTTCAGCGAATCCGTCACCGGCGGCTCGCTTGGTGGCGGTGGCTCGGCCGCCGCCACCTCGGCGATGCGCACTTCCTCCGCCGCCACCGTCTGCGACTTGCTGGAGCGATAGGCGAGATAGCCAGCAAGACCGGCAAGGCTCAGGAACGGCAGCATCGGGATGCCCGGCAGCATCGCCAGCGTCACCATCACGAAGGACGACATGCCGAGCGCCTTGGGATAGCCGGAAAGCTGCTGGCCCAGCGCCTTGTCGGCCGAGCCGGCAACACCGGCCTTCGACACCAGCAGGCCGGCCGCCGTGGAGACGATCAGCGCCGGGATCTGCGAGACGAGGCCGTCGCCCACCGTCAGCAGCGTGTAGGACGCGGCTGCCTGCGAGAAGCTGAGGTCCATCTGCGCGACGCCGATGATGATGCCGCCGATGACATTGATGAAGGTGATCAGCAGGCCGGCGATGGCATCGCCCCGCACGAATTTCGAGGCACCGTCCATGGCGCCGAAGAAGGAGCTTTCGTCCTCCAGTTCGCGGCGGCGGCGGCGGGCGGTCGCCTCGTCGATCAGGCCGGCCGACAGATCCGCGTCGATCGCCATCTGCTTGCCCGGCATCGCGTCGAGGGTGAAGCGCGCCGCGACTTCCGCGATACGGCCCGAACCCTTGGTGATGACGACGAAGTTCACGATCACCAGGATCGCGAAGACGATCAGGCCGATGACGAAATTGCCGCCCATGACGAAGTTGCCGAAGGCCTGGATGACCTCGCCGGCGGCATGGGTGCCCTCGTGGCCATTGGCCAGGATCAGGCGGGTGGAGGCAAGGTTCAGCGCCAGCCGCAACATGGTGGCGATCAGCAGCACCGTCGGGAAGGACGAGAATTCCAGCGGCTTCTGGATGAACAGGCCGGTCATCAGGATCAGCACGGAGAAGATGATCGAGATCGCCAGGAACAGGTCGAGCATCATTGCCGGCATCGGCAGGATCAGCACGACCAGGATGATCATGACGCCGAGCGCCAGGGCGATGTCGCCGCGCCGGACCGTATCCCACATCGCCGCCAGCGTCGGCATGCCCGCCGGCAGGCGGAAGCCGCCGCCGCCCGTCACGCCCCCCGCCGCGCCCGAAGCCGCCGCCGAGATCTGGCTCACACCCTGGGAACGACCTGGGGCGCCCTCGCCCCCGCTCACCGTCACATCGCTCATGCCATGCCCTTCATCGCACCCGCCGGCCGGAGCCGGCCGTCACCCGACCCGTTCCGCCCTCAGGCGACGGCGATCCGCGCCTCGCCGGGTCCGGGGACATCGACCCCCTCGTCGGCATACTGGTTCAGCTTGTTGCGCAGGGTGCGGATGGAGATCCCGAGGATCTTCGCCGCATGGGTGCGGTTGCCGAGGCAATGGTCCAGCGTGTCGAGGATCAGTTCGCGCTCCACATCGGCGACGGTGCGTCCGACCAGGGCCCGGCTGATCGCCTCGGCGGTGGCCGCCACATCGGCGGCGAGCCGCGCATCGGGGCTGGCGACGCGGGCGATCGGGCTGCCATCCGGCATGCGGATGGCGTCGACGTCGATCTCCTCGCCCATCGCCAGCAGCACCGCCCGGTGCATGGTGTTCTCCAGCTCGCGCACATTGCCCGGCCATGGGTTGGCGAGCAGCATGCGCCGCGCCTCCTCCGAGATCTGCCGGCGCGGCACGCCGTTCTCGCGGGCGTAGCGCTCGACGAAATGCGAGGCCAGCTCGATGATGTCCGTCGGCCGCTCGCGCAGCGGCGGCAGCTTCAGGTTGACGACGTTGAGCCGGTAGAGCAGGTCCTCGCGGAACGTGCCGGCGCGCACCGCCTCGGCAAGGTCGCGGTTGGAGGTGGCGATGATGCGGATGTCGACGGGCACCGGCTTGCCGCCGCCGACCCGGTCGATCACCCGCTCCTGGATCGCGCGCAGGAGCTTGGCCTGCAGCCGCACGTCCATCTCGGAGATCTCGTCGAGCAGCAGCGTGCCGCCATTGGCCTCCTCGAACTTGCCGATCCGCCGGGCGATGGCGCCGGTGAAGGCGCCCTTCTCGTGGCCGAACAGCTCCGATTCCAGCAGTTGCTCGGGGATCGCCGCGCAGTTGATCGAGATGAACGGGCGGTTGGCGCGGGCCGAGCGGGCATGCACGTAGCGGGAGATCACCTCCTTGCCCGAGCCGCTCTCGCCGGTCACCAGCACCGAGGCGTCGGACGGGGCGATCTGCTCGGCCAGCCGCACCACGGTGGCCATCGCCGGGTCGCGATAGATGATGCTCGACTGGTCGCGCGCCACCGCCGCCAGCACGGCGGCGATCATCTCCGGGTCCGGCGGCAGCGGGATATATTCCTTGGCGCCGGCGCGGATCGCCCCGACCGCCGCGCTCGCGTCGGTCTTGACGCCGCAGGCGACCACCGGCAGGTGGAAGCGTTCGCCCTCCAGCCGCTCGATCAGGTCGGCAATGTCGAGGCCGACATCGGCCATCACGAGATCGGCGCCGCGCCCGGCGCGCAGCACCTTCAGCATCTCCTCGATCGTCGCCGCATGGGTGACCGAGGCGCCGCGGTCCATGGCAATCTTCGAGGCGGTGATCAACTGGCCTTCGAGCGTGCCGACGATCAACAGTCGCATGGGTCTTCTCCTTCCGATCAGCGATCGGACTTGATGATTTCCGTCATGGTCACGCCGAGCTTGTCCTCGACGAGGACGACTTCGCCGCGCGCCACCAGCCGGTCATTGACATAGATGTCGATCGCCTCGCCGACCTTGCGGTCGAGCTTCAGCACCGTTCCCGGCGCCAGCCGCAGCAGTTCCGACACATGCATGCGAGAATGGCCGAGCACGGCCGAGATCTGCACCGGCACGTCGAACACGGCTTCGAGGTCCGCGGCGCTGCGCGCCTGCGAATGGTCGCGCTCGACCTCGCGATGGGGTTCCTGCGCCTCCATGTCGGCGAGCTGGAAGCCGGTTTCCTGCATCTCGTTGGGATCGCTCATCCGTCATTCCGCCCCTCGGCGGCCTCCTGGTTGAGGGCCGCTCTGTGCCCCTTGCCGGCGCGCCGGCCCTCGAAATAGCGCTTGGCGGCCTGGTCGACCTGCCGCTCGATCGCCTTGCGGTCGCGCACGATGCCGCCATCCGCCCATTCGATGCGGCAGTCGCCGGCGGCGATGTCCGGCTCGCCGAGCAGCACCAGCCGCCCGTCGAAGCCCTTTTCCGCGACCAGCGGATCGAGCCGCCGCTTCAACTCGGCCATGTCGCCGTCGCGCACCCGGATCACCAGATGCGGCGCCCGCCGCAGCGGCCCGAGGCATTCCGAGATCAGCGCGATGATCTCGCCGAGCGGCTCGCGGGCGATCAGATGGGCGCAGATCCTGCGCGCCACCAGGAAGGCCAGCGCCACCGCGTCCTTCTCGTGCCGGGCCTGCTCGACGTCGAGCTGGCCGATCAGCGCCGAGACCGATTCGGCCAGCCGTCCCGCCTCGTCGGCAAGGCGGCCTTCCTCGCTCTGCTGCTGCTCGCCCAGCGCCTCGGCGCGCCCGCGCTGGAACGCCGCCTGCTCGGCGATCGCCAGCAGCGCCTTGTGCTCCGACAGCGTGATCGTCGGCTCGGCCGGCTCGACGATCTCCTCCACCTCTTCCTCGTCGGGAAGCTCGATGGCCGCGAAATTGCGGTCGAAGAGGAAGCGGTGAACCTTCATGTGCGTGCTCGCCATCCTTGTCGTCATCGTTCAGGCCGCTCAGTAGATGATCTCGTCGTCGCCCTTGCTCTTGGAGAGCATCAGCTCTCCCTTCGCGGCGAGATCCTTGGCGGTGGCGACCATGCCGGACTGCGCCTCGTCGACGTCGCGCAGGCGGATCGGCCCCAGCGCCTCCATGTCGTCCTGCATGATCTTCGCCGCGCGCGAGGACATGTTGGAGAAGAAGAACTCGCGCACCGCCTCCGACGCGCCCTTGAGCGCGATGGCGAGGCGATCCTTCTCGACGTTGCGCAGCAGCGTCTGGCAGCTTCCCGCGTCCAGCTTCATCAGGTCGTCGAAGGTGAACATCAGCGTCTTGATGCGCTCGGCCGAGTCGCGGTTCTCCTCCTCGAGCGCGGCCAGGAAGCGGGCCTCGGTCTGGCGGTCGAAATTGTTGAAGATCTCCGCCATCATCTCGTGGCTGTCGCGCCGCGAGGTGTTGGTCAGGTTCGACATGAACTCGACCCGCAGCGTCTGCTCGACCTTCTCCAGAACCTCCTTCTGGATCGCCTCCATCTTCAGCATGCGCGAGATCACCTCCAGCGCCAGCTCCTCCGGCAGGATGCCGAGGACCTTGGCGGCATGGTCGGGCTCGATCTTCGACAGCACCACGGCGACGGTCTGCGGGTATTCGTTCTTCAGGTAGTTGGCGAGCACGTTCTCCTGCACGTTGGAGAGCTTCTCCCACATGTTGCGGCCCGCCGGCCCGCGGATCTCCTCCATGATCAGCGACACGCGCTCGCGCGGCAGGAAGCTCGACAGCAGCCGCTCGGTCACGTCGACATTGCCGTTCAGCGCGCCGTTGCTGGAGATCTTGCGCACGAAGTCGATGAACAGCTCGTCGAGCATGTTCGGCGTCACCGGTCCGAGCCGCGACATCGCCGCGGAGACCTCGCGCACCTCCATCTCGTCGAGCTGTTCCCAGATGCGCCGGCCGTGCCGTTCGCCGAGGGCCAGCAGCAGCACGGCGACGCGCTCGACCCCCTTCAGCTCGCGCTCCTTGCCGGTCGCGCTGATGGTCAGATGTGTGCCCTGGGCGGACTGGATGCTGCCTGCGATGCTCATGCTGCCTCATTCATCCAGCCGCGGATGATCCCGACTGCCTCGTTCGGATATTCGTCGATCAGCGCGCCGACCTTGGCGATGGTGGCGACCTGCATCGCGCCTTGCGCCTGCGCCGCCTCCAGCCATTCGATGCGCGGCGGGCCGTCGCTCTCGCCCTCGCCGAGGCCGGACTGGCCGGAATGGTCGGCGAGCATCGCCGGCTCCAGCGGCTGGCCGTCGGCGCCCAGCAGCACCGGCATCGCCTCTTCTTCCTTGGCCAGGATCCGCTTGACCAGCGGGCGCACCGCGAACAGCGTCAGCAGCAGGGCGATCAGGAACAGCACGCCGAGTTCGACGAAGCGCATCAGGTCGGCGCGGGTGAACTCGAACAGGCCCTTCTCCTCCTCGCCGATGATCCCGTGCGGCGACTGGGCGAAGCGCAGGTTGACCACCTCGACGGTGTCGCCGCGGCGGGTGTCGAAGCCGACCGCCGACTGCACCAGGGTGCGGATCCGTGCCAGCTCCTCCTCCGTGCGCGGCGCATAGACCATGTCGCCGCCGGCGTCGGGGGCATAGACGCCGTCGACCAGCACCGCGACGGAGAGCCGGCGGATGCCGCCCGCCTCGATCACCTCGGTCTTCACCGACTTGGAGATCTCGTAGTTGACGATCTCCTCGGACTGGTTGGCGATGTCGCGGTTGCCGGCCTCGCCGGTCTGCTGGTCGCCGCCGGGCACCTGGTTGGCGGCGGTGACGCCGCCCTGGCGCCCGGTCGTCGAGGAGTTCTCCTCGCGCGACTGGGTCGAGCGCACCACTTGGCCGTCCGGATCGAAGGTCTCCTGGGTCTCGGAAATCCGCGTGTGGTCGAGTTCCAGCGCCACCCGCACCCGCGAGCGGCCAACACCGACCACCGAGTTGAGGATTTCCTCGATCTGGCTGCGCAGCCGCGCTTCCATCGACTGGGTGCGCTCCTGCAGCGAGGAGGCGAGGAACCCCTCGCCCTGGTCGCCGGCGCCGCTGGCCAGCAAGCGGCCGGTCTCGTCGACGATGGAGACGAAATTCGGCTGCAGCCCCTCGACGGCGGTTGCCACCAGGTGCTGGATCGCGCGGATCTGTCCGGGGTCCAGCTCGCCGCGCACCGACAGGGCGATGGAGGCCGAGGGCGGCTGCGCGTCGCGCTGGAACAGGCGCCGCTCCGGGATCACCAGATGGACGCGGGCCGACTTGATCCGGCCGATGGAACGGATGGTGCGGGCCAGCTCGCCCTCGAGCGCCCGCGTCCGGTTGATGTTCTGGACGAAGCTGGTCGAGCCCAGCGTGTCGGCCTTGTCGAAGATCTCGTAGCCGACCGAGCCGCCGAGCGGCAGGCCCTGTTCGGCCAGCCGCATGCGGGTGCGGAACACGTCGGCCTGCGGCACCAGCAGCGTCGCGCCGTCGTTCTGGATCTGGTAGGGGATCGCCAGGCTGTCGAGCTGGGAGATGATCGCCGAGGAATCCTCGAAGGTCAGGTCCGTATAGAGCGGCGTCATCTGCGGCGCGGTCACCCGCAGCATGATGAAGGCGAACACGCCCACCAGGATCGCCGCCACCGCGCCCATCGCGCCAAGCCTGGCCGGGCCGAGTGTCTTCACAAGATCCGCAAGTCCGTTCACGTGCCCACCCGTCGATGCTGTCGCGGAAAACCTCTGAAAAGACCGGGCCACCCAGGGCGGCTCCTTGGGGATGAGGGGGATGGAAAAGCCTCCCCGGATGGCCGGTAGGCAATTTTTGCCCGCCAGATGGTAAACGAGTGGTTAACGCGCGTTAGGAAAGGGTAAAAGTCGCGGACTTTCCGCTGCTTATCGTGGCGAAATGCGATAGGAGACCGGCAAAATCGACCGGGTCGCGTTAACCTTTCGCGAAGCGTAATGAGTCGCGCCCCGCCCGGCGCATCAGCGCTTGAGGACCGCGCCAGGGAGAGGATGAAGCGACAAGCACCCGCCGGGGTTACCTCTGGTTCCCGGCTCTCCGGCTTCGCCTGCGGCCGGGATGACCTCCGTGGGGGAGGCACGGCCTCACCCCATCTCGGAGGTCACCCCCGGTCGCGCGCAAGCACGCGCCGGTCACCCCACCCTTCGCCGTCACACCGGGCGCGCGCTAGCGCGACCCGGTGCCCATTGGCTCCCAGAGCAGCCGAGACGGCACACCGCCCTCGCGTTTCGCCCTTCCGGACGGCGCGCCCTTCCGCGCTCGTCCGCCTCCGTGCGCCCTCCCGGACGCAATCCTCTCCCCGCGTCTTCCCGGACGGCGCGCAAGCGCCGAGCCGGGACCGGCGAGCCGAGGGCCTCCGGGGCACGCTCCCGAAAAACTCCTCGAACGCCCCTGCCTCCCCGGTCCCGGATCTTCGGCCTCGTCCGGGAAGACGCCAAGGAAAGGTCTGTGCGACAAGCACCGTCTGAACACCGGCGCACGAAAACACAGAGAGGCCGGCGTTGCCGCCAGCCTCTTCAAGGATCGTTCTGTGCGAAGGGCGGTGTCTCGGGCAGGACGGGCTTGCGGGGAAGCGAGCCGGCCGGGCCTGCCGTCTTATCCTGCCTCAGTTCCGGTATTGCTGGACCCGCGTCGCGCGCAGCCCGGCAAGGCCGTGGCGATCGATCGAACTCTGCCAGGACAGGAATTCCTCGACGGTCAGCGTATACCGCTTGCAGGCCTCGTCGAGAGACAGCAGTCCGCCGCGAACGGCGGCCACCACTTCGGCCTTTCGCCGGATCACCCAGCGACGGGTGGTCGCGGGCGGCAGATCGGCGATCGTCAACGGTGACCCGTCGGGACCGATTACATATTTGACACGCGCACTTGCTCGGTCGGTCATTGTACACTCACACTCAACATGACCACGTTGACTGTGAATGTAACGGTTTGCCTTTAAAAATTACCTAAACGGGAAGCAACAATTCGGTAAGAATTTGAACGACTCGGCCTCCGTAAAAGGTGTCGTCAGCCGAGGAAAACCCTGCCTTCGCACAGGTTCCCTGCCCCTTGCAAAATGAGAACGAAAAAGGGGCGGCGAAAATTTCTCGCCGCCCCGTGCAATTTCCACCCGCCGGCCGGCCGGCCCGATCAGTTGCGATTGACCGAAAGCACCGTGGCCGCCGACACATAGATCCCGCCGATCTTCAGCATCGCTCCCGAGGAGGTGAACTCGATGCCCTCGACGGTGCCGGAAATTTCCGTCGCCACCGGCACGGTCGGGCGGTTGTTCGCGTCATAGCGGGCGATCGAGATCGAGTAGGCCCCCTCCGGCGCCGACGATCCGGCGGTCGTGCGCCCGTCCCAGGTATAGATGTTGGCGCCATAGGACAGGTCGGCATCCTCGGCGAAGACCACCGCGCCGAGGCTGTTGCGGATCTCCACCCGCGCCTTGCCCGATTCGGGCGAGTCGTAGGTCCACTTGGCCTCGCCGTCCTTCAGGCTGGTGGTGTTGCCCGCCGCCGTGACGTTGGTGCCGAGGTAGCTGACATAGCTGGAGGCCGTCGTCGCCGCCATCACCGCCAGCAGGTCGCTGAGCTGGTCGTTGGTCTTGATCTGCTGTTCAACCGACGAATACTGAACAAGCTGCTCGGTATACTTCGATGAATCCATCGGGTTCAGCGGATCCTGGTTCTTGATCTGGGTCGTCAGGATCGACAGGAACAGCTCGTAATTGTTCGAAAGCGCCGTCAGCGAGGCGGAGGTGGTGGTCGCCCCGCCGCTCGTGCCGCTGCCGCTAATGCCGCTCGTCGCCATCTCGTTCACTCCTGTCGCCGTCCGGCTCCCGCCGGGGCGCGCCGTGCCTTGCGGGCTATACCTGGATATCGAGGGCGCCGCTGGCGCCGCTCACATAGGCCCTGGCTGCCGCCATCGGCAGCGTGTCGCCGTCCTCCTTCTGGAGGCCGCCGCCCTCGCCCGGCGCGAGGCGGTCATTGCCGCCCTCACCCCGCTCGAAACCGGCGAAACCATTCTGGTTTTTCAGCGACATTTCGAGTCCTCCGCTTTCCAGCTTGAGGCCGGCGGCATCGAGTGCCCTCTCCAGCCCGCGCTGGTCGCGCAGGAACATGTCCAGCGTCTCGCTGCGTTCCACGGAAAGGTGCGCCCTCACCGTGCCGTCGCGCGAGACCTTCAGTTCGACATCCACCCGGCCGAGTTCCGGCGGGTCCATACGGATCTGGAAGCGCGTTTGCCCCTTCTGGGCAAACCTGGCGACTTCCGCCGCCAGATGAGCGCTTGCCACTGCCACGTTCTGTGGCAGCGCCGCCGTCGATCCGCGCAAGGCGGCGGTTGAAGCCTGGGCCTGCGCCTCGGCGCGGCCAATCTCGATCTGTCCGTCGAAGCCGTCGAGCGGCCTGTCGCCGCCCTGCGGCTCGCCGGCCGTGTCCGTCATCGCCGCCGCGAAGGCGAGCGCCGCGGCGCTGACCCCCGGCCGCTGTGTCTCGCCGGATGCCGCACCCGGAGCGCCCGCCGATGCCGGCCGCGCCGCGGCCGCCGGCCTGTCGCCGCCCGCATCTGCGCTTCTGGCATCCGCGCTCCTCGCCAGCGCCGCGAAGGCGTCCGCCTCGCGGCTCGCGGCCTCGCTCAGCACCGCATCGCGCGCCTGCGCCGAGGCCAGCCCCTGCGGCGGCACCGGCATCGATGCGGACTGTGTCGTCCCCGCCTGCGGTGTACCTGCCTTGGCCGCGCCGGCCTTGGTCGCTTCGTCCGTCTTCGTCGCCCCGGCCTGAGACGCACCGGTGGCGGCCGCCTGCAGGTCCACCTTCAGGCTCGCCGGCACGGATGGCTGCGTGTTCGCCTGGGCAGCAGTCTGTGTAGTGGCTTGGGCAGTGGCCTGGGCAGTGGCCTGCGCAGCAGTCTGGGCAGTGGCCTGGGCGCGCGCTGCGCTCTCGCCCGTTGCGCCAGCCGAACCGTCAGCCCTCTCGGTCACCGTCACCTCGACGCCGGCCGGCAGGCTGGCGCCCTGCCGCGCGAGGGTGGAGGCAGCCGCGCGCATCGCCGCGGCGGCGTCGGTCCGCACGGCCGCATCGCTCTGCATCCGCGCGGTCGCGCCGCTCCGGTCGCGAGGCGAGGCCACCGGCCGCGCCGGAGCCTCGGGGGCGTCAGGCAGCGCCTCCTCCGCGCCGGGCATCGCTGTACCGGGCGCGGCCATCGCGGTCGGTGCCGGACGCGGCGCATCTGCCGAAGCCGCAGCCTGGGCCTGCGTTTGAGCCTGGGCCGGGGTTGGGATCTGCGGCGGCAGCGCATTCGCGATCCGTGTCGCCGCATCCGCGCCGGCGCCAGGCTGCCCCGCGCTCCGAACCGCGCTCTGGCTCACGCTCTCGCCCATGCTCTGGCCAACGCTCTGGCCAACGCTCTGGCCAGCACCCTGAACCGGGCCCTGTCCGACGCCCCGCGCGGCATCACCAGCCGTGCCAATGCCAGTGACAGTGCCAATGCCAGTCCCGATACCAGTGCCGGCCTCCGGCGCCAGCATCCTCGCCGCCAGTCCCGCGGATGTCGTGCGCACGGCCGGCTGCGCGCCTGCCGGCGCGGTCTCGCCCGCCTGTTCCGTTCCAGCCTGTTTCGTTCCGGCCTGTTTCGTTCCGGCCTGTTCCGTCCCGGCCGCCGGTCGCGTCGCGGCGCCGCTGGTCGCGATCGTCTCACCGCCGCGCCGTGCCGTCGCCGCCATCTTCCGGGCAGCCTCGGCAAGCTCGGCCTGCGCGTCCGTCGCCTTGCCCGCCCCGTCCGCCATCGCGGCGGCCGTCCCGCCGCGCGGGGCCTCGGGCGCGTCGCTGTCAGCGGCGTCGGTCTGCGGCAGGGCCGCAAGATCGCCGGCGGCATCCGACAGATGCGCAACGAGGGCGGCCACCGCCGCGCCGGCGAGCGGCGCCGCCGGACCCAGCATCGCTGCGGCAACACCCAATCCCGCGGGCGTCGTCGCCAGGGTCTCGGCCGCCTTGCCGGCCGTGGCGATCAGCCCGGAGAGAATTCCGGCGCGGCCCCGCTCCTGGCCCGTCTCGGAACCAGCCGCATCGCCCCCACCGGCATCGGCATCGGCATCGGTCTGGGCATGCGCCGGCGCATCGGTCCGCACCTCGCCGCCCGCCGCGAAGGCGGCCGGCAGGCTCGCGGCCACGGTCTCGGCAAAGCTCGCCGCAAGGCTCGTGGAAACCGGATCAGCTTCGCTCCCGGCCAGGTTTTCACCTGCGGTCTCGCCAGTGGTCTCGCCGACCCCTTGGACCCGCCCTTCGTTGCGCCCGGCCATCAGCGCCGAGACGAGATCGCGCCGCGCCTCGCCGGCAGCAGCGGCATCAAACCGCAAGGGCAGGCCGGCAACCGGCATCCGCCCGGCCGGAACCGGCACCACGCCCGCCGGCAGCCGCCGGACCGCGATCTCGGCACCGCCCGCCTGCTGGCCGGCGCCCTCGCCCCCGGCAGAGCCCAGCAGCATCGCGAAGGCCGAGGCGCCCTGCTCGCCGCCGCCGGCAAGGCCGGTGCGGGCGGCCGTGGTGCCGGCCGTCGATGTCGTCGGGAACTGCCCTGCGAGGATCACGCGTTTCTCCGCCAGTCGTCGGCGCGGACACCGGATCCCCGGCGCGCGCCATCTTTTGCAAGAGGGGAGAGCAAATGCCGGGCCAGATCGGAAAAATCGCGAAAATCCTCGCCTTTTCGGTAAACACCCCCTTGTCGAGCCGCCCTTTGCGCCTCACATGCCGGGTAAAGTTTGCCGGGTGTGGCAAGCTTTGCCGGGTGGACCGGGCGAAAACCGTCCTGGCGCGCTGCGGCGTCCCCTTTCCCATGGGCCGGGCGATCCGCTATAGTCGCGGGCAACAGAAGCGGGCCGCCAGATACAGAGACCTCACGCGCGTCCTCCAGCGACCGTCCGCGCAGAGCCCGACAGCCGCCGCAAGCGGCTGCCGGCCCGCAATCCGACAGGACCGCAAGGTGACATTCATGCTCAACAGTCTCGACATCCCCAAGCGACCGGAGGACACCCGCGTCGTCGTCGCCATGTCCGGCGGCGTCGATTCCTCCGTCGTCGCCGGGCTGATGAAGCGCGAGGGATACGACGTCATCGGCGTCACGCTGCAGCTCTACGACCACGGCGAGGCGGTGCACCGCGCCGGTGCCTGCTGCGCCGGCCAGGACATCCAGGACGCCCGCCGCGTCGCCGAACGCCTCGGCATCCCGCATTACGTGCTCGACTACGAGGACCGCTTCCGCGAGAAGGTGATCGAGCGCTTCGCCGAGAGCTACATCGCCGGCGAGACGCCGATCCCCTGCGTCGCCTGCAACCAGACGGTCAAGTTCTCCGACCTGCTGGAGACCGCCCGCACGCTCGGCGCCGACGTGCTGGCGACCGGCCACTATGTCCGCTCGCGTCTCCTCGACGGCCATCGGGCGATGTTCCGCCCGGTCGATCTCGACCGCGACCAGAGCTATTTCCTCTTCGCCACCACCCAGGAGCAGCTCGACTTCCTGCGCTTCCCGCTCGGCGGGCTGACCAAGCCGCAGACCCGCGAGCTTGCCCGCGAATTCGGCCTCACCGTCGCCGAGAAGCAGGACAGCCAGGACATCTGCTTCGTGCCGCAGGGCCGCTATGCCGATGTCATCGAGCGGCTGAAGCCGAACGCCGCCGAGCCGGGCGACATCGTCCATGTCGACGGCCGGGTGCTCGGCACCCATCACGGCATCATCCACTACACGATCGGCCAGCGCCGCGGCATCGGCATCGCCACCGGCGAGCCGCTCTATGTCGTGCGCCTGGAGGCGGAGGGCCGCCGCGTCGTCGTCGGCCCGCGCGAGGCGCTCGGCACCCGCGAGATCGTCCTGCGCGAGGTCAACTGGATCGGCCCCGGCCGCCTTTCCGACATTCCGCCGGGCGGCATCGAGCTGCACGCCAAGGTCCGCTCCACCCGCCCGCCCAAGCCGGCCGTGCTGCGCCTCGTCGAGGGCCAGGCGGTGATCGATCTCGCCGACGGCGAGACCGGCGTCGCGCCGGGCCAGGCCTGCGTCTTCTTCGACGACGACGGCGATGGCGCCCGCGTTCTTGGCGGCGGCTGGATCGAGCGCACCATTCCCGTCAATTCAGGCCTCACCGCCCCGCGCGCCGAAGCCGCCACCGTGGTTCCGCTGTAATGGCTGCCGAGTTCTGGCCCGTCAGCCGCCTGCGCCGGATCGCCGACCGCATTGCCAAGCGCCTCGGCCTTGCCCGCGTCGCCGGCCCCTCCACCGGTTCGGTGGAAAGCGCCTATGCCCGCTGGGCGCCGGTCTACGACTGGGTGTTCACCGCGCCGCTGGTCTTCGGTCAGCGCGCCGCCGCGCGCGAGGCCAACCGGCTGAGCGGCGAGCTGGTGGAAGTCGGCGTCGGCACGGGCCTGTCCCTGCCGCTTTACGGCGAGAACCTGACCGTCACCGGCATCGACCTGTCGAAGCCGATGCTGGAGCGCGCCCGCGAGCGCGTGCGCCGCAAGAAGCTGAAGAACGTCGCCACCTTGCGGGCGATGGACGCGGCCGAGATGGATTTCGACGCCGCCCGCTTCGACATCGCCACCGTCATGTATGTGATGACCGTGGTGCCCGACCCCTCCGCCGTGCTCAAGGAGCTGGAGCGGGTGGTCAAGCCCGGCGGCACGGTGATCATCGTCAACCATTTCGCCGCCGACAAAGGCCTGCTGGCACTGATCGAGCGCGGCCTTGCCCGCTTCGCCTCGGCGCTTGGCTGGGACCCGCTGTTCCGCCGCGAGACGGTGCTCGACAACACCGCGATGGAGCTGGTCCGCGAGGAGCGCCTCGCCCCCTTCGGCCTCTTCACCATGATGGTGTTCCGCCGTCCGGACTGACCCGAACCGATCCTTTTAAGCCCGAAACGAGCGGCGGGCCGGTGTTACCCGGCCCGCCTGTCGTTGCATCCTGTCGTTACGTCCTGCCGATCACATCTTGCCGATCGAGAAGAACAGCGTCTCGCCCGAGGCGTCCTGCAGGCCGTCATTGTCGGTGACGACGAAGGCGGTGCCGGCCGCGTCGATGGCGAAGCCCTCGACCTTGTCCTGCACATAGCCGTTCAGCACCATGAGGTCGGGAAGCAGGTCGCGCACCTCTTCCTTGCTCACCACCGGCAGGTCGCCGCCGAGCGGCGCCGGCTGCAGCTCCGCCACCGGCACGCGGTAGAGCTTCTTGATTGTCGCCGCCGCGCCGATCTGGTTGTCGCGCTCCAGCACATAGACATGGTCGCCATGCAGGGTGATCTCGGACAGGCCCACCCAGCCGGTCTCGGCCGCGTCGAGCGGGTAGTGCACCGCGCCCCAGGTCTTGGCCTTGGTGTCATAGGCCACCAGCTTGACCATCCCCTTGGGATCGTCCTTCCATTCGCGCTGCACCGCCATCCACAGCACGTCGCCCTGCACGGTGATCCCCTCGAAGCCGAAGCGGATCTCGTGGGCGAGCAGTTCCGGCGGCAGGGCGATCTCCTGGCGGATCTCGCCCTTGGCATCCGTGCGATAGATCGCATGCGGCACCAAGCGGTCGCTGCGCCCTTCCGAGGCCAGCCAGAAGCCGCCGTCACCGGCGAGCGCGATGCCTTCCAGATCCAGCTTCTGCGCCGGCTGGCCGGAGCGGGTCACCACCCGCTTTTCGGTGATGCGCGCCGGCGTCTGGTTGGCGTCGATCGTGTAGATGGCCGGCTGCATGCCGTAGACGCTGTCGGACACGGCGTAGAGAATGCCGGGCTTTTCCGCATCCGCCACCAGGCCGGACAGGGCACCCCAGCCGATCAGGCTGTCGGCCCCGGCCGAGGTCAGCATCGGATAGGCGGCCGGCGCGTCCTGCCATTCGTAGATCATCACATGGCTGCCGGCGCCGCCGTCCTCGCGCGCGTCGAACTCGTTCGCCGTGGCGATCAGGTTGCGCGAGGGGATGGCGACCACGCCCTCGGGGCTGATGCCGGAGGGCAGCAACTGGTGCAGGCGCGGCTCCGACAGGGTCGACACGTCATAGACGCCGATCACCGAGCCGCGCTCGGAGGCGACGAAGACCATCGGAATGCCGCCGAACGTGCCGGTCTCCATGCCTTCCGGCTCCACGCCCTTGGAATGGCTGCGGTGCTCGGGATAGTGGCCGATCTCGACCAGCGCATGTTCGAACGACGTGCCGGCGTCATAGACCAGCGTGCCGTCGCGGCGGAAGATCGACCAGCCGCGCGTGCCGCCCTTCCAGTCGCCCTCGTTGGCGAAGGCGACATGGTCGCCGTCGAGCCACTTCACCGCATCCGGCTCGCGCGGGATCGGGCCCTTGCTGCCGGTGAACTCCAGCGCGCCGTTGCGGCGGGTGTCGACGCCCTCCAGCGTCACCTCGCCGGCCGAAAAATGCGACACCACCGTGCCGTCCGCGCCGATGATGACGATGTGGTTGTTTTCCTGCAGCGTGACGACGATCTCGCCGGCCTCGTTGATGTCGACGAATTCCGGCTCCGGATCTTCCGGAGCGATCTCGGCAAGGCCGGTCATGTCGATCACCTGCAGCGCCGCGCAGTCCACCGCGCCGTCGCTGACCGGCAGCTTGACGACGAAGCCCGCCGGCATCTGCGGCAGGCCGCCATCGCCCAGCTTCTCGTCGCGCTCGTTCTCGATCGCCACCGCCAGGAAGCTGCCGTCCGGCGCCTTGGCGACGGAATCGGGCTGGCCGCCGAGGTCGCATTCGGCGACGATCGCCTTGCTGGCCGGGTCGATGGTGACCAGCTTGCCGGAGGGATTGGCATAGCTTTCGGACGTGTTGACGCCGGCGAAGACCATGTTGCCGACGAAGACGGCGGTGGTCGGCTCGCCGCCCACGTCGATATTGCCGAGCGGCTTGGGCGCGCGCGGGTCGGTGATGTCGATCAGGCCGATCACCCCGAGCGGGCTGTCGCTGTAGACCAGCGTCATCCCGTCTTCCGAGGCGGAGATGATCTCGGCCGAGGTTTCGCGGGCCGGATCCTCGCCCGGCGCCATGTTGGCGATCACCGGGAAGGTGGCGATGCGGTTGAAATTCTGCTCGGCGCCGGCCATCGCCGTGGAGGCGAGAAGGGCTGCTGCGAAGCCTGCAAGTGTACGGAGTGTCATGGGTTCCCCTCTCCTGACCGCGATCGGTCGCGGATACGCGGAACCCGTGTTAGGGGCGGTCTGTGACACGCCGTTGACAGCCCGTCCCGATCCGCCTGGCGGCACCGTCACACGGGCTTGGCCGAGCGGATCGAGCGGCCGGGACAGGGGCTAAGGGGGAGAGCCCCTGCGGCCGTCGGAAAACCGCGTCAGCTTTCCGTTTTCTCGGAAATCTCCAGCAGCAACTCGTCTTCGTCGCGGAAATAGAGGGTGAAATGCTCCGGGTTCAGCGCCCGCCGGTCGGGATCGGGGTCGCGGTCGAGGATATACTGGATGGCCTTGCCGACATCTTCCGCGATCATCGGCACCGCCTCCTTGAAGGAGGGGTAGCCGGCGATGAGAGTGTAGGACGTGACGAGGACCGTTCCGACCATCTTGAACCGCGCGATGATGCTGCCCGCGCGCACGTCGCTGAAGTCGAGAGTCAGCCCTTCAAGGGCGACATCGTATCCCGAAATGCTGAAGCCGAGGCCCGCATCGAGGACCGCGTGAAGAGCGTCATTGATCTTCTCCGCGATCTCCCGCGAGGCCTGCTCGGCATATGCGTCTCCGACCTCCGCGAGGGAGACCCCCGTATAGACGATCTCCGCATAGCCCAGGGTGAGGGTCTCCGCCTCGGGTTCGGGCTCCATCATCTCCATCATGGCCATTTGCTTACAATCCGCTTTTTGTCCGCGCAGGCAGATCAGAATTCATTCATGAAACAAAATTATACTACCATTACTGCCTTAAATTTAAAAGTATTATTACGTTAACTTCACGCAAAAATCCTCTCATCTGCACAAAGAGAGGTTCTGCATGTTGAAAAATCCCCGCATCCTTGCTGCCACACCCCACCAGAGCGACAGCCGGGAGAACGGCCGTCGTCACACACATGAGTTGCAGCGCCGCTATGGTCCAGCACAGGCCGCCACACGCCGCCTGCCTCCAGCCAGCATGGCCCCCCACCAGCAGAGAATGCCAGCAAAGGAGTCCCAGCATGGATCGCAAGACCGAACAGGACGTTGATTTCGAAGGCTTCTCCTTCGACGCATTCGACGAGGCCCGCAGGCCCGCGCCGCAGACGACCGGCTTCGACCAGGTGGTCGACAGCGCGCTGTCCCGCCGCGGCCTGCTCGGCCTCCTCGTCTATGGCTCCGGCGCCGCCGCCATGGGCCTTGGCACCGGCGTGACCGGCCTGCTGTCGTCCGTCTCCGCCGAGGCCGCCGCCTCCCGCTTTGCCTTCACCGCCATTCCGATCGCCACCGACGCCACCGTGCATGTGCCGGAGGGCTACACCTGGCAGGTGCTGGCGCGCTGGGGCGACCCGCTGTTTTCCGACGCGGTCGCCTTCGATCACGCGACCGGTGGCGACGCCGCCACCTCCGACCGCGTCTTCGGCGAAAACACCGACGGCATGGAACTCTTCACCATCGGCGGCCGCCAGGTGATCGCGGTCAACCACGAATACGTCAACCCGAAGCTCAACCTGCCGAACAATGACGGCGGCACGCCGGCGAGTGCTGAGGACGTGCGCAAGCTGCAGAACCTGCAGGGCGTCACCGTCATGGAAGTGGCGGAAGGCGAGGACGGCTGGCGCATCGTCGTCGACAGCCCGCTCAACCGGCGCATCGACCACAACACGCCGATGCGCCTGTCGGGGCCCGCTGCCGGCCACGACCTGTTGAAGACCGAAGCCGATCCGACCGGCACCGCCTCGCTCGGCACCTTCAACAATTGCGGCTCGGGCCGCACCCCCTGGGGCACCTATCTGACCTGCGAGGAGAACTTCAACGGCTATTTCGGCTCGACCGACGAGGCCGTCGCCCTGCCCGAGCACTTCAAGCGCTACGGCATCGGCGCCAAGAGCGTCTATTCCTACGAGAAGTTCGACCCGCGCTTCGATGTCTCGAAGAACCCGAACGAGCCGCACCGGGCCGGCTATGTCGTCGAGATCGACCCGTCCGACCCGACCTCCGTGCCGGTCAAGCGCACCGCCCTCGGCCGCTTCAAGCACGAGAACGCGGCGACGGTTCTGACCCGCGACGGCCGCGTCGTCGTCTATATGGGCGACGACGAGCGCGGCGAGTTCCTCTACAAGTTCGTGTCCGCCGGCATCTACACGCCGGGCGGCGACACCTCGACCCTGCTCGACGAGGGCACGCTCTTCGTCGCCCGCTTCGCCGATGACGGCAGCGGCGAGTGGGTCGCGCTGACCCCGGAGACGACCGGCATGTCGGCGGCCGAGATCGCCGTCTTCACCCGCGTCGCCGCCTCGAAGGTCGGCGCCACCACCATGGACCGGCCGGAATGGGTCGCGGTCAATCCGGTGGCGGCGGAGGCCTATTGCGCGCTCACCAACAACACGCGCCGCGGCGTCAAGCCGAATGCCGGCGGCGACGACACCCCGGTCGGCGGGCCGAACCCGCGCGCCGAGAACCAGTATGGTCAGATCGTCCGCTGGTATCCGGCCGGCGACGACCACGCCGCCACCGGCTTCACCTGGGACCTCTTCGTCATGGCCGGCAATCCGACCGTCCATCAGGACGCCTATGCCGGCTCGCCGAACATCCATGACGGCAACATGTTCAACGCACCCGACGGCATGATGTTCGATACGACCGGCCTGCTGTGGATCCAGACCGACGGCGACGACGACAACGCCGGCGACTTCGCCGGTCACGGCAACAACCAGATGCTGGCCGGCGACCCGGCGACGGGCCGCATCGAGCGCTTCCTGACCGGCCCGCACGGATCGGAAGTGACCGGCCTCACCTGGTCGGCCGACCGGCGCACCATGTTCGTCGGCATCCAGCATCCCGCCTCGCCCTTCCCGGACGGCGAAGGCACGCTCGGCCGCTCCAGCATCGTCGCGGTCAAGCGGGCGGACAACGCGCCGGTCGGCTGAGGCCGTCCCGGATCGCCCTTGTTCCCGCCCTGTCCCCGTTTCGGGGGCCGGACGACAAGCTCCGGCGCGCTGCGACAAGCGGCGCGCCGTTTTTGCGACGATTGAGAGAGTTTGAGAGGCCGATTCTCAAAATTTCTCAAAATTTTGCAAAAATCTCGCAAAATTCTGCAAGCCTCCGCCCCCTGCTCCAACCCTGTCCCGCGCCTGCCTCGCGCCTGCGCCGCCCCTGCCCCGCGCCTGCCTCTCGCCTGCCTCTCGCCTGCCTCGCCCCTGCCTCGCCCCTGCCCCGCACCTGCCCCGCGCCCGCTCTTGTCCCCGACGCCGCGCTCGCTCTTATCCCCGCCGCCTGCGGAGCGAGCATCGTCCCGCTCCTGATTTTGCAAATCATTCGCAATTGCATTGACAAGTTGCAAATGGTTCTCATAATCATTCAAAACAACGGGACATCCCCGCCGACGGCACTGCCGGGCCGGGAGACACGAAAGGATGCAGCGCATGCGAACGGGATCTATCAACGGGCTTCGACGGATCGCCCTGGCGGCGGGCTTGATGCTGCTGGCGCTCGCGGCCCTCGCGCCGGGCCAGGTCCGGGCCGAGGCCTCGCAGGCGGCGCGGCCGCTGTCGGTCGTGGTTACCACCGGCATGATCGCCGATGCGGCGCGGCGGATCGGCGGCGATCATGTCGAGGTGCGCGCGCTGATGGGGGCGGGCGTCGACCCACATGCCTACCGCCAGACCCGCTCCGACATCGCCGCCATGGCCCGCGCCGACCTCGTTCTCTGGCACGGCCTCTACCTTGAGGCGCAGATGGAAGGCTTTCTCAAGGAGCTCGGCGCCCGCAAGCCGGTCGTCGCGGTGGCCGAGAGCCTGCCGCGCGAGCTGCTGATCTCTCATTTCGACTATGCCGACAAGGTCGACCCCCATGTCTGGATGGACCCGCGCCTGTGGTCGCGCGTCGTCGAGGCGGTGCGCGAGGCGCTTGTCGCCGCCCGGCCGGAGGCGGAAAAAGCCTTTTCGGTCAATGCCGAAGCCTATCTTGACGAGTTGGAGCAGGTCGCCGCCTATTCCGACACGGTCTTTGCCAGCGTGCCCGAAACCGCGCGGGTTCTGGTGACGGCGCACGACGCCTTCAGCTATTTCGGCCGCGCCCAGGGCTTCGAGGTGCTCGGCATCCAGGGCATCTCGACCCAGAGCGAGGCCGGCCTGCAGCGCGTCGCCGAA
The DNA here is from genome assembly GCF_900185725.1 of Stappia sp. TSB10P1A. Taxonomy (GTDB): domain Bacteria; phylum Pseudomonadota; class Alphaproteobacteria; order Rhizobiales; family Stappiaceae; genus Stappia. The sequence goes on along the minus strand of NZ_FYAU01000018.1, from coordinate 46,605 downwards.
CTGGTCGACATCCTGGTGGACCGGCGGATTCGTGCGGTTTTCGTCGAAAGCTCGGTCTCAGACCGCTCGATCCGCGCGCTGATCGAGGGCGCCGCGGCGAAGGGCCACACCGTCGCCATCGGCGGCGAGCTCTTCTCGGATGCAATGGGCCCGGAAGGCGCCTATGAAGGCACCTACCCTGGCATGATCGATCACAACGCCACCGTGATCTCACGCGCACTCGGCGGCGATGCGCCGGAGCGCGGCATGGCCGGCCGGCTGGCGGCGGGAAGCTGAGGAGCGTGACGGCGATGCAGGCGCGCGACAGGATCGAACTGGTGGCGGACCGGGAGGCGGAGGCCGAGGCGCGCGCCGAAGCGGCGCGGGCGGCGATGGCCCTGCGGGCGATCACCGTCTCCTATGGCGAGAGCCCGGCGGTGTTTTCCGTCGACGCCACCTTCCCGCGCGACAGCCTCATCGCCATCGTCGGCCCCAACGGCGCCGGCAAGTCGACCCTGCTCAAGGCCGCGCTCGGCATCGTGCCGCGCCTGTCGGGCACGGTCACCGTCTTCGGCGCGCCGCTGGAGCGGGCCCGCGCAAGGGTTGCCTATGTGCCGCAGCGCGCCTCGGTCGACTGGGACTTCCCGACCCGCGTCATCGACGTCGTCCTGATGGGGCTCTATCGCGAGCTCGGGCTGCTCGGCTTCGTGCGCGCCAGCCACCGCGAGCGCGCGCTCGCCTGCCTCGCCCGCGTCGGCATGACCGATTTCGCCGACCGTCAGATCGGCCAGCTTTCCGGCGGCCAGCAGCAGCGCGTCTTCCTCGCCCGCGCGCTGGCGCAGGACGCGGACCTCTACCTGCTCGACGAGCCCTTCGCCGGTGTCGACGCCGCGACCGAGAAGGCAATTATCGATGTTCTCAAGGCACTTAAGGCGGAGGCGCGCACCGTCGTCTGCGTCCATCACGACCTCGCCACCGTCACCGCCTATTTCGACCGGGTCCTTCTGATCAACACCCGCCGCATTGCCGAAGGGCCGGTCGCCACCGCCTTCACGGCGGAGAACCTGCAGGCGACCTATGGTGGCCGGCTCGCCTCCGCCCATATCGACCAGTTGCGGCTGTCGGAGCAGGGCTGATGCCGGTGCCGGGCTCCCCGATCGAGGCGTTTCTGTCAGCACTGCTGCTGCAAGCCGGCTACAATGCGGGCCTTGTCGCCATCGGCGCCAGCCTGCTCGGCATTGCTGCGGGTGCCGGCGGCACCTTCCTGTTTCTGCGCAAGCGCGCCCTGCTCAGCGATGCCATCGCCCATGCGACGCTGCCCGGCGTCGGTATCGCTTTCCTGGTCATGGTCGCCTTCGGCCTCGACGGCCGCAGCCTCGTCGGCCTCCTGGCCGGTTCGGCCCTGTCGGCCGGCCTTGGTCTTCTGTGCGTCGAGTGGATCACCCGTCACACCCGCCTTGCCGAGGACACCGCGATCGGCGCGGTTCTCTCGGTCTTCTTCGGCTTCGGCATCGTCCTGCTGACGGTGATCCAGACCCTGTCGCAGGGGCGGCAGGCCGGGCTTGAAGGGTTCCTGCTCGGCTCCACCGCCGGCATGCTCTATCAGGACGCGGTGGTGATCGCGCTTGGCGGCGTCCTTGCCGTTCTCGCTCTCGTGGCCTTGCGCCGGCCGATGACCCTGGTCTCCTTCGATCCGGGCTTTGCCGCCGCCCTCGGACTGAACACTCGCCGCATCGACCTTGCCATGATGCTGCTGGTGCTGGCCGTTACCGTCGCGGGGCTGAAGATCGTCGGCCTCGTGCTGGTGGTCGCCCTGCTGATTGTGCCGCCGGTCGCAGCCCGCCTGTGGAGCGAGCGCACCGACCATGTGGTGCTGATCGCCGGCGCCATCGGCGGCCTGTCCGGCTATGTCGGCGCCGCGATGTCGGCCGCCGCGCCCGGCCTGCCGACCGGCCCGATCATCGTGCTCGTCGCCTTCTCGCTGTTTCTCGTCTCGCTGCTGCTGGCGCCGGCGCGCGGCGTTCTGGCCGCCGCCCTCCGCCACCGCCGGTTCCAGTTGCGTCTGCATCGCCGCCAGGGCCTGCTGTCGCTGGCCCGCGGCGAGCCGATCTTCGATCCGCTCACCTTGAAGGTTCTGCGCCGGGAAGGGTTGATCCGCCCCGACCGCGTGCCGACCGAAGCCGGGCGCCTCGAAGCGACCCGCGCGCTGCTCGACGAACGCCGGTTCGAGGTCGCCCGCCGCATCCACCGGGACGACCCGCTGAGCCACCGCTATGACGGGCTCACCCCGATTGCGGCCGTGATGACGGGTGACGAGATCGCCGAGATCGACCGCTTGCTGGCCGACGCCGCGGCGCGGCACCGCCGGGAGGACGCATGATGGGCGCCGACTTCGTCCAGCTCTCGCTGACCCCGATCCTGATCGGCGTGCTCGCGGCGATCGCCTGCGCGCTGCCGGGCAACTTCCTGATCCTGCGCCGGCAGGCGCTGATCGGCGATGCGATCAGCCATGTCGTGCTGCCGGGCATCGTCGTCGCCTTCCTGGTCACCGGCAGCCTTGCCAGCCTGCCGATGCTGCTGGGCGCCGCCGGAGCCTCGCTGATCGCGGTCCTGCTGATCGAGACGATCCGCCGGCTCGGCCGCATCGAGCCGGGCGCGGCGATGGGCGTCGTGTTCACGGCAATGTTCGCCGGCGGCGTGCTGCTGCTGGAGCAGAGCGACACCAGCGGCGTCCATCTCGATGTCGAGCACGCGCTGATGGGCAATCTGGAGAGCCTGATCTGGTTCGACGCCACCGGTTGGAGCTCGCTGCTGGACCCGGTTGCCCTTGCCTCACTGCCGCCGGAACTGCCGCGCATCGCGCTGGTCGCCGCCCTGATCACCGTGCTGATGCTGGTGTTCTGGCGGCCGCTGAAGCTCTCCACCTTCGACGAGGGCTTTGCCGCAACGCTCGGCCTGCCGGTCCGCCTGATCGGCCTGGCGCTGGTCGCCGCCTCGGCAGTGGCCGCCGTCGCCGCCTTCGATGCGGTCGGCTCGATCATCGTCATCGCCATGTTCATCTGCCCGCCGGCCACCGCCCGGCTGATGACCGAGCGGCTGGAGCACCAGGTGGCCTGGAGCACCGGATTCGCGGCGCTCTCAGCGGTGCTCGGCTATGTGCTCGCCGGCTATGGACCGCTCTGGCTCGGCTCGGCCCATGCGGTCAGCGCCGCCGGCATGATCGCCACGGTCTCGGGCCTGATGCTGGCCGCCGCCTGTCTCGCGGCTCCGCATCGCCGCCGTATCGGTCAGCCGTCAGCCTGATACTTTTGCCATTTCCTCTTGAGATGCGCAATTTGTCGAGACTTTATCTACGTATAACTAAATAAAACTACGCAACTTATACAATTACATTCGAAGTGTAAGTTTCTTTTCGAATTGAAAGTACGATTAAAGGTCGAAAATACAATCAGCCCTGCAGCTTCTGTCGATTGAAAGAAACTCTGCGCAGTGAGAACATTCGCGCATAGGATGTTATCGACGTTAATTGCAATTTTTTGTGGAGGGCTGTGATGTTCGACGTCTCCAGCGTTCGCGAGATCGAATACGGCGCCAGCGGCGTCACCTATGTCTACCAGGACCACGACGATCCCAAGCTCTGGTACATGGTGCCGGTGCCGCGGTTGCGGACTCTGGACGGGGCTCCGGCCTTCGGCCTGACCGAATACACCTCCAATGGCGGCGGCATCGCCGGCCTGTGCACCTTTGAGATGGAGCTGGTGCAGCCGCTCGAAGCGCGGCGGGCGGCGGAAGAGATCCTCGGTCCCGACATTTCCTGGGGCGGATTCGTCTGGGTCGGCGGCACCGCCTTTTTCTATTATGACATTGCCGGCGAGACCCAGGTCCTGGCGATCGAGCCGACGCTCTACGGCACCAATGTCGCCGCCTTCCAGATCGAATTGCCGACGGCGGAGGCGGTCAACACCTTCAAGAACGCCTTCAGCGGCGACGAGGGCGGCGCCTCCCCCTTCCGCGTCGAATACGAGATGCAGGTGCTGACCAAGCTGCTCGGCGCCAAGGCGACGGTCAGCTACACCGCCGAGGCCGCCATCGAATACGAGAAGAAGTACAAGACCGTCCGCGACACCTGGGGCAACCAGAAGCAGGTGTTGCAGGAGGTCAAACAGGTGCTGCGCCAGTCGGGCGCCGGCGAGGTCAAGGTCGAACTCGGGCCGGGCAGCAGCGACGAACTGGCCCAGCGGGTGCGCGACTGGGGCTGGACAACGCTGGAAAACCAGGTCGCCAACACGGTGGCCGCCGCCGCGATCATGGCAACGGGGCCGTTCCCGGTCTCCGCGACCACCTCGTTCAACCAGACCTATCAGGAAGACACGGTGATCGACTGGTCGACGCCGGTCAGCAGCTTCATGCGCCGCTTCACCGCCGACGAGTGGAAAAAGGTCTTCACCAAGGTCGACAACCGCAAGCTCTCGGTGGTCTTCAACCTGATCGGCGAACTCACCCGTTCCGGCTCTGACGATCCGATCGCCGAGACGGTGACCGTCACCGTCACCTACCCGACGCGCAAGACCGACAACACCTTCATGCTGATCGTCACCGACGGCGACCAGTCCTCGAAGATCTACGAGGCGCCGGGCGACTTTTCCGGCGGCAGCTACAATCCGGAATTCACCTATAGCTATGTGATCCACTTCAAGGACGGCAAGTCCTTCCAGAGCGACCCGATCACCACCACGGACACGCTGGTCAACATCACGCCCAACGTCTTCGGCACGCGGCAGGTCACGTTCATCGGCCAGGCCATCCCCTTCTCCGGGGCGACCGGTGTGCGGCAAGTCAACATCGACTTCTTCTTCGCCCCGCCGGCCGGCAATCCGGCGATCGTCCAGACCAAGACGATGACCGGCAACGGCGAGACCAACGCGGTCCGCTTCGAGAGCTTCTACAACCTGCCCATCGGCCCGAATTACAGTTATCGGCTGCGCTACCAGATGGCCGACAATACCGAAATCGTCTCCGAACCGCCGGGTGCCCTGTCCTCGGCGCCCGACTACACCGGCTCGGGCAATGCCGACATCGTCTTCGTTCTCGATCCGAAGGGCCTGTTCACCCAGTTCACCCTGCGCGCGTTCAACTACACGAGCGAGCCGACAACGCTGCTGCTGGTCGATGTCAACGCCCAGTATTTCGACCCCGCCAACAACGGCGACCACTGGGTGGCGGAGAACAGTTGGTCGAACTGGGAGCCGAAGGGCGCGCTCAGCTTCGCCGAGCCGCGTTGGAACTTCCAGGCGATCGACAACACCAACAATGCCTACTTCAACATTTCCGGAAACATTTTCTACTCGGACGGCCAGAGCTTTACCCTCGACAGCTATCGCCAGTCGAGCGAATACAAGACATTGACCATCACCAACACGATACAGAACTACAGCGTCAAGGTCGACAGCAGCCGGATCGACTGGACGCAGGTGGCGAGCGTCAACCTCACCATGTTCCAGTTGACGCCGAAGGCGCGCCAGACATTCGGCGACAGCCTGCCGGGCTTCCTGTCGCGGCCGCGCCACGAGATGACCCGGGCGGAGCGGGTCGAGGCGGAAGCCTCGCAGCAGAACGTCATCCTGTTCAGCCTGCTGGGGGCCCCTTCGGGTGTCGTCGTCGAAAATCTGGAACGCTATTACGGCATCCAGCGCCTGCGCAGCGAGCCGACCATCGAGTTCTACTACACCGCCGTCTATGTGCTGAAGGACGGCAGCACCCGCGAGTTGGAGAAGCAGCAGGTCTCCGGCCGCCTGTCGGTGGAACTGCCGCCGCTGCCGCCGGCGCCTGTGACGGCCGGCCTCGTGCACCAGGTGATCGATCCCGATGCGCTGGCCGCGCGGATGCGCCAGGGCGGGTGAGCGCCATGCCTCCGCCGATCCCGTCCGGGAACGCGCGGCGGCGACGGGATCTGGGTGCCGAGCCTCCGGTTCGGCTCCTGGCCCCGCTCCCGGATGTGGGAGCGGGAACGGTTCCGGCTGCCACCGTCTCGTCGCTCGACCGCCTGCTGGCGGCAGCCGCCCCCTTGCTGCCGCCAGGACTGACAGCACAGGACTGTCCGCCAAGCGATCTCACGCCGGCCGGCGCGCCGCTTGAGGCCGCCTTCGTCTGGGCCGATGGCGAGGCGGGCTGCGATCCGCGACTCAGCCTCGATCCCGCGCCCGGCGCGCGACCCGACACGCGCCTTGCGGCCGCCCTGTCGCTCTGCCGGACGGGTGCGGGGACGGCGCTCGCACCCGCCGCGCTACGGCTCGTCGAGCGGCTGTCCTGCTGGCAACGGCAGGCGGGGGCCCGCTATGGCGCCTGGGCGGGTCTGCGCGAAGCGCCCTCCGGGGGCCTTGCCGCCAAGCTCTATCTGGAGTTGGCGCAGGTGACGAAGGCGAATGGGCGTCCGCTCTGGGCCGCCCTGGAGGAGCGCCTTGCCGGCGCGCCGCCGGTGCTGGCGGGCAGGAACCTCAGGCCCACCATGCTCGGCGTCACGCCGGACGGCGGCCTGCTGGAGCTCTACTATCGCGCCGACCCGCTGTTTCCCGGCGATCTCGACACGCTGATGGCCCGGTTCGGCCTTGCCCCGCGCGGGCACGAGGTTCGCCGGCTCATCGAGCGGCTGACCGGGCGCAGCGTCCGCTTCGAGATCCCCTCCAGCGACATCGGCTTCTCCGTCGCCTTCAGGATGGCGGCCGAGGGCCGGACCCAGGCTGTCGCCTTCACCTTCTATTCCAACGCCGCCGCCCTGCTCGGGCCGGATGCACGCATCGCCGACGCGCTGCTTGTCGAGGGCGCGGCGCGCGGCTGGGACATGACGGCCTATGAACAGGCCTTCGCCGGCTCCGCCGCGCTGCGACGCGCCGGCGAGGCGCCGCTGCAACGGCACGGGCTCCTTGGCATCGTGCTGGCGACAGATGCCCCGCCGCGCGTGACGGCGACGCTCGCCGTGCCGGTTCCGCCCGCGGGAGGTCGTCATGCTTGAGCCCGCCCCGCGTCCGGCTGGTCTTCTGGCCGATCTTCTGGCCCTGCAAGCGCCATCCGGGGCGTTTCCCTCGCAGGTGGAAACGCCGGCCGGGTGTGTCGCCGACGAAACCGCCTTCGTCACCGCGCAGGTGGCCTTGCTGTTGCCGGCGCTCGGTCGAAACGAGGCGGCGATGCACGCCCATGCGCGGGCGCTCGACTTCGTCGAGGCTTGCGAGGATGCGAGCCTGCCGGGAGCTTTCCGCTTCTATCCGCAAGGCGGCGGCGGGCCCCGCCTGATCAACAGCCTGCCGCCGGACGCGGACGACACGGCGCTCGCCTGGATGGCGCTGGTCGCCGGCCGCCGCCGCGAGGCGCGCGAAGGGCGGGCACGGCTGGCGGACCTGCTGCCGCGCCTCGCCTGCGGCCCGCTGCGCCGCGGCGATCCGCCGTTCGCGCGGGCGCCGCTCCTGCGCACCTGGTTTCTCGACAGCGACCCCGGCCCCGTCGACCTGACAGTCAATCTCAACATGCTGGCAGCGCTCGCCGCCTGCGGCGCGGCGAGCTCCAACAGCGGTCTGTCGGGCCTGATGCTGCAGCTTGCCGGGCGCCTTTCCGCCGTCATCGCCGCCCATCCCCCGACCCGCTCGGCCCTGCGCGCGCTCAGTCCCTACTACGCCGATCCGGCGGAACTGGCGATCGCCGCGCTGCGGGCACGGGCCTGCGGCGCGCCGGGGATCGAGGGGCTCGCCGGAACACTCGCGCCCCTTGACGCGCGCGAGCGCGCCGCCGGGCGGCCTCATGACCGCCCGCTCTATTGCAACGCCCATGGCCGACCGCTCTGGCGGGCACCGGCCCTGCAACTCGCCCGGCGCCTTGCCGACCGGGCGCCTGCCGCCTTCGACCTGTCCCTTTCACCGGCCAGATTTTCGGGAGGTTTCCATGATTGCGATGCCCAGGTCCGTTTTTGCTGAACTCGATGCCGGCGAGCGCCCGGCGGCCCGCGCCAGCACCAAATACATGGAGACCTTCCAGCTCTCCCGGCCGGCGCTCGGCGGCACCGATATCGTCACCTACGCCAATGTCGCCGGCGATCTCGACCTCTACACCATCGGCACCGGGGGCGAAGTCTACCGCCTGCGCCGGGGCGAGAAATCGCTGGCGCCTTACCAGGACACCGACCTGCACATTCGTGGGCGGCAGCTCTTCCTCTACACCTCCGGTTCGGAAAGCAGCGACACGCCGAACATCATGACGCTGGGCGACAACGGCCAGCTCTCGCTTGCCGCATACCAGGCGACCACCGGCAGCTACTACCAGCGCGAGACCAAGCCGCGCGATGCGGGCGAGACCATCCGCCAGTTCCGCGGCGCGCGCGGCATCACCGGCAATGTCTATGTCAATGTCATGCTCGACGTGCCGGGTGAGAATTACGGCCTGCTCGCCAACAATTTCTTCAAGCCGGGCAGCAGCGAATGGGCCGGGCCGGTCTGGGCGCCGGTGATGGGGCCGGGCGGCACCCAGGCGCAGGTCAAGACCATCGCCATGGTCGCCAACAGCGCCGTGCAATCGGCAATCTTCGCCATCGGCAAGGACAATTCGGTCCTGTTCAGCGAGACCAGCGACCGCACCTCGGCGCTGCGGGTGCTGGGACCGAAAAAGGCGACGGCGCTCTATGTGGTGGCCGATGCCAATGACCGGCTCGCGATCTTCGCGGTCGAGCAGGGCACCGGTAAGCTGCTGCTGAAGAAGGAGAAAAAATACCAATCCGGCACGGTGAAACAGTTCGACGACTGGATCCAGGTCGATCCCGCGCAAAGCGTGCCGCTGACCGAGATCTACGCCTCCGTCACCTTCGACGACCTGTTGCAGGTCTTCGGCATCGGCACCGACGGGCGGCTGTGGCGCGCAGGTCAGGCACCCGGCAGCGGCCGCAGCGCCGAGCCGGTGTGGCAGACGCTGTTTCCGCTTGGCAACGAGATCCCGTCCGACCCCGGCTCCAAGGCGACGATCTTCACCGTCGGGCGCGACCGGGCCGGCTATGCGGAGGCCTATACCGTATCGGCGGCCGGCGACCTCACCCGCTTCTGGCAGTCGCCGACCTCGCGCCAGTGGTTCGACCAGCGCATCGACCTGCTGCGCCAGGACAACGACATGGTGCCGGTCGAGACCCATGCGCTGGAGATGGTGGTGCTCGACGAGGACGGCATGCCGCTGTCCTTCGCGCCGGTGTCGATCCAGGCCTCGTTCCTCGTCACCCTGTTCGTCGACGGCCGCTCCTATCGCTGCAGCCAGCTCAACCGGGTGGCGGCGCAGACCGGACCGGGGGGCAAGCTGGTGATCTACCAGCAGGCGACGGCGCTGGCGGCGGCAACGCTCTATGTCGAGACGCCGGGAACGCTGGCCGGCACGCCGATCATGGTGGAGCCGAACCTGCAATTGCAGGAGAAGCTCGCCAGCCTTTCGGTCGCCGACATCAAGAACGCCAAGGATGCCGCCGGCAACTACCTGCTGCCGGCCGAGTATCGCGGCAGCGACGAATATGCCCAGAGCCTGCAGCAGATCACCCAGGCCTCGATGGAGATCGCCGGCCAGCGCGAGACGAAAGCCGCAAGGGTCGTCTATCACACCGTGTCGCGGCGCATGGCGGCGCGCGGCTTCGACCCGCGGCTGGACTTGCGCGCCATGTCCGGCACGGCCTGGTCGATCGACTTCACCTCCGGCTTCCCGCAATACCAGCCGATGACGGTCTCCGAGGTCGCGACGTGGAAAAGCGAGCGGCTCGCCGCGATGCGGGCCTCGGCAGCCAATGACGACGGCGCGGAGGTCGCCGGGTTCCTCGGCATCGACTGGGGCGATGTCTGGAACGGCATCAAGAACGCGGCGAAATTCGTCATCGACGGGCTGACCAAGATCGTCGTCGAGATCATCGACGGCATCGGCCGGGTGCTGTTCGAGATTGCCGGCAAGGTGTTCGAGGCGATCATCGAGTTCGTCCAGCAGGCCTTCGACTTCGTGCAGGGCGTCTGGAACTGGCTGAAGGTGAAGTTGCGCCAGCTCTTCGAATGGCTCGCCTTCCTGTTCAACCTCGGCGACTTCCGGCGCATGGCCGAGGCGGTGGAACACAATACGCGGGTGCTGCTCGACTTCACGGCGGCGGGCGTCGACCACGTCAAGGACATGATCCTGTCCGGCATCGACACGCTGAAGGAGTCGCTCCAATCCGTCGTCGACACGATGATCCAGGAGCTCAACAAGGACGACAACCCGACCTACGACCAGTTCTCCTCGCAACAGGAGATGACCGACGAGCAGGCGTATGAGATGGAGCACAATCTGTTCTCCAACGCCTATGAGCAGAACGGCGGCAAGGCCGATGAGCGGGGCGGCAGCACGGTCAGCCTGATGAGTTCCAGCGCGCTGTCGAGCTCGCTCGACGGGCTGATCGCAATGATGGAGGACCTTGCCAACAACTTCCAGTTCGGCGACGGCAAGGAAGCGTTCGAGGAGGCGCTGACCTTCTTCACCGCCATTGGCGACGATCCCAACAACGCGCTGAACCTGTTGATGAGCGGCGTCATCAAGCTGATGGAGAGCGTCGCGCTCTTCGCGCTCGACGCAGCCAAGGGCGTCATCGCGACGCTGATGGATCTCGTTCGGGAAGTGGTGGAATCCTTCCGCGACGTGCTGTTCTCGGAATGGGAAATCCCGGTCCTGTCGCAGCTCTACAAGTTCTTCACCGGCAAGAGCCTGTCGATCCGGGTCAGCCAGATCGCGTCCTGGCTGGTCGCGATCCCGGCGACGCTGATCTACAAGCTGGCGACCGGCAAGGCGCCCTTCCCGGACGAAGCCTCGCTCGAGGCCTACAAGAACTACGTCACCGTCGACTGGGTGAAATCGAAATTCGGCATCGCGACCGACAAGCAGGTGCTGTTCGACAGCACCTCGGAAAAGGTGGTGGCCGGTGTCTCGCTCGGCATCTATGCGGCGGCGATGGTGGTGCGCATCTTCACCGACGGGCTTACCGGCTTCCTCAGCTCCACCGGAGCGATCCCCGATCAGGGCAGCAGGGTGCCGGAGGGGCTGAAGAATTACTCAAGGAGCTGGACCCCGAAAGGCAAGAACCTTGCTGGCCTTGCCGCCGTCCTGATGCGCTACGTCACCACCTTCGCCACCATGCCCTGGCTGATCCGCCCCGGCTCGCCGGCGCCGAGCTGCCCGGCCGGGCAGCCGGGCTTTGCCGGCGTCATCTGGATCTGTCAGGTGATCGCCGGGCCGACGCGCGGGCTGCTGATCCTGGCGTTCCCGGGCGGCAAGGCGCGCACCTACACGGCGGAACTGACCGTCACGCTGTGGGGCTTTGCCAATATCGGAATGATCTCCTGGAATTACGCGGCAAGCGAGAAAAAGGACACGCTCGCCAAGCTCGGCCTGTCGCGGGCGCTGACCAATATCATTCCGGGTCAGGCCACGCGCTTCCTGTTCGTTCCCGATGTGCAGGAGGCGCTGTACTACGTACCGGCGATCATCGGCGAGGCGCTGATCGTGGTCGGCTATCTCGGCTCGGCCGGCATCGCCGTAGCGGAACTCGTCGAAGTGGTGAAAGCCGACTGAGACGAGGCCCGCTGGCGGCGGAAGAGGGGGCGGCGCCCGTCTTCCGCCGCCAGCGACAGGCCACATGCGCTCCCGATCCTCTCCCGAGCCTGCCGGCCCCGCCGGCAGTGCGAGCCATCTGCCTCATCGCGGCCGGCAAACCGCAATCAGTTCGCTCGACCAAGCCCTTCCGCAGAACAGACAGGCCTCCCAAGAACGGTCACCTCCCGGATCGGACAATTCTGTCATTGTATGTTCATATGAGCGTTGTGCTATGTTCATATGAACGAAGTAGAGACGGAACGTCCGCATTCGGGAGGAAGACAGTCGCTCATGACCGGCGACCTGACCATAACCGCGCGCCAGCGCGAGATCGCCGACCTCGTGCAGTCGAACGGCTTCGCCTCGGTCGAGGCGCTGGCCGAGCGCTTCGAGGTGACCACCCAGACCATCCGGCGCGACCTCACCCGGCTGTGCGAGCACGGCATTCTGCGGCGCACCCATGGCGGTGTCGAGCCGCCGGCCCCGGCGGGCAACCTGCACTACGCGCGGCGCCAGATCCTGAACCTGCCACAGAAGCGGGCGATTGCCGAGACGGTCGCACGCCATGTGCCGGACAGTGCCTCGCTGGCCTTCTCCATCGGCACAACGCCGGAGATCGTCATGCAGGCGCTCACCCGGCATGAGGGCCTCCGGGTCTTCACCAACAACCTGCATGTCGCCTTCTCGGCCTCGCAGAACCCCGGTTTCGAGGTGACCATCGCCGGCGGCCGGCTGCGCCACGGCGACCGCGACATCCTCGGCGCCGATACCGAGCGGTTCTTCTCCGCCTATAAGGTCGACATCGGCGTCTTCGGCGTTGCCGGGGTCGATGCCGACGGCACGCTGCTCGACTTCCACGAGGACGAGGTCGCCGCGCGCCAGGCGATCCTCGCCAATTGCCGCCGCGCCTTCCTGGTGCTCGACGCCAGCAAGTTCGGCCGCCCCGCGCATGTGCGCGGCGGTCATATCACCGACGTTGCCGCGGTGTTCTGCGACACCGCCCTGCCCGCTCCCATCCAGGCGCTGCTCGCGGCCGCCGGACGCGAGAGCGTGGTGTGCACCAACACCGGCGAGGAGCGCTGATGACCGCGACCGATACCCGCCCGGGCGGGCAGGAAATCCTGCTTGAGACTGTCTCGAAGGTCTGGGGCGCCCACAAGGCGGTCGACGACCTGTCGATCCGCGTGCCCGCCGGCACCTTCACCGTCCTGCTCGGCCCCTCGGGCTGCGGCAAGTCGACGACGCTGAGGATGATCGCCGGCCTGGAAAGCGCCGATGCGGGACGTATCCTGATCGGCGGGCGCGACGTCACCCATCTGCCGGCGGCCGAGCGCAACCTCGCCATGGTGTTCCAGTCCTATGCGCTGTTTCCGCATCTCGACGTCGCCGAGAACATCGTCTTCGGCCTGAAGGTGCGCCGGATGGCGAGGGACGAGCGTGAGGCGCGGTTGAAGCGCGTTGCCGAGCTCCTGGGCCTGTCCGCGCTGCTCGACCGCAAACCCTCGCAACTGTCCGGCGGCCAGCAGCAGCGCGTGGCGCTGGGGCGGGCGATCATCGCCGAGCGGCCAGTCTGTCTGATGGACGAGCCGCTCTCCAATCTCGACGCCAAGCTGCGCCACGAGATGCGGGTGGAGATCCGCGCGCTGCAGAAGAAGCTCGGCTTCACCATGGTCTATGTCACCCACGACCAGGTCGAGGCCATCACCATGGCCGATCAGGTGGTGCTGCTGAATGGCGGCCGGCTGGAACAGGCGAGCGATCCGCGCGCGCTCTACCAGCGGCCCGAGACGCCATTCGCGGCCCGCTTCATCGGCGTACCGCCGATGAACGTGCTGCCGGGTGCGCTGCTGGCGCATGTGGATGCCGATCTCGCCGCCCACAAGGTCGGCCTGCGCCCCGAAGCCTTGACGCTCGCCGCCGCCGGTCCGCTCGCCGCACGGGTTACCAGCCTCGAATATCTCGGCGCCGACATGCTGATCGACTGCGCGGCGAACGGTGCGACCTTCACCGTCCGCCTGCCTGGCGACCACGACATCGCCACAGGCACCGAGATCCGCCTCGGCTTCGCGCCGCAGGACCTGCACGTCTTCGACGGCACCGCCGGCCACCGCCGCGATGATCTGGCGATGGCGGCCGGAGCCCGGCTCGCCGGCTGAACCCGCGGGCGGACCCAAACGAATGACGGGCCGGTCGCTCCCGGCCCCGACAGGAAACGCTCCCGCCCCACGCGCGGGACGTGACGCCGGCACAGCCAGCGCGAAGCGGCCGGCACAACATGAGGGAAGGCAGACATGTTGAAATCGATGCTGATGAAGGCCGCCGCCACGGCGACCCTGACAACCGGACTGGCACTCGGCACCTGGGCCTCCGCCCAGGCCGTCGAACTGCAGTTCTTCTTTCCGGTGGCCGTCGGCGGCAAGGCCGCCGATACCATCCAGGCCCTGACCGACGAATATGTCGCGAACAACCCGGGCGTGAAGATCGACGCCGTCTATTCCGGCTCGTATCAGGACACCATCGCCAAGGTGATCACCGCCTCGCGCGGTGGCACGCCGCCGCAGCTCTCCATGGCGCTGTCGGCCGACATGTTCACCCTGATCGACGAGGACCTGGTCGTCCCCTTCGACGACTACCTGAAGAGCGACGAGGACAAGGCCTGGATCGAGGGCTTCTATCCGGCCTTCATGGAAAACAGCCAGACCGGCGGCAAGACCTACGGTATCCCGTTCCAGCGTTCCACCCCGGTGATGTACTGGAACAAGGAGGCCTTCAAGGAGGCCGGCCTCGACCCCGAGACGCCGCCGGCGACCTGGGAAGAGCTGGTCGAATTCGGCAAGAAGCTGACCAAGAAGGACGCCAACGGCAACGTCACCCAGTGGGGCGTGCGCATCCCGAGCTCCGGCTTCCCCTACTGGCTGTTCCAGGGCCTGACGACGCAGAACGACGTGATCCTGGCCAACAGCGAGGGCAACAAGACCAATTTCGACGATCCGAAGGTGGCCGAGGCACTGCAATACCTGGTCGACCTCTCCACCAAGCACGGCGTGATGGAGCCGGGCATCGTCGAGTGGGGCGCAACGCCGAAGGCCTTCTTCGAGCGTCAGGCCGCGATCATGTGGACCACCACCGGCAACCTGACCAACGTGCGTGACAACGCGCCGTTCGAGTTCGGCGTCGCCATGCTGCCGGCCAACAAGCGCCGCGGCGCCCCGACCGGCGGCGGCAACTTCTACCTGTTCAAGGGCGCATCCGAGGAGCAGCTCACCGCCGCCGCCGACTTCGTGAAGTGGATCACCGGCCCCGAGCAGGCGGCCAAGTGGACCATCGCCACCGGCTATGTCGCCCCGCGGCCCGATGCCTGGGAAACCGAGGCGATGAAGACCTACGCGGCCGAATTCCCGCCGGCGACGGTTGCCCGCGACCAGCTCGAATTCGCTGTTGCGGAGCTGGCAACCTACCAGAACCAGCGCATCACGACGTTCTTCAACGATGCGCTGGCCGCTGCAATCACCGGCCAGAAAGACGCGGCAACTGCGCTGCAGGAAGCCCAGGCCCAGGCCGACGCGGTCCTTGCCGAGTATCGCTGAACCTGCGGGGCGCACGGCGCCCCCGACGACACCAGAAGGGGGATCGGCGGCGCCTGCCGCCGGTCCCCGCCGGGTGACCGATCCCCGGCGACAGACAGGACACGGAGCAGGGCGAGGACGATGACGACCCCGACAGGACGCGCGAGAGTGCCGATGCTGATCCGCAGCCGCGAGTGGGTTCACGCGTGGCTGCTGCTGCTTCCCGCGCTCTTCTTCCTCTTCGCCTTCACCCATGTGCCGGCGGTGATGACGCTGTGGAACAGCTTCTACTCCACTCCGCGCGGTCGCCGGCCGGCCCGCTTCATCGGCATCGAGAACTACGAGCGGATGATCGGCGATCCGGTCTTCTGGAAGGTCCTCGGCAACAATCTGTGGTTCGCCCTCGGCACGATCCCCACATCCATCGCCATCGCCATCGCCATGGCCCTGTGGGTCAACGACCGGCTGGCCGGACGCGGCTTCGTGCGCATGGCCTATTTCACCCCGACCGTGCTGCCGCTGATCGCCGTCGCCAATATCTGGCTGTTCTTCTACACGCCCGGCTTCGGCCTCATCGACCAGGCCGCATCGACCCTGTTCGGCTGGCCGCAGACCAACTGGCTCGGCGATCCGGCGACCGCTCTCAACGCGGTGATCGTCGTCACCGTGTGGAAGGAAGCCGGCTTCTTCATGATCTTCTACCTTGCGGCGCTGCAGGCGATCCCGCCCTCCCTGGTGGAGGCGGCGAAGATCGAAGGCGCCGGCCGCTGGACGATCTTCTGGCGCATCACCTTCCCCCTGATGATGCCGACGACGCTGTTCGTGTCGATCAACGCGGTGATCAACTCTTTCCGCCTGGTCGACCACATCTTCATCCTGACCAATGGCGGTCCGGACAACGCCTCCTCGCTGCTGCTGTTCTACATCTACGAGACGGCCTTCAAATACTGGGAGACCGGCTACGGCGCGACGCTGACCGTCGCCATGCTGGCGATCCTGTGCGCGCTCGCCATCGGCCAGTTCTTCTTCTTCGACCGTAGGGTGCACTACAAATGATCGCCGCAGCCGACGCCCCCGCCCGCCCGCGCCGCCGGCGCTTCGACCTCGACCGCGCGCTCAACACGCTCGCCGCCTGGGCGCTGGCGCTGCTGTGGATCCTGCCGCTGGCCTTCGCGATCTGGACGGCAATCCACCCGTCCGCCTACGAGGCCCGCTTCGAGCTGCTGGCGCCGCTCACCTTCGAGAATTTCGAAAAGGCCTGGGGGGCCGCGCCCTTCGCGCGCTACTTCCTCAACACCTTCATGCTGGTGACGCTGATCCTCGCCGGCCAGTTCCTGCTGTGCACGCTCGCCGCCTATGCCTTCGCGCGCTTCGCCTTTCCCGGCCGCTCGATCCTGTTCACCCTGGTGCTGCTGCAATTGCTGGTGATGCCGGACATCCTGATCGTCGAGAACTACAAGACCATGCGCATCCTTGGCCTGGTGGACACGATCCCGGCGATCGCCCTGCCCTATATCGCCTCCGGCTTCGGCATCTTCCTGCTGCGCCAGACCTTCCTGACCGTGCCGCGCGAACTCGACGAGGCCGCGCGCATCGAGGGTGCCACGGTGCTCGGCATCCTGTGGCGGGTCTATATCCCGCTCGCCAAGCCGACCTATCTCGCCTACGGCCTCGTCTCGGTCAGCCACCACTGGAACAATTTCCTGTGGCCGCTGATCGTCACCAACTCGGTCGACACGCGCCCGGTGACGGTCGGCCTCAGCATCTTCTCCGCCATCGACTCCGGCATCGAATGGTCGGTGATCAATGCTGCGACGCTGATGACCTCGGGCCCGCTGCTGATTGCCTTCCTGCTGTTCCAGCGGCAGTTCGTGCAGAGCTTCATGCGCGCCGGCATCAAGTAGGACGGATCGCTTCCGCCAAATGCAAGACACCCCGGCAGGTCATCCGCCTGCCGGGGTGTCGATATATTGGCAGCGCTCGCCCTACTTCACCGTCACCGGCACCCGAGCAATGACGCGATGCTCTCCGGTGGCGATCACATAGCGCAGCTCGTACTGGCCCGGCTCCGTCGGCGCCATCACCGTGATATGGCCGTCGGCGATATTCTCGGCACTGTTCCACGCCCCTCCGATATAGGCGGCATCGCCCTCGTCAGGCCGTGCGAAGCCGATCCAGTTGGCATTCGCCACCGGACCTTGCGCCGTCACCCGTACCTCGCTGCCGGCGACGACCTCTGCCGGGGCCTCGAGCGTCACCTCGGCCTCCGCCACGGTGACGGGGAGCGAGGCCAGCACCTTCACCCCGTCCGAAGCCGAGAGCACGTAGCGCAGTTCGTAGTCGCCCGCGACCGCCGGCGTCGACAGGCGAACGCTGGTGCCCTCCGGCATGGCCCAGCCGAGATAGCTGCCCGCATCGGAGCCGACGGGGGCGAAGCCGACCCAGTCGCGGCTGCCTCCGGGGCCCGTCCAGGCGACAGTCACATAACCGCCGACCACGACAGGGCCCTCGACCGAGACCGACGCCGGCGACTCGACCACCTTGAAGGCCTTGCGGACCATCACCTGGCCGTCATTGCCGGCGATATAGACCGCCTCGTAATCGCCGGGCTCGGACGGCGCCTGCATGGTCAGCACCGGCCCCTCCACTACATAGGCGTAACGGTTTCCGGACGCATCCGCCGAGCCCCCAACCGGCACGAACGCAAGATAGTCTCGATCCCCGTTCGGGCCGCGCCAGGACACCTGCGTCATCGTGCCGGCCGGCACCTCCGCCGCAAGGTCGATCGCAAGATCCGCCGGCGTCACCTCGACAGCAGCGGTGGCGAGGATGCGATCCCCGCCCTTCGCCCACACATAGGCAACGGCATAGCTGCCCACCTCCGACGGCAGGCGCATGTCCAGCGGACTGCCATCACGGATCCAGGCCCAGTTGTCGACCTCCAGACGCTGGCCGCCCGCATCCAGGATACGCAGGAAGTCGCCCTCCTCCATCGGGCCGGTGAAGCTGACCGAGACGGTGGAGGCTGCCGGGGCGGAGGATACGGCCAGAACAATGCTTGCCTGCGGCACATCGCTGGCGAGCCTGACGACGACCGACGCGCCCTGATCGGCGACCGTCACCTCGACACCCCCGGCGCGCTCGCCGGCCGTGGCGCTGACGAGATAGTCGCCGGGCGCAAGATCCATCTTCGCCTCGTTGCCGCCGAGCGTTGCGACAAGCTGCTCGCTCGCCGCATCGACCACCGTCCAGTCGACCTGCCCGTTCACCGGCGCGCCGGTTTCCACCTCGACCGCGCGGAAGGTCACCGGGAAGCCCGCCGGCTCCGCCGAAACTGCCTCTGTCGAGCTCCTCAGCGCCTCCGCCAGTTCCCCGGCATTGCGGGCGTTGAAATAGCGCCCGCCGGTCGCCGAGGCGATGCAGGCGATCTTTGCCTGATCAGCGCGCGAGGCGATGTCGAAGCCGATGACATGGGCGGTGAAGTCGATGCCGCCGGCGGCAAGCTCGCGGGCAAGCGCGCAAGGATCGCCGCCGCAGGTCTCGATACCATCGGAAATCAGCACCAGCCGCGCCGGCCGGTCGTTGGCGTTGAGACTGGCCGCCGCCTGCCGCAGCGCCTCGGTGATCGGCGTCTTGCCGCGCGGCTTCATCGCCGCCACGGCGCGGTTCAGGGCCGCCCGGTCGAGCGGCGTGATCGGCACCACCTGTTCGACGTCGCCGCAATCGCCGGTGCGCCGGTGACCATAGGCCATCAGGCCGGTCGGCGCGCCGTCGGGAAGGGTGTCGACGAGCCCCGCAAGGGCCTCGCGGGCGATCTCGACCTTGGCCACCCCGTCGATCTGTCCCCACATGGAGTTCGACATGTCGATCACGAGCAACGTGTCGGGCTGCGTGTCCTGTGCCGCCACGGACGGCACAGCCAGTGCCGTCGCCAGGAGCGCGGCAATTCCTGTCTGTCGCAAAACGAACCTCCACCGGATGCATGAAACACCGCGCACAACTGCAGGCGGGCAAAGCCACAATAGCGGCTGCGGTACGACGCGATGTGACACCCGTCACGAGATGAGGGTGGAAGACGCCGCGACCCGGGCTTGCAGGACGTCCGTTTTTCTCGGCACTGCGTCCGGCATTGGCCGCCCCTGCTTGGCGGCTGGCGTGTCTGACGACAAGAAGGGGCGGCGTGCCATCCGCCGCACCAGGGGGGCAGTGTGGCACGAACCTCCGGACGGACTTCAAAAACGGTTTCAGGATACGCGCATGACCCAATCCCTTCCCGCGCTGTCGTCTCGCGGCCGCCTGACGGCTGCCCTGCTCTTTGCCGCCGCTCTTGCCGGCTGCCAGGCACCGGCGAGCTCCGGTCCACCGCCGCCGCCGGCCTTTGCCGCCCCGTCCTTCGGCGCGCCGGCTTTCGGCAGCACGCAGGCGCCGGCGGCCTCGCCGACCCAGCGCACCGCAACCCTGTCGTCCTCGACGAAATCCTGGGAGACGCCGGACGGCACCCGCCACACCAAATCGTCCAGCACCACCGCGTCCATGCGCGTCGATCCCAACGCGATGGGCAATGCCGCCGCGATGCTGTTCGGCGCGATGATGGGGCAATCCACAGCCGCCGCTCCCGCCCCCGTCAGCAAGGGCCAGATCGCCGGAGACTGGAATGTCGATGTCGACGGCAGGCAATGCCGACTGTCGCTGCGCCCGACCGGAGCTGGCATGGGCGACTTTGCCTCGACGTTCGGCTGCATCGGCACCGAGCTGCAAAGCGTCACAAGCTGGTCGCTGCGCGGCAACGAGGTTGTCCTGAACGGAATGATGAGCAAGCGTGTCGCCGTGCTTCGTCTCAGCGGCACGAACCGCATGGACGGCCCGCTCGATGGCTCCTCCGGGAAGGTCGTCGCCTGGCGCTGACGCGAAAGAGACAGGCGAGGCCTCGGTCTCGCCTGCACCTCAGGCGCTGATCAGGCGAATCCACTCCTCGTAGCGACGGTCGAGGTCGCGGTCGAACTCGCGGCCGCGCCGATGTGCCCATGCCGGGGTCGCGCGCATGTCGCGCGCCGTCGTGCCGAAGCGGGCGCGGAAGGCACGCGAGAAGGCACTGTCATTGGCGAAGCCGCAGTCGGCGGCGATCGCCGAAATCGGCTGCTCGGCGAAGCGATGGTCGATCAGCATGCGCAGCGCAAGGCGCAGCCGCTGCTCGCGGATATAGGCAAGGACACCGCCGAACGGTTCGAACATCTCATAGAGGCGGGTGCGCGAGACGCCGGAGAGGCGAGCTACCCGCGCCGGCGACAGGTCCGGATCGCGCAGGTGTTCGGCGATGCGCTGGCGTGCCCGCACCAGCAGCGCGAAAGCGATGCCGGCCTCGCCCTGCCCATCCTCTGACTTGCTCGCGTTGAGGCAGGCGGCGGTGAGCGCGAGGGTCGCGGCACTGGCTTCCGTGGCTTGCGACAGGCTCATCCCCGAGGCCAGCGACTTCAGAGCCGTCATATGGTCGACGAGGAGCCGGGCCAGCGGATTGCCCTGCGCCGAGATGATCTGCATATGCCGGTCGCCGCCCTGTTTCAGCAAGGGCTCGATCAAGGGCCGCGGCAGCAGCAGCGACAGATTGGTGAAGTCGCTGGTGCGCGAGCGCATCTCCTGAGCGAGATCGAAGACCACCAGCGCATCCTGGCCGAACACCTGCTCGCGGCCGCGATGGGTGAACTCCATCGTCCCGGCCTCGTAGATTTGGATCATCAGATGATCCATGCCGTCGCGGGCGATGGTGGCGGACGAACGCGCCCACTCCTGCGCCTGGGTATGGGTGCGCGCCATCGCCAGGTCGCCGATGACATGAGCGTCGAGTTCGGCGCGAAAGCCCTCGGCCCGGTGCTCCTTCGGCACGTCCACCTCGAACAGGCAGCCGATGCTCTCGCGCCAGACGTCGAACTGCTCGGCAACCGGCACCGCATCCAGCGAAAACACCGAATGCGGCACGCGCGATATATCTTCCGTCGTCAAAGGCCCCTCCGGGGAATTGCCAATCAGGTTTAGCAGGAGATCACGCTCCTGCAAGTCCCCGATCGCGGGCCCCGTCCACAGCCACACACGAAGGGCACCCGTGTCCGATGCCCAGGCAAGGAGTCATGCGCCCTTGAGGCGAGCCGTGGTATCCTCGGAAAAGCTGCCTTGCGACTTTTTCCCGAACGACGCGCGCCAGGACGCGGAGAGCGGCGGCAACGCCGCGATGGCCGCGGCGATCGCCGGGTCGAGACGCGGATCGAAGCGGGCGGCGACGATCCTGTCGAGCGGCCAGTCCGGCAGCGGACGCGCCTCCAGTTCCATCGTGTCGCCGACCGCGATCCGGCCTTCCTCGATAACCCGGTAGTACCAACCGGTCCGCCCGCTCTTCTGCATGGCGACCGCCATCTCGTCGATGCCGGTATGGGCCGGCAGCTTCCAGCAGGGTTGGCGGCCCTGGCAGATCTCCACCAAGGCGGTACCGATACGGAACCGGTCGCCAAGGCAGACATCGGCCTCGGTCACCCCGACCGTCGAGACATTCTCGCCGAAACCGCCGGCGACAAGTCGCCCGGCATGTTCGGGCCATCGCGCGGCCCAATAGGCATAGTGGTCGGCCGGATAGTGGTGCAGAGCCTTCTCCGGCCCGCCATGCACGCTGCGGTCGGCCTGCTCGTCCCCCGCGAGCCCCTCGAGCCCGACATCGAGCCCGTCCGTCACCGGCAGCTTGCCGATGGCCGAGGGCGGCTTGCCGTCCCATCGCTGACGCGCCTTGCCGATATAGAGGCCGCTGACGGATACGCTCATCTGCATGGGAAACTCCGGTCGGAAAAACAGGAAGCGCCACCATATGGGCGCGCGCGCCCCCTCACAAGCCGCCGACTGCCGCACCGCCGCCCACAGAGCCAACAACAACCGAACCAATAAGTGATTGGTTCGAGGGCAGAACACGCCCGTTCTTTCGGCAGATCACCTCTGAAGTGACCTGGATGGAGGCAGCACCGCTCACTCTGAGAGCAGTGCGAACAGACCCAGCGGCACCGGCTTGCCAGGCCCGAGATTTCGCGCCAATAATGGAACCAATAAACAAAAAGGTACGAGGCGAACGCGGCTTCCGTGACAGACGAAACTCAGACACAGCGCAATTCCAGCCTGGCGCTGGAACGGCTGCGCATCATCGTCGACCAGTTGGAGCGGGAAGCACGCGACCAATTGCCGACGGAGCGTGAACTGGCCGAACAGATCGGCGTCGGCCGCCGCGCCGTGCGTCGCGCGCTCGACGTGCTGGAAGCGGAGGGGCGGATCTGGCGCCGCCAGGGGGCCGGCACATTCATCTCCACCGCCCGCAGCGGCACCGAGAGCCGCATCCGCTATCTGCCCGAAATGAGCAACATGTTCGAGGTGATGGAGGTGCGGCTGCGCATCGAGCCGGCGCTGGCCCGCCTCGCCGCACTCCGCGCCACTCCCGCCGACATTGCCCGCATGCGCGAGATCTCCGACAAGGTCGCCAGGGCAACCGACATGGACAGCCGCGAGCTGTGGGACAGCTCACTGCACCGTGCCGTTGCCATGGCCGCCGGCAACACCCTGTTCCTCGCCCTGTTCGATGTGGTCGACCGGGTCCGCCAGGACGAGAACTGGCGCCATGTACGCGAGGCGCTGCGCACGCCGAGCTCGCAACGTCTCTACCATTCCCAGCATGAGGAACTGGTGGACGCGCTGGAGCGCCGCGACCCGGTCGCCGCCGAGCGAACCATGCGCAAGCACCTGCTCAGCCTGCAGGAACGCCTGATGCTGCAGACCGTCGAGGGGCACGCAGATGTCGAGTGAGACCGGCGCTGCACCCACGGTCGCATCCCGGACGCCGCTGCTGGTCGTCGACGATCTGGCCCTTCGCTTCGGCGACAGCTCGTCCAACGTCGTCGACGGCGTCAGCTTCGATGTCGCTGCCGGCGAGACGCTTTGCATCGTCGGCGAAAGCGGCTGCGGCAAGTCGGTGACCTCGCTGGCGCTGATGGGCCTCTTGCCGATGCCCCCGGCCGAGCTCGTGCGCGGCCGCGCCCTGTTCGAGGGGCGCGACCTCTTCACCCTCTCGCGCCGGGAGATGGGAAAGCTGCGCGGCGACCGCATGGCGATGATCTTCCAGGAGCCGATGACCTCGCTGAACCCGGTCTACACGGTCGGCGAGCAGATCGCGGAGATCGTCCGCCGCCACCGCCCCGTCGGGCGGACCGAGGCACGGGCCCGCGCGCTGGAGATGCTGGAGCGGGTCAAGGTGCCGGCTGCCAAACGCCGGCTCGACGATTATCCGCACCAGATGTCCGGCGGCATGCGCCAGCGGGTGATGATCGCCATGGCGCTTGCCAACGATCCGCGCCTGCTGATCGCCGACGAGCCGACCACCGCGCTCGACGTGACCATCCAGGCGCAGATCCTCGACCTGATGCGCGAATTGCAGCAGGAAACCGGCACGGCGCTCATCCTCATCACCCACGACCTCGGTGTGGTCGCCGAAATCGCCGACAAGGTCGCGGTGATGTATGCCGGACGCATCGTCGAGACCGGGCCGGTGGCCGCGATCTTCGACGACCCCCAGCATCCCTACACGCTCGGGCTGATCAGTTCGATCCCCTCGCTCGGCGAACGCGCCGGCCGGCTCGCCGCCATTCCCGGCATGGTGCCGACGGTCGAGCAGATGCCGGTGGGATGCCGCTTCGCCCCGCGCTGCCCGTTTTCCGATGCCGCCTGCCGCGCGGAGGCGCCGCCGCTGACAGAGGTGGCCAGCGGCCATGCCGTGGCCTGCCGCTACGCGCCGCTGGAGCGCCACTTCGGAGACGCGGCATGAGCGGTGAGAGACACGATGTGATCCTCGAAGCGCGGGGCCTCGCCAAGCGGTTCCCTGTCGGATGGAAGCTCTTCGGCGAGCGCCAGAGCGTGCGGGCCGTCGATGGCGTGTCGCTGAAGGTCCGTCGCGGCGAGACGCTGGCGGTGGTCGGCGAGAGCGGCTGCGGCAAGTCCACCCTCGCCCGGCTGCTGCTGCGGCTGATCGAGCCGAGCGAGGGCGAGGTGTTCTATGGCGGACGCGACATCGCCGCCCTGCCGAAAGGCGAGATGCGGCGCCTGCGCAAGGACCTGCAATTCATCTTCCAGGACCCCTTCTCCTCGCTCAACCCGCGCATGAGCGTCGGTGCCATCATCGGGGAGCCGATGCGCGTCCACGGCCTAGGAGATGCCGCCTGGTGCCGCGCCGAAGTCTCCCGCCTGCTGACCCGGGTCGGGCTGAGGGCGGAATTCGCCGACCGCTACCCGCACGAGTTTTCCGGCGGCCAGCGCCAGCGCATCGGCATTGCCAGGGCGCTCGCCTCCGGCCCCAAGGTGCTGATCGGGGATGAGCCGGTCTCCGCGCTCGACGTGTCGATCCAGGCCCAAGTGATCAACCTGCTGGAGGATCTGAAGCAAGAATATGACCTGACCCTGGTGCTGATCGCCCATGACCTTGCCGTGATCCGCCACATGAGCGACCGGGTGGCCGTGATGTATCTCGGCGAGATCGTCGAGCAGGGCGAGACGGACGCCGTCTACGCCGCACCGCGCCATCCCTATACCCGCGCCTTGATGCAGGCGATCCCGATCCCCAGCCCACGGGCGCGCAAGGCGGCGGTGCAGCTTGCCGGCGACGTGCCCTCGCCGCTCGCTCCGCCGCCCGGCTGCCGCTTCCACACCCGCTGCCCGCTTGCCGATGGCCGCTGCTCGACCGTCCACCCGCCGCTGCAGGAAGTCGAGCCCGGCCGCCACGTCGCCTGCCACCACTGGCAGCGGATGGCGGCCGAGGGTCAGGCTGCACTCATCGAACCGGAGGCCTCGCAGGCCGCCCGTCATCGCCTTTCGCTTTACCGGGACAGAAGCGAACGCCAGCAGAACTCCCGTCCCGCAACCTGAAAACAAAAGAACCTGACCAGAGGAGCCTTGAGAATGCGACAGAGTCTTCTTGCAGCCTTGCTGCTGAGTGCCAGCGCCCTTGTCGCGCTGCCGGCCGCCGCCGCCGACCTGCGGATCGGTCTCCAGGAGGATCCGGACGTTCTCGATCCGGATCAGTCCCGCACCTTTGTCGGCCGTATCGTCTATGCCTCGCTTTGCGACAAGCTGGTCGACATCACGCCGGAGCTCGAGATCGTGCCGATGCTGGCGACCGCATGGTCATGGTCTGAAGACGGCAAGGTGCTGACCATGGACCTGCGCGAAGGGGTCGTCTTCCATGACGGCACGCCCTTTGACGCGCAGGCCGTGAAAGCCAATATCGAGCGGTCGAAAACCCTGCCGGAAAGCCGCCGCAAGAGCGAGGTCCAGTCCATCGAAAGCGTCGAGGTGACCGGCCCGATGCAAGTGGCGATCACCGTCAACGAGCCCGACGCGACGCTGCTCGCCCAGCTCTCCGACCGGGCCGGCATGATGATCTCGCCGAGCGCAGCGTCTGCCGCCGGCGCCGATTTCGGTGCCAACCCGGTGTGCTCCGGCCCCTTCGTCTTCAAGGAGCGCATTCAGCAGGACCGCATCGTGCTGACGCGATTTGCCGACTACTGGAACGCCGACGCGATCCACTTCGACAGCGTCACCTTCCTGCCGATCCCCGACACGACCGTGCGCCTCGCCAACCTGCGTTCGGGCGATCTCGACATGCTGGAACGGCTGGCGGCCACCGACGCCGCCTCGGTGAAGGCCGATTCCCGCCTCGTCTATGCCGACGCGGTCAGCCTCGGCTATCAGGGCATCACCATCAACATCGGCAATGGCGAGCGCGGCGACAACCCCTTCGGCAATGATCCGAGGTTGCGCCAGGCCTTCGAACTGACGCTCGACCGCGACGCGATCAACCAGGTCGTGTTCGAGGGCGTCTTCGCGCCCGGCAACCAGCCCTTCCCGCCGACGAGCCCCTGGTACGACAAGGAGGTGCCGATCCCGACGCGGGACATCGCCAAGGCCAAGGAGCTGATGAAGGAGGCCGGCCACGAGACCTTCGAGCTGGAAGTGCAGGTCGCCAACAACCCCGTCCAGACCCAGTTGATGCAGGTGGTGCAGTCGATGGCCACCGAGGCCGGCTTCATCGTCAGGCTGAAGTCGATGGAATTCGCCAGTCTGCTCGCCGACCAGACCGCCGGCAACTATCAGGCAAGCCAGGTGGGCTGGTCGGGTCGCACCGACCCGGACGGCAACATCCACCAGTTCCTCACCTGCAATGGCGGCATCAACGACAGCAAATATTGCAATCCGGAGGTCGATGCGCTGCTCGACAAGGCGCGTACCAGCAACGACATCGCGGTTCGCAAGGAGAGCTATGACGCGGCCCTCAAGATCCTCTCGCAGGATCTGCCGATCATCTACCTCTATCACCAGACCTGGATCTGGGCGCTGGACGGCAAGGTCGAAGGCTTTGTTCCCTTTCCGGACGGCATGATCCGCCTGCAGGACGTCAAGTTCAAATCCTGATGTAACCCCTGCGGGGCCCGGACTGCCGGGTCCCGCAGCCTTACGGATATGGCCCGTTCATGCTGACCTTCATCGCCAGACGCCTGCTGATCGCGATCCCGACCCTGTTGCTGGTGTCGGTCTTCGTGTTCACGCTGCAAAAGCTGCTTCCGGGCGATCCGGCCCTGGTCCTTGCCGGAGAGGACCGCAATCCGGAGGTGCTTGCCTTCATTCGCGAGAAATACCGGCTGAACGATCCGATCCTCTACCAATATGCCTACTGGCTCGGCGGCCTCGTGCAGGGCGACCTCGGCGTCTCCCTGCGCACCAACCAGCCGGTGCTGCAACTCATCCTCGACAAGCTGCCGGTCACCATCCAGCTCGCGGTGATGGCGATGATCATCGCAATGGCGATCGGCATTCCCGCCGGCATCCTGTCGGCAGTGAAGAAAGGCGGCCCCATCGACTACATCGCCAATTTCGTCGCCCTGTCGGGCCTGTCGATCCCGAATTTCTGGCTTGGCATCATGCTGATCCTGCTGGTGTCCGTGGAACTGGGCTGGCTGCCCGCCTCCGGCTACACCTCGCCGTTCCAGGATCCGGTGCGCTCGTTCCAGACCATGATCATGCCGGCCTTCGTGCTGGGCACGGCTCTCGCCGCCACCTTGATGCGCCACACGCGCTCGGCCATGCTCGGCGTACTCAAGGCCGACTATGTGCGCACCGCCCGCGCCAAGGGGCTGGGCGAGCGGATCGTCATCCTCAAGCACGCCTTCCGCAACGCGCTGCTGCCCATCGTCACCCTCGGCGCGCTGCTGTTCGGCGAGTTGCTGGCCGGCGCGGTGCTGACGGAACAGATCTTCACCATTCCCGGCTTCGGCAAGCTGATCGTCGACGCGGTCTTTACCCGCGATTACGCGGTCGTGCAGGGCGTCGTCCTGTGCACCGCCGCCGGCTTCATCCTGATGAACCTCATCGCCGACGTGCTCTACTTCCTGCTCAACCCGCGCATGAGGGCAACGCTGTGACCGCGCCCGCCCTGCTCACCGGAACCGATGACGGCGACCTGCCCGCACGCGGCAGCAGCCGCGCCTGGAAGAAGCTGAAGCGCAACAGGAGTGCCCTGTTCGGCTTCGTACTGGTCGCCTTCTTCGTCGCCATCGCCGTGCTGGCGCCGATCCTGCCGATCGCCGACCCGGCTGCCACGAGCTGGTCGGCGATCCGCAAGCCGCCGTCCGAGCTCTATTGGCTCGGCAGCGACGAAATCGGCCGCGATCTCCTGTCGCGCATGATCTGGGGCGCCCGCGCCTCGCTCCTCGCAGGCGTCGTCTCGGTACTGCTCGCAGTCGCTGTCGGCGTGCCCTTCGGCCTCCTCTCCGGCTATTTCGGCGGCTGGACCGACCAGATCATCTCGCGCATCACCGACGCGCTGCTGGCGACGCCGTTCCTGATCCTTGCCATCGCGCTTGCCGCCTTTCTCGGGCCCAGCCTGACCAATGCGATGATTGCCATCGGCCTGTCGGCAACGCCGATCTTCATCCGCCTAACCCGAGGTCAGGTGCTGTCGGTCAAGACGGAGGACTATGTGGAGGGCGCGAGGGCCATCGGCCTTTCCGATATTGCGATCATGTGGCGCTACATCCTGCCGAACGTCTTCGCGCCGGTGCTGGTGCAGGCGACGCTGACTGTCGCGACCGCCATCATCGCCGAGGCGAGCCTGTCCTTCCTCGGTCTCGGCCAGCAGCCCCCAGACCCGAGTTGGGGGTCGATGCTGAACGTCGCCAAGAATTTCATGACCCAGGCGCCGTGGATGGCGTGGTGGCCGGGCGCCGCCATCTTCCTCGTCGTCCTCGGCTTCAACCTGCTCGGCGACGGGTTGCGCGACGCGCTCGACCCGCGCGAGAGCTGACCCGAGCTTCGGCCCGGCACCAAAACGGAAAACCCCCAAGGGAGATCGGATGTCCACCTTCACCACCAGACCGGAAATCCGGGGCACGTTCGGCGTCGTCACCTCGACCCATTGGATCGCCACCGCCGTCGGCATGAGCATTCTGGAAAAGGGCGGCAATGCCTTCGACGCGGCGGCCGCAACCGGCTTCGTGCTGCAGGTCGTCGAACCGCATCTCAACGGCCCCGGCGGCGACCTGCCGGTGATCCTGCACGATGCGACAAGCGGCAAGATGGAGGTGATCTGCGCGCAAGGTCCGGCGCCGGCAGGCGCGACCATCGACCACTATCGCCGCGAAGGCCTGTCGCTGATCCCCGGCGACGGGCTGCTGGCGACCGTCATTCCCGGCGCCTTCGACGGCTGGATGCTGATGCTGCGCGACCATGGGCGGCTGCCGCTGCGCGACATCCTGGAGCCGGCGATCCACTATGCGCGCAGCGGTCATCCGATGCTGGCGCGCGTCTCCGCCACCATCGCCGGCCTAGCCGGCTTCTTCGAGAAGGAATGGCCGACCTCGCATACCACCTGGTGTCCGGGCGGCAGGGCGCCGGCGACGGACGAACTGTTCTGCAATCCGGCCCTTGCAGACACCTGGGAGCGGCTGCTGAGGGAAGCGGAGACGAAGAGCGGCCGCGAGGCGCAGATCGAGGCGGCGCGCGATTGCTTCTATGGCGGCTTCATCGCCGAGGAGATCGCCGCGTTCGTCGACAAGACCGAGGCGATGGACGCCAGCGGCACGAGGCACAGGGGTGTATTGACCGCCGACGACCTTGCGGGCTGGCGCGCAACCACGGAAGCGCCGTTCACCTACGACTATCACGAGTGGACCGTTGCCAAGACCGGCCCCTGGGGCCAGGGACCGGTGCTGCTGCAGGCCCTCGCCCTGCTCAAGGGGACAGCCATCGGCGAGGTTGATCCGGTCGGCGCCGACTTCGTGCATCTGGTCGCCGAGGCGATGAAGCTCGCCTATGCCGACCGCGAGGTCTATTACGGAGACCCTGCCTTCACCGACGTGCCGATGGCGCATCTGTTGTCGGACACCTACAATGCCGGCCGGCGGGCGCTGATCGGCGAAACCGCCTCCTTCGACCTGCGCCCCGGCATCGTGCCGGGCTACGAAGCGCAGGTGCAAAAGGCGATACAGGTGATCGAGGGGCTCGGCACCTCGGCGACCGGCGTCTACGAGCCGACCATGGCGCATCTGTCGGAAAAACGCGGCGACACGGTGCATATCGACGTCATCGACCGCTGGGGCAACATGGTGTCCGCCACCCCGTCGGGCGGCTGGCTGCAATCCTCGCCGGTCATCCCGGCACTCGGCTTCTGTCTCAACTCGCGCGCCCAGATGTTCCTGCTGGAGGAAGGGCTGCCGACGTCGCTGGCACCGGGCAAGCGGCCGCGCACCACACTGACCCCGAGCCTTGCCCTGAAGCACGGCGTGCCGACGCTCGCCTTCGGCACGCCCGGCGGCGACCAGCAGGACCAGTGGCAGTTGTCGCTGTTCCTGCGCCTCGCCCATCACGACCTCAACCTGCAGGAGGCGATCGATCAGCCGCTGTTCCACACCACCCACTTTCCGGCGTCCTTCTACCCGCGCCAGCGCCAGCCGGGCCATATCATGGTAGAGGAGAGCTTCGGCCGGCCGGTGCTCGACGCCTTGCGGGCGCGCGGCCATTCGCTGGATGTGGCACCAAGCTGGTCGATCGGCCGGCTGACGGCAGCCCGCCGCGATCCGGACGGGTTGCTGCGCGCGGCCGCAACGCCGCGGCTGATGCAGGCCTATGCGGCCGGACGCTGACGGGAGACTGCCTGAATGACCTACTCGATCGTGGCCCGCGACCCGGCCTCCGGCCAGTTCGGCATTGCCGTCGCCAGCCGCTTCTTCGCGGTCGGGGCCATCGTGCCCTATATGGCCGGCGGCATCGGCGCCATCGCCACCCAGGCCTTCATCTCGCCGCTCTACGGCACCGACGGGCTGAAGATGCTGCAGGCCGGCGCCTCGGCCGAAGAGGTGGTCACGGCGATGACCGGCCGCGATGCCGGTTCCCATTCCCGCCAGCTCCATGTGATGGACGCAAAGGGGCGCAGCGCCGCCTTCACCGGAGAGAGGTGCATCGACTGGGCCGGCCACCTGATCGCCGAAGGCGTCTCGGTGGCCGGCAACATGCTGGCCGGACCGCAGGTTCTCGATGCCACGCTGACGGCCTATCTCGCCCATCCGCAAAAGGCCTTCGCCGATCGGCTGCTCACCGCGATGGAGGCGGGCGAGGCCGCGGGCGGCGACAGGCGCGGCAAGCAGTCGGCGGCGCTGAAGATCGTGCGCGGCGAGGCCTATCCCTGGCTCGACATCCGCGCCGATGACCATCCCGATCCGCTGCCGGAACTGCGCCGCCTGCTGGCGGTGGCAGGCGAGCGCTACCTGCACGTGGCCGAGAGCCTGCCGACCTCCGACAATGTCTCGGGCATGCTCGATCGCAGCTCCGTCGATCTGAAGATCGCCGAACTGGAGGCCGAGCGGATCCGGGAAGGCCGACCTTCCGCTTCCTTCGCCACGCCGCTGTTCTGAAAGCCGTTGCCGGGCAGGGCAGGCCGGAGTAAGCGCTGACAGACAGCGATGGGTGGAGGATGCGATGGACGAGCGGGAACAGCAGGGGGTGACCGGCGAGCCCTTTCCGCGTTTCGTCACGCTCGCCTCGCATGAGGGGCCGGGGCTCGCCCGCTACCGGGCCTCGCTCGCCCGGTTCGGCATCGCGCCGGACGTCGTGTGGACCGGCAAGCCCTATCCCGGCCATCTTGCCGCAATGCAGATGCTGGGCGCGCATCTGGCGCGCCTGCCCGCCGACGAGCTCGTCGTCTATACCGACGCCTTCGACGTGGTGCTGATCCGCGATCCGGCGGAGCTTATTTCGCGCTACCGCGCTTTCGCAAATCCCATCGTCATCTCGACCGAGCCGGGCTTCACCTGGAAGCTGCCCGGACGGCTTAGCGCCTCCCGCGCCTACCCGCCGGCCGGCGGCAGGAGCGGCATGTATCGCTACCTGAATTCAGGCGGGTATATCGGAACGGCCGGCGCGCTCGCCGCCATGCTCGGCGAACTCGACTATGCCAGCGCCGTCGACTGCGACCAGTCGCTGATCAACAAGTGGTTCATGGAAAACCCCGGTCGCGCCGCCCTCGACTACGATCAGGAGATCTTCGCCAGTTCCGCCTGCCAGTCGGGGCTGGAGCGCAAGCTGTACCGCTTCGATGGAACGCACCTGACCAACACGCGCACGGGCGGCAAGCCGTTCTTCTTCCACTTCCCAGCCGAGAACCGGCTGTGCACGAAGCATGTGCTCGACATGCTCCCCTTCGATCTGCCTCGCCTGCCCGTTCGCCCGCGCGACCGGCGCAAATACATCCTCAACGTGATCGAGAGCCGGCCGACCTTCTGGCTCGACCGGCCGGCCTATCCGCTGGAGGATGTCGTCGGCCTCATCACCTTCCGCCTGCTGCCGGCAGCAGCCCTTACCGGCCTCGGCTATCTCGCCTGGCGCGCCATCGGCTGAGCACCGGCATCCGCGCCTTTACTGCGGGTCCAGCGCCGCCTCGACCTCGATTTCCACCTCGTAGCCACCGATCAGGCTGCCGACGGCGAGCATGGTATTGGCAGGGCGAATCTCTCCGAAGACCCGGCCATGCGCCCTAGAGGGCCCTTCCCAGGCACCGACATCCTGCAGATAGACCCGCGTGCGCACCACATCCTCCATCGAACCACCGAAGGCGGTGAGCGCGGCAGCGATCTTGTCGAGGATATAGGTGGTCTGGGCCTCGGCATCGCCCGGCGCGACACAATGGTCGGCGCCGTGAGTGGCGGTCGTGCCGGAGACGAGAACGCGGTCGCCGATGCGCATCGCCCGGCTGAATCCGGCCAGCGGCTCCCAGATGCTGCCCGACGACAGCCGCCAGCGGTTGGGACGGCCCGGCACTGGTTCCGGCGTATAGACGCTGGGGATCTGGTCAAGATGGTGGCTGAGGTCGCCCGAAGCGGTGAGGAACGGCGGGCGGCGATACTCGTCGCCGCAATCGCCGGGGATCGGCTTCATCGCGCCGAAGGCGTCTTCCAGCAGGGCGCGATCCTCGTCGTCGAGCGCAAAGCCGAAGAGACGGAGATTGTCGACCCGGTGTTCGCTCTCGCCCACCCGCGCGCCGATGATCACGCCGGCAACGGAGGGCGTTTCCAGCACCCAGCGCGTCGCGACGTTGGAGAGGGAAACGCCGTGCTTGCGGGCGATGCGGTAAAGCGCCGAAAGCAGTCCCTGGAAAGCCTGCCAGCCGCCGGCCGTGTCGATGAAGCGCTTGTACTTCATGCGGCTCCAGTCGGCGATTTCGGTCGGCTCCGGCTTGCCGAGCCAGCGCTCGGAGAGGAACCCGCCGCACAGCGTGCCATAGGCGAGAAGCCGTACACCCCGCTCCTGGCACAGGGCGGTCAGGGCTCCGGCGGCGCGCCGGTCGACCACCGAAAAGGACACCTGGTTGGACACGATTGGAAGGTTCTCGGCGATCGCGACGCGAAGGTGCGCGGCGTCGAAATTGGTGACTCCGATCTCGCGGATGAGCCCTTCCTCGCGCAACCTCGCAAGATGCTTGAGGGCATCGAGCCAGCCGGGATGCTCGAAGGTCCACCAGTGGAACTGCAGCAGGTCGACACACGCTACGCCAAGCCGGTCGAGCCGCTCCTGAACGCCAGCCCGCACCGCGTCCTCGCTCATCGGCCCCGGCTCGGGACACCACTTGGTGAAGGCGAGCGGACGCCCCTCCCCTTCGCCATGGCGCGCCAGCAACCGGCCGGCAACGAGTTCCGCATTGCCGTAGTGGTCCGCCATGTCGAACGTGGTGAAGCCGGCGGCCGCGTATTCGGCAAGATGACCGGCTGCCGCTTCCAGATCGACAGGCGTGCCGTCCTTCTCGATGTCGGCGATCTGCCAGAGGCCGGTCAGAATGCGGCTGATCTCCAGGTCGGGGCCGAGTTTGGTGGTTTCGGGGCGGCTGGTCATGTGCGCTCGGATCCTGTCGTGGCGGCGGGTGTGCCGCGCCATCTGTGAAGGAAGGGCAGGCGGCGGCGCGCACTGCCCGGTTCGGGAAGCAGCCCTTGCGGGCGGAACAGAAGGATGGCGCACAAGGCGACACCGATGATGACGGTCTGCAGCGAGGCAGCACGGGCCTGCTCGCCGGCGGGAGCCAAGGCTTCGACCACCGCCGAAGAAGCTGCCCAGAGCGCCCAGACCAGCAGCGCCCCGAGGATGGCGCCGCGATTGTTGCCGGAGCCCCCGACGATCAGCATCGCCCAGACCTGGAAGGTCAGCATCGGCAGGTAGTTTTCCGGCGCGATGAAGCCGATGAAATGCGCCTGCGCGGCGCCGCCGAGACCCATGATCGCCCCGCCGAGTGCGAACGCCTCGATCCGGAAGCGGCGCGGGCTCTTGCCGAGCGCCTCGGCCGCCACCTCATCCTCTCGAATTGCCCTCAGCACCCGCCCCCACGGACTTCTCGCCAGATGCTGGAGCATCAGGTAGAGGCCGAACACTACGGCGACGAGCAGCGCCAGATTGGCAAGCGAAAAGGCGAGCGACTGGCCGGCCAACTCGCCAAAGGGGCGCGGGATCAGGCTGATGCCGAACGGTCCGCCCGTGACGCCTTCGAGATTGAGGACGGCAAGCTGGATGGTCACGGCGATGCCGAAGGTCGAGATGGCAAGGTAGTCGGCGCGCAGACGGATGGTCATCCAGCCGATCAGCGCCGACAGCACCCCGGAGGCGACGAAGGCGCCGAGCCAGCCGATCACGATCGGCAGTTCGAACCCGCCGAGCCGCCCCTCCACCGGCGGCGAGGTCAGCAGCGCCGAGGCATAGGCCCCGACGGCGACGAAGCCGGCGACGCCGACATTGAACAGGCCCGTCTGGCCCCACTGCACATTGAGACCCAGCACGATCACCGCATAGGTCAGTGCAACCGTGAGGAAGAAGGCGCAATAGGCAAGGAGTTCCAGGCTCATGTCGCCCTCCCGAACAAACCGGTGGGGCGCAGCACCAGAACGACCGTGATCACGGCGAAGGCAACCGCCGCCCGCCATTCGGCGCCTATTGTCTGAACGGCCAGCGCCTCGCACAGACCGACGATCAGCCCGCCGAGCATGGCACCCGGCACCGAGCCGATGCCACCGAGGATGACGGCGGCGAACAGCGGCAGCAGCAGGTCGAAGCCCATATAGGGGCGGATCTGCACCAGCAGACCCGACATTGTGCCGGCGGTGCAGGCGAGCGCACCGCCGATGATCCACACCGCCCGCACGATCTTCGCCGTATCGATGCCGACGACGCCAGCCAGCGCCGGGTTCTCGCTGACCGCACGCATGGCGCGGCCGAGATCCGTGCGGGTGAGCAGCAGGTGAACGGCGATCACCGCCACGAAGGCGAGGCCGATCAGCAAGAGCTGGTCGGGCGTGGCGCGGATGCCGCCGGGCAGCGGCATCGCGATCTGCAACTCGCGGGAATAATAGGCAGGCTTCGAGGTGTAGAGGAATTCCAGCAGGCTGCGCAGCGCCATCGACGCACCGAAGCTGGCCATCACCACGATGATCGCCGTCGCCCCGCGCCGGCGCAGTCTCGCAAACAGCAGGCGGTCGACGAGAAGCGCCAGCAGCGCGGTGCACGCCATCGCCAGCAGGACGGCGAGAATCAGCGCCGCCGACACGCTGAACGGATCGAGCGGGGCAAGGCTAGCGCCCGATACCGCACCGATGGCAAGCGACAGGCTCAGCGAGAGATAGGCGCCCCAACTGACCAGCTCTCCATGGGCGAAATTGGCAAAGCGCAGGATCGAGTAGGTCAGCGTCAGGCCAACCGCTCCAAGGCCGATCATCGCTCCGGCAAGCAGGCCCTCAAGCAGGATCTGGCCGCTCATCGCGCACCCTCCACGGCGGTGGCGGCGCCGTCTGCATGGGCGCCAAGGAACAGGCGGCCGATATCCGGATCGGCAGCAAGGTCCGCCGCCGGAGCATCGTGGCGCAGCAGGCCGTCGACCAGGATCACGGCACGCGAGGCAATCGCCAGGGCCGCCCGCACATTCTGCTCCACCAGGAGGATCGGCACGCCGCTGCGATTGATCTCGATGAGCCGCTGGAACATTTCCGACACCGCTTTCGGCGAGAGCCCCGCCGAGGGCTCATCGAGGATCAGTACCTTCGGCTCGACCAGCAACGCGCGGGCGGTGGCCAGCATCTGGCGCTGACCACCCGACAGACCACCGGCGATGGCGCCCGGCCGGCTTGCAAGATCCGGATAGGCCGCAAGCATGGCATCGATCCGCGGCTTGCGCTCCGCCTTGGGCAGGACCGCGGCGGCGACTTGCAGGTTTTCGCGGATCGTGAGCGTGGCGAAGATGTTCTCCGTCTGCGGCACGAAGGCCAATCCCTTGCGCACCAGCGCATGGCGCGGCTCGTCCGTGATCTCCTCGCCGGAGAGATGCAAGGTGCCGCCATGCAGTGGCACCAGTCCGGCAATCGCCTTGACGAAGGTCGACTTGCCCGCGCCGTTCGGCCCAAGCACCGTGACGAACTCGCCGGGCGCCAGAGTGAAGTCGACCCCCTTGACGATGGGCAGATCCGGCTCGTAGCCGGCAACGAGGCCACGGGTCGCAAGTGGAGACGCGGGCGAGGCTGGCATGGCCGTCATGTCGAGCCCTCCGGCAGAACCTCGCCGAGATAGGCTTCCGTCACCTCGCGATTGGCCATGATCTGCGCCGGTGTTCCGGCCGCCAGTTCCCGCCCCGAGGCCATCACGACGATCCGCCCGCACAGGCGGGCGATCATGTCCATGTTGTGCTCGATCAGGAGGATGCTGACACCCATTCGGTTGATCTCGACAATCCGGTCGATAATGACATCGAGCAGCGCCGGATTGACGCCGGCGGCCGGCTCGTCGAGCAGGATCACCGCCGGTTCGGCCATCATCACACGGGCAAGCTCCAGCAGCTTGCGCTGGCCGCCGGACAGGACGCGCGCCGGCTGGTCGACGAGATGGCCGAGGGTCACGAAGTCGATCAGCGCCTTCGCCCGCTCGCGTGCCGCACGCTCCTCAGCCCGCACCCTGCCGGGCTGCAGGAAGTTGCGCAAGATGCTCTCGCCGGTCTGGTTCTGCGCCGCCGCCATGACATTGTCGAGGATGCTCATGCCGGCGAAGGGGCGCGGGATCTGGAAGGTGCGCCCCAGGCCCATCGACAGGCGTCGCGCCGCCGGCTGACGCTCGATCCGCTCGCCCTTGAGACGGATCTCGCCGGCATCCGGCTTGAGGCTTCCGGCGATCAGGCTGAAGAACGTGGTCTTGCCGGCACCGTTCGGCCCGATCAGCCCGACGATCTCGCCCGCATGCAGGTCCAGAGACATGCCGTCCACCGCTCGGTTGCCGCCGAAGCGCCGGGAAACGCCTGTCGCCGACAGGACCGGGAACGGTCCACTGTTCGCCGCACGCGCCGTCCCCTCCCCGTTGCTGCCGACTGACTGCAAGGATCCGCTCCTTATCCCGGCGCCCGGCGGCGGGGTCTTTTCGCCTCTGTCTGTCGTTCACCCCGTGAGCATCCGACAGTCGCCAAAGGACCGCCTCGCGATCCGTGATGTTTGATCAAACATATCTTGATCACAGATCGCGTTTGATTGTAAAGATGGTCCAGACAGGTTTTGGCAGGCGCCGACGGTGCCGCGACGACCGCCTTGCCGGGCGATTCCGTCGGCATGGCGGCTCTCGCACAGCGCAAGATCTGCCCCGAAGACGGAAAACCAGGGAGGAGGCCGTGGCTGCAAGGACGGCGAGCGGACTGCTGCGCGTGGCGGGCGCCATGCCGGGAACCGATGCCGGCGAGAGCGACGACGCGCTCGCCCCGCTCAATCCGGTCGGCCGCCGCACGGTGCAGGACAGCGTCTATGACGAGTTGCGCCGATCCCTGATCCAGGGCCTGTTCGATCCCGGCGAGGTCCTGCGGATCGTCGACGTTTCCAACCGCCTCGGCACCAGCACCATGCCCGTGCGCGAGGCGCTGGCCCGACTGATCTCGGAACAGGCGCTGGAGGCGATGCCCAACCGCTCCGTTCGCGTTCCCCTGATCTCCCGCGACAGGCTGGAGGATCTGGCCCGCGCCCGGGCGCTCATTGAAAGCGAGGTGATCGCCCTCGCCATGCCCAATGTCACCGACGCCCTGGTCGAGGACCTCGCGCGCCTGACCGACGCCTGCGACGCCGTTCTGGCGACCAGGGGACGCGAGATCTCGGGCGAAGCGGCAGACCTCAATCACGCCTTCCACTTCACTCTGTATCGGGCGGCCGGTTCGCAGGTGATGATCCCGATCATCGAAAGCCTGTGGCTGCAGTCGGGCCCGTATCTGCGCGCCCCCGCCCGCCTGTTCGATGCCGCCGTCGACCGCTCCGCCACCCATTTCCACCGCGAGATCATCGAGGCGGTCACGCGCCGCGATACGCCGGCGGCGCAGGCCGCGCTCAGGGCCGATATCGGCCGTGCCTTCGACATCCTGCGCAAGCACCTGACCGAAACCGGCGAGGAAGCCCAATGAGCAACGAAGCAGGCGACGACAGCTTCGAGCTCTACGATCTGCGGGTCGAAGCAGTGATGCCGGAGGGCGGCGGCAAGGTCTATTGCGGCGCAAAGCCGGGCGACCATTTCGAGCTGCGCGGCGAGATGCTCTACCTGCCACCGGGCCAGGGCTTCTCGATCTATTCCATCGCCGCCGTGCTGCCGCTGCTGGCAGCCAAGCAGCGCCCGAGCCATCCCAACGACTGGATGACCAGCGACGCGGATGTCGCCTGCCCCGACCCCAACTGCGCCAGCCGGCTGCGCATCACTCGGCTCGGCCGGCGCCGTTTCTCCCACGCGGCGACGACCGCCGTCCCCCTTCCAAACGACGCTGACGGCAGCGCAACCGGCGGGTGACCCCGTGACCTTGATGGAACGCCATGTCCTGAAGGACGATCACGTCATCTCCCGTGTCATCCGTGGCGGCTGGCAGCTCGCCGGCGGCCACGGCACCGTCGACCGTAACACGGCGATCGACGACATGATCGCCTTCGCCGATGCCGGCATCACCACCTTCGACTGCGCCGACATCTACACCGGCGTGGAAGAGCTGATCGGCGCCTTCCGCACGCGCTACCGCGATATGCGCGGAGAGGAAGCCCTATCCCGCATCTGCATTCACACCAAGCTGGTGCCGGACCTCGATCGACTGATCGGCATCGACCGCGCGCATGTCGAGGAACTGATCGATCGTTCGCTGACGCGGCTGCGCTGCGAGCGGCTGGACCTCGTCCAGTTCCACTGGTGGGACTACAACGCCCCCGGCTGGCTGGACGTCGCCCTGTGGCTCAAGGAGCTTCGCCAGACCGGCAAGATCCGCAATATCGGCGTCACCAATTTCGACAGCGACCATGTCGCCGCCATGCTGGCCGCGGGCGTACCTCTGGTCTCGGCGCAGGTGCAGTATTCCCTGCTCGACACGCGCCCTGCCAAGCGGCTTGCCGGCATCGCCCGCGACAACAGCATGTCCTTTCTGTGCTACGGCACCGTCGCCGGCGGCTTCCTGAGCGAGAACTGGCTTGGCCGGGCGGAGCCGGCGGCGGAGCTCGAGAACCGCTCGCTGGTCAAATACAAGCTGATCATCGAGGACTTCGGCGGCTGGGATCTGTTCCAGGCGCTGCTTGCCGCCCTCAAGCAGGTCGCCGACAAGCACGGCACCGACATCGCCAGCGTTGCCAGCCGCTGCGTGCTCGACCGCGATCAGGTCGGTGCGGTCATCGTCGGTGCGCGCAACCGGGCACACCTTCCCTCGAATCTCGGCCTTTGCGAGATCGCCCTGGATGCCGACGACCGAACAAGGATCGCCGCGGTGCTCGCCTCCGCCCGCGAGCTGGACGGCGATGTCTACACGCTGGAGCGCGACCGCCACGGCCGCCACGGCCGCATCATGAAATACAACCTCAACGACGAGAAGGCCGCATGATGGGAGCGGGCAACATCGGCGCTGCCGCCGCGCGCGAGATCATCGCCCGGCACGCGTTCTTCGTCGACTGGTTCGCCGGCCGGCTCGAAGACAGCGCCTTTGCCGCCGCGCTTGCTGCCTTCGAACCGGACTTTCATCGCATCGGCCCGGACGGCGCCCTGCAGGACCGCGAAGGCCTGGCATCGATGCTGTCCGCGGCAAGGGGGCGGTTTGCTGAGGGTTTCGCAATCGCCATCGAGGATATCGCGGTGCTGCGCGAGACCGGCGACGACGCCCTCGTGATCTATGTGGAACGGCAGGAGCTCGGCGGAAGGACCACCTTCCGCCGGGCCGGCGCGCTGTTCTCCAGGAATGCCGGCGCTCCCCTGGGGGTGGCGTGGCGCTTCGTCCAGGAAACCTGGATCAAGGACCGCACGGACGGACAACCGGCGGCAGAACAACGAGAAGGGGAACAGCAATGAGCAAGTTGAAATGGACTTCCGCGCTTGCCGGCGGCGTCCTCGCCGCGCTGGCGGCAGGTCCGGCGGCACAGGCCTGCGAGGTCACCATCGGCCTCGTCCTCGAACTCACCGGCCCCGCCGGCCAGTACGGCCAGGCCGGCGCCAAGTCGGTCGAGATGGCCTTCCGCGACCTCAACGAGGCCGGCGGCGTTCTCGACGGCTGCAAGCTGGTCACCGACACCCGCGACAGCCAGAGCCAGGGCAATGTCGCCGTGGATCAGGCGACGCAACTCGTCAACATCAAGAAGGTGCCGGTCATCATCGGCGGCATCATCTCCTCGGTGTCGATCCCGATCCTGACCTCGGTCACCGCACCCGCCGGCGTCGTCCAGGTCTCGCCCGCCTCCTCCTCGCCGACGCTGACCCAGCTCGCCCGCGACGGCAAGAGCGGCGGCTACTTCTTCCGCACGATCACCTCCGATGCTCTCCAGGGCACCGCGGCGGCGAAATACGCCATCGACCAGGGGCTGAAGAAGCTCGCGATCATTCATGTGAACAACGACTTCGGCGTCAACATGGTGCGGGAGTTCTCCTCCGCCTTCGAAAAGCTCGGCGGCACCATCACCTCCGTCACGCCCTATAACGAGAAACAGGCGAGCTACTCGGCGGAAGCGTCGGCCGCCATGGCGAGCGAGCCGGACGCGCTCTATCTCGTCAGCTACCCGGTCGACGGGGCCACCATCGCCCGTGCCTGGATCTCGCAGGGCGGACCGCAGACCTTCCTGCTGAACGACGGCATGAACTCCACCGACTTCATCGAAAGTGTCGGTGCGAAGTTCCTGGAAAACGCCTTCGGCACCTCCTCGGGCACCACGCCGACCAAGTCGACGGAGTATTTCTACAGCGCCTACAAGGACGTCTCCGGCGGCATCGAACCGAGCGCTCCCGCCGCCGACCGCTCCTACGATGCCGGCGCCATCGTCGGCCTCGCGATCGCCAAGGCAGGCACCGCCGAAGCCGCCGCGATCAAGGCCGCGATCCCGCAGGTGGTCGCCGCCGATGGCGAGCCGATCTTCGCGGGCAAGGACGAGTTCGCCAAGGCGCTCGAACTGATCAAGGCCGGCAAGCCGATCAAGTATGAAGGCGTCATCGGACCGGTCGGCTTCGACGAATACGGCGACATCACGGGCCCCTTCCGCCTTTGGCGGATCTCGTCCGGCGAGGTCACGACCGTCGGCCAGATGTCGGCCGAAGACGTGATGGCCCTCAAGGACGAGCTGGTCGGCAAGTAGGCCCGTCCGGTCGCACCTCAAGACGTCGAAGGGCCCGCGCCATGCCGGTGCGGGCCCCATGCCGTTTATCGCTCCGACCCTGTTTCAGGCAGCAAGCCCGAGGATCGCCCGCGCTTCGGCAACGCTCGCCGGGTAGCGGCCATAGTCCGGGCACAAGTCGACGACGCGCTGCACCAGGGCGGCGTTGGACGGCGCCAGCCGCTCCTTGTCGAGGCGTACATTGTCCTCAAGGCCGGTGCGGCAGTGGCCGCCAAGTTCAAGGCTCCAGCGGTTGAGTTCGATCTGGTTGCGGCCGATGCCCGCTCCCGTCCATGTCGCGTCCGGCATCAACCGCCTCAAGGTCTCGACATAGAACTCGAAGACCCTGCGGTCGGCCGGCATGGCATTCTTCACACCCATCACGAACTGGACGTGCAGCGGCGCCTTCAGGCGGCCGTCCTTGACCATCGCAGCCGCCTGGAAGACATGCGACAGATCGAAGGCCTCGATCTCCGGCTTGACGTTGCAGGCGAGCATTTCGGCCGCCAGCCAATCCACGAGGTCCGGTGGGTTCTCGTAGACGCGCGTCGGGAAATTGTTGGAACCGACCGACAGCGACGCCATGTCGGGGGAAAGCGGCAGCATTCCGCCGCGCGCCTTGCCAGCCCCCGAACGGCCGCCGGTCGACAACTGGATGATCATGCCGGGGCAGTGCTTTTTCAGCCCCTCGACCAGCCGGGCGAAACGCTCCGGATCGGAGGTCGGGGTACCGTCCTCCTCGCGCACGTGACAGTGAGCGATCGTGGCTCCCGCCTCAAACGCCTCCTGCGTGCTTTCGACCTGCTCGGCGATGCTGATCGGCACCGCCGGGTTGTCGGATTTCTGCGGCACGGAACCGGTGATTGCCACACAGATGATGCAAGGGTCGGACATGGGAGCACAGACCTCCTGTGGAACATGATCGGCCCGCGGCAAGCCGCAGCCTGACACACCCTCCCGGGCCGACGTTTCACGAAGGCCGGAAATCTGGCTAGCAGCTTCCCCGAAAAACGGCAAACGGCAAAGTCAGACCAACCCCCGAGCGGCCGCAAGCGCGTCGCTCGAAACGGTCGGATCGGCGGCTCCCGACCTCACTGCGCTTCGAGCGAGCAGGGCCGGCAGGTCGGAGACCGGAACCGGAGCGCCGAACAGGAAGCCCTGCGCAACAC
The DNA here is from genome assembly GCF_900185725.1 of Stappia sp. TSB10P1A. Classification (GTDB taxonomy): domain Bacteria; phylum Pseudomonadota; class Alphaproteobacteria; order Rhizobiales; family Stappiaceae; genus Stappia. Next base: position 4,068 of record NZ_FYAU01000018.1, on the reverse strand, counting down.
GGCAGCCCGCACCGGTCAGCAGGGCCACCTGTTGCTGGGTCTCGACGCCCTCGACGGTCACCCCGATTTCGAGCCGCGCGGCCAGTTCGAGAATAGAGGTCACGATCGACAGGCTGTGCCGGTCGCTTTCCAGCGAGCGGACGAAGCTCCGATCGATCTTCAGTTCGTCCCACTGGAAGCTGCGCAGATAGGACAGGGCCGAATAGCCGGTGCCGAAATCGTCGAGCGAGATCGAGACCCCGAGTGCCTTCAGCTTCTTCAGCGTCGAAATCGCCCGGCGCGTGTCCTTCATCACGACGCTTTCGGTCACTTCCAGCTTGAGCCGCGATGCCGGCATGCCGAAACGCAGCAGCACGTCGGCGACGGTTTCGGCCAGGTCCTCACGCGCGAGTTGGGCGACCGACAGGTTCACCGCTACCGGCAGATCGTCAGACAGGGAGAGCGTGTCGCGACAGGCCTGCTCAAGGATCCGCTCGCCGATCTCGACGATCCGACCGGAAGCCTCCGCAATAGGAATGAACTCGCTCGGCGGTATCCATCCAAGAACCGGATGCCGCCAGCGGGCCAGCGCCTCCAACCCGACGATGCGCCCCGTCAGCATGTCGACCTGGGGCTGGTAGTGGGTCGCGATATCGCCATCTTCCAGCGCCTGGGTGATGCCCTCCTCGATCTGGCGATGGCGCGTCGCGTCGGCACGCATCGACACGTCATAGAGTTGCACACGGCCTTTGCCGGTCGCCTTGGCGTGGCTCAGCGCGAGATCTGCGTTCTGCAGCATGGCAGCACCACCTTCGCCGTCCTGCGACAGGGCAACGCCGATGGTGGCGTTGACGACGACATTGCCGCCCCCGAGCGCGTGGGCTTCATGCAACCCGTCGATGAGTTGCTTGGCTCGGATCGCCGCCTCCTGCTCACCGCCCGAAACACGCGTGAGCACCGTGAACTCGTCTCCGCCGAGACGCGAAACCACATCGCGCGGATGCCAGTCGGCAACGATGCGGCGCAGTCTGTCCGCCACCGAACGAAGCAGGTCGTCGCCCGAAGCATGGCCGAGAATGTCATTGACCGCCTTGAACCCGTCGAGATCGAGAGCGAGCACGGCAAGGCGCCCCTCTCCCCGACCCTCGGCGGAGGAGAGCGCCTGTTCCAGCGCATCGTGAAAGGCAATGCGGTTGGGCAGGCCCGTGAGCGGGTCGTGCCGGGCGGCGAATTCGAATTCCCGCGCCGCTTCTTCGGCCACCGCCCGGGCCCGACGCAGGGAGCGGGCCTGAAGGGACATGAACAGCAGCAGCAAGGCGCCGATGCCCACCAGCACTTCCACCAGGATATTCTGGAGCCGCTGCCGCTCCACCAGGGTGCCCCGGATCTCGGCGGCCTCGACCAGATTTTCCGTCAGGGCCTCACCGCCGATCCGGTCAACGATGCCAACGACTTTCTCCAGCACCTGGTCGATGCGCCGCAGGGCGGCTTGATCTGGCAGAGCGAGATAATCGCTTTCGATCGCGGCGACATCACGCCTCAGGTCTTCCATCATCTCCCTGCGCTGCGGCGAACGGGAGACGAATGCGCCAAAGGACCCCGACGACCATGTCTCGATACGGCTGGCCAGAATATTGTAGAACAGCCACGCTTCCTCGGCGTCCGCCAGATCCCCGGTCGCCGCATAGCGGGAGAGCCGTTGCCGGGCGGTGATCGCATCGACGCGCCCGTTCATGCCCGACATGGCGATGTCGTAGCGCATCGACCTGTCCACCGCCCCTCCGGTCGTCAGCACCGCTTCGGCGTGCAGCAGCACCGCGACGACCAGCACCACCAGAACCGTTATCGCCAGATGGCGAAACCGCTCGCCAATGGCAGTCGCACGCTTGAGGAGTTGCGACGGGCTCATCGGCTCACTTCAGCTTGATGCGACGCAACTGCCAGATCGATCGGGAGTAGAAGAGTTCGTTGCGCAACTCCGGAAAGCGGTCGAAGGGGTAGATGACGAAAAGCGGCCCCTTGTCGCGAACGCCGAGATACGCTCCATCGGCCTTGAAAGCGAGAAGCACCCCATAGGCGGCAAGATCGGAGACCGGAATCTCGGCGTAGAAATTGTTGAGGGCAACCCCTTCGATCATCGTCCCCTTGGATCCGACTCGCTGCAGCAGGTCGGACAGCAGGACGCCCTCGAATGTAACGACCTTGTCATGCCAGGGGGTCGATGTGGTTACAGCCGTTACGCCAATGGCCTCCAACTCGGCAATCGTGAAGTCACGCGGACCATTCCCCTCGATGCTGCCTTCCACCGTCAACACGACAGGACTGGCGGCATGGGCCGCTGCAAGCAGCCAGACGCCTGCAGCAATTGACAATAACAACCGCAAAAATGACATGACTCTCTCCGCATCTTGCCTGTTCTTCGATCCATGGCCGCTAGAATGCGCGTTTACACGAATTCAGGCTACGGTTCATCGGATCATATATTACGGGATAGAGGCAAAATTTGGATTAATTACTTTACAAGAAACACTGCATATTAACCATTCATTAACCATTACACGTCGAAGCGGCAGAAATTTCACCATGAAGGCACCCGCTTCAGGAGGCTTCTGCGGAAGAGCGCGCCTCCCGCAAGCACGAGCACCCCGCCGTTTTTTTTCCGGCGGGGTGTTTTGTTTGGGATGTGGGTCTGTTTGAGGGTTTCGGGGTTTCAGGTTTTGAGTTTTGCGACGGCGCGCTTGGCCATGACGGTGATGAGGTTTGCGCGGTAGTCGGCGGAGCCGTGGATGTCGGAGATGAGATCGTCGGCATCGGTCGCGACGGAGGCTGCGGCGTCGGGCGTGAAGCTCTGCGACAGCGCCTGTTCCAGCCCCGCGTGGCGGAAGACGCCGTTCGACCCGGCACCCGTCACCGCCACCCGCACGCCGCCATCGCTGCGCGCCACGAAGACGCCGGCCATCGCATAGCGCGAGGCCGGGTTCGGATATTTGGCATAGGCGCAGGCCGCGCAGGCGGGGATCTCGACGCCCGTCACGATCTCCCCCTCCTCCAGCGCCGTCTCGAACAGGCCGGTGAAGAACTCTTCCGCCTCGATCCGCCGCCGGTCGGTGACGATCGTCGCCCCCAAGGCCAGCATCGCCGCCGGATAGTCCGCCGCCGGGTCGTTGTTGGCGATCGACCCGCCGATCGTGCCGCGATGGCGCACATGCGGATCGCCGATATGGCCGGCAAGCTCCGCAAGACCCGGCACCAGGCGCCGCACGCTCAGTGAGCCGGCAACCTCCGCATGGGTCGTCGCCGCCCCGATCCGCAGGCCCTCACCCGTTTCAGTGATCCCCTTCAGGTCGGCGACATGGGTCACGTCGACAAGGTCGGACGGCGCCGCCAGCCGCTGCTTCATCGTCGGCAGCAGGGTCATGCCGCCCGACAGGATCTTGCCGTCCTCGCAAGCGGCGATCTTCGCCGCCGCATCGGCGACGCTCGTCGCCCGGTGATAGGTCGTCTCGTACATCCCGCTCCTCCCTCGCCCGGCAGTCCGACCGGGCCTCTTGCTCGTCTGGTCAGGCGCCCCCGCGGCCAAGCCGTGCGGGAGCGCCATCCTCAATCAAGATCCTGCGCGGATCGCTCCGCTGCCCTCTTCGGCTGCCCTCTTCGGCAGCCTGTGCCGGTGCAGCGCAGATCACTCCGCTGCTTCTTCCCTGCGCAGCGCAGATCACTCCGCTGCGTCTTGCCTGCGCAGCGCAGATCACTCCGCTGCTTCTGCCGGCCGGGCCGCCTTCAGTGCCGCCCACACCGCCTGCGGCGTCGCCGGCATCTCCAGCGCGTTGGTTCCGATCGCGTCGGTGATCGCGTTGATCACCGCCGGCGGCGAGCCGATCGCCCCGGCCTCGCCGCAGCCCTTCATCCCCAGCGGGTTGCCCGGGCACGCCGTCACCGTCGTCATCAGCCGGTAGGACGGCACGTCGTCCGCCCGCGGCATCGTGTAGTCCATGTAGGACGCCGACAGGAGCTGGCCGTCCGCGTCATAGGACGCGTTCTCCAGCAGCGCCTGGCCGATGCCCTGCGTCAATCCGCCATGCACCTGGCCTT
>NZ_FYAU01000003.1 GCF_900185725.1 Stappia sp. TSB10P1A | reverse complement strand
CGGCGAGCCCGCCGGTGGCGGTCGCCGCGACCGCGCCCGCCGCATCGCCGGCGGCGGTCACGCCCGCCGCGAGTGCCGCCACGGCGACGACCACGGTCGCCACCGGCCCGGCGGCCGATGCCGCCACGGCGCAGAAGTCGGCCTTCGCCCCGACCGAGGAGCCGTCTTCGGGCGGCTTCTTCAGCCGGCTGTTCTCCGGCGGCGGCTCGAAGACGGCGGAAGCGGCCGAAGGCACGCCGGCGCCGGACGCACCGGTTCCCGCCGCCAAGCCGTGATCGCCAAGCCCTGATCGCCAAGCCTGATCATTGGGGTCGTTGTGGGTTCTACGCCCAGATCGCCATGCGAAGGCCCCTTGCGTCGCGCTCCGGCGCGCCCGGGAACGGCGTGGCGCGCCCCTGCGCGATGCGCTCGGCGATCACCGCGTTGACGCAGGCGTCGATCAGATCGTCGCGGCCGGCCCCTCTAGGCGGGCGCTGGCGCAGGAAGGCCTCGTCATAGCCGTAACGGCCCAGCAGGGCGATGCGTTCCTCGATGCCGGGCATGCTGGCCGTGCTTTTCACCTTCTTCGGCAGGCTCATCGCCCGTTCGCCGTTGAGCCGCCAGAAGGCAAGCTCCGGGTGGACCTCGAAGACGCGCGCCTCCAGCGCCGGGGTCATCACGGCGTCGATCTCGCGGATCTTCGGGAAGAGGTGGAAGGCCTGGCGCGAGACCTTGCGCGGCGGATCGGAGGTGGCGAGCGCGGCGGCGCAGGCCGCGCCATAGTCCTCGCAGAAGACGGCGGCGCGCGCCGGCACGGAGAAGACCGAGGACTGGCGCTCACCGAGCAGCGGACGCACACAGCGCTCCGGCCCGCGTCCGCCAGGGCCGGCGCGCTCCGGCAGGCCGATGGGCATGTCGACGGCAAGGACGGAAATGCCGGGATCGGCGAGAAGCTCGGCGAAACGCGGGAGCTGCAGCAAGGTGTGGCGCGGCGGGGCATCCTGCGCCGTATATTCGCGCAGGACCGCGATCCACCCCAAGCGGCAGCCATCGATGCCGGCGACCCGCAGCATCGCTCCCCCCGCGTCCCGGCCGCTCAGGCGCGCAGCGGCGCGTCGAGCACGCGGCGGCAGGAGACCAGCGCCATCGGGTTGACCAGCGAGGATTGCTCGTCGGCCAGCAGCAGGTCGCGGGCCCGCCGCTTGACCGAGCGGGCGACCATCTCGAACACGGTGGCGGCGGAGCGCATCAAGGCGCTCTCGTCGTCGAGCCCGGCCAGCAGCGCGGCGGTGAAGGCGGCGGCCATCAGGTCGCCGGTGCCGTGCGGCGCGTCGGGCACCAGTCCGTGCTCGGCGGCGATGGTGGCGCGCGGCGTCACCAGCAGGTTGCAGGTGGCGTTGCGGCGCAGGGCCGGGGCGGAGGTGACCAGCACCCGCTGCGGCCCGAGCGCGCGGGCGGCGGCGATGGCCTCGGCCTCGCTCTCGATCCGGCGCCCGCTCATCCATTGCAGCTCGAAGAGGTTGGGCGTCGCCACATCGGCGAGCGGCAGCAGCGTGTCGCGCACCGCCGCGGCGGTTTCCGGCGGCACATAGAGATCGCCGTTGTCGCCGCTGATCGGATCGCAGAGATAGAGCGCGCGCGGATTGGCCCTGCGCACCGCCGCGACGAGGCGGGCGACGGCGGCGGCCTGTGCCGGACTGCCGAGATAGCCGGAGACGACGGCGCCGATGCGCGGCAGCAGATCCGCCGTGATCAGGTTCTCGGCGAGGGCATCGAAGCCCGCATCGTCCTGGACATGGCGGTGGCCGCGCCCCTCGTCGGGATTCCAGGGCAGCAGGATGGTGGGCAGGAACCAGACCCGGTGGCCGAGCCGCTCCAGCGCGAAGACGGTGACGCGGCCACCGACGGATCCGCGCACCACCTGGGAATTGACGACGAGGATGTCGCGCGCGTCCGTCGCGGCGGGGGTGAGCGTGCTCATTCGGCGGCGGACCGTTCGGAGCCGAAGCGGGTGCGGATATAGTCGTCGACCATGGTCTTGAAATCCTCGGCGATGTTTGGCCCGCGCAGGGTCGCGACCTTCCTGCCGTCGACGAAGACGGGGGCGGAGGGCGCCTCGCCGGTGCCGGGCAGCGAGATGCCGATATCAGCGAACTTGCTCTCGCCGGGGCCGTTGACGATGCAGCCCATCACCGCGACGTTGAGCGCCTCGACGCCGGGATATTTCTCCCGCCACACCGGCATGGAGCGGCGGATGTCGTCCTGGATGTCGCGGGCGAGCTCCTGGAACACGGTGGAGGTGGTGCGGCCGCAGCCGGGGCAGGCGGCAACGACGGGAATGAAGGCGCGGAAGCCCATCACCTGCAGCAGCTCCTGCGCCACCTGCACCTCGCGGGTGCGGTCGCCGCCGGGCTCGGGCGTCAGCGACACGCGGATCGTGTCGCCGATACCCTGCTGCAGCAGGATGCCCATGGAGGCGGCGGAGGCGACGATGCCCTTGGTGCCCATGCCGGCCTCGGTGAGGCCGAGATGCAGGGCATAGTCGCAGCGCGCGGCGAGATCCGCATAGACGGCGATCAGGTCCTGCACCTGGCTGACCTTGGCCGACAGGATGATCTTGTCGCGGCCCATGCCGAGCTCCTCGGCCCTGGCGGCGGAGAGCAAGCCGGAGCGGACGATCGCCTCGCGCATCACCGCGCCGGCGGAAACGGGGGCGGGGCTGGCGGCGTTCTCGTCCATCAGATGGGTGAGCAGTTCCTGGTCGAGCGAGCCCCAGTTGACGCCGATGCGCACCGGCTTGTCGTGCTTCAAGGCGATCTCGACGATCTCGGAGAACTGCCGGTCGCGCTTGTCGCGAAAGCCGACATTGCCCGGATTGATGCGGTATTTCTCCAGCGCCTCGGCGCAGGCCGGATGATCGGTCAGCAGCTTGTGGCCGATATAGTGGAAGTCGCCGACCAGCGGCACATGGACGCCGATCCGCTCCAGCCGCTCGCGGATGCGCGGCACGGCGGCGGCGCTCTCGTCGCGGTCGACGGTGATGCGCACGATCTCCGAGCCGGCGCGGGCCAGCGCCGAGACCTGCGCGACGGTGGCGTCGATATCGGCGGTGTCGGTGTTGGTCATCGACTGGACGACCACCGGGGCGCCGCCGCCGACCGTGACCGAGCCGACCCTGACCGGCACCGAGACGCGCCTTGCGGCCGGTCCGGCCTGCGTTTCGCGGATGGGGCTGTTGCTCTGCATGTCGCCGACCTGTCCCGATCTTGCGGCAGATCGCGCCGCCGCCTCGCAAGGATACCGCCGATTGAATAGGGCGCGCCACGGTGTTTCGCAAGGCCGCCGCCGCCTCGCTTGACGCGGGCGGCGCGAGACCGCATCTGAAAGGGGCCGCTCGCGGGGACCGGCAACGGGGGGAGCCCGACCATGCTGCTACTGATGCTCAGCCGGACGCTCGATCTCGCCCGCGACCGGCTGGGCGCGCTGTTCGCCGCCGGCTGGGGCTACATGCTGCTGCTGTTGCTCCTGAACCTTGCGATCAGCCGCCAGATGATGCCGGAAACCGGCTTCTCCACCGGCTCCTACATGCTGGAGCCGCTGCCGGGCGAAGCCGCCGCGGCGGCGCGCGAGCGGGCGCTGCGGACGCTGGTGGTGCTGGCCAATGTCGCCACCGGCTTTTCCATCGCCGTCGCCTATCTGCGGCGGGTGCTGCTGGGCGAGCGGGCGTTTCCGCTCGCCTTCGGCCGCCGCCATTTCAAGGTGGCGTGGAAGCTGCTGCTGCTCGGCGTCCTGTTCGTCGCGTTCTTCCTGCCCTTGCTGCTGCTCGGGGCGATGCTGGCGCCGGTGACGGGTCCGCTCGGGGCGCTGCTGCTGCTGGCGAGCCCCTTCATCGCGCTGATGCTGGTGCAGCGCCTGTCGCTGGTGCTGCCGGCGGCGGCGCTCGACGACACCATGTCGCTGAAGGACTCCTGGCACCTGACCGCCGGGATCGGCTGGGCGCTGGCCTTTGCCGCGCTGGCGGTCTCCCTGCTCGCCGGGCTGGCGGCCGGGCTGTGGGTCGGCCTGGTGTCGCTGATCGGCGATGCCTTCGTGCCGGCCACCGGCATGGCCGCAGAGCTGCGCTCGGCGCTGGTGCCGATGGGGGTGATGGTGATCGTCGCCTGGCTGTTCGGCTCGCTGCACGCCACCGCCTATGCGCTGACGCGCGAGCGCTTCGTGGAAAAGGTCGGCCTCAGTCTCGCGGATGCCGAACGGGCGGCACAGCGGCGGGCCGAGGCGGAGCGGGCGCGGGCCCGCGCGGCGGTGCGTTCGGTGCTCGGCGACCGCTCCGGGCGGGAGTGAGATCCCGCGCAGGACGCCGGCCCTGCGATCATGACTTGCCTGAGGCACCCGCCTGTCGCAGAACTGGACAGTCTTTTTGAAGGGGGCTCCATGTTTGCAAGGACAACCGGCCGGCTGTTTACCGGCACGTTCAAGGCGCTGTTCGGCGATTTCGACGGCTTCGTGCGCATCGTCTGGGCCTGGTATGCGCTGGTGGCCGTGCTTGCTGCGCTCGGCCAGCTTGTCGGCGGCGAGTCCCCCGTCGTCGCCGCGGTGGTGACGCTGGTGTGGCTGTGCTCCTCCGCCTCCATTGCGGTTGCCTGGCACCGCAACCTGCTGCTGGGCGAGCGGCCGGCGGCGTTCAACCTGACCTTCGGACGGCGGGAGATCGCCTATCTGCTGAAGACGCTGCTGATCGCCCTGATCGCGGCGGTGCCGGCCCTCGTGCTGATAACCCTTGCCAGCGCCCTCGTCACGGTGGGGGTCGTGGCGCTGAGCGCGTTGGTGGTGCTGGCGGTGTTCCTCGTGCTGCCGCCGATCATGCGGCTGTGCCTGGTGCTGCCGGCCACCGCGCTGGACGAGCCGCTCGGCTTCGGCGAGGCGTTTTCCCGCAGCGCCGGCCTCGGTGTGCCGATGGCGCTGGCCGGCGTCGCCACCGGCCTGTGCGTCGGCGCGCTGGATCTCGGGCTGGCGCAGCTCGCCGGCCTGCTCGGCGGCGGGGCGGCCTTCGGCGCGATCGCCGTGTTCATCCTGTCGCTCGGGCTGCAGATTGCCATGACGGCGCTGCAGATCGGCATCCTGACCGGCGGCTATTACATCCTGCGCGAGCGCCAGATGGCGCCGCCGGCGCACACGCCCCCCGACTGAGGACGGGCCGTGAGCCGCCCGCGTGCGGCCGCGTTTCGGCCGGGGCTTGTTGCAGCGCAGCGTGATCTCATGTTCTATGTGGCGGCCTGCCGCCGGACGCTTTCCTGAGGCGGGCGCACCGCCACGCGCCGGCGGCACCGATTTTCGGACCGTTTCCAGCGTCCGCCAGGACAGGAGATCCCTTCGCATGCTCACCAACAAGTCCGCCCTCGTCACCGGCTCCACCTCGGGCATCGGCCTTGCCATCGCCCGCATCTATGCGGCGAACGGCGCCAATGTGACGATCAACGGGTTCGGCGATGCCGAGGCGATCGAGAAGGAGCGCGCCGGTATCGAGAGCGAGTTCGGCGTCAAGTGCCGGTACTCTGCCGCCGACATGACCAAGCCGGCCGAGATCGCCGCGATGGTGGCGGAGGCCGAGGCGGCGTTCGGTTCGCTCGACATCCTCGTCAACAATGCCGGCATCCAGCACGTCTCGCCGGTCGAGGAGTTTCCCATCGAGAAGTGGGACGCGATCCTCGCGATCAACCTGTCCTCCGCCTTCCACACGATCCGCGCCGCGGTGCCGGGCATGAAGACGCGCGGCTGGGGCCGGATCATCAACACCGGCTCGGCGCATGCGCTGGTCGCCTCGCCGTTCAAGAGCGCTTATGTGGCGGCCAAGCACGGCATCGCCGGCCTCACCAAGACCATCGCGCTCGAGGTCGCCCAGTGCGGCATCACCGTCAATGCGATCTGCCCGGGCTATGTCTGGACGCCGCTGGTCGAGCGGCAGATCCCCGACACGATGAAGGCGCGCGGGCTGACCGAGGAACAGGTGAAGCGCGACGTGCTGCTGGCCGCGCAGCCGACCAAGGAATTCGTCACCGTCGAGCAGGTCGCCTCGCTGGCGCTGTATCTCGCCGGCGACCAGGCGGCCTCGATCACCGGCACCATGCTGCAGATGGATGGCGGCTGGGTCGCCCAATAGGCCTTTCAGGACAGTCAGCGGCTGCGGATCGCCCGGCACAGCGCCGGGCGAGGACGCCCGCGACATATCCCCGACCGATCCAACGAGAGACCCGAGGTAACCGATGAGCAAAGGCCCCAAGCCGATCAACCTCGCCCTGCAGGGCGGCGGCGCGCATGGCGCCTTCACCTGGGGTGTGCTCGACTGGATGCTGGAAAGCAACCGTTTCGTAATCGAGGGGATCAGCGGCACCTCGGCCGGGGCGATGAATGCGGTGGTGCTGGCCGACGGCTTCCACAAGGGCGGCGAGGAGGGGGCGCGCGAGGCGCTGGAAAAGTTCTGGAAGGCGGTCAGCGACCAGGCCTGGCTGAGCCCGCTGCGGCGCTCGCCGATCGACATCATCATGGGGCAATGGAGCCTCGACATGTCGCCGAGCTATCTCGCCTTCGACATCGCCTCGCGCTTCGCCTCGCCTTACGAGTTCAACCCGCTCAACATCAACCCGCTGCGCGACGTGGTGGCGAAGGCGGTGGATTTCGAGGCGGTGCGCGCCTGCGACCGGATCAAGGTCTTCGTCAGCGCCACCAATGTGCAGTCGGGCAAGATCAAGGTGTTTTCCGACGGCGAGATCACGCTCGACGCGGTGATGGCCTCGGCCTGCCTGCCGCATCTGTTCCAGGCGGTGGAGATCGACGGCGTGCCCTATTGGGACGGCGGCTACATGGGCAATCCGCCGCTGTTCCCGCTGTTCGGCACGACCGGCACCAGCGACACGGTGCTGGTGCAGATCAACCCGGTGGAGCGCAAGGAGACGCCGCGCACGGCGCGCGAGATCCTCAACCGGCTCAACGAGATCACCTTCAACTCGACGCTCTTGCGCGAGATGCGCGCGATCGAGTTCGTCACCCGGCTGATCGAGGACGGCAAGCTCGACCTGAAGCACTATCAGAAGGTCCATATGCACCGGATCTCGGCGGTGGAGCTCAACCCGTTGCAGGCCTCGTCCAAGGTCAATGCGGAATGGCGCTTCCTGACGCATCTGCGCGACATCGGCCGCAAGGCGGCGCAGGACTGGGCGGATGAGAATTACGAGGCGGTCGGCACGCGCTCCAGCGTCGATCTGCGCACCGAATTCCTGTGAGGCACTGTGCGGAGTGATTCGCCGGACGGGGGACGAGCCGCGACCCGGCCGGCATTTTCCGCGCTTCGTTAACCGGTCTTAACCGGCTTCGCGCTTCGCCTCGCGGAATGCGTCGCAGGACCGGTTAGCGACCCGTTAACGGGGGCGATATCTTGGGCTCGGGAAGGGTGCGCGCACCAGATCTGCGAAAACCAGCGTGCCAACGATTTGGCAAGGGTTTTGCTCCATCATTGGCACGCTGATAGTCAGGTTGTGCGTCGTCAGCGATTGGCGGACGAGGGAAGGCGGCAAATGCGACCCCGCTGTCTTCCTTCGTCCCGCCAGCATCCGTCCCGCCAGCATCCGTCCCGCCAGCATCTCATCCGGACACATGAGCTTCATGCTCCGGATTGCGACTGCCGAGATCTGCGCAAGGCGCCGTGACGGCTGCAACGTCCGATGATTATTCCCCAAGTCCAGTCGCTTGCGCAACCGGCCCGGCCGGCCATCGCCGGTAAAGGTTACCGCGTGATGACGATTCGCGCATTCTGTTTGCCGGTCTCCAGGATCAGTTCGAACAGGCGGCGGGCATTGTCGGGATGCAGGCGGACGCAGCCGTGGGAGGCGGGGCGGCCGAGATTGCGGATCTCGGTGGTGCCGTGGATGGCATAGCCGCCGTGAAAGAAGATCGCATGCGGCATCGGCGAGCCGTGATACCTGCTGGAGAAATAGCGGCGATACATGCGGCCGGGACGGAAACCGCCGACCGGCGTGCGGTAGCCGCGCCGGGCGGTGGACACCGGCCAGTCGTGGATCTCGACGCCGTTCCTGTAGACGCGCATGCGCTGGTCGGACAGATCGATGCGGGCGGTGATGTCGGCCGCCGCGACCGGCGGCGTCAAGGCCAGGGAGGTGGCCAGGAAGAGCATGAGGAAGAGCAGCAGAGCGCGCACTCGAAAGACGGCCGGCACAGCGGCGCGCAGGGCCTCTGCCCCAGGCCGCCGGGCGCTCGTCGGCGAAGTCTTGCCGGCAAGTTGCCTCATGTCTTCCTCAAGGTTCGGCTGCGACATTCCGGCCCATCCATCCCCAGGATATTAACAGCGAAATATCGGAAGATGCCCTTAAATTGCCGGCCGAATGGCCTTACCTGTCAGGAACGGGAGAGGCGCCGGGCCGACGGGAGAGGTTCGAGATGACAAGATCAAGTGGCGGACTGCAATGCGCGCTCGCCTTCGCCGCGCTGATGGCCGCCGGCCAGGCGCTGGCGGAGACCGATGTGGAGCGGCTGAAGCGCAGCGGCGAATGCGCCGGCTGCGACCTGCGCCTGTCGGAACTGCGCGGCCTTGCCATCGACAACGCGATGCTGGAGCGGGCCAACCTGCGCGAGGCGGACCTCAAGGAATCCGTGCTGACCGGCGCCAATCTCAAGGGGGCGGACCTGCGCCGGACGGAGATGGAGCGGGCCAACCTGGCCGGTGCCGACCTGACGGGCGGATCGATGCGCGGCGTCGACCTGGAAAAGGCGGTGCTGACGGGTGCAAGGCTCGACGGCGCGGATCTGCGCAATGCCGACCTGATCGAGGTCAACCTGGAGGGCGCGAGCCTGGTCGGGGTGGACCTGCGTCAGGCGCTGCTCATCCGCATCTCGGCCGAGGGCGCCGATTTCAGCAAGGCGAAGATGGACAGCGCCAATCTGGAGCGCGCCAACCTGACCGGAGCCAACCTTGCCGGGGTCCGGGTGTCCTATGGCGATTTCGACCGGGTCAGCGCGGTGGGCGCCAATTTCCAGGGCGCCGACCTCACCGGCGCGCATTTTTCCAGCGCCGATCTCACCGGCGCCAATCTCTCCGGCGCCAATCTCGATGGTGCCCTGATGCGCCGGACCCGGCTGGTCGGCGCCGACCTGACGGGCGCGCGCGGCCTCGACGGGGCGCGCATGGTCGGGGCCTGCGGCGATGCGACCACGAAGCTGCCCGCCGGCATCGCGCTCAAGACCTGCAGCGATATGGATGACAAGGACCGCTAAGGCGGTCCTTTGGGATGACAAGGACCGCTGAGGCGGTCCTTTGGGACGACGAGGACCGCTAAGGCGTGGGGTGTGCGCCGGTGTGCCTTCGCCGCCGCTCTGGCAACCAATAGGCCCCGGGTCGCGCTGCGCTTGCCCGGGGTGACCTCGGAGAGGATGCGAGGCGATTCCTCCCTCTCGGAGGTCATCCCGGCCGCGCGCCAGCGCAGAGCCGGGAGCCATTGGCAACCTCGGCAGATATTGTCTCTGCTCCACCCTCCCGAGGCGTCATTCCGGGCGAGCATCGCGCGACCCGTGACCGGGGAGGCACAGCGGTCGTGGGGTGGTTCCGGAGCGTTGCCGCAATCGCCCCCGGCTCTCCGGTCCCGGATCTTCGGCCTTGCGGCCTCGTCCGGGAGGACGCCGGGAGAGGGCGGTGTGTGGGCGAGGCGGACGCGCGCCTTCGCGGGAAGATTGACGCGGCGGCTGCGATCGCCAACAAGATCACGCCATGAGCCGACCCGTCCTGCGCTTCGCCCCCTCGCCCAACGGCCGCCTGCATCTCGGCCATGCCCTGTCCGCGCTGCTCAATGCGCGGATGGCGAGGGCGCTGGGCGGCCGGCTCTTGGTCCGCATCGAGGACATCGACGCTGCCCGCTGCACGCCGGAGCTCGAAGCCGGGGTGCTGGAGGATCTCGCCTGGCTCGGGCTCGACTGGGAACGGCCGGTGCGCCGGCAATCTGAGCATTTTTCCGACTATCGGGCGGCGCTCGACCGGCTGTCGGCCATGGGGCTGTTGCGCAAGACTTTTCTCACCCGCGGCGAGATCGCCCGCGCGGTGGCGCGGCTGGAAGAGACGCGCGGCGCGCCCTGGCCCTGCGATCCCGACGGGGCGCCGCTCTATCCGGGCGACGAGGCGGTGCTGAGCCCGGCCGAGATCGCCGCGCGCGCGGCGCAAGGGGCGCCCTTCGCGCTGCGGCTCGACATGCGGGCGGCGCTCGGCCGCTGCAAGGCGCCGCTCACCTGGCAGGAACTGCCGGACGACGAGGCGCGGGGGGCACCAAGCCGGCTCGCCGCCGATCCGGCGCGCTGGGGCGACGTGGTGCTGGCCCGCAAGGACACGCCGACCAGCTATCACCTGTCGGTGGTGGTCGATGACGCGCGGCAGGGGGTGACCCATGTGGTGCGCGGGCGCGACCTTTATGAGGCAACCGCGGTGCACCGGCTGCTGCAGGTGCTGCTCGGCCTGCCCGAGCCGCTCTACCGTCACCACCGGCTGATCCTGGACGCGGACGGGCGCAAGCTGTCGAAGTCGCAGGGCGACACCGCGCTCGCCGAGTTGCGGGCGCGCGGCGCGACGCCCGACGACATCCGGCGACGGATCGGGCTCGATCCCGACGCCTGACGCCTCAAAGCCCGAGGAAGGCCATCCACAGCACGGTGGAGACGACGGCGAGGCCGGTCGTCAGGGTGATCGAATTCGCCGACATGGCATGGCCGGTGCCATAGCGGTTGGCGAAGAGGAAGGCGTTGATGCCGGTCGGGCAGGCGGCGGTGAGCGTTGCCACCGAAACCCAGAGCGGCGGCAGATGCACCACATGGGCGGCCATCAGATAGACCACCGCCGGCATCACGCCGATCTTCAGCAGGCTGAGCAGCAGGCCGGGGGCGAGGTTGCCGCGAATGCCATAGGCGACCATGCTCATGCCGAGCGAGAACAGGGCGACGGGGATGGCGGCGCTGGCGATGCGCGACAGCACATCGGCGAAGACGCCGGAGACCGGCAGGCCGGTTATCCGCCAGAGGCCGCCGGCGACAATGCCGATGACGATCGGATTGGTGGCAAGGTTGCGGGCGATACCGGCCAGCAGCTCGCCGAGCGGCTTCGCCGCCTGGGTGCCGTCGAGCACCGCCGCGCGTTCCATCAGCACGGCACAGACCACGGTCAGCACCGGCAGGTGCACCGAGATCAGCACGAAGAGCGGCACCAGCCCCTCGTCGCCATGGATCGCGGTGATCAGCGGGATGCCGACCAGCACCGTGTTGGCGAAGGCGGCGCTGATGCCGGCGATGACGCCGGCGCGCGCCTCGCGCCCGAACAGGCGGCGGACGATCAGCGTGCCGAGCGTCCAGGTCACGGCGACGCCGGTGAAATAGGAGATCCAGAAGCCCCAGGGCGAGACGCCGTCGAGCGAGCTCGTCGCCAGCGTGCGGAAGATCAGCACCGGGATCGCGATCACATAGATGAACTGGCCGAGCGCGTCGCCCACCTTGGCCTCGAGGATGCCGAAGCGGGCGGCGGCATATCCGACGCCGATCAGCGCGAAGACCGGCAGCACGATGGAAAGGATCTGGTCGACCATGACGGCTGTTTCGCACGCCCAAGGTGCGTCGACAAGTCGCTGTCAAGCATGCCCGCCATGTTCGCTTGATTTGCCCGGCAGGTCGGGCACCATGGGCCGCGTGCGAAGGCGAGGAAAGGCGGCGCCATGGTCGGAACGAGCGCAGCGGGACCCGGAGGGGAGGACGAGGGCGTCGACCGGCTGGCGGTGCTGCTGCACGACCTGCGCACGCCGCTGTCGGCGATGCGCACGGCCGCCGAACTGATCGGCGCCGATCCCACCACCCAGCGCCAGGCCTCGGCGCTGAGAACCCTCGAAATGGCGATCGACGCGCTGCTGTCGATGACGACGCAGGGCCTTGCCGGCGCCGATCCGGGCGGCGCGGGGGCGCGGGATGCCGCCTCCGACATCGCCTCGGTCTGCGACCTGTTTTCCGCCGACGCCAAGATGCGCGGCCTTACTGAGCGCCACGAGATCGCCGCCGAGCTGTCGCGCTATCGGGTCGCCGATCCGCTGGCGCTGCGCCGCATCCTCTCGGTGCTCTATGACAATGCGCTGAAATACACGGCGGTGGGCGGGATCTCGCTCACCGCCCGCGTGGCGGGCGAGGACGGGGCGGCGGAACTGGAGCTGAGCCTTGCCGACACCGGCATCGGCATCGTCGACGAGGAACGGGATCTGCTGTTCCGCGCCCGCCGGCGCGGCGCGCGGGCGCGCGACACGGCGACGGGCAGCGGCCTCGGCCTGTGGAGCGCCAGCCGGCTGGCGGTCGCCCAGGGCGGCCGGCTGGAGCTGGCCGAGAGCTCGCCGGCCGGCAGCCGGTTCCGCCTGCGCCTGCCGCTGCTGCCCTTCGACGGCGGCGCCGCGCGGCAGAGCGTGGGCGACAATACCAGGGAGGGCGCGAGGGATGGCCTGGACGGAAGGGCGAGTGGGGGGGCGATGCGGCGCGAGGCGCCCAACATCCGCTGCCTGGTGCGCCGGCGGCTGCTGGTGGTCGACGACAACGAGGCCAATCGGAAAATGATGGAGGCGATGCTCGGCGCCTTCGGCTGCGACACGCTGCTGGCGTCCGGCGGACAGGAGGCGCTGGACCTGCTCGCCCGCGAGCCGGTCGACGCGGTGCTGCTCGACATCAACATGCCGGTGATGGACGGGGTCGAGACGCTGGCGGCGATCCGGGCGCAGGCACGCTTTGCCGGGCTGCCGGTGCTCGGCATCACCGCCGCCAGCCTGACGGACCGGGACCGGGAGCGGTTTTCCGGCTTCGACCTGCTGCTGGAAAAGCCGGTGCTGCCGGCGGCGCTGTTCTCCGCCCTCGACCGGGCGATCGCCGCGCGCGCCGGCTGATTCGGGAGCCGATCCGGCGCAGGACTCGTCAGATCACCACGATGCCGGTGTGCTTGGCCTTGTGCTCCGGCTCGACATGGATGGTCGTGCGCGCGCCCGGCACGTCGCGGGAGATCGCTTCCTCGATCCGGTCGCAGATGTCATGGGCGCGCTCGACGGTCATGTCGGCGGGCACCACCAGGTGGAAATCGACGAAGATGACATGGCCGGCGGAGCGGGTGCGCAGGTCATGTGCCTCCAGGGCGCCGTCGCCGGAGGTGGAAATGACCTCGCGGATGCGCTCCTGCAGCGCCGGGGCGACGGCCTCGTCCATCAACCCGCCGAGCGATTCCTTCATCAAGCCCCAGCCCGACCACAGGATGTTGAGCGCCACCAGCGCGGCGAGCAGCGAATCGAGCTCGCGAATGCCGGTCAGCATCACCAGCACCACGCCGGCCAGCACGCCGAGGGAGGACCACACGTCGGTGTAAAGATGCTTGCCGTCGGCGACCAGCGCCATGGAGCGATGGCTGCGGCCGATGCGCACCAGCACGGTGGCCCAGAGGCCGTTGAGCACGGTGGCGAGCGCGTTGACGCCGAGGCCTTCCGGCGTGAACTCGACCGGCTGCGGGTCGAGATAGCTTTTCCAGGCCTCGTGGCCGATCGACAGGGCGGCGAGCACGATCAGCACGCCGACCAGAACGGCCGCCATGTATTCCGCCTTGTGGTGACCATAGGGATGGTTGCTGTCGGCGGGCTTTGCCGCGAACCAGACGGCGAGGAAGGCGGCGATCGCCGAGGCGACATTGACCACCGATTCGAGTGCGTCGGAATAGAGCGCCACCGACCCGGTCCAGCGATAGGCCAGGTATTTCAGCCCGAGGACGGCGATGCCGACGAAGATGCTGGCGAGCGCGACACGCAGGCGAAGGGTCATGGCAGGGCGGCCTCGCGGGTAAAACGGGGTCGGGACCCCGATTGCGGGCAAAGCCCTAACCCGTTTTTTCCGCCAAGACAAACCTCGGTTGCGCGCCGCTCAGTTGATCGCCGCGCCGAGGATCGCGCCCGGCCGGCCGGCCTCCTCGACCTGCACCAGCACGGCGCATTGACCGGCCTTGGCCTTGCGCATCTCGCTGGCGGGCAGGCGGAAGACGGCAGGTCCCCCCTCCCACATGCCGACGGCGCGGATGTCGCGCACCACCTGGTGATAGGTGATCTGCCGGCCGACATTCTCGCCGCGGTCGATCTCCACCTCGATCGGGCGGGAGATGAAGACGAAATAGACCGTCGCCATCTTCGCATCCGCCGGCAAGGCGCCGTCGACACGCACCTCGACGAGATCGCCCGACCGGGTCAGGTCGACGGTGACGGGCAGCGGCGCCTGGCGCTCGAGCTCGCGGTCGATCGCCTCCCGGTCGCTGCCGACCACATGTCTGGCGCCGTTGATGACGACCTGCGGCGTGTAGACGGCACGGTCGCCGCGCGCCTCCGCATAGGCGCGCTGACGGGCGCTGTGGCCGGGCGAGGCCAGCGTGTCGCGCCAGCCGAGATAATCCCAGTAATCCACCGGATAGGTGAGGGCGACGAGGTCGCCGCGCCGGCTGAGCTCGCCCATCAGCTTGTCGGCGGGCGGGCAGGAGGAGCAGCCCTGGCTGGTGAACAGCTCGACGACGGCGCGCTGTTCACCAGCCTGCGCGCCCGGGCCGGCGGCCGCCAGGAGCAGGAGCAGGGACAGAAGAACGTGTCGTGGCGCCCGCATCGGGGATCTGATCATGTCGCGAAAGGCCCAAGGGTTGAGGAGCACCCGCGGCGGGTGCCGCAGCCTGTGAGCCGAACAATAGGGGTGCGCGCCGGCGAAGGCCACTCACGAGGGCTTGAGATCACGCAATCGGGAACGGACATGCGGCTTGCGGCTCAGCCGCCCGGGCTTGCCAGCACCTGTTCGAGCTGCGGCAGGAACACCTCGCGATAGCTCTGCGGCGACAGCGGGCCGATGAACTTGTAGCGGATGGTGCCGGCGGCATCGACGATGAAGGTCTCGGGCACGCCATAGACGCCCCAGTCGATCGCGGCGCGGCCGTTGTCGTCGGCGCCGACGCGGGCGTAAGGATTGCCGAGCGTGCCGAGGAAGCGGCGGGCGTTTTCCGGCTTGTCCTTGTAGTTGATGCCGATCATCTGCGCCTTGCCGGAGCGGGCGAGCTCCTCCAGCAGCGGGTGTTCCTGGCGGCAGGGCACGCACCAGGAGGCGAAGACATTGACGACGCTGACCGTGCCGAGAAGATCGGCGCGGGCAACGCCGGGCACCGGCTGGCCGCCATCGGTGAGATCGGGCACCGGCGGCAGGTCGAACTCCGGCGCCGGCTTGTCGATCAGCGCGGAGGGAACCTGCGAGGCATCCTTGCCGCTGAGCAACTGCACCAGGAAGAGCGCCGACAGCAGGCCGAACACCACCAGCGGCAGCAAGGCCAGCAAGGGCACGCGGCGACGCGGGGCGGGATCGCCCTCCGTCCGCTCGCCGCCCGCTCCGCTTCCGGTGGCGCTCATGTCGGCTCTCCGGCAGAACCGCCTCGCGACGAGCGGCGGCGCACCCCCTCCGCCTCCAGCTTGGCCAGGGCGTCGGTCAGCCGCGACCGGTCGATAACGAGCCAGGCGAACAGGCCGCCGATGGTCGCCAGCGTGATCGCGTAGCAGGTGAGAATGAAGCCCGCATGGGGGCCGAGGTCGAGAAGTTCGGTCATTCGGCGGCCTGCGGTGCGGCAGTGGCGATACGGGTGCTGGCGGTTCCGAGCTGCAGCGTGCGCAGGCGGCGGCGCAGGATCTCGTTGCGCATCGCCAGCAGGTGCAGGATCACGAACAGCAGTGTGAAGGCGAGCGCCATGGTCAGCAACGGCCAGAGGATGGTCGGATGGATGGTCGGGCCATCCAGGCGGATGACGCTGGCCGGCTGGTGCAGCGTGTTCCACCAGTCGACGGAAAACTTGATGATCGGCAGGTTGACCGCGCCGACAAGCGTCAGGATCGCGGCCGCCTTGCCGGCGCGGATCGGGTCGTCCATCGTCCGCCACAGGGCGATCAACCCGAGATACATGACGAAGAGCACCAGCACCGAGGTCAGCCGCGCGTCCCAGACCCAGTAAGTGCCCCACATCGGCTTGCCCCACAGCGAGCCGGTGACCAGCGACAGGAAGGTGAAGGCGGCGCCGATCGGCGCGGCGGCCCGGGCCGAGACATCGGCGAGCGGGTGCTTCCACACCAGGGTGCCGAGCGAGGACACCGCCATGATCGAGTAGCACATCATGGCGAGCCAGGCGGCCGGCACATGCAGGAACATGATCTTGACCGTGGCGCCCTGCTGGTAATCGTCCGGCGCGACGAAGAAGGTCATGTAGAGGCCGGCGGCGAAGGCGAGCGCGCAGGCCGCGCCCAGCCACGGCAGCAGCCGGGCGGAGAACGCCATGAAGCGCGTCGGGTTGGCAAGATCCATCAGTCCCATGGAACTGTTCTAGTGTGGCCGCGTCCCGCTTTCAATCGGGGAGAATGCGACACCTTGGTCTTCGCTCAGTCGGAGGAGAAGCGCAGCGCTGCCGCAGCGGCAAACGGTCCGACCACGGCGGTGATCAGGGTCATTGCGCACAGGTAGAGGAACGGCGCCAGGAACGGGGCCGGCTCGCTCACCGCCGCACCGGCCGCGCTGACGCCGAAAATCAGCACGGGGATCGAGAACGGCACGACGAGCACGGCCAGCAGCAGCCCGCCGCGACGCAGGCTGACGGTCAGCGCCGCCCCGACCGCGCCGATCAGGGTCAGCGCCGGGGTGCCGACGGCCAGCGTCAGCGTCACCGCGCCGATCGCCAGCGGCTCCAGGTTGAGGAAGATCGCCAGCACCGGGACCGCGGCGACCAGCGGCAGGCCGGTGCCGGTCCAATGGGCCAGGCACTTGACGAGGACGACGATCTCCAGCGGTCGCCCGGCCATCAGCACGAGGTCGAGCGAGCCGTCGTCGCGGTCGGCCTGGAACAGCCGGTCGAGGCCGAGCAGGGTGGCGAGCAGGGCACCGATCCACAGCACCGCCGGGCCGATGCGGGCGAGCAGGTTGAGATCCGGGCCGACGCCGAAGGGAATGACCGTGACCACGGCGAGGAAGAACAGCACGCCGATCAGCGCGCCGCCGCCCGAGCGCAGCGACAGGCGCAGTTCGCGGGCGAAGAGGGCGGCGAGCCAATTTCCGGTCGGACCCTCCGTCATGATGCCTCGCACGCCTGCTCGCGCAGGACGGAGCCCACCATCTCGGAGGGATCCGCCGATGGGTCGAGCCAGTTCGCCCGCCCCGGATGGGTCAATCCAAACACCAGAAGGCCTGTCGATGCTTGCCAAGCATAGCTGGACCAACGCCTTCTGTTTCGTTCAACGTATTTCGCGATCTCTTGTGCCGCGCCCAACCTTTTCCTGACAGCCTGGCCAGTCGCGACACCCAGGCAGATGATGGCCCTCGGGCGAAGCCGCTGTATCACGGTCACATGGAATGGCCAGCACTTTCCGATAAGCGTCCGTTCCGTATTGTCATCGATATGGGATCTTTGGCGTGATCTGGCGAAGATGAGGTTGCTTGCTGGAGTCTCTCTCGGCGAAAGGCCAATCTTCGAGAGGAGGTGCTGGACACCCAGTTGCAGCCTGGCCTTACCAGTTGGTCGTCCTGTCCAGCTCTCATCGCAATAGGCCGACCACAGATCCGGAGCTTCGTTGCGCGCGAATTCCACGCACTGCGAAATGGTTTCCCCCGATTGCAAATCCGGGTCTCCGCCGGGGTTCCAGCCCAGGAGATAGACTGCCCCTGTGTTGGCGAAAGCACGCCTGCCGCTGTAGAAAACGCGTCCGCTGACGGTCATCAGCTCTTGCGGGATCTGGTGCGCAAGATCTTCCAGGATGCCGCTCATTCGGGAGCCTCCAGGCGCAGCTTCAGCAGCCCGTCGAGGGCGAGCGGCTGGTGGGTGGCGGCGAGGATCATGCCGCCGCTGGCGCGGTGTTCGTTCATCAGGTCGCAGAGCATCGCCTCGGAGGCGGCGTCGAGCGCGGCGGTCGGCTCGTCGAGCAGCCAGACCGGGCGCGGGATGGTCAGCAGCCGGGCCAGCGCCAGCCGGCGGCGCTGGCCGGCCGAAAGATAGGCGGCCGGAAGATCGGCGGTGTGGCCGATGCCGAGCAGGTCGAGGGCTGCTTGCGGAGACCGCGGGGGAAGTCCGCCGAGCGCCGGCAGGCCGGCCAGGAAATCGCGCCAGAAAGCAAGGTTCTCGGCCACCGACAGGCCCGGCTTCACCGCGTCGAGATGGCCGGCATAGTGGCAGTGCTCGTGCGGCTCGGCCTCGCCGTCGCCGTTCTCCACCCGCACCGCGCCCTCCGCCGGCGGCACCAGGCCGGCGAGCAGGCGCAAGAGGCTCGACTTGCCGACCCCGTTCGGTCCGGTGATCGCCATCGCCTCGCCGCTGGCAACGGCAAGCGAAAGGCCGGCGAAAACCCTGCGGCCGCCACGGTCGCAGGCGAGCTGTTCGGCAAGAAGACGCATCGGCCCCCGGATCTGCTGCCCCGGATCTGCTGCATGTGCCGGGCCGCGGGCTGCCGGCGGCGGCGGTTTTCTCGGCCGGACGGATGGTCTGCCCGGCAGGACGAGGCATGGCATGCAGGCCGGCGGCGATCAAGCGGCAATCCGTCGCTGCCGGCTGACGGGACGGCGCTTGACCTCGCCATAATGACGAGACAGATCGCGCCGCTAACCGCTGGCCCCGCGCGCGGAAATTCGCTATACGGGCGCCAACCCGCACGCGGACACGCTCAAGTGCCCGCAGACGCGAGACGGCAAACCCGGCCGGCGGCGTATCCCAAGACGACGCTTTCCGCCGGGGATGCGCATTCGTTGGGTGTGACGCGGCCATGGGGCCGCTGCCGCCCGAGGACAACAAGGGGACCGCCAGCCGTGACCAAATCACTCGACAGCTTCAAGGCCAGGAAGACGCTCCAGGTCGGTGACAAGACCTACACCTATTTCTCCCTTCCCGAGGCGGAGAAGAACGGACTGGAGGGCGTGTCCAGGCTCCCCTATTCGCTCAAGGTGGTGCTGGAGAACCTGCTGCGCTTCGAGGACAACCGCACGGTGACCGCGGACGACATCCGCGCCGTCGCCAAGTGGCTGGTGACCCGCACCTCCGAGCACGAGATCTCCTACCGTCCGGCGCGCGTCTTGATGCAGGACTTCACCGGCGTGCCGGCGGTCGTCGACCTTGCGGCGATGCGCGACGCGGCCGTCAAGCTCGGCGGCGACCCGAAGAAGGTCAACCCGCTGGTCCCGGTCGACCTGGTCATCGACCACTCGGTGATGATCGACTATTTCGGCACCCAGGACGCCTTCACCAAGAATGTCGAGCTGGAATACGAGCGCAACGGCGAGCGCTACGAGTTCCTGCGCTGGGGCCAGTCGGCCTTCGACAATTTCCGCGCCGTGCCGCCGGGAACCGGCATCTGCCACCAGGTCAACCTGGAATATCTCGGCCAGACCGTGTGGACCAAGGACGAGGACGGCGAGACCCTCGCCTATCCGGACACGCTGGTGGGCACCGACAGCCACACGACGATGGTCAACGGCCTCGCCGTTCTGGGCTGGGGCGTTGGCGGCATCGAGGCCGAGGCGGCGATGCTCGGCCAGCCGATCTCCATGCTGATCCCCGAGGTCATCGGCTTCAAGCTGACCGGCAAGCTGAGCGAGGGCATCACCGCCACCGACCTGGTGCTGCGGGTCGTCGAGATGCTGCGCAAGAAGGGCGTGGTCGGCAAGTTCGTCGAGTTCTACGGCCCCGGCCTCGATAATCTCAGCCTCGAGGACGCGGCGACCATCGCCAACATGGCGCCGGAATACGGCGCGACCTGCGGCTTCTTCCCCGTTGACGACGACACGCTGGAATATCTGCGCTCGACCGGCCGCGACCCCGAGCGCGTCGCCCTGGTCGAGGCCTATGCCAAGGCGCAGGGCATGTTCCGCACCTCCGATGCTGCCGAGCCGGTGTTTACCGACACGCTGGAACTCGACATCTCCACCGTCGTGCCCTCGCTCGCCGGCCCGAAGCGCCCGCAGGACCGCGTCGCGCTCGACGAGGCGGCGGCCAAGTTCGCCGTTGCCCTCGACGAGATCAAGGGCGGCAGCAAGGACCCGTCGACCCTGCCGGAATCGCGCGGCGAATCGCGCTATGTCGATGAAGGCGCCACCGGCGTCACCGGACGGGCGCGTCAGCGTTACGACGTCAACGGCAAGAGCCATGGCCTCGCCGATGGCGACGTGGTGATCGCGGCGATCACCTCCTGCACCAACACCTCCAACCCGTCGGTGCTGATCGGCGCCGGCCTCGTCGCCCGCAACGCGCTGAAGAAGGGCCTCAAGGTCAAGCCGTGGGTGAAGACCTCGCTCGCCCCCGGCTCGCAGGTGGTCACCGACTACCTGAAGAAGGCGGGCGTCCAGGCCGATCTCGACGCGCTCGGCTTCAACCTCGCCGGCTATGGCTGTACCACCTGCATCGGCAATTCCGGTCCGCTCGACCCGGCGATCTCCGAGGCCGTCAACGAGAACGATCTGGTGGTCTGTTCGGTGCTGTCGGGCAACCGCAACTTCGAGGGCCGCGTCAATCCGGACGTGCGGGCGAACTACCTCGCCTCGCCGCCGCTGGTCGTCGCCTATGCGATCGCCGGCTCCCTGTTCGTCAACGTGGCGGAGGATCCGCTCGGCGAGGACCAGGACGGCAACCCGGTCTACCTCAAGGACATCTGGCCGACCAACCAGGAGATCACCGACCTGATCCGCTCCTCGATCACCGAGGAGATGTTCCGCGAGCGCTATTCCGACGTCTTCAAGGGCGACGAGCACTGGCAGGCGATCAAGGTCGAGGGCGGCATGACCTACAAGTGGCCGATGAACTCGACCTATGTGGCCAACCCGCCCTATTTCGAAGACATGACCATGGAGCCGAAGCCGCTCGAGGACATCGAGAGCGCGGCGGTTCTGGGCCTGTTCCTCGACTCCATCACCACCGACCACATCTCGCCGGCCGGCTCGATCAAGGCGGAGGCGCCGGCGGGCGTCTACCTGCTGGAGCACCAGGTCGCCAAGAAGGACTTCAACTCCTACGGCGCCCGTCGCGGCAACCACCAGGTGATGATGCGCGGCACCTTCGCCAACATTCGCATCAAGAACCAGATGGTGCCGGGCGTCGAAGGCGGCGTCACCATGAAGGATGGCGAGCAGAAGTGGATCTACGACGCGGCGATGGACTACAAGGAGGCGGGCACGCCGCTCGTCATCTTCGCCGGCAAGGAATACGGCACCGGCTCGTCGCGTGACTGGGCCGCCAAGGGCACCCGCCTGCTCGGCGTGCGCGCCGTGATCGCCCAGTCCTTCGAGCGTATCCACCGCTCCAACCTGGTCGGCATGGGCGTGCTGCCCTTCACCTTCAAGGAGGGCGAGAGCTGGCAGTCGCACGGCATCACCGGCACCGAGCGGGTGACGATCAAGGGCGTTGCCGATCTCAAGCCGCGCCAGATGGTCGACATCCTGGTGGAGTATGCCGACGGCACCAGCAAGACCATCGAGGTGCTGTGCCGCATCGATACGGTGGACGAGCTGGAATATGTCCGCGCCGGCGGCATCCTGCACTACGTGTTGCGCAACCTCGTCACGTCGTGATCCGCAGGAACGCGGTCTGACGGCCGCCTAGTGCGGTTTTCCGGACGCCACGCAAAAGAACAGAAGGGCCGGCATTCGCCGGCCCTTTGCTTTTGGGGAGGTTGATGCCTTTCCTCGCGCGGTCCGGGAGGACGAGAGGAGAAGGCCGTGCTTGCGGGAGGCGCGAGGCGGGACGGCCTTGGCCACTCCCTCCGCTGTCACGCCTGCGAAGGCAGGCGTCCAGTATCCGCCGGGGCGGATGGCGGCGCGCAGGCAGCAACCTCCGGCCTTGCGGCGGCAACTTTGCGACCTGAGCCGAACCGTTCGGGCTTACTGGTTCCCGGTCTTCGGCTTCGCCGAAACCGGGACGACACTCTGTGGGCGGGGCGGGCGATGTGCTTTCCCCGCCGACTTGCCAAAGATCGTCGCCCTCTTCAAAGCCGGACCAAGAGGCCAGCTCGACACTGTGAGTTGATGACGCAGTGGAAGGGGGCGGGCGGTGCCGAAGGCCCTCAGGGCGCCAGCAGCGCGTCCAGCAGGTCGGCATAGATCGCCTCGACGCGGGCGGCGGCCTGCGCGCCCATGCGGTGGAAATAGGCAAGGCCGGGAGCGGCGTTGACCTCCAGCGCCACCGGCGGCGAAGCGGGCTCCACGAGCAGATCGACGCCGGCAAAGCGCAGGCCGAGCGCGGCGGCGGCGCGGATCGCGGCGTCCGCCGCGGCGGGGGCGAGCGTGTCGGTGATATCACTGGCGCTGCCGCCGGTGGAGAGGTTCGCATTGGCGAGCAGGGCGACGGTCCTGCCCGCCGCCGGGACGCTGGCCGGCGTCAGGCCGCAGGCCGCGAGTTCGCCGAGGATGCGGGGGTCGTCGCCGGCGATGCGGGCGCCCTTGCCGCCGCTGGCGAAGTCCGCAAGGCGGGCGGCGATCAGCGTGGAGAGCGGGCTGACGCCGTCGCCTGTCACAGAAAGAGGGCGCCGGGCAAAGGCGGCCTTGACCTTTCCGTCGAGCACGACGACGCGCAGGTCCTCGCCGGGGACCGCCTGCTGCACCAGCACCCGGTCATGCAGCGCCAGCAGCGCGTCGAGGGCAAGGTCGAGGCCGGCGGCATCGCCGACGCGGGTGACGCCGTCGCCTTCCGAGCCCTCGTTCGGCTTGACGAAAACCGGATAGCCGACCTCTTCGGCGAAGGCGCGGGCCGCCGTGCGGTCCGGCAGGCGCTGCGCGACCGACGGGTTCTTCAGGGCGAGCTGGGCCGTGCGGCGCGCCCCGTGCAGCAGAAGCCCACGCGGCGTCGCGAGCCCGGCGGCGGCCAGGAAGCGGGCGGCATAGTCCTTGTCGCGGGCAAGGGCGGCGGCGCCCGCCCGGTTGATGTCGAAATGGGTGCCCTTGAAGAGATGCCGGCGGCCGGCGGCGTCGATCACCACGCCGGCATAGCCGTAGAGCGGCTCGGTCTCGATGCGCGCGCCGCGCTGCGCGGCGAGGCGCTCGAGGATCTCGACGAAGACCGGCCGTCGCGCCGTCGCCTCGGCTGTGTTCACGCGAAAAGCGCCTGTCGAACGCGCGCCCCGCCTTACTTGCCGCGGCGCTGCATGGTGTTGGCGTTGTAGTCGATGGTGAACAGCGTCGGGTTGGTCGGCCCGTTCACCGTGGTGTTGTAGATCGCCACGGAGGTGTCGTAGCCCTGCGCGTCGGTCACCGTCCACTGCTTCAGCTCGGTGGTCGAGGCATCGAAGATCAGCGTCAGCTTGCCGGTGCCGAAGGTGGAGGTGTCGGCCAGCACGACGGTGACCAGATCCGGCTCGACCGAGACGCTGGCGACCTGCGCATCGGCCTCCAGGTTGATCCGGTCGGCGAGCAGGAAGCGCAGCGGCGTCTCCTTCAGCGGCCAGATGTCCTGGGTGGCGAGCTTGCGGTCCTTGACCGAGACCGACTTGCCGTCGGCGACGATGTCCACCTTGGCCGGCGGGTTGTAGTAGAAGCGGATCTTGCCCGGCCGGGCGAGGTAGAACTTGCCTTCCGCCCGCTCGCCATTGGGCCCGAACTGGATGAAGTCGCCATGCATGGTCTTCACCGAGTTGAAGTAGGAATTCACCTCGGCGAGCTTGGTCTTCTGCTGCGAATCGAGCGCGGCCGCAGCCGGCGCGAGACCGGCAAGGGCCAGCGCGCCGGCGGCGGCAAGGGCAAGCAGGGTGCGGCGGGCGATGCTGGTCATCGAAACGGCTCCGTCGGCTCGGTCTGGCGGGGCGCGGCGCGCCGCCATCATTGTCAGAATGCGCGTTGTCAGGATGCGCTTTGTCAGGATGCGCTAGCAGGCGGCTGTGGCAAAGTTGCGACGGACCGCATCCACCTGCTCCGCGACGTCAATAATCGTCCTCGACGCCGTTCTGCACCAGGATCTCGCGCTTGCCGGCATGGTTGGCGGCACCGACCAGCCCCTCGCGCTCCATCCGCTCGATGATCGAGGCGGCGCGGTTGTAGCCGATCGACAGGCGCCGCTGGATGTAGGAGGTCGAGGCCTTCTTGTCGCGCAGCACCACGGCGACCGCCTTGTCGTAAAGGTCGTTGCCGTCGTCGTCGCCGCCACCGCCGCCGGCGAGCGCGTCATAGGGGCCCTCGCCCCCCTCGTCCTCTTCCGTCACCGCCTCGAGATATTGCGGCGTGCCCTGGCGCTTCAGGTGGCTGACGATGTCCTCCACCTCCTCGTCGGAGACGAAGGGGCCGTGGACGCGCTGGATGCGGCCGCCGCCGGCCATGTAGAGCATGTCGCCCTGGCCGAGAAGCTGCTCGGCGCCCTGCTCGCCGAGAATGGTGCGGCTGTCGATCTTCGAGGTCACCTGGAAGGAGATGCGGGTCGGGAAGTTGGCCTTGATCGTGCCGGTGATGACGTCCACCGACGGGCGCTGGGTCGCCATGATCAGGTGGATGCCGGCGGCACGGGCCATCTGCGCCAGGCGCTGGATGGCGCCCTCGATGTCCTTGCCGGCGACCATCATCAGGTCGGCCATCTCGTCGACGATGACGACGATATAGGGCATCGTCTCCAGCGGCAGTTCCTCGTTCTCGAAGATCGGCTCGCCGGTGTTGCGGTCGAAGCCGGTCTGCACCGTGCGATTGAAGACCTCGCCCTTTTCCAGCGCCTGGGCGACGCGGGTGTTGTAGCCGTCGATGTTGCGCACGCCCATCTTCGACATCTTCTTGTAGCGCTCCTCCATCTCGCGGACGGTCCACTTGAGCGCGACGACGGCCTTCTTCGGGTCGGTGACGACCGGCGTCAGAAGATGCGGGATGCCGTCATAGATCGACAGTTCCAGCATCTTGGGATCGATCATGATCAGCTTGCACTGCGACGGCTCCAGCCGGTAGAGCAGCGACAGGATCATTGTGTTGATGGCGACCGACTTGCCCGAGCCGGTGGTGCCGGCAACGAGCAGGTGCGGCATGCGCGCAAGGTCGGCGATCACCGGCTCGCCGCCGATGGTCTTGCCGAGCGTCAAGGCCAGCTTGGCCTTGGTCTTCTCGTAGTCGGTGGCGGCCAGCAGCTCGCGCAGGAACACCATCTCGCGGCGCTGGTTGGGCAGCTCGATGCCGATGGCGTTCTTGCCCGGGATCACCGCGACGCGGGCGGAGATGGCGCTCATCGAGCGGGCGATGTCGTCGGCAAGGCCGATGACGCGGCTCGACTTGATGCCGGGCGCCGGCTCCAGCTCGTAAAGGGTGACGACCGGGCCGGGACGGACCTCGATGATCTCGCCGCGCACGCCGAAATCCTCCAGCACCCCTTCCAGGATGCGGGCATTCTGCTCCAGCGCGTCGGTGTTGACGGCGGCCTGCTTGCCGGCGGTCTTCGGCTCGGCGAGCAGGTGCAGCGGCGGCAATTCGTAGACGGCGGGGTTGCGCAGGAAGGAGGGCTGCGCCTCCTCGGTGGCGCGGCGGCCGGGCTTGGGACGGCCGGCCGGCGGCACCACGCGGCTGGCGATCTGCGCGGCCGGCCCGCGGCTGACTGGGCCAGCAATGGCGCGCGGCAGCGGCGTCGACAATTCGTCGAGCGGTCCGTCCTCGTCGAGGTCCGGCAGATCGTCGATGGTGACGTCGTCGTCCTCCGCGTCCTCGTCCGGGTCGTGGAACATACGCGGGTCGGCGTCATAGTCGTCGGCGAAGGCCGGCTCGGCGGGCGCTGTGGTGTCGTAGAAGGCATCCAGCCCGTCGTCTTCCCTGGGCAGCAGCTTGCTGGCAAGGCGGCGGCGCAGGGCGGAGAAGCCGCCGCGGCGGCCGACCGGATCCTCGTCCTCCTCCGCGCCCTCAGCCTCGGTCCAGTCCTCGCCGTCCTCGTCGATGAAGGCATCGTCATAGGGGTCGGAGGTCCGGCGCGGAGCGGCGCGGCGGCCGAGCAGGCGGCGGGCATTGGCGCGGGCCAGCAGGCCCCAATGGGTCACGGCACCCCGCAAGGCGCCGAAGCGGCTCTCGCCCGCGTCCTCGTCGTCGTCCTCGTCGCCGAAATCCGGCACCGCGCCGACCGAGCGGGCGTGGTGCGAGGGCTCGGGCAGCGGCGCGCGCACCGGCTCGGGGTCGCGGCCGAGCCAGCCGGCGGCGCGCAGCATGAAGATCGCCGCCGGGACGCCGAGGCCGAGCGTGCCGGCGATCATCGCCATGCCGTCGGTCAGATCATGGGTCAGCAGTGCAGGCAGGCGGTGGACGAAATCGCCGAGGAAGCCGCCAAGGCCGGTCGGCAGCGGCCAGCTCGCGGGGACGGGCAGGGCGGCGAGCGCCCCGGCGGCCAGCAGCGTGCCGAGGCCCCAGAAGACGATGCGGCGGATGGCGATGCGGGTGGCGCGGGCGGCGACCAGGCGCCAGCCCCACAGCACCACGGGGATCAGGAACACGGCGGAGGCGAGGCCGATCGCCTGCATGAACATATCGGCGATGATTGCGCCGGGCTGGCCGAGCGCGTTGCGCACCGGCGCGGAGGTGGCGTGGCTGAGGCTCGGGTCGCCGGTCGACCAGGTGGCGAGCGCGGCGGCGAGCGCGGCGCAGAGCGCGATCAGCGCGAGGCCGGCGGCACCGATCAGGTTGCGCTTGACGAAGCGCTTGAGCGGCGCCTCGGTGTCCTCGAGGCCGAGCGCGGCGGCGCGGCCGCTTCTCAACGGTGTGGCGCGACGCATCCTCTAGTCCCCCAATGTCGCGACCAGGCGGGCCAGGGCCCGCTCGATGGTCGTCACGTCGTCGACGAGGGCGATGCGGATGTAATCCGCGCCCGGATTGCTGGAGGCCCCGTCCAGCGCCAGATAGGCGCCCGGCAGCACCTTGACGCCGGCCTCGGCCCACAGACGGCGGGTCACCGCGACGCCGCCGCCCCAGCGGGCGACGTCGAGCCACAGGAAGAAGCCGGCCGGCGGCACGACGGCGCCGAACAGCGGCGCCAGCAGGCGCTGCGCCACGTCGAATTTCGCGTTGTAGAGCCGGCGGTTCTCGATCACATGCGCCTCGTCGGCGAAGGCGGCGGCCGCCACCGCCTGCAGCGGCATGGAGACCTGCGGCGCCGCAAGGCCGCGAAAGCGCGCCCAGGCGTCCAGGAACGCCGCATCGCCGGCGGCAAAGCCGACGCGCAGGCCGGCAAGGTTCGAGCGCTTCGACAGCGAATTGATGCTGATGACGTTGGCGAAGCCCTCGCCCAGGGCATGGGCGGCCTCCAGCACGCCGGCGGGCGGCGCGTCGCGGTAGATCTCCGAATAGCACTCGTCGGCGATCACCAGGAAACGATGGCGGCGGGCGAGGCGAATCACCTCTTTCCAGGTTTCCAGATCGGCGGCGACGCCCTGCGGGTTGGCCGGCGAGGCGTAGTAGAAGGCGATGGTGCGGTCGAGCAGGTCCGGCGACAGGGTCTCGAGGTCGGGCAGGAAGCCGGTACCGGCGCTCGCGTCGAGCGCCACCAGCTCGGCCCCCGCGACATGGGCGCCGGCGGCATAGGTCTGGTAGAACGGGTTGGGCATCAGCACCGCCGGGGGGGCAGCGACTTTTGCCAGATAATCGCGGGCGCCGAGCGCGGCGAAGGTCAGCCCCTCACGCGAGCCGTTCAGCGGCAGGATGCCGCGCCCGACATCCAGCGTGCCGCCGAGGCGGTAGCGGCGGTCGAGCCAGGCGCCGACCGAGGCGCGAAAGCCGTCGGTGCCGCGAATATTGGGGTAGCGGCTGAAGTCGCCGATCGACCGGGCGAGGATCGGAGCGACGAAATCGGGCACGGCATGGCGCGGCTCGCCGATGGTCATCACGACGGGATCCATGCCCGGCGTGAGGTCGGCGATCAGCTCCGCCAGCCGCTCGAACGGGTTCGCGGAAGGCAGGGACGAAGACCTTGCGGCCTTGGGGGCGGCGTCAGAAGACATTCGGCTCGAACCATTCACCGGGACGCCGCCGGCCCTGCGGCGGCCTTCCCGGCCTGTTGACGTCAGGCCGACCGCGCCGCGGCCCGTCAGGGCGCGGCGGACGGAGGACCGGCTGCGTCGCCAAGCCTATGCGCCGATGGTAAATCCCTCATTAACCAAGCCGGAAACAGCCGCGCCGCCGACGTTTTGCACCGCAGTCAGAAATCGCAGGCGATGCCCTTGATCTCCCAGTCCTCGTAGCGGGTCGGCTCCAGCCCGCCGCGCCCGTCGATCTCGCGCGGCAGGGTCTCGCCCTTGGCGTCGATCTCGTGGCGGCGCGCCTCGGCCTCTTGCAGCGCCCGCTGGGCGGCCGGCGGCAGGTCCTCGAAGCGGCGCGGCGGCGCGTCATCGTTTGCGGCGCCCTGCGTCGCGGTCATGGCGGTGTCTTTGGTCTCGGTCATGCTCCGGTCCCGATCGGTCTGGCTCATTCGGCAGGCGCGCTGCTCTCTTGCAGAATGCCGCGCCGCGCCAACATATAGGAGCGAAGCGGCCGTTGTCGCCCTCCCTGCTCTTCATGCAGGCAGACGGCACGGGTCCCAGCAAACACAGGCAGGCGAGATGAACTACTTCCGCACCGCACTTCTTCTTGCCGCGATGACGGCGCTGTTCATGGGCGTCGGCTTCCTGATCGGCGGCGAAAGCGGCATGATGATCGCGCTGGTCGTCGCCGCGGCGATGAACCTGTTCAGCTACTGGAATTCCGACAAGATGGTGCTGCGCATGCACCACGCGGTGGAAGCCAACGAGCGCCAGGCGCCGGAGCTGTTCCATATGGTGCGCGAGCTCGCCGCACGCGCCGACCTGCCGATGCCCAAGGTCTATATCATCAACAATCCGCAGCCCAATGCCTTCGCCACCGGGCGCAATCCGCAGAACGCCGCCGTCGCCGCGACCACCGGACTGCTGGAAAGCCTGAGCAAGGAAGAGGTGGCCGGCGTGATGGCGCATGAGCTTGCGCATGTGAAGAACCACGACACCTTGATCATGACGCTGACGGCGACGATTGCCGGCGCGATCTCGATGCTCGCCAATTTCGCCTTCTTCTTCGGCGGCAACCGCGAGAACAACAATCCGCTCGGCTTCATCGGCGTGATCGTCGCGATGATCGTCGCCCCGCTCGCCGCCATGCTGGTGCAGATGGCGATCAGCCGCACGCGCGAATATGCCGCCGACCGCATGGGCGCGGAGATCTGCGGCAACCCGATCTGGCTCGCCTCGGCGCTGGGCAAGATCGCCGGCGGCGCGGCGCGCATCCACAATCCGGACGCGGAGCGCAATCCGGCGACCGCGCATATGTTCATCATCAACCCGCTGTCGGGCGAGCGGATGGACAATCTCTTCTCCACCCATCCCAACACCGAGAACCGCATCCGCGCGCTGCAGGAGATGGCCGGCTCGATGGGCGGTGGGGGCGGGTATTCCAGCGCTGGCGCGGCCTATGGCGGCCGCGGCCCTGCCAGCGAGGGACCGGTGCGCCGCGATCCTCCGGGCCCGTGGGGGCGCACGCGCCGCCACGACGACACGGGCAGTGGCGGCGGAAGCTCGGGCCGGAGCGGCCCCTGGGGCTGAAGCGGTCCCGATCGCCTCGACCGTGCTTTAGGGCTTGTGATCGCCTGCCGTTTGCGGGCATACCGGCTATCCTTCCGATGCGGCGGGTCCCTGCGCGCCAAGCGCAAGCCGCCCCTTGAGACGATCCGATCCCGTGAGCGACGACAGCAACGACCGCCCCGCCCGCGCCCGCTCCGCCCGTGCCCGTAAGGGGCCTGGGGGAAAGGGCGCGCGCCCGCGCCGGGAGCCCGACCCGTCGACGGTGGGGCTGGCGGCGCGTCGGGCCGCGGTGGAGATCCTCGGCCGGGTCGTGACCGGACGCCGGCCGCTCGACGACGAGTTGCGGGAGACCGGCGGCCATTCCGGCTTCGCCGCGCTGGCCGCCCGCGACCGGGCCCTGGTGCGGGCGATGCTCGGCACGGCGCTGCGCCGGCGCGGCCAGATCGCCGCGATCCTCGGCCGGCTGCTGGAGCGGCCGGTGCCGGAAAAGACCGGTATCGTTCTGGACATCCTGCATGTCGCGGCCGCGCAAGTGCTGTTCATGGAGGTGCCGGACCGGGCGGCGGTCGCCATCGCCGTGGCGCTGGCCGATGCGGACGACCGGGCGCGCCGCTACAAGGGTCTGGTCAACGCCGTGCTGCGGCGGCTGGTGGCCGAGCGCGACGACCTGCTCGCCGCGACCGCGCAGCCCTGGCGCAACGCGCCGGTCTGGCTGTTCGCCGGCTGGCAAAAGGCCTATGGCGAGGAAGCGGCGCTGGGCACCGCCGAAATGCATCTGCTGGAGCCCAATCTCGACCTGACCGTCAAGGCCGACCCGCAGGGGTGGGCGGAGCGGCTCGGCGGCACGGCGATCGGCGGCAACACGGTGCGGCTTGCCCGGCCCGGCGGGCGAATCGAGGCGCTGGAGGGCTATGACGCCGGGGCCTGGTGGGTGCAGGACGCGGCCGCGGCGATCCCGGCGCGGCTGCTCGGCGATGTCGCGGGCCTGCGCGTTGCCGACCTGTGCGCCGCGCCCGGCGGCAAGACCGCGCAACTGGCGGCGGCCGGCGGCCGCGTCACCGCCATCGACATTTCCGCCCGCCGCCTGGAGCGGCTGTCGCAGAACCTTTCCCGGCTCGGCCTGAGCGCCGAGGTGGTCGCGGCCGACCTTGCCGACTACGAACCGGCCGCCCCGTTCGACGCCATCCTGCTGGATGCGCCCTGTTCGGCGACCGGCACGATCCGCCGCCATCCGGAGGTCGCCTGGAACCGGCGGGCCGAGGACGTTGCGAGCCTTGCCGCCGCCCAGGCGCTGCTGCTGGAGCGGGCAGGCGGCTGGCTGAAGCCGGGCGGGCGCCTCGTCTATTGCACCTGCTCGCTGGAGCCGGCGGAAGGAGAACTCGTCGTCGCCCGCTTTCTCGCCGCCAATCCGAATTTCGCGCGCCTGCCGGTCGAAGAGGCGGAGACCGGTTTCTCGGGTCTGGTTACGGCGGAGGGCGACCTGCGGACCCTGCCGGTGTCGCTGCCGCGCGAGCCGCGCCAGGACGGCGGGCTCGACGGGTTCTTCGCCGCGCGCCTCGTGCGTCGCTGATCCCGGTCGGACGCCTGTTGCATGCGCCGCGAATCCCTCGAATCGTGCTGAAATGGGTAACGGATCGCTAACCCTGTTGCCGGAAACTGCAATTTGCAGGCGAAGTGGATTCGCGAAAGGGATCGGCACGACGACGACGGCGGCGCTGGAGGGAGTGTGGCACAGGTGACGCTAATGTCGGTGACCGAACGGGCACGGGTGTGGCGTCTCCTCGCGCAGACCGCCTGGCAGTCCCTGCTCAGATGGGTGCATGGCGGACCGATGTTCCGCTGGCGGCTGTTTTCCGCCACGCCCGCCCGGCTGATCATCGCCCCGCAGGATCTGCGCACCGCCGACGGCACCAACGCCGCCGACATCTATGCCGGGCGCTTCCTGTTCGCCGGTCAACTGGTCGAGACCTCCGGCCAGTCCCCTTTCGAGGTCGAGCCGCCCTCCGCCGACTGGGCCCGCGCCCTGCACGGGTTCGGCTGGCTGCGTCATCTCAAGGCGGCGGAGACCGTGGTCGCGCGGCAGAACGCGCGGGCGCTGGTCGACGACTGGATAAGAAGCTGCGGCTACTGGCAGCACACGGCCTGGGAGCAGCAGGTGGTGGCGCGCCGGGTGCTGGCCTGGCTGTCGCAGTCGCCGCTGATCCTGGAGGGCTGCGACCGCGAATTCTACCGCCGTTTCCTGCGCTCGCTCGCCCGCCAGGTCCGCTACCTGCGCCGCACCATGAACGAGACGCCGGACGGGGTGCCGCGGCTGCAGGCGGCGATCGCCGTTGCCGCGGCCACCGTCTCGATGTCGGGGCAGGGGCGCTTCGTGCGCCAGAGCCTGCGCCGGCTCGACCAGGAGCTCGCCCGCCAGATCCTCGCCGATGGCGGTCACGTCTCGCGCAATCCGGCGGCGCTGCTGGATATTCTCGTCGACCTGCTGCCGGTGCGCCAGGCGCTGATGGTGCAGGGCATGCCGGCCTCGCCGACGGTGATGCAGGCGATCGACCGGATGATGCCGATGATCCGCTTCTTCCGCCATGGCGACGGCACCTTCGCGCATTTCAACGGCATGGGCGCGACGCCGGCGGACCTCGTCGCGACGATCCTGGCCTATGACGACGCGCGCGGCGGCCCGCCGGGCAACGCACCGCATTCGGGCTACCAGCGCGTTGCCTGCGGTGACACCCTACTGCTGATGGACACCGGCGTGCCGCCGGAGCCGGCGCTGAGCCTGACCGCCCATGCCGGGTGCCTGTCCTTCGAGATGTCGTCGCGGCGCACCCGCATCATCGTCAATTGCGGCGTGTCGAACAGCGAGCGCGGCGCCTGGCGCGCGGTTTCGCGGGCAACGGCCGCCCATTCCACCGCCACCCTCGACGACACCTCCTCGGCCCGCTTCCTGCCGGAGAGCCGCTTCGGCGGCTGGCTCGGCGCGCCGATCCTCACCGGGCCGACCAGCGTGCCGGTGGAGCGCGAGGAGGGGCCGGCCGGCGTGCGCATCGTCGCCAGCCACAACGGCTACCAGGACAGCATGCGCATCGTCCACGAGCGCGACATCACCCTGTCGCAGGACGGCAGCGTGCTGGACGGCATAGACCGCTTCCTGCCCACCGGGCGGATCGGCCGCGACCACGAGTTCGCCATCCGTTTCCACCTGCACCCCTCGATCAAGGCCAGCTCGATCCGCTCGGGTACCGGCATCCTGCTGGTGGCGCCGGATGGCGAGGCGTGGGAGTTCGCCGCGCCGGGCTGTGAGATGGCCATCGAGGAATCCATCTATCTCTCCGACAGTTCCGGCCATCGGCGCTGCGAGCAGATCGTGCTCTACGGCCGGCTTGCCCATCGCCGGGAGGCGGCCTGGCAGTTCTGCCGCACCGCGTCCGGGCGGGCGATGCGGCGGCGGGTCAGCGACACGGCCAGCGGCGAGTTGGACCTGTAGCCAGAGCGGCCTTCTGCCGCGCCTTGCGCATTTTTTACCCAATCCCCCTTCGTCGGCTTCCGGTTTTCCGCGCTTCGTGCTAGGCGCACCAACATCACTGTCCCGCCGAAAACCCGAAGGACCCTCCGCAATGGCCGTGGTGTCGAAACGCATCCCCGTTCCCGATCTCGTTCGCGTCAGGCGCGCGCTGCTCTCCGTCTCGGACAAGACGGGCCTCGTCGAGTTCGCGACCGCCCTGGCCGGCCTCGGCGTCGAACTGGTCTCCACCGGCGGCACGCGCAAGACGCTGTCCGATGCCGGACTGACGGTGCTCGACATTTCGGAAGTCACCGGCTTTCCCGAGATCATGGACGGGCGCGTCAAGACGCTGCATCCGGCGGTGCATGGCGGGCTGCTCGCCATTCGCGACGATGCCGAGCATGCCGCGGCGATGAAAGACCACGGGATTACCGGCATCGATCTCGTCTGCGTCAATCTCTATCCCTTCGAGGAGACGGTCGCCTCCGGCGCCGATTTCGCGCTCGCCATCGAGAACATCGACATCGGCGGTCCGGCGATGACCCGCGCCGCGGCCAAGAACCACGCCTATGTGACGATGGTCAGCGATCCGGCCGACTATGCCGAGGTGATCGAGGCGCTCGGCGAGAACGACGGCCAGGTACCGCTGGCGCTGCGCAAGCGGCTGGCGCAGAAGGCCTTCGCCCGCACGGCGGCCTATGACGCGGCGGTTTCCAACTGGTTCGCCGCCGCCATCGGCGAGGACGCGCCGGCCCATGTCGCCTTTGGCGGACGTCTCGCTTCCGTCATGCGCTATGGCGAGAACCCGCATCAGAAGGCGGCGTTCTACCTGACGCCGGAGCGGCGCTTCGGCGTCGCCACCGCCCGCCAGGTGCAGGGCAAGGAACTGTCCTACAACAACATCAACGACACGGATGCCGCCTTCGAACTGGTCAGCGAGTTCGATCCGGGCGTGTCGCCGGCGGTCGCCATCATCAAGCACGCCAACCCCTGCGGCGTCGCGATGGGCGCGAGCCTGAAGGAGGCCTATCTGAAGGCGCTGGCCTGCGATCCGGTCTCCGCCTTCGGCGGCATCGTCGCGCTCAACAGCAAGCTGGACGCGGCCGCGGCCGAGGAGATCGTCAAGATCTTCACCGAGGTGATCATCGCGCCGGAGGCCAGCGACGAGGCGCTCGCCATCGTCGCCACCAAGAAGAACCTGCGCCTTTTGATCACCGGCGGCCTCGCCGACCCGCGCGCCGGCGCCCGCATCGTCAAGTCGGTGGCCGGCGGTCTCCTGGTGCAGGATCGCGACACCGGTACGGTGGAGGATCTCGACCTCAAGGTGGTGACCAAGCGCGCGCCCAGCGAACAGGAGATGGCCGATCTCAAGTTCGCCTTCCGCGTCGCCAAGCACGTCAAGTCGAACGCCATCGTCTATGTGCGCGAGGGCGCGACCGCCGGCATCGGCGCCGGCCAGATGAGCCGCATCGACAGCGCCCGCATCGCTGCGCGCAAGGCCGAGGACGCCGCGGAGGCGGCCGGTGCCGACCGGCCGAACACGATCGGCTCGGTGGTGGCCTCCGATGCCTTCTTCCCCTTCGCCGATGGCCTGCTGGCAGCGGCTGCCGCCGGGGCGACAGCGGTGATCCAGCCGGGCGGCTCGATGCGCGATGCGGACGTGATCGCGGCGGCCGACGAGGCCGGGCTCGCCATGGTCTTCACCGGCATGCGGCACTTCCGCCACTGACGGCTCTCGTGGCGGCCGGCTCAGGCCTTTCTCGCCCGGATCTTTGAAAATGCACCGCGCCCGCCCCACATAAGGGGCGGGCGCGGGCCGTTCCGGCCCAATTCTAGGGTAATGCGGGCCGTTCCGGCCCAATTCTAGGGTAATGCGGGCCGTTCCGGCCCGTCGGGGGGCTGTCCGCAGGACCTTGATGAGGTCCGGCAAGGAGACGGCAGGCATGGCGGCACGCTACGACGATCTCGGCATCAATCCCGAATTCCTCGGCCCCGAAGAGGGCCGAGAGGAGCGGGTCGGCGCGCGCCTGTTCAAGGTGGCGCGCAAGGCGGCGCGGCAGATCCCGTTCATGGAGGATGTCATCGCCGCCTATTACTGCGCCATCGACCCGGCGACGCCGGTGCGCGTGCGCGGCACGATCTTTGCCGGCCTTGCCTATTTCGTCATGCCCTTCGACCTGATCCCCGATGCGATCCTCGGCATCGGCTTTACCGACGATGCCAGCGTGCTGCTCGGCGTGCTGGCACTGATCGGCAGCCATATGCGGGAGGAGCACCGGGAGGCGGCGCGTGTCGGGCTCGGCAAGGACGAGAACAAGAGCCAGAACAAGAACAAGAACGAAAACAGCCGGGGCTGATCACACCGGCAGGCCGGTGCCGCGGCCGGTGAGGCGGCGGTAATGCGCCCAAAGCAGCCGCGCGGCGACGCCGCGCCAGGGCGACCAGCGCCGGGCGAGCCGCTCCGCCTCGCGGGTGCTGGGCCGGGCGTCCAGCGCAAGGGCATCGCGCAAGGCTTCCTGCAGGGCGACATCGCCGGCGGGAAAGACATCCGGGTGCCCAGCACAGAACAGCAGGAAGACATCCGCCGTCCACGGCCCGATGCCGCGCAAGGAGACGAGACGGGCGCGGGCCTCCTCCGCCGGCAGGTCGACGAGACCGGCGAGGTCGAGGCCGCCGGCGACGGCCTCGGCAATGGTGCGAAAGCTGGCGATCTTGGCTCGCGACAGGCCGGCCTGGCCGAGGTCGTCGTCGGCAAGGCGCAAGACGGTTTCGGCTTCGAACGGGGCGATCAGGGTTTCCAGCCGGCCGTAGATGGCGGCGGCGCTGGCCAGCGAGACCTGCTGCGCGGTGACGATGCGGGCAAGCTCGGCGAAGGTCGGCGGGTGGCGGCGCAGCGGCAGCGGGTCGCCGGCGGCGGCGAGGCGGCCGAGATCCGGCGCGAGGACAAGCAGCGCGGCAAGACCGACGGCGAGGTCCTGCTCGTCGTCGATGCGCGGAGGAAGGCGGCCGTGATCCGGCATCGGAATGCCGCCGGTCCCGGTCGTTTCGTCAGTCGAACAGGTCGAAGGCGAAGCGATAGGTGACGCCGACGCCGACGGAGAACTGGTTCTCGTGGCCGCGGCGGACGATCGGGCTCTTGCGGGCATCGCCGATATAGCGGTCCCAGCCGGCCTGCAGATGCAGCGCGGTGGTGTCGGTGACCGCGTAGCTGGCGCGGCCGGACAGGCCGACGGACTTGAAGCCGCCGCCGATCGTGTAGGGCGTCAGGTTGCCGAGCGAGGCGGCCGCCTCGGCGGCGGTGACACCGAGATAGGTGCTCATGTATTTGCCGCTGGCGAAGTCGGCGCGCGGGCCGAAGGCAAGTTCCAGCCGCTCCATCGGATTGAGGATGATGTCCGCGCCGACCTGACCGACCTGGCCGGTATGGCCGTTCATGCCCTGGCGAAGCTCGACGAAGGCGCTGAACCAGTCGTAGCGGAAGCCGGCGCCAAGGCCCAGTTCCAGCGCCCAGTCGATCTTCTTGGTGCCGGTCAGCTTGACGCTGTCGGAGGCCTTGCGCTCGCCCAGGAAGTTGATCGAGGGGAAGACGAAGAAGCCGCGGGTGGTCTTCTCGCCGTCCGAGACCTGGCCGAGGCCCGGCAGATAGAAGCGGCCGAAGGAGATGATCGGCAGCGGCGACACCATCATCTTGTCCGCGCCTTCGTATTTCGGCGAGACCAGGGCGCCGACGCCGACGTCGATCACATATTGCTTCGACGGCAGCGGCATGTCCTGCGGCGCCGCCATGCCGTCCTGGGCAAGGGCGGAGGGAGCGGCAAGGCTCGCACCGGCCAGAAGGGCGGTGGCGGTGAGGGCGGAAACGAGGGAGGTCTTGCGCATGGCGGTCGGGCCTGCTCCGGCTGTCGGCGTCTGAGAAGACTTGTGTAATCCGGTTTAGCTGACCGAACCCTTACCAAGAAGCGATTTCGCGGCATTGTGACCGGCTTGCGTCGCCCTGTTGCAGGCTTGCATCGCCTCACACGATGTCAGCGGGACGTGGCGCTGCGATACCAGGCCGCGAGGATGGCGCGCTCGTCCGGCTCGATCGAGGTGATGTTGGCCGGCGGCATCGCATGGGTGATGCCGGCCTGCAGGTAGATCTCGCGGGCATGGGCGGCGATTTCCTCGTCGCTTTCCAGCCGCACGCCCTTGGGCGCTGCCGCCATTCCCTCCCACAAGGGCTCGGCCGCATGGCACATGGAGCAGCGCGTCAGCACCGTGTCGCGGGCCGCCTCGAAATGCCCGTCATCGACGAAGCGGGCGATCTGCGGCGGCAGCCGGCGATAGGTCTGTGCCGTGTCGCCCGCCTCTTCGTCCGGGCGCAGGGTCGACAGCCAGACGACGGCGAGGAAGAGCGCGGCGGTGACGAACCAGGTCCACCACGGCGCTTCCTTGCGGGCGTGGGTGGTGTTGAAGAAGTGCCGTATCGTGACGCCCATCAGGAAAACCAGCGAGGCGATCGCCCAATTGTACTGCGTCG
Source organism: Stappia sp. TSB10P1A (assembly GCF_900185725.1). Lineage (GTDB taxonomy): Bacteria > Pseudomonadota > Alphaproteobacteria > Rhizobiales > Stappiaceae > Stappia. The sequence continues at coordinate 57,706 of NZ_FYAU01000003.1, read as the reverse complement.
CGAAGGCCAGGGGATAATGATTGGACAGCATCAAAAAGACGACGGGGAGAGTGAGGTAATTGTTGTGCAGCGAGCGCTGCTTGGCCTGGGCGCCAAGCGAAGAGTCCGGCGTCTGACCGGCCAGCAGCGCGGCGACCACCTTCTTCTGGTTGGGGATGATCAGCAGGAAGACATTGGCCGACATGATGGTGGCGGTGAAGGCGCCGAGATGCAGGAAGGCGGCGCGGCCCGTGAAGACCTGGGTGTAGCCCCAGGCCATGGCGACCAGCACGACGTAGAGCAGCAGCATCAAGCCGGTGGTGCTGCGCCCCAGCGGCGAGCGGCAGAGCAGGTCGTAGACGATCCAGCCGAAGGCGATGGAGGCGATGGAGAGCGCGATGGCGCCCGGCCGCGACAGCTCCATCACGGACGGATCGATCATGTAGAGATCGGCGCCGGCATAATAGACGACGCACATCAGCGCGAAGCCGGAGAGCCAGGTGGCGTAGCTCTCCCACTTGAACCAGGTCAGGTGCTCGGGAAGGGTGGCGGGCGCAACCAGATATTTGCGGATATGGTAGAAGCCGCCGCCATGGACCTGCCATTCCTCGCCATGGGCGCCAGGGGGTAGGTCGGGTGCCTTGCGCAAGCCGAGATCGAGGGCGATGAAATAGAAGGACGAGCCGATCCAGGCGATCGCCGTCACCACATGCAGCCAGCGCAAGGCGAAGGACAGCCAGTCCCAGGCAATCGCCACTTCCATAACTCTTTCCCTCCCAAGGGGCCGCGCCCCGAGCCACTGCGCCGGCCGCCGGCTGCGCGTCAATCCCAATCACGAAACGTGCCAACCGCCCGCAGATCGCCAGGCGGGATGTCGCGCGAGAGTGGCAGATCCGCGATTTGCAAAAAAGTCGCGATATGCTTCGATCACTATCAAGAATTTCTTGAAAGCGATACGAGCCGCCCATGTCCTATGTGAACACTCTCCGGGTTTTCGTGCGGGCTGTCGATCTCGGCTCGATGTCGGCGGCGGCGCGCGACCAGCGGGTCTCGCCGGCGGTGGTGTCGAGCCGCATCGGCGAGCTGGAAAAGCATCTCGGCGTGCGCCTGTTCAACCGCACGACGCGCAAGCTGACGCCGACCGAGCACGGGGCGATCTTCTACAAGGGCGCGGTGAAGATCCTCGACGCCATCGAGGAGGCGGAGGCGGCGGTGGCCGATGTCGCCCGCCATCCGCGCGGCTCGATCTTCGTCGCCGCCCCGCTCGGCCTCGGCCGGCGGCTGGTGGCGCCCTTGATCCCGGCGTTCAAGGCGGAATATCCGGATATCGACGTGCGGCTGCGGCTGTCCGACCGCAAGGTCGACGTGCTGGGCGAGGGGCTGGATATCGCCTTCGTGCTGGGCCAGCCGGCCGATTCGGCCCTGAAGATGCGCCCCGTCGTCGACTGCGCGCGGGTGCTGTGCGCCGCGCCCGCCTATCTGGCCGCCCATGGCACGCCGGAAAGCGGCGCGGAGCTGGTGCGCGGCCGCCATTCCTGCCTGCTGCTGCGCTTTCCCGGCACCAGCGAATTCAACTGGACGCTCCAGGGTCCGAACGGGCCGGAGCGCCATGAAGTGTCGGGGCCGTTCGAATCCGACGACGGCGACGTGCTCACCGATTGGGCACTTGCCGGCTGCGGCATCGTCAACAAGCCGCTATTCGAGGTGGCGCATCACCTGCGCGCCGGGCGGCTGGTCGAGGTCTGCCGCACGACGCCGCCGCTGCCGGTGCAGCTCGCCTGCCTCTATCCGCACAAGCGCTACCAGGACCCGAAGATCCGCCTGTTCATCGACTTCGTGACGGCGGGCTGCAAGGCGGCGGTCGATGCCGCCCTTGCCGGAGACTGAGGAGGGGACTGAGCGGGGATCGGCTGCATGCCGGACCGGGAGTGGCGTGGGCACAAATCGGCGCCACGGGGCGTTTTCCTGCCGGCGGGGGGGCAAATCGAGGCCGAATCTATCCCCGTCCGCCCCGAAAAGAACCGGAATCCGGTTGAAGTATTCGCTGAAATCGGCGGAATTTGCGCGGGTTTGCGACGGATTTTGCGAGATTTCGAGAAAGCTGCGCAAAATCCGTCGCAAACTCGCATCACTCTCGCGCAAACGGGGACAAGGGTGGCGGCGCGCCCTGAGTAAGGTAGCAAGCCCCGGCGCGGCGGACATGTCTTTCAAGAAAATTTTGAAAGAGGTGGTCATTGTTTTGCATTACCAATAGACCAACCCATCCGGAGAACCCGTCCGTGACCGTCAGCGAGCATCCCGATCCGTCTTCCGCGACGCGTCCCTCAAGCTTGGACCGCGCCGCCTTTCTCGCCCGGTTCGGCGGGGTCTTCGAGCACTCGCCGTGGATCGCCGAGCGGGCCCTGGCGAAGGGGCTGGCCAAGGGGGCGGGACCGGACGCCGATACGGCCGCGGGTCTGCATGCGCGGCTGGTTGCAGAGTTCCGCGCGGCGAGCGAGGAGGAACGGCTCGCCGTATTGCGCGCCCATCCCGATCTTGCCGGCAAGCTGGCGGCGGCGAAGCGCCTGACGGCGGAGTCCGCCGGCGAGCAGGCCTCCGCCGGGCTCGACGCGCTGACCGATGCGGAGCGCGCCCGCTTCACCGCCCTCAACGAGGCTTACACCTCCCGCTTCGGCTTTCCCTTCATCCTGGCGGTGAAGGGCCGCAGCAAGGCGGAGATCCTGGAGAATTTCGAGGCGCGCGTCGGCAACGACCGGGCTGCCGAGTTTGCGACCGCCTGTGCCCAGGTGGAGCGGATCGCGCTGCTGCGGCTCAAGGATCTCGTTCCCGGCTGAGCCGGGTTTCTGTCGCCCTTTTCGGCGCGCCGCCCGCGCGTCTTATCATGAAGGACCCTGTCATGACGTCTCCTCAGCCGGACAGCCGTCCGGACTTCGCCCGCAAGGACATCAACCTCGCCTCCGCCGGCCTTGGGGCGGCCGCGGTGTCGGTCACCGACGACTTCTTCGCCGAGGTCTCGCGGATGCTCGCGGACGATGCGGCGGTGTTCTATCCGGATCGCTACGACGACAACGGCAAGTGGATGGACGGCTGGGAATCGCGCCGCCGCCGGGGGCCGGGCCACGACATCGCGGTGGTGCGCCTGGCCGTGCGCGGCCGCATCACCGGCTTCGATGTCGACACCTCGCATTTCACCGGCAACTACCCGCCGGCCTGCCGCATCGAGGCCGCCGCCTGTGCCGGCGAGCCGGACGCAGGGACCCGGTGGACCGAGCTGGTGCCGATGTCGCCGCTCGGACCGAGCGCCCACCACTATTTCGCCTGTAGTGACGCCGGCGTGTGGACCCATGTGCGGCTGCACATCCATCCCGACGGCGGCGTTGCGCGCCTTCGCGTCTATGGCCGGCCGGAGCTCGACCGGCAGGCGGCGGGCGCTGCGGAGCTGGACCTTGCCTCGGCGCTGAACGGGGCGCGCATCGTCGCGTTTTCCGACGCGCATTACGGCGCCTATCACCGGATGCTGGCGCCGGGACGCGGGCTCAACATGGGCGACGGCTGGGAGACCCGCCGGCGCCGCGAGCCGGGGCATGACTGGATCATCGTCGAACTGGGCGCGCGCGGCATCATCGGGCGGGCCAGCGTCGACACGGCCTTCTACAAGGGCAATTTCCCGGAAAGCTGCTCGATGCAGGCAGCCGATCTTGCCGGCATGACCGGCGATCTCGACCGGGCCATCGTCACCTCCTCGATGTTCTGGGAGGAACTGGTCGGGCGCACGAAACTCTCCGCCGACGCGATCCACGACATCGGCGCGGAGGCGGTGCGACCGCTCGGCCCGGTCACCCATGTGCGCCTCAACATCCATCCCGACGGCGGCATCAGCCGGCTGCGGCTGTTCGGCCGCCTCGCCTGAGGGGGTTTTTCCGCTGAGGCTTGTACGCGAATGCCTCTCCTTGCGTCTTCCCGGACGAGGCCGTAGGCCGAAGATCCGGGACCGGGGAGCCCCGGCGGTGGTGGGGCCTTTCGGGAGTGCCGTCGTCAGGCCCCCGGCTCGCCGGTCCCGGGTCGCGCTTCGCTTGCCCGGGATGACGAACCGCGAGGGCGGTGCGAGGGCGGGCCTCCTCCTCGGAGGTCGTCCCGGCCGCGCGCCAGCGCAGAGCCGGGATCCATTGGCACCCTCAGCGGGTGAGAGGCGGAGGGCGCTTGTTGCAACTCGCGGCTGCGCTCGTCGCTCCACCCTCTCCTTGCGTCTTCCCGGACGAGGCCGTAGGCCGAAGATCCGGGACCGGGGAGCCCCGGCGGTGGTGGGGCGCGCTCCGTCGCGGTTGTGGCTCACCCCCCTCTGTCGGCTGCGCCGACATCTCCCCCTCAAGGGGGGAGAAGGGCGCGCGGGGGCATTGCCCGCGCGCTGTTGCCACTGCTCTGGCAGCCAATGGGCACCGGGTCGCGCTTCGCTTGCCCGGTGTGACGGTCGAGGGGATGCGAGGTCGGGCCTCCTCTCTCAGGACGTCATCCCGGCCGCGCGCCAGCGCAGAGCCGGGAACCATTGGCGCCCTCGGCAGGTGTGAGGCGGAGGGCGCTTGTTGCAACTCGCGGCTGCGCTCGTCGCTCCACCCTCTCCTTGCGTCTTCCCGGACGAGGCCGTAGGCCGAAGATCCGGGACCGGGGAGGCACGGCGGTGGTGGGGCCTTTCGGGAGTGCCGTCGTCAGGCCCCCGGCTCGCCGGTCCCGGGTCGCGCTTCGCTTGCCCGGGATGACGAACCGCGAGGGTCGTGCGAGGACGGGCGGGCGACACTCGCGGCTGTCACGCCTGCGCGTTGTTGCTGCCGCTCTGGAAGCCAATAGGCCCCGGCGCGCGGCGTCGCCTTGGCCGGGGTGACGGCCGAGGGGATGCGAAGCCGTGCCACCTCTCTCAGGACGTCATCCCGGCCGCGCGCCAGCGCAGAGCCGGGAACCATTGGTATCCTCAGCCGGTGTGAGGCGGAGGGCGCTTGTTGCAACTCGCGGCTGCGCTCGTCGCTCCACCCTCTCCTGGCGTCTTCCCGGACGAGGCCGAAGGCCGAAGATCCGGGACCGGGGAGCCCCGGCGGTGGTGGGGCGCGCTCCGTCGCGGTTGTGGCTCCCCCCCCCCTGTCGGCTGCGCCGACATCTCCCCCTCAAGGGGGGAGAAGGGCGCGCGGGGGCATTGCCCGCGCGCTGTTGCCACTGCTCTGGCAGCCAATGGGCACCGGGTCGCGCTTACGCTTGCCCGGTGTGACGGCCGAGGGGATGCGAGGTCGGGCCTCCTCCTCGGAGGTCGTCCCGGCCAAGCGCAGCGCCGAGCCGACCCAGAGGTGCCCTCAGCGCGTGTGGCGCGAGAGGGTGAACTGCACCACGAACATCGCCCAGACCATGTTGGCGCGGCGGCGGTCACCGGCCAGGAAATCGTCCCAGAACAGGCGCACCAGCTCCTCGTCGAGCAGGCCGAGGCGGGCGATCTGCGCGGGCGAGAACATGTCCTCGGCGAGCGGGCGCAGCGGGCCCTTGAGCCAGTCGGCGCTCGGAATGCCGAAGCCGCGCTTCGGCCGGTCCCACAGGGCGGCGGGGACATAGCGGCCGAGCACCTGCCTGACCACGCCCTTGCGCTGGCCGCCCATCAGCCGCACCCGGTCGGGCAGCGACAGCGCAAAGCGGACCACGGCGGGATCGAGGAAGGGCACGCGGGTTTCCAGCGCATGCGCCATCGCCGCGCGGTCGACCTTCACCAGGATGTCGTCGGGCAGGTAGTGGACGAGGTCGAGCAGGCTCGCCTGTTCCAGAACGCTCCAGCCGGTTTCCTGCGCCACCGTGTCGGCGAGCGGATGGGTTTCGCGTGTGCTGCCGGGCACCAGCCGGTGGGCGGTGTCCATCAGCGTGAACTTGCGCTCATAGGCGGCGACCGCCGAACGGGCGGTGAGGCCGGCGAGCTTTTCCTCCAGCCGCAGGCGCAGGCCGGCCGGGCTCCTGCGCCCGATCCGCGACAGGCCGAGCCGCTCGGCCGGGGCGACGAGGCCGGCAAGCTGGGCCGAGACATAGGCGCGGCGGGCGGCGCGACCGATGCGCGCGGACAGGGTGCCCTGCCACTGCCGGTCGATGGAATGGTAACGTCCGTAGCCGGCAAACAACTCGTCGGCGGCATCGCCCGACAGGCTGACGGTGACCCGGCTGCGGGCGAAGCGGGCGACCATGTAGGTCGGCAGTTGCGACTGGTCGGTGAAGGGCTCGTCGTAGACGTCCGGCATCTTCTCGACGAGGTCGCGCGCCTCCTCGCCGGTGAGATAGATCTCGTTGTGGCGGGTGCCGAGATGGTTCGCGACGGCGCGGGCGAACTCCGCCTCGTTGGTCGCCTTGTCGTGGAAGCCGAGGGAGAAGGTCTCGACCGGCACGGCGCTCAGCGACTGCATCATCGCGGCGATGGTGGAGGAATCGATGCCGCCCGACAGGAAGGCGCCGAGCGGCACGTCGGAAATCATCTGCCGGGCGACGGAGGCGCGCAGCAACTCGTCGAGTTGGTCGACGGCCTCCGCATCGCTCCCCGAAAAGCGGTTGCGGCGGGCGATGCGCGCCTCTTCCAGCGTGTCCCACCAGGGGATGACGCGCCAGCTATCGGGGGCGAGCGCGCCCGCGTCGATCTCGACGATGGTGCCGGGCGCGATCTTCACCGCCTGGGTGAAGGCGGTGCGCGGGGCGGGGATATAGCCGTGGCGCAGGCACAGGGCGATGGCCTGGCGGTCGATCTCGCCGGTCCAGGCGGGATGGGTGCGCAGCGCCTTGATCTCCGAGGCGAAGGCGATCTCGCCGCCGAACAGGCCGACATGCAGCGGCTTCTCGCCGAAACGGTCGCGGGAAAGCGACAGCACCCGGCGCTCGCGGTCCCACAGGGCGATGGCGAACATGCCGGCGGTGCGCTTCAGGGTCTCGGCAAGGCCCCATGCGCGGATGCCGGCGAGCAGCACCTCGGTGTCGGAATGGCCGCGCCAGTCGGGCGCAAGGCCGGCCTCCTCCAATTCGCGGCGCAACTCGAGGTAATTGTAGATCTCGCCATTGTAGGAGATGACGTAGCGGCCGCAGGGCGAATGCATCGGCTGGGCGCCGGCCGGGCTGAGGTCGAGGATCGACAGGCGGCGATGGACGAGGCCGATGCCGGCGTCCATGTCGCGCCAGATGTCGCCGGCGTCGGGGCCGCGATGGCGGATCGCCTCGCCCATGGCGGCAAGCGCCGATGGCGCGAGGGCGGGCGAGCCGAGAGGGGCATAGATGCCGGCAATTCCGCACATCGGAAGGCGCTCCAGCGAGACAGCGATAAAGGCGAGACGGGGCGAAGACAGCAACGAGCGAGCGGCGGGCCGGCCGCCCTACTCGGCCGCCTGGGTCATCTGGGGGGCACTCTGGGCGGACGTGCAGGTGTCGGCGCGGCCGATCCAGCGGTCGAGAAAGGCGTCGAGCCAGGCCTTTACCGCCGGATCGAAGGCGAAGCGGCCGGCGAAATGGTCGCGCCGGTTGCGGGCGCCGGGCAGGGCCATGCGCGGGGCGCCGCGCGTCGTCCAGCGCACCATCATCTGATAGGTCAGCTCGGGATGGAACTGGATGCCATAGGCGCAGGGGCCGACGCGGATCGCCTGGTTGGGATAGGTGTCGCCGGTGGCGAGCAGCTCGGCGCCGGCCGGCAGGTCGAAGCCCTCGCGGTGCCACTGATAGACCTTGCCCGGCCATTTCGGCATCAGCCGGCGGCCGGCCTCGGTCGCTTCCAGGTCGTAATAGCCGATCTCGACGAGCCCGTCGTCATGGCCGTAGACGCGGGCGCCGAGATTGCGCGCCAGCATCTGGGCGCCGAGGCAGATGCCGAGGAACGGCTTTTCCTCGCGCAGCGGCACGTCGAGCCAGTCGGTCTCGCGGGCGATGAAGGCGTCGGTGTCGTTGGCGCTCATCGGCCCGCCGAAGACGACGACGCCGGCATGGCCGGCGAGGGTCTGCGGCAGGAGGTCGCCGAAGCGCGGCCGGCGGATGTCGAGGGCAAAGCCGCGGCGCAGCAGCTCCTGCCCGACACGGCCGGGCGTCGACGTCTCCTGATGCAGGACGACGAGCACCTTCGGTCGTTCGGCCGGCTCTTTGGGATCGGGGATCATGTCGCCAGTTTATATCGCAATGCGGCAGGGCGTCGAGAGGGCAGCCGGTCAGGCATCGTCGGCCCCCTCGCCGGAGCCGGTGGGGGCATCGCCGGCGACCTTGCGGCGCAGGGCCAGCCGGTCGCGCGAGGAAATGCCGAGCAGTTCGGCGACGCGCCAGATCGTGTTGTCCTCGAATTCGTGGACGACGCCGTCGGCATAGACCAGCTCCCACATCATCTCGATGATCTTCAGCCGCCCCTCCAGGTCGAGGCTGCGCTTGAGCACCGAGGTGAAGCCGTAGAGGTCGACCGCCTCGTTGTCGCGCCGGGTCGCGGCCTTGATCAGGTCGCCGGTCATCTCGGGGGTCAACTGGTAATTGGCGCGCAGCACCTCGGTCAGCGCCGTCCGCTCCGCGTCGTCGACGACGCCGTCGACGGAAATCACATGCACGAGCAAGGCTGCCGCCGCGAGGCGGTGGTCGTCCTCGGCGAAGACGAGCTCGCCGCTTTCGCCCGTCACCGCGCCGCGCAGAAACCGCTTCAAAGCCGAAAACATATCCCCTCCGGTGCCGTCCGCAACCGGGCCAGCATCGGCAATCCGGCGGAAAATGTCCATGCCGCACTGGTCCCGGCCCGCAGCCGCCGCGGCGAACCCTTTGCCGCGCGGGCGATCGCGCCATTCTGTCGACACGCTTTGGCGTAGACTGGCGCTGATTCGTCCATCGGGAGACCTGGTTTGAAACGCGCGCTCGCGGGCCTTGGCAGCCTGCTCTTCCTCCTGCTGGCCACCGCCTTCGTGGTGCCGCTGCTCCTACCCAAGGATGCGATCCGCGACGAACTGGTGAGCCAGATCGAGGAGCGGACCGGCTGGCGGCTGCGCCTCGACGGGCCGGTCGGCCTGTCCTTGCTGCCCGGCTTCCGGATGAGCGCGGAGAATGTCGGCATCGCCGCCGGCGGGGCGGGGGAGATCCTGCGCGCCGGCACGGTGGATTTCGGCCTCGCCTGGCAGGGCCTGTTCGGCGGCGACATCCGCCTGACCCATGTGCGGCTCGACGCGCCGGTGGTCAGCATCGAGATCGACGAGGCGGGACGGCCGAACTGGGCTGCCGACAGGCCGCTGGCGGCGGCGGCGGTGGCGACGAACGATACCGGCGCCAGCACGTCGGGCAGCCGTTCGGGCGGCAATTCGGGCGGCTTCCCGGCCGACCGCTGGAGCGCGGCGACGCAGGCGATCGCCGACAGCAATGGCGAGACGGCGCCGCAGACGCGGGCGGCAACGGTGGCGGCGGCGGGCAGCGAGGCGCGGGTGCCGGCGGAGGGCGCGGCGCCGGCCATCGGCGACATCGCCCGCGACGGCATGGCGCTGGCGCGCATCGGCGTCGACCGGCTGGAAATCGCTGGCGGCCGGCTGATCTATTCCGACCGCCGCGACGGCACCCGCCACGAGGCGGACGATCTCAACCTGGTGCTGAGCCTGCCCTCGCTCTCCGACGCGCTGACGCTGGAGGGCGGGCTCGGGTTTCGCGGCGTGGCGATGCAGCTTGCCGGAACGGTGGCGGCGCCGATGCGGCTCGCCAATGGCGGCGCCTCGGCGGTCGACCTGACGCTGAGTGCGGCGGGCGCGCAGACCCGTGTCGTCGGCGAGGTGGCGCCGCAGGACCGCAGCCGCCTGCGGATCACCGCCGAGGGCAAGGAACTGGGCGCGACGCTGGCCGCCTTCGGCACCAGCCTGCCGCGCGAGCCGGGCGCCTATCGGCTGAGCGCCGACGTGGCGGCAAGCCCGGAGACCATCGAGATCAGCGCGCTGGAGGCGCAACTGGCCGGCGCGAGCCTGCGCTCGACGGCGACCGTCGCGCTGGCCGGCGAGCCGGAGGTGAGCGGCCGGCTGGAGATCGCCGAGGCGCGGCTGGAGACGCTGCTGGCGCTGGCCGGACGCGGCGAGGAGGCGCGCGGCACGCTGGGCGGATCGCTGCGCTTTGCCGCGCGCGGCGCGGACACCGCGGCGCTGCTCGGATCGCTCGACGCCTCGGGCCGGCTGTCGCTGGCCGGCGGCGGCATTTCCGGCCTGTCGCTGCCCTCGCCGATCGGCGACGATGCGGCGGCGCGGCGGATCGAGGACCTGGCGGTCGCCATCGACTTCGCCGGCCTCGACGCGCCGGTGTCGGTGAGCGGCGGGCTGACCTGGCGGGGCGATGCCTTCCGCATCGAGGGATCGGCGACGCCGGCGCTGGCGATGGCCGGCATGCCGACGCCGCTGACGCTGCGGCTCGCCGGATCGCAGGTGGCGATCGGCTATGAGGGCAGCGTCGCGCCGTCCGGCTCGGTCGACGGCAATGTGGTGCTGGAAACGCGGGACTTGCGCGCGCTGGCCGCATGGCTCGGCACGCCGCTGGCGCCGGGCGGCGGGCTCGGCCCGTTCTCCTTCTCCGGCCGGCTGGCGGCGGGCGAGCAGGGGCTGCGCTTCACCGGCGCGCAGATCCGGCTCGACGACACGACCGGGCGCGGCGAGGGCGAGTTGCGCCTCGGCGCAAGGCCGAAGCTGACGGCGCGGCTCGAGCTCGACCGGCTGGGGCTCGATCCCTATCGGGCCGCCACCGACCATGCCGGGAGCGGGCGCAGCGAGGCGCGGGTGCCGGGGGCGGAAGGAAGCTCGTGGAGCCGGGTGCCGATCGACCTGTCGGGGCTGAAGGCGCTGGATGCGGAGCTGTCGCTGTCGGCCAGGCAGATCGTGCGCGACACGCTGGAGATCGGGCCGAGCCGGCTGGACCTCAAGCTGGCGGACGGACGGCTGTCGGCGGAGCTTGCCGAGATGGCGCTCTATGGCGGCCAGGGCAGCGGCGTGCTGGTGATCGACGGCTCGCAGCAGGTGCCGGAACTGGCGGCACGCTTCACCTTGAGCGATCTGAGCGCCCGGCCGTTCCTGACCGCGATCGCCGGGTTTGGCTGGATCGAGGGCCGGGTGACGAGTGCGCTCGATGTGCGCACGCGCGGGGTCAGCCAGTACGAACTGGTCTCCGGCCTCGACGGCACCGCCCGTTTCGACTTCGCCGACGGAGCGATCCGCGGCATCAACATTCCCCGCATGGTGCGCGGCCTGACGGTGGACACGCTGCTCGGCTGGGCCTCGAACGAGACGCAGAAGACGGACTTCTCGGCGCTGGGCGCCAGTTTCGCGATCACCCGGGGCATCGCCGCGACCGAGGACCTGGCGCTGATCGGACCCCTGGTGCGGATGAGTGGCACGGGCCGGGTCGACATGCCCGAGCGGATGCTGGACTGGCGGCTGGAGCCGCGCGTGGTGCCGAGCCTGGAGGGCGGGGCGCCGGTGCCGCTGGCCAAGGGCGAGGCGCGCGAGCTGGAGGGGCTCGGCGTGCCGGTGATCGTGCGCGGGTCCTGGGACCGGCCGCAGATCTATCCCGACATCAAGGGCATCCTGGAAAACCCGCAGGCGGCGCTGAAGCAGCTCGAAAGCCTGGGCGGCGGGCTGTTCAAGTCGGTGCAGCAGGCGCGCTCGCCGCGCGAGGCGCTGACCGGCGCCGCCAACGAGGCGATCAGCCGGGCGACCGGCGGCAACACCACTATCGACGTGCAGAAGGTGCTCGACGGCAAGGTCGACGACCAGGAGGTGCTGGAGGCGGTGGAACAGGGCTTCGGCCTGCCGTCCGGCTTTCTCGGCTCGTTCGGCATCGGCCGGCGGCAGCGCCAGGAAGAGGCGCCGCAAGAGGGCGCGCCGATCGAGTAACCGAGATCGAACACCCGGCAGCCGGCGGGTGTCGGCGGGTCAGCCGCGCCAGAAGCGGCGGGCGCGGCGGGTCTCGTCCCACAGGGCGCGGGCATTGTCGAAGGCATGGGCGGCGCGCGCCTCGTGCCAGCCGAGCACGAAGCCGGCGGCCAGCGCCGTCTCCACCGGCGGCTTGCGGTCGCCGGCGGCGATCAGCCCGGCGAGCTTGCCGGCCATCACCACGTCGTTGAGATAGCCGAAGACATCCTGCAGCGTCTTGAGGCGGGCGAGGAACGGCTTGACCTTGCGCGCCGGGAAGGCGGAACGGAAGAACTCCACCGCATAGCGCAGCTTCTTCAGCTCCTTGCGCAGGTCGTGACGCTCCTCCAGGCTCAGCTCGTCGATGCGCGCGGCGAGGCGGGCGGCGGCTTTCCAGCGCTTCTCCAGCGCCTCGGCGGCGAAGGGACCGACGGTTGCCTCCGCTTTCGCCTCCGCCTCGCTCTTCGCCTCCGCCGCGTCAGCGTCACTTCCGTTCTGGCGCCATCCGGCGCCATTCTTGTCTTTGCGCCATCCGGCGTCCTGCTCTTCCTGGCGCCAGCCGGCGCCATGGGCCAGCGCGCCGAGGCGGAACAGCAGCGCGTTGACGGCGGGGCCGGCGAGCTGCTCGCGCAATGCCTTGCGCACCGCGCGGCGCTCCGCCTCGATCCGGCGGGCGAGGCCGGCATCGTCCAGAAGCGCGGTGTCGGGGCCGAGACGGGCGACGGCCATCGCCGGCTCGACGATCTCCTCCACCAGCACGTCGAGGTCGCGCAATTCGCCGACGCTGAGCGCGAGATCGCGGGCGGCGGCATCGAGCGCCCGCCGCTCGTCGGCATCGATCAGCGGCTGATGCACCTTCAGCGCGCTGCGCAAGCGGCGCAGGCCGACGCGCAACTGGTGCGGCCCTTCCGGGTCGTCGCGCTCGAGCACCGCGTCGCGATTGCCGGCGATCTGGTCCATGCAGGACAGGAGAATGGCGCGGAAGGCCGGGGCGAGCCCGGTCCAGGGGGTCAGCTCGGCCTCGCAGGCGGTGACGGGCGCGGTCCCGGTCTCGTCGCCGGCGGCCAGTGCATAGCCGCGGCCGGCCTTGCTGAGCCGCGAGAAACGGGCGCCGGCAAGGGCGGGAAGGCTGCCGGCGAGGGCGAACAGGGCGGCGGGATCGCCGGATTTCAGCTCCAGCTCGGCCTCGAACAGCGGCTGGACCGCCTCGCCGGCGCGGATCTCGCCGGCATCGAGCGCCATTTCGATGCAGGTCTCGTCGCCCTCGCGGCGGAAGACGCGGGTGGTGCGCCGCATGACCGTCTCGAAGGCGGGGGCGAGCGGTTCGCCGTCGATCACCTGCCACAGGCCCTCGCGCATCGCCGGCTCGCGGATCAGGGTGAGGTCGGGGGCGGGGCCGGCGACCTCCGCCTCGGCCTCGCGCGGGCGCGACAGGCCGCCGGTGACGCCGGTGCCGGCCTTGACCGTCTGCACCCATTTGCGCCCGACCCGGCGCACCCTGAGCGACCACTTCGCCCGGCGCAGGGCATGGCCGGGCGTGTCGAAATAGATCGAGCGCAGGGCGCGGGTCGTCGCCGGCTCGGCGGTGAAGCCGGGCGGGGCCGGCGCGGCCCTCAGCTTGCGCAGATCCGCCTTGGCAAGCTCCAGCTTCAGTTCGACTTCCCGCTGCGCGTCCATTGCCTCGCCCGTGGTTTTTGCTCTTGCGGCCCGCCAGTCTGCGGCATCCTTCACGATGGCTGTAGCCGGTTTCGAAAAGCCTGTCCAGAAAGGCGCGCTGAGTGCGCCTTAATTTGCCGGCTTACCCGCCGACCGCTTGAGCCGGACCGGGTTTTGGTGTCTGCTGCCGCGGCTGGAAACGCCGGGAGGAGGCGGTGATGGCGATACGCGAATTCGAGACGACGCGGGGCTTCCGCATCGGGGCGGCGGCGGTGGTGCTGGTGCTGGCGGTGATCGCGGTGGTGCTGGTGGTCGACAACCAGCGGCGACAGGCGGAGCTGACCCATGTGCGGATCGCCGGCGGCGGCTTCCTGTTCTACTACCGGCTCGGCGAGATCCGCGCCGGGATCACCGTGGTGGTGCAGAAGCCGACGCCGTCGCAATCGCGGCTGCTGGCGCGGTTCGAGGACCCGGCCGGCGGCGCGCCGATCGAGGTGGAGACGCGGCTGCGCCACGGCGAGCAGCGCTACGGGCTGGAAACGCCGCCGCTCACCGGCGTCGTCAAGGGCAAGCCCTATCAGGTGGAGCTGCTGCTCTACGCCTATGGCGGGCGCGAGCCGATGGAGGTGCAGCGCACCACGCTGGTGAGCGAGCTGGACGCGGACGCCTCGCCCGACGGGCCGCTGACGGTGGGGCCGGGCTACCACCGGCCGCCAAAACCGGAAACAGAACCGGAAACAGAACCGGAAACGGGGCCCGCACCGATGCCGGAAACGGTTCCGGAACCTGGGCCGGGCGGGGCTACTTTAGAAAAGTCACAAAAAGCGGAGCCGTATTGATCTGCGTCAAGGGCGCCGGGGCGGGGCCGCCTAAACTCGCGGTGACACAGGACGGGTGTCGAGAGCTAACCGATCACGAGAGTGGCCAGCTATGCCCCGTTATATCCCCGTCCTGTTGGCATGTTCCACGGCCCTGGCCGTCCTGAACGGGCCGGCCGTGGCGAACGAGTTGCGCGATGCCGCGCTCGAAGTGTTCAAGCCCCTGCCTTCGACGGTTCCGGCCGTCCGCGACAATCCGATCACGCCGGAGAAGATCTTCCTCGGCAAGGCGCTGTTCTTCGACCCGCGCCTGTCGGCCTCGGGCGTGTTTTCCTGCAATTCCTGCCACAACCTGGCGACCGGCGGCGACGACAACCTGGAGACGTCGATCGGCCATGGCTGGCAGAAGGGTCCGCGCAACGCGCCGACCGTGCTGAACTCGGTGTTCAACGAGGCCCAGTTCTGGGACGGCCGCGCCGAGGACCTGAAGGAACAGGCCAAGGGACCGGTGCAGGCCGGCGTCGAGATGGCCAACACGCCGGAGCAGGTGGTGGCGACGCTGGTGTCGATGCCCGACTACGTGACGTGGTTCGAGACCGCCTTCCCCGGCGAAGCTGAGCCGGTGACCTTCGACAACATGGCCAAGGCGATCGAGGCCTTCGAGGCGACATTGATCACCCCGGCGCCGTTCGACGCCTTCCTCAACGGCGACGACGCCGCCCTGAGCGATGTGCAGAAGGCCGGCCTGGAGCTGTTCATGGACAAGGGCTGCGCCGCCTGCCACAACGGCATCAATGTCGGCGGCACCGGCTACTACCCCTTCGGCGTGGTGCAGAAGCCGGGCGCCGAGGTGCTGCCCGAGGGCGACAAGGGCCGCTTCGAGGTGACCAAGACGGCGGACGATTCCTATGTCTTCCGCGCCAGCCCGCTGCGCAACATCGCGGTGACCGCGCCGTATTTCCACTCCGGCAAGGTGTGGGACCTCAAGGAGGCGGTGGCGATCATGGGCTCCTCGCAGCTCGGCGAGGAGCTGAACGACGAGGAAGCGGTGGCGATCACCGCCTTCCTGCACTCGCTGACCGGCAAGATGCCGGAAATCACCTATCCGGTGCTGCCGCCGGAGACCGCCACGACGCCGCGCCCCTCGGGCGAGGTGATCACCAAGTAACAGCTTGACGACAGGATGCGGCGCGACCTGGCGGGCGGGATCGGAAACGGTCCCGCCCGCTTCTATGATGCCGGCCGGTGCCGCGGCGCCTCCACCGCCGGCACCGCGCCGGCGGCGACTTCGCCCGGCTGGCGGCCATAGCTGCCGAAGCGGGCGATCACCTCGTCCATCTGCGTGTCGGTGAGGATCGCCGGCTCGCCGGCCGTCAGGGCGATGACATATTGCCGGCACAGGGTCTCGATCTCGCCGGCCAGCCACAGCGCCTTGTCGAGGGTCTGGCCGAAGCAGATCATCCCGTGATTGGCGAGCAGGCAGGCGCTGCGCCCCTCCAGCGCCGCCAGCATCGCCCGCGACAGCTCGCGCGTGCCGAAAGTGGCATAGTCGGCGGTGCGCAGGGTGCGCCCGCCGGCGACCGCGATCATGTAGTGGAACGGCGGGATCTCGCGGCGCAGGCAGGACAGCGCCGTCGCATGGACCGAATGGGTGTGGACGACGGCGCCGGCCTCGGGGCGGGTCGCGTAGATGTCGAAGTGCATGCGCCACTCGGAGGAAGGCAGCCAGTCGCCCGAATAGCTCTCGTCGAAATGCACCGGCACCACCTGCTCGGGCCGCATCGCCTCGTAAGGGATGCCCGAGGGCGTCACCAGGAAGCCCTCGCCATGGCGCAGGCTGATATTGCCGGCGGTGCCCTGGTTGAGGCCGGTGGCGTTCATCTTCAGGCAGGCGTCGATGATGGCGCGGCGGGCGGCAAGGTCGTCGGCTGGACCGTCGGCAAGGTCTTTGGGGGAAAGCATGGCGTCCTCCTGTGTTTCCGGCGAGGGCGATGCGGCAGAGCGGCGCGGGGGAAAACGGCTGCGCGAGAAACGGCGGCGCGAGAAACAAAGGCCGATGGTGCCCCCGGTCCGACTCGAACGGACACTCCGGTTAGGGAAACGGATTTTGAGTCCGTCGCGTCTACCAATTCCGCCACGGGGGCCCGCGGGAAACGGCGCGATCATAGCCGGCGCGCTTGCCCCGTCAATTGAAACATGACGCTTGTCCCGTGCCGGATCGCGGTTGCGGCCGCTGCGGAAGTCGGATGACAAGTCGCCCGCTTCCGGTTAATGAGGCGGCATGTTGCGCCGCCTCTACGACTGGACCATGTCGCTCGCCTCGGGCCGCCACGCACCGGCGGCGCTCGGGGCCGTGTCCTTTGCCGAAAGCTCGTTCTTCCCGATCCCGCCGGACATCCTGCTGATCCCGATGGTGATCGCGCAGCGCGCCCGCGCCTTCGCCTATGCGACACTGTGCACCGTGACCTCGGTGCTGGGCGGGGCGGCGGGATACGCCATCGGCGCCTTCCTGTTCGTGCAGATGGCCGAGCCGATCCTGACCTTCTACGGCTATATGGACAAGTTCGAGACCTTCCGCGGCAATTTCAACGAATACGGCGCCTGGATCGTCTTCATCGCCGGGGTCACCCCGTTCCCCTACAAGGTGATCACCATCGCCAGCGGCGCGACGGGGCTGAGCCTGCCGGTGTTCATGCTGGCGAGCGTGCTGGCGCGGGGCCTGCGCTTCTTCGCGGTGGCCGGCCTGCTCTACCTGTTCGGGCCGCCGATCCGCCATTTCATCGAGCAGCGGCTCGGCCTCGTCTTCACGGTCTTCGTGGTCGGCCTTGTCGGCGGCTTCGCGCTGATCCGCTACCTGTGAGCCGGAGGGCCTGACGATGAGCGATCCCGCAACCACCGCCCGGCACCTGGTGCTGCTGCTGCTCGCCGGCGGTCTCGCCTCGATCCTGACGGCCTGGGGCTTCCAGACGATCGGCGGCTATGTGCCCTGCAAGCTGTGCCTGGAACAGCGCATCCCCTATTATGTCGGCCTGCCGCTGGCGCTGCTGGCGCTGGTGCTGATGCTGCGCCCGCTGCCGGCGGCGGCGCGGCGCCTTGCGGTGACCGGGCTGCTCGTCGCCGTTGCGGCGATCTTCGCCTGGGGCGCCGGCCTTGGCGCCTATCAGGCCGGCGCCGAATGGGGCTTCTGGACCGGGCCGATGGACTGCGGCGGCGGCGGCGGCATGACCGATTCGGCCGCCAACATGCTGAACGCCCTGCGCTCCACCCGGGTGGTGAGCTGCACCGAGGCGAGCTGGCGGATGCTTGGCCTGTCCTTCGCCGGCTGGAACGCGGTGATCTCGGCCGGCATCGCCGTGCTGGCGCTCGCGGGCGCCTGGGCATGGCGGCGGGGGAGAACGGCATGAAGTCCGGCGACAGGAAGTCCGGCGAAGATCCGCGCGAGGCGGCGCGGCGGCGCGAGGCGCGGTCGGTACTGGACCGGGCCGAGCGCGAGAGCGAGACCGTGCTGCGCAGCACCTTCGAGGGCGCGCATAGAAGCAAGGCGGGCGGCGGGGGCGAGGAGGACGACGCCATCGAGCGGCTCGGCCGGAAGATCGGCCGCGGCGCCGGGGCCGTCTTCGCGCTCGGCCTCGTCGCCTATCTGGTGTGGACCTATCTGTGACCGCTTTGGCGTCGCGATAGGCCGGCACCGCAACAGGGAGCACGCCGTGGGATCACGTTTCGCAGGAGCGGGGGGCGAGGGCAGGGCCTGGGCCGGCGCGGTGGCGCCGGATCTCGCCGAATTCGAGCGGCTGGCGGCGCTGGCCTTCGCCGAACTGCCGCAGGAGATCCTCGACTTGTGCGGCGATATCGAGATCCGGGTGGCGGACTTCGCCGACGACGACGCGCTGGACGCGGTCGGCGTCGAGGATGCGTTCGAGCTGATGGGCCTGTTCGAGGGCATCGGCCTGGCGCAGGGCGGGGCGGAGGCCTTCAGCGGCCGCATGCCGAACCGGGTCTGGCTCTATCGCCGCGCCATCCTCGACTACTGGTGCGCCTATGAGGAGCCGCTCGGCGCCATCATCAGCCATGTGCTGATCCACGAGATCGGCCACCATTTCGGCCTGTCCGACGACGACATGGACGCGATCGAGGCGGCGGCCGACTGAGCCGCGCGCCCGCCATCGTTTCGCACACGCATCCGGCTCAGGCCGCCGGCAGCAGCCCCTCCTCGAAGGTCTTGCCGATCGCCCGGCGCGCCATCATGTGCGAGCGCGGGTGGTTGATGCTGTCGACGGCGAGCAGCTTGCCCGCGCCGAGATAGGCGACATAGAAGGTGCCGGAGGCCGGGTCGCCGACGGTGCGGGCCTCGTCATGGTCCTGCGACAGGCCGGCGATCTGCAGCTTGACCGCGTATTGGTCGGACCAGAACCACGGCACCGGATCGTAATGCACCTCCTGGCCGAGGATCGCGGCGGCGACCGCCTTGGCCTGGTCGATGGCGTTCTGCACGCTTTCGAGGCGAATCGAACGGCCATAGAGGGCGGAGTGGAAGCGGGTGCAGTCGCCGGCCGCATGAATTAGCGGATCGGAGGTGGCACCGCTGTCGTCGACCAGGATGCCGTCGCCGGTGGCAAGGCCGCAGGCGGCCGCCAGCTCGTCATTGGGCAGCGCGCCGACGGCGACCAGGACGATGTCGCAGGGCACCTCGCCGCCGCCGGCAAGCTGCACGCCCGTGACGCGCCCGCTCCCGGAAAAGCCGGTGATGCCGGTGCCGAGCATCAGCCGCACGCCCCTGTCCGCATGGAGCTGCTGGAACCAGGCGGAAACAGTGGGCGAAACCACCCGCTTCATCACCCGGTCCTGCGCCTCGATCACCGTGACCTCGTGGCCCATGGCGCGGGCGACGGCAGCGACCTCCAGCCCGATATAGCCGCCGCCGATAATGGCGACGCGGCCGGGTTCGCGCAGCAGCGGGCGCATCGCCTCGACATCGGAAATCTTGCGCAGGGTGACGACGCCGGGCAGCTCAGTGCCGGGGAGAGGCAGGGCGCGCGGCCGGGTGCCGGTGGCAAGGATCAGCCGGTCATAGGGCAGCCGCTCGCCGCCGGCGAGCAGCACGGTGCGGGCCTGCCGGTCGATCGCCTCGACCACTTTGCCGAAATGGCAGTCGATGGCGTTCTGCTCGTAGAAGCTGGCCGGGCGCAGGTGCAGCGCCGCGTCGTCGATCTCGCCGGCCAGATGCTTCTTCGACAGGGGCGGGCGCTGATAGGGCGGATGCGGCTCCTCGCCGACCAGCGCGATGCGCCCGCCGAACCCGCCCGTACGGAGCGACTGGACGGCCTGGGCCGCGGCCTGGCCGGCGCCGACGATGACGATACTGTCCTGCATGGGGCTGTCCTGAATGGGGCTGTCCGGCATGGGAATTCCTTCGGCAAGCTGGCGAGGGCGGGCAGGGGGGGCGAGGTTGGCGCCTGCCGCCCGCCCGGCACGGCGCCCGCACGCCATATGTGACCAGAAACCGGCCGCAGGCAATGGCGGGGCGCGGGCAACGGGCCGGGAGCTGTGGGGCGAAGAGGACGATGAGGAGGAGAAGGGGGCAATGAGGGGGGCGCTTGGCCCCCCGAGGCGTGCCGCGCGCGATCAGGCGGCGCGCACGCCCTCCAGGAAGGAGGCGATCTCCTTGCGCAGCACCCGGGCCTGCTGGCCGAGCGTGCCGGACAGGTCGCCGACCATCTCGCCGGTGCCGCGGGCATGATCGGTGGCGCCGGTGACCCGCCCCATCGCCTCGGCGCCGGAGCCGGAGCGCTCCGAGGCGCGGGCGACATTCTCGGTGATCTCGCGCAGGGCGATGCTTTGCTGGCCGACGGCGGCGGCGACCGAGCCGGCGATGTCGTTCATCTGGACGATGATCTGCTCGACATCGCCGATCGCCATCACCGCATTGGCCGAGGCCTGCTGGATCGCCTCGACCTGCTTGGCGATGTCCTGGGTGGCCTGGGCGGTCTGGCTGGCAAGGTCCTTGACCTCGGCGGCGACGACCGCGAAGCCCCGGCCATGCTCGCCGGCGCGGGCGGCCTCGATGGTGGCGTTGAGGGCCAGCAGGTTGGTCTGGTTGGCGATCTCGCGGATCAGCCCCATGACCTCGCCGATCCGGTCGGCGGTGCGCGACAGCTCGCTCATGCTCGATCCGGTGTCGCGGGCGCTGGCCACGGCCTTTTCCGCCACCTGGGTGGAGCGGTTGGCCTGGTCGGCGATCTCGGCGATGGAGACGTTGAGCTCTTCCGAGGCCGAGGCGGCGGAGGTGACGGCGTCGGCGGCGACCCGCACCGCGTCGCCGGCAATGGTCGCTTCCTCGGCGGCGCGGTTCGCCGCCTCGTCGAGCGTGCCGGAGGCGCCGGCGAGTTCCTCGGAGGCCTGGTCGAGGCGGGCGAGGGCCTCGCCGACGGTCGCCTCGAAACCGGCGATCAACTGGTCGAGATGGCGCATGCGGCGGTCGCGGGCGGCATTGTCCGCCTCCTGCGAGGCGGCGAGCCGGGCGCGCTCCAGCGCATTGTCGCGGAACACGGCGACGCTGGCGGCCATGGCGTCGAGCTCGGTGCGGCCGCGCGCGTCCGGCAGGTCGATGTCGGTTTCGCCGGCGGCCAGCCGGTCCATCGCCTGCCGCAGCGCGGCGAGCGGGCCGGAAATCGAGGCGCCGATGACGATGCTGGCGACGAGCAGCACGGCGACGGTGAGGCCCATGATCACCAGCATGGTCAGGGAGGCGATGTCGCGGCCCCTGTCGAGGGCGCTCGCCGCCTCCGCCTGGCCGGCATCGGCCGCCGCCTTGAGCTGGGCGAGATAAGGGGGCAGCACGTCGAAGAAGGCCTCGAGTTTTTCCACGAGCGCCGTGTGCTCGCCGCCGGCGCCGGTGAAGCTGTCGAAGGCCTCGCGATAGGCGGCAAGGATGCCGGTCAGCTCGGCGGCGACCGCCTCGTCGAGGCCGGCGCGGGAGAGCGCGCGCTCGACGCGGGCGGCGGCGACCTCGAAATTGCCGAGATTGATGTCGCTGCGGTCGAGCAGATAGGCCTTCTCGCTGCGCTGCAGGTCGACGCCGGCAAAGGCGAGGCGCTCGGTCTCGGGGCCGCGCTTGAAGCGGGCCTGCTGCTGGACGCCGGAGACGAGGGCATCGCCGTTCTGGGTCAGCGCCTTGCCGGAGCCGCCCTCGCTGTCGGTCAGGCCGAGGCGCTGCTGGATCGCATGCAGGTCGCGGAAGGTGGTCTCGATATCGCCGAGAACGCCGGAAACCTGGGCGATCTGCGCGCCATAGGGCGCGGCGACGGCGAGGCCGCGGATCCGGTCGAGCTGCTCGCGGGCGGTGGCGACCTGGCCGGTGAAGCCGCGATAAAGGGCGGCGGAGGGTTCGGCGAGATAGGTCTTCTCGGTGATCCGCATGGCATTGGCGGTGGTCGACAGGTCGGCGACCGTGCCGGCCAGGTCGGAAAAGCCCTCGGCCGTCTCGAAGGCGGTCTCGACGCTGGCCTGGCTCCACCAGAACACGCCGCCGATGGCGGCAAGGCCGGTCATGGTGACGGCGATGAGACCAAAAATCCTGATGCGGACCGATAGTCGCCCGATTAAGGTCGACATCGACGCGATACCCCGGAAGCGCGACACTGGATTACCTCGACTTGTCAACTCCTGCCCTAGGTCGTGAACTCATAATTCTGCCGAGAAACGGTATGCCCGAACCCGATCGGATACAAGGAGCAAGACCGCAGGAAACCATTAGGTTTTCAAGGGCTTGCGACGCTGTTGCCGGCGGGTTCCGGCATACCCGAAGGGCGCCGTTCGAGCTTCGATCTGCGGCGTCGGATCGCTCGGCCGGGGGGCCTGCCCCGGCCATCGCGCTCCTCCTGGCATATCTTTGCCCGAACGGACGCCGTTTCCGGCACCATTATGAGTCCACGACCTAGGCAAAGGTCGGCGAGGAAAGTTAACATTCACTCACCATGTAGCGGCCGTGCTGCACCATTTCCCGTTGCAACCGGGTGCAAGGGAGGTCGGCGGCCCGGCCACACCCCCGCAACAGCCTGAACTGGATCGATTTCTTGCACTCGCTCCTGCATATGGTCGCACCCGGCATCTTCGTGCTGCTGTGGTCGACCGGCTTCATCGGCTCCAAGCTGGGTGCGCCCTATATCGAGCCCTTCGTCTTCCTGACGATCCGCTTCGCGCTGGTGCTGCCGGTGCTGCTGGCGCTCGCCCTGGTGCTGCGCGCCGACTGGCCGCGCAAAGGGGCCGAGTGGGCGCATTGCTTCTTCGCCGGGGCGCTGATCCACGGCGTCTATCTCGGCGGCATCTTCTACGCGATCGACAACGGCATGCCGGCGGGGATCGCGGCGCTGGTGCTGGGTCTGCAGCCGCTGCTCACCGCGCTGCTGGCCGGGCCGATCCTCGGCGAGAGCGTGGCGCCGCGCCACTGGCTGGGCCTGGCGGTCGGCGCGCTCGGCCTGCTGCTGGTGGTCGGCCCGCGCATCGGCGTCGACGCCTCGGGGCTGACGGTGGAAAACGCGCTGGTCTGTCTGGTGGCGGTGGCCGGCATCGCCTTCGGCACGGTCTATCAGAAGCGCTTCGCCGGCGGCGTCGACCTGATGCCCGGCACCTTGGTGCAGTATTTCGGCGCGCTCGCCGTGGTGATGCCGCTGTCGATGCTGGAAAGCTGGGAGATCACCTGGTCGGGCGAGCTGATCATCGCCATGGCCTGGCTGGTGCTGGTGCTGTCGATCGGCGCGATCCTGCTCCTGATGGTGCTGATCAAGGGCGGCAGCGCGGCGCGGGTGGCGAGCCTGTTCTACCTGGTGCCGGTGGCCACCGCCGTGGAGAGCTACCTGCTGTTCGGCGAGACGCTGTCGCTGCTGCAGGTGGCCGGCGCGGCGCTGGTGGTGGGGGCGCTCCTGATCATCCGCGAGCGGCGGATCGGCACCCGGCGCACGCCGGCGTGAGGCCGGTTGTTGCCGTCACGCGCCGGCGAGCTTGCGGGCGCGGCGGCGCAGGATCGCGGCGTTGAGCTCGCCGCCGAAGACGAAGCACAGCGACATCAGGTAGAGGAAGATCAGCGCGGTCATCGCGCCGGCAAGGCCGGCATAGGTCGAGACATAATTGGCGAAGCCGGCGAGCCAGGCGCCGAAGGCCATGCCCGAGGCGAGCCACAGGAGCAGCGTGGCGGCGACGCCCGGCAAAAGGTCGAGCAACCGGCGGCGGCCGGCCGGCAGCACCGCATGGGCGAAGAACAGCCCGCTCAGCGTCAGCACCGTGGCGATGGCATAGCGCGACAGGTTGAGCCGGGCGGTGAAGGGCTCGAGCAGCGGCGCCTGGGCCAGCACGGCGCGCCAGACCAGCGGCGCGAAGACGATCAGCAGGGCGAAGCTGATCAGCACGAAGGTGCCGAACAGCACCAGCAGCAGCGACTGGGCGCGCAGATAGAGGAAATTGCGGGTCTCGCCGACGCCATAGGCGCGGTTCAGCGCCACGCGCAGGGCCTCGACGCCGTTGGAGGCGAACCACAGGGCGGCAATGATGCCGAAGGTGAGGATGTCGCCGCGCGGCTGGGTCAGCACCACGTGGATCTCGCGGGCGATCGGCCGGGCGACCTGCTCCGGCCAGGCGTCGAACAGCAGGGTGGCGATGCGGTCGGCCATGTCCGACATGCCGAGGAAGCCGGTGAGCGCGGCGACGAAGATCAGAAACGGGAACAGCGCCAGCAGCGAGGACAGGGCGACATGGCTCGCCAGCGCAAAGCCGTCGTCGCTCGTCATGTGCATGACGGCGTCGTAGATCGTCGCGACGGTGGCGCGGATGGCCTGCAGCACGCTCATTCCTCGCTTTTGGGCGAGGCGGCGCCCAGGGTCAAGCCATGGCCGGGCAGTTCATGCCGCAGTGCGAAATCCATGAAATAAAATTGCTTTTCCCCTCCTTCAAAAGAAGCATTGCTTCGCGAGTTCGCCGCGATATTGTTTGCGCTGCAGCATCGGCCGCCGGGAGGGCGGGAGGCGGCGATATCGACGATATCGACAATGGAGAGGAATGAATGTCCCTGGCGAGCGAATTCGGTTACGAGGCACGGGAAACGCGGCTTGCGGCGCTGACGGGCGCGGCGGTGGAGACGCTGGGCCGCCTGCTCGATGCGGCGGCGGCAAGCGTGCGCGCCCGCGTGGTCTCGGCCGAGGGGCGGCTGTCGGCGGAAAAGCTGGAGGCCGAGCAGCGCGCCACCCACGGGCTCGCCTGGCTCGCGACCTATGTGGAGGCGCTGCGCCAGCTCGCCGCCTATGCCGGGCGGCTGGAGGAGGCGGGCAGCTTCGGCGAGACCGAGGAGCTGCTGGTGCGTCTCGCCTTCGCCGAATATCTGGCGCAGGTCTTCGGCGGCATTCCGATGAACCAGGGCGAGATGGTGCGGCTCGCCGATCTCGGGCTCGGGGCGGAGGCGGCCACCGCGTTCCGCAGCGCAGCGGTGGAGGAGCTGATCGCCAGCGGCAACACGCCGGCGCTGCGGGCGCGGCTCGCCGAGCTGATCCGCCAGCAGGAGGGCAACTCGATCTTCGGCGCCTCCGGGCTCGAGGACACCTATGAGCAGGTGCGCGAGGAAATGCGCCGCTTCGCCGCCGACAAGGTGGTGCCGCATGCGCATGAGTGGCACCTGAAGAACGCCTATATCCCGCTGGAGGTGATCGAGGAGATGGCCGGGCTCGGCGTCTTCGGCCTGACGATCCCGGAAGAGTTCGGCGGGCTGGGGCTCGGCAAGGAGAGCATGTGCGTCGTCTCGGAAGAGCTGAGCCGGGCCTATATCGGCGTCGGCTCGCTCGGCACCCGCTCGGAGATCGCCGCCGAGCTGATCCTGTGCGGCGGCACCGAGTTGCAGAAGCAGACATGGCTGCCGCAGATCGCCTCCGGCGAGGTGCTGCCGACGGCCGTCTTCACCGAGCCGAACACCGGCTCGGACCTTGCCTCGCTGAAGACCCGCGCGGTGCGCGAGGGCGAGGTGTGGAAGATCTACGGCAACAAGACCTGGATCACCCATCCGGTGCGCGCCGACGTCATGACGCTGCTTGCCCGCACCGATCCGTCGGAGCCGGGCTACAAGGGCCTGTCGATGTTTCTGGCGCAGAAGCCGCGCGGCACCGACGCCGATCCGTTCCCGGCGCCGGGCATGTCGGGCGGCGAGATCGAGGTGCTCGGCTATCGCGGCATGAAGGAATACGAGATCGCCTTCGACGGGTTCGAGGTGGCGCAGGAGAACCTGTTAGGGGGCGTGCCGGGGCAGGGCTTCAAGCAGTTGATGCAGACGTTCGAGGGCGCACGCATCCAGACGGCGGCGCGGGCGCTCGGCGTTGCCCAGGCGGCGCTCGACCTGGGGCTGCGCTACGCGCAGGAGCGGGTGCAGTTCGGCAAGCCGCTGATCGCCTTCCCGCGCGTGTCCGACAAGCTGGCGATGATGGCGGCCGAGCTGATGGCGGCGCGCCAGCTCACCTATTTTTCGGCCTTCGAGAAGGATTCGGGCCGGCGCTGCGACCTGGAGGCGGGGATGGCGAAGCTGCTCGGCGCGCGCGTTGCCTGGGCGGCGGCGGACAATGCGCTGCAGATCCACGGCGGCAACGGCTTCGCGCTGGAATATGCGATCAGCCGGGTGCTGTGCGACGCCCGCATTCTCAACATCTTCGAGGGCGCGGCGGAAATCCAGGCGCAGGTCATCGCCCGCAGGGTGCTGGAGGAGCGCGGCTGAGGGGGCTCAGGCGGAGCTGTCGGCGGCGGCATCGGGGGCGAGCGCGCGCAGGGTGGCGACCTCCTCCGGATGCCGCTCCAGCAGCCGCAGGGCCGAGGCGATGCCGCGGCTGACGAGAATCTCGCCGGATTCGTATTTCTGGAAGGCCCTCGGCCCGCCGCCGATGACGAGGCCGGCATCGCGCTGGGACAGGCGCAGCTTGCGGCGGATCGCGCGGACCTCATCCGGCGTCAGCAGGTGGTCGGCCTCCGCCTTCAGGCGGTTCAACTCGCGATCGGACACCTTCATGTCCTCGCCGGAATGGATGCCGTCCTCCACCCCGTCCGCGTACCAGCCCGGCATGTCGAAGCTGCGCGAGAGGCCCTTGTAGGAAATCGTCACCTGGCGCAGGCCGCGCACCATCGGCTTTCCGGTTTCCGGGCAGGTGAGAGGCTCCATCTCACTTCTCCTTGAACGACAGCAACAGGAACTGGGTAACGATCCCGGCCGTGACCTTCACATAGACCAGGCCTGCCGAGCTGCGTCCGTGATAGACGTCCTGCCAGACCGTGTGGTCGTGGTGGGACGTCATCGACTTGTAGAAATCGCCCGGCCGAAGCCCCTGGATCACGTCGACGATCTCTTGCCGCCCCAAGCCCAGAGCCGCGGCGCCCCTCAAGGCCGTTGTCGTTGCCACCAGCCTATCCGGGCGGTCGAAGGCGCCCTGAATGGCAGAGAGATCGTAGGCGGGTCTCCGCTTCTCCATTAGAGATGACACCATAGTGGTGTTTTTTCAAGGTGCATGATGGTCTCCCCCGGCTCTCTGCAGCCGGAGGGTACCGTCATGACTGCGGCGATACAATCAAAGGGTGTGCCTGGTTGTGGGTGCGTCTCGCGTGGCGCGAGCCTCACCCTTCACACCTCACCCCATGGCGACGACCAGCCAGAGCGAGATCCACGGCACGCCGACGAGCAGGGCGAGGCGGAAGATGTCGGCGGAAACTGCCGGCGGAAACTGTCGGCGGGGGCTGCGCAGGCGCTCGCCTGGCGGCGCCTAAGCCTGCGGCGGCGGAACCGCGGTGGACACCCAGCGGGAGACGAGCCGGTCGAAAAGGGCGGCCTGCTCCTCGGCCTGCGGAATGGCGCCGATGCTGAAGCCGACGATCATGTGGTAGAAAAAGGCCAGAACCCCCTGGGCCAGAAGCACGGGCTCGGCACCGGCGGCAAGGCGGCCGGAGGCCTGCAGCAAACTGGCCGCCTCGACGACGGCCTCCTCCAGCCGGTAGCAGACGTCGAGAAACTGGCGGGTCCAGGGAGCGTCCTTGAGCGTCGACTGGACGAGATAGAGCCGGGCGAATTCCGGGTCGGCGCGATAGAGCGCCAGCCAGGGATGCAGGAGGCCGGCGAGGAAGGCGGCCGGATCGCCGGACGGTCCCCGGTCGATCTGCGCCCGCATCGCCTCGGCGAGCGCGTCGAGGCTGCCGATCCGCACCGCGATCAGCAGGTTGGCCTTGTCGTTGAAATGCGCGAAGACGGTCGCCTTGGCAACGCCGGCGCGCTCGGCCACCGCATCGACGCTGGTCTCCTCGTAGCCTTGCGCATCGAAGAGATCGCGCGCCGCGACAAGGATCTTGTCGCGGGTCTCGCGGGTGCGCTTCTGCGGGCGTCCGACCATTCCAGTTCTTCTCTCTCGATGCGGCTCTCTTGCGAGGCGGGTTGGGGCGGCGCGCGAGTCGCGTGAATTTATTTATTGACCACGGTCAAAAAATGCGGCATCAAAAAATGACCGCGGTCAATTATGCATGGATACACGCGAAACCGGAGAGAGACAATGCCGAAACGCATTCTGGTTCTGGATGGACATCCCGGCCCCGACAGCCTGTGCGGGGCGCTGGCCGCCGCCTATGCGGAAGGCGCCATCCGCGCCGGGCACGACGTGGCGCTGCTGCGCCTGTCCGACATGACGTTCGATCCCGACATGGGGGCGGGCTACGAGCCGAAAAAGGTGCTGGAGCCGTGCCTGGCCCAGGTGCAGGAGAAGATCGCCTGGTGCGAGCACCTGGTCATCGTCCATCCGATGTGGTGGGGCTTGATGCCGGCCAAGCTCAAGGGGCTGCTCGACCGGGTGCTGCTGCCGGGCTTCGCCTTCCGCTACACGTCCGGCAAGATGCTGCCGGACAAGCTGTTGCAGGGACGGACGGCGGAGGTGCTGGTGACCGCGGACTCGCCCCGCTGGTATCTCTATCTGATCGAGCGGGTGCCGGGATACCGGGCGATGAAATCGCAGATCCTCGGGCTTTGCGGCTTCAAGGGCATCCGCTTCCGCACCTTCGCGCCGGTGCAGGGGTCGAACGAGGCCAAGCGAAAGGGATGGATCGAGAGGGCGGGGCACTACGGTGCGGCTGCCTGAACGATACGGCGGGGGGCGCTCCGCCGGGAGCCGGATGCCTCAGAACCGGTCTTCGGCGAACCAGCCGAAGACCGTCAGGTCGAGCGTCGTCTGGGCGATGCGCTCGCGATTGGTCATCAGGATCTGGCCGCCCCGGCGCTGGTAGAAGCGCACCGCCTCCTCGTTGTCCTTGAGGACGCGGATGGCGAGGCCATCGAGGCGGGCGCGGGTCAGCGCGGCGCGGGTGGCGGTGAACAGCTCGCTGCCGAAGCCGAGGCCCTGGTGGTCCGGGCGGATATAGAGCTCGTAGATCTCGCCCTCGAAGGGCAGTTCGCGCATCCGGCTGCGGCCCCAGGTGGCATAGCCGGCCGGCACGCCGGCGACCTGGAGAATCTGGATCTGGACGCCGCGCGACAGGGCGGTGCGCCACCATTTCGGTCCGCGCCGGGAAATCATCCGCTCCAGTTCGAGCCCGTCGATGATGCCGCGATAGGTCGCCCGCCAGGCATCCTCATGGATGAGGGCGAGCGCTTCGGCATCGTCGTGGCGCGCTGGGCGCAGGGCTGTCAGACCGATACTCATGGAGACATGATAGCGCCCTTCGCCGGCCGACAAAAGCCGTTGCGCGCAGCGCCGCGCCCGGCGGGACGGGAGAGCCGGAAAACGCGGAAGAGCGGGGGGGAGAAACGGAAAAGGGCCGGCGCTGAGCCGGCCCTTCCGGTTGCAGTTCGGCCCTTGCGGGCCGGGGAACGCCTGAGACAAAACCCCGGGGGGCTGGGGGGCTGTTGCGTACCGAAGCCTTGTCGTCAGTCCCTCATGCAACGATGCCAATTTCGCCGGCCAAGATGGCGCCGTATGGGCTGCAATGGGGCGAAACTATGAAATCGACAGGGGGGTAAAAAACTCCTGGGGCCGCGCCGGAGCCGCCTGAAATAGTGATTTTTTCCAAGGGTTTGCCGGAGGGGCGGTCTGGCCGGGGCGCCAGCGGGCGAAGCGCGGCGCCCGGCCCTCGCTGCCCGGGACTTGCCAAAGGCGGAAGCAGGGGCTCATCATGACGGATCGATGACGCATCGAGGACGGGACCCCGAGCCAGGCGGGAGGCGCGATGAGCGAGTTCGAAGAAGAGGCATCCCGGTTCGGGGCGGACCTGGAGGCAATCTCCGGCTTCGCCCCTGCGCAAGGGACGGCCAGCCCCCCGGCGCTGGTCACCTTTCACCGCCGGGAACTCGACCTGATCCTGCGGGTCTATGGCCACCGGGTGGCCTCCGGCGAGTGGCGCGACTATGCCATCGACCATCTGAAGGACCGGGCGGTGTTTTCCGTGTTCCGCCGCAGCTCCGAAATGCCGCTGTTCCGCATCGAGAAAGTGCCGCGCAATGCCCGGCGCCAGGGCGCCTATGCGGTGGTCGGCACCGGCGGGGTGATCCTCAAACGCGGCGGCGATCTCGCCCAGGTGCTCAAGGTCTTCGAGAAGAAGCGCCATCTGAGCCTCGTGTGAGGCCGCAAGGCAGGGGCTGCTCGCCGCCCGGCGCAAAAGCGGAGACCGGGCGAGCCGACCCCTATCTATCAGGAAAAAGCGGAGGCCGGGCAGGCCGACCCCCCCTATGATTTAAAAAGCGGAGGTCGGGCAGGCCGACCTCCGCAAGGCAGTGCCGCGGGAATGCAGGCACGGAACCGGGAGCCCCGCAGGGCTCGTCAGAACTTGTAGCCCATGCGCGCGGCCAAAGCGTGCGAGCGGGCGCGGGCCCGGTACTCGCCCGAATAGGTGAGGGCGCCGGACAGGCGGCCCTCCATCGCGTCGACCTGCAGGCCGGCCGACAGGCGGGCGATGTCGCGGCCGACACGGGTGCCGGTGGCGGTGACCGGCGCGCCGAGCATGGTGGCGGTGCGGGTGTCGCCGAGCGAGCCGAGGGCGCGGGCATAGGCGACATCGACCACCGGCGTCAGCGTCGCCGCCGCACCGAGCGGCAGGGCGGGCGCGGCAACGCGCACACCGGCGCCGGCATCGAACTGGCTGCGGTTCGCCGACGGTGCCGAGAGGGCGAAGACGCCGGCCCCGGTCTCGTTCGACGCGCCCAGCCACTGATGCACGAGGCGGGTCTGCAGGTAGGGCTGGATGGTGGTGCCGACGGTCGCGAAGGTCATGCCGATGCGGGCATTCGACCAGGCGCCGATATCGACCGACTTGCTGGAGCCGGTGAAGGGCACGGCACCGCCGGCGCCGGCGATCGAGTTGCGGGTGCGGCGCGAGTCGAAGCGGCTGAGGCCGCCGGCCGCGTCGGCGAAGAAGCCGCCGGCCGAATAGCTGCCATAGGCGACCGCATGCAGCGCATTGGCGCGGGCGGTGTTGCCGCCGCCCTGGCTGTTGCCGGAGGTGAAGCCGACACCGAAACCGCCGCCGATGCCATTGCCGAGGGTGACGTCGATACCGGAGAGCATGCCGCCGGTGCGGCTGATGCTGCCGGGGGTGGCGCCGTGGGAGGAGATGCTGGAGTAGCTGCCGAGCATGGAGCCCCACAGCCGGTAGCCGGCATCGGCCGTCGGCGCGCCGCCATGGGTGGAGACGCTGACCGTGCCCGGGGTCGCCTTGCCGGAGCCATGCGCGGCGGCAAGGTCGGCGATGGTGCCGGCGATCTGCGACATGGTCGCGGCCTGCGCCATCTGCGACTGGGTGAACACCGAGGCGGTGGCGCCGTTGCGGGTCGAGGTCAGGTTGTCAAGGTCGAGCAGGCCCCAGCCATATTCGGCATCGATGCCGGCTTCGCCGACGTCGCGGGCGGTCGCCAGCACCAGTTGCGCCAGGTCGGAGGCGGAGGCGTTGGGGAACATCTCGCGGGCGATCGCCAGCGCGCCGGTGACATGGGGCGCCGCCATCGAGGTGCCGGACAAGCGGACATAGCCGCCGGTGTTGGAGGTCGAGTAGATGCCGTCGGCATCCTGGTCGTCGCCGCCGCCGGGCGCGGACAGGCACCAGGCCATGGCGACGCCGCAGCGGTTGGAGTAGTTGGCGAGAGTGCCGTCGCGGCCGACGGCGGCGACCGCCAGCCAGTTCGCCCGCAGCTCGGGGAAGAGGTGGGGCAGGGCCGGCTCATAGGCCGCGCCGGGCAGGCCGTCATTGCCGTTGGCGAAGACCATCACCGCGCCTTCGGCGGCGGCGCGGCGGAAGGCGGCGAGCATCAGCGGATTGTCGTTCTCGAAATGCGACCGTACGCCCTCGAGGGCGGGTCCGTCGGCCGGCATCATCCCGTCGCTGCCCCACGAGTTGTTGAAGAACTCGATGCCGTTGTCGAGGCCGTAGCCGATGACGGCGGCGACGGCGCTGTCGAGCAGCGCGGCGTCGATGCTGCCGTCGTCCCTGGCGATCTGCAGCGAGGTGACCCGCGCGCCCGGCGCGACGCCCATCATGCCCTCGCCATTGGCGAGCGCGGCGATGGTGCCGGCGACATGGGTGCCGTGGCCTTCGCCGTCCGTGGTCGTCGGCGCCAGGGTGTAGCCGTTGATCGACAGGCCGCTGAGATTGCCTTCGAGATCCGGATGGCCGGAGATGATGCCGGAATCGACCACGCCGACATTGACGCCGCGGCCGATATAGCCGCGCTCATGGGCGATGCGCGCGCCGGTCATGATCAGGCCCCACTGGGCGTCGTACTCGTCGGCCTGCGCGGCCGGGACGGCGAGGCACAGGGCAAGGGAGAACAGCGGCAGGCGGGAGATGGCGGCACGGCGGGTGCCGGCAAGTCTTCTGGTAACGCTCGACATTGGATCCGTTCGACCTGAACTGGGGGGAAGATGAATGACTTCAGATAACCCCGCCGCGCCGCGCCGCGTCAATCCGGTTCGGCGCGAAAAGGCGAAGGATTCCGAGAGGAAGCCGAAGAAATGGACGCAGTGGCGGCGGCGGCGGACGCTCTGCAAACCGCCACCGGCTTTCGCCCGGCACCCGCCCGGCACCCGCCCGGCACCCGTCCGGCACCCGCCCGGCACTCGCCCGGCACTCGCTCGGCACTGGGCAAACGACGTTGCCGACGCCCTCGCAAACGAAACGGGCGCGGCTTTCGCCGCGCCCGTCGATGTCCGCTTGTGCCTGAGGATGCGCGATTATTCGCGGTTGCCGAACAGTTGCAGCAGCATCAGGAACAGGTTGATGAAGTCCAGATACAGGCGCAGGGCACCCATGATCGACTTCTTCTTGGCAACCTCGGAGCCGTCGCCCGCGTAGTACATTTCCTTGATCTGCTGGGTGTCGTAGGCGGTGAGACCCGCGAAGACCAGCACGCCGATCACCGACACGGCGAACTGCAGCGCCGAGGAGGCCAGGAAGATGTTGACCAGCGAGGCGATGATGATGCCGATCAGGCCCATGAACAGGAACGAGCCCCAGCCGGACAGGTCCTTCTTCGTGGTGTAGCCGTAAAGGCTCAGCGCGCCGAAGGAGGCGGCGGTGATGAAGAACACCCGCGCGATCGAGCCGCCCGTGTAGACGAGGAAGATCGTCGACAGCGACAGGCCCATCGCCGCCGCGTAGATCCAGAAGGTCGTCTGAGCGGTGGAGGCGCTCATCGACTGGATGCGGAAGCTGAGGAAGAACACCATGGCCAGCGGCGCGAGCATCACCACCCACTTCAGCGGGCTGAGATAGATCGCCTGGCCGAACGGGGTCAGCGCCATGCCGCCGGCGGTCTGGTCGATGGCGAAATACACGGTCGCCAGCGCGGCAAGGCCGGTGATGGCGAGGCCGAGGGCCATGTAGTTGTAGACGCCCAGCATGTAGGCGCGCAGGCCCTCATCATAGACGCCGGCCTGTGCGTGTGCGCCGGCCGCAGCGTACCTCGTGTTGGAATTGCGGTCGAAGGTCGACATCGAAATCCTCTCTATCCGTTGAAACGGTTGCCCTTTTTGAGGGCGGTCCCCCGGCCGCGCCGGACGCCTCGCGGCCCCTTTGCGCAACCTCGTGAAGTCATGCAAGCGCCGCTGTTCGCGCCGCTCGCACGCACGTCCCCCCGAATATGGGCACAAGCCGCCGTCCCCACAAGGCATAATCGGCCCGGCCGACATTACCGTTCTGTCATTTTCCGGCAGAGGGTTACCCGCCGCGCAGGCGCGGTCCGGCGCCGGCTAAAGGTTGCGCAGCACCGGCGCCGGCTTGCGCCCCAACACCTGCCAGGTGCCCACGAGGCCGAAGCCGACGGTGAGCACGAGGGCGGCAAGCGCGGCGCCGAAGGCGGTCACGGGCAGGAAGGCGAAGCCCGCATTCATGATCTCCACCAGCACGAAGGAGGCGGCGAGCGCCCCGGCGATCACCGCAAACGCGGCGGTGACGAGGCCGAGAATGGCGTATTCCAGCGAGAAGCTGGCGATCAGCCGGCCGCGGGTTGCGCCCAGCGTCTTGAGGATCACCGCGTCGTAGACCCGGTGCCGGTGACCGGCGGCGAGCGCCCCGCCCAGCACCAGCACGGAGGCGATGAGGGTGATCGAGGCGGCGGCGCGGATCGCCACCGCGAGCTGTTCCACGAGGCTGTTGACCTGCTGGATGGCGTCCTTGACGCGCACGGCGGTGACGGTCGGGAACGCCTGCGACAGGGTCTTGAGCAGGGCCAACTCGCGGGCCTCGCCGCCGCCGTCGGCATAGGCGAGGGTGCGCAGATGGGTGTGCGGCGCGCCTGCGAAGGTGTTGGGCGAGAACACCATGACGAAGTTGATGGCGAGCGATTCCCACTCGACCCTTCGGAAATTGGCGATCTCGGCGGTGATCTCGCGGCCGAGTACGTTGACGGTGATCGTGTCGCCGATCTTCAGGCCGAGCCCGGCGCCGGCGCCGGCCTCGAAGGAGACGAGCGGCGTGCCGTCATGGTCGGGCGCCCACCAGGTGCCCTCCGTCAGCTCCGCGTTCGCCGGCCGCTCGCCGGCATAGGTGACGCCGCGATCGCCGTTGAGCACCCAGCGGCCGCCCTCGGGCACTGCGACCTCCTCGCTCGGCACGCCGTTGACCGCGGCGATGCGGCCGCGCAGCATCGGCGCGCCGTCGATGGTGGCGCCCGGCGCCTCGCGGGCGAGCAGGGCGTCGAAGGCCTCGCGCTCCGACTGCTGCACGTCGAGGAAGAAGAAGCTCGGGGCATTGGCGGTGACGGTGGTGCCGAGCTCGCGGCGCAGGTTGCCGTCGATCAAGGCCAGGGCGACCAGCAGCGACAGGCCGAGGCCGAGCGAGAGCACGACGGAGGGGGTCAGCGCGCCGGGCCGGTGGATGTTGGCAAGCGCCAGGCGCAATTCGGCGCCGCGCGGATGCGGCAGGCGGCGGGCACCGGCCATGATGCCGCGGGCGATCAGCGTCAGCAGTACGAAGACCACCGCCGTGGCGCCGACATAGGTGAGCGAGATGCGCAGGTCGCCGGACAGGGCGACGGCAAGGCCGGCGAGCACCAGCACGGCGGCGGCGGTCGCCGCGAGGTAGCGCTTGCGCGGCCAGGCGCGGGTGGCGGAGGCATCGTCGCGGAACAGCAGGCTCGGCGGCACGTCATGGGCGCGGCCGAGCGGCCACAGCGCGAAGGCAAGCGCAGTGAGCCCGCCATAGAGCACGCCGAGGCCGAGCTCGGCCGGATAGACCGAGGCGATCGCCTTGATCGGCAGCACGGCGGCGATGAAGCCGGCGGCAACGAAGGGGATCAGCGCGCCGAGGACGAGGCCGGCGGCGATGCCGAGGCCGGCGAGGCAGAGGATCTGGATCAGATAGACGCGGAAGACGAAGTCGCCATCGGCGCCGAGGCAGCGGAAGGTGGCGATCACCGGCCGCTTGGCATCGAGATAGGAGCGCACCGCATTGGCGACGCCGACGCCGCCGACGACCAGCGCGGTGAGGCCGACAAGGGTGAGGAACTGGGCAAGGCGGGTGATGTTGCGCTGCAGGCCGGGGGCGGCCTCGGCGCGCGACTGCACCCGCCAGCCGGCGAGCGGGAAGCGCCGGTTGGCCTCCTCGGCCAGCGCCTCGACCGCCGCGGAGGAGGTGCCGGCGGGCAGGCGCACCCGGTAGAGCCAGCGCACCAGGCTGCCGGGCTGGACGAGGCCGGTCTCCTCCAGCGCAGCGTCCGAGGCGATCATCCGGGGGCCGAAATTGATGCCGTCGCTGAGCCGGTCGGGCTCGGCGGCGAGCGTGTCGGCGATGCGCAGGCTGGCGCGGCCGAGGGTGATCGTGTCGCCCCGCTCGAGGCCGAGGCGGACCAGCAGCTCCGGCTCGACGACGACGCCATGCACGCCGTCGCGCGGCGCGAGCGCGCCGGCAAGATCGCCGCCGCCGGCAAGGCGCAGCTCACCATAGAGCGGATAGGCGCCGTCGACGGCCTTGAGCTCGACCAGGGTCTGCTCGCCGCTGTCCGGCGCCCGCGCCATGCCGCGCAAGGTGGCGACGCGCGAGAGGTCGCCGAGGCTTTCCAGCCAGGCAAGCTCGTCCGGCTCGGCGGTGCGGTGGATCAGGCGGGCCGACAGGTCGCCGCCGAGGATCGAGGTGCCTTCGGCGGCAATGCCTTCCACCAGCGCGCGCGAGACGGAGGCAACGCCGGAGATGGCGGCGACGCCAAGTGCGATGCAGGCGATGAAGACATAAAAGCCGCGCAACCCGCCGCGCATCTCGCGAAGGGCGAAGCGAAAGGCGAGGCCGAGGGGCGGGCGGGCGCGGCGCTGCGACGGCGTGGGCAGGACACCGTGCATGCTCAGTCCTCCCCAGCGGCGGCGACGGGCTCGAGCGTCTCGATATGGCCGGAGCGGACGCGGATGGTCTCGTCGCAGCGACGGGCGAGCGCCGCATCATGGGTGACCATGACCAGCGTCATGCCGCGCTCGCGGGTGGCGGAGAACATCAGGTCGACGATCTGCGCGCCGGTGGTCTCGTCGAGATTGCCGGTCGGCTCGTCGGCCAGCAGCAGCGGCGGGCGGGTGACCAGGGCGCGGGCGATGGCGACGCGCTGCTGCTCGCCGCCGGACATCTGCGAGGGGTAATGGCCGGTGCGCTCGGCAAGGCCGACGGCGGCCAGCTCCTCGCGCGCGGCCTCGAAGGCGCGCGGCACGCCGGCAAGCTCCAGCGGCACGGCGACGTTTTCCAGCGCCGTCATGTTGGGAATGAGATGGAAGGACTGGAAGACGATGCCGATGGAGCGGCCGCGGAAGCGGGCGAGCTGGTCCTCCGACAGGTCCGTCAGTTCGGAGCCGCCAACGACCACCGAGCCGGTGTCGGCCCGCTCCAGCCCGGCCATCACCATCAACAGGGTCGACTTGCCGGAGCCGGACGGGCCGATGATGCCGACCCGGCGGCCGGCGGCGATGTCGAGGTCGACGCCCTTGAGAATGTGCACCCGGGCGGCATCGCGGCCGAGGCTGAGATGAACGCCGGACAGGGAGACGATGGGGGGCGGGACTGTTCGGTCGGTCATGCTCTGCCTATATGGTTGGGCCATATGATCGGGTCGACGTTGCAACATGCCGCGCTGCACGCAACCTTTCGCGATATGGGAGGTTACGCGGGGAGCGTCCAGAGGATCAGCCGACATGATACGTTTCGTTACAGTTTTTCTCGCCATGGCCGGATTGCTGGCCGCGCTGCCGGCGCGGGCCGAGCCGCTGCGCATCCTCGCGCTGGGCGACAGCCTGACCGCCGGCTACCAGCTTCCGCCCGAGGCGGCGTTCCCGGCGCAACTGGAGGCGGCGCTGAAGGCGCGCGGGCACGATGTCGTCGTGGTCAATGCCGGGGTTTCCGGCGACACCACGGCGGGAGGGCTGTCGCGGCTCGACTGGTCGCTGGGCGAGGGGGCGGACGCGGTGATCGTCGAGCTCGGCGCCAATGACGCGCTGCGCGGCCTGCCGGTGGCATCGGCGCGGGCGAATCTCGAGCGGATCGTCGGGAGCCTTGCCGAGCGCGGGCTGCCGGTGCTGCTGGCCGGCATCGCCGCGCCCCGCAACATGGGCGAGGACTATGTCGCCGGTTTCGAGCGGATGTATGCGGAGATCGCGGCGGACCACGACGCGGTGCTCTATCCGAATTTCCTTGCAGGCATCCCGATCACGGCCGAGACCGTGCTGCCGGACGGCATCCATCCGACGCAGAAGGGCGTCGCGATCATCGTCGAAGGCATCCTGCCGAAGGTCGAAGAACTGATCTCGCGGGCCGGCGCGGCGCGGGGCTGAGCGGGCACCCGGCGCGGCGCATCGGGGCGTGCGGGGAGAGGCCGGCAGACGGTTGACGAGGCGCGCTTGAGCGGTCAAGGTCCGGCCATCCTCCCGGTCTTCACAAGACACCGCAGCAGAAAGATCCCCCGATGCAAAAGCGCCGTCTCGGACGCACGGACATTCATGTCTCCAGCCTGTCGCTCGGCACGATGACCTTCGGCGAGCAGAACACCGAGGCCGAGGGCCATGCCCAGCTCGACCTCGCGCTCGACCGCGGCATCAACCTCTTTGATGCCGCCGAGCTCTATCCGATCCCGCCCAAGGCCGAGACCCAGGGGCGCACCGAGGAAATCATCGGCACCTGGCTGAAGGCGCGCGGCAACCGCGACAAGGTGGTGATCGCCACCAAGGTGGTCGGCCGCACCGAGAACACCTGGTTCCGCAAGGACGGCAGCGAGGGCCGGCTGACCCGCGCGCAGATCGAGGAAGCCGTCGACAAGAGCCTGACGCGGCTGCAGAGCGACTATATCGACCTCTACCAGATCCACTGGCCGGACCGGAACGTCTCCGGCTTCGGCTCCAACCCGACGATCTGGAAGGCGCCGGCGCCCTGCGACGACGAGACGCCGATCGAGGTGACGCTGGAGGCGATGGACCGGCTGGTGAAGGCCGGCAAGATCCGCCATCTCGGCCTCTCCAACGAGAGCCCCTGGGGCACGATGCGTTTCCTGGAGCTGGCCGAGCGCAACGGCTGGCCGCGGGTGGTGTCGATCCAGAACGCCTATAACCTGGTCAACCGCACCTTCGAGGGCGGGCTTGCCGAAATCGCCCACCGGGAACAGGTCGGCCTGCTCGCCTATTCGGCGCTGGGCCAGGGCTATCTGACCGGCAAGTACCGCAATGGCGCGCTGCCGGCCGGGGCCCGCAAGACGCTGTTCGACCGGCTGCAGCGCTACGAGAAGCCGGGCGCGGACGTCGCGATCAATGCCTATCTCGACCTTGCCGACGAGCTCGGCCTGTCCTCCTCGCAACTGGCCATCGCCTTCGCGCTGTCGCGCGCCTTCACCACCTCGGTGATCCTCGGCGCGACCTCGCTGGGCCAGCTCGAGCACGATCTGGGGGCGCTGGACCTTGCAATCACCGAGGAGATCGAGGGCCGGATCACCGCGCTCTACCAGCGCCACGGCAGCCCCTGCCCGTAAGGCGGCGGAAAGACGCGGCGGGCCGGCCCGAATCACGGCCGATCCGCCGCGACGGAGGGTGTCTGCTGCCGGTCGCAAAGCCGGCGTGAGGCGGAATGCCCTTGCGGATCAGCGCCTTGCTTTTTTGCTTGCGGTGCAGCGAAAAACCCGTCCTGATGAGAGCATGCGGCGACAGCGGAGGGTTCGATCATGCCTCGACTGTTCACCGGGCTTGAGATTCCGGCCCAGACCGGCCTCATGCTCTCCCTGTTGCGCGGTGGCCTGCGCGGTGTGCGCTGGATCGACCCGGAAAACTATCACATCACCCTGCGCTTCATCGGCGACATCGACGACCGCATGGCCGACGAGGTGGCGGACGCGCTCGACCGCATCCGCCGCGATCCGGTGGAGATCCGGCTGACCGGGCTCGGCGCCTTCGCCAACGGCAAGCCGCATGCGGTCTTCGCAAGGGTCGAGCCGACGCCGGGGCTGATGGAGCTGCAGGGCGAGCAGGAGCGCATCCTGCAGCGGCTGCGGCTGCCGGCGGAGCGGCGCAAATACGTGCCGCATGTGACGCTGGCGCGCTGCCGCACCTGCAGCAACCAGGACGTGGCGCGCTGGCTCGCCGAGCATGGCGACTTCTACGCCCAGAGCTTCACCGCCGCGCGGTTCGTGCTGTTCTCCTCCCGCGCCAGTGTCGGCGGCGGCCCCTATCTGGTGGAGGAGGCCTACCCGCTCGACCGGCAGGGCGGCGGCCACGGCCTGTCCGAGGGGGCAGCGCAGTTCGCCGGCCAGCACCGCTGAGCGAGACGGCGCGCGGCGGACGCAGCGGGGCGGCGCCGGGCGGCGCTTGGTCTTAAGTTGCAGTGCAACAAGTTCCGGCTTGCCTTTGGACACGGCGCTTGCGATACAGCCGCCAACAGCCAAAGAGGAGCCCCATCCATGCGTATTGACGCCGTTCCGATCGGAAAGAATCCGCCCGAGGACATCAATGTCATCATCGAGGTCTCGGTGGGCGGCGAGCCGATCAAGTACGAGATGGATAAGGAAGCCGGCGCCATGTATGTCGACCGCTTCCTCTACACGCCGATGCGCTACCCGGGCAATTACGGCTTCGTGCCGCACACCCTGTGCGGCGACGGCGACCCGGTCGACGTGATCGTCGCCAACCAGCGGCCGATCGTGCCGGGCGCGATCATGAACTGTCGCCCGATCGGCGTGCTGTTCATGGAGGACGAGGCGGGGCAGGACGAGAAGCTGATCGCGGTGCCCTCCAGCAAGCTGACGCGGCGCTACGAGAACATCGTCCATTACGAAGACCTGCCGGACATCACCATCCAGCAGATCAAGCACTTCTTCGAGCACTACAAGGACCTGGAGCCGGGCAAGTGGGTGAAGATCACCGGCTTCGGCGGCCCGGACGAGGCCAAGCGGATCATCGAGGAATCGATCGAGCGGGCCAAGGCCGCCAAGGCCTGAGCCGCCTGTCGCGCTGTTTCAGCCGACGACATTCGACATTCTAGGCCGCGTCCCACAAGGGCGCGGCCTTTTGCTTTTCCGGATCTCTTGGTCTCCGGGCGTCAGGCGCTGTCGCCGGTCTGGGCGCGGATGGCGCGGGCGACCTGCCGCGGGATCTCCAGATGCGGCATGTGGCCGACCCCGTCGAACACCTGCACGGCGATATCGCCGGGCAGGCCGCGCGCCTGGGAGACCGGCAGCACCCGGTCCTGGGCACCCCAGATCAGCCGCACCGGGGGGCCGAGGGCCGCGATTTCGGCGATCGGCAGGGTCTTCTGCTCCTTGCCGTCGAGCAGGGCCTCGACGATCTCGACGAGGGTCTCGCAGACGCCGGGACGGGCGCGGGCCTCCGCCGCCTGGCGCACGACGAGACGCGGCAGGTCGAAGCCGAGGCCGAAGAACTGCTCCAGCA
The DNA here is from genome assembly GCF_900185725.1 of Stappia sp. TSB10P1A. Taxonomy (GTDB): domain Bacteria; phylum Pseudomonadota; class Alphaproteobacteria; order Rhizobiales; family Stappiaceae; genus Stappia. The sequence continues at coordinate 17,002 of NZ_FYAU01000003.1, read as the reverse complement.
GCGGTTCCAGTTCGCCTGCCTCGCGCGCCGCCGCATAGCGGCGCAGCAGGGCGGCGTTGATCTCGGGGCCGAAGCCGCCCGGACCGAGCAGGGTGAGGCTCGCCACCCGCTCGGGCGCCTTCAGCGCGGCGAGCGCGGCGGCCGCCCCGCCCATCGAATGGCCGACGAGATGGACGCGGGCGAGGCCCATCGCCTCCAGCGAGCCGAGCACGGCGCGGGCGGCGACGCCGGCGCCGCCGATCCTCGGCCAGCCGAGGGCGCGGCCGTGGCCGGGCAGGTCGAAAGCCAGCGTGCGCCGGCTCATTGACACTTCGCCCTGCAGCTCCGCGAAACCGCGCGCGTCGCCACCGAAGCCGTGCAGCAGCACCACCGGTTCGGGACTGTCCGGACCGCTGGCGGTGACGGGCAGGATCGAGGGCGGCAATTCGGACATGGGGCGTTGCTCCGCTGATGGGTCTTTTGCTCCTTGTCGCATGCAAGGCCTAAGGATGCGAGGGGGGATGCGAGGGGGGATGCGAGGGGGCAGGCGCCGATGCCGGGGAGGCGGGTCCGCCTTGGCCTTGCGCGGACTTGACAGGCGGGGGGAGCGCGTCGCATGGACTTAAATCGATTGAATTGACCGGAGTGGACCAGTGAGCGAGCTACTTTGCCTCGGCGAGCCGATGATCGAGTTCAACCAGACGGCGCCGGGCGGGCCTTACGTGCAAGGCTTCGGCGGCGACACCTCGAACGCGGCGATCGCGGCGGCGAGGCAGGGGGCGCGTGTCGGCTATGTCAGCGCGACGGGGCGCGACGTGTTCGGCGACCTGTTCGACGGGCTGTGGCGTGCGGAGGGCGTCGACACGGCCGGCGTTCTGCGGATGGAGCAGGCGCCGACCGGGATCTATTTCGTCACCCATGGGCCGTCGGGCCACATGTTCTCCTATCGCCGGAGCGGCTCGGCGGCGAGCCTGATGCACCCCGGCGACCTGCCGCTCGAACTGCTGAAGACGGCGAGGATCCTGCATGTCTCGGCGATCAGCCAGGCGATCTCGGCGAGCGCCTGCGACACGGTGTTCGCCGCCATCGAGGCCGTGAAGGCGGCCGGCGGGCTGATCTCCTACGACACCAACCTGCGGCTGGCGCTGTGGCCGCTGGCGCGGGCCCGCGCGGTGGTCGAGGCGACAGCGGCGATGGCCGACATCCTGCTGCCCGGCCTCGACGATGCGCGCCAGCTCACCGGGCTGGAGGCGCCGCAGGAGATCGCCGACCACTACCGGGCGAAGGGCGCCGCGCGGGTGGCGCTGACGCTCGGCGACAAGGGCGTGCTCTATGCCGGGCCGGAAGGGACGGAGATCATCGCTCCGCACAAGGTGGCGGCGGTGGATGCGACGGGGGCGGGCGATGCCTTCGACGGGGCGTTTCTCGCCGAATTCCTGGCCACCGGCGACGGGCTGGCGGCGGCCCGTCACGCCAATGCGGCGGCGGCGCTCGCCGTGTGCGGCTTCGGTGCTGTTGCGCCGCTGCCACAACGGGCCGAAGTCCTTGCCTTGCTCGCCAAACAGGGCGCGCGCGGCGCCTGAGGGACGTGTAGATTTTCTGCCGATTGCGAATCAGTCGGAGGGGCGGGCGGCGCGGCCTCCGGGGCGTGGAGGCGACATGCGGTTCTTTGCTGGACGGATCTTTTCTGGGCGGGTTTTTGCGGGACTGGTGCTGGCGCTCTGCCTGGCGGGCGGTGCGCCTGCCAAGGCGCAGACGGAGCAGTATTACGATCCGGTCAGCCGGAGCTGGCAGACCTACCGGATCACGCCGGAGGCGGCCGGCAAGATCGTCCGCGAGAAATACCGGCGCACCGAGGTGCGCTACCGCACCGACAAGGCGCCGGGCTCGGTGATCGTCGATACCCGCGACCGCTATCTCTATTACGTGCTGCCGGGCGGCAAGGCCGTGCGCTACGGCATCGGCGTCGGCCGCGAGGGCTTCTCCTGGGCCGGAACCGAGAAGGTGACGCGCAAGGCCAAGTGGCCGGGCTGGACGCCGCCGCCGGAAATGATCGTCCGCGAGCGCAAGAACGGCCGCAACCTGCCGGCCTTCATGCCTGGCGGACCGAAGAACCCGATGGGCGCGCGGGCGCTCTATCTCGGGGCGACCGAATACCGCATCCACGGCACCAACGAGGACTGGTCGATCGGCCGGGCGGTGTCGTCGGGCTGCATCCGCATGCTCAACGAGGATGTCGAGGACCTCTACGAGCGGGTCTCGGTCGGGGCGCAGGTCACGGTGATGTAAGACGCCGGCCTGCCGGGCCGGTCTTTCAAGGGGCGCTGCGACCGCAAGGTCCGGCGCCCTTTTCGCGTCCGGGGAGGGGCAGGCCTCACACGGGGGCGTGCAGCTCCACCTCCTCGCCGAAGCCGGCGAGCTGGAAGCGGCCGAGCGGGGTGAAGGCGTGCGGGGCGAAGGCGGCGATGTCGGCGGTGACGAGAAGCGGGCGGCCGAGCGTCTTGGTCATCGCCTCGATGCGGGCGGCGGCGTTGACCGTGCGGCCGATCACCGAGAAGGTCAGCCGCTCGGGAATGCCGATATTGCCGAACATCACGTCGCCGGAGGAGAGCGCGATGCCGCAGTGAAGCGGATGCTCGGTCGCCGCCTGCGCCCGTTCGATCTGCACCAGCACCGCGTCGGCGGCGCGCAGGGCGCGGCTGACGGCGGCATCGAAGCCGCCCGCCTCGATCGGAAACACGGCCAGCACCGCGTCGCCGATGAAGTCCAGCACCTCGCCGCCATGGGCCATCACCGTGCGGGCGGTGGCGTCGAAATAGGCGTTGAGATGGGCCATGTAGACGTCGGGGGCGAGACGGTCGGCAAGCGCGGTCGAGCCGCGCAGGTCGGAATAGAAGATCACCGCGTCGAGCCGCTCGCCGTCGCCATGGCGGATCAGGCCGGAGAGCACCCGCGATCCGGCGCGCGCGCCGAGATAGGTCTCGGCCAGGGTGCGGGCGATCCGCGACTGGATGGTGGAGCGGCAGGCCAGCGCCAGGCGGATCTGCAGATAGTCGAGCCCCTCGATGTCGTCGTCGGAAAAGCCGCCCTCGGCTCGCGTCGCCCAGGTGACGAGGATACCGGAGGGACCGAAATCCGCCGCGGTGGGCAGCTCGAACGGGGTCGACAGGATGAGATAGTCGGTGAAGCCGTCGGCCTTCAGCGTCGTCAGGATCGGGAAGTCGTCGGTGGCGGCATTGGCGCCGGAAAGATGGCGGCGCAGGCGCGTCTCGCGCGCCTCCAGCACGGCGCGGATGGGGCTTTTCAACCAGTCTTCGGTGTCTTCCTCGTCATGGCGGTACTGCGCGAGCTCGGCCTCCCGGCCTGAGCGCCACAGGACGGATTCCGCCTCGACCAGCGGATGCAGCGTCGCCCAGGAGAGCATGGCGCGCTCCACCGGTATGCCGGCGGCAACGAGACGCTCGCAGAAGCCGGAGAACATCTCGGCGATATCCGGCTGGCCGAGCGCCTCGCGGATCACCCAGTCCTCGATCGCCTCAAGCTTCGGATTGGTTTTCACGCTTCACCTCCAGGCCCGAGCCCCGCGCCACGAAAAACGGCGGGCTGGCCGCCCGCCGTTCCTGACTTCACACCCCGGCCCGTCGCGGAGATTTTCTCAAGCGAGGGCGCCGTGGCAATGCTTGTACTTCTTGCCCGAGCCGCAGGGGCAGGCCTCGTTGCGGCCGACCTTGCCCCAGGTCGAGGGGTTTTTCGGATCGCGCGCCGTGCCGGGGGCGACGGCCTGATAGGCCTCGTCGAACTCGTTCTCGCCGGTCAGCGGGTCGCGGTGCTCGGCATGCATCGGCGGCAGGTCGCCGTCGCCCGGCAGGCTCGGCGGCTGCTCCTGCACCAGTTCCACGCGCATGAGCTGGGCGGTGGTCGCCTGGCGCAGGTTGACCAGCATGCTCTCGAACAGGGTGAAGGCCTCGGTCTTGTATTCCTGCAGCGGATCGCGCTGGGCATAGCCGCGGAAGCCGATCACCGAACGCAGGTGGTCGAGATTGGCAAGATGCTCGCGCCACAGGTGGTCGAGCGTCTGCAGCAGCACCGCCTTCTCGACCTGGCGCATGATCTCCGGCGAATACTGGCCGACCTTGCGGGCCATGGCCTCGTCGGCGGCCTTCTTCAGCCGCTCGGTCACCTCTTCCTCGGCGATGCCCTCTTCCTTGGCCCAGTCGACGACCGGCAGGTCGAGATTGAGCAGGCGGCGCACCTCGGTCTGCAGGCCCTCGGTGTCCCACTGCTCGGCATAGGCCTTTTCCGGAATATGCTTGGCGACGAGATCCTCGATCACGTCGTGGCGCATGTCGGTGACCGTCTCGGCCACCGTCTGGCCGTCCATCAGCTCGATGCGCTGGTCGAACACGACCTTGCGCTGGTCGTTCATGACGTCGTCGAACTTCAAGAGGTTCTTGCGGATGTCGAAGTTGCGCGCCTCGACCTTCTGCTGCGCCTTGGCCAGCGCCCGGTTGATCCAGGGATGGACGATCGCCTCGCCTTCCTTGAGGCCGAGCTTCTGCATCATCCCGTCCATCCGGTCGGAACCGAAGATGCGCATCAGGTCATCCTGCAGCGACAGGAAGAACTTGGAATGGCCGGGGTCGCCCTGGCGGCCGGAACGACCGCGCAACTGGTTGTCGATGCGCCGGCTCTCGTGGCGCTCGGTGCCGATCACATAGAGGCCGCCGGCGGCGAGCGACTGCTGCTTGCGCTCCTCGACCTGGGCGCGGATCGCCGCTTCGCGGGCCTCCCGCTCCGGGCCGGCGGGCATGTCGGCGAGTTCGTGCTCGATGCGCATCTCGGCATTGCCGCCGAGCTGGATGTCGGTGCCGCGGCCGGCCATGTTGGTGGCGATGGTGACGGCGGCCGGCAGGCCGGCCTGGGAGATGATCGAGGCTTCCTGCTCGTGATAGCGGGCATTGAGGACGGTGAAGATCCGGTCCTTGTTGCCATTGCCGGCGAACAGCGGCTCGAAGGCGGCCGGCGAGGAGACGTCGGCCTGCTTGTAGCCGGCGGCCTTGAGGCGGGCGGCGAGCAGTTCCGACTTCTCGATCGAGGTGGTGCCGACCAGCACGGGCTGGCCGCGCTTGCGGCAGTCCTCGATCAGCTCGATGATCGCGTTGTATTTCTCCTCGACGGTCCGGTAGACCTCGTCGTCGTCGTCGATGCGCTTGACCGCGACATTGGTCGGGATATCGACCACTTCGAGGCCGTAGATATTGGCGAATTCCTCGGCCTCGGTCTGGGCGGTGCCGGTCATGCCGGCAAGCTTGTTGTAGAGGCGGAAGTAGTTCTGGAAGGTGATGGAGGCCAGCGTCTGGTTCTCCGGCTGGATCTGCACCTTCTCCTTGGCCTCGAGCGCCTGGTGCAGGCCCTCCGAATAGCGGCGGCCCGGCATCATGCGGCCCGTGAACTCGTCGATGATGACGACCTCGCGGTTGCGCACGATATAGTCCTTGTCGCGCTGGAACAGCTTGTGCGCCTTCAGCGCCTGCTGCAGGTGGTGGACGATGGAGACGTTCTCCACGTCGTAGAGGCTGTCGCCCTTGAGCAGGCCGGCCTCGCGCAGCAGGCCTTCGAGCTTCTCGTTGCCGGCCTCGGTGAAGGTCGCCGAGCGCTGCTTCTCGTCGAGCTCGTAGTCCTCCGGCGCGATATGCGGGATGAAGGCATCGACGGTGTTGTAGAAGTCGCTGCGGTCCTCGAGCGGGCCGGAGATGATCAGCGGCGTGCGCGCCTCGTCGATCAGGATCGAGTCGACCTCGTCGACGATCGCGAAATTGTGTCCGCGCTGCACCATCGAGCCGCGCTCGTATTTCATGTTGTCGCGCAGATAGTCGAAGCCGAACTCGTTGTTGGTGCCGTAGGTGACGTCGGCGGCGTAGGCGGCCTTGCGCTCCTCGTCGGTCAGCCCGTGGACGATGACGCCGACGGAGAGGCCGAGGAAGCGGTAGACGCGGCCCATCCACTCGGCGTCGCGGCGGGCGAGATAGTCGTTGACGGTGACGACATGGACGCCCTTGCCGGCAAGCGCGTTGAGATAGACCGGCAGGGTGGCGACCAGGGTCTTGCCCTCGCCGGTGCGCATCTCCGAGATCTGGCCGGCATTGAGCACCATGCCGCCGATCATCTGGACGTCGTAGTGGCGCTGGCCGAGAACCCGGCGGGCCGCCTCGCGCACCGTGGCGAAGGCCGGCTCCAGCAGGCTGTCGAGCTTGGCGCCGTCGGCGAGCTGGCGGCGGAACGTCTCCGTGCGGGCGCGCAGGTCGTCGTCGCTGAGGGCCCTAAGGTCGTCCTCCAGCGCGTTGATGGCCGCGACACGGTTGCGCAACTGCTTGACCAGGCGGTCATTCGAGGAACCGAAGAGCTTCTTGGCGAGTGCGCCGAGGCCGACCATGTGGCGGTCCTTATCGTTTGGTCAGGTCGCGCCGGACATTCGGTCCTGGCGGCAACCCGGAGATCGGATTGACGGTACGGGCAGGCGCGGGCCTCACAACCGCCGCATTGGGGCGAGACGAACGCATGCTCGACTGGGAGTGTCCGGCCCTTCCATGGGGGACGCTCGACAGATAAGAGGGGGTCCGGAGGTTGTCAACGCCGCGCAAACCGTCAGCCGACGGGGCGGACCTCCGGCGACAGGCGGGGCGCGGCAGGCGCGACCGCCGAAACACAAGACGACAGGGATACAGGGCATGACACGCATTCTTTCCGCGACGGCGCGGCGCGCCGCCTTTGCCGCGCTGCTGGCCGGCAGCCTGGCGGCCACCGGCGCGGCGGCGCAGGAGCCGGGCGACGTGGTCGCCAAGGTCGGCGACACCGAGGTGACCGAGGCGGACATCGCCTTCGCCTCGCAGGATTTCGCGGATCAGCTCTCCCAGGTGCCGCCGACCCAGTGGCGCAAGATCCTGACCGACGTGGTGGTCGACATGACCGTGCTGGCCAATGCGGCGCGCGAGGCCGGCATCGCCGAGGAGGACGCCTTCAAGCGGCAGGTCGAGTTCCTGACCATGCGGGCGCTGCGCAATGCCTATCTCGCCCGCGAGATCGAGGGCAAGCTCAGCGAAGAGGCGCTGCAGGCCGCCTATGACAAGGAATTCGCCAATTACCAGGGCGAGGACGAGCGGCGGGCCCGCCACATCCTGGTGAAGACCAGGGAAGAGGCCGAGGCGGTGATCGCCGAACTCGACGGCGGGGCCGATTTCGCGGACGTGGCGAAGGAAAAGTCCATCGATCCGATGGGCTCCAATGGCGGCGATCTCGGCTATTTCACCCGGGGCCGGATGGTCAAGGACTTCGAGGACGCGGCCTTCGCGCTGGAGGTCGGCGCCTATTCCAAGGAGCCGGTGGAATCGCAGTTCGGCTGGCACGTGATCAAGGTCGAGGACGCCCGCAAGCAGCCGGCGCCGGAGCTCTCCGAGGTGCGCGAGCGGCTGCGCCAGCAGCTTCTGCGCGCGCGCTATACGGAGGTGCTGGAGGACCTGAAGTCGAAGACCAGCATCGAGGTGATGGCCGCGCCAGCCCCGGCCGAGGGCGGCGAGGCTCCCAAGGCGCAGTAAGCGGATCGCCGCTTCAGGGGCGCGCGGCCGGTGCGGCGCGCCAGCCATCCACGAACAGGCAGACGGCCGCCCTCACGGCGGCCGTTTCCATGTCCAGCCGGCCGGTCAGCAGCCGAATGTAGGCGAACCCGACCACCAGCTCGATGGCAAGGCGCGGGTCGACATGGGCGGCGACCTCGCCGCGCTCGCGGGCGCGCTCGATCATCTTTGCGGAATGGGAAAAGCGCCCCTCCATATAGGAGCGGAGAGCTTCAGCCGCGCTGTCCTCGCTCTGCGCCTCGGCGATGACCGAGCGGAACACCGGACCGGTCGGTGTGTCGCGCCAGTGGCGGAACAGCGAGTCGAGAAACGCCGTCAGGTCTTCCACCAGATCGCCGGTGTCCGGGTTGACGACGCCCTGCTTCTGGCGGTGATAGACGTCGAGCAGCAGGGCCGCCTTGCTCGGCCACCAGCGATAGATCGTCGGCTTGCCGGCCCTGGCGCGGCGGGCCACCGCCTCGATGGAAAAGCGCGCATAGCCGTCCTCCGCGAGAATGTCGGCGGCCGCCTGGCGGATCGCATCGGCGCTTGCCGGATTGCGCCGCGCGCCCGTCGAGGGTCTGGCAGCGGGCAAAGCCTCATCGACCCCAGCGCCGACGACATCCTTCGCCTCATGGTCCGTGATGTTGCCGTTCCGCATCGCGTTTCCTCAAGTTTCCCGCCGTTCGGCCACCTTCCTGCGCGGATTGTGGGCGGCTCTGTCGTTGCATTCAGCCTTAGCACAGGGCTTGACTAAACGAAACGGCCCGTTTAGATAATGCGAAACGAAACGGCCCGTTTCGTTTGTTGAGGCGCCAGAATTTCTTCAAGCCGCTCCGCCGCCCTGACGCCGCCCTGACGCCGCCCTGACGCTGCCCTGACGCTGCCTGGGCGCCGTCACCAGGATCCTTCCAGCCGAGCCATTGCCTTCGGCCTGCTCACCAGGAGATCTCCCGATGTCCGCACAGCCTGCCTCCGCCCCGTCCCCGGATGTTCCCGTCTCCGGCCCTTCCGACATGCAGGCGGATGCGGCCGCCCGTCCGGCGCCCCCTGCCGCCCCGCGTGTCCTGTCGCGTCCGCGCTTCGCTCTGCTGGTCTTTGCCGGCGTCTATCCGCTGGTGACGGCGCTGCTTTATCTGGTCGCGCCGCTGACCCGCGGCTGGATGTTCTGGCAGCAGACGCTGGTTCTCGCGCCGATCATGGTCGTGATCATGGTCTGGGGTCTCATCCCCTTCCTGCACCGCCGCTTTTCCGCCTTCCTGCATCCGGTCCGCAGGCCCTCGGCAGGATAGGGCTTGCGCGAGCGGGAGCGATGGGGCAAGGCTCGCGGCAGTCTCTTCCCCCCGCTTTTCAAGGGAGTGTCCGATGTCCACGGCCGTCTCGCCGCTCGCCCCGAAATCCTATCCGGCGCTGCCCGCCGTCGCCGGCGTGCGCTTCGCCACCGCCCAGGCCGGGATCAAGTACAAGGGCCGCACCGACGTCCTGATGGTGCTGCTCGACGAGGGCGCGGACGTCGCCGGCGTGTTCACCAAGTCGCGCTGCCCGTCGGCGGCGGTCGACTGGTGCCGCGACAATCTCGCGGGCGGCCGCGCCCGGGCGCTTTTGGTCAATTCCGGCAATGCCAATGCCTTCACCGGCCGCAAGGGCCGCGAGGCGACCGAGCTTTCGGCGCGCTATGTGGCGGAAGCGGCCGGCTGCGCCATGGGCGAGGTGTTTCTCGCCTCCACCGGCGTGATCGGCGAGCCGCTGCCGGCGGAGAAGTTCGCCGGCGTCGTCGGCACCCTGGTCGGCGAGGCCGAGGCCGGCGACTGGCAGGGCGCGGCGCGCGCTATCATGACGACGGACACGTTCCCCAAGGCGGTCTCGCGCAGCATCGACCTCGGCGGCCAGAGCGTGACGCTCAACGGCATCGCCAAGGGTGCCGGCATGATCGCGCCGGACATGGCGACGATGCTCTCCTTCCTGTTCACCGATGCGCCGATCGCCGCGCCCGTGCTGCAGGAACTGCTGTCTGAAGCGGTCGAGGGAACCTTCAACGCCATCACCATCGACGGCGACACCTCGACCTCCGACACCGTGCTGCTGTTCGCCACGGCCAAGGCCGGCGGCGCGCGGGTCGAGCGGGCGGACGATCCCCGGCTTGCCGGCTTCCGCCAGGCGCTCGGCGAGCTGATGCGCGAGCTGGCGCACCTGATCGTCAAGGACGGCGAGGGCGCGCGCAAGTTCGTCGCCGTCACCGTGACGGGCGCGGAGAGCGACGCCTCGGCCAAGCGCATCGGCTTTTCCATCGCCAATTCGCCGCTGGTGAAGACCGCGATCGCCGGCGAGGACGCCAACTGGGGCCGTATCGTCATGGCGGTGGGCAAGGCCGGCGAGCCGGCCGACCGCGACCGGCTGGCGATCTGGTTCGGCGACGTGCGCGTCGCCGTCGATGGCGAGCGCGATCCCGGCTACTCGGAAGAGGCGGCCTCCGCCGCCATGCGCGAGGAGGAGATCGCGATCCGCGTCGATCTCGGCCTCGGCGAGGGGACGGCGACGGTGTGGACCTGCGACCTCACCAAGGAATATGTCGCGATCAACGGCGACTACCGGTCCTGAGCCGGGTGCCCGCATGGCGGACCGCGCGCCTGTCCTCGACCTTGCGACGCTGAAGGCCATCGAGGAAGCCAATCTCAACAGCTTCCCGAGCGAGCGCAGCGTCGTTGACGGGGCCTGGGTGGCGCGGCTGTCGCCCGGCAATCCGGCGCGTCGGGTGAACTCGCTCAACGTGATGGATCCGCGCGACGGGGGCAGCGCCGGCCGGCGGCTGGCCGAGATGCGGGCGGTCTTTGCCCGCAACGGGGTTCCCTTTCACCTGCGCCATACGCCCCTGACGCCACCGGAGCTGGCGGCGATCGCCGACAGCGAGGGCTGGCCCCGCAGCGGCGACACCGATGTGTGGCTGCGGGAGGTGGACGGGGCGGAAGCTGGAGCCGGCGGCCCCGACGACATCCGCGCGGTCGATCTCGCCGCCTTCATGGCCGGGTTCGCGGCGGTGGGCGGCACGCGGCCGGAGACGGTGGCAAGCGTCGCCCTGCAGCGGCTCGCCGAGGCCCTTGGCCGGGTCGCGGTGGAGCGGCTGGCCTTCCGGGCCGAGGACGATGCGGGAGCCGCGAGCGGGGTCGTGGTGGCCGTGGTCGATCGCGGGCTGCTCGGCATCTACGATCTGGCGGTGCGGCCCGATGTCCGCGGGCGGGGGCTCGGCGCCCGCCTGGTTCGCCGCTGCCTCGCCGAGGCGCAGGCGCGCGGTTGCCGGCTGGCCTGGCTGCAGGTGACGGCGGAAAACGCGCCGGCGCGGGCGCTGTACCGGCGGCTCGGCTTTCGCCAGGGCTACGGCTATCACTACCGGCTGCCGGGGAAGCTCCCCGCATGGTGAGCAAAGTCTTGCGGCAGCGTCCCGAAACGGAACGGGGAAGCGGATGAAACTTCTGATCGTCGCGGCCTGCGCGCTGCTCGATGCCGACAACCGGGTGCTGATCGCTCAGCGACCCGAGGGCAAGGCGATGGCCGGGCTTTGGGAATTTCCCGGCGGCAAGGTCGAGCCGGGGGAGCGCCCGGAGGAGGCTTTGATCCGGGAACTGGCCGAGGAACTCGGCATCACGGTTAAGAAAGAGTGCCTCGCACCGCTCACATTCGCCAGCCACGCTTATGAGGAATTTCACCTGCTCATGCCACTTTTCGTATGCCGACGGTGGTCGGGCACGGTGGCGGGCCGGGAAGGTCAGGCGATCAAGTGGGTGAGGGCGGTGCGGCTTCGGGACTATCCGATGCCGCCGGCGGACGAGCCCCTGATTCCGCATCTGATCGATCTGTCCTGACAAGCGGAGGATCCGCAGCCGCCACCGGAGAGGCAGGAAGCACGGGACGCGGCAGATGCAGGCACGAATCGACAAGTTGCGCGAGCGCGGCGATCAGGTCGTCGATCTGGCCGGCACCCTGCGCCGCGACGAGGCGGGCGCGACCGCCATCGAATACGGGCTGATCGTCGGCCTGGTGTCCTTTGCCATTATCGGCGCCCTGATGAGCATCCAGGGCGTGCTCGGCGACAACGTGTTCGCCGTGGTCGCCTCCGCGCTCGCCAATATCTGACCTAAGGTCCTGAGCCTAGTCCGAACGGGGGCCCTTGCCCCCACGCTCCGATTCGATTGCCGAGAGTGCGTCGGCAAGGCTCGCCTTCGCCGATCCCGGCTTCAGCGGCTTCTGCTGGCTTTCATGCGGCGCCCATCCCGACAGCGACACGAGATCGAACGTGGCACGGATCCGCCCGTCCGGATCGGCGTGGCGTTCGCCATAGATCTGCGCCGCCCGTACGAGGGTCGCGCGCGGCAGCGGTTTGCGGCTGCGGTCGGTCAGCATATTGGCCGCGCCCATCGCCCTGAGATCGCGCATCAGGGCGAACATGTCGCCATAGCGCACGGTCAGGCGGTCGACATCGGCGACCGGCAGGGCGAAGCCGGCGCGCTGCAGCAGGGCGCCGAGCGCGCGGGTGTCGGCAAAGGGTGCAACGCGCGGGGTCGCGCCGCCCAGGGTCTCCAGCTCCGCCAGCAGGAAGGCGTCCTTCAGCTCGAACAGCGTGTCGCCGCCGAGCAGGTTGGCGAGGAACAGGCCGTCCGGGCGCAGCGCCCGGCGGATCTGGATCAAGGCGCCGGGCAGGTCGTTGACGAGATGCAGCGACAGGGCCGAGGCGACGAGATCGAGCGAGGCATCGGCAAAGGGCGGGACGGCGTCGTCGGCGACGAGCGCGGCGCCGGGCACCGCGCGGTCCTCGACCAGCAGGTCGGCGCGCAGCACCGTCCCGACCCGGCCGGAGGCGGCAAGGGCCGTCGAGACATGGCCGCGATGGCCGCCGAGATCGAGGGCGAGCGGAAAGTCGCGGCTGACCGCGGCGAGCCGTTCGCCGAGGTCGGTGGCGGCATGGGCAAGCAGGAAGTCGGCATCGCCCGAGGAGGTCGCAAGGCGGGCGAGCGCGCGGGCGCGGCGCAAGGCGAGCAGGCGCCGGTCGAAGATCTCAGGTCGCTCGCTCTCCGCCATGGCTTGTCCACTTCCGCCCTTGCCGGCCGTCCCGATGACGGCGCGCGCCACAGGTAGCGCCGGCAGGGGGGCGGGATCAAGGGCGGCGCGCGGGTTCGCGTCTCGATTGCATTTTTCACGCCGTAGCTGTTCACTGCCCGGGGCTTTCACGGCATCTTCCAGCGATCCTCCGGGGGACGGGATGGCGGACACAATCGCGGACACAGTCGCGGACACAGTCGCGGACACGCTGGCGAACACGCTGGCGAACACGCTGGCGGGCGGTGACGCGGCGGCGCGGCGCGGCGGGATCGGCGCGGCGATGCCGGTGCTGGCGGCGGCCGGGCGGCGGCTGCTCGACCTGCTGCTGCCGCCGACCTGCCTTGCCTGCGACGCGATTGTCGGGGTGGAGCAGACGCTGTGCCCGTCCTGCTGGAGCCGCATGCCGTTTCTCGCCCCGCCCTGGTGCGAGCGCCTCGGCCTGCCCTTTGCCTATGACCTTGGACCGGGCGCGTTGTCGCCGCAGGCGATCGCCCGGCCGCCGGCCTTCGAGCGGCTGCGGGCGGTGGCGGCCTATGAGGGGCCGGCGCGGGTGCTGGTGGCGCGGCTGAAATATCACGACCGGCCGTCGAGTGCCGGCGCGATGGGGCGCTGGATGGCGCGCACGGGAAGCGAATTGCTGGCGCCGCGCGCCGGCGAGGCCTGGCCGCCGCTGCTGGTGCCGGTGCCGCTGCACCGGCTGCGGATGTGGAGCCGGCGCTACAACCAGGCCGGCCTGCTGGCCCGCGAGATCGGCCGTGCCGGAGGGATCGAGGTGCTGCCGCAGGCGCTGGTCCGGCGCAAGCGCACCCGGCAGCAGGTCGGGCTGGATGCGGCGGCGCGGGCGCGCAATGTCAGCGGCGCCTTCGCGGTGACGCCGCAGGGGCTGATGGCGATCTCCGGGCGGCGGGTGGTGCTGGTCGACGATGTCTACACGACCGGCGCGACGGTCGGCGCGGCAACCCGGGCGCTGCTGCGCGAGGGGGCGACGGCGGTCGATGTGCTGGTGTTCGCCCATGCCGGCGCCGACGCGCCGCTCGGCTGAGGCCGAGGTTGGGGTGGTGACGCGCGTTGACGTCTTGCGGCGAGCGGGCAATGGTCAATATATGCAGAAAGGATGCCGGCTTCGCATGTGGGGAGGCCGGCGCGCGACATGGGAACGGCAGGACGGAAATCATGACAGTGGAGATCTATACGCGGCAGATGTGCGGCTATTGCGCGATGGCCAAGCAGCTCCTGCAGAAGAAGCAGGTGGCGTTCCGCGAATATGATGCCACCTACAGCCCGGAGCTGCGCAAGGAGATGATCCAGCGGGCCAGCACCGGGCGCGGCGGGACGACATTTCCGCAGATCTTCATCGGCGAGACCCATGTGGGCGGCTGCGACGACCTGATGGCGCTGGAGCGGGCCGGCCGGCTCGACGCGCTGCTGGCCGCGGCCTGAGCCGGATCGCGGCAGAGAACGGAAACGGGGCGGACGTCATGGGCAAGGCAAAGAGCGGAACACTCGTCGCGGCCGTCATCCAGATGCGCAGCGGGCGGGATGTCGCGGCCAATATCGACGCGGCGTCGACGCTGATCCGCCAGGCGGCGGCGGCGGGCGCGACCTATATCCAGACGCCGGAAATGACCAACCTGCTGGAGCGCAGCCGGGAGGATCTGTTCGTCAAGATCCGGGCCGAGAGGGAAGATCCTTCGGTGGCGGTCTTCGCGGCGATAGCCGCCGAACTGCAGATCGTGCTGCATATCGGCTCGCTGGCGATCCGCACCGGCGCGGACAGGGCCGCCAATCGCGGCTTCCTGTTCGGCACCGACGGGGTGCCGCTTGCCCGCTACGACAAGATCCACATGTTCGACGTCGATCTGCCGAATGGCGAGAGCTGGCGCGAATCGGCGACCTATCAGCCGGGGGAGGAGGCGGTCGTGGCGCCGGCCGCCGGTACGCTGATCGGCCTCGGCATCTGCTACGACATCCGCTTCCCGGCGCTGTTTCGTGCCCAGGCGGGGGCGGGGGCGCGGGTGCTGACCGGCCCGGCGGCGTTCACCCGGCAGACCGGCGAGGCGCATTGGCACGTGCTGCAGCGGGCGCGGGCGATCGAGAACGGCGCCTTCGTCGTCTCCGCCGCGCAAGGCGGCCGCCACGAGGACGGGCGCGAGACCTATGGCCATAGCCTGATCGTCGCGCCCTGGGGCGAGGTGATCGCCGAAGTCGACGGCGACGCGCCGGGCTATGCGCTGGCCGTGCTCGACCTGGAGAAAGCCGACGAGGCGCGCCGGCGGATCCCCGCCATCGCCAACCAGCGCAAGTTCTCGCTTGCCGGACTGCGCGAAGCGGAGGCGGTCGAGTGATCCGTTACGCGCTCTCCTGCAAGGCCGGCCATGCCTTCGAGGGCTGGTTCCGCGGACTTGAGGATTTCGATCGCCAAAAGGCGGACGGGCTGCTGTCCTGCCCGTTCTGCGGCGGCAGCGAGGTCGACAAGGCCTTGATGGCGCCGGCGGTCTCGACCGCGCGCCGCAAGGAGGCGCGGGCCGAGACGATGGCGGCCTCCGCGCGGCAAGCGGCCGGCCCCGAGGCGGCGGAGGCGGCGTCAGCGCCGGCGCCGGTGCCGGCGATCGCTGCGCCGCGCGGGCCGGAACAGGCGGCGCTGGTGGAAAAGCTGCGGGCCTTGCGGGCGGAACTTACCGCCAATGCGGAGAATGTCGGTGCGGCGTTTCCGGAAGAAGCGCGCAAGATCCATTATGGCGAGGCGGAAGCGCGCGGCATCTATGGCGCCGCCTCGCGCGAGGACATCGGCGAGTTGCTGGAGGAGGGCATCGCCGTGATGCCGCTGCCGGTGCTGCCCGAGGACCGCAACTGACGGCCGTCCGCCTGTCTCCCGCTATCTGATGTGTCCCAGAACGCCCAGCAGGGCGCGGGCCTGATCGGGTCCGCCGCCGGGCAGCGCCGCGTCGATCTCCGCATGGACCGAACGCCAGACCGGCACCGCGGCGATCAGGGTCTCGTGGCCCTTGTCGGTGAGGATCAGCAGGCGGCTGCGCCGGTCCTTCGGGTCGGGACGGGAGGCAACCAGGCCGTTGCGCTCCAGCGGCTTGAGCGCCGCCGTCAGCGTCGTACGGTCCATGGCGAGCAGAGCCGCGACCGGGCCAAGCGGCGGCGGGTCCGGCCGGTTCAGCGACATCAGCAGCGAGAACTGTCCGTTGGTGAGGCCGAAGGGCTTCAGCGCTTCGTCGAAGCGGCGCGCAAGCGCCCGCGCCGCCCGCTGCGCATGCAGGCACAGGCAGGTGTCGCGGACCTCGATGGTCGTTTCGAAGGGAAGGCGGTTTGACATGATCGAATTATGTTGATATCAACCTTTTTGTCAAGGCCGACCGCTGGCCTGCCTGCTGTTTTTCACAGGGCGGTTTTTCGCAGGAAAGACCGGGCAGAGCGGACGGGCCAGATGCGAAAAGGGAGAGTCGCGTGTCGAAAATGATGTTTCTCAACCTGCCGGTGACGGACCTTGCGGCTGCCATCCGCTTCCAGGAGGCGCTGGGCGCAACGCAGGACATGCGGTTCTCCGACGACCGGGCGGCGGCGATGGTCCATTCGGACAGTGTCGTGGTGATGCTGCTGACGCATGCGCGCTTCTCGGACTTCATCGACAAGCAGATCATCGACGCCCGCACTCAGGTGCAGGGCCTGTTCGCCCTGTCCCTCGGCAGCCGCGACGAGGTCGATGCGCTGGTGGCGGCCGGGGTCGCCGCCGGCGGCCGGGCGGATCCCGGCCCGGCGCAGGATTACGGCTTCATGTATGGCCGGAGCTGCGAGGATCCGGACGGTCATGTCTTCGAGCTGTTCTGGATGGATCCGGCGGCGCTGGAACAGACATAGGCACACGGACTTTGGACTGTGCTGTCCCTCAACTCACCAAGGATCGGGAGAACGGAAATGGTTGCGATGGGTTATGTCGATGGGTTCGTCGTCGCGGTGCCGGCGGCGAACAAGGAGAGCTATCTGAAACTGGCGGCGAAGGCCGCCCCGCTGTTCCGCGAGTTCGGCGCCACGCGGGTGGTCGAGTGCTGGGGCGATGACGTGCCGGACGGCAAGGTCACCGACTTCCGCGGCGCGGTGAAAGCGACGGAAGACGAGATCGTCGTCTTTAGCTGGATCGAATACCCGTCCAAGGAGGTGCGGGATGCCGCCGTGCAGAAGATGATGAGCGATCCGCGCATGAAGGAACTGGGCGACACCATGCCCTTCGACGGCAAGCGGATGATCCTCGGCGGGTTCGCGCCGATCCTCGACGCTTGAGAGCTTCGACAAGCGGCTTGCGCCCGCATGCCGGC
>NZ_FYAU01000010.1 GCF_900185725.1 Stappia sp. TSB10P1A | reverse complement strand
TTGGACTTGCTTCGCAAAAGTGGAGAGGGGTTTTGTTATCCGCCCATTTTTTCGAACTGGACGGGGCTGATGTATCCAAGCGCCGAGTGGCGTCTTGAGGGATTGTAGAAACCGTCGATGTAGCGCGCGATGGCGTTGACGGCGTCTTTTCGGGTTTCGAACCGGGTGCGCCAGACGAGTTCCGTTTTCAAGGTCTTGAAGAAGGTTTCCACCATGGCGTTGTCGTAAGCGTTGCCCTTGGCCGACATGGAGGGGGCGATGCCGTTGGCGTGCAGCCTGGCCTGATAGGCGGTTGCGCGATACTGGCTGCCCCGGTCGGAGTGGTGGATGAGGCCGGGCGCCACCCCGCGCAAGGCGATGGCCTTGTCGAGGGCCGACAGGGCCACGCCCGCATGCAGCCGGTCGGAAGCCTCCCACGCGACGATCCGCCGGGCGTACAGGTCGAGGATGACGGCCAGATAGAGCCAGCCCTGACCGGTCCACAGATGGGTGATGTCTGCCGCCCACTTGCGGTTCGGGCCATCGGTGGCGAACTGCCGCGCGATCAGGTTCCCGGCGACGGCCAAGCCGCCGGTTCCCGCATCCCGGTGGCCGCGCCGGCGCTTCTGGCGCGCCCGCAGGCCGGTCTCGCGCATCAAGCGCGCAACCCGCCGCCGGCCGACGGCGAACCCCTGATCGCGCAACTCATGCACCATGCGCGGGCTGCCATAGGTGGCGTGCGACAGGAGAAACGCCATGCGTATCCGGGCAGACAGAACCTTGTCGTCGCGCCGCCGCCGGCTCTGCGGGCGCCGCTTCCAGGCATAATAGCCGCTCTGGCTGACCGACAGGACGCGGCACATGCGCGAGACCGGATGCTCCGCTTTCCTTGCATCGATGAACGCGTAGCTCATCGCCTTGCCTCGCTTGCAAAGAAAGCCGTGGCTTTTTTTAGGATCTCGCGCTCCTCGCGCAGGATTGCATTCTCACGCCGCAGCCGCTTCACCTCGTCTTCCGCCGTCTCCGAGACGGGCGCCGAAACGGCGCGCGCGCGAGCCGAGGCAACCCACCGCTCCAGCGTCGACAAGCCTATCCCCAGTTCCCGCGAAACCTCCGCCTGGCGACGACCAACCGAAACAACCAGCCGAACCGCTTCGTCCCGGAACTCCTGCGTAAATCG
>NZ_FYAU01000035.1 GCF_900185725.1 Stappia sp. TSB10P1A | reverse complement strand
GCGGCGGGGGCCTGCTGGGCCGGCTGCCCGGCCGGGTCGTCGGTGGAAATGATCGTGCCGTCGGGGCGCACCACCACGGTGCGGACCCGTCGCGGCCCGGCCGGCGTGCCGGCGGCGCGTTCGCTCTCGTTCGCCTCGGGAAGCGGCGCCGGCGGCAGGGTGGCGACCGGAGCCTCCTCCTCCTGCAGGACCAGCCGTTCCTCGCCGTCCGAGCCGACGCGGTCGTAGATCAGCTTGCTCTGGCCGTTGGCGGCCGGCGCCTGATTGTCGGGATAGACCTTCAGGTCCTCGCCCTCGGCGGTGATCACCGGCGGCGGACCGGAACTCTCGCTGCCGCCGATATTGGTCAGCGCGAAGACGCCGCCGCCCAGCACCACGACGCCGAGCACGGCGGCCGCGACATAGAGCCCGCGCTTCGACTTCGGCGCCGGCTCGGCCGCCTCCATCTCAAGCTGCGAATGCGGCGGCAGCACGCCATGGCCGCCCAGATGAGGGTTGCCCTCGCGCATCGCCTGCGCGACCTCGTCGAGATCGTAGCCGCCCGGCGGCGGCGGGGCTTCCGTCTCGGTCGCGAAAATATCGTCGACAGCCTCGTCGAAGGCATCGCGGTAGCGAGCCGGCGCGCCATAACCGCCGGCGTCGGCGTAACGGCCGTCCGCCGCCAGATCCTCGTCCTCGGCAATGAACTCCT
The DNA here is from genome assembly GCF_900185725.1 of Stappia sp. TSB10P1A. Classification (GTDB taxonomy): domain Bacteria; phylum Pseudomonadota; class Alphaproteobacteria; order Rhizobiales; family Stappiaceae; genus Stappia. The sequence continues at coordinate 305,676 of NZ_FYAU01000035.1, read as the reverse complement.
CGGCGAGCAGGTCGTCCTCGCCCAGGTCGTAGTCGTCCTGCTGTGCCTCGTCCTCGGCCACTTCCCCGTCCCAGCCGGGCTCGGCGGCGCGCGGCGCGCTCAAGGCGCCGAGCAATTCGTCTTCCAGCGAGGCGGTCAGATCGTCGGTGAGGGAGCCAGAGGTGCGGGCGGGCACGGCCGGCTCGGCATAATAGGCTGCATCATAGGCCGCCTCGTCCGCCAGCACGTCCTCGTCGTCATAAGACTCCTGCGCGTCGTAGCCGCCGGCCTGGCGCGGCGCGTAAGGGTCGGCCGCCTCGACGGCCTCTTCCGCATAGGCCTCTTCCGCATAGGCCTCCTCGGCATAGGCGTCTTCGGCATAGGCGTCGTCCGCATAGGCCGCATCGCCATGATCGGCCGGCCGGTGCCCATAGGCGAGGCCCTCGTCCTCCAGGGCCCGGTCCGCATAGACCTCGTCCACCAAGGGCTGCGGCTCGAGCGCATCGAGATCGCGCTGGTCCTGCGGATAGCTGTCGTCGGCATGGTCCGCCGCGCCGCCCCGCGCATGGCTCTCCAGAGCATGGCTTTCGGAAACAGGGGTCTCGAAAGCTTGGGGCTCGGGCGCATAGGTGCCGAAATCGCTGGAGAGCCCGGCCTCGAGCTCGCGCGCCCACGCCTCGTGGTCGACCAGGTCGCGGGATGCGTCATAGTTGCCCTGCGGCGCGTCCCCTTCGGTGCCGAGGGCGACCGGGCGATAGCGGGCATTGCCCTCGCTGACGATGCGGGCGAGTTCGACGAGCGGATCCTCCTCGAACCCGGCGCCCTGCCCGGACTGGCCTTGATCGGACGTGTAGCGATCGCCGCGCTGGCCCTGGACCGGATAGTTCGAGCGACTGGACATGGTGCTAGGGACTTCTCCGCTGACTGCGGCGCGCCTCGCGCACCGGCGATCCATCCCGCCCTATCGCATCTCCTCCGGAGCCGCCACGCCGAGAATGCCAAGGCCGGAGGCAAGAACGAGGGAGATCGCATGTACGAGACCCAGGCGGGCCAGTGTTGTTTGTCGATCTTCAGCGTTAATAAAACGTAATTGCGGCGAATCCTTGCCTTTATTCCATTGCGAATGCAGGGCGCTCGCCAGTTCGTGCAGGTAGAACGACACCCTGTGCGGCTCGTGTGCTTCCGCTGCGCTTTCCACCAGCCGCGGCCAGGCGGCGAGCTTGGCGGCGATGTCCCGCTCGCCCGAATCGGTCAGCCGCGAGAAGTCCGCCTTTCCAAGGGCTTGCGGCGAAACCGCGTCCGCGCCGAATTCCTCGCCGGCCTGGCGCAGCACCGAGCGGCAGCGGGCGTGCCCATACTGCACGTAGAAGACGGGATTGTCCTTCGACTGTTCCGTCACCTTCTGGAAGTCGAAGTCGAGCGGCGCGTCGTTCTTGCGGTAGAGCATCATGAAGCGCACCGGGTCGCGGCCCACCTCTTCCACCACGTCGCGCAGCGTCACGAACTCGCCGGAGCGCTTCGACATGGTCACCTGCTCGCCGCCGCGATAGAGCTTCACGAGCTGGCACAGCCGCACGATCACCTTCGCCTCGCCCTGCGAGATCGCCCGGCCGACCGCCTCCAGCCGCTTGACATAGCCGCCATGGTCGGCACCGAGGATGAAGATCATCTCCTTGAAGCCGCGCTGGTATTTCGACAGGAAATACGCCACGTCCGCCGCGAAATACGTGTAGGACCCGTCCGACTTCTTCAGCGGCCGGTCGATGTCGTCGCCATAGGCGGTGGCGCGGAACAGCGTCTGCTCGCGGTCCTCCCAGTCCTCCGGCAATTGCCCCTTCGGCGGCGGCAGCGTGCCCTCGTAGACGAGATCGCGCGCGCGCAATTCGTCCAGCATCCGGTCGATCTGCGAGCCGTTGCCGCCCTCGCGCGCATGCAGCGAGCGCTCGGAGAAGAACTCCTCGTGATGCACGTTGAGCAGCGCCAGATCCTCGCGGATCAGCTCCATCATCGCGGCGATGGTGGCTTCCTTGACCAGCGCCAGCCGCGCGTCCTCCGCCATCGCCAGCAGGGCGTCGCCATACTGTTCGGCGAGCCTGCGCCCGACCGGCACCAGATAGTCGCCCGGATAGAGCCCTTCCGGGATCGCGCCGATGTCCTCGCCGAGCGCCTCGCGGTAGCGCAGGAAGGCGGAATTCGCCAGCGTGTCGACCTGCGAGCCGGCATCGTTGATGTAATATTCGCGGGTGACGTCATAACCGGCGAAATCGAGCAGCGAGGCCAGCGCATCGCCCACCACCGCGCCGCGGCAATGGCCCACATGCATCGGCCCGGTCGGGTTGGCCGAGACGTATTCGACATTGACCTTCAGCCCGCCGCCCATCTGCGAGCGGCCGTAGTCGGTGCCCGCCGCCAGGATCGCCGCCACCACCTTCGCCCACACGCCCTCGGTGAGCCGCAGGTTGATGAAGCCCGGCCCCGCCACCTCGGCGCTGGCGATGTCGTCGTTCTCCGCCAGCCGCGCGGCCAGTTGCTCGGCGAGCGCGCGCGGATTGACCTTCAGCGGCTTGGCCAGCACCATCGCGGCGTTGGTGGCAAGATCCCCGTGGGCGCTGTCGCGCGGCGGCTCGACGACGCAGCGCTGCAGCAGCTCGGCGCTGACCTCGTCGCCCGGATGCAGCTCGCGGATCGCCGCCCGGACCAGGTCGGCATAATGGCTGAAGATGTTCATGTCGGTCTTTCGGTTGAACGTCTGGCAAGTGGCGCGGAACGGACGGCGGCGACCTATCCCAATTCGGGTGTGCGGTCAAACAGCCGCAGATGTTCCTCGATGGCGAAACGGTCGGTCATGCCGGCGATGAAGTCGCAGACCCTGCGCGCCCGCCGCGCCTCGTCGGCCGCATCGAGGCCGCGGCGCCACTCCTCCGGCATCCGCTGAGGATCCGCCATATAGCCGGCGAAGAGCTCGCGCACCACCGCCGCCACCTCCCGGCGCACCGCCAGCACGGATTCGTGCCGGTAGAGATTCGCGAAGAGGAACGCCTTCACCTCGCTCTCCCGCGCCGCCATCGTGTCCGAGAAGGTCACCACCGGCGCGCCCGCCGCGCGGATGTCCTCGACGCTGTGCGGGGCGAGCCGCTCCAGCCGCCGCACCGCCTCGCCGATCACGTCCTCCACCATCCGGGTGATCGAGCGGCGGACGATCTCGTGGATGCGCCGCGCCTCCTCCAGTCCCGGATAGCGCGCGTCGACCTCGGCCAGGATATCGGCGAAGAACGGCACCTCGCCCAGTTGCCCCAGCGACAGCAGGCCGGCGCGCAACCCGTCGTCGAGATCATGCGCGTCATAGGCGATGTCGTCGGCGATCGCCGCGGCCTGCGCCTCCGCGCTCGGCCAGGTGTCGAGCCGCAGGTCCTGCTTCAGCGCGTGCTGAGCGATCGCGAAGGGCAGCCCGGTCTTCGCGAATTTGCCGAGCGGCGTGCCGTCGGCCGTGGTCAGCGGGCCGTTGTGCTTGACGAGGCCTTCCAGCGTCTCCCACGACAGGTTCAGCCCGTCGAACTCCGCGTAGCGCCGCTCCAGCAGCGTCACGATCCGCAGGGACTGGGCATTGTGGTCGAAGCCGCCATAGGGCGCCATGCAGGCGTCCATCACGTCCTCGCCCTCATGGCCGAACGGCGTGTGGCCGAGGTCATGCGCCAGCGCCAGGCATTCGGCGAGATCCTCGTCGAGCCTCAGCGCGCGGGCCAGCGAACGGGCGATCTGCGACACCTCGATCGTATGCGTCAGCCGGGTGCGGAAATGGTCGCCCTCGTGATAGACGAAGACCTGGGTCTTGTGCTTCAGCCGCCGGAACGCCGTCGAATGGATGATCCGGTCGCGGTCGCGCTGGAACGGCGTGCGCGTCGGGCTTTCCGGCTCGGGCACGAGCCGGCCGACGCTGTGCTCCGGGTCCGTGGCGTAGGGCGCGCGCGGCTGGGCTCCATAGCCAAGCGGTGCGGTCATGGGGGCTCCCTGGTCGTTGCGCTCGCGCGTGCCGCCCGCGGTCTGGCCGGTGTCCGGCGCGGGCTCGCGCTGCCGCGCCATCCATGCGAGACTGTTGACGCATGCTCGCGCTGTTCATACCTATTCGGTAACCCCTTGCACAGGGCGGCATGCGAGCGAGCGGCGGAAATTTCGCCTCAGGCCCGCCAGCCGCCGCCCGGCGGCACCGCGGCGACGGCGCAGCAAGCGATCCGTCGCGGCGGCAGAAAGAGAGTGACGACCATGGCCGATCACATTGCTTCAGCGGATCAAGGCGCGACGACACAGGCCCCTACAGCCCAGGGCGTGGAACTGAGCGACGCCGCCGTGCGCCGCATTGCCCGCATCCTCGCTTCCGAGCCGGCGGGCACCAGCCTGCGAATCTCGGTCGAGGGCGGCGGCTGCTCCGGCTTCCAGTACAAGTATGACCTTGTCACCGAGCAGGAAGAGGGCGACATCGTCCTTGCCCGCGACGGGGCCAGCGTCCTCGTCGATCCCGTCTCGCTGCAATACATGGAAGGCGCGGTCATCGATTTCGTCGACGACCTGATGGGCCAGTCCTTCCAGATCCGCAATCCGCTCGCCACCGCCGGCTGCGGCTGCGGCACCAGCTTCGCCATCTGACGGCGATCCTTTTCGCCGCGCATCACGGGACAACGCCGTTGAAAATCGCCACCTGGAACATCAACGGCGTCAAGGCGCGCCTCGACGCGGCGCTTGCCTGGTTGCGCGAGGCGGCGCCCGATGTCGCCTGCCTGCAGGAGATCAAGTCGGTCGACGAGGGCTTCCCGCGCGAGGCCTTCGAGGCGCTCGGCTATCATGTCGAGACCCACGGCCAGAAGGGCTTCAACGGCGTCGCCATTCTCTCGCGCACTCCGGTGAGCGAGGTTCTGCGCGGCCTTCCCGGCGACGACGGCGACGAGCAGGCCCGCTACATCGAGGCGCGGATCGAAACGCAGGGCAGCACCGCCCGCCCCTTGCGCGTCGGCTGCCTCTACCTGCCGAACGGCAATCCGCTCGGCACGGAAAAGTTTCCCTACAAGCTCGCCTGGATGCAGCGGCTGATCGCCCATGCCCGCGCGCGCCTTGCCGACGAGGAGCGTTTCCTGCTGCTCGGCGACTACAACGTCATTCCGCAGCCGATCGACGCGCGCAATCCGCAAAGCTGGGTGGACGATGCGCTGTTCCAGCCGGAAAGCCGCGCGGCCTTCCGCGCGCTTGTCGCGCTCGGCTTCACCGAGGCGGTGCGCGCGGTCAACACCGACGCGGATGTCTACACTTTCTGGGATTATCAGGCCGGCGCCTGGCAGAAGAACAACGGCATCCGCATCGACCATGTGCTGATGTCGCCGGAGGCGACCGACAGTTTCGAGGGCGCCGGCATCGACGCCCATGTCCGCGCCTGGGAAAAGCCCTCCGACCACGTCCCCGTCTGGGTCCGCCTCGCCGCCTGAGGGCGGGGCCTGCCTATCCTCCCCGTTCCGCCCCTCCTTTCGTCATCCCGGGCAAGGCGAAGCCGCGACCCGGGACCGGAGAGCCGAGGGCCTCACGAAGGCACTCCCGAACGCCCCCACGACCGCGGTGGCTCTCCGATCCCGGCTCGGCGCTGACGCGCCGTCCGGGAGGACGCTGGGAGGGGCATGTGCGACAAATATCCGCTGAGGGTGCCAATGGGTCCCGGCGCTCCGGCTGCGCCTGCGGCCGGGATGACCTCAGAGAGGAGGAAACCTCCGCCGTCACCCCACCCTCGGGGGCCCTAGGTGCCCCCTGCCGTCATCCCACCCACCGCCGTCACCCCGGCCAAGCGCAGCGCGCGCCGGGGCCTATTGGCTGCCAGAGCGGCCGCGAGGACACCGGAACCTCTCCCGCGTCCTCCGGACGCCGCGCTCTCCCCCGCGTCATCCCACGCGCAGGCCCCTCCTTTCGTCATCCCGGACGGCGCGCAGCGCCGAGCCGGGACCGGAGAGCCGAGGGCCTATGGGACGCGATCCCGGCGAAAACCCACAAACGCTTGTGCCTCCCCGGTCCCGGATCTCGCGATGCTCGTCCGGGAAGACGCGGGGAAAGGTCTGTGCAACAAACCTCCGCCAAGGGTGCCAATGGTTCCCGGCTCTCCGGCTTCGCCTGCGGCCGGGATGACCTCAGAGAGGAGGAAACCTCCGCCGTCACCCCGCCCTCGGAGGCGGCCCTTCAGTGCCCCCTGCCGTCATCCCACCCACCGCCGTCACACCGGGCAAGGCGCAGCCGCGACCCGGTGCCCATTGGCTGCCAGAGCGGCCGCGAGGACACCGGAACCTCTCCCGCGTCCTCCGGACGCCGCGCTCTCCCCCGCGTCATCCCACGCGCCGGCCCCTCCTTTCGTCATCCCGGGCAAGGCGAAGCCGCGACCCGGGACCGGCGAGCCGAGGGCCTATGGGGTGCGCTCCCGACCATCCCCACGACCGCGGCGGCTCTCCGGTCCCGGCTCTCCGGCTTCGCCTGCCGCCGGAAGGACGCCGGAGCGAGAAAACCCCCGAAAACGCCCCTACCCGCCCGGCCGGCAGAGAAATGCCGCGGCGAGCGTCACCGGCGCGCGGGCGGAGGTCGGGCACGAGCGGTCGAGCGTTTCCCAGGTGGTGTTGTTGAGCATCATGGAACAGCGGGCGAGCCTCGGCCCGTCGGGGCCGCGCAGGCAAACGGTTTCGCCGATCCGGTACTTCACGCCGAAATAGCGGCAGGGGCAGTTGGGGCGCGTGCCGGCGCTGCTGCCATCCGCAAGGGAGATGCCGCCCGAGCCCCCCGGCCGGTCGGCAACGAGATCGGCGGCGGACGGCCCGGCGAAGGCCACGACCAGGAACACCGCGCATGCCAGGCCCGACAGCAAAACGGCCAAGCGGGGAGATGAGATCGGCGCAAGCCCGCTGCCCGCGGCGACCCGTGAAAGAGCCGGCGCCGCCCGCCCGTCACGGGCCCGTCTGATACGGATGCGGGGCAGCCATGTCCTGCGCATGCGCGATGATAGCACGCACGCGCGGCATCGGCGAGCTTTCTGACGCTGCGGTACTTTGCGTCACCTAGTCGGTCGCCGCTCCGGCGACCAAGGTGCCGTTCTTCGCCAGCCAACTGTCGGCCATGGCGGCGGCGCGGCGGCGCACCTTCTCGGAGGCGAGGCCGAAGCTGCGCTCCTGCGCCTCGCCGATCCACAGCGCATCGGCGCCCTGCGCCCGGCGCTGGGCGACCGTCAGCCACATCAACCCGTCGGTGCGGTTTTCCACGCCGCGGAACTCGCCGTTCGACAGCAGTTCGCCAAGCCGCGCCTGCGCCATCAGATGGCCCTTCTGCGCGGCGAGCTTCAGCCAGCGCGCCGCCATGTGCGGGTCGCGCTCCTGCTCGTCGAGATACAGCATGCCGAGATGGAACTGGGCATCCGCGTCGCCGAAATAGGAGGCGGCATAGGTGAAGATCTCGCGCGCCCGCGCCACGTTCGGCTGGATCGCGCTGTTGTTGATGCCGGTGAGGTAATAGGAGCCGAGCTCGACAAAGGCGCTGGCGATGAACGGCGCGCGCGGCGAGGTCGGGCTGTCGTCGGCATATTTCGAGGCGACCTGGCGGAAATATTCGAACGCCTTGATGTCGTCTTCCTGCACGCCGTCGCCGCGCGAATACATCCGCCCGAGCTTCCAGGCGGCGAGCGGGTGGCCCTGCTCGGCCGCGAAGCGCAGCGAGTCGAGCGCCCGCTCCTTCTCGCCGGCATAGTAGAACTGCGCGCCGACGCGCAGCGCCTCGCCGGGCGAGAGATCCTGCGAGGCAGGCGCCGCGCCCGACAGTCTCGCCGCCGCTTCCGCAGCCGTTTCCTGCGCCAGGGCAGCAACGGGGGCCGCAACCGGCGCGACCAGCGTCACAGCCAGAGCCGCGACCAGAGTTCGGGCGACAGCGCACACAAGGCCTGAACCGACGATCCGCATCATTGAGCACCTCGCGCCCGCGCCGGGTCATCTGTCTTCGCGTGCCGGCAGCCATCGGCGGCCGTGTCGCATCGTGAAGCGTGCCCTTCGCGCAAGCGTCCTGTCCTTATCTCGCGGGTCCTCGTCCGGATGCCGAAAGCCGAAAGGCCGTCGCGCCGCCGGGCGGACCCGTCAGGTTGCGCGGCGCGCATCGGCGCCACGTCCCCCCGTCTGTTCTGCCCCTGATCCTGTCCGGGGAGAGACCTCCCCGACTGCCCGTCACGATACGGATCGGCGCACCTGCCAGTCGCCGAGTTCCGCCATGCGGGCCTCCTCTTCCTGTTCTCTCCGGACTCTAGACCGGCAACTGGGCAAGAGTAGGACCGTGCCCGCCATCCCGCCGCCGCATTCCCCGGCACAGGCTTCGGACACCCGTCACGGTGGCCGTCAAAAAATGGCCGAAACGCGGCATGGCCGCCCCGATCCCCTCGCCCATGGAAGAGTCTTGCAACACTGTTGCAGACTCGTCACAAACGACAGGGCCGACGGACCGCTCACCCGAGAAGCACATTCACCAGCGCGGAGACGATCAGCGCCCCCGCCGCCACCAGGTCGACCCGGCGCGCCACTCCCTTGTGCGAAATGATGTTCATGACCATTCCCTCCGGTTCCGCCCGCCTCTCAACCCTCGGGCCGCATCGCCATCCTGCCAGGGAGGAGTTGAAAAACGGTTGTTGGCCGGGCACTCAATGCTTGATCCTTGGCCGAATCCGCCGCACTTGGCAGACTTGGTGAATGATTCGGGCGCGGACCCGCGCCCCCGACCGGACAGAGCATGAGCATCGACCACGACCTCTTCGACACGGGCGCCGCCCCGTCCCCCGGCAAGCAGGCCAGCGCCGCGACGGTCGAGCGCCCAACCTCGGCATCGGCATCGGCATCGGCATCGATCCCGGCGCCCGCGCCGAGCGCCCGCCGCAGCGCGCCTGCGCGCGCCGAGCGCGGCGACGGCTCCGACTACACGGCCGAGCATATCGAGGTGCTGGAAGGGCTGGAGCCGGTGCGCCGGCGTCCGGGCATGTATATCGGCGGCACCGACGAGCGCGCGCTGCATCACCTCTTTGCCGAGGTCATCGACAATTCGATGGACGAGGCGGTGGCCGGCCATGCCAGTTGGATCGAGGTGACGCTGGGCGCCGACGGCAGCCTGACCGTCGTCGACAACGGCCGCGGCATTCCGGTCGACCCGCATCCCAAGCACCGCGACAAGTCGGCGCTCGAAGTCATCATGACCACGCTGCATGCCGGCGGAAAATTCGACAGCAAGGTCTACGAGACCTCCGGCGGCCTGCATGGCGTCGGCGTTTCGGTGGTCAACGCCCTGTCGCAGGAACTGACCGTCGAGGTCGCTCGCGCCCGCAAGCTCTACCGCCAGGTGTTCCGCCGCGGCGCGCCGGTCGGCCCGCTGGAATGCGTCGGCGACGTGCAGAACCGGCGCGGCACCCTGGTGCGCTTCCTTCCCGACGAGCAGATCTTCGGCAAGGGCGCGGCGTTCAAGGCGGCGCGCCTGTTCAAGATGGCGCGCTCCAAGGCCTATCTCTTCTCCGGCGTCGAGATCCGCTGGCGCTGCGACCCGGAGGTCGCCACGCGCGAGGGCGTTGAGCCGGAGGCGACCTTCCACTTCCCCGGCGGCCTGCGCGACTATCTCCAGGATGCGCTCGGCAAGGAGCGCCGCGTCATCGACGACACCTTCGCCGGCCGGACGAAAGAGACCGGCCGCCATGGCGCCGTCGAATGGGCCATCACCTGGTTCGCCGGCGACGGCTTCATCAATTCCTACTGTAACACCGTGCCGACGCCCGAGGGCGGCACCCATGAGGCGGGCCTGCGCTATGCCCTGCTGCGCGGGCTCAAGGCCTATGCCGAGCTGACCGGCAACAAGAAGGCCGCCGTCATCACCGGCGACGACATCGTCACCTCGGCCGGCGCCATGCTCTCCGTCTTCATCCGCGAGCCGGAATTCGTCGGCCAGACCAAGGACAAGCTGGCGACCTCCGAGGCGACCCGCATCGTCGAGACCGCCGTGCGCGATGCCTTCGACCACTGGCTGACCGCCTCGCCCAACCAGGCCAACAAGCTGCTCGACTGGGTGATCGACCGGGCCGAGGAGCGGCTGCGCCGGCGCCAGGAGAAGGACGTCGCCCGCAAGACCGCGGTGCGCAAGCTGCGCCTGCCGGGCAAGCTCGCCGACTGCGCCTCCAACCAGGCGGCCGGCTCGGAGCTGTTCATCGTCGAGGGCGATTCGGCCGGCGGCTCCGCCAAGCAGGCCCGCAACCGGCTCAACCAGGCCGTCCTCCCCTTGCGCGGCAAGATCCTCAACGTCGCCAGCGCCGGGCGCGACAAGTTCGCCGCCAACCAGCAGCTCGCCGACCTGATCCAGGCGCTCGGCTGCGGCACGGGCAAGACCTATCGCGATGCCGACCTTCGCTACGAGAAGGTGGTGATCATGACGGACGCCGATGTCGACGGCGCCCATATCGCCTCGCTGCTGATCACCTTCTTCTACCGCGAGATGCCCGAGCTTATCCGGGGCGGCCACCTCTATCTCGCCAATCCGCCGCTCTACCGGCTGACCCAGGGCGGGCGCACGCTCTATGCCCGCGACGACGCCCACAAGGACGCGCTGCTCGCCCGCGAGTTCAAGGGCAGTGCCAAGGTCGACATCGGCCGCTTCAAGGGCCTCGGCGAGATGCTTCCCGCCCAGCTCAAGGAGACGACGATGGACCCGGTGAAGCGCAGCCTCTTGCGCGTCGAGATCAGCGCCGCCGATCCGGAAGGCACCGGCTCGGCAGTGGAGCGGCTGATGGGCAACAAGCCCGAGGCGCGCTTCCAGTTCATCCAGGAAAACGCCTGCTTCGCCGAGGAACTCGACATCTAGAGCCCTACCTTGGCAGATTTCTGGAGGCCGGCCGAAAGCCTGCGTTTCGTCATGCCGTTGCGCGGAAAAGTCGAAAACCGTCTTTCCGCCATATCGCTCATCCATTAATGCTGAAAGGCCCTGCCCGCCCCGCGGGCGGGCCGAATTGATCCCCGCCCCCGCCGGGCGGGCAAAATTATAACAAGGTCGAACGGCGCCGGGCGTCCGCGACCCAGTCACAGGAAGCCGATGCCGTGCTGAAGGCGATTCTCCACGCCTATATCCGCCGACGCCGGCCGCTGCGCGACCACAGCTTCCTTGTGCTTCCCCATCTCGGCCTTGCCTATGGCCGCTGCCCCAATTCGGCGAGCGAGGACATCCGCCAGGCCCTGCTGCGCCTGACCGCCGGCAATGGCGGCATTCCCTTCGACACCGACGATTTCGAGGACGACGAGACGGAGGACGTAACGGGAGCCGAGACGGAGACAGAGACCGAACCGGAGGCCGGCGACGACGCCTGCGCCTATGCCACCGGCACCCTCGCCTCCTGGGCCGACGGGCTCAATCTCCTGTCCGGGCGCCAGCTCATGCGCCGCCATCCCGGCGCGCTGGTGTTTTCCGTGGTGCGCGATCCGCTGACCCGGCTCGCCGCCTGTTTCCACCGCATGCGCACCGAGGCCGCGCCGCCTCCCGGTGCCGACCGCGCCTTCCGTCCCGACGACGATTTCGCCGGCTTCGTTGCCCGCGTCTGCGCCCTGCCGGACTGGAAGAGCCCCAACGCCTATCGCAGCCAGACCGCGATCCTCACCCACAAGGCGCGGCTGCTGCCGACGCGCCTGCTGCGCCACGAGACCGGCGAGGCCGACTGGCAGGGGCTGCGCGCCGACCTGGCGCATGCCTGCGGCATCGATATCGGCCCGCTGCCGGGCATCGCCGAGCCGCATGGCGAGGCGATCGCCGCCCTCGTCGGCGAGATCGAGCCGGTGCTGCGCCTTGCCGTGCGCCGCCGCTATGCCGCCGACTATCGCAATTTCTACGAGGGCACGAGCCTTGCCCTGCCGGTGATCGGCGCCCCCGGTTGACCCGCCCTCGCCGCGTGGCGCAGGATCCCCACACCCGCATGCAGGAGGACCCGACCATGACCGCCCCTCTCGCTCCCCGTTTGGCCACCCGTCTCGCTCTCGCGGCCGCGGGCCTTGCCCTGTGTTTGGCGTCGCTTCCCGTTCGCGCCGATCCGGTCGCCGACTTCGTCGCCGCCCTGCCGGACGAGTTCCAGGGGATGACCCGGCTGGCCGGACCGGAGGGCAGCGGCACCGCCTTCGTGGTGGTGCGCGAGAGCGCGCGCGACCGGATCTTCATCCTGCGCGAGGGGGCGGCGCTGGTCGAGGTCGCCGAGACGGCGGAGCTGGAGGGGCGGATCGCGGCGCTGCGCAGCGAGGCCGACGCCCACGGGGTCGTGGCCTTCGTCGATGTCGGCGAAACCACGTATGAGCTGTTTCTGGAAAAAGACGATCCGACAGGCTACCTGTTTCAGCCGGCAAGTAACTGACGGCGGGCGCCGGCGGCGATCCTGAGCGAAATTCTTGGCAAGACCGGTCCCGCGACTGTGTGTCATTGACATTTTATTTTGAAACTGTAGTGTGCGCGCCAAAGTGCCGGCCCCGCAGGACGCTGCCGGGGCATGGCTTTCGTCCCTGTCATACCATCAAGGTCATATGTCCTTTTCCTCACTTGGACTGAGCGAGAAAGTGCTCGCCGCTGTTGCAGCGGCCGGCTACACCGAACCCACTGCCATTCAGGCCGCCGCCATCCCGCACGTGTTGCAGAAGCGCGACGTGCTCGGCCTCGCCCAGACCGGTACAGGCAAGACCGCCTCCTTCACCCTGCCGATGCTGACGCTGCTCGAAAAGGGCCGCGCCAGGGCCCGCATGCCGCGCACGCTCATCCTTGAGCCGACGCGCGAGCTCGCCGCCCAGGTCGAGGAGAACTTCAACAAATACGGCATCAACCACAAGCTCAACGTGGCGCTGCTGATCGGCGGCACCTCGTTCGGCGACCAGGACAAGAAGCTGGACCGCGGCGTCGACGTGCTGATCGCCACGCCCGGCCGCCTGCTCGACCATACCGAGCGCGGCAAGCTGCTGCTGCAGGGCGTCGACATCCTCGTCATCGACGAGGCCGACCGCATGCTCGACATGGGCTTCATCCCGGACATCGAGCGCATCTGCAAGCTGATCCCGATGACGCGCCAGACCCTGTTCTTCTCGGCCACCATGCCGCCGGAGATCCAGCGTCTCGTCGACACGTTCCTGCACAATCCGGCCCGCGTCGAGGTCGCCCGCACCTCCTCCACCGCCGACACCGTGACGCAGAACATCGTCGCCTCCGGCTCCAAGGATTTCGACAAGCGCGCCACCCTGCGCCGCATGGTCGACCAGGCCGAGAACCTCACCAACGCCATCATCTTCTGCAACCGCAAGCGCGACGTACAGACCGTGTTCCGCTCGCTGCAGCGCCATGACTATTCGGTCGGCGCCCTGCATGGCGACATGGACCAGCGCTCGCGCATGGCGACGCTGGAGCAGTTCCGCAAGGGCGAGCTGTCCCTGCTGGTAGCCAGCGACGTCGCCGCCCGCGGCCTCGACATTCCCGCCGTCAGCCATGTCTACAATTTCGACGTGCCGACCCATGCGGAAGACTATGTCCACCGCATCGGCCGCACGGGCCGCGCCGGGCGCAGCGGCGTCGCGATCACCATCGTCACGCCGGGCGACCAGAAGTATCTGCAGTCGATCGAGAAGCTGATCGACCGCAAGATCCCCTGGCTCGACGAGGCGATCGACTTCGAGGCGGCGGCGGCCGAACGGCCGCGTCGCGGCGGGCGCAGCTCCGCCACCGGCCGTGGCCGCAGGGCCGAGGAGGAAGCCTCGGACGAGGCGGCCGAGCGTCCCGCCCGCAAGCGTCGCAGCACTTCGCAGGCAAAGGGCGAAGCCAAGGACACCGCCACCGAGGCGGCGAAGGCCGACAGCAAGCCCGCACGCGCACGCGGCGCCGGCAGGCCCGCGGCCGAGGCAAAGCCGGCAGCGGAAACGACTGCCACCGAGAAGACTGGCACCGAGAAGACCGCGACCGACAAGCCCGCATCCTCCGGCCGCTCCGGCGGCGAGCAGCGCAGTGCGGCGCCGCGCGATCGCGGCCCCCGCCGGGACCAGACAGCCGCTCCTTCGCGCGACCGGTCCGGCGGCAAGGGCGGGTCCGACAACCGGCGCGGCGGCAACCGTCGCCGCCAGGACGACGACGAGCCGGTGATCGGGCTTGGCGACCACGTTCCGGCCTTCCTGCTGCGGGAGATCCGCCCCTCCAAGGGCTGACCTCGCCGTCCTGGCGCTCCGCCGTGGCGGGGCCGAAAGACCGAATCGATGGCACCGTGTGCGCTCCCTCGCGGAACGCGACGGGGGGAAGGGGCAGGTCCAGCGCCTGCCCTTTTTGGTTGTGGCCGGGCCCCGGCCTCACCTGCCGGCACAAGATGCTGTTTCACCTGTTCCCGCAAGGCGAAGGGCGCCCGCCCGCCGGCCGCCGAGATGCCATGCGAAGCCCGCCGGATCGCCGCAAGGCCGGCCCGGACGCTCGCTTGCGGCCGCTTTTGCGCTGTTCTGCCGATTTCCGGGCACTGGCGCCTTTTTGGGCGTACGCTCCGTTGACGGAACTTTCAATTATGCTTAACCGTGCCTTAAGGCTTCACTGTCAAAAGTGAGAATAGATCCTTTTCGAGGTCGCGTGCATTTTTCCAGCACGAAACCGAGACGTGTGGAACATCGCATGGCCCAGGAAGACGACCACAAGCGCACCATCGTCTATGGTGACGCGGCGCTGAAATACATCCGCAAGAACGTCTTGCCGGCCTATCCGCGATTCTATGAACTCTGGTACACGTATGCGGCTGGTTTCAACCACTCGTTGAACAGGGCGGTCAACCAGATCGTCGGCGCGGCCGGCACGGTGACGACCGATCAGCTCCAGCAGATCTACAACAGCTTCCTGTCGCCGACGAAGCTTGGCGACCGCATCGACGAGGTCGGCGAGAAGCTGTCGGACGAGATCCGCGACATGGTCGATCTGCTCGGGCAGAGCGCCGATTCGGTCAGCGAGTACGGCCAGTCGCTGGCCGGCGCCCAGAGCCAGCTCGAGACGCTCAAGGATCCGCAGCAGCTCAAGCAGCTTGTCGCGCATCTGCTCCTCGCCACCCGCAACACCGCCGATTCGAACCGGCAGCTCGAGGGCCAGCTCATCGAGTCGCGGCAGCAGATCGAGGAGTTGCAGGAGAGCCTTGAGGCGATCCGCTACGAGTCGCTGACCGACGAGCTGACGACGCTCAGCAATCGCCGGCATTTCGACCACACGATCGAGCGCATGGTCAAGGATGCGGCGCAGAGCCAGGAGCCGCTGTCGCTGCTGCTCACCGACATCGACCATTTCAAGAAGTTCAACGACACCTATGGCCATCAGACCGGCGATCAGGTGCTGCGTCTCGTGGCGCTGGCGGTCAAGCAGAACGTCAAGGGCCACGACGTCGCCTGCCGTTACGGCGGCGAGGAATTCGCCATCCTGCTGCCGCACACTTCGCTGCGCCAGGCGGTGACCGTGGCCGAGCACATCCGCCGGGCGGTGCTGTCCAAGGAACTGGTCAAGCGTTCCACCGGCGAGAATCTCGGCCGCATCACCATTTCCATCGGCGTTTCGACCTTCCGGGGCACCGATACGCCGCAGTCGCTGCTGGCGCGCGCCGACACCGCCCTCTATGCCGCCAAGGCTGCGGGCCGCAATCTGGTGCGCTGCGAAACCGACCCGGACGTGGAAACCGACAACACCCGCGTCGCCTGACCGGATCGCCTCGCTGCCTCGCCTGACCGGATCGCCTGGCTGCATCGCTTCGCTGCATTGCCCGGCTGCCTCCGGACGCCGCCCTCTCCCCTGCGTCCTCCGCGCGCATCGCCCTCTCCTCTCGTCATCCCGGGCAAGGCGAAGCGCGACCCGGGACCGGCGAGCCGAGGGCCTGTCGACGGCGCTCCCAGAGGCGGCTGCTTTCGCACACCCACCCCGCCCCGGCGTATACTGGACGCCTGCCTGCGCAGGCGTGACAGCCGTGGAGGTGGCGATGCGCTCCCGCCTCACGCTTGCTGAGGGTGCCAATGGCTCCCGGCGCTCCGGCTTCGCCTGCGGCCGGGATGACGGCCTGAGAAAGAGGCACGGCCTCGCATCCCCACAGGTGGTCACCCCGGCCGCGCGCTAGCGCAGAGCCGGGGGCTATTGGTTGCCAGAGCGGCGGCGAGGAAACCCGGCCCCTCCCCGTACCCCGGACGCACTACCTCTCCCCGCGTCCTTCCGGACGGCGGGCTCGCCCTCGCACCGCCCTCTCGGTTCGTCATCCCGCACGCAGCGCAGATGCGGGACCGGAGAGCCGAGGGCCTCTCGACGGCACTCCCGAACGACACCGCAGCCGCCGTGCCTCCCCGGTCCCGGATCTCGCGATGCTCGTCCGGGAAGACGCGGGGAACGGTCGAGTGCGCAACGAGCGGCGGAAACGACCCGCCGGCGCAAACCCCGCACCCAGGTTGCCGTCCCCTGTATCCTGGGCCGGCTCCGGTCCCTCGGAGAGCCGGAAAACCAAAACGCCGGCCCAAGGGCCGGCGTTCTCAAGTCGTTACACAGAAATCTTCACCTGCCGCGTGAAGCGGGCTCAGCCTTCCGGCGTCCAGGCCTGATAGTCGCCCGACACTTTCGGCCGGCTTTCCGGCGTCAGGATCGAGCCCTTGGGCCGATAGGCCTCGCGCGTGCCGGTGCGGTTGCCGTGATGCGGCGCCTGCCAGGCGCGGGCCGTGTACTCCGTCTCGGTCGGCGGCGTGTCGGTGCGGTGGTGCATCCAGCCGTGCCAGCCGGGAGGGATCATCGAGGCCTCGGCAAGGCCGTTATAGATCACCCAGCGGCGGTTGCCGCCGCGCTCGCGGTAATAGGCGTTGCCGAACTCGTCCTTGCCGACGAACTCGCCCTTTCGCCAGGTAAAGAAGCGCGTCCCCCAGGTCGCGCTGTTCCACCAGGTGAAGAATTGCAGCAGCGTTTGCATCGAAGGCGGCGTCCCGGTTGCTCTGTCTGGCTTTCCGCATAGCGCACCCTCGCCGGTTTCGCAATGCGGCGGCGCGTCCTGCGGCGGCTTTCTATCGGCGGCGGTGGCCCGCGCCGCCGGAAGGACGAAATTCGGGTGCCGGCAGGAACTCAGGCCGCCGGATGTGGCCGCTTCGCCCGCACATGGGCAAAGCCCTTGCGCTCGGCTGCGGCGGGGTCGAGCACCTGCGGCGTCGCCGGCGACTCGCGACGGGTGCTCCGCTTCGGCGCGGCGACGACCTCGCGCTCCAGGCCGATCTGCTGCCACTTGCGCGCCTTCTCGTCGAGCGTCTGGGCAACACCCTCGATGACATAGCGCCCGTCGTCGCCCATCACCAGTTGCCGGTCGTCGCGCAGCGTCCAGAGCAGCCGCTCGTGAAGGCCCGACGGCGACAGCGGCTTGGCCACCACATGTTGCGCCCCGTCGCGCAGCACCCGGTCGATCAGCGTCCGCGTGCCATGCGCCGTGCACACGATCACCGGCAGGAAGCAGAGCGGCGCCATCTTGCGCTGGCGCAGCGTGCGCAGCAGCGCCAGCCCGCTCATCGGCTTCATCATCCAGTCGGTGATGACGAAATTGGGCGGATCGAGCCGCATCATCTCCAGCGCCGTCTCCGCCGTGTCGAAGGTGCGCACCCGCCGCACCCGGAACGACAGCAGGGTCGAGCGCAGGATCGCCTGCATCGACTTCGAATCGTCGACGACCACGACGTCGAGGTCGCCGATATCGAGTCCGTAGGCGTAGTGCCGCGTCATCCGGGCCAATGGCATCGTCCTTTTCAGGGCTTGCGATGGCGAGAGTGAAGCACGGCCGGATTTCCCCGCGATTGAGCAGGACAAGACGATTTTTGGACAAACTTTCTCAAATTGCGGCGCGTTCGATGCTAATTTCTCAAGAATTGAGACGATTCTGCGCAATCTCGCAAAATCGCCCTCAAAAGAAATGGCGGTTTTCCGCCGTTTTTGCGAGGGCGGGGATAGAGGGTTGCAATCCCCGCTCCCGGTTTTGCAAGGGTTCGGCGGGGATAAGTGCCCTGCCCGCCGCCCCGCCCGTCCGGGGACAGGCGCAGGGGCCGCATCGGCCCGCGCGGGCCGGTTGCGGGCTGCCTTTGCCGGCAAAAGGCCGATTCCAAGCTCGTCCTCGTTATCCACACGGACACACTACATTTTGCGTCAGATCAAAATCGAGCCACAACAGCTTGCTCGGAGCGCTTGACGCTTACCGACGATTCACCCTACCTTGAGGCTGTCAGGTAATCGCAGCAAGGTTGGGGCCGGCGACAAGCCGTGCGTGCCCCGCGTCCTCATCAACTGCAGCAGCGTATCCGGGAGATCCCGGTCTCGGCGTCACAACCGCGGCGGTGCGTGATGTCGGGATTTCGCGTCTTGCGTTGACGATATATCGTGACAAAAATGCGGTGACCCACTATATATAGTTATCACCCACGATAATGATCGCGTCGACACGGCGCGGCGCCACGAAACAGGAAGGCGAGCAATGGCCGGCGCGTCCCCGCGATGCGCAGGTTCGGCGGCATGGCCGTCACGCTCACCCGCGGCCTTGCCGCGACCGAAATAGCCGGCCGGCGGCCGGACACACGAAAGGGGCTTTTGGATGAAGATCGAGCGGCGTTATACGAGGGAGGGCCAGTCTCCCTATGCCGACATCGCGTTTCGCGTCGCCACCAGCGAGATCCGCAATCCGGACGGCTCTGTCGTCTTCCGGCTTGAAAACATTGACGTTCCGGCCCAGTTCTCGCAGGTCGCGGCCGACATCCTGGCGCAGAAATACTTCCGCAAGGCCGGCGTTCCGGCCCGCCTGAAGCCGGTCGAGGAGAACACCGTTCCCTCCTGGCTGTGGCGCCAGGAAGCCGACCTCAAGGCGCTGAAGAAGCTGCCCGAGGAGGAGCGCTACGGCTCCGAGACCGACGCCCGCCAGGTGTTCGACCGTCTCGCCGGCACCTGGACCTATTGGGGCTGGAAGGGCGGCTATTTCGACAGTGAGGCCGACGCCCAGGCCTTCTACGACGAGCTGCGCTACATGCTGGCGACCCAGAAGGTCGCCCCCAACAGCCCGCAATGGTTCAACACCGGCCTGCACTGGGCCTATGGCATCGACGGCCCCAGCCAGGGCCACTTCTATGTCGACTTCCAGACCGGCGAACTGACCCGCTCGGCGACGGCCTACGAGCATCCGCAGCCGCATGCCTGCTTCATCCAGTCGGTCGAGGACGATCTCGTCAACGAGAACGGCATCATGGACCTGTGGGTGCGCGAGGCGCGCCTGTTCAAATACGGCTCCGGCACCGGCTCCAACTTCTCCCGCGTCCGCGGCGAGGGCGAGAAACTGTCGGGCGGCGGCAAGTCCTCCGGATTGATGAGCTTCCTGAAGATCGGCGACCGCGCCGCCGGCGCCATCAAGTCGGGCGGCACCACCCGCCGCGCCGCCAAGATGGTGGTGGTCGACATCGACCATCCGGACATCGAGTCCTACATCAACTGGAAGGTCAAGGAAGAGCAGAAGGTCGCCGCCCTCGTCACCGGCTCGAAGATCTGCCAGAAGCACCTGACCGCCATCATGAAGGCTTGCGTCAACTGCGAGGCGGACAACGGCGACTGCTTCGATCCGGCGAAGAACCCGGCCTTGAAGCGCGAGATCCGCGCCGCCAAGAAGATGATGGTGCCGGAGAACTACATCCAGCGCGTCATCCAGTTCGCGCGCCAGGGCTTCACCAAGATCGAGTTCCCGACCTACAACACCGACTGGGATTCGGAGGCCTATCTCACGGTTTCCGGCCAGAATTCCAACAATTCGGTGCGCGTCACGGACGGCTTCCTCACCGCCGTGATGGATGACGGCGACTGGAGCCTGACCGCCCGCAAGGACGGCCGCGTCACCAAGACGATGAAGGCCCGCGAGCTGTGGGAGCAGATCGGCTATGCCGCCTGGGCCTCGGCCGATCCCGGCATCCAGTACCACACCACCATCAACGACTGGCACACCTGCCCGGCCTCCGGCGAGATCCGCGCGTCGAACCCGTGCTCCGAGTACATGTTCCTCGACGACACGGCCTGCAACCTCGCCTCGCTGAACCTGCTGCAGTTCCGTGAGGCCGACGGCAAGTTCGACGTGGACTCCTACGAGCATTGCGTCCGCCTGTGGACCGTCGTGCTCGAAGTGTCGGTGCTGATGGCGCAGTTCCCGTCCAGGGAGATCGCGGAACTGTCCTACCGCTACCGCACGCTGGGCCTCGGCTACGCCAATATCGGCGGCCTGCTGATGACCTCGGGGATTCCCTATGACAGCGACGAGGGCCGCGCGATCTGCGGTGCGCTGACCGCGATCATGACCGGCGTCGCCTATGCCACCTCGGCCGAGATGGCCGGCGAGCTCGGCCCCTTCCCCGGCTATGCGGACAATGCCCCGCACATGCTGCGGGTCATGCGCAACCATCGCCGCGCCGCCTATGGCGAGGCCTCGGGCTATGAGGGGCTGAACACCCTGCCCGTCCCGCTCGACCACGCCTCCTGCCCGGAGCCGATCCTGATCGAGCGCGCCAAGCTTGCCTGGGACCGGGCGCTGGAGCTCGGCGAGAAGCACGGCTACCGCAACGCCCAGTCGACGGTGATCGCGCCCACCGGCACGATCGGCCTCGTGATGGACTGCGACACGACCGGCATCGAGCCCGACTTTGCGCTGGTGAAGTTCAAGAAGCTGGCCGGCGGCGGCTACTTCAAGATCATCAACCGCGCGGTGCCGGAGGCCCTGCGCACGCTCGGCTACTCCGAGAGCCAGATCGCCGAGATCGAGGCCTATGCGGTCGGTCACGGCTCGCTCGACCAGGCCCCGGCGGTCAACCCGTCGAGCCTTCGGGCCCGCGGCTTCGACGACGCCTCGCTGGCCAAGGTCGCCGGCGCGCTGAAGTCGGCCTTCGACATCAAGTTCGTGTTCAACCGCTGGACGCTCGGCGACGACGTCCTGACGGGCGCGCTGAAGGTGCCGGCCGAGAAGCTGGACGATCCGGAGTTCGAGCTGCTGGCGCATCTCGGCTATTCGAAGGCGGAGATCGAGGCGGCCAACACCCATGTCTGCGGTGCCATGACGCTGGAGGGCGCGCCCTTCCTGAAGACCGAGCACTATCCGGTCTTCGACTGCGCCAACCCCTGCGGGCGCCTCGGCAAGCGCTTCCTGTCGGTGGAGAGCCACATCCGCATGATGGCGGCGGCCCAGCCGTTCATCTCCGGCGCGATCTCCAAGACGATCAACATGCCGAACGACGCCACCGTCGCCGACTGCAAGGAGGCCTACCTGCTCTCCTGGCGCCTGGCGCTGAAGGCCAACGCGCTCTACCGCGACGGTTCCAAGCTGTCGCAGCCGCTGAACTCGCAACTGCTCGCCGATGTCGACGACGAGGACGAGGATGCGGTCGAGACGCTGGTCGCCCAGCCGCAGGCGGTGCGGGCCGAGATGGTTGCCGAGAAGATCGTCGAACGCATCGTCGAGCGTGTCGTGCGCCAGCAGGAGAAGCTGCCGACCCGGCGCAAGGGCTACACCCAGAAGGCCAAGATCGGCGGACACACGATCTTCCTGCGCACCGGCGAATACGATGATGGCCGCCTCGGCGAGATCTTCATCGACATGAACAAGGAAGGCTCGGCCCTGCGCGCCTTCATCAACAACTTCGCCATTTCGGTGTCGCTCGGCCTGCAATACGGCGTGCCGCTGGAGGAGTATGTCGACGCCTTCATCTTCACCAAGTTCGAGCCGGCGGGCATGGTGCAGGGCAACGACGCGATCAAGAACGCCACCTCGGTCCTCGACTACGTGTTCCGCGAACTGGCCGTGTCCTATCTCGGCCGCCACGAGCTTGCCCATGTCCCGCCGGAAGCCTTCGGCCAGTTGGCGACGACGGCCAGCGAGACCGAGGGGCGCGGCGGCAAGAGCCACCAGGGCGTCGTCTCGCACGGCCTGATCCGCGGCCAGACCGAGCGCTTCCGCCTTGTCGGCGGTGGCGGCGAGCCGGCGGGCAACCTGACCAAGGCGATCGCCGCCGAACTCGGCAATGCGCCGATCGCGCAAGCGACGGCGGTCGCCACCGCCTTCGCCCGCGGCTCGGAAGCGGCCGTCCGGGTCGAGATCGGCACGGCCCCCGCCCCGCAGGCGCAGAGCGCGGCCGAGCGCATCGCCCAGGCCCGCATGAAGGGCTACGAGGGCGAGAGCTGCCCGGAATGCGGCAACTTCACCATGGTGCGCAACGGCACCTGCCTGAAGTGCGACACCTGCGGCAGCACCAGCGGCTGCAGCTAAGACGCGGGCCGGCCTGACCGGCCCGGCAACGGAAACGAGGCCCCGGACATCCCGCGATGCCCGGGGCCTCGTCATTTTCGGGTGGCCTCAGGTCTCACCCGAGTTGGCGGACGGTATCCGCGATGACCGTATGGATCACGGCACGGATCGTCCGGGCCTCGGCCGTGATGCAGGTCTGGATCTTCGGATCGTCCGCGTACCGCGCCCGATCCTCCGCCTCGATCTCGTCCTGAAGCTCCTGCGCCACGGCCAGTATACGACCGAACTGAAAGGCGAGGATACGTTCGCCGGTCCTGCGGGCGAGCCCCAGCGCCTCGGCCGCGTCGAGGAGTTTTTCCCGAGAGATATCCGCATGACGACGCGCGCCGAGAACAGGCCATGCGAGCGTGGTCCTGTCGGGCCATCCGGCCTGATCGAAGGCGCGGCTGTCGTAAACCGCCGTGCACAACAGGTCGTAATGCGGGGCGAGTTGCACTCCCGCCCCGGAGACGAGGAAACTCAGATTCTTCAGGTGGGCGTCATCGTTGCCGGCAAGAACGTTGAAGACCAGCCATTCGAAGAGGCGGCTGCGGGCAACCGCCATGCTGCGGCAATGGTTTGCCAGTTCGGCCAGCCGTTCGATGCTGCCCTGATTGTACTTGAATGCCCGGTCGAGATTCAGCAACTGGCAGGCATCGACGACATGCAGACGCTCCCAGCCGGTTTCGGCTTTTCTGCGGTCGAACCGCTCGATCAGATAGACAGGTTCGGGAATGTAGAGCTTCGCCACACGCGGAACCTGAAGCCGCAGGCGTGCCGCGAGCCGCATGATGAAATACTCGTTCGCCACCGAATGGGCATAGGTCGGGTCCGGATGATCCGGCTTGAGGATATGTGTCGAAGGCGTTTCCCCGACAGGCTCGAACAAGGCTTCGCCGTCGAAGTTGACCGCCAGCTTGTGCTGCGCGCCGGCGAGCGACATGCGCTTGGGGGCCGCATGGGTGAGCGGCAGCCGCGGCAGGCCGCGGATGCGCTCCGACAAGGCACTGAAAGTCAGCGGCCGGCGCTCGCCGGTGTTGTCGGGCAACTGCTCGGGAGGCACGAGCGTCAGCGAACCGACCGACTCGGCCCCGTAATGAGCAAGGAGGCCGAAGGCATCGGCTTCGTCTATGCTGGCATCGCTGGCGAGCAGGCTTCGCTGCCCTTCCTCCGGCAGCAGATTGTCGAAATACCACTGGACCGGCCGCTGGCTCGATCCATCCGTGACCACCCCGTCCACCGGCACAAGGTGGGGCGAGAGAAAATAGGCTCCCGGCGACTGGAGCCAGCCTGCGGCATAGCGGAAAGACCAGACCCCTCCCGTGTCGACAAGCTCGCCGACCCGGTGCGCGTTGATATAGGCTGCCAGGGCGCGTTCGGTCATCGCTTCGAGCCGTCTCCGGCCGGCGGCGTCGGGTCGATGTCAACGGGTGTGTCCAGCAAGATGCGGATACCCAATCCGTCCATGACCTCGAACAGCTTTGCCCAACTCACCGACGGGTTGCCGCGCTCGACCTTGGACAGGAAGTTCTCGCTGACGCCGATGCTGCCGGCGGCATCGTCCTGGCGCAGACCTTGCGCCTTGCGGGTTGCGCGTATGATGGCACCGATATCCTGCGGGCCGTTGACCGGAACTTTCATATCAAATCCTCACGTTCGTGAGGATTTATAGCACAATCCCACCATACAGGAAACAAATCCGCACGATCATGCGGATTTCCGGTCTCCAGCTCTTTCCGCCAAAGAAATCCGCATGACCGTGAGGATTCTTTATCTGCGCCGCAAGGACACCGCCAGCGGCAACAGCAGCGCGGTGACGAAGGCGGCGGCCTGGATCGCGCCATGGACCTGCGCGAAGCGGGAGAAATGGCGCGGCACGGGGATCCCGCACAGGAACACCGCCACCAGCGCGTCGCCGAGGGCGAGCACCAAGGCCGTCAGCACGGCGAGCGCGACGGCCCGGCGCGGCGTCAAAAGCCCCCAGGGCATCAGGGCAGTGCCGAGCAATCCGGCCGAGATCAGCCACAGCGCCTCCAGCAGCGCGCCGACAAGCGGGCCGGCGGCCGGGTCGACCAGCACCGCGCGGGCCGAACCGGAGAGCAGATAGGCGCCGACGAGGAGCGCGGCGAAGCGCAAGGCGGCAAGTCGCAGCGCCGCACAGGCCGTGATGGCCGGCAGCGCGCGGGCCATGTCCGGGCCGCCGTCGGCACTGCCGTCGGCAGTAGCGCTCATGACCGGCGCACCGGCAGGCCGGACTGCCACAGCAGCATGCGCGCATAGCCGGCGGCGAAGAGCAGATAGGCAAGCGCCCAGGCCAGTGCGGCGCAGGCGAAGAGGTGCACCATCCAGCCGCCCGCATAGGGCGCGAGCACCCGGGCGGCAGCGCCGAGCGCGACCAGCGCGTAGATCGCCACTTCCAGCCGGCCGGCGGCCAGCGGATGGCCGGAATGGCCCCGGCTTGCCCGCGTCATCACGGCGAGCGTCATCATGCCGAAGGTGCCGGCGGTCCACACATGGGCGGCGGCGGCGGGCTCCAGCGCGCCGGGCAGCAGGATCGCCAGCCCTTCCAGCGCGAAGCCGAGCGGCACGGTGGCAAAGCCCAGATGCAGGATCAGCAGCAGCGGATCGCGGCGCGTCGCCAGCCCGCACCAGCGCGACAGCCGTAACCCGTTGGCAAGCCCGGCGATCAGCATGGCAAGCGCGGTCGCGACATGGTCCGGCCGGGCCGTCCACAGGACGAGCGCGAGCGCGGAGACCAGCATCACGGCGCCGTCGAGGCGCGAGAAGCCGGCGGGCAGCGAGAGGGCGCGCCGCTGCACCAGCCAGTTGCGGGTGAAGGCGGGAATGATCCGCCCGCCGATCAGCATGACGAGCAGCAGCACCACGGCAATGCCGGCACGCGCGGCATGGTCGGCGACGCCGGTCAGGGCCGCTTCCGCGTGGAAGGCTGCGTTGGCAAGGCCGTAGAGCGCGACGATCACGACGATGCGCAGGTTGCGCAAGTTTCCGCCGGCGATCACCTCGCGGGCGAAGACGGCGACCAGCGCCAGTGGAAAGGCGAGATCGACGGCCATCGCCGCCCAGGCGCCCGTCAGCGCCGACACCGTGACGGCGACACGCCCGGCAAGCCACAGCAGCACCAAGGCGAAGAGCTCGCCGCCGGCGACCAGCGGCCGGCCGGTCCAGTTGGCGACCGCCGTCAGCGCGAAGCCGGCGATGATCGCCGAAACGCCGCCGAACAGCAGCGTGTGGATGTGCCAGTCGCGGGGCAGGAAAGCGGTGGGCAGGTCGAGATGGCCCGAGAGGATCGGGATCCAGACCAGGACGGACAGGGCCATCGACAGCGCGCCGAGGAAGAAGAAGGGGCGGAAACCGCCGGTCAGCCAGTAGCTGCGCCGAAGGGAAAGGGTCATTGCCGCCTCCTGAAAGGGCTTTGTCGCGAAAGGACGGCCCCGGCCGACATTCGCCGGCCGGGGCCCGTTCACACCCGCCGGATCACAGACCGCCGAGCAGTTCCTCGAACACCTTCCTGGCCTTGCCCGGCGTCTTGACCGTCTTGGCCTCGGCAAGGTTCACCGGCTCGCCGACGACGATCGCGGCCACCATGCCCATGGAGAAATGCGGCTTGCACTGGATGCCGTAGACGCCTTCCTGCGTGAAGGTGATGGAGACGTCCTGGTTCATCTTTCCGACGAAGGCTTCGGCGCCCTCCGGCATCATGCCCTTGATCGATTCGGCGTTGTGGCTCGGGTTGGTCGCGCGGAAATGCACAGTGTCGCCGGGGGCGATCTTGAGCAGGTCCGGCTCGAACACCATGACGCCCTTGGCGCCCTTGTTGAGCATCTTCACCTCATGCTCCGCCGCCGAGGCGGCGGTCCCGGCCAGGGCCAGAACGGTGGCAAGGGCAAGGGCGATCGTCCGTGTGGTCTTCATCTCGCTCTCCGTTTGCGGACCGGTGCGGTCCATTGCCTGAAGGAGTAGATGCGTCGCGGCGGGGCAACGTTGTGCCAGCGCAAATTTCGCGAGCGGTTTCACGGAAGATGGAAGAAGTCGGTGGCGGTGACGCTCTCGCCGCTTGCCGGATCGGTGAGGCGGAAGGTCAGCGCGCCGGCGGCGGACGGGTCCGCCGTCACCGTCACCCGCAGCCGGCGCCGGCCCTTGTCGTCGAGCAGGATGGCGATGCTGTCCGCCTCCTCGCCGACATCGCTGACCGAGCGCAGCTCCGCCCCGTCCGCTCCCTCGACGGTGAGCGCAACCGTGCCGCCACCGCCCGCCACATGCCACACGCGCACGTCATAGGCATTGCGCAGCCGCCCGTCGGAGAGTTCCACCGCCACCGGATTGCGCTCATGCGCGACGCTGAGCGACAGGGTCGCGCGGGTCGCGACCACAGCGACGAGGGCAATCGCCATCGCCAGTCCGGCCAGCGCGAGGGCGAGGGTTTTTGGCCGCACGAGGCGCACCGGCACGCACGCCTCGCCCTTGCGGCCGCGCTCGATATTGGTCCAGCTCTCGTAATCGATCAGCCCGCGCGGCCGCTCGAGCTTCTGCATGGTGGTGTCGCAGGCATCGACGCACAGGCCGCAATTGATGCAGGCAAGGTTCGGCCCCTCGCGGATGTCGATGCCCATCGGGCAGACAGTGACGCAGGCCATGCAGTCGACGCAGTCGCCCGCCGGCAGGCCGCTGGCGCGCGCCGCCGCCGCCTTCTTTGCGGACATGCGCGCCTCGCCGCGATAGTCGCGATAGGCGACGCCAAAGGCCTCCGCATCCCAGACGGCGCCCTGCAGGCGCGGCCAGGGGCACATGTAGGTGCACATCTTCTCGCGGGCGAAGCCGGCGAGCGTGTAGGTCGTCAGCGTCAGGCTCAGCACCGCGCCATAGGCAACGGTGCCGGCCTCGCCGGTGAGTATCTCGCGCAAAAGGGTCGGCGCGTCGGCGAAATAGAGCGCGAAGGCCCCGCCCGTGCCGGCGGCGATCATCAGCCAGATCGCATGCTTGGCAACCCGCCGCAGCGCCCGCGCCGGCGTCATCGGCAGATAGAGCTGGCGCAGCCGCTCGCGGCGGTCGCCCTCCAGCCGCCGCTCGACCCACAGGAACAGATCCGTCCACACGGTCTGCGGACAGAAGAAGCCGCACCAGATCCGCCCCGCAACCACGTTGGACAGGACCAGAACGAGGGTGGCGAGCACCAGGAGGCCGGTCAGCAGGTAAAGCTCCTGCGGCCGCAGCTCCAGCCCGGCGAGATGGAAGCGCAGCCCAGCCAGGTCGAACAGGATCGCCTGGTCAGGCTGGCCGGGACCGCGGTCGTAGCGCAGGAACGGCAGCACATAGTAAAGCGCAAGGCAGAGGCCCACGGCCGCCCATTTCAGCCGGCGGAAGCGGCCGCTCACCGACTGCGGCACGACCGGTTCTCCCGGCCCGATGGCCGGCGCGGCGCCGATGCCCGGCTTGCGGTGCAGTCTGGTGGGATGAAAGGTCATTGCCGGTCTCCGTCCGCCGGCCGCCCCCCGGAGCCGGACTGCTCGTCGAGAGTCCGGACCCTAGGCAACGGGAGGCCGACGCTCTTTGTGCCGGCACAAAGAGCGGAGCGAATTGGCAGGCACCGCGCGGGACGTCACGTCTCCGTGCCGCCGCCTTCCTTGCCGGAGGCTTCCAGGCGTCCGGCCAGCATCTCCAGACACGCCGCCCCTTCCGAGGCGGTGCGGCCGATGGTGCGGAACGTGTCAGCGATCAGCAGGCAGTCGTCCGGGCCGAGTTGCTCGACGGCGCCCTCGCGCAGGTCGTCGAGATAGCCGATGAAGCCGGCAAGGCGGACGGCACGGGTGCGGGCCGCCTCCATCAGTCGCCGGCGCACCCGCCGCGCCTCCAGCTCGGCAAAGAGCGAAACCGCCCGCTCCACCTGGTCCTGGCAGTCGCAGGGCAGTCCCATCTCGTGCAGCACATGGGCCAGCCGCGACAGCACATCAGCGTCGCTGTCGCCAAGGGCCGGCCCCATCCCGCTCACAGGCCGATCCATGTTTTCAGCCGCCGCCATGCGCCGGGATCGTCGCGCACCAGGCGGATGCCGAGATTGGCCGGCGGAATGCCGACCGAGCAGGCGCCGGCCTTGGGGTCGCGGAAGAAACCGGTCATATAGGCCCGATGGCTCCCTTGGGCGATGCGGATGCCGCAGTTCTCCACCACGCTCTCGGCACCGGTCACCGGATCGAAGCGATGGCGCAAGTAGCAGCTATCGGTCCACTCCCAGACATTGCCGGCAATATCCAGCAGTCCATGCTCGTTGCTGCCGAAATGGCCGACCGGACGCGGGGTCGGGTCGGCATCCGTGCCCCTTGCGCTCTCCGCCTCGTACATGGCGATCCAGCGCCGCGACGGATCGTCGGCATCGGCGATATCGGTCAGCGCATCGTCGCGATAGCGGCTGCCGGCGGCGAGCGACCATTCCCGGTCGCTCGGCAGGCGCCAGGCCTGACCGGTCGCCTTGCGCAGCCAGGCCGCATAGGCGGCAGCGTCGTGCCAGTTGACGCCGGTGACCGGCAGGTCCGGGTCCTGCGCCTTGTCGAGCGCAAGGCAGGCGCCGGCCGCGACACAGCGCCCGTATTCGCCGGCGGTCACCTGGCGGCGCATGATCTCGAAGGGCTGCGTGAGCGCAATTTCCTCCAGCGGACCGTTGGTCGCCGAACGGCCGACGAGATATTCGCCGGGCTGCCGATAGAGGATGCGGCTCTCCTCGATCCGCACCGTCTCCGGCGGGCCGACGTCGGCGATGTCGGCGACGCCGGCGGCACCGGCGGCCAGCGGCAGCGACAGGGCCGCGACCAGCGGCAGGAGGGTCCGTTTCGCACGCATGATGGGTACTCCCGGGAAAGACGGGGGGCCCGCGAAAGCGGGCCACCCGTGCCTGTCTGGCCGGTTACTGCACCGGGATCGGAGCCGGGGCGCTGACCTGCATCATCAGGTCGTTGTTCCACTGCCCGTCGACCTTCACATGGCCGGTGGCGCCGAGTTCGGCCGCCTCGATCAGGTTGTGGTTGACATAGGCGTAGATGCCGGGCTGCAGGAACTCGTAGAGAGCCACCGCCGCGCTGCCGCCGCGCACGAACCAGGTCTCCAGGTCGCGCTCGGGCGCATTGGCGAACTTGCCGGTCTCCCAGACCAGATCGCCATGCCCGCCGATCAGATGCGGACGGGTGTCGCGATTGGCGCTGCTGTGGATGAACAGCACCTTTTCGCCGACCTTCGCCGTCATCGCGTTCTCGCCGGTCAGCGCGTTCTTCGAGCCGTTGAAGACCACATGCGTCGGGATCAGGCCGCGCATCACCTCCAGCGTGTCGGCATAGGACTCGCCGAGGCTGTCATAGGTCTTGTAGTTGCCGTCCTCGTCCTTGGGGATGTAGAGGTCGAACTCGCCGATCGTATAGGCCGTGTCATAGCTGACCGGCTCGCCGCGATCGTCCTTGAGGCCTTCGCGCGGCAACACCAGCAAAGTGCCGCTCATGCCGGCCACCACATGCCAGGGAACCATTCCCGGAGGCGCGCAGTGATAGACGAAGGCCCCGCTCCGCGTCGCCTTGAAGCGCAGCGTCGCCTGCTCGCCCGGATTGATCAGCGTGAGGGCGGCACCACCGAGCGCGCCGGTGGCGGCGTGGAAGTCGATATTGTGGGGCATCTCGTTGGTCTCGGGATTGACCAGCGTCAGCTCCACGTAATCGCCCTCATGGACAACCATGGTCGGCCCGGGCATCGTGCCGTTGAACGTCATGGCGTGGAACTTCGTTCCCTGATCGTCCACGACGATCGTCTTCTCCTCGATGGTCATGGTAAACTCGACCACCTTCGGAGCACCGGTGGCGACACGGTCGTGCTCCATCACCGCAGGCGGCGGCACCAGGGTCGCATGCACACGCTCCAGCGTCACGGTCTGATCCGGCAGGTCCAGCGCATCAAGGGTAGGATTTGCCGATTCATCTGCGATTGCCGGGACGACCGCCATCAGAGTGGCCATAGCGGTCCCGATCAGTGCGGTGCGTCTCGTGATCATGACAATGTTCCTTTCCTGTCGTCCATCATTCTCGACAAGAAGAGGAAACACCCGTACGGAGATTTTCTTTTTGCTAAAAGGCAAACAAGCCCGGCACTGAAGTCCGGGCAAACTGCGACAAAATGGCATCTGAGGAGGGAACCACGGAATGCCACCCGCTCAACTTGACCGATCCCTGATCCGGGATCTCACGATCTTTCAGTCGATGTCGGACGAGGACCTCGACGCGGTGCTGGCCATTGCCGTCAGCCGCAGATACGCCATAGGCGCCACCGTCTTCGCGCAAGGAGAACCGGCGACCGAATTCTTCGCGCTTCTGCATGGCCGGCTGAAGGTGGTGCAGACGACACCGGACGGACAGCAGGTCGTCGTGCGCCATGTCAGCCCCGGCGACATCTTCGGCATCGCAAAGGCAATGCGCCGCACCGACTATCCGGCGACCGCCTCCGCCGTGGTCGACAGCCTCGCCCTCGTCTGGCCATCGAGCCAGTGGGACGCCTTCATCGCGCGCAGCCCGGTGCTGGCGATGAACGCCCTGCAGACGGTGGGACAGCGTCTGCAGGATGCCCACACGCGGATCAGGGAACTGTCGACCGAGGAGGTGGAACGGCGGGTGGCGCATGCGCTGCTGCGCCTGGTCAACCAGGCCGGACGCAAGACCGAGGAAGGCATTCTGATCGACTTCCCGGTAACCCGGCAGGACATCGCCGAGATGACCGGCACGACACTTCACACGGTCAGCCGGGTGATGACGTCCTGGGAGGCGCAGGGGCTCGTCTCCAGCGCCCGCAAGAAGGTGGTCGTCTGCAACGCCCACAAGCTGTTCATGCTTGCGGAGCGCTCCGACGATTGATCCGCTCGGCCGTGGGGGCACGCATCTCGCGCGGCAGCGGCCGCTCGCCGAAATCGACCAGCGAGCGGTGCAGCGGCCGCCCCTCGTCGTCGGCGATCACCGTCAGCCGGGCATTGCCGAGAAACACCTCGAGCCGCCAGGTGCCGGCATCCTCGCCGACGCCCTGATAGAGCCGGCCGGTCACATGGCCGGCGCGCAGCTTCTCGCGAAAATCGTCCGCCGACAGGCCGAATCCCTCGGCCAGCACGCCGGCATCGACGGTGAAATCGGCGGGCGCATCGGCTTCCATTGCTTCAGCTCCCGCCGGCGATGGCGGCGTCGAGCTCGCCGAGGAAGCGGTCGAGGGGAATGCCGTGCTCGCGGCAGGCCTCCTCGACATCGTGGATGCGCGCGACCGGGCAGCCGATGCACATCATCTTGTGGCGGATGAACACGGAGATCGTCGCCCGGTAGTCGTTCATCAATTCGCCGACGAGCGTTTCCGGCCCGATCCTTCTTGCCGTTCCGCTTCTGAAATCCTGATGGCTGGACATGGGAGGACTCCCCTTGCAACGTCAGGCTTACACTAACCCCGGCCGCCTGCATCCGTCTTTGCGCGGGAGCAACGAAGGTGGCGGATTGTCCGGCTAGTCCTGCAGAGACCCCGATCTTGCAAGGACGCCGGCCATGGCCTCGCAGACCCGCTCCCTCTCCGCCAGTCCCGCCTCTGCCTCCCGCACCCTGCCGCCCCGTCATGGCACAGCCGCAGCCGCCTCTTCGCGGCAAGGCACCGACGGCTGGTGGCTCGCCGTCGCCTTCCGCCCGCTGTTCTTCGTCGCCGCGCTGCAGGCCGTCGCGGCCGTGCCCGCGTGGCTCTGGATCTACACCGCGGGCATTGCGGAGGTGGCTGGCCTGCCGGCGCTGACCTGGCACGCGCATGAGATGGTGTTCGGCTTCCTGCCGCCGATCATGGCCGGCTACCTGTTATCGGCAACGCCCAACTGGTCCGGCCGGTTGCCGACCGCCGGCACGCCGCTGGCGCTGCTGGTCGGCCTGTGGCTCGCCGGCCGCCTGGTGCCGTTCGTTGCCCCGCTGCCGCTGGCGCTTGCGGTCGATGCCGCCTTCCCGCTGGCGGTTTCGGCGCTGCTGCTCCGGGAGATGCGGCTCGGGCGCAGCGGCCAGTCGCGCCATGGTCTGATGCTGTTCCCGGTGCTCACCGCCGCCGCCCTCGCCCACCGGCTGTTCGGCGACGATCCGGCGACAGCCGCGATGATGGCTCGCACGGGCATCGCCGTCGCCGCGCTGCTGATCGCCGCCGTCGGCGGGCGTCTGGTTCCGAGCCTGACGCGCAACGCCCTGGCCGGGCGCGGCGCCGAACGGGTGCCCGCTCCTTACGGTCGATTCGATATTTTCGTGCTTCTCGCCACCAGCGCAGCGCTGCCCGCCTGGGTGCTGGCGCCGGATGCCACCGTCACCGGCGCGCTGCTGACCGGCGCCGGGCTGCTGAACCTTGCAAGGCTGCTGCGCTGGCGCGGCTGGTTGCTGCGTCGCGGCGATATCCTGGCCCTGCATGCCGGCTATGGCTGGCTGGTAACCGGACTGCTGCTCGCCGCCCTTGCCGCGCTGCCCGGTCTCGCCCTGCCGGCGGATGCCGCCTTGCACGCGCTCACCGCCGGGGCGATCGGCAGCATGACGCTTGCGGTGATGAGCCGCCTGGCGACGACGCGCGGACCGGGCGGATATGCCGGACGGTGGCTGTGCGGGGCGGCGCTGCTTACCGTGAATCTCGGCGCCGTCCTTCGCATCACGGCTCCGATCGCGCCAGAGCATTACCTGCCGCTGGTTGCCATGGGCGGCCTGTGCTGGAGCCTGGCCTATCTTCTCTTCGCCGTCGCCCAGACCCGTCCGCTTCGGGCGGCTGCAATAAATTGAGCACACGCAACATTCAAATATACGTAACAATAAATATACATAGAGCAAAACAGGGGTTTGTCTACGATAAAATACATATAAACGTCAATTATACTGACGTAAAATTGGGGAAAACGCGGGAGTTTCAAGAATCTTGTTTCAAAAACTGGAAATTTTACGCATTGACTCACTGGAATTGCGTCGAAAAATGGTTTTTATTCGTATGGAGACGGAGACAGAGGCGGGCACAGGATGACTGAATCCGGACAAAGCGATGCCGATGGCACCGACCGCCGCCGCTGGCGTATGGAGCTGCTGGCCTTTCTGGTCCTCGCCTTCGGCGTCTGGCCCTTCGTGGCGGTCGCCGTGGTCGGCACCTACGGGTTTGCCGTGTGGATGCTGCAGTTGATCTTCGGACCGCCGGGCCCGCCCGCGGCACTGCTTTGAGGTGCCGGCATGACCCTGCCTTTCGACGGGACACGCCGCCGCTTCCTCACCGGCCGTCCGCCTCGCCCTGACGCAACACAAATGCCGCTCCCGCCCTGGCTGGCCGCGAGTGCGCTCGACCTGTGCACCGGCTGCGGCGCCTGCGCGGCGGCCTGCCCCACCGGCATCGTCAAGATGACCGGCGAACGCCCGGCCCTGTCCTTCGCCGCCGGAGAATGCACCTTCTGCGGCGCCTGCGCCGAGGCCTGTCCGGAAGGCCTGTTCGATCGCGAGCGGGAGGCCCTGCCCTACCGGCCGCACATCGCCGCTCACTGTCTGCCGCACGCCGGCATCGACTGTCAGGCCTGCCGCGATGCCTGCCCGCAGGAGGCGATCCGCTTTCCGCCCCGTCGCGGCGGCCCGTTCCTGCCCCAGGTGACCGCCTCGCTCTGTAGCGGCTGCGGCGCCTGCGTCGCGCCCTGCCCCGTCTCGGCCATCGAACTGCGCCCCGTGCCGGAGGCCTTCGATGCGTGAGGCCGCCGCTCCCCTTGTCATTTCCAGTGCCGTCGTCTCGGTCCTGCCGGACCGGCTCGACAGCGTTGCCGCAACTCTCGCCGGCCTTGCCGACGTCGAGGTGCACGCGGCCGAGGGCAGCAAGATCGTCATCGTCCTGGAAGCGCCGCGCGGCGCCGCCGGCAACCGGCTCGTCGAGATCTCCCTGCTCGACGGCGTGGTGTCCGCCAACATGGTTTTCGAACATAGCGAGGAGGTCTGACGATGGAGCTTGAGCTCTCCAGACGCGACATGATCAAGGCACAGGCCGCGGCGGTGGCCGCTGCCGCCGCCGGCATCGCCCTGCCCGCCACCGCCCAGCCCATTCCCGGCGGCATCGGCACGCTGGACATCAAGTGGTCGAAGGCGCCCTGCCGCTTCTGCGGTACCGGATGCGGCGTCATGGTCGGCGTCAAGGACGGTCAGGTCGTCGCCACCCATGGCGACATGCAGGCGGAGGTCAATCGCGGCCTCAACTGCATCAAGGGCTATTTCCTGTCCAAGATCATGTATGGCGAGGACCGGCTGACCACGCCCCTGATGCGCAAGCGCGGCGGCAGCTACCACAAGGACGGCGAGTTCGAGCCGGTCTCCTGGGACGAAGCGCTCGACCTGATGGCGGAAAAGGCCAAGGAGACGCTGGCGGCCAAGGGCCCGACCGCGCTCGGCATGTTCGGCTCGGGCCAATGGACGATTTTCGAGGGCTACGCCGCCACCAAGCTGATGCGGGCGGGTTTCCGCTCCAACAATCTCGACCCCAACGCCCGCCACTGCATGGCCTCCGCCGCCACCGCCTTCATGCGTACCTTCGGCATGGACGAGCCGATGGGCTGCTACGAGGACTTCGAGCATGCCGACGCCTTCGTGCTGTGGGGCTCGAACATGGCGGAGATGCATCCGATCCTGTGGACGAGGCTGGCCGACCGGCGTCTTGGTCATGAGCATGTGCGGGTGGCGGTGCTGTCGACCTTCACCCATCGCAGCATGGACCTTGCCGACATCCCGATGATCTTCAAGCCGGGAACGGATCTGGCGATCCTCAACTACATCGCCAACCACATCATCGAGACAGGCCGCGTCAACGAGGACTTCGTGCGCGACCACGCGGTGTTCATGACCGGCCAGACCGATATCGGCTATGGCCTGCGCCCCGACAACGAGCTGGAGCTGAGGGCCGTCGGCGCCGGCGATCCGGGCAAGATGGAGCCGGCCGACTTCGAGGCCTTCCGCAAGATGGTGTCCGACTACACGCTGGAGAAAGTCTCGGCGCTGTCGGGCGTCGAGCCGGATTTCCTGCGCGAACTCGCCGAACTCTATGCCGACCCGGACCGCAAGGTCATGTCGCTGTGGACCATGGGCTTCAACCAGCATGTGCGCGGCGTCTGGGCCAACCACATGGTCTACAACCTCCACCTCTTGACCGGGAAGATCTCCGAGCCGGGCAACAGCCCCTTCTCGCTGACCGGCCAGCCCTCGGCCTGCGGCACGGCGCGCGAGGTCGGCACCTTCGCCCATCGCCTGCCGGCCGACATGGTGGTAACCAACCCCGAACACCGCAACCACACCGAGGAAATCTGGAAGCTGCCGCACGGACTGCTGCCCGACAAGCCGGGCTATCATGCGGTCGAGCAGGACCGGATGCTGCGCGACGGCAAGCTCAACTGGTACTGGGTCCAGGTGAACAACAACCTGCAGGCCGCGCCCAACACCAGCCAGGAGACCTATCCCGGTTATCGAAATCCGGAGAATTTCATCGTCGTCTCAGACGCTTACCCGACGGTGACGGCACTTGCCGCCGATGTCATCCTGCCCGCTGCCATGTGGGTGGAAAAGGAAGGCGCCTACGGCAATGCCGAGCGGCGCACCCATGTCTGGCACCAGTTGGTCGATGCCAAGGGCGAGGCCCGCTCCGACCTGTGGCAGATGATGGAGTTCTCCAAACGCTTCACCACGGACGAGGTGTGGCCCCAGGAGATCCTCGACGCCAATCCCGACTATCGCGGCAAGACGCTCTACGAGGTGCTGTTCGCGAATGGGACCGTCGACCGCTTTCCGCTCGCGCAGATCGACGCGGACTACGAGAACCAGGAGGCCAAGCACTTCGGCTTCTATGTTCAAAAGGGCCTGTTCGAGGAATATGCGGAGTTCGGCCGCGACCATGGCCACGACCTTGCACCCTATGACCGCTACCACCAGGTGCGCGGATTGCGCTGGCCGGTGGTCGATGGCGAGGAAACCCGCTGGCGCTATCGCGAGGGTTACGATCCTTACGTGAAGCCGGGCGAAGGCGTGCGCTTCTACGGCCGCAAGGACGGGCGCGCGGTGATCCTCGCCGTGCCCTACGAGCCACCCGCCGAGGTGCCCGACGACGACTACGACCTGTGGCTGGTGACCGGCCGGGTGCTCGAGCACTGGCATTCGGGCTCGATGACGATGCGCGTGCCCGAGCTCTACAAGGCCTTCCCCGGCGCCCGCCTCTTCATGCATCCCGACGACGCCCGCGCCCGCGGCCTCAACCAGGGCAGCGAGGTCGTGGTGACCTCGCGGCGCGGCGAAATCCGCACGCGCATCGAGACGCGCGGGCGCAACCGCATGCCGCGCGGCGTCGTCTTCGTGCCGTGGTTCGACGCAAGCCAGTTGATCAACAAGGTCACGCTCGACGCCACCGATCCCATCTCCAAGCAGACGGATTTCAAGAAATGCGCAGTCAAGGTCTCCACCGCGTAGCCGCGCACGCGCTGCTTGCCGGCCTTCTCGTGTTCGCCGTCGGCCTGGCGCTGCCGGCGTTCTCCCAGGACGCGCCGCGCCTGCGCGGAACGCCCCAGCCGATGGAAAATGCTGCGGCTCCTCCGGTGGCGAAATGGATCGTCGACGACGTACGGCGGATGCGCGCCTATCCCGAGCAGCCGCCGGTGATCCCGCATTCGATCGAAGGCTACCAGCTTTCGGTCAACACCAACCGCTGCCTGTCCTGCCACAAGCGGGAATACACGGAAGGGTCCGGCGCGCCGATGATCAGTGTCACCCATTACATGGACCGCGAGGGCCAGATGCTGGCGGACGTGTCGCCGCGCCGCTACTTCTGCACCATGTGCCACGTGCCCCAGTCGGACGCCCCGCCGCTTGTCACCAACCTGTTCCGCGACATGAGCGAGCTCGGCGCCCGGCCGGCCGGGAGCCGCTGAGCCATGTGGGGTCGTCTGAAGTCCCTCGCCCGGCAGGCCTGGACCATCTTCGCAAGGCCGAGCGTGCATTTCGGCCTCGGCTTCCTGACCCTCGGCGGCTTCGTCGGCGGCGTGATCTTCTGGGGCGCGTTCAACACCGCGCTGGAAGTCACCAACACCGAGGCCTTCTGCATCAGTTGCCACGAGATGAAGGACAACGTCTACGAGGAGATGACGCAGACCATCCACTTCTCCAACCGCTCGGGCGTGCGGGCGTCCTGCCCCGACTGCCACGTTCCGCACAACTGGACCGACAAGATCGCCCGCAAGATGCAGGCCTCCAAGGAGGTCTGGGGCCACCTGTTCGGCACCATCAACACGCGCCGCAAGTTCCTCGACCTGCGCCTGGAACTCGCCAAGCACGAATGGGCGCGGCTGAAGGCCAATGACAGCCTCGAATGCCGCAACTGCCATTCCTCCATCGCCATGGATTTCACCCGCCAGACAGATCGTGCCGCGGCAATCCACCAACGCTTCCTCGTCAGCGGCGAAGCGACCTGCATCGACTGCCACAAGGGAATCGCCCACCAGCTTCCAAACATGGAAGATGTGGAGCCGGGCTGGCGCGTCCCGCCGGAGTTCAGGCAACTGGAGGGCAAGGAGGAAGCGGCCCTGCGACAATTGACCGGGTATCTGTCCGATATCCCGTCCTCAAAGTGACTTTCCCGGCCGACCTTTGGCATGACCCGTCCCACCCGGCGGTTTTCGTGATAGGCTCTCGTTCCGTCGGTCCAGGACGGCAAAAAAGCGCCGGGCCGCACCGGGGAGCGAGACATGCACGGAATGGAAAGGGCCACAGGCCGGATCGCAGCGCGCGTGGCAAAGGGACTTGCGGGCCTTGCCCTCATGTCGATCCTCATCGCCACGCCGCCGGCCGCCGCCGATCACCTGCTCCCGGGCGACCGGGTCGGCTCCAACATCAACGAGATTGCCGACACGCTCGCCAAGCACGGCTACGTCACGCTGCGCTACATGAACAAGGAAGGCCGGATCGAGATCGTCGCCCGCAAGGGCAACGACACGGTGTTCCTGCTGATCGACGCGGCGACCGGATTGCTCGAAACCGCCGTCCATCAGGATGGCGAACCGCGGCTGGAGCGCCCTGTCGTCCCTGCGCCGCAGGGCGATGAGGAAAGCCGGAGGCCGGCCGCCGATCACGACGCCGACGACACGATTTCCGCCCTGCCCAGTCCCGACCGGACGATCTCCCCAGCCTGATCGCACGCGTTCTGGCTATCGCCCCCGAACGGCCGCAGCATCGTGGTCCGGCGTGCCCTGTTCAGCCGGGTCGGCGCCGTTTCAGCGCCCCTTCAAAGATATTGCTCGATCAGGTCCGCGACCTGGCGATCGCGCGCGCCTTCGCTCTCGCCGCCGAACACCACGGCGATGACACTGCGCCCGCCACGATGGGCGGAGGCGGCAAGGTTGTAGCCGGAATCGCGGATATAGCCGGTCTTGATACCGTCGACGCCGGCAACGCGGCCAAGCAGGTTGTTGGTCGCCCGGTGGGTGGTGCCCTCATAGGTGAAGCTGCGCGCCGTAAAGGCGCTGGCACGCCCGGCATGCCGGCTTTTCAGCGCGCGCGACAGGGTCGCCATGTCGCGCGCAGTGGTGACCTGACGCGGATCCGGCAGCCCCGAGGCGTTGACGAAACGGGTATTGCCCATGCCAAGGCTGCGCGCCTTGGCCGTCATCTGCGCGGCAAAGGCGTCCTCGGAGCCGGCAAGCGTCTCCGCGACCGCCACCGCGACGTCATTGGCCGACTTCACGGCCAGCGCCTGGATCGCCTGGGAGACGGTCAGCCGCCCCCCCACCTTCAATCCGATGCGCGCCGGCGGCTGGCTTGCCGCCTTCGCGGAGATCGACAGCGGCGTATCGAGGCCGACCCGGCCCTCGGACAGCGCATCGAACAGCAGATAGAGCGTCATCATCTTGGTGAGCGAGGCCGGGTAGCGCAGCGAATCGGCATCCGCCTCGTGCAGCACCGTCCCGGTCGCCGCATCGACGACGATGGCAGCCGGGGCACGTCGAAGCGCACTGCCCTGTGGCGCCAGTGACAGTTCCGTGCCGATCGAGGGCGCGGGAAGCACCGGCAGCGCCGCGACCTGCACGGCTCCCACCGGCTGGCGCGAGGCATGCTGCGAGGTGCTGGCTGCGGTCTGGCAGCCGCCGAGCGCGAGAGACACGGCAAGGACAAGCGCCGCGCGGCGCCAGCGGCGCGAGGTGGCGTCCCTCGCGGTGGTCAGAGCGTTCACCATTCCGGCTCCGGATGAAGGAGGCTGATCGGCGCGCACCTTATCGGATCGCGGCGCCGGGAAAAAGTCCCGCCTCGGCCGACATGACGGAAAGGGTCGAGGCACGCGGCCTCAGGCGACCAGGGCCTTGCCCATGCCTTCCGGCAGAGCGGTGCCGCGCCCGCCGGACAGCGCCTGCGCCAGTTCGATGAACAGCTTGGCCGGCAAGGGCGGGGCGAAAATGTAGCCCTGCGCGGCGGAGACGCCGAGTTCGCGCAGGCGCTCGATCTGTTCCATCGTCTCGACGCCCTCGGCGATGATGCCCATGCCGAGATTGTCGGCGAGTTCGACCATCGTGTCGACGATGGTGGTGGAGTTGTCGTCCGTCCCCAGGCTGTCGATGAACATCTTGTCAATCTTGATGATGTCGATGCCGAGCTTCTGGAGATAGGCGAAACCGCCATGGCCTGTGCCCACATCGTCGAGCGCCACGCGCACGCCGATCGCCTGCATCTCGGCGATGATCTTGCGGGCGGTGTCCATGTTGGACAACGGCTGGCGCTCGGTCACCTCCATGACGATCTGCTGAAAGGCGATCTTCGAGCCGCCAAAGATCTCTGTGATGTCCTCGATGATCTGCCGATCCTCGAAATGTCCGGCAAACAGGTTGATCGACAGCTTGAATTCCGGATTCTGGTAATAGAGATCGCCGACCTCGACACAGGTCTTGCGCATGATCTGACGGGTCATCTCGAAGATGTGGCCCGACGTCTCGGCGAAGGTCATGAAGGCGCCCGGCGAGATCACCGACCCGTCCGGCCGCTGCCAGCGCATCAGGACCTCACAGCCGCGCAGACGGCCCGTTTCGATGTCCATCACCGGCTGATAATAGGGGATGAACTCTCCGCGCCGGATCGCCTGGACGAATTCGTCCTCCGCCTCGCTCTCCGGGCGCCAGGAGAACCAGACGCTGACCGCCACGAACAGGATCGCGAAACAGACGCAAGCGATCGCGGCGACCACCTTGAGATCGCGCACCAGATTGTCGGCGGCCGAAGCCGGCGCCGAAACGGTCGCCAGCATCGGATACTTCTCCGAGGCCACCTCGACGACCATCTCCCGCTCGCTCTCGCGGGAATTGATATGGCTGTACTCGCCCGAGCGCAGCCACGTCACCCCGTCGCCCAGCCGCAGTTCCACATGCCGGTGAGCGCGCAGGTATTCCGGCCCCGGGTCGATGGCGATCGCGACAGGCGAGATCTCCGCCAGGAGCCGGTTGCCGGTCCCGATCCGCCAGCTCACCAGGGCAACGCGCGTCCCTTCATAGACACGCTCGCGCATGCCGATCCCGACCAGCGGAGAATCCGCCTGCAGGACGGGCAGCACGGGCTGCCCCCTGCTCGGCTGGTCCGGCACATTGCACATCATCACGCCGCCGGTATTGACGACGCCGAGCATCTGCACGAACGGCGCCTCGATCAGACCGGCATTGAACGCTGCCCTATCATCCGCCGAACAGGTCACGTGGCCCTTCTGGTGCAACCCCTGCAACACCGACACCGCATCGCCGATTGCCTTTTCCGCGCGCAGGACATAGCGCTCGGCAATCGCCTTCATCTCCGCCTGCGCCTGTGTTACGGCGTAGGTGTTGAGCACGTAATTGGCCGCGATCAGGGGAGCGATCGCCAGAATGAGGGCGATCACCAAAGTCTTGAGAAAGCGGGTATAACGGTGCGGCACGCAGCGATCCGGCATTTGATGGAATGTCAGTATCCGCAGCTTTCGTAAATGACCCCTGAAGGCGCGGCCGCAGGAGAGAAAAAAAGCCGCCGCGCCCTGACAACAAGAGCAACCCCGACAACGAGGAGCGCGTCAAAGCATGCAGGCCCTGTTCATTGGCCAAGCCTATATCGACATCACCTTCCTCACCGATACGCTGCCGACGGGCGACGAGAAGGCGATCGCGCGTGATTATGCGGTGAGCTTCGGCGGCAATGCGGTGACCGCCGGCTTTGCCTGCGCAAGGCTCGGCATCGCACCGGACATCCTGTGCTCGCAGGCCGATGACTGGCTGGCCCGAATGTTCCTCGACATGGCCGCCAAATACGGCATCTCGATCCATGGACGGAAGGTGCGGGAATCCTCCCTCTCCTTCATCATGCCCAAGGACGGCAAGCGCGCCATCGTCCGCTGCCGCGACAACGATTTCCTTCACCCCTTTCCGGTGCTCAATCTTGCCGGCTGCCGGGCGCTGCATCTCGACGGCCACATGCCCGATGCCGCCCTGCACTATGCCAAGGCCGCCCGGGCCGCAGGCATCCTGACCTCGCTCGATGGCGGTGCCGTGCGCGAGAATACGGACGAATTGCTGCGCTATATCGATGCCGCTGTGGTCTCCGCCCGCTTCTGCGAGCAACTCGGTCTCGGCGTCGAGGAAACGCTGGACTACCTGCGCGAACGCGGTTGCCCGGTCGGCGGCGTCACGCTCGGAGAGGACGGCATCTTCTGGTATGAGGGCGGCGGTCCGACGCAGCGCATGGCCGCGCTTAACGTGCCCAGGGAGCGCATCGTCGACACGAACGGCGCCGGCGACGTCTTTCACGGCGCTTATATCTATTCCTGGCTGCGCAATGAAGATGCCGGCTTCGAGCAGCATTTCCGCTTCGCCCGCGCCGCCTCCGCCCACGCGATCCAGCACCTGGGCAACGAGGACAGCCTGCCGTCGCTCGCCGATGTCGAGCAGGCGATGGCGGAATGGCCGGAAAAACCTCTGGCCGCGGTCATCTAGCTGAAAAACAAACAGGCGACAAATCGCTCTGAACAATCTGAGCGCGCAGCTTGTCCTTGCGCTCCATTTGACGCATCGTAGCGGTCCGCAGGCAGGGAGCGGACACTCAAACACCACTCGGAGACGTCTGAATGACCTATCTTCCCCTTCGCCGCGTGCGCGCCCTTGCGATTGCCTGCCCGCTCCTCCTCGCGCCGCCGGCCCTTGCCTTCGATGCCTCCGGCAACGAAGTGGCGGACACGTTCTTCCAGATCATCGAAGCCGGCAAGGCGGCCGTGACCGGCTATGACAGGGTCGAGGAATCCGGCGGCAAGGTGACCATCACCGGGCTGCGCGCCGCGCTCGACGATGGCGGCAAGACCACCAGGCTGACGATCGCCGAAACCTCGTTTCAGGACGCCGAAGTCGACGCCGACGGCGGCCTGACCGCCGGAGCCATGGCGATGAGCGGCGTCACCATCGAGGACCAGCAGGACGGCAATGACGTCCGCGTCACCGCCGCGCTGATCGCCATCGACGATCCGGTCCTGCCCTCGGCCGCCACGATCAAGGCCAAGGCCGACAGCGACGCGATGGCGCCCGGCTATTCGCGTGCCGAAATCACCGGCATCCTCATCGACACCGAGAAGGATGGGAAAATCCCGATCGCCAGCGTCGTCGCCGTGGTCGACGAAATGGATGGGGATCTGCCGACCGCCGGCTCGCTGACGGTGAAGGGCATCGAGATCACCGCCGCCAGCCTGGACGAGGACGGCCGCAAGTCTCTGACCGACCTCGGCTATGACAAGCTCGTGCTCGGTCTCGCCCTGGAAGCGGAATGGGACCCGGACGCCGGCGTTCTCGACATTTCCGACCTGACGATTTCCGGTGCCGAAGCGGCCACGCTGAACGCCTCTCTGACGCTCAAGGGCATGACCCGCGAGGTCTTCGCGAAGCTCGAAGCCGCCCAGGGCAACCCGGAAGAGGCCATGAGCATCATGCAGGGCCTCGAGGTGGTCAGCCTCGCCCTGCGTCTCGACAATGAGTCGCTGGTCGACCGCCTGCTCGACGCGCAGGCCAAGGAATCCGGCGCCTCGCGCGAGGAATTCGTCGGTCAGTTGAGCGCCGCCCTGCCCATGCTTCTGTCGGTGATCGGCAATCCCGACTTCCAGCAGAAGGTCGCGAGCGCGGCCACCACCTTCCTGAAGGACCCGCAGTCGATCTCCGCGACGGCGGCGCCCGCCGCGCCGGTGCCCTTCGCTCAATTGCTGGGAGCCGCAATGATCGCGCCGCAGACGCTCCCCAACCTTCTCGGCGTGACGATCGCCGCGAACCAGGACTGACGTTCCGGCGGGAGGGGCACCGCCGCGACACAGC
Organism: Stappia sp. TSB10P1A; assembly: GCF_900185725.1. Lineage (GTDB taxonomy): Bacteria > Pseudomonadota > Alphaproteobacteria > Rhizobiales > Stappiaceae > Stappia. The sequence continues at coordinate 261,988 of NZ_FYAU01000035.1, read as the reverse complement.
AGCAACGATCCCGGCGTGGGCAAACCCGGCGCCGGTTTCGGTTTGAGTGACCGCTCCTCCGAGCGGATCCGCTTTCCCGATCCGATCCGCTTATCGGACAATGGACAACGCCAGATCACGGACAACGGACCATGCCCAAACCAATGCCCAGACACTTGCGCTACACCGCTACGGCCGGCGCCTTTCTGGTAAGCCTCGCGCTTGCCGCTCCCGCCACCGCGAATCCCGCCGTCGATGCCGCCGATGCCTTCCTGAAATGGGCCAAGGACAACGGCGCCAGCATCGCCGAATACGGCAGCGTCACCGAGACCGGCACCAGCGATGCCACCGTGCGCGATGCCCGGTTTGGCTGGGATCTCGCCTTCTCGATCGCCGGCGTCGACATCGACGTCGATATCCGCATCAACAGCCCCGAGACCCGGCTGATCGGCGTCACCAGGACTGATAAAGGCTACCGGCTCGACAAGTACGAGCAGCCCGGCCTGCACGAGTTCCGTGTTGCCGGCGGGATGACCCAGGACGGCGTGCGCAGCGCCTTCGACGTCACCGTGAACCAGTACGATCTGGTGGCGGAAAACTACCTCCAGGTTCCGTTCGAAGCGCCGGAAGACGCCGGAAAGCCGGTTTCGCGCTTCCTGCCGGCCATCCTTGCCGGCCTCGACACCAGCGTCGAGCGCATGTTCGTGCGCCGCATGGAAACCCTGTCGAAGATGCCTGACGGCGCCGCCGGCAAGGAAACCTACGAGGGCATGACCATCACCGGTCTCGCCAACGGCCGCATCGAGGAGCAACGGGTCGAGAAGACCGTCTCGGAAACGGAAATAGTGCTGGAGCCGGGCGCCACCGGCGAGCGCACGATGCTCCGCCAGGAGGTTGGGCTGCAGGTCGTCACCGGCACCGACATCAAGCCGATCCTGCGGCTGGTCGGCATGTTGCCGGCCGCGCGCCTGACCGGCGACGAGGTCATCGCCGGCGCCAGCGTCGACGGGGTGAGCTTCTCCTTTGACGACAACGTGGTCGGCATCGGCCGCATTGCGATGGCGGGCTTGCGGGTTGCGCCTGACGCTCCGGCTTTCGATCTCGCCACTCTCGGCGACCAGGTGGCGCTCGGCACGCTGCCCGACGACGAGCCCTCCCTTGCCGCGCTCGGTGGACAGGGCCTCGACGCGATCGGGGCAATCTCGCTGGACAGTTTCGATCTCTCCGCGCTCGCCATCACATCGCCCATCGCCAACGGTGCCATTGGCGCGATCCAGGCGCGGGACGCCTCCTATCGCGGCTTTGCGGACTTCACCGTCAGCGAGCTTTCGGTGACGGCGGCGGAGAACAACACCTCGGTCGATTCCCGGCTGTTGCGGATGAGCGAGCTGCGCCTGCCGCCGCTGTCGCGCTATGTCGACGTCTTCCTCTCCTCCGCCGACAAGGAGCCCGATCTGGCGCAGATCCTGTCGATCATCCCGACGCTGGGACTTCTGCAGATCGAGGGCCTCAAGGTGGCGTCGAACGAGCTTCCCGCCCCCGTCTCGGTGGAAAGCTATCGCCTTGCCATGAGCGACTTCATCGCTCCGATCCCGACCCGGATCGAGGCTGTGACGAAAAACGCCTCCTTCCCCATATCGCTGATCGATGAGGAGGACGCCCGCGCGCTGTTCGAAGCGCTGGACCTTGACGCGGTGAACTACTCCGACGAGAGCCGGATGGCCTGGAATCCGGACACCCAGACGCTCAGCATCGATCCGCTGTCCTTCACCATCGATGGGGGCGGCTCTCTGGAACTGCGGATGGAGATCGGCGGCATTCCGCGCCTCGCCTTCGAGAACCCCGAGCAGGCGCAGATGGTCCTTGCGACCGCCATGGTCAACAAGGCCCGCCTTGTCGTGCGCGATGCCCGGCTGATCTCGGCCTTCATCGCTCAGCAGGCGGAACCGGCCGGCCTGTCGCCGGAAACCCTGGCGCTCGGCCTCGCCGATCAGGCCGCCAACGAGATGGGGCCGCTGAAGGACACGCCCTTCGGCCAGAGCCTGCACGCCGCGCTGAAGAGCTTCCTGGTGTCGCCGGACGAACTGGTCATCACGGTCGAGCCTGCCTCGCCGGTGCCGGCCATGCAGATCATGGGCGTGCTGGCAACTGCGCCGGACACGCTGCCACAGCTCCTCAACGCGATGGTGGTGGCCAATTCCGGCCGCTGATCGCCTCGTACAGGACCGGATCGAAACGAAAACCCCGCCGCAGGGCCCTGCGGCGGGGGTTTCTTGTGGGTCATTGGCAGCCCGGCGGAGAGAGGCCACCGGCCCGGCGTATCACTGCGCCGCGCCGGCGGCGGCGCCAGTGTCGGAAAACTGCAGGTCGCACAACCTCTTGTAGAGCCCTCCGCGCGCAAAGAGCTCACGGTGGGTGCCGCTTTCGATGGCGCGCCCCCGCTCCATGACGATGATCTGGTCCGCCTCGCGCACGGTCGACAGGCGGTGAGCGATGACCAGTGTCGTGCGGCCGCGCATCAGGTTGGCGAGCGCCGCCTGGATCTTGGCCTCGCTCTCGGAATCGAGTGCCGACGTCGCCTCGTCCAGCAGCAGCAGAGGCGCGTCGCGCAGGATGGCCCGGGCAATGGCGATACGCTGGCGCTGGCCGCCGGACAACCTGCCGCCGCCCTCGCCCACCCGCGTGTCGTAGCCCTCGTCCAGTTCCAGGATGAAGTCATGCGCATTCGCCTCGCGCGCCGCCTGCACGATCTCCTCCTCGCTCGCATCCGGGCGGCCAATGGCAATGTTGTCGCGCACCGACATGTCGAACAGGAACGTGTCCTGCGAGACCAGCGCGATGGAGGTGCGCAGATCAGGGATCGCGATCTCGCGGATGTCCTGCCCGCCGATGGTCACGCGGCCCGCAACCGGCTCGTAGAACCGCTCCAGCAGGGAGAAAACGGTGGACTTGCCCGCCCCCGACGGGCCGACCAGCGCGGTCACCTCGCCGGCACGGGCGGTGAAGTCGAGACCCGTCAGCGCCGGCGCCTCGCCATACTGAAAGACCACGGTCTCGAAGCGCACGTCGCCCGGCCGGAACGGCACCCCCGCCGCACGCGGCTCCTCCTCCTCCTCCGCCGAAGCGCGGTCCAACACCTCATACATCAGCCGCACGCCGACCATATGCGCCGAGAGATTGACATGAAGGCGGGCGAGCCGGCGGGCGGGATCATAAGCCAGCAGCAAGGCGGTGATGAAGGCGAAGAAGGCGCCGGGGTCACTGCCGCGCTCGATGACGGCATAGCCGCCATAGAGGATCACCAGCGCGATGGCGACGCCGCCGAGCGTCTCCATGACCGGCGAGGTGCGGGCCGACAGGCGGGTCATCTTGTCGGCGCGCAAGCGCACGTCCTCGACGGCCGCATCCATGTCGCGGCGCAGCCGCTGCTCCACCGCGAAGGCCTTGACGACGCGGATGCCGGAAATGGTCTCCTGGGCGATCGACAGGATGCGGGTCAGCGAGACGAATTGCGACTTCGCCACCCGGCGTACGCGCCGCACCAGACCGGCGATGATGATGATCGCCGGGGGCATGATCACCAGCGCAATCAGGCTCATCAAGGGATCCTGGGCGATCATCACCGCGACCAGCGCGATGACGGTCAGCAGGTCCCGGCCGAGCGCCGTAACGATGAGATCGAGCGCCACGCGGGCGGCGGTTGCGTTATGCGACAGCCGGGTGCCGAGATCGCCGATGCCGGAGCGCTCGAAAAAGGCCACGTCCTGGCGGGTGATCGCCTCGAACAGGCGCGACTGGGTGCGGGCGACGATGGCGTTGCCGATCTCGCCGAGAACCACCAACTGGCCATAGGTCGAAACACCCTTCACCGCGAAGATGAACATCACGAAGCCGGCGATGACCATCACCATGGTGGCATCGCGCTCCAGGAAAACCTCGTTGATGACGTCCTTCATGATCCAGGCGCTCGCCGCCGTGCTGGCGGCGACAAGCCCCATGAAGACAAAGGCCAGGATATAGCGCCACACGTAGTCCCGGGCGTTTTCCAGGACCAGCCGCCGGACCAGGAAGGGCGTGCCTTCCGGGTCGGCGAACAGGTGGGACCAGAAGCGTTTCAATGCGTCGGCCTTGTTGTTGCTGCCCCGCCGGCGGCCCGTGTCGCCGGCCTTCCGCCCTGCCCTTGGCGGCTGACGTCGAACGTCAGCCCTTCTCGGGCAGATTGAGCCGGATATGCAGCTCGCGCAACTGCTTCGGATAGACGCCGGACGGCGCGCCCATCAGCAGGTCCTGCGCCTGCTGGTTCATCGGGAACAGGCTGACATCGCGCACGTTCTTCGCCCCGACCAGCAGCATGACGATGCGGTCGACGCCGGCCGCCATGCCGCCATGCGGCGGCGCGCCGTACTGGAACGCGCGGTAGAGGCCGCCGAAGCGCTCCTCCACATCGCTCTTCGACAGGCCCACCTTCTCGAACGCCTTGACCATCAGCTCCGGCGACTGGTTGCGGATCGAGCCGGAGGCGATCTCGTAGCCGTTGCACACGAGGTCGTACTGGAACGCCTTGATGTCGAGCGGATCCATGGTCTCCAGCGCCTCCAGGCCGCCCTGCGGCATGGAGAACGGATTGTGCGCGAACTCGACCTTCTTCTCTTCCTCGTCCCATTCGAAGAACGGGAAGTCGACGATCCAGGCGAGCGCGAAGCGGTCGCGGTCGACGAGATCGAGTTCTTCGCCGACGCGGGTGCGCGCCTTGCCGGCGAAGTCGGAGAACTTCTTCGGGTCGCCCGCGACGAAGAAGGCTGCATCGCCCGCTTTCAGGCCGAGCTGGGTGCGGATCGCCTCGGTGCGCTCCTCACCGATGTTCTTGGCGAGCGGACCGGCCCCCTCGAGAGCCCCGCCCTCCTCGCGCCAGAAGATATAGCCGAGGCCCGGCTGGCCCTCGCCCTGCGCCCAGGAGTTCATCCGGTCGCAGAAGGCGCGGCTGCCGCCGGTCGGGGCCGGGATCGCCCACACGGCGTTCTTCGGGTCCTCCAGCATGCGCGCGAAGATCTTGAAGCCGGAGCCGGCGAAATGGGCACCGACATCCTGCATCTCGATCGGATTGCGCAGGTCCGGCTTGTCGCTGCCATACTTGGTGATGGCGTCGGCATAGGGGATGCGCGGGAAAGTCCCGGTGACCGGCTTGCCCTTCGCGAACTCCTCGAAGACGCCGCGCATGATCGGCTCCATCGTGGAGAACACGTCCTCCTGCTCGACGAAGCTCATCTCCAGGTCGAGCTGGTAGAACTCGCCCGGCAGGCGGTCGGCGCGCGGGTCTTCGTCGCGGAAGCACGGCGCGATCTGGAAGTAGCGGTCGAAGCCGGAGACCATCAGCAACTGCTTGAACTGCTGCGGCGCCTGCGGCAGCGCGTAGAACTTGCCCGGATGCAACCGCGAAGGCACCAGGAAGTCGCGCGCGCCCTCCGGCGAGGACGCGGTGAGGATCGGCGTCTGGAATTCGGTGAAGCCCGCCGCCCCCATCCGCTGGCGCATCGAGCCGATGATGCGCGTGCGCGTCATGATGTTCTCGTGCAGCGTCTCGCGGCGCAGGTCGAGGAAACGGTAGGTCAGGCGGATGTCTTCGGGATAGTCCGGCTCGTTGAACACCGGCAGCGGCAGCTCGCGCGCCGCGCCCAGCACTTCCAGCTCGCGGATGAAGATCTCGATGGCACCGGTCGGCAACGCCGTGTTCACCGTCTCGGGCGTGCGCGACTTCACCTCGCCGTCAATGCGGATGCACCACTCGGCGCGCACCGTCTCGGCAAGCTTGAAGGCCGGCGAATCGGGGTCGACCACGCATTGCGTCATGCCGTAGTGATCGCGCAGGTCGATGAACAGCAGGCCGCCGTGATCGCGCACACGGTGCACCCAGCCCGACAGGCGCGCCGTGGCGCCGACATGGGTTTCGCGCAGTTCCCCGCACGTGTGACTGCGATAGCGATGCATGTGGTCCTCGATGGCCCGAAGTTTGAAAAAGTGGCGGCTGACAAGGCGACGCGGCTGCCGGCCGGCGCGGTGACGCGCCCGTGCACAAGCCACGGGATGGCGATAAAGTCAAGGCAGCGCGCCGGTTGGCGGCTGCCGGCGACCTGGCGAACGAACCGGCGACAACAAGGCGGTTTCGTGGCGACAAGCGGGCAAGCATCCGCTATATCTCGCGATCACCATGCAGATCATTACAAGCACCAAACAACTGGCCGACGTATGTCGGCGCCTCGCGCAACACGATTTCGTTGCGGTCGACACCGAGTTCCTTCGCGAAACGACCTTCTGGCCGAAGCTCTGCGTCATCCAGATGGCAAGCCCGGAGGACGCGGTGATCGTCGACGCGCTCGCCGACGGTCTCGACTTGGCACCGTTCTTCGAGCTGATGCGCGACGAAAGCATCGTCAAGGTGTTCCATGCCGCGAGGCAGGACATCGAGATCGTCTATCACCTGGGCGGCTTCATCCCGCACCCGGTGTTCGACACCCAGGTCGCGGCGATGGTCTGCGGCTTCGGCGATTCGATTTCCTACGACCAGTTGGTCCATCGCATCACCGCGGTTCGGATCGACAAGTCGTCGCGCTTCACCGACTGGTCGCGCCGGCCGCTCAGCGACAAGCAGCTCGACTATGCGCTGGCCGACGTCACCCATCTGCGCGAGGTCTACCATTTCCTCAAGGCGAACCTCGCCGAACAGGGGCGCAGCCACTGGGTCGGCGACGAGATGGAAATCCTGACCTCAGAGAACACCTATCGCACCGATCCGGAGAATGCGTGGAAGCGGCTGAAGCTGCGGGTGCGCAAGCCGATCGAGTTCGCGGTGCTGCAGGAAGTCGCCGCCTGGCGCGAGCGCGAGGCGCATGAGCGCGACGTGCCGCGCAACCGCATCCTCAAGGACGATGCGATCTACGAGATCGCCGCCCAGCAGCCGACCAACACCCAGGCGCTGGCTGCTCTGCGCACCATTCCGCGCGGCTTCGAGCGCTCGCGCACGGCCGACGACATCCTGGCGGCCGTCAAGCGGGCGATGGCGATCCCCAAGGACAAGCTTCCGGCCGTTCCCAAGGGCCGGGCCGCGCCCGACGGATCGGCGGCCGCCGTCGACCTGCTCAAGGTCCTGCTGAAGCTGGTCAGCGAAGCCCATGGCGTCGCCGCCAAGGTGATCGCCACCATGGAGGATCTGGAGAAGATCGCCGCCAGCGACGATGCCGATGTCGATGCCCTCAAGGGCTGGCGCCTGGAACTGTTCGGCGAGGCGGCCTTGAAGCTGAAGCGCGGCGAGATCGCCCTTGCCTTCAACGGCAAGCGCATCGTCGCCGTCGAACAGGACGAGGCCGTGCAGGCGCCGCCCAAGGCGGAAGGCTCCAAGCGCCGCCGTAACCGCCAGAAAGCCGCGGCGGACGCCGCCGAGTAGACGCGAACATCGCGAACCGTTGGCCGGGCGCCCTGCCCGGCCAACGCCCGCCGACAGTCCTTTCAGAAACTCTTTCGAAAGCCGCTTCGGCCGTGCGTCACGGCTCCAGATCGACCCGCGCCCGCAGGCCCAGGAGACGGGCGAACTGGAGGAGGCGCTTGTTGAGGCGCTCTCCCTCGAGCGCCGTGAGTTCGCCGCGCAGCGTCAGCACCACTTCGCCATTGTCGACGGTGACCGGCACTTGCGGCAGGATGCCGGCAACCGAGGCGCTGAGCACGGACGCCACCCGCAAGGCGCCGCCGAGAATGCGGGCGCGGTCCTTGAGCCGCGTATGGGCAAGCTCGCGGATGCGGGGCCCGAGCGCATCCTCAACCAGCCCCTGGTGCCGATAGAACACCGACAACGCCAGATAGGCGCGGCCCGCGTGATCGATGCCGACGAAGCCGGCATTGGAGATGATGTTGAGGCTCTGTTCGCCGCGATAGTCGGGATGGGCGCGCCAGCCGATATCGGACAGCAGGCAGCCGGCCGCCCTGAGGCGCCGCTCGTATTCGGTCTCGTCGATGCCGACGGCCGGAAACAGGCGGTCGGTCCACTCGACCAGTTCCTCGCCATAGGCGGGCGAGCGGGAGCGCAGCTCCGACAGTTCGCGCGCCGCCTCGACCAGCGGGTCCTGCCGGCGCAGATCCTCCGGCAACAGGTCGAACAGCAGCCCCTCGCGCAGGCCGAGCGCCGACATCACCACCTTCGAGGCCTTGGAGCGCCGCAGGACCTTTTCCATCACCGCCGCGCCGAAGGGCAACAGCGGACGGCGGGCCCGCGAGACCACCTCGATCATGTCGAGGCTCTCCGGATCGCGCCGGGTGACGAGCTGGCAGAACTCGATCGCCTCCTCCGCGGGAATGGCATAGTCGTGCATCACATGCAACGGATAGCCGTCCTGATGCAGGTGCAGCCGGGCGAGCGAGCGCCAGGTGCCGCCGACCGCATAGAAGGGCTTGCCTGCGCCGATGGGCAGCCATTCGACATCGGCGAGCGCCTGTTCGGCGATCTTCTGCGCCTTGGCGATCTTTCCGTCCGCGTCTTCCTGCAGGCGGATGCCGCCAAGCGGCAGGGTCTGACCGCGTCCGATCTCGTCCTGCTTGATCTCCACCAGTTCGAGGCTGCCGCCTCCCAGGTCGCCGACGATGCCATCGGGCCGCCAGATGCCGGAGATAACGCCATAGGCGGCAAGCCGCGCCTCGTCTCGTCCCGACAACAGGCGCACGGGCGTGCGACAGATCTGCTCGACGGCGACCAGAAACTCCTCGCCGTTTGCGGCATCGCGCGTCGCGGCCGTGGCCAGGATGTGCAGATCGACGACGCCGATCTGGTCGCACAGCCGGCGGAACCGCACCAGCGCCCGCCGGGCCTGCTCCGTCGCCTCGGCCGACAGTCGTCCGGTGGCGCCGACGCCGCGACCCAGCCCCGCCAGCACCTTCTCGTTGAACAGCACCGTCGGGGTGCGTGCGTGCCTTTCGTAGACGACGAGGCGGATCGAGTTCGATCCGATATCGATGACGGCGATCGGTCCGCTGCCGTTCAGACGGCCGCGGACCAGTGCATGCTTTAGGCTGTCAGCCACGCTTCCTCGGCTCCGCGAAGGGTTTCGGACTGTGGCTGCGCAGCGACTTGCCACGGCCGGAGAGCGACGGATTCGTCATGAAATACTGGTGGGCGTTGAAGGGTTTCTCGCCCTTGCCGAGATGCACGCGTTCGTGCCCCCCATCGGGCAGCAGCCGCCAGCTCTGCTGGTTGTCCTTCAGATTGGCGACCATGATCTGATCGAGCACCTGTTCGTGCACCGTCGGTGTGAGAAGCGGCGTCAGCGTCTCCACCCGCCGGTCGATATTGCGCGGCATCAGGTCCGCCGAGCCGATATAGACGACCGCATCCGGCGAGGGAAGCCCATGACCGTTGCCGAAGCAGAAGATGCGGCTGTGCTCCAGGAACCGGCCGACGATCGACTTCGCGCGAATGTTCTCAGACAGGCCAGGAATGCCGGGACGCAGGCAGCAGATGCCGCGGATCACCAGGTCGATCCGCACGCCTGCCTGGCTCGCCTTGTAGAGCGCGTCGATGATGCCGGGGTCGACCAGCGAGTTCATCTTCATCCAGATCTGCGCCGGACGCCCGGCGGCCGCATGCTCCGCCTCGTTCGCGATCAGCCGGAGGATGCCGTCGCGCAGCGTCACCGGCGACACCATCATGTGTTCCAGCTCCACCGGCTCGGCATAACCGGTGATGAAGTTGAAGATCTTGGCGACCTCCCGCCCGATGCGCGGATCGGCGGTAAAATAGGACAGGTCGGTATAGATGCGCGCGGTGATCGGGTGATAGTTGCCGGTGCCGAGATGGCAGTAGGTGCGCAGCTCGCCATGCTCGCGGCGGACCACCATGGAGAGCTTGGAATGGGTCTTCAGCTCCAGGAAGCCGAAGACCACCTGCACGCCGGCCCGCTCCAGATCGCGGGCCCAGCGGATATTGGCCTCCTCGTCGAAGCGCGCTTTCAACTCGACCAGCGCGGTGACCGATTTGCCGGCCTCCGCCGCCTCGACCAGGGCTTTGACGATCGGCGAGTTGCTGGACGTGCGGTAGAGCGTCTGCTTGATCGCCACCACATCCGGGTCCTGTGCGGCCTGTCGCAGGAATTGCACCACCACATCGAAGGACTCGTAAGGGTGATGGACGATGATGTCCTTCTGCTGGATCGCCGCGAAACAATCGCCGCCATGCTCGCGGATACGCTCGGGAAAGCGTGGCGAGAACGGCTCGAACTTGAGATCGTCGCGGTCAATGGAAACGAGCTGCGACAGGTTGTTGAGCGCCAGCAGCCCATCGACCATGAAGACCTCGTCGCCGGTCGCGCCAAGCGCCTCGGCGACGAAGTCGCGCAGTGACTGCGGCGTCGTCTCCTCGATCTCCAGACGGATCACCGACCCCCTGCGACGGCGCTTCAGCGCGCTCTCGAACAGGCGCACGAGATCTTCCGCCTCCTCCTCGATTTCCAGGTCGGAATCGCGGATCACCCGGAACGCCCCCTTGCCGCGAATATGATAGCCGGGGAACAGGCGGGTGATGAACAGGCCGAGCGCATTCTCGATGGTGATGTAGCGATCGCCATGTTCGTGGTCCGAACTCGGCAGACGCACGAAACGGTCGAGCTGGGCGGGAATGCGCAGCAAGGCGGTCATGCCGCGTCCGCCCTTTTCCGGCGCCAGTTCCAGCACCAGCGAAAAGCCGAGATTGGCGATAAACGGGAAGGGATGCGCCGGATCGATTGCCAGCGGCGTCAGCACCGGGAAGATATGCGCGAGGAAATAGTCCTCCAGCCACTGCAGATCCCGCGGGCTGAGATCCGGCCCGTCGACGATGGCGATGCGTTCGGCGGCCAGCAGCCTGTGCATCTCGCGCCACACGCTCTGCTGCTCGATCTGCAGCGACAGCACCGCGGCAGAGATCCGCTCCAACTGTTCGCCCGGCGTCAGGCCATCGATCGAGCGGGTGGCGACCCCCTCGCGCTGCTGGGCGCGCAGGCCGGCGACGCGCACCATGAAGAACTCGTCGAGATTGTTCGCCGAGATCGACAGAAAGCGCAGCCGCTCCAGCAGCGGATGGGAGGTGTTCTCCGCTTCCTCCAGCACCCGGCGGTTGAACTGCAGCCAGGAGACCTCACGGTTGATGAACCGGCTCGGATGATCGGCCAGCGCCTCGGCCGCGTCCGACACGGGTTGTGCCGGCCGCGCCTGCGCCGGAGATGCGTCCGGATCCTTCGGGTTCACGCTGGTCTCGTTCATGCCTGCCTCCTGCGGACCGGATCGCGCCGGTCACCTGTCATCGCTGTCGTCGGCGACCATAGCGGATTGATTTGACGGATTTGCATCACCCGGCAAACAGTGTCAGCCAACAGGGTCCCGCTCCGCCAGCACCGCCGCCGCGAGCGGCCGCGTGATCCGCCGCCCCGCCGACAGCGATGCCCTGTCGAGCCGGTCGACCAGCGCCTGCGCCGCCGCCACCGAGCGCTCCATGCGCACCGCGAGGAAGTCTATCACGGCCGGATCGATGTCGATCTGGCGATCGGCGAACAGCTTGACCAGCACCCGCCGCAACAGGTCGTCATCCGGCTCCTGGATCTCCACCGGCGTCGCGGCGCGCAGGCGGGAGGCAAGATCGGGCAGCCGCAGCCCCCAGGATTGCGGCCAACTCCGCGAGGTCACCAGCAGGCTGCCGCCCTTGTCGCGAAGGGCGTTGAAGAGATGGAACAGCGCCGTCTCGTCGAAGCCCGCATGCGCATCCTCCAGCGCCACGGCGCCGCTACGGGCAAGCTCCTCGACCTGCTCGCGGCGCAGCTCCGAGGCCGGCAGGATCGCCGCTCCGCTAGCCGCCTGCCAGACATGGGCGAGATGGGTCTTGCCCGACCCCACCGGGCCGGCGAGAAGCGCGGCCTGCGACGGCCAGTCGGGCCAGCCGTCGATCAGAGCGAACGCAGCCCGGTTGGAGGCTCCGAGCAGGAAATCGTCGCGCCCGAAGGCCGCCTCATGCGGCAGGATCAGCGGCAATTGCGTGCCGCCGCGCAGCCTGTCAGCCATTGCCCCCCTCCACGTGCTCCGGCGCAGCGGACACTTCTCCGGGATCGCCCGGTACGCCGCTGGCCATCAGCGTACCCTCTCCGGTGAACAGCGTGCTCGCCATGTACTGGGACAGCGCGAAGCGGGTCAGCACACCGATCATCGCTGCCGCCGGCACCGCGATCAGCATGCCGACGAAGCCGAACAAGTAGCCGAAGGCGAACAGCGCGAACATCAGCCAGACAGGATGCAGGCCGACATTGTTGCCCACCAGCTTCGGCTGCAGGATGTTGCCTTCCAGGAACTGGCCGACAGCGAAGATCGCCAGCACCACCGCGACCATCGGCCAGTCCGGCCAGAACTGCACCAGCGCAACGCCGAGGGAAACGACCAGGCCGAGCGTTGCCCCGACATAGGGAATGAAGCTGACGAGACCGGCGCCGATGCCGATCAGCAGGCCGAAATTCAGCCCGACCGCCGCCAGCCCCACTGCGTAGAACGCTCCGAGCAGAAAGCAGACACTGACCTGGCCGCGCACGAAGCCGGCGACCGCGCGGTCCATCTCGCGCGCCAGGCGGCGCACCGTGTCCTGATGCTGACGCGGCAGCCAGCCATCGATCCGCGCCACCATCCGGTCCCAGTCGAGCAGCAGGTAGAAGGCGACGACCGGCGTGACGACGAAGAGCGAGATCACCGACAGCAGGGCCTGTCCGCCGTTCCACACCGACTTCAGCAATCCGCCGATCCAGCCGGCTCCCTCGCCCAGCAGGCTGCCGACATTCGCCTTCAGATCCTGCCCGCCGATGCCCAGCAACTCGAAGACACGGCTGCCGAACCCGGTGGTGATCAACTCCTGCAAGGAACTGACCAGACCAGGAAAGGCCTGCAGGAAGGAGGCAAGCTGGTTGCCGAGCACCGGCAGCAGCAGCAGCAGGACCACCACGAAGGCGAGCACGAAAACCACCAGGATGACGATGGTCGCCCCCAGACGCGGCAGGCCGACGGCCTCCAGCCGGTCGGCCACGGGATCCAGCAGATAGGCGAGAGCCATGCCAGCGACGAAGGGCAGCAGGATCGGGCTGAACAGATAGACGAAGGCCGCGAACAGCGCGAAGGACGCCAGCCAGAAATAGATTTGCCGCTTGAGCGTCACGAGAACCCGTCTCCTGCCTGACCGTCGGGCCATTCCACCGCGTTCCCAGCAGATAGGCAGCCGCGCCGCGGAGCGTCAAGCAGGCCCTCGGCAGAGCTCCGCCATTTTCCCGGTTCACCACAGGCCGAACATCCCGCCGTGAAGCCGTCAGCCAGTCCCCTGCCTCGATGGCTGGACGCCTGTGCAAACAGGGCCCGGTTTTGCTTGCATTCCGGCGCTTCTGTGTTTGTATGCGCGCCCTGTACGGGTTTCGGAGACGTGAGAAGCATGAGCGAGGCGACCCCCTCCCCCAAGAACGGCCTGAGCTATGCCGACGCGGGCGTCGACATCGACGCGGGCAACGCCCTCGTGCGGCGGATCAAGCCCTTCGTGAAGGCGACCGCCCGTCCCGGCGCCGACAGCGAGATCGGCGGGGTCGGCGGCCTGTTCGACCTCAAGGCCGCCGGCTTCAGCGATCCGATCCTCGTCGCCGCCAATGACGGCGTCGGCACCAAGCTCAAGATCGCCATCGACAGCGGCGCCCATGCGACCGTCGGCATCGATCTCGTCGCCATGTGCGTCAACGATCTCGTCGTGCAGGGCGCCGAACCGCTGTTCTTCCTCGATTATTACGCCTGCGGCGCGCTTGACGTCGAGGTCGCCACCGACGTGGTGAAAGGCATCGCCGAGGGCTGCCGCATCTCCGGCTGCGCGCTGATCGGCGGCGAGACCGCGGAAATGCCGGGCATGTACGGCAAGGGTGACTATGATCTTGCCGGCTTCGCCGTCGGCGCGGCCGAGCGCGGCGCCCTGCTGCCGCGCGGCGATATTGCGGACGGCGACGTGCTGCTCGCCCTCGCCTCCTCCGGCGTGCATTCCAACGGCTTCTCTCTGGTGCGCAAGATCGTCGAACAGTCCGGCCTCGACTGGACCGCTGCCGCCCCCTTCGCGCCCGGCGCGACCCTCGGCGAAGCGCTGATGACGCCGACCCGTATCTATGTGAAGCCGCTGCTGGCGGCGCTGAAGGCCGGCGCCGGCATCAAGGCACTTGCCCATATCACCGGCGGCGGCCTGCCGGAAAACCTGCCGCGCGTGCTGCCGGATCACCTGGGCGCCCGCATCGACCTGTCCGCCATCTCCGTTCCGCCTGTCTTCGGCTGGCTGGCCAAGGCCGGCGGCGTCGCCCAGTCGGAGATGCTGCGCACCTTCAACTGCGGCGTCGGCATGGTCGTCGCCGTTTCGGCCGAGACCGCTGACGAGGCGATCGCGATCCTGACCGCCGAAGGCGAGACAGTGAGCCGCATCGGCACGCTTGGCCCACGCACGGGTGACGAGGCCGTGGTCTTCGACGGAGCCTTGATGCTTTGACCTCTGCCCCGTCCACCTCCGGTCGCAAGCGCACGGCGATCCTCGTCTCGGGGCGCGGATCCAACATGACGGCCCTGCTGTCGGCGGCGGCCGATCCGGCCTATCCGGCCGATATTGTCGCGGTGATCGCCAACGTCCCCGACGCGCCAGCCCTCGACAAGGCGCGCGCGGCCGGCATCGAGGCCCTCGCCGTCAGCCATCGCGGCCAGGGCGGGCGGCAGGCCTTCGAGGAAAAGCTCGACGCCGAACTACGCAACCGCAACGTCGACCTCGTCTGCCTCGCCGGCTTCATGCGCATCCTGACGCCCTGGTTCGTGGAGCGCTGGCACGACCGCCTGCTCAACATTCACCCGGCGCTGCTGCCGGCCTTCAAGGGCCTCGACACCCACGCAAGGGCGCTGGCGGAAGGCTGCCGCCTGCACGGGGCGACGGTGCATTTCGTCCGCCCTGAGATGGATGCCGGGCCGATCATCGCGCAAGGCGCGGTGGCCGTGCTCGACGAGGACACGCCGGCAACGCTCGGCGCGCGGGTGCTCGAGGTTGAACACCGCATCTACCCGCAAGCGCTTGCCCTTGTTGCGGCCGATGCCTTCGAGATCGACGGAATGCGGGTGCGGCTGAAATCCGGCGCTGATGCGGCCCAGGCGCCGCTCATCGCGCCGAAGGGCTGAACCCAAATCCTCCGCCGACTCAGCCGGCGGCGCGGCATCCTACGGCGTCTTCGTTCGCCGCCGCTGCGTCTCTGGCTCTCGCTTCCTCCATACGGTGTCTTCGCCACTCCGCGTAGAGCCGCTTGCGGCCGCGCGGCGGGCGCGCCTCCAGCACCGTCATTTCCAGCATTCGGTCGGTGCGGAAGTTGCGATAGTCCTGCCGCAGCTCGCACCAGGCGGCCAGCACCCGAGCATGCTCGAAAAAGGCCAGCACGATCGGCCAGACCACGCGGCGCTCGGGCGGACGCTCCGGAACCTGATAGAGGATCTCGACCTTCCGCTCCAGTCTCAGCGCCTCCCGCAGCCGCGCCAGCTCGATCCGGTCGCCCGGCAGCTCGCAGGGCGGCGGCGCATAGAGCGGTGCGTCCAGGAAGCCGTCGCGCAGGCCGTCCGGCAGAACCGTCGCGATCTTCGCGACGGCATCGCGCGCGGTGCGCCGGATCGCTGCATCGCCGCGCCCCTCCACCATGCGCAGGCCGAGCATGACAATCTCCAGTTCCTCCGCCGTGAACATCAGCGGCGGCAGGTCATAGCCTTCCTCCAGCACGTAGCCGACACCGGCCTCGCCAACCACCGGCACGCCGGACGCCTGCAGCGCGGCGATGTCGCGATAAAGGGTGCGGAGCGAGACTTCGAGCTCGGCGGAGATGGCCGCGCCGCTGACCGGCCTGCGGTACCGGCGCAGGATCTGGAGCACCTGCAGCAACCTGTCGGCACGACGCATCGCTTCTCCTTCCGCGAACACACTGCCAAACGATGCTGACAGTATGCTGTCAGGAGGAGCCGCCTACAAGACTCGGACCAGACGCAACCCCAGGAGATGCCGCCATGCTCGTTCTCGTCAACTTCCCGCCCGCCCCCGACATTCGCAGCCTTTCTCCCTTCTGCTACAAGGCGGAGGCGCTGCTCGCACTGGCCGGCTGCGACTTTCGCATGGAGCCGACCACCGATCTCGCCGCCCTGCCCCATGGCAAGGTGCCGGTGCTGAAGGATGGCAGCCTCGTCATTCCCGACAGTTCATTGATCCAGCGTCACCTCGAGCGCCATTACGGCCTCGCCATCGACGAAACGCTGACTGGCGTCGAACTGGCCATGGCCGAAGCGTTCCGTCGTATGGTCGAGGAACACCTGCGCTGGACCATGGTCCATGCCCGATGGATCGATCCTGCCGGCGAGAAGATGATCCTTTCCACCGCCCTTGCCCGGGTCCCGGAAGAAATGCGGCGGGACGTTCTGAACGCCAGCCGGGAGAACATCAGCCGGACGCTGCATGCGCACGGCCTCGGCCGGCACACGCCGGACGAGATCTACGCCTTCGGCCGCGCGGATCTTGACGCCATTGCCACCTTTCTGGACGACAAGCCCTTCTTCATGGGCGACCAGCCGACCACGATCGATGCCAGCGTTGTCGGCGTCGTGCTCAACATCCTCGCGAGCGACATCGACACACCGCTGATGCGCCATGCAGCGGCGATCCCGACCTTGGCCGACTATGTGGTACGGTTCGAGCGCACGGTGTTCGGCCCGGCCGCGCGCATCCCCGTGACCTTGCGCGGCGAACGGGCAGCCTGAACCTACCTGCTTCCGGCCGAGAGAGGTGCGCGGTCAGTCCTTGCGCACCCACACGGCGATGTCGTGAAACGCCGCACCGCCATAGGGCGCCACGGCGTCGGCCCCCGTCAGCGTGTTGATGCCCCGGCGGTCCGGATAGGCCTCGTTCGGCCAGATCCCCTCCGCCACCACGACACCGGGCTTCAGCCCCTCGGTCAGGCGCGCGTGGAGGATCACCGCGCCGCGACGATTGCCGATGCGGATGCGGTCGCCGTCAGTGATCCCGTACCTTTCGGCATCCTGCGGCCCGATCATCAGCTCCGGTCGCCCTTCCTTGTCGCGCGAGGACGCGGTCTCGTTGAAGGTCGAGTTGAGGAAAGAGCGCGCCGGCGAGGTGGCGAGGCGGAAGGGATGCTCCTCGTCCGCCGCCTCGTTCACCGCCCAGTGGTCGGGCAAGGCCGGCATGTCGGCGAAGGGGCCCATCGGTCCGTCATTGGGCGCCGGCACCTTCGGCCAGTCGGGCTTGAAGCGGAACTTGCCGTCCGGCCACGCGAAGCCGTCGAGATAATGCGCGGTCCGGAAGTCCGGCTGGCAATCCACCCAGCGGTCGCGCTCGATCGCCTCCAGCGAGCCGAAGCCGGAGGCCTTCAGCATCCAGTCGATGTGCTCGCGCGCGCTCATGGCAAAGCCCTGATGCTCGGCCGCGCCGACCCTGCGGGCGATCTCGTTGAGCACGAAGAGGTTCTCCCGGGTCTCGCCCGGCCCCTCCGCAAGCTTCGGCCCCAGCAGCAGATACTGGTGGCCGCCGCCCTTGTAGATGTCGTCATGCTCGAGAAACTGCGTCGCCGGCAGCACCACGTCGGCCATCATCGCCGTCTCGGTCATGAACTGCTCATGCACGCAGACGAAGAGATCCTCGCGGGCAAAGCCCTGCTTCACCAGCTCCTGCTCGGGCGCCACCGACACCGGATTGGTGTTCTGGATCAGCATCGCTGTCACCGGCGGCCCATGCCGCAACGCTTCGGCATCGCCCGTCAGCACCCGGCCGATCTGGCTCTGGTCGAGTTGCCGCACCGCCGGATCGATCAGCGAATGGCCTTCGATCATCGACTTGTCGAGCGTATAGATCGCGCCGTTGTTATGGAACGCGCCGCCGCCCTCATACTGCCAGGCGCCGGTCACAGCCGCGATGCAGGAGGCCGCATGCATCGACACCGCGCCGTTGCGCTGACGGGTGAAGCCATAGCCGAGACGGAAGAAGGTGCGCTTCGTCTCGCCTACCATCCGGGCGAAGAGCTCGATCTCCTCCACCGAAAGGCCGGTGATCGCCGCCGCCCATTGAGGCGGGCGCTGCGCGACATGCGCCTCAAGCTCGTCCGGGCAGTCGGTGTAGCGGGCAAGGTAATCGCGGTCCGCATAGCCGTCGCGGAACAGCACATGCATCACCGCGCAGGCGAGCGCGGCGTCCGTGCCAGGCTTCAGCACAAGACCGAGATCCGCCTGTTTCACGGTCTGGGTCGGGTAGACGTCGATGGCAACGATCTTCGCCCCGCGCGTCTTTCGCGCGGTGATCGCATGGGTCATCACGTTGACCTGGGTGGAGACCGGGTTGGTGCCCCAGATCACCACCATGTCGGCGACCGCCATCTCGCGCGGATCGGGTCCGGCAAGCCGGCCCGTTCCGGCGATGTAGCCGGTCCAGGCCATGTTGGTACAGATCGTGTCGAACTGGCGAGAATAGCGCTTGGCATGACGCAGACGGTGGATCGAGTCCCGCTGCACCAGGCCCATCGTGCCGGCATAGTGGTAGGGCCACACGGCCTGGGGCCCATGCTCGGCTTCGGCCTTGAGGAAGGCGGCCGCGACCAGGTCCAGCGCCTCCTCCCACGACACCGGCTCGAAGCGGCCTTCCCCCTTCGCCCCGACGCGCTTCAACGGCCGCGTCAGCCGATCCGGATGGTAGAGCCGGTCGGAATACCGCGCGACCTTGGCGCAGATGACGCCGGCTGTATAAGCGTTGGCCCGTGCGCCCCGGAGCCGTCCGATCCGCCCGTCGGCGAAGAGTTCGACCTCCAGCGCGCAGGTGGACGGGCAGTCATGCGGACAGGCGGAGGCCTTCAGGATGGGGTCGGTGGCAACAGGAGCGTTCATGCGTCTCTCGCGGGCAGGGGGAACGGCGCCAAGGCTCACCCTGCCGCCGCCATCATGTCAAGGACCGGTCGCCGGACAAACGAAAGGGCCGGCGCGACGGCCGGCCCTTCCAGATCTCGTTCGGTGCGCTGCCGCGAGGCGACCCGCAGCCTTAGCCGACGATTTCGGTCTCGGAGAACCAGTAGGCGATCTCCTGGGCGGCGGTGTCCGCGCCGTCGGAGCCGTGCACCGAGTTCTCGCCGATGTTCAGGGCAAAGGTCTTGCGGATGGTGCCCTCGTCGGCATTGGCCGGATTGGTGGCGCCCATCACTTCGCGGTTCTTGGCAATGGCGTTCTCGCCTTCCAGAACCTGCACGACGGTCGGCGCCGAGCACATGAACTCGACCAGTTCGCCGAAGAACGGACGGTCCTTGTGCACCGCGTAGAAGCCCTCGGCCTCGCGGCGCGACATCCACACGCGCTTGGAAGCGATGACGCGCAGGCCGGCATCCTCCAGCATCTTGGTGATCGCGCCGGTCAGGTTGCGGCGCGTCGCGTCCGGCTTGATCATCGAAAAGGTACGCTCGATCGCCATCAGTCGTTTTCCCGTTGTTGTCCGGCAGGACCTCGCGCCCTCGCGGGCCCCGCCCGTCCGCGCCTTGATGCCGGACGATCCATGATCTCGGTGCGCCCGTGAGCGGGCGCGCCATGCGTATACCCGGGGACGGACGCCCCCGCAAGGCGCAAGGGTCGCTGTTTTCCGCTGTTTTTCAGATCGATCGGGCCGCCGGCACGCTGCGTCCGAAGCCGGCGAAGAGATCGAGGCAGCGCTCTCGCCACTGTGCAACCGGCGTGTCCGGCTCAAGCAGTTCGAACGGGCTCGCGATCCGCGCCCATTGCAGCGTCCCGAAAAGCAGGTAGTCGCCGTGCAGGGGCGCCTCGCCGCCGATAAACGGCTGGCTCTTCAGCATCAGGTGCAGCGGCAGCAGCGCGGTGGCAAGATCGGCGCGGCGCGCCTCGCGCCCGGCCTGCACCTCCTCCAGGCTCATGCCGAACCGCACTTCGCGCGTCTCGCGAAAGTAGGCCTGGTCGGCCGGAGCCAGGATATCCCAGATGTCCTTGACGATGAGCCGCGCAATCAGCGTGCTGACCGAGCCGTTCACCCAACCCTCGACGAGCTTCGCCGCAGCCCGTCCGCCTGTCCCGCCGAACAGGCTCGGCCGGTCCGGATAGGCATCTTCCAGATAGGTGGCGATCGCCCAACTGTCGCAGATCGTCCTGTCGCCGTCGACGAGGATCGGCACCGTCCTGCCGGCTTCCGGCGCGATCGCCGGGATCTCGGTGAACGGCTTCGGCCGACATTCGAAATCGAGTCCCTTGTGCTTGAGTGCCATGCGGATGCGCCAAGCATAGGGGCTGAAGGGGCGGCCCGCATCGGCGCCGCACAACTCGTAAAGAACAAGGCTCAAACTGTTCCCTCCCCTCGTCATCGGATCGCAACGCACTGTCGGAGCAGACCTTATAGCCCACATTGCACCCGGCCAAGCCGCGACGGCTGTTTGCCCCCCGCCGGCGACACCCCAACCCAGACGTTCAAATACAGAAATTATCCACAATCAGAGATTGAAAAATGAAGTAGATGACGTATGGGCAAGAACTGAATCTCACTTGTTTCTCCGGAATATTTACCGGTAATTCAGTAGTTCCCCTTACCTATTGCGACATCTTCACTGTCTCGAGGTCGCCTCCCGCCATGTCCATCAAACAGAAAATGCTGACGCTTGTCGGCGGCACACTGGCCGCCCTGCTTCTCGTCGCAGGCGTGCAGATCTATTCGCTCTACGGCTCGATGATGCACGACCGCCGCGACCTGGTTCGCACCCAGGTCGAAACCGCGACGACCATGATCCAGGCGATCGCGCAGGAAGCGCAGGATGGCAGGCTCTCAGTGGACGAGGCTCAGCGCCTCGCCAAAAGCCTGCTGACGGCCATGCGCTTCAACGGGTCGGACTACTTCGTTGTCATCGACTCCAACCCGGCAAGCCAGGGTGTCGTCATCGCGCATCCGAACCCCAAGATCGTCGGCCTCAACCTGTGGGCTTCCAAGGACGCCGACGGGACGGAATATGTCGTCGGCCAGGTCGAGGCCGCGCGCGCCGGGGGCGGCTTCACAGACTATGATTTTCCGCGTCTCGGCGCGGAGGAGCCTTCTCCGAAGGTCGCCTATTCGGACGGCTTCGCCCCGTGGAACTGGGCGATCTCCGCCTCGCTCTACGTCGATGATGTGGCGACCGCCTTCTACGGCCAGTTGCTGAGGAGCGCCCTGTGGATCCTGCCGCTCACCGCATTGATCGGCGTGGCCGCCTTTCTGCTGGCCAACAGCATCAGCCGGCCGATCGCCGCGATCACCGAGGCCATGCGCCACCTCGCCCAGGGCGACCTCTCGGTCTCCGTGCCGGGTGCCGGTCGCAAGGACGAGATCGGCCACATGGCAGACGCGACCGAAGTGTTCCGCGATGGCATGCTGCGCGCGCAGGATCTCTCCGCCGCTCAGATCGAGGAGCAGCGGGCGCGTGAACAGCGGGCGCAGCGCATCGAGGAGATGACCCGGCGCTTCGACGAAAGCGCCACCGCCCTGCTGACCGCGGTGACCTCCTCGGCCGGCAACATGGAGCAGAACGCCCGCTCCATGGCCGACATCGCCGAAAGCACCAACGCCCGCTCGACGACGGTCGCGACCGCCGCCCAGCAGGCCGCGGCCAATGTGCAGACCGTCGCCTCGGCGACCGAGGAACTGTCGTCGTCGATCTCCGAGATCGGCTCGCAGGTCTCCAAGTCGTCGCAGATCGCCTCGCAGGCGGTCGGCGAGGCACAGCGCACCGACAGCCAGATCCAGGGCCTTGCCAATGCCGCCGAGAAGATCGGCCAGGTGGTCAGCATGATCGCCGCCATCGCCGAGCAGACCAACCTGCTGGCGCTGAACGCGACCATCGAGGCGGCCCGCGCCGGCGAGGCCGGGCGCGGCTTCGCCGTCGTCGCCGCCGAGGTCAAGGAGCTTGCCTCCCAGACGTCCAAGGCAACCGAGGAGATCACCTCCCAGATCACCGCGATCCAGAGCGAAACGCGCATCGCCGTCGGCGCGGTGCAGTCGATCGGACGTACGGTCGAGGAGATGAACGCCATTGCCGCCGCCATCGCCGCCGCCGTCGAGGAGCAGGGCGCGGCAACCGGCGAGATCGCCCGCAATGTCGAGGAGGCCTCGCGCGGCACGCAGGAGGTCACCTCGAACATTCTCGGCGTCTCCCATGCCGCCAGCGACACCCGCAGCGCCGCCGGCGACGTGGCATCGGCCGCCGCCGCCGTGAACCGGGACGCCGCCGCCCTCAAGCGGGAAGTCGAGAGCTTCCTCACCGGCGTTCGCGCCGCCTGACCAGGCCTCCGCCTCCCAGGCCTCCACCTCTCTGGGCGGAAGGAGCAAACGTGAAGCGTCGGCCCTCGGGCCGGCGCTTTTTTCGTCCCACGACGCTACGGCTTCGGTTGCTCGCAAGCCGTGCCGTCCCACCCATCGTCATTGCCCCTCGCTAACAGCGAAACAGCTGGCTAACATGGCACTCCTGCCCGATTTTCTTTCACATCACATGAGGATAGACATGAAGCCGTCGTCGGAGGAGTTGCTCGCCGGCCTGCTTGACTGGGTACGCATCGAGACGCACACGCCGGATGTCGAGGGGCTCAACCGGCTGATGGATCTCGTCGCTGCGCAGGCCGAGGCGTTCGGCGCCACCACCGAGCGCTTTCCCGGCCGCGACGGCCATGGCGACCACCTGCTGGTGCGCTCACCCTGGGGCGACCACTCCGCGCCTGGCATTCTCTTCCTGTCGCATCTCGACACCGTTCACCCACGCGGCACCATCGACAAGGACCTGCCGATTCGCATCGAAGGCGACCGCTGTTACGGTCCCGGCATCTGCGACATGAAGGGCGGCGCCTATAACGGCCTTGCCGCCATGCGCAAGGTCGCGGCCGACATCAAGGCCGGGGCCACGCCCCCTGCCCTCGCGGTCAGCATCCTCTTCACCTCGGACGAGGAGGTCGGCAGCCCGACCTCGCGGCCGCTCATCGAGCGGCTCGGCGGTGCAGCCAAATACGCCCTCGTGACCGAGCCCGCCCGCAATGGCGGCCATGTGGTCACCGCCCGCAAGGGCGTCGGCCGTTTCACGCTGAAGGTGGAGGGCCGCCCCGCCCATGCCGGCGCCCGTCACTGGCAGGGCCGCAGCGCGGTGACCGAGCTTGCCCACCAGATCATCGCGCTGGAGGCGATGACCGACTATGACCGCGAGATCACCGTCAATGTCGGCGAGATTCGCGGCGGCAGTGGCACCAATGTCGTACCGCAATTCGCGAGCGCCGAGATCGACCTGCGCGTACCGACGCTCACGGCGGCCGAGGAGATGGTCGCCCGCATTACCGGCCTTGCGCCGAAAACGCCGGACACCAGGCTGACGATCACCGGCGGCATGAATCGCCAGCCGTTCGAGCAATCGCCGGCCAGCAAGGCGCTGTTCGACCACGCGGCGGGACTGGCCGCCGAAATCGGCTTCGAGCTGATCGGCGAGACGACCGGCGGCGGCTCGGACGGGAATTTCATCGCCGACAAGGTTCCGACGCTCGACGGGCTCGGGCCCGACGGCGACGACGTCCACACCCTCAACGAGCACATCCTCATCCCCTCCTTGGGCGAGCGGATGCAACTCATGGTCCGGCTGATCGAAACGCTGGAGTGAGGACGAAGACGGACGGCCGGCGCCAATCGAACGCCGGCCGGACTTGTTGTCCAGGTCAATCGGGCAGCCGCTTCCCGTCGGCGCCGAAATAGTGCAGATGCTCGGACGTGCAGGACAGATGCACCCGCGCGCCGGCCGCCGGAACCTCGCGTCCGCCCTCGATGCGCACGATCATCCGCTCGCCGTCGTCGAGTTCCACATGGGCCAGTGTTTCCGCGCCGAGAGCCTCGGCGATCATCAGCTTGCCCGACAGCACCGCCTCGCCTTCCGAGCAGAAGGCAAGATGCTCCGGCCGCACGCCAACCGTATTGAGCGCGCCGGCCGCCCCGCCGACCTCCGCCACCTTGCGCAGCAACCCGCTTGCCTGAAGCCGCGCCGCCTGCAGGAAGTTCATCGGCGGCGAACCGATGAAGCCGCCGACAAAGACCGTCGCCGGCTTGTGATAGACGGCGAGCGGCGTGCCGACCTGCTCGGCATTGCCGCCGTTCATAACGATGATGCGGTCGGCCATGGTCATGGCCTCGACCTGATCGTGGGTGACATAGAGCGAGGTGACGCCGAGGCGGCGCTGCAGCGTCTTGATCTCCACGCGCATCTGCACGCGCAGCTTGGCATCGAGGTTCGACAGCGGCTCGTCGAACAGGAAGACCGATGGCTTGCGCACGATCGCCCGGCCCATCGCGACACGCTGGCGCTGGCCGCCGGAAAGCTGGCGCGGCTTGCGGTCGAGATACGGCTCGAGTTCCAGCATCTTCGCCGCCTGCGCGACCCGTTCGGCGATCTCCGCCTTGGGAACGCCGGCAATCTTCAGCCCGTACGCCATGTTGTCGAAGACGGACATATGCGGATAGAGCGCGTAGTTCTGGAACACCATGGCGATGTCGCGCTCGCGCGGTTCCAGATCGTTGACCACCCGGTCGCCGATGCGGATCTCGCCCGCGGTGATGGTCTCCAGCCCCGCCACCATGCGCAGCAAGGTGGACTTACCGCAGCCCGACGGCCCGACGATGACGATCAGTTCGCCATCGGCGATTTCCGCGTCGACCCCGTGGATGACCTCGGTGGGGCCGTAGGACTTGCGGACATTCGAAAAACCGATCTTCGCCATGGAACCTATTTCTCGCTTTCCACGAGCCCCTTCACGAAGAGCCCCTGCATGAAGATGACGACGGCGACAGGCGGCAGCATCGCGAGCAGCGTCGTCGCCATGATCACCGGCCAGTTGGCGATGTCGTCGCCGGACGGGAACATCTGCTTGATGCCCATCACGATGGTGTTCATCTCCGGCTTGGTGGTGATCAGCAGCGGCCAGAGATACTGGTTCCAGCCGTAGATGAAGAGGATCACGAACAGCGCGGCGATGTTAGTCCGCGACATCGGCAGCAGGATGTCGAGGAAGAATCGCACCGGCCCGGCCCCATCGACCCGCGCCGCCTCGATCAACTCGTCCGGAACTGTCAGGAAGAACTGGCGGAACAGGAAGGTCGCGGTCGCCGAGGCGACAAGCGGCAGGATCAGGCCGGTGTAGGAATTGAGCATTCCGAACCCGGCGACGACCTCGTAGGTCGGCACGATGCGCACCTCGACGGGGAGCATCAGGGTCAGGAAGATCATCCAGAAGAACGCCATGCGGAACGGAAAGCGGAAATAGACGATCGCATAGGCGGAGATGATCGAGATCACGATCTTGCCGATGGTGATGCCGAGCGCCATCACGCTGGAATTGAACAGCATCAGCAGGACCGGCGAGTTGACGCCCCGGGTCAATGCGGCCGTGTAGTTGTCGATCAGATGCGGCCCGGGAATGAGCGGCATCGGCGGACGGGCGATTTCCGGCTGCGTCACCGTCGAGGCGACGAAGGCCATGTAGATCGGAAAGCAGATGATGGCGATGCCGATGATCAGCCCGAGATGGGTCAGCCAGATGCCGAGCCCGCGTTTTTCGACCATGCCGCTCATCAGTAGTGCACCTTGCGTTCGATGTAGCGGAACTGGACCACCGTCAGCAGCCCGACCACGAAGAGAAGGATGACCGACTGGGCCGCCGACGAGCCGAGGTCCTGGCCGACGAAGCCGTCGGAAAACACCTTGTAGACGAGGATCGTCGTCGCCTGCTGCGGGCCGCCGCCGGTGATCGTATGGATGACGCCGAACGTCTCGAAGAAGGCATAGACGACGTTGACCACCAGCAGGAAGAACGTGGTCGGCGACAGCAGCGGGAAGACGATGGTCCAGAAGCGGCGGGCAAAGCTTGCCCCGTCGATGGCCGCCGCCTCGATCACGCTTCTCGGGATCGCCTGCAGGCCGGCCAGGAAGAACAGGAAATTGTAGCTGATCTGGCGCCAGGCGGAGGCGACGACGACGAGCCCCATCGCCTCATCGCCGTTCAGCACATGGTTCCAGTTGTAGCCCATCGCCTTCAGATACCAGGCGACCAGGCCGACATTGGGATTGAACATGAACAGCCACAGCACGCCGGCGACCGCCGGGGCCACCGCATAGGGCCACACCAGCAGCGTCTTGTAGGCGCTTGAGCCCTTGATCACCCGGTCGGCCATCACCGCCAGCCAGAGCGCGGCGCCCATCGACACCACCGTAACCAGGGTCGAGAACACCACCGTGGTCTTGAACGAGGCGAGATAGTAGCGATCGCGCAGCAGGAACTCGAAATTGCCGAAGCCGACGAACTGCGAGGACAGGCCGAAGGGATCGGGGATATAGGCCGATTGGTAGATCGCCTGGCCCGCCGGCCAGAAGAAGAAGACGAGCGTCACCAGGATCTGCGGCGCGAGCAGCAGATAGGGCAGCACCCGGTTGTTGAAGACGACGTGTTTGTGCATGGCGCACGATCCCGGCTGGTCAGCCCGGCAGCCTCGCCGACGGGCGAAAACGGCCCGGCGGATCGCTGGACCGTTTCCCGTTTCTCGGGGTGGGCGCGGAAGCGGGCGCGCCGTGCTTCCGCGGCCGTTTCAGGAGATCAGCGGTTGGCCTGCTCGAAGCGGCGCAGCAACTGGTTGCCGCGTTCCACGGCCGTATCCAGCGCGTCCTTCGCCGACTTGTCGCCAGCCCACACCGCTTCCAGTTCCTCGTCGATGATGCCGCGGATCTGGTCGAAGCTGCCCAGCCGCAGGCCCTTCGAGTTGGCCGTCGGCGCCTTGCCGGTCATCTGGATGACGGCGATGTCCGTGCCCGGATTGGCCTCGTAGAAGCCGGACGCCTTGGTCGTGTCGAAGGCGGCATAGGTGATCGGCAGATAGCCGGTATCCTGGTGCCACTTGGCCTGGATTTCGGCCGACGACAGGAAGTTCAGGAACTCGGCAACGCCGGCATATTCCTCGGCCTTGTGGCCGGCCATCACCCACAGCGAAGCGCCGCCGATGATCGTGTTGAGCGGCGCGGCCTCGACCGAAGCCCAGTACGGCAGCGGACGGATCTCGAAGGCGAACTGCGCCTCGGCCTTCACGCCGGCATAGCCGGCCGAGGATTCGGTGAACAGCGCGCATTCGCCGGCGCGGAAGCGGGCACCGCTTTCGTTGCGACGACCGGCATAGATGAACTTGCCGTCCTTGGCCCACTGGCCCATCGCCTCGATATGGGCAACCTGAACGGGACCGTTGAAGGTCAGTTCGGTGTCGGTGCCGGCGAAACCGTTCTCCTTGGTGGCGAACGGAGCGTCATGATAGGCCGACAGGGTCTCCAGATGCACCCAGCTCTGCCAGGCGGTCGTCAGCGGGCAGGCCGCACCGGCAGCCTTCAGCGTGTCCAGCACCTCGCCGACCTTTTCCCAGGTGGTGAGGTCGACGTCCGGGGCGATCCCGGCCGCCTGCAGGGCGTCACTGTTGACGTAGAGAACCGGGGTCGAGGAGTTGTAGGGGAACGACAGCATCTCGCCGGCAGTGGTGGTGTAGTAGCCGGCGACGGAGGCGAGATAGGCGCTCTGGTCCATCGGCTTGCCGGCCTCGGCCATCAGCTCGTAGACCGGCTTGATGGCGCCCTTGGCGGCCATCATCGTGGCGGTGCCGACTTCGAAGACCTGAAGGATGTGCGGCTGCTCGCCGGCGCGGAAGGCGGCGATGCCGGCATTCAGCGCCTCGGAATAATTGCCCTTGTGCGAGGCGACGACGACATAGTCGCTCTGCGAGGCGTTGAACTTCTCGACTTGCTCGTTCAGCAGATCGGCGAGTCGGCCGGTAAAGGCATGCCACCACTGGATCTCGGTAGCGGCGAAGGACGCGGTGGTGCTGCCGGCAAGCATCGTTGCGGCGACCAGACCGGCCAGGGTCTTGCGATAAGCCATGTTTTGCTCTCCCAAAGCTCGGGCAACCGGCCCGACATGCGGTTCTGGCCAACACGGCTTCCGGCATGGAAGGCGCGTTGAACGAAACTCTCCGCATTTCGTATTTGTTTCATATGAACGCCTTATGTCGCTCACATGAACATTAAGCGACACTTCCATGACGGACGCAAGAGCCCGTTTGCACGTATGGAATCGCCGATCCGCCCCGTTCCCCCAGCGCCTGCGGACAAGGCGGTCAAACTCCTGTCATGCGCGGGGTCAAGGCCGCTGTCAGGCCCTTTGCCGGCGGAACGAAGTCGGCTCGCCACGTCAACCGGACGGCGGCGTTTTCCCCGTTCCTTTCGTGGAAAACCTGCTGCCCGGGTTTTGCGCTTCCCCCCTCCTTCCGCCTCCGCTAGGAACAAGGGCTGAGAAGGGAAAACAGGCGTCATGAAGGCTACCGTTCCGGCGAACGACACCAGCGCCGCATCGATGCGCGTTGCCCCGCACAATGCGGAGGCCGAGCGCCAGCTTCTGGGCGCCATCATCGTCAACAACGAGACCTATTACCGTGTCTCCGACTTTCTCGAGCCGGACCACTTCTTCATCGCCCCGCACCGGGAGATCTACGAGAAGGCCGGCCAGCTCATCCGCGCCGGCAAGGTCGCCTCGCCGATCACGCTGAAGACCTTCTTCCCGCAGGACGCCCGCATCGCCGATATGTCGGCGGCGCAATACATCCTGCGGCTCGCCGCCGACGCCGCCTCCGTCATCAATGCGGAAGACTACGGCCGGGCGATCTACGACCTCGCCATCCGCCGGAACCTCATCCGCATCGGCGAGGACATGGTCAACATCGCCTTCGACGCGCCGATCGACATGCCGCCGGCAGCCCAGATCGACGATGCCGAGCGGCGCCTGTTCGAACTGGCGGAAAAGGGTCGCACGGATACCGGCTTCGTATCCTTCGGCGACGCGCTGACCGCCACCATCGAAATGGCGGCCGCCGCCTTCCAACGCGAGGGCGCGCTGTCGGGCATCGCCAGCGGGTTGCGCGATCTCGACGCGCTGATGGGCGGGCTCCAGCCCTCCGACCTCATCGTGCTCGCCGGCCGCCCGGCCATGGGCAAGACCTCGCTCGCCACCAACATCGCCTACAATGTCGCCGAGGCCTACATGGCCGAGGAACAGCCGGACGGCTCGATGAAGACCGTCAATGGCGGCGTCGTCGGCTTCTTCTCGCTGGAAATGTCGGCCGAGCAGCTCGCAACCCGTATCATTTCCGAGCAGACCGAAATTTCCTCCTCGAAGATCCGCCGCGGCGACATTTCCGAGCACGACTTCGAGAAGCTCGCCGCCGCCGCCCAGACCATGCAGCTCGTCCCGCTGCATGTGGACCAGACCGGCGGCATCTCCATCGCCCAGCTCGTGGCCCGTGCCCGCCGCCTCAAGCGCCAGCGCGGCCTCGACCTGCTGATCGTCGACTATATCCAGCTCCTCACCGGCTCGCAGAAGAACAGCGGCAACCGCGTCCAGGAGATCACCGAGATCACCACCGGGCTGAAGGCGCTGGCGAAGGAGCTGCATGTGCCGATCATCGCGCTCTCCCAGCTCTCCCGCCAGGTGGAATCGCGCGACGACAAGCGCCCCATCCTGTCGGACCTGCGCGAATCCGGCTCGATCGAGCAGGACGCCGACGTGGTGCTCTTCGTGTTCCGCGAGGAGTATTACCTGGGCAAGACGATGCCGGAGGAAGGCACCGAAGACTTCGTCAAGTGGGAGGAGAAGCTTGACAGGGTGCGCAACCGGGCCGAAGTGATCATTGCCAAGCAGCGTCACGGCCCGACCGGCACAGTGAACCTGCACTTCCAGGGCGAGTTCACCCGCTTCTCCGACCTCGCCGATCCGGACCGATTCCCCGAGCCGCATTGACGCGGCCAGAGCCTGGACCAGGGATGTGACCGAGACCCACTCCGGCGCCAGCGCCACAGATCCCGGCGACAACGGCCGCATCACCGTCGACCTCGCCGCGCTTGCCGCCAACTGGCGCCGGCTCGCCGGACAGCTCGACGAGGGCACGGCCTGTGGCGCCGCCGTCAAGGCCGATTGCTACGGCCTCGGCGATGCGCCTTGCCTGCAGGCGCTGTGGATCGCCGGCTGCCGCAGCTACTTCGTCGCAACGCCGCAGGAAGGCGCCACCGTTCGCCGCCACCTGCCCGACGCCGTGATCCATGTGCTCAACGGGCTCTATCCCGGCGCAGCGAGCTTCTACGCCGCCAACGGCCTGCGCCCCTGCCTCGGCTCTCCGGACGAGGTCGCCGAATGGCGGGCGGCAGGCGCGCCCGGCCCTGCCGCGCTCCATGTCGACACCGGCATCAGCCGTCTCGGACTGACGGCGGAGGAAGCCGAGGCGGTGGCCGGCGGCCCGCCGCTCGACCTCGCGCTGATCATGTCGCATCTTGCCTGTGCCGATGTGCCGGGCAACCCGATGAACCAGGCGCAACTCGCCCGCTTTCGCGCCCTTGCCGATCTCTTTCCCGGCGTTCCTCGCTCGCTCGCCAATTCCGCCGGCATCTTCCTCGGCCCCGACTTCCATTTCGAGCTCGCCCGCCCCGGCATCGCCCTCTATGGCGGCCAGGCCTCGGCGCTGGAGGAAAGCCGGCTCGATCCCGTCGTCACGCTGGAGGCGCGCATCCTGCAGGTCCACACGCTGCGCAAGGGCGGCGCGATCGGCTATGGCGCGACCTTTATCGCCCCCCGCGACATGCGTGTCGCCATGGTCGCCGCCGGCTATGCGGACGGTTTCCTGCGCGCGGCCGGCTCCACCGACACGAAGACAGGTGCCGAAGCCTGGCTTGCCGGCCACCGCCTGCCGGCACTCGGCCGCATCTCGATGGACATGAGCGCCTTCGACGTCAGCGAGGTCCCGGAAGAGATCGCCGTCCGCGGGGCCTTCGTCGAACTGTTCGGCCGCAATGTCGCGGTCGACGACACGGCGGCCCATGCCGGCACCATCGGCTACGAGCTGTTGACATCGCTCGGGCCCCGCTTCGCCCGCCACTATGTCGGCACGCCCTCCGACAGCGGGATCCCTGCCTGATGGCCAAGCGCGGCACCGCCTATGTCTGCCAGTCCTGCGGAGCGGTCACGTCCAAATGGGCCGGCCGCTGCGAGAGCTGCGGCGAGTGGAACACGCTGGTCGAGGAGCGCAGCGGCGGCGGGGTCGGCGGCTCGCCGACGGCAGCAAGCCGCAAGCGCGGCCGCGTCGTGCCTCTTGTCGGCCTTGCCGGGGAGAGCGACACGCCGTCGCGCGTCGAGACCCGGGTGGGCGAACTCGACCGGGTCACCGGCGGCGGCTTCGTGCGCGGTTCGGCGCTGCTCGTCGGTGGCGATCCGGGCATCGGCAAATCGACATTGCTGATCCAGGCCGCCGCCCGGATCGCCCGTCTCGGTCACCGCGCCGTCTACATCTCCGGCGAGGAGGCGATCGACCAAGTGCGCCTGCGCGCCGCCCGGCTCGGCCTGTCCGATGCGCCTGTCGGCCTGGCGGCGGAGACCAGCGTCGAGGACATCCTCGCCACGCTCACCAGCGGGCCGCCGCCGGCCATCGTCATCATCGATTCGATCCAGACCCTGTGGTCGGAGATGGTCGATTCGCCGCCCGGCACCGTTACCCAGGTCCGCGCCTCCGCCCAGGCGCTGGTCCGCTATGCCAAGTCGAGCGGGGCGACGGTGATTCTCGTCGGCCATGTCACCAAGGACGGCCAGATCGCCGGCCCTCGCGTCGTCGAGCACATGGTCGATGCCGTGCTCTATTTCGAGGGCGACGGCGCACACCAGTACCGCATCCTGCGCTCGGTGAAGAACCGCTTCGGCGCCACCGACGAGATCGGTGTCTTCGAGATGACCGACAAGGGGCTGGCCGAGGTCGCCAATCCCTCGGCGCTGTTTCTCGGCGAACGCTCTGGCCGCACGCCCGGATCCGCTGTGTTCGCAGGGCTGGAGGGTACCCGCCCGCTCCTGATCGAGATCCAGGCGCTGGTCGCCCCCTCGCCGCTCGGCACCCCTCGGCGGGCCGTCATCGGCTGGGACAGCGCCCGCCTTTCGATGATCCTTGCGGTGCTGGAGGCGCGCTGCGGTGTGCGCTTCGCCCAGAACGACGTCTATCTCAACGTTGCCGGCGGCTTGCGGGTCAACGAGACGGCCGCCGATCTTGCCGTTGCCGCTGCGCTCATCTCCTCTCTCAGCGGGGTTGCCCTTCCCGCCGATTGCGTCTATTTCGGCGAGGTCAGCCTCTCGGGGGCGGTCCGCGCGGTTTCGCAGGCGCAAAGCCGCCTCAAGGAAGCCCGCAAGCTCGGCTTCACCTCGGCCTTCGTGCCGGAATCGAATGCCGGAGACGGTGCGAGCGAGGGCGGCCCGGTGACGGGGCTGAGCGAGCTTGCGGATCTGGTCGCCCAGGTGGCGGCGCGATCCGCGGGCGCCTCCGAGCGGGACTAGGTCCGGCCCGGACGAGACCCGGCAGCCGGCAGCGCCCGATCGCTGCACGCGCCGGGCAAGGCAGTAAACACCGCGGCCGACCCACGCGGAGAACTGGGTCGACAGGGCGTCTAGCGACGCGATCAGGGACCAGGCCGAGCGATGCCGATCACGCTTCTCGACGGAATCCTTCTCGTCATCATGTTCCTGTCGGCCATTCTGGCCATGATCCGCGGCTTCGTCCGCGAGGTCCTGTCCATCGCCTCGTGGATCGCGGCGGCCGTTGCCGCCTTCTACTTGCACGGGCACGTCGTTCCCTTCGTGCGCCAGTACATCAACAACGACAATGTCGCGCTCGGCGTCGCCGCCGCCGCCGTGTTCCTGCTGACGCTGATCATTGTCAGCTACATCACGATGCGCATTTCCGACTTCGTGCTGGACAGCCGCATCGGCGCGCTCGACCGCACGCTCGGCTTCGTCTTCGGCGCGCTGCGCGGGCTGCTGCTGGTCGTCGTCGCGATGATGTTCTTCAACTGGTTCGTGCCGCAGGACCAGCCGGCCTGGATCGCCACGGCCAAGTCGAAGCCGGTGCTCGACACGATCGGCACCCGGCTCGTCAACGCCCTGCCGGAGAGCCCCGAGAACACCATCCTCAACCGCATCCGCAACCGGCCCGAAACCGCCCCGGCCGGCCCGCAGGACGCCCCGCCGGCCGACGCGCCTGCGACCGAGGATCAGGGCTATACCGACAGCGAGCGCCGCAGCATCGAGCAGTTGACGACCTCGGGTTCGTCCACCAACTAAGGCGCATCCGCTCAAAACGGATCGCACCATATGACCGAGTTTCCCTGTGCCACGGACGGACCGCAAGCCGGTGCCGTCCCTGGCGCGTTTTGAAGGCCCGTTGCGCAACCGCCCCGCAGCGCACGGGCAACCAGGAGCCAAGGCCATGGCCTACGCCGATAATCAGACCGCCCCCGATCACGCTGCAAGCCCTAACCGCGACACCGCCAGGGATTTCTGGCGCGAGGAGATCGAAGGCGACCGCCTTCACGAGGAATGCGGCGTGTTCGGCATTCTCGGCCATGACGATGCCGCCGCGATCACCGCGCTCGGCCTGCACGCCCTGCAGCACCGCGGCCAGGAAGCTGCCGGCATCGTCACCTTCGACGGCAACCAGTTCCGCTCCGAGCGTCATCTCGGCCTCGTTGGCGACCACTTCTCCGATGCCGAAACGATCCGTCGCCTGACGGGTCCCTACGCGATCGGCCATGTGCGCTACTCGACCTCCGGCGAGACCATCCTGCGCAACGTCCAGCCGCTCTTCGCCGAACTTGACGGGGGCGGCATCGCCGTCTGCCACAACGGCCACTTCACCAATGCGATGACGCTCCGGCGCAAGCTCATCAAGGACGGCGCGATCTGCCAGTCGACCTCCGATTCGGAAGTCGTGCTGCAGCTCGTCGCCCGCTCGCGCAAGGACAAGATCGTCGACCGCTTCATCGATGCCATCATGCAGATGGAAGGCGCCTTCTCGCTGGTCGCGCTGACCCGCAAGAAGCTGATCGCCGCCCGCGACCCGTTCGGCATCCGCCCGCTCGTGCTCGGCGACCTCAACGGCGCGCCGATCTTCGCCTCGGAGACCTGCGCGCTCGACATCATCGGCGCCAAGTTCATCCGCGAGGTCGAGAACGGCGAGGTGATCGTCTGCACTCCCGGCGGCATCGAGAGCTTCTTCCCCTTCGGACGCCGCCCGGCCCGCCCCTGCATCTTCGAGTACATCTATTTCTCGCGCCCAGATTCGATCCTCGGCGGGCGCAGCGTCTACGATGTGCGCAAGGAGTTCGGCCGTCAGCTCGCCCTGGAAACCGCGGTCGAGGCGGACGTCATCGTCCCCATTCCGGATTCGGGCGTTCCGGCGGCGCTCGGCTTCGCCGATGCGTCCGGCATTCCCTTCGAACTCGGCATCATCCGCAACCACTATGTGGGCCGCACCTTCATCGAGCCGACCCAGCAGATCCGCACCCTTGGCGTCAAGCTGAAGCACTCCGCCAACCGCGCCCAGATCGAGGGCAAGCGCGTCGTGCTGGTCGACGACAGCCTGGTGCGCGGCACCACCTCGCTGAAGATCGTGCAGATGATCCGCGACGCCGGCGCCCGCGAGGTGCACTTCCGTCTCGCCTCGCCGCCGATCCGCTTCTCCGACTATTACGGCATCGACACGCCGGTGCGCGAAAAGCTGCTGGCGGCGAAATACAGCCTCGACGAGATGCGCAACTATATCGGCGCCGACACGCTCGCCTTCCTCTCCGTCGACGGCATCTACAAGGCGATCGGCTATGAGGGGCGCAACAACGAGGCGCCGCAGTTCACCGACCATTGCTTCACCGGCGATTATCCGACGCCACTCACCGACATGGCGCAGGACGGGGATCTCACCCACATGCCTCGCCTCGTCGAAGTAGGATGACAGGCAGCACATGACCAAACGCTTCGAGGGACGGGTTGCCGTCGTCACCGGCGCCTCGCGCGGCATCGGCTATTTCACCGCCAAGGCGCTCGCCGCCGAGGGAGCGCATGTGATCGCGCTCGCCCGCACGGTCGGCGGCCTTGAGGAACTCGATGACGAGATCCGCTCCACCGGCGGCCAGGCGACGCTGGTGCCGGTCGATCTGACCGACTACGACGCCCTCGACCGGCTCGGCGCGGCCATCCACGAACGCTGGGGCAAGCTCGACGTCCTCATCGGCAATGCCGGCATCCTTGGCGGCCTGTCGCCGCTCGGCCACGTCACCCCGCGCATCTGGGACAAGGTGATGGCGATCAACGTCACCGCCAACTGGCGGCTGCTCCGCTCGTTCGACCCCTTGCTGCGCCAGTCGGATGCCGGGCGCGTGCTGTTCCTGTCTTCCGGCGCCGCCCACAAGTGCAAGGCCTATTGGGGGCCCTATTCCGTCTCCAAGGCCGCCCTGGAAGCGCTGGTGCGCACCTATGTCGCCGAGACCGCCCAGACGCCGATCACCGGCATGCTGGTCAATCCCGGTCCCGTGCGCACCGCCATGCGGGCCGAGGCGATGCCGGGCGAGGATCCGCAGACCCTGCCGCATCCTTCGGAGCTTGCCCCGGCGCTGCTCGATTTCGTGGCACCGGACAACACCGCCAACGGTAAGCTGTTCGATTTTCCGTCCAGGCAGTTGCGGGACTTTGTTCAAGTCGCCTCGTAACGTGAGCCGACAGCCCTCAACCCTGGAAAACTGTCAAGACTGACAAGGTCTCCGACCTGAATCGAAAAGCCCTGCGTCTGGCGCAGGGCTTTTCCGTTCCGGTGGCTTACCTTCGCAAGTCCCGGCTTACGGCGCGTCGTCCTTGTCGCTCTCGCCGAGATGATCGAGGTCGGTCTCCTCGTCATCATCGCCCTTGTCCGCTCCGGCAGCGCCCTCCACGACAGGCTCCGCCTTGCGATAGCGCTGATACCAGTGCCAGGCGAAGGGGATCGACACCAGATAGGCCGCCGCCCCCAGGGCCAGCATCTCGAACGGATAGCTCACCAGAAGGGCCACCAGGAACACGGCGGCCACAAAAAGCGGCAGCACCAGATCGCGGCGCACGCGGGTGCCCAGCTTCTTGCCGGAGAAGGTCGGCAGTCTGCTGACCATCAGCAGCGCGATCGCCACCACATAGAGCGCCACCGCCGGTGCCAGTTCCGGCCAATGCGGCAGGATGCCGACGAATTCGAGATAGACGGGGAACAGCACGCTCAAGGCGCCGGCCGGCGCCGGCACGCCGGTGAAGAAATTCACTGCCCAGGCAGGCTTGTTCGGATCGTCGATCGACACGTTGAAGCGCGCCAACCGCAGGGCGGCGGAGATCGAGAAGATCAGCGCCGCAATCCAACCGATCGAACTCACCTCCTGCAGCAGCCACGAATAGAGGATCAGGGCCGGAGCGACGCCGAAATTGACGAAATCGGCAAGCGAATCGAGCTCGGCGCCGAACTTCGACGTGCCCTTGAGCAGCCGTGCCACCCGTCCGTCCAGC
Source organism: Stappia sp. TSB10P1A (assembly GCF_900185725.1). Taxonomy (GTDB): domain Bacteria; phylum Pseudomonadota; class Alphaproteobacteria; order Rhizobiales; family Stappiaceae; genus Stappia. Next base: position 225,499 of record NZ_FYAU01000035.1, on the reverse strand, counting down.
GCATCCAGCACCGCGGCGATGACGATGGCGCCGATGGCATAGTCCCAGCGCTCCTCCAGCGCCATGCGGATGGCGGTGAGGCCGGAACACAGGGCGAGCAGGGTCACCAGGTTGGGCAGGATCAGGCGCAGCGGCACCCGGCGGAACCGCGGGGCACGGCCACGCCGGCGGCGTGTCGGACCGGGATCGTAAGGGGCGAAGGGACCTGTCATCTGCGACTGCTCGCTCAACTGACGCGGGTCAGGACGGTGCCGCGCGTCTCGGCGCCAAGTTCCGCAACAACGGTCTCGCCGCCCACCATGGTCTGGCCGACGGCCACCTTCACGCCGGCGTTGTCCGGCAGGTAGACATCGAGACGCGAGCCGAAACGGATCAGTCCAAACCGCTCACCTGCGCCGATGTTCTCGCCCTCGCGCACGAAGCAGACGATGCGCCGTGCCACGAGGCCAGCGATCTGCACCACGCCGATCCGGGTCTCGCCGCTCTCGATGACCAGGCCGTTGCGTTCGTTCTCCTCGCTCGCCTTGTCGGATTCGGCATTGAGGAAGCTGCCGGCACGATAGGCGACGCGGGTGATGCGGCCACCATAGGGGGCACGGTTCACGTGGCAGTTGAAGACATTCATGAAGATGCAGACGCGCATCATCGGCGCGCTGCCGAGATCCAGTTCCGGCGGCGGCACCGCCTGCCCCACCTGGCAGACCACTCCATCGGCGGGCGAGACGACGATGTCGTCGTCGATCGGCGTCACCCGCTGCGGATCGCGGAAGAAATAGGCGACCCAGGCGGTCAGGATCAGGCCGATCCAGAACACCGGAGAGGAAAACCAGCCGATGATCAGCGTCGCCGCGCCGGCTCCGGCAACGAAGGGCCAGCCCTCACGGTGGATGGGGACGAAGGTCTTGGTGATCGTATCGGTCAGCGACATGAGCGGTTCCGTTTGTGGCGGCCCGTCGCGGAAGGCGTGTCCCGCAGACAGGGCGAACCCGCCCCTTGTGCACCGGAGCGGGCCGGAAAATCAATCCATGCCGGCGTCAACGCCTCATTGAGGCGCCCTTCTCCCCCTATTCCGCCGGCCCTATTCCGCCAGCACGTCCTCGCCGGCGCGCGCGCCCCGGACGACGAAGCCGTCGCTGTCGGCGGTTACCGCCCGCAGCCGCTCCTCCGCCTCGCTCGCCTCCTGCTGACGCGCCCACATGGAGGCATAGAGACCCTCCCTGGCCAGGAGATCCTGATGCCGTCCGCGCTCGACGATCCGCCCCTTTTCCAGCACCAGGATCTCATCGGCATTGACCACGGTCGACAGCCGATGCGCGATCACCAGGGTCGTGCGGTTGCGCGAGACCTGGTCGAGCGCGGCCTGGATTTCCCGTTCCGTGTGCGTATCGAGCGCAGAGGTCGCCTCGTCGAGGATCAGGATCGGCGGCGCCTTCAGGATCGTGCGGGCGATCGCCACGCGCTGCTTCTCGCCGCCCGAGAGCTTGAGCCCGCGTTCGCCCACCTCCGTGCGATAGCCGTCCGGCAATGCCTCGATGAAGCCCGCGATCTGCGCCATGCGGGCCGCCTCGCGTATGTCCGCCTCACTCGCCCCGGGCCGGCCGTAGCGGATATTGTAGGCGATCGTGTCGTTGAACAGCACCGTGTCCTGCGGAACCATGCCGGTTGCCCGGCGCAGGCTCTCCTGCGTCACGTCCCGCACGTCCTGTCCGTCGATGGTGATGCGCCCGCCACTGACGTCGTAGAAGCGGAACAGCAGCCGCGAGATGGTCGACTTGCCGGCCCCCGAGGGCCCGACGATGGCGACCGTCCGCCCGGCCGGAACCTCGAAGCTGATGCCCTTCAGGATCGGCCGGTTGGCATCGTAGTGGAAGGTCACATCCTCGAAGCGCACGGTGCCACCCGCGACAGCGAGCGGCGCTGCGCCCGGACGGTCGGTGATCTCCGCCGGCTGACCGAGCAGTTGAAACATCGATTCCAGGTCGGCAAGGCCCTGGCGGATCTCGCGATAGAGAAACCCGATGAAGTTGAGCGGGATCGACAGTTGCAGCAGCAGCGCGTTGATCATCACGAAGTCGCCCAGCGTCTGCGTGCCGGCCATCACCGCCCGCGCCGACATCACCATGCAGATCGCGGTGGCGACGCCGAGGATCACCGCCTGGCCGAAGTTGAGCCAGGCCAGCGAGGTCCAGGTCCGGGTCGCCGCCCGCTCGTAGCCGGCCATCGACCGGTCGAAGCGTTCCGCCTCCATCTGCTCGTTGCCGAAATACTTCACCGTCTCGAAATTCAGCAGGCTGTCGATCGCCTTGGAATTCGCCTCGGTGTCGTTGTCGTTCATCTCCCGGCGGATGGCGATGCGCCAGTTCGAGGTATGCACCGTGAACCAGGTGTAGGCGACGATCATCACCGCGACGACGGCGACGTAGATCCAGCCGAACTGGTACCAGATCACCGCCGCCATCACGCCGAATTCCATCACGGTGGGGATGCCGTTGAGGATGGTGAAGCGAACGATGTTCTCGATACCCTTGACGCCGCGCTCGATCACCCGCGACAGGCCGCCGGTGCGCCGGGCGAGATGAAAGCGCAGCGACAGCGCATGCAGGTGGCGGAAGGTCAGGAACGCGAGCTGCCGCACCGCGTGCTGGCCGACACGGGCGAACAGCGCGTCGCGAAGCTGGTTGAAGCCGACGAACAGCACCCGCGCGACATTGTAGGCGATCACCAGCATCACCGGCGCCACCAACCAGGCCGGCAGCACATCGAGGCCGAGCGTGCCGCCGGCTGCCGACGTATCGCCCTGCTGCAGGGTGAGCGCATCGGTCGCCCATTTGAAGAAATAGGGCGAGAGCACCGTGACGATCTTCGCCACCACCAGCGCCAGCACGGCCAGGGCGACCCGCGCCTTCAGGTCGGGACGGTCGGAGGGCCAGATATAGGGCCAGAGCTGGCCGAGGGTGCGGAAGGTGGAGACCTCGTCCGCCGATATGCGCGGGGCGGGGCCGGAAACGCCGGAGCGGCGGCTGGTCATTCCGTGTCCTTTCGACAGGCTCCCATGCGTGCGGCGCGGCCGCCCGCCTCTTCCGGCTCGCCGCAGCAGGCGGCGGCGAAGAGCCCGGCCACCGCGCCCTCCACCAGCGCACGGGCGCCGGCGGTCAGACGGTAGTGGCAGCAGCGGCCGTTTTCTTCCGCCTCGATCAGCTCCGCCTCGCGCAGGATGGCGAGATGCTGCGAGACGGTCGACTGCGCCAGCGGCAGGCCGCGCACGATGTCGCCGCAAAAGGCGCCGGAGCAGGCGGCGAGCGAGGAGACGATCTCCACCCGCACCGGATGCGCCAGGGCCTTGAAGATGCGGGCGAGACGCTCGCTCTCGACGGCGGCGGCGGGATAGCGTGCCGGCCCGTTGCGGAGCTTGGCGGCGGCGCGGCTTTGCATGGGATGCCCATTCATCGTTATTTACCGATGAATGGGTTCTAGCTCTCCCCGCCGCCCCCGGCAAGCGGCAACAGGGCTTTTGTCTACCCGCGCGAGCGCTCGTGCCGCAGGATGGTGTCGGTGGTGAAGATCGCCAGCGACACCCAGATCAGGGCGAAGGTCGCAAGCCTGACCGGCTCGACCTCCTCGCCATACACATAGATCGCCAGAACGAACTGGATGCTGGGGGCGATGTACTGCATCAGCCCGACGGCCGTCAGCGACAGCCGCCTTGCGCCGGCGGCAAACAGCGCCAGCGGCACCGCCGTCACCACGCCCGTGCCGATCAGCAGCAGGAACAGGCCCGGCCGGTCCACCGGCAGCACGTCGGCCATCGCCGCCCCGCCCCCGGCAATGCCCGCATAGACCAGATAGGCGAAGGCCAGTGGCGCCAGCACGATCGCCTCGACCATCAGCCCCGGCGAGGCGCCGACCGCCACCGTCTTGCGCAGATAGCCATAGGCGCCGAAGGAAAAGGCCAGCGCCATCGACACCCAGGGAAATCCGCCCAGCGCCACCGCCTGCACCGCCACCGCGACGACGGCAAGCGCGATGGCGATCGACTGCCAGCGGCTCAGCGTCTCCTTCAGCACGATCAGGCCGAGAGCGACCGAGACCAGCGGATTGGCGAAATAGCCGAAGCTCACTTCCAGGATGCGGCCGCGCTCCACCGCCCAGATGAACACCAGCCAGTTGATCGAGATCACCGAGGCGGACAAGGCCAGCTTCGACAGGGTCGCCGGGTCGCGCAGGATCGCCCCGACCTCGCCGAGCCGCCCGCGCAGCCCCAGGAAGATCGCCAGGAACAGCACCGACCACAGGATCCGGTGGGCGACCACCAGATCCGCCGGGATCGCCGCCGTCCACTTGTAATAGGCCGGCAGGAAGCCCCACAGCAGGAACGCAGAGAGGGCGAAGGCAAGCCCGAGGCGCCGCTCGGCATCGGCCGCCGCGGCTGTCGGTTGGGAGGTCATGATCGCGTGGTCCGCTGGGCTGCGAGGCTGCCCGTCAGAGCCCGGCCTTCAGCAGCGTGTAGGTGTGGGAATCGATAAGCGCCTGGAACGACGCATCGACGATATTGCCCGAAACGCCGATCGTGAACCAGCGTTTGTGCGTCTTCCTGTTGTGGCTCTCGATCAGCACGCGTGTCACCGCATCCGTGCCGCCATTGAGGATACGCACCTTGAAGTCGGTCAGTTCCATCTCATCGACGACCGACTGGTAGCGGCCGAGATCCTTGCGCAGGGCCGTGTCGAGCGCGTTGACCGGGCCGTTGCCCTCGCCCACCGACATGTGCACCTCGCCGTCGATGTCGATCTTCACCACCGCCTCGGAAACGGTGACGAGTTCGCCGATGGCATTGAAGCGCCGCTCCACCATCACCCGGAACGACAGCACGTCGAAATAGCGCGGCACCTCGCCGAGCCGCCGGCGCGCCAGCAGCTCGAACGAGGCATCCGCCGCTTCATAGGCATAGCCCTGCGCCTCGCGCTCCTTGACGTCGGCCAGCAGCGCATCGAGCCGCGGGTCGGCCTTGTCGACGGCGATGCCGAGCCGCGCGAGTTCGCCGATCAGGTTCGACTTGCCGGCCTGGTCGGAGACCAGCACCCGGCGCCGGTTGCCGACGCTTTCCGGCGGCACATGCTCATAGGTCTCCGGCTCCTTCAGGATCGCCGAGGCATGAATGCCGGCCTTGGTGGCAAAGGCACTCTCGCCGACGTAAGGGGCGTGCCGGTCGGGGGAGCGGTTGATGATCTCGTCGAAGGCGCGCGAAATCGCCGTGATCTCGGCCAGCGCCCCCTGGCTGACCCCGAGCTCGAACGTCTCCCGATAGGGCGCCTTCAGCATCAGGGTCGGCACCAGGGTGATCAGGTTGGCATTGCCGCAGCGCTCGCCGATGCCGTTGAGCGTTCCCTGGATCTGGCGCACGCCGGCCGCGACAGCCGCCAGCGAATTGGCGACCGCATGCCCCGTGTCGTCATGAGCGTGGATGCCCAGATGCGCGCCGGGCACATGCTTGGCAACCGCCGCGACGATCTCCATGACCTCCTGTGGCAGCGTTCCGCCATTGGTGTCGCACAGCACCACCCAGCGCGCGCCGGCCTCATAGGCGGTCTTCGCACAGGCCAGCGCATAGTCGGGATTGGCCTTGTAGCCGTCGAAGAAATGCTCGCAGTCGATCATCGCCTCGCGGCCGCTCGCGGCCACCGCCTGCACGCTCTCACGGATCGAGGCGAGATTCTCTTCGTTGCTGCAGCCCAGCGCCACGCGCACATGATAGTCCCAGCTCTTGGCAACGAGGCACACCGCCTCTGCCGCCGAGCCGAGCAGCATCTGCAGCCCCGGATCGTTGGCGGCCGAGCGCCCTGCCCGCTTGGTCATGCCGAAGGCGGTGAAGGTCGCACCCGCGGTGCGCTTGACCTCGAAGAAGGCCGTGTCGGTCGGATTGGCGCCCGGATAGCCGCCTTCCACATAGTCGACGCCCAGCCGGTCCAGCAGTTCGGCAATCACGATCTTCTCCTCCACCGAGAAGTCGATGCCGGCCGTCTGCGCTCCGTCGCGCAGCGTCGTGTCGAACAGGTAGAGGCGTTCGCGGGTCATGGTCTGGTCCTTGGGTCGCCGGCCTTTGCGGCCGGTCTTCGTGGATGGGGGCCGGCACCTGGCCGGTCAGGCTTTCCCGGGGTTGCGTGGCAGGTGAGAGGGAGCGTTCGACCAGGCGTCCTGCGGCCACTCGGCGGGCGGCCAGCTTTCGGTCTCATGGTCGGGATGCTGGTTGGAGCGGATCGAGGCGAGGAAGGAGGCCGCCTCCAGGTCGTCGAGCGTATCGCGCCGCGGCAGCGCCGAAACCGTATCGACGTAAGGCAGCTTCGCCTCGACGCCGAACTGGATCGTCGGGACGATCTCCTCCGGATGATCGAAGGCGCCGATGGCCAGCGCCAGCTTGTCGTCCGGCTCCTCATAGGTGAGCGGCGTCCCGCAGGACGGGCAGAAGCCGCGCGTCACATGGTTGGAGGAGCGGAAATGCGCCGGCTCCCCCCGCGTCCATGTCAGTTGCGGCCGCTCGATCGCGACCAGGGGCGCGTAGAAGCCGCCGAACGCCTTCTGGCACATTCGGCAATGGCAGACAGAGGCCGTGCCCAGCGCGCCCTCGACCCGAAAGCGGATCGCCCCGCACTGGCATCCGCCGGTATGAACCACAGCGTCATTCATCTGCTGTCTCCTCTTCGGCTCCGCCGGCATCTCCCCCTCAAGGGGGGAGACTGGCGCGTGGGTCCAGCATGAGACTTTTCGGCGAATCTTGAGCGAGATGCCACGATCATTGCGCCAGTTCCCAGGTCGTCACGCGCTTGCCGGTCGCCGGGTCCTTGCCGTCCTTCAGCAGGACGCCGGCATCGGCCAGCTCCGCGCGAATGCGGTCGGCCTCACCCCAGTCCTTCGCCTCGATAAAGGCGAGCCGCTCGGCGATGCGCGCGTCCACCTTCGCCACCAGGTCCGGATCAGCCGCCGCTTCCTGCGCCGCTTCCACCGCCGCACGGATTTCGGCAAGGTCGAAGCCGAGAAAACCGAGCGCATCGGCAAGCGCCTGAGCGGCGGCCGCATCCCCGCCGCGTGCCTCACGGGCAAGCCCATGCAGGGCGGCGATCGCGCGCGGCGTGTTGAGATCGTCGCACAGCGCCTCGATCAGCGCCTCCGGCGGCCGCGCCTCCGCTGCCGGCTGCACGCCGGCACGGGTGATCAGCTCGTCCCAACGCTGCAGCAGCCCTTCCGCCTCCTCCAGAGCTTTCTCGGTGAAGTCGAGCGGCTGGCGGTACTGGGTCATCAACAGCACCAGGCGGATCGCCATGCCCGGCCAGGTGCGCCCGCCCACCTTCTCCGTCTGCAGCAGGTCGTGCAGGGTGATGAAGTTGCCGAGCGATTTCGACATCTTCTCGCCTTCCACCTGCAGGAAGCCGTTATGCAGCCAGTAGCGCGCCATCAGCTTGGTGCCATGGGCGCAGCAGGACTGGGCGATCTCGTTCTCGTGATGCGGGAAGATCAGATCGAGCCCGCCGCCATGGATGTCGAAGACAGGGCCCAGGTGATGGGCGCTCATCACCGAGCACTCGATATGCCAGCCGGGGCGCCCGCGCCCCCACGGGCTTTCCCAGCCCGGCTCCTCGTCGGACGAGAGCTTCCACAACACGAAGTCGCCGGGGTTCTTCTTGTGGGCGTCGACCGCGATCCGCGCGCCCGCCTTCTGGTCCTCCAGATTGCGCTTGGAGAGTTCGCCATAGGCCGGCATCGAGCCGGTATCGAACAGCACCTCGCCTTCCGCCTCGTAGGCATGGCCCTTGGCGATCAGCGTGCCGATCATCTCGATCATCCCGCCGATATGGGCGGTGGCGCGCGGCTCGTGGCTGGGCGGAAGGCAGCCAAGCGCCTTCACGTCGGCATGGAACTGGTCGGCGGTCTTGCGCGTCACCCGCGCGATGGCCTCGTTCAGCGGCAGCTCGGGATAGTCGCGCAGCGCCCGCGCGTTGATCTTGTCGTCCACGTCGGTGATGTTGCGCACATAGGTGACATGGGCGTCTCCATAGAGATGCCGCAGCAGGCGGAACAGCACGTCGAACACCACGACGGGCCGGGCGTTGCCGATATGGGCGTAGTCGTAGACCGTCGGCCCGCACACATACATGCGCACGTTCCCGGCGTCCTCCGGCTCGAAGTCCTCCTTCGCCCGGGTCAGCGTGTTGGTCAGTTTCAATCGATGAGCGGACAGCATGATCGGTCGTCTCCTGGCCGGCTGGCCGGGGCGTCCGTCTCATCTCCCTTGTCGGAGAGCTTCGCGCATGAGGGGAACGGCCACAGCCAGCTTTGTCGCTAGCTGCAAATAATGAGAATCGAAATGATCTTCCGATGGGCCGTGTGCATGGCAAGTGTTCTGACCGGTTTGCCCTGCCCGGTCAAGCGGCAATAGACGTCTTCGCGCGCCCCGGCAGGGCTTTTTACTGGCGTTCGCCGCGTGTCCTGCATCACACTGGCGTTGAGGAGGCTGCGTCATATTAGGGCTGCGGCTCCGCCGTATGACGGGGGCCATATGTGGGAGAATGTGATGAGCCCGATCGCCAGTGAAACCCGGTTCCGGCCGGGTGTTTTTGCGCGCCTTGCCCTTGCCGGCACCGCGCTTGCCATGACCGCCCTGCTGACGAGCGCCGCGACCCCGGCGCGTGCCCAGTCGACCCTGCCGGTGGAAAGCACCTCGATCGTCGTTGGCGAGGCGCATTTGCCGACCGACCCGCTCGCCATGGCGATCGCCCGTGAGCTTTCGGTCAACACCACCGTGATGCTCGACGCGGCGATCAATGCCGGCAGCGAGGACGAGTTGGAACTCGGCATCCAGGGCTTTTACCAGGGCCGGGTGTTCCAGCCGCTCTGGGTCAGCGAGCAGGGGCTCAACCCGCATGGCGAGATGCTGCTCGCGGCCTTCGAGCGGGCGGGCGAGCATGCCCTCGATCCGCAGGACTACGCGCCCGACCGGCTGCGCGACCTCGCCGGTGCGGCGCGAGACACCGCCGCCCTCGCCGAACTGGAAGTGGCGATCTCCAACACCTTCGTGATCTATGCCAATCACCTGACCGCCGGCCGGGTCAAGCCCAACGAGGTCAACCGCTCGCTCAACCTCTTCCCCAAGGCCCCCGATCCGTCCGTCGTGCTGGAATATGTCGAAAGCTCCGAGGACTTCGCCACGGCGATCGACGGCCTCTCTCCCAATACGCCCAATTATGCCCGACTGAAGACCGCGCTCGCCGACTATCGGGCAAAGGAAGCCGCCGGCGGCTTCACCCCGGTCCCCGAGGGCGAGACCCTCAAGCCCGGCATGACCGACGCGCGACTCGACACTCTGCGCCAGCGCCTCGCGGAGCAGGACCTGTTTTCGCCCGGCAGCCATTCCGGCGCCGTCTATGACGGGGCGCTGGTCGAGGCGGTGAAACTGTTCCAGGAGCGCCACGGGCTGGAGGTCGACGGCATCATCGGCAAGGCGACGCTCGCCGAGATCAACGTGCCGATCTCGACGCGCATCGGGCAGATGGAGCTCAACATGGAGCGCCGGCGCTGGATGCCGGACGATCTCGGGCCCCGCTATGTCTTCGTCAACCTCGCCGACCAGAACCTCAAAGTGGTGGAGGACGACAAGACCGTCCACACCACCCGCGTGGTCGTCGGCAAGCCCTTTCATGCCACGCCGGTCTTCTCCGACGAGATGACCTATGCGGAGGTGAACCCCTACTGGACGGTGCCCTATTCCATCGCCACGACGGAATACCTGCCGATGCTGCAGCGCGACCCCGGTGCCTTGCAGGGCAAAAACATCCGCGTCTTCTCCGGCAACCGCGAGATCGATCCCTGGTCGGTCGCCTGGAGTTCCTACAGCCGCGCCAGCTTCCCCTTCACCCTGCGCCAGGATCCGGGCGAGGGAAACGCGCTCGGGCGCATCAAGTTCATGTTCCCGAACAAGTTCAACATCTACATCCACGACACGCCGTCGAAGTCGCTGTTCTCCCGCGCCCAGCGCTCGTTCAGCCATGGCTGCATCCGCGCCGAGGCCCCGTTCGACCTCGGCGAGGCGCTGCTTGGCCCCGACGGCTGGACCAAGGCCAAGCTGGAGACGGTGCGCGACAGCGGCGAACGGCGGGTGATCAAGCTGTCGAAGCCGCTGCCCGTCCACCTCACCTATCTGACCGCCTGGGTAAACAAGGACGGCTCGGTGCATTTCCGCAGCGATATCTATGAGCGCGACAAGGTGCTGGCCAAGGCGATTGCCCAGCTCCGTCCGGCCAATCTGTAGCGACGGCGTTCGCCCGCCACTCGCAGGACCGACCAAGGCAAACTCAACGGCGTCGCCCACCGGGCGGCGCCTTTACCAATCTGAACGGCGCATAAAGGCGCGCCTCAGCACGGGTTCAGTCGCCCCGCTGCATGATCGGCACAGTTCAAGGCCAGAGTATTCAAGGCCCAGCGTATCGGAGCCCGTGCCATGCAGACGACCTTCTCGACCCGTTCTTCCAGCGCCCGCAGCGCCCTCCTCCGCCAGATCGTCGCCGCCTCGCTGTTCGGCGCGCTGATGCTGGCGCCTGTCGCGGGCTTCGTTCTCGCCACCGACTTCACCGCGCGCGGCCACGACCGGATCGCCCTCAGCACCCAGGGCGCGAACACCTATCCCCTGTGCCGCGCTGGAGAAATCGGCTGCGTCACACATCAGTCGGGTCGAAGCCTGACTTTTAGCAATCGCTGATATCTTGCACTGAAGGAATTGTTCCCGTCTAATGTCGCGACTTCGAATTGCAGACGATAGGGATTCCCCTTAAGGGAATTCCAGTATCGTTGCGGCTCGAAGCCGGTGTGTCGCGCAGGTGCGGTATCGGGACCGCCCCTTGCCCCCATCGGCATTCGGGAAGGAAAGACATGATCGACGCGCTTCAGGAACGGGCTGAGGACGCGGCGAGTTTTCTCAAGATGCTCGCCTCCGCTCCCCGCCTCATGCTGTTGTGCCACATGGCCAATGGCGAAACCAATGTCGGCCAGCTTGCCGAACTTACCGGCATGCGCATGCCGACCGTCTCCCAGCAGCTAGCGCTGCTGCGGGCCCAGGGACTGGTGCGCACGCGCCGCGAGGGCACCACGATCTACTACACGCTGGACAGCGAGATTGCGCAGGACGTGCTGTCGCTGCTGGAGAAGCATTTCTGCCCGCCGGAGACGACCGCGCGGGCACGCAGGCGGCTGGAGACTGCGGGCGCCGGCTGACCGGCGCCGCAGACGACTTCTCGCCGGGCCCGCCCTTTCCCCCTACCTCGACAACCAGTCGGCGCAGCGCGGCGCCTCCGCCTCGCCCCAGGGCATGATCGGCACGGTCGAGGTCGAGTTCTTCGGGCTGCCCTCGATGATCTTGTCGGAATAGACGAGATAGACCAGCACGTTGCGCTTGGTGTCGCAGCCCCGCACGATCCGCATCTTCTTGAACAGGAACGAGCGGCGCTGGCGGAACATCTCCTCGCCCTGCTCGAATTTGGCCTTGAAGGTCACCGGCCCGACCTGGCGGCAGGCCAGCGAGATATCGGAGACTTCCTCCGCGACCCCGAGCCAGCCCGAGACGCCGCCCTTTTCCGGCACGGTGAAATGGCAGGCGACGCCGTCGACCAGCGGATCGTCCACCGCATAGGTCGCCAGCTTGTGGTCGGGCGTCAGGAACTTCCACACCGTCGACTTCTTGAAGATCAGATCCGGCTCGTCGGCGGAAACAGCCGGCTGCGCCAGCGCCGCCAGCGCGGTCACGGCAAGAACGGCGGCACCCAGGAAGGATTGCATCGTCTCGATCTCCAGATCTGTCCGACCGGCATATGGGAGCCGCCGCTCCCGGCCGCAAGCTCGCTCACCTCAGATCAGGAGCTTGCCCACGTGCACGACCGCCACCAGCGGCGACGGCGTCGAGAACAGCAGAAGAGCGGCAAGGCTGAGCAGGCCCAGCCCCAGAGAGGCCGCGGCCAGCCGCCTCTCCCCGGCGCGCGCCGCAAGACGCCAGCACGCGCCGTGGGTCAGCACGACAAGCAGCCCCAGCAGCGCTGTGATCAGCAGGCCGTCGCCATGCAGAAGGCCGGCGCGAAACGCCAGCATCGGCGCGAATGCGCCCGCCAGCGGCAACAGCAGCACATGATTGAGGACAAGCCAGACCAGCGCCGGGCTCTGCGGCTTGGGTGCCGCCGGCGCGCTGTCCGTCTGCCGTGCCGCCCTGCCCTTCCGTCCTGCCGCCTTCGCCATCCTGCCTGCCATCCTTTCGCGATTTCCTGCCGGGTCATCTGCCCGCGCATGCGTCTGACTGCCACGCCGCGTCGCCGGCCGCAAGCAGGACCGGCGCAACCCTGTGTCGCACCTTGCCGGCCCTTTCCCGATCGTTACAATCGCAATCACCTCCGCGGGGCGCATCGCAGCGGCCCGTCGCGCCTCCCCTGCAACCGCTGAAAGCGAGCCCTCGATGCGCAACGACGACAGGCCTCTCGAGCTGGAGGGCTTTCTGCCCTATCGGCTCAATGTGCTGGCCGAGACGGTCAGCCAGTCGCTGGCCGGCATCTATCGCCGGCGCTATGCGATCAGCGTCCCGGAATGGCGCGTCATGGCGACCCTCGGCCAGTTCGGTACGATGACGGCCAAGGAGATCGGCGAGCACAGCCGCATGCACAAGACCAAGGTGTCGCGCGCGGTCGCCAGCCTCGAGCAGCGCCGCCTGATCCTGCGCACCCCCAACACCCGCGACATGCGCGAGAGCATCCTGCAGCTTACCGATGCCGGTACCGATGCCTATCGCAAGCTGGTGCCGGAGGCGCGCCGTTTCTCCGACGCCTTGCTCGCGCCCCTCGATCCGTCCGACAGGGAGGTGTTCGACAAGGTGCTGGACCAGCTCGCCAGGCGCGCGCAGGACCTGAGCCTTCACCTGCAGCGCGACGACCCGCCCGCCGCCGGTTAGGCGTGAGTTTACTAAAAGTCGAGCATTTCCTTGTGCCGGGGCGGAGCCTGGCGCCATAGTCGAGCGCAGGAGACCCGGCCCCGGCCGGGCCAGTGTGTTTGCGTGGACGGATCCGGCCGATGGCTCTTGGACAAGGCAGAGGACAGACGCTGCTGCGCGGCCTTGCGGTCGCCGGCGCCCTCCTGGCCGCGCCCGGCCCGGCCCAGGCGACGACCTGCGCGGATCTTGGCGCCGAGTTGCGGCAGGTGACGGCCGGCGCGTCCCGCTCGCCCGAATATGCCAGATGGGACGAGGCCCATCGCGCCCAGTCGCAGGCCCTGTCGCTGGCCGAGCGCGACTTCCGCCACCTCGGGTGTTCGGGCGCGGCGGCGGCGCCCTCCTGCCAGGGGCTCGGCCCCAAGATCGAGAGCATGCGCGCCAATCTCGCCAAGATCGAGCGCCAGCGCGCCCGTCATGCCGGCGCGCGGACCAACGCCCGCGAGGCCGAATTGCGCCGTGCCATGGCCCGGCAGAACTGCGATGCCCCGCGCACGGCACAGGCCCCCGCCCCAACCGGCATCCGGGCGGCTCCGCCGTCCGGCGGCGGCTTCCTGTCGCTGTTCGGCATTGGTCGCGGCAATGAGGCCATCCCCCAGCAGGTGAGCGTGGACGCGGCCCGCAACGAGCCTCGCATGCGCTCCACCGTGCGCGTCGGCTCCAGCGACAGCAGCGCCACCATCGCTCGCCGGCCCTCCGGCCCGACCTATCGGACCATGTGCGTGCGCATGTGCGACGGCTTCTTCTTCCCCGTGAGCTTTGCGACCGGCGAGGAAGGGTTCGGCCGCGACGCCGCCGTGTGCCGCTCCATGTGTCCGGGCGCCGAGGCAGAGCTGTTCGTTCACCGCAATCCGGGCGAGAGCGTCGAGAACCTCGTCTCGGTCACCGGCATGCCCTATGGCGATCTGGAGAATGCCAACCGCTTCCGCACCGCCTATGTCGAAGGCTGCGGCTGCCAGCCGAGCGCCGACCGCCAGACCATGGCGAGCCTGATCCGCAGCGGCGACGACGAGGCCGCGTCCTACCTGCGCGACGTCACCGCCGGTGCGTCCCGCGACTTGCGCACCGGCCTTGCTCCCGACGGCCTTGGCGAGGACGCACAGGACGCCATCGAGGCCCTGCAGCTCCAGGATCCGGACACCCGCCTCAACATGGAACTTGGCTATTCGCCGGTGCGCCAGGGGCCATCGCTGCCCGTTCTCGGCATGCCCTCACGGCGGACACCGCCCGAGGCCGCCCGGGAGCCGGAGACGGCCACATCCGATGCGGCAGACCCGTCCGAGGCGCCGCAGGAGCGCACCGTCAGGATAGTCGGGCCGCGCTATTTCGTTGCCCAATAAGCGGTAGCAACGCCTTCATGTCCGGCCCGTGCTCCTCGCCCGTCAGCGCCTTGCGCAAGGGGAGGAACAGCCCCCGCCCCTTGCGGCCCGTCCGTTCCTTAAGCGCGCCGGTCCAGGCGCCCCACGTCGTCTCGTCGTAAGGCTCCTGCGGCAGCAGGTCCGCCGCCTCGACAAGAAACGCCCGATCCTCTTCGGCCACCGGCAGTGGCTGCGGCGCGGTCACCGCACGCCACCAGCGCGCGGCATCCGCCACCGTCTCGCAATTCTCCCGCACCGCCAGCCAGAAGGCTTCGCCTCCCGGAGGCGCATCAAGGATGCCCATCGCGGACAGCCGCGCGGCGACATCCGCATAGGACAGGGCATGCACCAGCTTCGCGTTGAGCGGCCGCAACTCCTGCGGATCGAACTTCGCCGACGAACGCGACACGTCGGCAAGGTCGAAGACCTCCGCCAGCCGCGCCAGGCTTTCCGCCGGCTCCACCGCATGACTGGTGCCGGTCAGAACCGCGAGCGAGGCGACCGCCATCGGCTCGACCCCCTCCTCGCGCAGCGAGCGCAGCGACAGCGCGCCCTTGCGCTTCGACAGGCCCTCGCCGGACACCGTCGTCAGCAGGTTGTGGTGCCCGAAGGCCGGCGGCGCTGCCCCCAGCGCCTCGAAAATGGCGATCTGCACACCGGTGTTGGCGACATGGTCCTCGCCGCGAATGACATGGGTCACCCCGGCGGCGATGTCGTCGACGATGGAGGGCAGCGTGTAGAGATAGCTGCCGTCCTCGCGCACCAGCACCGGATCGGACAGGGAGGCAAGGTCGATGTTCTGCGCCCCGCGGCACAGGTCGTCCCAACTGCGCTCCACCCGCCGTGTGACGAAGGGATCGCCGTCATGGTTCGGCAGCAGGAAGCGCCAGTGCGGCCGCCGCCCTTCGGACTCCAGCCGCGCCCGTTCCTCATCGCCGAGCTTCAGAGCGGCCCGGTCGTAGACCGGTGGGCGACCGAGCGCCCGCGCCCTGGCACGCCGCCGCTCCAGCTCGTCCGCCGTCTCAAAGCAGGGATAGAGCAGCCCGGCCGCCTTCAGCTTTTCGGCCGCCGCATCGTAGAGCGGCAGCCGGTCCGACTGGCGGAAGCTCTCATGCGGCGCGATGCCGAGCCAGCCGAGATCCTCCGCGATCGCGGCGGCGAATTCCTCGCTCGAGCGCTCCTTGTCGGTGTCGTCGTAGCGCAGGATGAAGCGCCCCTCGCGGCGCAGCGCGAAGAGCCAGTTGATCAGCGCCGGGCGGGCGTTGCCGATATGCAGGAAGCCCGTCGGTGACGGGGCGAAGCGAACGGTGACGGTCATGGCCCCCTCTTAGCCGGAAGCCGGAGCGCTCGCAACGGCGCCTTCCCCCTGCCGCTGGCGCACATGGCGCGAGACCAGCGTCAGCGCCAGCGCCGCCAGCAGGCAGTAGAGCGCCATGGCATAGGCCTGCAAGGAATAGGACACGCCGGCATCGATCAGATAGCCGGTGAGGCCCGGCCCCAGCGCCGAGGCGAAGACCATCATCGCCACCGTCACCGAGCGGATCGACCCGAGGTGGCGGACGCCATAAATCTCCGGCCACAGCGCGCCGAACAGCGTCGAGCTGAAGCCATAGCTGATGCCGAGCAGCGCCATGAAGCCGAAAGCCGCAAGCGGGTGCGCCACCGCGCCCAGCAGCACGCAGGCGAGCCCCAGCGGCAGCAGGAAGGTCGGCAGCAGTCGCAGCGCCGTCACCTTGTCGACGAGGTGGCCGGCCAGCAGAGCGCAACTGATGGTCATTGCCGACATGGCCATGAAGGCGGAGGCGAACAGCTCCATCGACCAGCCGCGCAGCTCCACCAGATAGACCTGGTGGAAGAAGATCGTCGTGCCGATGAAGGGCGGCGCCAGCGTGCCGGCGGAGATGATCCAGTAGGCCGGATCGCGCAGCACCTCGGCGCGGGTCCATTGCCGCTGCGCCACCGGCCGCTCGTCGGTGAGCACGGTCCCGCGCGGCACCCGCTCCACCTTCAGCAGCAGGAGCAGCGCCGGCAGCGCCACCAGCACCAGCACGGCGACACCCAGCCACCACGTGCCGCGCCAGCCGAGCAGCCCCGCCAGCGTCACGAAGACCAGCGGCAGGCTCGCCTCGCCGCACTGGATGCCGAGCGAGGCGATGGAGACCGCGCGGCCGCGCTGCGCGTCGTACCAGCGGCCCATCGCGGTCATAGCCACATGGGTCATCATGCCCTGGCCGAACAGCCGCAGCCCGTAGAGCACCACGAACAGCATGGCGACCGAGGAGACGCTGGCCATGCCGGCGGTGAACAGGGCAAGCCCCGCCACCACGCCGCCGGCGACCAGTGCCAGCGGGAAATTGTCGACCGCCTTGCCGACAAAGGTCAGCGACAGCGCCGAGCACAGCGTCGCGGCCATGTAGAGCCCGCCGAACGCGCCGTGGCTGAGGCCGAATTCGGCCCTCAGGTCGCCTGCCACCAGCGAGATGAAATAGGTCTGCCCGAAGCTGGAAAAGAAGGTCAGCAGCAGCCCGGCACTGAGCCAGCGGAGATTGTCGCGCAGGAAGATGAAGAACGGCATGGCGGCGATCCGCGGCAAAGGTGGCAGGTGAGCAGGCCGGCACGCCCGCGCCCGCGTCAGCCGGGGCCTGGCGCGAGACGAAAGGCGGTGCGACCGCAGTTCGATCAGGTGGAGCGCGGGCCGGCGGCACCGGTCGCAGGACCAGGAAAGAGCCGTCAGGATAGAGAAGTTTCTCCCCCGGCGAAAGAGAGGGCGCTTTCCGACGAGGCGCTCCGGCACAGCCGCTTCAGACCGGGCTTGCGCCTGCCGGCTGCTTCCATGCCAGGACGGTGAGGCAGGCAAGCGCGGCCAGCGCCAGCATCGCCAACCCCGAAGCGTAGAGCACCACACCCGCCACACCGGCGCCGTCCAGCACCACGGTCACCAGCAGCGGCCCCGTCGCCATCGCGATATTGCTCGGCAGCGACAGGTTGGCCGCCGCCCGCGCATAGCGGCTCGCTGAAAAGAAGCTGAGCGGCAGCAGCGCCCTTGTCAGCGCCGAAATGCCCGATCCGAACCCGTAGAACGCGATGAACAGATAGAGCAGCGAGGCCTGCCCGTCGGCGAGGAGCAACAGCACGGGAGAGCCCACCAGCAGCGCGGCGGCGACAAGGCCGGAGGTCAGCGGCGTCGCGAACCGCCCCGCCAGGACATCGGCAAGTCGCGCCGTGATGCCGAGCACCGAGCGCAGCGCGCCGAGTTCCAGGGCCAGCGCCGGCGAGGCGCCCGACATCTGCAACAGGGCAATCAGCGAAGGCGCGAGACCCGTGGTCACCAGGCTGAAGACGATGGAGACCAGCGCGATCAGCAGGAAGGCAAGACGCGCCCGCGCCTGCGTCAGCCGCAAGGGTTCCACCGCGGCCGCCGCGGCCCGTGCGGCGCCTCCGTCCTCGTCGCGCGGCGACGGCAGGGCGAAGAGATAGAGCGGGCACAGCACGAGTTGGGTACCGGCGGCCGCCAGCATCGCCATGCGCCAGCCGATCGCCCCTTCCAGCAGGCTCCACAGCGGCCAGGCGACGGCGGCCGACAGGCCGGTGAAGATCATCAGGATGCCGATGGAGCGCCGGGCGCCCGCCCCTTCCCGCTCGACCACCGCCGCATTGCACGGCACGGTCAGGCCGAGTGCGCCGCCGATCCCCATCACCAGCCAGGCGGCGTAGTAGATCAGAACGCCCTGCGCCAGGCTCATGGCGAGCAGCCCCGCCGCCATGGTCGCAGCTCCCGCCGCCAGCACCCGTGCAGCGCCATGCCGCTCGATCAGCCGTCCGGTCCAGGGGCCTGCAAAGCCGCCCAGCAGCATCATCGCCGTCAACCCGCCGAAGGCGAGCGCGTTCGACATGCCGAGCTCGGCGGCGATCTGCCGCCCCAGCACGCCGGGCATGTCGAAGGTCGTTCCCCAGCCGACGATCTGGCCGGCGGCAAGGATGGCGACCAGGCGGAGCCTGTCGAGGCGCATGATCCCTCGCGTGAGGGCTCGTGTGGCGGGAACGGCGGCAGCCCGGTCCGGGATGTCGCCGCCGGAAAAGCGGCCTAGCTGCGGTCGCGGAAGCGGTTGGTGATCGGGTAGCGGCGGTCGCGGCCGAAATTCTTGCGGGTGATCTTCACGCCCGGCGCCGACTGCCGGCGCTTGTACTCGGCGATATAGAGCAGGTGCTCGATGCGGTGGATCAGCGCGCGGTCATGGCCGCGCGCCTCGATGTCGCCGACCGACATCTCGTTCTCCACCAGGCACTCGAGGATGTCGTCGAGCACGTCATAGGGCGGCAGCGAATCCTGGTCGGTCTGGTTCTCGCGCAGTTCCGCGGTCGGCACTTTGTCGATGATGTTGACCGGGATCACCTCGCCCGCCGGCCCGAGCAGCCCGTCCGGCCGGTTGGCGTTGCGCCAGGCGGCGAGCCGGTAGACCTGCGTCTTGTAGAGATCCTTGATCGGGTTGAACCCGCCATTCATGTCGCCGTAGAGCGTCGCGTAGCCGACCGACATCTCCGACTTGTTGCCGGTGGTCGCGACCATGGCGCCGAACTTGTTGGAGATCGCCATCAGGATCGTGCCGCGCGCCCGCGACTGGAGATTTTCTTCCGTCACGCCGCTTTCGGTGCCGGCGAACAGCGCCGACAGCCCCTCGGCAAAGCCTTCCACCGCCGGGGCGATCGCCACCGTGTCGTAGCGCACGCCGAGCGCCTTCGCACAGGCCTCGGCATCCACGAGGCTCTCCGTCGAGGTGTAGCGATAGGGCAGCATCACGCAATGGACCTTGTCAGCCCCCAGCGCGTCGACGGCCATGGCCGCAACCACCGCGCTGTCGATGCCGCCGGACAGGCCCAGCACCACGCCCGGGAAGCGGTTCTTGTTCACATAGTCGCGAAAGCCGAGAACGCAGGCCTGCCAGCGCGCAGCATCGTTGTCCGGCAGCTCCGCCTTCGGCCCGCTCTCGCAGACCCAGCCGCCGTCCGCATCGCGATGCCAGTCGGTGATCGCGATCTCCTCGAGGAACTCAGCCATCTGGAAGGCAAGCCGCCGATCGGCCTGCAGCGCGAAGGACGCCCCGTCGAACACCAGTTCGTCCTGGCCGCCGAGCTGGTTGCAATAGACCAGCGGCAGGCCGGTCTCGACCACCCGCGCCACCATCACCTGCAGCCGCACATCCGGCTTGCCGGCGTGAAAGGGCGAGCCGTTCGGCACCAGCAGCAGCTCCGCGCCGGTCTCCTCGAGACACTCGCAGACCTCCTCGGTCCACGCGTCCTCGCAGATCGGCAAGCCGAGGCGGATGCCGCGAAAGCCGACCGGCCCCGGCAAGGGACCTGCCTGGAACACGCGCTTTTCGTCGAACTCGCCATAATTCGGCAGGTCATACTTGAACCGCACGCCCTCGATGCGCCCGCCGTCGACCAGCGCCACCGCATTATGCAGCTTGTCTCCCTCGCGCCAGGGCAGGCCGATGACGATGCCCGGTCCGCCGTCGGCCGTGTCCGCCACCAACTCGTCCAGCGCCGCCCGGCAGGCGGCAACGAAGGCCGGCTTCAGCACCAGATCCTCCGGCGGATAGCCAGACAGGAACAGCTCGGACAGCAGCAGCAGATCGGCTCCGCCGGCGGCGGCCTGCGCGCGGGCACGGCGCGCCAGCGCCAGGTTGCCCTCGACATCGCCGACGGTCGGGTTCATCTGCGCCACCGCCAGGCGCAGCCTGTCAGGGAGGGCCGAAGAGCCGGTTTTCGGGGAAGATTCGGTCGGGGTCGCGCTCATGCCAAACGGTGTAGCCCGGCCCTTGCGCCTGCGCAATCGGCGAGAACACACGCCGCGGCCAAGTTCGCAAGCGACCGGCAGGCTCAGAGAAAATAGGTGTTGCGCGCCGCCGGTGTCGCCAGGGCCGCTGCCGCGACGGCCGGAGACGGCCGTGCCGACGCCCGCATGCAGCCGCGCGGTGCCGGCCGCAACCGCCCGCCGCTGCGCAGGAACGGACGGTGCTCGGTCAGCACCCGCTGCAAGCGGTGGTACAGCATGGCCGGCGCCAGCGGCTTTGCCAGAAACTCGTGGATGCCAAGGTCGACCGCCTCCAGCACCACCGGCTTGCGCGCGTCGGCACTCGCCAGGATCACCGGGGTGGTCGCCACGCCCATGTCGGCGTCCGCGCGCAGGAGCGCCAGAAACTCGGCACCGCTCAACGGAGACATTACCCAGTCGCAGATGACGACGTCCGGTTTCCTGTCCACAGTTGTCGCGAACCCTTCCGCTCCATCCACCGCATCAAAGATGCGGCGCACACCGAAGCCGCCAAGGATCGCCCGAAACAGGCTGCGCATATGCGAATTGTCGTCGATGACGAGCACCGACACTGCTGAAAGATCTAAAACCATGCCGCTCGGTCCCCTCCCGATGCGCCCATACTTAAAAATATGCGAAATACGGAAAAATTTCCTTACGTAAGTTTTTCCGGTGCAACCCCGCCGTGAAATGTCCGGCGCGGCGCGCATGACCCTTACCTCAGGACATGTTTCCGAAAAACTACCAAGGGTGGGAAACGAAACCGCCGCCGGCTGCAAACCGGCGGCGGGTATCGTTACCTCGGCTTCACGGGCCGGCTACAGTCAGGCGATGGCCGCCTCGCGCTCCGGATTGCTCCGCTGATCGCGCTCCTTGCGGACGTTCTCGGCCACCATAAAGGCAAGCTCGATCGCCTGCTCGGCATTGAGCCGCGGATCGCAATAGGTGTGGTAGCGGTCGGCGAGATCCTCCGCCGTCAGCGCCCGGGCCCCGCCCGTGCACTCGGTGACGTTCTTGCCGGTCATCTCCACATGGATGCCGCCGGCATAGGTGCCTTCCGCCCGGTGCACGGCGAAGAAGGCCTCGACCTCGCGCATGATCCGCTCGAACGGCCGCGTCTTGTAGCCACCGGCGGTGACCGTGTTGCCATGCATGGGATCGCAGGACCACACCACCTTCCTGCCCTCGCGCTCGACCGCGCGCACGAGCTGCGGCAGGTGCTCGAACACCTTGTCGGCGCCGAAGCGGCAGATCAGCGTCAGCCGGCCGGCCTCGTTGGCCGGGTTCAGCATGTCGATCAGGCCCAGCAACTCGTCGGCCTTCAGGCTCGGGCCGCACTTCAGCCCGATCGGGTTCTTGATGCCGCGGAAGAACTCCACATGCGCATGGTCCGGCTGGCGGGTGCGGTCGCCGATCCACAGCATGTGGCCGGAGGTGGCGTACCAGTCGCCGGAGGTGCTGTCGACGCGGGTCATCGCCTGCTCGTAGCCGAGCAGCAGCGCCTCGTGGCTGGTGAAGAAATCCGTCGAGCGCAGTTGCGGCGCACTGTCCGGATCGATGCCGCAGGCCCGCATGAACTCCAGGCTCTCGGAGATGCGGTCGGCCAGCGCCTGATAGCGGTGGCTCTGCGGGCTGTCCTTGACGAAGGACAGCATCCAGCGGTGCACATGGTCGAGATTGGCGAAGCCGCCCTGCGCGAAGGCACGCAAGAGGTTCAGCGTCGCGGCCGACTGGCGATAGGCCATGACCTGGCGCTGCGGATCCGGCTCGCGGGTCTCCGGCGTGAAGGCGATGTCGTTGACGATGTCGCCGCGGTAGCTCGGCAGCTCCACGTCGCCCTGCTTCTCCATCGGCGCGGAGCGCGGCTTGGCGAACTGGCCGGCGATGCGGCCGACCTTCACCACCGGCTGCGCCGAGGCATAGGTGAGCACGACGGCCATCTGCAGGAAGACGCGGAAGAAGTCGCGGATATGATCCGCGTGATGCTCCGCAAAGCTCTCCGCGCAATCGCCGCCCTGCAGCAGGAAACCGCGTCCTTCGGCCACTTCGGCGAGCTGGGCCTTCAGCTTTCTCGCCTCACCTGCAAAAACGAGCGGCGGAAAGTCGGACAGGCGGCGCTCCACTTCCGCGAGCGCGTCCGCGTCGCGATACTCGGGCACCTGCACGATCGGCTTCGACCGCCAGCTATCCGGTGTCCAGTTCTGCGCCATTGCTCCAACTCCGTGTAAAAGACCTTCGGCAAGATCTTGTGCCAGCAGGCATCCGCTCCGGTTGCGTGTTTCGTTTGCCTCGTCCGTCCGCTCGCCATGCCAAACGGATGTCGCGCGGACGGCAGGTGCCGGGCGTTATACACGCGCCGGCGAGACGAGGCCACAGATAACGTCGCGGGCGCCTGCCACAACGCCGCACCGCGCTTTTGCGCATTGCCCGCGAGCGCGCGACCTGAAACTCTCTGCAAGGATCAGCAAGCCACGACCTGCCAGCCACCCGCAGGAGAGCCAGCCGGATGCCACTCGAACACGATCACTCCGCCGCCGCCATCGCGGCGCGCCTTGCCCGCGGCCCGCGCATCAGCTACCTGCGCGACTGGATCTATGGCGGCATCGACGGCGCCATCACCACCTTCGCAATCGTCGCCGGCAGCGTCGGCGCGAACCTTTCGGCCCGCGTCGTGCTGATCCTCGGCGTCGCCAACCTGATCGCCGACGGCTTCTCCATGGCCGCCGCCAACTATTCCGGGACCAAGGCCGAACACGACGACTACCGCCGGCTCAAGGCGATGGAAGAGCGCCATATCGACAAGGTGCCGGACGGCGAGCGCGAGGAAATCCGCCAGATCTTCCGCGGCAAGGGCTATGACGGCGCCGAACTGGAGCAGATGACCGAGCTCATCACCTCCCGCCGCGCCGTCTGGGTCGAGACCATGCTCGCCGAGGAACATGGCGTTTCCGGGGGCCTGCGCGATCCCTTGCGCGCCGCGCTTGCCACCTTCTCCGCCTTCGTGCTGTGCGGCGCGGTTCCGCTCGTCCCCTTCCTCGCCGGACTGGAGGCCTCCGCCACCGCCGCCGTGGTGGCGACCGGCGCGGTCTTCTTCGCCATCGGTTCGGCCAAGTCGATCTGGTCGACGCAGGGCTGGCTGCGCTCGGGCGCGGAGACGCTCGCCATCGGCCTTGGCGCTGCCGCCCTCGCCTGGGCGATCGGCTTTTTCCTGGAGCGGCTGCTGACCTGAGCGGCCCTGCGACCCGCCTCAGACGGCGATGCGGCGCAGGCCGGTCTGGGCCAGCAGCCGGTCGAACAGCCCGAGCAGGTCCGGCTCGATCTGCTGTGCGCGCGGATAGCGCGGCGCCGCCCGGTCGGCCAGCATCGGCGCGTCCCAGCCGTCCGTCGTCTCGATGAAGTGACGCACGCCCTCCTCGCCCCAGAAGGCGTGAAAGCCGGCGAGCACGCAGTCGACATAGCTCTGCAGGATCGGATGATCGTCGTCGCCGGGACGGCGGATCTCGCTGTCCGCCTCGTAGAGGAAGGCCCCCGCCGCGCCGCTCGCCCCGTCGCCGTCGCGGCGGAAGGACGGGCCGATGCCGTCGATCCGGCGATAGCGCCGCTCGCGCGCGTCGAGCTCGGCAAGCCGCTCGGCCGGCTCGCTCACCATCACGCCGCGGATCGTCGTATCCTCCGCCCGGCGCACGGTCAGCGTACACACCTTCGGCAGGTTTTCCGCCCCTACTGGGCGCCACCAGGCGCGCCACTCGCGCCGCCAGCCTGCGAGCGTTCCGGCCTCCGCCCGCGCCTGCGGACCCAGCGTCCGGGTGTTGACGAGCGATCCGTAACCGAAATACGTGATGGTCATGCGTTTCGTTCCCGTGGCGCACCGCCCCCGCGGCTCCCCCCGCGCGCCTCTCCCTTCTGCCTAAAGGATCGCCCGGCCGATGACCACCCTTCCCTATGTGCAATCCCATGGCTGGACCGACGCCGATACCGCGCGTCTGCGGATCGACACGCCGGCCGCCAGCCGGCTCGTTCATTTCAACAACGCCGGCGCCAGCCTGCCGCCCGCCCCGGTCCTTGCCGCCGTCAAGGCGCATCTCGATCTGGAGGCGGAGATCGGCGGCTATGAGGCCGCCGACCGGGCGGCGTCCATGGTCGCCGACTTCTATCCGGCCGTTGCCGCGCTGCTGGGCGCTGCCCCGCACGAGATCGCCTATGTGGAGAATGCCACCCGCGCCTGGGACATGGCCTTCTACTCGATCCCGTTCCGCCCCGGCGACCGGGTGATCACCGGCCGCGCCGAATATGTCTCCAACTATGTGGCGCTGTTGCAGATGAAGGCCCGCGCCGGCATCGAGATCGACCTGATCGACGACGATGAGACCGGCCAGATCGACCTGAAGGCGCTGGAGGCGGCGATCACCCCGAAGACCCGGCTGATCGCCCTCACCCATGTCCCGACCTTCGGCGGGCTGGTCAATCCGGCCGAGGAGGTCGGCGCCATCGCCCGCCGCCATGGGCTGCTCTATCTGCTGGATGCCTGCCAGTCCGCCGGCCAGATCGCGCTCGACGTGACGCGCATCGGCTGCCACATGCTCTCCGGCACCGGGCGCAAGTATCTGCGCGGGCCGCGCGGCACCGGCTTCCTCTATGTCTCGGATGCCGTGCTCGACCAGCTCGAGCCCGCCTTCATCGATCTGGAATCGGCCGAGTGGCTCGACGCGGCGAGCTACCGCCTCGTCGACGGCGCGCGCCGCTTCGAGAACTGGGAGCGCTATTTCGCCGGCCAGATCGGCCTCGGCGTCGCCGTGCGCTATGCGCTGGAAGTGGGCGCGCAGCGGCTGGAGGACCGCATCTGCGCCCTTGCCGCCCTGCTGCGAGAGGAACTCGTGAAGCTCCCCGGCGTCGCCGTGCATGACCGCGGCACGCGCCGCTGCGGCATCGTCACGCTGACGGTGGCGGGCGAGGCCCCGGCCGCGACGAAGGCCCGTCTCACGGCTGCCGGCATCAACACCTCCGTCTCCACGGCCTCCTCCGCGCGCATCGACCTGCCGCGTCGCGGTCTCGACGCGGTCCTGCGCGCCTCGCTGCACGCCTACAACACGGAAGTGGAGATCGAGACCCTGCTGAAGGCACTGCGGGAGGGCTGAGAAGGTCAGTCAGGGTTTACGGAGAGGTGGCGCCCAGGCCCCGGCGGACGGAGGCGCGGCTCCGACCACCCCTCCCCGCGTCCTCCTGCACGCAAGCCTCTCTTTCGTCACCCCGGCCAAGCGAAGCGCGAGCCGGGGCCGGCGAGCCGAGGGCCTGTCGGCCGCGCTCCGGAAGGACACCACTGGCGCCGTGGCTCTCCGGTCCCGGATCGTCGGCCTTCGGCCTCGTCCGGGAAGACGCAGGCGAAGGTATGTGCGACAAACGCTCGCTGAGGGTACCTCTGGTTCCCGGCTCGGCACTACGCGCCGTCCGGGAGGACGCAAGGAGAGGTTCATGCCCGCCCTCCGGCGCCGTGCTTTTGGGCCGTTCGGCATCGCGGCCGGGAATGCAAGCGCAAGGCTTACTTTCAGGCCCCGAACGCCTCAGCGTCGGCCTCTTTCAGCGAGACGGATTCGCCGCAGCCGCAGGCGGAAACCTCGTTGGGATTGCGGAACACGAAGCCGGAGCGGAACTTCGTCACCTCGTGATCCATCTCCGTGCCGAGCAGGAACAGCGCCGCCGACGGTTCGATGAAGATCCTGACGCCCTTGTCGTCGATCACGTCGTCGCCCGGCTTTGCCTCCTCGACGAGGCTCATGTCGTATTCCATGCCGGCGCAGCCGCCCTTCTTGATCCCGACGCGCAGGCCGAGAACGGGCCTGGCCGAATTGTCGATGATCTCGCGCACGCGCTCGGCGGCGGCGTCCGTCAGTTTCAGGACCTGGAATCTGGAAGCCATATCCGTTCCCCGGTTCTACTAGCGTTTGGCGGGGCCCGAAGCCTCCGCGTTAGCCGTCAATATAGGGCCGAGCGGCGCTCAATACCAGTTGAGCGCCACCTTGGCCTCTTCCGACATGCGCTCGGGCGTCCACGGCGGATCGAACACCATCTGCACGTTGACGTCGCCGACGCCCGGAACCGCGCTGACGGCGTTCTCCACCCAGCCCGGCATCTCGCCGGCGACCGGGCAGCCCGGCGCGGTCAGCGTCATGTCGATGGCGACCGAGCGGTCGTCCTCGATGTCGACCTTGTAGATCAGGCCCAGCTCATAGATATCACAGGGAATTTCCGGGTCGTAGACGGTCTTCAGCGCCCCGACGATGTCGTCGGTCAGGCGCTTCAGCTCGTCTTCGGAAAAGGCGGAGCCGGTCGCCGAAATCTCGGCCTGGGCGTCCTCGTCCTGGATCAGTTGGTCTTCGATCATCTCGCCCTCATGCGAAAAAGTCGTGGGCCTTCTGCAACGCCTCGACCAACCTGTCGACCTCGTCGAACGTGTTGTAGAGGCCGAAGCTCGCCCGGCAGGTTGAGGTCACGCCGTAGCGCGCCAGCAGTGGCTGCGCGCAGTGTGTGCCTGCCCGCACGGCGACGCCCTCGCGGTCGATGACCATCGACACGTCATGAGCATGCACCCCCTTCATCTCGAAGGCGATGATGGCGCCCTTGCCCGGCGCCTCGCCGAAGATGCGGATCGAGTTGATCTGCTTCAGCCGCTCCTGCGCATAGTCGCGCAGCGCCGCCTCATGCGCGGCGATCCGCTCGCGTCCGAGCCCGTCCATGTAGTCGAGCGCGGCGGCAAGGCCGATCGCCTGCACGATCGGCGGCGTTCCGGCCTCGAAGCGGTGCGGCGGGCTGTTGTAGGTCACCATCTCCTCGGTGACGTCGAGGATCATCTCGCCGCCGCCGTTGAACGGACGCATCCGCTCCAGGTGCTCCATCCTGCCCCACAGCACGCCGATGCCGGTCGGGCCGTAGACCTTGTGGCCGGTGAAGACGAAGAAGTCGCAGCCGAGGTCCTGCACATCGACCGGCATGTGCACCGCCGACTGGCTGCCGTCGACCAGCACCGGAATGCCGCGCGCATGGGCGATGCGGCACAGGTCACGGATCGGCACCACGGTGCCGAGCACGTTCGACATCTGGGTGATCGCCACCAGCTTGGTCTTCGGCGACAAGGCCGCCTCGAAGGCCTCAAGGTCGAACGAGCCGTCCTCGCGCACATAGACCCATTTCAGCACCGCGCCCTGCCGTTCCCGCAGGAAGTGCCAAGGCACGATGTTGGAGTGGTGCTCCATGATCGATAGCACGATCTCGTCGCCCGCCCCGATCCGCTCCACGCCGAAGGTCTGGGCGACCAGGTTGATCGCCTCGGTGGTCGAGCGGGTGAAGATCACCTCGTCCACCGACGGCGCATTGAGGAACCGGCGCACGGTCTCGCGCGCGGCCTCGAAATTCTCGGTCGCCGTGTTCGACAGGTAGTGCAGCCCGCGATGGACATTGGCGTATTCGTGCGAATACGCCTTCGTCACCGCGTCGATCACCGCCTGCGGCTTCTGGGCCGAGGCGCCATTGTCGAGATAGACGAGCGGCTTGCCATAGACCTGGCGCGACAGGATCGGAAAGTCGCGGCGCACAGCCATCACGTCATAGGGGGCGCTTGCAACGGCACCGGGATCGGGCATCGACGTCATCTGCGTTCTCCCGCTTCGCCGGGGCGCCTGCCCCGGCCTGTACGGTGCTGCCGGGGCTTTGCGCCCCGGAAGCCTTTGCGTCGGGGCCCTGTGCCCCGGAAGCACGCCGGGCCAGGGCTTACGCCCCGGCGGCCAGCCATGCGCGGATACGCTCCTCGAAGGCCTCCACGACGATCTCCTCGCCGATCTCCTCGACCGCTTCCGACAGGAAGGCGAGCACCAGCAGCGTGCGGGCCTCGGCCTCCGGAATGCCGCGCGAGCGCAGGTAGAACAGCAGATCCTCGTCGATCTGGCCACTCGTTGCGCCATGCGCGCACTGCACGTCGTCGGCGAAAATCTCCAGCTCCGGCTTCAACGACATCTCCGCGTCGTCCGACAGCAGCAGCGACTGGGTCATCATCTGGCCGTCGGTCTTCTGCGCATGCGGGCGGACGATGATCTTGCCCTGGAAGATGCCCTTGGCACCGTCTCCGACCACGGTCTTGAACAGCTCGCGGCTGTCGCAATGCGGCACCGCATGGTCCACCACCAGCGTCTGGTCGACGTGCTGGCCGGCCCGCACCATGGTGATGCCGAGCAGGTCGGCGCGCGACCCCTCGCCGGTGAAGGCGATGAAGGACTGATGCCGGGCAAAGCCCGCGCCGATGCCGGCGCCGATCAGCTTCACCTTGGTTTCGGCTCCGAGCGTCACCACGGCACTGCCGACATGGGTGGTGCCGGCCGCCTCCGCCTGCAGGCGGGCGACGGTCACCTCCGCCTCGTCGCCGGCGCGAATGTCGGTCAGCGTGTTGGAGAAGCTCCCTTCCGCCCCGCCGACGAAGGTCTCCAGCACGGTCGCCCTGGCACCCTTGGCGGCCGCCACGATCACCCGCTCGCTGGTCGAGACGGCGCTCGCCGACAGCGCGTGGACGATCTCGACCGGCTTGTCGAGCGAATTGCCTTCCGGCAGCGACAGCACGAGGCCGTCGGCGCAGAAGACGGCGTTGAGGCCCGTCGCCGCATCGCCGGCGGCGATCTGCGGCAGGCGCATCAGGCTCTCGCCCTCCTCGACAAGCGCCTCGGCGAGCGGGCACACGCGCACGCCGGCCTCGGCCAGCGCGGCAACGTCGGAGAGGCCGGCATGGAAATGGCCGTCGACGATGACGAGCCGGTAGCGGTCGGCCGCGCCATAGACGTCGTCGAGCGCGGCGAGCGCCGCCTTGGCGTCATCGTCGCTGCGGCGCGCGGCGAAGGCCGGAACGCTCTTCAGCCTCGCGCGCAAGTCGGAGTACTTCCACTCCTCGACCCGGCGATGCGGCAGCCCGCTCCTGCGGAAGGCGTCGAAGGCCGACTTGCGGATCCCGGCGACCGCCACTCCGCCCGGCAGAGCGTCGCGGTCGCGGTAATAGGCCTCGGCCAGGTCGGTTTCGGCCCTGGTCTCCAGGGTGCGTGGTTCGATGGTCATCTCGTGTTCCTGACCTCTCACGCGGCCGCGTCGACAAAGTCGGCGTAGCCCTTCTGCTCCAGTTCCAGCGCCAGCTCCGGGCCGCCGGTCTTGACGATGCGCCCCTTCGACAGGACATGCACCACGTCCGGCACGATGTGGTCGAGCAGGCGCTGGTAGTGGGTGATCACCACGAAGGAGCGATCAGGCCCGCGCAGGCGGTTGACGCCGTCCGACACCACCTTCAGCGCGTCGATGTCGAGGCCGCTATCGGTCTCGTCGAGCACGCAGAGCGAGGGCTGCAGCAGGGCCATCTGCAGGATCTCGGCGCGCTTCTTCTCGCCGCCGGAGAAGCCGACATTCAGCGGCCGCTTCAGCATGTCCATGGTGATCTGCAGTTCGGCCGACTTCTCCTTGACCCGCTTCATGAACTCGGGCGTCGACAGCTCGTCCTCGCCGCGCGCCTTGCGCTGCGCGTTGAGCGCCGTCTTCAGGAAGGTCATCGTCGCCACGCCCGGGATCTCGATCGGGTACTGGAAGGCGAGGAAGACGCCGGCGGCGGCGCGCTCGTCCGGCGCCAGGTCCAGGAGGCTCTGGCCGTTGTAGACGATGTCGCCTTCGGTCACCTCGTAGTCGTCCTTGCCGGCGAGGATATAGGACAGCGTCGACTTGCCGGAGCCGTTCGGGCCCATGATGGCGTGCACTTCTCCCGGCTTCACGACAAGGTCGATGCCGCGCAGGATCTCGGTGCCGTCTTCGGCGATGCGGGCGTGCAGGTTCTTGATCTCAAGCATTTTGGTATCCGTCGGTCTTTCAGGATGTTCGGTATGCGAGGCGGTCGGCCGGCGTTAGCCGACCGAGCCTTCGAGCGAGATGGAGATCAGCTTCTGCGCCTCGACGGCGAACTCCATCGGCAGTTGCTGGATCACGTCCTTGACGAAGCCGTTGACGATCAACGCCACCGCTTCCTCGTCGGAGAGCCCCCGCTGCTGGCAGTAGAACATCTGGTCGTCGGAGATCTTCGAGGTGGTCGCCTCGTGTTCGAACACGGCCGTCGCGTTCTTCGACTCGATATAGGGCACCGTGTGGGCGCCGCAATCCTGGCCGATCAGCAGGCTGTCGCACTGCGTGAAGTTGCGCGCGTTCGACGCCTTGCGATGCGCCGAGACGAGGCCGCGATAGGTGTTCTGCGACTTGCCGGCCGAGATGCCCTTGGAGATGATGCGGCTCGACGTGTTCTTGCCGAGATGGATCATCTTGGTGCCGCTGTCGATCTGCTGATAGCCGTTCGACACCGCGATCGAGTAGAACTCGCCGCGCGAATTGTCGCCGCGCAGGATGCAGGACGGATACTTCCAGGTGATCGCCGACCCGGTCTCGACCTGGGTCCAGGAGATCTTGGAGTTCTTGCCACGGCAATCGCCACGCTTGGTGACGAAGTTGTAGATGCCGCCCTTGCCTTCCTTGTCGCCCGGAAACCAGTTCTGGACGGTCGAATACTTGATCTCGGCATCGTCCAGGGCGATCAGCTCGACCACCGCCGCGTGCAACTGGTTCTCGTCGCGCTGCGGCGCCGTGCAGCCCTCCAGATAGGAGACATAGGCGCCCTTCTCGGCGATGATCAGCGTGCGTTCGAACTGGCCGGTGTTCTTCTCGTTGATGCGGAAATAGGTCGACAGCTCCATCGGGCAGCGCACGCCCTCCGGCACGTAGACGAACGAGCCGTCGGTGAAGACCGCCGAATTCAGCGTCGCGTAGAAGTTGTCGGTAACCGGCACCACGGAGCCGATATACTTGCGCACCAGTTCGGGGTGCTCGCGCAGCGCCTCGGAAATCGAGCAGAAGATGACGCCGGCCTTCTTCAGCTCTTCCTTGAAGGTGGTGACCACCGACACGCTGTCGAACACCGCATCCACCGCAACCCGGCTCTTCGGCTCGACGCCGGCCAGAATCTCCTGCTCGCGCAAGGGGATACCCAGCTTCTCATAGGTCCTCAGCAATTCCGGGTCGACCTCGTCGAGGCTCTTCGGCCCCGGCGCGGACTTCGGCGCGGCGTAGTAATAGATGTCGTTGAAGTCGATCTTCGGGTACTCGACGCGGGCCCAGGTCGGCTCGGTCATGGTCAGCCAGCGCCGATAGGCCTCCAGCCGCCATTCCAGCATCCACTCCGGCTCGTTCTTCTTGGCCGAGATGAAGCGGATGATGTCTTCGTTGAGTCCCTTGGGAGCCTTTTCGGACTCGATGTCGGTGATGAAACCGTACTTGTATTGATCGACGTCGATCGACCGGACACGGTCGATCGTCTCCTGAACTGCAGCCATGCGTGTCTCCATCCACTGCGGTGTCAAGGACCGCGGGTTGTCGCACTATGTGATGGGCGCGGCCGCCGGCCGCTCCCGGTCATTCTTCCGTTCTGGACGCGGCCAACGCCACGTCCGGGTCTTGCTGGACGCAGCCGAGCCGCGTCCGGGTCGTGACGGGGCGCAGGCCGCGCCCCTTATCGCTCGTGTGGTCCGGATCCCGTCAGGCGGCGCGGCCCGCGCCTGTCTGCCTGATCCGTCCCGATATCCGCCGCCATGCGGCAAGAAACATCTCGATCTCATCCGGCGCGGTGTTGCGCCCGAGGCTGACCCGGATGGCGCCGCGCGCCAGATCCCGCTCCACGCCCATCGCCGACAGCACCGGCGAGACACCGACCTTGCCGCTGGAGCAGGCGGAGCCGGACGACACCGCGATGCCCTCCAGATCGAGGGCGATCAGCGCGGTCTCCGCCGCCACGCCCGGCACCGCGAAGCAACTCGTGTTGCCGAGCCGCGGTGCGCCGGCGCCGAAAACCACTGTGTCGGCCCATATATGGCGAAGCTGCCGCTCCATGCCATCCCGAAGGGCCGTAATTTCGTCCCATCCAACCAGTTCCGCCGCCGCCAGTTCCGCCGCAAGGCCGAAACCGGCGATCGCCGCGACATTCTCCGTGCCCGCGCGGCGCCAGTTTTCCTGTCCGCCGCCGGTGAGCAAGGGGGCCGGGTGCAACCCTGCCCTGCGCACCACCAGCGCGCCCGCGCCCTGCGGGCCGCCGATCTTGTGGGCCGACAGCGCCAGGCTGTCGGCGCCCCAGGCCTCCATGTCGATGGCGATGCGGCCGGCCGCCTGCACGCCGTCCACATGCAGCACCGCGCCGCTGCCCTTGAGCGCCGACGAAATCTCGCCCAGCGGCTGCAGCACGCCGGTCTCGTTGTTGGCCGCCATCACCGCCACCAGCAGGCTCTCGCCCGCCGCCGTCAGTTCGCCGACGCGCGCGCTCAGCGCCGCGACATCGACGAGGCCCTCGCCGTCGACCGGGACGCTCTCGCGCGCCTCGGCCGGAAAGCGTCCGCCGGCCGCGACCGAGGGATGCTCGCTCGCCGCCACCAGCAGCCGGGTGAACCGCCGCTCGCCGCGCCCGTCCTTCCAGACCGGCGACAGCGCCGTCACGTTCGCCTCGGTGGCGCCGCTGGTAAAGGTGACCTGCGCGCCCGGCACGCCGCACAGCCGGGCGACCTGCGCCCGCGCCGTCTCGATCGTGCCGCGCGCCCGCCGGCCCGGCCCATGCACCGACGAGGCGTTGCCGGTCTGGGTCAGCACCCGGCAGACAAGCTCGGCCACCTGCGGGCGCAATGGCGCGCCTGCATTGTGATCGAGATAGATGCCGGCCCCTGACGTCATGACCCTCGTACCGTCTGCGCCGAAAACACGCCGCCCAAAACTGCTCCGCCGGACCGTCCGTCCGACAAAAAAACCGACCCGGCTGTCATCTTGCGCGATGCAATTCTTGCAATTCCGCGTGGAGATCGGTTTAAGACATCCCTATATACCACGCTGGCCGGACGGACAGATCGACACGACTGGTCGACCGGGCCGCCGACGTGAACCGGACGAGACGCGGCCTCCGCCGTCAACTTTCGAACGATTCTAAAGAAGTTGTAGGAACCAGGGCCAGCCGAGTCAAGTCGGACTACGCAATTGCCCTGAGCTTCGCAACCCCGCGCGGCCCGGCGAACGGCAAGAAAAGTTAAGGAACGAATGCCCCATGAACGAGGTGGTCCATGCCTGAAGTGATTTTCAACGGTCCGGCCGGCCGGATCGAAGGCCGCTTTCAGCCGGCGAAATCGCGGACGGCCCCCATCGCCCTGATCCTGCACCTGCATCCGCAGTTCGGCGGGACGATGAACAACCAGATCGTCTATCAGCTCTACTACATGTTCGCGAAGCGCGGCTTCGCCGTGCTGCGGTTCAACTTCCGCGGCGTCGGGCGCAGCCAGGGCTCCTTCGACCATGGCCAGGGCGAGCTTTCGGATGCGGCGGCCGCCCTCGACTGGGTGCAGACGGTGCATCCGGACGCGCGCTCCTGCTGGATCGCCGGCTTCTCCTTCGGCGCCTGGATCGGCATGCAGCTCCTGATGCGCCGGCCGGAGGTGGAAGGCTTCATTTCCGCCGCTCCGCCGGCCAACCTGCATGATTTCTCGTTCCTGGCCCCCTGCCCCTCCTCCGGCCTGATCGTCCATGGCGATGCCGACAAGGTGGTGCCGTCGAAGGACGTCCAGACCCTGGTCGACAAGCTCAAGACGCAGAAGGGCATCGTCATCGATCACAAGGTGATTCCGGGCGCCAACCACTTCTTCGAGAACCATATGGAAGAGCTGATGGCCGAGTGCGGCGCCTATCTCGACAAGCGCCTCGGCGTCACCAGCGAGATGGCCTGAGCCTCAAAAACAAGCCAAACCCTTGAAACGCCGGCCGCCTTGGCCGGCGTTTCGCTTTCGGGGCGCGCCCCAGAATTTGCGACGGATTTTGCAAAATCCCGTCTCAAAACGGCCGAATCTTGCGACACTCGCGCAAAGGCACAGGGCCCGGCCGGAGGGCGCCCTGTGCGCCTGTCGCCGCCGGGCCGCCGCGACGCCGCCCCGTTATCCCCCTTCCCCACGGGCAAGCGGCGCGGGTATAAGCCCCCGAACAGCCGTCGCAGCCTCCAGGAGCCGCCCATGCCCTCGCCCGCCCTCGTCTTCGATCTCGACGGCACCCTGGTCGACACCCGCCACGACCTTGCCGCCGCGGTCAACGGGGTGATGCGCGAGGAGGGCCTCGGAGAAGTCGGTCTCGATACGTTCGGACACCTCTATGGCGTCGGCGCCCGGCCGCTGCTCGCCAAGGCGCTGCTGGAGAACGGCATCGCCGACCCCGATCCGGCCGAGATCGAGCGGCTGTTTCTGCGCTTCATCGCGCTCTACCGGGCCGACATCGCCGGCCTCAGCCTGCCCTTTCCCGGCATCCTGGATCTGCTGGTCGCCTTCCGCGCCGAAGGCTGGCGGCTGGCCGTGTGCACCAACAAGTCCGAGCCGATCGCCCGCCAGCTTCTGGAGCATCTGAAAATGCTGGACCTGTTCGACGCGCTGGTCGGCGGCGACACCTTCGCGCGGTCGAAGCCCGACGCCATGCCGGTGCTCGGCGCGATCGAGCGCGCCGGCGCGCGGCTTGCCGGCTCGGTGATGATCGGCGACAGCCGGGCCGACATCGACGCAGCCCGCGCCGCCGGCATTCCGGTGGTCGCCGTCACCTTCGGCTACACCGCCGTGCCGGTGCGCGAGCTTTCGCCCGACGCGGTCATCGACCATTTCGACGAATTGCGCTCCGCCCTCGACCGGATCGGCATCGGCCTCGACCTCGCCGTCGGCTGAACCCCGAGCCCAGGACCGGGCGCCGGACTGGTGCCGGACTGGTGCCGCTCCCGTCAGAAATCGGTGAGCAGGCGCGACCAGCTTTCGGACGACAGGCCTTCCGCATAGAGCAGCTCCTGTTCCACCGCCCGGTGCAAAGCCGGCAGCCGGCCGGCAACGCAGAAAAAGCCGCGATGGCGGAACGTTACGTGAGCCATCGCCTGCAGCGCCGGCATCAGGAAGGGCTGCGTCATGCCGCGGGCCTCTGCATATCCCTGCCGGTCGAGATCGGCCAGCAGCGCCGCGACGCTCTCGCGCTCCCGCCCTTCGAGACACAGGAGGTTGAGCACGGTCGCCCGCCCGCGCCCGCTGCCGCAATAGGCGGCGGCGCCGATGATCGCGCCGCCGGCATCGGTCACCAGACAGAAGCGCAGCGCTCCAAGGCCCGGATTGCTCTCCACCATCCGCATCAGCCAGGCGAACTCCGCCGGATCCCAGTCGGGACGGACGCTGAACCGCCCCAGCATCGGCCGGGCCTCGAACAGGAAGCGCGCCGGGCCGACGGCCTCAACGGCAAGGCCCTCCGGCATTCTGGCGACAAGGCGCCTGTGGCGGCGGCGCAGGCCCGCATCGAGCAGTCGGAGCGGCGCCAGCGCGATCTGCCCCGCCCTGCTCCGCAGGGCGCGGTGCAGGCGCGGCACCTCGGCGGCCAGCGGCCGGAACAGGCGGCGCCACTCCAGGCTCTGGATCGGCAGCACATGCCCCCCGGCGGCCCGCCAGTGGTGGGAACTGGTCTCGACGGCCGTATCCGAGAACAGGAAATCGTGCCGCTTGCCGCGAAAATAGCGGGAGAGGCTGGCCGCCCCGCGCGACCCCGCCTCGCCGGAGGCCATGAAGTTGCACAGGAGCCGCGCCGTCACCAATTGGCCCTCGACGCGAAAACGCATCGGCACCGACAGGATTGCCGCGCGGACGGTGCCGCTCTCGTCCTCGAACACCCGGCTGCCGTTGTCGGACGACAGATGCGGGCTGCCGAAGCACAGCGCCTCCAGATAGGCCTCCAGCCCCGGCGCCTGCCGGCCGTTGCGAAAGGCGCTCGCGAAAATCGCCGCGACGCCGGCCACGTCCCGTCGTTCCATCGGCCGACTGCACTGTTGTGTCGCGCTGCGCACCATACTGCTTCTGACGATATGTCCGTGCATTCGCAAAACCGCCCTCTGTTTCCGGCGACTATGCCGGCAGGGCCTTGAACGAGACTTTATTCCGGGACCAAAAACGCCCTGCGGCCTAAAAAAATGCCGATGAAGTAAACCATTCGCAAATGCGGCCGCGCGGCGCACAATGACGCAGGCACCGTCTGCCCGATCGCGGAAGACTGCGCGTTGAGACCGCAGCCGCAAGGCTGGTCGCGAAAACGATGAAGGACAGGACGCCCGCGAGCGCCGGAGGACGGCCGAAACGGCCGGGCTGCGGGAAGGTCCAAACTGCGGGAAGGACCACACGGCGGAAACAGCCAGGCTGCGGGAAGCAGCAGACTGTGGGAAGGACCAAAATGCGGGAAGGAATGGTGGGCGATACTGGGATTGAACCAGTGACCTTTCCGGTGTGAACGGAACGCTCTCCCGCTGAGCTAATCGCCCATGGCCTGTCGGCTGGTGAGGGGTATCTAAAGGAGCGGGCCGGCTTGCGCAAGGCGGAATTTGGACGCCTGTGGATTTTCCCCATGCCCGACGCCGGCAGCATGTCGCACCCGCGCATCGCCATGACGTTTTGTTGACCCCGCCCCGCTTTATTTCATGTCTGCCGGCATAATTTCGCCATACATGTATTCGCCGCCGTTTTTATTTGACAAGATTGACGGCTACTCACAAACTGCCCGCAAATAGAAGCAAAAACCTTCCATTGGACTAGGGGTCAGCCCCTCGCAGCCCGGGCACAGTGCGCATGGCAGATCAGACCACCTCCACCGAACAGCAGACGGTGGCCCTTATCCTTCTGGATCAGTTCTCGCTGATCGCCTTCACCTCGACGATCGAGCCGATCCGCATCGCCAACCGGGTGCTCGGCCAGGAGTTCTATTCCTGGAAGACCTATTCGGTGGACGGCAACCCGGTGCAGGCCAGCAACGGCTGCCATCTCTCGGTCCAGGGGTCGATCAACGACCTTGAGGACGCCGACATCACCTTGATCTGTTCCGGCGTCGACGTGGAGCGCGTGCCGCTGCCCAAGGAACTGGGGACGCGGCTGCGCAAGCTGAACGCGCGCGGGCGCACCTATGGCGCGGTCTGCACCGGCTCCTATGTGCTCGCCCGCTACCATCTTCTCGACGGCCGCCGCTGTACGATCCACTGGGAGAACCTGCGCTCCTTCCGCGAGGAGTTTCCCGAGATCGAGGTCTCGGGCGACCTCTTCGCCATCGACCGCAACTGCATCACCTGCGCCGGCGGCATGGCCGCGCTCGACATGATGCTGCGCGTCATCGCCATCCAGCACGGCGCCTATCTGGCGCATGAAGTGGCGGAGGTGGCGCTCTATCAGAACATGCGCTCGGGCGAGAGCGCGCAGCGCCACGATCTGGAAAGCCGCACCGGCATTTCCAACGTCAAGATCCTCGACGCCATCCGCATCATGGACCTGCATATCGAGGATCCGCTGTCCTGCCAGCAACTGGCGATGACGGTCAACCTCAGCCCGCGCCAGTTGGAGCGGCTGTTCCGCCGCCATTTCGACTGCACGCCCGGCCAGTATTATCTCAAGCTGCGGCTGGAGACGGCGCGCGACCTGCTGCGGCGCACCAACCGGCCGGTGCTCGACGTCGCCATCGCCTGCGGCTTCGCCTCCACCTCGCATTTCACCAAGTGTTACCGGGAGCGCTACAACTGCACTCCGACGGAGGAGCGCCAGTCCTATTTCTGGGCGCAGGGCGGGCGCAAGCAGAGCGCCCGCATGGCCGGCCGGGCGCGACTGGTCACCTCGCACTGACCCGCCCGCGACGGGCGGGACGAGCAAAGGGGCGGCGGCCACGCATCGGCGCGCGGGACGCGCCGCCCTCCTTTTGCGTCCTCCCGCGCTCGTCCGTCTCCGTGCGTCCTCCCGCGCGCCCTCGCGTTCGTCATCCCGCGCGCCGCCTTCGCGTTTCGTCCGCCCGCGCGCCCTCTCTTTTCGTCATCCCGGGCAAGGCGCAGCCGCGACCCGGGACCGGCGAGCCGAGAGCCTTTCGGCAGCACTCCCGGCCCTCCCCACGAACGTTCGTGGCTCTCCGGTCCCGGATCGTCGGCCTTCGGCCTCGTCCGGGAAGACGCGGGGAGAGGCATGTGCGACAAATATCCGCTGAGGGCGCCAATGGATCCCGGCGCTGCGCTGCGCGCGGCCGGGATGACGGCCTGAGAATGAGGCGCGACCTCGCCCCATCTCGGAGGTCTCCCCCGGTCGCGCGCAAGCACGCGCCGGTCACCCAACCCACGGATGTCACCCCGGCCGCAGGCGAAGCCGGAGAGCCGGGGTCTATTGGCTGCCAGAGCGGCGGCGAGGACGCGCCCGCACTAGCCCCACACTCGGCCTGTCGTCCCGGTTTCGGCTTGCCGAAGACCGGGACCCAGTAACCACAGGTCGCGAGGCTCAAGCTTCGGCGCTGCCGCCGGGCGGTCGGAGGCTGCCGCCGTCACGCCACCACCAGCCCCAGCGGATACTGGATACCTGCCTTCGCAGGTATGACAGCCGTGGAATGGAGCGAACGCCTTCCGTCTCACATCCGCCTGACGGCGCTTGCCGTGTCCGTTCCTGCCCCCCTTCATCCTCCGGCACAGCCCCTCCCCGCGTCCTCCCGGACGGCGCGTCAGCGCCGAGCCGGGACCGGCGAGCCGAGGGCCTGCCCGAAACGCTCCCGGCCCTCCCCAAGAACGTTCGTGGCTCTCCGGTCCCGGATCGTCGGCCTTCGGCCTCGTCCGGGAAGACGCTAGAAGAGAGGCATGTGCGACAAATGTCCGCTGAGGGCGCCAATGGGTCCCGGCGCTGCGCTGCGCGCGGCCGGGATGACGGCCTGAGAATGAGGCGCGACCTCGCCCCATCTCGGAGGTCTCCCCCGGTCGCGCGCAAGCACGCGCCGGTCACCCAACCCACGGATGTCACCCCGGCCGCAGGCGAAGCCGGAGAGCCGGGGTCTATTGGCTGCCAGAGAGGCGGCGAGGACACGCCCGCACTAGCCCCACACTCGGCCTGTCGTCCCGGTTTCGGCTTGCCGAAGACCGGGACCCAGTAACCACAGGTCGCGAGGCTCAAGCTTCGGCGCTACCGCCAGGCGGTCGGAGGCTGCTGCCCTCGCACAATCATGCAGCCCCAGCGGATACTGGATACCTGCCTTCGCAGGTATGACAGCCGTGGAATGGAGCGAACGCCTTCCGTCTCACATCCGCCTGACGGCGCTTGCCGTGTCCGTTCCTGACCCCCTTCATCCTCCGGCACAGCCCCTCCCCGCGTCCTCCCGGACGGCGCGCCGAGCCGGGACCGGCGAGCCGAGGGCCTGCCCGAAACGCTCCCGGCCATCCCCACGAACGTTCGTGGCTCTCCGGTCCCGGATCGTCGGCCTTCGGCCTCGTCCGGGAAGACGCCGGGAGAGGCAGACGCCGGGAGAGGCAGGCGCGCATGGCGGAACGGCGGGCACGCGCCCACCCTCGCAGGTAGGACGCGGACGGAGCGACACGCCCCCCCACCGGCACCGGAGGAAGCAGTGAAGAACGGCAGCCAGCCGGCGGTCATGCAGAACGCATTAACGATTGGCTGTTTAGGCTCGCTGCCGAGTTGGCTGGACCGCAAGATCGGGTCCGCAGCGGGAAATGGACGCCGAATGATGAAATCGTTTCTCGGTTTCGCCGAAAATATACGGTTCTCGCTGCAGGAAGCGTTCATCGCGCTGGTGCCCATCATCGTCCTGATCTCGGCGCTGCGGCTGATCGATTTCGCGCTCCTGTATAGCGGCCTCGCCATCCCCTTCCTGCCGTCGGAGACGCTGGCCGAGGTCACCAATGTGCTCGACATCGCCATGCCGGTGGTGCTGGCGATCTCGGTGGCCTACCAGCTCTCCATCCTGTTCAGGATCGACCGGGTGACCGGCGCGGCTCTGGCGCTCGCCGTGTTCTTCTTCGACAGCTACGGCACCACCGGGATCAGCAATCCGCAGGCCACGGCCCTTGCCTCCCTCAACGCGGTGGTCGCGCCGCTGCTGGCGCTGCTGATGCTGCGCGCCTGCGCCCGGCTGCCATTCCCGCGCCTCCAGCACGGCGCGCTGAGCTACAACCTCCAGAACGCGCTCAACATGGCGCTGCCGGCGCTGATCGGCTTCATCGCCACGCTCGGCCTCCTGAACCTGCTGCACGAGGCGGCGGCCATCGCCTATGGCTGGCTCGCTCCGAGCTTTCTCGGCTTCGGTTCGGAACTGGCGCTGACGCTCTATCTCGCCGGCTCGCAGGCCATCTGGTTCTTCGGCCTGCACGGCACCAACCTCGCCTATCTCGCCGTGCCGCCGGACTTCGGCTCGGCCGAGATCGTCGGCGGCCTGACGCGCGACATGTTCATGACCTCGTTCGTCAATCTCGGCGGATCGGGCACCACTCTCGGCCTGGCGCTGGCCATCCTGCTGTTCTCGCGCCACCCGCACATGCGCTCGATCGCCCTCGTCGCCCTGCCCTTCACGCTGTTCAACATTTCGGAAGTGCTGGTCTTCGGCCTGCCGATCGTGCTGAACCTGCGCCTGCTGCCGCCCTTCGTGCTGGTGCCGATCGCCTGCCAGGTCGTCGCCATGACCGCGATCACCCAGATCGGCCTCACCGCCTTTTCGGCCGAGGTTCCCTGGGTGACGCCGCTGTTCCTCAACGTCTACCTGCAGACCGGCGAGGCCTGGACGGTGCTGCTGCAGATGGGCCTGCTGGCGATGAGCACCCTGCTCTACGCGCCCTTCGTGCTGCGCTACGGACGGGCCCGCGGCGGCGTCCAGGACCAGGCACTGCTCAATGACGGCGCCGATTTCGACGACCATCTGCGCCGCCAGCACGGCCGCACCGTGCTCGACCAGCAATCGACGCTGCTGCGCAACAGCGAGGCCGCCCGCGACGCCGTCGACTTCGTGCGCGAGAACCAGCTCGCCCTGCATTACCAGCCGGAGATCGACGCACGCACCGGTGCCTGCATCGGCTTCGAGGCGCTGCTGCGCGTCTGGGTCGAGGGGCGCGGCTTCGTCGGCCCGTATTTCCTGGAAACGCTGGAAAACGCCGGCTTTGCCCATCTGATCGACCGCTGGGTCTGCCGCCAGGTGCTGCAGGACCTGCCCGTGCTGCTGCAGACGGATCGCGACATGGTGCTCTGCATCAACCTGCATCCCGACACGATCGCCGACGGCGCCGCGGTCGACTGGCTGGTGCGCGCCTTCACCGGCATGCCGGTCAGCTTCGAGATCATCGAGCGGGGCCTGCGCAACGATCCGGCGATCGTCGACAACCTGCAGCGTCTCGCCGATGCCGGCCTCAGCGTCGCCATCGACGATTTCGGCGCCGGCCACTCCAACTTCAACCTGCTGGCGGACCTGCCGGTCGGCACCGTCAAGTTCGACCGCTCGCTGCTGCTCAGCGCCGCCGACGAGCGCGGCCGCATCGTCTACCGCAAGCTCACCAGCCTGTGCCACGACCTCGGCTACAAGGTGGTCGCCGAAGGCGTCGAGACGCAGGACCAGGCCGACCTCGTCACCGCCTGCGGCGTCGACATCATCCAGGGCTGGTTCTACGCAAGGGCGATGCCGCTCGAGGAGGCCCTCGCCTTCGCCGGGAGACTGGAAGCAAACACGCTCGCGGCGGCCGAGGCGGTCGCGCTGCGCCCCTCGCTGCCGCCCCGCTGAGGAGGGACCGCGGCGGCCCGAACGGCCGGCGTAGGAGCCTAATGAAACTCAGTATTTCCCCTAGGGAACAAAAAGACATTGTTAAGCCAGATGACGGTTTCCGCTTAGAATCACCGCGAGTTTTGTTCAGACTGTATTTCGGGAAGGACCAACTCGACGATGAGGCTGTCACTTGCGTCATTTCATCCGGAAGGGAAGCTCCGAAAGCGCCGTACTCCGGCATCTCCTGGCGACGATGCATCAGGGGATCACCGTGATGGACCCGCAACTGCGCCTGGTTCTGGTCAACGAGACGGCCTGCCGGCTGCTCGACCTGCCGCAGGAGCTGATCGAGAGCACCCCCGATCTGGAAGAAGTCCTGCGCTTCGTCGCGCAGCGCGGCGAATACGGTCCCGGCGACCCCGAGGAGCATGTGCGCCAGCGCCTTGCCCTGGCCCTCAGCCGGGAGATGTTCGACTTCGAGCGCCGGCGCCCCGACGGGACGGTGCTCAGGGTCCAGGGCACGCCGATGGCCGACGGCGGCTTCGTGACGATCTACACCGACGTCACCGAGGCGCGGCGGCGGAACGACGCCGTCGCCGAGGCGCGCGACATCCTGGAGGAGCGGCTGGAGGAACGCACCGCCGAGTTGCGGCGCGGGCGCGACCTCCTGGTCAGCACGATCAATGCCGTCAATGACGGCCTCGTCGTCGTCAGCGACAACGGCCGCATCATGCTCACCAACGACACGTTCGACCGGCTGTTCCCCAGCGAGACCCCCTGGAAGGACGCCAATGCCGATATCGTCGAGGTGATGCAGCGGCTCGGCCCGGCCGGCCTGGCCGAAGCCCTCGAGGGCCTGGAGGACGATCCGGAGATCCCGTGCGAGTTCGCCTTCGGCGATAGCTGGTTTCGCGTCAGCCGCCGTGCGACGGGCAACAACGGCACGTTGATCTACCGCTTCGCCGACATCACCACCTACAAGATCCAGCACCGGACGCTGCAGCAGCACACCGACAAGCTGGTCAAGATGCTGCGCAACGAGCAGCACATCAACGAGATGCAGCGCGAGTTCGTGTCGATGGCCTCGCACGAGTTCCGCACTCCGCTCGCCATCATCGACAGCAACGCCCAGCGGCTGCGCCGTCTGCTCGACCGCTATGTCGAGCTGGTCCCCGAGCCGATGCCCGACACCGACGCCCTGGTCAAGCGCCTGACCAACATCCGGGAATCGGTCGACCGGATGCAATATCTGATCAACCGCTTCCTCAACTTCACCAAGCACCAGTCGGGAACGCTGGAGATCCAGCGCAAGGCCACGCCGCTGCGCCAGATGATCGAGGAGATCTGCCGCCGCCAGCAGGGGCTTTGCGCCACCCACCGGATCGACATCGATGTCGACCGGCTGCCGGAGAGCGCCAGTATCGACAGCCGGCTGATCGAGCAATGCGTCGGCAACATCCTGTCCAACGCCATCAAATATTCGCCCGGCCGCAGCGAGGTGCGGGTGCGCGGCTTCACCGAGGGCCGCTTCGCCGTCCTGCGCTTCGAGGATGACGGCCTCGGCA
The DNA here is from genome assembly GCF_900185725.1 of Stappia sp. TSB10P1A. GTDB lineage: Bacteria > Pseudomonadota > Alphaproteobacteria > Rhizobiales > Stappiaceae > Stappia. The sequence goes on along the minus strand of NZ_FYAU01000035.1, from coordinate 182,134 downwards.
TTCCGGCCGACGAGATCCCGAAGATCTTCAACCGCTATTACCGGGCGTCCACGTCCAGTGGCATTCCCGGTACCGGCATCGGCCTGCACATGACGGACATGGTCGTGTCCGAGCATCGCGGCCGATTGACCGTCACCAGCGAGGTGGGCAGCGGCACGGTCGTCGAGATCCGCCTGCCCCGCACCCCCGCCCGCGCCGGAACCGTCACCGAAAAGGAGGCCGTCAGATGACCCGCAAGCCGAGGATCCTGTGCGTCGAGGACGAGACGCTGCTGCTGGACGATCTGCAGGAGGAACTTCAGGACGCCGGCTACGAGGTGCTCGGCGCCGGCAACGGCAAGGAGGCGCTGGACTGCCTGCGACGGCAGACGCCGGACCTGATCCTGTGCGACATGATGATGCCGGTGATGAGCGGGCCGGAACTCCTGTCCTGCGTCCGCAGGGAGCTGCCGCAGCTCATCCGCGTGCCGTTCATCTTCCTCACCGCCCTTGCCACGCGCGAGAACATCATCAAGGGCAAGAAGCTCGGCGCCGACGACTACCTGACCAAGCCGCTCGACTTCGACATGCTGCTGGCAACGGTGGAGGCGCGGCTGAAGGAGGTCGACCGCATCAACAGCGCGCACCGGGCGCAGCTCATGCAGATCGAGCAGGCCATCCGCCAGACCCGGCAGTCGCGCGGCCCGCTGCGCGTCGCCATCATCAGCGGCTTGCCGAAGGTCATCGAGCCGATCCGCGCGGCGCTGGAGGAACTGGGCTGCGAGATCACCCTGGTGCCGGAGGACAAGCTGAAGCACAAGAGCTACAACTTCGACAGCCAGGACATCGTCCTGCTGGTCTACAGCAAGATCGTCCACTTTTTCCTGCAATACATGACCCGCACGGGGGTGCGCCCGCCGCAGGGCAAGATGGTGCTGCTGGCGCCCGCCAGCATGAACGACTCGCTGCGCGCCGGCCTGATGGAGACCGGCATCGACGGCTTCCTCGACTATCCGTACCGGCCCGTCGATGTCTTCAAGCTGCTGATGGACCGCCTGCAGCCGGCCTGACCGGGGCGCAGTGGAGCGGCGATGGCGGCGCGGGCCTTGCGGCCCCCAAAACGAAAAGGCGCGGGCCTTGCGGCCCCCAAAACGGAAAAAGGCGCGGGCCTTGCGGCCCCCCCGAAACGAAAAAAGGCGCGGGCCCGCGGCCCGCGCCTTCTCCGTTCCCCGATGCCCCCCATCTGCATGGCGAGCACCCGGCGCCGCCCCCCGACAGCGCCAGGCGACCCGGCGTCAGTGCAGGATCTGGCTGAGGAACAGCTTGGTCCGCTCGTGCTGCGGATTGGTGAAGAACGGCTCCGGCTCGTTCTGTTCGACGATCTGGCCGGCATCCATGAAGATGACACGGTTGGCGACCTGGCGGGCGAAGCCCATCTCGTGGGTGACGCAGAGCATGGTCATGCCCTCCTCGGCGAGGCTGACCATCACGTCGAGCACTTCCTTGATCATCTCCGGATCGAGCGCCGAGGTCGGCTCGTCGAACAGCATGATCTTCGGGCTCATGCACAGCGAGCGGGCGATCGCCACGCGCTGCTGCTGGCCGCCGGACAACTGGCCCGGATACTTCTTCGCCTGCTCCGGGATCTTGACCCGCTCCAGGTAGTGCATGGCGATTTCCTCGGCCTTGGCCTTGGGCATCTTGCGCACCCAGATCGGCGCCAGCGTGCAGTTCTCCAGGATCGTCAGATGCGGGAACAGGTTGAAGTGCTGGAAGCACATGCCGACCTCGCGGCGGATCTCGTCGATCTTCTTGAGGTCGTCGGTCAGCTCGATCCCGTCGACGATGATCGAGCCCTTCTGGTGCTCCTCCAGGCGGTTGATGCAGCGGATCATCGTCGACTTGCCGGACCCGGACGGGCCGCAGATGACGATGCGCTCGCCGCGCATCACCTTGAGGTTGATGTCGCGCAGCACGTGGAATTCGCCGTACCACTTGTTCATGTTGGTGATCTCGATGGCGACGTCGGTCTCCGACACCGTCATCTTGCTGCGGTTCGCATGGATCTCGGCAGCGTCGATAGCGTTTTCAGTCATGACCAGCTCCAAACGTTGTGTCGGCTTCGCGGGGCCGCGCGCGTCAGCGCGCGTGGCCCCTGTGCAGGCGGCGCTCCATGTAGATGGAATAGCGCGACATGCCGAAGCAGAAGATCCAGAAGACGAAGGCGGCAAAGACGAAGCCCGTCGCCGGCGTGTTGGGCGAGGCCCAGTTGGCGTCCGAGAAGTTCAGCGAGACGATGCCGAGCAGGTCGAACAGGCCGATGATCAGCACCAGGCTGGTGTCCTTGAACAGGCCGATGAACGTGTTGACGATGCCCGGAATGACCAGCTTCAGCGCCTGCGGCATGATGACGAGGCCGATGCCCTGCCAGAACGACAGGCCCATGGCGTCGGCCGCCTCGTATTGCCCCTTCGGGATCGCCTGAAGGCCGCCGCGCACCACCTCGGCCATATAGGCGGAGGCGAAGAGCGCGACGCCGATCAGCGCCCGCAGCAGCTTGTCGAAGTTGACCCCGTCGGGCAGGAACAGCGGCAGCATCACCGAGGACATGAACAGCACGGTGATCAGCGGCACGCCGCGCCAGAACTCGATGAAGATCACCGAGACCAGCTTGACCGCCGGCAGCTTCGACCGCCGTCCCAGCGCCAGCAGGATGCCGAGCGGGAAGGAGGCGACGATGCCGACGATGGCGACGACCAGCGTCACCAGCAGCCCGCCCCAGAGCTGCGTCTCCACCGACCTCAGGCCGAAATCGTAGGAGATGACGGCGAAGACCAGTGCCAGCGCCAGGTAGAAGCCGGCGACCACCGTCAGTGGCGAGGCCGGCGCGATCCCGGCATTCCGGCAGATCAGCGCCACCACGGCCAGCGACAGCGCCGCCAGGACGGCGAGGCCGATCCAGAAATTGCCCGAGAGGCCGACATTGCCGCCGGTCAGCAGGATGAAGCCGGCGATCGGGAAGACGACGAGCAGGTAAAGCACCGTCTCGCGCTTGAACGGCACCCGCGGGATCGCCGCCGGCACCAGGCCGGCGATCAGCAGCAGGCCGGTGAGATCCACCCGCCAGCGTTCGGCGATCGGGTAGCGGCCATACATGAACTGGGCGAACTTGGCGTTGACGAAGGCCCAGCAGGCCCCCGCCCCTTCCACGACGCAGGCCTCCCGGTTCGAGCCGGTCCACACCGCGTCGATGAACAGCCAGTTGATCGTCGGCGGCAGGATCAAGGCCAGCATGGCGATGCCCAGCACCGTCATGATGGCGTTGCCGACGCTGTCGAACAGGTTCTGCCGGACCCAGCCGACAACCCCGGTCTCGGAGACGGGCGGCGGCATGCGCGGCGCCTCGTCGGTTCGCACATAGGCGATTTTCGACACGCTCATCGCCCTACCTCTCCACCAGCGCCATGCGCGAATTGTACCAATTCATGAAGCCCGAGGTGAGCAGCGACAGGGTCAGGTAGACCAGCATGGTGATGATGATCACCTCCACCGCCTGGCCGGTCTGGTTCAGCACCGTGCCGGCGAACACCGCGACAAGGTCCGGATAGCCGATGGCCACCGCCAGCGAGGAGTTCTTGGTCAGGTTGAGGAACTGGCTGGTCAGCGGCGGAATGATCACCCGCATCGCCTGCGGGATGATGACGAGCTGCAGGGTGCGCCGGGGCCGCAGACCCAGCGAATAGGCCGCCTCGGTCTGGCCGTGCGAGACGGCGAGGATGCCGGCGCGGACGATCTCGGCGATGAACGCCGCCGTGTAGAGCGCAAGGCCCAGCAGCAGGGCCATGAATTCCGGGATGATGACGACGCCGCCGCGGAAGTTGAAGCCCGCCAGTTCCGCATAGGCAAGGTCCACCGGCATGCCGGTGACCAGGAAGACCAGCAGCGGCAGGCCGATGATCAGCCCGAGCCCGACGAAGACGCTCGGGAACTGCTGGCCGGTCGCCTGTTGCCGCTTGCGCGCCCAGCGGGAGATGCCGATGGAGGCGGCAATGGCCGCAAGCAGCGCCCACAGGATGGCGGACGAGCCCGGCTGGCCGATCACCTCGGGAAGGATCAGGCCGCGATTGTTGAGATAGACCCCCGATATCGGCTCCAGCGACTGGCGCGGCGAGGGCAGCACGGAAAGCACCGCCTTGTACCAGAACAGCAGTTGCAGCAGCAGCGGGATGTTCCGCAGCATCTCCACATACCAGGTGGCGATCTGGCGGATCAGGAAGTTCTTCGACAGCCGCGCGATGCCGACGATGAAGCCGAGCACCGTGGCAATCACGATGCCGATCACCGCCACCAGCAGGGTGTTGAACAGCCCGACCAGGAAGGCGCGGAAATAGGTGCTGTCGTTGGAATACTGGATCAGCGACTGGGAGACGTCGAAGCCGGCGCGCTCGGAGAGAAATCCGAGGCCGGAGGCGATCCCCGCCCGTTCCAGGTTGATCTTCGCGTTCTGGGCGAAGTAGGCAAGCATCCCCAAAAGGAAGGCGACGACCAGGACCTGGAAGACAATGCCGCGCACGCGCGGATTGTAGAACCAGGATGCGCCGGATCCGCCGCCTGCTTGCTCGCGCTCGGCAGAGCTTGCAGGTGTCATGTCAGACAGGTTCCCCTCGCCGGTTCGCTGTGTTCAGCGTTACCCGAAATCCGCTGTTCTCAGCGCAACCCCTAAATCACCGGCCCGTTTTCGGGCCTGGCCGGTCCGGTGTTCCGAACTCGGTCACGTGGTGTGCATCCCGGTGTGGCGACTTTGAACCACGCCTCGTTTGGCGGCGACCGCCAGAGCGTCTGTCAAACTCGAGAACCGCACCGGAACCGTAAACTTGCCGGTCGCCCTTTTCATCCGGCTCGTTGCGAGCCTGCCGCCAAACGGGACGACCTTCGGATGCGGGTGACCACAGCGGAAGAACCCGGCGCGAGGATCGCGCCGGGTCCGGTCATCGTCTTAGCGGATCGGCGGAGCGTATTGCAGGCCGCCCTTCGACCACAGCGCGTTCACGCCGCGGGCGATGCCGAGCGGGGTCTCCGGACCGACGGTCTTGTCGAAGACTTCGCCGTAGTTGCCGACATGCTTGATGATGCGGGCCGCCCAGTCGTTGCTGAGGCCGATCGACTCGCCGAAATTGCCTTCGGTGCCGAGCAGGCGGCGCACGTTCGGGTCCTCGGACCCCTTCATCTCCTCGACATTGGCCGAGGTCACGCCGAGTTCCTCAGCGTTCAGCATGGCGTAGTGGACCCACTTCACCAGGTTGAACCACTGGTCGTCACCCTGGCGCACGGCGGGGCCGAGCGGCTCCTTGGAGATGATCTCCGGCAGCACCATGTGCTCGCCCGGATCGGTGAGTTGCAGGCGGATCGAGTAGAGGCCCGAGGCGTCGGTCGTGTAGACGTCGCAGCGGTTGGCGTCGTAGGCGGCGTTCACCTCCTCGAGCTTCTCGAACACGACCGGATTGTACTCCATGCCGTTGGCCCGGAAGTAGTCGGTCAGGTTCAGCTCGGTGGTGGTGCCGGTCTGCACGCAGACGGAGGCGCCCGACAGCTCCAGCGCCGAGGAGACGCCGAGCGACTTGCGGACCATGAAGCCCTGGCCGTCATAGTAGTTGACGCCGGTGAAGTTCAGGCCGAGCGTCGTGTCGCGGCTCATCGTCCAGGTGGTGTTGCGCACCAGCACGTCGACTTCGCCGGTCTGCAGCGCGGTGAAGCGCTCCTTGGCGGTCAGCGGGGTGAACTTGACGGCGTTGGCGTCGTCGAAGATCGCCGCGGCAATGGCCCGGCACATCTCGACGTCAATGCCGGTCCACTCGCCCTTGTCGTCCGGAGCGGCAAACCCGGCGAGGCCGGTGTTGGAGCCGCACTGCAGGAAGCCCTTCGCCTTGACGTCGTCGAGCGTCGCGGCGGACGCAGCGGTGGCCGTCAGGCCGAACGCCGCGCCGAGCACGATCGGAAGCAGTTTATGCGTCATGGATATGCAGCCTTCTCTTTTGCCCTGTCTATTCTGGGTTTTTTCGAGATCACGCGCGCGGGATACAGGATGCGGCCATGTTGCGTCTGCGAAAAGCAGTGTCGGCACAGGATACCCCCTCCCGGCATGTCCGCAGCCTTGTTGTTATCTGGCCGTCGGAAATGCCACCGTCATCTCATGAGTGCATTCGATGGCATTTATCGCTAAGGGTCAAGAGCCCGACGCACCGTAAGGTACGATTTGCGAAAAATTTTTCGCTATCTGAAAATCCAGTCAACATCCCGCGAAAGGTAGTGCATGTCTGCGTCCCAGTCGAACCGCGCCCGTGGTCTTGCCACGAAGCTCTCTCACGCAGGTCGGGAGCCCAGTGCGTTCCACGGATTCGTCAATCCGCCGGTGGTTCACGCCTCCACCGTGCTGTTTCCGGACTGCGCGACCATGCTGTCCGGCGGTCAGACCTATCACTATGCCCGGCGCGGCAATCCGACCACCGATGCGCTGGAAGAGGCACTCGCCGAACTGGAGGGCGCGGCCGGCGTGCGTCTTGCCGCCTCCGGGCTCAATGCGGTCGCGGTGGCGCTGCTGTCCTGCCTGTCGGCCGGCGACCATGTGCTGATCACCGACAGCGCCTATGGCCCGACGCGCCACTTCGCCGACACCACCCTCACCCGCTTCGGCGTCGCCGTCGACTATTATGACCCGGCGCTCGGCGCCGGCATCGAGGCGCTGTTCCGGCCCAACACCCGCGCGGTGTTGACCGAGGCGCCGGGCTCGCTCAGCTTCGAGATGCAGGACATTCCGGCGATCGCCAGTGTCGCCCATGCGCGCGACGCGCTGGTGATCATGGACAACACCTGGGCAACGCCGGTCTTCTTCGATGCCATCGGCCATGGCGTCGACCTGTCGGTGCAGGCCGGCACCAAATATCTGATCGGCCATTCCGACGCGATGCTCGGCACGGTGGCGGCGAGCGAGCGGGCCTGGCCGCGCCTGAAGGAGACCCACGGCGCGCTCGGCATGCATGTCGGACCGGACGACGTCTATCTGGCCTTGCGCGGCCTGCGCACGCTGGAAGTGCGCCTGCGCCGCCACATGGAGAACGGGCTCGAGATCGCCCGCTGGCTGGAAGAGCGCCCCGAGGTCGCCCGCGTGCGCCATCCGGGGCTGGAGAGCGATCCGGGCCACGCCATCTGGAAGCGCGACTTCACCGGCGCCTCCGGCCTCTTCGCCTTCGACTTCGTCGACAGCGTCAGCGAGGCGCAGAGCCACGCCTTCCTCGACGCGCTGGAGCTGTTCGGCCTCGGCTATTCCTGGGGCGGTTTCGAAAGTCTCGCCATTCCGGTGCGGCTCAAGGGCGCGCGCACGGCAACGCCGCTGCCGACCGGGGGCCCCAGCGTGCGCCTGCATATCGGCCTGGAGGACACCGCCGACATCCGCGCCGATCTGGAAGCGGGCTTCGCGGCGCTGCGCGGCTGAGCCGCACGGGCCTCAAGAAACCCCATGTGAGGGGGCGGCAACCGCCCTCTCGCGCGCCTCAGATGTTCGGGTCCTGCCGCTTCTCGCGGAAGATCAGCCAGATGTTGCGGAAGTAGATCACCAGCCCCAGCCCCTGCCCGGCGATGAACACCGGATCGCCGGCCTGGATCGCATAGACCAGCAGCAGGCTGCCGCCGGCGATGGAGAAGAACCAGAAGGCCACCGGCACGATCGACCGGCCGACCCGCTCCGAGGCGATCCACTGCACCACGAAGCGCATCATGAACATCGCCTGGGCGACGAAGCCGAGCGCCACCCAGCCGTCGAATCGCTGGATGAACACCAGATGGAACCAGGCGAGAAGATCGCTCAGCATGCCAGTCATATCCCTGTTTCCTCAGGCATCGCCCGGTCGCGAACGGTGATCTCGCTGACCTGCGGCACCCGCTTGCGGCGGCGGCGCAGCCACCACACGCCGTAAAGGTCGAGCACGCCGACCAGCGCCCGGTCGAGAATGCCGTATTTGGAAGTGCCGTGCCGGCGGTGCCGGTCGACGATGTCGACATGGGTGACGCCGTAGCCCTCGCGCAGCACCAGGGCCGGCAGGAAGCGGTGCCAGCTATCGAAATAGGGCAGCCGCAGGAACACCTCGCGCCGCACCGCCTTCAGCCCGCAGCCCGAATCGCGCGTCTGGTCCTTCAGCAGCCGCCCGCGCAGCCCGTTGGCAAGGCGCGAGGCCTGCCGCTTCGCCCAGCTTGCCTTGCGCCCGGTGCGCTGGCCGGCGGCAAGCGCGACGCCGTCGCCGGCAGCCTCCAGTGCGGCGATCAGCGCCGGGATATAGGCCGGATCGTTCTCGCCGTCGCCGTCGATGGTCACCACCACCGCGCCGCGCGCCACCTGCAACCCGCTGCGCACCGAGGCGCTCTGGCCGCAGGACACCGCATGCCGCAGGGCGCGCAGGAACGGGCGGCTGCGCATCAGCTCGGCGAGCACCTCGCCGGTGTCGTCGCCCGACCCGTCGTCGACGACGATCACCTCGAAGCCGCGCCCGTCCAGCGCCGCGGCGATCTCCTCGATCAGCTCCGGCAGGTTGTCGCGCTCGTCCTTGGCCGGCACGATCACCGAGATGTCCGGCGCCGGGATCTCCGGCGCCGGGGTCTCCGGAACCGCGGTCTCCGGCGCGCTGGCGCCGGATGTGGAAGCCGTCATGGTCAGTCCGCCTCTTTGCGGGTCTCGGAAAGGATCGGCGCCGGCACCGCCCGGCGCCAGCCGCGCCGGCCGGTCGCCCCCTGCCACAGCCCCGCCAGCGCCAGCCCGGCGCTCCGCCGTCCGGCGATCGGCTCGATCGCGCCGTGCTCGTCGAAATGGAAGCCGAGGCGCCGGCGCGCCATCCAGCGCCCCATCGCCAGCGCGATGGTCAGGCCGAGCAGGGTTCCGGCGATCACGTCGCTCGGATAATGCGCGCCGACCATGATGCGGCTGAAGGCGATCCAGAAGGCGCAGACCGCGATCAGCCAGCGATAGGCCGGGAAGATCAGCGCCAGCGCCGTGGCGAAGGCGGCGACCGTCGTCGAATGGCCGGAGGGAAAGCTGGTATAGGCGCCCTTGAACGACAGCACGTCGAAATACACCGGCCCGACCTCTTCATACAGCTTCGGGCGGGCCCGGCCGAGAAGCCATTTCAGCAGCAGCACGGCGATGCCGCTCGCCGCCACCACGGAGAAGATGAAGGCCGCATGGGTCCACACGAGGGCCAGCGCCGCGCGCACCCGGAAGCGCAGCCGGTCCCAGTCGAGCGCCAGCGTCAGCAGGCAGTAGAGCCCCGTCGTCCACAGGATCCAGTGGCCCTTGCCGAGATCGGTGATGGCGGAGAAGGCCTGCTTGTACTCGTCCGGCAGCGACCGCAGCCAGGGATAGGTCGGAATGTCGAGGGCGATCGCGGCGATGCCGACGGTCAGCAGCATCACCGCCAGCACGTCCTGCGGCCGGTGTCCGGGCCGCAGCGCCCGCCGCGCCCCGGCGGCGCGCTGCGACCGTCCGCGCAGGATCGCCCGCACCCGCAGCGCATTGCCCTTCATCCGCCGCAAGTGGCGCAGCGCCCACGCGCCTGCCTGCTCGACAGGCCCCGTCTCTCCGGAAGGTCCCGTCTCGCCCGGCGCCAGCCCCGACCGGTCCTGCATGCGTGTCTCCGTCATTGGGACAGGTCCGCGGCGCGGTAGATGCCGAAGTCGAGCCGCTTGCCGCCATTGATGTTGAAGCCCTGCAGCCGGATCGCCGGCTCGGCACCGGCAAAGCCCTGCTCGGCCATCGCGTCGAGGAAATTGCGCTCCTCGCGCCCCTCGACCACCGCCACCCGGCAGCGCTCGCCGCGCTCCGCCGCCCCGCGCCCCGCGATCAGGAAGCCGGCGGCGTCCTTGACGGAGGCCGGCAGCGTGTCGGTGCCTTGCAGGAAGATGTAGCTCGGCTCGTTGAAGCCGACATTGGTCACCTGCGGGGCGTCGCAACCGGCGACCTCCCGCACCGTCTCGGCCAGCCGCGGGCTGATCCAGATCGGCGACAGGCCCGGCAGGGTGAAGCCCCAGGTGGCGATGATGACGAGGATCGCCGCGCCCAGCGCCGAGGGCAGCGCGGCCACGGCGGCCCCGCGCGCCAGATGGCGCATCGCCGCCAGCCCCGGCACCAGCGCGATCAGCGCGATCACCACCCCCGGCGGCGACGGCCAGACGCCGAGCAGCGGCGCCAGCGCGAGACTGGCCACGGCGACGCCGGCGACCGGGATGATGAACAGCGCCGCCGCGCCGATCCGCCAGGCTTTGCCGGGCACCTCGCCCGCCTCGTCGAGGCGCGACAGCAGCAGCGCCGTCAGGATCGCGATGGCCGGCAGCAGCGGCAGCGTGTAATGCGGCAGCTTGGTCGCGGTCAGTTCGAAGACCAGCCAGGACGGCACGATCCAGCACAGCAGGAACACCACCGCCGGGGCGCGCCGCAGGCCCGCCAGCATCGGCAGCGCCAGCAGCGTGAAGGCCGGCAGCGGCCAGAAGGTGGCGAGCGCGGCGGCCAGATGGGTCAACGGCGGCGCGCCGTGGCTCTCCTGGCCCGAGCCGACCTTGGCCAGGAAGTCCTTGCCCACCGCCTCGGCGAAGAAGGCGCCGCCCGACTGCAGCGCGATGGCGATGAACCACGGCAGCACCAGCAGCACGAACAGGGCAAGGCCCGGCAGCGGATAAAGCCGCTTCAGCCAGCGGACCTCGCGCCCGACGAGGCAGAGCGCGACGAGGGTCAGGCCCGAGACCAGCGGCCCGACCGGCCCCTTGACCAGCACCGACAGCGCCATCGCCGCCCAGAAGATCGCCGCCAGACCCTTGTGCCAGCCGCCCGCCCGGTCGAGCCAGATCCGCGCCAGCGCCCCTTGCGCGGCCAGGATCGTCGCCAGCAGCATCGCGTCGGTCTTCGCCAGCCGCGCCTCGACCCCCAGCAGCAGCGTTACCGCCGTCAGCGCCCCGGCGAACAGCGAGATCACCGGCCCGGCAAAGGCGCGGGTGCACCAGTAGGTCAGCAGCACCGCCAGCACCGCGCCGAGCTGCGAGGGCAGCCGGTAGACCCAGATCGGCGCGTTCGAGCCGAGCCCGCTGATCTCCACGGCCGCCGATTGCAGCCAGTAGATGCCGACCGGCTTCTTGTGCCGCGCCTCCTCCTGGAAGCGGATGTCGACGAAGTCGCGGCTCTCCAGCATCTGCTTGGAAGCCTGGGCAAAGCGCGGTTCGTCGCGGTCGAGCGGCGGCACCTGGACAAGGCCGGGCAGGAAGACCACCAGCGACAGCAGCAGCAGCGCCAGCGGCGCCAGGCCGCGATGGCCGAGCCGGCGCAGCCAGCGCCCGCCGGCGCCGGAGAAGCGCCCGGTGAAGGTGCCGGCGAACATGCCCGTGAACGCGCCCTCCGGCGTCCCCGGATTGCGCGTCGGAGTATCTGTGGATTGACCGGCCGGTGTATCCGTCATGTCAAGATCGCCTGCTAGAGCCGCCTGGCGTGCGGCCGCGTTGCCCTCTCGCGCGTTTCCTACAGGAGCGCGGGCAAAAGGGAAACCGTCCACGCGCACGGCATCCCGCCGCATTCCTCTTCCTCTCGCGCGGACGCAGGACATCCGTTAAATCGGACGAGCGCGTTCCCCGCATCCCGACTGCCTCACGGAGACCTTGATGACCCTGATCGCCCAGATCACCGACCTGCATGTGCGCCCGAGCGGACTGGCCTGCTACCGCGTCAGCGAAACCAACATGCTCGCCCGCCGCGCCGTCGAGGCGCTGAACGCGCTCGACCCGCAACCCGACGCCGTGGTGATCACCGGCGATCTCGCCGACGGCCCGGACCTGCGCGAATATGCCGGCGTGCAGCGGCTGATCTCCCGCATCAAGGCGCCGGTCTATGTGCTGCCCGGCAACCATGATTCGACCGCGATGATGCGCGAGACGCTGATCGGTGTTGGCCCGATCAACGAGGGCGAGAACGGCAAGATGCACTATGCCGTCGATATCGGCGACGTGCGCCTGGTCGCGCTCGACAGCGCCGTGCCCGGCGCGCCCCACGGCACGCTCGGCGAGGCGCAGCTCGCCTGGCTCGATCAGGCGCTCTCCGCCAGCGACCGGCCGACGCTCATCGCCCTGCACCACCCGCCGGCACGCACCGGCATCGGCCACATGGACAGGATCGGCCTCACCGATTCCGATGCCTTCGCCGAGGTGATCTCCCGGCATTCCCATGTTCAGCGCGTGATGTGCGGCCATGTCCATCGCACCATCGTCGCCGCTGTCGGCAACACCATCATGACCCTGTGCCCGAGCACCGCCCATCAGGTGGTTCTCGACCTCGCCGACCGGGGCGAAGGCCAGTTCGTGATGGAGCCGCCGGCCTTCTTCCTGCACCGCCACACGCAAGACAGCGGCGTCGTCAGCCACCTGGCCTATGTCGAGAGCCATCGCGGCCCGTTCCCGTTCTACGCCGACGAAGGCGTGAGCTGGTAGGCAGCCGCCAGCCTCGCAGCCGGCACTCGACCTCACACGCGGGAGAGATGGCGCACGATCCGCCACTGGTGATGGGCGACCCGTGCCAGCCATCTCTGCCCGTCGAGGCGGGCCAGCGCGGTTTCCGCGTCGATCTCGCGCGCCGCGGCGGCATCGATCGCCCCGGCGCGCAGCCGGTCGCTCTGCTTGCGCAAGGTGTGCTGGAACCGGGCGAGCCGCGCCTCCGCCGGCAGCCGGCCGCTCTCCCCGCCGCCCTGCGCGCCCACCTTGCTCATGTCCGAAAGCTGGCCCGCCGCCAGCCGCGCCAGGCCGGCCAAAAGGTGCGCCCGCCGGCCGAGGCGCGCATCGTCGTGCAGCCCGGTGATCCGCCGGTCCTCCCCCGCCCGCGCCGACAGCCGCGACAGATGGTCGAGCGCGTGGCGCAGCGACAGGTTGCGCGAATGCGCCGCCCGGTCGCCCCGGTCGGTGCGCAGCCCGTCGACATAGGTCCGCAGGGCGGAAATGCCCGCCGCAACCTCGTCCAGCCGGCCATTGCCGGCGTCCGGCTCGTCCGCCTCCAGCTTGTCCGCCACCACCGTGAAGAGGCCGGCGGCAAGCTCGCGCGCGCTCACCCCGGCCGCATCGAGCGCTGCCGCCGGTTCGGCCAGCAGTGCCGGATCGAGCCGCCCGGCGGCCAGCGGTTGACGGTCCGGCACCATCCATTCGATGACCCTGGCGAACGTCCCGGCGAAGGGCAGGATCACCAGCACCCCGAGCACGTTGAAGCCGGTGTGGAAGGCGACCAGCGCCAGTTGCGCATCGCCCGCCCCGCCGCCGCCGCCCGCGGCCAGAATCGAGAACGGCGTCAGCAGCGCGAAGGCGAGCGTCGCCGTCATCAGGTTGTAGACCACATGGGCAACGCCCGTGCGCCGCATCGCCACCGAGCCGCCGAGCGAGGCGAGCAGCGCCGTCGCGGTGGTGCCGATGTCCATGCCGATCACCAGCGCCGCCGCCTGCGGCAGCGAGATCGACCCGGCGGCGAGCGCCGCCAGCGCCATCACCACGCCGGCGCTCGACGACTGGGTGACCAGCGTCACCAGGATGCCGATGCCGACCAGTTGCAGCCGGCCGAACAGCGTGTCGCCGGGAAAACTCTCCGGCGTCACCACGCCCTGGAAGGCGGCGAGCCCGTCCTTCAGCGCGTCGACGCCGAGGAACAGCAGGCTGAAGCCGGTCAGCGCCCAGCCCGCCTGCGCCATCCGCCCCTGCCCCAGCAGCCGCAGCAGGGCGCCGGCCAGCAGCAGCGGCAGGGCCACCATGCCGAGATCCAGCTTGAAGCCGACCAGCGCCACCACCCAGCCCTTGGCGGTGGTGCCGATATTGGCGCCGAGCACGATGCCGAGCGCCTGCGGAAAGGTCATCAGGCCGGCGCCGACGAAGCCCACCGCCGTGACGGTGGTGGCACTCGACGACTGCAGCACGGCGGTGCAGCCGGCGCCCGCCAGCACGCCGCTGGCCGGGCTGTCGGTCATGCGGGCGAGCGTGCGCCGCAGCGAGCCGCCGGCCAGCGCCCGCAGCCCGTCGGTCAGAATCACCATGCCTGTGAGGAACAGCCCGACCCCGCCGAGCGCCAGAAGTCCGTCCGCGATCATGCGCCGATCATGCGCTGGCCAACGGCGCAGGGCAATCGCAAGCCGCGTGCTGCGGCCGCCTGTCCACCGGCTCGCGCAGCGCGAGATTTGCAATTTGCGAGCGCAAGTGCAGCGTAAGACGCGCGTATACCAAAAACCAAATCAGCGGGCCCGGCGGCAGAATTATCAATTTTCATTATGCGTATAATGGACTTACACTCGTCAGGCGCGCATCGGAGGGGCCGTGGCGCGCTGGCGGCTGCAACCGTTCGCCGCACCATCGACAGGTCAGGTCGGCGTCCGCCGGTCGGTATCCGCCGATCGGTGACGGCCGGTGAATGTCAGCGAAAGAGCCGGACGGAAGTCGTGACGAGTACATCGGCGAAACCGGGATCCAATGAGCGCAGCAGCGCGAAAGCACCTGCGCTCGACAACCCGGCGGCACGGTTGATGCTGACCAATCTCCTGCCGGTGGCCATCATGCGCCTGTCGCGCACCCCCTCGCGCGGGTTCCAGATCGACTATCTCAGCGAGAGCAGCGAAGCCCTGTGGGGCCTGTCCCTGCCGGAGATCGGCAAGTGCCCGCGCCGCCTGTGGCGCCGCATCCATCCCGACGACCTGCCCCATCTCCACGACCGGCTGCGCGAGGCCGGGAAAGGCCGGACGGAGTGGTCGGCGACCTTCCGCATCCGCACCGAAGGCTCCGAGAAATGGGTGGTCGGCCGCGGCCTTCCCCGCCCGGACCTGCCGGGCGATGCCTGGAACATCACCGTCACCGACATCACCGCGCAGATCCAGGCCTATGCCGACCTGCAGGCCAGCGAGGCCCGCTTCCGGGCGCTGACCGAGAACATCCCCGGCGCGATCTTCCGCTATCGCCTGCGCACCGACGGCACCCACCAGATCTTCGACATGACGCCGGGCTGCATCGGCATCTGGGAGCTCCCGGCGGAGGTGATCAACACCGATCCGACGCCGATCTGGAACATGATCCATCCCGACGACGTGCCGCCGATGCGGGCCTCTGTGGTGGACTCGGCGCGCAGCCTCAAGCCCTGGCACTATATCTGGCGCCTGACCACGCCGTCCGGCCGCTTCAAGTGGCTGGAGGGGCGCGGCCTGCCGCATCGCGAGGCGAATGGCGACACGGTCTGGCACTCCGTCATTCTCGACGTCACCGAGCAGCGCAGGAAGGACGAGGAGATCCGCCGGCTTGCCGAGCGCGACGAGCTCACCGGCCTTGCCAACCGCACCCTGCTGCGCCGCCGCCTCGAAACGGCCCTGCGCCAGCGCCTTGCCGATCGCGCCGGCGGCGCGCTGATCCTGATCGATCTCGACCATTTCAAGGACATCAACGACACGCTCGGCCACGATGCCGGCGACATCTTCCTGCGCGCCACCGCCGAGCGGCTGACCGAAAGCGCCGGGCGCGACGACGTCGTCGCGCGGATCGGCGGCGACGAATTCGTCGTGGTGCTGCCGCGGATCTCCGGCGAGCAGGCCGTGCTCGACACCATCGCCCGCATCGACGCGCGCCTGTCCCAGAATGTCCATATCGACGGGCGGGATCTCTCGGCCACCGTCTCCATGGGCGTCGCGCTCTTCCCCCGCGACGGCGACACGCCCAACACCTTGCTGAAACACGCCGACATCGCCCTGTTCGAGGCCAAGGCCGCCGGGCGCCAGACCCATGTGTTCTTTTCCCGGGCGCTGAGCGCGGTGCGCGAACGCCGCCAGAGCCTGGCCGAGGCGCTGCGCGGGGCGATCGTCGCCGACACGCTGCGCGTCGCCTTCCAGCCCATCGTCGAGGCCGGCAGCGGCCGTCACAAGGGCTTCGAGGCGCTGGCCCGCTGGACGCTGGACGGACAGGCGATCTCGCCGGCCGAATTCATTCCGCTGGCCGAGGAGACCGGCCTTGCCGTGCCGCTCGGCCGGCTGCTGCTCACCCGCACCCTGCGCCTGGCGCGCCGGCTCGCCGACACCGGCATCGACCCCGGCACCATCTCCGTCAATGTCTCGGCCGCCCAGCTTCGCGAGCCGGACTTCGCCGCCAGCATCGCCGCCGCCCTGCGCGACTACGGCTTTCCGCCTCAGCGGCTGGAGATCGAGGTGACGGAAACGGTGATTCTCGGCCGCTCCGCCGAGCGCATCGCGCTGACCCTGCGCGAGTTGCGCAGGTTCGGCACCCGCATCGCGCTCGACGATTTCGGCACCGGCTATGCCTCGCTCGCCCATCTCAAGCGGATCCGCGTCGACCGGCTGAAGATCGACCAGTCCTTCGTCCGCGACATCGAGACCGATGCCGACGACGCGGTGATCGTGCGCACGGTGATCAGCCTCGCCAAGTCGCTCGGCATGGACGTCGTCGCCGAAGGGATCGAGACCCGCGAGCAGCTCGCCTTCCTGCGCCACTATGGCTGCGATCTCGCCCAGGGCTATCTGTTCGGCCGCCCGACCACCTCCGAGACCGACCTCGTCAGCTATCTCTCCGGCATCGGCCAGGCCTGATCCGAGCGCACCTGACCCGGGCGCACCTGACCCGGCCCCTCTCCCGCCCCGTCTCGCAGGCCCCGCTCGGGTCCCGGACACGCGCACGGGCGCGGAACCCTCGTCCCGCGCCCGCCCGCTGTCTATCGTTCATCCCAGGACCGGGAACGCCCCAGCCCTTCGGCCCGTCAGCCGCTGCGGCCCGTCAGCCGTTGCGGCCCGTCAGCCGTTGCGGAACGTGTAGCCGTAGCCGTTCAGCGCCGGGGCGCCGCCCAGATGCGCGTAGAGCACCTTGGAGCCTTCCGGGAAATAGCCCTTCTTGACCAGGTCGATCATGCCCTGCATCGACTTGCCCTCGTAGACCGGGTCGGTGATCATGCCTTCCAGGCGCGCGCACAGGCGGATCGCCTCCTTGGTCTCGTCCGACGGCACGCCGTAGATCGGATAGGCATAATCTTCCACCAGCACCACGTCGTCCTTCTCGATCGGCCGGCCGAGTTCGACCAGTTCGGCCGTGCGCGAGGCGATCTCCAGCACCTGGTCGCGGGTCTGTTCCGGGGTTGCCGAGGCGTCGATGCCGATGACGTTGCGCGCGCGCCCGTCCTTGGCAAAGCCGACCAGCATGCCGGCATGGGTGGAGCCGGTCACCGTGCACACGACGATATAGTCGAACCTGTAGCCGAGCGCCTCTTCCTGCGCCCGCACTTCCTCGGCGAAGCCGACATAGCCGAGGCCGCCATACTTGTGCACCGAGGCGCCGGCGGGGATGGCGTAGGGCTTGCCCCCCGAGGCCTCGACCTCGGCGATCGCCTCTTCCCAGCTCCGGCGGATGCCGATGTCGAAGCCCTCGTCGACCATTTGCACGTCGGCGCCCATGATGCGGCTCAGCATGATGTTGCCGACCCGGTCATAGACCGCGTCCTCATGCGGCACCCAGCTTTCCTGCACCAGGCGGCACTTGAAGCCGATCTTGGCCGCCACCGCCGCCACCATGCGCGTGTGGTTGGACTGCACGCCGCCGATGGAGACCAGCGTGTCGGCACCGCTGGCGATGGCGTCCGGCACGATATATTCCAGCTTGCGCAGCTTGTTGCCGCCGAAGGCGAGGCCCGAGTTGCAGTCCTCGCGCTTGGCATGGATCTCGACCTTGCCGCCCAGATGCTGGCTCAGCCGCTCCAGCTTCTCGATGGGCGTGGGGCCGAAGGTGAGCGGATAGCGTTCGAATTTCCCGAGCATGCCTGTCCTCGCCGGTAGGGGCCCGTTGCGGGCCTTGTGGAACCGGCGAAAAAGCTAGCAACGAAGCCGTGAAATGTGCTCTCTAATTCAAGGCCTGAACCTCCATACAGACCGCATGAAAACGCCGTTATCCCCCGCAAGCTTTCGATCAAGAGACATAAAATGAAAGATCCTTCCACGGCAGGTCGCCTCGACCGCACCGACCTGAAGATCCTCAAGCTGCTGCAGGAGGACGGCCGGCTGACCAATGCGGAACTGGCGCAGCGCACCAACACCTCGCCGGCCACCTGTCACCGGCGCACCCAGCGGCTGTTCGCCGAAGGCTATATCCGGGGCGTGCGCGCGATGATCGCCCCGGAGAAGGTCGAGCGCGGCTCCTTGGTGCTGGTCGGCGTGGTGCTGGACCGCTCGACGCCGGAGAGCTTCAGCGAATTCGAGGCGGCGGTGCGCAAGCTCGCCTTCGTCCTCGACTGCCATCTGGTCGCCGGCGATTTCGACTACATGCTGAAGATCCGCGTGCGCGACATGGCCGACTTCAACCGCCTGCACGGCGACAAGCTGATCGCCCTGCCCGGCACCCGCCAGACCCGCACCTTCTTCGTGATGAAGGAGGTGATCGACAACGCCCTGCTGGAGTTTTGAGGCGGCGCGGGACGTACCGGCACTGGCACGGCACGCGGCCAGCTTGACCCCGGCCGGAGCCCGCCGATAGACTTGCCGCGCGCGGGGCCTGCCCCTCGCTTTTCAAACCGGCCACCCGGTGTTCTTTGACACTGTCGAGGAAAGTCAACCTCTTGGGCCCTAGGGGTTCCCCCACACGCGTGGGGATAGGCCCCAGTCTCCCCCCTCGTCGTCGTCTTCGAAGTCGGTTCCCCCACACGCGTGGGGATAGGCCCCCCTATCGTCCTGCCCGATAGCAGCGGCTATGGGTTCCCCCACACGCGTGGGGATAGGCCCAGCAGCGACCCGCCGGCCGGCAGCGAGCGCAGGGTTCCCCCACACGCGTGGGGATAGGCCCAGAGACCCGATAGTAGTGGCCCTTGTTCCCATGGTTCCCCCACACGCGTGGGGATAGGCCCGGCAAAATGCCCGACGATTCCGAAGAACGTAGGGTTCCCCCACACGCGTGGGGATAGGCCCTCGTCCAAGGCCTGCCGCAGCTTGCTCTGGAGGGTTCCCCCACACGCGTGGGGATAGGCCCGTGAAGCTTGAGGCGGCGAAAAAGCAGCTTCTGGTTCCCCCACACGCGTGGGGATAGGCCCGTCTGATGGGGGACGTGACAGCCGGGAGAGACGGTTCCCCCACACGCGTGGGGATAGGCCCTCTGCGACCATTGGCGGCATCGCATACCTGCAGGTTCCCCCACACGCGTGGGGATAGGCCCCTACAAGCTGCGCGAGCCGGAATCGCTGCCGCGGTTCCCCCACACGCGTGGGGATAGGCCTCAGTGCGACACGCCCGCGTCCCGCCTTGATCTGGTTCCCCCACACGCGTGGGGATAGGCCCCGGCGGGTCCTTCTGCGCCGCCGACCAGCACGGGTTCCCCCACACGCGTGGGGATAGGCCCCCGTCCGAGGCAGGTCCCGAGCGCATGTGGGGGGTTCCCCCACACGCGTGGGGATAGGCCCGCCGACACGCTTTTCCTGACGGACAGCGCAACGGTTCCCCCACACGCGTGGGGATAGATCCTTGCCCGGTCGGCCGGCGGGCAATCAGGACAGGTCTGCTGTCTTGACGCAAGGGAGAAGACACTTCTACCCTGTCTTCAAAGTTGCACTGATATTTTTTCCATTAGGCGTTTCATGCCAGTAACCGACACTGACCTTGGCGAGCCCTGGGGCAAACTGCAAGACGGGGCTCGCCACCATCTCTTGCACCATTGCGCTGACGTTGCGGCCTGTTTCGACCTGCTGGTCCGCCTGCCGGTGGTGCGGGCGCGGCTGGAGCGCGCCGCGGCGCGAAAACTGACCGAGACCGATCTCAGCCGGCTTGCCGTGCTGGCCTTCCTGCATGACTGCGGCAAGCTGCATCCCGGCTTCCAGGCCAAGGGCTGGCCGCAAGGGATCTGGCATGCTGCCCTGCGCGGCCACTTGCGCGAAGGCGCGTCGATCTTCATGGCAAGGGACCGGCCGTTCCAGGGCCGCATGGCGGAGCACCTTTGCCTGGGCGAGTTGCTGGACTGGGGCGTCGGGCCGGATCTCCTGCTCGCCGTCCTTGCCCATCACGGCCGGCCGTTCGCCCTCGACATGTCCGGCGCGGCGCGGGACTGGCAGCCGGTGGCGGCCAGCGGTTACGATCCGCTGGCCGCCGGCGCGCAGATGGGTGCCTGCCTGCGGCGCTGGTTCGCCCCCGCCTTCGCGTCGAGCGGCCAGCCGCCCCTGCCCGATGCGCCGGACTTTCAGCATCTCCTGTGCGGCCTGCTGTCGCTTGCCGACTGGCTCGGCTCCGATGCGCGCCTGTTCGCCTTTCAGGCGCGGCTCGATCCCGACTATATCGAAACGGCGCGCGCCCGTGCCGGCACCATGCTGTCCGGGGTCGGCCTCGTGACGGAGCCCTGGCGCGCAGCGATGCCGGCGCCGGACCGGATCTTTACGGCCCTGTCGCGGCACGGCGCGCCCCGCCCGGCGCAGGCCGCCCTGTCCGACTGGCCGCTCGACGATCCGCTGGTCATCCTGGAAGCCGAGACCGGCTCGGGGAAGACCGAAGCCGCGCTCTGGCGCTTCGCCCGGCTCTTCGCCGCCGGGCAGGTGGACAGTCTCTATTTCGCCCTGCCGACCCGCGCCGCCGCCAAGCAGATCCATGGCCGCGTCGACGCGGCGATGCGGCGCCTGTTCGGCGACGGCGCCCCGCAGGCGGTGCTCGCCGTGCCCGGCTATCTCGCCGCCGGCACCGCCACGGGGCGGGCCCTGCCCGAATTCAAGGTGCTGTGGGACGACGATCCGGGCGAGCAGGCCGCGATCGCCCGCTGGGCGGCGGAGAGCGGCCGCCGCTATCTCGCCGCGCCGATCGCCATCGGCACGGTCGACCAGGTGATGCTCGCCGCGCTGCAGGTGAAACACGCGCATCTGCGCGGCGCCGCCCTGTCGCGATCCCTTCTCGTGATCGATGAAGTCCATGCCTCCGACCCCTACATGTCGGCGATCCAGTCGCTGCTGCTCGACATCCACCTTGGGCGCGGCGGCCATGCGCTGCTGATGTCGGCGACGCTCGGCGCCTCGGCGCGCAGCCGCTGGCTCGGCGGCGCCAGGACGCGGCCGCCGCCCTTCGCGCAGGCCGCCGACACGCCCTATCCGGCTCTCTGGGGCAGGCACCGGCAAATGCCCCAGGCCGTAGAAAGCGAGGGCCGCGCGAAAGCCGTCGCCATGACGCTCGCCCCGTCCTGGGAGGCGGACCAGGCCGCCGAAATCGCCCTCGATGCCGCCCGGCGCGGCGCCAGGGTCCTCGTCATCCGCAACACCGTCGCCGCCGCCGTCGCAACGCTCGAGGCCGTGATCGCGGCGGACGGCCGGGACCTGCTGTGGCAGGTGGAGGGCGGCCCGGCGCTGCATCATTCCCGCTTCGCGCCCGAGGATCGTGAACTGCTCGACACCGCGGTGGAGACCGCCCTTTCGCCGGACCCGGCCGTTCGTCCTCGCGGTAGCGTCATAGTTATATCTACAAGCACAACTGAAAAATCCCTCGATATCTGCGCCGACATGCTGGTCACCGACCTCTGCCCGGCCGACGTGCTGCTGCAGCGCATCGGCCGGCTGCACCGGCATGCGCTGCCCCGGCCGGCAGGCTTCGAGGCCCCGCGCTGCATCGTGCTGGCGCCGGCCGGCGGGCTGGCGCCTCTCGTCGCCCCCGCCTTCGAGAACGGCCTTGGCAGCTTCCGCGACGGCGGCGGCGTCTATCGCAACCTGCATGCCTGCGAGTTGACCCGCCGGCTGGTGCTCGATCATCCGCTCTGGGTGATCCCGCGGATGAACCGCCTGCTGGTGGAAAGCGCCACCCATGACGAACGGCTCGAGGCGCTGAGCGACGAGCTCGGCCCGGCCTGGGCCGCCTATTGGAACACCCAGTATGGCCGCGATCTCGCCGAC
Source organism: Stappia sp. TSB10P1A (assembly GCF_900185725.1). Classification (GTDB taxonomy): domain Bacteria; phylum Pseudomonadota; class Alphaproteobacteria; order Rhizobiales; family Stappiaceae; genus Stappia. The sequence goes on along the minus strand of NZ_FYAU01000035.1, from coordinate 160,234 downwards.
ACCGCCGGCGCCGGCCATGTCGCGCTTCGGGTCACCGACCCGTTCAGCGAGATCGGCCTCTTTCCCGACCAGGATGAAAAGATCCGCACCCGGCTCGGGGCGGAAGGCGCATCGATCCGCTTCGCCGAGCCGGTTCCCGGCCCCTTCGGCCGGATGATCGGCGGCATCACCCTGCCCGCCCACTGGAGCAAGGGCATCGTCGCCGACGAGCCGGTGCGGCCGGCCCCCGCCGGAGACGGCACACTCCGATTCGAGGCCGGCGGCAGGCCCTTCCTGTATGGCCGGCTTGGCCTTGCGAGGACCACATGACCGACGCCCCGCTGAACCTCCTCTCCCGTCCGCTGATCACCGCCGAGCCTTGCGGCGCGCTGACGCTGCCCGGCGTGCTCGCGGCGCTGGCCCGCGATGCGGTGACGGGCTTTCCCGCGCTGCGCCCGCATCAGGCGATGTTCTGGCACATGTTCCTGGTGCAGCTCGCCGCGCTGGCGCTGCACCGGGCCGGTCTCGCCGACATGCCGGAGAGCGAGGACGACTGGCGCGAGCTGCTGCGCGGCCTCACCCCCGACTTTCCCGAGGACGAGCCCTGGTGCCTCGTCGTCGACGACCGGTCGCGGCCCGCCTTCCTGCAGCCGCCGGTGCCGGACGGGGTGAAGCTCCCCAATGACGTGCCGACGGCGGACGCGCTCGACCTGCTCATCACCTCGCGCAACCACGACCTGAAACAGGCCATTGCCCGGCAGGGCGCCCCGGAAGACTGGATCTTCGCGCTTGTCGCGCTGCAGACCGGCGAAGGCTTTGGCGGCGCCGGCAATTACGGCATCGCCCGCATGAACGGCGGTTCGTCCTCGCGCGCGCTGCTGACGCTGGCGCCCCTTGCCGGCGGCGCCTCGGCGAAGGACATGGCGCCGCGTCCCGGCGCCTGGATCCGCCGCGACGTCCGGCTGCTGCTGGGCAATCGCGCCGCCTGGCACACGCTCGACTATCCGGACCAGGGCGGCATCGGCCTGACCTGGACCCGGCCCTGGCCGGAGGGCGCGCAGTTGCGCACGCGGCAGCTCGACATCTGGTTCATCGAGGTCTGTCGCCGTGTCCGCCTGCGCCTGCGGGACGGCGTGCTGGCCGGCGTCAAGGGCACCTCGGCCGCCACCCGCATCGACGCCAAGCCCCTCAAAGGCGCCGTCGGCGACCCCTGGGCTCCGATCCACAAGACGGAGGCCAAGAGCTTCACCCTCGCCGGCGGCGACTTCGACTATACCACGCTGATGGAGCTGCTGTTTTCCGGCACCTGGGCCGTGCCGCCGCTGGCCCGTCCGGCCGGTGCCGAAGGGAGCGCCGGCGGCCCCGGCGTGACCATCGTCGCCATGGCGCTGGCGCGGGGCAATTCCAAGACCGAAGGCTACAGGTCCCGCCTCATTCCGGTTGCCGGCAAGGCCGCGATCGCCCTCGGTCCCTCTCGCGACGAACTGCACCGGATGGCCAAGGCCCAGGCGGACACGGTCGCCGCCTTCGACAAGGCGCTCGCCTATGCGCTGGTGCTGGCCGCCGCCGGGGGCGAGCGGGAGCGGATCCGGCGCGATGCCTATGCTTTCGCCCGCCCGGCGCGCGACAGTCTCGCCCGCTTCGCCGACAACATCTTCTTTGAGCACCTGTGGGCGCGTTTCGAGGCCGAGGAGGCCGACGCCGAGGCGAGACGCGCGGCGGAGCTCGCCTTCGCGGCCCGGCTCAAGGAGTACACCTGGGCGCTGTTCGACGAAGCCCTGCCGACGATGCCCTCCCCCTCGCTCTACCGCCACCGCGCCGAGGCGCGGGCGCGCCGCGCGCTCTACGCCCGCGCCCTGCGTGATGCGTGGCCGGAGCTGTTCCCGCAAGCCCCGCAAGGGAGGACCGCCAGCGATGCCGCCTGAACCGACAGCCCACCCCGCATCCCAACCGCCCCCCGAAACCCCGCCGGCCCGGGAGACGGACGGCCCCGCCGCCACCGTCGCCAGGCTCGCCGCCGCGATGCTGCGGCTCGATCCGGGCCAGCTCGCGCGCCTGCGCCGGATGGAGGTGGACGGCCCCGGCGAGCCGGAGTTCTGGAAGCTTGCCGTCGACTGCGGCCTTCAGGGCGAACCGCGCGACCTGAGGCTCGTGCGTCTCCTCGCCCTGTTGGCGCCGAAGGGCGCGCGCTCCACCCGCGTGCCGTTCCACAAGCCCGGAGCCGAGCACGCGCTCGGCCGGGCGCTGCACAAGGCCGGTCTCTCCGAGGCCCGGCTCGCCCGGTTCCTCGCCCTGCCGCGCGGCGGGCGGGCGGACGCGCTCGAACGCTTGGTGCGCCTGCTTGCGGCGGGCGGCGCGTCCGCCGCGGGCATCGACTGCACCGACATCGCCCGCCTGGTCTGGTTCGACACGCCCAGGGACCTGCGCAAGCTCGCCGAAACCTATTATCGCGGCCTCGACGCGGCCGCCATCAACGCCAAGGACACCGCCCGATGACCGCGCCCCGCTTCCTGCAGATCCACACGCTGCATTCCTACACCGCTGCCCTGCTGAACCGCGACGACACCGGCCAGGCCAAGCGCCTCGCCTATGGCGGCACCAACCGCACCCGCATCTCGTCCCAATGCCTCAAGCGGCATTGGCGCATGGCGGAAACCGACCCGCATGCGCTGCAGACCCTTGCCGGCTATGTCGGGTCCTTCCGCTCCCGCGAACTGGTCACCGAGAAGGTGATCGCGCCCCTGCGCGGCCGCTATCCGGACGAGATCGTCAACGCGCTGGAGCCGGAGTTCCAGCGGCTCGTCTATGGCAAGAACGCCGACAAGGGCAAGAAGAGCCGCCAGACGCTGCTGCTCGGCCAGCCGGAACTCGAGTGGCTCGCCGCCCGCGCGGAAGAGATCGCCGCCGCCTCGGCCGATGCCAAGGCCGCCGAGAAGGCCGTCGCCGACTGGGTCAAGGACAAGAACTTCAAGGCGATGGCGGAGAACACCGCCGTTCCCGGCGGTCTCGCCGCCGCCCTTTTCGGCCGCATGGTCACGTCCGACCCGGCCGCCAATATCGAGGCGCCGGTCTATGTCGCCCATGCCTTCACCGTCCACGCGGCGGAAGCGGAGGGCGATTATTTCACCGCCGTCGACGACCTCAAGCACGACGAGGACGACAGCGGCGCCGACACGATCCAGGAGACCGAACTCACCTGCGGCCTGTTCTACGGCTATGTGGTGGTCGATCTGCCGGGCCTGATCGGCAATTGCGGTGGCGACCGGGATCTGGCCGCGCGCGTGCTGCACAACCTGCTGCACCTGATCGCCGAGGTCTCGCCGGGGGCCAAGCTCGGCTCCACCGCCCCCTTCGGCCGCGCCGACCTGATGCTGGTGGAAGCCGGCGACCGCCAGCCGCGTTCGCTCGCCACCGCCTTCCGCAAGGCCCTGCGGCATGATGCCGACGCGGCCGTCGCGGCGCTGAGCGCCCACCTGGCGAAGATCGACGGAGCGTATGCGACCGGCGAGCAGCGGCGCTATCTCTCCACCGCCGACACGCCGCTCGAAAGCCCGGCCGACAGCGGGCTCGCCTGCCTGTCGCTCGCGGATCTGGCGCAATGGGCGGCAGGCCGGGTCGAGGCCGCTCCCGATGCCTGACCACCGCTGGCTCGCGCTTGTGCTGGAAGCGCCTCTGCTCGCCTTCGGCGGCGTGCGGATCGATCATGTCGGCGTCACCCGCGACTTTCCGGCCGCCTCGATGCTGACCGGACTGCTGGCCAATGCGCTCGGCTGGCGCCGGACGGATTGGCAACAACACCAGGCGCTCCAGGATCGCCTGGTCTTCGCCGCCCGCCGCGAGCGGGAAAACCCCGCCGGACTGCTGACCGACACGCAGAACGCCCGGCTGGAGAAGACCGAGAGAGGCTGGACCACGTTCGGCGTTCCGGAAGGGCGCGACGGCGCCAGCTACGGCGCCCCGCATCGCCGCCAGCGCGATTTCCACATGGATGCGCGCGTCGGCATCGTCCTTCGGCTGCAGCCGGCCGACGAGACGCCGGACCTCGACGCGCTTGCCGACGCGCTGCAGCGTCCGGCCCGGCCGCTCTTCATCGGCCGCAAGCCCTGCCTTCCCACCGCCGGGCTGTTCTCCTGCTTCGTCGCGGCGGAGACGGCCTTCGAGGCGCTGTGCCGCCTGCCGGTCGGCGAGGGGGACGCGCGCGCCCTCCCCCATGCCATGCGGGCGCTGTGGCCGCTCGGCGAGGGCCCCGTCGACGGCGCCGATGTGGAGCGCATCGTCGAACTGCCCGACCTGCGCAACTGGCGCACCGGCCTGCATGGCGGCGCGCGCAAGGTCGTCGAGGGCCGGATCCGGATGGAAGGAGCCGCGGCATGAGCCAGCCCCTCAACATGGTCAGCCTGCCGGTCCACCTGCGGGATCTGCGCCGCCTTGCCGCCCATCGCGGCCATGGCGACGACGAAGGCCGCGCCCTGCACCACCTGCTCGGCGAGACCTTCGGACCAAAGGCGCTGCAACCCTTCCGCCTGATGGTCTCGCCCGGCGGGCGGGCGGCGACGCTCTACGCCTACACACCAAGGAGCGGCGAGGACCTGCGCGACACGGCGGCGGCGGTCGGAGCGCCGGAAGCGCTGGCCGCCTTCGCCATCGACCGGCTGGCGGTCAAGACCATGCCCGACGCCTGGAAGACCGGCCGCCGCCTGGCCTTCGACCTGCGGGTGCGCCCGGTGCGGCGGCTGCTGAAGCCTCTCGCCCAGGCCGGCCCCGCGACGGACGGCAAGCCCTTCGCGGCGAAAGCCGAGGTCGACGCCTTCCTGGTCGATGCGATCCGCCGTCATCCCGACGGCCCGCCGGCGGACGCGGAGACGCCGCTGCGCCGCGAGGAGGTCTATCGCGACTGGCTCGCGCACCGGCTGAAGGACGCGGCGGAGCTGATCGTGCACGGCACGCATCTCGTCGGCTTCGAACGGCGGCGGGTGCGGCGCGGCTCGTCCGTTTCCGAAGGTCCCGACGCGACGTTCCATGGCGAGTTGCGGATCGGTGATCCGACCGCCTTCGCCCGCCTGCTCGCCACCGGGGTCGGGCGCCATGCCGCCTATGGCTACGGCATGTTGCTGCTCAGGTCGGCCGGGAGGTGAGCGGTGCTGGTCGGCCGTCTGGGGCTTGAAAAGGCCCGCATCCCCCATGCCGACCGGCATGGCCTCGTCTGGCTGGACCGGGGGCGGCTTGAGGTCGAGGATGGCTGCCTGCGCTTCCTGACCGCCGGCGGCGGCGAGCTTGCCGCCGGCGACTACCAGATCCCGCACCAGTCGCTGTCCATCATCCTGCTCGGCCCCGGATCGAGCGTCACCCACGATGCGCTGCGGCTGCTGGCGCGGCATGGCTGTGCGCTGGCGGCCATCGGCGAAGGCGGCGTGCGCTTCTACACCGCCCCTCCCCTGATGCCCGACAGTTCGGCGCTGGCGCGCGAGCAGGCCCGCCTGTGGTCGGACCCCGGTACCCGGATGGAGGTCGCCCGCGCCATGTATGCCATCCGCTTCGGCGAGATCGTCCGCACCCGCGACATCGACGTGCTGCGCGGGCAGGAAGGCGCGCGGATCAAGCGCAGCTACCAGCTTGCCGCCGAACGCCACGGCGTTCCCTGGAAGGGGCGCAACTATGACCGCGCCAATCCCAATTCCGGCGACCTGCCCAATCAGGGCATCAACCATGCGGCCAGCGCCATGCGCGCCGCCGCCTCGGTCGCCGTCGCCAGTCTCGGCGCCATCCCGCAGCTCGGGTTCATCCACGAGGACTCCGGCCAGTCCTTCGTGCTCGACATCGCCGACCTCTACCGCCACGACCTGGTGCTGGACATCGCCTTCGGCGCCGCCCGCGAGGCGATCAAGTCGGGCGAAGCGGTCGAGCGGCTGACCCGGCGGCGTGCGGCGCTGCTGTTTCGCCAGCGCTCGGTCATTCCCTCGATGATCGACCGTATCAAGTCGCTGATCGGCCCCGGCGAGGAGACCGACACGGAGGCGCCCGCCTGATGCCGATGGTGGTTGTGATCACCCGCGATGTCGAGGGGCGCTACCGGGGGTTTCTCGGTTCGGCGATGCTGGAACTGTCGGCCGGTGTCTATGCCCATCCGCGCATGAGCGCGGGGGTGCGCACGCGGATCTGGGATGTGCTGCGCGACTGGCACGGCCAGTTGCGGCGTGGCAGCATCGTCATGACATGGGTGGACAGCTCCGCCAATGGCGGCCTCGGCCTGCTGGCGCTCGGCGAACCGCCGAAGGATATCGTGCCGCACGACGCCATGCTGCTGGTGCGCCGGCCCTTGCCGGAAATGAAGGGTTTTGACTGAACCCTCCATTGTTCTTTGACATTGTCGATAGGAATCAGCATCTTGGGCCCTAGGGGTTCCCCCACACGCGTGGGGATAGGCCCGGGGCACAGAGGGCGCAGGAAGTACCTTTCCCGGTTCCCCCACACGCGTGGGGATAGGCCCATAGAGCTTGCGAGCGAAGCCCGTGGTCGGCAGGTTCCCCCACACGCGTGGGGATAGGCCCGCAGCACATTTGCGCAAGGTGCTGGGGCGCGAGGTTCCCCCACACGCGTGGGGATAGGCCCGCCCTGGTAGTACTGCTCGTATGAGTGCGACGGGTTCCCCCACACGCGTGGGGATAGGCCCAGGGAAGAGGACGACTTTCTCATTCTCTACAAGGTTCCCCCACACGCGTGGGGATAGGCCCAAGAGAGTATGGCGCGCGCGGTCATGACGCGGGGTTCCCCCACACGCGTGGGGATAGGCCCCGGGGCAGGTATTCAGGAATCCTCTTGACTGCGGTTCCCCCACACGCGTGGGGATAGGCCCTGCTGGAGAGCGGCGAGCAGGGTATCGTGCGCGGTTCCCCCACACGCGTGGGGATAGGCCCTGGCGGCATTCCAGCTCGACCTGGCGCAGGCGGGTTCCCCCACACGCGTGGGGATAGGCCCGCGGCGGCGCTGCAAAAGAAGATCCGCGACAAGGTTCCCCCACACGCGTGGGGATAGGCCCGGGTCGATGTCGTAGAGCCGCGCCAGCCGCAGGGTTCCCCCACACGCGTGGGGATAGGCCCCCGAGATTGCTGCACATCGAAGCGATCCTGAAGGTTCCCCCACACGCGTGGGGATAGGCCCTACTTATCATCGGCGCGCTGCGGAGACATCAAGGTTCCCCCACACGCGTGGGGATAGGCCCCACTTCGTACCGCGCCGGGCCGTAGCCAATCGGGTTCCCCCACACGCGTGGGGATAGGCCCTGGACCCAAGTGACCCCGTAAAGATATGGATGGGTTCCCCCACACGCGTGGGGATAGGCCCGGCGAGGTGCTGTATGGCACGGCAGACGAGCGGGTTCCCCCACACGCGTGGGGATAGGCCCACGGAAAAGAAAGTTGGATTTCCGCCATCCGCGGTTCCCCCACACGCGTGGGGATAGGCCCGCCGACCAAGCGGGACAAGAGGCTGGACTCCTGGTTCCCCCACACGCGTGGGGATAGGCCTCACGCTGGGCAGGTCCGATCTAAGATCCTTGGGGTTCCCCCACACGCGTGGGGATAGGCCCCACGCCCAAGCCGCTAAAGATCCTGCGGGAGAGGTTCCCCCACACGCGTGGGGATAGGCCCTATCCAGACCACCATAGGCACTGGCTCAGGGCGGTTCCCCCACACGCGTGGGGATAGGCCCATCGCCCGAGGCGCCCGGGGCGGCCCGCGGCGGGTTCCCCCACACGCGTGGGGATAGGCCCGAAGCGTGGCCGGCGGGCAAAGGAAGAAAAGGGGTTCCCCCACACGCGTGGGGATAGGCCCGACGTCATCAAGGCGCTCGATCGGCTGGCGAGGGTTCCCCCACACGCGTGGGGATAGGCCCCCATTTGGCGCCATTGCAGTCGCTGTAACAGCGGTTCCCCCACACGCGTGGGGATAGGCCCCGGAGACTGATCGAAGGTGAAGGACATTGTCAGGTTCCCCCACACGCGTGGGGATAGGCCCGATGCAGACCCAGTCCTCATGCGGAGGTGCCTGGTTCCCCCACACGCGTGGGGATAGGCCGGCGTATCCGTGGTATACGATCCGGAACACACAGGTTCCCCCACACGCGTGGGGATAGGCCCGGCCCGGCGATGATGCTGACCACCTCGCCGATGGTTCCCCCACACGCGTGGGGATAGGCCATGGTCATCGGGGTCGTGTGCCGAGAGTTCGGAAGGCACTTCGAACTCGGAGCCAGAACCACGACCGCGCGACCGGCCGGTCAGCCCCCCGGCTCCGCGCTTGCGCGCGGTCGAGGTCACGGCAAAAGGGATACGAGGCCTACCCTTTGCATTGGCCGTCATCCCGGCCGCGGGCGCAGCCGGAGAGCCGGCGGGGCCAATGCCGGCTCACGGTCTCACAACGACCAGGGGCCCAACGGCCTGCGTCCCGCCAGCATCATGACACAGCCCGGACATACAGGGACCCATTGGCACCCCCGGCAGGTGTTGCCCGCTCTGCCCTCTCCTTGCGTCTTCCCGGACGAGGCCGAAGGCCGACGATCCGGGACCGGGGAGCCACGGCGGTTGCGGTGTCTCTCGCGCGCCGTATGCTCTCGGCTTGCCGGTGCCGGGGCTCGCCGGTGCCGGGGCTCGCGATGCCGCCCGGAAGGACGCAGGGCAAGCGCAAGACTGCCCCCTGTCTCAGGGGCCGTCCGTTACCCATGTCTGCGGGCCGCACACGGGCCTTGCACAGAAATAATGGCGACCCCGGCAGGATTCGAACCTGCGACCATCGGCTTAGAAGGCCGGTGCTCTATCCACTGAGCTACGGGGCCGTCGCGGCGCGCGGCGCCATTCCTTGAAACCAGTCACTCCGAAAACTGGCGGGCTTGCCGCAGCCTGCCCCGCCTCGCGGCCCCGCCCCGGATCTCCTCAACAGGATCTCCTCAAGGCCGACCCCTGACATGGCGGGCCCGGCCAGAGGGGGCCATGCCGCGCAAAGCGCATCATCCTTGGCACACCGTCCCTGGTGCCCCCTTGGCGGGTCCTGCCGCCGGCAGACCTGCCGGACCGCGATGCCCGCCGGCCCGCGTCAATGCGTCCAGGGCATATAGCGGTCGTAACGGAAATTGTCCGAATAGGCGATCTTCGGCACCCGCCGCTCGCGCGGCAGTTCCACCCGGTAGGCGATGCCGTTCTTGCGGGCGTAGGCTTCCGCCTCCTCCTGCGTCTCGAAGCGCAGGCGGAGCTGCTGCTTCATGTCGGTGGAGGAGGTGTAGCCCATCAGCGGCTCGATCGTGCGCGCCTGCTCCGGCTCGAACTCCAGCACCCAGTCATGGGTCTTGCCGCGCCCCGACTGCGTTGCCGTCTTCGCCGGGGAATAGATGCGTGCGACCATCGTGCGATGCCCCTCAAGATGTCCCGCGGCGCGCTCAGCGCTCCGCCTTTCCCGTCGGTTATTCCTTGGTTCGGCCGAGGAAGTCAACTCGCCAAAACGCCTCCCCCGCTTTCGGCCCCCAGTGTTCGCACCCGGTGTACGCTCCCGGCGTTCTCCGGCTTTCCGCCGGCTTTCCCCGCCTGCGCCGCGCGGCGGCGCCCGCCCGCCCTTCAGCCTTGACGCCCCGGCGCATCCCCGATACACCGCAGAAATTCAGGACGTCGGGGTATAGCGCAGCCTGGTAGCGCATCTGCTTTGGGAGCAGAGGGTCGCAGGTTCGAATCCTGCTGCCCCGACCATTTCCCGGCCCCTTTCCCTTTCCCGGCCCCTTTCCCTGAAAGTCCCTCCCCAAGCCCGTTTTCCCGCCCCTTATCCGGTCCTTTCGCCAGAAAATCCGGCCGCTTGCGGCCGTTTCCTGAAGCATCGCGCGAACAGGGCGCACGGCGCGTCTGCTCTCGCCCGCCTTGGGTTCAGGAATGCTTGGGCTCAGGAATGCTTGAGTTCAGGCAGCTTGGGTTCAGGCAGCTTGGGTTCAGGCATGGCCGCCGGCGCGCCGGCGCTCGCGTTTCACGCCATACATGCCGGATTCCGCGTTGCGCAGCACGCTCTCGAACGACATGTCGGTCTGGCGCACGGTGAACAGGCCGGCGGAGGCCGAGGTGACCAGCAGGCAGGCGGGGCTGCCGTCCGGCGGGTTCCAGTGCATCGGCTGGCGGATCCGGTCGATGATCTCGTCCATCCGGTCGGTGATGTCGCTTGCCTCCGCATCGGCGAAGCCGATCATGAACTCGTCGCCGCCCATGCGCCCGACGATGTCGCCGGCCCGCACCGCCCGCTTGAGGATGCGGGCGATGGAGCGGATCACCATGTCGCCGGCAAGATGGCCGAAACGGTCGTTGACCTGCTTGAAATTGTCGAGATCGAGATAGGCGAAGCTGGCGCAGGCGGTGTCCAGGCCGATCCGGGCGATCATCCGCCCGGCCTGCAGGCGAAACTCGACCGGGTTGAGCAGCCCGGTCATCCGGTCGGTCGCCGAAAGCTGCCGCAGGCGCTGCGCCTCCTCGCGCAGCCGGTGCTGCTGCTGCAGGCTGTCGGCCAGCCGCTCGCGATGCGCCGCCGCCTCCTGCGACACCGCCAGGAAGCGCGCCGCCAGCGACTTGGTCTGGTCGTATTGCAGGATGGCGAGCGGCTCGCCATCCGCCCCCGGCACGCCGAGCCGCCAGCCGGAGAAGGTCAGGCTGGCGCCGTCCTCGCCGGGCAGCCCGATAAAGGCGGAGGTGGTGGAACGGAACGCCCGGCCCACCCGTTCCAGCAGTTCCTCCGGCGGCAGGGTCGACAGGGCGAAGACGCCCCTGGTCTCCAGCCCGTCGAACTGGCGCAGCGCCTGCCGGTTGGCCAGCCACACCCGCCCGCTCTCGTCGAGCACGATCGTCGCGCGCGGCATGTTCTCCACCGCGGCACGGATGCCCTCCATCAGCAGGTCGATGTCGGGGCGGTGGTCCAGGGTTGCCATCACCGCCCTCCCCACCCGCCGGCGGCAGCCGGCATAAGCAAAAAAGCTCCGGCGGCAGCCGGCATATGCAAAAAAGCGCCGGCGGCAGCCGGCAAAACCTTGAAACTCCCGGCGGCGGCCGGCGTCAGGGGACGAGCTGTGAGCGAACGAGCGCCGGGCGCGCCCGGGGATCGCGGGATGCCGGCCTCGCTCGAGTTCGTCTTCTCGCTCGAGTCCGTCTTGCAGTTTCCGACAGTGGCCGACACCATGCTCGCAGCCCTTCCCCGTCCTCGACACGGTCTTCCCGGCGCGCCCAAAGGGCTACCGCGGACGACATCTGCAAACGGCCGGCGCGCTTCGCTCCATAACGAGGCGACCTGCCGCCATGAACTCCGTTCGGCGGCCCACCCGATCCGACCGCCCCAATCCGACCCGACCAGCCGACCCGACCACCCGATCCGACCGCCCCAATCGGGCGCCACCAGACCGGAACACCAGACCGGAACCACCACCGGCAATCGGCCGCGCCGCCTCGGCGCCCCCGCTTCGCGGCAGGCCACCGGCGCCGTCCCTGCCGGGATGGTACGGACAAATCCTAGGGTGATTCGTTCCGGTGATTCGCAGCTTACGCGGAAAAAACCCTAATCAACCCCCCCTTGCCGGGGGCTGATAGGGCGAAATAACGATGCAATAACGGGGGAATGACGCCGCAAATAAGGGCTTGACAGGATTTCAGCGGGGCGCCGCATCCTGGATCGTCGGACTGTCGACCCGGTCGCCGATGCCGATGCCGAGCGCCGCGCTGGTGCCGCCCGGCACTTCCAGCACGAAGCGGACCACGGCACCGGAGGGCACCAGGGCCTCCGACAGCGGCACCGTGTTCTCGGCGATGCCGGCGATGCGGCCGCCGCGCTCGATGAACAGCATGTCGAGCGGGATCAGGGTGTTCTTCATCCAGAAGGCGACCTGGCCGTCGCTCTTGAAGTCGAACAGCATGCCGGCGTCGGCGGCAAGAGCCTCCCGGTACATCAGCCCGCGCGAGCGGGCGGCCGGCGTGTCGGCGATCTCCACCTCGAAGCGGTGGATGGTGCCGGCGGCGGTGGTGACGCTCAGCGCCTCGCGCCGCAGCGTCAGCTCGCCGTCGCGGGCAGTGCCCGGCAGGGAGACCAGCACGACCAGCAGCAGCGCCGGACCAAGCCGGCTAAGGAACAGGCGAGCCGGCAAAAAATCGAGGGAAAACAATCGGCGCGCCGCCGCCCAGCCTTGGATCGTCCGAAACGACAGTGCCCGTGCGAGCCCCGCGCCGGTGCGGGCCCTGCCCGCTCCCAAGCTCGCCCCCAAACTCGCTTTATGAGTAGGGCTCGGATCAGCAAGGCTCGAAGGGGCGTGCCGCAAGGCCGGCCTCAATGCGAGGAGGGAATGTGGACGCCCTCGCCGTCGGGGCGGATCTCGGCGGCCATGCGGCCTTTCGGCCCTTGTCCGAAGCGCACCAGCACGGTCTGTCCGGGCCGCAATTCGGTGATGCCGAAGCGGCGCAGCGTCTCCATGTGCACGAAGATGTCTTCCGTGCCCTCGCCCTGGGTCAGGAAGCCGAAGCCCTTGACCCGGTTGAACCACTTGACGACCGCCGGCTCGTAGCCGCCTTCCGGCGTCACCTGCACATGGGTGCGCGAGGGCGGCAGTTGGGACGGGTGCACGGCGGTGGACTCGTCCATCGACAGCACGCGGAAGGCCTGCAACCCGCGGCTGCCCGGCGTCACCTCGCAGACGATGCGCGCGCCCTCATAGGCGGTGCGGAAACCGTCGCGTCGCAGGCAGGTGACATGCAGGAGAATGTCGGGCTGTCCGTCGTCGGGGACGATGAACCCGTAGCCCTTGGCCACGTCGAACCATTTGATCGAGCCGGCGACGACCGTCAGGTCGACCCCGGACTCCTCCGATCCCGCGTCCCGCGAGGCCACAACCGGCTTTGCCCCCAAGTCCTTCATAGTCCCGCCTCTGATACGCCGTAAGCTGGATCCGTGAGCGCACAACCGGAAAACCCCCGATTCCGCAAGGCCAAGGATAGCATCCCACGGCCCCGGAACCAGTGCATTTTGCGAAAAAGTGCCATGGTTACTCTCCTGCAACAGTTTCTCCGGCTCGCGCCGATTCGCAAGCCTTGCGCGGGACGTCGCCTCGGAAAGATCGCAAGCTTCCATTGAAGTCGCCGCGCAAGACCATATTCTCTTGCGCGACGCCGGCCCCAGCCGCGCCCCCGCCGCGCCGCGCTGCGTGGGGTCCACCCCAGACACCAGACACCAGACACCGAAACGAAGAGGCAGTCATGCGTTACCTGCACACCATGGTCCGCGTCCGCGACATCGACCAGTCGCTGGACTTCTACTGCAACAAGCTCGGCATGCAGGAGGTCCGCCGCCACGAGAGCGAGGCCGGCCGCTTCACGCTGATCTTCCTCGCCGCCTCTGAAGACGTGGAGGCGGTGCGCGCCGGCCAGGCGCCGGCGCTGGAGCTGACCTACAACTGGGACCCGGAAGACTATCAGGGCGGGCGCAATTTCGGCCATCTCGCCTATGAGGTCGACGACATCTACGAGACCTGCGCCAGGCTCCAGGCCGCCGGCGTCACCATCAACCGCCCGCCGCGCGACGGCCGCATGGCCTTCGTCCGCTCGCCGGACAACATCTCCATCGAGCTGCTGCAAAAGGGCGGCGCGCAGGAGCCGAAGGAGCCCTGGGCCTCCATGGGCAACACCGGAAGCTGGTAAAGCGGCCGAAATCCGGGAGGGGCGCGAGGCGCCTCTCCCTTGCGCTCAAAGCGGCCGCAAAGACGGCAGGGCCTGCTGCGCCGGGCTTATGGCGGGAAGGGCCGCAGGTTCAAGTCTTGCCTTCGCGACTAGAACAATGGCGCCAAGTCAAAGACTTGGCGTCGTTTTGCTTTGGGCCCCGCGTCGAAAGAGAACGCAACGCGAAGCCGCGCGAAATCAAAAGCTTACGACCGCTCCCGGCTGTTCGGTGCAACACGGACGGGACAAGGGGCCTAGCCGATGTTCGCGGGGCATTCACACCATCCCGGGCTAGTGTGCGAGTAATTGCCCTGTCATAATCGAGAGCAACATAGTTGCTCCGAGTGGTGATATGCCGATTCCAGATTTCCAGACGCTGATGCTGCCTGTCCTTCGTCTTGCCGATGCGGGTGAGATCAAGGTTGCGGAGGCCGTAGATCGTATTTCCAGTGAGTTCGCGCTTACGGATCAGGAGCGGGAGGAGCTCCTGCCGAGTGGACGCCAAGCGAAGATCGCGAACCGGGTCCACTGGTCAGTAACTTACCTTGTGAAGTCTGGCCTGGTCGAGCGTCCGCAGCGTGGCCACTTCGCGATAACGCCCAAGGGGAAGTCCGTCCTATCGAGCCCACCCGAACGAATCGACATCGCGTTCCTCTCACAGTTCGACGGCTTCGACGAATTCCGGACCAAGGCCAATGAGGATCATCCGGCCGAAGTCGAACCGACGCAGGATCTTGCTGCCGGAACCCCCGAGGAACGAGTGGAGGCAGCATTCGAGGATCTGAACGCCGCGCTACGGGAAGAATTGCTCGAACGCATCCTGGTGATGCATCCGACCGCGTTCGAGAAGCTGATCGTCGATCTCATGCTCGGGATGGGCTACGGCGCAAATGGATCCGGCGAGCGGCTCGGCCGTACGAGCGACGGCGGGATCGACGGCGTTATAAACGAGGACGTGCTCGGCCTCGACATTATCCACCTCCAGGCCAAGCGCTACGCCACAGGCAACAGTATCGGCGTGGAAAAGATCCGAGAATTCGCTGGGGCGTTGGACGAACGCGGCGCCACGAAGGGCGTGTTCGTGACCACCAGCCACTTCGCATCAGCCGCGCTCCAATATGCACAGCGAAGCCCGAAGCGCCTGATCCTGATCGACGGTGAAGAGTTGACCCGGCTGCTGGTGAAGTACGGCGTGGCAGTTCGAAGCTACCGCATCCTTGAGCTGAAGAAGGTCGACACGGATTACTTCGACGAGGCAGAGGGTTAATTCGGGTCCAGCTACGCAATTGCCTGTCTCAGCAGAAGCACAGCAGCCGCGACCGTGCTGACATGTCATCAATGAACATCATCAGGGAAACGCCGAAATAGTAGGCCGACAGGGCGGTGGACCTCTCCAGAAGGCCATCAAATTCGGCCTTCCTGCTGATGAATGCGCTCAACGCCCTATCGTTCTCACCTTCGCTGATCGGGGCCTCCGCGCTGTGCCATCGCGAAGAAGCGATCCATAGGCGCGCGGCGAAAGCGAGCAGTTACAACGCGTTTCGCGCTCATCACGCCACCACCGTCTCCCCCATCCAGCCGCACCGCGACGCTGGTCATCCCGTTCTCGGCCGCCTCAACGGCGATGCCCATGGGGAAGCCCCCGGCAGCCAGATCCACACATAGGCTTCGTCCTGGCCCGGCCTAGAAGTCATCTTTCACCGCCTTCCGGCCCTGGCGAACCGCCTTGGGAAGCAGGGTCAGCTTGTCACGAACCAGGCCGAGGTGACGGGTGAGCGTCGTCGGCCCGGCCTCGAACAACGGCACGCCGACGATCGCCGCCACTTCGAAGGCCGCGCCGATGGAGCAGCCCATGTCGCCGCTCTCGATCCGGTGGACGAGGCCGCGCGAGATCCCGGCCCGCTCGGCCACGTCCGTGATCGTCATCTCCCGTTCGATCCGGGCGCTGCGGATCATATGGCCGAGCAGCTCGGCGGCCTCCTGCCCGTAGCGCGAGTAGCTGCGTGTCGCCGGCTTGCTCATCCGCGTCTCGTTGTTCCGTAAAAAGAGCCGATAGCGGCTTGCCGCTCCGTTTATGGACCACCCTACCACGAAATCCCGTCGAAAGGCCAGACATGTTCCATAAACGGCTCGCAAGACCTTAATCGGATCTATTCATGGAACGAAGTCGCCCCATTGCGGACGGACTCGACCACCCTTCCCGGTGGCGCGGCGCATCCCGGCCGGGCAAGAGCGCGAAGATCGGCGCCGAATTCCCCGCGCCGCCCTCCCCCTCCTCACCAGCCTGTGGACGATGCGTCACCTACCCCCTTGCCCGCCGGGGCAAAGCTGCTTATAACCCGCGCACATCGACGGACCGGGCGCCCATCGTCTAGCGGTCTAGGACGCCGCCCTTTCACGGCGGAAACACGGGTTCGAGTCCCGTTGGGCGTACCACTCCACCGCTTGCCTTCCCATCCCTCTCCCGACATTGTCCTTTGCCGATCGCCGCCGTGCCGCCATCCTGCGCCCGTGTGGGCGGCGGGTGCCGTCACGCGCCCGCAACACCGCGCGGCTATACGGCCCCGTCCGGAAAAGAGGCAGGAGAGACCGACGTGACGACGAGCGCGCCCGTGAGCGGGAACGACGGCCCCCAGACCGACACCCCCCAAACGGGCGCCCCACAAACCGGCGCCCCCCAGACCGGCGCCCCCCAGACCGGCGCCCCCCAGACCGGCGCGCCCGAGAACGACGCACCCGCAATGCTGCCGCAGGGCAGCACAGGCGAGGTGTTCCGCGCCTTCCTGAAGCTCGGCCTCACCTCCTTCGGCGGCCCGATCGCCCATCTCGGCTATTTCCGGCAGGAGCTGGTGCTGCGCCGCAAATGGCTGGACGAGGCCGCCTATGCCGATCTCGTCGCCCTGTGCCAGTTCCTGCCCGGCCCGGCCTCCAGCCAGGTCGGTTTCGCGCTCGGGCTGATGCGCGCCGGCCCGCTCGGCGCCCTTGCCGCCTGGGCCGCCTTCACCCTGCCGTCGGCGCTGCTGCTCGTCGCCTTCGCGCTCGGGGCCTCGCTGTTTTCCGGCCCGCTCGGCCAGGGCCTCGTCGCGGGGCTGAAGCTGGTCGCCGTCGCCATTGTCGCCCATGCGGTGCTCGGCATGGCGAGGGCCCTGTGCCCCGACCGGGAGCGGGCGACGCTGGCGCTCGCCGCCGCCGCCCTCGTGCTGCTGGTCGCCGGCCCGCTCGCCCAGGTCGGCGCCATCGCCCTTGCCGCCCTCGCCGGGCTGATGCTGAGGCTTCCCGGCGCGGCTTCCGGCCAAGGGCCCGCCGCCGCCGCCCGCGCACCCGTCTCGCGCAGGACCGGCCTTGTCTGCCTCGCGCTCTTCGCCCTG
The DNA here is from genome assembly GCF_900185725.1 of Stappia sp. TSB10P1A. Classification (GTDB taxonomy): domain Bacteria; phylum Pseudomonadota; class Alphaproteobacteria; order Rhizobiales; family Stappiaceae; genus Stappia. The sequence goes on along the minus strand of NZ_FYAU01000035.1, from coordinate 143,179 downwards.
CTGCTGGTCGGCCTGCCGCTCGCCGTTCACCTGGTGCCGTCGCAGGCGCTTGCCGTGGTCGATGCCTTCTACCGCGCCGGCGCGCTGGTCTTCGGCGGCGGCCATGTGGTGCTGCCGCTGCTGGAGGCCGAGGTCGTGCGCGGCGGCTGGGTCGACGCGCAGAGCTTTCTCGCCGGCTATGGCGCGGCACAGGCCGTGCCCGGCCCGCTCTTCACCTTCGCCGCCTATCTCGGCGCGGTGCTCGCCGTGCCGCCGAACGGCATTGCCGGCGCGGCGCTGGCGCTCGTCGCCGTGTTCCTGCCCGGCCTGCTGCTGCTGGTCGGCGTGCTGCCGTTCTGGCAGGCGTTCCGCGCCCGCACGGGCGCGCGCGCGGCGATGGCCGGGGCCAATGCCGCCGTCGTCGGCATTCTCGGCGCTGCGCTCTACGACCCGGTCTTCACCAGCGCGGTGACGACGCCGGCGCAGTTCACCCTGGCGCTTGCCTGTTTCGTGCTGCTGACCGCCTGGAAGGCGCCGCCCTGGGTGGCGGTCCTCGTCGCCGGGCTCGGCGGCATGGCAATCGCAGCCGCATGATGGTCGAGATCGGGGTCTATGGCGGTCTGTTCCTTGCCGCCTTCGGGGCGGCGACGCTGCTGCCGATGCAGTCGGAGGCGGTGCTGGTCGGCCTGTTGCTCAGCGGCCGTCCCGTGCTGCTGCTGCTTGTCGTCGCCAGCCTCGGCAACACGCTCGGCGGGATCGTCAACTGGGCGCTGGGGCGCGGCATCGAGCGCTTCCGCCACCGCCGCTGGTTCCCGGTCAGCGAGGCGGCGCTTACCCGCGCGCAAGGCTGGTATAGCCGCTGGGGAAAGTGGTCGCTGCTGCTGTCCTGGATGCCGGTGATCGGCGATCCGCTGACGCTTGCCGCCGGGGTGATGCGCGAGCGCTTCCTCACCGTGCTGGTGCTGGTCGCCATCGCCAAGACCGGCCGCTATGCGGTGCTCGCCGCCGTCACGCTCGGCCTGTTCGGCTAAACGGCGACCCTTGATCCAAACTCGCTCCTGCGAGCCGAATGGCGTGGTTTGCGAGAACCGGAGCGCAGCGTACATTCGGGTACGTGAGCACCGGAAGCGCAGAAAACCGCGGCAGATCAGCGGACGTCCGCGTTTCGGACGTCCAGAAGCTGATCGCTCTCAGCTCGCAGAGCAACTTTCCGCGTCCAAGAGGACGCGGGTTGCTCTGTCGGCCGCGGGAGTAGAGTTTCCTGCCTTTACGCGAGAGCCACAACCGAGGAAATCGTCCGCGACGCATCGGTGATCGCCGGGACGAGTTCGCGCCTGACCCGCTCCTCGCTCCATTCGGGGATATAGACCGGCATGCTGATCGCCGCGACCGCCTGGCGGTTGGCGCCGATCACCGGCGCGGCGATGACAATTTCCTGCAGCATGATCTGCTGGTTGGTGATGACATAGCCGTCGCGCTGCGCCTGCGCGACGCGCGCCCGCACGATTGTCGGGTCCTGGCAGGTGAAGGGCGTCACCGGCTCCGGCAGGCCCGGCTCCATCATCCGCTCCAGCACTTCGGGCGGCGAGAAGGCGGCGATCACCTGGCCGATCGCCGTCACCGCCGCCGGCTGGCGCACGCCGATCAGCGTCGCGTCATAGGCAAGGCTGGTGTGGGGGATTCGCGCCTTGTAGACCACCTCGTGCCCGTCCAGCACGCCGAGATTGATGGTGGTGCGCAGCATCCGGCTGACCTCGATCATTCGCGGCAGGGCGCGCTCCAGCAGCCGGTCGTGGATCAGGAAGGCATAGGCGAGATCCAGCATCCTCAGGCCCGGCCGGTAGCGGCGGGTCTTGTCGTCGCGGTCGAGATAGCCGAGCGCGTGCAGCGTATAGGTCAGCCGCTGCGCCGCGCTCTTTTCCAGCCCGGCTGCCTCGGCGATCTCGGTCAGGCTCAGCGCCGCGTGGTGGTCGCGAAACAGCGCCAGCACGCGCATGCCCCGTTCCAGCGTGCTCGCCAGCACCGGCGGCCTGGTCTGTCCGCTCATCCTGCCATCGTCTCCCCCGAACGTCCGCCCCACGCTCTAGGGCGAAAACCGCTGCACCGTGAATGCCTTGATCTGTCCCGCGCCGCCGGACCGGCAAGGCGGGACATCTTTTCCCTAAGCCGCACGATAGAGCGCCGCTTGACAAGCCTCATGTTGTCACATTTAAATATCAATGTCGATAATCACTATTCGATAAAAAACACAAAATATCGATCACAGCCGGCGCCTATCGCGCCTGACATCGATCAAGGGCGATCCAGCGCCCAGGAGGTCTCGAATGTCCCGAAGCATGTCCCGCAGCACGTCCCTTTCCGCATCGCTGAAGTCCCTCAAGCTCGGCACCGCGCTCGCCGCCGCGCTTGCGCTCGGCGCCCCCCTCGCCCCGGCGCTCGCCGGCCCGGCCGACAACAGCCTGGTCTGGTCCGCCCAGAAGGAGCTGACCGCCGCCGACACCTATTTCGACACCTCGCGCGAGGCCGTCGTCGTCGCCCAGCATGTCTATGACGGCCTGGTCTTCTGGGATCAGGAGGCGCAGGAGTTCAAGCCGCTGCTGGCCGACGAATGGCGCCAGATCGACCCGCTGACGCTGGAATTCGACCTGCGCGAGGGCGTCACCTTCCATGACGGCAGCAGCTTCGGCCCGAAGGACGTGGTCTACACGCTGAACTTCGTCACCGACGAGAAGAACGGCGTTCTCAACTATGGCGACATCAAGTGGATCAAGTCGACCGAGCAGGTCGGCGAGCGCACCGTCCGCATCCACCTGAACGAGCCGTTCCCGGCCGCGCTCTCCTATCTGGCGCTGGTCCTGCCGATCCTGCCGGACGGGCATTTCGACAAGGCCGAGACCGGCAGCGACGGCAACAAGCGCTTCGCCGCCGTGCCGCCGGTCGGCACCGGCCCCTACAAGGTCACCAGCTTCGGCAATGGCGACACCGTCGTGATGCAGGCGAACGAGGCCTATTTCGACGGTCCCAAGGGCAAGCCGCAGATCGGCACGCTGACCTACCGCACCATCGCCGACGGCGCGACGCAGATCGCCGAGCTGATGACCGGCGGCATCGACTGGGTCTGGGGCATCAGCAACGACCAGGCCGAGAACCTCGCCCAGGCGCCGCACCTCACCTCGGTCAACGCGCCGACCATGCGCATCAGCTACCTGACCTTCGACCTGAAGGGCACCAGCGGCACCGACGTCTTCACCGATGCGCGCGTGCGCAAGGCCGTCGGCCATGCCATCGACCGCGCCAACATCGCCCGCCACCTGATGGGCGAGAACAGCCAGGTGGTCAACGCCGCCTGCCATCCGGTGCAGTTCGGCTGCACCAGCGACGTCACCGCCTATGACCACGATCCGGAAAAGGCCAAGGCCCTGCTCGCCGAGGCCGGCAAGGCCGGCGGCTTCACCGTCGACCTCTACGGCTATCGCGACCGCGAGGTCACCGAGGCGATCATGGGCGATCTCGCCAAGGTCGGCATCAAGGCCAACCTGCGCTGGCTGCAATATTCCGCCGCCCGCGACCTGATCCGCGAGGGCAAGGTGCCGGTCGCCAACATGAGCTGGGGCTCGTCCTCGATCCCGGACGTGTCGGCCATCACCAGCTACTTCTTCGGCGGCGGCCCGGACGATCCGGCCAAGGACCCGGCGCTGCAGGAGGCCATCCGCCGCGCCGATCTCGCCAGCGATCCGGACGTGCGCCTCGCCAGCTATGCCGAGGCCCTGCAACTGATCGCCGACGAGGCCTACTGGCTGCCGCTGTTCAGCTACACCAAAAACTACAGCTACAACGCGCAGCTCGACTTCACCCCGTCGGCTGACGAACTGCCCCGCTTCTACGCCACGAGCTGGAAGTAACGGCAGGACCGGTGCCGCGCCCGGATGCGGCACTGGTCCATTTTCGCGCGCATGAGGAGGCTCGGCGGCGCTGCCGGCGGTGATCCCCCGTTGACTGCTATGGTGGGCCGCTCCCGTTCGGCTGCCCCATTTGGGCTGTCCCGTATGGCGTCTATCCGGTCCCTGTTCCGCAAAGGCCTGGCATGATCCGCTTCACCCTGAAACGCCTGGCGATCGCCGCGCTGGTCGCCCTCGTCGTCTCGGGCATCAGCTTCGGCCTGATGTTCGTCTCCGGCGACCCCGCCATCGCCATTGCCGGCGAGGGCGCGACGGAGGACGATCTCGTCGTCATCCGCGCCCGCTACGGCCTCGACCGCCCGATCCCGGTGCAATATGCCGAATGGGTCGGCCGCGCCGTCCGGGGCGACTTCGGCGACAGCATCTATTTCAGCAAGCCGGTGGTCACCCTGCTGGCCGAGCGCTTTCCGGCCACCGCGACGCTCGGCGTGCTGGCCATCGGCGTCGCCATCGTGCTGGCGATCCCGCTCGGCATCATCGCCGCCATCCGCCAGAACCGCCTGCCCGACCGCGCCGCCCTCACCTTCGGCACCATCGGCCAGGCGACGCCCAGCTTCTGGCTCGGCCTGATGCTGATCTGGCTGTTCGCGGTCAAGCTGCGGGTGCTGCCGGTCTCCGGCTCGCAGACGCTCGCCCATTTCGTGCTGCCGGCCCTGGTGCTCGGCTACTACGCGGCGCCCTCCATGCTGCGCCTGTGCCGCGCCGGCATGATCGACGCGCTGTCGTCCGACTATGTGCGCACCGCCCGCGCCAAGGGTCTGCTGCCGCGCCAGGTCCTGTTCGGCCATGCCATCCGCAACGCCATCCTGCCGGTGATCAGCGTCGCCGCCGTCGAGTTCGGCTTCATCCTCGGCGGCTCGGTCGTGGTGGAAAGCGTCTTCGGCATCCGCGGCATCGGCCTGCTGGCGTGGGAGAGCATCGCCCGCAACGACTTCCCGACCATTCAGGCGATCATTCTCGTCTACGCCATGATCTATGTCTGGCTGACCTTCCTCGCGGATGTGATCAACGCCTGGCTCGACCCCCGCATCCGCGTGAGCTGACCCCATGACCGCCCAATCCCTGCCGGCAACGGCCAAGCTCCCCCACCCCTCGCCGCGCCGCATCATGCTGAAGCGGGCGCGGGCCCATCGCGGCCTGCTGATCGGCGGCGCCATCGTCCTGGCGGTCGTGCTGATCGCCCTTTTCGCGCCGCTGCTGGCTCCGCACGACCCGTATGCCCAGGATCTGTCGCGGCGGCTGCTGCCGCCGGTCTGGTCGGACAAGGGAAGCTGGGAGCATATCTTCGGCACCGACGCCCTGGGGCGCGACTATCTTTCGCGCATTCTCTTCGGCGCCCGCATCTCGCTGCTGATCGGCATCACCGCCGCCATCGGCTCCGGGCTGATCGGCACCACGCTCGGCCTGCTCGCCGGCTATTTCGGCGGCCGCGTCGACAGCATCGTCACCTTCATCATCTCCGTGCGCCTGGCGCTGCCGGTGGTGCTGGTGTCGCTCGCCGTCGTCTCGCTGTTCGGCGGCGACCTGTGGATCGTCGTCACCGTGCTCAGCCTCTTGCTGTGGGACCGCTTCGCCGTCGTCGTGCGCTCGGCGACCCAGCAGTTGCGCAACCAGGAATTCGTCACCGCCGCCCGCGCCATGGGCGCCTCCACCCCGCGCATTCTGATCGTCGAGCTGCTGCCCAACCTCATCGGCCCGCTCGTCGTCATCGGCTCGCTGGAGGTCGCCCACGCCATCCTCTTGGAATCGGCGCTCTCCTTCCTCGGCCTCGGCGTCCAGCCGCCCACCCCCTCCTGGGGCCTGATGGTCTCGGAGGGCAAGGGCCTCGTCTTCTTCGACGCCCGCCTGATCGCCATTCCCGGCGCCGCCATCGCCATCCTGGTGCTCGGCATCAACCTGATCGGCGACGGCCTGCGCGACGTGCTGACCCCGGAGAGCCGGGCATGAGCGTCCTTTCCGTCCGCAACCTCAAGGTCACCATTCCCACGCATGGCGAGCCGCTGCAGGCGGTGCGCGGCGTCGATATCAAGGTCGGCGCCGGCGAGACGCTCGGCATCGTCGGCGAGAGCGGCTGCGGCAAGTCGGTCACCTCGATGGCGATCATGCGGCTGCTGCCCGAGCGCATCTCCGTCAAGGCCGACGAGATGCGCCTTGGCGACACCGATCTTCTCGCCCTGAGCGAGCGGCGGATGGCCGACATCCGCGGCGACCGCATGGCGATGATCTTCCAGGAGCCGATGACCGCGCTCAATCCGGTGCTGACCATCGGCCGGCAGATGACCGAGACCTGGACCCGCCATCGTGGCGGCGGCAAGCGCGAGGCGCGCGAGCGCGCCCTCGACCTGCTCGACCGGGTCGGCATCCCGCATCCGCGCGAGCGGCTCGGCGTCTACCCGCACCAGCTTTCCGGAGGTCTTCGCCAGCGCGTGATGATCGCCATGGCGCTGCTCTGCGACCCGGACCTGATCATCGCCGACGAGCCGACCACCGCGCTCGACGTCACCGTCCAGGCGCAGATCCTCGACCTGCTCGCCTCCCTGCAGCAGGAGCGCGGCCTCGCCATGATCTTCATCAGCCACGACATCGGCGTCGTCGCCCGCATCGCCGGCCGCGTACAGGTCATGTATGGCGGGCGCACCGTCGACAGCGGCCCGGTCGGCGAATTGCTTGGCGCGCCCAAACACCCCTACACGCGGGCACTGCTCTCCTCCGTGCCCCGCCGGGGCATGCGCTGGGGCCGCGACACGCTCGGCGCCATCCGCTGGAGCGACGACACGCCGGAGGCCTCCTCATGAGCGACCAAGTCATGAGCGGGAAAGCCATGAGCGACATCGTCATGGAGCTGCGCGACGTGCGCCGCACCTACCGCCTCGGTGGCGGCGTCTTCGGCACCCCGCGCGACCTGCATGCACTCGACGGCGTCAGCCTGCAATTGCATCGCGGCGAGGTGCTGGCGCTGGTCGGCGAATCCGGTTCCGGCAAGAGCACCCTGTCGCGCATCCTGCTCGGGCTCGAGGCGCCGACCTCCGGCGAGGTGTTTCTCGACGGCGCGCCGGTCGCCTCGATTCGCCGCCGCGCCTTCGCCGCCCGCGTCCAGCCGGTGTTCCAGGATCCCTATTCTTCGCTCAACCCGCGCAAGACCGTGCGCCAGATCATCGAGGCGCCGCTGGTCATCGCCGGCGGGGTCGCGGCGGCCGAGCGGCTGCGCCGGGTGCGCGAGCTGCTCGACATCCTGCGGATGCCCGAGCGCATGCTGGAGGCCTATCCGAGCCAGATGTCCGGCGGCCAGCGCCAACGCGTCGCCATCGCCAGGGCACTGATTTCGCGGCCCGAGATCGTCGTCTGCGACGAGCCGACCTCGGCGCTCGACGTCTCCGTCCAGGCGGAGGTGCTGAACCTTTTGATGGAGCTGCGGGCCGAGTTCGGCCTCACCTATCTCTTCATCAGCCACGATCTCGCGGTGGTCGAATATATCGCCGACCGGGTCGCGGTCATGCAGTCCGGCCGCCTCGTCGAGGTCGCCGAGGCCGAAACCCTCTTCGCCTCGCCTCAGCACGACTACACCCGCCGCCTGCTCGCCTCCGCGCTCACCGTCCCGGCCGCCAGCCCGAACCCCTGAACTCGTCTGCCTTTCCCGAAGCCGGCCCCACCCTTGTCTGGCCGGCTTCCCACTCCCCAAAAGGTCAATAAAATGACACGCCCCATCGCCACCCGGCACCTGCCCCTTTGCATCGACAGCGCCGAGCTGCACATCGTCCGCCTGCCGCTGATCTCGCCCTTCACCACCTCCACCGGCACTATGCACGAGAAGGTGTTTCCGCTGCTGATCCTCAAGTCCGGCGAACTCGAAGGCTATGCCGAAGGCGTGATGGACCCGCTGCCCGACTATCTCGACGACACCATCTCCGCCACCACCTACTTCCTGCGCGAGGCGATCCTGCCCAACGTCGTCGGCAAAAGCTTCGAGAACCCGCAGCAGTTGGAAAAGGTGCTGGCCCCCTGGCGCGGCCACTGGATGGCCAAGGCCACCGTCGAGATGGCGTTCTGGGACCTGTGGGCCAAGGCGCTCGGCCTGCCGCTCAAGACCCTGCTCGGCGGCAGCGGCGACAGGGTCGCCGTCGGCGTTTCGCTCGGCATCGAGGACGTTGAGGCGACCGTCGCGGCGGCCAAGCGCCATCACGCGGCCGGCTACAAGCGCATCAAGCTGAAGATCGAGCCGGGCCATGACCTCGATCTCGTCGCCCGCGTGCGCGCCGCCCTGCCGGACGCGAGGATCAGCGTCGATGCCAACACCGCCTACTCGCTCGCCGACCTGCGCACCCTCAAGGCGCTCGACGCCTTCGACCTGGAATATATCGAGCAGCCGCTCGCCTATGACGACATCCACGACCACGCCGTGCTGCAGTCGCGCATCGCGACGCCCGTCTGCCTCGACGAGAGCATCCGCTCGGCCGCCGATGCCCGCAAGGCGCTGGCAAGCGATGCCGCCCGCGTCGTCAATATCAAGGTCGGCCGCGTCGGCGGCCATCTGGAAGCCCGCCGCATCCATGACATCGCCGAGGCCTGGAGCGTTCCGGTATGGTGCGGCGGCATGCTGGAGTCCGGCATCGGCCGTGCCCACAACATTCACATGTCGACCCTGCCGAACTTCCGCAAGCCCGGCGACACGTCGAGCGCGCGGCGCTACTTCCGCAAGGATCTGACGGTGGAATGGCTGGAGACCGAGGACGGCATGATGCCGGTGCCGGAAGGGCCCGGCATCGGCGTTCGCCTCGACCGGGCGTTCCTCGACACCGTCTCCAGCGACCGCGAGACCTTCGGCGCGGCCGCGTAAGGCGGCAGGCGCGACGGGCGGCCCGCGCGGCGGGAGGAACGGCGGCCCCACCTTCGGCCGTCACACCGGGCAAGCGCAGCGCGACCCGGTGCCCATTGGCTGCCAGAGCGGCGGCGAGGGCACGCCGCCCCTCCCGCGTCCTCCCGGACGGCGCCCGCTCTCGCGCACCCGTCGCCCGGCACGCACCACGCTCTCAGTTCGTCCTCCCGGACGGCGCGCAGCGCCGAGCCGGGACCGGCGAGCCGAGGGCCTCGCGGCCGCGCTCCCCGAACGACGCCACACGCACCGTGCCTCTCCGGTTCCGGCTCGCGGCTGCGCCTTGGCCGGAATGACGCCAAGAGAGGTTGGGGCAAAGGAGGGAACGGCGGAGATGCCGACCGCCCCCCCGGCCGTCACACCGGGCAAGCGCAGCGCGACCCGGTGCCCATTGGCTGCCAGAGCGGCGGCGAGGGCACGCCGCCCCTCCCGGCGTCTTCCCGGACGGCGCCCGCTCTCGCGCACCCGTCGCCCGGCACGCACCACGCTCTCAGTTCGTCCTCCCGGACGGCGCGCAGCGCCGAGCCGGGACCGGCGAGCCGAGGGCCTCTCGGCCGCGCTCCCCGAACGACGCCACACGCACCGTGCCTCCCCGGTTCCGGCTCGCGGCTGCACCTTGGCCGGAATGACGCAAAGAGAGGTTGGCGCGACGGGAGGGACAAAGAGCGAAGCAGCTACGCGGAAGAAATCCCCGGGGAGGCAGCGCGAGGCCGCCGCCTCACCCTCACCAAGGTTATCCCCGCGCCGGACACGCCGGAGCGCGGCGCGGGGACGGCCCGCCGGCCGTATCCGGGGTTGACGCGGCTTGAGACGCAAAAATCAAAAAAACGCGATTTTGAGACGGAATTTCGCAAAATCCGTCTCAATTTCAGATCAACACATAACTAATTGATTTAAAACACAAAACATCAATTCACCTCAAGTCTCGCGCCGCTGTCGCGCTCGAAATAATGCAGGTCCGCAAGATCGTAATCGAGGCTTATCCTCTCGTTGCGGCGCAGCGCCACGGTCGGCGCCAGCCGCGCCGTCAGCTCCTGATCGCCGAACCGGCAGATCGCCATCGTGTCGGAGCCGAGCGGTTCGAACACCTCGACCACCGGCGCGATGGCGCCGTCCCTGTCCCCGGCAAACGACAGGTGCTCGGGACGGATCCCCACGTCGATCCGCGCCCCGTCGGGGGCTGCCACCTCGCCCAGCCTGAGCGCCGCATCTCCCACCCTCAGCACCGGCGAAGCCCCTGATCTGTCGAGGTTTCCGCTGAAGATGTTCATCTGCGGCGAGCCGATGAACTCGCCGACGAAGCGACAGTTCGGCCGGCTGTAGAGCTCGATCGGGTGGCCCTGCTGCACGATGTTACCCCCGCGCAGCACCACCACCCGGTCGGCCAGCGTCATCGCCTCGGTCTGGTCATGGGTGACATAGACCGTCGTGGTCTTCAGCATCGCATGCAAGCGCTTGATCTGCGTGCGCATTTCGACGCGCAGCTTGGCGTCGAGGTTGGACAGCGGCTCGTCGAACAGGAACACCGCCGGCTTGCGGACGATGGCCCGGCCCATCGCGACGCGCTGGCGCTGGCCGCCGGAAAGCTGGCCCGGCTTGCGGTCGAGATAGGGCTCGATCTGCAGGATACGCGCCGCCTCGCGCACCTTCGGCGCGATCTCGGCAGCCTTCAAGCCTCTCATTTTCAAGCCGAATCCGATGTTTTCGGCAACGCTCATATGCGGGTAGAGCGCATAGTCCTGGAACACCATGGCGACGTCCCGGTCGCGCGGCTCGACATTGTTGACAACCCGCTCGCCGATCTTCAGCACGCCGCCGGAGATCTCTTCCAGCCCGGCGATCATCCGCAGCATGGTCGACTTGCCGCATCCCGACGGCCCGACAAAGGCGACAAACTCGCCATCGCGCACATCGAGGTCGACGCCATGGATCGCCCGCACCGAGCCGTAATTCTTGACGATCCCTTCCAGCCGGATTTCGGCCATGGCGCTCTCCCTGTTCGCCGCCCTCGTTCCGGGGCTTGCATTATCGATAATTTGGATGTTATCGATATCGATAATGAAGCGCAAGCCCGGTCGGGAGAGCGGATATCCCCGCCGGGTCCCGCCACCGACGTTCCGGCCACCCTGGCAATCTCGGGCCGGCGGACGGCGGCAGCGGGGCAAAAAAGCGCGGAAAAGCTGGGCCGGCGCGGGTCCGGCCGCAGGAAGGAGCCGATGTTCGATGGCCGTTGAGAGTTTCTCGACCGCGTCCGTGATGGATCTTGTCCCCCGCCAGTCGAGCCGGCGCAGCCATGCCGTCTTCGTGGCGCTGCAGCGGGAAATCGTGCTCGGCGACCTGCCGCCGGACTCCGCCCTGACCGAGATGGAACTGGCCCAGCGCTTCCACTGCAGCCAGAGCACCGTGCGCGAAGCCCTGATGCAGCTCTCCGAGGAGGGCCTGGTCAAGCGCCTGCCGCATCGCGGCACGCTGGTCGCCCCCTGCCGCACGGAGGACGCCCGCGCCCTCATCAACATCCGCCGCGAGGTCGAATGCGGCTATCTCGAACGGGTGCTCGCCAATGCCGGGCGCGGCCTTGTCGGCCAGCTTCGCGACGAACTCGACGCCATGCGCAACGCCGCCCGCGACGGCGACGAATACCGCCTTTCGGTTCATGACCGGGCGTTTCACACCGCCCTCTTCGCCGCAGCCGACCTGCCGCTGGTGGTGCCGATCCTGACCCGCTGCCTGATCCACAATCACCGCTACAAGATCATGAATTCGCAGCCGAACCGGGCGCTTGAAGAGACAGCCGAACGGCATGTCCCCATCGTCGAGGCCTTGCGCGCCGGCAATATCGACCATCTGCGCGCGGTGCTTGCGCACCACATCTCGACCATCGTCGACTTCGGCCCGGACCTCACCGGGAGACCCTGCGCATGACCGCCCGCCAGCCCAGCCCGGCGATGCGTGCCCTGCTCGACCGCCTCGCGCGGGAAGATCAGGGTCTTGCCGACCCGACCACGCTGGAGCCGCAGGCCGGGCGCTCGCTCGCCGCGCTCACCAACATCCGCTGGAACGACGACCTGCCGCCGGTCGCCGAAAGCCGCAACCTGATGCAGGCCGGCCTGCCCGCCCGCCTCGTCGTGCCGAAGGGCGACACGGGGCGCGACGCGATCCTGCATGTCCATGGCGGCGGCTGGGCCTTCTGTTCCGCCGCGACCCACGAGGCCGCCGCCCGGCGCCTTGCCGATGCGACCGGCGCCCGCGTGCTGACGATCGAGTATCGCCTGGCCCCAGAACACCCCTACCCTCAAGGACTTGAGGATGTGCTGGCGGCCTGGACCGCGCGCGATCCCGGTTTTCGCTGGTCGATCGCCGGCGACAGCGCCGGCGCCAATCTGGCGCTCGCCGCCATGCTGCGGCTGGTCGAGGACGGCAGCGCGCTGCCGGCCCAGGCGCTGCTGTTCTATGGCGTCTATGGCGCCGACTTCGCCACGCCCTCCTACGAGGCCTACGCGGACGGGCCGGGTCTCACCCGGGCGAAGATGCAGCGCTACTGGAACTGGTATGCGGCGCGCGATCTGCGCGGCCGGCCGACGGTGTCGCCGCTGGCGGCCAGCGATGCGGCGCTCGCCGCCCTGCCGCCGCTCTATCTCAACGCCGCCGGGATCGACCCCCTGTGCAGCGACACCGAACTGCTGGTCGCGCGCCTGCGGGCGCTCGGCCGCGACGACCCTTTCGATCTCATCGAGGGCGTCGTCCATGGTTTCATGCAGATGGGCTCGGCCCTGCCGGAGGCGCGCGGCGCCTTCGAACAGGCCGGCACCGTCTTCAGAAAACGGGCCGCCTGAGGAGCGGCCCATCATCCAGGGAGGAACCAACAAGATGAAAATACTGAGGAAACTCGCTGTCGCCGCCAGCGCGCTGACGCTGATGGCCAGCCTTGCCCATGCCGACAGCACTGTCCGCTTCTGGTATCATTTCGACAATGCCGACAACCCGATGGACGCCCTTGTCGCCGAGTTCGAGGCCCAGAATCCGGGCATCAAGGTCCAGGCCGAGAACATTCCCTGGAACAGCTATTACGACAATCTCTACACCGCGATCGTCGGCGGCAACGCGCCCGACGCGGCGATGGTCAAGATGTTCGCGCAGCCGCGCCTCGTCGAAATGGGCGCGCTGGAGCCGATCGGCGCGCAGATCGACGCCTGGGACGGCAAGGATCGCCTTGAGGACAATCTTCTCGACCTGACCCGTGCCGCCGACGGCAACACCTATTACCTGCCGGTCCAGTATGTCGTGCTCTATCTCTACTATCGCCAGGACATGCTGGACGAGCTCGGCCTCCAGGTGCCCGCCACCTGCGACGAATTCCGCAGCGTTGCCAAGGCCCTGACCCGCGACACCGACGGCGACGGCCGGCCCGATGTCTACGGCTTCGGATTTCGCGGCGGCAAGGGCGGCCATGACCACTGGGCGAGCTTCGTGCTCGGCCGCGAGGGGGTCGACCTCCAGCAGGGGCTGACCTCGGAGGCGGGGATTGCCGGCAGCCAATACGTGGTCGACCTGTTCCGCGAGGACGGCATCTTCCCGCCCTCCGCGCCCAATGACGGCTTCCAGGAAATCCTCGGCGCCTTCAAGGCCGGCAAGACGGCGATGACCATCCATCACATCGGCTCGGCCAACGGCCTTGTCGAGGTGCTTGGCGACAAGGTGTCGGCCGCGCCGGTGCCCGAATGCGGCGGCGGCCGCTGGACCGCCTTCGGCGACGAGAGCACCGCCATCCTGTCGTCGGCCTCCGACAAGGAGGCGGCCTGGAAGTGGATCTCGTTCCTGTCCTCGCCGGTCAACAATGCCCGGTTCAACGAGGCGACGGGCCAGCTTCCGGTGGTCCGCTCGGATGCGGAACGCTGGTCTTTGCACCCGCGCCGCTTCGTCAAGGCGACGGTGGACTCGCTTCCTCACGCTCACCTGCTGCCGAATGTCTCGCAGACCTCGGACTTCGTGAACACCGTCTGGCCGGTCAACATGCAGCGCGCCCTGACCGGCGAGATCTCGGCGAAAGAGATGAACGAAAAGATCGCCGAACTCTACGCAAACTAGCCGGAACCGGCCCCATCGCCGCCGGGGAGGCCTGCCGCGCGCAGCCTTCCCGGGTCTCCCGCACCCTGGAATCGATCAGCCACGGGACGGCCGGGCGTTTTCGCCCGACCGTCCGCTGATCCAGCCGACGGCCAGACAGACCATGACCGATACAACCGTTCCCGATGCCGGGCCGACCGGACGGCCGCTCGGCCGGCGCGTGCTTCCCTATGCCATGCTATCCCCGGCGGTGCTGGTGACGCTCGCCATCGTCTTCTTTCCCATGCTGCAGACGGCCTGGATGAGCCTGCACGACTATGTGCTGTTCCGGCCGCACCGCTTCGAGTTCCTCGGCCTCGACAACTACCGCAAGGCGCTGGCCGACGAGGTGTTCTGGATCTCGCTGCGCCACACCGCGATCTGGATCGGCATCACGGTTCCCGCCCAGTTGCTGCTCGGCCTTGCCACCGCCCTGCTGCTCAACCAGGACTTCCCCTGGCGCCCGCTCGCCCGCGCGCTGATCATCATTCCCTGGGCGCTTCCCTCCGTCGTCATCGCCCTGATGTGGGTGTGGATCTACGACAGCAATTACGGATTGATGAATGATTTCCTGCTGCGCCTCGGCCTGATCGAGCAGGCGATGCCCTGGCTCGCCCGGCCGGACACCGCGCTCGGTGCCATCATCCTGACGTTGACCTGGCAGGGCTTTCCGTTCTTCGCGGTGATGATCCTCGCCGGCCTGCAATCGATCCCGCGCAGCTATTACGAGGCGGCGGCCATCGACGGGGCCAGCGCCTGGCGCCAGTTCTGGCACATCACGCTGCCCGGCATTTCCAGCGTCCTGGTGACGGCGGTGCTGCTGCGGATGATCTGGGTCGCCAATTCCTTCGACGTCATCTTCGTGATGACCGGCGGCGGGCCGGGCTACAGCACCTACACGCTGCCGCTCTACGCCTTCATCAAGGCGCGCACCAATCTCGACTTCGGCTACGGGTCGGCGCTGGCCGTCCTGTTCACCCTGCTGCTGATGGGGGTCGTGCTGATCTACCTGCGCCGCACCGGAAAGGCGGTGAGCCGATGAGACTGCGCAAGACCCCGCTGTGGCGGCGGATCCTGACCGTCGACCTGCCGATGCTGGCGATCCTCGCCTTCACGCTCGGACCTTATGCCTGGATGTTCCTCACCTCGGTGACGCCGGAGGCCAGGCTTTTCGTGGAGGGTCCGTCGATCCTCGGCGCGACCTTCGAAAACTATGCCCGCCTGTTCCGCACCGTCGGCTTCGGCCGCAACCTGCTCGACAGCCTGATCGTGGCGGGCGGCACGGTGGTCGTCGGCCTGTCGCTGTCGATCACCGCCGCCTACGCGTTCTCGCGCTTCGAGTTCAAGGCCAAGCGCCTGTTGATGATGCAGTTCCTGCTGATCAACATGTTTCCGCTGGTGCTGCTGATCCTGCCGCTCTTCGTGCTGATGCGCGTGCTCGGCCTGCTCGACACCCATGCGGCGCTGATCATCGCCAACTCGACCATCGCCATCCCCTTCTCGGTCTGGATGATGGTGAGCTACATGAACGGCATTCCCCGCTCCCTCGACGAAGCGGCGATGACCGACGGCTGCACCCGCCTCGGCGCCCTGCGCCGGGTGATCCTGCCGCTCTGCGCGCCGGGCATCGTCGCCACCGGCATCTATATCTTCATCACCGCCTGGAACGAGTACCTCTACGCGCTGACGCTTGGCGGCCGCAACGTGCGCACCATCACCGTCGCCGTGCAGACGCTGATCGGCGAATACGAGGTCCAGTGGGGCCTGCTCACCGCCGGCGGCATCATCGGCGCCATGCCCGCGACCGTTCTCTTCCTGCTCGTCCAGAAACGCCTCATCTCCGGCCTCACCCAGGGCGCGGTGAAGGGCTGAGCCTCGAAAGGACCCTCCTCTTGAAGAACCCGATCGGCATCATCTCCATGCAGTTCGCCCGCCCCTTCACCGGCGCCGACCTGCATCACTTCGCAAGGGCGGCGAAGCTCGGCTTCGACTTCGTCGAACTGCTGGTGCCCGAGCCCGAGGACGGGCTCGACCTTGCCGAGACGCGCCGCGCCGCCGAGGACGCCGGCCTCTTCCTGGTGCTCGCTGCGCGCGTCTCGCCGACCCGCTCCATCGCCTCGAACGATCCCGCCAACCGCCAGGGCGGGCTCGACTACCTCAAGCGCTGCGTCGAGGTGGCGGACGGGCTCGGCGCCCGGATGATCGGCGGCCCGCTCTATGGCGAGCCGATGGTCTTTGCCGGACGCCCGCCGGTGCCGCGCAGCGATGCCGACATCGCGGCGCGCGCCGAACGCACCATCAAGGGGCTGAAGCAAGCCGCCGCCGTTGCCCGCTCCGCCGGCAAGGTACTGGCGCTGGAAGCGCTGAACCGCTTCGAGACCGACGTGATCTCCACCACCCGGCAGGCGATCGAAGTTGTCGACGCGGTCGGCGATGCCGGCCTCGGCCTGATGCTCGACACGTTCCACATGAACATGGAGGACCGCTCGATCCCCGACGCGATCCGCGCCGCCGGCAGCCGCATCGTCCATTTCCAGGCCAACGAGAACCATCGCGGCCATCCCGGCACCGGTCATATCGACTGGCCGGCGGTGATGCGGGCGCTGCATCAGGTCGGCTACAAGGGGCCGATCTCGCTGGAGCCCTTCCGCCGGGCCGACGACCGGGTGGCACTGCCCATCGCCCATTGGCGCGCGCCGCGCGAGGACGAGAGCGACAAGCTGATGGCGGGCCTCGGCGTCATCCGCAACGCGCTGGCGCTGGCGGAGGTCGACCAATGATCAACATCGGCTGGATCGGCTGCGGCCGCCACGCACGGCAGATGCTGCTGCCGCAGCTCGGCCGCAACGGCTTTCGCATCGCCGCCCTGTGCGACCGCGACACGGCCGCTCTTGGCGAGGCGGCGGCGAATTACGGCGTCACCTCCCTGCATCAGGACTACCGCGATCTGATCGCCCAGCCGGGATTGGACGCCATCGGCATGGCGGTCGGGCCGGAGCTGCACCGCCTCGCCGCCCTCGCGGCGCTCGATAAGGGCCTGCCGGTCTTCATGGAAAAGCCGCCGGCCGCCGATGCGGCCGGCGCCCGCGAAGTGGCGGCGGCCTCGCAGAAGGCCGGCAAGCCCGTCATCGTCGGCTTCATGAAGCGCTATTCGACCGGCAACAGGATCGCTCGCAACGTTCTGGACGGGGGCAGCTTCGGCACGGTGCTCGGCATCACCGGCAGCTACATGACCGCACCGACCTATTTCGTCGGCGAGCCGGACTATACCGGCTTCTTCCTGCATCACTGCGTCCACTACATGGACCTCATCCCCTGGTTCGTCGGCGAGGACTTCGGCGACATGCTGGTGCGCTCGGTCTGCCCCGCGCCGGGCAAGCTGCTGCTGCATGTCAACTTCACCACAAGGGGCGGGGTGATCGGCAATGTGGTGATGGGCACGGTGCAGTCGCGCGGCACGCCGATGGAGGAACTCCGCATCATGGGGGACCATGCGCGGCTCGAAATCGACAACATCATCCATGTGCGGCTCTACCGCGACCCGCCGTTCAAGGCGGACGATCCGGCCGCGACCTTAGACCCGGCCTGCGACACGCTGTCGTGGACGCCCAACTTCACCGCCGCCGCCAACGAGGACCACAAGGGCTATGCCGCCCTGCTGGCCGACACGGCGCGGGCGCTGCGCGGCGAAGCGACCCATGCCCCCGGCATCGAGGCCGGCGTGCGTGCGATGGAGCGGCTGGAGCGGATGATCGCGCAGATCAAGGCGTGAGGCCCCGGCCTCTTGGCCGGGCCCACGGCGCCACGACAGATGCCGGCGGCGAAAATGGTGGGCGGTGAGAGACTCGAACTCCCGACATCCTCGGTGTAAACGAGGCGCTCTACCAACTGAGCTAACCGCCCCTTCCCGCGACCGCCCGGAATATCCGGGGCCATGCCGCCTGGGGATGGCCCTGCGGCCCGCCGCAAGGCTCGTGCCTTGTAAGCCGAGCCGCAGGCGAATTCAACCGGTCAGATCCGCTTGAATTCGCCTTGTCCCGGCCTGACAGGCAAGGCCCGTTCGCAGCCGTGCGGGATCAGTCCGGCGCGTCGAGCGAGCGGGTGATCTTGCCGAAGCGCGGGAAGACCGGATCGGACAGGACCGCGACCTCCTCCTCGTCAAGCGCCGGGTGCCAGGTGTCGACCGACAGAATGACCCGGTCGCCGCCGCTGCGATGCTCCACCGAATGGGCATAGGCGTCGTCGAAGGCCATGCAGCGCCCGGCGATCCAGGGGCGCGACACCCCGTCGACGGTCATCGCCGCATCGGTGTCCTCGGCCACGGCGAGCGCCAGATGCCGCCGCAGCCGCAGATTGGTCGAGCCGGAATGGGCGTCGATCGACGTGCCCGCCACGGTTCCGGCGAAGAACACGAAGCCGAAATTGCCGCAGACCGGCAGCGCATCGATGAGCGGCATCAGATGCGGCAGCCGCGCCCGCAGGCCGGGTGCCTCGCCGCCCGCGCCAATGACGATGATCGCCGGCCAGGCGCCACGGCTGACGATCTCGCCGCTGTCGGGATGCGGCTGCATGGTCTCGCGAATGCCGGTGAAATCGGCGAGGATCTCGGCATGCGCGGCCTCCAGCCGGCGGTCGATCGCATCCGGCTCGAACCAGGGCCGCGTCGGCAGGTCGGGCAAGTGCCAGACGCTCGGCGTCACCTCACCGGCGCGCAGTTCCGGCGCCGGCTTCCAGCCGATCCGCCCGAAGCCATGCGCATCCTGGTGGACGCCGCTCGAGGCGATCAATTCCTCCTGCAGAGCCCGCGAGGAGGCGACCTCCAGCACCGGCCGGCCGAACCAGCGCAGCCCTGCAAGCCGCGCGCGGCCAGGCGCCCCGAGCAGCCGCGCCACATGGGCACAATCCTCCCGAAAGGCCTCGGCCCAGCCTTCGGCACCGCGCCCTTCGGGCGCCCTCTCCACCTGTGCAGACATCTGCTTTCCTCCGATCCTGTGCGCGGAGCGTAAAAGACAGCCCGCAGCGCCGCAAGCGATCCGCGTGGGTCGCGCAAGGCAGAGCACGGGCGATCAAACGCAAAACGGCCCCGGCGGGCATCCCGCGGGGGCCGTCAGCGGAAGGGTTCGAACGGCCGCGCCAATCAGGCGTTGACGGCGTCCTTGAGGCCCTTGCCGGCCTTGAACTTCGGGGTCTTCGACGCCGGGATCTGGATCGTCTCGCCGGTGCGCGGGTTGCGGCCCTCGGAGGCGGCGCGCTCGGAGACGGAGAAATTGCCGAAGCCGATGATGCGGACTTCATCGCCGCTCTTCAGCGTACCAGTGATCGCGTCGAGCGCCGCGTCGACAGCCTCGCCAGCCTGCGCCTTGGTGAGGCCCGTCTTCTCTGCGACAGCGGCGATCAGGTCGTTTTTGTTCATGGCAGTCCCTTTCCTCGAAACAGCAAGCCCGACGATTCGTGACAGGCTTCGGGGAGGGACACTCTTGCGAAAACCCGCTCGTGGCAAGCTGAAAAGCGCAGAAATCCGCGATTTTCCGGCTTTTCTCATGACAAAGGGGCGCCTGCTTCCGCCGGCGCCCCTTTTCCTGTGAATAAGCGGTGGATCAATGGGCGACGAGCTTGGCCGCCTCATCCTCCTGCACCACCGACTTGGCCGCCGCGGCAGCCGCCGCCTCGTCCCATTCGATGGGCTCGGGGGTGCGCACCAGCGCGGTCTTCAGCACATCCTCCATCCGCGACACCGGGATGATCTCCAGCCCGTTCTTGACGTTGTCGGGGATGTCCGCGAGATCCTTGGCATTGTCCTCCGGGATCATCACGGTGGTGATGCCGCCGCGCAGCGCCGCCAGCAGCTTCTCCTTCAAGCCGCCGATCGGCAGGATCCGCCCGCGCAGGGTGATCTCGCCCGTCATCGCCACATGGCGGCGCACCGGAATGCCCGTCATCACCGAGATTACGGCGGTGGCCATGGCGATGCCGGCCGACGGCCCATCCTTCGGCGTCGCGCCTTCCGGCACGTGCACGTGGATGTCGCGCTTGTCGAACAACGGCGGCTCGATGCCGAAGTCGACCGCCCGCGAGCGGACATAGGACGCCGCCGCGGAGATGGACTCCTTCATCACGTCGCGCAGGTTGCCGGTGACCGTCATCTTGCCCTTTCCGGGCATCATGACGCCCTCGATGGTGAGCAACTCGCCCCCCACCTCGGTCCAGGCAAGACCGGTGACGACGCCGACCTGGTCCTCCAGCTCCGCCTCGCCGTAGCGATAGCGCGGAACGCCCAGGAACTCCTCGACCACCGCCTCGTCGACCTTGATGGCCGGCTTGTCGGACATCAGGATCTCCTTGACCGCCTTGCGTGCCAGGGTCGCCAGTTCGCGCTCCAGGTTCCGCACGCCCGCCTCGCGGGTGTAGCGCCGGATCACCATCCTGAGCGCCGCGTCCGACACCTCGAACTCGCCGGCGCGCAGCCCGTGGTCCTTCTCGGCCTTGGGCAGCAGGTGACGGCGGGCGATTTCCACCTTCTCGTCCTCGGTGTAGCCGGCGATGCGGATGATCTCCATCCGGTCCATCAGCGGCGCCGGGATGTTGAGCGTGTTGGCCGTGGTCACGAACATCACGTCCGAAAGGTCGTACTCGACCTCCAGATAGTGGTCCATGAACGACGAGTTCTGCTCCGGATCCAGCACCTCCAGCAGGGCCGAGGACGGATCGCCGCGGAAATCCATGCCCATCTTGTCGATCTCGTCGAGCAGGAAGAGCGGGTTGGACTTCTTCGCCTTCTTCATCGACTGGATGACCTTGCCGGGCATCGAGCCGATATAGGTGCGGCGGTGACCGCGGATCTCGGCCTCGTCACGCACGCCGCCGAGCGACATGCGCACGAACTCGCGGCCCGTCGACTTGGCGATCGACTTGCCGAGCGAGGTCTTGCCGACGCCCGGAGGGCCGACGAGGCAGAGGATCGGCCCCTTCAGCTTGTTGGCGCGCTTCTGCACGGCGAGATACTCGACGATACGGTCCTTGACCTTCTCCAGGCCATAGTGATCCGCGTCCAGCACCGCCTGGGCGTGCTTGAGGTCGTGCTTGACCTTGCCCTTGCGGCCCCAGGGAATGCCGAGCAGCCAGTCGAGATAGTTGCGCACGACCGTGGCTTCCGCCGACATCGGGCTCATCTGCTTGAGCTTGCGCAGCTCTGCATTGGCCTTTTCGCGCGCTTCCTTCGACAACCTGGTCTTGATGATCCGATCTTCCAGTTCGGCCACCTCGTCGCGGCCTTCCTCGCCGTCGCCGAGCTCCTTCTGGATCGCCTTCATCTGCTCGTTGAGATAGTACTCGCGCTGGGTCTTCTCCATCTGGCGCTTGACGCGCGAGCGGATGCGCTTTTCCACCTGCAGGACGGAGATCTCGCTCTCCATCAGGCCGAGAACGCGCTCGAGCCGACCGGCAACCGAGGTGATCGCGAGGATCTCCTGCTTCTCCGGGATCTTCACCGCCAGATGCGAGGCGATCGTGTCGGCCAGCTTGGAATTGTCGTCGATCTGGCCGATCGCGCCGAGCACTTCGGGCGAAACCTTCTTGTTGAGCTTCACATAGTTGTCGAACTCGGCGACAACCGAGCGCGACAGCGCCTCCACCTCGACCGTGTCGGTGTCGGTGTCGGGCAGCACCGTCGCATGCGCTTCGAACAGGTCGCTGCGCTCCGTGAAGGAGGTGATGCGGGCACGCGACACGCCCTCGACCAGCACCTTGACCGTGTTGTCCGGCAGCTTCAGGAGCTGCAGAACGGTGGCCAGCGTGCCGACCTCGTAAATGTCGGAGGACGAGGGCTCGTCGTCGGAGGCGTTGATCTGCGTCGCCAGCAGGATCTGCTTGTCGGCGCTCATCACCTCTTCGAGCGCGCGGATCGACTTCTCGCGGCCGACGAACAGCGGCACGATCATGTGCGGGAACACGACGATATCGCGCAAGGGGAGGACGGCATGGAGGGTGGTATCGCCCTCGGTCCGCGCATCGAAATCAGTCATGGATCTTCCTTTCCTTGCGAACCCGCCGCCCCGGGGAGTGGCAGACACGACGGGTGCATGCGGAAGCGGTGTCGGGATCATCTCGCCCCGCGCCGGTCGCCGAAGACCGCCGGAAGCTGGCGTCCAGACCGGCCGACCACCCCCGCCCCGTTGGGCACGTTGGCGGTCGCCCCGCTTGCCTGTTATGCCAATAGGTGGCGAGCCCCCTGCAACGTGTCAAGGCACGCTGACCGAACGGCCGCCCCGCGTTGATCTGAGTCTAAGCGCAAACGGCCTTGATTCGCCGAAAATCTGCGCCTCCCACCAGGGCAAACGGTGGAAATCCGGGGAAATCCCCCCATCGCATCCCCCTAAGCAAGATGCTTGCCGCCGCGCCGGATCCTTTGACGGCAAAGGCCCCGATCCGTCGCCGGACCGGGGCCTTCAGCATCATTAGGCAGATATGCGTGGCCTCAGGCCGAGGTGGCGGACGTCTCGGCCCGGTCCTCGTAGATGTAGAGCGGGCGCGCCTCGCCGGTGACGACCTCGGCCGAGATCACCACTTCCTTGACGCCCTTCAGGCCCGGCAGCTCGTACATGGTGTCGAGCAGGATCGCCTCGAGGATGGACCGCAGGCCACGGGCGCCGGTCTTGCGCTCGATCGCCTTGCGGGCCACCGCCTTCATCGCCTCGTCGTGGAATGCCAGCTCGACATTCTCCATCTCGAACAGGCGCTGGTACTGCTTGACCAAGGCGTTCTTCGGCTCGGTCAGGATCTGCACCAGGGCCTCTTCGTCGAGATCGCCCAGCGTCGCGATCACCGGCAGACGGCCGACAAACTCCGGGATCAGGCCGAACTTCAGCAGATCCTCCGGCTCCAGCTCCTGGAACAATTCGCCGGTGCGCCGGTCTTCCGGCGCCTCGACATTCGCCTTGAAGCCGATCGAGGTCTTGCGTCCGCGCTCGGAGATGATCTTCTCCAGCCCCGCGAACGCGCCGCCGCAGATGAACAGGATGTTGGTCGTGTCCACCTGCAGGAACTCCTGCTGCGGATGCTTGCGCCCGCCCTGCGGCGGCACGGAGGCGACGGTGCCTTCCATGATCTTCAGCAGTGCCTGCTGCACGCCCTCGCCCGACACGTCGCGGGTGATCGACGGGTTGTCGGCCTTGCGGCTGATCTTGTCGACCTCGTCGATATAGACGATGCCGCGCTGCGCCCGCTCGACATTGTAGTCGGCCGACTGCAGCAGCTTCAGGATGATGTTCTCCACGTCCTCGCCGACATAGCCGGCCTCGGTCAGCGTGGTCGCATCCGCCATGGTGAAGGGCACGTCGAGGATGCGCGCCAGCGTCTGGGCCAGCAGCGTCTTGCCGCAGCCGGTCGGGCCGACGAGCAGGATGTTCGACTTGGCCAGCTCCACGTCGTTGTTCTTCGACGCATGGTTCAGGCGCTTGTAGTGGTTGTGCACCGCGACGGACAGAACCTTCTTCGCGGGCCCCTGGCCGATCACGTAATCGTCAAGGACGGCGCGAATCTCCTGCGGCGTCGGAATGCCGTCGCGGGACTTGACCAGCGAGGATTTGTTCTCCTCGCGGATGATGTCCATGCACAGCTCGACGCACTCGTCGCAGATAAATACGGTCGGGCCGGCGATCAACTTGCGCACTTCATGCTGGCTCTTTCCGCAGAAAGAGCAGTAGAGCGTGTTTTTCGAGTCGCCGCCGCTGGCCTTAGTCATCAGGTAAACCCCGCGTGCTTCGGAAGGATCTTGCCCTTCCGCTGTGTCTTGCGAGAAGAACGCATTCGTTCTCCTCTTTTCCGGAACCGGACCAGAGACCCGCCCGCACTCGTCCCGTAAATGTCATCATGCTTCCACCTCAAAAATCAATATACGTTTAAGGCGAAGCCATGGCGCCGGCCTTGACGGTCCGGAGGGACGCCGCACGCCGCCCTGAGGCGGGTCCGGCCTTGGCACCGTTACGTCACTTCGACTTGCCGTCCCCGCCGAGGCTGGTCCGGCTGGAAATGACACCGTCGATGATTCCGAACTCCTTGGCCATCTCCGGCGTCAGGAACTTGTCGCGCTCCAGCGCTTCCTCGACGGCGTCCAGCGACTGGCCGGTGTGCTTCACATAGATCTCGTTGAGCCGCTTCTTCAGGCTCAGGATTTCCTGCGCATGCAGCATGATGTCCGCGGCCGTACCGCGGAAGCCGCCGGACGGCTGGTGCACCATGACCCGCGAATTCGGCAGCGAGAAGCGGCTGCCCTTGGCACCGGCCGCCAGCAGCAGCGAGCCCATCGAGGCGGCCTGGCCGATGCACAGCGTCGAGACTTCCGGGCGGATGAACTGGATCGTGTCGTAGATCGCCAGGCCCGAGGTCACGTAGCCACCGGGCGAATTGATATAGATGGCGATCTCCTTGCTCGGATTCTCCGCCTCAAGATAGAGCAACTGCGCACAGACGAGCGTCGCCAGATGATCCTCGATCGGTCCGGTCAGGAAGATGATGCGCTCCTTGAGGAGCCGCGAATAGATATCGAACGCGCGCTCGCCCCGGTTCGTCTGCTCGACGACCATCGGCACGAGTGAGTTCACGGCGAAATCGACTGGATCCTTCATGCCTCGTCCATGCTTTGGAGGAACGTTCCCGGGCTCCGCCGCTCTCGCGGAGCCGCCACCCCTTCACTCAGGTCGCCGCTGGCAGGCGGGCAGGAACGGTCTCTGTCTCGGTCTTGAGTCGAAAAAGCGACACCCATTCATAAGGGATGTCGCCGCGTATCGGAAGATAGGTGCTGACGGGCCGCGAACAAGGGTTAAAGCGCGAGTGATAAGGCTGCCTTTCCTTGCGAATCCGGCCCCGGAGGTCGTCCGGGGCCGGTCCGTCAAACCGTCATGACACCGCGAGGATCAGGCCTCGTCCTCGTCATCCGCCATCAGCTCGTCCTTGGTGACCGTCTTGTCGGTAACCTTGGCAAGCTCGAGGATATAGTCGACGACCTTCTCCTCGTAGATCGGCGCCTGCAGGCTGGCGAGCGCCGTCGGGTTGTTGCGGTAGAAGTCGAAGACCTGCTTCTCCTGGCCGGGGAACTGGCGAACCTTCTCGTAGAGGGCGCGCTGCACCTCCTCGTCGGTCACCTTGACCTGATTCTGCTCGCCGACCTCGGACAGGACCAGACCGAGACGAACACGCCGCTCGGCGATCTTGCGATACTCGCCGCGCGCCTCGTCCTCGGTCGTCTCCTCGTCCTCGAAGCTCTTGCCGGAGCGCTGCATGTCCTGCTCGACCTGGCGCCACACGCCGTCGAACTCGGACTGCACCAGCCGCTCGGGCAGGTCGAACCGGTAGACCTCGTCCAGCTTGTCGAGAAGCTGGCGCTTCACCTTCTGACGGGTCATCGCGCCATACTGGCTCTCGATCTGGCCGCGGATGATCTCCTTCAGCTTGTCGAGACCCTCAAGGCCGAGGCCCTTGGCGAAGTCGTCATCGATCGCCACCTCGCCCGGCGCCTGGACTTCCTTGACGACGATGTCGAAGGTGACCGGCTTGCCGGCCAGGTGCTTGGCCGGATAGTCCTCGGGGAAGGACACCTCGATGACCTTCTCGTCACCGGCCTTCAGACCGACGAGCTGCTCCTCGAAGCCGGGGATGAACTGCTTGGAGCCGAGCACCAACTGGCCGTTCTCGTCGGCGCCGCCGTCGAACGGGGTGCCGTCCAGCTTGCCGAGATAGCTCATGAGGACGCGGTCGCCCTCCTCAGCCGCGCCGTCCTTGGTCTCGAACGGCTTGTTGCTCTCGGCGATCCGGGCGATCTGCTCGTCGATCTCCGCATCGGCGATCTCGACCACCGGGCGCTCGATCTCGACCGTCTTGAAGTCGATCAGCTCGAACTCCGGCAGGATGTCGTAGCTCATCTTGAACGAAATGTCGGCGGAGCCGGACAGGATCGCCTCGGCGTCGCCGTCCGGCAGATCGATCTCGGGCTGCAGCGCCGGCTTCTCGTTGCGCTCCTCGACCGCCTTGCGGGTGGTCTCGTTCAGAAGCTCGTTGAGGATCTCGGCGGTCGCCTGGCGCCCATAGAGGCGCTTCAGGTGCGCAGCCGGCACCTTGCCCGGCCGGAAGCCCTTGATCTTCACCTTGTCCTTGAGGTCGTCAAGGTAGGTTTCGAGGCGGCTAGCAAGCTCAGACGCCGGAATGACGACTTTCAGTTCGCGTTTCAGCCCCTCGGCCAGCGTTTCGGTTACCTGCATGGTCGTGTGCTTCGTCCTTGATCGAGAACGTCTTTCCGACTGCTCTTGTGATTGTATGGCCCGCTTCGGGATTGCCTGACCGGTTTCGCTGCCAAAACGGGAGCGCATCGCCTGAGGCCTGACGTGGTGCGGGCGGAGGGACTTGAACCCCCACGGCTTGCGCCACCAGAACCTAAATCTGGCGTGTCTACCAGTTCCACCACGCCCGCGACATGCTTTCAAGCGCCCGAAGTCAAGGCGCGGCCTCTATAGCACCCCGCCCGGCGCGGTCAAAGAAAAAACGGGGTCTGTCGACAGGCTTTGCAACGAACTTACGGCCGACTGCAACGCCCTCTCAGCGCCCGGCGGAAAAGAACTCCACAAGCGTCTGCCGCAAGGCCGGCTCAAGATCCTCCGCCGTCAGCGCCGCGCCGGCCAGCGCCCCGGCGCGGCCATGCAGCCAGACGCCCGCGCAGGCCGCGGCAAAGCCGTCCAGTCCCTGCGCCAGGAGGCCGGTAATGATGCCGGACAGCACATCGCCGGAGCCGGCGGTGGCGAGCCAGGCGGGAGCATTGTCGTTGATCGCCGCCCGCCCGTCCGGCGCGGCAATCACCGTGTCCGCCCCCTTCAGCACCACCACGGCGCCGGCGGCCCTGGCGCCGGCGCGCGCACGGGCCAGCCGCGAGGCTCCGGCATCGGCTGCGGTGCCCTCGCCGAAAAGGCGCGCGAACTCCCCGTCATGCGGCGTCAACACCACGTCCGCCGCCCTCTCACCCGCTCTTGCGGCGACAGCGCCGGCAAGCCTGTCCGCCTGCCCGGCGAAGGAGGTGATGGCATCGGCATCGAGCAGCACCGCGCGCGCGCCGGCAAGGCAGGAAAGCGCAAGCGCAAGCGTCTCCTCCCCGACCCCGGCGCCCGGTCCCAGCGCCACCGCGTTCAGGCGCCGGTCGGCCAGCATCTCGCAGAGCCCCTCGCCGCCCCGGAAGGATCGCACCATCACCGCCGTCAGATGGCTGGCATTGACCAGCGCGGCCGAGGGCGGAGTGGCAACCGTGACGAGCCCGGCCCCGGACCTCAGCGCGGCACCGGCCGCCAGCCGTGCCGCGCCGGTCGACAGCGCCGGCCCGGAGACGACCACCGCATGGCCGCGCGCGTATTTGTGGCCGTCGAGCGCTGGCGGGCGGATCGCCCCGCCCCATAGCGCCGGATCATTGCGCCAGACCTTTCCGTGCTCAGCGCCATGCGCCTCGGCAAGGACCGAAGCCGGGATGCCGATGTCGGCAAGTTCCACCCGGCCGGCAAGCAACCGCCCCGGCAACAGCAGATGGCCGGGCTTGAGGCGGAAGAAGGTCACCGTCCGGCTCGCGCGGATCACCGCGCCCGGCGCCCCGCCGCTCGCCCCGTCCACGCCGGACGGCAGATCGACGGCCAGCACCGGCAGTCCGGACGCATTGACCCGCTGGATCGCCTCCGCCGCCAGCCCCTCCGGCGCGCGCGCAAGACCGGCGCCGAACAGCGCGTCGACTACCAGCGACGCCTGCCCCGGCACGAGACCCAGCGTGTCATGGGAAAGCACCGCGGCGCGAAGGCCGGCGGCGATCATATCGGAGAAGGCAAGCCGCGAGTCGCCCGCGAGCCGCTCCGGATCTCCAAGCAGCAGCACCTCGACCCGATAGCCACGCTGGCGCAGCACCTTCGCCGCGACGAAGCCGTCGCCGCCGTTGTTTCCGGGGCCGGCCAGCACCAGAACCTGGCCGGAATGGCCGACGATCCGGCTGCAGGCATCCGCGACCGCCAGCCCGGCCCGGCGCATCAGCTCGATGCCCGGCACGCCGCCGGCAATGGCCAGCGCATCGGCGCGGCCCATTTCCCGCGGAGTCAGAAGCTCGATCAAGCTCCCTCCCCCGCCGCAGGCGCCGCGCCGGCAATCACCACCGCCTGCGGTTCGGAAAGTTCGATCAGATTGCCGTCGGGATCGCGGACATAGACGGACCGCAGCGGCGACAGCGCTCCGGTGCGCGACACCGGCCCTTCCTCGATCGGCACGCCGGTCTCATGCAACCGGGCGATGGCGGCGTCCAGCGAGGCAACGAGAAAGCACAGGTCGCCCGCCCCCGGGGTCGGACGCTTTGCCGCCGGCGAGAACTCGGCGCCCGCCAGGTGCAGGTTGATCTTCTGGGCGCCGAAGCGCAGCGCCCGCCGGCCGCCGCCGAACACCACCTCCTCCATGCCCAGCACGCCGCAATAGAAGCCGACGGTCTCGTCGATATCCGCGACCGTCAGAACCAGATGGTCGAGCGCCTCGATCCGCATTCCCCTCTCCCCGTGTTTGCCGAGTTCATGCCATGCAGGCTGTGCCGGCACGAGTTTCGCCGATTGCAGCAGCCGTGCAAGCCGCTTTCCACATCCGGGCGGCGACCAGGGCCTGCCCGCGATTTGAGCGGTGCGATCAGGATTGTGGCAGGTTCCATCCCCACCGCCCTCGTCTCACCCCCCGTCGAACGCACGGAGATTCGCATAAATATTGGGCAATCAGACCAATATTTGGTCATACTCAGATCGACGGCCGCCGGACCATCGCGAAAACCCTGCGGAGACTGCCCGATTTGCAGGCTCTTTTTTCGGCAGGCAAACTTGGCACGGGGCGTGCTAGTCAGGGGATGGCACAGGCCCGGAACGGCCGGCATTTCGAAACCGAATGACGCGAAGTGGCGGAGGCGATGAAAAAAATCGAGGCAATTATCAAGCCGTTCAAGCTCGACGAGGTCAAGGAAGCCCTCCAGGAGGTCGGCCTCCAGGGCATCACCGTGACCGAGGCCAAGGGCTTCGGCCGCCAGAAGGGCCACACCGAGCTCTATCGCGGCGCCGAATACGTGGTCGACTTCCTTCCCAAGGTGAAGGTCGAGATCGTGCTGACCGACGACCTGGTCGACAAGGCGGTCGAGGCGATCCGCAATGCCGCCCAGACCGGGCGCATCGGCGACGGCAAGATCTTCGTCTCCACCGTCGAAGAAGCCGTCCGCATCCGGACCGGCGAGACCGGCACCGACGCGATCTGAGGCTCCGGTCGAATTTTCGGCCACACTTCCGGGCAGCCCGGCCGGCCCTTGCGGGCCTCATGCCACAGCCGCCCTCTGCAAGACCCCCAACGGGACCGACCCCAAGGAAAACAGGGAACATCTTAAATGACGAGCGCCAGCGACATTCTCAAGCAGATCAAGGACAAGGACATCAAGTTCGTCGACCTGCGGTTCTCCGATCCGCGCGGCAAGCTGCAGCACGTGACCATGGATGCGGGCCTGGTCGATGAGGACATGTTCGCGGAAGGCGTCGCCTTCGACGGCTCGTCCATCGCCGGCTGGAAGGCGATCAACGAGTCCGACATGATGCTCGTGCTCGATCCGGACACGGTCCACGTCGATCCGTTCTTTGCCCAGTCGACCATCTCGATCATCTGCGACATCGTCGATCCGGTCTCTGGCGAGGCCTACAACCGCGACCCGCGCACGACCGCCAAGAAGGCCGAGGCCTATGTCAGCTCGCTCGGCGTCGGCGACACCGTCTTCGTCGGCCCGGAAGCCGAGTTCTTCATCTTTGACGACGTCCGCTTCACGTCCGACCCGTACAACACCGGCTTCAAGATCGACAGCATGGAACTGCCGTCGAACATGGGCTCGGAATACGAGACCGGCAACCTCGGCCACCGTCCGCGCACGAAGGGCGGCTATTTCCCGGTCCCGCCGATCGATAGCTGCCAGGACATCCGGTCGGAGATGCTGACCGTCCTGACCGAGATGGGCGTCACCGTCGAGAAGCACCACCACGAGGTGGCCGCGGCCCAGCACGAGCTCGGCATCAAGTTCGACACGCTGACCCGCAACGCCGACAAGATGCAGATCTACAAGTACGTCGTGCATCAGGTCGCCCATGCCTATGGCAAGACCGCGACCTTCATGCCCAAGCCGATCTTCGGCGACAACGGCACCGGCATGCACGTGCACCAGTCGATCTGGAAGGATGGCAAGCCCGTCTTCGCCGGCAACCAGTATGCGGATCTGTCCGAGACCTGCCTCTACTACATCGGCGGCATCCTCAAGCATGCCAAGGCCCTGAACGCCTTTACCAACCCGTCGACCAACTCCTACAAGCGTCTGGTCCCGGGCTACGAGGCGCCGGTGCTGCTGGCCTATTCCTCGCGCAACCGCTCGGCCTCCTGCCGCATCCCCTTCACCTCCTCCCCGAAGGCAAAGCGCATCGAGGTCCGCTTCCCGGATCCCTCGGCCAACCCGTATCTCGCCTTCGCGTCGATGCTGATGGCCGGCCTCGACGGCATCAAGAACAAGATCCATCCGGGCGACGCGATGGACAAGAACCTCTACGACCTGCCGCCGGAGGAGCTGAAGGAAATCCCGACCGTCTGCGGTTCGCTCCGCGAGGCTCTGGAGTCGCTCGACGCCGACCGCGAGTTCCTGAAGGCCGGTGGTGTCATGGACGACGACCAGATCGACGCCTATATCGACCTGAAGATGGAAGAGAACATGCGGTACGAGATGACGCCGCATCCGGTCGAGTACGACATGTACTACTCGGTCTGATCCGCAAGGCTCCGGCCAAGCGATCATCGCCTCTCGAAGCCCCCGACGGTCATCCGCCGGGGGTTTTTCGTTTCGCGGTCCGCAAGGACCAGATCACACCAGCGCGAAGACCCGGCTCGGCCCGCCGGTCGCGCCCTTGATCTTCGGGGCTCCCAGAACCAGCGTCGCGCCGGTGGCCGGCACCTCGTCGAGGCCGGCAAGGCATTCCAGCCCCCAGCGGCCGGACGGCAGCCAGGTGTAGTGCACATCGAAGGTCTTGGATGCGCCGTGGTCCAGCGACAGCGTGTCGACCGCCATGCCGACCACGCCCTTGTCCATCATGTAGAGGCAGGCCTCCTTGGAGAAGCCGGGAAAGTGCATGCCGCCGTCGGCATCGGCATTGCGGTAGCGCTCGCTCGCCACATGCTGCGCCCAGCCCGAGTTCATGGCGACACAGCCGCCGGCCGGAAGATCGCCATGCGCTGTCTCGAAGGCCCGCAGGTCGCCGATGGAGAGCTGGTAGTCGGGATTGGCCTCCGCCTTCTCGCGAATGTCCACCACCACGAGCGGCACGACCAGCTGGTCGGTCGGGATCTCGTCCGCCCCCACCCCGTCGGCGGAGAAATGCAGCGGCGCATCGAGATGGGTACCGGTGTGCTCGTCGAGATGCCACTGGTACATGTTGAAGCCGTCCTTGGAAAACTCGGCCGTCCTCTCCATGCGCAACTGCGGCTTGCCGAAGAAGGTCGGGAAATCCTCGCCAAGCGCATGAGTGAGGTCGACGACCCGGCCGAACGAGATGTCCGAGGCAAGGGCGGGACGCGGCGGCGGAAAGGCCGCGAACGCCGCGGCGCCCGCCGTCGTGCCGACGAGCCCCTTCAGCAATCCGCGGCGGCTCAGCCGGCGGGCAACGACTTCCTGGCATCCTGGAACGCACATGTCTGTTTCCCCTCTTCTGGAACAGGTTGCCGTCCATGCTAGGCCGCGTTCGCGCCGGCTTGCAATCGGCCTTTCGCCGACCTGCCCTCGCCCTCTCCTCCCCCTTGCGCAGGCAGGCATTTCCGGCCATTGATCCGCCCATGCTGCAGATCACCGACCTCACCTACAGGATTGCCGGACGCACGCTGCTGGAGCGGGCGAGCGTCTTGCTGCCCTCGGGCGCCAAGACCGGCTTCATCGGCCGCAACGGCGCCGGCAAGTCCACCCTGTTCCGCCTGATCACCGGCGAGGCCGCGCCCGAAAGCGGCGAGATCCGCGTGCCCAAGGGCCTGCGCATCGGCCAGGTGGCGCAGGAGGCGCCAGGCACGGAGCAGACGCTGGTCGAGGTGGTGCTGGCCGCCGACACCGAGCGCGCGCGCCTGCTGCAGGAAGCCGAGACGGCTACAGACCCGCTGCGCATCGCCGAGATCCACACCCGGCTTGCCGATATCGACGCCCATACGGCGGAGGCACGCGCGGCGCGCATCCTCGCCGGCCTCGGCTTCGACGCCGAGGCGCAGGCCCGGCCCTGCTCGTCCTTTTCCGGCGGATGGCGCATGCGCGTGGCGCTGGCGGCCGTGCTGTTCTCCGAGCCGGACCTCCTGCTGCTCGACGAGCCGACCAACTATCTCGACCTGGAAGGCACGCTCTGGCTGGAAAGCTACATCGCCCGCTACCCGCACCAGGTGCTGCTGATCAGCCACGACCGCGACCTGCTCAACAAGGCGGTCGATTCCATCGTCCATCTCGACCAGTTGAAGCTGACCTTCTATCGCGGCGGCTATGACAGCTTCGACCGGCAGCGGCGCGAGTCGCTGCTGCTGCAGGAGAAGAACCGCGAGAAGCAGGAAGCCCAGCGCAAGCACATGCAAGCCTTCGTCGACCGCTTCCGCGCCAAGGCGACCAAGGCACGCCAGGCGCAGTCGCGGCTGAAGATGCTGGAGAAGATGGAGCCGATCGCCGCGGTGGTGGAGACGGACGCGCTGCCGATCTCCTTCCCCGATCCGGACGGCCGGCTCGCCCCGCCGATCATCCGGCTGGAGAATGTCGCCGTCGGCTATGGCGACACGACCATCCTGTCGCGCCTGTCGCTCAACATCGACAATGACGACCGCATCGCCCTGCTCGGCTCCAACGGCAACGGCAAGTCGACCTTCGCCAAGCTGATCGCCGGGCGGCTGGAGCGGCAGTCCGGCGAGATCACCCGCGCCACCAAGCTGAAGGTCGCCTTCTTCGCCCAGCACCAGCTCGACGAACTGGTGCCCGCCGACAGTCCCGTCGCCCATGTCCGCCGACTGATGCCGGACGCGCCGGAGGCGAAGGTGCGCGCCCGCGTTGCCCGCTTCGGCCTGCCGACCAGCCGCATGGAGACGCCGGCGCGCGACCTGTCGGGCGGCGAGAAGGCGCGCCTGCTGCTCGGCCTGGCGACGTTCCATGGACCGCACCTCCTGATCCTCGACGAGCCGACCAATCACCTCGACATCGAGAGCCGCGAGGCGCTGATCCAGGCGGTCAACGCGTTCGACGGGGCGGTGATCCTGATCTCGCACGACCGCCACCTGGTGGAGGCCTGCGCGGACCGGCTGTGGCTGGTCGCCGACGGCGGCGTGCGCAGCTTCGACGGCGACATGGAGGACTATCGCCGCCTCATCCTGCAGAAGGACAAGGCCGAGCGCGGCAACGGGCGCGACGCGGCAAAAAGCGCTGCCCCCGCCGAGACCGAGGACGAACGCAAGGCCCAGGACAAGCGCCGCTCGGCGGCCGAACGGCGCGCCCGCCAGGCCCCGCTGCGCAAGGAGATCCAGGCGGCGGAAAAGGAAATCGCCCGCCTGCAGGAAAAAATCGGCAAGCTCGACGAGGCGCTGGCCGATCCCGACTTCTTCCGCAAGGATGCGGAACGGGCAACGAAGTTCGCCAAGGAGCGGGCCTATCTGGAGAAGAAGCTCACCCGCACGGAGGAGCAGTGGCTGGAACTGTCGACCGAACTGGAAGACGGCTGAGGGCTGCGCGAGGAACGATCATGGTGACGCTGACGACCATCGGCTTCGATGCCGACGACACGCTCTGGCACAACGAGCGCAATTTCCGCCTGACGGAAGAGCGGTTCACCGGCCTGCTTGCCGACTACAGCGATCCGGAGAACCTGACGGAACGCCTGCTGGCGGCGGAGCGCCGCAACCTGCGCCTTTACGGCTATGGCGTGAAGGGCTTCACCCTGTCGATGATCGAGACCGCCATCGAGGTGACCGAAGGCAAGGCACCCGCCTCGGTGATCGGACAGATCCTCGAGGCCGGCCGCGACATCCTCTCCCACCCGGTGGAACCGCTCCCGCATGTGGAGGAGACGCTGGCCGCCCTGTCCGGCAATTTCCGCCTCGTTCTGATCACCAAGGGTGACCTCTTCGACCAGGAGCGCAAGATCGCGGAATCGGGACTGGCCGAGCATTTCGATGCGGTCGAGATCGTGCCGGAAAAGACCGTCGACACCTATCGCACGCTGTTTTCCCGCCACGGCGACGGCGCCGGGCGCGCGATGATGGTCGGCAATTCGCTGAAGTCGGACATCGTGCCGGCACTCGATGCCGGCAGCCACGGCGTCCATGTGCCTTACGAGATCACCTGGGCGCTGGAACAGGCCGACACGCCGGCCGGCCGAGACCGCTTCCACCAAGTGGCGCATCTGGGAGAGTTGCGGGCACTGCTGTCGCGTCTGGGGTGACATACGGCGCCGCGCGAACTCAACAGGGCGGCGGCTGGCAGGTCTGCTCCATTTGCGGATGATATTCCAGCGCCCGGAACTTGCCCGCTGCCTTGGCCCGGTACATCGCCACATCCGCACGACGCATCAACTCGGCCGGATCGATCGGTTCGGTGATCGAGGCGTGCCCCATGCTGGCGGTGACGCGCAACTCGCGGCTACCGACGGTGAAGGGACGGGCGAAGGCATCGACCACCCGCTGTGCCAGCATCTCCGGCGGTATCGGCTGCGTCTCTGGGTCTGTCTCTGTCAAAGCCTGGGCCGGTTTGCGTTCCGGTACCTGTACGGGCATCTGCGTCTGGGCCAGCGCGAACTCGTCGCCACCCAGCCTGCCGGTGGCGACGAAGTGCCCCCCGAATCCGGCGAGCCTGACTGCCACGGCCGCGATCAGCATGTCCCCGACCGCATGCCCCCAGGTGTCGTTGACCTGTTTGAAGCCGTCGAGATCCAGCATGTGAAGGGACAGCGGCCGGGTCGGCGAAGCTTGCGCCGCCAGCGTATCCAGCATGTCCAGAAATCCGCTGCGATTGAGCGTGCCGGTGAGCCTGTCGCGCTTCGCCTCGTATTCGGCCGCGGTTGCAATCCGCCGCAGGCGCAACGATTCCAGCAAACCGGCCGCCAGCACCATCGCCAGGAATACGACCAGCGTCGCGCCGGCCAGCGCAAGGAGCGAGCGGTGATCGTCGAACGCCTGATCGCCGGGCTTACGGCTGGGCCATGAGAGATAGCCAAGCACCTGCCCGGAGCCATCCTCAAGGGCAAGGTTGAGACTGTCCGGCGCCCTCTCCTCTCCAAGGGTCAGACCGGCGATCTGATAGTCGTTGGACATGATCGAGAGGATCGACGCATCGACGAGCTTGAACAGGATGAGGACCGGCCCGGGTCCCTCGGGAGCTGGCGCCGAGAACGGGCGTATGGTCATCGCGGCTGCCGCGGCGATCTCGTCGCCGACGCGCATCAGACCGGCAACGGCCGCGTCCGAGCGCTGCGCGCTGATCGCGTACTCCACCATCGTCCGATCCGCACCACCTGGCGGGGCGAAGGCCGCTCCCTTGAGGTAGGCGGACATCATCGACAGATCTCTGCCGAATACGACCACCCCATCATAAACAGGATAATCGGTACTCGGCCCTCCCCAGTTCTCGCGGATCCAGTCATGACCGCGCTCGGAAAGGACCGCGTCATACGCCTCGTCCCACTCCGCATTGTCGAGCGCAATCAACGACAGGCGCCGCTCCAACGCCGCGACCGCGGCGCTCGCCGCAGCGATGGCGCGCTGATCGTCTATGTCGTTGGTGGTCTGGCGCATCGACAGGACAACATGGGACACGATGAGCACGAGCCCCAGCGCAACGGCGAAGAAGAGACCGGTCGCGGCAGCTATCGACCAGATCTGACCACGCGTGACGAGCGGATGCAGAACCCTGCGTGGCTTAACAGCGTTCCGAGCCTCGCCCTGCCCCATCATCTTGATCCATCTGGTGCCGTCGTCTCAGCCGTCATCAACAGCTAGATAGATGCAGGATCTTGAGGCCGGACGGCAAAACATAAAGCCCTGACACTAATACCTAGTGCGATTCGGCAGGCTCGCCAGCGCCGGCTGGGCGCCGGGAGAAAAAGACTTATCCCACCCGCCGCCAAACGTCGCGGACATGCGGAATGACGCGCTCACCCTTGAGGATATCGTAAGCATGGCGGTCGATATGCTCCAGTCCGAGCGACGAGAAGCGCTCCAGTTCGGAAAGCGCCAACGGCCAGGGCGGCCCATCGGGCGTGCTTGCCTCTGGTGCTGTCCGCGTCAGCAGCAGCAGCCGGCCGCCGGGAGCAAGGAGAGAGGCGACGGCGGTGAAGGCGCGCACGCGCAACTCGCCCGAAAGCGCCTGCAGCGTGTAGCACTCGTGCACCAGATCGAAACGGCCGATCCAGTCCGCCGGCAGGTCGAAAAGATCGGCGGCGCGGTAGTCGACGGCACTGTCCGGGAAGCGCTGCCGCGCCCACCCGACCGCCTTCGGCGACAGATCGAAACCGGTGGTGCGGTAGCCGGCCTGCGCCAGCGCCTCGGCATTGTCGCCAAGCCCACATCCGACGTCGACGGCGAGCAGCCCCTCGCCCGGATGCGTCTCCAGCCAGTCGACCAGTTCCGCCTTGGGAGCAAGGTCCGCCCAGGGTACCGCCGCTGCATCGCCGTCGGCGGTCTCGTAGACCGCATCGAACCAGGCGGAGCGATCCTCCCGCTTGCCGCCCTTGGCACCGAACAGCCCGTCGAGCCGCTCGCGCGCGGCATCGCGCCGGTCCATGAAGCCCGCCTTGTTCGGACCTTCCCCGCTCATGCCTTCTTCTCCCATCGGCCGGCCTCGTTCTGCTGCCAGTAGGTGATGTCGTGGCCGGCGTCCTTCATCGCCTTCCAGTGCCGGCGGGCGTCGGCGACCGCCTCCGGGTCCTGCCCGTCGAACAGGAAGACCCCGCGCTGATAGGGCGTGAGGTCCGGCGGGCTCGCCCGGTCGACGAGGAAGCGCACCACCGCGCCGTTCGGGTTCTCCTCACCGTCCGTCAGATAGATCGGCTGCGCTGCGGCATGGCCGTCGGCGGACGTCCCATGCGGCAGGAACGCGTCGTCGCGATAGGTCCACAGCCACGAATCGAGCGCCTCGCAGCGCTCCCGCGAGCCGGTCTGGACGACACAACGCCAGCCGCGGGTCAGGCAGGTTTCCAGAAGCCCCGGCAGCACCTCTTCGAGCGGCCTGCGGGTCAGATGATAGAACAGGACTTCGCTCACGCGGCCCCCCATGTGTGCACTGCGGCACCCATGCAACAGCCCCGGCGCGAAGTGC
The DNA here is from genome assembly GCF_900185725.1 of Stappia sp. TSB10P1A. GTDB lineage: Bacteria > Pseudomonadota > Alphaproteobacteria > Rhizobiales > Stappiaceae > Stappia. The sequence goes on along the minus strand of NZ_FYAU01000035.1, from coordinate 105,897 downwards.
CGTGGGACGAGAAACGGGCTTTGATTTGCCAGTGATTCACGATTAACGGTTTCCCAACTTCGGCCCGGCAGAGTGACGAGCGGGCCGGACCCGGCCGATTCGGCCGTCGCCGTGTGCGCCTCCGACCCGTCCGTCCTGTGGTCGCCATCACAGTGGAACCGGCAGGACCGAGTTTAGGTTGGGTCTCATGGAAGCGACAGGCGGGACGGTAGAGCCGTAACGGAGCCGGGGCAACGGGAGACATTCGATGGCTGTGCGGATTGCTTTGTTTTTCGGTCTCGTGCTCGGATTGGCGGGCGTGACCACGGCGATGGGGACGGTGGTTGTCGAGCCGACTGCCAGTGACTGCGAAGCCTACAAGACCTGCTGACATCCGACCTGCTTCCGCCGGTCGACAAAGCCCGCCGCAAGGCGGGTTTTTTGTGTCCGCCACTGCGGCCCCCGCGCATCCTCTTGCAGCACCTGCGGCGGGGCCTGGGACCACGGAAGGCTTCTCCCGCGGTCCCGGGCAGCGACCTTAGCCTTCGTAGTGGTCGCGGACCAGACGATCGAGCAGCCGCACGCCGAAGCCGGAGGCCCAGCCCTTGCTGAGATCGGTCTTCGGGCTGCCCATGGCGGTGCCGGCGACGTCGATATGCACCCACGGCACGTCGTTGACGAAGCGCTGCAGGAACTGCGCGGCGGTGATCGAGCCGGCGGAGCGGCCGCCGGTGTTCTTCATGTCCGCGTTCGGCGTGTCGATGAGCTTGTCGTAATCCTTCGACAGCGGCAGGCGCCAGACCTTCTCGTCGGTGGCGAGCCCGGCCTCGGTCAGCCGCGCGGCCAGTTCGTCGTTGTTGGAGAAGATGCCGGCGTGATGGTTGCCGAGCGCGATGATGATCGCGCCGGTGAGCGTCGCCAGATTGATCATGAAGGCCGGCTTGAACCGGTCCTGCGTGTACCAGAGCGCGTCGGCCAGCACGAGGCGGCCTTCCGCATCGGTGTTGATGATCTCGATGGTGGCGCCCGACATCGCCGTGACGATATCGCCCGGCCGCTGCGCCTTGCCGTCCGGCATGTTCTCGACGAGGCCAATGACGCCGATGGCATTGACCTTGGCCTTGCGGGCGGCCAGCGCGTGCATCAGGCCGGTGACGGCAGCGGCGCCGCCCATATCGCCCTTCATGTCCTCCATCGAGGCGGCCGGCTTGATCGAGATGCCGCCGGTGTCGAAGACGACGCCCTTGCCGATGAAGGCGAGCGGAGCCGCGTCCTTCTTGCCGCCGTTCCAGCGCATGATCACCAGCCGCGGCGGGCTTTCAGAGCCCTGTGCCACGCCGAGCAGCGCGTGCATCTTGAGCTTCTTCATCGCCTTCTCGTCGAGGATCTCGATCTCGACGCCGAGCTTGGAAAGCTCGCTGGCGCGCCGGGCGAACTCGACCGTTGTCAGCACGTTGGCCGGCTCATTGACCAGGTCGCGGGCAAGCAGCGTGCCCTCGCTCACCGCATCCGCATCGGCCCAGGCCTTCTTCGCCGCCTTGGCATCGTCCACCAGCAGCGACACCTTGACCGAACCGCTCGCCTCCTCGTCGTCGCCCTTCTTGCTCTTGTAGCGGTCGAAGACATAGGCGCGCAGCTTCATGCCCATCGCGAAGGCGGCGGCGTGATCGGCCGCAACGGTGCCGGCCGGCACCTCCAGCAGCACCTCGGCCACCTTCGCCTTGCCGAGCTTGCCCATCACGGTGCCGCCGAGCGCCGCCCAATCGGTGTCGCCGAGCCCGGAGACCGCATCTGCCTTGCCGAGGCCGACGACCAGCAACCGATCGACGCCGAGGCCGGCCGGAGCGAGCAGGTCCAGCACCGTCTTCGACTTGCCGGAAAAGCCGGCGGCTTCCGCCGCGCGCCGGATGAGGTCCTGCAGCCCCTCGCCGAGGCCGGCCGCGCTGGCGCCGGTCGCCAGCATGTCGTCGGCGAGGAGGACGGCCACGCCCTTTTGCGGCGCGGCGGACTTTGCGAAAGAGATCTTGGGGAGCAAGGGGAAACCTCATGTCTGGCGGGATGATGGATATCCGGGCCGCCGGAAATCGCGGAATGCGCCTAGAATGGGACCTGTTTCTCCGCTCGGCAAGCGTCCTTGCCCGGCATCGTCACCAGGTAATCTCCGGTTAACCCTTTTTCTTCTCGGAGTATTTACCTAAACTGCCGCCTAATCGGATGCGGACCGGCGCCCGGCCGGCCGCACGATGACGCGGGCCGCGGCTGCCGCCCCAACACCAATGCCTCTGTAGCGGCCGACGACTTTGTGGCAGAAGCCCCCAGGGGCTTACGTGACGCGGACCTGATGACAACGTTCGAGCGGTATGTTTTCCGGCGGCTCTCAGCCGTCTTCCTGGTGACGCTGGCGGCACTGGCCGGCGTCGTCTGGGCGACGCAGGCGCTGCGCCAGCTCGACCTCGTCACCGCCAAAGGCCAGACCATCGTCCAGTTCATCGGCATGACCATGCTGGCCATGCCCTTCCTGGTGCAGGCGATGGCGCCGTTCGCGCTGCTGATCGCCATGCTGGTGGTGCTCAACACCCTGTCCAACGACAGCGAACTGATCGTCATCAACGCGTCCGGCGCCTCGCGCGCGATTCTGCTGCGCCCGATTCTGGTATTCGCCACCGTGATCAGCCTGTTCAGCGCCTCGTTGTCGCTGCTGCTGGCTCCCGCCGGCCTTGCCGCCCTGCGCGACGAGATCACCCAGGTGCGCGTCGACCTTGTCGCCAACATCGTCCGGCCGGGCCGCTTCATCGGCATCGAGGACGGCCTCACCTTCCATATCCGCAACCGCGGCGGCGACGGCCAGTTGGAAGGCCTCCTGATGCATGACGAGCGGGCCGAGGACACGGTCTTCACCTATGAAGCCGCGCGCGGGCGAATCGTCGAAGCCGCCGACCGCACGCTGCTGGTGATGCAGGACGGCACGATCCAGCGGCGCAATCGCGGCAACGGCAGCATCTCGATCGTCCGCTTCCAGTCCTACGCCTTCGACCTGTCGAGCATGGTGCCGACCAGCACCGTCTCCACCTACAAGGCGAGCGAACGCTCCACCCTCGACCTGCTGTCGCCGGACCCTGAAGACGTCTACGCGGCCGAGAACCGCACCCGGCTGATCGCCGAACTGCACGACCGGCTGAGCCAGCCGCTCTATCCGCTCGCCTTTGCGCTCATCATCTTCCTGTTCGCCGGCGAGCCCAAGACCACCCGGCAGAACCGCCACGCCGCAACGCTGGCAGCGCTGGTGTCGGCAATCCTCCTGCGCACCGGCGGTTTCGGCATCCTGACCCTCGTTCCCAGCATGCCGGCGGCCCGTTTCGCCCTCTATCTCCTGCCGCTCGGTGCCATTGTCCTGGTCGGCTGGATGGTCGCGATGGGTCGCAAGCCTCGCTGGATGGCGGCGATCGGCAGCCTCGCCGAGCGCATCGGCGAGCGGATCGAGGCCCTGGTCGCCCGGCTTCAGGGCCAGCAGCAGGGGGGCGCCGCCTGATGCTGTCGTCCCTGCGCTCCGGCCACACGCTCGCGGTCTATTTTGCCCTGCGCTTCGTCAGCGCGATTCTCGGGCTGTTCCTGCTGGCCGCGGTGCTGATCTTCATCTTCGACGCGCTGGAACTGCTGCGCCGGGCGGGCGACCATGAGGGCGCCGGGCTGCTGCGGATCGGCGCCATCTCTCTGCTGCGCGTTCCGCAACTGATGGAACAGGTGCTGCCCTTCACCGTCCTGTTCGGCGCCATCGCCGCCTTTCTCGGCCTCAGCCGCAAGCTGGAACTGGTCGTTGCCCGGGCCGCCGGTGTCTCCGTCTGGCAGTTCACGGCCCCTGCCCTTGTCGTCGGCCTGCTGATCGGCATCAGTGCGGTGCTCGTCTACAACCCGCTGGCCGTCACCCTGCGCACCCAGTCGGACGAACTCGCCTCCGGCATCTTCGGCCGCGAGCAGAACTTCCTGCTGCAGACGACCGGCGACATCTGGCTGCGGCAGGATGGTTCCGAGGGCGAATCCGTTCTGCACGCCAAGCAGATCCTCAACTCCGGAGAGCGGCTGCTGGGGGTGACCCTGTTCACCTTCGATCGGAAGGGCCGGTTCCAGGAGCGCATCGAGGCGGCGGAGGCGGCGCTGGGAGACCGGACATGGCGCCTGGCGGACGCGACGGTCTATACGACCGGCAGCGATCCGAGCACCCATGAGAGCTACGCGGTCTCCACCTACCTGACGCCGACAGAGGTCCGCGAGAGCATCGCGGCACCCGAATCCATCGGTTTCTGGGACCTTCCGCGTGTGATCGAATTGTCACAGCGCGCAGGATTGCCCGCATATCGGTATTCGCTTCAATATCAGACACTTCTGGCAAGACCCGCACTTTTGGCCGCAATGGTGCTGATCGCGGCCTGCGTTTCCCTCAGGGTTTCCAGAATGGGCGGTATCGGCCGCCTGATTCTGGGTGGAATCCTCGCCGGGTTCGTGCTTTACGTTCTGTCGGAGCTCGGCAAGGACCTGGGTGGCGCGGGAATCGTGCCTCCGGTCATTGCCGCGTGGGCACCTGGAGTGTTTGGAGTCTTGATGGGGATCACGATCCTCCTGCACCTGGAGGACGGCTGATGGTCTTGGCCGTTCCTGCAAGCATGACCGATCGGCAGATCTGCCCGCGCCGCGCCGGCCGGGCGGGCGCATCCCCGCGTGCGCGCTCGTTGCGCGCCTCGATGCTCGCCGGCACGCTGCTGTCGGGTACGGCGCTGGCACTGGCCCTCGGCCTCGCCGTCACGCTGCCGCCGCGTCCCGCCCTTGCCCAGAGCAGCGCCTTCGATTCGCTCGGCGCGCAGGTCGATCCGGCCGAGCCGCTGCTGCTTGAGGCGGATGAGCTGCGCTACGACTTCGACCGGGACATCATCTCGGCCGTCGGCAATGTGCAGATCTATTATGGCGGCAACACGGTAGAGGCCGAGCGCGTCGATTTCGACCGCCGCAACAACCGCCTGCGCGCCAGCGGCAATGTCCGCCTGACGGAGCCGACCGGCAATGTCCTGCGGGCCGCGTCCATGGACCTGTCCGAGGACCTGCGCGACGGCTTCGCCAGCGCGCTGCAGCTCGACACGCCGGAGCGGACCCGCTTTCTGGCCGATGGCGCGCGGCGCGAGGACGGCAACCGCACCACCTTCGACAACGGTCTCTACACGGTCTACACCAGCGACCAGAATCCGCCGGAAAAGCCGCCTCTGTGGCGCATCCGGGCGCAGACCATCGTCCACGACCAGCAGGAACAGACGATCGAGTTCGAGAAGGCCTCCTTCGAGTTCTTCGGCAAGTCTCTCGTCTACCTGCCCTATCTGTCGCTGCCCGACCCCAGCGTGAAGCGCAAGTCGGGCCTGCTGATCCCCTCCTTCGTCTATGGCAGCCGGGTCGGGGCCGGCATGCGGATTCCCTATTACTTCGCCATCGACCAGTCCCGCGACCTGCTGCTCTCCGCCACACCGCTGACCAAGCAGGGCGTGCTCGGTCAGTTCGACTGGCGCCAGAAGCTGATCGACGGCGCCTATTCGATCCACGGCGCCGGCATCTTCCAGGCGCAGCCCGGCGAATACGTCACGACCAGCGGCGATCGCCGTTTCCGCGGCGTGATCGCCTCGGAGGGCGAGTTCGACATCAACGAGCGCTGGAAATGGGGCTGGGACCTGTCCTGGCGCACCGACCGCTCGTTCCTGCGCGACTACAAGTTCGCCTCGCTCGGCAATGCCAGCGATGTGTCGAAGCTCTATCTGACCGGCCAGACCGAGCGGAACCGTTTCGATCTGCGCGCCTATGCCTTCCGCATCTCGCAGGAGGATTATGCCGCGCTGCCGGGCTTCAACGCGCCGGGCTTCCTGCCCGTCGGCAGTCGCCTGCAGGACAAGCAGCCCTTCGTTCATCCGGTGCTCGACTGGAACTACATCTTCGAGAACCCGATCGCCGGCGGCGAACTGTCGATGACCGGCAATCTCACTAGCCTGACGCGCGACCAGACCGACGCCATCAACATCGGCGGCGTCACCCGCTTCCGCGGCGTCGAGGGCACCTTCACCCGCGCCAGCCTCGAGACCGAATGGCGCTCGACCCTGATCGATTCCTTCGGCCAGGTGTTCACGCCTTTCGCCTATGTGAAGGGCGACCTCTATTTCCTCGCCTCGCAGGACAAGAACGTCGCGGCGATGACCGACGAGAGCTTCGTCGGCCGTGTCATGCCCGCCGTCGGCATCGATTACCGCTTCCCGTTCATCGGCACCTTCCAGGGCGGCCACCAGATCTTCGAGCCGGTGGCCCAGGTGATCGTGCGCCCCGGCGAGACGCGCATCGGCGAGTTGCCCAACGAGGACGCGCAGAGCATCGTCTTCGATTCCACGACCCTGTTCGAATACGACAAGTTCTCCGGCTTCGACCGCAGCGAAGGCGGCACCCGCGCCAATGTCGGCCTGAAATACAGCCTGAACCTCGACCAGGGCTACAATATCAGCGCCCTGTTCGGCCGCTCCTTCCATCTGGCCGGCACGAACTCCTTCAAGCAGGCCGATATTCTCGGTGCGACCACCAGTTCAGGTCTTGCCACCAATTACAGCGACTATGTCGGCAGCCTCTATTTCGACACCCGACACGGCTTCCGTCTCGGCGCGCAGGCCCGCTTCGACCACAAGAGTTTCTCGGTGCGTCGCGGCCAGGTCGAGGCAACGGGCATCTACGGTCCCGTCACCGGCAACCTCGCCTATGCCTATCTTTCGGCTCAGCCCAACCTCGGCATCACTACTCCGCGCGAGGAGATCATCGGCTCGGCCAGCCTGCGGCTCCAGGAAAACTGGCGCGTGTTCGGCTCGATCCGCTACGATCTGGAGCGGCGGAACATGGTGCGCGACAGCTTCGGCATCGGCTATGACGACGAGGGCTTCTCGCTCTCCTTCGCTTATTCGCAGGACCGCAGCCGCAACAACGGCCAGACGACGGATACGTTGCTCTATTTCCGCTTTGGGCTGCGCACGCTCGGCGATACTCAGTTCTCGACCACCGGAAGCAACTAGTAGGGCGCATTTGACGTTTGTCCCCGGCCGGCCGCGAGCGCCAGTTCAGATGTCGAGTTGACAAGCCTTACTGGAAACATGGGTTCACTGGTGGCCCCTTTGCTTCCGGCACTTGCTCCCGGACCCGCAACTCCGGGATGCATATTCTGGAATGCGGACCGCTGGCACTTACGGAATGCTGTCGCATCGACGGATTTTGGCCGTTTTCTGGTGTCACAGCAGTCCGGCTGGACGAACTGTGAAGCCGTCCGGGCCAGGGGCAGGTGCACGCGCCCCTCGCCATCGCCACGCAAACCTCGCCACGTCCGCAAGGCCGTGCGGGACAGGCGGAAGACCGCCAGCATAGGCGACGGGACGAGATGACACTGGACGCGGCGATACTCGACGCGACGACAGGGGGAATGAATGACTGCAAAACGCTGGATGCTCGCGGGCCTGGCGCTTCTGATCGCCGCCACCGTTTCCGGCGGACCGCTTTCCGCGCAGACCGCCATCAAGGTGATCGTCAACAACAAGCCGATCACCACCTATGACATCAATCAGCGGGCCCAGCTCCTGCGCCTGACCGGCAGCCGCGGCGGCGCCAAGCAGGCCACCGAGGAGCTGATCGACGAGGTCCTGAAAATGGACGCGGCCGAACGCGCCGGCATCCGGATCAGCAAGGCCGACGTTGACGACGCCTATGCGACGCTTGCCACCCGCGTGAAGCTGACGCCTTCGCAACTGACACAGGCGCTTGGGCAGTCGGGCATCAAGGCCGACACAATGCGCCGCCGCATCCAGGCAGAGATCGCCTGGACGCAGCTCCTGCGCGCCCGTTTCCAGGCAGAGGTGCGCATTTCTGAATCCGACGTGATCGCCGCCCTGCGCAAGCAGGAGGACAAGAGCAGCGACACCAGCATGGAATATCGCATCCAGCCGATCGTCTTCGTGGTCCCCGCCAAGACCTCCGCCGCCAACAAGAGCCAGCGCCGCCGCGATGTCGACACGTTCCGCTCGCGCTTCTCGTCCTGCAACGAGGCCCAGGCGCTCGCCAGCGAGTTCCGCGAGGTGGTGGTGATGCCGATGGTGACCCGCCTGGAGACCGAGCTGCCGCCCACCGTCAAGACGCAGTTGGACAAGACCGCCGTCGGCAAGGTGACCGCACCCGAGGACACGTCGAAAGGGTTCGAGGTCTTCGCCGTCTGCGACAAGCGCGAAATCGCCAGCAATGCGGCGGCGCGCATGGAGATCGAGGACGAATTGCGCAACAAGGAAGGCGAACAGCTCTCTCGGCGTTACCTGCGCGAATTGCGCGGTCGCGCCATCATCGACTATCGCTGAGCCGCCCGGCATGCGCACCAGCCTCCGCCCTCTGGCCGTCACCCTCGGAGATCCGGGCGGGATCGGTCCCGATGTCGCCCTCGCCGCCTGGATGAGCCGCGTCCAGCGCGAGCTTCCTCCCTTCTACATCCTGGCCGATCCGGCCTTCCTCACCGCCCGTGCGATCCGTCTCGGGCTGGATGTGGCCATTGCCGAGGTCACGCCGGAGGAGGCGCTGGAAGCCTGGAGCGAGCGCCTGCCCGTCGTGCCGATCGGCCACGAGATACCGGATCGTCCGGGGGTTGCCGATCCAGCCAACGCTGCCGCCGTGATCGCCTCGATCGACCGCGCCGTCGCCGACACGCAGCAGGGGCGCGCGGCGGGCCTCGTCACCAACCCGATCAACAAGAAAGCGCTCTACGACGCCGGCTTCACCCATCCGGGACACACCGAGTATCTCGGCGAGTTGGCGCGGCGCGCGGGAGCGCAGGACGCGACCCCGGTGATGCTGCTGGCCGGTCCCGACCTGCTGGTGGTGCCGGTCACCGTCCACATCCCGCTGCACAACGTGCCGAAGGTGCTGACCAGCGACCTCATCGTCGATGTCGGGCGCATCGTCCACCGGGACCTGGTGCGGCGTTTCCGCATCGACGCGCCGCGCATTGCCGTCGCCGGCCTCAACCCGCATGCGGGCGAAGGCGGGACGATCGGCTACGAGGACGAGGAGATCATCGCCCCGGCGGTGGCGCGCTTGCGCGCTATGGGCATCGATGTTCGCGGCCCCCTGCCCGCCGACACCATGTTCCATGCCGAAGCCCGTGCAAGCTATGACTGCGCCCTGGCCATGTATCACGACCAGGCGCTGATTCCGGCCAAGACGCTCGCCTTCCACGAGGCGGTGAACGTCACCCTCGGCCTCCCCTTCGTGCGCACCTCGCCCGACCACGGCACCGCCCTCGGCATCGCCGGCACCGGCAGCGCCCGGCCCGACAGCTTCGCCGCTGCGGTCCGGCTTGCCGCCGTGCTCGCCGATCCGGGCCTGATCGAATGAGCCAGATCGACGACCTGCCGCCGCTGCGCGATGTCATCCGCATCCACGACCTGCAGGCCCGCAAATCCCTCGGCCAGAACTTCCTGCTCGACCTCAACCTGACGCTTAAGGTCGCCCGCACCGCCGGCGACCTGAGCGATTGCACGGTGCTGGAGGTCGGCCCCGGGCCGGGCGGCCTCACCCGCGCCCTGCTGGTGGCCGGCGCCAGGCGCGTCGTGGCGGTGGAGAAGGACCCGCGCTGCCTGCCGGCGCTGGCGGAGATCGCCGCGCGCTATCCCGGCCGGTTGGAGATCCTGGAAGCGGATGCGCTGACAATCGATCTGGAGCGCATCGCAGATGGCGGGCCGCTGAAGATCGTCGCCAACCTGCCCTACAATGTCGGCACCCAGCTTCTCGTCGACTGGATCACCAGCCCGTGCTGGCCGCCGGCCTGGCAATCGCTCACCCTGATGTTCCAGAAGGAAGTGGCCGAGCGCATCGTTGCCGCTCCCGGCAGCAAGGCCTATGGCCGCCTCGGCGTGCTGGCCGGCTGGCGCTGCCACGCGACGCTGGCGTTCGAGGTCGGACCCAAGGCCTTCACGCCGCCGCCCAAGGTGACCTCGGCGATTGTCCACCTCACCCCGCGGAAGGCGCCGCTCGACTGCGATCTGACCGCGCTCGAACGCCTCACGGCCGCCGCCTTCGGCCAGCGCCGCAAGATGCTGCGGGCGAGCCTCAAGCCGCTGGCCGCCGATGCGGAGGCGCGCATTGCCGCAGCCGGCATCGCGCCGACCCAGCGCGCCGAGCAACTGGACATTGCCGATTTCGTGAAACTCGCCAACGCTTTCGCGAACGGATAAGCGAGACGCTCAGGCCTCGCCTGTCTCGCGCTTCAGATCCTCGACCATGCCCTCGATGAACGGGCCGATGGCGGGGCTGCGTTCGCGCCGCAGGCGTTCGGCGCGCAGGATCGACAAGGCCCCCTCGAAGGCGGTCTGCAGATCGTCGTTGACGATCACATAGTCGTAGTCCTGCCAATGCTTCATCTCGCCCACAGCCGTCTTCAGGCGGCGCTGGATGACATCCTCGGCATCCCCCGCCCGCCGGTGCAGGCGCGACTTCATCTCGGCGATGGACGGCGGCAGGATGAACAGCGACACCACATCGGAGCGCATCTTCTCGTAGAGCTGGAACGTGCCCTGGATATCGATGTCGAAGAGCACGTCGCGCCCGCCCGCCAGCGCCTCCTCGACCGGATCGCGCGGCGTGCCGTAATAATTGCCGTGCACCTCGGCCCATTCGAGCAGTTCGCCGCGATCGCGCATCTGTTCGAAACGCTCGCGCGAGATGAAGTGATAGTGCACCCCTTCGATCTCGCTCGACCGGCGCGGCCGGGTCGTCACCGAGACCGAAAGCGTGAGGCTGGTCTTCTCGCGATCGAGAAGCTGGCGCGCGATGGTCGACTTGCCCGCCCCCGAGGGAGAGGACAGCACCAGCATCAGCCCGCGCCGACGCGCCTCCGCCTCCCTGGAGGTGACCACCGTTCCGCCATTCCGTGTCGTCATGCCCGCCCCGTCCCCGTCATTCCAGGTTCTGAATCTGCTCGCGCATCTGGTCGATGACCGTCTTCAGCTCCAGCCCGATCGCCGTCAGCTCCGTTCCGTTCGACTTGGAACACAGCGTATTGGCCTCGCGATTGAACTCCTGAGCCAGAAAGTCGAGCCGCCGCCCGACCGGCCCGCCGGCGTCGAGCAGTTCGGTCGCCGCCTGGACATGGGCGACAAGCCGGTCCAGTTCCTCGCGAATGTCCGCCTTGGTGGCGAGCAGCGCCGCCTCCTGATGCAGCCGTGCCGCATCGAGCGCCATGCTGCTGCCGACAAGCGCCTCGACCTGCGCCGCCAGCCGCGCGCGGATCGCCTCCGGCGCCCGGCAGGGCGCGGCCTCGGCCTGGCGGGTCAGCTCGGCAATGGTCGCAAGCTGGCCGCGCAGCACGGTGGCGATGGCCGCCCCCTCGCTGCGGCGCATGCGGACAAGCTCCTCGAGCGCGCTGTCCAGCGACGCCTTCAGCGCCCCCAGCATCGCCTCGCGCTCGGCCGGAACCTCTTCCGGTTCCTTCCATTCGATGACGCCGCGCTGCGCCAGGATGCCGTCAAGCGCGACGGGGGCCGCGTCCGGCAGCCGTCGCCGTACGGTCTCCAGCGCGGAGAGAACCGCGTTGAGCGCCGCCTCGTTGATCTGCGGCACCGCTTCGCCCTGACTGCGCTGGTAGCTCAGTCCGATGGTGACATTGCCGCGCGTCAGATGGCGGCCGGCTGCTTCCCGGCAGACGCCTTCCAGCTCTTCCAGCCCGTTCGGCAGGCGCATGCGCAGGTCGAGACCCTTGCCGTTGACCGAGCGCAGTTCCCAGGTCCAGCGGGCCACGCCAAAGGCACCTTCGGCGCGCCCGAAACCTGTCATGCTGGAAAGCGGACGTGCCATGTCACCACCTGTCTCAAGCGACCCGGAAAACCGCGGCTCTCGCCATCCTCGAGATCAACCGCCGCTGCCGCTGCTCGCGGGCTGGTCCTGGGCTTCCCGCTCCCGGCGCTCGCGCTCCACCTGGCGCCAGCGCGCGACATTGCGCTGATGCTGCTCGTAGGTCTCGGCGAAGACGTGTCCGCCCGTGCCGTCGGCCACGAAGTAAAGATCCTTGGTACGCGAGGGATTGGCCACCGCCTCCATCGCCGCGCGCCCCGGATTGCCGATCGGTCCCGGCGGCAGACGGTCGATCTGATAGGTGTTGTAGGGGGTTCGGGTGTCGAGCTGCGAGCGGGTGATCGCGGAGCGATCCTGCAGCCAGGCCTCACCGCCATAGATCCCATAGAGGATGGTCGGATCGGACTGCAGCCGCATGCGCTGGCGCAGACGGTTGACGAAGACGCCGGCGACCCGCGGCCGCTCGTCGGCCCGCGCCGTCTCCTTCTCGACGATGGAGGCCAGCACTACCAGTTCCTCCGGCGTCTCGACGGGCAGACCTTCCGTGCGCCGATCCCAGATGTCGGCCAGCGCCTTCGCCTGTGCGTCCTTCATCTGCTGGATGATCTGGGCCCGCGTCGTGCCGCGCGTGAACGTATAGGTCTCCGGCAGCAGCGAACCTTCCGCAGGGATCTCGTCAAGCGGGCCGGTCAGCACCGGATGCTCACGCACCCGGGCGACGACCTGGGCGCTGCTCCAGCCCTCGGGCACCGTCACCGTGTGGTAGACCGCCTTGCCGCCGACAAGGTCCTCCATCACCTGACGCATCGAGACGCCCGGCGCGAAGGCATATTCGCCGGCCTTCAGTCGGGCGGCGTTCTTGTAGGCCTGGACACCGGCCCAGAACACGTTGGAATCCTCGATGACACCCTGGTTCTCCAGCGTGTCGGCGATCACCCGCAAGCCGCTGCCGGAGGGAATGATCACAGTCTTCTCGACCGTCAGCGGTCCGGGCGAGTCGAACTCCGCCTTGCCCCAATAGAGCAATGCGCCCGTGCCGATCACCACCAAGAGGGCCAGCGACAGCAGCGCATTGATGACGATGACGAACGGATTGCGGACATGCCGCGAGCGCAGCGGCGGCGGCGGAGCCGGCTCGGGCTGGATCGCCTCGCGCGGGCTCTTGGGATTCGGGCGATAGGGCGCGTCCTCCTCGCGGGAGGCGGTATCGGGCTCTCGGCCTGGCGTCTCGGTCATCTGTCCTGTCCGGTCCTTTTGATCGAGGCAATGGACACGCCACTTGGCCCGAAATTATGGCCAAACCGGGAAAGACTGGGCTTCCCGGCGCAAGTGCGGACCAGTTGCGCCGGCGGAACAGACATCCTGCTCCCGCCCGGCGGCGGAAGCTCCTGTCAGGCAGCGACCTTGCGGAACACCAGCGATGCGTTGGTGCCGCCGAAGCCGAAGGAGTTCGACAGCGCGGTGTCGACGGTCATCCGCTTGGCCACCTTCGGGACCAGGTCGATCTCGGTGTCGACGGACGGATTGTCGAGGTTGATCGTCGGCGGGACGATGCCGTCCCGGATCGACAGCAACGAGAAGATCGCCTCGATGGCGCCGGCGGCTCCCAGCAGATGGCCGGTCGACGACTTGGTCGAGGACATGGTCAGCCGCGCCGCGTTGTTGCCGGCCAGCCGCTGGATCGCGCCGAGTTCGATCTCGTCGCCGAGCGGCGTCGAGGTGCCATGGGCGTTGATATAGTCGATATCCGACGCGGCAAGGCCGGCCCGCTTCAGCGCCGCCTGCATGCAGCGATAGGCGCCGTCGCCATCGGCAGCCGGAGCGGTGATGTGATAGGCGTCGCCCGAAAGACCATAGCCGACCACCTCGCCATAGATCGTCGCGCCGCGCGCCTTGGCATGCTCGTATTCCTCGAGCACGACAATGCCGGCGCCCTCGCCCATGACGAAACCGTCGCGATCCTTGTCATAGGGCCGCGAGGCGGCTTCCGGGCGATCGTTGAAGCCGGTCGACAGCGCCCGCGCGGCGGCAAAGCCCGCCAGCGACAGACGGCAGACAGGCGACTCTGCTCCGCCCGCCACCATGATGTCGGCATCGTCCAGCGCGATCAGCCGCGCCGCGTCGCCGATGGCATGGGCGCCGGTCGAACAGGCCGTCACCACCGCGTGGTTCGGCCCCTTCAGGCCGTGGCGGATGGAGACATAGCCACTGACCAGATTGATCAGCCGGCCGGGAATGAAGAAGGGGGAGATGCGCCGCGGACCCTTGTCGCGCAGCACATGGGCAGTGGCCTCGATGCCCTGCAGGCCACCAATGCCGGAGCCGATCAGGACGCCGGCGCGATTCTGGTCTTCCGCCGACTTCGCGGTCCAGCCGCTGTCGCGGATCGCCTGTTCTGCGGCCGCCATGCCGAAAATGATGAACTCGTCGACCTTGCGCTGTTCCTTCGGATCCATCCAGTCGTCCGGATTGAAGGTTCCGTCCGACCCGTCTCCGCGGGGGATCTGGCAAGCGATCTGACAGGCGAGATCGTCGACCTCAAAATGGCTGATGCGGGAGGCCCCGCTCCTGCCCTCGAGAATTCTGGCCCAGCTCTCCTCGACACCGCACGCCAAGGGCGTGACCATGCCAAGGCCGGTAACGACTACTCGCCTCATCATGAACCTGTATCTGGCGCGTCGGGCGGACACGAAGCCCGCCCGATGCGGAAAACTGTATCAGCCGGCGTTCTTTTCCAGGAACTTCACGGCGTCGCCGACGGTCAGGATCGTCTCGGCGGCATCGTCCGGAATCTCCACGCCGAACTCTTCCTCGAAGGCCATGACCAGCTCGACGGTGTCGAGGCTGTCGGCGCCCAGATCGTCGATGAAGCTCGCCTCCATGGCAACTTTGTCGGCATCGACGCCGAGATGCTCGATAACGATCTTCTTTACCCGATCCGCGATGTCGCTCATTTCAGAATTCCTCAGTTGCTTCCAACGGTTTTCGCTAGTTCAGCGCTCAGCGCCGCACCTCGTACCCGATCTCCGGAACGCGATGCCGGAACGAGGCGAATGGGATCCAGCCCGCACCATGCCCGAGCCGGCAACCTTGGCCGGCCGGACAGGCCGCGCCCGAGCGCCGATCATTCGTGAACGGGTTCGCTGGCCGGCGGGTTCGTAACACACTTTATGGGGCTTGACCAGCCGGCGCGCCAAGCTGCGAAACGCCAGTTCCACAGGGCCCGCTCCGTCCGGGTTTGCCAAGTCAAATCATAGCCATACCGCCGTTGATGTGCAGCGTCTCGCCGGTCACATAGGCCGCTTCCTCGCTGGCAAGATAGAGCGTCGCCGCGGCGATCTCCTCCGCCCTGCCGAGACGGCCAGCCGGCACCGTGGCAAGGATCGATTCCTTCTGCTTGTCGTTGAGCGCGTCGGTCATCGGGGTCTCGATGAAGCCGGGCGCGATCGTGTTCACCGTAATGTTGCGCGAGGCGACCTCGCGCGCAAGCGACTTGGCCATGCCGATGAGGCCGGCCTTGGCCGCCGCATAGTTGCCCTGGCCCGCATTGCCGGTGACGCCGACCACGGAGGCGATGTTGACGATGCGGCCGTAGCGGCGGCGCATCATGCCCTTCACCGCAGCGCGGCACAGGCGGAAGCCGGCGGTCAGGTTGACCTCGATGACGTCGTCCCACTCTTCATCCTTCATGCGCATGAAGAGGTTGTCGCGGGTGATGCCGGCATTGTTGACGAGAATGTCGAGCTGGCCCATGGCCGCCTCGGCGGCCGGCACCAGCGCATCCACCGCTGCCCGGTCGGAGAGGTTCGCCGGCAGGACATGCACACGCTCGCCGAGATCGGCGGCCAGCGCCTCCAGCTTCTCGGCGCGGGTTCCGGACAGCGCGACCGTGGCGCCGCGCGCATGCAGGGTTCGGGCGATCGCCTCGCCGAGGCCACCGGTGGCGCCGGTCACGAGCGCGGTCTTGGAAGTCAGGTCGAACATGGGTCTTTGTTCCTTGTCTTGCGATGCGCGCCTTGCTGTCAGGCGAGCCGCTCCAGCAGGGCTGCGATATCGTCCGGCGTGTTGACGGCAATGCCGGTCATATCCTTGGAGATGCGCTTGACCATGCCGGTCAGCACCTTGCCGGTGCCGATCTCGAAGGCCGTGTCGACGCCGGCCGAGGCCATCCACTCGATGGATTCGCGCCAGCGCACCGTGCCGGTCACCTGCTCCACCAGCCGGCGGCGGATCTCGTCCGGGTCGCTGGTCGGGCTTGCGAGCACATTGGCGACCAGCGGCACGGCCGGAGCGTTGAAGGTGACGCTCTCGAAGGCGGCGGCCATCGCCTCGGCGGCAGGCTGCATCAGCGCGCAGTGGAAGGGCGCGCTCACCGGCAGCAGCACCGCGCGGCGGGCACCGCGCCCCTTGGCGATCTCGATGGCGCGCTCCACCGCCGCCGTGTGGCCGGAGACCACGACCTGGCCCGGCGCATTGTCATTGGCGGCCTGGCAGACCTCCCCCTGCGCGGCTTCCGCAGCGACGGCAGCCGCCTCGGCATAGTCGAGGCCGAGCAGTGCGGCCATCGCCCCCTCGCCCACCGGCACCGCCTGCTGCATCGCCGTGCCGCGAATGCGCAGCAGCCGCGCCGCATCGCCGATCGACAGCGTGCCGGCGGCGGCCAGCGCCGAATATTCGCCGAGCGAGTGGCCGGCCACATAGGCAACGCTCGCGGCAAGGTTCAGGCCGCGCGCCTCGGCCGCGCGCATGGCCGCAAGGCTGACCGCCATCAGCGCCGGCTGGGCGTTGGCCGTCAGCGTCAGCTCTTCGGCGGTGCCGTTCCACATGATCTCGCTGAGCTTCTGCCCCAGCGCCTCGTCCACCTCATCGAACACCGCCCGAGCCTCGGCGAAGCTGTCGGCCAGGTCCTTGCCCATGCCGACAGCCTGGCTGCCCTGTCCCGGAAACGTGAATGCGATACTCATTGGCGCTGGCTCCAACATCCCTTGGCGCGGCCGGATTCGCGTCTGCCCGTCCGCCTTGTCGCAAAATGTGCCGCAAAGAGACGTCGCTGGCACACACTGTCAAGGTGGTGCAGAGAAAAATCGCGCACAATCCCGTCGCTCCGCCTTGCGAAGCCGCGCAACTGGTGTATAAGCCACGCTTCGTTCGGAACTCTGGCCGGGGGCTGAACGGAAGGTCCGCCGCATGCCCGCATCTCTTCAGTATAGAGGAGAGGCAGGCGACAGGCGGGCAGGACGGCACAGTGCCGCCCGTCTTCCCGTGTCTCCGCCTTCGAAGTTGCTTCGTCCGCCTTTCTTGAGGGCTCGAAGAGGCTTAGCGCCGGGTTCCGGGAACTGAAACGAAAAGAAAGGCGCATCTCATGCCGCTTTACGAGCATGTGTTCCTGGCTCGCCAGGACGTCTCGGCCCAGCAGGTCGAGCAGATGGTCGAGCAGTACAAGTCCCTGATCTCCGAGAACGGCGGCACCGTCGGCAAGGTGGAGACCTGGGGCCTGCGCACGCTGGCCTACCGTATCAACAAGAACCGCAAGGCGCACTACACGCTGATGAATCTGGACGCCTCTCCGGCCGCCGTGGCCGAGATGGAGCGCCAGATGCGCATCAACGAGGACATCCTGCGCTTCATGACGCTGCGCGTCGAGGAGCACGAGGAAGAGCAGTCCGCGATGATGCAGAAGCGCGACCGTGACGACCGCCGCGGCGGCCGTGGCGAGCGCGGTGAGCGTGGCGACCGCGGTGATCGTGGTGACCGCGGTGATCGCGGCGGCCGTGACCGCGGCGATCGCGGCCCCCGCCGCTTCGACGACGAATAAGGAGCAAACGCAATGGTCGATATCGCACAGCTTCCGACGCGCCGCCCCTTCTTCCGCCGTCGCAAGACCTGCCCGTTCTCCGGCGCCAGCGCGCCGAAGATCGACTACAAGGACATCCGCCTCCTGCAGCGCTACATTTCCGAGCGCGGCAAGATCGTGCCGAGCCGCATCACCGCGGTGTCGGCCAAGAAGCAGCGCGAGCTCGCGCGTGCCATCAAGCGCGCCCGCTTCCTCGGCCTGCTGCCCTTCGTGATCAAGTAAGATCGCGACGTTCCAATCGGCTGGGACAGGCCGGCATGCCGGCCGTCCCTAACCGCGCCAGGCGCGGGACAGACGAAAAGGATTACGACAATGCACATTATTCTTCTCGAGCGCGTCGCCAAGCTCGGCCAGATGGGCGAAGTGGTGCGCGTGCGCGACGGCTTCGCGCGCAACTATCTGCTGCCGCAGGGCAAGGCGCTGCGCGCCACCAAGGCCAACCTGCAGCGCTTCGAAAGCGAGCGTGCGCAGCTTGAGGCCCGCAACCTGGAGCGCAAGTCGGAGGCCGAGTCGGTCGCCAAGACGCTCGACGGCCAGAGCTTCACGGTCATCCGCCAGGCTGGCGAGACCGGCCAGCTCTACGGTTCCGTGTCGACCCGCGACATCGCCGACGTGATGACCGAAGGCGGTTTCTCCTCGGCCCGTTCGCAGGTTCGCCTCGACCGTCCGATCAAGACCATCGGCCTGCACGAGGTCGCCATCGTCCTCCATCCGGAGGTCGAGGTTTCGGTGACGCTCAACGTCGCCCGCTCCGCCGACGAGGCCGAGCGCCAGGCGCGCGGCGAGGATCTCTCCGCCCGCGAGCAGGACACGTTCGAGTTCGAAGAGGACGAGGACGAAGAGGCCGAGGGCGAGGAAGCCGCTGAGGCCGAGGCTGGCGAGGAAGAGGCTCTCTGAGCCGTTCCTCTCTCGCCCCATGAACGAGAAGGCCCTGCTCCGGCGGGGCCTTTTTGTTTTGGTTCTGCGCTCGCCAAGCAAACCTGTCACTGCCGCGTCATCCGCGCCTGCTACCAAAATTCCGATGTCGGCGCGACCCAACCCTCGCCCGGCCTCGACCCGCAAAACTTCACAGCGGCCGGCCTGTCCGGCCGTTTTTTTGTTCGCGGGTCCCTGAGCCCATCCGCCGCTTGCGCTTTTTGCGATGAAGCCGCCAGCGGCCTGATTTCTCCGTGATCTTGGCAAGCAGTTCGGCTAAGAGGTGCGGGCCCGGTGCGTCCCGCGCGGGCGGTCCGGGTTTCCACACACCCTTTCAAAATGGACACAAGGGAAATGACCGCTTTCAAATCGGAGTTCTTGAAGACCCTCAGCGAACGGGGCTTCATCCATCAGATCTCGAACCCGCAAGGGCTCGACGATCTGTATCGGTCCGAGACGGTCACCGCCTATATCGGCTTCGACTGCACGGCCAAGAGCCTGCATGTCGGTTCCCTCGTCCAGATCATGATGCTGCACTGGATGCAGAAGACCGGGCACCGCCCCATCGCCTTGATGGGCGGCGGCACCACGCGGATCGGCGACCCGTCGTTCCGCGACAGCGCCCGCCCGCTGCTGGACGATGCCCAGATCGAGGAGAACAAGGACGGCATCCGCAAGGTGTTCGACCACTTCCTCACCTTTGGCGAGGGCCCCAAGGACGCCCTGATGCTCGACAATGCCGACTGGCTGATGAGCATCAAGTATGTCGAGTTCCTGCGCGACGTCGGCCGACACTTCTCGGTCAACCAGATGATCCAGCGCGATGCCGTGCGCACCCGCCTGGAGCGCGAGCAGCACCTCTCCTTCCTGGAGTTCAACTACATGCTGCTGCAGGGCTACGACTTCGTCGAGCTCTACCGGCGCACGGGCTGCCGGGTGCAGATGGGCGGCTCCGACCAGTGGGGCAACATCGTCTCCGGCGTCGATCTCGGCCGCCGCATGGAGGAAATCGAGCTCTTCGCGCTGACGACACCGCTGCTCACCACCGCCTCGGGCGCCAAGATGGGCAAGACGGCGGAAGGCGCGGTCTGGCTCAACCCGGACATGCTGTCGGCCTATGACTACTGGCAGTTCTGGCGCAACACCGAGGATGGCGATGTCGAGCGCTTCCTGAAGCTGTTCACGGTGCTGCCGCTCGACGAGATCGCCCGCCTTGCCGCTCTCGGCGGGTCGGAGATCAACGAGGCGAAGAAGGTGCTCGCCACCGAAGCGACCGCCATGGCGCATGGCCGCAAGGCTGCCGAAGAGGCCGCCGAGACCGCGCGCCGCGCCTTCGAGGAAGGCGCGCTGGCCGAGGGCCTGCCGACGGTGGAGGTTGCCAAGGGCGAGCTGGAAGCGGGCCTCGGCCTGCTGGCCGCCTTCGTCACGGCAGGCCTGTGCGCCTCCAACGGCGAGGCGCGTCGTCAGGTCAAGGGCGGCGGCCTGCGCGTCAACGATGTGGTGGCCCAGGACGAGAAGCGCGTTCTTGGGCCGACGGATCTCGTCGAGGACGGCGTCATCAAGCTCTCCCTCGGCAAGAAGCGCCACGTGCTGCTGAAGGCCGTCTGAGCCGTCAAGCCACTGCCGACACGACTGCAGACCCCCGGGCGCGCGCGCCCGGGGGTCTGTCGTTCTGGGGGCATCGCCCTCAGCGGTATTCGAAGATCTTGCGGAAGATGCCCGGCGCCATCGCCGAGGCCGGGTTCACCGTCAGCACCGGATCGGCGAGCGACCCCGTCAGCCGATAGGTGACGCCGATCAGCCCCTCGTCGGCCCCGCCGCCAAGCGCGAAGCCGAGGATCGGGATCTTGGCGAAGAGATTGTTGATGGCGAAGGCCGGCACGAACGTGCCCGTCATGTCGAGCGAACGGGTCGCGAGATCGACATTGCCCGAGACCGTGCCGCCGATCGTCGGGCCGGCCAGCGTGCCTTCGGTGACGGTCAGCATGTCGCCGCTGCGGCGGAACACCAGCTCCAGCACGCTGAAACTCGCCTCGCCACGACGCTCCACTCCGGCAAGGACCTGGTTGCGGCGCGGGTCGCGCGCATCCAGCACCGCCGGGCTGCGCGCCAGCGCCTGGATCGCCGGATCCTCGGTGATCGCCAGCCGCTTGATCTTGAAGTTCCCGTTCCAGTCATTGGCCGTCGGCATGGCGATCGAGAGAATGCCGACACCGCCCCGCATGCGCTGGTAGAGATTGGCGAAACGCAGGATTGCGCCCGTATCCTGGAAGGTGCCGGTCACTTCGCGGCCCGCCCCTTCCCCGGTCATCCTCACCTGGAACACCGACCTGCCGCCCGACGAGCCGGACAGGTCGAGCGCCCGCAGATCGCCGCCCGTCTTCGACATGGACAGCGACACGCCCGACAAGGTGACGCCGTTGAAGCCGATCAACTGCCCGACCTCGGCGGTGATCTTCAGCGCGGTCTTGTCGCCGCCGCCGGGTCCCCCCTTGCCGCTGAGATTGGCGACCAGCCCGCGCGCGTCGAGCCGGTTCGCCCGCAGGTCGACGGTGATCTGCTTGCCGCGCTTGGACAGCCGCAGGCTGGCATCGTCGCTTGCCCGCAAGGCGAAGCGCGAAAACTCCGCCCGCTCCAGATCGCCCGCTGCAGTCAGGGTGATGTTGCCCTCGACCTCCACGCCCTCCGAGGTCAGCCGGAACCCGCGGATCTCCCGCTGTCCGCCACTCTCGCTCATGCGGAATTGCGCGCGCGCGGCAACGCCGGGGCTCTTGCTCCAGCCCAGATCCGCCAGTTCGATGGAGGCCCGCGTGAGATCCACCTGATAGGACTGCCCGGCCTCCGTCTCCTCGGTCGTCAGCTTGAGCGGACCGTTGACGAAGCCGCGAATGTCGATGCCGCGCTCGGCGAGCTGGGCTGCCGTCGCCTCGATCACCACCCCCTGACGGGCGGCGACCGCCTTGCCGTCGGCGTTGTCGAAGGGCACCACCAGGTCCAGATTCGCCGGCAGCCCGTCGAGCTTTCCGCGTCCCTTCAGCGACAGGCTGCCCTCGTCGACGTCGAATGTGAGATCGGCGCCGCTCAGCTTGTGTCCCCGGATCGCCCGGCTGTTGGAGAAGCCCTTGAGCGAGCCGGACAGGTCCCAGTCGACATCGTCGACACGAACATCCTTGACCAGCGCAAAGCGTGCGTTGAGCGTCATCGCGCCGGATCCGGCGACGTCCTCCGGCGCCAGGTCGTTGCGCGACAGCACCGTGAACGGCTCGGCGTCGAGCAGCGTCGCCAGCGACTTCGCCGGCCCCTTCGCCGTCAGCTTGAGCACGCCGGTCTTGGTGCCGCTCTCGCGCAGATCCGGCACCTGGAACACGGTGTCGCTGATGGCAATCTGCTCGCCCGGCCGCGCCACCATCACGCCCGAGGACGACGTGACGGTCAGCACTTCGTCGGCGACATGGATACGCCCCGACAGGCCCTGGGCCACCGGCACCGTGCCGACCGTGCTGAGGCTCAGATCGGAAAAGGCAATGTCGACCTGCACGTCGTCGCCCGACCACCCGGCTTCCGGATCGTCGACGTCGAAGGCGGCCGGCCGCAGCGAGACCATCGCCCTGCCGCTGTCGATCCGCCCGTCGACCAGATGCTCGATCACCCAGGCCCGCGCCGGCGGCATCATGGTGATCGGCCACAACCGCTTCAGGCTCGCGACCGACATCGGGCCGCTTTCAACCGCAAGGGCCATGTAGAGGCCGTCATCGCCGGCGCGCACCGACCCGGCGCCATCCATCTCGGCCGCACCCGAACGCAGCGCCAGCTTGTCGAAATGGAGCTCTCTCTCCTTGAGGTCGGCGCGCCCCTCCGCCAGGAACGCCTCCATCTCGAAAGGCGGGCCCGCCACGTCCGAGGGGCCGATGCGCGCGTCCCGCGACACGATGCGGAAGGACCACATGTCCTGCCATTCCCGCGGCGGCTCCACCAGCCCCTCGAACGGCAGGACCGTGTTGCCGTACTGGTAGAGGGACGGAACCACGCGAAAGCCCGGGGTTCCGGCCTCCCAATAGAGTTGAATGTCGATCTTGTCGAAACCGACCACGGTGTGACCGGTGTTGATCCAGCCCGGCGAGACAATGACGCCGGCCCGCGTCGTGTCGAACGCCCCGTCCGCGCCCATGGCCACGTCGAGCCGGGCCCGCACCGGGATGCCGAGCCCCTTGCCCGCGTCGACCGAGGACTCGACGGAGACGAACTCGCCCAGCGTGACGTCGTACAGGTCGACCCGCATCAGGCTCTCGCCGGTCTCGGGGTCGACAGAGCGGCGGGCCTTGGCCTTCCACTGGCCGAGCCGGCCGGCGATCTCGGCATCCGCCTGCAGCGTGCCGTCGTCGGCCCTGGTCAGTTCGGCGTCGATGCCGCGCATGCGATAGGTCTTCTCGCCCTCCGCGACGATCTCCGCCGAGACCAGTTCGATCCGGGCGATGCCGCGCTGCGCCAGTTGCGCCGTGGCAAGCCGCGCCATGCGATCGGCCGCCTCGGCGATCACCGCCATGTCCGGGATCTCGCTCGACGAGGCGGAGCGCGCCGCATTGGCAATACTCAGGCGCGCATGTTCGAGCCGGATCTCGGACAGGCGCATCTCGCCTTGCAGAAGCGCCAGCGGGTCGAGCGGCGCGGACACGCGCGGCACTTGCAGCGAGAGGCCGTCATCCGCCTCCGCCTCGATCGACAGGTCCAGCAATTCGGCCTTGGGCGGCAGACCTTCGGAGAGATCGATGGTCACCGCCCCCACCCGCAGCCGCGCCCCCGGCGCCAGCGCGCCCTCGGAGAGATACTGCGCCAGGTAAGGCATGGAGACCGGCCCGCTGCCGAAGGTCACCGCCAGCCCGCCAAGGGCGGACACGGCCAGGATGCCGACGATCACCAGCACCACCCGCCAGGGTCGGCGACGCCGCCGGCCATGCAGCACGTCCCGCAAGGGCCTGTCACGATGTATGAGGCGTTTAAGCAGTGTCCCGGTCCTTTGGGCGTGGCAGGCTGATCATCCGCGAATCGGAATGATCATACTATGTCCGCGAAAGGGGATCCGAGCCCGTCGGTAATACGTATCCGCAACTGGCAGGGATTCGTGGACTATCCCTCCCCCAAATGACCAAAGGAAGGCAGCATGACGGAAATCACGACAGGAATCGCCGCACCGGATTTCGAGCTCGAGCGGGACGGCGGCGGCACGCTGCGCCTGTCCGATCTGCGCGGCCGCAAGGTCGTGCTCTACTTCTACCCCAAGGACGACACGCCGGGCTGCACCAAGGAGGCCATCGCCTTCACCGCCCTGGCCTCGGAGTTCGAGGCAGCGGGCGCGGTCGTCGTCGGCATCTCGCCGGATACGGCGGCCAAGCACGACAAGTTCAAGGCCAAGCACGACCTCTCGGTGATCCTCGCCGCCGATCCGGACGCCGCGGTCGCCACCGCCTGGGGCGTCTGGGTGGAAAAGTCGATGTATGGCAGGACCTATATGGGCGTGGACCGCTCGACCTTCCTGATTGACGGGGCCGGCCAGATCGTCGAGACGTGGCGCAAGGTCAAGGTTCCCGGCCATGCCGAGGCCGTGCTGGAGGCCGTCCGCGCGACCCGGTGAGCCGTCGTGGGGCCCGCCGCCGCGAAGCACTCCGCATGAGAGCCGCGCGGCGGCGCCGCCCGTAACGCCTTCGGAGCTTGCATGCGCGTCTCACCAGGCAAGGCCGACACGGCCGACTTCACTCCCGCATCCCTTGCCTGCGGCGCGCGCCGCGTCGTGGCGGCCCGCTCGCTGGACGAGAAGACCGCCGTGGCCCATGCCACCGCCCGCGCCTGGTTCGGCCGCACCTTGTCGCTGCGCCGGCGCACCGGCGGCGAGCGGATGCCGGACCAGCCCGGCCGTCCCGACACGCCGATCCTGCTGCCGCCCCGCGACATGCCCAAGCGCGCCATCGGCGGCACCTCGGGCCGCATCGCCCTGCTGCATTCCCTCGCCCATATCGAGCTCAACGCCGTCGACCTCACCTGGGACATGGTCGGCCGCTTCGCCGACCGCCCCCTGCCCCGCTCCTTCTTCGACGACTGGGTGCGCGTGGGGCTGGAAGAGGCCAAGCATTTCTCGCTGCTGCGCCGGCGGCTGGAGGAGCTCGATTCGCATTATGGCGCCCTGCCCGCCCATCACGGGCTGTGGGAGGCGGCCGCAAGCACGGGCGATGATCTCGCCGGCCGGCTGGCGGTGATTCCCCTGGTGCTGGAGGCGCGCGGCCTCGACATCACCCCGCCGATGATCGAGAAGGCGCGCGAGCGCGGCGACCCGGAAACGGCCGCGATCCTGGAAATCATCTATCGCGACGAGAAACGCCATGTCGCCTTTGGCGCCAAGTGGTTCCGCTATCTGTGCGACCAGGACCGCCGCGATCCCGAAGCCCGCTTCCAGGAGTTGGTGCGCCGCCATTTCAAGGCCGGCTTGAAGCCGCCGTTCAACGACCGGGCGCGCTCGGAAGCCGGACTGACGCCAGGTTTCTACCGCCCGCTGGTCCGCCTTACCGGCTGATTGGATTCTCGAATTCGGACAGTTCCTTAGCTTTTGTTAACCTTAACGGGCGCATGATCGGAGCCGAACGAGGTGCCGCGTGAGTGTCTGGCACCGCCGGGAACGGGTCCACAGACGCATGACAGGACACGCTGCAAACGGCCGCAGGGACTTCGGCAAGCGCAAGGAGCCGCATCGGGTGATCATCGCCCGCGGCGACCATGTCCGCAGCTTCACCATCTCCCCCCTGATGGCGGGTCTGGCGACGACGGTCGTGGCCGCGCTTGCGGTCGGCTATATCGGCGCCACCGCCTATCTCGTCCTGCGCGACGACATCATCCAGTCTTCTGCCGAACGTCAGGCGCAGATGCAGCTCTCCTACGAGGACCGCATCGCCTCGCTGCGCTCGCGCATCGACCAGCTCACCAGCCGCCGCGTGCTCGAACGCCGCAGCATCGAGGAGCAGCTCGCCGACGTCGTCGAGCGCCAGCGCGATCTCGACACCCGTCAGGCGCGCGTCTCCGGACTGCTCGCCAAGGCGGCCGAAAGCGGCATTCGCGTCGCGGTCGCCGGACCGGTGCCGCCCGCAAAGCCGGCCAGCCTCGCCATCGACACGACCAATGCGCCCACCGGCATCGGCGGCACGCCGGAGCCGATCGAGATCTCGCCACTGCTGAGCCTGCGCGGCACCCGCTCCGAAGACAATGCCGCCGCCGAGGCCGCCGCCCGTCAGGGCGCCGCCGCCCCCGGCAAGCCGCTGCGCGACCTCGCCCCGGCCGGGCCCTCTGCCGAGGGCGCCGCCGCCGGTCCCGACCGGCGCATCGAGATCATCGAGGACGTCAATGCCGCGCTCGACCGCATGGACAGCGAGGCGCACGCGGCGCTCGACGTGATCGCCGTCACCGCCGAGCGCGACGCGGCGACCATCGCCGATGCCGCCGACCAGCTCGGCCTGCAGCTTGCCGGCGCCAAGCATCTGCCGGCCTCCGGCCAGGGCGGCCCGTTCGTGCCGCTCGCCGACACCGATTTCGATTCGCGCATCCAGCGGGCGGAGACGGCGCTTCTCGCCCTCTCCCAGGTCAAGGACGCCGCCCGCGGCATCCCGCTCGCCTCGCCGCTTCCCGGCGCCGAGCTCTCCTCCTCCTTCGGCCCGCGCGTCGACCCCTTCCTCGGCCGCATGGCCATGCATACCGGCCTCGACTTCCGCGCCGCCACCGGCGAGGTGATCCGTGCGCCGGCGCCGGGCAAGGTGATCTTCGCCGGGCGCAACGGCGGCTATGGCAAGTCGGTCGAGATCCGTCACCCGAGCGGCGTCGTCACCCGTTTCGCCCATATGAGCCGGATTTCGGTGAACGAGGGCGATACGGTCGCGACCGGCGCCCGGCTCGGCACCGTCGGCTCCACCGGCCGCTCCACCGGCCCGCACCTGCATTACGAAATCCGGGTCAACGACCGGCCGCTCAATCCGGCCCGCTTCCTGCGCACCGGCGAGAAGATCAGCCCGCTGCTCGGCGACTGACCACCGCTCCTGCAGACCCACAAACGCGAAACGGCGCCCGCGGGCGCCGTTTCCTGTTGCCTGGTCTCATACTGGCGAGCGGAGCGGCCGTCAGTCCACGTCCTCGACCGTCTCGGGCGCGCCGCCAAAGGCGCGCTGCGCCAGCGTCGCTTCCATGAAGTCGTCAAGGTCGCCGCCCAGCACGCCGGTCGGGTTGGTGCTCTCGACGCCCGTGCGCAGGTCCTTCACCAACTGGTAGGGCTGCAGCACATAGGAGCGGATCTGGTGGCCCCAGCCGATCGAGGTCTTCGAGGCAGCCTCGGCATTGGCCTTCTCCTCGCGCTTCTGCAGCTCCAGCTCGTAGAGCCGCGCCTTCAGCATCGACCAGGCGGTCGCCCGGTTCTTGTGCTGCGAGCGCTCCGACTGGCACTGCACCACGATGCCGGTCGGCTGGTGGGTGATGCGCACCGCCGAGTCGGTCGTGTTGACGTGCTGGCCGCCCGCGCCCGAGGCACGGTAGGTGTCGATACGGCAGTCGCTCTCGTTCACCTCGATCTCGATCGAGTCGTCGATGACCGGATAGACCCACACGGAGGCGAAGCTGGTGTGCCGCCGCGCCTGGCTGTCATAGGGCGAGATGCGCACCAGCCGGTGCACGCCCGATTCCGTCTTCAGCCAGCCATAGGCGTTTTCGCCCTTGACCTTGAGCGTCACCGACTTGATGCCGGCTTCCTCGCCGTCATGGAGCTCGAGCACCTCGACCTTGTTGCCGTGCTGCTCCGCCCAGCGGGTGTACATGCGCAGCAGCATGCTCGCCCAGTCCTGGCTCTCGGTGCCGCCGGCGCCGGAGTTGATTTCCAGATAGGCGTCGTTGCCGTCGGCTTCGCCCGACAGGAGCGAGGCGATCTGGCGCTTGTTGACCTCGCTGCGCAGCGCCTTCAGCGCCGCCTCGGCCTCGCCGATCACCTCCTTGTCGCCTTCCATCTCGCCGAGTTCGATCAGCTCGAGATTGTCGGCAAGGTCGGCTTCCAGCTTGCGCACCCCGCTCAGCCCGTCATCGAGCTGCTGGCGCTCGCGCATCAGCTTCTGCGCCTTGGCAGGGTCGTTCCAAAGGGTCGGATCTTCGGACGCAGCGTTCAGTTCATCCAGACGGACAATCGCGTTGTCCCAGTCAAAGATGCCTCCTCAGCAGGCTTATGGCCTGCTTGATTTCGTCGACCACGGCCTCGGTTTCAGCGCGCATCGCCGTCCTTTCTCGCCAGTTGGGGGTTGCAGTTCGAAAAGAGGGACGCGGCGACGGCCAAAGGCCCGGCGGCGCGTCCGTTTCGGTCGCGGACCATAGTTGATCGGCCCGCCGATCGCAAACGCCGCGACCGGGTCTCCCCCGCCGCGGCGCCGAAGATTTCAGGTCCAGACATACGGCAGTGCCGAAGCGGACGCGTCAGGTCAGTACAGGCCGCCGGTGCCGCTCATCACCGCCTGCCCCGCCTCCGGCGAGACCGTGCGCGGAATGCCGATCTCGTCCTGGAAGCCGATGATCGAATATTCGTCCGGCGGCGCCGTGCCCGGCTTGAAGCCTTCCAGGATCGTGCCCGGCGTGCCGGCGCCCGCGCGCAGGCCCGTCTGCCGGTTGATCGGGATGAGCTGCAGCCCCTTGGGCACGCGGAACTCGACCGGCGGGCTGTCCTTCAGCGCCGCCTGCATGAATTCGGTGAAGATCGGCGCCGCTACCTGACCGCCGGTCGCGCCGCGCCCCATCGGCTTCGGCGTGTCGTAGCCGACGAACACGCCGACCGTCAGATCGGGCGTGTAGCCGACGAACCAGGCGTCCTTCTCCTCGTTGGTCGTGCCCGTCTTGCCGGCGACCGGACGGCCGAGGACCTTGATGCTTGTGGCGGTGCCGCGCTGGACGACGCCTTCCATCATCGAGGTGATCTGATAGGCGGTCATCGGATCGAGCACCTGCTCGCGATTGTCGATCAGCTCCGGCTCGCCCTGGCTCGCCCAGTGATCGGTGGCGCAGGTCTCGCAGATCCGCTCGTCATGGCGATAGACGGTCTTGCCATAGCGGTCCTGGATCCGGTCGATCAGCGTCGGCTGCACCTTGCGACCGCCATTGGCGATCATCGCATAGGCGGTGACCATGCGCATGACGGTGGTCTCGCCGGCGCCGAGCGACATGGACAGCACCGGGGTCATCGCATCGTAGATGCCGAACCGCTTGGCATACTCGGCGACCAGCGGCATGCCCATGTCCTGTGCCAGACGCACCGTCATGACGTTTCGCGACAGTTCGATGCCGACGCGCAGGGTCGAGGGGCCGTAATACTTGCCGCCATAGTTCTGCGGCCGCCACATCGGCAGGCCGGGGCCCTGCGCCATCTCGAACGGCGCGTCCATGACCACGCTGGAGGGCGTGTAGCCGTTGTCGAGCGCCGCCGCATAGAGGAACGGCTTGAACGACGAACCCGGCTGGCGATAGGCCTGCGTCGCGCGGTTGAACTCACTCTGCGAGAAGGAGAAGCCGCCGACCATCGCCAGCACGCGGCCCGTATAGGGATCCATCGCCAGCAGCGCGCCGGAGACGCTCGGGAACTGGCGCAGCTCGTAAGCCCCGTCCGCTCCCTTCTCGACATAGACCACGTCGCCGGGCGACAGCACGTCGCCGACGCTGTTCGGCGAGCGGCCGCTGACCCGCGCCCATTTCATGCCGGCGAGCGGCAGGGACACCCGCTCGCGCTCGCTCGACAACTCGCCGCTGGCCAGCCGGCCCGGCTTGAGGCCGACCTCGGCGCGATCGCCAGACGTCGACAGGACCACGGCAAGCTGCCACTCCGGCACGTCGGACATGCCGTCGATCCGGGACAGGTCCGCGCCCCAGTCGCCCGCGCCCAGCTCGATCTTCTGCACCGGGCCGCGCCAGCCGCCGCGGCGCTGGTCGAAGGCGATGAGACCGTCCATCAACGCCTTGCGCGCGATCACCTGCAGCTTCGGGTCGAGGGTCGAGCGCACCGACAGGCCGCCTTCGTAAAGGCGCGTCTCGCCATAGAGATTGGCGATCAGCCGGCGCACCTCCTCGGAGAAATATTCAGAGGCGAAGAGGTGGGTGCCGCGCGAGCGCAGCTTGACGGTCAGCGGCTTGGCCTTGGCTTCCTCGCCCACGAGGCTGTCGATGTAGCCGTTCTCGACCATCCGGTCGATCACCCAGTTGCGACGCTCGATCGCCGCATCGCGTTCGCGGAACGGGTGGTAGTTGTTCGGCCCCTTCGGCAGCGCGGCGAGATAGGCCACCTCCTCCAGCGTCAGCTCGTGCACCGACTTGTCGAAATACAGCAGCGAGGCGGCGGCGACGCCATAGGCGCCGACCCCGAGATAGATCTCGTTGAGATAGAGCTCGAGGATCTCGTCCTTGGTGTAGGCCTGTTCGATGCGCAGGGCGAGGATCGCCTCCTTGACCTTGCGCTCCATCGACACTTCGTTGGTCAAGAGGAAGTTCTTCGCCACCTGCTGGGTGATGGTCGAGGCGCCCTGCGGCCGGCGGCCGCTGCCGTAATTGCGGAAATAGGCGACCGCCGCACGGGCGATGCCTTCCGGATCGATGCCGAGATGGGAATAGAAGTTCTTGTCCTCGGCCGAGATATAGGCCTGCTTCAGCAGGTCGGGGACCGCCTGGATCGGCAGGAACAGGCGCCGCTCCTTGGCATATTCGGCCATCAACTGGCCGTCGGCCGCATGCACGCGGGTCATCACCGGCGGCTCGTAGTTCTTGAGCGCGGTATAGTCCGGCAGGTCCTCGGACAGGTCCTGCAGGAACAGCCAGATGCCCGCGGCCACGAGCAGACCCAGCACGGCACCGATGCCGAACAGGTAGCCGAAGAGTTTGATCAGGAACTTCATATATCCGGCTCGTCTATCCCGGTAATCTCGATCTTGCGATGCGCTGGCCGGTCTTCCGGCCGGCCCGGACGGAGCGGACTTGCGCCGCGCCGTCATGCCCCCGTTGCGATCCCGGCGCAATAGCGGATCGGGACCGCGCTGCCCCTTGTTCCCTGTCGCGGGCGCCGCTCGCGGCCGCGTTTGAGAACCCCCACTCCTTCCGCGACCAATATGGCGATGCTGAGGCGGAGCCCCACCTCACTCCACCTGCTCCTCCGCGTCGGTCTTGGCGGTGACCGCGGTCGTGTGCGAAAGCTTCATCGCGCCATCGCCGAAGCGGCGCCCGAAATAGCCGTCGATCGCCGCGACCAGCGCCTGCGTCATGCGTCCGCGCCACTCCTCGGTGGTCATCAGCTTCTCGTCCAGGCGGTTCGACAGATAGCCGAGCTCGACCAGCGCGGACGGCACGTCATGCGCCGTCAACACGCGGAAACCGGCGGATCTGTGCGGATTCTTGACCAGTTGCGCAGTGCCGCGCAGCTCGTCCACCAGCGTCCGGGCGAACAGGAAGGAGAACTTCTTGGTTTCCTGGCGGGCCAGGTCGATGAGGATGTCGGTGACGTCGTCCGGCTCGTTGGCAAGGTCGATGCCGGCGATCACGTCCGAGCGGTTCTCGCGCTCGGCAAGGGCGGCGGCGATCTCGTCGCTCGCCGTCTCCGACAGGGTGTAGACGCCGGCACCGCGCACCTGGTCGCGGCCGATTCGCACCGAATCCGCATGGATCGACAGCAGCAGGTCGGCCTCCACCTCGCGGGCGATGCGCACCCGTTCGCGCAAGGGAACGAACACGTCTTCGTCCCGCGTCATCCGCACCTCGTAGCGCCCGCTCGCCATCAGCCTGTCGCGCAGCAGTCGGGCGAAGTCGAGCACGATGGCCTTTTCCAGCGTGCCGGTGGTGCCCCTCGCGCCCGTGTCGATGCCGCCATGGCCGGGGTCGAGCACGATCAGCGGCTTGTCGCGGCGGCGGGTGGCGGTGAGCTTGTCGCCCTTGCGCGCGGCCTGGGGCGCCGGCGTCTTCGCCGTCTCCAGGAACGTCTCGCGGCTGGTGCCGACAAGATCGAGCACCAGCCGCGCCGGCTGGTCGGAGACCGGCGGCAGCACGAAGGACTTGTCGACCGCGACCGGCCCGGAAGCATCGAGCACGATGCGCGACTTGCCGGCCGCGAACATGCCGAAGCGCCAGGCGGTGATCAGGCCGCGCCCGTCCTGCCCGGCCGTCGCCGGCAGGTCGAAATTGACATGCGGCAGGTCGATGACGACGCGATAGGGATCGGACAGGGTCGAGACCGCGAAGTCCACCGGCGCGGACAGGTCCATGATGAAGCGGGTGCGCGCCTCGTCGCCGGCGATCCGCGCCTCGCGCGCCACCGCCTGCCCCGACGCGCTCCCGGAGGCCTGTTCGGCCAGGGCCGGACCTCCAGCAAGCACCAGGCCGGCGGCCAAGACCAGGCCGCTCGCCAGCACAGGGCCGCGGGCCGGCGCCAGACGGGCAACCAGCGCCAGCAGACCTGTCATGCGCGCGATGATCGTCACTCGATATGCCTCTCGCCGGTCCCTGCCCGCCCCGCCGGTTTACTGCAGCAAGATGTACCTCGGGGCAAGTTAACCTTTCATTGACGATACGACGCCCGCTGCACGGATGCGAGGCAGAAGCGGCCCGATGCAAGCCTGGGTCAGTGTCCTTCCGTCAGCCTACTTGCCATATGCCTTCCGCGACCGTAAAAGAAATGCGACGGGTCCGGGAGTTGAAGCTGATTCAGCCTGGATCGTTCTGGTGCCATCTGGCGGCGTCCGGTCAAGCCAACTGTACTTTCGTAAACAGCGAACGATCAATTGGCAGCGGCGCCCGGCAGGGTGGCCATCGAATTCGTGCGTTCCCGGTCTGCGTGGCGAAGGCCGAACACCGGGAACCGGTCGATGGTGCCGCGTGTCAGCGATGCCTCGTGCCAGCAACGGCGCGCCGCGTGTCGACGACACCCCGCATTCCGGACGCTTGCGTCCCGACCGGCGTTCCGCAGCGCTCCTGGCCCCGCTCATCGGCGGCGCTTCGGGCATCGGCGACGGAACGAGGCGCATGAAGCGTCCGGCAGCGCACTGCGCGGCCGGCACACGATGGCCGCAAGGCTGGCCGGAGCCCCGTCTCGGCTTGCCACCGACGGCCGCCTCAGCGCCCGGCAAGGCAGCCGACAGGACTGACACATCCGGCCCGCCGCAAGGCGGCGGCCGCCGCAACATGGCTTACTGGGCGCTGCAATGAACCAATGCGCGAAGACGATCCTGAAGGGACACGAGGCCGCCGTCACCGGCGTCGCCGGGTCCGGACGGATCGCCGCGCGGTGCAGCACCCCTTCGTCTTTCATCACACCGCAGAACAGGACGGCCGCCTTCGCGCGGATCCGGGCCGGCGTAACAAGCCGCCCGGGCGCGACGGTCGTGGAGACATCCATCAATGGCAAACAAAATGCTGATCGACGCCGCGCACCCGGAGGAGACCCGGGTCGTCGTGGTGCGTGGAAACAGGGTCGAGGAATTTGATTTCGAGGCCGCGAACCGCAAGCAGCTTCGCGGCAACATCTATCTGGCCAAGGTAACGCGGGTCGAGCCGTCGCTGCAGGCGGCCTTCGTCGACTATGGCGGCAACCGGCACGGCTTCCTCGCCTTCGGCGAGATCCACCCCGACTACTATCAGATCCCGGTCGCCGACCGGCAGGCCCTCATCGAGGAAGAGGAGGCCGAGGCCGCCCGCGCCGACGACGACGAGCGCCCCTCGCGCCGCAAGCCGAAGGCCGCCAAGCCCGCCAGCCAGGAGAACGGCGAGGCTGTCGCCTCCGAGGAGAGCGAGAACGGCGAGGACGACGTCGAGTCGGTCGGCGCCGAAGACGCGATGGAGGAGGTTCCCCAGCGCGTCCGCAAGCACCGCAAGCAGTACAAGATCCAGGAAGTCATCAAGCGCCGGCAGGTGCTCCTGGTGCAGGTCGTCAAGGAGGAGCGCGGCAACAAGGGCGCGGCGCTGACCACCTACCTGTCGCTGGCCGGCCGCTATTCGGTCCTGATGCCGAACACCGCCCGCGGCGGCGGCATCTCGCGCAAGATCACGACCCCGACCGACCGCAAGCGGCTGAAGAAGATCGCCTCCGAACTGGAAGTGCCGCAGGGCATGGGCGTGATCCTGCGCACCGCCGGCGCCAGCCGCACCAAGGCCGAGATCAAGCGCGATTTCGAATACCTGATGCGGCTTTGGGAGAACGTGCGCGACCTGACGCTGCAGTCGTCGGCGCCCTATCTCGTCTATGAGGAGGGATCGCTGATCAAGCGCTCGATCCGCGACCTCTACAACAAGGACATCGACCAGGTGCTGGTCGCCGGCGACGACGGCTATCGCGAAGCCAAGGACTTCATGCGCATGCTCATGCCGAGCCATGCCAAGAACGTCCAGCCCTACAAGGAGGCGACGCCGGTTTTCTCGCGCTTCATGGTCGAAAGCCAGCTCGATGCGATGTTCTCGCCGCAGGTGACGCTGAAGTCGGGCGGCTACATCGTCATCAACCAGACCGAGGCGCTGGTCGCCATCGACGTCAACTCCGGCAAGTCGACGCGCGAACACAATATCGAGGACACCGCCGTCCAGACCAATCTGGAAGCGGCGGAGGAAGTGGCGCGCCAGCTCCGGCTGCGCGACCTTGCCGGCCTGATCGTGATCGACTTCATCGACATGGAGGAGAACAAGAACAACCGGGCCGTCGAGCGCAAGCTGAAGGACTGTCTGAAGAACGACCGGGCGCGCATCCAGGTCGGCCGCATCTCGCATTTCGGCCTTCTGGAGATGTCGCGCCAGCGCATCCGCACCGGCGTCCTGGAAAGCTCGATGACGCCCTGCCCGCATTGCCACGGCACCGGCATGATCCGCTCGGTGGAATCGGTGGCGCTGCATGTGCTGCGTTCGCTCGAAGACCACCTGCTGAAGGGCGCGACGCACAATCTGATCGTCCGCACGACGACCGAGGCGGCGCTCTACATCCTCAACCAGAAGCGCGGTCACCTTGCCGACCTGGAGGAGCGGTTCGGCCTCGAGGTCACCGTGCAGGCCGGCCATATGGACAATGGCCAGCACTATGTGCTGGAGCGCGGCGAGCCGATCGAGGCGCGCCCGAACATCGCCCCGCGCATGATCCAGCCCTCGACCGTGATGCCGATGACGGTGGACGAGGCCGACGAGATCGATGAGATCGACGAGATCGAGGAGGACGAGGAGGCCCCGCGGTCGTCGTCCGGCCGCGACGAGAGGGCCCGCGACGAGAGCGACGGCGAGGACGGCGCCCGCAGCAAGCGCCGTCGCCGCCGCCGGCGCCGGCGTCCGTCCTCCGACGAGGACCAGCAGCGGACGCAGGGCGTTGCCGGCGACCGGGCTGACGAGAGGACCGGCGAGAGCGACGACGAGAGCCTTGAGGACGGCGAGCCGGACGGCGAAGCCGAGGCCGGGGCGAGCGAACGCGGCGAGGACGGCGACGAGGACGAGCGGGCCCGCCGCAAGCGCCGCCGCGGCCGCCGGGGTGGCCGCCGCAGCCGCCGCGACGGCGAAGGCGAGAACGGCGAGAGCGAGAGCGACGAGCCGGTCGCGCAGGCGTCGGAGACCTCCGGCGACGGCGAGAGCGACGCCAATGCCGAGGCCGGGACCGAGGCTGTTGACAGCGTGAGCGAGGCCGCCGACGAAGGGGCGGAGAGCCCCGACGCGCCGGCGGACGAGGCTCCGGCCGAGGCGGTTTCCGAAACGGCGTTGGCGGCAGACGAGCCGGTGACCGAGCCGGCCGCGGAGGCAGCGCCCGAGGCCGAAGCCGAGGCCGAGGCGCAGGAGCCGGCAGCACAGATCGCCGCGGAGGCGGAAGCTGCTGAAGAAACGAGCGAAACCGCACCTGAAGACCGTTCTGGGGACGCGCCGGCGGAAGCTGTCGCCGAGGAGGCTACGCCGGCGGCCGAGCCCGTGGTTGCGGCCGAACCGGCAGCTCCCAGCGAGCCCGTCGTGGTGCGCGAGACCGTCTCCAAGGACGGTAGCAGCGAGGAAACCGACCCGGACGGCCCGAAGCGGTCCGGCTGGTGGCAGCGCCGCAGCTTCTTCTGATCTTTCATCAATGACATGACGACGGCGCCCGGGGACATCCGGGCGCCGTTTTCGGTTTTGCGGAATTTTGAGAAATTTCGAGACGAATTTTGCAAAATTCCGTCTCGAAATCGCGAAAATTCGAGACACGCGCGCAAATTCGGCCGGCGATCCGGATCGGCCGGCGGCGGGGATAAGCCGGGACCGGCGCACCTCGCCTGCCCCCTCGCGTGATTACTGTGTCCCCGCGCTATCCCCGGGCCACGCGAAACTTGTCCCCGCCCGCGGACCTGCGGCTATAGTCCTTGAGCGAAGGCGACGTCGGCGATCAGCGCCGGGCCGGCGGGCTTGCCCGAGGCGCTGGCGATCTCGGCCAGCGAGGCGGCGGCGAGGTCGCCGTCCGGCGCCACCCGGTAGCCCTTGGCGGCAAGACGCTCAGCCAGCGCCCGCGGCGTCAGGTCGAACAGCGGCGCGACCTCGGCGATGCTCCCCTTCTCCAGGGCGCCGAGGGCGGCGCGCATCGGATTGCCGCCGCTGGTCCCGGCGGTCAGGACCGGCACGGCAAAGGCCAGGGAGGCGGCAAGGCCGAGGGCGGCCGGGACGAGAAGCTGGCGGCGCTTCAGATAGACGGTGAAGCCGTTCCAGTTGCGCCACAGGTGCAGGGCGACGGGCGCGAGCAGCAGCATCGACAGCCATTCGTGCATGCCGTGAAACACGGCGCTGCTCCAATGGAAGAACAGGGCGACGCCGGACACGGCGGAGACGGCGAAAAGGATGATGGTGAACGTGGTTCCATGGGTTTTCAGGACGCGCAGCATGGGGCTCTCCGAAACTGATCTGCCTCCTCTGCGGCAAGGCGTGGCAGACCGGCGCGCGCCCGGCAATGGCCAGACTGTAACGGAGTGTCGCAAGGCGTGGCGCCGCGACAGATCCGGACAGTTTTGATGGGCGGGCGAGAGGACCGCGTGGGCGAAGCGATGCCCTGGAGGTGAGGCATTGCCGTGCAGGGCGGCTTGTTCTCACGAACGCTCTGGCAGCCAATGGGCACCGGGTCGCGCTGGCGGGTTCGGTCGCAAGTGCCTTCGCGAGGCCCCCGGCTCGCCGGTCCCGGGTCGCGGCTACGCCTTGCCAGGGATGACGAAAGGAGAGGATTGCGTCCAGGAGGACGCACGGAAACGGACGAGCGCGGGAGGGCGAAACGCGAGCGCGGTGTGCCGTCTCGGCTGCTCTGGCAGCCAATGGACCCCGGCTCTGCGCTTGCGCGCGGCCGGGGTGACCTCGGAGGGTGGGGTGACGGCAGGGGCACCGAAGGGACGCCCCCGAGGGTAGGTTGACCGGCGCGTGCTTGCGCGCGACCGGGGGTGACCTCCGAGATGGGGTGAGGCCGTGCCCCCCCACGGAGGTCATCCCGGCCGCAGGCGCAGCCGGAGAGCCGGGAACCAGAGGTGCCCTCAGCGGATATTTGTCGCACATGCCTCTCCCCGCGTCCTCCCGGACGAGGCCGAAGGCCGACGATCCGGGACCGGGGAGCCACGAACGTTCGTGGGGACGGCCGGGAGCGTTTCGGGCAGGCCCCCGGCTCGCCGGTCCCGGGTCGCGGCTACGCCTTGCCCGGGATGACGAAAGGAGAGGATTGCGTCCAGGAGGACGCACGGAAACGGACGAGCGCGGGAGGGCGAAACGCGAGCGCGGTGTGCCGTCTCGGCTGCTCTGGCAGCCAATGGACCCCGGCTCTGCGCTTGCGCGCGGCCGGGGTGACCTCGGAGGGTGGGGTGACGGCAGGGGCACCGAAGGGACGCCCCCGAGGGTAGGTTGACCGGCGCGTGCTTGCGCGCGACCGGGGGTGACCTCCGAGATGGGGTGAGGCCGTGCCCCCCCACGGAGGTCATCCCGGCCGCAGGCGAAGCCGGAGAGCCGGGAACCAATGGCGCCCTCAGCGGATATTTGTCGCACATGCCTCTCCCAGCGTCCTCCCGGACGAGGCCGAAGGCCGAAGATCCGGGACCGGGGAGCCACGAACGTTCGTGGGGACGGCCGGGAGCGTTTCGGGCAGGCCCCCGGCTCGCCGGTCCCGGGTCGCGCTAGCGCGCGCCCGGGATGACGAAAGGAGAGGATTGCGTCCGGGAGGACGCACGGAAACGGACGAGCGCGGAAGGGCGCGCCGTCCGGAAGGACGAAACGCGAGGGCGGAGTGAACTGCGCGCCCATCACCCGGCCCGGGGCAGCCAGTCGGCGAGGCGGTCGACGGCCTCGGCGATGACCGCATGGTCGCCGGCGAAGGAAAAGCGCATGTAGGAGCGGCCGTTGACCGGGTCGAAATCCGGGCCCGGCGTTGCGGCGATGCCGGCCTCCTCCAGCATCCGCGAGGCGAAGGCGAGGCTGTCATTGGCGAAGGGACGGATGCCGGCATAGAGGTAGAAGGCACCGTCGACGGGGAGCAGTTCGGTGAAGCCGAGCGCCGGCATGCGCTCCAGCAAGAGCGCGCGGTTGCGGGCATAGCCGGCCTTCACCGCCTCCAGCTCGTCGCGCGCGCCGAAGGCGGCGGCCGCCGCCCGCTGCGACAGTTCCGGCGGCGAGATGTAGAGGCTCTGAGCGATGCGCTCGACCGGGCGGACCAGATCCTCCGGCAGCACCATCCAGCCGATGCGCCAGCCGGTCATGCAGTAGTATTTCGAGAAACTGTTGATGACGATGGCCTTGTTCGTGAAGGAGAGCGCCGTCTCCTGCTCGCCGTCGAAGACGAGGCCGTGATAGATCTCGTCGGAGATGAAGCGGATATCGAGCGCCTCGCAGGCATCGCTCAGGTCCTTGAGCGCCTGCGGCGTCATCATCGTGCCGGTGGGATTGGCCGGCGAGGCAACCAGAACGCCCTTGAGCGGGCCCTCGCGATGGGCAGCTTCGAGCAGTGCCGGCGTCAGGGCCCAGCGGGTGTCGGCGCCGACCTCGATCTCGGCCGGGACGAGACCCAGCGCCTTGAGAATGTTGCGATAGGCCGGATAGCCGGGCGCGGTGATCGCCACCCTGTCGCCGACATCGAAGGCGGCGAGGAAGGCGAGGTTGAAGCCGGCCGACGAGCCGGTGGTGGCGACGATCCGCGACAGCGGCACGTCGAGGCCGTGGGTGTCGCGGTAGTAGCCGGCAATCGCCTGGCGCAGGCCGGCGAGCCCGCGCGCCTCGGTATAGCCGATGCGCCCGCCCTCCAGCGCCGCGCGGGCCGCCGCGAGCACCGGCGTCGGTGCCGGCGCGCCGGGCTGGCCGACCTCCATATGCAGGATGCGGGCGCCCTCCGCCTCCAGGGCATTGGCGCGCGACAAAACGTCCATGGCGAGGAACGGCTCGACGTCGGAGCGGCGGGAGGGATGCGGCATGGAAAGGTCCTGTGTACGCTCATGACGGCAAAGTGACGGAAAACGCCCCGGTCTGCCTATCTCGCGCCGCATTTGCCGCGTCAAGACAGGGAGGCAGAGAGGCAGACAGACGGGCAGACAGACGGGCGGGCAGGCAGGGGCGCCGGAGCAGTTGACCGCCCGTCACGGGCTCCCTACCCTTCGCGCGGGCCGCTGTCGAGGCTCGCGGCGCGGGAGGAGCGGGATTTTGCCCGCCGGCCCGGCTGACAGCAGACAGATCCGGCAACAGGCTGATCCGGCAAGAGGCACAACAGGCAAGAGGCAGAAGATGGGGTCCTTCCGCTCGCTCGACCGAACCGGCACGGCATCGCCCGCGGTGCGCCGCACGGATGCAAGCCGCAGCCCGGCGCGCGGGCTGCTGCGCGGACTTCTGCACGGACTGCTGCGCCGGGGCGCCGCGCTGGCAATGGCCGGCGTGCTGGCGCTCAGCCCCATGGGCACGGCCGCGCGGGCGCAGGGCAGCCTGCCCCTGGTGCGCGACGCGGAGACCGAAGCCTTGATGCGCGACTATGCCGGGCCGATCTTCGACGCCGCCGGCATCGCCCGCCAGCAGGTCGACATCATCCTGGTCAACCGCAACGATTTCAACGCCTTCGTCGCCGATGCCCGCCGCATCTTCATCAATGTCGGGGTGATCATCGACGCCGAGACGCCGGGCGAGGTGATCGGCGTGCTGGCGCATGAGATCGGCCACATCTCCGGCAACCATCTGGTGCGGCTGCGCCAGGCGCTGGCCAATGCCCAGGTGATCGCGGTGATCGGCGCGGTGCTGGGCGCCGGCGCCATCGCCGCCGGCTCCAGCTCCGGCTCCAGCGACATTGCCCAGGGCGGCGCCGGCGCGCTGACCGCCGGCGCGGGGCTGGCCCACCGCTCGCTGCTCGCCTATCGGCGCGGCGAGGAATCGGTCGCCGACCGCGCCGCCCTCACCTATCTGCAGAAGCCCCGCCAGTCGGCGCGCGGCATGCTGAAGACCTTCTCGCGCTTCGCCGACCAGACGCTGTTCTCGGCCCAGTACACCGACCCTTACGCGCAGAGCCACCCGATGCCGCGCGAACGGCTGACCCAGCTCGAGACGGTGGCGCGCCAGAGCCCCTACTGGGACACGCCGGAAGATCCGCGACTGCAGGCCCGCCACGACATGGTGCGGGCCAAGCTGATCGCCTTCACCGCCCATCCGAGCACGGTGGCGCGCGACTACCCGCGCTCCGACAGCTCGCTGCCGGCCGAATATGCGCGGGCCGTCGTCACCATGCGCACGCGCAGCCGCAGCGAAGCGGTCGAGGCGATCGACAAGCTGATCCGCCGGCAGCCGGACAACCCCTATTTCCACGAGCTGAAGGGCCAGGCGCTGCTGGAATCCGGCAACCCCAAGGCGGCGATCGCGCCGTTCCGCCAGGCCTTGAGCCTGCGCCCGCGCGAGGCGCAGTTCCAGATCTGGCTCGGCTTCGCGCTGGTCGCGGCCAACGACAACGCGCTGCTGCCGGAGGCCGAGAAGATCCTCAAGGCCGGGCTGCAGGTGGACGAGAACTCGCCGATCGGCCATTCGCAGCTCGCCATCGCGCTCGGCCGCCAGGGCAAGACGGCGGAGGCGGATGTGGCGACCGCGCGCGGGCTGATGGCGCGCGGCGACTTCCAGGCGGCCAAGCGCTACGCCGCCCGCGCACAAAAAAATTTGAAGCCCGGCACGCCCGCATGGCTGCAGGCCGATGATATCGTGTCCTATAAACCGCCGCAGCTTCCCGGCCGCTCGTGAGCGCAAGCGACACTGCGACGGCACCCGCCAACGAGGCCGGACCACCCGGCCGCTGGAGACCCGAATGAAGAAACTCGTACTGGCCGCCGCCGCGACGCTGGCCCTCCTCCTGTCGCCGCTGGCGCTCGCCCAGGACACGCCGCTGTCGCGCGGCGATGTCGAGACCATCGTGCGCGACTACCTCGTCCAGAACCCGGAGGTGATCCGCGAGGCGCTGGAGGAGCTGGAGCGCCGCGAGATCGCCGCCGCCAACAAGGCCCGCTCCGACGCGCTGTCGACGGTGGCCGACATCCTGTTCGATTCCACCCGCCAGGTGGAGCTCGGCAACCGCGAGGGCGACGTCACGCTGGTCGAGTTCTTCGATTACAATTGCGGCTACTGCAAGCGCGCCATGGTCGACATGGAACGGCTGCTGAAGGAGGACGGCAAGCTGCGGATCGTCCTCAAGGAATTCCCGGTGCTGGGCCAGGGCTCGGTCGAGGCGGCGCAGGTGGCGGTCGCCGTCAACCTGGTGGCGCCGGAGAAGTATCACGACTTCCACCGCGAGCTGATGGGCGTGCGCGGCCAGGCCAACAAGGCCTCGGCGCTGGCCGCCGCGACGGCCGCCGGCATCGACGCTGCCAAGGTCGAGGAGACGCTGGGCAAGAGCGAGGTCAACACCACCCTCGAGGAGGTCTACATGCTCGCCAACCGGCTCGGCCTGACCGGCACCCCGTCCTATGTGATCGGCGACGAGGTGGTGATGGGCGCGGTCGGCTACGACCAGCTCAAGGGCAAGGTCGCGGCCATGCGCAATTGCGGCCAGGCGACCTGCTGAGCGCCGAAGCCAGGGGCGCGGGCAGCGGCAAGATGAGGTCTTTTCCTCATCCCCGCTTGTCCCTATAAGAGGCAGGTATCGTGACGCGGCGCCTTGTGCGGCGCGTCGTCCCTTGCGGGCCCCGTTGCGGAGCCTTCAAGGGACCCTCAACGGGGAATCCATGTCCGCCGCCATCTATGTCCTCAACGGGCCGAACCTCAACCGGCTCGGAACACGGGAGCCTTCCACCTACGGAACGGCGACGTTGGCCGATATCGAGCGGCTGTGCCGCGATGTCGGCGAGGATCTGGACCTGGACATCGAGTTCCGCCAGACCAACCACGAGGGCGTGCTGGTCGACTGGATCCAGGAGGCGGGCGACGTCGCCCAGGGCCTGGTGATCAACCCGGCGGCCTATACCCACACCTCGGTGGCGCTTCACGACGCGATCCGGGCGGTGCAGATCCCGACCGTCGAGGTCCATCTGTCCAACGTCCATGCCCGCGAGGCGTTCCGCCACCGCTCCTACGTGTCGCCGGTCGCGCTCGGCGTGATCTGCGGCTTCGGCCCGACGGGCTACCGGCTGGCGCTGGAAGCGCTGTCGACCGTCATCCGGCCATGACCTTCGGGCGCGCGGCGCCCGACCAACCACGAAAAGACCAAGACAAGCCCATGTCGGAAAAGAAAGACCAGATCGACCAGGACCTGATTCGCCAGCTCGCGATGCTGCTCGACGAGACCAATCTGACCGAGATCGAGCTGGAGCGGGACGACTTCCGCGTCCGCGTCGCCCGTCAGGTGACGGTCGAGGCTCCGGTCTCCTTCGCCCGCGCCGCCGCCGCCGCGCCGGCGCCGGTCGTCGCCACCCCGGTTGCCGCCGCCGAGGCGGCAAGCCATCCGGGCGCGGTGCTCTCGCCGATGGTCGGCACCGCCTACCGCTCGCCGGAGCCGGGTGCGCGCACCTTCGTCGAGATCGGCGACACGGTCGCCGCCGGCGACACGCTGCTGATCGTCGAAGCCATGAAGACCATGAACCAGATCCCGGCGCCGCGCGCCGGACGGGTGACCGCGATCTTTGTCGACGACGGCCAGCCGGTGGAGTACGGCGAGCCCCTCGTCGTCATCGAGTGACGGGGACCGAGCCCATGTTCACCAAGATCCTGATCGCCAATCGCGGCGAGATCGCGCTGCGGGTGCTGCGCGCGTGCAAGGAGCTTGGCATCCAGACGGTGGCCGTGCACTCGACCGCCGATGCCGATGCCATGCATGTGCGCCTTGCCGACGAAAGCGTCTGCATCGGCCCGCCGCCGGCGCGCGACAGCTATCTCAACATCCCGCAACTGCTCGCCGCCTGCGAGATCACCGGCGCCGACGCGGTGCATCCCGGCTACGGCTTCCTGTCGGAAAACGCCCGCTTCGCCGAGATCCTCGAAGCCCATGACATCGGCTTCATCGGCCCGACCGCCGAGCACATCCGCATCATGGGCGACAAGATCGCCGCCAAGCAGACGGCGCGCGACCTGGGCATCCCGGTGGTGCCCGGCTCCGACGGCGCGGTGACGCCGGCGGACGACGCCCATGCCATCGCCCGCGAGATCGGCTATCCGGTGCTGGTCAAGGCGGCGGCCGGCGGCGGCGGACGCGGCATGAAGGTGGCGCTCAGCGAAAAGGATCTCGACACCGCGCTGTCGACGGCCCGCTCGGAAGCCAAGGCCGCCTTCGGCGACGATGCGCTCTACATGGAGAAGTATCTCGGCAAGCCGCGCCACATCGAGATCCAGGTGCTGGGCGACGGCCGGGGCAACGCCATCCACCTCGGCGAGCGCGACTGCTCGCTGCAGCGCCGCCACCAGAAGGTCTGGGAGGAAGCCCCCTCCCCGGCGCTGAACGCGGCGCAGCGCAAGGAGATCGGCGAGATCG
The DNA here is from genome assembly GCF_900185725.1 of Stappia sp. TSB10P1A. Lineage (GTDB taxonomy): Bacteria > Pseudomonadota > Alphaproteobacteria > Rhizobiales > Stappiaceae > Stappia. The sequence continues at coordinate 62,320 of NZ_FYAU01000035.1, read as the reverse complement.
TCGCCGCCGCCATGCGCAAGCTGAAATACCGCGGCGTCGGCACGATCGAGTTCCTCTACGAGGACGGCCAGTTCTACTTCATCGAGATGAACACCCGCCTGCAGGTGGAACATCCGGTGACTGAAATGATTACCGGTATCGACCTGGTCAACGAGCAGATCCGCATCGCCTCCGGTGCCGAACTGACGCTGCGCCAGGAGGATGTGGTGTTCGAGGGCCATGCCATCGAATGCCGGATCAATGCGGAGAACCCGCGCAGCTTCGCGCCTTCGCCGGGCAAGATCACCTATTACCACCCGCCCGGGGGTCTCGGCGTACGCGTCGATTCCGGCGTCTATCAGGGCTACCGGATCCCGCCGCATTACGACAGCCTGATCGGCAAGCTGATCGTGCATGGCCGCAACCGGGTGGAGTGCATGATGCGGCTGCGCCGCTGCCTCGACGAATTCGTCGTCGACGGCATCGAATCGACCATTCCTCTGTTTCGCGACCTGGTCGACAACCAGGACATCGCCAACGGCATGTACGACATCCACTGGCTGGAGAAATATCTCGCGGCCAAGACGGACGTCTGACGGGACGGATGGCGCCGCCAGCCGGCGCCGTCCCCCAACGTTTGCCGGCGCCCGAACGGGGCAACCGGCAGGAAAGGCAGCCATGGGCCGGAACACCCGCGATCCGCTGGTCATCACGCCGCAGGTGCTGCTCAAGGCCTATGCCTGCGGCATCTTTCCGATGGCCGAGTCGGCCGAGGACCCCAACCTGTTCTGGATCGAGCCGGAACACCGCGGCATCCTGCCGCTCGACGGTTTCCACATCCCGCGCCGCCTGCGCCGCACCCTGCGCCAGGACGTGTTCGAGATCCGCATCGACCACGATTTCCAGGGCGTGATCGACGGCTGCGCCGCCCCCACCGACGACCGCCGCAAGACCTGGATCAACAGCGAGATCCGCCGCCTCTATGGCGCGCTCTATGACATGGGCTATTGCCACACGGTGGAGGCCTGGCGCGACGGGCAACTGGTCGGCGGGCTCTACGGCGTGTCGCTGGGCGCCGCCTTCTTCGGCGAGAGCATGTTCGCCCGCGAGCGCGACGCCTCCAAGGTGGCGCTGAGCCATCTGGTGGCGCGGCTGATCGCCGGCGGCTACGAGTTGCTGGACGCCCAGTTCGTCACCGAGCACCTCTCCCAGTTCGGCGCGCTGGACGTGCCCAAGGCCCGCTACGACAGGCTGCTTGGCAACGCGCTCGCCCGCTATGGCGATTTCCTGACCCTGCCCGACCGGGTGAGCGGCGAAGAGGCGCTGGCCGTCATCGACGGCGCGCAGGATGACGCGGCCGGGGGCTGACCGCTTCTAAACCTCCAGGCCGAGCAGCCGCGCGACCTCTTCGGCAAGCAGGCGGGCCTCGTCCGCGCCCTTGCCGCGCGCTTCCGTCTCCAGGATCGTCAGCCCCTCGCCCATCGAGGCGGCGAAGGCCGTGCGGTTGCCGAGCCGGGCGGAGGCGACGGTGAAGCCGTTCTCGCCGATCAGCCCCATCACCTCGGCGGTCAGCGCGGCGCGCGGCGGCACGCGGTTCAGAACGACGAGCGCGTCGGTGCCCTCGCGCCGGGCGATGTCGACCGTCTGGCCGGTGGCCCACAGGTCGACCTGCGTCGGCTGCATCGGCACCAGGACGAGGTCGGCGGCCTCGATCGCCGGGCGCACGTCGGAGTCTGTCTTGGGCGGCGTGTCGAGGATGACGAGGCCGTGGTCGCGGGCGAGCGAACGCGCCTCGCGCCGGGCGCCCCAGCCGCTGGAGGTGCGGAAGGAAAGACCGGTCGCGCCGTCGCCGAGCGAGTCCTCGCGGGCCTCGTACCAGGTGCCGAGCGAGCCTTGCGGGTCGATATCGACCACGGCGACCGGAAAGGCGCCGCGCGCGGCCAGCGCCACGGCAAGATGCGCCGCCAGCGTCGTCTTGCCCGAGCCGCCCTTTTGCTGCGCGACCGAAATGATACGCCCCGTCATCGTCCGCTCCCACAGGTCTCGTTCACGCTGTTGTTGCCGCCATTGTTGCATTGCAAAAAAACAAAGACAATCGTCATCGCCACATAGCCGGCGCCGCCCCGCCAGGCATGCTCCGCCGCCCACTGGACCGACTCCCGGCAAGGGCGTAAACAGGAGCGCCCCGCATGCCGGAGCGGAGCTTCGCCGGCGCCCCGCACGCGGCCCCCCCGAGAGGAGACTTTCCGTGACAGACTACGTGATTGCCCCGCCTCCGGCCGCCGATGTCGCGGTCGAGGGGACGGACGCACGCTTCCCGATCCGCCGGGTGTTCTGCGTCGGGCGCAACTATGCCGCCCATGCCCGCGAGATGGGCAAGGATCCGGACCGGGAACCGCCGTTCTTCTTCACCAAGCCGGCCGACGCGGTGTGCGATGCCGGCGGCACCATCCCCTATCCGCCGCTGACGGCGGACCTGCATCACGAGGTGGAGCTGGTCGTCGCCATCGGCCGCGGCGGGCGCGACATCGCCCCTGAGGAAGCGGAAAGCCACATCTGGGGCTACGGCATCGGCCTCGACCTGACGCGCCGCGACCTGCAGCAGCAGGCCAAGGACCTCGGCCGGCCCTGGGACTGGGGCAAGGCCTTCGACCGCTCCGCCCCCTGCTCGCCGCTGGTGCCGGCAAGCCGCATCGGCCACCCGAAGAGCGGGCGCATTTCCCTGAAGGTCAACGGCGAGCTGCGCCAGCAGGGCGACCTTGCCGACCAGATCTGGCCGGTGGCGGACATCGTCGCGATCTGCAGCGCCGCGGTGGAGCTGAAGCCGGGCGACCTGATCTTCACCGGCACCCCGGCCGGCGTCGCGGCGCTGCAGCCCGGCGACCTCCTGGAGGGCGAGATCGAGGGCGTGGCGCGGCTCAGCCTTGCCATCGGCGCGCCGCGGGACCGGGACTGACCCCATGGCCGCAGACGGAGCCCCAGTGCCTGCTCCCGCCGTCTGGACACCGCCGCGCGCGAGCGCGCGCGTGGTCTTGCGCTCGCTCGCCTTCCAGGGGCTGGTGATCGCCAGCCTGGTGCTGCTGGCACCGGCCTGCATCCTGATGCTGCTGCCGCGCGCGGTGACGCGCAAGGTGGCGCGCCTCGTCGTGCATGGCTGGCTGGGCCTGCTGCGGCTGACCGTCGGGCTCGCCTACGAGGTGCGCGGGCGGGAAAACCTGCCGGAGGGGCCCTGCCTGATCGCCGCCAAGCACCAGTCGGCCTTCGAGACGCTGGCGCTGCAGGTGATCCTGACCGACCCGGCCTTCGTGCTGAAGCGCGAGCTGACGCTGATCCCGGTCGCCGGCTGGGGCATGTGGCGGCTCGGCCATATCGCCATCGACCGGAACGCCGGCGCCAGCGCCCTGATGAGCCTGATCCGCCAGGCGAAACGGCGCATCGCCGACGGCCGGCAGGTGGTGATCTTTCCCGAAGGTACGCGCAGCGCGCCGCTCTCCGCCCCGAACTACCGTCCGGGCGTCGCCGCGCTGTACCGGGCGCTGCAGGTGCCCTGCGTGCCGGTGGCGCTGAATTCCGGCCTGTTCTGGCCGCGCAACAGTGCGTGGAAATTTCCCGGCCGCATCACCATCGAGATCCTGCCGGCGCTTGCCCCCGGACTGTCCAGCGGCGCCTTCATGGCCGAGTTGCAGCAGGCGGTGGAGCCGCGCTCGGCGGAGCTTGCCCGCGAGGCGATGGCGACGCCCCGGCCCTGACGGCTCAGGCGCCGGGGATCAGCGCCCTGGATCAGGCGCCTTGGATCAGGCGCCCCGGATCAGGCGACGGGAGCGCGATCCGCCGGCGAAATCGCGGGCCATCCGGTAGATCTCCGGCGCATAGAGCATGAAGTGGACGATATAGGCCGAGATGGTGACGATTTCCTGCACCGTATAGGCATAGTAGATGTCGTATTCGGGGATCGGCAGGTCCAGCCCCTTGACCAGGAACAGCAGCACATAGAACCCGGCAAGGCCGGCGGTGACGAAGGCAAGGTCGCGGCGCAGGCGCGTGTAGCGCGAGCCGAGGCGCAGATAGGTCGGGCGTCCCGTGTCCGGCAGGCGCAGCAGCCGGGTGGTGAGAATGCCGCTCATCAGGATCGACAGGGCCTGGAACACGAAGAACAGGTAGCTGCCGAGCATGTGCAGGTCGTGATCGTGGCGGAAGGTCACCTGGGTGCAGATGACCATGCCCGTGGTCCCGAGCGCCTGCATCACCAGGAACACCGCCATCAGCCGCCGCAGGCTGGTCGCAACGCGCGGCAGATGGCCGGCGCGCGCGGAAATCGCCCCGAGGAAGGCAAAGGACAGCGGCACCATCGCCAGCGCGATGACGATGGCGACGGCAAGGATCGCGGCGGCGAAGGGGTCGCCGATGGCCGGATCGGTAATGGCGCGGCTGACGGTCGGCGCGCTGCGCAGGATATAGTCCGGGTGGCGCTCGTAGAAGGCCCAGCGGGCCCAGACCATCATGTAGATGGCAAAGCCGGGAATAATCACCACCGGCAGCGCCGCGACCCACCCGGCGAGCCGGGCGCCGCGCGAGGCGTCCGCCGCCGCCGCCGACCCGTCGGCCGATGCCTCCCCCGCTCCGGCTTCCAGAGACTGTTCCATGCCGTGCCGTTGCCCCGATTCTGCCTCGTCTTGCGCCCGGCTTGCGGCCCGGCCGTGTCGCCCTAGCCATACGGACAGGACGTCAATAGTGGAGCCGCCGCGATCCCGCAAGCCGCGCGGCCAAGCGCGCGAAGGGAGGCGGCCTGCCGGTACCTGCCGGGAGGGGCGCCGGGGCGCGACCTTATTTTCACTTTCCTGCTGGAACCAAGTCGGCTTACCCCTTATGACATCGGCAAAACACGTTGCAAATCGCAGGTACGAGGCTGACATGGCACAAACGGCCGAGGGGATGGATAGCGCAACGATCGAGCGCCTGCTCGATCTGGTGGCGAAGGAAGGCATGGTCGGGCGCGAGGCCTTGGTGCCGGAAGCCAGCTTCGAGGATCTCGGCATCCAGTCCGCCGATATGGTCGTCATCCTGATGGCGATCGAGGAGGAATTCGGCGTCTATATTCCCGTCGACGGCGATCTGGCCGAGGCCAGCACGGTGGGCGACTTCCTCAAGGTCCTCGCCGCGCGGATGAAGGAAGCCGCCGCGTGACGGCGGCAGGCCGGCGCGTCGTCGTCACCGGACTGGGCGCGATCACCGCTGCCGGCTCCGGGGTGCCCGCCCTGTGGGAGGCCGCGCGCGAGGGACGCAGCGGCGTGTCGGACTTCCGCCTCGACCGCTATCCGCGCCAGCGCATCACCCGCGCCGCGCATATCGCCGGTTTCGATCCGGCCGCGCATCTGAGCGAGCAGGAACTCAAGACCACCGACCGTTTCGCGCAGCTCGCGCTGGTCGCCGCCGCCGAGGCGCTGACACAGGCCGGCCTCGACACGGGCGCGCCGCTCGGCCCCCGCTTCGGCGCGATCATCGGCTCGGGCATCGGCGGCTCCTGGACCACCGACGACGGGCACTATGCCTTCTACGTCACCGAGACGCGCACCGACCTGCTGACCATCGCCAAGGTGATGCCGAATGCCGCCGCCTCGCAGATCAGCATGCGCTACGGCGTGCGCGGCCCCTCGCTGGCGATCTCCAGCGCCTGCGCCTCCGGCACCCAGGCGGTCGGCTACGGCTTGCAGATGATCCGCGCCGGCATGGCCGATGCCATGCTGGTGGGCGGCAGCGAGGCGCTGCTGACGCCGGCGACCTTCCGCGCCTGGGAGGTGCTGCGGGTGATGGCGCCGGAAACCTGCCGGCCGTTCTCCGACAAGCGCAACGGCATGGTGCTGGGCGAAGGCGCCGCCGTGCTGGTGATCGAGGAGCTGGAGCACGCCTTGAAGCGCGGGGCGACGCCGCTGGCCGAGATCGCCGGCTACGGCACGACCAGCGATGCCGGCGACCTGCTGCGCCCGACGGTCGAGGGACCGGCCGCCGCCATGGCCAATGCGCTGGCCGATGCCGGCCTGACGCCGCGGGACATCGGCTATGTCAACGCCCATGGCACCGGCACGGTGCTCAACGACATTTCCGAGAGCGAGGCGCTGCGCCAGGTGTTCGGCGCCCATATCGGCGAGGTTTCCGTCTCCTCGACCAAGCCGATCCACGGCCATGCCTTGGGCGCGGCGGGCGCCATCGAACTGGTGATCACCGTCCAGGCGCTGCGCGACAACATCGCCCCGCCGACGATCAACTGGCTGGCGCCGGACCCCAAATGCCTGGCCGACCCGGTGCCCAACACCGCCCGCGCCCGGCCGATCGATGCGGCGATCAGCAATTCCTTCGCCTTCGGCGGGATCAACGCCACCATCGCCATCCGGAAGGTCTGACCGATGGGCGGAGCGGGCGACACGGGCTGGACCGGGATCGCCGAGCTGGAGCTTGCGACGGACCGTGCCGCCGTCGCCGCCTTCGCCGCCGCGCTCGGAGCACCTGCCGGCTTGGTGCCGGCGACCTATGCCTTCACCGTGTTCTCCCATCCCAAGGTGCTGGCGATGCTCGCCGAGCTTGCCGCCGAGCGCGCCGCCGCGCTGGTCCACCAGGCGCAGGACTTCGTCTTCCACGCGCCGCTGCAGATGGACCGCCGCTACACGGTCGCCGTCGACTGGAAGCGGCACGAGGAGCGCGCCGACCGCCTCACCCTGCGCGGCCGGGTGCGCGGCGAGACGGAGGGCACGTTCCTGCAGGAGTTTCGCGCCGAGATCGTGCTGTTCGAGAATCGCGAGCGCGCGCCATGAGCACCCTTGCCGTCGGCCACCGCTTCGACGACACGAAGCTCGCCCACCTCGATGCGGCGGCCGTCGCCGCCTATGCGCAGGCCTCCGGCGACCGCAACCCGATCCATCTCGATGCGGCGGCCGCCCGCGCCGCCGGCCTGCCCGGCCCCATCGTCCACGGCATGCTGGTGATGGGCCGCCTTGAGGGCGCGATCCGGAACTGGCTGCCGGGCGCGCGGCTCAAAGGCCTCTCCACCCGCTTCGTCAAGCCGCTGGCAGTCGGCGACGGCATTGTCATCGGCGGGCGCCTCGCGCGGATCCGTCCGCTGGAGGGCGGAGGCACGGAGCTGGTCCTGCGCCTCACCATCGCCAATGGCGCCGGCACGATGATCTGCATCGGTGAGGCCGTGCTGGAAAGCGTCCCGCTGACGGGCTGAGCCCTACGCGTCCTCGGAGACGGTGGCATCCGCCCAGGCCGCAATGGCCTCGACATCGGCCGGCAGCCGGGTCGCCATGTCGCCGCAGAAGTCCAGGAAGGCCGGCAGGTTGAGCCCGTTGACGCCGACGATGACCGCCATGCCGGCGGCCAGCGCCTCGGCGATCACGTCGCGAAAGCCCCTGCCCTCGGCCTCCTGCTTGCCGAACTTGTTGATCATCAGCACGTCGCCGCCGCCGGCGAGCCTTGCGGCGGTCTCGCCGACCGCCTGTTCCAGCCCCTGCGGATCGAGACGACAGCCGCGCGACTGCGGCCCCAGCGACTGCGAGATGCGGATCAAGGGCCCGTCCGGCAGCACCTTGACGTCCATGTCGCAAGGGCGGTCGTCCTCGCAGGCGGTGTTGATCTGGACGACGCCGAGAACCCGCAAGCCCCGCCCCTCGAGCCGCTCAGTGACCCGGGCGAGCACCGTGTCCATGTCGCCGCGTCCGGGAGACGTCGTGTAGGCCAGTCGCATGGTAAGGTCCGCTTCCCGTCCAAAGGCTGTCGATCCGCGCCGGGGCGGATCCCTTGCAAGCACAGGTATCGCAGACCTTCACCGGCCGAGGCAAGAGTATCGGGGGCGGAAGACCCGTTTACAAGTTCGGCAGCAGCGCCGCGACGGCACGCTCGACGCCGCGAAGCTCGGCAAGGCCGCGCAGCCGGCCGATCGCCGGATAGCCCGGCGTCGACACCCGGCGCAGGTCGTCGAGCAACTGGTGGCCGTGGTCGGGCCGCATCGGCAGCACCGCGCCGCGCGCCCGCTCGAGGCGCACGACCTGGGAAATCACCGCGACCATGTCGACATCGCCGTCGAGATGGGCGGCCTCGTGGAAGCTGCGCCCGTCCGCCTCACGCTTGGTCGCCCGCAGATGCAGGAAATGCACCCGCTCGCCGAACCGCGCCAGCATCGCCGGCAGGTCGTTGTCCGCCCGCACCCCGTAGGAGCCGGTGCAGAAGGTGAAGCCGTTGGCCGGGCTCGCCGACATCGCCGCGATGGCCGCCATGTCGTCCACGCAGGAGACGATGCGCGGCAGGCCGAACAGCGGACGCGGCGGGTCGTCCGGATGGATGGCGAGCACCGCCCCGGCCCGCTCCGCCGCCGGCAGGACGATGGCGAGGAAGGCGGCGAGCTGGCCGCGCAGGGCCGCCGCGTCGATGCCGGCATAGGCGGCGAGCCGCGCGCGGAAGCTCTCCAGCGAGTAGCTTTCCTCCGAGCCCGGCAGGCCGGCGATGATCGTGTCGGTGAGCCGGGCGATCTCGGCGGCGTCCATGCCGGCATGCAGGCGCCGGGCGGCCTCGATCTCGGCCGGCGCATAGTCGGCCTCGGCCCCCTCGCGCGCCAGGATGAACAGGTCGAAGGCGGCGAACCGCGCCTGGTCGAAGCGCAGGCAGCGGGCGCCGTCCGGGAGTTCGTGCGCAAGCTCGGTGCGGGTCCAGTCGAGCACCGGCATGAAATTGTAGCAGATCGTGCGCACGCCCTCGGCGGCGAGGTTCTCGACGCTTCTCGCCCAGGCCTCGGCATGGCGCTGCCAGCCGGGCGCCGCCGTCTTGATGTCCTCATGCACCGGGATGCTTTCCACCACGACCCAGACGAGGCCGGCCGCCTCGATCATCTCGCGGCGGGCGCGGATCGCCTCGCGCGGCCACACCGTGCCGTTCGGCATGTCGTGCAGGGCCGTGACGATGCCGGTCGCGCCGGCCTGGCGGATGTCTGTGAGGGTGACCGGATCGGACGGGCCGAACCAGCGCCATGTCTGCTGCATTGCGTTCGTTTCCCTCGGGCGAGGAGATGAATGGGATCGACGGCGGCGGTCAGGTGCTTGCGGCGGCGACCGGCCCGCTGTCGAAGAGGTAGCCGTCGAATTGCGGATCATCGACATCCGACAGTTCGAGCAGGGTCTGGCGGACGTTTTCCAGGTGCTGCCACATGGCCTGGCGCGCGGCGCGCGGATCGCGGCATTGCAGGGCGGTGAGGATCGCCTGATGATCCTCCAGCCACTGGCCGCGATAGCCGCTGTCGAAGATGCGGCTGTGCAGGCGCGCCCACATCGGGCTCTGCTCGCGCTTGCGCCACAGCTCGTCGATCATGTCGACCAAGACGCTGTTCTGCGTCGCCTCGGCGATCAGGTGATGGAACAGCTCGTCGCCGGAATAGTCTTCCGACCCGGTCTCGATGGCCTTGCGTTCCATGTCCAGCGCCTGGCGCATGCGCAGGATGTCGGCCTTGGTCACGGTCGAGGCGGCGAAGGCGGCGATGCTGCTCTCCAGCACCTGCCGGGCCTGCAGCAGCTCGAACGGGCCGATGTCGCCGCCGCTGGTCGGGCTCTCGCCCGACGGCAGCCGCGACACATAGATGCCCGAGCCCTTGCGGACATCGACGAAGCCCTCGATCTCCAGCATGATGACGGCCTCGCGCACCAGCGAGCGGCTGACGCCGAGTTCCTCCGACATCTGCCGTTCGGTCTTGATGCGGTCGCCGACCTTGTAGCCGCCGCTCGTCAACTCCCGCTTCAGGGCCTCCGCGACATCCTCGTAGCGCCGCTTGCCGCCCGCATCTCCGGTCATGCCATCTCCTCCCCGCCCGCCTCCGCGTCGCGGCGCTCGGCATAATAGGCCGACAGCACCGCGAAGGCGTCCTTGCGCGTCGCCTTGTCGGCGGCGATCAGGCCCTTCTTGTTGAAACCACGCTGGAAGATATTTTGCCGGCGTTCAACCCGGAAATCGTAGAGAATCCAAGGCGACATGCCCTTGACATAGGAGAGCGCGCGCAGGGTCTCGATCTGCTTTTCGTAGACCTCGGTCATATAAGCTTCGCTGAACAGGCCGCGCGCCGGGGCGCCCTCGCCGATGGCACCGTCCGCGCCGGTCTCGGAGATGACCACCGGCTTGCCCGGATCGGAATTGCGGCCGATCTCGACGAGATCCTCGAAATTCTCCTCGTACCAGCCGTAATATTCGTTGATGCCGATCACGTCGATATGCTCGGCGAGCCGGTCCTCGATGCGGTTGCGGGCGTGGTTGACGAGGCAGGCGGCCGAGGTCAGGCGCGTCGGATCGAACGCCTTGGCGGTGTCGGCGAGGCCCTTCATGAAGTCGAGCCGGGCGTCGGTGTCCGGATTCTCGTTGCCGACCGACCAGATGATGACGCTTGCCCGGTTGCGGTCGCGCTTGATCAACTCGATGAGCTGGTTGCGCGCGTCGCGATAGGTCGCCGGATTGTCGAAGGCGATCGCCCAATAGACCGGGATCTCCTCCCACAGCAGGAAGCCGAGCTCGTCGGCCAGCCGCGCCGCCATCTCGTGATGCGGATAATGGGCAAGGCGCAGGTAATTGCAGTTGAGATCGCGGGCATCGGCGAAGCGGCGGCGCAGGTCCGCCTCGCTCGTCACCTTGCCGAGCTCCCGGTCGTCCTCATGCACGGAAATGCCGCGCAGGAACAGCGAGCGGCCGTTGAGGCGGATCTCGTCGCCGACCCGCTCGATCTGGCGGAAGCCGATGCGGTCCTCGACCCGGTCGTCGCCGGCGGCAAGCGACACGGCATAGAGCCTCGGGTTCTCCGGCGACCACAGCTCCGGGCGCGCCTCGACGATGACCTCGCCGCGGCCGTCGGCGCCGAGCGCGATCGTCTGGCGGATGCCGATTTCGGCGATCTCCAGCACCGCCTCGCGCGCCCCGCCATCGACCTCGACGGCGGCGCGGATGCGGCGATAGCTGCCGTCCGGCACCAGATGCACGAAAAGGTCGCGGATCACGCTGGTCGGCGTCTCAAAGAGCGAAACCTCGCGGTAGAGGCCGCCATAGTTGAACCAGTCGGTGTTGCGCATCGGCACGCGGTCGAGCGTGCGCGTGTTGTTGACCATCAGCATCAGCCAGTTGCGCCCGGGGCGCAGGTGGCCGGTCAACTCGCAGAAGAACGGCGTCGAGCCGCCATAATGGTTGCCGAGGAACGCGCCGTTGAGGAAGACCTTGCAGTCGTACTGGGCGGCGCCGACGCGCAGGAAGCGGCGGCCGGAGCCGAGGTCGGGCGGCATGTCGAGCGGCCGGGTGTACCAGGCGCTGCCCTCGAAGAAGTACCAGGTCTCTTTCAGCATCTGCCAGCAGGAGGGCACCGGCACGGTGTCGCCCTCATAGGGATCGTAGTCCCAGGGCTCGGCGCGCTCTTCCGCCGGCATCGGCTGCATGGCGAACCACTTCTGGCGCAGGCCGGTGTCGAGCAGGTCGACGCAGAAATTCCAGGCGCCGTCGAGGCTGACCGGGGTGCGCCCGCCGACGAAGATCATCGTCTCGTGATTGAGCGCCTGCGTGTTGTAGGGACGGTCGTAGTCCTCGTCATGCAGGGCCTGCAGGGCGTTTTCGGCAAGGGCGGAACGTTCAAGCACGAGCGAACTCCGGAACGGCCCCTCTCGTGGGGGGGGGGCAGGCGCGGACGGGGAAGGCCCGCGCCCCGGCACGCGGCCGGGACGCGGACAGCTTTCGGATGACGCCTTATTCGGCGGCGGCCTTGATCCGCTTGATCAGGTCCGCGACGCGCTCGGACTTGGCGGCGGCTTCCTCATGCATCGGCAGGACCTTCTCGACGAAGGGGGCCTTGTCGACCTCGATGAAGGTGACGCCGAGCTCGGACTTGGCGAGCTCGATGCCCTCGGCGACTTCCCGGTTCCAGTTGTCGCGGTGGAAGTCCATCGATTCGCGCGCGGCCTGCCGCAGCGCGGTCTGCTGCTGCTCGGTGAGCCCGTCCCAGGTCTGGGTGGAGACCATCACCACCGACGGGATCATCGTGTGCTCGTTGTTGGAATAGATCTTGGAGACCTCGCCATGGCGGGCGGTGGTCAGCGCCAGCGGGTTGTTCTCCGCGCCGTCGACGACACCCTGCTGCAGGGCGCTGTAGAGCTCGCCCCAGGCGATCGGGGTCGGGCTGGCGCCGAGCAGCTCGACCATGCGGATGGCCGACGGGCTCGGCTGCACGCGCATCTTCATGCCCTTGAGGTCGTCCGGCGTGCGGATTTCCTTGTTGGCGTAGAAGGAGCGGGCACCCTCGACATAAAAGGCGATGCCGACGAAGCCCTTGTCGTGCGAGGCGGCGAGAATGTCGTCGCCGATGTCGCCGGACAGGACCTTGTAGTAGTGGTCGTCATTGGCGAAGATGAAGGGCAGGTTCAGCGCTGCATAGGACTCCTCGAAGGCCTCCAGCTCGCTGGCGTTGGAGCGGGCCATGTCGAGCGTGCCGTTCTGCATCAGCTCCATCGACTCGCGCTGGTTGCCGAGCTGGGCATTGGCATAGACGCGGATCTTGATGTCGCCGCCGGTCAGCTCATTGACCCGCTCGGCCATGAATTCCATCGACTTGTGCAGCGGATGGTCTTCCGGATTGTTGTGGTTGAGCCGCAGCGTGCGGGCCTCGGCGGCGGACGCGAAGGCGATCAGGGCCGCGCCGGCGATGGCGGCGGCGCGAAGGGACATGCGCATGGGGTACCTCCCGGTTGTTGTGCGGCCGGAGCGGCAGTGCCGCCCCCGGCCTTGCGGGCCCGCGACTGGTCTGCCGGCCACACAGATTGGCCGACCAATTCAGGTCAGCTCGCCCCTGAGACTTCTTCAGAGCCGCCCTCATGTCAACCAGTTTTGAAAATTGGTTGACCAATTTTTGGAAATCGGCGATGTCAGAAACACCGCAGCCGTCTGTCGGCCAAGCGGACAAGACCGGCCCGCATGGACGGGCCGCAGACGGGAGGACACCATGGCAGCCACCGGCCTTTCGGCCCCGCCAAGGCGCGTTTCGCCATGAACGCCCTGAAGACCCGGATCGACCGGATCCTCGGCCTGCTGATCGCCGCCGTCTTCGCGGTGCTCGTCGCCTGTGTCGTCTGGCAGGTCGTCTCGCGCTATGTGCTCGGCACCCCGAGCACCATCACCGACGAGATGGCCCGCTTCCTGTTCATGTGGACCGGCCTGGTCGGCGCCGCCTATACGCTCGGCCAGGGCCGGCACCTGGCCATCGACGTGCTGCCGCTGATGGTCAGCGCCCGCGCCGCCCGCGCACTGGCGGTCCTCGTCATGCTGCTGATTGCCGGCTTCGCGGCGCTGGTCATGGTCTATGGCGGCATCCAGTTGATGTCGCGGACCCTGGCGACCGGCCAGGTCTCGCCGGCCCTGCGCATCCCCATGGGCTATGTCTACGGCGCCATCCCCTTCTCCGGCGGGATGATCCTGTTCTATTGCGCCTGGTTCCTCGTCGGCTATGCCCGCGGCGAGCCCCACCCGACCGACACCGACGCTGATACCGACACTGGCACCGGCACGCCCGCCGGCGGCCGGCGGGACTGAGGAGCCGACCAGATGGAACTGCAGAGCGCACTCACCCTGTTCGGGTCCTTCGGGCTGCTGATGGCGGTCGGCGTGCCGATCGCCTTCGCCATCGGCATCGCCACGGTCGTGACCTTCATGCTGTTCATGACCTTCAACCAGTCGGTCTACATCACCGCCCAGCAGATGGCCTCCGGCCTCGACAGCTTCACCCTGCTGGCGATTCCCTTCTTCATCCTGGCCGGCAACATCATGAATCGCGGCGGCATCGCCCTGCGGCTGATCGAATTCGCCAAGGTGCTCGGCGGCCAGCTGCCCGGCTCGCTCGCCCATTGCAACGTGCTGGCCAACATGATGTTCGGCTCGATCTCCGGCTCGGCCGTCGCCTCGGCCGCCGCCGTCGGCGGCGTCATGGCGCCGCTGCAGAAGAAGGAGGGCTACGCCCCCTCCTACTCGGCCGCCGTCAACATCGCCTCCTGCCCCACGGGCCTGTTGATCCCGCCCTCGACCACCTTCATCGTCTATTCGCTGATCACCAACGGCACCTCGATCGCCGCGCTGTTCGTCGCCGGCTACGTGCCCGGCATCCTGATGGGCCTCGGCATCATGACGGTGGCCGGCATCATCGCCAAGAAGCGCGGCTACCCGGTCGCCCCGCGCCCGAGCCTGGACGAGGTCGTGCGCAAGACGGCCGACGCGATCCTGCCGCTCGGCCTGATCTTCATCGTCATGGGCGGCATCATCGGCGGCGTCTTCACCGCCACCGAGGCCTCGGCCGCCGCCGTGGTCTACACCCTGTTCCTGGCGCTGGTCTGGTACCGGGAGATCAAGATCTCCGACCTGCCCGGCATCATCCTGGAATCGGCCGTCACCACCTCCATCGTGCTGCTGATGATCGGCTGCTCCATCGCCATGTCCAAGGTGATGGCCTTCGCCGACATCCCCTACACGATCTCCGACATCCTGCTCGGCCTGTCGGACAACCCGATCGTGCTGCTGCTGGTGATCAACCTCGCCCTGCTCGTCGTCGGCACCTTCATGGACATGACGCCGGCGCTGCTGATCTTCACGCCGATCTTCCTGCCGGTGGTGGCGGGTCTCGGCATGGACCCGGTGCATTTCGGCGTGGTGATGACCTTCAACCTGTGCATCGGCATCTGCACCCCGCCGGTCGGCTCGGCCCTGTTCGTCGGCTGCTCGGTCGCCAAGGTCTCGATCGGCGACGTGCTGAAGCCGCTGCTGCCCTTCTACGGCGTGCTGATCGCGATGCTGCTGCTGGTCACCTTCGTGCCCGAGCTGAGCCTCGCCCTGCCCCGCCTCCTGCTCGGATACTGATCCGCGGAGCCAGACAATGAAACCGCTGAAGACCTTCCGCCTCGAACGCCGCTTCGAGGACGGCATCGACCTTCGCGTCGATGGCCGCCACCTGATGACCGTCTTCGTCCTCGACGAGGCGCTCTTCCGCGTCACCCTGCGCAAGGACGGCGCGTTCCGCCTGCCGCGGAGCTGGAGCGTCGCGCCGGAGCTTGCCCGCGGCGGCGCCGACGTGCCGTGGCAGGGCCGCGACCGGCTCGACCTGTCCGGCCATCCCTGCCCTCCCTTCACGCTGGAGGAGACGGAGGGCGGCCTGCGGCTTGAAACCTCCGTGCTGCGGCTCGACATCGCCGCCCCGCTCGCCTTCACCTGGTCGGCGCGGCAAGGCGACGGCAATTGGGCGGTGTTCGCCGAGGAGCGTCCGACCGGCGCCGTGCTGCTGGGCCTGCGCGACCACGCCCATGCGCATTTCCTGCTGCGCCATCCGGGCGAGAAGGTCTACGGGCTCGGCGAGAAGGCCGGCGACCTGGAGCGCTCGGGCCGCCGCTTCGAGATGCGCAATCTCGACGCCATGGGCTATGACGCGCGCAGCACCGACCCGCTCTACAAGCACATCCCCTTCACCGTGACCCGCACGCCGCGGGCCGGCAGCTTCGGCCTCTTCCACGACAATCTGGCGGGGTGCTGGTTCGACCTCGGCAACGAGCTCGACAATTACCACCGCCCCTACCGGGCGTACCGGGCCGCCGACGGCGATCTCGACTATTACATGAGCTGGGCGCCGGACGTGCTCGGCATCGTCAAGCGGCATGTGACGCTGACCGGCGGCACCGCCTTCCCGCCGCTGTGGACGCTCGGCTATTCCGGCTCGACCATGCATTACACCGATGCGGAGAACGCGCAGGAGCAGCTTCAGGGCTTCGTCCGGCTTCTCGCCGAACACGATATTCCCTGCGACAGTTTCCAGCTTTCCTCCGGCTACACCTCGATCGGGGCGAAGCGCTACGTCTTCAACTGGAACCACGCCAAGGTGCCGGACCCCAAGGCGATGTCGGCGAGTTTCGCCGCCGCCGGCCTGCATCTGGCCGCCAACATCAAGCCCTGCCTGCTGCAGGACCATCCGCGCTACGCGGAAGCGGCCGAAGCGGGCCTCTTCGTGCGCGACAGCGAGACCGGCGCGCCGGAGCGCTCGTCCTTCTGGGACGACGAGGGCTCGCATCTCGACTTCACCAACCCGGCGACGGTGCGCTGGTGGCAGGACAACGTCACCGCCAAGCTGCTCGACAACGGCATCGGCTCGACCTGGAACGACAACAACGAATACGAGGTGTGGGACGCGCAGGCGCGCTGCCACGGCTTCGGCGAGGAGATCGGCATCGGCCTGATCCGCCCGCTGATGCCGGTGCTGATGACCCGCGCCAGCCGCGAAGCGCAACTGGCGCATGCCCCGAACCGGCGGCCCTACTTGATCTCCCGTTCCGGCGCGCCGGGACTGCAGCGCTACGCCCAGACCTGGTCCGGCGACAACCGCACCGACTGGGCGACGCTGCGCTACAACATCCGCATGGGCCTCGGCATGTCGCTGTCCGGCCTCTACAATATCGGCCATGACGTCGGCGGCTTCGCCGGCCCCCGGCCCGATCCGGAACTCTTCGTCCGCTGGGTGCAGAACGGCATCTTCCACCCGCGTTTCACCATCCATTCCTGGAACGACGACGGCACGGTCAACGAACCCTGGATGTATCCGCAGGTGACCGACCTGGTGCGCGAGGCGATCCGCTTCCGCTACCGCCTCGTCCCCTATCTCTACACCGCCCTGCACCAGGCGGTGGCCGCGCATGAGCCGATGCTGCGCCCGACCTTCCTCGACCATGAGCACGATCCGCGCTGCTTCGAGGAATGCGACGAGTTCCTGATCGGCCGCGACCTGCTGGTCGCGAGCGTCGTCGATCCGGGCGCGGCGGAGCGCCGCCTCTACCTGCCGGACAACGGCAGCGGCTGGTGGGACTTCTGGACCGGCACCTGGCATGCCGGCGGCCGCGAAGTGACGGTGCCGGTGACGCTCGCCTCCATGCCGCTCTTCGTGCGCGCCGGCGCGGTGCTGCCGCTCGCCGACGGCCTGTCGCGCGCCGACGCCGCGCGCGACACGCGGCGCACGCTGGCGCTGTTCCCCGCGCCCGGCCCCCATGCCGGCGTCAGCCTCGAATATGCCGATGACGGCCTGACCGTCGACGCGCCCCATGCCCTGACCCGCATGGAGCTGGCAAGCGATGCGGATGGCCTGCGCCTGTCGCTGGCGCGCAGCGGAGACTACCGCCCGGCCTTCGACGCGGTGACTGTCGTGCTGCCGGCCGGCGAGACCCGCCCGCTCACCGTCAACGGGCGCCCTGCCGCGTCCGGCGACAGCGTATCCCTTGCCGGAGACTGAGATGCCGCATCCCGCAAGCGCAGCCGCAGGCGATGCCGTGCGCATCGTCCACCCGATCCATGACCGCAGCACCTTGCGCGGCCGCATCCTGCATCTCGGCTTCGGCGCCTTCGCCCGCGCCTTCCTGTCGACCATCCTCGACGAGACGCTGGATGCGATGACGGCCGACGGCCGGCCCGACTGGGGCCCAAACTGGGGAATGATCGCGGTGCGGCTCAACTCCGGCGTCGAGGAGCTCGACGCGCTGGAGGCGGCCGACCTGCATCACTGGGTGGTCGCGGCCGACGACAGCGGCATGACGGCGCGACGCGTCGAGGCGCTGGCCGGCACCTGCCATCCGCTGCGTGACGGGAGCGAGGCGCTGTTCGCGCGCTTCGCCTCGCCGGAGCTTGCCATCGTCACGCTGACCATCACCGAAAAGGGCTACTGTTCGCGCGGCGGCCGGCTCGACACGGAGCATGAGGGCATCCGCCGGGATCTCGCCGCGCCCCAAACCCCGCAGACCGCCGTCGGCGTGCTGGTCGAGGGGCTGGCGCGGCGGCGGCAGGCCGGCCTTGGCGGCCTCACGCTGCTGTCCTGCGACAACCTGCCGGAAAACGGCGCCGTCTGCCGCGCGGTGGTAGAGGACTTCGCCGCCCGCCGCGATCCGGCGCTGGCCGAGTGGATCGCCGCCAACGTCACCTTCCCCTGCACCATGGTCGACCGGATCGTGCCGGCGCTGGACGAGGACGGGCGGGCGCTGCTCGCCGAACTCGGGCTCGGCGACGCGCCGGGCATCGTCTGCGAACCGTTCCGGCAATGGGTGATCGAGGACGACTTCGCCGCCGGGCGCCCGCCGTTTGAGCTGGCCGGCGCCGAATTCGTCGCCGACGTGCGCCCCTTCGAGGAGATGAAGCTGCGCATGCTCAACGGCAGCCACTCCTTCCTCGCCTATCTCGGCGCGCTGGCCGGCCGGCGCACCATCTCCGACTGCATGGCCGACCCGCTGCTGGCCGGCGCCGCGCGCGGGCTGATGCTGGCCGAACAGGCCCCGACCCTGTCGATGCCGCAGGGCGTCGACCTTGCCGCCTATGCCGAGGCGCTGCTCGCCCGCTTCGCCAACAGCCGGCTGAAGCACCGCACCACCCAGATCGCCACCGACGGCAGCCAGAAGCTGCCGCAGCGCCTGCTCGCGCCGATCCGCCATCACCTGGAGGCCGGCACGCCCTGGCCGCGCCTGGCCCTCGGCGTCGCCGGCTGGCTGGCCTATTGCCGGGGCGTGGCGCAGGACGGCACGCCGCTGCCGCTGAACGATCCGCTGGCCGAACGGATCCGCACCATCTCGCAGGCGGCCGGCGACGAGCGCGCCTATCTGCGCGAGATGCTGTCCTTACGCGAAGTGTTCGCCGCCGAGCTTGCCGGACGGGCGGACTTCGCCGGCGCCATCGAGGCGGCCTATCTGGAACTGCGCGAGCACGGGGTAGAGGCCGCCCTTGCCCGCCTTGCCGAGATCCCGCAGGAGAGCGAGCGGTGAAGACCTTCCTTGGAGACGATTTCCTGCTGTCGAGCGACAGCGCCACCTGGCTCTATCACGAGGTCGCGGCGCCCCTGCCGATCGTCGACTACCACAACCACCTGCCGCCGGCCGACATTGCCGCCGACACGCGCTGGGACACGCTCGGCCGGATCTGGCTGGAGGGCGACCACTACAAGTGGCGGGCGATGCGCTGGGCCGGCATCGACGAACGGCTGATCACCGGCGAGGCGGATTTCGCCAGGAAATACCAGGCCTTCGCCGCCGCCATGCCGCGCTTCGTCGGCAATCCGCTCTATCACTGGTCGCATCTGGAGCTGGCCCGCTGTTTCGGCATGGCCGGCGTGGTGCTCGACGCCCGCAGCGCCGACGCGGTGTGGGACGCAGCCAACCGCCAGCTCGCCGCGCCCAGCCACTCCGCGCGCGGCCTGCTGCGCGCCATGAAGGTCGAGCTGGTCGGCACCACCGACGATCCCTGCGACACGCTGGAGCACCATATCGCGCTGAAGGACGATCCGGCCCTCGGCTTCCGGATGGTGCCGAGCTTCCGGCCCGACCGGGCCTTCAAGATCGAGCTCGACGGCTTTCCCGCCTATCTGGAGCGGCTCGGCGCGGCGGCCGGCACCACGATCCGCAGCTTCGAGGACCTGATCGGCGCGCTGACCGCCCGGCTCGACCATTTCGTCGCCGCCGGCTGCCGGGCGAGCGACCACGGCATCGAGATCCTGCGCCAGGGCCGCGACAGCGGCGCCGCCCGGCTCGACGCGATCCTCGCCAAGCGGCTGGCGGGCGGAGCGCTCGCCGAGGACGAGATCGCCGATTTCCAGACCTCGGTGCTGCTGGCGCTGGGGCGCGCCTATGCCAGCCGAAACCTCGTCATGCAGCTCCATATCGGCGCGATCCGCAACACCCGTTCGCGCCTGTTCGCCGGCATCGGCCCGGATGCGGGCGGCGATTCCATCGCCGACCTGCCGCTGGCCGGCCCGCTCAACGCCCTGCTCGACGGGCTCGACCGCACCGGCGAACTGCCGCGCACGATCCTTTACTGCCTCGACCCGACCCGCAACGAGGTGATCGTCACCACCGCCGGCAATTTCCAGGACGGCACGGTGGCGGGCAAGGTGCAGGCCGGCTCCGGCTGGTGGTTCAACGACCAGCTCGACGGCATGGCGCGGCAGATGACCCAGCTCGCGCAGATGGGGCTGCTGTCGACCTTTGTCGGCATGCTGACCGACAGCCGCTCCTTCCTCTCCTTCCCCCGCCACGAATATTTCCGCCGCCTGCTCTGCGACATGGTCGGCGGATGGATGGACCAGGGCCTGATGCCGCCCGACCGGGAGATGGCGGCCGGCCTCGTCGCCGATGTCTGCTACGGCAATGCCAGGCGCTGGTTCGTCGATCCGGCGTGACAGGATGACAGCGTAACCTGCTGACTTTCCTCAGCTTCAAGTGGTTACAGGGGCCGGACGGCGAGTGCTGTCCGGCCCTTGTCGCGTTTGGCGCGCGCTGTCATTCAACTTTTCGGTTGACTCATTCGCCGGGACGGTCTTAATTCAACCTCATGGTTGAACAAGAGACACACCGGCTCGACGCCGTCTTTCACGCCCTCGGCGATGCCACCCGCCGGCAGATGCTCCGCGCCCTCGCCGGGGGCGAGCGCAGCGTCAGCCAGCTTGCCGAGCCCTTCGACATGTCGCTGGCGGCGGCCTCCAAGCACGTCAAGGTGCTGGAAAAGGCCGGCCTGATCCGCCGCGAGGTGCGCTGGCGCACCCATACCTGCCGGCTGGAACCGGGGCCGCTGGCCGGCGCCCATGACTGGCTCGGCTTCTACGAACGCTTCTGGACCGATCGCCTCGACGTGCTCGACGCGCTGCTGCGCGAGGAAAACGCCGGGAAACCGACTGCCGAACCGAAGGAAGGAGACACGACATGACCTTGATGGAAAAACCCGACGCCCATGGTGTGCTGACCGCGCCCGACACGCTGGAGATCCGCCGCGTGCTGCCCGCCCCGCCCGAGCGGGTCTGGGCCTGGCTCACCGACAGCGAATTGCGCAAGAAATGGCTGGCCGCCGGCGAGATGACCCTGGTGCCCGGCGCCGAGTTCGAGTTCGTCTGGCGCAATGACGAGCTCACCGACCCGCCCGGCAAGCGGCCCGACGGCGCCAGCGAGGAACACCGCATGACCTGCCGGGTGATCTCGGCCGATCCGCCGCGCAGCCTCGCCATCACCTGGGGCACGGCGAGCAACGTGACCTTCACCCTCGCCCCGCGCGGCGAGGGCACGCTGCTCACCATCGTCCATGCCCGCCTGCCCGATCGTGGCTCGCTGCTCAGCGTCAGCTCCGGCTGGCATGCCCATCTCGACGTGCTGGTGGCGCTGGTCGAGAACCGCAAGCCCGCCCCGTTCTGGGACGCCTGCGCCGCGCTCAAGCAGGACTACGAGCGCCGCCTGCCCTGATCGCGCGGGGGACACCGACAACATCCGGCCGGCGGGAGCCCTCCCCGCCGGCCGCCTGCGTTTCGGCGGCCGAATCTTCCGCTGCGACAACCTGAAGTCACCCTTCTCGAGACTTGACACCCCCAGCGTTCTCGCGCCCCATCTGGGCACGCCTTGCGGCCCGCGAGAATCGCACTCGCGGGAACCGGGCCCCAAGACCCGGCATCCACGCCCCGGCTCAGAGAGCCGCGGCACCGCAAGACGCGGCCTAACGGGCCCGAACCAAAGGGAGGCTGTCATGTTGCGTGCGCTTTCACGTCCCGCCGTCGTGCTGATGGATCGCTATCTGCCCGACCCCTTCATCTTCGTGCTGCTGCTGACGATCATCGCCGCCGCCGCCGCCATGCTGTTCGAGGGCGCCGGCCCGGTGGCGGTCGTGCAGATGTGGGGCGACGGGTTCTGGGGGCTTCTCGCCTTCTCGATGCAGATGCTGCTGATCCTCGTCACCGGCTACATCCTCGCGTCCTCGCCGCCGGTGAAAAAGCTGCTGGCCAACCTGGCCGGTCTTGCCAAGTCGCCCGGCTCGGCGATCGTGCTGGTGTCGCTGGTCTCGCTGGTCGCGTCCTGGGTCAACTGGGGCTTCGGCCTCGTCGTCGGCGCGCTGTTCGCCCGCGAGCTCGCCCGCCAGATCCGCGTCGACTACCGCCTGCTGATCGCCGCCGCCTATTCCGGCTTCGTCGTCTGGCATGGCGGCCTTGCCGGCTCGATCCCGCTGACCATCGCCACGGCGGGCCATTTCACCGAGGCGCAGATCGGCGTCATCAGCACGGTTGAGACGATCTTTTCCAGCTTCAACCTGATCATCGTCGCCATTCTCTTCGTCGTCATCCCGCTGGTGAACTGGCTGATGGTGCCGCGCGAGGAGGAAAGCGTCTATGTCACCCGCGAACAGCTCGGCGAGGAGGAGCGCGAGAGTTTCGTGCCGACCCGCCCGGCCGAGCATCTGGAAAACAGCCGGCTGCTGATGTGGGTGGTCGGTCTTGCCGGCCTCGTCTTCCTCGCCCACTACTTCTTCGTGCGCGGCGCCGGGCTGAACCTCAACATCGTCAACTTCCTGTTCCTGATGCTGGGCATCGTGCTGCACGGCACCGCCCGCAACCTGCTCGATGCGCTGCAGGACGCGGTGAAGGGCGGCGCCGGCATCGTCATCCAGTTCCCGTTCTATGCCGGCATCATGGCGATCATGACCCAGTCGGGCCTGGCGCAGAGCATGTCGGCCTGGTTCGTCTCGATCTCGACCGCCGGCACCCTGCCGTTCTGGACCTTCATCAGCGCCGGCATCGTCAACCTGTTCGTGCCCTCGGGCGGCGGCCAGTGGGCGGTGCAGGCGCCGGTGATGCTGCCGGCGGCCGATGCGCTCGGCGCGGATGTCGCCCGCGTTGTCATGGCGGTCGCCTGGGGCGATGCCTGGACCAACCTGCTGCAGCCGTTCTGGGCGCTGCCGATGCTCGGTATCGCCGGGCTGAAGGCCAAGGACATCATGGGCTTCTGCCTGATCCATCTGGTCATCACCGGCGTGATCATCGGGACGCTGCTGGTCATTCTTTAGCATTGACCCGAACTGCCATTGCCGGCCGGCCCGCCCAGCGGTGCCCGGCCGGTTTTTCGCAAGTGGACTGTCGCGAGTGGACTGTCGCGAGTGGACTATAGAGGGAGGAAGACATGCTCAGCCATGTGATGGTGGGAACCAACGACATCGAGCGCGCCAAGCGCTTCTACGACGCGGTGCTGGGGCTCTTGGGCGCCGGCGAGCCGGCGCGCAACCAGAACGCCACCGGCCAGACCCGCCTGTTCTACCGCCACGACGGCAGCACCTTCTGCGTCACCGAGCCGGTCGACGGCCAGGAGGCGGTGCCGGCCAATGGCGGCACCATCGGCTTCAAGTGCAACTCGCCGGAACAGGTGCAGCAATTCCACGACGTCGCCGTGGCCCATGGCGGCACCTCGATCGAGGGCGCGCCCGGCCCGCGCAACGGCCCCTCGGGCACGCTGCATCTCGGCTATGTCCGCGATCCCGACGGCAACAAGCTCTGCGCCATCCACCGCCCGGCTTGACGGCCAGACGCCCGGATCAATCACGCAGAGGTCCGACGCCTCCCGCGCCGCCCGCTTTTCACTGCAGCGGCAGCGCGGGAGGCGGCGCCGGCGTTTACTTGAGTTTTTTACTCATGTATTAGCCCGCCAAACCACACCCCGGCGCGCCCTTGCGCTGCGGGGCGGATGCGGCGGATGGCGATGGATCGACAGGAACAGGCGGGGGCGCCCGCCCATGTGATGCTGGCGCTGGCGGCCAATGCCTTCCACCAGGCCGCGCTGGTGGCGATGGTGCCGGTGCTGCAACAGATCTTCGGCCTCGGCCTGACCCCGCTCGGTCTTCTCGTCGGCGCCGGCCTGGCGCTGGCCGCCATCGCCGTGCCGCTATGGGGCGGGCTCGCCCGGCGGCGCGGCGTCGACCTTGCGCTGCGCGCCAGCCTGATCGGCGCCTGCACCGGCGTCGGCCTGCTGGTCGCCAGCGTCTGGGCGACGGCGGCGGGGATGCTGCCGGTCGCCGCCGGCCTCGCCCTGCTGATCCTGGCGCGGCTGGTCTACAGCCTGACGGCGCCCGCCGCCCTGCCGCTGGCCCAGGCGATGGGGGCCCAGCGCGCGGCGGCGGCAACGCTGACAGCCATCGGCCGCGCCAATGCGGTCACCGGCCTCGGACGGCTGGCCGGCAACGGGCTGGTCGCGCCGCTGCTGCTGCTCGGCCCGGCCCTGCCGCTGGCGCTGCCGCTGCCCGTCTATGTCGCCGCGCTGATCGGCAGCTTGCGCCACTCCGCCGCAAACGCGACCGGCTCCGGCCGCAGCGCCGCCGGCGAGACGGGACGCGCAACCGAACGGGAAATCGGAGGGGCGCGCAAGCGCATGCCCCTGCCGCTCGCGCCGCTCGCCACCGCCTTCACCCTGCAACTGGCGCTGGGAGCCGCCTCGGTGCTGCTGGCGCCGCTGATCCGCGACCGGCTGGCGCTGGCGCCGGATGCGGCGGCCGGTGCCGCCGGCCTCTGCCTGATGCTGGCCGTCGCCGTCGGCATCGTCATGCAACTGATGCTGCGGCGGCTGGCCGGGGAGCGGCTCACCGGCGCCCTGCTTGCCGGAACGGTGGCGGCCGGGCTCGGCCTTGCCGCCCTCGGCCGCGCCGACGCCCTGCCGGCAATCGCCCTTGCCATCGCCCTCGTCTCCGCCGGCGCGGTGCTGGCGCTGGGGGCCAACACCGCGCGCGCCCTCCTCGCCGCTGGCGCTGCCGCGCCAGAACCAAAGCCAGAACCAGCGCCAGAACCAGAACCAGCGCCGGGAGCGGACCAGCCGGCCGGACGCGGAAGCCGGGCGCAGGCGGCAACCTGGATCGCCAGCCTGCAATTCGCCGGCCTTGCCGCCGGAGCGGTGGTGGCCGGCATCCTCGGCGACATCGGCTTCCCCCTCGCCTTCGCCGTGCTGACCGCGACGCTGGCCGCCCTCGCCCTTGCCCTTGCGGCAGGCGCGCTCGCCGCAAGGCGCGGCCGGACGGCGCCCGGCGCCTGATCGCCAGACGGAGCACCTCCCCGCCGGCGGAGCGTCATCCACAGGGCTGTTTCATCTTCGCAACACTGCGCTTTCGGATCTGTCAATTCCCGCAATAAAACTTGAGAATTAGACTCATGTATGATCCAGTCGCGGCCATTCGGAAGCCAGCGACCCTCCCGGTCCAGCCACCACATCCTCCTGAAATCATGCAAGGATCGGGGCGTCCTCCATGCGCATTACACCCTTTTTGATCACCGTTACGGCGGGCCTTGCGGCCTTGCCGGCCCAGGCCCAGGACGAGGCGGCGGAAGAGCGCGCGACGCTGCTCGACCGGATCGTCGTCACCGCCGGCCGCGCGCCGGCCGAAGTCGGCACGCTGGCCCAGTCGGTCATCGTCATCGACCGCGAGCAGATCGAGGCGGTCCGCTTCGGCTCCACCGACCCGGCCGACATCATCGCCCGCCTGGTGCCCGGCTTCGCCCCGTCCAACCAGACCCTGTCCGGCGCCTCCGAGACATTCCGCGGCCGCAGCGTGCTGATCATGGTCGACGGCGTGCCGCGCAACACGCCGCTGCGCGACAATTCCCGCATCCTGTCGATGATCGACCTGGAGACGGTGGAGCGCATCGAGGTGGTCAACGGCGCCTCCAGCCTCTACGGCGCCGGCGCCACCGGCGGCACCATCAACTTCATCACCAAGCGCGGCAGTTCGGAAACGCCGAAGGTGACGCTGCGCACCGAGGCCAGCACCTATACCAAGGACATCGGCGCCTCGATCGCGCCGAGCGTCAGCGCCAGCGTCGAGGGCCGGCTGAAGAACTTCGACTACTTCTTCTCCGCCTCCGGCGACATGACCCGCAAGACCTTCGACGGGCGCGGCAACGAGATGGCCTCCGACGCCATGCTCGGCCAGGGCGGCGGCGACCGCACCAAGCAGGGCAATCTCTTCGCCGCCCTCGGCTACGAGGTCGACACCCGCCGCTTCGAGATGAGCTTCGACTGGACCTATCTCGAGCAGAAGCCGAAGTGGTTCACCAATTACGCCACGACGCCGGTGTCGCCGGACTTCAACGATCCCTACGTCGGCGATCCGCTGAAGGAAGATTCGCGCTATGTCACCGCCCGCTTCACCGAAAGCGACTTCCTGCTCGGCGCCCTCGAGCTGAAGGCCTATTACAACGGCATCGAGAAGCAGGCGCCCTTCGCCCGGCTGTCGAGCGTCAACTCCATCGTCTATTACTCCGGCGACCCGACCAATCCGGTCACCTCGC
Organism: Stappia sp. TSB10P1A; assembly: GCF_900185725.1. Classification (GTDB taxonomy): domain Bacteria; phylum Pseudomonadota; class Alphaproteobacteria; order Rhizobiales; family Stappiaceae; genus Stappia. The sequence continues at coordinate 36,216 of NZ_FYAU01000035.1, read as the reverse complement.
AGAACCAGACGGTGCTGCGCTCCGACCGGATCGGCGTGAGCGCCACGGTCAACAGCTCGCTCGACGCCATCCGCGACGGGCTGAGCCTGACCTGGGGCCTCGACTACACCTATGACCACACCACCCAGGAGATGGTCGACGGCACCACCGTCATCGCGCCGATGACCCAGCACCAGATCGGCGCCTTCGCCCAGGCCGAACTGCCGATCACCGAGCGCTTCCGCCTGCAGGGCGGCGCCCGCTTCGACCAGTTCTTCCTCAAGGTCGACGACTTCCGCCGGCCGGCGGCGATCCAGTTCCCCGGCACGCTGTGGCCGGCGGTCAACGTGACGGGCGGCAGCTTCACCTACAACTCGCCGACATTCAATGGCGGCGGCGTGTTCGACCTGACCCGCAACCTCCAGGCCTTCGGCAACTTCTCGCAAGGCTATTCGCTGACCGATATCGGCGGCTTCACCCGCCGCGCCGGCGTCAACAGCCGCGCCGAGATCTGCGCCGCCTACGGCGCCCTCGCCGCTGCCTTCGGCTGCTCCGGCACGCCGACCTATGCCATCAACTATTCCGACATCGCGCCGGAACCGCAGCTCGTGAACACCTATGAGGCGGGCCTGCGCGGCGACTGGGGCCGGGTGCGGGCAACCGCCAGCGCCTATATCTCCACCTCGGACAACGGCGTCAGCTACGACGTCGCCTCCAACCGGGTGTCGCAGCAGAAGGAGCGGATCTGGGGCGTGGAAGTCTCGGGCGCCGTCGACGTCACCGACCGCTTCACCCTCGGCGGGCTGTTCTCCTATCAGGAAGGCCTCTACGACGCCAATGGCGACGGCACGCTGAGCAGCAACGAGCACCTGCCCAACAACCGCATCCCCAACACGATCAAGGCCAATCTCTACGGCGAGATGCGCTTCGCGCATGACATCACCACCCGCGCCGAGGTCGAGTTCCTGTCCGGGCGCGACAAGGTGGCGGGCGAGCGGCTGGACGGGGCGACCCTCTTGCACCTGCAACTCGCCAAGGATTTCGGCAATGCCGGCAACCTGGCGCTCGCGGTGCGCAACGTCTTCGACACCTACTACGTCAACCCGACGGCCAGCGCCACGCGCGGCGGCGAGGTGCCCGGCCTTGGCCGCACCATCGCCCTGTCCTACCGGGTCACCTTCTGAACCAGGACCGGCCGCGGCGCCCCGGCGTCGCGGCCGCTCCAGGGCGGAGTTTGCCATGGACGCCACAGCCCCCTCGCCCGGCCAGGCGCCGGATCGTCCCGCGGAGCCGGACGAACGGGCCGCGCATCCCGCGCGGCTGCCGCTGTTCGTCACCCTGGCCGGCCTCTATCTGGCGCAGGGCATCCCCACCTATCTGATCGCCGCCGCCCTGCCGCCGATGCTGCGCGAGCAGGGCGTTTCGCGCAGCGCCATCGGCTTCTTCTCGCTGCTGATGCTGCCGCTGGTGGTCAAGTTCGCCTGGGCCCCCTTCGTCGACCGGCTGCGGCTGCTGCCGATCGGCCACCGGCGCGGCTGGATCGTGCCGATGCAGCTCGTCACCGCCGCCGGCATCGCCGCCATGGCCTTCGTCGAACCGACCCAAGTGATGGGGCTGTTCGTGCTCTGCCTGATGATCGCCGTCGCCATGTCGACCCAGGACATCGCCACCGACGGCTATGCCACCCGCAGCCTCAGGCCGCAGGACCGGGGCATCGGCAATGCCTGCCAGGGCGGCGCCGTCGCCTTCGGCGTCGTCATCGGCGGCACCCTGTCGCTGATCCTCTACGAACAGATCGGCTGGACCGGCACGCTGCTCTTCGTCGCCGGCCTCAGCCTGCTGCCGCTCGCTGTGACGCCGCTGATGCGCGAGACGGAGACGGACGGCGGCGCCGATGCCGCCCAGCCCGCGCACCGGCCGTCGCTGAAGGCCTTCTTCGCCCGGCCCGAGGCGGTGCGCATCCTCGTGGTGGCGCTGGTGTTCCGCGCCAGCGAGGGCCTGGTCAAGGCGATGGAGGGACCGTATCTGGTCGATGCCGGCCTGCCGCTGTCCTGGATCGGCTATCTGTCCGGCGCCTCGGCGGCCAGCGCCGGGCTGATCGGCTCGGTGGTCGCCGTCGGCCTGATCCGCTGGCAGGGCACGGAACGGGCGCTGATCACGCTGGGAGGCCTGCGCACCCTGTGCTTCCTGCTGTTCGCCGCCCATGCGCTCGGCCTGGTGCCGCAGGTCGAGGCGGTGATGTCCGCCGCCGCCTTCCAGACCTTCATCCGCTACATGGAAATCGTCGTGCTCTATTCGCTGTTCATGGCCGTGGCCTCCAGCGACCAGCCGGGCACGGATTTCACCCTGCTCGCCTGCGCCCAGCTCGTCGTCTACCTGATCGGCTCCAGCCTGTCCGGCGTGCTCGCCGACCGCTTCGGCTACGACACGCTGTTCCTGCTGGCGAGCGCCCTGTCGGGCCTTGCCGTGCTGGTCACCGCCGCCCTGTTGCGCCGCCCCGCCCGCCCCCTCTCCCTCCAGTCGCCGAAGGCCAGCCGATGAGGTTCCACGCCACCGCCAGCCTGACCGTGCCCGAGCCCGAGGCGATGCTGGAGGCGCTGGTGAGCGAGGTCTCGGCGCGCGGCCTTGCGCCGGCCTCGCACTCCGCCGACCGGGTGCTGTTCCGCTTCGAGGTCGGCGCCATCGGCATCGCGGCCGAGGGCGAGGCCCTTGCCTTCACGGCGCAGGCGCGCGCCGAGGTCGCCCTGCACCGGCTGAAGCAACTGGTGATCGAACGCCTCGACGAGGTGGCGCCTGGCGAAGCGCTCCGCCTGCGCTGGTCCGACGATGCCGACCGGCCGCAGGAGGCGCTGCCGGCCTTCTTCCACCGCATGACGCTGGCGGGACGGCGCGAGATCCTGCCCGGCCTGTGGCGGCTGACCTTCACCGTCGAGGACATGCCGCGCCTGGGATCGGACGGCATCCATGTGAAGCTGCTGCTGCCGCCGCAGGGCAGCAAGACGCCTCGCAGCGAAACGCCTCAGTGGCCGCGGCTGGCCGCCAACGGCGCGCTGGTGCTCCCCGAAGGCGATGCCGCGCTGACCCTGCGCTATTACACGATCCGCATCCTGCGGCCCGAGGCCGGCGAGGTCGACATCGACGTGGTGCGCCATTCAGGCGGCAGCTTCGCCGACTGGGCGGAAACGGCGCCCCTCGGCGCGGTGATCGGGCTGCTCGGCCCCTCCGGCGGCCAGGACCTGCCGCTGTCCGCTCCCGCAACGTCTGAGGTTTCGTCCGGGGGAGCCTCCCGGACGGGCCTGCTGCTGATCGGCGATGCCACGGCGGCCCCGGCCATCGCCCGGATGATCGAGGCCCGCGCCGGCACGCCGCCAGCGCCCGAGGTGGCGGCGCCGGGCGGCCATGTCATCCTGGGTCTCGGCGACGACGCGCTGGCGCGCTCCTATCTCGACGAGGCGGCGGTGGCCGCGCTCGGGCTGACGGTGCATGGGCTCGCCGCAGGTCGCTTCGACGCGGAGGCGGAGGCGCTGGCCCGCGAGCTGACGGCGGCAGCGCCCCCGGCCTTCGCCTGGTTCGCCGGCGAGCGCGACACCGCCCAGCGGCTGCGCGGCCTGTTCCGGCAGCAGTTCGGCCTCGGCAAGGGCGAGCAGATGGCGATCGCCTACTGGACGCGCGGCAAGGCCGCCGCCGACCGCGCCTGAGACATTCGCACCTGAGACGACCGCATCTTGGGCATGCGGATCATTCGCCGCCGCCGGCGGGAGCGGGCTTGCCCGCCTCCACCGTCAGCGCCGCAAGGCGGAAGAAGCCGTGCACCATCTTGGAAAACGGCATCAGCAGGAACAGCACCATGACGCAGGCGAGATGGATCGCCAGCAGCGGGCCGGTCAGCCCGGTGCCGGTGGCCGCGTAAAGCGCAAGACCCGTGAGGGCGACGGCCCCGAGCAGCAGGATGAAGGCCATCTCGCCGCCCCACACCCGGGCAGCGCCGAGCGTGCGCTCGGCCCGCAGCTTCAGCCAGACCAGCCCGGCCGCCCCCGCCACCATCATCAGCCCGCCCGGCACGCCGAACAGCTTGGGCAGGGAGAACAGCGGATAGGGCGCCTCCCAGCCGAAGGCGTAATGCATCACCGTGCCGCTGGCGGTCGCGGCGAAACACAGCAGGAAGCCGTACATCATCAACTGGTGGAACACCCGGCGGCGGTCGCTGAAGCGGTCGCCCTGCTCGAAATTGCAGCCCTCGCCATGGCCGCCCGACAGGTTCTTCATCCGCGCGGCGCTGTCGAGCGCGCGCAGCACATGGATCAGCCGGACGCGGCCGCCGCCGGTCTCGCGCCAGTAGTCGCGGATCGACAGGGCGATGAGGCCGAGCGGCGCGAGAAACGCCGGCACGAAGATGGCGACCATGGTGTTATGCGCCAGATGGGCATAGAAGCCGGCGCCGGTCTCCGGCTTCAGGGCGGCGAGCGCCCAGAAGAAACAGGCAAGCGCCACGGCCAGCAGGCCGGCCATCGCCACCCCGTGGCTCTGGAACAGCCGGGCAAGCGCTTGCGGGCGGGCGAGCCGCTCCCAGCTTTCCGCCCGCACCTCGCCGAGCGCCGCCGGGATGTTCAGGGCGAATTCGTGCGGGGCGGTGTACTGGCAGGCGTAATAGCAGCCGCGGCAGTTGTGGCACAGGTTGGCGAGTTGCGTCAGGTCGCCATCGGCAAAGGCCTTCTGGCGGGTCATCGCCGGGAAGACCGAACAGAAGCCCTCGCAATAGCGGCAGGCGTTGCAGATCTCGATCTGGCGGCGCGCCTCCTCGAAGCTGCCGAGCGAAGTGACAGGCGCGGTGTCAGGCGCGGTGTCAAGCGACATGGGCGGCGGCCTCCTTGCCCGCGATACGTCCGAAAACGGTGCCGATGGTCATGCCGAAGCCGGCGAGATAGCCCTGGCCGAGGATCGACCCGGCCATGATCTCCCCCGCCGCCCACAGGTTGCGGATCGGGCCGGCCTCGCTATGCACCTGCGCGCGGTCATCGACCTTCAGCCCGAGATAGGTGAAGGTCACGCCGGGGCGCAGCTCGTAGCCGTAGAAGGGCGGGGTATCGAGCGGCCGCGCCCAGTTGGTCTTCGCCACCGCCAGCCCTTCCGTGCCGAGCCCGTCCAGTTCGGTCGGATGGAAGGCACCGGGACGGCAGGCGGCGTTGAAACCGTCGACCGTGCGGCGCACGGGCGCCGGGTCGAGGCCCAGCTTGGCGGCCAGTTCCTCCACCGTGTCCGCCTTCACCGGCGGAAACACCGAGGGCATGAACAGGTCGATCGACTTCGCGTCGATCAGCGCATAGCCGACCTGGTCGGGCTGGGCGGCGACCAGGCGGCCCCAGATCGCATAGCGCTTCGGCCAGACATCCTCGCCCTCGTCGTGGAAGCGGTCGCCGTCCCTGTTGACGACGATCGAGAACGGCACGCAGTCCAGCCGGGTGACGATGCCGCCGTCGAATTTCGGCGCGCGCCCGTCGATGGCGACCGCATGGCACTGCGTCGGATCGCCCACCGACTCGGCACCCTGGTCCAGCATGTCGCGCAGCACCACGCCGCGATTGTAGGGCGTGCCGCGGATCAGGAAGTTGCGGGCGGCCGGCCCCCAGGCACGGGCCAGCCAGTCGAGATCGGCCTGAAAGCCGCCGGAGGCCAGCACGAAGGCCCGCGCCGTGACGGTGACCGGGACCCCGGCGATGTCGGCATGCAGATGGGTGATCTGGTCCCCGTCCAGGTGCACATGCGTCACCTGCGCGTCATAGGCGACCGTCACGCCGAGATCGGCGGCGGTGTTGTAATAGGCGTTGACCAGCGCCTTGCCGCCGCCCAGGAAGAAGGCATTGGTGCGCGACAGCGACAAGGTGCCCGAGAGCGAGGGCTGGAACCGCACGCCGTGCTGCTGCATCCAGGGCAGACACTCCTCCGAGGAGCGGATGGCAAGGCGCGCCAGCCCCTCATCCGTCTTGCCCTTGGTCACCAGCATCAGGTCGTGGAGATACTCCTCCTCCTCATAAGCGCCGGTCAGCGGAAACACCGGCTGGCGGTGCATGCAGCGGAAATTGCGGGTGTGGCGCGAATTGCCGCCGCGATAAGGCTGCGGCGCGCCCTCCAGGATCAGGACGGTGCAACCGGCCTCGGCCGCGGTGATCGCGGCGCAAAGGGCGGCATTGCCGCCGCCGACGACGGCAAGATCGAACGTTTTCGGCCAGTCCTTCATACCTCGTCCTCCAGCGGGATTTCCCGGCCGCGCATTCCGCGGATGCGGGCCAGCAGCGCGGCTTCCACGTGGCCGCGCATCGCCGCCTCGGCGGCGACGCCGTCGCGGGCCTCCAGCGCCGTCAGAACGGCGGCATGTTCGGCGACGGCGGAGGCCACGCGGTCCGAGTCGCCAAGGGTCGACGGGCCAAGGATCAGCAGGGTCTTCTGCAGCGCGCTCATCGACTTCAGCAGGAAGCGGTTGCGCGCGGCATCGAGCAGCGTCCGGTGAAACTGCCGGTTCAATTCGCGCGCCTGCGGGCCGGCGGGCGCGGCGGCAAGCTCGCTGTTGAGGGCGGCAAGTTCCGCCAGCTCCATGTCGGACGCAGCGCGCGCGGCAAGACGCGCGGCCGTCCCCTCCAGCACCGCGCGCATCTCGTACAGCTCCACCACCTCGGCATGATCGAGGGTCCGGATCGTCGCCCCCTGCCGGGCCAGGTGGATCACCAGACCGTCGGCCTCCAACTGGCGGATCGCCTCGCGCACCGGGGTGCGGCTGATGCCCAGTCGCTCGGCAAGATCGGTTTCGCGCAGCCGCGCCCCCGGCGCCAGCGTGCCGGAGCGGATGTCCTCCAGCAGGCGGCGATAGGCGACCTGCCCTTGCGGAATTTCGCTGTCTTCGGCCATCGGCAATCTCTCTTGCGCTAAATTGTATCCGGACGTATACAGTCGGATACGAAATCATGCAAGGAGATTGGCCGTGCCGGCCCACTTAACAAAAAGACTGATGACGCTCGCCATCGCCGGCCTCGGCGTGGCGGTGTTCATGCTGCTCGGCCTGCCTCTCCCCTTCCTGTTCGGACCGATGACGGCCTGCCTGCTCGCGGCGCTCGCCCGTGCGCCGCTGAAGGGGATGGGCACGGTCTCCATCCTCGCGCGGACGGTGCTGGGCGTCGCCGTCGGCGCGTCGATCACGCCGGAGGTGGTCGCCCGCATCCCGCAGATGGCGGGCAGCGTCGCCCTGGTGCCGGTCTATGTCGTCATGATCGGCATCGTCGGCGTGCCGTTCTTTCGCCGGCTCGGCTACGATCCGGTGACGTCCTGGTATGCGGCCATGCCCGGCGGCCTGCAGGACATGGTGATCTTCGGCCAGCAGGCGGGCGCGGATGTGCGGGCGCTGGCGCTGATCCACGCGACGCGGGTGCTGGTGATCGTGACGCTGGCCCCGCTGATCCTGACCGGCCTCTATGGCGCCAGCCTGACCGGCGCCGTCGGCGCGCCGATCCGCGACCTGCCCGGCGGCGAACTGCTGCTGATGGCCGCCGCCGCCCTGATCGGCTGGAAGGGGGGCGAGCGGATCGGCCTGTTCGGCGCCTCGATCCTCGGTCCGTTGATCCTGACCGCCGCCCTCTCCCTCGGCGGCCTGATCCACACCCGCCCGCCCGCCGAGGCGATCCTCGCCTCGCAGTTCTTCATCGGCATCGGCATCGGCGTTCAATATGTCGGGGTGACCCTCAGGGAGCTGCGCAGCTTCATCCTGTCGGGCCTGGCCTTCGTCCTGCTGCTGGCCGCCCTCGCCGCGATCTTCACCGAGGTCGTCACCCTGTCGGGCCTTGCCCAGCCGGTCGAGGGCTTCCTCGCCTTCGCGCCCGGCGGCCAGGCGGAGATGACGGTGCTGGCGCTGGTCGCCGGCGCCGATCTCGGCTTCGTCATCCTGCATCACCTGACGCGGATCGTCGTCGTCATCCTCGGCGCGCCGCTGGCGGCGCGCCTGCTGAAGGTCAAGCCACCTCCGGATTGACCAGATGGACCGGCGTGCCGGCGGCAAAGGCGGCCACCTGGTCGAAGACGTCGGCGAATTGCAGGTCGAACTCCTCCTCGGTGACGAAGCCGATATGCGGCGTCGCGATCACCCGCGGATGCGACAGCAGCGGATCGGCCGCATCCGTGAGCGGCTCCTTGTCGAAGACATCGAGCGCGGCAAGGCCGGGCCGGCCCGCCTCCAGCGCCGCCAGCAGGGCGCCGGGCGCGATCAGTCCGGCGCGGGAGGTGTTGACCAGCACCGAGCGGGGCCGCATCAGGGCGAGATCCTCGGCGGTGACGATGCCTTGCGTTGCCGGTGTCAGGCGCAGATGCAGCGTCACGATATCGGCCTCGGTGAAGAAGGCAGCGCGGCTTGCCGCCACCTCGCCGCCCTCGCCCGCCGCCCGCAGGCGCCCGGCCTCCGACCCCCACCAGATCACCCTCGCCCCGAACGCCGCCGCATAGCCGGCGATGAGACGCCCGATCCGGCCATGGCCGTAGATGCCGATGGTCTTGCCCCGCAGGGTGCGGCCGACGCCGGCCTGCCAGTGGCCGGCCTTGGCGCTCGCCATCTGCCCCGGCAGATCGCGCAGGGCGGCAAGGATCAGCGCGAAGGTCAGCTCGGCGGCCGCGTGGTTCGGCGCCTCGGCGGGCTTCCTGGAGGCGAAGGCGACGCCGCGGGCCGTGCAGGCCGCCACATCGACATGCGGCCAGGCGCCCCGCCCCGAGATCAGCCGCAGATGCGGCAGCGCCGCCAGCAGATCGGCGGTGATGCGCGTGCGCTCGCGGAACAGGCAAAGCGCCTCCGCCGCCTGCAGCCGCTCCGCCAGAGCCGCCCCCTCGACATGGTCGGTCCACACGGTCACGTCATGGCCGGCCAGCCGCGCAAAGCACGGCAGGCCGCGCAGCGTGTCCGACCAGTCGTCGAGGATATGGACCCTCATCGGCCGGCCCAGACCCCGGCCGGCACCATCACCTCGCCCCGCGCCAGCAGGCGGGCGGTGCGCAGCAGGCCCGCCGACTTCAGGACGAAGCCGTCCGGCCCCGTCTCGTAGTCGACCGTCACGTCGATCGCCCCGCCGGGATGCTCGATCAGCACCAGCGCCGGGCTGCCCTCGGGCGGGGTGAACAGCCCCTCGGCAACAGTGCCGGGCGTCAGCACGCAGGAGGCGAGGCACTGCGCGCCGGTCACCGCCATGGTCGGGTGGCAGTTCCACGGCATGAAGTAGCGCGCGGTGACCGTGCCGCCGTTGCGCGGCGGCGCCAGCATCGCGAATTTCGGGGTGACGGACTTGGACACGTCGCCCATCCCCATGCGCCGCCCGGCCTCGAGCCGGATCGGCTCCATGCGCGCGTAGAAGTCGCGGTTGGCGTCGAGCTCCTCGATCGTCTCATAGCCGGTCAGGCCGAAATCGGCGGCGCGGGCGATGCAGATCGGCATCGCCACGTCCATGCAGGTGACCTCGATCCCGTCGATCACGTCGCGCAGCGCGCCGGTCGGCAGCAGCGCCCCCGTGCTCGATCCGACCACATCCATGAAGTTCAGGAAGATCGGCGCCGCCGTGCCCGGCACCCCGTCGATGGCGGCATCGCCGTCATACTCGACCTCGCCGCCCGGCGTGCGCACCACCGCCTCGACCTTGGCGCCGGTGTTGACCGAGCGGATGCGGATACGGGTGACATCGCCCTGCGGCGCGATCAGCCCCATCTCCAGCGCGGCCGGGCCGACGCCCGACAGGATGTTGCCGCAGGTAGGCTTGAAGTCGACCAGCCCGTCCTCGACGCTGACCTGCGCGAAGAAATAGTCGATGTCGCACCCCTCCGCCTCCGAGCGCGACAGCATGGCGACCTTGGTCGTCACCGCCGCGCCGCCGCCGATGCCGTCGATGTTCAGCTTGTGGCCCGACCCGATGGCGGCGACCAGCACGCGGGCAAGCGTCTCGCGGTCCTCGGGCAGATCCTCGCGCCGGAAATACGGGCCGCGCGACGTGCCGCCGCGGAAGAAGTGGAAGGGAATGGCGGTCTGGACCATCGTCATCTCCTGAGCTCGGAAGACAAAAGGCCCGCACCCGAAGGCGCGGGGCAGGCCGGAAGACAAGGGGCCTGTGCCGTGCGGGCACGGGCCGGAAGACAAGAGCCCGCGCCTTGCAGGCGCGGGCCGGAACACGATCAGCGGAAGGGCCAGGGCAGGTCCACGGCATCCTGCAGCACGCCCGAAGGGAAGTTGAGGGCCAAGGCCCAGGCCAGCAGCAGGATCGCTCCGGCGACACCGGCGGTCATCAACCCGGTCATGACCGGACCAGCCTTGGCACGGACCGTCAGGAAGATCGGGAAGAAGACCAGCATGGCCGCGTAGAAGCCGATCAGCGCCGTCAGGGCGACGAGACCGGCGATCCATACCAGCCCGCCCCACAGATTGCCAACCCCCTCCTGGCCGACATGCTCGCCGGTCAGTTCGGCATCGAAATGCGAATGATGCCCCGTCTTGCCGCGCGCCAGTTGCGGGATCAGGATCACCAGCATCGTCAGGCCGACCAGCGACACCGACAGCGGGAAGACCTGCGCCAGGAACCCGTGCTTCAGCGCATCCGTCAGGGCCACCACCAGCAGCACCGCCATCGCCGCGGCAAAGCCGATCTGCGGCAGATGCGCCTTGAAGGACGGCACGTCCGGCGCATCGTCCGCGTTCGGCACCACGTGGCCATGCTCGTCCACCCGGTTGCGCAGGCCGAACCAGATCGAGGCCAGCGTCATCAGGGCGATGACGATGACGCCGGGCCGGAAGACGAAGTCCCAGCCGTAGAACTGCAGCGCCTGGTAGAGATAGGTCTCGGCCTGCGGCGCCAGCACATAGCCGATCAGCAAGGCCGGACGCGGCCAGCCGAAACGCTTCATCAGCACGCCCAGCACGCCAAGCGCCAGCAGCGCCACCAGATCGGCCAGCGAGCGCGTCGCCTGGAACGCGGCGAAGCAGATCAGCACGATCATGAAAGGCGCCAGCCGCTGGAACGGCACCTGGGTCAGCTTGGAAATCGGGATCGCCAGCGCCAGGCAGATGCCGGCGCCCATGACATTGGCGAGAGCCAGCGACCAGATCACCGAATAGGTGATGTCGAGGTCGGCGCCCACCATCGACGGGCCGGGCTGGATGCCCAGCAGCACCATGCCGCCGAGAAACACCGCCATCGACCCGGAGCCGGGGATGCCGAACAGCATGGTCGGCAGCAGCGCACCGCCCTGCATCGCGTTGTTGGAGCTTTCCGGCGCGATGACGCCGCGGATGTCGCCCTGGCCGAAATGCGGATCCTTCTTGACCGTCTGCACCGCATGGCCATAGGCGATCCAGTCCACCACGGACCCGCCAAGGCCCGGAATCGAGCCGATGATGCAGCCGAAGCCGGAACAGCGCATCGACAGCCAGACATTCGCCCACCAGTCGCGCAGGCCCTGGAACCACCCCGAGCCCAGCGCATTGCCCGAGGCGATGGCCGAATTCCGGCGCAGCAGGTCGGCGATCTCCGGGACGGCGAAGAAGCCGAGGCCGACGATCACCAGCGGGATGCCGTCATAGAGATAGTCGAAGCCGAAGATCATCCGGAACTCGCCGGTGGCGGGCGCCCCGCCGATCGACCCGATAACCAGGCCGATGCAGCAGGCGGCCAGCCCCTTGGCAAGGCTCCGCCCGGCCAGCACCGCGACCATGGACAGGCCGAACAGCGCCAGCATGAACAGTTCCGCCGAACCGAAGGACAGGATCAGCGGCCGGGCGATGACGACGAAGCCGGTCAGGATGATGGCGCCGAAGATGCCGCCCGCCATCGACGAGATGAAGGCCGCCGACAGCGCCCGCGCCGCCTGCCCCTTGCGGGCAAGCGGAAAGCCGTCCAGCACCGTCGCCTGACTGGCCGAGGATCCCGGAATGCCCATCAGCACGGAGGCGAACGTGTCGGAGGTCGGGATCACGGCGACGAGGCCGATCAGCATCGCCAGCGCGGAAATCTCGTTCATTCCGTAGAGAAAGGGAATGAGCAGCGACAGGCCGGCGATGCCGCCGAGGCCGGGAATGACACCGACCAGCAGCCCGACCGATACGCCAATCAGCATGTAGAAGAGATGCTGGAACGACAGCAGCGTTCCGAGCGCGGACAAGAGGGTGTCGATCACGGTGAGCGCTTCCGTGTTTGCCGGGCAGTCGCAACAAGGCCACCCTTCGGCGAAGGGAGGAGGCGGGCCCCTGTCAGGGCCCGCCCCGTCTGGTCGGAAGGAGTGGGATCACTCGCCGAGCTTGACGCCGTATTCGCTGCTCAGCATGTCCGCCACCTGGGCGCGCACTTCCGGCGCGATGGTGGTGCCCTTTTCGAACAGCGCCTGGGCCAGCGCGCCGGTGACCTGCCCATAGGTGCCGAGCACCGCTTCGGCATTGGCCTGGTAGTCCGGATCGGCCTTCATGTCCTCGAAGGCCTTCTGATAGGCCGCGACGATCTCGTCCGACGTGCCCTTCGGCAGGAACACCATCTTCTGCGCCGGGAAGCCGGCGGTGAAGAAGGCGAAATAGGCCGCATATTCGGGGCTCGACGGCGCGACGCCGGTCAGCATCTCATAGGCTTCGACGAAGGACGGCAGGTCGGGGAAGGTCGGATCGCGGACCACGTTGCCGGCCTCGTCGAGCACGCCCCAGCTAAACAGCGGCACCGCCTCGCCGGCATCGACCAGCGGCTGCACGTTCTTGAGATAGGCCGACGAGGTCTGATAGTCGATGTTGACCTCGCCCCGCTCGAAGGCCAGACGGCCGTCGCCGCGCCCCTTGAAGCCGAAGACGTGCTGCACCTTGAAGTCCATCAGGCGGAAGCCGAGCAGCGGCACAAGGTCGAGCGAAGTCGCGCCCTGGCTGGCATAGACCAGCTCCTTGTCCTTGAGCATGGCGATGTCTTCCGGCCCCTTCAGGCCCAGCTTCGGCGTCGTGTAGACGACACCGCCGGTGGGGCCGGCCATCGCGATCCGCCAGTCCTTGTACTCATAGCGCACGCGCGGATCGCCCAGGAGATAGGGGAACTGCGTCGAACCGGAGGTGCCGAGGATCATCAGCCCATCGGGCTTCGCCCGCGCCGCGAACAGGTTGGTGCCCTTGGTCGAGCCGCCGCCGGACTCGTTCACGACGACCACGGTCGGGTTGCCCGGCAGATACTTGGACAGCAGCGGGGCGTTGAACCGCGCCCAGGTGTCCGAGCCGCCGCCGGCCGAGAACGGGATGATCCATTCGATGGTCTTGCCGGCAAAGCTGACTTCGGCCGTGGCCGGTCCGGCCAGAGCGAAAGTCATTGCGCCGGCGGCAAGCCCGAGCGCCACGCGCCGCGTGATAGTGAGTTTCATTGTCATGTCGTCCTCCCGTAGAGACAGTAGCACACCCCCCTGCCCCTTCGGGCAGTATTGTGCGAAACCGCGCTTGATTTCTCCTCCCAAGCGCGGCCTGATCGCGGAAACTAGGCGCGGTTCCTGTCCGCAACCTGTCGTGCTCGCAAAAAGGCGTTTCATGCGCGTGATCTTGATCGAGGATAATCTCGACCTCGCCAAGGGAATAACAAATGCCTTGAAGGATCAAGGGCATGCCGTCGACCATATCGACGACGGGCTGGATGCCGACGCCTTCCTGTCGACGCTGGCCAGACAGACCACCGACGTGGCGATCATCGACCTCAACCTGCCGCGCCTGTCGGGAATCGACATCATCCGCCGGCTGCGCGCCCGCGGCGACACGACGCCGGTGCTGATCCTGACCGCGCGCGGCAAGACCTCCGAACGGGTGCAGGGGCTCGACGCGGGCGCCGACGACTATCTGGTCAAGCCCTTCGACATGGAGGAACTGATCGCGCGCCTGCGCGCCCTGTCCCGCCGCCGCCCCCAGGTCGCCCCGGCGCAGGAGGTGATCGGCCAACTGGTCTATGACCGCCAGAAGCGCATCGTGTCGCTGATCGGACAGAGCCTCGACCTGCCCCGGCGCGAGCTGGCGCTGTTCGAGCTGCTGCTCGACAAGCGCGGCCGGCTGATCGAGAAGGACCGGATCGCCGATGCGCTCTACGGCACCGGCGCCCCGGTCGATCCGAACGCGGTCGAGCTTCTGGTCTCGCGGCTGCGCCGGAAGATCGACGGCTCGGGCGTCGTGATCCGGACCGCGCGCGGCCTCGGCTACATGCTGGACGAGGGCTGATGTTTCAGCGTCTTTCGCTGCGGGGGCGGCTGTTCCTGCTTCTCATCCTGCCGCTGGTCTTCGTCGCCGCCGCCGCGTCCCTCGCCCGCTACCAGTTGGCGACGCGCCTGTCGCAGGAGCTCTACGACAACACCCTGCTGGCGGTGGCGCTGACGATCTCGCGCGACGTGGTGATCTCCGAAGGCGACGTGCTGACCGAACGGCTGCTGGACGAACTGACCACCGCCCTCGGCGATCCGGTCTACTACCGCGTCAGCGGGCCCGGCGGCAGCTTCGTCACCGGCTATTCCGACCCGCCCGACAAGCCGGCCGGCGCGCTCGTCGACGGCGGGGCGCCGCTGTTCTTCGACAGCGAGTCGCTCGGCCAGCCGGTGCGGGCCGTGATGCTGCGCGAGTTCATCAGCGAGCCGCAGTTCGGCGGCTGGGTGACCGTGGAGGTCTGGCAGACGGTGCGCCAGCGCGAGGCCCTGTCGCGCTCGCTGGTCTCGCAATCGGTCATGGTCGTCGGCTCGATCATCCTGACGGCCGCGGTGATCCTGTGGTTCGGCATCCAGATCGGGCTGAAGCCGCTCCTCGATCTGCGTCACGCGATCGGCGAGAGAACGCCGGACGACCTGCGCCCGATCCGCCGCTGGGTTCCGCCGGAACTGCGCCCGCTCGTCGAGACCGCGAACTCGCTGTTCGACCGCCTGTCGCAGGCCTTCGCCCTGCGCGACGGCTTCATTTCGGATGCCGCGCACCAGATGCGCAATCCCGTGGCGGCGATCCAGGTCCAGGCCGAGGCGGCGATCAGCGCCCCGACCGAGGCGGAACTGCGCGCCCGCGTCAAGGATCTGGCCGCCACCGCGCGGGCCACCAGCCGGCTGACCTCGCAGTTGCTGTCGCTTGAACGGGTGCGCGGCCGCAGTCTCAAGACGCTCATCCAAAAGGTCGATCTCGTCGACCTGATCCGCAACAAGGTCCTGCCTTTCGCCGAGACGCAGTTGCGGCGCGACGTGGACGTCTCTTTCGTCGTCACCGGCGAGGCCCGCCCGGTCGACTGCGACCCCGTGCTTGTCGAGGAGATGACGGTCAACCTGCTGGACAATGCCGACAAATACGCGCTGCGCCCGCAAGGACGGCTGCAGGTCTCGATCGACTTCGAGCCGCACTCGGTGCGGATCCGCTTTGCCGACGACGGCCCCGGCATTCCGCCGGAGCTGCGGCAGCGGGTGTTCGACCGCTTCTTCCGCATCGACGAGGACCACTCGCGCGGCTGCGGCCTCGGCCTTGCGATCGTCAACGACGTGGCCCGCGCCCATGACGGAACGGCCCGCTGCTTCTCCGACGAGACGGGCATGGTCTTCGAGGTGGCGTTCGAACGCTGAGCGCGACGATCATCCGGCCGCCCGTTCGGCAGCGCAGGCCTGTCCCACGGCGGCCAGCCAGTCCTCGATCGCGCGCAGGGCCTCGGGCTCGTCCAGGAACGGGATATGCCCGCGATCCGGGATTTCGGCGAAGATCATGTCGGGGCGGCGGCGGCGCATCTCCTGCGCGGTGGCGCGCGCCAGCACATCCGAGGCCTCGCCGCGGATCAGCGCCAGCGGCAGCCCCTGGCAGGCGTCGAACAGCGTCCACAGTTCGGGCAGCGGCGCGGCCATCGCGGTCTCGAAGGCGAGGCGCAGGGCGGGGTCGTAGGGCAGGCCGAGCCGACCGTCGAGCTGGACATAGTGGCGGATGGCTTCCTCGGCCCAGCGCATCGGCGGCACCCCGTGAAAGCCCGGCATCGCCGCCGGCATGCGGTCGGCGACCTCGTCCAGATCGGCCACCGCCGGCTCGATGCCGATATAGGTGCCGATCCGCTGCAACCCGTCGCGTTCGACCACCGGCCCGACATCGTTGAGGCAGAGCCCGAGCACGCGCGAGGGCTGGGTCGCGGCGATCACCAGCCCCAGAAGCCCGCCCCGCGACGAGCCGAGGATCGCCGCCCGGTCGATGCCGAGATGGTCCAGCAGGGCGACGGCATCGCCCGCCTCCTGCGCCACGGTATAGGTGGCGGGATCGGCCCAGCCCGAACCGCCGCGGCCGCGGCTGTCGAGCCGGATCAGGCGCACGTCCTCGGGCAGATGTCGCGCGAGATAGTCGAAGTCGCGGCCGTCGCGCGTCAGGCCGGCCAGGGCCAGCAGGGGCAGGCCCCGACCCGTGTCGCGATACGCCAGAATGGTGCCGTCCCCGGCCTTGAACCTGTGCATTCCCCTCCCCTGGGCAGTCCCCTCCCCCGTGCAGCCCGTCCCCGCTCCGCATCGGCTCCGGTCCGCATCGGCGGTTGTTGCAGCCGGCAAGTCCCTGCCGGTCTGGTGTCGCGCCTCGTGGGCGGCAACGCAGGCGCCGCGCGAGGGATCGCTCGGGGCCGGGACGTCCTCAGGCGAGGATCACTTCGGGAACGTCGTCGGGGATCACCAATGCGGCCTCGGTCGCGGCGCGAATGTCGTCGACAGTGACGCCGGGCGCGCGTTCGCGCAAGACCAGACCGGCCGCCGTCGGTTCGATGACCGCAAGGTCCGTCACCACCAGGTCGACCCGGCGCTGCGCGGTCAGCGGCAGGGTGCAGCGCGGCACGATCTTCGACTGGCCCTTGGCGCTGTGCTGCATGGCGACGATCACGCGGGCCGCCCCGGTGACCAGATCCATCGCCCCGCCCATGCCCGGCACCATCTTGCCCGGCACCTTCCAGTTCGCCAGATGCCCGGCTTCGTCGACCTGCAGTCCCCCCAGCACCGTCATGTCCAGGTGCCCGCCCCGGATCAGGCCGAAGCTCATGGCGCTGTCGATGCTCGCCGCTCCCGGCACGGCGGTCACGAAGCCGCCGCCCGCATCGGTCAGGTGGCGGTCCTCCATCCCCTCCGGCGGACGGGCGCCGAGACCGATCACGCCGTTTTCGGCCTGGAAGAACACCCCAAGATCGGCGGGCACGAAATTCGCCACCATCGACGGCAGGCCGATGCCGAGGTTCACGAGCGAGCCCGGCCTGATTTCCCGCGCCACCCGGCGGGCGATGAATTCCTTGGCGTCCATGTTCCCCTCCTCAGGCCGCGCGGATCAGCAGGTGATCGACCAGGACGCCCGGCGTCTTGACCGCGTCGGGCGGGATCACCCCCACCGGCACGATGCTTTCCGCCTCGGCGATGACCGTGCGCCCCGACAGCGCCATGACCGGGTTGAAATTCTGCGCCGTGAGCAGATAGCTGAGGTTGCCGACATAATCCGCCTGCCAGGCGCCGATCAGCGCGAAGTCGGCCTTCAGCGGCGTTTCCACCAGATAGCGGTTGCCCTCGACGGTGACGATCTGCTTGCCGGTCTCCACTTCGGTGGCAAGGCCGGTCGGCGTCAGCACCCCGCCGAGCCCCATGCCGCCGGCGCGGATGCGCTCGACCAGCGTGCCCTGCGGCACCAGTTCGCAGGTGATCTCGCCGGCGATCATCTTGGCTTGCGTCTCGGGATTGAGGCCGATGTGGCTGGCGATCACATGCCGGACGAGGCCGGCCGAGATCAGCTTGCCGACGCCCTTGCCGGGCATCGCCGTGTCGTTGGCGATCACCGTCAACCCGCCGACGCCCCGTGCCACCAGGGCATCGATCATCCGCTCGGGCGAACCGACGGCCATGAAGCCGCCGATCAGCAGGCTGGCGCCCTCGGGGATCATCTCCGCCGCGGCCTCGGGTCTCAACGCACCTTTCATACGGCCTCCATCGCGCCCAGGGCCGCGCGGGCGGCACGGGCGATCACCAGTTCCTCGTTTGTCGGAATGACCATCACGGTCGTGCGGGCGAGATCGGAAGAGATCACCCGCGCATGCTTCGCGTTCCTCGCGGGATCGATCTCGATCCCCATCCAGCCCAGCCGTTCGCAGATCCTGGCGCGGATCAGGCACGAGTTCTCGCCGATGCCGCCGCAGAACACCAGCGCATCGATGCCGCCTAGGGCAGCGGCCATCGCCCCCACCTCGCGCTGGCAGCGAAAGGTGAAATAGTCGATGGCCTCGGCCGCCTCGGGCGTGCCGGCGGCCTCGAGCGTGCGCATGTCGTTCGACAGGCCGGACAGGCCGAGAAGGCCCGACTGCCTGTAGAGAAGGTCGGAGATCTCGCCGGCCGTCATGCCCTTCTGGTCCATGAGATAGAGCAGCACGCCGGGGTCGAGCTGCCCGCAGCGCGTGCCCATCGGCAGGCCGTCGAGCGCCGAGAACCCCATGGTCGAGGAGACCGAACGGCCGTCGGTGATCGCGCACATGCTGGCGCCGTTGCCCAGATGCGCCACCACCACCCGGCCCTGGGCAAGGCGCGGCGCGGTGCGGGCCAGCTCCCCGGCGACATAGTCGTAGGACAGACCGTGAAACCCGTAGCGCCGCACGCCCTCGGCATAGAGCGCGCGCGGCAGCGCGAACGTGTCGTTGACGAAAGGGTGGCTGCGATGAAAGGCGGTGTCGAAACAGGCCACCTGCGGCACCCCCGGAAACGCCGCCCTCGCCGCGCGGATGCCGGCAAGATTGTGCGGCTGGTGCAGCGGGGCGAAGGGAGACAGCCGCTCCAACTCGCCGAGCAAGGCCTCGGTGATCGGTTCGGGAGCCTGCCGGTCCGCGCCGCCATGCACGACGCGATGGCCGATGGCCAGCAGCTCAAGATCGGGCCAGCGCGCCCGGAACGCGTCGATGACGGCGGCCATCGCGCCGGCATGGGTGGTCAGATCCCCGGCGGCGGCCGGGATTTCGGCCCCGTCCGCGTCCGTGAGGCGCAGCAGGGCCTGCGGCCCGATCCGGTCGGCCAGGCCCGTCGCCACCGGCGCATCGCCGGTTTGCGGGAACAGCGCGACCTTCAGCGACGACGACCCGGCGTTCAGCGTCAGCACCGCGCGGGTCATCTGGCGCCCGCGAAATGGCGGATCGCCGCCACGGCACAGGAGGCAAGGCGCGACATCGGGCTGTCGGAGCGGCTGTTCAGGATCACCGGCACCTTGGCGCCCAGCACCAGTCCCGCCCCCTCGGCATGGCTGATGAAGGCCAGTTGCTTGGCCAGCATGTTCCCCGCATCGAGCCCCGGAACGACAAGGATATTGGCCCGCCCCGCGACCGAGCCCTTCAGCCCCTTGGTCCGCGCGGCCCCCATGTCCACCGCATTGTCCATGGCCAGCGGCCCCTCGACCTGACCGCCCTTGATCTGGCCGCGGTCGGCCATTTTCGACAGCAGCGCCGCATCGATGGACGACTGGATGGCCGGGTTGACGGTTTCGACCGCCGACAGCACGCCGACGCGCGGCTCCATCCCCAGGGACAGCGCCAGGTCGATGGCGTTCTGGCAGATGTCCATCTTGGTGGCGAGATCCGGCGCGATGTTGATCGCCGCATCGGTGACGAACAGCGGTTCGGGATGGCCCGGCACGTCCATCACGAAGACATGGGTGAACCGGCGCCCGACCCGCAGGCCATGGGCCTTGTCGAGCATCGGCTTCAGAAGATCGTCGGTATGCAGATGCCCCTTCATGACGGCCGCCGCGCGGTGGTCATGGACCAGCCTGCAGGCCAGTTCGGCCGCGGCTGCATCGCCGGCCACGTCGATCACCTCGATCCCGCCGAGATCGGCCCCGATTTCGTCGGCCGCGCGCCGGATCGCCTCGGCCTCGCCGATCAGAATGGGCGAAATGACGCCCTCGCGGGCAGCGAGCAACGCCCCGCCCAGCGATTTCGCCTCGTTCGGGCAAACCACGGCGGTCGGCAGCGCGGGCAAGGGCCGCGCGCGCTCGAGCAGCGCCTCGAAATGGCGATGGCGCTGGACCACCAGCCCCGGCACCTCGACATCCTCGCGGTCGAACTTCTCGACCGGGGCGATGACCTCGGCCTCGCCGGTCAGGATCTGGCGGCCGTCGGCATGGGTGACCTCGGTCCTCAGCCGCACCATGCCCTCGGCCTTGGACACCACCTCGGCACGCACGATGACTTCCTCTCCGGCATGGGCGCGGGTGTGGAAGTCGAGGGTCTGGCGGCGATAGAGCGTCCCCGGCCCCGGCAGTTGCGTGCCGAGAACGGCGGAGATCAGCGACGCCATGAACATGCCCGGCGCGATGCGCTCGGCCGTGCCGTTGCCGTCCACATCGGTGTCCGTCAGATGCATCGGGTTGGAATTGCCCGAAGCGGCGGCGAAGACGAAAAGATCGTCGGCCGTGATCAGACGACGCAGCTCGGCGCGGTCGCCGGGCTGCATTTCGTCGAAGGTGCGATTTGTCATGCGCATCTCAGCCCTCGCCACCGGGAGTGGAGACGGGCTTGCCGCGTCGGGGTTTCGCCGTGCCGCCGGCCGCCGGCGGCACCGTCTCGAGCATCGCTGCCGGCTCCAGTGTCGGAGGGACCTCGGCGGGCGCCGACAGCGGATCCCGCGAGACGTTGCCGATCAGCGGATCCAGCCCCAGTATCTCGCGGAACCGCTGCAGCAGGACCACCGTGGTGGGCAACATTTCCTCGGTGTCGCCGGCAATGTACTGCACCGCCTGCATGGCCAGTTCGCGTTCGTTCCTGTCGCCCAGCAACAGCGGCAGGGTCTCGATCGCGCGCTCGGGCTCGAACGTGGCGATCAGCGTCTGCTGATGGATGATCATCGCGCGGCGTTCCGCGCCCAGACTGCGGAAAGGTTCATCCCTGGTCAGCACATGCGCCGAGCGCTCCAGCCGGTCGCGCCGGACCTGGCGGCGGTTCTCGGCCATGAGCACCAGCATGCGGATCACCGCTTCGCAGAAGCCGCCCAGTTCGACGGTCATCAGCGCAGTGGCAACCTCGGGCAAGCCGCGCAGCTCGTTCTGGTTCTTCAGGGTCCGGCGCGCCTCGTGGGTGCGGCCGAAGGCACGGCCCCAGGGGCTGCCCCAGATCGAATGGAAATACAATTCGTACCCCATGTCGCGACTGTCGCGCAGGAAGTCGATCATGGTCTCCGTGCCCTGCACCCAGAAGGCTTCGGCGGCGAGGAAGGGGTTGCCGGCGGCGGCCTTGCGGCGCTCCGCCTTGACCTTCGCGGCAAGGCCTTCGACCGGTTGCATCGCCGGGTTGCTGCTGGAGGCGAGCGCGCGGGTCAGGCGCATCGGATGCAGCGCGCGGCTCATCTCGGCCCCGCTCTCGGTGACCAGCGAGCGCACCACGGGCCGGACGATCGCGTCGTAGAGCTGCGCCTGCACCTCGGCGGCACGGGCAACGGCGGCAAAGGGGCGCTGGTCGTCCAGCCCGTCGCCCAGCGCGCGGATGTCGTCGAGCGTGCGTTCCGCAAAGCCGACGGTGAAATGCGTGTGCCCGTCCTTCTCGGTCACGTCCTCGATGGTCATCTCGTAGAGGCCGGGGGCCAGGGCCTCGATCGTCTTGAGCGTGGAGGCAACCTCCGTGTGCTCCTTCTTGGCGATCTGCGACGAGACGAAGATGCCCAGATGCCCGACCTGTTCGTGCACCATGTAGACGATGCGCTGGCCGCGGATGCGGATCTCGTTCACATCGGCATAGGTTTCGGCGACCCAGTTCAGCGCCTGTTGCGGCGGGGTGATGTTGTCGCCGTGGCTGGCGAAGACGATGATCGGCGCGCGGATCGCCTTCAGGTCGACCGGGCGTCCCGGCTCGATGCGGGCCTCGTTCTTGACCAGCCGGTTGCCGACGAACAGTTGCTCGACGATCCACTTGATCTCGGCTTCCGTCATCAGGAAGAAGCCGCCCCACCATTTCTCGAATTCGAGGAACGCCTCGTCGCCCTTGTCGATGTCGCGGAAGAGGTCGGTATACTTGCGGAACAGCGTGCGCGCCGGATTGAGAAGCTCGAAATTCTGCACCAGATGCGCGCCGTCGAAGATGCCGCCGCCGAGATCGGACAGGAACATCGGGATCCAGGTGCCGCCCAGCACGCCGGCATTGTAGCGCATCGGGCTCTCGCCCACCTTGCCGGCCCAGGGCGCGACGGGGGCGCCGTTGATGACGATGGGGCCGGTCAGGTCCGGATTGGTGGCGGCCAGCAGCAGCGTCGCCCAGCCGCCCTGGCAATTGCCCGTCACCACGGGCATCGACGCCCTGGGATGGCGGCGCATCACCTCGCGCACGAAGGCGGCCTCCGACCGGGTGACGTAGGACAGGAACTGCCCGGGCTCCGGCATCCGCCGGAAGGCGACGAAATAGACCGGATGCCCCTTCCGCAGGGCGACCCCGACCTGGCTGTCGGCCTTGAAGCCGCCGATCCCCGGACCGTGGCCGGCCCGCGGGTCGATGATGATATAGGGGCGCCGGGCGTCGTCGATCGTGACGCCGTCGGGCGGCAGGATCTTCAGCAGCATGTAGTTCGACGGATAAGGCAGGTCCCGGCCATCCATGATCACGTCGTAATCGTAGATCAGCACGGGCGGGCAGCCGGCCTCTTCATGCGCCAGAAAGATATCGCCGCGCTTGCGCAGCGTGTCCATGGTCAGGATCGTCCGTTCCCAGGCATCGCGCAGGTATTCTGCATAATCCGTGTGCAGCCTGCCCTCGGCCTGCGCGACCTGCAGCTTGTCCATCAGCGAGCGGGCGGTCTCGACCGCCGCTTCGGCCCGGCGCGAATGGCCATCGGCGATCCGCTCCGACTGGCGCGAGGCGGCCGTGGTCAGGACGGTCAAGATGGCCGAACCGGCATCGATCTCGCCGTCGGTGGCGGTCATGGTCTTCTGCATCGCGGAGAAGAGATCGCCCTTGGAGCGCAGAACCTGCGACTGGCGGAAGGGATCGAACAGATCGAAGACATTCGCCATGGGGGTCTCCTCAGGCCGTGATCGAGAAGCCGCCGTCGATGTCGTGGACACCGCCGGTCAGGTTGCGGGCCTCGGGCGAGGCAAGGAAGGCCGCCACGGCCCCCACATCCTCGATCGTCGCCAGGTGATGGATCGGCGCGCGCTCGGAGGCGGCCGCCAGAAGTTCGTCGAAATGGTCGATCCCGCTCGCCGCCCGGGTCTTCAGCGGCCCCGGCGACAGGGCATGCACCCGGATGCCCTTTTCGCCCAGCTCGGCGGCGGCATAGCGGACGGCGCTTTCCAGCGCGGCCTTCACCGGGCCCATCATGTTGTAGTGCCGCACCACGCGGGAGGAGCCGAAGAAGCTGACCGACAGGCAGCAGCCGCCCTCGGTCATCAGCGGTTCGGCCGAACGGATCATGCGCAGGAAGGAATGGACCGACACATCCATCGCCATGGCGAAGCCTTCGGCCGAACAATCCACCACCCGGCCGTGAAGATCCGCCTTGGGCGCGAAGGCGATGGAGTGGACCAGCGTGTCGAGCCGTCCCCAGCGATCCGCGATTGTCCCGAACACCGCTTCGAGCTGGCCGGGCCGGGCCACGTCGAGCGGCAGCATGATCTCGGCCCCGAGGTCCTCCGCGAGAGGGCGGACGAAGCGCTCGGCCTTGTCGTTCAGCCAGGTGACGGCGAGGTCCGCGCCCTGGGCCCTCAGCGCCTGCGCGCAGCCATAGGCTATCGACTGATCGTTGGCGATCCCGACAACCAGCGCCTTGCGGCCACTCAGAGAGAACATTCCCGCCTCCATCTTGCTGACGGTTACAAGTTGCGATGGACAGGAGTCAGATTCATGTCGGATTGGCGACAGATCTACGAAGGCCTGCACTCGCCAGCTCCCGCAAGCAAGGTTCATGCAACCGTCCTTCACACCACCGTCGCACTGCCGTGAGAGGGGAAACCGTTACTCGCGCCACGCAAGCATCAGACCTGCAAGCTTCGCACGTGAACCGCGATCTGATCCGCAATATCGGGGATCCGTGAAACGGGTATCTCATGGCCGGTCCCGGCGAGAACCGTAAGCGACGCGCCGGGTATGCCGCCGACAATGGCTCTCCCGTTCTCGATGGGCAGGATCGGATCCTCGGCGCCGTGAATGACCAGAACGGGGCACCTGATCTCCCGAAAACGCCCGGTCCAGTCCTCGCGGGTGGCAAGTGCGCCGTGGTTGAACATGCTCGGCAGGCTCTCGGTTCGTGACATCACGCGCTCGACACGCATCCTTTCGCGATCCTCATCGAAGGGCGCTCCGGTTCCCGCACACAGTCTTTCGCTCTCGACAAGGAAATCCGCCATAGCCCCGCGATCCGACCAGTCGAGCGAACCAAGCGTGCCGAAGTGGTCGAGAAATGCCTGCGAGATATGCGGCAACTCCGCGCCGTCCCAACCGAGCGGCTCGGATGCGATCAGGATCAGCGAGGCCGCGCGCTCCGGCTGCGCGACCGCCAGCATCTGTGCGATGTATCCGCCGAGCGACATGCCGACCAGATGCGCTTTGTCGATCCCATAGGCGTCGAGAACGGCCACGGCATCGCCGGCCAGATCCTCCACCGCATATGTGGCCTCCCCCGGCGGGACTGTCGTCGATTGCCCGGTGTCGCGATGATCGAAACGGATCACGTAGAGACCGCGCCCGGCCAGCGCGGCGCAAAAATCGTCGGGCCAGCCAAGCATGGATGCGGTGGCCCCCATGATCAGCAGCACCGGCGGATCATTCGGATCGCCAAAGGCCTCCGTCGCCAGCCTGATATCCTGATGTTCGACTACGCGCATATCGATTACCATCCCTGCTGCTGGGCCGGGCTACCAACACAATGCATCAACGCCAGTCACGCAATGGAGTTCGGTGCAGCCCCGTCCGGCGACACCTGCACATTTCCACAAGGATGCGGCTTGCTGGTGTCGCTGATCTTCAAAGTCTATCAGGCTGCGTGGAGTTGGCGGCAATCGGCATCGCCTGGCGGCGATGCAGCGATCGGCGGCGATATCGCATCATGGAGGGAAAGCGGCGGGCAATGACGGAGAGAGAGGACGAAGTCCGAACTCGGAGCCAGGAGCGTAACGGCGCGACCGGCCGAAAGGCCGCCCCAGCGGAGGCGCCGAGCGAAGCGAGACTGCCGTGAGCGAAAGAATGGCGGAGAGGATGGGATTCGAACCCACGAGACGCTTTTGACGCCTACTCCCTTAGCAGGGGAGCGCCTTCGACCACTCGGCCACCTCTCCGTGCCGCCCTTTTCGAGGATTTGCGAGCATTTGGCAAGACGGGAAGTTGCGCTTTTGCCCGCCGCCTCGCCCTGCCAGCCGAAATCCGCGTTCCGCTGGTCGAGGTTTCCACAGGCAAAGGGCGGCCCGGCCCAGGCTGGCGGGCGATCATCGCGTCTTTCGACCTTGTCGAGACGAAAAATCTATTTCCGTCGTCGGTCGGTCCGATCTGAACTTGTCGGAACCGGGACCCTGGGCTCCCGCCTCGAGCGGGCTCCCGCTCGTCTTTGCGGGAACGCGGGGACAGTCGATTTTCAAGACCGTGCCATTCATTGAACAGGTTCATGACAAAAGCACCGTTGGCCGTGGCCGCCCCTTTCGAGAGATCCTTGCACCGCGCGATGCCCAGCCTGCACACGGCCAGCCTGCACAGGGCCAGCCTGCACACGGCCAGCCCGCGCGCGATCCGATTGACCGTTTTCGCCGCCGGCCGGGCGGCAGGGACAGCCCGTGAAAGCCGACGACCTTCTCGCCCATCTTGACCGGATCCGGCACGCCGGCACGCCGGACGAGGTGGGCGCCCGGCTCGCCGCGGCCACCGCAGGCTTCGGCATCGACCGCGCGCTGTGCGGCCTTGTGCCCCTCCCCTCCACTCCGCCGGCCGAGGCGCGCAGGGCCATCTTCTTCGGCAACTGGCCCTCCGGCTGGCTGGAGCGCTACGTCGCCCGCCGCTATGCCGAGATCGACCCGGTGATCGCCCGCGTCCTGCGCGCCGACCGTCTGTTCGGCTGGCGCGAGGCGTGTGCGGATGCGGATCGGATGGCCCTTGCCCGGCAGATGATGGGCGAGGCGCGCGAGCACGGGCTCTCGGACGGCTTCGCCCTGCCCTTCGCCAATGGCGCCGGCCGGCGCGGCAGCATCTCGCTGAGCGGCGAGCGGATCGAGCTTGCCCCTGCCCGACGACCCGCGCTGGCGCTGCTGGCGGCCTCGGCCGCCGATCGCGCCGCCGCCCTGCTGGAAACGCCGGCGGCGCTGCCGCTCGCCCCGCTGACGCAGCGCGAGCGCGATTGCCTGTCATGGGCGGCGGAGGGCAAGACCGAGTGGGAAACCGCCATCATTCTGGACATCGCCCCGAAAACGGTCGAAAGCCACTTTGCCGCCGCCCGCCGCAAGTTGAACGCCGCGAACAAGACACATCTCGTAGCCAAGGCCTTCCGCCTTGGGATAATCGACTGAACGACAGAACGGCGCAGGGGCGCTGGCCGCGTCAATCCGGGAAACCCATGATGGAGACCCGGCAGGACCTTGCGAGACTCGCAAGCGGCACGCAACACGGGACCAGCCGGCTGCGAACGGGAGCCGGAGGGAGCGCGCCAGCGCGCGAAAGGAGAGACCGGATGGACAAGAGGAAGGGACGCAACGACGCCCGACGGGAGATCATCGACCGCCTCGAAGGGGCGATCGCCCGGATCGCGCCGCATCCCGAACTGGTCGTGCTCGGCGGTCAACTGGCGGCGATCCGCGAGATCGCGGCTCTGGAACTCACCGGCGAGGACAGGGCGGAAGCAAGCCCGTCCACGGGCGCGCCCTCTGGCCGGCGGGAGGGAACGGCGCCCTCGTCCGCGCAGGCGCTACCGGGACAAAGCCCGCAAGAGAGCGAGTGAACGTCCGCTCGCCGGGTCCGGCAGGGGCCGGGAACCATCGGGGCAGGCCGCACGGCATCGGCGCGGCATCCTCCCCGGAGCGGGGGAAACAGGCTGCGGCGCGGGCGCAAAGGGACGGTCTGCGCTCACAGTGCCGCAGCCGGGTTGATCCTGATGGCGGGAGTGCCCCTCTCGCGGGGGCCTGCGCCACCGCGGATCAATGCAGCGACAGCCACTCGCGGGCCGCCCGCTGGGCATCGGCGATTTCGGTGCGCGTCATCTCGGTGGAAATTTCCTTGCGGTAGCGCACGGCGTCCTGGCTGCCCTTCACCGCCGCGATGTTGAACCACTTGTGCGCGGCGATCAGGTCGGCGGCGCCGTGGCGGCCGCAGGCGCAATCCAGTCCCATCTGCAGCAGGATATCGGGGCCGGCGGGCTGGCCGCCCATGATTGCGAGTTCGGGGGAACCCAGGTCCAAACGAGCCATGTCACACTCCTTGTCTGTCGTCTTTTCGGCCGGCGTCCTGCCGGCCCGTTGCCGATAGAAGATCCCGAAGCGATTGATCTTTCCCCGCAATCTTCATGTTCGAGTGTGCTGCCGGCCCTTCAACGTGCTCTTAAAATTTTCGCTTAACAGGAAGAAAACGAGACGAAAACAAGCGGTAAATTTTACGAGGGATTCACGAATTTCTCCGCGAAACGGCAATGAAATCAATCGTCTTTGAGTCAAATCCGGAAACGCGCGGAAACCAACGGGTAACCTTGAAAGAACTTGGCCCGAAAATGCGCAAGGCGCGCAGCGGCAGAAATCCGCCGGCCTGCCGCTACGACACGACTGGTCAGGTGCCCGGCTCAGGCGTAGGTTACGTTTCCGTAAAGGGAATGCAAAAGATCCCTAAACAGTGGAGGAACCCATGATCGAAGCCGAAACGTCCCTGCCCCGTCCCCTGCCCCGTCCCCTGCCCCGTCTCCTGTCCCGTCTCCTGTCCCGTCTCCGGGCAGCGGCCGTCCTTGCTCTCCGTTCCGGTCCGGCCCTTGCGCTCGCCGCGGCAGCCGCCCTTGCCATGGTGCTGGCCGCGCCGCCGGCCCTGGCGGCCGAGGCCAACGGCATCTGGGCCCGCCCCGGCGGCAGTTCCCGCATCCAGATCGCGCCCTGCGGCGGCGCCCTGTGCGGCACGCTGGTCTGGCTGCGCGAACCGCGCAACGACACCAACAATCCGGACCCGGCCAGGCGCTCGCGGCCGCTGCTCGGCAGCCAGACCGTCTTCGGCATGGTCGCGGACGGGGGCGGACGCTGGAAGGGAAAGGTGTATAATGCCGAGGACGGCAAGACCTATAGCGGCGTCATGACGCTCGTCGGCAACACGGGACTGAAGCTTGAAGGATGCGTACTCGGCGGACTGATCTGCAAGGGCGAGACCTGGCAACGGGTCAAGTAGCGCCCTTCCCCCATCGATGGCTTCTGGCCGGGGGACTGGCCCTGTTTTCCCTCGTCTCGCCCGCCAGCGCGGACGAGACGATCTTCGGCACCTGGCAGACGCCGGATGCCGGGATCGTGCGGGTCGGCCCCTGCGGGGCGGCCCCTTGCGGGCTTCTCGTCGACTTTCCCCCGCCGCCCGGCACCACCCGGCAGACGGCAACCGACATCAACAACCGCGACGGCGCCAAGCGCGGCCGCAGGCTGCTGGACATGCCGGTGATCTGGGACATTGCCCCCGCCGCCGGCAAGGCCGGCACCTGGAGT
Organism: Stappia sp. TSB10P1A; assembly: GCF_900185725.1. Lineage (GTDB taxonomy): Bacteria > Pseudomonadota > Alphaproteobacteria > Rhizobiales > Stappiaceae > Stappia. The sequence continues at coordinate 7,619 of NZ_FYAU01000035.1, read as the reverse complement.
GCCCGCGTCTACGACCCGCGCCGCGGCGTCACCGCCAACGCGACGGCGACGCTGAACGGCCGGGACCAGCTCACCTTGCGCGGCTGCGTGCGGGTGGTGGTGCAGTTCTGCGAGACGGAGGTGTGGCGCCGGGCGAACTGATCCCCCCGGCGCCGTCGTCGAATGTGGGCGAATGTGGAGGGTCAGCGCGCGCGCTGGCCGAACAGCACCGACTGGGCGCCCTTGTCGCTGGCAAGGTTGAGCTGCTCGCGCATCTCCCGGCCGACCGCCAGCCCGCGCTCCACCGCCGGGCGCGCCTTCAGCGCCGCCAGCCAGCGGGCGACATTCGGGAAGTCCTTGTCCAGTTCCATGCCCTGGCGCTCCCAGCCGGTCGCCCAGCCGACGATCGCCATGTCGGCGATGGAGTATTCGTCGGCGACGAAGTCGCGCCCGGCGAGTTGCTTGTCGAGCACGCCATAGAGCCGGTGGGTCTCGTTGAGATAGCGGTCCATGGCATAGGGGAGCTTTTCCGGCGCATAGACGCGGAAATGGTGGTTCTGGCCCAGCATCGGACCGAAGCCGCCCATCTGCCACATCAGCCACTCGTCGACCTTGACGCGCTTGCGTTCGTCGGCCGGATAGAAACGGCCGAACTTGCGCCCGAGATATTGCAGGATCGCGCCGGACTCGAACACCGAGATCGGCTCGCCGCCCGGCCCTTCCGGATCGACGATGGCCGGCATCCGGTTGTTTGGCGAGATCTTCAGGAACTCCGGCTTGAACTGGTCGCCGGCACCGATATTGACGTAATGCACCTGATAGGGAACGCCGAGTTCCTCCAGCAGGATCGTCACCTTCCAGCCGTTCGGTGTCGGCCAGTAATGCAGATCGATGGGCTTGGTCTGGGTGGCGGACATGCCTGTCATGCTCCATGGTCGTGGATGGCCGGGGCCCTGGAGCATCGCCCCGCAGGCCGCAGACGGCCGGTCGGAGAGGAATTTAAGGCCCCGCTGCGCCGAAACAACCACCCGCCTGTCCGCAGGCGAGCCGAACGGCGGGATCAGCTTCGCGCCACACCGGCCTTGAGATCGCCGATCACCGCGTAGCCGCCATGCAGGCGGCGGAAGCTTGCCTTGCCGCCGACGGCCGCCGCGCAGGCGGCAAGCGCCTCGCCCAGCTCCGCGCGCGGCGTCACATGGAAGGCCGCCAGCCAGGCGCGGAACGGCGCCCGCATCAGGCCCGGCCAGGCCTCCATCATGCCGAAGTCGACGAGATGCACCCCGCCGCCGGGGGCCAGCGCGCCGGCCCCGGCCATGAGCGCCTCGCGCCAGGGCGGGATCATCGACAGGCTGTAGGAGAAGAACACCCGGTCGAAGCGCGAGGCGCCGAACAGCGCCTCTGTATCGAACGCCGTCGCATCGCCCTGCGCCACATGCACCCGGCCTTCAAGCCCGGCGCGGCGGATCGAGCCGCGGGCGCTCTCCAGCATCTGCTCCGAGATGTCGATGCCGAAGAACCGCGCCTGCGGGTGCCGGCGCGCCGCCAGCACCAGGTTGCGCGCCGTGCCGCAGCCCAGTTCCAGCACGGTGCCGCCCGGCGGCGGGGCGAGCTCGTCGATCAGCCGGTCGCGACCGAGCAGATAGTATTTGCGCGTCGCGTCATAGACATGCCGCTGCCAGCGGTAGATGCCGTCCATCAGCTCCGCGCCGCCGGAGGTCCCTGCCTCAGCCCCGTCCCGCACGGTCATGCCGCGTCGCGGATATAGAGGTGGAAGCCGCCATAGATCGACGAGCGGTCCATATAGCCGAGCTTGCGCGAGCGCTCCGCATCGTAGCGCCACTTCTCCAGGATCTCCGGCGCGACGCGGCCGGGCAGCAGGCTCGGCTCGGCCGCCGTGCGGAAGACGACGCGCGCGCCGGGACGGGCCGTGCGGGTGATCTCCGCCCACAGGGCGTTGAGCGCGCCGTCGGTCATCCAGTCCTGCGCATCCAGCAGGATGTAGCGGTCGACGCTCGCCTCTTCCTGCGCCGCCAGATAGTCGGTGAAGGAGCGGTTGACCACGCGCACCCGGTCGGCGCGGGCGCGGATCGCCTCGAAGTGGTCGCGCCGCAGATAGGGCGGCAGCGGGCCGGCTTCGTCATTCGCATAGCCGCGGCCGAAGGCCTGCCAGGCGAAATAATTCTCCGACAGCGGGAAGTCGCAGGCCAGCCGCTCCAGCCGCTCGCGCAGCACCGCCGCCATGCCGCCGGTGCCGCTGCCGGCCAGCGCCTCATACTGCGCCGGCGGAATGCCGAGCCCGTAGAGCGAGACGCGCTTCGACGTCGCCCAGCGGACCATCCGCTTGTCGAACAGCGGCGCCAGCGCCTTGTCGAAATAGGTGCGCTGCTCCTCCAGCGAGCGGGCGCGCAGCATGTCCCTGGGGTCGATGCCATAGGCGCGGGCGACGAAATGGCCGGCGCCGATGAAATAGCCGAGCAGCCCGTGGTGATAGAGGTCGCGGGCGAACAGGGTGATGCGCTTGCGCCCCGTCAGGTCGCGCTTTTCCCAGTAGTCGCGGGTTTCCGGGTCGAGCCGCTCGCGCAGGAAGCGGTCATAGGCCTCGACATTGCCCTTCTCGTCCGCCTTGCCGAAAAAGCGGTAGAAGGCGTCGTGCCCCGGCAGGTGCCTGACCGCGGCGAGCTTCAGCCGGGTCAGCGCCACATGCGCGCGGTTGAGGTCGACGGCGGTGATGCTGGCCGGATCGGCCGTCAGGTAGGACAGCACGTTGCAGCCGCCCGAAGCGATGGTCACCACCTTGTGGTCGCGGCCGATCTCCAGCGCGTCCATGTCGATCTCGGGGTCTTCCCAGATCTGCGGATAGACCAGCCCCTTGAAGGCGAAGGTGAACAGCCGTTCCAGCGCGCCTTCCCCGGACAAGGCCTTGTTGCGATGCACCGCCCGGCCGAGCAGCGCCCCCCGCCCCGCATTGACCGATTTCCTGTTCGACGCCTGACCCGACAGCATCACCACCTCCGACTCGCCTCAAGTTGCCTTGAAGTGAGCCGGGTAAGCCGTTCTCGTTACGGGATGATGACAGGCGGCGGCCGATGGCGCGCGGCGCCTCGTGTCAGGCCGCGCTCCGTGCGCTCCCGGCGATCGGCGGCGAACGGCGGTGGCCCGCGAGCGCGTGCGCAGCCGCCGCGATCAGCGGAACCTCCCGCCCCTCCTGCGGGGTCAGGAACACGCCGCGCCGGCGCGCCCGCGCGCCCGCCGAGGGCGATGCCGTCCACCAGATCACCAGCGGCGCCAGCACCAGGGGCAAGGCGATCGGCAGCAGCCAGACCAGAAGGTCGGCGGCGTAGTGATAGGCGAAGACCAGCGTCGCCATTCCGAACAGGACCATCCACCAGCTCGCCCTGGCGCTGGTCGCCAGATCGAGCGATCCGTCCTCCCGCTCGCTCGACGGCCAGCCGAAATCGGCTCCCGACAGCACCTGGAACACCGAGCGGCTCTGGAACATCATGTGGATGGGGGCGAGCAGCGAGGCGAGCAGCAGCTCGTAGAGCGCGGAAAGCGAGGCCCGCCCCGCACCGCCATACTCCTTCGCCCCGCCGGTCAGGACGGCGCGCAGCAGCAACAGCGCCTTGGGCAGGATCAGCAGCGCGACCACGCCGAACAGCAGCGCCAGCCCCTTTTCCGTCTCCGGATGGGGAAAGCGCGGAAACGGCGAGCCGGAGACGAAATAGACCGGCGCCGGCGCGAACAGCGGCGCGGCGATGCTGGCCAGCAGGAACATCAGCCAGACCGGCGAGGCGAGATAGGCCATGATGCCCTGCAGCAGGTTGACCCGGCTCCAGAACGGCAGGCCGGGCGCCGCGAGGACCCGCGCGTGCTGCAGGTTGCCCTGGCACCAGCGCCGGTCGCGCTTGGCATATTCGATCAGGTTGGCCGGCGCTTCCTCGTAGGAGCCGTCGAGATCCGTATCGAGCCGCACCCGCCAGCCGCCGCGCGCCAGCATCGCCGCTTCCACCGTGTCGTGGGACAGGATCTCGCCGCCGAAGGGCGGCTTTCCGGCGAGCGCGGGAAGCCCGCAGGTCGCCGCGAAGGCGCGCGTGCGGATCAGCGCGTTATGGCCCCAGAACGGCCCCTGGCGCCCCTGCAGCGCCGCGACGCCGCGCGAGAACACCGGCGAGTAGAAATTCGCCGAGAACTGGATCATGCGCCCGAACAGCGTCTTGCGGCCAATGATGCGCGGCACCGTCTGCAGCAGGCCGAGATCGGGCACCGCCTCCATCCGCCGCACCATCTCGACGATCGTCTCGGCGCTCATCAGGCTGTCGGCGTCGAGCACCAGCATGTACTCGTAGGCGCCGCCGCTGCTGCGGATGAAGTCGGCGATGTTGCCGGCCTTGCGTCCGGTGTTCGGCGAGCGGTGGCGATAGTAGAGCCGCCCCGCTGCCGAAAGCTCCGCGACGGCCTGCCGATACAGCCGGCGCTCGTCCGCCGCCGCCTCCTCGCGGGTGGAGTCCGACAGGACATGGAAGTCGAAGCACTCCAGCGCGCCGATCTCGTCCAGCGCCCGGTACATCGCCTCGAGACGGGCGAAGACCGCATCCGCCGCCTCGTTGTAGACCGGAATCACGATCGCGGTGCGTCCCTCGGGGGGACCGTTCCGGGCCGGCACCTCGTCGCTCGGAAAGATCAGTCCGAGAATGCCGATACAGGCGCCCCACGACAGCCACAGCGCACAGAAGGCGACCAGCGAGACCCGGACCACGTCGACCCAGTCGAACCCGTCGGCAACCGCCACCGAGCCGAACATGGCCGCAGCGGCGACCGTGAGGCCCAGCGTCAGTACGATCGCCGCGGTCCGGCGCAGGCCGACGGCAAGGCTCTCGCGAAGCGAAGACGTCGAGACAGCCGGTTCCATCCGCCAGAGCCCTTTTCTGAAAATTCTGGTCTCAGCGCTCGCCGATGCGCCGGCGGGCAAACGCCCGCAGCGCGGCGAGCCGCGGCAGGACGGGCGGACGCTCGAGCATCTGCGTCGGCATCTGCAGCGGCGCCCTCGGTGCCGGCAGGCACAGCGAGGCGACCACCGACCGGTGCAGGGCCGCGTCGGCGCGTCCCTCAAAGAGGCGCTCGAGCAGGGCGTCCCGCCCCTCGCCCGCCGCATCTTGCGACAGGTGGCCGACGGCCTCGCTCACCGCCTGCTCCAGCGTCTCGTCGTCGAGGTCATGGCGGCAGAACTGCCGGCGCAGCGCGTCGAGGAAAGCCTGACGCGCTCCGGCCGGGCCCGGCCGGAACGCGGCTTCCGCGGAACCGGTGTCGGCGATCATCTCGTTTGTCCCCATTGATAGGTCCAGGTTTCGGAGAGGGTCTTGCCCTCGAGAATGAGTGCGGCGGACAGCTCGACCGGCTTGTCGGCGTCGATCCGCCTCACATCAACTATGAGGCGCCACATATCGTTCCCCGCGATCTTGCTCAGAATCTGGTGGACCACCTCGCCGTTGCTGAGGGAGAGGCGGACGTCCATCGGCGCCTCCTCGCCCAGCCCGGCCAGGGTGTCGCCGTCGAAGTCGACCAGGAACTTGCGGGTGTCCTCGTCATGCGCCACGGCGGCGACCCCGCCATGGCCCGTGCGGGTGCGCAGCGCCCGCGCCAGCGGCACGTCGCCCTCCACGTCCAGCGCCCAGGTCATGCGGTAGCGCAAGCGGTGTTCGGAGCCGGCCGTCAGGCCGTTCTCCGGCATCCAGAAGGCGACGATATTGTCGTTCGCCTCCGAGTCGGAGGGGATTTCGGCAAGCAGCACCGCGCCCTCGCCCCAGTCGCCGACCGGCTCGACCCAGACGGAGGGACGGCGCTCGTAATGCGCTTCCGTGTCCAGATAGTTGTCGGCGTCGCGGTCGCGCTGCAACAGGCCGAAGCCGCGCGGATTGGTCTCGCCGAAGACGGAGAGCTGCAGCCGCGCCGGATTGGTCAGCGGCCGCCAGACGCGTTCGCCGCTGGCCCGCAGGATGGCGAGGCCGTCATTGTCGTGCACCTCCGGGCGGAAGTCGTCGAAGCCGGTCCGGTCGTTCTCGCCGAACAGATACATCGAGGTGAGCGGCGCAAGGCCGAGCCGCGAGACGTCGTCACGCAGGAAGATCGCCGCCTCCACGTCGATCAGGGTCTCGGTGCCGGGAAGAATGGTGAAAGCATAGGCGCCCGACACGCGCGGGCTCTCCAGCTCGGCATAGAAGCGGATCTCGCGCGCATCCGTCTCCGGCCGCTCGATATAGAAGCGGCTGAAGCGCGGGAACTCCTCCGCGCTGCCCGCGGCCGTATCGACCGCAAGGCCGCGCGCCGACGCGCCGTAGACGGTGCCCCGGCCCAGCGCGCGGAAATAGCTGGCGCCGAGGAAGGTGATCAGCTCGTCGCGATAGTCGGTGCGGTTGAGCGGGTAATGCAGGCGGAAGCCGGCCGCACCCGGAAAGGCGAACCCGTCGAAGACCGCCGGGTCGAGCGGCGGGCGATACTCGAAATCGCCGGCGGCAAAGCCCATCGGATAGGCTTGGCCCCCGACGATCTCGAACAGGTCGACCGTATGGGCGAAGACCCAGCCAGGATAGAACGCCTGGAGCTCGAAATTGCGCTTGTCGTCCTTCCACAGCGCGCGGTCGGGCCGAAAGCGGATCGCGCGGTGGGCGTCGTAGTCGAGCCCGGCGACCGCCTCCGGCAGATCCGCCGGCTCGTCGCGGTAGGACTCGGCCGCTCTTGCCTTCATCCGCGCGACCAGGGCCTCCCAGTCGAACGGCGTGCCGGCCGGCGCCCCGCCTGGGGCAGGCGCGCCCGCCTCCTGCGCGCCTGCCTCCTGCGCGCCCGCCTCCTGCGCGCCCGCCTCCTGCGCGTCTGTCTCCTGCGCAAAGGCGGAAAAGGCGGTGCTGGCCATCAGGAAGGAGAGAAATCCGGCACTGGACGTCAGAAAGCGGCGCTTGTCGATTGTCGGCATGGGACCTGCTGGCACCTCGGAAACGGTTCTCGGGATCTGGGCGAGACAGCGCAAGGACGCGCCCGGGCCGGCCCTCGGGCCTTCCGGTCGCTCCGCGCACCCTGCCGCCATCCGTGCGAGCGGCCGGCCTGCCGGTTTCCGGCGGCTCGGCCTCCTGTGCAGGCGCAGCATGCGGCGCCTCTGCCGCACGAAGGCCCGCCCCCCACGAAGTCAGGCGAGCAGGGCTATTTCACCAAGATATATGAGAGAAATCAGACGCAATCGCGGCAATCGGATGGCAGAGGCACTCCTCTCCCATCGGCCTTGCATATATTGCACCGCAAAATCGGACCTCGCAAGAGGCGCGTGAGGCGAGACGACGCGGGGAGAGGGAGGAGCGCAGGAGGGCACGAGGCGGGACGGCGTCGCCACCTCCCCGGCTGTCATACCGGACGAGGCCGAAGGCCGACGATCCGGGACCGGGGAGGCACGAACGTTCGTGGGGATGGACACGGCAAGCGCCGTCAGGCGGACGTGAGACGGAAGGAGTTCGCTCCATTCCACGGCTGTCATCAACTCATATCGTTGAGGTGGTCTCTCGTTCTGGCGTTGAGGATGACGACGATCTTTCTCATGAGGGCTGTGAGGGCGACGATTGGCTTCTTTCCGTTTGCGATCAGCCTGTGGAAGACGG
>NZ_FYAU01000020.1 GCF_900185725.1 Stappia sp. TSB10P1A | reverse complement strand
CCGTCTTCCACAGGCTGATCGCAAACGGAAAGAAGCCAATCGTCGCCCTCACAGCCCTCATGAGAAAGATCGTCGTCATCCTCAACGCCAGAACGAGAGACCACCTCAACGATATGAGTTGATGACAGCCGTGGGGGAGGCACGGCCACGCCCCACCCTCGGAGGTCACCCCGGCCGCAGGCGAAGCCGGAGAGCCGGGGGCTATTGGCTGCCAGAGCGATGGAGAGGGCGCGCCGGCCGAGCCCTACTCCTCGGCTGTCGTCCCGGTCTCAGTGAAGCCGAAAACAGGGGCCCAGTAACCACAGGTCGCGAGGCTCAAGCTTCGGCGCTACCGCCGGGCGGTCGGAGGTTGCCGCCGTCACGCCACCCTCCGCCCCGGCGGATACTGGATACCTGCCTTCGCAGGTATGACAGCCGGGGAGGTGGCGAAGCGCTCCCGCCTCACGCCCGCCTCCCCGCCCGCCTCACTCACGCCCCTCTTTGCGTCCTCCTGCGCGCCGCCCTCTCTTTTCGTCATTCCGGGCAAGGCGAAGCCGCGACCCGAAACCGGCCACGACGTCCAGACGGAACGGCCATCCCGATGCGGTCCGAAAGCCCCTCGAACTGCCGCTGCGGCACAATGGCGCGCGTAAACTTGACTCATTTGGTTAGGTTTTTTCGTCAAAGCCGTTGACGCGGGCGCCCCGGCACCGCATATCTATGCCCATGCGCCTGACCCAGCAGACCAACTACGCCGTCCGCACCCTGATTTACTGTGCGGCAAATCCCGGATCGCCAAGCCGTGTCGCGGATATCGCGGCCAGCTTCGAGATGTCGGAGACCCATCTCTTCAAGATCCTCAAGGTTCTTGTCGATGGCGGCTTCGTGCGCACCCTGCGCGGCCGCAACGGCGGCATCCTGCTCGCCCGCCCGGCGGTGGAGATCACCGTCGGCGAAGTGGTCCGCGCGGCGGAAGAAAGCTTCCTGCTGGCTGAGTGTTTCGAGTCGGGCCGCAAGGACTGTCCGCTGATCACCTCCTGCGGCTTCAACGGGCTGCTGCACGAGGCGCTCGAGGCCTTCATGACGGTGCTCGATTCCCACACCATCGCCGAGCTGGCCGAGGACCGCACCGAGATCCGCTTCCTCTTGAAGATGGATCCGGAGATCGCCGCGCAGAGCAAGGCGACGAGCCTGCAGGGCGCCGGCGCCTGAGGCGCATAGAGACCCTGGCGCCTGAGGCGCAGGCAGACCTGAGACGCAGACAGCGCCGATCCCGACAGGCGACACGAAAACGGCGGCCCCTCGTAAGGCCGCCGTTTCGTTTTCGGCTCCCCATTGAGGGGAGAATCCGGCCGGAGCGAACCGCCCCGGCCGGATCGGGACTCACTCCATTTCGGCGATGACCTCGAAGGTGCTGCCCGACACCTTGAACAGCGCATAGGCGCCCGGCACGTCGCCGGCCTCGTCGAAATTGTGCTCGCCGGCCGCGCCGCGATAGTCGATGGCGGTGCCGGCAGCGATCAGCTCCTTCGCCTTGGCCCACTCGCCCGGCAGGATCGGCTCACCCTCGCCGTTGGAGATCTCGCGCAGCGCCGCCGAGACCTTCGACTTGTCGGCGCCGGCCTTCTCGATGGCCAGCGCCAGCATGAAGGTCGCGTCATAGGACGTGGTGACGAAGATCGCATTCGGATCGCCGCCGATGTCGGAGAAGGCCTTGTTGAAGACTTCCAGCGCGTCCGACTGCTGGCCGACCGGCGCGGAGGCGATGAAGGTCGTCAGGTTGTCGGCCCCGAGCTCGCGGATCGGCGCGTCGGACTTCATGCCGTCACCGCCGACGAAGTTCTCAAAGAAGCCGTTTTCCAGCGCCTGGCGCAGCATGGTCAGGCCCGAGCCGTCACCATAGTCGAGAATGACGAGCGTGTCGGCGCCGCCGGCGGCGAGGTCGGCCAGGTTGGAGCGGTAGGACGCCCGCTCGCCCTCATGCGCGGCAAAGCCGGCGATCTCGCCGCCCTTTTCCTCGAACTCGGCGCGGAACGCCTCGGCAAGGCCCTTGCCGTAGTCATTGTTGAGATAGGCGACCGCCACCTTCGTGGTGCCGCGCTCCAGCAGGGTGCGGGCGAGCGCCCGGCCCTGATAGTCGTCGGAGGGCACGGTGCGGAAGACGGTGTCGTTGTCCTGCAGCGTGGTGATCTCCGGCGAGGTGCCCGACGGGGTGACGATGGTGACGCCGGCGGGGATGGTCACCGAATTGGCGGCGGCGAGCACGGCGCCGGAGCAATGCGGGCCGACGATGGCGATGACGCCTTCCAGGTTGACCGCCTTGGTCGCCGCGTCGGTGGCGTTCTGCGGGTTGCAGGCGCTGTCGCCGACGACGCCGATCAGCTTGCGGCCGTCGAGGATGCCGCCGGCCTCGTTGACCTGGCTGATGGCGAGATTGGCGCTGTCGATCATCGCCGGGGCCATGGCGGCGATCGGACCGGAAATGCCGCCGAGCAGGCCGATCTTCACGTCCGCATGGGCGGGCGCCGCAAGCGCCGTCGCTCCCAGAAGGGCGGCGAGGGCCGCGATACGCAACGTCTTCATGATGAACCTCCACCTTGTGGTTATCCGGCCGGTGCGAAGTCTCGCCGGCCGTTCGCTGTCTCGCGGAGGCGGCTCCCGGGGCCCGCAGGCCGTGCCGTGGATGCCGCTTTCCGCGCTTGCGGCAGCCGGTCGCCCGGCTGCCCGGTGGCGGCAGTTTCAACCGAAACGCGCCGCCCTCACAAGCCTCAATCGGATGCCGCCGGCGGGCGTGCACCTTGCGCCGCGGCCTCCGGCCGGCGCCCCTTGCCCCGCGGCTCGGGCAGCAGCCCCTCGGGGCGGAAACGCAGCACCAGTTGCAGCATCAGGCCGATCAGGAAGACGCGCAGGTACTTCGCCTTGACCGCGTATTCATGCGGCAGCCGGTCGGTGACGATCTCCGACACGGACCAGATGATCCAGACCACGGCAACGCCGAGAATGGCGCCGCGATTGTTGCCCGAGCCGCCGAGGATCAGCATGATCCAGACCAGGAAGGTCGCGACCATCGGGTCGATCGCCTCCGGCGTGATCGTGCGGTTGAAATGGACGAAGAGCGCGCCGCCGAGCCCCATCAGTGCCGAGCCGAAGATGAAGGCCTCGAGCCGCCGATAGGGCACGTCCTTGCCCATGGCCCGCGCCGCATCCTCGTTGTCGCGGATCGCCCGCATCATCCGTCCCCAGGGCGAGGCGAACTGCCGCTCGACCAGGAGATAGGCGGCGAGCAGCACGCCGGCGACGATGGCGAGATAGGCAAGCTGCGACATTGTATAGGCAAGGTCGCCGAAGGGGCGCGGGATGTTGGTGATGCCGCGCGCCGCATTGGTCAGCCAGCCTTCCGACTTGACGACGAGGCGGATGATCTCGGCGACGCCGATGGTGGCGATGGCGAGATAGTCGGAGCGCAGGCGCAGACAGATCTTGCCGATCGGCCAGGCGATCAGCCCGGCCGCCACCATCGCGCCCAGCCAACCGACCGGCACCGGCAGGTCGAAGCCGCCGACGCGCCCCGGCACGAAGGGCGTGGTCAGGATCGCGGACGTGTAGGCGCCGACGGCGAAGAAGCCGGCGATGCCCGCGTTAAAGAGGCCGGTATAGCCCCACTGGATGTTCAGCCCCAGCGCCAGCAGCGCATAGATGCCGATGAAGATCGCCATGAAGACGGCGTAGTTGACGAAGCCGAGCCATTCCATCGCGCGCGACCTCCTTACAAGACCTTGCCCTTGAGCAGGCCGGTCGGCCGCACAAGGAGCATCAACAGCAGGATGGCGAAGGCAGTCGCCGCCTTGTATTCGGTCGGCAGGACAAGCGCCGACATCTCCTCGGCGATGCCGACGATCAGCCCGCCGAGCACCGCGCCCTCGACGCGGCCGACACCGCCGAGAATGGCGGCGGCGAACATCGGCAGCAGCATCGACCAGCCCATCATCGCCTTGAGCTCGTAGTTGAGGCCGAGGAAGACGCCGGCCGCCGCGCACAGGGCGCCGACGATCGTCCAGGTGAGCAGCACGACCTTGCGGTTGTCGACGCCCGACAGGAGCGCAAGGTCCGGATTGTCGGACATCGCCCGCATCGCCTTGCCCCACTTGCTGTATTTCAGGAAGAGCTGCAGCGCGACGACAAGCCCGACCATGGCCAGAACGGTGATCAGCTCGCGGTCGCGGATGCGAATGCCGAACCAGTTCTCGGGCCGCACGATGCCGCGGGTATAGGTCTGGGAATCGACCCCCCATACGATCTGCACGACGGCACGCACCATCAAGGCGACGCCGAGCGAGGCCATCACCGTGACGATCTTCGGCCGCTCGCGCAGATAGGCGTAGAAGGTCCTGTCGATGCCGACGGCGACCGCCGCGGTCACCGCCATCGCCACCGGCAGCGCGACATAGGGAGAGACGCCGCCCAGCGTGACCACGGCCAGCGCCAGGAAGGCGCCGAGCGTGGCAAGGTCGCCATGGGCGAGATGGGCATAGCGCAGGATCGCGAAGACCAGGGTGATGCCGACCGCGCCGAGCGCATAGATCGACCCGACGACGATGCCCGGCACCAGGTAGAAGTTGACGATTTCCATCGCACCCATGGCGATCAGCCTCCCAGGAACATGGCTGCGACATCCTCGTCGGCGAGGAGCTCGGCACCCGTGCCCTCGTGCCGGTTGGCGCCGGAGGCGAGCACATAGCCGCGATCGGCGAAGGCGAGCGCCTGCTTGGCGTGCTGCTCGACCAGGAGGATGGTCACGCCGGTGTCGCGCACGTCGCGGCAGATCTGGAAGATCTGCTCCATGTATTTCGGCGAAAGCCCGGCCGTCGGCTCGTCGAGCAGCAGCAGCTTGGGCTCCAGCATCAGGGCGCGGCCCATGGCGACCATCTGGCGCTGGCCGCCGGACAGGTTGCCGGCGAGCGCCTTGCGCCGCTCCTTGAGGTCGGGGAACAGGGCATAGACCCGGTCATAGGCGGCCGACAGGTCGCCGGAGCGCAGGAAGGCGCCCATTTCCAGGTTCTCGTGCACCGTCATCTCGCGGAAGACGTTGTTGACCTGCGGCACGTAGCACACGCCGGCCTCGACGATGCGGTTGGGCTCAAGGCCGGTGACGTCGGCCCCGTCCACCCGGATCGTGCCGCCGCGCACATGCAGCAGGCCGAAGATCGCCTTCATCGCCGTCGACTTGCCGGCGCCGTTCGGGCCGACGATGACGACGATTTCGGACGGGGCCGCGCGCAGGGTCACGCCCTGCAGGATGTCGGCCTCGCCATAGCCGCCGACGACGTCGCGCATGTCGAGAATGTCGCTCATGCGGCATCTCCCACGCTCTCGCCAAGATAGGCTTCCAGCACCCGCGGGTCGGAGCGCACGGTGGCGAAGTCGCCCTCGATCAGCACCCGCCCCTCGGCCATGCAGATCACCGGATCGCAAAGCTTCTCGATCATCTCCATATCGTGCTCGATGAGGACGAAGGTGTAGCCGCGCTCGCGGTTGAGAATGGCGATCTTCTCCTCCAGCTTGCGCAGCAGGGTGCGGTTGACGCCGGCGGCCGGCTCGTCGAGCAGCACGAGCTTGGCGTCCGTCATCATGGTACGGCCGAGCTCCAGCAGCTTCTTCTGGCCGCCGGACAGGTTGCCGGCGCGCTCGTCCGCCACATGCGACAGTTCCAGGAAGGCCAACGTCTCGAGCGCGCGGGCCTGCACCCGCTCCTCGTCGGCGCGCACCCGGCCCGGCGACAGCCAGTTGGCGAGCAGCCCCTCGCCCGACTGGCGCGGCGGCACCATCATCAGGTTCTCCAGCGCCGTCAGCCGGTGGAATTCGTGCGGGATCTGGAAGGTGCGCACCAGGCCGAGATGGAAGCGCTTGTCCGTGGAAAGGCCGGTGACGTCGCGCCCGAGATAGCGGATGCGCCCGGAGGTCGGCGGAATGGCGCCGGCCACCATGTTGAACGTCGTCGTCTTGCCGGCACCGTTGGGTCCGATCAGTCCGGTGATCGTGCCCTCGCGCACGGAGAAGCTGCAGCCGTCGACGGCGCGGAAGCCGCCATAGCTCATCACGAGGTCCTTGACCTCCAGCATCGTGTCCTGTCCGCTCATCCTACCCTCGCCGGGACCGTTCGGTCCGATGCGGCGGCCTTTCCGGCCGCTCTTCCTGCCGCTGGCATTGTCGCGCGCCCTAAAGGCGCCGCAACAGGGCGCGCACCGGCGCCGCGTCGAGCCCTTCTAGCTTCAATGGCGGGGCGATCAACTCATAATCCCCGGTTTCGACATGCGCGAGGGCGAGATTTTCCAGAATCCGCATGTCGTGGCGCCGGAATGCCATATGGGCGGGCAGATCCTTCGAGGTTTCGGGATCGACGGACGGGACGTCGACACCGACGAGACGCACGCCATGCGCGGCGAGCAGGTCCACCGTCTCGGGGTCAAGCGCGCGAAAGCCTTCGGGCCAGACCTGCGGATCGAGCGTTTCGGCAAGGCGCAGCAACACGCGCGGCGGCGCGCCGTCGAGATATCGCTCGATTTCGTGAGGCAGGCAGAGCGGGCCCTCCCCGCGCGCATCGATCAGCCGGGCCGGGCCGATGAAGCCCGCCAGCGGCAGGGCATCGATCGCGGCGCCGGCCGCATCGTAATGGAGCGGCGCGTCGGCATGGGCGCCGCAATGGGTGGAGAGCGAGACGGCGGTGACGTTGACCGGGCAGCCGGGGCCGATGGCGAAGGTTCTCTCCACCCGGTAGGGCGCATCGCCCGGAAACACCGCAGCGCCCGGACGCAGCGGCGGCGTGATGTCGATCAGTCCCGTCGGCATGAAGCCCCTCCCATGACGCCCGTTTCCATCAAGCCCCTCCCAAGGCCGGCCCCGTTCCCGAAGGCATAGTGCGCGCCGCGCTCACATGTCGGCGCGGATCTCCCACAATTCGGGAAACAGCACCACTTCCAGCATCCGGCGCAGATACATGACGCCGGAGGTGCCGCCGGTGCCGCGCTTGAAGCCGATGATGCGCTCCACCGTGGTGACGTGGTTGAAGCGCCAGCGGCGGAAATAGTCCTCGAAATCGACCAGCTTCTCGGCGAGGTCATAGAGCGACCAGTAGCGGTGCGGGTCGCGATAGACCTCCAGCCAGGCGCGGGCGACGCTGTCGTTGCGCTCATAGGGCTGCGAGACGTCGCGGGCCAGATGCGCCTCGTCGACCGGCAGGCCGGAGCGGGCGAGCAGGCGGATCGCCTCGTCATAGATGCTGGTGTCGCGGCGGATGTGGTCGAGCCAGTGATGAATGCGCGGCACATGCGCATGCGGGCGCATCATCGCCGCGTTCTTGTTGCCGGCGAGAAACTCGATCGCCCGGTACTGATGCGACTGGAAGCCGGAGGACTGGCCGAGATCGCCGCGAAACAGGGTGTATTCCGAGGGCGTCATGGTGCGCAGCACCTGCCAGGCGCCGGTGAGCTGTTCGAAGATCCGCGAGACGCGGGTCAGCATCTTGAAGGCCGGCGGCAGGTCGTCGGCGGCGATGCGCGCCTTGGCGGCGGCCAGTTCGTGGATGGCGAGCTTCATCCACAGTTCCGACGTCTGATGCTGGATGATGAACAGCATCTCGTCATGGGCCTCGGACAGCGGGTTCTGCGCCGTCAGGATGCGGCCAAGGCACAGATAGTCGCCATAGGACATGCGACCGTCGAATTCCATCTCGGCGCCGTCCTCGGCCGGATCGAAGGGGCCGCTGGCATAGGGGCTGCGCGTGTCCATCTCTCCTCCCTCGCCGCTCATGTGACCTTCGCCCGCTTGTGGAACTCCGGCCGGTCCCAGGCGCGCGTCTCCATGATCTCCTGGAGGATGTCGCAAGCGGCCATCACATCGGCATGGGAGAGGTAGAGCGGGGTGAAGCCGAAGCGGACAATGTCCGGCGCGCGGAAGTCGCCGATGACGCCGCGGGCGATCAGCGCCTGCATCAAGGCATAGCCCTGCTCGAAGCGGAACGAGACCTGGCTGCCGCGCGCGCGCGGATCGCGGGGGCTGGCGAGCTCCAACTCCGGACAGCGGCGCTCGACCTCGGAACGGAACAGCTCGGACAGCGAGATGGACTTGGCGCGCAGCGCCGCCATGTCGACGCCGTCAAAAGCGGTGAGCGCCGCCTCCAGCGCCGTCAGCGACAGGATCGGCGGCGTGCCGACGCGCATGCGGCCGATGCCGGTATCGGCGCGGTAGTCGAGATCGAAGGCGAAGGGCGCGGCATGGCCCATCCAGCCGGTCAGCGGCGGCGCGACATGATCGAGATGGCGCTGCGCGACATAGAGAAAGGCCGGAGCGCCGGGCCCGCCGTTCAGGTATTTGTAGCCGCAGCCGACGGCAAAATCCGCGCCGGCCGCATCCAGCTCCACCGGCAGGGCGCCGGCCGAGTGGGCAAGGTCCCAGATGGTCAGCGCGCCGGCGGCATGGGCGATCGCGGTGATCGCCGCCATGTCGTGCAGGCGGCCGGTGCGGTAGTCGACCTCGGTCAGCATGACGACGGCGACATCCTCGCTGATCGCCGCCTCGACCTCCTCCGGCGCGACAATCTTCAACTCGTGGCCCCGGCCGAGCAGGTCGCGCAGGCCCTGCGCCATGTAGAGGTCGGTCGGGAAGTTGCCGCTGTCGGAGAGGATCACCTTGCGCTCGGGGCGCAGCGCCAGCGCGGCCGCCAGAACCTTGAAGACATTGACCGACGTGCTGTCGCAGGCGGTCACCTGTCCGGGCGCAGCGCCGATGATGCGGGCGATACGGTCGCCGACACGCTGCGGCAGGTCGATCCAGCCATGCTCGTTCCAGGCGCGGATGAGGCTCTCGCCCCACTCCTTCGCAACCGCCTCGGCGAGGCGGGCGGGCACGGCGCTCGGCAGCACGCCGAGCGAATTGCCGTCGAGATAGATCACGCCGTCAGGGATCGAGAAGAGCGCGCGCTTGCCGGCAAGCGGGTCGTCGCGGTCGCGTGCGGCAATGTCGGGAGCCCCGTTCGAGGCTCCGCCGGCCGCGTCCTGGCCTGTCAGCATGTCCGTCTCCTGTCCTGACGCGGGCGATCCTAACAGGGTGGACGACAGGTGCCAAGGATTATATATAATACGCCTGATTATATCGAAACCAGCACGCCGGAGGGTTCGGCGGCGCCGCACGGAAGCCCATGGCCAAGACCGAGGAAGCCTATGAACGGCTGAAGGCCGACCTGCTGCGCAGCCGCATCGCGCCGGGCGCGTCGCTGGTCGTCGCCGGACTGAAGGCGCGCTACGGCCTCGGCTGGACGCCGCTGCGCGAGGCGCTGTCGCGGCTGGAGGCGGAAGGGCTGGTGGTTTCCGAGCGCAATCGCGGCTACCGGGTGGCGCCGGTCTCCGCCGCCGCGATCCGCGACCTGCAGCTTGCCCGCCGCACCGTGGAGGAGACGCTGCTGGTGCGCTCCATCGAGGCGGGAGACGCCGACTGGGAAGCACGGATCGTCGCCGCCCATCACCGCCTGTCGCTAACCCCGCCCCCGGAGCCCGGCGCCGACGATGCCGGCATGTCGCTGTGGGAGGAACGGCACGATGCCTTCCACGCCGCGCTGCTGTCGGCCGGACGCTCCGACAGCCTTGCCCGCTTCCAGCAGCAGATCACCGAGCAGTTGCAGCGCCATCACCGGCACATGCTGTTCGACCCAGCCGGCCGGCACGGGCTCTCCCCGGCGGCCATGGCCGATCTCCGCGCCCTGGTCGGGCGCACGCTCGGCCTTACCCATCACACCGCCCTGATGGAGGCGACGCTCGCCCGCGACAGCGCCGGCGCCGTGGCGCTGCTCGCCGAGCACATCGGCTTCTCGCTCGCCGTCTACGCCTTCCTGTGGCCCGAAGATGCCTAAGGGGGACGCCTGAGCCCTTTGTCGCGACCTGCGAAAGCGACAGGGATTTTCCCCAATCCGTCACGCTTCCCGGCAACGGGTGACACGGGCCGATTCCCGACGCATGATCGCCGCCGCGCGGCGGGTGCGGGAGAGATCCGCGCGCACCGGCGACACGCCGGCGGCTTCGGGAGGGTCATGTGTTCATCAGCGTTTTCGACATCTTCAAGATCGGCATCGGCCCGTCGTCCTCGCACACGATGGGACCGATGGTGGCGGCCGCGCACTTTCTGGACCTGTTGCGCGAACGGAGCTTGAAGCCGGCACGCCTTGCCGTGTCGCTGCACGGCTCGCTCGCCTTCACCGGCAAGGGCCACGCCAGCGACCGGGCGATCTGCCTCGGCCTGCTCGGCCACGATCCAGCGACGATCAATCCCGACTGCATCGAGGACGAGATCGCGAAGCTGACACGCGACAAGCGCCTGGCGGTGGAGGGCGTCGGCCACATGGCGTTCGACCCGGCCGCCGATCTCGTCTTCGATTACGGTCCGCCGCTGCCGGGCCATGCCAACGGCATGATCTTCCGCGCCTTCGACGCAGACGGCGCGGAACTGGCGCAGGACACGATCTACTCGGTCGGCGGCGGCTTCGTCGTCAGCGAGGCGGAGCTTGCCGCGCAGAGCGAGCCGATGGCCGGCACGGTGGAGGCGGGCGTGCCCTTCCCCTTCAAGACCGCGGCGGAAATGCTGGCGATGGGCCGCGACAGCGGGTTGTCCATCGCCGAGATGAAGCGGCGCAACGAGATCGCGCGCAATCCCGACAGCGACCTGGAGGCCGGGCTCGACCGCATCTGGAGCGTGATGAACGCCTGCCTGGAGCGCGGACTGTCGCGCGACGGCACCCTGCCCGGCGGGCTCAACGTCAAGCGGCGGGCGCATCAGATCCACGCCAAGCTGGTCGGAGAGACCGGGCAGAACCGCCCCTTCCAGCACACGGTGATGGACTGGCTCGGCGTCTATGCGATGGCGGTCAACGAGGAAAACGCGGCCGGCGGCACGCTGGTCACCGCGCCGACCAACGGGGCGGCCGGCGTGGTGCCGGCGGTGCTGCGCTACTATCTCGACCACTGCCCCGACTGCACGCAGGCGGGCATCCGCTCGTTCCTGCTGGTCGCGGCGGCGATCGGCGGCATCATCAAGGCCAATGCCTCGATCTCGGGCGCGGAGGTCGGCTGCCAGGGCGAGGTCGGCTCGGCCTCGGCGATGGCGGCCGCCGGCCTGTGCGCCGCGCTCGGCGGCACCAACGAGCAGGTGGAAAACGCGGCCGAGATCGCGCTCGAACACCATCTCGGCATGACCTGCGATCCGATCGGCGGGTTGGTGCAGGTGCCCTGCATCGAGCGCAACGCCTTCGGCGCGGTCAAGGCGGTCACCGCCGCCTCGCTGTCGCTGCGGGGCGACGGCACCCATCTGGTGCCGCTGGACAGTTGCATCGAGACGATGCGCCAGACCGGCCTCGACATGACCGACAAGTACAAGGAAACCTCGAAGGGCGGACTTGCGGTCAATGTCGTGGCTTGCTGAAGGCCGAACCGTCAGCCGGCGCTGAACTCGGCCTCCATCTCGCGGCGGAAGCGCACCGCCGTCTGGGTCGTGTCGATGGCGACATCGTCCCAGCGCAGCATCTCGCCTTCGGCGATATCGCGCAGCAGCTTGACATGGGCGGCAAGGCCGAGCGGCAGCAGGCCGCGCTCCAGCGACACCGACGCCGGCTGCTGCTTGCCCCACACGGTCGCGCCGCCCTCGCCGTCCAGCATCTCGCCGGCCTTGAGATTGCGCTTGGCGGTCGCCACCACATCGGCGACGAAGCCGCGCGGCATGCCGGTCGGCTCCTTGCGCAGGACGGCGGAGGCGACCGACAGGCCGAGTTCCATGCCGATCATGTGGGTCGGCCGATAGAGCGCGGCATAGCGGCCGGTCTCGTCCTCCAGCATGTGATATTCGCGGAAGCACTGGCGGGCGTAATCCGTCTCGCCCTCGATCACCACGAAAGTGCCCATGGCGAGGTGATGCGGCACGTCGGCGCCGTCGCGCGTCAGCGAGGAGACGACCTCGGTGGTGCCGGTGATCGGCAGGGTGCCGCCGGCCTCCTTCGGCCGCAGCACGGTGGAGAGCTCGAAGCGGCTCGCCGGCGGGAAGGACAACCCGTCCGGCTGGGGCAGCAGGCCGGTGGCGTTGCACACCGCCGTCATCTCGATGCCCGACTTGGTACCGTCGAGGAACGAGTTGAACATCTTCGGGTTGATCAGGCTGCGGTCGGTGATGTGCAGATACTGGGTCAGCACGTCCCAGACCGTCTCCGGCGTCAGTTGGTGATAGGTCGGAAGGTAGCGGGTGCCCTTGCCGGCGCACACGACCTTGAAGCCGCAGGCGCGCGCCCAGTCGACATGCTCGCAGATCAGCGCCGGCTGGTCGCCCCAGGCCAGCGAGTAGACGACGCCGGCCTGCTCGGCCCGCCGCGCGAGCAGCGGCCCGGCGAGAACGTCGGCCTCGACATTGACCATCACCACATGCTTGCCGGCCTCGATCACCGCAAGCGCATGGCGGATGCCGACCGCCGGATCGCCGGTCGCCTCGATCACCACCTCGACGCGGCCATCCGACAGCACGGCGGCAAGATCATTGGTGACGAAGGTGGCGCCGCTGGCGCAGGCCTCGTCCAGCGAGGCCGCGGCGGCCTGTTCCGAGGGCCAGCCGCAGGTCGCCAGCGTGCGGCGCGCGCGGGCCGGATCGAGATCGACGATCGCCGCCACATGCACGCCGACGGTGAGGCGGGCCTGGGTCAGGTACATGGAGCCGAACTTTCCGGCACCGATCAAAGCCACACGCACCGGGCGACCCGCCTCGGCCCGATGGGCAAGCATGTTGGACAGATTCATGCAGTCCTCCCTTTTGCGGGAGCATGGCCGGGAAAAAGCCGATATTACAAGGCAGATTTCGCAATATCTCCTATTGCATGGAGGACGGACCGATGATCGGAAGAGCGCCGTTCGTGATCCTGCTCGGCGGGGATCTCACGCCGACGCAGCGGCTTCTGCGACAGATCGCCGGCGCGCGCGCCATCGCCGCCGATGGCGGCATCCGCCATGCGACGCCGCTCGGCCTGCGTCCGGAACTGTGGGTCGGCGACTTCGACTCCAGCGGCGGCGACCTCACCGCCGCTTGGCGCGAGGTGCCGCGCCAACGCCACCCGGAGGCGAAGGACATGACCGATGGGGAATTGGCGGCGGCGGAAGCGATCGCGCGCGGCGCCAGCGGCCTCGTCATCGCCGGCGCCTTCGGCGGCGAGCGCTTCGACCACGCCATGGGCAACCTGCTGCAGGGCGCGGCGCTGAGGGCGCGCGGGCTGCCGGTGCTGATGACCAGCGGCCACGAGGAAGGCTGGCCGCTGCTGCCCGGCGAACAGGAAATCGACCTGCCCGCCGGCTCGCTGTTCTCGGTGCTGGCGCTCTCCGACCTTGCCGGCCTGACGCTGCGCGGCGTCGAATGGCCGCTCACGAACCGCGACGTGCCGATGGGCTCCTCGCTCACCCTGTCCAACCGGGTGGCGGGCGGCGAGGGTCTGCGCATCGGCCTCGGGCGCGGCAACGCGGTGCTGCTCGCCCGGCCGCATCTCGGCGCACTTTAAAACGTGTCGAGGCTCTCGCGCGACCAGGAAGCCATCCGCCGCGTCGCCACCGAGACGAGGCCATAGAGCGCCACCGCGAAGGCCGCCAGCACGAAGAGGCTGGCGAACATCAGGTCGGTCTTGGCCCGGCCGTTGGCCAGCAGCATCAGATAGCCGAGACCCTGGGACGCCCCCACCCACTCGCCGATCACCGCGCCGATGGGCGCATAGACGGCGGCAAGCCTCAGACCCGAGCCGAAGGCCGGCAGGCCCGCCGGCAGGCGGATATGCAGCAGCGTGCGCGTGGGCGTCGCGCCCATGGTGCGGGCAAGGTCGAGCAGGCCGGGATCGGTGCGGCGCAACCCGTCATAGAAGGTGGAAACCACCGGAAAGTAGATGATCAGCAGCGCCATGGCGATCTTCGAGGCCATGCCGTAGCCGAGCCACAGGGTCAGCAGCGGCGCCAGCGCGAAGACCGGCACCGCCTGGCTGAACACCATGATCGGCAGGGCGATGCGGCGCGCGGCCGGCGAGATCATCAGGTGCAGCGCGGTGGCAGCACCGAGCAGGGCGCCGAAGACGAGACCGATCAGCACCTCGGCAATGGTGATGAGCGCATGGTCGGCGATCAGGCCGATATTGTCGGCAAGCGTCACCGCCACCCGCCAGGGACCGGGCAGGATGAAGGGCGGAACGCCGCTGAGCCAGACGATGGCCTGCCACAGCGACAGGGCGACCGCGACCGCAACCAGCGCGTCGCGCAGCCGCTGCAGCGGTGTCAGGCGGACGGTTGAACTCGTCATGCCGCCCTCCCCCGCAGCGCGCGGAACAGGCGCGCCTGCATCTCCATCGTCTCGGGCGCATCGACCGCGCGGATCGGCGGCGAGGCGGGCGCGGCGACCCGGGCCAACCCCTCCTCCGACAGGATGAAGAGGTGATGGCCGAGGCGGACGGCCTCGGCCGGATCGTGGGTGACGAGCAGCACGGTGCGCCCCTCCAGCACCTCGAAGGCGAGTTCCTGCATCTCCGCCCGCGTGCGGGCATCGAGCGCGGCGAAGGGCTCGTCGAGCAGCACGATGGGGCGGTCCTCCATCAGCACGCGGGCGAGCGCCACCCGCTGGCGCATGCCGCCGGACAGGCTCGCCGGCCGCTTGTCGACATGGCCGGCAAGGCCGACGCGCTCGATCAGGGCGCGGGCGCGGGCAAGATCCGGCGCCTCGCCGCGCAGGCGCGCGCCGAGCGTCACGTTGCCGACGACGTCGAGCCAGGGCGCCAGAAGGTCCGACTGGGCCATGAAGGCGATGCGGGTGGCGACCGGCGCGCCGTCGCTCGCCGAGATTTCGCCCTCGAACGTTCCGCCGGTGTCGAGCCCGGCAAACAGGCGCAGCACCGTCGACTTGCCGACGCCGGAGGGCCCGAGCAGGCAGGTCCAGCCGCCGGCAGAGATCGGGAGATCGAGGCCGGAGAACAGCGGCCGGCCGGCGTGATGGAAGTCGCCGGTCAGCCGTAGGGCGGGGGCCGCTACCCTGCTCACGTCAGGTCCGGGGCGAGCGTCGGGCCGCGCAGCCCCATTTCCCAGAAGCCGACTTCCAGCCGCGTGGCGGTGCGGAAGCGCTTCGACAGGCTGGCCCAGCGCGGCAGGGCGGTCGGCGCCTCGCCGAGGCGCCCGCGCATGGACGTCTCGATCAGCTCGCCGACGCTGGCGCACAGGCCCTGATAGCCGTCGCCGGCATAGGTGTCGATCCACTGCCGGTACGGCGTGTCGGCCGCGCCCTCGCGGGCAAGCCTTGCGCCGATCTCGCCATAGCCCATGACGCAGGGCGCCAGCGCGGCGACGAGATCGAGAAAGTCGCCCGACATGCCGGCATCCAGCACGAAGCGCGTATAGGCAAGGTTCTCCCGCTCCTCGGCCGCCGCCAGCAGGGCCGCTTCCGGAATGCCGGCCTTGCCGCAGATGTCGACATGCAGGCTCATCTCGGCGTCCATCAACCCGTTGACGATGGAGGCGGCAAAGCGCGCCTCCGCGATCGTCTCGGACTTGACCACCGCCAGCGCCCAGGCGCGGGCGAAGTGGAACAGGAAGATATAGTCCTGTGTCAGATAGTGCAGGAAGGTCTCCCGTGGCAGCGTGCCGGCGCCGAGCTGTTCCACGAAGGCATGATGCGTGTAGGCGTGCCAGTCGCCCGCCGCTTCCCGGCGCCAGGCACCGAACACCGGCGATCCGTAATCGCCGGCCACGATGATCCCGCCGCCGCTCATTGGACGCTCACATCGATGGCGATGTCGGACACCGGGCGGATCGTCTCGATCAGACCGTGCTCCTTCAGGAACTCCTCGAAGCGGACATAGCGGCCATGGTCGAGCGCCGCCGGACGCAGGGCGAAGCGGCGGATCGTGTCGGCCCAGGAGCGCTTGTTGAGCTCGTCGTTGAGCTCCGGCGCGGTGCCGGCATAGATCGCAAAGCTCTCGTCCGGATGGTTGACGATGTACTGGGTGGCGCGCTCGGTCGCGGCCAGGAAGCGGACGATCTTCGCCCTGTCCATCAGCTCCGGATTGGCGACATAGATCAGCTCGTCATAGGAGGGCATGCCCTCCTCCTCGATGAAGAAGCAGCGACCCTTGACGCCCTCGATCTCCATCTGGTGCAGCTCGACATTGCGATAGGCGCCGATCACCGCATCGACCTGTCCGGACATGACGGAGGGGGCGAGCGACCAGTTGACGTTGACCATCTCGACATCGTCCATCGTCAGCCCGTGACGGGAGAGAACGGCACGCATCTGCGCTTCCTCGACGCCGGCGACGGAGTAGCCGACCTTGCGGCCCTTGAGGTCGGCGATGGTCTTCACCGGGCCGTCGTCCTTGACCATCAGGCAGTTGAGCGGCGAGGCGATCAGCGTGCCGACGCGCTTCAAGGGCAGGCCTTCGGCGACCTGCAGATGGATCTGCGGCTGGTAGGAGACGGCAAGCTCCGCCTTGCCGGCGGCGACCAGCTTCGGCGGGGCGGACGGGTCGGCCGGGGCGACGATCTCGACGTCGAGGCCTTCGTCGGCGAAGAAGCCCTTCTCCTTGGCGATGATGATCGGCCCATGATCAGGGTTTACGTACCAGTCGAGCAGCAGCGTCATCTTGTCGGCGGCAGCGGCCGGCAAGGCAAAAAGGAGGGCGAGAACGAGTGTCAGGATACGCATTGGTGACGAACCTCGGCTGGGGGGTTAGGGAGGTCCAGGATCAGGCCCGCGTTACGGCGAGCCATTGCCGGACGCGGTCCTCGGGATCCTGGTTGAGGGTGATGTCGGTGACGGCAGAGACGATGTCGGCGCCGGCGGCGAAGGCGCCGGGCGCGCGCTCGACACTCATGCCGCCGATGGCGACGAGCGGGATGTCGCCGATCCGGCGCTTCCAGTCGGTAAGCTTTTCCAATCCCTGCGGTGCCCATTTCATCTGTTTCAGGATGGTCGGATAGACCGGCCCGAGCGCGATATAGTCCGGCGAGGCGGCAAGCGCGGTCTCCAGCTCTTCACCGTCGTGACTGGACAGGCCCAGGCCGAGCCCGGCGCGGCGGATCGCGCCGACATCGGCATCGGCAAGGTCTTCCTGGCCGAGATGGACGAAGCGGCAGCCCTCGTCGATGGCGAGTTGCCAATAGTCGTTGACCACCAGCAGGCAGTCATGCGCAAGGCAGGTCGCCTCGGCGGCGCGGATCTCAGCGCGCAGCTCCGCCGTGCTGCGGTCCTTGATCCGCAATTGCACGAGACGCACGCCGAGCGGCACGAGGCGGTCGATCCAGGCGGCGCTGTCGACGATGGGATAGAAGCGGTCGAGGGCGGTCATTCGAGAAATGCCTTTCCGAGCACCGGCGTGGAGGGGGCGGCCATGTCGCGCGGCTCCATCGCCCCGGCCGCAAAGGCAAGGCGGCCGGCCTCCACGGCCTTGGCGAAGGCGCTCGCCATGGCGACCGGATCGCCGGC
Source organism: Stappia sp. TSB10P1A (assembly GCF_900185725.1). Lineage (GTDB taxonomy): Bacteria > Pseudomonadota > Alphaproteobacteria > Rhizobiales > Stappiaceae > Stappia. The sequence goes on along the minus strand of NZ_FYAU01000020.1, from coordinate 110,119 downwards.
CTTGGCGACCGCCGTGTTGAGCAGCACCGCGTCATAGCCGAGTTCCATGGCGGCGGCGGCATGGGAGGGCACGCCGAGGCCGGCGTCGACCACCAGCGGCACGTTCGGGAAATGCGCGCGCAGCGAGCGCAGGCCATAGACATTGTTGAGCCCGCGGGCCGAGCCGATGGGCGCCCCCCAGGGCATCAGGACCTCGCAGCCGGCCTCGATGAGCCGCTCGGCGACGCCGAGATCCTCGGTGCAATAGGGGAACACCTGGAACCCCTCGCCGGAGAGGATACGCGCCGCCTCGACCAGGCCGAACACATCGGGGGCCAGCGTCTCGGCATCGTTGATGACCTCGAGCTTGATCCAGGGCGTGCCGAAGACCTCTCGCGCCATCTTCGCCGTGGTCACCGCCTCGCGTACCGAATGGCAACCGGCGGTATTGGGCAGGACGCGGACGCCGAGGTCGCGGATGAAGCCCCAGAAGTCCTGCCCCGCGCGGCCGGAGCCGGACTCGCGCCGCAGCGACACGGTGACGATGTCGCAGCCGCTGGCGCGCACCGCCTCGGCCATGATCGCCGGGGAGGGATAGAGCGCGGTGCCGAGCAGCAGCGGGCTTTCGACGGTTTCGCCGTAGAAGACGGGCATGGGTCAGCCTCCCTGCATGGGGGCGAGGATCTCGACCCGGTCGCCGTCGCGCACCTGCGTGTCGGCGCGCTCCTCGGCCGGCACGAAATCGCCGTTGAGGGCGGTGGCGACGATGGCGTCGCCATAGTCGAGCGCCTCGAGGATCGCGGCCAGCGACCCCGGCGCAAGCTCAAGCGGAGCGCCGTTGACGGTTATGGCCATGGAAGAACTCCGGTTCGGTTTCAGGTTCGAGAAGCAGGGCCGCGACCTGCTGCGCCAGTGCCGGCGACAGCAGGTAGCCGTGGCGATAGGTGCCGTTGGCGCGCAGGATGCGGCCGTCGCGCAACAGGCGCGGCAGGTTGTCGGGGAAGGCCGGCCGCGCATCGACGCCGGTCTCCAGGATCTCGGCCTCGGCAAAGGCGGGGGTGAGCGTATAGGCGGAGCCGAGCAGTTCCATCATCGAGCGGGCGGTGATGCGCCAGCGCTCGCTGCTCTCGATCATGGTGGCGCCGACCATGAACACCCCCTCGCCGCGCGGCACCACATAAAGCGGGATGCGCGGGTGCAGCAGGCGCACGGGCCGCGACAGCGCAACGTCCGGCGCATGCAGCACCAGCATCTCGCCCTTGACGCCGCGCAGTTCCGGCACATCGGCCGCAGCGCCAAGGCCGCGGCAGTCGATCACTTGATCGCCCGGCGCATCCTGCGGCAGCATGTCCGTGTTGAAGCGCAGGTCGGCGCCGAGCCCTTGCAGCCGGGCGACGAGATCAGCGAGCGCCCGGCGCGGATCGAGGTGACCTTCGCCGGCAAAGAACAGACCCTGACGGAAGCGGCCCGCAAGGTCCGGCTCCAGTTCGGCGATGCGCGCGCCGTCGACGCTCTCGTGCCCCTCGGTCAGGCGGGCGAAGCGGCGCAGGTCCGCCGTGTCGCGCGGCGGGGCGACGACGAGGCTGCCGTTGAGGACGACGCCGCCGACGCGCTGCGACCACCAGGCGATGGCGTCGCGGCCGAGCCGGACCACCGGCTCCTCGGCGCTCTCGCCCTCACACCAGGGGGCGAGCATGCCGCCCGCCCACCAGGAGCAGGAGGCAGGGCCCGGTGCCTCGGCACGCTCGAACAGGATGACCTCCTGCCCGCGCTCGGCGAGCACGGTGGCAACGCAGAGGCCGACGACGCCGCCGCCGATGACGGAGATCTTCATCGCGCCTCCTCCCGCCACAGGGCATGGAAATGGTGCACCGGACCATGGCCCGAGCCGACATGCAGCGTGTCGGCCGCCGCGATCGCCGCATGCAGCCAGGAATGCGCTTCGGCGACGGCCGCCGCGAGCGGCAGGCCCCTCGCGAGCCCGGCGGCAATCGCCGAAGACAGCGTGCAGCCGGTGCCGTGGGTGTTGCGGGTCTCGATCCGCTGCGACGTGAAGGCGCGCGGCGGCTCGCCGGCAGCAAGCAGCAGGTCGGTGCACTGCGCCCCTTCGCCGTGCCCGCCCTTCATCAGGACGGCGGCCGGCCCGAGCGCCAGCAGGGCACGGCCCTGCCTTTCGGCCTCCGCCGGATCGCGCACCGGCGCCTCGCCGAGCAGGCTCGCGGCTTCCGGCAGGTTCGGCGTGATCACGGTGGCGCGGGGCAGCAACTGCTCCTTCAAGGCGGCGATCGCCTCCCCGCGCAGCAGCTTGGCGCCGGACTTGGCGACGATGACCGGATCGAGCACCACCGGCCCGGCATAATCGGCGAGCGCGGCGGCGACACAGGCGACGATCTCCGGCGAGGACAGCATGCCGATCTTCACCGCGCCGACGTCGAGATCGTCGAGAACGGCGGCGATCTGGCCGGCGACCACGTCGAGCGGCACGTCGTGGATATGCGTCACCGCGCGGGTGTTCTGCGCGGTGATCGCGGTGATGACGCTGGCGCCATAGACACCGAGCGCGGAGAAGGTCTTGAGGTCCGCCTGGATGCCGGCGCCGCCGCTGCTGTCGGAGCCGGCGATGGTCAGCGCAATGGCGGGGGCAATGGCCGCCCCTCTGCCCGCGCCGCCTGCGGCATGGTCCGGTTTCGTGTTGCTGGCCACGACGTTCCCGCTCGTGCTGGGCGCGCGCCCGGACAAGGGGAACGACGCCTGCGTCAAAGACACGATCCGGACAGCGGTTTTCGGGAGACGGATGGCCGCGATCTTGCGGCAAGGCCCGGCCTTGCGGCCGTTCGGGCTTGCATTCGTTCCCTACGCCGGCATGACCCGGATCAGGTTCAGTGGGTTGACGCGTTGCGCGTCTCTCAGCCGGTCAGGGCACCCCAACGAATTTTGCGGCACGATAGGAGGGAAGGACGGGGACGTCAAGCGGGCTCGAACGACGCGAAAATGGCATCGCAAACCGCTACGGCAGTTGTATATTCAAGGTGGATATACAATAGTGTCTCCTGGCGAGACCATCTGCCGGAGGCTTCGATGCCGCTCTACATTCGCGATGACGGTGTTGCCGCCCTTGCCGAGGAACTGGCGAAACTGACCAACGCCCCGAGCAAGACGGAAGCCGTTCGAACCGCCCTGCGCCACGAAATCGCCAGGCGGCGCAAGTCCGTGCCGCTGGCCGAAAGACTGGCGGAGCTGCAGGACCGGGCGAGCCGGCTGGGATTGCCCAATCCCGACTTCGACATGAAACGCTTCAGCGACGAGATGTGGGACGAGGACTGATGTTCGTCGACGCATCGGCCATCGTCGCCGTCCTCAACCAGGAGACCGGCTGGGAGCGGATTGCCCAGCGCATGGCCGACAGTCCGAGCCTGTTGCTGGCCTCCCCGCTCGTGCGGTTCGAGGCGGTTCTCGCGCTGGCGCGCGCCGCATCACGCGACAGAGGCGTCCAGCAGCGCTCCGATGCCGAAATGATCGCCGCCGCGCGGGACCTTGTCGACGACTTCCTGTCCGAAATCGGAGCAACCGAGGTTCCCATCACCCGCGAGATCGGAGAAGCGGCCCTTCTGGCGGCTGCGGCCTATGGAAAGTTGGTCGGCCATCCGGCGGCCCTCAACTTCGGCGACTGCTTCTCGCATGCCTGCGCCAGGGTCCACGGCACTGCCCTGCTCTACAAGGGTGAAGACTTTGCCCGAACCGATCTCGCCTGACCGGACCTCGCCTACCGCTCGCGCAGGGCGTGGGCGATCTGGTCGGTGACCGGGCGCACCAGATAGGAGAGGATCGTGCGCTCCTCGGTGGTGATGAAGGCTTCCGCCGGCATGCCGGGCACCAGCAGCCCGCCGTCGAGACGCGACAGTTCCTCGTCCGGAATGACCAGACGGACGATGTAATAGCGCGCGCCGGTGACGGCATCGCGGGCAAGGTCGGCGGAAATGGTGCGCACATGGGCGGCGAGTTCCGGCGTCGTGCGCTGGTCGAAGCCGGGGAAGCGGACGCGCGCCTGCTGTCCCGGCACGATCTGCGCGATGTCGCGCGGCTGCACCTGCGCCTCGATCACCAGAAGATCGCCCTGCGGCACGATCAACATCAGGGTCTCGCCGGAGGCGACGACGCCGCCGACCGTGTGCACGGCCAACTGGTGCACCGTCCCGGCATGCGGACTGCGGATCTCGACGCGGCGAAGCTGGTCCTCGGCGGCGATCTTCTGCTCCTCCAGCCGGGCGATGCGGGCGCGGGTGTCCTGCAACTGCTCCAGCACTTCGGCGCGGGACTGCTCGTCGATCTGCAGCATCAGGATGCGCCGCTCGCTGATCGCCTCGTTGACCTCGGCGATCTTGGCGACGAGCCCGCCATGCTCGCCCTGGAGGCGGGTGCGGTCCCGCTGCAGGGCGGTGACGCGGGCGCGGGCGACGAGACGCTTTTCGAGCAAGGCGGTGAGATCGACCAGTTCGTCCTCGATCAGGGCAATCTCCTCACCCTTGGCGGAAAGCTGCGAGTCCAGCCCCTCGATCTGGCTGCGATACTGGACGATCTGCTCGGCGAGCTGATCCTTGCGGCCGGCGATGGAGTTGCGCCGCGCCTGCATCAGGCTCGTCTGGCTCTCCTCGACCAGAGCCAACTGGTCGTCGTCGGCAAGGCCGCGGGCGCGCTCGTTGAAGGTGGCGACGTCAAGTCCGTCGCGCTCGGCGACAAGGCGGGCTTCCTGGGCATAGAGGTCGACGAGCTGGCGGGAGACCACGGCGAGATTGGCGCGGGTCACCGTGTCGTCGAGGCGCACGAGCAGGTCGCCGGCGGCGACGCGGTCGCCGTTCTCCACGGCGATCTCGCGGACGATCCCGCCTTCCTGATGCTGGATGCGGCGGACATTGCTCTCCACCACGACGGTGGCGGGCGCGACCACCGCCCCGGAAATCCGCGCCAGCGCCGCAAAGCCGCCGAAGCCGCCGACCAGTAGCACCGAGACCAGCAGCGCGGCCAGCAGATGGCGGCGCACGCTGCGGGTCAACTGGCGATCGACCGCGGAGGCGGTGCCTGACGCTGCGTTTGTCGTCCTGTCTGCCGCCCTGTCCATCGGGTGGGTCATCTCACGCCACCCCCGACTGCGGCACCGGGGCGACGACGCGCTTCAGCACCTCCTCCTTCGGCCCGAACGCGGCCATGCGCCCGTCGCGCAGGCACAGGACCTTGTCGACTGCGGCAATGGCGCTCGGCCGGTGGGCGATCACGACGACAATGCAACCGGCGGCGCGGATCTCGCGGATGGCTCTGGTCAACGCCGCTTCGCCGTCGGAATCGAGATTGGAGTTCGGCTCGTCCAGAACCACCAGGAAGGGCTTGCGGAACAGGGCTCGGGCCAGCGCGATGCGCTGCTGCTGCCCGCCCGACAGCATCATGCCTTCCGAGCCGATCAGCGTGTTGTAGCCCTCCGGCAGGCCGGTGACGAAGTCGTGGATGTCGGCCATGCGCGCGGCCTCGATCACCGCCTCGGCCTCCACATCGGGCTCGAAGCGGGCGATGTTCTCCGTCACCGTGCCGTCGAAGAGCTGCACGTCCTGCGGCAGGTAGCCGACGATGCGGCCACGGCGGGCCGGCGGCCATTGCGACAGTTCCGCGCCGTCGAGGCGCACCGCCCCGTGCAGCGGCGGCGCCAGGCCGACCAGGGCGCGGGCGAGCGTCGACTTGCCCGAACCGGAGGGGCCGATGATGCCGAGGCCGTCGCCGGCGGCAAGCTCGAAGGCGACCCCCTGCACCACCGGCCGGTTCATGCCGGCGGGGCCGCAGGCCAGGTGCTCGACAGTGAGCCCGCGCTGCGGCAGGGGCAGTTCCAGGCGCTCCATGTCGGCGTCGGCGAGCTTGGCGAAGACCTCGCGCAGGCGCCGGCGGCCGAGACGGGCGGCGGCGAAGGATCGCCAGTGGGCGACCGCCTGTTCCACCGGGGCGAGCGCACGGGAGGTGAGGATCGAACCGGCGATGACGACGCCCGGCGACACCTCGTGCAGGATGGCGAGCCAGGCGCCGAGGCCGAGCACCGCCGACTGCAACAGGAAGCGCACGGTCTTGATGGCAGTGGCGAAGAAGCCGGACCAGTCCTGCGCCCGGCGCTGTACGTCCAGGAAGGCCTCGTTCTCGCGCTCCCAGCGCTGCATCAGGGCGCCTTCCATCGCCATGGCGCCGAGCGCCTCGGCGTTGCGGCGGCCGGCTTCTTCCACCGCGGCGCGGCGGCTGGAGGCCCGCGCCGCCTCAGAGACCGGCTTGCGCGAGGTCGCCTCGTTGAGGCCGATCAGGATGCAGATCAGCACCGCGCCGCCGATGGCGAGCCAGCCGAGCAGCGGATGGAACAGAAAGAGCAGGGCGAAATAGACCGGCATCCACGGCAGGTCGAAGATCGCCGACGGGCCGGGGCCGGACATGAAGGTGCGGACCGCGTCGAGATCCTGCACCGGTCGCAGCTTTGCCGCGCCCGCGCCCAGGCGCAGCGGCAGCCGGCTGGAGACGATGAACGCGAGGCCCGACAGCCGCGCGTCGATGCGCTGGCCGATGCGCGAGAGGATGCGCGAGCGCAGGCCCTCCAGCAGGCCGAAGACGGCATAGAGCACAAGGGCGAAGCCGCTGATCACCAGGAGCGTGGGAACCGACCCGCTGGCGAGGACCCGGTCATAGACCTGCAGCATGTAGAGCGGGCCGGTCAGCATCAGCAGATTGACCAGCAGGCTGACCAGCGCGACACCGAACAGCGCTGAGCGCACCGCGCGGAAGACCCCGTCCACCGCCGTAGGGCCCGCAAGGGGATCCGTCCTCGATGTGTCCTTGCGCAAGTCTCAGTCCCGACCGCTGTGCATCACCTGATATCCGCTTGCCACGGCATCCTGCGGAAAACTAGCATTTTTCGCTGGCCCTGGGGCGATTAACGCGGTGCTCGGCAGGGATGCGCGGCGCTCCGGCCACCGTCAAACCCGCCGCACGGCGCAGAGGACCGCTTCCTGCGCTTGTGCCGCCTCCGCCAGTTCCTCCGCGATCGTCTCGCGCATGTGGCCGGCAATGGACCGGATATCGGCGTCGGAAAAGGCCTTGGAGCGGTAGAGGAACCGCAGCACGCAGCCGTCGCTATAGGTGCGGGCGAAGACCAGCGCCTCATGCGGCAGCGAGGCCCGGACGACCTGCGGGATCGCGTCGAGGGACAGGCCGGCCGGCATCGCCTCGCTGACGTCATAGCCGTCGAGCGCGAAGCTGATACCGGTGACCGGGTGGAGATGCGCGTCGTCCGGCTCGCCGATCAGGCGGGCGAGATCGCGGAAGCAGACATCCTGGTGCTCGCGGGCGGCCTCCAGCAGACGCGACAGGCCGGCGACGATGGCCGGCGTGCTCTGATCCGCCCCGTCGATCCGCAGCGGCACGGCGCTGAACAGCAGGCCCAGCGTGTCCAGCAGTTCGGGGCGGTAGCGCCCGTGGGTCGTCACCCGGATGATCAGGTCCGAGACACCGCAATGGGCGGCCATCGCCCGGTAGAAATGCGCCATCAGATAGGGAAAGACGCTGGCATTGAGCGCCCGGGCATGGGCCAGCAGGGCATCGTGATCGACGCCGAGCGGCACGGTGAGCATGCGTGCCGACAGGTTCTTCCGATCGAGGCCGGAGACGAAGCGCGGCATCGGCGGCGCGGCCGCGATCTGCGCATGCCAGAAGGCGGTGGCGCGGGCGCGGCTGTCGCCGGTCTCGGCGGTAAGGACCGAGCGGAACGACCCGCGCACCGGCACCGGCGCCCCGGCCAGCGCGTCCTCGATGTCGCGGCGAATATATTCGCGCGACATGCCGTCGCTGATGAGGTGGTGCATCGACAGGACGAGGCGGCCGGCACCCGACGGGCTGGTCAGCAGCAGGATCCGAAAGGGCCGCTCGCCGCCCAGATCGAAGGTCCGCTCGCCGAAGGCGGTGGAAAGCCGGTCGAACTCGGCATCGTCCGCCGCGACCTCCTCGAAATCGCCAGGACCGAAGCCGGTCGAAACCATGGTCTGCAGCAGCGTCTCGCCGTCGCGGCGGAAGCGCAGGTGGAAGCAGTCGTTGAGCTCGGTCAGGCGCAGCAGGACGCGCTTCAACCGCTCGGCCTCGGCGGCGCGGAACGGCATCTGCAGGATCATGTTGATGGCCGCGCCGAAAATGTCCTTGCAGAAGATGTCGAAGATCGTCTGCTGGCGGCTGGTGAGCGGCCGATAATCCTCTTCCGCCGCGTCCGGCAAGGCGGGGGCGCCGCCCGCATTCCCGTTGTCCGCAGTCTGGCGGAGCTGCCCGCCATTTTCGAGGAACCAGGCCGCAATCGCCCGCGGCGTGCCGGCCTCGTAGAAGCGCGGCTGAGGAATGGCGATGCCGAACGCGGTTTCCAGTTGCAGGGCGATCAGGCCGAACATCAGCGAATTGCCGCCAAGGCCGATGAAATCCGTATCGAGGCCGCAGGGCCGGCGCAGCACCTGCGAGATCACCTGCTGAACGTGACGCTCCGCCGGGTCGCCCTCACCCGTCTCGGCAAGGCCCGTCTGTTCCTCGGCAAGCGCCGCAGCCGCCTGCGCCGCGAGGGCTGCGCGGTCGACCTTGCCGTTCAAGGTGACGGGGAAACTCTCGATCCGCCGGTAAAGCGAGGGCATCACCGCCGGATGCAGGGCATCGGAGAGCCGCTCCCGCAGGGCCGGTTGCAGGTCCGGCGCGCCTTGCCAGAACAGGGCGAGCGTCTCGCCCGGCACCTCGGGCGGCGACAGCTTGACGGCAACCGCGCGCGTGACGCCCGCGCAAGCCTCGGCAAGGCGTTCCACCTCGCCGGCCTCGATGCGGATGCCGTTGATCTTCATCTGGGTGTCGAGGCGGCCGAGCAGGAAGAGATCGTCGCCGATAACCTCGCCCCGGTCTCCCGTGTGATAGGCGTACCAGCCCGGCCGGGCTTGCGGGAACGGATCGGCCGTCCCGTCACGGCGCCGGTAACCGTTGGTCAGGTAGGGCGACGCCAGCACGATCTCGCCGCTTTCGGCAAGGTCGAAGGACACGTCCTCGCCGATGGGACGGCCGACCGGATAGAGCGCGCCGCGCGTCGGGCAGCCTTCATCGATCAGGCGACAGAACTTCGCCATCGTGCCTTCCGAGGGGCCGTAGAGATTGTAGATGCGTCCGGCATAGCGGCGACGCAGAGCGGCAACGAGCGGCACCTTCAAAGGTTCGCCGGCAAAGAACAGGGCGCGGACGTCGAGCTGCGGCAGATCGCCGGAGGTCAGCCAGGCGGAAACGATGGAGGGCACCACATGGGCGATGTCGATCCCCTGCGCCGCCAGCCAGTGCCAGCCGGAAGCGATGTTGAACCCGGCCTCGACATCCGGAATGACCAGCGTGCCGCCGGTCACCAGCGGCAGCAAGAGGTCGCGATACATCACGTCGAAGGAGAGCGGCGTCAGCCAGGACACGCGCGGCGCGGTGCAGAAGCTGGCGACGAGGCCCGACTGCCAGGCCATGAAATGGTCGATGCCCTCCATCGTGCCCTCGATGGCCTTTGGCTCGCCGGTGGTGCCGGAGGTGAAGGCGATATAGGCCGCCTGACGCGCAGCGCGCGGCGCGATACCGCTCGAGGGATCCGGCAGCGGCACCTTGCCGTCGAGATCGGCGACAAGGGCGGCGATCTCCCGCTGGTCGCTCAAGCTGTCGCACCAGTCGAGCAGCGCCTGCTGGCGGGCGAGCGGCAGGCGCTCGTCGACGGGCACGGCGACATCGCCCGAGGCCATTGCGGCGAGAAGGCCGACGCCCGCCTCGATCGACGGGCGGCCGTTGATCCCGACAAGCCCGGGAGCGGAGCGGGCAAGGCCCTGGCGGCCGGCCCTGCGGATCGCCTCGTGCAGACCGGCATAGGTCAGTCGGCGCGGCCCCTCCTCCATCGCGACGCGGTCGCCCTGATCGAAGGCCAGTTCCTCGATCCGCCGCAGCACGGACTGTGTCATCAATATCTCCCACAGGGCGAGGCCGACCCACAGCCAGAACGGGACGAACGCAATATGGCCCGCAGCGGCCTGCCCGCTTCCGCCATCCGGACGGATTTGCCTTGAAACGGCATGAGCTTACAGAGTGTCCGCGGTTCGGTGGGACCAGGAGAGGGGTAGCACGACAACGTAGCGATGTAAAATTTGCAATGTGACAACCACGCAGGGAAATCGCGACTGACCGGACGCAAGATGGCGGGAGGCCGAGTACCCGAATACGCATGGCCGCGGGCCGCGCCGGCAATCTCCCAATGCCCTGTCCGGTCGCCCCGCCGGCGGTCGGCTCAGCCCGGGCAATCCGACCGGTCGCGGCACTCGACCTCCCGATGCGCAGGCGCGCGCCTCGAGCCGGCGACCTCGACGCGGCTGCGCACGCTCAGGACGTCGGCCATATGCTTGCCGTCGGTGGCGCGGGTGACACGGCCGCGATGGCGCCACAGCAGATCGTCGCGCTCGAAGTCGACGAGTTCGATGGAGATCGCCTCGCCGGGGTCGATGTTGGCGTGATAGGCGACGCTGCGCCAGCGGGTGATGGCGTTGCGGGCAAAGTCCGGATCGACGTTCCATTCCGCCCGGTCGACGAAGGCCGGCACATTGGCGAAATAGAGAAAGCCGGCGCCGTTGAAATCCTGCGAGGGACAGGGAAAGAAGAGCTGTGGCCGGTGATCGGCGGTGGCCGCAGCCCCGTCGTCCCAGATCCACAGGTTGCCGTCGACGCCCGACAGATCCGGTTTGCTGGCCTGCGAGACCGGCGGCAGACCCTGGATCTCGACCCGAACCACCGAGCGGTTCGAGGTCTGGCCGTTGCGATGCACGAAGACGGAGACCATGCGCACGATGCCGAGCAGCGCCCCGCCAATGCTGAGCCGGTGCTCGCTTTGCACCTGGGTGCGCGACAGGCGGAACAGGCTGGAGCGGATCACCAGCGTGTCGTTCTCCTTGGCAAGGTCGAAGCGCGCGCCCTCGATCCGCACCGAGCGGAAGGCGGCATAGACCGTGTGTCCCGCCTCGTCGTAGAAGTCGGGGAAGTCGTGCTCGGCCATGCGCGCAAGCTGGATCCAGTGGCGATGGCCCAGTTCCTTCAGCAACCAGGCTTCGGACAGGCCGCTGAAGGCCAGATGCGGCATGCCGAGATGGACCCGATGGGTACTCGCCCACCCTGCCGCCCGCTCCCGCTGGGACAGGGCCCCTGGACGGGTTGGGGGATTGTTTCTCTGTTGCAGTGACACGGGACCTGATCCTCCGCGATTTCGAGATCGGACTGTCTCGCCGACCACGGGCGCCGCCTATTCCAGCCGGTCGGTGCCGGTGTCCCTGGCCCAGAGCGGACCGCGGTCGCGCCGCACCTTGCGCATCATCGCGTCGAAGAGCTTGGCGGCGAAGGCATCGCCTGCGATCAGCTCTTCCGCCGCTGCCGCGCTGCGGTGGCGCACCTCGTCGGTGAGCGGGGTGTTGGCGCCGGGCAGCATGCCGGCCTGGCACTGGATCTCGGCCGCGCGCTGCGCGTTGTAGAGCAGCCAGAAGGTGCGCGGCACGTCGCGTTCGCCGACCGCGATGCCGTGGTTGCGCAGCACCAGGACGCTCTTGTCGCCGAGGCTCGCGACCATGCGCGGGCGCTCGTCGGCAAAGACCGTCACCCCCTCGAAGGCGTGATACCCGACCCGGCCGAAGAGCTGCGCCCCGTAGAAGTCGTCATAGGTGAAGCCGCCCTCCTTCAGCGCGATGGCCGAGATCGGCGTCGTGTGCGTGTGGGCGATGCAGTGGATGTCGTCGCGCGCCTCGTGGATCGCCCCGTGCAGGGCAAAGCCCGTCCGGTTGGCCGGATAGTCCGACGGCTCGACCAGGTTCCCCTCGACATCGACCTTGACGAGGTTGTCCGGGGTGATCTCCTCGTAGTGCAGGCCAAAGGGATTGACGAGGTAGTGACGGTCGGGGCCGGGCACGCGCAGCGAGATGTGGTTGAAGATCATCTCGGTCCAGCCGAGATAGGCGACGAGATGGTAGAACTCGGCAAGCTGCACGCGCAGCCGCCGCTCCTCGGCGGCGATCTCGTCCTGTGCCTCGCCGGACTTGGTGCTGGAAACCGTCTTCAGCATGGCTGTCTCCCGTTCGGATGGGGGCGGGTCCGGCGGACAGGCCACCGGGCCGCAGGCTCTCGTTTCAGTGGGCGTGCTGGATCAAGGCGGTGAGCACGCTGCGGTCGCCGGAAAAACGCTTGCGGCCATGCGCGACGAGGATGTTGTCGAGGACGAGCACGTCGCCCTTCCGCCACTGCACCGGCTTCTCGTTTTCCAGCAGCACGTCATAGATGTGCAGCACGTCCTCGGCCGAGATCTCGCTGCCATCGCCATAGCGCATGTGGTCGAGAAGCTGCGGCGCCTCCTCCAGCGCCCGCGCCAGCCGGTCGGCGGCCTCGGTGCGGCCGTCGAGCCGGGCCCATTTCAGCGCCGAGACGGGCGAGAAGATGTGGACCTGGTTGAACCAGACATCGTCGCCGGAGCGCGGATGCTGCCGGGTCGTCGGGCGCACCTCCTGCCAGAGCTGCATCGATCCGTCGTCGAGCCACTCGTAGCGCCAGCCGGACTTCGCCGCGACCTTCTCCGCCTCCTCGCGCCGGTCGGTGGCGAAGACCTCGTGCCAGGTCTTGGGCACGCCCGGCCGGGAGGCGACCTTCTCGGGCAGCGGCAGGTTGCGGCAGAGCTGGACACCGCCATGGGCCTCGAAGCGCTCGCGGACCTTCGGGTCGATCGCCCGGGTGATGGCGCGCATATCGCCGATGGTGGTCTGGCCACCCTCTTGCGGCGGACGCTCGCAGAAGAACGAGATCCGGTCCGGCGAATTGTCGGTGTAGGACATCTCCTGGTGCAGCGGGATCGAGTAGGAGCCGGGGATCTCGGTCGCGGTCATGATGCGGCCGTTGACGACCTTGCGCGGCGAGGTGCCGCCGACATAGTCCATCAGGTCGGGCGCGACCACGTCGAGCACCTTCTGATAGTCGCCGGAGGTGTGGACGCAATCGAACCCGCGCAGCAGGACGCCGCCGTTCTCGTCGAGCTGCGCGGAGATCCGGTCCTTGGCATCGGCCAGATAGGCCGTCAGCTCCGCAAGGCCGACCGGGGCACCGTCCGCGGGCGACCAGACCACGATCGGAATGTCGGGACCGAGAGTGCTTTCAACATGCTGCATGGCGCGAACTCCTGGTTGGGGTGGATCGGAAACTCGCTCTAAGGCTTGACCTGGAAGATCGTGGCGAGCGCGGTCGCCACCAGCTTCTTGCGCGAGCCGGCAAGGGCGTAGACATCGGCGCGGCAGACGGCATGGCGGCCGCCGTAGTGGAGCACCTGGCCGTGGCCGACGAGGGTCTGGCCGACGGCGGGCGCGAACATGTTCAGCTTGTATTCGGAGGTGACGACATCGCCGGCGACGGAGGCGGCCGCCCAGGCGCAGGCGCTGTCGGCCAGGAACCCGATGATCGCGCCGTGGCCGAAGCCGTGATGCTGGGTCAGTTCGCGGCGCATCGGGATGCTGATCTCGACCTCGCCGTGGCGATAGGTGTCGAGGCTCGCCCCGACCCAGATCGCAAACGGCGTCTTGCCGATCACCGCCGCGATCTCCTCGCGCGACATCACCGGCTGCTTGTCCTCCGACATGGTCCCGTCTCACCTCGCCTGGGTGCGAAGGTCGGGCGCCGCGGGCGGCCCCTCCCCCTCCTTCGCCTCATCGTCAGTTCCCTCAGTCGTCGCCGCTCACCGCCTTCGCGGGCTCGGTGTCGGAGGCCGGCGCCGCCCGCCTCATAAGGATCGCCAGCGTCTCGTCGAGATAGCGCTTGCGGGTTTCGGCCCGGCGGATCTTGCCGCTCGACGTCTTGGGGATGGAGCCCGGCTCCAGCAGGACGATCTTGTGGAAGGTCACGTCGGCCTCGCGCAGGATCTCCTGGCGGATCGCCCGCGTCGCCGCGTCGATGTCGATCGACTGGCGATTGCCCATCCGCACTTCCTGGGCGAGCACCAGCGTCTGGATGCCGCTGTCGGGGTCCTCGATCGCGAAGGCGGCGCCGGAATTGGTCTTGAGCCCCGGCCAGGCGCGCTCCGCCACATATTCGATGTCCTGCGGATAGACGTTGTGGCCGCGGACGATGATCAGGTCCTTGTGGCGGCCCGTCACATAGAGCTCGCCGTCGAGCACGAAGCCGAGATCGCCGGTGCGCAGGTAGCGCTCGCCGTCTTCCTCGCCGGCGATACGGGCATGGAAGGTGCGCTGCGAGACCTCCTCATTGTCGAAATAGCCGAGCGGCACATGCGGGCCGGCAACCCAGATCTCGCCGATCTCGCCATCGGGCATGGCGGCGAAAGTCTCCGGGTCGACGATGCGCAGCGTCTCGTCGCGCAGCGCCCGGCCGCAGCCGATCGCCTGCGTCTCGTCCTTCTCATCGATCGGCGCGAGGGCCGAGCCCCGCGCAAGGCCGGCGCGGCTGACCGGGCGCAGGATCGGCACCTCGGACCGGCTGCCGCCGGTGATCAGCAGCGTCGCCTCCGCCATGCCGAAGCAGGGATAGAAGGTCTGCGGGCGGAAGCCGATGCCGGCAAAGGCCTCGCTGAAACGCTGAAGCGTACCGGCGCGCACCGGCTCGGCGCTGTTGAAGGCGAGCTTCCAGGACGACAGGTCGAGCCCGGCATCGAGGATCAGGTCGCGGCGCTCGATACACAGGTCATAGGCGTAGTTCGGTCCGCCGCTGACCACCGCGCGATAGTCGCTGATCGCCTTCGGCCACAGCCAGGGCCGGTGGGCGAAGAGATTGGGCGACATCAGGATGCAGAACGTGCCGAGATAGAACGGCTCCAGCACGTTCGCGATCAGCCCCATGTCGTGATAGAGCGGCGCCCAGCCGACATAGGTCGGGCTGTCGTCATTGCCGAAGGCCTCGGCCATCATCTCCAGATTGGCGGCAAGATTGGCGTGGCTGACCATGACGCCGCGCGGCACCGAGGTGGAGCCGGACGTGTACTGGATGAAGGCGAGCTCGTGCGGCAGCGCCTCATGCGGGTCGGCCGTCGGCGCTGCGCCTGTCTCGTCGAGATCGATGGCGATGAAGGCGGCACCGCGATAGCTCGGCAGCGGGCTGAGCTGGGCATGGACCAGCGCGGCCTGGTCGAGATTGCTGAACACCACGGCGGCGGCCGCGTTCTCGGCGATGGCATGCACGGTGTTGCGCAGGCGCGCGCCCTTCAGCGGCACCATCGGCACCGGCACCACGCCGGCGAAATGGCAGGCGAAGAAGGCGACGACGAAGGCAAGGCCGGTCGGGAACATCAGGATCGCCCGGTCGCCGGGGCGGGTGTGCTGCCGCAGCCGCTGGCCGTAGATGCGCGCCAGCCGGTGCAGTTCGGCGTAGGTGAGCGCCTCCTGTTCGACATTCTCCGGCCCGAGATAGAGGAAGGCCCGGTCATCGGGCCGCGCGGCCGCATAGGCATCGAGAAGGCCCCACAGGGTGGGAACGCTGATGCTGCTCAGATCCCGGCTCTTGTCGAGCATGGTCTTACCTCCGGAACGGTGATGGGACGGGCGGGCATGCCGGTGGGGTCGAACTCGGCCCAGCGGGCCAGGGTCCTGACGAGGAGCGCCTCGAGGCGGCGCGTCCCGTCGGCATCGAAGAAATGCGCCCCGGGCAACTCGCCGCAGGTGAAATTGCCGGTGGTGTGGGCCGACCACTCGATGAGTTCGCGCAGCGACATGATCGGGTCGTCGACGCCCTTCACCGCCAGCATCGGACAATCGAGCGGCGGCTGGCCGGCATAGCGGTAGATGTCGGAGAGCCGCAGGTCGGCGCGGATCACCGGCAGCACCTGGCGCAGCCAGTCCTCCTTGCCGCGCATATGTGCCGGCACGCCGCCGAGGCGATGCAGAGCGGCGACGAGGTCGTCGTCGGGCAGGCTGAAGAGCTCGCCATGGCTCAGCTCGCAATGGGGCGCGCGGCGGCTGGCGACGACGAGACCGGCCGGCATCTCCTCACCGATCAGCCGCAGGAAGCGGGTCAGTTCGAAGGCGATCAGCGCACCCAAGCTGTGACCGTAGAAGACGAAAGGCCGCCGCGATCCGGCGCGCGATCGCAGGAAATTGCGGACGAGGCCGGGAACGAGCGCGCCGGCCCATTTCGGCAGGACGTCGCAGGTTTCCGCCGTGCGGCCGGGAAGCTGCACCCGGTGCAGGGCGACCTCGGCGGGAAACTTCGACTGCCAGGCGGCGAAGGAGTGGCGGCTGCCACCGGCATGGTGGAAGACGTAAAGGTCGACAGCGGCACGTGCCCGGTCGCTGGCAAAGATCTCCGCCTGCGCGCTCACGCCGTCCCCCGTTGGCTGGAGAAGCGGATATCGAGGCGCTCAGGGCCACGCAGGATCAGGCTGTTGGCCTGCCAGCGGCGCTCGGGATCGACCCGCTCAAGGTCGCCATAGCCGGCCATCAGCAGCTTGAGGAAGGCGGCGCCCTGGACGCGGGCGAGCAGACCGCCGAGGCAGGAATGCATGCCGAAGCCGAAGCCGATATGGGCCGTGCCCTTGCGGTCGAGACGCAACGCGTCCGCATCCTCGAACACCTCGCCGTCGCGATTGGCCGAGCCGAGGCAGAGCAGGATCTGCTCGCCGGCGGCAATGTCGATGCCGCCGACGGTGCAGTCCTCCACCGCAAGGCGCTTGGTGAACTGCAGCGGCGTCTCGTAGCGCGTCACCTCCTCGATCGCCGCCCGGATCGCGGCCTCGTCCTCGCCCAGGGCTTCGAACTGCTCGCGATGGTCGAGGATGGCATCGACGAGATTGCCGATGAGGCACTGGGTGGTCTCGGTGCCGGCGACGAAGGACATCACGCAGGCGAAGGCGATCTCCTCCTCGGTGAGGCCGGCGCCGTCGACCTGCGCCTCGCACAGGCGGGCGATGATCGTGTCCTTGCCCGACTTGCGGATGCGGGCCGCGTGCTCGGCGAAATAGCCGGTCAGCTCGCGCATGCTGCTGGCCGCTTTCTGGAAGGCGGCGCGGTTCATCATGCCGGGGTCGAGCAGGTAGCGCACGGCATGGACCTTCTCGGCAATGCCGGGGCGGGCCGCCTCCTCGACCGCCATCCAGT
Source organism: Stappia sp. TSB10P1A (assembly GCF_900185725.1). Classification (GTDB taxonomy): domain Bacteria; phylum Pseudomonadota; class Alphaproteobacteria; order Rhizobiales; family Stappiaceae; genus Stappia. The sequence goes on along the minus strand of NZ_FYAU01000020.1, from coordinate 92,975 downwards.
CGCACAGCACGTCGATCGGCAGCGGCGCGGCGATATCGGCCATGATATCGCAGCCGCCGCGCGCGGCATGGGCGGCGAGCAGCCGCTCGATCCGCTCTGTCAGGACCGGCAGGAGAGCGGCGATCGCCTCGTTGGAATAGGCCTGGTTGACCAGCCGGCGCAGTCGCATGTGCTCCGGATTGTCGGTGAAGACGATGGAGGTCTGCAGGAAGCGCAGCATCTGCCCGTAGTCCTCGAACCGCAGCCGGGCAGCCTGCTTGACCACCGTGTCGGGGATCAGGCGGACGCTGAACTTGCGGCTGCGCATGACGGCGAGCACGTCCTCATAGCGCGACAGGACCAAGGTGCCCTTGGTGCGCAGCACCGGCGCCTCGCGGCGCAGCCGCGCATAGACAGGATACGGGTCGGCGCGGAACGCCGGATCGAGCGGGTTGAAGACGATGTCCTGGCCGGCCGGCGCGCGGGCAGCGGCGCTGCCTGCACGGGGATCTGCTGCTGGGGCGGTGACGGTCATGACGCTGTTCCCTGATCCTGGACACGGGCAAGACGGAGACAAGGCGGGGGCGTCCGGCGGCACGGCTGGCGCCGCCGGTGGTGATGCCGATGCGGGCCGGCGAAGGACGCCGACCCGGCTCCCCTCACATCCTCGACAGTTCGGACACGGGCCGGTCGGTCGGGCGCAGCGAGATGCGCAGCAGCCCGATCTTGCCGGTGTAGAAGCCGATGGAGGTCTGCTTGAGATAGCGCTCGTAGCGCTCGGTGACGGTCTCGCCGACCAGCTTCACCGCCTCGTCGCGCCGCCGGCGCAGGTTGCGCGCCCAGGAATCGTAGGTGCGGGCATAATGCAGACGATGGTTGACCAGATAGGTCACCTCCATCACCCCGTCCGCCGCCGCGGCGATCTCGTCCAGCCGCGGCAGGTCGGCGGCCGGGAAGATCTCCTCGTTGATGAACTGGCTGGCTTCCTCGTTGCGCATGGTGCCGTAGACGAAGGTCTGCAGCGACATGCGCCCGCCCGGCGCCAGCCACGCGGCGCAGGTGGCGAAGAAGTCGCGATAGGTCGCGATCTTCACCTCGCGGCTGTCCTCGGGCTTGGCGAAATGCTCGAAGGCGCCGACGGAGATGATGCTGTCATAGGGCCGGTCCGGCTTGTGCTGGGTCCAGCTCTCCAGCCGCACCTCGATCTGCGGGATGCCGAAGCCGCGCACGTTGTCCGCCTGGTCCTCGCTGAGCGTCAGGCCGACGATCCGCTTGAGGCCGGAATAGCTGCTGGCCTTGCGCACCAGCGCACCCCAGCCGCAACCGACATCAAGCAGGGATTCCGCCCTCTCCACCCGTGCCTCGCGCAGGTGATGGTCGATCTTGCGCTGCTGGGCGGCGGCGAGCGTGTCGTCCTCGCCCTCCCACAGGGCGCTGGAATAGGTGAGCGATTCATCAAGCCACAGGCGGTAGAAGTCGCGGCTGACATCGTAGTGGTACTGGACAGCGGACATCGAGCCGCCGTAGTCGGGCTGTTCGGTCTTCATCGCCTGGCCCTCATCCTGCGGTGACGTGCTGGCGTTCGGCCTCGCGGGCGACGCCGGTGGCGATGTTGTCGAGCGTTTCCGCCTCGAACAGGATCGCGAGCGGGATCTCGACGCCGAGCCAGGTCTCCAGGTCCATCGCCAGCGCCGTGGTCAGGGCGGAGTCGAGGCCGAGGGAGTCGAGCCCGTCGCTGCCCTTGATCGATGCCTGGTCCATGCCGAGCACGTTGGAGATGTAGGTCTTGAGCCAGGCAAAGACGGCGGCCTCATCGACCTTTTCCGCAATCTGCACGTGATCCATGGAAACTCCTCCTCTTTCTTCGGTGCGCGGGGTCAGGCGCTGCGGATTTCCCGGCGCTTGATCTGCTCCTTCGACGGGACCTTGATGTCCCAGGCCTGACCGAGGAGAGCGAGCAAGCAGATGACCCAGTAGCCGGGATCGATGCGGTACCAGGCGAGCCCGAAGGACGCCGAGGCGGGAAAGGCGTGGTGGTTGTGATGCCAGGACTCGCCGAAGATGAAGGGGGCGAGCCAGCCGATATTGGTGCTCTGGTCGTCGGTGGCGAAGCGGCGCCGGCCGATCAGGTGGCAGAGCGAGTTGAGCGCGAAGATGCCCTGCTCGACCACGAACATGCGCACCATGCCGCCCCACAGGAAGCCCGTCAGCGCGCCCATCCAGCTCTGGGTGACGAGCCCGCCGATGGCGGTCGGGATCAGCAGGCCGAGCACGATCCAGGTGTAGTAGTGCCGGTTCACCCAGATGATCACGCGGTCCTTGAGCAGGTCCGGCGCGTAGTGGACGACATTGGGATAGGGATGCGCCACCATCCAGGTGAAATGCGCATGGATGAAGCCCTTCAGCTTCCCCTTCAGACCGCTGCCATGCAGGTTCGGCGAGTGCAGGTCGCCTTCCTGGTCGCCCAGTTCATGGTGCCTGCGGTGCATCGCCGTCCAGGAGATCACCCCACCCTGCCCGGCCATCGACCCGAAGATGCCGAGAGCCGCGCGAACCGGCGCCGAGGCCTTGAAGCTGCGATGGGTGAAGAGACGGTGATAGCCGATCGAGATGCCGAGCCCGCTCAGCGCCCAGAAAACGGCGAACAGCGTCAGATCCAGCACCGAGATCGGATGGAAGAACAGCAGCACGATCGCGCAGACGGTTCCGAAGATCGGCAACACGTCAAACAGGAAGAAGTGCATCCTTTGCATCTTGTGCAGATGCGGACTGTCGATGACCTTCTGGCGCGGCTGCCCGGGCAGTTGCGCCTCCAGGAACATCTCCTGAGCGATCTGTTCGCCTTTGTTCAACATGGCTCTTCCTCCAATCGCAGGCCGCGCTTCGCCGGAACGGACCGTCGGATGATCGGTAAAATCCAAGTATAGTCGTCGCCAATATCAAATAATTTGGCGGAAACATCGATCTATCACTTGTTATAAATTAGCATTATCAATATTCTTGACGAAATACTTTAAAAGTATCTTGTGAGTCACTTTGAATATGAAGGGCGTTTTCAGGATATATCCAGAGCGGCAACTGCGTAATTTTGTCGGGGCCTGATGGCGTCCTGCACAATCCACGCTTGCAAAATCCGACCGCGACACTGTAATGGGGCGCTCGCGCCTTCGCTGTCTTCCGGCCGGATCCAGAGACCCCATCGATCATGACACCCAATGAAGCCAACATGATCTCGGCGTTTGCGATCTATATCGTCGGGGCCGCGAGCCCCGGCCTCGGCAACATGACCATCGCCTCGGCCGCGATCAGCCAAGGCCGCCCGTCCGGCTTCGCGGTGATGGCCGGCGTCATGGCCGCAGGCCAGACCTGGGCGCTGCTCGCCGCCATCGGCCTGTCCTCGGTGCTGGTCACCCTCCCGGCCGCGATGATGGCGGTCGGGATCGTCGGCGGGGTCTATCTGGTCTGGCTGGCCTGGAAGACGCTTCGCAACTGGACGCCGTCGCGCGGACGGGACATGGGGCGCACGAGCCTTGCCGGACACTTCCGCCGCGGCTTTCTGATCCAGATCCTCAACCCCAAGGCCATTGTCGGCTGGATCCTGATCATCGCCGTCGGCGTGCGGCAGGGTTCGCCCTGGCATGCGCCGCTGGTGATCGTCCTCGGCTGCCTGGTTCTGGGGATCTGTATCTTCTCGGCCTATGTGCTGCTGTTCTCCTCGCGCATCCTGCAGCGGGAGGAGGTCGCCAACTCGGCCGGGTTCCGCTATCTGCTCACCGCCGTCTATGGACTGTCGGGCCTCTGGCTGATCGTCGACAGCATTCAGGCCTGAGCCGGCGCCCGCGCGCGATCTGCTCTGCCCGGCGCCAGGGCTTTCAGCAATCCGGTTGCTAGAGCATATTCTTGTCGATCAGGTGATTTCACCTGATCGGAAAGCGCTCTAGCAGATGCGCGGCAGTTGCTCGCCGACCAGCATGTCGACGATGCGCATCCCGCCAAAGGGCGTGGTCATGCGCACCTGCCCCGGGTGCGCGGCGCTCGCCCGGCCGATGGCGACCGCGCCGCGACCTTCCGGCCGTGCGCGCATGGCCGCAAGGGCGGCGGCGGCCTCCTCCTGCGGAACGAACAGGACAAGCGTTCCCTCATTGGCGAGATAGAGCGGGTCGAGCCCGAGGATCTCGCACATGCCGCGCACTTCCGCGCGCAGCGGCAGGGCCGTCTCCTCGATGACGATGCCGACGCCGGCCGCCGCCGCCATCTCGTTGAGCGCGGAGGCAAGGCCGCCACGGGTGCAGTCCCGCGCCGCGCGCGTTGCCGGCGCGGCGGCGATCACCGCCTCCATGAGATGGCCGAGGCCGGCACAGTCGGAGAGGATGTCGGTCGACAGGGCAAGGTCGCCGCGCGCCGCCAGGATTGCCGCACCATGGTCGCCGAGGACGCCGTTGACGATGGCGACATCGCCGGGCTGCAGGAGACTTGCGGCAAGCTCCCGCCCCGGCGGGATGACCCCGACCCCGGCCGTGGTGACGAAGACCCCGTCGGCCGCGCCGCGCCCCACGACCTTGGTGTCGCCGGTGACGATGCGCACGCCGGCCTTGTCCGCCTCCTCGGCCATCGCGGCGACGATGCGGCGCAGCAAGGCCACGTCCGTTCCCTCCTCGATGACGAAGGCCGCCGAAAGCCAGAGCGGCCGCGCACCGCCGACGGCAAGATCGTTGACCGTGCCGCAGACCGCCAGATGACCGATATTGCCGCCGGGAAATTCCAGCGGCGTGACGACAAAACTGTCCGTCGTGAAGGCGAGGCGGGCGCCCGGCTCGGCCAGGGCCGCATGGGTCAGGCGGGCCTGGTCCTCCATCCCCGGCGGGTCGAACACGCCGGTGAACACGTCCTCGATCAGGTCGCGCATGGCCCGGCCACCGCCGCCATGGGCCAGCGTCACATGCGTATCGCGAAGCGCCATTCCTGCTCCCGCCTTCCGGTCACTGTCTCATCTGTACGCCGCCCGCCTCAGGAGGCCAGCGCCCGCGCCCCGCCATACTGCCAATAGGCGGCACAGGCGCCTTCCGAGCTGACCATCAGGGCGCCGAGCGGCGTCTCCGGCGTGCACTGGGTGCCGTAATTGGGGCAGGCCGTCGGCTTGATCCGGCCGGTCATGACCGCACCGCAGGCGCAGCCTTCCGGCTCGGCGATGCGGCGGCTCGCTGCGCCGTATCCGACGCCGAACTTCGCCTCCGCATCATAGGCCGCATAGGCCGGGCGGATGCGCAGGCCCGAGGACTCGATCTCACCGAGGCCGCGCCACTCGAAACTCGGTCGCCGCTCGTAGACATCGGCGATGGCGGCGAGGCTGGCGGGATTGCCCTCGCGCGGGACGACGCGGGCATACTGGTTCTCCACCTCGGCCCGCCCCTCGGCGATCTGCCTCAGCACCATCAGCACGGACTGCAGCAGGTCGAGCGGCTCGAAGCCGGCGACGACGATCGGCTTGCCGAACTCCTGTGCGATGAACGCATAGGGCTCCAGGCCGATCACCATGCTGACATGGCCGGGACCGACAAAGCCGTCGAGCCGCATGTCCGGATCCTGCAGCAGGGCGCGAATGGGCTCCGGCACGGTGATGTGATTGCAGAAGACCGAGAAGTTCTCCAGCCGCTCCCGCGCCGCCTGCTGCAGCGCCAGCGCCGTCGAGGGGGTGGTCGTCTCGAAGCCGAGGCCGAAGAAGACGACCTCCCGGTCCGGATTGCGGCGGGCAAGCTCAAGGGCGTCGAGCGGCGAATAGACCATGCGGATATCGGCGCCGCGCGCCTTGGCCTGCAACAGGCTGCCACGGGAACCCGGCACCCGCATCGCATCGCCGAAGGTGGTGAAGATCACATTCGGCCGCTCGGCGATCTCGATACATTCATCGACACGGGTCATCGGCAGCACGCAGACCGGACAGCCGGGACCATGGATGAACTCGACCCCCTCATGCACCAGCTTGTCGAGGCCGTAGCGGAAGATCGCATGGGTGTGGCCGCCGCAGATCTCCATGATGTGCAGGGGGTTCTCCCGCGTGGCGCCGATCCGCTCGACAAGCCGGGCGATCTCGGCGAGCACGGCCCGCGCCGCCAGGGGATCGCGAAACTCCGAGGCAAACTTCATGTCCGTTCCTCCAGGGCGCGCTGGCCCTCCGCCATCGCATCGAGGGCTTCCTGCACCTCGCCGAGGTCGCGCAGGGCCGCAAGCGTCCGGGCTGCCTCGTCCTCGTCGATCAAGGCCATGGCGAAGCCGACATGGATGAGCACCCACTTGCCCACCAGGCTGTCGAGCGAGGTGCCCATGACGCAGGCGACATTGACCTCGCGCCGGACACCGGACACTTCGGCAAGCGCCATCAGCCTGGCGGGATCGGTGATCGCGACGATCTGTCCGGGAATGCCGAGACACATGGTCTAGTCCTCCTCTTCTTCGCCGCGCCCGCTCGGGTCGACGATGCCGTAGCGGTCGAGCTTGGCCCTGAGGCCGACCCGGCTGAGGCCGAGTTCCGCCGCCGCCCGGCTCTTGTTCCAGCGATGGCGGGTGAGGGTCTCGCGCAGGATGCGCGTCTCCACCTCCTCCACCCGTTCCTTCAGCGTCGTGTCGCCGGTCAGGACCATGTCGAGCGCCGCGTCGCGCTCGGCCTGGAGCGCGCCGGGCATTGCCTGCAGGATGTGCCGGGAAATCAGCTCCGCCCCCAGCACGTCGTCCTGGGCAAACACCAGCATGCGGGTGACCTCGCCGGTCAGTTCGCGCAGATTGCCGGGCCAGTCATAGGTCTCCAGGAACTCCAGCGCCGCATCGGTGAAGCCGCGCACCGGCTTGCCATGGGCGATGGAGAGATCGGCGGCGATCTGCTGCGCCAGGATGGCGATGTCGCAGCGGCGCTGGCGCAGCGGCGGAACGACGATGCGTCCGACGGCAAGCGCATGATAAAGGCCCGGCAGGAACTGGCCTTCCGCCACCCGTGCCGCCAGTTCGTTGGTCGCCCCCGAAATCAGGCGGACATTGGTGTCGATGAGTTCCTGCCCGCCGAGCGGCGTGAACGTGCCTTCGCCGACGACACGCATCAGCGCCAGTTGGATCTCGGGCGAGGCCGTCTCGAGCCCGCTCAGATAGAGCGTGCCGCGATCGGCCCGCTGCATCAGCCCGACGCGATAGGCGCCGCCCGGCAGCGCGCCGCGCTTGGCGCCGAACAGGTGCAGGGCCGCGAGGTCCGACGGCACGCCGGTCAGGTCGAACGTGTAGAACGGCTTGTCCGAGCGCAGCGAGCCCAGATGCATCGCCCGGGCGATCCGGCTCTTGCCGGTGCCGGCTTCGCCGGTCAGCAGCACCGGCAGGTCGAAGCTGGCATAGCGCCGCGCGTGATCGATCACCTGGTTCATCGGCGAGGCCGGGGCGCAGCTTATGGTCTCGAAGCCCGCACCCTCCCGCAGCGCCTTGCGGCGGCGCTCCAGCCGCTCCTTCGCGGTGTTGGTGAGGTAGCGCATTTCCAGCACCAGCCGCTCGTTCTCGCGGGCAAGCTGGAACAGGCGCACCGCGTTGCGCGCGGCGACCATCAGGTGGTCGGGATGCCAGGGCTTGGTCAGGAACTGGTGGATGCCGGCGTCGTTGATCGCCGCCATCATCGCGCCGGGATCGGTATAGCCGGTGATGATGACGCGCACCGTCTCCGGCCAGCGCTCCCGCACATCCGCCAGAAACTCGACGCCGGAGCGGCCGGGCATGCGCTGGTCGCAGAAGATCGCGTGCACCCACTCCTTTTCCAGCGTCTGCAGCGCCTCCTCGGCGCCCGGCGCCGTCAGGATGTCGAACTCGTCCTCGAGCGCCATGCGCATCGCGGTCAGCGAATGCGGCTCATCGTCGACGAGAAGCAGGGTTGGACGGGATGCGGGAGCGTTCATCTCGCGCGGTCCTTCACGAGGCCCTGGCCAGGCGCTTTTCGGCGCGGCGGGCGGCGAGCCAGGCGAGCCAGGCGTCCATCCCCTCGCCGGTGCGGGCGGAGACGAACAGCACCTCGATCAGCGGGTTCACCCGTTTCAGGTTCGCCTCATAGGCCTCCAGCGAGACGTCGCAATGCGGCGCGAGATCCGTCTTGTTGACCAGCGCAAGACGGGCGGCGGTGAACATGTCGGGATATTTCAGCGGCTTGTCCTCGCCCTCGGTCACCGAGAGGATCGCCACCTTGGCATCCTCGCCGAGATCGAAGGCCGCCGGGCAGACCAGGTTGCCGACATTCTCGATGAACAGCAGGCTATCGGGCGCGAGCGGCAGATCGTCCATCGCGTGACCGACCATATGGGCATCGAGATGACAGCCCTTGCCGGTGTTGATCTGGATCGCCCGCGCGCCGGTCTCGCGGATGCGGTCGGCGTCGTTCGAGGTCTGCTGATCGCCCTCGATCACGGCGAGCGGCGCCGTTCCGAGGTCGCGGATGGTGCGGCACAGCAGCGTCGTCTTGCCGGAGCCGGGCGACGACACGAGGTTGACCGCGTAGACGCCGAGCGCCTTCAGCACCCGCCGGTTGCCGGCGGCATGACTGTCGTTCTTCGACAGGATCGCGGTTTCCACCGCGATCAGCCGCTCCTGCGACAGGCCGGGCACGGAAACGCCCGCCGGCCCGGTGCCGTAGTGATGGTGGTCATGATCGTGAGCGCCATGGTGGTGATGATCATGGTCGTGGTGGTCATGAGGATGGTGATGGTGATCGTGATGGTGGTGACCATGACCATGCCCATGATCGTGGTCGTGGTCGTGGTCGTGGTCGTGATCGTGGGAATGGTCATGGCGGTGATGATCGTCGATCGGCACGCCGTCCTTCGTCACGCTGTCGCCGCAGCCGCATACCGTGCACATCAGTTCACCTCCAGATCCTTGATCCGCATTTCGTCCCCGCCGACAGGCAACAGCCGCCCGCCGCCACAGCGCGGACAGGGCGCCAGCCGGTCGTCGAGATCGACCTCGGCGGCGCAATCGAAGCAGGTGGCCCGGCCGGGCAGGTCGATGATCTCCAGCCGGGCACCGTCCGCGACCCCGCCCCGCATCACCACATCGAAAGCAAAGTCGAGCGCGGCCCGCTCGACGCCGGCGAAGCGACCGATCTCCAGCCGCACCACGGCAACGCGCGAAAAGCCATGCGCCTCGGCCTGCCCTTCGATCACCTGGCGGATGCCTTCGCAAAGCGACATCTCATGCATGGGCCGCCTCCTCCACCTGGAACCGCTCGCACGGGTTGAGCAGCCTGACCACCAGCGGCGCGAGGCACCGGTGCGATGGCGCGAGCCGCGCCAGCGCGCGCTCGATCGCCCCACTGGGCGCGGTAAGATCGTCCGTCGGCGTCAGCCGATCGAGCCCGGTCAGCAGACCGCCGCTCGCGGTCGCCGTCAAGGCATAGGTGCCGCGCGCGGCCGGCACCAGCGCGCAGGACGGGGCGGCCAGTCCGGCGGCGAGGTGTCCGGGCACCGCCAGCGCCAGCAGGTCGGCCACCAGGCCGAGCGCCTGCCACAGAGGCCCGTGACCGTGGCACCGGGCGGCTTCGGCCAGCATCGGATGCGTTGCCACCCGCGCCGCCGGCACATTCAGCGCCGCGCCGGGGCGCGGCGGCGCGCCGCGGCCGAGCGGCGGCAGGCCCGGATCGGCCTCCCCCGGCGGAAAGGCGTCGGCGATGCGCCGCATCAGCGGCGACACGCCCTCGGCCGACGCCAGCCATCCCGCCAGGTCACCTGCGGCAAAGCGCTCTCCCGCCCCGCCGAGCAGGGCGGCTTCGAGATCGCCGCGCGGCGGCGCCTGCGGTGCAAGCCCCAGCAGCGGCGGCAGATGAACGAAGAGCTGGGCGAGGTGATCGGTCCGGATTTCGGCCGCAAGATCGGCCGGATCGGGCGCGCCGAGCCCGAGAGCAAGGTCCAGCGCGCCCAGATGGGCACAGCGGCACAGGCCGAACAGGCGGCCAAGGAGCTGGCGCGCCTCGGCCACCGGGCGGCCGAGCAGCAGGGCCTCCACCGGCATGGCGGGCGCGCGGGCAAGACGGGGGTCAAACCCGTCCCCCCGCCGTCCCAGCACGATGGTCAGCCCCTGCCCGCTCATCACCCGTCGCGCTCCCCCGTTTCGGGCATCGCGGCAACAGGTGCGGGCTCGCCGGCAAGGCCGGCAGTGATCAGCCGACGCCGGCTCGGCGCCGTCTCCCTCACGCCCTGCGTCCCAGCGGGATCCTCCTCGCTCCCCGCCTCGGACGTCTCGGGCGGCGGCGCCAGTTCGGCCTCGCGCGCCGCCCGGATATCGGCCGCGCGGTTGGTCTCGTCCCGGTTGGCCGGATCGAACAGCGCCATCATCACCGCCCGCGCGACGTCCTGCGCCTGCATCTGGCTGTTGAAGTCGCCCATCGGCGAGAACAGCGAACAGGCCTTGTAGCCGCCGGTGAGATCGCGCCGGTTATGCAGGAATTCGTAGTCGCCGGAGGGGAAAGCGATCACCTCCTTCGTGCCCTGGACCAGCTCGCTCCAGTCCTCGCCCGGTCCCGGCAGCAGCACCAGGTTCATGAACCAGGGCGTGATCAGCACGCCGAGCGGCCGTCCCTCATGCAGGCGAAAGCCGATCGCCTCGACATGCAGCGCCTGATTGATCAGCGGCACGTCGCGCATCTTCGACAGCCAGACGTCCTTGAAGTCGGCGACCAGCATCGCCGTGCGTCCGGCAATGTCCTGCTCGGCCAGCAGGGCCGGCGAGCCGGGGTCCTCCCGCACCATGAACTGGTGCTTGGGGGCATCGCAGCCGGGACACTTCCAGTCCTCCGGCAGCGCCTGGAACGGGGTGCCCGGCAGCACCTGCCGCGTGTCGTCCCCTTCCGCCGGATCGTAGGGCGTCCAGCAGATCTTGCATTCCATGATCGCCAGCGGACTGATCCGGTCGTTGGCGCCGAGATAGGATCCCTCGAACCGGGTCATCGGATCGCCTCCAGAACCTCACGGATGCGCCCGCCGCTGTCGGCAAGGTCCTCCGGGGCGGCGAGCGCCACTTCGGGAATGGTCGTCACCTCGAACGTGTCGAGGATCAGCGCGTCCATCGAATTGAAGAACTGCACCCGCCAGACCTGCGGCAGGGCGCAGGCGCTGATCCGGCAGTTGCCGTAGCCGCGCGACAGGATGGTGACCGCCCCCTTGCCGAGCGCCGCATCCAGCCACAGGAGATCCTCCTCCGTATGCGGCAGCAGCGAGAGATTGACCACATGCGGCAGCCGGCCCGGCTGCCAGCTCGCCGACTGGTCCGCCAGTTCCGCCAGCAGGGCGGGCGCATTGACGACGCCGGCCGGGCGCGGCGCGGAGAGCATCGGCGCCGGGGCTCCGCCGCCATGGGCGCGCCGGATCGCCTCGGCCGGGACCGGTCCGACCTCGATGCGGTCGATGCCGGCCCCCGCCAGCATCCAGACCCCGGCGAAGACGCTTTCCTGGACCATCAGGGCCGGCACGCCCCTCAGCTTCATCGACACTTCGCCCTGGCCGAGCGTCTCGGCCATCAGCGCCCGGCTCGCCGGGTCCATGCCCGACAGGTCGAACTCGGCGCGCTCGCCGCCGGCGGCGGCGGCGATCTCGCAGGCTCCGGCGATATCGGCCAGCGTCTTCAGCGCCGGCGTGACCTGCGAGGGATCTCCCACCTCGGGCAGATGCGGTACATAGGTGCGCATGCCCGACGGCAGCGCCATATAGGACAGTTCCTCGTCGTCGTCGGGCTGGGAACCGGGTCCGAATCCGACCGGAGGAAACAGGAATCCGTTGCTCATTGCATCCGCTCCGGGGTTCTGAGGCCAAGCAGGCGCGGCAGGTGCACCATGTAGTCGTCCCAATCGCGGATCTTCTGGATCGATCCGAGATAGGTCCCTTCCGCAAAGAACAGGAAGCCCGGCGTCTTCAGGGCGTTGAAGGTCTCGCGCACCTGCGCCTCCACCGCGTCGTCGACGAGCGCGCAGTCGAACACGCCCTGAAACGCCATGCGCAGCTCCGGCAGGACCACCGCCGCATCGGCAGTCTCCAGGTTGCGGGCCGGATTGCCGGGAACGAGAAGGCAGTGGGTTCCGGGCCGCGCCGTGAAGGCCGAGACCTCGTCCAGGCTTGCCAGCAGCGGCCAGCCGAGATCGTCGACGAGGCGGCGCAGAAGCGGGTGCGAGAGAGAGGCGCCGGAGGCAAGGGCGGCGCCGGACGGATCGTGCATGAGGATCATCCCTGGCTGTGACCGGCCGCGAGAGCGGCCTGAAGATGGGGCGGCAGTTCGGGTTCCCGCGCGTCCAGGTCGGCAAAGGCCGCGCCCGGATCCTGGCCGGCCATGACCCGCCGCAGGCCCTCCAGCGCGGCGGCGACCGCCGCCGCCTCCTGCGCTGCGATGATCTCGCGGGCCGTGCCGAGAAAGCAGAGAAGCCAGTCGCCCGCCTTCGCGTCGGGCGTCAGCGAGAGGTCGATCAGGGTCTCCCGGCCGTCGATCGTCGCCGTGCCGGCGATCCCGTCGCGAGAGACGAGCCGCGCCGGCTCGCCGATGCACATCACAGGCTCCCGGGGAAGAAGCGGGCGTCGCCGGTGCGGCAGGCCTCCTCCGCCGAGGGACGCCCCTGCTCATAGGCGGTGCGGCGGATCGAGGGATCGGCAAGATCGGCCGCGCTGCGGCCGGCGGCAATCTCCACACCCCAGGCGGCCAGTTCGGCGCGGGCGAGGTCCAGCGCGCCGGGAATGGCCTCGGCGACCTGCGGCCGCAGACCGCCGCCGTAATCCTCCAGCTCCACCGGCTGGCAGCCGATCAGCGTGAGCTTGTGCGGACAGCGCCCGAGCAGTTGCGCGGTGGCAATCACGTCCTGGAAACCGGTCTGGTGAAGGCTCATCTTCCTGGCGCCCATGAAGGCGGGCACCTCGTCGTCGCGCACCAGCTTCAGCGTGCCGGGCTCCAGGCCGTAATCGATGGCATCGAAGACGAGAAGGGCATCCGCCTCCTCCAGAAACGGCAGGAGATAGAGCCCCTGCGTGCCGCCATCGAGCAGGCGGACGCGCTCCGGCAGGGCGACGGCGGAGGCCAGCGCCTCGACGCAGCGCACGCCGAAGCCTTCGTCGGCCCACAGGACGTTGCCAATGCCCAGAACAAGAATGGAAGATGGTTCGGTCGCTGGCATGTCCCCCTCCCCGGAACGGTGCTCGCATGCGGGCTTTTGCCCTTTGAGGGAAGACTAGGCCAACCGCCGGTTCGGCGGCAGGTTTTTCCGCGAACCGCTAATAAATATTATTTATCAATTGCTACAAGGAGATAGGCGGATTTTTCGCCCCTCGCGACAACAGTAAGCCGCAAATCACCCTTCCAAAAACGACAATCTATGGAAAGAAATCTTCCACCCTCTCGGCGTGAGTCGGGTGACGGCATTCCGCCGCCACCCGAACGGGACGTTCAGTCCATGCGGTCGTCCTTGAAGGTCCTGTGGCCGGAGATCATCGTCGAGACGATCGACTGCCGGCTCATGATGTCCTCGCGGATCGCGACATAGATATGCACGATCATGAAGATCACGATCCACCACATGCCGAGATGATGCAGCGTGTGGAGCCGCTGGGTGTTGCCGACAAGGCCGATGACCCAGCCGAACAGATCGTCGTACAGCGACCCCTGGCCCGCCCCTTCTGCGTAAAGCGCCATGCCGGTCACGATCATGAAGCTCACGCCGATCGTGATGAAGAAGAACATGGCGAGCTGGGCCAGCGGATTGTGGCCGACATATTTCTTCGGCTCGCTCTCCAGGAACAGATACCAGCGGATCTCAAACCAGATCTCGCGCCACCAGTGCCCGTTCAGCACCGGCAGATAGAAGAGCTGCCGGGCATGGTGATTGCCGAAGATCGCCCAGTAGATGCGGCCGAGAAACCCGACGGTCAGGATCATCCCCGCGGCGAAATGCGCGAAGCGGATATAGCCGAAGAGGAACTGGTCATAGGCCTCGTGCTGGCCGACCGAGGGCGGCGGGCTGCCGATGAAATACCCGGTCACGCACAGGACCAGGATCGCCGCCGCGTTCACCCAGTGCCAGATCCGTACCGGCGCCTCGTAGACATAGACCGATGACTGCCGCTGGGCCGAAGCGAGTTCCGCCTCCAGTTCGAGGGCATGGCTGTCCTTGTTCATCTCCGCCTCCTCATGATGCGGCCAGCAGCAGGCCGGCGACCGCGATGGCGCCGCCCAGGACGCGCTGCAGCACCAGCTTGCCGGCGATGCCGCGCGCGACGCCGATGCCCGCCACATGCAGGAGCGAGGTGGCGATCACGAAGCCCGCGACATAGGCGATGGCGCCGCCCTCCGCCTCGCTGGCATGGGCATGGCCGTGGCCGAGCGCGAAGAAGCCGATCGCGACGAGCGCCGCAACCGTGAGCGCGGCCGGCATGTCCGGCTTCGCCACCAGCACCAGGAGGCCGAAGATCACCACCGAGGCGAGGATCAGCGTCTCGACCGCCGGCATGGCGATCCCGGCGAAGGCGAGGCCCGCCCCCGCCAGCATGGCGCCGAGGAAGGCGGCCGCCCCGCCCCAGAGATGCCGGGGCAGGGCAAGGCCCGACCAGATGCCGACCGCCACCATCGCCAGCAGATGGTCGAGGCCGAGGACCGGGTGCAGGAGCCCGGCGAGGAGACCGGAGGTCTCGCCATGGCCGGTATGGGCCAGGGCCGGGGTCGACAGGAGCAGGGCTCCCAGAAAGACTGCGTAATTCATGGGGTTCCCTCCCTCAGCGGACCTTGACCGTGGTCAGCGTGTCGCCGTCGGGCGACATCACATGGGTGGAGCAGGCCAGGCACGGGTCGAAGCTGTGCAGCGTGCGCAGGATCTCCACCGGCTCGTCGGGGCGCTCCATGTAGGTGTTCATGAGCGAGGCCTCGAAGGCGCCGATATTGCCCTTGGTGTCGCGCGGGCTGCCGTTCCAGGTCGTGGGAACGACGCATTGGTAGTTGTCGATGCGGCCGTCCTTGATCCTGATCCAGTGGCCGAGGGCGCCGCGCGGCGCCTCCGTCATGCCCACGCCCTTGGCCTCTTTCGGCCAGGTCTTCGGGTCCCATTTCTCGACATTGGCCGTCGACTGGTCGCCGTTCTTGATGTTGGTGACCAGCTTGTCGAAGAAGTATTTCTGCAGGCGCCCGCAATATTCGGACTCCAGCGCGCGCGCCGCGGTGCGTCCCAGGGTCGAGAACAGCGCGGAGACCGGCAGGTTCATCGTCCTGAGCAGGCCGTCGACCTGGTTCTTGATGTCCTCGTGCCCCTTGGCGTAGCCGACGACATAGCGGGCCAGCGGGCCGACCTCCATGGCATGGCCGCGCCAGCGCGGCGCCTTGATCCAGCTATACTTGGCGCTCTCGTCCAGTTCCTCGATGTTGGTGCGGGTGCCCTTGGCCTTCGGGCCGAGCTCGTATCGCGGCTCGGTGACGCCGTCCCAGGGATGCAGGCCCTTGCCGGGCTCGGCATAGGTGTACCAGCTATGGTCGACGAACTCCTGCACCTGCTCGGGATCGCGCGGGTCGACGTCGTGAACCTCGTTGAGGTTGCCGTTGATGATGGCGCCGCGCGGCAGGTGCAACTGCCCCGCATCGAAATTGTTCGGATGCTCGGGGATGTCGCCATAGGCAAGCACCGCCTGGCCCGACAGGCCGCCGCCATAGAGCCAGTTCTTGTAGAAACCGCCGATGGCGATCACGTCGGGGATGTAGACGTTGCGGTTGAACGTGTTGCACAGGTCGATGATGGAACTGACCATGTTCAGCCGTTCCATGTTGATCGCCCCGACCGCGCCGACGCCGTCGATGTTGATCGGACAGGGAACGCCGCCGACGAGCCAGTTCGGATGCGGGTTCTTGCCGCCGAAGATGGTGTGGACCTTGACGATCTCCTTCTGCAGGTCGAGCGCCTCCAGATAGTGGGTCGTCGCCATCAGGTCGGCTTCCGGCGGCAGCAGATAGGCCGGATTGTCCCAGTAGCCGTTCTTGAACAGGCCGAGCTGGCCGGATTCGACGAACTTCTTCAGCCGGTTCTGCACGTCGCGGAAATAGCCCGGCGACGACAGCGGATGGCTCGGGCTGACCGCCTGCTGCAGCTCCGACGTCGCCTTCGGGTCGGCCCGCAAGGCATTGATCGGGTTCACCCAGTCCAGCGCGTGCAGATGGTAGAAATGCACCACGTGATCGTGGATCTGCAGGTTGAGCTGCATGATGTTGCGGATCGAGTTGGCATTGTCGGGGATGGTGATCCCCAGCGCGTCCTCGACCGCGCGCACGCTGGTCAGCGCATGGGTGCCGGTGCACACGCCGCAGATGCGCTCGGTGAAGGCCCAGGCATCGCGCGGGTCGCGTCCCTTGAGGATGACTTCGAGGCCGCGCCACATGGTGCCGGTGGACACGGCGTTGCGGATCACGTTGCCTTCGTCGACATTGACCTCGCAGCGCATGTGACCCTCGATGCGGGTCACCGGATCGACGACGATGCGCCGGCCCGAGGTGTCGAGGTTGAAACCGTTCGGAGTTGCGGTCATCGTTTCAAGCCTCCACCTTGTCCTGGGTCTTCTTCTGCGCGCGCTTCAGCGCCGAGACCGCCGCATGCACCGCCACGGCGCCGCCGACGACGCCGGCGGCCGTCATGCCCACCTGATCGGCATTCGCCTCGACCCCGAACTGCTTGATGTTGGTCAGCCGGTCATAGAAGCTGCCCTGATCCCAGAACCCGTCCTCCGAGCAGCCGATGCAGCCATGGCCCGACTGGATCGGGAAGGAGACACCCTCGTTCCAGCGGATGGTGGAGCAGGCGTTGTAGGTGGTCGGTCCCTTGCAGCCCATCTTGTAGAGGCAGAAGCCCTTGCGGGCGCCTTCGTCGTCCCAGGTCTCGACGAACTGGCCGGCGTCGAAATGCGGCCGGCGATAGCACTTGTCGTGGATGCGCTGGGAATAGAACATCGCCGGGCGCCCCTGACGGTCGAGCGTCGGTAGCCGGTCGAAGGTCAGCATATAGGTGATGACGCCGGTCATCACCTCGGCGATCGGCGGGCAGCCCGGCACCTTGATGATCGGCTTGTCGAGGATGACCTTGTGCACCGGCGTCGCGCGGGTCGGGTTGGGCGCCGCCGCCTGCACGCAGCCATAGGAGGCGCAGGCGCCCCACGAGATGATCGCCTTGGCATGCTCGGCCGCATGGCGCAACTGGTCGACGAACGGCTTGCCGCCGACGATGCAGTACATGCCGTCCTCGTTGAGCGGCGGATTGCCCTCGACGGCGAGGATATAGTTGCCCTTGTACCGGTCGATCGTGTCCTGCAGCGCCGCCTCGGCCGCATGGCCGGCCGCCGCCATCAGCGTGTCGTCATAGTCGAGGCTGATCATCGACAGCACCACATCCTTGGCCAGCGGATGGGCCGAGCGGATGAAGCTCTCCGAGCAGCAGGTGCATTCCAGGCCGTGGATCCAGATCACCGGCGTGCGCGGCTTGGTCTCCATCGCATGGGCGATCTTGGGAACGAAAGACGGGCCCAGGCCGAGCGCGGCCGCCGTCAGGCTGCAGTATTTCATGAAGCTTCGCCGGGTAATGCCCTGGCGCCGCATCACGTCGTAAAAGGTTTCGACTTGCGACAAGGTGTCCTCCCTCGGTGCGTGAAATGTCGTGTTTCGACCGTACCGAGAGGATGATGTCGTGCCGCGCCCTCCCCGCGCCTGCAGAAAAACACCTGACGCAGAAATAAAAATTACCTTTTTGATATCAACAGCTTGATCCGATTTTTCGGATTTTTCGCGTCCGACGCATGTCAAGCCCCTGACCGCCGGACAGAGCCAGGCGGTCAGCCCGCTTCCGCCCCGGCGCGGGCAAGGCAGACGAGGGCCTGGCCCAGGGCAAGGCCCCCGTCATTGGCCGGCACCTGGCGATGGACCAGCACCGGCAGGCCGGACAGTTCGGCCTGACAGGCCTCGAGCAGCCGGGCATTCTGGAAACAGCCGCCGGTGAGCGCGACCGCCCGCGCCCGCCCCGTTTCGACGAGATCGCGAGCCGGCACGCAGAAGGCGCGGGCGAGCCCCGCATGGAACGCGCCGGCGATCCGTGCCGGGGAGGTGCCCCCCGCCAGATCCGCAAGCAGGGCGCGGATCATCGGCGCGGGGTCGATCTCCCCCCCGCTCACCGCGAACGGATAGGCGGGCGCGCTCACCGCCATCGCCTCCAGCCGCATCGCCGCCTCGCCCTCGTAGCTCTGCGCGTCGGGGCAAAGGCCGAGCGCGGCGGCAACCGCATCGAACAGACGCCCGGCGGAGGAGGACAGCGGCGCGTTGATCCCCGCGCGCAGGGCGGCGCGCAGTTGCTCCACCGGCCGGCCGGCCATCAGCCGCTGCGCGAGATCGTCCGCGCCTCCCGCGAGTTCCGCCTGGTCGAGGCGCGCCAGCAGGTTGCGCCAGGGCTCCAGCGCGGCGCGGTCGCCGCCGGCCAGCGGTGCGGGGCGCAGCCGGCAGATCCGTTCGAACTCGCCATAGTCGCCGAGCAGCACCTCGCCGCCCCACAGCGTGCCGTCGGTCCCAAGGCCGGTGCCGTCGAGCACGATCCCGGCCACCGGCCCGGCATCCGACGGCCAGAGATTGTCGGCAAGGCAGGCGGCGAGATGGGCGTGGTGATGCTGGACGCGGGTCACCGGCAGGCCCGTCGCCTCGCCCGCCTGGCTTGCCCGGTAGTCCGGATGCAGGTCGATGGCGACCCGCTCGGGCCGATGGTCGAACAGCGCCGTGCAATCGGCGATGGCCTTGTGGAACTCGTCCAGCGTCAGGGCATCGTCGAGGTCGCCGAGATGCTGCGACAGCAGCGCCTGGCCGTTCTTGACGAGGCAGACGGCGCCCTTCATCTGGCCGCCCAGCGCCAGAACCTGCGGTCCGGCGCCGAAACCGAGCGGCAGGGGCAGCGTGCCGGGAACCCGGCCGCGGGCGCGACGCAGCACCATCGGCGGCTCGGCCCGCTCCACCCCATCGTCGAGACGGCGCAGGATGTCGCGGTCATGCAGCAGGAACCCGTCGGCAAAGGCGGCAAGCTTCTCGCGCGCCTCGTCGTTGCCGATCACCTGCGGCTCGCCGGAGAGGTTGCCGGAGGTCATCACCAGCACGCCGCCGAACGCGGCGAGCAGCAGGTGGTGCAGGGGCGTGTAGGGCAGCATGACGCCGAGCGAGGTCATGCCCGGCGCCACCGCTTCGGGCAGCACCCGGCGGGAGGGGACCAGCACCACAGGCGCGGCCGGATCGCGCAGCAGCGCCAGCGCCGCCGGCGACAGATCGGCCACCGCCGCAAGATGCGCCTCTGCGGCCATCAGCGCGAAGGGCTTGGCCGGGCGGCGCTTGCGCCGGCGCAGCAGGGCGAGACTGTCGGCATTGCCGGCGTCGCAGGCCAGGTGAAAGCCGCCAAGCCCCTTGACCGCGACGATCCCGCCCGCCCGCAGCCGCTCCACCGCCAGCGTCAGGGGATCGCCGGGACGCTCGCGCCCGCCCTCCTCGTAGCACAGCCTCGGCCCGCAGGCCGGGCAGGCGATCGGCTGGGCGTGGAAGCGCCGGTCGGCAGGGTCGGAATACTCCGCCACGCAATCCGGGCACATGGCAAAGACCGACATGGCGGTGCGGGCGCGGTCATAGGGCAGGCTGCACAGGATCGAATAGCGCGGACCGCAATGGGTGCAATTGGTGAAGGCATAACCCCGGCGGCGGCCCGGCTCGACGATTTCCGCCGCGCAGGCGGCGCAGGTTGCCGCATCCGGCGTCACCCGGGTCTCGGCGCCCGAACCGGCCGAGGCGCGGATCTCGAAGGTCGGCGGCAGGTCGTCGAAGCGGGCCGGCCGGCACTCGACCGCGTCGACGCGGGCGAGCGGCGGCGCCTGCGTCCGCAACGCCAGAGCGAAGGCATCGAGACCCGGCCCCTCGCTGTCCGGCTTGTCGATGCCCGGTCCGGCGGCATGGATCAGCACCCCTTCCGGATCGTTCAGCACGAAGCCGCGCAGGCCGTGTCGGCGGGCCAGCGTCCAGACGAAGGGACGGAAGCCGACCCCCTGCACCTGGCCACGCACCCGGATGATCCAGCCTTCGACCATGACCGCCTCCCGCTAGCCTCAGTGCACGGTGCAAACCATGCAGGGATCGAAGGAGCGGACCACATGCTGGACCGCGACCGGCGTGCTCTCGCCGTCCTCCACCGGCGTGCCCACCAGCGCCGCCTCCAGCGGCCCCGGAATGCCGGCGGCATCGCGCGGGCTGAAGTTCCAGGTGGTCGGGGCGATGATCTGGTAGCCGACGATGCGGCCGCCCTCGATCCGCAGCCAGTGTCCGAGCGCGCCGCGCGCCGCCTCGACCAGGCCGACGCCGACAGCGCGCTGCGGCAGGCGGCCGGATACCATGAAGCCCGCACCCGGCTCGATGGCGGCGACCAGGTGCTCCATCAGGATCTGGGTGCGGGCAATCTCCAGTAGCCGCGCCGCCACCCGCGCCAGCACGCCCCCCTGGTGCGCCAGATCGAGCGCCAGCGGATGGCCGTCGACCACCTGCCGCGCCAGCGCTCCCGTTTCCATCGGCTGCCCCGACAGGCGCGGCGCCTTGCACCAGCTATAGGCGTCCTCGCGCATGTCCTCGTCGGGAAGGGTCGCGCCGGCCAAGGGGTGCGCGGCGTCGCCCAGCATCCAGGCATGGCTGACATCCTCGATCACCGCGCCCGTATCGAGCGGCCTCAAGCCGCCCTCCCAGACGCCGGGGCGGAACCCGTAGCCGCCCGCCAGCGGATAGGCGCCGAAGCTGAGATAGCGGCCGGCACCGCGCCCCAGCCCGGCAAGCTGCGTGTCGGCGGCGATCTCCAGGAACAGGCCGGCATCGCCGCCGGTCCAGCGCATCAGCTCGTCGGCGGAGGCAAGGTCCGCGAAAGCCTCGACATCAGCCCCGAACACCACCGTCTCCAGATAGCGGCGGAAGGCGCGCAGATGGGTTGCCAGCCGCACCTTGTCGCGCGGGCCGGGCGCGCGGGTGACCCCGCCCGGCTGGATCGCCAGCGTGTGCGGCCACTTGCCCGCCAGCATGCCGAGGATGTGCATCAGCCCCGCCCGCGCCTCGACCGCCGCCCGCTGCGCGCTGCCCTCCATCGCCGTGAAGCGGGAGACCGCCTGCCCGTGCCAGGGCCGCGCCGCATAGGCCGGGCGGGTGAAGTCCGGCATGAAGAACAGGTTGAAATGGGTCAGGTGGTCGCTGACATTCTCCACCGCATGGATCAGTTGCGCCACCAAAAGGCCCTGCGGCGAGGGGGCAAGGCCCATCGCGTCCGCCAGCGCCCGGGCGGCGGCGGCCGACTGGCTGATCGAACAGATGCCGCAGATGCGCGGCGTGATGGTGAGCGCATCGCGCGGGTCCTTGCCCTCGAGCATCCGCTCGAAGCCGCGATAGAGCGGGGCGTTGACGCGGGCGCTGCGCACTCGCCCGTCGGCCAGGTCGAGATGCACCTCAAGGTCCCCCTCAACCCGGTTGAAGGGACCGACAATCAGGCGTCCTTCGCTCATCTGCGCGGCTTGCGGATCGTCGGAGGAACCATGACGCGGTCGGCGACCGCATTGCGGGCGATGCGCTGGGGCGTTGCCGCCTTGGACAGCGAGGCCAGCGCCATGAACCAGGCCTTGGGCATGTCGGAGGGCAGGCCGACAGGGATGCCGGCGATCTTCGGCGTCTCGGTGAAGGGGTGGCGCGGCTCCTCGAATTCCGGCGCGGTGCAGGCGATGCAGGGATAGCCGCCGCGCGTGCAGGAGCCCTCCCCGTTCCACGGCCGGATGTTGCAGTCGCCGACCGCCTGGGTGCCGACGCAGCCCAGATGCTCCATCATGCAGCCGATCTCGGACAGCTCCCGCGCGCTCGCCTTGTACTCGTAGAACTCGTTCTTCGGGCAGCCGTGATGGACCAGATGGTCGGCATAGAACCTCGGCCGGCCGAGCGCGTCCATGTCGCCGGCGCCGAAGACGCCCGCCTTCAGCAGCAACAGGGTCTCGCTCACCCAGTCCGGATGGGTCGGGCAGCCGGCGACGTTGATCACCGGAAGGCCGAGCCGGCCCCGGAAATCCGGCGCCAGGATGCCGCCGGCATGGGCGCCCTCGTATTGCAGCCCGGCCGCGTCGGAGGGGTTGCCGCCGGCAGAGGTGATGCCGCCATAGGCCGCGCAGGAGCCGACGGCGACGACATGACCGGCAAGCGGGGCGAGCTGGCGCACCCAGTCGAGCATGGAGACGCCCGTGCCCGAGAGCATCTGGTAGCGGCCGGTGCCGCGCGGCCCGCGCGCGATGGCCCCTTCCACGCAGAGGATGTCGAGCGCCAGGCGCCCCTCGACGATGTCGCCGAGCAGCGACCTCACTTCGGCGCCCGTCTCCAGGCTGAGCGCGGGATGCCACAGCACCCGCAGGCCCGCGTCGGACAGCAGCTCGAAAACGTTGGGATTTTCCGCGCAGAGCAGCGACATGGTACAGCCGCCGCATCCCGCACTTTGCAGCCAAAGGAGGTTCATCGCCCGCCTTCCTCCGCCGGGGTCAGATCGAGTTGAAAACAGGCGCCGCGGCTCGCCGGACACAGGCGCAGGCGACCGCCATGCTCTTCGGCGATCTTGTGGCTGATCGACAGGCCGAGCCCGGTGCCGCTGCCGACCGGCTTGGTGGTGAAGAACGGGTCGAAGATCTCGTGCTGCAGGCTCGCCGGCACGCCCGCGCCGTTGTCGCTGACGCTGACCCTGGCGTAGCCGTCGACCAGTTCGTGGCGGATCTCGATCCGCGCGTCCGCCTGCCCCTCCAGCGCGTCGACCGCGTTCTGGACGAGGTTCATGATCACCTGCTGGATGTGCCCCGGCCGGCCGACGGCCATCAGCCGCTCGCGGCCGGAGACCGCCACCGCGACCGGCCGGCGGGCACCGCGCAACACCCAGTTGGCGGCAACCGCCGTCGTCTCGACCAGATCGAACGGCACCATCTCGCCCGCGCCGTCGGCGGACAGACGCCGCAGGTCCTCGACGATGTCGCGCACGCGCTCGGCCCCCTCGCGCGCGCCCTGCACCGCCTCGCGCAGGTTGCGCACCTCGCGGTCGAGCCGCAATTGCTCGCGCAAGGCGACGAGTTCCTCGCGCCCCGCCCCCTCCTGGACCCGCTGGAAATAGGTCTCGAACTTGCCGGTGTAGCGCTCCAGCGCATGGGCATTGGCATAGACGAAGCTGATCGGATTGTTGAGCTCGTGGGCGACGCCGGCGAGCAGGCGGCCGAGCGAGGCCAGCTTCTCGTTGCGCACCAGTTGCGCCTGGGCGGCTTTCAGCTCGTCATGGCTGCGGGCCAGCGCCGAATAGGCCTGCCGGAGCTCGCCGACGGAGCGGCCGGACAGGACGAGACCGGCGAGCCGGCCGCGCTCGTCGAGGCGCGGGGCAAGGTTCAGCTCCAGCGGCATCGCGCCGGCCTCAGCCACCAGATGCGCCTCGATGGTCTCCGGCTGGCGGGTCTGCATCACCCGCGTCATCGCGCCGGCCAGCGCCGCCTGCTCGTCGCGCACGAAGAGGCTGGCCACCGGACGCCCGGTCACCTGGTCGTGCTCGACGCCGAGATGACGCAGCAAGGAGGCCGAGGTCTCCTCGATGTCGCCGTTGCGGTCGAGGATGATCAGCACGTCGGACACGGAGGCGAGGATCGAGGCCAGGAACCGGCGCATCGCCTCCAGCTCGGCGTTCTGCCGCTCCAGCCGTTCCTGATACTCGACAAGGTCGGCATAGGTCCGGTCGACGGCGGACAGCACCTCCATCCAGACCTCGTCGCTGAGCGCGTTCGGGCGCTGCGCCGGATCAAGTGTTATCTGCTGGGCCATCGTTTCCTCCAGGCGGCACCTTACCCCTCCGGCGCGGTCGTGGAAATGGGCACCGTGCGCCGCTCCCGTCAGCCGTCATCCGAAAGCCCGTGGACGGCCGGCAGATAGGTGCCCTTCAGCCCGAGCACGGCCTCGGCGACGGATTTTGCCGCCGGCCGGAGCGGATATTCCGCCCGGTGCACCAGGAACCAGTGGCGCAGGATCGGCAGTTGCGGCGCGGCCAGCATGACCAGTTGTCCGTGGCGCAGTTCCTCCGTCACGGTGTGCAGCGACAGGAACGCAAGTCCCAGCCCCGCCATCACCGATTGCTTGATGGTCTCGTTGGAGCCCATCTCCACCAGGCGGAACACCTGCCCGTCGCCCAGCCGGTCGAGATAGCGCGTCATCAGGATGCGGGTTCCCGACCCCGGCTCGCGGGAGATCAGCGTCTCGCCGAGGAGATCTGCGGCGGACAGGGCCGGGCGTCCGGCAAGCGGATGGTCCGGCGGCGCGATCAACCCATGCGGATGCTCGCCGAGCGCCGACGCCTCGACCAGCGGCTGGCGCGGCGGGCGCCCCATGATGGCGAGATCGACCGCCCGGTTCTCCAGGTCGCGGATGACCTGGTCTCGGTTGCCGACGCGCAGCACCAGCTCGATGTTGGGGATCAGCGTGTGCAGGGTCTTGACCAGCCGCGGCGCGAAATACTTGCCCGTCGAGACGACCCCGAGGGTCACCCGCCCGGCCAGCCCCTCCGACAGGGCGCGAATCTCCTGCGCCGCCTGCGTCAGCGCCG
Source organism: Stappia sp. TSB10P1A (assembly GCF_900185725.1). Taxonomy (GTDB): domain Bacteria; phylum Pseudomonadota; class Alphaproteobacteria; order Rhizobiales; family Stappiaceae; genus Stappia. Next base: position 68,347 of record NZ_FYAU01000020.1, on the reverse strand, counting down.
TATCGATCCGCACATGGGCTTCCAGCAACACCCGCCCCTCTTCCGTCAGGCTCGATCCGGCGGCGTCTGAACTGCGCTGCAGCAAGGCAAGGCCAAAGGCCTGTTCCAGCGCCTTGAGCTGGCTGTGCACCGCCGGCGGGGTCAGGCCGAGCGCGGCGCCGGCCGCCGCCATGCTGCCGTGGCGATCGACGGCAGCCAGCGCCCGCAACTGCTTCAGCGTCACCGCGTCCAGATGGTACATTCAAAAAATCCTTCTCCGAAATAAGAATTATTAAATTTTCACGAAAGACCCGGCAAGGCAAGACTGCACGACCAAGGCAGCATATCTGGGAGGAAACGATGCGGCCCGAGGAGCAGATCCTGCCGACACTCGCCGTGTCGGCGGCCTTGCAGGACGTGCTGGAGCGTCTTTGCCGCACCGGCGCGGCCCTGTCTCGCCTCATCGCTGCCGGAGACGCGGCCCGCGATCTCGGCTCGAATTCCGGCGAGGAGAACGCCGGCGGCGACCGGCAGAAGCTGCTCGACGTGATCGCCGACGAGGCCTTCATCGACGCCCTGCGCGGCTCCGCCATCCGCTACCTCGCCTCGGAAGAGCAGGAGGACATCCTGGAGATGTCGGACGGCGGCAGCCTGGCGCTCGCCATCGACCCCCTGGACGGTTCGTCGAACATCGACGTCAACGTCTCGATCGGGACGATCTTCTCGATCTATCCCGCCGAGGGCAGCGCCGAGGCGAGCTTCCTGCGCCCGGCAAACGAGCAGATCGCCGCCGGCTACATCATCTACGGCCCGCAGACCCTGCTGGTCGTCACCCATGGCGAGGGCGTGCTGAAGTTCACGCTCGACCGGGAGCGGGGCTGCTTCCGTCCGGCCGCCGCGAAGATGACGATCCCGCCCCGGACCAGCGAATACGCCATCAACGCCTCGAACTACCATCACTGGGACGCGCCGATCCGGGCCTTCATCGACGACATGGTGACCGGCGCCCTCAGCCGCAACGGCCAGGGCTTCAACATGCGCTGGGTCGCCTCGCTGGTGGCCGAGGCGCATCGCATCCTCACCCGCGGCGGGGTGTTTCTCTACCCGGCCGACCGGCGCAAGGGCTACGAGAAGGGCCGGCTGCGCTTCCTCTACGAATGCGCGCCGATCGCCTTTCTGGTCACCCAGGCCGGCGGCAGCGCCACCGACGGCATCGACGACCTGATGCGGCAGTCGGCCGCCGGCCTGCATGCCCGCACCCCCTTCGTTTTCGGCAGCGCGGAGAAGATCGCCCGCGTCACCGCCTATCACGACCTTGCCGAGGCGGGCGATGCCGCCCTGTTCGGCAAGCGCGGCCTGTTCCGGAGCTGACCATCCATGAGCCAGAAGCATCCCATCATCTCGGTCACCGGTTCCTCGGGCGCCGGCACCTCGACGGTGAAGACCACCTTCGACCAGATCTTCCGGCGGGAAGGCATCACCGCGGTGTCGATCGAGGGCGACGCCTTTCACCGCTACAACCGCGCCGACATGCGCGCGGAACTGGAGCGCCGGGTCGCGTCGGGCGACTTCACCTTCTCCCACTTCTCGTTCGAGGCCAACGAGCTCAAGGAGCTGGAGAGCGTCTTCCGCGAGTATGGCGCGACCGGGCGCGGGCGCACCCGCACCTATGTCCATGACGAGATCGAGGCTGCGAAGACCGGCGTCGCGCCGGGCAACTTCACCGCCTGGGCGCCGTTCCGGGACCAGAGCGACCTGCTGTTCTACGAGGGGCTGCACGGAGCCGTCGTCGCCGAGGATATCGACATCGCCCGCCATGCCGACCTGAAGATCGGCGTCGTGCCGGTGATCAACCTCGAATGGATCCAGAAGATCCACCGCGACCGCGCCCATCGGGGCTACTCGACGGAGGCGGTGACCGACACGATCCTGCGCCGCATGCATGCCTATGTGCACTGCATCTGCCCGCAGTTCACCCAGACCGACATCAACTTCCAGCGCGTGCCGGTGGTCGACACCTCGAACCCCTTCATCGCCCGCTGGATCCCGACGCCGGACGAAAGCCTCGTGGTCATCCGCTTCAAGAATCCGCGTGGCATCGATTTCCCCTACCTGACGACGATGATCCACGGCTCCTGGATGAGCCGGGCCAACTCGATCGTCATTCCAGGCAACAAGATGGATCTCGCCATGCAGTTGATCCTGACGCCGCTGATCGAGCGGCTGATCCGCGACGCCAAGCGGGCCTGACCCGCCGGACGGCTGCCGCGCCCTTTTTTGAAAAGGACAGACGATGACGACCCAGCTTCTGCGGGCCGACGAACGGCTCATGGCCAATGCCCTGCGCGCCCTTGCCATGGACGCGGTCCAGGCGGCCGGCTCCGGCCATCCCGGCATGCCGATGGGCATGGCGGATGTCGCGACGGTGCTCTTCAACCGCTTCATCACCCTCGATCCGGCGGCCGCCGACTGGCCGAACCGCGACCGCTTCGTGCTGTCGGCCGGGCACGGCTCGATGCTGCTCTACGCGATCAACCATCTGCTCGGCTATCCGGACATGGGGATGGACCAGATCCGCGCCTTCCGGCAGCTCGGCAGCCGCACCGCCGGCCATCCGGAATACGGCCATGCCCTCGGCGTCGAGGTCACCACCGGCCCGCTCGGCCAGGGGCTTGCCACCGCCGTCGGGATGGCCCTGGGCGAGCGGATGGGCGCCGCCCGCTTTCCTGATCTCGTCGACCACTGGACCTATGTGATCGCCGGCGACGGCTGCCTGATGGAAGGGATCAGCCACGAGGCGATCGACATGGCCGGCCATCTGCGGCTCGGCCGTCTCGTGGTGCTGTGGGACGACAACCGCATCACCATCGACGGCGACACCGACCTCTCCACCTCCACCGACCAGGGCGCCCGCTTCGCCGCCGCCGGCTGGCACGTGGTCCGCTGCGACGGACACGACCGGGAGGATATCGCGCGCGCCATCGAGGCGGCCCGTGCCGACCCGCGCCCCAGCCTCGTCTGCTGCCGCACCGTCATCGGCTACGGCGCGCCCAACAAGCAGGGCAGCCACGACGTGCACGGCGCCCCGCTCGGGCCGGACGAGATCGCCGCGGCGCGCCAGGCGCTCGACTGGCCGCACGCGCCCTTCGAGATCCCCGCCCATGTCTACTCGGCCTGGGGCGGGATCGCGGCGCGGGGCGCCGGTGCCCATGCCGACTGGCGCGGCCGGCTGGCCGGTTCGCCGAACCGCGACGCCTTCGCCGCAGCCCTTGCGCGCGACACCGGCGCCCTTGCGGCGGCGATGCGGGAGCACAAGCAGCGGCTGCTCGACGAGCGGCCGGCGGTGGCGACGCGCAAGGCCAGCGAGATGGCCCTTCAGGTCGTCGCCGACGCGCTGCCCTTTGCGGTCGGCGGCTCGGCCGATCTGACCGGCTCCAACCTGACCCGACCGAAAGGCATGGCCGCCATCCGGCCCGGCGACTATGCCGGCCGCTACATCCATTACGGCATCCGCGAGCACGGCATGGCCGCCGCCATGAACGGTCTCGCGCTGCACGGCCTGGTGCGTCCCTATGGCGGCACCTTCCTTGCCTTTGCCGACTATGCCCGGCCGTCGATCCGTCTCGCCGCGCTGATGGGCGTGCCGGTCATCCATGTCATGACGCACGACTCCATCGGCCTTGGCGAAGACGGGCCGACCCATCAGCCGGTCGAGCATGTCGCCAGCCTTCGCGCCATTCCGGACCTTCTGGTCCTGCGGCCCTGCGATGCGGTGGAGACCGCCGAGGCCTGGGAGATCGCGCTGGCCCAGACGCGGCGGCCGAGCCTGCTGGTGCTGTCGCGCCAGGGGCTGCCGCTGCAGCGCGACAGCGCGGCGGTCAATGCCAGCGCGCGCGGTGCCTATCTGCTGCGCGCGCCGGTGCGGCGCGACGTGACGCTGATCGCCACCGGCTCGGAGGTGGAGATCGCGATCGGCGCCGCGGACCAGCTTGCCGCTGCGGGCATCGCCGCCGCCGTCGTGTCAGCCCCCTGTTTCGAGCTCTTCGCCGCGCAGGACCCCGCCTATCGCGCCGAGGTGCTCGGCGAGGCGCCGCGCGTCGGCATCGAGGCCGCCATCCGCCAGGGCTGGGACGGGACGATGCTGCGGCCGGGCGACGCCTTTATCGGCATGAGCGGGTTCGGCGCCTCGGCCCCGGCCGCCCGGCTCTACGAGCATTTCAACATCACCGTGCCGTCCGTCGTCGCGGCCGCGCGGCAGCTTGGGAGGGGATGAGATGAGCGCAAGGACTGCAACCGCCGGGCTCGGCCGCGCCGGATCGGCATGTCGGCCCTTCGAGCCGCACCTGCCGGGGAGGCGGCCGTGACCATCGCCGCGATCACCGAGGCCGATGTGGCCGGCCGGCGGCTCGTGGTGCGGGCCGATCTCAACGTGCCGATGGCCGGCGGACGGGTCAGCGATGCGACACGCCTCACCCGCTTCGCCGACGGAATGCGGCCCCTCTTGGCTCGTGGCGCGGCGCTGGTCGTGCTGTCGCATCTCGGCCGGCCCACGGGCCGCGACGAGAGTGCGTCGCTGGCTCCGCTTGCCGGCGATCTTGCGGCGGCACTCGGCTGCGCCGTCGACTTCACGACGCTCGACGAGGCGGGCAAGGCCGCGGCCCGGCTGCGGCCCGGCGAAGCGCTGCTGGTGGAGAACATCCGCTTCGAGGAGGGCGAGGCGCGCAACGATCCGGTGCTGGCGGCGCGTCTTGCCGCGCTCGGGGATCTTTATGTCAACGACGCCTTTTCCTGCGCCCACCGCGCCCATGCCAGCACGGCGGCGATCGCCGGCCTGCTGCCGGCCTTCGCCGGGCCGCTGATGATGGAGGAGCTCGCCGCGCTCGCCGCCGCGCTCGAGGCGCCGGCGCGTCCCTCTGTCGCCATCGTCGGCGGGGCGAAGGTGTCGAGCAAGATCGCGGTGCTGAAACACCTCGTCACCCGCCTCGACCATGTGATCGTCGGCGGCGGCATGGCCAACACCTTCCTGTTCGCCGGCGGCATGCCGATGGGCCGGTCGCTGCACGAGCCCGACCAGACCGGCACGGTGGAGGAGATCCTCGCCCTCGCCGAGGCGCATGGCTGCCGCGTCCACCTGCCGCTGGATCTGGTGGTGGCGCGCGAGTTCCGGGCCCATGCGCCGACGGAGACCGTGCCGGCGGACGCCTGTCCCGCCGATGCGATGATCCTCGATGCCGGCCCCAAGGCCTTCGCCGCCTTCAGCCGGGTGCTCGATACCGCGCGCACCATCTTGTGGAACGGCCCGCTCGGCGCCTTCGAGATCGAGCCCTTCGACCGGGCGACCCTGGCGCTCGCCCGCCTCGCCGCCGGCCTCACCGAGGCCGGGCAGGCGGTGACCGTGGCGGGCGGCGGCGACACGGTCGCCGCGCTCAACGCGGCCGGGGTCGCGGAGAGCTTCACCTATGTCTCCGCCGCCGGCGGAGCCTTTCTGGAGTGGCTGGAAGGGCGCCCGCTTCCGGGCGTCCAGGCCTTGCTGCGCGCCGATGCGGCGGCTTGACGGGAGGACGACATGGCACTGATCACCCTGAGGCAGCTCCTCGACCATGCTGCAGAGCATGGCTACGGCGTGCCCGCCTTCAACATCAACAACATGGAGCAGGGACTGGCGATCATGGAGGCGGCGCAGGCCGTCGACGCGCCGGTGATCCTGCAGGCCAGCCGGGGCGCCCGCGGCTATGCCCGCGACATCATGCTGGCCCGCATGGTCGAGGCGCTCGCCGCGCTCTATCCGGACATTCCCCTGTGCCTGCACCAGGACCACGGCAATGACGAGGCGACCTGCCTCTCGGCGATCCGCCACGGCTTCACCTCGGTGATGATGGATGGCAGCCTGATGGCCGATGCCAAAACGCCGGCGTCCTACGACTACAACCTCGCCATCACCGCCAGGGTGGCGGCGATGGCGCATGCGGTCGGCGCCAGCGTCGAGGGCGAACTCGGCGTGCTCGGCAGTCTGGAGACCGGCGAGAGCGAGGCCGAGGACGGGCATGGCGCGGAGGGCAAGCTCGACCATTCGCAGCTCCTGACCGACCCGGACCAGGCGGTCGATTTCGTCGCCCGCACCGGCGTCGACGCGCTCGCCATCGCCTGCGGCACCTCGCATGGCGCCTACAAGTTCACGCGCAAGCCCGACGGCGACATCCTCGCCATGGACGTGATCGAGAAGATCCACGCGCTGCTGCCGGACACGCATCTCGTCATGCACGGCTCCAGCTCCGTGCCGCAGGAGATCCAGGACATCATCAACGCCCATGGCGGCGAGATGCCCCAGACCTTCGGCGTGCCGGTGGAGGAGATCGTCCGCGGCATCCGCCACGGGGTGCGCAAGGTCAATATCGACACCGACTGCCGCATGGCGATGACCGCCGAGTTCCGCCGCGTCGCGGTGACGAACCCGCGCGAATTCGACCCGCGCAAGTTCCTCAAGCCGGCGATGGACGCGATGCGCGACCTGTGCCGTTCCCGTTTCGAGGCCTTCGGCACCGCCGGCCATGCCTCGAGCATCAAGGTCGTACCCATGGACGACATGGCCCGGCGCTACGCCTCCGGCGCGCTCGATCCACGGCGTTCCGCCAGCAAGGCAGCATGAAGGAGCAGATGATGGCCGACGACAGCAAGACCCGGATTACCGACACCTCGAAGCGCTACAAGGCCGGCGTCCTGAAATACGCCCAGATGGGCTATTGGGACGGCGACTACGAGCCGAAGGAAACCGATCTCCTCGCCCTGTTCCGCATCACCCCGCAGGAGGGCGTCGACCCGATCGAGGCGGCGGCGGCGGTGGCCGGCGAAAGCTCCACCGCCACCTGGACCGTGGTGTGGACCGACCGGCTGACGGCCTGCGACCAGTACCGGGCCAAGGCCTACAGGGTCGACCCGGTGCCGGGCACGCCCGGACAGTATTTCTGCTATGTCGCCTACGACCTGATCCTGTTCGAGGAAGGCTCGATCGCCAACCTGACGGCCTCGATCATCGGCAACGTGTTCTCGTTCAAGCCGCTGAAGGCGGCGCGGCTGGAGGACATGCGGCTGCCGGTCGCCTATGTGAAGACGTTCCGCGGGCCGCCGACCGGCATCGTCGTGGAGCGCGAGCGGCTCGACAAGTTCGGCAAGCCGCTGCTCGGCGCCACCACCAAGCCGAAGCTCGGGCTGTCGGGCAAGAATTACGGCCGGGTCGTCTACGAGGGCCTGAAGGGCGGCCTCGACTTCATGAAGGACGACGAGAACATCAACTCGCAGCCCTTCATGCATTGGCGCGACCGCTTTCTCTACGTGATGGAGGCGGTCAACAAGGCCAGCGCCGAGACCGGCGAGGTGAAGGGGCACTATCTCAACATCACCGCCGGCACGATGGAGGAAATGTACCGCCGGGCGGAGTTCGCCAAGCAGCTCGGCAGCGTCATCGTCATGGTCGACCTGATCGTCGGCTGGACCGCGATCCAGTCGATCTCGGAATGGTGCCGGCAGAACGACATGATCCTGCACATGCACCGGGCCGGCCACGGCACCTACACGCGGCAGAAGAACCACGGCATCTCGTTCCGCGTCATCGCCAAGTGGCTGCGGCTCGCCGGTGTCGACCACCTGCACACCGGCACCGCCGTCGGCAAGCTGGAGGGCGATCCGATGACGGTGCAGGGCTACTACAATGTCTGCCGCGAGACCCGCAACGAGGTCGACCTGCCGCGCGGCCTGTTCTTCGAGCAGGACTGGGCGGACCTGAAGAAGGTCATGCCGGTGGCCTCGGGCGGCATCCATGCCGGCCAGATGCACCAGCTTCTCTCGCTGTTCGGCGACGATGTGGTGCTGCAGTTCGGCGGCGGCACCATCGGCCATCCGATGGGCATCCAGGCCGGCGCCACCGCCAACCGCGTCGCGCTGGAGGCCATGGTGCTCGCCCGCAACGAGGGCCGCAACATCGATGTCGAGGGGCCGGAGATCCTGCGCGCGGCGGCGAAATGGTGCAAGCCGCTGGAAGCCGCCCTCGATACCTGGGGCAACATCACCTTCAACTACACCTCGACCGACACGTCGGACTTCGTCCCGACGCCCGCGGTCGCCGTCTGAGGAGCAAGACCATGCGCATCACCCAGGGCTGCTTTTCCTTCCTGCCCGACCTGACCGACGAGCAGATCGCCGCACAGGTCGACTACTGCCTGTCGCGCGACTGGGCGATCGGGCTCGAATACACCGACGATCCCCATCCCCGGAACACCTACTGGAATATGTGGGGCAACCCGATGTTCGACCTGCGCGACGCCAAGGGCGTGATGATGGAGCTTGAGGCGTGCCGCAAGGCGCATCCGCAGACCTACATCCGCATCAATGCCTTCGACAGCACGCGCGGTTTCGAGACGGTGACCATGAGCTTCATCGTCAACCGGCCCGATGAGGAACCGACCTTCGTCATGCGCCGGACCGAGGCCGACGGCCGCGCGATCCGCTACACCCATGACGTGATCCGCTGACCTCCCAAGCGCAAGACCGGCAGGGGACGGCCCACCGCCGCCCCCTGCCCTCGCTCCACAAAGGTCCAGCCAGGAGGAATTGTCCGATGGATGCCGACACCGCCCCGCCGCCCGCGACGGTCGACCTGCGCGGGGAGTTCGAGAGTTCCGGCGTGAAGGAGCTGCTCGACGAGCTCGACCGCGACATGATCGGCCTGCGGCCGGTGAAGCAGCGCATTCGCGAGACCGCCGCACTCCTCCTGGTCGAGCGGGCGCGCCGCTCGCTCGGGCTCAGCCACGAGACGCCGACCCTGCACATGTCCTTCACCGGCAATCCGGGCACCGGCAAGACCACCGTCGCGCTGAAGATGGCCGGCCTGCTGAAGCGGCTCGGCTATGTCCGCAAGGGGCATCTCGTCAGCGTCACCCGCGACGATCTGGTCGGCCAGTATATCGGCCATACCGCGCCGAAGACCCGCGAGGTGCTGAAGCGGGCCATGGGCGGCGTGCTGTTCATCGACGAGGCCTATTACCTCTACCGGCCCGACAACGAGCGCGACTACGGCCAGGAGGCGATCGAAATCCTGCTTCAGGTGATGGAGAACAACCGGGACGACCTGGTGGTGATCCTCGCCGGCTATGCCGACCGGATGGACCGGTTCTTCGGCTCCAATCCCGGCTTCCGCTCGCGCATCGCCCACCATATCGACTTTCCCGACTATACCGACGAGGAACTGCAGCGCATCGCCCGGCACATGATGGCCGAGCAGAATTACCGGCTGTCGGAGGCGGCGGACGCGGCGCTCGCCGACTATATCCGCCTGCGCCGGACCCAGCCGCATTTCGCCAATGCCCGCTCGATCCGCAATGCCTTCGACCGGGCGCGGCTGCGCCAGGCCAACCGGCTGTTCGACGGCGCCGACGGGCCGCTCGACGCGCAGACGCTCAGCCTGATCGAGGAGAGCGACATCCGCGCCAGCCGGGTGTTCCGGGGCGGCCTCGACATCGCGCCGGCGGGCCAGGCCGGCGAGGGAGCGCAGCCATGAGCTTCGACCGCCGCATCCGGATCGCGCCGTCGATCCTCTCCGCCGACTTCGCCAATTTCGGCGCCGAGTGCCGCGCCATCGAAGCGCAGGGCTGCGACTGGGTGCATGTCGACGTGATGGACGGGCATTTCGTGCCCAACATCACCTTCGGCCCCGCCACGGTACGGGCCCTGCGCCCGCATGTCGGCGGCACCCTCGACGTGCATCTGATGATCGCCTCGGTCGATGCTTATCTGGCCGACTTCGCCGAGGCCGGCGCCGACATCCTCACCGCCCATGTCGAGGCCGGCCCCCATATCCACCGGACGCTGCAGGCGATCCGCGGCCATGGGGTGCGGGCCGGGCTCGCGCTCAATCCCGGCACGCCGGCGGAGGCGGCCGCGCCGTTGCTCGACATGGTCGACCTCGTCTGCGTGATGACGGTCAACCCGGGCTTCGGCGGGCAGGAGTTCCTCCACTCCCAGGTGGAGAAGGTGCGCAGCCTGCGCCGCCTGATCGGCGACCGCCCGATCCATATCGAGGTCGACGGCGGCGTTACCCGGCAGACGGCTCCCCTTGTCGCCGCCGCCGGCGCGGATGTGCTGGTCGCCGGCTCCGCCGTCTTCAAGGGCGGTTCGGTCGAGCGGCCCGACGTCTATGGCACCAATATCCGGGCCATCCGCGACGCCGCGACGGCAGCCCTTGCCGAGGCGGCAGGATGAGCGATGGCATGGGTGGGGGCCGGCCGGGTCCAGCGGCGCTGATCTTCGATGTCGACGGCACGCTGGCGGAGACCGAAGAGCTGCACCGGGCCGCCTTCAACGCCGCCTTCGCCGCCCATGGGCTCGGCTGGCACTGGGACAGGCCGACCTATGGCGCGCTCCTCGCCGTCACCGGCGGCAAGGAGCGCATCCGCGCCTATCGCGACCGCCATGCCTTCGCCCTGCCGCGCGAGACCGACATCGCCGGCCTTCACGCCGACAAGACCCATCGCTACGGCCGGATGGTCGCCGAGGGCGCGCTGTGCGCCCGGCCCGGCGTCCTCTCCCTCGTCGCCGAGGCGCGCGGCCACGGCCTGCGGCTTGCGGTCGCCACCACCACCAGCCCGGACAATGTCGAGGCCCTGTGCCGGGCCCTGTGGCAGCGGCCGGCGGGCGAGGTCTTCGACGTGATCGCCGCCGGCGACGAGGTCGGCGCCAAGAAGCCTGCGCCCGACGTCTACCTGCTGGCGCTGGCGCGGCTCGGGATTGCCTGCGAGGCGGCCCTTGCCTTCGAGGACAGCGCGGTCGGCCTTGCCTCCGCGCGCGCCGCCGGCCTCAAGGTCGTCGCCTGCCCGAGCCTCTACATGAGCGGCGACGACTTCGCCGGCGCCTGGTGGCTCACCCCGAGCCTCGACGGCGCCTGGCGGCACATCGCCGCCAGCTTCTGAGCCGGACGGGCACGACCGGGCGCGTTCGGGCGCGGCATTGACATTCCCGCCGCAACGTCCGATGCAGCGGGATCGCAAGCGGGGCGCGTCGCCGCCTTGCAATTGACCCGATCGGCCGACACCCTCGCCGTCCGCACGATTAGCGCCCGCTCACCTCAACGCCTGGAGCCGCAATTGAGATCTTCTTCGGACAAGCTGCGCATTGCCGTGCTCTTCGGCGGACGGTCGGCGGAACATGACGTGTCGATCCTGTCGGCCACCAACGTCATGGGCGCGCTCGACGCGGCAAGATACGATCCGGTGCCGATCTTCGTCACGCGCGAGGGGCTGTGGCTGCTGAGCCGCGTCGAGAATGGCGCCCTGGCGCGGCCCGAGCGGGGCACCCAGGTGAGCCTCGTTCCCGGCGGGCGCGGGCGGATGCTGGCCCTGCCCGAGGACGGCGCCGCCTTCGACCTCCCGCGCATCGACATCCTGTTTCCGGTGCTGCATGGGCTGCACGGCGAGGACGGCTCGGTGCAGGGACTTGCGGAGGTCGCCGGCGTGCCGCTGGTCGGCTGCGGCATCCTCGGCTCGGCGACGGCGCTCGACAAGGACATCGCCAAACGGCTGTTCCGCGAGGCCGGGCTGCCGGCCGCCCGCGCGCTCACCCTCCAGCCCGGCGCCGTTCCCGCCTTCGCGGAGGTCGTGGAGGCCCTCGGCCTTCCCGTCTTCGTCAAGCCGGCGCGCCAGGGCTCGTCCGTCGGCGTCAGCAAGGTCGCGACCGAGGCCGATTACGACGCTGCGCTGGCCGAAGGCTTCCGCCACGACCGCACGCTGCTCGCCGAGGAATTCATCAAGGGTCGCGAGATCGAATGCGCCGTGCTGGAGCAGCCCGACGGCACGCTCTTCGTCTCGCGGCCGGGCGAGATCGTGCCGGCGCAGAGCCACGGCTTCTACAGCTACGATGCCAAATATATCGACGAGGACGGCGCGGCCCTGAAGGTGCCGGCGGAGCTTCCCGCCGCCGTCGAGGCCGAGATGCGCGAGATGGCGGCGCGCGCCTTCCGCGCGCTCGGCTGCGACGGCATGGCCCGTGCCGACTTCTTCGTCACCGCCGACATGCGGATCCTCGTCAACGAGCTCAACACCATTCCCGGCTTCACCGATATCAGCATGTATTCCAAGGTGATGGCCGCAAGCGGCATCGCCTATCCGGAGCTGATCGACCGGCTGGTGGCGCAGGGGCTGGCCCGCGCCGGCCGCTAGTCACCCGAATCTGAAGTTCGTCACATTTCTCGGCATGCTCTGAACGAACTTCAGATTCAAAAGGGTGACTAGCAAGTCTATGTTTCTAGTGTGGTTTTCGAATTTGAAATACGCTCACCGGCACGCTGCAAAAAATGAGGCGTATTTCAAATTCACCACACTAGGGTCCGCGCCCCACCGGCCGCGCGTTTGCAGGCAGCGCCTTGCTCAGGCCCGCACGAAATGCTCCTGCGGCATCACCACATGCCGGTCGAGGAACTTCTCCATGTGAACGACCGTCGCATCCGCGTCGCTCAGCACCACGGCGAGTTCTCCCGGTCCCTCGCGCCGGGCGACCGGGGCCGGCAGCGGGCCGGACCGGCTTTCCAGCGTCGGCTCGATCGAATAGTGGCAGCCGGCCAGGGTGCAGAACGGGACGCCCTTGTAGGTGCCGGCCACCGTCATGTGAACATGGCCGGAAATCACCTGGCGGATGTCCGGATGCGAGGCGACGATCCCGGCGAACTCGGCGCAGTCCCGCAGGATGATGAAGTCGTTCTGGGTGTGGAACTTCGTGATGTTGTGATGCAGGACGATGATCACCGGCCGGTCGCGGGCTTCATCGAGGCGGGCCTGCAGCCAGTCGAGCTGCGTGCGTTCGAGCAGGCCGCTGCCGCCGGCCGCCGGGTCGGACGAATCCAGGACGATGACGCGGTGGCCCTTGATGTCGATGACATGGTCGACATTGCCGGTCTCGCTGGCATGATCGGCGCCGAAATGCTGCAGGAAGGTCGGCCGGTGGTCGTGGTTGCCGAGCGTCAGGTAGCGCGGCAGCGTCAGCCGTTCGACCGCCGCCTCGAAACGGGCATAGGCCTCGGGCTCGCCGCGATCGGCAAGGTCGCCGGCGAAGACGACGAAATCCGCGTCGGCATGGGTCTCGTTGACGAAGTCGATGGCGGCGTTCAGGCGGCTGGTGGTCTCCAGCCCGTTCGACAGGCGCCCCGCCGGAACGATGTGAATGTCGGCGAGCACGATGAATTTCAACATGGAATTGCCTCTATCTAAGGGCCGCGAGCGGGCCGGCAAGCGGCAGGGAGATCAGCATCGCGCCGGCGATCAGGTCCGGTGCGACGAGGTGGCCCAGCCGCAGGAAGTCGGGGGTGGGGTGTTTCAGGTCGGGGATCTGCACGGTGGTCATGCCGGCCGCCATGGCGGCGCGCACGCCGTTTTCGGAATCCTCGAAGGCGGCGCAGCGCTCCGGCCGGGCGCCGAGACGCGCGGCGGCTTCGAGATAGATGTCGGGGGCGGGCTTGCCGCGAGGCACCTGGTCGCCGCCGACGACGATGTCGAAATGCCGGCCGATGCCGGCCGCCGCCAGATGCCGCAGCGCCGTCTCGGTGCGCGTCGAGGTGGCGATGGCGAAGGGGATCCCGGCGCCGGCCAGGCCCTCCAGCAGATCGTCGGCGCCGGGCTTGACCGGAATGCCGGCGCTCAGCAGATCGGCGAAGGCCTGCTGCCAGTGCCGGTCGAACAGGCCGGCATCGGCGATCCCGGCAAGGCCCTCGGCCAGCCGCGCCGATCCGGCGGCGTGGTTGAGGCCGACCAGGCTCAGGAACAGCTCCTCGTCGACGTCCAGCCGGAAGCTCCGGCAGGTCTCGACATAGGCCGCGCGGGACAGCCGCTCGGTGTCGAGCAGCAGGCCGTCCATGTCGAAGACGACGGCGGCGATCGGCGCGGCGCTCATCCCTTGACGCCCGTCATGGTGATGCCGCGGATGAAGTGGCGCCGCGCCAGCAGGAAGGCGATAACCATCGGCGCGGTGACCACGGTGGCCGAGGCGAAGGTCTTGCCGTAGTCGGTGTAGAACTCCTGCTGGTACTGCATCATCGACAAGGTGGCGGTCATCTTGTCCTGGCTCTGCACCACGATCAGCGGCCAGTAGAGGTCGTTCCAGTGCGCCACGAAGGAGAACACCGAGAAGGCGGCGATGGCCGGCACGGCGCTCGGCAGGATCAGGCGCAGAACGATCTCCATCTCGCTGAACCCGTCGATCCGCGCCGCCTGGATGATGCTGTCGGGAAAGGTGCGGAAGAACTGGCGGAACAGGAAGATGGCGAAGACGGAGATGAAGAAGGGGAACATCATCGCCACATGGGTGTCGAGAAGCCCGACCTTGACGATGCCGATATAGATCGGGATCGAGGTGACGTTGATGGGAATGGTCAGCGAGGCGACCACCGTGCCGAACAGGATGGTGCTGCCGCGGAACTTCAGCTTCGCCAGGGCATAGGCCGCCGGGATCGCGGTCACAAGTTGCACCACCAGGATGCCGACGCAGACGATCAGGCTGTTCAGCAGGAACCGCGGATAGGGCTGGTCGAACAGGACGCTGTAGTAGTTGCCGAGGCCGGCGAAGGTCTTGGGGATGATCGTGAAGACCGGGGCGAAGACCTCGCTGGTCGGCTTCAGGCTGGACGACACCATCCAGATGAAGGGGAAGACCATGATCCACGCACCCAGCAACAGCAGGGCGGTGACGATCACGGCACTGGGGGAACGGGGGCGAACCGCCCGCCACAGCGCCGGCAGGTCGAAGCGGGACGGGCGGGACGGCCCGTCTTGGAGCAAGGGGGTCACGGGCATACCTCAGTAGTGGACCCGGCGGTCGACGACGACGGCCTGGATGATCGCGAAGACGAGGATGAGAAGCAGGAACACCAGCGACAGGGCGGCGGAATAGCCCATGTTGAAGTATTCGAACCCTTCCAGGAAGGCGAGGTAGAGATAGACCTCGCTCGCCTTGTCCGGTCCGCCGCGGGTGACGATGGCGACCACGTCGAAGAGCTTGAAGGCGGTGATGGAGGTGGTGATGGCGACGAACATCGCCGTCGGCCCGAGCATCGGCCAGGTGACCTTGAAGAACCGGTCGAGCGGGTGGTCGGCTCCGTCGATCGCGGCGGCCTCGTAGAGGTTCTTCGGGATCGCCGTCAGCCCCGCCAGGAACAGCACCATGTTGAAGCCGATGGTGCTCCACAGCGAGATCAGCGCCAGCGAGAACAGCACCAGGTCCTGGCTGCCGAGGAAGTTCAGCGGCGGCAGGCCGAGCGCGGCGATGACCCCGTTGATTACCCCCTGCCGGCTGTCGAGCAGCGCCGCCCAGACCAGCGCCATGGCGGCAAGGGTCGAGGTCACCGGCAGGAAGTAGAGCACTTCCAGGATCGAGCGGAACTGCTTGCGCTCCTGGATGGCGATCGCCAGCACCAGGCTGACGACGAAGGCTGCCGGCAGGAACATCACCGCGAAGACAAAGGTGTTGTGCAGCGCATTGCCGAACTGGTCGTCGGTCGCCATCCGCCGGTAGTTGTCGAGACCGACGAACTCGAAATAGTCGCTGACCAAGGTGTAGTCGGTCAGGCTGGCCGCGATCACCATGGCGATCGGCACGATGTAGATCAGCAGGATCAGCAGCGTCGCCGGGGCCACCAGCCAATAGGCCAGCCGCGCCTGGGCGCGCTGGAGCGGACTTGCGGTCGTTGCGGTGGCCATCACACCAGATCCAGCTTCTTGCGCAGCCCGCCCTGCAGGGCGGCCGGCTCGGCATGGTCGTCCGCAAGCACCGGTTCGGCGCGCAGGCGCATGCCGCCGGCGTCGAACAGCAGGATGTGGGCCGGGTTGACGCGCACTTCCCAGTCCCGCGCCTCCGACAGGCTGCCGCCGCAGCCATAGGCCTCGCTCTTCTGCGCCCGGATGCGCACGTCGTGCTCGGGATGTCCGTCGAGGCGCCCATGCACCAGCACCTCGCCGCCGAGATCCTCGATCGTCTGCTTGCGGAAAGTCAGGGACAGGCCGCGTCCGGCGCGCGCCGGATAGGCAAGTTCCGGCACCGTCTCCAGCACCATATGCTCGGGCCGCACGCCGACCTGCACCGGGCCGGAGCGCAGACCGCCGCCGGCGGCCGGGGCGATCGGCAGCACGATCTCGCCGCAGCGGACGACGCCGTCCTCCAGCGTGCCCGGCAGGATGTTGATTTCCGGGCTGCCGATGAAGCGGGCGACATCCACCGTGTCGGGGTTGCCGTAGAGCGTGTTCGGCGCGCCCATCTGCAGGATCGAGCCGCCCTGCATCAGCGCGACGCGGCTCGACATGGTCATCGCCTCGACCTGGTCATGGGTGACATAGACGAAGGTCAGGCCGGAGCTGGCATGCAGTTCCGAAATCTCGCGCCGCACCTGGACGCGCAGCTTGGCATCGAGGTTCGACAGCGGCTCGTCCATCAGGAAGATCTTCGGGTCGCGCACCAGCGCCCGTCCCAGCGCCACGCGCTGGCGCTGGCCGCCGGAAAGCTGGGCCGGCCGGCGGTCGAGCAGGTGTTCGATGCGCAGCTTGCGCGCCACTTCGGCGACGTCCCGCTGGATGCCGGGCCGCTCCCGCGCATGGGCGGGCGCCAGGTGCCGCAGCAGCGGCAGGCGTGCGTGCAGCGGCAGGCGCGCCATGATCAGCGGCATGCCCATGTTCTCGGCGACGCTCATATGCGGGTAGAGCGCGTAGTCCTGGAACACCATGGCGATGTTGCGGTGCTTGGGCGCCGCATCGTTGACGCGGGCGCCGTCGATCCGGATCTCGCCGCTGTCCGGCGTCTCCAGCCCGGCGATGACGCGCAAGAGGGTCGACTTGCCGCAACCGGACTGGCCGACCAGCGAGACGAACTCGCCGTCCTCGATGTCGAGCGAAATGTCCTTCAGGATGGCGGTCTTCCCGAATGACTTGCAAATCCCGTTCAAGCTCAGCTTGGCCATGATGATCTCCTGGAACCGACGGCGGAATGGCGCAGGCGGCGGGGGGCCGCCTGCGCCAGGGGCGGCGCGGTCAGCGCTTCATCAGGGTCTCGGCGATCGACACCAGTTCGGCGGCGCCCTCCTCCGGGGTCTTCTCGCCCAGCATCACGGCGCGGATCACCGACTTCTGGTCACGCCAGATCTTCTCGGACTGGGTGCCGGGATAGCCGGCCCAGGGGCCCGCGCGGTGGTACTGGTTGGACGGCGTCGCGTAGTAGGGATTGGCCTCGTAATAGGCGCCCAGCCGCTCGGGAGCCAGCGCGCCGAGGTTGGTCGGCAGGTAGCCGGTGATCTTGGCGGCGAACTCCTGGCCTTCCGGGCCGGTGATGAACTTGATGTATTCCCACGCCGCCGCGATCTTCTCCGGGTCCTGCGTGGTGATGATGGCGGCGTTGCCGCCGGACGGCAGCAGCCCTTCCGCCTCGTTGGTCAGGGTAAAGACGGCGCTGCGCAGGTCGAACGCGCCGCCGACCCGCTCCTCGGTGGTGCGGGCACCGGCCGGCGAGGAGGCGTAGATGCCCATCTTGCCCACCGTGAACTGCCGCAACTGGTCGCCCTGGTTGACGTCCGGATTGTAGACGCCGGCCTCGACCAGGCTGCGCGCCAGCTTCATGGCGTTGATGTGATGGTCGTTCTGGTTGAACATGACCGTGTCGCCGGCCTCGTTGAGCATGCGGCCGCCCTGCTGCAGGATCAGCACCTGGAACGGCCAGTCGTCGCTCCACTGCTCGACGGAGTAGGCCATGCCGTCGATGTCCGGGCCGAGGGCCGAGATCTTGCCGGCCAGTTCGATCACACCTTCCCAGGTGGTCGGGAAGGCATCGGGATCGCCGCCGGCCTGACGGACCAGATCGGCATTGTAGTACCACTGGATGACCGAGGCGTTGAACGGCATGCCGTACTGCTTGCCGTCGACGCGGCCGAGATCGAGCATCTTGTCGGTGTAGTTGGCCTCTTTCCAGCCTTCGGCCTCGCCGGCCATCAGCGCACCGAGATCGGCGATCTGGCCGCGGGCGTCGAGAGCCCGGGCGAGCGAGGGAAGCTGGTTGAACGCCTCGAAGGCGCAATCGGGCAGCGTGTTGGTGGCGGAGCCGCGGAACAGGCGCAGATGCACGTCGGAATAGTCCTTGGCCGGCGCAGCGTAGACCACTTCGATGTCGTTCTGCATCTCGTTGAAGCGCTGCATCAGCGGTTCGTGCTGGCGGGTCAGGTGACCGGCGGTGGTGAGGCAGGTGATCGTCACCTTCGCTTCCGCGGCCCCGGCCATGGCGAGGGCGATCGTGGTGGCGACTGCAATGTGCTTGAGCATCTCGGGCTCCCGTCGAGGGTGAAACGGTACGGCGCATCCGACAGGCCGGCGCAACGGATGGGGAGGTCGTTGGCGACTGGCGGTGCGTGCGACGGCGACACTCAAAGCGGCTGTTCATGACAGCCGGTTGACGCAACCGGCCCGGGGCGGCGCCTGACATCGAAGCTTCATGCCAAGTGGCGGGCTTGGCGAGACCGGCCGCTCAGATCAGCAGGCGGATGCGGTCGCCGCGCACGATGGCCTCCGTCACCTCGATCGGGCTGCCCCGCTCGTCGACATTGCAGCCGACCAGTTCGAACACCGGCTGCGACGGCGCGATGTCCAGCGTCACCGCTTCCGACGGCGTCGGCAGCCTGGTGTTCACCGTCGTCTCCGACCGGGTGTAGTGGTCGATGCCGAGCCGCTTGAAGGCGGCCGGCGAGGAGGCCGAGGCCGACATCAGGTCGAGCATGTCCGGAAAGCGCTTGGGGTCGAAATAATGCCGGCCGATGGTGGTGGGCACTGCGTCGACGACATGCAGGATCTCGCTGACCAGCACCGTCTCGCGCTGCGACACCGCCAGCATCTTCGCCACCTCGGCGGAGGCGCGGCCGCGTTGCCGCAACACCAGGATCTCGATGCGCACGTCGCAGCCGTTCTCCCGCATGTTGGTGCCGAATCGGGTTCGCCGGTCGATCCTGTAGACCTGCTTGCGGGCCGGCACATAGGCTCCGCGCCCCTGCCAACTGCCGATCAGCCCGTCCTGCTTCAGCCGCTCGATCGCGCGCCGGACCACATGGCGCGGCACCCCGTAGCTCTGGGAAAGGTCCGTCTGGGAGGGGATCCGGCTGCCGGAGCCGAGGGCGCCGGTCTCGATCCGCGCCTTCAGGTCGGCATAGACCCGGTCCCAGGCGGAAGAAGTCGGTGACATCCCGGCGCCTCCAGCTCCGCAAATCGCTCAGCCGGGGACAATCCGCCTCTCCTGCGACAGCCGCGTGACAGCGCCGCTGCCGGCCCGTGCCTCAGCCGCCCGGCAGGGTCCGGTCCGCCTCTCCCAGCGGCCGCTGCATCAGCACCGTGTCGACCCAGCGGCCAAGCTTGAAGCCGACCGAACGCAGCGTGCCGACCGTCTCGAAGCCGAAGCGGCGATGCAGCCCGATCGAGCCCTCGTTGCCGCTGTTGCCGATCACCGCCAGCATCTGCCGCCAGGGTCCTTCCTCGCAGCGGGCGATCAACGCACCGAGCAGCGCGCCGCCGATGCCGCGGCCGCCATGGCCCTCGGCGACATAGACCGAGTCCTCGACCGTGTGGCGGTAGGCCGGGCGCGGCCGGTAGGCGGTCGCATAGCAATAGCCGAGGATCCGTCCCTCGCTTTCGGCGACGAGATAGGGCAGGCCGGCGGCGATCACCGCTTGGCGCCGCGCGTTCATCTCGTCCGCCGTCGGCGGCACTTCCTCGAAGGTCGCCAGACCATGCAGCACGTGATGGGCATAGATCGCCTCAACCGCCGGCATGTCCGCTTCGCCCGCCGCGCGGATGCGCAAGGGCGCGCGCGTGCCGTCGTCCCGTTTCAGCCCCGTCTCGTTCATCGTCCGCCCTGCCCCCGTCTTGCCCAGTCCTGCCCCACGCATCATCCGCGCATCACCCACTCCGGCGGCGCGGGCCCAGCCTTCGACAATCGCCAGGCAAGCGGGGCCCAGGCAAGCGGGATCGCCGTGTCGTCCATAGGAAATCTTCGCGAGGTCGCCGCCGGACGGCGATCTCGCCGGCGCAGGGCCGCGGGAGGGGAACGGGAGGGCCGCTGCGGCGATGCGGAGGCAGGCGATGCGGAGGCAGGCGGACAGTTCCCCGCCGAACGTCGGCCAGGAGCATTGGGAATTTACACGACCACATAGGTCGGGATAATGGGATATCTTTCGATAGCGGCGCCGAAGACCGCCGAAGCGGGGGCTCAGTTGGAATCCGAGGCAGATCCCGCAACGACATTGACCGCCGAGGACGCCATGACCAAGGTGGAGCCACCGGCAGAGCGCCGCGTTCAGGCACCCGGCACGGGCAAGGAAAAGACCGAGACGATGATTTCCCAGAAGGCGAAATACGCATTGAGGGCCCTGGTCGCCCTGGCCAGGGTCGAGTCGCCGGAGGAAACCCGGATGATCTCGGAGATTGCCGAGCAGCAGAACATTCCCAAGAAGTTCCTCGAACAGATCCTTCTCGATCTGAAGCATCACGGCATCGTCGCCAGCCGGCGCGGCAAGGCGGGAGGCTATCTGCTCCTGCGTCCCGCCGAACACATCACCTTCGGCGAGGTTCTGCGGATCATCGACGGCCCGATCGCGCCGCTGCCCTGCCTGTCGCGTATGGCCTATCGCCGCTGCCAGGACTGCGGCAGCGAGCAGAGCTGCGAGATCCGGCGCGTCTTCGCGCGCGTGGCCATCGCCACCCGCGAGGTGCTCGACCGCACGACCATTGCCGACAGCCTCCGTGCCGAGGGCGACGACCTGCCCCTCGACGGCGCCGGTCTTCAGAACGTTTCGCGCTCGGGCGGGTCGCTCTGACGGCCGCCGGCCGCCACGCCGAATTCAAATGCCCACCGGGACCGGATCGCTGAAAATCCGTTCCCTTGCGCAGGAACCATTTGGCAAAGGAGCGCATTTCAATACACTATAATATCGATAGAGTTTTGGAGCTTATCAAAACGGAGGCGGATATGATCCATTCTCGACGCTCCCTGCTGTTCTCGGCGGTCCTTGCGGCGGCTGTCCATGTCAGCGGCATCGCCTTTGCCCAGCAGACGCTGGTCAACGTGTCCTACGATCCGACGCGCGAACTCTATCGGGCGTTCAACGCCGCCTTCGCCGCCCATTGGCTGGAGAAGACCGGCAAGAAGGTCGAGATCACCGTCACGCATGGCGGGTCCGGCTCCCAGGCCCGCACGGTCATCGACGGCCTTGCCGCGGATGTGCTGACCATGCCGCTGGCCGGCGACATTCTCGCCGTGGAGAAGGCCGGTCTCATCGAGCCCGGCTGGCAGGCGAGACTGCCGCTCAATTCCTCGCCCTATCTGTCGACCATCGTCTTCCTGGTCCGCGCCGGCAATCCGAAGACCATCCTCGACTGGGACGATCTCGTGCGCGACGACGTCGAGGTCATCACCCCCAATCCCAAGACCTCGGGGGGCGCGCGCTGGAACTATCTCGCCGCCTATGGCTACGCGCTGAAGCGCTCCGACGGCGACCATGCCGCCGCCCGCGACTTCGTCGGCCGTCTCTATGCCAATGTCCCGGTGCTGGACAGCGGCGCGCGGGGCGCCACGACCACCTTCGTGGAGCGCGGGTTGGGCGACGTGCTGCTTGCCTGGGAGAACGAAGCCTTCCTCGCGCTGGAGGAACTGGGGCCGGGCTCCTTCGACATCGTCGTGCCGTCGCTGTCGATCCTCGCCGAACCGCCGGTCGCCGTCATCGACGCCAATGTCGACCGGCGCGGCACGCGCGAGCTGGCGACGGCCTATCTGGAGTATCTCTACACGCCGCAGGCCCAGCGCATCATCGCGGCCAACTACTATCGTCCGCAATATCCGGAGCACGCCGATCCCAAGGATGTCGCCCGCTTCCCCGATCTCGAGCTGATCACCATCGACGAGGTGTTCGGAGGCTGGGCCGTCGCCCAGCAGGAGCATTTCGGCGACGGCGGCGTCTTCGACCAGATCTACCAGGACAACTGAGACAGTCCGTCACCGGCGGGGGCGCGGATCCGCACCCCCGTCCTTGCCGGCAACCCCGAGGGACCGTGCGGCCGATGGCAGTCACACACTTTCGCGCGCCGAGCATCATTCCGGGCTTCGGGCTGACGTTCGGCTTCACGCTCTTCTACCTGTCGATCATCGTCATCGTGCCGGTGATCGGCATCTATATCCACACGTTCCAGCTCGACTGGGCCGCCTTCGAGCGCATCGTCACCGGGGCGAGGTTCCAGGCGGCGCTGCGCCTCAGCTTCGGCACATCCGCCCTTGCGGCGCTGGTCAATGTGGTGATCGGGGTGCTCGTCGCCTGGGTGCTGACGCGCTACAGCTTTCCCGGGCGCCGCGTCCTCGATGCCATCGTCGACCTGCCGTTCGCGCTGCCGACGGCCGTCGCCGGCATTTCCCTCACCGCGATCTATGCACCTACCGGCCTGATCGGCCAACTGTTCGCCCCGCTCGGCATCCGCATCGCCTATACGCCCCTCGGCATCCTGATCGCGCTGATCTTCATCGGATTGCCTTTCGTGGTGCGCACGGTGCAGCCGGTCCTGCAGGATTTCGATCGCGAGGTCGAGGAGGCGTCGGCAACGCTCGGCGCCTCGCGGCTGACGACGATCGTCAGGGTGCTTCTTCCCAACCTCGTCCCGGCGATCCTGACCGGATTCGCGCTGGCCTTCTCCCGGGCGGTCGGGGAATACGGCTCGGTGATCTTCATCGCCGGCAACCTGCCGCGTCAGACGGAGATCCTTCCCCTGCTGATCGTGTTCCGGCTCGAGGAGTACAACTACCCCGCCGCCGCCGCCATCGCCGCCGTGATGATGACGGCCTCGTTTGTCATTCTCCTGCTGATCAACCTGATCCAGGCATGGAGCAGACGGAGGTTCGGCCGTGTCTGACCCTGCCGCCCGCATCCCCGCCAAACATCCCCCCGCCAGGCGCCTCCCCGCCACGCGCTCCGCCGCGGCGCCGTCGCCGCGCATCTCGCCGACGACCGAGACGCGCGCCGTGCAATACGCGCTGATCGCCGTTGTCGTGGCCATCCTGTCGCTGTTCCTGCTGGTACCGCTGGCGACCGTCTTCACCCAGGCCCTGCGGTCGGGCCTCGGCGACTATCTCGCGACCTTCCGCAATCCCGAAGCCCTCGCGGCGATCCGGCTGACGCTGCTGGTGGCGGCGATCGCGGTGCCGTGCAACCTGATCTTCGGCATCGCGGCGGCCTGGGCCATCGCCAAATACCGCTTTCCCGGCCGCACCCTGCTGGTGTCGCTGATCGACCTGCCGTTCTCCATCTCGCCGGTCGTCGCCGGCCTGGTCTATATCCTGCTGCTCGGCTCCAACTCCCTGATCGGCGGCTTTCTGCTGGAGAATTTCGGGATCCGCATCATCTTCGCGGTGCCGGGCATCGTGCTGGCGACGATCCTCGTCACCTTCCCCTTCATCGCCCGCGAGTTGATCCCCTTGATGGAGGATCAGGGGACGGGCGACGAGGAAGCGGCGCTGTCGCTGGGCGCCAATGGCTGGCAGACCTTCCTGTTCGTCACCCTGCCCAACGTCAAGTGGGCGCTGCTCTATGGCGTGCTGCTGTGCAATGCCCGCGCCATGGGAGAGTTCGGCGCCGTCGCGGTGCTGTCCGGCAAGCTGCGCGGCCAGACCGTGACGATGCCGCTGCAGGTCGAGCTGTTCTACAACGAGTATGCCTCGGTCGCCGCCTTCTCGCTGGCCTCGCTGCTCGCCGGGCTGGCGCTGGTCACGCTCATCGTCAAGTCATGGCTGGAATGGCGCTACGCCGACCAGATCGCCGCCACCGGCAGAGGGCATTGAGGAGACCGCAATGGAACTCAGCATCCGCAACATTCGCAAGGAGTTCGACCGTTTCCCCGCCCTGCACGGCGTCTCGCTCGACATCCGCTCGGGCGAGTTGATCGCCCTACTCGGCCCGTCCGGGTCCGGCAAGACGACGCTCCTGCGCCTGATCGCCGGGCTCGAATTCCCCACCTCCGGCGCGATCTTCTTCGGCGAGGACGATGCCTCGCAGAAGACCGTGCAGGAGCGCAATGTCGGCTTCGTCTTCCAGCACTATGCGCTGTTCCGTCACATGACGGTGGCCGAGAACATCGGCTTCGGCCTCAAGGTGCGGCCGCGCCGCCTGCGCCCCTCGGCGGCGCAGATCCGCCGGCGGGCGTCGGAGCTGCTCGAGCTTGTCCGGCTTCCGGGTCTGGAGAACCGCTATCCCAGCCAGTTGTCCGGCGGCCAGCGCCAGCGGGTGGCGCTGGCGAGGGCGCTCGCCATCGAACCGAAGGTGCTCTTGCTCGACGAGCCGTTCGGTGCTCTTGATGCGCAGGTGCGGCGCGATCTGCGGCGCTGGCTGCGCGAGATCCACGAGACCACGGGCCACACCACCGTCTTCGTCACACACGACCAGGAGGAGGCGCTGGAGCTTGCCGACCGCGTCGTCGTCATGAGCCAGGGGGCCATCGAGCAAGTGGGATCGGCCGATGACGTCTATGACAGGCCCCTTACCCCTTTCGTCTACGGCTTCATCGGCGAATCGAGCCGTCTGCCGGTCAGGGTCGACACTGGCGGGGTCTGGATCGACGACCGGAGCCTCGGTCTTGCCGCCGGCGACGTTCCGGACGGCCCGGCGCACCTGTTCTTCCGGCCTCACGACGTCGAACTCGTGGAGGGCTGCGGCGGCTGCATCGCCGGAGTGGTGGTGTCCAGCCGCCGTGTCGAGGCGACGCGGCGGGTGGAACTGGCCGTTGGCGGGGATCGCCGGATCGTCGAAATCGAGCTTCCCGCCGATCATCCCGCCGCCCTGCGCAGCCGGATCGCCTTCCGCCCGAGAAGCTGGAAACTCTTCGCCGACGCACGGGCCGGGCGGGAGGCATGCGCCGAGACGGTCTGAGGCGATGCCGGGTCTCGCCGGGCTCCGGCACCGCCGCGCGCCGCGCCCGGAAAAATCCCCGGCAAGGACTCCAGAAGGGACGCCGGCGTGATGGACGGCGGCCCCCTCCTCGCGCTCGAACAGCTCCTTCTCGTCGTCCTCTTGTGCGGCATGCTCGCCGTCTTCCTGGTCGACCGCTTCCGCATGGAGGTGGTGGCGCTGACCGGCCTCGCGCTCGGCGTCCTGTTCGGCCTTGTCGGGCCGGCCGACGCCTTTGCCGGCTTCGCCAACCCGGCCTTCATCACCGTCGTCGAGATCCTGCTGGTGGTGAAGGTGCTGTCGAGAAGCGGCCTTCTGGAGCGCCTGTCCGCCCGGATCGTCGCCTTGCGGCTCGGCCCGACCGGGCTGCTGGCGACCCTGTGCGCCCTTACCGCGGCCCTGTCGGTGGTGATGAACAATATCGGCGCGCTGGCCCTGATGATCCCGGTCGCCTTCGGTGTCTGCCGCGCCAGCGATCTCAATCCGAAATTCGTGCTGATGCCGATCGCCTTCGCCTCGCTGCTCGGCGGCGTGTGCTCGATCGTCGGCACGCCTGCCAATCTGATCGTCAGTCAGCAGCTCGCACTGGCCACCGGCACGGGCTTCTCGTTCTTCAGCTATGCCGTTGCCGGCCTGCCGGCGGCGCTTGCCGGGATCGCCGTTCTCTGTCTCCTCGCCCCGCGCATCCTGCCCGTGACCGGCGGCGGCGCGGCGACGCCCGCCCCGCCCTCGCTGCCCTCCCGCAGCGTCGTCGCCGAAGGCGTGGTCCCGGCCGGTTCCCCGCTTGTCGGGGCCTCGCCGGCCGGTCTGCCGTTCGAGCTCCATGCCGTGACCCGCGCGGGAAAGCGGCAGTTCCTGCCGCGCGTCGCGGTGCTGGAGGCGGGCGACAGGCTGCTGATCGGGATCGATCACAGCCGACTGGCGCGTCTTCGCGCCGACGGCGCTCTCGACCTCGGCGCAGGCCCGCCGGACGGCGTTTCGTTGCAGGCGGTGGTGATGCCCGAGAGCACCGTGGTCGGATCCCGCATCGCCACCATCGAGGCGCTGGCCGCCAGAGGCATCGTCACGCGGGCCGCGTCGCTGCAGTCGCCCCGGATCGAAGGCGGCTTCGCCGATCTTCAGCTCTCGATCGGCGACGTGCTCTATCTGGAAGGGGAGCCCGACCTGCTGCGCGAGGCGCTGGAGGAGACCGAGATGCTCGCCCTGGAGGCTGCCGAAAGCGTGCGGACCGACCCGCCCGACTGGCGACCGCTCTGCGTCTTCCTCGGCGGCGTGGCGCTTGCCGCCTTCGCCCCGGTCGCACCCCAGATCGCTTTCGGCCTCGTCGTCCTGGCGCTGGCGCTCGCCGGCTGGCTGAACCTGCGCGACGGGCTCGCCAACCTGCCCTGGCCGGTGCTGATCATGCTGGCCGCGATGATTCCGCTCGGCGAGGCGGTCGAGACCACCGGAACCGCCCGGCTGCTGGCGGGCCTGCTGCTGTCGGCGCTGCCCTCGACGGACCTGCCTCTCATCGCCTCGGTGCTGCTGCTTGCGGTCCTCGTCACACCGTTCGTCAACAACGCCTCGACCGCCATCGTGCTCGGCCCGATCGCGATCGGCATCGCCCAGGCGGCCGGCCTGCCGCCGGAGCCCTTCCTGCTGGCCCTCGCGCTCGGCGTCTCGATCGACTTCCTCACCCCGTTCGGCCACCACAGCAACATGATCGTCATGGGGCTCGGCGCCTATCGCTTCGCCGATTTCCTCCGGCTGGGACTGCCGGTGACCCTGGCCTCGGGCATGACGGGCCTTGCGGCCCTTGTGGGTCTGTGGCGGTGAGCGGGGCCACGCGGACGCGCCGCGCGGCCCCTGTTTCGGCGACCTCGCGGTCCGCTATCTGGCGTTGTCGGCCAGCCACTGCGTCATGTCGGCGATTTCCCGGACCTGCGCCTCGATGATCTGCTCGGACAGGGCGCGGATCCACGGGTCCTTGCCGTGTTCGAGCTGGATCCGGGCCATGTCGATAGCGCCCTGATGATGGGCGATCATGGCGCAGGCGAAGGCGACATCCGGGTCACCCTGCATCATGCCGTCCATCATCGCCGGCATGGTGACCGCCATCTTCTCCATGTTCTGGCGCTGGAAGTCGGTCATGCCGGCCATGTCCATGCCCTCCATCCGCATCATGCCCGTCTCCCGACCGCCACCATGCATGCCGCCATGGCCGGCATGGTCCATGGCGCTGCCCGCAGTGCATTGTTCGGGGAGTTGGAACGCTGCCTCGTCCTGGGCGAGCGCCGGGGTGGACAGGGACGCCGCGAAGATTGCAGCGACCGCGAATTTCAATGTGTTCATCTCAAGGTCTCCTTGAATGATTGACTGGTCTCAGGGTCGATCAGACAGGGAGGATGCGCGGTGGCGGCACCAGGATTGCCGGGTCGATCCCGGCCGCGGCCGTTGGGCGGCCCGGCTCATGCGCCCGCAAGGAGGCCGTCCGCGGCATCTCGGGCAGGGCCAGCGCCAGGCCGGGATGGCACTGGGTCATGACGCAGCAGCCCATGTCGGGCGCGCAATCGGGCGCAGAGCCGGAAGCGGCGTCGGAGGCAGAATTGGGGGCAGAGTTGGGGGCAGACTCGGGCGAGATGCGGTGGTGAGCGTGCGCCGCCCCATGGGAAGACCTGATGGCGGCGGCGTTGCTGGCGGGAGCCTCGGCAGCGGCGGCCTCGACGCTTGCCGGAGGGTGCGGGCCGGCCGGCCCGGAGCGCGGCGGGAGCTTGCCCATCGACGGCCAGGCAAGGGCGACTGCCAGAACCAGCGACAGGCTGAGCAGCACGTCCCGGATCCTGGCGAAGGTCATCTGGCGCGGCATTCGATCGGACCTGCATTTCTGCCCGTCTCGACGAGCGGGCTCCAGGAGCAACGAGAGCCGCCCATTGTCGTCAGCAATGTGGCGCCGTTTTGTCCCCGCACGGGGCCGTCCGGCGTGGTGTCCACCCGCGCTGGTGTGGTGAAGTCGGCCAACTCGCCGAGCTTCATCTTGCGGCGAGCGAGCATCAGATCGAGGCGAGACGCCCGGCGCTATCGCGGCCGCCGCCGTCCGGGCTCAGCCCGGCCCGGCCCCATGCACCGTCAGCGGCACCGGCGCCTCGGGCATCAGGGTGTCCAGCGTCACCTCGCCGAAACGCGCAAGGAACAGCGCCTCGGCCTGCACCATCGTCTCCGCCAGCGCGGCGTTGACGTTCTTCTGCACCAGGCAATCGGGAGTGTCGCTGCGATTGCCGATCGCGAACAGCGTCGGGCGCCCGAGCGCCTCATAGACCGAGAGCAGGGTGATTTCGCTGAGCGGCCGTGCCAGTTGCCATCCGCCGCCATGGCCCTTTCCCGACGTGACGTGGCCTGCGTCCCGCAGGCCCGCCATCGTCCTGCGAAACACCGCCGGGTTCGTGCCCATGCTTCTGGCCAGCACATCGGAGGTCACCGGCTCGCGGAACTGGCCCATATGCAGCAGCACATGCAGCACGTCCGACAGCCGCGTGTCCTTGTTCATGTCTTCTTCCGCTCCAGCGCGCGCAGCAGGGCGCCCCTCGGGCCGTCCGTGAATTTCACGTAACAGATGTTGATACGTGAACCGCCGCCTGTTATGTATCTCCAACTGATACGTTCCAAGCCGCCCCATGTCCAGCGCAGACGCCCTTCCCCGAAGGCTGGCGGGCGTGTGATCCAGCGAAGTCGATCCAATGCATCATGACGCCCTCATCATCGGCGGCAGCTTTGCCGGACTGTCCGCAGCCCTTTATCTGGCGCGCGCCCGCAGGAGCGTATGCGTCGTGGATGCGGGCGCGCCGCGCAACCGCTTCGCCGCCACCTCCCACGGCTTCTTCGCCCAGGACGGCAGCGATCCGCAGGCCATGCTGCAGACCATGCGCCGACAGGTCGCCGCCTATCCGACCGTCGGTTTCCTCACGGATACGGCGGTCGAAGCGCGCGGGGACGACGGCGTGTTCTCGGTCGCGCTCCGCAGCGGCGCGCTCGTCACCGGCAAGCGCCTGCTTCTGGCCTTCGGCATTTCCGACGAGATGCCGGAAACGCCGGGGCTGGCGGAGCGCTGGGGCACATCCGTCCTGCATTGCCCCTATTGTCACGGCTACGAGTTCAGCGGCCGGCCGCTCGGCGTGCTGAAGACCTCGCCGCTCTCGCATCATCAGGCGATGATGATCAGCGACTGGGGGCCGACCACGCTCTATCTGGACGGCGGCGACCTGGAGGCGGAGCACCGCGACGCGCTTGCCCGGCGCGGCGTCCGGATCGAGCCTGCCGCCGTCGATCGCCTGACCGGCGACGGCCGGAGCCTGTCGCATATCCATCTGGCCGACGGGCGGGCCTGTCCGCTCGAAGCGCTGTTCATCGCCCCGCGCAACCGCCTCAACAGCGCCGTGGCCGAACAGCTCGGCTGCGCGATCGAGGCCGGACCGCTCGGGCCGGCGATCAAGGTGGACGAGATGCGGATGACCAGCACGGTCAACGTGTTCGCGGCCGGCGACATCACCCGCACGGCGCACAATGTCACCTTCGCCTGCGCCGATGGCGTCATGGCGGCCCTGGCGATGCACCGTTCTCTGGTCTTCGGGGCCGCGTCGTGAGCACCGCACCCACACCGTTCGCGGATCCGGCGGCTGTTGCGTCCTACACGCAGGACACCCCGGCCAGGGTGCCGGGACTGGCCGACCTGCACCGGATGACGACGGTTCTTCTCGGCGAGCGCGCCCAAAGCGCCGCCGACATCCTCGTGGTCGGTGCCGGCGGCGGGCTGGAACTGCAGGCGATGGCTGAGGCGCGGCCCGGCTGGCGGTTCACCGGCGTCGATCCCTCCCCGGCGATGCTCGACATCGCGCGGCGCACGACCGCTGCCCATGCCGCCCGGATCGCGCTTCTCGAGGGCACTGTCGACGACGCGCCTATCGGTCCGTTCGGCGGCGCGACATGCCTGCTGGTGCTGCACTTTCTGGACAGGGCCGAGCGGCTGCGCAGCTTGCGGGAAATCCGCCGCCGCCTGGCGCCGGGCGCCGCGCTCGTCACGGCGCATCACGCCTCGCCGGACGGCGAGGCGGAGCGCTGGCTGGCCCGCTCGGCCGCGTTCGCCGGGCGGGGCGGCCGCGATCCGGCGCAGGGCCTTGCTTCGGCGCGCGACATGGCCCAACGCCTGCCGCTGCTCACCCCGGCCGAAGAGGAAGCGCTTTTGCGGGAGGCCGGCTTCTGCGCACCGGCGCTGTTCTATGCCGCCTTTTCGTTTCGCGGCTGGGTCGCCTTCGCCGGCTGAGCATCGTCGCGGCAATCGGACGACAGCTTGCCAGCCTGAAAGATGAACCATTCGGGAGCATCGTCTGAGGCAGAACACCGGAGGTCAAAGCAGACTATATCGCCTTGATTGCCGGCGTGGGTGCATGCCGCTCGCAGCCGTGATCGCGGGTAGATGAGGCATAGGATTGGTTGCTATAGCTCACAGCGGAACGGGAGAATTGGAATGCGTAGCCGCTTCAAAGAAGGCACGGAGATCGTCAGCATGGCTGTCGAGCTGGACCGGGCCGAGTTGCTGTGGGCGGCACGGCTGGGCGGGATGGAGTTCGCGGATGATGACGTGGAGGACCTGACCACCCGCATGTTCCATGAACCCCAGCTAGCACGTCTCATCAAACACTACGCGCGACAGGGGTTGATCGGCTCCCTCCACGCCGCGCGCAATCGCGCGATGGATCAGGCCGAAAAAGCGGAAAAGCGAAAGCGTTTCGAGGCGATGACGCAGCCAAAAGGCGGCATGCTGAATTGAGGGGCGCGGTTCACGAGGCTCACTCGTTACATAAAGTCTGCTTGAGCCTTCCGCCGCTCATACGGATTTCAGAGAACCGGGTGCTACCGGGACAGGGAATGAGAACGGCATCATCGCCAAAGCGCGGTTCGATGCCAAGATAGCGACCGGACACATAGTCATCGCCGTGCGACACATAGACGGCGAACTCGCAGTTGGCCGCCCCGCAATACGGGCTAAGTCCCGTCCCGCAGGAGAGCTTACCGAGGTCAAGCAGATAATCGGGCTTGCCGTCGCCGTTGATGTCTTTGGACTGCACGCTTCCGTCCAGAAGCTGCGCTTTACCTCCGATATTGATGCACATTTCCGCCGTCTCAAGAATCAACGGATCCATTGCCGAGGGATAGGACGAGCTGCCGGATACGGCGGGCGGGGTATCCGTCGAGGCGATGAGCGGACATTCGGCCAGCATTGTCGTCAGCGCCGCGCCCGAACCGCGCAATGACAGGGTGAAGGCCGCGAATTGGTCACTGTCGAGGGTGAAGCGGTTCCCGCTTTTGAGTCGTTGCACGAGGTTCTGATGATCGGTTTGGCTGAAAGCGGCATCGTAGCTTTGCATGCCGGTGTCAGCAGGTCCGGCCTTGTTCATCGGCAATGAAACAGCCGCACCGTCTATCGTCCATGTGACGGACACGAACTCGGCGGAGTGGCCGGGTTCCGGTGCGTCGATCCCCCACGAAATGCCGCCGCCCTCCATCGTCAGGCATTGCAGCTTGACACAGTGCCTGTCCGAACCGGCCTGGCAAATGCCTGCAGCAACGAAATTGTCGCCACGGTTGACCTGCCACGCGGCGGAACTCTGCCCCGCCGCAGTGCCCGACATGGCAAGCAGGACGGCAAACGTCCCGCCGATCACTCGTTCGGGTGTTTTCATCCTACTTGCCCCTTTCACTTACCGGATCGTCCGCGATGCGGAATCGAAGCGCGCCCATGTCTGCGTGCGCGATGCGCCGCCAGCCTGCACCTCGAACTGATAATGCGAGTTGATGCGCCCGCCGGAGGTGTTGCAGGGCGGTAGGAAGCCGTAATTCACGGTCGTCGTTCCGGAACCATCCGAGCGGACGGTGGTGCTGCGGTGGTTATATGTCCCGCCATCGCTCCAGTAATCGGTCAGGCGAACACGGATTGGCACGCCTGCCGCAGCCGTATGCCGGATCGTCACGGTCGGCGGCTGTCCCTGTCCACCCAGATCACGGCAGAGACTGGCATTCGTCATCGGGGTGACGCTGATGCTGCTGATCTCGAAATTCTGTGCGGGGGTGGCAGCGGCTATATCGGTACCGTCTCCGGTGGATTGGCATGCGGCGAGCGCCACAAGTATGGTGGCCATGCCTGCAGCACCGCCAAGTTTCTGCACGACGTTCATGTAAACTCCTCTTGGGTGGTTTGCGCTGGAAGATGATAGGGAGCGCGTCAGGCCGCGCTTGGCTTGTGAGCGGCAGATGAACCCTGCCGACAAAGAGCGAGGGCGGCCTTGGCACGACGGCCAACCCACCAGACCCATATGCCGATTGGAATTATCAGCAGGGGGATGACCAGCATTCCAGTCACCACCCCCAAGACGACGAGGATAATTCCGATGACACGTAGCGTTCCGCCGCCTTCGCCGTATGTGCCGTTCGTCAGATTGTTGTAGGCAAGAGCGTTCAGGCCGTTGGACTTCTGAACCCCTGCGACAATGAGATGATCGCCGTTGTTGATGCTCATGGATTCGCCGAAGTCGGCATTGACAGCCTTGCCGTCGATCAGAAAATTCATGGTAGTCGTGCTGGACACGCTGCCCTTGCCACGACTGATAGAACCGTGAACCGATGTATCGGTACGGATGTTCGAGGCGATGCCCTCCAGTTTCGTCAACGTTGCCATCTTCGCCCCCTTCTCCATGCTTGCGCTGGATCGTGCCTGGCCGAACGGCCAGACCCGGTTTCGTCACTTGTTCTGTCCGGCGCGAAGTCCGGCGTTGCACTGCTCCCGCTGGACAGCATTCGGGATCTGCTGCGGGGTGGCCTGCTGCTGGTGCTGGTTCTGCTGCCCGACCTGCTTGCCCTGATCGCAAGTGCTGCTCACGTCATCTTCTCCATGGCTGAATCATCATGGCCTGAACCAGTGCGGCACTGATACAAACCCTTGGATTCATTATATATTTCCATATTTTGTTTCAGAAGGACTTGCCCCGCTGCCAAATGCTTGATTCAATAGGAACCGGATCAACCACAACGCGGTGGTGAGAGCGGCATCCAAAAAGGAACCTTTTTGAACGGTCGCGCCGCCTCCGTCCCACCACGCGTCAGCGCCGGTTCCTCCCCCGCTGCTTCACTCGATTGCCCTGTCTGATTTTTCGTAGCCTGCGCTGCCAGCGCGGTCAGCGTAGTTCAGCCGAAAAAGCCGAAGCACCGGAAAAAATCACCGGATCACCTTGCCGTTTCAATGACTTGGCGGGTAAGCTGCGCAGGCGGTTACATTGCAGCGGGGGTGCTCATGACCGGCGAGAAGAATTGGGATACCCGCCATACATGGCACAAGCTGTTGGACGCCCTGTGTATCGAACAGGGGCATCTGGATAATCTGAACCTGGCCGAGCGGTTGTGTTCGGCCAGCGGCAACCGCTCCCATGCCGCTTTCGACACGGCCTTGAAGAACCTGCACAACTGGCGGCAGGGCGTGCACCTCCCCCAACGGCGCAACTTCCTGCTTCTGACGCGGCTTCTCGACGTCGATCGCGATCAGGCCCTGCGCGAACATTGGAACCGCCTATACGCTCAGGCGCGTAGCGCTTCACCTGTCGTGGCACCGCTCGCATCCGCCCCAGATGAGGTACCTGCCAATGCCTTCCCCCCTGAACGGGCGCGCAGGCCACTCGTCCTCGGAGGAGGCGTGATCGCGGCTGCACTGGTCGGACTGTTTGCGTATTTCCAGTGGCCGGGCGGCGACGAGACGGTTGCTGATCCGGGAACCACCTTTGCCGGTATTCAGGCCGATTATGTTCGCACGGTCACGGCGAAGGTTGGCGATGCGCTCATCATCCATGGCGCGCGCGGCAATGATTGCGGTCCGGCGCCGGAATGGGAGAACGCCCGTCAACACCTGCCCGAACTGACAACAGGAACGCTGGCCGATGGTGGCGTGGGAACACGGTTCAGCCGCCAGTGCGGCGGGAAGGTTCCTGCCCGCGCGATCCTCTTCACGGCGACAACCCCGGGTATCGAGCAGACCTCGCTATACGGCGATTCGATTACCATCACCGTTCAGGAATAAGGCGGCCTATGCGGCCGCCTCCTTCGTTTCGAGCCCGATCAGATAATTCGCGGCTTTGCTCGCCTGGCTGGCGGCGGTGAAGATCGCCTTGCGGTCGTTCTTCAGGACGGTGAGCCAATTGGCGATGTAGGCGGCGTGGTCGGTACGCGGCTCCTGCGAGATACCAAGATCGCTGCACAAGAAGGCCGCGCCAAGCTCGGCCACCAGTTCTTCCATCGCGTAATGCTCGGTGGCAAAGCGTGCGGACATATCGCGGTCGAGTCTGGTCTTCGCGCCCGACCAATGCACCAGCTCATGGCAGAGCTTCGAATAGAGCGAAACATTCTGCGTAGTTCCCTGTCTTCCATGACGGGGATATGCTAACCATCAAGCATCCTGCGACGCGGCATGTGCTTCGTCATGCGTCCTTGAAACCATCCGCTACGAAGCATACGTAACACCCATGATGTTCATTTCCACATTCTTCCCGCTGATCTGAACGACTGAAAGTCGTGTCGGCGCACCTGCGCCGTTCAGATTAGGACGGCCCTGCTGACGCGGAGGCCGAACGGAGAATGTGTTTGTAATGCCTAGATCCAATCGTGTCGGCCTGACTTCCGGTCAGGTCCAGAGCTTCATCGACGATGGGTTCGTCAAAATCGAAAACGCCTTCAGCCCCGACCTTGCAAAGCAAGGGAGGGACGAGTTGTGGGCGGATATAGGTCTGTCACCGGACGAACCTCGAAACTGGACTCAACCCGTTGTTCGAGTGGGGTTCAAGTCGTCGCCCCCCTTCATCGAAGCTGCCAACACGCCGCAACTGCACAAAGCCTACGATCAACTCGTTGGGGAAGGCCGATGGCTTGCCCCCAAAGGTGTTGGAACTTTCCCCATCCGCTTTCCGTCACCAGAATCTCCCGGTGACGATGGCTGGCATGTGGACGTGAGCTTTGGCACCGACAATCCGGACTTCATGGAATGGCGGGCCAACGTGAAGAGCAGCGGACGCGCCTTGCTGATGCTGTTTCTGTTTTCGGATGTTGGCCCCAATGATGCGCCAACGAAAATCCGAAAAGGGTCACATGCGTCGATTGCGCGTGAGTTGCTGCCCTTCGGCGACGCAGGCGCAACGCTCCGGCAACTTTCCGCGAACGGCTACGCCTCTACGGAAGGTTGCGATGTTGCGTTGGCAACAGGTGCGGCGGGTACCGTCTACCTGTGCCATCCATTCATCGTCCATGCGGCGCAGCCCCACCGAGGGGAGCAGCCGCGTTTCATGGCGCAGCCGCCGCTGCTGCCGAAGGGCGAGTTTGATCCGGCGCTACCACCATCGCCGGTCCAGATCGCCATCCGTCAGGCATGTAGGCTGACGTTCTAGGCCAAGAGGCATCCGGGGCCGCAACACGGCCCCAGATGCTGCCGGTTATTCGCTATCGGGTCTGCAACAGGCGCAGGGGTGCCGCCAGCGGCTCAACCGGCTCTATGACGCCATCGAAAACGGGGGGCCGATCTGGACGATTCGGGCCTCAAGGAGCGTATCACCGGGCTCAAGGCGATACGGGAACAGGCCAAGGCCGACGCCGAGCGCATACAGGTTGCGCTCGATAATGTCGGCAACCAGGCGATCAGCCCCGACATGCTAACGGCTTTTGCCCGCTCCGCCCGCGAAAGGATGCGGCTGGAAGATGGTGGCTATCGCCGTGATCATCTGCGCGCCTTGGCGCAGCGCGTCGAGGTTGCCGACAACGAGGTTCGCATCATGGGATCGAAGTCGGAACTGCTGCGAACGCTCGTCGCCGCTTCAAGCGGGCAATCGGCGGCGTTCGGCGTTCATAGTTCTGTACTGAAATGGCGCACCGGGGAAGATTCGAACTCCCGACCCCCAGATTCGTAGTCTGGTGCTCTATCCAGCTGAGCTACCGGTGCTTTGGCCATCATGCCGTCATGCTCAAGGCGCGGGGCCAACGGGCACGAGGCGAGGCGGTCCGTCCGGGGCATCGCCCCCGGACAGGGCGCTACCTCTACTCTGGTCCTTCATGGATTGCAAGCGAGGGCGCGCGATTTTCTCGCACTTTTTCACCAAGGCCCGCAACCTGTTGATAAGCTGCCGAAACCGGAACTCGAACCGGCTCAGCCGCGCCGCTCGGCCGGGGCGGCAAGGGTCCGCGGATCGGCCCCGCCCGCCTCCTCTTGCGCCCCCTGTTGCGCCCCCTCGCCTGTCCCGTCTCCAGCCCTCTCGCCCGCGCCTTCTCCTGTCCCCTCTTCCATTCCAGCGCCGGCCGCCGGGGCGGCACGCGGCAGGCGGATCTCGAACACCGCGCCGGGCCCCATCCGCTCCAGCAGGCGGATCTCGCCGCCATGGGCGCCGACCAGTTCGGCGGCGATCGCCAGCCCAAGGCCGGAGCCGCCGCGCCCGGCCGCCGACTGGAACGGGCGGAACAGCTTGTCGCGCAGGGCCGGCGGCACGCCCGGCCCGGTGTCGCGCACCCGCACCATCAGGTCCGACGCCCGCTGCTCCGCCTCGACGACGATCCGGCACACCAGCGTGTCCGAACCGCCCTGCCGCAGCGCCTGCACCGCGTTGCGGCACAGGTTCATCAGCACGCGAAACACCTGCTCGGGATCGGCCTCGATCTCGGTTCCCTCCGCCACCCGGTTCTCGAAGGCGATCGGCCCGTCCGCCGTGAGGCCGAGCACCTCGCCGACATCGCGCACCACCAGGTCGAGCCGCACCAGGCGGCGGCGCAGCGGCGCCTCGCGGGCGCTGCCATAGGCCAGCACCGAGCTGGTGTAGTCGACGGCGCGGTCGAGCGTGGCGATGATCTTCGGCGCCAACCGCTGCACCGTCGGGTCGGCGACCTGCTCCAGACGCTCGGAAAAGAGCTGCGCCGAGGCCAGCAGGTTGCGCAGGTCGTGGTTGATCTTCGACACGGCAAGGCCGAGGGTCGCCAGTTGCCGGCGCTGCTCCAGCGTCGCGCGCAGGGTCGTCTGCATCTGCGCGAAGCAGCGCTCGGCATCGCCCAACTCGTCCTGCCGGCCCGAAGGAACGATGATCCGGCCGGGATCTTCGGGCGCGGCCTGAAACTCCAGCATCGAGCTGGTCAGCCGGCGGATCGGGCGCACCAGGAGCCAGCGCAGCGACAGATAGACCAGCGTCGCGGTGATCGCCGAAATCACCAGCGACAGCGCCAGGATGCGCACCGAGAAGGCCAGCATCGCGTTGCGCAGCCGCGCCTCCGGCATGACGATGTCGACCCGCCCGCCGATGCCCATCTGGGTCGGCCCGATGACGCGCATCCGCCCCTCGCCCGAGGACAGCAGGATGGCGAAGCTCTCCATCACCGAGGTCATCGCATCGGCCTTGCCCATGTCGACCGTGCGGCCGATCTCGCCGGGCGTCTCGACCATGGCGATCAGCCGGCGGCGCTCGCCCTCGTCGAGCGCGACGGCCAGCGCCCCGGTGGCGCGCAGCAGCTCCGCCTGCACCGCCGGCGACACCGTGTCGGTCTCCACCAGCACGCTGGCGGCGACGCCGGCGATGGTCAGCTTGTCGGTGAGCCAGGTATTGCGGAAATTGGCGATCGACGGCACGAAGATCAGCACTTCGCTGATCATCACGAAGATCACGGTGAGGATCAGCAGCTTGCCGGACAGGCCGCTGCGGCGGCGCCCCGGCCGCGCGGCGGCAGCCTCTGTCGCAGCGTCCCTGCGGGACGTCTCGTCATGATGCGGTGCGCTCAATGGCCACCCTGTCGCTGCTGTGCCGCGCGGCCTGCCCGCCGAACGGTCCGGAACGCTCTGCCCCGTTTGCCGGCGCAGAGCCCGTTCCGCCTCCCGCCTCAGCCGAAACGGGCGAGGACGCGGACGGCGCGGCGAATCCACGGGTTGCGCGCGCTGTCAGCATAATAGGAAATCGCCGCGCGGCGAACCGCTTCCGCAAGGGAGGGATAAGGAGAGACGAAACCGGCAAGATCGCGCGCGGTGAGCTTGCGGGCGACGATGAGCGACAGCAGGTTGGTCATCTCGCCCGCGCCCGCCCCGACGACGCTGGCCCCGAGGATGCGCCCGCCGCGCCCGGCGACGAGCCGCACCAGCCCGTCGGCGCGCCGCTCCGCCCGCGCCCGGTCGTTGCCGGCAAAGGCCGCCTCCAGCACCCGCACCCGGTTGGCGCCGAAGCGGCTGCGCGCCTCGTCGGCGCTGAGGCCGACATGGCCGATCTCCGGGTCGGTGAAGGTGACGCGCGGGAGGATGTCGCGATCCTCCTTCGCCGGCAGGCGGAACAGCAGCGCCCGGATGACGATGCCGGCATGATAGCCGGCGACATGGGTGAATTGCGGTCCGCCGGCGACATCGCCGATGGCATAGACCCGCCGGTTGGAGCTGCGCAGATCCGCCCCCACGGTGATGCCGCGCCGGTCGAAGGCGATGCCCGCCTCCTCCAGCCCCAGCCCCTCGACATTGGCCTTGCGGCCGGCCGCCAGCAGCAGATGCGTGCCCTCGATCTCGCGCGCCGCCTCGCCGTCTCCCCCGCCTTCTGCGATGGTCAGGCGGATCGCGCCGGCCGTGCCGGAAACCGCGGTGACGGTGGCGCCTTCCACGATCTCCACCCCCTCGCCGCGCAGCCGCTCCAGCACGATGGCGGCGAGTTCGGGGTCCTCGCGTGGCATCGCGCGCGCCGCCTCGATGACGGTGACCCGCGCGCCGAGCCGGCGATGCGCCTGCGCCAGTTCCAGGCCGATCGGCCCGCCGCCGATCACCAGCAGATGCTCCGGGCAGGTCCGCAGGGTGAAGATCGTCTCGTTGGTGTGGTAGGGCACGCTGGCAAGGCCCGGGATCGGCGGCACCAGGGGCGAGGAGCCGGTGGCGACGACGAAGCGGCGGGCGCGG
Organism: Stappia sp. TSB10P1A; assembly: GCF_900185725.1. Classification (GTDB taxonomy): domain Bacteria; phylum Pseudomonadota; class Alphaproteobacteria; order Rhizobiales; family Stappiaceae; genus Stappia. The sequence goes on along the minus strand of NZ_FYAU01000020.1, from coordinate 29,438 downwards.
ACCTGCGCGTCGCCGGCCAGCACCGTGCGGGGGTCCTGGAAGCGCGCCGGCGCGCGGATCACCGTGACGCCCAGCCCCTCGAACCGCTCCTGCGAATCATGCGGGGCGATGCCGGCGATCACCTCGCGGATATGGTCGTTGACGGCGGCGAAGTCGACATCGACGCGCGGCACGCTGACGCCGAACCCCGCGCCGTGCCCGGCGTGGTAGGCCGCCTTGCCGGCGGCGATCAGCGCCTTGGACGGCACGCAGCCGTAGTTCAGGCAGTCGCCGCCCATCTCGCCCTGTTCGATCAGCACCGTGTCGACGCCGAAGGCGGCCGCTGCCGCCGCGACGGAGAGGCCGCCGGACCCGGCGCCGATGACGCAGATGTCGGGAGTGAGGATGCGGGACATGCGAAACCTCTTGTGAAACGCGGGCGCCGGCGGGACGTCGGCGGGAGGATTATCAGGCGGCGGGCGGCCTGCGGCCACGCCATTTCTTCAGGACGACGGGAATGAGCGCGACAAGACCCAGCGCGGCGAAGGCCAGCATCAGCTTCGGCGTCGCCAGCGCGGAAAGCTCGATGCGGCAGGTGCCGGCAGCCGCGCAGCCGGGCGAGGCCGCCTCCTGCGCCGCGATCATGCTGTCGAGCCCGGCGCCGATAAAGGCATAGGCATAGGTGCCCGGCAGGATGCCGACGAAGGTCGCGAGCAGATAGGGCCGCAGCCGCATGCCGAAGACCGCCGGCGCGACATTGACCAGCCAGAACGGAAACACCGGGGCAAGGCGCAGGAACAGCAGATAGTGGAAGGCGTCCTCGCGAAAGCCCTCCGCCAGCCGCGACAGGAACGGCCCGGCCCGCGCCGCCAGCGCCTCGCCCAGCGACATGCGGGCGGCCAGGAAGATCAGCCCGGCGCCGAGCGTCGCGGCGAAGGCGACAAGGGTGCCGGCGAGCGCCCAGCCGAACAGGAAGCCGCCGAGCACGGTCAGCAGCGCGGCGCCGGGAAAGGACAGCGCCACCGCCGCCACATAGACGGCGGCGAAGCCGGCAACCGCCAGCCACAGGTTCTGCTCGACAAGGCCGGCAAGCTCCGCGCGGCGGCGGATCAGCTCGGACAGGTTCAGGTGCTGGTGCAGGCCGAAGGCATAGCCGAGCGCCATCGCCGCCAGGATCGCCGCCAGCGGCAGGAAGCGGCGCAGGCCCGGACGGCGCGCCGCCTGCCCTGCCCTCGCCGTACTGTCGTCGCCCTGCATGGGGCCTCTCCCTTCGGCGGCGCGGGTCCCCGCCCCGACCCTGGGGCGGGCCTGCCGGGTTGACCGCATTTGACCACACTGGTCGTTCCGACCCTAGCGCCAAGCGGCGGGCACGAAAGCGGGAATCGTCCCTCTCACCGGGAAGTGAAACGCCGGCCGGCCCGCGTGAGCCCGGCGTGAGCGCGCCTTCCGGCCGGTCTCGCCCCCCGCCGCACCGCCCGGCGAAAGCGCGGCGAAAGTGGTGGATCGCACCCCGCCGCGACACCGCGCTTGTCGTTGACTTCGCGCGCCCCGGCCCGTATAAGCCCGGCAATCGGGTCGGCTGACTTATGCGGGCGCCCACGACATCCTTGCCTGACCGGTCTTGACGACCCGGGCCGGCGGGGATTGACCACCAGAAAATTCGACAACCAGGGCCGCGCGCCCCTCAGCGCGCGGAAAAGAAGACAATGAAGCGCACCTATCAGCCGAGCCGCCTCGTCCGCAAGCGCCGCCACGGCTTCCGCAGCCGGATGGCCACGAAGAACGGCCGCCAGGTTCTCGCCCGCCGCCGCGCCAAGGGCCGCAAGCGGCTGAGCGCTTAACGCGGGCCGGACGGGCGGGCGAAGGAGTCGTTTCGGTGATCCAGCCCCCGCCGAGCTCAACAGTGCCGACGCTGAAGAAGCGCGCCGAGTTCCTGGCCGTCGCAAAGGGCGGCCGGACCTCTCGGCGTGCTTTTGTCATGCAGGCCGCCGCCAGCGAGGCCGGCCCGCGCATCGGCTACACGGTCACCAAGAAGACCGGCAACGCGGTGGAGCGCAATCGCATCCGCCGGCGTTTCCGTGCCGCCTTGCGTGCCGCCGCAGGTCAGGCCCGCCAGCAGGTCGACTATGTTCTGGTCGGCCGGCGCGGAGCCTTGTGCGCCCCGTTCGACGAGCTGGTCCGGGAGATCGGGCAGTGCCTTGCCCGCACGCCGCTGTCGGGCGGCGACGTATCGCGGCCGCGCCACCGCAAGGGCGGCGGCGACCGTAACAGACAACGTCCAGCGAATAACGAAGGGTGAACGCCGACAATGGCCGACAACCGTAACACGATCCTGGCTATCGTCCTGTCGCTGATCGTCCTGCTCGGCTGGCAGTATTTCATTGCCCAGCCGCAGCTCGAGCGCCAGCGGGAGCTGGCGCAGCAGCAGCAGGCCACCCAGAGCGAACAGGTATCGGCCGACGGAACCCCGGCCCCGCAGGCGCCCGGCATCGTCCCGACGCCGGGACAGGACGGTGCCGGCGTTGGAGCCGGCGTTGGTGCCAGCGTTCCGGGCAGCACCGCCCCCGCGACCGCGGCGATGACCCGCGAACAGGCGGTGGCCGCCACCTCGCGCGTCGTCATCGACACGCCGCGCGTCGCCGGCTCGATCAATCTCGTCGGCGCGCGCATCGACGACATCCGCCTGAAGGACTACCGCGAGACGGTGAAGCCGAACAGCCCGACGATCGTGCTGTTCTCGCCCAAGGGCGCACCCGCACCCTATTACGCCGATTTCGGCGTCACCGCCGATCCGGGCGCCTCGATCCGCCTGCCCGACGCCACCACGGTGTGGCAGGCGCCGGAGGGGGCAAGGCTGACGCCGCAGACCCCGGTCACCCTCACCTTCGACAATGGCGAGGGGCTCGTCTTCGAGCGCGTCGTCTCGATCGACCCGGACTACATGTTCACGGTCGAGCAGCGGGTGCGCAACGAGAGCGGCGCGGCCGTGCAGGTCTATCCCTACGGCATGATCGTGCGCAACGGCACGCCGCATACGGAAGGCTTCTACATCCTGCATGAGGGTCTGATCGGCGTGTTCGGCGATGCCGGCCTGTCCGAGATCGACTATGACGACCTGCAGGACAGCGGCCGCATCCGTCCGGCCGCGGTCAACCAGGGCTGGCTCGGCATCACCGACAAGTATTGGGCGGCGGCGCTCGTCCCCACCGGCGAGGGCACCTTCCAGCCGCAGTTCTCCTACACGCGGGCGACGGACAACTTCCAGGCCGACTTCCTCGGCGAGGCGCTGCGCGTCGAGCCGGGCGCGACGGCGAGCGCGACAACCCGGCTGTTCGCCGGCGCCAAGGAGACGGCCAAGCTCGATGCCTATGAGGAGACCCTCGGCATCAAGCAGTTCGAGCTGCTGATCGACTGGGGCTGGTTCTACTTCCTCACCAAGCCGCTGTTCTACGTCATCGACTACCTGTTCAACCTGGTCGGCAATTTCGGCGTGGCGATCCTCCTGGTGACCGTCATCATCAAGCTGATCTTCTTCCCGCTTGCCAACAAGTCCTACGTCTCCATGAGCAAGATGAAGCTCGTGCAGCCGCAGATGGTCGAGATCCGCGACCGCTACAAGGACGACAAGCAGAAGCAGCAGCAGGCCTTGATGGAGCTGTACAAGAAGGAGAAGATCAACCCGCTCGCCGGCTGTCTGCCGGTGCTGGTGCAGATCCCGGTCTTCTTCGCGCTCTACAAGGTGCTGTTCGTCACCATCGAGATGCGGCACGCGCCGTTCTTCGGCTGGATCCAGGACCTGTCGGCGCCCGATCCGACCTCGCTGTTCAACCTGTTCGGCCTGATCCCCTGGGACCCGCCGCAACTGCTGATGCTCGGCATCTGGCCGCTGATCATGGGCATCACCATGTTCGTCCAGATGAAGATGAACCCGGCCCCGCCGGACCCGACCCAGCAGATGATCTTCACCTGGATGCCGGTGCTGTTCACCTTCATGCTGGCCTCGTTCCCGGCCGGTCTGGTGATCTACTGGGCCTGGAACAACTCCCTGTCGATCGCCCAGCAATGGGTCATCATGAGCCGGCAGGGCGTCAAGGTGGAGCTCTGGGACAATCTGCGCGGCACCTTCGCCCGCAAGAAGGACGAGCCGGCCGACAAGCCGAAGGCGAAATAAGCGCCCGACGTCGGCGGACCTTGCGAAACTCACAGTGTGGCCCCGGAGCAACCCTCCGGGGCCATTTTCGTTGTCCCCGCCCGGCCGGGGGTTGCAAGGGCGGCGGGGGCTCCCCATTAAAGCGGCATCAGTTCGCAAAGAGAACCATTCGGGGAGAGGGCCGATGAACAGGATCGCCTGAAGATGGCGCGAGCGGTGGCTGCAAGGCGGCTGCCCCGCGCCCGGACAGTGACGGGACGCGGCACGGGCCCCCAGGCGGGCCGGCCGCGCGTTCCGGTTCAAGCGCTTCCTGAGTTCATCCCGGAGACATCCCATGCAGGGTCCCGACCCGCGCACGCGCCATCCCCTTCGCGGGGAACCGCATACCGTGTTCCTCAACACGGTGATCACCCGCCCGACCATCCAGGTCGGCGACTACACCTATTACCACGACGAGGACCACGCGGCGGAGTTCGAGACCCGCAACGTGCTCTATCATTTCGACTTCATCGGCGACCGGTTGGTGATCGGCCGCTTCTGCGCGCTGGCCACCGGCGTCCGCTTCATCATGAACGGCGCCAGCCATCCGATGCACGGCTTCTCCACCTATCCTTTCGCGATCTTCGGCGAAGGCTGGGACGAGGGCTTCGACATGGCCGAGCTCGGCCGCAGCCATCGCGGCGACACGCTGGTCGGCAACGACGTGTGGCTCGGCCGCGAGGCGGTGATCCTGCCCGGCGTGACGATCTGCGACGGAGCGGTGATCGGCGCCGGCGCCGTCGTTTCCGCCGACGTGCCGCCCTATGCGGTCGTCGTCGGCAATCCGGGGCGCATCGTCCGCCTGCGCTTTGCCGAGGAGGTGATCGAGCGGCTGCTCGCGCTCGCCTGGTGGGACTGGCCGGCGGAGAAGATCGCCCGGAATCTCGCCGCGATCCGCGGCGCGGACCTCGACAAGCTGGAGCAGGCCGTCTAGAGCATCCGGACCGGGCGGCGCTGCCGTCGTCCGGTCCGCGCACCGAGCGCTGCCACCAGACGCAAGCCGAGACGAACGCCGCCATGAGCCAGCCGGACGACCGCGCCGACGCAGACAGTCCCCACACGCCGGAGGACATCGAGGCCGGCCGCCTGCTGTTCCGCCGTCCCTGGGCCTTCGTCACCAGCGTCGCGCAGCTCGAGCAACTGCCGCCGGAAGGCGACATCGAGATCGCCTTCGCCGGCCGCTCCAACGTCGGCAAGTCCAGCCTGATCAACGCCATCACCGGCGTCAACGGGCTGGCGCGCACCTCCAACACCCCCGGCCGCACCCAGATGCTCAACTTCTTCACCGCGCCCGAAAGCGCGGTGACGCTGGTCGACATGCCCGGCTACGGCTATGCCGAGGCGCCGAAGTCGCTGGTCGACGCCTGGACCAGCCTGGTCTTCACCTATCTGCAGGGGCGGGCAAGGCTGCGCCGCGTCTTCGTGCTGATCGACAGCCGCCACGGGCTGAAGGCAAACGACCTGGAGGTGATGACCCTGCTCGACCGGGCGGCGGTCAGCTACCAGGTGGTGCTGACCAAGATCGACAAGATCAAGCCCGGCCAGGCCCGGCGGGTCGAGGAGGAGACGGCGGAGAAGATCCGCAAGCGTCCGGCCGCGCATCCGCGGATCATCGTCACCTCCTCGGAAAAATCGGCCGGCCTTGCCGACATTCGCGCGGAAATCCATAAGCTTTCCACCATCTGAGGCCGGATGCCGCAGCCCGCACTTGCCGACCCGTCAAAAATGGGGATGCTTGACCGCCGATGCGGGGGCATCTTTCGGCGGGACGGCGCGCCCTCGGCTTTTAACGCTGCGTAAAGTCACATAGGCTATGCCTGCGGAATCGAGGGGACAACCGCATGCACGTCGAACGCGGGAATGCCACGGGCGAAGCGTCCGGCACAGAAGCAGGACGGCAGCAGGTCGATCACCTGCACAGGGAGATCGCCAGCCTGCATCTGGTGGGTCATTCGCTTGATCCCGCGCTGGACGAGATCGTCCGCCTCGCCGCCCGCATCGCCGACTGCGGCAAGTCCTTCGTCACCTTCATCCACGACGCCGACCTGTTCGTGCTCGCCCGTGTCGGCAGCGACACGGTCCGCCTGCCGGCCTCCCAGACCGTCTGCGGCGTCGCCTATCGCGCCGGCGCACCGCTGATCGTTCCGGATCTGACCGCCGATCCGCGTTTCCGCCACTTTCCCTATGTGGAGATCGAGGGCGGCAGCCGGTTCTATGCCGGCTTTCCGATCCACCTCGACACCGGCCTTCCCATCGGCACGCTCTGCGTCATCGACGACAAGGTCCGCCCGCACGGGCTCAGCGAGGACGAGTTCGCCAGCCTGCGCGACCTCACCGCGCTTACCGTGCGCATTCTCGAGGGGCGCCGGCGCGATGCCCGCTTCTCCAGCTATCTCGACATCACCTCCGACTGGATCTGGGAGCAGGACGCGGAGCTGCGCTTCACCTATCTGTCCTGCAGCGCCGAGGACAACGGGGTCGATCCCGCCGACTTCGTCGGCAAGACCCGCTGGGAGGCCCCCAGCGGCGCGGGCGAGAGCCACGAGTTCTGGCAGCGGCACCGCGCGCTGCTGGAGGCGCGCCAGCCGTTTCGCGACGTGCGGTTCCGCTGGCTCAGCAACGGCAGGGAACGCTTCACCCTGGTCAGCGGCTATCCGGTGTTCGCCCCGGGCGGGACCTTCCTCGGCTATCGCGGCACGGCGCGCGACATCACCGAGATGGAGCGGGTCAACCGCGAGCTTGCCCATCTTGCCCGCCACGATCCGCTGACCGGGCTCGCCAACCGGGCGACGTTCGAGACGCGGGTCGCCGACGCTTTCCGCCGCTGGCAGGAGACCGGCGAGGAGGCGACGCTGTTCCTGCTCGACCTCGACCATTTCAAGCTGGTCAACGACACGTTCGGCCATTCCAGCGGCGACCGGCTGCTGGTCGAGACGGCGCAGCGGATGCGCGCGCATGCGGGGCCGCAGGCGACCGTCGCCCGGCTCGGCGGCGACGAGTTCGCCATTCTCGAGCCCTCGCTCGCCCGCGACGGGGCGATCGCCGAATATGCCGCCGGCCTTGCCCAGACGATCGCCGTGCCGGGGCCGGACGACAGCGGCGAGAGCGCCGCCTGCGGCTGCAGCATGGGCATCGCCGTGCTGCCCGATCACGGCGGTTCCTACAGCCAGTTGATGGGCAATGCCGACCTTGCCCTCTATGCCGCCAAGACGCGGGGGCGCGGCCGCTTCATGGTGTTCGACGCGGCGATGCGGCGCGAGGCGGACCGGCGCAACACGCTGGCGCGCGAACTGGCCGACGCGGTCGACCGGCAGCAGTTCCAGCTCCTCTACCAGCCGGTGGTGCGCATCGGCGACGAAGCGGTGATCGGCGCCGAGGCCTTGATGCGCTGGAACCATCCGGTGCGCGGCATTCTGCCGCCCGCTGCCTTCATCGCCGTCCTCGACGGCAGCCGGCATGCGGCCGATATCGGCTACTGGGTGCTGGAGGAGGCCTGCCGCACCGCCCTGCCCTGGGTGCAGGCCGCAAGCCACGGCTTCCGTCTGTCGGTCAACCTGTTCTCCGGCCAGTTGCGCGACCCGCGCCTCGTCCACCGGGTCCGCTCGATCCTGGAGCGCACCGGCTTCGACGGGCGCAATCTCGACCTGGAGATCACCGAAAACATCCTGCTGACGCCGGGCAGCGACCTGGAGGCGGTGCTGCAGAACCTCAAGCTGCTCGGCATCTCGATCGCGCTCGACGACTTCGGCACCGGCTACGGCTCGCTCAACCACCTGCTGCAGTTCCCGATCGACCGGATCAAGATCGACCGCCAGTTCGTGCGCGGCCTCGGCGAGAAGGTCGACTACGATACGGTGACCCGCGCGGTGGTGAACCTTGCCGCCGATCTGGGGCTGAAGGTGACGGCCGAGGGCATCGAGACCGAGGAGCAGAAGGCGTTTCTCGCGCATCTCGGCTGCACCGACCTGCAGGGCTTCCATTTTTCCCGGCCGATCGCCGCCGAGCGGATCGGTGCGCTGCTCGGCGCGGCCGGATGGTCGGAGCTGCCCCAGCCGCGCGCGGCGGAGGCGGAGACCGCCGCCCAGCGCAACGCGGGCTTCGCCTGAGCGCCGGCTTTTCCCGTTTCCGCGCACAGGTCCCCGCGGGGCCGCAATTGAGCCCCTTTCCGAAAGCAGCTATAGACCGGGTGGCGCGCGGATCGCGCTCCGCCCTTCCTGCCGTCCCAGCCGAGGTGTCCGTCCGTCCATGAGCGAAACCGCCCCGATCAATCCCGCCAAGATCATCTCCACCGCCCTGCCGCACATGCTGCGCTATGACGACCAGGTCGTGGTGGTGAAATATGGCGGCCATGCCATGGGCGATCCGGCGCTCGGCAATGCCTTCGCCCGCGACATCACCCTGCTGCGGCTGGCCGGCGTGCTGCCGGTGGTGGTGCATGGCGGCGGGCCGCAGATCGGCACGATGCTCGACCGGCTCGGCATCAAGAGCGAGTTCCGCAACGGCCTGCGCGTCACCGACAAGGCCACCGTCGAGATCGTCGAGATGGTGCTCGCCGGCTCGATCAACAAGGAAATCGTCCACCTGATCAATGCCGAGGGCGGCAAGGCGATCGGCCTGTGCGGCAAGGACGGCAACATGGTGACGGCCGAGAAGCTGCAGCGGCGGGTGCGCGATCCCAATTCGGCGATCGAGCAGATCCTCGACCTCGGCTTCGTCGGCGAGCCGGCGGAGGTCAATCCGACGGTGCTGCGCCTCGTCATGAAGGAAGAGCTGATCCCGGTGGTCGCGCCCGTCGCCCCCGGCGCCGACGGCGAGACCTACAACATCAATGCCGACACCTTTGCCGGCGCCATCGCCGGCGCGCTCGATGCCAAGCGGCTGCTGTTCCTCACCGACGTGCCCGGCGTGCTCGACGCGAGCGGCAAGCTGATCAAGGAGCTCACCATCTCCCAGGCGCGGGCGCTGATCGAGGACGGCACCATTTCCGGCGGCATGATCCCGAAGGTCGAGACCTGCATCGACGCGCTGGAGCGCGGCGTCGAGGGCGTCGTCATCCTCAACGGCAAGGTGCCGCACGCGGTGCTTCTCGAACTGTTCACCGATCAGGGCGCCGGGACCTTGCTGCGCCCATGAGCATCAGCGAACGCGAAGGCCGCCACGCCCACGAGCAGGACCTGCGGGTCTTCACCGGCGTGGAGGCCTGGGTCTTCGACCTCGACAACACGCTCTACCCGCCGAGTTCGGACCTGTTCTCGCAGATCGACGCGCGCATTTCCGGCTATATCGCCCGCCATCTCGGCATGCCGATGGAGGAGGCGCGGCTCAAGCAGAAGGCGTTCTACCGCGACTACGGCACCACCTTGCGCGGGCTGATGGTCGAGCATGGCATCGAGCCGGATGCCTTCCTCGAATATGTCCACGACATCGACTATTCGCCGGTCATGCCCAATCCGCGGCTCGGCCAGGCGATCGCCCGGCTGCCGGGCAAGAAATACATCTTCACCAATGGCGACCGGCCGCATGCGGAGCGCACCGCCGCCCGGCTCGGCATTTCCGAGCAGTTCGACGACATTTTCGACATCGTCGCCGCCGGGCTGCTGCCCAAGCCGAACCTGGAGACCTACAACCGGTTCCTGGAAAAGACCGGCGTCTCGCCGGTGCGCGCGGCGATGTTCGAGGATCTCTCCCGCAATCTGCAGGTGCCGCACAAGCTCGGCATGCGCTCGGTGCTCCTGGTGCCCGAGGGCACCCGCGCCGTCTTCCGCGAGGAATGGGAGCTGGAAGGGCAGAACGCCCCGCATGTCGACTTCGTCACCGACGATCTCGCCGGCTTCCTCAACGCCGTGCTCGGCGCCATCGAGGTGTGATGCGGCCCGCCGGCGATCACATGTCGCTGTCTTGCGGCTGGACGCGGCGGCGCCGGTGGCGTATGCCACCGCATCCCTTCCGCCGCGTTTGCCGACAGGACATCCCATGACCGCTTGTGCCCTTTGCAATTCCGAAGGCGCCACCGCCTTTGCCGTGCCCCCGCGCGAGGACAGCGTGCCGCTCTGCGCCGTCTGCCGGGCCGGCATCGAGGAGGGGCCGCGGGACGAGCCCCACTGGCGCTGTCTCAACGAGGCGATCTGGAGCCCCGAGCCGGCGGTGCAGGTGCTGGCCTGGCGGCTGCTGAAAGGCCTGCCGGAGGCGGCCTGGGCGCGGGACCTGCTGGAGACCGCCTGGCTGGAGCCCGACGTTCTGGCCTGGGCCGAACAGGGCGCGGGCGGCAGCGGCAGCGGCGAGGACGCCGTCGTCCATGTCGACTGCAACGGCGCGGTGCTGGCCTCCGGCGACACCGTCACATTGATCAAGGACCTGCCGGTCAAGGGCGCCGGCTTCACCGCCAAGCGCGGCACGGCGGTGCGCAAGATCTCCCTCGTCGCCGACAATCCGAACCATCTGGAAGGCCGCGTCGAGGGCCAGCGGATCGTCATCCTCTGCCAGTTCGTCAAGAAGGCCTGAGCAGGTCGGCGCGGCGCCGGCCCGCCCGGCCTTGACTTCGCGCGGGCGCGGCGGTTAGGTCCGCGCGGAGACTTTCCGACGCTTTCCACGGACCTTCCGGAGACCCCCGCGCATGACCACGGCCCCTACCGACAAGGCGAAGCTCGCCGCCATCATCGACGCCGCCTTCGAGGACCGCGACACGATCACCGCCCAGACCACCGGCGCGGTGCGCGATGCGGTCGATGCTGCGCTCGACCTGATGGATCGCGGGCACGCGCGGGTGGCGGAGAAAGCCGAGAGCGGCGACTGGGTGGTCAACCAGTGGCTCAAGAAGGCCGTGCTGCTGTCCTTCCGCCTCAACCCGATGGCGATCATCAAGGGCGGGCCGGGCGATGCCGCGTGGTGGGACAAGGTGCCGTCGAAGTTCGACGGCTGGCGCGGCGTCGACTTCGAGGGCGCGGGCTTTCGTGCCGTGCCGGGCGCCATCGTCCGCCGCTCGGCGCATATCGGCCGCAACGTCGTGCTGATGCCGTCCTTCGTCAATCTCGGCGCCCATGTCGGCGAGGGCTCGATGGTCGACACCTGGGCGACCGTCGGCTCCTGCGCCCAGATCGGCCGCAACGTGCATCTGTCGGGCGGCGTCGGCATCGGCGGCGTGCTCGAGCCGCTGCAGGCCGGGCCGGTGATCATCGAGGACAACTGCTTCATCGGCGCCCGCTCGGAAGTCGTCGAGGGCTGCATCGTCCGCGAGGGCGCGGTGCTCGGCATGGGCGTGTTCATCGGCCAGTCGACCAAGATTGTCGACCGCGCCACCGGCGAGGTGTTCTACGGCGAGGTGCCGGCCTATTCGGTGGTCGTTGCCGGCACCATGCCGGGCAAGCCACTGCCCGGCGGCGAGCCGGGGCCGAGCCTTTACTGCGCAGTGATCGTCAAGCGCGTCGACGAGAGAACCCGCTCCAAGACCTCGATCAACGAGCTGCTGCGCGACTGAGACCAGGCGCCCGGCCGCCCTTGCGCGCATCGCCGCGCCGCCGGGCAAAACCGCGCAGGCGCACGACAATCGGGCAAAGCGCCTTGATTGTCGGCGCCTCCCGGCCTACTTCGGGGACAACAGACCGTCTCCTGTCCAGGACATTCCATGTCGCAACCGCAAGCGCATCCGGGCCCGCTGGGGCCGCTCTGGCTGTTCTTCAGCCCGATCGGGCGTGTGTCGCGCGAGCCCTATATGCTCGCGCTCGGCTTCCTGTGGGCGCTGTTCGCCATTCCGGTCAGCCTGTGGGTGCAGGGCCTCGACGTCACCGGCGACCAGACGACGGTGGTGACGATGGAGGACTTCGTCAACTCGCATCCGCTGCTGCCCTACATGCTGTTCGCCAGCCACTGGGTGGTGCTGGCGCTGGCCATCAAGCGGCTGCAGGACCGCAACCTCACCGGCTTCCTCGCCGTGCTGGTCTTCGTGCCGGCGCTCAACCTGCTGTTCGTGCTCGGCCTCGGCCTGATGCCCGGCGAGCCGGGGCCGAATCCTTACGGCCCGCGCCCCAACAGCCGCTGGGCGAGACCGACCTAGCGCAATTTCAGGACACCCCGCAGACCGCCATGGCCGACACCCGCCTTTCCCTTGCCGCAACCCTTGCCCGCGACCTCTTGCGCTGCCCCTCCGTGACGCCGGCCGAGGGCGGCGCGCTCGCCCTCCTGGAGGAGCGGCTGACGGCCGCCGGCTTCACCGTCGAGCGCATGGTGTTCTCGGACCGCGGCACGCCGGACGTGGAGAACCTCTTCGCGACCATCGGCACGAGGGGGCCGAACCTTGCCTTTGCCGGCCATACCGACGTGGTGCCGGCGGGCGATGCGGGCGCCTGGCGGCACGGCCCGTTCGACGGCACGGTCGAGGACGGCATCCTGCACGGGCGCGGCGCGGTCGACATGAAGGGCGGCATCGCCGCCTTCGCGGCCGCCGCCATCGCCTATGTGGCGGAGAAGGGCGAGGCGCTGCCGGGCCGCATCTCCTTCCTGATCACCGGCGACGAGGAAGGCCCGGCGATCAACGGCACGGTCAAGCTGCTCGAATGGGCGGCGGCGCGCGGCCACACGTTCGATGCCTGCATCGTCGGCGAGCCGACCAATCCCGAACATCTCGGCGATGCGATCAAGGTCGGCCGGCGCGGCTCGCTGTCGGGCATTATCACCGTCACCGGTGTGCAGGGCCATGTCGCCTATCCGCATCTGGCGAAGAACCCGGTCTCCGACATGCTGGCGCTGCTCGCCCGTCTCGACGCCCTGGAGCTCGACACCGGCAACGCGCGCTTCCAGCCGTCGAACTTGGAGATCACCTCCGTCGATGTCGGCAATGCCGCCTTCAACGTCATCCCGCGCAAGGCGGTCGCCCAGTTCAACGTCCGCTTCAACGACACCTGGTCGGTGGAGAGCCTGAAGGCGCATCTGCGCCATGCGCTTGCCGGCATCAACGGCCTTTCCTGCGACTGGCAGCTCGAATTCACCAATGATTCCAGCGACAGCTTCCTCACCCATGACGCCGAGTTGATCGAGGCGCTGGCGGACGCGGTGGAAGCGGAGACCGGCCGCCGGCCGGAGCTGTCGACGGGCGGGGGCACGTCGGATGCCCGCTTCATCAAGAATTACTGCCCGGTGGTCGAGTTCGGCCTGGTCGGCCAGACCATGCACCAGGTCGACGAGCGCGTGCCGCTCGCCGAGCTCGACGGGCTTGCCGCCATCTACCGCCGCTTCCTCGACAGCTATTTCGCCGGCTGACCGACAGGCGTCTCCCCCGCCTTGCAACCCGCATCGGTTCGTCTCTCCCCACGCCCCGCACGTATCTTTGCGAAGGTGACGGATTGACGCAGGTCTGTTTCAGTGGTCCTGCTTGTTGCAGTGTCTGGAAACAAGGGTCCACGGCTGCGAGGGAGGCAGGCAATGACGGTCGAGCAGGACAAGAGCGCGCTTTCGGGAGACGCGCCTTCGGGGAATGCGCCTTCGGGGGCGCCGGCCCGGCGGCCCGATCCCACCCGGGTCAACGCCATCGGCTTCGATGCCATCGTCGATGCGCTCGGTGCCGGCATGCGCGACTTCCGGGCGGCGCCGCGCTTCGGCCTGTTCTTCGGCTTCGTCTATGCCGCCGGCGGCATATTGGTGCTGCTCACCGCCTCCGCCCTGCATATGAGCTATCTCAGCTATCCGCTGGCGATCGGCTTCGGCCTGATCGGCCCGTTCATTGCCGTCGGCCTCTATGAGGTCAGCCGCCGGCTGGAGACCGGCGCGCCGCTCGACTGGCCGGGCGTGCTCGGCGTCATCTGGGCGCAGCGCCGGCGCGAGCTCGCCTGGATGGCCTTCGTCGTGCTCTTCGTCCAGATCATGTGGATGTATCAGGTGCGGCTGCTGCTCGCCCTGTTCCTCGGCTTCAAGTCCTTCGCCTCCTTCGGCGCCTTTGTCGAGGTGGTGGTGACGACGCCGGAAGGGCTGATGTTCCTGCTGCTCGGCAATGTCATCGGCGCGGTGCTGTCGGTGGTGCTGTTCTCGCTCACCGTCGTCTCCTTCCCGATGCTGCTCGACCGGGACGTCGACTTCATCACCGCGATGATCACCAGCGTGCGCTCGGTCGTCACCAGCCCGAAGCCGATGATCGGCTGGGCGCTGGTGGTCACCGCGACGCTGCTGCTGGCGATGCTGCCGCTGTTCGCCGGGCTGATCTTCGTCCTGCCGGTGCTCGGCCACACCACCTGGCATCTCTATCGCAAGCTGGTGCCGCCCGCCCCGCTGGAGGATGCGGCGGGCGCTCAGTCGCCCGAGGCCTCTTCGCCCTCCGCCTCCCCGGCCGCCGTCGCGGGATCGGCGCCCGAAAGCCCGGCCCTGTAGGCGGCGAGCAAGGCCGCGTCCTCCTCCGCCGGGCGGTAGTCGACCCGCGTCAGATACAGCCCGTCGGGCGGCGCCACCGGGCCGCAGGCCTCGCGGTCGCGCGCCGCCAGCGCCCTGGCGACGTCCTCCGCCCCCCAGCGCCCCTCGCCGACCAGCCGCAAGGTGCCGACCATCGAGCGCACCTGGTTGTGCAGGAAGGAGCGCGAGGAACACTCGGCGATGATGCTCTCGCCCTCGCGGCGCACGCTGAAGGCCTCCAGCGTCTTCCACGGGCTCTTCGCCTGGCAGCGCGAATGGCGGAAGGTGGTGAAGTCGTGATGGCCGACAAAGACCTGCGCCGCCGCGTGCATCGCCTCGGCATCGAGCGGCTTCTTGACGTGCCAGGCAAGGCCCAGATCGTGGGTCAGCGGCGCCAGCCGGTTGACGATGCGGTAGCGATAATGCCGGCGGATCGCCGAAAAGCGGGCGTCGAAGCCCTCCTGCATCTTCTCGCAGGCGAGGATCGCCACCGGGTCCGGCTGGCAGTGGAAGTTCAGCGCGCCGAGCACGGTCGCCGCCGGCCAGTCCTTTTCCAGATCGAGATGGGCGACCTGCCCGGTCGCATGCACGCCGGCATCGGTGCGCCCCGCCCCGCCGATGGTCACCGTCTCGCCGGAAAACGCCGTCACCGCCCGCTCGATCACCGCCTGCACGGAGGGGCCGTTGGCCTGCCGCTGCCAGCCCACGAAGGGGCGGCCGTCATAGTCGACTGTCAGCTTGTAGCGGGGCATGAACGGGGTCGGCTCGCCGGTTCTCGCGGTTACTCGAAGGCCTCGAAGGGCGTGGCGAAGGTGACCTCGATGGGCAGGGCGGCAACCGCCGCCTCGCTCAGCGCCAGCGCCTGGAAGGCCGCCCCCGCATAGGGGCCGGCGACCTTTTTCGCAAGCTCCGCGTCGAAGCCGAAGCGCGGATAATAGGCCGGCGGTCCCAGCACCAGCACCAGATCCTCGCCCGCCTCGCGCAGGGCGTCGATCCCGGCGCGGATCAGCGCCGCGCCCACGCCGCCGCGCTGGCGGTCGGGGCTGACGGACACCGGCGCCAGGCAGGTGATGGCAAGGCGATGGCCGGCGCCGGCACCGGTGACGCGCGAGAAGGCGACATGGCCGACGATCCGCCCGTCCCGATCGACCGCCACCCGCTCCAGCACCAGCGCGCCGCAGGAGCGCAGCGCGTCGACCAGCCGCGCCTCGCCCTCCTGGCCGAAGGCGGTGGCGATGACCATGGCGATATCCGCCTCGTCGGCGGGCGTCGCAGGGCGGATCTCGGGTTCAAGCGCGGGATGGGTCATCGTCTGGATCGTCCGTTCGGCGTGTGGCTACAGCGGCGTACCGGGTGGCTGGCCGGCATCATAGCCTGCCGGCAACCCGCTTGGCGACGTGGGGCGCCGTCATCCAAGCCGCGCACCCGCGCCGAGCTGCGCGCCGCGCTGGAACTCGGCCGCCGGCATCGGCTTCTTGCCGGCTCGCTGCAATTGCACCAGCCGCAGCGCGCCGCTGCCGCAGGCGACCAGCAGCTTGTCGCCGGCTGCCAGCAGCGTGCCCGGCTCGCCCGTGGCGCCTTCCTCCAGCGAACTGCGCAGCACCTTCACCCGCTCGCTGCGCCCGGCGATCTCCATCTCGCACCAGGCGCCGGGAAAGGGCGAGAGCCCGCGCACATGGTCGTGCACCTCGCGCGCCGGCCGGGTCCAGTCGATGCGGGTCTCCGCCTTGTCGATCTTGCGGGCATAGGTGACGCCCTCCTCTGCTTGGCGGGTCGGCACCAGGGCGCCGCGCGGCAGGGCGGCGAGCGCGCGCACCATCAGGTCGGCGCCCAGCACCGACAGGCGGTCGTGCAGCTCGCCCGCCGTCATCTCCGGCCCGATCGCCAGCTTCTCGGCCATGTAGACCGGACCGGTGTCGAGCCCGGCCTCCATGCGCATCACCTCGACGCCGGTCTCGGCGTCGCCGGCCATGATCGCCCGGTTGATCGGCGCCGCGCCGCGCCAGCGCGGCAGCAGCGAGGCATGCAGGTTGAGGCAGCCATGCACCGGGATATCGAGCACCGCCTGCGGCAGCAACAGGCCATAGGCGACGACGACGGCCGCGTCCGGCGCCAGTTCGGCAAGGGCGGCTTGCTCCTCCTCGCTTTTCAGCGAGTGCGGGCAGCGCACCGGAATGCCCAGCGTCTCCGCCGCCTGATGCACCGCCGACTTGCGCTCTTCCATGCCCCGGCCCGCTTTTCGCGGCGGCTGGGTGTAGCAGGCGACGACATCGTGACCCTGGCCGACGATCTCCATCAAGGTCGGAACGGAAAACTCCGGCGTTCCCATGAAGACGATGCGCAGGCTCATGATTGCTCCTTGGTGGGCGCGCGCGGGTGGGCGCGGAGGGTCAGGCGAGGCGCGTCAGGCAAGACCCGGCAGCAGGGTCTTGAGGCTCGCCACCATCATCTCCATGGCGATGGCGGCGAGGATCATGCCCATCAGCCGGCTCATGATGCTGATCGCGGTGCGGCTCAGAATTCGCGACAGCATTGGCGCGGCGAAGAAAGTGGCAGCGAACACGGCGACCATGGCGGCGAGCGCCGCCACCAGGGCGATCTCCTGCGCGGCCCCGCGCGCCTGCTCGCGGAAGATGATGATGGTCGAGATCGAGCCGGGCCCCAGCAGCATCGGCACGGTCAAGGGGTAGATGCCGGGATTGTCGCGCGTCCGGTGATGCTCTTTCTCTTCATCGGTGCCGGCCTGGGCGCTGCTTTCGCCGCCATGCAGCATGGAGAGGGCGATCAGCAGGATCAGCAGCCCGCCGGCGAGGCGGAAGCCGTCGATGCTGATGCCGAACAGCGCCAGGATCGCCTCGCCGCCGAAGAAGACGATGACCGAGCCGGCAATGAGGCCGAAGGTTGCGGTCAGGGCGACGGCGCGCTGTCCGGCGGCGTCCCGGTCGCTGGTCAGCGCCAGGAACACCGGCAGATTGGCGACCGGGCTCATGATCGCGAAAAGCGCCGCGAAGACCTTGAGGAAGAAGGCGATGTCCATGCGTCCGCCTCCCGGGTCGCAGGTTCGGGGACGGCCGGCTCAGGCCTTTTCGGACAGGCGGGCCTGTTTCTGGAACTTCTTCACGACGCGGTCGCGCTTCAGCTTCGAGATATGGTCGATGAACAGCACGCCGTTCAGGTGGTCGATCTCGTGCTGCAGGCAGGTGGCGAGCAGGCCGTCCGCCTCGATCTCGCGCGCCGCGCCCTCGCGGTCGAGGAAACGCAGGCCGATGCGCTGCGGCCGCTCCACGTCCTCGTAATATTCCGGGATCGACAGGCAGCCCTCCTGATAGACGGAGTGCTCCTCGGATTCCCAGACGATCTCCGGGTTGATCACCACCAGCGGCGCCGGCGTCTCGCCCTCGCGCGCCACGTCCAGCACCAGCATCCGCTTCGGCACGCCGATCTGGATCGCGGCCAGCCCGATGCCCGGCGCGTCGTACATGGTCTCCAGCATGTCGTCGGCCAGTTGCCGCACCGCGTCGTCGACGCTGGCGATCGGCTCGCTGACCAGGCGCAGCTTGAGGTCCGGCAGGATGATGATGTCGCGTTTCGTCATGGTGCTGAGATATGGGAGAAGGCCGGCCGCGTCAACGCGCCGATGCGCCCGGAACGCACGATTTCCGCGGGTTATGGCCGCCGGCGAAGGAGCTGCCGGCATCCTGCGCGCCCCCGGCGCTCCTCTACCTGCTCGCGGCGGCCGCGCGCGCCCCCTTCGCCTGCGCCGTTTCGCTGCACCGGCAAATGTTCTATCTTTGTTTCCATGGAGGCGATTCTCTTCACCCTGCTCGGCCGGCCGGTGTCGCTTGGCGAGGCGCTTGTCGGTGCCGCGCTGCTGCTGCTCGGCGCGGCGCTGCTGACGCTCGTCTCCGTGTCGCGGCAGGCGGGCCGGGCGCGCGATGCCGAATGGCGGGCCACCGAACAGGCGCGCGAGCTCGAGGCGCGGATCGCCGCCCTGCTCAAGGTCCAGTCCGAGATGACCGGGCGGATGCAGACCATGGCCGAGGTCTTCGGCTCGCGGCAGGGCGACCTGATGCGCGCGGTCAACGAGCGGCTCGACGGCATGAGCCACAAGCTCGGCCAGTCGATGGCCGAGACCACCCGGCGCACCCATGACGGGCTGCGCCACCTGCACGAGCGCCTCGCGGTCATCGACCGGGCGCAGGCGACGATCCGCGACCTCTCCGGTCAGGTCGGGGCGCTGCAGTCGATCCTCGACAACAAGCAGGCGCGCGGTGCTTTCGGCCAGGGCCGGATGGAGGCGATCGTCCAGGACGCGCTGGCGCCGGGCGCCTACTCCTTCCAGGCGACCCTGTCGACGCGGGTGCGGCCGGACTGCCTGATCCATCTGCCGAACGGCGCCCCGCCGCTGGTCATCGACGCCAAGTTTCCGCTCGAGGCCTATAACGAGCTGAAACAGGCCGAGGGGCCGGAGCCGCTGAAGCAGGCGCGCGCCCGGTTCCGCCGCGACATCGGCAAGCACCTTGCCGACATTGCCGAGCGCTACCTCGTTCCTGGCGAGACCCAGGACACGGCCTTCATGTTCGTGCCGTCGGAAAGCATCTTCGCCGAGATCCACGAGCAGTTCGCCGATCTCGTCCAGAAGGCGCACCGGGTTCGGGTGGTCATCGTCTCGCCCTCGCTTTTGCTGCTGTCGATCCAGGTGGTCCAGTCGGTGCTGCGCGACGCAAGGCTGCGCGAGGAGGCGCACCGCATCCAGGCCGAGGTCGGCCATCTCGTCGCCGATGTCGACCGGCTGGACGAGCGGGTCCGCAAGCTGCAGCAGCATTTCGGCCAGGCCGGCCGCGACATCGAGCAGATCCTGATCTCCACCGACAAGATCGGCAAGCGCGGCCGCAGCATCGGCGACCTCGACCTTGCCCCGCCGCGCGGCGAGCAGGTCACCGAAGCCGAGCCCGGCCGTCTCGACCGTTACGCCGCCGACTGACGTTCACGACTGACCTTCATGCCCCGGCATTATACGCGAGCCGCACCCTGCGGGGATAACGGTTCGCGCGCGCCGGGGATAGGACGGGGACAGACGTTTGCGGCGCGCGGGGACAAGCCAGCCGGCGTCAGCGGGCCTTGCGGATCGGCGCCGTCTCGCTGTCCGTGTCGGACGACACCTCCACCGTGGCCGCCGTGCCGGCGTAGTTCCGCTCGGTATAGCGGAACTCCTTGTCGGTCAGCACGTCCGGACAGAGGTCGACCCCTTCCCTAAGCGTCACCTCGATGCGGTAGACCGGCGGCTCCGACTTGTCGAGCCCGGCGAACTCCGCCAGCACCTCGTGGCAGGGTGTCGGCGCGGTCACCTTGCCGGTCACATGCAGGGTCGGCGTGCGTCCCGGGCCCGGCATCAGGTTGACCCAGGCGACCACCTCCTTGACGTCTCCGATGTCCATTTGTCCTCTCCCCCGGAAAAGCGCGTTTGCGACAGGAAAATCAATTTCTCGCGAATTTGAGACGGAATTTTGCAAAATTTCTCTCAAAAATTGATTTCATTGCGCACCACACCTGTCAAGCGAATTGCCGCTGCGGCAGAGGAGGACGGCCATCGGCCTTTTTACGCCAGAGGCTTGGCTTTGCGGCACTTTTTTCGTCCCGGGTGCTGCACAGATCGACGGAAGATGCTCTAAGGAGGGAAATATTCGTTTGGAGGACCCTCATGAGCCTGCTGATCGCCGTCAAGGGCTGGAACCCCGCCGCCTGGGCCGCGCGCCTTGGCAAGCACCTGCCGGAGCACGAGGTCCGGTCCTGGCCCGACGCCATCGGCGAGCCGGCCGCCATCCGCTACGCGCTGGCCTGGAAGGCCCCGGCGGAGGCCCTCGCCGCCTGCCCGAATCTCGAGGTGATCTTTTCGCTCGGCGCCGGCGTCGACCACCTGCTGGCCCAGCCCGGACTGCCGGACGTGCCGGTGGTGCGCGTCGTCGATCCGGACCTGACCGCACGCATGACCGAATGGGTGGTGCTGCAGGTGCTGCTGCACCATCGCCAGCATCTCGCCTACGCCGCGCAGCAGCGCGAGGGCGTCTGGCGCGACCTGGAACAGCCGGCGGCGCGGCAGGTTCGCGTCGGCCTTCTGGGGCTCGGCGTGCTCGGCGCGGATGCCGCCAAGGCCTTGGCAAGATTGAGGTTTGACGTCGCGGGCTGGGCGCGCGGGCCCAAGCGGATCGACGGTGTCGCCTGCTATGCCGGCGAGGGCGAGCTCGACGCCTTCCTCGCCCGCACCGACATTCTGGTGAACCTGCTGCCCTTGACGCCGGAGACGCATGGCCTCGTCGATTACGGCCTCGTCTCGCGGCTGGCGCGCGACGGCGCGCTTGGCGGACCGGTCTTCATCAATGCCGGGCGCGGCGGCAGCCAGGTCGAGGCGGATCTCGTCCGCGCGCTCACCGACGGCACCTTGAAGGCGGCAAGCCTCGACGTGTTCGAGACCGAGCCGCTGCCCGCAAGCAGCCCGCTCTGGGCGCTGGAGAATGTGGTGATCACGCCGCATGTCGCCGCCGAAAGCGATCCGGAGGCGATCTCCGCCTATGTGGCCGAGCAGATCCGCGCCTATGAGGCGGGCGGCGAACTTCGTAATCTTGTAGACAAAGCAACAGGTTACTGAAAGGCCCAGCCGGTCAGCAGTGGAAGCGGCGGGCGCGCTGGAACCACACGTCGATGATCTCGCGCACCACCCGCTTCATCTCGCGCGGCAGCGTCGGCTTCTCGTACACGACGTCGAACCAGTCGTTGTCGCTGGCCGGCGACGGCGCTGCGGCGCCGGTCAGCCCGACCAGCGGCAGCGTGCTGCTGTCGTAGCGCTGGCGCAGGCGCCGGGCGAGATCGCCGGCGCCGGTGCCCGGCAGATCGAGCGAGGCGACCACACAGTCGAAGGGCGGGCCGGCGGCCGCGTCCGGGGTCGACAGCAGCTCCAGCGCCGTCTCCACCGAGCCGACCCGGCGCACGCGAATGTTTCCCGTCACGCTTTCGAGTGCCAGACGGAAGGCCATTGCATCGTTCACGTTGTCTTCAACGTGAAGAAAAACAGCATGTGGCAAGACATGAAGCATGATCGATCAGTGATCCATTGAATAGCGGCAAAGACGTTTACATCCGCGACCTGTCGGCAGCCTGACGAAACATCCGATTTTTGTGATCCTTGCGGAATTCCGAGCTTCGGCGTGACCCGTGGGAAGCTCGCGGTCCGTCTCAATGGCGTGAAACAGCGCTCGCGCAACGTCGAGGCTGATATAGTTACAGCCTAAAGCAATTTCAACTGCATTCCCTGCATATCTGATACGCTAGGGAAACGGGTCGTTTTGCGGAATTTCCTTTTAGGGAAGAGCAAGCAAGTTTCGGAAACGACTTGAAATTCTGTCGAAACGACAAGCGCTTGTCGCCGGTCGCCGAAATCAGAGCCGGCGGCAGGCGGTCACCGCGCCCCATTCGGTGGCGGCGATCCGGGCGAGCGCCGCGTCCAGCGGCTCGCGGGCGACGCTCATCGTGCGACCGTTGGCATGCAGCAAGGTGGCCGGATCGCTGAGGATGCCGACATGGCCCTTCCAGAACAGCAGGTCGCCGCGCCGCAGCTCCGGCAGGCCGGCGGAAATGTCGAGCGCGGTGCCGGCTTCGGCCGCCTGCATGTCGCTGTCGCGCGGCAGCAGATGGCCGGCCTCCGCCGCCGCAAGCTGCACCAGCGCCGAGCAGTCGAGCCCCAGCGACGTCCGCCCGCCCCACAGATAGGGCGTGCCGAGCAGGCCTTCGGCGACCGCCACCCAGTCGACGACCGTCTCGCCGAGCGGCATCAGGTGGCGGGCGACCATGGCGCTGCCGTCGTCGAGCAGCGCGTAGTCGAGGCCGCGCGTCACCGCCGTTCCGACGACGCGCACCCGCGCGCCGAGCGAAATCAACGAGAGCGGCGGCCGCTTCAGCTCGGCCTCCGGATAGCGGAAGCTGCGCGGCACGCAGACCCGGTGGGTGGCCGGCAGCCCGGCCTCGCCGAGGCACCCGGCCGGCAGGAAGCCGACATAGCTGTCGGTCGCGAGCTGACCCCAGGCCCAGCCGTCGTCGCGGATCTCGTAGAGATCGAAGCTCTCGCCGTAGAGCGCTTCCGTGTCGATCGAGCGGGCCGCATCCGGCGCGGGGCGCAGCGGCGCCGAGGCGGCCGCGATGCGCATCGGCACCGGATCGGCGAAGCGCTCAGCCGCGACCCGGCCGCGATAGCGGCTCGCCGCAAGGTCCGCCCGGACGGGATGGATGCGGCGGTCGAGGGCGGGGCCAGGGGTCGGGCCGGGGGTCGGGTCGGGGGTGGGGCCAGGGGTGGCGGCGGTGTCGCTGGGCATGCGGTTCTCGGACTTTCTCGAGGCCCCGCGCGGGGCTGCGGTCAGCGATGCATCTCGGCGGCGCGGGCGACGATGGTGTCGGCAATGTGCTCCAGATAGAGCGCGCCGGCAACGGTGCGGGTCACCACCACATTGCGCCGGTCGGCCTCGTCGCGGCGGCGCGACAGCAGCTTCATCGCGCCCAAAGTGTCGAGCGCGCGGGTGATCACCGGCTTGGTGACGTCGAGACGCGCGGCGAGCCCGCGCACCGTGTGCGGCGGCGGCTCGAGATAGACGGTCATCAGGATCGCCATCTGGCGCGATGTGAGGTCGCGGTCGCCGTCGGTGACCAGCGACATCGTCACCTCATGCCAGAGCCGCAGCGCCTGCGACGGCCGCAAGTCGATACCCATCCCTCACCCATGCCTCATCTGCCGTTGCCGGCCTTGCCCCATCCTGACAGGAAGTTCGTTTCGGTTCCGTTATACAAACGGCGAAACGAGGCAGGAAAGCGTGCAGTCTCAGCGTCGCGGGTAGCGGGCGGCAAGCAGCGAAAACAGCGCGCGCGCGGCCTGCGCCTCGCCGCCGAGCGGCCGGCCCGGACGATCCGCCGGGTTCCAGCCATAGATGTCGAGATGCGCCCAGACCCGCGCCTTCTCGACGAAGCGGGACAGGAACAGCGCGGCGGTGATCGAGCCGGCAAAGCCCGCGCCGCTGGTGTTGATGTGGTTGATGTCGGCGATCCGGCTTTCCAGATAGCTCTCGTAGGGACGCCACAGCGGCAGGCGCCACAGCGGATCGCGCGTGGCGGTCGCATGGGCGGCCAGATCGGCGGCGAAGGCCTCGTCATCGGTGTAGAAGGGCGGCAGGTCGGGGCCGAGGGCAACGCGCGCGGCGCCGGTCAGCGTCGCCATGTCGATCAGGATCTCCGGCTCCTCCTCGTCGGCGAGCGCCAGCGCGTCGGCGAGAATCAGCCGGCCTTCCGCGTCGGTGTTGCCGATCTCGACGGTGAGGCCCTTGCGGCTCGCCAGCACGTCGCCGGGGCGGAAGGAGGCGCCGGAAATCGCGTTCTCGACCGCCGGGACGATGACGCGCAGGCGCACCGGCAGGCCGGCAGCCATGATCATCGAGGCGAGCGCCAGCACGGCGGCGGCGCCGCCCATGTCCTTCTTCATCAAGGCCATGGCGCTGGAGGGCTTGATGTCGAGGCCGCCGGTGTCGAAGACGACGCCCTTGCCGACCAGGGTGACGCGCGGATGGCCCTCTTCGCCCCAGACCGCGTCGAGCAGCCGCGGCGCGCGGGTGCTCGCCCGCCCGACCGCATGCACCATCGGGAAGCCTTCGGCAAGCAGCGCCTCGCCCTCGATCACATGGGCGCGGCCGCCGTGATCGGCAAAGAGGCGCAGGGCCGCATCGCACAGTTCGGCGGGGCCGAGATCGCTGGCCGGCGTGTTGACGAGGTCGCGGGCAAGCGCCATGCCGTCGAGGATCAGGCCGAGCCGGTCGAGGTCGACGCCTTCGCCGACCACCAGCCGTGGTGCCGGCCGGGTCGAGGGCGTGCGGTAGCGATCGAAGCGATAGGAGCCGAGCGCGAAGGCGAGCGCCGCCTCCTCCTGCGCCTCGGCGGCGATCTCCAGCCGGAAGTCGCCGCCCGGCAGCTTGCGGGCGAGATCGCCGACGGCAAAACCCGGTTCAGTGGCATTGGCAACGCCGAACAGCACCGCCGACAGCGCCCCATCCGCATCGGGCAGCAGCAGGAGCTGGCCCGCCGAGCCGTCGAAGCCGCTGGCGGCGGCGAAGGCCTGCGCCCGCGCGCCGAGAGCCTGCAGCACCGCCGGCGCCGTGCCCTGCTCGACGACATGAACGGGAATGGCGGCGGTCGAGGCGGACGGGGCGATCAAGGCGGCGCGCACGGGCGGGATCCTTCTGGTGGGCAACGAGTTTCCGGGTTCCGCCGTTTAATCACGGCCGGCCGGAGGCGGCAATCGTTGCGGTACGTTCATGCCACAGGCCGGCGGATTTAACGAAGCATTAGGGTTAACGACGTATTGATGGGTCTGCGCATTCTGCAAGATCCGTCGTCCGCGTCACCGTCGTTCGTGTCACCGTTGTCCGTGTCCAGGAGCCCGGCACATGCCATCCAAGCGCCACGCCCTCTCCCGTTCCGCCGCCACGCCGCGCCTGATGCTCGCCGTGTCGATGGCGACGCTGGTCGCGCTGACCGGCTGCGCCTCGTCGAAGCGCGCCGTCGGCACCCATTCCAGCGCGACCCAGGCCTATGCCGCTCCCGGCTCGAGCACCGCCCTGCAGGCCGTCAGCTATTGGGGCCAGGCCTATGAGCGCGCGCCGCAGGACCGGGAGAACATCCTGAACTACGCGGCCGCGCTGGGGCGCAACGGCCAGGCGGAACAGGCAGAGGCGGTGCTGCGCAAGGCGATCATCGCCAATCAGAGCGACCGCGACATCGCCGCCGCCTATGGCAAGGTGCTGGCGATGAACGGCCGCCTGCCGGAAGCGCTGCAGGTGCTCAACGGCGCCCAGACCCCGACCCGCCCCGATTGGCGGCTGATGTCGGCAGCCGCCGCGATCCACGACCAGATGGGCAACACCCAGCAGGCCCGCGACCTCTACAATCAGGCCCTCAGGATCGCGCCGGACGAGCCGAGCCTGCTCAACAACCTGGCCATGTCCTACCTGCTGGAGGGAGAGGCGAAGGAAGCGGAGAGCGTGCTGCGCCGGGCCGCCGCGAGCCCCAAGGCCGACAGCCGCATCCGCCAGAACCTCGCCCTGGCGATCGGCCTGCAGGGCCGCTTCCAGGAAGCCGAGCAGGTCGCCACCGCCGAAATCGACCCGGCCCAGGCGGCGCAGAACATCGCCTATCTCAAGTCGATGCTGTCGCAGCGCAATTCCTGGGCGGAAATCTCCGCGCAGGACAAGAAGAAGAACAAGTCCGGCGGCTGACGGCACTTGCTCCCTCCCGCAACCGCGAACGGCAAAGCCACCCAATCCGGGTGGCTTTTTCATATCGGCGCTGGCTGTGGTGCTTCCGCCCGGCTCTGACCGCTCCGACCAGCCGTCAGAACGTTGCCAGCGCCTGGATGATCGCCGGACCGATGATCACGGCCAGCAGGACGGGGAGGAAGAACACGATCATCGGCACGGTCAGCTTCGGCGGCAGCGCGGCGGCTTTCTTTTCGGCCGCCTGCATGCGCTGCGCCCGGTTCTCGTCGGCCATGACGCGCAGCGCCGTGGACACCGGCGTGCCGTAGCGCTCGGCCTGGATCAGCGCCAGCGAGACGTTCTTGACGCCTTCGAGGCCGGTGCGGTTCGCAAGGTTCTCATAGGCCATCCGCCGGTCGCCGAGATAGGACAGTTCGGCATTGGTCAGCGTCAGTTCCTCGGCGAGCGGGATCGACTGGATGCCGATCTCCTCCGACACCCTGCGGAAGGCGACCTCGACGGACATGCCCGATTCGACGCAGATCAGCATCAGGTCCAGCGCGTCCGGCCAGGCCCGGTTGATCGAGAGCTGGCGGTTCTGGATCTTGTTCTTCAGGTAGAGATCGGGCGCATAGAAGCCGATGAAGGCGACGACGCAGGAGATCAGCACCTTCACCATCGCCGGCTGATTCAGCTTCAGCACCACGAAGGTGTAGAACAGGGCAATGATGAACAGGATCACCGGCATGACCAGGCGGGCGAAGAGATAGGTGTAGAGCGGCCGCACGCCGCGATAGCCGGCGCGGGTCAGCCGCAGCTTGGTTTCATCGTCCGACAACAGGTTCTTCAGGTTCAGCCGGTCGACGATGTTCTGCATCTGCTTCTTCGGCTTGTTGCGCAGCGACACCCGTGCATTCGTCTTGTCGTCGGCGAGACGAGCCCGCTCGCGGGCGCGCATCTGCTCGCGCTCCAGCGCCACCGACTTCATCCGGCTCTTGAGCTTGTCGCCCTCCAGCAACGGAATGACGAGGGAAAACAACGTGCCGGCGATCGCGACCATGGTCAGGATGGCGATCATCGCCTGCTGCGAGAGCAGATTGGAGAAATCCAGACCCATTTTCTCTTTCCACCGGTTTCGCCGTCTTTCGGGCGCGATCAGAAGTCGAAGGCGATCATCTTCTTCATGATGAGAATGCCGGTCAGCATCCACAGGCCGCTGCCGACGACGATGACGTTGCCGATCGGGTCGCTGAACAGCAGCATCATGTAGGACGGGCTCGTCAGCGACAGCACGCCGACCACCAGGAACGGCAGCGAGCCGATGATCGCGGCCGAGGACTTCGCCTCCTGGCTCATCGCGACGATCTTGCCCTTCATCGCCTTGCGCTCGCGCAGCACCTTGGACAGGTTGCCCAGCGCCTCGGACAGCGAGCCGCCCGACTGCGACTGGATCATCACCACGATGGCGAGGAAGTTCGCCTCCGCCACCGGCATGCGGCTCGGCAGCTTGGCGATCGCCTCGGCCAGGGTGATGCCCATGGCCTGCGATTCGACGATGCGGCGGAACTCGCTCTTGATTGGCTCGCGGGCCTCCGCCGCGACGATCTGGATGCACTCGCCGAGCGGCAGGCCGGCCTTGGTGCCGCGTACGATGACATCGACGGCATTGGGCAATTCGTTGAGAAAGGCGGCGATCCGCTTCTTGCGGCGCCGCGCGAGATAGAAGCGCGGCACACCGAAGGCGCCGACGAACATCAGGCCACCGGTGACGATCAGCGAACCGGACAGGAGAAGGCCGGTAAGGGCGAGCACCAGGGCGCAGATCACGGAGAAGACGATGAAGCCGCGCTTCGACCACGACAGGCCGGCCTGGTCGAGCCGCTGGTCGAGGCTCAGGTGGGTGGCGCGATGCTGCTTCTTCTTCTCGCGCGCCTCGAACTCCTTGAGCTGGTCCTGCACCGACTTGCGGCGGCGGTCGCCATCGCGCGCCAGGCGGGCCGCGTCGATGGTGATGTTGCGCGAGGCCACGGCCTGCATGCGCTTCTCGCGCGCGGCACGGCCGCTCAGTTGCGGCTCGAACAGGGCGTAGAGGATGCCGCCGAAGGAAAAGGCCGCGAGCAGGGCGATGGCGATGGTCGCGACGCCGGGCGTCAGGAAAGCCTGCAGGTCAGCCATGTCCGGGCTCCTTGGCCTCGGCGGCATCGAGCGCGGCCGCCAGACGATTCTCCTCGCCGAAATAGCGCGCCTTTTCCCAGAACTTCGGACGACCGATGCCGGTGGAGCGGTGGCGGCCGATGAGCCTGCCGTTCGCGTCCTCGCCGAGAATGTCGTAAAGGAACACGTCCTGGGTGATGACGACGTCGCCTTCCATGCCCATGACTTCGGACACGTGGGTGATGCGGCGGGAGCCGTCGCGCAGGCGCTGCGCCTGCACGATGACGTCGATCGACGAGACGATCATCTCGCGCAGGGTCTTGGACGGCAGCGAGAAGCCGCCCATGGTGATCATCGATTCCAGACGCGACAGCGCCTCGCGCGGACTGTTGGCGTGCAGCGTGCCCATCGACCCGTCGTGACCGGTGTTCATCGCCTGCAACAGGTCGAAGGCCTCGGGTCCGCGCACCTCGCCGACGATGATCCGCTCGGGACGCATGCGCAGGCAGTTCTTGACCAGGTCGCGCATGGTCACCTCGCCCTCGCCTTCCAGGTTGGGCGGGCGCGTTTCCAGGCGCACCACATGCGGCTGCTGCAGTTGCAGCTCGGCCGCGTCCTCGCAGGTGATGATGCGCTCGGTGGAATCGATAAAGGCGGTCAGGCAGTTCAGCAGCGTCGTCTTGCCCGAGCCGGTACCGCCGGAGATCAGCACGTTGCAGCGGCTGCGGCCGATGATCTCCAGTACGGTTGCTCCCTCGGGGGAGATCGAGCCGTACTGGACGAGCTGCCGAAGGGTCAGCTTGTCTTTCCGGAACTTACGAATGGTGAGGGTCGGCCCGTCGATCGCCAGCGGCGGCGCGATGACGTTGACGCGCGAGCCGTCGGCAAGGCGGGCATCGCAGATCGGGCTCGATTCGTCGACGCGGCGGCCGACCTGGCTGACGATGCGCTGACAGATGTTCAGCAACTGCTTGTTGTCGCGGAAGCGGACATTGGTCTGCTGCATCCGCCCCTGGGTCTCGATATAGACCGTGTCGGCGCCGTTCACCATGATGTCGGCGATGTCGTCGCGGGCCAGCAGCGGCTCCAGCGGACCGTAGCCGAGGACGTCGTTGCAGATGTCCTCGAGCAGGTCCTCCTGCTCGGAGATCGACATCACCACATTCTTCAGCGCGATGATGTCGTTGACGACGTCGCGGATTTCCTCGCGCGCGTCCTCGGCGCTGAGGCGGGTCAGCAGCGACAGGTCGATCGCCTCGACCAGGGCGTTGAAGATCGACGATTTGGTGGCGTAGTAGCCTTCCGAGCGCTGCGGCGCGCGCGGCTCGGGCGCGGGCGGGGCCGGCCTTGCCGCGGCCACCGGCTGGGCGACCCTTTCGGTGACGGGCGGCGGGGCCGGCTGGGCGGCGGCCTCGGCAGGTGCCGGAGGGGCGTTCAGCGGCTCGCCCTGCACCGGCGGGGCC
>NZ_FYAU01000047.1 GCF_900185725.1 Stappia sp. TSB10P1A | reverse complement strand
CGCCCTGGGCAAGCAAGGCGTCCGCCGCCATCTTGATCCGCTCCGACAGGGCAATCGTCATGCGGTCGGCGCCGTCCGGTCCCATGCTCTCGCACAGCGCCTTCGACAAGCGCAGCCGCTCGTCGTAGTCGCGCCACTCCCGCGCCCGGCGAACCGAGTAGCGCGAGAACGCGCCTTTCGAGATCCCGCCGATGCCGCGATCCGCAAGCCGGGCGTTGAACTCGGCGAGGATGATGGTTTGAGGCCGCTTGCCTTCGCGCAGCTCGGTGTTCACCCAGGCGAGATCCGCATCGGCTTCCTCGGGGAGCATTTCCATGCTCGACAGCCGGCCACGTCCACGCCGACGGCCGTCGTCATCCTCGCCCGTATCCGTGGACATCGGATCAGCCCTCGTCCTCGGGCCAGGCAACACCGGCCAGCGGCCGGCGCCGGTCGATATGATCGCGGCCAGTCGACGTGATACCGGCTATCAGCCGACCACCATCGCGCGCCAATGTCACGGCGCCCAGCTCATGCAAGACGGTGAGCTGGGTGCGGAGCCACTCGATGGACCGCGCCATGAGGCGGACGTCGACCGCTTTCTGAAGCAGGTCGTCGCGCAGATGCCCGTTGAACTCAGCTCCCAGCGCCTGAAGGATCGCAAGGCGCCCCTTTTCGGCGAGAAAGTCGCCATAGCTCATTTGCTCGGCTCCCTCAGCAGGAATTGCTCGATCCGCCGCACGGTGCGATCCGTGCCGGCGATGCTCTCCTCGACGCGGCCGACGCTGCCCTTGACCTCGGCCAGGGACACGCGCAGCTCATGCACGTCGTCTTTTCGCGGCAGGTGGGAGACCTCGCTTTCCAGCTTCTGCACCCGCCGGTCATGCTCGGTGAGCTTCCGCTCATGTCCGCCGAGCCGCTGTTCGTTGATTTTCGAGCGCGCCGTGATCCACGTGTAGATCAGGCTGGCGATCGCCAGCAGCGAGGCTATCGGCCCGGACCAGTTTCGGATGTCGTCGATCATCGCCCCTCGCTGGCCCCGTTGCTGGCCCCGTTGCTGGCCCCGTTGCTGGCCCCGTTGCTGGCACAGTCAATGCAGGTGGTGGCGGATGGCAGGGCCGCCCGCCGCTCGGCGGGGATCGGCTCGCCGCAGATCCGGCAGTCCGATGCCCCCACGCCGGAGAGTGCCGCACGGGCGCGGGCAATGGCCGCTTCCCGTTCCTGCGCCACCCGCTGCTCGGCGAGCTCGATCTCGCGCTCGCCGATGTTCATCGCCGCATCAGCCGGATGGCTTCGACGCCGCGCGAGCCCAGCTCCTTGAGCGTATGGCCGCCCATGTAGAGCGCCAGGAACCAGCTCGTGAGCGTCATCAGGACGCCCATGTCCATGCCCGCCGCGATGTCGGCGCCGGTAATCGTGTCGACGACCGGAACCACGAGCAGGCGGATGGTCCACAGGAAGCCGAGCAGATACATCCAGCCCCAGCGCCAGGCCGAGGGCCAAACGCCCTGCGCCTGTTCGGCGGCGAGCAGCGCGAACTGCCCGTCGAGGCCACGCGACCACAGGGCGAGGATTTCCGGCATGCGCGCCTCGACATCGGCCACCGCGCGCTCCAGCCGCTCCTCGGGCACGGTGGGCAGCGTGTCGACCTCGACGCCGAGGGCGCCGGCGACCTCGCCGACGATCACCTGGGCCAACTGCCCGCCGGCCTCGCCGAAGCGCTGGCCGAGCACGCGGCCGACCAGATCTGCGCCGAGCTTGGTGGCTACCCCCGCGATCAGCGATACGATCATGCTCATGCCGTGCCCTCCGCGACGCGGCGGGCCTCGACGGCATAGGCGCGCTCGCGGCTGCGATTGATATGCGCGCGCCAGAGCAGCAGAGCGGCGACGGCGATCAGCGCCACCGCTCCGCCGGCCACCAGCCACCCGGCGAGCGCATCGCCCTGTTCGACCAGGACCTTGCCGCCACCGCCCGTGCCACCGCCGGAGACCGCCGTGGCGACGCCCCCGTTGCCCTGGGCTTTGGCGGTCCTGCCCGCCTTGGCGCTTTCGTCGGCCAGGCCGCTCTCGACATGGGGCGCGTCCATCGACGCGGCGAGCGCCCAGCTCACCCACAAGGCTTCACCAGCCGTCACGCGCCGGGTCCACCCCCTGCCGAACGTCTTCCAGTGCTTGAACGTCTGGTAGATCGACAGCCGCCGCGCACAGAGCTTCTTGATCGTCTCATGGTGCGGCCCGCCGACCACCGCCATCAGGCTCTTGCGTGCGGCGGAGGGTCCGGAATTGACGGCATAGTCGAATACGGCGCCGTCGACACCGGGGGCGAGCGTGTCGCAGCCCGCCTTGTCCCAATAACCGTCCCGGTAGATCCGCTCGACCATGGCCGGCGAGATCCGCCTCAGGTCGGCAACCGTGGCGCCGGGCTTGTATCGGCGGTAGGTCGCTAAGGTGATGCCGCGGTTGGTATGACCGCCGGGGTCGCTCGGGTGATTGACGTAGCCGCCCTCCCAGGTGAGCGAGAAGTCCAGAGACGGCTTGAAATTGTCCCGCATGTCCGCATGCCTCGAATGCATGAGGAGCGCCGGACGGCCCGGCGCTCTGTCATGTCACTCTGGCAGGTTCGGTTCGGGGATATCATCCGCGCGGCTGCGCGGGTCGGGGCCAAGTGGGCATTGTACCCACTTGAATTGGGATGCTACCCGCGCGGGTCAGAAAA
>NZ_FYAU01000048.1 GCF_900185725.1 Stappia sp. TSB10P1A | reverse complement strand
CGATCTGGCGATCGAGCATTC
Organism: Stappia sp. TSB10P1A; assembly: GCF_900185725.1. Lineage (GTDB taxonomy): Bacteria > Pseudomonadota > Alphaproteobacteria > Rhizobiales > Stappiaceae > Stappia. Next base: position 2,051 of record NZ_FYAU01000048.1, on the reverse strand, counting down.
TGACGAGGCTCCTGCAGGAGGCGACGACCAGGGTGCATCCGGGGGACTTGGCGCGGTTGAGTTCGGCGCCGCGAATGGCCATGAGGTCCTGCCTGCGGGCGACGAGCGCGGCCAGTTGCGCCTGGGTGCGGTCCGCCGGGCGGTGGAGCGGCAGGTGGCGCCACCGCTCCTGGCCATAGGCGGCCAGCAGTGCGGCATCGATGGCATCGGTCTTGGCCAGTCGTCCGAAGGAGCGGGCGAAGGCCCTGGCCTTGAGGGTGTCGGCCCGGTGGCAGGCGATGCCTGCGGCAGAAAGTTCTGCCAGCAGCAGGGTTTCATGGCCGCCGGTCGGCTCGCAGATGACGAGCGTGCCGGAGGGCAGACCGGCGACCAGCTTGCGGATGGCGCGGGCCGTGTTGGCCACGGTGCTGGCCACGGTGCTGCCCTGCGCCGAACAGACGGCAAGGGTCAGCTTCGACACGTCGATGCCGACGACGTGGGACGGGGCATGTTCCAGAAAGGCCATGGCGGTGGTATCCTGATCGTGCTTCGGATTGTTCGCGGGCGTGGTGTCAGCCAGAGGCCCCATCAACTCTCCAAGCGGGAAAAGGAAGCGGCAGGGACCCTGATGACGACGGGCGAAAGCCCAATCCCGGTCCGGTCGCCTGCCACTGGTCTCCCGGCGGTTCAGGCCGGGAGACCACCCAAACTCTACCACCTCTTCAGACGAACAATCCCGGACGCGCATCGCGAGATCCGGGATCCATTGGCACCCTCGGCAAGCGTGAGGCGGAGGGGCGCCGGTGCGGGGATAAGCGGCGCCGGCAACGGGGATAAGCAGCGAAACGGAATTGAGAGCCCATTCTCGAAATTTTTGTTGCCCTGTGCGGTTGTTTGAAGTTATGTATTTGAAATGATTTGATTAATTGATTTTTTAGGGGCCGTTTTCCGCTCGCAAATTTCGAGACGGATTTTGCAAAAATCGCTCTCGAAATCGGCCGGAATCGAGACGGCGGCCCCAAAGGACCGGACTCGGCAAGCCATGCGTGCTTGCGGTGTCGCTCCGGAGCGTGCCTCATACGCTCTCGGCTCTCGGCTCTCGGCTCTCGGCTCTCGGCTCTCGGCTCTCGGCTCTCGGCTCTCGGCTCTCGGCTCTCGGCTCTCCGATCCCGGCTCGGCGCTGACGCGCCGTCCGGGAGGACGCTGGGAGAGGGTGGAGCGACAAACATCCACTGAGGGTGCCAATGGGTCCCGGCGCTCCGGCTGCGCCTGCGGCCGGGATGACCTCCGAGGAGGAGGCAGCGCCGTGGCTCGCCGATCCGGCCGGGATTGTTCGTCTGAAGAGGTGGTAGAGTTTGGGTGGTCTCCCGGCCTGAACCGCCGGGAGACCAGTGGCAGGCGACCGGACCGGGATTGGGCTTTCGCCCGTCGTCATCAGGGTCCCTGCCGCTTCCTTTTCCCGCTTGGAGAGTTGATGGGGCCTCTGGCTGACACCACGCCCGCGAACAATCCGAAGCACGATCAGGATACCACCGCCATGGCCTTTCTGGAACATGCCCCGTCCCACGTCGTCGGCATCGACGTGTCGAAGCTGACCCTTGCCGTCTGTTCGGCGCAGGGCAGCACCGCCAGCACCGTGGCCAGCACCGTGGCCAACACGGCCCGCGCCATCCGCAAGCTGGTCGCCGGTCTGCCGTCCGGCACGCTCGTCATCTGCGAGCCGACCGGCGGCCATGAAACCCTGCTGCTGGCAGAACTTTCTGCCGCAGGCATCGCCTGCCACCGGGCCGACACTCTCAAGGCCAGGGCCTTCGCCCGCTCCTTCGGACGCCTGGCCAAGACCGATGCCATCGATGCCGCAGTGCTGGCCGCCTATGGCCGGGAGCGATGGCGCCACCTGCCGCTCCACCGTCCGGCGGACCGCACCCAGGCGCAACTCGCCGCACTCGTCGCCCGCAGGCAGGACCTCATGGCCATTCGCGGCGCCGAACTCAACCGCGCCAAGTCCCCCGGATGCACCCTGGTCGTCGCCTCCTGCAGGAGCCTCGTCAGAATGCTCGATCGCCAGATCG
>NZ_FYAU01000050.1 GCF_900185725.1 Stappia sp. TSB10P1A | reverse complement strand
TTTTCTGACCCGCGCGGGTAGCATCCCAATTCAAGTGGGTACAATGCCCACTTGGCCCCGACCCGCGCAGCCGCGCGGATGATATCCCCGAACCGAACCTGCCAGAGTGACATGACAGAGCGCCGGGTCGTCCGGCGCTCCTCATGCATTCGAGGCATGCGGACATGCGGGTCAATTTCAAGCCGTCTCTGGACTTCTCGCTTGGATGGGAAGGCGGATACGCCAACCACCCCAACGACCCCGGCGGGCACACGTATCGCGGTGTCACGCTAACTACTCTGCGTCGCTATGAGCCCGGCGCCACGGTGGCCGACCTGAAGCGGCTCTCGCCCGCGATGATCGAGCGGATCTATCGCGACGGCTATTGGGACAAGGCGGGATGCGACACGCTCGCCCCCGGTGTCGACGGCGCCGTCTTCGACTATGCCGTCAATTCCGGGCCATCAGCCGCGCGCAAGAGCCTGATGGCGGTGATCGGCGGGCCGCACCATGAGACGGTCAAGGCGCTCTGCAAGCGCCGGCTGTCGATCTACCAGACGTTCAAGCACTGGAAGACCTTCGGCAAAGGGTGGACCCGGCGCGTGACGGCTGGTGAAGCCTTGTGGGTGAGCTGGGCGCTCGCGGCGTCGATGGATGCGCCCCATGTCGAAAGCGGCCTTGCCGACGAGAGCGCCAAGGCGGGCAAGACCGCCAAGGCCCAGGGCAACGGCGGCGTTGCCACTGCGGTTTCCGGCGGCGGCACCGGCGGTGGCGGCAAGGTCCTGGTCGACCAGGGAGACGCGCTCGCCGGGTGGCTTGTGGCCGGTGGTGCGGTGGCCCTGATCGCCGTCGCCGCCCTGCTGCTCTGGCGCGCGCACATCAATCGCAGCCGCGAGCGCGCCTATGCATTCGAGGCGCGCCGGATCGCGGAGGGCACGGCATGAGCATGATCGTATCGCTGATCGCTGGGGTGGCTACCAAGCTCGGCGCGGATCTGGTCGGCCGCGTGCTCGGCCAGCGCTTCGGCGAGGCCGGCGGGCAGTTGGCCCAGGTGATCGTGGGCGAGGTCGCCGGCGCCCTCGGCGTCGAGGTCGAGACGTTGCCTACCGTGCCCGAGGAGCGGCTGGAGCGCGCGGTGGCCGATGTCGAGGCGCGCATGCCGGAGATCCTCGCCCTGTGGTCGCGCGGCCTCGACGGGCAGTTCGCGCTGCTCGCCGCCGAACAGGCGCAGGGCGTTTGGCCCTCTGCCTGGCGCTGGGGCTGGATGTATCTGCTCGGCTTCCTGTGGACCGTCCGCCTCCTGGTCGTTCCGGTCGTCGACGCGATTGCCGGCGCCGACATCGCGGCGGGCATGGACATGGGCGTCCTGATGACGCTCACGAGCTGGTTCCTGGCGCTCTACATGGGCGGCCACACGCTCAAGGAGTTGGGCTCGCGCGGCGTCGAAGCCATCCGGCTGATGCGGCGATGAATATCGGCGAGCGCGAGATCGAGCTCGCCGAGCAGCGGGTGGCGCAGGAGCGGGAAGCGGCCATTGCCCGCGCCCGTGCGGCACTCTCCGGAAAGGGATCGGACGCTTGCCGTGTATGCGGCGATCCGACCCCCGCCGAGCGGCGGGCGGCGCTGCCATCCGCCACCACCTGCATTGACTGTGCCAGCAACGGGGCCAGCAACGGGGCGAGCGAGGGGCGATGATCGACGACATCCGAAACTGGTCCGGGCCGCTCGCCTCGCTGCTGGCGATCGCCAGCCTGATCTACACGTGGATCACGGCGCGCTCGAAGATCAACGAACAGCGGCTCGGCGGACATGAGCGGAAGCTGACCGATCATGACCGGCGGGTGCAGAAGCTGGAAAACGAAGTCTCGCATCTGCCGCGAAAAGACGACGTGCATGAGCTGCGTGTGTCCCTGGCCGAGGTCAAGGGCAGCGTCGGCCGCGTCGAGGAAAGCATCGCCGGCACGGATCGCACCGTGCGGCGGATCGAGCAATTCCTGCTGAGGGAGCCGAGCAAATGAGCTATGGCGACTTTCTCGCCGAAAAGGGGCGCCTGAGCATTCTTCAGGCGCTCGGGGCGGAGTTCAACGGGCACTTGCGCGACGACTTGCTCCAGAAGGCGGTGGACGTCCGCCTTGTGGCGCGCTCCATCGACTGGATTCGCACCCAGCTCACCGTCTTGCATGAGCTCGGCGCGGTGACCTTGGAGCGCGATGGCAGCCGGATGATCGCCGGCATCACGTCGACCGGCCGCGACCATATCGAGCGCCGCCGGCCGCTGGCCGGTGTGGCCTGGCCCGAGGATGAGGGCTGAGCCGATGTCCACCGATACGGGCGAGGATGACGACTGCCGCCGGCGCGGGCGCGGCCGGCTGTCGAGCATGGAAATGCTCCCCGAGGAAGCCGACGCGGATCTCGCCTGGGTGAATACCGAGCTGCGCGACGGCAAGCGGCCTCAAACCATCATCCTCGCCGA
>NZ_FYAU01000052.1 GCF_900185725.1 Stappia sp. TSB10P1A | reverse complement strand
TCGGCGAGGATGATGGTTTGAGGCCGCTTGCCGTCGCGCAGCTCGGTATTCACCCAGGCGAGATCCGCGTCGGCTTCCTCGGGGAGCATTTCCATGCTCGACAGCCGGCCGCGCCCGCGCCGGCGGCTGTCGTCATCCTCGCCCGTATCGGTGGACATCGGCTCAGCCCTCATCCTCGGGCCAGGCCACACCGGCCAGCGGCCGGCGCCGCTCGATATGGTCGCGGCCGGCCGACGTGATGCCGGCGATCACCCGGCCGCCATCGCGCTGCAGCGTCACCGCGCCCAGCTCATCGAGCACGGTAAGCTGAGTGCGGATCCAGTCGATGGACCTCGCCACAAGGCGGACGTCCACCGCTTTCTGCAGCAGATCGTCGCGCAGATGCCCGTTGAATTCCGCCCCCAGCGCCTGGAGGATGGTCAGGCGCCCCTGTTCAGCGAGAAAGTCGCCATAGCTCATTTGCCCGGCTCCCTCAGCAGGAATTGCTCGATCCGCCGCACGGTGCGATCCGTGCCGGCGATGCTCTCCTCGACGCGGCCGACGCTGCCCTTGACCTCGGCCAGGGCCACCCGCAGCTCGTGCACGTCGTCCTTTCGCGGCAGGTGGGAGACCTCGCTTTCCAGCTTCTGCACCCGCCGGTCATGCTCGGTGAGCTTCCGCTCATGTCCGCCGAGCCGCTGTTCGTTGATTTTCGAGCGCGCCGTGATCCACGTGTAGATCAGGCTGGCGATCGCCAGCAGCGAGGCTATCGGCCCGGACCAGTTTCGGATGTCGTCGATCATCGCCCCTCGCTGGCCCCGTTGCTGGCCCCGTTGCTGGCACAGTCAATGCAGGTGGTGGCGGATGGCAGGGCCGCCCGCCGAGCCGGGGGAATCGGCTCGCCGCAGATCCGGCAGTCCGATGCCCCCACGCCGGAGAGCGCCGCACGGGCGCGGGCAATGGCCGCTTCCCGTTCCTGCGCCACCCGCTGCTCGGCGAGCTCGATCTCGCGCTCGCCGATATTCATCGCCGCATCAGCCGGATTGCCTCGACGCCGCGCGACCCCAGTTCCTTCAGCGTGTGGCCGCCCATGTAGAGCGCCAGGAACCAGCTCGTGAGCGTCATCAGGACGCCCATGTCCATGCCCGCCGCGATGTCGGCGCCGGTAATCGCGTCGACGACCGGAACGACCAGCAGGCGGACGGTCCACAGGAAGCCGAGCAGGTACATCCAGCCCCAGCGCCAGGCAGAGGGCCAAACGCCCTGCGCCTGCTCGGCGGCGAGCAGGGCGAATTGCCCGTCGAGCCCGCGCGACCACAGGGCGAGGATCTCCGGCATGCGCGCCTCGACATCGGCCACCGCGCGCTCCAGCCGCTCCTCGGGCACCATGGGCAGTTTGTCGACCTCGACGCCGAGGGCGCCGGCGACCTCGCCGACGATCACCTGGGCCAACTGCCCGCCGGCCTCGCCGAGGCGCTGGCCGAGCACGCGGCCGACCAGGTCGGCGCCGAGCTTGGTAGCCACCCCCGCGATCAGCGATACGATCATGCTCATGCCGCGCCCTCCGCGATCCGGCGCGCCTCGACGGCATAGGCGCGCTCGCGGCTGCGATTGATATGCGCACGCCAGAGCAGCAGGGCGGCGACGGCGATCAGCACCACCGCTCCGCCGGCCACCAGCCACCCGGCGAGCGCATCGCCCCCTTCGACCAGGACCTTGCCGCCACCGCCCGTGCCGCCACCGGAAACCGCCGTGGCGACGCCGCCGTTGCCCTGGGCCTTGGCGGTCCTGCCCGCCTTGGCGCTTTCGTCGGCAAGGCCGGTCTCGACATGCGGCGCGTCCACCGACGCGGCGAGCGCCCAGCTCACCCACAAGGCTTCACCAGCCGCCACCCGCCGGGTCCAGCCCTTGCCGAAGGTCTTCCAGTGCTTGAACGTCTGGTAGATCGACAGCCGCCGCGCACAGAGCTTCTTGATCGTCTCATGGTGCGGCCCGCCGACCACCGCCATCAGGCTCTTGCGTGCGGCGGAGGGTCCGGAATTGACGGCATAGTCGAATACGGCGCCGTCGACACCGGGGGCGAGCGTGTCGCAGCCCGCCTTGTCCCAATAACCGTCCC
>NZ_FYAU01000053.1 GCF_900185725.1 Stappia sp. TSB10P1A | reverse complement strand
AGTACCCGCTATCGCCGACCGCGTGCTGCTGATCCGCGAAATCGAGGCGGAAATCGGCAGGCCGGCCGAGCATCCGGAGCCGCAGTGGCTGGACGATCTTCTCGATGGCAAGTGGGGGCTGACATGACCAGCGAGACCAACTTCGCCCGGCCTGAAGACCTGCTGGAACGGTCGCTCATCGAGCTGCGGGAAGTGCTGCGCTCCGACGTGGAGACCGCCTGCGATATGACCGGCCCCGCGTCAAACCGGGTGCCGGTGCCCCGCACCTGCGATCTGACTTGGGTGGAGACCCTAACGCGGCTGCTCGCTCTCGTGCGCGAGATCGAGGCGGAGATCGGCACGCCGGCCGATCTCAAGTGGACGCCCGAGCTGGCCGGCCCCGGCTGGCTTACCGACCTCGTGGCCGGCAAGTGGGGGCTGACATGAGTTCGATCTGGATCGATGCCCGCCACATGCGCATCCGCAAGTACACCGCTGCGGCGACGGGTCCGAAGTCCATCGTCCGGGTGGAGATAGAGGTCTCCGAACCGGGCTCGCTCGGCTACCTGCTGAAGGACATCGGCGAGGCACAGCGCGAGGTGGAAGCGGCGCGGACCAAGACCAAGCAGAAGCCGGCCAAGCCGCTGGCGCTGCCCTACTACGAGAGCGAGAGCTGACATGGCCCGCCGCCGCACGCTGACCGCTCAAATACAGGAGGTCGAGCGCGAGCTTGCGATGCGGCGGCGCGTCTATCCCGGTCTGGTGTCCCAGCGGCGCATGCGTGAGGGCGAAGCGGCAGAACACGTGCTGCGTCTGGAATGCGTACTCGACACCCTGCGCTGGCTGAAGGTCAACCGCGATCGGATCAGGGCGGCGCTGAATGAGGGAGAAGGAGGGCTTTGACATGTCCGTCCGCGATCCCGGTGCCCGCCGCCAGGAGCTGCTCGGCGAAGCCCGGCGCCACCGCTACAGGCTGCACCGATTGCCAGGGCTGACCGCCGAGCTTCGGGCGGTCACCACCGAACTTCTGAGACAGGAACTTTCGAAGGCCGCGCAAGGGGCGGCCGTGTCGTCAACCGAGGACCAGGACGAGCGTCCGGACCCTTTGAGATGGTGGGACAGATGACAGCACAGGCGATCATCCATGTCGGGCTCAAGCAGCTCGGCATTGCCGGCGAGGACGCCCGCGACCTGTACGAGCGGGTCACCGGCTCGCGCTCCCTGCGGGCCATGACGCCGCAGCAGCACCAGGTGGTGGTGGACGAGCTGCATCGCCTTGGATTCAAACGCGGTTTGAAGACCGGCTCGGCAAAGCGGGCGAGCGGGCCTTTCGCGGGCAAGCTGCAGGCGCTCTGGATCGCCGCTTATAATCTCGGCGTGGTCAAGACCAGCACCGACGAGGCGATGATGGCCTTCGTCACCCGGCAGACCGGACTTGCGCATGCGCGC
>NZ_FYAU01000054.1 GCF_900185725.1 Stappia sp. TSB10P1A | reverse complement strand
ATCGAGCTGGTCGGCCAGGACGAGCTCGCCGAAGCGGTGCATGTGCTGGCCGGCCCGCACAAGCTGCGGGACATCCGCCTTGGCGAGACGACCTGGGACGGGCTGGCCGGCGAAGGGGACAGCGGGCTGGAGATAGAGATCCGCGAGGGGCGGCCCGGCGAGCCGGCGCCGAGCCTGGTGCGGCGGATCGGGCGCACGGACGATCTCGGCGTGCAGATGTCGGTCCATTCGGTCGACCCGGAAAATCAGGTGGTGTTTGCCGGCCGGGTGCCGGTGTATCACGGGATGGCGTCGATCGACCGACCGGACGAGGTCTGGGTGCATTTCCTGATCGCCGGCCTGCTGCGCCAGGACGCGCTGACGGACAAGCTGCGGGTGCCGCTGCGCATCCGCATGCGACGGCGCGGGGACAATGCGTGGCGCCGGCTGCCCGAGCTGCACTACATGGACAGCACCCAGGCCGCGCGGCGGATACAGATCAAGATCCTGTTTGGCGAGGCGGCTGTGGGCAGTCCGATCCCGCCACCCGCACAGCGGGGGTTTGTCGAGGCGCGCAAGTGGGTGCCGGCCCAGACCCTGGCGCCCGGCGGCGGCGGGTGGACAGCCGACGCCTATTTCTCCGCCGGCGCCGGCGGCGATGTCTACCGGCTCGGCACCGAGGGCACCACCAATGTGCGCAATCTCAACCTGCAGGCGGACCAGGTGACGGTCTATCTGGATCGCGGTGCCTGGCCGGACGGGGTTTACGAGATCGAGGTGGTGCGCGGCGCCACATTCCGCAACGCGTTGTTCACGTCCAGCAGCTACCAGCACAGCGGCCAGGTCTGGGATTTCTTCGGCTCGCATGAGGGCGGCACCCTGCCGCTGACCCGCGAGGGGCTGCTCGACACGATCACGCTGCGCCGGGCCGTCTCCGTACGGCATCGTCCGCCCGTCTCGCGCCGCGATGTGGCGCTGATCGCGGTTCGGGCGCGCAATCGCGCTGTCGGCCAGCTCTCGGTGCTGGCCTCGGGCCTGGTGCGTGATCTCGGCGGCTATGTGGCGGCCGACTATATGACGCCGGCTGTCGGGCCGGTCACCGTCGCGGCGGAGGCGACGGTTCCGGACGGAACGTTCGACAAGACCAAGAACATCGCGTTCGAGTGCGATGTCCGCCTGCCGGTGGCGCCAGCCGCGCGATCGGTGCTGTGGGAAGACGGCGGGACCGGGATCGGCGCCGCCGTCTACATC
>NZ_FYAU01000056.1 GCF_900185725.1 Stappia sp. TSB10P1A | reverse complement strand
GTGGTCTTGTTCGGGCGTGCTGCCGCCAGCGCCCTCGGCTCTCCGATCCCGCATCTTCGCTGCGCTTCGTGCGGGATGACGAGGAGAGAGGTTTGCGCATCTCACATCCGCTCTGGCAACCAATAGACCCCGGGTCGCGCTTCGCTTGCCCGGCGTGACGGTCGAGGGGATGCAAGGCCGTTCCTCCCTCTCAGGACGTCGTCCCGGCCGCGCGCAAGCGCAGAGCCGGGACCCATTGGCGACCTCAGCGGGCGCGAGGCGGGCCGACGGGGCCAGCCACCCTCTCCGCCCGTCAAACCCGGACGCTACGGTGACGGACGACTTTGCGCATACCTCTCCCGGCGTCATCCCGGGCAAGGCGCAGCGCAGAACCGGGAACCACTGGCGCCCTCAGCAGGCGCGAGGCGAGCCGACGGGGCAGCCTGGCTCATGCGCTCCAGCCTCTCCCCGCGTCTTCCCGGACGAGGCCGCAGGCCGAAGATCCGGGACCGGGGAGCCCCGGCGCTCAAGGGGCGTCCGGGGAGCGCACCTCACAGGCCCTCGGCTCTCCGATCCCGCATCTGGCTCACGCTTCGTGCGGGATGACGCGGGGAGGAGTTAAGGGGCTCCCGCAACCGCTCTGGCAACCAATAG
>NZ_FYAU01000059.1 GCF_900185725.1 Stappia sp. TSB10P1A | reverse complement strand
TCATGTCAGCCCCCACTTGCCATCGAGAAGATCGTCCAGCCACTGCGGCTCCGGATGCTCGGCCGGCCTGCCGATTTCCGCCTCGATTTCGCGGATCAGCAGCACGCGGTCGGCGATAGCGGGTACTGTCTCCTGGCTGGCCGTGCCAGGCACCGGGACATGATCCATGCCGTCCCAGGCGAGTTCGCACGTGGCTTCGACCATCGACGCGAGCTCGCCGCGCAGGTCGGAAAGGGCGCGTTCGAGCAATGACTCCCTGAGTTGCCATCTACGCCGACGCGCTTGCGCGTCCAGCCCGGAAACTTTGCGGGCGCCCGCCGCCACGTTGGCCAGATCTCGGGTGTTTGCGGCCCAGCGGGCGCGCTTGGTGTCATCGGTCATGACTGCCCCCCTGCGTCGTCATCAGGCCGCAAATCGTCGATGTGCACTCCGCATCGCTGGCACACCTTCGGATTGCCGGCTGCGGCTACGTGGCCGGCGCACGCTTCTTCGGCCAGCGCGATCCTCCTGCGGGCCGCACGCAGCCAGCTCTTTTTCGCTGCCTCCCGTCCCATCGTGGCGGTGCCGGCGATGCCGGCGAGCCGCATTTCGTAGGCGCCGGCTCTGTAATCGAACCGTGCTCCATGGACCCTTCCGAGCATTTCGGCTGTAGATCGCTCCACGATGGGCAGCCACGCGCGGAGCGCCTTGATCTTGAGAGCCTGTGCCATCACGACGCCCTCGCCAGATCGATGGTGACGGCGTCCCAGCGGTCGGTCACGCGGCTGCGGCGATAGAAGCGGACGTACTCTTTCGAGCCCGTGACCCGCATTGCCTCGCGAATGGCGCGCATCGCCTCCTGCCAGCGCGGATCCTCGATATCGAGACGCAGCAGCATGAAGATTTCCGCCCGGTTGACCTGCCCCTCCTTGTCCGTGTTGAAGGCGCGGGTGATCACGGCACGGATCTCCGGCCGGCTGTCGGCGGACCATTCCGTCAGGCATTCGTCCAGGAGCCGCTTGGCGATCTGGAGCTGCGGGCCGAAGTCGACATAGTCCGCGACCTGCACGGTCACCTTCATCAGCCCGTCGAAGGTCTGATAGGTGCGATTTCCCTTCGGGCCGCCCTTCGTCAGGCCGTGCTCCTGGGC
>NZ_FYAU01000061.1 GCF_900185725.1 Stappia sp. TSB10P1A | reverse complement strand
GGCGAGGATAGCGTTGCGCCGATCAATGGCAGCCTGCGGCAGAGCGTTGCCAAAAGGGTCGTGAGTGGCGGCCCATTCGAGCCAACTGCGCATTGTTTTCAGCGCGCCGACCGAGTCGTCGACCGCTTTCACAATCAGCCCGAATGCGGCCACCACCCCTTGCGCCAGGCTCTGCGCATTCTCGACAAACTGCGGATCGGCCAGCATGTCCGCGAATTCCTGCAACTGCGGCAGCAGCGCTTCAGCGATCTTGTTGACCAGCCCGGCGCCGGCCGCCCAGATCCGGGTGAGCGTGTCGTTGAACACCTCGGCCCTTTTGCCAAACTCGGTCGAGATCGTCTTGCCGAGGCGGTCGCTTTCGGCCGCCATGTCGGCCAGGCCCTGACGGCCATTGTTGAGCAGCGGGATCATCTCGGCACCCGACTTGCCAAAGACCTTGATCGCCAGCGCGGTCTTGTCCGCGCCTTCCTCCATCCGCGAAAAGCGGTCGGCCAGGTCGATCATGACGCTGTCGGCGCTGCGCAGCTTGCCCTCCGCATCGGTCACCGATACATCGAGCGCCCGGAACAAGGCAGCGGCGCCTTTGTCGGCGCCGGAGGCGACATCGCTCATGGTCTTGGTCAGCTTGACCATCGAGCCGGTCAGCGTCGACATATTGACGTCCGACAGCTCCCCCGCCCAGGCGAGCCGCGAGAGCGCCTCGGTGGTCACCCCCGCCCGCTGCGCCGCCTTGCTCATGGCGTCGGCCTGATTGATCGAGACGCGCACGAGCGCGGCGAGCGCGGCGACGCCGACCGCCGCTGCCGCGGCGAGCTGGGCGCCCATCTTCGCGGCCTTCGCCGCCGTCAGGTCGAAGGTCCGGCCAAGGCCCGTCGCCTTCTTCTCGGCACGGTCGATGTTCTTGTCGAATTTCTTGTCGTTCGTGTCGAGGTCGAGCAGCGCCTGCCCGAGCCGCTCACCGCTCATCGCCACCCTCCTGCTGCTTGATGACGGCGATCCCCATTGCCGCGAGGATGTCCGGCGTCGCCTTCATCGCCCGCCGGCGCCCGCCATTCGCCGCCCGCTCCAGATCGCGGATCGCGCGGCGGCTGTCCGCCGGCTTCACGTGACCGCCGCCGATCGACGCGGCACTGATCGCCGCCAGTTGCTCTTCGGCCTGCAGCTTCGGGAGCATGGTGATGCACGCCCGCACCAGGCCTGCCGGCACCTGCCTCAGCCAGTCGTCCGGGCTGCCGCCGTAATATCGGGCGAGCCGGGGGATGACGTCTCCCCAGTCCGTGCGCCCTGCGCGGTCGCCTCGGTCAGCTTGCCGGCGATCGCTCCTGCCACCGCCATCCGGCGCCGCAGCAGGAGCACGGTAAAAACCTCGCAGATCGCCATCCGGTGCGCCTCGGACAGGCGCGCCAGCACCTCGTCCGGCACGTCGACCAGGATCCGCCGCACCACTGCCTCCAGCAGCTCGGGCAGCTTGCCCTCCGGGTCGCCGGCAGCGGCAAGCTGCTCGATCCGCTTGCCGGCCGTCGTCAGCCACTGGCTGTCGAGGACCGACAGCTCGTCCGGCGCGCGCAGCTCGTAGAGCTTGCCGTCGATGCGGATGGTTGGACGCTTGATCAGCGTCTCGAGATCGAGAATGGCAGTCTCGGCCATGGCAGGCCTCCCGTGCAAAGCGGTCAGGAACGGACGAGGTTACGGCAGCGGCGGCTGGTGCTGCTCGACGAGTTGGGCGAGCGCGTCCCAGGGAAGGGCCTGGCTCGGATCGAGCATCGCCGTGAATTCCAGCGCCAGCCCCGCCGGCTCCGCCTTGCGGTACTGGATTTCCGGGCCGCCGCTCATGAAACAGTACGGCACCTGGTACTGCATCCCCATCGCATCGCCATAGGGCGACGAGGTCGAGCGCACGAGCAGCGCAACGGGGTTGACGATCTGGCCCCGATAGA
>NZ_FYAU01000060.1 GCF_900185725.1 Stappia sp. TSB10P1A | reverse complement strand
GGCGAGGATAGCGTTGCGCCGATCAATGGCAGCCTGCGGCAGAGCGTTGCCAAAAGGGTCGTGAGTGGCGGCCCATTCGAGCCAACTGCGCATTGTTTTCAGCGCGCCGACCGAGTCGTCGACCGCTGTCACAATCAGCCCGAATGCGGCCACCACCCCTTGCGCCAGGCTCTGCGCATTCTCGACAAACTGCGGATCGGCCAGCATGTCCGCGAATTCCTGCAACTGCGGCAGCAGCGCTTCGGCGATCTTGTTGACCAGCCCGGCGCCGGCCGCCCAGATCCGGGTGAGCGTGTCGTTGAAAACCTCGGCCCGTTGGCCGAACTCGGTCGAGATCGTCTTGCCGAGGCGGTCGCTTTCGGCCGCCATGTCGGCCAGCCCCTGGCGGCCATTGTTGAGCAGCGGGATCATCTCGGCACCCGACTTGCCAAAGACCTTGATCGCCAGCGCGGTCTTGTCCGCGCCTTCCTCCATCCGCGAAAAGCGGTCGGCCAGGTCGATCATGACCTGATCGGCGCTGCGCAGCTTCCCCGCAGCATCGGTCACCGATACATCGAGCGCCCGGAACAGCGCAGCGGCGCCTTTGTCGGCGCCGGAGGCGACATCGCTCATCGTTTTGGTCAGCTTGACCATCGAGCCGCTCAGCGTCGACATATTGACGTCCGACAGCTCGCCCGCCCAGGCAAGGCGAGACAGCGCCTCGGTGGTGACGCCGGCCCGCTGCGCCGCCTTGCTCATGGCGTCGGCCTGATTGATCGAGACGCGCACGAGAGCCCCCAGCGCGGCAACGCCGACCGCCGCAGCGGCGGCGAGCTGGGCGCCCATCTTTACCGCCTTCGCCGCCGTCAGGTCGAAGGTCCGGCCGAGCCCCGTCGCCTTCTTCTCGGCACGGTCGACGCTCTTGTCGAATTTCTTGTCGTTTGTATCGAGATCGAGCAGCGCCTGCCCGAGCCGCTCACCGCTCATCGCCACCCTCCTGCTGCTTGATGACGGCGATCCCCATTGCCGCGAGGACCTCCGGCGTCGCCTTCATCGCCCGCCGGCGGCCGCCATTCGCCGCCCGCTCCAGATCGCGAATCGCGCGGCGGCTGTCCGCCGGCTTCACGTGACCGCCGCCGATCGACGCGGCGCTGATCGCCGCCAGTTGCTCCTCGGCCTGCAGCTTGGGGAGCATGGTGATGCACGCCCGCACCAGGCCCGCCGGGACCCGCCTCAGCCAGTCGTCGGGGCTGCCGCCGTAAAATCGGGCGAGCCGGGGGAGGACGTCTCCCCAGTCCGTGCGCCCTGCGCGGTCGGCTGAGCCGTCAGCTTGCCGGCGATCGCTCCTGCCACCGCCATCCGGCGCTGCAGCAGGAGCACGGTAAAAACCTCGCAGATCGCCATCCGGTGGGCCTCGGACAGGCGGGCGAGCACATCGTCCGGCACGTCGACCAGGATCCGCCGCACCACCGCATCCAGCAGGTCGGGCAGCCTGCCCTCCGGGTCGCCGGCCGCGGCGAGCTGCTCGATCCGCTTGCCGGCCGTCGTCAGCCACTGGCTGTCGAGGACCGACAGCTCGTCCGGCGCGCGCAGCTCGTAGAGCTCGCCGTCTATGCTGATGGTCGGGCGCTTGATCAGGGTTTCGAGGTCGAGAATGGGCGCTTCGGCCATGGCGGGCCTCCCGTGCGAAATTAGGCGAAACTGGCAGTTACGGCAGCGCGGGCTGGTGCTGCTCGACGAGTTGGGCTAACGCGTCCCAGGGAAGGGCCTGGCTGGGATCGAGCATCGCCGTGAATTCCAGCGCCAGCCCCGCCGGCTCCGCCTTGCGGTATTGGATTTCCGGGCCGCCGCTCATGAAACAGTACGGCACCTGGTACTGCATCCCCATCGCATCGCCATAGGGCGACGAGGTCGAGCGCACGAGCAGCGCAACGGAGTTGACGATCTGGCCCCGATAGA
>NZ_FYAU01000062.1 GCF_900185725.1 Stappia sp. TSB10P1A | reverse complement strand
TGGATTTCCGGGCCGCCGCTCATGAAACAGTACGGCACCTGGTACTGCATCCCCATCGCATCGCCATAGGGCGACGAGGTCGAGCGCACGAGCAGCGCAACGGGGTTGACGATCTGGCCCCGATAGAGCTGCTGCGTCTTGGTGCCCGGCGTACCGCTGCCGGCCGCCACGGTCTGGAAGTTGCGGTTGTTGGCGGCAAGGCGGTACTGCTCGAGCGTGACATCCCAGACCGTCAGCGAGATTACGAGCCCCTCTTCCGCGCGGAACGCCTTGACCGGCGCGGTGCGTCCCAGCGGCCGAACCAGATTGACCTCCTGGCTGTGCGCCACGGTCACCCCCTCCGGGTCGTAGTTGGCGTCGCCACTGGCGCCGATCATCGTCCACGCCGCCGGCGGCACTGTGCCCAGGGCGGGGAACGCGGTGCCGACCGCCGCCCACCAGGCGGTGAACGGGGGGGCGATGATTTCGAACGGCGCGGGCATCAGGACACCTCCTTAAGAGCGCAGGCAGGAAAAGTGGAAGCCGGTTTTCCGTCCGCCTGCGCGGCAGCGGAACCGAGGGAGGCCGGCCCGGTCACGAGACGGCCTCCAGCGCGTGGAAGATCTGGAAGGAGTGGAAGGCGAACGGCCAGACGGTGTCGCGATCGCGGCCGGCGGACAGGCCGCCAGCCACATCGGCCCAATGGATGAGGCACCCGGCAATGACCTGCCTGCGCAGATCCGTGATCCGCAGCCGGCACATGCGGGCGAGCGCATCGGCCTCAGAGGGCGTCGCGCCGTAGGCAAGCACGTCGACACGCTGGGTGTCATGCCGGACATAGGACCCGGCCGTCAGGGAGGCGCCGCCGGAGGCGCGCACGACGATGGCAGCGCGCGGCATCGACGCGGCCTCTTCCGCCGGCAGCCCGCCGCCGAAGATGCGCGAGGCCGTGGCGGCGGCGATGTCACCATCGGCCTCCAGCCATTCCACCAGCGCTGCGATCGGATCTGCCATTGCACCACCTCAAGACCCCGGCGGGTGCCGGGGTTACAGGAAGCGACTATGGCGGCGGCGGCGCGTGCCGGACATCCGCGCAGGTGCGCGGGAGACGTCGATATTCGGGGAGG
>NZ_FYAU01000063.1 GCF_900185725.1 Stappia sp. TSB10P1A | reverse complement strand
GCCCGCTGTCCCCTTCGCCGGCCAGCCCGTCCCAGGTCGTCTCGCCAAGGCGGATGTCCCGCAGCTTGTGCGGGCCGGCCAGCACATGCACCGCTTCGGCGAGCTCGTCCTGGCCGACCAGCTCGATGACGGGCTGACTGGCGAAGGGTGGATAAACGCGCCGCGTGCCGATGACGCGCGGCACGGAGGCGTTGGGGGCCAGGACGTTACCCGAGACGGATGCCGGATCGAGCGCCGCGCCGGTGCCATCCGGCGTTGCATCGGCGCCGCGGGTGGGCGGGGCGGCGATGGCCGAGATGACCAGCGAGCCGACGATGCCGACGCTCGTCGCGATCAGCTTGGCGCCGAGCGACCCCGCGGCGAGCCCGAGCGCGGGAATACCGGCCGAGGCGATGCCTGCCGTCGCGAAGGTCAGGGCGATGGCCGCGACGACGGCGAGGATCTGCTTGCCGCCCCGGCCGCCTTCGCGCAGCGGCGCGTGAAACGTGACATGAATGCTGCGGCCGGCCGCAGTGCCGGCCTTGGGGCGCACGTGCCGCCACATGGCGCGCGGCACCGGCTCGCCGTCGATGGTCACGACGCCCGTCGTCCCGAAATCGGGCGGCAGGTAGTCGGCTCGCGCCACGATCTCCGCCACCGACAGGCCCTGCGGCCACAGGTCCACCCTCGGCGAGCCCAGGGCCATCGGCGCGCGCCAGATCGTCGCTAGATGTGCCGGCCGGTCAGCCGATGCCGCCTGAAGCATGCGATCCTCTCGCGTATGGTGAAATGAGTGAGGGGGACGATGATTGCGTCGCAGGCCGCCTCGACATGCAGCACGTGGCCGGGATCGACCAGGACGCCGACATGCCCCGTGCGCGATCCGCCGGACAGGCGCATCACGCACACG